>NZ_LS999839.1:0-4800000 GCF_900564155.1 Pedobacter schmidteae | reverse complement strand
ATTATGAATCAGTACCGGCTAGACCATTAGCGTCTGCAAACTCCAATGTGAATGTTGTTCCATTTCCAGGTACACTATGGAAGCTAATCCTGCCTTTTTGCATCTCGGTATACTCTTTACACAAGATCAGTCCCAGGCCTACACCTTTTTCGTTATTTGTCCCATAAGTTGAGGCCGCATTCATCTTAAAAAGATCATTCTGCTTTGTCATGGGAATGCCCACACCATTATCTGTTATGTGTAACCTGATATGGCCGAAATCATAGGAACTGTAGATCTGAATTTCTCCTTCAGGTAGTGTAAACTTTATCGCATTGTTTATCAGATTTCTGATCACCAGCTTCAGCATGTCCAAGTCGGCACGGAGCTGAATTGACGAATCAATATTCACACGTATTACAACATTTTTTATATCCGCTGCTGATTGTTGCACAAGTAGACAGGTTGATACGACTTCAGATAAGTTCACGTTCACCATGTTTACGCTGATACCACCATCCATTTGCGATTTTGTCCAGTTTAATAAATTGTGTAACATCACTTGTGTGTTTTTTGTCTCGTTAAGTAGGTTGCTTTCCAGAAAACGACGGTCCTCTGCCGACAATCCATGTTCATTAAGTGTCTCCAGGAAAATAGCAATGGAATTGAGCGGAGAACGCAAGTCATGAGACAAAATAGACAATAACCTGGTCTTGGAATCATTAGCTTCTTTTAAAGCCAGGGAAGCATTCAGTGCATTATTCTTTTCCCGCTGATAACTGTTGATGAGATAAGATAGAACGACACCTATACAGGCAACTACAAAGACATAAGTCGTTGCGATGTCAACAAACAAATCACTACGCTTTATATAAGTGACTTTGATCAGTTCGACGTTATAGTATTCGACCAGCAATAAGCCAATAACAATGCCCACATTAATAAGCATCCATAATACATACTGCCGGGTAGGCATTACCGCCAATGTAAAAACCAGCGAGAGCAGGTAAAGTATTAATGTGGGACCGTGTATACCTGAATTGATGAAGTAATTGAATACCATGAACACACTCGTGCCAACACTAAATAAAATGAAGCTAAGCTGCAATCTCCCAAAGTACCTGGAATTGATGTACATCGCTACAATTATACTCCAGGTAGCCGAAAGCGCTACATTGACCAATGGCACCTTTATAAAAGTATTTACCAGTAATGCCAGAGGAAGACCGACCATAGCTATTACACTTACTTCATGAAATATCCTGGCTTGGAGTGGTGTGTCAACGATACTGCCGATCAATTTGGTATGCAGCCGTCTAATAGATTTGATCATCAAAAAGAATTACCGGTTTTTAAAGTAGTAAATTTAAGAAAATCTTATCAGTCAATTATATTTTATAAGTTCTTGTTGTTCTGAGGTATGAAATCTTGACAAATGCCATACTTTTTTTGTTTGATTTGTTCGTAATCAAATTTTACGATCTCAGCCAGTTGCATTTTGACTGTTGGACACATTTATGCAAGCGATGATTACCATGATCAGGGAGACAATATTTGCGATGGTGCGAATATTGTTAAGCTTGTTCCACTGCATCTCAAATAGCTGCCGCTGTATCGCAATTTCTTCTATACTGGCAGATTTAACATTAAACTTATCGAGTGCCTCATTCAAAGGTACATTCCCGGTTATGGTAACTCCAAATGTACCAATAGCATAAACAAGGGTTGCGGCAAATAAAAGGTAAAAAGCAATACAACGGCCGCCCGACTGGTACTGTAGCCAGGTACTTAACGGTAATAACAATAAAGTGCCAATAAAGCTGGCAAAGAATACCGGGTTTAGAATGGCTCTGTTAATGGATTGCATGGCCAGTATATAGCCTTCATCTGATAATTTAGCCAAACCAGGGTTTACAGAACAGGTGTAAGCATAAAACAATCCCGCAATCAACGCTGTTGCAAGGGTTGTTAATATCAAAATAAATGTTGTCATGCTTTTCATTTTAAATTATTCACATAAGCTATAGGTCAACTCACTTTTGTTAATCACAATATAGGACAAACGCTTACTTATTTTGCGAACAAAATGGAAAAAATGTAATTATTTTCCATTCAATTGTGCATAACATGCCGTATCATTACTCATATGCTTATTCCAGTCGCTTCCCCCTTTTGGAATTTTGCTCCATTTGGTACTGTCGATTACAGATCCGTTAAAATCATCTTTCCAGATCAACTTCCATTTGTTATTTACAACCACTTTTTTCTGTAGATAGATATAATTATTTTCCCTGGTAAAAGGCAAAACCTTACAGGATGAACAGAAAATAGCCATGCAGCCAATTATTAATGCAGTTTTTTTCATATGATCGGCAATTTAAGGTTTCTTAATTGATCGTTTTTACTCAGGTATTTAAAAACACAATTTTTTTTCTTTTAACAGATGGCATTTGTCTTTGGCAACAGGTAATATAGGCGCGATTGGCTGAATGCCGAATGCATGCGATTTGACATGGTTTTTACCTAAAAAAATGGTAACTTCATTAAAACTATATACAGATGAAACCTGTCCTTAGCATTTTGCTGTTAACACTCTTTCTTTTCTCCTGTCAGTCTACCCGCAAATTATTTGATAAAGGAGCATATGATAAGGCCTTTTATGCTGCCGTAAATGATTTAAAAAAGAATTCCGCAAATCAGGAAGCTTCACGGATTCTACCGGAAGCCTATAAAGAAGCTGCCAGTATGTACCAGCAGGATATTGCCAATGCAAAAGTAGGGGGAGGACGCAAAACCGAGCAACTTGGGGTGGTTTACGATGGTTATCTTTCTTTGCAAAAAATGCATGACGCATTCGTAGATGCTGGTTTAAAATTAAATACTTTCCGGCCGAAAAATTATAGTGCCGAACTAACGGATGCTGCCCGTAACGCCGCAGAAGCCGCTTATAACAGAGGATTGACTTTACTTCAGAAAGATAACCGCCTAAGCGCCAGGAAGGCTTACGATTATCTGAAAATGGCTGATAACTATGTGCCGGGTTATAAAGATGTGATTGCTAAAAAACAACAGGCTTACGATGCTGCTATTACCAATGTGGTGGTAAACCGTCTCGATCAACGTTTTGGATCCTATTCCATTAACGGAAGTTTCTTTGAAGATGATATTCTGTGGAACCTTAACTCTATAGGAAATAAATCATATTATCAGTTTTATAGCATCAATGACAGGCAGTCGAGGGACCTGAGGGTAGACCAGTTCATCGATCTCAACATGTACAACATCTGGTTCAGTAATCTGGCCACCAATACCTATTCTTATACCGTTACTAAAAGCATTCCGGTAAAGAATGATAAAATGGCAAATAGCGAAAGTACCGTTACCGTTTCTGCAACAGTTACAGTAACCCGCCGCGTAATCAACTCGCGGGCAGTGATGGATTACCGTATTACAGATGCCGTATCCAGAAAAATAGTTGCGTCCGACCGTATTCCTGCACAATACACCTGGGAGAGCCTTACTGGTAAATACAGGGGAGACTCGAGGGCCCTGAGCGAAAGAGATTGGTCTATCATAAGGGGAAACTATTCGAACAGGCCTTCTTATGACGATTTATACCGGGAACTGACCAGGCAGGTCATGACACAGTTTAACTTTAAAATGAGAGATATCTATCGTTAAAAAAGGATTTCGATCATAGTTCTTCTTCAACAAAACAGGTATTTGCGGATATTTCACTCCCCTGAACCTTGTTTCTGTGCATGTTTCCCCATTCAGACATAGCCCTTAACATGGGTTTCATGGTCATGCCTAATTCTGTTAGCTCATATTCCACTCGTGGGGGAACCACCGGGTAAACAATCCTTTTTAATACCTGGTCTGTCTCCAGTTCGCGCAATTGTGCAACCAGCATCCGTTCAGAAATATTGGTAATGGAGTTTCTTAAATCGCTGTAGCGCATTTTTCCATACAAAAGCCTGCACAGAATTGCAGGCTTCCACCTGCCACCAATAACCGATAAAGAATAGGCCATGCCACAACTTTCGTTGATCTGCTTTTCGTTCAAAGCGTTTGTAGAAGTGTCTTTTCTCATTTCTTACTATTTTGTTAGTACCTAACAATTTAGGTATTTATAGACAAACGTAACCTTGCCTATTTAGTTAATTGATTTGTTTTTTATATTTAGGGTGTACCAACAAACTAAATATTATGAAAGTATTTCAGCAAAAAGTATTACGCTTTGATGTTGACCCTATTGTGTATCAGCCTTCTATTTTAAGTCTAAAAGAAAAAATATCATTAACATATGAAGCTGACGTCTATTATAAAGATCCGATATTCAAAATATTAATTTTGAATTGGAAAATTCATTATACAGATGACAAAGGGAATGAGGTAATAGGTTTGCTTGTTAAGCATAAGCATCTATTAGAAAGTATAGATATTAGTGTCGATTCTTTAAGAGATATTGTCTCCACTTCCGCTTTAAATGTTCAATCAAAATTAGAAGAGCGTATTTCACCCGAATTTTTTTTGAACGTAAATATCTATAAAATGAGTAACGCCGACAATATAAAGAAAATCTTTGCAGTTTTGACCGATTTATAGTAACCATTCTTTCTGAAATTAAGATATCTTCACTAATATATTTGGGTTTACATGGATGATCAGTTTTTTCATGTTTATTTATTGTATTCATAAAATTATTCCTCCTCCTCCTTCTTATTCTCAGGTTGTTGATTCTTGGATAGAAACTCTTGTAAAATCGGGACTTTACCACTCTTAGACTCTTCATGTACAATTATGGTTTTGTCTTTTGCATTATCAACCTCAAAGGAATGACTTTCACTAGTGTAAGATAGTGGATATTTAAATCTTTCTATTGACTTAAATTTCTTTTTTCTTTTTAGTAACCAGATAACATAAATCTGTAATACTATCACTATGGATAATAATAAATGTGTAGTGTTCATAAACTTTTAATTTTCTATAAGTGTTACTTATGGTTTGTGTATTATTATTACATTTGAATGGTGCTAAAGTATAGCACTAGGAAGAAATTGTACTAACGTTTATTGCTGCTCGAATTACGACCTCGGAAGCCCACGCAATTAAATGATCTAGTACGCCTGTATAGGCGTGGCTGTATCTTTATGCGTGGAGGGCGTCGTAACCCTGAGTAGCTGAAGGAATTGCAGTCCACGCCTTATTTTTTACTCAAATTACGACAAAATGAAAAGAGGGTTTATTTTAAACCTATTGGCTTTCGGTGCCTTGGCTATCTTATGGATTGCAATTATTTATGGATTGGAACATATAATCCGAATTAACAGTATTAAATCTATACAATTAACATTTATACATTGGGCAATGATAGCTATTTCTTATTATATAACCTATCATTTAGTTAAACGCTATTTACCTGAAGAAGATACGGCTTCTATTGTGTTAGGAATAGTTTATGGGATTACTAGTGCTGTATCTTTTGCTGTCATTGCTATGGTAATACATACTCTGTTTCTTACTGCAACACCATGCATTGATGATACAATTACTTATACTGAAAAATTCGGATATACTGATATTGCTATCCCAATGATGATAGGCGCTTCCTTCGCAGTAATGACTGCTATAAGATCACATAATAAAACTATTCTTTAGGTTTAGATTTTAATGCTAATCTAATAGCATTATCAAGTTCTTTATTGCCGCTACTGACGGACTTTACCTTTTTAGACTTTTTGCGTTTAGTAGCGGTTTTCTTTTTTGGTGTAGGTTTATTTAATGTTTTCATGCTACTAGGTCTTTATACTTTAATCTAACATTCATATTAGCAATGATGTTATTTATTTGCTGTTGCACATCTAAATTACGATAGTTATAACGAAATGCAAACTCATTAAAGTATTTTTGCATGTGTTTCCTTGTAGGTTTTACATAAATCCCCATAATACTGCGTTTGCAATGGCTCCAAAAGCCTTCAATAGCATTTGAAGTATATCCATTTTTACTTATGTAAAATCCTTTACTATGATCTACCACTTCTCTGTTATAAAACCAATTTAGTCCATTATAAGCACCCCATTCATCGGTAATTAAGAGACTGCCAAATTTAACATGCTGTTTCAAAACTGGTGTTAATGATTTGGCACTAGTATCCTTTACTACTTTACAAATAACCCTTGATGGTTTAGTAATGACCTTTTCTATTACTGTTTTCTCAGGATTGTTTTTATGTGGCCTGGATACCAATTCGTATTCCTCCAATTGCAACATGCCCATAACAGGAGTTTTATCCTTAAAACTACGCCCTTGAGTATACTTTATCTTTTTATCAGCATGCTTATTTTTTGATTTCATCCCAACAAAACATTCATCAGATGCCACTTCTCCCTCTAATATCTGTTCCTTTTCATTTCCAAAAGCGGCTCTTATTCTGTGTAATACATGCCATGCAGTCTTTTGACACGTACCGATGTCCTTAGCTAATTGTACAGATGAAATGCCTTTTTTATGTAGCACCAAATACATTGCCATAATCCATTTAATTGTAGACAGTTTACTTGCTTCCATAAATGTGCCTGTTTTAGCAGTATAAATACGTTTACAACATTTGCACTTCCTTTGAATACCATTTTTAAAGATATAAGCATCTTCACCTTTACAGTCATCGTATGGGCAAGTCATTAATCCTTCCCATCTTTGATAGGCTAAATATTCATGACAAGCTTTTTCAGTAGGGAATACTTTCATCAAATCAAGAATAGATTTGAACTCAATATTATGTGGCATCGGAATAAAATTAAGTTTTTATATTTAGTGTATAATCCAATAAATATGGGGAATAACGAAAAAACCAGTAAAAGTGTAGCTAAAAAAGCTTCCAAACAGTTGAAAGATAAATCTTCAACTAAAGATCAAAAAAGTGTTGCAGCTTCTGCATTAACACAAGCACCTGACAAAAAGAAATCAAAGGGAAAGTAAATTATTACTTAACTCTTTAGTGGCAATTATGGCTATTTTAGGAATAGTCATAATGCCATTTCCTTGATATAGGGTAGTACTAGTTTCATCAGCAATATTTCCACATATAGATAAAATGTTATCATCTTCATATATTACCCATCCAATACTCTTATGTATGGGTAATTCAGGCTTATAGTCATCTAATCTTACCCAACTAGGAGTGCAACCCTGACTATCAATCCATTCTACATATATTAATTTTTCTTGTGGCATTATTTTGTGGTGTATTGTAAATATAATGAAAATTAGCGTTGGTTAGCTTTGTCTATAAATACCACAATTTAATGTGTACTTACAAATATACCTTTAAGGCGCTACTTTTGATCATCAACAATAAAAAAAGTATATGAAACGTTTAGAAAACAAAATAGCGCTGGTTACCGGTGGCGGTCGCGGAATGGGTGCTGACATTACTAAAAGACTAGCTGCCGAAGGCGCAACAGTAGTATTGACCTATTCAAAATCTGCAGAGCAGTCCGAAAAAATTGCTGCCGAAATTAATACAGCCGGAGGAAAGGCCATAGCCATTAAAGCCGATAGTGCCAGTACGGCTGAAGTGACCAATGCAGTAAACAAGACCATCAGCCAGTTTGGACATATTGATATCCTGGTCAATAACGCAGGTATTTATATAGGCAAGGCATTTGAAGACCACACCCTGGAAGATTATGAACAAATTATGGCTGTTAATGTACGTGCCGTTTATGCGGCGGCTTTGGCAGCAGTTCAGCACATTCCTCAAGGTGGAAGGATCATTACTATAGGTAGCAACATGGCCGAAAATGCGATAGCGCCACAATCTACCTTATATGCCATGAGCAAGTCGGCATTAAGTGGTTTCACCAAAGGTCTGGCAAGGGATCTGGGGGCCAAAGACATTACGGTCAACCTGGTTCAACCCGGCCCTATAAATACTGATATGAACCCATCGGATACCGATCTGGCCGACTTTTTAAGGAGCCGCATGGCCTTAAAGGAATATGGTACAGGTGATGATGTTGCAGGATTGGTAACCTTTCTGGCCAGCAATGAAGGTAAGTATATTACCGGTGCAGCGTTGACAATTGATGGAGGATTTAATGCCTGATTGATTTTTAACAAAAAAGTATACGTCCGCTTGTGATCACATGCATTTTTGTACAGCCAGTTTAGTAAAAACTAAGCTGGCTGTTGCTGTTCGTAAAAAAAGCGTACATTTAGTTGACCAATAAATTAAATGACTGCTTATTGTACATATACCGATCAGGAACTAACAGCCTTGTTAAGGGGTGGTGACAGTCTCGCATTCACAGCCATTTACGAACGGTATCACAGTTTACTTTACATTTATGCCCATAAAAAACTCCACAATAAAGAAGAATCACAGGATATCATTCAGGAGGTTTTGATTACCTTATGGAATAAACGCCAGGAATTTTCGCTTACAGTTTCTTTAAGAAACTACCTGTTTACAGCTGTTCGAAATAAAGCATTTGATTTGTTTGCCCACAAAAAAGTGGAAGCAAAATATATCGCGTCTCTACAAAATTTTATAGATATATCCAGAGTTGATACCGATTTTTTGGTAAGAGAGAAAGACTTATCTACCTTAATTGAAAGAGAGATAGAAGCCCTGCCACCTAAAATGAGGACAATTTTCCAACTCAGTAGAAAGGAAAAATTAACGCATAAGGAGATTGGTGCCAGATTAAATATTTCGGAACAAACGGTATCCACACAAATAAAAAGGGCCTTAAAAGTACTGCGCTTGCGTTTAGGATTGGTTGTTTGGATAGCTATGTTGCTGCTGTATAAATAAATCATTAGAAAAATATTATTTTTTTTAAATCCTTGTACCCATACCCCCTGGTCTTTGCCGTCTTAGTATTATAAAAGCATAATGGTTTTTATAATAAGATGAAAGAAGCTGAACATTTAATAGAAAAATATAAAGCAGGATTGTGTAGCCCCGAAGAAGAACTGCTATTGCAAAAGTGGTTTCATCATCTGGATGAGGAAGAAATATCGGAACTTACCCCTGCAGACCTGAATACGGCTATTCAGAAGTTTGAAGATAATATCCGTGGTACTATTTTACCATCGCGTACTTATAAATTATGGCCAGGGATAGCCGCCGCCGCAGCTATAATTATTGTTATAGGGGCCAGCTTGTTTTTATATCAACAACAAACAAACCGATCCACCCCAGCGGTAAACCAATCAGAAATTGTGCCTGGTACCGAGGGGGCAACGCTTACCTTGGCCAATGGCAAAAAAATCAGGTTATCGGATGCAACAACCGGAGAATTGGCAAAGCAGGGCGGAGTGAGCATTTCAAAAACTGCGGATGGGCAGGTGGTGTACGAAATTGGATCAGCAGCTGATAATGGTCAGATCAATCCAACTTATAATACCCTCAGTACCGCCAGGGGCGAGACTTATCAGGTCCGCTTGCCCGATGGTTCATTGGTTGCTTTAAATGCCGAAACCAGTCTGAAATACCCAGCCTCCTTTGCATCGCAAAAGGAGCGAAGGGTAGAGCTTAAAGGTGAAGCGTATTTTGAAGTAGCTAAAGATAAAGCTCATCCTTTTCTTGTCGTATCTGCCGAACAGGAAATAGAGGTATTAGGTACGCATTTTAACGTGAGTGCCTACCCGGATGATCAAGGCACAAAAACAACCCTGATAGAAGGCAGCGTAAACGTAGACCAAAGAGATCAAAAACGTGTCTGGACCCAAAACCGCATACTCAAACCCGGACAACAATCTGTGATGTTGGGGCACAGGATTGATCTGCGCACTGACGTTGATACCGAGTCGGTTATTGCCTGGAAGAACGGTCAATTTGTATTTGTGAACGAACCGATTGAGCAAATCATGCAAAAAATTGCCCGCTGGTATGACGTACAGGTTATTTATGAAGGAGATATGAGCAATAAGGCTTTTGTTGGAACTATTTCCCGATCCAAACCCATTTCGAAAGTGTTGAGTATGATCGAATCAACCAACACTGTACATTTTAAAATCAAAGGAAGGAGCGTAATCGTTATGGACTAATTTTATTTATAAGTAAAAGTCCAAAAAAAAAAGCCAGGAGTGCTTCGACCTACTCCTGACCATGTCGTTTGGACTTATCGTAAAAAATGCTGTTAAGAATTTAATAAACTAACCAAACTTAAATACAAATGTATGAAATTTAGTAATGTCGGGGGCATTGACTTCAGTCGTATTCCTAAACAATTTATGCGGGTTATGAAAATCATCATAATTATATTAACCATGTTTCTTCTGCAGGTAAGCGCAGCTAGCAAAGCGCAGATTTCATTAAATGAGCAGAAAACTTCACTGGCAGATATTTTAACCAAAATCAAAAAACAAACGGGAACCATTTTTCTGTACAATAGTTATAGCCTTAAAAATTCAAAGCCCGTTACGGTCAGGCTAAATAATGTTTCATTAGCCGAAGCATTAAACAGTTGCTTTCAAAATCAGCCTTTGTCCTATAAGATAGAGGATAACGTTGTAATTATTGTGGTAAAAAAGAACCCGGAGCTTACAGAAGGTCTATCTGAAGCATTGATGAAGATTACCGGGGTGGTTAGGGATACTGCAGGAGTGGTCATTCCGGGGGTATCCGTACTCAATAAAAAAACAGGAAAAGTATCTGCCACCGATGGTTCTGGTACGTTCAGCATTGAAGCCGATGCAGGTGATGTCCTGGTATTTTCTTTTATCGGTTTCATAAAGCAGGAGCTGACAGTTGGGAAACAAACAAAATTGACTATTGTGCTGAGGGAAGAAAGTAGCGTACTGGAGCAGGTGGTAGTTACAGCACTGGGTATTAAAAAATCAACCAAGGCGCTTACCTACAATGTGCAGGAAGTTAAATCCGACGAGCTGACCAAAGTGCCTGATGCCAGTTTTGTAAATGCGCTTTCGGGTAAGGTGGCAGGTATTACCATCAACAGCAGTGCTTCCGGAATTGGTGGCTCCACCCGGGTAGTAATGCGTGGTGATAAATCTGTACAGGGAAACAATAATGCGCTTTATGTATTGGACGGTATTCCCTTACCAAATCTTTTCTCCAAAAACAGCACCAATCCCAAAGGTGTTTACGGTGGAGGCGATAGCGGCGATGGTATTTCGAGTATCAATCCGGAAGACATCGTAAGTGTTTCGGTTTTAACTGGTGCAGCCTCAGCAGCGCTTTATGGAAGTCAGGCGGCCAACGGTGTAATTCTGGTGACTACCAAAAAAGGAACAGCTGCAAAAACGCAGGTCAGCTTTTCCAATAGCACAAATTTTTACCGCCCTTTTGTGATGCCTCAGGTTCAAAATACTTATGGCACATCCAGCCCCGGTACTTTCGACAGCTGGGGGGCAAAAATGAGTGAGCCTGGAAATTATGATCCCGCCGATTTTTTCAGAACAGGAAATAATGTGAGCAATAGCATCAGCTTATCTACCGGAACAGAAAAAAATCAAACCTATTTTTCTGCGGCAGCAGTCAACGCCAACGGAATAGTGCCCAACAATACCTTCAACAGGTATAACTTAACCTTACATAACAGCTCTTCCTATCTGGACGATAAGTTAAGTCTTGATTTGAATATGATGTACATTAAAATGGAAAATCAGAATATGATTTCCCAGGGGCAATATTTAAACCCGATTGTGCCTCTGTATCTTTTCCCCAGAGGAGACGATATTGAAAAATATAAGATATACGAACGTTTTAACCCAAACCGGAATTTCAAAACGCAGTTTTGGCCGTATGGCGATCTGGGAATAGCGATGCAAAATCCCTACTGGACGGTAAACCGCGATTTTAATACCAATAATAAAGATCGTTATATGCTGGGCGCTGCATTAAAATATAAATTGATGCCCTGGCTGGATGTCGCTGCGCGCGTAAGGTTAGATAACACCGCGAATCTGAACGAAATTAAAAATTACGCTTCTACTTTGCCTTTATTGGCTGCAAATTCTGAAAACGGATCCTACTTAAATGCCAACGAAAAAACAAAGCAAACTTATGCCGATTTTTTAGCTACTGCCAATAAAACATTTAATGATATAGGCTTGATCGGATTGTTGGGAGCCAGCCTTACCAATACCAGGTACGACCTTACCGGCAATGCGGTTGATGGCAATGGTGCACCCTTAAGTACAGTTCCCAATCTGTTCAATTTAAACAATACCAAGCCGGTACCCGCATTACAGGATGCTTATTACGACCAGAGTCAGGCCATTTATGCCAGTGCTCAGTTAAGCTATAAAAGTAGAATATATCTCGACCTCACTGCTCGAAACGAATGGTCTTCGGCATTGGCCAATACTAATAAACTATCCTTTTTCTATCCTTCAGTAGGACTTTCGGCTATTGTTAGCGATATGGTAAGCTTGCCTCAAAATGCGATTTCTTTCTTAAAGGTCAGAGGTTCGTACAGTGAGGTAGGTAACACCATTCCAAGGTTTCTTTCTACCGAGTCTTATCCTGTGGGCCCTGCCGGAATCAATCCGAACTCTAATTTACCACTTACCGATTTAAAACCAGAAAGGACAAAGTCTATAGAGGCAGGTATCAACGCCAGGTTCTTAAAAAACAAGATTAACCTGGATGTCACATTGTATTATTCAAATACCTTTAATCAATTGTTTAAATACAAAGCACCTGATGGAAGTGGTTATGATTTCTTCTCGGTAAATGCGGGTAAGGTCAATAACAAAGGAATTGAGGCTGCCCTGGGCTACGATGGCAACCTGGGAAGTGTAAAATGGAATGCTACAGCTACCTTTACTTTAAACCGCAATAAGATTGTTGAGCTGGTACAAAATAAAGTGAATCCTGTCGACGGTTCACCATTAAATACCGATCACTTTGATCAGGGAGGAATTGGCTCTTATAGGTCTTACATCGATAAGGGGGGATCTTTTGGAGATATTTATGTGAATAAGCTGGCAGTAGACGCACATGGATATATTCTGGTGGATCCTACAACAGGGGCATTAACAATCGACAACAACAACCTGATTAAGGCCGGTAATTCCAATCCAAGATACCTCATCGGATTCAGAAATAATTTCAGCTATAAGAATTTTAATGTAGGGTTTTTGGTCGACTGCCGTTTGGGAGGCGTGGCGGTATCCGCTACACAGGCCCTTATGGATGGATATGGCAGCTCAAAAGCCAGTGCCGATGCACGTGATAACGGTGGGGTAATTGTCAATGGCAATAAAGTTGACGCACAACGGTATTATCAAACAGTAGGATTGGGAACGGGCGTTTTGTCGCAATACGTATATAAAGCTACCAATGCGCGCTTACGCGAGGCTTCTATTGGCTATACGATACCGGCAAAGATTTTTAATAACAAATTACAGAATTTAACCATCTCAGCCATTGGTAGAAACCTATTTATGTTCTACAACAAAGCACCATTCGATCCCGAAAGCACTGCTTCAACCGGAACCTATTTCCAGGGGATAGATTATTTTATGTTACCCAGCCTCAGAAGCTTTGGTCTTAGTCTAAAAGTTAACCTGTAAACTCATAATCATGAACCGTATTCAACTTTATTATAGAAAAAATATAAGTCTGTTGCTGATATCAGTCATTGTGATGGTAACAGGCAACGCTTGCACAAAGAATTTTATCGAGCATAATCAAAATCCAAATAATGCGACAGAAGAGCAGTTAAAGTATGATAATCTCGATGTAGGGGGATTCATTACACAAATGGAGACTAAAATAATGCCGGTGCTCAATAATGCTGATAATGCCGACGCAAATGCCTATCAGTTGATTTATAGTTTGATGGGGGATATCTATTCGGGTCATCAGGGCACATCGGATGCTTATGGCAATAATGGTGTCAACAATAGTACCTATGCAATGATTCCGGCATGGTATGGCGCGGCTTTTCCAAATGCCTATAAAAATGAAATGGCTCCCTGGTATTTTATCAAAAAGAAATCAGAAACATCCTCTCCAAGTACTTACGCGTTAGCCCAGATTTTAAAGGTAATGGCCATGCACCGCGTTACCGACATGTATGGTCCACTACCTTACACGCAATTTGTTGCTGGTAGCACCAATACGCCATACGATTCGCAGGAGGTAATCTACAATTCTTTTTTTACAGATCTGGATGCAGCGATAAGCGTACTGACAGATTTTGTGCAAAAGAACCCGGGGGCAAAGCCGCTGGCCAAATTTGATCTTATTTATGGAGGCGACTTTGTACAATGGCTAAAATTTGCCAATACCCTGAAATTGAGGCTTGCCATGCGAATTGTATACGCTAATCCCGGAAAAGCGCAACAGGCCGCCGAGCAGGCAGTTAGCGCCGGAGTAATGACAGGAAATAGCGATAATGCTTTACTGAAGGTAGATGGTTCTACAACCATTAATCCCTTATACACCATTACCTATCCTTATAATGATACCCGGATGGGAGCCAACATGGAATCCTTTTTAAAAGGATATAACGATCCGCGGGCCGGGCTCTGGTTTAATAAAGTGGCTTTACCGGCAGGCTCAACACCCGACTTTCATGGAATTCGAAACGGGAGTAGGTTTACCGGACATGCGTACGACCCATTCTCTACTTTAAATGTAACCTTATCAACCCCTGTACAATGGATGACGGCATCCGAAGCTTATTTTTTAAGGGCCGAGGGTGCATTAAGAAATTGGAATATGAATGGTACTGCTCAAAATTTATATGAAACAGGAATCAAAACCGCTTTTAGTCAGCCTATAGGAGGGACTAACCTTGCGGCAGGTGATGCAACCACTTATATTAATGATGCAACCAGTAAGCCTGCTCCTTATGTAGATCCCTTAAATAATGGAAATAGTGTTGCAGCAGGAAATGCTAACCTCAGTACCATAACCATTAAATGGAACAGTACAGACAATTTTGAAAGAAACCTGGAAAGAATTGTCACTCAGAAATGGATCGCTCTGTATCCCGATGGACAGGAGGCCTGGTCTGAATTCAGACGTACCCGGTACCCTAAAGTATTTCCTGTACCCAACAACTTTAGCAATGGCGCTATCAGCACCGATATTCAGATCAGGCGTAGCCCATTCCCGCAAAATGAGTATTTAAACAACAATGCCGCTGTTTTGCAGGGGGTAAGTTTGCTTGGTGGACCGGACAATGGCGGTACCAAATTGTGGTGGGACAAAAAACCTTAACATCTAAAAAATTAGGACATGAAGAGATTAATTTTCAACTATATATTACCATTATTGGTTGCAATGGCAGGCATATCATGTAAAAAACAAAATACGCCTGAGGCCTTAGTGCTGCAAAAACCATATGTATCTACCGAAGAATACCTGGCCAATTTAAGGGCTTATAAAAAATCAAAACATCAGATTGCTTTTGGCTGGCTGGGTGGCTCGGGGGGCGATGGGAAATTTGCTTCCATGGGAAAACGTTGGGAAAGTGTGCCCGATAGCATGGATATTGTAAGTTTATGGGGCGGAATACCCACCGAAGGTTCGCCACAGATGGCGGCAATGAGATTTGCACAGGAACAAAAAGGAATAAGGGTTACCCAGGTAAATTTTATATCCGGATTTGATGCGCTCATCAAAAAGAATTTTTCCTCATTGGCAGAGCAGGAGGGGGTAGATGCCATGGCCAAAGCAGTAGCCGATACCATTGCCAAATATAAGCTGAACGGGTTGGACATCGATTATGAACCCGGCGAGGCAAGCGAAAGAAATAGCATTTTTGCCCGAACGGGCGGTTTAGAGCGGTTGATAAAGGCATTTTCGCCTTATTTCGGCCCGAAATCAGGTACCGGCAAGCTATTGATTGTAGATGGTTACATGACCAGCGGTGTTGCTGATTACATTGACTACTATGTGTCTCAGGCATACGCAACAGGTTCGGGTGCCAGTTTACAAAGCCGCTACAACACAGCCGCAAGCTACGGTATCCCTCCGGGCAAGTTTGTAGTCACCGAAAATTTTGAAAGCTACTGGTCAACCGGAGGCGTTAATTATACAGACAATCTCCGGGGTGTCATTCCTTCTTTATTGGGAATGGCCTATTGGCAACCTACACAGGGCAAGAAAGGTGGCTGTGGAAGTTATCACATGGAATATGAATATCCGCAAACACCGGAGTATAAATATATGCGTCAGGCCATACAAATTATGAATCCCGCGGTTTACTAATATTCAATTAAAAACTTAATAGCAATAAGCTGATGAAAACAAAATATAAATTCTGGTGTGCTGCTATGCTCAGTATGCTATTTATAAATGCCTGTAAAAAGGACGAGGCTGTTGATGCTTTGTATATTACAGGAACAGAAGTAAATCCGGTAACCATCATGACTGCCGAGGAAGGCATCATTTCGAAAATCGGGCTAAGTATTACTTCATCAACCCAGGTAACAAGTGATGTTACTGCCGATTTCAAGGCAGATCCAGGTTTGGTAGCTGCTTATAACAGGGCCCATGGAAAAAACTATTTGCCGGTTCAGGAGGGCGACTACGAATTGCTGGGCAGTACGGTAACCATTACTAAAGGAAATAACGTTTCTAACGCTATAGAGTTCAGGGTTAAGACCATCAAAAACTTCAAGCCTGGAAGTTCCTATATGATGGCAGTTACAGTAACCAATTCAACCGGAGGGCTAAAAATTCTGGAATCTTCCAAAACAATTTATTATGTTGTCAAACCGGTGGTTATCCAGGCGGTAGCCAGTTTAAGTGGCAGCACAGCCTTTAAACCCGATTTTTCAGAAAGTAATTCAAAAAACCTGACCAGCTTAAGCGCGGTAACCATAGAGGCCAGAATATTTGTCAATAAATTTCAGTCCTCTTCTCCGTTCATCAGTTCGGTTATGGGCATTGAAGAGCATTTCCTGTTGCGCTTTGGCGACGTAACCATTAAACCCAATCAAATTCAGCGTGCCGGAGGAATTGCTTTAACCGCACCTCAGGAGTTTGGTACAGGAACCTGGTACCACGTGGCCCTGGTACACGATGTATCTACAACAAGATTATATATAAATGGTGTTTTAGCGGCCAGTATTGCCGATGGCAACAACATCAATATCCTTCAGCCTTTAGGTGGCGGTGCTTATAGTACAGGCTTCCTGATTGGTACTTCTGCAGGTGGCCGATACCTGGATGGCATGATCAGCGAAGCCCGGTTGTGGACCAGGGCCCTGTCTCAGACAGAAATTCTGGATGGAATGTGTGGTGTCGATCCGGCGAGCGCGGGTTTAGAGGCTTATTGGAAGTTTAATGAAGGTACCGGAAACGTGGCAACTGATGTCAGCGGACATGGACACCATGCCACGGCAAATCGTAATGTAACCTGGGTACCTAACGTAAGGTGCGAATAAAACAATTATTGGCGCCTGTATTCAAAATACAGGCGCCATTACCATTCAAACTATAAAACAATGAAAAGTATTAACCTATATAAATCCGCTTTGGCCATACTGTTTTTATGCGGATTGTTTTCTTGTAAGAAAGATAACAGCATCAACTCAAAAGAACTTTTGGCTTATATAAAATCAGATGGGGGCGACCTGCACGCAGCCGATATTACTTTTGTAAGAACGCCTGTTTCTGTGACCGGAGATTCTTTAGCCAAATTTACAGCCTATCTGACAAGGGAAACTCAAGCTGATGTGACACTAACCGTTGCATTGGATGAGTCCCTGGTTGCGCAGTATAATAAGGATAACAAAACGAGTTACATCTTGTTGCCTGCCGAAAATTATAAACTTACAGGATCATTGCTCAACATTAAGGCAGGTGATATGGTTTCCGGCGATTCTATAAAGGTGGCGCTGCTCAATAGAAACAAACTGGATAATCCTAATAATTACATTCTGCCATTGTCTGTTAAAACAGTAAGTAGCAATGATAAAGGGGTACAATCCAGCAATTCTCACCGTACGGTCTTTATCAGGGTAAACAGTCAGTTTGCCAATATTAATGTTTCTGTTAAAACACCGCCGGTTGGAACACAGATTGATAAAACTACGCCACAATGGACCGTAGTTTCCGCTTCGGCGCCATATAGCGCTTCCTACCCAGCTGCTAACGTGCTGGATGGTAAAAATACTACTGCCTGGTTTGCTGCGGGTGGAAGTACAAACATTACTTTGGACATGGCCGGCGTAAATCTGGTTAAAGGTTTTATACTAGCCCCCAACTACGCATTTGGCGCAACTTATAATCCGACAACTATTGAAGTGCTAACCAGTACCGACAATGTGTTGTGGACCAGTCAGGGCCTTTATACAACCAGCGCGGTATTGTCCACTTCATCTGCAACAAATCCCGACTACCGCAATGTCAATTTTTATGGAGCGGTAAGCTGCAGGTATATTAAGTTTGTTTTGAACAATAGCGCAGGCTATGGTGGTTTTGCCGAAATTTCAGCAATAAAATAAGTAATTTTTAAAGGCTAATTAACGCGATCTTAAAAAATAGCTGGCGGAGGATTAGGGGCCTCCGCCAGCTTTATTTGACATAAACAGTTTTAATATTTACAAATTCATGGATGCCAAACATGCCCAATTCCCGCCCATAGCCCGACTGATTGATGCCTCCAAATGGCAGGCGGGGGTCAGATTTGACTAAGGAATTAACAAAGCACGATCCGGCATGTAACCTTGTCCTGGCAATTTCCTCCCCAAGAGATTTGTTTTTAGTAAACACAGCTGCGCCCAATCCAAACAGTGTATCGTTGGCCAATTCCACAGCATGATCCGTATCCCGGGCCGACAAAATCGCTGCCACCGGACCAAACATTTCTTCACTGTAAGCTGGCATTCCTTTTTTGATGCCACTGAGTACGGTGGGCTCATAAAAAGCATGATTGCCTTCAAATGCAGGAATGTTTCCACCCAGTAAGCACTTGGCACCCTGTTCAATATTTCTTTTTACCTGCTCGTGCAGTTCATTGCGCAAATCGGCCCTGGCCATTGGTCCAAGGTCAGTTTCCATATCAAAAGGATCACCAAGCTTTCGCTGCTTCATTTTTTGTAAAAAGAGCGCGGTAAACTCCTTTTCAATTTTCTTTACCAGGATAAAGCGCTTGGCCGAAATACAACTCTGACCATTATTGATCAATCTGCTGCTCGCACAAATTTCTGCAGCCTGTTCCAGATCTGCGTCTTCCAGCACTATATAGGCATCACTTCCACCAAGCTCCAATACCGTCTTTTTTAACAATGCACCAGCCTGGGCAGCCACCTTCATCCCCGCTTCTGTACTGCCGGTCAAAGTCACGGCTTTTACCAGCGGATGAGCAATTACGGCATTCACACCCTTACTGCCGATCATCAACGTTTGAAAAACGTGGTCCGGAAATCCGGCATCTTTTACCATTTGTTCAATAGCCAAAGCGCAGCCCGGCACATTAGATGCGTGTTTTAATAAGCCACAATTGCCTGCCATCAGGGCAGGGGCAAGAAACCGGAATACCTGCCACAATGGGAAATTCCATGGCATAATAGCCAATACCACCCCTAAAGGTTGAAAACTGACATAGCTTTTTGAAGCTTCGGTGTCCACCAGTTGATCTTTAAGAAATCCCAGGCCATAATCTGCATAATATTGGCACACTAAAGCGCATTTATCCACTTCTGCTGCACCATCTTTAATTGGTTTGCCCATTTCCAATGCCATGAGGCTGGCCAGCTTATCTCTTTCTTTATAAAGTTGATCCGACAGATTGTGTAATAACCGGGAGCGCTCCTTGAAATCAGTTCTATGCCAGGTTAGCCAGGCTTTATGGGTTTGTTCTATTTTATGTTTAACAATATCGTTGGTATCTTCTTTGTAGGATTTGATAATTTTACCATTTGTGGGATTAATAGATGATATATTCATTGGTGAAGCGTGTTTTTTGACTTAACAACGTCAAAGTTGTTCTTTTGTTTGTAAAATGGGGTAAAAATGTAAGCGAACTGTCCTTTATGATCTGCTCCTGAGTATGGACATCAGTAAAAGTGCTATGCCAATTTCCTGATTTTTGTACAGGTAAGTTTTTATAGAACGCATAGCATTAACCATATGAGAGTTTACAGTTGCTACAGAAATTCCCAGTAAATGAGCAGCTTGCTGGTAGCTTTTGCCTTCAATTTTACAAAGAGTGAATATTTTTCTTTGCTGATCAGATAGTTTAGAAATGGCTTGTTGAATGATAGCCGATGTCTCTTTGCCAATCAGGTTTTCCTCAGTTTGAAGGTAGTAATCAACTGCATTGATCAAGAGCCGGGCATGAAGTCGTTTATCTTTAGAGACCTTTCTGAAATAGTCGTACACCAGATTGTTAGCAATGGTATACAAAAACGCTGTAAAGGAATATTCTGGTCTTAAGTCAGCTCTTTTTTCCCAAATTCTAAGAAATAAGTCCTGTAACAGTTCGTCAGCTACAGATTCATCCTTTACAATACCATTGATCTTTTTATATAAAGTTTTACTATAGGTCAGATACAGCTTATTGAAAGCAGGTTCATAACCTTGTTTTAATTGCAATAGCAAATCCTTTAGTTGCTCTTCTTCTAAAAAAATCTTCAATTGTACTAAGGGCTTAGTTTGGTGTTACTAAAATACAGATGTTATACAATATTTCTCATTAATCATTTAAAATTTGAAATAGAGTTTTTGTGTTTAAAATATTTATCTGATTATTAGCTAGTTATTAAATAATTGTAAATATTTTGATAATTGCCTCAATGTAAATAGCTTTTGTTCCGTATGGGTATATATAGGACGTTTCTAAAAAGGCGACCGGAAGCTATGGATCATTTAAAGGTTCTTTTTAAAAAATATATAAACGACAGGTGTACTACGGCCGAGATTGAGCTGTTGATGCAGGCTTTTAACGAAGCAGAGACTGAAGCTGAACTAAAATCAGCCATTACTCTTGAATTGCAACGGGAATATGATGCGCAGGAGGAACTGGAGCTTGATGCTAAAATGTTAAAACTATACGAACAATTGAAACCTGAATTGAAGACAGAAATTGTAAAGAAACCAGCTACTCTGCTTATAGGCAACTACATTAAATATAGTATAGCGGCTGCGGTTTTAATCATTTGTTCGGTTTTTATTTACCGTTACAGTGTTCCGGCCAATTTAAAAGATCAGGTAATGGTCCGCCAACAGCAAAATGATGTAGCCCCGGGAGGAAATAAGGCTATACTGACACTCGCTGATGGTACTGAGATATCTCTAACAGATGCAGAAAATGGTGAGTTAACCAAGCAATCGGGTATCGTAGTTACAAAAACTGCTGATGGACAAATTGTTTATCAGATTACAGGAGAGGGAGTGTCAGATGCGAAGGCTTCTGCTTACAATACCATAACCACTCCGGCAGGCGGACAATATCAGATCAATCTTCAGGATGGAAGTACAGTATGGTTAAATGCCGGTTCCTCCTTAAAATATCCAACCATTTTTAATACACACGAACGCAAGGTGGAACTGAAAGGTGAAGCTTATTTTGAGATTGTAAAAGATAAGACCAAACCTTTCGTTGTATTTACAAATGGAGCTGGAAAGGCACAAGAGGTAACCGTTCTGGGGACGCATTTTAACATCAATTGTTATGATAATGAAGAAACAACTAAAACAACCCTACTCGAAGGAAGCGTGAAAGTGAAGAGTGGAAGTGCTGTTGTTACCCTAAGGCCTGGTCAGGAGTCTCGTTTAGCTCAGGGCATTCAAATTAATGATGTAGACCCTAACCTGGCAATTGACTGGAAAAACGGAGGCTTTTATTTCAATGACGAAGATATATACAGTATTATGCGTAAACTGGCACGTTGGTATGATGTAGAGGTAGTGTATAAGGGGAACGTGCCTGCTGTACCCTTTGGAGCGGAAATTGACCGAAGTAAAAAGCTTTCTGAAGTATTGTCGTTACTCGAAAAATCGGGTGGTATTCATTTTAAGATCGAAGGAAGGAGGGTTACCGTTATGCAGTAATTTTACTTATTCCATAAATCATACTTCGTAACGTAACAAAAAACCAGGAGTGCTTGGACCCACCCCTGGTTATAAAGTCTGATTTATTTAAAAACAATGTTTCGCACACTATAATTAACTAAAACCAAACCTAAACCCCTAACCTTAATCAGGGGCTTAAAATTCAAATGTATGAAATTTTATGCGCTATTTAAACGCAGGCATTTGTCCTGTGTAGCACAAGTGATATTGCGTATTTTGGATTCGGTTTTTTGCCTGATCCGTAATACTGATAAACGAAAACTGATTATGCGAATCAACTTAACCGTAATCCTGTTAACCTCCTGTTTACTTCAGGTAAGTGCCAGTGGGTATGCCCAGAAAATTAATCTGGTTAAAAACAACATCTCACTTACAGAGGTATTTAAAGAGATCAGAAAACAAAGCGGCTACGACTTTGTGTATGCAACTCCTCAAATTAAACTGGCGCGAAAGGTAGATATTATGGCCAGGAATGCCTCTTTATCAGATGTTCTGGAAAAATGTTTTTTTAATCAGCCTTTTTCCTATGAGATTCAGAACAAAACCATTGTTATTATGGCAAGGACCAATAGCCTTGTCGTTCCCGAAAGACGGATACAAGGTGTCGTGACCGATCGTAAAGACGGATCTCCATTGCCGGGTGTTACTGTAATGGTTAAGGGAACAAAGGCAGCCACCCAGACCGATGCAAAAGGTCGGTTTGTACTCAATGTTCCTAATGATGGAACTATTTTGGTAGTTAGGTTTTTAGGTTACAAGACACAGGAACTTCCCTTGGCTAACTTTGAAATATTCAACATCAGGATGGAAGAGGATGAACAGGCACTGGAGGCTGTTGTAGTAACAGGTTTGTTTGAGCGTAAGGAAGGCAATTTTACCGGTGCCGTCAAATCTATTACAGGTGCCGAGCTTAAAGCGGTAAGTTCAAATAATATTTTTAAAGCCATCAGCGCACTCGATCCCTCATTCAGGATTATTCCAAACAATGTTACCGGTGGTAATATCAATCAACTGCCCGAAATACAATTAAGAGGTGCAAACTCAATGCCTAATTTAGGTGGAGAACTTTCTGCCAATCCGAATGCACCGCTGTTTATTTTAGATGGTTTTGAGGTCACATTGCAAAGGGTTGCCGATCTGGATATGAACATGATCAATTCCATTACCATTCTTAAAGACGCTTCGGCAACATCCATTTACGGCTCAAGAGGGGCAAATGGCGTTATGGTTATTACTTCTGTTGCACCGCTGCCAGGAAAAGTACAGATCACTTTTAACAATGATTTCAGATTAACTACACCTGATCTTTCTGTTTATAACCTTTTAGATGCCAAAGATAAACTGAATTTTGAAAAGCGCACCGGAGTATTTGGCGATGAACCGCAATATAGTGAGCTTTATAACAACAGGTTGATTGCGGTTGCCAGTGGTGTAAATACCGACTGGCTGGTACAGCCCGTACAAACAGGATACAGTAACCGAAGTTCGTTGTACCTGCAAGGGGGCGATTCCTACATTCGCTATGGTATGCAGTTATCAGGCGATTTTCAATCAGGGGTAATGAAAGGGCAGAACCGAAATAATTATTCAGGACAATTTGATATCACTTACACGATTAAGAAATTCAGATTTCAGAATTCCATACGCCTTTATCAGAATATAGCAAATGAGTCTCCTTATGGTTCTTTTGATCTGTATGCGAAGTTAAACCCTTACTGGAAACCCTTTGATGCAAATGGAAATGTACTGGCTGTTCTGGAAAGAAGGGGAACAACTGTTGAACCAAATCCAATGTTCGATGCCACGTTAAATTCTATTAACAAAACGCAGTTTTTTGGAATCTCCAATAATTTCCAGATGCGCTACGATATTAAAAGTAACTTATTTATCGAATCTAATTTTAGCCTGAATAAGGAAAATGGCAGTACCGATAAGTTTTTTTCGGCACAGCATTCCAGTTTTGCAAAAATAACTGATGTAACCCGCAAAGGAAGCTACAGTGTCAGGAACAACAATTCCTTCGGATTCGAAAGTTCTACCAATGTGAACTATAACAAATCTTTTGGAAAGAACTTAATCTATTCTACTCTGGGGTTCAATTTTGCCAGTAATACCAATAAATTCTATTCAATTATTACCGAGGGCTTTGCTTTTGATAAACTCGATAACCTGCTTTTTGCAACGCAATATCAGCCTGGAAGTAAGCCCGATGGTGACGAAAGTACCGTGAATAGAGTAGGCGCACTTTTAAATTTGAACTATAGCTACGACAACCGCTATGTCGCCGATTTTTCTATCAGAAAAGATGGTTCCTCCCAGTTTGGTGCTGATAAAAGATACGGTACTTTTTGGTCAACAGGCTTAGGTTGGAACATTCACAATGAAGCATTTCTTGCAGATAATGTTAATGTCAACAGGCTGAAATTGAGAAGCAGTTACGGTTCGTCAGGATCTTTGAATATTCCGGCCTATAGCGCGCAAACCCGGTACAACTTTAGTACAGGAAATATTTACGATGGAGAACTGGGTGCCTCAATTATGGGAATAGGAAACTCAGATTTGAGCTGGCAGGATGTGCGTAAGTTCAATATTGGGTTAGATATGCTACTTTTTAAGGAAAGGCTTGATGTTCGTATAGATCATTATCGTACCATGACCAAAAATACCATTACTCAGGTTACACTTGCACCTTCCACAGGGTTCTTATCTTACTCAGAAAATTTTGGTAAAATTCAGAATACCGGATATGAATTTGCAGCCCGTTATAAAATCATCAATCAAACTCAAAACGGGATTTTCTGGACTGTTAACGCCAGCGCCTTTAGGAACAATAACATTTTGAAAGAACTATCCAACAGTTTAAAAACAGCTAACGATAAAATAGAAGCAGCTTCTACACAACGGAAGCCTAACATTTTGTTAAAGGAAGGTGAGTCCATCAACACACTTTACGTAGTGAAATCATTAGGGGTTGATCCGATCTCGGGGCAGGAGGTTTTTCTAAAGAAAGACGGTACTAAAACTTTCAATTGGAATGTAGCAGATAAAATTGCTTTTGGTGTCACAGACCCCCGGTGGAGTGGAACATTTGGAACCAATTTAAGCTATAAAGGTTTTGACTTAGGACTGATATTTGACTATCGTTTTGGTGGACAAATGTACAACCAAACCCTGGTTGACAAGGTAGAATCTGTAGATCCAAATTACAATGCAGATCGCAGGGCTTATGATCTGGGGTGGTCACAACCTGGCGATCAAACACTTTATACCCGTATTGTTGTAAATAAGGCAGCTACCCGGTTAACGTCAAGATTTGTGCAGGACGAAAACACCGTTAACCTTACATCAGCTTCTTTAGGATATAATTTTTACAGGTATGCCTTTGTTAAGAAAATTGGACTTAGAAGTCTGCAACTAACCGCTATTACCAATGATTTGTTTAGAATAAGTTCAATTGAGATTGAAAGAGGTATCAGCAACCCGTTTGCACGCACTTTTTCCTTATCTCTCAGGGCCGGCTTTTAATCTAAAATATAATGACAATGAAAACATTTATAAATATATTGTGTGTGCTGGCCCTATTTTGTGGGGGCTGCAAAAAGTTTTTGGATGTCAATCCGAAATCAACAGTATCTGAAACGGATTTGTTCAGTTCGGAAATCGGCTTTCAGCAGGCGTTGATTGGAGTTTATTCACTTGCTGCCGAACGAGATCTTTATGGTGATAAGCTTTCCATGGGATTTGTTAGTGCTTTGGCGCAGAATTACAACCCGGGAGCCCATGGGTTCGTTTTTCTGGAAACAACTGCATTAAATTATCAATCGTCTGAAGTAAAGACAATAACCACAGCCATTTGGTTAAAAAGCTATACAGCCATTGCCGGACTCAACAACATAGCCGCAAAAATAGACGACCAAAAGGCCATCTTCACCGGAAACAATTACCGGTTGATTAAAGGAGAAAGCCTTGGTTTGCGTGCTTATTTCCATTTTGAACTGTTGCGGATGTTTGGAGCAAGTTATGCTTTGGGAGCCGGTAAAAGAGCCATACCATACCGCACCCAGTTAAATGCACTTTCAAAAGTGCCCGAAACCGTTGAGCAGGTTGTTGATCATGTGCTAACCGATTTGAAGGATGCAGAGGCATTGCTGGATCAGGTCGATCCTATACTGGAAACGGATAAAAACAGACGTTTTAAAATGAATTACCTGGCAATTAAAGCATTGCAGGCTCGTGTTTACCTATTTAAAGGAGATAAAATAAATGCCGCGCTTGCCGCAAACAAGGTTGTGGACTCACGTAAATTCAGTTTTGTAACCAATTCGCAAATCTCGGTCGCAGCAAACCAGCGCGATCGCCTGTTTTCAAACGAGCAGGTATTCGCTTTAAGGGTAAGAACACTTAAAGACTGGGCAGATGCATACTTTAAGGTCTCTAATCAGGAAAATATGTATCTGACACGTTCTTTGGCCAACTTTAATACCCTTTATGAGACGGCGAACGGAGGTTCTACAGATTACCGGAATACCTATTTGCTGGAAAATGATGGTACAGTAAAATTTCCATCAAAATTCTGGCAAACCTATGTTGCACCAACTGGAGCAGCGCCGACTGCCAGACTTGATCAGACTGTTCCACTCATCCGATTGTCAGAAATGTATTATATCCTGGCCGAGAGTGCAGCTACGCCCGAACTAGGTATTACGGCACTAAATATGGTCCGTAAAAACAGAGGTATTGCCGAACTGGCACCTGCTGGCGCAACGGTTCAAAAATTGACCGACGAGATTACGAAAGAATATCAGAAAGAATTTTACGCCGAAGGCCAATTGTTTTATTATTATAAACGCCTGAATTTTCCGCGCATGCAATTTAAAACAACATTGCTCAATGCTGATATGTATATTCTTCCGATTCCTGATTCAGAGTTGGAGTTTAACACCGGTTACAACTAATTTAATCTTGTAGATTATGAAAAATATAATTGTTATTTTATTAATAGCCATTTCTTTTACAGCCTGTAAAAAGGAAACAGTTGACGGCTATGAAGGCGGAACAGGCATTTATTTTTACAGTATATATGGCGACAGTGTAAACTACTCTTTTGCCAATCAGGTGGGGATTGTAACTACTGATACTATTTTTGTGGATATGCAGGCAAATGGGGTACTTTCCGATCAGCCAAGGGAGGTGCTGGTTGTACCCGCCGAAGGCACAACAGCGGTAGAAGGAACGCACTACAAATTACCTAAAATGGTGTTACCTGCCAATCAATATACCATTCGTTACCCTGTGGTCATTTACAATACCGCCGACTTAAAAACAAAAACTGCCCGGTTGGTGCTAAAAGTAGGGCAGAGCAAAGATCTGGGCCAGGGACCAATTGGATTTTCCAATGTACGCGGCCACGCATCTTACAAAATTAACTTTAACAATCAAATGATCAAGCCCGATTACTGGTTGTATATCCAGAACTATTTTGGCGATTACAGCAATGTAAAATATAAGTTTATGATTGATGTATTGGGGATTTCATATCTGCGACCGGATGTAAACGGTGGCACAATTCCCTACTCAGATTTCATCAATTTTAACGGAACCTTGAAAAATGCGCTGGAAGCCTACAATGCGCTGCACGGTCCATTGCTGGATGAAACAGGTAAAGAGGTGAGTTTCCCATTGTAAAACTTAGAAATAAAATTATGAAACAGAAATATATCATATTGATTACGGTCCTTTTAGTTACTGTTTTCTTTTCCTGTTCAAAAGATAAAGGGAATTATGAATATCATGAGGTGAATAGGGTAACTGTTAAAACCACCGATTCGGTGTTCAGTGTACAGCAGTTGCAATCCTTAAAAATTGTGACCACATTAAAAGAAACTACTACAGCCGGTGGCGGACCATATACTTATGAATGGCATATTTATCCTAAAGTTCCCCCAGTTTCGCTTTCAGGTGTAGCCCAGGAAAAAGAAAAGCCTGTCTTACTCTCTACGGCCAAAGATCTGGATGCAAATATTACTTTGCCCCCTAACGATTATTTTTTACGATTCACCGTTACAGATCAAACCAGTGGTATAAAAACTTTTAAAATTTATTCAGTAACGGTTAATGGTGCTTTTTATGAAGGCTGGCTGGTATTGAGCAATAAAGACCAAAAAGCCGTACTTTCCTTTATCAGGAAAGACAATCAGGTTTACAAAGATCCTGTTAAAGAAATCAACGGTCTTGACCTGAGCGGAAAAGGATTGGCTGTTTATTCGGGGGTAATTACATTGATGAGCGATGTATATGTGTTTACCAATCAGGATGTATACAGATTCAGGGCAAATGACTTTGTTTTAACAGCTACTGGTAAAAATATGTTTAATAGCATTCCTACCCCTACAAATCCATATTATACCATCAATTACATCAATACAGATCAATATATTGTTGATAACGGAGATATTTATGCCACCATATCTCCATATTTTGGTGCCCCCGGTAAGTACTCCGAAACTTTTGGCGGTTTGGATTATGAAGCGTTTCCTTATTATTTTTCTGGCAGTAAATTTTATGCCTGTTTCTATGATAATAAGAATAAGCGCTTTATGCAAACCACTTACAATAGTCGTACAGTTTATGTATTTGGAAATATGGCTGGTGCAAGCTATGATTTGAATAATGTTGGAAAAACAATGATTGCTGCCGACAGAGGAGTTCAAAATGAGTTTTATACCATTATGAAGGACAATACCGGCTACTTTTATTATTCTTTCCTGCCTAGTCTGGCTGTTCCGGCAGGAGTTGCACAGCGCATTCAGAACAGCCCTGAAATTGAACAGGCAACTACATTTGCCGCCTCAGGTACCTTGCAGCAAATGTACTATGCAGCTAACAACAGGGTATACGTTTATGATATTATGGCCAACAGATCAAGAGTAGTTTATGAATTCCCGGTCAATACAAAGGTCAAAGATATCGAAATGTATAAAGGGAAAGGTTGGGGTAAATTTACCGATCCTATGTTCAACAGGCGCCTGGTTGTGGCTACTTATAACGGTACTGAAGGCGAAGTATACTATTTAGATCTCACTTCTACCGGAGATGTCGACAAAAATACCTATAGTCAGAAATTTGGTGGCTTTGCCGATATCGTTCAAATCAATTACCGTAATCCTAATGAATAATCAAATTCATGAAACCATCATGATTTTTCAGACCACACCTGGGATGAATAAACCGGGCTTTCGGGTTCTTGAACACCAGAACAATTAAAAGCTTGTGAAAAATCTGATAGCTTCATCATAAAAGAAAACAAAATTTAAGCAGATGAAAAAACTAATTATTCCTGCCTTTTTTTTATTCCCTGTATTGGGCTGGGCACAAAACAATACCTATCTGGTAAAAGGTAAATTTAAAGACGCCAATAAAAATGGTATGATGTATATGAGCTACTATAAAGGGGGCAAAACTCAAAAAGACAGCACTATGGTAAAAAATGGTCTGTTTGAATTTAAGGGCGTTTCGGATGGCCCTCAGCAAGTTTATATGACCTATGTAAATAAAGGAACATCAGCTAAAACTTCTGGAGCCGGCCGCGATTCCAGATCACTTTATCTGGATAGAGGGATCATCATTGTCAATGCTGGTGATTCTATCAAAACAGCAATCCTTGAAGGAGCACCCATCAATGCAGACCATGTAAAATACAGTGCTGCGGTGGACGCCGGACAGGCAGAAACCATGGCTTTGAGAAAAGAATACACCAGGCTCAGATCTGCTGAAGTTAAAGATTCAGAAAAAATGAAAGCACTGGAAGGTAAAATGGAGCAGGCAGAAGAGCATGGGAAACTTGCACTCGTGAATTTTGTTAAACAGAATCCTGATTCTTACTTTTGTTTTGAGGCCTTGCAGAAAATTGGAGGTTCTTATTTTGACGTTAGTAAGGTAGAGCCCCTGTTTAACGGCCTTTCTGCAGGAAATCGTAATTCTACCGCAGGAAAAGCTTTTGCAGCATCAATCGCTGCCAGTAAAGCTACAGAGGTAGGTAAAATGGCCCCCGAATTTGCACAGCTGAATACGGAAGACAAATCCGTTAAATTAACAGATTACAGAGGAAAATATGTACTGGTCGATTTTTGGGCATCATGGTGTGGCCCTTGCCGCGCCGAAAACCCAAAGGTATTGAAAGCCTATAATGCATTTAAAGACAAAAACTTCACCGTTTTAGGTGTATCAGTTGATAAAGATAAAAAACAATGGTTAAAGGCAATTAAAGATGATGGTATGCCTTGGATGCAACTGGTAGATCCAGATCATGACAATCCAAAAGGAGCCGGTAACTTATACGCCATCAAAGCCATTCCTTCAAATTTCCTGATTGATCCCAATGGAAAAATCATCGCTAAAAACCTTAGGGGAGAAGCTTTGGAAAAGAAACTGGCAGAAGTGATTAAATAAAGAAAAAGACCGGCATCAACCGGTCTTTTTTTATATCCGTCACGATGGAATTACAAATCCAACTAGACATTTACCGGCAAATAAAATAACTTTGAACAACTTATAAAATCATCAAATGAAACAAACTATTTTATCGCTATTCTTTGCATTTCCTGTACTGGCCATGGCGCAAAACAATGGATATACCTTAAAGGGGGATGTCCCTAATGCAAGCCCTTCTGCAAAGGCATATCTATTGAGCTTTGCTGATGGTAACCGTATAGTGGACTCCGCAGTAGTAAAAAACCAGGCTTTCGAATTCAAGGGAAGGGTAGACGGGCCTATTGACGCGCGCCTTATTCTGGACCACAATGGCCTTGGACTAGGTAATATAAAAAGCAGGGGCGACCTGCTCAATTTTTACCTGGAGAATGCCGCAATAACCGTTGCCGTTCGCGACTCCATTAAAAACGCAACAATTACAGGTTCAAAAGTAAATGACGACAATAAAAAGCTAATGGCTTTGGTTGGAATTGAACCCAGGGGCAGCGGAGGAGTTAAATCAGGGACAAGTAAATATTCAAAGAAAGAACAGGAAGAAAAAACACTTCAGTTTATCAAAGAAAACCCAGATTCGTACATCAGTTTTATGGCAATAAAGGTGATGGCAGGCTACCATGTGGATGCGGCAAAGATTGAGCCGCTCTTTAACCGCTTATCTGCCGATTTACGTAACAGTGCTAAAGGGAAACAATTCAGCGCAGTTATTGCGAAATCTAAGGCAACAGCAGTAGGTATGATGGCGCCCGATTTTACCCAGAATGATGTAAACGGAAAGCCCGTTAAGCTGTCTGATTATAGAGGTAAATATGTATTGCTTGATTTCTGGGCTTCCTGGTGTGGGCCTTGCCGTGCCGAGAACCCTCATGTATTAAAAGCTTATCAGAATTTTAAAGATAAGAATTTTACGGTGCTAGGTGTTTCGCTGGATGATGAAGCTAAAAAACAAGCCTGGCTAGACGCGGTAGAAAAAGATGGTTTGCCATGGACACAGGTTTCTGACCTGAAAGGCTGGAAAAACGAAGCAGCTAAGCTTTATGGCGTCAGTGCAATTCCTCAGAACTATCTGATCAATCCTGAAGGAAAAATTATAGCTTCCAATTTGCGCGGTGCCGTCTTAGAGCGAAAACTCGAAGAACTAGTGAAATAAAATAGAAGTAAAATAAAAATGGCCGGTTGTACCGGCCATTTTTATTTTGATGATGAGGTTACTTTTCCATGATCACCTTCAATTTATCCAAACCACCCTGCAGATCTTTTCCTATCATATCTTCCATATTCATGCAAAGCAACATCAGGTTCATTGGCCAGTTCATTTTACCGGTAAAACCCCATTTCACTTTAGTTTTATCGGCTCCGTCGGCTTCTGTAATCATATAGGCATTGTCCTCCGCCTCAAAAGGTTCTTTAAACCGCAGTTTCATATCAATTCTGCTGCCTTCGGTAATATTCACAATCTCCTGCTCCCCCTTACCCGCATTTTTGTTCTGGCTGTCCCAGGCATAAATGAAGCCAACCGTACCATCAGTGCCGGTATAACTTTTCTTCATTGCCGGATCCAGGTTATTCCAAACGCTGTACTGATCCTGATTTTTGATATATTTAATAAAATTAAACACCGTCGAATCGGGTTTGTTAATGGTGACCTGCCTTTCAACCGCATAGTCTTTTTTAACAAATAAGGCAATAACCAGTGCCAGAATTACAATCCCGACAAGTGTTAAAATAATTCTTTTTAAAATTTTCATACTGTTATAGTTTGGTTTTTGAATGAGAGATGGTTTGCCAGATTACACCGTTGTAAAATTTAATGCAGTTATGGCTTTCCATATCAGTTACATTTAATGTTCCTTATATAAATATGATTAAAATTCAGGTAATTTTCCAAATTCATTTTGTGTAACCTGAAAAACAACGGCAAGGATATTGCATGATATGATCTGATCATATACTATTAACATAAAAATTATACAGATGAAAAGATTAATGCTTTATATGTTTTTGATGGTGGTGTTTTACAATACCCGGGCGCAAGAAACCGATGTGAAACCTGCTGAAACAAAACCCGTAGCGGTGCAATTGAACAAAACACCCGAAGCACTTGGTATTTCTCAAAAAACAAGGGACAGGATAAAAACAATCACCAATCCTCCGGTAAATCTGGCCCTTTTCGCAGTCGACAGGCGCCAGGATGGAGATAAAGCAAATTCCGACGTGATCATGGTGATCTCTATCGATCAGCAAAATGGAAAAATGAAAATGTCGTCCATTATGAGAGATACCTACGTAAATATTGAAGGTCATGGTATGGACAAAATTAATGCAGCCTACGCGCTTGGAGGCCCTCAGCTTGCTATAAAAACCATCAATCAGAACTTTGATATGGACATCAAAGATTATGTAAATGTTGATTTTTATACCGCTGCAAAAATTGCAGATGCACTGGGTGGGGTAGATGTAAATGTAAAAAAGGAAGAGATCCCTTACCTTAACAATTACCTGAACGAGGTGGCTATTTATGAAAAAATACCTGCTGTACCGGTAACTAACCCAGGTTTACAGAAACTAACCGGACGCCAGGCAGTGGCTTATACCCGCATCAGGGCTGTAGGAAATGGCGATTACGAAAGAACAGAACGTCAAAGAACTGTGTTGGTAGCACTTTTCAACAAAATGAAAAATGCAGGACAGGAAATGTTCCCGGCGCTTGCCTCACAGGTACTACCAAACCTGGAAACCAGTATGAACAGTTTTTCCCTGATGACCTTTGCAGGGAGCGTTTTAAGTGCAAAAAACAAGACCATTGATCAGGCAAGATTTCCACTGGATGGGCAAAGTGCGGGGAAGAAAATCAACAACATCTGGTACCTGACTACCGATTTAAAAGTAACAACGGCTTCGTTGCATAATTTTATTTATAAAAACATTACGCCAGGAGCGAAGTAAGACGAGAAGGTTGGTTTTCATATACACACGTCATCCTGACCTGGAGCGCAGCGGGAAGCTACGAAGTAAATTTATCTCAGGATGACGTGTCATATATAGAACAATGTACACCCAACAGACATTACATATACAACACACATTGCGCATGCAACAATCGCAAATCGGACAAAAAAAATACAATTCTCATGGGGCGATATAACTTGTAGCTATTATATTTGCAACATTACCCAATATAAAATTATACAATTCAGTTGTTTATGTTTAAAAAATTAACGGGCCTGTTTATTTTACTGTGCTTTTTCCTGGTAAAAAGTACCCCGTTATTTGCTGCCCATCAACACGAGCATCAACAAAATGTTGTGACCTGCTGTGCCGACCAAAACACTGCAGACCAAAATGCCGGTGAAAATGAAGATTCGCAGAAGGAATGCAAACAGTTTGAAATAGCTGATGAAGATTTTATTGGGCAGCCAGGCATACAGCTTAATGCCATTACACTGACTAAAAAATTACGTTCTCTGGAAATATTGTGCGTCCCCGCACCTTATATCGCTTTGCCTTATCCGCCTCCTAACTTCTTGTAAGGCTTTTGGCAACAGTTTTTAGTGCCATTTAAGGCATCTCAACTATTTGCGTTTTGAAACATTTTGATCCCATGATAACCGTGTTAATGGTTCTGAGGCGATCTTTTACAAGCACAAAACAATTAATTTTATGAAGCCATCATAATTTTTCTGATAGCTTCATCACAAATGAAAATAAATTATATACAGATGAAACATATCCTATTTAAAGGTTCGGCAATGGCACTTTTGCTAGGTGCAGCCACGCTAACCGCTAGTGCACAAAAAATCAGCGAAAACGATTTAAAGGTAAATGTTGGTAAGATATCCAATTCAACACAGCATTTGATCAACCTGGAACCGGTAACTTTCAAATACGATGTAGATAAATACAAGCATTTAAAATTACCTGCAGGCGAGCAGTATGGCTTTTTGGCCAGCAATGTGCAACCCGAATTTCCGGCAATGGTATACGAAGCTGCAAAGGTTTACGGATCGGGCAAAAATAGCTCAAAAGTAGCCAAGTATAACGAAGTGCAAACCGAAAACCTGATTCCGGTTTTGGTTGCCGCAATTAAAGAACAACAGGCGCAAATAGAGCTTTTAAAGCAGGAAGTACAGCTGCTGAAAGCCAAATCAAAATAGCCGTTAAAGATAATACCCATAGTTTTTTTAGTGTTTTTGGTAAAGAGGGTGCCCTAAAGGCATCCTCTTTTGCCTTTCCGGTCTGCCGCTTTTTTTGTTAAATTAGTAGGTATGAATACAAGAACAAGGTATAAGTTTAAGCTATTGCTGATCATTATTTTAGCCTGGTTGTTTATAGGCTTGCTGATTGCATTGTACGATTACCTGGTGTTGCACATACACCATTTACCTGGTACCGTTCCGGGTTATTCTTTTCTGTTTTCGGTGGCCGTAAATATGGGCTCCGGTCTTATTGGCGCCCTGATTGGAGGTAGTTTGCTGGTATTTTATATCAATGTCAGGTATCAGGATAAATCTTATGGGTATACCGTTACAGCAGTAACCTTTTTCTTCGTGCTCATCATTTTGATGATCAATGTGATTTTAAGAAGTATCGGCTATGCCGATACCACCCGGCTGTTTAAAAGTGGATTGGTGTGGGCGGTTGTTGTGGCCATTACCCAATTGCTGCTGCAGGTAAACAGTAAATTTGGGCCCGGTGTATTCTGGAACATCGTTCGCGGCAAATACAACACCCCACGCGAAGAACAACGTATTTTTATGTTTTTTGACCTGAACTCGTCTACCGCCACAGCCGAAAAGCTGGGTAATAAACAATATCATGAGCTTTTAAAAGATATTTTTACCGATATAACCAATCCTATTCTGGACAATAAAGGCGAAATTTATCAGTACGTAGGAGATGAGGTGGTGGTGGCCTGGAAATATAAAGACGGCATTGAAGATTCGAGATGTATCCAATGCTTTTTCGATATCAAAGACTACCTGGAGCAGCGAAAAGAAAAATACATGCGGCAATATGGTCTGGTACCCTCCTTTAAAGCGGGGATACACTGCGGGATGGTGATAGCCGGGGAGGTGGGGATTATCAAAAGGGACATTACCTATTCGGGGGATGTGTTAAATACTGCCTCGAGAATACAGGGGCTGTGCCGGGAATTTAATGCCGAGGTGATTGTATCTTCCGATCTGGCCTCGGTGCTGCATCTGGATAATTTTGCTACACAATTGCTGGGCGGTATCAAATTGCGGGGCAAGGAAAAGGAGGTACAACTCATTTCACTTCGCCCCGCAATTTCTTAAAAATCAGGATGATTGCTACAATAAAATCTAGTTATTAACCAGTTTTAAGGCTCCTTCGCTGTAACGCGCACCTGTATTTGGATATTTGGCCGTTAGCGCTTCAATCTCTTTTATTTCATTGGCCGACAATACCAGGTCAACCGAGCCGGCGTTCTCTTCCAGGTATTTCCTTTTTTTGGTGCCTGGAATAGGAATGATGTTATCGCCCTTTGCCAGTACCCAGGCCAATGCCAGCTGTGCGGCCGTTACATTTTTATCGGCAGCTATGGCGGAAAACTCTTTGGCCAGCGACTGGTTGTTTTCATAGTTTTCGCCATTGTAGCGAGGCAAAGATTTGCGGAAATCCGTGTCGGCCAGTTTGTCCACTTCAAGTACATTGGTTACCAATCCTCTTGCCAGTGGCGAATAGGGCACCAGCGAAATACCCAGTTCATTTACCGTGCCCATAATTTCGGCCTCAACATCACGGGTAAGCAACGAATATTCACTTTGCAGCGCAGCAATTGGATGCACAGCATGTGCTTTGCGGATAGAAGCTGCCGAGGCTTCGCTTAGTCCCAGGTAACGCACTTTTCCTTCTTTTACCAGTTCGGCCATGGCACCAACGGTATCTTCTACAGGTACATAGGGATCTACCCTGTGCGCGTAGTAAAGGTCTATGGTGTCTATTTTTAGTCGTTTTAAACTACGCTCTGCCGCTATTTTTATCCATGCCGGCGAACCATCAAAATAGGTCCCGCCAGCAGCGTAGCTGTCGCCTGCAATATCGTCTTTATAGCGAAAACCAAATTTGGTGGCAATAAACACTTTGTCGCGGTTAGGTACCAGTACTTTCGAAATCAGGTCCTCATTAGCTCCGTTGCCGTACATATCAGCTGTATCCCAAAAATTAATACCCAGGTCAAGCGCTTTATGTAAGGTGGCTATACTTTCTGTATCGTCGGTTGGGCCATAAGCAAAGCTCATACCCATGCAGCCCAATCCTATGGCCGATAATTGTGCTGTTGTTGTTCCTAGTTTTCTGTATTTCATCTTTTTGTTTTTTGATTATACAAATTTACCTGCCGGCAGTATGTATTTATGTACAGTATTCAAACGGATGATTATAAAATTCAAACCAAAGTGTTTCTAACCTCGCCCGGAGTAGTACCGGTCATTTTTTTGAAAAAGTTGTTAAAGTAGGCGGGGTATTCAAAACCCAGGCTATAGGCAATTTCCGAAATATTCCAGTCGGTATGCTGCAACAGGGCCTGTGCTTCCTGCACAATGCGCAATGCAATGTGTTCGGTAGTGGTTTTGCCGGTATTCTGTTTTACCGCCCGGTTCAGGTAGTTTACATGTACCGAAAGGTTGCGGGCATAATCTGTTGCTGTATTCAATTTTAAACCCCGCTCAGGACTATCAATAGGGAACTGTCTTTCCAGTAATTCTTTAAATAGATTGCTGATGCGGAAAGCAGCATTGCTCTGTTTCTGATAATTTTCGGCAGGGATCATTTTCATCGCCTGGTGGATGAGCAGATGTAGATAGGTGTATAACAGACTGTATTTCTGCGGATAATCTGACCCGATCTCCACCATCATTTTCTTGAAAATATCCGAAATTTCGGCCTGTTGCTGTTCATTGACGAAGAAAACCGGACTTCCACCCAGCTTAAACAGCGGCGATTCCTGCAGGATACCTTGCTGTTGTCCGGGCTGTACAAAGGCCTCGGTAAATAAACAAAACCAGCCGTCCTGTATTTCAGATTCGGCCTCAAATGCATAAGGTATTACCGGATTAGAGAACAGCAGCGCAGGCCGGTCAATCTCAATCCACTTATCAGCATAGTGCAGTTTTCCTGTACCAATAATCAGCGAAACCTTATAATAATCGCGCCGGCTATAGGGCGAAACAAAGGCGCAGGCCTCTCTTGAAAACACATTAACATGTCCGGCACCTGCGTTGTTCAACGATAGGTTAAGCGGATTGGCTGCCGGAATCCGGTTATAAAACTCCTGTACACTTTCAGAATGATCCATCTTATAAAGTTGTAAAAATCAAACGAAAATATACAGGAGATATTTTATCAGGGCTACTTAACTCTGATACATTGTGGTATAATATTCTGCTGCCATTCGGCCTGCTTCAAATGCCGGAACCACGTCGGTCGCAGCTTTTTTTACCATTGCCAACCATTTATCCGGTTGCTGGTAATACATCGGTAATACAGTTTGCTCCAGTGTTTCCATCAAATTGATGTTTTCTAATCTGTCTTGCTCATGCTCAGGCAAACCATCGGGCGCCGGCTGAATCAAAAAGCTGTTCACTTTGTCCCTGGCAAACTCGGGCACCCATCCGTCGGGAAGCGAAAGGTTGATACTGCCGTTCATCGCTGCCGTCATGCCGCTGGTTCCCGAAGCTTCACGGTACATTCTGGGGTTGTTTAGCCATACATCAGCGCCTTTTTTGAGTAAGGCCGAAAGTTCAAGCTCATATCCGGTAAGTACAGCGCAATTTTTTAAAGGCAAAGCCCTTGAAATGATTTGATTGAACAGTCCAATCGCCCCAAAATCTTCGGGATACGGCTTTCCGGCCCAAATAAACTGCACCGGGAACTGAGCATTATCAATCAGGCCTAAAAACCTGTTCCAATCCTGCATCACCAGATCGGCCCTTTTATAACCCGCAAAGCGCCTGGCCCACACTATGGTGATCACGTCAGGATTAAACAGTTTGCCGCATTGATCGGCTACTACTTTAAACAGCTCGGCCTTCATTTCTTTTTTGCGCTGCGCAATCTCTTTATCTTTATTGGCTGCTATAGCTTTTCCAATAAGCGGGTCTTCCCAATATTTGCGGTTCTGTGCATTGGTAATAGCCGTAATTTCGCAAATGCCGGGGTTGTGGTTCCACATATCGCGGGCCACCTGTCCATGCAGTTTAGACACACCATTTGCTTTCCTGGCAAATTTAAGAGCGGCAAGGGTATAGCTAAACTGATCGCCATCCATTCCTAGTATGGATTTTACTTCGTGTTCCTGTAAATGGTAAAAGAACGACATTTCCTTCAGTAAACTGTACTTGTGTTCTTCATTGCCCGCCATCTCAGGTGTATGCGTAGTAAAAACCACCCGTTTTTTTACTTCCTCCAGGCTTTGATGTTTGGCATACAGGTAAAAATTTAACGATACCGAGTGGCCTTCGTTCATATGGTATACCTGCGGTGTAAGATTCAATATATCTAAAAGCATGGCGCCGCCGGTGCCCAATACTATCGACTGTGCAATGCGGGTGGTTTCATGTGGATCGTATAGCCTATGGGTGATGGTGCGCGAAATATAATCGTTTTCAGGTACATCGGTACTCAGTAAAAATAGGGGAGCGGTACCAAAAGTCTCGGGTTTGAGCAGATAGGCTCGCACATGTACCGGCGAATCGTGCACGGGTACGGTAAAAAGGATGCCGGTATCCTGCAGGTAGGCATATTGTTTTTCAGTATAGGATGGCTTCATCAGCGCATCTTTGTCTCTTAACTGGTCGTAATATCCGTATTTCCACAATATACCTATGCCCAGCAGATTTTGCCTGGCTTCATAGGCACTTCTTAAGTGTGAGCCGGCAAGGAAGCCTAGTCCTCCGCTGTATATTTTTAGCGCCTGGTGTACCGCAAATTCCATAGAAAAATAAGCCACAGCAGTACTGTACTGCTGATTGGGCTCGTAACCAAAAATGTCTTTTTTAGATAGCATGGCCTTAATTTATAAAAATTAAGCTAATAAAGACTTTATCAATCAATTATATGTTAGTTAGCTGTAATGATATTGTTTATTTTTATGGCCAGGGCAGTGTATGTAAATTGGTGAAATAGCCTGCATATGAGCCCTGTATAACGATCAATAAATTTATATGTTTTGAAAGCAACAATAACTATTGAGTATTGCCCCAAATGTGGCTGGATGCTGCGTGCGGCCTATATGGCCCAGGAATTACTGAGCACTTTTACTGATGAATTGAATGGCGTATTGCTGAAACCCTCAGAAACAGGAGGGGCTTACATCATCAGTATCAACGACGCAATGGTGTTTGACAGGAAGGAGCAGGGGCGGTTTCCAGAAATAAAAGAGCTGAAGCAGTTGGTAAGAGATGTGGTGAGTCCGGAGAAAAATCTGGGGCATTCTGATAGAAGTGTCTGATTTTTAGGTATATTGCATAATGTTTGGCCCTGGTGGATGCTTTGGTTTTAATGAGTGTTTAATTAGCAGTTAATTTTCGTGGGGTAAGGAGGGGCAAAATTTAAGATTGGCTCTCTAATAAGTTAAATATAACAGGGAGATAATAGGGATGTAACAGGGGGATAACAGGGACGTAATAGGGATAAATCCCTATTTAATCCTTATGATATTCCTATGATGTGTCAGTTAATTTTTTGTTGATTTTAAATTGATTATTTGGAACTTAAAAATTGTAGTTATGGGAATTATTAAAAAAGGAATTCTCGGTGGTTTTAAAGGTAAAGTTGGCACCGTAAACGGATACGTGTTAAAAGGACAGGATATTATGCGCGGTCAGCCGGAGCAACGAACTGTGCCTTTCTCTAAAAAAGAGTTGGCCAATCAGCAGAAATTTGGTGACGTTCAGGCTTGGTTAAGGCCTTTAACCATTTTTTTACGTGTAGGTTTTCAGGACTACGCCCCTACTTTTGAAGGTTTTGTAGCGGCAAAATCCCACATTATGAAAAATGCAATGTTTACAGACGATGCTGGTGCCCATATAGATCCTGCAAAAGCTTTGGTGAGTTTTGGCGATCAGGAGCAAGCCACTACGGCAGCTGCAGTTTCTGAAAGTACAAATACGATAACTTATAGCTGGGAGGGAGGCACATATGATTTTGACGATCGTGCCATGTTTTTGGTTTATGATATAGAAGGAGGTGTTGCCGACTTTGATACTGCCGCAGTAAGGCGTACAAATGAGGGCGGTGTTTTTAAACTGAATGAGAATTTTTCAGGTAAAACGGTACACGTATACCTGGCTTTTGTAGCGGAAGACAGGAAACGCCGCAGCAACAGTCAATATTTAGGAACTGTAACGGTGCTATAACAACTTGTTTTGAAGTCTTTTGTGGGCAAATGCCTCTTTGTGGTAACGATTTGCCCTTTTAATTGGCTTATTGACTTAAATATTTATAAAACTCCCTGTCTTTTATCTGTTGCTGATAGGCAGCTGATGATTCATTGATGAGGGGATAGAAGAATACTTCTTTGTTTCTGAACACAAATGTGCGGCTGCGATTTTTTTGATCGGTTTTTATGGTTTTCATGGCCTTGTCCAGGTCTGCCTTAAACTTCTTAGGGTCTTCTTTTTCAGCCAGTAAATACGATTTCAGATTTTTAGTCGCCAAATCGGTATTGTTCTGACTGTCAATAATCAATCCTAACAGGTACCCATAAGCCTCATCTTTACGGCCTGCTTTATAACAGGCCTTTGAAATGTCATAAATAATGCGTTCCACATCTTTTATAAAGGTTGTTCCGCTGGATACCTCGTATGGAAATTCAAAAGCGGCTTTTTTATAAAAAATAATGGCCTGGTTGTAATCAGCCTGCGACACGTAATAATCAGCCAGGGCATGGGCCGATAGGTGCTGAATGTTTAAGAGTTCATTTACTTCGAATTGTTCTTTCTCTTTGAAGGCAGAAAAGTCAAGCGTTAAAAAGTAATTGAACTGAGGGAGGTAGTCTTTCAGGTTGTACCGGGTGATTTTGCTGTTCAGCTTGTTTATATTTTTTTGCAACTCCTGATTGGATTTGAAAGGTTCTTTGAGTATTAATTCCTTTAACAGTTCACGGATGTCATCTGTCCGGAAATCGTGAAACAGCGGGAATTTTTCTTTTTCGATTTTCTCATTTTCAACCCGGGCAATGCGCCGCTTTTCCATGTCATCAAGAGAGTTTCCGGTATTAAAAATGTCCTCTCCGGAAAGGCTTATTTTAAAGGCATAAATTATGATCCTTGGCCTCTCGAGGGTTTTATATTGGTTGTCTATACTGACGATGTACATCCAGTCTTCATTTCCGCGAACAAAGGAAACGCTGTAGGGCTCGTCTATAATAAACTCGTTTGCGTTTTGCGTAAATGTACCCTCTGTTTGGGGTTTGTTAAATACCAGCGACCTGAATAGTTTTGTGCTGCCTACCTCTTCTATTTTATGGAGGTATTTGTAAGCATATGTTTTCATATCTTCGGTAAGGCCACCGGTTGATTTGGACCGGATTGCCGAAATATTCACCATATCGTTACGGAAAGTATATTTTGCGGGCCAAACAAGTAGTGTGGGCTGCTCTTCCGAAAGGACCATGGCAATGCCGATATGGTCTTTAGAAAAATTGGAAAGACCTATTTTTTTAGCTTTTTCGAAATTACTAAGCAGCGTTGTCAGGAATTTGTAATTGGTATCGGTAGTTGAATAGGTTTTTAGGGCTGCTTTAACTTTGCTTTGTATATCGGTATATTTTTCCTGGGCAAGCGTGGCAGTGGATAGGAATAGGAAAATAAGGATAAATGTTTTTTTCATAGAATAATGTAGATAGGCTGGTCATCTGTATGTGATTTCATTTGATGATGACGCAATTTAACAAATAATACAAAGGGACTGTTTAATTTTTTTTTCAGCCCATTGGCGAAAAGCTCAGAAAAAACTTACATTGCCCCACGTTAAGCTGAACACAATATGGCCATTAAGCCCCTTCCTTTAGAAAATGAACTGCTGGTTAAAATAGCAGAGGGGAACGAGCCTGCTTTTTGCAAGCTGTTTGATCATTACCGAAAATATGTATTTTCTTTTGGACGTAAGCTGACCAGGTCTGAAGAAGCCGCTGAAGAGGTGGTTCAGGACGTTTTCCTGAAAGTATGGTTAGGCAGGGAGCGGCTAAAGGAAGTTGGCAATTTTGGAGCTTACCTGAATGTATTGGTACGCAACCATTCGTTTAACCTGTTAAGGCAAATGGGACAACAGCAAAAAGCGGATCAGAAGTTGTTGCTTTCGGCACCTCAGGAAGATCACAGTACCGAGCAGGTGTTGGATTACCGGGAGGCCGTAAGGGTATTGGATGAGGCGCTCCAACTTTTACCTGCACAGCAGAAAATGGTGTATACCTTGTGCCACCAGGACGGACTGAAATATGAAGAGGCTGCAGAAAAGATGGATATCTCGGCAGCTACAGTGCATTACCATATGAAGCTTGCTTTAAACCATATCCGCGAGCATTTTAAAAAGAACGCTGTGGCTTATCCGGTAGTGTTGCTTTTTTTGATAAAATAATTGTTTCATTTTCAGTTTGTTACTTGTTTTTGTCTTTTTTTTCTGAAAAATGACTACCCGGAGGCCCGGCTTGTGTGTCATCATTAGAAAACAGGGTATAAAATCTCAGGACAACAGTATGAACAACAGCAATCACCGGGTTTCAGAATTATTCGAAAAATACCTGTCCGATACGGCAACGCCTGCTGAACAACAGGAATTTCAGGATTATGTAGATGATCCCCTGTATAGTGGAGCAGTTCAGCAGCTCTTATCTGATGCTTTTGAAAACCAAACTGAACTGACAGACCTGAGCGAGAACGGTCGCAGCCGTGTGCTGGGCAAAATCCTGGGTGCTAAAGCAGCTGCCAGATCAAAACATATCCGCTTATGGCCTGCAATTGCTGCTGCTGCCGTATTTTTTGTGGTATGTGCAGCAGGTCTTTTCTATTACAACTATACCATTAAGGCCGATAAAGTAATTCAGCTGGCTAAAAACGACTTCAGGCCAGGTGGTAACAAGGCTTATCTTACGCTGGCCAACGGCAAACGCATTGAGCTTACCGATGCCAGGAATGGCGAACTGGCCAAACAAGCCGGGGTTACCATTACCAAAACGGCCGGTGGCCAATTGATTTATACTATCGAGAAAACGGCCAGGCCAGGCTCAGCTAATGAATATAACTTTATTGAAACACCTAAGGGTGGACAATACCAGGTCCGGTTGCCCGATGGCACAAGTGTGTGGCTAAATACCGCATCTTCTTTAAAGTACCCGGTTTCATTTGCGGCACTTAAAGAAAGAAAGGTAGAGTTACGTGGTGAAGCTTATTTTGAAGTGGCCAAAGACCGTAAACATCCTTTTGTGGTAAGTACGGGCCAACAGCAGGTGAGGGTATTGGGTACCCATTTTAACATCAATTCGTATGGCGACGAGCCATTTACCAAAACTACGCTTCTGGAGGGCTCTGTACAGGTGAATGACAGTTATATACTGAAGCCGGGTGAACAGTTGGCCAGTAGCAAGACGGGTAAGGTGGCTGTTTCCTTGGTGAATGTAGAGGACGTGATGGCCTGGAAAAAAGGCTATTTTGAGTTTCATGACGAAAACGTTTATGAAATTATGCGGAAAGTGGCCAGGTGGTACGATGTAGAGGTGATTTATGAAGACGATATCCCGCTGAAAAAGATGGAAGGTACCTTATCGAGGTTCGAGAATGCATCCAGGATACTGGACGTACTGGAAAGTACAGGCATTTTGAAGTTCAGAGTTGAGGGAAGAAAGATCTACATCAGCAAACCCTGAAACGAGTACAATGAACAACCAAATATTAACTTAAAAAAATGAACATGAAAAGAAATCTACGACAACCACCACATTAATTTTAGCTGAGGGTGTCTGAAAAAAAACGTGAAAGTGTTCTCAGCACTTCCACGCCAAATGCTTGGATTACCCTATCTGGATTTTGATCCCGATAAAAAACACTAACAGACTTAGTATTAACCCAAACAGAACAAAAGTATGAATTTAAATGCTTTTTACAAGGCTGCTGTGCCTAAGCATGGCCTGCTGCCTAAAATTATATTCGTTATGCGAATTACAACATTTCTACTATTTGCCATACTCATGCAGGTAAATGCAGCGGGGCATGCCCAGAGAATTACCCTGTCAGAAAGGAGTGGCTCTTTACGCAAGGTGATTGCCAAGATCAGGCAGCAAAGCGGCTACGATTTCTTTTACATCAAAGATAACCTTAAAAGTGCCCGTCCGATTGATGTAGAGCTTAAAAATGCGACTATGGAAGAAGCCCTGGAAGCCGTTTTCGCAAAGCAGCCCCTGGTTTATGAACTGAAAGATAAGGTGGTGGTTATTAAGGTGAAAGAAAAAGGTTTTATTGACCGCGTAATTTCGATATTTAATAGTGCCGAAGTGCGTGGAAAGGTAACAGATGGTGCAGGAAATCCAATTCCAGGCGTAAGCGTTACAGTTAAGAACACGACAAAGGGAACGGTAACCGATGCAAGCGGACGTTTTCAGTTGAACCTGACTAAAGGTGATGTGTTGGTTTTCAGTTATATAGGTTTTGAAAGCCAGGAGCTGGTTTACAACGGTCAGCCTACACTGGACATCAGCCTTAAAGAGGCAAACAGCCAGCTGGGCGAAGTAGTGGTGATTGGCTACGGTGCCGTGAAACAGAAAAACGTTACCGGCGCAATTGTACAGGTTAAGGGCAAAGACCTGAATTCAAGCGTAGCTTCCAGCTTTCAGCAAACATTACAAGGTAAGGCAGCAGGTGTAGAGGTGATACAGGCTACCGGGCAGCCGGGCGCAGGCGTACAGGTCAAGATCAGGAGCAACCCTTCTTTTGCCAATGCAGGGGTGTTGTACGTGGTAGACGGTGTGCCGGTAATTGATGCGGCAGAACAACCAAACCTGGGTGGCAGTGTGGGCAGTGCAAGGTATGCCGAAGATGGGGTAGACAAGTCGCCGCTAAACTTCATTAATCCGAATGATATTGAGTCTATCCAGTTCCTGAAGGATGCAAGTGCTGCTTCTATTTATGGTGCACGTGCTGGGGCAGGTGTGGTTTTGATTACTACAAAACGGGGAGCCGAGGGTAAGGCCAGGATAGAATATACCGGTTCGTATGGCACTCAGAATGCTGATAAGATGTACCCGGTATTTGGAGAAAAGGAATACATGAACCAGCGTAATCTACTGAGAGAAGAAATGTGGTACCGTGAGAAAGGCATTGCACCTTATTACGGTAATGTTGCGGCAGGTTCAGTGGCGCCTTATGTACCTGTATTTACAACAGCCCAGTTAAATGGTCCACTGGTCAACACCCAAACGGCTACTGATGCCATAACGAGAACGGGTTACACCCAGCAACATAACCTCTCACTTTCGGGAGGAAACGGCAAAACCTCTTATTTCGTCTCGGGAAATTATTTCGGGCAGAAAGGAGTGCTGATCGGCACAGATTACAACAGGTACAATGGCAGGATCAACATAGATCAGGTAGTTTCTGATAAAATCAAGGTTGGTGCGAATATTATAACCTCCAATTCGGACGCCAACAATACCATTACAAAAGGGGTGAACGAGAACGGGGGTATTGTTACGGCTGCAATTTACTGGGCACCCTCAGTACCTTTGAGAAGTGCTGACGGCGGTTACCCTTTAAGTCCTTATTATCCTAATATTCCAAATCCTTTGTCGTACGCCACGGTAACAGACTTGACAAAAACAAACCGCTTTTTAAGCTCGGCATATGGAGAATGGACTATTATCGAAGGCCTGAAGGCAAAAGGAAGCTTTAGTTATGATCAATCCAATTCAAAAAGGTCTTCTTATTTCCCGCGCACGTTTTTGTTCGGTTCGCAGGCAAATGGTGCTGCAAGTATTGCAGAATCGGACATGCAGTCTAAATTATTTGAGTCTACTTTGTCTTACAGCAAAAACCTGGCACCACAGCACAACCTGAACGCTGTGGCAGGATATACCTATCAACGTACAGACTGGGAGGGCTTCAATGCCGGCAATCAGAACTTTATTTCCGATGTGAGCCAGTATTATGATTTAAAATCCGGGCAGTCAGATAAACCTACTGTAGGTTCCAGTAAAGCGCAAACTACATGGGCATCGTATTTTGCAAGGGCAATATATACTTACAATGGAAATGTGACCTTACAGGCTTCTGTAAGGAGAGATGGTTCATCTATTTTTGCTCAAAATAAAAAATGGGGTTATTTCCCTGCTGTTTCAGCAGGCTGGGTATTGTCTGACGAGTCTTTTGTGAAGACTGTTAAGGATATTTCTTTTCTTAAGCTTCGTGCGGGCTACGGTGAAACGGGGAATAGCAGTTTTGGGGCGAATGCTTTTGCAGAATACAGGGCAAATTTAAAGGCCTATTTTGGATCGAACACTGTAAATTCAGGATTATCGCTATACCAGGCTGCCAACCCAAATCTTACCTGGGAGACTGCCGGAGAGTTAAATGTTGGACTTGACTTTGGTCTTTTTCAGGATAGAATAACGGGCTCATTTGATTATTACAATAAAACCATCAGGGACCTGATCACGGAAGTTAAATTTCCGGTAGGCTTTATTATCGACCAGGTTTTTACCAATGCAGGCAAGACGCGGTCTACCGGTTATGATATTTCTTTGCAGACAAAAAATATTGTGTCTGCTTCAGGAGATGGCTTTACCTGGACTACCAACCTTACATTCTCTCATTACCTGAACTATTGGGTTAAAAGGTCGGACGAAGCGCTTAAGGTAATGGAAAAGTATGAAATTGCCACTGGTAAGCAGGCTTTGTTTAATCCGTTTTTCGGTTATCAGTCTGAAGGCTTATTTACCGGTCAGTTTGGTACCGCACCTGGCCAGATGCCGGGGATGTTGCCAGGCGGAATTATAATCAGGGATATCCACGGTTATGATGCTTCCAATAACCTTATTGCGCCGGATGGAAAGATATCTGCTGCCGATAAAACCTATATTGGCAATAAAGACCCGCAGTTTAATTTCGGGATTGGCAATAGATTTAGCTATAAGAACTTTGACCTGAGTATTTTCATGTCGGGCATCAAGCAGAAAAAATGGTCGCCATATTCGGACGGAAGGGCAAACGAGAAAACAACAAACTCTTTTGGTTTTAATGCCATGCCAATTTCGGCTACCCGTTGGAGTTTTCAGAATACCAATGGCAATTTCCCTACTTCGCTGTACGACCAGAGCTACGGCGGGTACCAGAGCGAATCCAATTATTGGCTGATAGATGCTTCTTTCTTACGTTGCAGGAACATCACACTGGGCTACGAAATACCACAGCGCATCATGGCCAAACAAAAAGTATTCTCTAAAATCAGAATCTCGTTTGATGCGCAGAACCCTTTTACCATCACCAATTACCCGGGACTAGATCCGGAACTGGATGTGAATAATTTTTATCCACTGGTAAAAAGCTATGTTTTTGGTATCAATGCATCATTTTAATCATTAAAGAAACAATCATGAAAAGTTACAGATATACAAAGTTGGGCCGGTCGTTAGTGTTGGCCTGCTTATTTGGCAGCACGCTTTTTTTGGGCGGCTGCGAAAAGAAATTGGATTTTGTAGGTTATGGAAATCTGAATAACGTAGTAAAAACACCGGAAGGTGCACTTGCGGCCCTCAGCACGGCTTACAGTGGCCTGGCCGGAGGACCTGACTGGCAGGGTGGCTGGACTTCAGGTACCTATGCCTGGCGTACGCAGGCTATGATGACTACCGATGAAGGCGTATGTGCCTGGGGAGGTAGCTGGGGAAATATGCGTAGCTTGAATTATAATCCCGATTTTGATTGGGTTACCCATAATTATGGCCGGTACCTTGCTTATATTTCCAGAATTGCGATTACCATGGAAGATGTACAAAATATAACCATGGACGAAAACCTGAAGAAAAGGTTTATTGGCGAGCTGAAAGCACTACGGGCCCATTATGCCCAGCTGCTGTATTTTGCTTATGGCCCTTTAAATATTGTGACCGATGCAAAAATTGCTGCAAATCCTGATGCGCCTTTTTTGGCAAGGCCAGCCAGTAGCGTTACCGTAGCACAGATTGAAAAGGATTACCAGGAAGCAGCGGCAGTATTGCCGGACAAATTTACCGGAAACGATTATGGCCGCTTTTCTAAAGCAGCGGCTTTAACGGGCCTGATGAAGCTTTATATGCACGAAAAGGACTGGGCCAAGGCCTTAGCTGCGGGCAATCAGATCAAAACATTGGGTTATTCACTTCAGGGGAATTATGAGGACCTGTTTAGTGTGGCCAATAAAGGCGGTGCCTCAACAGAGATTATACTGGCAATTGTATGCACCTCAACCGGGGGCGACCAGTATACCAATATGTGGCTGGCCCACTCCCTGCCTTCTGATTATAAGGACCCCAGCGACATTAGTCTTACGGCTTGGGGCGGTTATAAAATGCCATGGAAAACCTATGATAAGTTTGACCCTACGGATAGGCGCTTAAAAAGGCTGATGAGCAAGTATCCGATAGGTAAGGATGGAAGCGGAAATGTGATTTATAAAGATGCGAGGGCTGCCGGCGATTTGGGTGCCGTGCCAATGAAGTTTGCACCTGACCCTTCAAAAATCAATGCGCAGAACAGCGCTGTTGATTTTCCGGTATATCGCTATGCTGATGTGCTATTGATGCTTGCTGAATGCATCAATGAAGTGAACAATGGCCCAACACAGGAGGCTTATGATTACGTATATGCGGTAAGGCAAAGGGCGGGGCTTGGAAAGCTGGCACCGGGTTTAGCTAAGGACCAGTTTCTGCAAAAAATACAGGACGAAAGGTTGTTTGAACTTTGGGCAGAAGGTTGGAGAAGGGACGACCTGATCAGGTGGAATATGTTTACGCAAAGGGCGGCAAACGATGGTTCGACTACGGCAGATGCATACCGGGTTTTGTATCCGTTGCCAAGAACAGTTGTTAATCAGAGTAATGGAATCATCAAACAAAATTTTGGATACAATTAGAAGATGAGGCTTTTATTTTTATTGTTATTTTTTACTACAGGGGCCTGCGCGCAGGCCCCTGTAGTTCCTGGAAGTTTAAAGCTGCTGGGCACCAGGAGCTGGATACGTGTACAGTGGACAGACCGCGCAGCTGACGAACAAGGCTTCAGGGTATACTGGTCGGCCGAAAATAAAAAGCCCGCACAGCCTGGTGCTGTTGTTGGAAAGGACATACAGCGTTATTACATTGAAAATGTAAAAGCAGAAAGCACATACTATATATGGCTTGAGGCATACAACCAGCATGGCGCAAGCGCTTCATTAACCGCCAGGGTGACTACGGTAAAAAGCTGGTCGCTGGACAAGGATGAATTACAGTCCTTAAGCGTAGCGAGTTCTGCGGCCGTACCAGAAGGTATGGAACTGTTCTGGAACGACGAATTTAACGATCTGCTACTGAACAGGAACAAGTGGAGCACGAATTATTATTCGAACATAGACCTTCTGAAAAAGGACAATCTGGCCTTGATGTTGCAGGATAGTCTTCCGCAGCCGGCCATGCGTTTTAACGGTAGCACCATCCATCTGTTTACCAATGATTCTGTGCCTTTAAAAAGCTTTTATCCAGCAAGTGGGAGGAAAATATCTTCTATACAAACGTACGACTGGCGGACGAATGAAAATTACCTGGACAACAGTCGGGGCGGTTATTTTGAGGTACGGGTAAAACGCTGGAGCACAGGGAAACCACAAGGTGTAAATACAGCTTTTTGGTTCGATTCGCCAGGGCCCGATCTGAGGAACTACCTTCAGAAGGGAACCGTACTGGATGGAGTAGCAGGAGTAAGGCCAAAGGGGCAGGTGTTTGAAATAGATGTTTTTGAAATGCTGAATGCCCAGTTCGTGCTGCATGGCCATGTGAGCGAAAAGGGTGAATTTATCCATAACCTGGCTACACATATCGCCGAAGGCTATACGCATATTGGCACCTGGGTTACCCATGGCATACTGTGGACGCCCAACAGCATTAAACATTACATCAATGGCAAGTTGATTAAGGCGTATGACAATCCGCATGAGATCTACTCGCCAAATCATTTTATGAATGTTTTTTTAGGAAGCTATGGTGCGGGTGGGTCGGTAGATATGGAGGTAGATTACATCAGGGGGTATCAATGGCCTTTAACAGGCGGTAACGAATTACCTAACCCTGGTTTTGAAGCCAATGCAAACCTGCTGCCCTGGGGAGGTACAGGAACCTTATCGTTGGCAACGAAACGAAGTGGTAACAGTGCTTTAGTGCTGCAGCCAGGCCAGCATATGGAGCAGTATGTGTACCTGAATAACCATACTGATTATAAATTGCGATACTGGCTGCAGGGGCAGGGAAAGGTGGAACTGAAGGCAGAAAACATTACACTGGTGGAAGGAAAGACGGAATCTGCGTTTGCACAGGTTGCTGAAGGGAATGCGGTATTTAAAGAGCAGGTATTGTTGTTTAAAACCGGTAGCGAATATAGCGACTATAAGAAAACGGTTAAGATTAAGTTTACAAATACCGGAGGGGGCGCAGTGGTTATTGATGATGTGACAGTTGTTAAAAAGTAAGAGATACCTTGTTGTTTCATGTGTTATGTGGCTTGTACGCTTGCTTTTATTGTGGAAACACCACTTTGTAAATTTTTTTAGGCTATAAATCAGCCTGCTATAGAATAATTGGTTTTATAATTTGTGATAAAGGCTAGTTAAAGCTATATTTGCCGCTCTTTAAAGGAGAACGATTCCGTAGCTCAGCTGGTAGAGCATTACACTTTTAATGTAGTGGTCCTGGGTTCGAATCCCAGCGGGATCACTAAAAAGCCACCAACAGGTGGCTTTTTTCGTTTTATTTATTTGGATTCGAACAGAAGGGCAGGCCTGGTTCGAACTTTCTCTTGAGCAGGTATGTGTTTGGCTTGGAGCGAGCGAAAAATCCCAGCGGGATCACTGAAAGCCTCACAGAAATGTGAGGCTTTTTTGCGTTATTAATGGATTCGAACAGAAGGGGAGGCCTGGTTCGAACTTTCTCTTGAGCAGGTTCTTTATTTTTTAAAACGCAGCTACGGCGGGAATTTTTTGGTGCTGTAGCTCATACTTTTTTGATGAAAGGTATAAGGATAAGCTGTTTTTTATTTCAGCTTTGTTAGCGCTTTGGAATTTCTTAATAGAAAAACATACTGAAAATAATCCGTTGTAAATGTACCTTTTTGAGGGATTACATTTTCTCCGAAAATCCTGGATTTTATATGTATTAAATATTGCGATTTTTGGTACGGTGAATGTTGCGCATTGATATTGAAAAGTGTAGTGGTATTGGGTTCGCTTAGGGCTTTCAAGTCATTAATTCCCTTAACAAGCTGTAGTGGGCCATCTGCATTTATCCAATCTACTCTTTCATTTTCCGGTGTTGGGAACTGGGGATTTTTTGGTAAATACATTTCGCTATCTAGGGTATAACTAACAAAACTGGTGGTTTTGATGCCTGACTTTTTTAGTTCAGATGCAAATGTTTTTTTTCCATTTTCAGTTATGTTTTGCAATACGTGGAAATAACCAAAAAGGCCATAAAATTTTTCATTTTCAAGCTTCAGTTCCTTTATTGCATGCTTAAAATTAATTGCCATGGCTGAATCCCTTGCTACTTTTGAATCATCATCAAAATCCTTGTCGATGCCAATTACAGTAATTTTTAAAGAATCAGTTAGTGTTTGATTGTAGTCGTAAATAGCATTCCATTTATCAAATAATTCCTGACTTGATTGTTGCGGAATTCTTTTGTTAATAGCCAAAACGACATCTCGTAAGGTTTGCTGGTTTTTCAAACGATCTGTTAAGAAGCTATTAAGCCTTTTAGCTGTTAAACTATCCATTTCTGCAACGTAATATTTAACACTCAGTTTTTTATTAAGAAAAAACAGCAAGTCCTTGTCTAATTTTTGATTGTCGGCATAGCCGTGAATTTCTCCCAAAAGGAAAACTTTAGAAGCATAAAACGAATCATCAAATAATTTATCATCAATTGAGTTGGTAATTTTAGTTTTGTTTTTTGTTAAATAAGCTACGTTGTTTTCGTCTTGTGATTCAAGAAATAATTTATTGCTTATAAAAAAGTATGAGAAAAACAGTAAACAAATACTGAAAACAGTGATAAATGTGAACTTGATGATTTTTAAAAATTTCTTCATTGGTATTGTTTTGATTCAAAAGTATTGCTAATGTAAGGAATAGTCGAAAATTAATTACTGAATTGTTGTTTGAAATCCGGTGTTAGGCATTGTTAGCCAGCTTACCATTCGTAGGCATTCTAAGTGTAGAAAAATTTTTATGGAGCTAATAATTCATGTCTGAAAAAAGTAAATATTATTAAATATTTGTTGATATCTTTAAATTAGATAATTTTTTAACTTATGTAAAAACCTCTATAAACTAAAACCTATGAAAACAAACAAAATTTTAAATTTGATCCTGCTAATCATTCTATCATTTGTAGTATCATGTAGTAAGGTAAGTGATGACCATAAGCCTGAATTAACCCAAAACCAAGAGTTACTTTCCTATATAAAGAGTCTTGGATTTTCTGAATCAGTAATTAAAGATTTAGGAGACGAGTATTTGGTTGATGGAGATATATCGTTTCCGAAGGATATGAAAATACCTTCGAGTATAAACATGAGGGTGGAAAACCCGCTTACATTTAATTCAAAATTAATGACGACCCCAACAGTTGGGCATTCCAGGATTAGTCAAGCCTACACTGGCCACCTGGTAGGTGAAACTAATCGCATTAATATTAGGATTTTTATAAACTCTAATTTGGCGAACTTAACAAATGAAATAAATGGAGCTATCGGCTTATGGAATAATGTTGAAAATTCGGCTATTTATTTTAGTATTGTTTCTAGTGGCTCATATGATATTGAAATTAGGAACGCGAATATTAGTGGCTACGGATCCGCTTATTTTCCGCTTAATGGCAGTGCTGGTGCTTTGGTTAGGATTAATTCATTAAGCATGTCAAATGGAGGGCTTACTTCTAGTCAAATGAAAACTGTAATTGCACATGAACTTGGGCATTGTATCGGTTTTAGACATACGGACTGGGAAGGAAGAGAACCTATTAACGGTTATGATGATAATGGTACACAAGTTACCGCTATTGAAGTGCCAAATGCAGGAGGAACAGATACTAATTCAATTATGAATAGTGGTCCTAATAATACGCTTTCAGGTGTTCTTTCTGCTAAAGATAAGCTGGCCTTGATTAATTTGTATCCAAAGACGATATATTATAATGCAGCTCAATCTGGTGTTTTTACAAAAAATGATTGTCCAGACGGTTATGTTGGTGGTGATGTTACTTATGTAGTTATAGCAGGAAAGCATCAATCAGTGATTTCACAAGCCGATGCGGATCAAAAAGCAACATCTGACTTATCGTCAAACGGGCAACAATATGCCAATACATCATTCGGTTGTCATCTACGTGAGAGCGTTAGATATATTAACGGAATCAAGGAAGTTGGTATCCGAAAATGTACACTTTCGGTGCCAGCTTTATCTGCTAGTGGTTATTTTGATAATACATATCACTACCAGTGGAGTGACGGAAGTATAAGTATAAATTATTATGAAACCGTTCTTTATCAATGTGCAGCAGAAATTGAACCATAACCAGTAAAATCACTTAACCCGAGTTTCGCAGAACGAAATGTGCGGGGGAAAGGAATCAAAATGTAAAAATCCACTGCATAACTGTGGTGCTACAAAAAAAGATGAGATATTTCCATTTCAGTCGGTTTCTGAAATGGAAATAAACAGCTATAAAAGCTAACTACAAATGGTAAACATGGTATTGTAACAGATAGTTAATAGAAAATGAATTTCGGACTGATACTACAAAACATATCTCAACACATTCAACTTGACAAAACTGAAACGGACTTTTTTACTTCATTGTTAGAAAATAAGACGATTAGGAGAAATGTACGGTTGTTGACACAAGGTGAAATCTGCCGGACGGAAAACTTCATCATAAAAGGTTGTTTAAAGATGTATTCTATTGACGAAAACGGATTTGAGCATATCGTCCAATTTGGAATAGAAGACTGGTGGATAAGTGACCTCTGTAGTTTTTTGACAAAAACGCCTGCAAATTATTCTATTAGTGCATTGGAGGATACGGAAGTATTGCAGATAAATAAAACAAATTTTGACTTGTTATTTGAGCAAATTCCAAAATTTGAACACTTCTACCGTCTTATGTTTCAAAATGCCTTTATTGCACAGCAAAATCGAATTAATAAAAATCTTTCATTTACTGCCGAACAACGTTATGCAGATTTTCTGAAACAGTATCCTCAATTGGAGCAGAGAATACCTCAAAAATATATAGCAGCGTATTTGGGGATGACACCCGTATTTTTGAGTATGCTTAGAAAAAAACTTTCATCACCATAATTTATTAAACTACTTTAATCTTTTTGCAGTTTGCTATCTTCAATTTTGTGTCGAACAAAATATAATAGGATGAAACAATTAATTTTTGGCACTAACAACGACTGGGTAGGACTTATTTTACGGTTGACAACAGGTTTGATAATGTTTCCACACGGAGCGCAAAAGACTTTAGGCTGGTTTGGCGGTCCAGGCTTTAGCAACGAAATGGAGCATCTTCAACATTTGGGCATTTCTTGGATAATTGCATTAATGGTAATCCTTATAGAATTTTTTGGAGCTATTTCACTTGTGCTTGGTTTTGCAAGCCGCCTGTGGGCATTTGCATTTATCATCCTGTTTATCGGCATAATCTTTACAGCGCATATTCAATACGGATTTTTCATGAATTGGTTTGGAAAGCAGCAAGGTGAAGGCTTTGAATATCATTTATTGGTAATAGGACTTTGTTTAGCTCTGTTATTAAATGGAAGCGGAAAATTATCCCTTGACAATTTAATAACGTCCAAATAATAGATAAATAGCATCAAAAACAAGTTTTTGGGCAGGGAAGAAAAAATACATACCCTTTTGGGAAGCCGTTAATGATCATAATTCAAAAATGAAAGCACTGATAACTATTGTTTAATCACAAAATCAATTTGTCTGTCAAATCCTGTCCTCAGGTCGTTTGGCTCTATTTGTATTTCAACATCCGGCTTAATTCCTTTTGGGTCATTTATGAAATGGGGTGTTCTCATTTTGTATTGAAAAGTAGGTATCCAAACCAGTGTTTTGGAATAGGGCAAAACAAATGCCTGTCCGCCCGAATTGCTATAATTACTTCCTTGCGAATATTCTCCGTAAAATTTCCCGATTTTATATTCTCTCATCAATGCTAATAGATGTCCGGTGGTTGAAAAACATCCACCATTTATCAAAACGCTGATCTTCCCTTTGTAAAAATTTGGTTTGTTTTGTTGTTGTTCAAACCACCAATAATCTGTGCCGTCAGTTTCTGTGTAGCAGTTTAATCCATCCCTGAGTGTTGTTTCATTCAAATTTATCTCTTCGATATTGTCTGGATATTGGGCGTAATGCTTCCATTCTTTTACACTTTTATATTTTGCACCTGCATAATCAAAATAGTAATAAGGGCTGCTAGTTAAATATGAAAATAAGTAGTTTGCAATATCGGCAGAACCACCACCATTATCTCGTAAATCGATAATTAAATTTTCAGTTTTTAAACTGTCAAGTTGTGTAAAAAAGTGGTCCAATTGTTTCTCTGCAATTTTTCTGTCCGTTTCATTATAACCATTTTCAAATGAACGAAATTTTAAAATAGCTAAATCCTTTGTTCTGAACTCTGTTGTTAAAGGTTCTGTTTTTTTTGAAATAGTACTTGTATATCTCTTAAACGGCATTCCCTTGAATATGCTTTTCAGTTTATGATGGTTACGATCTATGTATTCAATTTCAAATTTTTCCGTTTGATTGTAAATAAAATAATAGAAGGGAAAATTACTAAATCGTGCATTTAATCCTGTTTCGTTTCTGCCTTCAAGATGAATATATTGTTTAATTTGGTTCATCACAGAACTGATGTCTTTCCCGTTTATTTTTAAAATTCTCAATCCGGCATATTCCCTATTTTCAGGAGACGATTTATCTAAATAATAATTACCCTTAATTTCATAGACGCTGAAAGGAAAAATTAATCTGTTATTTAGTAAGCCAACAATTTGCCCCCTGTCAACTGCTGTGTGTCCGTCTTTAATTTTTGCCATTAAGGTGGCTGTTAATTTATAATATTCTACAAGTGAAAGGTCAGTTTTTATGGTGTTTTTTAAAGAGAAATATGTTTTATCAAATTCTTTTTTTGAACAAAACATAAATTGTCCGGGATGAATTGTATTTGTTAAATTATATAATTTTGAGAATTCGGCAACAACGCTGTCTTTTTTTAGCGATCTGTTAAGCAACTCTGTTTTTTTTGATTCAGTGTTTTGCCCAAGAGCAAAATTGGTTGTAAAAAATAAAAGCGGTAATAGTATCTTTAAATTCATCTAAAATGTTTTTTTGTACTCTACAATCATTTGATTGACAAACGGTGGCTTTTTTCGTTTTAAAATATCTTGTTCAATAATTAATTCTAAGATACTCAGTTTTTTTTTATGGTTTAATTTTCTGTGAATGTGCTAGATAAGATGGACTGCATAATTAATTTCAGGATTTCTCCAGCGGAATGGATACAACGATTTCAGTGCCTTTGGTATTTGAATTTATTTTAATTTCTCCATTTAGATATTGAACGCGACGGCGAATGGATTTCAAGCCTATTGTGGATCTTCCAGTGTCAGCTTTCTTCTCATCTAAGCCTATTCCATCATCATTGATGGTTAATAATAAGTTATCATCCTCTTCATAAATCAGAATATCTACATTTTTAGCCTTGGCATGTTTGATAATATTGGTGATGGCCTCTTGAATAATACGGAGTAATGCTATTCGTATGTCCATGTCAACATCGGATAATGCGTTATTGTCTATGTGGATATTCTTGATGTATCTGCTATCAGGCAGAGAATTATCAGTCAATAATATAATTTGTTTTTCAAAAGATTGCTCTTGTTGGTCTTCAGCGGCACTGAACCATTCATGGCTTTTGTTTCGAGCTGCTTTATAAGCGTTTTCTACTTCCTTTTGGAGCATATCTAATTTCCTTTTCAGGTCGATATCACTGGTGTCCATCATTAGTGTTTCTAATTGATATCTGATAGCAGCAATAGACGATGAAAGGCCATCATGAAGATCTTGACCAAGCCGTTGTTGCTCTTCTTTTACCGCCTGGTGTTTAGCCTCTTCCATAGTCATGATTTGCATATTTGCCATGTCGTTGAGGGCTTCTATCCGAGCTTTCGCCTTTCTGTCCCGACGGAGCATGATTAAATAGATGGTCAATACTATCATTATTGCGGAAAATGAAATGATCAGTAACCATAGGGCCCGTTGCGCATTTTTTTCGCTTAATAACTTATTTTGATCCTGTACAGCGTTGTATTCGACATAATCCTTGATAAACTCTTTTGATTTTTCCCAATCTGCTGTAATCGACTTATCCAGGTCGGAATAAACCTTGATGATTTCGTCTTTATCTCCTAACTGTTTTGCAACCTCTAATGCACTATGTAAAATGTAAATTTCTATAGAACGGTCTCCACTTTTTTGAGCTGCTTCATAAGCCTGATAAAGATACTCAAGCGCTTTTTTAGGATTCTTTTCATAAACACCTGTCATTAGGAAGAGCGCGTTGATCACCAGGTTTGTGTTGCCAGTACGCTTTGCATCTAGTAACGACTGTCTTGCAAGTGGTAAAACTTCCTGTAATTGACCTTTTGAAAATAACAAATCTCCTTTCCATAACTGATTGTAAATTATCATGTCTTCTTCTTTGTAGCGGCTTGCAATTTCTTTGGATTTGTTCATGTAGTAATGAACACTATCTTGCGGAAGATCCGGGTTTCGGAGACAATAATGCGCATATACCCTGGACATAATACTGTCTTTTTTCAATTTTTCCCCGATTTGGATAGTTTTTTGCAAAAGTGAAATAATTTTTGCTCTATCGGAGACACCCTTGTTCAAAACATCGCTCATATCCAGGTATACCTGGATGATTTTTTCGTTATCATTAAGTTGTTGATACTGTGATAATACCTTTCCGAGCAACTCCAATGATTCCGCATATAAGCCTCTTTTATAAAAAGCGTAGGCAATTGAATGGCTTGCATCTGTTTGTCCCTTTTGATAATGTATATTGGCAGCCATACCTTTGGCCTTAACTCCATAGTAAAAGGAACTGTCTGCATTTCTGGCCCGGTAAAGTGTTCCCAGCCTATTTAAACTATTGATCAGGGCAACACTGTCTTTGATTAAAGGTAATCCTTGTAATTCCCGCTCAATTTGCCGGATTTGACCTTGTAAGGAATTGTTGCAAAAACAAATTAATAAAATCAGGGTAAAACATCGTTTTAGTAGTAAGCAAGGCATAATTAATTAAAGCAGTAAATGTTCAAAACAAAAAGTAACACTATTTTATTTATCAATAACTTTTGAAATTCTTTTCCGATATATGGATTAACGATCCTAGGGTGGGTACCGCAAAGTCCTTTAATCGTATAGCGAAGATAACACTGTTTTCCAAAATAAATTGTTTGAATAGTCAATCAGGAGAACCCGAAACCTTCACTAAAATTGAAACCAGATAAATTTTATGAAACACTTTTTTCATCAAACCTATTACATCTGGCTGATTACACGCATTGTTTTCATTGGCGGTGCATTACTGGACTCGGGCAGGATGTTTGGCAAAGGATTAGAAGCTATGGATGTGCTTATTAATTTGTCCGTTGTCGGTTGATCTTGAACAGGAGTAAAGAAACGCAAGAGGAAATAGAAGTCGAGTAAGTCAGGAAAATATTCCTTATTTTTATATACCATAAATATTATAAAAATGATGAAACAAGCATTAATAGGTGAATTTATGCATGAAGCAGAAAACACCAGGAAGTTACTCTCAATGATTCCAGACAGCGCATTGGAATACCGTCCGCAACCACATCTTTGGTCAGTAGGTCAGCTGGCTTCACATATTGCGGAAGTATACAACTGGTATGAAGCTACATTTGCACAGGATGAGTTTGATATGGGGTCTTATAAATATGACAAAGGCGATATCAGCAAGGCCTCTAACATCCTCGGAAAGTTTGAAGAAAATGTCGCAAAAGCAAAGACTGTAATAGAAAATTCTGATGAATCACAGTATATGAATACCTGGACAATGTCTGCCGGAGGCAGCCCAATTATGCCGCCAATGCCGAAGATTCAGGTGGTCAGGGGATTTCTTTATAATCATTTGTATCATCATCGTGGAGAACTTATCGCACACCTAAGGGCGACAGGAAATAAAGTGCCATCTCTGTACGGTCCTAATTATGAAGAATCCCAACGATCCTAAACTTTGTAGAAGAAGATTAATATTTACCAAAAAGAGGTTGTCTTTAAAAAATGAGACAGCCTCTTTTTTGTTGAAGGTTGAAATTGTCCTTTACCCAACTTCTACTGAATGATGGCTATGATGTAATGATGAAGACGGGAAGAGGCAATAAATCAACTAATCATATCATAGAGTCATTAACGTGCCCCTCTCCAAATACAGGTTTTCTTTGACTGTAAATTTTATGGAAAGCTGAACAGGGGATAATAGACCAGATTGAAGAGAGAAAAGAAAAATTGGTTTGAAATATTATTGGGAATTGGAACCATTTAATTTTACCATTCCAAATTTCATTTGGTATCCAAACCAAATGAACGTCTGTTTTGCCGATGTTATACCCGGGTATTGGCATTTAACATGAAAAATATCAAATTTGTTACAGTAGTTAACCTGCTGTTTATGAGTTTACTATTGCCTATTGTTTGCGTTTTTATTTAAAATTTAGTTTTAGCTATGAAAAAAGGAGTTAGCTGAAAATCCTATAAAGAGTAAGCATTATTTAAAATCATCCTTAATGAAAAAACTATTTATCATCACGTGTTTCCTATCTGGATTCGCATTTTGTGCACAGGCGCAAAAGCCGGTCGGACTGAAAATTTCAAAGCCTTTATCTATGGAAGATAAGGCCGCAGTGGAAGAATTGTTAAAAAGCTTCGATCCACAAACTTATTCCTTCAATGCCAATTACAAAGACGCTTCTGGTAAGGTAAAAACTACTTCTGTTGGAAAAGCAAAGGGACTGGGCAATGTTAAATTGGAGAACACCAGGGTTATTAAACCAAGTGGCGGGGCAGTAGCCGGTACGGTAAATACCAACAACATCTTTAAGGCTGCAACAGTAAACACCAATAACATTTTTGTAGCTTCTACAGTCAATAAAAATAACATTTTTGTGGCTGCAACGGTCAACAAGAACAACATTTTCAAGCCTTCTGATGACCAGTTGTCTAAAATGCAACAGCTTCACACCATACTTTCAAAATATTAATTGTAGTAAAAAAGGGCAGGTGTGAAGCAATTCACATCTGCCTTTTATTCATCCTCCCTGCTTTGTCTATGAAATACCTGATAAGAACGCTCATCTGCGTGCATTTTTTTTTGTCTTTTTAACAATCTCCCACCTTTATAAATTTATTGATCATCCAAATTTTCTGGTTTTAAATAACGTTTACTCAGCCATTACCTATACCAATCGGTGTTTCGGCTTTTTTGCCCCAACGGTGGGCAGCGATTTGAAGATCTGTATGCAAATGTCGGACGGAAAACACAACAACCAATTTTCTTTATCGAAAGATAACTTTGAGGTAAAGACCCGCATTTATTCCCTTGGTGGAAATTTTGCGCAGGACAATAGTCAATCGACCATGGATTTGTTTGCGCAATCCTGGGGACTAAAATGTCTGAACGAAAATCCTTCCATGCGCCGGGTAAACATCCTGGTAATGCAAAATGTGATTCCTACCATGAAGGAGTTTGTTGCTGGCAAGCGGATTACGCAAGATTCTATTTATATCACTGATGTAGCTGTTAAGTAAAATGAAGGTATCAACTTTTGTAGCAAAAAAGGACTGGCCTGTATGGTCATATCTGGAAAAGCCCGGTTCTATAAAGCCTGTTGTTTTTTTTCGTATTACCCTAGGCATATTTGCTATTGCTAAAATTGCAGTCCTTTACCACTACCTGAATGACGTTTATGGTCAGTATGGGTACGTACAATGGGCAATCTCCAAATCGGGGTTGTACGATTTTCTGCCTCACCTGGGGGATTTTTATGAATTGTTTAAACCTTATGTGGGTTGCAGCACTAATTTTTTATACTCATTTTTCTGGTTTTATGTGCTTGTTTTGGTGTTGATGAGCCTTGGTTTATTTACGCGGTTAAGCACCATACTCTGTTTTTACCTGCATTTGCTTTGGATTGACACCGGTTCGGGGCTTATGTACGGAGTTGACGTATTTACGCAGATGGCTTTGTTTTACCTGATGTTTATGCCGGCTGGAAGTTATTTTTCGCTCGATGTAGCCTTTAATTTTGTAAAGAAAAAATACAAATCTGTATCGGCAGGGATGCTGCGCAAATTGGTTCAATTGCAATTGATCCTGGTGTATACCTCTTCGGGAATTGAGAAGGGGCTTGGTATACAATGGTGGAACGGTGATGCCATGTGGAGATCGTTGATGCTGCCCAGTTTTAGTCAGCACGATTTAACCTGGCTTGCACAATATCCATTTATATTGATCGTGTCCGGATGGCTGGTTGTTTTAATGGAAGTGTTTTATCCGGTATTACTGCTGGTGCCCAAAATCAGAGTGTACGGTATACTGGCCGTATTGCTGCTGCATTTGTCCATAGGCGTTTTTCTGGGGATGTGGCTTTTTGGCTTTATCATGATCATTTTGTCGGCCTTTGCATTTGGTCCGGAAGCATTAGCTGATTTCCGGCGGATGAAAAAGTAAATGTGTAAACAAAAAATTACGCTAAGTAAAATAGGTGATTTTCAGTGTCTTATTTGCCTTTGTCGGAGCTGTTGGCGCTTATAAATTTTAGGGAGATAAAAAGGCATCATTATTGGGCCAGCTTCAGCACACACAAATAAAACACGTATGAAAAAAGTAATTTTAATCTGCCTTGCAGTAATAGCTTTAGGCTGCAAGAGTATGTCGTATCAAGAGTCGTCAATTAAGATCGGTATGTCGGAAAATGAATTCAAACGAGCCAACCGTTCTGCGGAATTGATGTCGGTTGATAATGATGGAACGAATATTTACCGTATCATCTCCAGTTCATTTATCCCCAAACCCGAACCTTATTCATTTTTTTATTTCCATGGAGGTAAGTTGGCACGTTTTGTAAAATCAGATCGTTTTGATGACTATAAATTTATTTGGTAAAATTCTTTAGGTTATCCCATCTCTACACTTCCCGAAGGCATCTATTTAAGGCCTTCGGGAAGTAGCCTTTTTCGTTTATTTATATTGAATTATTTTAATACTGTTTCATAGATTTCATTTAAAAGGTTTTGCCTCATTTTTGAGTTCCGTTGGTTTAAAAGTATGATGATACCCCATTTTTTTGCCCTATTGTAACAGATAATTGAAGATTGTCCCATAGAATCTCCTGTTTTTATATAAATGGTATTTTTATCGTCTGTTACGATGTTCGTCCCTAATCCCATTTCCCTTTTTTCATCTTTATAGAAGATTTTTTCAGTTATGATTGCAGCTTTGGCTACAGTGTTTTCCTTATTTAAAACGGCTTTTAAAAACTTAACCATGTCGGCAGCATTAGATTTTACCAATCCTGCAGATGCAGTGACATTCCACTTGAAAAATTCCTGAATATCACCATTTGGGTTATAACCTGTAGTTATGTTTTTCACATTAAAATCTTTCGTTAATGTATTGGTCATCTGGAGTGGCTTTATTATTTTGGAGCTAATGATTTCATCGTAACTCTTGCCATATATTTTTTCTAAAATTTGCCCCAGTAAAGTATAGCCAATGGTAGAGTAACGATATTTGCCATAATCTGTTAATTCGGTACAGTTATTAACCATAATGGCTAGTGTTTCTTTAGTTACATTACTTACAGGTTGTTGTGGATTAAGTTCGATTAGCTTTACAAAATCTATATCAGGCAAACCCGATTGATGAGAGGCCAGGTCAGAAATTTTGATTTTATTTTTAAGGTTTTTCTGTAGCACATAATTCTTTGGAAGATAGTTGTCGATATAATCATCTATTTTTATTTTATGCTCCATAACTGCTTGAGCAATTAAATTTGATGTCAGAATTTTAGTAATAGAGGCGATTTCGAATACAGAATATTTATTGATATCTGTTTGGCTGTCTTTACTAAGTTTACCATAGGCTGTATAGTATTCTTTGCCGTTATTGATAAAACCGACACTAACACCTATGGCGGGATTTTTTTGATGATTATCTTTTATTATGGAATCGATCTTTTTATAAATGCCTTGTCCAAAGCTAAAATTGCCTATTAGTAATAGTGCTGCTAGAAAAAGTAAGGATGTTTTCATTGTATCGTTTTTTGGGGTTAAAAAATGTTTCGATACAAATGTGCGGAAGAAATCAAATCTGCGCGACCGAGTAAAAGTATTCGAACGCTTTTGTTTCAAAAATTAAGTACGGGTATTTTTAAGAGTAGTACGGGTAATTACAAGGTTTTGCTTTACAGGTGTTTATGATGGCTTGTTGGTGTGTTGCCGATGGGTTTTCTCCTTATCCGCTCGTCTTATATGGCAAATTAATTTATGGAAAAATGGGGAGCAGGAGTGGACAGCTTTTCCCAGCGACCTTCTTCGTCAAGAATTTTTAAATACTTGCCATGAGCCTGGTTACTATGATAAAGTTGGTACAGTTGATCAGTCAATGCTGTTAGAAAATGAAAGAAAGCTGAAAAATCTTCTTTGGAGTTGTAAAGACCGCCCCATTCCTGTAATATCCAATTTAGTGTTTTCCCATTCTGTGTGGAGATGAAAAACTCCGTAATCGGAAAATTATTCTCTGTTCGTAAGTAATAATCGTATGGTAATCCCCCCAATAAGGATATATCCCTTACAGAAAGCCGAATGGTAGATATTTCTGTAAACAAAATAGAACCGAAGCAGGTACTGCTAAAACCTTCAGGATGTAGCGAAATAGTTTCGGTTGATTGTCTTTCGCGGCTCTTTTTAATCAGTTGGTAAATGGCTATTCCCATCAAAGGGAAGGAGAGTGCCAACAGCCAGGGGATAATTGGCGTAAATGCTGCTAAAAGGTTGCATGCAATGGCCAGTAACGTAGCAAAGAACCAAAGTATAATAGGCAAAGATTTTTTGCCGCTATTAAAACGGAAGTGATATTGATTCATATTGCTATGTAAAAATGGGATTGTTTCATCAAAATAAATCTAATTAAATAAGCAACCTTTATTTGGCGGTCAAAAATTAGACCATTACCTAAAATTGGCGGGAGAGTAGCTTGGCCTTTATGGTATATTTTATTGCTTTTGAGCCTTTAGTTTTATTGCAATAAGACGGTAATGGGTAGAACCGTAAGTTTTGTACCATTACATAGCTTGAGTAATTAACTAAACTTTAACAAAAGCAGGCTTTGTCATTTTGTAATTTAGTGCAGCTGTTGTTCCTACGGTAATATCTATGGTAACGCCGGTTATTTTTCCAGCCATATCTGATGCTAAAAAAACAGCAGTATTTGCAATGTCCTGCATCAGTGGCAATTGATTGAGCATGGTATCATCTACAAGTTTTTGCAAAAAAGATTCGGCTTCATCTCCACCTGCAGCTAAAAATTCTTTAAATGGACGCGAATCCGGAGAACCGGCAGACCTGATATTCACAACCCTGACACCAAATGGGCCAAGTTCTGCTGCCAGATTTTTGGAAAGACTCTCTATTGCGCAACATACCGGACCAAAGCCTCCCACCATCGCATAGCCAATCCCGCCCGGAGTTGCCGTTAGGGAAAGGATTACCCCCGATTTTTGATCTTTCATAATTTTACCCGCAGCTGTCATGGTCAGAAACTGAGTACGCATCGCATCATTAACCGGTGAGGTGAAATCCTCAAGTGACATCTCGATTAGTGGAATGTCCTGCACATTTTTAATGCCTATTAAATTAAAAGATATATCAACTGTACCGACTTTATGCTGAACGTATTCCATGTGTTTTCTGATAGAGTCTTCATCCATTGCGTCAACTACATCAGCATGAGCTTTACCACCTGCTGCGATAATTTTGTCGGCAACCTGCCGGGCAATTGATAAGTTTTTGTTGGTTACAAAAACGGTGGCACCAGCTGCAGCCAGGGATTGGGCAACAGTTCCTCCCAGAGAAGGACTTGCTCCATAAACGATCGCATTTTTATTTTGAAGTATCATAATTTCACAGTTTATAGATATTGTTCAATGTAAAGTTATGTGTTAGCTCATGCTAATTATGAGGGTAAAACGGACAATATTAGGTGGGTAATGCGGCAAATTATCTAACATAGAAGGATACAATTAATTTCCTTTGTTTATCCTCTTCGTATTTTTTATCTGATAACGGATCATTAATATTGCTGCACCAAGGAATGCGGAGAATGTTATATTGATACGTTCGGATTGAAGCTTGTGTATCGATGTGCACAACATTCCCAGGCTCATCATCACCAAAATGATGAGCACAGATCTGGTCAGCTTGTTCTGTACTAAGATTAGTCTGGATTCGCATTGCCAAAGTATAATAAAGCTAAATATTGTTGACAATAAAGACGACAACCCAATGGTGGTGTAGCTAGCCGCCATCAGCTCCTTTTTTTGAAGCAAAAAGCCCGATGTAAAAGACATTAGTGTAGGAAATACGTAAGCGGGCACAGCTGCAACAAATAAGGAACGCAGGTTGAACGTTGAATAAAGGTGATTTCTATTTTTCATTGTACCGTTGCATTATCTTCTACCCATACGATAGGTGAGGGCCGCTTTTCCATAGCCCATGTTGGAAATAGAGAAATCATTCACTGTTTTTTGGTTGGCATTGAACAGCTCATAACGGTTCAAAAGCCCCATTCCAGCTTGTGCCTGAAACCATATTCCACCTATTAAACGTTGATGTACCTGCAAGCCACCATGGATAGTGGAGAACTGAGCATAATCGACTTCCTTGCCCGAATAGCCTTGATAGTTTTTCAGATTAAAGCGTGTCCAGTCTATTGAACCGGCCAAACCTATCTGGGTATTTGCGCTTACGCTATAAAGCACATTTAACCTTGGCCAATAAAATTGGGCTAACCATTTATTGTTTGTGCTTCTGTAGTCAATTGATATCCCGGGGGTAATTAAAGTTTCTCCGAACGAGTGTAGTGCGTGAACTCCAAATCCAATTTCCAGATTTGATGCGCTACCAAATTTTTTCGATATTCCAAGTATCCCGTCCAGAATCAGGTCGTCTACAGAAACAGATTTTTTAAAATCTGCAGCAAGGGTGGGCATTGCTATTGCCAGAACAGACCATTTACTTGTAATGGGATGGCGGATGATAATTACGGACTTTATTTCATGAATTCTTTCAATCCGATTTGGATCATTTATAGAATTGTTGTCGTACTTAAAATCCATCAAACGATAATTAAGGTTACTGAAAATGCTCGTTCTGCCAATTTTAAAAGGAGGAACAGGTAGCCATGCGTCGTAGGTATTCAGTTGAAACTTATTTCCGGAAAGTGAACTTTCTGATGGCAGATCCTTATTTTTAAAAGTAGTTTTTGCATGGACTGTTGTGGCAACGCCACCAACATCCTGAATAATCTGGCTGTAACTTTTACTTGAAAAAAGAAGAGTTAAAGTAATTAAACACAAATACATCAAGATGGTGATCGCTTTGTGTTCGCAGTATGAAGTCATTTGGGGTTTATTCCTGATGCTATAGTTTCTAACAGTTGTTAATGTTTTCATTTTCTTTGTATTTGTTACAAAGGTGAATTGAAAACAAGAATTGTTTTAAAACGAAACCACGGTTTACTCGGACAAATCTTGCATAAATGCAAGCCGGTATTCCGAAGGGGTTACTCCGGTTATCTTTTTAAAAAGCCGCCCAAAATAACTAGGATCGCCATAGTTGAGCTCAAATGCTATTTCTGAAATACTTTTGGTCAGATCCTGTAAAAGGAGCTGGCTTTGCAGGATGCTTACTTTGTTGATCCATTCTTTGGGGCTTTGACCGATAGTTTCTTTGATACATCTGTGGAGGTAATTTTCGGAAACGGATAATTTGCCAGCATAAAACAGGATCGTTTTATGTTTTAAATGGTGCTTGTAAACCAGTTCCTTAAAATTGAAAGTAATTTCGGTACTGCGGTTTATACCCTTATTCAGTTCTTTACTGGAACTAAAAATTTTCTGCAGTCCGGCTTGCAAAAGAGAATAGCAAATATTAAGATTTGGATTTGGGTAATAAAGTTCAATGCTCAACAGCTCAAATAAGGAGGTTAGCCATCTGCTACTTTCTTCTGATAAATGAATGATTATATTCGAGGAAAATAGCTTAATGAGTTCCTGTTTTGATAACAATTGATTGAGCGTTTGATCTTCGAATAAAATGATGTGCCCGTTGGCATCGGGGCTTACTTCCCTTAAGGAGGTTACATTCCCTTGTCTGACAAATAAGATTTCATTCTTTTTTATAGAAGCCAAATCAGCATCTACCTGCTGTTTTGCACTTCCTTTGGTAATGTGAACAATAAAATTGTATTCGGGCCTGTGCAAAGGGGTAGGGACTTTGATGAAGCCAGATGTTTTTCCAATATCATGTATCTGAATTGCTGTTTTTAAAACTGCAAAATCAGTTGACATTTCTGACATATATTGTCCTCTAAAATCTGTTGCGGTTATTCGCTTTATTTTGGTCACAATACAAAATTAATAGCATATACCATATGATGCACAAAATCTATCCAGGAAATTGCTTAGGTTAAATGCTGATGTAATGCTTCAGCCAAAATAATTAGTAAACTGGTCATTGCAAAAGTTCCGGGAGATATTAATCCTCCTTAACTTTTACATCCTTGAACATAAACGGATTGTCGCTAATCCTCAGGGCTTTCTTACTAGTAGTTGTTACGTTTTTTAAAATGACTTCTTTAGTTTTTACATACGGGAATTTTTCCTGATAGGTATTGTCTGTCATTTTCGGATTGAAATTGGCGAAAATGGTAGGACCCTGATAATTATCAGGATGATTGGAGTCGTCAATTTTTAGATTTTCAATGGTGATTCGCTCTGGCATATAGCAGGTGTAGCCGAAATTATGTTGTCCTGAATAGGATCCGCTGATGAGGGAAGCTACGATTGATTTGCCACCTGCCGGTACAAAGACACAGTTACGTATCACAATCTGTCCCTGCCAGGTACTGCCGTAGTCGGAGCGTAGGTTGACAAAACTCCTTCCCCGAACTGTCGAATTCTCGATTGTTAGGATTCCGCTACCAATGGCATTGATTCCCATGTGCCCCAGGGTTGAGTTGCGAATAGTGGCATTGGTAACACCTTGGTGCGCATCAAACCTGGAGAGTACACAATTGTCATAAAACAGATTTTTGCAAAAGTTTGAGCCTAAAATACCCCAGTATTTGCTGTTGTTAATATCGTTGGTTTGGCTGCAATTGATGAAAGACACATTGAGTGAGCGGTTTACAGACAGATCGTAAGTACCCATGGAGACAGGTTTACCTGCTGCTCCAATCTTGCCATAGGTCAGATGTCCGGTTAGGATGGTATTTTTTACGGTTACATAGGCGCAGTCACCAATATTGATAAATCCTCCATACGGTGCACCGTTTTCTCCTTCGCCCTTGATCAGGTGTTGCAGCCCTTCAACAACTACATGTGATCGCCTGATTGCAATGTTTCGGTTGTAATAGGATTTTGATTCAGCTTTATTAGCGATGGTGGTAAAATGACCTCCGGTGATCTTTAGCAGATGTTCATCGATGGGCTGAGCGGTGATATTGGTGATCTGTTCGAAATCCCAGATAATTGGTGCATTCATATCTATGTTGCCGTTTTTGTCGGCAAGAAAGATGTCAGTTTGCGAAGAACCATTGTTTTGATTTAGTCCGTACCGGATGTATTGCTTGACGTTGGAATTCGTGACCGTGATTAAACAAGGACTGGGTAAAGAGACATTGATTTTTACCTGGCCTCGTTTAAGTGAAGATATCGTTTTCAGGTTAAAGGGTTTCAAGCTAGAACTCACTATGAAAACAGGCGCATTGGAGTTTTTAACATCAGTATCATCAATGATAAAGTTTGCTGTGCCGAAATCGGTATCTGTCTGGATAACAGCCCGACGCTCCTTACCCCCAATATAGTAGGTGGCTCCATCATCGGCCTTCACCAAAAGGCCATGAATGTTGGCAAATGCATGCGTTGCGGCTATAATGTCTATATCATCGGTTTTTCCATCACCTTTAGCACCGAAGTCGCTGTAGTGAACTGCGCCGGCTGCTTTAAGTTTAAGCAAATCTTTTGGCGATACGTTGACGTGCAATTCCCCATTGTCGCTGGTGTACACCCGGGTTTTATCCTCTATAGACGTGATTACAACATTGTTTTCATTCGGTATCTTATTTTGCGCCTGTGTTACAAATACACAATTTAAAAAGAGGAGTAATAAGTTTGTACACTTCATCATAAGGGTTAGTTTAGTTGTCATAATTTTAAAATGACCAGCAAGATTTGGATAAACGTAGTATTACGAATTTAAGGTATGCAAAAAAAACAATAGGGTATAATTAAAAATAATGTCTTGCTCTCTGGAAACATATTGGCAGGAAATGTAACTGTCCTCCGATAACTCATCATAAGGGCGATTCAAAAAGAATCGTGATGTTTAATAAAACAGACGAAGTTAAACAGGATTAGCTTTTTAAACGGCACATGTTAAGTTAATTGATAAAATATTGTATAGCAAGCGTAACCAATAAACGTTATTATTGCATTATGGGGTTTTATGATTTAAATAAACAGGAACGGATAGAGGTTGTTGCTGAAATTAACCGCAACATTTTGGCAGAATTAGAGAAAGGAACATTTAAGATGATTATCCGATATTTTGCCGACGAAGATACTTATATCCGGAAATCTGCGTATTTATCATTTGGCAAAATATACCATGCCAAGGTAATACTTCAACCCAAAATAATTGGTGCATTGGAACATTTGTTTGAGGCTGAAGATTTTAAAATCAGGCAAACGGCAATCAACGCCGCCGGGGAAGTGGGTAAAACGGATTTTGAAAACGTCAGGCGGTTTTTTGAGAAAGGGTTGTTTGATAGTCACCATTCGCCCCGTAATGCGGTAATCGGTTCTATAAAAAAAATGGGAGAAGTAAACCCGGTGCCTGTGCTACAATGGGCACAACAATACCTGCATCATGAGGAGAAAGAGATACGCCGCGAAATATGCCACGGTATAGAGCTTAGGGGACGAAAATACCCTCAGGATATTTTACCTATGTTGCAGGAACTGCAACACGATAAAACTGCCCGGGTAAGAAATACATTAGTACATGTTATTGGGCAGATTGCCTATAAAAAGGGCTGCATTCAAACTGTAGTAGCTCACCTTAAAGGTTGGGAAAATAAAAAACTTGTTGCCGATGCTCTTGAAGAGATCATTGATGTTCATGACCGTTATAAGGATTTTGCTGTTTTAACACAGGAACAGGCGCGACAGTATATTGAAGAGAATTTTAATTAGGCCAAATACCTGCTGCGGTACTTTACGGGGATACTCAAAAAGGTAAATAAATGATAATATTTCACATAAAGTAGGCAACAAGTCGCAGAGTTTTGAAACAAAGGCTTCTCATATTTGTGTAGTGCTGATTTTTGGACCGATAGTGGGTAATGCATTATCCGTCAGATTGAGGCATATAACCTAATATGATTTAAACCTTTTAAAGAACATGATAACAAATACCGAAAAGCAAGTTTATCTGGTATGCAGCGGCGATTTACGTTTGTCGGCCAACTTAAATTGCTGGGCTGCGCAACAAGAAATGGAAGCGTTACTAGCCAAGGCATTGGCCAGGCAAGGTTGGACCGTAAAAAGAGCGCATGCTTACGATGGAGTTAAAAAGCATGGCTTTATTGACTCGCAGAGAATGGGTATTGAGGTATTTAAAAATATACCTGCAGAAGTTCCATTGATTGTTGCAGAGAGTGTATGGCAATATTCTCATCATGTATTGGCAGGTTTGACCACCCACCAGGGACCTATTTTAACTGTTGCCAATTGGAGTGGGCAATGGCCAGGGCTTGTAGGAATGTTGAATTTAAATGGCTCGCTGACAAAAGCAGAGGTAGTTTACAGTAGCTTGTGGAGTGAAGATTTTACCGATGATTTTTTTAATAAAGGTTTAACAGAATGGTTATCGACGGGGACGATAAAACATGACAGCAGTCATGTAAAAGATTTTGATGTTGTTGCTATTCCTGCTGCGGATGAAGAAAAAGGCAGGGCATTTGGACGTGCATTGCGCAGTAAGAAAGCCATTATGGGCGTATTTGATGAGGGATGCATGGGGATGTTTAATGCTATTGTTCCCGATGATTTGTTGCATAAAACCGGAATATTTAAGGAACGACTAAGCCAATCGGCCTTATATGCAAAAATGCTAACTGTTACCGATAGTGAAGCGGAAGCTGTGCTTAATTGGTTGCTGGATAAAGGAATGACTTTTAAATGGGGAACAGATAGTTTAACTGAATTGACAAAAGAACAAACCCTGAACCAGTGCAAGATGTATATCGCTGCACTGCGTATAGCGGATGAGTTTGGTTGTGATACGATTGGAATTCAATATCAGCAGGGCCTGAAAGATTTAACGGCAACCAGCGACCTGGCAGAGGGCTTATTAAATAACCAGGATCGGCCTCCTGTATTTTCTGAGTCGGGTAAGGAATTATTTGCAAAACAGGCTTTGCCACATTTTAATGAAGTGGATGAATGTGCCGGAATTGATGCATTAGTAACCTATAATTTATGGAATGAACTTGGAATGTCTGGTGAAAATACTTTGCACGACATTAGATGGGGAGAACATTATACCGGTAACGGAATTGATGATTTTGTATGGCTTTTTCTGATTTCAGGAGCTGCACCAGCCGCGCATTTCATTGATGGGTATGCTGGTGCCACCAGCGAACGGCAACCACCAATGTTTTTTCATCTGGGGGGAGGAAGTCTTAAAGGAATCAGTAAACCTGGAAGCTTGGTTTGGAGCCGGATTTATATCATGAATGACGCTTTGCATTGTGATATGGGGGTTGGTGAGTCCGTATTTCTTCCAAATGAAGAAACCGAAAGACGCTGGCAGAATACTACACCGCAATGGCCTATTATGCACGCTACATTGGCCGGGGTAACCCGCGATCAGATGATGGCCCGCCATCAGGCAAATCACATCCATGTGGTCTATGCTACAGATCAGGCTACAGCACATCAGGCTTGTCGTATAAAAGCTGCAGCACTGGAAGAAATGGGGATAAAAGTTCATTTCTGTGGCGATGTGGATTGTGAGGGAAAATACCAGGCGTACAGCTAGCAATTGGTTATTGATATGATAATATATAATTTAGGAAAAATTTGTACAGCGAAGCAGTACTGATAAACGAACTATGAAAAATCTACCTGTATTAGATCTTGCTATTATACTTGCTTATTTGGTGGCAATGGTGATGGTTGGCGTTTATTTTTCCCGTAGAAACAAAAATTCGGATCAATACTCCAAAGCTTCGGGCGCTATACCGGGCTGGGCCATCGGATTATCTATTTATGCAACTTTTTTAAGCAGTAATACTTTTTTAGGTGTTCCGGGCAAGGCTTTCGGCTCCAATTGGAATGCTTTTGTATTTAGTATTTCTATGCCCATTGCTGCATGGGTTGCTGCCAAATATTTTGTTCCGTTTTATCGCAATACGGGAGAGGTGTCGGCCTATACCAACCTGGAGAAACGCTTTGGTCCGTGGGCACGTACTTACGCCGTAGTTTGTTTTTTACTTACACAACTGGCGCGTATGGGCTCCATTTTTTTTGGTATCTCTTTAACCTTACAGGCTTTAACTGGCTACAATATGCAAATGATTATGCTGGTAACCGGTATTTGCATCATTATTTATACCGTAATGGGGGGGATAGAGGCCGTAATATGGACCGAAGTGGTGCAGGGTGTTTTGAAAACACTTGGTGCTGTATTAATTATCTACCTTGTAGTGTCTAATATGCCAGGCGGAATATCAAAAATTATTGAAATAGGAAACAAGGACAATAAGTTTAGTCTTGGCAGTTTTAGTCCCGATTTTACACAAACAACCTTCTGGGTGGTGATGCTTTATGGGTTTTTTATTAACCTGAATAATTTTGGTATGGACCAAAACTATGTACAACGTTATCATACAGCAACTTCAGAAAAAGAAGCTTCAAAATCTGTATGGCTTTGTGTGTGGATTTACGTACCCGCCTCTTTATTGTTTTTTGTGATAGGAACTTGTTTATATGCTTACTATCAGATCAATCCCGAGATGATAGTGCCGATAAAACTGCAGGTGGCGGCCGAGCGTTTGGGGGCTGGGGTATCAGCAGCCGATGTTCAACATTTAGCTGCAACACTTCAGCCTGCTGATTATGGAGATAAGGTGATGCCACATTTTATGGTAACCATGATTCCCACAGGGTTAATTGGTTTGATTGTTTCTGCTATTCTTTCTGCGGCAATGAGTACCATTAGCTCAGGTATGAATGCTTCAGCTACAGTATTTTCTGAGGATATTTATAAGCGTTACTTTAAGCCAACAATTAATGACAAGCAAAATCTGCGTTTATTACATATCTCGACCATTGTTTTTGGTGTGGCTGGTATGATTTGCGGTATTGCTATGATTGGCGTAAAGAGTATCCTTGATATCTGGTGGCAATTATCGGGAATATTTGCAGGTGGTATGCTCGGCTTATTCCTTTTAGGAATTATCAGTAAAAAATCGGGTAACATGGAAGCTTTTGCTGCCACAGTTGTTGGCTTATTGGTGATTGTTTGGATGTCACTTTCCTATCTGGTTCCCGAGCAATACGCTTATCTTAGGAATCCGCTGCATGCGAATATGATCATTGTGGTGGGAACGCTGTCTATTTTTTTAACGGGAACGATCATCACCAAATTTAAAGGAGCAGCGGCCTAATGCTATTTTGTAGCTATAATTTACCATCCCGGGAAGTTCTAAAAATTGATTTTGAAAAGAGGAGGAGAGCTATAAGCCTTTATCATATACGGCTTTGGTAAGTTCTGCGATGATTTTATCGTTCTCTGCCTCATTTTCTTTGGACATGGATACAAAAGCAGAAATGATTATTTTTTTTCCGCCAGGCAGACTAACTATTCCAATGTCATTAGAGGCAGCGGTAATACCGGCTTTATTTACACCCGAACTTCCCGTTTTATGCGCCACACGTGTTCCCTGCGGCAATAAACCTTTAATCTTTCCTGGTCCTGTCGATGTTTCTTCCATAATTTTCATTAGAAAGTTCTGCGTTGTTTTCCTGAGAATTTTTCCTGCAAGGAACTTTCTGAGCAGCTCATTAGCTGCATTTGGCGTAGTCCAATTGCTGAACTGAACCTGATCATCCTTATGCATCTCTTCTTCGGTTGCTACAATATTGATGTCTTTAATGCCTTGTTTCTTGATAAAGTCGTTTGCAGATTTAGGTCCTCCAATTAGCCGGAACAGGATATCACAACCATTATTATCACTTTGTGAAACGGTATATTTCAGTATTTCTGCTAAAGGTAGCATCAGATTGCCTTCCGGATATTTGTCTCGTAATGGACTCCAGGTGTTGGCGAGCAGATCGCTTTTTTTAATCCGTATTTTTTGTTGAAGGCTAAACTTGCCGTTATCTACCAGATTCAATACGGTAAGCGCGAGATGAAATTTATAGACACTTTGCATAGGATAGTGCTTATTCCCATTTACAGAGATGTTTTTTTGATCTGGTAAAAACAAGGCGGAAAATCCTACGTCAGCCCTTTTTGACTTAACAATGCTATCCAGCTTATGCTGAAGGGTGGTTTGAGCAAATAATGTTGGGCAAAAAAGAGTGGCTATTAATATCAAAAATATATGGGAATTTCTTTTCATATGGCGGCTGATAAAAAGTTAAGCAATTTATTTATTGCTGTTTGTTGTGTTTTGCTTTTGCAAATGTAAGGCTATTGAACAACTAATTGCATGGTGTAAAAAAATGGGATCTGGATGGCAAATCAGCGGGCTGTTTTAACCGAAATATAAAAATACTACTGTTAGTTGTTGAAAAACAACAATAAATAGCATCAATACAACTAATAGGTGCTGTATTGTTATCGATTCTGGGGGTGAGTTAGAATATCTTTGTAATGTAGAAAAAACAAAAGATTGTAATTATGGAATCTAAGATGATTGGCAACAAAATTGCCTCAGCCCGCAAGAAAATAAATATCTCTCAAGCACAACTTGCCGAGCGTTTATTTATTAGTCCACAGGCGGTTGGAAAATGGGAGCGTGGAGAGTCGTTTCCAGATATCCTTACTTTTAACCGGCTTGCCGAAATTTTAGGCGTTGACCTTAACTATTTCTCTGGGAAATTCCACTCGACTACTACCGAAAAGGCAATCGATACGTTAGTGGTTAATCGACCAGAAAGGATATCATTAGAAAAGCCAAAGAATAAAACTGCTTGGGATATGTCAAGCGGGAATTGGGAAGGCGTCGATTTCTCAGGATTGAAAAATTTGCAAGAAAAATTTAGTTCTTCCAATATACAGAACTGCTTGTTTTGTAATTCAGATTTGTCGGGATTAATGCTAAAAAGCAACAATGTTGATCGTTGTGATTTCTCGGGATCCGATATCAGTAGCAGCCATTTTAAAACCTCCAACTTAGCTAACAATGTTTTTAAGAACTGCTCGCTCAATACAGCTGAGTTCTCAAAAAGCCATATCCAGGGTTGTGATTTTTCGGGTTCTGATATGAGTAACAGCCAATTTCAAACTACTTACTTAGATAAAAATATTTTTAAAGACTGTTCATGGAGCGCAGCTGAATTTTTGAAAAGCTATATGAATGGCTGCGATTTCTCTGGCGCCAATTTTACCGGAACAGTGTTTAAATCTGGAGGTTTCGCAAATAATATCATTGTAAATGCAATATGGAATGGTACTTCCTTTATTGGAATGCACTTGGAAGATATCGTTTTTGACGGTGTGCTGGAAGACTGTCATTTTGAAAACTGTGTGTTTAACTGGGTGAAATTTGAGCAGGCAACACTTAAGAACACTTTTTTAAAAAATAACAGATTTAAACAGATCAGAGTTCGTTTTGTTGATTGTAAAGCCGATCCTATGACTTACGGATTTCTGAAAACTGCCAAAGCAGATTTGAGTGGCCTCACATTATTAACATGATAAAAGAAGAGGTGCTAGTTTGGCGAATTGTAAATTACCGGCATTTGTCCTTTCCATTTATTCCATACCGCTTCATCAACGATAAGCTGACACATAAAATGTGCTACATTGATACGGCTTGTTTGTCCGGGATCAAATAGTGCACTTCGGGTAGGCGACGCGTGAGAGTGGTATCCCGTAATGATTTCTGTGTCGGTTAAACTATCCGGGCGGACCACAACCCATTCAATTGCAATGTTTGTTTTGCCTATTTTTGACCGTAGATAGTCTGCAGCATTTTCATTGTCAAGGTGTGGTGGCAACAGTAAACGAAACAGATGGATCAGGATTTTTTGTGCAAAAGAAATTGGCTCGTTTAAGTTCCGGTTGCTATTTCCCGCAGTATTCATCAATACAAACCTGAGCGGTTTTTCGGGTGCATTATGGAGAATTGCCTGGCAAAGCGATTGAACAGTATCCGTAACGAGCTGTCGGGGAGCGCCATAAATCCCCTTAAAGCTTAGGCTATGTCCTAAGCAAGATGCTACTGCATGACAGTCTTTGAGGTACATTGTCATTTCACTAACAGTGATGTTTGATAGGCTGCTTACTCTGATCACTGTTACCTTTTGGTTGTTTTCCCACCGTTCAGGAATATTGCTGGTTAATCGAACTATGACCTTTACATGCTGGCCCGCTATTAACAATTGATCTACCAACTGTTTTCCGGTTTTACCGCTTGCTCCGACTACTAATGTGATCATGTTTTCGGGTATTAATATCATTTGCAATAGTTAGATCGTATTTGATGAAGAACTGTTAACACGTTGATGGATAGATCAAAATTTCCGATAGATGTTACATGAGAAAAATATTTTTACAATTTTGTCCAATGCGGAAAGTTCGGTTGTTATTAGGTTTTAAAAATAAAAGATAAAAACATGGAACAGAGAATTAACATTCATCAAAAAGGACAGGAAGCAATGAAAACTATTTTTGGTATTGGTACTTACCTAAAGAAAAGTCCTGTAGAAAAATCACTGCTTGAGCTGGTTTATTTTCGTGTATCACAAATCAACGGCTGTGCGTATTGCTTAGATATGCACTCAAAAGATGCACGTGCAGCCGGAGAAAGTGAACAACGTTTGTATGGATTAAGCACATGGGCCGAAACGCCCTACTACACAGACCGTGAACGGGCAGCTTTTGCCTGGGCCGAGGCTATTACCGCGTGTCATGTGCCTGATAGCGTTTATGATATAGTGAAAGCTCAATTTATTGATCAGGAATTGATAGATCTAACACTAGCCATTACAACTATTAACACATGGAACCGTATTAATTTGGCCTTTCCGAATGCTATTGGTACTTATAAAGTAGGTCAATTCGGTTAATTGTTATTAAATTATATCACCTTTATAAAAAGAAAATCATGAACGAATTTTTAATAGTTATACACAGAGATCTAAGTAGCAAAGATGCAAGTCCGTCGCCAGAGCAAATGCAGCAGGCCATCAAACCGTTTCAAGACTGGATTGGGGGAATTGCGGCACAGAATAGACTGGTGAGTAGACCCCAACGATGGGATACTGACGGCCGGGTAGTTAAAAAGGATAATGCGGTAATTAATGGACCATATGCCGAAATTAAAGAATCAATAGGAGGTGTGCTGATCATTAAAGCCGAAAATTATGAGGAGGCTGTTGAGTTTGCAAAGGGCTGCCCGATTTTACAATGGGGAGCAACGGTTGAAGTGCGCATGGCGGTTCCTAACCCGCAATAAATAATCGGTATGGCCGAAAGCGGATTATTGCCTAATTTATTTAGAACAGAGTACCAGAAGATTGTTGCGGTACTCTGTTCGCTATTTGGTATTGAGCATATTGAAGTTGCTGAGGATTTGGTGAGCGATACTTTTTTAACAGCTACAGAGACCTGGAGTTTGAAAGGTATACCCGAAAATCCGGTTGCCTGGTTATATACTGTGGCCAAAAATAAGACCAGAAACTACTTAAAGCACAATGCTGTTTTTAGGCAAAAGCTGACACCTGAACTTATATACCGGACAGAAAAGTTGGAGGAACTGGATCTGGACCTATCAAAAAAGAACATTGCCGACAGTCAGCTAGCTATGATTTTTACGGTCTGTAATCCTGTGATACCAGGTGATGCACAAGTTGCACTTGCCTTAAATTTATTGTGTGGATTCGGTTTTGATGAAATAGCCGATGCTTTCCTGACCAATAAGGAAGTGGTGTACAAAAGAATCAGTCGCGCCAAGGAAAAGCTGAGAGAAGCAAATATTAAAATTGAACAACCTTCGGTAAAAGATCTTAACGAGCGGTTGGACAATGTATTAAAGACATTGTATTTGATGTTTTCTGAAGGTTACTATTCTACATCTCAGTATAGTAGCTTGCGTAAAGAGGTGTGTGCAGAAGCGATGCGCTTGAATAGGTTGCTGATGGATAATGTAATGACCAGTTGCCCCACTGTTATTGCACTGCTGGCCCTGATGTGTTTTCATGCTTCGCGGTTTGAAGCCCGTATAAATATTGCTGGTGAGCAGGTTTTATATGATGATCAGGATGACAGCTTATGGGACAAGGACCTGATTGCTGCCGGAACCAATTATTTAAATAAGGCTTCGACAGGAGTGGAGATCAGTAAGTATCATTTAGAAGCAGGAATTGCTTATTGGCATACCCAAAAGGAAGATACTGCTGATAAATGGGAGCATATCCTGCAACTTTATAATCAATTGTTAATGTTTCAATACTCGGTCATTGCAGCTTTAAATCGCACTTTTGCGCTTTCCAAAGCCAGAGGGAAAGCGGAAGCTATTATAGAGGCCGAAAAGCTTAATCTTAAAGATTATCACTTTTATTATTCGCTACTTGGTTATCTGTATACAGATATCGACAATAACATTGCACGCACGCATTTTGAAACAGCACTAAAGTTGGCCAGGTCGACTACAGACAAAGCTATGATGCAAAAACATATTAAACGGTTGAAGCAAAGCGCTTGAAAATTCTGTTTTAGGCATAGTGGAGAAAGCAGTATATTTGCCTGAATATGGGTTACGCAAAAGAAAGAGGAAAGCTTGAAAAGCTTTCGGCAAAAGTGGCTGCTTTAACGGTTTATGGTGATAAAAGTTCTGCTGTTATAACAGATATTTACGAACAATATTCACATACAGTGAGAATATTGAAAAATAAAAATCCTGATACATTTATGGGGCTTTATGAAAATGAACTGCAGGAGGTGAAGGAAGCTAAAAGATCCCTTAAGGAATCAGAAAATGAGGAAATGCGTCAAAGCAATTTCATTAAATATAGAGATGTATTAGCCAATGCTTTGGAAAAAACTATCGAGACATCGAAAGAAAGTGTATAATTTTATGAAGATGGCTTTTTTTATTGATTATAAATCAGTGGCTTAAATTAGATAAGCATGTTAAAATGAAATTAAACCTCTGTTAAGCTATGAAATTTGTATAAAATTAATACCTTTGCATTCCTTTAAGAAAGGGAATGATTCCGTAGCTCAGCTGGTAGAGCATTACACTTTTAATGTAGTGGTCCTGGGTTCGAATCCCAGCGGGATCACAAACAACAGTATCAAAAAGACTTAAAGCCTTGCAAATCAAATGATTGCAAGGCTTTTGTTTTTGGTGGATATATCAAAATATGCAATACATCGCATATAAAATGGGCGTCATTCGGGGCGTTGTTCTTTATCTTATCAAACTCCCCTAAATTGAATTAACAATCTGATATTAAGCTAGTTCAATAATTGAATATCTTGTGTACATAGAACTGCAAAGCTAATTTTGTTTAACCTTAATGTTATCATTATGAAGACTAATTTTAGCGTGCTTTTCTTTTTGAAAAGACCAAAGAACTACAAAAAAGGCGATGTTTATTTCATCTTTTTAAGAATTACAGTAGACGGCATCCGTTCGGAAATGTCTACTAGCAGAACTTGCGAACCTGAAAAGTGGAACGCAAAGGCCGGGAAAGTTATCGGAACGAAAGAAGATGTTAAAACCCTGAATGCCTATCTGGAAAACATAAAGGCCAAAGTTTACGCAGCGCATACCCTGCTTAGTGTTGAAGGGATTAAAGTAACTGCTGATAGCGTTAAATGCAAATACTTAGGCAAAGAAGAAAAATCACATACGATACTGGAAGCTATTAAAATCCACAATGAAAAAATGAAAACATTAGTGGATAAAAACGAATATGCTGAAGGAACACTAAAAAGGTTTGAAGTACTGGTAAGGCATGTTAAAGATTACCTTGCCCATCAATACCGCAAAGATGATTTAGAAGTAAGGTGTATAGACCATGAATTTATAGATGGTTTCGACTTCTATTTGCATACCACTAAAGAGAACGATACCAATACCGCAAATAAACACCTTAAAAACCTCAAAAAAATAGTTACCATCTGCCGGAAATATAAATGGATCAGTACTGATCCGTTCTTCGGGCATATCTTAAAATCCAAACCTGTACATCGGGAATACTTGACCGCAGATGAACTGTGTAAGATCACCGAAAAGCAATTTACTACCGCAAGGTTGTCGCAGGTGCGTGATTTTTTCCTGTTTAGCTGTTATACCGGACTTTCTTATGCAGACGTTCAAAAGCTTAAACTATCAGACATCGGTATCGGAGTGGATGGGGAACGCTGGATATTTACCTACAGAAAGAAAACAGATACCAGGGTAGCAATACCTTTATTGCCAATAGCAGCAAGCATTCTTGATAAATATAGAAGTCATCCTGCCTGTATAAGCAACGACCGGGCTTTACCTGTTTCCAGCAACCAAAAGATGAATGAATATCTGGTAGAAATTGCAGCGCTTTCGGGGGTAAACAAGACCTTAGGCAACCGGATCGCAAAACGGACATTCGGTACTACCGTAACTCTAACTAATGGTGTACCTATTGAAAGCGTATCTAAAATGCTTGGGCATACCAATATACGGACTACACAATTATACGCTAAGGTGCTGGACAACAAAGTAAGTGAGGATATGGCACCACTGATGCAGAAATTTGTTAACCAACACGCCCGAGCAGGTGAAGTTACAGAAACCAAAATAAGCGCAGATGTTGCCCTTTTAAGGGAGAAATACCAACAGGCAATATAAATGGCTGTCAATTCTGAAACAACAATTAACCCAAATACTCACCTTCAATTGACAAATATTTATAAATATTAGGCATTTCTTTCTTTTATGGTTAAATTCGTATGATGATAAAAGAGATTAATAAACGGGTAGTTGTAGTACACTGGAAAAGATTTGGCGGAACAGAGATTGATGTTTTTTCAAGTCTTAAAGGATTTTGTGACAGCTACCCGGTTTATAATTATCATACTTTAAATAACTATCTATCTAAAAAGAAAATCCCGTTTGAAAATGACGAGATCAAAATTGAGCGGCAACCACTGATCCATCAGGTCAAAAGACCGGATTTGCCAAAGGTATTGTTCTGGGATTTTGATTACGATAAACTGGATTGGAACAGAAGTTATAAGACTATAATAGAAAGGGTTCTTGATAAAGGCAGCCCATCGGAATGGGAAGAAATGATCAGGTTTTACGGAAGGGAAAATGTAATTGAAGCCCTTAAAAATGACATCACCTATCTATCTGACATGACTATGGATGCCGTTTGTAAGTATTTCCAGTTGAGCAAAGAAAAGCTCAAATGTTATACAAAGAAACAGTTAAACCAGGGACACTGGATTTAATCCAAAAGCTGATGCAGGATCAGCATCTTAATTCATTTTACCTCGTAGGTGGCACCGCATTGTCTTTAAGGATCGGCCACAGGCAATCCATAGATATCGATCTGTTCAATTCCTCGGACTTTGACGGGGACAAACTAGCCCTGCACCTTCAGCAGACTTATGATGCCAATGTAAAACGCCATAAAAGCAATTATGTAAGCGGTAGTATCGGTGAGGTAGATTTTGATTTTATTTCACACAGGTATCCGTCTATAAAGCCAATTGAAACTATTGAGGGGATCAGGATCATGTCCAATGCGGATATTTCTGCTATGAAAATAAATGCGATTGTCAACAGCGGACAAAGAATTAAAGATTTTATAGATATACATTACCTGCTAAAAGAAATGTCATTAGACATGATCATGCACTACTATTGCAGCAAATATCCAAATGTTGACCCTAATATTGCGAAATCATCATTGCTGTACCAAAAAGATATTGATTTTAATGTCCCTGTGTTGCTGATGGACGGTAAGTTGAAATGGCAGGACGTGAGATTGAGCATTTCAAAAGCTGTTCAGGAATACACCAGCTTGCAAGAGAGCCGGGAATTATACCGGAAATTGCAGGAAACAAAAAACGATCTTGGTAAAGACCGTGGCCGAGGGATGAGCCGTTAAGTGCGTCCTGTAGCCTTACCTAAATTGCAGGAACCGGGGTATACCATTCCGTAAATGCTAAAAGCGAGAACAGCGGGAAGGGTTTTGGCGGTGGGGTTTCGCAGGCCGTAATGTGCGGGGGAAAGAAAAGAACCAAAATGTAAAAAGCCACTACAGTAATGCGGTGGCTTTTTACATACAGGCGTTATAGCCTTTCAATTTGTACATAGACTTTAGATTTAGACTTCTGCTTTTTTCCTCTCGGCATATAGATAACTGGCGTTTACAAAATTAATTAGCTGTGAATAGAAAAACAGCATATCAGTAGTTTCCTTAGCCTCTAGAAAATCACAGGAATAGTTTACCCATCCCTTATAGAGTTCCCAAACTGAATTTCTTACCTCATGCAAGGCATGATTATCAAAGAAATCTGTTATCACTTCTAAGGGGTTTTCCAGTTCATGGCTTGTTAAACTGGATGGCTGGTAGTCCAGCCGTTTCATTAAATCTTCCATAATAATTAGATTTAGGTTTATACTGTATTAAAACTTGATTGTTGATTCGATGTTAGATGTAGAATTTCCTCATGCAACAGCTCAATTTTGTTTCTACACATCTGTTTGGTCAGGTGTACGAAAGTGGTTGCTTTTACAAACAAACTGGTAAGGTTGTCTTCTGAAACCGGATAAGTAATCCCAAATCCAGCCTCTGAATAGGTTTTTATCAAGAGGTCAAACAGCCTTTTATCTTGTTCTATTGCCAACCAAATCCGATATGGTTCATCTGAAAAACTACGGCACAGGTTAATAAGGGTATATAAACTCCGTATTTTAATTGGACAGGAAAGATGTACACTGATTAGTAGTTCAGTACATTGCTGAACGGCATGATACAACATCATTGTGCATATGGAAAACTCCTGGTTTTTGATGAAATGAGTAGCGCCAGTAAGAAAACCATCTATTAACGGGATATAATACAGGTATTTCTTTTCGACCTTTCTTAATACATTTGAAGGACTTGGATTGCTATGATAATCCGATTGTACTAGATTATTGTAACTGTAAAGTAGAATTGAATTGCTGTAAATAGCTTTGAAAAACCTGCTGTTGGCGGTTAAAGCATCTGAAACCTCTTTTTTAGGGTAGCATAAGACCGTAATTTCACCCGTTTTAAAGCGTGAATTGATAAATTTCTGCACTTGATATTCAGTAGGTTGATGAGATTCAGTAACCATTAGCAGGCAATAATGAAATTGACTACTGGCCTTTGTGCTCGTAAAAATGCCACAACTTTCTTTAAACGCAGCAATTTGAGCAAAGCAGAAAAGTTGCTGCGGTTTGAATTTCCAGATTAATAATCTGATTAGTTTTTTAAAGGACTTTGAGTGTTCACTGGCGATTGACAAAGGTTGCATTTCCATATTCTCATTTAATTAGTTTGCTACTTAAATGAGTCTTGGAGAGTTGGATAGATAAATTTGGGATCTGCCAACCGTGGCGACTTAAAGTTTCTGAGGCCTTACGTAACACGGGATTACAGCAGACCCCAAATCTATCCTGATATGCAAAGATAACATATCTAAGCATAGATTAAGGGATATTCTGCTGTCCTGCGATACGGCCTCAGATAATCGCCGCAAGACTCTTAAAAATAAATTCTCAAAAAAATATTAATTCATAAATCAATTTTATTTAAATACCGTGAGCAACAATAAATAATTGGCTAGGTAAAACTTCAACCAGTTATTAGATAAGCTCAAATCAAATATAAGTAAAAAAGAGACATATATGTTACTTTTTATTTACTTTTTTTTCTGTTGTTAGGACAATGGAAAATACCTTAACGGATATAGAGCAGTTTGTCGTAGATTTTGTATTTAAAACTAGGATTGAAAAGAAACTTACGCAAGAGGATTTGGGCTTTATACTGGGGGTAAGTCGAACGTTTATAAATAAAATTGAGAACCCTGAGCATAATGCAAAATATAATCTGAATCATATTAATAAACTTGCAGATCACTGGGGTATATCGCCACAGGAATTTTTGCCAAAAAGGGCTTTTGAAGTTTCACAAAATCGAAAATAGTTCTGTAGATAAAAATTTACAAATCTACTGGATACGTTTATCTATTAATAGATAAGCAAAAGTCATGAGGACTAATGCCAGTACGCATAAGATTACCCTTGTTAGTACAGCCCTAATATATTCTACACTCCTAAGTTGTTCGGGGAATAACGAAAAACGATATTCCCTTTTTAATGGTTTAGGCCATTTTTCCATGTTATGGTTTATGCTGGCTAAGCCGTTTTTCACGATCGTGTTGATTTCAGATAAGTCAGCTTTAGGGGGCTGGATCACCACGTTGCCAAATTTTTGCTCAAAGTTTGCTATTAATGCTTGTGTTTGCTCTTCCTTTGCCAAAAGTGCTTCATTTTTGGCAATTAGTCCCTTTTCCAATAGCTCTGTCCTTTTGATCAGGGTTTCCACTACTTCGTCCAGAACTGTTCTTTCGGGTGTTTGTTGATTGCTCATAATATGTTTCTATCAGTTAATTTCATTATCTGCTCATGGTTTGGCCTTTCTGTTGCCGATTCCGTTTACCGCCATAAACGGCCTCATCATCGACATCGTCCGATATATCAATCCCCAAAGTGTCCAAATAATCTGTCTTTGCTTTATGCTCTAAGTATTGCGTTGGGCGTTCTTGCTTCAAATAATGGGTTTCATTGCTGGATTGTTTAATAACCTCCCTAAGTTCATCGGCCAAACTTTTAGCCACCGTTCTTTCTTTTTGCTGCTGTTCCTGCTGCTCTTGTAAACGGTGAGAGATTGTTTTACTGATTTTTCCATAGCTTAAACTACGGTCAATTTCCGACCCTTTAAACTGGTATTCCCCTTTACTGAAACTGATACCCTGTACCTCCTGTGTTCCGCCTTTGTACTTGTACAACATTTTAATGCCCTGCATAGCCAGTTTTTTTTCCAGTTCAGCCATACTCTTAACTTTTGGGAGTATGGCTTTGATCTGGTCATGGACTTGGTATTTTGCTTTGTCGGCTCCTTTAAGCTGCTGACGGTTTACCCTGTCTTTACCTTTGGCGATATGGAATCCGTATTTTAGGGTTAATGCCTTGCTTACTTTTACATTATTCCATCGCTGGTTAGCATCACTTATTGTTTTGCCATCATTATTTACCCGGTTGTAAACAATATGTAAATGGTCGTGATTCGTGTCGTGATGTCTGACCATGAGTACCTGCGTATCGGAAATCTTCATTTTTTTCAAGTACTCTTTAGCAATGCTCACCATCAGTTCATCGGTAAGTTTTGCGCTGTCCTCTGGACTCCAGTTTAAGGCAATGTGACCTACGGCCTGACCTAAAGATGGTCGCATTTTCCGCTGCATGTTAAAATCAGCTATGGTATGTTTGACTTCGCCTGTTCGCAAGCCTGTAGCATCCAATACTACCGCATCTGTTTTCAGCATACAGTATTCTACGCATCCTTTAAAACTTTTACCGGACTTAGGTATCTTTCCCATCATCGCTATTGAGGTATTTTAGGGTTTGGTCAATCTCTGCTAACAAATAACCGCACTTGATAGCTATACTCATGATCCCGCTGGTGTGCGCCAATTTTGTGAGTTGGTTTAAATTGTTGGCCATTCCTGCAAGCAGGTGCAAAACCCGTCTGTCTTCGGATGTTATTCTGGCCACGACCTTAGCTTTTAGGGCAGCCGCCCTGAACCAATCACTGATACGAACACCTGCTTGCCCAGCTTTGGATTCAATAAGGAAACGCTCCGAAGTGGTCAACCGTACACGGATGCCACTGGCACGTTTAACCTTCTTTTGTGGTGCACCACCTTTATACCTGGTGCGTTCAGCTGATTTATTTATTTGGTCTTTAAAACCTGTCTTTGATATGGTATCGGTCATAATTACTCATTTATTAAATCGTTTATCGGCTCTTAGTTTATGCGCTTTGCTACCTCATGCGACCATCGGGAGCTTGAGGCAAGTTTGTCCCCCTTGCCGTAGGCTTGGGGGAGTTTTTGTGTAACAAAAACACAAACTTGCTTCCTACAAACCGCATATTTTGGCGTGCTGAAAGCCTCGCCTTAATCCTGCGGTTTCCACTACCCGGATAGCTCCCCAAAGGAGCATCCGGGTAAATACTACGCCGGGTTTCCCGGCTCCTTTTTCTGATCTGGTGGTCCGTCCGAAAGGAGCGGCCACCAGATCAGGCTTCCCTTAATCGGATGGTAGGACGGTTGATAACGGATGTACCCAAATGTATCCAGTTCACGGATACATTTGTGGTAGGTGGCAATGGATGCAATTCTGGAAAAAGCCATCAGCTTTTTCCGGCTCACGGCAAAGGGGTTGGTAAATCCGCTTTGTTGCCAAAGGACAAAGAGCGCTGTAAGCAGACTGACATGGGTGGACAGCATTCTGCTGTCTGAACCCATACGTCTGATCCATTTACTATAATCAGCGGTTTTACTTTGGATGCCCGTTTCTATCACCTCTGACCTCCTTCTAATAAGCTGGTAATGTCTTCTAATTTGTAATACATCATCCCGCCAATCTTCGTGTATCGCAATGTTCCATTAATGCGCAGATTTTGTAACGTACCCGGTGATATATTTAGCATCTTGCGCACTTCTGCGCTTTTAAGCCACTCACTAGCCTTTTCTTGTGGTTTAACAATAGCGCTTATGTCGTTCAGCAGTTCGGCCTTAAACTGCTTTAAATCGTCTTTAGTGATGATTTCTACTTGCATCTTATTCCTCCTTTATTTGATGATTACAATAGTTTTTTAGTGTAACCGGTTATCGGTATAACTATAGGGCTGTTAGGCTGGATATACAGCTAAACATATCGCTGTATGGCTGCTTAATACTTAAGAACTATCAAGCCTAAGCGATGATCTGCCAAGTTTAACTGTATTGATTGCATGATATATGCAACGGGAAGGGGATTGTTTGTTCGTGATTTCCATAACCTTTGTTTTGGAACAAAAGAATGTTATGGAATTAACTTTAATTTACCACGAAGTCTGCGTGGTAAAACGACTGGTTTGGATGTGTATAGTTCAGTTATTTAAGTAGCTTAATACCAATTAAATACAAAAATATCTCTTTGGTAGATTTTGGCAAACTATAAAGCATTTATTTATTTGTTTTCAAGTTAGAGATCGTATAAAGCTGATGTTTTTTCGGTATCTCGTGTTCTCTTTTTGTAGGGTCTTTGGGGTCAATTCCCCGTAAATAATACCTTAATCTTTCTATTTTAATTTCTTTGGTCTGGCCTGTATTTATACTGTCAATCTCCCTGAAGTGTCTGCTTATCATCTTTGCCCAAGTGTTTTGTGCGGGAGTGATTAACAATTGGGCACCTTCGGCAGTTTCCAATGCTTGCATTTTTATAAAAAGGTCTAAAAGAGGCAAGACCTGCCCATCCCTGATTTCAATGTAACCATCAAATTGGCGGTATTCCGCTATTTCTGCTTTTAACTGAATATTCTCTTGATTTAAGCAATGGATTTCCAATTGCTGCGCTGCGACCGCTGCTTCAGTAGATTTATGTAAATTCCATTGGTCATGTGAGATCAATACTTCAGTGAATTTTTTAAGCTGCTTTATTTCCCGCTCATTCCGAACATGGTTTTTGTCATAAACATCTTTGTGTAGCAGCACATTCAACTGACGATCTATCAAATCCCATAGATACCTAAAAAAAGTTTCTTCGTTACCATCGGGATTTTTTTCCAAATAGTAATTAAGATGCCGTTGGTAAAATTCTTCAATACGGTCTTCATTGATGGCAAATACTCTTTTGAATAGGAATTTAAAAAAATGCGAACGTTTCCAGCTTAAAGGATTTCCAATATCTAAAGTATCACTACTGAAATCAAAACGGTGTCGGGGTTTAAAATAGCTGGTACTCATAGGTAATTGACTGAAAGAGTTTTCAAATTTATGCATTCTTGATTATGCAAGTTTATGAATTATGTATCTTACAATTGGTTATACAACAGGAAAATTATTATCTACAAAAAAATACTGTTGTTATTTAGCTTAATCAATTTATTGCTTGAAATAAAAGCAAGATTATAAATAAATCTATACGAAATAAGCTGAACATCTAAGTTGTTTATTTAAACTTAATTTAATTGCCAGTGTGGGGGTATTTTAAAAAAAATTAATTGTCGTTAATTTTGATTTGTCAATTTCAAAGGGAATTAAAACATATTTTTATGAAACGATCTGGCAAATATCTAGTGTTTGTTAAACACTGCATTATTCCTTGGTGCAAAAAGGATTCTTTGAACGGAGTTGAGCGGTGAGCTGAAGTCGCTGCTAAAAAAGTAAACGAAGTGTTACAAAACGATGGGGCGCAGTTTCAATATGATTTTAAGTGGATTCTTTTATTCACGTAGTGGAGAAGCTAGTTGACGTAAGAAATCATATTTTTCGCGTAAAAAGTTTCGGTTTAATGTTGAGTGAAAGTACATTTATAACCACAAATAACTGTTCCAATGAAAAACTTTAAGAAAATGGATAAAGCAGAAATGAAAAAGGCAGTGGGGGGGAACAGACTGCTCTACTGGGATTTACCTACACGGGCAGATCTATATTGATGACCCTTTTATGGCAGCATTTGAACTGAAGAAATACAACAAATAATAATTTAAATCAAATCGTCTAATAATTTAACCTAACCTCCAATTATGAAATTTAAAAATTTCGTTCTCACTTTAAAGGTACTGTCCTTATCCGCGTTGTTTTTAGCCGCTGGATGCAAAAAATCAAATGAAAATCCAAAACTTTCCGCCCCCCAGGCAAGGGCTAAGTTTGTATTGGATAGTATCCTTGCTTCAACTCCTAATTCCATTATTGATAATAATGGTGTAAAAACACTTGCCTATAGCGACGGACGCCGGAAAGTAACTGGAATATCTGTTATAAAAGACAAAATCCTAGAACCGGAAAATTCAGTTAGTGCAGCAGTGCCGTACTTGCCAGGGCAAGTACCTAAAGAGTGGTATGAAGACATTGATGTAGACGCAGCAAGTGTTCCCTACTTAATTGCCTTGGGGGCGCAATGGATGACAGCTGACGGTTGGGTGGTGACCGTAACCAGCATGACCATGAACGGAACCCCAGCAAGTAATAGTGAAATTCTACCGGACGGAACAATTGTCACCGTAAACAGAAGATTGACCGGCACAACGTATGGTGTTTCTCCAGCGAATTTTCCGACCGTTTCGAAGGCGTTAAAATGGAGATCTGGATTGGAAATTCGAGTTACAGTAAAGCCTCCGGGCGGAGTGGCACAGTCTGAATTAACAGGACAGGTCTTGGAATATAACCGTACATTGACTGCTTTACGATTTAATTGATCTAACTTTAAAGACACTGTAATTCATGAAAATATTTGACTCAAAATCGCGGATAGTTGATTTTAGTTATAATGAAACCTTTGCCGCTAGAAACGGGGAATTTGGTTCGCCAAGCTTTGTGTTAAATACATTCTTCCCATTTAAAAGGAATGCTCAATATTTTGTATTGAAATGGTCATTTAGCTATACCGATGAAAAAACAAAATATATGTTATTCGCGATAACCGTTCATAGCGAATTTGCATTTGAAGTGGAAAATGAGCAAAAAGATTTCCAGGATATCATGAAGCAGCTGAATTTATTTTATTGTGAAATTGTTGATTTCGTACGAAAGAATACGGAAGGCTATTATGACAAACTAAATCCCCAGCCACTAGTTTTTGATGATGTAATTGACTTGATAAAAGCTCACGGCTTTTACAATTTTATAAATTAAGTGCATGAAGAAAAATGTAATATTCACTTTATTAATCCTTTCATTCTCCTGCATTTGCCATGCCCAGAAAAACCTTAGGCTGCCAGTAAAGCTAAATCCATTTTTAACACTCGAAAACTTAAAAGCTGTAGGGAATTCAAAAACTGGAACGGTAAAGATTAGTATGGATCTATGGAACCACTTTGGTAGTCCCATTAGCGGATTAATAAAGCTTGAAACATTCAAGAATTTTGGAGTAACCGATGAGCATGGGCGCATGTACGAGTTCTCGCTAGGTAAAAATGGTGAACCTTCTAATAAGAAAAACGATATAAATTATTCAGCCATTGGTGAGTTTGAATATCAATCGAAAAAAATTGACCGACAACGAACATTAAAGATTGTAGTTCCTCCAGGAGCAGGACGGAGATTTTCTTTCCTGCTTGTAAAGGTGGATAGAAAAGTTAATGCAATACAGGAATTGCACGTTAAATATGATGTTCTAATCGGTAAAGAATATCAAAACTACACTAAAAACGTTGGGAATTTTAAAATCCGTTGGAAATGATTGTTTTAAAATTGGCTGGGTATTTTATAGACACGATGTTCTGATTTCAATTGAAATTTAATCGCTTGCTATAGCCCTCTGTATGTACAATTTTGGCAAAGTAGGAATAAGCCCTTAAATATTTGCTAAGGCTGTCCCTGGTATCGAACCATGAATGTTTATCCTGCTGCTTGATTTAGCTTGATGAAAACAAATAGTTATGGATCATTGATTTCGATGAACCATAACTATTTGTTTTCGATTCCTTGCGGTGTATCCTTAATCCAGAGTTGAACCTGTAAAACACCAAACAATAAATTTGCATTTTTTACGATAAAAAGGTATATTTAAAAATAGTATTTGCAACTAAAGTGTATAAAAAAAAGGTGCGTTATTCGGGGAGTTGAATATAAAAAGCCACCAGATATTGTAAAGACGCTGATTTTGGCACTAGGTGCAAATCCCAGCGGGATCACCAAAAAGCCACCAACAGGTGGCTTTTTTCGTTTTATTTATTTGGATTCGAACAGAAGGGGGATCAATGGATCAGTACCAAATGTTGTGGAGCAAGATATTTTTTTGGATTTCAAGCATACAGCTGAGTTAGTCTATACAATAAGAATTCTATATTCGTAACACCTGTGAAGGGATTTCTTCTTTATTTTTGCGTTAAAAGACTCGGCCGAAGCATTGGTTGATCTGTTATTAAAGTAGTTTAATTTATAAGACTTAATTGTCTTAGAAGAATATTGCTGCAAGTGCATACGTTCGACAAAAACTGCAACTATTTTTTCATTATCCATATTGATTAATACGAAAAACATATTTTCTGTTTCGCTAATTATGAATTTACTATTTGTATATTTTTAATATATTTAAACATTATTTTTTCGCAATTATGATATAGCGTTTAATTGGCGAAATAGTATTGCATTAAAAATGTAGTTAGCTGTCATTGTAACGGACTACCATGCTAACCATAGACACTTGGACGAATATTTATATCAACTACATTCCTAAAAATCAGAATTAAGAAATTAATATATGGCAAATCCAAAAGACGTACTTGTACTTACTACTTCATCTGTTGACGGACTCAAAATAAAGAGATATTTAAGACCAGTCTCTGCCCACGTTGTTGCAGGCACGAATTTGTTTAGCGACTTTCTAGGTGGCTTGACAGATATCTTTGGTGGGCGTTCTCAGACATATCAAAAACAATTAACTTCATTATATAATGAGGCTATCGAAAGGGTAAAATATGCTGCTTATGAAATTGGAGCAAATTGTATTGTTGGACTTAACATAGATATGGATGAAATATCTGGCAAGGGTAAATCTATGTTTATGTTGACTGCTGTTGGTACAGCAATTATACTGGAAAAGGAAGTTGCGGATAAATTAAACCCTTCGAAATCTGACGAAAAACTTGAAAATGTTGGGGTTGAAAGAATTAATGTTTTAAGAATAAAAAGAGAAATTATTGAAAACGCAAATACGGATATTCTAAAACTAAATGATGATACTTGGAATTTTATAACAATTAACCAGGTTGATGAAGTTTTTCCAACTCTTCTAAAAAAGTACAAAAATGTAATTCTTAACGAACAGAATTATCCAGGTAGTACAGAAAAATTTCACAAATTGCTTGTAGGCTACATTGATGGTTTACCCGAAAACAAAAAGTTAGACCTTTTGTACAAAGGACTAATTGAAGAAAATGAACAAATTGCACTAAAAATCTCTGAAATAATTAAAGAACTAAATCTTTTTGATTTTGACCGCAGTATGAGTTTGCTAAAAAATGAGAGTTTTGAAATTAAAAAACGAGGAGTTCGGGTCGTTACCTATGACAAGCCCTTTTATGGCAAACAGGACATTCATAATTTACAAAACATTAAAAAATATATTCAAGAAACTTTTATTGAACGAGGCACTCGTACGACAAAAAAGCAGTTGCTATCATCAAAAGAAATAGAAGTATGGACTTGTGAATGTGGTAAGACCAATGACATTGAGGCATTTTGTAGTGGTTGTGGACAAGATATTAACGGTTTCAAACGAAATGAAATGAAACCTACAACCGTAGCTAATTACATTGAACAAAAAATAGACTTAATTTCTGAATACATATAATAACGAACCCACAACAAGGTATTTCCAAAAGCGGGGCTGAACGGCTTTGATTGGACTTTTGTGCAAGGTTCATACTCTGCACAATGAGAGCACTTGCCTTAAACTAAAAAGAATGACTGAACTTCACTTCCTTAACAACATATTCAAAAAATCACATATAACAAAGGGCGAACTTGACATTATAATCCCGAAATTTAAACAAATCGCGTTTAATAAAAATGACTTCTTTCTAAGTGAAGGAAAAACTGCAAGTCATTATTGGTTTGTACAAAGCGGTTTTGCCCGTTCTTATGTTACAGATACAGAAGGCAACGACATCACAACTAATTTCTATTCTGTTGGCGATATTGTTATCGATTGGTCTTCGTTTTTCTTAAGAAATCCAACTCGTGAAAATATTCAAGCACTTACAGATTGTGTAGCTTGGCAACTGGACTTTGATACATTTCAAGAACTTTTTCATAGTATTAAGGCATTTAGAGAACAAGGTAGAACTACACTCGTAGGAAGTTATTTTGCTTTGAAAAAACACAGTATATCAATGATTGCAGATCAAGCAAAAGAACGCTACTTATCTCTACTAAAAGAAAAACCACATATTATTCAAAATGTTTCTTTAAAACATATTGCAACATATCTTGGCATTACAGACACTTCTTTGAGCAGAATTAGAAAAGAAATTGCCAATGAATGATTTTCTTGCCATATGACAAGATTATATTTTTTAAATAGTTTCATTTTTGTCTCATAACTAAATAAAAAATTAATCTTATGGCACTTTTAAAAGAATTTATGCTGCTTTTTCGCTACGAACCAATTAATGAAGAACCAACACAGGAACAACTCAATGAAATGCATCAACAATGGGGCAATTTCATTGGAAATATTGCACAACAAGGAAAATTGGTAAGCACACATCAATTAGGTTTTGACGGACGAAAAATTGCTCCGGATACCACAACGAGCGAAGGTTTTTATATTTTTGACAACCAATTAGTTGGTGGCAATATGGTGGTAAAAGCTGAAACTATAGAAGAAGCAACAGCATTAGCCAAAAAATGTCCTGTTCTTTTTATGGGTGGAATGGTAGAGGTGAGAGATACAATACCGATGATTAAATAAAGGCCAAAATGAATAAAAAAATGATGTTTGGAATTATTACAGGGGCAGTTTTCCTTTTTTTAGCATTCGGTTTTTACAATGCGAGTAAATTTCAATCAATTGAAATTGTAAAGAGCGTAAACATTATGGCACCACAACAAGAAGTTTATGATGCAATTAGTAATCTTGACAATTATCCCCAATGGTCGCCTTTCCTGGCTCAAGATACTACTCAAAAATATGAAACAAAAGGTGCAGCCGGAACTGTTGGTTCGCAGTTTCATTGGGACGGAAACAAAGGAAAAGATTTAGGGTTTCAAGAAATTGTAAAGCTGCAACCTAATAGTTTTGTTGGTATTAAATGTGATATTCAAAAACCGTTTAAAGCACAGCCAACTTTTGACTACGAATTAAAATCAAATGGAAACACAACAGAAGTTACCCAAAAATTCAATTTGAAATCAGGAATTATCGATGCATTTTTTCTTTCGCTTTTCGGAGTAAAAAAAGAAATGTCAGCAACCAACCAACAAGGGTTAGATTTATTGAAAAATTCTTTGGAAAAATAACCAATGTCAAGCATTACTTTTGTTATCATTACTCTTTTATCGCTCCTACTCTTCTACTTTGGGACAGGAAAAGATAAAAGAGTTTTGGTTTTAATAATTTTCTGGCAATTCCTGATTGGAGTATTTGCAATGTTTGGTATATTTCAAACCAAGCCAATTCTTTTTCCTTTAGTAATTATCGGAACAATTTTATTGACCATTTTTTTGATAAAGAAAATAGCTACACAAAAAATAAACACAAATATTTTACTGTCCATTCATATTTTGAGAATAATTGTAGAGCTGATTTTATATCAATTATTTCTGCAAAACAAAATTCCAAAACTTATGACCTTCAATGGATGGAATTATGATATTCTGATTGGGATTTCTGCACTGGCAATCTTAACTTATCAGTTAGTTAGCAAAAGAAATATTAGCAGACAAATTTTTATCATTTGGAACATAGCTGGAATTGTATTTTTAATGTTTATTGTTTCATTGGCAATTTTGTCTTCGCCCTTGCCAATTCAGCAATTTGCATTTGAGCAACCAAACATTGGAATTTTAGAGTTTCCCTATTGTTTTCTCCCAACTTGTATTGTTCCGATTGTACTGATTTCACATATTTTTTTAATTATTAAATTGAAATACGAATAAAAAAGCATTGTCGTTATAAGATTTTCATTGTCTGGTTAATAGAAACTTTTAGCCCTGAAAGGGACTACATGTGTTTTTTTGCGTGGACTTTGATTTAAAAGTAATGGGACAATTTTTTTAAGTTCGATACATTGATAACAAATAATTGGTATTTGAAAAAATAAATGTATATTAAATTAATCATTCATTTAACGTGGAATGGCCTGGAGGTGAGCGTATTTAAATTTTATGAATATGTTAAAAGACGTCAACGACCAGTTCCTAGTGACAGATGGTAGCAAAACTCCATCAAATGCAATAGAAATACCTTCAATCTCGCTGCCTAAAGGAGGCGGGGCGCTAAAGGGGATAGATGAAAAATTTGCTGTAAATGCTGTGAATGGCACAGCTTCGTTGTCTATTCCATTACCTTTTTCTCCTGCCCGTGGGGTAGTTCCTACATTAGGGTTGTCTTATAATTCTGGCTCTGGTAATGGCATTTTCGGATTGGGCTGGAATTTGGGATTGTCTTCTATCAAAAGAAAAACTGACAAGGGCTTACCTCAATATCTGGATGCCGCTGATTCGGATATCTTTCTGTTTTCGGAAGCTGAAGACCTTGTGCCCGAATTTAAAAAAGACACAGACGGATGTTTCATCCTGGATGAAGGCCAATACACCGTCATTGAAACAGACTCTGCAGACCGGCTGTTTACCATCAGGTGCTACAAGCCGCGTATCGAAGGTCTGTTTGCACGGATAGAACGATGGAGCAATAAGGTGTCTGACGAAAAAAAATGGAGGGTAACTACCCGGGATAATATTACTACTCTGTTTGGCTGGACCATTAACGCAAGAATTACCCATCCGCAAGATGAAAGCAAAATATTTGAATGGCTACCGGAATTTGTATTTGATGATAAGGGAAATTGTTCGCAATATATTTACAAAAAAGAGGACAATTCCGGTATTGAAGTATCTTCATTACACAACCGCAATCGGATCAAAGGCAACCTGATCACTTATACCAATCTTTATCCCGATAAAATCCTTTATGGTAATAAAACTCCTTACGAACGGTTTGGAGACCCACTGCCTTCGGAAACAGACTATCTGTTCCAGACTGTTTTTGACTATGGCACCCTGCACACCAATGACGCTATTGAAACCATCAATAACTGGGATTTCAGGATTGACGCTTTCTCAGACTACAAAGCAGGGTTTGAAATCAGGACGACCCGTTTGTGCAAAAGAGTATTGTTATTTCATGTTTTTGAAGAGTTGGCTTTGAGGCTGGATAAGCTGGACAAAAAAACGCTGATCAGGTCTGTCAACTTTGAATACGACACGGCAGCTGAACAGGATTTTACTTTCCTGAAAAAGGTAACTTCATACGGTTATATAAAAAAATCAGATGGTTCTTATGCTCATAAAAGGCTTCCTTCTATGGTGTTTGATTATCAAAAGCACGAATGGAACAAGGATATAAAAACAGTTGCACCTGATGCGCTCATTCATGCTCCTGTTGGATTGGGTGAATACCAATATCAATTCACTGATCTGTACAATGAAGGGCTGGCTGGTATTTTGACCGAACAGGCTAACGGCTGGTATTACAAACATAATTTAGGGAATGCCGTATTTGAACCCGCTCAAATGGTTTGTTCCAGGCCTTCATTTGCCGGCCTTGGTACTACTTTGACGCTAACAGATTTGGACGGTGACGGAGGAAAACAATTGACCAGTTTTGGTACTGCCCCAACAGGTTTTTTTGAATTGGGTGAAGATGGCGACTGGCAGTGCTTTCGTCCTTTCAAAGCAATGCCTAATGTTGACTTTGGAGATGCCAATATAAGATTATTGGACCTTAACGGCGATGGAAAACCTGAGGTGTTGATATCGGAGGATGATGTTTTTACATGGTATGCCTCTGAAGGCAGGGAAGGCTTTGCAACGGCAAGAAAGACCCTCAAGTCATTTGATGAAGAAGCTGGACCACACATGGTGTTTTCGGATGCCAAACAAAGCATTTATCTGGCTGATATGTCTGGTGATGGCATGACAGATATATTACGCATCAGGAACGGAGAAGTGTGTTACTGGCCAAATTTGGGATACGGCAAATTTGGGACAAAAGTGACCATGGATCATGCTCCTGTTTTTGATCATCCCGATGCATTTAACCCACAATACATTTACCTGGCCGACATAGATGGGTCCGGTACCAGTGACATTGTTTATTTGGGTAATAATAAATTCAGCTGCTGGAAAAATCTCAGCGGTAACCGTTTTAGCATTGCCCCATTTGAAATAGAGGTAATTCCCGAGGTTCAAAATGAAGCCCGTATAACGGTGACTGACCTATTGGGGAATGGAGTTGCCTGTATTGTTTGGTCCAGTCCGCTGGCAAAAGATGCTCATGCGCCACTAAAATATATCGACCTGATGAACAGTAAGAAACCACACATTATGGTTTCCTATAAAAACAATCTCGGAAAGGAAGTATCTTTAGAATACAGCCCCTCTACTAAATTCTATATAGAGGATAAACTGGCCGGAAGTCCATGGGTTACCAAACTGCACTTTCCTGTCCATTGTGTTTCAAAGACTGTTACAGAGGATAAGGTATCCGGATATAAATTTGTTACAGGGTACAAATACCACCACGGTTATTATGATCACACCGAACGGGAGTTCAGGGGATTTGGTATGGTAGAACAAACAGATACTGAATTTTTTGAACATTGGAAAAGAGAGGGGGCTGCAAATGTTACAGAAGCCAGGTTACATCAGGAGCCTGTGATAACTAAAACGTGGTATCACACTGGTACTTTTTCAAAGGATGGAACAATATTAAATCAGTTTGAGGCCGATTACTGGTATGCGGAGCTGAAAAAGTTGGGTACTGTGTATACACATCGGGAAAAGAATTTGCCCGATACACGACTGGTAGCTGCTTCAGGTATTGATGTTTCATCATTGGGGCACCTTACGTCAAGTGAATGGCACGAAGCCATGCGTGCCTGTAAAGGTATGGTATTGAGATCAGAAGTATTTGCCAAAGACGCTGCTACTTTTGGCAATACCGAGGCAGCATTACAAAGGGAAAAAATCCCATTTTCTGTAGTATCCTCTAATTGCCTCATCGAACTGGTTCAGCCTAAAGGGAAAAACCAGCATGCGATATTTACAATAAATGAAAGTGAAACTATTACTTACCGCTACGAAAGGGAGGCCGATGACCCCTGTATTGCTCATAAGCTCAATATCAGTTTAGATAAATATGGAAATGTACTGGAGAGTGCTGCTGTTGTTTATCCCAGGCGGATATCCAATATTGAAACATCCTTACCTGAAACAACCCGGGATGCGCAGCAGAAAACTGTAATTACCTATACACAAAATCAGTTTACCAATGAGGTGATTACACCAGGTACCTACCGATTGCCACTGCATTCGGAAGTGAAAACATTTGAGCTAAGGGGAGTTATTAAAACTAACGATTACTATTCTCCGGAAGATTTTGCTGATATTCTTCTTGATACCCGATCGGACATAGTTAGCTATCAAGAGTTTGATATAACAGCTGTTGCCGGAAAGGCCCAGAGGAGACCGATAGCGCATACCCGGTCACTTTTTTACAAAAGTAATCTTACTGATCCGCTGCCCTTGGGAAAAATGACATCTTTAGCACTGCCATACGAAAGCTATCAACTGGCATATACACCTGAACTGCTTAAGGATATTTATAAAGATAAAGCAGATAACGGCACATTGGAAACGTTAATGGCAGAGGGCAGATTTACCCACGTTATTGACGAAAACGGGACAATGGATGCGAATTGGTGGGTACGCTCTGGTACCATACATTTTATAAAAAATAGTGAAGACGAACAGGTTGCGAAAAACCGTTTTTATACCCCCGTTTCCCATAAAGATCCATATGGTGCGGTAACCAAAGTAAAATATGATGGTACTTATTTCCTGTTTGTAAAAGAAACGGAAGATGCATTGGGGAACAAGACGGGCGTAGTTGACTTTAACTTCCGTACGCTTTCCCCCCAACGTATGATTGACATTAACAATAACTTATCAGAAACAATCAGCGATGAGCTGGGGATTGTAAAAGCAATGGCGGTAATGGGGAAAGGGGCACAGGCCGATGAGTTGTTCGGACAGGAAGAAATTACGGAAAATGAACAAGCGGTCATTAATCATTTTTTTACTGTTGCCGATGCCCCCGGGATATGTGAGTCAGTCAGCCTACAAAACATAGCGAAACAATTGTTGCAACGTGCCACTACGCGTTTTATATATAATATCGACAACTATGCCCAAAACGGGCAGCCATTTGTGATGGCCACAATAACAAGAGAGATACATTACCGTAGCGAGGATGAGCGGCTTAATCCTGAAAGTGATGTTCAGCTTAGCTTTGAATACGTTAATGGCTTAGGCGAGGTAATTATGAAAAAGGTGCAGGCCGAACCTGGATGGGCAAACTCTGTAAGGTCTGGCACAGGTGATACGATTATTATTGACCGTGTTGATACCAATAATTCTGCTGGAGGCAATACCAGACAACTGCGCTGGATTGGCAATGGACGTACAATTAAAAACAACAAAGGTAATGCAGTAAAACAATATGAACCGTTTTTCTCTGTTTCCCCAAAATTTGAAAACGAAAAAGAGCTGGTGGAAACGGGCATTACCTCAATTTTGTTTTATGATGCTGCCGGACGTCTGATCAAAACTGAAATGCCTGATGGCAGCTATACTAAAGTAGTGTTTGATTCGTGGAAACAAGCTGTTTATGATGCCAACGATAACATACTGGATAGTGAATGGTATTTAAAACGGACTGATAGTGGAAGAACCGATTTTATTACTGATCTGAATGCGCAAGTAGCGGCAATTAAAGCTGCCAAACATGCCAGCACACCTAAGATATTGCATTTTGATACGCTGGGCAGACCGGTACTGTCCGTTGAACACAATAGAGATACCAGTACTGGTATAGACCAATATTATAGTACCAAAATAGTGCTTGATGCAGAAGGACATCTACGCAGTGTTACAGATGCCAGAGAGTTGGCCGAAAATGGGTTTAAGGGCAATGTGGTAATGCAATACAAATACGATATGCTAGGTAACCTGGTATATCAGCACAGCATGGATGCTGGCCGGCGCTGGCTGATGCTCGATATTATGGGCAGTCCTTTACATACTTGGGATGAGCGGGACTATGAGTTCCAATATTTTTATGATGTATTGCACCGTCCAATTGAAACCAAAGTTAAAGGAGGGGAGGGAGCTGTGCTTAACCACACTTTTAACCGGATATTTTATGGTGAGCAAGAAGCTGAACCTGAACGAAAAAATTTGAGGGGAAAGCCAGTTAGGCACTATGATACCGGGGGGCTTGTAATTACACCGGAATATGATTTTAAAGGGCAGCCTTTGCATACCAGCCGAAAGTTTTTTAGCAAATACAAAGAAGTAGCGAACTGGACTGATGATAACCTGGTCAATGACCTGGAAAATGATGTGTTTACTCATACTACCTATACAGACGCCCTTGGAAGAATAATCAGGCAGATTACACCCGACGGGGCTGTTATTATACCTTCCTATAATGAGGCCGGGTTGTTGGATGGCGAGGAGGTAATACATCATCATTCTGCTGTTACAACTACCTATATTAAAAATATTGACTATAATGAACATGGCCAGCGCAACAAAATTATTTATGGCAATGATGTAATTACCCGCTTTATTTATGATGAAGAAACCTTGCGTTTAAGACATCTGGAGACCAGGAGAAAAAATAATGAACTGCTGCAGGATTTGTATTACACCTATGATGCTGCAGGCAATATTACCTGTATTGAGGATAAGGCACAACCTGTTCAGTTCTACAGCAATCAGGTAATCATCGCAAAGAACGAGTATACTTACGACGCGCTTTATAGAATTATAGTTGCAACAGGTAAAGAAAATGATATTGTGCCGGGTTTTGGTGGCTGTGATAACTGGAACGATAAAGCATTTATGCATGTGCTAAACCCAGTTAACCCAATGGCGGTAAGAAATTACAGCCAGCACTTTGCCTATGATGCAGTAGGTAATATTCTGCAAATGAAACACCTTGCCCGGGCGGGAAACTGGACCCGAAACTACGAATACCAAACCAGCAACAACTGGCTAAAAAGTACCCGGATTGGTGATAATGGTAACCCTGTAAGTTACACATCCTATAAGCACCATAACCCGCATGGCTTTATAGAAACATTGCCCCATCTTGAAAAAATAAACTGGAATTTTAAAGAAGAGATGGTACTTACGATAAGGCAACATTGTACGGATGACCAGATACCTGTAATTACTTATTATCAGTATGATGGCAGCGGACAGCGTCTCCGGAAGATAACCGAAAACCAGGCAGCCGCCGGAAATGTTCCCACCAAAAAAGAGGAACGTATTTATATAGAAGGTTATGAGAGTTACAAAACCTACCAGGAAAATGAGCTGATTTTTGAGCGAAGTACACTTAGCCTGCTGGATAAAGGGCATCGTTTTGTAATGGTTGATACCGTTACAAAGAATATGGAACCTGGCGCTGTTCCTTCGGATCGGGTAGGGACAAGGTTATCGTGTTATCAGCTACATAACCATTTAGGCTCGGCTACTCTTGAACTAGACGATACTGCCAGGATAATTTCTTATGAGGAATACCATCCTTATGGTACAACAGCCTATCAGGCGCGTAGCACAGAGATCAGAACTGCTGCTAAGCGTTACCGCTACGCTGGTATGGAAAGGGACGAGGAAACAGGCTTGTCTTATCATAGCGCACGATATTATATGCCCTGGATGGCCAGATGGCTGAGTGCTGATCCGATAGGCCTGGCAGACGGTACAAATGTATTTGCATTTTCGCGGAACAATCCAATTGTTTTAACCGATACATCTGGGCATCAATCAGGCAGTCCGCCACTTACGGGGCTTTGGGATGGAGCTGCATATAAGCCTGAAGCACAGTATACAAAATTTATTCGGGGTAAAGAATATACACTTTTACTGCCCAATGATGCCCCGGATGTGATCCCGATTATTCCAGGCAACGCTTATTGGGAACAACTTGCATGGAGAGTGGGTAGTCGTGCAGACACCGTAAAAGAAACAACACCTGGTGAACTTAGTTTCTCTGCCCCGCCATTGGTTGATGCCGGGCCGATTCGTATACCTCCCAAGCCTAAACCAAAGCCTGAACCTGTATCGGTCGATTTTGATGATGATATCATTGAAGTGGCTAAGCAGCGTACTGCTGAAGATATAGACGATGATATTTTCAAAGTAAAATCGGAAATCAGGAAACTGCAGCCGGAGCTGGAGAAGTCCCTGGAAGAAGCCAAATCTGAGTCTTTAGGTGTTGTTCCTATAGTGGGTTGGGCTCTGGCCTCAATTTATGACCTTTACAGAGGTGATAAAAGTAGTGCTGCGATGAATGCTGCGGAAGAAGGTGTTGAGCATTTTGCAGAAAAAGTTTTCGGTGAAATTCCCTTAGTCGGTCAGGCATATGATACCAAGAAACTGCATGAGGCGATGATGAAAGCAGGTGAAAATGCAAAGAAAATGAGCACACTCAGAGAGCAGCTCTACAGATTGAAGGTAGAACGTGGAGATCCCGACGCGAGATTGGACTCTGACGATGGGCGGACATATCTGGGGCCTGGCGGGGTACGGTTTGATAAAAAAACAAATAAACCTATGAAACGTATTCAGGATGGTTGATGAGCTAAAAGCTTAGGATCATTTAATCTGCATACATATAAACGACAATATCTTCCTGACCATGAAAAAAAAGGTTATTGAAAGCGAGGCCGGAGATGCCCGGCTGATGGAAAACATAAAACTGTTTTCTGCAAATTTTAAAGGGAAAGCTGGCTTAACAGATGCTTTTACCAAATTGTACCTGAAGAATGATGGTAACGTACCTTCGGTGCTGGCCCAGCTTTCAGGGAACAAGCTCTTTTCTAAAAAAACTTTAGCAGATATCTCCTTTACTTTTGGGTTAATGACGTGGGCCGGTGCAAATCAGGTGTTGATGGATACTTTTCGGGGAGATAGCGCAGTGAATTCCCTGCGTGATATAGCGCTCAATTACAACAAAGAGGCCTTATCAAAAAAAATAGACAATACGGCTACGCCGCCATTGCAAAATAAGAAGGATTTTATTAATGGTCTGTATACAAACCTTTATGCGCTGGAACCCACAGCTATAATTGTCAATTTGATTAACGATCCGAAAGTGCCCTTGTGGAACAATGAAACTGGCAAGATCATTTCCTCAATATTGTCTAAAGTTCCGGATTTCAAGATTACCACAACATCTGTTTATGAGCTGATCAATGATGAACAGCTGTTGAAGCCCGTAGCGAAAAAATATATAGATACAGTAATCCATAACTTAAAGGTGCTGCAGCGTGTAACTTTAATGAGTCCTGTTCCTGAAGCGGTTCCGGTTTTGATCAACAAAAACTATCTATCTGTACCTGCAGTTACTGCCTTGCCGCTTAAGCAGTTCATCTCCACAATGCAAGGTACTGAATTGTCAACCGATATCCTGAAACGTATTTATACAGCAGCACAAAAAAAGAAAGCTTTTTATGAACATTCGCTGCTTAGCATTAAGGAAGCTGGTATGAAAACCGGTATCGCCATGATTGATGGCAATAGCAGCGGTAAGAGTGGCGCTTCTGCTGTAGACCCCGATGTGGAGGGCATCCTTTCTAAAAACAACCTGAGCTGGAACCTCCTTTTTGGCGACGCTGATTTTTGTGAGTGTGGCGAATGTACCTCAGTGTATAGTGCAACCGCCTATTATGTAGACCTGCTGCAATATTTAAGAAACAACAACCTTGACGCGGGTAAGGCAAAAACAGGTACTGAAGACAATCCCCCTCTGCAAACACTTTTTGCACGCAGGCCCGATTTGGGCCATCTGGAACTCAGTTGCAAAAATACCAATACCATTTTACCTTATGTTGATTTGGTGAATGAAGTGATGGAGCAGTATATTGTCCTCAAACCGGGCAGTTTTAATAGTTATAAGGGGTTTAATGTAGACAAGGAGACCAGCGGCGAACTGTTATCGGCTCCGCAGCACACCAGTAAAGAAGCTTACAAAGTGTTGCAAGATGCTTTTTTCCCCTTTAGCCTGCCATACCATCAGCCCATTGACGCTATCCGTATCTTTTTAAAACAATTGAATACCAGCCGATACGAGTTGATGGATACCTTTCAAAACAACCGTTCGGATATCAGATTGGAAGTAGCTGCAGATGCAGAGTTTCTTGCACTTACAGAAGAAGAATATCGGATCATCACAAAAAAGAATTTCGATGGAACAAACGACAGTCGTAACACAAAAGAATATTATGGCCTGGCTGTGGCTACAAATTGGCGGGAGCGATTATGCCGCGTAAAAGATGAATTTCTGCCAAGAACAGGACTGCTATACACTGAATTGGTTGGCCTGCTTCAAACAGAATATATCAATCCGGGGCTCGTTGTTCCGGAATATGGCGAAATGCTGCGCAGTCTTTCACAACCTTTCGCAGCGGCATGGCTTACTTATCAGGATGATATGGGTGGGAATCTGCTGACGGATAACCCCCAGCTTAAAAAACTGCTGGATAAATACGATGAAAAGACGCGTTTACAAAAACTGAGTAGCTTTTTTGAAAGTATTCCGGGCTGTTTTGCATTGAATAGCCCCGATAATGATTGTAACCTTGATAAGGTTACGCTCCTGCGTTATGATGAAGATTTCCTGTCAGAGGATGATTACAATAAATTCAACCAGTTTATCCGTCTTTGGCGAAAAATGGGCTTTACTATTGAGGAAACCGATCAGGTCATCATGAGTTTAGGCAGTGGCGATATTACGCCGATAATGATCCATAGGTTAATGGCCGTTAAGAAGATAATAGATCTTACCGGCATCGAGCTTAGTAAACTCCTATGCTTTTGGGGGGATATAGGTACGGCAGGAGAAAATGCACTATATAACCGTTTATTCATAGCTCATAACCTGGCGGCTATTGATCCGGTTTTTACAACAAGACTATCCGGTACCGAAATGCTGGCCGATCATTTACCAGCAATCATGGCAACACTCAATTTATCGGCAAATGATATTTCCCTAATCAGCACCTATAAATCGTTGTCGGGGCCTTTAACGCTTACCCTTGAGCATCTTTCTTTATTGTATCGTTATCGCCTGCTTTCAAAAATGCTGGGATTGAATATTTCCAGATTGATTAACCTCATGGAAGTGGTGGGAGATGTTTTTGAAAGCCCCCATATAACACTTCGTTTTCTTGATCAAATAGCGGAGGCCGAAACAGCTGGGTTTACGTTTGATCAATTGAGCTATATGGTTAATGGCACTGGTAATTTATCTCATCTTGACAAGAAAGCAACCCTTGCCCTGGCTAAAGACATTTATGACGGACAGACTGCGATTGAAATGGAACATGCCGATATTGTGCCTGATGCCGCAGCAACAAGCGATGCGGAGAAGCTCGAATCAATCATAAGCAAGGCCACTACTGAACTGGTACGCAGCAAAGCTACTTTGTTATTTGAAACGGACCGGGCAGAGCAGCTTATCTCAATTTTAGAGGGGACAACGCTTTACAGTACCTCGGCACCATTGTTGGCCGACACGGTACTAACCGATAGCGCCACACTTGGGGCAGCCCTCAAACTAAAAATAAAATACCGGAGAAATGACGATACAGGTATCGGTTCTCTCCAGGTAAACGGGGCGCTGACGGCGAATGAATTGGCAGAGCTGGAAGGAGCAGTGCCTGGTACAAATGCCTGGACACAGGCTGTAGCAGAAATAAAAAGGCAGCAAGACGAGTTGTTCAACGATATACTTGCTAGCATTTTTGCAACAAGGCCTGTGGAAACAACAATACTCAAATCTGAAAATAATACAAGTTCTGCGCCGCAGAAACGTATCGCTTTTTTGGAGGTGTTTTTACCTTATCTGAGAGAGAAACTTATACAGAGACATGTTGTAGCTACATTGTCTGCTCAAACAGGTTTAGACCATTTGCTGGTACAATCCCTGATTAAAAATATCTTAAAGCCAGATGGGGCCTCGTTGTATACCCAGCTCACAGCTCCCCCTACATCGCTTGCCCCTGCATCCTGGTATGGCAAGCTGATTCCTGCATCAGAAGATAACTTTACGTTTATTGTCAGGGTAGGTACAAATGTAACTTTCAAGCTAAGCCTGGATAATGTTGTTGTGCTGGAACATACGGGGATACCTTCGAATGGGGCCTTTGAACTGCGTAGTGAAGCAATAAAGCTCAGCGCCGGAAAAGTCTGCCAGCTTTCGCTTGAAGGGATTCTGCCGGAAAACCTGTTCTGGAAAACAGAAACTTCCGCTATAGAAAACATCCCGGCAAAGGCGCTGTTACCTGATGCGAAACTAAAGGCTATCAGGAGCGCATTGAGACAGCTCGGGAAAATGGCAATACTGGTCAAAACACTTGCTTTAAGTGCCGATGAGCTTAACCATATTCAGGCAAATCAATCTGATTTTGGGGATATTAACTTTAGTGACCTGAGCTTTTACCACCTGATAAGGATCATCCGCTATTGCAGGCTTCGCGATTCGTTGCCTAAAACCAGTCTCAATCTATTGCAGTTCTGGGAGCAGCTAAACCAGGCTGGTGCAAACTTAACCGAACATATAGCACAGCTGACCAAATGGAAACAAGAACAGATCAGCAAGCTTATTTCCGGTCCGCATTTTAATCTGGTTGCAGCTGATTTTAGAAACGAAAAGAATCTTTTGAAGCTTCAGCAGGCACTTTCAGTAGCCACTAATATTGGTGTAGACATGGATACCTTATTTCAATGGGCAATACCATCTTTTGCTTTTGATGCAACTCAGGCTATAGCAGAAAGTATTCAGATGGCCTTACGCGCCAAATACAACCAATCGGATTGGGAGCAGGTTGTAAAACCCTTAAATGACGTTTTACGCAACAATCAAAAAAATGCATTGATTGCCTATCTGTTGCAGCAACCGGAACTCAAAACAGCAGGAGTTACAGATGCTGACGGCCTGTTTGAATATTTCCTGATCGATGTACAGATGGAGACCTGTATGGAAACCTCACGTATCAAACAAGCGATTTCTTCTGTTCAGTTATTTGCTCAACGATGTTTCCTGGGGTTGGAAGAGGTGATTTACGGCATCGCCCCAAATGCGCTGGACAGGGAACGATGGGAGTGGATGCAGCATTACCGGGTTTGGGAAGCCAACCGAAAGGTTTTTCTTTATCCCGAAAATTGGATAGACAGCAATCTCCGCGATGACAAAAGCCCATTTTTTAAAGAGCTGGAGAGTGAGTTGCTTCAACAAGACATTAACCAGCAAAATGTAACCGAAGCGCTGAAAACTTACCTGTACAAAGTAGGTGAAATAGCCAATATGGAAGTGATTGGTCTGTACATTGAAGGTAAAAAAAACGGAGATACGGTTTGGCAGGACGGTGCCAGGTTGCACGTGTTTTCGCGCAGCCGTAATGCTCCGTACTTCTTTTACTATCGCTACATGGCACTGGATGAAATGAACTGGTACCCATGGGAAAAAATACAGGTCGATATTCCTAGCTATGATGTTTTGTTTACTGATGGACGCATTCTCGGCAATGGCTGCTACCTTACACCTGTGATCTTAAACGGAAGATTAATGATTTTCTTTCCGCAGATTACTGCTAAAACGAAGCCTAATATTGGTTCGGGACAAATTAAAACCCTGGCTGATAAAACGCAGGACCAATTAAAACCCATTGAGTACCGCGAAATAAAGATGGCTTACAGCGAATACAAAAATGGCAAATGGACACAAAAGCAATTGAGTACTGATTGTCTTTATGATGTCAGGTTATCCCTTCCTTCATTGGGCGCATATAATTTCTACCCGGTAATATCAGGTGGTTTTGTTAAAATTACTGTTTACGGAAATTATGCGGGAAGATACAAAATAGGTGCATTTGATTTTGACGGCACGCTTCACACGGGTACGGTCAGCACATCCGAACTGGGAGGCCCTGACGCAATATACTTTGACTATTCCAACGGTAAACGTAGTAATCAGGATCATGAAGAAAGGTTAAATATACTGTTTGATAATTTTTTGGTAACAAAGTTCCGGTGGGTACCAAACAGGTCGACATGGGCCTGGGAAAGTTATCCATTTTGGTTTGTAAATGCTGCGAAATTAATAGAACTTTCCAATTTACCTCAGCTCAAAGACCTGTTTGACTATACACTTTCTATCCCTGCTGATGGGCTGGAAAATGCGTTTGGTAAAACAGCCCATGCAAGTTACCATGAGCTGAAGCGGCCTTATTCGCTTTACAATTGGGAATTGTATTTTCATACTCCCGTTATGATTGCCGATGCGCTTAGCAAAGCGCAGCAATTTGAGGAGGCTATGAAATGGTTCCATTATGTCTTTAACCCGATTGCCGAGGGTACAGATGACAAGCGCTTCTGGATGTTTGGTCCCTTTAAGGAAACAGACAGCAAAAACATACTGGCACAAATTTTCGGAAGCCTCGGTGCCAATGAGCCTGATCCGGCGATTAGCGAATGGCGTAACAATCCTTTTAAACCGCATGTGGTGGCGCGAAGCCGTCCGGTGGCCTATATGAAATGGGTGGTGATGAAATATATCGACAATATTCTGGACTGGGGTGATTATCTTTTCCGGCAGGATACGATCGAAAGTATTAACCAGGCAACACAACTATATGTTCTGGCCGGCCATATCCTTGGCCGAAAACCAATGGTAATCCCTAAACGTGGTGAACTGAGTGCACAAAGTTACAATTCCTTAATGGACAAATGGGATGCTTTCAGCAATGCGATCAGCGAGATGGAAATTGCGGCGATTTATAATATCCAACAGCTTGGGTACAGTGACGAGACAGCAGGAGAAACGGCCGTAGCTGATATTTTTGGTACCGCCAGTGCATTATATTTCTGTATCCCCAACAACCCTAAACTAACTGCTTATTGGGATACACTTGCCGATCGTCTATTTAAAATACGGCATTGCCTGAATATCGAAGGTGTATTCCGCAAATTACCGTTGTTTGAGGCGCCGATAGATCCGGCTTTGCTGGTAAAAGCAGCAGCACAAGGGCTAAGCCTGTCAAGCGTGGTTAACGACCTGAACACCTCTATGCCCAATTACCGCTTTTATTACCTGTTGCAAAAAGCATTAGAATTGTGCGGCGAATTAAAATCAATGGGTGGAGCCATACTTGCTGCTATCGAGAAAAAAGACAACGAAACAGTTACCCTCATCCGTGCCAGGCACGAAAGTACGGCCAATAACCTGATGATGGAAATCAAAAAGCTGCAATTGGAAGAAGCCCAAAAATCACTTGATGCACTGCTCCAAAACCGTAAAGCGCCAGAAGCAAGGATGAAATATTACCTGCAGCTTATTGGCGAAGATGCCGGGAAAATACCCGGACAGGACACCGATTTTGCAGAATTAGCCAATGGGATAGATCAGCCTGTTGACGAGAGCGGATTGAAGCTAAGCAAGTTTGAAAAGGAAGAAATGGACAAGTCTTTTGAGGCACATAAACTTCAGACAGAAGTTGGTCAAAAAGAATTATTGGCCAGTATACTTCATTTATTACCTACAGCTGCTGTTGATGCAAAGCCGTTTGGGATTGGACTGGGTGTACAGTTTGGCGGACCGATGTTGGGCGGCGCTATGCAGGCATGGGCCAAGGCATTACAAAATGATGCAAATGTTAAAACCTATGTAGCCTCAATTGCGGCAAAAAAAGGGGGGTTCCAAAGGGCAATGCAGGAACGAATATTTCAGACCAATGCTGCTGGCTTTGAATTGAAGCAAATTGACAAACAGATCACAACCCAGCAGATCAGGATCGATATGGCTAACCAGGAGATTCGTAACCAGCAAAAACAAATAGACAATGCTGCGGAAATAGAAGAATTCTTAAAAAACAAATACAGTAACGAAGAACTATATACCTGGATGCGCGGGAGCCTGAAAACGCTTTACCGGCAGGTGTATAACCTTGCTTATGATCTTGCCAAAAAAGCCGAAAAAACCTATAGTTTTGAAAGAGGTATCAGTAACACAAATTTTATCCAGTCCACTTATTTTGATGCAGGCAGGGAAGGGCTATTGGCAGGTGAGCAGCTTTATGTTGGTTTGAAACAACTTGAGGCTGCATATCAGGAAAAACGCGGTTACGACTATGAGATCACCAAACATGTTTCTGTTTGTAAGCTGGATCCGTTTGCACTCCTGCAGCTTAAAGCAACCGGCACCTGTGAGTTTGACTTACCTGAAGTTCTGTTTGATATGGACTATCCGGGGCATTTTAAACGCAGGATTAAGTCTATTTCCGTTTCTATTCCTTGTATTGCTGGTCCATATGTTGGGGTAAATGCTACGCTGCGTTTGCTAAACAACAAATTCAGGAACAGCTCCATATCAAATAACTATCCTGAAAAAACAGACGAACAGGATGAGCGCTTTATATCATACAATATCCCGATCACAGCTATCGCTGCCAGTTCTGCGCAGAACGACGCGGGTATGTTTGAGCTCAATTTTAAAGACGAACGTTATTTGCCATTTGAAGGCGCAGGGGTCATAAGCCGATGGAGTCTAGAGCTCCCTGAAATAAGACAATTTGACTATAAAAATATTGCTGATATCGTGCTGCATGTAAAGTATACTGCTGCTGAAGGTGGACAACAATTAAAAGCATCGGCAGTACAATCTGTCGCAGGCCAGCTGAACAAAGTTAGTCAGCAGCTTAATGAAACGGGCATGCATCTGCTGATTAGTTTACGGCAGGATATGCCTGGTGAATGGAATTTGCTTAAGATTGGAGGGACCGTAAACCTAAGTATTGATAAATCCAGGTTACCTTATATGGTTCAGGTGCTAAACTGCGAGTTGAAGCAGGTGACGTTTATGGCCCGGATAAAAGGCAATCCACAGAATTTTACCATAAAGCTGGATAGTAGCACGGTTCCCCTTGAGCTAAACACTGAACTGGGTTTACTTACAGGTACGAGTACTGCAATTCAGTTGGAAACATTGTTTGCGCTATCAGCTAGTGAGACTGATAAGGGTAAAATTGAAGATTTGGTATTGCTGATAAAGTATGGAGCCTAAGATTTAAACCTTGTATAACGGGTACAACCGGATGAAGTCTGTTTGGATATTAAAATGCGGCATTTCTTATCCTTATTAATTTACCATTCAGCTCATCAGTAAGTATATACAATTTACCCATAGGACTTTGTGCTACTTTTCGTGTTCTTACCCTGTCGTCCGTAAAAAGTTCCTCGGCACTCTTTATGGTTTCTCCTTCTACATTCATCCGCCATAAGCTGCCTCTTGATAGTCCTGTAACAAGTAAATTGCCTTTCCAATTCGCAAACTCGCTTCCTCCATAAAAAAGTAAGCCGGTAGGGGCTACGGTATGTAACCAAGACCAGACAGGATCCGTATAAGTATTGCCAGGGATAGGTGTTGGTGCAAATTCTGCAAAACGGTATTTTCCTGTGGTCTTCATGGGCCAGCCATAATTCGCTCCTGGTTTTAGCACATTGATTTCATCACCCTGATGTGTACCATGCTCGGTAAACCAGATTTTGTTGGTATTGGTATCAAGCGTTATACCTTGTGCTGCCCTGATACCCATTGCATATAGCCCCGGTGTTGCCTTGTTTCCAAAGTCCGGATTGTCATGTGGGATCGTTCCATCAGCATTTATTCGGTAAATTTTCCCTCTTTTGTCTTCAATGTTTTGCGCGATGGGAATCAAAGGTTCGTCCCGTTCAGTAAACAATCGCTCACCAATGGTAAAATAGAGTTTACCATCTTTTCCAAAAGTCATTCCTCCTCCATAATGAAATCGTTCTTTAGTATATGGTTCGGCTGTAAAAAGTACCTTGATTTGCTGCAAAGATTCATTTTCCAGTACTGCCCTGATGATTTTAGTAGTTGTGCCATTGGCTGTATGGGCAGCGTATGACAGATATACATATTTATTGGTTTTGAAATAAGGATCAGGCAATACTTCAAATTTGCCCGTATTATCGCCAAAGCCGGTAATGTTGTTATCCATATCTGCAGGAAAACCTTGTATCCTCTTTTTTTCTTTATTCAATAAATTGACTTTTACCAGATCGCCTTCTTTTTCTGAAATGAGCACTTCATCTTCTGATATAAAAGCGACACTCCAAGGTCGTTTTAGACCTTCGATAACGGTTTCTTTTCTGGGCTGAATGACATTTAGATTAAAGACCTTATGAGGCGTTCTGGTCGAAACTTTATCTGCAATAACCCATCCTTCATTGGTTTTCATCAGGTTGAAATAATCGGTAAACAGGTCCTTTTCTGTACTGATCTCTACTTTTGCACTACCCATATTGTTGGTAACGTCGATGGCAACTATGCGTGTCCTCAGATTTTTAGTGCGTTCATGGGGTTTAAATAAGCCGAGATACTTGCTTCTCGAAAATTCTGTAAACTTTCCATTATTATAGTTTTTTAAATGACAGGAAGCATGCATCGCTTTGCCCAATTTGATAGTATCTCCCGTTGCCCAGCCATCAAAATACAGTTGTATGGTACTTTCTATTAATTGCCTTTCTGTAGGCACGTTTTGAGAAAACCCAGAAAAAAAGAAGGCAGCCATGCCGATAGTCAGAATTACATTTTTCATAAAAGTTTTTTGATAAGGAGTGAATTTGTTTCATTCGTTTCTCAAATATGTGTTTCACTTTTATGATCAGGGTCTTATAATCTGAATTTAGTAGTACTGTTTTATAAATCCGGACTGTATGATTGCTGATAAACGCTGGGAGTCATGCCTTTCAGTTTTTTAAAAACCGCGAAAAAGGTAGACTTAGCATTAAACCCTACTTCGTCAGCAACAGCCTCAATCGTGAGGTGTTTGCTGTTTAACAATATCTTACAGGCTTCGTTTATCCGGTACTCATTTACAAAAAGTACAAAGTTCTTTTCGATACTGTCATTTAGAATTTGGGATAGTTGATGTCCGGAAATATTGATTGCTTTGGCCAGATCATATACTTTTAGATTTGGATTTTTAAAGAGCTCTTTCTCGGTCATCACTTTTGTCAGCTTTTCAATAATCAGCTGCACTTCGTCATTGTCCAACTTTTTATCGGCATATTTTTGAACAAAAAAAGAAGACAGATCGTTCGTCTTCTTCCTATAAAGCAAGGTAAACACTACAAAATAGATGATAAAAGAAAAGAATACGGCTGCATTGATATAGCTACCCCTGGTAATATTTAAAAATGCCCATACATAACATATAAAAAGTATGAAGACCCCGCCGGAAATGGTCAGAATCCATTTTTCAAAAGTCTTTAGTGCCTCATTTTTAGCTAGCTTTTTTATCATAGGTATCAACAGAAATATCGAAAAAATGATATAAAAACCCCACTGGAAATAAATGAGTGGTACAATATAGTTTCGCCATAATGGGGCAAAGGACTGATAAGGATAAATAGTCCCCACTAACATAATCAACAAAAACCAACCTGTGAGTTGCGAGATCCAGGACCGAGGTAATTTTCTGATTTGTCTGGTCTCTGATTTTATGAAGAAATACAAAAACGGACCGATAAAAAAACATGCTGTCAATCCAATTTGAAGATATATTTTGGGTAAATTACCGTCAAAAAAATAAACAACCGATTTCCCTATTCTCATGCTCAATACGACGAGTAAAGCACCTAAAAGATAGTTGGATAAATATTTTCTGGAGGTAAAGAAAAGAAAGTAAATACCTAGGAGGAGTGCGTTAAATGCCCCCAAAAAACTAAAAAAGAATAGAGCTTTCTCTCCAAAGGTCATTATAGTTTTTGATGTTAAATTTCTGATAAATATACGTTTTGCTATTGTTAATTGCTGCCTTGAGCAACTCAATTTAATCTCCCGATCAATACCATGTCGGTAATCATTAAACCATCTTTATCTGGGGATTTAAAGCGCTTTAGGTAAACAACATCAAAATTATTCTCCTTAAGAGCTTTGGTTAAGTAATCTTCCTGGTGATAATATACATATACCTGATCGCCTGTGCTTGATGTTTGAAATCTTGATTTGGTGTAATCATCCTCCATTGTGCTCAAATAAAACATACCACCGGGACTCAACAAACGCGAAACGTTTGCAATTAATTCAATTGCTTCTTCTCTCGTCAGATAAGGTAGGCAAAAGCCACAAGTAATCCCATCAAATTTCTGTTGGATAGTGTCAATCTCACGGCAATCCATCAACTGGAATTTGGCTAAAGGATTATTCGCCTGAGCAAGCTTCAGCATATTGGGCGATAAGTCGATTCCTAAAATTTTGTACCCGGAATTTCTATCCAGCAGGTATTTGGTAATGTTTCCAGGGCCACAGGCGATATCCAAAATGTGGGGATAATCGGCTGCGATATGGTCGCTGAAAAAATTAAATGTATCAGCAAATAAACTGACATCCATAAACTTATCCTGATATATTTTTGCAGATTTGTCAAAAGCATCGGCTGCCTTTAATATTTTCATATCATTATTCATTTAAAGGTTCTCACATACAGAATCATTTTTCTATTAAAGCTAAGACAAAAAAACAGAATATTTTGTGTTGTGGGGAATTGCAAAAAACTCCATCAAAGCGAAATTAAACTGTAGCATAAACTTGATTATTTTCGTTTACTTAAATAATTAAGTATAATTAAACTAAACGTTGCCATTTATGAATCTAAGAAAAATAAGCTCAGGAAAATTACATCTCACCACATTTCTACTAATGTTGATCATTACATTTAACCTGGCCAAAGCCCAGACACGAATTGGAGTAAAGGCTGGATTAAATTTTTCCAATGTGATGGCGAAAGACGAAAGAAGCAATAAACAGGAAACGCAAATCGCCACAGGCTTTTTGGTTGGACTTACAGCAGATATCCCCGTAAGTGGCGATTTTTTCATCCAGCCTGGCATCCAGTACGTTGAAAAAGGATTTAAACAAAAAAAAGGCGGTTATTATGGATTGGCCAATAATTTTAAAGTAAATGTATCGTATGTAGAAGTACCCGTAAATATTCTATATAAACCGCAATTGGGAAATGGAAAATTATTATTAGGTGCAGGACCTTACTTTGGATACGGAACCGGCGGAACCTGGAAGTCGGACAATGTCATCTTAATGGGGGATATCATGACGGATAGTAAAGGGGAGGTTATTTTTAAGAATGATGTTATGGATGGAGAATTTGGTAAATATATGTACGGAAAACCCTTTGATTATGGCGCAAATTTTTTAGCCGGTTATGAGTTTTTAGAAAAGTTAGCTGTTCAATTCAATGCACAATTGGGATTGGCGAATTTACAGCCTAAGGTTGATGGTGTAAAACGCGAAGGTAGCCTAAAAAATGTTGGCTTTGGTATTTCGGTCGGCTACAGATTTTGACAAATCGGAGTTTCCTGCTAGAAAAGTTTTTCTAAGTTTGTTTAAAATCAACTATTTATAGCGACTTTATAACCTAATTTACAATGGCCGCATAATCATCATTGTAATGATGACCACCCGGTAAAGTCGTAATCTTTGAAGTCTCGTTTCGAAATCCGCCCGTTCTTCTATTCATAACTGAAATATACAAAACACTATCTTTATCCATTAGATAAAAGGATAGATCAGTAACACAACGGCCTAATTGAGGAAATAGGGAAAGATAAAAAATCTGATTTAAAATATTAATTTTAAAAACTAACCATTACTTTGTAGCATGAAATTAAAAATTACTCTGCCATTTTTTGTTTACCTGGTTTTTTTATTTGTAAATCCCGCATCAGCCCAAAAAGGCTGGATAGATCTTTTTAATGGAAAAGACTTAAAAGACTGGAACATTAAAATCGCTAAACATGATTATAAGGACAATTACGCGAATACTTTTCGTGTAGAAAATGGTTTACTAAAAGTGGGATACGAGGGATATGGCGATTTTGATCAACAGTATGGACACATTTTTTACAAAAAGCCATTTTCTTATTATTTATTAAGGGTAACCTATCGGTTTGTTGGCGAGCAAGCCAAGGGAGGCGAAGGCTGGGCAGTACGAAATAGCGGAGCCATGTTGCATTGTCAGGCTCCCGAGACCATGCTCAAAGATCAGGATTTTCCAATATCTATAGAGGGACAAATTTTAGGAGGGGATGGTACACATTTGCGCCATACCAGTAACCTCTGCACACCCGGTACACAAGTTGTGTATGATGGGAAACTATATACACCGCATTGTTTGGATTCGAAATCGAAGACTTACCATGGCGACCAATGGGTTACTGCCGATTTTCTGGTGCTGGGCGACTCGGTAATTAAGCACATTATTGAAAAAGAGGTAGTTTTGGAATATACTAAGCCTCAAATCGGTGGCGGAAATGTAAGCAATTACGACGCTAAAATAAAACAGGATGGTAAAATGCTAACAGGTGGTTATATTGCGCTGCAGAGTGAGAGCCACCCTATTGAATTTAAAAATGTTAGACTTTATAATTTAGCACCCTACGTTAAGGATAAAGCGAAATTGGAAAAAGTATTGGCAAAGATTAATGAATAAGTCGCATCATCATGTTGTTTATTTTGAAATTCCGGTAAACGATTTGGACCGGGCAATGAATTTTTATCAGTTGGTTTTTGGTTTTGAGTTTGAACAAGATATCATTGAAGACAATGAAATGGCCTTTTTTTCGCTTGATGGGGGTGACAATGGGATGTCAGGAGCTCTGGCAAAAGGAGAAATCTATAAACCTACAAACAATGGTGTTTTAATTTATTTTTTTACAGAAAATATCGACGAAACGTTAAAAAGAGCCATATCGAATGGTGGAAAAACTCTATTTCCCAAAACCTTCAATGAAGGATGGGGATTTGTTGCCGAATTTGAAGATACCGAAGGGAACAGAATTGCGTTAAAACAGCCTTTATAAGTGTGTTGTTTTTAATATGGCTATTTCAAGCCCTATCGACAACGATTGATATAGAAAGAGAAAATTGAGCTAAATTTAAATACAATGATGATCTTTGTAACGTATGCAAGAATATTTATTTGAAATTGAACTCAAGGTGCGTGATTACGAATGCGATATACAAGGCGTAGTAAACAATGCCGTTTACCAATCCTATCTGGAACATGCCAGACACGAATATTTGCTAACCAAAACCAGCTCCTTTAAGGAATTGACTGAAAAAGGGATTTTGCTGATGGTGTCGAGGATAGAAATGGACTTTAAAAGATCCTTAACCAGCAGGGATATTTTTACGGTAAAACTGCGTACAGAAAGACAGGGAATAAAACTCATTTTTTTTCAGGACATTTATAGGCTTGCCGACAACGCATTATGCCTTAAAGCGAAGGTAGAAGTAATTGCTAAAGTAGGTGATAAGTTGAATAGAGGCGAGATTTTTGATACTTTGCTTTTTTGACCAATAGCACCAAATCGTTGCTAGCCTTTAGGTAGCATTTCCAGCAAATAAGGCAATGCAGGATTGCCGTTGTGCTGTTTCCATACGGCATATAGTGAGGTTTGCTGTGGAATACCTTTCAGCTCTATAAATTTAATATTTGGATGATCAGCGGAAGCCAGAGAAGTTGGAATAATGCTAAGGCCCATGCCATTTTCTACCAGTCGGAATATGGTTGGTGCATGTATAGATCTGTGGGCCACTTTAGGCACAAAACCTTGGTCGGCACAAAGGTTGATGATTTGCTGATAATACAACTGGCTCTGCTCGTTGGGAAACAGAATAAAGGATTCGTCCTTTAACTGACCGATATTTTTGAACTTTGAAGCTGCCATGGGATGTTGTGCCGGCAGTACAATTGAAAATGTTTCGGTATACACTTTTTTGCTGATGAAGCCCTCTGGCACATGATTGCTGCGCATAAAGCCCAAATCTATCGATTCATTTTGCAAGGCTATCAGCTGATCAATATTGCTCAACTCGTCTAGCTGAAACTTGATGTTAGGACAATCGGTATGAAATTGCTTAAGCAAACCCGGTAACACCGACTCCATTGCTGATGCAACAAAACCAATTCCTATTTGTCCGGTATTGCCTTCTTTATACAGCTTTAAATGTACCACCGCAGTCTCCACCTTATTCAAAATCTGCTGTACATCACCATAAAATAGCTTTCCTGCATCGGTCAAAGCTACTTTTTTATTGCTACGATCAAATAGGGATACTTTTAAGATTTGTTCCAGTTGCTTAATTTGTTGACTTAAGGCCGATTGGGAGATGAATAAGAGTTCTGAAGCTCTCCGATAATGTAGTTCGGTAGCCAACACCTTAAAATAATGCAGGTGACGTAATTCTATTTGATTAGCAATACTTATCATTACTTAATTAATATATATCGTTTACTAATGATAAATATAGGGATATTTGGTTAGCATGACGAACTGAATAGCGGTCAGTCATAAAAAATAAATAGCAGCATATGAATTTCGATACGAAAAAACCGTTAGATACTTTTCTGAATATGCTTTTTGAGCGTTACGGACAGCAGGTTCCGGCGGTAAAAAAGATTACAGGCGCATTAATTACCGAAAGGGTGATTAAGGGGCAGGAAGAAATTATAAATGATCATATTGCCTTTCGGACATTAGGTGTTCCACATTTGGGGATTGCGTCCTTCGAAAAGATTTTTTTGCATCAGGGATACCAAAAGATGGATTATTATTACTTTGAAGGTAAAAAGTTAAATGCCTACTGGTACGCCCCTCCATCGCCTGAATATCCAAGGATATTTATGAGCGAATTGATTGTAAAAGATCTGTCTGCAAAAGCTCAGGAAATCATCTATAAATATACCGCCCATATTGATAAAGATCCGGTAGATGCGCTGGACCTGGATGATGGTGTACAAATAGGCGAGTTTTTCCATCAACCTTTATGGCAATTGCCCGATATTGCAGATTATCGTTTCCTCCTGGAAGAAAGTGAATATGCAGCCTGGGTAATTTACAACCGCTATTACTTAAATCATTATACCATCAGCGTACACAATCTGAAAGCGGGATACAATACGCTGGAAAATTTTAATGAATTTGTGGAATCCCTGGGATTGAAGCTGAATACTTCGGGTGGTAAAATCAAGGTAAGTCCGGATGGCTTATTGAGACAAAGCAGTACCGTAGCCGAAATGCAGGATGCTACCTTTGCACAAGGCGAAACCATGCCTATTGCTGGTAGTTATGTGGAATTTTCTGAGCGCCTGGTTTTGCCGGAATTTGATCATTTACCTTTAGCAGAAATTACAGCGGCACATCGACGTGAAGGTTTTGAGACCAACAATGCCGATAAAATATTTGAAAGTACTTATATTAAACAAACAAAATCCTGATCAAACATATAGATATGAACATCAACAATATATTAAGTAAGCTGGGTGTAGAATCCGACAATCTGGGTACATCAACGGGTATAAAATGGTTAACTACCAAAGGCGAAACCATTACTTCATATTCGCCGGTTAATGGACAACTAATTGCCCGTGTACAGAGCACAGATGCGGAAGCTTATGAAGTGGTAATGCAGCAGGCACAACAAGCCTTTTTGCAGTGGCGGGCGGTACCTGCGCCAAAGCGTGGTGAAATGGTACGTCAGTTTGGCGATGCCCTCCGTTTGCATAAAGCCGATTTGGGTGCTTTGGTATCTTTTGAGATGGGCAAAAGCTTGCAGGAAGGAATGGGCGAGGTGCAGGAGATGATTGATATCTGCGATTTTGCTGTTGGATTGTCGCGTCAGCTTTATGGTTTAACTATGCATTCTGAAAGGCCAAACCACCGTATGTACGAGCAATGGCACCCAATGGGCGTGGTCAGTATCATTTCGGCATTCAACTTCCCTGTAGCAGTTTGGGCCTGGAATACAGCCCTGGCATGGGTTTGTGGTAATGTATGTGTATGGAAACCTTCTTCAAAAACACCACTTTGCGCGGTAGCTTGTCAGCACATCATGGCAAAAGTATTGAAAGCAAACGATCTGTCGGAAGGTATCTGTAGCTTGGTTACAGGCAATGCTATTGGTAACTTGATGAACAATGATAAGCGCATACCGCTGATCTCATTTACAGGATCAACCAGGGTTGGTCGTATGGTTTCGGCTGCTGTTGCCGGTAGGTTTGGTAAAACTATATTAGAACTCGGAGGCAATAACGCCATTATTATTTCGGCCAGTGCCGATCTGGAAATGTCGGTAATAGGTGCTGTTTTTGGTGCTGTAGGTACTGCCGGACAGCGTTGTACTTCTACACGTCGCTTAATCATTCATGAAAGTGTATATGATAACTTCACTGCAAAATTATCAAAAGCATACGGACAGATTAAAATAGGCGACCCATTGGATGAAAATAACCATATGGGGCCACTGATTGATAAAGATGCAGTGAACGCCTATCTGAGTAGCATTGAAAAGGTAAAACAGCAAGGTGGAAAATTTTTGGTTGAAGGAGGTGTGCTTAGTGGTGCCGGATTGGAGTCGGGCTGTTATGTAAAACCTTGTATTGCCGAAGTAAAAAATCATTACGAAATAGTGCAGGAAGAAACCTTTGCGCCTATATTATATGTCATGAAATATAGCACTATTGAAGAAGCTATACAGATGCAAAACGATGTTCCACAAGGACTCTCTTCTGCTATTATGACGTTGAACCTGCGTGAAGCAGAACAGTTTTTATCGGCATCGGGTTCCGACTGTGGTATTGCCAATGTGAATATTGGTACTTCGGGAGCCGAAATTGGCGGTGCTTTTGGTGGTGAGAAAGAAACAGGCGGTGGTCGTGAAAGCGGATCAGATGCCTGGAAAGGTTATATGCGCAGGCAAACCAATACCATTAACTATTCAAATACGCTGCCATTGGCACAAGGCATAAAATTTGACCTATAAGTATTGATTACCTTGTTGCTGAATTAACGGGAATGAAAGAAAAGCTTAAGCTGCTGGCCGCATCAATAGAAGGCGAATTTTACACGGATGAAACCACCAGGGTATTGTATGCTACGGATGCTTCTGCCTATTCGGAATTGCCCCTGGCTGTGGCCGTACCGCTTTCCATTGCCGATCTGAAACGATTGATTGCTTTTGCCGATCGTGAGGGAACTTCTCTGATTCCCCGTACGGCTGGCACTTCGTTGGCTGGTCAGGTAGTAGGTAATGGGATCGTGGTGGATGTTTCCAAACATTTTAACCAGATTCTGGAAGTTAATACAGCCGAACGCTGGGTTCGTGTGCAACCTGGAGTGGTTAGGGATGAGTTGAACCTTCAGTTAAAGAAAGATGGGTTATTTTTTGGCCCCGAGACCTCAACAGCCAATCGTGCCATGATAGGGGGGATGGTAGGAAACAATTCCTGTGGTTCCAATTCTATTGTGTACAAAAGTACGCGTGAGCATACACTTGAAATAAAGGCGCTGTTGAGCGATGGTTCGGAAGTAGAATTCAAATCGCTGACCTTTGACGAATTTATTGGCAAATGTGAAGGAGGAAGCCTTGAAGCTGCTTTATACCGGTCGATAAGAACTCAGTTGGGTAACTATGAAAATCAGCAGGAAATAAGGAAAGAATTTCCGAAGAAAAGTGTAGAAAGGCGCAATACAGGCTATGCCATAGATATATTGCTGGACAGTGCCCCTTTCACTGCAGGTGGAGACGATTTTAATTTTTGCAAATTGATTGCCGGTTCGGAAGGAACGCTTGCCCTGATCACAGAAATTAAGCTGAACATTGAACCCTTGCCACCTGCACATTCGGGTTTGTTGTGTGTGCATTTTAAAACACTTGAAGAGGCCCTGCGGGCCAATCTTATAGCATTAAAGTATAAGCCCAATGCGGTTGAGTTGATTGATCATTATATTTTAGAATGCACAAGAGACAACATTGAACAACGTGAAAATAGTTTTTTCGTTCAGGGCGAACCCGACGCTTTGTTGGTGATTGAATATGCCCGCGATACTTATGCGGAAGTGGCGGAGATAGCCGGAAAGGTGGAGGCTGAAATGCGCAGTCTTGGATTGGGCTATCATTTCCCCCTGCTTTCAGGAATCGACATCAAAAAAATCTGGTCGCTAAGAAAAGCCGGATTGGGATTGTTGAGCAATCTGCCAGGTGATGAAAAGGCTGTCCCGGTAATTGAGGATACTGCTGTGGATGTGCAAGATTTGCCTGCGTACATTCGCGATTTTAATGATATTTTAAGAAAACACGAGCTGTTTTCGGTGCATTATGCCCATGCCGGATCGGGCGAATTACATTTAAGGCCTATACTCAATTTAAAGTCTGAAGAGGGCAATAAGCTATTCAGGCTTATTGCCGAAGAAATAGCAACATTGGTCAAAAAGTATAAAGGTTCCCTTAGTGGAGAACACGGCGATGGTCGGTTGAGAGGCGAGTTTATTGAGCAAATGATTGGTTCAAAAAACTATGAAATGCTAAAAACGCTAAAGCACACCTGGGATCCCAAAAATATTTTTAACCCGGGTAAAATTACAAATGCCCCGCCAATGGATACAATGCTGAGGTATCAGGCCGGACAAAAAGCATTTACGACCAAAACCATATTCCGGTATGAGGGGCAAAATATGTTGCAGCATATTGAGCAGTGCAACGGCTCTGGCGACTGTAGGAAATCACATCTTGCAGGTGGCACCATGTGCCCATCGTATATGGCAACACATGATGAAAAGGATACGACAAGGGCAAGAGCAAATATTTTAAGAAATTTCCTGACCCATTCCGAACAGTTGAATAAATTTAATCACAAGGAGATTAAGGATGTGCTGGATTTGTGTTTGAGTTGCAAAGGCTGTAAATCAGAATGCCCCTCCAATGTTGATATGGCAAAACTGAAGGCCGAATTTTTGCAGCACTATCAGGATGCGAATGGAGTTCCATTGCGGTCGCGTCTTATTGCCCATTTTAGTACTGTAGCCGCTATGGGATCGGTATGGCCATCCTTATACAACCTGATGATGACCCAACCAACCTTAAGCGGTATCATGAAAAAAATGGTGGGCTTTGCAGCTGAACGCAGTATGCCTGGCCTCCATACCATCACTTTAAGAAACTGGTTTTTGAAACACCAGCGCGATAGCAGACGGATTCGAACCCCTTCGACTCCTGTTAAAAAGGTTTATTTCTTTTGTGACGAATTTACCAATTATCAGGATACGGAGATTGGAATTAAAGCGATTCTGCTATTGCAGGGTCTGGGCTATGAGGTAGAGATACCTCAACACCTGGAAAGCGGCAGGGCATCAATTTCTAAAGGTTTGCTGCGAAGGGCCAGGAAAATTGCCCAGCATAATGTGTGGTGTTTAAGCCCGCTTATTAATAATGAATCGCCATTGATTGGTATCGAGCCATCTGCAATCTTAACCTTTAGGGATGAATATCCTGATCTGGTGGAAGAAGAGCAGTTGGCAAGTGCAAAAAAGCTGGCCTCAAACGTATTGCTCATTGATGAGTTTCTGGCATTGGAAATGCAAAAGGGAAATATCTCGAAATCGCAGTTCAGTACGGAAAAAAAGAAAATTAAGTTGCATGGGCATTGTCAGCAAAAGGCATTTAATGCGTTGAAAGCTACCGAGCAGATACTTTCTTTTCCTCAAAATTATGAGGTAGAAACCATTGCTTCAGGTTGTTGCGGAATGGCAGGGTCTTTTGGCTATGAAAAAGAGCATTATGGATTGTCGATGCAAATTGGTGAATTGGTGTTGTTTCCTGAAATTAGAAATCAGCGGGACGAAACGGTAATTGCGGCCACAGGAACCAGTTGCCGGCATCAAATCAAAGATGGTACTTCAAAAATAGCCAAACATCCTGTGGAGATATTATATGAAGCATTTATGTGTTCCGGATAATTTTTTTATCTTTAGATAAATTCTTACCTAACGCTAATCATATGAAGTTTAAAATGTTCTCGCTGTTATTTTCTGTAACAGCACTTATGGCCTGCACAACAGAAAATGCCGGGGATAATGAAAAAACAATTGGATTGAAGGGGACCTGGCAATTGGTGTCGGCCACAAATGTCGAAAACGGGGTTCGCACGTTTACCGATTATACCAAAAACCAGCAGATGATTAAAATTATTAATGACACACACTTTTCTTTCCTGAGGCACGATTTAAAATTAAATAAGGAAGGCAAGAATAACTTTGATGCCGGAGGAGGACGTTACCAGCTGCAGGGCGATCAGTACACCGAGTTTCTGGATTTTTATAGCGATAAAAATTGGGAAGGTAAATCGTTCAAATTTAAGGTTACCGTTCAAAATGACACTTTGATTCAGACAGGGGTAGAAAAAGTTGAAGGTGCAGGAGTGGATAGGACGATTACGGAGAAGTATGTAAAAGTGAAGGATAAATAGTGGCCCCATCACTGTATATTTACAACATTTATGCTTTAATTTGTAATTCATAACGCCTCTCTTTTTTGGGCCAGGCTACAGCAGGGATTATAAATGTTTAAACGCTTATTAGTTAAATGGCAGGACAACTGGCTCCGGATGGTGGGAGATGCAGATCACTTCTCTTTAGAAGGCAGGATTTTTCATACCATCTCTATCACCGCTATTGCTGCCGTTTCTATTATTACTATTTATAATTTTTCTACATCGCTTTATTTCGCTGCCTTAATATCAGCTGCTATTTTAATCATTCAGACCGGTTTGTATGCATTAAGCCGCTATATGTATAAGTCTCGTCTGGCGGTTATTTTGTCTGTTATTCAAATTAACGTGGCTATTGCCCTGGCTTATTTTTACAATTCAGGCATATCGGGTAGCATATTGTTGCTCTTTATGGTTAGTCTATATCTCATTTTTCTAATTATTCCAAGGAAAAAGCTGGCATTCTGGTATTTTTTTAACGTCGTGCTGGTACTGACAGTATTGGCGATCGAGTATTTTTACCCAAAAAGCATTCAGCAATACTATTCAGGTAGAGGGGAGTGGTTTATGGATGTAGCTTTTACCTATGTGATGGTGAGTGTAATGATTGCCGTTGGAACGATTCAGTTGCGCAAAAGTTACCGGACACAAAAAGAACGGGCTGAAGATAAAGCACTGAAATTGGAATTGATGAATAAAGAAAAGGATAAACTCTTTTCTATTATAGGACACGACCTAAATACCCCACTCAATTCTTTGCAATTGTATTTGCAATTGCTGAATGAAATGGAATTGAATGCGGAAGAACGGCTCTCTGTGGAACAGAATCTGACAAAATCATTATCAGATGCCCAGTATTTGCTAGGAAATTTATTGGAGTGGGCGAAAAATCAATTGCAAAACGTACCAATGTGTTTGGTGCCGGTATCTGTAGAAGCCCAGTTACTGCCTACCATACGTATGTTTGAGCCGCTTACATCCCGAAAAAATATTAAGGTACTTGTTGAGATTGATAAAGAGGTAAGCATTAGTGCGGATAAAAACATGTTTGATCTGGTGATGCGAAATTTGTTGAACAATGCTGTTAAGTTTACCAATCCCGGTGGTACAATCCAGGTTGGGACTACCTTGGAGGACGGAAAGTGTATCATCTCTATTAAAGATGATGGCATTGGGATTGCATCGGAACGGCAAGCAGAGATATTTAGCCTTAATATTGCCTCCAGCTATGGCACTATGAATGAAAAGGGAACCGGATTGGGACTGGTGCTCTGCAAAGATTTTATTGTTCAACAAGGTGGACGCATCTGGTTTACCAGTTCTGTCGACACAGGAACGGTTTTTTATGTAGAGATGTCGCTTGCCTGATCTGGTTTATTTTATAGCAGCTTCGATTCAGACTAAAATAGTAACTTCGCATTCTCAATTTTTAATAAAAAACAGCATATTTTGGAACAACAATTATTAGATAGAAGCGAAAATAAATGTGAATTGTGCGAATCGGCAGCGCCTATAAATTTGTATGCCGTTTTACCTCAAACCAGCAAAACTGAAGACAACTGTGTAATGATCTGTGGCAAATGCTTAGCCCAGATAGAAAAAACTGCACCATTGGATGTAAAACATTTGAATTGTCTGCGAACTAGTATGTGGAGTGCAGTTCCGGGTATTCAGGTAATTACCTGGCGTTTACTGAAACGTTTGAAAGAGGAAAGCTGGGCTGTGGATAGCCTGGATGCCATGTATATGGATGAAGCTACGCTGGCCTGGGCACAATTGGGTGCTGATGATGAAGATGATGCTACAGAAGAGGTGCACAAAGATTGTAACGGCCAATTACTGGAAACTGGTAATACAGTTGTTTTGACAAAAACACTGGATGTAAAAGGATCTTCACTAAGTGCAAAACTAGGTACTGTGGTCAAAAATATTCGTTTGGTAGCCGATAATACGGATCAGATTGAAGGGAAAATAGAAGGACAAACCATAGTAATCCTTACCAAATACGTAAGAAAACAAAGCTAGAAAATAAAGGACAATTGAAATGACGATGAATAAAGCTGTTTTTCTGGACCGCGACGGGGTGCTGAACCATGAAATATACGACTACATTACCAGACTGGAAGATTTTGAAATATTAGATTATCAGATTGCACCCTTAAAAAAATTGTACGATGAGGGGTATCTTTTAATTATCATTACCAACCAGGGAGGCATTGCTCAGCAACGTTATACGGAGGAAACCCTGGCCCAGATGCACAATACTTTGGCAGCCCGGTTTGAGGCGCAGGGAGCAGTGATTACTCATGCGTATTATTGTCCGCACCATCCCACTGTATCGGGCGAATGCGATTGTCGTAAGCCTAAATCAGGGATGCTTTTAGAAGCCATTGCAAAGTATAATATCGATCCTGCATTGTCGGTGATGATTGGTGACAAACCACGTGACGTAACTGCTGCAAATGGGGCAGGGGTAAAGGGGATATTGATTGCTCCTGATGAGCTGATTGATTATGATCTGGTAAAGCAGGTATTAGCCGGAGATAAATTTGACGTCTTGTCGCAGGAAATGCTTAAATAATTTGCCAATGACAGCTTGCTTTCTCTTGAGTGATCCTGAGATAAATTCAGGATGATGTGCATAGACATTAAAATAGCCCTGATGAAAATTTTCATCAGGGCTATTTTAATATCAGGAGGTAATACTATTTACCCGCAGCTTTTGCGTGATCGGCCAGGAAGGTTGCCAGACCGCTATCTGTCAAAGGATGTTTTAACAATGCAGTAATGGCTGCCAATGGAGCCGTGATTACATCAGCACCCAATTTAGCGCAAGCTACAATATGTAATGGTCCGCGGATAGAAGCTGCTAATATTTGAGTTGGATAACCGTAGTTGTCAAATATCAGTCTGATGTCTTCAATCAGTTGCAAGCCATCTGTAGAGATGTCATCTAAACGACCTAAAAATGGAGAAACATAAGTAGCACCAGCCTTAGCTGCCAATAACGCTTGTCCAGGAGAGAATATCAAAGTACAATTGGTTCTGATACCTTTTGAGGTTAAATACTTGATCGCCTTTACACCATCTTTAATCATAGGTACTTTTACTACGATTTTAGGATTTAATTTTGCTAAAGCTTCGCCTTCTTTGATGATCTCGTCATAGGTGGTAGAAATTACTTCTGCACTTACATTGTCATCTACAATAGCGCAGATTGCTTTATAGTGAGCAATTACATTGTCATCACCTGTAATGCCTTCTTTGGCCATCAAGCTTGGGTTAGTGGTTACACCATCCAAAACCCCCAGGTCCTGTGCTTCTTTTATCTGGTCAAGATTGGCTGTATCAATGAAAAATTTCATGTTGTTTAAATTTGCAAATTGGTTAATGTATAAATTGTATCAATATTTTCGCCTAAAATAGGCAATTACATTGAGCTCTTTTAAGAAAAACAAGAATAATAAGAGAGTATTTACAGAATTACTTTTATCGAAAAAAGTAAAAAATGGGCAAGCACCTTTTATCGCATCGCTACAACCTTCTACCCTTGCTTCGTTCCCGCCCTGGGGGAGTTCAAAGGGAGCTGATCGTAAAAGACTTGCCCGGCACAAATGTAGCAAAAGAGATCAATCTACAAAAGAGAAAATCATAAATATTTAAGTTTTTTTAGTAAAAATGACATAATCAATTGAGGATAAATAGTTTGTAAGGCTGAAAATAAATTGAATTTTATTGATTATATTTAGAACACGGATTGTAAATCGGTTAAAAGAATCGCTTTTTTGACCTGTCGACACGCTTGAATACTTCGATATCACGAAATAGCCGATGTACTTATGAAACCATCATGAGTAAACACTCACAAAAAGTAATGAACCGAGCTTGCGAGCTCATGAATACCAATTAAAACAAAAAAGGCTAATGAATAATATTGCTCATGATAGCTTCATCACCGTTAAAAAACAAACCGGGTTTACGAGTTCATTAATACAAATGAAAACAATAGAAGGACATTAATAATTATATACTTATGAAAAATAATTCTAAATAATTGAATTATGAATGTCGTAATTTCAATCGTTGTATTTTGCTGAAATGATAATATTGATGTGATTTATTTTAAATATGTTGTGTATATCCTAAAAAATATACAAATATTATAATTCATGATTTTTTATTCGTATCTTAGTGTCCGAAATACACTATACCAAACTAATATTAAACGGAACTTATGGAACTAACACAAGATAACCAGGGGTTATACGACCAGCGTTTTGAACATGATGCATGCGGCATCGGATTTGTAGCTCATATAAAGGGCCGCAAGTCGCAGCAAATCATTTCAGATGCCATAACCATTCTTGAAAATCTTGATCACCGCGGGGCAGTGGGAGCCGAAATCAATACCGGAGACGGTGCTGGTATCATGATACAGATACCACATGAATTCCTGTATGATGAATGCCTTAAAATTGGGTTCAGTTTAAATGAATCAGGAGATTATGGCGTTGGGATGCTTTTTTTACCCAAAGATGTAAAAGCTAGAGAAGAATGCAGAGAGATTATTTACAGGGCAGCGGAAAAGCTTAACCTTGAAGTTTTGGGCTTTAGAAGGGTGCTGACCAACACCGATGGTATAGGCGATATGGCCTTATCAGTAGAGCCGGAAATGGAACAGGTGTTTATTGCCCGCCCTTACGCAATTGCAGCAGGTGCCGATTTTGAACGTAAATTATATGTGTTCAAAAATTACTTGTCTAAAACCATTAATACTACTGTAAAAGGTATTAATCACGAGTTTTACATCGCCTCTTTCTCGTCGCGTACTATCGTATACAAAGGACAGCTAACCTCTTTACAGGTAAGGTCTTATTTTACTGAATTGAGCGATAAACGTGTAGTGTCGGCATTTGGTTTGGTGCATTCCCGTTTTGCTACCAATACTTTCCCGTCGTGGCGGTTGGCACAACCTTTCCGGTATATTGCGCATAATGGCGAGATCAATACCCTGCAAGGTAACCTCAACTGGTTTAGGGCCAGTGTGAAGTCTTTTGCTTCTCCGTATTTTACACCCGAAGAATTAAATATTTTATTGCCCGTAATTGATGAGTCGAATTCTGATTCGGGATGTTTGGATAATATTGTTGAATTGTTATTGCATTCAGGCCGTTCATTACCTCATGTATTGATGATGCTGATCCCGGAAGCCTGGGACGGCAATGAGGATATGGACGAGCTGAAAAAAGCTTTCTATAAATTCCATGCTACTTTAATGGAGCCTTGGGACGGACCAGCCGCAGTTTCCTTTACCGATGGAAACCTGATTGGCGCTACGCTGGACAGAAATGGTTTGCGCCCGCAAAGATATGCCATTACTGAAGATGATCATGTGATTATGGCTTCGGAAGCAGGTGCTCTGGCACTTGATCAAAGCAAGATTATTGAAAAAGGCCGTTTAACGCCTGGTAAAATGTTTGTGGTAGACATGGAACAGGGCCGTATCATCAGTGATGTAGAGATTAAACAAAAGGTATGCGGCAGCAGGCCTTATGCCGATTGGATCAATCAATATCAGATCAGACTGGAAGAGCTGCCTGAACCAAGACTGGTGTTCAGTGGCTTGTCTCAGGAATCTATATTCAGATACCAGCAGGTATTCGGTTACAGCAGAGAAGATGTAGATCTGATTCTTAAACCGATGGCTAAAGATGGTAAAGAACCGATCGGATCAATGGGTACTGATATTCCCTTGGCTGTACTTTCTCAAAAACCGCAACACCTGTCTTCGTATTTCAAACAGTTGTTTGCGCAGGTAACTAATCCGCCAATTGATCCTATCCGCGAAAAAGTGGTGATGAGCCTTGCCGGTTTTATGGGCAACAATGGTAATATTTTGGAAGAAAATGCCATGCAGTGCCACTGTGTAGGTATCAAGCATCCTATATTGACCAATCATGAGCTGGAAAAACTGAGAAGTATTGATACAGGCGTATTCCAGTCCAAAACCCTGCAAACTTATTTCAGGGCCGATGGTAAACCGGGTGCTTTGGCAAAAGGACTAGACAGACTTTGCCGTTATGCAGTAGATGCGGTTGAAGATGGTTTTCAGGTAATTGTATTGTCGGACCGTGCGCTGGACTCAGAACATGCAGCAATTCCTTCTTTATTGGCTGTATCAACAGTACACCATCACCTGATCCGTAAAGGATACAGAGGTGCGGTAGGTATTGTGGTTGAAGCCGGTGATGTTTGGGAAGTACATCATTTTGCCACTTTAATTGGTTTCGGTGCAACTGCAGTAAATCCTTACCTGGCTTTAGAAACCATCACCGGTTTCCAGGAAGAACTGGGGGTTAAACCAGAGAAACTGATACAAAATTATATTTATGCCATCAACAACGGCTTGTTAAAGATTTTCTCTAAAATGGGGATCTCTACTTTGCAATCGTACCATGGTGCACAGATTTTTGAAATCCTGGGATTGCATAAAAGTGTAGTAGATAATTACTTTACTGGTGCTGTATCAAGAATTGGTGGATTAGGATTGGATGAGATTGCCAAGGAAACCTTGATTAAACACAATAGGGTATTTAAACTGGCCAATCGCCCTGATCCGATATTACCTACAGGTGGTAACTACAAATGGAAACGCAAAGGCGAGCAGCACTTGTTTAACCCGCAAACCATCCACTTGCTACAAAATGCGACCCGTAAAAAAGACTATAGTGTTTACAAACAATACTCAAAACTGGTAAACGAGCAAACCAATCAGGCTTTTACCATCAGAGGTTTATTTGAGTTCAACTACAATAGACCTGCTGTTCCTTTGGAAGAAGTAGAGCCAATTGAAGGCATTTTGAAACGTTTTGCTACAGGAGCAATGTCGTTTGGCTCTATCTCTCACGAAGCACATTCTACCCTGGCTATTGCCATGAACCGCATTGGCGGAAAAAGTAATACAGGTGAGGGTGGTGAAGATGAATTGAGGTACGACTTGTTGCCAAATGGCGATTCTATGCGTTCGGCCATTAAGCAGATTGCTTCAGCGCGTTTTGGCGTAACCAGCTACTACCTGACCAATGCTGATGAATTGCAGATTAAAATGGCGCAGGGTGCCAAGCCGGGTGAAGGTGGACAATTGCCAGGTGAAAAAGTAGACGACTGGATTGGGAAAGTTCGTCATGCTACACCTGGTGTAGGTTTAATCTCCCCACCACCGCACCACGATATTTATTCTATCGAGGATTTGGCTCAGCTGATATTTGACCTTAAAAATGCCAACCGCGCGGCAAGGATCAATGTGAAGCTGGTGTCTAAAGCGGGGGTAGGTACCATTGCTGCCGGGGTAGCCAAGGCACATGCTGATGTGATTTTGGTATCTGGATTTGATGGAGGAACGGGTGCATCGCCATTGACTTCTATACAACATGCTGGCTTGCCTTGGGAACTTGGTTTGGCCGAGGCGCACCAGACATTGGTTAAAAACCGACTGCGCAGCAGGGTAGTACTGCAAACGGATGGACAGCTAAAAACGGGTAAAGATATTGCCATTGCAACCCTTTTGGGCGCCGAAGAATGGGGTGTTGCAACCGCAGCCCTGGTTACCTCGGGCTGTATCATGATGCGTAAATGTCACTTAAATACTTGTCCGGTTGGTGTAGCCACACAGGATCCTAACTTAAGGAAGCTGTTTACCGGTGAAGCGGACCACGTGGTGAACTTGTTCTACTTCCTGGCTGAAGAGTTGAGAGAAACTATGGCTGAACTTGGTTTCAGAACCGTTCAGGAAATGGTTGGACAGGCCGATGCTTTAAGTGTTCGTCCTATTGAAGAACACGATTGGAAACTGAAAGATCTTGACCTTTCGGCTATATTGTATAAAGCACCGGACAATGGATTGAGCTTGTATCAGACTGAAGAGCAGGATCATGGATTGGCCGATGTACTGGATCATGAACTGATTAAGGCTGCACAGCCTGCGTTAACAGGTAAGGAGCCTATCTATAAAGAGTTTGAGTTGAAAAACACAAACCGTGCAATAGGTACTATGCTTTCCAATGAGGTGTCTAAAGTCTATAAGAGTCAGGGATTACCTGCCGATACCATCAACTTTAAATTCAAAGGTTCGGCCGGACAAAGTTTTGGTGCTTTTGCCACAAAAGGCATCTCACTACAGCTGGAAGGTGAAGCCAATGACTATGTTGGTAAAGGACTTTCGGGTGCAAGGTTGGCCATTTATCCGTTTAGCAATACCAAGTATGTGCCGGAGCAAAATATCATCATTGGTAACGTAGCCATGTATGGTGCAACATCGGGCGAGTTGTTTGTACGCGGACAAGCTGGCGAACGCTTTGCGGTAAGAAACTCGGGCGGTACTGCAGTAGTTGAAGGATTGGGCGACCATGGTTGCGAATACATGACCGGTGGTGAAGTATTGGTAATTGGCAGCACAGGAAGCAATTTTGCAGCTGGTATGAGTGGGGGTGTAGCCTGGGTTTACGATGCAAAAGGTGATTTTGCAGGTAAATGTAACAAGGAAATGGTGGACCTGGATCCGTTGGATGAACAGGATGAGCTGAGAATTAATGTGTTGTTGAAAAGACATATTCAGCTTACAGATAGTGATTTAGCTAAGTTTATCTTAAATGATTGGGCAACTCAATCTGCACACTTTATCAAGGTATTCCCTAAAGAATACAAAGCGGTGTTGCAAAGCAGAGCTCAAAAAGTTAAAGTTTAAGCAACAGACCAGAACATCAGAAAAAGAAGACAAAAATGACCATAACTAATCATTCAAATATATAACAATGGGAAAAGTAACCGGATTTTTAGAATATGAAAGAACTGCTCCTGGAAAAGAAGAACCTAAGGCCCGTTTAAAACATTACAACGAATTTGTTGAAGCGTTTGAGACCGAACAGGTAAACACACAGGCTGCAAGATGCATGGATTGCGGAGTACCATTTTGCCAATCAGGCTGCCCATTAGGTAACGTTATCCCCGAATTTAACGATGCGGTATATAAAGGAGACTGGCATCTGGCCTCAACTATATTGTTGAGTACCAATAATTTTCCTGAATTTACAGGCCGTATATGTCCGGCACCATGCGAATCGGCGTGTGTATTGGGTATCAATAAATCGCCTGTATCTATTGAAGAGATTGAAAAACACATCATAGAAACAGCCTTTGCCAAAGGATATATTAAAGCCGAACCGCCATTGATCCGCACTGGTAAAAAGGTGGCGGTAATTGGCTCCGGACCGGCCGGACTGGCAGCCGCAGCGCAATTGAACAAAGCCGGACATGAGGTGGTAGTTTACGAGCGTGACGACACACCAGGTGGTTTGTTAAACTATGGTATTCCTGATTTTAAACTGCAAAAAGACGTAGTAACCCGTCGTATTGCATTGATGGAAAAAGAAGGGATTGTATTTAAATGCAATTCCAACGTAGGTGTAAATGTAGAACTGAATACACTGCTGAGAGATTTTCAATCGATCATTCTTGCCGGTGGGTCTACCATCCCTCGCGATCTTCCGGTGGAAGGAAGGGATGCAAAAGGTGTGCATTTTGCCATGGACTTTTTAAAACAACAAAATAAGAGGGTTAAAAACTTCCCTGTTGATGGCGAGGATATCCTGGCTACGGGTAAGGATGTGATTGTAATTGGTGGTGGTGATACCGGATCGGATTGTATCGGTACTTCAAATCGTCAGGGGGCCAAATCAGTAACCCAGTTTGAGATCATGCCAATGCCTGCATCGGCCCGTACATCAAATATGCCGTGGCCAACTTATCCTATGCTGTTAAAAGTAACTTCTTCACACGAAGAAGGATGTGAAAGAGGCTGGGGCGTAAATACCAAGGAATTTATTAAAGACGAAAACGGAAACCTGAAAGCTGTAAAAGTAGTGGATGTGGAGTGGGATATCGATGCCACCGGACGTCCGTTGAACTTTAAAGAAAAACCAGGTACCGAGCGCGATTTACCTTGTCAATTGGTATTGTTGGCCATGGGCTTTTTACACCCTCAGAAAGAAGGACTAATTGAAAAATTAGGTGTAGATGTAGACAACAGAGGAAATGTTAAAGCTGAAGAAGGTAAATACCAAACCAATATTGCCAAAATATTTGCTGCAGGTGATATGCGCCGCGGACAATCGTTGGTGGTTTGGGCAATATCTGAAGGAAGGGAAGCTGCACGTAAAGTAGACCAGTATTTAATGGGACACAGTAGCTTGCCATCAAAAGACGGAATCCCCTATGCATAAGTATACGATATAACAAACAGAGAGCCCTGGTAAATTTTATCAGGGCTTTTTTTATGAATCCGGCAGCTTAGTATCATTAGAGAATTGTTTGACTATTGTTTGCTGAAAGTCAAAATATATAAGTGTGAATTAAGGCTGACAAACTTCTTTTTTATAAATATGTTCTTTGTTGGTATATGAGAACATTCTTCCTTTTTTTAATCGGTATAATCTTAGTCAGTTGTAATCATTTTGAGTTTAGCCCCAATCAAACCTTCGATCGGCTGTCATTAAAAGATGTAAATGCCAATAACTTAAAACGTTTAGGTAATGGAGCAAACGACGATACTATAAAGTTTGTTTTAACCGGCGATCCACAGAAGTCGCGTGATGAGACGGTTGAACTTTGTAAAGCCATAAACGCAATTGATGGAGTTGACTTTGTGATACTGGCTGGCGACATTACCGAATTTGGTGTGCTTAAAGAGATGTTATGGATTTCAAGAACACTAGAGGATCTGGACAGGCCCTATGTTGCGGTTATTGGAAATCACGATGAAACCGGACGGGGTAGGGAAAGCTTTAGAAATATGTTTGGCGAACTGAACTACTCCTTTGTTTATGGAGGTATAAAGTTTATTGGCCATGATACCAATAGCCGGGAATATGGATTTAATGGGCAAATACCTAATATTCCGTGGTTAAAAGAGCAGTTGAAACCTACACCGGGTGTTACAGGATATGTGGCGATGTCGCATATTCCGGTAAACTCTCCTGACTTCGACGAAAAGTTAAGAGCTGATTACATGACTAGTTTTGCATCGACACCAGGCTTTCTTGCTTCGTTAAACGCACATACCCATAATTTTGAGGTCTTTTATCCTGACAATTCGGGGATCCCATACATTGTGACCAGTTCTGTTGGCAACAGAGAATTTTTAGTTATACAAATTGTAAATAATAAATTGAGTTTTGAGCGTGTACCATTTTAAATCATTTAATGTAGTTTTTTTATTGTTGCTGATGCTGGGCGGTTTGAAGGTAAATGCACAGAAGCTGAAGTTTTTAATTCCTGACGACGCAATTGTGCAGTATGCAGGAAGTATAGGGTATTTAAGTGTGGGAGCGGGCTACGAAATATTTGGTAATAAAAGGGGGAACTTGTCTTTTCATTATGGATATGTGCCCGAAAGTAAGGGTGGCGAGTTGCATATAACGACTGTAAAACTGGCCTATAAACCCTGGCAAATACACTTAAAGGAATGGGGAAAACTATATCCTTTCAACCCTGGTTTTTTTGCCAGTTATACTTTTCATAAAGATCTTAGTTTGTTTTTCCCTTCCGGGCAGTATCCTGGAGATTACTATTATTGGTCGGAAGCCATAAGACCTCATCTTTCCTTTAGTTCGGAGTTGGAAGTAAAACCGCCAAAGGCCTTAAAAAATGGCGGAGTCCGGGCGATGGGATTTTATATAGAAGCCAATACCAACGATTTTTACCTGATTAATTACCTGCAAAATATGTCGGCGCTGAGATTGGATGATATTTTTCAGCTGGGAATAGGGTTGAGGGTAAAATTTTAAATTTTATATAATAATGCCCTGGTATTCATTTACCAGGGCATTAAAAAAATAGGTTTTACAATCTTAATTTAGCAAAAAAATCCCAAAGCACAATACCTGCCGAGATGGTGATATTAAAGGAGTGCTTGGTGCCAAACTGAGGTATTTCAATACATTCATCAATTTGAGCCATTACTTCGTCGGCTACACCGTTTACCTCATTTCCGAAAATCAAAGCAAATTTTTTACTGGAATCCGGCTGATAAGTATTGAGCATGGTACTGCCGGCAGCCTGTTCAATGGCTATGATTTCATAACCCTCAGCTTTTAATGCAGCCACGGCATCAAGCGTAGTCTCAAAATGTTGCCAGTTTACCGATTGGGTGGCGCCTAGTGCTGTTTTTTCAATTTCCCGGTGCGGTGGCTGGGCTGTAATGCCACATAGGTAAACCCCGGCAATTGAAAAGCCATCTGCAGTTCTAAAGACAGAACCAATATTGTGCATGCTTCGCACATTATCAAGCACTACAATTACCGGAAGTTTTTCCTGTTCTTTAAATTCATCAACACTTACCCGGTTAAGGTCATCTAATTTTAATTTCTGCATGGCGCAAAAATAAAATTAAATTGCCGAAGCGCCATTGCCAATTTCACTAATGTAAATGGCTGCCGGGTATCCAATGCGGGCAACATAAAAATCGGTCAGTTTTTTAGCAAAATCTTCTTCCTGACCTTTTTTTAGTAATGCAATGGCACAGCCGCCAAAGCCGGCGCCAGTCATACGTGCCCCAATTACATGTTCGTAGTCTGCACAAAAATCTACAACTGCATCCAGTTCTGCACCGGTAACTTCGTATAAATCCTTTAAAGATTGATGCGACGCATACATTAAACGGCCAAACTCTGTCAGGTTCCCTTCGTTTAATGCCTTTGCAGCCAGGTTTACACGGTCATTTTCCTTAATTACGTGCGTGGCCCGTTTCAATACAACAGGATCGGTAATGAGGTGACTGTGCAATGCAAATTTTTCTGCATTTAGCTCGCACAAATTATTTAGTTTAATTTCCTGGTTCAGTTCTTTCAGGGCAGTCTGGCACTCAGCCACACGCTCATTGTATTTTGATTCGGCCAGTTTGCGGGGTTTATTGGTATTGATAATCGCGAGCGAATAATCGCCCAGATTGCAGTCTACAATTTTATGTTTAATGGTATCACAGTTCAAAACAATGGCTTTGTTCGTTTCGCCAAAAGCAACCGCAAACTGATCCATAATACCACAGTTTACACCAATAAACTCATTTTCAACTTTTTGTGCCAGCAAAGGGATTTCTATTTTCTCGTAGCCCAGGTTAAAATAGTTGTTCAAGGCATAGGCCATCGCTACTTCAATAGAAGCCGACGAGGATAAGCCCGAGCCAATAGGAATATTCCCAAAAAACAAAAGATCTAAACCCGTTGGAAGCTTATGTTTTTTTAAAATTTCGTGGAACACTCCTAATGGATAGTTGTACCATTCAGGTCCGGTTTTGGTATAGCTGGATTGTAATTCAAACTCCTGTTCTTCCGGGAAATTTAAACTTTTAAATCTGATTACATTATCGTTGTTGGGCGCTATGCTTAGCCAGGTGCCCAGGGTTACGGCACATGGCATTACCAGTCCGCCATTATAATCAATATGTTCTCCAATAAGGTTTACACGACCAGGGGTAAAATAATTTGCTGTTGGCTCATGCCCGTATCTTTCTAAGAACTTACTAATTAATTCCGCTTTCATTGTAATATTTTAAGTTTGGTTTTGTTTTAAGTTAAAGTATTGATAGTATTGTTATCGATTTTCAAACCGATGCTCCTAAGATACAATTTATGGGCGATCATGAGTTTGCATACCTGAAAAAAAATAAGAAATTACCCTTGATGAAGACCAACCTGATAAAGACCGGAAAATTTATTGATGAAAAAGAAGTTTTGGCCATAGAACTGACCAATACTCATGGAACTTATGTTAAAATATACAATTATGGTGCAATTTTAAATAAGTTTATTGTAACCAATAAAAACGGTGATAAGCAGGACATTGTATTGGGTTTTGACGATATAGATCAATATACTGGCGAGGAATATTTGAATGATTATCCTTTTTTTGGAGCAGTAATAGGTCGTTATGCCAACCGCATAAAAAATGGCAGGTTTAGTATCGATGGAAAGAGTTACCAGCTTTCGCAAGCTAAAGGAGGCGATTGTTTGCATGGTGGTGATGAAGGCTTTGACAGGAAAATGTGGGACGTGTTGTCGACAATAGATCCTAGTGTTACCTTGCAATACGTAAGTCCGGATGGGGATGAGCAATTTCCCGGACAACTAACTGTTCAGCTTACTTTTAAATTAACGGATGATAATGAGCTGATTTTGGATTTCAAAGCTTCTACTGACGCGCCGACTGCTGTTAACCTTACGCATCATAGCTATTTTAACCTGGCCCCTAAGGGCGGTTCAGTAGCTGGTCATATCCATCGCATGCCAGCAAGCCATTACCTGGAGCAGGACGACAATTATGTGGTTACTGGAAAATTGATCCCTGTTGAAGGTACCATTCACGATTTTTTGGGTGATAAGGTAATCGGGCAGGATTGGGATCCGGAAGAAGGATATGATCAGACTTATGTGCTGGATAAGCCTTATGGCGAATTTACCCTGGCATCGGAAACGAGCGAGGCCCAAAGCGGCTTAAAACTGTCTGTTTACACTACGGAACCTGTTGCACATTTTTATACTTCCAAATACCTCAATGTAAAAGAAGGGAAAGGTGGACATGATTACCATCCTTTTGAAGGATTTTGTGTAGAAACCCAGCATCACCCCAATGCAATTAATATTCCGGCTTTTCCAAATACGGTATTGAGGCCAGGCGAAAGCTATAAGCAAACAACGGTTTATAAAATAGAACATAACTAATGAAGGTAGATATTTGGTCGGATGTAAGGTGTCCGTTTTGCTATATAGGCAAAAGAAAGTTTGAAATGGCCCTGGCACAATTTGAACATAAAGATGAAGTAGAGGTAGAGTGGCATAGCTTTGAGCTGGACCCGAATGCGACTACAGCACCTGATAAAAATGCTTACGATTATCTGGCCGAGCGTTATGGACGCAGCAGAGAATGGTCGGTAGAAACACACAAACAGGTTACCCAAACCGCTGCCGAAGTGGGCCTGACATTTAATTTTGAGCAATCGGTAATTGCCAATTCTTTTGATGCACACCGTCTTATTCAAATGGCCAAACAACAAGGGTTAGGGGATGTGTTGGAGGAAAATCTGTTCAAAGCACATTTTACTGATGGCAAGAATATAGCAGATCATGAAGTTTTATTGCAAATTGGAAAAGACAGTGGATTAAACGGACTGGAAGTGGAAGTGATGTTGAAGAGTGATGATTTTACTGATGAAGTAAGATATGACGAGAAAACGGCGCAGGATTTGGGGATTACAGGTGTTCCGTTTTTTATCTTTAATCAGAAATTGGCCGTATCGGGTGCGCAGGCTCCGGAAACCTTTTTGGGTGCTTTGGTTAAGGCTAAGGAACAAGGCTAGGGTAATTTCTGCACCTTATTTTGGATTTTTTTGGAGTTTTACGAGGTTGAAAGCACGACGATTAGCGACATCGCTGACGTATTTGGATTGGTTTTGCCAGGAGACTACTACCAGTTGCATTTTTCCGAACAATAGACGAATCAGGTCCGAACAATATAGGATAGAACTAAGGCAGCGCTATAGGGCCCAAAATCGGACCGCTTTTAAGCTGAATTTGATGCTTTTCAAACTGTTTACTATATTGAGTCATCGAACACAAGTCGTAAGAAAACTTAATAGCATTGAAATTGACCTCCGACGAAAAAAAAACTGAACTGAAAAAGTACAGAACACTGCTACTTGCTACATTAAACTATCATTTGGAGCATTATACCGGAAGTATGGTGTTTGACCAATGGGATCCTGCTGCCGAACATTACCTGAGGGAACAGCAACGAACCGAACAGGACTTTCAAGAGCAAAAACTTGATGTACTGCAACAATGTCTTCGCGGTTATTTGATGCGTTTAAGAAGTCGTGTAGATGTGAATTTTGCGCAGTTTATTAAAAAAGAAACCGGTTTTGATATAGATATTTTTGAAGACTTGCGAAATGAAGTCGCAATTATTGTTTCAAATGGAAAGATTAAGCGTAGTGAGGAGTTTTTCAAAGTACAAGACCTGCTTCGGGTTTATGAAGGTGAGGTTGAAGCGCCTGCGCTTATTGCGCAATTGAAAGCTTTAATTGATGATTTTACTGCAGCGGCAAACCTAAATCCGGCGATTCCGGGCCTGGGACATTCATTAACAAAACAGGTTGTCGTTCAGGTTCAGCCTCCACCACCAAATGTTGGTAATGCCACAACACTATCTATAGAGGAAACAACCGAAATACTTACACCCGAAGTGTTTACTGAAATGAATTACAGAAATGGTTTATTGTCTGAGATCCGTTCGCCCGATGGGAATCGATTTGTGCGTGTGCAAACCAATGGTAGCGGCAAAAATGCTTTAACAGATGTCAGCATTAGTCTGCGCGGTGGAAGCGGGAGTATTTATTGCGCAGAAGGGGCCAACCTACCTATAAAAGCATACTGGGGCGACAATCAGACTGTTGTAATTGAAACTAATCAGGAATATACGAATATTACAAAGCACCATCGGGTAAGCAGTTTTGATGATGTAGTTAAGATTGAATATCGCTATTGATGTTACTGAACCGAATCAAATGAGCAAGTGTATGATTGATTATTAGGTTATAAAACCCCTATAAAAAAAGAAAGAGGCGACTCATCCAAGCTCTCCTCTATTCTAACCAAATATAAACCTGTATGAACGGGAGCTGCGCCTTTTAAGTTCTAGAGGCGGTTTTTGCTCTCAAATAGGCATGATAGGGATGACTTCAGGGATGAGACAGACTACTGTCTAATGAAGATCACAAGATCACTAACAAAATCAATTAAGTACCTTTTAAAGAATCATAATGGGGTAGAAATCTACCTGTCTGTACCAAGCAAAGACTCGAAGGAGCAAAAGTATTACCTTGACTACAAGTACACCTGTCAAAAGAAGTACTATGGCAACGGAAGCGTTAAAAGTAGAGCTATTGAGTTCTTCAATGCGCTTCCACAGGACTATAAGGATAAGAAGGCGTATATCGAATCACAGTTAGCGGAACTGTACAAACAGGATATTGAGATTATCGTCCATGAATTACATGCAATACCAAACGTAGGTGCAGTTACCATGAAGAACACTGTCAGGGCTACCATTGAAGCATTTTATGCCTATAAAACACTACAGAAGATGGAAGGGACTATAGAGCAACGTGCATTAAGTAATTACGGACAGTACCATAATAAATTACTTCGTTACTTCGATCTAGAGCCACAGCGAAAATATACTTTAGCTGACCTGTCAGCAGAGTTTTGGCTCAGATACAGGATAGCCTTGCTTAATAACGAGGGCGGCATTAATACAAAACCTTTGTGTAACGCATCTGTCAACCAACACTATCAATACATAACTCAGTTCTATGGGTGGCTGATTGACTATAATGAGTTACCAATCCGAAATCATCTTAAGAAGTTAAAGAAGCTGAACGAAGCCAAGCAGGCTAAGCGGTTTAAAGTACTCTCTCATCAGTTACTCAATGAGTTCTATAATGTACTCGAACATAAAGAGAAGCTACGGTACACATCGCTATACTTAGCAGCACTGCTACTTTACGAGAACAATATCCGACTATCGGAACAGGTCTTGATAAAGACACAGCATATTGATCTTAAACGGAATAGACTACGTGTTGTCAATAAGAAGAACGATACGGTAAGAACTGTAATCATTTCTGCAAAGGCTACGGAGTTAATCGATATTATATATAGTAAAACTGTGAGGAAGGACGTTGTTATCACAAATGAGATGTACTTATTCGGTGGTTATAATAGATTAAAGCCTGGTAAGCCCCTTAGCTATGAAGACCTTGGCACATGGATGCGGAGATTTAGAAAAGCCTACCCACAATTTGCAGGAAGGACGTTGTACGAGCAAAAACATACGTCTATAACCAATCAGTTTGATGCAGGTGTAGACCACCAAAGCATACGGGAGAGGGCTAATCATAGCAGTATAGTAACTACCGAGATATATCTGCAAGCCAGTAAGGTTGTGGCTCCATATGAGTTACGATTGGACGATATCTGATATACGTACTTGAAAACATCATACCAGTTAATATCTTTACAGCGGAGTGGGTAACTGCTCCGCTTAAACAGATAGCCATGTACGAAACCACACTCAACCCTGACTTTAATAGAATTAAAGAGTATATACCCAACATCACCGATGACGATATAACGCTCGCACAACAGGCAGGAGGGGTTCCTGTTTACGTGGATTACATGAGGGAGGCAGATTATTTGCGCCTCTCAGAAGGTCTGAAACAAGCTGTAACTACTTATGATATACCAGGCCACTATGAAGAATTGCTATACCTGATCTTACAGAAGAACGAACAGATAAGGGTAAGGTATGATGCGTACTGGCAGAATTATGAGGATGACATTACTTCAAAGGAGGTTGCAAAGTTTCTGTTGGCTTATAAGGAATCAAAACCTAATCAGCACTTTCAACTGGTCGCCAAGCCTGTTACAGGAAGCGTGGCCGTTAAAGACACCGCAATAGCAAAATGGATGTGTGAACAGATATACAATGCGGTAGAATCAAGGCAACTACCTAATATGTTTGGGGAGAAGATACTGTTCAACTTGTTTGGTGATGACTTTAATTCTGACACCCCAATAGCTTCGGACAGGTTAAAAGCTACAGCAGAGTTAAGACCACGCAAGCCAACAGTACGAGTGAAGAAATTACTGGTAGAGTTCTGTTTACACTTACAAGTTTACCTTATAAAACATACAATCCTGACTATCCCTGATGATGTTTTGCTCTCTGATGCACAGGCAAACTTCTTCTTTGACATAATGGAACTGATCGGGTATGTAAACAGGGAAACAGTCGCCATACCTAAAGACTACATTCATGCTATGTTTAACAACCATGTAAGAATAAACAGGTCATTACCAGCGCAATAAAAGTTTATAAAACGGATAAAGTTCTAGTGCCCCGAGCGTCTCTGGCTCTCCTGACATTTGTATCATCACTTCAACAATGTAGTTGACTTGAAAGATAAAATATATGTCTTTATTTAAACATGTGGAAGACCAACAGCAAGGGCGTGGTCGCAGATTAGGTGCTAAACAGTTCTTCAAGGAGTACGATGCCAATGGCTACTTTACAAGGCCGGACTTCATTGAGTATGTAAACCAAATGGTAAGGAACGAGGCTTCGGACTTCGTTGGAATCATTCAGCACCTACAGGACGGTGCTAACATGAACTGGAAGTTTATAATTCGCGAAGACAAGGCTAAGCGTAAGTACGTCTGGATTGATTTCCAATTCGCTAAAGCTTCCAAAGGCTTTAAGCTTGTTGTTGGTAGCGATATACTCCGCTTTATCGAAGAGTATGCCGTAGGATTAATCAAAGTAGACTTTACAGCAGAAGATCTTTCTGATGTAGCACTAAATGGTTAACAAATGTAGCGTAGGGTTAGTTCCCTACGCTTTTTTTATTCTTAGTATTTAAAGTTATGAGTCAGTTAGAGATAATAGAGTACCCTATTACAGAAGATATAGAATACCTGGGGCAGTTAGAGCCCTTCAAGTCAAATGGTATACCTACCGACAGCATCATTTTTAAAACCCTACCTGGCCTGGGAGCCACATTCTGGGAGATACATTATAAAAAGCGGCACAGCATAATAGTTGAGCCTAACGTTCCTGTAATCGAAGGTAAGAAAAATAAGCATCCAACTATTCTGGGTGTCTACAAAGGTGTGACACGGAAGCATGTAAAAGACTACCTAAATAGTGATACCTACCCAAAGAAGATTGTAACAACTCCAGAGGGCTATTTGTCTAAGGTTAGGCCGGTCATTGAGGGGCACAAGCGATTTGATCTATTCAAGGACTTCTTTTTGTTGTTGGATGAGTGCGATAGACTAATTACTGATGTTAACTATAGAGGGAAGATCATTGCACCAATGAAAGACTTCTTTCAGTTTAAAGGTAAAGCTATGGTGTCCGCTACAGCCATATTACCAAGCGACCCCCGTTTTGCTTTACATGGGTTCAAGAACGTTAAAATAGTACCAACGTACGATTACAAGAAGGACTTAACTCTAGTTAGTACAAATAACATTGTCCATGCGCTTAAAGTAACTTTAGATAAATGCACCGATCAACCCGTCTTTATCTTCTTAAACTCTACAATAACTATCTACAGCATTATTAAATTGCTGGGCATACAGGAGCAGTCAAAGGTGTTTTGCGCAGAGGATAGTGTATCCGTTTTGAATGACCTAGGCATTCAGAATGCATCAACAGAGTTAGGTGACTATGCTCAGTACAACTTTCTTACCTCACGTTGCTTCTCCGCTGTTGATATCGATTTAGATTATAAACCTGATGTAATAATGGTTACGGATGTTTATTCAGCTAGCCATTCAATACTAAATCCCGCAACAGATGTTATACAGATTAGCGGACGATTTAGGAAACCTGAAGGCTCAAAAGAGAAATGTCAGATGAACTCTCTAACTCACATAACCAACTACAATGAGAACATCGTCTTTAAGAATCCAGTAGAAGCGAAGAGTTTTATCAGCAGTGCATATTCAGCCCACGAACTGATGGTTAAGCATGCGGAAGAATCTGAAGAGGAGGGAGCAAAGATCACTTTCGAGCAAGGGCATCAGAATACCTTCATTACCGACTTTGTTAATGATGAGCAGGAATTGGAACCTAACATGGTGGACAACTATATACGGGAACAGGAGGTAAGGAGTTACTATAGAGGCTTTAAGTATTTAAATGATGCTTATGCAGACTCTAAATATTTCAATGTAACACGTCGTGCCATCATGCTTCCTATTCGTGATGAGCATAACATGAACTTAGCCATAGCTAAGACTAAAGTAAAGATCACAGAGGCAGTTGCAAATGTTCTTAAGAAGTATACAGAACCAACAGAGGGCATGGTATTTAGGTTTTACGACCCGCATACAGAAATCAATAAGCTTAGAGACAAGTATCCAGATATAGTGGAAGCGTTTTTCTTAATTGGTTATGATAAAATGGAAACAGCAGGCTTCAAGATGCATCTCATCAACGCTCTGGTAAATAAAGAGAAAATCGGGATAGCAAGGTTCAATCCTGCGATGGTTAAAGCAATTCATAAGGAGTTTAAGAACGATAAAGAGGTATTGGAAGCAGATGTACTTAAACGGTTAGAACCGATATACAAAAGGTTCAGGTTTAACGCTAAGACCTACGCAAACGATTTAACCTACTACTTTTACACGAAGCGTACGACTAATAAGGATGGATTAAAGGCTTATCCATTGGGGAGGCCAATCATTAAATCAATTTAATTAAATCATATCCACAGATATTACCAATTCGTAGTTTATACGGGAAGGTTTAAAACGTGGATATACAATACTATCAGCAACAACATTAAACCATCATCTGATGGTTTTTTTATGCCCTTCTCCACACTGCTAACCTTGAAAACCGAATCAATACTTATGTTGCGGGACGTGAGGTTCTCCCGATCTTGCCATATCATCCTAATCTTATAAAAGGTAAAACAGCCTTTATGGCCAATTATAAGGAGTGCCCTAATAGAAAAAATTGTATATGTAGGCCTCAGTGCCGTAGGTCTGACCACACCCCGGGCATGGTCAAGATGGGAAAGCTAACAGTACATACAAGTCTTACATGGTACTATGAAACAGCTTTTCCTACAGCATCAAAACAAGCAATTCACCTTTTAAAAGATTAGAAATGAAGCCAGAGATCACTCGGAACACTCACATTACAAAAGACTTGGCAGCACAGGAGCAAATAGAAGCACGTTTAAGCTCGACTAAGCCCATTTATAAGAACAAAGCACGCGCTGCGCAGTATGGTACCGATACACAAAAGGTAATGAACCCTATCATTGCAGATATGTACCATGTAATCGTAAAACTAGTAAAGGAGCTGTACAGCAACTTGCCGACCAAGGATGACAGAATCATCATCATGTTGAACAATGAACAAGACCCCACAGACTCCCATGGTCTGTTCACGTTACTAACACCTTCATTTTTCTTTTACTTGGAGGCCGATATCAAGAACAACTACAGGATTGAATACCTGTTCCATGACTGTCCGTTTGAACATGAGATACAAAAGCTCATTGATAGGTTCGCCATGAGAAGCTACAGTACTAAAGTTGTAAAACAGCCGGACTATTCGACATTCTTTCGAACGTGCTTGTCAGTACAGCCGGACAGGTTCATCCATCATCTTTAAATCCTAAGAGGGCTTGCCAGTACTAACGGCGAGCCTTTATCTTTTAAAAGGTACACTGGTCAACAGGATTGGCGAACAGAGCAACTACCTTTTATAGCAATAGAAATCACAGTTAAACCACATAATCACAACATGAAAGCAAAGAAAGCAACAACGGTTAACGATCAATTTACCGCAGAGCAACAAATGAACAACGAAGTGCTACAACTATTTAACCACATTATCGAAGCGGCACGAGGCGTAGTTTCCAACTTCGAGACCAGGAAGTACAGGACAAGCGTACTCGTTAACCACCTTCCGAACAACAATAACAATCTAGTGCAGGAGTATCTCAGCTACTTCTTCAATGTCCCCTTACCCGTAACCGCAACTCTCTACTGCTGATCTATATTGGTTTTGACAGCGAGGCCGTTTCAAGGTTTGGCTCACTGATACACAATCAGTTTCTACGGCAGGTTATGAAGCTTACAATGAAAGAGGTAACAGGAGTAGACATAGAATCCTGCATCAGAGTAGATGCAAATACAAAAGACATTCGTGGTTTCTTCTACAGGCGGCTTGCAGAGGGGGAGAACGAAAACGTAACCTTTATAATAGACGAACCAATACCCGCAACTGAATAAATGGTACTGGTCTCTGCATGAGTTTCATTAATCTTCATTAGCTTTGTAGTATTACAAACTAAAAGCGGAGGACTAAACCAGACAGTACACCACACAACATAGAATTACATTATTAAGATATAAGCGTTAGCTTTTGTTCTTGTGCTTGGAACCTAGGAAATTTTAAACACAACAAGAACAGATAAGTGAACGTCCATGCAAAAGCGTGGGCTGTTCCTTTCTGTTGTGTTGGGCTTCCTAGGGCCTCAAGCGCGGATTGGCTACAGTTCCACGCTTTTACATTGTTAACCCGCCGAGTTGGGACTATCGGTTAGCAAAGACCATGAACCAAGAAAAGTCCAAACTACAAACAATCCTTATCGAACAACTGCTTGGCGACTCCGCTAAGAAGGAAGATGTTAATGCCATAGTCATTAACGACTATCATACCAGTACAGTAATATTTAGGATCGAGTTTACCGCTGTCATGGACAGAGGTGTAAGAAAGACACTCCTTACATCTTGTGGATTGGAGAAATCCATCTTCGGTAAGGGAATCCGGTTATTACTTGCCTTGGACAAGAAACACTCTTTGATGAACTGGCTATCTCGTGAAGGGGTAACAAGAATAATTGTAACTACCGTTAAAGACCCATCACAGATGAACAGTATGAATCACTATATATATGGCACACAGGACTTGAAGGAGATAGTTAAAGAACTAAATCTATTGGCAGCTAATCACCGTCAAGCTTACGAAACTGCTGTAGAAGGTCTTATAGCGCAAAACACAAGGTAAATTATAACTAAATATATAATCAGATGAACAAATCTATTTTAATGCTCTCAGCAGCTTGCATGCTGATCGTAGCTTCATGCTCTAAAAACAAAACTGAACCGGAACAAGAAAACACCTGCAAGGTTAAACTGGTAGAGCACATTCACAACGGAAGTACAGACAAGTACTATTACAGCTATGACAGTGAAGGAAGAATAACAAGAGTGGATTACGGTACAGCGCAATCGACCGAGTACGAAACCTTTACTTACGCAAATAACAAAGTAACATGGAAAGGTGTAGGAGGTGATACAGAGGTGTACAATCTTGATGCGAGTGGCAAAGTTACCAGTGCCAATCAAGGAAATGATGTACTGAACTTCAAGTATAACACTGATGGTCAACTGATCGAAGCAGCTATTGGTACGGACAAGCAGACCCTCACTTATTTAAACGGTAACCTATCTACCTCTGCCTACAACACCAAAGCTTGGGTTAACATCACCTATGGCAGCGCAGAAGGCAGTAACAATATCATTTATGGTTGGCTGTTTGGTGAGGTGTTGGACTTTGACGAGATCGGTTATCGCGTTACACCCTACATTGGCAAGCTGTCTAAGAACCTGCCTAGTAAGATCATTTACGAACCGGGCGTTAACCAAACTACAGTTAACTTTACCTATGCGAACGATGCTACAGGTAAACTAATGTCGGCCAAGATGGTTTCTTCCAGTGGCACGTCAAATACCTACAATGAGGAGTACAAGTTTACCTACGAGTGTAAGTAACAGGTACAACAGAATATTACTAAAGAGCTGCACCCAACGTGTGGCTCTTTTTTATATCTTCACCTTGTATAACACTTAAAAACTAATTATGGCGTCCTCAGAATCATCATCACCATCACCTAGAGTGTCAAATCGACTAATAAAGAATCTGGTACTCGCTTTTCTTATCGGTGGCGTCCTCGTTGCTCTTATTGGCATTATCGTGTTCTCATGGGAGCAGCAAACATTAGTTGCAAATGTAAAGGCTGACTCTTCTTTACTCGGCAACATGGGCTCATTCCTCTCCGGTACAGTTGGAGTTATTTGGTCACTGGCTAGTGTATTTCTATTCTATCTTGCTTTAAGGGAGCAAAGGAAAGATATCAAGATAAACCAAGATGCTCTCAATTTACAGATCAAAGAGCTTGAGGATACTAGAATGGTATACATCGATCAGTCCAACACTTTCAAAACACAAGGCTTCGAGAATACATTTTTCGAGTTGTTGCAATTGCATGCAAGCACTGTAAAAGATCTCACCTATACATCATCTTGGCAACGCCAAAATTCTACATCAAACGGAAAAGCTGTTTTCATTGTTTGGAAACAAGAGCTAGATCATTTCTCTTCAGGGCATGCTCGGCCGCCTGTGCATGATGTTTCTGGCTTTCCTATGGAGTCTCTATCTATTCCATTTGCAAGCTTCGAAGAAATAGAGTTGGCCTTAAACACTAGTTACAAGAAGGCCTACCATCAGTACGAAAATACATTAAATCACTATTTCCGACAGCTGTATCATATCTTCAAGTATGTTCATTTGTCTCCATTAATAACAGACGACAGGAGGTCTTTCTATACAAGTTTGGTTAGGGCACAGCTCTCACAGAACGAATTGTATGCGATAGTATATAATTCCTTAGTTAACGGTTATGGCAAGCCAAACTTTTTGTTTTTGATTAAGAAGTACAACCTAGCGAAGAACTTCAACCATAGCAACCTTCCGAGTCAATTAATATGGGAGTACTTCAAGCATGAGCAGGAACTTGTAAGTGATCCCTTTGTTTAAGTTTACTTAACTACATTCCCAATCCATCCCCCTTCACAAGAGGGGTGGCTTAGGCCGTGAATGGGGAGTCTTGGTCATTCCTTTATAAGGTATAACATCCTGTAGTGCTACTTACAAACGGCATTACGGACTATTCGTTCTTTCAACAGGCTTGTGGGGTTTGAACAAAGCTAGTCGCCGGAAAAGCGGTACTACACCGCTCCTAAGTGGGTGCATTAACCACGCCAGAGATGCCTTCGCTCATCTAGGATAAAGTCTTATCCTGGATTCACTCAGTCTTAAATAATCTCTGTCATGCTAAATGCCTTCCACAAAGTCCCGGTTACGTGATAGCCTTCCTTGCATTTAATCTTCATTCACTAAAGTTCATTTGATTAGCAATGCAGCGGCTATCCATCTTTATGTGCTCACCTGCGCATCGCTGTATGCTGCGTAACTGTCATGCCATTTGATAGCCTCTTCACAATTCCCTTATTCAAATGCCTCGCCAGTTCCTTGTGTAAGACATTCTTTGCAGTCATGCTACGCATTCCTTCTGCAAAGACATACAGCTCAAATTCGCGGTGCGGTGAGCAACATCATTTGCAATTATGAACGGAAAGTGCTAGTTTAGTTTCCTACAAGCTCTTATTCTACTTAGAAAAGGTGTCGACTTCTTACTTCGTGAGATAAAGATGCTTGAAGAAGATATCTAATGTTAACCTCTAAATTTAAAAACATGTCAAGATGTACAGCGCCAAGATATGGTCATCGCACAGCAAGTGGAGCAGCAGCATGCCCTGCATGTAGTAGTCGTGGTTATCGTAGCTACAATTCCGACCCTTATTACTCAACACCCAACTACTCCTCGTCGGTGAGTAGTGCCAGCAGTCGGAGTAGTGGTGGTGGAAGCAGCAGAAGTGTAAAGCCTCGCTGGTCGCGAGCAGGCTCCTCAGTATATTACACACCTGCCGAAGTGCAGACACTCACACCAATCCGCCGCACAGTTGAAGAAAGAGCAGTGCAACCCGACCTTCGGGATGTTTTTCTTTGCCACGCTTGGGATGATAGACTGGGGGCGGCTAAGGAGCTGCACGATTTGCTTGTGTCACAAGGGGTTTCTGTTTGGTTCAGCGAGAAAGATGTCGGCCTCGGTGTCCCACTAATGCGTGCGATCGACAAGGGATTAGCGAATTCGCGAATCGGACTTGTGCTGGTAACTCCTGCACTACTTCGCCGTCTCCCACAGGAGGGCATCGCAGACAAAGAGCTTTCAGCACTGCTTGCGCGCGACCAGTTGGTTCCCATCGTGCACAACACGACCTATGAAGCCCTACGCGAAGTCAGCCCTCTACTCGGATCAAGAAGCGGTCTTAGCACCCAAGAAGAATCAATGCGGGATATTGCAGCAAAACTGTCAGAGCTAGTCGAAGTCTAACTACTAAGACGTATCAAGTTTGGTGTTTACATTATTTCTTATTACGTTTACAGAGAGAGCGTTAATTGGGTACGTGTTGTAATGACACGTGCCCTTTCTTATTCGGTTAACGATTGATTTTTAATGAACCTATTTGATTTAAAAGACGATATATGCTGTACCTACAAGGAAGAAGTTTACTCAGTAAGAGAGAACGGCATGGTATACCGCCATTCTAAGCTTGGTGGACGAGCACGTAAGTATGATAACCTTTGGACATTCGGCAAAGTAAATATCAATACAGGATATCTTGAGATAGCATCCGCAACCATTCACCGTATAATAGCAACGGCATTTCATGGTACTCCACCTACTCCACAGCATGTCGTAGACCACATAGACACGAACAGACAAAACAATCGCCCAAGTAACCTTCGTTGGGTTACGAAACTAGAAAATATACTACTAAACCCCATTACAGCAAGACGCATAGCCATTGTTTGCGGAAGTGTAGAAGAGTTTCTTGAAGAACCATCGAAGTTCAAAGGACTGTTTCGAGACCCTAATTATGATTGGATGGGTGCGGTAAGTGAAGATGAAGCAATGGACTGCAGAGAACGGCTTTCTGCTTGGGCGAAGAGTGAAAAGTTTCCAATAGGTGGTTCTTTAGATGCATGGATATTTACTCGTTACACTAGCTACGGAGAGCCAATTGAAAAAGCACCGATCTTAATTCAAGCAATCACACCGAATGCTTTGCAACGTGAATGGCAAACACCATCTGAATTTCCATGTTGTCCGCAAGAATATACGGGTGAACCAATACAAGCTTATAGTCAAAGGCTAACCGAAGATGCTGTGTTTTGTGTTAATGATTTGTACTCGTCAGTTGTCTACAAGAGCGTAGTGATAAATGATGGACAATCGATATACGTTATGACGCATAATGAAGAAGGAATGAAAGGCTGGGCACTTGCAGAGGTTACATTTGAAGATGGTATGTTCGTGCATACTAGCAAAGGCACCTTCTTCGAAGAGAAAGGAGCAGAAAAGCAATATTGCTTAGCGCAAGGTTTAGAGTGGACAGGTGGAGATGGGGTTGATGATTATTGTTAATCTGTGCCATTAAAAGTAGTAAGCCCGGTAACCCCATGCTGTAAGAGCATGTACACTTTCTATTTTAGAGCTGAAGACACGTGTACAATTGTTCCTGTTCATTTAAAAGGTACAGCACCCGACTGACGAGGGTAACTACCTACCTTTTATAACATAAGGGTTAGACAGCTCCCTCATCAATACCCATCGTCCCAATATCCACAATCTAAACCTTCCCTATAAAACTATAAATAGGTAAGAAATGTGGATATACACATAGCGAGTATAGTAGATTGTATTAATTACTCCACAAAGGTAAGCTTGTCCTAGCGACACGTTTAAAGAAGTTCCGGCATAAACCCACGATAGCCCTCGCACAGTCCATTTATTCCGTGTGCCTCTTTACTTAGTCGCTCGGAAAGCTTGGTTGGGTACCATAATTAATAAAACTATGGTACATAACACATTATTTAAAGTGGCCGAGGTCGAGCTGACCTATAAGCCTAAGTACAAACCATCTGAACGACCACAAATCAGCACCTCTAAGCAAGCCCATGAGGTCTTTATTTCCCACTGGTCGTTCGGTAAGATCGAACTCATTGAAGAGTTTAAAATCCTTCTGCTTAACAGGAGGAACAGGGTATTGGGTATAGTAGATATATCTATGGGTGGAGTTACAGAGACACTTGCAGACCCGAAGGTCATATTCGCTGTAGCTTTAAAGAGTGGGGCTAGTGGTATCATCCTCTGTCATAATCACCCAAGTGAAGAGTTACAACCGGGTAAAGCCGACATCGACCTTACAAGGAAGCTACAACAAGGTGCAAGACTGTTGGACATCTTGATACTAGATCATCTTATTGTAAGTAAGGGTGCATTTTATAGCTTTGCTGATGAAGGGATGATGTAATATTACAGGGATGAGACAGGGATGAGACAGGGATGAGAATAGGGATGAACCCTCTAAAATAGGCTGTAAGTGCCTATCTTTGTCGCTAAATACAATAACATTAATTAACTAGATTACTAACCACTCAAACTGAAGTTATCTCTAAAGTACTGATACAGAGCAAACAAAACCCCTATAAAAAAAGAAAGAGGCGACTCATCCAAGCTCTCCTCTATTCTAACCAAATATAAACCTGTATGAACGGGTTTTGTCTTTATTTCTATCCTGATTGATTAGCTATCCTGGATAGAACTTGTTGTCATTTTTTAATAAGACAAATATACATACTTATTTTTATATAGTGTACATCATACACTATTAAAATTAATATTTTATGACATTAACCTGAATTTTGTCGTAAATAACCCGTTTTTTGGCGTATTTGGGCCCTATTTTTCTCATTAAATCATTGTAAATTTATTTTAAAATTATTGTAAAACGCCGTACCCTTTAACCCTTAAGCTTATAAAAACATGAATAAACAGGAAATTGTTACTGAATTGCAGAACACGATAACCACATTTCAGCAGTTGATCTCATCTTTTGATGAAACAGAATTAAATACCCAGCCTTTTGAAGGAAGCTGGACACCTGGGCAGGTTGCACAGCACATTATAATGGCTAATTCCGGATTTGGAACATTGCTAAACGGACCAGTTAAAGATGCAGAAAGGGCACCCGATGCTATGTTGAATAACATTAAAGGTATTTTTCTTGACTTTACGGCAAAATATAATGCACCCGAATTTATTTTGCCCGAGATAAAAGAATATCAAAAGGAAAGGTTGCTGCAGGCTTTGGAACAAATAAAAACTGATATCAGCAACACTGTTTCTGATCTGGAGCAAGAGTTGGATAAAATATGTCTGGCCTTTGAAATCCCTGGTTTGGGACAGTTAACCCGGCTTGAAGCGGTGTATTTTGTGATTTATCATACTCAACGTCATGCACAGCAGCTAAAAAACATCAAAAATAGCTATCTGGTTAGCTAGTCTGTATTAAAAGTATCGGCATAATGTAAAATAACGGGCGTTGGTATCAGGTATCATAGTTTTGGACTAAATTTGACCCTCAATAAATTTGACTATGAAATCTGTAAAACCTAACGCCCGTCTTCTTTTTATCTTGGGTTTTATTGCTTTATTTTTAGATCTGGGCGTTTATGCGCAGACAGCCGATAATAGTGATCCCTCTCCGTTAAAGTTTCCTGTACCACACGGTATCAGTAATCAGCTTTTTTATCTGCAAAGAGATCCAAATACCAATACCATTATTTGTGAATTGAATGTAGATGAGGATGGTGAATTGAATAAAAAGGAGCCGATAAAAGTATATTGGCTTAGATATAGCGAAAAAGGGGGGAGAGAAGAACTGAGCTATATCCAACGCAAATTTGCTTATGGCATTCAGTCGAAGGCTATCGGCGATGACGAGTACGAACTGCGATTTGTATCGCATAAAAAGCTACCCATGTATCTTCAGAAATCTGCGGATGATAAAAAATATCATGTGTATGTAACAGTGAACAAAAAGAAGATTCAGCTTGACCGTATTTTTGTACGTATAGAAGGAGGCTCGTTCTGGATTCCTAACGTAAAATATGTGGAGTTGAAGGGTATAAATACCGCAAATAAAGCACAAACAATAGAAAGGATAAAAGTTTAGTTTTTCTTATCTTTAAATAACCAAATATTTAAAGTCATGGAAAAAGAAGCAATCAGATCACTATTGGAAATTATTGATCAACAGGTAAGTTCTTCAATATTGGGTGGAATGGAAGAGACTTACGAAGAACTGGAAGCGCTGGGGTATATCAGAATCAATAGAGACAGTGTACAACATTCGGCATCTATTACACCAGAGGGGCTTCATTATCTAAATATGTTAAACGGGTAGTTTATTAAATAAACTACCCGTTTTCTTTACCTGATCCTATGATCAGGATTAAATGATTTTGCCAATCGACATCCAGATGATACGTACGCTGGATAGGATAACGATTACTGCAACACCAATAAACATCTTTTTAATAGGTAGTTTGCCCACCAGGCGGGCAGCGATTGGCGCTGCAATTACGCCTCCTACAATTAAGCCTACAATAGATTGCCAGTGACTAACACCCAATACAAAAAAGAAGGTAATGGCGCTGGCCATCGTTACAAAAAACTCGGTTAAACTAACCGATCCAATAACATACTTTGGGGTGCGCCCTTTTGAAATTAGGGTAGAAGTAACCAACGGGCCCCAGCCACCACCGCCAAAGGAATCTAAAAAGCCTCCTGCACCCGCTAACCAGCCTGCGCGCTTCACCTTCTGAGGTTTTGGTTTGTCTTTAAAAGCATTGCTTAATATTTTGAGTCCCAATAAAAGTGTATATACAGAAATAACTGGCCTGATCCATTGCGAAAACGCATCACCAGCGTAACACAACAGTAAAGCTCCGCCAACAGCACCCAATACACCTGGAATAAGCAGCGTTTTGAATAGCTTTTTATTGACATTGCCAAACCGGTAATGACTAAATCCTGATGCGCCGCTGGAAAACATTTCGGCAGTATGAATACTACCGGATATAACAGCCGGATTTAGTCCTCCTGACAACAATAGGGTAGTAGAAACCACACCATAACCCATCCCCAAAGCACCATCAACAAGTTGTGCAAAGAAGCCTACTGCCAGCATCCAATAAAATTTATCATCCATCTGGGCGTACAACTCCTGGCCAAAAGCCAACAGCGATTCGTAAGTGAGGTAGCTGTATAAGGCATAGCCAATAAAGAGGGCAGCCAGAATCAACAGGCACAAATAGGCAATTTGCCGCCATTTTTTTTCCTGAGATTTTTGAGGAATATTTACTTTTATTTGTTGCTCGGATGTACTCATTGTGCTTTTTTAATGTTTAAATCCGATAGCCTGTTTACAGACTACCGGATGTTGTTTAGGTTTGTGGTTGTTAATATTTTATTTAGTTAATAAACCATCCAATGTAATGGCCACATAGTATAAACCGCCAATTGTTGGACCGCCTGCATATTGTAAATAACGTTTGTTGAATATGTTGGTAGCGCCTGCTTTTACACTGGTTTTTGCTGCAGGTATTTTTACAGACACCTGTGCGTCAAAAGTGTTAATAGCCGCAATGGTTCCCGTTACAAGCGGACTTTCCCATAAAAACGAGTCCTGCCATTTATAAACTACACTAAAGCCCACGTTTTTGAATATTTCGCGGTTGCTAAATGACACGTTGGTAGACCATTTTGGGGTGTTGAAACCGGTTACAAAAATGTCATTGGTAGCATTGCTTTTCATCCTGTTGTAACTGGCGTTGCCAGCCACAGTGAATTTTTCATAAAAGTTGTAGGTAATACCCAATGAGGATCCGTAGTTGCGGTATTTGTTTTTGGCATTGGTATATACCCTGTAGCGCGCTTGTCCGTTGCTTGCCGCATTCCCACCATTGGCGGCTGCACCATCGCGGTTCCGGTCAATCATGGCAATTACAGCTTCATCGGTACCTAAAGTAGTGCCAATGGGTACATTTACTTGTACCTGCCCTAAAAATCCATCGTATACGTTCGAATAGGCATCCCAATCGACCACCAGTTTGTTATCCAGCAAAATGCTTTTGTAGCCAATTTCAAAGGAATTGATTTTCTCAGGACGGGCTTTAGGTAAATCGGCTCTAATCAATAGCCCCCTATTAGCTAGTGCAGCCGCATCAGTGTTACCCTGACTGCTTACCGCTGCATTAAAGTTGATGATGGAAGCCTGGGTATAGCTATTTTCAAGATACCCTAGTCCTTCGTTGATATAAGACAAACTACCCACACGCTTTACGGTCCCATTGTTTACAAAAGACAAGGCCTCGAACAAGGCTGGGAAACGATAACCTTGCTGAAAGGTAAAGCGGAAGTTGTGACGGTTGGCAACTGTATATACTGCCGCCAGGCGTGGAGTAAGTTTAGGATCAAATTCAGGATTGTAATCAATCCGTACTGAACCGAACAACTTCAATTTTTCATCAAATAAAGTCTTGGTAACCTGACCGAAGCCACCAAACTTTTTATAATAAACATCCTGACCAAAGCTGCCATCGGACAGGGGAACATTACGCTCATTAATTGGACGTTTAAAGTCGACAAAGTTATTTCCATCTGGAACGATGTCGTAAATACGGGCATCGGCACCAAGCAACAGGTCAAATATCTTTACCTTTTTAGACAAATCCCACTGTCCCTCCAGGTTGTACAACCTGCTTTTTTGAATCAATGCGGCACCTCCGGTTTTAGGTGCATTGGGCAATGTTTTTGCATTGTAGAAATCCCAATTGTTGATGTTTCTGATGGTATTTTTTAAAGCTTGAAATTCCGGTGTTCCTGGTTCAGCACGACCGGCATCGGCAATTTGACGGGCATATTGTGTTGCCGCCGCCAAATTTGCCGAGGTTAAGGCTCCGCCATTGTTGGTGGCAAAAGTGTTCAATGCATTTTTGAACTTGGTACCCCAGGCCGAATTACCATTAGTACCAGTTCCGTCACCATACAGATCAATGTTATCTGCCAGTGGCTTCACATTGTAGGAATCGCCCGTGTTTTCAAGTGAAGCATACCCGCGCACCAGGAAGTTACTGCCTTTCAGCTCCAGTTTATGGTTTTGTACAATTACATTATCCAGCTGTATTTTATTTCCCCGCTGAAACACGCCGTCCATTTTTCCAATCCGGTACGAATAAGAAAGTTCGGCATGGTCGGTTAACCGATAATGTAAGGCCGCATCAAACTTCAGGTTATCCACCTTAGGACTTACCAAATCTACTTCGTAATATCCGGTTCTAACGACACGAAGCGTTTGATTGGGTTTGCCGTCGATGGTTAGTCCGCTTACATTAGAGGCCAGATTACTGCCGGCAAGTGCGTCATCACCATATTTGTTCCATCCATCAAAAGCCACATTATTGGCACCATCCAATGCAGGAAAGCCGGGATTGGCGCTTTTTAAATTGTTGGGGTTTTGGTCCAGCCGCGTGTTAGACCGCCAGTCTGTGCCCTGCATATAGCTACCGTTAATTTTAAAGGCAAATTTGTTGTTAAACGCATGGGCATAACGGAATGCTGTTTCTGTAAGTACACTTGGATTGGCGTCAATTCCGTCAACATGGTTTACCCCGGTTCGTTGATACAAGCTGAGCCCTTGATATAGAAAAGGGTTTTTGGTAATCAGGTTCGACATTCCATTGATGGCGTTCATACCGTATAAAGCTGAAGCTGCACCTGGAGTAATCTCTACACTTGCAATGTCCAATTCGGTTGGCCCAATGGCATTGCCCAAAGGTACGCCCAGGGTAGCTGCCTGCATATCTACACCATCCACCAGTTGCATGAAGCGAAAGTTGTTGGGGATGTTGAAACCCCTTGTATTGGGTACCTTAAAGGTTAAACTGGAGGTAATCATCTGCACGCCTTTTACATTCTCCAGTGCATCATAAAAGCTGGGGGCCGGCGATTCGCGAATCGCCCTGATATCGAGCTTTTCGATAGCTACGGGAGATTTCAGAATACTTTCTTCTACTCTTGAAGCGGTAATTACTACTTCCTGCCCCAGTTGTGTTTGGGTAACCAAGGCAATGTTTATTCTGGAGTCGGTTCCTTTTACTTCAAACTCCTGGGTTTTAAAACCTATGCTGGATACAACAAGGGTTAAAGGGAATTTTGCCCGTGTTTTGAGGTCAAAATCTCCATTACTTCCTGTTGCTATGCCATTAACTGTTCCTTTAATCAGCACATTGACGCCCGGAATAGGCTCTTTACTGAGCTCGTCAACAATCTTACCAGAGATGACGATGAAATTGTTTCCTTGAGCAAAGCTTTGCTGGCTGCTGGAAAAAACGAAAAACAAAAATAGGAGGGCGGATAATTTATGTATGAATGGTTTCATCTGAATTTGAAAATATTTAAGCTGTAAATGTGGATTAGTTATTTGACAGGGATGGTGATCAAACAACAACACATCATTTTTTGCTCAATATTTCGAAAGAAAATAAGGCTGGTTCGGTCAAGTAGTTTTTGTATCATATATAATGTCTATCTAATTAGTCGACAATATTAATTCAACTTTTTCAATAATCAAAATTATTCTACTAATTTTGTAGAATTAATTTTAAAATATTTGTTTATACGCAAATAAGGCCTGTTTTTGAACAGGCCTTATTGCTGATATATCTTAATCAGGAAAAATTTGCGGATGAATATGCCGCTAGCCGACCATAATTTTGGTGCGTTTTTGAAAGCGGAAAAACAAAAGGGTAGAGGCAGTGAGGAGGCCGAAGGTCAATCCGTACCAAATGCCATTGACCCCAAGTCCGAGTACAATGCCCAGTAAATATCCAAGGGGGATACCAATCACCCAGTAGGCAATAAAAGTAATCAGGGTAGGGATGTTTACATCGCCAATTCCCCTTAATACCCCTAAGCCAACCACCTGTGTTCCGTCAAAAAGCTGAAAGAAGCCGGCAATGATCAACAGTTGTGCGGCAATATTAATTACAGCCATATCCTCAGTATAGATGTAAGGTAAGAAGTTGTTGGCCACAATAAACAATAAAGCGGTAATGCTCATAAATAGCAGAATGACGTGATAGCTGGCGATGGCCGCATGTCTCAGGTCGCTGAAGTTCTTTTTTCCGAAGTTATTACCGGTTTTTATCGTGGCAGCGGATGCAATACCACTGGCCATCATATAGGTAACTGCAGCCAGGTTGATGGCTACCTGATGCGCAGCCTGTTCAACTGCGCCAATGGTTCCAATCAGAATAGCGGCACCACTAAAGGCGCTGATTTCGAAGGAATATTGCAGGGCCACAGGAGCACCGATTTTTGCAATTTTAAGGCTTCTTACTTTATCCATGAAATTGATTTTAAAGCTTTTAACGTATGCTTTAAAATGTTTGGAACGAAGTACGTAAATAGACATCACGGTAGCCATCAGGGTACGGTCTATCAAGGTGCTTAAACCAACACCTTTAACACCCATAGGCGCAATACCAAACATGCCTTTTACAAAGATGATACCGAGTATAATATTTAATAAGTTGCCCCAGATAGAAACAAACATAGCCTGTTTGGTGAAACCCAGTCCTTCGGCAAACTGCTTAAAGGTCTGAAATACCATCAGGGGAATAATAGATATACCCAGGTAGCCCAGGTAAGGTTTTGCATAGGCAACTACCTCGGGCGACTGACCAATATGATCAATAACCAGTAAGGTACCCAGATGTACAAAAATATATAATATAATAGATGTTAAAATGTTGATGATAAGACTGTTGGATAGGAGCTTTCCACACTCGTCATAATTTTTGCGTCCGTTTTCCTGTGCAATTAAAGGGGTCAATCCATAGGCAATTCCCATACCCAAAACCAATATCAGCATAAACAGGCTGTTTACTAGCGATACCGCAGCCAGCTGGATGGTTCCGGCAAAGTGACCAACAATTACACTATCGGCCAGATGTACTAAAGTATGACCAAGCTGCGATACCACAATAGGCATCGCCAGTCGTAAATTATCCGAATAATAAGGTTTGTATTTTGTATATAAATTCGTCAACATTTTGGCAAAAGTCGGCTTTTTTCGCCTGATTTAGCCCTTCCGGAAAACAACTATTTTCAGAATCATGGTTTAAAACGTTTAAAATATGATCACGATTTAGGAAATGAATTTGGTATGACACAGCCCTGTCTAATTTGTGGTAAAATATTCTTCTTTTTCTGAAGAATGCGGCCGGATTACACCACTTAAAATCAGACTAACCAATATCTTTTGCGCTTGCCGGTAGGAGCTGCGCGTGAGTTTGCTGAATTCTTTCAATGTAATGCGTCCTTTTTCGGCAAGGTGCTCAAATAGTTTTTTCTCTTGCTCGGTATAGGAAATCAGCTGCCCGTTGTTGCTGTTTCCTTTTTTTATCACGTCAACTATAATTTTACTGGCCAGCAGGCTTTTATCTTTTACACGATAGTACACCCACCATTTTTTATTTTCATCAAGGGCATAATGAGGTTTGGTTTCGCTGGCGGCAATATTCACCACAAGCACCAGTTTATCGTCTACATATATTTCTTCAAATTCAGGTTCAAGGGCAGGCTTGCAAAACTGATGCGCCGATTTGGTGATCATATATTTTTCCTCATCCTCGGATTTCACGCCTTTGATACTGCCATCATCGGCTACGCCTATTAAGAGCTGACCGCCCATATTATTGGCAAATGCAACCAGGCTTTTGGCAATCTTTTCATTACTGGTGATCGTTTTTTTGAAATCCAGTGTGGTACCTTCACCTTGTAAAATTAATTTCCTGATATTCATTGTCGTAGGCTGTAAAACGTTAATAAGCAATTCTCGATTCTTCTCCCTGGTGCAGGTTTCTTACGTATACCTCATTCATAACGGTAGCGCAAAGTTCTCCAGCCGAATTTGTAATTTCCATTGGATAAGCCTTCACAAATTTACCACTGGTATTTAACGCTTCAATAGCTTCATTTAGCATGTCGTCTGTAACTGTAATGGTAAAATATAAATTGCCGCGTCCCGGTTTCAAATATTGTATGGATGCACTTTTGAGCCATACCCGTACTTTAAAGCCTTGTCGTTGCAACAACTGATCAAATAACAAAGCATAAAATGGATCGGTTGCGGCATAAATGGTGCCACCAAAAATTGACCCGTTGTAATTTTTATTGAGCAGACTTTTGGCAATTTTAACATCAACGCCACGAAAACCTTTATGAAACTGGCGAACCCAAATGCGCTGAAATAGTAAAGGAGGATATAAACATAAGGCCCATTTAAGGGTTTTTTCTGATACAACCATGATGTTTAAATATCAGAAAGTTTATTGAACTTAAAAATTTTAAATACCCTTCTAAAGTAATTTTTTAGTAAATTAGGGTTATGTATATATATGATACCCTTACCGCCGCTGTTGCCGATCTCGAAAAGCGAGGTTATGAATATGACTTTAATCTTTCGGCTGAGTTTATTGAGTGCAAAGCAATCGATATTCAGTTGATGCCCGAAGAATTTGAGATTGACGAATTTTATCGTTTTGAAGGGATGACCGATCCTGATGACAGCTCGGTAATTTATGCCATTTCTTCGGCTGTAGGCAATTTAAAGGGAGTAATTATTGATGCATATGGCGCCTATGCAGAAAATATTTCGCCCGAATTGCTGGATAAGCTCAAAATTCATCACTGATTAAAAATATTAAAACTTTTTGGCCATTGGTTTTGTTTTAGGACTGAATCCTAAAGAACGTATGCCAATGAAAAAGTTAATTTTAAGTCTTGCTGCTGCCGGTATTTTAACGCTGGCTATTTCAGCATGCAATTCCACAAAGAGTGTATCGGGGAACACTGACACAACAAAAGTTGATACCACTATTTCAGCACCGGTGGATACGTCAAAAAAAGCTGATACGATGAAAACCATGCCACCTGATACCACTAAAATGCCACCTGCACAATAGACAGGGAGCAAAACAATCAAAATAATACTTGTAAAGAGGCACGTGCTGAAGATTGTGCCTCTTTTTTATTAATTTTTTTTCAATCCTTAAATTTGTTTGTACTTTCAGTCACCAAACAAAAAAATATGATTGATAAAGAGAAAAACAGGAATGTGTTTTTTCTGATCCTGGTGGCTTCACTGGGCTATTTTGTTGATATTTATGATTTACTTTTATTTCTGATCATCAAAAATAAAAGTTTAGCAGCACTAGGTGTTCCACCTGATAAAATAACAGAAACAGGGCTTAGCCTGATGAACTGGCAAATGGCCGGATTGCTGATCGGCGGTATCTGCTGGGGCATTTTGGGCGATAAAAAAGGCCGTCTTTCGGTATTATTTGGCTCTATTCTGATGTACTCGGTAGCTAATATTGCCAACGGATTTGTAACCACCATTCCGGCATATGCAGCATTGCGTTTTATTGCGGGGGTAGGTCTTGCAGGCGAACTAGGTGCCGGTATTACGCTGGTAAGTGAAAGCATGAGCAAAGAGAAAAGAGGCTACGGAACCATGTTGGTAGCCGGGATAGGGCTCAGTGGCGCTGTGGCAGCTTATATGGTGGGTGATCATTTTGAATGGCGCACAGCTTTTTTTGTAGGTGGTGGATTGGGTATTGTATTGTTGTTGTTAAGAGTGGGTGTTTTTGAATCTGGAATGTTCCATACCATGACCAAAAAAGAAGTATCAAAAGGGAATTTTTTAATGCTCTTTTCCAATAAAAAAAGATTTTTTAAATATTTGAACTGCATCCTTATAGCAGTGCCACTTTGGTTTGTGGTGGGGATTTTGATTGGTATTGCACCCGATTTTGGTAAAGCGCTACAGGCAAAAGATGCCTTGGATAATGGGAAAGGAGTGATGTTTGCTTATATCGGTATATCGTTGGGCGACTTCTTGACGGGCGCATTAAGTCAGCTTTTCAAAACCAGGAAGAAAATAGTATTTGTCTTTCTTACCCTTACTTTTTTGGTTATGCTGTTTTATCTGCTCAATACAGGCTGGACAGCGACTGGCTTTTATATCTTGTGCGTACTTTTTGGCATATTTACAGGTTACTGGGTAGTATTTGTAACGATTGCAGCCGAGCAGTTTGGTACGAATTTGAGGGCTACCGTAACTACCAGCGTGCCCAATATGGTCAGAGGATCGTTAATTCCGGTTACTATTTTGTTTCAGTGGCTACGTGGGCATATGGGTATTATTAACGCTGCATTATGTCTGGCATTCATAACAGTTGGGTTGGCCTATATTGCACTTTATCACCTGGATGAAACGTATGGACGGGACCTTAATTTCGTGGAGGAATAATGTCAGAATTGTGGAACAATAGTGTCAAAACAATGTACTATCTGCAATTTTAGGAAAGATCAGTTTTTATTAAGGTTAACTTTGAGCTTAAGTTTTATGGAGATGTTGTTTAAAGATCGAGTAGTAGCGGCTTATCAGAAAATTCAGGATGAGATTTGCAGCAGTTTAGAACTTGCTGACGGAAAGGCCAAGTTTGAAGAAGAGATATGGAATCGTGAAGGTGGTGGCGGTGGCAGAACCCGCATCATGCAACATGGAAATGTAATAGAGAAAGGCGGCGTTAATTTCTCGGCTGTTCACGGTAAATTGCCAGATGCTGTAAAAAAAGCATTTAAACTGGAAAATGACGATTTTTTTGCCACAGGAGTTTCCATAGTAATGCATCCTTCAAATCCTTTTGTACCCATTATTCATATGAACATCCGGTACTTTGAGATGGATGAACAGACCCGCTGGTTTGGTGGTGGGATAGATTTAACTCCGCATTACATTATCGATACTGATGCAAGATTTTTTCATCACCTGTTGAAACAAACCTGTGATGCGTTTGATACTTCGTTTTATCCTAAATTTAAAACCAATGCCGATGATTATTTTTTCATCAAACACCGGGAAGAAACCAGGGGTGTAGGTGGAATTTTTTATGATCGGTTGAAACCAGAAAATACAGGTCTGTCTTTTGAACAGTTGCTTGAATTTTCAGAAGCGGTAGGGCGTACTTTCGTTCCAGCTTATACTGAGCTGATTGACAGGAACCGCCTTAAAGAATTTACCCCACATGAACAAGAGTGGCAATACCTTCGCAGAAGCCGGTATGCCGAGTTTAACCTGGTGTATGATGCAGGTACTAAATTTGGACTGGAAACGAATGGAAGGATAGAATCTATCCTGATGAGTTTGCCTCCGATGGCCAAATGGACCTATAATCACCAACCTGTTCCGGATAGTGCCGAGGCTTATACTTTGAGCAAATTAAAAAAGGGAATTGTATGGGCTTAAGGGCCAGATAAAGCTAGCATTTATAGGTTAAAATTTTTCCACAATGCGCCTTAATGGCGCATTTTTTATTAGATTCGCAAGGTTATAACAATACCACATTTAAATCGTTCTTAAGGAACATTAATATTTATGGCAGAAGATTTAGAAAATCAAGAAAACGATAAAGTAATTAGAATCGATATTGACGAGCAAATGAGATCCGCTTACATCGATTATTCGATGTCAGTTATCGTATCAAGGGCTTTGCCTGATGTACGTGATGGATTGAAACCGGTACACCGCAGGGTATTGTACGGTATGCTCGACCTGGGATTAACAAACAATAAACCATATAAAAAGTCTGCCCGTATTGTTGGAGAGGTATTGGGTAAATATCACCCGCACGGTGATGCATCTGTGTACAACACCATGGTAAGGATGGCCCAGGAATGGAGTTTGCGTTACCTGATGGTTGAAGGACAGGGTAACTACGGTTCTATTGATGGTGACTTTCCGGCAGCGATGCGTTATACGGAGGCACGTTTCCAGAAAATAGCCGAAGAGATGCTGGCCGACATCAATAAAGATACAGTTGATTTTCAACTCAATTTTGATGATTCCCTGCAGGAGCCAACTGTACTTCCTTCAAAAGTACCCAACCTGCTGATCAATGGCTCATCAGGTATTGCCGTAGGTATGGCCACCAATATGCCGCCGCACAATATTACCGAGACCATTAATGCCACTATTGCTTATATCGAAAACAATGAGATCACGGTTGCAGAATTGATGAAACACATCAAGGCACCGGATTTCCCTACAGGAGCCATTATTTATGGTTATTCAGGTGTTCAGGAAGCTTTTGAAACCGGAAGAGGTCGTATTGTAATGCGCGCCAAAGCCGAAATTGAAAGTCACAAAGACCGTGAAACTATTATTGTCACCGAGATACCTTATCAGGTAAATAAGGCGATGATGATTGAGCGTACAGCTGAACTGGTGGGCGAGAAAAAAATTGAGGGTATTTCTAACATCAAAGATGAGTCTAACAAAGACGGTATCCGTATTGTTTACGAAATTAAACGTGATGCCAACGCATCAATCGTATTAAATAACCTGTTTAAACAAACAGCCTTACAAACCTCATTTAGTGTAAACAACATCGCCCTTGTTAAAGGTCGCCCGCAACTATTAAACCTGAAAGATCTGATCCATTATTTTGTGGAGCACAGACATGAAGTGGTTATTCGCCGTACGCAATTTGAGCTGGCAGAAGCTAAGAAACGTGCGCACATATTAGAAGGTTTACTGATCGCATTGGATCATTTGGACGAGGTTATTCAATTGATTCGTAGCTCGGAAACTCCTGAGGAGGCCCGTATTGGCTTAATGGAGAAATTTGGTTTATCCGATCTTCAGGCAAGAGCCATTCTGGATATGACCTTGCGTAGGTTGACAGGTCTGGAGCGCGATAAAATCAAAGAAGAATACAATGAGTTGATGAAAACCATCGAATACTTACAATCTATTTTAGATGATGAAGGTAAACGTATGCAGATCATCAAGGATGAGCTGGCCGAAATGAGAGAGAAATATGGTGATGAGCGTAGAACCACCATTGTCCACTCGGCAGAAGATATGAGTATGGAAGACTTTATTGAGGATGAAGAGGTAGTTATTACCATTTCTCATGAAGGATACATTAAACGTACGCCTGCTACAGAATATCGTACTCAGGGAAGAGGCGGAAAGGGCTCTAAAGGAAGTGATTCGAGAAATGAAGATTTTATTGAGCATTTGCTGATTGCTTCTAACCACAATTATATGTTATTCTTTACCGAAACCGGTCGTTGTTTCTGGTTAAGGGTATACGAAATTCCAGAGGGGTCAAGATTGAGTAAAGGAAGAGCTATCCAGAACATCATCAATATTCCTAAAGAAGAAAAAATCAAAGCCTTTATCAAGGTTAAAAATTTGAAAGATCAGGAATACCTGGAAAACAATTATATCATTATGTGTACCAAAAAAGGAACGATTAAGAAAACCTCTCTGGAGGCTTATTCGCGACCAAGGGTAAATGGTATCAATGCAATTAACATCAACGAAGGCGATCAGTTACTGGAAGCGAGTTTAACTACCGGTTCAAGTGAAATTGTGATGGCTTTGCGTTCAGGAAGGGCTATTCGCTTCAATGAAGAAAAAGTTAGACCAATGGGTAGAACCGCTACCGGTGTACGTGGAGTAACACTTGCTCATGAAAACGATGAGGTAGTTGGCATGATTGCTGTAGATGATCCGGGAGCAACTGTTTTGGTGGTTTCAGAAAAAGGTTACGGTAAACGTACTGACATTGAAGATTACCGCGTTACTAACAGAGGTGGTAAAGGAGTTAAAACCATTAACATTACTGAAAAAACCGGAAACCTTGTAGCCATTAAAAATGTTACAGATGCAGATGACCTGATGATTATCAATAAATCGGGTATTGTGATCAGGATAGTAGTGAGCGAGTTAAGGGTAATGGGACGTGCTACTCAGGGCGTACGTTTAATTAACCTGAAAGGTAGTGATGAAATTGCTTCAGTAGCCAGAATTGAGCATGAGGATGAAGAGGTAGAAGAAACGGAAAGCCACGTAGTTGTAGATGGTGAGTCGGCGGGAGAAGTAGAAGATGAGCCAATTGACGATACCGTTGAGGACAATGAAGAAGAGGCTGATAACGATGCTGCAGAAGACGAGAATTAACCATTAATTGTTGTAATCAATAAACAGAATAAAAAAACAAATTCTAGTAAAATGAAAAAGGTACTTTTAGGTATATTGTTTGTAGGTGTAGCCTCCTATGCAAACGCTCAAAAAAGTGAAATCAGTGAGGCAAAAAAAGCCTGGAATCTTTTAGGCATCACAACAGGCAAAACCTTGGCTGACCATTTGAAAGCATTGAATGGCGGATTAGCACATACCGATCTGGCTATTGCAAATGAAAAGTCAAAAGACTTGCCCGACGCCTGGTCATACAGAGCGTTGTTTGCCTCCAGAATTGCATTGGTCGATTCTGTTGACTTAAACAATGCTAAAGCCAAACAGCAGTTGGCAGAAGAGGCTATTGCCAAAACAAAAGAATTGGACAAAAAAGGTTCAGAGAAAGAAAACCTGGAGCAGGCGAAAGTGAACGTAGAAAATGCACTAAGAAATAGAGCAATTTATGCTTATAAAAAGAAAGACTTTGCAGCTGCCCTGGATGCTTTTAATGAAATCACTACCAAAAACCCTACCGATACTTCGATGTATGTAAACGCAGGTGTCACTGCCAAAGAAATACAGAATTATCCTGAGGTGGTAAAGAACTTCAAAAAAGCAATTGATTTGAACTATGCTGATGCAAAAGTATTGTATTCAGAGATCATCAACATCACTTTTGATAAAATGAAAGATAGTGTTGCCGGATTAGCTTTACTTAAAGAAGCTTCGGTTAAATATCCTGATGATTCTTACTTCATCGGTATGGAGACTGATCTTTACATCAAAAAAGGTGATATTGCAAAATCACAGGAGATGTTGAAGAAATTGATTGAGAAGGATCCAAAAAATGCGATTTACCAATATTTAATGGGTGATACCTATTATAAACAGGCATTAGCTATCCAGACTCAAAGAAATGCTTTAGATGTTAAGAAGACCAAAGAGTTCAATGAAATGGGCGTAAAGATGACCAAATTCATCGATCAGTCGGTTCCTTATTATAAAGCAGCATTGGAACTTGATCCTAAGAATACAAATGCATTAGAAAATCTGAAAATTATCTATCTGTTTAAAGATGATAAAGTTAACTACGAAGCTATCAATAAAAGATTGGAAGCTTTAAAGAAATAATCAGTCAGAATGCTTAAAGAAAGAGAGGGGTAATTTTTATCCCTCTTTTTTTTTATATAAGTTTGTAATATGAGTAAGATATCCCTTTTAAGTAGTCTGTTTTTGGTTTCCATAAGTTATAATATCGCCTTTGCACAAAAAAGCCAGCTTCAAATTGCGCGCAATAGTGTGGGTAAGTTGCAGGTTGCAATCAATGGTAAACAGGATGCTAAAAAACAACTGAGCGTGCTAGGAGAGGGGATCAAAGCGGCAGAAGCAGCCCAAAATGATAATAAGACGAAAAAATGGCCTGAAACATGGGCACTGAAAGCCTATTTAAGTTCTTACGTTTCAATTATCGATATTGACGAAGGAAATGCTGAGCGATACTATAATTTTGCCACACAAGCAATTGATTCGGCAAAGCGATTAGATAAATTTCAGGCCAATTTCCGATTGATTAAGGCTGCTGATTATAATATCAATATCAGAAAACAAAAAAAAGGTAGCATAGCCTATGCAAATGGCGATTTTGCAGCAGCGTATGAATTGCTTAAAGAGGTAAGTGACTTTTTACCCAAGGATACTACACTGGCTATAAATACTGCATTATCTGCGCAAAATATAAAGTCTTATGACAAAGCCCTGGCATATTTTAAAAGAGCAAAGGAAAATGGTGTCAAAAATCCAATCGTTTTCCAGAACATGGCAAATATTTATACATCCAAGTTTGAACACGAATTGGCCATACGAACCCTTGAAGACGGCATTAAAGTAAATCCGTATAATGTTTTTCTGACCAATGATTATATTAATCTGTTGTTAGACAATGAAAAATATAGCGAAGCCATGCATGTCATTGAATCGACTCTTAAAGTTGAAACCAATAACAAACTATTGTATTTTCTATATGGTTATCTGCAACAGAATAAAGCCAATAACAGCACTGCCGAACTGGCATACAATAGAGCTTTAACATTGGATGAGAATTATTTTGATGCTTTGTATCAATTGGGATTAGTGTACATTAATTCAGCAAACGAAACACTTAAATCTGGCAAGACTGAAAATGCAGCAAAATTCTCGGCCTTCATCAATCGTGCTGAAATTGCATTGCTGCAAGCGCACGAGGTAAATCAAAATGATAAATCTACCGTCCAGCTGTTGATTGATATTTATACCCGTAAACACCGACTGGACAAAGTTCAGGAGCTTAGAAGCAAGCTGGAGGAATTTTAGAAGCGATAGTATTATTAAAATAGGAATATGAAGATCTGGGGGATGTTCTTTATTTTTTACTTAACATAATATTAATTATATAATAAAACGCCATAGCAGGCAATATAGTATTATAAATCAAAATTTAACCAGAAAAAAACCAAATATTATCTGGGCGCCAGCAACATTTGGTTAGGCTGTTTGATACTATTTTGTATTGAAACTTTATTTTGTCTTTTTAAATTAAATAAAGTTAAAAAATGTTGATATTACTGTTCAAAATGGTCAAATAATTGATATGCATTCCTTATAAATTTACAGTATGTACAATCGCCCCGTCAGAAGTATTCATGATTTTTTGCTAAGTACTTATTTTGCTGATGGTTTGCGTATCACATTGGGCGTGCTTTGTCCATCTTTAATTTTGGCACAGTTTGGTTTATTGCAGTATGGCATGACCTTATCTCTGGGCGCTTTGTGTGTAAGTGTGGTCGACACACCAGGCCCAATAGTTCATCGGAGAAATGCGATGTTGATTACAACAGCATTGATCACACTTATTTTTATTGTGGTCGGGCTAACCAACAGCAGCGTTTATTTTACCGCTGTGTTGATTGTTTTTTTTAGTTTCATTTTTTCCATGTTTTTCCTGTATGGAACCCGGGCAGCTTCAATTGGTACTGCAGCCTTGCTGATCATGGTGTTGAGTATCGACGATTTGAGGCCATGGAAAGAAGTTCTTTTTTCATCAGCATTGCTTCTGGCTGGTAGTCTTTGGTATACCCTGCTCAGCTATTTTTTCTATAGAATTCGCCCGTTTCGAATTGTTCAGCAAACTTTAAGTGATTCTATTCATGAAGTGAGTTTGTTTTTACGTGCAAAAGCTAAATTTTATCATCAGAACATCGATTATGATGATAATTATGCCGATATATTGCAATTGCAGGTCGAAGTTCACGAAAAGCAAGACGCTGTAAGAGAGGTCTTATTCAGAACCCGGGAGATTGTACGTGAATCGACACCTGAAGGACGATTTTTGTTATTGGTTTTTGTAGATATGGTAGACCTGTTTGAACAGGTAATGTCTACCTACTATAACTATAAACAGCTTCACGAGCAATTCGATGCTTCGGGGATATTGAAACATTACGAATCTGTTATCATCAAAATAGCTGATGAGCTGGATGATATTGCCTTTGCGTTAAAAACCGGAGGCACCCCTAGCCTGCCTACGTCGCTGATTGAAGATGTAGATAAATTGAGAAATGAGATTAACCAACTTGAGCTCAATAATACGGAAGGAAGGTATAACACGCTAGGTATTATAGCTTTAAAAAACATCGAGGTCAATATTGAAAATATCCTTTCCCGTGTTAAAACAATCAATAGTTATTTTAATAAAAAAGAAAAGAAAAATCTGAAGGCCAGGGATATCGAAGTGGAAAGGTTTGTAACCAGGCAAAGTCTTGACCGGCAGCTGTTGTACGAAAATCTTACATTCAGCTCATCTACTTTCCGTCATTCTATCAGGGTTGCTATTGTGATGCTCATTGGCTTTATTGTGGCGAAATCCTTAAGCTTTTCTCATAGTTATTGGATATTGCTCACCATTCTGGTAATTTCCAAACCAGGATTTAGTTTAACTAAACAAAGGAATTACGAAAGAATTATTGGTACTGTTGTCGGAGCCTTTATTGGCATGGGGATATTGGTTTATATTCAAGATAAAAATACATTGTTTGTGATCTTACTCTTATGTATGATTGGCGCTTATAGTTTTCAGCGTAAAAACTATGTGGTCAGTGTACTTTTTATGACACCTTATATCCTTGTGCTTTTTGATTTTCTGGGAATGGGAAGTCTGTCCATAGCTCGGGAAAGGATTTATGATACTTTAATCGGATCGGGTATTGCCTTGCTGGCCAGCTATTCTCTTTTCCCCAATTGGGAGCATGAAAAGCTAAAAGAGGCTATGCTGGATACACTCAAAGCAAATATGAAGTATTTTGAAGAGGTTGTTTTATTATATGTGGATGAGGTACACAATCTCACCAATTACAAGGTTGCACGTAAAGAAGTATATGTGGCTAGCGCTAACCTGGCTTCACTATTTCAACGTATGTTTTCCGAACCTAAAAGCAAGCAGCTCATGATTAAAGAACTGCATCAGTTTACGGCTTTAAACCATCACCTGTCTTCCTATATTGCCACATTGTCGCTTTATAAAAAGGAACATGCCTTTGTAGTTGCTGATTTTGATGAGCTTAAACCAGTTGTTCAGAATACCAATTATTTGCTCAATCTGGCTGTCGAAAATCTGGTAAATAATAAAGGTACAATAAGTAATGTCCCTTTAATCAGAAGGAATATCAACCCGGAATTAGCTGAAAATAAAGATGATGAAATAGTTGTTGCAGAACAGATCGATTTGATACAAAAAGTGGCCTACGACATTTTCAAACTTTCTGAGAAAATTAAAATATAAAACCTTGGCGGATTCTTGACAAAAAAGGTATGCCATGTAGTACAAGGCATACCTTTTTTATAAAATGGAACTAAACAGTTGCTTCAGTAGCTTTCTCGTTAATTGTATTTGTCGGTCTGCCATTTTTAAACGCATCCCGTGTTTTCAATCCCAGTAATTCAAACATGGCCATATCATCAACAAAAGCAGGATTTGGAGTGGTCAGTAATTTATCACCTGCGAAAATTGAACTTGCTCCGGCCATAAAGCAAAATGCTTGCTCCAAAGTGCTCATTTCATTTCTTCCAGCCGACAAACGTACTACAGAATTTGGCATTACAATACGTGCTGTAGCAATCATTCGTACCATATCCCATATCGGAACACGTGGCTGATCTTCCAACGGTGTACCTTTTACAGGCACAAGGGCATTTACCGGCACCGATTCGGGGTGTACTTCCATATTGGCCAACGTTTGCAACATAGCTACCCGATCCTCTGTAGTTTCGCCCAAACCAATTATTCCTCCACTGCATACCGTTAATTTTGCCTTGCGTACGTTTTTTATGGTATTCAAACGATCGTCATAAGTTCTGGTCGAAATAATGCGTTTATAATCATCTTCTGAAGTATCGATATTGTGGTTGTAAGCATACAAACCTGCATCGGCTAGTCTTTGTGCCTGACTTTCGGTCAGCATACCCAAAGTACAGCAAACCTCCATATCCATATCATTTACAGCTTTTACCATTTCTATAACCCGATCAAAGTCGCGGTTGTCACGTACCTCACGCCATGCAGCACCCATACACAAACGGGAGGCGCCTCCCTCCTTCGCTTTTACCGCTGCGCTAACTACCTGACCCAGCTGCATCAATGGTTGTACTTCCAGATCGGTATGGTAACGTGCGGCCTGTGGACAATAAGAACAGTCTTCAGCACAGCCACCTGTCTTTATAGAGATCAGGGAACTCACCTGAACCTCATTGTAATCTTTATTTTCACGATGTATAGTAGCAGCTTCATAAACCAAGTCCAGAAAAGGCTTATGATAAATAGCCGAAATTTCTTCTTTAGTCCAGTTGTGTTTTGTTTGTTGCATATATTTGGTGGTTTATTAAAGTAAAAGTTTGCTTGCTAGTCCCAGCAAGAGTAAAAAGCCGAAAACGTCGGTAAATGTGGTGATAATAATGGAAGATGCAATAGCCGGATCAATTCCAATTCTTTTTAACGCCAATGGAATGCCGGCACCTGTTATGCCTGCTATGAGTAAGTTCCCCGTCATCGCTAAAAAAATAACCAGGCCAAGCATAGGATTGGAATCAAAATAAAGCGCAAATAAAAATACAATCGCCCCGGTACAAGCCCCATTAATTAATCCTACAGTGAATTCTTTTAATACAGTTCTGTAGGCCTGGCTGTCAGTCAGGTCGTACAACGAAATCCTGCGTACCGTTACCGCCAATGCCTGTGTAGCTGCATTTCCGCCCATGCCGGCAATGATAGTCATATAAGCCGGTAAAATTACAATTTGTTTAATGGTGCCATCAAAATGTCGCACTACCGATGAGGCCAGGAATGCCGTACCGAGATTAAGGATTAACCAGGGCAAACGCGATTTGACCGCTTCAATCCAGTTACCACTTAGTTCCTCATCTTCCGATACCCCGGAAATCTTTAAGATGTCTTCAGTATTTTCATCTTCCAGTACATCAATCACATCATCAAAGGTAACCCGTCCCAGTAGTTTCATGTCTTTGTCCAGTACCGGAATACTGGTAATGTTATACTGCGAAATCAACCTGGCTACTTCTTCCTGGTCAGTATCAGGATACACCCAGGCTACTTCAGCTTTTACCAGATCAGTTATTTTTACATTCCCTTTAGCTTTGATGATGTCTTTTAAAGAAACAATCCCCTGAAAAACATTGTCGTCATTTACTACAAAAACGGTGTAAAACTCTTCAATTTCTTCACTTTGCCGAATGATCTCGTCAATGGCATCTTTTTTTGTCAGGTTCAGGTTAATGCGGATAAACTCCGTATTCATCAAACCACCGGCGGTCTCCTCATGATAACTCAGCAGGTTTCTGATGCTCGAGGCATCATCCTCACTCAGATCGGCCAGAATCTCTTTTTGTTCATGTTCTTCCAGCTGAGAGATAATGTCCGTAGCGTCATCATAATCGAGCTCTTCAACAATCTCAGTACGCTTATCGGGATCCAATTGAAGTAAGAGTTCTTCGGGATGCGACTCCTCATGCATTTCCGCAATTACCTCAGATGCAGTTTCTACATCCAGTAAATTGATGATCCTTTGCTTCTCCTCTTTGTTTAGGTTCTCAAATAAAATGGCAATTTCTGAAGCATGGTACTCCCCCAGAATAACTTTTAGTTGTTCATCATCACCGCTTAAGGCCAGCTTAATTCTGGATACATCTGTCTTATCTAATTCGAAAGATTGCATGAGGCCGTAAAGGTAGTAATAATCACTTCTATTTAAACCATCCTTTTCGCCAGAAATAAATGATTTGTGCTATGGCAATGGCGCTCATAATGATCATGGTGTATAGATAACCATGTTCCTGATAAAGTTCAGGCATGTTTTGAGGCAATAGCTTACCTGTCACAGGGTCGGCGCTGGCAAAGTTCATCCCATATATCCCTGCAATAAAAGTTAGTGGGATAAAAATCGAAGAAATGATGGTCAGCACCTTCATGATCTCGTTCATCCTGTTACTGATGATGGACAGGTACATATCAATATTACTGGCCGAAATCTCCTTTAAGGATTCCACAATGTCAATAATCTGTATGCAATGGTCGTAAGCGTCCCGTACGTACATTTTTGTCTCATTGGTGATCAGTAAACTGTCACTTCTCAGGATGTCGTTCAGCTTGTCGCGCTCGGGCCATACTACCCTTCTTACATTGATCAGATTTCGTTTAACCAATTGGGTGTCAAACATTACTGTCTTGTCAGGCTTATCAAATAAACGATCTTCTATCAAATCCAGTTCATCGCCCCAGGCACCCAGTATCTCAAAATAAGTATCAATAATGATATCCATTAAGGCATACATCAGGTAGCTGCTCCCGGCAATGCGAATGTTACCTTTTCCCACACTCAGTCTCTTGCGTACTGGCGCTAAGCAATCTTCATAACCTTCCTGAAAAGTAAATAAGGCGTTTTCCATTAAAATAAAAGATACCTGTTCATTATCCAGGTTTTTTTGCGCATCAAAATGCAGCATTCTGCTGATAGCGAAATCATATTTACCATATTCTTCCAGCTTGGGGCGCTGGTAAGGACTGGTGATGTCTTCCAGAACCAATTTGCTAATTCCGAAATCCGTATTCATTGTTTCAAACATTGCAGCCGAACCGAAGCCTTTGATCTCAATCCAGTAATTGAATTCTTTATTACTCAGTATGCGCGATAAATTCTCAATATTATCCAGTTCTTTCACCGCATAATGATGGTCATTATAGCTGTGAAACGTGATGATTGGTTTTAAAGCATGTTCATCAATATTGACTAAACCCGGACTGGAGCCTGCAGCCGGTAAGTTATAATGTTTGCGTTTACGCTTTTGTTTTGCTGGTTTACCCATACATCAGAGATATGATTTGGTTTGCGGACCCTGGTTAAATAACAGATCAACAATACTTAAGTTTGGCTTGAAACCTTCCCTGTCATCAAAAACCTGGAAATAAGGTTTAAAATCACCTTCATTTATTGGAGTTTTAAAATGAATTTTATTCCTGAAATCTAAAGCAGGATCTATTTCCTTTATGTATTCGGTAGTGAAGTTTATTGAAACTTCTTTTTTCAACTGCTTAAATAGCCATTCCAAAAGCTGAAGGTTGTAATCAAACAGATAATCGAACCTGGTATGATAAAAATGGGCAAACTCATCTTCGTAAAATTCAAAATAAGCAGCGTTCCTGTAACAGCTTTCAAAGCTTTTCCAGTGCAGTCGCTGCCAATTAAAATCGTTACTTATTTTAACGTCCTTCACCTTGGTATGTACCTTCGAACCTTTAACTACGGGGATGATGAGGTCTAAATGTCCGTTGGGCGAGTATATTCTGGTACGGTTTCTATAGGTTTGTTTGGGGAAATGCTCTTCTTTTTCCAATAAAAAATTGTAGTCAAATTCTTTTAAACCAGAGAAGTAACCAACAGGTGGAAGATAAAAAAGAGGGAATATAGCTGAACTTTGCATCTGATATTTTATGTTTGCATTCTCAATTCGCCAAATTAATGATAAAAAAAAGCTTTTCTTATATAGGAATATTTTTTTTGAAGTTTTTATCACTGCTGCCCCTATCGATCCTTTATTTTATTTCGACGGCGGGATATTATGTAGTATATCACCTGGTGGGGTATCGTAAAGAGGTAGTACGCGGCAACCTGACAAAAGCCTTTCCCGAAAAATCTATTGAAGAAATTATACGTATTGAAAAGCAGTTTTTCAGGTACTTTAATGATCTGGTGGTAGAGGTGATTAAAATGAATTCTATCTCGGCAAAACAGCTAAAAAAAAGAGTAAAATATACCAATCTGCATTTGATTGAGGCCTATTTTGAGAAGGGGGAAAGTGTATTGGCTTGTACAGGTCACTATGGCAACTGGGAGTTGTGTATGCTCGCTCTTGGTAATGAGCTTTCGAAGCCAGAATATGTCATTTATAAACCACTTCATAATGAGGTTTTTGATGATTGGTTTTATAAAATACGTACCCGTTTTGGCAATCATTTTATTCCTATGCGACAAACGTTGCGGTCTATTGCTGCTACCAGAAATGAGGTGACCATGTTTTGTTTTGCCGGAGATCAAACCCCTGTAGGTACCGAAACACATTACTGGATTAATTTTATGAACCAAAATACGCCGGTATTACTTGGACTCGAAAAAATAGCCCTCCAAACCAACAGGCCTGTGTTTTACTTCGAGACAAAGATTGTCAAAAGGGGGTATTATGAAGTAAATTGCATTCCGCTATGCATGGATCCGGCTACTACCATACCGCATGAGATTACCGACAGGCAGTTTGCCTTTTTAGAAGATACTTTAAGAAAAACCCCCGCTTATTGGCTTTGGAGCCATAAGCGATGGAAACATAAACAAATGAAACCAGGAAGATGGCAGCAGCAAGTGTAGCGGTAGTAATTTTAAATTGGAACGGGAAAAAGCTGTTGGAACAGTTTTTACCAAGCGTCGTCAAATCAGCATATCCTAATTTGCAGATTGTTGTAGGCGATAATGCTTCAACAGATGATTCCGTGGCTTTTGTGATGACCCATTATCCTGAAATAAGGATTATTGTAAATGATGATAATTACGGCTTTGCAGAGGGATATGGTAAATTACTGGACCAAATTGAGGCCGATTATTATGTTTTACTCAATTCTGATGTAGAAGTTCCTGTCAATTGGATCCAGCCTGTTATCGACGCCATGGAAATGGATAGTTCAATTGCTGTAGCTCAACCAAAAATTAAATGGCAAAAAAATAAAATGCAATTTGAATATGCCGGAGCTGCAGGAGGCTATCTCGATTTGCATGCTTTTCCCTTTTGCCGGGGACGTTTGTTTGATACCGTAGAGATGGATATCAACCAGTATGAAGATCAGCGGGAGATATTCTGGGCCAGTGGAGCTGCTCTTTTTATTAAAAGTAAGTGCTGGAAAGAAGCTGGGGGGCTTGATCCTGACTTTTTTGCACATATGGAAGAAATTGATCTTTGCTGGCGCTTAAAAAATCTGGGCTATAAAGTAATTTATTGCCCCAAAGCCGAAGTTTACCATGTTGGTGGAGGGACGCTAAATTCCAACAATCCATACAAAACTTATCTGAACTTCAAAAATAACCTGGTGATCATGCAAAAAAACCTGCCTTCGGCAGATGCCTATTCCCGTATTTTTATCAGAATGTCGCTTGATTTTATCGCATGGATTCATTTTCTGGTACAAGGTAAATCTCAGTTTGCATGGGCTATAAACAAAGCACACTACCATTTTTTGTGTAATCTGGCAAAAAATGGTAAGAAAAGAACAAACAGACAATTACCCTTTTTAAAGCATACAGGTTTGTATCCGTCCAGTATTGTATGGTCTTATTTCATCAAAAAAATAAGATTTTTTAGTCAGTTATAATAGGAGGTTCTTCTTTAAAATTGTTGTGAAAACATCTGTCCTTTGTAACGTCAGTTCTTTTTTTCCGGAACAAAGGATATTACTCCTTCCCTGCTCGCTACACTCACAATAGCCCGGTAGATATAATCGCAAACCAGCTTTTCGCCAGGAATATTAATTAGTGCAAAACTATCTTCCGGCGTATGGTATTGCGGATGTCCCCCGGTATGGAAGCCAAGGACAGAAATTTTCTTTTTATAGAAAGATACATGGTCAGATCCGCCGACATCATAGCCAATTACAATCGGATTGATTCCTGAGCCCTGTCCTAACCCTTTCATCAATTCCATTCCCCCGTTAAAAGAGGCTGCTCCACCCATATACAACTGTTTCTCTGCATTCATGCGGCCTACCATATCCATGTTCAGCATCAATTTTATCGAGGATAAAGGGATTACCGGATGTTCAACAAAATACTTTGAGCCTAATAATCCCTGCTCTTCAGCACCAAAAGCTATTAAAAGTACACTTCGTTTTAAGTCATTTTTGTTCGCGGCCAAACGTTCTCCTATTTCCAGTAACGCAGCTGTTCCGCTCGCATTGTCATCCGCACCCAGGTGCACCCCTATTGTATCCTGCTTTTTAGATGAGGGCCCGCCCATTCCCAAATGGTCGTAATGTGCACCCAATACAATAAATTCATTTTTTAAAACCGGGTCGTTCCCTTCAATAAAACCAATAACATTTTGCGTTTTTGCAAAAGGAGTGTCTGTTACACCTTTTTTTACCCTTATTTTAGCGGTGAAATTTTGTATATAGCTGTTACCAAATGGCTTTATATTGGCTTGTTTAAAGTTTTTAATCAGGTACTTTACTACTTTTTTGTTCTCATTCGTCCCCGGAAAGCGACCTTTCATCTGTGGCGAAGCTAAATAAGAAATGTGTTCCGCAATCTCCTGTTCCGTAACCTCACTTTGAGCCAACGCATTTAGGCCAACCGATGCGCAAAAGGCAGTTAGTAGTAAACTCTTCAACTGTATCATTATCCCTTTAATAAACTTTCAATAGCCAATCTATAGCCATCCATACCAAATCCTGTTAGTACACCCTTACAGTTTTTGCCTGTAAGCGATACATGACGGTATTCCTCACGCGCATATATGTTAGAAATGTGCACTTCCACTACTGGTGTTTTAATTGCTGCGATGGCATCTGCAATAGCCACTGAAGTGTGTGTATAACCGCCTGCATTAATTACAATACCATCATAGCTAAAGCCAATCTCATGTAGTTTGTTGATTAGCTCACCTTCCACGTTACTTTGAAAATAATCAATTTCAATAATGCTGTACATATCACGCAGCGTTTGTATATAAGTATCAAAACCCTCATTTCCGTAAATGCCCGGTTCCCGAACACCTAAAAGGTTTAAGTTTGGGCCATTAATAATTTGTATCTTCATCCTTTCAAACTTAGCCTTAAAAACTTAGAGTATAAAATTTTTTTTGTGATTCATAACCCTTATCTGCAGTCCTTCCGTAATTACCTGAAACTGGAACGTTCCCTCTCTGCCAATTCTATTGATGCCTATCTCAACGATCTGAATAAACTGTTTCAGTATTTTGAGTCGGTAGGACAAACCCCACAGGTAAAGGATATTAGTAGTGGCGACTTAAAGTTATTTGTCTCCTGGATAAACGGATTGGGGATGTTGGCCAGTACGCAGGCCAGGGTGATTTCAGGACTCAAATCTTTTTTTGGCTTCCTGATGCTGGAGGAGTTAATTACTACCGATCCCTCGGCCTTACTTGAAACCCCCAGACTGGCCCGTCATCTGCCCCATACGTTGGATATTCACGAAATCAATGGGATGATTGAAGTCATTGATGCCTCAAAACCGGATGGAATGCGTAACAAAGCCATTCTGGAAACGCTGTACGGTTGTGGATTGCGGGTTTCAGAACTGATCAACCTTAAAATATCTGATGTTTTTGAGGAAAACGAATTTATACGTGTTACCGGAAAGGGAAATAAGGAGCGCCTGGTTCCGATTGGAAGTACAGCCTTAAAGTACATTGATATATACCTGAATGAAATCAGGCTGCATGTGCCCATAAAAAAGGGGTTTGAAGACTTCATCTTTCTGAACCGGAGCGGTACACGTTTATCCCGTATATCTGTTTTTAGTATCATTAAAACACTTGCGCTAAAATCAGGCTTAAAAAAGAGCATTAGCCCTCATACATTTCGTCATTCGTTTGCTACGCATTTGATTGAAGGTGGTGCCGATTTAAGGGCTGTACAGGAAATGCTGGGGCATTCCAGTATCACCACTACCGAAATTTATACACATCTGGACAGGGATTATTTAAAAGGTATTGTTACTGAATTTCATTCCCGGAGTTAAAAAGCTAATCCGCGCTGGCATTTTATCATCCTGTCTTTGCCTTGTATATCTTTTTTTAATTCAATGTTAATAAATGATTTAAGTTTTAGCATCTCTATTGTTTCCTTAGATAGATGTTCGTTGATCTCAAAAAACAGTAAGCCCATGTCACTCAAAGTTTGCCATGCAAAATCTGCAATAGACTCATAAAATTCCAAAGGTTTTTCATCTGCCACAAATAGGGCCAAATGTGGTTCATGTGACAGCACATTATCGTGCATCTGTTGTTTTTCTTTCAAGGTAATATAGGGCGGATTGCTAATCACCACATCAAATTTCTGACTGGTGCTAAATTCGCGTATGTCTGCTTTGATAAAATTTATATCTACTTCATTTATAGATGCATTAGCCATGGATACTGATAGTGCGGCTTCGGATATGTCCAATGCTGATACTTTTGTCGCTGTGGGGAGGTTCTTTTTTAACGAAATGGCAATACAACCGCTTCCCGTTCCGATATCTATCATCCGTAACTCCGACCCGGTAGCTGCAGCTAAGCCACAGCTTTCCAGTATCCAGGCTACCAATTCTTCAGTTTCGGGCCGGGGTATCAATACAGATGGATTTACTTTAAAGGGTAGTCCGTAAAAAATGGTTTCCCCAAGTACATATTGTATGGGCTTTCCGGTTTTCAATTCCTTCAGCATATTTTGCAATTTAGCCAATTTTAAATGATCAGGCACTTCCGTTTTTTTATGCAGATAATCTACTCTACGGTAACCTAAAACAGCTTCCAGGGCGATTAAAAAAATGGCATGTGCTTCTTCTTCATCATAAATATCTTGTAAAGAAGTGTTAAAAAGGGCGGCTAAATCCTGTAATCTCATGCCGTAAAAATAACGATAATCCTGCGGGTATTGGTCAATCGTAATTCAAATATCATAAATCAAAACTCCTGCGTAACAATCGTAAATCATCACCCGGAAATGGTAATTTAAGCTTACTTTTGCGATAATGACGGATGATTTATATATGCAAAGGTGCCTTGAGCTGGCTGCTATGGGGATGGGCAATGTAAGCCCCAATCCACTAGTTGGCTGTGTTATTGTCTGTGATGATCAGATCATTGGCGAAGGTTACCATGTCCGGTTTGGTCAGGCGCATGCCGAAGTAAACGCTGTACATGCCGTGATAGACAAGTATGGAGATAAAGCCGCCGGGCTGTTAAGCCGGGCTACAGCGTATGTCAGTCTGGAGCCCTGTGCCCATTTTGGTAAAACCCCACCTTGTGCCGATTTGCTGATCAGACATGGCCTCAAAAAGGTTGTTATCGGCAATAATGACCCTTTCGATCAGGTAGATGGCAAAGGCATTCAAAAGCTTAAAGCGGCTGGAATTGAAGTGGTTTCGGGCATACTTGAAGAAGAATGCAGTCGGCTTAACCGGCGTTTTTTTACCCGTATTCGTAAACAGCGCCCCTATATCATTTTAAAGTGGGCCACTACCGCTGATGGTTATTTTGCACCCAAAAATATGGCACAGAAATGGATTAGTGGTCCGCTTGCAAAAAAAATAGTACACAAATGGCGCACCGAAGAAGATGCTGTATTGGTGGCCAAGCTTACTGCAATGGCTGATAATCCTAAGCTTAACGCACGCGAATGGCCAGGTAAGAATCCGATACGTGTTTTGGTGGATCGCCATTTGCAAGTTCCGCAAAGCAATCATTTGTATAACGATCAGGCAAAAACCGTTATTTTTAATGAGTTGAAAACCGAAGTGCAGCATAACATTCATTACATACAGATGGAAGATATGCAATATTATCTTCCGCAAAAAATAGCCTTTCAACTGTATCTGATGGATATTCAGTCGATCATTATTGAGGGGGGTGCCAATATTCTTCATCAGTTTATTCATGGCGGACTTTGGGATGAAGCCCGGGTATTTACTGCCAATAAGATCTGGAATGAGGGGATTGCTTCTCCACAGATTCATGGGCTGATTACAGACCAGTTTAAAATTGGAAAGGACAAATTAACTATCTTTCAAAATAACCATTCATGATATTCCTCTTCATCAGTATTTGTTGTAGCGTTACAGTTGCCGTATTACTAAAGCTTGCCAGAAGGTATAAAATTAATGTTACCCAGGCTGTTACCTGGAACTATTTGTTTGCCATTTTTTTAAGTTTTGTCTTTTACAAACCAAGCGTTCGCGACCTGATCACCGCTCCTATTGATATGGTTTATATTGCTCTAGGTATATTATTACCAGTTGTTTTCTGGTTTTTGGCCGGCTCTGTGAGAAATATCGGTATTGTAAAAACAGATATCGCCCAGCGCTTGTCGCTGTTTATTCCGCTGCTAGCCTCCTATTTCCTGTTTAACGAAAGCTTTAGCACCCTCAAAATATGTGGACTGGCAGTAGGTTTTGTAGCAATATTTTTTACCCTTTATAAAAAGAGCGCACCAAAAAATGAAGGGTTAAACTGGCTGTACCCTGTGTTGGTATTTGTCGGTTTTGGAGTGATTGATATTCTTTTTAAAAAGGTAGCTCAAATAAAAGCCATTCCTTATACCAGTTCCCTCATTGTTATTTTTATTCTTGCTTTCGTTATTTCACTGATCTCCATTTTTTACCTTTCAGCAGTTAAAAAACAGAAACTGGAGTTGGTAAATTTTGTTTGCGGCTGTATTTTAGGCTTTTTTAATTTCTTCAATATCTTGTTTTACCTCAAAGCCCACCGGGCCATGGCCGAAAATCCATCGGTGGTTTTTGCTGCTATGAATATCGGTGTGATTGTTGTGGGCAGTCTGGTAGGAATTTTCATCTTTAAAGAAAAGCTGAACAAGTTGAATTACTGGGGCTTATTTCTGGCGCTTGTAGCCATTGTGCTTATCACCAATGTTCTGGGAACGTTTTACCATACCATATTGGCCGAAGTAAAATAATTTGTGCTAAATCTATGTTGTTCGACGATACTTATAAAACCATATCTAACCCTGCTGAAGGGGTATTCCGCGATCGCGGAAGCAAATTTATAGGCTATGCCTACCCTATTTTCTCCGAAGAAGAAGTGAAAGGCATTTTGCTCAATTTAAGGGCTGAACATGCCAAGGCCAGGCATTTTTGCTGGGCGCTGCGCATGAGCCCCGATAGAGGTGTATTTCGCATTCAGGATGACGGTGAACCTTCCGGTACTGCTGGCAGACCTATCTTAAATACACTCCTTTCGGCCGATATCACGAACGTGTTGATTGTTGTGGTCAGGTATTTTGGGGGCACCCTGTTGGGCGTGCCCGGACTGATCAATGCCTATAAAACCGCTGCTGCCGAAGCGATACAAGCAGCCAATATTGTCGAAAAAACTGTAAACGATATTTATGAGCTGCAATTCGATTACCTGCTGATGAATGATGTGATGAAACTGATCAAAGAGGAAAAATTAAATGTGTTGTCGCAGGACTTCGACAATTCTTGCAGTATGAAAATTGAGATCAGGAAATCAAACCTCAATGGCATTTTGGGAAAAATTGAAAAGGTAGAAGGACTCAAAACAAAATATTTGTTTACGGCTTAAGCGGTATAAAGAGTATCTTTAATTACCGCAAAAGAACAAAAGCTATGGGACAAGCACTATCCGCCGCAGATTTAATCATCAATCCTGATGGCAGTATTTATCATCTTAGTCTGCAGCCCGAAGACCTGGCCGAGACCATCATTACCGTGGGCGACCCGGAGCGTGTGGCAGAGGTTTCCAAATATTTTGATGAAGTGGAACTTCGCAAAGGTAAGCGTGAATTTATTACGCATACGGGTTATCTTGGCAAAAAGCGCGTCACGGTAATTTCCACAGGTATTGGTACCGATAACATCGATATTGTTTTCAATGAGCTGGATGCGCTGGTAAACATCGATTTTGATAGCCGGGTAATCAAAGAAAAGCTGACTTCTTTAAATATTATCCGTATTGGTACCTCGGGGGCTATACAGCCGGATATACCTATGGGTACTATATTGGCCTCCTCTTTTGGCTTGGGGATGGATGCTTTAATGCAGTATTATATACATGAACTGTCGGGTGACGAGCATAGTTTACTAGACGGAATAAAGAGTCATTTTTCTCATTTTAAGGGAATAACGCCCTATATTACAGCTGCCGACAGTGGTTTGCTGAATAGTATAGCTAAGGAAATGGTACATGGTATTACTGCTACTGCTCCAGGTTTTTATGCCCCTCAGGGTAGACAGGTAAGAGCAAAAAATGCCATTCCTAATCTTATCCAGCATTTTAATACTTTTCGTCAGCTGGACAATAGAATTACCAATCTTGAAATGGAAACCGCAGGTATTTATGCCCTGGCAAAAGTACTTGGCCATAAAGCCTTGTCGGTAAATGCCATACTGGCCAGCCGGGTAAAGTTTGAATTTAGTCAGGCTCCCGACCGGGTGGTCGATAAAGCGATAAAGATGGTATTGGAAAGACTTTAATTTTAAAACAAAAATGCCCTTTAAACGTTATTGCTATACTATTTAAATTAAATGTTATGTTTCAAAAATTAAAAGAAAGAGTTAATCTAACCATACAGAATTCATTATTAGCTAAATACGACGCAACAGATCTGGAAGCCGGTAAAAGATTGGTTTCTATTATTGCCGGTGTTTACGTTTTTCAAAAAGGCATCAGAAATATACCAAAACATCCTATTCTAGCGGTTGAAGAAGTTGCTTTGGCGGGTATTTTATTTTATAGTGCGGCATCCGGGTTACATAAAAAGGTGGCAAAGAAACCAATTGATGTAGCAGATATTCGAAAAAATCAGATTCAAGGAAATGATCCCAATAGCTGTGTACCAGCTTTTGTATAGGTTGTATATCCTTTAAAATACATGTACTAAAATAATATGGCAGGCATCCACCTGCCATATTGATAACCTAAATTTTCATTCACTAGGAAAACCTAATTAAACACCCGGATTCGACAAGTCGAATCAATATTTGATCTGAAGCAAATGTCTGATGTTTACCTGTTTGATGCAATAAAAACATTAAAATCGGCGATTATCGAGGTAAAAAGCACTGTTTTCCAAATCTTATTTGTATTCTATATTTTTTTAAGCAAAAGCCCCGTATTATATTTTGTTGCTGAAGCCTGTTGAGATGTTTTTACAAGCAACTGACTCCCATTGTTTCTTCCTAATTCAAAAAAACTTACTTTTGCATTTTATTATTTATTTACCGGGCCTTGAACCCGAGTCAGTACAAACATTATGAGTAAACGCGGTAGAATATTAGTCGCCATGAGCGGCGGGGTTGACAGTTCAGTAGCGGCGGTCATGTTACACGAACAAGGCTATGAAGTAATTGGTCTTACCATGAAAACCTGGGATTATGCCACTTCGGGTAGTAACAGTAAGGAAACGGGCTGTTGCAGCCTGGATAGCATTAATGATGCCCGCACATTGGCGGTTAACTATGGCTTTCCGCATTACATATTAGACATCAGGGACGAATTTGGCGATTTTGTGATCGATAACTTTGTTGACGAATACCTGGCTGGTCGTACCCCCAATCCATGCGTTTTATGCAATACCCATATCAAATGGGAAGCTTTGCTAAAACGTGCCAACAAATTGGATTGTGAATTTATCGCTACCGGCCATTATGCCAACATCCGTAGACTTGATACCGGGCGTCATGTCATTTCCAAAGGTAAAGACGAAAATAAAGACCAGTCTTATGTTCTTTGGGGTGTTTCTCAGGAAAATCTTGCCCGTACACAATTTCCATTGGGATCTTTCACAAAAGCTGAAATCAGGCAAATGGCGCTCGATATGGGGCAGGAAGAACTGGCCAAAAAAAGTGAAAGTTATGAGATTTGTTTTGTACCTGATAACGATTATCGCGCCTTCCTGAAACACAAAGTTGAAGACCTTGAGCAACGTGTGGCGGGTGGTAATTTTATCACCAGCAACGGAATGGTGGTTGGCCAACACAAAGGTTATCCTTTTTATACCATTGGTCAAAGAAAAGGTCTTGGTATTGCCTTTGGCGAACCAATGTTTGTAACCCAGATTCTTCCCGAAAGCAATACGGTGGTATTGGGCCGGGCCGATGAACTGGAGCGTCGTGAAGCTATGGTTAGAAACATCAACCTGGTGAAGTACGAAAACATCAACGAACCTTTGGACAATGTGGTCACTAAAATCCGTTATAAAGATGCGGGAATGTTAAGCACAATTGTACAGGAAAAAGATAAAATGCGTGTGGTATTTGATCATAACGTATCTGCAATTGCTCCAGGACAATCGGCAGTGTTTTATGAAGGTAGTGACTTATTGGGTGGGGGTTTCCTTTGTTAAGATAGACCGTTTAAACTATTTCATTACTAATCAGATAAGGTGAAGCGGTTTTAATCCGCTTTCCTTTATACCGTTCAAAATAATAATCTATACGACCCAGGTTTATCCCAGCAAAACCAACCTGGTTAATGCTGGTTATTCCGCCGCTTAAATTCTGTACATCTTCGGGCTGGTCCATAAACGTATGCGTATGGCCGCCAATAATCAGATCGATGTTCCGGTTGTTTTTGGCCAGTACCTGATCAGATACTTTAGCTGAAGTGTATTTATAACCCAGGTGTGATAAGCAGATCACCAGGTCGCATTTTAAATCTTGTTTCAACAGGTCGGCCATTTCGTTTGCTTTCTGTATAGGATCAATAAAAGCGGTATCTCCATAATTTTTCCCCTCTACCAGGCCCTTTAGCTCAATCCCGATACCAAATACACCGATCTTTAAACCACCCTTTTTAAATATCTTATAAGGTTGCGTTGCTCCCTTCAGTAATGTATTTGAGAAATCGTAATTGCTGCACAATATCGGGAAATCGGCATGTGGTAACTGTTTATGGAATCCCTCCAGGCCATTGTCAAAATCGTGGTTTCCCATTGTAGCTGCATCATAGCCCATGGCGGTCATTAACCTCATTTCCAGTTCGCCGCCAAATTTATTAAAGTAAGGAGTACCCTGAAATATATCGCCGGCATCCAGCAGCAGCACATTTGGCTCCTTTGCCCTGATCTGTTTAATTAACGTCGAACGCCTTGCTGTTCCGCCCAGTCCCTGGTTTCTTGAGCCATCCATAGGAAAAGGTTCAATGCGGCTGTGCACATCATTGGTATGCAGGATGGTGAGTTTTAAAACATCACCGGCAGCCATAGATCCTAATGAAGTTAGGCTCAGCGCCGTAGCTGCTGCAGCTATCCCTCCTGTTCTGATAAAGTCTCTGCGGTTAATCTTTAGTAATTCTTCCATCTAATTTGGGGTTAATTGTCTTACCTGCGGCCTGCATATCCTTAACATAATTGATGAGTGCATCGCGCACTTTTAAACCCAATACTTTTTTCTCTATCGGATTTTTAAAGCCCAATGCGTTGTCGCCACCACCAGCAATGTAGTCTGAGGTCAACACCCGGTACGTTTTATTGATGTCAAATGGTTTATCCTTAATCCACACTTCGGCGGGTTTCTTGTCTGCAATCTTTATGTGCAAGCCAGCAATAGGTTGTCCGTTTGTGGCAGATATAAAGTTCAGCAATTCCTGTACATCTGTCCCTTTTAATGTAAATGCCACCAGTTCATTCTCAAAAGGCATGAGCTCAAATATATTTGATAATCTGATAGCGCCTTTGGGCACATCCACTCGGATACCACCCTTGGTAGAAGGCATTGTGAAATCGATAGAAGGATCGTATTTTAAAGCCTGCTGCAAAATTGCGTCCGAAAAAAAATTGCTCAGCAATGTTTCCGGAAGGTCGTTGCTTTTGGTCATCAATACTTCCGAATAGCCTAAAATCTGGTTCATTTCTTCATCCAGTTGTTTTTTATAAGGCATATAAGTTTTAATAACCGTACTGTCTACCGCTACACCTGCATTGATCGGGTACTCTGCCCTGTTAGCTTTTACCAACTGGTAACCCGACGAACAGGAAAACAACAATGCAGCTGTTCCCACAGTTATATGAAGTATAAATGCGCGCTTTAAACGATGTACCATAGGGTAAATGCTATTGATTAAGGCCTAAAAGTTTTTTGTAATGGCCTCGTCCAAAGGTTTTACTTTAGAGCGGAAACGGTGTACCAACTGCCCTTTTTCGTTGATCAGGAATTTCTCGAAGTTCCAGTTGATGTCACCCGTAAAATCAGGGTTTTCAGCAGAGGTCAGGTATTTAAATAGAGGACTGATATCGGCACCTTTTACACTGCTTTTCTCGGCTAGTAAAAAAGTAACATTATATTTTCCGGTACAGAATTCTTTAATTTCGCTATTGGTAGCTAATTCCTGTCCGCCAAAATTTCCGGCCGGAAAGCCTATCAGTATTACATTTTTGCCATATTGCTTCTGCAGTTTCTCCAGATCTTCATATTGAGGAGTAAAACCACATTTTGAAGCTGTATTTACAATCAGGATCTTTTTGCCTTTAAATTTAGACAACTTAATCTCTTTACCATCAATAGTTTTGAAAGAGAAGTCGTAAACGCTTTTTGCCGGTGGCGAAAAAAACAAGCTCAACAGTATTAGTAATGTATTCATTGTTATGATTTTTAAGATGTGTATGCGAAGTTAAGGACAAATAATTTACTTTTAAACTGCGTTGGGATAAGAAACGGTAAAAATTAGGTTAACTTTTATCGTTTACTTTTTCCTGGCTTTTATCAGCCTTTAAATGACAGCATATTGTGTATATATTTAATCCACGGTGGACTTATACCAAGCTCAGTTAAAGGTCCGTGACCCTTTTAAGCCTCATTTGCTTTGCTAAGCCTAAAAGTTCGGGTATATGGATTTTCCTGTTCATTGCTTAAATGTACTTGTTTTCTTTTTACCTGAGCAATCACCAACAATAAAACAGTATAATGAGACAATAGTTTTGTAAGGTTTACCCGGTTCTTAATTATTACTTTATATGGGGTTAAATGAGTCGTTTACAAATAAATTTATTATAAAAAGCGTGTCGAATTTTGAAATTAGCGGTATTTATAGCTTTATTTGCAAAAAAACCTCCTGAATGGCGAAGAATTTATTAATAGTTGAGTCACCTGCGAAAGCGAAAACCATTGAAGGGTATTTGGGCAAAGATTTCCTCGTAAAATCGAGTTACGGACACATCCGTGACCTAGTTAAAGGAGATATGGCTATTGATATTGCCAACAATTTTGCGCAAACCTATGAAGTTCCATCCGATAAGAAGCAAGTGGTAGCCGAACTTAAAAAATTAGCTAAAGACGCAGAAATGGTATGGCTCGCATCCGATGAGGACCGCGAAGGAGAAGCTATATCATGGCATTTATATGAAACATTAGGATTGAAAGAAAACAAAACCAAAAGAATTGTTTTTCATGAAATCACCAAGCCTGCTATATTAAAGGCTATAGAAACACCACGTACCATTGACTATAACCTGGTAAATGCACAACAGGCCCGCAGGGTGCTGGACAGATTGGTAGGTTTTGAGCTTTCTCCGGTATTATGGAAAAAAATCAAACCTTCATTGTCGGCCGGAAGGGTTCAATCCGTTGCTGTTCGTTTAATTGTCGACCGAGAACGTGAAGTAAATAAATTTAATGCTGCTGCGGCTTATAAAATTACAGCCGAATTTACAACAGGTAAAGCCAGGGAATTGGTAAAAGCCGAGTTGCCTCAGCGTTTTGAAAAGGAAGCTGATGCAGAGAAGTTTTTGAACGATTGCGTGGGCGCCGGGTTTTCGGTAGATAACCTGGAAACTAAACCTGCCAAACGTAATCCTGCAGCACCTTTTACGACCTCTACCCTACAGCAGGAAGCTTCGCGTAAACTGGGATATTCGGTAAGCCGGACCATGCAGATTGCACAGCGCTTGTATGAAAGCGGACGCATTACCTATATGAGAACGGATTCTGTTAATTTATCAGAAACTGCCTTACAGGCTGCAGCGGCCGAAATCAGGTCGGCTTATGGCGATAAATATCACCAACCAAGAACGTATAGAACGAAATCTGCAGGTGCACAAGAGGCACACGAGGCCATACGCCCTACTTATTTTAACCACCATACGGTGCCCGGCGATAGTTCAGAACAACGTTTATATGAATTGATCTGGAAGAGGGCCATTGCATCACAAATGAGTGAAGCGTTGTTTGAAAAAACAACGGCTCAGATTGCAGTAAGTACCCGTAAGGAACATTTAATTGCCGAAGGTGAAGTATTAAAATTTGATGGGTTTTTGAAGGTATACCTGGAGTCGTCTGATGAAGAAGATGCAGAAGATTCGGAAGGCAATAGCATGCTACCGCCACTTTCGCGCGGACAGGAGCTAATGCTGAAAGTGATGAATGCGACAGAACGTTTTTCGAGACCTCCGGCGCGTTATACAGAGGCTTCACTGGTGAAGAAACTGGAAGAACTGGGTATCGGCCGACCATCTACCTACGCTCCTACCATCTCTACGATTCAAAACCGTGGTTATGTGGTAAAAGAAGATCGTGATGGCCGGCAACGTTCATTTGGTGCTATTGAATTAACCAATGGTATTGTAACGAAAAAAACAAAAACCGAGATTACAGGAGCCGAAAAAGCTAAGCTTTTCCCTACTGATATTGGTGAGGTAGTTAACGATTTCCTGGTAGAACACTTTAAAGGAATTGTTGATTTTAACTTTACCGCTAATGTAGAGAAGGAATTTGACGAAATTGCACAAGGTTTGCAGGAATGGACAAAAATGCTCCACTCCTTTTATACGCCTTTTCATATTGAGGTAGAAACTACCTTAGAAACAGCCGACCGCGCCAATGGCGAGCGTTTGCTGGGAATAGATCCGCTGACTGGTAAAAACGTATATACCAAGGTGGGCAGATTTGGCCCGTTGGTGCAAATTGGCGAAAATGACGATGAAGAGAAACCGCGTTATGCAAGTTTAGCTAAATCGCAATCGGTGGGTACGGTTACGCTTGAAGAAGCTTTGGAGCAGTTTAAGCTGCCATTTACTTTGGAAGACTATCAGGGTAAAGAGGTTTCTGTAGGTGTAGGTCGTTTTGGACCATACGTAAAATGGGGAGATGCTTATATTTCTGTACCTAAAAACGAAGATCCTTTGTCTATAGATCAGGCTCGTGCTGTGGAGATTATTGGCGAAAAAATTACTGCTGATGCACCTGTGGCGCATTATCAGGGGATGCCGGTAACTAAGGGTACAGGCCGTTTTGGCCCCTTCATCAAATGGAATGATTTGTTTATCAATGTGCCTAAGGCTTATAATTTCGAGAGGCTTTCGCAAGCTGAGATTGAAGAATTGATTGGCAAGAAAATTGAAAAAGAAGCCAATAGGTTTATACAGCAATGGACTGCCGACAAAATTGCGATTGAAAATGGCAGATGGGGACCTTTTATCCGTTTTGGTAAGGAGATGCTGAAATTGCGTAAAAATCCGGCGACCAATGACAAGTATACCGGCGATGAGCTGGCTGTAATTTCTTTGGATGAGGTGAAAAAGTTAATTGTGGAGCAGATTCCTAATGCTTTTGAGCCTAAGAAGAAAGCTGCAGCTAAAAAAACAACTGGTGCTGCAGTAAAAAAGAAAGCACCAGCGAAAAAAGTAGCTGTTAAGAAAAAATAGCGTACCGCCATCTCTCCCTTTGGTCGAGATGCATGAAAAATATCTAATTTAAACATGAAGAAAGATCTTCCTGAAAATATAGTTGAAGATGTTGCCATGGCTGTAGTGCTGACGGGGGAAACACCTGAAGTTAAAAGCTGGACGGTTTACATCGTAAACCTGAAAGATATTGGGTTGGACAATGTGCTGATCAGTTCGAAAGGATATGGTGAGAAGGATGGCAAAATGGTGAAGACCTCTGTTCTGCGTCATTTTATTGGCGATCTGAATGCTAAATCCTTTTCAGGCGTAGAAGCTATTGATCCCGAGGTTTTTGGGTTGACTAATGAGTATTGGTTGAGCTATTATATTGACGGCGTAATTTACGACAAGAAGTTCATCTTCCTTCCCGAAAGTATTGTTGATGAGAACTTGATTCATGTGCCATTGGTAAATATGCCGGGTGTAATGATCAAGTAAACTCCCCTGATATTGCAATAAAAAGGGTGTACAACTTTCATGTTGTACACCCTTTTTATTGCAATAGTCATCCTGAGTTTATTTTGCTTCACAGCTACCGCGTGGTCAGGGGCTTAAGCGATCGCTTTATGATACAGCTCTCTGGCCAATGATCAATTGGCCGTATCCGTTTTTACCTCTATGGCATCCTGAATACCGATTGGTAAACCCGACAACAAGTTGTAGCCGGTTGCAGCTTCTATAGATCGTACGCTTACCCGATATTTTTTCCAATCTGTTTCAATGGTATTGATGTTGGGCGTATTTACGGCAATTACTCGTGTGGTAGCCGATACTCTATTGATGTCGTCATTGCCTGTAGGTATGATAACCGCAACTTTCCATATATTGGATGGTACTGTGATTTTGCCACTGGCAATGGTTGTGGCGGCGCCATTGGCACCTACCCCACCGGTGCCGTAGCTGCCCATGATGATGTAAACCTCGTTGCCTTCCAGTACTTTGGTGCGCAGGTAATTTTCCAGATTGGCCCAGGTTTGCTGATTGTTTCTTGGGGCCTGAGGGATCATATTGGTCATTAAAAAGGTAGCACTATTGGCATTGATAGAACTGGTTCTATCGGCCGATGGAGTATTGTGTCCACGATCGAAGCCCGAGCCCGAATAGCTGTTGCTTTGTACCACAAATGTACCTTGCGGAAGACCGTTAAAACCCGCAAAATTATCCTGTCTGCCGGCAGCACTGGTAATGTTGGTCGCATCCAGATGCCAGCTTACCCAGTTGGGTGTACCACGACTGCTGCTATACGATTGTACATAATAACTCTGGTCTAGCAGGTAGTTGTCTGCGCTTAATGTATTGGCATTTGAAGGGTTGCCAAATAGCGCATTGCTGTTGTCACCGCTTGCAGGTTGTGCATCTGTGCCAGCAGTAATGCCTCTTGTACCTGCTGCAGGATTTCCTGTTCCCGGATCTACAGGATCTACATCGGGGTCTGAGCCCGAAATGCCCGGGTCGCCAATACCTTTAAAGGTAATATCGTCAATATTTACCCTGGTGGTTCCCTCCTTCTGAATCTGAAAACGAACTTTGCCTTTTGCGCTTACTGCAAAGGAGTCCAGTTTCAGGGTGGTATTGTTTTCCACAATATCGGCTCCCATTTGCGTATAGGTTAGCCCTGCATCGGTTGATATGAACAGTCTCCAGCTAGAAGCAGCATCTGAGCCATATTTGCCGTGTTTGATATATAACATGGTCATTCCTTCTACATCAAAGTTCATGGTAATCTTTCCGGTTCTTAAACGCACACTTTTTAGTCCGTTTTTCAGATCGTTAGCCAGGTTGCCAATTACGGCCTCATCTAAAGTCCAGCTACCTGTAGGCATTTTCACTTCGGCAACTGCATAAGCGCCTTTGGCAGGCGAATTCTCGAAATCTTCAGTAATGGAATACACTGCCGGTGGTACAACAACCGGATCAATGGGGGTTGGGGTCAAATCCTGGGTGGTTTTTTTAGAGCAACTTGTTGTAAATGCAAGTATTAAACCTGCGTAAAGGAATAGTCTTTTAATCATTTGTTTTTTCAATAAGGAGGTGCAAAATTGAAATAATTATATGATGATAATGTTACTTTACTGATATATTTTTCAATATTTTTTGGTTTATACAATGTTTTGGTGAAATAGGTTCTGAATAGCAAATACTTATGGGATGAGAGGTGTTCTGGTTATGGAATGAGGTGATAATCCGGTCGTCATTGTGAGTTTATTTCTGAATCCCTCCTGAGGGTGTTTTGAATAGTTGACGAAAGATGCTAACCACGCAGTCGCTGCTAGTAAAATAAAATTAGCATCACGATGTGCATAGGATCGGAGTGACAAGGATCAGACCAGTGTGGATAATATTAATTTTCGTTTCCGTACATTTTTATTAATTTTCGTACACATCTAATACCCTATGGTATCGTAAAAAACTGTGGCCAGCATTCTACCTAAAACATAGCTGCCGATGGATTTACTGCCATTTGTTTAAAAAATATATACGCTAAAATGAAAAACACATCCCCTTCTTTTTTCGGAAAAAACAGAAAAGGTCTTATTGTTGGTTTTGTAATGCTGCTGGTACTTGGTATAGGCGCAATCTTCTTTTTTAAGAAAGAAAAAGACAAAGATTATAATCAGAAATACGCTAAATACATTGAAGCCTATACCTCCGGTACAGTGTCAAAAAAGAGTTTTATCCGGGTACATCTGGCCAATCAGGTGAAAACAATGAGCGATGTTGGAGTGGCCGATAGCAGGGATCTGTTTAGCTTTTCGCCTTCTGTAAAAGGAAAGACCTATTGGATTGATGCACAGACCGTAGAATTTAGACCTGAGGAAGATTTGAAGCCCGGTAAAGATTATGACGTAACCTTTAACTTAAGCAAAGTTACCGACACCGAGGAAGGATTGGAAGACTTTGAATTTGATTTCAGGGTGATTAAACCAGGTATACACCTGGTGCAAAATGGACTGGTGTCGCAAAACAATACCTCACTGGATTATATGAAGCTGACCGGTGAAGTTACAACCGCTGATCAGGAAGATGCCAAGTTGATAGAGAAAGTATTGAAAATAGATTTTCCACAATCGCTGAAGGTGAAATGGCAGCATAATCCTGCACAAAATACTTCTTCCTTTACGATAGATAGCATCAAAAAAACAACTAACGAGCAGGCTTTACAGTTGCAATGGTCGGGTACTGCTATTGACGCTGAAAATGCAGAAGGTACAGAAACAGTGACGGTACCTGCTGTTGGGGTATTCAAGGTATTGAATATCCGTGCTGTGCAAGACCTGGAAGATTTTGCTTTGGTGCAGTTTTCTGAACCGCTAAATGTTGGACAGGATTTAAACGGTCTGATAGCGCTGACTGGTGTAAACGACTTGCGTTTTACCATAGATGCCAGTCAGGTTAAAATTTATGCGCCCAATACCCTGGAGGGCAATTACACGGTAAATATAAATGAAGGGATCGAAAACATCAATGGCAAGAAACTGGAAGCTGGAAAAACTGCCAATATCGTATTTGAAAATAAATTACCATCTGTAGTAATTGCAGGAAGTGGAACCATTATTCCAAATTCAGGAAAGCTGGTATTGCCTTTCGAAGCTGTCAATTTGAAAGCGGTTGATGTAACGATCATCAAGATTTATGAAAACAGTATTCCACAGTTTTTTCAGACCAACAATTATAAGGATGGAGGCGAATTGCGCCGTGTGGGCAAGCCGGTAATCCAGAAGACAATCCGATTGGATGAGGATAAGGCTTTGGATCTGCATAAAAAGCATCGTTTTACACTTGATCTGGATAAAATTATCAGAACTGAACCTGGTGCCATGTACCGCGTAACCATAGGTTTCAGAAGAGAATATAACGTATTTAAATGTGTAGAGGCCGAAGATGGAGCGGGTGGCGGTGATGATGAGTACAATGGCTATGGCGAGAAAATTGATGAAGATGATGAATTCTGGGAACGGTACAATAGTTATTACCCCAACAATTACCGTTGGGAAGACAGGGATAACCCTTGTACCCCATCCTATTATACCAATGAACGTTGGGCCAATAGAAATTTGATGGCTTCAAATATCGGTCTGATCGCGAAAAGAGGTAATGACAATAGTATGCTGATTATTGCAACAGATTTGCTGACTGCCAAAACACTTAGTGGTGTGACCCTGGAGCTGCTGGATTATCAGCGACAGATTATTCATACCATAAAAACGGATGGCGATGGTATGGCTTCGTTCGACCTAAAGAGAAAACCTTTTCTGCTGGTTGCCAAAAATGGCGATGAACGCGGTTATTTAAAACTGGATGATGGGAACTCCCTTCCTTTGAGCAGGTTTGATGTAGGTGGCGACGTGGTACAGAATGGATTGAAAGGATTTATTTACGGAGAACGTGGCGTTTGGCGTCCGGGTGACTCCCTGTTCCTTTCTTTTGTACTGGAAGATAAACTGAAAAAACTTCCTGGTGGCTATCCGGTTACTTTTGAATTGTATAATCCACAAGGACAGTTGATTAAAAGATTTATCAATGGTAAGCCTTTAAATGGTTTCTATGCTTTTCGCACAGCTACCGAAAGTACTGCACCTACAGGCAATTGGATGGCTAAGGTAAAAGCCGGTGGCGCTGTATTTACCAAAACCGTCAAAATTGAAACCATTATGCCAAACCGCCTGAAGATCAATTTTGATATTGGTAATCGTACTTATTTGGGCTCAGGAGGTCCTTCTACAGCCAACCTTTCGGCTGCATGGCTATTTGGTGCACCGGGCAAAAACCTGAAAGCCAAGGTAGATGTAAACCTGAATACCATGCAAACTACCTTTAAAGGTTTTGATGGTTATACTTTTGATAACCCAACGGTGGTATTCCAGTCGCAGGTGAAAACCATATTTGAAGGTACCTTAAGTGAAGCAGGTACTGCTGTGGTGAATACCAATTTAAATGAGAATAACAGTGCTCCGGGAATGCTTAAGGCCAATTTTACTACCAAGGTATTTGAAGCCGGCGGAAATTTCAGTATCGATAACTTCAGCATCCCCTATCATGTTTATAACAATTACTATGGCGTCAAGACTCCTGAAGGTGATAAGATGAGCGGAATGTTGCTAACCGGGCAGGATCATAAAATTGATATTGTAAATGTAGACCGGAATGGTAAATTATTGCAGGGCAGTAAAGCCGTAACTGTTGAGCTTTATAAAGTGCAATGGCGTTGGTGGTGGGAACAGGACAATGAAAATTCCTTTGCTAATTTTACCCAGAACTCTTACAATAAACTTATTAAAAAAGAATATGTTAGCCTGGCTAATGGTAAGGGAAGCTGGAACATCAGGATAGATGAACCTGAATGGGGACGCTACCTGATACTGGTAAGGGATATTAATGGTGGGCACGTGACCGGTAAATCTGTTTATATCGACTGGCCAGGATGGGCACAACGTGAACAGGGTAGCAATCCTACCGAAGCTTCTATGCTTTCGTTTACCGCCAATAAAACCAAATTTCAGGTAGGCGAAGAAGTGGTACTCACTATTCCTTCGGGTGATGGAGGCAGGGCCCTGATCTCGATAGAAAATGGCAGTAAGGTATTAAAGACCTTTTGGACGGATACCAAAAAAGGCCAGACTCAATTTAAGTTTAAGGCTGAAAAAGAAATGGCACCTAATGTTTTTGCCAATGTAACCTTGTTACAGCCACATGCACAAACGGTAAATGATTTACCTATCCGGATGTACGGAGCGATTCCGTTATTGGTAGAAGATCCGCAGACCGTATTAAAGCCCGTTATAAAAATGGCCGATAAGCTGCGGCCGGAAACAGAAAGCAGCATTACTATAAGCGAGCAAAGCGGTAAAGCCATGACTTATACCATTGCTATTGTAGATGAAGGTTTGCTTGATTTAACTAGGTTTAAAACTCCTAATCCACACGGTGTTTTCTATGCACGAGAAGGACTTGGTGTAAAAACATGGGACCTGTTTGATTATGTATTGGGCGCATGGGGAGGAAATCTGGAACGCATACTGAGTATTGGTGGTGACGGTTCGGTGAACAAAAACCTGAATCCGGCAAAAGCCAATCGTTTTGTACCGGTGGTGAAATATTTGGGACCTTTTGCTTTGGGTAAAGGAGCTTCGCAGACACATAAATTTAAATTACCGCAATACATTGGTTCGGTACGTGCGATGGTAGTTGCTGGCCATGGTGGTGCCTATGGTCAAGTTGAAAAAACAGTGCAGGTTAAAAAACCATTGATGCTGCTGGCTACGGTACCACGCGTAATTGGTCCAGGCGAGAGTTTTACCCTGCCAGCTACCGTATTTGCTACCGAGAGTTATCTGAAAAATGTGACGGTACAGCTGCAAATGCAAAATTTGATGGTACAAGGTAGTAAAACGGTTCAGTTGAACTTCAGACAGCCTGGCGAGCAGATGGCTTATTTTGAGGTTAAGGCTCCGGAAATGACCGGTATTGCTAAAATAAAGTTGATTGCGCAGAGCGGTGCCGAAAAAACAGCATATGATGTGGAACTTGATATTCGCAATCCTAATCCATTTGTAACTAATGTAGCTTCGGCAATAATAGAACCTGGTAAAAATTGGGGTACCGCTTATGTTCCGGTAGGTATGGCAGGCACCAATTCGGGTAGTGTGGAGGTTTCCTCTATCCCGCCGATCAATCTCAAAAGACGTTTGAGTTACCTGGTTCAATATCCGCATGGTTGTGTGGAGCAGACCACTTCAGGTATTTTTCCTCAATTATTTTTAAGTAAACTGACGCCACTGACAGAAAAACAGAAAGCAGAAACGGAACGTAATCTAAAAGCGGGAATTATCAGGTTACGTAATTTTCAGACTAGTGATGGTGGTTTAGGTTATTGGCCTGGTGCGGCTTCTGCTGATGAATGGGGAAGCAATTATGCAGGCCATTTCCTGGTGGAAGCTCAGAATGCCGGTTATACCACACCTGTTGGAATGTTGGACGAGTTGTTACGTTACCTAAAAGTAAAAGCGGCCAATTGGTCGCCCAACAGTACCAATTTCTACGGAGGGGATCTTTCACAATCTTATCGTTTGTATGTGTTGGCTTTGGCTAAAAGAGCGGATATGGCGGCGATGAATAGGTTAAGAGCCTTTCAATACTTGTCGGTTAGTGCTAAATGGCGTTTGGCTGCTGCATATCAGATTGCAGGACAGCGTGATGCTGCTGTTAACATGATTAGAGGTTTAGCCATAGAGGTGCAGCCTTATAATCAATTGGGTGGAACATATGGTTCAGATATCAGGGATGAAGCGATGATTCTGGAAACATTAACTTTGATGGGCCGCAAAGCTGAAGCTGCGAAATTGATTCAGTCGCTGGCCTCAAAACTGGGCCGCGATGATTGGTACAGTACACAGACTACCGCTTATAGCCTATTGGCCATTGCCAAATTCTGTGGTGCCAATTCGTCTTCCAACAATTTACAGTACAGCTATACCATAGAGGGTAAAAGCAATAAAGTAAATGTAAACGGGTTCCTGAACACTACAACATTAGGCTTTAACGGTGGTAACAATGTCAGCATCAGTAATACCGGTAGCCGTGTACTGTTTGTGCGTTTGATTTTGGAAGGACAACCTGCGGCGGGGCAAAACAACTTTCTGCCAAATAACCCTGAAGTGCTGGATATGAACATCAGCTATAAATTGCTAAACGGTAAACCGCTGGATGTGACGATATTGAAACAGGGAACTGATTTTTATGCAGAGGTAACACTAAAGAATCCTGGTAAAATGGGTTATTATGAACAAATGGCCTTAACACAGATTTTTCCTTCAGGATGGGAAATTATCAATACCAGGGTAAATGACAACGAGAGCATTATTGCCTCATCGCCTTATACTTACAGAGACATTAGGGATGATCGGGTGTTCACGTATTTCAATTTAAGAGAGAATGAGACAGTAACTTATAAGGTATTGCTGAATGCTTCTTATATCGGCAGGTACTATTTGTCGGCCGTTCAATGTGAAGCTATGTACAACAACAGTATTAGCGCAACAGAGGGTGGTAGATGGGTGCAGGTGATTAAATAATTGGTTAGCCATCACGCGTTCACCTTGAATTTATTTCAGGAACCCGGATAGAAGGTGCTTAAGGGCATCATTGGGAGCCTGAAATGAATTCAGGATGACGAAATGCAAAAAACATGTTAAATAATCAAAGAGCCTTAATATTCTCTGATCTCTTTTGTCTGCTTCTACTTCTGTGGTTTTGGTTCGCGTTACCTTCTCAACTGTTTAAAAGCCCTACTTCGTTTGTGGTTGAGGCATCGAACGGAGAATTGCTCAGTGCAGCTATAGCCAAAGATGGACAATGGCGTTTTCCTGTGGCAGACAGTATTCCGGACAAGTTTGCACGCTGTATTATTGCTTTTGAGGATAAGCGATTTTTTCAGCATCCTGGTGTAGATTTACTGGCGATGAGTAGAGCCATGAGGCAAAACTGGAGGGCCAAAAATGTAGTGAGCGGCGGGAGTACCTTAAGTATGCAGGTAATCCGCTTATCGCGCAGGGAAAATCGTACTATATGGCAAAAGCTGATAGAGGTATTGCTGGCGTTGAGACTGGAGCTCTCCTATTCAAAAGCTCATATATTAAAATTATATGCGGCAAATGCACCTTTTGGTAGCAATGTAGTTGGTTTGGAGGCTGCCTCCTGGCGGTATTTTGGGCGTAGCCCGGAAACTCTCTCCTGGGGCGAAATGGCTACCCTTGCTGTGTTGCCCAATAGCCCCTCATTGGTACATCCAGGAAAAAACTCGGTTAAGCTGATTAAAAAGCGCAATGATTTGCTGGACAAATTAGCAGTATTAAAAGTGATGGATCAGCCTACTGCTAATTTATCTAAATTGGAGCCTATTCCGGGTAAACCTCAGGTATTACCGCAATATGCCCCTCACCTGTTGAACCGCTTTAAAACCGAGTATCAACACATGGGGATAGTTGCGCAGCGTAAATTTAGTGGTGGCGGTACGCGGATTACCTCTACATTGGATTACGACCTGCATTTAAAAGTTAATGCTTTGCTGAAAAGATATAACAACCGTTACCGGGCCAACGACATTAATAACATTTCGGCACTGGTGCTCAACGTAGAAAAAGGTACGGTGGCCAGTTATGTGGGTAATATTTATCAGCCCGAAAATAAGGAACTGGAAAGTCATGTGGACATGGTAAGGGCACCCCGTAGTCCGGGCAGTACTTTAAAACCCCTGCTGTATGCCAGTATGTTGAATGATGGATTTATCCTTCCACGTACCTTAGTGGCGGATATCCCTACGCAGATTGGAGGCTATTCGCCGCAGAACTACGATCTTGGCTATGACGGAGCCATCCCTGCGGATAAAGCCTTGAGCCGCTCCTTAAATATTCCTGCAGTTAAGATGCTGCAAAACTATAAGTATCAGCGCTTTTATGATCAGCTAAAAAAGATGGGGTTTGGTACGCTGAACCAGCCGGCCGATCATTATGGTTTGTCGCTTATTTTGGGGGGCAGTGAGGTAACGATGTGGGATCTGGCCAGAACTTATATGGGAATGGCCCGAACGTTAAATCATTTTAACGATTATAAAGGGAAATATAACCCACATGATTATGATGCGCCTGCGTACACTAAAGGTCTGCGCGATACGCGCTATGACAGATATGAAACCCAGGTGAATTCGGTTCTGGACCATGGCTCGATTTGGAATACTTTTAATGCCATGGAGGAAGTGATGCGGCCAGGCGAAGAAGGATTGTGGGAGCAATTCTCTTCTTCACAAAGATTGGCCTGGAAAACAGGTACCAGTTTTGGTTTTAGAGATGCCTGGGCAATTGGTTTAAATCCGCAATATGTGGTTTGTGTTTGGGTAGGCAACGCCGACGGCGAAGGCCGGCCTGGACTGACGGGAATTGATGTTGCCGCACCGGTGTTGTTCGATATCTTTAAACTGTTGCCAGCAAGCAGATGGTTTCAGACACCTAAAAATAAGTTAAAGAAAATGCGTGTATGCAGACAAAGTGGCTATAAAGCAGGAGAATATTGTAAGGATATAGTAGAAGAATTGGTATCGCCGGCGGGAGAAAAAACGGTGTTATGCCCATATCATAAACTGATTCATTTGGATCGTAGCGGAACTTACCGGGTTACGGACGTTTGTGAGTCGCCAGCCGATATGCAGCATCAATCCTGGTTTATATTACCACCAGCGATGGAGTATTACTATAAAATTAAAAATAGTGATTATAGGTTGCTCCCTCCTTTTAAACCTGGTTGTGGTGATGAAGGAGGTAATTACGTGATGGAGATGATTTATCCAAAAAATGAGGCTAGTATATATGTGCCCGTAGAATTTGATGGAACGCGCGGTAAAGTGGTTTTAAATGCTACACATCGCAATTCGGCAGCTAAAATTTACTGGCATATAGATGGCGAATATGTAGCGACTACACAAAACTACCATCAACTGGCGGTCAGTCCCCTGCCAGGAAAACATACGCTTACCCTGGTGGACGATAAAGGCGAAAGGCTCGTGCAAAGCTTTACTATTCTGGATAAGGAGAGAAAGTAATCAGTTGTTGTGGATGAGTTTGCGTTCGACCCCTCCTAAGGTAATAAGGTATTGGGCAATCATATAAGTGGACATGATCCAGCTGCCTGCATAATGGATGGGAACTACGAATTTATTGTAGGCCAGAATGGCATCCGACAACAGGAAAAACATTGCGCCAAAAAGAATGAGTTTAAAGCTGGCGGTGTTGACGCGCTGGTTGCGGAAGCAGGCCATCATCATCATCATACTGATGGCTAGGATATAAATCATTACAGGGAGCTTCATAATGCCCAGGTGCGGCCGAAGAAAGAAGTAATAACCAATAGCCAATATTGCAGAAAGCGAAATGGCAATCCTTGCTCCTTTTTTATCCAGCTCTGGTGCCGATTTGAAATCGAGATAAAAAGCGCTGGTGTAAAAGATATGGCACAACAGAAAAGCGGCCAGGCCATACATAAAATAGCTTTCATCATTTGCTGCATAGATCAGCAGTACATCGCCTGCAAGGGCAAAAGTAAGTCCGGCGAAAAGTCTTTTGTGAAAACGGCCTTTTAGTTTGGTGTTTATGGCCAGCATTGCCAATAGTGTAAGCACTATGCATGGTTTTGTGACAGCAGCAAGACAGGGGGCATTGATGAAGGCTGAGAGGAGTTGCAGGCTAAAGATAAGCCCAAACACAATATTAAAGCTGAGGTGTTTTTTTAGCATGTTGCCCGTTTTATAGATGATTTAGGGCAAAGCTATAAAATCTATAGGTAAAAACAGCAGTTAACACACAAGTCTTAACTGCTGCCCTATATAGATTGGATACTATTTAATCTGTAATGAAAAAGCTTAGTAGCTTTTTTCTGTACGGTTGTTGCGTCTGAAGCCACCACCACCTGCACCGCCGCCTGTGTGGGGTTTCTCCTGCGCTTCCGCAACTTTAATGCGGTTGCCGTTATAATCTCCACCGTTCATGCGTTTGATTGCTTCCTTTGCCTCTTCTTCAACAGGCATTTCCACAAAACCAAAGCCACGACTTTGACCAGTCTCACGATCTTTGATTATCCTAAGTGATTTTACTTGACCGAAATCACCAAATACGGCTGTTAATTCATCTTCCCCTACTTCTAAAGGAAGGCCTGTAATAAATATCTTCATTAATGTTTAAAAATTTGTACAAAAATAAGCATTTTTTTGCTTAAAATTCAAGTTTAGTGTCAGTTATAAGTATAATTATCCTACAAACGTATAAACACTAAGCGCTTAATTTTGTTTTTCTATGCTAAAATTTAATGAGCATTTTTCTGAGATCAGGCTAGTTTTGTTTTAAATAGATCTATTGTTCTTTTCCAGGCCAGCTTAGCAGCAGCTTCATTGTACCGTGTTGGCGAGGTATCATTATTGAAGGCATGATTTACCCCATCATAGATATATAGCTGATAATCTATATGATTTTGTTTCAAAGCGGCCTCATACGCGGGGATTCCGGCATTGATGCGCTCATCCAGTCCCCCATAATGTAACATTACACTTGCTTTTATTTTATGGACATCCTCGGCTTTGGCCTGGGCGCCATAATAGGCTACAGCTGCCAGTAATTTTGGATCGGCGGTGGCCAGTTTATTGGCCATGCCTCCGCCCCAGCAGAACCCCATACAGCCTGTTTTTCCATTGCCATCTTTCCGTTTACGTAAATATTCGAGACCCAATAAATAGTTTTTAAGATTTTTCTCTGGATCAAGTTTTCCAATCAGCTCCCTTCCTTTGTCCTCATCGGCAGGCGTACCACCAAATGGCGATAATGCATCTACACCCAGTGCCAGGAAACCTTCGGCAGCTACCCTTTTCGTTACTTCTATAATGTGTGGGTTTAGCCCCCTGTTTTCGTGTATGACCAATACACAGCCCAGGTGATTTTTATCCTTTGGTTTTGCCAAAAAAGCCTTTACATCGCCATCTGCGCCGGTATAACTGATGGTTTCGGTATGCAGGTTTTCGTCGTTAGCGGTAGCTGCTGCAGCATAATTATTCTCCAGTAAGGGCAAAATTGATAAGGCTAAAGCTGTACTTCCGGTAAGGATGGCCAGCTTTTTCATAAAGTCTTTTCTGCTGATATGGCTATGGGTGTACTCGTCGTATAACGTAATGATTTTCTGGTCCATGTGTAGTTGTTTTTAACATATAACAATGGAAACAAGATAAGGTTTATCTTGCTGATGATGAATGTTTAATCTTGTCCTGAAAAAAAATGTGAAAAACATTTTGGGTAATATTTGTAAAGAGTTCTTATTTTTAAGCGATTATTATTGATCAGGGATGAATTTAATTATAAGAAAATTGTAATTTTTGTTATAAAAAGTAATATATTCAAACTTGGTTCACTTCAAGTTTTGTTTTCTGTGTTTATGATCTTAGCTTTGGGGAATTTTACGAATTGACAATTTTGTTAATTTAGTCAGTAATAAAGAAAGTGAGGTTTTGTTGATGACAGAACAAATAAAACTTCATAACAATATAACAACGTATCAACTAAAAAGTTCTGTTCTAAACATACAAGTACCAGCATGCGCAAAAAATTATACGATAGGATAGCAGCTTTTAAAGACGCTAATGCAATTAAGGAAAAAGGTCTGTACCCATATTTCCGTGCAATTGAATCAGGCCAGGACACAGAAGTGGTGATTGATGGGAAAAAAGTGCTGATGTTTGGCTCTAACTCCTATCTTGGTTTAACTAATCATCCGAAAATAAAGGAGGCTTCAAAAGCTGCTATTGATAAATATGGTACAGGCTGTGCTGGTTCCCGGTTTTTGAACGGAACACTGGATATTCATATTGAACTGGAAAGAAGACTGGCTGCTTATGTAGGTAAGGAAGCATCGGTATTGTTTAGTACCGGTTTTCAGGTCAACCTTGGTGTAATTTCCTGTTTGTTGGATAGAAACGATTACCTCATTCTGGACGAATACGACCATGCTTCAATTATCGATGGTAGTCGTTTGTCTTTCTCCCGATCTATTAAATATGCACATAATGATATGGACGATTTGCGCAAAAAACTGAGCAGATTGCCGGAAGATGCTGCAAAACTAATTGTTGCTGATGGTATATTTAGTATGGAAGGTGATCTTGTAAACCTTCCTGAGATTGTTAAAATTGCGAATGAGTTTGGTGCCAACATCATGATGGATGATGCACACAGCTTAGGTGTAATTGGTTTTAATGGCGCGGGTACAGCTTCTCACTTTGGGTTAACTGATGAGGTTGACTTGATTATGGGTACTTTCAGTAAATCTCTGGCTTCATTAGGTGGTTTTATTGCTGGTACCGAAGAAGTTATCGAATTTGTAAAACACCGTGCACGCTCATTAATGTTTAGCGCAAGTATGCCTCCGGGTGCAGTTGCCAGCGTTATTGCCGCATTGGATATTATTGAGTCTGAGCCAGAACGCATTGACAAACTTTGGGCAAATACCAATTATGCTAAAAAGCTACTGGTAGACGCAGGATTTGATATCGGTCATACCGATAGCCCTATTATTCCTGTTTATATCAGAGATAATGATAAAACCTTTATGGTAACCAATATCCTGAGCAATAACGGAATTTTTGTAAATCCGGTAGTTTCACCGGCAGTGCCTTCCGACTCTTCACTGATCAGGTTCTCTTTAATGGCTACGCATACTTTCGAACAAATTGAAGAAGCTGTAGAAAAGCTGTCTTTAGCTGCAAAAGAAGTGCAAGTCAAATCCTTTCAGGAAATCATATAAAACTTTTGACCATAGGCTTAATTCAATAAATTAAGCCTATGGTGTTTAAATACCCCTTCTAAACCAAAATAAACTGATGAAGAACATTGTTGCCGTTAGCTCTAAAAAACAGTTAGCAACATTTATCGATTTTCCGCATGATCTGTATCAGGCAGATCCGAACTATGTTCCGGAATTATTTATTGCACAAAAAGACCTGTTAACTACACACCCTTTTCATAAGCACTCTTCGTTGCAGTGTTTTTTACTTTATGATGGGGAGCGTGTAATTGGCCGGATCGCTGCGATTTTAAATAACAGTCACAATAAAATGAACAGTGCAAATGATGGTTTTTTTGGTTTTTTTGATTGTATAAATGACCAGGAAGCCGCTAACATGCTGTTTGATACCGCTAGCAAGTGGTTGAAAGATAAAGGTGTGGATGGTAAGGTTATGGGCCCAACTAATTTTTCGACGAATGAATCGTGCGGTTTATTGATTGAAGGTTTTAACCTGCCTCCGGTGGTAATGATGCCCTATAATGCAACCTATTACCCTGCTTTGCTGGAAGGCTGGGGATTGAAAAAACAGGTGGATCTGATCGCCTGGCGGTTTAATGGCGATAATTACGATGACCGTTCTGTAAAATTGCTGGATCGGTTGGAAGAGCGCCTGAAAAGAAACAACATTACGATCCGCAAGATCAATATGAAAAATTTTAAACAGGAAGCTGATAGTCTGCGCGAGGTTTACAATAAAGCATGGGATAAAAACATGGGTTTCGTGCCTTTAAATGATGAAGAATTTGATTACCAGGCTAAAGATTTGAAACTGGTACTTGACCCTGATTTTTGTCTGGTTGCCGAGCAGGATGGTAAGTTGGTAGGTTTTGGGGCTGCAATACCGGATATGAACCAAATTCAGATTAAGATTAAAAAAGGCAGATTACTACCAACGGGTATTTTCAAATTGCTTTTTGGTAAGAAAAAAGTTAAGGGTATCCGCATTTTGTTATTGGGCGTGATAGACGGTTACCGCAAAATGGGGATTGAAGCTTGTATTTACGGAAGGATTATTGAAGCTTATCGGGCAAAAAACATGGAGTATGCAGAAGCTTCATGGACATTGGAACATAACGATTTGGTAAATAATGCAATTATAGCGATAAAAGGTGATCCTTATAAAAAATACAGGATCTACGAGAGAGCAATATAGGGTATGAGTAAAAAAAAGGTATTGATTACCGGTGCGAGTGGTTTTGTGGGGTATCATTTAATTGAAGAAGCCTTAAATGCTGGTTTGGAAGTATATGCTGCTGTGCGCAAAAGCAGTGATGTTTCGCACCTTAAAGCGTTTGATGTGAACTATACAGATTTGGATTATAGTTCTGTAGCGAGCTTAAAACAGGAATTGGAAGAAAAGCAATACCACTATGTCATTCATGCTGCAGGTACTACAAAAGCTAAAACAAGGGAAGTATATGACCAGATCAATGCGATGTATACCAAAAACCTGGCTATTGCAGCGAGTACGGCCAATATCCCTTTGGAGAAATTTGTATTTGTAAGCAGTCTGGCAGCTTTAGGGCCACTTGAGGATCTGTCTTCCGAAATTCAAGACAATACAACACCAAAACCGGTTACCAGTTATGGTGCCAGTAAAGCTCTTGCTGAGCAATATCTTGCCGATTTTGAACATCTGCCTTTGATCATTATTCGCCCAACTGCAGTATATGGTCCGAGGGAAAAAGACTTATTTATACTGTTTGATAGCATCAATAAAGGACTTGAACCGCACATAGGTCGGTTTAAACAGCAATTAAGCTTTGTGTATGTAAAAGACCTGGTGAAGGTAATTGTACAGGCGTTAACGGCTTCGCAGGTTAAAAAACAGTACAATATTTCTGATGGAATGATTTACGACCGTTATGCACTGGCTACTTACACCAAAAAGGCACTAAACCGTAAAACGTTTAAATTTCATTTGCCCGTATTTCTGGTTTCGCTTATGGCAAGGATCATGGATTTTATTTATGCGGGAAGCAAAAATACTCCTGCACTGAATAAAGAAAAAATGGCCGAACTAACGGCTGTTAACTGGGCCTGTGCCATTGATGGCGCAAAAACTGATCTGAGTTATGTGCCCGAGTATACCTTGGAAAAAGGTATAATGCAAACCGTGAAGTGGTATAAACTGAATAATTGGCTGTAACTAGGCCGGTGGGTTTTCCATTTGTTTGATGATTTTGCTGACCTCAGTTTCGGTAGCACGAAGTTTGGTCTGACAAAATTCGATCAGATCGGATGCACGTTTTACTTTTTCTGCCAATACATCAACCGATACCGATTCTGTTTCTATTTCCCTGGCTATTTCTGAAAGTTCTTTATAGGCACTTTCATATGTTAAATTCGTCGTTTCCATTGATTTGTGATTTGGAGATTACTGTAGTTTTAATTTCTGATGCTGCCAAACGAACGGTTAGCTCGGTTCCGGCACCAATATCATCGGCATTGCCGGCAATATGGCCATTTACCTTCAGAATGGCAAACCCTTTGTTTAATATGTTCTGCGGACTCATAAGCCGTACCACCGATTGAAAATGGCCAATATAACCACTTTTATTTGTGAAATAAATCCTGCTATATGATTTGAGGTTACCGATAACATTCTCCAGGTCTTTTTGTCTGTTGGAGATCATGATTTTCGGATTGGTGAGTACCAGTCGGGATAAGTTAATGATACTGCGGTGGTGTTCATACAGCAGGTTCCGTGTGGTGCCTATAGTGACTTGGTTAATATTTGCCAGACGATCTTTATGATAGTTGATGAGTTGATAGGTTTTAATAAGCATCATTTTTTGCAGACCCAGAAGGTTTTCTTCAAATGCCCTGTTGTGAGCTATAATCAGTTCAGCTGCCTTTGTGGGGGTTTTAGTTGCAGTGTGGGCCATTAAATCGGCAATCGTTTCATTTTTCTGATGTCCTATTCCTGTGATTACAGGTATGGGGAATTTAGCAATGGCCCTGCTCAGGTCGTAATTGTCAAAAATAAGGAAATCCATTTGCGAACCTCCCCCTCTGATGATCAGCAGGGCATCGTAAGGTTTGCCTGATTGGAAAACTTCTACAATTTTTGCCAGAAATTGTTTTGCATTTGCCTCTCCCTGTACCATGGTAAAATAGTCGTCCACCTGGAAACGATAGCCAAAAGTATTGTGGTCGAGTGTGTGTGTAAAGTCCTGATAACCGGCAGATGTGGCTGAGGAGATAACCGCTATATGTTGTATCACTTTATTTAAGCCAAGTCTGTTGTTGCGGGTATGGTACTGCCCTCCTATTTTCTGTATGAACTCAGGATTCTCCCTAATCAATCTTTCCAATGTTTCTTTACGTTGTTGCTCGAACAGGCCTAAAGTGAAATTGGTATCAATATCCAGCAGGTTCAGTTGCAGACCAAACGCGGGGTTATATTGAACAGAAACCTGTACCAGTACATTGATGTCGTTTTTGAACTTTTGGCCGGTAGCCTGTTCAAAATTGGCAATGTTTATTGAAGCATTGCCCCAGGCCCTTGCGGCTATTTTGCTGAGTATTTTTGTGGAAACTTTATCTTTTTCCACCAGTTCAAAATAATGATAGTTACTTTGTTCTTTATAAGTATGGCTCGCTACATCGGCAATTACCCAAAAGGTGCGGTTGCCAAATACACCATCCAGGGCCTGTCGGATCTGTGTTGTGAGTTCCGATAGTTTTATTGCTGAAGGGTTAGATTGATACGAGTGAACTTCCATGTTGGTCGACAGTAAGGATGTGCTTTGCACCACATTTAAGAGCAAAGTTATTCTTTTGATGGCCTATAGGGAAATCAAAACATACCGGATAGTCATATTCTTTTATTTTTTCTATAACTACCTCATATATATTACGGCCAAATTCGTCTCCCGGATCGTCGGGTTTTAATTTAAAGCCACCCACAATAAGACCTTTAAGATTGGCCAGTTTACCAGTGCGTTTCAGGTTCCAGAACATGCGGTCTACACTATAAAGGTATTCACCTGTATCTTCTACAAATAAAATTTTTCCGTCTGTTTTGATATCAGAAGCGGTTCCTGCAAGGGTCTCTATAATGCTAAGGTTACCGCCAATCAGTTCAGCTTCGGCCCTGCCTGGCTTATTGAAGTTCACTGGTAGCGCCGAATATTTTATAGGCAAGCCGCTAAGTACCTGTCTTATGGAAAGTATGGTTTCTATTTGTATCGGTTCGGCGAGGGCCCAGTTCGACGGGAAACTGTTACACATTTTTGAATGGATAGAAGCTACATTGAGTTGTCGGTTTAGATGACAATGCAATACCGTAATGTCACTAAAACCAATAATCCATTTGGGCTTGAGTTTAAACTGACTGAAATCGAGCTGGTCGATGATACGTATGGCGCCATATCCTCCACGTGCACACATAATGGCTTTGATATCGGGGTCGTTCAGTTGCTGTTGGAAGTCGGCAGCCCGTTCGGCATCAGTCCCCCCCATACTAAAATCCCTTTTTCCTATGCTGTTGCCTACCTGAACTTTAAATCCCCAGCTTTCCATCAGTGCAACTGCCGGCGCAACCTGCTCGGAAGTGATATAGCCGGCGGGTGTAGTTATGCCTATGGTATCTCCTGCTTTCAAATATGGTGGTATTTTAGGCTCCTTTACAGATTCAGTAGGTTTGCCCCAGCCTTTAAAGCCGGTTATTACCGACCCGGCAATCGCTAAGGAAGAAAGAAAGTGTTTTCGGTTCATTTCCTGATGATTATTGACCAACAATTATAAGGCTTATTGCCGATAATTTTTAGAATTTTACTCAATCGTTTTCGTAAATTTTTTAGTGATGTGCACTGTTTTCGGGGTTGTTTGTGTTTTAAGAAAGGTATATTTAGCTAAAACTTAACCAATAATTGATAGTGTTTCATTCGGTTATTATGCTTTTGATATTTGTTTTAAAGCGATCGTCATCCTGAATTCATTTCAGGATCTCGGAAGAGAAAAGCCCAATAATAAGTGCGAAATCCTGAAATGAATTCAGGATGACGACGACAGCCGGGACGAAATTCTAGTTTTAACCCAAATATAAATGAAGAAATTCCTTATTCTTGGCTGCTGCTTTTTGGGAATACAGCTAAATGCGCAAACCAAAAAAGTTAGTTTTTTTGAAAATCCAAAACAGCAAAAGGTTAATGTTTTGGTTGATGGTAAACCTTTTACTTCTTTCTTATATCCTGATAACCTGGAGAAACCCATATTATATCCAATACATACGGCTAGCGGACTTACGCTGACCCGTGGTTTTCCACTCGAAAAACGAGGGAACGAGCGTACTGATCACCCTCATCATGTAGGTTTATGGTTTAATTACGAGAGCGTGAATGGCCTCGATTTCTGGAACAATTCTTATAATATCCCGGCCGAGAAGAAATTTAAATATGGATGGATCAGGAATGTAAAGCTGAATAAAGTGCAGGAAGGAAAAACCAATGGTTCACTTGCTTATTCGGCAAATTGGGAAAGACAAGATAAACGTGTTCTATTAAAGGAAGTTACATCTTTTGTTTTTAGTGGTACAGATGAGACCAGGACCATTGACAGGGCTACTACGCTGACTGCACAAAAGGATACCGTTTATTTTAAAGACATTAAAGATGGTATGTTGGGCATACGGGTAACTAAAGAACTGGAACTGCCATCGGATAAGGAAGAAAGCTATACCGATAACCATGGTGTGGTAACCAAAATTTCGCCTGCCAAAAATGGGGCAAATGGCGACTACCTTACCAGTGAGGGTAAAAAAGGTAATGAAGCCTGGGGAACGCGGGGCAAATGGTGTATGATGTTTGGTATAAAAGACCATCAGCCTGTTTCTATAGCCATAATTGATCATCCTAAAAACCCCGGATACCCTACGTATTGGCACGCCCGGGATTACGGTTTGTTTGCAGCGAACCCATTGGGACAAGCTATTTTTAGCAAGGGTAAAGAAAATATGAATCTAATTTTGAAGCCTGGTGAATCGGTTACTTTCCGTTACCGGATCATTGTTACTTCAGGGAAAAAACAGAGTGCAGCGTCACTCGATCAACAGGCAGCCATTTTTGGTAAATAGTGCCCGGACATTTTGTAATCAAAACTAATCAACAACAAATAAACACTAATGAAGACCACACAATTTTTAATTTTAACAGGTTTACTATTTGGAAGTACCTTAAACACGGTGCAGGCGCAGAAATGGCAGAACTTATTTAACGGAAAAGATCTGAAGGGCTGGAAACAGCTCAATGGAAAGGCAAAATACGAAGTGATAAATGGCGAAATTGTAGGTACTACAGTTGGCGATACTCCCAATTCCTTCTTAACAACAGAAAAAAACTATGGCGATTTCATTTTTGAAGTGGAGTTGTTGGTAGATAATGCCATGAATTCGGGCATACAGTTCAGAAGCGAAAGTAAGTCTGATTTTAAGGAAGGAAGGGTTCATGGCTATCAGATGGAGGTTGATCCCTCTGATAGAGCCTATAGCGGTGGCATTTATGACGAGAGTCGCCGGGGATGGTTGTATCCTATGGATGTTAATCCACAAGGAAAATCAGCCTTTAAAAAAGGAGTATGGAACAAATACCGTATTGAATGTATTGGCCATTCTATCAGAACCTGGGTGAACGGTGTGCCTACAGCAAGTTTGGTAGACGACATGACCCCTTCAGGTTTTATTGCCCTGCAGGTACACGCTATTGGTAAAAATGATCAACCTGGTAAACAGATCAGGTGGCGAAATATACGTATCCAGACCGAAGGATTAAAGCCAGCCAAAGCCGATAAGATATATACCGTAAATACCATCCCAAATGATTTATCGGCAATGGAAAAAGCCAACGGTTATAGTTTGTTGTGGGACGGAAAAACAACCAAAGGTTGGATTGGTGCCTATAAAAGCAGCTTTCCGGCAAAAGGCTGGGAAATAAAGGATGGTGAACTGAGCGTAGTTAAATCAAACGGTGGTGAATCGACCAATGGTGGAGATATTGTGACAGTGAAGGAATATGGTGCGTTTGCCTTGAAGTTTGATTTTAAGCTGACTGAGGGGGCCAATAGTGGGATTAAATATTTTGTCACCCTTAAGGAAGGAAACAAAGGATCGGCTATTGGACCAGAATACCAGATTCTGGACGATGCAAAACACCCTGATGCAAAGCTGGGCAAAAATGGTAATCGTACCCTGGGCTCTCTTTATGACCTGATCACGAGTAAAAAGATTCCTAATGCGCAAAGAAAAATTGGCGAATGGAATAAAGGGACCATTATGGTTTATCCAAATAATAAGATTGAATATTTTCTTAATGGATTCAAAATACTGGAATATGTAAGGGGCTCGGCAGAGTTTGAAGCTTTGGTGGCAGATAGCAAATACAAAAACTGGAAAGATTTTGGAATGGCACCTAAAGGGCATATCCTTATTCAGGACCATGGCGACCAGGTGTCTTTTAGAAGTATTAAATTAAAAGAACTTTAAAATTTTAGCAAATATGTTAGAGTCAAGAAGAAAATTTATCAAACAGTCGGCTATTGCAGCGGCAGGAACATATCTGGGTACCATGGGTTTGAGTGCAAAGAGTTACGGAAATATTATTGGTGCGAACGACCGGGTAAGAGTTGGTGTAGTTGGTTTCTCTGATCGTTTCAAGCAATCGTTGTTGCCTAGCTTTTTAAATCACTATAAGGAGCTGAATTTTGATATGGTAGCGGTATCCGACCTTTGGAATTACCGCCGGGGCTTGGGGGTAGATCATTTGAAGGCGCAGTTTGGTCATGATATCACTGCTTGCAGAAACAACGATGAATTGTATAACTTAAAGGATATAGATGCAGTAATTGTAAGTACAGCCGATTTTCAACATGCCACGCATGCTGCCGAGGCCGTAAATAACAAATGTGATGTATATTGTGAAAAGCCTTTTGCTGAAACTATGGAGGATGCAAGGATGGCGCTGAAGGCGGTAAAAGCTTCCAGGCAAATTGTTCAGATTGGATCGCAACGCCGTAGTGGTAACAATTATAAAGCCGCCGAGAAATTTATCAAAGACGGTAAGTTTGGGGACATCACCATGGTGGAACTGAGTTGGAATGTAAATCAGCCGGGACGCTGGCGCAGGCCCGATCTGGTGGCCAAATTAAGACAGGAAGATACCGACTGGAAGCGTTTTCTGATCAACCGCCCGTTTGAAGCATGGGATCCGCGCAAATACCTGGAATATCGTTTGTTCTGGCCTTATTCTTCGGGCATGCCTGGACAATGGATGTCGCATCAGATTGATACTGTACACTGGTTTACCGGATTAAAACACCCCAGAAGTGTGGTGGCCAATGGCGGTATTTATCAATGGAAAGATGGCAGAAGAAACTGGGATACCACTACCGCAGTTTTCGACTACGGTAAGGCCAACGATCCTGAAAATGGCTTTCAAGTGGTATTTACTTCCAGAATGCACAATGGTGATGAGAGTCCGGCTGAAATCTATTATTCAAATGGAGGCGAACTGAACCTGAATACCAATATGGTATCGCCTAAAGGTGGTCTGGAGGCTAAAGCTGCCGCTGCAATGAATATGAAGCCAAACTTGTTGCCTGAATTAAAGTTAAGCGATATCTCGGAAAAAGTAGCAGCATCGGCTAATACCGGTGGCGATAAGCTTACTTCAGCACATATGCGCAACTGGATGGAATGCATCAGGAGCCGCAAGGAAACCAATGCTCCTGTTGAAGCCGGATACTACCACTCCATTGCCAATATCATGACTAATGCTGCTGCCAGAACAGGTAAAAAAGCTGTGTTTGACGAAAAAACGCAAGAAGTAATGGTAGACGGGAAAGTGTTTAAATACTAGTGTGAAATTTTTAATGACTCTTCAGCAGCTGCATAATTCCCGATGAAGAATCGGGAAAGACGCTAGGCTGCTTCTGAGCATTAGAAAATTTCAGAGGGTATTTAAATGGGAAGGAAAATTTAAACTGCAGGGATTTCTTAAATGAAAAAAGGAGTATTCGAACTTCTGGGAGCATTTGAAGGAGAATTTAAAAAAATCAGAGGGTATTTGAATGGGAAGGAAAATTTAAACTGCAGGGATTTCATAAATGAAAAAAGGAGTATTCGAACGTCGGGGAGTATTTGAAGGAGAATTTAAATTTCAGAGGGCAGTTAATCGAGAAAGAGTATTTAAATTACAGAGCGTGCTGAAATGAGAAGAAGGATTTAAATTTCTGGGAGTAATTAAACGAAGGTAATGTTACAAAAAAGAGCCTGGTCCAAATTTTGGACCAGGCTCTTTTTTGTACTTTATTTCATCTAAATTTTAAAAACCCAGATCGGCATTTGTTTAGGTGCACTTTTTTCAAGCACCTGGCCAACGTGAGCCGCAAAGGAGTTATCTAAATTTAGCCATTACCAAAACGCGGAATACAGTGCCACAAGCATGGTTATAATAATCAGAGAACCGACAGCAAATGAAGTAGAAACCCGGAACATTTTGGTGTCTACCTCCAGGCCATTTGGTACAACACCTCTTTTATTGTCATAGATACTGATGAAATACATGCCGATTACACAGAAGGCAAATACAATGAGCATTCTGTCCATAAATGGAATTTCGAATATTCCTGCTGAATTGGCTACAGCCCAACCGTAGTTATACAAAGGGGAAAGATCGATCATGCCCGGAAGGAATTTTAGGAATACCGAAACAATGAACCCTCCTACTGTTGCAAATAATGCAGCATTTGAAGTGGTTTTTTTCCAGAAAAAGCCCAGGATAAACATAGCAAAAATGCCCGGAGATACAAATCCGGTATATTCCTGTATGTACTGGAAGCCTTGTTTTCCTTCACCCATAAGAGCATCGCCTACGACTAAGGAAAGTAATACTGCCATTAGCATGGATACCACTACTGTAATTTTACCAATATTGACCAAGGTGCCTTCTTCCGCGTTTTTATTAAATGCTTTTTTATAGATATCCAAAGTAAAAATGGTGGCTATACTATTGGCCTTCCCTGCTAATGAAGCTACGATAGCTGCGGTTAAGGCTGCAAACGATAAGCCTTTTAAACCAATAGGCAACAAGCCAAGTAATGCGGGATAAGCTTTGTTGGGGTCCTGAACACCAGATGAGGTCAACAGATTGTCGGCACTGATGCCAGGAATTTTTTCCTTAATGATATAATAAACGGCAATACCCGGAATTACCACAATTACAGGCATCAGCATTTTTAGGAAAGCTGCAAATAAAAGTCCCGATCTGGCTACTGGCAAAGAGGCTCCCAGTGCCCTTTGGGTAATGTATTGGTTACAGCCCCAGTAACTTAAGTTGGCAATCCACATCCCCCCGATCAGTACACTTAGGCCTGGAAGGTCCATATAATTGGGGTCGTCTTTTTTGAAGATGAGATGGAAATGTTCGGAGGCTCCCTGGGTTAAGATAGAGAAGCCTTTAACGATACCACCCTGATTAGAAATCAAATTTAAGGCAATATAAGTAGCCACCAGTCCGCCCAACACCAGGAAAAATACTTGTATCACGTCGGTATAACCGATCACCTTCATACCACCAAGGGTGATTAGAATGGCAAATACAGCCAGGCCAAGAATACAGGCCGTAATACTGATTCCGGATATGCCACTGATGGCCAGTGCGCCCAGGTATAAGATTGACATCAGATTGACCACAATGTACAACATCAACCAGAATACAGCCATAATCATGGCTACTTTTTCATTGTAACGTTGACTAAGGAATTGGGGCATGGTGAAGATCTTATTCTTCAGATAAACCGGCATAAAGAACACAGCTACGATAATTAATGTAGCGGCAGCCATCCATTCGTATGCAGAAATAGCCAATCCCAGCTTAAAGCCCGAGCCACTCATTCCAATCATTTGTTCGGCCGAAATATTGGAGGCAATAAGTGAAGCACCAATGGCCCACCAGGTTAATGAACCTTCGGCCAGGAAGTAATCCTTGGAGTCGGCAGCGGCAGATTTTTTCTTGTAGTAGATCCAAAATCCGTAGCTGGATACAATCAGAAAGTAAACTAGAAATACGACATAATCGTATTTGTGGAGTGTATTCATATTGGTTTATATTTGATGATTTAGTTTACTAATGTAAAAATTTAATTGGCATTTTATTTAGTTTGAGCGTGTTAGGCCAAAAGGATAAATAAAAATGCCAATGTTGCTGATGATTAAGATTCCATTTACTTCAATGAATTGATATAAGCCGCAATTTTTAGCCCCTCAGCTTTGGAAACCTGTGGCATTGGAGGCATTTCTGTTGCATAATCAGGCCAGTTTTCTGGTTTCGGGTTATGAATCAACTCTAGAATTTTTTCATTGGAATACTTGCGTTTGGCTATGTCGGTAAAGGAAGGACCAATCTGTTTTTTTGTTGGATTGTGACAAGCCACGCAGGTATAATTGGTCAGCAAACCTTTTACTTCTGCATAAGTTGGTGCCTTGGTTGGCATTTTTGTCTCTACCGGCTTTTTAGCTACAGCAGCTGTTTTTCCTTTGACGGTTGCTGCTGCTTTTTTGGCTGAGGCCGGAACTACGCTGGCTACCGGATCATTTGCCGAATTACGTGTACTCCACTCGCTGGCAGCAAGCTTTTCTCCTGTCGGAATATTGTTTAAAGTATAATAGGCTACGGGATGTACGATCGAATAGAAATTTTGTTTTTCGCGGATACCGTTTACCTTGATCGTATGAATGTAATATTGGCGCAGGTTGTCGACCACAATTCTGGCCCTCAAACCATCAGCAGATACTTTAACACCTTTTACTTTCAGTGTTTCGGTGTTTACCGGAGGTGAACCATATACAGGTTGGTACTTATAAATGAAACTCTCTACGCTATAAGAAGCCAGGTCCTGTGCCGATTTCAAATCAACCGGTTCGGTAAACTCAATTTCAAAACCATCTGGCATAGCTCTTACCGCTTTCATTTCAAAGGGAACTTTGTTGTTGTATACCAGTCGTTCCAGTCCTTCGTTGGCATCACCGGCCGACCCCCATCCCCTGTTGGTTTCGCCCACAAAAAGTGATCCGTCCTGTGCCCAGGCCATTCTCAGTACGCCCGAGCGGAAGCCACTTTTAAATAAAAATGCGGCCCCTTGCTCTTCACCGTTCACTTTTTCCATAAATACCCGTGAGATGATGCTCATGCCCTGGTCACCGACTAAAAGTTGTCCTTCAAAAGGTCCGAAGGTTTTGGCAGGGATCTTTACAGGTTCTGAAGTAGACACGCCCAGGATACCATAAGGTAGCCAAACTGCAGGTAAACGCAATTCAGGGAAATCTTTTTTCATGTCGAACAGGGTTTTAAAGTTTTCATTTACCCTGTTTTCCGGTTTTAGGTATTTGCCGTCATCGCCCTTCACCCTTCTTTCATCTATCCTGGAATAAAAGAACTCAGATGATAATTTTACAGGCGAGTCTGCTCTTTTAGTCCATACTAAACTAGCAGGGTGTCCCATAAAATCACCTCTATTTACTTTCCATACGCCACCAGAGCCTACCCAGTCACCCTGATTTTCAGTATAATATAATTGCCCGTCAATCACATTTAATCCTGCAGGCGATCGCACGCCGGCCGCCCATGGTTTCATCTGGCCATCTTCGCTGATGTTCATTACCCAGCCACGCATAGGAACCCTACTTTCGGCGCGCCACCATTCCTGACTGCCAAAAGCTACGTTTGCGGTAACAAAGAAGGAGCCATCGGGCGCTATTTTAGGCCCGAAACTATATTCATGATAATGTCCACTGATGGGCCATGCATAAATGGTTTCGTACACATCGGCTTTGCCATCCATATTTTTATCTACCAGTTTGGTGAGCTCGCCCCGTTGGGCAACATAAATGGCACCGTCTTTATAAGCTATGCCCAGTATTTCGTGTAATCCGGTTGCAAACTTGCGAAAGTAAGGCCTGTTACTGGTTGGATTTTCCACAATAAAGACATCACCTCTACGGGTTGAAATACCCAGGTCGCCATTTGGTAGAGTAACCAGGCCTCCTACTTCTAATACCGGTCCTTCCGGTACCCTTACCTTCATTATTTTAAAGAAATCTTCTTCTTTTGGAGTTTCCTGAGCCTTTCCGGTCGTAAAACTAAAGCTTAAAGCCAGCATTGCCAGCATTTTAAAAGTATGGTTCATGTTGTTGTAAGCGATTTAGAATGAGAGATCATATTTTAATTTACTGCCCAGAAGAATGACCATTTCTTTACGGCCATCTACATCCCTGATAACAGGTTTAGCTGCGGTCTCTTCAAGCGTTAAGTAATAAAGCTGTCCATCTATCATATAAACGCCAGTTGTAAGTTCCTCTATTTTACTAGCATTGGCCAATAATATATAAAGGTTTGCTACAGGTTTATCTATGCTGATGGTTCTTGTGAGGCCTTTATTATCTTCTTTTACTTTAATGGCATCTGTAACCTGGCTATGATAAATGTTGTATTTAAATTCAGGTCTGTCTTCATTATCCATAACATATCCTTTTGTACGGAAGCCTGTTCCTGTACTGTCTACAGGCCATGCTGCCTGTGGAGTGCTCAGCTGAGCTACTGCCGGAACTAATTTATTGCTAAACACTGTTCTTACACCACGTGGTTTGGAGGTTCCGTTTCCTCTGCCATCCCACATCGGGGTGGCGTCTACAAAATCTCCACGCCAGGCATATACCAATAGTCCGTTGTCCAGATCGTAGCTGTAATGAATCTGCTTAGGGCTACCTACTGAAATGGCGTGGACTACTCTTGCATTTGGGTTGACATCAACAAAGCTCCTGATCATGGTGTTTGCCGTGGCATCGATATAGATGGGATCGGCACCACCTCCGCCTTTCTGACCGCCATTCAGCATTTCTTTAGGCAGTTTTGATATTTTTATATTTCTGAAGGCTATTGCACCGTGATCGCCCTGAAAGCGCAGACTACCGGTAGCTGTTTCTTTACTCAGGCCACCTCTGGTAGGGCCAAATAATTCCACATTGTCGTGAATCACCACTCCATTCAACTCTACACTAAGGATTCTGGCATTTGCGGTTTTATTTCCGGCAGCGTCAAACTGAGGCGCCTGAAAAGCAATTTTTAGATGCTGCCACAAGCCGGGTGCCTTGCTGGCGTTTTGACGGGGGGCATAACCACCATAGCCTTTCTGACCTTCGGGTTTGTTATCGTCCCAACGTTCGTAGATACCGCCATTATCTGCAGAAGATGGATTGATGATACCCCAGGAATCGAGTAACTGGATTTCGTAATTCCCTTGCAGATAGATGCCGGAATTAGATCCTTTTGCCATCAGGTAATCGAGCTCCATAATCATGTTTCCATGTTTTGCGTTGGTCAGTAAATCAGTGCCTCTGAGGTTTTTTTCAGGCATGTTTACCAAAATACCTGTTCCTGAAGATGTTTTTAACTGATTATCATTCTTTAGATTTGCTGTAACCTGACTGGCCGTTGCCCAGGTTTTTGACGGACTGCTAAATGCCGAGAGGTCATTGAGGCTAATCTCGGACTGATCTGTCAGCATCTGACCCGAGGCTAAAGCTGTTCCCAGCAACCATGCAAAGGTAGTTGCCCCGAACTTCAAACTGTTTAAATTCATACTGTGTGTTTGGTTTATGAAATAAATGTAACAAATTCGTCTATTTAGAAAAGCATTTTCAAATAATGATTTTGTTACACATTTATCAGTTTGACCAAATAATATGCATTTAAATAGGTTTTAAGGTCTGTTTTTTTATTAAAAATGTTGAAAAATAATATTGTATATTTTACACTAACTAAGTGTTTTTAGCAAGAAGTAAGGTTTGTTTTAACTTTTTAAATAAACTGTGGGTACAATTTTAAACTATACTTTACGAACACCTGTTGTGCCACCTGCACTTAATGAAATATCTACAGGCTTATTGGATTTCCAGGCACCTAAGGTAAAATCAGGAATGTTAATTGAGCCTGATCGGTTAGCTACCGACCATTCGCTTAAAGGACCAATTGAGCTCCAGGCAGCGGCATCATAAACATCCATATCCATAGGCAGGCCATTTCTTAGACAGTCGATGAGACGCCAGTCCATTAAAAAGTCCATTCCACCATGCCCGCCAATTTCCTTAGCCAGATCACCTAGTTTCTTGGTAATGGCAGGTGTATATTGTGTTTCAAGCTTTTTGAATTCGGCGTCGTCTAGCCAACCATCGTGGCTTGTAGCGATTCTGGGTGCAAGTGGATATTTCTGTGCAGTGCCTTTGGTTCCGCTTAGCAGGTGTATACGCGAATAGGGTCGTGGCGAAGTTACATCATGCTGAAGCATAATGGTTTTACCTTTTTGTGTCTTTATCGTTGTGGTGTTCATATTACCACGGAAAGGTTTGCCAACATATGTTTTGAAAGAATCGTCTTCGGCTACTCTCTTTTCGGCCAGTTGTTGCATCATAAAATCATTGGAGGATACAGAAACCAGGAAGTCCATCCGGTCGCCGCGGTTGATATCCAGTACCTGGCATACCGGGCCAAGTCCATGTGTGGGGTACAGATTCCCATTTCTTTTGGCATTTTCCTTTAACCGCCAGAAGTCGTACCTTTTCTCTTTGTCAAACAGCCCCTCCAGAATATCATGAATGTAAGCGCCTTCACAATGAATAATTTCTCCGAAAAAGCCTTGTCTTGCCATATTCAGTGTTAGTAATTCAAAGAAGTCATAACAGCAATTTTCCAGCATCACACAATGCTTCCTGGTTTTTTCTGACATTTCTACCAAACGCCAACAGTCGTCAATGCTGGTTGCCGCAGGGATCTCAACGGCCACATGTTTGCCTTGTTCCATGGCGTACAATGCAATCGGTGTGTGCAACTCCCACGGGGTTGCAATGTAGATCAGGTCAATATCCGCATGCTCGCATAGTTCTTTCCAGCTCTCTTCGGTTCCGGTATAAAATGCCGGATTGTGTCCGCTCGTTTTAATTCTTGCTTTTGAAATTGAAGCCCGCTCGGCCCGCAGATCACATAAACCATTAATGCTGACCCCCTCTATATAGCTTACACGCTCAACGGCAGCCGAGCCGCGATTGCCTAAGCCTATAAAGCCAATACGTACGGTATCAATTTTCGGTGCGGCATAACCACACATATTGAACCGTTGCGTCTGGTTCCGGATTGCCGATTTACGGATATATTCTAATTGTTCATTACTCCCGGGTTTTACTATGCTGCATGCATTTAAGAGAGGTGTAGCAGTAGCACCAAGGCCAATTACACCCGTATATTTTAAAAAGCTTCTGCGATTACTTTTCATTATGCTAATTTAATTGGTATTAATTTCCGTAAATGTTAAAGTTTTCTTGTTTTGTGTATACTTTCTTAAAGTGTTAAACTCTGCAACAATTCTCTTTTTTTGTTCGTCATTTATTGGCCTGCCCGACATACTTCTTGCTTCTCTAAATAAGACTGAGGTATCCGATAACGCGGCGACTAAGGATATATCGCCCCATTTTAGCATACCTGGAATGTGGATGGCCATGTTATAAAAGTCAATACCCTTTCGTTCATCAAATCTATAGCTGTAAGGAGCATCAACCAGGGTTACCTGCTGCGCCTCGTTAAATACTGTATATAATAATCCAGCAACTCCAGTTTCTTTGTAGCCGTAAATCTGGAGTACCCGCTTTTTATCTTTTTGTTTTAACCAGCTGTCTACAATTTGGATATCCTGTATCCAATTGCCCATTATTGTGCGACCTAGCCACAATGTGGATCTGGAAAGGGTATGAAAGGGAGGTAAAGCGCCATCAATCTTAATGGCGGTATCAGAGCGTTGTTCTCCTGTTCCCCATAAATCTACCAGCACTATCCCCTGCCCCTTATCAGTCAAGGCTTTGATATCCATAGCGGGAATACTATCCTTGCCACCCGAATGATTCATTATTGTATAGTGACTGCCTTTGGCCGGGGCTTTAAAAAGTATGGGGACCTCAGCGCCTGTCGTGTTTTTCAGTATCAGTTTTTCCCACCCGTTTTCAAAGCCCGCAGATTTTACATTTTTCAGTGCGGCAGGCGTACCCATACCTAGTATCTGTTTTAATGCTTTCACTTTGGTTCTGGCATCCCATACAGGTTTATCGATGAGTTGTTTATGCAGCCCGTTTTCCTGGTCCCGGCAAAATTCTGCGGTAGTTGTAATTGTGGCTGGCCGCTGTCCTTGTTTAAATGTGACCAGTTCCGCTGCTGGCAGAGGTTTTACTTTTGTCGACCTAACCGCTGTTCCATCTCCTTTTTGCTTCAACTGAAGATCAAACCAGCCCAGCATCGCATCCCTCATTTCGGGCCAGTAACCATGGCCGGTATCAAAAATTTGATAGGCAATCTTGTTTTTGGTACGATAGAAATCAAATACAGGAACTGCAGCAGTATAACTTTTTAGCATTTCCGAAGGGAAGAAAGATTTATTGGTATCGTTCCTCGCGCTAAAAATTTTCAGTGCCCGAGGTGCAATCATCCCCAATACAGCAGCTTCTTCAGTAAAGGTCAGTCCTTCAGGCAGCAGTTCGCAAACACAGTTGCTGTTCATGATGTACGATTGAAATGTACCCACACTTACTACCGGGATAGCTGCCTTAACCCTTTCGTCTAGTGCAGCGAGCCACATGGTCTGGTTACCACCTCCGCTAGCGCCTGTAGCACCGATATGGTTTTTGTCTACATATCCCAGTTCACACAGGAGGTCAATTGCACGGATGTTATCGCTAAGCTGCATACCCAGTAAAGATTCTCCTGCATTCATTAATGATGCGCCTAAATTGGCGCCATGATATTCTTGTCTTCCATCTTCTGTGCATCTTTCGCCGGCACCCCAGGCATCTATTGTCAGGGCTACGTATCCAGCGCTGGCCAACACCTGCGCAACAGATTGAAACAGTTCCGAACGACGTGCATCAGGCCAGTGACCATGTGTGACCACAACTGCGGGAAAAGGACCCTGGCCATTTGGTACATATAGATTTGCGGTGGCATAAACACCAGGCCTGGTTTGGAAAAGGATATTTTTAATGCTGAAGCCCTCCATTTGTAGCTCAGCGGTCTGTTGCATTTTTAAAGGCAAGTTATGGTTAATATATATGCCTGCACTTTGTCCGATTTTGAGTTTAAGGTTTTGCTTGTATCGTTCCCAATCTGATTTAGATGAGGGCAACTTTAATCTCGAAGCAGCAGCCTTCGCTGCTTTTTTCAAATCTAAAGCTATAAGGTCTTCCTGTTGGCCAGAAAAAACTCTGGGTAAGTGCTGTGCCTTTAGTCTCGCAGAGCTGGTGATCAATACGCCCAAAACCATAAAATTTAAAATCAGTTTGTTCATGTATTTTCAATTGTATTTTAATCTACGTCCCACCATACCTTTGTTGCTGCATTATCGGGGCCGCCAAGCAGCTTTCTGCCCCCGGCCAAACCTTCGGCATTTGTTGAGGCTTCAACTGAAGAATAAGGCAGGCGTTTAATAAAGGTACCAATCGGTAGGTCGGCATTGTCCGATTGCAGCAAGGGATACATGACCGGGTAACCGGTTCGGCGGAATTCCGACCAGCCCTCAATCCCATCGGGAAATATGGCCAGCCATTTTTGTGTTCCGATCTGTGCACGTTGCCCGGTTGTGGTTGCTGCCCATTTGATTGGTGTTGTAGCCACGGCCGGAGAATTGGCTACATCGCCCGGAGCAGCAGGCAAAGCAGCTGAATTGATATAATTCTGAATGATGGTCATGTCGGTAATGCCCCATTGCTGCAAGCTCAATTCTATCCCTTTTTCGTAGTATTCTTTTGCAGTGCCTCCACCCATATTCCATCCGTTCAAAACGCCTTCAGCCCTTAAAAAATAGGCTTCGGCAGCGGCCATTACCTCCTGTCTTGCCGCTAGGTTAGGAGTCCAGGCTGTTTTACTGGCGTTGATCTGTACCCATTTTGGCCCCAGGTTAGACGTTTCTGCAGGTCTGTTGCCTGGCAGATTGATTGCTGTAGCCGACGAGCCATTCCTTAAGCCCTTAAACTGTCCGCTGTTTATTGCAGCTTGAAAATAAATACCCAATCTGGGATCTGCATAACCTTTTAGATAAGAGGCCATGGTTGAGCTCATACTGAACTCGTTATTTGCAGCATTGAAAGCAAGCCCGTTAGCGTCATCTCCGTTTAACGATCTTTCAATACTGGCGGTTTGTGTATTGGTGGTCATTACCCCACTCAATACTGCCGCTTCGGCTTCTTTTTTGGCTCTGTCGGGACTGATCTTCGAGATCCTTAGTGCCATCCTCAAACGCAATGTATTGGCAAAGCTAACCCATTTACTGATATCACCCCCATAAATTAAATCCTGGGCTCCAAAAACATTTGCCCGGGTGCTGGCTTTAAGGTTGATCACCGCCGAATCCAGGCGTTTAAAGAGATCATCGTAAATTGTTTCCTGACTGTCGTAGGCAATTACAGAGCCCGTTTTTCCTGCCCCAAAATAAGGCACCGGCCCGTATTGATCTGTAAAACGATGGAAAGCATAGGCTTTCATGATATTGGCCAGCGCATACTCCTCCGAAACAGGAGTTGAATTGTTAAAAATGGCCTGTAGCTGCGGCATGGTCAATACATAGGTAATAATGGCGGGCCTGGATAACCAGCCGTCATTTAAGGCATATCTGTCTGTAGTAAAACTTGTGGTCGTTAATGCATAATATTGTGCATACAAATCTGGCATCAGAATAGAGATGGTTTGGGTATATGGCCTGTGTATGGTAGCTGCCGATTGTGCCCTGGAAAACATAAATCCGAATTCCCTGGATCCAACTTCCGTTATTTTTGCCGGGTTGGTATTAATCTGATCAAAATCCTTTGTGCAGCCGGCAATTACGGTCAGCAGTACAAAAATGAAGTAATATATTCTTGACGTTTTCATATTGAGATATTTTAAAACGATACACTTAAATTTAAACCAAAACTACGTGTAGAAGGGAGTATTCCACTTTCAATCCCCTGGTAGTTACTGGTGCCAATAGCTGCTTCCGGATCAACGGGTAATGTGCGTTTTCCAATACCTGGTATGTCCATTAAAGATTTTCCGCGGTAAAAAAAGAACAGGTTTCTTCCTGTTGCAGAAACCCGTGCACTTTTGATCCTGCTGTTTTTGATATCAAATTTGTAGCCAAGGGATAGTTCTCTTAACCTGAAATTTGTTGCGCTATAGGCAAAAAACTGCGCATAGGCATTGGTTCCGCCTTGCGATACCTGTGTCCAGAGCGTTTCAGCATTGATAGCTTTGGTATTTTCACTTCCATCAGCTAAAACACCGGGAAGCACAAGCCCTCCATCCCTGAAGGCATTGGTATAGCTGGCCAGGCCAAAATAGCCAAGCATAGCATCAGTACCGGAAATCACGGTTCCGCCTACCCTTCCATCGATCAGGAAGGAGAGGTCAAAATTTTTGTATTCGAACTGGTTGTTGAGGCCCAGGGTATAATCAGGATTAAAGTTCCCGATCTTTTGCAGCTGTTGAACTACCGGTAGACCGCTGCTGCTGATCTTGTAACGCCCATTTTCATTTTTCTCCCAGATATGCCCGAAAAGATCGCCATAAGATCCTCCCGGTTTAATCAGTAAACTGGCAAAGGTTGTTGCAGTTGTTAGGCTGGCCGATGGGACACCCGGTAAAAGCGATAGCATTTTATTCCTGTTTAATGCAAAATTAAAACTGCTGGTCCATTTGAAATTGTCGTTTTTCAGTGGTACACCTTTAAGCATCAGTTCAATCCCCTTGTTTTCTACATTTCCTGCATTTACATATTGTGTATTGAAGCCCGAAGGTTGCGGCAGCCCGATCAGGATCAGCTGGTTGATGGTATTGGTTTTATACAGGGAGGCATCGAAAGTTAACCGGTCCTTAAAAAAACGAAATTCCGCACCAATCTCCCAGGCCTTGGTCTGTTCAGGTTTTAGGTTGTTGATATATCTGGTTTGGTCGCGGGCAATAAATCCTCCACCTGCGCCCGGGCTGTAGGTATAGGTTTGTTGCAGTAAATAAGGATCTGCATCGTTACCAACCTGTGTATAGGCACCACGTACTTTGGCAAAGTTGAGCCATTCGGGTAATTCGAATATTTCTGATAAGATACCTGATAAACCAACTGAGGGATAAAAATAGCTGTGTGGTGATGGAAGTGTGGATGACCAGTCGTTTCTGGCGTTGGCATCCAGATATAACATTTGCTTATAATTCAATTCAGCATTTCCATAGACAGACTGGATCTCTTTTTTTGCCACAATATTGGTAAAGGCCGGGGTTGTGGCAAAATTGAGGTTAAACACGTTTGGAACGCGGAGCCCATTGGCCAGCGATTGCGTATTGTAACCACTACTGTTCAATAGCGATCCGCCTATATTATAACTGATCCCAAAATCTTGTCCTATTTTGTTATTTCCGGAAAGCAGTACGTCTATGTTTCTTTCCCATTTATTAACCAGGTTTTCCTGATAACGCCCGCCTGGTAAGGTGCTGATGGGCAATGTTCCGGCATAAAATGAACCTGTTATTTTATCGTCATACCGATCCAGGCTATATCTGGCCTGTAATGACAGCCATTCTTTGATCTGGTATTTAGCAGATCCTACCAGCATAATCCGGTTTCTTTCTTCATTTAATGCCGTCCGGTTTACATCCCAGTATGGATTCTGAAAAGACCCGCTATTGGTCCAGTATATCGGTTGCGGCTGATTGGTGGCCGGGTTTATGGTTTCGAAATTTTTTAGCGTTTCAGAACTCATGTCCCTTGGCATAATTAATACTTCATTGGTTACTCCATTATCGCCCAGGCGTGGTTTGTTCTTTATTTTTTGATTCACATAGGTAACTTTTAAGTCGGTAGTCAACCCAGGTAAAATCTCTGTATTCAGACGCATGTTAAGCGTATTGCGGTCCAGTTTGTTATTGGGTACGATACCACCAATGGCATTATTACTGTATGAAGCATATCCCTGAATTTTATCCGTTCCCCCTGATATGTTTACCGAGTTGTTGATGGTTGTTCCGGTTTCATAAAAATCGCGTACATTGTTTTTGTAAGTTGTTGCAGGTGCTCCCCAGCTTCCTGCTGCAGATGCTCCCTTTACCCCACCGTTTCCTTGTCCATAGGTATTCTGAAAATCCATTAGCATCAGGGCCTTGTCCATGGTTAGCCCTCCGTTGTAACTGATGGACACTTTTCCGCTTTTTCCTTTTTTAGTGGTGATGATCAAGGCACCATTTGCTGCTCTGCTGCCGTATAAGGCTGCTGCTGCGGGACCTTTCAGCACAGTAATGGATTCTACATCTTCGGGGTTAATGCTGGCAGCTCCGTCGCTGCCGGAATAGCCGCTGGCTGTACTTTTTTGCTGGGTTGCCGGTGTATTTGCCGATCCACCACCACCTTGTTCAGTAGTCATGGTGTTATCAACTGGCACTCCATCTACTACAATTAAAGCATTATTATTTCCTATGATCGATCTGTTGCCGCGCAATACCACCCTTGCGGCCCCACCTGGACCGGTGGCTGCGGGAGTAACCACTGCACCGGCAATTTTGCCGCTTAAACTGTTCATTACGTTTCCTGAAGGTTCTTTTACATTGGTCAAATCGGCGTTGTTTAGTTGTTGGGTGGCATAAGTAAGTGATTTGGTTTTACGTGTGATACCAAGTGCCGTAACCACCACTTCTTTCAGGTCTGCAGCCGACTCTTTAAGGGTAACATCCAGTTTATTTTCTGTTCCTATGGTTACTTCCTTATTTTCATAACCTATAAAAGAAAAAAGTAATACCTCTCCCACTTTTACTTTCAGGGAATAAGTTCCTTCAGAGGTAGTGGAGACACCGATGGTGGTTCCCTTTACTTTTACGCTTACGCCAGGCAGACTTACTTTTGTAGCTGCGTCAGTAACCTTACCCGTAATAGTCCTGGCCTCCTGTGCCCTGCTCCCCTGCGGAAAAAAGGAGATGAGAACCATCGCCAGTATTAGTATTTGCAATGGTTTAATGAGTTTCCTGTTCATAATATTTGGTTAATTAAGTTAGTTGTAGATGAAGTACCCCCATAACAAATCACTTATAAACTAACCGTATAAGCAAGTTTATCACTATAAAAATCAATGAGAACGTTATCGACAACGTTATCGTTAAAAAAGCAGATCAGGTATCTTTGTTATGATAATCCTAAAAATCATGCAACACAAAGACTAGAAAATCAAAATAGCCGGGTTAGTTTTTGTTTTTGTAAATAAATTGAAGGTAGCCCAGGGCCAGTAACGTAATTCCGGTGCAGTAATAAAAAGTTACAGGAATCATACGCAGATCGTCGATAAACAGCCAGCCTGCCAATAGTGCACCCAGGCCAATTCCAGCTTCCAGGGCAATATACATGGTTGCCATGGCTTTTCCTCTTTGGCTTGGATTGCTAAGGTCAACCGTCCATGCGGTTGCAGTTGGCGATAACATGCCTGTAGCTACGCCATATAAGGCCGATGCCAGCATCAGGCTTAGGGACGAGGTTGCTAAGGCCACCCAAAGCATCGACGCGGCCAAAAGGCCTAATGATATTTTAAGAATTAATGTTCTCCCGTGCTGGTCTGATGCTTTACCTGCAACAAAACGGATCAATAGTGATGTTAGGGTGAAAACCATAAAAAACAAACCTTTGTTGCTGGTACCTAAATGTGCACTCCAGTCGGATATGACGGTAAGTATGGCCCCATAGCTGATGTAGCTCATGAATATGATAATTACCGCCGGGATCACTCGCCATTCGATGATGTCATTTTTATCAATCTTGAGGTGTGTCATTTTAAATTTTTCTTTCCCTGGCAATGTTTCCTTCATATTGGCGAGAATAAGAATAGAGAGCAAAGCAAATACGGATGAACAATAGAAAAGAATATTAATATTGTAATGATCGGTTATGGTACTGCCTATTGCCGGGCCAATGGCTAACCCGGTACTGAAACAGATTCCATGAATCCCCATAGCCTCGCCCCATTTTCCGGCCGGAACCAGATCGGCTACATATGCAGCAGTAGCTGTAGGTTTAAATCCGGTTGAGAAGCCGTGGATTAATCTGAGGAAAAGAAATCCCGCAATGGTGGTTAACATGGGATATAGAAATCCACAAACGAAGCATACCAGTGAGCCTACTGCCATCACCGGTACCCGGCCAATGGTGTCGGTCAGTTTACCACTAAACGGTCTTGAAATGCCGGCGGTAAGTGTAAATAGTGCAATGATCAATCCTTTATATTCTGCCCCTCCCATTGCCGTTAAATAGGCCGGTAATTCGGGTATGAGCATGTTAAAACTGGCGGAGAAAAGAAAGGAACTTAAACAAACAAGGCCAAATTGTAAAGTATATATAGAATTGGAAGGTTGCTGCATGAACGGTATTGTGACGAATGTCTGGGCAAAGATAAAGAGATTATTTCGTAAAAATCCCCATTGTGTATAGCAATAGCGGGTGAAAATTGCTATTGCTATACACAATGGGGATCAGGTACAATTTAGACCGCGTTTTACCTTTATTTAGCTAGTGCTTCGTTAATTTTTTGAGCAGTAATGTCCTGGCTAGGCCTCGGTGCATCATTGTCGAAAATCTGACCATTTTTGCTAATGATCACATAACGTGGAATGCCACTTATGTTAAAAGCTTTAGCTATTGGTGTATCCACTCCCGATTTAGCTTGTGAAAGCAAATGAACACCTTCTATCTTATCTTCTGCAATGGCTTTTTTCCAGTCGGCCACTTTACTATCCAGACTTACATATAGGAAAACCACATCTTTATTGTCCTTAAATTTTGCGTGCAGTTTAGGCGCGCCATTTTTCATTTCTCCCCTGCATGGTGCACACCAACTGGCCCAGAAATCAATGTAAACTACTTTTCCGATGAAATCTTTTAATGATACATCTTTACCATCCAGACTTTTTAAAGTGAAGGCTGGCGCCATTTTTCCAGTTGATAAATTATCCATTGCTTTGTATTTTTCCCTCAGCATTTTTGCGGTAGCGGCATCGGCGTATTTGGCAATGTGCTCTTCCATTAACGCTTTCACAGTTTGCAGGTCTTTGGCCTGATCCAGAACGCTTACAATGGTTTTACTTAGCGCTTCATTTTTCACTTTACCTGCCGGATAGTATTTAAGGATCATCTCATAGTCGGTACGGGCATCCTGCAACTCGTGCTGACTGTCTAGTTTTCCTTGTAAAAAAAGCTCTTTTCTACGCAGGTATGGAGGATAAAAATACAATAGCAATGCATCATAAGCCTTGTTACCCAATAACTGGTCATCGTATTTCACCTGCTTATCCAGCTCCCATAGATCGGATGGAGATTCGTCAGCAAACTTTTTCTTGGCGCCAAGTATGTAATAGTATCCGTACCACATGTAATCCTTTAACTTGCCATATTTCAGACTGGTAAGCTGGTAGTTGTAAAAAGAAGGCGTCACCTTTTGTTTGTTCTCATTGAGCAGGTCAATCGGTATTTGATTGGTACTGTTCAATACATCGAAGAACTCCTTAGAGGTCATCTTACTTGCGTCGATTTTAGCTTTGGCAGCATCAAAAGTGGTCATGATATTGTTAAAAACTTTTGAGTTTTCGGTGCCTTTGCCCGAGTATACCGTCTGCTGATCAAAATCTGTTTTGATGTTTAACTGATTACCATTTTCGAGGAAAGCATAAATCATTTTGTTTTTCGGGCCAATAAGTATCACTTCTTTTGGCAAACCTTCAGCGAGGTTATACCTGAATTTTCCATCTTTACCTGGCTTGGCGTAGATGTCGTCATTGTCGTATTTAAAAAGCCGTAGTGAGTCTAATTTCAGCGGGCTGACGTCTACAGTGATGGCTGCTCCTTTTTGCTGGCCGAATGCAATACCCGTGCAAATACACAGGATAATAATTGCGATTGTTTTTTTCATGTTTTGTTTTTTTTAGAATGTAAGTTCTTTAGTTAAGGTTTCGGGTGGAAGGCACTGGCTGGCATCACAGGCCTGATAATATAAATTGATTGTTGCTTTTGACCCTTTTACAGGTTTTTTGGTTAGGGATAGTTCCTGTACAAAGGTGACTTCATCTTCGTAAATCATTACACCGGGACTCCCAGCTAAAGGTTTGGCTGCAGAAGCTTGCCAATCACCCAGTTTTTTTACTCCTGTAGGGAGCGTTAGCGACAACTGAGATTGGATAAAAGGGGAATCCTCCGGAACATAGCTGTAGATATGCCAGTTCCTGAGCAATTTTACTTTTAAGAGCAGGAATTTTCTTTTAGCTTCTGCATCGTCAACAAGGTTACCTCCCCATACTACGGGATTAAGCTTGTCTGGTGTACCGCAATTGATGGCCAACAGGCCTTTTTGTGCTATAGAGCTTACTTTACCCAAATTGCCTGCCCTTTTATCCAATTGCTTCCAGGATGCAGGAGCGACGATGAATTTATATCCACCAGCTTCGGTAAAAAAGAGATTTTGTCTGTTTTTGTTCAACCAGTTACGCCATTCGGAGGCAGTACTGTAATTTTCATTGGTATACCTTTTTAACAGCCTCAGCGCCTTTTCGGTATCTTTACTTTGTGCCAGTAAGCTTACGCAGGCATCCAACAAACGAGGATCATTGTTGGCAATTCCCAAACTCTTGGCATCCTGGTCTATAATTCCGTTGGCGATTGAGCCATTGCCATCTCCCAATACACCATTGAAGTATTTTAAATTGTTTTGCAAATAGTGGACTATTGAAAGCGTATCTTTCTTAATATTCACTGAATCTATTCCTGCAAAGCTTTTTACATAGTCAAACCTTTGCTGAAGAAAACTATCCCATTCAATTACGGGTATTTCTTGTCCTGGTTTTGCATCCTTTGTCCACATGTCCTTGTATCGGTTAAATCCATTGGAAGAAACCAAACTATTGGCCATGGCGACTGCAGCACGCTCCTGAGGATACGGATTTAGTACTATTCTGACAACCGGTAGTTGGCCGTCAAACTTCTTAATGTAACAAATAGAATTCAGAAATACCTTTCTGGCTTCCTCTGTCATCTCTGGTGGCGTAGCATTGAAGCCCCAAAGCAGGAAATTGCCATGCCTGGCGATGGCGGCCGCATGCTGGTCTTTTGCACTTACTCCGCCAGAAATAAATTCGGCATCGGGTTCGTCAAGTCCTAAGTGAAAATAGACGACCCCTGGTGGGTAACTGGTCCCTTCATATACACTCTCTTTCTGCACCCTCCACATTGGTATCTGTTCGGGCAGGTCTTTTCCAAAAAGCCTGGCCACTACCGGTGTCTCTTTTTTGGTCATGGTAAGGGATACAGGGACAGGACTTTTAAATATTTCGTGACCAGTATTGATATTGAATGCATCGGCGCCCAGGCAAACACACTCTGGGACCAATTTGATGCCGGTTGAACAAACCATTCCCCCTGTTCCACTGATAAAAACAACAGGTTTACTAAAATTTTTTGGAAGGTATTCTGCCATAATAACTTTGGTAATGCGGCCGTTGGCATCCTTTATCTTTTGTTCGGGAACTATTGGCTGCGGTTGTCCGTCAAAAATGGTGACATCGTAGTCGTTAGATAATACGGGCTTATAGTCTCTGGCATCCACTACTTTTACCGTTTTGAAATGCTGTTCAAGGAATGCCTTGAAAGCAGGCATTCGGGTTGGCTCCATTTCATGGGCCCTTTTTAGCCAGCCAGATTTTGCCTCTGCAATGGGGTTGGGCCTTGAAGGATCACTCCCTACATATAGTATTTTTAGGGGCCTAAGATCTGCTAATGCCTGCCCATAGGCTACGCCTATCCACAGGCATAACATAAGCATGCTGATGAATCTTTTCATGTCTTTAAATAAGTTAAATGTTCAATTGCGCTGTTTATGGATTTTGCCCTAATCCGGGGTTTGCACTCATAATGTACTGCGGGAAACGGAAGGTTAAACGCTCCAGCTTCAGTGGAAATGACTTTACCATATTTCCAGTTGCGTCGTACACATTATGTACCATGCTTACTGTCGATTTGTAGGTTTCGTCAACAGAAAGCCGGCGCATATCCCACCATCGCTCACCTGTGGTAGCAAATTCGCGTATCCTTTCTTCTAAAATAAATTTGGTAAGTGCTATTTTATCTGACGCAATATTCGCTGGAACATTTGCAGCATTTGCCACATCCTTGTTCATTCTGGTTTTACGAAAAGCAACCAGATCGGCAACTGCACTGCCCAGATCGCCTGTACGTGATTCGCACTCGGCCTTAAGCAGGTAAATATCTGGAACATTAATACCCATATTGTTGTATCTGCCATAGCATCTCATCATTTTATTGGGATAGGTAACCCCGGTTGGAGGAAATGGTGAAGCGGTAAAAAAGTTGAGACGCAGATCTGCCGATGCATACAATTCCGCAGTTTGTTTACTTATAGGGATACCGGAAAGAATATAACTATAAAAATTTATGAAGTATTTTACATACAGTACTTCTTTGTCAGTATTCATGTTTATCCGGTTTGGGCCGGTAAATGGATTAAGTGGAAAAAAGCTTCCTCCGGTACTAAAGGCTCCATTAAAATCATACAATCCTACCGAAATACTGCTGGCAGAAAGATGAGTTACGGATGAGGACAACAAGGGTAAAGCTTTGTCAAATTGTTGCATGTAAACATAAACTTTTCCAAGAATTGCTTCTGCGGCAGCTTTAGACATGCGCTGTCTGGCTATGATCTGTGCAGGTAGATCGGGAATTGCTTCAGTTAAATCGGCTATAATGAGATCGTAAGCAGCCTGTACCGACGAGCGTGTAAAGGTCGTTTGTGTAACATCTGCAACTTTCACCAATGGGATACCCGGGTCTGCACCGGCTGTAGCCGCATTGTAGGGTTTGCCATAATAGTTAACCAGCATAAAATGTACCCATGCCCTGCCGGCAAGTGCTTCTGCCCTCAAAGCTTTTTTCTGGGCATCGTTCCCCTCTTTAGCGTCCATTACTTCATTGATGACTTTATTGAAGGTATACAGCTGCCGCTCCAATATGGTTAATTCCGAATCATTTTCGCTGGCCAAATAAAGGTCGTCCTGATATTCAAAGGCCTTCTGATCTGTTATGCTTGCAATTCCGGAGCCAGCAACATATAATGGGGCAAAGCCTGCCAGCTCATCCGACATGACGATCTGCGAAGCCCTGGTAAGGACATTCAGCGCCGGATCATTTAGTAAACGTTCGTAATCAGAGGTTTTGGTTGCTATGGCCACCCCTTTTGGAACAACATCGAGGAAGTCTTTCTTGCAGGATATCAGACCTGGTATCAACAGGATAAGAAACGCTATTTTTAGGATATGAATTCTTTTGTAATACATGACTTTTGTATTTATAAGGTTAAATTAATGCCTACGTTAAATGCATTTTGCCCCGTAAGCAGAGACCTGTCGCCGAAACGTGCATCCTGAAATTCAGGATCAATACCATTGTTGTTGGCTTTCCAAAGCATAATGTTTGACATTCCTGCGCGCAGGTTAATACCTTCAACTTTAATTTTTCCGGTAACAGACCGTGGTAATGCATAACTGAGTCCCAGGTCTCTGATCTTCATATACGAAGCACTGATCACGTTGATGCTACCATAAGTATAGTAGTCTGTGTTTCTTTGCAAATTATCGGCATTTGATTTGTAACCAGGAACGTTTGTCTTGTTTTCGTCACCTGGCACCTGCCAGCGATTTGCAAAATCGGCATGGAGGTTACCACTTTGGAAATTCTGGTTTCCGATAAAGCCACGTCCACCTATAGATTCATTATATATCTTATTTACATCCCTGAACATGACATGGCCAAGGTTGTAAACGATATTGATATTAAGTGAAAGTCCTTTGTAGCTGAAAGTGTTGGATAATCCGCCGCTCCATTTTGGCTGAAATACCCCTTTAAACAATACATCATCAGCCTTAGGTAATTCTGCTGCCCCCATGCCAAGAGAGGTACTGCCATCTGCAAGTCGTACCAATGGGTCGCCTGTAGCATTCAGACCGGCATAATCATAAGCAAATACAGAGAACGCAGGATAACCTTGAAGATACTGTGCCTTGATTTTATCAGCCCCTGTGCTGACAGCTGTTAACAAATTGACTTTGGTAACCTTATTTTTATTGTAAGAAATGGTAAAAGAACTGCTCCAACGAAAATCGGGCTGATGTATGTTTATAGAATTTAATGACGCCTCTATCCCTGCGTTTGACAGATCGCCTACATTGCCAACAATGGTAGGGAAACCAGTAAATGGATTTACCTGGAGCGGACCAATCAGATCAGTTGATTTTTTCTTATAGAAATCCAATGAACCGTTTAAACGGCGGTTCAGTAAAGAAAAATCCAACCCAATATTGAGTGTCCGGGTTTGTTCCCAGGTTAGGTTTTTATTGCCAGCTGTAGCAACGATATATCCCTGTCCTCCGGGAACATAAACGTTTCCTACAGGATTCAATACATCCTGGCTTGCACTCTTACCGGGAAGCGGCGAGTTTCCACCAACACCATAAGTAATTCTTGCTGCCAGATCGTTAATGGTGTTATTGCTCTTTAAAAACTGTTCGTTACTGATGCTCCATTTACCGCCAACACTCCATGCCGGCTTACGTTGTGCTGACTTATTGATGCCAAAAAGGTTGCTTTTGTCTTGTCTCCAACTTGCGTTTACTGTATACTTTTTGTTGTAGGTATATCCCATATTGGCATAATAGGATCTAAACCTTTGCAGATATTCTGTTTGGGTAAATGGATTTTGGCGTAATTGACCATTGCCCGGAAGCGTAGGTATAATTCCGCCGGCAATATCACTTGCCGCCAGTGTTTTGTAATCCAGTAAAGAATAGGTTTGAGAATTCAGGTCGTAACCAAATACCAAACTTGAGCTTGTTATATTTTTTTGTTCCTGCGCCTCATATCCAGCCAATGCTGTAACTTGATGTAACTCATTTTTTGAAACAAAATCATATACCAGCTGGTTTCTTATCGTCCAGTTTTCTTCGGTATAGTTCCTGGTGCCGTACTTTCCACCAGTATTGGGCAAATTGTATTTGATGGTTCCGTTGTTGTTTTGTGCAAACTCCAGTAGCTGTATGTTTTGTGCATAATTCGTGTTGTCGTCGTAATCGCTGCTGCGGTTTGTGCCTCGCAGGTAGCCAAACACACCTTCATAGTGTATTCCCTCAAATAGCTTGACTGTAATTCCTGAAGTAATACGGGCTATGAGTGCATTACTGCTGCTGGCTCCTGTTTCCTGGTTGTTAATTGGATTGTAGTTCAGGTTACGGCCTGTTAAAGTTGCTATCGGGGCAATTGCTTCCCTGGGCAGATAACCCAGATATGACATATCTATATTGTTTCCCGAAGCATCACGGAACAGTTGATATGGCAGGAAGCGATTATCGGGTGAAACCGCACGGTTTGAACCCGTACGCTGGTTAGTCAGATCGCCGATAAAGTAGGCTTTGATCCAATTGTTAAAAGTATAATCATGTCGGGTGTTGAGCTTGAATGTATTGTCTTTACTTCCAGGTGTATAGCTTTGGTTACCTGTGTAAGCCAATGAAGTATAATTTGCATATTTTTCGGTACCACCAGATAAGGACAAGGTATGGTTCATTAACATTTGTGGACGGTAAAAAATATCGCGCATCTGATCAAGGTTATTGATACTGCTCAGGCTATCTAATTTCGCATCTCTTACCGCAGTTGAGATAAGCCCACGGGAGTGGTCCCATTCTATTTGCCTATCGGGCGAATATCCGGTATTGCCTGTAGCAGGGGTGTAAACAGGGTTATAGGTAAAGTTTACCGGATCAAAAGTTTCTTTGGATGCCTGGATGTATTGCCTGCTGTTCAATACCGGAAAATATTCAATATCCGGTCTGCCCTGAAAACTGGCAAATGCATCATAGTTGATCCTTAATCTCTGACTGTTTACTCCTCTCTTAGTAGTAATTACAATTACACCATTGGAGGCCCGTGCACCCCAAATGGAAGCTGCGGTGGCATCTTTTAATACCGTTACGTCCTGTACATCCTGCGGGTTTATCGTAGAAACATCAGATACAGGTATTCCATCTACCACAAATAAGGGCGAAGCACTGGTATAATTTTGTACAGTAGGTAATGTTGATAAACCGCGGATTAAAAACTGCTGTTTATTTGATGTAGGCGAGTTATTGATTACTAGTCCAGGTACCAGTCCATCCAGACGTTGAATGATATTGGTACTTGTAGCCCTGTTGGCCACCACGTCCATATCCGGTTTGGAAAAAGAACCTGCGCTCCGTTCCTTGGCTATTTTCTGGTAACCTGTACTTACCATTACTTCCTCCAGATTTCCTGATAGCTTCATTTTGATGATACCAAGGTCTTTTGCCGCTTTTAAATTCTGATCCTGATAACCTATATAGGAAATGACGATATAAGCCTTTTCATCAATACTTTTTAGCTCGAATTTACCTTCTGCATCAGTTACGGTAACGGCTTTTTTCCCTTTTACCATCATCGAAAAATCTCCGGTTTTTTTATTTTCGGAAGATTCCTGCAGAACGATGGATATGGAGGCTCCTGCAAGTGGCTTGCCTTCTTCATCTACTACCCTTCCCTTTACATCTATTTCACTAAACAACTCAATTACCTTATCCAGAATTGATTTCTTCTTGGCTTCAATGACTACAATTTTTCCATCAATGTTATACGTTAATGGCATTAATGGTCCTTTATTAAACAGGGTTCTTAAAGCTTCTTCTAAAGTTACATTGTTCAGTTTAAGGTCTACATAACCGATATCTTTTACCAGCTTGCGTTCAAACAGAAAGTCGTAACCCGTCTGCGTTCTTATTTTTTTGAGGACATTTTCAATGGAAGAATTTCGTTCATTGAGTGTTACCCGCTGTCCAAAGGTAGCGGCACTTACCTGCATCATTGCAGCGATAAGTATGGCGGTGGTTAATCGCATAATGCGCAATAGTTTACAACTATAAATTTTATACATTTGTTTAGGTTTTGGTAAACATGAGGCTTTTAGGTTCGAAGCTTGGGCATCATGTATTTACGTTGATAATTTATTCAGCTAAGCCAATCTTAGGTCAGAGGTGTTTCAGCGCACTTCTGACTGTTTATTTTATGGCTGGTATTAATGGTACTTATTTTTCGACTATAATCTTCCTCCCTTCTATCTTAAAGTGTACATTTCCTGCCAGTTCTATTCTTCTGAGTACCTCTGAAAGTTTACTTTTTCGGGACACCCAGCCACCCAGTTCAATGTTTTCAGCTAAGTGTTGATCGTATACAATATCCACATCGTACCAGCGCGCAATTTTGCGCATGGTGGTTTTAAAATCTTCTCCTTTAAAGACAAAATCGTCGTTTTTCCAGGCCATAGCCAATTCTATGTCGGCAGGGATTACTTTAAGCTGATTGTCTGTTAGTACAGATTGCTGCCCTGGTTTCAGTTGGGCCTCATTTATCTTCACACTACCTTCCAATAAGGTGGTTCTGGCTGTACTGTCATCATCATAATTGCTGATGTTAAAATGTGTGCCCAGCACCTCTACCCTTTGTTTTTTACTTTGTACAATAAATGGATGGGCTTTATCTTTTGCTACCTCAAAATAAGCTTCACCGTTGAGGGTCACTATGCGTTGTCCATGTTTGTTTAGAGATTGGTGGTAAGTAAGGCTTGAAGCAGCGTTTAACCAAACGCGGGTACCATCCTGCAAGTCAATCTGGTAAGTGCCTCCTCTTGGCGTATGAATAGTAACCCCTTTTTCTAAAAGGGCCAGATTCTGTGATCGGGTTTCTACTTTGGTACCGTCATTATAATGAAGTTGTTTGTCTTGTAAACTTAGTCCGGCTTTTGCATCACTTAAGTTAATAATGCTACCATCAGCAAGTGTGATAAATGCTTTGTTGCCCCCAGGCGCAATGTCGTTTGCGTAGGCTATGGCATCTGTATTTGCTTTATAATTGTTTTTATAGAAATAGAAGCCTATACCCGCCACAAGAATCACTGCAGCAGCCGAAGAAGCCCATTTCATTAGCTTGCGTGACCATAATTTAATTGGTTTTCTTTCTTCTTCCTGTAGCCGGGTCCAGATCCTGTCCACACTTTCATCTGCTGCGGTACTTTCAAGTACCAAGGGCTCATCGCTTCGCCAGTTTAAATACCAACTTTCCAGCATTGCAAGTTCCTCATCGCTGCAATTACCGGCGTCAAACTTTTCTAATAGTGCTTTTACATCGTATTTGTTCATGGTATGAATGATCCGTTTTTTGACCTGATTAATACTATAGACCCTTAACTGCCCGGCAACAGGTAGATGATTTTAAAAAAAATAAAATATTTTGTTACCTGATCAGAAAAACCAGGTATATCAGTAGTCCAAGCTTTGTTTTGAGGATTTTTAAAGCGTTGGTTACTTGCTTGGATACCGTCTGTTCTGAAATGCCAAGTTGCTCGGCTATTTCTTTATGGGAAAGATTTTGCTTTCTACTCAGTTCAAATACTTCGCGCATTTTTTGGGGTAATGCCGCAATCTCCTTTTCAATCATAGCGGTCATCTGATTTTCTCTAACCAGGTAGTCGGTAATATTGGTTGTCTGTTCAGCAACCTGATGAAAGGATACGATGTAATCAGATTCTACATCTTTGTGCGCCAGAAGTTTAAATATTCTGTTGCGTACCGCAGTAAACAAATAGCCCGAAAGATGGGTTTTCAGTTCAAATGTTTCACGCTTATTCCATAAAGCGGCAAAAATATCATGTACAATGTCTTCTGCTTCTTCTTCATTTCTTAACCTTTTAAAAGCATGCACATAGAGCAGGTACTTGTATCTGTCGTAAATATGGGTAAAAGCAAGTCTATCCCCTTCTTTTAATAAGGAAATAAGTTCCTGATCAGAAATTGTGCTGTAAGCGGTCACCATGTATATTCCCTTGTCTGACTTGTCCGAATAATAGCTAATTTACTATTTTTTATTCAAATGGATTATAATGACCTATCCTTATCTTAAACAAAAAAGGTGCTAAAAATTTTATCAGCACCTTTTTTGTTCAGTAAATCAGTAGATTATCTTTTAATTTCGTTTTTTGCGAAAACTGCTGTAATTACTGCCAGTTCTTTTTCATTCAGCCTGGAAGTCTTTTTTAATGCTTTGATAAAATGCTGTACTTCATTTGGTTTCGCCGGGCAACCTACATTTTCCCCTTTGGTACTAAAAGGAGCTCCTTCGGGGCGTATTTGCGAGTCGGCCATCAGGTTTTCCTTTGCATCAAAAAACATCCATGTAGGTAAACCCTGATCGGCGTTGTAATATTTTTTTAGCAAATCAGCTGCACCTGGGTTTTCCAGGTTTTCTTTTCCCTTAGATTCATATACCACAAAGTCGGCAATTACATAATTTTTATCGAAATAAGGTTTAATGGCAGGATCGTTTAAACTGGCTGTCATTTTATGACACCAGCCACACCAGGAGGCGTGAAATATGGCCAATACCTGTTTTTTTTCTTTAGCTGCTTTTTTTACGGCTGCATTTAGCACCTCGGTAGCAGGTGCAGGTGTGGTTTGTGCTGTTGTAACCTGGATACCAAAGGCGGTAACCATAAGGAATAATAAAGTTTTTAATTTCATGATGTAATAAGTTTAGATAAAGCTAAACATTCAAAAGATTTATTTGGCAATGAGACAGAACAATTACAAAATTTTTGTCAGAATTGATGTTTGCCTGTTTAAGTAGCAGGTCCTTCACAAGGTTAATGATTCTTCACGCTTTCTTCACACATCCTTCACACAAAACCCACAAAAGGGTACCTTTTTGTGAAGGATGTGTGGAGATGGTGTGAACTATGTGAGGAAATGCTATAAGCAGTGTACTACTTTTTACTAAAAATAGTTGCAATTGAATTTTGATTATTGCTAATTATATTAGTAATATTGCATTGTTGTTTTTTATAGAAAAAGAACATTTAAAGCGCATACCAGATGATACTAATAAATGATATACTTTATGGAAATGTTGAACTCCCGGCAGTTTTTGATAATTTGTTAAATACGGATGCCCTAAGGCGTTTAGCTGGTGTTCATCAAAGCGGTGCTATCTTTTTAGTAAACCCTGATATGAGTCATTCCCGTTTGGAGCATTCGATTGGAGCTATGTTACTGATCAGAAAACTTGGTGGAACTGAGCTGGAGCAGATTGCGGGCTTGTTACACGATGTTTCCCATACTGCATTTTCACATGTTGGCGACTACGTATTTGAAAATGGTGAAGAAAATTACCATGAACAGGTATATGCAGAAGTGATCATGAACTCAGAAATTCCCGATGTATTGAGGAAGCATGGTTATCATATTGATGAGATCTTAAATGGGGAATTTTCTATTCTTGAACAGCCCCAACCCCATCTTTGTGCCGACCGACTAGACTATACTTTGCGTGATGCTTTGCATGGCGGATTGATTACCAGATATAGTGCCAGGTTATTTTTGCAATATGTTACGCTTCGGCAAGGACAAATTGTAGTTACTGACGAGGAACAGGCCGATTGGATTGATCATACTTTTAAGCGCTTAAACAATGAAATTTTTAACCTCCCATTGCATGTATACGCTAATAGTGAACTGGCAGTAATTATTCGCGACCTTTTGAATAGTGGTTTTTTGAAGGAAAGTGACCTCTTTAAAGATGATACTTTTTTATTGAATAAAATAAGAAGTACCAATACGGGATATGAAGCCATAAAGGCTATAAAACTACATAAAGGCTATACTACGTTTTTAAGAAAAGGATCGAACTTAAAAATTAAACCACGCAGGCTAAAAGCCCTTTTTGTTTAACAGATAAATCGTTTACTAAAGTTCATGTTTAGGTTTAATTTCCTTGAGCTTTAATTATTTAATAATATATTAGTGTACCAAATACACACTTACACACAAATTATTAAATGAAAACACTTTTTACATTAATGCTATCGGGCGTTACCTTTCTGTGGCTGCTCTTTTTCGGGCATAGCGAAATGGTAAAAAAAGACACGAGGATTTTGCCTTTGGCCGCTCAAAATCGGGCTGAAAATTTGAATATCGACACCCCCGACCAAAGCCGTTTTGTTAAAACCAACTTGTTACATGGACAGTTTACCGAACCTACAGAAATGGCCATTTTACCAAATCTGGATATTCTTGTGGCACAGCGTCGGGGCGAGATTGTGATTTACAAAAATAAATCTAAAGCTTTAAAGGAAGTCCTTAAGTTAGATGTTTACTTCAAAACCAATACGCCTAATGTAAACGCTGAAGAAGGTTTACTAGGACTGGCTATCGACCCTAATTTTGAGACCAATCAGTACGTTTATGTTTTTTATAGTCCGTTTAAGACTTCTGTAAACCGTTTATCGCGTTTTAAATTGGTTAACGATAAAATCAGCCTATCATCTGAAAAGAAAATACTGGAATTTTATTCGCAAAGAGAAATTTGTTGTCACACTGGCGGTTCGATTGCTTTTGGTCCGGATGGGCTTTTATATGTTTCAACAGGCGATAACTCGACACCCTTTGATGCACCCAAGCAGGAATTTGTAAATAAAGGATATGCTCCGTTGGATAATCGCACAGGTTTACATCAGTATGACGCCAGACGATCGGCTGGTAATACGAATGATTTGAGGGGTAAAGTGTTGAGGATAAAAGTAAATTCAGATGGAACCTATAGTATTCCTGAAGGTAATTTGTTTTCTAAAAATGACCCTAAAAGCAAGCCTGAAATTTATGTAATGGGGAGCAGAAACCCCTACCGGATTTCGGTAGATCAGCAAACGGGCTTTTTGTACTGGGGTGATGTTGGACCAGATGCTTCGGTCGATAATGATTTGAGAGGACCGCGTGGCTATGATGAAGTAAACCAGGCCCGTAAAGCAGGTTTTTTTGGCTGGCCTTTGTTTATTGGTAACAACTACCCTTATCGGGCTTACGATTATACAAACGGACAAAGTGGCGAGCCTTTTAATGCCGCTGCACCGGTTAACAATTCTCCAAATAATACCGGATTAAGCATCCTTCCTCCGGCACAACCGGCCTATATCTGGTATCCTTATGGGCAGTCTAAAGACTTTCCTGAAGTAGGGTCAGGCGGCCGTACAGCTATGGCTGGTCCGGTTTATCACAGCAAACCGGATATAAGCCCCTATCCTGCCTATTACAATGGGAAATTGATCATTTATGAATGGGTAAGAGGTTGGGTAAAAGCGGTAAGCATGTCGCCCCAGGGCGATTACCTGGGTATGGAGCCTTTTTTATCCAACATTCCGCTGGCTGCTCCCATCGATATGGAACTGGGGCCAGATGGTAAACTGTATATTCTGGAATATGGGAAAGGCTGGTTCTCCAAAAATCCGGATGCCGGCCTGGTGAGAATCGATTATTTGAAGGGTAATCGGCCACCGCAGGTAAAAAATCTTAACATCCGGAAAACCAGTGGTTTATTACCTTATAAGTTAAGTGTAAAAGTGGATGCCGTTGATCCTGATGGAGATAAGCTGACTTACATTTGGAGTATTGGCAAATTGATTCGTAAAACTACCACTACGCCTGTTTTGGAACATACTTTAACAAAAGCAGGCGAGTATGCCATCAGCGTGAAGATAGTTGATCCATCTGGTGCTTCCTCTACCAGTAATGTGATCCCGGTTTTTGCCGGAAATGAACATCCTAAAGTGGACATAGAGCTGTTGGGCAATAAGTCGTTTTATTTTCCTTCAAGCCCTGTTGCTTATAAGGTGCAGGTGACAGATCATGGAGCTGTAGTAAACAGTAGCAGGGTTTATGTATCCAATACCTACACAGAAGGACTTGACCTGGCAGGTGCACAGCTTGGGCATCAGCAGGCTGCTCAGACGTTGGTGGGTAGATCGTTAATGTTGAAGTCCGATTGCAGCACTTGTCATAAGGTTGATGCGCCTTCTATAGGTCCTTCATTTACCAGGGTTTCTGCTAAATATCAGAAAAACAGTAAAGCGGTCGACTATCTGGCGACCAAAATGATCAAGGGAAGCAGTGGCGTTTGGGGCGAAATTCCTATGCCTGCCCATCCTGCCATGAAAGAACGTGAAGTAAAACAGATTGCTGAATGGATCATGTCGCTCGGCGCAAAGTCGGCCAGCACGCCATCGCTGCCAATGGCTGGAAAAATTGTGACTCCGGCTACAGTTAATGCCAATAAACCAGTATTTGCTTTAAAAGCTACCTATACGGATATGGGCTCAGCTGGCGTACGATCATTAAGTGCTACCAAAGTGATCAATCTGAAAAGTAATGTAATTGCGGCAAAAGAGTTGAAAGATATTTCGGGTTTTGGACGTAAAGAAACGGACGGAAATGAAACCTTGATATTCCCTAAAACACAAGGATGGTTAAAATTGAAAGCGATTGATCTGACCGGTGTCAGCAAAATGAGCCTTGAGCTTGCCGGAAACGGAGCTGATATGGGATATGTATTGGAAATAAGACTGGATACTGAAAATGGAAAGCTGATTGGTCAAACCGATTTGGCCGGTACCGGCATTACAATAAATCCGGTTACCGATGGTCAATTTCATGATGTATTTATCCTGGTTAAAGCAACCAAAACTGAAGTACAGGAAAGGCCCCTGTTACGAAATATAACGCTGGGTATTTGAGAGCCTTTCTGTTACGAACGCATAATATGCATTTTATGATCACTCGTGCTATATGAACACAAAATATGCCGTCTATGAAGAGACCCGGGAATTTTTGCGCTTTTTCAGCGCAAAAGGTTCCGGCCTCAGAATAGAACGGCTTATTTTGACTCTGATTTTGGCTTTTTACCATTTAAATTAATCACGGCCCCTACAGTAAATATTGAATTACCTGCATTCATATACTTCCGACTGTTTAGGCCAAAGGTTCCACTGGTGGTATATTGCAATTGAAAGGTATCGCTTAAGCGCATACGGGTAAAGAAAATAGGTTCCAGGAAAATGTTACCTTCCCTTACCTGGCCCACACTGTTGCGCATAAACGTTTTCATGTCTACGTTGCTAATACGCAAGGCCGTTCCATAATTAAGCGGATAGTTTTTTCCGAAAAGACGTAGATTATTGTTCTTTTTAGAGCTGTAATTGACCTGTAAAAAACTCTTGCTATAGGTAATCTCTTCTACATCAGTTTTAATCAGTACATCATTGTCGTCAAATTCTCTGAAGGTCCTGTCAGTTCTTCCGGTTCCAAGGCCCACGTATACTTCAATAATTCGGTTGTTGTCGGGTCCAAAAGTGTCAAACCATCCGCCTCCTATTTCCATTAGTTTATGCCGGTAATCTTTACTTTCCTTTTCCCTGCTCATGTAAGAACCACTAAACAGCACGCCGATATGATCGGAAACTGCATAAGCGCCATTAAGACTGGTATTGAGTCGGGGTGAAATGTGCAGACCACCACTAAACTCACCTTTTTGGCTAAGCATAGGCGTATTTGGCACGTTTGGCATATATACAGAAGAACAGGAACTGATGAAGATTGCTGAAATAATAAGAGGAAAATTGATTTTTTTTACCATAAAGGGAGACGATTCTTATGTATATAACGCTGGTTCTTTTGTTTTTGGTGCAAGGTATTGTTTTTTTTATGAATCTGTTTAAGGATATCGGGACATAAAGGTTCTTCAATTCAGTATATTAACTTAAATTCCAGTAATTTGAAACAATTTGAAGGATTGTTGGTTGTTTTAAGTAATAATGATAACAAATTGTAAAACGATCATCATCTCGAACCGGTTGCCGGTTAAAATTACAGAAGAAAATGGAACCTACGAATTAAGTCCAAGTGAAGGTGGCCTTGCTACGGGGTTGGGCTCTGTTTATAAAAGTGGGAATAACATTTGGATAGGTTGGCCTGGAATTGACGTACCGGCGCACCGGCAGGAAGAAATTAGGCAGAAGCTGGCTGAGTTGAATTTGATTCCTGTTTTTTTAACTGCTGAAGAGATCAATTTATTTTACGAAGGATTTTCGAATGAGGTCTTATGGCCAGTATTTCATTATCTGGTTACTTATGCCAACTATGAACAACTTTACTGGGATTATTACCAAATTGTTAATGAAAAGTTTTTGCAGGTTGCGTTGGATTACCTCAGCGACAATGACATCATCTGGATTCACGATTACCAGTTGCTGTTATTGCCTTGTCTGATCAGGAACGGTCGGCCGGAAGTAACCATTGGCTTTTTTCAGCATATCCCCTTCCCTTCCTTTGAGATTTTCAGGCTTATCCCATGGCGCAAAGAATTGATTTCAGGAATGCTGGGTGCAGATTTGCTTGGTTTCCATACTTTTGATGATGCCAGACATTTTTTAAGCGCGGCATCGCGATTGTCATCCAGTAATTTAGCAGATAATGTATTGATTTATAAGAACCGACAGGTGGTGGTTGAGGCGTTCCCAATGGGAATTGATGCCGAGAAATTTGAAAAGCTGACCAGAAATGAAAAGGTTACAAAATATGTACGTTCGTTTAAGAACAGCTTAAAAAATGTTAAAACGATATTGAGTATAGACAGGTTGGATTACAGTAAAGGTATATTGCAACGTTTGCAGGCTTTTGAACTGTTATTGCAGCAACATCCGGAATATATTGCAAAGCTGGCTTTGTATATGATTGTGGTGCCTTCAAGAGATACTGTGCCCCGATATAAGGAACTTAAAGACCAGATAGATCAGCTGGTAGGAAATATCAATGCGCGTTTCCGGACCATCAGCTGGGTGCCGGTACATTATTTTTACCGATCATTTTCTATTGAATTTTTATCGGCCATATACAGTACGGCCGACATTTGCCTGGTAACTCCTATGCGTGATGGCATGAACCTGGTGAGTAAGGAATATGTAGCATCCAGGGCAGATGAGGACGGTGTGCTGATATTGAGTGAAATGGCAGGTGCTTCGAGAGAATTGAACGACGCGTTGATTGTAAATCCGAATAACATTGGCGACATCATGGAGGCTATTGTTGCGGCGATACATATGCCAATAGCCGAGCAGCATAGCCGAATGAACAGTATGCGTAGTATGGTGAAAAAATTTAACATTCACCTTTGGGTAAAAAACTTTATGGATAAGCTGAATGAGGTAAAGAATATGCAGGAGTCTTTACACACCAGGCATGCTGTTGCTGCTATCAGGTGGCAGATTGCAACCGATTATGCCAACGCCAGGGACAGATATATTTTTCTGGATTATGATGGTACGCTTGTTGGCTTTAATGGAGATATTGACAAGGCATCACCAGATGAAGCATTGTATGCGATATTGAATGATTTAAGTGCCGATCCGGCAAATAAGGTTATTTTGATTAGTGGACGCCGTTACCAGACTTTGCAAGAGTGGTTTGGTCACCTTGATTTGGATATGATAGCCGAGCATGGTGCCTGGCAAAAATATAGCGGCCTGGAATGGAAACCACTGCCCTTGCTTACCGACAAATGGAAACAGGAAATAAAGCTGGTTTTAGATATTTATACCGATCGTACACCGGGGGCATTTATTGAGGAAAAGAGTTATTCGTTGGTTTGGCATTACCGTAAGGTTGAGGAAGGTTTGGGAGAATTAAGGGCAAATGAGATTATCAATCATCTGAGGATGACTGTCGCGGATAAAGGTTTGCAAATGATGCCCGGTAATAAAGTGATTGAATTTAAAAATATTGAGGTAAATAAAGGTAAGGCAGCGCAGAACTGGCTTTATGATCATCAGCCCGATTTTATATTGGCGCTGGGCGACGACCATACGGACGAGGATATTTTTAAAAACCTGCCGCCACAGGCGTATACGATTAAAGTTGGTAGCAATATTTCGGCAGCCAGGTATTACCTGAAAGATTACCGGGAAGTGCGGGAGCTGCTGAAGGAACTGACAGCAGCGCCGGCACCTGAGTTATAAAAAGACTGGTCTGTCTAGTTTTATGGCAATACGGTGTGCCGCATTCATCAAACCTACATGACTGTATGCCTGAGGAAAATTTCCCCATTGACTGCCATCTGTCTCATCTACATCCTCGCTAAAAAGCATCAGGTGATTGCTGTGCTTTAACAATAACTCAAACTCTGCAATGGCATCTTCCAGTCGGCCAACACAGGCCAAAGCCTCTACGTACCAAAAGGCACAAATGAGAAAAGTGGTTTTAGGTCGGCCAAAATCATCTTTGTGCAAGTATCTGTAAAACAATCCATTTTCAGCCTTTAGTTCATTCTCCAGTGCAATAAGATGATCTTTGGCTTTTTGAGATTGGGGTTCCAGATAATTCATTAGAATAAGTTGTAAGGTGCTGGCATCCAGGTGTTGGCTGCCTACAGCATGATTGTATACTTTACGTATGGGATCGTAACAATCTTCAATGTGTTTGGCCGCTTTGTCAATTAAAATCTGTGCCCGCTCCTGGTAAGGTATGTTGTCAATTGTGCGGGCCATTTTTAGTGCTGCGTTTGCTCCTGCCCATTGAAACAGATTGGTATAACAGTGGGTATTGGCAATGTTTCTGAATTCCCATATGCCGGCATCTTTTTCATCTATGGTGCGTTCTATTTTTTTCAGCAGGTAATCCAGCCATTTCTCCGAGTCTTTTCTTTCCGAATAGATGAACCGATGATCGGTATAAAGTGGAAGCATGGACACCAGCACTTGCCCATAAATATCATTTTGAATGTGTTCAAAGGCCTGGTTTCCTATTCTTATTGGTTTATTGCCCAGATAGCCTTTCAGATTTCTCAGTTTGCGCTCGGTTAGGGTACGCTCACCTGAAATTCCAAACAAGGGTTGGTAGCGTTCATCATCTCTGAAAGAAATATCGGTTATGTAATTGAAATATTTTTCCATTTCTTCAAAATGGCCAATGTGGTTTAAGGAATTAATTACATAATAGGTATCTCTCATCCAGCAGTAACGGTAATCCCAGTTTCGGCCACTGCCTTGTGATTCGGGCAGGCTCGTTGTACTGGCTGCTATGATGGCACCTGTATCTTCATACTGGTGTATTTTTAACGTGAGTGCAGAGCGGATGACATAGGATTGATAGAAACCGGCGATAGTAGAGTGTTTGATCCAGGTACGCCAGTATTTTATGGTTTCTCTTAGAAAGCGTTCCGCTGTACTCACAATTGGTGCATCAAGTTCGTGTCCATAGGTAAGAATAAGGTACTTGGGTTCGTTTAAGGCGAAATACTTTTCATCTTCAATATAACTAATGGAAATATTTGTACTCAGCTGCATGTTTTCATCATCCCCACTAAACTGAATGTGATTGCTGCCTCTGCTCCCTTTTTGTTTTTTTGAGCCGTATTCATATACGGGTTTGCAGGTTACTTTTACCCTCGGGGTACCTTCCATGGGCTCTATTTTCCGGATGAGCATCAGTGGTTTAAAATAACGTTCGAACTGATAAAACCGGGGTGCAAAATCTGTTATTCTGTATCTGCCTTCTGGATTGGTAATTTCTGTACAGATGATATTGGTGTTTTCCAGATAATATTGTCTGGAAATATATTCGCCCGGAGGAAGTATAGAAAAGCTACCCCCTTTGTCTGTGTCGAGCAGGCCGCCAAAGATAAAACTACTATCAAATCGTGGCCAGCAGAGCCAGTCTACATTGGTGTTTTTATTTATATGAGCAAGGTAAGCGCAATTTCCGATGATTCCTGTCTGATAAATGTGTCTCTCTGTCATAGTTCATACTAATGGTACTATAGGATAACAGGAATTTCACAGCTTTGTTGACTATTATTTAATGAAATTGTTGTAAAGTACATTCAATGCAGCTTTTGTTGCATCATTAAATCCATCGGTATAGGTTGCTATACATCCATTGGTAATCACTACAATTCCGAATTTTTCTTTTGGTTGAAAGAACATGGAACTGTACAAACCATAAGCTGACCCGGTATGTCCGGTCATGATTTTGCCGGGAATCAATTTATCGGTGCTCAATAAGGCCAGACCATAATTTTCCGGATCTGAAATTTTGGTTTGCATTAGTTTTGCACTTTTCTTTGACAGGATTCTTGTCCCTTTATATTTGCCAAAATTCATGTGCATGGTCATATATTTTGCCAAATCGGTGGCCGTTATTTTCATACCACCCGTTGGCGAAAGCATAGGTGTACTGTAGCCCAGTACATACTTACTAATGTCGGTACTTCTTGATGCGTAGGCAGTGGGTGCAGGGTTGAATGTTTTTGCAAGTGTATCGTACTCGTACAGAGTTGCAAAGCGACTGGAATCGAGTGAGTCGACCTGGTACCCACCATATAATCCAAGTGGATCAAGGATGTGATGTTTGATATACTGGTCAAAACGTTGTCCGGAGCATTTTTCAATGATGGCGCCAATCATATTGTAGTTGAGGTTGCAATAACGGTATCCTTTGCCAGGCTCATAATCGTTATAGCACTTTGCCCAATTGACATTCTTATCCGGATTAATAGCGTCCAGGTTGAAATAACCTTCGCTATCGTTGATGCTGGAGGTATGGGACATAGCCATTTTGAGGGTAATTACCGTTTCAGGATACTTTGGATTGCGCACTTTAAAGCCAACCAGCTTACCAAAATCATCATTCAGCGATAATTTTCCCGCTTCTACCAATTGCATAATAGCTGTTGCCGAGAAAGATTTAGAGATAGAGGCGATACGGAACAGGCTCTGATTGGTAAGTGGCGAACGGCTTGCTACATCTTTTAACCCAAAAGCATGTGTATAAATGATATCGTCATTTTTCACCACAGCAACAGCCAGCCCGGTCATGCTGTATTTTTCCATCACGGCTTTTATTTCAGATTCGGCTTTGGCCTGATTTAGCTGTCCATAGCTTTTTAATGTGCCAATGAGCAGGCCCGTAAACATCAACAAGCTGTATTTGAATGTGTTTATTTTGATCATGGGGTAAAGCGTATAAAACGATGAAGGTAAGGATAATTAAGTAAAATAAATGCCCCCAAATAGCATAAAACTGTTTGGAGGCATGTACTGTTGGCGGCTATTCACCTGTCTGGTTTATGTTGTGCCTGCCCTACGCGGATCTCCCGCTCACAGGACTTTTTTATCCCGATATTGTTTTTCTTTTTACTGATAACAATTTAGTGAATTTGTGGTTTTGATTTATACAGAATTTATTAACAAATCCACAAATGACAAGATGAGGCTATAGTTTTATGATTTTATCAATTTCTAAACTATATTTGCTGTATAAATTACCTTTAATATTTTCATATGGCATCTTTAATCAGCTTAGTTTCGCTTTCAGTAATCATCATCGTTACGGCAATTTATTTAACCTTCAGAAAAAAGGACAACCATACCAGCGGACACCACTAGTCTCCGCTGCGTTTAGCTGCTCCTTTTACCTTTGAGCAACATATCCATGGCATGGTCTAAAGTTCCCGCTTTTATGACTTCACCTGAGTTTACGAAATAGATTTCATCTGCATTTTCGATAGTGTTGAGGCGATGGGCAATGATTACAAGGGTGGTTTCTTTAGGTAATTTCTTTAAAATATCGCTCAGCAGTTTTTCTGTGATCGTATCGATGTTTGCAGTTGCCTCGTCCAAAATTAACAGTTGAGGGTTGCGTAATACCGCGCGCATAAAGGCAATCAATTGTTTCTGACCCAAACTGATGTTGTCCGAGCTGGAATTTACTTCCGTTTCCAGCCCTTTGTCAAATAAGGCCAGCAAATCTTCCAGGTGTGCTGTTTTTATTACTTCTTCCAGTTGCGCATTGCTATAGTCTTTATAAGCACTATTGCTGTACAGGATGTTGTCTTTTACTGTTCCAGTAAACAGAAAGGGCTCCTGCAAAATAAAACCAATTTGGCTGCTCCGTTCCTCTGCACTATACGAACGGATATCTTTTCCATTTAACAACACCTCTCCTTTTGTGGTGTCGTACAGGCGGGCCATCAGGGATGCAGTAGTGGTTTTGCCTCCTCCAGTTGGGCCAATCAGCGCATAGGTTTTTCCCTGCTCCAGGTTGAAACTGATGTTGTGCAAAATTTCTTCGCCACCGGCATACGCAAAATGAACATTTCTAAAGGACAATAAATTGGGGTTCTGGAGCAACCTGTTGTCGGCTATTACCGGAAGGTCGTTCTCTAAAGCCAGAATTTGTGATATCCTGTCCCAGCCCGCCATGGCAACCTGGAAACTACTCCATAAAGCGGCAAGCTGACGAAGTGGATTATAAAAATTTACGGCATAAGAGAGGTAACTGATCAGCAGTCCTATGGTAAATTCGGCAATCGAAATGAGGTGAATGCCATATAAAAGCACAATGATTTGTGCTGTACTGGAGAAAAAGCCAAATACCGGAACAAAAATGGTATTGGCAATTCCTGCCCCTAATGCCGTTTTGTAATTCTGACTGTTGGTTTCGTCAAAACGTTTTCTGAAATAGTCGCGGCGGTTAAACGCAATGATCACCTTAAAGTTGTTCAGGCTTTCCTGTATGCCGGCGCTCAGGTTGCCTACGCTTTTGAGGTTCAAGGCATTTTTCTTTTTTACCCAGGCCGAAACCAATACTGTAAAAGCTAAAATAAAAGCGCCCGGAGCAAGCGTGGCCGCCCCAAGTTTGATATTGATGACCAGTAAAAATATGCCTGCGCCAAGCATGGTAAATATGCTGCTCAAAAACTGCATCAGCGACTGCGAAAAGAACTGGTTTAATTTGTCCGTATCGTTGTTGACCCTTGAAATGAGATCTCCTGCTTTGTTTTGACTGAAAAATGCAACGGGGAGATCTTGTAGTTTACTAAAAATGGCGTTACGCAGTGTATATAAGGTTCGCTGACCTACCCCACCCATTAATTTTGTTTGCAGGTAACCCGTAAGCAGGGTAACCAGGTACATGGATAAAAGGATGCCTGAATATAATAATACGCCATTAAACTGTTTGGTGTTTATGTAAGTATCGATGGTATGACCTATGATGAGTGGCGACAACAAAAGCAGTGTGGCATTAATCATCATCGCCATAAAGGCCAGCAAGAGGTTTCTGCGTTCATGCGAGATCAGTTGCAGCAGTTTTTTGAGTACAGCAATTGTTGATTTCTTTTCGTCCTTACCGCTGATCTGGTTAAGATTGTAATTCATAATTGCTGGTGCTTTGTTGTGAGTTGTAAATCTGTACGTATTCGGGACTACTTTTCATGAGTTGTTGGTGTGTACCCTGAGCGATAATTTCGCCCTGCATGATGAGGATGACGTTGTCATAATTTTGCACTGCTGCAATTTTTTGTGTTACAGAAAGTAGGGTTAATCCAGGATAGTTGCGTTGAACATTGGCCAAAATGCGTTGTTCTGTCTGGTTATCCACCCTTGCTGTAAAATCGTCCAGTAGCAATACTTTGGGATTAAGCGCCAAAGCCCGAGCCAACATAATTCTTTGTTTTTGTCCACCCGAAAGATTGGCACCCCTTTCAGAAATCACGGTGTCCAGCTGTTTTGGGAGTGACTGAATGAAGTCTTTTAGTTCGGCTGTTTCGATTGCCTTTTGGAGGAACTGATCAGTTACCTGATCGTTAAAAGCGATATTTTCACGAATGGTCATGTTAAAAATGATGCTGTCCTGAAATACAAAACCGATTTGGTTATGGAACGCTTCCTGGTTATATTTTTCTACCGGATGCTGGTCAAACAGTATTTCTCCGCTATCGGGTTTAATCAGGCCGGTCAGTAAATAAAGTAACTGAGTTTTTCCGGCAGCGGTTGGGCCGATGATAGCTGTTTTTGATCCGGCTTGTAGCTGGAAAGAAATGTCTTTGAGCACGGGTTTTTGTCCATACACGACCTGTATGTTTTTCATTTCTACTTCTCCTTGCAGTAAATCGGTAATGGTACCGGAAGCAGCGGCATTTTCCTTGTTCAATACCTGTGAAATACGTCCATAAGAAGCTGTGGCTTGTGCAATGACATTACTCATGAAGCCAATAACAATGATGGGAAAAATGAGTAAGGCCAGGTAGCTGTTGAAGGCTGCAAAATCGCCCAGGGTCATGGTGTCACTGATGACATAATGACCGCCAAGCACTAATATGGTTAATCCTGCCAGGTTGGCTACAAAAATAATAACGGGTATCAAACCGGCAAAAAGGTTTAATATGGACAGGCCAAGATCTTTGGCCCTGGTATTGGCAGCCAGGAATTTGGTATATTCCAGTTGCTGCGAATGGATGACACGGATCAGTGCTGCACCGAGTATGCTTTCGTTGATGACTTTATTAAGCCAATCTATCACCTCCCTGCTTTGTTTAAAAAGCACACTTACTTTTTTAATAACCAGAAAAAAGGTAACGCCAATAATCGGGATGATGGCAATAATGGCCAAAGCCAATTTCCAATTGATGGTTAGCAGCAAAATAGATGCGCCAACAATAATAAATATGGATGAAGTAATGGATACGATAGCCTGTGCAATAAATACTTTTATGGAATCGACGTCGGCAGTAAGATTGGTAAGCAGCTTTGAGGGATTGGCCTGTTCAATATAGGCATTGCTTTGCCTGGAAATCTGATCGGCCAAACGGCTGCGAAGGTCTCTTGCCACTTTTTCGGAAGCATAAGTTTGTACAATTCCCTGCAAAAAGGTAAATAGGAAGACAAAAAATATGGCGATGGAAAATGTAGTCAGTATATTTTGCAGGTTAAACGTACCATGGGTATAGGCATCTATTCCATTGGCCACTATTTTAGGTAATAACAGGTTTACGGCATTACTAATTAAGGCAAATAGCAGCAATAGGCTGATCAATCCTTTGTAAGGACTAAGTAAGCTAAAGATACCTGGCTTTCTGTTGTCGCTGGGAACTTTTTTCATTTTATACTAAAGGGTACTAGGTTTAACTAACGGGATGGCTTATACCTTATTTTGTAAAGCTATCCATTAGTTGCATAGATTGAAGTGCTTGATCTGCAGAGCAGGGATTGCTGGTTTTACCAAGGAAATATTTTACTACTTCTTCAATCATTGGTTGTTGTACGTGCGGCAAAGCATCAAATATAAACTCTTCTTCTTCTCTGCCTTTACTTACCGTAACTTTATGTCCGAACATAGGGAAGCTGATTTTTCCTTCTGTTCCTATAATCTCGCAAATATCGGTATGTTCGGCTACGGAAAAACTCCAGGTACCGTTAAAAACCACACCATTTTTAAATAAGATATATCCGGTAACCATATCATCAGCGTCATATGCGTTTCCCTGATTCAGGGCTATACCGGATGATTTCTCTACTTCTCCAAAGAAATGGATCATTAGGTCAAGCTGATGAGGAGCCAGATCGTGAAACAGACCGCCGCCTGATATAGCGGGATCCATGCGCCAGTTGGTAGCCGAGTTGGCTATGAGCTCAGGTTTTTTGGGTTGCAACATTTGGAGTTGTACTACCCTTATTTCGCCGATTGCTCCGGTGTCAATCAGTGATTTTATTTTTAAAAACATGGGCTGTAGTCTCCTATAATGGGCTACCGAAAGTTTGACATTGTACTTTTCTGCTGCATCTCTCATTCTGGTTGCTGAAGCAGCATTTAGAGTCATGGGCTTTTCTACATATACAGGTTTTCCTGCAGCCATAGCACTTATGGCATATTCTTCATGTTGCAAAGGTGGGGTAGCAATGTAAATGGCGTTTATTTCAGGGTCGTTAATGAGTTGTTCGGCATCATTGTACCATTTGGGAACCCCATGTCTTTGGGCATAATCTTTTGCTTTTTCGGCATCACGACGCATTACCGCAACAAGGGATGAGTTTAATATTTTGTTAAAAGCCGGGCCGCTTTTAATCTCTGTCACATCTCCGCAACCGATAATGCCCCATTTAATTTCTTCAGTGCCATTTATTCCGAGCATATTCCAAACCTTCTCAATAAAATAGTTAGGTCTATTACCTAATGATGTTTCCATGCTGACTCTAATTCTTCCTTGTTAAAACCCAAAAATGAGGTGTTATCTGCATTTTTCGGGCCATGAATAAAATAACGTCCCACTTTTTGCTTAAAATAACCTTCTGTATTTGGTGTCTTATTGTAATCTATTGATAAACAAGGTTAAATGCATTGTAAATATCTTAAATAAAATCTTATAAACAAAAAAGGGTTCAAATTTGTTGATTTATTAAGATGAAATTAATCATCGTATTAAAATCTATCGAAAACCTTAAATCTATTTTTATGAAAAAGCTAATTTTTACTATTGTTTTAGGGACTATAACGGCATTTGGAGCAAATGCACAGATTCAAAAAGGGAATATAATGATTGGAGCAAATTTGTCCAATATCAGTTTTGGTCTGGATAAACCCAATGTATTTAGTTTTAACATCAGTCCAAAAGCTGCGTGGTTTGTACAGGATGGACTTGCCATTGGTGGTGAGGTAGATTTGGGACTGGCCACACAGACTGGGTCGGGAACCGACTTTAATTACGGCATAAGTGCTTTGGGCCGGTATTATGGAGAAAAAGGTGCGAACGAAGTAGTAAAAAGTTCGAGGTTTTTTGGTGAAGCCACTGTAGGTGTTCGGGGATATAACCCTTCGGGCGGAGGAAGTACCAATGGATTGGGCTTTAGTTTTGGTCCGGGCTTTAGCTATTTTGTAACCCCTACTATTGGTTTGGAAGCTTTATTAAAATATACGGGAACAGTTGGTTTTGGAACAAGTGCTTATGCCCACAATCTTGGAATTGGTGTAGGCTTTCAAATTTATTTACCTGGTAAAAGTACGGCCAGAAAAGTGGAACGTGATATGAAATAAGCATTTAAGCAGTTATTTCTTATATTCAAAAAGCCGACTCATATCGGCTTTTTGAATATAAGAGAAAAAATATTTGGAGAATTAAAAATAATACGTACATTTGTCCTGAGAGCGTTAATTTAACCGGGGCAAGTCTTAGGACCTGTCCCGGTTTCTTTTTTAAAAACAAGGCCACCTTACTCAGGTGGCCTTGTTTTTTGCGTTCTTATTTGTTGTATTTAATAGAGATGTGCCCCAGGCGGGTGATGCCCGTTGCCGCTAATGTACCTCCGGTTGGGCTGGTTGAAGTACCTACCGTTTTATTTTTAACCCTGATCCTGATGTATAAAGTGCTTAAACCCAATGCGGTTGTCGGGAATTGGAAATTAACGACTTTAAGCCCAGGTACCTGTGTTAACAAAGTATTGGAGAAATTAACTACATCTTCGAAGGTAAACTCCCCTACCTGATTCCAGGTTCCAGAGTCCACACCTGTGGCCGACCATTCGAGGATAAAATTACGTGCCCCACCAATATCACTATTGCCCTCTATTTGGATAGAGATAGGTTTGCTAATGCCCACTGTCGATACGTTGATGTTCCATGAAGCGCCTTTGGCCTTGGCATCATTCCACCAGTTTTTGCTGACCCAGGCTCCGTTAGAAATGGCACCCTTTACAGTGGTTGGTTCCTGAATAAGGCCATTAAAGTCGGTAGCTCCCGAAACGCCATTTGTAGTAAAATCGAGCGAGGGTTTTTCACTCTGTTTTATTGTACCTGCACCAATGTCTGGTGTCATTGGATTTTTCTCTTCTGTTGCTCCTGTGGCATTTTCAGATTTAAACCTGCTCCACTCTACCAGAACATTAGAAAAACCTTCTTCCCTGCTTTCTCTTAATGCAATGTTTTCTCTGTTCAAATGTCTGATGGCGTACCTGCCAATATCATTTCCATATCGGGCAAGTTTTTCGTGTACCAGGATCCCGGAAATATCACCTGATCCTTGTGGAACCCGCTTGCCGTCCCTTCTATATGGCACATCGATATTGGTGAGCATGTACATGCTGCTGCCATTGATGTCGCGAATGTTGGTTGGGTATACATCGGTTCTTAAATTGTAGCCCTCATTGATGTTAAAGAAACTGCCGGAAGGCACACTGATTTCTACTTCTTTTAACTTTACATAGGTGTAGAGGTCGTTATCTGTCAGGTCTTTCATATAGATCTCGCGTGGTAACGGAGGCGTGGCCGACGCTATTTTAGAGATGACATTTACACTTTGTACCTGATCCAGAATTACCCGGGCCGGATTCGACTCTTTTTTAAGTGTTACGCCTTTCAGCCATAGCTTAACCAATTCGCCATGACCGTAGATGTTGTCTCCACCGGTTTTTGTCCGGATCAAAAAGCCCGATTTGCCGTCCATACTTTGCAGATAAGCGGTTATCGCATTTTCTGTTTTATCTACCTCATGTTTATTGCTGGCCTTATTGGCATTTAAACCCATATTGGGGTTGCCCTTATCGCTAATTATGATGCCTTCGATATAAATGTCATCATTGATTTCGCCTGCTGCAAGTGCCGTTTTTACATAAGTAAAGTCCTTTAATAGTGCCTGGTCGTAATTTCCTTTAGGATTTTGTGTCACCAGAATAGAGTCTTTTACAGTTGTACCTAATGCATCCTTATAAGATAACCTGATGAGGGCAGTTCTGGCTTCGTTCAGCATATTTTGTGTGAGTGTGAAATTCAGGTCCTGACCATTTATGGCCAATCCTGTGATCCAGCCTGTGGTACTGCCAGGATATACCTCCTCATGTTTCATTGCGTTGAAGGGTACATTGGTGGTGATGGCCGTTTTCATTAAGCCACCGGCAGCAATTCCGTTGGCATTGGCATCAAGTATATTGATGGCTGCCGTCACACCCCGTTGTTGTAAACTGATGGTATCGGTTTTGGTACCTGTGCTCACCAACAGGTTTACCGATCGGGGCAGGTTGCCTGCATTACTTTGCACTGTAGCTAAAAACTCTCCCTTTCCTTGAGCGCCTTCTTTATCCAGTTTGAGCCATGAGGCTTCTCCTTCTGCCCTTACTTTCCAGGCTTCATCTGCATAAACCAACACTCTGGTAGTCCCGGCACTATCCGCAATGCGAATAACCTTATTGTTAATGGCCAGGTCGGTGTTAAACTTGACCAGTTCATCTTTTTTACAGCTTGCTGCAGCTGTGATTAATAAAAAAGTATAAAACAAAATTCTTTTCATATGGCTTAATTTTATCTTTTGAGTTCCACAACAACCGGTACATGGTCCGAGTGTTTAGCCGTAAAATCGTCTCTGATAAACTGCGCTTTGCTTACGTAAGGCATCAGATCGGCAGTAACGTAGATGTAATCTATTCTATTGGCTTTAGGTTCATTGCCTGTAGCTTTTTCTTTTGCTGTGTCATGTAATCCAAATTCCAGTATTCGTTTCTGAACTTCAAAGTCAAGGTATTTTCCGTCTACCAGATTCTCATGAAAACTGTATTTTTTCGCCATTTCTTTTAACCGTTCCGCATATTTCCCATCGGCATAATTGTCTTTGTCCAGTGGAGATAAAGAATTGAAATCGCCCATCACTACCCATTTTTCTTTTTGCTGTGAGGTAGCTATAGTATTTAGAATAACATCGATTTCCTCTCTTCTTTTCCAGTATTTGTGAGGCGACAGGTGTAATACCAGTACATTGAAATCTTTAATTTTGGCTACAATAAAACCATGATGCATATTGTCTGTTACTTTTTGAACATTTACTATCGGAAATTTGGAGGTTAGCGCAACGGGATAACCTTGTTCGCGCAACAGTACTGCATAGGGATGTCCATAGCTACGGGCCAGTTCTTCGAGCGACTTCTGTGTAAACTTATTACATTCCTCAAGGGCAAGAATATCCGGATTTTCATTTTTTAGCCATTTCACAAAATCCTGTTTTCCAGCGGTAGTATCCATTTTCATCCCCTCCAGGATATTGTAACTGATGATTTTGGTTTTATGTTGTGCAACTACCGTAAGGCTGCATATTGTCAGCAGTATAAGTGTAAGTATGGTGCTGTTATAAGTTGTTTTCATTTTTTGTTTTTTAAATAATATGGTTTGATTTTGGCAAACAATTTTTTAATGGCCTACTGACCGGTATACGCAGGGTTAGATAAGTGGCCTGATGACCTCATCACTTCGCTATCTGAAATGGGGTAATATTCGTGATACCTTCTGATGTTGTTGTTGATCTCGGCGTATTCAGTGGCCGAGGTAGCTTTAACAGCATCATAAAAAATGCCCCATCGTACCAGATCCCATTTTCGGGTATACTCGCCCATCAGCTCTCTGGCGCGCTCCTTTTTAAGCTCTTCAAAGAACTCGTCTTTGCCGGGGTAAGCACTTAGTTTATAATCGGCTGAAGCCCGGCCTTTTACTTCATTAATGCTGGATAATGCAAGCTGAGTTTCTCCGGTTTCATTTGCGCATTCGGCCATTAATAACAGCGCATCGGCATATCTGAATACTTTTTGATTGTTGCCATCGGCTGCATTATCCATACCCGGACACCAGAATTTTGGTCCCATCCAGGGTTTACCTGTCCCATTAGCACTTTGTGGCCGGGTAAACCACTTGTCCTCATAGGTATAGGCCAGGATTATATTCCGTCTCGGATCGTCGAGTTCATATAGCGACATAAAGTAGGCAGATGGCGTGATGGATGCATAGGGATTGGCTTTCGCACCAAGTTCGGGAATAGATACACCGTCGTAAATATCTGTTGCTGCCTTTTTTGTGGGGGTAAAAAAACAAGCCACATTGGTTGTTTTTTTAAGCCCAGAGGCCGACCAGGTAAACTGAACCTCAAAGATAGATTCCGGAGTGTTTTTTGTTCTGAAATAAGTATCAGTGAGCGGGTATTGAGTCAGTTGTCCATAGATTTTCTGAATCTCTTTCAGCGAAGTTAAGGCTGTTGGGAAATCTTTGTTCCACATGGCCATTTTTGCGATCAGCAGGTGTGCCATTGGCCCCGACACCCTATTGTCTGTTACCTCTGAAGTTCTTTTGGCAGGTAAGGCAGACACGTATTGCTGCAATTCGGCAATTAGTGTTTTTCTGATTTCAACCGCGCTGCTTCTACCCAGGGCAGTTATCTTTTCCAGTACCTGCAATGACGAAACATTTTCAGTATAGAATGGAACATCGCCAAATGTACTGGTCAGTATATAGTAATACATGGCCCTTAGGGTTACACCTTCGGCAATTAAAGCTTTTTTACGATCGGCATTGACCGGTGCATTTTCAATACCATATATGGCGGCATTACAAAACATTACCCCTTTGTAGGCCTGCGTCCATACCGCTTGCCCCATTCCCGGATTGGCCGGAGATATTTCAAATTTAGCATCCAGTTGTGCAGAATTGAGATAGGCTAAATCGGTAGTAGCCTCATTGGCAATGATAAGCCCCGAATTATAAATGCTGGTAAATGGAATGTAACAGCCATTCAATGCAGCTACACATTGGTTCTCATTTTTAAAGAATTCGCCTGCAGAAACGAAACTTTCCGGCTCTTCAATAAGCGCATTTTTACAGGAGCTGATCAGTAAACTAAGTATAGATATAGAGAGCAATATGATGTTTAATTTTTTCTTCATCACTTTGTGTTTTAATGACTGATTATTAGAATTTTAATTCGGCGCTGAATGTGACAGTTCTACTGTTGGGATAGGCCCCGTTATCCATTCTTCTGATGGTTGAGCCTTCGCTTTCTGTAGAAACCTCCGGATCGTAACCGTTGTAGTATTTCCATAGGTAAATGTTATTGCCACTGGCGGTTAACGTAAGTGATTTTAAAAGGTTGTTGGTCGGTTTTACCAGATTAAAGGAATAACCTATTGAAGCATTTTTTAGTCGCAGGAAGCTGGCGCTATGTACAAACCTGTCGTTAGGAATATCGTCTTTTGAGTCGGCTCTGGGGTAATCGGAATTAGGATTACGTACCGGATGCCAGGCGTTGACCATGTACTTGAATTGGTTGGACAAGTAGGTTCCTGTGCCCATAAAGAGCTCTACAGGATTATAAATTTTGCCCCCTATGGAATAGTTAAGATAAAAACCCAGGTTAAAACCATATATGTTGAAATTATTCTGAATTCCTCCATAAAGTTTAGGATCTGCATTGCCCAGGTAAACCAGGTCGCTATTGTCCAATATGCCATCATGGTTTTGGTCGATATAACGCTGACGTCCGGGTTGGTAAAAATTGACCGCTGAAGAAGCGTATTGTTTATCGGTCTGATTTTGTGTAATCTCTGCCTGGGATTTCCATACTCCCGCATATTGCATACCCCAAAGTGCATTTAATGGCTGCCCTTTGATGTAGCCGTACATCATGTACTGAGCGCCAAAGCCATTGTTATAAGCCGAAATCCGGTCCAGGCCGCCAATATCTTCCACCATTTGCCTGTTGTGTGCCAGGGTTAAGGTGGTAGACCAGCTGAAATTTTTGCTGCTGATGTTTTTAGCATCGATGGCCAGCTCTACCCCTTTGTTAGATGTTTTACCAATATTGGTTAGTCTGCTGGTATAACCTACGTGGGTTGGCAGCTGCACGGTAAGCAGCAGGTCGGTAGTGGCGCTACTGTAAGCGTCAAAAGTAAAAGCCAGGCGGTTTTTCAAAATTGCCAGATCCATTCCTACGTTATAGGATGTGGTTTTTTCCCAGGTTAGTCCTTCATTTGAGATTCTTGAAGGATAATAGGCCACAGGAGTAACTCCGCCAAATATATAACCGTTGGCATTGGAAGCTAAACGGGATAGTGATTGATATTTTGAAATGGCATCATTACCAGAAACTCCACCGCTTAAGCGAATAGCCAGCTCATTTATACCCTTAATAGGTTTCATGAAATCTTCTTTAAGGATATTCCATTTTATGGCAGCAGATGGGAAATACCCCCATTTATGATTGGCTGCAAAATTGGACGCCGCATCGGCCCTTGCCGTAACGGTAAGGTAGTACTTGCCATTGTAGTTGTAATTGACCCTGGCCAGATTAGAAATTTTATTCTGACGTTCTAAACTGGAGCCGGCATTTAGCGTTTCTTTTGTAGGTACTGCGGCCAGGTCATTTGTTTCAATGTCGTCTATAAAATACCCATCTCCACTGGCGTACAGATCGGTTGTCCAGAAGGTTTGAAAGGTAATACCGTAAACTGCATCCAGGTTATGCCTTTTGTTCCATACCTTTTTATAGCTGATGGTGTTTTCGTTCAGGATGTTATTGTCTTTAAAACCTCTTTTGTAAGCATAGGCTCCAGTATTTTTGCTCATTCTTGTTGGCAGGGTTGATGGGTAAAAAGTGTCGTCAAACCTGTTGTAATCGTAAAAAGAGACGGAACTTTTAAGTTTCAGTGATTTAAGGGGACTGACTTCAACATAAAGCATGGAAGAAAGTGTTTTCTTTACCTGATCTTTTTTCTGCAGCAGAGAGTTGGCCAGGGGTGAATCGAATAAGGTACCACTATACCACTGGGTATTAAAATCGTTTAAAGTACCGTCCGGTTTGTAGGCGGCGATGGTTGGTGCGAGAAATACAGTAGAACGGTACCAAAGTGTACTGGTGCCGACATCAACCTTGTTCACGTCCTGATTGATATAGGAGTAATTCAACCTTATACCTGATTTGACATATTTATTGAACGTTTTATCGAGATTTAAACGCGATTGGATACGTTTCATGCCACTACTTAAAATAATACCTTCCGTATTGTTGTAATTGGCAGAAAAATAATAATTGGTTGATTTGTCGCCTCCTGACATAGAAAAGGTATGGTTTTGGTAAGGTGCGCTGCGCGTAATCTCTTTTGTCCAGTTGGTACCCTCACCCAGGGCCAGCGGGTTTTTGTAAGGATATTCTTCCAATGGTTTACTCTGATTGGCAGTGCTGCTAAAATAGAACCTGTCATTTTGTAATTCCGCAAATTCGGTGGCATTCATGAGGTCAAGAAAACGTGGCAAAACAGATTGCCCAACGTCACTGCGGAAGGTAAAACTGGTCTTGCCGCTGGTCCCTCCTGTTTTTGTTGTAATTAGAATTACCCCGTTGCTTCCTCTCGAACCATAGATGGCAGTTGATGATGCATCTTTAAGCACCTGAATAGATTCGATGTCACTTGGATTTAAATCATTGAGGCTATTGACAGCATCCAGTACTCCGTCTACTACATACAGGGGTTCATTGGTAGCCGAAATGGAACGTGTGCCCCGGATGCGAACAGAGGTACCAGCTCCGGGTTCACCACTGGTACTCACAATTTCGGCTCCGGCAATTCTTCCTTGCAGCATTTGATCCACCCTTACTACAGGAACATTCTCTATGTCCTTCATTTTTATAACACTAACCGATCCGGTGAGGTCGCTTTTTTTTACGGTTCCGTAGCCGATAACCACCACCTCATCCAGATTCCCCGCCTGTTCCATCATCACCACATTCAAAGTAGTGGTTATATTCTCTCTGATTTCTACATGGTTAAAACGTTGCGTTTTAAAAGAGATATAGGTGATTTCGAGCGTGTATTTGCCTGCCGGTAAGCCAATGCTGTAGTTGCCCAACGAATCGGTTGTAAAGCTTTTATTGACTTCTATTACTTTGATGCCTACGCCAGGCAGGTTGCCACCTTTGTCATCGGTTATTTTTCCGCGTATTTTTCCAGGCTTTTGTTTTTGAAAAAATCTGATACTGATGTTGCTTTCTTCCTTATATCCGATATTGGTTCCATTAAATAGCTGCTCCAATATATCGGCCAAACGTGTTTGTTTAAAGTTGTGAGACTGAATGCTGAATTTTTCCATATTCAACATGGCATTATCAAAGGCAAATTCTGTTTTACTCGTTTTTTCCAGTTTTTTGATGGCCTGATAAAGATTGCCTTTATCAAGGGTAATGCTTATTCGTTGTTCAAGGAGTTGTGCCCTGCCATTTACAGCGAACAGAAGCTGTGAAGCAGAAAACACAATGCTGAAGATCAATAATGTAATACGCATCGCTTTCTGCATTTGCAGTAAGTTTTGTTTCATATGTGTAAGGTTATTTTTTTAGCTGGTTCTGTCTTGAGTTTAGGTATGTGTTGGTGCTGTTAGTACATCAGTATTTCATTTGCATTTTTTTTATAATTGTGACCATGGATTGCGCAGATCAGCTTCATGGTTTCTGCCAGTGAGCGATCTGAACGGATAGTTAAATTGTACTGATAAGCAGGATGATGTTTCATCTGCTGTTTTAATGTCACGCCGTAAATGTTGTGCATGGCCAAAGCAAGCTCTTCAAAGCCGGCTTTTTCCAGATAAATTTTTCCGCCTATCCAGGCGTTGTTATCGGCCGGACTAACCTGCGATAACTGAATAGTTTTACTGTTTTTGTAATAGGTAATTTGCTGCCCTGGCGTGAGTATACCATATACTTTCCCTTGCTCACTTACACTTACTTTTCCGGTAGTTACCGCTACTTTGAGGTTGTTGAGTTGTTTATAGGAACGGACATTGAACGAGGTGCCTAGTACTTTTACATCCAGTTGCTGACTGTGGATGACGAAAGGCCTGGTTTTATCTTTGGTAACTTCAAAAAAGGCCTCTCCTTCTTCAAGATAAAACTGCCTGCTGGTTGCAGCAAATCTATGGGGGATTTTTATGCGTGAATTGGCATTTAAATGTACGATTGAACCATCAGGTAGGATCACTTTTTTTAATTGAGCAGAAGTAGTGCTTACAATTTGAAAAGTCGTTTGACCGGTGGTGTTTTGTGCATTTTTAAACATAAAGAACCATCCGGCAAGCCCCACTGTGGTTAGTACAGCTACGGATGCGGCAACATTTCTGAGTGACCATAGTTTGAATGTCGGCTTTTCCGGTTCATTTAGCTGTAACTGAATTCTACTAAGCAATTCATTTTTTAGGAGTTCTTCTTCCCTGGCATTGTTTAGTCCCGGAACCTGATGTTCTGATTCACCAAATGAATCGTACCAGTTTTGTAATAGGTTTTTATCCGTTTTATTGAGCCTGTTTTTTAAAAAGGCAGTCAGTAATTTTTTTAATTGGTTGGCGTTCATTTCTCTCTTTTAAGTATTGCCTTTTTGGGACATTTACTTATAGAGTAGAACTGTGTTGGGATTCTTCCCGAAAAAAAAAGAAAAAAAAAGAGATGGCCTATTTGGGGCCAAGTAAAATATAGAGCGCAAGGCAAATAGCTGAAAAATCTTCAGGGAAATCTCTGGAGATGGCTTTGCGAATGCGGACTAAACCTATGGATATGTTATTCCTGACTGTTTTTTCAGCCAGGCCAAGGCTTTCTGAAATTTCTTTAACGGACTGGTCTTTGAACCGAAGGTTAAAGATCTCCTGCATGGTTCCAGGCATTTCTTTAACCTCGGTTTGAACAGTATTGGCGAAGTCCTGTTCAGTTAATATGTCACGGATGTTGACCTCTACCTCGTTCATTTTTTCCAACAGAAAGCCCAAAGCTTTAGAATGTATGGTATGTTTTCTGAAATGGGCAATGATCTGGTACTGTACTGATTTGCGGAGGTAAGCCTCTAATGATCCGTTAATATTGATGTTTTGCCTTTCCTTCCAAAAATATACGAATACATCCTGCACAATGTCCTTTGCCAGTTCTTCGTCCCTTAAACGCCGGTATGCAATTACATACAGCTTTTTCCAATAGGTATTAAATATAACTGTAAACTGATCAGCTTGTTGGTACATAACAGAAGGTATAACGCTATTTAAAATGTAACCTGAATAGTCATAAATTACCAGCGTTTGTTTATTTTCTGCAAAACTAGAAATTAATGTATTTTGAGTAGGTTAAGTTTATGTTAAGTAATCCGTAGCTAAAGATTGTATTGCTTTAAAACATCAGCCGGCACGCCCTCCCATTTGTTTGGTGTGTTTCCTGCATAACCTATGTCTTTGATCCCCATTTCGCTGGTAAAGAATCCCGATGCGGTCAGACTTCTCATCAGGGTAAAAAATGCCACTCCCTGTTCCATTCCAGGTTTTACTTTATTGGGGTAAGCAATCAGATCAAGCATTTGCGTTTGCTGTTCTGCTGTAGCATCCTTAAATGGTTTCTGAAAGCGGTTTAGACATTGCAGCTCAAGCCATTTTAAGCCTCCCCGCATAGGTGTTTGATGAGAAGGGATGTCCTTTACAATAAACTCAATAAATTCAGGAACTTTTGCATCGGATGCATTCCCCGATTTCTCGTCCTTAGGAATGATGATATCGGCCAATACGGTAATGGTAGCCATTTCATGTGCACTGAAAAACTTTTCGGCATGGAGTTTTTTATCTCTCTCTATCTCAAATTGCTGTCTTCCTGCTTCAGCTTGTTCGTTGTTTTCAGCTTTAAGGTTGGTTTTATCTTCGCCAGGCTTACATGCTTCAAGTAATACACCCGCGCTTAGTGTTGTTAAACCTAATATTTTTAAGGATTCACGTCTGTTCATAGGGCTAAATGTTTTGTTTTTTCTTCTGGTCCAAAATATATTCTGCAGTTCTCATGGATAGGGCCAATATGGTCCAGGTTGCATTTTTATCACCTTGTTGTACAAATGGGGCGGCGTCTACAACAAAAAGATTTTTGCACTCATGTGCCTGGCACCATTTGTTTAATGCAGATTTTTTAGGGTCATCACCCATTCTCACTGTACCTACCTCATGTATAATTTTTCCGGGTGCTTCCAGGCCGTAATTGGTATCAGCTCCGGGAATGTCAGATGTGATGATGGCGCCCATGGCATGCATCATGGCCTGGAAAGTCTCCTGCATGTGTTTGGCCTGTTTGATTTCTTCAGGTGCCCATTTGTAATTGAAGCGCAATACCGGGATACCATATTTATCGACTATATTAGGATCTATTTCACAATAATTTGTTTCTCGTGCGATGGCAGTACCCCTGCCTGCCATTCCAACACCTGTGCCATAAAAGCGTCGGTAGTCGTCTTTTAAGGATGCACCATAACCACCGGCTTCCTTCATTTTTCCGTTCCTGTCGGGTACCAGTCCATTCATTTTTGGAGCTCCGCTACCAAAACCATAGGCTGGCATGCCCATTCCACCCCAATATTCTATATGATAGCCACGTGGAAAGTCCAGTTTTTTGTTGTCAAGCCACCAGGGCGAATAGATGTGCACACTTCCTACCCCATCTTCGTTGTAACGTTTTCGGTCCATCAGTTGAGGCAAAAAACCACTTAGGCTAGCCCCGGTTGAATCATGCAGGTACTTTCCTATAATGCCACTGCTATTGGCCAGACCATTGGGATGTGCGGAAGATTTGGAGTTGAGCAGTAACCTTGCCGATTCGCAGGCGCTGGCACCCAAAATAACAATACCGGCATTTGCCTGGTACTCCTGAAGATCTATTGTGTTAACATAAGATACTCCTGTGGCCAAACCAGCTGCATCAGTGAGTACTTCCCTTACCATCGCATTGGTGATGACGGTTAGGTTCCCTGTTTTTACCGCTGGTATAACCAAACAAGAGGATGCCGAGAAATCTCCGTAAACTTTGCAGCTCCGGCCACATTGGCCACAATAAAAGCAAGGCGCACGATCCTTATTGCCTGGTAAAGCTTCTGTTAATACAGATCCTCTTCCGGGAATTACTTTTACACCGGTTTTTTCGCCCGCTTTTTTTATAAACAGCTCATTTAATCTCGGCTTAGGGGGTGGCAAAAATATACCGTCAGGTTCGCTCTCTATACCTTCAACCGTACCGTATACCCCTATCAGGCGGTCCACCTTATCGTAATAAGGTTTAACTTCATCATATGTTATCGGCCAGTTGTCAGTTAATCCATCTTTACATTTAAAATCATCGGGGCCCATCCTTAAAGAAATCCGCCCCCAGTGATTGGTTCTTCCGCCAAGCATTCTTGAACGGAACCAGGCAAATTCGGAGTTGTTTTTTTGTGTATAAGGTTCTCCGTCCAGCTCCCATCCTCCATATGAGGCATCAAAATCGCCAAATGGACGTGTGGTTCCGGCGCCGCGACGTGGGGATTCCCATGACCATTTTAGTTGTTGTGCATGGAGACGAGGGTCAAAGTCGGCACCTGCTTCAAGCATTAGAACTTTTTGTCCTGCGTTGGCCAGTACATATCCTGCCATTCCACCACCTGCTCCAGAGCCAACGATGATGACGTCGTAATTTTTAGTAGATTTCTTAATCTGAAATTCATTCATATGTAATAGCGGTATTTGGTTGTTGTAATTTATACTTTTTGTAACACAATTTAAATAAATTAAAGAAAATTAGTGTCGGTTTGTAATATTATGGTCGGTTTACAGTCTTATTAGAAAAAACATTTAAAGTTTAATATCGGTGAGGTACGGTGAATAAAAAGTTAAGTCAGTGTAACTTTATTATTAAAATCACTTTATTTGTATATTTTTACCTTTAAAAAAACAACTAACCAATTTAATGCAGTCTAAACAGTATACCTGGCCAGTTGCCTGGGATTATCAAGCATTCCGAATTAAATTTATCATAGGAATGATCCTTCTTATTGCTATTTTAATTTCGATACCCCATTTCTTTTCCCATATTGAAGCCCGGGAAGGAATTGTATTGAATGATTGGGTGTTGAGCCGTATACCAGCCAAGGACATGTCAATAGGCATATTTGTTGTTTTGTATGGTATGATCGGGTTGTTTTTGTACCGCATGTCGAGGAATACGATTATGTGTCTTACGGCATTATGGGCGTTTATTTTTTTATGTATTGCCCGGATTATTACGATTACATTGGTTCCACTTAATCCGCCTGTTGACATCATTAATCTTGCTGATCCTTGTTCGATTTTCTTTTATCATTCTAATGTGATTACCAAGGATTTGTTTTTTTCGGGACATACAGCTACCGCATTTTTATGCGCCCTTTGTATGGAACGGAAATCGGATAAACTTATGGCTTTTATAGCCTCAGGGGTGGTTGCCGTGCTATTGTTGATTCAACATGTTCATTATACTGCAGATATTTTAGCAGCGCCATTTTTTACCTGGCTTTGCTGGTATTTAGGAAAGTCGATGGCTAAAATTTAAACGAAAAGAGCCCGATATTACATCGGGCTCTTTTCGTTTAAATCTATTATTTTCAAGTTCTTTTAAAAAAGCTTGAAACCAACAGATAGATTGAAAATACCTGTTTTTTCGTCCAATTCCTTATTTATTTTAGTGAATCCCCTGCTGTATCTGGCGTCAAGGGTAAGGTTGCCTATGTCTACCCCCGCGTTGATCACTCCTCCGGCATTGAATTTTTTATAGTCGAATGTAGCTGGTCCCTCGGCCTTGTTTAGCGTATAACTTAGATCCGGTCCCGCTGATACTCTAAAGTTTAAGTCGCTGGTGTTGAATATCTTATAGCCGACCATAAGCGGAAGGTTGATTTGGTTGAACTTTGGTTTATAAGTTGCAGATCCGTAATTGTATGAACTTTTAAAACTTACATAGTTAAGTTCGGGTTGAAAGTAAAGTGCTTTTCCTACCCTGGCAAAAGCGCCCACGTTATAACCAATTTTTCCTTTTTTGTCTGTTATACTTTTTAAGCTACTGGGTAAGGTCGCGTAGCTGGCCCCTGCCTTTATACCGAAATTGAATTCGGTGTCCTGTGCGCTGGCAGTACCCATAGTAAAAAGGATTGCTGCAACTGCTAAATAAAACTTGTTTGTTTTCATGCTTTTTTGTTTAATGAAATTATTCATGTGTTTTGTTGTTTGGTAGTATGACAACAACATTGGTTTTTACCCCTATCTGATATAAAAAAATATTTGAATGACTATTTTAGGGTTCATAAACAAAATTGAAATGAAGACAGACTATTCTGATAAGGCAACAAATGAAGAGATCCGGCTAAGATTTGACCAGGATGTAGCACGTTTTTCGAATCTGGATACAGGGCAGCTGACCACCTTAGATGCTGTTTTGACAATGGATCTTTGTACAGAAGCAGCCAGATATGTAAATCCAAATGCGAAAGAACTGTTGGATATTGGTTGTGGTGCTGGTAATTACACTTTAAAGATGCTGACTAAGATTCCGGATCTGAACTGCACACTTAATGATCTCAGTTTGCCTATGTTGGAAAAGGCAGAAGAAAGGGTTTCTGCCGAAACTAAAGGCGTGGTGACAACTATTCAGCGGGATATGCGGGCATTGAATTTACCTGCTCATACTTACGACGTGATTTTGGCTGCTGCAACTTTACATCACTTGCGGACTGATGAAGATTGGGAACAGTTATTTTCTATGCTTTACCAGGCACTTAAACCCGGTGGGAGTTTATGGATTTCAGATTTGGTTACTCAGGATTCTGATATCTTAAATGCACTCTTCCAACAGAAATACGGTGCGTACCTTGAAACACTTGGAGGTATGGAATACAGGGATAAAGTATTTGATTACATCGCCTATGAAGACACGCCAAGATCTGTTAATTATCAATTAGAATTGATGAAAAAAGTTGGTTTTGATCAGGTAGAGATTTTGCACAAAAATTTATGCTTTGCTGCATTTGGCGGTATTAAGAAATAAAATTTTGGATTTTTAAGACTTTACTACTTAGTAACTAAAGGGAGGATGAACTCCCTTTAGAACTAAATATATACGAGAACGTACTAGCGTCTTTTTTTCTTTCTATTAATCCCTGACACGCCTCCGTGCATCAGGGATCTTGTTTTTAATAGGGAGGTTGTCTAAAAGTAGGAAAGAAACAGGTTTGATCCAATTATATTACGCCAACTTGTTTGTTTACGTGGTTAACAGTTGTTTTTACGTGGTGAATGAAAATTGAAATTTCAAGTTTTTTGTAAATGAAATGCTTCTATTTGTATAATAGAGCCTTTTTTGCTATTTTGTAAATTATGGTTTTAACGACATTTCGGTTAACTTTGTGCTAATAATCATCCTGAATAAATAAAATATATTACGTGAATGACGTGATATTTAGGGTGAATACTTGTAAGTTTAAGGAAGATTGGAGTAATAAATTTGGGTTTATATGGATGGCAAATTGAACTGTGTTATTATTGATGATGAGAAACATGCGGTTGATCTGCTTGCAGATTACATAGAAGCCATGCCTAATCTGAATTTGGTTAAATCTTTTACCGATCCCCTGAAAGCATTGATGGGTATTACCCTGGAGGATAATATTGACATCATTTTTATGGATGTAGATATGCCGGGAATGACTGGTCTTGATCTGTCTATGGCCATAAGGTACAAAACAAGATATCTTGTTTTTACCACTGCACATTCAAAGTATGCTATTGATGCCTTTGGCGTGCAGGCAAATGAGTACCTGTTGAAACCGATTTCAATGAGTAAGTTTGCGCTGATGATCAACAGGTTAATCAAGTCTGAACTGAATACAAGAAAAGAAACACCAGCAGAAGACTTTTTCTTTGTTAAAACGGATCAGATTCAGAAATATGTAAAGATTAACCTGAAGGATCTGGTGGCTATTGAAGGGTTGAATAATTACGTGAAAATTCATACGGTTGGCGGCATGTACATTGCCTACCTGACTATGAAAGAGCTGGAGATGAGACTAGAAAATAATCCCTCCTTTACCCGGGTGCAACGATCCTTTATTATTTCAATGGATTACATCAATAAAGTGGAAGGCGCATTTATCACTTTAAACCACAAATTGGAAGTCCCACTGGGAACAACTTACAGAAAACAGTTTTTCTCCTTTTTAGAAAAGAAAACGTTAAAATCTACACGGGGAATATCAGAGTAAAGCGTATTGCTGAAACAAGTTATAGCACCATGACCCGATTATCCTACATGAAATGAAAAAACGTTTAAAAGCATGTCTTCTTTTTTTTGTCGAATACCGTATTCATTTCGTTGCCTGGCTTTTCTTTATCTTTTATGAAGTGATCCTGTCTGGAATGCTGAGAGGCTATTTTGCCAGTTTTGGAAATTACTTTGTATTTTATGCCTGCAATATCAGCTTGTTTTATTTGCATGCACATGTAGTTTTACCAGCAGCCAGAAAAAAAGCTAAAAATACCATTTGGTTGCTCCCTTTGTTAATTGTTATAGAGGTAGCAGTTTATGTGCCGCTAACCATTTATATTGTTGCTTTCCTTCAGCAATATGCAAATCTTTCTGTTTTTACAGAAGCGGAAATTAATAAGGCCTCGATAGCAAATGGAGTTTTGAGAACGATATATTTTATTCTCTTTTCATCGGGTTATTATTATCTGATGAATTATATCAGGGAACGAAAACACGGGCAGGCTGTTGAAAAAGAACGGTTGTTGATGATCATTGAAAATCAAAATGTACAAGCTGAACTGATTAAATCGCAACATGCTTATTTAAAGGCGCAGATTAATCCGCATTTCCTGTTTAATACTTTAAGTTTCATTTATGCGAACACTCGTAAGGTTGTTCCGGAAGCGGCCGAATCTATAATGGCCCTTTCTGAAATGATGCGTTATGCATTGCAAGACGATGGCGAACAGATCTTAACGCCGTTGAGCCTGGAGATTAAGCAGGTTGAAAATTTTATCCGGCTTCACCAGATCAAATCTGAAAATGCCTTCCATATTTCTTTTGAGTATGAACCTGATCTGGAAGATGTTCAGATTATTCCTTTGGTGTTAATGACGCTGGTAGAGAATATGTTTAAACACGGCGATTTATTGAAGGAAGAGCGTCCTGCCAGTATTTCGATTTGTTCTGATGGACGGACGGTCATTATAGAAACAGATAACTACATTAATCCGATTGTGGCAAGTACAAGTCACCATATTGGTTTAGAGAATACCAGGAAGCGATTACATATGGTTTACGGTGATAAGGCATCCTTAGAAACCGAAAGAAGAGCTAATAATTATTTTAGTGCAGTAGCACGAATTGAACTAAAATAAAAACGCCTTCTCAATTTTGAGAAGGCGTTTTTATTTGCATTTTATATTAAGATTTTGGATTTAAAGCCGAGTTGATACGGACCAATAAATCTTGTAAATGATACTTGCTCATTCCGTTTGCAGCAGGGATAGCTGCACGGATATCTTTTGCTAAAGTGCTCAAGTGCGCGCGACTGATGCTGGATACATCTGAAGAGGTTGGATCGGCCACTCGCATGCCAGGGAAACCCTGACCGGCAGATGAAGCTGCAGGTGCTGCAATTAACTTAGTCATGTTATCAACATAAGCTTTTTGCAGGTTTCTTCTGTATACGTCAATGTTTTTGTGAGAATACAATTCAGACCAGATTCCAGCCTTTAAGTCACTGAACAAGTTTGCAGGCGCATAAGCTTTAGCTCCGTTTAATGCTTCATCATTGATCAGTTTACCAAGTGTACCTGCATTTTGCAATTTAGCCAGTGTACTTTTTTGAGCTCCCTGGAAAATATCAACAGGATTTATTCCAGTGCGTTCTATCAGTTCTTTATTGATTAACCAAGTTGGAGTAGCAAATAATTGCGTATTCAGGAAGGTCATAGCCTCTTTTTGTTTTGCAAAAGGAACAGCCTGATACATCCCTCCTTTTTCTTCTACAGTTTTAGGAGTTGCATAAATACCACCTACGTTTTTAACAACGTGTCCCATATAACGGCTGTATTGGCCAACAACTTCGCTATAAAGTGTTTTAGCATTTTGGTAGCCTTCATTAGGTTCTTTGCTCCAGGTTAGGATATTTGGCAAAATGCGTTTAAGGTTTTTGATACCATAAGCAGATGCCAGCATGGCGTTGTCGCCAATATCTTCACTTTGATTACGAGGGTCATTCGGGTCGCTTTCTGTACCGAAAGTTAAACGTTTATTGGCGCCTACCCTGTTGATGATGGTTTGATTAGAATAAGTTGTCTCATCGTTAGCGGTATTAAACTGAGGTAACCATTTGTATCCCCATTCAATTGCCCACATATCATAATCTCCGATTCTTGGAAATATACCTTTGGCTGTAATGTTGTCTTCCGGTTGTGCAACATAGTTAAAACGTGCATAATCCATGATGGACGGGGTATGCCCATTTTTTTCTACCCATTGTTTGTCTCTTAGTTTTTCAACCGGAACGGTTGCTGATGAACCAAAGTTGTGACGTAGACCTAAAGTATGTCCCACTTCATGAGAAGATACGAAGCGGATCAACTCTCCCATTAATTTATCATCAAACTTCATTTTACGGGCCTGAGGATCGATTGCAGAAGCCTGGATAAAATACCAGTTTCTTAGGAGTTGCATAATGTTGTGGTACCAGTTGATGTGTGTTTCCAGGATTTCGCCTGTGCGGGGATCGTGTACATGTGGGCCGCTTGCATTTGCGATATCAGATGGCTTATACACAATTACACTATGCCTGGCATCATCAATATTCCATGTTGGATCGTTTGGTGCTTCTTTAGCTACAATTGCATTTTTGAAGCCAGCTTTTTCAAAAGCAACCTGCCAGTCATTTACACCCTGAATCAGGTAAGGGACCCATTTTTTTGGTGTTGCTGGATCGATATAATAAACAATTTGTTTTTTAGGCTCTACCAATTCCCCTCTTTTGTATTTTTCTACATCTTCTGGTTTTGGCTCAAGGCGCCAGCGGGTAATTAACGATTGGTTTTTTACTCCTTGTGGATTCGCATCAAAATCAACATAGCCGGTTGCAAAATAACCTACACGAGGATCAAAGAACCTGGGCTTCATTTGTCTGGATGGCAATAAAACCATTGAACTGTTCAGCTCATAAGTTGCCGGAGTGGAACTTGGTGCCCCACCGCCCATCATACCTGGCATTTGAGGAGCCGATTTCATATAAGTTTTAAGTGTTCTTATCTCAATATTCATTGGATAAGCCTTAATCTCCTTGATATAACTTCTATCCGATATTTGTCCGGTTAAGTTTAATGATTTTTTTGTGCCTGCATCAAAAAAGAAAATATCATTATCGCTGTTCATATAGTCAGTGACATCAATAACCACACCTTTTACACCTGAGATGGAATCTTTGGCTAAGGCCTTGATATCAAATGAAGCAACCAACGGCTGTATATTTGAATTCATCACTGATTTGTACATTCCATGCTCGGTAGTGTCCTGAGAACGTTCACTATAAGAAATGCTTTTCAGGTATATTTTATTGGCAGGTCCTCTTTCAAAGCTAATTACATTGTCGCCAATCTGGTCTCCACCATAACCAATCATAGAAGCACGGTTACCGGCTGCTGCTTTACTGATCCTGTTAACTGTTAAGATTTCTCTGCCCAATAAAGAATCAGCGATTTCAAAGAAATAACGGTCTTCAACATTGTGAACTTTAAATAATCCTTTGTCAGTTTTTGCCTTAGCAGTGATGACCTGGTTGTAAGGCTTAGGTCCTGTTGGCGGAGTAGCCGGTCTATTCATTGCATTTGGATTGCTTCCTGGGGCGGCGACAGGTGCCTGAGGCGGGGTTTTTGGATTTCTTTTTTGCGAGAAACCCTGATAGCTGGTGCTACATAAGAGCGCCAGCGCGATCAAACTTAATTTCTTCATTTAAATTGTTTGTTGATGGATAAGATTGTTTGGTAAGTATCTGTACGTTTGTACAGTCCTTAAATACAATTGTCTTTTTAAGGACAGATTGTATTTAAGGTGCTGAACAAAGGTTGTATTGTTTACTTATTCTTAAAAGCTGTTAATCCGCTTTCCAGAAATTGAAGGTATTCCTGAGGATCGTAGTTTGCTCCACTAGGTTTAACCAAAGGTTTTTCATCATGTCCCAGCAATACGTAATAAGGCTGAGAGTTGGAGTTGAATTTTGAAGCCTGTACATCGCTCCATTTGTTGCCAATGGTGTTGATGTCCTTGCCGCTAAAGGTCGATTTATATTTTTCACTGGCCTGCAGCTCTGTTTTATCGTCTACATACAGCTGGATAAGCACATAATCATTGCTCAGTTTGCTGTATACCGCTTTATCTGGCCATACATTGGCTTCCATTTTACGACAGTTGACACAGGCATGGCCGGTAAAATCGATCATGACCGGTTTGCCTACCTTTTTGGCATAGGCCAGACCTTCATCATAATCAAAAAACACATTCAGGTTTAAAGGCGCATGAAAAATATCTGCATATTTATGTTTGCTTTCCTGGTGATTTGCTGCTGCAGGTGCTCCGCTACCGCCGGTTAAAGTAGGCGTGTACAAATCAAAATCCTGTGTACCCTGCGGTGGCAGGAAGGCAGAAATTGATCTTAAAGGTGCTCCCCATAAGCCCGGAATCATGTAAATGGTAAAGGCCAATACGATGATGGAAATCATTAATCGCGGAATGGAAATGAAGTTGACCGGACTATCGTGCGAGAACTTCAGTTTGCCCAGCAGGTATAAGCCCATCAGTCCAAAAATCACAATCCAAAGCACTAAGAAGATCTCCCTGTCAAACCAGTTCCAGTGATAGGCCAGATCCACATTGCTTAAAAACTTCATGGCCAGGGCCAGTTCTAAAAAGCCTAAAACAACTTTTACACTGTTGAGCCAGCCACCTGATTTGGGCAATGCGCTTAACCAGGATGGGAACATGGCAAACAAAGCAAATGGAATAGCCAGTGCAAAGGAGAATCCGAACATACCTACCGCAGGGCCTAACAAAGCACCGCTTGTGGCTGCCTGTACCAGCAGGGTACCAATAATGGGACCGGTGCAGGAGAAGGAAACCATGGCAAGGGTTCCGGCCATAAAAAACAGACCGGCCAAACCACCTTTGTCCGAGTTGGCATCCATCTTGTTTACCCATGAAGAAGGTAAAGTGATTTCGAACGCACCAAGGAAAGAGATGGCAAAGATCATCAGCAGTACAAAGAACAGAAAATTGAATATCCCATTGGTAGATAAGCTGTTGAGGGCATCAGCACCAAATATCACCGTCACCAGCAGCCCTAAAACCACATAAATGACAATGATGGACAATCCATAGAACATGGCACGGCTTACTGCCTTACTTTTGGTCTGACTGCCTTTGGTAAAAAAGCTGACCGTAAGGGGCAGCATTGGAAAGATGCAAGGCATCAGCAATGCGGCCAGCCCACCTATAAACCCGGTTACAAAAATCCCGATCAGCGATTGATCGGCTGTTTTTTCTGCGCCATCCCCAGCCTCAACTTTAGCAGTGCTGCCTGCTGTGCTGTCTTTGGCAGCAGTAGCAGCTTCAACTTTCGCCAGGGTATCCTTAGGGGCAACCTCAGGTGCAGTTTCGGGAGCCATCTCGGTAAACTCCAGATCAGCCGTCGACGTATCTGCCTGTGCAAAGGTAGCTGTTGCCGTACCTAAAAATAGAAAAAGCCCAATGACAAGCATTTTCATGCTTGTCAAATAGTTGTTTAAGGTCATTACTTGCTTATTTTACAGGAATAGAAAACTGAACAGTTTCTGGTGGAAGACACTGAGAGTCGTCGCATACCATATATTCAAGTGTTCCTTTTACTGTTGCATTAGCACCGGTAAGTTTTACTTTTTGTTGGAATATCACCGATTTTTCGAAATAGCTTACATTCATGTCAAATGATTTCTCAAACTTCACGATTGCTTTAGGCTCAGTAGTTTTACCTACTGGTTTGTACGCTTTTGAAGGTGCAAATGTAAAACTTGTTTTCACAGGTCCGCCATCAGCCATGTTTTGCGAATAAAGGTGCCATCCATCATCAATAGTGGCTTTAAGGTACAAAGTTGCTTCGGTTTTAGAAGTTTTCTTTGCAGCATAACTCCATTTCACTGGTTTTAAAATTTGACTACTCGCAGAAAGGCTAAATAGTATTCCAACGGTTAACAAGATTAGGTTTTTCATTTTTTAATTGTTTTTTTATGTGTTAGCAAACTTATGTATTTCCAGTAATATCCAGGTCATCTGAAATTACAATTCAGAACTTATAATGAAAATATTAGCTGTTTTACATCTGTTTGACTATGATTTGATCATTAAGTTTAATGCTGTCCTTATTTTCAATTCAGCTTAAAAAGAGCTACTTACCCGACCCTGCGCCAAGTACTTCTTTTAGTTTCTGGTGTAGAACCTCCCCACGCAGGTTTTTTCCGATAATTTTTCCGCTGGGATCAACCAGGAAATTTTGAGGGATTGACCTGATGCCATATTGCTTAGCCACAGCATTGTTCCAACCATTTAAATCAGACAATTGGGTCCAATTTAACTGGTCTTTTTCAATTGCTGCCAACCATGCATCTTTTTTGCCTGGGTTATCTAAAGATATCCCTAAAACTGTAAAGTTTTTATCTTTATACTGGTTAAAAGCATTTACTACATTGGGGTTTTCTGCCCTGCATGGTCCACACCACGATGCCCAGAAATCAATTAGAACATATTTTCCTTTGAACGAAGCGAGTGATACCGCTTTGTCATTTACGTCATTTTGAGTAAACTGAGGTGCCATAGCTCCTACCGATGTGGCCCTGGCTGCTTCAATTTGCGCAGCAAAAGCTTTTCCTGAAACACTATTGCGCAAATCAGCAGATAAGCCCTTGAAAACAGGTTCAATTTTAGCAACATCCATGCTGCTACCTGCAGTTTCTGTTAATGCGGTTAAACTGAAAAAAGAAGCTGGGTTTGCTTTGATAAATTTTTGTTGCAATTCAGCTTTTTCTGCCGATGCTTTTTCGTACCGCGTCTGTAGTTCTTTTCTAAATGATGGATCCTTCTTTTTATCTTCAGAAGCGGCTCCGTATTCGGCGTTTACAGCAGCCATTATTTTGTCGGGCGCACCGATAAAAGCTTTATAAGCATCAAATTCCTTATTGATTTTTGATCCGCTCACTGTAGCTCGTTTAACAGAATCGGTACCATTTACAGTAATTACGCCATTGTCAATGTAAAGGGCAAGCACATCAGCCGATCTTCCAAGTTTGGCTATCCCCTCACCTTTGTGATCCAGGATAAGTTGTGCCATAACTGGTGAAGTAGTGCTTCCGTTAAACTGGAAAGCTCCATTGCTGACCATTGCCGAGTCCATTACACTTTTACCATTCAGTCTATAACTCAGGTAAGCTTTGGCCGGCGATTTAGCATTTGCTATAGTACCCTTTAAGGTATAAGCCGGTGTTTGAGCTGAAACAATTGCCGGAGCAAGTATTAAAGCTGCTAAAGTAAGTTTTTTCATTGTTTTGCGAATATGGTTAGTTATTCAATGCAAACTTATCATTTTATTCAACAATTTTAAATGGTACACTGTGGCATCTGTGGGACATGGATTGTCTTTTTTAAATGATAAAACCGGCTATATCATCTTTATCACCATTGTGAAACTTTGTTCAGATGGATATTTTGACCATAATTGCCGGTTTTTGTTCAAATGTATATTACCCGTTATGTCGGGTAACAATTGTGTGATATCTAATAAATCCCCCTTATAATCCCCCTCCTAAAGCGCGGTAAAGTTCTACAGTGGCATTCAATTGTGCAGTTTTGATGGTTGTGAGTTCTAATTCACTTTGTAGTGAATTGCTCTGTGCGGTAATTACCTCAAGATAACTCGCCATGCCGCTTGCAAATAAAAAGTTTGCGTTTTTAACAGCTTGTTGCAGGGTATTTACCTTGTCTCTTGAAGCATCGTACTGTTGTTGGAGCTTTTCAATTTTCACGAGTTCATCAGAAACCTCATTAACAGCTGTGAGTACAGTTTGACGAAATTGAATAACACTCTTTTCCCGTTCTGTTTTCGCCAGTTCATATTGTGTTCTTAATGCTCTTTTCTGAACTAAAGGTTGGGTAATTCCACCTGCTACCATGCCAAACAAGGATGCCGGTATATTGAACCAGTTACTCGCTTTAAAAGAATTTAATCCGGCTGAAGCGGTAATGCTCAATGACGGGTACAAGCTTGCTTTGGCTACTCCAACTTTAGCATTTGCAATGTTTAGCGACAGCTCGGCACTTTTCACATCCGGCCTTCTGCTGATTACCGCAGATGGATAGCCTGCAGAAACTTGTTCTGGAACCCGGGCCTTATCCAGGCTTATGGAACGGTTGATCAGGCCTGGTAAACGACCGGTGAGCAAACTCAAAGCATTTTCCTGAATGGTAATATCCTGTTGAAGCCTCGGGATGAGCTGGGTAGCTACAAGTTGTTGTGCCTTAGCCTGCTGAACGGCCAACGAGGTCACCTGTCCGGCATCAAATTGTAATTGTACAATTTTTAAAGTACTATCGCTCAAAGCAAGGTTCTTTTTTGCAATGCCCATTTGTGCATCCATCATGAGCAGGCTGTAATATCCTTGTGCCACACTGGCCACTAGTCGAGTTTGTATCGCCTTTCTGGCTTCTTCGGTTTGAAGATAGGTAGCAAGGGCAGCCTGTTGCTGGTTTTTAATCTTTCCCCATATATCGGCCTCCCAGGTTAACCCGAGGTTTGCATTGAAATCTTCAACATGATTGGTTTTTAAAAACTGGCTGGTACTTAACCCATTTAAGCTGTTATCTGAAGGACGATTTGAGTTGCCGGTGATTTGTAAATTCAGCTGAGGTACATTCCCAAATTTGGATTGTTTAAGTAATAAGCCTGCTGATTCAATATTTTTCAGTGCAATTTGCAGATCGAAATTTCTAGCCAGGGCTGTGTCTACCAGATCTCTGACCTCTTTCTCGGTCAGAAAATCGGCAATAGATTGACTGCCAATATCTTTACTGTCGGTATGCTGTGCATTCCTGAAATTTTCCGGAAGCACAGCCTTGGGCAGCTGGGTGTCTTTAGCTACTTTACATCCGCCCAGCCCAATCAGGACTACTGCGGCTAATGTATTTATATAGGCGTTCATTTTATCTGATGATTAGTTAGGGATTAAGAGTAGATAATTTCGGAGTTGACTTTTACAGGTGCAGGCTGTTTTTCATTTTCAGACACTGGTAGTTTACCGGAAATCTTTTCCTGTAAATGCTGGAAGATCACAAACAACACAGGAATCAGGAATAGTCCTAATAGAACGCCCGACACCATCCCACCGGCTGCACCTATACTGATGGAATGGTTACCCTGAGCAGATGGCCCGGTGGCGATACTCATAGGGAACAATCCGAAGACGAAGGCCAGTGAAGTCATGATGATCGGACGGATCCTTAGTCTTGCGGCTTCGATGGCGGCATCTATCAAACCTCGGCCTGCTTTACGTCGCTGTACAGCAAACTCAACGATTAGAATAGCATTTTTAGCAAGAAGCCCGATAAGCATGATCAGTGCAACCTGAACATAGATATTGTTTTCAATACCTGTTATGCCCAATACCACAAATACACCGAGGATACCTGTTGGAATAGATAAGATAACGGCCAAAGGCAAAAGATAACTTTCATACTGCGCTGCCAATAAAAAGTATACAAAAACCAAACACAATATGAATATCACAGTCGATTGTCCACCTGACGAGATTTCTTCTCTGGTTTGTCCTGAGAATTCATAGGCAAAACCTGATGGTAATTCTTCCTTAGCGGTTTCCTGAATAGCTCTAATGGCATCGCCGGAACTATAACCTGGTTTTGGGATGGCATTTACCTGGATAGAATTGAATAGGTTGTACCGCGAAGCGGTTTCGGAACCAAATACCCGGGTCAATTTGACCAATGTATTGATGGGCACCATTTCACCGGTTTTACTTTTCACGAAAATCCGATCAATAGATGTTGGGTCTGTTCTATCAGCAATATCGGCCTGAACTACCACCCGGTAATATTTGCCAAAACGGTTAAAATCTGAAGCTTGGGCACTCCCAAAATAAGCCTGCATCGTTTGCAATATATCTTTCACATTAACGCCCAGTTGATTGGCTTTATCATCATCGACTTCCAACTGTAATTGCGGATAATCTGCTTTAAACGATGTAAATGCATAGGCGATTTCTTTTTTTGCCATCAGTTTGCCAATAAAATTATTGGCTATACCACTAAAATTATCCAATTTACCTCCGGTTTTATCCTGTAGGACTAAATCCAAGGCCTCCACATTACTAAATCCTGGAACTGTAGGGAAACTGAATACAAAGAAACTTCCACCAGTTAACGCTCCTAATTTTCCTCTGATGATATCCTGGATGGCATTGATGTCTTTAATCTCACCTCTTTCTTTATTTGGTTTCAACAAAACAAAAATTACTGCAGCAGAGGGACTATTGGAGTTTGTCAATAGATTGAAGCCGGAAATTGCCGTAACAAATCTTGATGATGGTAAAGCACTGAGCTCATCTTCTGCTTGTTTAAGCAACTTAGTTGTTCCATTTAACGATGTACCAGATGGTGTAGAAACAGCGATGGCTACAAAGCCTTGATCTTCAGTTGGTATAAACCCTGACTTGGTATTTTGCATTAAAAATATGGTTGCCAGAACAATTATAAAAAGGCCTCCCATACTAAGCCATTTATGTTTGATCAGAAATTTCAATCCACCAACATATCTGTTGGTCATTGCATTAAAGCTACTGTTAAAGCCAACATAGAATTTTTGTATGAAACTCTTTTTAACAGTGGTATTGTTGTCAGCTGTATGATTGCTTTTTAGAAATAACGCAGCAAGCGCCGGACTTAGTGTTAAAGCATTTACCGCAGATATAACAATGGCAATAGACATGGTAAATGCAAACTGTCTGTAAAAAATACCTGTGGAGCCCGTCATAAAACCTACAGGTAAGAATACCGCCGCCATTACCAACGTAATCGAGATCAGTGCACCTGTAATTTCACGCATCGCTTCTGTTGTCGCAGCTTTAGCACCCAGGTGTTTCTGTTCCATCTTTGCGTGAACTGCTTCCACCACTACAATGGCATCATCTACAACAATACCGATTGCCAGTACCAGGGCAAATAGTGTCAGTAAGTTAACAGAGAAGCCAAATAGGTTCATAAAGAAGAATGTGCCCAGAATGGATACAGGAACGGCGATTGCAGGGATCAACGTTGACCTGAAATCCTGCAGGAAAATAAATACCACTATAAACACCAATATAAAGGCTTCTATCAGCGTATGTATTACCTGTTCAATAGATTCATCAAGCGCATTTTTTGTTTTATAAAAACTGTTGTAACTGATACCTACCGGAAAATCTTTTGCGGCCTTCTCCATTACTTTATCAACTGCAATCTGGATTTCGTTAGCATTTGAACCGGCTAACTGAATTACACCAATTACAATCCCATCCTTCCCATTTAAACGGCTGGAGCTGGTATAAGAATAAGCTCCCAGTTCAATACGGGCTACGTCTCTTAAATGTAAAACAGATCCATCTTCATTGGCACGAATTGCAATATTTCCGTATTCTTCCGGTTTGTTAAGTTTGCCTTTGTACTTAATTACATATTCAAATACCTCGTTACTTCTTTCTCCCAGTTTACCTGGCGCAGCTTCCAGACTTTTATCCTGTATTGCGGCCATTACTTCGTTGGGGGTAATCTTGTACGTAGCCATTTGTGTTGGGTTTAACCAAACACGCATGGAATAGTCTTTAACTCCACCGAATATGCTGGCCGAGCCAACCCCAGGAATACGCTTAATTTCGGGGATGATATTGATCTGTGCATAATTGGCTACAAAGGTCTGATCGTATTTTTTTGGATCTTCTGTGTAAATACCAATAGCATTAATGAAACTATTTTGCTGTTTGGTTGTGGTGATCCCCTGTTGCACCACTTCTGCAGGTAGCTGACTGGTAGCCTGTGCTACCCGGTTTTGAACGTTGACAGCTGCCTGGTCCGGATCGGTACCTTGTTTAAAGTAAACAGTAATAGCTAATGTTCCATCATTACTGGCGGTGGAACTCATATAACTCATGTTTTCTACCCCATTAATGGATTCTTCCAATGATGGCGCTACTGAACGGAGTACGGTTTCGGCATTGGCACCGGGGTAAACCGCTGCAACGAATACAGCAGGCGGAGCGATATCCGGGAACTGCTGTAAGGGTAATTTTGTTAAACCAAGTACGCCCAGGATAACCAGTAAAATGGAAATCACTGTAGAAAGTACCGGTCTTTCTATAAATTTTTGGAACATGACTTTAATGTTAAAATTTGTTTATTTATTTTTTTGTTATCGCAACAACCTTATCTGTCGCTTTTTGCGGTGCAATTACAACCCCTTCCTGCAAACGATCTAATCCACTCAGCACGATCTGATCACCAGCTTTTACACCGTCTTTCACCAGGTAATTACTTCCGGATTTGCCAATAATGTTGATGGCTTGTTTTTTTACTTTATTGCTATCTGCAAGCGCAAATACAAATACTTTGTCCTGTACTTCAATTGTTGCTACTTGCGGCACAACTAAAGCATCATGATGTTGAAGGCTCAGTCGGATTTTTCCGGTGTTTCCTGATCTCAATAATCCATCTGGATTTGGAAATTTAGCCCGTACTGTTATTGCCCCGGTTGTTTTATCAAACTGTCCATCAATCACATCTATTTTTCCTGACCTGGCATATTCGGTGTTATCAGCAAGAATTAGTTTTACCGCAGGAAGTTGTTTGATTTTTTCATTTAAAGTCTGGCCGGGATACTGATCCTTAAAATTCACAAAATCTTTTTCACCCAAAGCGAAGTATACGTGTACATCATGTACATCGGATAGCTTTGTTAAAGCTTCGGCGTCTGTGGCAGCTACCAAACTTCCTTGTTTCTTTAAAAGGCGACCAATGTATCCACTTACCGGCGCTTTAATTAAGGTATAGCCTACGTTTATACTTGCGGTCGCTACATTTGCTTTTGCCTGCTCAATATTAGCTTTTGCCGCCTGCGCAGTTGCTTTGGCTGATTTTAACTGGAAATCAGAAATGACTTTGTTTTGCACTAATGGTGTTAAACGTTCCACTTCAAGCTGAGCATTGGTTAACGATGCCTCGGCTGAGTGTTGAGCTGCCAATGCGTTGTTTAACGCAGCGCGGTATTGCTGATCATTGATTTTAAATATGGGCTGTCCGGCACTTACAAAAGCACCTTCGTCAACATATACTTTTTCGAGTATGCCACTTACCTGTGGCCTGATTTCCACATTTACCGTACCTTCTATGGCTGCCGGATAATCCTGAAAGGTAGTTTCCGATCCTGTAGTTATACTTGCTACCGGTAATGCGGGTGGTGCAGGCGCGGCGGCCTGAGGAGTTTTATTAGCGCAGCCCATTATAAATAATGCTGCAAGTAATATAGTTGTCTTCATAACGTGAGTAGATAATTTAACAGTGTTAAGTGATGGCGGGTAGAACGATTTATAATTCATGATTATTTAGTTTACAATTTTATAATATAACGAGTATAAGTAATTTAACGGTGTTAAATAGCGGATCCAAAAAAAGGGCTGATCTGCTAAAAGCCCTTTGTTGATTTTTTTAATCGTTTATGTATTTTATAATGCCCTTTAAGGCGTCTTTTAAAATATGTTGGTTCATTTCTTCATCTCTGCCCCTGTTTACCATGTTGATGGAAATCAAACCATGTATGATAGACCAGAATGTATAATACTTTCGGCAAATAACTCCTTCTTCCGGTTCATCGGCTTTCATCAGGTCTTTGATGGTATCGAAAAAAAGATTATCCAGAAATTCAGTCTCAGGCATTGATTTCTTTTGTTCGCAGCAAACCATATCTACGCCGAACATCAATTGATAAAACTCTTTATATTTAAACGCGAACTTCCAGTAAGCAATCCACATTGCCTCCAGCTGTTCGTCCGTTTTGGTATATTTATTTTTGGCGGCTTTAATTTCTTTGCCTAAAATCAGGTAACCCTGTCTGGTCAGCTCAAATAATATTCCGTCTTTATTGGGGAAATACTCATAAATGATGGGTGCAGTATACTCTATTTTATCTGCAATTTTTCTCATGCTTAACGATTGCCATCCCTCCTCCTTAACGATTTGCAAGGCTGCTTCGAGTATATTTGCCCTCGTGTCGTCCTTTAGTCGTTGAATACGTTCTTTACTTCCCATTACAATAAATTAAGATGTGTAAATAATCTAACACCGTTAAGCAAATTTATAAACAGTTATTGAAGTGCATATCATGGCTTTGTCATTTATAAATAAAAGCAATCGGATAGTGATGGATACGGTGATGAGGGACATTTTTTAAATTAACAAAAATAATATAGAGCTTATCGCCTTAATAATCGCAAATTAGCGTTTCTATTTTAAAGAGGAATGAGCATGAACCACAGCGTCACATTAAGAGATATTGCCAAAGCGCTTAATTTATCTATTTCTACCATTTCCAAGGCATTAAATGATAGTCACGAAATTGGTGCGGAAACCAAACAAAAGGTTTTGGACTACGCAAAAAAACATCATTATTTGCCCAATAGGATGGCTAAAGGATTAAAGGAAGGCAAAAGCAGATCTATTGGAGTGGTCGTTTGTTCTTTAGATAATAATGTAATTGCGCAAATGCTGGATGGCATTCATAAAGTGAGCACTGATCAATCTTATCAGATCATCATTATGCAAAGTAAAGAATCTGAAAAGCTCGAAAATGCTTGTATTGAACTATTGTATGCTGGAGGTGTGGATGGTATACTGATTTCACCGGCTTATGAAACCACTGACTTTAGGTATCTGATCTCTTTACAGAAATCGGGCTTGCCTGTAGTTCTTTTCGATAGGCTGATTGACCAGATCCATACGCATAAAGTAGGTGCCGATAACTTTAAAGGTGCATATGAAGCGACTGTACATCTGATAAAAAATGGTTATAAAAATATAGCCCACCTCAATACAAATACCATATTAAGTATAGCAACTGATCGCCTGAATGGCTATAAGCAGGCTTTGGAGGATCATGGTATGATATGCAGACCCGAATTGTTGCGGTCGTGTAACTATACCGGGCCAACAACTTTAAATGAAAATTTAGAAGAAGCCCTCAAATATTATATGAGCCTGGAACATAAGCCTGATGCTATTTTTACGGCTACAGATCAGATCAGTACGCGATGTCTGATGTTGCTGAATAAGTTGGGTTACAGGATTCCGGAGGATATTGCATTGATTGGTTTTACCAATACTGAACTGGCAGAGGCGATGCACCCGCCGTTAAGTACTGTGTATCAACCGGCTTTTGAAATTGGTCAGCTTGCTGCAGAGAAACTCATCTCTTTAATTGAAAAAAAGAACCGGGAAGAAGATTTTGAGACTGTTATGCTTCCGACAGAAGTGCAAGTCAGAGCTTCATCACAGCCAAGATAAATTATATAGCCGACCTTCCGAAATTGCACAAATCAATTCGGATGGCCGGCTTAATGAAATCAGTAGTTTCCTGTAATTCCAAGCTCTAATCCGCGAAGTTCGGCAAGTCCCCGTAAGCGGCCAATTGCCGAATATCCCGGATTGGTTACTTTATTTAAATCGTCGAGCATCTGATGACCATGATCCGGTCTGAATGGAATAGGCTCCGCCCTGCGCTCATTTTCGGCAACTACTGCTTTCATTACCTCATACATATTTACGTCGCCACCCAAATGATCTGCTTCGTAGAAGTTTCCTTCCTTGTCTTTGGTCACATTACGAAGGTGAAGGAAATAAACACGTTCCTTTACTGCATCAAAAATTTCTGTCAGGTTGTTTGACATTCCTGCACCAAGCGAGCCGGTGCAATAGCAAATACCATTAAAGGGACGGTCTACACTTTTTAATATATCTACCAGATCTTCTTTGGTACTGGCAATACGAGGCAGTCCAAGTATGGCGTATGGAGGATCATCAGGATGTATGGTCATCCGGACACCTGTTTCCTCACAAACACCGGCAATTCCATTTAGAAAATAGGCCAGGTTTTTCTTTAAGCCAGCTCTGCCTATTGATTTATATTCTTCAATACTGGCACGTAAAGCTTCCAGTTCTATTTCCTTTTCATTAGGGATGCCCATCAATACATTAATTCTTAGTTCATTAAGTTCGTCTGTACTCATGGTTGCAAAACGTGCCTTTGCACGGCTTTTTAACTCTTCAGCATAATCCGCTTCTGCTTCTGCCCTTTTTAAAATGAAAAGATCAAAAATAGCCAGGTCGAGCCAGTTGAAATAAAGCGCTTTTGAACCATCAGCCATTATTAAATCCAATTGCGTACGGGTCCAGTCCAGCACCGGCATAAAATTATAACATACGGTCTTTATACCACATTGTGCCAGGTTTTTCAGTGTTGTTTTATAGTTCTCAATATAGCTGTCGGCATCACTCCTATGCGTTTTGATGGCCTCATGTACGGGTACACTTTCTACAACTGACCATTGAAGTCCCGCGGCCTCAATGATCGATTTCCGTTCCTGGATGTCTTCCAATGGCCAGACTTCGCCATGTGGAATGTGGTGTAATGCGGTAACAATTCCTGTTGCCCCCGCCTGTTTCACATCCTGCAGACTTACAGGATCGGACGGTCCATACCATCGCCAGGTTTGTAATAATTTATGTTTTGTGGTGTTCATGTTTATAGGTTATATTTTTATTCAATCTTATACTCCGCTGTAGGCATTGAATCCACCATCTACCATAATAGTTTCGCCATTTACAAAAGCCGAAGCATCACTAAGCAGGTAAATTAAAGTGCCATTTAGTTCTTCCGGGTTTCCCAAACGTCCAAATGGGGTGTGGTTTACAAAGCGTTGCGCCCTGTCGGTAAAAGTTCCGTCAGTATTGGTCAGCAACGAACGGTTTTGCTCTGTTAAGAATACGCCCGGTGCCAATGCGTTTACCCTGACTTTATCCCCATAACGCTGGGCAAGTTCTACAGCCATCCATTTGGTATAACCTTCAATGGCATTTTTTCCAAGCGTGTAGCCCAAAACCCGGGTCAGTGGTCGTTGTGCGGCCAGCGAAGAAATGTTAACAATAGAACCCTTTCCCTTTTCGGCAATAACACGTCCGAATACATGGGTTGGATATACGGTTCCAAATAAGTTAAGTTCAACCGCTTGTTGCGTATCAGCAACATTGATGTCAAATATGTTTTGGTTGGGGGCAATTGTGGCACCTGGAATGTTTCCTCCGGCAGCATTTACCAATCCATCAATTGTACCCCAGGTACTTAATATTTGATTTTTCGCTGCAATTAACGACGCTTCATCAAGGACATCAGTAATTACAGCTATTGCTTCTCCTCCATTTGTTGTAATGGCTTTTACTCTTTCGTTGGCCTTTTGTTCATTTCTTCCTAAAATTGCCACCCTGGCGCCGGCAGCAGCCACTGCCAGTGCAAAAGATTCGCCCAATACACCGGTGGCCCCGGTAATTACGACCACCTTGTTTTCCAGCGAAAACAGATCTTTGCTCTTCATACTTTCTATTTAATCCGGTTCATTAATTCTATCAATGTTACTGAAATTTAATTGCTCAGGACCATATTCTGAATTAAAAATTTACGAAATCGTTTGAAATTTATTAAATAAATTACTTTACTTCTATTTAATTGTCAGAACCTGTATTATTGCAATCTGAAATCCATAAATATATGCTAAATCAAGAAAACATATTGGTATTTGGTGAGCTTTTACTGCGGTTTAGTTCGGCCGAAGATCAATTTATTTCTAAGAACCACACTGTTTCTTTATTTCCCGGAGGCTCCGAAGCTAATGTTTCCGCTTCCTTAGGCCAATGGGGAATCCCATGTTCGTATGTAAGTTGTGTGCCCGACAATGCACTGGCTGCCAATGCACTTCAATCTTTACAAGGATTGGGGGTAAATACCAGCAAAACTTTACTGCAGGGAAGCAGATTGGGCTTGTATTTTCTATTGTCCGCAAATGGGTTGACGAGTGGAGAGGTTGTTTATGACAGAAAGTTCTCGTCCTTTAGCAGTCTTAAACCTGGTACAGTGGATTGGGATAAAGTTTTGGATGGTCACACCTGGTTTCACTGGACGGCCCTTACTCCTGCCCTGAACGAAAATATGGCTGCAGTTTGTAAAGAGGCCCTGGTTGCGGCAAAGGCCAAAGGATTAAAAATATCCGTAGACCTGAATTACAGGAGCAGACTTTGGGATTATGGTAAACAACCTATTGAGGTGATGCCTGAATTGGTGGCTTATTGTGATGTGATTATGGGAAATATCTGGGCTGTAAATAAGATGCTAGGTGTACCGGTGGACGAAAATTTAAACAGGCAAACCAGCGTTGATACCTATACTATACATGCCAATGCATCAGCTAATGCTGTTTTCGACCGTTTTCCTCAATGCAAACACATTGCTAATACATTCAGGTTTATGGACAATCCAAAGCATAACCTTTTCTATGGAACCTACCATACCCGCGACAACAATTATATCTCTGAGGTATTTGAAACCCATGAAGTGGTAGATAGAATTGGTAGTGGTGATGCTTTTATGGCAGGTTTGATTTATGGGCTCTCGACCAGTACAAATGGAGATGAAATTATAAGAAAAGCGACCTCATCGGGCTATCAGAAACTTTTTGTGAAAGGCGATTTCGGTGATGGTGCAATCTAGGTTCAATTATAAATAATAAGCTTGTAACGATATAAATAACCATATACAGATGAAAATAAAAACAGATCCTTTAAAAGTTATTCAAGACTATCCCGTTATTCCGGTTTATTATAACGAAAATGTACAAACCTGTATAGATGTCTTAAAGGCTAGTTATGCCGGTGGCATAAGGGTTTTTGAATTTACAAACAGAGGAGCTCAGGCACCCGAAAATTTCAAAGCCTTGCTGGCATACAGAGATGAACACTTTGGAGATATGCAGCTGGGTATTGGAACCATAAAAACAGTTGAGCAGGCTGAGGCGTATATTAAACTTGGAGCCGATTTCATTGTGAGTCCGATTGTGAAGGCCGAATTGGCTGAGGTGACGGCGACACATAATACACTATGGATCCCCGGATGTATGACACCAACGGAGATTAACCTTGCTGAAGAACTTGGTGCACCTTTAGTTAAACTTTTTCCTGGTGATACTTTGGGGATAGGCTTTTTAAAAGCAATTAAACCTTTGTTTCCGAACCTTAAATTTATGCCAACTGGTGGGGTTGATGTAAATAAAGAGAATATAGACAATTGGTTAAATGCGGGGGTTACGGCTTTGGGATTTGGTTCGAAACTATTTCAGCAACCAGAAAATGCAACTGGTTATGAATGGTTAACTGAACGTTGTCAGCTATTGATAAAAATGGTGAACAGATAATAACATCACTTAAGGTAAGTTTAAAGAATAACTATAGGTTCTTTAAACTTACTTGTTCTGCTCATCTCTATCGTATAAGTCTATGAGCTTACTTTGTAGCCTGATCACAGAATTTTCTAACTGATTGATCTTTTCTTTTAGTTGTTTAACTACTTGCTCCTGTTCGCTAGCCCCCTCTTCTCCTACATCCAAAAACTCTCTTAGAGTCAGGTCGTGTACCTGTGCTATTTGATTTATTCTGCTAAAATTTGGATCGGTAATTCCTGTTTCCAACTTTGAATACGCCGGGATCGAAATTTCCAATAAGTCGGCCATGGCCTTTTGGTTAACCCCTTTTTTCTGACGTAAGATTCTGAATTTTTCACCTAAAGTTTTCATAATTTACGAAGTATATTTTTGTGAACTTTATAACATAATAAAATTAAGAATTATTTAATAAAATATTGTAATATTCTTATAATATTGTGAAATAAAACGCTGTATAGTGCATTTTTGATTAAAATAATTATTTTTTAGATAATTATTTTAGCCATATTTATTGCTACTATACAAAATTCTTCGTAAGAAAAATAGTGTAAAATACTGTTGAGCAACGAATTGTAGCTACTTTTTTGTTTGTCTGAAAATGAATGCAGCCATTATAATAGCAACCGAAAGACCCGAAAGGCCTGGAAAAGAAATAAATAAGAAGAGGACGCCAGATACCACGAACAATGCCAGGATAAATAAAAACCCTTGTAAAAAATTATCCATCTTAAATGCTGCAACCAATGCGAACAGCACAAATGTAATCGCCAGAATATTTATAAACATGCACAAAGATGCGGATTCAATGTTAAGTTAATGTTAACACTTGCATTTTTGGACAGTATTATGTGTAAAAATGACAAAAGCCCTGCGGAGTTAAAATGCAGGGCTTTGTCTATTGCAAGATGGAATTAACTTATTTAAATATCTTTAGTAATCATCATTTAATGCAAAAATAGGTTTTCTCGACATCCATTTTCCGCTTGTAAAGTCCGGGAAATCAATAGTTTCGTTGCCCAATTCTATAGACTGCTCGCTAAGTGGCGTGATGGCGCTCCAGGCGGCTGCATCATAGACATCCATTGGCGTAGGCTGATTTCGTTTTGCTGCTTCAATAAAAGCATGTATAACAAAGAAGTCCATACCGCCATGACCTGCACCCTGAGCATCATTACCATATTTTTTCCATAGCGGATGATCGTATTTTTCGAGCCATTTATCCTGATTATCCCATTGATGTGGTTTACTCTCTCCTTCAACATATATGCTTTTATTTAGATCCATCCACAAGCCTTTAGTCCCCTGAACTCTGAAGCCTAATGAATAAGGTCTTGGGAGATTAGTGTCATGTTGCAAAATGATGGTTTCACCGTTAGCGCAATCGATGGTGGTGGTTACAATATCACCAAGTCGGAAATTAACTTTTGCATTCGGATGGTTTTCTCCCCCATTGGCTACAATATAGTTATGTAATCCTCTGGATTTTGTTGCAAAGGAGTTTAATTTCAGGAATTTGTTACCCCTGTTGATATTGATGCAGTTGGCTACCGGGCCAATGCCATGTGTAGGGTAAAGATCGCCATTGCGATGCACAGAGTGGTTGGTTCTCCAACGAGCTTCAGAAAATCCTTTTTCACCAAATTCTACACCTCCTCCATATGGTTTTACGCCGTCGTTAAATTTAACCTCTCTCAAATCGTGCTGATAGCCTCCTTGTAAATGAAGAATTTCGCCAAATACACCTTGTCTAACCATATTTAAGGCTGCCATAACATCTCTGCGATAGCAAACATTTTCAAGCATCATTACATGTGCATTATATTTTTCAGCCGCCTGAACTACATCCCAATGATCCTGCAAGGTAATACCTATCATAACTTCGGAAGCCACATATTTGAGTCCAGATTCTATAGACTTAATGATCATTTCTTTATGCCATTCCCATGGTGTGGCTATAACAATAGCTTGCAAGCCTTTGGTTTCCAGCATTTTTTTCCAGGAATAATCATCGCCTGTAAATATTTTTGGCATGGGTTTACCACTTTTGCTAATCATCGCCTTTGCTGAAGTCAGCATCCGGTCGTCTATATCACATATGGCAACAAGGTCAACGTCGGCTCTTTTTAGCAATAAATTTAAATGGTTTTGTCCGCGTAGCCCTACGCCTATCATTGCCACTTTAATTTTATCTGCTCCTGTTGCAGCAAATAAGGAGCCTCCGGGTAAAACGGTTGCAGCAGCAGCGGTTATACTGCTGTTTTTAACAAATTCTCTTCTGTTCATATTGTGTTTGGTTCATTTTGTAAGTTCAGTTATACTAACCTATATATTTTTTCAGTAGGTAACGAATTATGTTTCCAAGTTATAGAACAATCCAGTTAACCTGATTAATAAATCTTAAAAAATTGAACGCAAACGTTTGATATTGCCGCTATTTTGACGTGTGATGATGCGTGTAGCTCTATCTTTGGCTTCAATCTGACTTTCAACTGTAAATTTTTACTTTGATCAGGGTGATGAATTTGTTACTCAAATGAAGCGCTGAAATAAATTAAGATAAGTTAGCTTTTGTCAGATATGTCTATCAGTTAGAAATGTTGAATTGTGACCGTTAACAGGACGGTAGCCGACACAAACGTTTGCGTCGTTTTTGTCTGATTTTGGGAGGATTGTATAAAATGCTATTGAATTTTTAATGAAATGTTAAAGTTTATTTCAATATTTGAGCATGATACCGGATAAACCAACTACCATTAAGGAAATAGCCAAGATACTGAAGATTTCTGTGTCTACGGTATCAAGGGCATTAAATGACCATTCAAGTATCGGCCTTACCACAAAAATGAGGGTAAAGAAACTGGCTGCCGAAATGAACTATGAGCCCAATCAAAAAGCGATACAATTTTTGCATGGTAAATCTTTTGTAATTGGAGTGGTGTTGCCCGAGTTGTCGGAGTCTTTCTTTTCGGCTGCAATAAGCGGCATAGAAGATGTTGCTTATAAAAGGAATTACACGGTTTTATTAGCTCAATCGCATGACGATGCTGAAAGAGAGAAGCTTTTGGTTGCGAAAATGAAGACGCAGCGGGTAGACGGACTGCTGGTTTCCGTATCTAAAACCACCAGTACATATGAACATTTTGAGGTATTCCGGAAATTAAATATACCTGTTGTGTTTTTTGATCGCATCCCTCCTATTAAAGATATTCATTACGTAAGTTCCAATCTGGAAACCGGAACTTTTGAGGCAGTAAATTTTTTGCTAAAAAAAGGACATCGCAGCATTGGCATGATCAACGGGCCTGGTACATTGGTGGCAAGTCATGAAAGAAAAGAAGGGTATATCAGGGCAATGACGGCAAACCGGTTAAAGTTTGATCCTTCTTTACTTGTTGGGTGCGATTTGTCGGAAGACGGCACAATTGCGGCTATGGACACATTGCTCCACCACCGCCGTAAGCCTACCGCCATGGTTACTTTTAATGATTATGTGGCTTTGTTTGCCATGCGATACGCCAAATCCCTACAGCTTCAGGATATTGATTTTGTGAGCTATGCCAACTTGCCTATTATTAATTATATGGATCATACTCCGATTGCATCTGTCGAGCAGTTTCCATACAAACAGGGTAAAAAGGCAGCGGATATCCTGATAGACCTCATCAACAAACCCCGCAATGAATCGGGAACGGAACAGGCATTTTTTAATGTTGTAGTAGAATCAGAGCTGGTTTTAAGCGCTCATAAGTAATTTCGCGCAAACGTTTGCACAGGTTTTTACCTACTTAAATATTTAAGTTTGGTTTATCAACGACTACAAATAAACACATGTTCGAAAATATTTTAAGCATCTATGGTCTCGACCCTGATCGGGCAATTGTTCAACAATTTGGTGATGGCCTGATTAATCATACCTGGAAAGTTAGTGCCGACAATAAAAACTACATTTTACAGAAGGTAAATAGTGAGGTATTTAAAAAACCTGCTGATATTGATCACAATTTTTCTTTGCTTAGAAAATATTTAAGTACCGAAAATCCTGATTATTTATTTGTTTCTCCCGTTATTGCCCCAAATGGTGATTCGTTGTTGCATATTGAAGGTAGTTATTATCGCTTGTTCCCTTTTGTAGAAGGATCTACTTCTCTTAATGTGTTAAGTAAAAGAGAGGAAGCCTACGAAGCAGCAAAGCAGTTTGGAAAATTCTCGAGAATCCTGAATGGTTTTAAAGCGGATGAATTAAATATCACCATCCCGAATTTCCATAATCTGATACTTAGATATGATCAATTTACCACGGCTTGTAGCCAGGCCTCGGCCGAGCGCTTAACAAAGGCCGCCGATGGAATTAGTTTTATTATTGAACATCAGGAAATTGTAAATACCTATCATGAAATTTTAAATCATCCTGATATCCCTTTGCGGGTGATCCATCACGATACAAAAATCAGCAATGTTCTGTTTGATGCGCATAACAAAGGTTTGTGTGTAATTGATCTGGATACTGTGATGCCCGGTTATTTTATAAGTGATGTAGGCGATATGATGAGGACCTATTTAAGTGCCGCAAGTGAAGAAGAAACAGACTTTAGTAAGATTGAGGTGAGACAGGATTTCTTTAAAGCCATTTATGATGGTTATATGGAAGAAATGCAGCAGGTGCTGACTGAGGCTGAGAAGCAGTATTTTACCTATTCGGGCAAATTCATTATTTATATGCAAGCCATCCGTTTTCTGGCCGATTATCTGCAGAATGATGTTTATTATGGTGCCAGGTATGAAGGCCATAACCTGAATAGGGCAAATAATCAAATTACCTTGTTAAAAGAATATATTAAAGCTGAACCAGAATTGACAAGTTATGCCAGTATATTAACTTCATAAAAAGGGCATTTCATACCAGATGAAATACCCTTTTTATTATGTATAGAGCGGTTTGATTTTGTTTTATGGTTTATCCCACCATACTCTTCCGGTTAAATTATCGCCTCCCGGAACGGCCGCAGATGCTGCACGATAATTGGTTTCATTAGAGGCGGCCTCTGCCAGTGGATATGGGAAACGACGGGGAATTACTCCAGAGGTTACTCCATTTCTGTGATTTACAGGGGTCAATACCGGGAAACCACTTCTGCGCCAGTTGCACCAGGTTTCGTAAAAATCAAGTGTTGTACAGGTATGTAGCCAATATTGTGTATTGATCATTTCCAGTCCATTAGCTGCGTTATAAGGGTTGGCATTGGCATAGGCATTGGCTACAGCATCAGTTACTTCCAGACTAGGATCGTATTGTACCAGGCAAGTAATTGATTTAGCCAGCCCTTCCCTATAGTGATCAGCAGCCGAACCACCAATCCCCCATCTCTGGGCGGCCTCGGCCAGTAAAAACTCGGTTTCAGAATAGGTTAAAATAAAAGCAATACCATCCTTCTTAATCATGGCCGGATTTGGTGAAGAATAGTCACCAAAAGTAGTATAACTAGGATCTTGGGTAACATTCGTAGCAGGTACGCCAAGCAAATCTTTGCCATTGGGCATTCCTTTCTGCACAGCAGGTGTTGCATTAAAGTTAGGGTTTTGATCTTTTGATGTCAGCACAGGGAAAAGATTGGTTACGGCAACTTTTCCCAATCGTGGGTCGTTTGCATTTTTCAGTCTGTCGATAAATGTTTTCGACCATTTCACATAATAATGTTCCTGCCCGCCATCACCATTTAATACCTGGCTATTTCTGTTTTGTGTAACCCTGGCACCCGACAAATCATGTTTAATAAATGCATTGTCACTATTATCAAGCATGGTTTTTCCAACCACCTTTTGGGCGTAAGTTTTTGCGGTGTTTTCATCAATTTTGGTCAATCGCATGGCCAAACGCAGTAGCAGGGAGTTACCAAAACGTTTCCACTTATCAATATTACCACCATAAATCAGATCACCACGCACGGCATCACCACCTACTACCAAAGCATTGGTAGCTTCATCAACTTCCTTCAACAGATCGGCATAAATGGCCTGTTGTCTATCATATTTTGGAGTCAAAATTCCGTTGTAATAGGAAAGTCCAGCTTCGCTGTACGGGCAATCACCGTATAGGTCAGTAATGCGGGCAAAAACCAATGCTTTCCAGATGCGTCCTATCTGATGCACATTATTGAATTTAGGGTCAGACTTAGAGTATTCTACCACATCTGAAATAAACCTTACCTGCTCAATATATGCCCCTGTAGTAGATGTAGAGCCCCAATATGCACCTGTATAATCTGTGTTTAACGCATATTTATCGCCGGCCCAATAACTTACTACGGTTGAAAAGCCCTGCATCATTGTGGAAGCATAAATTAAGTTTCCCCGCCAGGTATCAAAGGCAAAGTCGATGCTGCCGGTATAGTTTAGCTGAGCAGAGGTTAAAGTGTAATTAGGGTCAAAGCTTTTTGGCCCGTATGCAATTGGGTTCGTGTTGATATCGGTAAAGTCCTTGGTACAGCCGGTCATTAATACAATAGCGGCAAGTAAACTCAGGCTATATTTTGTTAATATATTTGTTTTCATTGTTCTGGGTCTTTTAAATAATTAAAACTTAACGCTTAGGTTTAAACCAAATGTTCTGGATGGAGGAACCCCTCCCAGCTCCAGGCCAGGGAAAGTTGCGTTGTAACTGGATTCAGGATCGATGTTGTCCGTTTTTTTCATCAGGATGAACAAGTTACGACCAACAAAATTTACGTTCAGGCTTTTGATCTTATTGTTGAACAATTTTCCAGGAAAACTATATCCAAGGGTAAACTGTCTCAATTTGATAAAACTGGCATCAAGTACAAAGCCTTTAGAAACTGATTGTATCGACTCATTTGTAAATGTTGCTGCATTAGCTCCCTGAGCCTCACGTATAGCCAATGTTCCTTTATGAAGCCCAAAGAAATAGCCATAGTAATCAGTGGCTGAGAAAAGCTTACCGCCCCATTTACCGTCAATTAAGAACGACATGGTTATTCCCTTGTAGCTAAATTCATTATTCAGGCCGGCAAACCATTTGTGAAAGGCAGAGCCATAAGCTTTAGAGAGACCTTGTACCGGAACACCTTTGGCATTTAGCACAATATTTCCATTGGCATCATATTGATTGTCGTAAGCCATTACCTGGGCTGCAGCTCTGCCGGCAACGTTTCTTAAAAAACCAACGTTGGTACGTGAAGTAGCTAATAATTGCTGAGTGGTTCCAGGAGCCAACGACAGTACCGTATTATCATTAAATGTACCATTCAATGAGGATACCCAACTAAAATTATCCGTTTTTAAAATCGTACCGGAAATTAATCCTTCAAAACCTTTATTTTGAATTTCGCCTGAATTTACGACCGCTCCGTTGTAGCCTGTGGTGCTTGATGTGGTAATAGAAGAGATTTCATCCTTAGAACGTTTGTTGTAATAAGTCAAATCCAGATTCAGCCGACTATTGAAAAATCTTAGCTCAGTACCGATTTCAAATTCGGTTGCTTTTGAAGCTCTCAATGATGAGTTTGGTATGTTGAAGTTGTTGATGATGCCCAAAGGTTTACCATTCAGTGTCTCACTTCTAAAACCGTAGGTAAGCTGCGTTTGAAACGGATCTGTAGCTTGTCCTACTACAGCATAACCGGCTCTTAACTTACCAAAATTTAAAAATGATGGTTTCCATATTTCGGAGAACACAAATGAACTACTTACGGATGGATAAAAAACACTTAACTTATTGTCTTTACCAGGAGTAGCCAATGTAGAAAACCAATCGCTTCGGCCACTGCCTGTCAAATAGAAAATGTCTTTATATGCAAATTCAAGTGTTCCATAAACAGATTGTGTTTCAGCCTCCGAAGAAGATGCAGAAACGCTTTTCTTTGTTGCATTCAGAATATTGTATACACCAAATACCGCAAACTCTCTACCGTTATTGGTAATTTGATAGGTTTTGGTATTTCTATAACTGGCACCTATGTTAGGCGTAACGGTAAAATTGTCCTCTACATTAAATGATTTACCAACCAGGATATCGGCATTCAGATCGGCAAACTTAGTATTCTGTTCAGCCATTTTTCCCTGTTCCTCATATCCGGTACCAGAAGGTACAACATTTTTGTAGGTATCGGTATAGCCGTCTCTTCCAGCCCGGCCTTGTATAAATAAGCCGTTATCCAAGGTGTACCTGGCATTAACTGAGCTGATCAACCGATCTCTGGTGGTGTTATTGATAAATTCATATGCTGCAAACCAGGGATTGGTAGCATAGGTGTTATTGGTATTATAAAGTATTTCTTTTCCTAATGCTGTTTTATAAGGCTTTAGGCTGTTTACACTAAGACTGGTTGGTAAAAACGTTAAGTTATAATTGGCATTTCCAGCACCATCGGATAGGAATGGGCGGTTTTTAGCCTGCTCCAGGATGTAATTCGCACGTATGTCGAGTGTCAGTCGTTTAATCGGATCAAAAGTTCCAACGAAATTAAATGATTGTCTGTCCAGGCCCGAATTTGGAACAATAGATTTGTTGGTTACATTATTTGCCGAGAACCGTATAGCTCCCCCTTCAAAAGTCTTATTTAAGGCAATGGTATTGGTCCAGGTTCCACCGTCTCTGTAAAAGTCTTTAACGTTGTTTTTCTGTGCAACATAAGGTCTTGAAACACCGTCAAACTGAACAACATTAGTCCCGTCCAATTTAGCACCCCAACTGGCGCCGCCTACCATTCCGGCAGCCACAGCAGTTGCAGGTTTTACGCCGTCGCCACCTTGTCCGTACTCATATTGCCAGTCAGTTCTGTCCATTACCTGCTCTACCACATAGTTGCTGTTAAAATCAATGCTGTTTCCCTTTCCACTTTTTGTGGTGATCAGAATTACACCCGCTTTGGCCCTTGAACCATATAAAGCCGAAGCAGCAGCGCCTTTTAGTACCGAAATACTCTCAATATCGTCGGGGTTCAAATTTCCCACCGCATCTCCAAAATCGGGTGCATTGTCGTACTGACTACCGGTATTGCCATTTGGGTTGCTGTTGTTTAAGCCTACCGGTCTGTTTTCCATCGGAACACCATTGATTACAAATAACGGCTGATTGGTTTGGCTCAGACTGGATACACCACGTATGGTGATATTGGTAGCCGAACCTACACCACCGGCCGTGGCGTTGATGTCCAAACCCGCAACTTTACCAACCAATGAATTGGCAACGTTGTTTTCCCTGGCCTGAGTTAAAGATTCGCCCTGAACCTGAGAAACAGAGTAGCCCAGGGCCCTACGTTCCTTTTTAATACCCAAAGCGGTTACCACAACTTCAGTAAGCAATTTGGTATCCTCTGATAAGGTAATGCTGAGGGTTGTTTTGTTGTTGACTGCTATTTCTTTTGTCTGGAAGCCTGCGTACGAAATCACAATAATAGCGTTGGGTTGCACAGAAAGTGTAAACCGGCCATTAATGTCAGTTGAAGTACCTCCGGCATTACCTTTTATGCGGACAGTGGCTCCAGGCAAGGCTATGCCATGCTCATCTTTAACTGTACCGGAAATTTTGATGTCCTGAATACGGCTAATGATAATTAACCCAGCCTCAGAAATAGAATATTTGAGGTTGGTACTGCTAAATATGGCCGACAGGATTTCGGAAACAGGTGTATTCTGAACGGCTAAGGTTACATCCTTATTTACAGGAACATTGGCCGAACTGTATACAAAATGGTAGCCACTTTGTTCTTCAATAATTTTTAAGACCTTGCTCAATTTGGTCCTCTTTACATCCAAAGAAATCTTCTGCTGCGAAAAGACCGATGCAGATACATTCAGACAGGTTATAAAAATGAAGATACACGTTAATTTCATTATAACAATGAATTTTAGGAGCACTTTATAATTAAAGAACTCTTGCACTAAGTAAGAATTAATCATATTTTTGTTTTTTTGGTTGCTTTAGTATTTGGCAGAGATCTGTTTGCGCATAAACTGCCAATGCTTGATATCAAAAAATTTAAAGGGGTGGTGCGTCAACACTGCCCCTTCTTTTATTATTTTGATATGATCACTTGATTTCCTTTTATTTCATATTTAAAATGTTCTGCACATTGAAGTGCGTATAATACTTCTACTAATGTCTCACCTTTAAATGTGGCGGTAAAATGGTATTTTTCAATTTCTTTATCGGCAAACACGATTTCTACATTGTACCATCTTTCCAGCGTATGTTTCAGCTCCGCAAAACTCAGGTCCTGAATCTCCAGGCGGTTTTGAATCCATGCCATTTCAACAATAGTGCTGTCATTTTTTTTGGTATAACTATTAATCGTAATTTCCGGATGTTTTATGATGGGATTTTGAGGTTTTAAATTGCGCAACTCAGGTACCTTTTTGTAAAAGGTAACCTTCTGGCTTGGTTTTAAGGTAATGGAATTGCCCTTGCCACCACTGGCTTCCATTACAATAACCCCTTTTATCAATACAGCTTCCGACGTAGGTTCATCCGGATAGGCCTTTACGTTAAATGTTGTACCTAATACTTTAATATCGAAATCGGGGGTGAGCACCTTAAAAGGCTTGTTTTTGTCATGGGTTACATCAAAAAAAGCCTCACCTATTAAAGTAACTTCCCTGTTGCTGATGTTAAAATCCCTATTTACCTTCAAGGAACTTTTTGAATTCAATAGTATCACTGTCCCGTCAGGTAACTTCACTTTTTTGCGTTCTGCTGCAACGGTGCTATAGCTGGTTATGAAGTCATTTACAGGTTTAGGAGGTGTAGTCTGGTTTTTGTACAACACCGCTATACCCAAAAACACCAAAAATACAGCTGCAATTTTTAACCAGGTATACTGTCGCTTTATTGGAATTGTAAGGTGTCCCTGCTCTGTCTGAAGTTCATTTTTCATACGCTCGATCTGGCTGTTTAATGGCTTTTTATGACCACTTAATATCCCATACAAACGTTTGGCTTCACTTATCGTTTGGGCTTGCTCCGGATGAGCCTTAATGTAATTTTCCCAATAGGTAACACAGAGTTTGTCCTTGCCGGCACAGTAGAGTTGGAAGGTATTGTCTACAAGAAAGTCTTCAATATTGAAAAGACTACGATCTATCATAATATTTGGCTTTTATAATACCAGTGCCCTAAAACTTTTTTTTTTCCTAAGAAAAAAAAAAGTTTTTTTTCTTAGGCCACAAATTGTGTGTTAAAAGAAGGGAAATGAAGATTATAAAAACTGATTTTAGTCGCGCAGTTCTTTTCTTAAAATTTTAAGTGCGTCGTAAATGGTGTTGTAAGCTGTTTTAATGGTCTGCTCACTTTGCTCTGCAATTTGTTCATAGCTAAGCCCATCAAAAAATTTCAGGTGAATCAATTGTTTCTGTCTGTAGGTTAATTTTTGTAATGCGCTTTTCAGTTTATAGCGTACCATTTCGTCTGTTTGTACTTTGACAATAAACTCCTCATACGACATTTCCATCCATTCTCCTTCGGCACCGGCGTTGGCAAGGGCATCGTTAATTTTACGTTTCCGCTCCAACAGTCTTAAAATCTTTCTTTTTAAAAAGGTCCGCAAATAGGCAGGGACATTATCAACCCGGGTTAGTTGTTCGTGTTTCTCCCAGACGGTTATAAATACCTGATCAGCCGCTTCACCAGCTGTTTCTGTATCGCCGCATACACGTATGCCAAAATTAACAAGATCGTAATAGAGAGCTTTGTAGAGATCAAAAAAAGCATCCTGATCTCCAATCCGCAAACGCTCCCATAACAGATGATGCACGAGTTTATTATCCATTTGGTTAGTTTAGGTACAGGCAATGTTAAGAAAATCTCCTGACATTTACCCAAATACTTTTATCTCTAAAAGGCGGATGCTTATAAAATGATAATAATTATTTAATCTTAACAAAAGACATTGTTAATTTCGGTTTTTGTAATTAAATTTGAGTACAAATGTTTAATTTCCAGACATATGTAAAAAGCATGTATACATCTAAATTTACACTCACACTCAAATGGTTGCTCTTTATTATTGGATTCTATATTTTCTGGGCACTTTCGTACCTGGTTCTTGCAAAATTTGCACTATCTCAGGTTAGTAGATTTAAGTACAGTAAAGAAAGTATATGGGCTCAGCTAACCGCCTCAGACATTTTTTGGTATGCTATGTTTGTTTTTGGGATTGCCCTTGTCATTTACGTGATCAGAAAGTTGATCAGTTACTCCCCTAATAGAAAAATTGCGGCTTTAATATTTGGTGTATTGGTTATTGTATCGGTTTCGATACTGGTAGATAAACTATTGGAGACAACTACATTTCTTAATGTTATTCCTCATATTCTGATTAACACTGCCTTTCTGGTGCCTATGGGTATCTTATTTTTTCAGGCCGACCGTAGGCAGGAAGAAAATGAAGATCAGGATGATACCGAATACCCGGTATAAAAATACGTTATACTGCGGCTTGCATGAAAAAGCTGCAGTATAACGTATATGATAAAATTAAAACAGATATTTTGTGCTCAGGAAATTGGAACTGTTGCTGTCTACAATTTCGTTGATCAGGTGTTTGTTGCTTTCATTCAGTTTTGTGGCTACTAACGAGCGGATAGAAAACGAACGCAGGGCATCTACTACCGATAGTGTTCCTTCGGCACTGTCTTTTCTGCCTGTAAACGGAAATACGTCCGGGCCACGCTGACATTGGCAATTGATGTTCACCCTACTCACCTGATTTACTAATGGGTCGATTAATTGGGCTACCTCTTCGTCATCATCACTAAATATACTCACTTGTTGTCCATGAGTAGAATCAATTAAATATTGAATAGGTTCCTCCAGGTCATCAAAAGCAACTACAGGTATTACAGGGCCAAACTGCTCTTCCGTATATAATTTCATTTTAGCATTTACCGGATAAACAATTGCCGGATAAACAAATGACTCAACGCTGTCTCCTCCATTTTCGTTAATTACTGTGGCGCCATGGGCTATAGCGTCGGCAATACAAGCCTTCAGATATGCCGGTTTTTGTGGCTCAGGAAGTGGAGTCAGGGCAACGCCATTTTCCCATGGCATACCATATTTAAGTTTGGCAACGGCAGCCGATAGTTCCTTCAAAAATACATCGGCAAGGCTACGGTGTATAAAAATAATTTTGAGTGCTGTACACCTCTGGCCATTAAATGATAAAGATCCCAGTACGGTTTCCTGTACGGCAAGTGTAACGTCAGCATTTGCCGTAATTATGGCTGCATTTTTTGCATCTAAACCCAATATAGCCCGCAAGCGGTTTACCTTAGGATGTAATTTCTTGAGTTCGTTGGCTACTTTACTGGAGCCAATCAAGGTCAAAACATTGATCTGCCCGGATTTCATCAAGTCAGGAATAATTTTATTACCCCTACCGTATATCGTGTTTACTACCCCTTTTGGGAAACAATCTCTAAAAGCTTCCAGCAATGGGTAATGCAATAAAGTACCGTGTTTTGGTGGTTTAAACAATAAGGTATTCCCCATGATAAGCGCAGGGATCAGGGTAGTAAAGGTTTCATTTAAAGGGTAGTTAAATGGCCCCATACACAATACCACACCCAAAGGCGATCTTCTGATTTGGGCAACGATGCCTTGTTCAATACTAAATTTAGACGACTGTCTGTCCAGATCTTTTAGCGCATCAATAGTCGCATAGATGTATTCAACGGTACGGTCAAACTCTTTAACAGAGTCGGCATATGACTTCCCAATTTCCCACATCAGCAACTTTACCACAATTGCCTTTTTTTCTATAATCTTATGCGTAAACCGCTCCACACAATTGATACGGCTGGCCACACTCATCGTAGGCCATTCGCCTCTTCCATTGTCATAAGCTGCTACAGCCGCCTGAAGTGCCTCATCAGCTTCTTTCTCGCTACACAGCGGATATGTTCCAATTACTTTTCTTTGCAAGCCATTTTCTGTTCTGATACAGATTGGCGACAAAACCTCGTGTATTTCCCCATTCCAGGGGCGCATTTCACCATTGCTTAGGTATTCGCGCTGGTGTACTTCTTCGGATAGTTTAAATTCCTCAGGGATTTCATCTTCTTGGACGAAGATTGCATCGAGCTGATTTTCTAACAACATTTAGGTAATATTAGTTTAGGTATAATTTATTGGTTCTTATAAATCGGTAATAGGTTTGTATTTCGGTACAAGTGTTTTCATTATTGCCCAGGCTACCAGATAAGCAACTGCACAAATGGTAAACATGATGGTATATCCGGTTTCTATATGCCCCAAAGCTTTATACTTATCAAACAGGAAGCCACCCAATTTGGTAATCAGTACACCACCAATACCACCTGCCATACCTCCTATACCTACAACTGACCCTACAGCCTTTTTAGGGAACATATCTGACACCGTAGTAAAGATATTGGCCGACCAGGCCTGATGTGCCGATGCACCGATACCTATCAAAATAACAGGAATCCAGAAAGTAATATGACCAAGTGGTTGCGCGGCAAGTACTACTAAAGGAAACAATGCAATTAGAAGCATGGCGCGCATACGTCCGTCATATACAGCGTACCCTTTCTTGATAAAGTACATCGGAAACCAACCTCCGCCTATACTGCCAAACATAGTCATACTATATAGTACAGCTAAAGGAATCATCACTTGTGTATCAATCATACCATATTGATCTTTAAGATATGCAGGCAACCAGAACAGGAAAAACCACCAAACGCCATCAGTCATAAACTTACCAATAGTAAAAGCCCAGGTTTGTCTGTAACCAAGCAGTCTAAACCAGGTTACCTTTTCTTCAGGAGCCACATTTTCCTGCATAGGAGCTGTTGCCTCTGCCTCATCACTATTGATATACGCCAGTTCTTCGGCCGACATCTTTTTCTGTTGCTCTGGCTTTTCATAATATTTCAACCAGAATATCAACCACAGGAACCCAACAGCTCCAATTAGCAAAAAGGCGGCTTCCCAACCCCAATGTTTTGCAATAAATGGAACGGTTAAAGGGGCCAGAATGGCGCCGACGTTAGAACCTGAATTGAATATTCCTGTTGCAAGAGATCTTTCTTTTTTGGGAAAATATTCGGCCGTAGCTTTAATCGCGGCAGGAAAGTTTCCCGACTCGCCAAAGCCCAATACCGCTCTCGAGAACATAAAACCTGCCATTGAAACCGATATGGCCCCAATGCCCACAAAGCCTAATATCGTTGCAATCCCTTCTCCCAAAGGTATAGCCAGTGCATGTATAATAGCGCCTATCGACCAGATGACAATGGCCCATGCATAACCTTTTTTCGTGCCCAGTTTATCAATTATTCTTCCGGCAAATAACATGGATATGGCATAGGTAAATTGGAAAACCGCTGCTATATCTGCGTAATCACTATTGCTCCAGCCAAAAATCTCTTCCAGATGTGGCTTCAATAAGCTCAGTACCTGCCGATCAAGATAATTAACGGTGGTTGCAAAAAACAATAGTGCACAGATGGTCCACCTGTAATTCCCCATTTTCGTCTCTTTCATTATACTTGGTTTAGTCTTTATGTATTTAAATAAAAATTATATGCTGCTCGTTATACGCTCAAAATAGCCTTTAAAGGCTCAATATATGTAATTCCATACAATTATTACCGTATAGAGCAATTCTACATAATAATTATAAGTAAAAACAGTCTTCATCCGAAAATATTTACGCAATCGTTATCGTGATTTTGAGCATTTCAGCGCCGTTTTGGCAATTTGATAAACAATTTTATCATTATATCGATTAGCGCTTAGCGACTTAAAAATAATTTTATAGTTTTAATCATGCTTTTTAAAAAATCCATATCCAAAACTACTTTTCTGCTGTTTATTTTTACGTTAAATATTACGGCAGTATGCGCTCAGCAAAAAACTGTTCTGCTTGATTATTATTTCAATCATGAAATAAAAAAAGACAAATCGGGAAATGAAAACAGGTTTCATTATACCTGGGAAGATGAAACACTAAATGGTTTTTCCATGTTGGGCAAATTGTTCAGGGACAATGGAATCCAGACCAAAAGTCTGGAAACAGCTCCTACAGTGGCCAACCTCAAAGGAAGTGACATCTATATTATTGTCGACCCCGATAATGCTAAAGAAAGTGCTAAACCAAATTTGATTGCCCCTGCCGATATCAAAGCGATAACAGCCTGGGTTAAAGCTGGCGGAGTATTGTTGATATTTGCCAATGATAGTTCCAATACCAATCTGGTGCAGTTAAATGACCTGTCTAAGAGATTTGGGATCACCTTTACCAACCAAAGCCGGAATATGGTTAAAAATGGAAAACTGGAAATTGGCGAAGTCCATGTACCAAAGGGCAATGAAGTTTTTCCGACTTCTAAAATCTTCTATTTGAAAGAAATTTCGGTGCTTAGCCTTACTTCACCGGCCAAAGCGCTAATTACTGAACAGCAGGATGTGGTTATGGCTACTGCAAAGTATGGCAAAGGAACTGTTTTTGCTGTGGGCGATCCCTGGTTGTATAATGAGTACGTTGATGGTACGCGTATTCCTGCCGAGTACGAAAACTACAACGGTGCCGTTGAATTGGTGAAATGGCTGAAAAGGCAAATTCCCTAACAGCCATTTGCAAATTGATTAATTAGCCAATTCAATCACCAGGTCGTCGGTGTTCACCATTGTACCTGCAGGTAAAGTAATTGATTTAACCACGCCATCAGCGATAGCAGAAATATTGGATTCCATTTTCATGGCTTCTATCATGAACAGGGGTTGGTTCTTTTTAATCTGATCGCCGGGTTTAACAAAAACTTTTGACAATAAACCCTGTAACGGAGATCCTATATGATGGGCCGAATCTTTGTCTACCTTGCGGTTTTCCAACTTAACTACTTTTACAGATTTGTCCAGTATTTCGATATTCCTGGTCTGTCCATTTAATTTAAAAAATACGGTACACATACCATTGTCGTCGGCCGGCCCAATCGAAAGCAAACGTATCAACAGTGTTTTTCCTTTGGCGATTTCTATGGTGGTTTCTTCACCTGGTTTCATACCGTAGAAAAAATACCGGGTTGGTATCACCGATACATCGCCGTACAGCCTGAAACTTTTTATCGCTTCAGCGGTCACTTTCGGATAAAATTTATAAGCCAGGTACATAGTATAACTCAGGTCATCACCAAATTCCTTTTTAAAGTCATCAAATTCCTGATCCAGATCAAGTGGTGCCAGGTGCTTGTTTGGACGGTCTGTAAAAGGAGTTTTTCCTTTGAGCAGAATACGTTGTAAAGCTTCCGGAAAGCCTCCCTCCGGCTGCCCTATTTCACCCATAAAAAAGGAAATAACCGATTCCGGAAACGAAAGCTGCTCGCCCCGTGTAAAAATATCTTCGGGACTGATTTGATTGGCTACCATAAATTGGGCCATATCTCCTACTACCTTCGAACTTGGGGTGACCTTAACAATGTCTCCGAAAAGTTGGTTCACATCCGCATATCGTTGCTTAATCAATTCAAACTGGTCGCCAAGCCCAAGCGCTATAGCTTGCGGTTTTAAGTTGGAATATTGTCCGCCCGGAATTTCATGTTCATATACCTCGGCCGAACTTGCTTTTAATCCTGATTCAAATGGATAATAGTATTCCCGAACTGTTTCCCAATAATTAGAATAAGCATTTAATGATTTTTGATCGTATGGGTTTTCCCGTTCATGGAAACGCATCATCTCTACAATTGCATTGAAGTTGGGCTGCGAAGTGGTTCCTGATAGGGCGCCTAAAGCGCAATCAATTACATCTACACCAGCTTCTATGGCCATCAAATAGGTGGCGGGCTGTAAAGAAGAGGTATCGTGGGTATGCAGGTGTATTGGTATTTTAACTGTGTCTTTTAAAGCCTCTATCAATATTTTTGCCGCATAGGGCTTCAGTAAACCTGACATATCTTTCACCCCAAGAATGTGGCTGCCGGCATCCTCCAGGTTTTTCGCCAGTTTCAGGTAATAGTCCAGGCTATATTTACTTCGTTTTGGATCAAGTATATCTCCGGTATAGCACAACGAACCTTCGGCAAGTCCCTGTGTTTTTTTGCGTACCATTTCTATACATGGGGCAATATTTTCCATCCAGTTTAGTGAATCAAATATCCTGAAAATATCCACTCCTTTTTCCCAGCTCTTTTCTACAAAGGATTCGATCAGGTTGTCGGGGTAAGCAGCATACCCTACTCCATTACAGCCTCTTATCAACATCTGTATTAGTATGTTGGGCATCGCCGCCCTCAGTTTTTCCAAACGTCGCCATGGATCTTCATGGAGGAACCTCAAGCAAACATCGAACGTTGCCCCGCCCCAGGCCTCCATACTAAACGTTTGCGGATGATGTCTGGCAAATCCTTCGGCCACCTTAAGCATATCGTAAGTACGCATACGTGTGGCCAGCAAAGACTGATGTGCGTCACGCAGTGTGGTATCGGTATAATGTATCTTCTTTTCTGTTTTAAGCCAGGCTGAAAATCCATCAGGGCCAAGTTCAGTAAGCAGGTCTTTGGTCCCCTTCGGATAAGGCATATAAGGATCTATCTTTGGTATTTCAGGCTTTTCCAGACGTTTATTCGGATCAACAAATATTACATCAGGGTTTCCATTTACAGAAACTTCGCCCAGGTAGGTCAAAATCCTTGTGCCTCTGTCCAATCGTTTTTTGGATTCGAAAAGTTCCGGATGTTCCTGTATAAAATTGACCGTGGCTTTACCTTGTATAAAAGTTGGATGGTTGATCAGGTTCTCCAGAAACTGCACATTGTTCTTCACCCCTCTTATCCTGAATTCTCTTAGCGCACGGTTCATCTTTCTGGAGGCATCTTCCAGCGTTTTACCGCTAGTGCTTACCTTAACAAGCATCGAGTCGAAAAACGGACTGATTTTCATCCCGGGATAGGTGCTCCCTTCGTCCAGCCTGATGCCAAAACCTGTGGCATTTCTATAGGTAATCAACGTACCATAGTCGGGTTTAAAGTCATTCGCTGGATCCTCTGTAGTAATGCGGCATTGCATGGCAAAGCCATTGCACCTGATGGATTCCTGATCATTAAGGCCAATTTCCGGATCCGAAAGTTGATATCCGTCGGCAATAAATAACTGCGATTTGATCAGGTCAATACCAGTAATCATTTCTGTAACCGTATGTTCAACCTGTATTCTGGGATTTACTTCAATAAAGTAAATGTTTTCCTGCTGATCTAATAGGAACTCAACGGTTCCCACATTGTTATATTTCACCGCTTTTGCAATAGCAGTAGCATAATGATATAGCTGTTTTTTGGTTTGCTCAGTTAAATTCAGGGAGGGGGCTACCTCTACAACTTTCTGAAAACGCCGTTGAACGGAGCAGTCTCTTTCGTAAAGATGAACTACGGCACCATGATTGTCGGCCACAACCTGTACTTCAATATGACGAGGCCGGTCTATAAATTTTTCAAGGAACACCGTATCATCACCAAAAGCATTTTTGGCTTCACTTCTGGCCTCAAAGAAACCTTTTTCCAACTGCTCGTCATTACGCACAATACGCATCCCGCGACCGCCCCCACCCGATGCCGCTTTAATCATCAGGGGGTAACCAATTCTGGCTGCTTCAGCAAGTGCAATTTCAATCGAATCCAGGTCTTGTTCATTACTTTCAATAATAGGCAAACCTGCAGCTTTGGCAACCGTTTTAGCGGTAACCTTATCTCCCAGTGCCAGCATCACATCCGGCCTTGGCCCGATAAAAGTAATCTCATTTTCAGCGCACTTTTTTGCGAACTCTTCATTTTCAGAAAGGAAACCATAGCCGGGATGAATGGCATCAGCTCCGCTGTATTTAGCCATCTCAATAATAGCTGTAATGTCCAGATAAGGTTTCAGTGGTTCATGGTCCTGCCCTATCTGGTACGCTTCGTCTGCTTTGTAACGATGCAAAGAATATCTGTCCTCGTAAGTATAAATCGCTACTGTCTGAATGTTGAGTTCACTACAGGCGCGCTCAATACGGATGGCTATTTCGCCCCGATTGGCAATAAGTACTTTCTTAATATTCATGGTTCTGGTGTTTTGCCGTAAAAATATTATAATACTTTGAAATCGCAACTCGCAAATCCATTTATTATCAGATGCTTAAAGTGTAGTTAATACACTATTAAGGCTTAAACCGAATGCCATATTATCGTAATTCTTTAGCTTTATAGCTTCTCTTATCAATATCTACGGCCGAAAAATAACCCTGAACATTGCCCGATATGTTTCCGTTGGCATTGACAGGTACGCCCGAGAACAATCCATTCCAATCGGTTTCCATAAATACCGAATACAGGTATTTTGCATAATTCTCCGAAAGCGATATTTTATAAATAAAGATAACATCCTCTTTGCCCAATGTAAATGTTCTTTTTAGGTTGTTTAGTGGGTAAAGCGAGTTAGGTGAACCCAAAACGTGCGTATAGGTATAAAATTTAGATTGATCAAATTTTGAAAGGTCCCAGCTCGGGATGTCCGGATAAGAAATGTACCACTTGTTGGCGTTAAGATATCCAAAGGTATGTTTAGGAATATTTCCGGCTATTTTTGAATCCGGAAGTACCTTGGTAGACAAAGGCAAAAAGTCATCGATGATGTTGATCACCTGGCGCAGGGTATCAACGGCGGTATAGGTTTTATTGTTATATTTAATGGTTAGCGTATAGGCACCGTTATAATTTGGATCATTTCTGTTTTGCCCCACATATATTCCCGAAGCGGCAGGAGTTTCCTTAAATACAATATTTGTTTTACCATCATTAATTACTACCGAAGCCTTGCTGATGGGTTTTGGAACCGAATCCGGATTTAATGAAGGTTTTGTCAACCGGATATATTGACTGGGCTGATTCGTATTAAAACCACCTTCAACCGCCATATCGTATACCCGTGCGGGCTTTATAAAACCCTCGTTCAGATTACCTTTTTTACAGCCTGAAGCCGCCGGCAAAACCACAACAACAATCAATATAAACAGTATACTTCTCATTTGGATCTTCTTTCAACCGGCTGCTTAAATTTTAAAACTATAGGCTATCCATGGATAAATGCCAAAACCATATTCTATACTTGCTCTGGCCGAACCCGTTGTATTTGGATTAAGGTGGTAATATAGCGGATTTTTCTGATTATATAAATTATATATGCCCACGGAGACTACATTTGACAGGAAGCGGTTTTTGGCTATTTTAGCCTGAAAACGGTATTGAGCAGAAATATCCAATCTACTGAGGTCCGGAAATCTGGAGGTATTCCTGTCCTCATATATTGGTACGTTTAAGCCGTCGTGCTGATAATAACCTATTGGCAGGGTAAGTGGCCTGCCGGTAGAATAAATAAAGAAGGATTGAACGGAGAATTGGTTATTAAACTCGTACCTGGCACTGAGCTTTAATTCGTGTGGGATGTCATAATTGGCCACAAACCTATTGCCCGAGTTCAGCCCATCAATTTTGCGGAAAACTTTTGAATAACTGTAGGCTATTGATCCGGTAAACTTGCCCTCCGTTTTGGTGATTTGCGTTTCAAAGCCGTATGCATCAGATTTCCCGGTTCTTAGTTGAGTTCTGATGTCAGGATTTCTAATGATCTGGGCATGTCCTGTTAATTCCAGCTGATTGCTCAGTTTCTTATAGTAAGCATTGACAGAAAAGATATAATCCGAAGGCATATTCATATACCCTAATGAAAAGTAGTCGGCACGCTGAGGTTTTATTGTTGCCGAAGCCGGAATCCAGGGTTCAAGTGAAGAAAAAGCTAGTGTACTGTTTTGCAACAACTGCAGGTATTGATAGTTGCGGTTATAGGTAGCAAAAATACGTTGGGTAACACCAGGCAGGTAGCTGATGTTAATCCTTGGTTCGGGGTTCACAAAGGTTTTCACATCTTCCACGTTTACCGGATAACCCTGCGGGTCAAATACATTCTTCTTTTGTTGTGCATTTACAAAAACACCAAGCCTTAACCCGTAGTTCAATTCAAACACTTTGTTTAAGGTCAGCTGCTGCGCAAAATATATGGCCGATTCCAATGAACGGTCGCGGGGGATATTAAAATCAGCAGATTGCAACCTGCTACTCTCACCAGGTGTAAACCTGTGATAGGTTCCCGAAATCCCAAATTTAATTTGATTGGTGGGACTCCTGTAATAGGTATAATCGGTTTTCAGGGTCAGGTCCTTGACTCCGGTATTCCATTGGTTTTTTTTAGAAAGTGTATCGGCGTTCAGGTCCAGCAAATTACTATAATCACTGTACACCGCCGAAACATTCAAAAATACGCGGGAATTAAAAATATGGTTCCATCGCAAAGTAGAAGTTAAATTGCCCCAGTTATTGGTATAGCTATTTTCTGATAACAATTTGTCCTTGCCAAGGTAGATGGAATAAAATAAACTGTTGTTTTTATCTACTTTTAGGTTTGCTTTAGCATTTATATCGTAATAGACTGATTTAGGGTTGAATAACTTGAATCTATTATGGAATACATCTAACAGGCTTCGTCTGAAAGCTACAATAAAAGAGCCCTTTTCTTTTACAATCGGCCCCTCTGCAGCTAAGCGCGCCGACATGAAATTGATTCCACCTGTGAGATGATAGGCTTTGCTGTTACCTTCCGTCATTCTGTTTACAATTACCGAAGACAGCCGGCCACCAAAATTTGCAGGGATATAATCACGGTATATCTGTATATTGTTTACCGCATCAGGATTAAAAACAGAAATCAATCCATACAGATGGGATGGGTTATACACCACCGCCTCATCCAATAAAACGAGGTTTTGATCGGTATTCCCCCCTCTTACAAACAAACCTGAGCTTCCTTCTGATAGTGCTTTGATGCCATTTTCCATTTGCAGCTTCTTTACCACATCTGTTTCTCCGGCATAGTAAGGAGTGCGACTCAGCTGTTTAACAGTAAAATTCTGTTCATTCATCAATATCGGATTTGGTGTCAAAACAGATTGTTTAATTTCTACCTCTTTCAGCTGTCGTGTTTTAAGGGATAATTCTATTTCCTGTTCCTTATCGCTGTTCAGATAAATCGTTTGGGTGCTGGTTTGGTAGCCGTAGCCGGAAACCATTACCTGATAAGTGCCTTCCGGGACAGATATCGCATAAAAGCCATATTGATTGGTGGTTACCCCGGCGTCGATAGCGGGAATGTAAAAAGTTGCTCCAATTAGTTCTTCCCCATTCGATTTGTCCCTGACATGCCCTCTTATGGTCCAGTTACTTATTTTCTTAGGAATGATGACTATGTCATTGCCCACCAGTTTGTAACTTAAGGCAGTGCCTGTCAGTAGCTTTTCCAATACTATCGATAAGGGAGTCTGAACAAACCTATGCGCCGTCACATGAACCGGCCGCAGTTGGTCGGGATCGAAAGCAAAGCTATTTCGTGTCTTTAATTCCAGTCTGCGAATCGTTTTAATTAACGAGTCGGCAGGTAAATTAACGGTGATTTTATGCTCCAGAATATTTCCAACCTGCGCTTGCAGGTTGCTAACTAAACACGATAAAAAAAGTAAAAACCCAATTGCTCTGAAAAATCTCATTGTCTGCTAAATTGAAAAGCAGCCTGTCAATCTTCAGATAAGATATAAGTAGCCTTAGATTTAGTTGCTTTACATTGTAAAGATGCAGAAATAACGGCAATTACGCTATCCAAAGTTTGATAATGTAGTCTTGCAGTTAATTTTCTGTATTTTAAACTGTTGCCTTTTACAAGGATAGGTTCCTGGTACACTTTTGACAATTGACTGGCCACATCTTTTAGTGGAACTTCATTAAAAATAAATTCTTTATTTAGCCAGGACTTGTAATTGGGGTTTAAGTTATCCACCGCCAAAAGGGCTTTGGTACCTACATCATAGGTGCCCAGTTTACCGGGGGTTAGCATCACTTGTTTATCAGCTGAAGGTTCTTTTAAGGCAATTTCTCCATTCTCTACAATCACATGAACAGAGTTGTCGGTTTTGATCACATTAAAGCTTGTGCCAATGTCCAGGGCTTCAAGCTCACCTATAACCAGCTTAAATTGAGGTAGCTTATGATTTATTACATTGATGAATACTTCACCGTTCAGCAGTTCCAGCTTTCTGTTTTTCAAAAAGGTTTGTTTGCGGTATCTGATAGTCGTAGCCGAATTCAGGTCAACGCGTGTGCTATCGGGTAATATAATATAAGTACCCTTGTTTCCTGTGCTGATTTCCTCGTACTTATTGCTATAAGTGAAATAGTATCCTGCCGATAAAACAATCAATATGGATGCCGCAATTCCGTACCACAATTTTGTGGCCCTGCCCCGCTTAGCATCTGCAGATTCGGCAAGAGGGGCAGTACTGATTTTTTTGTCCAGCACTTCCCAGGAAGATTGTGTGTCATAGCCACCACGTTCAAACAATTTATTCATATTGAGGTGTACATTCAGGAATTCCTGATATACCTGTTCATTGGCAGCTGAAGTGTTACGCCAGTTTTCCAGCGTAGCTTTATCGTTTGCCGATATGATTCCGTCCAGATCATCTATAATCAGTCCGTAAATCATTTCCTCATTTGTTTCAAATTTTTTCATAACAGAGCGGTATTAAATAAGGTGATTTTAAAAAAGATAAGCAGCAGTGTGATCAGTTCTTGTTTACTGGCCAGATGCTCCCGTAGTTTTTGGAAACCATAGGTGAGATGATTTTTAACCGTTTTCAATGAAATATCCATTTGCAAGGCAATTTCCTGCTGTTTCAGCTTTCCAAAACGGCTCAGGTACATCACCTGTTTACATTTGGCAGGCAACAGTTCCAGCGCCTCTTCCAGGCTTTTTAGCATTTTTTCATCGGCCATACCTTTGTTTTCTTCTGAAACGGGTTCAGGATCCTGGACAGCCAGATAGGCTAAGTGCTTTTCTGTTTGCATTTTTTCTTTTTTTATATAATTCAGCGACGAATTTACAATGGCTTTAAACAGATAACTTTTAATCGAATGTTGAATATTTAGTTGATCTGATTTGTTCCAAACGGTTATAAATAAATCATGAACCAGCTCTTCTGCAACTTCCATTTGCCCAACATAACGATAAGCCAGTGCAAACAGTTGTTTGTAATACTGCTTATAAAACAGTTCAAATGCCTTCTTGTCACGCTCCCGTACAGATTTGAATAGATTGAGGTCCTCGTTGGATAAGCCATTGTTCTGCTGATCTTTCATAGCTTATCTTACTGCTTTTGTTTAAGTGTAAGATAACCGGAAATCTCTGGCGAGAGTTTCAATGTATTTACAGAAACAAACCAAAGTCCTTTCAGTAAATTCCGCTCCTGCAATGGTGTCAACGATACAGAACCCGAAACAGTCAGGATATTGGCCTTTCCGCTGCTTCTGTATAGCTCTTTTATCAATGTACCTGCCGATCCTTTCGAGCCGTACCTAAATGTGATCAATTCCGGAATCAAATCTTTATATTCAAGTTTATAGCTTAATAATTTAGTTGCTTCATCATAAGTACCCTTTAATACTGCCGTCCCCTCCGAATTGCTGTTTGTGCCTTTTTTATCTATCCTTGCAATAACAATGTAACTTTTTACCGGCGGGTTCAGCATAGGCTGTTCCGCATCATTACCATCTTTCTTACAAGAGAAAAAAAATAATGCAATCCCCATTGCAAATCCCCATAAATTAAATGTTGTAGCTCTAATATCCCTCATTTTCTCCTTTTAGCTGAGGACTAAAGTACTACTTTATAATTTATTTTAAAAGTATGCCGGGTAATTGCTTTTTTCTATTTAACCATCTTTTAATGTTTTAGTTAAGTAAAATCCCCTTCCATAACCCAAAGGATTTTCGTCTATATACAATACCGACTCGCCATCTACATAAGAAGGGAAATCCGCAACGACCTCATAATTCTCAGAAAAATGGGCGAAAAACTTCTCCTGATTAAAAAACCACGCCGGATACGAAGCCTCGTAAATGTCTGGTGGCACAAATTGTAAGGTCAAACGGTCATTTGGTTCATAATGAAACGCTGTTCTGTCGAAAAGCAGAAAGTCAAAATTATAAGCCGCAAGCTGGCTCAGAAAAAGTTGAGGTTGCTGCAGGTATTGTACAGAACTGGAAAGTAATACAAAATCAATCTGTTTGTTTTGCAAACATTCGTCAATAGAGTGGTAAAACTTCAGTTGTTCGTCTTCAAAATGTGCCCTTCCGGCCGATACATAATGCTCCTGTTCAATTACGTTCCAACTTAAACAGACATTTGGTGTCAGAAATTCTTTGATCTGATAATAGCTACTGCCCAACGACCCACCGAAATCAAGCACATGAAGTGCCCTGCCTTTGATGGCCGCACTGTGCATTAAAAAACTCAGCAATGGAAACGGATACTCTTTTTTGCTAAACAATACTGAATCCCGTTCGTAAACGGCATCTCCATTTTTTACCTTCAGTAAGGCGTTTTTTGTTCTTTGTAAAATAATGCCTGAATCGTATCCGTCGGTTTGAGCTATAGCCTCTTCCCACGACGGATAGTCTCCAAACCAACCGTATTTGGTACTGGTGTCTGACTTAAATTTTCTAAATATCCCTTTAAACATGTATCGGTAATTATCAACTTACATGCATGAGACAACAGATTATCCAAAAGGTCCTATATCATTTCAAAAAAAAATTAAGCCAACCCAGGTATTTCTACCATTTCATCAACTTCTTTTCCGTAATCAATGCCAGCCACGTCAAAACCAAACAGGTTCAGAAAGTCTTTTTTATACCCGGCCAGGTCACCTATCTGTGGTAAGCTCTCGGCAGTGGCTTCTGTCCACAAGGCAGAAACCTTTTGCTGCACATCTTCGCGCATCTCCCAGTCATCAATCCTGATTCTGCCTGCCTTATCGGTAGGTATGTCATGATTGCGGTATAACCTTTCGGCAAATAAACGTTGTATCTGCTCAATACAGCCCTCATGTATCTCTTTTTCCTTCATGACTTTGTAAAGCAATGATATGTACAACGGAATTACCGGTATGGCCGAACTCGCTTGTGTAACCAGGGCTTTGTTTACCGATACAAAGGCTTTTCCATTCAAAGCTTTTAATTTATCCGCAATGGTAAATGCTGTTGCTTCCAGGTGATCTTTGGCACGTCCGATGGTTCCTTTGCGGTACACCGCTTCGGTTAGCGAAGGGCCAATGTAAGAATAAGCTACAGTGGTTGCTCCTTCGGCAAGCAGGTTTGCGGCCTTCAAAGCATCAATCCACATTTCCCAGTCCTCGCCACCCATTACAGCTACCGTATTTTCAATTTCCTCTTCATTTGCCGGTGAAATGGATACCTCAGAAACTGCTCCTGTATGAAAGTCGACTGTTTTATTGGTAAAAGCTGTATCGCCTATTGGCTTTAGCACAGAGTTATGGATCACACCGGTTTTAGGGTGTACCCTTCTTGGTGATGCCAGGCTATAAATTACCAGATCAACCTGTCCAAGATCGTTTTTTATCAGGTTGAGTGTTTTTTGTTTAATTTCTTCCGAAAAGGCGTCCCCATTGATGCTTTTTGCATACAAGCCGGCAGCATGTGCCTGTTTTTCAAATGCGGCGCTGTTGTACCATCCTGGTGATGCTGGTTTGCCCGGCATAGGTGGCTTTTCGAAAAAAACACCTATGGTAGCAGCATCAGATCCAAATGCGCTGGTGATTCTTGAAGCCAACCCAAATCCTGTGGAAGCCCCGATAACGAGCACTTTCTTTGGCCCGGCTATGGCTCCTTTCGATTTTACGTAGTTAATCTGGTTCGCTACATTTTGTTCACATCCTGCCGGATGTGCAGTAAGGCATATAAAGCCGCGCATTTTAGGCTCAATAATCATATTGATTTTCTTTAGTTTAAAATAAAAGGATGAGTAAAATAATCAATGTTTTTATATATTAAAACATTCTGCCGTAACATTCCATTACGCGAATGAGGCAGATTTTTAACCATTCGGTGTATTGATCAGGCTGAGTGGCAATTTCATCAGGCAAATCGTTCATATTTATGTATCTGTAGTCTGCAACTTCCAGTGGGTTTATCACCGGGACCTGGTCTGTTATCCCAAAAAATACATGATCATATTCATTTTCTATAATTCCCTCCGTAACCTCTGCCCGGTATTGAAAGCTGAAAACAGGATGCAGTTCGCACTCCATCCCCATCTCTTCCATTAATCTCCGGTGGGCAGCATTGATGGTTTCTTCGTCGGGTTTTGGGTGACTGCAGCAGGTATTTGTCCATTTTCCGGCCGAGTGATACTTGTCTAGCGCCCGCTGCTGCAAAAGTAGCTCACCCTTGGTATTAAAAATAAAAACCGAAAAAGCCCTGTGCAGCTTGCCCTGTATATGAGCTTCCATTTTCGGCATCAGGCCAATAGCCCGGTCATTAACATCCACCAGTATCACTTTATCCTCCATGTGTATTCTTGTTTTCTGCTTGGTACAATATTAAGTCAAAATTAGTTCAATCCGGCAAGCAAATCAATTAAATCACCATTTCAACAAATAGTCTTTCTAAAGTCTCCCCTGCATCTGCACAAAAGCCGGCATGTGTTTTTGAGGTTTGCAAAACAGTACTTCGCGTTGCGGTTAGCCAGCGAAACCTGGATGGTGCGTCCAGTTGACCAATTGGTCCACTTTGCAATCCCCCCGCCGAAATTTTCACAAAAGATCCCAGGTTCTCATTTAAAACATCCAAATCCAGGTCTTTACAAAATGACAGCAACCGCGCTGTGTTCAATTCAAATTTTGCTTCCAGAAATTTCAGTGGCTTACAGTAAACAATCACCCCCACATTGATGAATTCTTCGCGCTCTACCCTGGGTACCACGCGGATTACGGCGTACTCAAATAAGTGCTGCTTTTGCATCTTGTGCTGCTTTTACAAAAATCGCCGAATTGGCCACTCTGGTTTCTAAAAAGTGAATATAAGCTTGCCTGTGCTCCTCTGCATGGTCAAATGAGGATTCATCAGTCAACCACTCTGCCGGGATTAGGTTTGTCACCGCTGCAATCAGTTCTGGGGTCAGTATGCTGGTAAATTCCCGGTCCACCTGTTCCAGTTCAGTAGCCCAGGGCAGCAAAACATGATCCTTAATCAATGCAAAAGGGCGCAGCGCCTGCTCCTTCCAGTTTTGCCAGGAGTGGTGAAAATATAAAGATGCACCATGGTCTATCAACCACAGTTCTTTATGCCAGATCAGCATATTGGTATTTCTGGCGGTGCGGTCCATATTGGTCAGCAAGCAATCCAGCCAAACAATCTGTGAAGCCAGTCTGGCATCGATGGTAGTGACCACCGGATCAAAGGTAATGGCTCCCGAAAGGTAGTGCAAAGCCAGGTTTAAGCCTTCACTTGCCCTTAGCAAATCCTGTATTTCCTCATCAGGTTCTATCCGTCCAAAAGCCTCATCTAAGGAAGCAAACACAATTTCTGGCACTTTAAAACCCAATGCCCGAGCAATTTCGCCACCTATTATTTCTGCTATCAAAGCCTTTGTGCCTTGTCCTGCGCCTCTAAATTTAAGTACATATAAAAAGCCATCGTCGGCTTCCGCTATCGCAGGCATCGACCCACCTTCCCTCAAGGGAGTTACATATCTGGTTACCTTAACTGACCTTAATGCCAGTTCGCTGTTATTCATATCGTCGCTTTATTCATTATTTAACAATCGGGAATAAAGATATAGAAACTGAAAATAATGCGATCAAAAAAAACATATCTTTGGCAGCAAAAAAATACAATTACATTTTATGGCAAAGGCATCTGAAATTAAAGTAGGAAATATATTACGCTTTAATAGTGAACTGGTAACCGTTACCGAAATTTTACACCGCACCCCCGGCAAAGGTGGCGCTTTTTATCTGGGCAAATTTAGAAACATCAAAACCGGAAAAATTGTAGAGGCCCGTTTGGGAACCGATGAAGCGGTAGAGATTTGCCGTGTAGAGACTAATGACTATCAATATTTATACGAAGAAGGCGATTATTTTGTGGTGATGGACAATGTTTCATTTGATCAGTTTAATGTTCCCAAAGCATTATTTGGTACTTCGGCAAAATTCCTGAAAGAAGGAATGGATGTGATTGTTTCTTTTGAAAGTGAAGAGCCGATTATGGCACAGGCACCAAATTTTGTGGAGTTGGAAATTACTTATTCCGAGCCAGCTGTTAAAGGTGATACTTCTTCGGGAGCGCAAAAAACTGCCACTACCGAAAATGGTATCGAATTAAAAGTCCCTCTGTTTGTGAATCAGGGAGATAAAATTAAAGTAGATACCCGTACAGGCGATTATGTTGAGCGTGTAAAATAGGCTGTAAATGACGAGGTTAAAAAGGGGGTGTATCAGATTTGATACACCCCCTTTTTAACCTCGTCGTTCTCTTTTTTTATATCTTCGCAAAAAAAATCAAATATGACGTTTTCTACCATTTCATTTATCCGACCGTTTTTCCTGTTGTTTGCGTTGACTTGCATTTTGGCATGCTCCAAAAAGAATGATCCGACTGATGGTGCACATCAAAAGACCACTATTCAGGGCGCAGTAGAAAAGGGGCCGTTTGTTCGGGGCTCTGTAGTTACCATTTATGAACTCAATGCAGAACTGAATCCAACAGGAAGATCTTTTAAGTCAGAAATACAAGACGATAAAGGAAGCTTTTCTTTAGCCGACGTGGAGTTATCATCTAACTATGTGCAGCTTTCGGTTGACGGATATTATTTCAATGAAATTAACGGGAGTCTTTCCGGATCTCCCATCACATTAAATGCAATTGCTGATATCAGCAACAACAAATCCATCAATGTCAATGTACTGAGCCATCTGGAAGAGAAAAGAGTAAGGTCGTTGATGAAGAAGGATAAGAAAAGTTTTAGTGAAGCCAAAAAACAGGCACTGACTGAAATTTATGCTGCTTTTTTTGTTAAAACAGCGCCAAACACCAGCAGTGAATTGGTTTCATTAACAAAGAATGATGACAATGCTAATATTTTATTGGGTATCTCTGCGGCATTATTGCAAATCTCATCATCAGACAATGCCCGGTTAACAGAGCTCTTGAGCATCATCTCGGCAGATATAGAAAACGACGGCTCGGTAGATGCAGCTTTAAAACAATCGATAAAGGAGGGGTTAGAGCGTTTAAATGCCAAAGCGATATCCGATAACATGAAAAACCGTTATAAAGGGCTCAATATTACTTTGGCCGACTTTGCTATGGATAAAGTTTTTTCGGTTGAGCTGAAAGGAACTGAAGTGGTGGTGATAGTAGATGATTTTTTCAACACTGAAGCACAATTTTTGGCAGCTTATAATGCGGTGTTAGCTGCAAATATAAAAGCAACTGAAACTTATTTCAAATTGGAAGGATTATATTGTAAAACCATCTCTGGTATGCCACAACATGATTTTTACAGGCATGATGTTGGTTCGGGTAGTGCCAGTATCAATACGTTGTTTAGCAGTCTTTACGTTACCATTAACAGGGCAAATACCGTCATGGATAATGCTGCTAAATCATCTTCCTTTAAATCATTTAAGCACAAAACCTATCCATTTTATGCTTACAGTTACTGGATGCTGATGAATTTTTGGGGAGATACCCCATTTATGCATACTGAGAATTATAGGGACACTAATCCTCCTGCCCGGACAGACAAAAAAACAATATCGGAGGCGTTATTGGCTGGCTTAGAGGCAAGCATCCAAAACCTGGCGACGGGCGATAAAGAAGCTGATATGGCCAGGTCTGTTGCGGCAAGAATAGCTGCCGATAATGGTGATTATGCAACTGCTAAAAAATACCTGAGTCAGATTATTAATGCAAGCAAATATACTTTGGCGAGCAAAACGCTGATTCATACCACGGCTAACGAAAGTATTTTTGGCATTGATTATAATCAATCTTCAGGTTACATTACAAAACCGAGCGACTATGACCAGTTCTACGGAAAGGGAAATTATCGTAGTTTGACCAGATATACGGAAGTATTGTTGCTTGCTTCGGAAGTGAATTTGAAGTTGAACAACAAAGATGAAGCAATTGATTTGTTGAATCTGGTACGGGTAAGAAATGGAAAATTACCTGTGTCATTGAGCGAGAATAATGTTTTACCGCTACTGCAGGAAGAATTAAAAGCTGATCTGAGTAATGAAGGAGTGTTTTTTGCTTTCTTAAAGCGCAACAACCTGTCCGAATCAACTTTAGGGATTCAATCGTATCAAAAGCTAATGCCTATACCTCAAATGGAAATGATGTTGAACCGGAACATGGTACAGAACCCGGGATATTAAGGTATTCAGACAAGTTAATATCGTTTTACATAGTTTTCCGGAAAATATTAGTTAGAAATCTGTAAGTTTGAGCGCCTTGACCATAAATTCGATACCAAAGCATGGTGCCCAAACTTACAGATATAGCCAACCTAAAACATGCCGTAGCCGTTTATGCGGATGAAGCTGCCTACCGTAAGCTATTTGTATGTTTTTATACACCTGTAATCCGTTTTGCTACCGCCATAGTACATTCTGACGAAGTTGCTGAGGAATTGTATGCTGATGCGATGATGAAAATCTGGCTGATGGGCCCAAAATTGGAGCAGGTGATAGATTTTAGGGTTTATCTTTTTACCCTGGTTAAAAATTCGGCTTTCAACCATTTGAAAAAAAATAAAGGTCGGTACAATGTTGGCTTAGATGATCTGGAACTGCTACCTGCCAGCAATGCTACACCAATAGACTATATCATAGAAAAAGAACTGCAGCTGAGCTTAAAAAAAGCTATCGATATGCTGCCTCCTAAATGCGAGATCGTTTACCGTCTGGTTAAAAATGAAGGTTTCAGTTATAAGCAGGTATCCGAAATTTTAAGTATTTCAACCAATACCATTGAAGGGCACATGAGCAATGCACTCAAAAAGATTACCCAATACATGCAGCAGCATTTAAATTCTTAAAATATTTTTTCAGGCAGACCGGTGGTTCCCTCCCATTTTATTGTCTTATCATGGAAACAACAGGAAATCCATGGCCGAAGATATTTTTTTTAAACTTTTGAGCAGGCAGCTAGCGGGCGAAGCCAGTGAAAAAGATTTGCAGCAATTGAAAAAAATGATTGATGCCGATCCGGAGCTGAAAAAAGTATATCTGTCGTTTAATGCCCCTGAAGAAGAAGCGACAGAAGAAGAGCTGAGCAAGGCCGAGCAGGCTTTTGCCTTGCATTCTTTAAAAATGCATCTGCATGTGCCTCCTTCCCCTGCTACTTATTTAGGTGGCCGCAACCGCCCTAAATTGGTTGCCCTTGCAGCCATAAGTTTTTTATTGATTTGTGCCGTTTTTATCTGGCGTTTCTCTCCTTTTGCAAGCGATAGCTTGTCTAAAAGCCAGGTGGTGACCAAAAAAGGGTCTACAACTATGGTCAAACTTCCCGATGGTACTTCGGTATGGGTAAATTCGGATAGCCGGCTGCAATATGCCGATAATTTTAAAGGCAAATTGCGCGAAGTATGGTTGGATGGTGAAGCCTTTTTTGATGTAAAGAAAGATCCTGAGCATCCTTTTGTGATCTATACCGATAAAATAAACATCAAAGTGCTAGGTACGGCATTCAATGTAAAAAGTTATCCCAGTGATCAGGTGATTGAAACTTCACTGATCAGGGGACGGATTGAGGTGAGCTTTAACGACAGGCCTGCCGAAAATATTATTTTACGTCCAAACGAGAAGCTTACCGTACGCAAAGATCAGTCGGAACCTGGCATAGGAACAGAAAACACACCTAAAATTAAACTCGACAATCTTTCGCATTTGAGTCGGCATACCCCATTGGCAGAAACCGCCTGGATGGACAATAAGCTGGCATTTTCCAATTGTGCTATGATTGATGTTGCCCAGATGCTGGAAAGACGGTTTGATATCCAGGTGGAGTTTAAAAACCAGGAGGTAATGCAATACCGCTACACTGGCATATTTGAAGAAGAAAACATACAAGATATACTAAATATAATGAAAATTTCTAAACCCTTTAACTACAAACTGAATGGAAAAAAACTAATGATAAGCAACTGATTTCAGGCTGGTTATAAACGGGAAATGTTGAAGCCATTCCCCGTTATCAAATAATTGAAGCCTGATGATTTCCCCGGAAAAGAGAATATATCAACCTTTTATTATCAACTATTCAAAACAAATATATGAAGAAAAACAAACTTTTCTTTCAGAACCATTTTGCCACGTGCTATCGAAAACATTTTCTAAAAATGAAGCTACTTTTAATACTTGCGTTGCTCACTATTCATACCCAGGCGGCGCTATATTCTCAAACGCGGATCACCATTGAATCTAAGCAAACTGCATTGAGCACTGTGCTTAGAAAAATAGAGCAGAAAACCAATTACCGCTTTGCCTATAACAATGAGGTGGTGCCTTTTAAAAAGCTGGTCAGCATCGACGTTAAGGATGCGGAGATTGCCGAAGTAATGGCCAAATTACTGAATAACCTGCCGCTAACCTATAAGGTGATCAAAAATGTAGTAGTCATCAGTGCTAAAGATCAACCTTCGGCAGAAAGTAATGCTGCCGAAACGATAGTAGTGCGGGGTATCGTAACCGACGATCAAAACCTACCCCTGCCGGGTGTAAACGTAAGGTCGCAGCAACACCCAGCTATAGGTAGCGTTACCGACGGCAAAGGACAATTTCAAATTACCTTGCCCGGCGCATCCGATGTGCTTATTTTTAGCTTCATAGGTTACCAGAAATATGAACAACAATTGCCGGTTGAGGGCGATCTGAAGATTAGCCTGAAGCCATTGGGCGGTTTATTGAGCGAAGTGGTGATTAACGGCTATGGCAAACAGGCCAAGGCTATCAGCACCGGAGCAGTAGGTCTGGTCAAATCACAGGAATTGGAAAACCGTTCGTATACTTCGGTCGACCAAGCCCTACAGGGCCGCGTTGCCGGCTTGCAGTCTGTGGGTTCATCGGGCCAACCGGGGGCCTTGCAACAGATCCGCATCCGCGGAATTGGCTCCATCTCGGCTGGGTCCGATCCTTTGTTTGTTATCGATGGTATCATCGTCAGCTCTGGGCAGTTGTCGCGGTCAACCACTACCTCCAATGTCTTATCTGCCATCAACCCTAATGATATAGAAAGCATCAACGTATTGAAGGACGCCGCGGCCTCGGCCATTTACGGATCACGGGCGGCCAATGGTGTCATCATCATCACCACCAAGCAGGGCGTTCAGGGCAAAACAAAAGTAACTTTTGATACCGAATACGGCTTGACCAAGCTGGGCACTACTCCAGAGGCAGGTAAGTTGCTGACTACCGAGCAATGGCGTACCATTACTGCCCAGGGTATGTTAAACAATGCCAGCTATGCCAAACAAAATGGGCTTACGGCAGCCAACGTGTTCCAGTACCTGGATCAAAAATTTAATGCCGGAAACGGCGTCAATACCAATTGGCTCGATTTGGTACAAAGAGATGGCCGGCAGCAGCAGTACAACCTGGGCATCAGCGGTGGTACCAGCAACACGCAATATCATGTTTCCGGTGGCTATTTTAACCAGCAAGGGACTGTAATCGCATCAGATTTTAGCCGTTATTCATTTAAGGTTAATTTAAAAACCAAGCTGAATGAACGCTTTTCATTGGCTACCAGTATCATTGTAGGCGCGAATGGGCAGAATTCGCCACCAAATGGTAGTTCGGCCGACAATCCCATTGATGCTGCCATACACCTGTTCCCTTTTATTTCGCCGTATAACGCCGATGGCACCTACAACATAGATGTTGCAGTTTTTGGTTCCAAGTCGAACCCGCTGTATGTCTCCAAATACAACAAAAATAAAATGAACCAGTTTAAAGGGTTGGGTAGCTTATCGGCTGAATATAAAATTGCCGACAACCTGAGCTTTACATCGCGACTGGGTACCGATTATAACAACCTGGAAGAGGATACCTATTACAACCCAAAACATGGCGCTGGAACGTTTTATGACAGTGGTTTCTCGTCACGTGGCTATACCCGTTATTTTAATTGGACCTGGACCAATATGGTTGACTACCATCTGGACTTGAAACGCGATCAAACCTGGGTAGGAAATATAAAAGTAGGCTACGAGGCGCAAAAATCACAAAATTATACTTCTACGGCCGCTACTACGGGCTTGCCTTTAAACCCGGCAGTTACCGTTCCATCAAATGGTACCAAGCCTTACGAGGCCTCGGGCGCCAATTCTGATTATACCGTTGCTTCCCTGCTCAGTTTGGCCGACTTCTCCTACAAAGGAAAATATGTCCTTTCGGGAAGTTTCCGTCGTGACGGCTCATCCCGTTTCAGCGAAAAAAACAGATACGGAAATTTTTGGTCTGTAGGTGCTTCCTGGAACGCACAGGACGAGACTTTTATCAAATCCCTTGGTTTCATTAACCTTTTGAAAGTCAGGACCAGTTATGGCCTTACGGGCAATGCCAATATTGACGATTATGGATGGAGGCAATTGTATAGCTACGGAGCATCCAGCGATTACGCAGTATCCTACTACAATTTCAACTACGATGGCGAGGTTGGCAGCGGACCTACTTCAGTTGGAAACCCTTACCTGACTTGGGAAACCAATAAACAATTGGATCTGGGCTTAGATGTGGGCTTATTCAATAACAGGTTGTCTTTTACCTTCGACTATTACAACAGGGCGGCAACCAAATTATTGCTTAGCCAGCCTACTTCTGCAACCACCGGTTCAGGTGCTTTCTTAAATAATATCGGCTCTATGCGCAACCGTGGGGTTGAATTTACGCTGAGTGGAACACCGGTTCAAACTGAAGATTTTAAATGGACTGCAGGCTTTAACATTTCCCATAACATCAACAAAATTACTGCCTTGGTTGATGGGAAGGACATGAAAGGTTCATCAGTAATCAGAAGAGTTGGCCTTGATTTTCAAACTTTTTACCTGCGCCAGTGGGCCGGTGTTGATCCTGCCAATGGTAAACCACTTTGGTATACCGACGAAACCATGAGCCAAACTACCAGCAATTACAATCTGGCCAAGCTGGTGCCCAATTATACCGCTACACCTAAGGTGTTTGGAAGTTTTACCTCCTCGTTTAGCTATAAGGGCCTTAGCCTGGATGGATTGCTGTACTACAACTTTGGCAATCATGTAATGGATTTATGGTCGCGCTATACTCAATCTGATGGCGACAACAGTTCATTTAACCACTTTGCTTCGCAAATGAATGCCTGGCAAAAACCGGGCGATGTGACCGACAATCCAATTTACATTTTTAACAATACCAACAACTCCAGCCGGGCTTCGAGCCGCTTTTTATATAAAGGTGATTACATCCGTTTACGGGAGCTGACATTGAGCTATGCTTTCAGGAAGGCCTTTTTATCCAAAGCAAAAATTGATGGCCTGAGTATTTATGTACGGGGAACCAACCTGGCCACCTGGGTTAGAGATAAAAAGTTGCCATACGATCCTGAAGCCGGACTAACCGGGCAATCCAACTACAATATCCCTATGCCAAAAGTGTTTACCCTGGGTGCTAACCTGAAGTTTTAATTTAAGCCATCACATGAAAAATTTTAATCATTATATACTAACCGGAGGCCTTGCAGCAGTACTTTCCATGGCTTCCTGTTCCAAGAACTTTTTAGATCAAAAACCTTATACGAGCATTGCGCGCGAAGATGCCCTGAAAACTGCTGCCGATATCAAAACCGCCTTAAACGGTACTTATGCCAATTTACGCAGTGGCGAACTGCGTGGTGGTGCGGTTCCGTTGCTGGGCGACTTGCTGGCCGATAACATTTACCTGTCTACCATCAATATTGGTTTGTTTAATGGCGAAAATGCCTACTCCATTACTACCGATGGCGCTTATAGCAACCGGGTGTGGACTTTCGGTTATGCCAACATTTTGCAGGCCAACAACATTATTGACGCCCCTTTGAAACAAGGAGATGAGGTGATGCAATATAAAGGCGAAGCCTATGCCATCCGCGCATTGGTTTATTTTGACCTGGTGCGTTTTTTTGGAAAAGCTTATACCATTGACGCCAATTCGCCTGGAGTACCCATCGTATTGCATTACGACCCTGCAGCTCTACCTAGACGAAATACTGTAGCCGAGGTGTATGCCCAAATCCTTTCCGATCTGGACCAGGCCACCACATTGATGACGCAATACAAGGGCTCCGGGCGATTCTCTAAATATGCAGCCCTGGCTTTAAAAGCTAAAGTAAACTTGTACAAAGGCGATTACGAGCTGGCCTATACACAAGCCAAAGACGTACTGAACAACAGCGGCTTTACCTTGGTTGGTCGTACTGATCTGGCCGGTTATTGGGCTGCAGCTACCCCTCATGATGAAAGCAACAAAGTAGAAACCCTTTTTGAGCTGGTATCTGATGCCTTTAATCATAACGGGATAGACGAACTGTCTATGCATTATGTGCAGGCCGATAACAGCGACGGCGAAATGCTGACCACTAAATCACTGTACGATACCTATTCGGCTACCGATGTGCGGAAAAGCCTGATCCTTGTGGGGGTTAGAAACCGGGTTGGCGGCGAAGATCCAGCCTATATCGTGAACAAATATCCGGTGTTAAACGGCGATTTCAATGAGAAGAAGGTGATCCGTTTATCAGAGGTTCAGCTGATTGCTGCAGAGGCAGCATACCGGACCAACAAAGGGGATGCATTAACACTTTTAAACGCATTGATGACGCGAAGAGATCCATCGCTGACTTACAGCTCTTCCGGTACGGCCTTATTGGCTGATATTGTAAAAGAAAGACGTAAGGAGCTGGCTTTTGAAGGCGACCGCTATTTTGACCTGAACCGGTTGAACCAGGACATCCCGCGTACCGAAGAATATCCGACTGGCATCATTCCGGCCGGCGATTACCGCAGGATTATGCCCATTCCATTGGGCGAAATCAATGTAAACCCCAATATTGTTCAAAATCATGGTTATCACTAATCCGTTTAACACGACAAAAAATGTATAGAATTCTTTTTATCCTGTTCGCCATGATGCCCTACATGGGCTTCTCGCAAGCCAATAATTTTGTTATCAAAGGTACCATAGGGCAATTAAATGCGCCTGCCAAAGTCTACCTTAAATATTATACCGGCAAACAAACCAAAATTGACTCGGCCGTTCTTCGTAATGGAAAGTTTGAGCTTCGCGGTTATTTAAGCCAAATCAACCGGGCGATATTTTATGTAAATGCCAAAGGCACCGGGCCATCACGTGAGGATTACCGTTATCTGTACGTTGATAAGGGCACTACAGTAGTAAACAGTACCGGAATGGCCAAGGATGCCACAGCTTCGGGTACCCAAATTGTAAAGGAAGATATTGAGTACAAAGCGGCATTGGAGCAGGGCACTGTTGATCAGTTCATTAAAACCCACCCTGCCTCCATCATTTGTTTAAGGGCACTGTACGCTGATATTTCTAATGTCGAACCTCAAAAACTGGAAGCTTTGTTTTTGAATTTATCACCGGCCATTCGCAACAGTAGTGATGGTAAAGGTCTTTTTGCCATGTTGCAGTCGCTCAAAAAAGTAGCTATTGGGCAGCTGGCACCTGAATTTTCACAAGCCGACACCGAAGGGAAACAAATAGCGCTTTCTTCATTTCGCGGAAAATATGTATTGCTTGACTTTTGGGCTTCCTGGTGTGTACCTTGCCGGAAGGAGAATCCAAATCTGATTAAATTATATCAGGCTTATAAAAATTCAAATTTCACCATTTTAGGTGTATCACTGGATGATGCATCGGGAAAAAGTGATTGGCTGGAAGCTATCCGGACTGACGGCCTGACCTGGCCGCAGGTTTCTGATTTAAAAGCAGAAAATTTTGCAGCACAACTGTATGGCGTTACCGCTGTTCCACAAAGCTTTTTAATTGACCCCAATGGCCGCATTGTAGCGAAAAACCTTAAGGGAGCCGAGCTGGCAGCCAAGCTCGCTGAAATTCTGGGGAAACACAATTGATTTCAATTTAAGGTGCATAACTATTGTTATGCACCTTAAAAAATGATAAAATGAGAGATTTGTAGTTGGGATCTGGTGCAAGGGATGTAACTTAGTATAAGTTAAAATTTATATTGTTATGGCATTAAATCAGATTTTGCCCAAAGTATTTTATACAGACATCAAAGTTGGTCTGAAATTTTTTATCGATAACATGGGCTTCACCCTTGGGTATCATGACGATACTTTATATATAGTCAGCCGGGATGCTATCACTTTTCTATTGGTAGAAAGCGAAGAATTTGCCATAAAGGATCGCCCCGAAATCCGGATAGCGACCGATGATATTGAGAACATCTACGAAGAAATTAAATCACGGGCTCCCGAAATCTTACATCCCAATTCCAAAGTGGTATCCCACAAACCATGGGGGCTGAAAGAATTCGCTACCCTTGATCCAACTTCGGTTTGCATTATCTTTCAACAGCCGGTTTAGCCATCCCTAAAATGGGTATCACGCCTCCCCTCTTTGTAACTTAGTACAGCTTGGATGCTATGGTAATAAATAGGATTATATTAAATTCAGTAAACTATGATGAGACTAGACCCAATAATTGCAGTAAAAGATGTTGAAGCCAGCTCCGCTTGGTATCAAAAAATATTTGGACTTATCAATAATCATGGTGGGGATAATTTTTCAGTTTTAGTCTCTGCCGATAACGAAATCATGCTCTGCCTTCACAAATGGGGTGAACATCATCACCCGACCATGACGAATCCTATGATAACATCAGGAAATGGACTATTGCTTTATTTTAGAACAGATAATATGGTTGATATCTACAAAAGAGTCATTGAAGCCGGCTGTGCAATAGAAGAAGACATCCACATGAATCCAAATTCTTTGAGAAAAGAGTTTTCATTCCGTGATCCCGACGGGTATTTTTTGACAGTTACTGAATATCATAAATATGAAGGATAGCCCTATATGAGCTTTTCATCCAGGCTTCAACTCATTATATTATCCGCAACTCTATTTTCTTGCAGCAACCGATTAATATTTTTTATCTTTATATAAAAGAAGGACTTAGAAGCTTTTATTTGAATATTTTCTTATTTAGTCTGCCGCTCTGCTAGGTTGCCGAACTGCTGTTCGAGAAATTTATCAATCAACAAGTTTAAAAAGTTTGTTATGACTAGATTTTTCCTCTCTCTGTTTATCGCAACCATCTTTCTTTCCTGTACCAATGCTAATAAGACCAAAGAACGGGCTGGGCAAGTTGCCGTCTGTTCTGGTACAAAAACCACCGACAAAGACTGGTATGCATCTGGGAAAAAGGCGCCTTTATTTAAAGGTCTTGATGGTATTAGTTTCAAAATTTCGACGCCCAACAAAGAAGCGAAGGAATATTTTAACCAGGGAATGATGCTCGCTTACGGATTTAATCATGCTGAGGCTGCCAGATCGTTTTATGAAGCTACGCGTCTGGATTTGAACTGTGCAATGGCTTATTGGGGGTATGCCTACGTTTTGGGACCCAACTATAATGGTGGAATGGAAGAAGATAATTATCAACGGGCCTACGATGCAGCAATTAAGGCTCAATCCCTTTCCGGAAATTGTAGCCCTATGGAAATCGCACTGATTAATGCTTTGTTAACGCGATATGAAGCCCGCCCACCTGCCGACAGAACACATCTGGACATAGCATATGCAGCGGCGATGAAAAAGGTATATGCGCAATACCCTACTGATCCGGACGTAGGTGCCCTATACGCAGAGTCAATGATGAACTTACATCCATGGGACTTATATGAAAAACAAACAAAGAAGCCCAAGGCATGGACACCGGAACTTATCACGGTATTGGAACGCCTGATACAGTCCAATCCTAAGCATCCCGGTGCACACCATTTCTATATTCATGCGTTAGAAGCCTCTGCCACTCCCGAAAAAGCGCTGGAGAGTGCCAGCTTGCTGTCGACCCTGGTGCCTGGATCCGGACATTTATTGCATATGCCCTCGCACATCTACATTAACACAGGAGATTATCACCTCGGTACACTTTCCAACTTACGCGCAATTGCTATAGACAGCGTTTATACGACGGCCTGCAATGCGCAAGGAGTTTATCCACTCGCCTACTTTCCTCATAATTATCATTTTCTGGCCGCCACCGCTACTTTGGAAGGGAATTCTAAACTGGCATGGATGGCCGCAAAAGAAATACAGAAACACACGGCAACTGACATTATGGACCAGCCAAAATGGGGTACATTGCAACACTATTACACTATCCCTTATTACATTGCTACTAAGTTTGCCATGTGGGATAGTATCTTTAGTTTTTCAACCCCACCTAAGGACCTCATCTATCCTAAAGCCATTTGGCATTATGCACGAGGATTAGCTTATTTGGGTAAAAATGATATCATCAATGCGCAAAAAGAATCGAATGTTTTACGTACGTTATCTGTCGACACAAGTTTACAGCGACTAACGGTTTGGGATATCAATACCACGGCCGACCTGGCCAAGATTGCTGATCATGTTTTAAGTGCAGGTATTGCCGCAAAACAAAATCATTTAAGCGAAAGTATTACCTTATTGAATGAGGCAATTGCGATAGAAGATAATCTCAACTACAATGAGCCTCCAGACTGGTTTTTCTCGATAAGGCATCATCTGGGGACCGTGCTGATAAAAGCTGGAAAATACAATGAAGCGGAAAAAATATACAGACAGGACTTACATAAATGGAAAAAAAACGGTTGGGCGCTGATTGGATTGTACAATGCTTTGATGCTGCAAAAAAAGCCGGGTGATGCACAAAGTGTTAAATCTGATTTTAACCAGTCATGGAAATATGCAGACACAAAAATCACATCCTCTTCCAGTATTTTTAATTAATAGAAGAATATTGGATTAAGCGACGAACTCTAATTAATTTTACACCATGAGTGGAAAAGTGAGAATTTATTTCATTAGTGGTTTGGGTGCCGATAGGCGAGCTTTCAGGAAACTTAAATTTCCGGCTGATTTCGAATTAGTTTATCTGGATTGGATCGTCCCGATACCTGATGAACAATTGGAGGACTATGCGATTAGACTTGCTTCAAGCATTGACAATACTACCCCATTCTACTTGGTTGGTTTGTCAATGGGCGGTATGATGGCTACCGAAATTGCAAAAAAACTAAATCCAATTCACACATTTTTGATTTCGAGTGTTCCCACCTATAAACAGATACCCTGGTATTTTAAACTTGCGGGTAAATTGAAGTTACAGAAAATGGTAACCGCAAGATTAATTAAACAAGCCAGATTTATTCCGCCGATATTTTTAGGTGGCAAAACTCCAGAAGAAAGAGTTTTACTTAAAACATTGATTTTGGATAGTGATCCGATTTTTATGAAATGGGCATTGACTAGCATTTTGGAATGGCGAAATACAGAAAAGCCCGAAAATTTAACTCATATTCACGGAAATAGAGATTTTACGTTGCCAGCAAGGTATTGCCAGCCTGATGTGATTATTAATGGTGCCGGACATTTTATGGTATATGCCAATGCCAAAGAAGTTAGTTTGCATGTTATGGAGAAGATTAATATTAGAGCTGTTGATGATCGCTGTCTGCCGGTACGGTAATGCTGATTGGTAAAATAAGAGGTTATACTTTTCGCCTCAGTGCCTAGTTTTAGAAAAACTTCGTCTTCTTCCCGTTTGGTATGCCTGTGCATCAGCAGCACGAGTTTGATACGTTCGAAGGTCGCATTGGCCTGCTCTTCAATTAAAAAGTCTGTTTGCTGTAATTGCAATACGGTATCTGCCAGTAAGACTCTTAATCCCTTGTGTATGCTTTTAAACAGCTTAAATCTGATATCCTCCATGTGACCTGTCGTAAACTCACTTGCATGGAATAAATGGGTAGTAGTACCTATAAATATGAGGATTGACACTCATTTACTCATAAGCTCTACTCCGGTAATTTTGCCCTTGAAATGTAAACCGGATCGCAAAGAAATCATACAAAACGAAAAATAGAAATGAAAAATCTGAATGCATACCTGATAGGCATTTTATGCGCTTTTAGCATGCTTGCCTGTAAAAAGGATAAAGCAAAACCCGATGCCGATGAACCCATTGTTGTTGTTCCGCTGGAACGCCCAAAAGGCGCTTCAATGGGGGCGGCTGTAACCAAACTGATCGGCCCTGCCGGTGGAAGAATTGTCTACGGCCAGGGCAGGCTGATCATCAATGTCCCTGCAGGCGCGTTGACAGCTGAAACTACCATAGGTATTGAACCCATTACAAAAACCAATATCGCAGGAGTTGGGCAATCTTTCAGGCTTACTCCTCATGCCCAGCATTTTGAAAAGCCCGTTACCATTACCTATTCGCTTTTTGAGCAGGCAGATTCTGTCGCCTTGAAGGAAACATTTGGTTTTGCTTACCAGATGGATAGCGGTGTTTGGAAGTTTGTAGGCGCAAGCAGTTTCGATGCAAACTTGAATACGGTAAGCTTTAAAACTACGCATTTCAGCGACTGGTCTGTCATGAACCGGGTGTCACTTTCGCCGATTCAGGCTAGCCTGGAGCCGGGTCAGAAACAGGAAGTGAGGGCGCTGATTTATACCCAGTCTGAATGGGAGGACCTGCTGGTTCCCCTTACCGGAAGTGCCAGTAATCCAGAGCCTGGCTACCCTGTGGGTACACCGGCAGCACTACCTGCAAAATTCATTAAATCATGGAACCTTAACGGTCCTGGCAACATCATCAGTTCAAATGGCAATAAGGTAACCTATCAGGCACCAGCCGCTGTAAACGGATCTGCCAATGCAACGGTAAGCCTGAATTTAAATGCACCGGTAACCGGTACGTTTATCTTATTGTCTAATATCGAAATTATGGCTGATGGCTGGGCGGAACTAAGTGTTGGCACAGGCGGAAAATTTCCAGTTACACCTGTAGTGAAGTCCGGACAAAGGTACATTTTGGCTAACCCCGAGGCAGAGGGAGGTGGAAATTTCCTGCTGACCTGGACTGGAGGTGTGGGAAGTTATGGTTTTGATTTGTCCACTGCGGGAAACAAGTTTCAGTTTCTGACCGGTAATGGTGGCTATGTCAGTTCTTTCATTCATATTGACGACGAGCTCAAGCCTAGTGGTGGCAGTATCAACATTACCAAAATGGACAACAACTGGGTGGAGGGCAATTTCACCGTATCCAATGCTGGAATCTTGCCTACACTAATACCAACCGCCAACATAACCGGCCGCTTCAGGGCCAGGCTGCATAACCCTTAATGTATCACAGTAATCTATCTGTTCATCTTAAACAATTAAAAATGAAAATCAACAAATCAAAAACCTATAGCGGACCTGTCCGCCTGTTTCTACCAGTTCTTTTATTATGCATAGCGATTTTAGGCAGCACGGCGTACGGCTGTAAAGAAAGCGAAGCTGCAACGCCCGAAATTGAAGAGGGCTACGGCAATCATCCCAGATCTGCGGTGCCTGATGAACTGGTGGGCTACTGGATAGCCGGAGTGAGCTCGATCAGCAATTTCTGGGACTATAATGGCACTTATCAAGGTCCGGCCAATGAGATCGCTTTGGGTTATATGCTGTATAAGGACGGCCGGGTAAAGGAGTATTTTTATTATACCAGTACTTCTACTTATTGCCGTACCCAGGTGTTGGGGTATAAGCAGGGAACTGTGAAGATTGATAAAGCAGCAAAAACTTTTGATATATACTATGCCAGTGGTCATTACCGGTCTTTTAACTCCTGCGGCTCCAGTAACCCTCCGGGATTCGGGGAAACCAAGCAGTATACTTCTGCTGAACTTTCGCCTGCAAAGAAATCAGCCCTGAACAACTGGACGATCCAGGAGGTGAATGGTAAACAGACACTTGTGGTGCCCATAGGCGATGGAGAGATGCAGTACTACGTAAAGTCGACAGAACCGCAGAAGTAAAGTAACAGGCAAATGACAACTATTTTAACATCCAGCACTGTTTTTCCTGCGCTAAGGTACGGACAGCTGCTTCTTTTATTGCTCATTTTTTCGGCCTGCAGTAAAAACAGAGATATTCCAAAACCCTCCAAGGTAACACAAATTCAGTTTCGCGAAAACAGGATGACGGTGGCTGTCGGGAAATCGGCTGAGCTGAAAGTCCTCCACTCCCCTTCTGAATTAAATCCACCTGATTATGACTGGTCTGTCTCGGATGGAAACATAGCCCGGCTGGAAAATGGTGTGGTTTATGGGCTAAAAACAGGAGAAACCGAAGTATCGGTAGTAGCCAGGGGCCTGGGATTGACTGCAAAGGTAAAGATCAGCGTTGTGCCGGTTTTGCCAGCGGCAATACGGTTGCAGGCGGAGAAAAACGCACTTGCGCCGGGGGAAGAAATTCAGCTTACTTATGCTATAGATCCACAGGATGTCACTGATCCCGATAAACTGGAACTCGAGTGGTCCAGTTCGGATGAGACGGTTTGTAAGGTGCTCAGCGGGAAAGTTACGGCAGTTGGCTCGGGAGCAGCGGATGTTAGTGCGCTGGTCAAAGGGACGGCTATAAAAGGATCATTAAGGATACAGGTTGCTCCGATGCCGGTTGAATCGGTTTCCCTAAATGTTCAGCGGCTTGTGGTTCCCGCAGGGAAGGGATCAAGGCTGGTTCCGCTGATTTTTCCGGAACTTGCAACTGACCGCCGGGTGCGCTGGTCTTCAGATGACCCGCTGATTGCCACTGTAATCGATGGAGCTGTACTGGCCATGAAAGAAGGAACGACCACGATCAGGGTGAGCACGGTAGATGGAGGGAAGACCGCAAGCTGTGAGGTCATTGTAAGTCCTGTGCAGGTAGAAAGGATAGTCTTGTCTGTCACAAACTTGTCTCTGGTTGCAGGGCAGTCTCATACCTCGGAGGCAATTGTACTACCCGAGAACGCAAAGGATAAATCACTGAGATGGAGTTCTTCCAATATGAGTGTTGCAACGGTAGACCAGCAGGGCAAAGTATTCGGGGTTGGTAAAGGTACTGCCATTATAACGGCGGTTTCAATCAGCAATCCAAGGATACAGTCGGCTTTTCAGGTGGTGGTGGTAAATCCCGAGGAAATGGTATTCACTCAGGTAAATGCTACTTCAAAGGTCTCAGCCAACGGCTATGTTTCGGCTAACCTGTCGGGTTTGATAGAAAACGGATATTCGGCTCCTGTTCGGTTCATCTCTTTTGAGGTATTGTCCCATACTGCTGAAGTCATCCTGAGCAATTATCAGTCTGCTACCCTATCCCCCGGCATGCAGCTGCGAGATAACGGTGTGATCACGAATGTATTCCGGCCGCAGGTAAAGTATGTATTTGAGCTGAATGGAAGACGTTATGAACGCCGTGTGGAAATCTTATAAATTCTAAACATCTAACAAGTTATAGCGCATATAAGCAAAAAGGCCTTAAAATTATAATTTAAGGCCTTTTTCTAGATAAATTCTGATTGATATCTTCCCTATACTTATTTATAGCGGTTTTCTTTTTTCATGATGTGATTTCATAGTTAAAAATACATTTTACGATTCCAGCTTGCGTTTCATATTGCTCAGGCTTTCTGCAATATCGTTACCAATGATTTTATCCATATCCATAAACAAAAGCAAGAAATTAACCGGCCAGTTCATCCCGCTGTTATATACCCAGGTCAGCTTTGTTGAGTTTGGCGACAGGGCTTTTACCCCTATGTATCCGTTAGCTGTGAAAGCCAGAAACCGGATTTCAAAATCTACTCTTTCACCATCGGTTATTTTTTTAATTTCAAATTCACCTTTACCTGTTTGGCTACTTTTACTTTCAAAGACTAGTATAGCGCCAGGCAATCCATCAGATTCACCCTTATAACTAATTTTTGTATTTGGGTCAAGTAACAACCATTTGTTGTATTCAGGTTGGTTCTTTAAATACCTGAGGTAATTAAAAACATCACCCGGAGATCGGTTGATGGTAATTTCACGCATCAGTGTATACTTATTTTTGGAAAACATGGCAATAACCAGGCATACAGAAACAATGGCTATCAGGACTACTATTATTTTTATAATCATTTTCATTGGTGTTTATATTTCTATTACTTAAAACTTTATCCAGGTTATTGATTGTCGAAATTGATCATCCATTGAATGCCAAATTTATCACGACACATCCCAAAATAGGCACCCCAGAATGTTTTGTTTAAGGGCATCTCTATTTTTCCATCTGAAGAGAGTGCCTCAAACAACCGATCGGCTTCCTGTTCATTTTCTGTATGCATACAGATATGGAAATTGTTCCCGGCATTAAATGGCATTTCCATTGAAGGCAGTATGTCAGAAGCCATAATACTGATGTTATCTGAAATCTGTAACGTAATGTGGATGAGCTTTTCCCGGTCCTCGAGCGACATTTTTTTTCCACTGTCGAGGTTTTTATAATGCTGAATGTTTTTAAATTCACCACCAAAAACTGATTTGTAAAAATTAAAGGCTTCCAGGGCATTGCCCATAAAATGCAGATAGGTATTTGTGCCAAGCATAATGAAATAAAGATTAATTGATTTAATTGTTTAGCAAAGGTAGAGGCATTCTGCACAGGTGGTGATGGGTAAATGCGACATAGTATAGAAGCTAAATGCGACAATTATAATTTCTATTTTTGATAAATGATCCATATATCTATACTCACCGTAAGACGTGCGGTTTTAGCGGCTATTACCGACACGCACGATGTGTTTACCTATACAAATAGTTTACTAAAACAGCTGGGTAAGCCAGAACTATTCAGGATTTCCCTGGTTGGACTGGGAGAGGATGTGCAATTGAACAACGGTTTGTTTACCATCAAACCGGATGGATATATTTACAAAGAGCAACAACATGATCTGATTGTGATCCCACCTATGTCGGGCGATATGATTAGTGCTACATATTTAAACAAGGAGTATGCAGGCTGGATAGCCGATCAGTATAAAAATGGTGCAGAAGTGGCAAGCTTTTGCGTAGGCGCTTTTTTACTGGCCTTTAGCGGATTACTTAAAAACAGGCAATGCAGTACACACTGGGATTATGCCAACGAATTTAGAAGCTATTACCCGGCCATTCAGCTGGTAGAGGATAAAATTTTTACAGCCGACAAAGGGCTTTACTCAAGCGGAGGCAACAATGCTTACTGGAGCCTGCTTTTATACCTCGTAGAGAAATTTATAGACAGGCAGACCGCAATACAGGTTGCCAAGCACTTTGTAGTGGACATTAATAAGGTGAACCAGACCCCGTTTGTAGTGTTCAAAGGACATAAAAAACATGATGATGAACTGATCAAAGAAATCCAGGCATATATCGAACAGAATTTTACAGACAAAATAACCGTTGCCGATCTGTCCGGCAAATATCACATCACAAGAAGAACTTTTGAGCGCAGGTTCCTGAAAGCAACCCGCCTTACCATTGCTGAATATATGCAACGAATTAAGATAGAGGCTGCGAAAAAACTCCTGGAAACCGGACGCAGGTCTATTTCGGAAGTAATGACGGCAGTGGGATACACGGATACACAGAGTTTCCGTGATGCATTTAAGAAGGTCACCGACCTTACACCTGTCGCCTACAGGGATAAATACAATACCCCTTCCGTTTAAACATTGAGGTGGGGGTATAATAAACCACTATTTACCAATACACAAATATAACACGCTATAAAACAATGACTTGTTAAAAACAAGTAACATTTTAGATTTACCGAAAATCATCGGAGTAATTTAGCCTGTAATGTTGACAACTAGTGTAAATATACTGTATTTAAAGAGGTTATCTATACGAAATACCCTACGGTTCAAGAAAAATGGAACTATCAATTGCAATCTTTACAAAGCCCGCTAATAATAAGTCTTTTTTTATTAATACATATTATACTGATGATGTAACACTTACCCTACCTGGATTTAAGTTTCATTTTAGCCTTTATCTCAACCTCTTCCAAATAATAGTTGTGTTTTGTTATATTTGGGATTCCCTAAAATAAACTCTCATGAAAACTAGGTTGCAGCAATATGAAGGATAAGGACTATTACAAACAGAGAAAGCAAATCTGCCTCTCTAACCTAATGTATTCAGTCCAAAGAATGGACCTTCTTATAATCTCAATTAGCGGTGCTGGTGTATATGTGGTTTTGGAAGTTTTAAAGTTTGGTTATGGAAAAGAGCTGAAAAGTCCTTTCGTTTTAAAAATCGCCGGAATTTTATTTATACTGGCAATTATAATTAACCTTTTAAGTCAGTTAACTGGAAAACGCGCAAATCATCATGACGTAATTTTTTGTGACGCGCATATAGATGCAGATGATCCACCAACTGATGATCAAAAGGATAAAATAGAACATCATGATTCAAAATCAGAGTTTTATAGTACCCTGACACATAGACTTGATAAGACTAGTGTGGTAGTCTTATCATTGGGTTTATTTCTTGTAATTCTTTATTTCCTTATTAACTTTTAGCCGGCGGTCTTCCAACACCCTTATCTCCTTGTCCTGGAGCAGATAGAGGGCGAGGGGATTCTCTTACTGGGGTTGGACGAGGCGTTGGCGGCTGGGGTTTTGGTTGTGGCGGATTAGATGGTTTAGTAGGCTTGTTATCAGACATAATATATTTTGCTTGTTGATATCGCTAATTTATGATTTATTTTGTCAGTAAAAGCAATTTAATTTACACCGTAGATTTCACTAAGGGTAATTTGCTATATTGTCGCCTATATTAATTTTTGTGCTCTTTAATATCTCACTAGAAATATGCTATCTTATTCAATAAATACGCCTTAGACAACGAAACTATCGCCATGCTTGTGATATATGGTAAATGGTTCTAAACAAGTGATATATATCGAGGTCACATGTGGAGAAATATAGCACATTTAGTTCAACAGATCGCGAGGAAATCGTTATATTGTACAACAACACCTTAACTAAAAAGAACGATTATGCCAATTAAACCAGGACCAAAAAGAATCGCTAAATCCACTGGTAAGCCAGACGAACGCCAACGTGACAACAAACAAACACCCGGTAATACGCCGTCTTTAAAACCACACAAACATACAAAGGGGAAATAACTTGTAAGCTTTGCCTACTAGCGTAGATTGCCTATTCGGTATCGCGGTTTATATTTCAGTGAAGTGGGGAAAACTATTTCGCTGAGATAACCCGGCTGGATTATAATTGATGCATTTTGCTATGCACTAGTCGCAATGAATATATAGGGGCACTATAGATAAATACGATTTTTAACGATAGGCTCCTTATTTAAAAATGCATCTACCAAAAGAAATGCCCGGCTCAGCTCGTTTGCTTTTAATTCCAGTTTAAAATAATACGAACCTGTCAGATAACAAGCGAGTTCCAGAAAAGACTCCCTGTCAGCTAGTTCTGCAACATCTAGAACAAATTCTTCCTGGCCACAGGATAAAATATCGTTTGCAATTTCTCTCGTTAATATTTCATCTGTAAACTCGCGGCCATTGATAAATAGATCTGCCCAAGGTATTATGTCATTTAACGCCTCCTTCAGGCTTTGGCCTGTTATCGTAAAAAAGTTGTGTTCAAAACGGCTGGGATCTTCAAAGTCCCAGTTGTAAAACACTTCAGGGTAACTGTCACAGTCCTCATTCATAACTACAAGTGAAATGTGGTATTCATCCGATCTTGGAACGTTGTCGATTTCTATGTACAGGTACAATTGCTTTCTTTCCAGAAGCAGCCTAATCTGCTCGATCGATGATTGTACCTGCCACAGCTTGTATTGATATGTATTTTTAAAGAGCGCAATATTGGAAAGTACATAACGATCAGTATTTTGCAATACATTTTTCTTTGGGATTTTAAGTTTGAATGATTTACCTGTTAAAATAACCGTTGATTTATCGACTTCTTGCCAATATGCAAGATCAGAAACCTGATCATAAAGTACAATGATCACAGGAATTGAGTGATTTAACCAATATTCCAAGTGTCTCTTTGAGCCACGAAATACAAAGTGATCATCTCGTGATTCTTTAAAGTAGCTTTTCCCTGATTTGATTTGAACACCGATTAGTCTTCCCGTTGGCGAGAACGTATTTAAATCTAGGCCAATGCTTGTTATTTCAACAAAAGCGTCTACACCAAAGTCATTTATCGGCTGCTCTCTAAAAATCCATTTGAACTGTTGGGTGAAAATTTTACCAACCGAATAAACTCCGATCCTTTCTTCGCTATTGTATTTCATTTTAGATAGTTTTTGATCCAGTTTCAGGATGCCCATTTCAGTTTAAAAAGCAAAATAACTAAAACATGCCAGATCAGAGAAATTATCATAGAGTCTACCTGCAAGAGCTTTAATAAAAGGCTTTACATCAATTCATCAGGAAGAAATAACAACGCACTGCTCGCTTAAGATTTAACAAAGCTATATCAACGTGAAAATTCCGTGTTGACTTATCCGGCACAACACACTATATTGTAATCAACTATATAAATAATCATTAAATTAAAGCTGATGGCTCCCGGAATAAAAAAACTGAATCGTTTTACCACCCTGCCCTTCCTTATTGACATGATCACCCGACAAAAGCTCGTGCTGCTGAATCCGGCCACCTGGGAAGACTTTAACGACCGCGCAACCATGCAAGCCTACCAAAAACAACAGGACGCAAAAAGTACCTACGCCTTGTGCCTTTCCTATGGTGAAGCCATCCACCACTGGAATGCCTTTGCAAGCGGTACCAGCGGATGCTGCATTGAATTCAGCCAGGAAAAACTCTTCAATACCCTTAATGATGCTGGTATCGGTCATGGAAAGGCTGAATACCTAAGTTTAAGAAACCTCAGCCTTTTAAACCCAGTACTCTCCCCATACCTGAAGTGGCTGCCATACAAACCAGAAAAAGAATATAGAATCCTGCTCACCAGTAACAAAGAACAACAAGCGACCTATGAAATCCCGATTGATTTAAGCATCATCAGAAAAATCACCATCACCAATAAAATCTCACGACCGGTCTTTGAAAGCTTAAAAGCAGTCATTAAAAATCTGGGGTTTAAAGGTAAAATCTATCAGTCTACTTTGTACAGCAATAACACCTGGATTAATCACTTTACAACAAAGTGATGAAGCAAACGAATTCGGGTAAGATTCTGTGAGTAGAAAAACGAACTTATTCCAAGTTTAGATAAAAATAACCCTAAAATACAAAAAAAATTGATCATGAAATGGACAAAATAGGTGGGATTTATTGGGCTCATATACGTTAAAATCAGCTATTATCTAGTCCTCCCAGATTAAGAATAAGCATATAATTCCGCAGTCTTGGGAACTAATTCGTTAAGCTTTAAACCAAATTCGCCATTATTAGCGGATTGAACCTCCTCCTCATTAAACTTAATAGACTCAATGGTTACGGTTTTAAACTCATCACCAATTTTATAGAGGAGCTTATCGCCTGGCTTTAGCGCTACAGTACCATTCAGGATCAATATGATTACAGAAATCTTAGAATAAACCTGTGCGGCTACACCCAGATTTATCATTCCATCGGGTATAAAATCTAAATACCCCTGGCGATAGAAGCATTTTTTGATCTGATCTTTTGTCAAGATACCGTTTTCAATTGCATGATAGATATTGAATAACTGCCAGGTTGTAATAAGCCCTCGGTCATCATAATTAGCATCATTTAGTTGTTCATTACTGAAAGGCGGATTCAACCTCGTGGCGGCAGGTTTATGACGTTCATGATTTACCACAAAAAGTCCAAAAACCTCAAAGCTTTTTCTCTCCTTTTGTCTCCTGGTTCTAACCTTTCCAATTTGACTGCAATCAGAATCTGAAGGTACACCACCTATACCTTTCACTTCGATTATAATTAGTCCCAGATCAGTCTCAATTTTTATATCCTCTTCCTTTAACGTCCCAACTCTTTCTTTATCGGCATCCACCGCTGATTCGAATCCAAGCCATTGCACAAATTGCAATACACTATCGACCAACTCATCACCTGTTTTGGTAATCATTTGGGTTAAAAATTGAAATTGCATTTTGTTCTCCTCAATCTCCACATTTTTCGAAGACATTGCGGCATCGAACTCTTTTTTCAATTTTCTCTTTTCCTCAAGCAGACGGTTTTGATTGGGCAAATGATAACGGTCTTGTTCAAGCCACTTGTCTTTGATAATATCAGGAAACAAGTGGGGAAATATTGTTGGTGCAACCTCGGTGAGAAATTCTTCTAAGAATTTGGCTTTATTGTCCAACTTCGGAAAAAAGAAAATTCCTGATTGATCATTATGCCAAGAGCAACCTGCTATTTTATCATCATTAGTTAGAACTAAAGGAGTATATTCAGGATCTGGAACATATTCTCCATTAATCCGCTTGTCCGGCAAATCGAAAGTCACAGCATAATGAAACTTATCATTGTATTTTTTAAGGAACGTAAACAGATCTCCTTCTTCTTTGGGGATTTTTGTTTTCTTTCCTATCCTATTACTTGTTTGGGGAGCATAGCGTAAAAAGTCGTATGGCTTCTTATAAAAATAGGTGCTCCTATTTTGGGTATATCTAACTGCAGTATCTTCCGAGCAGAAGATGATCAATAAAAACCCATTTTGAAATCGTTCCTGAAAATTGTCCCCAAAAAGAAAAAGTGAAAATGGTCTTGGATCGAAAAGATCCTGGGGCTTTTCGCAGAACAGATAAGCGTGGTCGTTCGTTTTGGTATTCTTATGCTCATGTTCGGCTAAAGAATATGCCACACGATTTTCGTTTGTCAAGTCTAAAATCCCAACTTGGTATTCGTGAAAATTGCTTGGTAAATCAAAATTCGGTAAACATTGTAAGGTGTTTCTGTTACCATAACTAAGTGAGGTCAGATAGCCAGCCGACCCTTCATAAACCTTTATCCCTCCATCGGATAGCAACTTTATTTCCTCAGATTCTAAGTTTAATGCAAATATTTCAGTTTGATCGAGCATAATTCAAATTTTATATCCCAAATATACCATTCGGGATGCAAAGTTCCGGAAAGCGGTGGGAACTAATGACGATTAGAGAGCGTAGGTAGCCTTGGATAGACCACTCATTAATACATTGATAAAAAACTCGTTCCAGAATCGCTTTCAAAAACCTATATATCAATCAGTTCCCACATGCGAGCATTTCTTTCTTACAAGCTGACATTTGCGTCTCCTATCGACCTACAATTCTGGCATTCAAAACATCAGAATTGTCTATTCTAGACAGCGCTTTGATCTTAAATAGATATATTTGTTTACCAACAAACGACCAAATGTCAAAAAAAATTAACTGGCTCCATTTTTCCGACCTACACTATGGCCAAAAAGGTCAAAATATTTTATTGCCGAAATTAAAGAAGGAGCTATTTCGAGATCTAGAAAGGCTAAAAGAAGAAATAGGCAAGTTCGATGTAGTTTTCTTTACCGGCGATTTAACATTTTCTGGGAAAAAGGAAGAATTTGATGAGCTCAACGTGTTCTTAAATGAATTGTGGAAGGTTTTCAATCAAATGGGATGCAATCCATATCTAATCGCAATCCCCGGCAATCATGATCTGCTTAGGCCGGACTTAAGGCATCCCATCGTAAAGGTTCTGCGAAGATACAGCCATGATAAAGAGACAAAGGCAGAATTCTGGGAATATTTTCAGGAGGCAGGGTATAGCGAATTACTGAACCAATGTTTTGTGAATTTTACTTCATGGTACAATGATATCACTATTCCGAAACCAGATTTACAATATGGTATGATACCTGGCGACATTTCTGCAGTCATGACTTTCGACGAATTGAAGCTGAAAGTTGTTGGTCTAAATACAGCGTTCTTAGAATTCACAAATGAGGACTACAAAGGTAAATTGGCGATAAATCCTTTACAAATACATGCTTTGACTAGCTCAGACCCACTCACATGGGCAAACGAAGCAGATATCTCGCTGTTGTTAACTCATCATGACATGAAATGGTATGAGCCAGAGTCTTTAGGCTTTTATAATAGTGAGATCAACCCGCCTGAAACCTATTTCAATCACCTTTGTGGCCATCTTCATGAACCATCAATGGACGAATATGGCCAGATAGGTTCTTCAAAACGTAGGGTCCAGCTAGCTCCATCGCTATTTGGGCTGGAGAAAATTAACGATGTCCAAAACAGGATTCATGGTTATATTGCAGGTTCTTATGAAATAACATCTACTGAAATTATTGAAAATATATATCCCAGAACTGCGCATCAACTACACGGAGGTGGAAGTTATAGAATTGCGGAAGATTACGGATTTGAGCTGAACAAAAGGTCTTTTATCGAAGTTGTACATCTGTTTGCCACTATCCCTGAGAATAAAGAGGAAATCATTCATGAGGTATCCGAAACAAAAAATGTAGAAGCTGAATCTTTATCACCGGGGCTGTCAGCAGAGACACAAGGTATATTAGATTCAGAGAAAAAAAAATATAACGGAGATCTTGAGCAAGTGCCGAGAGTTCAATATTCAAAACTCCCTCAACATGTAAACATACGGCTGATAGAGCAGGAGGAGTTTATTAAACACCTTTCAAACGATAATTACTGCTGGTTGATCACTGACTGGAGCTTAAGCGACGATGAGTTTATTGGAAGTGTATGTGAGAGGTTAAATATTGACAACAGAAATAATTTCATAGTTAACTGTGAAGATGCTGTATCAGACCATGATTTATTAGAAGCCTTCAACGAACAGGCGGGCATGTCTTTGGCAAATTTTTGCAATAAAATAAGCGGATTAGACAACCACCTTCTTGTGTTTAATCAGCTTCAGGTTGGAATGTACCGAACTCCTAATGCATTTCTCAGTTTTATCAAATTAATCAAATCTATCACAGATTTCTGCCCGAATACATTTGTTATTTTAATTTCAAGGCAGGCACCGGACGAAAAATTCGAGAAAAGAACAGTTAAGCTGTCTCCTTTAGACGCGCCTGAAATAAAGACGTACATTGAAAGTCATCCAAATTCGGAAGAATATTTAACCAGAACCGAGAATCTTGAAAAACTTGTCTCGGCAACAGGTGGATTACCCAATAAGATCGATAAATTCATGTCTAATCTCAAATACGCCTCATTTGACGAACTCATCGAATTGCAATATGAGTCTGCTAATGAGATTGTGGACTTTGAGTCGATCCCGAAAGCCTTGCAACAGACCTTGAGCTTGTTTTCTGATTCAACCAACAAACAAAGGCTGAGAAGTTTTAAGTTACTTAAAATATTAACCATACTAAGTTATGGGGAGACGTTTAACAATTTGAAACGTTTTATCAGCACCGAGCCTATAAGTTTGGAACAGATTGGAGAACTAGTAAGTTTATCATTGCTAGAGATAATAGTTAAGAACAGAGTTTTCTCAAATGTCGAAGATGATGCAGAAACATATCAGATAAAATTGTTTCGTGTTCCAAAGCATATACGGGATTTTATTGGAATTATGATAACCGAAAATGAAAAAGACGAAATTCTTAAAAATGCTTGTAATCTATATTTCGGATCAAAATGGAGAGAAGGCAGTATAAAAAACATTCATTCATCAACAATCAAAACTCGAAGCAAATACCTAAATATTGACAATTGCCAGCTTATTGTTAGGAGCCTTTTGGCTCAAGCTATCAATAATCAAGACGAGTTCGAAATTGAACGATCTGCTACCCTAGCTGTAAATTACTGCGAGCATATCCTTGACATGGACGACTACAAGAATTCGCAAATGACCTCAGAAGAGGTATACAATCTCTTAAAAAACACAAAATTAAACAGGCTGAAAGCCACCATAACCAAAGTTCTAGGCAAATCCTTGCGAATGAATGGTATAACTGAGCGCTCAATTTTGGTTTGCCAAGAATCACTTGACATGGAAGGAAATCAGTTTTCAAATATCGAAATCAATTCGCTGCTAACAAATTTGGCCTATGCACATATGAGTTTGAAACAATATGACAAGGCAATAGAATGTGCAAAAAAAATCGAAAAAACTGCAGGGAATGGAAGCAGCATGAGTTTGACCGCAAAATATATTATTGCCGAGTCTACACTGAAAGGTGAGGAATTATTAGGCAAACTTAGGACACTGGAAAGATCCGCAAATAAAATAAATGCGAAAGTACTTGCAGACAATATCTCCATCAACATTGCCGCAGACTTCGCTGGAGCGCAAGAAAAAGAAAAAAGACTTACCAAAATAGTTAAGGATGGCGAAGATGAATATAATACAATTAGGGCTGTAGTGGCAAAGTGCTTAAATACTTTAGAAAATAGTGACGAGATATTAGATCATGAGTCCTTGCAAATGCTTAATATGGCTTATACTTACTTATATGGTCAACGTATGAGTAGCCTTTTTCACGATTGTCATCGCGCACTTTGGCTATTTTGCGTTCAACAAAGGTTTTATCCTGAGCTCTTAAATTTGTTTAGGCATAGTTCGTTCGTTTGGCGAATTACAGGCCAAGAAGATAAGGAACAGGTATATTTCAATCGGCTTTTGGATGATTTCGAACCTCAGATCTCTACGATAAATAGTTCTCCCCAGAATCAATTGAGTTTAGAATATCTTAACAGGCGTAAACTCGAAATCCAGAGTTCAAAGTTGTTAAAAGAGATATAATGCATTGTATATGCATATCTGATGCCAACGTTTTTGTCTAAAACACAGAAATGTAGTATTTGAGTTGCAAAAAAATAAAATCAGGATTATATCGCTTTACGCACGTACCAGGTAGTCATACTTCTCATGTTTTGAACATTAGTAGTTTTAATAGGCTCGTGAAGTTCTCCGCCTATTTTTTTGGTGAGTCTGAGCAGCATCTCCTGGTTGACAAGGAATCGCTCCGATCCATCTGGAAGCAAGTACCTACCGTTTCCAATAAACCTAACTAAGGATTCAATTCCGATCTCGGAGGCGAGCCGGCAGAAAAAATACCCTCCGGGCTTAAGCACACCCCACATGGAATTCAGCATAGCTTCAAAATGACTGAGGTTTTCTGCAAAATGTAATACAGCACTACTGATAACCAGATCAAAGGTTTCATTTTCAAAGGGCAGCTGCTCAACTGAAGCTACCTTAAAATTCTCATCCGGATCAACCTGGGGAAATGCGCTAGAAAGGGTTCTCAATTGCGCAATGGCTTCCGGGTTTTGATCGACCCCAAAAACATTTGCACCACTTTTCAACAAATACAGCAGGTTTCTTCCTGTTCCGCAACCAGCATCTAAAATCTTATGACAATCATCATATGTGCCTTTGAGCAACTGGTCAAATAAGTAAATATCAATATTTCCGAAAGTATCCTGAATCTGCTGTTTTTTCATCTCGGGCAAAGATAGCCACATTCAGCTTACAGCGAATATCACAGCGCATTAATATTCCCGGTACCGTTGGCACAATCCAAGAAATCAGTGTCCTGACTACTGATTTCGCATGGTTTAGATTATCGAAATAGTGGCTCTTCCCTGTGTTGTTGGCAGGATAAGTTAAGCGGGAAATTATGCAAATAAAAACCCCACTCGGACGGAGTGGGGTTATCAACTTGAATTTTCTAGCTTCCCAGGATGGCCAAAAATTGATCAGTAATTGAAGTTTTGAACAACCTTAAGCTACGACAATCTTGGAATTATTCCGACGATAGTTAATCGATACCATGTTTTAACCTGAAGTCCGGGTCGCTAAAATGGCCGTTATAAAAGGTTGGAAGGACTTTGGGTTCACCATAACCAACATTTCCAGCAATACGTGGCAGCGTTACCGCTACTGATGCATGCCTGAACGGCTTTTTCGCCTTTGCCGGGTAATTGTATGTCACAGTCATCAGTACATCGGTTTCCAGAGTTTTAATATTCACCTGGATAAGCCAGTCCAGCTCCCTTTGGTCAAATCCTTCAAATCCCATCATTCTCTCCATTTTCTCATTATGAAATACCCTATCTTCGGCATAGGCGATCGCCATCTCTTTGAAATCTGTCCAGACTTTCTCGGACAATTGTTCGTTGGTGATAGTTGTCTTGTAAATTTCCACTGCAAGAATATCGCTGGAAGGGAGCCCTGATGGCAGGTTTGCCAAGGTTTTTAGGCGCTGTTCTATCCGCAGCATTGGATCGTTTAAGATAATCAGTTCCGCATCTTTTAGGGTTCCAATAGGACATTTTTTGTCGGCAAGCAGCGCTGCACGAGACGAATATCCGAAATAAGCCGCCACAATTTCATGTGCATGTGTGGATTTTAAATGGATTTCGTAATTGTTTTGGGTGAAGGTGCGCAAAGAATCAGCGCATGCTTTTGTAATTTCAAGTTTCATATCAAATCTTGTTAGTAGCTGGACTTGATAGTTGTCGAGAGTGTTTAAAGACAACCATGCCAGCGGTTTAACAAAATTTGCTGTTATGACTTGTCAATTGTTGATTTACCTAGCATTTTCAGTCACTCACAACTGGGGCACTAGATTCCTTATCCAAAAGTAAAAATAATAATTTAAAAACAAACAAGATAATTTAAAACCGTAAATAGGTATAGCTCTGATGTACAAATTTCACAGCTTCCCAATTTAAAAGTTGTACTAGAGGTAATCAGTAACAGTCCTGTTGGTACAATAGAGCCAACAGCTATACTCATAAATCTATCCTTTCTTTTTCTTAGTCGCTTTAGCCTGAGGATTAAACAAGAGGCACAGGTTAATCCAGTAAGCAAGTTCCCTGCCTCCGTTGATATCGGCTAATGCTACATATACGAAATCCTTGCTCGCGCGCCCGTTCATCACCATTTGCCGTGCAATGCCTTTTTCCAGCTCTTCTACCACCCGGTCGCGGCCAATCCTACAAAGCAGATCTTCCTGATTTACACAAACGCACATCTTACCATTAACCAGGAAGCAGTGCCCACTGAACATCGTCTTTTCTTCGACATCAGGCTCATTGACCAACAGTTCCCTCACCTGATCCGACACCTGTTCATTGATTATTCTTTTCATATCTGTTAAGCTAATTTACAACATAAAAACATGAATTACACGCGTCTATGTAATCGATATCAGTCAGCTACAAGCTATTTGAGAAAGAAGCATACCTACAAAAAAAGCCCTGCCTAAATTAGACAGGGCCCCATTCCCAAAACACTTGTTATTTATTTAGCGCTGTTTTTCTTTTCAGTCACCTCAGTACGGATCTCCTGGGCCAATACCTTCAAATCCTGCATAGCTTTACGAACACGCGTTCCGGCAGCACCGTTACCGTTCTCATAGAACTTAGTGGCTTCTGCTTCTACCTGCGCTACCAGTTCCTTCACTTTTTGGAATTTTTCCATAATTTTTGCTCTTTTTTTATGTTAATGAATATTTAGTTACAAATTGATTGCGAATATAAAATTTATCTGGAAAGTTGCTGTCCCGCAGAAACACCCCGCTGCATATTATTCGTTACAGAAAGCGTCCTTTCTTGGGATGCCTCCTTTAAAAACTCTTCCCGCTTCTCCGGTTTCCCGTTCTCCGCGTAGAAATTGAGTTTACTATACCTGACCGCAGCTTCAATAAACACCTTCGTCGGTTGCCTGTCTTTAACCACAGTTACCATAGGCTTATTGCCATTCTTGATAGCGACTTCCAGTTTCTCTCTTTTCGCCGGATCTTCCAGTTCCTTGATCTGGTAAGACCAGATGGAAACGGAGCTGTATAAATTTAACAATGAAAAAGACAGGATTCGGTTCGTAGCGTACCTCATCAATCATATTAATGAGATCGTTGCCCAACACTTACCAATTTGCAAAACCCCAGATTGCCGGATTGAACCTGAAAGCCAGGAATTGTTATATTTCCTGTATGGCCAACTGGAAGAAAATGAATTGAACGTTGACGTAGATCGGTTCTCCCGTGACGAGACGTATGCAAACAACGACAAGATGAACCAAATCATTCGAGAGCTCAAAGAATTAAAAGCCGGCCAGGAAATTATCTTTAGCGAAGTTGACCTCCTCACCATTGATTCAGCCATAACTGAAGCAGAAGAACTCAAAGGATTACAGATCCTGGGTAAGAAGAAGTGGTTTAAGCTCGTAACCGGTTTTGCTGCCGAATATGGGGCTACAAAAGTTTTGGATGAGGTTTTCAAAGGATCAATCATGCCTATCATCGCCTCCTTAGATAGTTTTATTACAGGCTTCTTGAAATAACGTGAATATACCAAATGTTAACCACCCAAGATAATGAGCCTAGAACCTATAAATTTAGCGCTTTGCGTACTTTGTCAAGGTAAATTTCGGGAATGAGTATAGGCACCGAAACAGCCCCTAGAAAAAACGCACAGTTGAGTCTATGTTTTCCATCCCCTATGAAATTACCGTGGCCAGGTATATCTATAATCGTTGGTGGAATTAACGGTTCCTTTTCAATCCAATGTTTCATAATTTTGCAATGCTGATACCCAAGGTTGCCCTCGTTATTAAATTCTGATAGGTCTGTTACCACCTCACTATAGGCCGGCCTCATAGAATTCAATAGCAGGTTGATGTCTATTTCGGGAATTAATTCATATCCTTTCCCCTGAATTTCGTACTTATCTTCAGTCAAAGGTACCGGCTCTTGCAATTGAAAATCAATATTGTCTTTTGATATATGCCAATAAGGTTTTAAATCTGGGAATAACCCAGATTCTATATCGGTTTTTATAGTATTGCAAAACAATTGAAAAACTTTATCCTCTTCTGAAGGATTGAACCTTTTTTCTGCCAGGCGTTTCGCTTCATCCATATCCATATTGATTGATTTAAAATTATAACTGAGTAAATATTATTTAAAAATTGTCAGATTTTTAATCCTTTTCAGCACATACTTAACAGGATAGTCTGGCGGCAAGGGTTTAAATAATTTATTGTCCTTCGTAGAGATGTACTTTTCCCGTTGGAATGCCCTTAGTGCTTTCAAATCGATTATACCGGTAAGCACCGTATCGTTTTCTCCACCTTTTAATTTTAAAATATCTTTAATCTCAGTCCTTGAAGGTTGTGTGATACGTGTGTCCCCGAATTGACTGGTATTTACCTGTGCGACATAAACATGCAGATCCCTCGAAATCGATTCGACGATGTTCGAAAAATAATTTACATCTGGATTCCATTCACTGGCTATGAGTAAATCTATTTTACCTTTAAACAGCGAACGATGGGTGACATCAGCAAGTTCAAAGCAGTAGTACGGACTAAAATAGACTCCTCTCCAAATAAACAAATCATAGATTGCTGTGGTAAGCTTTGGCACTTTAAAATGATTAGTTTTTATCATCAATTCCTCTCCATGTGAATAATGATTTTTTAACCTGTATACCACAACAGCATCTTTAATTCCATTTTTCTCAAATGGGAGAATAGTCACTATAAAATTATAGCAAATACCTCCGACAGTGATGTGTTCCAGTCCTGTCACTACAAGTTTTTGCTCATTTACCGCAAACCAGGTTATGCGATCCAGCAGCTCTATTGGAACAAAACATTCAGGAAAAAGCAATACATCTGCTTTCTCCTCTTTTGTTTGCTGGAAAATCTTGTAAAGTGTATTATATCTGGACCCATCCATATTAGGATCATTACGCATCCCTCTCAATATGTTTTCACCAAGCACTTTTGTATTGGCAACTGCAATTTTAGGCTTCTCTAAAGGTTTGGAAGAGTTCACCATAAACTGATGTTTGATTATAGAAGGGATCTTTCCATCTTTTGCTTTCGGAGTTCTTTTACATTTAAAAATTGTTTCTTTTACAGATTTTAAATTTTTGAAATCGTAGGCAGGTCTGTGCTTTTTATTAGCAAGGACATAGTTTTTAAAAGCGGTGTCGAGAAAAAATTCTGTATGCTCAGCACCAAATTCCCTACCCATCATTAATGTCAATTGTTTTTTCTGATCATTTTCAGTTGCGTTAGCTAAAGATATTTTCTCAAAAAAAACAGCAAGGCAACATTCCCAGAACTTAACTGACCGAGGCGAATGCTCCAGTCTTAACGCATTTAGTCTATACATTAGAAATCTAGCTTTATCTCGGTGAAATTTTTATCTGTTTTATACTCATCGGTGTAGGTGATCAGGGGTTGCGCAGCAAAATGGTGCCGGATGAGATTTGATCTTCTATAACGCTCAACAAAGGAATTACTTTCCTCAGGATCCAATTCGATCTTTTCAAAATACGGATGCTCAGGCTTAAATGTATTGACGGAGAACGTAAACAAACGATTTGCTTCCTTAGACCTTGACAAAAAAGTTGGGTCTAAAGACAAAGCGAGCTCGTGAGAAATGTGCAAAAATTCAAGTACGTTTTCCTGATAGTCGTCTGTGTCAATGTCAACACTACTTTTTGGGTTTAAGGCCAAAATAGACTTTACACAACTCAAATAGAACTTAACATAGGCAGTCGCTTTATTATTAACCAGAAGATAGACAAACACACGTTCCCAAAGGCTATATAAAGTAAGGGTATTCTTTCCTCGGAAGAAACGCACCACTTTTTCCGCATCTTCATCCGATAATTTATCAGCTCTCCGTAGGGCGTTGAATATCTTCTTCGACAGATAGACAGTCAACCCAAATTTATCTTCTTTGTAATCCTTTAAGGTTCTGATTTTACCTTCTGTTCCGTCATAAAGCAAATGATAGGCGCTTTCCTCAAAATCCTGTTCATCTTCAGCATCCTCATAATTACGGAATTCACTGGATTTTTCTTCAAGGTCACGTTTGAGTTTATCGATAACTAACGAAGATTCATCCTTATCGAAATAATACAGCAAGGTTTTGTCACTCTGGCAGTAAAGCCGCTTGTAATCATTTAGCTTAAATAACCTTTCTTCTTTAGGGGCAACCTTAATATGGCTCGTATCATTTGGTTTGAGAAACCCTGGTTTATCTATAAGCAACAATACTGGATAAAAATTTTCCAGTACAATCTGTTCCAGATCAGACAATTCCTCATAATCATCTTGAGCTAGATGTTCATATGCGTCGTTATACACCATCTTCTCCAGCTTATTTCTATATTCAGGAAAACTGAAATTTAGTGCCTTAATATTATCTCGGGCTTCTTCTGATGGAATTACCGGATTAACGATAACCATCAGAATATCATCTACATAACGACCATAATAGACAGGTTTAGACTTCTTCGCTATCCTTTGATCAAAGTCAATCAAATAATCGTTCGCCAATACGAAAGAAGACAGCAGACCGATAGGTAGAATGTAATGGTGAACATTTCCTTCTTCATCCATCACTTCAGAACCAAAATCATACGGAGCTTTGTAATCATTCGCAATAAGTTCCGTAAACTGTTCATGTATCCTACAAAAGATAGCAACTAGGCTATTCTTTGACTGTAACGAGTCTCTTTTACTATTGATGTTGAAAGGAGGAATATTTAACTTCTCGGCTGGAATTCTTACCGAATGAAAGAAATCCTTGATGTCAAGATTCAGCATTAGCACATTATTTCCAGATTCCAGATGACTGCGTGCTACGTCTACCGATCCATCCCGCCATTTCTGATATTGTTTTTGGTAAGGCTTAAACAACCCGGAACCCTGCACTACCGCAGTTCTTTCATGATTCAATATTAAACGATTTCCAAAACAGTTGTTTGAAAGCTTACTGTCAAGGTCAACCCCATGTTTTAAAATCCAGAGTACTGATATCAAATGAATTTCAATTGGCGCATCAATAAATACGAGAGAACGTTCAATCTGGTATTCTTCAGCAGTACGCTTGTTTGTTATAATCTTTGAGTGTTCATGAATATCCTTGATTTTTTTAGGAAGAAGTTTCGCTGAAATATCAGACAGGTAATAGTTAAAATAAGACGGATTCTCATGATGTGAATTCAAAGCCTCGGTAAAAATCATCAGCTTTTTCTCGTATAATTCTAACTTTTCCTCCGGATCAAATTTCACATCGTAGGCAGTAGCAAACTTTTGAAAAAGTCCCCTTTCTGACATGATATCCAAATCATTCGGAAGGTTGGTCTCAAATATGGCAAGCCGTTGCCGCATATAAAGATTTGAAGAATCGTAATAAATGTAACTTTTTAGCTTAATGTATGCTTCGAGAACTTCGTCGTATGTAAAACCCATTGTCTTTTTTTGATAAATAAATAACGTTAGCTAACGAAAATGCAAAAGGATTTCACAGAATTGAAAAGATGTTTTATGCATATTGAGAGATATAGATCCTACATAGATACAAAATTCCTCAAATATAATTCACATTGAATCGGCCAATTGTTAGACCAAAGCTCCTAACAAATTGAGCAATAAGCTGAAAAACGATGATTTAATGTGTTTCAGAAGTTTTAATCAAATCCCTCGCCAAAGAATTCTTCAACAGTAATCCCGAACGCACGGATCACTTTCAATAAACTAGAGTACCTTAAGTCCTCTCCCCTTTCATACCTTCCAAACTGAGATCGGGAGATCTCATGCTTGTAAGCAAAATACTCATAATTGGTAAAACCTGCTTTAATCCTAAGCGCTTTGATACGCGCGCCAAGACGCTTCAGATCTTCGAGATTATCGGCAACATTATCATTAGTTTTCTTAGCAGGCATACACCAAAATAAAGGAATACCCCTTTAATATATTACCCTTAATATAAAGCCTCTTATAAGGGACTTTTTCTTAATTTTGTAAGTAACAAATATATCAAGCAAAATGAGTAGCCGTTTCCCGGAACCTATTCTTCATCAACCAATACAATCCCTCGGATTAAGTCATGAGTTAACAAACCTTGCCTTGGATCTGGGATTTTTTGTTTGGCAGACCTATTAAAAATGAATACCAGGGTACTCATGACCTTCCCCGGCTTCAGTTCGAAATACCTATACGAGTATATCAACTTTTTAGAGGAAAAACATCTAGGAAAATACATAGACCCATAAATTTATCCTATTAAAATTTCACATGCAAATCCCAGACTAAAATTCAAAAAAAGAAATGTTATGTTTGGATTATGACGCCACGCACAAAACTTACAGACTTAGCCGAATTATTTGAAAAACATGGATTTGGGAGTATACTCTATTTCAAAGGCAGTCAATATGATTATATCATTGAGGGTACAGAAAAAAGGATCACTTATTATTGTGACTTTGATACTCTGTATACCCAAACTAAATCATTGATCAATTCCACCGCGATTTTCACGGAATTGATTGATGAAAATACCTTGAGAACCCATGCTTTTAACCGCGTTCCCTTTTGCCAGACAAATGATATAGAAGATATTAAAAATATCATCACCGAAGACAAGAAATTTATTCATACAATTGATCAGGCTGATGAATTTACTGATATTATGGTCAATAACGTCGGTACATTATTTACACCTTCTATAATTAGCTTTCTAAGAGACCGGGATAAGCCTTTTATTTATATGCTGTCCATTGAGCAATTACGTGATGACACATTTGATAAACCAATTGAATTTATGTCTCCCAGAGGTTATAGAAATGTGATTGAGGCTTCTAGAATCCGAAAAAAGAAAACTTCAGATTATAATGAGCAAGAATTGAAAATTATAGAAATGGGCGAAATTGAATTGAAATTTGAAAAGATCAGACGGGAAATATGTGATTGGGCACCAAGCAGGCTCTCCGCTATTTATCTGATGGATTATTCCGAATCATCAGCAGATAATATGCGTATAATGTTTGAGAATACCAGAAGAAAAGAACCAAAGGTAATCATCGCGCGCATTGCCGGACTTGCAAGAATCATTAAAGTAGATTATCGTTGGTTTGAAGCTTATACTGAAGAAAAAAAGGATGAATACATCCAGAACTACTGGCAATCAAAACCTTTTGTAGAAGGAAGTACTACCTGGGAATATTTACATGAAGGCGGCTTGTTTCCTTTGGACGAGGTTTATGATCCTTATCAATAACAACATTGCCTAAATACATCGACCCCTACCAAAAAAGCCGGTACAGGCCTAAGCCCGCACCACCTCAACGTACACCAAACTTATCTTTTATGCCGAAAGAAAATTATCCAGGTCATCGAGCATTTCCTAATCTTTTTGGTTAGAAAATTTATTTAGATCAGACTTCAAAACGTAAGTGTACTTACCGTCTCGATATTTAGGGATATTATTCCGCTTTAGCAGCTCCCACAACGCCCTCTCAGAAAAATTAAGCGTCTCTTGAGCCTCCGACATGGAATAGCAGAACTTCGGATGTGGATTCTTTTTACGCGCCTTCAGCACAGGTACCTCGAATTCCGGAAGCAGAAGCATCTGATCAAGATCAACTCATTGTCGGCTTTTACCTGGAGAAGGTGGCACTCATTCTTTAAATATTCTCCAACCATATAATATTCTGCAAACCTCCCATAAAACTTCGATTATAGCGGATTTTTTATTTTTTGAGGCACCACAGATTTAATTGGTGTATCTTGGGTAAAACCTAAACCGTATAATAATGCTCGAACAACCAATACTCTTGCTAAAAGCAACACAAAAAAACAAGACAGCTTCTAAACATTTAGAAAAGAAGAGTGAACTTTTAAGCGAAGTCATAAAGGACAATTTTGCTTCGTTTCTAAACTTTGTCTACCCTGATGCCGATAAGGTAGTCGATTTTAGTAAAGAAATCCATTTTATGGATACTGAGCCTTTATCAGATGAAAAAGATGGGCAGAATGCTGACCTTATGGCAAAATTACATCTCAAAAATGGAGCCGAGAGATGGATTACCTTAAACATAGGAATTGAAGAAGTCACTGACCCTGATCTTGCCTATTACACTTTTCAGTACGATTATCGCATCCAAGATCAGTATGGCACCGCTCCGATAACCATTTCTTTTTTAACAGGAAAAGGCAACGAACATGTTGCCATAAGCTACAGCGATGAGCATTTTACATTCAGCATAGCTCCCATCCTATTTTATAAAATAGAAAAGGAAAACCCATGGCAAATTACCATCCGGTCACTTTAATTTTCAGCCTATCAAAATTCTGATAAATCATCCATATAAGTACACTAAATTACAAATATTAATTATTGAGAAATATTTGTAATTATTGATTTATATAAGTAAATTTGATAAAAATTAAATGTATGTAACAAGCTAATATTATAAATTTGCCGAATCTTCAAAATATTTGAAGCATTTAGCACTTAAGAATCTCGCTACAGAAACCTAGGAAATTTCAGCACAAACGAGAGGATAAGTGAAAAGTGCTCACGCATTAAGCGTGGGCCTTGCTTATTCGTTTGTGGGTCTCCTAGGACCTCTGTAGCGGTAAGTGGGGTTCCACGCTTTTTGTGTTTATAATTTCTGCTTCCTCTAAAAGGCAGAAAAGTTCAATCCGAACATTTGTGTACCGCGATAGCTAGAGATGAATCGAGATAGATAAAACCGGCATAAATTAAAGCATCCTCTTCTTTTTGATTCCATTAATATTGGCCTTAGCCCCTATTCATGTGATAAGATCAAACCAGGCAACCAACCATCTCTTCATCAAAGCCAGCAGCACCAGTAGTTGCGATCAGGTCGATTTTGCAATTGTCAATTTAAGCGTTCCCTGGATCAAGACCATGTTCCACCGCTTAATTGCTATTCAGGCTTTTTCTATCGATCAATCTTTTCACAGCCATACCTACTGGAATCCTCCATCCGGCTATTACCTCAATCCCAAATGCAATCTACTTACAGAACAAATACTCCTTCCTGGCGAAAATTGGGCTTTTGTGAAATTACAGCCGGGTGACGAAAAAAGCTTCATTAAGCCCGCCAATCCGCTGGAAGCCCATCAGCTTTGCATCAATGCCAATCGGTACGCCAACTTCAAAGCCTTTAGCCAACACACCCACGAAACCTACTTAACCGAATGTTTTTCCGTCGTCGAGTTATTGGCTGCATATACTGCAAAGCCCCTCGATTCATCTTAAAACAGCAATAGCACTTACTCAATAAATTCCCGCTATCAATAACTAACCAAATCATAAAAACTGTATGAAAAGAACGATACAAACTATCGCCATGGCCGCGCTTTGCTTATTTTTTGAAGCCCAGGCACAACAACCCACCAGGCCACCATTAAAAAATCAAGCCATCATAGGTAAGGTCATCTCCGCATCAACCGGCGAAGCACTCCCCGGTGCCATCATCAAAATAACCAATACCAATCAAACTGTATTGAGCAACAATGAAGGCGAGTTTATTTTGAGCCTTAGCAATGGCAACTACTCCCTTTCCGTCTATTATCTAAGCCATAAACCTAAAACAGTTACACTACAGGTACCTTTAAATCATGAATTAATCATTGCGCTCCAAAATGACGATAATGAACTGCAAGAAGTAGAAATCAATGCAGGTTATTATACCGTAAAAGATAAAGAACGTACTGGCTCTATATCACGTGTTACCGCCGAAACGATCAGCAAACAGCCCATAAACAATCCTCTGCAGGCTTTACAGGGCAGAATGCCAGGTGTTATCGTTTCTCAGCAAAATGGGCTGGCTGGCGGCGCTTTCCAGGTGCAAATCCGTGGTCGAAACAGCATTGCCAATGGCAATGATCCCCTGTATATCATTAATGGCGTACCTTTTATTTCCGAATCATTAAATTCAAGTGCAGCCAGTGTACTGCAAGGAAAAGGAAGCCCTTTAAGTAGTTTTAATCCTTCGGATATAGAAAGCATTGAAGTATTAAAAGATGCCGATGCTACAGCCATTTATGGCAGTAAAGGAGCAAATGGGGTAATCCTCATCACCACAAAAGCGGGTACCAGTGGCAGCACAAAAGCAAACATAAATGTCTATAGTGGCGTATCAACCGTAACAAGAAAACTAAGTTTGTTAAACACGCCTCAATACCTCGAAATGCGGAAAGAGGCTTTTGCCAACGATCAACGTATACCAACAGTTCAAAATGCCCGCGACCTGATGGTATGGGATCAAACCCGATATACCAATTGGGAAGAGGAACTGATTGGAGGTACAGCATACATAAATAACGCTCAGCTAACTTTGTCAGGAGGCAATGAAAATACAAGTTTTCTGTTCAGCAGCGGCTATTGCAGGTCAACAACCGTCTTTCCGGGAAATTTTTCTGATACCAAAATATCAGGCAGTCTCAATCTGAATCATAGCGCCCCAAATCAGAAATTTAAAATCAACATCACGGCAAATTACAATACCGAGCGTAACCGACTACCGCTTACAGACATTACCAGCTATACTTTGTTTATGCCGCCAAACACGCCTGAAATTTATACAACGGACGAAAACTTTAACTGGGGACCGACCAATGCCACCTTTAGTAATCCCTATGCCCTGCTTACCGGAACATATGAAGTAAAAACCAATAATTTGATTGGCAATGCAATATTGAGTTACCAGGTAACCCCTAATTTAATGCTGAAAACAAGTTTAGGCTACCATACCATCCAGTTAGAAGATATACGCGCTAATCCACAAACTGCCATCAGCCCAACTTCCTTTATGCTTCCAAATGCCAATATAGGCGACAGGAAGCAGCAATCATTTATTGCAGAACCAACCATTAGCTACCATACTGCACTTTTTAAAGGCAAGCTAAACATGCTACTTGGTGCAACCGTTCAACAACGAACTGATGAAGGCAAAACACTTATTGCTACTTATAATGACGATACATTTTTAGGGATTCCATCAGCCGCCAGTAGTATTACCGCATCATCGCCAATAAGCTCGCGGTACAAATATCTAGGCATATTTGGCAGGATAAATTACAATTGGCAGGGCAAATATCTCTTCAATCTAACGATGAGACGGGATGGGTCGAGCAGGTTTGGTATAAACTCACGCTTTGCAAATTTTGGAGCCATTGGTACTGCCTGGGTATTTTCAAACGAACAATTTGCAAAGGACCTAAACTGGCTGAGTTTTGGAAAATTAAGGGCAAGTTATGGCAGCACCGGCAACGATCAGATTCCCGATTATGGTTATCTGGATACCTGGCTCCCTCAATATTATCCCTATCAGAATGTAGTTGGCTTGTCGCCAGCACGTTTAGCCAACCCCAATTACAGTTGGGAGGTAAACCGCAAAAAAGAAATAGCACTCGACCTGGGATTTTTTAACGACAGGCTAATGCTTTCAGTAGCTTATTACAATAGCCATTCTTCCAGTCAGCTGGTGGGTTATCCCCTGGCCTATACTACTGGATTTTCATCTATACAGGCCAATTTTCCGGCCCTGGTACAAAATACAAGTACCGAAATCAGCATCAACAGCATCAACTTTCAACGCAAAAGTTTTAAGTGGTCTACCGGACTAAACATCACCATCCCCGCAAGTAAACTGCTCTCCTACCCAGATCTGGCCGCATCCAGTTACACTTATTTTTATAAAATTGGTTATTCGATGAGCATGCAAAGTTATCTGCATTATACCGGAGTAAATAAAGAAACAGGCACATATGCATTTCAGGATGTAAATGAAAATGGCAATGACACAGATGACCCTGACGACTATCTTTTTTTGAAAGACACCAGGCAAAAAATTTATGGGGGACTGAATAACACCTTTACTTACAAGAATCTTGAAATGAGCTTTTTTGTCTCCTTTGTAAAACAACAGGGGCGAAATTATTTTTATGGAAATGCTTTTATGCCAGGTACACAAAGTAATCAGGCCAGTTTTATTCTTAACCGCTGGCAACCCTCAAATACCGATGCCCGCTACATGAAATTTTCATCTGCCAATCAGGCCGCTGCCTATAGCTATTACCGCAATAGCGATGCTGCCATCAGCGATGCATCTTATATCCGGTTACAAAATGTCTCCCTGTCCTATGCTTTAAGCGAAAAATGGGTTAAAAAGATGAAGCTCAGCAACTGCAGGCTATATGTACAGGGACAAAATCTGTTGACACTGACAAATTATCTTGGCCGAGACCCCGAATCACAAAGCATATATGCCCTTCCTCCATTAAAAACCATAACGGCCGGACTTCAAATCACCTTCTAAAATCAAAAAAATGAAACGAATACAAATCAAAAAACCTCCATTCAAATGGTCTATATCAAGTGCATTCTTTTCTCTAATTGTATTAACGGTACTTCATGGTTCCTGTAATAAATTCTTAGATATAGATGTACCTCAAACCCAGCTTTCCTCGGCATCCGTTTTTTTAACAAACAACAATGCAACAGCAGCTACAGTTGGCCTGTATGCCAAAATGATGAGCTATGGCAACGCTTTTGGTCAGAATGCGACCACCTTTATGGGCTTATCGGCAGATGAATTGATCAGTATAGGCGAAAATGATTTTTACAACAATCAACTGACACCAACCAGCGCTTCCGAATTTATGTGGAGAGACTATTATCAGCTCATATACAATTGCAACGCAATTATTGAAGGACTTGACCAATCGGAAAAGGTTTCTGCTGCATTAAAAAAACAGTTGAAAGGCGAAGCCCTTGTGGTAAGGTCTCTATTCCACTTTTACCTGTTAAATATGTTTGGCAACATTCCCTACCTAAGCACAACTGACTATAACCACAATAATCAGGTATCAGGAATGCCAACTGCTCAGGTTTTTGAACACCTGATTATTGATTTAAACGAAGCCAAAACCCTGCTTACTGATGCCTATCCAACCGCAGGAAAGGTACGTCCAAACAAGGCCACTGCACAGGCAATATTGGCTCGTGTGTATTTATACCATCAGGACTGGGAACTGGCAGAACGGGAAGCCACCGAAGTACTCAACAGCCCTGCCGGATATGATTTATCAGATGTAAATGAGGTGTTCCTGGCCAATAGTAAGGAAGCCATATGGCAATTGATGCCTGTAGAACCTGGGTACAATACCTGGGAAGGTTTCAACTTTATTTTGAAAGCAGAGCCTGGCACGCAAGCCTTAAATGAACTGTTTGTAGCGGCCTTTGATCCTACGGATAAAAGGCTGGCAAATTGGGTTGGTAAATACACAGGAACCAGGGACTGGTATTTTCCTTTTAAATATAAGGTGGCCACAAGCGGAAGCATTACCGAATTCTATACCGTTTTACGTTTGGGAGAACAATACCTCATTCGCGCAGAGGCAAGAGCCAGGCTAAGTAAACTTATAGGGCCTGGTGGCGCCGCTTCAGATTTGAACCGCATAAGGTTACGGGCAGGCTTAAATGATACGGAAGCTATAACAAAAGAAGATTTTTTAATGGCTATAGCACAGGAAAGAAGATTTGAGCTTTTTTGTGAACAGGGACATCGATGGTTTGATTTAAAACGGACAAACAGTGCCGACGCTGTACTTGCGCCACTAAAAGCACCAAACTGGCAACCCACCGATGTGCTATACCCCATCCCAAAATCAGAACTTCAAAAAAACAGGAACCTTACGCAAAACCCCGGCTACTAAAAACACCTATTCAAATGAAACAACACCTAATTATTTTACTGCTGGTTTGTGCTACAACATTCCAGCTTCGTGCACAGGACGATGATATGTTGCCACAAATAGGCAAGCCATGTCCGGATTTCATGTTAAAAGATTTAAAAAATTATCCGAAAAAAATTGTCTCTTTAAAGGATTTTGCGGGCAAGTGGCTGGTGCTTGATTTTTGGACCGCAGGTTGCGCATCCTGCATAGCCAGCTTTCCTAAATTAAATGAATTGCAAAAGCAGTATCAGGACAAAGTACAGTTCATTCTGGTAGGTAAAGACGACAGGCACATCAGGCCACTTTACAGCAGTATAGTAAAACGATATCAGCTCCAACTGGCAGCAGCCTTCGATACGGTAATTTTTAAACAATTTGATATTGGCGCGGTTCCTCACCTCATCATAGTCGATCCGCAAGGTGTGGTCAGAGCGGTAACACTGAACATTACAAAAGCCCATCTGGATGATTTTATAAATGGTAAAAACCCTCAATTACCCGTCACTTACGGAATAAAACAAAGTGCGATGGCCAAAAAACAGCAGGTGAAGAGAGATATCCCCTTATTAATTCAGGGCAATGGAGGCAATGATAGTGCATTTGTATACCGGTCTGTTTTATTGCCATGGAAAAGAAGCATGGGACAGATGATAGCCTTTCATTTTACAAATGACCTGATACACAATAACCGATACCGCACGGTAGGTTCCAATCTTGAAATGCTTTATCAGATGGCTTATGGCGATACAGTAAGTACGGAGCCTTATATGGTTCATAATAATTACGGAAAGTTCGCCAGAAAATCGGTTCTGGAAATTGCCGATTCAAGTGCTTTTGACCACGACTGGGCCACCGGAGAAGGAGTTTATGCCTACGAACTGATCTTGAACAAAAATTTTAAAAGAAGCACAGATGACTTTAGAAGGATGATGAGGAACGATCTGGAAAACTATTTTCAGTTTGAGGTTAAAGTAGAAAACAGGATGATGCCGTATTGGAGATTGGAGGCTAATAAAGATGCAGTATCGCGCTTAAAAACCAAAGGAGGAAAGTCTGTAACAGATTACAAAAAAGACAGGGTTGATTTAGTTAACACGCCTGTTTCAGGTCTCATTAATGCCATCTGGTATGCCGACCCTTATGGTCCGCCGGTAGTGGATTGTACAGGAATTAACGGTAACATAGACATTCATTACAACGCCATTAGTATCGACTTTGAAGATATTAAACGTGCATTGTTACAAAAGGGACTGAGCCTGGTTAAAGACCGTAAAATAATGGAAGTGGTAGTAGTACGGGATCGGGTAAAATAACCGGATCTAATTAAATTTAAGGTTGTAGGTCAACAGGTAATTGCCGGCTAACACGGCCATACGGCTGCCTGCAACCTTAAATGTTCGTATTCTTTCTCCTTTGTACATTGGAATATAAAAACTGAAGGCATACCTGCCATCGTTTATTTGATATACATCTATTGCGGATGAATTTTTAAAAGCGTAAGCAGTTTCGTTTTTTGCTCTGATTCCTGAGTTTATAAACAGGTAACTCTCATTAAGCGCAATCATTTTATTTACATAAAGCGGCGATTTAGAAAAGTTTCTGGAACTATCAGATTCCAATTTAACCACCTTGAAATTGATATGCTCATTGGCATCAATTGTTTTCCCCCTATAGAATTCCTGCAAATTGCTATCCAAGCATATAAACTGGTTGCGAAAAGTATAGGCATAAACCAAGTGGTTATTTGTATAGGCCAAAAATCCTTTGCTACATAAATAACCGTCAGCCTGTGCAATTAATTTATAATTTCCTGGTTTGGATGTTTTATCAGCAAAATCAAGTTTAATGATTTCTGTCTGTTTGTTCAACTTGTTGAAACTTGTACAGGCCAAAGAAACTGGAGATAAAGGCGTATGTTGCTCCATATAGTGCGACAGGGCATATTCCTTCGCAGCTGCAATATCGGTTAAATCTGCCATCCATATCGCAGGCTTTTGCTGATCAACAATAAATAAGCTGTTTTGTAAAGCAGATAACTTTAAGCCTAGTGGATGAGCAGCAAGCTGATCTGCTAAATTAAATTGATTTAAAACGGTTTTTCCGGCTTCTTTATAGAAAGTAAACAGACTCCTTGTTTGGGTTAGGTTACCTAGGTAAATACAACTGGTATCCACTCCTACCAGATAAAATGAATTTAATTTCAGGTCCAGGGTATCGGTTCCAATTAATGGAGAGTCGATAAATCGCCTTTCAAAGTCACCCCTATCTTCATTACTTTTCAGCAGGATCAAAGACGAAAGAGCAACTCCAACTGCTAAGACAATAAATATTAATACTATAATGACTCTTTTCATTACGATACAGTTAAATAAGATAGACTTTCGGCAAATAAAGCGGGCTACAATTACGCCCGCTTTATCAATCACTAATCATCAAAAACGACCTTTCAAGTTTGTACAACCAGTTGGCGTGGTGATGTCATAAACACTTCCAGCTGCCAAACAAGGATTTGGAGCACCTATAATACAGTCCGTTTCAGGGATAGGCATACAGGTGACACTACCGAGGGTTAAATAATCGCTGGCTAATTTTTTTTCTGAACTAGCGTTACTTGCAAATGCGCCGCCTACTGCTACTGTAGCCAGTAATGCGAACGTTAAAATGTGTCTTGTCATTACACGTTTATTAAGGTTAGTGCCTACTCTATTTACAGGTTTTCGGCATCTCCTGCTTTTATTGCAATAAAATATCTTAGCCCCCTATCGGACTTTAGTTCTATATCGTCGGATTTTGTTTGGAGAATGATAGCCAACAGTGCCAGCAGCACAAAAAAGATATTGAATATCAGGTGTTCTGTCCATCCCATCTTTTCCAGTATTCCACCACACGAGCATGGTATTCTTTCAGCAAAATTCAGGATGAAGAATATGTAAACGGTAAACATCAACATCAAGCCAAATGAGCCATAAAGCCCAAAAAGCAGCGTTCTCTTATTGATCAAAAACAAGGAGATAAGAATTTCTATCGCTGGAATAAACCAGGTAATAAAGTTCGCGTAATCAGTCAACAACGGCGATTGCCCCAACTGAACGCTGAATTTCTGTAAGTCCATCAGCTTATTTGCCGCAGCGTATAAAAACAATAGAAAAAACAAATAACAACTCAATTGAATTATTATGCTTTTTGTCTTAGCTGACATCATCAGTGATCTTTTTCTCTTTGATGCGGTTTCCATATTTACATGCATTAACAACTACTTTGTATTTGATAAAAGACCGGGTCTGTCACTACAGGCAGACCACAGTCCAAATCACAAAAAAAAAAATTAAAACATTGACCCGTTGAACTACAAAGGCGCTTTTGCTGTTGCAACTGATTGTAATATCAAAAGTATCGCTAAACTGGAACTACCATTAGGCACTACTACCTATTTTTATTGTGCAACGCCACCTAATGTATATGCTGAAATTGTTGTATTTATTGCCTGAGCTTAGCCAGTTGAGCAGTATAACCACGTAAACTCAAATTGACATGCATTGCTTGAATAGCCTGACTTGCAAAACTTACAAAAAATGTATTTTCGGCAACAAAACACTTAATTCTTTCCTGCACAGGCTTGTTCAGTAGTAAACTTCTATGGTGATAATATCGTTCGTTATCAATAGATGTCATTTTAATTGGTTTCTCCAGTTCGGGATAACGTTCAATAAGCGAGATCAGATGAGCATATTTTATACAAATGACAATTCCCGGCTCAAGGATCTCGATATGGTCTGTCCGGTATTCTTTATTGACCAGGCAACCACTAAAAAGGATAAATTCTCTCTTTTTCCATATCCGTGTTCCCGTTTTTCTCAATCGATGTGGACAATAATAGTAGCTATGTACCATGGCTTCAATAGAAAACCATACATAAGCTTCCTCAAAAGGGCCGGGTCTTTCTAGCAGCTGGTATTTAAAAGCATGGATCAGCTGGCAGCAAGCCGTAAGATCATCAATAAAATTACTGTGAATGGCAGATAAATTGCCGAGGGCTGGCACCACATATCTGACGATGAGCATTTTTTTAAGATTTTCCATATCAATGGGCTATCTCACAAATTTAGCCGGCAATGGCCAAAATTTTGCTCAACTAATATGAAGAAAATAAGGGCGGAGGCACTAAACTTAATTGAGTTTTTTACCCATTTCTTCTAAAGTTATTTTAGTTTCTAATTCTTATTTCAAACTTGCTATTATCCCACTAATGGCCTGTTCACTAACACCAAAATAGCTGGCAATATGCTTTTGCGCCACACGGTTTAAAATACCCGGATAAATGATGCACAGTTGTTCCAGCTTCTTTTGCGTTTTGCAGGTACGGTAAATGTGCGACTGTTCATAATGGTTTACCAGATATCCTGTACAGATGTTCATAGATATTTTCAGAAAATCGGGATCTTCATCACACATCGCCTGCCAGTCGTAAAAGCTTAGTTTTATCACTATGGCCTGTTGTTCACATACCAATCCATCCATTGCAAAACCATGCTTAAAAAAGCCATGCATACAGGTCATAAAATCGCCTTCGCCCATAAAGTTGGTGGTTTCTTCTTTGAAGTTTACAATCCTGAAACTCCTAAATAGCCCCTGCTTTATAAAATAAACATATTTACAGGTCTCGCCCGGAGTGAGGAGCACTTCTTTTTCCATTACACGGGCATCTGCCGACCTGTCCCTGAGCAAAGCCTTTCGCTCCTCGCTAAGGTTTCCGCATTTCTCTAAACGTTCAATAAAAGTGGAGTAATTCATAGGATTGAAATTAATATTAGTTGATTTTATATTAGGGAGGCTGATGCTAAATTAGTGTAGACTTGAAATTTATATTATCGCTTGTTTTAACGCTGTCGTCTGAAGTAAACTAGTCATGTTACTGAAAATCATAAACTTATTACTAAAAATATTAAACCGTCTTAACCAAATAGAAGACGTCCTTATGGAATTGCGGGCTGCAACCACATTTCCTGTTGAAGATGAATTACTTGACAACAGCGATGTCAAACGCTTACTTAAAGTAGGTGACAGTACATTATACCGTTGGAGAAAAAAGAAAATGATCAATACACAATTGATCGGCGGAAAGTATTATTATTTGAAGTCTTCACTAACAAAACTTCTAGAGAAAAAATAGTATCAGGACTTTCTTAAGTAAATGTACAATCTGGTATACCCCAAAACTATTCTGGTGGCCAGATCATGTCTGTACCATTGTTTATCGGGATCTGTTTGTATTGGAGATGGAGCATTAGCGTTAATTTTAATTCCAATTTAAGAATTTATTCAATAATTAAAAATCATTGCCGATGAGGCCTCCTTTTTATTGCTGATTTCTTACACTCAAATTCGTTCAAATCCAGTCATTTCCCGTCAAAACCAGTCACAACCTACTGAAAACTAACACCATGTAACTTTTCTGTTTACATTCGATCAGTGTTAGCGAAGCGGTTGAGTAAGGCCTGGGTTTGAAGCGGTTGCTTAGGGAACAGTACTGGAAAGAGATCAGACTTACTATAAACAGGTACATAACAGGTACCTCCTACCTACCTGACAGGTAGATGAAAGCTGTAAACCACCTTAGAGGTAGGGCTTAGCTAGCCAGGATATAGGAATAATGAACTTTTAAAAACCAGAGAAATGGCAAAATTACCAAAAGGAATTTTCGGTCCGGTTTCAGGGAAAATTGGATCGGTTGTAGGGGCAACATGGAATGGGCAGCCTTATTTAAGGCAGGCACCCAGACCACAAAAAAGAACAAAACTAATCAAATCGGCTGCGCGTTTGGCCAACGAAGCCAAATTTAAACTGGTAAGCACCTGGCTGGTTCCATTTCATCCCTTTGTGGATGTAGGCTTTAAAAATGTACCCGAAGGAAAAACAGCATTGGGCGCAGCATTTTCGGTGATTTATCATCAGGCGATTACAGGTACTTATCCCGTTTTTGCAGTAGACTACGCCAAGGTAGTCATTAGTGCAGGCGATTTGCCCGGGCTTAATCAACCGGTGATGAACTTAATTGCAGCTGATACGATTGAAATTAAATGGCAACAAAATAAACTGCGAACCGCTTCATTTGATGATCAGCTGATGCTGGCCTTGTACTGTCCGGAACTTGAAATCATAGATGGATTTATTGGGGGAGTAAGAAGAGCGGATTTGCAAACCACTTTTCATCTTAATCCGCTGATGGCCGGCAAAGCCATTGAAGTGTATTTGAGTGTAACTTCTTTAAACCGGAAAAAAATAGCTGACAGCATATATTTAGGGAGGTTGGAGCCATGAGAACACATACTACTTTAACCTTGCGGACACTGATCGTGAACGACATGGATGCAGATAAACACAAATTGACCAAACAGGAAATTAGTGTGTGGCTGGGTAGCCTGCCCGACATTACCAGAGAGCTGTTTGAAACGATTTACTTTTTTACACATAGCATTTTTCAAAAAAGGCTTATTGGCCGGCAGGTCAGGCAAATTCAAACCGAGTGCATCAACCTGCTCGATCATATCGATAAATACCAAAACCTGCCTGTTGAAATAGATGGTTTAAAAACCGCCACTATCAAATGCCTGGATCAGGTGCTGGAAAAAATCACCTCCGATTGTGAGACTTACCTGGACATGGAAACACGAATCCCAGTATTGCACCTGAAAAGGGAAAAAGTAGCTGTAGAAAACGATATGAATTTGCTGGTAAATGCTTTAAAAAACATGGGGGCTGACGGTAAATTGCAAAAACTGATTATGGAAGGTATGGCCGACCTGTTAAAAGCCAAACGCTGCAGTTATTATCGGTTGGCCTATGTAAAACAGCTGCAGGAAAGTTTAATGGAATTGAGCAGGCGAACAACTAAAACACGCATTGATGAGGACCTGCTAAATCTTTTACTCAGCCTAAACTACAACACCGCCGAGTTTACCAAGTACTATCAGCAAAAGGTATCCGATGAACTGGCGGCTTGCATAGCAGAGGAAGAACAGTTTAAATACCTTTGGGCCTGGGAAAATTACTTCGGTAATCGGCATCACCGGAGATCGGTACCGGGATATGATAAAAAACGCAGAAAAACAAGTCAGGTGCTATATGATTTTGTTAAACTGGAACTCAACATCCGTGAAAAAAGAACAGCAGAACTAAGACAGGAATTGCATACCTCAGCATTGGCATCCGCAACAAAAGAAAATGGTGGTGTTGTACCGAACGTAAGGTTGGGTAATTATAAAATCCGTACGCCCTTAAGTGTGGATGCCCTGGCTTACCTGATCAAATTGATGGTACAGGCAAGGGTAATAGATCCGGGTGTAAGGACAGAGTTGCTGGCTTTTGTAGCAACTATATTCCAAACACCAGGTACAGGTTTGACAGGAATTTCGGCTGGTAGCTTGGGTACAAAGTATAAGAATGTGGTCCAAACCAGTGCCCGAACAATAAGGGTTTTATTGGTGCGGATGCTGATGTTACTGGATGATGAATTTGAGGTGAAATAAGAACAAAAAAACGAGAAGGGTTACAACGGCATTTAACATTTCAGTAATGATAAACGTCCAAAATTAAGTTACATCGCTTAACTTTTGGTCCAAACTCTTCAACTTGATAAAACACTGGAACTTAATCATCGCATGATTTATTTCCTATAGCATCAACATCTTTTTCAAGTGGTATTTTTTCATACCCCTGGCTTCTCCAATAAGTATCAAAAGTGGAAAAGAACTACTTTCACCGAAATACACAGTCAAGCTTACTAAATAATTATCGAGAACGCTCATTCAACTCTAGCCTATCCAAAAGCAATCGATCTTCCTTTTTTATCATCTCGCTCACTTCATTGTTCAGCTGCGTGCTATAGGGATATGCATAAGCCACCCATACTCCATAACTTTCTGCCATAAACGGTACACGTTTCTTCAGGTAAGTCCGGAATGCCAGATTACTGATCTGTAGGCAATGGTTCACTGTCGAGGACGCCTGCGTTTTGTCACGTATGGGTTCAATATTGACCTGCGGACCGTCCGGAAAAGAAATTTTGCCAGGTACAATATTGTTCCCGTGGCTGGAAGGTGAAAAACCCCGGTATAGTATTTCATAAAGGGCGGGATAACCGACCCTGGCTGCAAGTCCTTCAAGTGAGTCCGGACCATCAAATAAGCTGTACCATGCAGGGGTTTTCTTTTTTGTTTTCTTTGTCCTTTGATACTCTTGCCAGGTCTCCTGATTGGTTTTTCCGTTCAAACCTTTATCTATCCACTCGCAGATCTTGTCCGCCATGGGAAAGGACATCACCGGGCTATCGAAAAGTCGCTTGTCATGTTTAAATTTTTCGGCCAACTGGGCATGTTCAGGACTATTTACATCGCCCTTTTTGACCCATTTGCGTCGCTCCACAAAATCCCAGACCATAAAATTTCTTGAACGCTGCCCTGAGCCGGCATTATCTTCAAGCAGGTATTCCAGCGAAAGGAAGTTTTCCAGCAATGTTCTTAATAGCGTGTTACAAGGTTCAATGATGGAGTTGGCAACTAACACCGAAATACCATCTATATTGCTTATCAGGTTTTTAAGAAACAGTATTGGTGGCAGGTCTAATTCATCTCCGCCTCGTGCAAAATCAGCTTCGAGTATAGCTGCCCCGAAATCCACAGTTCTATCTAAGACAGTGGAGAGTTCTTTTAGTTGGACTTTATCTTCGTCGATGAGCGTGCGTGAAAAAATTGTTTCTCTTTTGGAATCCATATCGATAATGTCGTTTATTGATTAACTAAACAAATCTACATACAAACTGCGCAATCTATTTGCGTAGCAGATTTTTTTAACGATCTAAAAAATATTTGGTTAAGGTTGGAACTCAGTCTTTTTAGGAAAGCGGGTTTCTGTGATTTGTAGGTTGTGATGATCCTGTTATCTAGCGTTTCCTGTGCAATTTTTTGCGCATTTGCAGAGGATTTGCTCATCATATGAATATTTCTTTTTGATCTTTGGTTCAATTATTTGATTCGGTCTTGATGATTTGTGTAGTAGTGTTCTGATTTTGTTATTGGTTACATCCAAGAATAGGAAATGCTAACGTTAGGATTAGGAATATTTTAGTTTTGCTTTTCATTGTGAGTAATTGTTTTTTCATTTGCTTAGAACTATCTTTTGACATTTAAATCTGTATTAGAGAAAAATGACTTAGCCTACTTGACTATCAATAAATATGAAAACAAAAGAAAGCATCGGAAACACAAGTTACTTTCCAATACAAAATATATAACAATATGATAAACAATAACTTAAAACCAAAACAATACCTAAAGAGTACAAAAAACAAAACAAACAACTGTTTGATTGTCAATTTTTCGCAACATTTTTAAGTAACTTTTTGATATCATATTAATGCTTTGAAAATCAATCAACTATCATCTACTAAAAGTACAAATTTAAATATGGCCTCAACAAGTGATTAATGTCTAATTCTAAGATACTAAGTCATTTTCACCCTTTAATCTATTCATTTATCTTATCATTGCAACTAAGCGGATCGCTCAAATATCATTGATTCCTTTTGTTAAGAATTAAAGACTAAATCTTAACAAAAGTATTGCTTCTAAACGAATTTTAAAGAGTAGTAATGCCCACTTTGTATTTCTTTCAAGAAATATTGACAACCGAAGACGTCCATATGATTTTTTTGAAAGAAGCCTAATTGAGGTTAAACAAAGATCTTCCTTTCTAAAGGAACCAAATGTAGTTTGTAATGCTATTCCTTAGTTTTTTTAGGGTAAGACTGATTTTCTTTTCTACTGTTTTTATGGAAATATTTTTATGTTTGGCAATATCAATGTAGCGAAGTCCCTCTTCCCTATTCATATAAAATATTTCCTGATAATCTTCGGGAAGCGTCCGTATGATTGAGTTAATTTGCCCCTGCAACTCATTAAATTCTATTCTTTCGATGGTAGAGTTTTCCAATGCAATCAATTCTATTTTAGCCAGAACAGAGACTTGATATCTATTGCTGCTGGCCTTATGACGTAAATGGCTTATACAGGCTTTTTAGTAGCGGTAAAGAGCAGGCTTTTCCCGTCTTTGTTTTCTTCAATGTTGCCTATACGGTCCCATATCTTCGAAAATACATCTTGGACAACGTCTTCAGCATCATCTTTATCTTTAAGGTAGCTAATAGCAAAACCAATGAGGGCTGTTCGATATTTTTCAAACAGCTGATTAAAAAGCAGTAATTCCTTTTTCTTACTATCTGTATTGCTACTTTCCATTTTATATCAAACAACCTTTATATACACTAATTAATCCAAAATGCAAAGCAAGCAGTTAACGTAATAACTGCTTGCCAGAGATGATGCTTAATGTTTATTTTTTTAGATCATTAATCAAAATTTTCATAGATGCTGCCCAAACCATCGCTTGATCCCGATCAGATGCTTTAACCAGTTCATAGTTTGGCTCGAGTTCCTGAACATATTTTGTTCTCAAGTCTTTATCCTCGCAACCGCTTTGCAGGCGAGATCCCCAGTTCCAGGTCCACATAAGACTTGCCTTACTCTTTTTCTTCTTCATATAAGCTACAGCTTCATTGACGTAACTATTCCAATCACCTGTCTGATGATAATTGTCCATCGAAGAAGTCATCTTTACATAATCATCTTTATCAATTCCGCTAGCCTCTATTCGTTTGACAAAAGAATCATATCCGGTTTTATCTAATACTTTTTCACCATCTTTTCTAGTTACAAACGACGTAGCTTTGATTAACCATAGCATCCTTTCATAAGCATCTACATCTGCTTTACCCACATTTTTTTCAAAGATTGGTTTGTTGTTCAAAATTTTCTGCGCCAAGTCAGAATCCAAATCCCTAACAAATTCACTAATCAGGTAAAATGTCTTTTTATTAGCCAGATCATTTACTGATAGTGTTTTCAAATATTCTGAAGCCAAACCAGATGCCCTTTGTCCCTCGTTGGCATTGGCAAGCATAGTGATGTATTCATTCATAAAAGCAGCCGATCTTTCTCCGCCATTGTATCTTTTGGTGAAGGAATTTAGACCTGTGTTGGCAAGTACCCCCTTATTCAATTCTGCTAAAAATGAAGTTACACTCATATAACCTACAAATTTATGAATGAGTTCACCATTCTTGTCTATTAATAAATGAGTAGGAAAGGCTGTAGAAATGTATTTATCCCGGTAAACATTAGACAGTGCACTGTCTAAATCGCATTGAAAATATATGCTAATGAAATTCTTGTTTAGATATTCTACTACTTGTGGATCTGGAAATACTTTCTCCTGCATCATTTTGCAAGGCTGGCACCAGCTGGCACTCATATCTACATAAATAATCTTGTTCTCATTCTTTGCTTTTGCGATCGCATCTTCAAGACTTAATTTTTCAAACTGTATCGCGTTAACATTTGTCCCATTAGAGGTCATCGCAACCGCAGCGCTAGCCGAACTACTACTTGCAGCAACACTCCCCATCATAGGAACTGCTGTTGCACCTGTTGCCATCCCTGTAGCCTGTGGACTTGAGCTACTGCCTGAAGTACTTTGACCACCAGTTGTGGTACCATCTTTGTGAGCAGTCAATGCCTTACGTCCCAATGCCATAAAATCATCCGGTGCTTTAAATCCATCCTCCTTTGTGATTAAATTACCCGCAGCATTGATGTATAAAAAGCCAGGAAATCCAAATACTTTGAACTTTCCACATACGCCGTGAGGATCTTTATCGCGATCAATTTGAATACAAATAAAGTTCTGGTTATAAAAGTCGGCCACCCGGTCCAGATTAAATACATCAACAACCATTTTTTTACATGGCCCACAGCCTACAAAATGACAATCCACAAAAACCGGTTTGCCAGTTGTTTTGGACATTTCTAATGCTTGCTTGTAATCTATGTCCAAAAACTCAATCTTCTTCGTGTTAGCTTTTTTTTCAATATCTGCTTTAATAGCCGCATCTAGTACCTTGCTAAAGTTTTCAAACCCCATAGGTATTGCATCCCAATGACATGCTCCTAGTATGTTCCCTTTTTGATTTAGGAATACCGCAACCGGGTAAGATAGATTAGCGATATACTCTGCAAAATCTTCATTTTCGGATTTCATCAAATTGATACGAACCGGAATAAAGTTTTTAAGCATAAGCTGAGCAACAGCTTTATCTGAAAGCACTTTATCTATATTCACCTTATCTACCCTTCCGGATATTACATCAACGATTAAGCCTTTGTTTTCCTTTTTGGCCCTTTCCAGCGCTTTTTTAATATTAGTCTCCTCAAATTTCACCTGTGCAATGGTACAAATAGGGAATAAAATCAGAAGGAATAGAATTATTTTTTTCATCTTTTTTAATTTAATAATATGTTATTTTTTTAATTTCAGGTCCAGAATCTTTCCAAAACCATCGAATGTTTTTTTAGTATTTGTTTTTAATTGGCCGCTTAGTGGATTGAATTCATATTGTAGCAGTGTTCCTTGATTCCCCTGGTTATAGGCGATATACAAAATCGCATTATCATAGGCTGGATTTAGCTTATCCTTAAGAATTTTGATAACTGAGACCGTTGCACTAGCAGGCACATCAGCTATTGATAATTGCAGTGTCTCCTGCTCATAATTCAAGACATAAACCTTGTTGCCTATTGCAGAAAAGGCTATTGGACCACGTTCTGAAATTGCCCAAAGACTATGTTTCGTAACCTGATTTGAAAGTGTAGACAGGTCAATATTATGTGTACAGGTTGCAGCATTTGGATTTGTAATATCAAATCGAACATAATTTATTTTTCCAGTGCTTTGCTCCATAATTGCATCTATATAATAATCTCTTCCTTTATCCATATAGATTAAATTCATTTGGGTGGCCGATATGTCTACATCCGATTGCCCCAGGTTTCCTGGAGCGTAAAAGAAAGAACTTAGAAATCCCAAATTGTCATATTCAAATCTTTGGAATGTTTTATTGAATACCACGTTACTAAACGTCCTAAAAGTTTGCTTATCGGTCGGTATAGTCATCATGTAGGGTGAATATGCCGTACCAGTTTCACTGAGCTGTACAAACTTAGGAGCTGCTCCACCATCCAAATAATTTATGTTAAACAGCTGTTCATTCTGCACCAGATATTCCAATTTATTGCTACCATTCATATGACCTTGTGGCGCAAAACTACCATCTAGAGGAAAAGCAAAGATGGTTGCACTGTTGTTATGTTGCCATAAATGGGTCTTATAATTGACTTGTACTATTCCACCGTCAGAAATGGCGAATATCTGATTGTCAAACGAAGGATCACCTACCTGCCTCAACCACAGTTGTGTTGGATTCTGAATAGGATGAGTTGGATTGAGCATAGTATACACCTGATGCCTTACCCCCATTTTACTGTCAGCTAAACCCAGATTCATTTCGGTAGTACGCACTGAACTATAATCACCTCGATTATTTGCATCTGCCTGATATACCAGCAGTCCATTGATAGACTCCACTGTTAGCATAAATTCTGCGAAGTAAGCGTCTCCATTATTTCTGTTAGTCAGTTTCCTATAGAGTTTGTATTTACCAGGTCCTTTTGAAAAGCTTTGATCCAGATCTTTGGTTATGGCGATCTGAGCCGCAGGATCAGGCACTGCTCCAGGTTTGAGCACAGGATCTATCTCATACACCATCCATTGATATGCCGGATCAATCCCGTTTTCTATCTCTTCATTAAAACTAATCTGCAGTCGATCATTTGTATTGATTGTTAGATTAGCCATATCCTGAGCAGGTACAGGATTCCCATTGACTTGTATCGTATACCCCTTATTATTAACTCCCGGTATCTCGTGTAACTCGTAGTTGCCTTTGTCTTTAACGCAGCCCAGTAGCACTGTCATTATTACAACTAGATTTGTTACTTGTAATCGTATTATCTTCATGCTTTTAAGGTTTAATTTAGCGCTCGAATTTAGTCCCATGGATCAAATCTGAAACCCAGTGGTACATCTCCGTATTTATGTTCATATTTATCTGGATTGAGATTGTAGTCATCAACTTTCTTGTTGAGATATTTGCCTATATTGTTTAAGTCTCCATATAAAACATCCCCCAAATCATAATACCCCATCATACCGTAAAAGAATTGATATTTAACTTTACTACAACTACCAAAAACATATGTGGCAAAAGAATTATTCACCCATCCTGTAGGGATACCATCCGACACATTGATACGAGCCTTACTGGTGTCGGGTACCTCAAACAGGTCATCAGCAACCAGACTCAACATAATTCTTTTTTGTGTATCCATGAATGTTGGATTACGAATGATACGACAAGGAATAAGTACATAATGTGCCCCAGCTGGCAATACCACGTTCTCATTTAGCTCATAATCCGTCCCTTTTGTTGCATCGCCCGAAATCTTGATTTTTACTTTTCGATCTTCTTTACCCGGTATTCCCTGCAAGCGAATCATAAAATTGATCGTAGTTTCCTGTAGATCCGAAAATCCAAATGCCACACTTCGAACGGAGTCCATATCATTTTCAGGAGTGCTTCTTTCGTTCATTTTCACACCAGCAAATAGTGCTGCTTTTCCACTGAACAAATCGATCTCGTCTTCTTTGCAGGAAGATACCATGCCAATTGTCAAGATTAGAAAGCAGAATATGATTATCTTCTTCATAATTTTTTCTTTAAGGTTAATGCTTAGTTGGGACGTGGTCTATCCCCAAAGTTGATTTCATCTTCCGGCATCGGTAGCACATATTTGAATTGCTGAGTCCAGCTACCAGCATCTGTGGCATTATGTCTTTTGTAATAATAAAACAACTGCCCTTCTCCAAAAAACTCCTTTTTATACTCTTTAAAAATCTCAGCTTTCAGCATTTCCGGATCCAGGTCCGCTAATGCTAGAGGAATATTACGTGCCTGCCTTACTGTGTTCAGGTAACTCAGCGCTTGTGCAGGATTATCCGTCGTTTCTGCGGCTATATAATACATTTCCGTAATGCGGATCATCGGCATTTTATAAGTGTACTTTTTCAATGGGTCTACCTGCCAGAGTTTAGAAGGTACTGATTGTACTGTACCATCCGCTTCGAAGAACTCTTTGCGATAGTCGGGGTACCCCTCAAAAAGGTCGATTAGCGGCTCACGTGAAATTAATGCCAATCCATTTTGTACCTGACTTACATAGCCAGTAATGAAAGTTTGAAGTGAGCGGATATTCAAAGTAAATACATGCTCTGTCGAAAAAGTTCGATCACGCTTATTTCGATCTACATTTGTTGCATCTACTGCCTGCACAAATGGAAATAATCCTTTGTTCTGCTGTGCATCAATCACTTCTTTTGCACAATTAAAAGCTTCCTGTTTTAAATTACCACGGTAAAGATAGGCCCGTGCCATAAGTCCTTTTACCGCAAAATAATTGAGGTGATATTGTCTGTTTTTAAAATATAAATCTGTCAAAGTTTTACCCGTAAGTATTGGATCTACCTTCAACAATTTTTCTGCATTAGTCAAGTCAGTCAATAACTTGTCCATAAAAACATCGAAGGATAGTGATTGGGACGTGTTCTTGCTGAACTCATCAACATAGGGCAGCCATTTTTCAGTTGTGTTGTTTGCTATTTTGTGGGGAGCATATAAACGCAGCAGATCCAGATGTAAATAGGCACGGATGGCTAGCGCTTCTCCTTTGATTATCGCATACGAAGTTTCTGATGTAAACACCGGCTCATTCTTATCTATAAAGGCAAGGATGTTGTTTACATTCGCGATGGCATTAAATTGTTTTTTCCATATGGCATTACTTAACTGTAAGCTCTTTTCATTTCTAAATTCGAAGAATTGCGAATAAAAATAAGGGCTCATTTCGTGTAGCATTCCGTATTGTTGTGCGATCACATCAGCAAAGCCAAAAGTAAGTTCCCGACCGTATAGTTCAGACTCACTCATTAACGTATAAACGCCACTCAAGGCCTCTTGAAATCCCCTTTCTGTTGAGAAAAGCGCCGTAGCCTCTGTCTCATTTTCAGGAAGCACATTCAGCCATTTCTTGCAGGCATAGAACTGGGATAAAATAGTAAGTATGAATATGCTTACAATAATTTGTCGTATAATTTCTTTGTATTTCATAATTCAGATCTATTTTAAAATGTTGCCTGGATAGAACCTATAAATGATCTCGCATAAGGATACGAGGTACCTCGCTCAGCTTTTACCGTAGAAAACCTAAGCAAATCATTCATCGCAAACGATATCCTAAGTCTTTCCACTAGCTTGGCATTCTTTATAAAGTTTACATGACGAAAATCATATCCAATATTTAAAGAAGATAATTTCAACTCATTGTTGTTTTGAATGAATCTAGACGATGGCATAGTTGGACTGACACCTCTGGATAGTCTCTTATATTTTGCCGGAACACCTGGTGTTTCCGGATTCCATCTTTCGGTAAATACTCGCTGATCTACATTATATTGCAGGTCCGCATTTTCTACCTGATTTACCAGGGTTTGGTTATAGCTTTGACCTCCTAATCTGTAGGCTATATTAGTAGAAACAGACAGTCCCTTATAATCCAGATTGAATCCTAAGCTACCCTGAACAGTTGCCAACTCATCACCAAGTACAACTTTATCTGCTGTATCCCATATATACGTTCTGGTTCCATCTTTTTTCAAAAACACTTCCATCCCATTGAAAGGGTCAATACCGAGGGAACGTACTCCCCAGATTGCACTTAGTGATTCTCCTTCAGCATATTCTACGCGAGGCTGCCTTTTCCATCCGTTTTCTGGATTGGGATCAATGTTAGACTGCGCCTTATCGGTAGCATCATTGATGGCTGATAGCGCGTCCCCTATTTTTAACAATTTATTTTTGTTATGTGCCAAATTTCCAAATACTGATAACTGAATATCTTGCTTCGTATTCGATATCAAGATTACGTTTGCCCTTACCTCAATTCCTTTATTTTCTGATTTACCCAAATTCTCAGTATAGTTATCGAATCCGGTTGATGGCACGACTTTAATTGGTGTCAGCAAATCCGATGTGGTTTTGGTATAAAAATCGAATGATAAATTGAAACGTTTAAATACAGAAAGATCCACACCTACATTTTTGTCCAGTGTTTGTTGCCATTTCAAATCAGGATTACTCAAAGCCAATAGATTGGCTCCTATCACATCGTCATATATACGATCATTGAAATAAGTATAGGTCGCCATGGCAAGGTAAGATTCAAAATTCTGAGATCCTGTATATCCGTAAGACCCCCTGAATTTTAGATTATCAATAACGGAGCTTTCTTTTAAGAAATTCTCCTGGTTTACATTCCATCCTGCACCGATTGACCAGAAGTGTCCCCAACGATTATTGGCACCAAACAGAGAAGATGCATTCGCCCTATAGTTGGCATCCAAAAGGTACCTGGAATCGTAGGAGTAGTTCGTCGACGCAACGATACCCAATTCACGAGCTTTTGTATCTTTACCAAAGGGCTTATCATTTTCCATATATTGCCTGGCTTGTCCTATTGAGGTAGCATTATCGGCAAAGCCCTGACCTTTGAAGCTCTCCAGCTTGCTTTGGTTTTCGGAAAGCGTATATTGATTGTTAAAGAAAATCAGGTGCTTTCCCATCATTTTGGAGTAACTCCACCCTATATCTGAAGTCAGATTGAACCGGTTCTCATGCGATTTGGTGTATTGTCCACGTTTGTAATAGGCATCATTAGCTGCATCAGGTCGTACAGACCGGAAATTATATGGGGAATTGGGATCTAGCGTTGCATAATTGGATGGATAAAACAGATCGCCATCCGTTTTCAACTTCGTAATTCCAATACGACCAGTAAACCTAAAACCTTTTGGTAATGCCCACTCTACATAAAAGTTGTTGGTCAGATCAAGGTACTCTGATTGGTTTAAGTACTTGGTATTCGCATTAAGCATAGGGTTATATATAGAAAACTGCTGATCTAAGACCCCGTCGCCGTCCAGATCGGTAGAATGATACCTATCATACACACCAAGTATAGGAATTAAATGTCCCCTTTCGTCCTTCATTTTCCAATATGGGTTCATTTTTGCGTAGTCTTCAAACGAGCCGTATGGTGACTCTATACCCTTGTTAGATATAATGGAAAGCTGCTCTCTGAAAGTGAGGTTCTTATAGCGGTATTGAAAACTGAAGCCTCCTTCAAGACTATTTCTGCTCGATCCCTTCATTACCCCTGCATTGTTGTTGTACCCAACATTAATGCTATACAATACACTTTCATCTCCACCATCTAACGACAATGAATGCTTGTTCCCAATGCCCACACGGGTCGGTTGAGCTAACCAATCCGTATTCACCCCTTTAAGAATATCACTATGTATGGCCTGATATTTTTGGTCGAGCGCCAGTTGCTGTTCTGGATAAGGAGAGGAAAACATACCCGCCAAACGTTCTACCTCCAGTTTCTGACGGGCATCAGTTAGTCTATAATCGCTTAATACGGGAGCCTGTACATTTAGATCTACTTTATAGGAAACCCGTAACTTTCCCGGCAGTGGCTTTTTTGTCTCAATTACGATTACTCCATTAGCGCCTTTTGAACCGTAAATTGCTTTTGCTGTAGCATCCTTTAATAGTGTAATACTCTGAATACGGTTAATGTCCATATCGAATACTCGTGAAACAGATTGTTCAAAACCATCGATGATGAATAAAGGTTGATTAGGGCTGGAGGTGTAGCGTCCTTTCATGTCAGAAAAGGAGGAAGCGCCCCGCATCTGTATATCAGGTATGGCATTGGGGTTAGATCCCAATTGATCATTTACCAACAATTGAAATGATGGATCCAGACGGGCAATTGCCTCTATGATGTTAAGGCTACCAGTCCGGATTATTTCTTCAGCTTTAAGGGTATTGACAGCTCCGGTATAGGTACTTTGTTTACGGGTAAACATACCAGTAACAACAGTTTCATCTAATGCTGTTGTTACTGGATTTAAATGGATGGCAACAGTGGATTTGTTCTGAATCGGTACACTTGTCGGCGTATAACCAACATACGATACTGATAGCGTATGCTCATTAGCCTCAACAGGAATACTGAAACTCCCGTCTCCCTGGGTAATTACCTTGGCGGAATTAGAAGGTGTTGAGATTGTTGCGCCAACCAAGGGTTGCTTGGTTACAGCATCAATCACTTGTCCACTTAGTCTTTTACCATGCACAGAACTTGTAGGGGTATCGCTGCCAGACATTTTTTGCTGGCGAAAAATAGAGATAATACCTTTTTCAATTTTAAAGCCAAGACCAATAGGTTTTAACGCTTCCTCCAAAACCTGGCTAAGTGGCTTATTTTTGGCCTGGTAGGTAATCTTTTGGTTTTGATCTAAGTCAGAACTCGTAAATACCAACTCTAATTTACTAAGTCTTCCAATCCGGGTGATAAATTCTTTGATGGAAATATTCTTAACATTGATGGTAATACGTTCCTCTTGTTGCTGCGCTGCGGCTGCTGAGGTAAAGACTATTGCAAAGAGGAGCGACATGGTCAGTATTGCTTTGGCCCCCTTTAACAAAAGTTGTTTGCATAAGCTGGTTAAGTGGTTCATAATTAAGCTTAGTGTTTCATAATTGGGTTATTGATTCATAATTGGATGATTAAAAGTTAATGCTACAGTTTCGGTCATGGGCCTACTGTAATGATGGTTCCGCTTTTCTTGAATTTGATACGGTTGGTCTGTTCCAGCGCCATGAGGATATCCTCAAGCTTTCTGTCCTTTTTCATTTTAATATAGATTGGTATGGTTTTGAGATTTGCATTGGTGTATTTAAATTCGACAGGATACCACTTTTCTAGTTCCGTAAGTACTTGAGCTAAGTTTCTATCGTCAAAAAGAAATAACCCTTCTTTCCAGGCCAACACCTCTTCAAGATCAAATGATGATACTTTTATGGGTTCGTTTTTTCGAAGTAGGGCTGCCTGCCCAGGAACAAGGGTCATCACCTCATCTTCCTTTGATACCTGGATCTTTCCTTCAACTAATGAGATGGCATCCGCTCCTGTATCGTCGTAGGAATTAATGTTAAAATGAGTGCCCAACACCATAACCTCTCCCCGATTGGTTTTTACGATAAATGGTCTTTTTCTGTCTTTGGCAACCTTAAAGAAAGCTTCGCCTGATATAGTTACTGTTCGATGATCACTAGCGAAAATAGCAGGGAATATGAGTTTACTATCCGCGTTTAGGGTTACCACTGTTCCGTCCATAAGCGCTATGTCGTACGTCTTTCCTTTTGGCACAACTAAAGTATAATCCTTTTGTTTGGCATCGCTTTCTACCTCATAAATATTAAAAAGCTGACTTATTGAAGCATGGGGAACTTTGTTGTTTTTCTCCAGTTTTTCAGAAAGTTGATAGCTCCTTTTACCAGAAATGAGCATAACCTTATCTTCTGATGTCGGGAGTGCAGGCGACTGCCCTGAATTCCAGTAATTCAACGTTACGGCTGTAAGTATCACAATGGCAGCAGCCACGCTGCCGATTCGAAACATCTTATATGTTTTTTGTTTTGTATTGCTTTCCTGCTTGTAATGTCTTTGAATATTTTGCAGGGTATCTACATCCTTAAGTTTTACATATAGCGCTTCATTGGTTTTACTTTCCTGAATCCAGGCATACAATCTCCTGGATTCCTCCTCGTCTAATGTTCCATGAAGGGATTTTGTAATTAATTCTTTTAGAAGTTTATTTTTCAAGGGTAGCTTCTTTTAGTTTCTAATTCGTTTATCGGTAGTAATACGCAAAGCCCTCAGGTTTACCCTACGCTAAAAGAAAAAAAACTTGATAGCAGCCCGGAATCGGGAAGACAGACTGCGATATACTGAGGCCTATACCATATACTTATCCGGAAAATTATTTGCTGGTGTCGCGTGCATGACTCCTTCTGATGGTTCTTTAATTGATGCACTAGCAATAAGGCAACTGATTGCCCTTTATCATCAGTATAAACAAAAAGGCGTTCCAGGTAATGATTACAAATCTGAAATAGCTGCTGGTCTGGAAGTAGTCTCGAAGTTTTGATTACAACTTCGAATACAAAGGAATCATTATAGAAATCGTCCTCATTTTAATTTAATTAGTTTCTTAATAAAATGCTTATAAATCATCTTTAGTAATTCACCTGTGATTTAGCATAGCTAAGAGTAAATAAGCATATATAAGGGTTTATAGGAGACATACTTTCTTATAAATTTAGGAAAGCACTTATTTAAACTTTTGAGATACAAATGAGGTACAAAAAATCTTAAAAAATGCGGCTTTACTCGAATGAAATCAAAAAAATAACGCTATACTCCTGAAAAACAACGTCTTACATTATTAATAGAAGTTCGTTAAATACTTTTCGCATTACATGCAAACAACTGATTTTCAATCAGTTACAAACCTATTTGCCGATACAGAACTTGCTAAATATATTTTCCAGCAAGTCATCTGTAGTTACCTGGCCGGTAATCTCACCCAAATAATATAAGGCCTGTTTAATATCCATAGCCAGAAAATCAGAAGTCACGGGATTTTCCAATCCTGCAGCAACATTATTCAAAGCCGCCCTAGTACGTTGCAAAGCTTCCACATGCCTGATATTGGTTACCATCGTATGGTTGTCAGATAGCTTATCTCCCACCGCAGTATCATACAGCAACTGTTTCAGCTCATCAATATGCTGTCCTGCCTTTGCCGAAATCGAGATAAAGCTGATATCGGAAGGTAATTTAAGCTCTTTCAACCGGTCACTATACGAAAGGTCCATTTTATTGGCAACAGCCAGAAATGGGAACCCTGGTTTGTGTAATCTTAAAATATCTTCCTCAATTTCCTCGCTGGTAAGGTTAACCACATCAAACAGATATACCAAAACGGCCGACTGGTTAATCTTCTGCATAGTTTTCTCTACACCAATAGCCTCAATGGTATCAGTAGCTTCGCGAATACCAGCCGTATCAATCAATCTGAAATTAATCCCATTGATATTTAATACCTCTTCGATGGTGTCGCGCGTGGTACCGGCAATTTCGCTTACAATAGCCCGGTCCTCATTTAACAAAGCATTTAGCAAAGTGGATTTTCCCGCATTGGGCCTACCGGCAATAACCGTGTTGATGCCCATTTTAATTACATTGCCCAGTTCAAACGAACGGATTAACTTATTCAATACCAAGGTAATTTTGCCAATCAGCTCCTGCAATTGATCACGGTTGGCAAATTCTACATCCTCCTCTGCAAAGTCCAGCTCCAGTTCAATCATCGAGGCAAAATGGATCAGCTGCTCACGCAATACATTTAGCTCTGTACTAAAGCCACCTCTCAATTGATTCATCGCTACACTATGTGCTGCAGCCGAATCGGAAGAGATCAGATCAGCAACTGCCTCTGCTTGTGAAAGATCTAGTCCTCCGTTTAAAAAAGCCCGCAAAGTGAATTCACCAGGCTTAGCAGCAGAAGCCCCTTTTCTGATCAATAAACTGATGATCTGCTGAATGATATAATTTGAACCGTGGCAGGATATTTCCACCACGTTTTCTTTGGTATAAGATTTTGGAGCGACAAACAAACTCACAAGCACCTCATCAATAACTACATTTCCATCTTTAATTAAACCAAAATGTATGGTATGCGATTCCTGGGAAAGCAAATCTTTGCCACTAAAAACAGAATTGGTAATGGCAATGGCATCCTTTCCCGAAAGACGGATGACTCCTATAGCACCCACTCCGGGCGGTGTAGATAAGGCAACTATAGTCTCATTTGTAATCATAGATAATCTTTATTAAGTTTATGTTTGGCACAAAATTAGCCAAACATTCCGTAGCTTTTACCTTTTACCGCTTCAAAAAACAAACAAATTACGAATGAAAGACATGCCACTTACCGTAAAAAGATCCATTGAGCTCCTCGGAATAGTCCTTGTTGGCGCGCTGCTGGTCATAGGAAAAGACATCATTATGCCAGTCATTATGGCCTTTTTTATCAGCATCGTCCTGCTCCCTATATTTCGCTTTTTAAGGAAATACAAGTTTCCCGAAATAGTAGCCATTATCCTTCCTATCCTGTTGGTCGTAATTTTTGTAGGGGCCATCGTATGGTTCTTCTCTGCACAAATTGGTGTTCTGGCTGCCGATTTCCCTCAGATCAAGAACAATGTAAATACGCATTTAAAATCGCTTAGCGAGTGGTTTAGCACCATCAGTCACGTTTCTACAACCGAACAGATGAAATTCATTACCGAGAAGAGTGACGACTTATTGGCAATGGCCGGAAAAGCAGCCAGTGGAGCAGCAGTAACACTAAGTTCAATTTTTGTATTCGTGGGGCTGCTCCCAATCTATATCTACCTGATGCTTTTTTATAAAGATATTTTACTTCGTTTTATTTTCATGTGGTTTAACCCCGATCACCACCCGAAGGTAAAAGAGGCGATCTATGAAACCGAGGCCATCATCAAAAACTACCTGGTTGGGTTATTGATACAGATTACATATATGACCATCCTTTTGGGCGGAATCCTCTTGCTTGTAGGTATTAAACACGCTTTATTAATCGGGGTCATCTTTGCCATATTAAACCTTATTCCCTACGTAGGTGCTTTAATAGGAAATGTGATTGGCGTACTGCTTACACTAACTTCCTCCACAGAGTTATGGCCGGTAATTACAGTGCTGGGCGTAATCGCCGTTGTTCAGTTTCTGGATAACAACATATTGATGCCAAGGATAGTAGGCTCTAAAGTGAAAATCAATGCACTTTTTGCAATTCTGGGGGTAATTGTTGGCGGCAGTATCGCCGGGGTCTCTGGAATGTTCCTTTCCATGCCAATTATTGCGGTATTGAAAGTTATATTCGACAGGACAGAAACCTTTAAACAATGGGGTGTGTTGTTTGGCGATGAACGGCCATCCAAAAGCCCTATGACCTTTGCAGCCTTCAGGAAAAAGAAAGTTGTACCTGTTAAGGCAGGTGTAGAAAACACAAAAGAGAAAGATTAACCCTTCTCTTTTGTGTTTTTTTTTGCCCGTCAAGTTGAGAACTTACATTCTTTCCGGAACGGTGATTCCTAAAATGCGCATTCCGTTCTTCAATATCTCTGCAGTTACAAAACTCAGATTTAAACGATGTTTCTTAACTGCCTCATCCTCCTCTTTAATAATCGGTGGCGTTTCGTGGTAAAACTTATTGAACATTTTAGCAACTTCATATAAGTAATTCGCTAAAAGTGCAGGACTGTGCATTTTGGCTGCCTGCTGTATCTCTAAAGGATATTTAGCCAGCAGCATTATCATTTCCAACTCGGTTCCTGTAATTGCAGCGCCACCAACCCCCTCATAGGCAAAATCATAACCTGCTTTCTGCAGCAATGATTTTATCCTGGCATGGGTATACTGTATAAAGGGACCTGTATTTCCCTGAAAATCTATCGATTCTGCAGGGTCAAATAATAAACGTTTCTTAGGCTCTACCTTCAGCAAAAAGTATTTTAATGCACCCATACCAATATTGTAGTACAAATGTTTCTTCTCTTCCTCATCAAAATCATTTACCTTACCCAAAGCTTCTGTCTTGGCCTTGGCGGTTTCAATCATTTCTGCCACCAGATCATCCGCGTCTACCACAGTTCCTTCTCTCGATTTCATTTTGCCACTCGGCAGATCCACCATGCCGTACGACAAATGGTGTAAACCTTTAGCCCAGCTTTTACCCAGCTTCTCTAAAATCAAAAACAGCACTTTAAAATGATAATCCTGCTCGTTACCTACCACATAAATCGATTCATCCATTTTAAAATCATCGTACTTCATCTGGGCTGTACCCAAATCCTGTGTAATGTAAACAGATGTACCATCGGCACGTAACACCAATTTTTGATCCAGGCCATCGGCCGTCAGGTCAATCCATACCGAACCATCAGGCTTTTTAAAGAAAACACCTTTTTCCAGGCCTTCTTCAACAGTGCCCTTACCCAATAAATAGGTATTGCTTTCATAATAGTATTTATCAAAATCTACCCCCAGGTTTTTATAGGAAACAGCAAAGCCGTCGTATACCCAGCCATTCATTTTCTTCCACAAATCAATCACTTCAGGTACACCGGCTTCCCAGTCCTGCAGCATTTTTTGTGCTTCTTTAATCAATGGTGCGTTTTTCTTGGCTTCCTCTTCAGTCTGCCCTTCCAGTTTTAAGGCTTCAATTTCTTTCTTATACTCCTTGTCGAAAATAACATAGTACTTACCTACCAGATGATCACCTTTTAGCAATGAACTTTCCGGCGTCTCTCCATTGCCCCATTTCTGCCAGGCCAACATCGATTTACAGATATGGATTCCCCTGTCATTCACCAGGTTCACTTTAATCACATCATAACCATCCGCCTTCAGTAATTCGGCTACCGAATAACCCAACAGATTGTTTCTTACGTGTCCAAGGTGTAGCGGTTTATTGGTGTTTGGCGATGAATATTCGACCATCACTTTTTTGCCATTTGGTTTCACACCCCCAAAATCAGGATTCAATAATACGGTGTTAAACAGCTTTACCCAATATGAATCGTTAATGGTCAAATTCAAAAAGCCCTTAACTACATTGAAAGCGTTTACATCTTCAATATGTTTTACCAGGTACTCACCCAGATCTGTTGCTGTCGCTTCAGGCGATTTTTTAGAAAAACGAACTACCGGAAATACCACTATGGTGATCTGGCCTTCAAATTCAACCCTGGTTTCTTGTAAATTTACCTGATTTTCGGGCAATTCCTGCCCGTATAATTCTTTTACTGCCGTTACTGTCTCGGCTATAATATGTTGTTCAATATTCATATGCTAATAATCCCCAAATCTACTATTCGTTTCTGAAAGCATTGGTAGCTTTAATTAAAATTTCAAAGGCGTGTTCGGCCATTTGGTTTTCGCGGTCCAATGTTGGGTTTACTTCTACAATTTCAAAGCAGCAAACCTTTTGGTTGGTAATCAGTCGCGACATCAGGTTGCCGGCCTCACGCTCAGTTAAGCCTTGTGCAACTGGTGTACCCGTTCCTCTCGAGGCCGTAGGGTCAAGCGAGTCCACATCAAACGATACGTAAATAATCTCACAATGGTCCAGGTATTTAAGTGTTTCAATTACCGTACGCTCTACTCCTCTTTTCCGCAGTTCGGCGGTGGTCACTATCTTCACCTTGTTTTTCTTCAGCAAAAGTTCTTCCGGTCGCTCCATATCCCTTGCCGAAATCAATACCAGGTCGCGGTAATGGATCTTTGGCGCAATTTTGCCTACATTTTTAAGCTGATACCAGTAGTTGATGGTTTCCTGGTCCAGTTTGTTCACTTTGGCGTCAAGATTGTCTTCATCCAAAGCCATCGCCAGGGGCATTCCGTGCATATTTCCCGATGGTGTTGTGTAAGGGGAATGTAAATCTGCATGTGCATCTATCCATATTACGCCCAGTTTTGCCTTCGGATGCACCGCTTTAATGCCTGCAATTGTGCCTGCTGCTGTACTGTGATCGCCCGCCAGTACAATCGGAAACTCACCTTTGCTAAGGGTATTGCTCACTTCATCGCTCACCCGTTCTACCATGGTCAATATGCCTGAAATCCGCTTTGCAAAGGGGCTCCCGGTACTTTCAAGCAATAAATGGTTCTCATTCGGAACCTCTACTGATTTATGTTTTTTAAAAAATCTGCTCCCAAAATCAAGTGCCGCAATCTTAATTGCATCCACTCCTAAGCTGGCCCCGCGTGTGCCGGCCCCGATCTCAGATTTTACCTCAATAATTTTTAAAGTTTTAGTCATAAAAAAATACGGGTGTATTTTATAAAGTGTTTATCTTTGACGCCAAAATTAACTTATTTTAATTTGCCAAACCTTATAAATAATAGTTCAAAAATAAAAAAATGCAGAGTTACTCCGAATTTCTTGATCTAAGTGTTGGTTTCCCTCAGGAAGGTTACAGCGTTATAGACGACGAATTATATTTCCAAGATCTTAATTTGATGGAGATGATTGAAACTTATGGCACGCCATTACGTTTCACTTACCTTCCTATGATCAGCAAGAAAATTCAGCAGGCCAAATTGTTGTTTCAGACGGCTATCATCAAAAACAACTACCGTGGCGACTATAAATACTGTTATTGTACCAAAAGCTCGCACTTCAGACATATTGTAGAGGAAGCCCTTAAAAACGGTATTCACCTCGAAACCTCTTCTGCGTTTGATATGCCGATGATTGAGGCCCTGGAGAAAAAGGGTGCGTTGACGAAGGACATTACTGTAATTTGTAACGGCTTTAAAACTTATCAGTACAAGCAATATATTATTGATATGTTGCACGATGGGTATAAAAATATTATTCCTGTGCTGGACAACAAAGAGGAATTTAACCTCTTTGATGATGAAGTAGAAATGGACACGCCTTGTAATCTGGGTATTCGTATCGCTGCTGAGGAACAGCCTGATTCGCAGTTCTATACCTCGCGTTTAGGCGTGCGTTTGGAAGATGTAATCGATTTCTACAACAATAAGATCTCGGCAAATCCTAATTTTAGGGTCAAATTGCTGCATTTCTTTATCAACTCGGGTATTACCGACTCTCCATACTATTGGAACGAGCTTGAAAAATATGTAACGCTTTATTGCAAATTCAAAAAAATCAATCCTGAACTGGATACCCTCGATATTGGTGGTGGTATGCCATTTAAAGATTCATTGGTGTTTGATTTCGACTACGAATACATGGTCAACGAAATCGTAAAACGGATTAAAGAGATCTGTGCCGAGCACGATGTGGTAGAGCCGGATATCATTACCGAATTTGGAAAATATACCGTTGCAGAAGCATCTGGTATTTTATATAAGGTGTTGGGGCGTAAACAGCAGAACGACAGGGAGAAATGGCTGATGCTGGATGGTTCGTTTATCACCAACTTGCCTGATGTATGGGCTTTAAACCAAAAATACATCCTTCTTCCTATCAACAATTGGGATGCCGAGTATGAAAGGGTAAACCTTGGCGGTATTACCTGCGATGGGCAGGATTATTATAACCAGGAGGCGCACATGAACAGTGTATTTATGCCTAAAACCCGTAAAGTACAATATTTAGGTTTCTTTAATACGGGTGCCTATCAGGAAGTGTTAAGTGGATACGGAGGTATACACCATTGCCTGTTGCCTAGCCCTAAACATGTGATTATCCGACGTAATCGCGATGAAACCTTCAACTTTGAAGTATTTGGAGAGGAACAAAATAGTAAACAGGTTTTAAAGATCCTGGGCTACACCTAGTAGTTCCTCATCAAGTCATAAAGGAGTACTCACTAACCATAAAATAGCGCTTGTCCATACATAGTACTCATTTATATACAAAACAAATGCCCTGAAAATTAAACTTTCAGGGCATTTTACTTTTAAATGCTTCAGTAAATTAACGCTAAAAACTAACCAACCAACGAACTAACCACTCTACTCCTAACGCTAAAAACTAACTAACTAATTAACTAACTCAGTACTCTACTCCCAATGCTAATAACTGACTAACTAAGTACTCTGCTCCTAACATCAAATAAAGCATCCTAAATGTGACATCAAAAACTAACCAGCTTATTTCTGCCCTCTGTAACTATGCCCTTACATCATACAAAAATTACCTTTTCTGTGAGGCTTAGGAACAATTGGCGCTCTTCGCGCCACTTTTTCCAGCCTCTAAAGAGAACGGTCATTTTTGCCCCAACTTGAAACAAAAAATCACCTTCTCAGAAGAGGCATCGGCTTCATTGAGATTTTTGCTGAAAAAAATCTCATTTATGCCAGCCTCTGAAGAGAACGGTTATTTTTTATACCTTTATAGTATGGAAGAAAAACCCTCATTTTGGCAACGAATAGGTATACAAGATTGGTTTTTAGGAAGTAATGAAACTGGTCCTACTGCCAAAGCGCAGCCACTTACCCCCGATACTGTTTATAAATACATCATAGATAAATTCAAAGAATCCATCGCCGAGCTGTCCTTTGCCGAGCGCATTGTTTTTTACCACGAATTTATTATCTGTCTGAATACCGAAGACTATCGGGCATTTATGGACAATAAGAATGGATTATTTGGTTTAATTGCCCAGGAATCTGTAAAGAAATTTTACGAGATCCTTCAGGACTATGCAGCTGTAGGCAAAAGTGTGGAGCCTTCCAGTAGTAAATGGGTGTTTCGCTTTGTCTCGCATCCCGATTATAAACCGGGCGATAAGGGTTTTATTGGCAAACTGATGCCCGATGGCGGACAAAAGCAGGAGAATTTGAGGGTTACCTTTATCCCACGGCAAACCGGACTGGCCCAAACTTTTGACATCAGTAACGACGTATTAAAAGACTTCATCTTTTATAGCGAGGGATATTATGAAATACCTTACCTCGCCAATACCAAGACTGAAGTAAAAAATGAAGCTGCAGAAGGTAATGTCTTATTAGCCAGGTTTGAAACAACGTTGCCTGATAAGGCTTACTCCGGACAAAAGCTGGAATACCTGATGAAGTATAGTGACATTATTGTTTCGGGCAATGAAGAAACCAGAGGTGATGCGAATGTTTTTAAAATTCCATCCGAATGGGTGAATGCGCCACACCTCAAAATCCATTACAGCAAAACAGAAGACAAGTTTTTCCTTTCTTCCTTTGGAGAAAAAACCATCCTGAATGAGAACCTGGTAGAGCGAAGTAGTCCTGAAGATCCTAAATGGGTTGAATTGCCTGTAAATTCAAGGATCATCCTCAACGGAATTATTGGTGTAAATATATTTAAAGCCTAAGCCATGTCGCAAATCCTTTCCATAGCGTTATTGGTGGTATGTGTGATCTTATTGATCTCGCATTTTGTAGCGATTAAAAACTCGACCAGCAAGAATGAGTAAGTATTATTTTGGAATAACGGATACCGGAAAATTACGCAGCAATAACGAGGATACGTTTATTGCCGAACAAATTGTGGGAACAGACTTCGTGCTGGCCTGTGTAATAGATGGTGTGGGTGGTTATACCGGCGGAGAAGTGGCAGCGGCCATTGCCCGGCAAACCATATTACGATTGATGGACAAACCGTCGGGCGACCTTTCCCTGTTAATGCAAGCTGTAATTGCAGAGGCTAACGACCAGATTCTGGCGGCCAAGCAGCAAAACAAATCGCATGAGGATATGGCCTGCGTACTGACCATGGCCCTGGCCGACCTGAATAACAACCAGTTTTACTACGCCCATGTAGGCGATACCAGGCTTTACCTCCTCCGCGATGGCTCCTTAATTAAAATATCAAAAGACCAATCCTTTGTTGGCTTCATGGAAGATTCGGGTCGTTTGACCGAAGAACAGGCTATGCAGCACCCTAAGCGGAATGAAATCAATAAGGCGCTTGGCTTTGCGGGAAACATAGGTATTCAGGAGGATTATATTGAAACCGGGCACTCTCCTTTTCTGCCCGGCGATCTGATCCTGCTTTGCAGTGATGGTTTATCGGATATGGTCAACAAGCAAGGTATTACCGATGCCTTGGTTACTGAAGGTACACTGGAACAAAAAGGAACAACATTGATTACCATGGCTAACGACAATGGCGGTCGCGATAACATTACCGTAGTGCTCGTTAAAAATAACAAGGAAGCTTTTGTACATGAAGCCACAAAGCCGATAGCGCGGCCCAAAAAAAAGAAAGTCCTTGCGGTGGTGCCCGAAGCGCCAATGCCTGTAATTGAAGAAACAATTCCTGTTGTTCATGCGGGTTTAAGCGTTCAGCCGGTTAAGCCATCAAAAAAGGGAATAAAACCTCTGTTCATCTTCATCGTTTTTATACTGCTGGCAGCGGCGGCTTATTTTTTATGGAGACAATGGTACAATGACGTTTTGCCCGAAAAACATCAGATCCCCGATTCTGCTGTGCTGGATAAACATGCCCAGGCCTTAAAGCTTCAGGATACACTGGACAAATTAAAGGGTAATATCCTGATACTGGACGATTCGGTATTTATCTCACCGATCCTGATTGATGAACCGATCAGAATTAATCGCGACAGCCTGTATTTAAAGGCTTCAGGTAATATAACCATTAAAAGTGATACAGATTATCATGGTCAGCCTTTCCTGATTGGATCAAACAATAAAAGCGTGCTGATGGAGAACTTTGTACTGGAAAATTTTGAAGACGTAAGTGCCTTACAAAAGAAAGGAATATTGTTAAAAAATGTGCAGTTCATTACAACTGGTACATCTGCCAAAAATGCAATAAAATAAATATATAACAAGTTGTAAAACAATATAAAGTAGTATATATATAAACTAATTATTCCTATGAGCGAACAATTAAAAATTAAACCAAATAGAAAAGTAGAGCGCATATTTTTATTGCTCATCACTTTGATATTGGGTGCTTTATTTGTTACGCTATACCTGGCCCAGCAACAAAATTTCGGGGAGGTCAGCCAGCGCCTGGCCAACGGTACCATGATGAACCTGAATGCCCCTGCGCCTGGTAAACAACTTAAAAACCTCCTTACTAAAGGCTATTATTTCGAAGATAAAAAGGATATCGCGCTGATTGAAGATGTGGTGACCAATGGGCTTTCGGGGAATAAGGATATTATTGATAATATTGGCGAGCTAAACAAACGGAAGTTTTTTGTCCCTGCCGATCAGGCTTTCGCCGAAGGTGGCAAGAATTTTAAAGAACGGGTAATCGCTTCGCGTTTGTTATTAGGCTTTACGGGAACAGATTCTTTAAAATACAAACAGGAACAACAAAAGCCGCAACAATTACCGGCTGGTAAAGACTTTGCCCAAGGCACTTACAGCATTGGTGGAAAGATTATAGATACAGCTGATAAGCCTGTTTCGGGTGTACTGGTGCGCTTGCAAATGATTGTGCCGCAAGACACCACCTATGATGAAGATGAAGCGCCAGACGATTTTATAGCCTATGTACGTACAGATTTAAACGGCGAATACCAATTCAGTCATTTGCCTGACCACGAAGCATATAGTATACTTCCCTTAAAGCCCAACTTTCAATATGGAAGGTCGCAGGGTTTGCAGGAACTGGATAAGGATACAAAGCTCAATTTCCGGCAATCGCCGCATACAATAAAGCTGTTCTCGACCAGGGATTTCAAAATCCTTAAGAAAGAAAAATCCTTGATTGTCCGCACACCGGATGATTATAATCAGTGGTTCTGGATCATTGTCCTGTGCTTTTTTGGTGGCTTTTTCCTGTTGCATTTTTTAATGAGTCTGAAGTATCCAAAGGCTGATCAGCTGATTATTCCTATTGTGATGCTGATGACGGGTTTCTCCTTTCTTACCCTGCTGAGCTTGCAAGATCCCCTAAGGGACAGATTTTTGGCCAGGGATAGCCTGGTGTTTTATGGTCTGGGAATACTATGTGTCATCATTATGCTTTTCATCAACATGCGCAGGTTTAATGTCGACTCACGTGTATACCGGATGTTGGTCATCAAAAATGTATTCAATAAAGCCAAGGGCTGGCAGTGGGCGTTTGTGGCTTTGTGTTTGTTGGCATTAACCATAGCATTTGGTACCGGCCCCGAAGGTAGTGGTGTAAAGGTCAACCTTTTTGGGGTGCAGCCCAGCGAAATTGTAAAATATGCCATTATATTGTTTCTGGCCGGTTTTTTTGCCTCAAACGAACGTTTCATTACCGAATACAGTAGCTGGCACAAACGCTGGTTCTTCTTCTCTTTTGCATTGATAGCCATGGTAGTGGCTATATTACTGTATTTGTTATTGGGCGATCTGGGCCCTGCTATGGTGGTTTGTTTTACCTTTATCATTCTGTTCTCCTTTTCTCGTGGCGATTTTATGATGATGCTCACCACCATCATTGTATATGTCTTTAGCGCCTGGTTCCTCAATGTGTGGTTGGCTACCCTGGTTACTGCAGTAATCACGTCCTTAATCATGATTATTAGTAAAAAGACCAGCGAATCGGCTATGATGATCATTATGGTGATGGCTGCATTTTTGCTGATCGACCAGGTGCCCTATCTGGGTAAATTAATCCCGGGACCGGTAAACAGGCTTACCGAGCGTAAATCGATTTGGCAGGATCCATGGAACAATGAGGTATACGGAGGTGATCAGGTGGCCAATGGTATATGGGCGATGGCCAGCGGTGGTATTAGCGGACAAGGCCTTGGAAAAGGGTTTGCTAAAACCATTCCCGAAGCACATACCGATATGATTCTGCCTGCAATTGGCGAAGAGTTTGGCTGGGCAGGCATTATTGGTATATTTATCCTTTTCCTGATATTTTTACATCGTGCCATTTTTATTGGCCGGCAAACGGGAATGCCTTTTCTCTTTTACCTCTGCGCAGGTATCGGCATCAGTTTATTTATACAATTTTTGCTTATTGCCGGTGGCTCCACTGGTGCTTTGCCCCTTTCTGGTGTAGCCTTACCATTTATCAGTTATGGTGGTTCCTCTCTGGTGGCCAATATTCTTGCAGCAGGTTTTTTACTCTCTGTATCTATGGTCAGGGGCTCGGAGGTACAAATGGCTTACATCAGCAGGCAACAGGATAAAAACCTGGTCCCGGCCTTGCTGGCGGCCAGTGTAGCTATTGTATTGCTCACGATGACAGTGTCTAACTACATTATTCACAATAAGAAATGGGTAGTTCAGCCCGCTTTGGTGGCCGATAAAAGCGGTGCACGAATGTTCAGTTATAACCCAAGAATTGCCATTTTGATGAATAAGCTCGCGGCAGGCGACCTGTACGACCGCAACGGCCGGGTACTGGCTACCAGTAAACCGGAACACATTAAAAAACAACTGCATGATCTAAAAGCCGCCGGCTTAAACTACAATCTCGACTCCGCCGAGCATAAGCGTGTAGAAAGGTTTTACCCTTTTGAAGAGCAATTGTTTTTCTGGGTGGGCGATAACAATACAGGTGTTTTTAACGGAAGCACCAATGGTTATTTTGCCGAATATGAACACGCTGCCGAACTGAGAGGCTTTCAAACACCGGTTATCTCATTTAATACGCATGCCAATAAATACCAGGAAAATCGTTTTTTACCTAGAGGGATAAAGGAAATGACGGTCAGTAAACGTGACTACACTGCCCTGGCCCCCCTATTATTGTCGGGGCTGAACAGCGAAGAGGTTGCGGCATTTAAAAAACGTAATAGAGATGTAAGGTTAACGATAGATGCAGGTTTGCAGACCGCTATTCAGCACACCATGGCACAGGATACCGCTATTGCAAACAGCCGCGTTTCGGTTGTAATTATGGAAGACAATACAGGCGATGTGCTGGCTTCGGCTGTATATCCACTGCCACCGGTAAAAAACTGGGATTTGCTGAATATGACCACTACAGAGCAAAATAAATTGGCTGGTTGGTATACTACCGCCGATCTGGGCTTTACTACGGCGACCCCTCCCGGGTCCACCGCCAAAGTTTTGACCACCATGGCGGCTTTTAATAAGCTGGGCTTAGATGCTGCAAAAAGAGTATTTAGTGTAAGTACAGCAGAAAGAATCCGGACAAAAGGTATTGAACCCGATGAGACTGGCCGCATTAGTCTGGAGCGTGCGCTTGTTAAATCAAACAATGTGTATTTCATTAAAATTGCAAATGAAGAACACCTACAGCATGAAATGGCTGATCTGTACTTAAAGACAGGGATGTTTTTACATGGCGTGGGTGGATATTATTATGGCCGGGATGCCAACAACGGTAAACAGGAAGATAAATGGCGTGCGCTATGGGAAAAAACTGAGTTCAATACCAAACCCCGATATGATCCGGGACGTATCCGTCGTACCAGGGCCAAAGGTATATCTGGAATGGCATGGGGACAAGGTGAGTTAATCGCTACTCCTGCCGCCGTGGCCAGACTGGTTTCGGGCGTAGCCAATAATGGAAAATTAGTCGCCAACAGATATGTATTGAAGATCAGCGACTCCCTAACTTCCATAAATTCATCTACCAAGCTAGCCAATAATCCGCAATATGCTGCGTTAATAGCAGGTTATATGCTTAAACAAAGTGAAAATAAAACCTACACACTAGGCTTAAAGGTAGCTGGTAAAACAGGTACGCCTGAACGGATCTGGAAAAATGAACAGATTAATGATGGTTGGTACACGTTTTTTGCACCGAAGGCCAATGGCAAAGGTCATATTGTGGTTTGTATCAGGATCGAATCTACCCGTGGCTCAAGTAAAGCAGTAAAGCTGGCCGGTCAGCATGTAGTACCTGCCTTGCTAAAGCTGGGCTATTTAACTAAAGAAAATAAAGAAGTCACCAAAAAAATAAATTAGCTACCGATATGTTTAACCTATTTAATAAGCGCAATCCGGAACCGCCACAGGACGTAAAGGCCATCAGAGAGCTGTTATTGACCGATATCAAGCAGGAACTGCAAAAGCTGGAAGGCGGCGAAGGAAAACACATCAAAGGCATAGCTTTATTTATCGCCTGTTTACCTACCGAAAGGTACATGTACGAATCGGCGGTTTATGCAGAGGATGAAGGAAAGTTTAAAAATGAGATTCAGCGCATTGCGGACGATTTTGCCATAGATCTACCCCAAAGCTGGACTATGCAGGTTAATTTTATTGAAGAATTACCAGGTGATGCCATAAAATTGGCTGGTCTGAATGCAGCGTTGTATATTCGTACACCTGAGCATGTGGTGGTGACCCGGTCAAAAACTGCCTATATCCGTACCCTGAATGGAGAATCGGAGAAAAACGAATATAAAATTGTTGCCAGTGATGCAAAATTCAATATCGGCCGCGAGCATAAAGTGCAGGTAAGTGATGGCTTTTTCCGGATCAATCATATCGCCTTTCCCGATTCCAGTAATCATGAGGCCAATAAATTTATCAGCAGACAGCATGCACATATAGAATGGGATGCTGATAGTGGTTCTTTTTTGTTGTTTGCCGACGAAGGTGGTATTCCGCCCCGGAACAAAGTAAAAATCAGATCTGTAGGCGATCATAACCCTGTGAAGCTAAATGTTGCTGAACTGGGTCATGTGTTACAGGAAGGCGATCAGATCATTTTAGGCGAACTGGCCGTTTTGGAATTTAGTTATATTGAAGGGAATAATAATTAGAATAATAATTAATATTGTACAATGAGTAAGGTTTTTACAATAACAGAAGGATTAGAAAATCTGGGTGCCCTAAGTACGGGTGGTCAGGGTTCTGTATACAAAGGTAAGCGGGTGGGCACCATCATCACAGCAGTGAAAATTATGCCTACGCCTATCCATACAGAAAGTGAGGATGATAAAAACTTCATCAAATTTAAAAATGAGGTAGAGAAGCTGAAAAAAGTAAATGAAGTGCCCAATCCTAATGTGGTAAAAATTTTAGGCTCAGGACTAACCGAGAGTGGTTCATTCCCTTTTATAGAAATGGAATATATAGAAGGTCCGGATCTGGAAAAGCTCTTAATGCCTCCTCATGGTCCTATTTTTACTGTTCAGGAGGTGATCAAGCTGGCCGAACAATTGGCCAACGCACTGGCGCATTGCCACCGGGTAGGCATAAAACATGGCGATATTAAAAGTAATAACGTCAAATTTAATAACGAAACCGGAAATTATGTATTGCTGGACTTTGGTTTGGCTATTATGTCCGACGAGCAACGTCGTACCAGCCTGCGTCATGCCGGTGCGGTAGAGTTTATGGCACCAGAACAGCATGATGGGGAAATGTTTTTCCAGACAGATGTATATAGCTATGGTATTATCTTGTATGAACTGCTTGCCGGAACAGTACCTTTTCCATTGATCAATAAAAACGAAAGCTCCCGTAATCAGGTGATGGTATCGCATATGGAAGTTGAAGTGCCCGATGTGATGGCCTTGCGCAGAAACCGTTTGCCGGCTACCTGGGATGAGGAGAAAAGGAAAAAAGAAATGCAGGTTCCGGCATGGCTTTTAGAGGTCATCAAAAAATGTCTGCAAAAAAGCCCTGAAAAAAGATATGCAAATGGAAGCGTTTTGCTGGATGCTATTATACATCGCGGAGGTGAATTTGTCGCCCCGCTGGAAGTGGCCTCCAGCCCTACTCCTTTTTATCAGAAAGAGGTTAAAGCACCCGAGCCGGTATCGGATGAGGTTCGTTTATCGAAACCTGTATTCGCTATCATGATCCTTTCCATCGTAATATTGGGAATGCTGTCGGCTTATGGTCTGTTTATGAAAGATACAAATCAGGTGAAGTTACCAGTAAAAGATTCTGTAACTACAGCACCTCCGGATACCACTAGCAATATGCCTGCAGAGCAGGTAGATACCATTGTGAAAACGCCGCCGGTAGTAATAGACAGTGTGGCACATAAAGCAGAGATTGATAGTTTAACCAAGGCTTATGAGGCGCAGATGGCCGCATCGGCCAGGGCTGCTGAAGCTAAAGCGGCTGCTGCCGGAGCGGTAATTGTAAGTGAGGGCAAAAGGTACCAGCTGCCAAAAGGAACCGTTTATTTTTATGATGCAGCGAACAGCAATGCTGCCCGGAATGGCGTATTGGGATTGTGGAGTAACGCCAAATTCAACGTTATAGAAGAAGACAACGGCTTTATTTATGTTACACACACCAATAAAGACGGACAGGTTACCAAAGGCTGGCTCAACAAAAATGACCTTAAAGAATTAAAGGAATAAGCCCGGGCCTATTCCTTTAATATTTTTTAATTCAGCAGCTTTTCAATGGCTGTTATTGCTTTTGCATCAGAAGGGAGTGCTGCGTTCATATCTGCCATTTTAAAGTCTTTACCAATCAGCAGTATTCTTGGGATTCCGACGATATTGTATGCCTGTAACTTGTTCCTGTTAATATTCCACTGCAGGCCACTGGCTTTGCGTTGCGCTACACTAGCTTTCCAGGGTGCTTCTGTATCATCAATGGACAAGGATACGAAGGCGATTTCGGGATTGTCTTTATATTTATCTTTTAGCTTTTCAAAATGGGGCATTTCTTCCATACATGGTCCGCACCAAATGGCCCAGAGATCAATATAAATTACTTTGCCCTTCAGGCTACTTAAGCTTACCCTTTTCCCTTCGATATCTTTTGCAACAAAATCAATTGGGGTGTCCCCTTTTCCAAATGCCATTAACCGGGAAAGCATCTGGGTCGAAGCGATTCTATAGCCGGGTGTTTTAACAGCAGCCAGCTTAGGTTTAAAATCATTTAGTTTTGATTTGTCGCTTTCCTTCTGCATTTCTCTTATAAGCGAATAAGCACCATACCAATCTTTAATTTGTTGTACATCGGAGGATTTTCCGCCCTGCTTAACAAGTTCATCTGCAATGTCGCGATACACCACCAGTTTCATTAATGAGGCATCAACAAAGTTCTTGGAGTATATTGCCACTTTAGGTGCTATGGCTTTCATATAAGACTCGGTATAAGCTTTTGCTTTTTCGTCCTTTAGCCTCAGCATATAGGTGCCATAGTTTTCACCGCTATAAAGACTGTTGATCAGGTCGGCCTTAACCCTTGCGTTCTCCAATCGTCTGAATTCGGGAGATATATTTTTAATGGCGGCCAGCTCTTTTGTCCTTGCTTCGGCAAGTGCTTCGACTGCAGCAATGGTAGCTTCAGGTGTTTCCTTTATATTTTTACCACCTTCAATAAATGACCCGCCCTTGGGAAAGGGTGTATTTCTTAAATATTCGTTTGCTGCAGCACCTTTGCCTTTAAAAGTTGATGCAGTATTGTTGCTATAATCAACCGATACTTCCATGTCATCCCCCGGACTCAGGTAAAGTATATTCCGACCCAGTCGGAAATAATTCGGTGCTGCCAGCTTAAATTTAATATCGAACCGCTGCTGCGCATCCGGAACAATGATGCGGTCTGTTGTTGGCGGCAATAAATACTGGAACTCAGACAGGTCTTCGATCTGTACCTGGTTACTGAAATTTTTGAGCTCTCCTTTTAGGTAGACCCATTCTGCCTTTTTCTGTGCCATTGCTGTAAAAGTTAGCAGCAGACAAACAGCAAGCAATAAACTTAATCTTTTAGTCATTTTATGGTATTTAGTTAAGATAAAAGTATACAAAACCTGTTTGTATACTTAACCTTTAAGAAGCGCAAAACCATAAACAGGACTACCGGCTCGTAAAATAAATTTGCCAAAAAAATAGGGGCTGTCTTTCGACATGCCCCTATCACCTTAAAACAAACTATAACCAATTATGAAACCTTAATCTCTTTGCTGGCTGATTTAGATTCATCTTTTTTACCGATGGTAATGTTCAAGATGCCATTTACATATTCAGCTGTAATTTTTTCACCATCCACACTTTCCGGCAATACAAACGATCTTGCAAAAGAAAAGTAGTCGAATTCTTTTCTGGTGTAATCTTTTTTCTCTTCAGTTTCGCTGGCGGTTTTTTCTGCCCAAACTGAAAGCGTATCTTTTTTCAGATTAATTTGAAAATCTTCTTTGTTTAAGCCCGGTGCGGCCAATTCAATTTTATAATCGGTTTCAGATTCTAAGATGTTTACACCCGGAACTTTATTAATAGTTAAATTTTTATTTAATGCTTCGCTAAACAATGAGTCGAAAACATTGTTAAAGTAAGGTGCAGTGTTTCTGGTTCTGTTGTTAAATTTTACTAGTGTCATTGCTATTTTCTCCTATTTTAAGTTTTTTATAATTTAATATTTTATACTAACCCTATATTCAACTCTTATACCAACCCTATTTTTTATGATTTTCAAGACATTTTGGCGTAATAAAAATATTAAACAAGACAAAACGACAGATATTATCAGTACTTTAGACAGTTTTAAGTACAAAACAGCTATAGAAACCCGATTTGCAGATTTTGATATGATGGGACACGTGAACAATGCGGTATACTTTACTTATATGGAAATAGCCCGGACAAAATATTGGAATCACGCGATTCAGTGGGATTGGAAAAAAACGGGAGTAGTGATTGCTCAGGCATCGCTGGACTACATTTTGCCTGTATTTATCGAAGACAAAATCAGTATGTACGTACGAACCTCCAGAATTGGCAACAGCAGTTTCGACCTGGAATACCTGCTGGTGAAGCTCATCAATGGAAAAGAAGAGATATGTAATCGTGGCAAAACCACCTGTGTAGCATTTGATTATGCCACCAAAAGCTCCTTTCCTATTCCTAAGGATGAAAGAGAAAGAATGATCTCCTTCGAACAGTTATAACATTAGTCGGCTTTGTAGCTAAGCTGCACAAAAGAATGTCCTACCTGGCCTGGCATAGCCGGGCTTAGTTTTCTGATGCCAACCGTTGCCTTAAGGATAAAAGGATAAGCCGCAATACTGCGGTCGATGATGTTTTTGACAACTGTTTCCAGCATTTTTTGTGTATTGGCCATTTCTTCCAGAATGATGGTGTTCAATACTTCATAATTTACCGTATGCTGCAGATTTTCGCTTTCCCCAAAAGGGATAAACTCAACCTCCACATCAACCATAAAATAAATGCCGGTCAGTTGCTCCTCCGGATAATACCCGTGGTAGGCAAAACACTTCACATCTTTTAAGGCAACGGTTTGTTTATAACTGGAAGTTGACGACATCTGATAAATTTATTTTTATGGAGTATTGAGTAGCCCTACCCCTTAAATTATTACCTTTGGGGTATCACTCATTGGCAAACCAAATATAGTGTAAACAATGGAAAAATCTACCAGAAAAGACTTTTATGAAGCTCCGGATTATTATCTGTTAGACGAATTACTATCGGAAGAGCATTTGTTGATCCGCACTGCCGCCCGCGACTGGGTAAAGAAAGAAATCAGCCCCATTATTGAAGATTATGCCCAAAAAGCAACATTCCCCAAACAGCTGATTAAAGGCCTTGGTGAGATTGGTGCTTTTGGTCCGACTATCCCTGTTGAATATGGTGGTGCCGGTCTGGATTATATGGCTTATGGCCTGTTGATGCAGGAAATTGAACGTGGTGATTCCGGAATCAGGTCTACCGCTTCTGTACAGGGTTCGCTGGTGATGTATCCTATTTTTACCTATGGAACAGAAGCACAACGTAAAAAATATTTGCCAAAACTGGCCACAGGCGAACTGATGGGCTGTTTCGGATTGACGGAACCTGATCATGGCTCAGACCCGGGTGGAATGCTAACCAATATCAAAGATAAAGGTGATCATTACATCTTAAATGGGGCCAAAATGTGGATATCAAATGCGCCCTTTGCTGATATTGCCATCGTTTGGGCGAAAGATGAATCGGGAAAAATACGTGGAATGATTGTGGAGCGCGGCATGGAAGGTTTTACGACACCAGAAACGCATCATAAATGGAGTTTAAGAGCTTCGGCCACAGGTGAGCTGGTTTTCGACAATGTAAAAATACCTAAAGAAAATGTTTTTCCGGATATCACCGGTTTAAAGGGCCCTTTGGGTTGCTTAAACCAGGCCCGTTATGGTATTGCCTGGGGTGCCCTTGGTGCAGCGATGGACTGCTATGATACTGCCCTTCGCTACTCCAAACAGCGCATACAGTTTGATAAACCTATTGCTGGCTTTCAGTTGCAACAAAAGAAACTAGCCGAAATGATTACCGAAATTACCAAAGCTCAATTAATGGTGTGGCGCCTTGGGGTCTTAAAGAATGAAAACAGGGCCAGCCCCGAACAAATTTCTATGGCCAAACGAAACAGCGTAGAAGTGGCACTCAACGTAGCCCGAAATGCCAGACAAATGCTGGGTGGTATGGGGATTACCGGTGAGTATTCTATCATGCGCCACATGATGAACCTGGAGTCGGTGGTCACTTATGAAGGTACACACGATATCCACCTGCTGATTACAGGAATGGATGTTACAGGAATAAATGCATTTAAATAAATTTGATGAAGACTTTTAAAAAATATTATCAGCTCCCCGCTCCTCCCGAAGAAGTTTATCTGGCTTTGACTAAAGCACAAAGTATACAGTTGTGGACGGGGGCTGCCGTTGAATTTACGGAAGAACCGGGTACCGAATTTTCTTTCTGGGATGGCGACATTGTGGGCAAAAACCTGGAATTTGATTATGGTAAAAAGATTGTACAGGAATGGTATTTTGGTGAGTATAATGCTCCTTCTATCGTAACCATTAAATTGCATGCAGATAAAAAAGGTACATCACTTGAGTTTGTGCAAACCAATATCCCCGAAGCAGATTTTGAAGATTTTACGGAAGGATTGGACCAGTATTACCTGGGTGGACTACTCGACTTTTTTGAGGAGTAAATGTATAAAAAAGAGGTATTTCTAAATGAAATACCCCTTTTTTTTGATCTACACGTTCTGATCTAAATTAGCCTTCGCTATAAACAGACCTGATCTCGTCGCGCAGGTTGTACTTTGAAGCCATCACCTCACCATAGGCACCTGCACTTCTGATGGCATATAAATCGCCTCTGAAGCTTTCGGGCTGCTCTACTTCTTTTCCAAAGCAATCAGTGCTTTCGCAAATTGGCCCAACAATATCATACTTTACTGCTGTTGCATTTCCGCGGGTAAGGTTCTCAATTTTATGGTAAGCCTGGTATAAAGCCGGGCGCATCAACTCCGTCATCCCGGCATCCAATACCACAAAGTTTTTCTTTTTGCCGTTCTTAACATATAATACCCTACTGATCAGGGAAGCAGACTGACCTACCAATGCCCTTCCCAACTCAAAATGAACCTCTTGTCCCGGTTTGATTTCCAGAAATTCAGAAAATATTTTGAAGTAGTTTTCAAAATCAGGAATTTGGTTATCGGGATTGTGATAATCAATACCCAATCCACCGCCAACATTCAGTACTTTAACGGCAAAGCCGCGTTCTTCAAACCATAACGCAAATTCGTTTACACGTACACAAAGATTTTTGTATACATCCAGATTGGTAATTTGTGAACCGATGTGAAAATGTATACCTATAAATTCAATATGTTTAGACACCCTCAGGGTTTCGGCACATTGTGGCAAATCCCAGGAATTTACACCAAACTTGTTTTCATCTAAACCAGTGGTGATGTTATGGTGGGTGTGTGCATCTACATTGGGATTAATCCGGATAGCTACTCTGGCTGTTTTACCTTTTTTTGCAGCCAGTTCATTGATTACTTCCAGCTCCTGAACAGACTCCACATTGAAGCAGAAGATATCCTGATCCAGTGCAAGGTTTATTTCCTTGTCTGATTTACCTACGCCTGCAAAAACAATTTGTCCTTTATCAAACCCTGTTTCGATAGCCCTGCTTACTTCTCCACCACTTACACAATCAGCGCCAAAGCCTATAGCTTTAATTTTTTGCAGTACTTTTTCGTTGAAATTGGCTTTCAATGCATAGTGCACGTGAAAATTGTATAAATTCGCGGCCGCTGCACAGGTACTTAAAGTATTTTGCAACAGGTTCAGGTCGTAATAGTAAAAAGGTGTTTCTACATTTGCGAACTGTGATATATCTTTATTAGAAAACATAATGTTTAAATATCTTGTTATATTTTTTATCGTTGTCCTTGGCCTGATTTACATTGGTAACCAAATAGATTTCAAAAATCAAAAGATCAGTAAAAAGGAGTACGACAGAAGAATCAGGCTCTTTATCGCACTCATTTTTATTGTTATTGGTATCCTGGTATGGATAAAAAGAAGGTAATCTGCTTTTTATTCAAACAGCCTGTTATGTAAACTCTTTAATGCTTCCGTTTTATCTGAGGTATTCAGCAGCAATGAAATGTTATAATTACTTCCTCCATAAGAGATCATTCTTAGCGGAATGTGTTTAATGGCATCCAATACACGCGCTGCATAACCATGTTTCTCTGCACTGAAATCGCCCACAACACACACAATCGACTGATTGGTATCAATGTCTACCGAACCAAAAGCATGTAGCTCTTCCACAATTTTCTCCAGATTGTCGGTAAAATCAATGGTCAACGATACCGCTACTTCCGAAGTGGTGATCATGTCTATCGGCGTTTTATACCTTTCAAAGATTTCAAATACCCGTCTCAAAAATCCATAAGCCAACAACATCCGGCTAGATTGTATTTTAATGGCGGTAATGCCGTCTTTTGCTGCAATGGATTTGATTTTTCCTTTTTCACTTTCCGTAGAAATCAATGTTCCCGAAGCCTGCGGCTCCATGGTGTTGAGCAAACGAACCGGAATTTTATATTTCTGAGCAGGGAAAACAGATTGAGGATGAAGAATCTTTGCCCCGAAATAAGCCAGCTCGGCAGCTTCATCAAATGAAAGTTGTGCAATAGGCTTGGTGCCTTTCACAATTCTTGGATCATTATTGTGCATCCCATCAATATCTGTCCAGATCTGTACCTCCTCGGCCATGATGGCTGCTCCGATCAAAGAAGCCGTATAGTCACTACCGCCACGACGAAGGTTATCTACTTCTCCAAAGCTGTTCCGGCAAATGAAACCCTGGGTAATGAACAGTTTATTGTCTTTATGCTGATCCAGGATGGGTTGCAGATGTGTAGTTGCATAAGGCACATCAGGCTCATTATCCTCATCAATTTTCATAAAATCCAACGCCGGTAACAATACAGATGGTACGCCAATCGACTTCAGATAAATATGATACAAGGTGGTTGACAGCAATTCGCCTTGGGCCAATACTACTTTTTCTTCAACAGGTGTAAAAATATCATTGGCCAATGTGGCCAAAAAGTTGAAATGATAATCTACCACCTCTTGTCCCTGTTCGCGGAATTCGCCTTCAGTTAAAAGTTCAACAACGAATTCATTATATTTTTGGTGTAATGCGTTAATTAAGCTCAACGCAACCTGTTTATCTTCCTTTAAAAGTTTGGCTGAAATTTCCACTAAACTATTGGTGGTACCGGACACAGCCGATAACACGACAATCTGTTCTTCTGCAGGATTGATAATATCCAGCAATTTTTTCATGCGCTCAGGGCTTCCTACAGAAGTGCCTCCAAACTTTAATACTTTCATAATTTTTTAATTGTTTTAGTCGTCAGGAACCCCAGCCTCAAGCCATTAGGATTCCATTTTTGGTTTATTTAATTTTTAAAGGTTAAAAGCTGTATAAATAGCTATATTTATTTGCTCCAAGTATTTAATTTTAGCCAAAATGGTTATATACTTGTAATCGGCCGTGAATTTAAATAAAACGTGCCTAATAAACGCAAAATAGACAAAATAAAATTTGGAAGGATAAGATATGCAGTTAGAACAAGCTACCTTAAACACGATTAACGAATGGCTTAAGGGAAATTACGATCAAAACACAAAAGACGAAATACAAGGCCTGCTGAATAAGGAAGCTTATACTGAGCTGACCGATTCCTTTTACAGGAGTCTGGAATTTGGAACCGGAGGCTTACGTGGCATAATGGGGCCAGGATCTAACCGGATCAATAAATATACTATAGGCACAGCCACTCAAGGCCTGGCCAACTACCTGAACAAGAAGTATCCGGGCGAAAAAATTAAGGTGGCAATTGCGCACGACAGCAGAAACAATTCTGACTATTTTGCACAGATTACTGCGGATGTATTTTCGGCAAACGGTATACATGTTTACTTTTTTTCGGCTTTAAGGCCAACACCAGAACTTTCTTTTGCCATCCGTACCCTTGGCTGCAGAAGTGGTGTCATGTTAACAGCCTCGCACAACCCAAAAGAATATAATGGCTACAAAGCATATGGTGCCGATGGTGGACAGTTTACCGCTCCTGATGATGCCCTGGTGATGGATGAAGTAGCCAAAATCAAAAATATTGATGAAGTGAAGTTCGATCGTGTAGACAACCTTATCGAACTGATTGGGGAAGAAATTGACCAGTTGTACCTGGATAAAATTACCGCATTGTCTGTCTCGCCAGAGGCTATTTCCCGTCAGAAGGAGCTTAAAATCGTATACTCTCCTATTCACGGAACCGGAATTACACTGGTGCCTAAAGCCCTTGCACAGTTCGGTTTCACCAATTTGACGGTAGTAGAAGAGCAAAGTAAGCCTGATGGTAATTTCCCAACAGTTGTGTATCCCAATCCGGAAGAAAAAGAGGCACTCACACTTGCCTTGAAGAAAGCCCAGGAAATTGATGCTGATCTGGTACTGGCTACCGATCCTGATGCCGACCGTGTAGGTATAGCCGTAAAAAATAACGATGGCGAATTTGTGTTGTTAAACGGAAACCAGACAGGAAGTTTACTGATCAATTACCTGTTAACCGCCTGGCAGGAAAAAGGAAAACTGACTGGCAACGAATATATTGTTAAAACCATTGTAACTTCCAATTTAATAGAAGCCATAGCCGAGGCAAAAAATGTAACCTATTACAATACGCTGACCGGTTTTAAATGGATTGGACAAATCATGACCCAGCTGGAAGGTAAAAATACTTTTATTGGCGGTGGCGAAGAAAGTTATGGTTACCTGATTGGCGACCTGGTAAGGGATAAAGATGCGGTAGTTTCCTGTGCTTTTATTGCCGAAATGACGGCCTTTTATAAAGACAAAGGCAGCAGTTTGTATGATGCTTTGCTCAATATGTATGTTGAGTATGGTTTCTATAAAGAGGAACTGGTATCTATTACCAAAAAAGGCAAAACAGGAGCCGAAGATATCAAGGCAATGATGGAGAAATTCAGGAACAACCCTCCTGCTACCTTAGGTGGATCCCCAATTGATACCTTAAAGGATTATGAGCTTGGAGTACAAACAGATTTAAAAACCGGCGTAAAAACAGAACTGGAATTGCCTAAATCAGATGTACTGCAATTTATCACAGCTGATGGTAGTATTGTTTCGGCACGTCCTTCGGGAACGGAGCCTAAAATTAAATTTTATTGTAGTGTAAATACAGCTTTAAAGGACAAAGCGAGCTTTAAGGAAACAAATGCCAGACTTGGCGAAAAAATTAAGGCAGTAATGAATGATCTTGAGGTTTAACAACCTTAAGATTATTCATCTTCCAATACTTCAAAATACTGATCTGCGATTTTTGCAAAAGCTTCCAAATTGAGAGGCTTATGCAAATACGTAGCAATTTCTTCCACATTGGCCGCGTGTTGCTCGTCATCCGGATTTAGCGAAGTGGTTAGCATCACCACCACAATTCTGGCTTTGTGTTTTTGATCCAGCTTCTTATATTCCGCAATAAAATCCCAACCATTCATCCCCGGCATATTGATGTCTAAAAATATAATACCGGCTTTTGGTGCATCCTGATTGTTTTCGTATTTACCTGAGTAAGTCAAGTAATCCAAGGCTTCTTTGGCTGAGGTAATTTCCTTTACATCAACATTTATCTTCGCGTTTTCTACAATCCTGCGGTGAATAAAATTTGTAGAAATATCATCATCAACCAATAAAACACAGTCAAGATCTTTATATTTTTTCATTCGTGTGTGAGATTAAGCTTTTAAGGTGAAACTAAAGGTACTTCCTTCATTCAGTACCGATTCTACGCCAATCCGGCCTCCATGCAACTCTACAATTTTTTTACAGTGCGACAAACCTATGCCATACCCCTCATAATCGGCCACATTGTGTAAACGCTGAAACATTACAAATACTTTTTCTTTATAACGCTCTTCAATTCCTATCCCATTGTCTTTGAATTCAAAATACCAGAAATCGTCCTTGTTGGTTGCCGATATGTACACCTGAGGCTTTACCTCTGGTCTTCTGAACTTAAGTGCGTTACTAACCAGGTTTTGAAAAAGCTGCCTTATTGCGGTTTCAAAACCATATATTATAGGAAGGTTGGCGTAATGAATTTCTGCTCCTGTAGCGTTGATACTGCTAAACAGGTCATTTTGCAAACTATCCATTAAGGCATTGCAGTCTACCAGGCTTTTGGCTTGCTGGCCTCCTAGTCGCGCATAATCTAGTAAGCCCTTGATCAGGTTGCGCATCCGTTCGGTAGACCGGTCTATAAACTGCAGATAAAGCTTGGCATTGTCGTCAAAAACATCCTTGTATTCGTCTTTAAACAATTCAACAAAGTTCTTTACAGTAAGCAAGGGTTCCTGTAAGTCATGTGAGGCTATATATACAAATTGCTCCAGTTCCTTATTCTTAATTTCCAGTTCCCGGGCATATTCTTCGGTAGTTTTTTCCAGCTGCCGCTTTGCCGTAAGGTCCCTGATAAAAATAGAAAATCCGACCACATTGTTGTTGTCGCCATAAATAGCCGAAAGTGTAACAAAAGCCCAAAAAAGCTCACCATTTTTCCTTAAACGCCAGCCTTCGTGCTGCGATCTGCCTTTTTGTTTAGCTTCTTCAATCAGTAACTCCGGTAACTTGTTTCTTCGACTTTCTTCACTATAGAACACACTAAAGCTATGGCCAACAATTTCATCGGCCGTATACCCCTTTATCTTCTCCGCCTCTTTATTCCAGTTCTCAATATTTCCCTGCTTGTCTAAAAAGAGAATAGCATAATCATCTATTACTTCAAGCATTCTAAGTAAGCTATCTGATCTCAAGTACTTGTTTTTATTTATATCTGGTGGAATCCAACTCAGATATTTTCAAAATTCAAGCCAAATGACATAAGCTAAAATCAGCTAAAACGGGGCGTTTTAATGTTGTAACATGAAATTGTTTGATGCAGATTTTACCCAATTGGGGGAATTATCGCACTTGCCCATTACCTTTTACTACCCATTTTTCGGTTACTAATTTTTCCAGTGCAAAGGGGCCACGGGCATGGAGTTTTTGTGTGGAAATACCTATTTCGGCACCTAAGCCAAACACCTGTCCATCAGTAAACCGGGTAGATGCATTTAAGTAAACCACCGCCGCATCTACTTCGTTCAAAAACCTTTCGGCTTTGGCCAGATCTTCAGTTAAAATAGCTTCCGAATGTTTGGAAGAAAAATCGGCAATGTGAGCCAATGCTGCATTCAAATCCTCCACAACTTTTACGGAACACTTAAGATCCAGAAACTCTCTGCCGAAATCTGCTGCTGCCGCTTTATTCAATAGTGGATATTTTAATTCCTGAAGTATCGCAAAGGCGCTATCATCTGCAAAAATTTCTACCTGATGTTGGGCCAGGCGTGGCGCAAGTGTAGCTAAAAAAGTATTGGCCACTACCCTGTCTACCACTACAGTGTCCAGTGCATTACATACCGATGGCCGCGATACTTTGGCGTTTACCACTATAGTTGCCGCTTCGTCAAGCTTTGCCGTTTGTTCAATATAAGTATGACAAACACCTGCGCCGGTTTCAATAACCGGTACCAGGGCATTTTTGCGCACAAATTCAATCAGCTGGTTAGATCCGCGGGGAATAATCACGTCAATATATTTTTCGGCCTGCAATATATCAAGGATGTATTTTCTATCGGCCGGAAGCTGCTGCACCACGTTTTTATCCAGACCGTACTCCTCCAAAACCTGCTGAATCAGGGAAACAATGAAAAGATTGGTATGGTAGGCATCCTGGCCACCGCGCAGCAAACAGACATTGCCCGATCTGATACAAAGTGCTGCCACATCAATGGTGACATTTGGTCGCGATTCATAAATTACTCCTACTACGCCCAGCGGTACAGTCTTTTTCTGAATAAAAAGGCCATTACTTAATCTGGTTTCACTAAGTATTTTATGGGTCGGGTCATCCAAAGCGGCTACATCTGTAAGGCTGGATGACAAATCAAGAATCCGGTTTTCATTCAACAGCAGGCGATCTTTTTTAGGATCGGTATCGGGCATCCTGTTCAGGTCTTTCAAATTTTCTGAAATGATTTGTGCCGATTGCGCTTTGATCAATGCAGCAAGGCTATTGATCAGCTTTTTTTTGCCTTCGTCAGTTAAAGCAGCTATTGAAGCCTGTGCATTTTTTGCGTTAACGAGCAGCTGTTGAATGGTTTCCATTAGTTAAAGTATTACAATATCACTGGCATTTGCAATTTCCAGGTTGTGTTGTTTTGAATTGTTAAGGATGGTTTCGGATGAGGTTTTGGCGCGGGCTACAGCCACGATATTGTTTTCCTGATCGGTAATCTCGAAAATTTCACCATCACTAAAATTTTCCATCACAGATAATACGCCTACCGCAAGTAAGCTTTTGCGCTTTCTGATAGCCTCACAGGCACCATCATCTACCATGATGCGTCCGGTTACCAGGCTACCGCTGGCCAGCCACTTGTTTCTGGCCGATATGCTGCAATTTTTTGGAATACAAACCGTGCCTGTTTTTTCCTGAACTGCATTTACAATTCCATCTGGTGTACGGACACCAAATATGACCACTTTTATCCCCATAACCGAAGCCAGGTGGGCAAAAGTCAATTTGGAAATCATACCACCCAGGCCCAGGTCCGATTTGTTTTTGTCTGCTAACGAGAAAATATCGTTATTGATACTTTCAATTCTTTCAATCACCTTTCCTTCCCTATTCAAAACGCCTGGTACCGAGGTGCCTAGTAAAATCACCGAAGCTCCAAAACCAACGCCCAGCAATGTGGCCAATTCGTCGTTATCAGAAAATTTTAGCTCCAGACTGCTGACCACGTCGTTTTCATTGGCAATAGGAATAACGTCATTTTTCCATAGCTCTTCGTAAGTTTCCTTTAGTTGCAAAAATTGCTTGCGGTTAGAAAAATGCTGGCGCTCGCAAAGACTTTGAGCAATGCAGATGCCATAGGGCAAAAAATGTTTGGAATAGGTGTTTAGCAATAAAGGATTACCAATAGAGGCTGCCGCTTTACGCTCAGAAATTTTTCCTTTATAATTTTTGATATATTTTTTGCCGGCACCTACTGCGCCGGAAGAAACAAGAATTAAACGATAATCTTTTGCAATTTGGGCAACTTGTCTGGCAACATCTGCAATTACCTGCTCATCAAGTGCTCCTTTTGTGCTGGTAATAGAGGCGGTACCTAATTTCAAAACAAGTATAGGCTTGTCCATTGTGGTTCGGGTTATAAATCTGTAATGAAAACCCGAAAATAGGCAAAAATCCTCCTATCTATGAAATAAACAGGAGGATAATTGATAGATTTTATAGAAAAAATGACTTAAACTAAAGAAGCCTGCAGTGTAATGTCAACATTATAGGCTTTGCTAACCGGACATGTGGCCTTTGCCCCCGCTGCAATTTCCTGAAACTGCGCATCGCTGATTCCGGGAATGCTGGCTTTTAATACCAGGTTAGAACTGGTAATTACTCCATTGTCAAGCGTTACTGTTCCGGTAGTTTCTAAAGTCCCCGGGGTAAATCCGGCTTCTGTCAAATCAAGACTCAATTTCATGGTAAAACAGCCGGCATGTGCTGCAGCCATCAATTCTTCCGGATTGGTTCCAATGCCATCAGCAAATCTGCTGTTGAAAGAATATTGAGTTTGATCCAAAACTTTGCTTCCTGTGGTCAGGTGACCTGAACCTTCTTTAATTGTGCCATTCCAAACGGCTGTTGCATTACGTTTCATGTGATTGTTTTATTTGGGGTTATAGATTTCTATACTCAAATATAATTCTTTACTTGCTCTGTTCCCGGTTTCTGTTTAGTTTAATTTTAATCTTACCGTCGTCCCCGTCTGTGGCCAGTAAATGCAAAACAATCCCCTTCATCCGCCTGGCTTTTCGTTCTTCAGCATCGGTTATATCCGCATCTTTCCTGGGGTTTCGTAAAGGTACATCAACCGCAATATTTGTTCCCCTGGTATTGAGCGAATAAACCCCGGCTACATCCATATTTAGCAAACTTGAATTAATTTGCATCGGATTGATGGTTATCTTTTGTCCGCGTATATCAAATTTTCCATTCAGATTGGTAAACATGATATTGTTCAAATCCCTGAAAGGAAAAGCAAATTTGCCTACGCTGATGATGGGTTCAAAGTTTAACAAAGCACCCTTTTTAAGATTAAATGACAGACTTCCGTTCATTGAATTTGGAGATAGTTTACCCCGACTATTGATTCCGCCCGAAATGTTGGTTCTGGCATCCAAAAAACCTTTGAGGTTTTTGGAGGTCAGACTTTTTAAGCCAAAATTATCAAAAGCATAAAAAAAGTGCCTGATGTCGACATTGCTTAAAACCGTGTTGACATTAAAACGGTTTGACGCTCCTTTCTGGGTCACATTGCCGTTCAGTTTTAATGAACCACCGGCATGTTTTAAACTAACGTTTCTGATGACAATACCCGACTCCGACAACAACAGGTCGGCATTGGCATTGGTAGCCAAAAACTTATTGTAATATACTTTGTCTACACTCAAATGCATATTTACATTACTCTTTTCAAATACCTCATTTAAATCCTCAGAAAAGGTAGTTTTTCTGTTATTTTTCGTTCTTGCTTTTGGTGCAGGTTTTCTGCTATCCAAAAATCCAAGAAACTCGCCCAAATGAATCTGCGGGCTACGTATTTGCCAGGTTAGCAAAATCTTTTCTGGCGCAGTATAATATAGGTTTAGGAAATTGCGAACGGTTCCGTCCATTAAAATCACACTTTTACCACTTTGTAAACGGATGTTCTTGATAAAAAGGTCGTTATTGGTAAAATTGAGCAGTATGGCTGTATTGGTGAAATTTAACTTCCGGGGTACATAGCTAATGTCGGCATTTTTAATATCGATAGCACCCGCAACCAATGGCTTGGTCAGTTTGAAATCTACAATATCAGCTCTATACGACAGGTTCACATTAGCGGTTCCTTTTCCAAACTTCAGCGTTTCCTCTCCCAAAACCTTGTTTAGCTTGACAATGTCAAATGCCGACCTGAATATTCCGGTAGCAATTGGTTTATCCAGATTTTGAATAAAAGCGGTATCAATAGAAAATGGAAGTTCCTTATAGCTGCCTTTAAAATGGTACAGCTTAATGACCGAGTTCTCGTCGCTAAAGCCTTTTCCCTTTACGTAATTGTTGGTAAATACACCTGTAAAATTACAGCTGTCAATGATACCGCCAGGCGTAGTCAGCTGGTTGTCTTTAATTAAGGCTTGCACATGTATTTCAGGATCTCCACCAGGTCCCATATCCCCTTTTAAAGTACATTTAGCATGAATTGGCTTACTCAGGTTAAACATATTCAGCTTTTGGGTGATGTTGGGCGCCAATAGTGCCGCTGCATTGCTCCAGAGAATCTCGGGGGCATCAATGTTGATGGTAAATCCGGTGTTCTCCTTTCGGATGTCGAAACTTGCGCCTATAATAAACGGGTCGCTGCCAATGTTTAATTTATTGGGCGCAACATCAATAATGCCTTTTTCATCATCATAGCTCACTTTAAATGGCCCCTCCAATAATTTATCTTTGATGAAGCTGCCGCGACGCGTGTTAAAAGCCATGCTTTTTGCCAACGTTTTGAGATGCATATCGGCTTCCCAACCTCCCAGTAGCTTATAATCGATTTTTGCTTTTAGCTCGTCTATTACAAAATGAAAAAGCTTATGCCCTTTCTGATTGTCGACTATAAAATTGACATTGTTTAACACAATTTTGCTGATTTCAGCCGGGGCGCTCCCGCCTTCCTTATTCTTTTCAGCAGATTTTTTCTTTTTAAAAACGGCAGTATTGCTATATCCGCTACTGTCGGTATATAAATACACAGTCGAATTGTTAATTCCCATTTTCTGTATATCGATATTGCCCTTTAGCAGGCCCAGCATATTTACAGAGATATCAAAATCTTTGGCCTCCAGTAAATTGTGCTTATGGTTGTTCCAAAGACTATCTTTGAGAATCACGTTTCTAAGCTTTAGGGACACACCGGGAAAGCCCTTCAAAAAAGTGGGGTCCATACTGCCTATGGTCATGGTTCCGCTCAGGTTTTTATTGAGCTGTTTATTGACACTTGCAAGCAGGCTTTTATTGTTCGCATTTACATATAAAGCGAGTCCTACATACAGCAGCAGGATAAATGCAACAAGAACAGCAAATGTAATGAGGACAATTTTAGACCAACGTGGCATATTTTTTGGATTAAAAGGTTAGCTTTCGGTTGATTTGTTCCTGATTTGAACTGCGTTATTTTGTTCAATTATTATACCAAATAAGTTGCACAAGCATTCCGGCTTTTTTAAAGATACAAATAAAATACTTTGAATTGCGGTTCTGAATACGGTATTAGGAATCAATTAAAATACCTATATTTAAATCTTCACTTGTTCTTCCAACCGGAAGGGCATCATCATTCAAATTGAATATTTTTTGGGCCTGGGATACGCTTTGCCTGCGATGGTTAGCAAGTACTGATTTGGTAAGGGCCTCGTTCGTGTTTCGTTCGTCTTTGCTTCGAAAAAATGCGACGCAAAGTTGTCGCATGGTCGAGGGCCAGTTGTAGCTTAAAGAAGCGTACAGACCACTACATTTTCAGTCACAAAAAAATGCAAAAAAGAGGCTTGTACCATATTATGGTACAAGCCTCTTTTTTATATTCGCTTCACTTTTATTCGCTCCGTCATCCCGGCTTTTGGGAGAGATCTTGAATAAAGCTCGACCGGTTTATGACACAGCGGCTTGTAGCTACAAACCCAATGCGTGGCTGGTTTGTGTTCTGATATTTTCTGTTAACTGTGGATTGCCGTTCAGCGATTCTCCGTAAGAAGGAATCATCTGTTTCAGCTTTTGTTGCCATTCGGCCGTTTTAATTTTATCAGCAAAGCAACGCTCCATTAAGGTAATCATAATAGAAACAGCTGTTGAAGCACCCGGAGAGGCGCCCAAAAGTGCGGCTATCGATCCATCAGCAGCAGTTACCACCTCGGTACCAAACTCAAGGATACCGCCATGTTTTTCATCTTTCTTGATCACCTGTACCCGTTGCCCGGCTGTTTCCAGTTCCCAGTCCTCCATTTTTGCACCCGGAAAATATTCCCTTAAGGCCGCCATACGGTCTTCGGGTGATTGACGTACCTGGTCAATCAGGTATTTTGTCAATGGCAGGTTGTCCAGTCCCGCCGAAATCATCGGTCTGATGTTGTTTGCTTTTATAGACAAAGGCAAATCAAGTAAGGATCCGTGTTTCAAAAAGCGGGTCGAAAATCCGGCATAAGGACCAAAAAGTAAAGCCCGTTTTCCGTCAATCATCCTGGTATCCAGGTGTGGTACCGACATGGGTGGCGCTCCTACCGAAGCTTTTCCGTATACTTTAGCATGATGTTGCTCAATAATCTCCGGGTTTACACATTTTAACCACTGACCGCTAACCGGAAAACCACCAAAACCTTTACCTTCCGGAATATCGGCTTTTTCCAGTAGAGGCAATGAGCCCCCACCAGCACCAATAAATACAAATTTAGCCTTTATTACCCGTCTTTGTCCGGTTGTTTCGTCTTTTACTTTCACTTCCCATAAGCCGTTTTTCTGCTTTAGTTTTTTCACATCGTGATGAAAATGAAGCTTTACATCGGGTCTGGTTTGCAGTTTGTTGAACATCATTCTGGTCAGTGCACCAAAATTAACATCAGTGCCCAGATCCATTCTGGTAGCTGCAACTTTCTCAGCAGGATTACGGTCTTTCATTACCAAAGGCATCCATTCGGCAAGCTCTGCAGCATCTTCCGAATAGATCATTCCTTTAAACAAATCGCTTTTCTGCAGATTTGTATATCTTTTTTTCAGGAAATCAACATTGTCGGCTCCCCATACAAAACTCAGGTGAGGAATCTTTTTGATAAAAGTTTCCGGACTGTCTACCAGTTTGCTTTTCACCAGAAAGGACCAGAATTGTTTAGATACTTCAAATGATTCGGCAATAGAGACAGCCTTTTTGGTGTCTACAGAGCCATCGGCTTTTTGCGGCGTATAGTTTAGTTCGCAAAAGGCAGAATGTCCTGTACCTGCATTGTTCCATGCATCCGAGCTTTCGGCTGCTGCAACATCCAGTCTTTCAAAAATTTCGATAGTGAGGTCCGGCTGCAGTTCCTTTAGTAACATACCTAAGGTAGCACTCATAATGCCTGCTCCAATTAACACAACATCAACCGTTTTGTCCGGATTACTATTTTTTCGAGTCATTTTTTTGAAATTTTCGGCAAAAGTACAACACAAAATTAAATTTTGCACGTAATTGTCGAATATTATCTCTGTTTTTTACACTTTTCTTGTTTTTAATTCGCTCTTTTTAAAATAAGTAAGTCCTAATGTTGTTTTTATTACATAAAAATGATTTTACAAACTTGGTATTCCGGGAATATTTTATTGAATCTGCGATAAAATCTATAGCGAAAGGAAAATTCAACGTAATTGCTTTGGTGCTTATATGATTTGCTATGTCTTCAAAAAATCATAAAAAAAATGTTTAGATTGGTACCACTATCTCAGCTCCCATTAAACCACTGCCGATTATGAAAATGATACTTGTTAGTTTTTTACTTTTATGGTTTCACCAGGATGTCACTATTACCATCGAAAAGGATAAAGATAGATGGAAACCTTATTATACAGATGCGGCACCCGCTGCAGTTGCCGACAGTTGGTTTCTGCCCTTTGAAGCCGCAAACCGTAAAGATGTTAAACAGATGAAAGTGATCAGCATATTTGGCGACCATCGGAATAGCTATTATAAAGGGCATATTCACACTGCAATTGACATCAATCCGGTAAAGCCAAAGTCCAAACTGATAACTGTATACCCAATGGCCAAAGGAATAGTTTGTTCCATACACCTGGGTGAAAACCAGCGTACAGTAGTGGTTAAGCACAAACTAAAGGACGGGCAAATTATGTTTACCTCTTACAAACATTTAAAAGAAGTTTATGTAAAAAATGGTCAGCAGGTTGATCAGCATACAAAAATTGCACGCCTCTTTACCCCTGCTGAATCCAAAAAATACGGTGGAGACTACCATCATCTTCATCTGGAAATCCGCAAAAGTTTTGATGATTATGGTTGCGCCAGCTGGCTGACGATGAATAAACAGCAATTGAACCTGCGTTTCTACAATCCACTAACGTTTATAAAGGAGCAACTAAAAAGTTAATTTTCTTACATTATTTGAAGCTCAGCTGGATGGCTCTACCGGAGAGATTACATTGGTATTACATTTTATGTTTTTAAATACGTAGTTAACTACGTATACTTGTACATAAAATAAAGTAAAGCTATGAATATTCAGATCAATTCAATCGACAACACTTATTGTGAGCAAATTATAGGGCTTATTTTACCGATTCAGCAAATTGAGTTCAATGTGCCCGTAACTTTAAATGATCAGCCCGACTTGCTGGATATTGAAAGTAATTACCATAAAGATGGTGGTAATTTCTGGGGAGCCAGATATGGCGAGGAGCTGGTAGGCACTATTGCGATGATCAATACCGGTCATCGGGCTTCGGCCTTGCGAAAAATGTTTGTTAAAAAAGAATTCAGAGGAAAAGAATATGGCATTGCCCAAAGGCTGCTGGATACTTACATTCAGTTTTGCAGGGATAATGAGATTACTGATATTTACCTCGGAACAGTAGACTTATTGAAAGCTGCCCATCGTTTTTATGAAAAAAATGGCTTTGAAAAGATAGCTGCAGATATCCTTCCCAGCTATTTTCCAAGAATGAAAGCCGATAACATATTTTATCATTTACAGGTATGAACGTAATAGATGAATCGGGAATTCTGGCCCTGTCTACCAGGCTACAGCGATTAAGCGAACAATTGAGAAAAGACGGTTTTCTGCTATACAAAGCTCATGATATTGATTTTGAGCCCAAATGGTTTCCGGTAATTTACACCCTACACTTTAAACCGGTGCTGAGTGTGGTTGAACTGGCCAATGAAATTGGTTACACCCACCCTTCTACCATCAGCTTATTAAAGGAGCTGGAAAAAGAGAAAATCATCCGTTCCAAAAAAGACAAGCAGGACGAGCGTAAACGGCTGATTGTGCTGACCGAAAAGGGTAAAAACCTGTTGGAACGTATGCAACCGGTATGGCAAATTATGATTGAGGCGCTTACAGAAGTGACCAATACCAGTAATAATTTGATGAAAGCCATTATGGAAGTAGAAGCCCAGCTAAAAGAAAAAAGCTTTTTCGACAGGGCTAAATGATAACTTTTTGCCGCAAATGCACCCGGATTTTGGCGTAAGTAACTCCGTTGTCCTTCGATAGATTGTGTTATTTTTGAAAGATAACTTAGCCTAATTTATATGGAAAACTTTGATTGGACCGCATTCACGATCAGGATATTAGTAAAGGCAGATCTGCCGGCCTTATATGACGCATGGACAAAGCCATCGGAAATAGAAAAATGGTTTTTAAAAAATGCTGTTTTTTATAATGCCGGAAGGGAAATTGACAAAGAAAATTCCATTAAAGAGGGCTTTACTTATGAATGGAAATGGTATCTGTATGATGACCTTGAAAAAGGTCGTATCAACGTGGCCAATGGTAAAGACTTTTTACAATTTACCTTTGCGGGCGAATGCCTTGTTGACGTTGAACTGAGCCTGCAGGAAGAATATGTAGAGGTAAAGTTAACCCAGAAAAACATTCCTACTGATGATCGAAATAAACAATATACCAGGTTGGGTTGTCACGGAGGCTGGTCCTTTTACTTAATTAACTTAAAATCGGTGTATGAAGGCGGATTGGATTTGCGAAATAAAGACACCAGGTTTAAGCCCATGTTAAACAATTAAATCGGGTGCCTTTACAAGTTAATTTTTTTTGAATAATTTTTAAGTGTAATGGGCCTTCGCCCAAACAACAATATTTATCTTTCCTTCGCCAGTTAAAAGGTAAATATTTTTTCTGTGTCCAATGGTGACGGACATAATCTTTAGGACCTTCCGCCTGGTCTGTTTATCTGTAGTTCATGTGTGTCCTGAAACTGCATACTTATAAATACGATTTATAATCTGGATAATGGTGCACGAATTGGATCTGACATTAGCAGTTCATGTACATAGGCTCCACAAAAAATATTAAGAATTAATTTAGATTAATTACAAATAATATATATTTGCGAACCAAAAGAAATAGTTCGGCTTTAGCTGAAACATTAACTATTACAAAACCACTTAAATAAAAATGTCATACGGAAAAACTCTACTCTTACTCCTATTCACAACACTCTCAGCTGGTACCTTCGCCCAAAACACAACCAGTATTTCGGGATATATTAAAGACGGGAATGAAATCATTACAGGAGCTTCTGTACTAATTAAAGGTACCAAAACAGGTGTTACCTCCAATACTGAGGGCTATTATGAACTCAAGAATATTAAACCTGGTGCCTATACTTTAGTGGTTTCTTATCTGGGTTATCTAAAAGAGATCAAATCAATTACGTTAAGTAACAATCAAACCTTAAGCCTCAATTTTTCCTTAAAAAAGGACTTGCAGCAACTTCATAATGTAAACATTCAGGGAAAAACTAAAAACCAGGAGGTAAAAGAGTCGGGCTTTGCGGTAAATGCCATTGATACCAAGAAATTTGCAAACACAACAGCTGATCTGAACCAGATTCTGAACCGAAGTACGGGCGTAAGAATCAGAGAGCAAGGTGGACTTGGTTCGGATTTTAAATTTTCTATCAATGGTTTATCCGGTAAGCAGGTAAAATTTTTTATCGATGGAATTCCAATGGAAGTAATGGGTAGTGCTATGTCTTTAAATAACATACCGGTAAATCTTGCCGATCGACTGGAGGTGTTTAAAGGTGTGGTTCCGGTACAGCTTGGTGCTGATGCATTGGGTGGTGCAGTAAATGTAGTGACCAATCAAAAGGCCAGTAATTATTTGGATGTAAGTCATAGTTATGGCTCGTTCAATACCAATCGCTCGGCATTAACCACACAGGTGGTAAATAAAAAAACGGGTATTATTGTAAAAGCCAGTGGATTTTTGAATGCATCAGATAACAATTATAAAATGAAGGGTGTGGATGTATTAGAAAGTGGTCCTCAACCCGGCCATTATATTCCTGAAGAAGAATTATCTGATAAATTATATATTTCAGGAGATGTAAACCGTTTTCATGACAAATATTTTTCGGCACTTGCTCAGCTGGAAGCTGGTATTACCAACAAAAAGTGGGCTGATGTTCTATTTGTTGGCGGTGGTTATAACGAGGTACACCAGGATTTGCAAACGGGTTTCGATCAGAAGACAGTATATGGTAATGTGAGAAGAACTAGTTATGCCAAAAGTGCTACCATACGTTATAAGAAAGATAATTTGTTTACAAAAGGGCTAAATCTGAGTGCGTTTGCAGCCAGGTCTTCAGATACCTACCGGACTACAGATACACTTTTTGCAAAGTACATATGGGACAATAGCTGGTTTGATAGTGGTTATACGGAAATGGGAAATGGTATTAAAACTATTGGTGTAATCAAAAGGCCAAGAACCTATGCGATGGCCAACATGAGTTATGTGATTAATCCGAAACATTCCCTGAACTTAAATTATACGCTTGACCATCTGAAAAATGAAACTTACAATGCATTACAAGTTTCAAAAGACAGTTTGCCGGGCAAGGTGAATAAACAAATTGTTGGTTTGGCCTATCAGCAGGATTTCTTAGAGGGCAGACTGGTCAATACTTTTTTTGCTAAATATTACAATCTGGATTTAGCACGGGCAAAATATATAAACAGGGTTCTTACTTTCCAGGATACAACGAGTCGTAATATGGGATATGGATTGGCTTCCAGGTATAAATTTGTTAATGGATTGGGCGTTAAGGCTTCATACGAGCATGCTTATCGTTTGCAGGAAGCGGAAGAGGTATTTGGCGATGGGCTAAACCTGCAAGGGAATCCAAATTTGCGACCTGAAAACAGCGACAATATCAACCTTGGTGCTTTTTATGGCTTCCAAATCAATAAAAGCTCCTTCTTTATTGAGGCTTCTGGCTTTTATCGCAATGCAAAAGATTTCATTTTTCCTGTGCCTGATGTACGTTCCAATCTGTTAAAAAACGAGAACCAATCTAGCGTCCGGATTACAGGGTTTGAATCTGAAGTGCGCTATAACTACGATCAGTTGCTTTCGGTAACTGTAAATATGACCTATCAAAATGCTATCAATACGACAAAAGACGGACAAACGGCTTCATATTATGTAGAGGGAACCTACAACAACAAAATCCCAAACCAGCCGTGGTTATTCGGAAATGCTGATTTTACCATCGGTAAAAATGATGTGCTTGGAAAAAATACCAGATTGCAGTTTAACTGGTTTACACAATATATCAATTGGTTTTACCTGACCTGGGAAAGCAAAGGTAACCCAAATGGAAAATCGGATATCCCTACTCAGTTTGTTCAAAATGCTGCCTTAAGTTATTCGGTTCAAAATGGCAGATATAACATTTCTGCTGAATGCAGAAACCTTACGGATCAACTGACTTATGATAATTTTAAATTGCAAAAACCAGGAAGATCCTTCTCTGTTAAGTTCAGATATTTTATACAGTAAACATTCATACCCTCAAAATAAAAGCATTAACAAAAATATACAGTCCATATGAAAAGACTAAATCATATACCCACAAAACTATTGGCACTGATACTTGTGCTTGTTTCTGTCAGCGGATGCGAAAAAAGAAACGTAGGCAGCGTAGAACAAGGAACAAAATATTCGGCTATCCTTTGTGTAGGCAGCTGGCCAAACACGGCATATTACATTTCCAGTATCCCCTCTCTTACCAGCGGCACAATCAGTTTGAAGGGCAACGGGGCCGAAATGACAGGTAAAGTATATGCACAGGATGTTATTCAGCGCGATGGTTTTTATTATCACGCAAATGCAGGGAGCGGACGTTTAGGAAAATACCATGTAGAAAATGGGGTGCTGTTAATCGATAGGGAAATTCCATTCTCGTGGTTAAACTGGTCATCATATACCTGGGTTGATAACAATACACTGGTGATTTTTGGTGATGGTAAAGGCGAGGCAAGATATGCGATTGTTAAAGTAGATAAAATGACCATTAAAACAGGTCGCTTAACATTAAACACGATTGCGCCTGGATTTCAGATTTACAACTTCGGTTTCGCAGAATACAGAAATAACAAAATTTTCCTTGGCTATGGCTTTGGCTCTAACGACTGGACCAACTATCCTAAAATGCCGGTATATCCTAAATCGTTTGTGGCTGTAATAGACTATGCTAATATGGCGGTTGAAAAAACAATAGAAGAAACACGTAGTAATGGTTTGGGTGGTTCAAGTGTTTATGCACCTTCTTCATTCATAGATGAAAACAATGACCTTTATTTCATCAGCGACCCGGTAAACATATATGATTACGTTTCTCCATCGGTGATGTACCGGATCAAAAACGGATCAACAGAAATCGACCCTACCTACTTTTTCAACTTCTCGGCAGCAACGAATAATGAAAGAGCACCAGCCATGTGGTATATAGGTAATGGCAAGGCTATTGTTCGCTCACGTATTAACGGAGAGTCAATTGACACTGATCATTATTACTGTGTAGTCGATGTTAAATCGGGTGCCCTCATTAAAAAACTGGACCTTCCGGCAGATAAAGGAGAACGTATGGTGAACGCCGTAATTGTGGAAGATGGAAAAGCTTTTATTGCCGTGAATGCAGCAGATAGAGATTATATTTGGGAGTATGACCCGGCTACAGACAAGCTGACCAAAGGTGTTGAATTTATAGGTGGAATAGATTATATTCTCCGTATTGAAAAACTGAAATAAATAAGGGCTGATACGTATTGATGTCATTTAAAAAGATTAATGCCTGGTTGCATTTGTGGCTTGGCTTAGCTTCCGGGATCGTAGTTTTTGTGCTGGGAATTACCGGCTGTGTATTGGTATTTGAGCAGGAAATTAAAAGTATGACCTCACCTTGGCTTCATGCTGAAAAGCCTGTAGATGGCAAATTACTACCGCCATCAATGCTGGTCAGCTCTTTGCAGAAGCATGTTCCGGACAAGCATATTGAATCGATATGGTACCATGGCGAAAACCATACAGCGCACCTTAATATTCATGGATCGGACTCCATTGCCTATGTAAATCCTTATACTGCCGAACTGATGGCTATGGTAGACCATGAAGATGTTTTCCATTTTTTTGAGGAGGGGCATTTTTACTTGTGGCTACCTGAAAAAATTGGTCACCAGGTGGTGGGCTGGGGTACATTTATATTTTTCTTTTTGTTGCTGAGTGGACTGATTTTGTGGTGGCCAAAAAAATGGAATAAAAGAGGTCGCGATCAGAGTTTTAAAATCAGATGGCGTGCGAGATTTAAAAGAGTAAACTATGATCTACACAATGTATTGGGCTTTTATTCAATCCTATTGGCTATAGTTTTTGCATTTACGGGATTGATGATGAGTTTTACCTGGTTCAATAAAAGTGTGTATTGGCTGGCTGGAGGAACAGATGGCCCTCGTGTGGAGGCCCTTTCGGATACTACCGCTAATTTAAATGTTAATTTAATGGCCCAGGTAGACAAAGCCTGGTATAAGGGGATACATGAAATTGCCGAATACCATCCTTATGAGATTTTAATGCATTTCCCTGAAAAAGCATCGGAGGCCATTTATGTTTGTACCGATATGTACAATGGCACCTGGCGGGATGTTTACCTGGATCAGTATTCATTAAAGGAACTGCCGGCATCTAATAAAAGAGTAAGAGATGAAGATTTGGCCTCCTGGATCCGTCGGTATAATTATGGACTACATTTGGGCTTGTTTGGCGGTCTGCCAGTTAAAATGATTTACTTTCTGGCTAGTTTGATTTGTGCCAGTTTACCTTTGACAGGTTTTTATATTTGGTGCGGCAAGAAGAAGAAAGCTAAGCGTTAAAATTTAATTAACCTACAAATCAGCGATTTGAAAAAATAATTTGGCAGGATACAATAAAATACTAATTTTGCGGCCTCAAAGCCGTTAAAAGCCTCCTTAGCTCAGCTGGTAGAGCAACTGACTTGTAATCAGTAGGTCATTGGTTCGATTCCGATAGGAGGCTCATTAAAATGGGTTGTATCAAATGATGATACAACCCATTTTTTTTGCCTTTCCTCGTTCTCAATTTATTTTGCTTCGCAGCTACTGCATGGTCACGATCCCATTTGAGCTGGTTTTGAATAGAATATTCGAGATCAATAGTCTTTATTTTGTTGCGCTTTTAATCCCGGATTGGCGTTGATTTCAGCCTGAGGAATTGGCAATATAGTTTTGTAAAAGGTCCTGTCAATGGTTTTTGGTCGTCCTGTTGGCGTGAGTCCTAAAATCTCGTCATTAAAGGTGATGCTCCTGTTCAAACGGATCATGTCAAAAAACCTTTGCCCTTCCCCTACTAATTCTTTGCTTTTTTCATCAAGGATCATATCTAAAGTAACAGTTAAGGCGGTTGCAGGTATCAGTCCAGGCGATCTTTTGCGGATCGCATTGAGGTAAGATGCCGCTTTCAATTTATCGGTAGGCAATGCCGCTTCGGCAGCAATCAAATAGATTTCCGACAATCGGATCACCTTGATGTTTACAGCTGTTGAATTGTTTTTTCCATCTCCGACTAAGGTTGTACTTCCGCTATATTTATAAATTGCACCTAAACGTGTAGCCGAAATTTCATCATTGCTCATGATACCTAGTCTAACATCATTGGGATCTTGTTTAATGCGGTTAATAAAATAATCGCTGGCCACAAACCAGCCCAGAACTGAGCCGGCATCATGACCTTTGCGTCTCAGGTAAAAACCCAACGAAGCAGTACCTAAATCTCCTTCCAGGGGAAATATTCCAAGTTCAAAAATAGATTCCTTTCCAAATTGTGATTTCCAGGAATCCAGCCATTCGGTATTGCTGTATACAGATGGATAAAGTGGAGCAGTAATGATTTCTTCAGCTGCTTTTAAAGCATTTGGATAGTCACCCATGGTTAAATAAACCCTGGCCTGAATAGCCAGATTAGCATAATAATTGATATAACCATTTGTTTTTGTTTTGGGCAACAAAGTGGTCGCTGCCTTCAAATCAGAAAGTATTTGTATGTAGTTCTCTTCTACCGTATTACGCAAGGGCTGAGCTTCGGGACCTATTTCAGTGGTAATATTTGGGATGCCAAAAGAGGTTTTATTATCGGTATAGGATTTTCCGTAAAGACGCACCAGGTCAAAATACATTAATGCTCTGGCCGTTAAGGCCTGACCTTTGTAAGTATTATAGGCGGTTGTGGCTCCGGTAGCTTCAATTTTTGCAATACCCGCCAACAGGTAATTGGTTTGCGCAATGCAATAATAGATTTGCGACCAAAAGCTCCCATAATTGTTATCTGTAGCACTATGTGCAAAAGTATACAAAGGATCGAGTCCTCTACCTTGCGAAACGATGGTCAGATCACCTCCTTTAACGTCGCCATACATCATAAAGTTTCTTCCATAATAACTCGAGCTGGTCATGCTACGCATTAAACCATTTATCACCACCTGTGCATCTGCGGGTGTTTTAATTGCTGTTGGCGCATCGCCAAGGTTACTGGGTTTTTGATCCAGAAATTTCTTGCAGGAGGACAAGCCTGCTATAAGCAATGCGGCCAGAAATATATGTATTGTTTTCATCTGATAAGGTCTTTAAATTAAAAACTAAACTCTATTCCAAAGGTGTAGGTTTTGCCGTAAGGTGTTTCCCAGCCTCTGGTGCCATATTGGTTGACTTCCGGATCGGCAATTTTATACTTTGAAAAAGTCAGCAGATTGGAGCCATTCACATACACCCTGGTATTGGAAACACCAATCTTGTTGATCAGCGTTTTTGGTAGGTTGTAAGCCAACGTCACATTTTTAAGCCTTAAGAAACTGGCATTATGCATCTGGCGAGTACTGTATTGTTGTGGATCGGTCAGATCGTTTCCCGATAGTTTGGGTAGTGTGCCATCGGTATTTTGCGGCGTCCACATGTTGTCGTAAACCTCCTGTGCCCTTATCCTTTCCCAATAATAGCCATCATCAGCCACATCTTTAAAAGCGCCGTCATATAACTTTCCGCCCAATTTATAGTTGAAATTAAGCGCCAGGGTAAAGTTTTTGTAAGTTACATCGGTATTGATGCCACCATAAACATCCGGTGTGGCATCGCCAATAATTCCATAAGACGCTTTGTTAAAATCATAGGTGGCTTGTCGTCCATTGTATACCAGATCACCTGTGGCCCCCGAGTTCATGTACCACACGTTTTTACCGGTCTCTTTATGCACTCCCGCCCATTCATAACCATATAAACTTAAGGTAGGTTGTCCTTCTCTATAAATAAATTGTGCTCTTCTATCTTCACCTGCAGCAGCACCACCCGTTGGATCGTACCAAATGATATCCTTTCCACCAGCCAGCTTAACTACTTTTGATTTGATAAATGTTGCGTTGATACTGGCGCCCCACCTCAATCCTTCTTTTGAAATGATGTCCCCACCAAGCTCTATTTCAAAGCCGCGATTGTTCATCTGCCCAATATTGATGACTGCGGTTGAAAACCCTGTAGCCATAGAGATGGGCACATCCTGCAGTAAGTCTTTAGAGTCGCGGTTAAAGTACTCAACCGTGCCCGTAATGCGGTTGTTGAGCAAACCAAATTCAAGTGCAAGATTGGTGTTGTAATTGGTCTCCCACTTGATAGGCGTAGTCACGTTGTTCTTTCCGCCACCTGGCAGGTTCATGTATTTTGTTCCATAAGCAATCTGCTGTCTCCAGGCAAAGTCGCCCGGTGGCAGTGTCGCGTTTATACCATATGATGCTCTTAGCCGCAAATTACTAATGTAATCCACATTTGCCATAAATGCTTCATTTTTGATTCTCCAGGAACCGGCTACCGACCAAAAGTTACCCCATCGTATCTCTGGTGCAAGTTTCGAAGAACCATCCCTGCGAAAGGATGCTGATGCATAATATTTGCCATTATAATTATACTCTGCACGTGATAACAGGGAAACAAGGGAATTGGCGGTATTGAAAGCACTGGAACTTGTTGCTCCGGCGGTTGCTACTGTATGCAGTTGAGCCGAAGGCAAATCAGTCCCTGTTGCCCTCATATAGTCTATTTCGTTTTTCTCTACCTCAAAACCACCTAACAAGCCCAGACTATGCAATCCGAATTGTTTATCGTAATTCAGTGTGGTAGAGGACACTAATTTGTTAATGTTGGTGGTAATTTCTTCCACCGACCCTTTGGTGGTGGTTGCACTAAAATGAAGGGCGCTGAAATAAGTATGCTCTTTTATCTGCGCATTATCGTAGGACAATATTGATTTGAGGTTTAGTTCCGGAAGGACTTTAATGGTTAAAGTTTCGTTGGCGGTTATTCTCCGGTTGATGGAACTGTTTTCCCATTCGTTATTGTAATACACAGCATTTTGTGCTAAACTGCCGTAGCGCGCAGTATAGGGCAAGCCTGTTTTATAATCGGTAGGCCAGTAAAAACCCCAAAGCAGGTTTCGGGATTGCATAAAATAATTGGTACTGGTATTTCTGGTATCATTAAAGCCTGATTGTTTGTTTCTTGCAACGTTAACGTTAGATATCAATTCAACATACTTTCCGACTTTTTGTGCGAGATTAATGCGACCAGACAAACGGTCAAAATTGTTCACTTTTATCCTGCTTTGGTCTTTGGTATAGGAAAGAGAGGTATAATAGGTCGTATTGGCATCACCCCCACTTACGGACAGGTCATTGGTCTGATACACTGCCGTTCTGAAAAGCGCTTTCTCCCAATCAAAATAACGTCCATCTCTGTTTTCAATGCCATCGGTTAAGCCCGTTATAATCACATTTTCAGCCAGACCAGTTCCGTTGGTAGAGAAAGTATAACCATGTCTGTTGAATCTTGTTTTTAACCTGTTCAATGCATCTGCATTGGCAACGGCATCCGTTTTCAGCGCAGAGGTATTCAGGTCGTGAAATACACGGTACAACATATTGGTTTGTTCCTGTATCCCTGCCGGCTCATAGTTATCCGTTGCCCAGCTCGGAGTTAAACCTACCGAAGATTTCAAATTAATGACCGGCTTGCCCAATTTACCACGTTTTGTAGTCACCACTACCACTCCATTTGCAGCCCTGGAACCATATAGAGAAGATGCAGCAGCATCTTTTAATATGGTTATGGATTCAATATCCGCGGGATTTAGCGAGCTCATTACATTGTTGCTGGCATATAGGGGGTCCTGATTGATACCTGCATTTCCGGATATAGAAGGTACTCCGTCAATTACATATAGCGGCTCCTTAGAAGCGATCATAGAGCCAATTCCACGTACCCGGATACTGGGCACCGCCCCGGCCTGACCAGATGCTGTAGTCACCTGTACCCCGGGCACCCTACCGATCATGGCATTTTCAAACGAAATTACAGGCACATCTTTGTTGGGTTTTAAAGCCGAGGCCGCACCGGTATAAGTGCTTTTTTTAGCTGTTCCGTAGGCTACTACCATCACTTCATCCAGGGCCTGATCGTCAGATTCAAGAGTGATGTTGATCACCTGCCGCCCATTTACAGGGACTTCCAGTTTTTGGAAACCTAGGGACGAAAAAATAAGTGTAGCATCTTTAGGAACATTTTCCAGCACATAGGCCCCATTTACACCTGATGACACCCCTTTTGATGTCCCTTTGATGGTAATGCTGGAAATAACCGGACTGCGGTCCTTAGAAGAGGTAACCGTTCCGGTTACCCTAAGCTGGTTTTGCGCATAGGCCGACAAGCAGACCAGCAAACTGCACAAGATTAGTAGAGATTTTCTCATAATGATTTTAATGCATGAGGTAAAAATTAAAGAACAATTGATGATGATTTACATCCGCCTGAATGGCTTTTAATGGCGGGAGCTTTGTTTTTTCATAGTTTGTAGGGTTGGTTAGGGTGTTTAGTTTATGTTGAGGTAATTGGAATAAGCGTTGCGGAGTAGGCACATACGCCTTTTTAGGAGAAGGTTTAGCGTTAAAAAATGGAACAGTTAATAATAATGCAGGTTTATGCAGGTTATTGCGCATACTCTGCTGTTTTATAATCAGATACAATATACTTATATCTTACACATAATGTCAATAGCTAATTGAAAAAAGGTTTTTCGACTTACCGCAATGCTATTTTTTGCGGGTTTTAGCGCTCAGCTGTTTTATCTCAAACAAAAGGCCGCTGTTCATAGAAATAGAGGCTTGAATATACAGGCTCAATTTATTTACAAAATTCTGACCAATAATTTTATCAATCAGCTATTAAATATCAGACAGGCTATTATTTTTGCGCCAAATATGAGAGTAGCAGTTGCGTTTTTCCTGTTTCTATGCCTTTTGTTGGTAAAGGGCCATAGTGACTTATACGCCAGGCAAAACAATAGCTATCCGGCTGGCGCGTCAATCACCACGTCGCCGCGAGTAAAGTTTGGAAACACCGCTCATGAATTTCCCTTCTTAAAATACAATAGTTTAACGGAAAAAAAAGAAGACTTCCTTCGTGTTGAAATCGAAGATGATGAAGAAGATTCGCTGTTTGCCAGGAAGTATGTATTGCTGGTTAGTTTTTTTACAGCATTTGTTAGCACATCTGTTTTAGACTGTTTTTACAGTTATTTTAATAACCGACTGCCCTTTTGCAGCCATTTCTCCTATACTTCTTCTTATAAGTATATTCTGCAGCGGGTTTTAAGGATTTGATCAGTATTTGCTTCGGTTGACATCGGCCTATTCGGGCAAGGTGAGCAACTGATGTCATCCCTTATCCGGGGGAATTCATAACCCTCAATTTTCAAATCACTTAACAACCAATAAATACCATGAAGAGAATAGTAATGCTCTTGGGTTTATGTGCCGTATTGTGCCATACCAGCTGTATATCTAAAAAAGAAAAAAAAGAAGAAGCTGCTAAATATGCCGTAACCAGTCCACTAAAAATTGATACCTCCTTTAACAAGGAATTTGTTTCGCAGATCAGATCAGTAAAAAACATTGAAATCAGAGCTCAGGAAAAGGGTTATCTGCAAAATATTTATGTAGATGAAGGTCAATTTGTTAAATCTGGTCAGCTGCTGTTTAAGATTATGCCCAAGATGTATGAGGCCGAACTTTTGAAAGCAAAGGCCGAGACCAGAGTTGCAGAAATAGAATTACAAAATACAAAAACACTGGCCGACAAAAATGTAGTCTCTAAAAATGAATTGTCTATGGCTCAGGCCAAGCTCGACCAGGCTAAAGCCGAAATGGCTGTAGCTAAGCTGCACCTTTCTTTTACCGAAATCAGGGCACCTTTTGACGGTACAATTGACCGCATTCCATTAAAGCTTGGAAGTTTGGTAGATGAAGGTCAGTTGTTGACCAGTCTATCCGACAACAGTCAGATGTATGCTTATTTTAATGTTTCGGAACCGGAATATCTGGATTATCAAACCAATGTTAAAGGTCGCGGCGACCGCAAGGTGAGCTTGCTTTTGGCCAATAATGAGCCTCATAAATACAAAGGAGATGTAGAAACCATTGAAAGTGAGTTTGACAATGAAACAGGGAACATTGCTTTCAGGGCTAAATTTCCGAATCCCGACCGGCTGTTAAAACATGGTGAAACCGGTAAGGTAAAAATGACTGTTCCACTCAAAAATGCCTTGGTTATTCCTCAGAAAGCCACTTACGAGATTCAGGATAAACAATATGTTTTTGTCATCGATAAAAATGGAGTTGTCAGATCAAGAAACATCACCATCAGCAGCCAAATGCCCGATTTATACATCGTTGGAAGTGGGCTTTCAGAAAATGACCACGTATTGCTGGAGGGCGTCCAGAAAGTAAAAGAGGACGATAAAATCAAATATGAGTTTATTACACCTAAGGAAGTTATTGCTCATCTGCAATTGAAAGCAGAATAAAATCCGATCCTAAAAATATTTTTATGTTTAATAAGTTCATACACAGGCCGGTCCTGTCTATAGTGATATCACTTATTATTGTGTTTCTGGGTGTTTTGGCTATGAGCCACCTACCCGTTACCCAATTTCCATCCATCTCTCCACCGAAAGTGAACATTACCGCGGAGTACCCCGGAGCAAATGGAGAGTTAATGATCAAATCGGTCATCATCCCTTTGGAAAGGGCCATCAATGGTGTACCAGGCATGAAATACATAGCCTCTGATGCCGGTAACGACGGCGAGGCCTCCATTCAGGTGGTGTTTAACCTAGGTACCGATCCTAATCAGGCCTCGGTCAATATCCAGAACCGTGTAGCCTCGGTAGTCAACAAGCTGCCCCCACTGGTAGTACGCGAAGGTGTAAAAATTACCCGGGAGGAATCGAACATGCTGATGTACATCAACTTGTACAGTAAAGATCCTAAGATGGATCAGAAGTTTCTGTTCAATTTTGCCGATATCAATGTGTTATCAGAATTGAAACGGGTAGATGGTGTGGGGGTGGCCGATATTTTGGGTAACCGCGAGTATGCCATGCGGATCTGGTTGAAACCAGACCGGATGCTGGCTTACAAAATCTCAGCAGATGAAGTACTGGAAGCCTTAAACCAGCAAAGCCTCGAAGCGTCGCCCGGCAAGACCGGCGAAAGCTCGGGCAAACGGTCGCAGACTTTTGAATATGTGTTGAAATATCCGGGAAGGTTTACCAATAAAGAAGGCTATGAAAATATCATTTTACGCTCTAGCCCTAATGGCGACATTCTTCGTCTGAAAGATGTTGCAAATGTAGAATTTGGTAGTTCCATGTATGATATTTATTCCAATCTGAACGGAAAAGCCTCGGCAGCAATTACCGTAAAACAGTCGTATGGCAGTAATGCCAGCCAGGTAATTAAGGATATCAAAGCCAAAATGGAAGAGCTTAAAAAGACATCTTTTCCTAAAGGAGTGGATTACGAGATCAGCTATGATGTTTCCAAGTTTTTGGATGCCTCAATTGAAAAGGTAATCCATACCCTGGTTGAAGCTTTTATCCTGGTTGGATTAGTGGTGTTCCTGTTTTTGGGCGACTGGCGCTCAACCCTCATTCCGGCTGTTGCGGTACCGGTATCGCTGATCGGAACGTTTGTATTTATGCAGTTTTTTGGCATCACGCTTAACCTCATTACCCTATTTGCATTGGTACTGGCCATAGGTGTGGTGGTAGATGATGCCATCGTCGTCATCGAGGCAGTGCATGCAAAAATGGAAGAGGAACACCTCTCCCCACTTAAGGCTACAAAAAGGGCCATGCACGAAATCAGTGGGGCTATTATTGCCATTACCTTTTTGATGGCAGCAGTATTTATACCGGTGGCCTTTATGTCCGGGCCCGTCGGCATATTCTACCGGCAGTTTTCTATCACCATGGCAACGGCCATTATCCTTTCAGGTGTGGTAGCACTTACCCTTACGCCAGCACTTTGCGCCATGATCCTGAAGAAAAACCATGGCAAAAAGAAGAAACAAAACCTGATAGATAAAGGATTGGGCAGCTTTAACAACGGCTTTAACCAGTTATCAGGAAAATACCAGAAGGTGTTGGGCCTTATCGTTAGTCGCCGACCGGTTACCCTTGTCGTGTTGCTCGCTTTTTGTGCAGGAACTTATCTCCTGAGTAACAATTTGCCTTCAGGTTTTATTCCTAATGAAGACCAGGGAATGTTTTATGCGATCATTCAAACCCCTCCGGGCTCATCACTGGAAAGAACAAATCAGATTGCCGAGAAGTTGCAGAAAATCGCCGAAGGCATTGAAGATGTACAATCTGTATCCTCATTGGCTGGTTACGAGATTCTTACTGAAGGTACCGGAGCCAATTCAGGAACCTGTCTGATTAACCTCAAAAGTTGGGATGAACGGAAGCACTCTGTTCAGGAAGTGATTACTGAGCTGGAAGAAAAATCGAAAGACATCTCTGGTGCCACTATTGAATTCTTTCAGCCGCCGGCTGTGCCAGGTTACGGTGCTGCAGGTGGTTTTGAACTGCGTTTACTGGATAAAGCCGGGACCGGCGATTTCAAAAAAATGGAAACAGTAAGCAGGGACTTTGTAAAAGAACTGAGCAAACGCCCTGAGCTGTCATCGGTATTTACCTTTTACAGCGCAAGTTTCCCGCAGTATATGCTCAAAATTGACAATGATATTGCCCAGCAAAAAGGTGTAACCATTGAAAATGCCATGAATACCTTATCTACACTGGTGGGTAGTAATTACGAGACCAACTTTATCAAATACGACAGGCAATACAAGGTAATGGTTCAAGCCTTACCGCAGTACAGAGCTTTGCCGGAAGATGTGTTAAAGCTATATGTCAAAAATAAACGCGATGAGATGGTACCTTTTTCGGCATTCATGAAAATGGAAAAGGTATACGGCTTATCGGAAATTACGCGGCACAATATGTACAATGCATCCGAAATAAGTGGTTCGGCAGCACCTGGCTATAGTAGCGGCGCCGCCATCAATGCCATCAATGAGGTGGCAGAAAAAACTTTGCCACGGGGATTCGGGATTGATTGGGCAGGGATTTCAAAAGATGAAGTGGCACGCGGTAACGAAGCCATCTATATCTTTTTGATTTGTCTGGGCTTTGTATACCTCATTCTGGCTGCACAATACGAGAGTTTTATCCTACCACTGGCGGTGGTGCTTTCTCTTCCTCCCGGAATTTTTGGTGCTTTTCTTCTGCTCAAAGTATTTGGATTGGAAAACAACATATACGCGCAGGTTTCGCTGGTGATGTTGATTGGTTTGCTGGGTAAAAATGCGGTACTGATTGTTGAGTTTGCAGTTCAGAAACACCGCAAAGGCTATTCAGTATTTAAAGCTGCCATGGAAGGCGCAGTAGTAAGGTTCAGGCCTATATTGATGACCTCCTTTGCCTTTATTGCAGGGCTTATTCCGCTGGTTTTTGCCACAGGACCAGGTAGAATAGGAAACCGCACCATAGGCTCGGCTGCTGCCGGAGGTATGTTGCTGGGAACTATTTTCGGCGTATTGCTCATTCCCGGACTGTATTACATATTCGGCAGAATTGCAGAAAGATTCACCCTGGTAAAAAACGAAAGAGAAAATCCATTAACCGAAGAAATTGACCACAATGTATAAATCACGTTCATATAAATACCTGATCTTAGCGGGTATTTGCCTTAGCATAACCAGTTGTAAAATACCGGCTATTGTACAGCCGGTTGAAAACAAAACTGTTCCGGGAGTATATGTCAACAGTACAGATACCACCAATATGGCAACCACACAGTGGCGAAACTTTTTTACCGACAAAAATCTGGTCAATCTGATTGATACTGCGCTTAAAAATAACCAGGAGCTGATGATCACTTTGCAGGAAATTGAAATGGCAAAAAATGATATCAGGGCCCGAAAAGGGCAATTGCTGCCCACGATTGGCGGTAAAATTGGGCTTGGTGTAGAAAAAGTTGGCCGCTATACCAGTCAGGGTGCGGGTGATGCCAGTACCGAAATTGAACCTGGAAAGGAAATGCCCGATCCACTGATGGATTATGCGGCCGTGCTTACGGCCAATTGGGAGGTCGATATCTGGAAAAAGCTGCGCAATGCAAAAAAGGCAGCTGTTACCCGATACTTATCTACTGTTGAAGGCAAAAACTTTGTATTGAGTAATCTTATTGCCGAGGTAGCCAATTCCTATTATGAATTGATAGCACTCGACAATCAGTTGGAGGTAGTGAAACAAAACATCGAACTCCAAAAAAGCGCATTGGAAATTGTAAAAATACAGAAAGAAGCCAGCAGGGTAACCGAACTGGCTGTTCAGAAATTTAAGGCCGAGATGTTAAATTCTGAAAGCCTGGAATTTGAAATTCAGCAAAAAGTAACAGAAACTGAGAATAAAATCAATCTTCTGCTGGGACGTTATCCGCAGGATATACCACGGGATAAAGGCAATTTCTCCAATCTGGTGCCGGCATTGGTCCGTTCGGGTATCCCCTCGCAATTGCTGATCAACCGGCCTGATGTTAAAAAGGCCGAACTGGAACTAATGGCTGCAAAGCTGGATGTAAAAGTAGCGCGGGCCGAATTTTATCCATCTTTTAGTATTTCTGCAGCGTTGGGCTTTCAAGCCTTTAAGCCCTCCTACCTGGTCAAACTTCCAGAGTCGATGTTATATTCGCTGGCGGGCGATTTAGCAGGGCCACTAATCAACAGAAACGGTATCAAAGCTGAGTTTTTAAATGCCAATTCAAGGCAAATTCAGGCTATGTATAATTACCAGCGTACCATCTTAAATGCGTATATGGAAGTTTCCACGCAACTTTCCAATGTGGGTAACCTGGAAAAATCTTATGATCTGAAATCTAAAGAAGTACAGGCATTGGCCAAATCTACTGACATATCCAATGATTTATTTAAGTCGGCCCGCGCCGATTATCTCGAGGTGTTAATGACCCAAAGAGACGCCTTTGCGGCCAAATTGGAATTGATTGAGACCAGGAAAAAGCAGTTGAATGCGGTAACGAGTATTTACCAGAATTTAGGCGGTGGCTGGAAATAACGCCTATTCCTTATTTTAAATAACAGGGCCCCTATATTAATAGGGGCCCTGTTATTATCTTTTCTCTGCTTTTAAGGCTTCCGCCTTTTGTACTGATGCCTCATACGGGTTGGGGTTGCCTTTACCTGTTTCAATCAGGCTTTTTAAGCTGCTTTTGATATAATTCCCCCAGGAGCCTGCACAAATATCATAACATTCTTCTGCCGGAACTAACCCCTCATGGGTAAAAATGAGCTCCGTCTGATCGCCCTTTTCGGCAATTTCAAATCTAACTTTTGTGCCGGTCCACTCCTTCTCGTTACGGGTAAAATTGAAATAATTGTCCTCCACAAACCAAACCACTTTTTTGTCGGGTACAAACTCTACTATTTTCATGGTACAAAGGTGGATGTCACGATAATGGTATTTAAACGTTGCATCCGGTTGATCAGTAGGGCCTTCAATTTGCTCTGACCACCAACCACGCACATTATTGATGGCGTCGAATACCTGTTTTGGGCTTTGGCTGACCAAAAAGCTGGTGGTAAAATCTTGATTATTCATAGCTATGTTTTTAGGGTTAACAATTGAGTCGATATTCAAATCATTAAAACAAAATTAACAATACTATGTTTCATAACAGAGGTGGTAAATAGACATTATAACAGGTTGATTCGGACATATTAAATGTCTATTTATCAATATACCACCAGAAATTATTTCACCACATTCCCGTAGTCAGAAACCTTCTGATGAATTACCTTTGAAATGATTTTTTCCAACGCAATCATTTCAGCATACTCCAGAGGTTTCAGCGGACTCCTCAATTGCCCCCCGTCATCTCCTAAAAGCTCCAGTCCCGCTTTAATTGCTCTGGGTAGGCCTGTTTTTACAATAAATTTCAGCAAATCCAATTGTTGGTAAAACAGTTTTTTTGCCTTTTCCACATCATTGCCTTGAATAGCCTGATACAGTTCAACATTTAATTGTGGTATCAGATTTGGGGCTGCTGTACACCAGCCTTTTGCGCCAGCTGCAAAAGCGGCAAGGGCCAGTGGATTGGAGCCATTGTAAAAAGCCACATCTTCGCCCAATTCGGCTCTTAAATTGTGCATGCGCTGCACATCACCGCTGCTTTCTTTAATCATGGTTACATTGGGTATTTCCAACAAACGTTTTAGCAGCGTAGTGGACATGTCTATGCCACTTGTTGACGGGTTGTTATACGCCATAATGGGAATAGAAATTTTAGAGGCCACAGCATCATAATGCGTCAGGATTTCATCATCTGTTAATTTCCAATAACTCATTGGCATAATCATTACGGCCGTTGCCCCTGCCTTTTCGGCAAACTGAGCATGATAAATTGTTTTATCAGTAGTCAAATTTGATACGCCAATTAAGGTAGGCAAGCGCCCTCCCACCTGCTCAATGGCTGCTTCAGTAACGGCTTCTTTCTCTTCGTCTGTCAAGTATGGCAGCACACCGGTGCTTCCTAAAGGTGCAATACCATGCGAACCTGAAACTACTAACCGTTCCAACAATGTTTTGAATAGCACAATATTTACTTTCTCGTTTTCATTAAACGGCGTAATGGGATAGGCAATAATCCCTTCAAATGGAATATTTTTCATGATTATAAATCCCTCCCTTCTTCTTCTCTCAGGGCAACGCCCAGGTTTTGTAACTGCGGTGCGTTTTCGCAGGCTATGTATTTGGCCGAGTCGCTATTGCTCAGATTTTGGTGCCGGTGCCAGGCCCAGGATGGGATATATACTGCATCGCCGGCCTCCCATTCTACCCGTTCACCTTCAATTTCTGTCCAGCCACGCCCTTCAATAACGTACAAAATGGTTTCGTAGGTGTGACGGTGCCTATTGGTCAATTGTCCGGGTAACAATCCGCCAATGGTCATGCTCACGTTTTTGCTGGGCAGGTCTACAAAAAACACCGGGTGTTTACGTTCTGTCGAAAACTGATCGTGTACACCAGCTTCTTCGACATTTTTATGGACCAGGTAGGCTGGTTTGTTATACTGCGGGCGGGCAAAAGTCTGGTGAAAGTCTTTTGAACTAAATGGATTAAAATCTGTGTTATTCATAATCTTATTTTTTTGTTATTTGCACTATTGCATCACAAAAGTATAGTACATTTGGACCATCAAACTGATACAGAATTTTAAAAACAAGGTAGTCCAGATGTTAAGACCATGGAAATTGGAATTTGAGGTTAACCCCCAATCGGGGAAAGCCATCTATCTGCAAATTGCGGATGCCATTATTGAAGCTGTACAAACCGGGCGACTAAAAGCTGGTGAACCGCTGCCTGGTAGCAGGAACCTGTCGCAGTTGCTAAAGGTAAACCGTAATACCATAGTAGAGGCCTTAAATGTACTGATCAATGAAGGCTGGCTGATTTCGAAGGAAAGAAAAGGTACTTTTGTTTCGGATGTGCTACCCCATTTGGCTGCTGGCCGTACACCTGGCGATGCCCCAATTGGCGCCGATGTTGCCACTGTCAAATATCACATCACTTTTGATGACGGCAATCCAGACAGCAAAATTGCCCCCATTACCGAGCTTGCGCGTGCCTACCGCCAAATTTTTGGTCGAAAAGCCCGCTGGCAAATGATGGGTTATGGCGATTCGATGGGCGATCCTGCTTTTAGGCAGGCCATATCAAAAATGCTAAACCACCAACGTGGCATGCAGCTGAGTGAGGATATGATTTGCATTACCCGCGGAAGCCAGATGGCAATGTATGTGATCGCGCAATGTTTGATGACCAAGGGAGATGTGGTACTGATCGAAAATCCGGGCTATAAACCAGCCTGGGGAGCTTTTGAAAGTGCCGGGGCCAAATTGATTCCTGTTGATGTAGACAGGAATGGCCTTATTGTGGAGGACATGGAACCCCTGTTGAGGCAGCACAAACGGATAAAAGCAGTTTATACCACACCACACCCTCCAGAGCGGTATAGTTTTAATGAACCGGTAAATGGTTTGCGGTTAGGCTACGGTTCGCTTAGCAACGAACAGCTGGAAGAGGGCCTAAAAGCGTTAGGCCCATTATTGTAGCGCTTATTATTTCTTCCACCAATAGTAATAGTTGTGTAATCCATCGTATTCAAAACCGCAACGTGGGTACAGCTGATTGCCAATATCATTGGTTTTCTCGGTTTCCAGCATCAATCCGCAGGACTTGGTTTCGTCGCACCATTGCTTGCATCTTTCAATTATCGCAACCGAAAGTCCGATTCCCCTGTATTCGGGATGAACAAACAGGTCACTCAGCAACCATTGTTTTTCAAGTTTGATGTAATGGAACAGTTGATACAATTGTACAAAACCTACCGCTTTACCGGCTACATAGGCCAGGAAGATGTACGATTCTCCATTATTGATCCTTTCCTGCAGAAACTTGCGGCCTCTTTCGTAATCCGATGGTTGGCGGTAAAAAACACGATACTGGTCAAATAACATGGCTGCATCTTCCAAAGATGCAATGGTTGCTTTAACAAGAGTTGCTGTTCCTCCTTTTACGCTCACTTCCAAAGCGTCTGTTTCTAAGTTGATTGTCGACATATATAATGATTTTTAAGTATGTCGCAAATCTCTCTAAAAACTGGATTAGGCATTTGGTCCAGATTCTATATATGTAACTGGTCCAGATGGCTTCCTCCTTTTAAATACTGTAGCATTAGGAATTGAATCAAAAATAACTTCAGTCCGGTGTTGCATTCTACAGTAAGTCTTTTATGTTAAAAGCGCTTATATTTACAGAATGAGAAAAGCGCTATTAATACTGGTTGCAGCTATTGGCATGATGGCATGTTCAAAAACAAAATCTTTTGAATCTATTTCAAAAGGAATGACTAAGGATAAGGTTGCAGCATTGGTTGGTGAACCTGATGAAAAGATGCCAATGTTTATCGCTGAATGGTGGATGTATAGAGCAGATAACAAAGTAGTCGTAATGCACAGTGATACAGTTTTAAGGATCATTATGGACTTAAAATCTGTACAAGATAGCATGAAATCTCTGGGTGACGAGCTTCAAAAGTTAAATAAACCTAACTAGCCGTTTTTTTGACAAGATTTTTTTAATTGTGGATCTTACTGCACCCTGAATTCTGTTGGCGTAACCCCTGCCTGCCCCTTAAAGAAATTAGAGAAATAAGCATGATCCACAAAGCCAAGTTCAAAGGCAATTTCTTTGATAGATAATTCTGTGGACTGAAGCAGACGCTTCGCCTCTAATAAAACCCGTTGCTGGATCAGTTGGGTGGCGGATATTTTGAGGTTTTTCTTACAAAGGATATTTAAATAATTGGCGGATATATGAAGTTTGGAAGCATAAAAAGTAACTAGCTTCTGTTCCTTATAAAACTGATCAATCAGCATGTTAAATTTGGCAAGCCTTGGGTTAGATTGATAGACTTTAAAATCTGTGAAAATATTTTCGGCTGCTTTGCTTACAATAGCAGCAATAACTGCCGCCCTGGCACTGATAACCTCCGGAAGCGAATGATCGGCATTTAATTCATCTCTGATGGCATCAAACTCATACTCCAACAGTTGAAAACTGTGATCGGTTAGCGGTATCACTGGATGGTTCCTGTAATTGGTAGATGAAAAACGGAAATAAGGTGCAAAGCGCTCAAAAAAATTACGGTGGATCATCAGCTGATATCCAGTTGTTTTAGGCTCAATATCCCACCTGTGTACCTGGCCTGGGAACAATACATGTACCTGCCTGTCTCCAATGGGATAATCATGGAAGTCGATATTATGGTTTCCCCTGGCCCGGTCAAACAATAAAATGATGAAAAAATCATGCTTATGAGGTTTATCAATATGTCTTTCTCCATGCAGTTCGTTATAGAGCAATTCTTCCCTACCTGCCGATTGCCCCTTTCTAAACTCCTGAATCCCAATTAGTGGTATATGGGCATTTTCACCATTTAAAGTCATAAGCTAAAGCGTGTTTCCTATTTTTTCATAACCTAGTTAAAATTTATGAAAAAAATAGGAATTTGACGGAAGTTATTTTTATTCCAACGCTTGAAAAATTTATAACTAAAATACAATCTTCCCTTTATGGATAAGTGACCTCAGGGGAGATATACGGGAAACAGCTTCGGCCGAACAGCTCGCATCGAGCAACACTATATTGGCAGCATCTCCTGGCTTTGGCCATTGTTGGTTACCTTTATCATCCAATGGAAGTTTATAGCGGGTTGCAAAAGCAAGGGCTCTGGACAATTGCCACTCTGTTCCATAACCATAAAGTTCGGCAATCAGATTTGCCTTTTGCAACATATTGCCTGAACCAAAGGTATTCCAGTGATCCTGAATATTGTCGTTACCAATCAAAACCTCAACACCATGTTTCCTAAGTGTAGGAATAGGCATAACTATTCTGCCAAATGGCACTGACGAAACAATGCCAACTCCTGCACCGGTAAGTCGCTCCGCAATTCTCTCAGCCTCGGCTATGCTAAGACGACTTAAGGCAAAAGCATGACTAACGAAAGATTTTCCACGTAATTGTGGATTTTCTATTGTTTTGTCGATCAGGTATTCAATCGTCTTTATGCCACTTTCGCCCATTTCATGAAGGTGTATATCTATTCCTTTTTTATTGTCCAATGCCAGTTGTACAATTTGTTCCATCGGCTTTTCTACACTTCCGTCCAATGAAAAGGGATCTACACCACCTATGAAGCTTACAGCGTCCATGGTAGCAACATCTCTTAACAAAGGCAGTGTATCGGTATAAAAAATACCATGCTGAGGAAAAGCCACAAGTTCAGCATCTACCGAAGTCTTCATGTCTTCCAAGGCTTTTTCCAGATGTTTTAAGGAGTCGAGACCAGAAGTTGGATCGACATTAAAATGCGATCGGATGAAATTTGTACCATAAGATTGCAAAAGTCTAATCAGCTTTTCAGTACGCTCTACCGATGTCTTCAACCATCCGGGGATCATCTTCTGCTCATAGGCGATCATATCTTTTACTGTTCTTCTTTTGTTAGAAACAGCCTGCCAAGATAAGCCGAATAACATTTTATCCAGATGGGCATGCATATCTTTAAAAGCAGGCAACATCAGTTTGCCTTTGGCATCTATGCCATCAATACTGCGGTCGTTAGGTTTGATCTGCTTTATTTTACCGTTTTCGATCTCAACACAAAATAATGCTGTTTTTGTTTTTACTACCTCACTCCCTTCATATTCAAAGCCCGTTTCGAGCAACACATTTTTCAGTATATATGCTTTACTTTTCATTTCTATTTTGATAAAATTTGCACTATTTCCTTAAACCCACGTCTTTGAGCATGTTGCAATGGGGTAACGCCATCATGATCCGGAATCTGTAAATCAGCGCCCCCATCTTTCAGGATTTGTACTATTTCCTGGTATTTTTCTGTGCCGTTCCCCAGAACAATAGCTTCCATTAAAGCGGTCCAGCCCAAACGGTTTACATGGTTTACGGGGTAACCTTTTGTATTCACCAAAAGCCGTACGGTCTCCACGTGTCCCCGTTCGCAGGCAGGAATTAAAGCGCTGCCATTATAGCGGTTAAATATGTCAAAGCGGGCGCCCTTTGCAAGAAATAGTTTTACCAATTCTGTTTGTCCGCTTGCACCGGCATATAAAAATGGACTATCCTGATTGTTGGCCTGCATATTTACATCCGCTCCTTTTTCGACAAGAATTTTCGCCATCTCCACTTGTTTATTGATGGTGGCCAACAACAGTAGGCTTCGTTTGTTATCGTCCTGTGTATTCACATTCACACCGTTTTCAAGCGCCTTTTTTACGCTCTCCATATCGTTCTTATTGACCAGCTTTATTATATTTTCCTGTTGCATAACTAATTCATTTACCATAGGACGTTCTTTTGCGCTGCAAGAGGCCACAGTAGTCATCCATAAACCAAACAACAATATTTTCATATTCATTCTTTAACGTTCATAATTTACATAAGCAAAGGAAGGTATATTTCAGTCCATCATTTTGCAATATCCATTCTAATACTTGAAACATTTATCACATACTCCAGTAATAAATTCTTCAAGCGATGGAATGAATCCTCCACATCGCAAGGCAGGAGGTTGATTAACTTTGCTGGAAATATTTTTATATGATGAAGAATTCTGAAATGTCGCGCATGGATTTTTTGAAAAAATCAGGAATCGGGCTTATGGGAATGGCTTTTGCACCCGGGTTACTGAGTGCTCACACTGTTTTGTCTCCCGAAACAAACGAACAAGCTATGAAAATGACAAAAGGTGACTATACTTTAAAAAACGTCCGACTGGAAACAGGCTTCGATTATGAAGATAATGAGGTGGTTCATACCAAAACCGAATTATTCTGTATAACCATCAGTAGTGGAAAAATTAAAAGCATATCACCTAATAAACCAGGTGATTCCAATGCTATTGACGCAAAAGGATTCCTGATGCTGCCTGCTTTTAAAGATATGCATATTCATCTGGATAAAACATTTTATGGCGGCCCATGGCAAGCTACCCGCCGAAGAACAGGTGGAGTGAAAGGAATGATTGCTTTGGAGCAACAAATATTACCTGAAATGCTGAAGACATCAACTGTTCATGCGCAAAAGTTGATCGAATTGCTGCAATCAAAAGGTACATCTTTTGCAAGAAGCCATGTAAATATTGAACCTACTTCAAAATTACAATCCCTAAAAAACCTGCAAAAAGCACTTGAGAATAAAAAGAATAGTTTTGGAGCAGAATTGGTAGCCTTCCCGCAACATGGTGTTTTTTATACAGATTCGGCATCTTATTTAAAGGAAGCTGCTCAAATGGACATTGATTTTATTGGTGGCGTAGATCCATACAGTATAGATGGGGCAATTGAAAAAACAATGGATTTCACTGTTCAACTGGCCTTAGATTATAAAAAAGGTATTGACATCCATTTACACGAGTCGGGCGAATCGGGACTTAAAACAGTGGAATACCTCATTAAAAAGGTAAATGAAAACCCTGTTTTAAAAGGTAAAACTTATCTGAGTCACTGTTTTATTTTAGCGAGATTGGATAAATCAAAACAGGAGGAAATAGCAGAGCAATTAGGTGCAGCAGGCATTGGTATAGTTTCTACCATTCCATTTGCCGGGTTAATTATGCCCATCCCGACATTGTACAAGCATAATGTTACCGTTTTAACAGGTAACGATAGCATCATAGACCATTGGAATACCTGGGGAAGTGGAAGTGTGTTGCAGAAAGCCAATGTAATGGCCCAGGTATATGGCTATGGTACCGAATTTATGTTATCAAGAAGCTTAAAACTGGCCACAGGAAATGTACTTCCGCTGGACGATAAGGGTGTACAGCAATGGCCAAAAGCGGGTGATGTGGCCAATATGGTACTGATAGACGCAAGTTGCTCTGCCGAAGCGGTTTCCAGGATTTCTCCGGTAAAGTCATTAATACACCAGGGGAATATCGTTTACTAATAAGAATAAATGTTAAATCCATATTAATATTACCTTAATATACGGACGTTAGGTTTGTGGCATAATGTCACACACGGCCGCAGATAACAGCACGCTTCAAAAAAAAACGAATAGCTCCTGTCAGTTATCATTTGAAGAGTTGTATGACAAGTATTGGTCTGACATTTACCTGTTTGCCTATAACCTGCTCCGAGATAAAGAACTGGCCAAAGATGTGGTGCAGGAAGTATTCATTCCTCTGATCAACGCCGAAAAAAGAGAAAAAATACAGCAGCCCCGTGCCTTTTTAATGCAGGCCGTTAAATACCAGGTGTACACACTGGTTCGTGCCGAAAAGGTTCGGTTAAAGGCTTTTGAATACCTGAACCACTCGGAATACGACAATTCAACAGAAGAACTGCTCCGGGAAAAAGAACTCCAGCAGCAACTTGAATTGTCGGTAGATAGCTTGCCCGATAAATGCCGCACAATATTCCAGTTCAAACAGGATGGGCTAACCGCTAAAGCTATTGCCGCGCTAACCGGTAATTCCCAACGTACGGTAGAACACCAGTTGTATATTGCCACCAAAAAACTACGCTGTTCCCTTCAGGATATCATTTCATCGGTGCTTGTAACAGCGTCCTTTTTGCTCTGGTAAAAAATAAAAAAATATTTTCATTCCCTTTAAGTATATCGCCTGCCTTAGGATACTTACTATAAAACAGTATCACTATGACAAGGGAAGAATTTCTCTGCCTTTTTGAAAAGCAGCTTCAGGGAAACATCACTCCGGATGAAGAAGCCCGTTTGGCGGCCTGGTTTGATCAGCAGCAATCAGAAGGCCTTTCAGAATGGGACGAAGCACAACTGAGCAATCAAAATGACATCAAAGAGGCTATCTATAATCATATACAACCAAAAAAAGGCAGGAAACAGACGATCCGTTTGTACCCCGCCTGGATTGGTATCGCGGCATCTATTACATTGATTAGCCTGGCTATATTTTTTTTGCAAAAGTCAAATACCGCTCGTCAGGAGATTTCTGCTGCAACTGCTGCTATAAAATATACCGAAGCTAAAGCTACCTATGGGCAGGTATTAAAGGTTACACTTGCCGACAGCTCGACGGTATGGCTCAACGCAGGTAGCCGTTTGCGATACCCGGAAAAATTTAGCGGTAGCATCAGGGAACTTTATCTGGAGGGTGAAGCATTTTTTAGTGTAATCCATAAAAAAGACCAGCCTTTTATTGTCCATTCGGGCGCACTCAGTACACAGGTATTAGGCACAAGCTTTAACATAAAGGCTTATAAAAATGCCAGACAATTAAAGGTAAGTGTAGCTACCGGAAAGGTGGCCATTTATACCGACAAAGCGAATACCGCATTCCTGACGCCCAATCAGTCGGGAACTTACAGCAAGGGCACTAAAGAGATCAAAACTGCTCCAGACCAGATCAGCGATATAACCGCATGGCGAACAGGCAAGCTGGTGTACAAAAATGAGCTACTAAGTCAGGTGCTGGAAGATATTGGTAACAAATATGGTGTTGACATAGCAGCCAGCCCCGGCATGAATCATTGCCAGGTTTATGGAACATTTAATCACGACAACATAGAAACCTTGCTTAAAATGATCGCTTATTCGGTAAATGGAAAAGTGATAAAAAAGGCATCTGGCTTCTATCTGTCGGGCAAAGGATGTAATTAACAGAAGTATAATTTAAAAGAAGAGATATGCACTGAAGCTAACTATACTATAAAAAAACTCCCCGACCAATGGCCGGGGAGAAAATTAATGAAAAACGCTGCCATGCCCCAGCCTCGAAAACTTTAGCATGGTGAGCGTATATGATCACACATTTTTTTTTAAACATAATGAATTTAAAAGAACACAAGAAAGTTTTTTATCGATGGAGTTTTTATATGAAAGTTTCCGTTATTTTCGTCTCGCTCCTTATTAATCTTGCAGGCGTAGCCTTGGCCTCTCGTGTAGAAGCACAAGTAAACCTCGAAAAACCCATTAGTCTGCGATTGGAGAACGTTGCACTTGCACAAACACTAAGTGAGTTGGAAAGCAAAGCGAATGTGCAGATATTAATGGTAGGCAATTTGCAAACAAGTACAAAATTTAGCATCAATGCACAGCGTCTGGCCCTGGGCAAAGTATTAAACCAGTTGCTCAAACCGGCTAATCTTACTTACAAAGTCATCAACAACGCCATTGTAATTGCAAATGCTCCCGTTCTTCAGCAATCAGGACGTATTTCGGGAAAGGTTGTAGACAATAGCGGCGATCCCCTACCTGGCGCTAGCATTAAGATACTGCAACTGAATAAGACTATGCAGAGCAATGTAGATGGCACCTACAATTTTACTGGAATTGCTCCCGGTACTTATACCCTGGCGGCAAGCTATGTCTCCTTCCAAACCAAACACATTACCGATGTGGTAGTAAAAGAGGGACAGCTTACCAATCTTCATATTGTACTGACTGCCACGACCGGCAAGTTGGATCAGGTGGTGATAACAGCCACAGCCAAAAAGGAAAATGCCAATGCACTTTATACCCGTCAAAAAAACGAAGCGGGAATTTCTAACGGCATCAGCCGTGAACAGATTGCGGCACTCCCCGATAAAAATATCGGCGAAACACTAAAGCGCATTTCGGGTGTTAGTACCAGCGACAACCGTCGTGTAGTGGTACGGGGTATTGCCGAGCGTTATAACCTGGCCATGATGGATGGCGCTACCCTACCCAGTACCGATGTGCAGGTGCGTGATTTTGAATTCGATATCATCCCCAGCAACCTGGTAGACAATGTAATTGTATCCAAAACCGCAACTCCTGATATGAGCTTTGGCTTTGGCGGTGGGCTGGTACAGATCAATACGATGGCTGTCCCTAACGAAAATTTTATCACTTTTAGCACCGGCAGCAAATATACCAACGGCAGTACGGGCAAAGATTTTCTGGGCTATGGCCGTGGTAAAAATGACTACCTGGGTTTTGATGATGGCAAAAGAAATCATTTCCCTGCCGGTCTTTTTTCGTTTACTACTCAAAATTATAGTCCCACCAATCCTTACAACTTTACCCCTGCACCGGGTGTAGAAAAGATTACACCAGAGATGATTACCGCGCAAAATAAAAAAATAGGTGGATTGGAAAGACTGGGCGCACGTACATATACTGCTGCGCCGGGGCAAAACTACCAGTTCAGCCTGGGGCGCAGTTACCAGCTCAAGGACAGCCGTTTGGGCTTTGTCGGATCGCTCAGTTATCGCAATGAGCAGACTATTGACGATATACCCCATTATGAGCGTGGTGGGTTCAATATGCTTGGTGGTAACCTGTACAATCCGGAAAACCGGAAAGAGATTGACGAGTCAAATGCCAAACAATATAACTTTACCACCAGTTGGGGGGCATTACTCAATTTCGGGTGGAATAGCAAAAACCATAGCATTACCTCCCGGAATTTTTATTCCAGGGTGTTTGCCAATCAGTTTTTCCGACTTGAAGGCTGGCCCAAGGACGCAATTGACAATAATACGGTCATAAAGGAATTTGACAGGCCCAAGTTTATCGATCTGTTACAAAACCGGGTAAATGGCGGACATTCCTTTGGCAGGTTCCGCTTTGAGTGGAGTGTTGCACGAAATAAGGTAACCAACCTGGAATTGGATGCAGTAGATGCCGAGCAAAATGCCCGAAAAACCATCAATGGCACCGTATACAATTATATACCGGGCGGTACTACTAATCCGGGTGTAGGTACCGTAAACCGTTCAAAATACGAATATCAGGAAACCAATCACATGGGCGATGCGGCACTAAGCTACAAAATGAACATTGGAGAGCAGGCACAGGTGCTTAAAACCGGCTATCAGTATATGGCGAAAAAGGGAAATTACGAATGGAATGTGTTGCCCATTGGTGTGGCCAATACCAGCGCTCATAACGTTATGTTTGAACCCATCCAAAACTGGAATACTGATTTTACAGATCCTTTGCGCGATGTATATTATTTTCCGGCAGCCATAAACAACAATAATTACATTGGAAAAAACAATAACCAGGCCTGGTATGCCATGATGGATAACCGTTTTACCAATTGGCTTCGCCTGGTATGGGGTATTCGTGGAGAGTATTATAAATATGAAAAGGTTAAAGATGCAGCAGCAGATGTGGCCGCGCTAACCGATATGAATAACCTGGATAAAAAACGCTTCGTAGATCCTGAAACGGGCAATCTGGTGCACCAAACCATTGACGCTACTGCTGAAGAAAAGAAATGGCAATACCTGCCCTCGGCTAACCTGACTATTACGCCTTTCGAAAATTTTAACATAAGGGCCTCTTATGGCAAATCGGCCATCAGACCAGCACTGATCGAAAACTCTAGCTTTGCGCGGTATAACTATATATACGATCGTATACAACGCAACACAGGGCTCATTTCTACACTGATAACGCATTACGACTTCAGGCTGGAGTGGTACCCGGCGCCGGGTGAAGTTATTTCGGCAGGTTATTTTAAAAAACATTTTAAAAACCCGGTAGAAATGTATCTGGATGTAACCAATACCAGTGGTGCTGTAGACTTGCTGACCGCCAACTCCGACTATGCAAACGTAAATGGGTGGGAATTTGATATGCGCAAAAGTCTGGGCTTTGTAGCTCCGGGATGGAAGTTTATGGATGACATCTATCTGAGCGGAAACCTTACACTGCAAAAATCGGAGGTCCAGGCCAGTGCATTCAGGTATGAAACTATGGGGGTTGGTACCGATATAGACGGGGTGTCTTATGCCTACCGTAAGAAAAGCCTGCTGAGGGAAAAACGGCCGCTTTATGGACAAATCCCTGTATTGTATAATATTGGATTACAATATGCCGGCGAGCGCCTGGGCGCAAATATTGCCTTTAACCACACTGGTTATAAAGTATTGACTGTAGGTATGCAACCACAATACTCGGAAATGGAACGTCCAAGAAATCAACTAGACGCCCAGCTGAGCTATAGATTTTTGAAAAATAAAAAACTGCAGACCAGATTCAACATGAGCAACCTGCTGAACAGTCCATACCGATTTTTTATCAATAATCAGAATACCTACAAAATAAAACCGGGTGCCGATTTTATGAATATGAAAGAATGGTCGGACGTTTTTGAATGGAAGTACGGCTTTTCTGACAAATATGAAGAAGGGTACTACGAACTGCATCCAGATGGAAAAAAAGAAGCACGTTTTGGCGACACAGACACATTTATCCGTAAGATTGGCGCTTCCTTTAGCCTGACATTATCTTATAGTTTATAATAAATACATTAAAAAATGAAACAGAATAGATTAAACTGGACGTGGATGGGCATAATGCTGTTGGTACTGGCCGCTTGCAGTAAAAACAACGAGAACTTCTTGCAAAAGCAAGAAATTCTGCCAATTACCTTAAAGGGCTATAATGGCAGTAACGAAGAGTTACTGGTAAAGCTGGATACCTTCACCTCGGTTGGTACAATTAGCACCAATCAACGATTTGAACGTGACGAGGCCTATACGTTTTCCACACTTAAAAACACTGTCAAACTAAGCATTAGCGAAAAGCGCAGTGGTAAACTGGTGTTAGAGAAAGAACTAAAGAAGGAAGATAAACCGGTAGTCATAAACTTCTTGTATATGGACGGAAAAGTAAGTGATATGCCTCAAAAACCAGAGGTGGAGAATGATAAAATTAAGTTAAGCTATAAGTTTATACCCGACATTACCGGATATACCGCGCCTGTTGATTTTGTTATTGGTAAGTACTATGTCACACCACAGGTATTTGAGGAACTGGCCAGGATCAAAAATGTAAAACCGAATGAGTTCAGCGAACCGGCAACCATCTCTACTTTCTCGACAGCCAGGCAAGATTACAATGGAACGATGACTTCTGTTTCCTTTCTGGTGCGTATATGCAAAGCAGGCACCAATGTGCCTTATGTAGAAGGAACACCTTATACCTGGAATGCACTTTCTTCCACTGCCCCAAAACCCGCTGCATCTACTGCATCCTCCAAATTATATATATTCTCTGAGCAGCCGGCAGGAAATATCATGAGATTTTCGACTCGTTTAGACCTATAAAACAACACATGAAACATATCATATCAAACATCAGCAAACTGGGCGTATTTATTACGCTACTTACAGGTCTGTTGGCCTGTAATAAGGAAAAAGAACTCACCAAAGCCATCAGCATTCAGATAGGTGGCTATAATTCCGGCGATGCCGAACTGGAAATGTCTATAGACACCCTAGTGTACCGTAACAAGAAAACACAGCCCAATATGCCAGTGGATTTTGCCAATGTATATACTTACTCTTCGGGAAAAGGCCAGGCTACTTTAAGAATAAAAGACCTGAAATCGGGCCGGGAGGTATTCCAGCAACAGCTCAATTTGGGTGGCAGTGAGCTGGAGTTGTTCTTTCCCTTTGTATTGATCAATGGGAAGGCATTGGAAATAAAACCACCTGCGGCCGACCCAACCACTAATAAGATAGGTTTTTACATCCACTATCCGGCAAGTAACGATGCCATAGATATTTTCCTGCAAAACAACGCGGGGGAAAATGCCTATATCGCCAAAAACGTGCAACCATCAGGCTGGGTATATAGCAACTATTTGCCTTCAGAAGGATTTACTGATGCAAGTAAAAACTATTTTCTGTGTTTTACCAAAGCCGGCACCACCGATAGCTGGGCTTTTGAGGATAGTGAAGGGAAAAGCAAATATTCGTATAGTCGCGTTGGCACCGCACTTCCGATGAAAGAGGATAAAGGTTTAGTGCGCACCTATTTTGTAACACCTGCCGCCGCCGATTTAAGAGTAGAACGTTTGTTTAAATTGCCTAAATAGCTACAAAAGCAAAAATCCCGCTTTACTGATTGGTAAAGCGGGATTTGTAGCCCGTAGGGGAATCGAACCCCTGTTTCCAGAATGAAAATCTGGCGTCCTAACCCCTAGACGAACGGGCCTTTTTAGAAGCGCCTTAATCCGAACAATTACGGCTTCTCAGGTAGCGGGGACCAGACTCGAACTGATGACCTTCGGGTTATGAGCCCGACGAGCTACCAACTGCTCCACCCCGCACTATATTTCATTTATTAAACCGCTAGCTTCTGCTAAGCGGGATCGTAGCCCGTAGGGGAATCGAACCCCTGTTTCCAGAATGAAAATCTGGCGTCCTAACCCCTAGACGAACGGGCCTTTTTTGCCTTTTTGGCGCTGCAAAGGTAGTATTCTGTTTTAATCCTTCAAACTTTTTTTAGCAAATAAATGCACATTTTTTGGATGTTTCTGAACCTCTTCACTTTACATTAAAGATGAGGCTTAGCTCATCTTTAATTTCTTTTCAATATCGTTTACATAAGCCCTGAATTTCTTATCCGTCTGGATCAGGTCTTCTACCGTTTGGCAGGCGTAAATTACGGTCGAATGGTCTCTTCCTCCAAAAAATGCACCGATAGTCTTTAACGAACTTTTGGTCATTCCTTTGGCCAGGTACATAGAAATCTGACGGGCCTGTACCACCTCGCGTTTGCGGGTTGGAGCTTTCAGTAAATGAACCGGAACTTCAAAATAATCGCACACCAGTTTCTGTATATAATCCATTGAAACTTCTTTGGTGGTATTTTTAATAAAGTTTTTAAGCATAGATTTGGCCAATTGCAAATCTATCTCCTTCTTGTTCATGGTAGATTGTGCCAATAACGAAACCATTGCCCCTTCCAGCTCCCTCACATTGTTGTCGATATTGTGTGCCACGTATTCAACTACCTCGTCCGGCAGGTCGATGCCGTCAGCATACATTTTCTTTCTCAGAATCGCAATTCTGGTTTCCAGTTCAGGAACTTGCAGATCAGCCGAAAGGCCCCATTTAAATCGGCTCAACAAACGCTCTTCTAAACCAGACAAGTCTTTAGGTGCTTTATCTGAAGTGATAATGATTTGCTTGCCCGACTGGTGCAAATGGTTAAAGATATGGAAGAAGATATCCTGTGTTTTCTCTTTACCTGCAAAGTTGTGTACATCATCCATAATGATCACATCCATGGCCTGATAAAAGTTTACGAAATCGTTGATCGTATTGTTTTTCAGCGACTCTACAAACTGCTGGCAAAACTTTTCGCAGGATACATAAATAACCAGTTTATCCGGCAAACTTCTTCTGATTTCATTACCGATAGCTTGTGCAAGGTGCGTTTTTCCTAAGCCCGAAGCACCATAAATCATCAGAGGGTTAAAGGATGTTGCACCTGGTTTGGCCGCTACAGCATGTCCGGCCGATCGTGCCAGACGATTACAGTCGCCCTCTACATAAGCCTCAAACGTATAGGCCGGGTTCAACTGAGGGTCTACATTCATCTTTTTCAATCCCGGAATCACAAATGGGTTTTTAATGTCCCTGTTGATATTTACCGGAACAGGCATAGATTGTTTCCTGTTTGTTGATCCGTTGCCGTTTGAAGGCATATTGGTAGTATAAGGTAAAGCGCCATTTGTCGACTTATCTACCACAATGTTATACTCCAGGCGGCCTTCATCGCCAAGTTGCTGTTTTACTGTTTTACGCAATAAACCTACGTAGTGTTCTTCCAGCCATTCGTAAAAGAACAAACTTGGTACCTGTACAGTTAAAACCCTGTCTTCCAGTTTAAGGGCTGATATCGGTTCGAACCAGGTTTTGAAGCTCTGGGCCGGGATATTATCCTTTATGATCTGGAGACAGTTATTCCATACTTGTGTACAAGTGATTTGCATATTTTTCTTTAATATTTTAATGTTTTACAATAATAAAAACAACAGTGTAACCCGTCGTTTTGGGAGTGCGAAGATGATAAAATTTACTAACATTTGAAGGGAAAATCTGACCTTTTTTGTAACTCATTCAGCAGCAAAAGAATAGAAAAACGTCAGATCAACTTTACTGTTGATAACTCCTCACGCTGTGTAAAAGTTTTACCAGTTCATCAGCTCCATTACCCTTAAAAATTCATTTTGCACGGGTGCTTTCAACTGTATCTGTTGTCGGGTAACGGGGTGTAAAAAGGTCAATTCTGATGCGTGGAGCAACATTGTGGTCATCTCCCACTGTTCTTTGAAGAATTTATTCTGCTTGTTGCAACCATGTTTTCTATCGCCAATAATTGGATAGAATATATGCGCAAAGTGTCTGCGTAACTGGTGCATACGTCCTGTTGTGGGAGTGGCTTCAACCAATGAATAACGCGATGTGGGGTGTTTACCAAAGGCCACATCCAGCTCGGCTCTTTTTAGGGTTACAAATGAAGTAAAAGCTTCCTGCATAGTGCCGTTTTCTTTGGCCAGCGGATAATCAATATCCAGTTGGTCGGGTGCGTAGCCCCGTAGTATAGCCAGGTACTTTTTTGTCACTTCTCCATTTTGAAATTGCTGGTGCATGGCGATCTCTACATCCTTTTCAAATGCGAACAAAAGTAGTCCACCTGTCTTTCTATCTAAACGATGAACCGGACTTACATGACGGTTCACCTGGTCCCTTAACATTTGAAGGGCAAACTCCTTCGCGTCATTGGCAATAGACGAGCGGTGTACTAATAAACCATGAGGCTTATTGATCGCAATCAAATGATCGTCCTGGTATACAATTTCAAGCATTTACTTTTTTCACAAAGTTAAGGATTCTTAACAGCTGCTTCGCATCTCCTTCACATAAAACCCACAAAATGGTACCTTTTTGTGAAGAAAAGGTGCGGAAGGTATGGATGATTTGTGGAGTTGCACTTAGTTTACTAACGGGCAATCCAGGCCTCAGGGTTCAGCTTGGTTTGTCCACGCATAATTTCAAAGTGTAAAATGGGGCCATCTTCTTTTGATGCCACCACACCCAAAACCTGTTTGGTTTCCACTTTATTCCCTTTGGCTACATTCACTGTTTTTAAGTTCTGATAGATGGTAAAATACTCACCATGGCGCAACGCAACGATGTAAGTACCGTATAGTTCCCGCACAAACAAAACATCGCCTTCAAACACCGCTTTAACGGCGGCTCCCTGTTCTGTCAGGATATTGATGCCATCATTGGTATAGTTTGCTTGTCCCTCGGTGTGGTTACCAAAACGTTCTACAATAGAATACTGCCCTACAGGCCATGGCAAACGCCCTCTGTTGTTTTCAAAACCTGCCGATAGCTTAGCTGATTCGGGTGACGCGGTCAGGTAACTGCTGGTTGTTTTTTCTTTGGCAACAGGTACTGGTCGGCCTTCGGCTACAGCCTTTTGTGCAGCCAGGCGTTCTTCTTCCTCAGCTTTTCTGCGGGCCAGTTCAATTTCACGTTGAATGGCCGACCGTATGGCCCGGTCCACCTCGGCCTGTTGCCTTTTGCGGACAGCAATGTCCTGTCTGAACTGCTTTTCCTGTCTGCTGATCTGATTTAGCATATGGGATTGCTCAACCCTGTTTTTTCCTAGTTTTACTTTCTCATGCTCCTGCTCGGTCAGCAAATTGCTTTTCTCTTTCAGGTTTTTATCCAGTACTACAATTTTGTATTCTATTTTCTTCTGTGTTCCCTGAATATAGTCAGCTTGTTTTTTACGATACTGTCCAAACTGCTGAAAATATTTAATGCGCTTATAGGCCTGGTTAAAGCTGGTGGAGGCAAATATAAACATCAATTTATCGTAGGCATTCTGGTTCCTTTGTGCAAAACGGACCATTCCGGCATATTCATTTTTAAGCTGTCCAAGCTGGCTTCTTAACGAGTGTACCTCATTGGTGTTCTCATGAATCTGATTGTCCAGGTTTTTAACTTCCGAATTGATGATGGAAATTTTATTCTGCATCAACCTGATCTTACTGTTTATGGCCCTAATCTGGCCCATAGTTAACCTTTTGCTGGTCGATGTTTCGTTCAGGTTTCTTTGCAGTAAGTCTATTTCACGTTGTATAGCCTCCTTATTCCTTTTCAGTTCAGCACTGGTTTGGGCAAGACAAGTTAAGGTAACGGAAATGAAAAAGAATAATAAAAGTAGTTTCTGTAGCTTCATTGTGTAATCAAAAATAACACATTAAGCCTATCCAAACAAATTGCTACTCAAATATCTGTCGCCCCTATCGCAGGCAATAAACACAATCAGTCCCGATTCCAGCTCTTCAGCCAACCTTAAAGCACAAGCTAAAGCACCACCCGTACTCATCCCTGCAAACACTCCTTCTACTTTGGCCAGTTCACGTGCTTTCAGTGTAGCCTCTTCCTGGGATACATCCATTACACGGTCTACCCTGCTGGCATCAAATATTTTAGGAAGATAGGCTTCCGGCCAGCGACGGATACCAGGGATCGAAGATTCTTCTGTAGGCTGGCAGCCAACAATCTGTATCGCCGGGTTTTGTTCTTTCAAAAACATGGAATTGCCCATAATGCTACCTGTAGTACCCATAGAGCTTACAAAATGAGTGATCTGCTGTTGCGTATCGCGCCATATTTCAGGTCCGGTAGTTTTGTAATGCGCCAGGTAGTTATCGGGATTGGCAAACTGGTCCAATAGAAAATAGCCATTTTTATCGCGTTGTTCTTCTGCATAATCACGGCAAACTTCTATAGATTCCAGGAGCGTAACTTTTGCTCCAAAAGCCTCCATTGTCAATGTACGTTCCCGGGTGGAACTGGCCGGCATTACCAATTCAATTTCCAGGTTGTAAATGCCCGCAATCATAGCCAGGGCAATACCCGTATTTCCACTCGTTGCTTCTATTAATCGGGTACCTTTTTTGATTTCGCCCCGTTCAATGGCACTGCGGATCATATTTAAGGCAGCCCTATCCTTTACGCTACCGCCCGGGTTGTTTCCTTCCAGCTTGGCAAATAACTTTACCTTGGGATTTGGATTCAATTTAACGAGTTCTACTAAAGGGGTATTTCCTATAAAATCTACGATGCTTCCCATTTTACTTGTTGTCTTTTGTTTCTATAACTTTTACTGACGATTGATGATATACCGTAGAACCTGCCGGCACACTTTTAGTGAGCCACACATTTCCACCAATAACAGAGTTTGCACCGATGATGGTTTCACCACCCAAAATAGTGGCCCCTGAGTATATAATGACATGATCCTCAATTGTAGGATGTCTTTTGGTGTCGCTCATGTATTTTTCTACACTTAGCGCGCCCAGGGTTACGCCCTGATACATCTTTACGTGATTTCCAATCACAGTGGTTTCCCCTATCACCAATCCGGTGCCATGGTCTATATATAAATACTCACCTATCCTTGCCCCCGGATGAATGTCTATCCCAGTAATGGAATGTGCATACTCGGTCAATATTCTGGGTATCAATGGTACATTGGCATTTAGTAAGGCATGTGCAATCCGGTACAAGGCAATGGCCAGAAACCCTGGATAGCTTCTGATGATTTCAAATTCACTTTTTGCCGCCGGATCTCCACTTAAAATGGCCGAAATATCTGTGTTCATCTTCCTGTACAATTCCGGAATACCTTCAAAAAACGATTGTGCTGTCAGCTCATTATTGTAATTCTCGCATGCTTTTGTGGCATTTAAAAGTCTGACGAGCTCTCTTTCCTGCTTTAAGAAAAAACGTTTGATCTCGTTTATCGAATAATCAGGTGTAGTTAACCGTTCGGGATACAACAAATTCATCAGGTTCATTGCCCACTCCGCAATTTCCTGATTGGAAGGAACAGGCTCAATGCTGTTTTGCTTGTTGAAGATATGAAGATAAAATTCCTCGTTCATTGTATGGAGATTAAGCTTAATTAGATATTACAAATAAAATAAATATATGCAAATAGATGAATTAATAGCTATTTATCGCGTTGGGATTTCTTCAAGTACATTTAAAAGGTAATGCCAGAATTTATTCACAGATGAGATCTGCACGCATTCGTCGGGTGAGTGTGCTCCATGAATGGTTGGGCCAAACGAAATCATGTCCATTCCAGGTAAATGTGCGCCAAGTATACCACATTCCAGTCCGGCATGACAAGCATTTACATTGGGCTCGGCATTAAAGTTTACTTTATAAAGCTGTGTCATTAAAGCCAGAATTTCCGAATCTGCATCCGGCTTCCACCCTGGATAATCACCACTTGTGGTTACAGTACTTCCCATGTTTTCAAAGGCAGCGCCCACAGCAATTGCCACATCTTCTTTGGTGCTTTCTACACTGCTTCTTTGTAAAGACAGGGTGATGAACTCTCCATCTTTAACAATTACTTTTGCCAGGTTAGAGGAAGCTTCAACAAGATCAGGGATATCCGGACTCATCCTGAAAACTCCATTTGGAACCGCATAAATTGCGTTTACAATTTTATGAAAATCGTTTTTATCTAAAATCTCCTGTGGCAACTCAGTTTCGATAGCTTCAATGCTCAGGCCGGGTTCTATAGACTGATATTCTGCTTTAATCAATTCCGAAAAATCGTTGATAAAAGACAGAAAAGCGGCTTTCTGTGTACGGGCAACAGCCACAACAGCATTGGCTTCACGCGGAATGGCATTTCTTAAGCTGCCACCTTCAAGGCTGCTCAGCTGTAAGTCTAACACCTTATTTCCATTATAAAGCAAACGGTTAATCAGCTTATTGGCATTTGCTCTTCCCTTATGAATATCCATGCCCGAATGCCCGCCTTTCAGGCCTTTTATACTTACTTTAAAAGCTGCACTATCATTGGCAATGCGTTGTTGTTTGTAGTGGTATACCGTAGTGGTGTCTATTCCTCCGGCACAGCCGATGGTGAGTTCATTGTCTTCTTCTGTATCGAGATTTAATAAAATGGTGCCTGATAAATTGGAAGGATCAAGCTGTTTTGCACCCGTCATACCGGTTTCTTCATCAATGGTAAACAAAGCTTCCAATGCAGGGTGCACCAGGTTGTCGGCCGCCAAAATACTCATAATCGTGGCAACGCCAATACCATTGTCTGCCCCAAGTGTGGTCCCTCTTGCTTTTACCCAATCTCCATCCACATACATTTCTATGCCCTGACGGTCAAAATCAAAGTCGCTATCGCTATTTTTCTGGTGCACCATATCCAGGTGCGACTGTAGCACTACTGTTTGCCTGTTCTCCATGCCTTCAGTGGCTGGTTTCTTGATCACAACATTACCTACATGATCTCTAATTGTTTCCAGCTTCAGGCGTTTCCCAAAAGCAAGCATAAAATCGATCACCCGTTCTTCTTTTTTTGATGCGCGGGGAACAGCGTTTAATGCTGCAAAATTATTCCAAAGTTCAGTGGGTACTAAGTTTTCTACTTCCATTATTGCTTTTCTAATTGATGCAAGCACAAAAGTAGAAAGTTAAATGAATTTAAGATTTAATCTTAGCCAAACATGTTATTGATATGGCATTTTTATGATTGTCCGGTTAGCTCATCGACGGGAAGGATATTCCCTTGATCTTTCTGAACAGTTCTACCGCGTAGATATCTGTCATGCCCGACACAAAATCCAATACGCATTGAATTTTGGTATATGCATCCGTTTGTTGCGTTAAAAACTGTTTAGGGATCAATTCCACCAGTTTTTTATGATATTTTGATTGATTTAGCAAATATGCAGGAATAAATTCTTCCAGCAAACCACCCATTACCTGATAGCCCGCTACCTCAATTTGTACTACAGATGAATAATTGTAAATCTTTTTAATAGAGATACTTTCGATTTCCTTCATTACAGAAAGAAAAGGTTCGTCAATGCCATCCATCAGGCTTTGATTGAAGTCGCCAGCCAGAATGGCCTCCTGTTTTTTGTAAAATACTTCAGAACACTGACCTATGAGGGTGCTAATTGATTTTGCCCGCATGAGGGTGATTTTTGCATCATCATCATCAATTTCGGTCAAACGTGCTTCCATCCGTTCATCATTACATAAAGGCAACAACAAGGTCTCTACTTCTTTGTACGAAAGAATTTTTAAACGATGGGCATCCTCCAGGTCGATGATGTTATAACAAATGTCATCGGCAGCCTCCACCAGGTAAACCAGCGGATGTCTTTTATAGATCAATGGTGAATCCTGAACCTTGATCAAATCCATCTCTTTGGCAATTTTTTCAAAGCCACTTTGTTCGGACTGAAAGAAGCCGTATTTTTTTGTAAAAATATGTTGCTTATTGTGACCAGCCAGCGATGCACAAGGATATTTTGCAATGGCAGCCAGCGTAGCATAAGTTAGGGCGAAGCCACCCGTACCTTTTCCGGCAAAGGGGTGGGTTAAAATACGCAAGGCATTTGCATTACCTTCAAAATGAATCAAATCTTCCCATTGGGCAGCTGTTACCTGGTCTTTGTAAATACGTCCTTCACCGGTTGTAAAATAATGGGAAATGGCCGATTCACCTGAATGACCGAAAGCCGGATTACCTAAGTCATGTGCCAGACAGGCCGAAGCTACGATATTGCCAACTTCACAAAGCAAAGGACAGGTATCGTCTATATCTGCAGATTCATTCTTGATTTTATTGTAAAAGATAGTACCCAATGAGCGGCCCACACTGGCTACTTCCAGACTATGCGTTAAACGGTTGTGCACAAAAATACTTCCCGGAAGCGGAAATACCTGGGTTTTATTCTGCAACCTTCTAAAAGGAGAAGAAAAGATAATCCTGTCGTAATCACGCTGAAACTCAGACCTCGATTCTTTCTGATTCCCAACAAAACGCGCTTCATTTCCCCAACGCTTGGACGACAATAATTTTTCCCAGATCATACTTTTTTGTGCTATTCGTTATAAATTCATCGCGAAGGTAAGTTTTTTAGCTTAAACCTACCTTACTCTCCACTTTCTCCGCGTAAAGAACGTAAGGAAAAAGCCGTTCCTGTGCCTAGTACAGCACCCGCCGCCACATCTGTAGGATAATGAACGCCAAGGTACAGACGCGAAAAGCTCACAGAGCCGGCCCATAAATAAGAAGGTACAATCACATACCATTTTGGATAAGCCTGAGAAAGCGCTGTAGCTGTTGTAAAGGAAGTGGAAGTATGACCCGATGGGAATGAATAATAAGAAGGCTGATAAACGGCTTTGATTTTTACATTCGCCAAAAATGGTCTGGGCCGCTTTACCACCTTTTTCATCAGCATGGTCACCAGTGCGTTCACTGCCGAGCTGCTGGCCACATAAAGGGCATTCTGGCGCATTTGCTTGTCGTTGGCAATGATGCCGCCGGCCAGTAGCCCCACCGGCACGCCAATATTTACCACATCGTTGTGCTTCGACAGAAAAAGAAAGAAATTTGTTTTTTCCGGTGTACGGGTTTCTGCCAGGTTGATCAGGATCTGATCGTCCAGTTGTTGTAATTTAGACTGCGCATGTAAGTCCAATGGCAGGGACATGGAAAAAGTGATCGTGCAGCACAAAAGGTATTTAAGACAAAGGCTTTTCATGTGTTTTACAAGGCTTAGTTGCAAAATACTAAGATTTACCCATAGTTTATAGGCCTGGGCTATGAAAAGAACATTATACTGACGCAAATTAAAGGATGGAGCGGGCGGGACTCCGCTCCGATCCTATTCACACCTGACTCACTATTTTTTCAGTCCCTCCCTCAGGGCTTCCCACAAAGGCTGTTTAAGCCGATTATATTGTGGCGCATACACGTGCACCACATCAAACAACATTACACCTCCCGATGCATTGGCTCTAATGTATTTGATGGTGTTGCTAATGGCCTTTTGGTTTGGCCAGTCCACATTGCCCATATCAATACTTCCATACAGTGGCATTTTATTACGGGTGATGTACTTTGCACCTTTTATAGAGCCTTCTACACTCCACCAGTGATAAGCCAGACCAGCTGTGGCAGGGTTGTCGGCCAGCATCAACTGGGTAAAATAGTTACCGGTCATCAGCACATCCAACTGCTCCGCATAGCCTGTTTTGTTATAATCCGGATACGACCAGTCAAAACGAAGTTCGTTGTCATTAAAGGGATCATAATCCTGACTTGCCCAGTTTACGCCCACCGAGTAATAGGTGGTGTACCATGCGCCCACATATACGCCAAACTTCAGGTTGGGCTTTACGCTTTTTACTGCTGCCCTGGCTTTTACAAAAAAGTTATGGATTACAGTAGCACGGTACAGCAGCCAGCGTTTATAATATTTACCGGTAGCATTAGGCGTTACCACGCCGCTTACAATTTTCCATGTCTTCACAATATCCGCCGGAAAATCCATTCTCTTAGCCTGGGTATCGCCATATTTTTCTTCCAGAAATTTGATAAAATCATTTTTGCTGTAATCCGAAAAATCGGCATTGATGTCGGTGTAACGGGCATAGTCAAGCAACAAACCATCAATTTCATATTTTCCAATAATCTCTTTCACAATGTTAAGTGCGCGTTCCTGAACTGCCGGTATAGCCGGATTCACAAAACCATTTTTTCCGGTTGATACAATAGGCACTCTTTTGCCTGTTTCATCACATACAATAGACTGGTACTGCTCCCGCCAAAGGGCATCCTCATAAACTTTTCCTTTTCCGGCCGAGCCTTCCACAAAAGTTACAATCGAAGCATAGATTTTCATGTTCCTCTTTCTGGCCTCTGCAATCATAAAGCCCACATAATCTACACCAGGGGTAAATGTTTTTCCATCCTGACTGGTTACCTGTGTCGAATAATTACTTGGATACATGGTATAACCATTTGAGCCCTTCACATCGAGCACCAGGCCAGTTACCCCAACATCTTTAAGGGTATCCAGTGTTCTTCTGATTTTAGCGGTATCACTGAAGCGACCATAAGTACCAAAAACATTCGAACGGGCATCTACCCATGCAATGGCTTCATTCCTTCGCATGGTATCGGGCTGTATCGTTGTCGTCTCATCCGGCAAGTCACCCTTTCTTACGTTCGACTTTTTGCAGGCGGCAAGCCCCAGCATCAGGATTGCCGACCATGCGCATATTTGATAAATAATCTTTTTCATGAGATTTAATTTTAAATTGATGATCAATAGCGGCCCGTTATTAAGCGTAACAGGCCGCAGGATATTTATTAAGGAGCGTATTTAGTAAACTCATGTGCCAGTATACCACCGTTGGTGAGCAGCATGTACACTTGCATACGTTCTTTATCGGCCGAAAGCCCAATACACACATCTCCGGTTCCATTAGCGTTTGCGGTAGCGCCCAAAAACTCTTCCGAATTGTAGATGTTAAAAGTCGGGTACCTTGGGTCAGCAGCTGATAAATTGATTTTTGAATTTTCGGTTACATCAAAAAGCCCCAGCACAGCATTGTTATAGCTATAAGTCTTAACCAGTTTTTGTATGGCCAGGTATTTAGCATTGTTAAATACAATGTAATCGGTGGCAAAATGGAACAATCCAAAGACGGCAGTTTCGTTGGCAAAACCTATAGTCCGCTCATGGCTAACCCCATTAACCAATCCGATTTCAAACTGATAATTGATGAAGTAGTCTGTATTTGCATCTGTAGAGGTCGGTTGCGCATCGGCGTTGAAGCCCATAAAGCTGGCGGCACCTCCGGTAACCGACTTATAGGTAATCACTTCAGGCGTATTGCTTACCAGTGTGCCATTTTGAATTCTCCATTTATAAACAATTGACGATTGTCCGCCTGTTGTCATCAATACCGCGTTGGTATTTACATTTCCATAGATATTCAGTCTTCGGCCTACGCCTCCATCTCCGGTTATTGCTGCCGGATTATTGTTGGTCCAATCGATCAGTTTAACCGGAGTGGCGTCAATATCACTCCATTTATACACCAGGAACTTACCATTTTTACCGGCATAAGTAGATCCCAAAAGATTACCTTCCGAATCGTTGACTACCTGCATCGATAGTGCACTGAAAGGAAGGGCCATATTTTTGACAAAAGCCCCTGTATTTCGGTTAAACACCCGGTATACTGCAGGATTGGTACGTACCACCGATATCAGATAATCACCCGATACGGCAATAGATGTCTCCATATTGGCTGTAAAGCCAAGGTCGGCAGCGGTTTTGGTCCACAACCTTCGGTTAATTCCCACTCCGTAATCCAGTTTAACGGGCTCGGCCGCTTTAAGGATATAGGTTTTCAGCAAACCATCTACCCCTTTTATGGTTAATGGAATATTTTGTGAAAGGTTGATAACGGATCCACTAACTATAGAACTGGTAGAATGGCTGTTGATTTCAAGATTGAGTGTTGCTGCCGACAGATTGGTGCCCGGCAGAATATAAAACAGCACCTCATTGCCCTTAATCACGGCTTCCACTTCCTGAGTTGAGGCCCCTGCCTGATACTGTACCTTGGCTTTGGTGATGGATACATCGCCTACTTTTTTGCAAACTACGATAAAGGACTTTACCTCGCCTGATCCGGAGGTAATGGTCAGTTTAAAGGGCTTAGAAACATCCTGTACGGTTCCAAGTGCAGGGCTAACCATTGCATCAGCAGGCACCACCGACCTTAAAATTACCTTTGACAGGTCTACTTCATTGTCCGAATTTACCGGGTAATAATAAGGAATGTCAAAATAAATACTATCCTTAGCACTGCTATATCGTGGTTCAAAAAGACGGCTACTGCCCATCCCTTCAATTGTGCCGTATATGTCGGCCAGCTCATTGCTGGTATTGCGAACTACCTCACCCGCTTTTTTGCAGGAATTAAAAAGTAGTCCGCACAATACCGCTATTATAAAAACCAATGATAATTTTTTCATCATTAAAAATTTAATGTTACAATTAAAAACTACCATCCTTTGATCTGTTTGATGGCGTTGTTTCTCAAAATCTCGTCCTGTGGAATAGGGATATAATACAATGCCGGGGTAAACTGACGGTTTGTATTGTCTACAGATATGGTCGTGTAGACTACCCCCGAGCCACTAGGGCTTCCCTTATGACCGGTAAACCTGACATTATTGAGTACCATATGTGCTTTTCTCCATCTCCTCAGGTCCCAGTACCGGTGTCCTTCAAATGCCAGTTCAATGATGCGTTCATGCTCTACTGCTTTCATCATTTCGGCAGGGGTTTGCGATGGTGTATTAGGCAAACCTCTTTTGTTTCTTAGGGTATTCAAAGAATTTTTAGCACCCGGAATGTCATTAATTTTTGATTTGGCCTCTGCGTCAATTAACAACACTTCAGCATAGCGCAATTCCATCCAGCTTTGGTCGCTTTTATTGATCACGATACTGGTATTTAAAGGATCCAGGAACTTTCTGGCATAGTAGCCGCTTACCGTTCTTTTGGGATCGCTGGAAGCACCATATTCTGTAATCCCTTCAACCACGTCGCTGGTAGTGGTATTGATAGTTCTCCCTTTCCAGGAAGCGCCATTAAACAATATCGTTGCATTAAAACGTTGCTCTCTGTTGGCATATGGATTGGCAGCCATAGCCGGGTTCGACCAGGAGAAGGTGCTACCATCATTCATTTCAAACTCATCTACAAGCTCTGCCGTTGGAACACCATAAACCAATACCTGCCCCGGCGCATCTTTTGGTGGCGCAAAGCCAAGGTCGTACTGGTGGGTTATTTGCGGGCGGATATAATCTATCTTGAAGATGGCTTCTTTTGTGTTCTTATTGGTAAAAACGGAAGCGAAATTGGCATCCAGGTCATACAAACCTTCAGCGGCTAACTTTTTTACTTCATCCGCCGCTTTTGAGGCGTTGGTATAATATTCAGTAGCTTTTGCTACAGGCACACCGGTCAGTTCGTCCACATTGAACTGTTTTTTATCATATTCTGCAATGGAGGCGGCATACAGCCAGGTTCTGGCCAACATCCCAAAAGCAGCCCCCTTTGTAGCCCTGCCCGTATTGGAACTATCCCAGGTTTTAGGTAAATACTCGGCCGCAAAAGCAAAATCGGCAGCCACAAAATTCCAGCAGGCATCTTCACTGGCACGCGGATTATCCTTATCTGAAGTGAGTTTGTCCAGCAGCACCACACTTCCGTGCATTTTTACCAGCCAGAAATAAACATATCCTCTGATGAAACGTGCTTCGGCCTGAAACTTAAGCTTTGTGGTTTCATCCAATCCCTGCGCCTTGGTATCCAGGCCTTCTAAAAACTCGTTAAGCCTGCGGATGCGGCCATAACCTGCAGTCCAGTAGTTGAGCTGAGGTCCTGCTGCACTTACCCTGGATGCATCTGAAGCTAGTATGTTGACCGTTCCATTTCCAGAAATTCCTGACGAATACTTCATCAGATCGGTAAGGGCATCGGTTGCATTGTCGTATCCTATTGGAAAAGTGCCAAACTTAAAAGTCTGAAACTCATTATACATCCCTATAATATAAAGTCTGATATTGGCCGGATTCTGATAAACAGCCACATCGGTATACCTGTCCAGGGGATCAGTATCTATTTTACATCCATTTAAGGCAAGGATAGCACCTGCAATGATGGCTGTCTTTTTTAATGTTTTTATATATGCTTTCATCGCTACAATTAAAATATTAGGTTAACACCTCCGGAAATCATTTTCTGCTGAGGATAAAATCCGTTATTTACGTTTGGCATTTCCGGGTCCAGATATTTCAGTTTATCCCATGTAAACAGGTTGAAACCGGAAACATAAAAGCGCATCTTCTCTATCTTTGATTTGAAAACACGCTTTGGTAAGGTATAGCCAATCTGTATGGATTTTAGCCGCAGGTAATCGTTATTGATAATAAAGCCGGAGTTGGCATTGGCATTATGCGGAGAGAGTGCTACACCACCCGAAGTTAACCTTGGGTATTTGGCATTTGGGTTATCCGGTCTCCAGGATTGCTCAACCAAATAATATGGCGAGTTGCCATATCCGTAAAAGGTTTTGGTAAAGGGGCTGTTGTCTTCTACACCAGATGTACCTGAGGAACCTTCGTATAATCCGCCCAAAGCAATGCTGGATTGGGCTGCCCCTTGAAATAACACCGAAAGATCGAATCCGGCATATCCGGCCTGGATATTTAAACCATACATAATCTCAGGCATATTACTTTTCCCAACAAAAGTCATGTCGGCATCCCTGCTTACCCTGCCATCGCCGTTCAGATCCCGGTATTTGAAATAGCCGGGTGCTATAATTCCACTACTTGGTGATGAGCCGTTCCGGGCTTCCTCCCAGTTTTGATAAAATCCGTCAACTATAAAACCTAATTTCTCACCAATAGGCCTGCCAGTTCGTTTTTGCCAGGAAGGCAAATTCTGATTTTCGTTGATCAGGATGATTTTATTTCTTGCCCAGTTAAAGTTACCAGTTACCCCGTAGGTAAATTTACCAAGGGTATTGCGGTGCCTGATTTGTAGGTCGAAGCCTCTGTTGTCGGTAATACCGTCATTAAATGTAGAGGGGAAATTTCCACCGATTGAAGGTGGGTATAGTGCCGAACGACCGGTTAATATATTGGTTACCACTTTGTAGAAATAATCAAAGTCTACCCCCAGTTTTCCATTCCAAAATTCGGCCTCAAAACCTACGTTTGTCAAACGATGACGCTCCCAGGTCAGGTCTAAATTTGGAGGTGTACCTGTATACAATGCCGAAACAGGACTACCCCCTATTACCGCTACAGGATTATCTGTAAAACTAAAAGTAGGCAGGTACGCAAATTCGGTAACTGTCTCCTCCTTACCCAATACCCCTATCGAGGCTTTGACTTTGAAAAAGTTAAGGGTTTGTTTTATGGAACTGAAAAAGCCTTCTTCACTGGCAATCCAGCCTAAACCTACGCCAGGAAAATAGCCCCAACGCCCTTTTTCCGGAAAGCGGATAGAGGCATCTGCTCTTAATGCTGCTTCAAAAAGGTACTTGTTTTTATAGGCATAGTTGACTCTCCCTACATAACCATTTCTGGCTGTGTTGCCACTGGAGCCTGTAGGACTGATGAAATCCAGCGTTGCCGTACTCCCGAAATCTATGTCCTGTAACTCGGTCAAAGCAAAGTTTCTTGCCCCGGTAGAAAACACATTGCTTCGTCTTCTCGACCATTCGTATAATGCCAGGGCTGTGATGCTGTGATCCCCAAACGTCTTGGAATAATTTAAGCTGGGTTGAAAAGTCAGTCGGTTGTTCTGACTGTAGTTTTGGCGCAAGGTATTTACCGAAATGCCCGGAGGATTGGCAATTAAAGTGAAATTGCCGGTAGTTTGATTTCTACCCCTACCCATCAGCTGATATGGTGTTGTCCAGTTTTTGTTTTCGGTTGCATTTTTATCGAAAGAGGTCTGCACCTTACCCGACAGCCCGTCAACCCAGGGCACTTTGACATTAAAGGTAAGACTGGTCTGAAACACGTTGGTTTCGCCCCGCTGATAACCAGACTGCATAACCGAAGCAATCGGGTTTACATAACCTGCATTGCTGTTGTAGCCTGTAGGTAGTCCATTTTCGGCATACATCGGCATGTTAGGCAAAGTTCTTACCGCCTGGTAAAACGGGTTCATATAGGAGGTATTGTCGGGCGAAATTCCAGGCGTATTTGTTTTTTGCATCCGGGCATTTATGTCCAGCGAAACGGAAAGGATGTCGTTCAAACGGGCATCCAGATTGGTACGCAGATTAAAACGTTTGAAGCCCGTATTGGCCACTATTCCGTCCTGATCCAGATAGCCAAGATTTGAGAAGTATTTTACCTTATCAGATCCACCGCTAACAGTTATACCATGACTTTGCGAGGTGCTTTTTTTGCCCAGCAGCTCGCCCACCCAGTCGGTATTTCCCAGTAAAGGATTGGTATTGGTTCCGTTTCTCAAAGCATTGATCTGTGATTTATTATAGGTTAGCGGATTGGGATCCTGATCAGTACTGATCCTGTATTCATTATCCATTTCTTCGGCTCTCGAAAACCATTCCATGTAATCGGGGCCATTTAAAAATTCCGGGAAACGGGTATTGGAGTTTACCATAACGGCTCCATCATAACTGATGCGGGGCTGTTGTGTTTTTCCTCTTTTGGTGGTGACTAAGATAATGCCATTTGCCGCCTGTAAACCATAAACCGATAAAGCTACGGCATCTTTCAGAATGGAAATGCTTTCAATCTCGTTTGGATCCAATTGTGCAAAAGGACGTTCCACCCCATCTACAATAGCAATTGGTCCTTGTCCGCCCTGATAGGACGAAGTCCCCCTGATCCTCAATGTCGCATCATCCGCACCCGGGCGGCCCGATTGCTGTAAAGTGGTGATTCCAGGTAAACGGCCCGACAACATATTGGTGATGTTCATGGTTGGCATCTGCTTCAAATCATCACTATTGATCTGTGCAACAGCACCAATCACATTGCGTTTTTTCTGGGTGCCATAGCCCACCACAATCACTTCATCCAGTCCTTTATTGGCTTCCAGCAAGGTAACATTCAGTACCGTACTGTTGTTTACGCTAACTTCTTTGGTTTGAAAACCAATATAGCTAAACACCAATATTTCATCACCTTTTGGAAGCTTAATGCTAAACTCACCGTTACTGTTTGTACTTACGGCCAGTGTTCCGCCTTTCACCTTCACGCTTACTCCTATCAGCGGTAAGCCCTTTTCGTCCAACACCCTTCCCCTCACTTCCGCGGCCGAGAAATAGTCCAGCACCTTGTCCAGCACAGAAATATCCTTCTGTTTCACAATTACGGTCTTATTTTCAATGCTGTAACTTAAAGGCTGATTTTTAAAACAAACAGCCAGTGCCTTATCCAGGCTCACATTGTTCAGGTTCAAACTTACGGGCTTTGCGTCGCTCATCAGTTTATCACTGTAAAAGAAATCATATCCGGTTTGCATTCTGATTTCCTTAAATACATTTACCAGGGCGGCATTATTGTATTTTAAGGTTACACTCTGGCTGTAAGTGCTGGCACTCAGGTGTAAAATGGTGGTTGTCAGTAATACTATAATCAGGTTAACCCTCATAATAATCTGTCTTTTAACTGTTGGACTGATCTGCTGAAGCGGATTAATCGTCAACAAAAAGTTAGTTACGCAGACCGGTGGCCTGCATAGGCTTTTAATGTAAAATTTCATACATTTGAATCTGTTTAATATGTGATGTGCTTGCTTTACAAGGGGAAACACATGACATGGTTCATTAATTGATTGGTTACACAATACCCAATTTATTGGGGTTTAATGAATAAACACTAACTCACCCGGGCGTATTCCACCACGCCCGGGCATTTTTTTGTCCATCCAGGAGATCGCCTAAGTACTGTTTTTGTAGTTTTCGTTCATCATATTTGGTTTTATTTATTTGTTACCGTTACCTTTCGTTCTGTAACGTTAAATTTCAATTGTCCGGCCGATTGCATGATCTTTAGCACCTCAGATATATTCTTAGACCGGGATACCACTCCACTGAATGTCTGGTTCAGATCGATGCCCCGATCGTACTCAACGGTTACATCATACCAACGCGAAACCCGTCGCATGATACCCGACAGGCTTTCTTTTTTAAAGATAAAATCACCGTTTTTCCAATCCATAGCCTGATCAACATCTGCCACTGACACCTTAAGTTTATGATCGGCAGCACTGGCTTGTTGCCCCGGACTGATAATGGCAGACAAATGCGTAAGCACCTTATCGGTCAGGCCATTCAGTGTGCCTATTGGAGCAACCTTAACAGAACCCTCTAATAGTGTGGTAACTGATTTTTGCTCATCAGCATAACTGTTAACGTTAAAATGTGTCCCCAGTACTTCTATTTGCTGCTGTGCAGTTTTTACTATAAAAGGACGTGTTTTATCTTTTGCTACTTCAAAATACGCTTCTCCTTTAAGCTCAACCCTACGTTCATTTGTGTTGGCAAAAATCTCTGGGAATCTGATAGATGATGCCGCATTTAGCCAAACCTTGCTGCCATCGGGCAATATCACCTGATGTTGTCCACCGCGTGGCGTTTCGATGGTATTGTAAGCTAATGTATTGTTTGCGGCCGACTTGCTTTTGCCGGTGACCTGATAAATCAGTTCTCCGTCTGCCGTTTTGGAAATGATGACGCCTGCCTGCTTTATCAGCTCTCCACTGGCGGCATCGGTAATTGATATTTTCTTGCCGTTTGCCAAGGTCAAAATCGCCTTATTTCCACCACCGGCAATGTCTTGCTGAACCGTCATCTGATTTGCAGATTGATCAGACCGACCGGCAGTATGGTAAAAATAAGCCGCAATGCCGAGGCAAAACACAACAGAAGCTGCTACAGCAATTCGGCGTGGCCATAATGGACGCTTTACTGCTGTTATGTCCCTGAGTCTATATTGCAACTCTTCCAAATCTTCATTCAGCTCACTTTCTGTCAGGTCAAATTTCCGGGCCTCGCCAAATGTGAGCCATTGCTCTACCATTTTCTGTTCCTCCGGGGTACATTGTCCGGCCTGATATTTTTTGAATAAGATTTCTGAGTCGCTATGCTGCATCATGTTTATGCTATTTTAATACATAACGATTAGCAGATACAGAGGGGTTAAATAAAAAATGAAAAAAATACCGATTATAAAACCATAAACACCAGGGGGATTAATGAACCCAATCTGGTTTTCAAGATTTTTAAGGCATGGTGCATATGGCTTTTTACAGTTTGTTCGGACAGATTGAGCTGTTCGGCTATTTCTTTACGTGACAGATTCGTCTTCCGGCTGAGCTCAAACACTTCACGCATTTTAAAAGGCAATGCGGCTATTTCCTTCTCAATGAGTGCAGCAAGGTCATTCTGGCGAACCAGGTAATCGGTGCCATCCTGCGTTGTATCCAAATACTCTTGAAAAGTATCCAGGTAGCGTTGGGATACCTTTTTATGCTTATATAAATCAAATATTCTGTTTCGAAGTGCGGTAAAGAGAAACGCCGGCAAGCCAAAAGAAATATTAAGTGCTGCGCGTTTCTCCCAAAGCATTAAAAAAAGTTCGTGAATAATATCCTTTGCCTCTTCCCTGTTGCCTGTTTTTTTATACGCAAAAATATATAAAAGCGACCGGTACCGATTGAAGATCTCCGTAAATGCCTGGCTATCGTCGGACTTCAACAAGCCCACTAATTCCGCATCAGGAAGATGATTATAGATCTTCATAAAGTAGTCAATCAGGTTTTTATTTGGTTTACCGTATTAATTAAGAAAAATTAAAAAGCTAAACACACTTACTTAATACATGATCAATATTAAGTAATTATTTCCAAATACCTACAATTTAAAGCGTATTATGTACAGATCGAAACATCAGATATTGAATCCAGCCTTACTTAATCCTGAAACACCTGTGCCATGAGCTCATAAGACCTTAATCTGGCCGTATGGTCAAAAATATGGGAAGTGGCCATGATCTCGTCTACACCGGTCTGATCTAAAAACTGTTGCAAATCTGTCTTAAGTGTTTCTTTACTTCCCACAAAAGTACAAGCCAGCATCTGACTTGCCTGCTCCTCTTCATATACGTCCCAAATATCGTTCATATTGTCAACAGGCGGTTGTAACAATCTACGCTTTCCGGTCACAATCCCCATAAACAACTGGTACAAAGAAGTGACCAGTCTATTGGCTTCGGCATCCGTATCAGCCGCCACCACATTTACGCAGGCCAGCACATAGGGCTCGGCAAGGTGCTCGGATGGTTTAAAATTTTGTCTGTAGATGTTGATGGCCGTCATAAACTGTGCAGGGGCAAAATGACTGGCAAAAGCGTACGGTAAACCCAGTGCAGCGGCCAGGCGTGCGCTATCTGTACTGGAGCCCAAAATCCAGATTGGAATATCCAGTCCTTCGCCCGGTATTGCCCTCACATTACTGGTCTTGTTGTCGGCCGATAAATAGGTCTGTAATTTTAATACCTCCCTCGGAAAGTCCTGAGCGGCCTGGAAGCGGAGGTCGCCCCTGATGGCTGCAGCAGTAAGCTGATCTGTGCCGGGGGCCCTTCCCAATCCCAGATCGATACGACCGGGGAATAAGGAGGCCAGTGTTCCAAATTGTTCGGCAATGATGAGTGGCGAATGATTGGGCAACATAATCCCTCCCGAGCCTACCCTGATTTTTTTAGTTCCGCCGGCAATATGTCCTATAACCACCGAGGTTGCCGAACTGGCTACACTGATCATATTGTGATGTTCGGCCAGCCAATAGCGGTTATAGCCCCAGTTCTCGACATGTTGTGCCAGATCGAGGCTGTTTTTAAAAGTATCAGCAGGAGTTTTGCCTTCTATAACTGTGGCCAGATCTAAAACTGAAAATGGAATGTTTCCGAGTAGTTTCTTCATAAAAAAATAAATGAACACAAAACTAACCAGCAGCACTTTAAATTTGTTGCGGGAAATGCGATATGACTTTAAATCCACATCCTTATGAAATTCATATTACGCAAGCGGTCGGAAATAATAAATAGGCCGGGGTAATTAACTAAAGAAAACACTAAATTGAGCCTAAATTATGTTGCCATGGATTCCAATGATGTAAAAATATCCCGTAAAAAGCCCATTTTTCCTGTATCGCCTGCATTGCAGAAGTATCTAAAAAAGTATCAGCGGGAATCAAAGTTGCCCATCAGCTACGACGATTTACTGATGTTTGATGAAGCCTATCCCATCATGGATAAATACGGAAAGGATTCCTTGTGGGAAGGCCCTATTTATCCCGCGGGAAAGATTGAAGATTTGTACAATGGCTTAAAAATAATTTATGCCAATCTGAAGGCATCCGGCAATTTGCGCATCGTTCAGCATAAATATATCGACAAGATTGAATATTGCACCTTTGGTAATACACACCCCTTTCGTATCCGGATTGTAAACCGCTTAAATGATGTATATGATTATTTTTACATCAAAAGAGCTGATGCTTCGCGGATTTATGGTTTGGAGCTGGAAGAAATCCTGTCGCCCAACCAGGTAAATTATTTGGTTGATAAGGAGACCTTAGTGGAGGAACACATTGCCGGAATTCCGGGAGATGTGTTTGCAAAAAACTATTTACACAATCCCGAATACAACCCGACACGTATTGCCAAAGAGTTTGTAAAATTTAATGAACGTTGCCTGGTGATGTTGCTGGGCGATATGCGGGCCTACAATTTTGTGGTGCAGATTACGCCCGATTTTGACGACATTCAATTCCGCATAAGGGCTATAGATTTTGATCAGCAGTTTTATGAAGGCAATATCAAGGTATACCTTCCGCAGTTTTTTAAGGAGAACTATCCTTATGTAAAATTGGGTATGGAGCAGCTCACAGATAAAACCTATTTACAATATCAGCAGGAAGAAAAATCGTCATTGGTACATCGCGTAAGAAGCGAAAGACATCGCCTTACCGACCTTAGGGATGTATCGAATGCCGAAATGCTGACGACACCTGAAAACATTGAAACCTTGAAAAAAGGAATGGCCGATCATTTTAACGATCCGCTTTATCTGGAATGTAAAAGCATGACTGATATCATTGAATTGAACCTTAAGACCATCATCCGTCAGGTAAAACTTTAGGGAGTTAAAGCGGGCCGGACATAAAAAAGCGGAGGCATGTCAGGATGACGTTGCCCCCGCAAATTAACGCTCTCAGGGTAAAAGTAAAAAAAAAAATTGATTGTCCAAGAATCAAACGCAAATACTTTTTATAAAGGCTTTATTTTTTTGTTTTTTCTGCATAAAATTCTGATATTTTTATGTGCATTGAGACAATAAACTATCATTACTTGCAGTTTTTTTATGCCTTTTTGTGAAAAAATTTGCTAAAAAATATATAATTTTTATTGGAATATTCTTATTTTGCAATAAAAAAACACATGTCCTTAAAAGCAATAGTAGACGGAATTCTAAGAGAAAAGCACAGATCCCTAAGCTGGTTAGCCAATAGTATGGGAAAAACATTTGATGGTTTGCGCCTTGGCCTGATCAATGAGTCTGTTAAATACAAAGATCTCCTGCTCATGGCCGAAATTCTGGACGTATCCCCCGCCAACTTCTTCAACATCTATATTGAGAATTTGGGTATGGTGCCAACTATGGTAGCCGAATCGCCTGCAGAATATGGTGATAGCCTGAAAAACTGCAGAGAACTGGCTGCTGCCCTTAGAGATCAGATCAACGACAAGGAAAGGATTATTGCTTTATTGAGCAAACCCAATGGCAATGAAGCTTAGGCTTAATGGGCCTCCATTAAAAAAACTGCAATTTTTCCTTGTAAATACCTAATTATGAGTTGCTTTATTAAAAAGGTTTTATATCTTTGAGATTCGTGTATAAACAAACACTAAAAAAAACAGAGATAAACATTTAAAATACCTGGTGCGGGTGATATTGTAAGGATGAAGAAAAGTATTTTAGGATTAGCTGGCTTAATTGTTATTGCATGTACTTTAATTAGCTGGATACCTGTTAAAACAAAATCGGCAGAAATTACTCCAGTTGCCGTAAACGACTCTACCATAAACGAACAGATTGATGAGATTTATAATGCCGCAAACCTGGCCATTAGCGGACTGTCGTTGGCTGTATTTAAAAAAGCCGCTACCGGTTTTTACAATCTCAAAGAGGCCGGTAAGGTTTCTGATCATAAATCTATTTTGAGCATTGCCGACTTCGATCTGAGCAGTAAGAAGAAGCGTTTATGGATTGTTGACCTGGAAAAAGAGACTTTAATATTAAATACCTGGGTGGCGCATGGCACTTTTAGTGGCGGAGATGTGGCTACCAATTTTTCCAACACCATCGAATCTCAGAAAAGTAGCGTTGGCTTTTATGTTACGGCTGAGGCTTATTACGGAAAGCACGGGCTTTCATTACGACTGGATGGCATGGATAATGGATTTAATTCCAACGCCCGTCAGCGGGCAATAGTAGTGCATGGTGCCGATTATGTAAGTGAACAAACCATCTCGGCTTTAGGGCGACTAGGACGCAGTCAGGGTTGTCCGGCAGTACCTAGCGAGCAGGCGGGCATGGTTGTTCGCGCCATGGAAGATAAAACAGTACTGTTTATTCATTCCAGCAACTCCTTTTATACCTCTCCGTATTTATTCGAACACCAGCAAATCCTGGCCAGCAAATAAAACTGCTTTTACCATAAAGGCAAAAAGTCGTCTCAAAATTTAAATTTAAGACGACTTTTTGCCTTTATGGTAAAACAAATGATTAATTCATATCTGTCCAGTTGAGTTTTTCTTTATCAAAGTTTTTCTCTTTGTCCAGCAGGCTTGTTTTGGCCGTGGTGTAACGTTTTTTATCGGCTTCGCTGGTTGCACCGTTTATCAACTCTTCGCTCCAGCGAATCGGGTATTTCATAGCCTTCAGATCGTCGCAATACATCATATATTGTGTCAGCATCATATCTTTAAAGCTGTTTCCGGCCTGTCCTTTCAATATATTGAATGAATAAATGTTGTCAATTTCCTGTCCCAGCTTATTCCAGTCTTTGTATTTGTACTGCGCGGGCACCAGGTAGCACAACCATTCGCTGGCCCTTGGGTAATCTGTTTTTCTTAAATAATCCAGAATCAGCCTGAACTTCGGATCGTCCATTGGCGGTTTATGACCGTACAAATAAAATATGGCTATTGAAGAATACAGCTTATTGATTTTGCTATCCACCATGTCTTTCCCATAAAGCTTGTAAAACACTTCTCTGTTGTCAAACATATACATCATTTCTCTGCTGGCCAGGTCCTGATCGTATTTATAGAATATTTTCCATACACCGGGTTCCTTAATCTTTTCAACAGGTCCCTGCAAGTACTCTTTCACTACTTTATTCATGGTCAGGGTTTCGCTGGCATTCAGCAAAGCTTCCAAATATTGCAGCACAAACTCCGGGTTACGTGCACCCGAATTGTACTTATTGGTCAGCGCAACGAAGTTATTTTTTGTATCCAACCCTTGTCTAAATCGCTGCATCAGCTGTTTGCCATCTACTTTACCCGCCATGCGGTGCATCAGCACCCCATTTTGGTCTAATATCAACAATACAGGTTCGCCTTCTACCTGATACAGTTTCCTCAATCTGTCTTTTTCCTTTCCAAGATTGTAATCTACACTTACAAATCGTTCATTAATAAAATCGGCTACACTGTCTAAGGTCAACACTTCTTTTTTGATGTACAAACAAGGCTTGCAGGTAATGGATCCAAAGTCAAGGAAAATATACTTTTTCTTTTCTTTTGCCATTTTTAACACTTCATCAAAAGGAAGGTTTTCTTTCAGGTCGACCCTTCGGTTCTGAGCATCCACATAGCTGGAAACGCCAAATACAACGGCTATGCTCAACATTAAAATTTTACGTAACATACGGTTCTGTTTTTAGTTTATATTTTCTTTAAATCTTATGCCATCCAGGCAGAAATAATTTGGGGTATTCATCACACCGGCCGTTTTATCGTTCGATTCGAGGTTAAATACCACTTTATCTACCTTTCCCAATGCGGCTAGCGAAACCGGCATCCAATCGGTGATGGTAAAGTTTCTTCTGGCCAGGTCAACGGAATTCCTGTCGGCCAGGAAATAATCGACTGAACCAGTAGCATTGCCATTCAAAAAGCCTTTAATGGTTACTTTCAAATAATCCTTCCGGGCAATGCTCATAATGGTAGTACCGGGCGCAAATGTATTGCCTACAGTAGTGTTTCCCGGGCCGTACATAATCGTTTGATAAACCTGGGTAGTATTGGCCAGTAAAAGTTTTTCAATTTCTACCGGCCTCGACAGCGTAAAAAATGCCTTTTCGTTTTTGGCCCGCACCACCAAAAAATTCCCTCCGGCATGAGGTGCAGGTGTGTATACACTAAACCTGGTCGAATCTACGCCGGCAGCTGTTTTTATAAAATTTCTGTGGTTACGGTTCGAAATGGCAAAACCGCTCCAATCGCCGCCCCCCTCCTGTTCTACATTAAAAGTAGCAATGGAACTGCTGAAACTACTGGTAGGAATGGAATGCTTAAAGCGGTCGACCTTCAAATCTTCAAACAACAAATCGGTGGGCAACAGGACAGTTTTGTCCGTTAATTTTATATCCTTTTTGCAAGATAAACCTATGATAGATGCCAGTAAAATGACACTGAATACTGCTTTCATAACTTAGTAATTTAAATTTTCGTAACCCGGGTTCTGAGAAATCAGCTTATTGAACTTCATTTCTGATGTAGGAATGGGCCATATAAATTTGTTTTGATCCAATACGGTGGCCACACCCCTGAAATCCTGCAGCATAAAGGTGCCGGTAGCATTTTTTAACCGCAAGGATGACATCCAGTCGGCATCATTCTCCAGATTGAGCTCATTCAGGATTTCGCTGAACAGTATTTTTTCAAAATCGAGTTTTGTATTTGCAGACAATACGCCCAGTCCCGATCTGTTACGGATGAAATTGATCGGATCCATCGCCTGCGCAAAGCTGGAGCCTGTTTTTTGCAACAATTCAGCCTTCATCAGGTACAGTTCGGTAAGCCTCAAATGGTAAGTGGTGTACTTGTCATTGTCGCCTCCTACCTGCCGGCCTTGCCTGCATAATTTTTTAGGCGCCCATTTGGTGGTATTGTTTCCGGTGATGGGCGATTTTACGTTACCCCAACCCTGTGGATGTCGCGGATCGGCGCCAATAACGGCATTCCCCTGTGGTGTGATGCCCAAGGTTGCATAGTTGTAGCCATAAGTAAAATTGTAAGCCGTAACCACATCATCTGTTTTCTCGCGATAGCGGCAGAAAAGCAATTCTTTGGAGTCCCAGCTGTTTTGGTACAATTGTGCCAGCGAAGGTTCAAGGATTACACCTAGACCGGTACTTTCAGTAATCACCTGGTTTACTAAAACCAAAGCATCTGCATAATCGGTGCCCCAACCGCGGTTCAACAGCAATTTCGCCTTTAAAGCTTTGGCCAGTTGTTTAGAAAATCTTTTGTTGCTGTAAAAATTAGGTGCATTCGCAATGGCATAATCCAGGTCGGCAATGATCTTCTCATAACTTTCGCCTACTGTAAGCCGGGGTTGATACACATTGCCCAACGTGGACAATTTATCCCTGTATATAATCCCGTAGGTAGAACTTGCCGGATCAAACCACCTTGCAAAATACCATAACGTATATAAATGGGCAAAAGCCCTTAAGCCATGGGCCTCGCCAATCAATTCACTTTTGCCCTGTGGGGTTTTAAATTTGTCGTCGCTTAAAGGCGCAATGCCTTCAATGGCTGCATTTGCATTGTTAATGGCCACATAGAATGCTTTCCACAAAGCCTCATTATCGCCGGTGGCTGCCATATTAAACAGGTTGGCGCTGGTATTGTACACCGCCACGCCCAGCATCGAGCTGAAGCCGCCGGTAAACCTTGCAGTCCAGTCGTTGGTGCTGATCCCGGCATAGGCGCCATTTAGCAAACTTTTTGCCGATGCCTCGTCAGTAACCGCAACTTCTGGTGTGAGCAGGTATTGCGGTTCCTGCGTAATAAATTTTTCGCAGCTACTTAATGAAAGCATTAAAACTATTCCCGATATGTATAAATTCTTTTTCATCGTCTGATCATTTTATCGTAGTGAATACCTTACACTCAGGTTAAAAGTCCTGATGGAGGGATAAGTTCCAAAATCAGTCCCGGTACCTGTTGCCCCGCCCGAAAGTCTGAAATTGCCTTCCGGATCAATCCCATTGTAATTGGTCCATGTAAAAAGATTCGAAGCGGAAACGGACAGGTCCAGTCCTCCTTTAATTTTGCTTTGGATCCATTTGTCCGGGAACCGGTAATTGATTCGCACCTGCGAGAGCCTCAGGTAATCAGCTTTGGATAGCCAGAAATCAGAAAAGGTGTTGGACGAACCTTCGCCATAGGCCATTCTTGGCCATAGCGATTGCCTGTTGTCTACCGACCAGCTGTCTAATACATATTCTGGATAATTCCTCATGAACAATCCCGCACCATACCAGTTGGCCGAATTTGTGTACCAGTACCTTAAGGCCCCTGTGCTATAGGTAAAGTTTAAATTTAAGCTAACTCCGCCCTTTCTGAAATTGGCTGCAAAACCTCCAAAATACTTAGGCTGAAAGGTTCCCAAAGGTACCCTGTCGTCATTATTTACCACGCCATCACCATTTACATCATCAAATTTCAAGTCGCCTGGCCGTATGTTGCTTTGTCCGTTCTGGTACCATATTTTGGCACCTGTAGTCGGGTTTTGGCCAGACAACAAATTGTATTCTTCCATCGATTGATAATAGCGTCCGCTCCATCTATAACCAAACCATTGGCCCATGGGCTGTCCTTCCTGCATTCTTATGGCCAATGCATTTCCACCATACAGGTCAATAAATTTATCTACACCATTGATCTGTGTTACGGTTGACGTGTTGTGGGCAATATTAAAGTTGAAGGTGACACTCATATCCCGTTTTCGGTATACGTTGTAATCGATAAAAAACTCTATCCCTTTATTTCTAATGGTGGCAATGTTTTCCTTTACGCTGATGAAAGCGCTACTGGAAGGAATGCTTTTATTGTAGATGATGTCGCGGGTTTCTTTATCATAAACCCCAAAAGATCCCGAGATTTTGTTTTTCAGGAAGCCAAAGTCCAGTGCGGCTTCCTTGGTCAATGTCTGCTCCCACCTGAGGTTAGCATTTCCCAGCTGATTGGGGGCAAAACCAGGCTGTTCTTCAAACTGTGCAGCCCCGTAAAGGGTCCTCCAGTCGTTATTGCCCAGTACCTGCGAGCCCGAAATACCATAAGAGGTACGCAGTTTTAACAGGTTAACCACATCTGGATTTACGTGTTTCATAAATCCCTCTTTGGTCAAAATCCAGGCTAATGCACCTGAAGGGAATAAGCCCCAGCGCTTATCGGGCCCAAATCTTGACGATCCGTCGGCCCGGAAAGTAAAGGTGGCCAGATATCGGTCTTTAAACTTGTAATTGGCCCTGGTAAATGCCGATACCAGTGCCGTAGACGTATTTCTGGAGGTAGGCTTCAGCGGAGTGGTACCGCTGTTCAGATCGGTCATGATGTCCTGGTCAGGAAAATTCTGTACCCCCACACTAAACATTTTGAAGGTGCCTCTCTCCATCGAAAAACCACCTAAAAGGTCAATGTCATGAACCTGATTAAAGATCTTTGCATACTTGGCGGTATTTTCAAAAACCCAGTTATTAGATTCATTCTGAGAAATATTTAACTGTCCTTTATGATTTGAATAGGCTGTTCCTTCGCGGGTAAACCGGTCGGAAACTGTCATGTTGTAATTCACGGAAATGGCCGATCGGAATAACCAGGCTTTGGCGGGAGCAAACTGCAGAAATGCCGATCCATTTACTCCTTTTCTAACCGATAAATCACGGTTTTTCAAGGTTGTCAAAGGGTTTTCTTCATTATACCCAGGGTCAAATATTTTACCATCGGCGGTGTACATCGGGAAATCAGGTCTGAAATCCCAGATTTTGGCCACCATTCCGTCTTTATTGTCCACATTGGAATTGGATCCATTGAGCATCAATCCGGCTGTAAAATTATCAGAGACTTTGGAGTCGAGGTTAATACGTCCCGAAAAGCCAGTTCTTTTACTTCCTTTGATGATTCCATCCTGCTGGGGTACGCCAACTGAAACATAGTAATTGGAAGCTTCCGATCCTCCCCTTAAGGAAACATCCAGTTTCCGTTCCACCGCGTTGCGGCTCAGTTCATTCCACCAATTAGTTTGTCCATCAAAAAAAGCGGTCGGTAAAAATGGCGCAGAGAGATAATCCACTTCCGTACCCGCTATAATTTTACTCTCGTCCAGTACTGTCATTACCCCGGCGCTGGTACTTTTTGCGCCGGTAGTGGCAAAGAAGTTCCTGGTGGCATCGGTAATCACTTTTTTAAATTCTTCTGTGGTCAACGTCCGGAAATTATCACGCTGCATTTGCACCCCATGGTTATAGGCCACATCTATCTGAGGTTTTTTAAATTTCTTGCCCGACTTGGTGGTAATGATGATCACCCCGTTGGCCGCTCTGGAACCATAGATGGCAGTTGCCGAAGCATCTTTTAAGATGTCTACCGATTCAATATCATTGATGTTATAGTCGTACAACACCTGGCCTATATCAGTCCCGTTCACATTATATTGGGGTACGCCATCAACTATCCATAGTGGCTGACTGTTGCCGGTAAGCGAGGTTGTCCCCCTGATCATCACGGATACGCCCGCACCTGGTGCACCATTGGCCACCATGACATTGACACCGGCGGCCTTGCCCTGTATCATCGAAGCAATATCAGCATGCGGTGGTGCGCCTTCCAGTTCGGCTTCCGTAACCCTTGTAACTGAACCGGTCAGGTCAATCGCTTTCCGGCGACCATAGCCTACGTTTATTTCTACCTCTTCCAGGCCCGAGCTTACGTTTTTTAGCAGCACATCTCCCACATTTGCAGTTGTGTTCAGTTCCCTGCTTTCGTAACCAATATAGCTGATCAGTATTTTACCTTCAATTTTTACATTGGCCAGTCTGAAATAGCCCTCCCTGTCGGTAGTGGTTTTTGCTTTGCTGTTCAGGTGTACTACAGTAGCACCAACCAGGGGTGATTTGTTCTCGTCCAATACGCGGCCCTGAACAGAAGTTTGCTGATATTTTAAACTGGCTTTGATGACCACAATATTTTTATTGATTTTATATTCCAATAAATTAGGGGTCACCGTTTTGTTTAAAATATCATTTATGGAAGCATTGGTAACCTGGATATCAAAACGTTTTGAATTGTCGAGTAAACCTTCGGCATAAAAGAAGTCATAGTTGTATTTGTCATGCAACTCCTTGAACAATTCAGTCAGATTTATTCCACGTTTGCTTATCGTAATAGCCTGGCTGTGCGCGTTTGCGGTGTTAAACGTCAGGGCCAGTACCGTAATCATGATAAATACGGTCAGGTTACGAACAGTCTTACGGATAAAATTATTCCTATAGAAAGTCATGTTATTGTGTTTTGGTTTGTAATGGTTTAGTTGTTTGTGCATAGGTAAATGCAATTCAGTCATCAGGGTATCATTCTGCCGTCAATATCACCTCCTTTCTTTCTTTATCTATCTTATATTTCAGCTGATCTGTGCTGGCCAGCATATCCAATACCGCCGATAAAGGCTGCGTTCGGGATACAATTCCTGAGAAATAAAGACCACTGAAATCGCCACGATAAATGATGCGGACATCATACCACCTTTCAATTTGTTTAATGATGGTATAGATGTGTTCGTTCTCAAACATAAAATCCCCGTTTTTCCAGGCCAGTTCCTTTTTGCCATCAACAGTAAACACGTTCAGCCTCTTTTGCTGCTTATGATAAACGGCCTGCTGTCCGGGCAAAAGAACCGTTCTTTCTTTACCACCGTTGGCTTTCACCAGGTCTACACCTATCTTTCCGGTAATCAAGGTTGATTTGGTAAAATCATCAGATTCATAATTGGACAGGTTAAAGGAAGTACCCAATACCTCAATTATCTCCTCGCCCATTTTTACCCTAAATGGCCTGCTGGCATCATGGGCCACTTCAAAATATGCCTCTCCCAAAAGTTCCACATCCCTGTATTTTCCTCCTTTAAAACTTTCCGGGAATTTCAACTCCGTCAACGCGTTTAACCATATTTTGGTGCCATCGTCCAATTTAATCTGGTATTTTCCCGATCGGGGAACTGTCAAAGTCATATGTCTTAGCGCTCCCGCAGTTGCTTTGGTACCTTGCAGTAATTCGCCGTTTTCGTAAGCAATGCCGTTGTTGCCAATCTCAATACCCGACTGGTTTCCATTTAGTGTAATGTGCTGCTGATCGGAAAATTTTAATACTGCTTTATTGCCTCCGGGCAAAACATCCATGTTCAAAGCCGTCAAATTTTGTTGCGGAGCAGTGCTTTGCAAAGTCATTAAATATATGCCGAGAGAAAGTACCAGGAAAAGCGAGGCTGCGATGGCGGTATACCTTACCAATTTTCTTGTTTTGGCTTTCCGCTTCAGCCTGTCTAATGCAGCCTGACTATCGAACGATTGCCATACCCTTACATCCTGTGCTGTTTTTTCTTCGTTAAGGAAATCGTCCCAGACTTGTTTATTTTCGGCACTTGATGACGTCCATACTTTTAACTCCTGATATTCCTCATCGGAAATGGCTAACTCATGTAGCTTTTTAAATAAATAAAGAATTCGGCTTTGGTCGGGTTGAATAAAAGACATAGTTCAGTGTTATTTTAGAACCATAACACCGCCAAATAAAAAAAGTACTTAAATTAAATGTAATTTAATAAAATACCGATCGCACTGTATAATAAAGAGCCTTTTGGTAGCCTGCTTCTTATATTTTTGAGGCCTATATTCTTATAATTTTTAACGGTTTGCACCGATAAATTTAGTGCTCCGGCTATTTCATCATTAGATAGTTCTTCAAAATAGCTCATTTTGATAATGTCGGCCTGTATTTTAGGAATAAATGTCAATTCATGCTGCAGAATAGCAATCAGCTCAGCCCTGAGGATATCATGAATAGGCGCTGGTGTTTCTTCTGCCAGCTGATCAAAATAAAGTTTATCCCTGTTTTCCTGACGGGCCCTGGCACGTAGAAAGTTTAAACAGGCATGGTATACTGACTTATACAGGTAAGGACGCAGCTCATCGTGACTTTCAAAGCTCAGCTCCTTTTCATAGAGTTTCAAAAAAACAGATTGTACCACCTCTTCGGCATCTTCCGTTGATTTTAAATATTTCAGCGCAAAAAAACACAGTGATTTATGATATTTTAAAAATACATAATCAAAAGTCTCTTTATCTGAAATTAAAACCGACATGTGCTGTTACCAATAAGCAATAATAAGGTTATAAAGCGACAATGTAAAGTGTCAATTTATAGCCTTATAAAAAGTCTTCTCTGTGCGGACTAAATACATCGATCAATACACCTGCTTCCAGGCAAACTGAACCGTGTAAGGTATTCGGCGGAACGTAAAAGCCATCTCCTGTTTTCAGGATCTGTTTTTCATCAGCAATGGTAAGTTCAAAAACACCACTTTCCACATAACTCACCTGGGTATGCGGATGTTCGTGAACGGAACCTACAGCACCGGTTTCAAACTTCACCTTTACCAGCATTACCCGGTTGTCATAACCGTAAACCTGCCTTTGGATACCAGGCGATGCATATTCCCATGGGATGTCGTTGCCTTGCTGAAAATTCTGACTTTTTATCAATTCGTTCATAGTTATCTTGCGTTATGGATTCAAAGATAATCTCTTTATGGAAAGCTTTTATAAAAATCGTCGGGAAAACGCTTGTAACTTAATCGTACATATTTCATCCTATAGCTATGAATTTAATAGGGAACCTTATCTGGATTATTTTTGGAGGTATATTTATCTTCTTTGAATATATATTTGGTGGACTAATTTTATGCCTTACCATTATAGGCATTCCTTTTGGCATTCAATGTTTCAAATTTGCATTTGTGGGGCTGGCACCTTTCGGCGTTAGGATTACAGATACTTCTTCCAATACCGGTTGCCTGTCAACCGTAATGAATATCATCTGGCTAATTTTTGGAGGCTTTTGGATTGCCTTAACCCACCTCTTTTTCGGACTCCTGTTGTGCATTACCATTGTAGGAATTCCCTTCGGAAGGCAGCACTTTAAGTTGATGAACCTGGCTTTCTCGCCCTTCGGAAAATCCATCAGTTAAATCAGAAAGGTACGAAATTCGGGTTTTCCGATATTAATAAAAAACTTCAAGTAATATCCATATTAATATTGATTAATAGTTATTTATACAAATAAATTAAAGTATAAACGAAATACAAAAACGCTTAATAACTTTTAGTTATAACCCATATTGTAGCGTTTTAATCCTGCCATACGTTTATCATAGTATTATTGTATAAGTCGTCATCTTAAATCTAAACATGCTATCATGAAAACCACCATTTTTACTGTTGGCGATTACTTATATCTGTACCCATAACTAATACCAATTCTGTATCTGTACTCATTAAATTCTACTGCTTAATTTTGTCAATATAAAGCAGGACACTATGAAAACGGAACAACAAAAACAGACAGGCATCAAAATTCGTGAGGTATATTTATCCGATTTGAAATCAGTATTGGGTCTTTACCAAAAGGATTTGCCTTTAAACGGGAAGGATCGTGAAACAGAAAAACTGACCGCCGACTTCGGGTTACCGATTGGTGTAGCCGAACAAAATAAGAAGGTAATTGCCTGTGCACTTGCCAATATCAATCCATCAGGTGAAGTAGCTATTCATATCTATACCGAACAGGGAGTTGAACCTGCCGGGGTATTCAACAACCTGCAGCATTTCTCCTTAACCCGTTTTAATTCCGTTTGGGGCGATCAGACGAAAGTAAATACCAGGCCGAATGTCAAAAATGCAATAGACAGGCTAGTGAACTGGCTGAATCAGTGTAATTAATGCGGTCATAATTGTAATTTTATAAAATAATAAGCCCCAGCACCATGCCCAAAGAAATACTGTATCTGAAAATTGCTAATGCCATAGAATCACAAATTGCTTCCGAGACCTTAAAAATCGGCGACAAGTTGCCATCCATCAGAACGGTACAGAAAATCTATGACGTAAGCCTTAATACCGTTAAACAGGCATTTATGGAACTGGAAGGTAAGTCGCTGATCGAGTCGCGTCCCAAATCGGGATATTACATCAGCAATGTATTTGGCCGCAAGCTTGCCCTTCCCGCTATCAGCAAGCCGAACATCAATGGAAAAGAGCATCAACCGGAAGACCTGATTACAAGGGTGTTTGATACCTTGAAAGACAAGGACATCACCCAGTTTTCGCTAGGCGTACCGGGCCATACCCTATTGCCGGTGGCAAAGCTCAATAAAAGTCTGATTAAAATTATGCGCAACCTGGAAGGCAGCGGAACAGCCTATGAGCCTATACAGGGTAGCTTAAACCTGAGACGGAATATTTCCAGGTGGTCTTTTGTATGGGGAGGAAAGCTTGCTGAAAATGATATTGTAACTACTTCGGGTGCCATGAACTCCATTTACAATTGCCTGCTCGCGGTAACCAAACCCGGCGATACGGTAGCCCTGGAAAGCCCCATCTATTTTGGCATACTCCAAATGGTAAAATCATTAGGATTAAAAATCATTGAGTTGCCCACACATCCGGTAACCGGTATCGAAATTGAAGCGCTAAGGAAAGTTTTACCTATCATCAAAGCCTGTTGTTTCGTTACCAATTTCAATAACCCTCTGGGCAGCTGTATGCCCGACGAGCATAAAAAAGAAGTGGTGCGTATGCTTACCAAATGGGATATTCCTTTGATTGAAGATGACCTGTATGGCGATCTTTTCTTTGGAACCACCCGGCCTGTGCCTTGCAAACTATATGACGAAGCCGGAATTGTAATGTGGTGTGGTTCATTTTCCAAATCATTGGCCCCTGGTTATAGAGTGGGCTGGATTGCACCCGGAAAATATAAAGATAAAATCATCAGGCAAAAGATGTTACAAACGATATCTACACCTCCACTTCAGCAGGAGGTGATAGCCGATTTCATGGAACATGGACGTTACGACCATCACCTCCGCACGCTAAGGCAAAAGCTTTATACCAATTGCCTGCAATACCAAAGGGCTATTGAAGCTTACTTTCCGGAGCATACCAAAGTAACACAGCCCCAGGGCGGTTTTGTATTGTGGCTGGAGCTGGGTAAACAGGCCGATACCACCAAGCTGTTTGAAGTAGCCATCAGACAAAAGATAGGCTTTTCGCCAGGCAGGATGTTTACCCAGTACAATCAGTTTAACAACTGCATGCGTTTAAACTTTGGACTACAGTGGGATGCTCAGTTGGAAAATGACTTAAAGCGATTGGGCAACCTGGCCAAGATTATCCTTTAAATTGTTCCAACCATACTTTGGCCATTAGCTGGTTGCCAGCAATGCTTGGGTGTACCCCGTCCCCTGTCCAGTAACTGCCTGTTGCCAGGTGCTGTGCTTTATCAAATACAGTTTGCAGAGGGATATAGGTAGCATCAAACTTTTTAGCAATTTCATTTGCCGCAGCACGGTATTCGTCAAATTCAGGGTACCAGCTGTTGTCAACGGCTTTAATACCTTTAACAGCAAAGGGTTCTGCTATAATCAATTTAACAGCAGGCAATTGTTGTTTAGTTCTGTCTAGCAACTGTTTATAGTCATCCAGGTAAATTTTAGATGTACCTTTGTAATTGCCGTTATGTTTATGCCAATAATCATTTACACCGATCAAAATGCTCAACACATTTGGTTTTAGTTCCAGGCAGTCTTTATCCCATCGCTCGGCCAGCTGATATACTTTATTGCCGCTGATTCCACGATTATAAAACTTCAGGTTTTTATCAGGATGCTGATTTAACAGCGCTGCGGCAATCAGAAAAGGATACCCCGGGCCTAAAGCTCCTCCATGATTGGCTTCCATTATGGTTTTATTTCTTCCGCCGTCTGTAATAGAATCGCCCTGAAATAAAATGACATCATCTTTTTTCAGTTCAATTTTTTGAGCTTTTGCAGCAGTCGAAGCGCTTAGTATTTGCGGAGTGCCCATTACAAGCATACTGGCCAGCGAGGCTTGTTTAATAAAGTCCCTGCGGTTGTTCATTTGTTGTTTTTCCATGTTGGTTATTTAGGTTCATTTGTTGTTTAAAAACTATAGCTCCATCATTTTACCCTCAAATGTTCCTTCAGAGATGATCTTTTGCTCACCGGAAAGGTTTTCGCCGGTAAATTTAAACTCCCCCTTTATCACGTTATCAGTAAATGAGGTAACTTTCAAAGATCCCTCATCAAAGCCCAGGTAATGGCTTTCCGGGTCCTCCGTTCCGGTCATGTAAACTCCCGCAAAGTTGTCGCCAGTGTATTCACCCACTCCATTAAAATTTGTAATCATCAGCGATACTCCCTCTGTAGGGCTCAGCATGCCTAGCACTTGCACCGTATTCTCACTTTTATAATACGCCAATGTTACATTTTTAGCGCCCGAGGCTTGTTTTTGTACCGTACCAACTTTAAAAGAAATTTTAGCCGTGCTACTGCCCGGAACTGTAGGAACCTTTTTGCAGGAACTAACCGTAAAAGCAGCGATCACAAAAAGCATCAATAATTTAATTTTTTTTCCCTGTGGAATCATAACAACTTAGTTGCGTTAATATTTTAAAACTGGAAGATATAAAAAAAGCTAATCAGTTTTTATCATTTTATAGAAAAATGCACAGATCAGCATTAAACCGGATAATATCATCCACAAAATATTGTAGCTGAAATGCTCGGCAAGGTAAAACCCTGCTGTTGGCCCTACTACCTGCGCCACCGACCAGCTAAGCATATATCCTGCTGCATATTGTCCGCGGTTAAATTCGTTAGCCCTGCTCATCACAAACGTATTGATAAATGGAAAGGCAAACATTTCACCCAGGGTAAATAAAATGATAGACAGGCAGCCCAATCCAATCGGGTGACCAAAAGGCAGCATCAGTACCAAAAAAGCGGCGGCTATAAACACCACACCTAGCGAGATGAAAAACATGGGCGACCGTCGTTGCTCAATCCGATGAACAAGCACCATTTCAAACAAAGCGATGATTACCCCGTTCAAGCCCAGGATCAGCCCGATCATAAACTCGTCCAGCTTCCAGATTTCTTTAAAAAACACGGGCACCACACGAAACATCAGAAAAGCACAGACAATAAATAAGGTGGTCAATAAAATAAACCGGATAAACAGTTGGTCTTCCCAGGGCTTACGCACCACCACATCTTTTACCCTTTCCTTAATCACTTTACTGAAGTTCTTTATTTTGGGCAGAAAAAATAGAATGCTAAGTCCGGCAATAATACTCACCGTCCCATCGATGTAAAAGAGCAGCTGATAGTTGTAGGAAGCAATCATCCCACCCATACTCACGCCAAATGCCCAGCCAATATTGGTAGCCAGCCTGTTTAACGAATATGAACGTGTTTGCAGGCCCTCTTTCGCATAAGCAGCAATAGCTGCAAAATTTGCAGGCCTAAAAGCTTCCGAAAAGCAACTGATGACCAATGCAAGTACACAAAGGGTTTCAAAATGAGTGACACTGGCAAAAAATAAAAAGAAAGTGCCACTTACCACTGCTGCAATAATTTGTACCGGTCTGAAACCAATTACATCAGTCAGTTTTCCGCCAATTGCCGATCCTATAATAGACCCGATCCCAAAAATAGTGATGATCAGCCCCGCATCAGAAGGCTGGCGGTGCAAGGACTGCGTTACGTACAAGCCCATAAACGGAACAGCCATATAACCACTACGGTTGATGAGCATCACGATACTTAAAATCCAGGTTTCTCTGCTTAAACCAGAAAATGAAGCTTTATAATTAGAGAAAATTTGTTTGAGCAGCAGCATAAATTGTTATATGGGAGCGCAAAGATAACATTACTTAAAATCATCTGCAGACGAATACTTCATCCGTTCTAAAATCTTTTCAAAAATTAGCAAAATACTAAAAATATTAGTATTATATTTGTAGTGTATTTGTTATGGAACAGCTCAATTCAACCAGGGAAATCGTCAACAGACTGCAAAAAGAGATACTGCATTTGCAAGGCATCAAAACGCCTTCCAGTGCCGCTGTCAGAACTTTTGGTCTTGGCCCCATTGAAGCAGCATTCCCCAATTCGGTATTTCCTACCGGAGCCCTGCACGAATTTATAAACCATGCCCCTGAGCATGCCGCAGCCAGCGGAGCCTTCATTGCCGGCCTGCTGCAAACATTGATGCAACAAGGAGCTGCCTGTTTATGGATAGGCACCAGCCGTACCCTGTTTCCACCCTCACTTACAGCTTTTGGTGTGGCGCCCGACCGCATTATTTTTATTGACCTGAAAAAGGAAAAAGATGTACTGTGGGCCACCGAAGAGGCCCTCAAATGTGAAGGTCTGGCCGCAGTAATTGCCGAGGTGCAGGACATGAGCCTTACCCAGTCGCGCCGTTTGCAGCTGGCCGCCGAAAAAAGTGGGGTAACGGGCATGATTTTAAGAAACCAGGCCAGCAAGATGATGACCACGGCCTGCGTGGCCCGCTGGCAAATTAAGCCGATTTCCAGTGCGGCCGAGGATGGGATGCCAGGAGTAGGCTTGCCCCGCTGGGAAGTGTCACTGCTAAAAGTGCGCAACGGTAATCCCGGTCAATGGGAAATAGAATGGGCCGCATCAGGGTTTCATCCGGTAACTGCTCATGATGTTGCTCATTTGAGGCCAATACATCCATTAAAAACCGGTTCCTGATGCAAAAGCGTTTTCTATCCATCGGCTTCCCCTATTTAAGTACCGACTGGCTAACCATACGCCAGCCCGAACTTAAAACTTCCCCATTTGTATTTGCCGGAAAAAGCCGCGGACGCCAGGTTGTTATAGCTGCAAATCCCATTGCGATGGCTTTAGGTATTACCATAAACATGCCTTTGGCAGATGCTAAAGCCATCGTATCCGATTTAGAGGTGTTTGACGAAAAGCCCGGACTTGAACTCCGTTTACTCAAAGCAATCGGTTTGTGGTGTATACGTTATACACCTATTGTGGCTATGGATGCACCCGAGGGACTTTTCCTGGACATCAGTGGTTGTACACATCTTTGGGGCGGAGAACAGGCTTATCTCCAATCTATCGTAACTGTTCTGCAAAACAAGGGCTACCAGGTTTGTGCAGCCATTGCCGATACGCCTGGCGCCGCATGGGCAATGGCCAGGTTTGGTAAGTATACCCTTGTAGCCAGTGGGGCACAATATGATGCCCTGTTGCCCCTTGTTCCGGCTGCATTGCGCCTGGAACCTTTGGTATTGCTACGGTTGCAAAAACTTGGGCTGTACCAGATCAGTAATTTTATAGATATGCCCCGATCGGTGCTAAGACGACGTTTTGGCGACCAGCTGCTGCTCAGGATCCATCAGGCCCTTGGAAACGAAGAAGAAATAATTACCCCCCTGCAGCTACCTAGTCCTTACCAGGACCGCCTGCCTTGCCTGGAGCCTATCCGTACGGCTCCGGGCATTGAAACTGCTATCCAGAAGCTATTGGAAAGCCTTTGCGGTCGTTTACAGCAGGAAGGTAAAGGACTCAGGACAGCCAGCCTCAAATGTTTCCGTGTTGACGGAAAAGTAGTCACGGTTAGCATTGGTACCAATGCCCCCTCCCATCATGTTGCTCACTTGTTTAAACTGTTTGCCCTTAAAATACCCCAGATAGAGCCTGCCCTGGGCATCGAACTTTTTATATTGGAAGCAGGCAAGGTACAAGATGCGCCCCTTTTTCAGGAAGCTTTGTGGACAAACGCTCCGGGCCTGAATGATCAGAAGCTAGCCGAACTGTTGGATCGTTTGTCGGGTAAAGCTGGCGCAAATATCGTACACCGTTACCTGCCCGACGAACATTACTGGCCTGAGCGGGCCTTTAAACCTGCAAGTACCATACAAGAACAACCGGCCATCAGCTGGCCAAACGACAGGCCGCGCCCTACCCAGCTTTTAAAAAGGCCTGAACCTATAGAAGTAACAGCCCCAATACCCGATTATCCACCGATGCTGTTCCGTTATAAAGGCAAAATACACCACATCAGCAAGGCCGACGGCCCCGAGCGCATAGAAAGGGAATGGTGGCTGGATAAAGGAGAACATCGCGATTACTATTATGTAGAAGATGAATCTGGGCAGCGCTACTGGCTTTTTCGCTCGGGCCATTATGCAGGAGATCGATCTAATCACTGGTTTATTCATGGATATTTTGCCTGAGAAAAGGAGGGTTTTAGATGCGTTATACAGAACTACAGGTCACCACAAATTTCAGTTTTTTGAGGGGTGCTTCGCATCCGGAAGAAATGGTAGCACAAGCCATTGCCTATGGCTACACTAAAATTGCCATTACTGATGCCAATACACTTGCCGGGGTGGTACGTGCTTATGCCGCCGCCAAAGGCAAAAACATACAGATTATCCCTGCTGCAAGGCTCAATTTGCTGGATGGCCCCAGCTTACTGGCTTATCCTACCGATACAGCTGCTTATAGCCGCCTGTCGACATTACTGAGTACAGGCAACCTGAGGGCAGAAAAAGGCGATTGTCACCTTTACAAAGCGGATGTATATGCCCATGCCGAAGGGATGATATTTATTGTTATCCCCCCGGCAACCTTAAATGCAAAGTTTGAATTTGATCAGGCATTTGAAAAAGACTTACAGGATTACCGGGCACATTTAGGTGCTTCGCTTTACCTTGGTATGAGCCGGGCTTACCTGGGCAATGATCATAAAATCCTTTACCGCCTTTCGCAATTGGCTACCAAATACCGTATTCCCCTGGTGGCCACCAATGATGTGCATTACCATACCCCTGCAAGGCGCGAGCTGCAGGATATTTTGACCTGTGTACGCGAAAAGTGTACCATACATACCGCTGGTTTTAAACTACATGCCAATGCCGAAAGGCATTTAAAGCCTATAGCCGAGATGTTGCGCCTGTTCAGGCCCTATCCCGAAGCCATTCGCAATGCGCAGCAAATTGCCGATGCCTGCCAGTTTTGTCTCAGCAGTTTAAAATATATCTACCCAGATGAGCTGACTACCGAGGGCCGTACACCACAGGAAGAGCTTACCTTTTTGGCCTGGCAGGGTGCCAAGGCACATTTTGGAGATGACATTCCGGAAAAAATCAGCACTGCCATCCGTTACGAGCTGACCTTTATGGAAGAAATGAATTATGCTTCGTACTTTTTAACGGTATACGATATGGTGCGCTATGCCAGGGAGCAGGGCATTTTGTGTCAGGGGCGTGGCTCTGCAGCCAATTCTACGGTTTGTTATTGCCTGGGTATTACTTCGGTAGATCCTACTAAATTCGATTTACTGTTTGAGCGTTTCATCTCTTCGGCCCGCAATGAGCCGCCAGATATTGACGTAGACTTTGAACACGAACGCCGAGAGGAAGTGATGCAGTATGTGTATAACAAGTATGGGCGCGACCGGGCCGCTATTGTGGCTACGGTTACGCAGCAGCACCGCAAAGGCGCCGTACGCGATGTAGGGAAAGCAATGGGCTTATCAGAAGATACCATTAAGCGCCTTTCTGGTGCCATGTGGGATTTTGAACCCGGCTGGTTTGATGAAGAGCGGCTCCGCGAACAAGGATTGAACCCTGGGGATGCACACCTGCGCAAGGTCCTGGAACTAACAGGGCAGATGATTGGGTTTCCGCGCCAATTGGGACAGCATACCGGTGGCTTTGTCATCACACAGGGCAAAATTACCGACCTCTGCCCCATTTTGAATGCCCGGATGGAAGACCGCACCAATATTGAATGGAACAAAGATGATATTGATGCATTGGGCTTTTTAAAAATAGATGTATTGGCCTTGGGTATGCTGACCTGTATCCGTAAAGCTTTTGATCTGGCCAAACAACATTATGGCCTTAATCTTACGATGGCCGAGGTCAATAAAGAGGAAGACCTCAAAGTATATGATATGATCAGCGCTGCCGACACCATTGGGGTGTTCCAGATTGAAAGCCGGGCACAGATGTCTATGCTGCCCCGCCTCAGGCCAAAGTGTTTTTACGATCTGGTGATTGAAGTGGCTATTGTGCGCCCGGGCCCCATACAGGGCGATATGGTACATCCTTACCTGCGCCGTAGAAATGGTGAGGAGGCGGTTGAGTACCCTTCTCCAGAATTGGAAGAAATCTTAAAACGCACCTATGGCGTTCCTCTTTTTCAGGAACAGGCCATGAAAATTGTGATTGTTGCCGCAGGCTTTTCTCCTGCCGAGGCCGATGAACTGCGCCGCAGCATGGCTACTTTTAAATCGCATGGCATGGTGAAAAAGTTTGAAAAAAAACTCATCGAAGGGATGCTCAAAAACGGCTACAAAGAAGATTTTGCCCGCAGGATATTTAAACAGCTGGAAGGTTTTGGCAGTTACGGTTTCCCCGAAAGCCATGCAGCCTCATTTGCTTTGCTGGTATATGTTTCCTGCTGGCTGAAGTGTTATTACCCCGATGTATTTGCTGCTGCGCTGTTGAACAGTATGCCCATGGGATTTTATCAGCCGGCCCAGATTGTGATAGATGCCCGAAAACATGGGGTAAACGTGCGGCCCGTTGACATCAATTTTTCTGGCTGGGACAACCTGCTGGAAGAAAAATCGGGCGATTACTGCGCCCTTCGTTTAGGTTTCAGACAAGTGAACGGATTACGTCAGGAAGATATGTTGGCATTGGTGAATGGCCGGGGCCAGGGTTACCGGACTATTACCGAATTACTGGATGCTGGTGTGTCGGAAAGCATTTTGGAAAAGCTGGCTGATGCCGATGCTTTTCGTTCGCTGGGGCTAGATCGCAGGCAGGCCCTTTGGGAAGTATCAGCATTGAAAGACAGGCCTATTGCCCTTTTTGAAGGACAAGCTTCCGAAAGTACTACCGAAGCGCAAGTATCATTGCCACTCATGCGCACCTCCGAGCATGTTGTACAGGATTATGCCAGTACAGGGCTCTCCTTAAAGGCACATCCGGTTAGCTTTGTAAGGGCACAACTGGAGCTGTTACGGGTATCGTCAACGGCACAGCTTAATGATGCTAAGGATGGCGACAGGGTAAAAGTTGCCGGACTGATATTGGTGCGCCAAAGACCAGGAACGGCTACAGGCATTTGTTTTATTACGCTTGAAGATGAATTCGGCATTTCCAATCTGGTGGTATTTCAAAACCTTTTTACCAAATACCGTAAGGAAATTCTGGCAGCCAAGCTGTTGATGGTTGAAGGTAAACTGCAACGTGAAGGCGAGGTTGTACATGTGATTGTAAGCCGGTGCTTTGACCTTACCAAATTATTAAAAGGACTTACCGCCGTGGAAAACAATGAGCAGCCGCTACTTAAAGAAGAGGTTTTTTACGGAGGCAGGAATTTTAAGTAAGACTGTGCAGAATTGTGTAGTCAAACTATGCAGCTCTGCATAACTCCTGCTTTCCCCCTGTCTCTACCTTCGATTCCATGATGATTACATCATAGTTATTCATTGCGCAATTGAATGGAGGAGATGCCGAATACCTCAGACATAGTAGGCATAACATTTAGATATTAAATTATGATCAAACCACTTTTGACATTCGTCGTAATCGCTATAATAGCTGTAGGCGGAGCATTTGCAAACCACGAAAAGGCTGCCTCCATTTTTGAAGGCTCGCCATACAATGATCAGGGAAATTGTGAAACCCCTACTCCGGTAATGCCCGGGCAGACTTGTGATGTTACGCCAAGTCTGATCCGATGTACACTTCAAATTGGCGGGGACGCATACATCTACAATCCCGAAACAGAGGCCTGTACCAAAGCCTTATACAGACAATAACCAGATGTAAAATTGGATACCGCAATTGCAGGAATGTAATTGCGGATATTTTAAATCAACACTATGAAAAAGATCTATAAACGATTTTTACTCATGCTCCTCCTCCCAATGATCATCATGGTTATGCTAACCGGAAACTATTATTTCCGGAAAAGCCAGCGGTCCTACAATTTCGAACGGAATTTCAAAAATGTAATAGATGGAATTAAAGTAATGGATTTGACTTATAATTCATTCTATTTTGCTGGTCTTAATAATGATCATCTCTATTTAGGTAACAAAACTGCATCTAAATATGTGTTTAAAGTAAATACAGCCATGACCGACACCCAAAGCCTCCGCATTAGGATTGACAAAAAGGACTTTAAAAAAGGTATTTATAAGCTGACCGTCGATTCAGCAAGTTTTTATCTGATGGATGGAAATACACGTACCATTTTTAAGGGTGAAACCGGGAAATGGACAGCTAAGCCTTACGTTATCGGTGTCCCTTACTTTTCACAAAATGTCCCCTTAAGCGACAATTCGATGATTTGCAGATTTGTTGGATTTAAAACTTACGCCAACAGCCTTAGAAAAGTTTCCAAAACAGCTCCTCCTATTACCAATAACAACTTATTAAAAAGACAGGTCGACGGTTTATTTTGTACGGACGGATTACTGCAATACCATAAAGAACTCAACCTGCTTAGTTATATGTATTTCTATAGAAATCAAATATTATTGATGGATACAAATCTTAATCTGGTGAATAAGATTAAGACTATAGATCCTATTGATACGGCTAAATTTAAAGTAGCTAAAATTGACGCAAATAGAAGTATCACCTTTTCATCACCGCCCCTGGAGGTGAACGCAAATAGCTCATCTTATGGATCTCTGATATATGTGCATTCCAAAATACCCGCAAAGAATGACGAAGAAGCAACTTTAAAAAATGCGATAGTTATAGATGTTTACCATCTGAAAAATCAACAATATCTGTATTCCTTCTACCTTAGAAATCCAAATCGCCAGCGTACTATACAATTTAAAGTAGCAGGCAACTACATTTTTGCATTGAGCGATCAATACCTTATCAGATATACCCTTAAACTGCCTGCGCATTAAAAAGACGCACAGGGAAATTTCCTGTGCGTCTTTTCCTTTTACTTGTCATCATTAATGACCAAAACATCCACTTCACGGTCTTCTAATGAAAACTTCAATCCATGTTTTTCCAATTCCTTGCCCATCAGCCTGTAATTGCTAAAATCCGTTTCAAAAGAAACTTTTCCCAGGTAGCCTTCAAAATTTGTTTCATCCACAACGGGATATGGAAATTCATACCAATATTTCGTATTCGACAATAGCTTATCCAAAAACTCCTGAACAGTGATCTTATTAAAAGCCAGTTGCGAATTATTAGCATTCAACAACCGCTCGCCTTCTGTGTATGCTGTTATGGGTGATGAAGACCTGGAAACAACCAATGATTTCATTTTCTGCTTTGCCCAGGAAGTTTTCACCTGAAAATATTGCTCCAGGTTTGAAATCATCCTTTGCTTAATTTTGGCTTCCGATGCTTTTTGCCGGGACAAGGTCTGTATCGAATATAAATTCTCGTATCTGAAATTGCCGTTAACAAAGGATACTATAGCGGCAGTGTCGGCTGTCTTTAAAATGATCCTGGCATAGGGTAGCAACAATGGGGCACCGTATTTATCGATACCACGTCCAAACAAATCTCTAAACATCCTTATCAGAGAGGCATTAGTCAATACCCCCAAAGCGTAGTCTTTTTTATTATAATACTGCGTGGTTGGTCCTATCCCGGGGACGTATTTAGAGATGACACAACTATAAACCATTTGATCACCTGAGCCGCCATTACCATTTAGAAACAAAGGTTTATGGAATTTGACTTCATCCATATGCCCTGCTGTTTTTTCATAAATGGTTGTAGTCTCCCCATCCAATATTTTCTGAATTTTCTCTTCATTCAAATGCAATCCATCAGTAATGTGTTTTACCCTTCCATTTGCATCTATCCAAACCACATGGGGTACACCCTGATGGGGAAAAAACTCATACATCCGTTTATCATTGCAGGCGATAGGTAATGTCATCTTTTGGCCAAATATCCGCTCCCATTTTTTTAGGAGAGGTTGTATTGCTTTCTCGTCTTGCAAGTAATTGACCAAAACCATCTGGATCTTGTCTTTAAACTGCTTCTGTAGTTTGAGCAATTTGGGCCAGGATTCTATACAAGATGTACACCCGGTATTCCAAAAATCAAGAATGAGCAGCTTTCCTTTAAAGTCACTGAGTTTCATCTCTGGCATCGGATAGTTGATAAGGCTGGTCAGGACAAATTCAGGCACCTGATCGCCAATATTCATTTTCTTCAGCGAAGTAGCTTCCTGTGCCCTGGTCATTCCAGACAGGAGCATTATGGTCATTAACAACATTAATCTGATATCCATTTTTAAAAAATTAAGCTCAATAACCATTGTTTTGTTCCAGATTGATATTTTTGGCCCGCTCTGCCGCAGGTATGGGGTAAAGTACATCCGTCGCCTGCCAGTTCGGTGTTTTTAAAGGCGCCAAAACCGCATCTGCCCGTTTCGTTCGCTTCAGGTCCAGCCATCGGTGGCCCCATTCCGCAAACAATTCCATTCTCCGCTCCCGCTCTATTGCCATCAGCAATTCTGGTTCCGTATCAAATGAAGTGTTCTCTAAATTTGCTCGCTTTCGGATCACATTGAGGTCATCGCGGGCTGCTTCATATTTGCCCAATTTTGTTCTGGCTTCTGCCCTGATCAAATACTGCTCTGCCAGCCGCAATACCATCGAATACTCAGTTACCACGGTATTCGTTTTTACCTTATATTTAAAGGGATAGTGCCAGCTACCTGATGTATTGCTAAACTTTCCAACCCATTTGGCCAGGCGACGATCTCCGTCTTCAAAATCCTTAACCAGTTTGTCGTTCAGAATCACATTAGTAGCCGCTCCGGGAGCTGTATTCAGGATAAACAACTGTCCTTCCCGGGTATTGATGTTGTTGGTTACAGGGGGCATTTGAAATATGGCTTCCAGGCTGTTCTTCAGAAAAACCTGGTCCAGATCATCTAAAATTTTGTAGTCATTATCTTTTTCTATCACTGCTGTAGCCATGGCTTCTGCATTCAACCAATCTTCCTGATACAGATAAACACGGGCCAGCAAGGCTGTTGCTACCGCTTTATTAGGACGAACCCTTTCTGGTGTGGGATAAGCCTCGGAAAGTTCAATTCTCGCTGCTTTCAGATCTTTGATCATTTGCTCATAAATCACATTTTGCCTGGTGCTGGGCGCAACGGCGTTCAGGCGGTAATCCGTGCCTAAAATTAAGGGCACAATGCCAAACAGGTTGGTTAGATAGAAATAGCAAAAAGCACGCACAAACTTAGCTTCTGCCATCAATTGTGTTTTTAATGCCGCAGATACGTTTGCCGAATGCTCCAGTCCCTCCAGTACCGAATTTGCATAGTAAATGATCTTGTAAGGAGATTGCCATAGCCCGGCCTGTAATTCGGAATTTGCAGGTGATAATTCGTTGGTAGAAAACTGCAGGGCGCCGGCTGTGGTACAATCTATATAGTCATCGGCCGAGCGGCCGGCCAATACGGTCACGCTACCTACTCCTCCACTGGCAAATGAAATGCTGCTCATCATCTGGGAATAAATTCCTCTGATTGCCGCTATTGCCAGTTCATCATTCAGATATATTTTTTTACTGGGTATCTGATCTTTAGGTGCTTCTATCTCTACAAAGCTTTTACACGCTAAAGTGAGCATCATTGCTGCGCAAATGATGGATCTTGAAATTATATATTTCATATGGTTTGCTCTAATATTGAATAATTATAAACTCATCGTAATGCCGGCGGTAAGGCTACGCAGTGATGGTAAAGAAAATATGGAGGAGACCTCCGGATCGCTGATATAATTGGTGACAGTAAAGAGATTCTGTGCCTGCAGATAAAGCCTTAATCCATTTATTTTTAACCTGCTGCTCCAGGCAAATGGCACATTCCAGGATAGGGCCACATTTTTTAACCGTATAAAAGAAGCATCTGCAAACTGGTCGGAAGCAGCAGTCAAATAGCTGTATTTAAAAGCAGCGCCATTGGGAATAAAAGACTGTGTGAACTTTTGAATTGGTTTTACATCTCCCTCATTCCTCCATCTGTCCATCACGGTCACGGGTTGGTTGCCAGCCATACCTGGAATGGCGAAATCTGGGAGCCTGACCGTCTTATCGGCAAACTGGACAAACACATCCAGCTGGAAGTTTTTATAGGAAAAGCTATTCTGCAATCCACCAAAGGCATGGCTGGTCAGCGATTTTGAGGCACTTACCTGATCCGCCTGGTCCAGATCACTTCCATTACCATTCAAATCTTTAAAGGTATAAACACCTGTTTTAGGGTCCATTCCTGTAAACTGCAACCCTTTTGGGGTGTACAGCGATTCGCCGACGGTATATTTGTTGGCATAGCTGGAGGCAGCAATATCGGGATAAGCTAGCAGCTTATTTTGAGGGATGGTGAGGTTAAAGCTCGTTTTCCAACTGAAATAGAGTGTTTTGATGTTAACTGTATTGAGTTCAAATTCCCAGCCTGAATTTTGTACCGTTGCCGGCAGATTGTACTGCACACTGGTAAATCCGGTAATATCAGGAAGCGAATAGCCCACCAGCTGATTGGCAGAACGATTGCGGTACCATGCGGCCGAAAGAAATAGCTTATCCTTTAAAAATCCCAGATCCATGGCTGTCTCCAACTTTTTATTGCTTTCCCAGGAATAATCAGGATTTGCCAGTCTTGTAGGATACAACGCAGTTCCTCCCTGATAACTTTGTGTGGAAGAATAGGTATCCAGATATCCATAATTTGGGATCTGGTCGCTACCGGTAATTCCGTAACTACTTCGCAACTTGCCAAAAGACAACCAGGAAAGATGTTTCTTTATCAAATCGTTTTCTGTAAAGATCCAGGCCAGCCCCAGCGCTCCAAAATTTGCGAATTGCTTATCCGGCCCAAACCTGCTGGAACCGTCCCTTCTGGCGGTTAAGTTGATAAAGTATTTTCCGTCCCAGGCATAATTGATCCTTCCAAATAAAGCGCTGTATTTATACTGGCTGGCATTAGAGCCTGCTGTACGGGTTGGTGCAGCGGTAATGCTTTCCAATAAAGCATCGTTGATATAGCCCGTAGCGGCAATTATCACTGCCCTTTGGGCATCGCTTTGAAATGTACTGCCCAAAAGTACATCCAGCTTACCTTTTGCAATTTGCCGCTGATAGTTCAATTGGGGCTCAATAATCCAGGTTTCAATGGTATTGTTATGACTGGTGTTGCTCCCCGTAGCCGTTGGCGACGGCACTACCGCATCCACTGAATTTAAAAGTTGTTCCCTCAAGTTGATATGGGTATACCCCAGGCTGCTGCGAATAGACAAGCCTTTTAGCAGCTCGTAATTTAACATAGCGCTGGACAGAAAGTTGTTTGACCGACCTGTATAATTTTGGCGTGTGGCCGCCAATGGATTGGTCCAGCTGGCGCTTCCTGCAGGTGTCAAAGCCCAGTTCAGTTTCCCATTGCTGTCAAATAAAGCGGGCGCATTAGGCGCCAGTAAAATGTATTTGGTCAGGTCTTCTCTGGGCAGGCTGTTCACATTCAGCAGGTAAGAAGCAGAAAAATTGACCTTAAATTTATGATTTACCGAGGTGTGGTTAACACCCAGTGTACCAGATATCTTTTGATCAGCAAAATCGTCGGGAAATACAGTAGTATTTTTGCTGTAATTGCCACTAAACGAAAACTGAGAAAAAGCATTTCCACCGTTAATGCCGGCACGCAGGTTTGTCGACCGCGCTGTTCCGCCGATGAGCACTTTTTGCCAATTGGTATAACGTTGTTGGTCCCAGGTGCCATTTACATCATAGGCCGTTGCACCCGGCACTGCCCCGTCATTTTTAAAAGCTTCATTTCTCATTTCCAGATACTGACTGGTATTCAGCAGTTTCATTTCTGATCCCACTTTTGAAATGCCCGTATTGAAATCAATATCCAGAGCTGTTTTATCTGCCGCAGGACGTTTGGTTTTGATGAGCACTACTCCATTTGCCCCTCTTGAGCCGTATATAGCTGTGGCATCGGCATCTTTCAGGATTTCAATGCTTTCTATGTCGGCAGGGTTTAAGTAATTTAGCGGACTGCTAGTCCCCATACTGCTTACACCAATGGCTGCGCTGTTTACTTCCCCGGAGGGATAAGGCACGCCATCAACCAGATACATAGGGTTCCTTGCCTCTGGTCTTAAACTATTGCGGCCACGTATTTCTACCGTAAACCCGCCGCCTGATACACCTGAGTTTTGCTCAATGTTGACCCCCGGCATTCTACCGATCAAAGCGGCAAGTGAATTACTTACCGGTTGCCGGCTGATGGTTTCCTTACCGACTCTTGAGATGGCGCCCGTTCGTTCTTTGTCCTTTACCGTATAATAGCCGGCATTGATTTCTATTTCCTTCAGATGCCTATCATCCGCGTCAAGCGCGATGATTAACTTATCATTTAAAGGAACCTGCACATTAAGGGTTTTAGCTTGATAGCCTAAGTGTTGGATGGACAGGATGCTGGTACCTTCGGGTAGCGATAAGGTAAACGTTCCTTTGTCATTACTGATTGTTGTTTGGCTGGTAGCTGTCGCTTTAATGGTTGCGCCCGGAATTCCATCTCCATTTGAGGCGGAGATGACTTTACCTGTTATCGTCGCAGTGTTTGTCGATTGGGCACTGACCATTATTGTGCTAAAAATTAAGCAAAGCACGGTCATTACGAGGACCAATTTCGTTTTCTTTTTACTCTTTGTTTCCATATTCAGTTTGGTTAGGCTGACATTATGGATCATTCAGGGAAGCTATTATCGACAAGGATTCTGAATGCTGTTCAGAATTTTTCTGTGGGGTACAGAAATTATTAACACAAAAGAGTGGCTGTCCACTTATTGATTATAATATAAGCTGTTTATCAAATGTAATCCTATGAAATTACAATTACAAATATTTCTTAATAATAAATACAAATATCCTAATACAATATTTTGTACAAAATATCAAAATATTAAAGGTTATAAAATATTTAATGTCGCCTTTGTACTGCCCGGCTTAGCAGGCATAATGTTTGAGGCTCAAATAAACAAAAAATAGGCTGTATAAGCCTGATTATTAAGTTGATTTATCACATAAGATAGCAGAAAACTGCAAAAAATATCTAAATTTAGGGTTAATCTCTCTCCCGATGAAATCAGATACGACTAAAAAATCCCGGAATATAACCCTAAATGATAAGCAGCATAATGCCATTACACATGAAAATAAACAGGTTTTAGTGTTGGCGGGGGCAGGTTCTGGAAAAACAGAAACCCTTCTCCAAAAAATAAATTATCTGATAGAACATAAAGGCGTTGCCCCAAGCAGTATTTTAGCTATCACTTTTAGTCATAATGCTGCCAATGAGATTATTGACAGGCTAATCCTTTCAGTTGATAAAACTGGAAAATACCAGGAAATACTAAATGCGGGAACAAATATCGACAAGGAAAGAACCAATTTTCAGAGAAAATATAAGTGGATTGATCGCCTGACTGTAAAAACTTTTCATAGCTTTTGTTATGCTGTATTGCGTAGTATGGGGGTTAATGAGTTCGATAATAAATTCAAAATTATTACAAATAAAGAAAGAAAAGATAAAGATGATCTTGCTGCAAATGCATCGCCGGAAACTGCTCCGAAAACTATTCAAAAACTGATCATCGAATTGTGCGATGATGCAGGCTTCCTGATACAGTTTAAACGCTACATCCTTGATCATCATGTCAATAAAATCCACATTGAAAGGGATGTCCCGTCAATAGAACACCAAAAATATTACACCTCCTTTGATGGCACCGAAGTGCGTTCCAAATCGGAACAATTTATTGCAGATTGGCTTTATCGACATGATATCAAATACGAATATGAACCGAAACTTAGCGTAACAACGAAATTTAGTTTTCAGCCCGACTTCTATATTCCAGAGGCAAACATGTATCTCGAACACGTATCTGATATTAGTTATCCCACTAAACATAAAGAAAGAGAATTTGAGCAGGGAAATATGTTTTTTGCCAAAACGTGTGATAGTATGACAAAAGATACCCGCATATTCAATCGTACTTTAGACAGGTTGGTAAAAAATCGACTTCCAACAGGCCACAAGGCTACTTCTCCCCTCAGGTATAATGAAGAATTTGATGGTTATCACGATCACGTGAAAAGATTCATAAGTAACATTATTCAAGTAATTGACAGATATAAAGCCGATAACTTAAAATTAGAAACTGTTTTAGAAAATGGTCAGAAGGATCAACACGAAAGAGTACAAGTGTTTTATCAGTTGGCCGATATAATTATTAATCGGTATTTGGATTACTGTGTAAAGAAATCTTATCTTGATTTTAACGACCTTATTTCGCGCACTGTATCTTTATTTACCAAATCACCTGATATCCTTAATAAATACAAAGATCAGTACCAATATATATTAGTAGATGAATTTCAGGATGTCAATAACTTACAAGTTGCACTTATTCAGTTATTACTAAATCGTAATAGTCAATTGTTTTGTGTTGGAGACGACTGGCAAAGCATATATGGATTTAGAGGATCGAATGTAGATTTTATCATCAATTTTACTCAGTCGTTTCCAAATGCTGAAATTATTAAACTTAACACCAATTACCGTAGTACTCAACATATTGTGAAAGCAAGCAATGATGTGATTGCTCATAATAAATATAAAGTTGATAAGGACATTCAATCGTCCAGGCAACCAGGTGATAAGATTACTGTATTTGGAGGAAATTGTGAAGATGATAATATTGAGTTTTGTGCCAATAAGGTGTGGGATTTATTAGAGAACGGGCTTCAAAATGACGATATCTTATTTTTGTTCAGAACGCACCAAATGGCCGAAGCTTATGCTGCATATTTTAAAGAGCAAGGTCTTAAACCACAATTTAAAACGATCCATTCCTCTAAAGGACTACAGGCTAAAGCCGTATTTATTTTGGGCTTAACCGAAGGCAAGGGCGGTTTTCCTAATGTCTGGTTTGAAGACCGGATTCTGAATGTTATCAAGGAAGCAAATTATAACCTGCTTCTGGAAGAAGAGAGAAGAGTGTTTTATGTATCTATTACTCGTGCAAAAGACCAGCTTTTTTTGATAACAGAAAAAGGGAATGAATCCAGCTTTATCAAAGAAATTTCTGCCGAGCTTCTGGAGCGACAGTTTAGTAAGTAATTTATACGCGGTCAACCTATACAGTACTGCCGAGCAACAATGCATTATTTAATATTATCTGTTTTGAACAAAGCAGATATACAAAAACGTTCGGTGTACTGAACGTTTTTTATTTAAAAATGTTCAATACACTGAACGTTTTCAATTCACATACCCAAATGTTCTGTCGAAACGACATCTTTTATTTAATATTAACAATCTCAATAAAATATGGATTCAAAAGTACGATATCTTTAAACCGTGCAGTTTTGGGATTCCTGACATAATAGGACTGCAGTTGATATTCCATTCCGGCCTGCTTTCTGTTGTCATACGGAACATTAGAAATTAATGCATAGGCAGCATTATAGGCTGCCTTCAAATCGATTAGAGGGCTTCCATCTTCTTTCCTATATATCCGCTTTTCGATACCAGAGTTGACGACCAAAACCGGAATTCTTAACGTGATTCTCTTTTTAGACCCCATCAATGAATTGTAATTAATGGAATATAGTTTTTTGTAGGAAGGGAAAAGACTGTAACCAAGCTCATCGTTTACACCTACTCTCCTTACTTCAGTCCCATTTTTGTTTTTAACAATGTCTAAATCAAAATTTATAACATAAAGGCCAATGCTGTCTTTAACAATCCCGTTCTTAAAACCTCTATTAAAAATGGAATCAACTACCTTCAATATTTCTTTCCTTTGGTTAGCATCGGGGGAAGCCTGAGCTGCAGAAAGTAAAGGCATACTTAAGAAAATCAAGAGGGCGAACACTTTGGCAATCAATTTTGTGTATTTTTTCATAAGGAGTCGTTAAATATGATGCTACGCTACGTTCAAACATGCTCAAAATTAGGGTGATTTATCATAAAAAACAGCCCAGAATTAGGGTGATTTTATCGAAAAACAAACCTAAAATTAGGGTAATTAAATTATTATCTCCTTCTACTCTTTGCCAGATAAAATATATAGGTACGCAACGCTGTCCCCAAAATTTATAATTTGCTGGTTTAACTAAATATAGACAATAGTAGCTTCAGTTATTTCAAATTGATTTTGACCTCAAAATTCTGCTTGTTTGAAAATCGATATAATTCTTTATAAGAAAGAATAGCAAAGTAACTACCTGCAAATATTTATGGCAACTCCAAAATGCTGTTAGAAATTGCATATATTTACTAGACTAACAAATTAACCGTAGATAAATTAACAGCTCATCTTAATCTTATAACCATGAAATTATTTCTTTCAACTCTCGTCATCTTATTCTTTTCCATTTCGCTGAAAGCACAACAACCTGTAGAAGTAAAAGACGTTATTATTGGCCACTGGAAATTTGAGGATATACTTAAGGCAACAGGCAAAGAAGTTGTGGTGGTAGATTCTGTGTACGGAGGTCGTGCTTTTGAAAACCATACTTTGCTGAATATTGGAGGGAAATTTCCTAATCAGCTACTTTCTGTTTTTATCGCTAAAAAAGACTACCCCAATTTTGATGGCGACATCCTGAAATTATACCTGAACAAAAAAATCAGTATCAGTGGTAAAGTCACCAATTTTAAGGACAAAGCTCAAATTGTAGTAACCGATCAGAAGCAGATCAACCATCACCTGGATTGGAAACCGGGGTTAAATGTGATGATTAAGTAATAGTTGCATCAATTACTCCAGGAACTTTGAAAGAAAGAAAACAACGTCGTTATTAAAATACTCCATTTCTATGAGAAGGATTTTTAAAGGCATCGGTATGTTTTTAATGATTGGTGGTTTGTTGACTGCAGCTATTGGGTTTAGTGCAGCATTACCAGAGCAGTATCCGGAACTTATGTTTGTCGGAGGAATTATAAGTACCTTTTTGGGTGCTATTGTGCTTGGGATTATCGTTTTAAAAAGTTAAAAGAGGACAAAACACATAAATAAAATGATTTTAGAAGTTGCCATATTGAACGTTATTAAAGGACAAACTGCCGATTTTGAAATTGCCTTTGACCAAGCCCAGAGTATTATCTCCTCGATGCCTGGATATATCAGTCACGAGTTACAAAAATGTATTGAAAATGATCATCAATATATTTTGCTGGTTAAGTGGGAAACACTGGAAGATCATACTATCGGATTTAGAAACTCCTCCGAATACAAGGAATGGAAAGCGCTGCTACACCACTTTTATGATCCGTTTCCAACGGTAGAGCATTATGAGGTAGTTGGGTAGACCGACATTTATTAGTTTGTTTAATGAGAAAATCAATCTACTTAGTTATTTTATTCAGCCTGTTTACAGTTGTTGCTTTTGCTCAATCTGTTGGCAAACAAAAAAGCAAATCAAAGAAAAATGATCCGGCACTCAATTTGGATCATATCAATGAGGCATTCAGCGACTGTGCTTTTACGAATAAATATAGTCCCGCGCAACGATTATCTAAGTATCCATTTTCTAAAGCGGTTAAAATACTAGCTGTTTCTTATAAATATGGAGGAATAGAATTTGAGGACGAAATAGACAGCATTCCAACAACCGGTCTGCATGTTAAAGACGGGATATTAAATACGACCACGTTGATTGAGATGAAACAATTAACGGCTAAACAAATTGATCAGCTCAGCAACTTAATTTTTAATACTGGCTATAAGAAACAGGGAGAAGTGTATGTAGAAAGTACAGGAAGGTGCTTTGAGCCCAGAAATGCCTTCGTTTTTTTTGACTCGGCCGGTAAAGTCTTTGATTATTTTCAGGTCTGCTTCGGTTGCAAACAAAGCCACTCACAGTCGGATAGGATTAATATTGGCGTAAATTGCACTCAGAAATATAAGATGTTTAGTGACTATTTTAAAAGTGTAGGAATTAAATATGGTACGCTGGGGAAGGAATATAAGGATTGATATATGGATTTAAAAATCAACGACTCCTCTCCTGCGGCTGTTGAGCATAGCTTTGACAGAATTGCTCATATGCTATTTAACGATTGTAAACTGGTAATAAATAACGCAACTTACCGGTTAATGGACATAGAATTCTATTACTTTAATGAGACCCAATATAAGGATGTATATGCCCACAGGCATCCTGAGCAGTTGACCACGGGCAAATGGTATTTCCATGGCTCCGGCTTAGATATTACATTTGGTGATAACATAAACCATGGCGGAATATTGATAAGAGCTATTGCTAAAATTTCTGCTCATGCTGATCCGAATAAGCACTTTATTGAAAATGAAATTCATGGACCTATAAAAGTGAAAACTGAAATATGTTCTAAATTTAATGGTGTGTTTGACACCATTCCCAATGTGTTTCAACTTCAATTAATTGATGAAGAGACCAGAAAATTGTTTCCTTTCCAGGAGTTCTTTAAAACACGTAGAATTGGGTTAAATTCAGCGAAAGATCCAGACGACAGATTCCATTCCGCTAAGCTGAGATATGTAATTTTCCCGGGTTCAAGATTACGGGACAAAACTCAAATCGCTAAAGACATCAAAAGCATGGGGTTAAAAACAGATGCTGAGTTGAATCAACTGCTTGGCTCCAGGTTTTTGTAAAAGACATATTTCTCTGTCAATCTTTGGAATCTCTTTCGGTGTAAGCCAGGACAAGCTGGATCTGAGCAGCATAAACTCTATTCAGGGACAGATACTGGTAAACTATAAGATGGAAAAGAGCATCTGATAAATACCTTTATCGAACAGATACAATCATATCCACTCTCTTCGAGTCCACAATCCGTTTACGGCTCGACCGTTCCGCTCTCCCCTCCTTATATTAAACGCAAATATTTGTAACTTAGGTATATTAGAAATCGTAAAATGAGCGCAATACTTCAAACCCTATCTCATATCATTAGCTATATCAGCATTGCAATCATTTGTTACGGAGCAATCATTGGTCTTTATAAGTTTATTCGGAATGAACTTACGCGGCTACAAGACAAATTTTTATTAGCAAAGACGGTGCAAATTAAAATTGAGGTTGGATATTATCTATTACTGGGACTTGAATTTCTAATTGCATCAGACATTATAGACACCATCCTCAACCCATCATTTCAAGACTTAGGCATCCTGGCAGGAACTGTTGTGATCAGAACAGGTTTATCTTTTTTCCTAAATAAGGAAATTGATGACATTAAACAAGATAAGGAATCTTAAAATTAAAGTGATTTTATAATTATATTCTTTGTTTATGTATGGACAATTTATTATTAGTATCCCCTTAGCTCCTGCCGTAGCCAAAATACACCGAGAAACAGACCCATACAAATTGCAGTCCCCAGGGTGTAAGCTAACATATCAGTCCAAAGAAAACCACTTCCAAGAACCAATGCACCCAAAGTAGTATTTCGAATATTATTGATCCAGGCTGCATGATACAACTGAGTGATTTCGATAAGGTAACACACCGACAGGCTGATTAGCGCAACCTTCCGATATTCGAGCTTGATTAGAAAAAATTTGATCAAAAGAAACATCATCACCGCATATAGGATATCGCCAATAATTAACGGAATTGAGGCTATTTTTCGGGATAAAATACCTAATGCAATTATCATAACGACCATTAGCGCATAGGTAATTCTTTTCCTGAAGTTGTTGTTTTTTGATGCTTTCAAAATATAAATTAGGGATTGATTAAAACCTCCGCTAATATATTAAACTCGATTACATCCATTATAAGCTTTTAGCCATCTTTTCTGGATAAAATGCCCACTGCTATTGGTTATTATAGGAATCCAGGTCTCCAATATTTTGTAAAATCTTACAATATTTCTCAGTAAGTAATTATAATGTTTTATTAATTAATATTAATACGTATTATTAACTTATAAGTTATATATTTGCAGCATCAAACAGATATATGTCGGAAAAGATAAACCATTCGGTTCAGCAAAAACGAAACAAAAGAAAACAGTCTAAAAAAGATGATTTTTTGTGGAAAGCGATCCTGGAGGACATCTCCGAGGATTTCCTGAGGTTCTTCTTTCCGGATGCAGATCAGCTGTTTGACATGAACAGGAAATGTGAGTACCTGGATAAGGAGTTCGATCCTCTTTTTCCGCAGGAAGAAACTGGTGCAGGCAGGGTACGTTATGTAGATAAACTGTTAAAAGTATTTCTGAAAGATGGAGGAGAGAAATGGATATCGGTGCACGTAGAGGTGCAACATCAAAGGGGAAAAGAAGATTTTAGCACCCGGATGCTCCGCTACTGGTATCTGATGAAAGCCAGGCACAATGTATCCATTACAGCTCTGGCTATTTTAACCGGAAGCAACAAAAGCTTCAGGCCGGGACCCTATGTGGAAGAATATTTAGGCACCAGACTTACCTATGAATATAATATATACAAAATACTGGACCAGCGGGAAGATGAGTTAAAGGCCAATCCAAATCCTTTTGCCCTTGTTATCCTGGTTGCCTTATCGGCAATCAAACAAAAAAGAGTAAATGACCGGGAGCTGAAAGCCATCAAGCATGAGCTGAACCACGAGCTGCTGAAAAAGAAGCTGGACGGCAGTAAACATAAAAGTATTGTCAATTTTATTAAGTATTATGTAAATTTTGAAAACCCTGAAATGATGATTACATTTGATAAAGAACTGGAAAAACTATCCGGAAGAACAACAACTATGGGAACCGAAGAGTACTTATTGCAGAAAAGAACCGCCGAAGGCAAGGCCCTGGGTATAGCCGAAGGGGAAGCCAGGGGCCGGCATGAGGAAGCGCTTGAAATTGCTGCTGAACTCAAAAAAGAAGGTTTGTCCATCGACTTTATCGTGAGAACAACAAAACTTTCTATCAAAGAGGTTCAGGCATTGTAGCGCCAGTTTTCGTTACAAATCAGTCCCCTACTTTCCCTTTGCCAGATAAAATACATAAGTACGCAATGCCATTCCCAGATGGGAGGCTGCAGTTGCGTGCGATACCACCAGCACAAACAAGGGATTTTCTTCTTTAAACTGCGCTATGCGAAGTTCAATCGGTTTGTTCAAAAGCTGGTTGCGGTGATGATAATACCGCTCGTTCCCTCTACCGATATCCTGCAAATGCTCGTTCAATTGTGGGTAAAGCAGCTGCAGCTCAGCCAGCTCGGTATACCCTATAGAAAGCACCCTGCCCGGCTCCAGCACTTCAATATAATCGGTAAGGGGTTCCTGTTGCATCAGGCTGGCGCTGTACAGAATAAATTCCCGCTTTTTCCAGATGCGGCTGCCCCGCTTGAGGCATTTCACCGGGCAGTAGTAAAAAGCATGGACCAGGGCATCAATGGCAAACCACATTCGGCCTCCCTCTGCGGGGCCAGGTATTTCCAGCTGCTGGAATTTGCTGGTGTGCTCCAGGCGGCATACCTTGCACAGTGAGGCAAAAAAGTCTTTTTGTTTTACGGTTACCGCATTAAAAGCCGGCAGCAGATACCGTTCTATCAGCTTATTTTTGTTTTCAATCATGATGACGTTAATTTATAGCGTTACGGCCACAGGATGTCCATCTCCCCTTACCCGTGTATAGCCCCGGGCTTTTACACCCCATTAATTTTTAGTTTGTATAGCTCTTATTTTAGTTGATGTATCAAAATTTTGCTCCGTTGAAATCGTATAAAACGGAGGTGCCCCCGCAGCCTCCGTTCTAACTCACCTAATTCAACAACGAGCGCGTTAGTGTATGTCAGCCAGCAACTGAATATGCCTTTGGTATAGCTTTTCAAGTCCCACCTTTAAAAACTCCAGCTGCAGGCCTTTCCCGGGGTCGGATTGCGATATCTCCCTTTCTATCCGGGTGATGAGCTGGTAAAGCGTCAGTTTGCGCTGCTTCAAATAAGCAGGGGCCTTATCCGGATGTAGGGCGACAAATATCTCAGCCTCTTCCCCCAGTTGCCGGCAGCAGTCCAGCACATACAAATCGTCGGGATGTACCCCGTAAGTACCCTTATCGATACTGGTTAAAATCTCTTCAATTACTTCAAAATCTGTTGTGGTCATATCATTAGGTTTAGTTTACATGATCGTTAAAAGGCTTTGTTTTCACAAAGCTGAGTTTCCCCTTTGCCTCAATCCATTTCAGGGTAATGTATCCCTGATCGTGCAGCTGCTGCAAAATTTCCATAGCCTCCTTTTCCTTCAGCCCCATGGCCGCCATAAATTCCTCAACAACGAAGGAATCCTTGTTCTTGATAAAGCTCCAGATGCGGGTAGTGATTTTAATTTTTTGTGTCATAAGATTGCGTTATTGGTGTTTCTAAGTATTTTTATATTCCATCAATTTTATATTTTAAAGTTCTTTGTGCTGTGACCGGGAGGCTGCCCTCGCAGTACCTCCCGCACAGCTTGCACCATATATTTGAGCATCAATCTGAGGGTTTCTTTATTTAACGGGAATTGAAAATTTCAACTCCTCGGGCGGCAAGCATTGAGTATCATTGCAGGCCATAAACTCTACTTTGCCTTTTACCACGCCTTTGCTAGATTTAAGTTTCACTTTCTGCTGAAATATCACTTCGTTTTCGAAATACATAATTTCAATCCCGAAAGTCTTATCAAACTTTAAAATGGGATTCGGCTCTGTTACATTACCGACCAGCGTATACTCAGCATTTTTGCTAAAAGTAAATGTAGTTGTCAAAGGCCCGCCGGGTTTCTGGTTTACGGAAAACACGTGCCAACCCGGTTGCACAGTGGCTTTAAGGTAAAGCACAGCCTCCTTTGAGGAAGTTTTTTTAGCGGCATAACTCCATTTTACTGTATTTAAAATCTGACCTTGTGCAGATATAACAGACCATAGTAACCCAATTAAAATTATCATTTTTCCTTTCATACGGTCTATATTTTTTTTGAAGGTTTGTCTTTAATTACCCGCACATCCAACATTCTTTCCGTTTCAATAATATCGAGGCCATATTTATTCAATTTTTGCTTGAGACTTGTTAAATTGTCGGTCTCCTTGTTAAGTTCTAGTTTTATACTATAATTGTAGCGGTCATCGGCATCGGCTTCATTCAAAAATGCATTGCCATTATCTAAATCTTGCAATACCTCGGAAACAAAACTCGCTACATCACCAATCGTTGGATTCTCCAAGTAGTATATATCTGATTGATTCTCTCTTTGTATATACTTATCTTCAGTCTTCTTTAAATATTGGTCGCTTGTTTTCACAAGCACATAACATTTAAACTTTCTTCGTTCAATCCCCCCGGTAATGTTAAACATACTGCCAAAAAACCTGTTTAAGTCTTCTTGTAAATAAGACTTATAATTGTTTTTATCGCTTAAAGGGAGTTGAATTTCGTAGTTAAAAGTATATCTACGCACCCAATCATCAGTTAAATTCTGCGGTCTGATAAACTTTTCTTTACTCTGCATTTCAAGCAACACCCTATCATTAGGATAAGCCATCTCATAAAGTTCTAGCACGCTTCGATTATTTATCCAATATCTTTCAATATTATTAAGGGTATCCGTCTTTCCTCCACCACTATTTGTAGCATCTGAGAATGGCAGGATTGCTGAATAGTAAACATTTTGAGGTGAAGAATTATAAGGGCGCATTAGTCCTGTTTGAATCAATTGTTTTCCAAGCATATCATCCCTCCGTACCAGATTTAATTTTTTCCCAGCTAAGTAGTTTTCCACATGCTCCGAGTTGGCATTGTAGGGTTGAGTAATTGCTTCAACAATTCCACGATCACTTATCCAAATATGAAGAGGGATGCGTGTTGCTGGAAACAATTGAAGCAACTGTTCGGCTAAATGATCCTTATTCAACATCGGCAGACTGGGAACGATTATAGGCTTGTCGTTGTAGCCTCGTACAGATTCCAACCGTTTGTTAATAGCTTCTTGAGTTTCGAATGGATTCAATAACACAACCCACAATTCTTTATTGAACTTCTGTTGAAGTTCATTCATTTTTGGGAAACCTGCCATGCAGCTGGTACAATAGGTAGACCACATATCCAGTATTATTAGCTTACTTGTCGCCTTTTTTGGAATTAATTTCCATATTCTATCAGGGATTTTATCTCCAATAGCTAATGGTTTTAATTTTACCTGTGCATACGCCTCAATGGTAACTAGTATAAGAAGTAATGTATATAACCTTTTCATTTTGATTTTATTAATATTTATCTTGGATTTTGAGGAATTCCCGTAAAATTTACAATGTCTTTAGGTAACGGAAGAGCGTATTTTGGAGAGTTTGGCTCAAGTGTATACACTTTTCCCGCAACGATTCTTTTCAATACAATATTTCGCCCTTCCTTATTTAACCTTTTGATATCCGGCCAGCGAATCCCTCTTTTTACAAGTTCTTTTCTACGTTCTTTTAATACAATATCAATGGCCGCTTCTTTATCACTCGGAAAAAAGCCTACACTTGAACCAGTTTCAAGTCTGCTTTTCAACAAAAGAGTTAAATCATCCATCGATTCTAACAACTTACCTTCGCGTGCGTAACATTCTGAGCGGATTAAAAACATTTCTGCTGTAGTGATGCCGGTAAATAAGGAATGAAAATTATTAGAATTATAGTTGCCCTTAAATGTAGTATAACCACCAAATGGTAAGAAAAAAGCACGTTTCCTAATATCCTCATTCCGATAGGACGTATAAAGTAAAGTATCTGTCAAAGCCTGTAATGAGCTTTTTAATACTTGTTGTCCTTGACTACTAAAGAAAATGATCTCTTTATTAAATGGCCGAAATGGAAAAAAAGACGAAGTGCTCACTTGAGATGGATCATTATAATTTACTAAGTCATTTTTCATTTTTAAGCTCATATCAGCATATTTCAGTGCATTGGTATATTCCCTCATCGAAAGGTATGTCCTTGCAAGTAACGCATAAGCAGCGCATTTGGATGGACGCGTAACATATCTAGGGTAATCGGGCAATAATTCAATTGCAACATTTAAGTCTGCAATTATTTTATCGTAGCACAACTTAACACTCGATCTTTTCGAAGGGATCGTTGGATCAGCAGATTCTCTAAGAACAACACCTAAGTCATTCTGCGCAGTAGCCGCGTCGTAGCTGTTAGAAAAAACCCATAATAGGTTTAAATACCAATAGGCTTTGTAAAATAATGCAGATCCTTTTATGTTATTCCAATCCAAAGAGTTCCTAGAATCTTGTGGGATTTTTTGTAAATAATCTAAAGCATAATTCGCATTAAATATTGCATTGTAACCAACTGACCAATCATTTCTAACATCAAATAAATATTCCTCCAATTCCCAGGTATAAGGGAGTTTGTATTCTGGTTTTGTTGTAGAATTATAAGTATCTGTTGTTACAAAATGATCATCACAAGAAACCTCTCCTAACCCAGGAGTATTCAAATTCATAATATTACTATCATCCAATAATGCCTGGAGATCAGGGAGAGTTTTCAATTCAACCAATTTCGGATCGGGTGTTTGATCAAGAAATTTTTTACAAGATGTACATAACAGTGAAATTAAAATCATCCCCATAAATATGATCCTGATCGAATCTCTTAATTTGGTTTCATGAAATTTTGTCGCAAAAAATTCACTACAAACAGGTCCACATTTATAGTGATAAAGAAATTTGATCTTATATGTTTTCATTTTTATATATATAAAGAAGTTTATTGTCAATTTTTGCCTTGTAAACATCCCCAGTGAAGCATTATAGCCCTGCCCTTATTCCTATAGCCCAGGTTCTGGAAGGTGGCGGGCCAATGGGATATTCAGGGTCAATATTTTCTTTGTTTGCTGACCATACTACTCCAAGATTTGCAGCATTCGCATAAATTTGTAATTCCCTAAACAACTTGGAAAAGGGACCTCTTCTTGGAATAGAGTAAACCAGATTTAAAGTTTGAAACCTGATATGGTCTCCCCTTAGAACATTAATCTCAGAATATTCATAAAATGGCTCGCCAGATTGTTCATAGCCTTGATCAAGTGGGTATACAAATACAGGTATATTTGTTTTTGTTTCATCGCCAGGTTGTTGCCACCTTTTGGCAAAATCCTTATGACCAATTCCGCTATTGATAAGTGATGAATAAGAGATTGTACTCTTTCTAAAAAAGTAACCAAATTTATACGAGAACATTATCGTTGCGGATAGATTTTTCCAGGAAACAGTATTGATTAATGTGCCAAATTTATTCGGCGATGATGGACCGATATACTTAATATATTCGCTTTCTCCCGCCCCTAATGATCCATCAATAATCTTCTGATAATCCGTGCTCAATTTCCCATCTACAAATCCTTGAGGCTTTCCCGCGGCATCTAATCCACCCCACCTGTAAGCAGCAATGGAGTAAAGAGGTTTGCCTACAACCGGAGTAACATACATACCACCTAAAAAAATCAGTCCCGATACTTGAGTTGGGTTTACTGCTTGATACTTAGTGACTTTTTCTGAACCGTAATTAAAAATAAAATCCGTTGTCCATTTCACATTCATATCATCTATATTTTTACTCGTAAGCCTAAAATCTACTCCTCGGCCTGTCATGTTAGCTGAATTCACTACTATCTCATTTTTAAGCCCCCAGGTTGTATAATCATAAAATGATGGGCCATATAGATCTGTACTCTTTTTGTTATAAAAATCAATAGAACCACTAAGCACTCCCCCTTTTGTAGCAAAGTCTAATCCTGCATTAAACATTGATACTTTTTCCCATTTTAAGGCTGGATTATTTAATGTTCTAACTACGGCACTTGGTAAATTTGTTAACCTATCAATGCCATAAACCCCTATTGGCAATGCTGTTTTGCTCAGATCAAGATTTCCACTTGATCCATAAGTCACTCTAAGTTTCAAGGACGGTAAAAAAGCTACTTTATATATCGATTCATCTGAAATCTTCCATGCCGCTCCTATTGACCAAAAGGGATCAAACTTATCGTTTGTTTTGAGCCCCAGGAGATTAGACCCATCTTTTCTAACACTTCCAGATATCGTGTATTTTTGACGGTACGAGTATGAAGCATTTGCATAAGCAGAAAAATAACGTTGATTCGTTAAAAAAAATTCTGGAGCTCCTGAAATGTTACCGTAAGTCCCATCAATAAAAGTAGGATATAGGTTTACGTAATCAACTGCGTTATTAATTAGCGGATCTGATTGATAGCCATAGGAAGTGAACCTGTCTCCCTCTTTCTTAACCTGTCTTTTTTCAATTCCTATTAAAGCGGAAATAGAATGATCATTGAAATTATGATCAATATTGATCTGAGGACGAAGTGTATAAGATGATAAAACCTCATTATAGACCTTTCTTATCCCTCCCTTAGGAAGAAAATACGTTACTGCACCTGTATTTCTATCTATTTGACTAAAGCTATTGATTGCGTTTCTGGCTTCGTAGCTTTCCAAAGTTCCCAAATAGTCATTTTTAATTTGTTGCCGACCATATTGGTATCTTAGACCTACCTCCAAGAAATTAAATAGTTTATATTGCAATTCGCCATGGCCAAGTAGTTCAGATGTCTTAATATTTTGCGTTGTATGTTTCCAGTCTTCAAGTGGATAATATTTCCAATCCAGTAACCGACCTGCACCCACAGTATCTGTATAAGTCTTTCTTAAAAATGAAGAGATTTCAGCCGGATTGCCGTTCTCATCTACTAAGCTCACATAGTTTACCTTCCTTGTCCCTCCGTACTCTATACCATTTGATGGGTACTCTGGAGCACCGGAAAGACTGTTTTGTTGCGTAAAAGACGCACCAATTCTGATTGAAAGTTTATCAATGGGTTTAAACAATTCATCTATGCTTAGATTAAGCCGTTGCTCTTTATTTCGTAAGTTCCCATTTGTATGATCATAAGCAGCAGAAATGGTATAGGCGTTTATTGAATTACCGCCATTTATATTCAGTGAATACTGTTGCGTTGCTGCAGGTTTATAGAAATATTTTAAATATTGATCTCTGGTGTCGATAGCTTTTAAAGCATTTATTTTTTGAGCAGAATCACTAGCCGATATTTCCCCATTTCTTCGTTTTAAAAATATTTCGACAGCAGGGGTGATTGCCTGCCATTTAACATTAATAGCGTTGTCAAAAAATCCCTGGTTAAATAATAGTTGTTCAATATCAATGTAGTCTCCTGAACTCATTTGAGGGATATAGTGCAGGTCTGGTTTCTCTTTGATAATTACGTTGGCGTTCATTGAAATACTCGGCTTTTGATTTAGTTTCCCTTTTTTGGTTGTGATCACAATAACACCGTTACCCGCTCTTGCACCCCATATAGAAGCAGCCGCTGCATCTTTAAGAATAGTTATTGACTCCACATTATTTGGATTGATATTGCTAATGGACGCTTCATAAATGAATCCGTCCAAAACTATCAATGGCTCCATCGATGCGTTAATGGTACTAAGTCCCCTGATAGAGATATTATCATTAGAAAGCCCTTTTCCAGCACGTTCCTTATTATTGTCAAATAAGATTCCACTTGTAACTCCTTCCAAACGTTTTAGAATATTTGTTCCGGTTTGAAGGTTTAGCGTTTTGTTATCAACTATACCAAAAGATCCTGTAGCGCGTTCTTTTGGTATATCCTGATACCCGGTACTTACTACATCTACGTTCTCTAACTGTACTTGTTTGGTCCGCACATTCACTGTCATACTTTCCTTACCTTTTACCTTTACTTCGTAAGTTTCAATGGCAATCCCGCTAAATACCAATGTCGCATCTTCATTAACCCCCTTCAACAAAAACTCACCTTGCGCATTGGTACTTGTTCTGTTGTTGCTTCCCTTTACACTTACTGTTATCCCCTCCATCGATTCGCCTTTTTCATTGCGTACCACGCCGCGAACATCAGTATCAGCCCAGCGCTCAGCCAGGCGGTCCAGAAAGGAAGGCTCTTCCCTGGTTATCAGAATATTCGTATTTACTATTTTATAGTTTAAAGGCAAGCCCTTTACCAGGGCGTTTAATGCATCTTCAATAGAGGCATTATTTAATTTTAAAGTTATTTTTTGATTGCCCAGGTCCCGGGCATTATAAACAATCCCATATCCCGATTGCTCTCTTATAGATTGTAAAACTTTTTCAATAGGCGTATTATTCGTGTTGAGCGTTATCTTCTGTCCAAATCCTTTAGCACTTACTTGTGCCAGAGCAATAATTAATATGAAAGTGGTCAGCTTCATAATAAGTATTAGTTTAAGCGGTATACGTAATGGAATACCTGGGTTATAAGCAAATAATTGCATAACTTTACTTAGTTGAGTTGATAAAAATGTTGTTAGCTAATATTTTTATGCTGGTCTTGTACCGGCAAAGGTTGGCTCAATCATCTGCCGGCAAGTGCTTCGACTCACTTTCCGGCTTCTTTTTTCGCTCCCCGTCCCAAACATCGTTCAGGCTATTCCCCTATTTTACTTTTCCTTAAAGCGTTGTTTTGTTCCCTCCTATTGTTTAGTTTATCAGTCCATTTCTATTTGTTAAAGGTTGGTTAGTCCTTTTGATGATTGCCTTTTCATTCCCGTTTACCTACTTCGTCACAATAATTCGCCTGCCCTCTATTTTAAATTTCAATTTGGTGTAGTTTAACAATGCCAGCGTTTCCGATAATTTTACGTTTCTGTTCATATCGCCGGTAAAGTGCAATTCTGGTATGCCCTCAGGGTACTGTACCTCGACATCATACCATCGGGCCAGTTGGTTCATCACTTCAATCAGACTGGAATCGTCAAAACGGAACTTGCCGTTTTTCCAGGCAATATCATCTTTGGCATTTCCCATAAGTAATAAGATACCTTTTATGCTACTCACACCACGATCGCCAGGTTTCAGTATCGTTTCCCCATTTTCGTTGCTGGCTTTTACCGAGCCTTCTAATAAGCTGGTCACTGTACCGGGATGTTCATCGCCAAAGGTATTTACGTTAAAATGCGTACCCAACACTTCTATAGTTTGCGTGGCCGTTTGTACAATAAAGGCTTGCTTCGTTCTCCGGCCTTGCAATGAGGTGTAAGCTGTAGCTACTTCAAAGTAGGCTTCGCCGCTAAGCTTTACAATTCTTTGGAGTTTGTTACTATAATTTGAATAAAACTCCAATTTACTATCAGCATTTAACCATACTTTGGTGCCATCTGATAATGTTATGCTGTAGGTTCCACCACGTGGTGTGGAGACAGCCAGGGCACGAGAATCCCCTTCTGTCATCCTGAGAGCCGACGGATCTAGTTTGGTTCCATCGTTATAAGTTACTGCCGCGGCGTTAATAGCAATACCTGTTTTTGCGTTACTTAAGTTTATAGATTTACCATTGCTGGTTAGGGTGGCCCGGTTACCACCCGGGGCTATGTCGCCCAGGTCCTTCGCTGTCGCTCCGGACGGCAACGACCGTTCGGGATTATGGGGAGCAGTGAAGAACCAGATGCCAAAAGCTATTGCAGCTACCGCTGCGGCTACGCCTGCTATGCGCGGCCAAAGTTTTATTTTCTTTAGCCCAGGTTCAAAATCCAGATTGGCTTTTGCAATTGCCATATCGGCTTCTACATCAATGGATTTTATTAGCTGGCCCTGCTGTTCAAGGTTTTCTTCATTTAAAACCCTTGTAAAAATAGCGTTATTTACGGCCGAGGCATTGACCCATCCTTCCAGCTCCTGTACTTCCTTAGCACTTAGCTGGTTTAGCAAATAGCCTGCAATTAATGCAGCTACGCGTGATGATGCCTGTATATTTTTTTCGTCCATTGCCTGGTATACCTGATTATTATCGCTATAACAGGAAGCCTGGTCAAAATGTCAAAAAGAAAATGAAAATATTTAACAATTGTTTAACCGGAGTTTAATGCCACAGGCCTGGCACTATCAAAACCACAGCAGTAAGAAAATCTTTATCAGACAGTTTGTCCTTTAACAGCTGCAGCCCCCTAAGTTTCTGACTACTTACATTGCTGATACTGATGCCCAGTTCTTCAGCAATTTCTTTAGGTTTTTTCCCTTCCTCAAAAGTCATCCTGATTACTTTGCGGCATTGCTCTGGCAGGCGATCTACCTGTGCAAAAATTCGGGTCACCACCTCGGCATGGATAAGTTGCTCAAGCACGCCCTGCTCATCGTCAAATTCAGGATTTTGCCGGGCAGCATGGTATTTCAGCTGCACTTTATTTTTTTCAAACTCATTAAAGCAGGCATTTCGCACACAGGTAAACAAAAAAGATTTGAGCTTACCCAAGCCCTCAAAATCCGATTTTCGTTCCCAGGCTTTAAGTAGTGCATCCTGGGCAATATCTTTAGCATTGGCTTGCGCAGGCAGCAAACGCTGCGCAAATAAACAAAGGGCAGGGTAAAAATGTCGGAAAATCTGGTCAAAGGCCCGTTCTCTGCCCGCCCTGAAATCGGGTAGCAATGTCGGATCGTTTTCTATATTAACAGAAATCATGGTTGTTTGTCCCCTTATTCTCTTAAAGTTACGAATTTAATATACGCAAACGTATATATTAATTTGTATTCGTTGGTAACAACCAAACAAAAATATTTTCAAAATACCGATACCGGTAATTCTATATTATCAAAATAATGTTTTAAAAATAAATATTCTGTAGCATAGCGTCGATTCCTGAAAAGCTATGCCAGACCTTTATTCCGGCCTTGTTCCGGGCTTGTTCCCGTGTATAATAAGTACCTGTTTTCTAGGTGCTCCATACCTGTTTCGTACCTGTTTCGTACCTGTAAACACCTATAAAACCGGACTTAAAGCAGTGTTAGCCGCGTTTTTTTCAGCCGCTAATTTACCAGCTCAACACCATCGCTATTCTTGGTTTTATTCCGATATTTTGGAGAAAACATCAGGATTTGCATATATTTATGCAATCAAGAAACTTAATGATGAATAACTTAATGATGAATAAATTAGCGTTTCTATCAATCTTAAAAAAATGAAATCATCACTATTCGCTCTCGTTGTCTTATTCTTTTCAATCTCTGTAAAAGCACAACAACCTGTAGAAGTAAAAGACGTTATTATTGGCCACTGGAAATTTGAGGATATACTTAAGGCAACAGGCAAAGAAGTTGTGGTGGTAGATTCTGTGTACGGAGGTCGTGCTTTTGAAAACCATACTTTACTAAATATTGGAGGGAAATTCCCCAATCAGCTACTTTCTGTTTTTATAGCTAAGAAAGACTACCCCAATTTTGATGGTGACATCCTCAAATTATACCTGAACAAAAAAATAGGTATCAATGGTATAGTGAGCAACTTTAAAGACAAGGCTCAAATTGTAGTAACCGATCAGAAGCAGATCAACCATCACCTGGACTGGAAACCGGGGCTGAATGTGATGATTAAGTAAGGCATTGATTGATCAATTTGGTACCTATTTGGGAAAAATTAGAATTGTTTAGAGCTTGCTATATAATAGGCAGCATCTGAAGTAGTTAGGTAGATTTATATTTATCAATTTATATCATGAAAAAGCCAATATGTATTATCTTTTTTCTCTGCTTCTTTACAGTTGTTGCTTTTGCTCAATCTGTTACTTTATTATCTTAGACCACAAATAATAAAACAATCAACATGACGATTAATGAGATTTTTAAAGACAATCATTTACTACTGCCAAAGACAGTCCCTAACGACAAATCTTACAGAGAATTTTTGAAAGATACTTTAGGAAAATATCTTCAGATCCTTGCATCTATATCCCCGAAAAGTATTAAGATTAAAGGCATGAAGGGTGAAATTAATTTCTCAAATATTCTTAATATTCAGAATAAGGTAGTCTCAGCTTTACTTGAGACCGTCGACTATTATTATAAAGGCTATCCATCACAGGCATACATTAAGTTCGAAGAAATGTTAAATTACAGAACTAGCAAGTATAAGAAACTATTGAATATAAAAGAACTAGAGATGGACGAGAATTTTTATCGCATCAGGGTAAAAAAAGAGAACTTTCCTCTTTCCGCATCTGAAATGTTTCATATACCTTTTGAACACAGAGGAAAAGTCTCGACTCAACGATATAGTATACCTGGATTCCCATGTCTTTATTTAGGTAAAACAATTTATGTTGCATGGGAAGAGTTAAAAAGACCAAATCTCGATGAGTTTCAGGTTATAAGGCTTAGATCAGTCAAAAAAATTAGATTGCTAAATCTTACTAGTGAAGATTGGGGGAACAACGATATTAATAAAACTGCTTATAAATATTTGATGACTTGGCCAATTATCGCAGCGTGCTCTATCAGAGTCAGCAATTATGCAGATACTTTCAAGCCAGAATATATTATTCCCCAACTCCTACTGCAATGGGTCAGGAACAATCAGGAAATGGTTGATGGATTAATGTATAATTCTACTCATATCAAAAACAAGAAATTAACTACAGAGGGGGAACTTTATAATGTAGTATTACCTGTCAGGGACAATAAGGATAAAGGTCACTGCCAAAATCTTTTAGTTTTTTTGAATCAACAGAAACCATTTCTAAACAGTTATTAGACTATTCAACCGGTGGCCAGTCCTTTTTATATTCATCCGAAAACCGTAAAAAAATAGATAATAAGATGCCGTATTTGGAGATTATTCCAGGCCAAAAGTCTCCATATAGTTATTCCGTATTGGGAATGATGGAGCTTAAATTAGAAAATATGACTACAAAAAAAATCTCTAGTATAACCTGATAAAAGCAATTAAGTCATTAAATATCCAGTCCGGACTTTGAGATGGTTGAAAACCATGCGATACCGCAGATAAATTATAATTGATGAATGTACTCTTTATTTTTTTATAATGATGGTTATTTCAATAATTATAATTGCCAGCATAATGGGACTTATGGGTGGAGGAATTGCGTTATTGACGAAGAAGAAAGCTGTAAACTTATAAAACATTGCAAAATAAAATTCTAAAGGGAGTACTCTTATTATTCTTACTGGATATTCTGGTCATTTGGCTATGGACTAACTCTTCAGATTTAGGACCAGGTTCTGCAATGGCTATTTTTATAGTTGTACCTATCGCATTTATAGTAAATCTCATTATTAGTGGAATTCTTTTTTTTGTTAATAGAGTTTACAGCTATGCTTTTCTTGTCAATTGTATCCTTATATCAATAATTACTTACCATATGTTTACATGGGAAATGGGGAGTCAATCTGACGCCGCAATTGATAGTTGGAACTTTCAGGTAAAAGACACCACTTTCCGGATAACCAAATGGAATCAATCTGATGATTACAGTATAGCTTACAGCACAGATAGAGGTTCATCAACTTCGTTTATTGATGGTAAATGCCTATTGATTAACGATACTCTATTCCTGAAAAATGATACTGCAGAAATGTACATTTATAGGAATAAGCTTTATGATTTTAGGAATTCAAAGACTCCGGTAAGTTTAAAATTTAATGATTAAAGCGGTAATTGACAAACTTGAATAATAAGATGGTTTAAAGAATTATGTTATTATTAAAAATTAAACCAATCTATTGATACCATGAAAAAAACAAGTGATTTCATTTTTATTGCTGTCATTGGCTTATTAGCTGCGAATACAATTTTTCAATCTATCTGGTATGGCAATGTACTCAGTTTAAATAACTATGTTGGTTTTGTATTGTGGATAATAATTACCGTACTGAGATTTTCCAATAACCAATACCGACGATATGGATTGACAATATTGCTATTTTTAAGCACATTAAATATCGCTAACCTAACTGTTGGAAGTATTTCATTCAATGCGTTTTATGGTGATATTGAATCAATATCAGTTAACCCAATAATGCTGTTGATCCTTATAATTTATTACATTATTAATGAGAAAACGGTAAAAAAAGAATTAAGGAGGATATTCTTTCCAAGTGAGGAAGAAAAGCAATCAGAACACCAAATGCAGATAGACTTTTATTATAGAAAATTCGAAAACTGCGGAAACGAAGAACTGAAAAATATAATCATTAATAAAGAACAATATCCTATGCCGGCCCAAATTGCTTTGGATAAGCTCTCTGAAACCAGAGGATATAATCTGTAACCTGTTCATTCCATAGGAATTCATGAAAATTAAAGATCTGTTCTCCGGTATATCTGTTCTTATCATCCTGTTATTGATATTGGCATTCATCCCCTATTTTGGCTATCGCCTTTGGGTTAGCCATAATAAAATATTTTCACTAAGTATGTTTGCGCTAATGCTGGGTTTGTTAGTTGAAAGCATCAGGATAGCGGAAAAGTGGAGCCACATACTATGGACTTTCGCTGGCAGTTTTATAGCAAGTCTTATTATTTTTTTTCCAGGCAAAAGAGAGCATTCATATAATTTTGAATCCCATTTATCCTTATGGCCTTACTTTTTTCTATTCTTCTTTATAGTGATATCTTCAATAGTTTATAGTGGCAGAACCAAAGTTAGATTAACCGAAAAAACCACATTAATGCAATCAATGGCAATAATTTATCTTGTAATTGATTATGATCTTTTGAAAATTGAAAACTGGCTAATGTATACTGCTCTTGGCATTGGCCTGGTATTTTGCCTGTTCTCTTTTTTCAATGCGGTCACCTATTTCAGGTTATCCAGATCAAACCGGCTTTGGCTAAGCGTATGGAGCTCAATAATTATGTTATTATTGGCTCTCGACAATATTTTGAGAATATACAGCACTGAAGCTATCGAAAATACCTGGCAAGTTTCAGACGCCCTGTATATAGGTTTACAATACTTTTTGCTTGGAATTTCTGCAATGTACATTGCCAGAAACGCAATTATGTTAATATCCTTTCTGCCGGGAAAGGGAACATTTTTCAATGCACAATATTTCAGAGACCTTCGTGAAGTCAAAGACGAACACATCGATCGATATGACGAAAATCAAAGTTACATCGGTCATTCTTTAATCTTAATTATAGTAACTCCCATATTTTACTACATCAACTACAATTGCCAATTTGTACCGGCCCATCTGGCTGTCTGGATGAGTTTTGTACTTTTTCCTTTTGCATTTATGATAAGTAGAATGCAGCGGAGAGGATAGATGGAATTGGTTATGCTATTTTAAAAGAGATATTACTGGCACTAGTGTTTTTTCAATTTACTAATAACGCAGTTTATTAAAACAACTTTACGATTTGCCGGAAGGCCGACCTTGCTTAGCTCAGCATCAATATGTTCGCCCAACTCCTTCTCTATTTCTGGAGACCACGGTATGATAGTGTGCTGTGAATAGACATCAATGACAGAAAATGTTAAAATAATAAAGAGCAGAATTTTTTTCATGTGGGTTATTATAGATAAACGAATATAAGGATTGTGTCTATTGGATTTAGCTGAAGTTTAAAATTCTGCATATATATAACCAAAATTCTGACATAGTTACCAAATATTTGTACCTTGATTTGTCATGAGTACAAGATTTCAAATTAACGATCCATCGCTGGAATCTCAATGGAGGGCCCTCATCCTGTTCGGAAAAAACTCTGCTACCTATAAGTTTGCCTTTGCAAAGTCTTTGATAAACTTAATGGATAGCCAAACCACTAACATTAGATTAACGGACTTGGCTGTGCCATTTGCCAGGCATATTGTGGAACATCTCAAAGCAAACGATAAACAGGGAAATTCACAAAGTAGCAAATTTCTAAACAGTTGTCGTTCTTATATAAACAATGAATTAAGTATGGATCAGCTATACAGGGATACAGAAAAATATGGCTTTGTTAACGTAATAGATGCCTTTCAGAACGTAAATGGTGGTGCGATACCTAACTTGTTTTATGAAAAGAACTTTGTGGCTGGTAAAAAGGAAATTGTTATTACAGATAATTTACTAAAGCTAAGGGAAGCATTTCAGTTTAAGAATTTTGATCAGGAAGTTGAAGCAAGGTGGAAATTGGTTGAAACTGCCTGGAATCTAAGGATTAACCCGAACCTGCTTGAAGTAAAATACGACGAAGATGATTCACTACTTTTCGTAGAAAATGATTTTATGAGGCGGGTTAACATCACTTCTGTAAGGGATTCATTGAATGGCTATCAAAAAGGGAAATGTTTTTATTCCTTCCAGAACATTTCTATCCAGAAGTGTGATGGTGTAGATATCTGTGCTGTAGATCATTTCCTCCCCCATCTTCATAAAAAACATCACTATAATCAAAGTGCAAATATCAATGGAGTTTGGAACCTGGTGCTGGCCGATAAGCGCGTAAATAACGCCAAATCCTCTAGAATACCTCATAGAAGATTCCTGGAAAGACTATACAATCGCAATGAGTTTTACATTGAAAGTAAACACCCCCTTGCAGAAACTATCATCAATCAAACCGGGAACACACGACAACAACGCATCTCTTTTTTGGAAAAACAATATAACTTAGCAAAGGAATTGGCGGTTCACACTTGGGAGCCCGAGATTGAATTAAAAGGTAGTTTTTAATGAAAGATTTTCTAGATATATCAAAAGATAAGATCCTTTATACCAGTAAGTATTTCTTTATTATTGAAGATGCTTTCCCAGTTTCTCCAGGGCACTTGCTTATTATATCTAATGTGGTTAGAGAAGACTATTTTAACTTAACAGAAGACGAAAAGCATGCCTTGGTGGATGTAATTGAGGTGGCTAAGTCACTTATTTTGGAGCGGTATACTCCCGAGGGCTTTAACATCGGGATGAACTGCGGTGAAACAGCCGGACAAACGGTATTTCATTTCCATTGTCATTTAATACCGAGATACAAGGGAGACATGGAAAATCCCCGTGGTGGTGTGAGGTATTGCATTCCAGAGAAAGGGAGTTATTAGGAACAACATGAAGACAACGGCCGAAACTTCATATAACTACCGTTCTCTATAATGAATGACTTCGGTATTATCCGGTGCTGTAAAGTGGCTTTTATGCACCAAAAGACCTAAACCGAAGACCACAACGGATAATATCCAGGGACTTACATTAGATTTGGTAAGCATAAAGGCTATCGCAAGCGCCAGGAATCCCCAGCCTAAAGAAAAAATGATGGAGAAAATATACCGGAATATGCGGATCCTGAAAAACAGAAAGCCAATAACAAACATACAGCTGATAAAAATCAGCACTCCAAGTATCCAGTCCAAATCAAACTTTTTGCATAGCCAATAAGTAGCATATGCACTGATCAGGAGCATTTCAATGGCGACCAGTAATGATCCACTGCCTCGCCGGATAATAATTGCTTCTGCCATGGTAATTTCAATAGGTGTAATTAAAATTAACAAATCTGATTTTGAAATACAAAAAACCTTATAAAACACTGAATAATACCCCATAACACTCTGAACATCTCACCTATTATGTTGTTATAAAAGTCAAAATTCTGGAGATTATTATATTTTTTTGTACTTTGACAGCCGACAATTATTATCGCTCAATATGACTAATATCGTTTTTGGAGAAATAGAAGGTTTTAATGAAGGCTATCATTTCGAGGATAGGAAATCCATGATGGCAAATGGCTTTCATCGAAAATGGGCAGCTGGCATTGATGGTAATGGTAACGAAGGAACGGCAGCAATCGTGTTATCTGGAGGATATGAGGATGACGAAGACTCTGGAAACATCATTATCTATACCGGAGCTGGAGGTAACAAAAACGGCAAACAGGTTGAAGATCAATCCTGGGATAATCTAGGAAATGCTGGCTTGGTGCTCAGTATGAATAATGGCCTACCAGTTAGGGTAATAAGAGGACATAAACACCGCTCTCCTTTTTCGCCTAAAAGCGGTTATACGTATGCGGGATTATATTACGTGACAAAGGCTTGGGAAGCTGTAGGTAAGAGTGGCTATAAGATTTGTAAGTTCGAATTGGTTTACTCTGGTTCTCAAAGCCATATATTACAGGTTAATAACCAAGGGGTTTTAAGTGAAAAAGCAGGTGAGCTGCTTGTTCTTGCTGCAGAACTTCCACAAGTATCGGAAGTAAATATTAGTTTGGCTATAAACTCATTAATAAAGCCAGTAAAACCTAAAAGCGAGAGCCGGAGCATTGATTCATCTTATAATAATTTCAATTCCAAAAAATCCATAATTCATGGTAATCAAGGTGAACTCCTAGTTATGCAACATCTACGGAAAACTTTGACCAAAGTGGAAGCTAGTACTTTAAGGCACCATGCTGCTGAAAATGAAAAAGATGGTTACGATATTTCTTATACGGATTTGAATGGTGATCCTGTTTATATAGAGGTTAAGGCCACTAGTGCTGCCTCCTTCCCTAGTTTTATAATTACCATTAATGAATTGACTTCAGCGGAACGGTATGGGGCTGCTTATCATGTTTATTTGGTGAATAAGGTGACATCTAAAGATGTGAAGATAGAGCTTGTTAAGGATATAGCAGGGCTGTTGGATAAGGGGGATTTTCTGAAGAGTCCAGTAGCTTTTAAGGTGGAGAAGGTTAGTTAAGATTAAACATGGGTAAAATAGCCTACGCAAACGTAAATTAATCCTCAAAAATTCACATTATAGAAGTTACGATTAAATTATGATTCTGTTTTCTAGTTCTTTACACATTCTAATAACTCATCTTTGTTAGGCTAAAAGACATTCACTCATTCTAAATAGATATTTTTTTGAGTAAAGAATCAATACTCACTAAAACTGGAACAAAATCTGCAAAGGATTTAGACAAGCTATCGTTTCACCTCTCAATCAAATGATCAGATATTTAAAAATTTTGTCAGATTTTTTGCTTCGTTACCTAACCCAAATTAAATAAATGGAAAAAATATCAATAAGCAATATCGTCGAGTTTCGCAGAAAAAAATCAGCTGCCTCTAAAGCAGCTTTAATTAACAAACTTAAAAATCCAAAACCCAAAATAGAAGATAACGAGGAAGGTGGAAACTATTGGATTCATTCCTTAAGTACCATAGGCAATACCTTTAAAGAAGACTCAAATGAGCTTATTCTTGCAAAAATAGACATATTACTTGACAAGCAGGAAACTGCAAAGAATAGCCAAACAAAAAGTATGTTTCAAAAAAACATAGATATACTTCAAAGATTTGAGGAGTATGACTTTTCACAGCTTCGCCCTCAGGCTAAAATAACCTATTTAAAAAGACCAAAACATAAGTCAATTTTAATAATTGAAGATTTACCTATCCAAGTACTGCCACACCATGTTTTTATGTTTGAAGAAGATGGGGTTAAAAAAGTCGGTGCATGTTGGTTTGTAGCGAAAATAAAAGAATATACAATCGATGAACTAGCCATATTCACTGATGCTTTATACCAGTATCTATACAGCAATTATGGAGAAGAATATCATCTCAGCTATAATTTTTGCGTTGTTGCAGACGCAATGAATTTAAATACCATCAGCTATTCAGAAATTAAAGCTGGTCATGTACCTGCTTTACTAAATTCGACTGTTGCATTTATGAAAACTTTATTGAATTGACAGCTTTTGCAAAACCAACAGTTGCAACTATATAAATATCCGCACGTTTGATAGAACTTGTGAATCACTAATTAATATCAGGATTATTTGAACTTTATATTATTAACCAAAAGACACTTTGCTTGTTCAGGGGTATACTTTTTTAAGAATGCATTATGAGCCCTGTCTCCGCTATTTTGGATTTTGATTGTCACCTCTTTTATTAACAAGTCCAGTAACTCTATGAGAGACTTAAGATCCCCTACTCTTGGACTGGCTAATTTCCTTGCTATGATTATATCTTCTGTATCTGCATCCAACATATACCCAGTTTTGGACACCTTGATGAAAACCATAGCTTGTTCATGCTCCGTATCATCACGATGCGCAATATATGAGTGTCGTAATTCCATTAAATGTTCATGCAATAGTTGATACTTTACATTATACTTTTCGAGTAAAGATTTCTCAAGCCTTGAAAATCCTGCCTTATTTTCTGTAAAACACTTTCCATACGTGATTAAAATTGACTGCCAAAGTGCAAATTCTATTGTCGTACTGGGATCATCTGATTCTTTTAAAGAGATTAGTTGTTCTGCGACATCTAAGATGAACGTTAAATCTTCCCTGATGAGCATAAAGGACTTTAGTTTCTTACTTAACTCATCTGGCATAACATATAGCAAGCTTTGAGGATATTTATTCCTAGCTGTATTATATATATCGGCTATAGCTTTTTCTTTTTCTGTCATAAACCTACATTATCTACTGTTGAATATAGTTAAAATGCACATTAGACTTATAAAGAATTAAGATTTTAAGTCGGAGATCCAAAATCTCTTGTCATTTTAAAATGAGATTTAGTTACAACTTTTTGCGAAATACCCACGCCAAACTACAAAATAATCTAGAAGTACCATTCTCATATTCGAAAGATGCATTAATATCCAAACGTACTTTTAGTGTAGAAGTAATTTAATGACTAGGACCAAGATTTACCCGGAAACGTAACTGAATCGCCAGCACCACTCGAATACCTTAAAGCCATCTAAAAATTGACCAAACATCCGCTTTTTCGTCGAAAAAGGGTGATCATTTTGAAGCGAAATAAGTAGTCGACATAATTGGAGAATTGCTAGCCAAAATTGAAATAATTCCAAAATTATTACTTACTAAGATATTTATTATAAATATAAAAGCATCCAATCGCATTGGTAAGCAAAGCTAACTAATTATATTTATCCAAGTTTAAAATTTTGAATAATACAATTAGAGTTCTCAATAAAGCAAAAGAAATAGAAATTATTGAATATATCAAAATATAGAATAGGTTGTTGTATATAAAATTGTTCTGAAAGACAAAAAAAATATTCAAAATAATAAATATAAATGTGACTTCATATAGAACCTTTCTAAACAATCTCACTATTGATTTATAATGCGACGAAGATAAAATGAGCTCTAATCCATTTAGTTTTTCAAAATCCTCATCCGAAAGCTTAGCCTTAATATTAGTTTTAAAGGTAACAATAATTGTTAGTACAGCAAGCCCAAAGCCAATTATTGAAACACTCGTTGAAATAGTATTAGAATAAATGGTTTGCAATATGTTGTTCTCAGGTATTAAAAGCAATTCCTTTTTATCTAAAAAGAATATTAAAACAACACTAAGTAAGATGTCTGCGATAAAAGAAAATCTTAAATAAAAATCGAATACTTTAATTGGTATTTTTTTCATTTTAATCTGGATTTAATACGTTCTAGTTCTTTAAACATCATTTCAAACATATGTACAGAGGATATGATCCGGGACTTCTCTCTTTTTTCAACTTTGATGTCACTGCTTAATTTGTCGATAAGTAAATTAAATGCTTCAAGTTTGTTTCTTTTTAATGAGTCTTCTGCTCTAATTTTTAGTATATCGAAATTGTTAAGCCTTTTCTTATTAGCTACTAAGCGATCAATTAATGTCATGAATGTTGATCTAGTTTTAGGTGCTTTTGTTAAATCTGTATAGTCAAACTTTAATTTGATCTCCGCGTACTCCTGTTCAAAATGATCTTGCATATTATCAAGGGCCTCAAAAGTTGGTACGTCAATTTTCTTAATGGCATCTACATTAGTTTTTGATACTTTGACTGTCATTTCAGAAATGTTATTGATACGAGATTTTAATTCTTTTAAAACATCTTGTACTACATTATAAACCGTAATTCCAGATATCCACTTCTGTTTGATACCAATTTCCTTTAAATAATCTATTAGATCTAAATATTTCGCCCCACTTTGATGATATTCCATCGCCATGAACTTTGTTTTTCTTGAATAATCAATTACAAAATGACTTGTTTCAACTATCCCTTCTTCTTCAGCTGCTTCTATTTCTCTTGTCTGATCAGTTCCGGTATGGATCAATTCAGGAAATTCATCTTTAATTAATCGTATTTTCCCATAAATAAACTTTCTACTTGGGTCAAAATCAATGTCATTTATAAATAAAGTTTTATTAAGAGAAGTAACATATCTGGAAGGATCTTTAGCTTGAACTAAGAGTAATAACCTATGAAACAATTCCCTAAAGAGATTGCCATCATTCGCAGAGAAACCTTTTTCAAAATTAATTTCTAATTGATAATAATATATTATTTTATCTATTTTTTTCAAACTCATTTTATAGTATTTATTGTATTCTAAATAATATTTTAATTTTAATACGCCATCTTGAATGTGAACGAACTTCGAAAAGAGTTTATAAATCAGGATAAATCTATTTCTTTAGCGCATTTAATTTGTGAACTCCATCAATTAGGATCGCTGCATGTGAATACAAATCATCAACCGATTGGATTTCAAGCTTTATCTCCTTCTTATTATCATCCAGCACCACCAAATACTTTTTATTACCCAAATACAACCTACAAATGGTCTTCCTATTATTATCGTCCAATAGAATCGCAAAGTATGTTTGTGCATCTCTATGAACAATCCGTTTTGGATCAACTAGCTCTCTTAAAATCGATTTGACAATGAAAAAACCTTCAATTTCCTCTTCTGTTGTGACAATTCCATTCTCACCGGTCATAACGGGTTGACTGGTTACCTTAACTTCACTTTCGGTACTATTGGCCTCTTCCTTCCCCAACGCAGTTTTAAGCCTGTCCGTAATGGCATCATTTAAAACCTGGTTAGAAGACCTTTTAACCAGCTCTGTAAACTGCGACAATATTTTTTCTGTAAGCTTTCCCTGATATACCTGACTGGCAAAATGCTTAACAAATACCGCAGATGGGTTCCTTAGTTCGGAGGTAATCAGACTCTTAAGTTCATTGGTATATTTCAAATCAGAAGCAGTATTTGAGATATTCTCTACGTCAAAATAAGATTTGTGAAACTTTTTAAGTTCCTCAATTTGAGCATCCTTAATCTCAGTGATATTGAACTCGAAGAACGGCTTCTCATCCATTTTATTCGCATCGTTCAAATCTGTATAAAAACGATAAATCAAACCATTGGTAAGCAAACTGAACTTTGCCTTACACACATGAAAATACCTAAACAATTGCGAATTATGCGGATCTAGCTTTTCCAGATGGTGTTTACACTCTACAATAATAATGGGTTCACCATCTTTCATGATCGCATAATCCACTTTTTCACCTTTTTTAATACCCAGATCAGCAATGAATTCCGGATTTACTTCAAAGGGGTCAAAGACATCATAACCAAGTAATTGAATGAACGGCATAACAAGCGCATTCTTAGTTGCCTCTTCAGTTTGAATTTGGTTTTTCATCTTTTCAACCCTAGAAGCTAGCTGGGAAATCTGATCTTTAAAATCCATATATAATAAGTTTTGTTATTTAAGTTCGATTATCTATGCTGATAACAATATCCTCCACCTTTAACCATTCTTTTACATCTTGCACCTTTCTTTGTTGTACCCTGGCATTGTGAACTTGTTGAAGTAATGGTTTTCGTTGAAGAATTTGGGATTAACGTATTTTTAGATGCTGAACGTGGCGCAGAAGTGCATACACTACAATTCCCTCCTGAGTTACAATGTTTGCAATACCTACAGCTGCTACAAGCGTAACAATTTCTACTGCCGGTACATGTTGCAGAATGCATATCAACCTTCAGCCCATCCTTAAATGCAGCAACATTAGTAAAAGAAAGAATACTGCAGATCAGTAGTAATACAGAAAGATTTTTCATGAATGAGTAGCGTCTTGGTTATTTGGTTATTTCAAATTTTAAGAATTAATTTCAAAAAACCAAATAATGGAAAATATTTTAGCTAATATTCAATTTTCCGAAAAGACTGCGTGAAACCTCATTAACTATCTTATTTGATCTTTAATATATTTCGCAAGCAAACTAGATGGCACATTTTTGTTGCCAGGTCGGAATATATCAATATCTCCGGCTACAATAAAACTTCTTTTGGCCCTTGACACTGCTACATTTAACATGTTGGGTCCCATATCAAAGAAATAGCCTGATTTGACTTCGGAAGTATAAACTGGCGAAAAGACCACAATATCCTTTTCAGCACCTTGTAAAGAATGTACCGTTCCGTATTGAAACAATGACGGTTTGAAACCATTTAAATGCATCGCTTCTGTTAAAAACCTTTTCTGAGCGCTGAAAGGAGTAACAATCCCAATCAAATCATGAAGGGCTTTAGGTTTAACTTTCTCAGGGTTTTTACTTTCCTTTAATTCTTTATGATAAATGAATTCAATAATTTCACTTTCATTTGCTTTAAGCCATTTGATGATACCTTGGGCCTCTGCCCTGTTAAATCTGCTGGTACCAGATTTATCCGATTGCCCGGCAATTTTTAAAAAGCCCATAGGTGGCAGGAAGTCCGATTTTTCATATCTCAAAGTGGAAAGTGGCTCCAACTGATTGTTATAAACCAATTCGTTACAAAAAGCAATAATCTGGTCCAGGCAACGGCGATGTTCCGTAAGCAACAGGCCGCGGTCTTTTTCGCTGTAGGCAAAACCACAGCTTTTTTGCGCAAGTTTCATCAAACTTCCATTGGAAGACATGTAGCCTGAAGCAATCAATTGCTCAATTCTCTTGTTTTCTCCCTTACTGATTAACTTGTTCCTCCAAAGGTTGCCTTCATCCGTACGCCCGTCAATATTCCAGACAGGCTCAATTTGATAGTTATCCCCTACTACCAATGCTTTTTTGGCCAGACTAAAGGATGGAGCGCCTACCTCCGGACTCACCTGCCCTGCTTCATCTACAATTAGCAGATCAATGAAATCGTACAGGTAGTCAATCTGCCGGGAAGGATATCTAACATATTGCATCATCTTCGGCAGCATATGAAAGGTAGAAACAAAGCATGGGGTGAGCATAGCAAAACGTTGGAGCCTACTCCTGGTACCAGATTCTGTATTTTTCCAGATAGAATCATCCTCAAGCGCTGCTGAGGTTGCTTCAATCCATCGGGATTCCCAATAATGTACTGCAAATAGGAAGTTCTGATACCGGATTCTGGTGTCTAGTTTATCCAGAAAACGGTTATCCTCATTGTCATCTGTAATGAAAAAATGTTCGTCTTTAAGTACGTTGGTCGAAACCCGCCATTTGTGGAATGCTTTATAGTGTGCAAAAGCCTTTTTTATCGTTTCAGATTTACCCATTAAAATGGGCTGAAGTGTTGAAAAGGAAGAAAAATCCCAGGTTGAGGTATCAAAGGAACAATCTGCAAATATCGATTTATAATATAATTTGCGTTGTGTTTTGATTGGTTTCAAGAAAGACAGCAGCCAAAAGTAAAAGGGTTCTTTTTGTTTGGCTTCCACCAACCTGGCAATCATATTATTGATATCCGAGATTTCTCTTTCAAAGAACTGATCATCTACTCCTGAAAAGTCTTTCCCTTCGTATTCTGCAGCATTATACGCGACTAATAAATGATAGATCGACTGGTATTGTTTCCAAACTTTAAGCCCATCTGCAATTAGTTCAGAGGATTTCTTAATCTGCTTTTGAAGGTATTTCTGCGAAGCCGGAATATCGGTAAAAGCAATACCACTAAATGCTGATATTTTTTCAAGAAAGGAGCCTTTGGCGGTTTGCAGGTAATCTTCATTCTCCATCTCAGTAAGTACGCTATCCCCTTTTTTAGAACTATGGTACATCCAGTTCCGCTCCTTCGATTTCTTAATCTTTTCGGGATCACCAGAAACCATATATAAAGCAAATGAAGTTATATTTGGCAGCCATCTTTGTTCGAGCAAAGTACCGGAGTTGCCTTTGGAAAAGCTATCAATGATATTGGTAATGGCCTGGTTGTTGGTAGAACTTGCCACCGTAACAAGCGGATTTTGCCCCGTCATGGCAGACTTAACAAAATTATCGGCAATAACAGATTGGATCAATGTAGTTTTTCCAGTTCCGGGAGGACCGTTTACGGCCAATACTTCACCATGTTTCAAATCAAAATGATGAGCCAAACTTTTACGTTGCGATGGGGATAAACCAAAACCATTATTCATTTGCCCCAAATGGGCTATTGACCGCTCAAAAACTTCATCCTTGTTATATTGCTTGTTAAGGACTGGATGTTCTTCTTTAATGATTGTTTTCAACAACTTTGGAAAGCTGGATTGTTTAATCAGGCCTCGGTACAGTTCGAGAATATGATGTGATGCGCCCTTAACCAATTCATCGGGTATAAAAACCCACTGATATTTTACCTCAAAGAATTCCTGGCCTTTAAAATCCCGGATTTCTGTCCCAGTGATATAGCTGAAAATTTTATTGAGCGATTGCTGGTATACTTTCCAGGTATCGGTGCTTAATTCTACTTTGGCCAATGCCTCGTCAACCCGGTCTACGCTTGAAAATACAATATCCCTGTAAGAAACAGGATCCAATATTTTTCTTGGGATCAGGGGATACATATCTTGCCTGGGTTTCAATTCATTTTCGGAACTGAGCAATGCAGGTATCCAGAAAGGTGATATTTCTTCTTCGTTGGCTTTGGGAATAGCATGGTTTAACCTCGGAACAAGTGACAATGGCGAGATGAGTATTTCTTTGTCCAGAATCTGGCCTTCTTTTAGGCTTTCCAGTTCATTTTTTGGCCAAAGTTCGTCGAATAGTGCTACGGGTAGCGTTGCTTCCTCAAAATTATAGGCTTCTGGTTTGTATTTGGCATCTATTTTTGAGACGTCTACATTGATGCTTTCCGCATCAGCCAAACTATCACGCCAGTACTTAATCCATTTTAATATATCCATTCTCTTGCGCTTAGAGATTCTTAAACAAAATGCAAAATAAGAAATGATTTGAGTTTATAATAAATTCATGCAGCCTCCATCTTTCTAATGATGGTTACTTTTTCCAGAAACTGGTATTAAGGTGTATGACAGGAGTTTCGATAATATTTTACCACCACCCTTAAATTCCCGAGACTTTTATATGTTGGGTAAAATAAGCCTTCAACCCTTCATCACAACAGTAGATATAAGTTCCGTTCACGGCTCTTAATAAAAGCGTTTCGTAGATATTGGTTATATATTCTTCAATATCAGTAGCATTAACCCCAGATTTTCCATTTCTGTCTTTATATGCCTTTGGCCTAAAAATAAATTCTTTCTTTTCAATATCATACCCAATCTCATCACCAAAAATGATTCCTGCATAATTCAGATCGCAGCCCATAGTAGTATGAATACATCCTACTTCATTTATAGCATCAGGAGAGTTGATCCAATCTGAAGTTGTAGTATTCCATCTCAATAGGTGCCCGCCAATTGAGATGTCATACAAAGATTTATCATGTTGAGATTTCCATTCCCACGCGAAGCCTGCAACTACTCTGGAAAGACCAAATTGCTGATCTTTTTCTATAATCTTGTTTCTTAAATCGCCCACATCGTCCATTAAAAGAAGCTCATATTCATCTGATTCAAAAGTTTCCTTTGGCTTTAATGCGGAATGCATCAGGCGCTCCACGAAATCAGAGTATAAATCTCCTCCTTTAGACCTTATCTGCGATTTCAGCTCTATCAAAAGGGTATCGTCTTTACTTAGTAACTCATCAAACTCACGTTGCTCCACATCACTCGGCCGAATGGATTGCCGTTTATCATAAAAAAGAATTCTGGATGCTGACTTTTTTAACATCCAGGTTAATTCATGAGTATCCCTTGGTAGCTTAAGTGCCGCATTCGGTTTATCTAATATACCATACTGTCCAAGTGCCTTTCTACGTCTGAGTCTGTGCGCTTCATCTACAATTAACAATTTATAAGCGCCTAACGCTGCTTTGGCCGGTGTAATGACCATGTCATCAGACAGGTTCTCTATATTACGAAAAACCTTGGTCAACGTTCCACGTAAAGAAGCCATTGGCACCACGAGTCCAATGTCGCTTTCCGGATTATTGTATGCGCCTTGGAGTTTCCTGGTTAATGCTGCTGCCTCTATTGAAAAAGTATCATCAAACTCTTCAATATCAAAATCACTCATTGGGGTAGCCAGCAATTTCATTAGGTACATTGCCAAAACCGTTTTACCTGTTCCGGCACCTCCTTTTACAAAAATTGTTTTCTTTCCTTGGTTTAATGCTTCCAGGATAGCAATAATTGCAGCTTGCTGGTCCCCGTTAAGAAACTTATATGGAGAGTACTTAAAAGAATTAAGGTTAATGATGTCTTTAAGTGTATTTTTAACAATGTGCTTCTCTTTTAAGGAATTCCATATTTCCGGAAAAATCTTTTCGTAATGCTCTTTATGATAATAGTTATGTTTGCTTAAACCTAAATTGAGGTTTAGGAGCTTAAACCTGCCATCGGCTGACAAAAACTCAATAAGTTTTGCTTCCAGTTGTAAAGTTGCCGATTTATTAAAGTAATCTGAAAACATCACAATCTTGTTGCCTAGCTCGGCTTTAAGCTCATTTTTGCTATGGTATTTAAATCTTTTTTTTATATCTGTGGTTTCTCCAACGTATAAAACTTTGCGCTTATAAAGGATATAAACCAAGGGCCATAGTCGATACTTCTGATCAATGTCTTGATCTTTAGTATACCCGTTTGGGTCGACTTTAAAAATTTTGATATCCTTAATGCTGAAAGACTTCATAAACCGGGGAATAAAGGCTAACTGCTATAACTCGTTGTATTTTGTGGCATTGCCTTTAGCCTTATCTGTCGGATATTTCTCCGCATTCCGGGCAATCTTTTCAAATAAGATCTCTTTTACATCAAATCCATATTTTTCGGCCAGTAAAAAAGCATATGCCAATACATCGGCCAACTCTTCTTTTACTTTTTCCGGTTTTGCTTCTTCGTGGTTTTTCCATAAAAAGGCTTCCAGCAACTCTCCTGCTTCGATGTTTAAGGCCACCGCCAGATCTTTAGGATTATGGAATTGCTCCCAATCCCTTTCGTTACGGAATTCAATTAATTTCGCTGTGATTTCTTCAATATCTTTCATAGGGCTACCAATAAATTAGAGCTAAGACTTAATGGTGATTAAAAAGCTGAAATTATGGAAAATTATCCGGAATACTGAAGAATTTAAAGAAACCGTGATTGTTCCTTCATATTAATCTACTTTGTCGGAAGGTTGCCGTCTTGGAACAAAGGTTGTCCGCAAGTAAATTGAAACGCCAAGCACTGGCAAACAAATCACAATCGCTATCCAGGTCAATTTCTGACTTAAATTTAACGCCTTGTTGTTTTTGATATGGACGATGCCGTAAATAATATAGACTAAGAGCAAAACAATAAGAATTATATATCCCATATATCAATTCAAGTTAGTTAATGTCTTAAGTATAGCTTGCTTTAAACCTAATTTGCAAACTTCACGTTATAGGTTCCATCAGTAATGTTAACCACATCGCCGCTAGCTGTTTTAGCAGTTCCGGTAAATGATCCTTTTATACTACCTCCGGCAACATAAGAAATCTCTCCTATGAAAAGATATATACCATCATTATCGTAGTCAGTTGAAAATAACTTTCCTGCTTCATTGGTATATTCAATATAATGTGACTGTGCAGAATTTATACTCATTCCAATATTAAGCCCCCTTACAAAACCAATGTAAGATTCTTCAGAATAAAACTTAAATAAGGGCTTGGCTCCAGCCTTACCACTGCCCAAAATAGTTAATGTTCTGGGTGTTAAAGTTGTTCCACGAGTTGCGGATACTTCAGCTAATGATACCGCAACACCGTTGACCTTATAGTTGATATAATAGGTTGGCGCTGGGTTATCTGGCCCGGGAATTTCTACGTCAGTATCTTTTTTGGGAAGCACAGGTATTTTTTTGCATGCACTAAAAGAAAAGATAAATGCGAATGCTATAACTGGTAAGATTGTTTTTATCATCACGAGAACGGTTAAAATTTAGTTGAGCAAATATAAAAAAAGGGTGGACAATTACATAGGTAATTACTTTACCAAAATAATTGAAGAGCTGATTAAATAACTTCATTTTTTATACTTCTATTTGGGATCGAATGTTTGGAACATATAAAGCTTAATTATTTCCTATCTTTAAACTTAGAAGAACTTAAAAAAATTGACGTCATTCTTGCCCACCGGATGCTATCGCGAATAACATCAGCGACGTTTTAATTTCTCATAAAATTATATTTATTTCTAATTGATTTACTACACATCTAATTGATATTCTTTAAATTTATTTATTTTCTTTTTGATTATTAGTGTATAGTTGTATAGGTTTGCTTTATGAAAATAAATCATGATTATAAAAGTTTTCATTTTGAAAACCATTTTATTATATTTGTGTCACTGACTAGATTCATTCAATGAACATAATTACGAAAAGAACCATTCTGTATTATACAGAACGGTATCCCGCTGCCAAAACAGCACTGGTAACATGGTTTAAGGAGTTTAGCAGTGCGAGCTTTGAAAACTTTAATAAATTAAAAGAAGTCTATGGTAACGCAAGTTTAATTGCTAATCACAGGGTAATTTTTAACATTAGAGGGAATGATTACAGATTAATAGTCTCTATTAATTTTAGAACACAGGCGGGATATGTGATTTGGTTTGGTTCGCATAAAGAATATGACAAAATTAATGCAGCTGAAATTAAACACATTGAAGTATGAACCATTACAAAGTGTTAAAAACTGAAGAAGAGTATAGAGTAGCCCTTGACCGGACCATTCAAATTTTTCATGCAGAACCGGATACAAAGGAATTTGAGGAGTTAGAATTGCTATTGGTGCTGGTAAAAGATTATGAAGATAAACATGTTGTTATTCCAGAATTAGATCCAATTGACGTTATTAAATTAAAAATGAAAGAGAAAGGACTGAAAGCGAGAGATTTAGAGACTATCATCGGATCTAAAAGTCATGTTTCTCTTGTTTTATCTGGAAAAAGGGAAGTTACCTTAAAAATGGCACGAGCTTTAAGAAATTTTTTAGGCATTCCGCCAGAAGTATTCTTACCAAAGGGTATTTAGGCTCATACCGATTTTTTTATTTACAGTTGTAAATAAAAAGCCCTCTGGCTTAGCTTCTGGCTGCTTAAGGTAGGTACTATCGCATGAAAACCGATAGCCAAACCGGTTTTTTCAAGATAACCTGCCAGAGTTTTATCATAATATACCTTTGCTCGGTTCATTGTTAGTTTTCCTCCTCTTCTACGTTTTTATACCTTATCGGATATAACTTGAGATGCTGTTGAGTAGATATATTGTGAAAGGCAATTTTGAGTTAGATTTTCATACTTTTACAGGCTAATCATAAATTACCAGCGTTTTGAGTTTTCTGTCATTTTTTGAAAATCTATCATGGTTGAAATGGACTATTTTTAGTTTGATAGCCAATACATTTTTGTATTTGTTTTCGATTGGTGTTTACCTGTTTATTGATAAAACCTGTCCGAAACAAAAAATTCAAAAGACCGATCATCCTTTTCTAAAATCTGATTTGTATGTAAGTTTTTATACGGTATTTCTCAATAGCATTGTGATGCTGATTGGCGTTTACTTGTGGAAGTCGGGATGGATTTTGTTAAACGAATCTAAAACTATTCTGACGCTTCTTATTGAAACTGTAGCCATTATTTTGGTGATGGATCTGTTGATGTATATTTTCCATTACCTGGTGCATCATCCGTTTATTTATAAAATTTTACACCGCAAACATCACGAACATATGAGTACTAATTTCCTGAGTCTTTTTGTGTTGCATCCGTTTGAAACCTTAGGGTTCGGATTGATGATGATCTTTGTTTTTATGTTGCATGATTTTTCTATTTTCTCCATTACATTTTATCTTTTCATCAATTTGATTTGGGGAACTATTGGCCACTTGAACCGGGAGTTCTTTCCAAAACGGGCCGAACAATTATTTTTAGGAACTACAAAATTTCATAACCAACATCATTTAAACGAACAAAGAAACTTCGGTTTTTATACCTCTATTTGGGATCGAATGTTTGGAACGTATAAAGCTTAATTATTTTCAATCTTTAAACTTAGAAGAGCTTAAAAAAATTGACGTCATTCCAACTTCTAAACGTCCCTGGTACTTACAAAAATTGTTTGTTGGTTTATGGATCTGCATCTTCTTCTTGTAATAAATTTCTTTATTTAACAACAAACCCATTTTCTTCATCAAACGCTTTTTTCTCAGCGTCAGAAAGTTGGTCCCTCAATACACGAATAGTGTAACCTCCAACCAGATTGCCATTTTTGATATACATCCAGTCACTTATTTTATCTTTAGGTATCAAAACGGTATCACCTACCTTTACTTCCATGGTTGATTCGGGCAAATTACCTACTACACCATAATACTGTTTGTCTTTAGTGGCAATGTCGGTCATCCAAATATGCTCTCCCCCTCCTTCAGGCGTACCAAACCGCATTTTGATGGCCAGTGCAACCAAGGTTGTATCGTTGCTTTGTAACGCACTGTCGAATTGATCAAGCGTCTTATTAGCCTTTTCTATAGCTTTATTCATTAAGCTGTCATCAGCCTCAATTTTCACAATATCAGGTTCTCCCGGGCGTTGCACAACTCTAGGGTCATTCTGACAAGCGAAAAGGAAAAAGCAAAGCATTAATAACGGTATTTTTTTCATTTTTTTTTAAATCAACGTTTTAAAAAAGCCATCCGGCAAAACACAATAAGAATTATATATTCCATATATCAATTCAAATTACTTACCTTTCAGCATATCTTTTTATTATCTCATTTCGCTTGATCAATAGATTTTTCAAGTATTTTGTTAGAAATAGCCAGTCAGCTAATTTCCCCAGCTGTCCCAATGGTGAAACATAGTTAAACAGGTCAATCATTAGCGTACCCCCTTCGTGCTGACTAAAAAGATGTTCATGCCTAATCGATTTAAATGCTCCCGAAACCATTTCATCAACAAAATATTCAGGATGCTTCATTTCTGTAATCTTCGACGTAAGTTGCTGCACAACTCCAAAATGCCGCGCTTCCCAGGTTACCCACTCTCCTAGTTCTATTAAACCTGAAGTTTTACCAGCTACAGCCTTTTCATTGGTATGAGCAGTTGAAATCTGGTGAAGATCAATGCTTCTTGATAAATCGAATACAGTTTGCTGATCGGCTGCGATATAGGTTTCTAGTCGGATGTGTGGCATGCGCTAATTTTTGATAGTCTAAAATATCGAATTATTTTCAATTCAGTAATTTTTCCTTCCTTAACCTTTCTCTAACTTTAAACCATGACAAGCAGAAACGAACAGCAAATGATGCAACTGATAATGGACGTAGCCACAAATGACTCCAGGATACGCGCAGTACTATTAAACGGATCAAGAGCAAACCCCAATGTAAAAAAGGATATATTTCAGGATTTTGATATCGTATATGCAGTCACAGATATGGATGCTTTTATACAAAACCCTGGCTGGATTGATGTATTTGGTGAGCGTATGATACTGCAGACTCCCGAAGATATGGAACTGTACCCACCAGATGATGAACTGGAAGGCGCTTACTCCTACCTGATGCAATTTTTAGATGGTAACCGTATAGACTTAACCCTGGTTCCGACAGAAAAATTTACTGACTTTATACAGGATAGCCTGAGTATCTTACTCATGGACAAAGATGGAATCACCAAACAATTGGAAATCCCGGACGCGGGTGAAGCCAGCTATCTAACCAAAAGGCCCACCGAAAGATCCTTCCACGACTGCTGTAACGAATTCTGGTATACCAATTCGGGATTGGCCAAAGCCTTATGGCGGCAACAAGTGCCTTATACAAAGTGGTTGTTCCATCACGTCATCCAGCCCGCTTTAATGCAAATGCTGGACTGGCATATTGGATGCAGCTACGACTTTAAGGTCAATCCGGGTAAGGCAGGCAAATTTTACAACAAATACCTTGAGCCCGAACTTTACGAGAAACTCCTGTTGACTTATACCAATGCTTCCACTGCTGATACCTGGAAAGCTACTTATGATTGCATTGAGCTATTCAGGGACACGGCTATGAAGGTTGCAGCACAATTGGGCTACACCTACCCTTTGGAAGAAGACGAAAAGGTAGTAGCTTACCTGAAACATGTGCAGCATCTCCCTAAAGAGGCTAAAGGAATTTACCAGCAATAGCCAGCCGTTATCTCTTATCTACCTTGTAATTACCAACCTCTTTACCTGAATCATCCAGCATACTGACCTCAATATGATGTTTATTGGCTACAATTCGGGTTAATGTCCTGAAACCATCCTTTGGACCTCCACCTATAATAATGGGATAGTTATTCAACTTACGGTCTGCCGGATGGATTTTATATTTATGGGTATGACCACTCAGCACCAAATCAACCTTTCCGCGGTTCATTAAAGGTTCAAACAACTGCGTGCAATGCACCGGCCCATGGGCATCGCCCGAATAACGGGGCGGGATATGCATCAGTACAATACGGAAAGCCGCATTTTTGAATTCCTTGCGGTTTATTTCGTTTTCGAGCCAGGCCGCCTGCTCTTCGCGGTAACGGTCAAAATCGACAATGCCGGCATATACGGGATGTGCATCTTCCTTATCCTCGCCCGTATCCAGAATCACAAAACGAACAGGCCCCAGCGTAAAAGCTGTATTGGCTACATGATCAAAATAGCCCGAAAATTCGCGCGCAAAGCTGCCCCTCGTTTCATGGTTTCCGCGTACATAAATAAAAGGAGTTTTCCTGGCAAAATAATCCACACAAGGCTGGATCATATGATCTATAATCTGCTTTTCATCGCTCTGGTAATCAAAAACATCACCATTAAAAAATACAAAATCACGTTTATTTCCTTTGTCAAGGTCCAGCAACTGAGGGATTGACTTAGGCCTGTCGTGAATATCATTCATCATCACAAAAGAAACTTCTCCCTTATTGATATCGGCATTGACAAAACTTTCTACCGCTCCTGAGATGGTTTCTCCGTAAGTAAGTTTATAGGGCTGGAAATCTAAAATTTCCTTCGATACGATCTTATAATAATAGGTAACACCTGGTTTCAGATTTTCGAGCTTTACACAGTTTAAGCGGCCAGCCGGTTTTAATCCCAGGTCGCTTTTTCCGAAAGATTTTTTATTCAATTGATCTGGCGCCTCACCATACTCCACCCAGCTGTTGCCGTTTTTATTGGTAATCCATAAAATGGAAATGCTGTTGCCAAAATTGGTCTGTAAATAAGGCCCAGTAATGATCTTAAACGCTTCCCAGGAGGTATCTGTCGGGGCCGAAATGGCTTTTTCAGGATTCAATAAGGCCAGTCCGCCAACCACAAGACCGCTCTTTAAGAAACTTCTTCTGTTTTCTTTCATTGTCACTAATATGCTTATTAAATTGGAAATTTATAGGATTTGGTTCGCCCCACTCCTTTTACCTCAAATCGATCGGGGTAAATCTCGAGGATGCCATATGCATTTTTGTCGGCTGTCTCTACCATTCCCTCAAGTGTAATGCAAGGAATGGACAGATGATAACCAAAGTCTCCACTATGGTGATGTCCGGCAAACAAGGCTTTGACACAGGAATATTTTGTAATGACCTGCAAAATCTGCTGACTGTTGAGCGCGGTAAAGCCCCGCGAAAAATCGAGCGGATGATGCGAGAAAATAAACACTTTCTGCTTTTGTTTTTGTGCTTTGGCCAGCAAACTGTCAACCCACTTCAGCTGCTTGCTGCTAATCCCTCCGTTGTATTCTGCGCCATTGGCCCCCTTTGCAACCTTAATACTGTCAATCATAGTATTCAGTTCCTTTTCCTTCCAGGTACCGGCAACATTGGCGTACGAGGCTACCTCATTAGTATTGAGCATGATAAAAACCCATCCTTTTTGCTCAAAAGAATAATACTCGGAAGGCATGCCCAGTTTGGTAAACAAGGTTTTGTTTTCTGTTACGCCATGATAATCATGGTTTCCGGTAGTGGTATAAATTGGCTTTTTCAGCTTGTCTAAAATCAACAAAACAGAGTCCAGATCCTTAGCGTCCCTGTCAATAATATCGCCCAGATTGAGCGAAAACTGCACCTTTTGCTGATTGAAATCTTCCACGCAGGTCCTCAACTTGTTTAAGGAATTTCGGTAAAAACGCGAGCCCCTGGTGTCGGCATTGGCATATTGAATATCGGCAATAAGACCGATCCGCAAAACCGGTTTTGGTACCTGTGCTTTAGTGGACAGGCTTCCCGCTAAAGCAATTAAGGTAAAAAGATAGGCTAATTTGTTCATGTGGTTAAATTTAAACATTAAAGATTACGGTTAGGTACATTTACCTAACCGTATATAATTTCGTTACCAACCCGGGTTTGGCTTTAATTTCGGATTGAGTGTAATTTCGTTGGTTGGGATGCATTCCAGGTAATCGCGCCCCGGTTTAAACTGATAACCGTTGGGCAATTGGGTTTGATAAGGATCCAGGAAACCATCGGGATCGGTCTTGTAGTTTATTTTTTTACCTACCCATTCTGCTGCATCATAGGAATAACCTTTCGGTCTTTTATTCAACAGCAGGCTATGCGCCCGCCAGCGCATTAAATCGGTATAACGAAAGCCCTCACATCCCAATTCTACAGTACGCTCCCTGCGTATCTCCTGCAATTCGTTGGAAATAGGATACCCATAATCGGCATAAGTACCGCGCAAAGGATCGGATTGCACGGCAAAATTTGGCATCCCCGAACGGCTGCGCAGCAGGTTTAATGATTTGGTATAGTCTACAGGTTCGCCCAATTCTGATTTGGCTTCTGCATAGTTTAATAAAGCTTCAGCATAGCGAAATACAATTGCACCGGTTGTGCTGTTGGTGTTCCATGACACACCACTTCCGGCCTGCGGATCTTTGGGGTCGTTGCCTTTTCTGATCTGAAACCCCGTGTTATTTAAGGTTTCACCAGATTGGTCGAGGAAAGGCTTAGTGAATACGCCCTTTCCAAATCCGTTATCCCACATCACCGTATTTGGCGTCCAGATGGTCTGGGCCAGTCGGGGATCACAGTCCTGACCTATTTTAGTTAAGAAACTGCTGCCCTTAACGGTCTTGCCCACATTGATATAATCGTATGGCGTACCCGCCTTAGATAAATAATGCTGTACCTGTTGAAGGGTTAGCATATTTCCTGCTGTACGGTCTGATACGTAGATCTGGAAAGAGTGGCCCAGCTGTAAACCAATATCATATTTTTTCCAGAGCAAAACCTCCCTGTTATTAGATTGGTCGGCCAGGGAAAATAGCTTGCAGTAATCGTCGTTTGGTGCTCCATTGGAATATATACCCGTAGTGTATTGGGATTTCATCAATTCTTCAACCGCATCTGCGGAAGCCCTGAAATACTTATTCGGATCGGCGCCATCGGTTCCAAAAACGGTTCCCTTATGATATTTTTGCCAGGAACCTTCAAATAAGGCCACGCGTGATTTGAACAACAATGCAGCCTCTTTGCTCAAACGGTTATTGCCACCAACGGCTGTTTTCAAAGGATTTAAATATTCAAAGGCCTTGTCCAGGTTCCATAAGATAGAGTCGACAACTACTGTTCTGGAATCGCGTGCCTTGTATAATTCGGCTGAATTTGTTTTCAGGGGATCGCTGAACCAGGGTACATCGCCATAGGCTACAACTTTTTCAAAATAGAACCACGCCTTGAAAAAATGAGCTTCGCCTAAATAATGCTTATAAGTATTAAAAGGGTCCTTACATTTTTTGTAGTTCGCAAAAAACACATTAACACTTTGGATATCTGCCCACCACCAGGTTGCCGGTGTGGTTGTGGCCGAAGCTGATGTTGACTGGGAACGTGATCCGTTCCATATTGTACTGGGTACGGCGATGATCTGCGTGTCGGAGCCACGGGTGCCATCCCATCCGATCAGGCCGGTATAACTTCCGACGACACCAAAAGATGGAAAACTGGCATAAAACTGAAGTGCATATTTCTCCAGATCGCTGGCCGTTTTCCAATAGGCATCATTTGACACCTGGATTAAGGGTTCCCTGTCCAGATAATCTTTTTTACAAGAACCAAGCAAGATCAAACATAGTAATCCAACTTGCAAGAGTATATTTTTTTTCATTTCCTGTTTGATTTAAAATTAAAACGAAATATTGAGGCCCATTGCCCAGATGGCTTGTGAGAATATGGACTTCCCATTACCAAATTCGCCCACATTGGCAGTTTCAGGATCAAAGCCTACCGGTACCTTACTGGATGTCCAAATGTTCTCTCCCGAAAAATATAACCTTGCTTTGCTCAACCCTACCTTACTTATGGCAGTTTTGGGCAAAGTATAGCCAATCTGCAGGTTTTTTAGCCTGATGTATGCCCCATTTTGCAAATAACGGGTTTGTACCTGCTGATTTTTGACATAGGTGGCCGCAGTACTGTAAGGACGTGGAAAATAAGCATCGGTATTGGGTCCTAAGCCCGAATACTTGGTCTCCTCCGCATCTCGATAATAATCCAGGTGATTTGGGAATAATGAGGTTTGGTTCCAGTTGTTAAAGCCCCAGAACATGTTTCCGGTTAACCACAGATCGCGTTTAGCTGTACCCTGAAGGAAAACAGATATATCCAGGTTCTTGTAGCTTGCAGAAAGGTTTAATCCGAACTGATATCGTGGTGTGGTGTTTCCGATAACTCTCCGGTCTCCGTGGTCGTCTACCGTGTTTTTTCCGTTATTGATTACGCCATCATTATTGAGGTCTCTATATTCAACATCACCAGTGCGCCACACCTGGGCATTGATAAAATTCTGCATTTTGCTCGAATTCATAAAATCGGCACGTTCCTGAGTTTGAATAAGCCCTACAGTTTCGTAACCCCATATTTCGCCTACTGTTTTTCCTGTATAATCAGTGGTTAATATACCAGTTGGATTATTGTATTTGGTTACAACGCTGGTATTGTCAAAAAGCATTCCTGTTACACTGTAATTGAAATCACTACCAATCTTGTCTCTCCAGGTTAATGAAGCATCCCAGCCCCGGGTGCGTAGTTCTGAATTATTTTCGCGCGGTACGGTAGCTCCCAGAACAGCTGGAAGGGCCTGCGCAGGTCCAAGCCGGTTAAATGTTAACCGTTGATAGTAGTCAAAAGTAACCTGCAATTTGTTGTTGAACACGGCCATATCAATTCCAAAATCAATGGTTTTTGAAGACTCCCAGGTCAGATCGGGGTTGATCAGGTTAGGTGCAGTAGTGTATGGAGGGCGTTTGGAATTGAGGATCCAGTTTAAGTTTGTCTGTACCCCCAGAAGGGCAAGATCCTGGTAGGCAGCCACATCCTGATTACCTAAACTACCCCATGACCCCCTCAGCTTTAAGCTGTTTATATGTTTTGACATATTGGTCCAGAATTTCTCATTCGAAATATTCCATCCGACAGAAAAAGAAGGGAACCAGCCCCAGCGATGATGTTTCGCAAATTTTGAAGTACCATCGTACCGGGTGTTTACTTCCAGCAAATATTTGTCCTGATAGTTGTAGTTAAACCTTAAAAAATACCCCTGCGTTGCCCAGTGGGTAAGTGTATCAATCACCTGCATCTCTCCGGTAGCCGTTGTGATAGACGGTACTTCGGGAGTGATCAGTTCGCGTTTAAGCCCCCTCATGTAATCGTACCGGTTGGATTCTTGCTGGTAACCTCCCAAAAATGCAAAATGGTGATCTTCTGCTAAGTCAAATTTGTAAGATGAGAACACATTCAGGGATTTGTAGCTTGCATTTGACTTGGATTTTGTGATGTAAGAAGGAACTGTGGAGGCAATGGGTGTAAGGGTTCCATCTACCTGATCTTCGTAAGCTGTGAGGTTCTCACCCACAAACTGTCTAAATGGAAGTGAAACAGAATAATCGGCATTGATAGACCAGCCTTTTACCGGGGTAATTTCTGTTGCAAGTCGTTGCAGAAGCTCTCGTTTTGTAGTTTTTTCGCTACCTGTACGCATTAGCGGCACTCTCGACAAAGCTGAATATTCTCCGTTAGGCGATTTTAAATACTGATTTGGGTGGGTACGCAATATATGATGGATCACCATTGCGTAGTTACCCTCGCCATTGTATACCGGATTTATCCTGTTTTCTTCTGTGATACGCGTATTTGAAGTTAACTTCCACCAGCTGTTTAAATTTAAATCTATTTTTGAGTTGAGGTTGATGCGGCTATAGTTATCCTCAGCCATTTTTAAAATGCCTTTCTCATAAGCATGTCCTGCAGATATGAAATAAGCCGCATCTTTGCCACCTCCTTTTACAGAGACATTTTCCTGATTCCGGCGTCCATTGCCGAAATGAATGTCGACCCAGTCGTTGTTGCCGTTTGACAGCTGGTATGTTGCCCATTTGGTAGGGTTACTTGGATCGGGTACAGTTTCAGGTAAGCTGGGGTCATTTTTTCTTGCAATAATCCGGTCTATTGTTCCTTCAGCAAATAGCCTCGCCACGCCCTGATTGTCGTGGAATTCATTCATTGCTCTTACAAACGTATAGGAATCAACCATCTTTGGTTTATTGATAATTGACGTAATGCCGGAATTGGCTGATGCCTCAACCTGAATTTTCTGATTCTGTTTTCCAGATTTAGTAGTAATGATCAATACGCCATAAGGTGCCCTTGCACCATAAATGGCAGATGCAGCCGCATCCTTCAGCACCGATATGTTGTCTATATCATTTGGGTCAATCGTATTGATATCGCCGGCTGTTCCATCGATAATCACATAAGGTTTTCCCTGCCCCCGTATTTGCATCGCGGGACTGGCACCTGGTTCAAAACCACCATTGCCGTAGCTGAAGTTTACACCAGAAACCGTACCCTGCAAGGCCTGGGTAACATTGTTGGTTGGTCGGTTCTTCAGCTTTGCCCCCTCTACTACCTGAACGGAGCCTGTAAGGTTTACCTTCTTTTGAGTGCCGTATCCCACCACAACAACCTGGTTTAAGCCAGTCACATCCTCTTCCAGTTTCACACTTAAATAGCGTTCTTTTGTTACCGGGACCTGTAGGGTTTTGAAGCCAATACAAGTCACTTCTATAATGGAGTTCTCGGCAATGCCTTCCAGCAAAAACTCACCTTTTTCATTAGTTTTAGCAGTTTTATTGGTTCCTTTTACCTTTACAGATGCGCCAGGGATGGCCTTACCACTACCATCCTTAACCTCACCCCTGATGTCGAATTCCTGCTTAATTTCCTCGATTAGTTTTTGGGTTATGGGCTCCGGTTTCCTGCTTAGGATGATGGATTTGTTTTTGATCTCGAAGTCTAAATTCTGGTCTTTTAAAATAATCCTCAGCGCTTCTTTAAGTGGAACATTCTGTAGATTAACATTTAAGGCGGTACTCCTTTTCACGTGATCGGACTTGTAAAGCACGATATAACCTGTTTGCTTTCTGATCTTATCGAATACAGAGCGTATGCCAATATTATTTTCCTTCAGCGATACCAATTGTGCTGAAGATGATGCGCTAACCTGCATCAAAAAAGTTGTCATGATGACGAAAATCAACTTCATGGTACGCAATATTGAACGAGATACAACGCATGGTAAATTGCATCTGATTAGATGAATAAATTTCATAAATTTGTTTGTTTTGGTTGATTTGTGTAGCCCTCCTGATCGTCGAAAATCCTGGGCATGCACGTTAGCAATTAATTAAATCCTTATGGGATGATGAATCAAAACATTTGATCAGGTTCCGGCTCCAACCGGAATCTGATTATTGCTGCAAAAAAACTTGCGGAATGAAATGATCCTAAACCAGAGTTGAATTATTTCATAACAAAAATCCTCCTTCCTTCAATCTTAAATCGAACATCTTTTGTACTCTCCAGCATTTCCAGTACGGTAGATACATTGTTGTAACGTGATATCCCCCCTCCATACAACTGGTTTTGGTTTACCCCATCGGCAAACACCACATCTACGTTGTACCATCGCGAAATCCTACGCATAATATTGGCGAGGCTTTCGTCCTGAAAAAGAAAAACACCATCTTTCCAGGCTATCTCATCTTCCGCATTTACGTTTTTGACAGTTATCTTATGGTCTATTAAAATAGCCTGCTGGTTAGGTTTAAGTATACTGCCGGTTGCTCCGTTTGATACCTTTACACTCCCTTCCAACAAGGTTGTCCTCACGTCCGGTTCATTGGAATAGCTATTGACATTAAAATGTGTACCCAAAACCTCTACCTGCTGTGTGGCTGTCTGAACAATAAACGGATGGTCTTTGTCTTTCGCGATCTCGAAATAAGCTTCACCGTCGAGTTTTACCTTACGTAGTCCATCTTTATGGATTCCTGCAGAATAGGTTAAACTTGAAGCCGCATTAAGCCATACCTTACTTTTATCCGGTAAAGTCAAAATATAGGTTTCGCCTTTTGAAGTACTTAAGGTATTTGTACCGCCGGCAAGCTTATCGTTTTCTTTAATCTCATATACCAATTGCCCATCTGCAGATTTAGTTACACTAATACCAGATTCCTTTGCTATTTCGCCGGTTGTAGCTTCCGACAAGGTGATTTTTTTGCCATTTGCCAAGGTCAGCGTGGCCCCTACACGTCCAGGCAAAACGTCTTGCACCAGTGTTGGTTGCTGACGCTGGTAACTAAAAAAGGTTATTCCGAGCACGATCAGGAAAATCGCGGCAACGGCGGCTGCAATGCGTGGCCATAAACGGATTGATTTCTTTTGTACCAATTTGTTTTGGCTTTCGGCAATGGAGGCCCACATTTTGTCGCTTACTTCATCAAGCCTTTCCTGGGAATGATAAAGCTCCTTATTTCTATTGAGTTGAAAAAGCCAACGCTTTGCAGCCATTTCTTCTTCAGCCGTAAAATCGCCCGTCTGAACTTTTTCTAAGATTTCTTTTATATTCTTCTTTTCCATATCACTAAAGCGCTCAATGCCTGTTAAGTGATATTAAGGCGTAAAGCCCCCGCCAAAAAATTACTCCATCTGTAAAAAAGAAGAAAAATAAATGTAAAACACTATATATCAGTTAATTTATTTTTGAATTAATGATTAGGAATTGAGAATAAAGAGGATATAAATCAATTCGCCAAGCCGCTTTCTAAGATATTTAAGGCTGCGTTGTATATGTACATTAACCGTATGTTCGGAAATATCCAACTGCAATGAGATCGCCCCGGCATCCTGGTTCTGTTTGTACCTCAGCTCGTACACTTCTCGCATACGCGGAGGCATACTGGCAACTTCGTTGTCAATCATTGCCCTGATGTCTTTTTCGCGAATAAGGTAATCTGTCTCATTGGTATCTACATCAATGAAATAATCACCCTGTTCAATATACTTCCTGATGGTTTTTTGATGACGGAAAATGTCAAAGATTTTGTTGAGTACAGATTTATAAAGGTAACTGGATAGAGAGGTATTAAGGGCCAGTTTTTCCTTGTTGTTTAATATCCATAGAAAAACGTCCTGAACGACATCCATAGCCTCCTGCTCATCCTCCAGCTTCTTTAGGGCAAAAAGGAAAAGTAATTTATTGTACCTGGCATATATTTCTTTAAATGCTGCAGCATCTCCCGTCCGAAACAGTTCAGCAAGTTCTAAATCATTATATTTACTATATCTATGAGACTCCAAAACCTATTTTATAACTCTTTTTCAAGCCGCTAAAGCTAAGAATTTAATCTGCTGTCCAATATTTAGAAAGTAATATATTATTTTAAAGTTTCTGTAAATTCATCCGGGTACCAGGTATAATTAATCTGCTGTCGAAAACCAGTACCAGGCTTTACATTAGCGATTTAGCAATAATTAATTCTCTTTGCAAACCATTTCCTGCGCAATCGTTTGAAAAGAGGTGTTAGGGGAGTTTTAGGGATTTTCAACGTTTTAAAAATGCCATTCCTCTCGATGCCGGCCATACTTCCTTAAAATCATATTGCTGGTACAATTGATAGGCATCCCCATCGGCAATTAAACTGATATAGCAGGAAGGCGGCAACGATTCATCTATAAAGTTCTTCAGTTTTTCCATAATCAGCTTTCCCAATCCCTTTTTTTGATGGACCGGCAAAACACATATATCTACAACCTGACAATGACAGGCACCATCGCCAATAATGCGCCCCATTCCTATCGGTTCATCGTTATTTTCAGTGTCCACAATTACTACGCAACAAAGGGAGTTTTCCAATCCAATCTTTGCTGCCTCTGGTGTTTTGGCACTTAAGCCACTGGACACCCTGAGGTGAATGTAAGTTTCCGGACTAACGTTTTTATACTGTGCCTGGTATTTCATTTGCTAAAGGTATCTTTTTAATTATTCAGATCAATTAAATTCAAAATAAAGAACAAATTTCCTATTCCTTAAGTAAATCAGCCTGAAACTCAAGCAAAGCTTTTTTCATTTTAAAGTAACCATTAAACACCAACCATGAAAAATCATTCATCACTACAAAAAAAGCTTCTACCTCTTCGTTATGGTAGGTATCGTAGTTAAAGTATTGCCAGTCATTCGACAGGTATTTTTCAAACCGGGACCTTACTTCCTCTCTCATTAGATCTCTGTATAAATCATCCGTCAATAAAATACCAACCTGTTCTTTAAATGGCTTTTCAATTTGCTTAACCTGATGCATGTTTTCCCTTATCGTTTCTAATGGGGTTGACGTCTGCATAAAGTAGGTAATATTGGCTAACTCAATATAGCTAGTATGGCGTAGCTGCATCTCATCGGCTACAGAGAGATAATTAGAAGCATACTGTCGAAACTCATTAAGTTTTCCCTGATGAATAGATTTATTTAAAAAGAAGCTAAATATTTCTATCTCATTTTTTTTGAGCTGCTCAGTTAGCCTGTTAATTTCGTCCTCAATATTACGGCAAAGGTCAGTTGCTTCATCCGATGAGTATTTCTTACCATCATAGTCAAAAGTATTAATCTCAACCTCCCTGTTTTTAATCCTTTCAATAATCTGCAAGTCTGCAATTGCAGTCTCCAGGGTTTTGGCCAGGCCAACCATTTGATCACTAAATAAGACTTCAAATGACTGAACTTCTGACATTTCAGTTATTTCTAAATCCAGCAATGTAAATTCCTTGTGTGGATCGCGGGAAATAAAATAACCATTATAAATTTCAGGATAGGAATACTCCTCCTCCCGTTTTAGATATTCCTCTTTAAAGGTCTTGTCATCTGTAATGGTTACTTCATCTGCATAGTTAACAGAAACAAATAGTCGATCAGTAATCATTTCCTGCACGGTATCCTTATCAACAAGCAAATCCATGGCCATATCCATTCCCTGTTCTCTTTGCGGTTGATTAAGCATCATCAACCCCGCTACACGCTCCTCGGTGCTTGGATGTGATGACCATTGGTTGTCGAGTATCAATTTTGTTTTACTAAACCGCTTATACACGTCTACTGTTAAACTAGGTAGACCGTTATTGAAAGGTAATTTTTCTACATTTGCTATTTGGTTTAGCACAAAAAAATGTTGCGGATATATATTATTAGTTCTTTGAGAGGTTTCAATTTTACTATTATAGTAATCAAAAACTGTAGATAATGACTGATCCGCAATTCCTAACCTTAGCAACGAACTAATTAACGGCTGAGAGCCTGCAACACTTGCGGCAACAGCATCTGCATGAAACTCCATTTCTCTGGATAAAGCCATATAACTTAAATTCAATCGGTTATAAACTTTATACAACACCTGTTGAATTCCACCGATAACCCAAATGGCGCCACCAGAAAACAAACTGAAATAGGAACTCATATTCGACCATCGGTTCAACAGGTTACTATAGCTGTCATTGTCATACAACATGTTATAAATAACCTTGTTTACATGATAAACATATCCGCCTACTTTCATACTACGCTGTGAAAAATGACCGAATTCGTGGGCCAGAATTGCCTTTAATTCTACTGCCGACACTGAGTTCATTAACCCCAATCCTATTTGGAGGTTCTTTTTAACTGGAAAAAACATGCTCCAGAAACTTGAATCATAAAAGACAGATGCGTTTACATCAGAAGAGAGATATACCTTTTTGGGATAATCTGTTTTGACCTCGACAACTATTTCATTGATCATTTTAAATAGTTGTGGTTGTTGTGATTGGGTAATTTCAATAAGGTGGCTTCTGTCGACTTTTGCAGAACGGCTGAAAATGAACTTAATCAGGAAAAAGAATATTAAAAACCCCATGCCAATAAAACCCAGGCCGAGCATAATTGTGATAATCATTGCTTTCAACATAATTATGGCATAAGCAATCAAACCACATAAAGCGACCACCCCTATGGCTAAAATGATAAGGACTAAATAAGTAAACAGAAAAAGTGCAATAGAAAGCATGGACTTGATGGCCATCTTTCTGAAATTTTCAGAAACACTGAAAGCGTTAGATTGCATATAAATTTGTCTTTGAAGTTAAATATATATCATCAAGAATTGACCTTCAATGAAATCCAAGGTCACCCCCTTATATAAAATAATCATCCATTTTGATTTCAGCATGAGCTGTTCTTAATCCTTCGTCCCCTTAATAGTCCCGTCCTCATCCACATCATCAATCGGCTCGACTACAGTCTGCTCTTTAACCTGCGGTTCAACATGATTAGTTGAAAAAGGATCGAAAAAAGTTTTAGGAGATTTCGGGTTTTCACCATATTCATTTTCATTGATGTCGCCTTCGGCGAATAACATCCAGAAGCCATAAAAAGGAATCAACTGGTACCAACCGCTATTGTTCCTGTCATGACACCTTTTAGCACCTTGTGCCCACATAAAATAGATGCCAGGTGATAATGCAAGTAGTAAACTCAAGGTATTTTTAGGACTTTCAGTGTCATCTATCAACCCTGTTATTCCTAAAACGAATCCGGTGACAAAAGCAAAAACAAAATAAATAGCCAAACTGAGACCGAATTCCAGTCTGCGGATGCGGCCTTCAAAAGAAAAAGGATTTTGAAACATAATGTAACGTTAATTTAGATTTGAGCTTTAACCAAGCTTCTAGTTAGTTCCAAAGTTTAAGATATTATTTTACAAAAACAAGTAAAAGTCTACTGTAAGATTTTTAAGATTAAAAGAGATTTACATGTATTTCTTTTCCTCATTCGCAATAAGTTTCAATACGACCATTTTTAAAAGTCAGCTGCAATGCATAAGGACGACCATAAAACTCATCCGCATGTTTCCATTTAGGTGCAGTTTTTAAAATCTTTAAAACTTCAGTCCTGACCTTTTCTCCCAAATGGTTGCTAACTGCAAGATTTTCCAACGCACCATCTTTTCCAACTATAAACGAAGCGATTATCCTGCCATTAGTTGAAGTAGCAACTTTACATTTTTTGACCACATAAGCGTGCAGTGATTTTAAATGCGCAGGGTTAGGTACCAAAGCAATTTCACCTAATTTCGAAACTAAATACCCATCTTCCTCTACCGGTTTCGGCACTACTTTGCCGACTATGATTCCTTGTGATTTAACTTTTTGAGCTAATGTACTAAAGCCAATAAATACCATAGCTGCTATCAGCCATTTTCTCCAATAAGGCCTGTGGTATTGCCTGGCCGGTTCAGCCAATTGATCAATATTAAACCTTCCACAAACTTTATTGTCGTTCTCCTGCAAAATGCTGACAAAATAAGCCACATTTTTATCCGTTAAATCGTATACTTTCTTTTGACAGGTATCACAAAACCGACCTTCGGCCGCGGGTTTCATCGTATCCCAGTCTGCAGTACAGGTAAATTTCAGGCTTGCATTATTGATCTTATTTTCCATAACTATATTGTTTTAAGTTATTGATGCAATAAGATCAATATTTCCATAAGCCACTAATATTCTAAATCAGATATTCCATTACCAAAGCTTCCCATTCATCATCAAGTGAAACTTCTGATCTCACCTTACCAGCCTTATGGTACCAGTAGTCTGCATTCCAGATATCTCCTTCTTTACGATGTAAATAAGCATGAACATGTGCCGACTTCTGATCTTTCAACTGATCAATCAATTCATGTGCAGTTTTCCAGTTTCCAGATGCATCATACCATAACGCCTGCAAATGTAATGGCAAATCCGCGGGAAGCTCTCGTTTGGCAATGCTTTCTTTAAAATCATTCAGATGGGTCATAAAACAAATATAACATCTAACAGCAAATGAGCAAAAGCCAGTACTTTGTATATACTGGCTTTTACATTAAATATAATAATAAACCTGATGCGCCTCCCATGCTTTTGGAACTTCAAGTTTCTGGATTAATTTATCTATGATATAATCGGGAACCTGTTCTACCCTGTTTTTATTTTGCTGGTTCAATTTGACATAAGGAACTTCAAGATAAATGATATTTACTTCGGCTCCATAAGATGTAAACAGTTCAATCAGTTGCGATCTCATTTGCTGGGTGATATTAGTAGCATTCCACACAAAAGTCTGCTTTTTCCGTAAATGGGTTCTTGCAAGTTCTTTTGCAGCTTGTACAACTTTACCATTACCGCTTTTATCTGTCGGCTTTATCCCCATCTGTTTTCTGATCTCATCCAGCGAAACAACAGGAAAATTTTTAAAGTTTTGCCTGATATAACTGTCTTTTCCAGCTCCAGGTAAGCCACTCATCATCATCACCTCAAAAGAAGATGATTCAAATGGTACATAATCGACAAAAGATCCTTCGTGCGCAAAATAATACATCTTTGCTTGAGGTGTTGCAAACACCCGTGCAGAATCCCAGCAGTTTTGCTCCTTGCAATAAGCTTCAAAACAGTCAATTCGATACAGCATTTCTGCCTGATCATCACAAATACGTCCAAGCATATCTGCTCTGGCTAAAATTGTAAGCAATTGTAAGCTCACCTCCATACTTGCTTTTACCAATGATTTCAATGGATCAGGTTTTTCAAATAGCCAGATAGGTAATCCATGATGCCGTACCAGACCGACAATCTGTTCCCGGATATAAAATGGAGTAGGAATTTCATTAAAGAGAATGTTTCTTGAACTCTGGGCTCCTTTTTTTGCATGCCCGGCTGAGCTTATTCTTCCATCTACATCTATTAACGTTGTACTGTATTTTTCTACATCATGTAATAGTGCAGCCGCCCATAAAATCTCGCGGTCTTGTGCATCTAAACTACCAAAAGTAACATCGTTGATTAAAGCGTCCAAAACCATTTTGGTATGAATAGCAACATTGCCTTCAGCATGATAAAATGGGTCTTGTGGTACCTCATTCATTCTTTTTATCCAATCGAAATTACTTTCAAGATTGTTCCAGTTTTTATTCTCTGTTAAAGTCCACATACTTGCCCTCCTTCCTGTTTAAGTTTGGCCCTTTTCCAGTTTCTGGTCCAATGTTGGTCTGTTTGTACATGCCCCTTTCGGACATATTTGAAAACATTCTCTGCAAAATCCGTTACTGAATAGGCTGCTGCATTGCGGGTAACAATTCCTTCTATAGTTGCCGGCTTTCCCGTCCTGGCATCAACAGGCATAAAAAGCCCCGGGTCTGAAGCTAACATAATAACTTCTGATTCATATGCAAGCCGATTCCCCGGCGTACTAAATTGCAATATTTCAGGTACTGTAGGTAGATCTAGCAACGACGCATAGAACTTTGTTTCCTCCCAACCTAACCATTTGTCGTGCTCGCGTATAGCAAAGACATAAAAATGATGTTCAAGATTACAATATTCGAGAGAATGAATTGAATATAAGTTCTCAAGAAAAATTTCCAGATTACCCAGGTCATTTTTTATAGATTGCCAGTAAATCCTTAAAGTTTCGGTCCACGGCGAAACAGTTGGTGCAGCATGCGAACGGGCAAATACGCCATATTTTGAAAGGCAATTGTTTTCGCCGTCAAGTTTTTCGGTGTGAACCAAAGTAGGAATTGCCTGTATCTGTGTCCAATAGTTGTGTGCTATCCTATCATCGCTGGATGTCCCAGGAGAAAAAGGATAATGGTAAGTACGACCATATTTTTGAGAAATAGCCATGTTATAAAATTAAAGTAAAAAAATAGATTGTTACTTCCTCCCCTGAAAGGGAAGATCATTTAGTAGTGAAAATCTAAATGAAATTACATGACTCAAATTTCTATGAGGTTATCCATCTTTGTAAAAGGTATTACTTTTTTCGACTCAACCGAAATTTCAGAACCTTCTGCCAGCATTACCGAAACAGGTTGCTGATGATTTAGAAATGCAAATTCAGGTCCATAGTTTAAGCCGAAATCTACATCAATAGTATAACTGGTAACAGGATAATGTCCCCAGCGTGGGTGCTTTACCTCATATTCATTGGTTTTAAAGTCATTGCAGCGGGCATATCCCCAATAATGCTCTGTGATAAATTCAACTTCATGTCCCGGAGTCATATCTAGCAGCTCCTTTTCTGCAACAATACCGATGTATTGCCACTTACCATTACATTTCCAATCGTACGTTACGGTGCGTTCATATACTGTTTCATCCCAGGAATGCCTCATGGCAGTAGCCACATAATTTTCATTGTACAGGGTATTCGCCACAAAAGCAAGCGCAAATTTTGGAACGATCTCCTTTATAAAAACCACGCCTCTTTTCCAGGTTCCCTGATCCTTATACCGCACATAAAAACGAAGGTTGACTTCTTCAAAATTTGAATAAAAAGGAATGCGGAGCCCCATAAGTCTGGTGTTTTTAAACATAAAGCCAATTAAACTGACATAACAGGTGCCCTCCCACAAATCGAGTTCGGTACCCGCTGGTATATATGCTTTTAGTAGCTCAGGGTTAACTGCATAATTGGCAATTGCCAGTTTTCTCCATTCTGCGGTTAAAAAACTCATGTTATTACAGTTAATAAGTATTGAATTTGAAATCGCATCACAGAAGATATATTTATTAAAATAATATTGCTCATAAGTGCTTATAATGACGCTAAACCTATTTCAAACGCAGCAATGCTCCCTTTCTTTTCACTATGTTTTTATAATCCCATTGTATAACCCTCGATTTATCGAGCCAGCGGTTTAAATCGTCAGGATTGATTTCCTCAACAGCAGTATAAGTGATGGATGCGTCTTTGAATTTTCCCGTATTGATTTTCAATTGCGCTTCTTCAAAATCAGCCCCGCTCCAAAACATCAAGCGAATGCCTGCCTTTAGCTTACTATAACCAACAATTGGATTTCCATCGATAAACCAAACAGGATGCGCATGCCAGATTTTACTTTCGGCTTCTCTCAGGTTGCGGTCGATCAAAGCAGCCAGCAAATCGCAGATCTCTCGCTCGGCAACCGACTGCAAATCGTTATAAGATTGTATATCTTTATTCATACCTAATGTTTAATTATATCCTTCCAGTGTTCCGCCCCCATTTCAAATTTGATCTCTTTCTCCCCATTTTTCCCAATTTCCTTCCAGCCCGATTTTCTGTAAAAATCTGCGGCCCTGGTTTGTGGTGCCGTACCTAGCCAAACTTTGCTTTTTCCGTTAGAAAAATACCAGTCAAGCATCAGTTCCTGCAATTTCCGGCCAATCCCCTTCCCTTCAAATTCAGGAGCCAGAAAAAGTGCCCAGATGTTATCATCCTCTAAATCAGCTACCGAAAAACCAACAATCTGATCATCAACCTCACATACCCATCCCTTACCTCTTTGCGTTAAAAACTCCACATAATCCTCATATGTGATCAAGTCTGGATTTGATAAGGCATTCTCCGTCACCGAATTTCTAACCTGATGAATGTTCGCGATATCTTCAATTTTCGCTTCTCTAAATTTCATACGCATCAATAAAATACCAATTTACACTAACCTTTCCGGTTTTTTTATTTTAAATATTATATTTGTTTAAAACAATAACGCCCATGAATACACAAGTACTGTTACCCGCCTTGATTATGGTTCATTTTTACCTTTGTGTTCGATTTGCCGTTCGTGCTTGCTTTAAATATTCAAGTGTTTATTCTTTCTCTTATATGGCTTTGGTTGCACTTCTGCCTGTCGCAGGTTATTTTATTGCCGAAAGTAAACTCAACAGACAACTCGAACAATAAAAATTCAGCATAGTTGTAGCGAATGTTTCCCGCTCCTCGTTTTAGTGGAAAAAACCAAATATGAAAGCTACTTCTTACCTCTTAGTTCTAGTGTTACTAGTTACAACAACATTTACTTCCTGCAAAAAAAGCGATGACATTGTGTATCAGAGTGATTTTGATAAAAGTTATAAGGCCTGGTCAAGTTTCAAAGCACAATCCAATAACTCCTATTCGTACGTAGTAACTACTGGTTCCTGGACAGGCTATAATACTGCTACCACCATTACCGTATTAAATGGCGAAGTCGTAAACCGAAAATACAGAGCATGGTCAACAAATTTTCCTGCGGCACATATAACCACGCATGCAGACTGGGAAGAAACCAAAAGTAAACTCAACACACACGACGATGCAGCGGCTACCTTAACCCTCGACGATATATACCAAATGGCAAAAACCGTATGGTTAAAGAAAAGGGCCGATGTTCATACTTCTTTCGAAGCTAAAAATAATGGCATCATCTCTTCTTGCGGATATGTAGAAAAAGGATGTGCCGATGATTGCTTTATCGGTATTGCCATTGCATCTGTTACAAGTCTGGACGACAGCTATAAGGAAAATTAACACTTGTTTAAGTTTTTCCTTATCTTTGCCACAACAAAAATAATTACGCGTTAACAATGTAGGATATAATTTCTTCCAGATAAAAATAAGTAGGATCAACCAACAGGGGATCCTTAATTATTCATTATGAAAAGAAATTATGCTGATCATTCAAGGATTAACTTACGCACATTCGAACGGAGATCTGTTGTTTAATGACATCAATCTCAATATCAATAAATATCATAAAACAGCCCTGATTGGGAATAATGGATCGGGGAAATCAACGCTTCTGAAGTTGTTAGCTGGAGATCTATTGCCAACTGCAGGCCTGATAACGACCCATTCCCGCCCCTATTACGTGCCCCAGATTTTTGGGCAATTTGATGATGTTACCATTGGCCAGGCACTTCGGGTAGACCAAAAAGTGAAGGCGCTGAAAGAGATTCTGGATGGCGGGGCCAAGGACGAAAACATGGCCCTGCTGGACGATGACTGGACCATTGAAGACCGTTGCACCGCCGCCCTGGCCTATTGGGGACTGGCAAATCTGGATCTTACAGAAAAAATGAGAACACTTAGTGGCGGACAAAAAACAAAGGTTTTCCTGGCCGGAATAAAAATCCATCAACCGGAAATAGTTTTACTGGATGAACCAAGTAATCATCTGGATAGCCAAAGCAGAAACCTGCTTTATGAAGAAATCAGTTCGTCAAAAACGACAATGCTGGTCGTAAGTCACGACATTACTTTGCTAAACCTGCTTCATACCGTTTATGAACTGGACAAAAATGGGATCACCACCTATGGCGGCAATTATGGCTTTTACACAGAACAAAAATCTATAGAAAGAGCAGCTTTGAACAACGACCTAAAAAGCAAAGAGAAGGCGCTACGAAAAGCCAAAGAAGTACAAAAAGAAACATTGGAACGACAACAAAAACTGGATGCCAGAGGAAAGGGAAAACAACAGAAAGCTGGGTTACCGACAATTGTAATCAATACGCTAAAGAATAGTGCCGAACGAAGCACTTCGCACATACAGGGCGTACACACTGAAAAGATTGGCGCAATTTCCCGGGAATTGACCGAGTTGCGCGGATCTGTCAGCGATGTAGACAAAATGAAGATGGACTTTGCCAATTCCGCCTTGCATAAAGGCAAAGTCTTGGTTACAGCCACCAATTTGAATTATAGCTATAATGGGCAATTACTTTGGCTGCAACCACTCAACTTTCAGATTTTAAGTGGCCAGCGCATTATTGTTAAAGGCTTAAACGGTTCTGGTAAAACAACGCTGATCAAAATAATCTTAAACGAATTGCAGCCCCGGCAAGGTGAACTGAATAGCGCAAAAATAAAAACAGTATATATTGATCAGGACTATTCATTGATTGACAATAAACTTAGTGTTTACGAGCAGGCACAACAATACAATACAGGGACACTGCAGGAACATGAAATAAAAATCCGGTTAAACCGCTTCCTCTTTTCTAAAAACGACTGGGATAAGCCTTGTATGGCTTTAAGTGGCGGAGAAAAAATGAGGCTGATGCTTTGCTCGCTAACCATAAGTAACCAGGCGCCCGATTTGATGGTACTGGATGAGCCGACAAATAATCTGGATATTCAGAATATGGAAATTCTTACTACTGCCATTAATGAATATCAGGGCACATTGCTGGTGATATCGCATGATGCCCATTTTTTAAAACAAATCAATGTAGAGGAAGTAATTGAATTATAGCAGCAACAAAAAAAGGTATCTAAAAATAGATACCTTTTTTATAGCAGATAAAGTTAAAAATTGACACCGGCACTAAGCCCGGTATAGTACCTTTCTTTGTAACTAAAGCTTTTGGTGTGTATATATTGAACACTTCCTTTTACAAACAGGGTATTTTTACTATCAGCCTTTAATTGCTGCGAATATACAACTGGTAAGGCTGCTGAAATGTAATCGGCCGAAAGATAATTGAAATCATTTTGTTCCAGACCGGTTACCGTTGGATAATCCGGATTGGCACCATTATACTGGTATCTTCCCGAAAGATTGGTATTGTAGCCCAGTTCTGCCCCAATCAGCAACCGCTTTGTTTTTTTATCAGAAAGGATAAAGTTCTTTTTACCATTTAGGGTAATCAGCGCATTCTCAACCTGCTTAATTGAATTAGGTAAAATATACTCATCTTTCAGTTTCTCGTAAGCCACACCTGCGTTCAGCTTCCAGGAGTACTCATTGCCTTTGCCCTCTTTAGCAATCAGGCTGTATTGCACACCTGCATTCTGACTGCTGTAGGTAGACCGGATATTTTTAAAAAGCGTAATCCAACCTTGCTGAGTACTCGAATTATCGCGTTGCGTAATGTATTGAATTCCATCAATATTGCGATTGTAATAGTTAAAATCTACAAAATGTACCAGATCGGTGCCTGTTTTAAGTGACAATTTACCATTCCAGATTTTCCTGGTCACAGAAGTTACATCTCGTGGAGTGGTAAAACTTGACTGCAGTTTTTCTGCCTCAACCGAATAGTCGGCCGATACAAAAAACTGTACATTCCCTTCAAAATGGTATTGAATACCAGCACCTAATGCATCGCCAACATAATTGCTGGTACGCCCGCTTCCAACATAACTCACCGCAGTTCCCAGTCCCATTAAATCGTAGTAGGTCTGGCTCACATTATTGTTTACGTTGCTATTGCCCGACTCTTCCTTTACACTTCCGTAAAACAGGTTTAGCCCGATATGCTGACGCTTTGAAGGAGAATAAACTACCGAAGGTTTTACCGATAGCTCAAAATAGGTATTCTCGGCACGAATATCGCGCTGCTTGGCCCCACTGGAGGCTTTGTAATTTCCTTGCAAACCAAAAGACCATTGATCGTTAAACTTTGGTGTGGCCATACTAAAACTCAGGTTATAATGCTGGTTGTTCCAGTCGCTGGGGTTCAGATCGGCTATAAAAAATGGCATCCCCCTGTACGGATTGATGATGGAGGCATTGTATTCTGCACTTTTAATGTTATCGCGTAAATAACTAAAAGATCCGGTAAGGAAATAGTCTTTTACAAAAAGATTGCCCTCTGTGGCAATGGTTTGTCCGTTGCCCGAAGTACCTTGTTGCGGACGACGGAAATTACCACCATACCGCTGGTAGCCCGCGCTCAGTTGCGAGTACTCAAATGGTTTGTCGAACTGCAATCCTGCCGCATTATTCGATTTCTTCCAAAAACTGTTTTGGTTCAATAGTTCCAAAGCAGCTGGTGTAATATTCCCACCTTCCTGTGCGGAAGCGGTATGTATACCAACCAGCAGGAATAAAGCGATGTATAATTTATTGATTTGATATCTGTTCATTTGTTAATTCTTAATGATGAATCCTGCTGGTTACCTGGTATGGTTCCAGGATGGCATTTTTGTCCCATTGCGTCTGAACTGTGGTACAACACCTCGCTCAAAATCATCGGTGCTGTTGTTGGTATCCACAAAAATTGGCGTACCATCCGGGTTTACCACCGCAACTTTACGGGCCACACCCAGAGAGTTGTAACTGGCTCCAACATAAGTCATACCCGCATCCAGTACCGAAGGCACACGCTTGGCATTGATCATATTCTGATTATGACCGCACTCTACCGCATCCAAAATGTAGTTCATCGGTATTTTAGCAAATTGTGTGGTGACACTTGATGCCAGGTTCTTAGTCCGTAAAGCCGGATTGTTAACCGGGTCGTAAGCCTCGCCTTCAGGCACCCTGAAAATTACATATGCACCACCAAAAACAGAAGTCAGATATTGTGGCAAGGTCCCTTTGGAGGCACTCGCATTATAGAATACATGGCTCATATCAACCGCCGGCTGATCTGGAAAATTGACATTATTCATGTTAAACTCAAATTCAGCAGAACTACAGTCGATAGGTGAATTTGGACTGTATTGAGGCAGCTTGTGATTAGCAGCCCATTGAGCCATCACAAACGATTCGCCAGGCGCCAATGGATATTGTTTGCCCGTTCCCGGAACTTTCCATATTCGCTCGGCATAAGCATATTTGTTTCCATCTTCAGCCGGCCACAAAGGCAAAGTGGTCGTAGCCGTCGCTGGTGTTAAATTAGCAAAACAAAGCCCGTCCAGGTAAATTACTTCGTCTGAATTGTTATACACTTCATAAAACTGGTTTCTGAAGTAATTAGGGGCTGTACCCGCAAAATAAATCTCGCTAAAAATAAGCGGGCTCACTTTTAATCCGGTTACCGGAATTTCAATAGCCGACCCATTTTTAATAATCGCATAATTGATTTTACTACCGCTCAGATAATAGCTTTCTCCGGAAGTATTCTCTACCCGGCCTGAAATATTAATGCTGTATATTCCCGGGATCAAACCTTCTATTTTTGTAGTCCCTTCACTCAGTGTTTTTTCCAACTTGAAACCTTCGGCAAAATTTTCAAATACAATCTTGAGACCTGCAGTACTTTTCACGCCTTCCAGCTCGGATGGAGCCTTCACCGATACGCTGTATTCGCCTACTCTTTCTGTATCCAGCCCCTCACTTATTTTTTTGCAACCCGCAAAAATCATAGGAAAAATGGCCGCGAAAAATAATATTTTAAATGTCTTCATCTCGTCCTTATTTTAAAGTTAGTGCCAGTTCCAATCCAAAGAAATAGCTGTTGTTACGTTTGATGAATTCACCCGGATTCCGCTTGGATTCGGCAACAGGATAACTTCTGAACATGTTATTGGCGAAAAAAGAAACCCGCATATAATCTGCAATCTCTTTGGTCAGGTTTAAATTAAAGGCCAGCAATGGTGGGTACGACTCCTTTATATATTCCCTGTCGGCAACCGTTCTGATCAGACTTTTAAATTCAGCTTCGTTTGCTCTTTTTGGGTCAAAATCATGTACAGTAGCATCATTTTTATCAATGTATTTTACCGGGATCGAATCGTTACCAAATCTATTCCAGTTGCTTTTGCTCCATACCACTTGTGTAGTCAGCGTAACAACAAAACCTATCTGAGGAATATTATGCGTACTGCGTAAAGCGGTCACAAACTGCTGGTCATTTCTTTTCTGCATGCCCGGTTCGTATAGTCCAACATGTGTTCTCTTAGCAGGGTCCAGTTCACTGAAATTATCAAAAAAAGTATAACCTTTTGTATAACTTTCTGATTGTGTCCAGGCCCCGTTTAACGAGAATGCACTTCCAATTGCAGGAAAACGTCCCAGATCAAGCTCCATTTCCACCCCTTTATTGTTCGACACCTGATTGTTGGTAGGTGTAAAATATTTGGCCAATACAGTGTTGCTGGCCGTCAACTGATAAACCGGCAAAGCGCCGTTACCTGAGCGGGCATATTGATTATACAATACCGGTTGAAAGGTATTCAGCGTATTTCCCAAAGCATAACCATTCTCCATACGCTCTCTGAACGCCGTAACCCTCAATTTGTACTGCTGGATGTTGAGGTCAAATCCAAGTTCCGATTTTTCGTTTTTAGCGATCTTCAGATCTGCATTCTCAGTATTGAATACCCGTGTAGTAGCCATGTATACCCGCTGATCGGTAGGTATGCTGGTATTTGCGGTTTCGTTGATATTGACATATTCAAAATAGGCATCTTCAGGGTGCAGGTATAGAACAGAAGGTGCCTTGGCCAGTTTACCATAAGCTCCCCTGATGTTCAAAACCCCAGGCACCACTTCAAAAGAAGCATTAAACCTTGGTGAAAGCGCATCTTTGCTTCCCGAAAAACGATCATAACGGGCACCTGCAATCACTTCCAATTTGCGGCTGCCCAGATAAGTATTAAAGTGTTCCTCCCCAAAAAGCCCCAATTGATTTACACCTGGTATATCTTTATATATCCTTTGTCTAAAGGCGGCGTTCAGATTAGACGAGCTCCCTCTTGGAGGCAATGCATTTGAAAACGTTTTTCCATCACCATAGTTTTTGTCCGACTTAAAATCAGCTCCCAGCAACCACTTGTTATTGGTGGCGCCAATTTTATTAAAAAAGGTAGCAATCGTTTTAAAATAGGTATTCAGCTCTTTACCATTGATGTTATAGCGACCAACATAGGTACTTGGCAATGAAAACGCATACAGGTCACGATCGGCCATACCTATATTGGTCAGCTTGTTTCCATTCACATCAAAAATATCCGTATTCGGCTTATTGGACAGTACTGCCCCATCCGTATAAGTCATGGCATAAGGCGCTGTTGCCGAAGTGTATTCTGTTTCGTAAAAACTGTTTTTTGCGGTATAGCCTACACGCGCCACATAATTCAGGTTGCGTAACCATAACTTATCGAACGATAGATTGCCATTGGTACTAAAAATAAAACCGAGGTCGCGACCGCTGGTAGTGGTTTTGGAAAGCGCATCGTCCGGGTTGGCATTACGTGTGTCTTTACCATAAATCAGGTCGACCGAAGTATTCGATTTTAAGCGGTTTTTAAAAAACAGGTTCGAATACAAGGCATTGGCTGTAACCCGATTGTAATAAGCATAAGATTGTACAGGATCGGTAGTATTGTGGGCATAATCAATGCCCAGGTTCAGGGCTCCCCTGTTTCCACCCAGGTCGGCCCCTTTGGTAGCCGATATCTGATACACATTGGGATTTGTATTTGCATTTACCTTTAAAGGCTGGTTGCCAGCCTTAGTATTTACAATGACTACTCCAGAGGTAATATCTCCATATTCTACGCCTGGTACGCCACGAATCACTTCAACCGACTCCACATTGTCCATGGAAATACTGCGCGCATCAAAACCTGCATTTGGCGAAGCACCACCACCTAAAACACCAGATGCCCCACTAACCGTTGGAGAAAGGGTTTGCAGGTTGGCATTGTTAGACATCGGCGCGCCATTCATCATAATGGCTGTTCCGAAGCCATTCATATTGGCAACATTGGTGGCAGTCGTTACGTTTCTGATATTGAGCTGCGTAGCAAAAGTCATGCTGGGGTTGGTACTTATCCCTCCCGGAAGCAGCGACATCACATCGGCCAGATTATTCGCCTGCAGGTGATCTATCGCACTTCTCGAAATTTTAGAAGAAGTACCCGTTCCACCAGTAACAGTTTTTGCTGTCACTGCCACCTCTTTCAACCTAAAATCGGCTTCTTCCAGGTAAACATCTAATACCAGGTCTTTATTTAGGTTTATCAAAGTATCTAAGGTTACCTTACCGAGATGCTTTACATTTAAAGTCACCTTTCCCGCAGGCACATGATTCAATACAAATTTACCCGAAAAGTCGGTGGCCACATTCATTCCATAGGCATTAATCGAAACGATAGCATAAGCCAAAGGGCTTCTTCCTTTGGTTTTGCTTTTTTCAACTACTGTTCCCGTTACCTTAAATGAGGCATTGTTTTGTTGGGCAAAACCCATAAAATTTTGAGAGAAGAGCAAAAATAAAATAACGATTACACTACGTGTAAAGGGTAAATATTTGATCATAATTCAGAAGCTTAATTTGTTTTTTTTGCTGGTCGGGTATGCTCATGCCCCATATCTTCAGGGTTCATCATAATGTGGGCTTTATAAGTACCGGCATTCATCAACCAGGGCATCCCAGGCACAGATGGCAGTGTTGGTAAACCCGTACTTTCGCCGGTAGCATAAGGCACATAAATAACATAGCGGCGCTTGCCGTTTTTTATCTCGCCGGTAGCTGGCACCAGGTCTTCATCTGCCCCCCAATAGCCAAAAAGTGCAGTCGGGTCCTGAGGAAAGTTCAGTTTCCCCGATTTAACTTCGGCCTCCCTGACATCATTTTTCTGTTGGGTTCCTTTACCTTCAGCGGTCAGCTCGCGACCGCGGGCCATAAACGGATCCAGTCTTTTAGGATAAGCGTATACATATATTCCGGCCTGTTTAGGATTTGGGGCCAGACAAATCATGTCGTTCGTTCCCTCACGCAGGGTGGTAAACTTTCCTTCGGGAGTATAGCCATACACCGTTGCCTGGGCACGATCTTCAACAGGTGCGGCCATCAATGCTACTCTAATTTGTACATCGGCAGGTAAAATGGCCCTTTTTGCTTTCTGAGCAAAAGTTACGCCGGCCAATAGCATCAACGCAGCAGTAAATTTTATCTTTATCATGTTATGTTATTAAGGTTATTCTAAAATCTGTCTTATAAAAAAAGTGTAATATTTTTTTGAGCCTGTTTCTTCAAATCGTCGTTGTAGGCAGCACTGGCTACGATTTCTTTGCATAAGGCTACAATTTCTGCTTTGCGGTACGATCTTGGGAACCAACTCAGTACTTCTAAGGTATGCAGACGTACGTAATCGCTATTGCTCTTATCCTTCACAATACTAACCAGTGCCGGAATGGTTTGATGGTAGCGGTAAGCTCGCATGGTACTGATATCGCCCAGTCTGATCTTATCCGATTTGGTTTTATCTAAAGCTGTATCAATCATTTGTGCAACTTTCTGATCGCTGTATTTGATAGATTTTACCAGTGTTTCGCGGGTATCATCAAAATGAACCAGGTTTTCAGGTGTAATTTGTTTATCAATTTCTTTCAGGCAGGCAGCGGCATTCATGAAAGGCAACATACCACGGATTTTTGAGGCTACCCTTTCAGATTGGAAATCATTGACAATCATCGACACCATTGCCGGAACAAATTCATCACTGCCGTTTTCACTGATCTCGTATACCGCCCTACGTCTGATAAATTCATACGGATCGTTTACGGCAGCCTTCAAAACCTGGTGGTAATCAGCATTGTTCAGCTTCTCCAGCAATACAAAGGCCTGTGTTCTGGTGGTTTCGTAGTATGAATTAAAGTAAGTCTGTTTCAGCAATGCCGAAAACTCTGCCGGCTTCATCAAATCCGCCAGGTAAATTAAAGCAAGGGCCTGAAGATCAGCATCAGGCTTGACCAAAACAGCTTTCCAATAGGCCACATTATTGTTGCCGGTAATGGCTTTGTTCACATCAAAGCTGCCGTTGTTGCTAAAGCTAAATGTCGGGTCGCCCATAATGTGGGTTTCCAGGTAAGCCACGTGTTTAAACCAGTTGCCTACGCGACTGCCATGCTGCATGATGCCTAGCAATTGATTGGGCCAAAGATCCTGCAGCACCCCTATACTATTGGCAATAGCCACCACATTTTTTCCTTCCGAAAAAGGATAATAACCTGCAAGGTATTCATCCAGGTGAAACGAACCGGTCAAACAATTGTCAAGCATCACAAAACGCGCATTCGGTTTGGTATTGATGATGTCTTTGATATGAATATCCAGGTTTTCATTAAAAAGGGAATCGGCAATGGTCACTTTCTCATCCAGCGCATTGTCCATCCAGGCCATTGAAACCCCTAAGGATTTTACAAAACCTTCTTTTACTTTCTGCACATCTCTGCCATCTTCTTTTGCCGAACGTACTTTGGCGCGCAGGTAACGGGTAATGTTCTCAATAGAACCCTGTGGATTGGAAACCGCAGGATAACCATTGATCAGCTGAAGGTCTGGCGAACCATGTCCGTGCATAATGGCCATATCCAGATCCTGATTTTTTAAGGCCGACAACAGGTTAAATTTTAAAAAGGTGCTATTAGAAAAATTAAAAAACTTCAGCTGGTTCCCTGGACGAAACAGTCCCGGAAACTGATTTTTGAAGGCCAGCTGTTCGCCAGCCCAGGCATTTAACGACTCGGAGTTATAACCGTGCGCGGTTGAGATAAACACATCATTTACCTTGTTCTGTTTGCTTTTCTCGGCTACTACTTTAGTCAGATAAGCCTTAATGAGGTCGTACTTATTTTTTCCTTCAAATACCGGAGGTTTAATCCTTGCCGAATAGATGCTCATTTTGATCTGCTGACTACCCACAGGGCTAATGGAATAATAGAAGTAATCTTTCTTTGCCGTGTCCTGTTTCAGAAAATCGAATGACAGATGAAAATCGTCATAAAAACGGTCAGAAGGCACCGAAGAACGTTGCCAATTGATCTTCTGGTTCATTTTAAACGTAGAAGTCAGGTACTGGGCATCCCTGATCATCGGAATAGGAATATCACCAATCAGGACTGTCCCCTCCAGTTTTTGCGCATCTTTATAAAGGCCCTTCAGGATGGTCCTGATCTGGTCCGGATTTTTCCATTGATGGGAAATGATATAGGTTCCCAAACCACTTTTTTCTATTGCAGTTCTGTAGTTGTCTATTTCAGCTTTGGCTTTTTGATAAGTCACGTCATCCACCACAATAGCAAAAGCGGTGGCCGACTTTAACCCTGGTTTTTGAATTTGTTGGCCGTAGGACGAGCCTGACAGCAGTACGCCTAAAGCAAAAACTGAGCATTTAAAAAAACTTAATTTCATCTTTTTGTATTTGTGGTTTTTAGTATACTATAAATCAGCACCATGTAGCAAGCCGCACAGCAAATGTTATTCAATAAATTAATTATGGCTCTTTCTCTGTAGACCGAGAGAAAATCTGTAAAGAGTCAATATTTAAATTTTCATTTAGGGAGAATGATTAGGAACAAAAGTAGTAATTTAGATTGATTACAAACAAGTGTTCAGGAAAGATTTTAAAAAAAAATCATATCTCGTGATAACATGACATAAATTTTATTTTTCTCCTCAATAGGAATAAAGAAAGTTTAGCTGCGCTTTTGAAATAACATTGCCAATATTTAAACACCGCTGGCAGTGTTATGTTACGAAATACAGATAATATCCTAAGAGGCTTTGGCCTGCAACTGCTGTAATGACTGCATCAACAAAGCGTAATCCGACCTGGAGATCACCAGGGCTGTCTGATATAGGTTCACGGGTTCATTGCTCTCATCCAACGACTCAAAAATCAATTTCATGGCCTGATTGCCGGCCTGAAAGTTCTCGTGAAAAGGAATGATCCGGATGGGATGATTTAGGTGGAAACTTTTTACCGGAAGCTTTAAAAAACCGTAATGTTGCTGATAACTCAGCGCATCCCGTGTTAGCTTAATGGTTTCGGCCCCATAGATATTCCAGATAGCATACCTCAAAAACAAGACTTCAAAGGCTACAATGAACAATACAATTACGCCAATTCCACCTATGGTGAACAGTATAATAACAGAGATCAGTAAAATATTCAAAAAATATAAAGCAATTTTTAAGGAAAGGGATGGCCGTACAGCAATTGTAGCAGAAAGTTGCTCATTCTCATAATTCACCTTAAAGTTCCCTGGTTTCATTCGTATTCTTTTGGGGCAAAGCTAACAAAAGCTGATATAAAAAAGGCAGATTTTAAATCTGCCCATAACTTTATGCTTTTTTTGGAGGAAGCTCAAAGGCAACAGCCTCATGCTCAAAATGTCCATTGTGGGCGCCATCACAAAATGGTTTGTTTTTAGATAATCCACAACGGCAAATAGATAATGTAGTTCTCCCCTGTAGTCCATAAACGTTGCCGTTTCTATCTACAATTTCGAAATCTCCTTCAACCTTAACCGAACCGTTATTGTTAATTGTAAGTTTTGTTTTTGACATGTTATCGTTAGTTTGTCGCAAAACTAAAATAATGGCTATACAGTTGGCAATATCATTTTTATTTAGAAACATTATGTGGTAATTTTATATAAGAATCCCCAAATTCTTGATAAATGTTACATCTAATGATAAATAAAATATGGCTTCAAAATGTAAATTTGCAGGATTATGAATTTATTTGAAGGGAATTTAGGGTATGGGCAATCAAGTTCAAAAGATGAGTTAATCAGGTTACTATCCGCTTATCAACGTGCGGTAGACAATAGTGTGATATCTTCCATCACCGACATTACAGGGACCATCATTTACGTCAATAAAAAATTCTGTGAAGTTTCGCAATATAGCGCCAATGAATTGATCGGCCAAAGCCATAGCCTGATCAATTCCGGTCATCATCCCAAACAGTTCTTTAAGAATATGTGGCAAACCATCGCCCGGGGCGAAGTATGGCATGGTGAAATTAAAAATCTGGCCAAAGACAAAAGTTATTACTGGGTAGATAGCGTCATCGTCCCAATTAAAAATAAAGCAGGAAAACCCTTTCAATATTTGTCTTTAAGAACGCTGATATCCAGTAGAAAGGCCAACGAAGAAAAAGAACGCTTGCAAAATGTAAAACATATGGAAGAAATGCTCTTTAAAATTTCTCATCAGATGCGTCAGCCTGTTGTTCAGATTCTGGGCTTATCTGAACTAATTGATCAAAATAAGGATGCCTCCGATGATTTGAAACAGGCCATCGCTTATCTTAAAAACTCTGCCCAGGCCCTGGATCAATATACCCGCGAATTATCAGGTTTTATCAGTCAGATTAAAGAATAATTTCATTACAAATAATACTGTCCCAGATTCATTACATTTCATAGTAAAGAATACTACATCATTTTATTATTTCATAAAAAAGGCGCTGCATCAAATTAGCTCTTAAGCATCTTGTGTTCAGATGATTTCAAATCAAAAAGGATTGTACTGTGAAAACACATAGCGTTCTTTCGAGCCCTTCAGCGAGAATTAATGCAGTGTTTGAATAGTAAAAAAGCACTGTATCAAGTAACTAGCTCTTAAGCATCTTGTGTTCAGATGATTTTAAATCAAAAAGGATTGTACTGTGAAAACACATAGCGTTCTTTCGAGCCCTTCAGCGAGAATTAATGCAGTGTTTGAATAGTATACTATCAAAAAAGCACTGTATCAAGTAACTAGCTCTTAAGCATCTTGTGTTCAGATGATTTTAAATCAAAAAGGATTGTACTGTGAAAACACATAGCGTTCTTTCGAGCCCTTCAGCGAGAATTAATGCAGTGTTTGAATAGTATACTATCAAAAAAGGTACTGTATCAAACAATTAGCTCTTAAGCATCTTGTGTTCAGATGATTTCAAATCAAAAAGGATTGTACTGTGAAAACACATAGCGTTCTTTCGAGCCCTTCAGCGAGAATTAATGCAGTGTTTGAATAGTATACTCCTTTTTGATCAGATTTAAAAATATGAAATTTTAAAGATGTAATTATTACACTAACATGTTCAAAAATCTGTCACTCCGCAATACGAAAGCCTAACTTTGGGCCTTTGAAAATACATCGCATTTTGAATAACACAGTTACCATAAAACAACAACATCAGGGTATTTCAACCCTGCTTGCATTTGCCTTGCTCCCACTTTCGGGCTTTGCAACTGACATTTACATTCCATCATTACCATCAATGGCCTCCAGTCTGCATGTCGGCAGTCTCCAGGTTCAGCTTACCTTAAGCTTGTTTTTGATCAGCTACGGTATCTCGCAACTCTTTATAGGCAGTGTGCTGGATAGTTTCGGTCGTTATAAACTAAGTTTGATTTGTCTGGTGGTTTTTGCAGCAGCTAGTATTGTCATTGCCAATACACATAACATTTACCTTATTTACCTAATGCGTATCATTCATGGTTTTACCGTTGGGACGATAATCGTAGCTAAACGCGCTTATTTTGTCGATCTTTTTACCGGCGATCAGCTGAAACATTATTTGAGCCTTTTTTCTATTATCTGGTCTACCGGTCCAATTGTAGCACCTTTCCTGGGCGGTTATCTGCAAACGGCCTTTGGTTGGGAATCTAACTTCTATTTCCTTGCGATACTGGCCATACTTTTGGCCATACTTGAATATATGTTCAGCGGCGAAACCCTGACACATTTTTCCGATTTTTCTTTGAAAAAGATCACGGGCGTATACATCACCATGATCAAAACCGCGAGTTTTAGTCTGGGTATAGTAATGCTGGGATTGGCCTATACCATGGTAATGATTTACAACATGACCGGGCCTTTTATCATCGAACATCATTTACATTTTAGCCCGGTAATTGCCGGCTACAGTTCATTAGTACTGGGTTTTGCCTGGATGGTTGGCGGTTTCATTGGTAAAGCAACTATCAACAGTCCTTTCTTTAAAAAGATGACCACTAATCTGTTCTTACAGCTGGGATTTGTATTGGCCATGATCATCACTGTACAGTTTATTTCCAGTTTGTACACCATGGTTCTGTTCGCTTTTCTGATTCATGTCACAGCAGGTTATATCTTTAACAATTACTTTACTTTCTGTCTGGGACTTTTTCCTAAAAACGCAGGGATTGCCAGTGGTTTAACTGGTGGTATTACTTATGTTATCGTCTCTTTTTTAAGCTATACGGTTATATCCTTCCTGCCTGCGAAAGACGAACATCACCTTAGCGCCAGTTATCTGGTATTGGCTGTATTATCGGCGTTTATTATGTTTACCATTTACCGGATGAGCAAAAAAACCGATCACCAGGCTATTCCATAGTCTTCGCCATGGTTACTGGAGCCGCCCCATAGCGACTGGTGTTTCCAATCGAAATAAATGGCATTGACCGGGCCGCTGGTCCGGTCACCAAAACTCAATATATACCCCATTTTGCTCAGGGTTGCACGTGTGGCTTCGCTGGTACTATTGTTTAACAATAGCTGTCCGGGTTTTGGTTTACGGTCTTCCGTTTTAGTACCTCCCAATGACAGCCAAAGTTGATTGGTATTAAAATTAGCAGCTTCCGACGCCTGCTGTACATTCATGCCAAATTCAGCAACATTTAAAAAAAACTGTAACAGGTTTTGGTCCTGCGTATCACCCCCCTGCACTGCTGATGACAAATAGGGTTTTCCATCCTTTAGGGCCAATGAAGGTGATAAGGTTACCCTGGGTCTTTTACCCGGGGCCACCACATTAAATGGATTTAAGGTAGAATCCAGCACAAAACTCTGCATCCGCTGGCTCATTCCTATCCCTGTATTCCCGGCGATACAGGCTGGCAGCCAGCCACCGCTAGGTGTAATGGAAACAACCCAGCCCGTTTTATCTGCAGCCTCAACCGAAGTAGTGCCCCGCCACAGCCGGTCCAGATAAGCTTCATCAGGCAAATTACTACCCATATCATGTTTCGGTGCAAAATTTCTGCTGTTGGTATCCAGTTCAAATCCCCTTTTTTTCATGAGGTGCTGATAAGGGTTTATCCTCCCTTCGAAGGGATATGGATCACCTGGCGCAATATCAGGATTATTCCTGTCAAACTGTATCAGATCTGCACGTTTCCTGGCATATGCCTTACTCAGCAATCCTTTAATCGGCCCTTTTGTACCCATATAAGGATCGCCATAATAGAAATCACGATCAGCAAAAGAAAGGTTCATGGCCTGGTACAAAGTATGAATGTATTTTGGACTGTTGTAGCCCATCGATCTGAGGTCAAAATTTTCTAAAATATTCAATGCCTGAAGCATTACCGGGCCTTGTGTCCATTGCTGTAATTTGTAAACATCAATTCCCTTATAATTTACTGTTAATGGCTCCTCTTCCAAAGGTTTCCATCCGGCCAGATCCTGCAAGGTAATCAACCCGCCCTGTTCCTGACATCCACGTACAAACTCTGTAGCAATATCTCCGGTATAAAACCGGTCGTACGCTGCCATCAAGGCCTTCTCCCTGCTTTTACCTTGTTTTAGTGCAGTTCTTTCCGCTTCCACCATTTTACCAAGTGTAGCCAGTAAATCTTTTTGTACAAAAATTTCTCCTGCTTCCGGCGCTTCTCTTTTTTCTCCCGGGTGGGTAAAAAACACCTTCTTACTATACGGCCATTCTTTGATTAAGCTTTTCTGCCGTTCAATCGTGTTTGCAGCTTGTGCTTCAATGGGATATCCGGCAGCCATTTGCATGGCCGGTGCCAGTACCTGTTCCAGACTAAACGTTCCATAATTCAGCAACATATAGATCAGCCCTCCCGGGGTTCCGGGTGTAGTGGCTGCCAGGGGGCCATACTCTGGAGGAAAATCATACCCTTTCTTTTTAAAAAAATCTACTGTTGCACCCGTAGGCGCAATACCCAAGGCATTAATAGCAATAACTTTTTTTGTCTTAGGATTATAAATCAACGCCTGCGTTTCGCCACCCCAACTTAACGTATCCCACATAGTACAAGTGGCTGCCAGCATGGCACAGGCCGCATCTACCGCATTTCCTCCCTGCTGAAAAACCATTGCTCCTGCCGTTGCAGCCAAAGGTTTCCCCGTAATAACCATCCAATTGCGACCATGTAAAACTGGTTTTTGTGTTTGCTGCGCAAATAAAGGCCATACACAACAGCTTAAAATAAATCCAATAAATAACTGTTTCATTGTCTTTTATAGTTAGCTAAAAGTAGGAAAAATACTTTAACAGTGTTGCATATGAAAATATTCGCCCCCCATAAAATGCTTATCTTTTACCACCTTGAAACCCAAATTGGTATACAGTTTTTTGGCTTTGGGGTTCTCCTTGCTCACCAATAATCCTAATCTAGGATAATGGTGCTCAGCTGCATAACCAACCATTGCTTTGATTAATGCCTGGCCAATACCTTTTCCCTGATTACCGGGCGCAACACTTATACAATCCAAATAATATTCTCCCTCTTCCGTTTCGTCGGCCGGGGTTTCATTAAAACCAAATGTTGCCGCTACATAAGCTAAAAAAGGAGCTCTCAATGCTTTTAAATCTGCACCGTTGTAGGCACTGATCATTCCGCATACTACACCTTCAGCCTCATAAACAAGCATATTTTCATAGCTGTACTGGTTAGCCGGCATAGCCGCAAATTTTTCAAATAAAGGAACCGCCTCATAAGGATCGGTGGCACCGGTAAATTTCATAGCCAGGTCTTCCATAGCCAATATAATCAACCGCGCTACTGCGGAGGCATCTTCTGGTCGCGCTTCTCTTATCATAAATTATTTATTTTGACCGTGTTTTTCTTTTTATAAAATTTACATATACCGATAGCAAAGCTGCTGTTGCAAAGCAGATGGCCGTAGCTGCATCAATAAAATCGGCGGATACATCTTTTCCTGTTACTTTATCTGCATAATATTTGATAAAGGAATTGGCCAGATGAGTTTCACCAAGATGTGTTTTGATTTGCCATTGCCAGTCTGTAATGGGACAATAGCCCAAACCATACCATATACCCAGCAACAACCATGATCCCGCGGTAAGTAATACTAAAATGAAGTGTAATCTTCTGGTCCGCTGCCAAATCCAGCCCAGCAAATTGAATCCTACAATAAATAAATGAAGTATGGTAAAGAAAAAATCAAAAAGCTGGTACATTATAGCAGATTTACCTGATTAGAACGAGGTTTAATTTTGTTGTAACCAGTCTTGCTTGCTCATCTCGAACCAATCGCACAAAACACCGTCATCTTCCAGCTGTGCAGTAATTTTTAGTCCCGTTTTTAACAACGCATTTCTGGAACCAGAATTTCCGCATTCGGCCATAGCGTATACCACAGGCAAGTTGAGCACTTCAAAAGCATATTTTACCGAAGCTTTTGCTGATTCCGTAGCATATCCCAAGCCCCAAAACCGACGTAGCAAACGGTAGCCTACATCATAATAGTTGGTATGCTGGTTTACGGTATCCGTTCTGAATTTCATACCACCCCAGCCCACAAATTCATTACTTTTCTTATCTACAATAGCCCATCGGCCAATTCCGTAGTCAACATATTGCTGCCGGATAAACTCAATCTGGGCCGCGGCCTGTTCGATTGTTTGGATGGGCTTATTACCCAGATAACGATGTACTTCCGGATCGCTGTCCAGTTCAAACATAGCCCCTACATCTTCAGGCAAAATTTCGCGTAATATAATGCGGTCTGTTTCCGCAAAGATCCTCGTCATAAAACTATATTTAATGCGCTTAAGGCGCGATAATTGTAAAAAGGTAAACAGCAAAAATAACCACCAGTACTATACCTTGTAAAACATTGGTTTTGCCGGTTGCCAGCGAAAGCATAATGGTAAACATGGAAAGCAATAGTAAAACGGTTGACTTCATGTCAATTCCCAAAGTGATACTCATGCCGGTAAACATAGAAACAATGGCCACCGCCGGTATGGTCAAACCAATACTGGCTAATGCCGAGCCCAATGCCAGATTAAGGCTAGTTTGTAAGCGGTTCTTTTTTGCCGCACGAAAAGCAGCAAGTCCTTCAGGCAACAATACTACGGCTGCAATAATTACACCCACCAACGACTTGGGCGCACCAGCCTGTACTACCGCATTCTCTATATCGGGGGCTAAAGCTTTGGCCAGTAAAACCACTATCCCCAGGCACAAAAGCAACAAAAATGCACTCAATAACGCTACCTTTAAAGTCGGTGGTGCGGCATGAACCTCTTCATCTCCATCTGCTTCTGGAGGTAAAAAGTAATCGCGATGCCTTACCGCCTGTACCAGCACAAATGCTCCATACAATACCAGACATACAATAGCTACAAAAATCAATTGAACCGAACTATATTGAGGTCCGGGTGTAGTAGTGGTATAATTTGGAAGGATCAGTGTAAGTACCAATATCGCGGTTAATGTAACCAAAGCGGCCCCAACCCCCGGCAAGGTAAAAACCTGCTCCTTATATCGCACTCCTCCGCTTAACAAGCAAATGCCAATAATTCCATTCAGAATGATCATTACGGCTGCAAAAACCGTATCCCTTGCCAGCGCAGCTGTTTCAGGGCCACCAGTCAACATCAGCGAAACAATCAGCGCAACTTCAATAACCGTAACCGCCAGGGCCAACAGCAAAGTACCAAATGGCTCGCCAACCTTATGAGCTACCACTTCGGCATGGTGTACAGCAGCCAATACAGCCGCCACCAGCATTGCGGCCAAAAACAACAGGTACATCCCCCCTAAATTTAGCGACGAGCCAAAATAAGCCAGCCAGGCCAAAATGGGCGAAACAATAGTCCATAACGGTAAGGGTAATTTTTGCATCATAACTCAGGAAATTAATATAGCTTTTAGAACTGTTCGTTTTACAACAATTATAATGCTAAAAAATCCATTTCTGTTAAATCGCAACCCTTATTTTACAATACAACCGGCCTGGATAACCAGAAAACGACTAATGCGCGTCGTAAATAATCACTTTTTCGAAAAGTATCCTGAACTCATCTAAAAATGCTTTGTGGATTTCATGTACCTGATAAACATCATGGGCTGCTAAATCCTCAAAAAACAAAACCAACGAAAAAGTATAGGTAGTATCTACCACCGCACGCTCAATTGGTGCAGGGGTACCGATGTGAAAAGTTTTTACAACTTCTATGTTTTCAAGGGATTCCAATCCTTTACGGAAAGCATTTTTCTGATCTTCAGTGGTATCGGCTTTTAGCCAGAACAAAACGTGATGAGCTATCATTTTATTTATTTTTTTTGCGAATATAAGGAATAAACCGACAAAGCTAAATCCTGTCTATTGTAGTCAGATAATGGTCAACGACCGGAATATCGGCCTCCGCCCAATCCAGCCCTTTCAGCTCCTGCGGGGCCAACCAGGCATAATTTATATGCTCCTTTAACACCAGTTCGCCGCCGGTTATCCGGCATACAAATGGGATGAGGTGAATGGAAAAATCCGGATAGACATAGTCCACGGCAGTAATAGAAGCTACAATTTGGATATGGAGCTGCAACTCTTCCCAGATTTCCCTGATCAGACAAGCTTCTGCACTTTCGCCAGCCTCCATTTTACCACCCGGAAATTCCATTTTCAAAGGGAGCTTCATAGTTGCACTGCGTTGTGTAACCAACACCTTCCCGTCTTCACGTACTATAATCGCGCAGGTGACTTTCAACATTTTAGCACATTTTATCTGCTCAACGTAAACGAAACCGGCACATTAAAAACAACATTTACTGGTTTGCCCCTTTGTACACCAGGCTCCCAAGCCGGAGATGCCTTAATCACCCTTAACGCTTCTGCGGCCAGCAAAGGATGTACACCGTTCATCACCCTGATGTCTTTCAGTGAACCATCTTTTAGCACAGTAAACCTTACTAACGGTTTACCTTGTATGCCGGCCCTATAACACTCATCCGGATATCTGATCGTTTTTCCCAGATACTTATAAAACCTCTCCATTCCACCTTTAAACTGGGGAAGAATATCGACTTTGGTATAGGTATAAATACTCCCATCAGTGTCTGTACTCTCGCCCGAAACCAATTTTCCATTGGCATAGGTATCCTTATACTTCAGTTTTGCCTCATATCCCGCCCATACCCCATCATAAAGGCCATTTTTAATATTGCCACTTTCGGTAATCATTTTAAAATTGCTGTCATAAAAAACACAGGCACCATTTCCATTCAGCACCAGGTCTTTGCCTGTCGAATCTTTAACACTCTGAAAATATTTTTCAGCTGTTCCGTCGGTCGCTACACTATATCCCACAACCGTATATAGCTTTCCGTTAGGATAATAGGTGTAAGCCGTATCTATCAGTTTCCCTTTTTTATAATTGGCTACCATCTTCTTTTTGCCGTTCTTATAATAAGAAACGTACTGCCCTTCGTACAGAGGTGGGTCTATCCTACTCGAAAAGCCCATGCTTTTGTTATTCCCATCCAGGTAATGTTCATTCACAATATACAGATCAGATCCCTGTTCAGGCTCTTTAACAATTCTCAAATAATCAGCACTGTCGCGTAATTTTACATATTGTCCGTTATTTTTCAGGAAATACATATTTTGTCTTTGTGCATTAGCGGAGGTAAAACCCACAACCAGGAAAGAAAGAAGAAGAAAGCGTAGCTTATTCATATCACCATAAATTATTGCCGTAAGATAGGATATTTTTCAATTTCCTTTGCGCGAAAGCTGGAAATTTTAAAGCCGCCACTTATTAAAATCGGAGTGCGATCAAAATTTTACAACATTAATCAAGTAAATCAGCAATATTTGTACAAGCGCTAAAAACATTAAAATAAAAGCACATATTCCTATGTCCTGCAACAAGCTACATATCATCTTCCTTATTGGCTTAATTGGCCTAACGGGATGTAGCTTATTGAAACGGGAACGTGTAACACAACATAGCGGTATCGAACGCTCTGATTTTGACCTGCCGGTATTTGCGTACCCGGCAGCCGATAGCAACAACAATCAGACCTTGGTTTTAATGCTTTCCGGTGATGGTGGCTGGCTCGAATTTGAGGACAAACTTTCGCTTGAGTTTTCCCGTGCGGGCTTTACAACTGTGGGTTTTAACTCCCGTGATTATTTTTGGGAGCGAAAAACGCCCAGACAAACGGCCGACGACCTGGGCATGCTGCTACGCGTCTATATCAGGCAATATAATCCGGTCAAAATTGTACTGTGCGGTTATTCCTTTGGGGCAGATGTAACTCCTTTTGTCTACAATAGATTCCGGCCACGCCTTAAAAGCCGAATTGCTGTAGTAGCCTTGTTATCGCCTTTTGCCACTACAGATTTTAAGGTCCATACATCCGACTTGCTCAATATTGCCAAAGACAACAGAAAGTACAAAGTAAAAGCCGAAATAGACCGCATTAAGGCGCCCATATTCTGTTTTTACGGGACAAATGAAGAACCTAAACCACAGGGGGAAGTAGTAAAACCTGGTTTTACACTTAAATTATTGCCTGGTGATCATCGTTATGACGATGCTGCATTTAAAACTATTGTGGAAACGATAAGTAAGGAGGTAAAGCCCAAATGAAACTGACCTTACTCCTATTTTTGATGGTGCTATGTGGCCAGGTACCTATGCTTACACAAAGCCAGGTCTACCCCATACATCCGCAGTTCAAAAAGTCCGAAAAACCGGTCATCATCTTCCTGACAGGCGATGGTGGATGGAATTCATTCTCCATACTACTGGCCGATGAATTGGGCAGAAATGGCTATCCGGTTGTTTCGCTGGATACCAGAAAGTATTTTTGGAAACAAAAAACACCGGCAGGTTTTGCCGCCGATATGAATACCATCATCAGCAAATACCTTACCCAATGGAACAAGGATTCGTTCTATGTACTGGGCTACTCTTTTGGCGCTGAAGTGGCCGCTTTTTTACCGGCGCACCTACCAGTTACAACTGTCGAAAAGTTCAAATCAATGGTTTTACTCTCACCGGGCTATTCTAATAGTTTTGAAGTCAGGTTTATCAATATGATTGGCAGCAGAAATACAAATAAAGATAAATACAAGGTGTATCCCGAACTGCTCAAATCAACCGTCCCGGTTTATTGTATTTTTGGCGATGAAGAGCGTACCGACATCAGCCATGAACTAAAGGAAACCGGCAAAATCCGAAAAAATACCATCCCAGGCTCTCATCATTACAACAACGACGTAAAGGCAGTAGTAAACGGCGTGTTAAAAGGATTGACTTATTAGCTTCCCTCCGACACCCTTCGCAAGGCCGATGGCACTTGCAGCAAGTGATAATTATGGCTGTAAATAAGATATTTCTTTTCCCAGTTTGGATAAAACTTCTCTTTGTATTTTCTTAATCCTTTAAACTGCCCAAACATTTTAAAATTCTCATAGGCATACTTAATGGTTTTTTGGGCAACATTTACCTTTTCCATACCCGACAAGGGTGCAAGCCCCATATTTACGGCCGTATAGCCTTGCACTTTCAGATACATAAAAGTTTGGGCCAGTAGCATATCCAACACCCCATTGGGTGCATCACTTACCCGTCTGATCAGGTCGTAAGTGGCCTCTCCGGGAGCATAATCGGGCACCAGGTTCAAAAATGCATATACCTTTTCTTCTGCATCTTCTACTGTAATGATGGTTTGCATTTTCAAAATACAAGTATCAAAAACACCCTGCGTAAACGCAACCTCCTTTTGATCCAATTCTTCCAGCCAGCTATCCGACACTTTCTCCAGTTTCTGCAACAAGCCTTCTTTTATTGGTTCCGGGTATACCTTCAGACAAAACCCCTCGGCAGTAAGTCTGCTGATGGCACTTCTGGTTGTCTTCATTTTGCCGCCGTCCAGCGTAAAAGCAGTCAGATCCAGTACAGCTTCCTCGCCTATCGGGATAGATTTGTATCCTGCTGATGCATACATCGGCAATGATTTTTCGGGCACGCGGTAATAAGCGCTGATAAAACCATTCTGTCCACAAAACACTTCAAACATGCGGATCATATTCAGGCTCTCTGTTTCATTTTCTGCCACCGGATCTTCCAATACAATAGCAAAATGCCTGGTCAGTTTGAAACTGATAAAAGCAGTCTTATCTGTATTAAAAAACAGGAATTTGTCTGGATACACTTTAAAATAATCCAAAGCCGATATCCCGTATTTTTGCAATAACAACCGGGCAAGGTCAAAATCTTCCTTAGAATTGTAAGGCCTGGAAAAATAAGGCCTCAGCAGGCTAAACACCACAAAAAGAATGACAGTTGCCCCTGCCACATAAATAGAATCCTGAAACCGCTCGCCAAAACGGGTCAATGGCACCATGCCTTGATTGTCGATCAGAAAGAACAATTGTAAAACCGCTTTCAGCGCCTGCGTAAAATGGAAGTCAATTCCAAAATGTCGCTTATCGATAAAATAAAAGCCCAGCACACCGTAGGCCAGTACAGCTAGTATGGCATACAACAAAACGGCGTAATCAATAGAAACCAGCTTAGCATGCGGCCTCAGTTTATATGAGCTTCGGGTATACAATAAGGCAGAACCGGCTATAAATGCCAGCAACGCCTCTTCATAGTCTGCCGCTTTAATCAAATGTCCAAAAAATGAAAATACAGTCAGAAAAAGTGCCGCATACCAGGCCCGTTTCGATCCCTGCAGTAAAAATATACTGATGATGACCAGCGTTAAACCAAAAACCAGCACCAGGGCATTACTGGTCACAATCAAATCTTCGGGCAACAAATCCTTTACCATCCTTAGCCTGGTAGGAATAGCAGGCGTAATGGCAGAAATAATGTTTACAATGCCCAATATTAAAATGATGCAAGCTGGCAAAATCCTGAGGATCAGGTTATCTTTTTTTGTCAGAAAACTTGCTAAACCCGCAAATAATGGAATCCAGAACTCAAAAAACCTAAATAATAAAGTGATGGTTGCGGCAGCGAGAATAGGGAAACCAAATTGCTGCAAAACAAAGGTCAGCGAAATCTCTATAGCCCCTAAACCTCTTAAAAATGGCGATGCGATTAGCAAAATTACCATCACTACATAGCCAATAATGGCCGCAGGCCAGCTGGCATCAAGCCCTATGGCCAACATGGAGATATAGAGGTGTACAATACCAATCACCTCAATACCTATAGACACCAGTAAAGTCATCCAGAACTGTTTCTTGTTGATTTTTTCGCTTACCATATCGTCTAGCACCGTAGACAACGACGGCCTTAAGCGCGAAAGCCAACGGTAAGCCCGCCCTTTTACAGACACCGAATAAATGAGCAGGATAAAAGCCGCAGTCAACAATATCAGGAACGCAAAACTCAGCAGTTCGGCAGTTCCGATTTTAGTAAACAGCAAAGCGATAGCCAACACAGGAATGGCCACCACAACCACTGAAAGGATGCTACAAAAACCAAATAAGGTAGAGGCCAGGTGGATCTGAGATTTAGTTATCCCCTTTTCCTCAATATCTTTGGTAAAAAAGACCAGCGAAGAAAAACCGCCGGCAGGCAAAAAAACACTAACCAGGTTGCGTTTCAAAAATAATCGGGTGGCCAAACCCAGCGAAAGCTTTTTATTTAGGGCTTTAAAACTGCATATATACATCAGTCCCTGTGCAGCAACATAAATACCTGTTAAAACAATGCCCAGAAATATATATAAGGGGTGGCTTTGGCTTAACTGGTCTTTAATCTTTACCAACTCAATATGCTCTTGCCTGATAAAGAATATGGCCATAGCAATCATAAAAAGCGCTACAAATAGTTGCCAGAAGAATTTATTATAAACAAGTTTAGAAATATATAACCTGGCTTTATTCATAATGCAATTCTAAAAAAAAGAATGCCAATTCAGTACTTTTTTAACAATTCTTTATTTGGCGCTACAGGCTTCGGATAAAGGAACCTAAACCACCAAATAGTTTGATGAAATAACCCAAAAATACATATAAATGTTACAAAAGAAAAACAGCATACCTCCCTGTTGTTGATGTTTAACCCTGAGCTGTAAAAAAAGCGTATTAAAAAGCAATCACCTTTTAAAAATTCGCATAAAAAAACAGACACTATTTAATAAAACTGTATAAGCCACTGGTTTAAAAGAAAAAATCAAAATGAAAAAAGGACTGATTTTAGGCTGATAGGCGCCGCCGGATACACTTACCCTTTGGGTCGGACCTGCTTCGTCTTTTGTTCGGAAAAATGCAGTCCATAACTAATACACTAATATGCCTACTCCGTATTTTGAATGACAGTGATATAGAGCGCACTATCGTTCCTGTAAAATCCTGAATTTATCAAATATGTTTGATGAAAATTGGGTCTTGCTGTAGAAAAGTGTTTAAAGAGAAACGGGAATAAGTCGGAGAGACTATTCCCGTTAATAAGGTCGATCCACCACAGATCAACCTAAACCAAACTAAACCGATACCATAAGTACAAACAGTATGCCAATAATTTTAAATTTCAAAAATACGTTTATATGTTCCCTTAACTATACATAGCCTATCCTATTACTGGTCATAAAATCATACCTTTGTCCTAAATTATTAACGCCCCCGATATACAGATGAAAAATTTAAAAATCCCACCTTTAGTGGCTGTGCTTCTGGCCATAGTTAGCGTACAGGGCGGCGCTGCCATAGCTAAAGGGATATTTCCGGTGCTAGGTGCTGCCGGCACTGCCTCAATAAGGATTGGATTTTCGGCCATCATTTTATTGCTTGCTTATCGCCCGAAGCTAAAACAGCTTAGTGCAGCGCAATGGAAAGCGGTTATCCCCTATGGAATTTCGCTGGGTGCCATGAACCTTATTTTTTACATGGCGATAGAACGGATCCCATTGGGACTAGGCGTTACCCTGGAATTTATAGGACCGCTGGTATTGGCCGTTTTGAGTTCAAAAAGAATTGTCGATTACTTGTGGATCTTACTTGCGGCTATCGGTATTGCCTGTATTGCACCATGGAACGAAAAAAGCGCCGACTTGCTGGGTATGTTCCTGGCTTTGCTGGCCGGTGCTTTCTGGGCGGGATATATTGTGTTGGGTGGCCGTATCTCTAAACTTATGGACGGCGGCCAATCTGTAGCCATAGGGATGATTTTTGCCTCTATTGTAGTTTTACCATTCGGTATTGGTGGTGGTATCCTCAATCACTTTGGTCCCACTATGCTTTTATCCGGCATTGCGCTGGCATTATTATCAAGTGCGATCCCATTTACGTTGGAGATGAACGCCCTCAGAAAAATCCCTGCACGCACATTCAGCATATTAATGAGCCTGGAACCCGCGGTAGCTGCCTTATGCGGACTGGTGTTCCTTCACGAAAAGCTTTCCTTTTACGAATGGCTGGCTGTTGCCCTGGTGATTACGGCGAGCGCCGGTGCTACGCTCACCAAAAGAAAAAGGAACCTTTAAAATTTTAAAAGTTCCTTTTGTTATGCCAAACGGTCGTCTTCCTATTTCAACAATTTATCAATAGCCTGATAAGTCATGGGATGATAGTTTGGCCGGGCCAATTTATAAATCTCCCTGGCCTTTTTTAAGCCTTCGGCTGTAGTCATCATTTCTTTATACAATGGAATAATGTGCCACATCCGTCCATTCTCCATCAGGTATTGCTTTATCTGCGCATCGGCTACTGCATAATGGTGACGGATCGCCAGGGTATACCAGGCCAGCTGTATGTCGGTATTGTGCGAAGCGGTAAAACCAAACTCAGCATCCAGCAGCGCCATATCTTTAGCCGTAAGGTCGGCAGGTAGCTGACTGATAAAATAACGTTTCTCGTTGCTCGACACGACTTCTTTGCTCAGACCTTTTACGGTATCCGCTTTACGCCATCTGGTTAGCAAACCATCAATTGCCCTAAAGCGCTCCGATTCTACCGGAACAATGTTGGAAGGGATGCCCGGTCCATACACCCATTTATTTACCTCCAGTTGCTTTTCAAGTTTTTTATCTCCTTTAATCAGATTTTTGTTGAGGTAATCTAAAAACTGCTCTGTAGTTAAGGATTGGAAAGCATGTGCATCAAAATAACCTCTTAAAAAAACATCAAACTTTTCGCGGCCCACCGCATTTTCGATGGTACGTAAAAAGAAATAACCCTTTTCATAAGCAATATCATTTGTCCCTTCATCAGGGTTACGGCCCACATAGTCTGTCTTCAACTGTGTATCCTTGTTGCCTGTTCCCATATCATTTACCGCACTTTCTAAAGCCTGTCTGGCAAAAACCTCCTGCATAGCAGCTTCATTTTTACCGTACAGTATCTCGTCCATTCTGCGTTCAAAATAATTGGTAAATCCTTCATTCAGCCAAAAATCGCCCCAGCTGGCATTGGTTACCAGGTTGCCACTCCAGCTATGCGCCAGTTCGTGACATACGATGCTCACCAGCGAGCGGTCGCCCGCCAATATGGTAGGCGTAATAAAAGTTAAATTAGGGTTTTCCATTCCCCCAAAAGGAAAACTTGGCGGCAGCACCAATAAGTCGTACCTGCCCCATCTGTAAGGGCCATACAAGCCTTCTGCAGCATGCACCATTTTGCCCATATCGGCAAATTCCCAATGCGCTTTTTCCAATACCGAAGGCTCTGCATATACTCCTGTACGCTCGTCTACCGCCTTAAATACGATATCGCCAACAGCAAGCGCCAGCAGATACGACGGAATGGCATGTTTTTGTTTAAACTGGTAAAGGCCTGTTGTGTTTTTGACCTGAGGGTTCTCGGCACTCATTAAAGCCAGCAAATCTACAGGCACCTTTACTGTAGCATTGTAGGTAAACCTGATACCCGGACTATCCTGGCAAGGCACCCAGCTGCGTGCGGCGATGCTTTCCGACTGCGTAAACAGATAAGGATGTTTTTTGCCGGCAGTTTGTTGCGGACTAAGCCATTGTAGCGCTTCGGCCCCTTTGCCGGTTGTATAATAAATATTTACTAATTTGGTATTGGGCGATATAGCTACTTTTAAAGCTTTGCCTACAAACTGTGTTTCGGGGCCAAAGGAGAAAGTAGTCTCCTTTTCTCCGGCATCTAAAGTCACTTTTGAGATGTTGAGTTTGCTGTTGTCAAATATAATCTCGCTGGCTTTTGCTTTATTGTTGATGGTCCAGCTCGCCTTGCCGCTAATTTGTTGTTGCTCAAAATCAACCTTTATATCCAGATCCAGGTGCTCCACATAGGCCCGTAAAGGCTTAGCGAATGAATGCGGGTCATCAAGCCTTGCCTGCTCTTTTTCAGTTGTTTTATTGGTATTCTGCTGACAAGATAAAATCATCAGAATAGGGATCATTAAAGTTAGATACTTCATAAAGTTAGATTTGCGGCTGCAAAGCTATACATTTTTTCAATGCCTCAGAACCTTATTTGTTAGCAATTTCCTGCACATCAATTAATTCCCGGCCACCATCAACAGGATATCCGGCTACTTTTACCACCTTCAAAATGACCGTTTTACCTTCGTAATTCTTAAGATCAACTTTACTACTTTTCAGTGCGTAAGTTTTCTCTCCACTGTTCAGTGTATGTGTGCCATATTGGAAGGTGTTAAACGTTAAATCCATTTGTTTCGCTACAATTCAGGCAAAAATCAGGCAACTTAGAGCAAGTCGTTGGCCAGATTGGCGAGTTCACTCCTTTCGCCCTTATCCAGCGTAATATGCGCATATAGCGGATGGTCTTTGGCATGTTCTATCAGGTAAGACAGTCCATTACTTTCTGCATCCAGATAAGGAGTATCGATTTGGTAAATATCGCCGGTAAAGATAATCTTTGTATCCTCTCCAGCTCTCGAAATGATAGTTTTGATTTCATGTGGCGTAAGGTTCTGAGCTTCATCCACAATGAAAAATATTTTGCTCAATGTACGTCCTCTGATATACGCCAGGGGTGTGATTACGATCTTTTCGGTACTTACAAACTCATCAATCCTCGCTTGCGTCTTTGGATCATCGACATACTGTTCCTTGATAAACCGAAGGTTGTCCCATATGGGCGCCATGTAGGGATCTATTTTGGACTTTACATCGCCTGGCAAAAAGCCGATATCTTTATTGCTCAAGGCCACTATTGGCCGGGTTACATAAATCTGCCGGTAATCTTTACGCTGTTCCAATGCGCTGGCTATGGCCAGCAATGTCTTTCCAGTACCGGCCTTACCTTGTATCGTGAGCAGTTTAATGGCAGGATTAAGTAGCGCATCCATAGCAAAAGTCTGTTCATCATTGCGTGGCGAAATACGAAACGTGGTTTGACGTGCCAGGGCCGAGAGCGTGCCGGAAGCCGCATTGTACCAGGTATTGGCCATTTTGCGTTTACCTTTTAAAATACAGAAATGATTGGCTTGCGGATCCTGAATGCCCAGCGTTGTAGCATCCACACTTCCATCAGTTTTAAGGGCTTTAAAAAAATCATCTGCAATGTTCGTCAACACTTCCTTTCCGGTATACAGCGCATCTACATTTTTTATTTTACCGGTCTCATAATCTTCGGCGTGTAGTTCCAGGGATTTGGCTTTTAAACGCAGGCATATGTCTTTAGACACCAGCACCACTCTCTTTTCCGGAAATTCCTGCTTCAGGCTCAATGCCGCATTTAATATCCGATGGTCAAACTTGCCCTTGCCAAAAATAGCTTCTGCATCAAACTGATCAGGCTTGTTGTCCATCACCACTTTAAAACGACCACTTTTATGCCCATTAAATGGAATCCATTTGTTCATGATTTTATCGCCCGAGGCATTGTCCATCAGCCTGATAAAGCTGCGCGCTTCGGCATTACGGGTTTCGTTGCCGTTTTTCATGTTATCCAGCTCTTCCAGCACCTGAATAGGGATAGCTACATCATGTTCCTGGAAGTTTTTAAAGGCATTGTGATCATAAAGAATGACAGAGGTATCGAGAACGAAGATCTTTTTTTCTGCAGAGGGATGTTTAGCTACTTTACTCATGATGTATAAAAATAACGAAAAGATTTGTATCTACAGGTCTAAAAACAATTAAAGCACCCCAATAGAGTGCTTTAACATTGATATTAACTTGGGGGGGGGAAGTTAATGCTTAGAATAATATATATACTTTAAAGCCCAGGTTGCTAATGGCACCTGTACTGCTTAGATTAAAATTAGAAGAGGTATTCTTATAACCTATATTACCGCCCATGGTTCCAGTATTTTCTGACTTGGCATAAGTGGCATTGGCAGACAACAAGCTGGTTTCTAAAGCAAATCTTTTGGATACGAACCAGGTAAGACCACCTTGCACACCTGCAGAATAGAAATCAGTCCTGTTATCGTTAGAATTGTTATTCCCGGTCTCACTTTTCGAATAGCCATAGCCAATGGCGCCGCCTGCATAGGCATATAGTTTTTTAATTAACGGATAATAATGTTGATAATTTACACTTGCGCCATACTGCTTTGTTTTGCTCCCCGAAACATTAGCTACAAAGTCGTCATTCCGATCTCCGTAATTAAGCTCAATACCAAGTTTTGCATTGTCTTGTATGAAATAACCATAGCTTAATGAATAGCTATTGTACTTATTCTCCGACTTTGTAACCGTAGAACCATTAGTAGTTTCATACTTGTAATTTTGTGAAGTGATACCGAAACCCAGCGCACTGGTTCCTTTGGTTTGGGCGTACCCGCATAGGGCAGCCATTACTGCTACAGCAGTTAATAGATGTTTTTTCATTTGTGTATTTGTTTTATGTGTTAATTCTAAGATAAGCGGAATATTTTATCACCATCAAACAATATTTATCTTTCATTGTAACATAATTAAGATAAACACAAAACAAACTGATAATCAATAAGATAATTTTATCTCAACACACTAAAAACCAATAGTACAGCGAAACAAAAAAAACAGGAACCTATCTCAGGAAAACCTAGTTACCATATTTAGGTCGCTTTTCCTGATCCAGGCTCCTGCACAAAAATTTTTGCCTCATTTTTTAACGCTCTTTATCCAGATGATCTATCAGCTAATGCTATACAGATCATCCTGATGGTTCAATTGCTCAGGGAGCGGCTTCGGCATAAGTAGATGCGATTTTCAATCCATGCACCCGGTTGGTAATCAGCTCAGCGCTGGCACCATATACACCCCATTTAGGGTCGCAATAATCGGCATCAAGCGTACGGCCGTAATACCTTTGCGTACCGCCCAATAAAGTCTGCTTCACGCCGTTGAACCAGAATTCCATAAATCCAACGGTAGCCGTGCGGGAAACTTTTATTCTCAATACAAAAGTATTCCAGTTGTTTAAAGTTACCGGGCTATTCCAGATATAGGTATTTGCACCACCTGATGCAGTATGCATCAGTTTAAAATCGCCACCAATCGTTTTGATCACGATTGGAAAATTCTGCGTCATATTGGCTCCATAGGCCTTCCATTGAAACAAAGCATTGGTGGTTAAGCCTGTAGAAGACATACTTAGCTGCGAGCGCCAGCCCAGATAAATATCGTCCCCTTCGGCCGCCGCAAAGCCCTGAGCAGCATGCACCTCACATCGGTTGCTCCCGATTTCTTTGGTAAACCTCCATATTTTACCATAAGTGGCATTGTTTACAGCAGCCAATGTGGCGGGTGCATCAACATTTAAGACTTTAAAAACGCTTGTCCCCAGGTTGGCATCTCCATCCCACAATAGCGAGAGGATACCGATAGCATTGGTTTTGGCGACCGACGTTGCTGCCGGAGCATTTGTAGCATTTAACTCGTCAGCTACAGCGCTGCTGTCTTTTTTACAATTTGAAAAAAGAAGCAGGGTAAAGCAACCGCATACTGCGGCCATCATCAATTTGGTTTTCATTGAATTTAGTTTAAGGTTTGCAAAAAAACAATTGGAATTCAAAAAGGCAGGCACATATTTAAAGCGTTCAAACCTACCTTCTGAACCCCTCAATTTGATTAATAATGCTTTGATATTTAAGAGGTTAAAAAATTAGCATTACTAATATCGCAGATATTTTGCTTCAGAATTATGCGCTACTATCCTAGTAATAAATCATATCAGCATTTTGGGAAACCTAAAAAAGTATTTTCTTCGGGAGCAGTTTTACCAACCTCTTTTCTTAGTGTTTTACTCGTCTCTTCCCCTCCTGTCGCTTTGTTATGGTACAGGCAGCTACATACCAATAGCAGAGCAGCAGTTGCCACAAGCCTCATTGCAACCATAATCTTTTTCTTCAAACCGATCTGGGAAACGGGCCATATCCGCCCGGAAACAGGTATAAAAAAGAAAACGGAGCCTTTCTTCTTTCGATTCAAGTACTCCGTTTCCACCCCTCTTGCAGCCGTAGCCGTAAGAAAAGCATCAATCCGTTTTTTACTTTACAATTCGTAGCATTCTTAGCTCCTGAAAACTTTGAACCCCGTCTAAATTACTCTCCTGATTTATTCCGTAGAATATTTCATTCGACATATAATGTCTGTTCCGGATGCAATTGATATCCTTCCGCCTTTCGACTTCGGTTATTTTTAAATCTTCTTCTCCGTTGCCTTTGAATCCGATCCTTACTGCTCCTTCGAAATTTCCAGAATCTTCTACCCGGAGGTACAGTGTTTCCTTTTGGAATCTTTCTTTCAGACTGTTAAAGTACTTCGTAATTGATAGATCTAATATACGGAGAATTATTACTTCAAGCAAATATATCTAACTATATTTATTAACAAGTTTTTAACAGCTTTTCAACACATTATTCACAATCAAACATCATTTCCCGTTTAGCTCTTCTATCGTAAAAGCCTTTTCACGTCCTTTATACTTTTTGCGCACTCTTTCTACTTCGTCTATGGTTACCTTGCCCGAATTATTTTGCCATGATCCGCGGATAAAACTCAGTACCTGCGCCACATCATCGTCAGATATTTCATCACTATGCGCTATACCCGGCATATCGGCCGAGATTTCGGGCGACTCGTATACATGTCCATTTACCTTTACGGGCCCCGTTAAGCCATATAACACAATAGAAATCAACTTATCTTTATGCCCATTAACCCATTCTGATTTATTTAAAGGCGGCGCCAGCGAACTAATGCCATTGCCATCGGCAGCATGGCAAGTCTGGCAACTGGAGGCAAATAAAGCCGCACCTTTAGGAAATTCACGCGTCATCATTTGCGGGTCTTTGTTCTTTTGTGCGCTTCTGATACTGTTAATGACCAACTGGAGCTGTTTATTGATCACCAAATTGGTATCTGGCAAGGACTGTGCAATCGCGACGGCAAAACGTTCTTCATCATAAGCCAGGTTGCTCACCACCGCTGCAGCAACATACCGGTTATTGGGGTATGCCTTTGCCAGGCCCATCAACAGGCGCTCGGCAGCCCCGGCATCAAATGGTTTTAAATAGCTGGCTACAAAAGCAATATATGGGGCAATTGAAGCATTATTTTCCTTCATCAGCTGCACCAGTGCTTCCTTATAGTATTTATACGAACTGCCATTAATTAAAGCAGGTAACACGCTTAAAGCCTGTATTTTTATCACCATATCGGCTGATTGAAGTAAAGCCAGCACATCGTTGGTACGCAATGCCGAAAGCCCTTCCAGTGTCCACATGGCATGCATAACCTGTAATGACGGCCCCTTACCTTCCATAATTTCTCTCAGCAGGGGTATCGCCTCTTTCTGCCTCAAATCAATTAACAGCTGCTGTGCCATATCTCGCAATTGCCCGTTTGGATGTCCAAGTAAGGCGACCAGACTTTTTACATCTGTGCCCATCTTTACGGTACTTGTTATTTTGCCTTTAGGAACCACTTTATAGATCCGGCCACACCCCAAAGGTCCGGTCAATTTTCTGCTCAGGATTTTCTCCCTGAGGTAAGGCGTTACATAGGTTTTATGCTGAATGATACCTCTATACATATCAACTATATATAAAGCTCCATCTAAACCATTGTACAAGCTAACCGGACGGAAACGTTCGTCTATACTCGCCAAAAATTCCCTGCCTTTGTACGCCTGTTCGCCGGTAACCACATAGCCTTTTTCGGTCAAAATATCCCTTTTTATTAAATTGGCTGAAGGTTCGGCAACAAATGCATTAGAATGATATGCAGGGCCAAACAGATCGCCCCGGTAAATTACCGGTCCGCATGCCGCAGTAAAATTCTTTAAGCGCAAACTGTCGTCCAACACTCCTGCCATATATCCCCTGTTTACACCCGGCGTAGGTCGGGCCGGATAAACACGATTGTCTTTAACTGTCCGCTCAGAATAGCCCTCTACGCTATGCTGATTGGGATTTGAAGCGCCAAAACCAGGGCTAAAATAATCGCCCATCAGATTGGTCGAGTTGTCGTTGTAATACAAACGTCCATAATCATCCTGACTAATCCCCCACTGCCCTCTGAAGTGCGTATTTTCTATCAACCATTGATTCCCTTTTTTACGATAGCGTTTGGCTGATTTAGCATTATAAATCCAGTTGTCCATAGCCCTTAACAATCCATTTGGCTGATGCTCTACATTGCCTTCATCGGCATATTTATCATCTACCAATGTTCTGCGCCCTGGCTTATCGTCTTTAATTTCGTAATACCACAGGTTTGGCGATTCTGCCACCAGTATGCCGCCATCAATCAGGCAAATAGCCCGCGGCAGCACCAGCGAGTCCAGAAAAACCTTTCGGCTGTCCATTAACCCATCGCCATTCTTATCCTCCAGAATTACGATTTTTCCATTGGGTTTATCTTCTCCTTTGCCATTTACATCGGGCATGTACCCCACCATTTCTACCGCCCATATTCGACCTTTGGCATCAAATGTCAGCGCAACGGGAGCCGTAACCAGGGGTTCTTCGGCTACCAGTTTAACTTCAAATCCAGGCTCTACCTTCATCAGCTTTATGGCTGCGCCGGCGGGTATAACAGGCGAATTGGTGGTATCAGGAATGCTGCCTTTGGCTACCTCAATACTTTTTTTATGAGTTTGACATTGGTAAAGGGTAAAAACAATACAGGCTAAAAAGAGGTATACGTATAGCTTCATCTAGAATCAAAGTTCCTTATTTTCCAATGCGGTTATCTTGGCCAGTCTTTTTACATGCCTTTCCTCAGCGGAAAAAACAGCGCTTAAAAAAGCAAAAGCGATATCCCTGGCCAGCTCAATGCCAATTACCCGCTGTCCCATGCAAAGGATATTTACGTCATCATGCTCTACCGACTGATGTGCCGAATAAGTATCATGGCAAACACCAGCCCTGATGCCCTTAAATTTATTGGCTGCAATACTTACACCAACAGCACTTCCACAAATCAATATTCCTTTTTCTCCCCGGCCGGCAATAATTGCCCGGGCAACATCGGCAGCATGATCGGGATAATCGGTAGGATTTTCCGTATTTGTTCCCAAGTCTATCACTTCATAACCTTGTTGCTGCAAAGCGGCAACCAATATATTTTTATAATAAAAGCCGGCATGGTCCGAACCTATAATTACCTTCATAGCGTGTGTTTTTTTAATGTCCTGTTGACGATTACACTTAACTGCCCTAATGTAACTACATTTTTTTTAATTTTATTGTAGCGTTAACATGACATTCTACGTCTCTATAAGCGTTACCTTCACAAAACCTTTATTAATATGAACATGAACTTTTTTAACACCACCATTACCAGAAATTTTAAAATCGCCGCATTAGCCATTTTATCCGGCAGCGCATTACTGATCCAATCCTGTTCAAAAGACAATACACCGGTGCAGGAATTCGCTTTTATTAACATCACCAACGCCGCCCCAACTACCGGTACCTTCAATATTTATGTAGATCAAAACAAAATCAATACCGGTGGCGCAGTGTCTTTTGGCGGTACAACAGGTTATATGCAGGCATTACCTGGCACCCATAATGTTAAATTTACCACTGCCAGCAGTACTGAAAGCCTGATCAGCAAAGACATTACGCTGGAGGCCAATACCGTAAGCTCTCTGTTTTTAATTGGCTCAGGTGCTAACCTCGACTACCTTAAAATTAAAGATGAATTAGGGAGCGTAACATCAGCTAAGGCTTTTGTAAGGTTCATCAATCTGTCACCAACCGCACCTACGCTTAACCTTGCTGTAAAAGACGGCGAGGCTATCATAACAGATAAAGCTTATAAAGCCAGCAGTGCTTTTATCGAAATAGAGCCTAAAGCTTATGTATTTGCCCTTAAAGATAAAACAAACGGTAATACACTTAGCGAGCTGGCCAGTATTGAACTAAAAGCCGGCAAATCATATACCGTTATTGCAACAGGTTTACTTACACCTGGCGGCACAGAACAACCTTTTGGTGGCAGGGTAATTACCAACCAATAGAATCTTTACCAATCATTATAGACGAAAAAAGGGTGCATACATACAGTAGCACCCTTTTTGGTTTGTTGTGTGTTTATTAACCTCTTTCCCGGCCATGACCTCGGCCATGTCCACCGTGATCGCCTCTGTCGCCACCACGGCCTCTTCCTTTGTTCCAGTCGCTACGCTCTCCGCGATCTCTATGATCTCCACGATCGTAATCTCTACCGCCGTGTCCACGATCATTATCCCATCTGTCATGATCTCTGTGATAGTCACGTCTGTCTGGTCGTCCATAATGCGAATGACCTTTAATTACATAATACCTGGAGTCGTTGCTATATCTGATCACCTGTTGGTTTCTCATCCCTCTGTACCTGGCATAAGCTACCCGGTCTCTGTCAAAATATCTGTAAGGATCTCTGGAGTTGACCACCACTTTGTAACAGTTATCCAGGTTATACCCTCTGTATCTTGATGGTAGCGAAGCAGAGAATCTCCATCTGCTGCCTTCTAAATAAATGAACTGTCGTGCCGGTACATGGTAATAACATTCCATATCTGGCAAGTAATAATAATCTACATAATCATATCCTACCGGACCCCATAAAGGCTGCGAACCAATATTCACGTTTATACTCAACTGCGCCTTTGCCTGGAATGGCATCCATCCTATCACTCCAAGTATGCCTAATAAAATTAACCTTTTCATAGCCTTTAATATTTAATGTTTCATTTGTGTGTTGTTAAGTCAAATCTGCACACCGAACATGAAATGAACATGAAATTTTAGGATTATTTTTTTATTTTTTTTTCATCTGAATTTCATGTTCGCTGCTCAGATTTGTATTACATCTGTGTGGCGCAGATTGTAAAAAACACGTTGTGTTTTTAATAGGGTGCGTTAGTTTGCCTCTACGGAGGCAAACTTTCCATATATTTACATCATGAGCATAAATTCACCATTCCGATCCCTTGTTGCCGGCTTGCTTTTAATAGCAATGCCCTTTGGCGCCTTTGCCGGTAGTACCGCCACTTTATCTAATCTTGCTGGTTTTTATCAGGATAAAAGAGGTAAGAAACAGGAACGTGAAAAAGAAAGCAAAAAACCTGAAGTAAAAGAAGTACCACAGTCACGCCGGCAAGAGAAACCAGGTGAAGTGAAGCCCGACAAAAAAGAACGTCCTCAGCAAGACAACAGACGAAGAAATTAAGCCCTTTACCCGCATGAAAGTTCTGATTGTTGAAGATGAAAAAACCCTGGCCTATGAAATGGAAGATTTCCTGAAAAAGGCATTTTATATATGCGATCTGGCACATAATATCAAGAGCGGACTGGAGAAAATGGAGATGAACAGCTACGATTTCATCTTGCTGGACCTGGGTTTACCCGACGGAGATGGGCTAACCTTATTGCCTCAGGCAAAAAAATATAATCCTGATGCTGCCTATATCATCCTTACAGCAAGGGGAAACCTGGAAGACCGCATTGCGGGGCTCGACCTGGGGGCCGATGACTACTTACCAAAGCCTTTCTCACTCCTCGAACTTCAATCCCGCATGCAGGCGATTGCCCGTCGTAAGTTTAATGTAAAGGAAGAGTTGTTGCCCCTGGGTGATTTTAAGCTCGACCTGCAAAAGCGTTTTGTGTTTTTTAATGAAAACCAAATTGAACTGTCGCGCAAGGAGTTTGACCTGCTCAGTTATCTTTTTTTACACAGCAACCGGGTATTAACGCGCATGCAGCTTAGCGAGCATATATGGGGCACTTTTGCCGACGATGATTATGATTCCAATTACATTGACGCGCACATAAAAAATATCAGGAAAAAATTGAATGCCTGGGCACCTGCCGATTTTTTAGAAACGGTACGTGGTGTGGGTTACAGAATAAAGAAATAACGTGAAGCTATCCTCCAAACTTATTCTTTTTATTACCGGTTCTAAGCTGGCCGTGGTATTGTTATTTATCATCTCCCTGCCTTTTCTGGTAGACGGCATTGTCCAACAATATACCAATTACTCCTTGCGACGGCAGCAGGACAAGGTGATCAGTGTGGTGCAAAAAAATGGCATCAACCATTACCTTCAGGGTGATGACAGCTATGGAAGCTACACGATGCTAAAAGAAGAATATATTGCCCTGGAACCCGCGGCAAAAGGGCTATCGTTGGATACGATAAAAACCGCACAACGTGTGGTAGAACAGGATACCCTGACCTACCGGATTTTGATGCACACCTTTAATTTTCAAAACAAAGCTTATCTGCTGGAGATCGGCAAAACAATATCAAGCATTAACCAATACAATAAGCCCCTGCAACGCATCGCTTTGTATGCATTGATGGGATTGATCGCTGTGAGCTTGCTGTTCGACCTGCTCTTTACCCGTATGCTGATCAGGCCACTCGGAAAAATCATCAAATCGAAGCTGATCAATCGGAAGTTTCCTTTTAAAGACCAGCCTGTACCTGTAGCAACCGGCACATACGACTTTAAATATCTTGATGAATCGCTGATTCGACTGATGGAACAGATTAATGAAGCTTTTGAAAAGGAACGTGAGTTTACAGCAAATGCTTCGCATGAGTTGATGACCCCTATCGGCATTCTACAAAATAAAATGGAGAATCTGATTGGCGATGAACAACTGAGTGATGCTGTAGTACTAAAAATTGTGGAGATGATGAAAACCCTAAACCGGTTAAAGAAAATCTCAAATGCCCTGTTGCTCATCTCGAGGATAGAAAATGAACAGTTTGCCAAAGCCAATCAGGCCAATCCGGCGGAACTAATCAACGAAGTGATTGAAGAAATCACCCATCGACTGGAAGAAAAGGAACTCCATATTTCAGTTAGCCTGACCAGCAATATGACTTTAAAACACGTAAATCGCGATCTGCTGTTTCAGTTGTTTTATAACCTCATCAACAACGCCATTAAATACAATGTCGATAAAGGAAGTATTAGCATTACCGACCATTCAGGCAAAACAGGATACCAGATTGTTATTGCAGATACAGGTATTGGCATTGCAAAAGAAGATCAACCTTTTATTTTTGATCGTTTCAGAAAAGCCAATCTGAGCGAAAACGTGGGGCATGGACTTGGCCTTTCTATTGTAAAAAGCATATGTCAATATCATGGTATAGATATTAAGGTCAGTTCTGAAATCAATAAGGGCAGTACGTTTACCCTTATTTTCCCAGCAACAGCAAACGCATCCGGCAATAAAAATCTCTAAAATATTTTTTAAATGACAGTAATCACTAAATTTAGCCAGCTATCCTTAAAAGTATGAAAACACTATTATTTGCCCTGTTTCTAACCACATTTTCGGTTACAGTTATGGCTCAGCAAAGCCCACAAGTTGGACTAGACATGCCTAAAGCCATATTTTACAAAACAAACGGTACTAACTTCTCTACCGACCAGATACCAAAAGGCACCAAATCGCTTATTATGCTGTTTGATGCCACCTGCGAACACTGCCAAAAAGTGGCGCGAAATATATCCAAAAGAAGTAAAGAGCTAAACAATGTCAACTTTTACCTGATTTCTCAGGACGAAATGCGTTCTATCAATTACTTCATGGACAACTTTGGCAAACTGTTGAAGACCATGAAAAATGTGACCATATTACAGGATAAGGACCATGTTTTTATCCCGATGTTTCATCCTAAACAATATCCCTCGCTGTATCTATATGGAAAAGACAAAAAACTGGAGTTCTATTCCTGCGATGAAAGGGATGTGTCGAAGTTTTTTAGCAGAATTAAATAATCAGCAATTGATAAAAATCAATTGCTGATTTTAAATGCGCGTCGGCCAAGTAGTTTCCAGTCGCCCCCTTCTTTTTGCCATACCAAAACGATACCCAGGCTAACCTTACCTGGAATACCCCCATCATTGGTATCTCCTTTTAAATGGTGACGAACAATTGCAATTTTTCCGGCAACAGTTATCGACTGATCGGAAAGTTCTATGCTTTTAAAATCTGACTTCTTAGTAGCCAATGCAGTTACAAATGCGGCCTTATCTTCTATCTTACCGCTCGAATGACCATAGGTTAGCTTATCGGAAGCCAGGTTTTCCAGCTCGGCTTTATTTCCACTGATCATGGCCACACGTAGTTTTTCGGTTAAGGCTGCCACATTGGTTTCCTCCTTTGATTGTGCCGAAGCAAGTAAACTCATAATGGTAAAAGTAAATAGAATAAGGGTTCGTTTCATGATTTGAAAGGTTATAACAGCACCTAATATAGCGATAAATTATTTTATCGCTTTGTATTCCAGCCCCATATTGTAAAACATAAAAGCCCATTTATCAGCAATTTCCTCAATGGCTTTATCGGTTGGCTTTCCGGCCCCATGTCCGGCATTGGTCATAATACTGATCAACACCGGAGCTTTTCCGCCCTGATCTTTTTGCAGCGTAGCTGCAAATTTAAAGGAATGTGCCGGCACTACCCTATCGTCGTGATCGGCAGTGGTTACCATCGTAGCCGGATAAGCCACGCCAGCTTTCAGTGCATGTACCGGCGAATACTTGTACAGGTATTCAAACATTTCTTTCGAATCTTCTGAAGTACCATAATCGTATGCCCAGCCTGCACCAGAGGTAAATTTATGGTAGCGCAACATATCCATTACACCCACAGCAGGGAAAGCTACTTTTACCAACTCCGGTCGCTGGGCCATTACTGCCCCAACCAGCAATCCGCCGTTCGAACCTCCCATAATGGCCAGGTAGTCTCTGGATGTATATTTTTGTGCGATGAGGTATTCGGCAGCTGCAATAAAATCGTCAAACACATTTTGTTTCTGCAACTTGGTCCCGGCTACATGCCATTGTTCGCCATACTCGCCACCGCCACGCAAATTGGCGACTGCATAAATGCCGCCCTGTTCCAGCAAAGTAAGCACCGAAGTGCTAAATGCCGGGGTCAGACTCACGTTAAAGCCACCATATCCATACAAAACAGTAGGGTTTTTACCATTTAAAGGAGTACCTTTTTTATACGTAACAATAAGGGGCACTTTAGTGCCGTCCTTAGAGGTGTAGAAAAATTGTTTCGACTCGTACATCAAAGGATCAAAGTCGACACCTGATTTTTTATACAGCTCAGATTTGCCACTGTTTACGTCATACTTAAAAATCGTAGTTGGATAAACGTAGGAAGTAAAGGTATAGAACAGTTCCTTCTGATCCTTTTTACCACTAAAGCCGCCTGCTGTACCCAGTCCCGGGAGTTCAATTTCATGCTCCATTACACCATTTTTATCGTACTGCAACACTTTACTTACTGCATCTACTATGTAATTGGCAAATAGTTTACCTCCACCGGCTGTGGGTGTCAGGACATGATTGGTCTCCTTAATCAGCTCCTTCCAATTTGCAGGTTTTGGGTCAGCTGCATCTACCGTTACAATGCGTCCGTTGGGGGCTTGTAAATTGGTATAAATAAACAACTTACTCCCTTCGTTATCTATAATAGAATGGTTTTGTTCAAAATTATCTACCACAGCGATAATGGCCGAGGCTGGCTTACTGAGGTCTTTGATATAAAGCTCATTGCCCGAAGTGGTATTGGCGGCCGAGATAATCAGGTAACGTTCATCTTCGGTAAGTCCGGCGCCAACGTACCTGCGTGGTGTTTTCTCGCCACCAAATATCAGCACATCATCTTTTTGAGCAGTACCCAACTTATGATAATACAGCTTGTGGTACTGGGTTAGGCCTGAAAGCTGACTGCCAGCTGCAGGCTTATCGTAACTCGAATAATAGAATCCTTCGTTACCCTGCCAGGCAATTCCCGAAAATTTGATATCCTTCAAGGTATCTCCAACCAGCGATTTATCTCCCGTTTTCATCACCACAACATTTGTCCAATCAGAGCCCCCGGCCGATAATTGGTAAGCACAAAGGCTACCATCTTTAGAAAAATCTATACTGGCCAGCGAGGTGGTTGCATCTTTGGAAAAGGTATTCGGATCCAGAAAAATCTCGGCTTCGCCACCAGCTTGCTGACGATACAATACGCTTTGATTTTGCAGCCCCGTATTTTTGTAAAAGTAAGTATAGGTGCCTTCTTTAAATGGCTGCGAATACTTTTCATAATTCATTAAATGGGTTAAACGTGCTTTGATGGCATCGCGAAAGGGTATTTGCGACAGGTAATTTTGCGTTACTGTATTCTGTGCCTTTACCCAGGCTTTGGTTTCTTCCGAACGGTCGTCTTCCAGCCAGCGATATGGATCGGCTACTTCGGTCCCAAAATAGTTGTCTTTAATGTTAGCTTTTTTTGTTACGGGATAAGTCATGCTTTGTTTTGTGGTATGCTTTAATTGGGCATCAGTTATTAAGGGCGATAATACCGCCAAAAGCAACAAGCCATTTTTTGTCATTTGTTTCATAGGGCAGGAAATTTAAATGTACTATATGGGAATAGAAAGTAAGGGAATGTGCAAGCCTGAAGCCATAATCCTGGTTTTACTGGTGTGTACCAGCGAAGCCCAGAAACCATATTTCTTTGGCACCATAATCAGCATATCAGCTCCAAATACTTCTATTTCTTTTTCAATCTCTTTAATTACCGTATTCGACTTTACATTTTTGTAATAATACGTAATTCCTTCCAAACCGTCATCAATGGCATGTGTCGCTTCCAGATCAGCTCCTTCTTTTTTCAATTCCTCCAACGCCCGGTTCACATTAAACACCTCCACTTCGGCATTTAAACTCAAAGCCAGTTCTTTAATGTTTCTCAATACTTTTTCTGATACCCCGCTCAACACATCACAGGCAAAAAGCACTTTCTTTATCCCATCAAATGTGGCCCCCTGCGGTACGGCCAATACCGGAAACTTTAGCTTTTTGATGGCGTTGGTAGTGGTATTGCCCCAGAGGTCCTGTTCCAGGTTTTTGGTATTCATCCCCAACACCACCAGCGAGGCTTCATATTTTACCAGCAAAGTCTGCAATTCATCCTCTACAAAAGAAAAGGCCGATTCATGTCCCACCTCAATATCATAAGTAACGGAAAGCGATAGTGCCCTTTCAATCATCCTGATCTCGTTTTCATTCAGTAAACGCTGAAAACTAGAGCCTGGCAACAAGGTGTTTGAAGCATGTGTAGGAATGACAAATGAATTAAAAAGGATTAGCCTGGCGTTATTATGTCTGGCTATGGCAGCTGCGTATTCTACTGCATTCTCGGCTACGTCTGAAAAGTCGGTGGCTACAATGATGGTCATGATATACGTATTTTGTTTTATCGTAAAGCTAACTATAACCTTTTTCAATATATTCCGGACCAGCACAAAAGCCAGGGAATTTGACAATAAAATAACGGACTACTTTTCCTTATGGTAATGAAAAGTTCTACCCATCTGCTTCATCGTAAACGTACCTTTTTCCGGATGAAACTCAATCAGCAAATCGCTGGGATCAAATCTAAAGCCATGATTTCCGATGGCTTCCATTGAAAAAGCAGGCTGACCAGTAGCCTGTGCCCTCAATACATTATTGTCTTTGGTGATTGTAATTTTTAATGGCATCTCCTCACTTGTATAAAAGCCAAGGTAAGGATCCAAATCCCTGGAAGCCAGAATTACTGTTTTAAAGGAAGGAATTTGAAAAGGTATGTTATAAGCCACGTTTAACATATCGATATTAATGTTATTCAGCTTATAATTCATTCCATTGGTACAAATTGCAATTGACAAACTATCTTGCTCAAAACGATGCAGCACGGCATAGCTGCCATAAGTTCCACCATTGTGACCATAACTCTTTTTAGAATAAAATGGAATTAACACCAGCCCCATCCCTGTTCCGTCCACCTTGTTTACCGTTTTCATCTGAGCCAGACTTTTGGCACTCAATAATTTACCGGCATCCAGTGCTTCTATAAAAATAAGCATGTCTGTTGGTGTAGATAAAATGTCGCCCACGGCAATTACATTGTTAAAGCAAATGTCGTTCACATCCGTCCACGCTTTCTGATACTGATAAGGTTTGGCTTCCTGTGGACCGGTATTATTTGATATACCAGACATAGAATTTTTCATTCCTAATTTATTAAAAATGCGTTCAGAAACGACTTTAGAATAGGGCTTTTTGGTCAGCTTTTCAATCACGTAGCCCAACAATAAATAACCTGAATTACAATAAGAAAAATCTTTTCCCGGCTCAAAATGTGTTTTACCTTCTTTAACGGCTTTAAGCAGTTCGGCCTTACTACGCGGGGCGGTGATCCATTCTTTATCTTCAACATCATTTACATAGTCGTACAACCCGCTGCTATGTGCCAGCAAATCGCCGATGGTAATTGTTTTTGAATTGGGAATCTCAGGAAAATACGTGCTCAGTTTCGTATCCAGTGTAAGTTTGCCCTGTTCTATCAGCTGGAAAATCAGTGTAGCCGTAAAAGTTTTTGTGATTGAGCCAATACGGTACTGTGTCTGCGCATTGGCGGGAACCTTTTTGTCTCCATCAATTAAGCGATAACCTATACTTTTCTGGTAAACTGTTTTGCCATTTTTAGCAATGGCAAAACTGCCCATAGCCTTGTCATTTTCACTTAAGGCGTTAAAAAAGCTGTCAAGTTTGGCCGCATTGAAGGTCTGCGCCCGAAGTTGGCTCACAAAAAGACATGTAAAAAGTAAAATAACGTTAATTCTGTTCATAATTATAAGATAGATTTGGTGGATCAAAGTTACCAAATCACCTTATTTTTTTCGACAGTGTGCATAAAAAGCAAACGGCACACCAACTGGTATGCCGCCGCCTTGAGCAAGGCTTTTAAGCCTTAATTATATCCATCGTTTTGTGAAAGCTGAGGATTTCTGATTCTTTCCTCGGCTGGAATTGGCCATAGGTAGTGCCGTTTGTCGAAGGTGCCGAGTGCCGGGTTTATACCGCCAAATTTATTGGCTGTCCAGTATTTCACCATTTCATCAGCAAAAACATCCCATCTCACCTGGTCCATATACATATGCCCCCATTCAAATGCCAGTTCCCGGTAACGCTCTTCATGCAAAAATTTACGCATTTTTGTCTGATCGGTGATGATGTTCTCTCCCCTAACCGTTTGCAGCGTTTGCAAAGTAGGCATCATTACACTTGGGCGCTGCCGCACTTTGTTGATGTAAACAGCAGCATCGGCAGTACGGTTCAGTTCAATTAAAGTTTCGGCATAGAGCAGCAAAACATCTGCATAGCGGATCAGGATCATGTTGCCCGGACTATCGCCGGCTGTTAAATCCAGTTTACCGATAATATATTTTACTGTATTGTGGCCATTTTCGTTGGCATACTCCTGCAGGTATTTTACACCAGTTTGTCCGGCACGTGATTGGAATTCGGCAATGTAGGGTGTATTTTCGTACCAAACCGTCCAGGCCAAACGTGGATCGCGATTGGCATAAGGTTGTGCCGGGTTAAATGCCGGATCGGTGCACTGACGTGTAAACGTATAACGGTAAGCACTTCCAGTAGCTACCCTGCTTACAAAAGTACTGTTAACCGGGTAGCCATTTACAGTTTCAAAGAGATCGGTATAGGTTTCTGTAGGTGTAACATAACCAAAACCTGCAGTAGAAATTTGAGACAAGGTATTTGGCGCAGCAAAGCGTACATAAGAATTACCTTCTTTTACACCACCCAGGTATTGAATTTCAAAAATAGATTCCTTTCCGTTTTCGGTGGAAGGCCAAAAAAGATCAAGAAATTTGGGCTCCAGATCATAATCTTTATCAATATTGATCACCTCGTTCAATTTAGCTTCGGCTTCAGGCCATTTCTTTTCGTACACATATATCTTTCCAAGTAGTGATTTTGCAGCTCCTTTACTGGCCCGACCAAGCAATGGCTTTGTGTTCCTGTATTCTGTTACTGAAGGCAAAAGCTGCTCGGCCGTTTTCAGATCGGCAATCAAGCGCGCCACAACTTCTGATTTGCCATTCCGGGGTACCAGTAATTCCTCATATTTCTGTTCTTTCAAAATCAAGGGCACACCGCCGTACAAATAGGTCAGATAAAAATAAGCTATTGAACGCAGAAACAAAGCCTCACCTTTAAGTCGGTCATGGGCTTTGGCAGTCATCGTAATCCCTTCACCGTCTATACGATCTAACACTACATTGGCCCTGAAAACTACTTTGTACCAGGCAGCCCATATGGTTTGTCCCATTATCCAGCCCGAGTTTATGCCAAAAAGACCATTATCATATTGTCCAAAACGGTTCTCGCCAAAGCCGGCAAAAGGTGTAGCAATATCGGTCATAGGAAAAAAGCTGAGTTCCCTATCCGCCTGCATAGCATCATAAATACCATTTACGGCATTTGTAAAATCGGCTTCAGTTTTATAAAATGTCCCCGCCGAAAGACTGTTTTTAGGATAAGAATCCAGAAAACCTTTTTTGCAACCCGACCAGATAGTTAAGGTGCAAAAAACAACGATTATATATATTAATTTCTTCATGTTTCTAAGGATTAGATATTTAAAAAACCAAACGGGCACCTAGTGTAATCGATTTTGCTACAGGATAGGCATCCACACCACCGCGAGAGTACACCTCAACACCTGATGGCTCTGATGGTTTCATTTCCGGATCATAGCCAATAAAATCCGTCCATGTGATTAAATTGGTCGCATTCACATACAGTCTTAGTGATTGTATCTTTAGCGGCGCCATCAACTTTTTCGGAAAGGTATAGCCCAGCTGCAGGTTTTTCACACGCAGGTAAGAAGCATCCTGCACCAGGAAACTGCTCCATATCATATCACCCTTTACGGCGCCAGCTGCAGGAGTTGTTCCGCTGATCACGTTACCACTGCCATCCAGTATCGCCCTGTTGTCCCAGTAATATCGGTCTATATTGTTATTCTCTCCCTCACCATTGCCTCCAAAAACAGATTCTACTAACATATCCTTATCTTTCTCTCCCTGAAACAATACTGATAGATCTATTCCTTTCCAACCAAATTCAAAATTAAACCCATAAACATATTTAGGCATATAACTACCAATCACAGTTTTATCGGCTTCGGTAATTAAACCATCATTATTACGGTCTTTAAACCTCACCATGCCCGGACGGTCGCCCGTTACATGTGGATTGGCATTTACTTCAGCTGTAGTTTTCCAGATGCCATCTGCTTCATAGCCCCAATACGAATAAAGCGGAAGGCCTACATCAGATCTTAGCGGCCCGGTTACCAATGGTTTTACCCCACCCAGGTCGACCAAAGTATTTTTGTTGTGCGACAGGTTAAATGCACCACTGTAAGTAAAATCTCCTGCTTTGTCATCATACCGCACCATAAATTCCCAACCCTTGTTTTGCACTTCGCCAATGTTGACCACCGGCCCTGAAGTAAAACCACCTGTAAAAGGAATGGTTGCATCCAGCAACATATCGGTTGTTCTTTTATTGTAAATATCTCCTTCAAAAGTCAAACGGTTATTAAATAAGCCTATCTCGATCCCCAAATCAGTAGTGGTAGTGGTTTCCCATTTTACTTTATCATTGGCCATTTGCGTAGTATAATAGGCAGGCTGACGGGTTTGCGGATTACCAAAAACAGCACCACCACGTACATCAATCATGCTGATCCAGGAATAAGCCGGAATATTAGCATTGCCCAGTTGTCCCCAGCTACCACGTAATTTCAAATTGCTGATGGCTTTTACAGATTTCATAAAGGACTCTTCCGAAACACGCCATCCTGCAGAAAAAGATGGATAAACCCCATACTGCCTGCCAGGCGCAAATACAGATGAGCCATCGCGACGCACATTGGCCTGAAAAAGATATTTGTCGTGGTACGAGTAATTGACTCTTCCAAACTGGGATATCAACGAATATGGACTAACGAAACCGCCGTTGATAGCCCCTAAAGTATTACCTGCATCCAAAGCTCGTAAATCATCATTAGGAAAGTCTGTTTTGGTTGCATCAAACTGGTAGCCATCTCCTTTTTCGGCCGAGAACCCCAACAAGGCATTGATACTGTGTTTACCAAAAACACGGTCGTAAGTCAGCAAATTCTGGATTTCCCAGACATAAGTTTCCCTCGACAGGTTGCGTAGACTTGCCGTAGCCCCTTGCGCCAGGGGATTTAAATGATCCAGATCTGTAGGCGAATAAATAGCCCATTTACTGGTCCATTCCTCATTAAAATTATTGGTCAAAGATCCGTTTACCGCCAACTTGTATTTTAAACCTTCAATGATATCTGCTTCGGCAAACAGGTTACCAAAAGTACGGTTGGTACGCGCATTATTGTCCAGCATGTCGTTTGCAATAGACGGCGTTTTCCAGGTGGTGCTGGTGATAAATGCTTCGCCAGGGTATCCCGGACGGGGGGCACCCGGAAATCCATCAGGATTATAGGCTGGAATAGTTGGCGGAGCAGCTGTGATGCCGTTCAATGCCGCAGGCTGTGAAGAAGAGAAAGCAGTGATGGTAGTGGCGTAGCCCGAGCGGATATAGCTCATGTTGACACCTGCCCTTATCGATTTGCTCAGTTCCTGCTGGAAATTGATCCTTACGTTGGCCCGCTTAAAATCGGTACCGATTATGGTACCTTTCTGGTCAATATAGCCCAGGCCTATTGCGTACTTACTTTTTTCATTGCCTCCATTGATACCGATGTGGTAATCCTGAACTGGCGCTGTACTGAAAACATAATCGGACCAATCTGTCCATTCGGTAATGGTCTCCGGTGCCTGCGTACCCACCCAGAAAGGTGACTTAGCATTGTAAATCCTGGCCTCATTCTGATGTGCTGCCCATTCGGGGCCATTCAGGTATTTGGGTTGTTTGGTGAGCGACTGCCAGCCGTATTCTGATTTAAACTCTACATTGGTTTTTCCTGCTTTCCCCCTTTTGGTGGTTACCAATAATACCCCATTCGCTGCCCTTGATCCATAAATCGCAGCTGCAGAAGCATCTTTCAATACCGTAATGGATTCAACATCGTCAGCATCCAAATCATTGGTACTACCCACAAAACCATCAACCAGCACAAGCGGACTATTACCTGATTTTACAGAGCCCACACCCCGCACTTTGATATCAGCACCGGCTCCAGGTTGTCCGGAAGTTTGGGTAACCTGCACACCACTCATCCTGCCCTGAACTGCCTGGCCAAGATTGGTGGATGTAGCCTTGCTCAGGTCGTCGGCATTTACTGTACCTACAGAACCCGTCAAGTCAGTTCTTTTAATGGTACCATATCCTACTACAACTACTTCCGATAACGCTTTGGAAAGCTCTTCCAGTTGTACATTGATAACCGAGCGACCATTGATAATCACCTCTTTGGCGGTAAAACCTATATAACTAAACACCAGCACTCCATCCGGAGCTGGCACCTTGATGCTATATTTTCCATTCACATCACTGGTTGCCCCTCCTGTACTTCCTTTTAATTTTACACTTACCCCCGGCATTGGCTGCCCGTCACTTGTAGTCACCTGCCCGGTAATGCTCACCTGCAACTGTGCAGACGTAGCCAAAACAGAACTATCATCGGGTGGTGCGGGAGCCTTGCTCAGGATAATCCTGTCATTCATTACCTCATAGTTAATACCTATAGGTTTCAACAATTTATCTAATATCGTTTCCAGCTTTTCTTCACGTGCCGCAAAAGACACCTCCTGATCAGCCTGAATGATATTTCTGCTGTAGACAAACTTTACATGGGCATACCTTTCAATTTGCCGTAACATACCGCCCAGGGTGGAATTGTCGGCCTTCAGACTTACAGGCCGGCTTAATATAGCCTGTGCTTTAATATTCTCGGCATAAGACATGCTTGTGAGGATTAAAGCTATGATCAGCTGACTCAGTGTGATCTTCATAATTCTACGCCAGTCAATAGAAGTTAGTAAATAAAAATTCATAAATTTGATTGTTTCGTTGGTTAAAAATGAGACAAAAAAGAACCACTCACCTATGTAGGGCATAGGTGTTACTTACAGTTCTTTCAAATTAGGGGTGTTACAAGCGCCCCTAATTATTTCTAAATCTTGTTTCTTGTTTTTCGGTTCATATCATCGGTTTAATTTTTGGTTATTTCAATTATTGTTCTTGTTGTCGCAGTTCAATATGCTTACCATCAATGGCATAAGTAATGTTCAGCGACTTCTGCATCATTAGCAGAATTTCAGGTAAACTCTGATCTGTAAAATCTGCTTTCAGCACATAGGCATCCAAAGCATCATCAGCTATGGTAATATTTACATCAAACTTTAAGTTAAGTACCTTTACCACCTCGTTTACGGCAGTATTATCAAAAGAAACATCTTCTTTTTTCCACATGTTTATTGCCGAGTTTGGTGCCAGCTCAGCTTTACCTAGCTGATGACCTTTCTCCTGATAAACAGCTTTTTCATTGGGCAACAGCATTACCTCATCTGCCTTGTGTCCGGCATCACGTACAGATACTTTTCCGGTAAGCACCGCTACTTCCATTGCCTGGTTACTTTTGTTATAAGTAATACTGAAACTTGTACCCCATACCGTTGTAATTAAATTATGGCTATGGATTACAAATGGACGTTTTTTATCTTTTGTGACTTCAAAAAATGCATCCCCGCTGAGCTGTACACTCCTCATTTTAGAAGCAAAGCCCTTATTGTACATGATATGAGCCCCGGGATTTAGCCAGATGATACTTCCATCCGACAAAACATGCTTTTCTATACCTTTAGTTGTATTTCGGATCAGACTTACAGCTGAAATATTGGTGCGGCTAGCTGATCTGTCCCGCTGTGTTTTGATGAAATCGTGTTTATAAAAGGTAAGCCACACTAGTGCTATTACTGCGGCCGCTGCGCTTCCGCACCAGCCATACAACAATAACTTCATACGTTTATTGCGGCGATTGGCACTAACTGATTTGATATTTGTCCTGATCTGGCCCAACATCCTCATTTTTAATTCCAACTGCTCCTTCAGTTCCAGGTCTATCACCGGATCCGCTGCTTGCTCAAAAGAGGTATACCATTGATTTACAGCTTCGAACTCTTCGGTTGTACAAGCCCCACCAATATATTTACGGATCAGCTCCGGCGTAATTGCTGTCTTCATAACATTCTATTATATAAGGTTATAATAGTAAAGTGAGCCAGCCCGGGCTTATCCCCTACGCCCTGGAAAAAAATATTTGAAAAATAGACTTTAAGCTATCGTTACGATTACCATTAGCGTCCACAGCAAACTGTTTAAGCCAAGGCGCAAGCGTTTTAAGGCTTTTGTCAGTTGATTTTCTACTGTCTTTTCGGAAATACCCAATTCAGCCGCGATCTCTTTATTGGATTTGTATTCCTTCCGGCTCAGTTCAAAAACAGACTTACACTTATCCGGCAGCTGCTCAACAGCGGCATTAATATTTAATGCCAGATCATTTAGCAACACCGTTTCTTCAGTAGAATTGTCAATCCTGTTCCCTGATAAAGATTCCCTGTAATTACTGCGTACCATTTCCTTTTGCATGTAATTCAATACCAAATATTTTATGGAGGTAAAAAGATAACTAGCCAGTGAAGTACGTATATCTACCTTATTTCGGTTTACCCATAACGAAGTAAAAAGATCTTGCACCAACTCTTCCGACACCTCCTTTAGCTGAACGCGCTTATATGCAGCGGTATACAGCTTATCCCAATAACGGTTGTATATCTCCTCAAAAGCCGCCATATGCTCTTGTTTCAAGAGTTTTAGTAATACTTCATCCTGGAGCTGTGTTAGATTTTGCATGGCACAAGTGGCAATCCTACCCTAAATGAGGATTGTTTAAATATTTGGTTGAAATCTAAATTAGATAAAGATTCAGGGATTTCAAAACTTAATAAAGGAATTGCAGTTCAGCTAACGGAATATCAACTGGCCAGTGCAAGCTTTTTATTTCTGGCAATCAACATCCAGGCAAATAAAGCCCCTGTTAAAGCCATCAATGTTCCCACCCAAACCGGCGAGGTATAGTCGTAGCCCGCTGCCAATGGAAGTCCGCCTAAAAAGGCACCCAAAGCATTGCCTATATTGAAACTGGCCTGGCTAACCGAAGCAGCAAGCATCTCCGACCCTCTGGCCGTTTTGATCATCAGCATTTGTATAGGGGCCGCCAATGCAAATGCTACCGCACCGGTAACAAAGGTCATAATTAGCGAAAGTGTTTGGTTATAGGAAATATAGTGTACAATAAATAAGCTCACTGCCATAGCAATCAACAAAGAAATGGAGGCTTTTGCAGGCGAGAATTTATCGGCCAGTTTACCGCCAATAAAGTTGCCTACCAGCATTCCCAAACCGGCAAGTACCAGAATATAGGTGATGGCATCGGCCGAAAAGCCCGATACATCGGTCAGCAATGGTGCGATATAACTGTACCAGGAGAACAATCCACCTGTGCCTATGGCAATCATTAAAATAATCAACCAGGCTTCCGGAAGTTTAAAGAAACCCAGTTCTTTCTTTAAGTCACGGTTTTTGGTGGCCGATAGATTGGGCAGCCAAAGTTTTAAACTCAAAAGTGTAATGAGCCCAACGATAACAATGATCACAAAAGTATAGCGCCAGGAATAGTTATGACCAATATAGGTACCCAGAGGCACACCAATCACATTGGCCACAGTTAAACCCGCAAACATCAGCGATACCGCCGAGGCCTCCTTACCCTTATCGGCAATGCGACTAGCTACCACAGAACCCACGCCAAAGAAAGCACCATGTGGTAAACCTGCAAGCAGGCGGGCGATAAACATTGTTGTATAATCCGGAGAGAAAGCGGACAAAGCATTGAAAGCCACAAACATCATCATCAAGGCAATCAATATCTTTTTAGGAGGATAACTACCTGCTATAGCTACCAAAAGTGGGGCACCGATAACTACCCCCAGGGCATAAGCCGAAATCAGGTGTCCGGCCTGTGGTATGCTAATGGATAAATCTTTTGCTATATCTGGCAATAATCCCATCATTACAAACTCTGTAATGCCTATTCCCAGTCCGCCAAGGGTTAAAGTGAGTAAACTTTTCTTCATTCCGGTATTTTAGTTAGTGTAATAAATACACGATACAAAAATAGGCAATAGCAGCCTGCATTTTAGTCTTTATTTAGTAATATTTATTGACATATTTTTTTTCCGCAAGGCCTTGAGCAGCTCAGTCAACCGGTCAGTAAACGGATATAATGGCACCTTCGACTGTCTCCGGATAGTGCCTGACCATCTAAGATTCCAAATACGTATCAATAAGGTACCTTAAACCTACCTTATAGGTCTTGGACCCCATGAGCTACCTGTTATGTAGGTATGATGTACCTTTTATGTACCTGTTTGCATTAAGCCTGAACCAGCTTTTTTAGGAAAAAAAACATTCCCTTTCAAGAATTGATTTTATTTGAAACAATCCCCAATGATCGAGTGTTTAAAACAAAGATAATTAATCAACAGGAGTATATTATGAATTATAAAAAATTAATTGCAAGCCGCTTGTCAAGCCTGTCTAACAGGTCGGCAGATAAATCAGAGGCAATTATTGGATTATTGGCCGGGTTGGCGGTAGGTGCTGTATTGGGGGTATTGTTTGCCCCCGACAGTGGAAAAAGAACAAGAGAACGGATATCAGATAAAGCATTAGGCGTAACGGATAACCTGAAGGATGGATACCATTCGGTAAAAGAACGGATGGCCTCGGGGAAAGAAAGTCTGATGGGTTTAAAAGACCGGATGGTACACGGCGTGAAAGACAAAGCTGATGCTGTAAGCCGGGAGTTTAAAGATTTTAAAAATGCAGAAGAGGTCCGTATTAAATCTGGAATAAAAGTATCGGCAAATGCTGTAAATGATGACATACAGAACGCTTAACCAACTAAACTAAAAAATTAGACGAAGTATACAAAAGCTTTCAGATAAAGGCATTAAGCTGATTTACCTGAAAGCTTTTGATATTTAAAAAACATTTGGGTAATGGGAATCAACAATACCCCACAGAGTGCAAATATTACAAAAGATACCCTTAAATTAAAGGCATGGGCAAGGTAACCTATCAATGGTGGCCCCAATAGCATTCCGGTAATAGAATAGGTTGCAATGATAGATATGGCCATTCCGGCCGAGTATTTTTTTGAAGCACCCGCCAGGGCGTACGACATTGGAATGATGGCTGCCGTACCAAATCCCACCAACGAAAAACCAATCATAGCTGTCCAAAAAAAGGGAAAAATTATGGCAAGCGAGATCCCTGAAATGATAAAACTGGCACTCATGATATAAGTTTTTGGCATCCCAAAGCGGGCCACAATGATATCCGACAGAAATCTTGAAGCGGCCATAAAGGTCATAAATATCAGGTAGCCATAAGTAAAAATCTCTACTTTAATGATCTCCTGAAAATAAATACCACTCCAGTCGAACATTCCGCCTTCGCAAATGGCACATAAAAAAACAACCACACCGAGGTAAAAAATATAAGGATCTGGCTTGCTCAACACCAGTTTATTGCCTGTTTCGGAGCGGTCGCCTTTTAATAAAAACTGATACGAATATAAAGTTACCGCCAACATCACAATGGCTACGGCAACAAAATGATATTGTATCGGCACATTAAATTTGAGTAACAGTGTAGACAAAAGAATCCCTCCTATGCCGCCCATACTCCAATATCCATGAAAGGATCCCATAATCTTTTTATCGAACTGCTTTTGCAGGGTGATCGCCTGGGTATTTACAGAAATATTGAAAATCCTTGTGGTAAAAGCAAATATCACTACTGCGGCAACCAGACTAAAAGTATTTTGCGCAAAACCGATAAAGGCCAGTGAAAAAGCATTTAGTCCGTAGCCTACTGTTAATGGCACACGGCTGTTGTATTTTGAAACCAGCCAGCCCGAAATGGGCAAACCAAGTAGCGAACCAATAGGTAAAGCAAATAAAAGACTACCCAATTCGGCTTCATTAAATCCAAAAGCGGTTTTAATAGTTGGAATTCTGGACGCCCAGGTAGAAAAGCTTAAGCCCGACATGAAAAAAAACAGGCTTAAAAAGAAACGGTGTTTTGTAATAGAAATCATTGCATAGGAATTGCACTGCAAATTTAGCAAATCATTTTGTTGGAATGGTGGGCATTTATTAAAATAGTGTAAGAATTACACTTTCTATTTTTAAGATAGTCTTCCTACTTTATCTTCAAGGCATTTTAATATAAAATTGCCGGAAATTTGGGTTTTATAAAAAATAACCTAGCTTTACAAAAAACTTTAGGGGTGCCTTGCGCTGAGATATACCCTTTGAACCTGATGCAGTTAGTACTGCCGAAGGGAAAAGTAGAAGCAAATTCATTGCTGTCTTTTCGAGCCGTTATGGGCTTTCTCCTATAGTTTCCAAAATTTTAAAATTATGGAACCTGCGTAAGCAAGCTCCATTACCAAATGGAATATGGAAATAACGATCAACCAACAACATCACCAACTACAGGAAAGCTGTTCTGTACAACAGATGCTTACTCAGGTACTTTCTGGTGAACCCAAAGGCATTGCCGTTGCCATTAATCAAAACATTATCGCAAAATCATTGTGGACCACCCATCAATTGAAACATGGCGACCAGGTGATGCTCATTAAAGCTACCCAGGGCGGTTAGGTTTCATTTCCTCATTTTAACAAATCAAGCTTAAATTCTTGTAATGGTTTTTCCAGCCCTTGCATCACCCGAAAACGAAAATATACGATGAAAGTAGAAAAAACACCCAACGAACAAGTCATTAGTCGTACTCCCTTCCCGGCATCCCGCAAAATTTATGTAAAGGGTCAAATGCACGATATTGAAGTCGCTATGCGCGAAATCAGTTTAAGTGACACCAAAATTCACAATGGATTTGGTTTAACAGAGCCTAATCCTCCGGTTACGGTGTACGACACCAGCGGTCCATATACCGATCCTGAAATACAGATAGATGTAAAACAAGGCCTTCCCCGATTAAGGGAAAAATGGATAACAGACCGAGAGGATGTCGTACAACTGGACCAGATCAGCTCTGACTACGGGCAGCAACGCCTGACCGACAGTAAGCTGGATGTGTTGCGTTTTGCGCACCGAAACAAACCCTACAAAGCAATAAAAGGTGCCAATGTATCGCAAATGCATTACGCAAAAAAGGGCATCATTACTGCTGAAATGGAGTACATTGCCATCAGAGAAAACCAGCGTATTGATTTGCTGAACGAGCAGTTGGGCAAACAATTTGACGTGATGAGCCATCAGCACAAAGGCCATAGTTTTGGGGCCAACACCCCTAAAGGGTATATCACACCCGAATTTGTGCGCGCAGAAGTGGCTGCAGGCAGGGCGGTCATTCCTTGCAACATCAATCACCCCGAGTTAGAACCGATGATCATTGGGCGCAATTTCCTGGTCAAGATCAATGCCAATATTGGCAATTCGGCCGTAACCTCTTCCATTGAAGAAGAAGTGGAAAAAGCTGTTTGGGCCTGCCGTTGGGGCGCCGATACCATCATGGACCTTTCTACGGGAAAAAATATCCATGAAACCCGCGAATGGATTATTCGCAACTCCCCTGTCCCAATTGGTACTGTGCCCATTTACCAGGCCCTGGAAAAAGTAAACGGTAAGGCAGAAGACCTGACCTGGGAACTGTTTAGGGATACGCTGATAGAACAAGCCGAGCAAGGGGTAGATTATTTTACCATCCACGCCGGTGTTTTATTGCGTTATGTACCCTTAACCGCCAAAAGAGTAACCGGAATTGTATCACGGGGTGGTTCTATTATGGCCAAATGGTGTCTGGCTCATCATAAAGAAAATTTTCTATATACGCATTTTGAGGAAATTTGCGAAATCATGAAAGCCTATGACGTTGCCTTCTCTCTGGGAGACGGATTAAGACCAGGTTGTATTGCCGATGCCAACGATGAGGCGCAGTTTGGCGAATTGGAAACATTAGGTGAACTCACCAAAATTGCCTGGAAACATGATGTGCAGACTATTATAGAAGGCCCTGGACATGTACCGATGCACCTGATTAAAGAAAACATGGAAAAACAGCTGGAACATTGCTCAGAAGCGCCTTTTTATACACTGGGGCCGCTAACCACAGATATCGCCCCTGGCTATGACCACATTACCTCGGCCATAGGTGCTGCCATGATTGGTTGGTTTGGGACGGCTATGCTTTGTTATGTAACGCCTAAAGAACACCTTGGCTTACCCAACAAAAAAGACGTTAAAGATGGGGTAATTACCTATAAAATTGCTGCACATGCGGCTGATCTGGCTAAAGGTCACCCCGGTGCACAATACCGCGACAATGCATTGAGCAAGGCCAGGTTCGAATTCAGATGGGAAGATCAGTTTAACTTATCCCTCGATCCGGATACCGCCAAATCGTTTCATGATGAGACCCTGCCTGCCGATGGTGCAAAGATTGCTCATTTCTGTTCGATGTGCGGCCCGAACTTCTGCTCAATGAAAATTACACAGGATGTGCGCGAATATGCCGCCAAAGAAGGTGTTGATGAACAATCAGCATTGGAAAAAGGCATGGCCCAGAAATCTAAGGAATTTGCAGAAAAAGGAAGCGAGATATACCTGTAGATTGTTATAGATGAAACTGATTGTCATTTCTGACCCGGTATATTTTGCGGATGAGGCCAATTTGCTAAACCAGCTTTTTGACGCTGGTTTGGCTATTTTTCATTTGAGAAAACCGGCTGCTGAACGGCAGGCCTGCGCCGCACTGCTGAATGCTATAGCAGAACCCTACCACAACAGGATTGCCTTGCATCAGTTTCATGACCTGGTGGCCGAATTCCCTGCCATAAAAAGGCTTCACTATCCGGAACGCATAAGAAATGAACAACTGAAAAACAACAGCTTACCAGCAATTGGAGACGGATTTACTTTAAGTACCTCCGTTCATCAATTGCAGGCAATAGACAAGTTGGACCGGTTCGATTATACTTTTTACGGGCCCGTTTTCGACAGCATTTCAAAACCGGGGTATGTAGGTTTAAAGGATATAAACTTACCATTTGCCGGGCAAAAGTACGCGACTAAAATCATCGCCCTTGGCGGAATAAGTGCAGAAAAAGTTACTGCAATAAAACAAATGAATTTTGATGGACTGGCAGTGCTAGGCACTTTATGGAATAACAAAGGACAAGCCATTGAAAAATTTAGAGAATTGAATGAAAAGTGTAGATAGACCATATATATTGAGTATTGCCGGCTTTGACCCGAGTGCCGGTGCTGGTGTTTTGGCCGATGTGAAATGTTTTGAACAGCTGGAAGTATATGGCTTTGGGGTATGCACGGCGCTAACCGTACAAACGGACACGCATTTTTTGAAAAATAACTGGCTGAGTGCCGAACAAATTATTGAACAATTTGCCCCCTTGCTGTTAAAATTTAAGCTTAGCGCATGTAAAATTGGCCTGATCAAAAATACAGGTGTTTTGCTGGAAGTGGTTACCTACCTGAAGTCGCATTGTCCGGATATAAAGATTGTATTGGACCCTGTTTTGAAGGCCAGTGCCGGATATGAATTTCACGACTGGGAAGATGGCTTGAACAAACTGGAACCGGTATTGCGGCAAATTGACCTGATTACCCCCAATTATCCGGAAATGTTGAGCCTGGGTGGGCAAAAGGAGGCAGAGCGCAGCGCAAAGGTTTGGGCCGACTACTGCCCGGTTTTATTAAAAGGCGGACACCTGGCCGGATCCGTTGGTACCGATTATTTATTCCTCAAAACGGAAATACATGAATTAAAGCCTGGTGGCCCCCGCCTCGTTTCAAAACATGGATCAGGATGTGTGTTATCGGCAGCTATTACGGCCGGCTTGGGAAAAGGACTTGATCTTTTAAATGCCTGTATACAAGGCAAGGCTTATGTTGAACAGTTTTTAGACAGCAATAACACCCTTTTGGGTTATCACAAATGAATATAGACAGCTTACATTATATATCGCAGGCTGCTGTAGGTAAAACTCACCTGGAGGCGATAGAAAAAGTACTACTTGCCGGTGGCAAGTGGGTACAACTAAGAGTTAAAAACCAGACCGAAGATGAGGTACTGCCTTTGGCCATTGAGGCAGCGACACTATGTAAGGCTTACGGAGCCAGGCTTATTGTTAACGATTATCCGCACGTAGCCTTAAAAGCCGGTGCACATGGCGTGCACCTGGGTTTGAATGATATGCCTATACCGTCTGCAAGGGACATTTTAGGCCCCGACATGATCATTGGAGGAACGGCCAACACGCTGGCGCACATGCAACTGAGGGCAAATGAAGGTGCCAATTACATTGGCCTGGGGCCCTATCGCTTTACCGCCACCAAGCAAAACCTGAGTCCAATTGTCGGTCTGCAAGGTTACATCACCTTGATGGAACAGGCGCAAAAGGCAGGAGTTCTATTGCCTGTTATCGCCATTGGCGGAATAGAAACGGCGGATATTCCTTTGCTGATGCATTGCGGTGTACATGGGGTAGCCATCTCTGGCGCACTGACAAATGCTCAGGATACTGCTTTGATATTAAAAGAAATGCAGCAGATTTTGGCATCCCGTTATCCTGAATCTATTTCAGGGGCGGGTTTAACTGATAGCGCAATAAATATAGAAAAAAATAACCTTTAAGGATATGTTAAAGATAGCAGACAAAATATTTAATTCGCGCCTGTTTACCGGCACGGGTAAATTCAGTTCCACTTTAAAAATGGAGGAAGCTTTATTGGCTTCAGGATCGGAACTGGTTACCGTTGCGCTGAAAAGAGTGGATGTACATGCCCAGGAAGATGATCTTTTGATGCACCTGAGGTATCCGCACATCAATTTATTGCCCAATACTTCGGGAGTGCGAAATGCCAAAGAAGCCATATTTGCTGCGCAAATGGCACGTGAAGCACTGGAGACCAACTGGTTGAAGCTAGAGATCCATCCCGACCCAAAATACCTGATGCCTGATCCTATAGAAACGCTAAAGGCTACGGAAGAACTGGCAAAGCTGGGATTTGTGGTATTGCCCTATATTCATGCCGATCCGGTATTGTGTAAACGACTGGAAGATGCAGGCACGGCAGCAGTAATGCCTTTGGGTTCGCCCATAGGCAGCAATAAAGGCTTAAAAACCATTGATTTCCTTGAAATCATCATCAGTCAGAGTACCGTTCCGGTAATTATTGATGCCGGAATTGGCGCGCCTTCTGATGCTGCAAAAGCAATGGAAATAGGTGCCGATGCGGTATTGGTAAACACGGCTATCGCTGTATCAGAAGATCCGGTGAAGATGGCTCAGGCATTTAAAATAGCCATTGAAGCTGGAAGAATGGCCTACGAAGCAAAACTTGCGCCGGTAGCTACCAGTCAGCAAGCTGCAGCCAGTAGTCCGCTCACCTCGTTTTTAGATTAACAGTAGGCATTGAACTCATATCTGGGATTTATGAATAGTTTTAAAGATATTTTTGAGACCTGCAGCTGGGATGAAGCCAGCAGAAGCATTTATGCGAAAACGAGTGCCGACGTGGAACGCGCGCTGCAACTTGCCCACACCGGGGGAACAGGTAAAAGAACGCTGGAAGATTTTAAGGCATTAATTTCTCCTGCAGCGGCGCCATACCTGGAACAGATGGCGCAACTGAGTCAGCAGCTTACCTTAAAACGCTTTGGCCGGGTTATTCAAATGTATGTACCGCTTTATCTTTCCAACGAATGCAACAACATTTGCACCTATTGCGGCTTTAGCTACGATAACAAAGTACGACGCAAAACCCTCTCTCCCATGGAGATTATGCAGGAAGTAGCGGTAATTAAAGAAATGGGATTTGATCATGTGTTGCTGGTTACCGGCGAGGCCAATCAATCGGTGCATACCGACTATTTTAAAAAAGTGCTGGAACTGATCCGGCCGCATTTTGCCCATGTATCCATGGAAGTTCAACCCTTAGACCTGGAAGATTATGAGGCGCTGAGGCCATATGGCTTAAACACCGTATTGGTATACCAGGAAACGTATCATCAGGAAGACTATAAAAAGCACCATCCCAAAGGTAAAAAATCGAATTTCCAATATCGGCTGGAAACGCCGGACCGATTGGGACAAGCGAGGATTCATAAAATGGGTCTGGGTGTTTTAATTGGACTGGAAGACTGGCGTACAGATTCCTTTTTTACCGCCATGCATTTAAGCTACCTCGAAAAAACATATTGGCAGAGTAAGTATAGCATTTCATTTCCACGGTTAAGGCCATTTAGTGGGGGTTTAGAGCCCAAGGTAGCCATGAGCGACAGGGAGTTGGTTCAGCTGATTTGCGCTTACCGGATATTTAATGAAGAAGTAGAACTCTCCATCTCAACCAGGGAATCTGAAATCTTCAGAAACAACATTATTAAACTGGGCGTCACAGCCATGAGCGCGGCATCCAAGACAAATCCGGGAGGTTATGCTGTAGAACCACAATCATTAGAACAGTTTGAAATATCGGACGAACGTACGGCAGCAGAAATTGCAGACATGATTTCGGCACAAGGTTACGAAGCCGTATGGAAGGATTGGGATAGCAGCTTAGAAAAGACGGCAAATGTTGAAGCGATATAACAGACAAATGATTTTGCCCGAAATAGGCATAACAGGACAGCAAAAGCTACTGAATGCACGGGTGTTGGTTGTTGGCGCGGGTGGATTAGGTTGTCCACTGCTGATGTACCTGACCGGGGCCGGCATAGGGCATATCGGGATTATTGATCATGACCTGGTGGAAGAAAGTAACCTGCACAGACAGGTGCTTTACCACGTGAAAGATATTGGACAGCATAAAGCAACTGTTGCTACAGAAAAAATGCAATTGCTGAATCCTGATATACAATTTAGCACCTACCCTTTTGCCTTATCCGGAGAAAATGCGACGTCAATAATTGAACAATACGACCTGGTGCTAGACGGATCAGATAATTTCCCTACCCGTTATCTGGTCAACGATACTTGTATGAATTTAAACAAGCCATTGGTATTTGGCTCTATATTTCAATTTGAAGGACAGGTATCGGTATTTGGCTTCAAGGGCGGGCCTGATTATAGGTCTATCTACCCGGAACCACCCGCCCGGGAAGATACCACCAACTGCGGCGAAGCTGGTGTAATTGGTACTTTACCTGGAATCATTGGTAGTTTGATGGCCAATGAAGCCATAAAAATCATCTGTGGTTTTGGTGAAATACTGTCCGGATCACTGCTGATATTTAACGCATTGAATAGCGAAACGCAACTTTTCAAATTCAATGTCACGACAGACGGGACAAACAATGAAAGCAATGACCATTTAAATTTAAGTACCACCAGCGATGAGGAAGATTTAAAGCAAAATCAACTGCTCCGGGCAAATACAAGAACAATCAGCATGAAAGAGCTGGAAGACTGGAAAACTGACCGGCCTGATCATGTGCTGATTGATGTAAGGGAAGCCTATGAATTTGAGGAGTATAATATAGGTGGTATTAATATTCCGCTGTACCAGCTTAATGATCATTTGGCAGAAATAACACATTATAAAACCATTGTATTTTGCTGCACGATGGGTAAAAGAAGTAATATAGCCATCCAGCTACTGAAAGGAAATTTTAAAGGTGAACTGTTTTCCTTAACAATAAAATGAGCGAAACATCTATAGTTAAATAAAAATTATATTATTTAACCAAGTAATACTCTTTTGTGTATAGACTTGCAACAATTTAAACTTTTAACAAATTAGCAACCATTTAAACCAATTCTGTTATGAAGAAAGCAAGAACAAGAGACAAAGATTTTTTGCCTAAAAAGTACCGGATTCAGGAATGTATTGACAATCTGAAGCGTCATGAATACCGCATCGTGTTAAAGGCTATTCCTATTATTATTGGCAAAGGCACCACCACCTTTTACAATTACAGAGATATATTGATTGATGACAAGGAGGATATTCCCTTTAAGATTGTCAGAAAGCTGGAAATTTTGTTCGGCCTGGAAAACGGAGGCCTGGAAACAAAAAAAACTACAGGCAAACATTATGGACAAATTGTTCAGGAACATAGAAAACGACAATAGAATGCTACCTTTGTAAAATGATAGCAATAGGACAATACAACGACCTTAGAATTATAAAAAAAACGGAAGATGGCCTGATTTTAACAGAAGGTGAAAAAGAGGTGCTCCTGCCCTATGTCGATGTCCCATTAAATGCCGAAATAGGTGACAACCTTAATGTTTTTGTATTTATGCAAAAAGATGGCAGATTACAGGCGACCACAAAAAGGCCTTACGCTTGTGTAGGTGATTTTGCTTATCTGACGGTTGTAGATGAGACTGAGGACGGTGGTGTTTTTATGGATATTGGATTGGGTAAAGACATTTATGTACCTAAACGCGAACAAAAACGTCCGATGTTTAAAGGAGATAAGCACGTGGTATATGTATTTTTGGACGAAAGCAACGACCGTATGCTGGCCTCTTCTAAATTACTCAACTTCGTAGAAGAGAATGATATAGACCTGGAAGAAGCTGATGAAGTAAGTCTGCTGATTGTTGACCGCTCTGATTTGGGATATAATGCGATTATTGACAATAAGTACATTGGTTTGCTGTATACCAACGAATTGTTTGATGAGCTAAGCCCTGGAGAAATACGCAAAGGATGGATCAAAAAAATACGTGTAGAAGGAAAAATTGACCTGAGCCTGCAACCTATGGGCTATGGACATATCCTGGAGACCAAAGAAGTCGTCCTCGCAGATCTAAAAGAAAGTGGTGGCGTGATCTACCTGGGAGATAAAAGTTCTCCGGATGATATCTATCATCGTTTTAAAATTAGTAAAAGTGCATTTAAGAAAGCCATTGGCGGTTTGTATAAGGAAAGATTGATTACTATTTCTGATTTTGAGATCAGGGTTAATATTGATCACCAAAATTAGCCATTCTATTCTGAGGCTGCATTATTCGCTGAAGAAGCGAAGAACGCTATGCCTCATCATAGAAGGCAAATTTTGCATAAAGCATGGCGCCTAAACTAGCGATCTTTGTATGAGGTTGCACTGCCTGGTGAGTCATATCACCAAAGTTTTATTAGATAACAAAATGGCGAGACTAAGGGCATGCTTTAGTCTCGCCATTTTGTTTAAAATTATATACAAACCAAACTTGTCTGGCCACTTTGTTTAAAAGTAAAAATGCTTGCTGTGATGACTCCTAGGTCTCATCACAGCAAGCATTTTACCAGAGCACAAAAGCTTTTTACTTAAATACTCTTGTTTTTCAATCCTTTAACCGCATAATCGCATGCACGTGCAGTGAGTGCCATAAAGGTTAATGAAGGATTCTGACAAGCGATGGAAGGCATACAAGATCCGTCAGTAACAAATACATTTTTTACCTCATGCATCTGGTTCCATTTGTTCAATACTGATGTTTTTGGATCATTCCCCATCCTGGCAGTTCCCATTTCGTGAATAGCCATTCCCGGGTAACAACCGTTATCATAAGTTTTGATATTTTTCATACCAGCCGCTTCCAGCATTTCAGCAGCATCATTCATCATATCAATGCGCATCTTTTTCTCGTTTTCCTTATACTCGCAATCGATGGCCAAAACAGGCTGTCCCCATTTGTCTTTCCTGGTCTTATCAATGTACACCCTATTTTCGTAGTAAGGCAACATTTCTCCAAAGCCACCTAATCCCATGCTCCAGCTTCCTGGTGTACTCATTTTTTCTTTAAAATCGTTACCAAAAGCCAGTTCAGCAATATCACTTTGCCAGTTTTTACGGCTGGCACCACCCTGATAACCAAATCCACGGAGGTAATCACGTTTATCGCTACCCACATTTCTGTATCTCGGTATGTAAATTCCATTTGCCCTGCGGCCGAAAGTATATTTATCATCAAAACCAGGGGCTTCACCCGATGCACCGCAACGGAAGTGATGGTCCATCAGATTGTGGCCAAGCTGACCGCTACCATTCCCTAATCCATTAGGGTGAGCCTCAGAAGTAGAATTCAATAAAATAAAAGTAGAGCCTAATGTGGATCCGTTAACAAACACAATTTTTGCATAAAACTCCATTGTTTTATGGGTTTCTGCATCAATTACCATCACCCCTTTGGCTTTTTTGGTATTCTTATCGTAAATAATATGATTTACAATGGAATATGGTCTGAGGGTTAACCTTCCTGTAGCTTCTGCAGCCGGTAATGTAGAGGATTGTGTACTGAAATAGGCACCAAAAGGACAACCACGGCTACATAAGTTCCGGTACTGACAATTGCCCCGGCCTTTATGCGGAACCGTTAAATTGGCCACCCGGCCAATGGTCATAATTCTGGTTCTTTTATAATGTTCTTCAATGCGTTTTTTAACAGATTTCTCTACGCAATTGAGATCCATCGGAGGTAGGAACTGTCCATCTGGCAATAAAGGCCAGTTTTCTGCCTGTCCGCTAATTCCGGCAAAACGCTCGGCATAGTCGTACCATGGCGCCAGATCTTTATAACGAATTGGCCAATCGTTGCCATGTCCATCTTTTGCATTGTCTTCAAAGTTATGGTCACTAAAGCGGTAACTCTGGCGGCCCCACATTAAAGATTTACCACCAACATGAAAGCCACGATACCAATCAAAGCGTTTATCTTCTGTATATGGACATTCCAGGTCATTTACCCACCATTTTTCATTGTATTCCGAATAAGGGTAATCTCTCTTCTGAACCGGGTGCGTGCGTTTCATCTCCTCTGTAAGACGTCCTGCATGTTTAAACTCCCAGGGATCTTTCATAGCGGTATCATAATCTTTCACGTGCTCTATATTCATTCCACGTTCCAATAACAACACCCTTAATCCTTTTTCAGTCAATTCTTTTGCAGCCCAGCCACCACTAATCCCCGATCCTACAACAATAGCATCGTATGTATTCTCTTTTTTTAAATCCGTATTGATATTCATTTCTTATTCTTTAAACGTAAAACCTTAACTGGCCCAGGATTTCTGTCCCGGTTTCAAATCAGTAGCACCATCATAGCGGCCTGGAATAGCAATGTACTCACGTGCTTGGGTACACCCTATTTCTGAAGCGAAATAGCCCAGAATTGTGAGGTCCCTAGCCAGCACAAAGAAATAGGTATTGCTTCTTTTCTCGGCCTTATCTGCCTTTTGCTGTTCAATGGTTTCTGTACGCATATTGCCTACCAGTTGTTCACGTTCAGTTACGGTAAGAGATAAAAAACTCTTATTAAAATCTTTTAACGATTTTGCTTCCATATTCTTCAATCCTGCTGCAAAAGCCTGCTGCATTTTCACAGGATAACAATCAGCAATCATCATTGGAATAAAACTACCTACCCCGGCTGCTTTGGCACCACCCGCATCTTTTGTAGGAGGGATAATGATATCGGCAAATTCGGCAAGGATCTTTTCCTGATCGGCAGAAAACGAGACTGAGTTTTTCTCATTTTCGGGAAGTGTAAAACTTTCAAATAAAACACCAAAGGTGGTAGCCGAAATTGCAGTTCCGAGCATGACCGCAGTATTTTTTAGCGCTTCTCTTCTGTTCATTTTTAGGTGTGGGTTGTGTGTGTGGTTAGTTTAAAATCAGGCACTCAAAATAGGAGTTATTTACCGAAATTAAAAATTAGTTATTGTGTTTTTTACAATAACTAATTCTACCAAATAAACAAATGATATATAGCTAGTTACAGACAACGAGAGACAGTTAAAAAAAACACCAAACAGAACAGCAGTTTAAAAATTAAAGCCGATAGATAAATACAGCATGCTTGCTTCCTTTGACGCGCCCACGCTAGCTTGCAGCAGTATCACCTCGCCTGGCATTACGTATAAACCTCCGCCATATCCCTGGTGCCACCTGCCCGATTGCTCTCCTTTTTCCCAAACCCGGCCTACATCTGTAAAACCCAACATTCCTACGGTACCAGGCACCAAATAAGAAGTAAAATTAAAAAGCTTGAGCCTCAGATCGAGATTATTGTAGAGCATGCTTGTACCCACAAAACGCTTACTGTTGAAGCCACGCAGGCTATTTATACCTCCCAGTTGCATACGCTGAAAGAAAGTCGGCTCACCAATTGTAGTTCCGCCACCCGTCCGATTGGCAATTACAAAGCCCGAATGTCCGGGGTTTAGATAAAAGCGAAACTCTCCTGTCACAGATCCGTAGCTATCTGTGGTTTTGTCGAGCCGATGCTGAGCAACAACCGTTGTTTTCACATAAATACCCTTTTTTGGTATGGTTATATGATCACGGTTATCGTAAACCAGTCCAGCAGTTACACCGCCATACAATTTATCTGAAAAAACTTCCTGCTCGGGATGGGCCGCATTATAATCGTTAAAAAACCTTTCTTCGTTACCTGAGGCCGTACTGGTATAATAGGAGAACAACACCCCCGCATTAACGTTCAAATGCCGGGCTAGCTGTCTGCTTAGCTTAATATCTGCATTGAGATAGTTGTAGCGGTTTCTGTAATAAGAAATCCCATCCTCTCTATCCAGGCCTTGATACTCAAAATCATGATCTTCATTTTCGGTATTGTTACCCAACCCAAAAAAGTTACTCAGGTTATTGGGGCCAAGCAAATTGGCATGTATAGTCAGATCGTTGTTGCCTATCGCCTTTTTAAAATCAGATACATAATCTAATATAAACGATCGCCTGCCACTATTATAATTGGCCCAGAACTCATGTTTACGGGCGTAAGGACTTTTCCGAAAACCTTGCTTTTCTATTACATAACCTAATCCAATCTGTATGCCCTGATCGATATTATAGCCGCCGTTTACAAGCACACCTGAACGGTCGTACAGAAAGCTACTTTTATCGAAACGGTTCACCAGACTGTCATTTGATAACCTGAGTTTAACTTGCCCCAGGTCAGAAATCTGATTGGCCTCATCTTTCTGATCATAAATGAAAGGTTTATTTTTCACCCCTTTGGCTATTTCATAATGATTCGCCCCTTCAGTACCAATCAGGCGTACCCGGATTTTTGAAGGCGATGTCCCTTCTACCATAAAAGTATCTTCACCGCCAATCCCAAACAGCCTTATCTCCTTAGTAACCCGCTGATCGAAGATTCTTCTATAAACCAGTCGTCCCTTTTTTCCTTCCTTATTAATGTTATGAATGCCGATTTCTACATTTCCATTTTCCAGGTTTGTCACCTTAAATACCTCCTTTTTATCAGAAGCAGGTACATCGACATTGGTTGACAGGAAACGATAGTAATGTTGTGTAAGTGAATCCAGTTTGTCTCTTCTCGAAATAAAACAACGGATAAGCTCATCACCATCTATTTTAAAAATATTAGCCGGCATATGCTGAAAAGCATCCCGAACAACTTCATTACTTAGCTTTTGCTGCACATAAGCAGTCTCTTCTTTCCAGTCCTGTTCAGTCAGCTCATTTAAAAAATACCGGTCAAAATACCGTTCATTAAAGCTCCAATGATCTACATCTCTGATATTGTCACTATAAGGCTGCAAATGGGTTTTCAACCATTGATGGGTGAGTACCCATGGAAACACACCGGTAGTTTTGTAAAAGACCTTATCCCGGTCGCGGGGCACAGGGATGTAAGTGGTCTCTCCTTTTTCTTTATCCTTATCGGCCAGCCAGCGCCAGTTGTCCTCATGTCTGTCCCAGTCGCCCAGCAAAAAGTCGAGTAATCTTGCTCTTAGCGTAAGTTTCTGATCAGCTTTGTTGTCATTGTTCTGCTGAATTTTGCGTTGAACTTTCTCTGTATTGTCTGTTTCTTTCTCAAAGGGGCTTCTTTCTTCAATTAAATATACCGCATTGGCAAAATCTTTTCTGTACTCGCCCAAAGCGGGATCATCAGCTACATATACAATCTCAGGTTTTGAATGTGGTATATCAAGAGCTGTTGCTAAAGGGGGCACTACCAAGGAGGCAAATGGATGATTGGTTGATACCTGATCCTGTGCGATATCTTTGGCAATGGTTGCACGCAGGTTTTCGGCCATTCCCCTTTCCGGGTATTTCTGCACTGTGCGTAATGCCCATTCCTTTCCGGTAGGATCAACCAGACGTAAGGATTTGGTCTGCATCCCGCCACCTAGCTTTACAATAGTTAAGCCTCCTTTTTCCTTCTGAAGATCAATGACCCTTATTTTTACAGGTGTAGCCCATATTTTCCGGTAGCTCTCGCCTAGCCAGAACCTATGAAAAGTACTTACGCTGTTGTATTCGGGTGCCACGGCAATGGTGATCGAATCTTTAGCCACAGGCTGCTGTGCCTGAACATCAGCAGATGTACCCATTAGTAGCAGACCGGAAAACCATACCGCAAAGCGGGTCTTTTTTAAATCCATATGCACCAGCTTATTAATATTTTACGCCTATCCTCAAGGCTTTTAATCCTTCTACGCCCTGCAATTCTTCCAATTCCAGATGTTCCAGATCGTCATTCAGTAATCGTTGACTTTGTAATTTTTTGATATAGCCCATATATGCTTTCGCTTCGGCACTATTGAAATATACAATGGCTATTTTTCCAGGTTGGGTAAGACGTTCCGAAGTATCTTTAATCAAGGCCTTATCGATACGTTTTTTAACCATCTGGTATCTAATGTTATAACTTCCCTCCACATCAAACCTTTGTTCATCAATGCGGAAACTGATATCGATCATCTTTTCGTAGACAAAAATCAGTTGAGTAGTTTCCAGCGGGATAGAAAAATAGGGACCAAGGTTATTGGTTGTTCGCGCAATCTCGGCCAACACTCTTAATTGCCTTAACCTGAAATCATGTAAAATGCCTGCAGGAAAAGGGACTCCAGGGGCTATTGACTGCCCTAGATAAAGATCAAATTCTACACCATCGGTACGGAATTTTTCAAAATAGCAAGGATAAATACTTTGCAACTCGGCATTAAACTCATCCAAATGCCGGGTTACAGCTACATTGATCATTTGCATGCTTTTCTCGTAGCGTTCTCTGTTCTCGGAAATTTTTCCTCTGTTGCCCGTTGCTTTAAAATAGTTGTCTACCACAGTCCCCACTTCCGGATAGGTTTCCTTTAAGTGTTCCAGGGCGGCAGGAATCTGGCGCAGCAGATAATCTTCGGTCTTAAAAATCTCCCGATCAGAAAGTTCATCCAGATGTTTGTCATTCCAGGTGGTATGCCCTTTTGGAATTTCATTTTCAGTGCAGGCACTAGCCTTATCCCTGATTGCAGTCAACGTATGGTCAAGGATTTCAAAATGAGCATAAAGATCTCTCCTGATGGCGGCATTACGCTGAATACTGGAGTTCCTGATGTCTATAGCGCCATAAAAAGGATATACATTTTTGAAAAATACCGGTTCGATGGGAAAATTACGATCTCTTGCTCCCGATTGGATATAGTTATATGCAGCTTCATGGAAACGCCATTGCACGGAATGTTGCAGCGCTGTAAACTTATCCATAATGACATCCTGAATGTCATTGTTAAAATCAATGATTACGTTTTGAAAAAGTTGTGCCAGCAATGGAAAAGATGCCTCAACTTTACTAAGACTATTTGCATTAAAATGGCTGGCATTTTTGGTATAAAGTTCCAGACAGCCTACCAGTTTCGCATTGTAATATAAAGGAAACAATGCATAAGCCTTAACTCCTATTGCAGTCAGCAACTTCAACATTGGATACTTCAGTGATTCTTCATCCGTTATATCCGGAAATATCAGCGTTCGTGGATGGCCCAGATAATCATTGATCAGGGTGTCATATTCCTGCGCATTTAATCCGTTTTCCCTTGCCTGCTGAATTAAAACACTATTGAAACCTGGCAGTTCATTGAGCTGAAGTACATTGTTCAACTTAATATAAGGGATCATACCAAAATCAATTTCGTCGGTTCCCACCAGCGTTTTTAATGCAGTTTCTATATCTCCTGTATACTTGCCCTGTTGACTTTTATCATGTTCGATAACCAGGTTTTTAACGGTTTCCAGCGCATATTCGCCAGTTACATCGGTTAATGTAACAATAGATATACCCTCGATGGTAAATAATTCTGGCGGAATCAGTTTTGTCAACACCTTCAATGTATTTCTTTCATCCTTCAGGTAATCTTTAACATCCTTCAAATTGTATTCAGGCAATTTAGCCTTGGCCTTGATATCGAGAAAACGGGTATCAATATTTAACCGATAGTACTTTAACAAATGGGTATCCGGATCAATTGTAGAATGAACAATTAATTGGTTTCCGGTTAATGAGAAATTATAAAAACGCTCCATAACCAGATTGTAAAATGCAGAAAGTAGTTTTTTCTCCATCTCCTTCTTTGGAGGAAGGCTCAAATCAGCTTTCAGATTACATTTGGTATGGTCCATCAAAACACCGTAAAAGGCATCGGTACCATAATGAAAACACGGCGTAATCGGTGTACTTATGGCCCAGTATTGTTGTTTCTCTTCGTTAATAATGGGTGATAGGGCCGTATAAATAAGCTCAAAAAGTTCCGTATACCGCCCTGTATTTTCGGGAAGAATAGGATGTTTTAGCTCGGGAAATGCATTAAACTGCCCTAGTATATATTTATAGAAGTTAACTTTTACAGTTTTCTCTTCTTCAGTTCTTTTTTCAACATATTCAATAAACGGGCGTAATGAGAGTTTGATATCAGCACCAATAATACGTTGTCCTGATTCATTTATACCCTTATTTAAATCTAGCGTTATTGCTTGCATTATATGTTCGGTTAGGAAGTCTGGCAATCAGCGTTCAAATTTACTACCTGCAATGGCATAATCAGTAAAAAGAACGTAATTATTTCTTGGCTGTCGGCAAATAGCTGAATTTAATAATATTCCCCTCGCTTACTTCATCTCCTTCATTAGAAATATAGAGATTTTGTTGCTGATCAAACGCAATTCCTTCTGGTTGGTTAAAAGTAGAGGAATTTAAATGATGAACAGATTTGATATGCCAGGTGGCATCAGCCACCAGCAACAATTTATTGGTAGAAGAAAGTATAAACCATTCATCCGTTTTAGGATTGCGGGCAAGCGCTGATGGCCTCAATGTACTCTTTAACTTAGGATCGAGCTTTTTGAGCTGACTAAGATCAATTTTAAAACTGGCAGCTGCACTCAAACTATCGGTTTGTGCATCATAGTCGAACACATAGCCTGTCAGCGTTTTGGCTTTTTTATCCAATTCGCAGTTCTTACACAACATATACAATTTGCCATTTTCCCTATCGGCGTATAAACCTTCATACTCTCCTTTCGGAACCAGATGTTTTCGTTCTTTTACCTGGTCGGACGATTCCTTTACAGCTTCTGTAAAAGGAAAAGAATATAGGGTACCATTACTTTTCAAAATAAAAACAGTTTGATCAAAAATACCCAGATCTTCATAATCGCCTTTGGGTCCAAACTTCATGTTCTTTTGCTTTTTAACATCCCATTTCTGTCTGAACAATTTACCGTCCTCATCCTGAATACTATAAATGGTATCGTTGCTTGAATGATGAAAGGCAATACCTGAAATTTCCAGCAAGCTGGAGGGCATATTAAATTTATCAGGCTTACTAAAGTCATAGCCTTTTGGACCGGTATATTTATTGGTATTTTTAAATGCGCATGCCCCTAAAACGGACAAAAAAATCACGATATATAAAAATTTAAGGGAAACCTTCTTCATAAGCTTGGTAAATTAAAGTGCGATCTGCTGCAAAAATAAATAAATTGACTCCTGAACATTATCATTTAGCTGTAAGTTAATAATTTTGATGATTAACTCTTTCAATTGCGCATCGTAAACAGGGAAACAGACTTCAATTCTACTGTATATATTGCGATTCATCCAATCGGCCGAACCCATAAAAACCTCTGGCTGTCCATTGTTTTCGAAAACAAATATCCGACCGTGCTCCAGATAACGATCAACAATCCGGGTAACCGTAATGTTTTCACTCAATCCATCCACTCCAGGAATCAGACAACAAATCCCCCTTACAATCAGGTTGATTTTTATCCCTGCTTGCGAAGCTTCATATAGTTTACTGATCATCGTCTGCTCTTCCAGATTATTCAATTTAATGGTAATACCACAACTGAGCCCACTTTTTGCATGTGTAATCTCACGCTGTATCAATTCCAGAAACCGTTGTTGCAAATTAAACTGGGCAACTATTAAATGTTCAAAATTGATCATATCTTCGGCAGCAGGGGCCTTTTTTCGCTTACTCAGAAAGCCAAACAATGCTTCCAACTCTTTCAACATCGGCTGATGAGCAGTTAATAGTATCTGATCTGTGTAAAAACGGGCTGTTCCCTCGTTTAGATTTCCGGTAGCCAGCAGGCCCAGGTAATCACATACCCCATTTTTCTGTCGTTTTACCAATCCTACCTTTGCGTGCACCTTTAGATCGAGGCTGCTGTAAATGAGTTGCACCCCCGCCGCCTTCATTTGTTTGGCCCATTTGATGTTATTTGCTTCATCAAACCGGGCTTTCAGTTCCACCAATACGATTACCTTTTTCCCGTTTTTTGCAGCGGTAATCAGGGCATTAACTATCCTCGAATTACTGGCCACACGATAAAGTGTAGTATAAATTTCTTCCACGTTCCTGTCGTTGGCCGCCTCATTAAAAAAGCGAAGTACAGGATCATAACTTTGATAAGGCACATTAACCAGGATATCCTGTTTCAGTATACGGTCAAACAGCGTGTCCTTTTCTGTTAGGGTGATAGCTGCCAATGGAGGCCATTTGGAATAACTTAAAGCGGAAGATGAAACCGGGAAATCACTGAGGTCCTTTAAATTATGGTAAGCACCACCCTCTACTACAGCTGCATTTTGTAGTTTAAGCGCATAAATGATGTAATAAAGCTGGCGAAGTGGAATTCCGGGTTCACACAATAGTCGGGTAGCAAAGCCAAAATCACGGGTTTCCAGTTGGCGTTCCAATGCCTGGCTGATGTCCTCATAGCTTCCATCTTCAATCTTTAATTCAGCATCCCGGGTAATTTTAAAGTTAAATACACCTTTGATTTCGTCATCCGGGAACAAATAACTGATATTATTTTTAATGATATCCTCAAGAAAAACTACATACTGTGCTGTACCATTTTTTATAGCATACAACCTGGGCAAAACATCAGAGGGAACATTGATTAGCTCCAACCGCTCCTTCCCGCCCTTATCCTGAAGAATAACGAGTTGATAAAGCTTGTTATTCTCCGCAAAAAAATCGATGCTTCCACTGTCAATACAGACGGGATGAATATAAGCCAGCACCTCGGTAAAAAACACCTGGGCAACCTTGTCCGATATATCAACAGAAACAGGTTGATTATAAATCCAATAAATATGATGCTTTTCCAGTTCAGGGAGGATCTGTGTACTAATGATAGCGCCAAACTTTTGAAGTTGACGATTGATCTCCGACTTCGCACGGGCTAAATTTCCATCTTCATCATTTTCAGAAAACTCATCTACCGCCATTAAAACCGGTATCCTTACCCGATAAAACTCATCCAGATTGGAAGAATATATCGCCAAAAAATTGATCCGTTCCAACAATGGTACAGTAGCTTTATCAGCTTCTAAAAGTACACGTTCATTAAAACCCAGCCAGCTTAGATCTCTGTTAAAAAACACAGCCTTTTCCATATAGGATTTTACATAGTTACCAGTGCCGAAGCAACGATGAAAGCCAAAACAGCGGCGACAATACCATACATAAAAACACTATAAGCAATTCTTAAAAGCCGGTATTTACGTCCCAAAACTACACCTTGTGCATATACATCTTTAATTAAACTACCATAAAGAAAATCTCTGTCATCCATCATCTTAAGCATCCCTTCTTTGTAATCTGTCAGGCTCATTCTGTAGAAGTTACCAAAAAACAAAAGGTTAACTTTTTTCTCTTCAATATCTTGGGAAGTAAACACCCCCTCCGGAATAGATGGCCGTGTAGCCAGGATAGAAAAAACCATGGTCACCACACAAATGATCAGCAACAGCAAGGTTGGTATAATGAGGTGCGGATTATCCTCCAGCTTGCGTAACAGCAAACTCAGAATTACCGAAAGGATAATTGAATTGGTAGAAATCATAATATGCGCTTTGTTATCGGCCATATCACTCAATCGCTGATGGTTGGTAGAAGAAATACGGAACATGGTTTCTACGCCACGTTCAGGCCGATCGCTTTTCTTCTTTTTCCCCTCCTCTTTCGGAAGGGCATTAGGGGCTGGTATTGGCTGACTAACAAGCTTGTCTTCCATTTCTGCTAAATTCAGTGCTTTTTTATGATTTAATAAATCCTGGCAAAAACCGGTATGATAATGATGGGCTTTAAAAAGAGCAATGGTTTTTATTCTCCATTCATTTTTATCTATTTCTTTATTGCAAAAGGCTTCTGCTTCCTTGCGCATCAATTTGTTTCTCTCTTTAAAACTATCGCTCCCCAAATGAAACAGGTCGGCATCGCAGACAATTTGCTGCAATAAACCTGTTGGATTCTGCGGCATTTTTGTAGCCAGAATACAACCGCTCACCTGAGCAATCACTTCCTGATCAACTCCTTTTTCTTCCAGAAATGCAACAGCAATACGTTCTCCTTTTGCTTCATGCTCGCGGCAGTCGTACAGGTACCCCATATCGTGAAACCAACTTGCCGCCATAACAATAAAAAAATCCTGTTCGGAAAGTTGATAATGGTTGGCAATTTTAACTGTGTTTTCTACTACCTGCTCGGTGTGGTGCAGATTATGGTAAATAAAACGTTCGTCTTTATGGGTATGAAAAAGGCTGGCAACATGATTACGAAGCTGATCTAATATTTCCCGGTACTGCATCTTCTATATGTTTTTATGAAACAAACTCCCATGATCACCATGTTCAGTTCAATGTATAAATATGCAGGTTTTAATTTTTATTTCTTCAAAATACTTTAAAAGATGTCAAAAACAAAACGGAGCATCAATGTGTTAGTGAAAAGAATGATACATATCACATCTGGCTGTGACCCAAATCATGTTAAAAGGTGACAATTACGTAGAACTTTGATGAAAATTCATTTTATCTATGGTACAACAAAAAACGCTCAAAACAGAAACGCATTGTTACCATTGTGGCGACGACCTACCGGTAGATATGCATTTGTACAACAACAAACAGTTTTGCTGCCTTGGTTGCAAAGGAGTTTATCAGATTCTTTCCAGTCACAATTTAGGTAACTATTATGCTTATAATGATGTACCTGGGCAAAGCCAAAAGCAGCAATCCAAACATTTTGAATACCTTGATGAACCAGAAATCACCAATAAACTGGTAGACTACCGGGACGAAAAAATTACCACAATTACTTTATATGTTCCTGCCATCCATTGCAGTTCCTGTATATGGCTGCTGGAAAATCTACATAAAATCAATCCGGCTATAGTGCAGTCGAGAATAGATTTCCTAAAAAAACAGGTAGCCATTACTTTCAAAAATGAGCACAGCACATTACGTACGGTAGTAGAAACTATGGTTTCTATCGGTTATGAACCGCTCATCAGTCTGCAGGATGTTGTAAAAAAACAACAATCAGATTTTTCGGAGCGAAAGCTGGTCGCCAAAATTGCGGTTGCCGGATTTTGTTTTGGCAATGTCATGCTGCTTAGCTTCCCGGAATATTTCGGTCTGTCTGAGCTAGAGCAACAATTTAAATCGTTTTTTGGCTGGCTAAATCTTGCTTTTGCCTTACCGGTAGTCTTTTATTGCGGGCGGGACTATTTCATCTCAGCTTATAACAACCTTAAAAACGGGATACTGAACCTCGATTTCCCACTTGCCCTGGGGATTGCGGTAATGTTTATCCGCTCTATTGCCGAAATCGTAAGCCAGGCAGGAGCAGGCTGGGTAGATACCCTATGTGGATTGGTATTTTTTCTGTTGATTGGAAAATGGATGCAGCAACGCACCTACCACCACCTTTCATTTGAACGTGACTACAGATCGTATTTTCCGGTGGCTGTAACCCTTATAGCTGATGGAAAAGAAAAACCTGTTCCTTTGAATGAACTGCGTACCGGGCATCGTATGCTCATCAGAAGTAATGAAATCATTCCTGCAGATGCCATATTATTAAAAGGAGAAGCTGAAATAGATTTCAGTTTTGTTACAGGCGAATCCATTCCCGTGACCAAAACCCTTGGTGAAGTGGTCTATGCTGGTGGACGCCAATTGATGGGGGCCATAGAACTTGAAGTAGTTAAACCCGTTTCGCAAAGTTACCTGACCAGTTTGTGGAACAACGAAGCTTTTTTTGCGGATAAGAACCGGATCAAGACTTTTAGCGATACCGCCAGCAAATATTTCAGCATTGTGCTGTTGTTGGTTGCCATTGGATCGGCTGCTTTCTGGTTGCTGCACAGCGCTGATATGACCAAAGCCATTGCTTCCTTTACAGCAGTGCTGATTATTGCCTGCCCCTGTGCCCTGGCCTTAAGTACGCCATTTACATTAGCAGCAGTGTTAAGCATTTTCGATAAAAATAAATTCTATTTAAAAAGTACAGCCGTGGTTGAAGAACTTGCGAGAATAGACACCTTCGTATTCGACAAAACGGGTACCATCAGTAATCCTCAGGCTGCTGGTTTTACCTTCCATGGCAACATTACTGAAGCGCAAAAACAATTACTGAGTGATCTGGCCAGAAACTCAGGTCATCCATTAAGTCGTGAGCTTGTAAAGCTATTAGCCATAGACAGGCTTTATCCAGTAGATGAATATGTAGAAAAAGTTGGAAGAGGGATCAGCGGAAGGATTGATGGAAATAAAGTGAAATTGGGAAGTTCCGCTTTTATTGGTCTGCCGCTGATTAACTCTCCAATAAACAGCAGTGTTCATGTAATGATCAATGACAACTATCTGGGCTACTTCACCTTTACACAACAATGGCGCGAAGGCTTCAGGGAGTTGACCTTTAAGCTGGGCAAACAGGCCGATCTGCATTTGTTGTCTGGCGATCAGGACCACGACAAACAAACACTGATTCCCTTTTTCCCCCGGGCACAGCAAATGCGGTTTGGTCAGAGCCCACAAAATAAGCTCGATTATATTACTAACCTCCAGCAGCAGGGTAAAAAAGTATTGATGTTTGGAGATGGTCTGAACGATGCCGGTGCCCTGAGGCAAAGCAACCTTGGTGTAGCCGTAACCGACAATATCAATAACTTCTCGCCCGATTGTGATGCCATTCTTGACGGTGCTGCCTTCCATAAAATCCCTGGTTTTGTTCGGCAGGCAAAGGATGCTGTTAAAGTCATCCACATTAGCTTTCTTATTTCCCTAACCTACAATGCACTAGGTTTGTTTTTTGCGGTCCAGGGCTTACTGTCTCCGCTTATTGCAGCTATTTTGATGCCCATAAGCACCATAACCATCATTTTATTCACCAGCATAGCTGCAAGGCTTTATGCGCGTAAAAACAAATTGTTATGAACATGATCTATTTCCTGATAGGCTGCAGCATTTTGCTGGCCCTCATTTTTCTGGCAGCTTTTTTCTGGGCCAGTAAGACCGGACAACATGATGATACCTACACCCCTTCAGTCCGTATACTATTTGACGACGAAGTGGAGACACAAAAGAAAGGTAAAAAATGTGACGAAGATCACATTTAAGGACAATACCTATCATTCCATATCCCTACATATCCAGATAATTTTACATCCATAAACCTATCATCAATTTCACATGACAGAAAAATTTTACTACGACAACAAGATCGTCAGAAACTTTGCCATTGCTACCATCGTATGGGGTATCATTGGCATGACGGTTGGACTGCTCATTGCGATGCAGCTCTTTAAACCAGCGTTAAACATGGGGTCTCAGTATACTACTTTTGGCCGGATCAGACCTCTGCATACCAACGCTGTTATTTTTGCTTTTGTAGGGAATGCCATATTCATGGGCGTTTACTATTCACTTCAACGTTTGTTGAAAGCGCGTATGTTTAGCGATGTACTAAGTAAAATACATTTCTGGGGATGGCAGCTGATCATCATTTCGGCTGTGATAACCCTTCCTTTGGGTTTAACTTCATCTCATGAATATGCGGAATTGGAATGGCCCATTGATATCGCCATTACTCTTATATGGGTAGTATTTGGAGTAAATATGTTTGGAACCATCATCAAACGCCGTGAAAAACACATGTATGTAGCGATATGGTTTTACATTGCCACTTTTGTTACCGTTGCGGTACTCCATATCGTTAACTCTTTTCAATTACCAATATCGGCCTTTAAAAGCTATTATCTATATGCTGGGGTTCAGGATGCGTTGGTGCAGTGGTGGTATGGGCACAATGCGGTTGCCTTCTTTTTAACCACGCCATATTTAGGCATGATGTATTATTTTTTACCTAAAATGGCCAATCGTCCCATTTACTCTTACAAACTGAGTATTCTCCACTTCTGGTCGCTCATTTTTATTTACATCTGGGCTGGGCCACACCATTTACTATACACTTCACTTCCAGGCTGGGCACAATCGTTGGGGGTTGCTTTTTCAATCATGCTTATCGCACCAAGCTGGGGCGGTATGATCAATGGTTTACTTACACTTCGTGGTGCCTGGGATAAAGTTCGTGAAGATGCCACACTTAAGTTTATGGTGGTAGGGTTAACGGCTTATGGTATGGCTACTTTTGAGGGACCTATGCTGGCCTTAAAACAGATTAACGCCATTGCGCACTATACCGACTGGATTGTTGCTCACGTACATGTAGGCGCATTGGGATGGAACGGATTTCTTACCTTTGGTATACTATACTGGTTGATACCAAGAATTTACAGAACTTCATTATACTCTAAAAAATTAGCTTCCTTCCATTTCTGGATAGGCACACTGGGCATCATTTTCTATGCCGTTCCTTTATATTTTGCAGGTTTTACACAAGGCCTGATGTGGAAAGAGTTTACCGAAGAAGGAATGCTAAGATATCCAAACTTCCTGGAGACTGTTTTACAGATTATTCCAATGTACATATTAAGGGCTATAGGTGGTGGCTTATATCTGATTGGTGTAATTGTGATGACTTACAACCTGATTAAAACAGTTGGAACCGGCAAATTACTGGCCAATGAACCTGCAGAAGCAATGCCATTGCCAGAAAACTACGTACCACAGGGATCGGATAAAAAGTTGCACCGTGTACTGGAACGTAAGCCAATGGTATTCCTCGTGCTTTCACTCATTGTGATCCTGATTGGTGGTATGATTGAAATGATGCCAACATTTACCATCAAATCAAATATCCCAACTATCAGCAGTGTAAAACCTTATACTCCTTTAGAGCTACAGGGAAGAGATCTCTATATTAAAGAAGGCTGTGTAAGCTGTCACTCACAGATGATCCGTCCTTTCCGCTCAGAAACAGAACGATATGGAGAATACAGTAAAGCTGGTGAATTTGTATACGATCACCCACATTTGTGGGGTTCAAAACGCACGGGACCTGATTTACAACGCGAAGGTGGAAAATATGGAAACGTATGGCACTATAATCACATGCTCGATCCACAGACCATGTCGCCTGGAAGTATCATGCCTCCATACGAATGGCTGATTACACAGACCCTTGATACCACCACCACCCGTAGTAAAATAAGTGCAATGCGTATGCTTGGCGTTCCATACGAGGTAGGCTATGAGGAAAAAGCAAACCACGATCTGGACGTGCAGGCAAAAGAAATAGCAGCCGACCTTAAGAAAAACAACATTAAGGTAAAGAGCGACAAGGAAATTATTGCGTTGATTGCCTACCTGCAAAGATTAGGAACCGACATCAAAGCAAAGTAAAACACAACTAACCTATAACACCATGTTTAAACAATTTTTAGATCAAACCAGCGGAAACCAGGGTTACCTAATTACCTCCCTTGGAATTTTCATGCTCTTTTTCATCCTGGTGGCCGTATTGCTGCTGACGATGAAAAAAGATGAAGTAAAATATATGAGCGAACTCCCTTTAAAAGATGATATAAAATGAACGATATTTTAATATGGGCCTTATTGTTTGTGGCAGTAAGTATACTAATAGCCTCCCTGTTATTTCTCAGGGTACTTAAAATTTATGTTGAGCAAAGTTTGCGCCCTACTCAGTTTGCAACTGCCGAAGAGAAGGAAAAATACCGTCTGGAACAGGAGAAAATTGAAGCAGAAAAGCCAGAGAAAAAAACATTATGGACCTGGTTACTGGGACTTAAGCCACTTTCGGCCGAGAAAGATCTGGTGATGGAGCATGAATTTGATGGTATTGCAGAACTAGATAACCCCACTCCTGCCTGGTTTATGGTACTATTTTATGGTACTATTCTCTTCGCTGCAGGTTATATGATCAACTATCATGTTATTGGATGGGGTAAGTCGCAGGAGCAGGAATATGCTGCCGAGTTGCAGCAGGCAGAAGACAACCGTATTGCCATGTTGCAAAAGCCAGGTGGTGGCGGTGCCAATAAAATTAACGAAAATAATGTAGAAGCATCAACCGATAAAGCTGTACTGGAAGCGGGTGGCGCCTTATTCAAAACGGCTTGTACACCTTGCCATGGTGAGCACGCCGAAGGTGCTGTAGGGCCAAACCTTACCGACGAATACTGGCTGCATGGTGGCACAGCAAAAGCCATCTTTAAAACCATTAAATACGGAGTGCCAGAAAAAGGTATGGTAGCCTGGGAAAAACAGATGAATGCCAAACAGATTTCGGACATCACCAGTTATATCATTTCATTAAAAGGAAGCAAGCCTGCGGGTGCAAAAGCACCGCAGGGCGAAAAAGAGTAGCATGTCACAAAGCCCCGCACATTTCAGAGACCAGATTTCGACGCTTACAGACGATGGAAAAAGCCGTAAATGGATATATCCCAGAGTGGTAAAAGGAAAATTGTACCAGTACCGTTCGGTATTGAGCTATTTTTTTCTCACCCTGCTCTTTGCGGCACCTTTCCTGAAACTGAATGGCGAACAACTGGTACTTTTAAATGTACTGGAACGAAAGTTTGTATTTTTTGGCGTCATTTTCTGGCCTCAGGACTTCTACCTTTTTGTATTGGCTTTGCTTACTTTTATGGTATTCATCGTATTATTTACGGTAGTGTTTGGCCGGGTATTCTGTGGTTGGGCCTGTCCGCAAACCATTTTTATGGAAATGGTTTTCCGTAAGATTGAAATATGGATTGAAGGTGACCATCTGAAACGTAAAAAACTGGATGAAGGCCCGCTTACTACTAAAAAGATATTCAAAAAGGCATTAAAACATGGAATTTATGTGATCATATCTTTTTTGATCGCTAACATTTTTCTGGCTTACATCATCGGTTCAGCCCAACTCATCAAAATCATTACCGAACCGGTATCTCAACACCTATCGGGCTTCATCTCCATTTCGGCTTTCACACTGGTATTTTACCTGGTGTTTTCTAAAATGCGCGAACTGGTATGCACCGTTGTTTGTCCTTATGGTCGCCTTCAAGGTGTGCTGCTGGACAATCAGAGTATCATTGTAGCCTACGATTATGAGCGGGGCGAGCCCAGGACAAAGCGGATAAAGGGTGCAGAGAACCATGGAGGGGATTGTATTGACTGTAAACTATGTGTAGACGTTTGTCCTACCGGTATTGATATCCGCAACGGTACGCAAATGGAATGCGTAAACTGTACAGCCTGTATAGATGCATGCGATATGGTGATGAAAAAAATAGATCGCCCTACCCGACTCATAGGCTTTAAATCGGAAGATGAAATCAAAAACAAAAAAGCTTTTCACATTAATAAGCGGATTTATGCCTATTCTGCAGTACTGTTGGCACTCATTTCGGTACTATCCTATCTCCTGATTACCAGAAGTGATGTTAAAGCTACTATTCTCAGGGCCGGAGGAACACTTTATCAATTAAGAGACAAAGAACAAGCTGTAAGCAATTTATATAACGCTGAACTGATCAACAAAACAAACAGAAATATTAAATTTAAATTGGTAGCTGATCAGACGGACGCAAAAATACAATACATACAAAAGCAGGATACTATTGCCTATGGTGGTGTTGCAAAACTTACTTTCTTTGTGATACTCCCTCAAAATAATATCAAAACCTATAAATCAACCATAGGTTTTAAACTTTTAGCTGATGGTAAAGTATTAGACCGATTTGAAACCACATTTATTGGACCACCTAATGATTAAAAAAATGAACTGGGGAATAAAACTAATGATAGGAATGCTTTGCTTTATGAGCTTTATTATTGTACTGGGCATATTGATGATCAATAGTAAGACCGATGCCCTGGTAGATACGGACTATTACGAGAAGGGATTGAATTATGACAAAGATTATAATCGCAAAGAACAGGTTAAAACTGATGATGCAGCCCCACAGGTCAGTGTAGCAAGCGATTACATCTTACTGATATTTAAAAACAAAGCCGAAGGAGAGCTTAAGCTGGTTAGAAATTCGGACAAACGCCTCGATAAAAGGGTTACCATTGCTACCGACAGTGCCAACGAGGTAAAAATCCCAACTAAAGGCATAGAAAAGGGGCAGTGGCGATTGATTATCTCCTGGACTACAGCCGATAAAGCCTATTTAAACGAACAGGAGGTAAAAATACCATGAGTACCGATAAACTGGCCTTTATGATTGGATTGCTGGGAAGTGTACATTGCATTGGCATGTGCGGCCCTTTGGCTTTTGCAGTTCCAGCATTAAAACAAGGCTGGTTTCTTATGGCTATTGATAAGCTGATGTATCAGTTCGGACGAATCATTGCCTACTGTATATTAGGTGTAGGTATCGGTTTAATTGGCCAGCAAATATGGCTTGCCGGCTTTCAACAAGGTATCAGCATCCTTAGCGGGATTCTCATTATACTGGCAGCCTGCTCCCGCTTATTTAAGCTTCGTTTTTTAAAAGACAACCCTTCTTTTATGCTGGCGCCTTTCAACCGGATGTTTAACTATGCGCTTAAGCACAAAGCCAATCACCTCATTATTGGTTTTATCAATGGCTTTTTACCCTGTGGCTTTGTATACCTGGCCCTGGCAGGGGCTTTAAATACCGAAAATGTGCAAAATGCCGTCATTTACATGTTCTGGTTTGGGTTGGGAACCTTACCTTTGATGTTTATGGCTACACTGGGCATGGGTTTCACAGGCGCAGTATTCAGAAGAAAAATTAATCGCGTAGTGCCTTATCTGATGTTGTGTATTGGAATATGGTTTATCTTAAGAGGTTTGACCCTTGATATCCCCTACCTCAGTCCGGCTGCAACAGGTATCAGCAATTGTAAATGAGTAAATAAGATGAAAGACATTCAAGATAAAGCCGATATCACCTACCTGGTAAAGACTTTTTACCATACAGTATTAACAGACCCATTAATAGGGCCGCTATTTCGCTCAGCCAACTTTGATCTCGAATCACATATCCCGGTTATGGTTTCTTTCTGGGAAACGATACTTTTTGATGTAATTACCTATAGCGGAAATCCTATGTTAAAGCACCTGGATCTAAATCGCACTGTGCCTTTAGATTCTACCCATTTTGAACGTTGGATGAATATCTGGACAGCAACAGTAAATCATAAATTTGCCGGGCCATTGGCAGAAAAAGCCATTTTACGTGCCCAATCCATCGCTCAGCTGATGGCCTATAAAATCAAACAGGCCGATCCAAAGACCGGCCTGTAAGCGCATTTAAAGGGGGAGCATTAACTGCGGGGTATAATATGTATCCTTAGTCGGCCATGCTAAACAGTTGCCTTTCGGGCTGTTTTTCCCACAGCCTTATATCAAGGGTCATACATATATTTCTTAAAAAACGTTTGCCAAAAGTAGTGACTTGTAATTGTGTAGGTGATAAAAGCACCAACCCATCCTGAGCCAACCAACGCATTCTTTCTATTCCCTGTACAAAGGCTTCATTTTCCAGATCAAGCACGGTCCAGGAAGTGTGTCCTTTGCACATGATATTTAAAATATGTTTACGAATTAATAAATCTGTTTCGGTAAGTATATGGCCTTTAAGAATAGGAAATTCACCGTTATTCACCATCTCCATATAATTTTCTACCGTTTTTACATTTTGCGCAAAGGCGGTCCAGGTATCACTGATGGAGGAAACTCCCAGCCCTACCATCACCTGACTATACTGATGGGTATACCCCATAAAATTGCGATGAAGCTTGCCATTCCTTTCGGCCAGATAAAGACTATCCGTAGTTAATGTAAAATGATCCATGCCAATTTCGGTGTATCCCGCTTCTTTCAACAACTTCCTACCTAGTTCATACAATTCCTGTTTAGATTCTGCTGATGGCAGATCAGTTTCCGTGTAACGGCGTTGTCCGGGCCTTACCCATGGTACATGTGCATAGCTGTAAAAAGCGATACGATCGGGCTTTAACCTCAGTACCTCTTCTATAGTGTCGGCAAGCCCTGCAAAGGTTTGGTGCGGCAAGCCATAAATCAAATCATAATTAATGGAGGTGTACCCCACCTGACGTGCCAGACTCGTGATACCGGCTACCTGATCTACCGTTTGCATTCTGTTAATAGCCAACTGCACCAACGGATCAAAATCCTGAATACCCAGACTCAAACGTTTAAACCCTAGCCTGTATAAGGTAAAAAGATGAGCTTCAGTGGTATTGGCCGGGTGAGCCTCAAAACTAAATTCAGCATCCTCATGCAGCAATACATCCTTCAGCAAGCTCCTGATTAAAGAATCGAGATTGCGTGGACTAAAAAATGTAGGTGTACCGCCACCCAGATGTAATTCTCTGATCAGAGGTTTACTTCCAAAAAGTTTCAGGTAAAGGCTCCATTCTTTTAACAAAGCCTGAATATAAGGCTGCTCCACACTGTGGTTTTTCGTAATCCTGGTATTACAGCCGCAGTAAGTACATAAATCCTCGCAAAATGGGAGATGAATATATAGACTAATGCCATCTTTTTGATTGCTTTTATTAAAAGCACTGAGAATTGATCCACTCCATTTGTGGGTATCAAAATTATCTTCATCCCAGTAAGGGACTGTAGGATAGCTGGTATAGCGTGGTGCAGCTACATGATATTTTTCAATCAGCGTGTTCGTGTTCATGAGGATGAGAGTTGTCGGTGTTTAAAGTTGAGTGATTGATTTGGTCGCATGATCTTGAACAAACACAAGCAAGGCCGAGGCATCTGTTTTGCTGCCATTTGTCCAGGTTTAATATCGTTTCTTCAGCCAGTGCCATAGATAATTCGGCATCTGTAAGCCCACTTAAGGCCAATGAAGGTACATTTGCAATTCTAATCGCTTTTGCAGTTGCCGCTTCACGATCAATATGGTCAGTAGAAGTTGAACGTGTAGCGATATACTTTACTCCCATATCAGCCAATCTGTTGATCACGTCGGCCGACACATCATCATCCTCAAATACAATTACCGCTTCTTTTCCTGTAGCATAGCTTACAGTATCGGCACATAACCCATTAGAAATCAAAGTAATTTCATGCTTCTTATGATTGGCTATGGCCAGGGGCTCTTTCTCAAATAACTTTATACTGTAGGCTACTACTTTCATGCAAATTGATTATTAATAATCAAATTTAGCAGTATAGAAATTCTTAGAGAATGAGCTTAGTCAGGAAGAAATGTGATCTTAATCAGTTTTTCATATTTTGCAGACGCAGTTCGTCTAATATAATAATCTGGCTCCCTTTCTTTTCAATAATCTCTTCATCTCTGAAATCACTTAAAATGCGGCTTACCGTTTCGGTAGCCATTCCAGCCATTGCCGCCAGGTTATCTCTGGAGACTTTTAAATTCAATACGGTGTCCTGTTTCTCCTGCTTACATAGTCTGATCAATACTTCCGCCATACGCTTTCTTACTGAATGGTAAGCCAACTGCAACAACTGCTCTTCCTTATCCAGTAAATTATTGGAGAGGATCTGGATAAACTGTCTGGTTACATCCGGATATTTATTTAACAACTCTTCAACCATTTCTTTAGGTAACAAACATATCGTAGCATCTTCCAGCGCTTCAGCAGTCTCGGCATAAGGTTCATGACTTAAAAAAGCCGGGATCCCGAAATATTGATCCTGTCCGTAAATCCCGGTCAGCAACTCACGTCCATCGGCACTAAGTTTTACCGTTTTTACCCTACCGGAAATAATCAGATAAATACCTGATACATCATCACCTTCGTAATAAATTACCTGTCTTTTCTTTACATTACGTACTTTGCGTTCGGCTATCATTTTCTGCAATACACTCAATCCCGAAGTTCCGCCAAGTAAGCTAGTTAGTTTCTCTATTGACTGACTGTAAAAAAGCTCTTGTTTGTCTTTCTTGCTCAAACGGATTTCTATTGCATTCAGTAATTCAACATCATCAAAAGGTTTGGTCAGATAGTCATCTGCTCCCATTTCCATACCTTTTCGCATATCAATACGTTCCGCCTTTGCGGTCAGAAAAATAAAGGGGATAACTGCAGTTTTTGCATTCTTACTCAGCATATACAATACGCCATAACCATCCAGTTCGGGCATCATGATATCGCACAAAATCAAATCCGGCATATGTGCAAGCGCCATTTCAACACCTACTCTTCCATTAATTGCCTGCAGCACCTCAAAATCAGCTAGTTCCAGTATCTCGGCCGTGCTTTCTCTAATGTCTTCGTTATCTTCTATAATCAATACTGTCGTCTTCTTCATCTATTTATTAAAGGAAAGTTTAAAGGTAGTTTCTTTATTGATCACACTTTCGAAATGCAGCGTACCATTCATCAGCGAAGCATAACGAAGCACAATGTTTAATCCCAAACCAGTACCGGGAATATTACCGGTATTATTGGCTCTAAAAAAAGGCTGAAAAAGATGTTTCTGATCAGACTCGGGAATTCCGATGCCGTTGTCCTTAATGGTGATGATATATTGTTCGTCGTTAATTTCAGTATTAAACTCGATAAATGTATGCTCACCGGAATATTTAATGGAGTTGGAAATCAGATTTATCATACAGTTTCGTATCAGGTTCTGGTCCAAACTTACCATACTTTCCAAACCGGTATGCTGATAAATGATATGCTGTTCCTGTTTAGCGATCATCTGCATTTCTTCCGTTACCTCCTCCGATAGCTTTACCAAATCAAAGGGGCCAAAAGCAGGCTCCACCATTCCGGCTTCCAGTCGCTCCAGCGACAAGAAATCATTTAGTATGGTCGTTAAGTTACCTACTGCATTTTTAATTTTAGCTACATGTTTGGTAATATTCTTATTGTTAAAAGGCTGCGCATATTTTTCTATCAGTGAAGAAGACAATTGCACAGAACTTAAGGGCGTTCTGAATTCATGTGAAGCCATAGATACAAAACGGCTTTTCATCTGGTTGAGTTCTTTTTCTTTCTCCAACGAAATGCTGACCTCCTCTTTTGCTTCGCTTAATGCCCTCACTGTTTTCCTTAATGATCTGGTCCGTTCTTCTACCAGTTCCTCTAGTTCAGCCGCATATTCGCGCAAGCGCTCTTCCGCTTCTTTTTCTTTGGAAAGATCATGAATAAAACCAGTATAAATAATCCGGTCATCATATTGGACCTCGCTTACTGCCAATCTAAAAGGAAAGGTACTTCCATCTTTCCTTAAGCCACGAACCTCACGGCCCTTGCCAATAATACGCTTTTCGCCAGTAGTCTGGTATCTGTTTAGATAACCATCATGACCACTTTTATCAGGTTCAGGCATCAGCATGTTAATGTTCCTACCTTTTACCTCGTCAAGCGAATAGCCAAAAAGTTTCAATGCAGCAGGATTAAGACTTTCTATATGCCCCCTCTTATCAATAGTAATGATACCATCAATAGCCGTTTCAATAATAGCCTCTAATAACCTGACTTGCTCCATATGTTCCTTTTCACAAATATATATATTTTATCTATCTCCAACTTATCACCTCAGTCAAATTAAAAAGTGATCTGGATCATATTTTAAGCTAAAAATAGTCTGCTTCTTTGTGGTCTAAATCTTATTACAATTTCATGAACCATACCTTTCACATTCCCGTACTGGGCCTGGGTTATTCTATTGACACCCCTTTAAAGGTGGCAAAATACGGGATATCATCCGTTGTTTCTATAGTTGATGACGAACTAACAGAGCGCATGCGAAAATTTCATTCTGATAAAAACAATGAAAGTTATGTGCTTATCGACAAAAAAGAAGCAGACAGTCGTGCTTTGAGGATTACAGCCTATTTGAACCTGCTGGACAAGCTGGTAAAGCAACAATTTGAAAGCTTGCTCAACACCGCAGCCGGACAAGGAACGGCATTGGATAAATACTTTGAACTGTTACCGGATAGTTCTGTATTAAAAAACAGCTATCAGGCCATATTAAAAATATCCGAATCAAAACAACAAGAACTGGCTCTTAATAATTTAAAAACACAAATGACTCCGGGAAGCATTGATGTCAACATCATGTCGAAAGTAGATAAGGCCAATTACAGTTTAAATGAAGCATACCTGGGCGACGATTATACAGACGCGCTGGCAGCTATGCGCGGCTTTGCCAACAGCAACCTCAAAGCTGCTGTCATCATTTCAGCCGGCTTGAACCCACGTTTATACGCTTACATGGAAAAATGCACTGATTTTTACCCCAACCGCTCAGGGGTATTGGAAAAGCGTATCATACTTAAGGTCAGCGATTTTCGTTCGGCCATGATTCAAGCAAAAATGCTAGCAAAAAAGGGACTATGGGTATCAGAATTCAGGGTGGAATCGGGCTTAAACTGTGGTGGTCATGCCTTTGCTACCGAAGGCTTTTTGCTGGGCCCGATACTGGAAGAGTTTAAAGAGAAACGGGCACTGCTGGCCAATGAATTATACGATATTTATCAGGCAGCCCTAATAATCAAAGGGATCTCACTCATATCCAAACCAACACAGCGCATTACTGCCCAGGGTGGCATTGGTACTGCCGAAGAACATCGGTTTCTAATCAATTACTACGAACTGGATGCAGCCGGATGGGGAAGTCCGTTTTTACTGGTGCCTGAGGCCACCAATGTAGATGAGCAGACTTTAGGCGATTTGATCAGCGCCGATCAAACTGACTATTACCTTAGCAATTCATCGCCCCTCGGCGTACTGTTTAATAACTTTAGAAAGAGCAGTATAGAGCAACAACGCCTCGACCGTATAGCTAAAGGCCGGCCGGGAAGCCCGTGCACCAAAAAATTTCTTTGTACCAATACAGAATTTACCGCTTTACCCATTTGTACGGCATCACGCGAGTATCAACATTTAAAGCTGAAAGAACTGGCAGCGCAGCATTTACCCCCAGAAAGCCATCAGCAGCAATTTGATGCCATTACCGAAAAGGTATGTCTGTGTGAGGGATTGTGTGCCTCAACATACCTAAAAAATGATATGCTTAAGCCAAAAGAAAACAAGGCAGTAAGCATTTGTCCAGGCCCAAATCTGGCCTATTTTTCGGGTAAGTACAGCTTAAAAGAAATGATACAACACATTTATGGTAAAACGAATTTATTGGGTTCTGTAAACCGACCGAACTTGTTTATCAACGAATTAAACCTATATATTGATTACCTGAAAAAAGACGTTGCAGCACAGTTGGACGAACTAAGCGTAAAAAAAGCAAAATATTTTGCAAAGTTTAAAGAACAACTATTACAGGGTATAGCTTATTATCAAACGCTAATACCTGAACTTAAAAAGCAGACCAATATGACCATCAGCGAGATGCAACAGCAATTGCAACAAGCAGAAAACAGCCTGATGGGTTGCAAAATACAAAATGTATAATTTCATTTTAGGCTTCGTATGTCCTTGTTGCTTTCCATTTAAAAAGAGTGGCTTTTTAAATAGCTGGCGTTAAGGACATACGAAGCCAATTCACAAATTCATCATCTGACGGCAATCAGCATGATTCCATTGCTTACTTTTTTATGGTTTTCAGGTAATTGTCGACCCCGGTTTTTAATGCTGCCCAGTAATTGTAACGTTTTACATGAACCAGATCGAAAATAAAATACCCATCACCGGCATTGATGGCGGCATCGACCGTTTTGGTTACCGCAGCATCCTGACCTCCATTTTCCCAACCCGATCCATTGCCTACATCAGGCCCACCGGCAACCTTGGTATCACCCTGTAATAGCGTTTTGGCATTTTTACAAAAACCTTCTACAGTCCATTCACCTGAACCGTAAATGCGGTCGACCGGTGCATAAGCACCGATCAATATAAAATCCATCAGATCCGCATAACCGAAGTCTTTGTAAGCCGGACTGGCCCAATTGGGATAAAACTGCGCCGTATTGTATTTTGGACTAGCCCAGTTTACTCCAACATCATAGTATGTGGAGTACCAGCCGCCCACGTATACGCCAAATTGAATTTTATTGTTAACAGATTTGACACGTTCGCGGGCTTTGGCCATAAAATCGTGAATAGTTTTTACCCTGAATTCCATCCATTTTTTAAAATGCTTAGGCATAGTGGCCGGCAAAGGATAAGAAGGTGTGCCAGGCACAATAACATCATTGGGGAAACTGGTAACAGTCTCGCCAATATATTGTTCAAACTTTTGTTTGGTAACCGCCGAGAAATCGCATACAAAGTTATTGTAACGACAGCGATCCAGGAATATACCATCAACATTATATTTGGCCAGATCGCCTATGATATTTAGCAGATACTGTTGTACTTCGTCATTTGCGGGATTTATAAATTTAGTACCGTAATTATTATCAGGGTCCAGTGTACTGTTCAGATCCATCACGTTTACTAGTCCACCAGGCAGGTTTAGCGTTGTAGCCCATTCTTTTTTTGTACCATCACGGAAAAGCATTCCCTGCTGCCCCAGACCATAAGAATAGTTATTACCGGCAACAAAGGTATTGATGGCCGCATGTATTTTAAGACCTACGGCATGCCCTTCATCGATAAATGCCTGCAGGTAATCCCAGGTGGCGGTACGCTCATAAAAAGTATAGGAACCGGATGCCCAGATATCCAGTTTCTGTACCTGTTGTACGTGACTCGAATTGAACAACACATCGCCCATGCTGGGGCGCACATCAACTACCACGTCGGTAATACCGGAATCTTTCAGCTTTCCCATATCTCTTTTAATATTCTCCTTGCTGTTGGCATAATCCGAAAAATTCGCTGCGGCGTCAATCCATATGTATCTTGGCTTTTCTGTTCCACCCGCACCAGGCTCCGCTTCTTTACCGTCCCATATCCAGTCAATTGCTTTATCTTTTTTACATGAAGTTGCAAATCCAAACAGGCCCAGCCCAGCTGTGGCCATAAAAAAATCTTTTCTATTCATATCAGTTAACCGCTACACAATTAAACTCATAACAGGCCAGATTACCTGCATTAAAATCTATAGTAAATACCTGCATTTTGTACCCATCGACAGTTGGTGCTATTAAAACATCGCCACTTGCTGCTACCGCACTACCCACAGCACCATATTTGGCAGAAAATACGAGTGCACTACTTTTGTCGACATTACCCGTAAAGCTACCCATTCCCGATACATCATAAATGTATAGTTCGGAGGTGATGCCCCATTGAGGGAAATGACTTGGGCTATAGAAGGCCAGATACCTGGCATTGTTGAACTCTTTGGCATCTGCCAGACTATTATTCATTCCCCAGCCACTACCAGAAACCTGATCGGCCAGGCTCATTGCTTTGGTATTGTTTCCATCAAGATAGTACAGGTTATTGACCCCACCATCGTAAAATCCTACAAAAGCTCCGTCTGCTGCATTGGTACTTCTGGCAGTTACTTTTGTACCATTTACGCCTGCACCCCAGAAAGGAATGCCTCCGGCCGTAAGCACTTCGGCTGCGCCTGCCACACCATTAGTAACAATCCATCTCACAAATTTATTTGATCCGGCGGCAGAAGTTGCATCGCAGGTAGCCATAATAATAGCCTTACCATTCAGATCGCCTTGAATAGATATTTTACTGCCTACTGGGAATCCAGATGTATTTGTCCAGTTTAAATAAGCCTGTGGAGTATTGGTTACTGCATTGGTTTTATATAGTTTAAAGCTTTCGCCGGCATTGGCATAGTCGGCCACAATAATATTCCCAATGGCATCACTTGCTATGGTACCATTCCCCTTTGCCGCTCCAAGATTCATTGTTCCTACATACTTACCCGTACTGCGGTTATAGTATTTAGGTGGCTGACTGTTGGCTACAGATACCACAAAGAAGTTGCCCGATGCGGCTAGACTTGGTCTACTACCATCCGTGTAGCCCAAGGTACCCAGGTTAAGGTTAAAACTTAAGTTTTCTGACCCACTTCTAAAACCATAAGTAATTTTGGCGGGTGCAGTCTTCATGATGGAATAAGTTGTTTTGGTTACCCCATCATGTGCTATAACCGTAATTTCGGTAGGGCTATTGAGGTTCATCCCTTTTAAAGAGCGATCTACCGAAGCATGGGCCGACATAGTGAGTTCCACATCTACCGACGACAAATCCTCTACAGTAACCAAGGATATGGTTTTCTTGCTTTGGTCGATTAAACCACTTACTCCAGCAGCTTCGATAGAGAAGAAGGTTATGGCCGATTTTTTTGATTTGGTGCGCTCGCCACGGATAGAGATCCGCCTCTGTTTACCTTGTTGATCTGTAAAAGTAAAGAAGTTCTCCCTGGTCAGATCAAGGATTCCTAGTTTTGGCTCAATTTTACAATTGTTAGGTAAATTGGCTTCTATTTTCATGGCAGTCATGTAAGCAGTAGTTTCATGATTGCTGTCTTCGGGAAAGAACCAGGGAACAGGGATTACAAACTGATCTGTTTCTGTTCCATTGATGTCAAATTTAACCGCCTCCTGCTCTTTCAGATCGCCACTAGCAAACTTGGCCACCAGACTGGTTATTCCCTGTGCATCTGTTGTTGCAGGCACGTGCTCAGCTTTTTTACAGGAGGCAAAGCTGATCATAACTACTATGATTATATTGAATATGTACTTTCTCATATTTACATTTCTTATTGATACCATTAGTTCCATTCTGGAAATTGTTTCACTGCTGTGTTGTTGGTAAATTCTGATGTAGGCAAAGGAATACGGTACATTTTGGCAGGAAAATTACGATCCTGCTTATCGCAGTCTACATAAGTATATTTAAATCCGGCACCTAATTTTTCAATTTTAAGTCCGTGTACGCGTGTACCTGTAAAGGCCGTTTCCGCCAGTTTCCAACGTTTCATATCCCAGTAATAATACCCCTCAAAAGCCAATTCTACTTTACGTTCCTGCATAATGGCCGCCATTAATGCTGTTCCACTTTTATCGGTATAAGGCAAGCCAACTCTTGCCCTTACTTTTCGTACAGCAGCATTAGCCTCCGAACTGGCATTGGCCCGGTAACAGGCTTCAGCATAGTTCAGTAACACTTCTCCCAGGCGAAAGGCCGTCCAAGGCTGTGTTGAAGGATCTTTACTCAGGTCCAGGTTCTCGTCCAGCAGTTTTTTCAAATAATATCCCGTGACGGTACGCCCGGCCGGTACCGCATCGTCTTTCCAGCTGGCCCAACCATCTTTTCCATCTACAAAAGGCTCAATGGTACGGCCTTTCCAGATTGCACCATTGTATAGTACTGTAGCCTGAAAGCGTGGCTCCAGATTGGCATAGGGAGGTTCGGCAGACGTACCCGAGGTATTGTGCCAGGCACTCCAATCCGGAAAACCTCCTACGGTTTTCAATTCATACGACTCTACCAGTTCCTGTGTAGGTGTTCCCATTCCTCCTGTCCCTTTTCTGTCGCCACCGGGAGCATAGGTAGCATCAAAAGCATGTGTAGTGGCAGTTTTATTATAGCTGTATTGCAAAATGGCTTCTGTGCTTCCCGTTTTAAAGGCATCGGCATAACTGGCCGTCAGCTCGTAGCCCATGGCCATTACCTTTGCACCCGCTGATTTTGCGCTTTCCCAACGTTCGGCATACAACATCGCCCGAGATAGCAATGCATAAGCCGCCCCACTGGTTACGCGTCCGTTTGGATTGTTACTTTTTACCAGGTTCTGGCCTGCAAAATTCAGGTCAGCTTCTACAAAATCCCAGCCGGCGGCTTCGGTACTTAAAGCTGTATTTTTTTGAATTTTGGAAAGATCTTCATCGTAAATAATTACTTGTTTATATCGTTTTACCAGGTCAAAATACAATTGTCCGCGGAAAAACTTTAGTTCCGCCTCCAGACGTTTGGTTTCGGTATCGGAGAAAGTTCCATACTTTTTAAGATTGGCCAGGGCTTCGTTTACCCTTCTTACCCGCTCATAAATTGGCGACCAGTTGCCCAGGTAAACGGCAACATAACCTGGAGTAAGTACACTTCCACCATAAGCAAGTTCATTGGGGATGTACATGTAAGCGTTATAGGTCATGGCCGAGTATTTAAAAATATCGGTAAAACCTTCGGTCATGCCGGCTATGGACTGTCCATCGCTAAAGTTTCCAAAATAATTCAGGTCGTGGTAAAAACTATTGATAGCCATCTCTGCATATTCCACTTTACTCCACACCAGCTTATCGGAAGCAGCGTTGGTGGGCGACATATCTAAATACTTTTTACAGGAAGAAAAACTCAAAGCGGCAATGACAATCAAGGCGGCCTTTAATATATTTAGTTTCATTTCAATCAAAATTTAGTTTAAAAAGATAGTGTTGCACCAGCCATAAATATTCGCTGTTGCGGGTAATATCCGTTGTTCACACCCGGAGACTCCGGATCGACACCTTTTGGCAATCCTGATATTGTAAAAATGTTAGATCCCTCGACAAAGAAACGCAATACACCCAATCCCATTTTATTCATGATCTGTTTCGGTACGGAATAACCAATCTGGGCTGATTTTAGACGGAGATATTTCCCATCCCTAAACCAGAAGGTTGAAGCTAGTCCATTGTCGCCACCATGGGTAGTAGAGCTGAGTGTCATTCTTGGAAAAGTGCCATTTGGATTATCAATGCTATAAGCATTTTCGACCAAAAATAACGGAGAATTTGCCCCCTCTTTAAAGGTTTGTGTCCAGATAGTATTGTCATCATAGTAATTGTAATAAGTACCGGTTAATGACACATCGAAAAACATTCCACCTGTAAACTGGGCATTGAAATCAAATCCATTCCATTCACCACCGATATTTAATCCGTAAGTCAGTTCCGGTCTGTTCGGGCGGCCGATCAGTCCTCTGTCCTGGTAGTCGATCTTTCCATCACCATTTAAATCTCTATATTTGATGTCGCCGGGATTAGGCCGGCTACCATACCATGCCGAATTGTCGATTTCTTCTTCCGAGCGGAAAAGCCCATCGGCAATCCAGCCCGAAACAATACCTGTTCTTTTTCCCGTCACTTTCTGAATTTCAGGCGCATTCTGGCTATCCGGATATTTGATCCAGCGGCTTCTGGCAAAAGTAATGTTTGGCGAGATGCGGTATTTAAACGCCTTGCCACCCAGGTTGAAGCTATTGCTATGTTTCAATTGCAGCTCAAAACCTTTTGCATCTGTGGCACTGAAATTTTCGTAAGAAAAGTAATAGCCGCCCATGGAAGGCGGATATCCGGCCGACATTCCTGTTAAAATATCATAGGTATAGGTATAAAAAGCATCAAATTCTACGCCCAACAAACCCTTCCACATACTGAGGTCAACTCCCGCGTTGTACGAAAGTGTTTTTTCCCATGAAAGGTTTGGATTGGCGATGACGCTAGTATACATGGAATTTTGTAGTCCACCGTTCATCGGCAATTTGTCGCCAAAAGAGTATGTACTTAAGAAAGCAAAATCAGGTACACCATCGTTACCCAGCAGACCTACCGAAGCCCTCACTTTTAAATCATCAATACTGGTTTGATTACGCATAAAATCTTCCTTAGAAACCCTCCAGGCCAAGGAAGCCGAAGGGAAGAAGCCCCAACGTTTGCCATCAACATTACCTGCAAATTTGTAAGAGCCATCGTATCTGCCTGTAAATTCGCCTAAATATTTTTCGCTGTAATCATATTTCAAACGGAATACATACCCCAGACTTCTTGATCCCGAACTCCAGCCTCCTATCGGACTATCGGCAGGAGGATTTAGTCCCAGCTCAGGTAATTCAGGAAAAGCGACATTTTTAGCATATGCTGACAATGAGTTTGATTTATTGTCGCGGATCTCTACCAACGCCAAAACATCCACATTATGCTTACCAAATATATTTTTATAGGCAATGCTTCCCTGTCCTACCAGCTGTCTGTTTTGAGTCTGTCCTTCGCCCAGCGAATTGAACGACCTACCCCTCGGGTCGAGCATTTTAGTGTATCCCAATGTATTGGTGGCTTCTGTTATCCTGCCTGTATTGATGCTGTAATAAGTATCCAGGTTTTTATTATGAGAAGTACCATAGTCGTATGCGCCACTGGCTTTCAAACTTAATCCCTTTACCCATGGCAGGTTATATTGCAGGGAAAGGTTAGTTTGCAGATCAACAGAGTTTGTTTTTTTGTAACCTGATTCATTGATGGCTGCAAGCGGACTGTTTGCTGCACCAGAATTGTTTCGAGGTGTAACGCCCGTGTACAAGCCATTGTATTTTATTGGCAGGTAAGGATGCATACCTATGGTTTGTTTGGCAATAGAAAACCACCCCTGTTCGCCCAGATACGGACTACTATCAGTACCACCCGAAAGAAAACCTGGTGTTTGTCGGTACCCTACATTGCCGGCAATACCAAAATCCAGGCTCACGTTTTCGGCTATTTTGGTGGTTAGATTGCTACGCAGATTATAGCGATCGTATTCGAAATTATTGATGTTTCCCTTGTTACCTAAGTAACCTGCCGAAACAAAATAATTGGTATTGTCTTTACCACCCTGCACAGACAGATTGTGTTTGTTGGTACGTCCGGTTCCAAAGACTTCATCAATATAGTTTACATTATCCCAACCATCGGTAGGGTCGCCATTTAGCATGGCATCTACATTAGCCTTAAGAAAGACTGGTTTATACTCTGATCTGTTTTTGATGGTTCCATTGGCCAGCTTATCCATCATATCGGCCATGTTGTAATAGTGGGCAAACTGTGGGCCATCCATGAATTCAGGGAAGTTGGCATTTAAAGAAACTCCCATCGAACCACTGTAATTTAAAGTAGGTTTTCCGGAGATTCCTTTTTTGGTGGTTACAATAATTACCCCCCCGGCGGCTTTGAGTCCATAAACTGATGCGGCAGCACCGTCCTTCAATACCGATATACTCTCTATATCATTTGGGTCAAGATCGTTGATTGAGCGTGGCATTCCATCTACAATATAAGTTACCGCATAACTGGAGCCCCTGATTCTTAAGGAAGCTTGATCGACGCCAGGCTCACCCGACTCCTGTACCGAGGATATTCCCGGAAGCCTGCCTCCAAGTAAGCTGGACACATTGGTAGAGGGGCCTTTTAACAATTCATCACCTTTAATAGACGACACAGCTCCGGATAATGTGGACTTCTTTTGTGTTCCGTAGCCCACTACCACCACTTCACTTAACGCGGTCATGTCTACCTTTAAAGTAACATTGACATTTTTTGTTGCTTTAACCTCAGTAGTTTCATAGCCCAAGTAGGAAATGACCAATATCGCATGCTCATCTACGTTGTTGATCGCAAACTCGCCATGTTCGTTGGTTTTGACAGCTCTTTTGGTACCTTTTATCACAACTGACGCGCCCGGGAGGCCATCTCCAGTTTCCATTAAGACTTTTCCTTTAATATCAATTTCCTGAAAACCGGCAATCAGGTTATCTAAAAACGTTTTTTCTTTAACTTTAATTAAAACCGTTCTGTCGTCAATGGTATACTTCAAAGGCTGTCCTTCAAATACCTTGCGTAAAACAGTTTCAATTTCTGCATCCTTAATTTCTATACTTACGCGTTTTGCATCTTTCAATATGGTGGTGGTAAATAAGAAATCATAACCACTTTGAGCTCTTATCTGATCAAATACTTTCCGCAGTGGCGCATTTTTTTCGGACAGGGTTATTTTTTGTGCAAAAGAACTTGCACTAACCTGTAAAATGGCGGTCATCAGAATTAGCATAGTAAACCTCATAATCAGCAGAATTCTTGCGATACAGTCCGGTGGCTGTACCAATTTCTTTAAGTAAAAATTGTACATTTGATAAGTTTGGTTAGGCGATTTAACCTTTTCATTTTCTAGGATGGTTCAGGTAATCGCAGTGAGTTGATATGTAATTAATGTATTGACAATCCAAGCTTAAGTCAGGATTCCGATTGCCGTCGGTTTCCTGGCTTTATAAGCAGGATCATCCGTTTGATCAGTTATTGATAACGACAACCCTCCTTCCTTCAATTTTAAAGTGAACTACTCCTGTGGATTCCAGCATCTTAAGCATCTGGATAATATTTTTATGCCGTGACAGTGCCCCGTTAAATCTCTCCCTTGTTACGGGACCTTCAAACACAATATCGACATTATACCATCTCGAAATTTTACGCATTACACTCAGAATATCTTCATTATCGAAATCGAAGGTTCCATTCTTCCAGGCCACAACTTGCTGTATGTTAACGTCCTTCACCACAAAACCGTCTGCTTTTGAGATGGATTGTTGTCCCGGTTTCAATATTTTTTCGGCGGAATGATTTGAAACCCTTACCGAACCTTCCAATAAAGTAGTTTTGACCGCGGCTTCATCCGAATAGCTGTTGATGTTAAAATGCGTACCCAAAACCTCCACTTCCTGCTGTCCGGTTACCACAATAAAGGGCTTTCTTTGAGATTCATTACCAGGGACTTTACGATTCATTGCCAATTTTGAAACTTCGAAATAAGCTTCCCCGCTCAACTTAACGCTACGCTTAGCTTGTTTATTTAACCCGGTGGAATAAGTCAGACTGGAGGCGGCATTTAAAATAACCAATGAACCATCGGGCAATCGCACCTGGAAGGTTTCGCCTTTTGCAGTAGAAAGGGTGTTGTAAGTCGTTACTTCAGAATTCCCCGAAGCATTTTTATCGTTTTTAACTCCTTTCTGATCAATAACATTATAAACAATCTGTTGGTCGGCCGTTTTAGAGATCATTACCCCAGATTCGTTAGCTAATTCACCGCTATGGACGTCAGATAGTATAATTTTCTTTCCATCGGCCAGGGTAAGTGTGGCCGAATTTTTACCTGGAGTAATACCATTGGTATGGACCGTCGAGATCAGATCAGACTTTGTATGTTGTCTGTTAACAAAATAAAACAGGCTTATCCCTACGGCTATCAATGCAATTGATGCAGCTATGCGCGGCCACCACAACACCCGTTTTCTAAATCTTGTTTTGGCTGGTACAGGTAATTTACTACGAATCTCCTCCTTTATTTCGATCAGGTTCTCTTCCGGTAAATCGGCGTCCCCATTATTCAATTCAAACAACCATTTTTCTACTGCAGCCTTTTCAGCGTCTGTACACTGGCCTGCGTTGTATCTGATCAATAATTCTTTTTCTTGTTCTGACATATACCTAAAACGGATAATTCCTGTAATTAAAGGTATGACGAGGAAGTCCCCTATTACATGCAGAAAAAAATGAAAATAATTTATATTAAAATCTGATCAGGAAAACAAGAAAAATAAAAGAACCTAATTTAGTCCTCAAACGGAGCAACGCATTTGACATTTGACGATGAACTGTTTTTTCAGAGATCTGTAACTCATCGGAAATTTGTTTACAGGTGTAATTGGACTTTCTGCTCAGCTCAAAAATCATACGCATTTTGCCTGGCAGGGCCTGAATTTCTTTTTCGATATAGGCCATGAGTTGTTTTTCTCTTACCAGATAATCGGTTTTTGCTTCTTCCTCTGCAGTAGGTATAATAATAGAGCCGATGTACTTATCAGCTACTTTCCTGTGCAGAAAAACATCGATAATCCGGTTATTGATAGCGGTAAAACAATAAGCAGGGAGATTTCCATTTACATTAAGCGAGGTTCTTTTTGCCCAAAGAACCGTAAAAAATTCTTGTATCAGATCCTTTGCCTCGTCTGTATCTCTTAATTTTTTTAAGGCGTAAACAAATAGCAACTGAAAATACCGATCGTATAAATGGGTATACGCAATATGATCACCTTCTTTCAAAAGCGAAATCAATTGTTCATCGGTATATTTGGTATAATTTATCATCCGCCTTGTTTCCGCTAGAAATCTACACAGAATTTAGCCAATAATAAATAAATTTTAAAAGTATACCAACTTTTTGTTTTCTCTAAATTTACTAAAGCTCCCATAAATCGGTATCGACTATGGGAGCTTTATATCTAACTTACTTAAGCCGGTATTCAGCCAAAAGCGTGTCCATATCCTGCATCAACTGCGCCACTTCTTTATCCTGGGTACCGTCATAGGCACCCCGAATGCGCTTTTCTTTATCCACCAACACCAGATATCCCTGATGCACAAATCCACCTGGCGCATTCTTATCTTCCTGTGCAGCAACCAGATAATTCCGTTCGGCGAGTGCATAAATTTCATCTCTTGTGCCCCAAAGGTATTCCCATTGTGTTCCCTCAACCCCCAACTTGTTCGCATAGTTTTTCATTCTCGAAGGAAGATCATATTTTACATCGATGGTATGTGAGGCCAGTTTTACTTCCTTATTTCCTTTATATTTCTGGTAAACTTTAAGCAAATTCCGATGCATAACCGGGCAAATAGTTGGGCAGGATGTAAAGAAAAAATCGGCGACATAAATAGTCCCATCAAAATTCTTTTCTGTTACTATTGCGCTATCCTGATTCAACAGCTTAAAAGGCGGAATGGTCCTGATTGTGGAATCGATCACCGTTTTGCCATCTATTACTTTCTCGCTGGTTTCCAACTGCAAAAAAGGCAAACGTTTAGGTTTATCTTTACAAGCAAAAAGCAAACTTATTGCTAAGATCAAAAATATATTTACCTGTTTCATTATTTTTTGAATTTGGTCAAATATGCATTGGAAAGTTTAATTTCTCGCTTATAAAGGCTATCCACCGCAGCGATTTTCGCTTTTTCATCATTAAAGTACTTTACCGCTGCCTCGTTCGACTTACCCGTCACATCAGGTTCAAATTGATGCATCCAATCGTTCATGCTATTTTCAGCTTTTGTCAGTTCATTAATCAATGCCTTTATGGTTTCTTTCTCTTTCAGTGTGTCTATCTCTGGAAATTGAGTCTTCAAACCTTTTAAATCTTTAACCAGTGTGTCCAATTTCATTTGGTTATTTACAATTACACCATGATCTGCCATCACTACATCATGAAATTTCATCACTTCATCACGTACGGCTTTATAATCTACATTTTGCTTACAAGCGGTTGCTACTATAGCAACCAGTAAAATTCCAATTAGCTGTTTCATATTTTTTGTTTGTTATTTTGTTAATACTACAGGAGTAAAATATATTTTTGAACCCGATTTTGCTTCTCTTACCCAGGCAACAAGTAATCCATCATCAATACTGGTAATAACCGCATGGTTATCTGCCTCTGCACCACTTGTCACAGCTATAGGTGCCTCCGGAGTCCCATTAGCTATTACCCTTAGCATAATTTTGGCAGCACCTGCCGCTGCATGTGTCATTTTCATTCCCCCATGCGAGTGGTTCATATCCATTGATTTTTCCGGTTCCGCTTCCACCACTTCTTCACAAACCATCGCCAGCCGATCTCCATTTAAAGCATATACCTGAGGATGCCTACCTGAAGTTGTAAGCAGATTACGCTGACGAAAATTACTTCCCAACCCCAGAGATGAGGTATGGTATAATCCAGTCCCTCCACCCGCGGTAAACCATACCACCTGCAAACCATTTTTATTTGCAGCAATTGAAGGTCCGGAATGCGGACAACCATTTATTTCCCAGTTGTCGTTGCTTATCGTATGAGCCGCGCTAAAGGTTTTACCATTGTCTGCAGACAACTTGTAGGCCATATCCCGAAACTGCTGAACTGAAAGTTCGGACGGAACATTGATATTTCTATAAGCGAGGTGGATATTCCCTGCTTCATCAACCAAAATAGCCGTACGACAGCATTCGCAGGTACCTTTATCAATGCAATTATCTGTTGCAAATCCTTTCCCTTTTTCCGTACGGGCAAAAAACAAAGCCGACCCCTTAATAGTTTTTCCATAACGACCGTCTAGCCAGATGGCACCAAGTTCTCCGTCCTTCAGACGTGCCAGGTCAAAAAAACTACGACCATAAGTATGCGCTGTATCACTATGTAAAAACAGAGCATCAGACCATTTTTGTCCGTTATCTGTGGAAATGCTATAATAAATAGCGCCAGCATACGGGTTCTTCTCTTTTGGAAAACGTTTGGCAAAAATGGCGAGCACAGTTCCATCGGCTTTAAACGCGACCTTGGCCATGCTTTCGGCTGCATTACTGCATCCCGCCGAAGTGGGAACAGTAATAGCCTTGCTAAATTGCTTGGCGTGTGCATCGTAAATCGCATATTTTAAGCGGTACAAGGAGTCGATAGCGTCTTTTTCGGTCCAGCAAAGCACCGCATTTCCTTTAGCATCCTTTGTAAGATAGGGTGCGGCCGCCTCAAGCCCATCAATTTTTAAAGCTTGTGCAACCGGTACTTCAGGCTTTCTGCTACAGGCACCAAACCCTATCAAAATGCCTAATAGCATAAGGAAGCTGTTCATTCTATAATTCTTCATCAGCATTTGTTAAAATAAGTATTTTAAATTTAGTCCACCATAACCATTTCTTTCAGGCGAAGGGTTAAAATAAGCTGGCTGCGCACCACCATAACCTACCGCATTTAAGGAGACGATAGAGCTGTAGTGTCTATTGAGAATGTTATCCAACCCGGCATAAACATTTACTTCCATGTGTCTGATCAATTGTTTCTTATATCCAACCTTAGCATTCAGCACCTGATAAGCCGAATTGTATGCCGAATTGCCATCATTTAACGGCAAACGATCGCTATAGAAATAGTTTCCATAAAAATAAATTCCTGTTTTGGTTTCCAGATCAATCCCGGCATTTAGTACCCATGGTGCTATGCCTGTTAGTTTGTTCCCGTCATAAGTAGCTGTTATCTGCCCCTGCGCATTCAATATTTTATAGTCTTTAAACTTGAAATCGGAATAGGTAACTGCTGCAAAAGGGCGCAGACTGATCACTTCAGCTGCATCATCAGCCTTTAACAGCTGATAAGACAAAGCCAATTCCACTCCATTGTGACTTGTTTTTCCGGCATTATTGTACACCGTAATCCCCTGTTGAATGGATTGAGCAATGAGCTCGCCTTTCATATCCATTTTAAATACAGAAAGGTCATAAGCCATTCTGGATTTGAACAAATTACCTTTTGCGTTGAGCTCATAATTCATCGCCTTTTCGGCTTGTAAAATCGGATTAATAGAACCATCTACATTTTTGATCTCGGAACTTGATGGCGGAGAAAAGCCGGAGCTAACGCTAGCGTGTAAACTTAATGCTTCGCCAAAAGTATGGCTCAATGCTATGCGTGGTGTGGCTTGCGGATTAAATTTTTTAATCCCACTTTGGTTCTGTTTCAAATAATCGCGCACGTCATAACGCAGGCTATTGTAGCTTAGTCCTAATGTTAAAGTAGTTTGTGGCGTCAATGTAGTTTCCGACTGATAGAATAGAGAATATTGTGTATTCTGATAATCGATATTTGCATTGACTACTCCTTCTTTACCCTGATTATTTACATATTGAGTGCCTTTTGTTCTGCCTTCATTAAATTCTGCCCCCAATGTAAATTTAGTAGGCAATACAGTGAAACCGGGATCGTAAGCAAAGCGGGTTCGCCCTCCATAACTTTGGTAAAAGTTTCGGATATAAGCATAAGGCAAAGGATGATTGAGATCATAGAAATAGGTAAACACACTGGTTGAATTCGAGAACTGATCGTTGAAACGATATTGTTGCCCTAGTCCAACACGTGTCCAGGTCTGATACCGGCCTGCTTGCTTATCCAGATTAGTAGCATTAGCCTGCAGCGGATCAGCAGACACTTGGTCTGCGGTTAGTGAGCCCGGAATCTGCGAATGCTGGGTAGTCCTGTTCAACATTAAAGTAATGATCCTCTTATCGCTCGGAAAAAGCTGAAAGTTCCCGGTGAGAAACCTACGCATATCGTTACTATGCTTGCGGTATCCATCATACTCCTGCAAACCGTAAGAAACATAACTATTTAGCTTATCGCCACCACTACGATAGGTGGCAGCCAAACGGCGCAGGCCATAAGATCCCACTAAACCAGAGGCTTCAATACTTTGCTCCTGATAAGGTGCCCGTTGCAGCTGAAAGTTGATCACACCAGCAGTCCCTGCACCATAAATACTTGAAGCAGGTCCTTTGATCACTTCAGCGCGACCGATACTGTTCACATCAAGGGCTTCAATTCTTGTAGTACCATCAGCTTCGGTTACCGGAATTTCATTGACATATACTTTAACACTACGGATACCATAGGCGGCCCGGACACCATTTCCACGGATGGAAATGCGGGCCTCCGAAAGCGTACTCTGATCCATGCGAACCCCGGGAATTGAATTCAAGGCCGGTTGCAAGGACACGGCATTTCCACGGCTAATGTCTTTAGCCATAATCAACGCAACAGCTCCTGCGGTTTCTTTATTGGTTTTATGACCACTATACCCCGCAACACGGACTTCATTCAAACTTACTCCGTCAGCTTCCAGCTGTACATTGAGTTCGTTTTCTTGCGTATTTGTTTTGATGTTTTGGGGCCTATACCCAGCCAATACTGCCCTTATTTTGTTCTCGGGCTGTACTGCGTTTATTTCAAAAAAACCTCTGGCATCAGATTGTGTGAGCTGACGGTTATCTGTATCAAATATCACTACCCCAGCAAGTGGCTGACGGGTTTGAGAATCGTAAATATGGCCTTTAATAGTCGATTGTTGGGCATTCGTTTGCAAAAAGAGCATAGATAACCCTATACATAAAATTAGATATCTAAATAAAATCATTATCAAATTGATATATCCGTTCCAATACATCATGAAAAGACATCGATAGGAACGAATAAAAATTATAGGAAAATTAAACTGTTAATTTACCAATACGCAGAGAAGCATAATATATAAAATCCAAATCAGGTGTTATGTGAGCGAAGCAACGCTGCCCGGTAACAAATTACCTCTATAAACCGCGGCATCCCGAAAAGTGCTCTTATAAACAAGACATTTCAACAAAGTAAAGCACTTTTATAAGCAAAGTAACTTAACTAAATAGGGGCTGTTACAAAAACTCTTTAATAATACATCTGCTATTTGCGTTTGGTAGAAAATTTACCTTCTCCGAAGAGACATCGGCTTCATTGAGATTTTTGACAAAAAAATCTCATTTATGGCAGTCTCAGAAGAGAACGGTTAATTTTCCTGTGGCGGATGAAATATTGCAGATGAATGTCTTGGCAATGCAAAAGGAACTTCTGCAGCCCTTAATGATTTAAGCTGTTTAACTGGAAAAACATATACCATTTTCTGGGTAACCAAAGCGTCCTGAATTTGCACTTTTTGCGACTGGCGTTCCTGTTTTTGCTCTTTTTCCTGTGCTTGTTTTAATTTTTTCATCAAATAACATTTACCATTACAATGCATTTCAGGCTTATCCCGATTGATACAAAGTTCTTTGGCAATGTAGTTTTGATTGGCTTCAAATCCCAGATAAACAAACAAATTGCTACAGTTTGCGGTAAGCAAACTGAATAAAAGCAATATGGAAAGTGGTTTTAACAGCATTTTGCTGCAAATGTAAGCATCACCAACGATGATTCCTTATAAATTCCAAATATTAAAGTAAAAAAGTCTTGTCAGTTTGTATTTATCCATTTCAGAATATAAGCTGCATCTGCCTTCCAGCCCTGCTGACCCAAAACGAAATGATTTCGCCCTGGAAATTCCTTGTAGTCCAGTATGGAATTATTTTTGACATATTTCTTATAGTTACGGTAATTTAAATGTGCCGGTATAATGTTGTCAATATTCCCTGAAGTAAAGAGCAACGGAGCATGTTCTTTTTTATAATCTATCTTTGCTGCACTGGTTAGTCCCCCACGAACTACAGTTTTAGATTCAGGAATGGTAAACAATTTATAAGCAGTATTCTGTTCATCTAGTGACATTTCATTTACAAAGGCATACTGCCAATCTTTAAAAGACATCAGATAAGTCTTTTTTAAGGTAGTAAACAAACCCAGGGACTTCCATGCTGCCTTTAGAAATGAAAATTCATAAGGGAACACCCCCAATGTAGGCACAGAGTGTATCGCGACACCCGCTGCAGCAAGATCTCTGTTCACAATCACCTGTGTAATTAGTCCCCCTAAAGAATGCCCGATAACGATCGGTTTTTCGGGAAAGGACGAAACGATATCTGCATAATAGTCAATCAACTCCGTAAGTGTCAATGTTGCAAGATCAGTATCATCTGGCTGTCTGCTGCGCAATTCGGCTGCCGTACCATTCTTAAAAGGCCATGCCGGAGCATGGGTGGTGTATCCTTCCTTTTCAAAATAGGATCTCCATTCGTCCCAACAGGTGTTGGTTACAAATGCCCCGGTCACAAAAACAATGTTTTTAGACGTAATTTTTCTCATACGACATGCATACTTAAAGTGAATAAAAAAAACTAAGTAACAGGCATTTGCGAAATAAATATACGAAACAATTAACCAAACAGAAATTACATAGTAAAAAAAAAGCCGTTTCCTAACTAATTGTGAAACGGCTTTACACCTAATGGTTATTCTGTTTAAAAAACGAACAAATTATTTCAAAATAGAAGTAGGTTTTTTGTTTTCATCAATAGCTACAAAAGAAAACTCGCCGGTTACAGCCTTTTCTCTTTCGTCGGAATACATCTGTTCGATATAAATCTCTACTTTAACCTTCAAGCTGGTATTTCCAACATGGCTTACTCTTCCAATCAATTCTACTATCGTACCTGCGGGAATAGGTTTATTAAAATCAATCCGGTCACTGCTTACAGTAACCATAATCTGTCTGCTAAAACGGGTAGCTGCAATAAATGCTACTTCATCCATCATATGCATGGCAGTACCACCAAATAAAGTATCGTAGTGGTTTGTCGTATTCGGAAATACAGCTTTAAAAATGCGCGTTTCCGAGGCTTCAATTTTTTCTTCTAATGTCATTTAATCTTTTTTAGGCTGACGCAGTCGCCCCCACTTCAGGTAGGTAGCCCCCCAGGAGAAGCCTGCGCCAAAAGCGGTTAATATCATTTTATCGCCATACTTAAAATCATCTTTAAAATCCCATAAGCACAATGGAATAGTAGCCGCGGTGGTATTCCCATAACGATCGATATTGATCTTCACTTGTTCAGCAGACAATCCAAGATAGTCGCCTACCGACTGGATAATCCTTAAATTTGCCTGATGTGGAATCAGATAGTCAATCTGCGAGCTAACCAGATCATTCGATCTTAAAACTTCATTACAGGTATCTGTCATTCCCTGAATAGCTGCTTTAAATACTACGCGGCCATCCTGACGTACATAATGTAATTTTTCATCCAGTGTGGCCTGCGACGCAGGATATTTAGAGCCCCCTGCAGTCACGATAAGGTTCTCTTTACCCGAACCATCTGTTCTAAAAAAACTGTCCATTAAGCCTACAGGCTCTTCTGTCTGCTCCAATAAAACTGCTCCGGCCCCATCACCAAAAAGGATACAAGTATTGCGGTCGGTATAGTTCACAATGGCACTATTTTTATCGGCACCAATAACAACTACCTTTTTACATCGTCCACTCTCAATCATACTGGCCCCCAGTGTTAAGGCGTACAAAAATCCGCTGCATGCTGCATTGGTATCAATACCCCAGGCATTTTTCAAGCCTGCTTTTTCACATACCATACTTCCGGTACTCACCATTACATAATCTGGTGTAGAAGTTGATACGATTACACAATCAATTTCATCCGGGTCAACATCACCATCCTGCATCAGTTTTTTCAGTGCATATGTGGCCATATCTGAAGTAGCAATATCCGGGTCGTTTACAATCCTTCTCTCCTTTATTCCCGTCCTTGCAACTATCCATTCGTTATTGGTATCCACCATTTTTTCGAGGTCGTGGTTACTTAAAACCGTATTTGGAACATAACCTCCAATTGCGGTAATCACCGCATTTTTCCTTATTCTCATTTGTGCGTACGTAATTCTGTAAAGAAGGCAGGCATGGCACCTGCCTTTCTTTTTTTACAAAGTTACAGCTTCTTCCACAGATTCCCGCAGTACTTTTGCAGCAGCTACCATTTCTGTTAGTGCTTTTTTTGTTTCGTCCCAATGTCTGGTCTTCAAACCACAGTCAGGATTTACCCAAAGTTGCGCTGCAGGAATTACTTTTCTGGCCTTTTCAAGCAGAAAAACCATTTCCTCTTTGGCCGGAACACGCGGTGAATGAATGTCATATACCCCAGGCCCGATTTCATTAGGATATTTAAAATCAGCAAATGCGTCCAACAATTCCATCTGTGAGCGCGAACACTCAATGGTAATCACATCGGCATCCATATCGGCTATGTGATGAATAATATCATTAAACTCGGAATAACACATGTGCGTATGAATCTGGGTGTCGTCTTTTACCCCACTAGCCGAGATCCGAAAAGCACGAACTGCCCATTCCAGGTAATCTTGCCAATCGACTTTACGCAAAGGAAGTCCTTCCCTGATGGCAGGCTCATCAATCTGAATGATTTTAATGCCTGCCTTTTCCAGATCGACCACCTCATCTCTAATGGCCAGGGCAATCTGGGTACAAGTTTCTGAACGTGGTTGATCATTTCGTACAAAAGACCATTGCAATATGGTTACAGGACCAGTCAACATCCCTTTAACCCATTTTTCGGTAAGCGACTGTGCATAGGCCGACCATCTTACGGTCATGGCTGCGGGACGATAGACATCACCATATATGATAGGTGGTTTTACACATCGGCTACCATAACTTTGTACCCAACCGTTTTTTGTGAAGGTAAAACCAGCCAACTGTTCGCCAAAATATTCTACCATGTCATTCCGTTCAAACTCCCCATGCACCAACACATCTATGCCGGCATCTTCCTGAAAACGGATCGTTTCGGTCGTTTCCTTTTCTATCAGCGCATCATACTCGGTCACATTTAAATCACCTTTTTTATATCTGGCCCGCCAACTGCGCACTTCAGTCGTTTGTGGAAAAGAGCCAATGGTAGTAGTTGGAAATAAGGGAAGCCTCAAAGCCTCTTGCTGCAAGGGTTGACGGACAGAAAACGTACTTAAGCGTTGGTCCTCTTTAGCCGAAATAGCACCTACACGCTGCTTTACCGCAGTGTTATGAATCAGCAGCGACGTGCGTCTTTTCTGATTAGCCTGTTGGTTTTCTTTTAATTTTGGCAGGGCATGCATTTCTTTGTTTGCCAATTGCTTTAAAGTTATGACCTCCTCTATTTTTTGCCTGGCAAAGGACAACCATTGTTTTATTTCTTCACTCAAAACAGCTTCATTTGTTTCCAGTTCCAGGTCGCAGGGCGAATGTATCAACGAGCATGAAGGAGCGATCATTAGCCTGTTGGCTCCTAACTGAACAACCGCAGTTTCAATTGCGGCTAAGGAGGTGTCAAAGTCATTTTTCCATACGTTTCGGCCATCCACCAAACCTAACGATAAAATGACATGAGCTGGAATGGATTTTAAAACTTCAGTAAGCTGTTCGGTACCTCGTACCAGATCAATATGTAAGGCTTGTACGGGTAATGAGATAACTAGTTCGGTATTGTCATTTAAAGCTCCAAAGTAGGTGGCCAATAGGGTTTTTAATTTTGGAAACCGCTTCTTAATCTCGCCATATACATATTTAAAAGCCGCTTTATCTTTTTCGGTAAGGTCCAATGCCAGAAAAGGTTCATCAAATTGCACCCATTCCACATGTTGTTCTTCCAATTTTTCTAACAATTCGATATAAACCGGTAAAAGATTCTTAATCAGATCTACCCGATCAAATCCAGACTCTTTTTCTTTACCCAATAACAGGTAAGAAACTGGACCTATAATAACTGGTTTGGTTTTAATGCCCAACCTCACGGCTTCGTTATACTCGTCCAACAATTTTGTTGAAAATAATTTAAACTGCTGATCTTTTAAAAATTCGGGGACGATATAATGATAGTTGGTGTCAAACCATTTGGTCATTTCCATTGCCGTGATATCCAGTCCATCTTTTTGATAACCTCTGGCCATCGCAAAATAAAGGTCAAGTTCAGAATTTCCTTTGTTTAGTATCACTTCGTGATAACGTGCAGGAATAGCCCCAACGGTAAGCGACAGATCCAGGACCTGATCATAAAACGAAAAATCATTGGAGGGAATAAGGTCTATTCCTGCCTCTTTTTGCATCTGCCAGTTTTGACGACGGATATTGCTGCCCATTTGTACCAGATGGTGAATGGAAGCCTTGCCTGACCAATATTGCTCGCAGGCTTTTTTGAGTTCTCTTTTACTACCAATTCGCGGGTAGCCCAGATTGTTTGTTAGCATTTTCTTGCTTTTTAATTGATGAAAAAATCAGTTAAAAGCTCTTTTGCTGAAATCACAATGCTATGGTGATAAGAAGGGAGAAAAAAAGGGAAGCACATTTCATTACCAACCACATCATCCTGAATTTATTTCAGGATCCGGGAAGAGAAAAACAATGTGTACACCCAACTAAACTATGCTTCATATCGCGAAAGCATCGTCAATTCGATAAAGGCAGGTCTCCTGACTTGTAACATTTTTACCATCCTTCCCATTCTATTAATAAAACAGTGGATATACTAAGGGTAAAAACTTTGTATGTTACTTACAGTTGCGCGACAGTTCGTGATTTACACACGATTCCCTATTAATCTACAATTAAGTAAAACCATTACCGGTTGATGAAGAAATAAAGTAAAGAACTTATTGAGGCAAAGGTAAGCTAAAAAACTATTATTTGGTAATACTTAGCTAGCTAGTGGTAACGAAAAACAAAAGCGGCTTCCTTCTCCAATCTCACTTTCTACCCATATTTTACCATTTTCTGCTTCTATGAAGTCTTTAGAAATGGCCAGTCCCAGACCTGATCCAGATTTATTGTTCCCATCTGTAGGTACCTGAAAATATTTTTCAAACAGCCTTTTCTGATATTGCTGTTCAATTCCTTTACCAAAATCTTTTACAGAAAATTCAATAGTATCTCCATTTTCAATTACCTGAACCACAATTTTTGACTTCTCTGCACTATATCGCAAAGCATTGGACAGAAAGTTAACCAATACCCAGGCAGTTTTTTCAATATCCACACTCACCTGCGGAAGGTTATTTCTCGAAATTAGTTCCAGCTCAATTGATTTTTGTTCGGCCTGAAACCGTACGGCATCCATGGCATAAATGGCGATCTTCCGTGGATCTGACTTGACAAAGTTCAACTGCAGGTTTCCTGTCTCCACCTGTGCCAGGTCTAACAGTTCTGTAGTGATCTTTAATAAACGGCCACAATCCTCCTTAATATGTTGTACCAATTCCTTTTGTTCGGCATTCATTGTCCCCACCCTTTCATCATCCATCAGTTTTAAACTCATTTTAATGGATGATATCGGTGTTTTCAATTCATGGGAAACCGTAGCAATAAAATTGGTTTTGGCTTCATCCAACTCTTTAAATTGCGTAATGTTTTTAAGGATATATACTTGCCCGGCTGCCTTGCCAATATGAACGGTTGCATTATCAGTATTGTCGTCGTAATTAGGTACCCTGATCTCCCTACGTTCCAGCTGAAAATAAGATTCTTTATGATCAGCATAGATTTTCATTGGCTTCGTATCAACTGGTTCCTGCAAAATCCTGTTCAGCAGGTCGCTTCTTTTTCTGAGTTCCATCGCATTAGTTCCTACCACCTGCGCCGGATCCAGATTTAGCAACTGAGCAGCTACCTGGTTCAAAAAGAGAATTTCCTGTTGTTCATTAAGCCCCACAATGGCATCCTGCATCTGTTCAATAATCGTTTCAATTCTTAACTTTTCCGACTGTATTTTTGCCAGGTTGCTGTTTTCCCACCTGTTCAACTCCGAAGCCATTAAATTAAAGGAATCAGCAAGTTCAGAAAACTCGTCCGAACCTTTAAATTCCAAACGCTGCTTATAGTTTTTTCTGCTGATTTCTCTGATAGCATCCGAAAATTCTTTTAATGGATTGGCTACAAAACCTGGAAAATTCACAATGAAAGAGAATAGGATGAGAAAACAAATGGAAGCGGCAAAAATCACGTACATGGCCGATTTTTCTATAGAAGCCTGCGCAGCCGCATTTTTCTTTACAATGGCATTCATGTTCAGGTCATCAATCAGCTTTAGTTGCCATCTTATTTTAGCTACGGCCTCTTGTCTTGCCACTGCAGATGCTTTGGGATCAATAAGGCCGGTAAAAGCAAGCCTTAATTCGGCGACAGCCTTACCCTCTCCAGCCTCGGTAACATTTTTACTCTCCAATACGAGCTGCTCATTGAACGAAGCCCCCGCTTGGACAGACAGCGGCAAGGGATGCTCATCCAGTATCGAACGCATTTTACTGGTAAAATTCAAGGTTTCATAATTATCTTTCAAAATAACCTTCGATCTTATGGAGATCTCATTCATATAGTATAATGAAATACCTCCAAAAAAGAGTATCACCACGAATAGGAACCCGAATCCGAGGCGAAGTTTGGTTTTTATTTTCATCTGATATTTTTTTTAAAATTATATACCTACCACTAACTCAAAATCACTAAATCTGTTTCTGTAGCCGAAATACTTCGCAAAAGTTGGTTAAAAATCGCAGTTCTCATGATAATCTGAAATAAATTTAAATGAGGCTTACCTATACATATCGTTGTAATCTCTTTTTCCTCCGCCATTTTTATGATCGTCTGGGTAATGTGATTGCTCTTAATCTTGATCACTTCTGCTCCCAATTCTGTCGCCAGTTTAAAATTATTGATCAGGTGCCGCTGCAAATCAAGCTTTACCTTATCCCCGCTTTCTCTACTGTTCTGCACATAGAGTACAATCCATGGCGAATGGTAATAGGATGCCAACCGTGCTGTTTTACGGATTACTATTTTGGCTGTTTCATTATTAGTCGAAATACAAGCCATAAAACGTTCCGGCCTTAATTTAATCTGTTTTGGAATTTCTAAACTAATCTTTCTTTCCAGGTGATGTGCCACCTCTTTCAAAGCCAGCTCACGAAGCTGTAATATTCTGTCTGATTGAAAAAAGTTTCCTAAGGCACGTTCAATTTTTGTCTGATCATAGATCTTGCCACTTTTTAAGCGGTCAATCAGTTCATCGGCGGTTAAATCTATATTTACAATCTCATCGGCCAGCTCCAGGATTCTGTCGGGAATCCTCTCTGTAATAGGTATCCCTGTAATCTTTTCAATCTCCTCGTTCATGCTTTCCAGGTGTTGAATATTTACCGCCGAGATCACGCTGATACCAGCTTCAAGGATGTCTACCACATCCTGCCACCTTTTGCCGTTTTTACTACCTTCTACGTTGGTATGGGCCAATTCATCTACAATCACTACTTCGGGATGCAGGTTAATGATGGCATTTACATCCATCTCTTCCAGTTCCTTCCCTTTGTAAAACAATTTTCTTCTCGCAATCAGGGGAATCCCTTCCAGCAAGGCATGGGTTTCTGCACGATGGTGTGTTTCAATATAGCCGATTTGAATATCAATGCCATTTTTCAACAAAGCATGTGCTTCCTGCAGCATCCTATAAGTTTTACCCACACCAGCGCTCATCCCAATGTAGACTTTAAATTTTCCTCGTCTGGATTTTTTTACCAGATCCAGAAATTTACGTACCGAACTTGCTTTATTTTCTTCTTCCATCACATTTTACCATTTTACAATGATATAAGCTTCACTAATGAGATACCAAATTCCGAGTAAGATGATTAAACAAACACTTAAAATGGGGATCAGTTTAAAAAAGTAACCTTTATTCATCTGTTTATCTATTTCTTTATACAGGGCCAGCCGCACCAAAACCAGCCCTGTAAAAACTAAACTTAAAAAGAAACTGCTATACTTGCCGTAACTGCGGCATTGGTATTCACAGGTTTTGCATTACGTTCAAAAATTTTATCCTTGCTATCGTATACCTTTCCTTCAAGTCTTACCACAGCATTAGTCAATGGGGCATAATCCAGATTTAAGGAATACCCGGTAGTTTTAAAACCTTCGGGCGTTCCTGTATTAATAAAAATACCATTTTTATCCTGATAATGCTCTACCCTGCCTGCCACTTTCCATTTATCAGTTATGCTATACTGGGCTATGGCTACCGGGGCAAATACTTCATTACGATCTTTGCTTCCTTTAGCTTTTTTCTGAGTGCCATAATCTACTCCCAGGGTTAATCCAAACTTATCCGTCATTTGAAAAATACCGTATACATCATGATAAAAACGAGTTACCCGTTCGCCATCAGTACCTTCTGAGCCTATATAATTACTATAATTAACAGTTATCTTATCTGTCGGTTTCCATGTAAACTGCAGTCCACCAGCCGGTTTACTATTACCGTTTAAACGATTAATGCGTTGCCAGCCATTCAAATACAACAACACGGCCGAAAATTTGCCATCGTTAGTAGCATAGCTCAGTTTGGCCCCCGACTCATAATAGGGTGTATTTTCCGAGGAAATGTTCCGTGTAAGCACCCAGCAGTCTTTTGATACCGCACTTTCAAAACCTATATGTGACGAAAATATCCCTGCATCCAACCATAAGTTCATCGTTTTAGAAAGCTTTAAACCTGCATTGGCTTCATAAATATTTTTCAATACCCCCGGCTCGGCGGCCAGATTGGCATTGGTATAGGTACCGGCCATCAAGGCTACGTTTGCCCTAATACTTCCGTTATCATAACTTCCTTTAATAAAACCAAGGTTCAGGTTTACTTCATTGTGACGATTGTGCGAGTAAATAAACCCGGGACGGTTGTTATCTGATGGTTTGTTAAAATCATATCCATAATAAGTTTCCAGGTAGCCCGACACTTTAATTTTAGCGGTTTCCTGTGCGTAAGTATAAGCTGCAGTACTTAATGCAGCCGATAACAATAATAGTTTCTTCATTTTTTAATTTATTTTTTTAATTCGTCGAGCGCCAGATTTAATTTTAAAACATTAACACGTGATGGACCAAACATGCCCAATAAAGGTCCTTCAGTATTTTTCACTACCAATTCAGCCACAGCTCTGTCGCTCAATCCGCGGTTGGCAGCTACCCTTTTTATCTGCATAATAGCCCCCTGCTCGGAGATGTTTGGATCCAAGCCACTCCCTGATGCCGTAACCATATCAGCCGGGATGTCTACTTTTTTTAAATAAGGATGATATTTTAACAGCGTGTCTATCCTGCCCGAAACTACAGCGAGGTATTCTGCATTGGACGGGCCTTTATTAGAACCTCCAGACCCGGCCGTATTATAGTCCACAGCAGATGGTCGACCCCAGAAATATGCTGGTTTGCTGAAGGTTTGTCCCAACAGCACATAACCTGCTACTTTACCATTTTTTATGATTTTTTCGCCACCACCATGACCTTTGGAAAAGCCTCCTCCAAAGGCAACGATCAAGGGATAGATGACACACAACAGCAGCATAAGCACTGCGGTAAGGCGTAAAGACTGCAACAAATACTTTTTCATAATTTTATATTTTAAACAAATAATCCAACAAATAAATCAATCAGCTTAATGCCGATAAATGGAGCAATTACCCCTCCCAATCCATATATAAATAGGTTTCTGCGCAATAATGCACTGGCGCCGATAGGCTTATAAGCTACCCCTTTTAAGGCCAGTGGAATAAGAAAAGGGATAATGATGGCGTTAAAAATTACCGCTGATAAGATTGCACTTTCGGGACTATGCAAGCCCATGATGTTTAAGTGCTGTAAAGCTGGAATGGAGGCTATAAACAAGGCCGGCACTATGGCAAAATATTTAGCCACATCATTCGCTATGGAGAAGGTGGTAAGTGTACCACGTGTAATCAGTAACTGTTTACCAATTTCTACAATCTCAATCAATTTGGTTGGATCATTGTCCAAATCCACCATATTGCCAGCTTCCTTAGCGGCCTGTGTACCACTATTCATAGCTACACCAACATCAGCCTGTGCCAGGGCTGGAGCATCATTGGTACCGTCGCCCATCATGGCTACCAGTTTGCCCAAAACCTGTTCCTCTTTAATGTAGTTCATTTTATCTTCTGGCTTAGCCTCGGCGATAAAGTCATCTACACCTGCTTTTTCGGCAATGAATTTAGCGGTAAGTGGGTTATCGCCAGTTACCATCACTGTTTTCACCCCCATCTTACGCAAGCGTTCAAAACGCTCGCTGATGCCTGGTTTAATAATATCCTGCAATTCAATTACCCCAAGGGCCTTTTCATTTTCGGCAACTACAAGTGGCGTTCCACCATTACTGGCAATCATCTTAACCTGGTCTTCAATATCCATCGGGAAAGGATTTCCGGCCATGAGTACAATATTTCGGATGGAATCGAAAGCCCCTTTTCTAATGCGTCTTCCATCAGGTGTATCAATACCGCTTGAGCGGGTCTCGGCAGTAAATTTGATGAATTTTGCACCTTCTGGTGCATCTGTAAGAATATGACGATCTTGTATAGCCGCAAGTTCTATAATAGATTTCCCTTCAGGGGTATCATCGGCCAGCGAACTCAACACGCAGGCATCCATAAAGTTTTTAATCATTATTCCTGTGGTGGGATAAAAATTGGTGGCTTTACGGTTACCAATGGTAATGGTACCGGTTTTATCCAGCAACAGTACATCGATATCACCGGCAGTTTCGACAGCTTTACCCGATTTGGTAATGACATTGGCGCGCAAGGCCCTGTCCATACCAGCAATACCAATAGCCGAAAGCAAGCCCCCAATAGTTGTAGGAATGAGACATACAAACAGCGAGATTAGTGCAGCAATAGTGATTGGCGTATTTGCATAATCAGCAAAAGGTTTTAAAGTAACGCAGACAATGATAAACACCAAGGTAAAGCTGGCCAGCAAAATGGTGAGGGCAATTTCATTGGGTGTTTTCTGGCGGGAAGCACCTTCTACAAGGGCAATCATTTTATCCAGAAAACTTTCGCCAGGCTGAGTGCTCACCTGCACAGTTATGTGATCCGAAAGTACTTTTGTACCACCGGTCACTGAGGATTTGTCCCCTCCCGATTCGCGGATAACAGGAGCCGATTCACCCGTAATGGCTGATTCGTCGATAGTGGCTATCCCCTCAATGATTTCACCGTCGGTGGGAATGATATCACCCGCCTCGCAAACGAATACATCGCCTTTTTTTAGCAGGTTTGAAGAACGGATTTCAATTTTCCCATTACTAAACAACACTTTTGCGGGAGTCTCTTCCCTGGTTTTCCTTAAGCTGTCGGCCTGTGCTTTACCTCTGGCTTCGGCAATCGCCTCCGCAAAATTGGCAAACAACACGGTAAGTAGTAGAATTAGGAAAATCAGGAAATTATATAATGCTGATCCCTGATCCGTATGTGTCAAAGAGTATATGGTTACATAAGCCATAATAAGCGTACCGATCTCAACGGTAAACATAACCGGGTTCCGAACCATGGCTCTTGGATCAAGCTTGATAAAAGACTGTTTTAATGCGGTTTGCACTAAAGCAGGTTCGAATAATTTATTAGAGGTTTTCATTATAATTTTCTATTTAAGCATCGTAAAGTATTCTGCTAAAGGGCCTAAAGCCAGTGCAGGGAAATAAGAAAGCGTATTTAGCACTACAATTACGGCAAAGGTCATCAGACTGAAAGTGAGTGTATCTGTTTTTAAAGTACCGGCCGATTCGGGAATATATTTTTTAGCGCCGAGTAAACCGGCAATCGCCACCGGACCAATAATTGGGAGGAAACGTCCCAGGATGAGCACAAAACCGGTAGCCACATTCCAGAACACATTATTGTCGCCCAAACCTTCAAAGCCCGAACCATTGTTGGCGTTTGATGAAGTCATTTCGTATAACATCTCAGAGAAACCGTGAAATCCCGGATTATTAAGCCAATTTTTTGGCTGTACAGCCCAGGCGGCATCTCCATGATTGGTAAATACATAACTGGCTATTGCAGTACCTGTCAGAATTAAAAAAGGGCTTAGCAACGTAATCAACGCAGCTATCTTAATTTCTCGTGCCTCTACCTTATGTCCCATAAATTCGGGCGTACGGCCTACCATTAATCCCGAAATAAATACGGCGATAATCAGGTAAATGAAATAATTCAACACTCCCACACCGCAACCACCGTAAAAGGAATTGATCATCATCCCCAACAATTGCCAGGTACCTGTAAGTGGCATAGTACTGTCATGCATACTGTTTACCGAACCGGTAGAAATGATGGTGGTTACCGTGCTCCAGTAAGCAGATATGGCCGGTCCAAACCGCACTTCCTTCCCTTCCATTGCTCCTGTAGTCTGCGAAATACCCATTTTAGCGATCGTTGGATTTCCGCCAAGCTCACTACTTATTGTAGGAATCAGCAGTAGCAACATACCAATCGTCATCACCCCAAAAATCATCCAGGCCAGTTTTCTGCGTCTAATGAAATAGCCGAAAGCGATAACCATGGCAACGGGAATAATCACCTGCGCCATCAGTTCTACCATTGCTGTGGTATAGTTAGGGTTTTCAAATGGATGGGCCGAGTTTGTGCCAAACCAACCGCCTCCATTGGTTCCCAGATGTTTAATGGCAATAAAAGCTGCTGCAGGTCCTCTGGACACATTTACGGTGTCTCCTTGTACAGAAATAAACTGATCTTTGCCTTCATAGCTTGTTGGTGTACCGTTAAAGGCCAAAATTAAAGCCACAATTAAAGATAAAGGCAACAATAACCGGGTGATGGATTTTACAAAGAAATCCCAAAAGTTACCCAGTTTTACCGAACTTTTGTCTCTGAAGGCTTTAAACAGCACTACGGCAGCAGCTATACCTGTGGCACAGCTTACAAACTGCAAAAACATCAGTACAAAGTGCTGGGTTAGATAACTTACCCCAGACTCGCCAGAATAATGTTGCAGGTTACAATTTACCACAAAACTGATAATCGTATTGAAAGACAAATCCGGGCTCATACCTGGGTTTCCGTCAGGATTCAGAGGTAATTTATCCTGGTACAGCAGTACAAAAAATCCGTATACCAGCCAAACCAGGTTAATGGTCAGCAGCGCTTTCATGTGCTGCTTCCAGTTCATTTCTTCTTTGGGATTGATTCCAGACAGTTTAAATATGCCGCTTTCAAGAGGTTTTAGAAAGTCTGTCCAGACTTTCTCGCCGGCAAAAACCTTCGCCAGGTATTTGCCTAAGGGAATAGCTATTACCAGTGTAAGCAGGTAGGTAGCAATAACTCCAAGTAATTCAGTGTTCATAGCTTTTAATTAAAATTTTTCTGGTTTAATCAGCACGTAAATCATGTAAATAAATACGGCGATTGCGATAAGGAATAATGCGATCATAATTTTTAGATTTTCTCGAACCAGTCGATTGATTTGTAAAATACCCAGCAGAACAGCAGCAGGGCAAGAAGAAGTAGGACTGTTAACATCATTTTATTGTTTTTGAGAAGCTATAGCCAATCGGCATACCACAACAACAAACAAAACCGTAAACAACTAACATTCAACACAAAACATTTAAAAATAAAAATATAGCGTTGTGTGAAAATTAAACGACCCTTCCAAAATGGAAGGGTCGTTTATCATTTTGACAAGGTACCGACAGGATAACTTTGGATATAGGCTGATTTAATTTACCTTGGTGATTTAAATTTTAAACAATGAACTTCTCCATACAACCTACATTAGAAAATGAGCGAATTAAATTGGTGCCATTGACAACCACCGATTTTGAGGCCATGTACCAGGTGGCATCTGATCCGGAAATCTGGATGCAGCATCCCAATAAGGACCGCTGGAAACATGAAGTTTTTGAATCGTTTTTTGAAGGAGCCATAGACAGCAAAGGCGCATTTAAAATTATAGATAAAGAAAGTGGCGAAATTGCCGGATGTACCCGTTTTTATAATTATGACGAAACCGACAAAAGCATCCTGATTGGTTATACTTTTTATGCAACCGCCTATTGGGGCAAAGGGATAAATCCTTCGGTAAAAAAGCTAATGATGGATTATATTTTTCAATACGTAGATAAAGTGCTTTTCCATGTTGGCGCTACTAACCTACGTTCGCAAATAGCCGTAACACGATTAGGAGCAAAAAAAATAGCGGAAGAAAATGTGGCATACTACGGTGAACCCGCCAAACTGAATTTTGTATATGAAATTGAAAAAGAAAAATATCTTCATCAAATCTTCATTTAAGAGCAATACATTTGTTTTCGAGAGCGTTAATTTACAGCCTGTACTACTAGTTTAGTATGGGCTGTTTTTTATTGGCGCCATTCGCGGGTTATTTTTCAATTTTCCTATACAAAGTTGTCAGTCCTATTCCCAATAGCCTTGCTGTTTCCGTTTTATTCCCTCCTGTATATTTCAATATCTTATCAATATGTTGGCGTTCTATTGTTTCCAACTTCATCATATCTCCTTCATTGCTAAAGCTGTCGGTATGAAACTCATAAGGCAATAAATTTCCATTCAATAATGGCCCATCAGCCAGGATCACTACTCGTTCCATAACATTTTTAAGCTCCCTGATGTTACCTTTCCAGGAATGTTTCAATAACAATTCCTCAAAATCCTCATCCATTTTAAAAACAGGTTTGTTCACCTTATTGGAAAACTCTTTCAAATAATGCCGGGCCAATAGGATGATATCCGACTTACGTTGTGACAATGCCGGTAATTCAATAGAAAAAACTGAAAGTCTGTAATATAAGTCCAGTCTGAATTTACCGGCTTCTGCTTCTTGCTTCAGATCTCTGTTGGTAGCAGCAATAATACGTACATTCACTTTACTCGTGTGTGTATCACCAAGTTTAATAAAAGTTTGATTTTCGAGTACCCGCAACAATTTAGCTTGCAGGTCGAGGTTCATTTCACCAATTTCATCCAAAAATATAGTGCCTTCGTTTGCTTCTTCCAGCAATCCTTTTTTATCCTTAACAGCCCCTGTAAAAGCACCTATCTTATGTCCAAACAATTCACTTTCCAGTAACTCATGATTAAAACCACTGCAATTTACAGCTACAAAGGGCTTCAGTTTACGTGGGCTTTCATAATGAATGGCCTGGGCAAACACTTCTTTCCCGGTACCGGTCTCCCCTAGTAACAGTACTGTTGTATCTGTAGCAGCCACTTTTCTGGAAAGACTTATGGCTTCGTTAATGGCCTTCGACTGACCAAGAATAGCTTCAAAGCTATATTTGTTAACTACTTTACTTTCCAATTCACCTACCCTGTGCTGTAGCTTGGCCTTATCGAGGGCTTTATAAACCAGGGGAATGATTTTATCGTTATCATCCCCTTTAGTGATATAATCAAAGGCACCATTGCGCATGGCCATTACTCCATCGGCAATGGTCCCAAATGCTGTAAGGTTAATGACTTCAGCATAAGGCTTTATTTTTTTGATTTCCTTTACCAGTTCAACACCATTAAAATCGGGCAGCTTTACGTCACTAATCACCACATATATTTCATTGTTGGCTAAAATCTTCAATCCTTCCTTACCGGTATTGGCCTGAAAAACCTTGAACCCTTCCAATTCAATGATACGCGCCAGGAGGCTGCAGATCTTTTTTTCGTCGTCAATAATTAAGACTGTATACTGCATAACTGATAATTTCAACAATATTAGCAATTATTCAACACAACTGCGCGATCGGGAATGGCATCTTCCACTACCGAAAAGTTAAAAGCTTCTTCTCTAACTGTAAATTTACACCAGGTATGATTTTTAATAACACCTAAAATCTCTTTAATTGTATAACTATGATCGTAACGAATCTCGACGGTAAAATTACATTGACCAGCAGGATTAAGCTGCCGAACATTTGCATTCACACCAACAACTCGCATCTCGACTGGATTTGGAAGCTGCCCTTCTATAGGAAAAACATATTCCGTAAACCATTTAATATCCGCTAATGCCGAACAGAGTACATTGGTACCTTCGGCAAAAGGAACAAGGCTAGTCCTTGGGTAGGCTACACAATCCAGCACTATCAAAAATTTTTCTTGTCCGGGCGTTTCAGCCTGTACCGGTATGTCATCACGCTGTGGGTCAAAAAGCATTGCAGTACACAAACAATTGCACCGTTGCTTACCTTCCAAAATATGATAGTTCACACAACTTTTACAACCCTCCCAAAAGCATTCATCCTGTGTAATTTGTGCAAAACTGACTGGTTCAAAACCAAGGCGGCTATTCATTTTCATAATTGCAGCGCCAGAAGTGATGCTGAATATTTTAGCTTTAGGATAAATTCTGCGCGACATCTTAAAGATGCGCTCCTTAATTGCTTTGGCTACGCCAGCATTCCTAAATCCTGGTGCTACAATTAATCCTGAATTCGAAACAAAAGCTTCGTTCTCCCAAACTTCAAAGTAAGAAAAACCTACCCATTCTCCTGCTCCCGTTACGGCAATTACCGCTTTACCCTCTTCCATTTTGCGATATAATAACTCAACAGTCCGTTTTGCAATACCCGAACCACGCACAATGGCCGATGCCGCTGTTTCTTTCACTATTTCATTCGCGTATTTAAAGTCGCCTGTCGTTGCAATACGCACAAATATCATTTGATTATTCATGATCATTTTAAATTTGTGTACGCCTTGTTCAAAACTGATGCCTGTGTTATGGCTCCATCAAAAAAACTACTGGCAATGCATTTAAATACACATTTATTATTTCATGACGCTTTTATGGCAATCCTATACCTTACCAAAATGGTAGGGTTAATTTCATTTTAATTACATTTGCCTTCCTTCAACCATCATTATGTTTATGAAGCTAAAACTTTCTTTATCCATCTCTATCTTAACTGCCGCTGTACTTTTTACCGCATCTTGTAAAAATGATAAAAAGCTACCCATCCTGGGACCAAGATCGGTTGACACCATCAAAAAACCTGATGGGTCAACTACTGTTGATACCGTATACAAAAGCATCCCTGCATTCAGTTTTCTGAATCAGGACAGCGCAATCATTACTCAGGATAAGTTTAAAGACAAAATTTATATTGCTGATTTCTTTTTTACCTCATGCAGTACCATTTGCCCGACCATGCACCGCAACATGAAAGATATCTTTGATAAATACAAAGACAATCCCGAAGTAATGTATTTATCGCATACGATTGACTTTAAATACGATAAACCATCAGTTCTGAAAAAATACGCACAAAAACTTGGGGTGGATAACGGTAAATGGCAATTTGCATATGGTAGCAAAGACAGCATATATAAGATTGCCGAAAAAGACTATCTGGTAGCAGTAATTGAAGATACAACTGCTAAAGACGGATACATACACCAGGGATGGTTGGTACTGATCGACAAGCAAAAACGTATTCGTGGGGCTTATGACGGCACAGATACCAAACAAGTAGCCCAATTAATGAAGGACATTCCTGTTTTACTTGCTGAAGATAAAAAATAGCTGATGCGCAGGTTATTGATCACTGCATTGTTGTTGTTTACTTTAACTGCTATAATTTATTCTTGTCAGGATGCGGGGAAAGTAAAACAGGATGTTTATTATGTAAATGGAAGAGATCTGTACATTAAGCATTGTCAGAATTGCCATGGTCCAAATGGCGAAGGGCTAGGTACCCTTACCCCTCCGCTTACAGACACTGTTTTTCTAAAAGAAAATAAGCAAAAACTAGCCTGTTTTATTAAAAATGGCATAAAAGACACCATTACTGTAAATGGACAAAAATACGAAGGGACTATGCCAGCTTTTCCGGAACTGTATCCCATCGATATTGCACAACTGTTGGTTTACATTGGCAATTCATTCGGCAACAATCAAGGCATGTATACACCCGAAGCAGTAACAGAAAGGCTTAAAAACTGTAAGTAACAAAAATAACTGAACTCTCTTATTTTTTGATAAGTAAAAATTTGACTAAAACTTACCTCAGATCTGATCGATCTGAAGTCTGTGCATTCACAAAATTCTGATATAAAGTATCGTAACATATTTTCAGATCTTTAACATCCTTATGCTTACTTTCATACATAAAAGGACCACTATAACCTACTTCATTTAAGGCAGATAAAATAGCAGTCCAATTGTTTTGCCCCTCGCCCGAGCAAGGAAAAAAATGATCTTCTTTCTTTCCGGTACCATCGGCAATATGTACGGTTTTTAATCGTCTTCCCATTGCCCTAATCAGGTTTTCTGGATTTTTAATGTGGTTCATATCAATAGCCGAATAAATACTGGCTGGCATACGGTTCATAATTTCCAGGGTCTCTTCTACCGTGCGGCACAACGGACGCTCACGCTTTGCAATTTGCAGCTCCGGACCTAACATGTTTTCAATTACCATGATGGCCTTGATAGATTTTACCTGCTTGTTTAGTGCTACCGCCGATTTAATCAGCTGTTTTTTGCGAAGTTCCCTTTCATTCAAACCCAGAAAATAACTGGGATGAAAAAGAATAACCTGCGGTTGCAAAATTTTACAGTATTTAAGCATCGTAGTATGCAAGGCTACAACCTTATTACGAGCATCTTCATCAACAAGGGATAAATCTATATCTTTACTAAAAGGCATATGAATTGACCATATCCTTATCCCCGCCTCGTCTGCTGCTTTTTTTGCAGCCGTAACTTTCTCTATAATCTGTTCTGACGTCAGGTTAAAATTGGCCGATTTATCTAAAAAAGCACTCAGGGAAACCTCCACATAATCAACACCAACAGATTTGGCGTATTGCATTTTTTCGGGAGTTAAAGAAACAATACTTATCGAATATCCTATCTTCAAAGGTTTAGGTTTGATTTCCATCGTCGAAGCTGCAAATGTACAACTATAACCAACGGTGATGAGGAGCAGAAAAAACAGATATTTTACTTTCATGGTGTGTAAGTTTCTACAAAACTGGCGATAATATTTGGTCTTTTATTAAAAAAGCAAATGGTATAATCACCATTTGCTTTTGTTTAATATATCCTTAAAAGTACCTTAACACGAATGTGACCAGATGGTTGATGTTTAAACTTCTTCAGCCTCCATTTTTGGGTTCTTCTTAATTTCTTTAGCAGGTACATCCTTTTTGGCTGTTTTTTTCTTTTTAAACTTTCGGCCATACCAGATCAGAAAACCGGTAATGGGCAGACTGGCACCAATTAAAGCCGCCAGAAAAGCCAATACCTTGCCGGGAAAGCCTAAAATACTGCCAACATGAATATCATAGTTCATCTTCCGTAATTTCACGGCGGCATTTGCCTGGGCATAATCAACTGAATAAGGATCTTCCCTTTTCAGTTCCTGCAGTGTATGTTGGTCAAAAGTATAACCTTTACTATTGTAAAACTGTCCGGCGGTTGGGTATACCGTTATGCCAATGGTTGCTTTGGCTTCAGAGGTATCCGGGAAGTTGTAATAAAAGCCCTCCGATTTTGGATGTCTGGCAATCACTTTATTCCAAGCCAGATCCATAGCTTTTTCGGGAGTATAAAACTTCTTAGCTTGCAACGAATCCGACTCCAAACGCTTGTATTCGGCCAACTGATCTCCTCCGGAGGTTACCCAATACAAGCCTTCGCTATACCATTTTATACCATACACCATTCCGGTAAGCGCAATAGCCAGTAAAAACAATAGCGAATAAAAGCCCAGCACATTATGCAAATCAAGATTTACCCTTTTAAAAGAAGCACCCCATTTAATTTTAAAGCTTTTATCAGTGGTCGATTTATTCCATTTTTTTGGATACCACCAGATCAACCCGGTAATGAGCAGCACCACAAAAATCATGGTTCCATAATTTACAATCGGTCTGCCAATTTCATAAGGCATCCACAAAAAACGATGCCCATTTAAAATAAACCTAAAGAAGTCAGTTTCTCCCTTTTTTCGCACTTCCTTAGCTACAATTTCACCAGTATATGGATTAATTTTAAGGGTAGTACCGCCCCCTCTTCTGCCTCCACGCTTTCCTTTTTCCTTGCTTTCAACTTTATCCTTTAAGTTGAGGTTTATGGTACGTCCTTGTCGGTAAGTGGCATAAGAAGGTAATTTATCGGGATAGTCACGGGCAACAATAGCTGATAACTGCGCCGGAGTAATGACTGGTTTTTCCTGTCTTTCCACCTTTGTTTCGGGTTCCAGCAAGTTGTTAATCTCTTCGTTAAACACCCAAATACAGCCTGTTAAACAAACAATCAGCACAATGACACCAGAAACCAATCCCAACCAAAGGTGAAGCCATTTATTTACACGGGTAAAGACCGAATCCTTACTTTTCTTTTTTCCTTGTGTGTTTTTATTTCCTGGTACCATTGTTTAATCTTTTAGAATAAATAGTGTTTACTGTTGCCTATTTGAAACGGTAGGTTAAAGAAACCCTTGCGTTTCTAGGCATATCATAGATATAGGTATAATAAGATGTAGCAGTCGCAGTTTCAGTAGCTAGCTTGGTGTAAGAACCCTGAGTCAATAATCTGCGATCAAGCAAATTGTTCACCAATGCCGATAACGTAATTTTACCTTTTTCGTAAGACACTCCTGCATCAAAACGAATATAATTAGGCAAATCGAGTGGTGCAGCTGATGAACCAGCATGTCTTCCCAATTGTACCTGATAACCTCCAGTAAAACCGAGACCGTTCAGGAATGTATTTTCATTTCTAATCCGATAAGACAACCAGCCATTGGTATTATGTTTTACTGAATTGGCCACATGTCTTCCAATGAGTGTTGGATTCGCATCTTTACTTACCCTGGCATCGGTAAGTGCATAGTTCAATACCACATTAAGATCTTTCACAATCTCACCTGCAATATCTATTTCAATACCTTTTGATTTTACTTCACCTAATTGAATCTGTAAATTGGCCACCGGATTTCCGCCATTTAAAATAGCACTTGCATCAATGTGTGACTGATCTAAATCAGCCGTTAGCACATTGCTTTTTGTAATTTTATAAGCTGCAATAGTAGCATTCCATTTCCCATCAAGCCAGTCTTTTTTAAGGCCAAACTCAACATTGTTACCTCTAATGGGCTTAAATGCTTCTCCGAGATAATTCTGTCCTGCAACCGGTAGAAAGCTTTGGTCATACAATCCATAGGCAGAGAAATCTTTCATTATGGAATAACTTATACCAAAACGGGGACTGAAAACATTATCAGAAATCTGCGTAGCATCAGTTTTGCCAACAGTTACCGCATGTGTAAAGCGGCCCGCCAGCGTTATACGTAATTTTTCTTCCAGCAAACGTAGTTCATCCTGAATATAAACTCCTGTATAAGTCAGATTTGTTGCATATGAATTTGCTCCTGAACGTTCCTGAAGCGTTTTCGTTCTATCAAAAATAGGAATATTTGCTGCTGGAATACCATAAACAGGACGATATATGTTAAAGATTCCATTCGGACTATCCTTGGTAACCTGAGTTCTGATGTCCTGCGGGCCAGAAGTAAAATCGCCCCAGGTTTTCAAGTTCCCCATATCTACTCCTCCCAAAAGTCGATGAATCACAGGACCTGTAGCAACATCTCCCATAATGCTCATTTGCACATTTTTATTGATTGCCAATTCTTCACTCAGGTTATAATACCTAATCATATCACCGTTCTTAGCAAGTGTTTTCAGCCACATCGAACCTCCGTTCAAACCATACTTTACATAAGCTACTTGTCCGTTTATCTTCCAGGTATTGTCTAGTTTATGGTTAAAATACAAAGTTAGATTGTGGTCGTACAATTTACTTGGTTCCAATGCAGGATCACCAAGAAAAAAACTAGGAGGAACATCTTTAAAGCCTACCGGAGAAAAGCTGTAACTACCAAGCGCCTGCGCCTTAACAGCCTGATGTGTATATTCCGCTGTAATCAGTGTATTGCTATCAACCTGATAGCTGATCACAGGAGCAAAAATATATCTGTCGCTGAAATTGTACTTATTGAAACTGCCTTTAGACTGTGCTGCTAAATTTAAACGGTACAATAATCGCCCATCTTTGGTCAGCTTACCATCCAAGTCAACTGCAGCCCGCCCCAGGTTATATCCACCACCACTCAAAGTTACCGAACTGCGATTTTCGCCAGTAGGCTTTTTGGTTACAATATTATAGATCCCACCAGGTTCGCCATTGGCCATCATAAAACCCGAAGGCCCTTTTACAAACTCAATGCGTTCAATTGTCGATGCATCATCGGCAAGTGGCCCCCATGGCATCTTCATGTTCATACCATTACGAAATGCCGGAATAGTGGTACCCCTGGTAGAAATGTTTGCATATTGTGCATCCCAGTGCCCCGTTCTCGTTGTACCACTCACGTTTCTGGTTAATCCGTCCACCATATCAAATACCATCTGATCGGCAATTAACTGGTTGGTCACTACCTTAATGTTCTGTGGCACCTCAATCAGTGGCGATTGTAATCTCAAAGATGGAGATACTTTATCGACTTTAAATTTCTTTCTGCCTGTAGAAATCTGTACATCGGCCAATTGTGACTGGTTCTCATTTAGAGAAAAATCGGCTATAACTGCTGCTTTAACAGTTACATTAATTTGTTTTTCTTTTGGGTATAATCCCACAGCCGAAACCACCAAAGTGTAATTCCCTGCTGGTACTTTACGAATATGATAGGCTCCATCTTCATCCGTAATGGCACCTAAATTCGTTTCCTTTAATTTTACAGACACGCTGCTGGCAACCCTGCCATCGGCTGTGGTAATCCGCCCTTTCACACTCCCAGTTTGTTGTGCAAACAAACTAGTACTGAAAAAAAGTAAAAAAGCAGTGAGTAAATGTCTTGTCATATTCTTATTAAGATCAATTATAAATTATTCGGCAAAGTAAATCATTAAGAATTTATAATCCTAGCATTATTAAGAATAATTATAAATAACTTAAAACTAATCTTTTAAAGACTTAAAATACTGAGCTTGTCGTCATAGGTATCAAAAATTTTAAAAGCAGATAGCCCCTACATTCCCTCTATATGCTTATTTTGCCTAACTTTATATGGGAACAAGACAGAAATGAAATTGTACAGTGCGCTAAGTGATGCCGAATTGGCTGCTTTAATTGGGACAGATGCTGCTGCATATGACGAGATATATGAGCGTTACTGGCCTGTGTTGTATCGTGCAGCTTTTAACGTGTTAAAGGATGAAGATGCCTGTCTGGATGTTATCCAGGAAGTGTTTATCTGGTTTTGGGAGCATAGAACCTCAATTACTGTAAATTCTGTCAAAGCCTACTTACTGGTTGCTGTTAAGTACAAAGTAGCCAATTATATCCGCAACGGAAAAGTGCGGGCGTCATTTTATGAACGAATCCCAAAAATTGAGGTTGAAGACGATTTTCCAGATCAGGCTTTGGAAATCAAAGAGCTTAAAGCAATGATCAACAATTTCATTTATACACTCCCTGAGCGTTGCCAGGAAGTTTTTCAGTTAAGTCGGATCGATAACTTAAGTAACAAAGAGATCGCTATGAAACTTGGAATTACCGAAAAAACCGTTGAAAACCAAATCAATAAAGCTTTAAAAAAACTAAAACCCCAATTCGGAAAATCAACTTTTTTATTAACGCTTCTGATTTAATTTCAAAAAAAAATAAAATAGCGTGGGTGCTGGGGCTTTGGGAAGTGCCTTCTCTATATAAAGCCATAAAATGACGAAGGAACAATTTCAGGAACTGATTAGAAAAATAAGTGACGGTGAAGCAACTGATCAGGAAATAGGTTTATACAACAGATACTACCATTTGTACCAACAGGCAGGCGAATCGTGGGACGAGACAGAAATGGGTTCGCAACAAGTGATTGGCGCGAAATTACAGGCCCGGATCAAACAACATCTTTCACCGATAGCTGTTATCCCTCTATGGCGAAAAACAAAGACAATAGCGGCAGCAATAGCATTTGTAGTGCTAAGCAGTACTTTGTTCTTTATGCTTAAGAAACCTACCACCTATTTGAACCAGATTTCAAAAAACGGAGCCGATATTGCGCCAGGTACCAATAAAGCCATACTTACACTTTCCAGCGGTCAAAAAATTACCGTTACCGATAGTTTAAATGGCCAGCTGGCCTCAGAAAATGGAATAACGGTTTCAAAAACGGCCGAAGGCCTGCTGGTTTATAAAATTGCCGAGAACGTAAGAAAACTAAGTCCTGAAAAATACAATACAATAGAAACTCCAAAAGGTGGAAAATATCAGATAATTTTACCTGATGGAACAAAGATCTGGTTAAATGCTGCATCCACTTTAAAATATCCGGCAAGTTTTTCAAATTATAATGAACGACGAGTGGAACTAAGTGGCGAAGCTTATTTTGAAGTAACAAAAAATAAAGCTCATCCTTTTATTGTTAAGACTGAAAGACAAGAAGTTGAAGTATTGGGTACCCATTTTAATGTGAACAGTTATAAAGATGAACCTGATACCAAGACTACCCTACTGGAAGGAAGCGTGAAGGTCAACGCCCTGGGAATACGTACCAAAATACCTGCTGTAGTAATTAAACCAGGAGAACAGGCTTTGGCCTCGGGAAACAATATTTATGTAAAAACAGTAGATGTAACACAGGCCATAGACTGGAAAAACGATGAATTCGTTTTTAAAAATGAAAGCTTGGCTTCAATAATGAGAAAAGTAAGCCGATGGTATGATGTAGAAGTCGAATTTATAGGCGGTAAAGCTGCCAAAGAGACCTTCAGCGGTAGTCTTTCCCGACAAAATACCGTATCCGAAGTTTTAAAAACCCTTGAACTAACCGACAGGGTGCATTTTGAAATTGACGGCCGGAAAATTATAGTAAGCAACTAAAAATCAATCAACTCAGTTTTTGGGCAACCAGAAACTATTTAAAACCTAAACCCAATAAAAATGAAAGAACTCTACAAAAATCACACGTAAGGACTGTTAAATGTTCTAAACAAAAAGAACCCCGAGTACCAGTCGGAGTTCAAAAGTATCTGAACACGCCAAAAACCATTGTACAACAATTTATTTCAGGAATTTAACAGACAATCAAATGTATAAAATTTATACTAAAAGTGTATGTAGTCCTAAGGACCGCCTATGCAAATTAATGGAGGTGATGAAACCACAGTTTCCTTCGGCAACACATCACCATACCGCAAAAAGAAAATTGATACTTGTGATGAAATTAGCAATTATTTTGATGATCGGCACGGTGCTACAGGTTAGCGCTGCTGGTTTTGCACAGAAGGTGACGTATGCACAAAAAAATGCCACCCTTGAGCGGGTATTTAGCGAGATAAAAAAGCAAACAGGCTATCGCGTTTTGTATTCAGATTACATTCTGAATGACGCAACTGTGGTAGATGTGAACTTTAAACAGACGCCCCTGGACGAGGTATTGACTACCTTGCTAAAAGGTAAAGCCCTAACCTACATGATAGAAAGCAATAAAAGCATTGTTTTGAAGGAAAAGGAAACCTCCTTTCTGGACCGGGTTAATCGCTATTTTGCAGCAGTCAATATCAAAGGCCGTGTGCTGGATGCAAACGGCACTCCACTCCCATCAGTAAGTGTAAGGATAAAAAACACCAATAATGTGGTAGTCACAAGTGCCGATGGCCGTTTTAGTATTACCGTCCCGGATGAAAAAACCATACTGGTATTCTCTTATGTAGGCTACGTAACACGCGAAATTACAGCCTCACAAAATATGACCGTAGTGATGCAGGAAGAAAAGAATCTGTTAAATGACCTGGTAGTTGTAGGCTACGGTAGCAGTAAAAAGAAAGACTTAACCGGTTCCATATCTACCATAGAGGCAAAAGATATTCAGAATGTACCTTTTGCTACATTCGATAATGCGTTGGCAGGCAAAGCCGCAGGTGTGCAGGTGACCAAAGCTGATGGTGCACCAGGTGGTGCGGTAAGGATCAGAATCAGAGGATCCAGTTCTTTACTTGGCGGCAATGATCCCTTATACATCATTGATGGCGTGCCTGTACAGGTGAAAAGTAATTTCATTAATACCGGCTTTGACGTAGGAAGCCCTGTAGGAAATGACATCAATAACGCGGGGGGCGTAAATGCCGGCCTCTCTGCATCCTTTGTGAATGGATTAAACGGGCTCGGTGGCTTAAACATTGATGACATCGAATCCATCAGTATTCTAAAAGATGCTTCTTCTACTGCCATTTATGGTTCAAAGGCGGCAAATGGCGTAGTGATTGTAACCACCAAACGAGGTAAAAAAGATATGAAACCTCAAATTACAGCGGGTTATTACAGCACTGTTACCACACCAATTACCCCAAGAGTACTAAGTGGCGATGAATACAGGTTGTTATTAACGGAGGCGGCCAAAAATGTATACGCCGAACGTACAGCAGTTAACGATCCTATTCCTCCCTACATCAATACCATTGTAAATAATCCATCTGCCTATTTTAACAACGGGAACACCAATTGGATTAAAGAAGTAACCAGAAATACGCTGTCCCACAATGCCGATCTGGCTATACAAGGTGGCGGTGCGGCAAGCAAGTATTATAGCTCTATATCTTACAATAGCACCCCTGGCGTGGTAAAAAGCAGCGACTACCAAAGAATATCAGGTAAACTGAACCTTGAAAATGAAATAGGAAAGAAATTCAGATTACTGACCAATATGATCATCGGTTATACCAATCAGAATATTGGGGATGGTGCGTATGGACAAGCCTTAAGATCAAGTCCCGATTTTTTACCTTATGATGCCACAGGAAATCCTACTGATTTTTCAAGCGTGGGTGCCTCCTACCTGGGCTTTCAAAACCCTGTTGGCCTGCTAAAGGCAACCAATAATGCCAAAACACTTAGCTTATTGGGCTCCCTTTCGGCCTTATACGATTTCAATCCTGATTTGCAGTTCAAAAGTACAGTCTCCTTAAACTCACAGAATTATAACCAGAGAAATTACATTCCAAGTTTTTTGAGCATCGGTAATTTCTACGGGAATATAGACAACAGTGGCGGTATAGGTGGCAATTCCAACAGTCGCTTAACCAACTGGTTTGTAGAGAATACCCTTACCTTTACCAAACATATCAATGAGGTACATGATATCAACATTTTGGCCGGAACCTCTTATGAAACCATTAAAAACAGCTTCTTTAGTGTAACCGCTCAGGGATATCCGGACGACAATGTTTTAAATAACCTTTCTTCGGCCGTTACCCCACTCTACACCAAAGGAAATGATCCTTCCAAGCCGCAAAGCTACTTGCTTTCCTTCTATCTTAGGGCCAACTATAGCTTGCTGGATAAGTACCTGTTTACATTTACAGGACGTACGGATGGTTCCTCCAAATTTGGTCCCGACAATAAATTTGGTTACTTCCCTTCGGCAGCCATCGGATGGCGGATTTCAAAAGAAAACTTTCTTAAAAACGAAAAATGGATAGATGACATCAAGTTCAGAGCAAGTTACGGATTAACAGGTAGCCAAAACATTGGCGATCAGATGTACCGCACGTTGTATAGCCCTTATTCCTACGGTGGCAGCAGTGCGCTTATTCCTACACAACTGGGCAACCAGGCCATCAAATGGGAAAGTACAAAAGCTACAGATTTAGGCCTGGACATCTCTTTGTTTAACAATAGGATGCAGGCTACTGTAGATTACTACAACAAAAAAACCAATGGTGCTTTGCTGGCCCTGCCTGTTGCACCAAGTAGCGCTTACGGCACCTTGTTGAAAAACACAGCCGATATTAAAAATACCGGGCTGGAAGTTTCTTTGCAGGGCGATTTGATCCGCAACAAAAACTTCAGGTGGAATGCTTCATTTAATGTAACCTGGAACAAATCGCTGGTAACCAGACTGGATAAAAATGCAGACCTGGGGCAAATAGGAAGTTTAAGCGGATTGGAACTGGGCAATACCACTCTTGTTGAAGGTGAACCCCTGGGCTTGATTACCGGCTATAAGGTAACAGGCATTATTAAAACAAAGGAACAACTTGATGCCTATAAAAAGGACCTGGGTATGTTTGGTGATATATTTTATCCCTACCTGAATATCGGGGATGTCATGTACGACCTGGATTATGAAATCTATAAACAATACAATAGTGCCTATCCAAAAACTAATGAGATTATTGCCCGCGTTGCGCCAAAATACTACGGCGGTTTCACCCAGGGTTTTACCTATAAAAATTTAGACTTGCAATTGTATTTCACTTTCTCGCAAGGCGGAAGTCTGTTGTGGGGAGACCATGTATCCAGCACACAATTTTCGGGCACTTCCAATGCAAATGCCGTTATGCTGAAAAGGTATAATGCCGATAATCTGAATAGCGATCAACCCCGCTTACTACTTGGAGATGGTAGGTCGCCCATATCTAGTATGGATGTTTTCAGTTCTTCTTATATCAAATTAAGAACATTGAGCTTCAATTACCGACTCAGTAAAAGCAAGTGGATGGAACGCGCCGGGCTGATCAATGCTTCAATATTTGCATCAGCAACAAACCTGTTTACCATCACAAAGTACCCGGGCAACGACCCCGAGACTTCAAACGATACCTATAGTGTAACCGGCGGATATTTTGACGCCAGCGTTTACCCAACCGTAAGAACATTCTCATTGGGATTAAAAGTTGGATTTTAACTTAAAAACAGATCGAAATGAAAAATGCATATATAAAATTACTGGCCCTGATACTGATGACAGCCCCAATAGTGGCCTGTAAAAAACAGTTAAATATCATGCCCACAGATAAGCAGGTAGATGGAAACCTTATCCTGGACACTAAGAGTGCGCTTACCGTATTAAATGGCGTTTATTACCGCTTTGCAGATGCCGGTGCCGATAACAACGAGGTTCCTTCTATCAAATGGAACCAGACACATGAGGCCCTTCCATCACAACTTTCCGGATTATTGATTAACTCCTCTGGTGAAGATGGATTTGGCAACTTCAGTTTTGATAAAACCAACTATGCTGTGGCCCTTAAGTGGAATTACGGCTATAATCTGGTCAATTCGGCTAATGGTTTCCTTAAAAATGTAGAACCTGTAACCAGCATTCCCGAAGCCACAAAAAGACAAATGAAGGCTGAAGCGCATTTTTTGAGGGCTTTTGCAAATGCCGATCTCTTGTTTTATTTTGGGCAGTATTACAATGTCAACAGCAAATTTGGCATCATAGTACGAAATGAGTTTGTGAACTCAGAAAACCTCAATTTACCCAGATCAAGTGTTGCAGAAAGTTATGCCGCCATCCTGGCCGACCTGGACGCAGCTATTCCCGATCTGCCACGTACAAATACAAAACTATATTACACCAATGCCGCTACAGCCAAATTACTAAAAGCAAGGGTATTGATTAACCGGGGCGCCGCAGGCGACTATGCACAAGTAGTTGCCCTTACTAAAGATGTAATTGACAACGGTCCCTTCGAATTAGAGGCCAACACCAAAGACATCTTTTTAAGCAAAGGCTTTAACAGCGAGGAAGTGATGCTGGGTTTGCAGCCTTTTCCAACAGAGAATTATAAATATCAAACAAACCAATATTACACGCAATTTCCCGCCTCCCCAGCTATGGTGACCCTAATGACAAACGATCCTCGAGCCAGCTGGACATACAAACCGATAGTGAAGCGAGGCGCCCCTTTAAATCAGCTAACCAAATACTATAGCGGCGATCCGACAAATATCAGTCTCACACCACTTTCCATTTACTCCTATGCCTTCCGTTTATCTGAAGCTTATTTACTACAAGCCGAAGCCATCACACTGATTGGAGGAGATCTTAGTCCAGCCAGAACTTTGCTAAAAACGGTAATGGCCCATGCCGGAATTTCCGATTTTGAAAATGTTGATAAGGCGATTACACCTGATGCGTTGCATGTGCTGATTGTAAAGGAAGTGATGAAAAACTTCGTTTCCGAAAATGGGTTAGATTGGTTGGCCCTACGTCGATTGCCCTTTTTAACAGTACAGGGGCTGAGACCGGAAATCAAATCTATCAATTCTTTCATTTTACCGATACCTGATAACGAAATCAAAGCCAATGGCAAGGCCGAACAAAACCCTGGTTATTAACCTTATAAAAAAAAATAAAACTATGAACATGAAAAAAAAGAACCTCTTCGCATTGACAATGGCTACGTGTCTTTGTATACCGGCAATGGCCCAAAAAAAAACCGACCTTTTTTCTCTTAGCGGGAATGTCAATGGTGCCGATTCGGTGATCATTTATTACCAAAATGCAGCAGGAAAAATCATCAATATATCCAAGCCAATAGTAAACAAAAAATTCCTCATCAGCGGAAAAATTAATAGTCCTTGCTCTGCTTCGGTCATGTTTAAAAACAAAGGAGAAGAGATCAGCCAGCAACAATTTTGGGACCGCAGAAAAGAAATCTATTTGGAGGCAGCCAAAATGACCATTTCCGGCGAAGCCATGAATTTAAACACACTGAAAATTACCGGCTCACAAAGTCAACGCGAACTGGAAGAACTGACCCATAAAACCGATGTGGTAAGAAAAGAAATGGAGCCCAGTTCTAATGCATTAATGCAGGAAAAAGATCATGAAAAAGCGTCAGAAATCAGAGATCAACTGGAACCTTATAACGATCGCATCAAAAAAATCACTTATGACTTTTTTATTGGCCACCCCAATTCGTATGTCACGGTTAATACCATGCGCTTTTACACTTCGAGAATGAAACTTGATTCGGTAAAAACAGTGTATAATAATTTTAATGCGAACTTAAAGAAAACAGCAGAAGTAAAAGATATTGCCAAAGAGATTGCTCGTATTGAAAAAGGCAGTCCTGGTAATATGGCCACTAATTTTACGACCACAGATATCAATGGAAAACCATTGTCGCTATCCGATTTTAAAGGCAAATATGTAATCATTGATTTCTGGGCAAGCTGGTGTGTACCATGCCGCAAAGGCAATCCTCATCTGATTAAAGTATTTGATACTTATAAAGATAAAGGCCTGGATATTATTGGTATATCTGACGACGATAGAAACCACTCGGCATGGAAAAAAGCAGTTGAGCAGGATCAGATTGGCATATGGCACCATATATTGCGAGGACTGGATATGGACCTAAGGATGAAAAACTTACCTAACCCGGCCGATATTTCGGACAAATACGGGATCAGTTCTTTGCCTACTAAAATATTAATTGATCCTTCGGGAAAAATTATTGGCAGGTATGGCGATACCAATGGCGGCTCGGATGAAGATCTGGACAAAAAGCTGGCTGCCATTTTTCAATAAATAACCGGATAAAAAAGGGTGTTGTGATCTCAACACCCTTTTTTGTTGCTATCCGTAATAACATAAATAGGCAACATCCGCGTCACATACTACATCAAAAGTGGTTCCGGCTGCGACGTCAAATTCTTCCTGTTCGTTGTAAGTTTTAAATTCCCCCTGAAACAATTTTACATTCATACTGCCTGATACAACAATCATCTTTTCCGGAGAGGAAGCTGAAAAGGTATAAGATCCCTTTTTCATCACCCCCAAGGTAGCTTTGCCTTTTACCGTTTCCAGTCCAAGGCTCTGCACTTTCCCTTCAAAATAAACATTATGGCTTACTGCTTCATTTATTGAATTACTCATGATTTTTTAGGTTGGTTATGGTTATTTTTTTATAAAACAAATGTATTGAAATCATACTTTACAATTAAAACATAATTTTCTTCACAAGATTAGCGATTCTTCACACCTTGTTCACACCTCCTTCACATAAAACCCACAAAAAGGTACTTTTTTGTGAAGGATATGTGTAGATGGTGTGGACTATGTGAGGAGAAGGCCTTAGCAAATACTTAATTTTAGTATCTTTGTTCCAAAATGCAAGCTGTTCTATCGCTGGCCCGTTTACCGGGAAAGAGGAAAGTCCGGGCAACACAGAGCATCCCGCTTCCTAACGGGAAGAGGTTCAGGACTGAATGCCTGGATTATGGAAAGTGCCGCAGAAAGTATACCGCCGATGGCCTTAGGCACAGGTAAGGTTGAAAACGTGAGGTAAGAGCTCACGATTTTTCCGGGCGACCGGAAAACTGGTAAACCCCGGGAGTTGAAAGACCAAATAGGCTAACGCACGTAGGGCTGCTCGTCCGATGTTAGTGGGTAGGTCGTTAGAGATAAATGGCAACATTTATAGTAGATTAATGGTAGAATCTCACTTGCTGAGAACAGAACCCGGCTTACAGGCTTGCATTTTTTTATTTAATAAAGAGGTTGTTGATAATAAAAAATTATATTAGTAGCCAAACACAAAAATGATTAGCATTCCTATGGCAAAATTATTAATAATTGATGATGAAAGGGCAATAAGAAATACACTTCGTGAGATTTTAGAATATGAAAATTACGAAGTTGAGGATATTGACAATGGTGTTGACGGATTAGAACTGATTAAAAAAAAGAAATACGATCTGGTACTATGCGATATCAAAATGAACCGCATGGATGGTATGGAAGTATTAGAACAGGCCCTGGCCTATAGCCCTGATCTTCCTTTCATTATGATCTCGGGCCATGGTACTGTCGAAACTGCCATTGAGGCCAGCAAAAAAGGGGCCTTTGATTTCATTTCTAAACCACCTGATTTGAACAGGTTACTGATTACAGTTAGAAATGCGTTGGACAGAGGAACTTTGGTGACCGAAACCAAGGTATTGAAAAGAAAAGTAAGTAAAACCAGGGATATTCTTGGTAGTTCCGAAAATATCAGCAAAATAAAGGAAACCATTGAACGTGTTGCACCTACTGAAGCCAGGGTACTCATTACCGGCGCCAATGGAAGTGGTAAAGAACTGGTGGCCCGTTGGTTGCACGAAAAATCGCATAGGGCAGACAGTCCGCTCATTGAAGTAAACTGTGCTGCGATCCCATCTGAACTGATTGAAAGTGAACTATTCGGGCACGAGAAAGGTTCATTTACCTCGGCAGTGAAACAACGGATAGGTAAGTTTGAACTGGCTAATGGCGGCACCTTGTTTCTGGATGAAATTGGCGACATGAGTCTTTCGGCACAGGCTAAGGTATTGCGCGCGCTGCAGGAACATAAAATAACCCGTGTAGGGGGTGAAAAAGAACAGGAAGTAAACGTAAGGGTACTTGCGGCAACCAATAAAGATTTATTAAAAGAAATTGAAGCAGGCAACTTCCGGATGGATTTGTACCACCGTTTAAATGTCATCAATATTCATGTTCCACATCTAACCGAACGTACAGAGGACATACCTGAAATTGCATTGAACTTTTTGGATGAGATTTGCCGCGATTATGGTATGCCAGTCAAAAAAATCAGTGATGCAGCAATGGTTGCCCTACAGGCATTGCCGTGGACAGGAAACGTAAGGGAGCTGCACAATATGATTGAACGTCTGATCATTTTGAGCGATAAGACCATTACTGAAAATGATGTAATTTCGTTTGCCAACCCTGGTGGAGGTACCAATATCGGTGCTCAGGGAACCCACAGTACGCACAATGGCAGCCATGTTACAGCCGCAGTTGACTATGATAAATTCAGCAATTTTCAGGACTATAAAGATCACGCCGAAAGAGAGTTTATTAAATTTAAACTGGAAAAAAACAATTGGAATGTATCTAAAACCGCTGATGATATTGAAATTCAGCGCAGTCATTTGTATAGCAAAATCGAGAAATTCGGCCTAAAACGCGCTGCAGAATAATAGGCAACGTACCTACCTATCAAAGCACTATCCCTGATATAAAAAAAAGGGATAGTGCTCAAATAACCTCTACTATTCACACGACACCTCGGGATTGCAGTCAATCAACTAATTAAAAAATTCTATCAACTAACCGGAATTACAATAAATCAACCTGTAAGCGTAATTATCTAAAAAATTACCTTCTCAGAAAGAGCCTCAGCGTTCATCGCTTATTCAGTGATTAATGCCGCTCTTGAGGAGAACGGTTATTTTTTACCCCATATAATCCGCCTGCCGGCTCAATAAAGCCCTATACTTATTAAAAATAGCTGTTTTGGAAACAAAGCCAAGGTACCTGCCCTGCTCGTCCAGTACAGGCAGCAACCAGGCATTTTCCTTTTCCATTTTCTGAAGCACCAGTTTTAAAGGGTCGCTGATGATGATCATATCGGGTGCAGCCTGCATAAAGTCGTTAACAGAAAGCCCATCGGTATGATTTATTCCTCTTTTTAGAATATCCTCTACATACACCAAGCCTTTGAAAGCCTCCTCTGCTCCAACAACAGGAAATAGATTACGTTTTGACTGCAATATTTCACTTAACCGGTCGGCAAGCAAATCATTGTCATTCAATATCAGATAATTTTTTTCTACTAAATGCCGTATCTTCATCATATTCAATACGGTAGTATCCTTATCTTCATGCGATAACAACTCCCCTTTTTCGGCCAGAGGCTGTGTGTAAATAGAATATTTATGTTTACTTCGATTGATGAGGTAGGCTATAGCTGAAGCGATCATTAAAGGCACCATCAGCACATAGCCACCGGTAATCTCTGCAATTAAAAAAATACCGGTAAGTGGGGCATGCATAATGGCACTAAGCGATGCTGCCATACCCGCCACAATAAAATTGGCGACGTTTAAATGTGCAATGCCTAAAGTATTGATGGTAAAGGCCACTATAAAGCCCATTAAACCACCCATAATTAAACTGGGTGCAAAAATACCTCCATTCCCCCCTGCTCCCAAAGTAATCAACGTAGCAAACGATTTGGCAAAAACAGTGACTACGGTAAAAAGAATAATTACCCAGGGCAGGCTGCTGTAACCGGAAAAGATACTATTGGTAATTAATGCTGTATAATTGCCACCTAACAGATTTTTGATAGTAATGTAGCCTTCGCCATATAAAGTTGGAAATAAAAAAACCAAAAGACCTATCATCAGACCACCAATTATTGCTTTTTTATAAGGATTTTTTATCCTGTAAAAAGAGGTTTTGACGAAAGTATTTATCTTTTTAAAGTAAATAGAGAACAAACCGATGAATACAGCCAACAATACGTAATAGGGAAGTGCATTCATATTCCAACCCTCGGTGACCAGAAAAAACAACTGTTCATTATAAAATAAACGCGCTACAACAGCGGCGGTTGCAGCCGAAAGCAAGAGCGGAATAAAAGCTGGAATGGTAAATTCGGGAAGCAGGATTTCTATGGCGAATACAATTCCGGCAATAGGGCTGTTAAATGCACCTGCTATACCGGCCGCGGCTCCGCAAGCCAGCAGCATAGTGGTTTCGCGATAGGATAAGCCAAAAAAACGGCCAACAATCGACCCGATTCCTCCACCGCTAGTCACAATGGGGGCTTCCAGGCCTGTTGAACCACCAAAACCAACGGTTAATGCTGCAGTAATCACCTGTGAATAAACATTGTGTGGTTCAATTTTACTCGATTTTTTGGAGATAGTATATAGTATGGGGGTCAAACCGGTTTCAAATTTCCCTTTACGGATAAACCGGCGTACGTACATCACCGATAACAAAATCCCAATAAAGGGAAAAAAGAAATACAGATAATATTTGTACTGCCAATGAAAACCTGTTTGTAAAAAGTCTTCGATATGGTGCGTAATGGTTTTCAGCAAAGATGCCGCCAGGCCTGCAAAAATGCCCACCAGCAGGGCGGCAATAACCAGAAAATTTCTATTAGAAATTTTTGTTTTCCTGTACTGATTAATTGTCTCGATATAATTCACCAATCTAACGTACATTCCTATCTGATTTTAAGCGTCAAATTTATCCAGTAATTTAATGAGCGTAGCAAAATCTTTAGGATAAGGTGCCTCAATGACAATGTCTTTATCATCCAGTCCTTTGAACACCAAATGCTTGGCATGCAGGGCAAAGCGCTTCATAATGGGTTGCTCTTCTTCATCTTTCGACAAGCGGTAGCCCTTTTTAATGTTCGAAAGGTATACCGGTTTACCTCTGTACATCTCATCGCCCACAATTGCCGCCCGTTGGGTTGCCAGGTGAATCCTGATCTGGTGCATACGTCCGGTAATCGGTTTACATTCCACCAGGGTATAATGTCTATAGTGCTTTAATGTATTGAAAATCGTTTCGGCACGTTTACCTTCCTTACGGTCAATGGTTACACTTTTATTGCCATCATTTAAAATCGGAAGATCAATAAACAGCTCTTTAAAAGTATACTGACCATCCACAACAGCATGGTAGGTTTTATTCACCTTACGTTTTTCAAATTGTATGGATACAGAGCGGTAGGCGTCTGGTGTTTTGGCGATAATGATAGCGCCTGAAGTTTCTTTATCCAAACGGTGACATACCTGAGCATCTGCTGAATATTGTTTGGCCAAACGCAGGATATTGACTTCTCCTGAGCCGCCACGCTCGTCTAAAGAGGCTACAAATGGTGGTTTGTTTACAACGATATAATCATCGTTTTCGAATAGAATAAGATCTTTAAAATTTGGGTACTTCACTCGGTAATTTTATGTAAAACACAAAAGTACACATTCTTAATGTGAATATCAGGACGGAAGCAACCTTAAAAACACAAAGCATAAGATTAAATTCTCCTTATGCCTTGTGTTTTATTTGTCAGATTGGGTTTAAGACAGCTCAAATTTATAGCCTACGCCTTTAACGGTGGCTACATAATTCTCGCCTAGTTTCTCACGTAATTTCCGGATGTGTACGTCAATGGTACGGTTTGTGACCACTACGGAATCTTCCCAGATATTTTTTAAAATAGACTCTCTGGTATATACTTTTCCTGGTTTTGAAGCCAGCAAGTACAGCAATTCAAATTCCTTTTTTGCCAACACTACTTTCTGTCCGTTCTGGTAAACCAGGTAAGCTTCTCTGTCGATTACCAGATCGCCGATTTCTACTTTATTGTCCGACACCTCATCAGCACTCGAATTTCTTCTTAAAATTGCATTGATGCGACTTACCAGCGCCCGTGGTTTAATAGGTTTGGCTATATAATCGTCGGCACCTACATTAAAACCTGCAATTTCCGAATATTCTTCACTGCGGGCTGTAAGGAAAACCATAAAAGTATTTTTAAATTCGGGGATAGCACGCATCAATCGGCAAGCTTCAATGCCATCCATTTTAGGCATCATAATATCCAGAATAATTAAATCCGGGTGTACCTTTTTTGCAATCGTAATCCCCTCCTGTCCATTTCCAGCCAAATAAACCTGATAACCTTCTTTTTTTAAGTTATACTCTATCAACTCTAAAATATCCGGTTCGTCATCAACAATTAGTATCTTCTGTTTTACGGTGCTCATAGCTTTAATTATTTGTTACGAAATTAGGTAATCAATTATAATATAGCGTTAAACCCAAGTTAATAAATTGTTAAGAACCTCATGTATATTAACATGAATTTAGGGTTAGCGTAAAGTCTTGTTTAAGAAGGCTTCCAGTTCCTCACCACGTAGATTTTTGGCTATAATTTTACCATTTGGGTCTACAATAAATGAACTTGGAATAGCTTCAATAGCATACAATCTGGCCGTAGGGCTTTCAAAATCTTTCAGATCGCTGGCATGCGCCCAGGTTAATTTATCAGCTGCGATAGCATTTTTCCAGGCTACCGGATCTTTATCTAAAGAGATCCCAAATACCGTAAAGTTTTTATCCTTATAAGCATTAAATGCCTTTACTACATTAGGATTTTCTTGCCTGCAGGGCATGCACCAGGAAGCCCAGAAATCAAGCATCACATATTTACCTTTAAAATCGGCCAACTTAACCGGCTTACCATCCACACTATTGATGGTAAATTCAGGTGCCTGCTGCCCAATTTGCACCGATTTCAACTTAGACATCTTTACCAAAAATTCGGTTACAGCAGCGTTTTTATTGAAATTGCTTTTTATCTTATCTGAATAATCAACCAATTCCTTCTCATATTCGGCCGGATTTAACAGGTTTACTGCATAAAACCCAGCTAAGGATGCCGTATTATCCTGGGCAAATTTTAGCACCGCTTTATTCAGCCCGTCAATTTCTTGTGTATAAGCAGGTCTCATCTGCTCCATAATGGCATCTCTTTTATCCGGCTGCGCCGCTACCGCTTCGTCAAACTGCTGCTGAATAGCACCAATTTTAACCATATACTGATGCTTAACTTTATTCAGTTCTTCCAGTTTATCTGCCTCCATAGCACCAGAAATATTGTAAGCAAGCGTCTTGTCCGACAGGTCGGCCGTAATTTTAATCTGGTCGCCGTTTTTAGCTATGATCATATATTCACTGTTTCCTGATGAAATCCTAAAAAAATCTACATCAGGTGTACTGTGGGTAAATTTAAAATCACCTTTTTCAGAAAACACCGTAGAGTCCAAAGGCAATGCATGATCTTTTTGCAGGCCAAATAAATATACCTTACTACCCGCAGCAGCATTTTTAAACTGCCCTTCTATCACAAAACTTCCCTTGTCTTTACACGCCGCAAACACCACACACAACAACAATATATAGCTTATTCTCTTTATCATACGTATTCTTATTTTAACTTTTCCTGTAACAATTCATTTATTTTCTGAGGATCGGCTTTGCCTTTTGCCAGCTTCATCACCTCGCCAACAAAAAGCCCCAACACTCCTTTTTTCCCTTTTCTATAAGCCTCTACCTGTGGTTGGTATTTTACCAGCACATCACTTACAAAGGCCGAAAGTTCATCTCCGTTCTCTTCAATCAACAGATTTAACCTTGCTGCCAGTTCCATAACACTATCTACAGGAGCTTTAATCAATTCGGGCAACAACTGCTGTAAGGCCACCTGCTGGGTAATTTTTTTATCATCCACCATATTGATCACATCCGCCAGTTGCTCTGGAATGACCCGAAAAGCGGATATACCGATCTCTTTTTCATTTAACAAGGCTCTAATGGAACCTGTAAGCCAGTTGACCAGACTTTTCTTGTTGTTTACATAAGGCAAAGCTTCGTTAAAATAAGCCAGCAAATCATGATCTTCAGCCAACATGGCTGCTTCAGAGTTGTTTACGCCGTAGTCGGCCACCAAGTGTTTGGCAATTTCCTGTGGTAAAGCCGGCATATCAAATTTCAGCTGCGCCAGCCATTCATCAGAAATATGTACCGGAGCCAGGTCGGGATCAGGAAAATAGCGATAATCATTGGCCTCTTCCTTACTGCGCATTGGTGCGGTAGTGCCCTGATCGGCATCAAATGTAAGCGTACTCTGCACAATACTTCCGCCATCTAAAATCACCGCTTTCTGGCGACCAAATTCAAAATCTATTGCCCTGCGCACATTCCTGATGGAATTCAGGTTTTTTACTTCACAGCGTATACCATACTCCTGTGTCCCAACCGGGCGTATAGAAATGTTGGCATCACAGCGCAGACTTCCCTCTTCCATGTTTCCGTCACTTACATCGAGGTGACGAACCAGTTTACGGATTTCCGTTAATAAAAGTGAGGCTTCTTCAGCACTTCTGATATCCGGTTCAGTTACAATTTCAATCAGGGGCACACCTGCCCTGTTCAAGTCTACATAGGAAAATTTATCGTCCTGATCGTGCAAACTCTTACCGGCATCTTCTTCCAGGTGAATCCTGTTTATTCCAATGCGTTTTTCTTCACCATTACTTAAAGTAACATTCAGAAAACCATTCTGACAGATGGGTTTATTATCTTGAGTGATCTGATATCCTTTGGGCAAATCGGCATAAAAGTAATTCTTCCTGTCGAAAAAATTAAGCTGGTTGATGCTACAGTTTAATGCCAGCCCCATCCTTACTGCCTTTGCCACTACCTCTTTGTTCAATTTTGGCAATGCGCCAGGTAACGCAAGGGAAACCGTAGAAATATGCGCATTTGGTTCTGCGCCAAACGCAGCACTATCAGACGAGAATATTTTTGATTGTGTATTTAGTTGTACGTGGATCTCTAAACCAGATACCAATTCGAATGCTGATGGAGAAACTGCAGTTTTCGTACTCATTTATAGGCAGTAGTTTTATTAGTTATGTTTGTATTTGACATACAAACATAACTAATTATCCTTTATAATGGGCTTTATGTAGCCATAATTATACTTGCCCTTTACAGTTCTCCCGGGAGTTTGGCTGGCCTACTGTCGTATAACAGATAGTCTACCGATACCAATTCATAATCCGGATGAGGATTAAGGATTTCAACTTTCACCTGGTGCGCTCCTTTCGGAAGCTGATAACGCCAGAAAAGATCGGCCCTGGATTGATTGGGATCTGTAGGGAAATTTGCCCGTTCCACTTCCTTTCCATCCACATACAAAGCGGCCTGCAACACATGTTTTGCGGCATCGTTCTTCTTTTTGTGTGCGTAACCACGAAGTGTAAAACCGATACCATTCATTTTAAATTCCAACTTATCGGAAAAGGATTTCCCCATTGGAATGCGGGCAATGGGGAAATGTCCGGCAAAATTCTCTTCAAAACGCACTGCTTTAGGAGCCGAAAAGGCAATACTTACCTGATCGGCACCCACTTTCCCACCATGTTTTACAATGTTTTTTAATGCATGATCATAGCCCATTTCATACACTTTGTTTAGCGAGATATTTGTAAAACTAAAATTTCTGTGCTCAGCCTTTTTAAGGGGAATCATCCATTTTTGAGGGATCTTGTCATACCCCAGAATAACACCTAAAATACCCGCGGCACTGGAAGGATTACAATCGGAGTCCTGGCCGGTACGCGTAGCAATTTCAAGGGTTTTGGTAAAATCACCTTTCCCATACAATAATCCTATTACAACATAAGCGGCATTGATTTTAGCATCAATATTTAATGGATGAAATACCATACTTGGGCACCCAATATCCTCTGCCCATTTTCTTTGCAGCTCAAACCAGGTCCTTTTCCAATCATTAGGATACATTTTGTGCCATTTCACTACATCGGCCAGACATTGATGAAACTGGCTTTTGGCCGGTATTGCTTTTAGAGCAGTATTTACAATATAAGGAATATCATTGTTTACAAATGCCAGCGCGTACATATTGGACATAAATACCCCGCCATACCAACCATCTCCCGAGTTCATGATATGCCCCACTTTATCACTGATGGCGGAAGCCACATTGGGCATCCCCGGACTCATTAATCCGATAAAATCAGATTCAATTTGGAAATCGATATCATCGGCATGAGGGTTGTGCAGCCAATGGCCAGCTTTTGCCGCCGGCAAGCCTTGCTGAATATTGTAACGGCCAGCCTGATTGGCATGCCACAACTGATATTCGGACGCGGCAAAAGCTTTTGCAAATGAATCAGCAGGCGCATCCAGCCCCAGCCGGTCAAATACTTCTACAAAAGTAAGGTCAACATACACGTCGTCAAACAAACCTGGGAAAACGGTCATGGCCTCGTTCACATAATCGTCGTGCCATTTAATGGTTTCATAATCCTGTATAAACGTTCCCTGATATTGGAATTCGGATGGCCATCCAAGCGTTACGCCAATGGTTTGCCCGGCCCAGCCGCCTTTGATTTTATCTTTCAAAACAGCTTTCGAAAGCGTCACTTGTTTTTGTGCAGGTATTTGCTGTTTTTTTTGGGCAATAACCTGACTGGTTTTACCCATAGCCACTGTAGCTATGGATAAAACGAGAACTTTAAAGTACTTCATGTCCTAAGGTTTAGAGGGGTACAATTTGCCCTGTTTTGACCGATTCATCACAGGCAAAAGCAATTTTTAAACTATTAATGGCATCATCTGTAGGATTTGTCAAATCGATATCTTCCAGAATAGCTTTTAAAAAATATCGCTGTTCGCGATTGCAAAGCTCCTGATGATCCGGCTCATCGGTCAGATCTACCCAAGTATCAGCTTTACTAAACTTATCATCCTGATCCAGGTCGGCATAGTGTACTTTTATCGACTCTGTTTTGGTATGTGCATCCACATCGTCGGACTTACCTGCCCCACCTGCTTGTTTGGCTACGATAGAAACAGACCCTTTGGGCCCAATCACATCTTTTACAAAGAAGGCTGTTTCGCTCATCATTGGCCCCCAGCCGGCCTCATACCAACCTACGGAACCATCTTCAAAACGGATCTGCAATTGTCCATAGTTATAATTATCTTCCGGAATATCATTGGTCAACCGGGCGCCAATAGCGCTTACCTGCACAGGCTTGGAACGGGTCATCTGGCACATTACATCAATATAATGCACGCCACAGTCTACAATTGGGCTTAGGCTTTTCATGAGGTTACGGTGAACGGTCCATTTTGCACCCTGACTTTGCTGGTTCAGATTCATGCGCATCACCAGGGGCTTACCCATGCCGGAAGACAGTTCGATAAAACGTTCCCATGATGGGTGATAACGCAATATATAACCTACCAGCAACTTTTTGCCGTATTTTTTTGCCGCGTCTGCTACCCGTTGTGCCCCTTCCACAGAATCGGCCAGGGGTTTTTCGATAAACACATGGGCACCACTTTCCATTGCCTTAATGGCAAAAGACTCGTGGGTATCCGGATAAGTGGAAATACACACTGCATCAGGCCTGGTTTGCGCCAATGCTTCTTCATAATCGCTAAATAAGGGATAACCACCACCTAGCTTTTCGTTTAATACCACCTTACTGTTACCGGTGGATACAATACCACATATTTGAAATCCATCAAGATGGTGATAAGCAGCGGCATGAGAAGCACCCATGTTACCACATCCCACTACTAACACCTTTATAGTTTTATTTATTTCAGACATAAATTTTATTTTTAATTTGTTGAATCAATTGTTTTAAGTTTATCCCTAAACAGGATGGCAAAGGCAAGCAAAACAAAACTTGCAATTAAGGCCGGCATAAGCCATACCTGCTGCCATTGGTAACTGGTTTCGTTATCAACTACAGCAGAATAACTTTCGGTGATAAATCCCGATACATAAGAACCTATCAGCATTCCCAAGCCATAGGTGGCAAAGGTAATCAATCCCTGCGCCGCATTTTTTACTGCAGGTCCCGCTTTTGCATCCGTATATATTTGCCCGGTAACGAAGAAAAAATCATAACAGATTCCGTGCAGAACAATTCCGGCATACAACATCCACATATTTGTACCAACATTACCATATGCAAAAAGCAAATAACGTAATATCCATGCAGCAATGCCAATCAGCAGCATTTTTTTTACCCCCATACGGCGAAACAGGAACGGAATGGCCAGCATAAAAAAGAATTCTGAAGCCTGCCCCAACGTCATTTTGCCGGCGGTATTGCTTACGCCAATGTCGTTCAAAAAAGAATTGGTAAAGCTGTAATAAAATGACAGAGGAATACAGATAGCTATAGATGATATAAAAAAAACTGCAAATGACCTGTTTTTGAACAATACCAGGGCATCGAGTCCAAGTATGGACGACAGGCTATTGTTTGTATTTTTCTTTGCCGGGGTATTGGGCAGAAAAAAGCTAAGTACACCCAGCAGCAGCGAAGAAACAGCTGCTATACGAAAGGTATATACGGAACTCTCTATTCCCAGAAAACCAATAAGAAGCCCGGCTACAATCCACCCCACTGTTCCAAAAACCCTGATAGAAGGGAATTCCTTACCCGGATCTTTAAGCTGACTAAAAGAAATAGAATTGGCCAGCGCCATTGTTGGCATATACAGTAAGGTGTACAGCAATATAAGCCACCAAAAACTACCAAAATTGCCCAGGGTACTGATGTAGTAAAGGGTAACGCCCCCCATAAGGTGCAATATGCCCAAAACTTTCTGTGCAGCAAAAAAACGATCGGCTATTAAGCCTACAAAAAAAGGAGAAATGATTGCCGCAATAGATAAATTAGCATACGAAGACCCCACCTGTATAGCATCCGCTTTGAAATTTGTAAAAAGATAGGTTCCCATCGTAACATACCATGATCCCCAGATAAAATACTCCAGAAACATGAGGGAGGATAAACGCAGTCTAATTGATTTTTGCATAAAGTTTGGTTGGTTAGGGTGGTTTAATTATCCGGTTTTATTTGTTAGAGAAATAGATCCAATCGAGATTAAACATATTCTGTTTTGTAGCTGGTGCCGTAAAAACAAAGTACAGGTTATGTTTTCCCTTGGTGGTTGTAACTTCCGACTCCAGTTCTTTCCATCCCGACTTTGGATCAGCTGCATTGCCGGCAGGCACCGTCAGCGTACTCACTAATGGTCCGGTTTTGCTGTCAAGCCGCAACTCAATATTACCACCCGATCCGGCCAGTTGCACCCGATATTTCAAGCGTTTCACGTCCGAAAGGTCCACATCATGGAAACTGATGTAACTTTGGTTGACCAAACCGGTCACATAAGCCATAAACTCGGTGGTGATGGTAGAGATACGTACATTACCTTTGTCAAAATCATCGGCCTGAACAAGTGGATTACGTAATGAAATGTAAGCCCTTCCATCTAAAGCCTCTATACCATTTGCACCGAGGTCACGATAACTGGCATTCAACAGATAACTCCCTTCAATTCCTTTACCAATATGATCTTTTAAAGGAATGCTGTTTTTTAATGGCAGTTTCTTAGGTTTTTCGGACAAAGAAAGGATGTAATTCACCATTTCTGCTGCATCGGCACTGGAAAGCGCTGGATGGGCCGACATCGCCCGTTCGCCCCAACTTCCACTTCCACCTTCAATAATTTTGTGTGATAAGTTTTTAACCGCATCTTTTTTACCCATATAACGGGCAGAAATGGCCAGGTAAGTTGGTCCAACAGATTCCTTATCCATAGAATGACATGCTTTACAGTCCAGATTGGCCAGCATTTGTGAGCCTTTCAAATATTTATAACCGCTAGGATCCTGATTTCCCGCCAGAATTACTGCTACGTCTTTGCCCTGAGGTATATAACCAAAGGCTACATTTATCTTAGACTGGTCAATAGTCTTATCTTCTGCATCCTTAACACTCACATTATAATCCAGGATCTGATTATCCCAGTAAAAGCTTCGGTTTATAGAGGTCTCGATATTTACCACTGGCGGCGTATTTCCTACATGAACTTTTGTTTTGGCTGTACCTACGGCTCCCTTGTCATCTTTAACCAATAATTCCACATTATAAATTCCGGTCTTTTCGAACGTATATTTAGTTACCGGCCCCTCAATGGTTTTCCCGTCAATTTTCCAGCTGTAGCTTAATTTATCATCCTGATCATAATCTACAGATTTATTGCCCGAAAGCGATACGGTATGTGGGGCTCCTCCATAACTCTTATCAATTTCAATCTCGGCCACAGGCCTTCTGTTTCCCTCCTGGTACTCAATCCTCACCAATTTGGCATCCGTATTTTTAGAAAACCAATTGGTACCATATTCCAGCATATAAATGGCTCCATCAGCACTAAACTGCATATCAATCGGAGCTGAAAATTTAAGGTGCTTCAAAAATGGTTCCATACGCAGGTAATTACCTTTTTCATCAAACGTTACCGCCATAATCCAACCTCTTATCCACTCATAAATAAACAACTTACCATTGTAGTAGTCCGATAATTTGTAAGGTGCATTAGGAAACATATCGCTATAATAAACCGGGCCGGCAGCTGCTGTGGCGCCGCCACTTCCTACCATCGGAAAGTTTTTAGACGGAATTTTCCCATACCATATCATCGCACTTTGTGCCGGTGGCAACTCGCGTTCGCCGGTATTGTTGGGCGAATTATTAAGCGGTTTTGCCGGATCCTTTTTATCACCGGGCTTTTTGGTGGCATAATCATACTTCGGAAAAGCCTGATTATTACCTAAAAAATATGGCCAGCCGAAAAATCCGGGCCCTTTTGCCTGATTAATTTCATCAAAGCTCATGTATTCGCCACCTTCGCCCACCACCTTGGTATCGGGCCCTACATCTCCCCAGTACAGATAACCATTTTTATGATCAATGCTAAAGCGATAAGGATTTCGCGATCCCATGGTATAAATTTCAGGAAGTCCTTTGGAACCGTCTTTAGGAAAAAGATTGCCATCGGGAATGGAATAACTTCCATCCTCCTCAGGTTTAATCCTCAGAATTTTACCCCTTAAATCGTTGGTATTGGCAGAAGTAGCCTGATCATCGGCCAGCTCATGCCCCGGTCGTTCGTCTACAGGGGTATAACCTTCAGTTTCTTCGGCATTGGTGTTATCGCCCGTAGAAAGGTAAAGTATTCCTTTAGCATCGAATGCCAGATAACCGGCCGAGTGACAGCAATATTTACGTTGCGTAGGAATTTCAAGCAATACCTGTTCAGATTTGAGGTTCAGGTTTTCGCCGTTCAGCTGAAATCTGGACAAGCGGCTGATGGCTTCTTCTCCGGCAACGGCATAGTATAAATACACCCAATGATTATCGGCAAATTTTGGATCAAGCACCACGCCGAGCAAACCATCTTCAATACCACTAAATACACCGATATTGGCAATGGTTTTTACCTCTTTGGTTTCGTTATTGTACAATCTAACCCCACCCTTACGCTCTATAAAAAGAATATTCTGATTGGGCAGAATGGCCATTTCCATGGGTTCGTCCAAGCCTTCGGCCAGTACAATCCTGGTGTAGCGGCTGCTATCCGGAACTGCAAGGGTTTTTGCCTTGGTATAGTCGGCAGCTTGTTTGGTTCCAATAGTAGCCTGCAAAGCCTGAGCAAGTATTTTACTATCGGCCGTTTTATTGACAACATATATCCTGTCGTCATTTGTTATCCCTCCGGTATCGTCCTTCCTGGCCGCAAGTGTTTGTAACCATGGCCAGCCTCCAGCCTGTAAACTCGTATCACGAATGGCTACAATGCCTCCTGCGCCTGACTCTACATATCTTTTCAATTCCGGCAAAGACTTATAATCCAATCCATTTAATGCCGAAAATGACAAAGCGATGGTATTAAACTTTTTTAACGAATCTTCGCTGAAATAACGCGGATTATCAGTCACAACAACCTTCCAGTTATTTTTCTTTCCTGCTTCTTTTAACTGGGCCACATTTCTGTCGTCCGCATTTTTTGTGAAATACAAAACATTGGCCACTTCACGTGTTTTTGAACAGGCTGCGAGCAAAAAAAACGCAGCCAGTATCAATAAATAATTCCGTTTCATTTTATTGTTTCAGTTTGTGTGTTTCATTTTTGATTCCAATGATGTTACTTTTTAGTCACATACATCATCAGTGGTAAATGGTCTGAAGCATAAGTTTCATTACCTACAGTATAATCAGATATCTTATATGCCTTGAATGCTTTTTTATTAAACATCAAATAATCAATTGTTTCAACCGGTTTATCTGCAGGAAAAGTAGGCGGGCAATTGGTACAATGAAAAACCATTTCCTTTTCCAATACAGCAATTACCGGATTATTCCGTTTCATGTTCAAATCAGCACCAAATATGACAGGATACTTTGCCTTTCGGCCGATGATCCTGTTAAGTTCCTCAACCTGCAATTTCCTGTCTGCATCGCTCATATGATCCAAATGGGCTGACATAAAAACAGCCTCCTGCCCAAATAAACTGACATGAATTAAGGCAGCGGCCCGAATTTCACCCTTCGAACCTTCGGTAAGCGGCAAACGGAAACTTTCCGCCCTTATAATCGGAAAACGGGAAAGCACTGCTACTCCATAGTCGCCACCACTGCGGTCAACGGCCTTGGCAAAATGATAATGCATTCCAGTCTTTTCGGCCAGCTCTTTTGCCTGGTGCGATTGTTTACCCGACCTTTCGGTATACACATCTACCTCCTGTAAAGCAACCAGATCGGGTTGCTCCCGATTGATCACATTGACAATAGCCTGTAAATCGGTAAATCCCCAACCTTTTGATGGCGGACTGGCAATGCGAATATTATAGCTCATCACTTTAACCCCGGCACTTTTATCAACCTTGTTGCCAGACCTTTGAGCAAATCCATTTAAAGTAAAAAGGACTAACGCCGCAAATACAAGAACATTTATTTTCATACGCTGGCCAATAAGATGGTAGCACCATTGCGCTTACGGCTCATATCGGCAGCACGTATAAATGTAAAGATCTCCATGGTTTCGGCTTCTGATACCGGTGGTTTCCCGGTTTCAAAAAAGTTGATGATCTCAGTAATCATAGGTGCATAAGTGCTAAACGGCCCAAGTGGAGCAATTCCTTTTTCACCAAATGCGGTGCCTGCAATATTAGAGGCACCCTGACGAATTGCCCTTACGCTACCGATGCGTCCATCTTCCCAAACACCTGTTAAAAAGTCGGTACCATCTTTATGGATCCGGGTTACTGTTTTGCAACCTGGTCCCATTACCGTAAACAGCATTTCTATACCGTGAATGCCATACCAGGCCATATCCATATGATTGGGCTCTATTTCGGCTGGTGTATACACATCGGCGCCAAAAACTTTGCCAATAGATCCCGAAACTACTTTCATCACATTGCCATCGTAGCGCAATGCAGATGAACTGAAAATAGGTGCATTGTATTTTTTAGAAGCCGCAAACAGCTTTTTTACATCCTCCAGTGTAGCTGCGATGGGTTTATCGATAAACATTCTTTTACCGGCCTGCATCACCGGCAAAGCCTGTTCATAATGTGGCCTGCCATCAATACTCTCCAATAATACGACATCAACTTTCCTGATCAGCTCCTCAATAGAATCTACAATTTCTACTCCCATTCCTTTTACTGCTTCAATAATACCAGGTTTCATCTTCAAAGCCTGAGGGATGTCTTTGCTGCCATGCGGATAAGCGGCTACCACTTTGTAACCTGCCATTTCCGGTCCTCCATTGTTGATTGCTTTGGTAAAAACTTCGCTATGCGAGGTATCCAATCCGATAATGCCAATATGTTTACCAGTTTGGGGAGTTGCGACCGTTGGCGTCAACGCCTGGTCAAGCGCTTTGGCTGAGTTAAAAAATCCAATACCTGCTCCTGCCAGAGCTGTGGTCCTGATAAAGGATCTGCGGTTAAAAGGTTTCATATGATTTAGTTTTTGTGTGTCTATTTTAGTTTTGTAATTTTATTATTAATAAGCGTATTAAATTAAACAATTTTTATCAATTACAAGACAAAACACGCTTATATAAAAATAAAAATAATTATCAATGCCTTAAAAATCACAAACAAAACATAAGTTAGCCGAATTTTTTTAATATTTAATAATAATGTTAGAAATATATCCCTCCACTTTTAATTCCTGAGCAGCCGATAGGTTTGCCGGGTACCCTTTATAAAACCACAGCTGAGGGGTATCTTTAATATTTTTCAGCTCGAGTTCAAAATCCTGCTTCGGAAGTTTATCAGTATTCAGGATGATCCTGTTCCCATCTATGGAAATCTTTTTAATGTTTACCTCTGCTACTTTTGCACCCTGTCTAAAAGTGTAGTTCGACCGAATAGCAGCACTCACCTCATCTATCCTCTTATTAAAAGAAATCTGCAGGGTATTTTCATCTATTTTTTTTACAACCATAGCCTTAGGCTTCTCGTTGTACATGTAACCACCTAAATGGTATTCGTATGCCGTTGCCGCACTATAGCCATACTTCCCCGCCGTAATGAAAAACTGTTTAAACCAATTATCCGACTTAATCATTGATTTGACGGATCCAATATCAGCCTGCAATCCTATCGGCATTTTTTTATTTTCGCTACGGATTTCTTTAAAAAAAGAAGTGTAAGCCTTAAAGTAATCCGGGGGTAAATCAGCCTCACTCTTAATCCAATCCGGATAATGAGTTTGAATAAAGTGGATATCCGGCTTCACCAATTTTATCATTTTTGGTATATCCAGACCATTATGTGTTCTAAGCAGCTCAACCGAATTTGGCCCGGCATTAATCCCCAGGCTCCAGGTAGCCACCAAAATATCGGGACGGACAGCTCTTACTCCTCCTTCGCCGTTGATGAGTTCGTTCAAAAAATGATTAACTCCATCAACCCTGAAATCTATCCACGATTGGTAAAGCGCAGTATCTGTTTTATAATACCTGGGTGCATGTACATCAAAAAACTCAGGGATGTTGCGATGGTACTTTGCCTTAAAAGCGTTTATTGCATTCTCGCTTACGTCGCCATGCGAAGCTTTGATACTTTCGTCCCAGGAACCGGGCAGGTACGACTCAGCAAACTCTACACCGTCAAAAGGGACCTCCTGTATTAACCGGGTAAGTTTTTCTTTTTTCCAGTTCAGGTATCCGGTGCTAAAGGGGGATAAAAAGGTAAAACCATCAAAGCTATAAGGTGCAATAAACTTCACTTTCCAAGCCTCCCAACCTGTCGGAAATGACGCAGTAGAATAAGTACCATTACCCAATACCATTGCCCACACGGCAATATTTTTGTCTTGAAAAGCTTTTACCAGTTCTTTATCTACAAAATTTTCGTTAGTTACAAAATAATGCACTGTCTTATAGCCCGCCAATTCTATTTCCTCCACTATGCTTTCTTTACTTCTGCTGAGGTAGTAAGCAAATCCGGGCGATATTTGAATAGATGGTCCGCTTAGTGCATTTTTTTTCCTTTTCGCAGCATCATTAACAGATACAGGGGCCTGGCGCCATTTTTTGACACCACCTGAAGCTGTTAAATTGCAACACAGAAAATAATTGCAGATTAAAACACTGATAAAAGCTTTATACATGACTTGTATTTAAATTAAAGGGTAAGTTGCACGGTCATATAATCCGTATAAAACAGATCCAATCCTTTTTCTTCAGGTTCAAATACCGTCCGATAACTAAAAGCACCATTCACAGGCATACCTACTAAACGCGTCACGATCTGCTTCTTATCAGTTATCTTTACTTTTACCAATTCGCCATTAACATTGGTATACTGTAAATCAACTTGTTTTGCAATGGCATCGGCGGGCATCCATTCTACATTTACATCTGCACCCGAGCGCGTGATATTGCGATAAGCTCTGGTGAGCAAAGATGATTGAAACCTTTCCCCGTATACCATTCCTGATTTTGTTGCCTTTACCGAAGAGTGGCCAAGCTTGTCGTAAAGATAAATATCGAAAAAGTAAGTACCCTCTGCCATATTGGTCAAAAGCGCTTTCACCGTATCTACGTCTTTTGTTTTGTTTACTGCTTTTACCAACGAATCCCTGCCATTGTTCCAAAGTAACTTATAGCTACTCACTTTAGGGTCCGACAACAGCAACCAGGTTACTTCCACCCGGTTACGCCCACCATTTATTTTTATAGAGTCGGCCTTTGCAATATAAATGGTTTCCCCTTTTTCGATAAACTGCCGATAGCTGTCGTCCATTTTCTTACAGGCCGATAAATAAATCCCTGTGAAGACCATCAGACAAAATAATAACCAGCTTTTAATTTTTATGTTCATGTGATTTCTTATTAATATGAATTACTATAGTTCCTGTCCCCATAGGGTGAGTTCGGAAATCATTACATTGGTTACTCCCGCCCAGGTAGTGAGTGTTTTAAACCTGATGTATCTATAGGGCTGGGCACTAACCGGGAATATGAAATTCTCTCCTTCTTTTGCTACAGCGATATCTTCGTTACTCAGTGTGCCCAAAGCGGCCCCCGAAGGTTTAATAGACTGAAAGGCCGACAATAGCGTCCAACTTGTCCAACTGCCATCGCTCCCTGGACTGTTGCTGCCGTAAATTTCAAATGTTTTCGGTGCCCCACTGGCAAACATCCAGGCATTAGCATGAGAAAGCTGATTCACTTTGATCCTGCTGAACTTGTATCTTTTTCCTAAATCGATGGTAAACCAGTTAGGCAATACAACCGTGGCGCCTGGTTTCTGATAAAAAATACTGGCCGTCCCGCCTTTCCACAGGTTACTGATTTCCCAGGAGGGAAATTCGGGCGTATACGTATCGGTAGGCAATGGATTGTGTTTCCAGATGTTCTTATCCAGCAATGCTTCAAAAAGTGGAGTTAAATTAGCTTTTAAAGTGTCCGAATGATTTTTCCATTTATCCACCAGAAAAAAAGCGAACTCCGTAGGCTTTGCAGGCAGCCCTCTTACAGCGTGTTCTTTTTCCTTTGCGTTGGTATATAAACGGTCGTATGCCACCCATTCTCCCTGCTCATTTTTGAACTGGGTGTTCAGTACATATTCTTTCTGCAGTTCATTTTTAAGAAACATGCTTACCCCGCCAAATGTCTCGGCTACGGTAAGTGTAGCAAAAACAGTATGAAGTGGCGCTACCAAGGGTTTAATTTTGATGGTCACAGGATCTGATTTATTTTCGGAGCGATTTACTGCGTACAATGTTACTTCATGCTCATCTGTATCGGCAAAACCTTCCAGAAGTACACTGCTGGAGTAAATACTTGATTTCACGGTACGTTTTTCTCCTCCATTTGTCGAGAATATTGCTTCAACATACAGTAAATCCAAATCATCAGGCAAGGTATAGCTCACTTTTACCTCTCCATTTCCATTCGCAATTTTTACATTGGAAACCATACCTGGCTTATTACCATTCTTGATCAATGGCTGTATTTCCTTTTCTTTACACCCGTAAATGCACATTAAAAGTACAAGGGCAACTGACAATATTGTTTTCATCATTGAATTAAATTGAGTTTTACCATCCCGGACTTTGCACGAGGTTTTTATTTGTAATCAGATCGTTTTCGCTAATTGGCCAAAAATAATCTCTCAGGTTAAAGACTTGATTATGCAGTACTCTTTCCCGATAGTAGGCATCAGCTCTTTCCTGATCGACATCCCACCCCGTAATCGGTCTGTTCAACACATCAGGAGCTTCTTTCCATCGGCGCAGGTCCCAGAAACGTTCGGCCTCAAAGGCCAGCTCTATCGAGCGCTCGCGGTGTATGATATCGCGCATACCTATCTGATTTGACACTTTACCAGGGTTTCTGGAATAGTTTGTCCAGGATTCCTGCACACCTTTTAAACCGGCTTTGGCCCTGATCAGATCAAGATGCTGGTATACTTCGGTACCCGGCCCCTGGTATTCGTTAAGTGCTTCTGCATAAAGCAGGTATAAATCTGACAACCTTAACATTACCCAAGGCCAATTCGTTGTGGTATAGTTCGTTGAACTGGTGATACTATTGGTATAGTTTACATATTTTTTTGCATAATACCCAGTTACAGAATGCCAGCTGGTCCCGGTTTTTCCACCGAACTGACCTTTTTTGGTTTCCAGCCAGTAAGAAGTATTGTCGTCAAATTTGCCTAAACCATACCACATGCCCCCGTCAAAGCCTAATGAACCATAAAATCTTGACTCCCTGTTGAAGTTAAATTCCGCCGTGGTGTACCCTTCTTTTATCAGGTATTTTTCGGCAGCTGTAGCTTTTCTTAAATTAAAACGCCCCGTATAGTTCCATTGAACATCTTCTTCAATCGGCACTCCGTTTTTAGTATAGTAAAGCGCTGCTATTTTCAACGGTACTCCAATAGTACCTGTAGAACCTGTGTATGCTGCCTGACTGGCGTCGAAACCTCTTGGTGTGGCCCATGATTGTAAATCTTTCGTTGATGTGCCTGTATTGGCCCATATGATTTCAGAGTTCCACCTGTCCGTAATCAGACGTGCATTCATACCCACTTTGGTGTCTGCTGATAGGTTCGGAGCCTGGCTTGTTCCCGGAAATTCGTACATTTTTAATCCCAGCGAATGGCACAGATCTATTGCCTCCTTGCACGCTTTGGCAGCTCTGTTCCATTTTTCTTTATCCACTCCCGCACTAAAAAGTCTGGTACCATCTTTATTGGAATATCCTGTATAATCCGGATTCCCGTTAAACAAAGGGCTGGCCATATAAACCAAAACCTTTGCCTTCATCCCAATGGCAATTGGCTTTGTAATCCGACCCAATTCAGAACTTTCGTCCCTGATTTGCAGCGGAAGATTAACCGTAGCCTCGTCCAACAGGGACACTATATATTCAAAAACCTGATCAGCGGGCTTTCTGGCAATTCTAACTTCCTCAACTGAGGCCGATACCGGGATATTTTTATCTACAATTGGAATAGGCCCATACATTCTTAACAGGAAAAAATGATAATAAGCTTTTAGAAACTTTACCTCGGAAATCCATTGTTCACGTTCATATTCCTCCATATCAGGTACCTTACCTATATGTTCTAAAAATATATTACACTGACTAATACCGATCCAGAGCGATTGTGTAATGGCACTTGGTTTATTTAACCAGTTCCCATTTTCATCCTGCTCCTGCGTCCCTCTCCAGAAATCAAGAATTGGCGTATTGATATTCTGCAAACCGATCCCAATAGTCCAGTTAGCCCAGTAATCCACTTTGTCGCTGGAAACCCAAAGGTCATCCCCGCCAAACATTCCCGGGCTATGATACATATTACCCATTTTAGGAAGAAAAGAATAGCAGGTATACAGATACCTTTCGGCAGTCGACCGCATTCTGAATGCATAGTCCAACGTAGCTACATTGTCGGGCACTACGTCTATATACTTTTTACACGCACCTAACGACGTAGCAAAAGCGATTAAAATTATTATTCTGATAAATTTCATCTCTCAGTTATTAAAATGTGACATTTAAACCCAGGTTAAATACTTTTTGCAGCGGATACCCCAATCCATTGCCGCCCATTTCAATATCCCACAATTTAAAGTGGCTCAGCAGCAACAAATTAGTACCACTCAAATAAAAGCGCATATTTTTCATTTTGAGCCTTTGCGCTGTTTTTGAAGGCAGAGAATAGCCAATTTCCGCTTGTTTTAACCGCAGGAAGCTGCCATTATTGATCCACCAGGTGCTGGGTTGTGTATTGTTTTTATGCGTTTCGGTACTTAGCCTTGGCCACAAAGCATAGGAATTAGGATTTTCCGGAGAAAAATGATTGTCGGCAAACGCTTTCATGATCTGTTTACCACCTACAAAAGGTTCCACCGTTAGCGGATTTATCCAAAAAGAACTAATGGCCGATCCCTGGAAAAATGCAGAGATATCAAAGTTCTTAAAACCCCAGGAGAAGCCCATTCCATATACAATTTCGGGTACTGTAGGTAAGCCAATTGGCACCATATCCAGCTCTGTAATCTGTCCGTCGTTGTTTACGTCTTTGTATTTAATGTCTCCGGCAACATTTACCGAACCAAAATTCTGGGCCGGCGAATTGGCCACCTCATTGTCATCTACAAACAAACGTTCGGCAATATATCCCCATTGTTGATTTATCGGATATCCAACCATCGATTTCCACCATTCCCTGACATAAGTCGGCTCTTCATATATGGTTCTTTTATTGGTTGCATAGGTAAAATTACCTCTTGTTTGCAGCCACATTCCGTTAGTAAAATTATGCGAATAATCTACCGAGATATCCATTCCCTTAGCAGTTGCCTCTCCTACGTTTGCGCTTAAACCGGCAGTGAGCCCCATCGTTGAAGGAATACTTACCCGTTTCATTAAAATACTTTTACGCTTTTCCGTAAAAAAATCGGCCTGAATATTTACCTTATTAAATAAACCTAGCTCCAGCGCCAGATTAGTTTTATAAGCTGTTTCCCAGGTAATGTCGGCATTGGCATAGCGCGAAACATTGATACCTTTTTTTGTGGTACTTCCTTCTCTTCCAAATGTAAATCCCCTGTACGGGTTGGTCATATCTACATTAGACAGGTAAAAGAACCTGTCTTCATCCAATCCGATGGCATCATTACCCACCAAACCGTATGTAGCCCTTAACCTGAGATTGTTAATTTTGCCCTTAAGTGTTTTCCAGAATTGCTCATTTGAAATTGTCCAGGCCAAACCGGCTGAAGGGAAAAAACCAAATCTTTTACTTTCATGAAACCTTTCGGAACCATTATAACCAAAGTTAAACTCTGCGAAATACCTGTTGTCGTAACCATACGTTGCACGGCCTGACAGCCCCAGGTTTCGCGACGGAAGCGAAAGTTGCAAATCGCCGGCCCGTGCATTGGTGCCAGATCTCATGATATAAACCAATAAGCCACTTAATGAGTGTTTATTAGAAAATGTACGGTTGTAATTGAGCGCAGACTCCATATAAAAAACTGAATTCTGTTCTCTGAGATCGTTAATCAGGCTAAAATCGAGGAATTCCCTACCAGTATCTTCATTAAATAAAGTAAGGTCATACTCCATTGTTCTTTTGTCATAATCCCTTAGCTGATAAAAAAACGGACTGTAAGCCCGGGCAATATCGTAGCGTGATATCCGGTTAGTATTCATCATTGTCCTGAAAGTCAAGCCTTCTGTAATGAAAGAAAGTTTTTGTTTCAGCTCCAGCTGTGCAAGCATTAAAGAACGGCTATAATCCTTGTAACCTTTTACCATATCAGCATAAGGGTTTAGAAAGCCCTTGTCGGACAAGCCTCCGAACATAATGTGCTGTACAGAACGATGGGCATCGTCCTTTGGATAATAAGGCAAAAAATCGACCGGGTTACTTCGGATAACTTTATTGTATAAATTCCCACCGCCATCTATCGGACCTGTATAATCGTCAAAATTCCCGTTCAACCTCACAATCAATTCAGTTGTATTGGTCAGGTCTATATTCACATTTGCCCGGAGGGTATAACTTTTTAAATCTATGCCATTGTTAAAATTATTGATCTTATCCATTCTCACCACCCCATTATCCTGTGCCATTGAACCTGCTACATAATAACGGGCCACTTTGCCGCCACCGCTCACATTCAAATTATACCTGTGATTAAAGGATCTGTCTTTAAAAAGTGCTTTTCTCCAATCTACAGCCGGATAAATAACAGCGCTTTTTCCCTCGGCTGTACCGTCGATTTTCTCCTGGGTATAAAATGGATTTTCAAAAGGGTGTCTGGCATACTGGGCTTCGTTGTATAATTTCATAAATGTTACCGGGTCGGCCAGTTCCACATTGGAGGTTGCCTGCGAAACACTCCCTTCAGCTCTGAATGAGATGGTAGCCCTCCCTTCTTTACCTTGTTTTGTAGTCACATAGATCACCCCATTTGCACCTCTGGCACCGTACAAAGCTGTTGAGGTCGCATCCTTCATAATAGAGAAACTTTCAATATCATCAGGTCGTAAACGTGCCAGCTCTGTAACACCCAGCTCTACCCCATCAATCAATATCAGTGGGTTTACTTTTCCGGTTCCAAAAGAGGTAACTCCGCGAATAAAGAAATCGGCATTATCCTGTCCCGGTTCTCCACTTCTCTGATAGGCAATAACTCCCGCTGCCCGGCCAGCCAATGCTGTTGTTAAATTGCTTGATGGTACTTTTAGGTCAGACGGTTTAATGGAAGTAATGGAACCCACCATATCCGTTTTCTTTTGTGTACCAAAAGCGACTACAACTACATCGTCAAGTGTATTTGGCGTAGCTTTCAACGTTACATTTAATACCGAAAGATTCTTTACGGGAACTTCCTGCAAATCGTAGCCCACCATACTAAAAATCAAGACGGCATTGTCATCAGGTATTTTTAGGGTAAACCGGCCATAAGTATCTGTAGTAGTGCCCACTGTGGTTTTGTTTTTCAGCTTTACAGAAACACCCGGTATTGGCCCTACCGAATCTGATACCACCCCTCTGATTTCTCGTTCCAGGTTCCTGTTCAGCACAAGCCCTCTGCTTTTTACCACTATGGTATTGCCTACAATCTGATAAGCCAGGGGTTGATTTTTAAAGCATTCGTCGAGCGCCTGTTTCAGTGATACCTCATTTAAATCAAGATCTACCTTACGGGTATTGCTAAGCAGTGAATTTTCATACCAGAAAAGATAGCCGCTTTGTTTTTTCACTTCCTGAAAAACCCTTTCCAAAGGAGCATTCTTAACCGAGAGCGTAATTTTTTGGGCGTATCCAGAGGCGTTCACCTGCATACAGCCAATAACAATTACGATAAATAAAGTTAATTTCATAACCAGAAAGAGTTTGGTAAGGCCCCTGGTTTTTTCATTAGGGGGCCCACAAAGAGAATAAAAATCCATACTTTTGTTTTGTTAGGGTTTTAAGTGTTTGATAATCTGTCGTTAGATTTGTGAAATAAGTTAATCCCTGCAACTGTTGTAAAAAACAGCGTAGCCGGTACTGTTAGCGCAATACCGGTTTTTTAGTATTAACCTGAAGGCGGGGTTTGTAGCTATTCTTTCATACGTTTGGTTGGTTTGGTTAGACAATTTTGTTTGTTGCTACATGGCTGCGTTTGGTCTTAAAAATTCACAATTAAGGTTTTACCGTAATTACCTTCCCATCTAGTTTAAGATGTATATTGCTCAATTCAATAATCTTAATCAATTCAGAGAGGTTAGCTTTCCTCGATATTTCTCCCGTAAAAAGTCGTCTCGGCAATTCGCCTTCATAATTAACTTCTACATCATACCAGCGGGATACCTGGCGCATGATGGTCCTGATATCGGCGTCTTTAAAAGAAGTGAGACCATTTTTCCAGGCAATTACATCTCCCGTAGCCTTAACTACTTCTATATCATCCGTAACTCTGGCCTGCTGCCCTGGTTCTAAAACCTTTGTCTGGTTGTTTTTGATGATCTTGACAGCACCTTCCATCAGCGTTGTATTTATACTTTTTTCATCTTCGTAAGCCATCACATCAAAATGTGTCCCCAAAACTTCCACACTCATATCCTCAACATCTACCACAAAAGGTTTCTCTTTATTTTTAGCCACTTCAAAATAAGCTTCCCCTTTTAACTTTACCTTCCGTTGGTTAGCCACAAAGGAGGTTGGAAACTTCAAAGAAGAAGATGCATTTAGCCAAACCTGCGTACCATCTGGAAGCAATACCTGGTATTGACCACCTCTGGGGGTAGAGATGGTATTGTAAGTCACAACAGGTTCATTTCCAATGGCAGCAGCGAGGGCCGGGTTATTTACCCGGTATATCAATTGTCCATCCTTTGTCTTAGTAATGCTAATACCTTGTTCCTCGGCAATTTGACCATTGCCGGTATCACTGAGTAATACCTGCGAACCATCGGCCAGGGTAAGTATGGCTTTATTCCCCCCTGGCAAAACATCATTTTTCAGGGCGGTTTTATTTTTATCCTTTGAGGCTTTGGGATAGTTTTGGTAAAAAAGGGCACCAATGGCACTCACAATTAAAGCAATACATGCTGTAGCCAGATATCTGAAAGCCTTACTACTGTAGAATGGAATAACTTTAGCAGCTGTGCCATCAGCAATCATTGCATAAAGCTGCAGTTTAGTAGCTTCTTCATCGCCCATCAACTGACCATCCCATTTGGAATCGTCGTTAAACCGGTTGATATAGTTGCTGTACAAAGACAACTCCTTATCGGTAGCTGAACCATCTGCTACCCTATCTGCCAGTTGTGTGAACGCTTGTTTATCCATCATCTTTTAATGTGCCTTTATAACTATGGCACTTAAATGTGGACATACACCTGTTCCTACTTAAAAAAAAAATAAAATAAATGACAAGCAACTGATTTACAGCATTAAAAAAACTGTAGCTAATTTATTCAATGGGGTTTTAAGCTTCTTTAATGCCCGCAAGATGTGGTCGTCTACAGTCTTCTCCGAAATGCCTAATTTATCGGCAATCTGTTTATGGGTCATGTTCTCGTTTCTGCTCAGTTGAAACACCTCCCTGCATTTTTGAGGAAGGTCGTTGATCAGCTGGTTGATCAGCACTTTCAACTCTTTTACTTCCAGTTCGTTCTCCTGAAAAGCCGTGGAGTCTACCCGTTTCAACTCATCAAAAAAGTGATCACGTATTTTACCTCTTCTGATAAAGTTGGCAATCTTATATTTTATTGAGCTGTACAAATACCCTCTTACACTTGTTTTGATGTTCAGCGTTTTACGGTGTTCCCAAAGCCATAAAAATACAGCCTGACAGATATCCAGACTATCATCTCTATCCCTGGTCATATTAAATGAAGCCGTAAAAAGGTATTTCCAGTGCCTGTTGTACAATTCATCGAAAGCTTGCCGATCGTCATCTTCACGAATCAGTTCAATCAATTTTTCATCTGTAAAGCCTTCCGAACTATATGAGCACATTTTTTAAGTTTTTATACCTTCCTTATTTAAATCCCTATCAACAAAGCGCAAATCTAAGTATTTGTTACACTGCTGTCCATGTATCCGGATCTTTTAAAACAACAATAATATTTTCTTAACAACGAGAGGTAACTTTCTGATAAATCTAATAAATATCCCTGCTAATATTATAAAATATTTCAAAGAATTTAAGTCGCAATTGATAAAACTTATGCCTGATCTGATTGTTAATCTCCTATATTTATCATAAATGGAAGCAATAATAGCCGGAGCTACGGGTTTAATTGGCAACAATTTGTTACAAAAACTATTAGATCACCCTTATTATACAAGCGTAACCGCCATTTTAAGAAAGGAAATACAACTGCAACACCCTAAATTGAAACAACTGGTGGTTGATTTTGACCGGCTTGAAAACCATCAGGACGACATTAAAGGAGATGTGGTATTTTGTGCCCTTGGTACCACAAAAAGTAAAACGCCCGACGAACAGCAATATCGAAAGATAGATTATCAATATCCGCTGGACATTGCCTTTATGGCCCATCAAAACGGCGTGCAACAGTACCACCTGGTATCAGCCCTGGGCGCCAATGTTCATGCCTCTATCTTTTACTCCCGGCTGAAAGGTGAAGTAGAACGGGATCTAAAGAGTATTCCTTTTCAAAGCGTCCATATTTACCGTCCCTCCTTGCTGGTGGGCGAGCGTACAGAACAGCGTAGTGCCGAAGGTTTTATGATCGGATTGATGCGGATTTTAAACCCCTTGTTGATTGGAGGCCTAAAAAAATACCGCAGCATTCACATAGAAAAAGTAGCCTCGGCCATGCTGAAGCAATCGCTAACACAAAGCAAAGGCATATTTACTTACAATTCGGACCAGATAGAAGAAATGGGCTAGAAACCTGTTTTCAGTCCCAATGTAAACCAGGAACCCGGCATTGGCACTGCTCCTGCTTCGATGTACTGAACATTAAACAAGTTGGCACCATCCGCATAAATGCTGTAGTGTTTTTGTTTAAAGGATAACCGGGCATCCATAACCATATAGTCCTTGTAACTAATCCGCTCGCAATAACGGGTAGTTAAGGTCAGCGAAAACTGTTTGTAAACGTCGGCACTTACCGTACTGCTCAATTGGTTCCTTAAACTTTCCAGTGCGTAACGAGAAAAAACGGCTGTACTTAGTGTCTTTTTAAAATCGGGATTCAGGTTGGTGTAAGCCAGGCCCAACTTTACATTACTCAAAGCTGCCTCAACTCCCGGCATCAGCGTATAATCGGCACTAAAAGTAAAACCCTGCGTGTTTATTCTGCTAAAATTCTGTGGCTGCCAAGGGTCGGTCTGCAAGGTTTTTACCCAATCTATAAAACGATCTATGCGACGTATAAAATAACTGGCATTTAACGACAATCGCTCATTATTAAATTTAACACCACCCTCGGCATACTTTGATTGCTCAGGTTTTAACTGCGCATTACCAATATTGGTAGGCCCTTTATAATACAAATCGGTATAGGTAGGCAAGCGCTGCCCGGTACCTACATTGGCAAACACACGCCAGTTGCCATAAAAATTATATCCGGCATCCAATCCCGGAAAGGCCTGCCAGCCATAATCGGAATTGTAATTCGTATACGCGCCGGCATTGATCAGCAAACGTTCCAGCGGTTCAAATTTGTATTCAGCAAACACCCCAGCATTATTGCGATTGCGTTTCCCCAGGTTGGTACTATTGATACGTTCGGTCCTGGCCTCAAGTCCCAATCCAAATGTCCCGATGCGGGTTACAATGGTATTGTTCAGCTCGGCATCAAATACATTGGTAATATGGTGATTGCGAAATTTTTCCGGCGTCTGTTTGATATATAAATAATCATCTACATTGTTCCTATAACTGATCCTTGGAACGATAGTCCAGTTATCGCTTAACTTAGTTGTGTAAGCTACAGAGGCTAGTGCAGTCTTTACCGTTTCCTCAGATTCCTTATCACCTGGAGAAGAATAGAAAGCATTGGCACCAAAGTTATTATGCGTATACCCTGCCAGTACATCAATCACATCTGTTTTCCCTGCGGCATACTTCCCCTGGTAGTAAATTTTCTGATTATTAAAAGCCGTATTGTAACGGTAGCCATTACCGGCCTCCTGTCCGGCCGACAATAAGTGACTCGATCCATTTAATACCAGGTTGCCACTTAACCGAATTCCGTAGTTATAATATTTACTTCCGGATACATTGTCCTTAAAACTGCTACCTGCAAATACGTTTGCAGTGGCCCCTGTTTGCGAAGCATTTCGTGTAACAATATTAATTGCCCCCGTTAAGGCATTAATTCCATATACTCTTGATGCAGATCCACGCAGTACTTCAATATGATCAATATCGTCCATACTGATGGGTAGGTTCATCATGTTATGCCCCGTTTGAGGATCAGAAACTTTAATTCCATTGATCAACACCAGCGACTGGTCAAATGTGCCTCCATCAATGCTGATGTCAGCCTGCAGACCACCAGGACCACGCTGACGGACATCTATTCCGGAAACATAACTCAGCAATTCACTAATCGACCTGGCGGGAAGCGTTTTAATCTTCTCTCTGTCGATAATCCAGATGTTTCTGTTTTGCTTAGAAAAAGGCAGATGCAACCTGTTCTCTTGTACCACTACCTCGTTCAACTTATTAATGCTATCGCCCTTTAGCTTCACCAAAGGCTGTTGGGCATAAAGAGCCACGTTAGGGAGCACAGAGAGTGTAAAGAGCATACAGAACGTTGAAAAAACAATTATTGAAAAAGTACTGCGTTTTAAATACATCATGGTTTGATTTCGAGCGGCAAATATACTACCTCCAAATCAATATTAATACAGCCCAATTTCACTCATGGCAATGCATACCGGAGCAAAGATCTTCAGCCTCAACCGATCGGCCTTCTGCGTTTGTGGCAGCCGGATAATGCGACCAGCACCAATGCTTGTTGCCTGTGCAATATCCACCCAGGCCTTGTCCTTATAAACCTGCACAATTACACTATCTATCCGCTGCCCCAGTTTAATATTTTCCCGAAGCCTGACGATAGAAAAACTTACCGGTTTTGTAAAACTGAGTTCAGCTGCAGCCTCGTGAACCTTTTCATCAGTTGCCCAATAGCTATAGCGATCATTATCTGTCAGGTTGGCTGCACCAAACAAGCGTTGCTGTCCGGCACGGACATTCGACAACGTGATCTTTGCCTGCGTGGCCAGGTTGTGTGCAAACAGCTGCTTTAGCATAGCACCAAACTTAGCCAGGGTATCCACATCATTCTGGTGCAATAAACCTTCAGGTGTGGGCGACAATCCTAGGTCCAAACAACCGCCACGCCCCACAGAACTGCAATAAATATGAAATAACTGGGCTACAGATTTCACCTGGTCATCCTGATCCTTATGATAAAACCAGCCTGGTCTTAGGGGTACATCGGCTTCAAAAGGAATCCATTTTTTCCCATTTCTTGTACCTGTACCCAGGTTCGATTCGTCCATAAATCCAGGCATAGCCGGTTTACCATCTTTCCCTTTAATATCAATGGTGGCCCAACTGGTTTCCGGCGCCAGACCTCTTTCGTTACCCAACCAACGCACATCCAAACCAATATCGCTAAATATGGCCGCGTTGGGCTGCATCCTCCTCGTTATATTTGTCCAGGTATTCAACCAGTCGTAATACTTGGACTGATCTACTTTTCGCTGTTCTTTTTTACCTCCATAATAACCATCGCCACCGTTGGCCCCATCGTGCCAACTGATAAAAAGCTCTCCGTAATTGCTATATAACTCTTTTATCTGATTTCTATAATCCTCAACATAATCCGGCGTACCATATTTTGGATTGTTCCTATCCCAGGGCGAGCAGTAAACACCAAATTTTAAGCCTTCTTTTTTTGCAGCCAGCTGAAATTCTTTTACCATATCGCCCTTACCACCTCTCCAGCCACTTTTACTAATATTATAAGCCGAAGTCTTGGTAGGCCATAAGGCAAAACCATCGTGATGTTTTGCCACTTCAATCAGTCCCTTGAAGCCCCCTGCTTTGGCTGCCTGAACAATTTGCAGGGCATTAAATTTTAAAGGATTAAACAAAGATGGCTCGGCATCGCCATAGCCCCACTCTTTGTTCTGAAAAGTGGTAGGTGTAAAATGTACCAGACAATACATTTCCGTTTCCTGCCACTTCAACTGCCTTTCGGAAGGTACCGCACCGTAAGGCTTAGGAGCAGAAGATTGCGCATTAGCTGTCGCAAAAACAAAAAAACTATAAGCGGTAAAAAGGAATAATATCTTCATCGTTTAGGCTTGATTTACCATTTATTTAATGCTACCGTTATAACTAGCATATTCCTTTAAATCTACAAAGATATTTTACATCCCTCGAGAGGATTCAATATTTTTTTTCAAAGCACATTTGTTGTTTGTAACTCTAATTATAATAGCTAGGCTGGCTATACCTGACAGCCATATTGATACTACATTGCCCGTATTTACACCTACTATGTACCTGTATGAGGTACCTGTTTGATATAGCGACTGCTCTAACAAAAAATCCGTAAGCAGCGCCACACTACTTACGGATCCTTAAACTGCGAAAATTAATCGCTAACCCTTAAAAAAACATGTCTTCCCCTTCGCAATCTTCACATATCTTAAACTGTTGAAGGGTAAGATTGACAGGTTAAAGTTACGGCCAAAAGAGCTTCAGGGAAATAGACAATAGGTAGAAAGGCAATTTCGCCCGTCGAAATGAACCTTATGATAGTTGAATTTACCTTATACGCCAGCGCAAGGTGAACGGTTTTTATATTTACTATATATTTGCCTATACTTATGATGTACGCACTACTTATTTTAAACAGCCTTATTTTCCTGCTAATTGCTTTGCTTCACATCTATTGGGCCTTTGGCGGCACATGGGCTATTGACTCGGCTATACCCACCAATAGCGATGAAAAAAAAATGTTCAGTCCCGGTATTTTGGGCACCTTAACAGTTGCATTAGGTTTGCTCTTCTTTATGTTGACAGATCTTACTTTGGTTGGTTTTATCACATTCGACATAGCAAAAAATATCATCCACTATTTAGTACCAGGCATCGCTATCATTTTTCTGATACGCGCACTTGGTGATTTTAATTATGTTGGTTTTACTAAAAGACACATTCAAAGTAAATTTGCCAAAATGGATACCAGATTTTACAGTCCACTTTGTTTATTCATTGCTTTGTCTCATTTCCTGGCTTACTGGATTTTATAGTAAATCCTGAAAAGATATAAATCAAATCATTTTTTGGAGGCTATTAACTGCTCCACAAAACTGATCAAAACACTTATTCTTCAGACATTTCCTGACGGCGTTCGGTCGCGGATTTATCCTCTGCTACCCCCGATTTCCAATAAGAAAATGCATCCAACTCGTCACGTTGCCATTTTTTCCCCTTCCGTAGGTATTCGCGGATTTCTTTTACTGCTGAAAATTCGGCCGCAACGTATGCATAACGACTCTTTTCCGGCAACTCCAAACGCTTTAACATTGCAGGTAGTAAGCTCCTTTTTTGGGGACTGTCATTATGCAACCATTGGAACTCCATATTTGCTTTCGTTTCCAAATTTTGTTCGTCTTCCTTACCATGGACTTCAATAATACAAATCCCTTTGGCCGTAGCAGGCAGGTCTTCCAAAATAGCACCTAAAACCGGGATACCCGTAGCATCTGCAATTAATATATAGTTGTCAGCCTGGGGATATAATTCCGTTTTTTTTTCTTTCATCATTACCCCCAATACGTCACCTGGCCTGGCATTTATAGCCCAGGCGGATGCCGGTCCCTCATCGCCGTGCGCCACAAAGTCAATCCATATTTCTTTCTTTTCCAGATCAATTCCACGATGGGTATAGGTCCTCACCCAAGGTCTTATTTCATCAGATAGCTCAATCCATTGCCTTTTTTCAGCATCATACTTCGGAAAATAAATTTTAGAAAGCCCTGCCGGTGGAATCAAAATTTTATTGTTTATACCGACGGTCGTATTGGCAATGGCTTCAATTCCATCGCCCGTAAGTGTTATGCGAATATAATGTGGTGTGAGGTACTTTTTTTTGCTGACAAATAATTCAAGTTGTATGCGTCCTGTTTCCATATTATTAATGTTTGTAATTCTATAAATCGTCTTTACTGCCGGTTGTTTTGAAAAAAAGCCAATCTTTCAACAATTCGTTTTATGCTTCCTTATTTTTTCCTAACACCAATACCATGATAGCAACTGTGCAGCTGATCCCTCCGAAAAGATAAACCGAGTCATAATTGTACCAGCTTGCTAGCAACCCGGCCATGGGTGCTGCCATTCCCAATGACAAATCAAAAAATGCTGCATATGCCCCTAACGCAGTTCCCCGCATTTGTGGCGTCACTTTTTTAACCACCAAAACACCTAATGAGGGAAAAATGAGGGAGAATCCGGCCCCTGTTAAACTACAACCAATCATGGCCATCATTTTAGAAGTAGAAGCCATCAGCGTCAATTGTCCAACCACTTCAATAAGTAATGATACAAAGGCAACGTTATAAGCTCCATATTTATCAGGGAAGGTAGAAAAAAATATTCTTACCAGGACATAAAAACCCCCAAACAACATAAAGGCCAATGATGCGTCTCCCCAATGGTTCTGAACAAAAAACAAGGCAACAAAAGAAGATATGCATACAAATCCGATGGATGAGAGTCCCAATGCCATCCCTGGTCCCGCAATTTTGCTAACAACTTTATAGAAAGGCATTCGTTTATGAACTGTTTCTATATTTAGTTCAGGAAGTTTATTTGGCGCAAGCCAGCTAACAATGGATAAAATTATAATAAAGCCAAATGCAACCTCTATCCCAAAACTTTTGCTCAACCATATACCCAATGGCGCACCTATAGCGATGCCCGCGTACATCGCAATACCATTCCAGGTCATTACCCTTCCCGATTTTTCCGCCCCGACCAGGCCAATAGCCCAGGTCAACGCTCCTGTAACCACAAAACTTTCCGATACACCGTGAACTGTTCTTGATATCAATATAATAGCCAATACGACAATTGCATTTGGACTAAACAAAGGTGCAGTGAGATACAAAACACCTGCCAGCATTACCAATAGCGCTCCTACACGACTACTTAGTTTGGCCCCCTTTATATCTGTTACTTTACCTGCATAAGCTCTTGTCAATAAAGTTGCCAGGGCCTGCAAACCTATAACCATGCCTACCAGCATACTTCCATATTTTAAACTAAAGCGGATATATTCGGGTAGTATTCCCAATGTTATTCCTATACTCAGGTAAACAGAAAAGACAGATATGATGATCGGAATTGTTGCGCTATAAAAATCTGTATTTCTTCTAATCGTTGCATTCATATAAATTTCTTTTAATTTTATGATGCAAAATTAGGATGCAGCTTAGCAACCCCCGATAGGTATTTAATGGGTATAATTGGACAAAATATAGTTTTTAAATTCTAAATGCAGAAGCTGTAATGCCAGTGTTCTTTTTAAAGAAGCGCGAAAAATAGGCATGATCTTCATATCCAATTTCGTATGCGATTTCCATTATGGTCAAATCGGTATAATATAAAAGTCGTTTTGCTTCCAGAATAATTTCCTGATGAATCCAGTAACTCGCAGAAAATCCTGTTATTTTCTTTGTCATTTCGTTAAGGTAAAGCGGCGTGATATGAAGCATGCCTGCATAATCCTTCACTTGTTTGTTGACTTTAAATTTCTCTTTTACCAACTGCTTGAACTTCGTTACCAATGTATATTTGGAACCACTTACACCACTTTGCTCCTCCTGAGCCTGCAAAACCTGAGAAGCAACCATACCCACAATAGTTTGTATCAATGATTGCAATACATTTTTCTGCATAGGCATATTTTTGTTATTCAGTAATTCAGACAACGCATCTGTCATCACAAATACGCCATCCTCTTTTTGCACAGAAACAACCTGACGATAATGTAAAAAAGTGTCAAATACTTCTCTGTACTGAATGCTCAGCAATTTAGGGTCAACAAAAACGAACCAGCCCTTACTATTTTTTTGATCGATATATTTATGAACCTGCCCTGGCGTAACAAAACTTAGTGAAGCACCATTTAATGTGACTATGTTAAAATCCAATTCCAATACGAACATACCCTGTTGCTGAATCACAAACATATAGTGATCATCTCTGTGAGCCCCCAGATTAAATTTATCCACTCCTTCCATAGAAGCAATCTCTATTTCGGATACATTCAATTCCTCCCTATGAAATGGTATTTTATCTTTTTTGGTCACGTTTTACTCCAAATTTGATTTTTTAAAAATACAAATTCTATAATTGGTCATCATTTCCAAGTCTCCAGATCAACAACTTTCAACAAAATTAAAGATCGTCCGTGAAATGCCTTCTGGATTTATCCTGGGTAAATTTCCTTTCGTTGTAATCATTTGATTTATTCCGGGGAATAGATAAACTCTCCCACTTCTCATTAGTCGCCATCTTTGCAATAAAAACAATCTGACCTATATGATACGGATAATGTGCAAGTTGTCTGTTAATTGCTTCCACAACCGTATGCCCATCATTACGGATATAAACAATATTTTCCAGTTGTGCTTCTGTAAGACTATGCAATGCCTGCAGTAAACAGCTCCAACCCAAATTCCAATGGCTCGTCAATTCTTCCCGATTGGAAAACTTATTTTCAAATTCCATGTCCCGGTTCCGCCAGGCCTTTTCTCCATCCGTGGTTAAAAAATCTGTAAACCTGGAGAGCATATTTCCTGCAACATGATTCACAATCACAGCAATACTGTTACTGTCTTGATTATATTGCCAAAAAAGCGCTTCATCAGGGAGTTGTAACATCGCCTTTTCCCCAAGCATTTTATAATATTCAAATTGCTTAATTACACTTGACAGATAACTTGAGTTCATATGATTGCATTTAATAGAGTCTAAAGATAGAAAACGTCTGATAAATTTTTCCTATTTTCGGGCTCATCTACTATTGAAAACAAATGAAACCCGATTTTACCTGCCTATACTTTCTAGAGAACGAAAAACATATTGTGTTGGAGATCAAACGTTACGATCTGGAAGAAAATGCAGATATCGCTGATATTTACCTATGGTTGGTCATCGAAAAGGAATCAGGAAAAATTCTCAGGTTAACTTTCCGTTCCATGGACTCCTCAGGAGAAGTACAGGAAAGGTTCTTTGATCAAGGGTATTTAAAATTCAACAGCCAAACAGGCACTTACATAGAAAAATTCAATTCTGGTCAGCACCAGCTGGAAAATAAAACCGGCCAGCCCATGCCTGCGAAAATTATCGATTCTCTAACCAATTACCTAAGTGCGGTTTAATTCCGTTCTTACTTTCCTTTCAACACTTTTTTATCTTCTTATAAACCAACGCAGCCCAATCAGCAGTTACATTTTCACCATCAACTATTTATTTACAACAATGCTTCGCACAAAGCAAGCAGGCAAAAGTATCTGCGACTAAAAAATATTAGATAATCTACGCCTAATGTAAGCGATACCGAAGCTTAATATTTCTGGCAATTGCACTCAATAGCCCCTGGTGATCACTAATAGTGGCATCAGCGGCATCCCAGTCGCCCTTTTCATTACGGGCCAGTTCATATTCTTCGCCATTCAGGTGAATCCGGATCGATGGGGTTTCTCTGGTAATAGATTTCGTTAGAACAACGTAGGTATAATCTTTGTCTTCGAAGGTAATGCGCAATGGTAAACTCATATTCGCAAATATAGCGTTGAAAATACAAATTTATTGTGTTGGCTTCTAATTTTTATAATGTCTGGCAATAACTACCTTGACAAAATTATACGGTTATCCTTTACGCTTAATAACTCAATAACTGCATTTGAGCATCCAATGTAGTTCTAAAAATACGTTGTTTATCAAAATAAGGTAGAATGAATGACTGGTCTAACCAGGTTACCGCAGGTGTATGCACATAAAAGCCCCCTTTAATTTCCTTATCAGGAACTTTAGTAAACTTCAGCATTTTTCCGCTAACAAAGTCCATTTCACCGTACCATGAGGAAACTGAACTAAGGCTCCCCGATCTGACGTTTGCAATCATTCTTAATGTATTATTTTTAAGCGTGTAAGCAATATCTGATCCTTCTCCATCTAAACTCATATAAGTTCTGGGAATGAATTGATGATACAAACCTTTTAATTCCTGATCATAGATATTCATCAACAATGAGCCCTCAAATGTAATAGTTCCATACTTGGATGATTCGACGTAAGCAGCTGCCACGCTAACCATTATTTTATCACCGTACTCAGCAAGATTTTTGACACCTAAGAAATCTATTTTGGTAAACTGCAGATCATCAAGTTTATTATTGACAGGAACAAAAGATCTTTGCAGTTCTTTAACGTGTTTACTATCAAAAACCTCTTTAGATAGTTTTGAGCTGCCGTCTTTAAAGTCTAATCTGGAGATAAGTAGAGATATTTCTTTGGCAGTATTTTCATAAACTACTGCCAGATAGCTAATGAATGGCTTTGTTCCTGCAATACATTTGAAGGATCTGATTTCCCCACCTTTTCTAACATCTATTGGAATAGATATTACTTTTAAAGGATCGGCACCACTCGATATATAAGTCGCTATATTCACTTTAGCATTTTTATTATCTACCGTAGCAATAAAAAAACTACCGTCTGTACCATTTGAAATTGTCCAGCTGTCTCCCTCCGGCATTCTTGGTTCTACTGTTTCTTTTTGATTTAAGTCAGCATCATAATTAATGATGCTAAAATTCTGCGTTGTCCGATATAACTTATCTGATTTTGAAACTGCAAAAATAGTCGCTTTTCGTTTCATTGATGTTAATCGAATCGACATTCTGAAATAAGAACCATCTTTTGCAAAATAGAAATCAGGCTCTTCTATGTAATCTTTGTTTCCATCATAAATAATCTTTTCTGACAATACCTTACCTGTTTTTTCGTCAAGGAGATAAGCTTTATAGGAACCACTGAAGCTTTTTAAAAAAGATCGGTCGGAGGCAGCTATCACCAGGATTTTACTTTTAAATTTTCCAATAGTGAGTGGATATCCGGCCAATGGAGTGAGCCAATTTTGCGCCAGTTTATGATCTAGACTGAGGATCGCAAAATCCTCTTTGGGTATACCTACAATCATGGCCAAACTATTATTTGAAAGTTCAAGTGTATTCCCAAATTTGCTGTCATAAGACGCAATTAAATTCCACTGAGGACTCTTAATAATGCCGATCTGCGTTTGTGCAATAGCATTTATACACGCAAAAAAAGCGATAAAAAAGAGCATCTTTTTAGTTTTCATGAAGTTCACCTATAGTTTGAGGCAATAATAAACATTTTTATTTAACCTTAGCTACATCATTCCTTACAATTATTTTACTTCTGGTAAAACACCCCGGTTCATGCCAACATTATACAGCACATCAAACATTCGCGCTGGCGAGAATGGCTTGTTCAAAATATCATAAATATGCATTTTGGCCAACTTCATTTTAACTTCGGTCATAATATCGGCGGTAAAAATAACTATATGAATTCCCGGATATTTCTGCTGAATAAGTTCGGCCAAGGCGTACCCATCAATTTCAGGCATATGAAGATCTAACAGTGCCACATCATAGGTGTTATGATCCAGCAATACCAATGCTTCTTTCCCACTATAAGCGCAGTCGGGCATACAGCCAAAGTACTCCAGCTGTTTTTTGGCAACCATCACATTAATGGTATTGTCTTCCACAAATAAAATGCGTAAACCCTTAAGTTTATGTTCATAAACAGAAATCTCGGGGCTGGGTAGGAAATTACCAGGCGAATTCTGATCTGTAGCCAGATCAAAACAAACTTCAAAATGAAATTCGGTCCCCACGCCCACCTTGCTGTTTAGCATAATCTGACTGTGATGCAACTCAATTAATTTTTGGGTAATGGCCAGCCCCAGTCCAGTTCCAGTATGTTTGCGATGGGCCGATTGTTGCACTTGTTTAAAACTTTCAAAAACAGTATCGTACAATTCTTCCGGAATGCCCATTCCGGTATCTTTTACGGAAAAGTGTATGCCTGCTTTATCATTTGTTAGCGTGGTAAGACGTAATACAATGGTTACATCTCCACGTTCTGTAAATTTGATGGCATTGCTGATCAGGTTATTTAATATTTGCCCAAGCCGCACCGGATCGGCAATTAGTCTTTCCGGAATATCGTCATCTACAAAACTCTTTAACTGAATTCCTTTTGATTCGGCAAGCGATTTAAATTGATTTTTGATGTTCTTTACCAGCTCAAAAATATTTACCTCTGCCAAAATCAGTTCCAGCTTATCGCTTTCAATTTTAGTCAGGTCAAGAATATCATTAATAAGCTGCAGCAAGTGATCAGCCGAAAAAATAAGACTCCGTACGTATTCTTCCTGGTCCATAGTATGCCTAAGTTTCAACAAATTGGCAATACCAATAATCCCATTTAACGGCGTACGAATTTCATGGCTCATTACCGAGAGGAAATCAGTCTTCGCTTTCGCAGAATTTTCGGCTATGTTCTTTGCATGGATAAGTTCCAGTTCAATCTCTTTTTTCTGTGTGATATCAGTAATAGCACCTCTAAGTGCCACTACTTTTTTGTCTACCACAACAGGAATACCAACTCCCCTGCCCCATTTTTTCATGCCACCTGGCGTACGCAGCTTAAACTCAAAATCGTACGGTATCTGGTGCTCAATGGCATCATTTACATGAATTTTCAGAATCTCGGAATACCCCTCGTCATAAAGTGCAAGAATGCTTTCAAACGTAGGAACGAAATCTGGATCCACACCATGAATCTCATAAATCTGTTTTGTCCAGAATACTTCGCCGGTTAGCAAATTAAATTCCCATCCCCCGGTAGTGCTCAGTTCCTGACTTACATCCAGAATCAGGTTGCTCCGTTCCAACTTTTCTTTTATTTCTCTTAAAGCCTGATCACTCAACGTTCGTTCGGTAATGTCCTCCAGAAAACCTATGTAACAGGAAATTGCACCTAGTTCATCAAAAATAAACTTAGCATTTACTTTCAGCCAACGAATTCCTTTTACCGGGTGGTGAATCCGGTAAACAAAATCAAACACTTCTTTTCCTTCCGCAATTACATTCTGCAGCAAATTGTTGATCTGACCGATATCTTCTTCATGTATTATTGCCATCCAGCCTTTTCCCAATGACTGCTCGATGCTTGTACCGGAGATACTTACCCATTGTTTATTCAAAAATAGACAATTACCTCCCGTATCCGCCTGAAAAGCTCCCATGGGACTGACCTCCAAAATCTTCTGTATTTCTTTTAGATTTTTGCGCGAAACATTTGTCGATTTAATATTCATTAAGTTTCTCCATTAGTGACGATTAGCTTAATTTACGTATTTATCGTGTCAAAGCAAAAAAGGCTGCCTGATCCGGTTAAATGAATAAACTGAATAAAAATAAAAAGCGGGAATAATCCTCCGACTATTCCCGCTCATCTAAATTAACGCTCTCAATAATAAAGACGAACAATTGAACAAAATATTGTATCCACTTAAAAATTTCTTTTCATTATATAGAAACATTCGGCCCTGGAATGTTATATTTAGCTTCCAAAGAGGATGTTTTTCAGTACTTTTCCTCAACACACAAAAAAACAAACAAATGAAACAAAACCGAACCACCAAATTATTAATTGTAATGCTGTGCCTAACCGGCACCTTGTCATTTGCACAAACCAAAAAATTATTCAACGGAAAAGATCTGACGGGCTGGCATAGCGATGTGCCTGAAAAGGATAAAAATCCTGATGTGAAACCCTCATTTATTGTCCGCAATGGCTTGCTGGTAAGTATGGGTAAGCCACAAGGGCACCTGATTACCGATGCCAGCTACCAGAATTACCGCATTGAAGTACAATATCGCTTCTCGGCCAAACCCGGAAACTGCGGCGTTTTAGTCCACGCCTCAACACCAAGGGCACTTTACAGTATGTTCCCAAAATCACTGGAAGTACAGATGATGCATGAGAATGCTGGCGACTTCTGGTGTATTGAAGAAGACATCACCGTACCGGATATGGAAAGCAGACGTGGTCCTAAAGCCAACTGGGGTATAAATGGCGACAAGCAACGCAGGATAAAAAGGTTGGGCGATAACCTGGAAAAACCTGTTGGTGAATGGAATACCATGGTTGTAGAATGTCTGAACGATGAGGTAAAAGTATGGGTAAACGGAAAACTGGCCAACCACGGTACAAACTGCACAGCCAAAAGCGGACAAATTGCCTTGCAGGCCGAAGGATCTGAAGTAGAATTCAAAAAAGTGGTCCTTAAACCGATTAAAAAATTAAGCAAAGACTAATTCCTGCTTTTAAATTTTAATCGATTTTCTATCATACCTTCAGCTCCTTCTGGTGTTTCAGCATCGTTGAGGGTTGAAGGTATGTTCATTAACCGGTTCTGTTTAATGCCAGTATAGCCTACAGCAGAAATTGCATGACCATTTATGCTGGCCAATACGGCACCTAAGCATGGTTCAGCAGAATCTCCCAATACCGCATTTGATGTTGGTGCAACCGCAATATCCACCCCCATCCCATTAAAATAATCAGACCAACCATCGGCATTTCGGATCAAAAAACCCGACAGATAAACTATATATTCCGCTACCTGAATCCCGAAAAAGCCTACAGGCTTGCCATAGGTGGGTTCGCCAGCCAGCACGACTTTAAAATAGGGTTTCATGCAACTAATGAGCATTTCGCTAGCTGATGCTGTACGATTGGATACGATGAAATAAATATTCTTAACACTTTCCAGTTTCCCCTTTTTACTAAACTTATAGCTGTTAACGGCTTCGGTATAATCCACATCCGCCATGGTGGCCAACCGCCCATTGTAAAGTACCGTTTTTCCATTGCTATCCAGATAAGGCTGATGCTTTAAAATAACGGCTTTTCCACTTTGCATCAGCGGGTTGTATTGTTCGCTATACATCAACTTACCATTCAATGCTGAAGGTACTATCAGATTAGCCAAATACTCAGCCGTTTCTACATATCCCCCGGTATTGCTTCTTAGATCGATAACTAAATCTTCAGGTTGTGTAGCCGAAAATTCTGTAAAAGCAACATCCAGCTCTGCTTTGCAGCTATTTAATGAAGGAAATGCACCCACAGCCAGATAGGCAACGGTCTTGCCAGACTGCTGTATCAACTTCTTTTCCAGTACAGCAACAGTAGCTACAGTAGTCCCGGCTGTCTTTTGTCCGGCAAGTGCGCCCTGCTGCATGTAGGAATATTTTGCCCAACCGCTACCCGATAAGAATTCGTAAGCTTTACCGGTTAAGGGATTTAACTTCAGTTGACTGATGTCAAACAGTTCTTGCTTAAACGCTTTCAAATCGGGTGATAAGGCCGCGTAGCGGTTACGCGGATCAAAATCAGCATAGGAAGGCAATGCCTCATTCCACAGATAAGTCTGCCTGGCATACAGAAAAATCGAATCCAGCGTAAATTGTTTACGTGTACCTGTAGTTGGTGAAATAGGTGCATCATTGTCAATGAGGCTATCTTTTTTACAGCCCAATGCAAATGCTATTGCTATGATCCAGTAAACTTTATATTTCATCCTATATTTTTATTCTGAGATTACAATGCGGTACGAAGCGCTCAGGTTCCTGACAAATGGCGCGACAAACAATGAAGAGCTGATCTCAAAAGCGGTGTAAGTGCCCAATGGCATAGTGGATGGTATTTTTATCTCAACAGTATTATCGACATTTCTTGATTTAATTTCCACATCCTGGAAGCTATTATCGGTCAGCAGTTTTAACCGCAATTTTGTAATCTTAGATATTGGGGTACCGGTAAAACGATATTTGTATGTTCCTCCCCTTTTTAGATCCCTTGGGTAATCAACAAGAACGCGGTCCAGGATCGGGCTGGCCGAATAAGTGATTGCAAGCGGATCTTTTGCAAACACGGTATGTATCCCGCTGATTAATTTAACTCTATAGTTACCTTCTTCCAATTCCGGCAGGTAAAGCGAAATGCTGATCGGTGTAATGGAAAGTAGATTGTTCAGTTGTATTTCTTGCCCTTTACTATCGATAAGAAACGCCTTTGTCTTTGTGGCATCGGGTATAAAGAAATCACCTCCTATACCTAAGGATGCTCCCACTAAAGCACTTGTACTAACAATAAGCAGGGGCTTTACCTGGTTCAGGGCCAGTTTCAATTTGTATTGTTTTATGGTTCCATTTTGCGCGGTAACCGTATAAGTTGTCCCGTCTTTAAAAGGTACTTTTTTACCGGATTCAGGTAAAATCGTTGCCCTTTCAGAAACTGTGGCCAATGGGCTGATGGAATCTGGTACATTCTGCATGGGTGGCCAGTAAATCATAATGTCATCACCTTTAATCACCGCTTTAAGTTCGGCTCCTTTGGCATCTTTAATGATAAATTGCTGTATTTCTGCATAAGGATAATCTGGATATTCCTTTTTACAGGAAAAAAACAGTAACGGCAGCAGCATTAAAATATAAAAGTTCTTCATGTGTTATGGGTTTGGTAAAAAACCGGCAAAAGGATATATTTGCTCCTTATGCCGGTCGGGATCATCTCATTAGGGGTACGGTTGTTTTCAAAGCCTGCCGTATCCCGGCCCTTCGGCTGTTGTGATTAAATTAATTCAGATTATAATAACTTGTAAGAGAAGTTTACATCGCTTTTCACTTCAATGTCTCTTCCGTTGATGACACCATCGCCGTTCTGATCAGTGCTTGCAGGACGCGAAGCTGAGTTCGGGAAACCTGTCAACTGAATAACATAGGTATCAGTACCATCATCTACAATGGCAAAGAACCCCGCAACTGGCGTTGGAGCTGAAGTAGCGTAATTAAACCAGCCATTAGGTATTCCTGTACTGGTGTTCATACCAATAGTTGATGCCGCAGTATAATTGTTTGCTGGCACGAGAAAGTCGGCGGCAGTAATACCGGCCAATGTTAAACTGGTATTGTATAGGTAATGCAGGGTGAATCCTGTTCCGGCGCTAAGCGTGTTGTTTACCTGCCCGCTAAACAAGGCTTCGCCAGGTGTTAATATTGCATTCGCAACCAGGCTGTAGGCTATGGTACCGTAACTTGCAGGGTTATAAGGATTGCCCCATACAGTGGTAAATGATGCCACATTGATCGCACCCGGTACTACAGCTTTTGTAGCATGGTTGGCAGATAGTCCAGGCGCTGCTGGTTCATTTTCTTTTTTGCAGGATGATACACTGATGGTTATAACTGCTGCAGCTATAAGCGTTTTTAATAATGTTTGTTTCATGTTTTTTTTAAGATATGATTAGGCCAAAAGGGCTGAGATTCATTTATTTTGGGTTTACTTTAAAAATGATGAAGTTTTTGGTTAGGGTATTCCAGCCATCAAATTCGATACGCAACTGCTGGTAGTCGCCGGGAGGAAAATTGTCCGGAACCTGCAAAAGTAGCTGGGTACGGGTGTAAGCACCTACAATCAGGTTTCTGAATACCCCTTTATCATCAGCCAATGCAACACTTTTAATTCCGGTAAGGACGGTACCCGGCATCACATTGTAGGAGAACGACTCACCTTGTTTCAACTCGCGGCTTACCAGGGCAATATCAGGTTGTTTATAGGAAATCCGTATCGGGTACCTGGATTGTGCTGATTGTCCAAATACCTTAACTTTAATATAATATAATCCGCTATCCAAGGTTGGCAACAAGGTGTTATAATTAATGTTATAGGCAACCTGGCCATTCTCTACATTCCTTCCACCACCCATTGTACCATAGCTAATGGAACTTTCTTTTCCTCCATTTTTAGCCACCATCCGGGTGTCAATGAGGGCCGGATCGATGGTAAAGAAATTTCCGGATACAATAAATTGTGCATTCGGATAAAAAACAGCAATGCTGCTGGCAGTCGACAATTCCTTTACGTACAGATCTCCGGCATTTTGTACCACAATTTTAAGTTTGTAACTGGCTATAGTGCCATCAGCAGCCTTTACTTTGTACACCACATCGGTACGGGTTACCTCAACCGCATCAACAGCCTCTTCTAGCTTTGCTCCATCGCTTAGCTTAATTTCGGGGTCTATTACTGCAAGGTTGTAGTAAAAAGGCACATATACGGTAATACTTTTTTCAATATCATCTATTGCTCCATAGATTACGGTGTCTTGTACATTAGTGACTTTATAGGACAATATCCTGTTGCCCGGCTGTGCCGGGAGGTCCATTGTTTTGTTGCAGGCAAACAAAACCATAAGCAATAGGATTCCCGTTAAAAAGGGTATACTTTTTAAATTCATATTGAGTTAAAAAAAGGGTTATTTAAATTTTGTGCTTCCTTTTTGAGCAAGCGTATATTCAAAAGTAAAATACATATGCGGTGTGTTTTTGAACCACAGATCAGGTGTAAAAGCATCTTTATAACAACTGATCATCTTGATCTTTGCATAGTTACCTTTGGCCGTGCGTACAATAATAGTTCGGGCTGGGATGGTAGTTCCGTTAAGCAGTTTCAGCGGATTCCCCAAGGCGTAAGCTACATGTTGCTTGTCTGCTCCCGTTGCAACAATAGAACCTCCAAAATCGTACAGGTACCAGCCAGTTCCTTGTCCAAATGCACCGGCATCATCTGTACCGATCAATCCGTTTCCGGTTTTAAACTCACTGTCGGCCGGAATGTCTATCACCTCGTCGTAAGGTTTTTGTACAATCATTACACCACCTACTCCGTTAGACCCAAAACCAGCATTAGCTTCATTTTTACCATTGTTACCCGAAATGAAACTGTTGTAAAGACCGTTGAAGGCAATATCCCAGCGGGTGGTTTTGGCATTTACCAAGGCGATATCTTTTCGGTCTTCCAGGCTATAATAAACGGCCGTTTTAGATACTGTAGGGTTCTTATCATCAGTTTCCATGGCAAAATTCTCTACCTTGAGCAGTTTGTTAAATACAACTACTTCTACCTCCTTTTCGGGTTCGGCAATATCCTTCTCCGAACAACTGGTAAATATGGTACTGAATGCAGCCATAGACAAAGAGAAAAACAGGAAACTATGTAATCCTGCTAAACGTGAATGTTTCATTATATTAAGCATATTTGATTTGTACTTATTTTTAATCAGTCTAAATAACAAAACAAATATGCGTACTATAAAATAGAATCTGTTATCGGAAACCGGATTATTTTTAACCATTTCGGGATAGAAATCGTCCATTTTATGGATATGGGATCAATGATTGCAGGGAACGATATCATTAGTCCTCGTTGGATTTAATTTCGCTGGGTAGAATACCGAAATAACGTTTAAATGCATCTGTAAGATGACTTTGATGGTTAAAGCCAACAGCGGCAGCAACCTGCCCCACACTTTTCCGTTCGTCCAGAATCAGCCTTCTGGCTTCTTCCATCCTAAGCCGGGTTACATAACCATAAATGGTTGTCCCGTAATATTCCTTAAAGCCTCTTTTGAGCTTAAATTCGTTTAGCGCAACCTGTTTAGAAAGCTCAATAATGGTAGGCGGATAGGTATAGGAGGCGTCCAAAATATCGCGGGCATGTTCTATTTTTTTTAAATCATCCTGCTTGATCAGGTATTTATCAACCTCTACCCCCGATTGCATTTGTTCCAGTTGCAGCATCAGCAGTTCCAAAATCTTCGATTCTGTATGCAACCTTTTTAGCTCGCCTGTTCTTTTACATTCACAAATATCATTGATCACCCTTTTCATTTCGGTGGTTACCGGAAGATCTTTTGCAGCAAATGAGGTATATTTCCCTTTTAAAATTTCGCGGACAAAATCGCTATGCAGCAGCGAATGCTGATCAATCAGGTGAAAATAATATTCTTTGGATAACACCAGCAGAAAGTACTTGTACTCTATATCAGGTACCATTGGGTATTTGCCTTTTATGGATGGGATATACCGGATATTGTGTCTGCTACCCTCCCGGCGGCTACTTTTGACCTCCTTTTTAACGGCATTCAGATTGGGGCCATAAAAAATGAACTGAGAGGTAATGGTCTCTCCTTCTATTTCCGAAAGCACTTTAACACTGGCATTAAATTGCATGGTAGAGTGCACAAGGAACAAGCCCCCTGCGCTAAGCTGGTAGTTTACCAGTTTTTGCGCCGGCAGGCTTTTAATGTTCACATTTTTTTCTGAGAGCGGGGCACTGGGCGAGTAACGTTCAGGAATTTCTTCAATGAACAACCACTCGTCCGACCCTTCAATTTTAGATTTTATTTTCATGAGCGTGTATATCTTTTAGCGGAACTTTTCAGACTACGCTCACTTCGCCAAATACTTCTCCGAATTGTGAAAATGTACCGTTGGCGGTAGCAATAGCCTGAGCTTCTTCAGTTTCGTTTTTTGCCTGCGCATTTAACACTGCAATAAACTTACCCCACATTTGTCCGGTTGCCTCTCCATATCCCGAAAAGAAGGATACTCCTTTAGTGATTCCAAATTTCTCCAGCATCTTTACAATGATTGGTCCCCCCATAATAGAACCTTCCATCACATACAAAGCACCCAGGGCCTGTATCGTATTCGTAATTTCCGGTGCCTGTGCAGCAGGTAAATCATTGGTGCTTCCACCCAATTCTTCAATGTCTTTTTTCAGGTAAGCAGAATTGCGGCGCTCGGCATAGTCAGGTAACAATCCGGTGTTGATATAAGGGGCAATCGCTTGTTCAACCTCATTGAAATAGGCATAAAAATGCTTTAAAAAATCAGCATAATCGGCGTCACTACGGATGGCTTTCATTTTTACCACTACTTTTTTTTCCAGGTTCTGGTGCGCTTCTTTAGTCGCTTCTTTAATGGAATTGCTTAACATATGTTTATGAATTTAAGGTGTTAAATTTTCGGGTTAATTATTTAATTACAAATTTGGTACTGCCTTTAGGCACGATTACATATTCAAACGTATAAAACATCTTAGTGCTATCGATGAACCATTTATCGGCTGTAAAAGCATCTTTATAACAGCTTATCATTTTCACTTTTACAAAGTCGCCATTAGCAGCGCGGATAACTACGGTACGTTTTTCGGGCATGGCATACACCACATGTTTTTTACGCGCGCTTCCATCTCCTCTTATCAGTCCGGTTTCGTCATACAAATACCAGCCAATTCCGTCAGCACGTGCGCCTTCTTTGTCCATCCCAAATAAATCTTTTCCGGTTTTAAAGCCCGCCGAAGCAGGTATATCGGTTACTTCATCAAATGGTTTTTCTATCACCAATGCCCCGCCAACTGCGGTACCACCAGTACCATAATTTACAGCGTCGGCCCCATTATTTCCGCTCACAAAACTAGCCAGAAGTCCTCCGAAAGCCATATCCCAATCATTGGTTTTTGCCTGACTTGCAGCTACCTCTTTCTTGTTGGCAAAATTAAAATAAATGGTAGTTGCGCCTGTAACACTGGAACTGAAATTCTCAATCCGTTCCAGTTTATAATAATACGGAGCTACGGTTGGTTCTTCTTCCTTTTTGTCTTTTTTACAAGAGGCAACAATGACAACTGTGCTAAGCAATAAGCTGCAGATTTTAACAGTTTTTAAATAGTTCATAAAAAAATATAATATTAAATGGATAATCTATTGATTTAGTCTTTGGTAGACAGGTTTCTGCTTCCGTCCTGCTGTACATAATACCGGAAGGTAAAATAGGGCGCCGGCCAGTTCAAATCGGTCACCGTAGCTGGTGCACCTTTATACATGCTTACCATTTGTAATTTTGCATATTTACCTTCGGCAGTACGCAGTACATAGGTTCTATTTTTAATCGGCACTGCAATATGAGTGTTCAGTTCATAAAAATACCAGCCATTGCCGTTTCCCGAATCCCATCCGGCAGCGGTAATTCCATTGGTGGTAAACGCCTCATCAGATGGAGCTGTCTTAACCGCATCGTAAGCCTGATTTACCACTACCATCCCCCCTTTTCCAGGTCCACCAAAGCCATAGCTCTGGTCGTTGGTACCATTGTTAACGGATACGTAGGAATTGTATTCCTTTGCAAAGGCCAGGTCCCAGTCGGCGGTCAGTAACTTACTTTTATCAACTTTTGCCCCCGTTTTAAGGCTGAAATAAAAAATCTCAAAGGGTTTTGTACCGCCCACTGTATTCCCCACATCTCCGGGAATGTCTTTTACCACTGTACTTAGCCCATCTTCCAATACTGGTTTTATTTCTTCCTTGGTACAGGAAGCCATCACGGTCAGCATGGCCAATATGGCCACTCCTTGTATTAATTTGCGCTTTCTCATATCTGTTTTTTTGATCATATCATTCGGTTTTCAATCTTAAAAAAAACGCCAACTGACGCCAGCAACTATAGCCCGGCCCTGCTGTGCCGGCATCAACTGATCACGATAGTTCATCAGGTTGTCTGCCGTTAGCTGCAACTGTAAATGCTTGTTATAAAATGTCTTTTGTACCGCAGCATTCAGCAAAAAGAAACTGCGGACATAAGTATCATAAGGGTCTAAAAACTTATTGCCCTTATTGTCTTCAGAAAAACCATATTTACTGCGATAGTTGACCCTGAAAGTTCCCGTAATACCAGATCGTTCGTGACTGTAACTAGCTTTGATGTTTGCCATATGACGGGAACGGTTATTTAGGCCGAAATAATCCTTGCGGGTTGATTTTCTAACATCATTGATATCAGTGTCATATACGGAACCATATAAACCGGTACCATTCTTTATAGAGTCGACCACCCCCTTGTCCACCGCATAAAGCAATTGGTAACCGGCAGAAATATTTATCGATCTGGTAGCTGCCCAACCTACTCCCATCTCCACACCGGTAGTATATGCCCTGGCGATATTCATATAGGAAAAAACCTGCTGATTGTTGGCTTTTACCGCTACCTGCTCAGAGTTGATAAAGTTCTTCATGTCATTATAAAACACATTGACATCCAGTTTTACACTGGCTATAGGACTATAATTGAACCCTCCGCTATAGGATACCGAACGTTCGGGTTTCAGCTGACCAACATTTTGTGCCGAAGAAAATACATTCAGAATCTGGCCTGCATCTTGCAAAAGCTTCAGTTCACGCCAGAACTCCTCGGCACCCAAAACAGTATAACCGGTTTGAAGATTGGTAAACACCATGTACAACTGCTGGAAATTAGGTGTCTTAAAACCGCTACCTACAGCAGCTTTCAGTGTAAAATTAGTGTATGGACTATATTGTAACCCAATACTTGGATTTACTTTTGCACCATATTTATCATGGTAATCATAACGTGCACCCGCTGTTACCGACAGCTGACTGGCAGCCTGCCAATTGGCCTGTGCATACCCAAAATAATTGGCCATGCTCTTGGTATTACGATAGGCAGTGTTATTTAGCAGTTCATAAGCCCCCCCTACACCACCGGTAAGCTCTAGTGCGTCAGAAAATTGTTTTGCTCCCTGTACTTCGGCCCGATGCAGATACTGATCAAATTGGTTTCCGGGCATAACGGTTCCACTGGTTAAATCGGTGATGTTCTGTCTGGTCTGATAATTGGTTAAATAATACTGCGTTTTTAACTTTAATCCATTATTAAAATTATTGTTCAATGCCACCGAACCGTTCAAATCCTTTTCATCCAATACATCCCTGCTAGGCTTTACCCCATACGAAATCTGATTGTCCGAATGCCGGGTCACATATCGTCCATTTAGGTTAATCGCACTTTTTTCGCTCAACAGGTATCGCCCTCTGCCCTGCAAAGCCAGACTGTTAAATGGCGGTGCAGTTTTGCCCTCATTAAGATAGGGATTGGCATTAAAACCATCTGTACGGTAATAGTTGGCCGACAAATAGGCCGATCCTTTTTTACCTGCAAAAGGAGTTTCTCCCTCAAGCGTCGCATCAAGCATGCTAAAACTCCCGTAACGCAATGCGGCCATTGCCTGTGGCTGAGTAATATTTTTTCTGGTCACAATATTGATTACACCGGCAAGCGCTTCGCTTCCAAACAGACAGGAAGAAGCACCTTTGATGATCTCTATCCGCTCGATATTGGAAACGGTGATCCTCGACAAATCCAGGTTGCCATTGTTGCGGCCCACCATAGGTTGCCCGTCTATCATAATCATGGTATAACCACTGCTAAAACCCTGCATTTGCAAACCTATTGCCCTGCTGCCCGAGCCAATATCATTCACCATGGCCAGCCCGGTTTGCTCTTTTAGCACCTCGTCAAGTCTTCTGCTACCCATCATTTCAATTTCCTGGCGACTGATCACTTTGCTTGGCATTGCCGTGCGGACCATATCAATGAAATTATCAGGATTACTATGATGGCTATTTATGCTCACTTCATTTAAAGCTTTGTTACCCCGTTTCAACTGAATAGTAATGACCAGCGTATGCCCTCCGGTAAGCTCAATTTCCTGTCGGTGGCTTTCAAAACCTATTGCATTTACGGTCAGAGTATAGATTCCTGCATACAAACCGGTTATACTAAATTTACCCTTCTCATCGCTCAATGCCTTCCTGTAGTCGGGCTGAAGCGACACTGTAATTCCAGCCATAGGCTTCCCCAATTCATCCAACACTATTCCTGTTAATCTTCCTTTTGTATCGTCCGCCCGAACAACATCCACCAGCAGCAGCAATACCATAAACAGGACGTTTTTAATCACAGAATAATTACACGTGGGCATAGAAGTTATTTTTAACCAGTCTAAATAAGATCACAAATATGCTTACATTTGTCAATAATCCGGCAACGTGATCCGGATTATTTTTAACCATTTCGGGATTATGTTAACGGAATCAGGATAATTTTAACCAATACTACCAATCAAACGACAATAGACTGCACAAAAAAATAACTACGTAAACCTCTAAATAAAAGAACATTAAAAATAAATCACAACATCAATAGCAAGCAAAAAAAACGGAAAAACGAAAAATACCGATACCGTTAAGCAACGGTAAATTATTTGGAATGATTTTAATTAAAGCTTCCTTTGTAAAACCAACCAAGCATAAAAAAACATATAATGAAGAAAATATTCTCCTTTTTACTCCTCATATTATTTGGCCATATGGCCAATGCAACTGTTCCTAAACGGATCATAACTTTAAGTGCAGCCCTTACCGAAACAGTAGATGCATTGGGACTTGGTCAGCAGATTGTTGCCGTTGATGTGACCAGTGCCTACCCTGCTTATATCAATAAAGTGCCTAAAGTAAGTAAAGACCGGGCCATATCTGCCGAAGGCATCATTTCCTTCTCGCCCGACCTGGTGCTGGCGCCTGATAATATGATTGCCAAGGCTGTAGAATACCAATTAAAATCAGCAAGAATAAAAGTCGTTGTCATTAAACAGGAATTTAGCGCTGAAGGCGCGCTAAACTTTATCCGTCAGGTGGCTATAGCAGTAGATCAGCGTACAAAAGGCGAACAGCTGATTAAACAAACCACATTAGCGGTAAATAAGGCTTTGGAAACGGTAAAGAAAAACCCCAAATCGCCTAAAGTATTGTTCCTTTATGCCCGGGGAACCGGTGTGATGATGGTTGCTGGAAAAGATACCAGTATGGATGCTATCATCAGGATTTCGGGGGGCAAAAATGCTGCACAAGGATTCTCTAAATTCAAACCTTATACAACTGAGGCATTGGTGAGTGCCAATCCTGATATCATCCTGATGTTTGATTTTGGCTACAAAAGTCTGGGCGGCATCACCAGCATTTTGAAAATGCCTGGAGTAGCATTAACCAATGCCGGAAAAAATAAAAGAATAGTGGAAATGGATGGCGATCTGCTGATCAACTTCTCGGTCAGACTGGCGCAGGCGATTACCGAATTGAACAGTAAATGGTAAAAAGAAGGTTCTTTCTGTATGTATCGTTGTCCCTTGCGCTACTGATTGCTGCTGCTTTTTCGATGAGCCTCGGTGCCGTAAAAATACCCATATCAGATGTTTTTGTTATTCTTGGAAAAAAAATAGGCTTGTTTGGCACTAAAGTGGTTTCTGTACAGTATGAGGGTGTCATGAATATCGTGCGTCTGCCCAGAGTGATACTCGGCATACTGGTAGGCGCTGCATTGGGCATATCCGGCACAGCAATTCAAGGCATTTTCAGAAATCCACTGGCCGAGCCCGGTTTGATTGGCATTTCAGCAGGTGCATCTTTACTCGCTGTCGTTATTATCGTGCTGGAAATTAGCCTATTGACCAGCTTAAGTAATCTATTAGGGTATTACCTATTGGCTTTCGGTGCTTTTGCCGGCGCGGGAATAGCTGCGTTGATTGTTTATCAGATTTCACGTACCGATGGCAAATCAAACGTAGCTACGATGTTACTGGCAGGAATTGCCATAAATGCGCTTGCAGGGGCATTAACAGGGCTCATCACTTTTGCGGCTGATGATCAACAATTGAGAAACATCACCTTCTGGATGTTGGGTAGTCTTGGCGGCGCTACCTGGGAAACAGTAATGGCAGTATTGCCATTTATCACTATCCCTATAATCCTGCTGCCGCGTATGGGCAAAGCTTTAAATGCCTTTGCACTGGGCGAAAACCAGGCCGCGCAGCTGGGCTTAAAAGTAGCTACCATCAAAAGAAATGTAGTGATCCTGGCAACCATGGCAGTTGGCGCATCGGTGGCCGTGTCCGGCATCATCGGCTTTGTAGGTTTGCTGGTGCCTCATACGATTAGATTGCTGATTGGGGTCGACAATAAACATGTACTGCCTGCTTCGGCACTATTCGGGGCATTAATGCTTACCCTGGCCGATATGCTTTGCCGAACGGTTATTGCCCCAATAGAACTACCCATAGGTGTAATCACAGCTCTATTGGGTACCCCTCTTTTTTTATACATTTTAATCAAAGACAAGAAGAAACTCGTTTTATAATATGTTGGTAGCAGATTCATTAACCTATAAAGTAGGAAAAAGAGCATTGGTAAAAGACATTTCCTTTAGCATCCGACCTGGCGAACTACTGGTGATACTGGGCGCAAACGGGGCCGGAAAATCAACTCTATTCAGGCTGCTCAGTGGCGAAAAATCACCGGTTTCGGGCACGGTAAAACTGCAGGACAAGTGTGTTACCGAATACACCATAAGCCAGCTGGCGCTAAAACGTGCGGTATTGAATCAGCAAAACATTGTCAACATGGCCTTTACCGTACTGGAAATTGTAATGATGGGTCGCTATCCACATTACCGCAACACTCCCTCTTTAAAAGATCAGGATATTGCAATAGCAGTTATGGAGCTTACAGGCATTGCGGCATTTGCCGATCGGTCTTACCTTAGCCTGTCGGGTGGCGAACAGCAACGGGTACAACTGGCTCGCGTACTGGCCCAGATCTGGGATATTCCCAATGCCTTGCTGCTGATGGATGAACCTGTGGCCAGTCTGGATTTGCAATATCAGCAACAAACCCTGGCAATTGCAAAAATGCTGACCAAAAGGGGTTTTATGGTTGTTACCATTTTGCACGACATCAACCTGGCCGCCCAATACGCAGATCGTATCATTATGCTAAAAAATGGGAGAAAATGGTACGATGGAACCGTGGCCGAGGTACTAAGTACCAAAAACATTTATGAGGTGTTTGAGATCAACTCGGATGTGTACACAAATCCACGCACATTGACACACTTTTTTATCCCACGCAACGTTGCTATAAATACAAATCCCTAACTAACTGATGTATAAATCAATTACCTTTGCAAATATGAACACCAAACCTACATCCGAAAAAAAAACAGTCCTGTTAAAATGGCTGAAAAAAGTTGGCATATGGGGATTTTTATTTTTCCTGATTAAAGGGCTCGTATGGCTTGCTCTGGGCTATTGGGTACTTAAATAGGTTTCCATTACCCTAGCCACCGCCTTTTCGACGCTCGCATTTTTTTAACCCCATGCCTTTCTTAAAAAACGAAGCCAATTGCCCTGCATCAGGTTTTCAATATCTTCGGGCGAGTAGCCTCTTTTTGCAAATAATACCGGTATTTTTTGAAGATCAGCAATAGTTTCCACATCATAAGGACACTGCTCCTTTCCAAAGGCCCCGTCCAGATCTGAGCCAATGCCCACATGCCTGGAGTTTCCGGCAATCTGGCAAATGTGATCAATATGATCAATCATCACATCCAGATTGCAGTTCATACCCAGTGGTGTCGATTGTCCACGTACCCAGCCAGGAACCATCATCCAGGCATCCAAAGCCCCTCCAATAACCGCACCTCTGTCAATCAGTGCACGAATCTGATCATCACTAAACTGTCGGTTATGATTAACCAGCGCCCTGCAATTGTTGTGCGAAGCCCACACATGTCCGCCAAAATGATCCAGCGCTTCCCAAAAACTATCGTCGCATAAATGTGTGGCATCCAGGATGATATTCAATCGCTCCATTTCTTTGAGCAGCTCATGTCCCTTAGGCCCCATAAAGCCTGTTGCATCGGTCCCCTGTGCGTATCTGCCCGGGCCATAGTGTGCCGGTCCCACAGCTCTTAATCCATTAATATAGGCTTTCTCCAGGTGTCCGATGGTTACTATAGAATCGGCACCTTCCAGGCTTAAAATATAACCAATCGGCTTTTGAGCATCATCCATAGCTGTTGTCCACAAATCCAGGTGCTGCTGTAAAGTTTCCAGATTGTGAACCTGCACCATTTCTCCAGCGGCTTCCATGGCTTTGTACCAGGCCAATTGCCCTTGTGTTTGCGCCCAGGCTTGCTCCGGCGAATGCCAGCCCGGCAACTTATTATCTGGCGCTACAAAACGGGCAATCTGCGTGGCCACCACCAACCCAATTTTACCCCTCCTCAACTCAGGTAACGACACTACTGCCTTTGCCCTATCAGGTTTGTCGGTCAAGCCAACTTCTCTTTTATTGATATCAGCAACCGCCAACCTCAGGTCGCGGTTCCATTCCAACGCATTCATACTCAAATCCAGATGCGCATCTATTGCAAACATAGGCTATATATTAATTTTTCTTCTTCTTGAAATAATGTTCCAGACACCCGAAACCCGATGGTCGGATACGGTTATGGCCAGGTCGTATAAGGCTACCGTAGGACAAATGTGAATGGGTATACCATACAAAACATCGCCTATTTTAAATCCATGCCCCAGAGGCATTTCCAGCACCAGATGTTCTTCACTCTGGCTCAGGATACCCGCATCAGGTGCATTGATAAAACTAACACGCTTGACTAATTCATTTTCGGCAGCAACAGCTTTATGCCCCAGATCTACACTCACCTTAGTTTCATCCGGCAAAGAAATTACCCTGCAAATCAATGCTGCAGCAATAAAATAAGGCTGCTCCGCACAGGTATTACTATAGCCCTTATCCCACAAAATAAAGGTACCCGGACTACATTCAACCTCCTGTTGTGCCGCATAAAAAGGATAGGTTGGCGTGCCACCGGCAACGATAAGCGGAGCAGGTAAACCATCGGCCAGGATTTCATCTTTCATGGTTTGAATAGAATCCCATCCCTGTTGCCATTGTTCCTTTCTTCGTTCCAACGATGAATCGTGAATATGTCCGTCGTAACCATGCAATCCTGCGATACGAATGCCTTCGTTTTCAAATGCCTTTCGATATAGGGCAACTGCATTTTTGCCTGGTGTTATTCCTGTACGGTTCATTCCTAAATTCAGGTCCAGAAATACAGTAATATCCCGACCTGAACTTTTGGCAGCCAGGGCTAGCTGATCCAAAGTCACCTCATTGTCCAACAAACACGAAAATTGGGTTAACGGAAAAGTGCTCATCAGCCTTATAAAACGGTCTATTTTTGGACCAACAGGCTGATAGGCCAACAACACATCCGCTGCCCCACAACTACCTAGCATTTCGGCCTCAGCAATAGTAGCACATTTAAACTTCATGATTCCCGCCTGGATCAGCAGCTGCGTAATTTCGGCCGATTTATGCGTTTTTACATGAGGGCGTAATCGGGCAATCGAATCGATACTCCTTTTTAGCAGTTCAATATTAGCTACAATCCGTTCGGTATAAAAAACCAATGCTGGCGAATCCAGGTCATGAACACCATCTATTTGATACCAATCCTGTTCCATATATTCGTTAGTCATGTAGCTCAAACAAAGCTTCGATTTCAACGGGAATATTGTCGGGCAACGAGCCAAAGCCCACCGCACTACGGGTACCTATTCCATTTTCATTGCCCCAAACCTGTGCAAACAGTTCACTACAACCATTAATTACAAAAGGATGTTTCTCGAAATCAGGTGTACAATTGACCATACCTAACACCTTAATTACTCTTTTTACACGATTTAGGCTTCCCAGATTTGTTTTAATGGTCGACAACATGGTTAACCCCACCTGCCTGGCCGCCAACTTGCCGTCCTCCTGATCAAGATCGGCGCCAATACGACCTATCATTAAACTCCTGTCGTCATTAACAGGCCCATGTCCCGACAAATAGAGGTATTTACCATCTATCAAAAATGGCTTGTAAACACCCAAAGGTGCCGGTGCCGGTGGCAAAGTTAGCCCCAGTTGATTAAACTGCTCATCTGCATTAAAAGTTTCCATAGTCATATTTAAATAATTTGATTTAATAAAAGTACACCAATGAGGCCTACAATGCCCACAATCGATTCCATGGCCGCCCAGGACTTAAAGGTATCTTTCATATTTAAGTTAAAATACTCTTTAAACATCCAGAACCCCGCATCATTGATATGCGAAAACATGAGGCTTCCCGCCCCAACAGCCAAAACCATCAGGTTGGGATTTACATGAGCTGCTGCCATTAAAGGTAAAATAATTCCGGCAGTTGTCAATCCAGCAACCGTAGCCGAACCTACGCAAAAACGAATAAGCGCAGCAATTAGCCAACCCAAAAACAAAGGCTGCATATCCAGGTCCTTCAAAAGTAGCGCAATCTGGTCATTTACGCCACTATCTATCAAAACCTGCTTCAATGCCCCTGATCCGCCAACAATGAGCAGAATCATGGCTACATCTTTGATAGATTCAGCGTAAATATTCATCACCTCGCCCATCTTTTTCCCCTGAAAAATACCCAGCGTAAAAGTTGCGGTAACCAAGGCAACCAGCATCACAATAGTAGGACTACCGGCAAAAGCAAAAAACTGTACCAATGCAGGATCCTGATTATTAGAAAAAGTAAATATGGTAGCGCCAATTAACAATAGCACCGGCAGCAAAGCGGTAAAAAAGCTATTAAATGCCCCTGGCAATTCTGTCTCAGGCTTATCGGCCGATACAAAAGTGCTTAGCGGCACCGATGAGATATGTTTTAAGGTTCTGGAAAAAAGCGGGCCGCCTACAACGATAGCTGGAATAGCAATAACCAATCCATACAATAGCGTAAGCCCCATGTTGGCGTTAAATTGTATGGCCAAAGCCGAAGGCGATGGATGGGGTGGTAAAAAGCCATGGGTTACGGATAAGGCCGACAACATAGGCAAACCGACATACATAGCCGGGAGTTTGTACTTATAAACCATCGAAAAAATTAAGGGTACCATCAGTACAAAGCCGATTCCATAAAACAGGGGTATGCCAATCAGAAATCCGGTAGTAACTACGCCCCATTGAATATATTTTTCGCCAAACAAACGCATCATCGAAGCTGCTATTTTTTGGGCGGCCCCACTTTGGGCTACCAATTTTCCCATCATTGCCCCAACGGTAAATATGACGACCAACGAGCCCAACACATCACCTATTCCCTTTTCAACAGACCCGGCTACTTTATTTAACGGAATGCCCAACAGAATGCCCGCCAGTATGGATACGATAAGGAAGGAAATAAAAGCATTAACCCTGAAAGCCGAAACCAATAGGATCAGCAACAGGATACAAGATAAAACGATAGCAATTGTCATGTCTACTAAATGATTAATGAACAAAAATTTCGTCGGCCAGTAACCAGGCTTTCCCTCCTGCACCATAAGCTCCTTCGGGGATAATCCCTTTGCTGATTGCCGTAACTTTAATATAGCGTGCCATAACCGACGCTATTTTGGCCCTGATCTGATTGATTCCCTCTACCTCAAAACTATTTTGCCGATAGACTTCAATGTAGTTTTTGTCGTCCGTCGAAACTTCAAATTTAAGTAGTTGTGGTTCCCACATTCGCTGCCAGTGATACTTTAATATATTTATGCCAAGCAGAGATACTTCCTGCTCTTTTTCCAGATCAATCACCACCTCCATATCTTCACCGCTAAAGCCAGTCCACTCTCCGTCATTATACAATTTACTCCCGCTTACGCCGTTCACTAAAGCCATTCCTCCTTCAGGTGCATAACCTTCTTTTGGCGGGCGACGAAAACGGATCTTTTTGCCCGTACTTTTACTAATGCTAAAGTCTTTTCCAAATACCACCGGGGGTATCATTGTATCTTTTCTAAAAACGGCAGCCCTGATTTGCTGACTATCCCTAATCTGCAATGCTTGTTTATATGTCGGGCTTTGTGCATTTGGATTTTCTCCGTTTGTGCTGTACCTGATGATGCCCTTTGGCAACGAGCTTTGCAGGCTCAACTGCAGGGCCCCGTTTACAAACTGCGTGCTGCCCATTACCTCATCGTAATTTTTAAAACGGTTGATTTTAAATCCTTCCAACATTTTCTCCTGTGTCCTTAATCTGTCCAAAAAGCCAGCATAATTTTTTTTGTTCTTTTGTGTCCAGGCAATTTCCGCCAGAGCAATTACCCTGGGGAACATCATGTATTCGGCTTTTTCAGGTGTATTTAAATATTCAGACCACACATTGGCCTGAACACCTTTAATATATTTTGCTTCCTCCTCATTCAGCACCTCGGGAACAGGCTCATAACCGTATATCTTACTTAATGGTGTAAAGCCACCCGCAGCAATCTGCTCGGTTTCCTGGTGCGACTGGTAATAATCCAGGTAAACATACTTTTCCGGTGTCATGATCACATCATGCTTCATTTTTGCAGCAGCAATGCCCCCTTCCAGGCCAGTCCAGCTCATTACCGTAGCCGAAGGGGCCAATCCCCCTTCTAAAATCTCGTCCCAGCCAATAACTTTCCTCCCCTTGTCCTGCAGATAGCGTTCCATTCTGCGAATGAAATAACTTTGCAGTTCATGCTCATCTTTCAGTCCCTGGGCTTTCATTCGTTTTTGACAATCGGGGCAGACTTTCCATCTGGTTTTAGGACATTCATCCCCTCCTATATGGATATATGCTGATGGAAAAAGTGGCAATATCTCATCCATCACATCGGTCAAAAAATTAAAGGTCTCTTCTTTGCCGGCACAAAAAACATCTTCAAAAACGCCCCAGAAAGTGGCTGTTTCGTAAGCCCCCCCAGTACAACCCAGTTTAGGGTAAGCAGCTAGCACCGCCTGGGCATGCCCGGGCATATCTATTTCCGGAATTACATTGATATGCCTGTCTGTAGCGTACTTTACCACCTCTTTTATTTCGTCCTGTGTATAATAACCTCCATACTTCTGCCCATCAAAAACATGCGGATTTGCCCTTTTATGGCCAATAATGGTTTCTTTTCGGTAAGCCGCCACCGTCTGTAATGCCGGATATTTTTTGATCTCTATCCTCCAACCCTGATCATCTGTAAGATGCCAGTGAAAAGTATTGATCTTGTATAAGGACAACAAATCAATCCATTCTTTCAACTTCCGCACAGGAAACATATGACGGCTCACATCAAGGTGCATCCCCCTGTAAGCAAAGCGCGGCGCATCCTGTACGATACAAGCCGGAATGCTAAGGTTTCCTTTTGGGGATTTTTTTATCAGCTGAATCAACGACTGCAGACCATAAAATAAACCTGCAATATCTGCTGCTTTTACCTGTATATGGTTTGGAGCCACACTAAGCCGATACCCTTCTTTGCGCCTGAAAGAAGACTCCTTCACATTAAAGCTAGTGTCTATAGTAAACCATATATAGTGAATCGGATTCCTTGTATCTGTCGAAGCTGCTAAAGCAAATCCGCTATGGTTGTTTAGCTGTTGTGTAAAAACAGCAACATCCTTTTTCATTATGATTGTATCAAACAACAAAACGGTATGTCGATTGAGCTGAAAACTACCGGCATAAGGCTCCAAAAAATCCGGATCAGGAATTATAGGAAATTTGGCAGGACCTGGTTGTGCTTTTGCTAAAAAAGTACATAACACAAAAAGCCCCAATAAAATTGGGAAAAAGAGAGGTTTGTTCATTATAATCTGTTTGCACCTCCAAAGTATAAAAAAATACCGCTTATAAAAAGTATTTATAAAATATTTTCCAATAGCTAGCTATGAAATTATTTTATTTAAATAACTGGAGCACAAAACAATGTCCAATCAAGCTATAAAAAAGGCACATTCCGGGAATTTAAAACTTAAATTCATCTGCGTTGTTAAGCTTATAAGAAATAAACAACGAAATGGGACTATTAAAAGCAGCATTAATAGGCGCCGCAGCATACGGCGCCATTAAATACCTGACAAAAAAAGATGTCAATGGCCGCTCAATTGTGGATGACATTAAAGACAAAGCTCCGGAATGGATGGAGAAGGTGCGAAATGTTAAACATGAATTTCAGTTTGAAATGGAGCGACAACGACATTAATTTTTATGTCAAAGTAGCTTTTGCTGCTTCATAAAATCCAGCTCTTCGGGGCTAATGTGTTCATCGTCAATTGCCGGTGCAGCAGTAATCTGTGTTACCTTTAACTCGTCCATGATGTCTACAAAATTTTTGTAGTTTGCACCAGCTGTAGGCTTAATGATCACAAATAATGATTTTTTTGGCTCATTAGGATGGAGAGCTTGTACTTTTGCTTTGTTGTTGAGTATCGATTGTCTGATTTGGTTAAATCCTTCAACTACAGGTTGACTTTTTCCGGCTTCGCCCATATACCAGGCAACTTTGTTGTCCTTGCCCAACAAAATCGTCATTGATCTTGAAGCTGGCACAGGTTGCTGAACATCATCCTCTGACTGGTCGGGCTTGGCAATATCCATTGCTATAGGCTTAGACAAGGATGTAGTGAGCATAAAAAAGGTGATCAGTAAAAATGCCAGATCAACCATAGCAGTCAAATCCACTTTAGGTACTGCTTTTCTGTTTCGGGATACACTTAATTCGGCCATAATTTTAAGGTTTTAGTTAAATACAGGATGTACCGTATAAAGAGATTCCATAAAAGAAATAACATTTTCTGCTATAAATAAAACTATCTACAGACAATTTTATGCTGCTTGCAACTTGTTTATCTTCGCTTACCGGATTTAAAAACAAAATGGAATGGATAAAATCGTAATATTAACTGGTGCTGGTATCAGTGCAGAAAGTGGCTTAAAAACCTTTAGGGATGCAGATGGTTTATGGGAAAATCATCGGATTGAAGATGTGGCTACCCCGGATGCCTGGATACGAAACCCCAAGCTGGTGCAGCAGTTTTACAACGAACGACGCAAATCGGTACTCGAAGCCGAGCCAAATGAAGCCCATAAAGCGTTGGCTAGGTTACAGGATTATTACGATGTTCAAATCATTACGCAAAACATCGACGACCTGCATGAGCGGGCCGGATCGAAAAATGTATTGCATTTACATGGGATCATCACGCATGCCCAATCAGATGTTGATCCCGCACTGATTTACCCCATATCAGAATGGGAACTACGTTTCACAGATTTATGCGTTTACGGGAAATCATTACGGCCTCATGTAGTATGGTTTGGAGAGGCAGTACCCAATATGACCGTTGCCAGTAAAATTTGTAAAACAGCTGATATTTTTGCAGTCATAGGCACCAGCCTGCAGGTATACCCGGCCGCGGGTTTAACTGAATATGTTCCCGGTAGTATACTTAAATACATAGTAGATATCAATATACCTAATATAACTAGTAATGAATATCTAACAGCAATAGAAGAACCAGCCACCATTGGTGTGCCAATGATGGTTAACGAGTTGCTGGCAAGAAAAAATAAGTCTGGCAGTATTACATAAAAAAGACCTACCAATAAATCCATCATTTCCTTCGGGCAAGTAAGGCTTTCAATGAATACACCATGTGTTCACTTTGAAAGCACGGTGAGTCCGCCTTTTTGCTAGTGAAAAGGCGGACTCACCGTGGACTCATGGCGGACTCATGGCGGACTCACACTAACCCCTGTCTTACCCTTTATAACATCGCTTCTGCCTTAGGCAATACCGCTTTCAGTCCTTCTTTGTTTTTACCACCGGCAGTAGCATAAAACGGTTGCCCGCCGCCGCCGCCCTGGATATCTTTAGCCAACTCTCTCACGATATTCGAAGCATTCAGACCTTTATCTTTAACCAGGTTCTCTGACAACATTACCGTAATACCTGGTTTATCGTCAATTAAAGTGGTAAACACCAGGAACAAATCATCTACCAGGTCCTTTACTGCAAAAGCCAGATTTTTGACCGCATCAGCATTAGGTAAATCAACATGCGTAGCAATCAGGTTCACCCCATTAATGGTTTTGAGATGATGTACAATCTCATGCTTCAGGTTGGCCGACTGCTCCAATACTGCCTTATCAGCATCCTTTTTAAGTTTATTGTTTTCTTCTATTAAAGCAGCAACCGCTAAACTCAGGTCTTTACTGCCTTTTAACAGTGCACGCAGCTCATTCAACTCCCTATTCTGCTCCAATACAAAAGCCTCTGCTTTGTCGGCTGTAATCGCCTCTATACGTCGAACACCTGCAGCAACAGCACCTTCAGAAATGATCTTAAAATAACCGATCTGCCCGGTAGCCTTTACATGTGTACCGCCGCAAAGTTCTTTTGAATAATGATCGTCAAAGGTAATTACCCTTACTAAATCGCCATATTTCTCTCCAAACAAAGCTGTTACACCACTTGATATCGCTTGATCATAAGGCACATATCTTTGCTCCTTTAACGGAATGTTCTCCCGTACCTTCTGGTTTACCAGGTGTTCAATCTGCGCAAGCTCCTCGTCGGTTACTTTTGCAAAGTGCGAAAAGTCGAAACGCAGATAATCTGGATTAACCAACGAACCTTTCTGGTTTACATGGCTCCCCAGTACTTTCTTGAGTGCAGCATGCAATAAATGTGTAGCACTATGGTTATCCTGCGAAAGCAGGCGCTTATTCTCGTCAATAACCGCCCAGAAGTGCCCTTCAACATCTTCAGGCAGCGTATCGGCATAGTGTACTATTACGCCATTTTCTTTTTTAGTATCGGTAATCTCTACAAAAAACAATCGACTGTGGTCTTCCAGTCGACCAGTGTCACCTACCTGACCGCCACTTTCGGCATAGAACGGTGTTTTGCTCAATACAATCTGATATTGTTCCTTACCTTTGGCTACTACTTTTCGGTATTTTATAATTTCTGTTTCGGCCTCAAAATCATCATAACCAACAAATTCCACTTCCAGCTCAGGGTTCACCAGCACCCAATCGCCGGTATCAACCGCAGTGGCAGCACGTGAACGCTCCTTTTGCTTCAACAGAGCTTTGTTGTATTCTTCCATATCTACCAACCAGCGTTTTTCTCTAGCCATCAGTTCGGTCAAGTCTATTGGAAAACCATAGGTATCGTTCAGTTCAAAGGCAAATTCTCCCGAAATCACCATCTGATCCTTTAAAATACTGTATACCCATGCGTCTTCAAATGACTTTTCCGGTTCAATGGCGTTCTCAGACATCAGAAAATCCGCCTGCTTTTTGGTGTAGTTATCAAAACGTTGGATACCAGTAGCTAAAGTCCGAAGGAAGGACACTTCTTCTTCCAGTACCACTTTTTGTACAAAATCCTGCTGTAAAGCCAGCTCCTCAAATACGCCTTTAAACTGTTCGGCCAGTACGGGTACCAGTTCATTTAAAAACGGATCTTTTAAATTCAGGAAAGTATAAGCGTATCGCACGGCACGACGTAAAATACGACGGATCACATAACCTGCTTTATTATTTGAAGGCAGTTGCCCATCTGCAATTACAAAAGAAATGGCTCGGATATGATCGGCCATCACCCGCATGGCAATATCCGTCTTTTCATCTGCTCCATATTCAATCCCTGCTTTTGCAGCAATAAACTGAATTAATGGTTGGAACACATCGGTATCGTAATTAGATGATTTCTCCTGCAGCACCCGTACCAAACGTTCAAAGCCCATTCCCGTATCTACATGTTGAGCAGGTAAAGGCTGTAATGAACCGTCTTTAAGTCGGTTAAACTGCATAAATACATTGTTCCAGATCTCAATTACCTGAGGGTGATCGGCATTAACCAGGGATTTACCCGACACGGCTTTACGCTCCTCCTCACTGCGGCAGTCTACATGAATCTCAGAACACGGTCCGCAAGGCCCTGTATCTCCCATCTCCCAGAAATTGTCTTTCTTATTGCCTAAAATGATGCGCTCTTCAGGAACAAATTGTTTCCAAAGTTCAAAAGCTTCCATATCTCTTGGCAGGCCTTCTTTTTCGTCACCTTCAAAAATAGACACGTATAGTTTGTCCTTAGGAATTTTATAAACCTCGGTCAGCAACTCCCAGCTCCAGGCGATGGCTTCTTTTTTAAAATAATCGCCAAAACTCCAGTTGCCCAGCATCTCAAACATGGTATGGTGATAAGTGTCTATCCCCACTTCTTCCAAATCGTTGTGCTTACCCGAGACACGCAGACAGCGCTGTGTATCAGTTACCCTTGGATATTTAATCGGCGCTTCGCCCAAAAACAAATCTTTAAACTGATTCATTCCTGCGTTGGTAAACATCAGGGTTGGATCATTTTTTACTACAATTGGTGCAGATGGAACAATATGATGTTGTTTCGATTCGAAAAATTTTAAGTATGCCTGTCTGATTTCCTTAGCTGTCATCCTTCTATTGGTTTATTTTGAGCAAAATTAGCATATTATTGGATTATTTAGGTAAGATAGGTTTACATAAAAACCCATCTTTTGCAGGAGCTAAAATCAGGGTGCTAAATATTTTTTCCGATGTTTATGGATACCTGCATAACTTTTCCTAAGTTTGAATACTTTAAATAAAACCCATAATCAACTCATAATCAATATAAAAATATGCCTTACAAAGAAAGGGACATCAACAAAATGTATTACACCATGGGAGAAGTGACCGAAATGTTTGGTGTAAACGCATCTCAGATCCGTTTTTATGAAAAGGAATTTGACGTTCTGCAGCCTAAAAAAAATAAAAAAGGCAATAGATTATTCACACCTGAAGATATTGAGAATTTAAAAATCATTTTTCACCTGGTAGATGATAAAGGCTTTACCCTAAAAGGTGCAAAAGAACACCTAAAAAACAACAGTGGTGAGGTTAAAGAAAATCAAAAGATCATTGCCTCTTTGGAGAAACTAAAAGACTTCTTATTAAAGTTGAACGAAGAAATTTAACTTACCTATTAATTCTTTTTTTTATTCAGTAATTTCTGCGGTGATTTGGCCAATTTATGCCAAACACAATGAGAATACTTTGTTTATGTTTTTTGATGCACTGCTTCCTGGTGCTTCGGGCACAGCCCCAGGAAGATGAAAAGATCAAAACGCTTATAGAAACGCTGACCGAAAACATGCCCGAGCATGAGGAGCTTTCGGAAATAACGGAGCGACTGGCCATTTTTCGTAAACGGCCCATCAATCTGAACAACACCAATCCTGAAGAATTAAAAAATCTATTTTTCCTCTCTCCCCTACAAATCAATAGTTTTTTTAACTACATCGCCAGAAACCGCTTACTGGATGTATTGGAGCTGCAGGCTATTCCGGGTTTTGATCCTGAAACCATCAACAGCATACTTCCATACGTTACTTTAACTCATCTGGCAGATTACGAAGGTTTAAAAGTAAAAAAACTCTGGCAAAAGGGTAACCACGACCTTATTTTAAGATACGGTAAGCTTTTGCAAACACAAAAAGGCTTTAAGGACCTACCGGGCAGCCGGTATCTGGGTAGCCCAGAAAAGGTTCTGATGCGCTACCGGTACCATTTTCAGGAAATCATTTCGGCGGCACTGGTATTGGAAAAAGATGCGGGAGAGCGGCTCTTTAACAGCAAAAGAGGCCTTGACCACCTCACGGCACACCTGGCCTTTTTTAAACTGGGAAGGATAAAGAAACTAGTGTTGGGTGATTACAGCATGCAGTTTGGACAGGGACTAACGCTATGGTCGGGATTTGCATTTGGTAAAGGTCCGGATGTCACAAGTGTAGCAGCGCGAGATGTAGGATTAAAACCCTATACCTCCGCAAATGAATCCTCCTTCTTTCGCGGCGTGGCAGCAACCATTAACCTCCATCCAAATATCAGCATCAGTCCCTTTGTTTCCTTTAGAAAACTGGATGCAAGCTTAAAAAACGCCGCTGATGGTAGTGTTACCCTTTCCAATATCAATATCAGTGGGCTGCATCGTACCGCAACAGAGCTCAAAAATCAGCAGGTGCTAGGGCAACAGGTTTATGGAACAGTACTACAGTATAACAGCGACAACCTCAATATGGGCTTCATTGGTTACTACACAAGTTTTGAGCATCGCTTTGTAACCGGCACAGCAGCCTACAATAGCTATGGTTTTAGGGGAAAACAGCTGGCTAACATGGGCGGCCATTATAACTATACCTTTAAAAATGTTTATCTATATGGAGAAGTAGCACACAGCATAGGTTCAGGCATGGCCATGGTTAACGGGGCTATGGCTAGTCTGTCGCCCCGCTTGTCGGCTGTTTTGTTGCATAGAAGTTACGACCGCCACTACCACAACTTTTTTAGTAGCGCCATAGGTGAAGGAACGGAAACCAATAATGAAAATGGTTGGTATGCGGGCCTGAACTATTCCTTTGCCCGTAATTTTAGCTGGGCTGTATACGGCGATTATTTTAAATTTCCCTGGTTAAGGTATCGGGTAGATGCTCCCTCCAAAGGCTTCGAAATCCTGAGCCAGCTTCGTTATACCAAAGGAAAAAACTTTAAAACCACCCTGAGGTTTAAAATGGAACACAAACAACAAAATGCTGATTCTGGCAGTCATATTACATCATTGGAATGGGTGGTAAAACAAAATCTGAGATGGGAATGGAACTTGACAACCAATCGAAAGTTTAACTTTCAACAAAGACTAGAAATAACTAGTTATCAAAAAGGTATAAAAAAATCAGAACAAGGATACATGCTATATCAGGACCTGGCTTACACCCCAATGGCTTCTGCCATATCCGGCAATATGCGACTGGCTTTTTTCTATACTCCTTCTTACAACAGCAGGATTTACGCTTATGAGAATGACGTATTATATGGCTCAGGATCGGGCGTATATTCGGGCAAAGGCATACGTTTCTATATAAACAGTCGTTACAAGCCCACCAAGAAAATGGACATTTGGATGCGGTATGCACTGTTTGTTTACCGGAATGTAAGCACCATCGGTTCAGGATTGGATGAAATAACGGGAGACAGGAAGTCGGAAGTTAAACTCCAACTGAGGTACCAGTTCTGATGAACGGCGTAAAAACATTCCATAAGCAGGAAATCTTTTTTGTCAGGATACTGGCTCCTTTTTCAGTTGGCATACTCTGTTTTTATGGATGCATGGTCGGTTGGATTTCAAACAGTCTGCTGATTGCCAACAGCCTCATTTTTATCTATCTTTTTATCAGGAATGCCCGGTACAAAAAAGCAAATGCCTATCGCTATGCCGGCATAAATGGCCTGATAGCGCATGTATTGTGCTTCATCTTAGGAAGTTCATCTGTTATTTTATATAACAACGCATTTCATTCTGATTATTATGCACTTAAAAAATCAAATTATCTAAAAATACGAATAATTGAAGCACCTCAAAAAAAGCCAAATATAATTCTGTTTACAGCTTTAGTCACCAAATCAGCATGCATAAAACCCTCTCTATTAACTAAAAAAAGCGAAAACTGCATTTTCAATACTGCTTCAGGGAAAATACGGATTAGCATAAGTACCGACAGGCACCATCCGATCTCCTTAAAATACGGAGATGAGCTGATCATTCCCTACAAATTTGTCGAAGTCCCCTCCCCACTCCAGCCTTCAGAATTTGATTTTAAAGCTTGGCTGGCTGCCCAGAACATTTACCATCAAACCTACCTGAAACCGCATGAAGTGGTCAAAACCAACCAGGGTACAGGAAACAAAGTGATCCACTTTGCTTTGGAGCTAAGAGAAAAGCAAGTATTGACATACCGCAAACTGATTAAAAATGATGATGCATTTGCTGTGGCCGCAACGCTGATATTGGGATACCGGGCAGATTTAACTGCAGAAACATTGGAAATTTATTCAAAAACAGGCACCATACACGTGTTATCCGTTTCGGGTATGCATGTTAGTTTGGTATATCTGGTGCTGAACTATGTACTGTGGTTTTTAAGGGGCAACAAATTGCTTAAAACATTAAAAATGTTGTTTATTCTTGGGGCCATATGGGCTTATACCCTACTTACCGGTTTCTCTCCTTCTGTACTTCGTGCTGCCATCATGATTTCCGTATTGGTTGTGGCCAAATCATTTGCCAGAAATACCAACAACTACAACATCATTGCCTTTGCTGCTTTCTGCCTCCTGCTGTACAACCCTTTCCTGGTTTGGGATATAGGCTTTCAATTGTCTTTTATGGCGGTTTTAGGGCTCATCTATTTGCAATCAAAAATTCAGGCTTTATGGCCGATAAAACAATTCTGGCTGGCAAAAATATGGGAAACAACAGCCATGTCGCTGGCGGCACAGCTGGCCACCTATCCCTTTAGTGTTTATTACTTCCATCAATTCCCAATCTACTTTTTACTCAGCAACCTGTTTATTACGCTGCCTGCCGCCCTAATTATGTATATGGGTATCGTCATCCTTCTTTTTAAACTAAGCTGCTTAGGGCCGGTATTTGAATGGCTCATTTGTTTTATGAACACCGGCCTGAACTGGATTGCACAACTTCCCTTTTCAGGAGTAACAGCTATATGGCTTAGCAAAACAGAATTGACGCTGCTTTGCATAGCTTTACTACTGTTGATTACCGCTTTAAGTGAATTTCGAAAAAAGCAACTGATAGTTGCCCTCCTTATCTTCCTGAACCTGTCTGTGCTGCTGTCTTTTGGCAAAATGAAAGCTTTCCATCAAAAAAAGACCATCAGATTTACGCTGAAAAAAAATTATGCTGTAGCTATCATCCGCAGCCACAAAGCTTTGTTATTTACCGACCTAAACCCTGAAAGTAAAGTTTTTTACTACTTTATCAAACCGGCATTGGATCAGCATATGGTAACAGAAACTACATTCATTCAACCATAGGACAGATATTTATATTTTATCCATAGTATTTTGACTGCTAAACCTGTTGCTTGTGTTATCTTTGGTGAACATAACTGAATATTGTATGACTGAACGCATGGTTTTGTACACGGTAAGCCAACGCATAGCCACCATCTGCATTAACAGGCCTGAAAAGCGAAATGCACTAAACCCAAGTCTCGTAGCTGAGCTAACTGCGGCTTTTTTAAAGGCTTCGGATGATGATGAAGTGAAGGTGATTATTTTAAAGGCAAATGGCACAACCTTTAGTGCCGGCGCTGATCTGGCCTACCTGCAACAACTGCAGCAAAACACTTATGAAGAAAACCTGGCCGACTCAGAAAACCTGAAGAATCTTTTTACCACTATTTATTATTTGCCAAAGGTGGTAATTGCCCAGGTTGAGGGTCATGCCATTGCAGGAGGTTGCGGTTTGGCTACCGTATGCGACATCATATTCGCTGTTCCTGAAGCTAGCTTTGGATACACAGAAGTAAAACTGGGCTTTGTACCAGCTATTGTTTCCTGCTTTTTGTTGCGCAAAACAAGCGAAACGATTGCAAAAAAAATACTGTTGACCGGCATGCTGTTTTCTGCCCAGGACGCCTTAGACTATGGTCTGATAACTTTTGTAACAAACAAAGCAGATATCAGTCTTAATGTAAATAATTTTGCATTAAGTTTGTGTAATGAAACTTCAGGTAATTCGTTAATGGTTACCAAGCAATTGATTGGCAGAACAACCAATGCCGAACTGGATCAAAACCTTGCAGAAGCAGTAAAGATCAATGCAGGTGTAAGGAGTACTGAGGATTTCAAAAAAGGAATTGCTGCCTTTATCAGCAAAGAAAAAATTAACTGGTAAACTAAATTATTATAAAACGATGTTCAAATCTATCAAAACAGGAGTTCTGGCAATTATTTTAATCGGAACCGCAATCATAGCTAAAGCACAAAAAGTTATAGACGCCGGAACAATTACCTATAGTGTAGAATATGTGTTGACCGAAGAGCAGAAAAAACAGGTAGATCCATCAGTTCTACCATCTGAAAGCAAATTAGAATTTAACGGGAACCTGTCTAAAATGCAAATAGATATGGGTGCAGCTATGTTAAAGGTGATCAATGATGGTGCACTTGTTAATGCCCTGGTATTGGTAGATATTCCGATTATGCAAAAACAATACGCGGCAAAAATGTCGAAGGAAGAGGTAGAACAGCAAAGAGGCGGTTTAACCTTCAGTGATTTTAAGGCTACGGGCGAAAAACAGCTTATTGCTGGTTATAATGCGGAAAAATACACTTATAAAGACAATACTGGCGCCAACTATGAACTTTGGGCTACTACAGAACTTAAATTACCTAAAGGAGCCATTCCTCCAGGTTTTAGTGCTTTAAATTCAACTCCAATTAAATATACAAATTCACAAGACGGCTTTAAAACCCTTGTAACCATAAAAAACATAAAAGAGGGCAATGTAGGTCCTTTCTCGTTAGACGTTCCTAAAGGATATGAATTGAAGACGATGGCTGAATTAAAAGCTATGAGGGGCGGAAACTAAGCCTTACATCAGATGCTAAAAAGCCTGCTCTTTTTCCTCCGTTTCTTTTTATTCTGGCTGTTGTTCTTTTTTATCGACCGCCTGATATTTGTACTCATTTATCATCAAAAACTAGCTGCCGTATCTTTTTCGGAAACGGCAGCTACATTTTATTATGCATTGCCTTTAGACCTGTCTATGACAGCTTATATCGCAGTGATACCACTTTTGAGCTATATCTATTGGCTTTTAAATGGCAGAAAAGTAGTTGAATTGAAATGGATCAGTATTTATAATGCGCTCTTGATTTTCATTTGCAGTATCCTTTCGGTAATCAACTTTAACATTTACCGCGAATGGGGCAGCAAGGTTAACGCGAAAGCCATGAGCTTTGCATTTTCATCCCCCAAAGAGGCCATGGCTTCCAGCGCCTCTTCCCCACTTGGCTTATCTATTTCATTATTGATTCTGCTTGTTGTATTGGGTTTGTTTCTACAGCGTTTTGTAGTTTCCAGAAAACTTAATTTTACAGCAAGCCCGATATGGCTGAGAGGCTTGCTTTGCCTTGCATTACTTGCAGGTAACTTTTTACTTATCAGGGGCGGATTAGGCGGTTCGCCAATTACTCAAAGTATGGCCTACTTCTCTAAAGAGCAGGTTTTGAACCATGCCGCTGTAAATACCGAATGGAACCTGATATCAAGTGTGCTTGCCGCCAAGATGACAAAAAAAAATCCTTATGTTTATCAGGACGATAAACAGGCGGCAGAAAAGATCCAAAAGCTGTATACGACAACAAAAGATACAACCATTTCGATACTGAATACCAAACGCCCCAATGTAGTGTTGGTGATTATTGAGAGTTTTACCGCTGATCTGACCAAAACTCTGGGTAACGAAAATGGAATTACCCCTCATTTTGACAGCCTCATTAACAAAGGTGTACTGTTTACCCAGATCTATTCGCCAGGCAGCCGGACTGATAAGGGTTTGATCGCCACACTTGCCGGCTTCCCTACCCTGGGTACCGGAAGTATTGTAAAATGGCCCGAGAAAATGCAAAAACTACCTGCCATATCGCAGGCACTTTTTAAAAACGGATATAAGACTTCCTTTTTTTACGGCGGAGAATCGGAGTTCGACAATTATAAGGCCTTTATTTTAAGTCATGACTATCAGAAGCTGGTAGACAAGAATAACTTTTCGGGCACCGAAATGAAGTCGCGCTGGGGAAAATTTGACGAAGTGGTATTTGCCAGGCAGCTGGCCGACTTGAATAAAGAGAAACAACCTTTCTTTTCTACACTGCTTACACTAACCAACCACGAACCATATGACCTGCCCGGAACACCTAAATTTGGGAGGGTCGATAACGTAGCCAACTTTAAAAGCACGGCTTATTATACCGATTCCTGTATCAATGCTTTTTTAACCAATGCGAAAAAAGAGGCCTGGTACAAAAACACTTTATTTGTATTTGTGGCCGATCATGGCCATCTGCTGCCCAAAAATAGCTTTGACATCTCCACTCCGCAGCGTTACCATATTCCACTGCTCTTTTATGGAGATGTGATTAAAGATGAATTTAAGGGGCGCAGATTTAATGACGTAGGTAGCCAGACAGATGTTGCCGCTACGCTGCTGGCACAATTGGATATCCCGGCCAAAGAATTTAAATGGAGTAAAAACCTATTGAACCCTTACCACCAGCCCTTTGCCTTTTTTACCTGGGATACCGGAATGGGTTTTATAGATAACGAGCAATGTGTTACATTTGATAATGTAGGCAAAATGGTGCTGTTCAATAGCAAACCTAAGGATGTTGCCCGGACTGCAAGCACACTGGATCATGCGAAAGCATACCTGCAAACTGTATATCGTCAATTTATAGAATTTTAATAAAATGAACTTCAGAAACATCGTTTTTAAACTGACTCTGGTTGTACTAATTGGTTTTTCCGTGAAAACCAATGCACAAAATAAAAGTGAAATCAGATGGACAAAAGACGGAAATGCCTATTATCAGTTGATGGAAGGTGAACTGGTCGCTATTTCGTTGCCACAAAACGACCGTAAGACTATTGTCAGTCGTGATTTATTATATGGCAGCGGAACCAACCCCGGCAGAATTACAGATTTCGATATCTCTGACGATGGCACCAAAGTTCTGATTTACAGCAACAGCAAAAAAGTATGGCGCTATGAAACTCGTGGCGACTATTATGTGGCCGACTTAAAGACCAATACGCTTACACAAGTGGGTAAAGACAAACCGGCTTCGTCACTGATGTTTGCCAAATTCTCGCCCGATGGCAACAAAGTAGCGTATGTAAGCAAACACAATCTGTATGTAGATGATCTGCAAACTAAAACCAGCAAAGCTTTGACTACTGATGGTACGGACAGATTGATCAATGGTACGTTTGACTGGGTATATGAAGAAGAATTCGACTGCCGCGACGGCTTCAGATGGAGCCCCGATGGGCAGTCTATCGCCTACTGGCAGATTGATGCGACCAAAATCAGAAACTTCCTGATGATCAACAATACCGATTCAATTTACCCTTATACCATTCCAGTCGAATATCCTAAGGTTGGACAGAATCCTTCCTCCTGCAAAGTGGGGGTTGTTAGCCTGAATACCGCACAAACCAAATGGTTAAACATTCCGGGAGACAAGATACAGAACTACATTCCAAGGATGGGCTGGATTCCGGGCACTAACGAAGTTATTTTACAACAGTTAAACCGGGAACAAAATGTAAGCAAACTTTTTGTAGCTAATGCAACCAGTGGAGCTGCCGAAAACATTTATACTGAAACAGACAAAGCCTGGGTAGATGCCGGTCCGCAAACCTGGGAATGGTTAAATGGTGGGAAAGAATTTATCTGGATGAGCGAAAAAGATGGATGGCGCCACGCTTACCGTATCAGCATAGACGGTAAAAAAGAAACCCTGATTACCAAGGGAGATTTTGACGTGATTGAAAGATCGCTGGTGGATGAAAAGAACAACATGTTGTATTATATGGCTTCGCCATTGAATGCCACACAGAAATATCTATTTAAAATAAAATTAAGTGGCGGTGGTAAACCGGAAATGGTTACCCCTTCTATATTACCGGGCACGCATAGTTACGAAATTTCGCCTAACGCTGTGTTTGCCAAACATACCTACACTAGTGCTGTGGTACCTCCCATTACCGAATGGATGAGATTAACTACGCTAAATCCGCTTACCATGGCAGGTAGCATTACCAGTCAACTGGGTAGAGTAAAGCCACCAAAAAATAAAGTAGAGTTTTTTAAAATAAAGACAGAAGATGGCATTGAACTGGACGGATGGATGAAAAAGCCGGACAACTTTGACCAAACCAAAAAATATCCGGTAGTGTTTTATGTTTATGGAGAACCGGCTTCTCAAACTGTTACCGATACCTATGGCGCAGGACAAAACTGGCTATATGCCGGCGATATGCCTAAAGATGGTTATGTTTATATTTCCATTGAAAACAGAGGTGCCCCAGCTCCTAAAGGACGTGAGTGGCGCAAAAGTATTTATAAAAATATAGGTTTGTTAAACATCCGCGATCAGGCCATGGCCGCAAAAAAAATACTGGAATGGTCGTTTATTGATAAAGACCGTGTTGCAGTATGGGGATGGAGTGGCGGTGGTTCATCTACATTAAATCTGATGTTCCAATACCCTGAAATTTATAAAACAGGCATTGCCATTGCCGCTGTAGGCAATCAGCTTACTTACGACAACATTTACCAGGAACGGTACATGGGTTCTCCTTTGGTGACCAAAGAAGCTTATATTAAGGGATCCCCAATTACTTATGCCAAAAACCTTAAGGGCAACCTCTTGTATATCCACGGAACCGGCGATGACAATGTACACTACCAAAATGCAGAAATGCTGATCAACGAACTGATCAAAAACCGCAAAGTGTTTCAATTGATGTCGTATCCTAACAGAACACATAGCATCAACGAGGGCGAAGGTACTTCGGCACATTTAGCTTTAACCTATACTGAATTTTTAAAGCGTAACTGCCCTCCGGGAGGAAAGTAGATCTGGCATCTACTTTCCCGTTCTTACTTAAAATAGATACTAAATGTGGTTCCCTCATTTACCACACTACTTACCGTAATCCTGCCTCCCATGGCATCAATCTGGTTTTTGGATATAAACAAACCAATACCTTTTGAGTCGGTATGATCGGTAAATGTTTTGTACATACCAAACAGTTCCTTGCCATGCTTCTCCAGGTCTATCCCAATCCCGTTGTCAGATATCTGTAATACCTGCTGATTATTTTCCTTAAAACAATTGATTTCAATCACAGGTCTTTTGTCTGGATGACTGTACCTGATGGCATTAAATATGATGTTTAACAAAATGCTTTCCAGATAGGCAGGATTATAATTGATGATCAGGTCGCAGCTGTCATTCTTTTTGATTAAAACTTTTTTTGCAATAATTTCCTCATTAAGGGTCGCAATTGTCTTATCGATATAGTTTTCCAGATTTAATGGCTCAATTTGAATGTTTATACTCGTTTGAATATTTACAACCTGGTTCAGATTCATCAGCGTTTCATTCAATGAATTAGAAGCTCTTTTGAGCAAATGAACAAGCTCTTTTCTTTCAGGTTCGGCTTCCGAAATATCAATAAGTTCTGTTATGGCTTGAATATTACTGGTATGTGACCGCAAGTTATGAGATACGATATAAGAAAAATTAAGTAAACGCTTGTTTTGCTCATTTACCAGAACAAATGAATCCCTAAGCGTTTTTTGCGCCTTTTTCTGCTCAGTTATATCAATCATTATTCCCCGCAGCAAAACAGGATTATTGTCTATCGCAATTACATTTACAATATCTCTAAGCCATACCACGCGGCCATCTTTGGCAATCATTCTGTACTCAAAATCATGTGCTTTCAGGGCTTTGGTGCAGATAGTACAATAATCAACTACCCAGTTCCGGTCTTCCGGATGAACATGATCAGCCCAAAAAGTATGCGAATCCAGCCATTCCTCAACCGCATACCCCAACACTTCTTCCGTTTTTTTACTGATAAAACTAAATTTGAAATTATCAGGATTGGCTTCCCAGACAATCCCATCAATGGTATTGATTAATGAACTGGTACGCAATAATGACTCGCTGGCTGCATATTCGGTCATTTTTCGTTCGGTAACGTCTTCAACCGCTACCATATAATTCTCTGGCCGAATATGCTCACTGTTCAATAATTTGACATTAACACTTACCCATAGCAAACGGCCGTCGCTATGATTATAGCGTTTCAATAAGGAAAACTCTTCAATTTCTCCGGCTTTAAGTTTCTTCATCTTCAAGCCATCGTCAGCAGTGCTATCAGAAAAGCTGATTGATCTGAAATCAGCATCATAAAGGTTCTCCCTGGTGTACCCAAAAATATGACAAAATTTGTCGTTCACCTGCACAAACGAATCGCTTTGAATATCCATCACCGCTACGCCAACCGGTGCTTTGTCAAATAGCATTTTAAAACCAATCTTTTCTTCAAAGTTCATGTACCGTCAAATAGTGATGTCCAATTAAATAATTCAGCTTTTTTCCAAGTACAACTAATATACCAAAAAGGATTTCTATTTTTATGGATATGATTTTCCTCGAAAACGAGCTACTGAAAGCCTCTTTTAGCACTAAAGGAGCAGAGTTACAAAGCTTAACTGCAAAAGAAGACAACTTCAATTATCTGTGGAACGGAAACCCCAATTATTGGGGCAAGTTTAGCCCTATACTTTTTCCTATTGTTGGGGGACTAAAAGACAACACTTATTATCTTAACAACAAAATTTATCACTTGCCCCGGCATGGCTTTGCCAGAGATATGGATTTTGAACTAAGCCAGACAAGCAATACCTCAGTAATTTTTAGACTGACGCAAAATGACGAAACTTTAAAGGTTTATCCTTTTCATTTTGTTTTAGAGGTACACTATGAATTATGGGAATCCTCAATATCCTGCACCTATCGGATTTACAATCCCCACTACCCCGCTCTACTATTTTCCGTAGGTGGACATCCTGCATTTGCTACACCAGTTGACCAAAAAATAGCATACACTGATTATTTTTTACAATTCAATCAGGATCATGAATTGACATACCACAAAATTAAGCAGGATTTGATTGATCATGAAACGGCGACCATCACATTAAAAGACGGAAGGCTTCCAATACAACATTCACTTTTTTACGAAGATGCCCTGGTATTTAAAACTTTAAAGAGTGACTGCATAACATTACGCAATCATAAAAACGGGCGCGGTATTCATTTCAAATTTAGCGATTTCCCTTTTTTTGGTATATGGGCAGCAAAAGACGCAGATTTTATTTGCCTGGAGCCCTGGTGCGGAATTGCCGATGGAATTGATCACCACCAAAATCTGGAAAACAAAGAAGGTATAGTTTCCTTAGCTTCCGGAGACACCTTCATTAGAAAATGGGAAGTAGCCTGTTTTTAACCCGCCTAAAGCAACGGCAACTTAACGATAAACCGCGCTCCCTTGTTTTTCCCTTCGCTTTCGGCAAATATGACACCTCCATGTGCTTCAACCAACACTTTTACAATAGAGAGGCCCAGTCCTGTAGAGTGTTCACCACCTGTAGGCTGTGCACTTAAGCGGGTAAAGCGCTGAAACAACAGATCCTTATCTGCGGAGGTCAGGCCAGGTCCCTCGTCTTCTACAGCAATAATCACTTCATACTCATCGCGGCTGATACTGACATTGATGTTGGTATTTAGGGGCGCATATTTAATGGCATTATTGATCAGGTTGTCTATAATTTCATTTAGTTTACCTTCATCTCCTTTGATAAAAATATCCATTTCAGTCTTAAAATGAATCAATTGTCCCTTCCTTTCAGCCAGTGGCTGATTCATAGCAACCACATTACTCACCAAATACGAAATATTCAGTTTTACAAGCAGTAACCTCAATTCGCCCGCCTCCATGCTGCCCGACTGAAGTAGTTCGTCAATAATGCTAACCATATTGAGGCTGGCAATCTTAATCTGATCGCACATGGCATCAACCATATCTGGATCTTTCTTTTTAAGCTTGATCAAATCTGCCCGTACTGGTATGGTGGTAAGCGGATTTTTTAAATCATGCGCCGTAGTATTCAATATCTGATGATGCTGCGCTGACGACAATCTGCTCGCCAGTTTCAATTCAAGCTGATCCATAGCAATATCACTCAGGTCGAGTAAAATATCTTGCTCCTCCTCAGTTAAAGCACGTGGTTCCTTGTCAATCACACAAAATGAGCCTAAATTGTAGCCTTCTTTTGTTTTTAGTGGACAACCGGCATAAAACCGCAAACCAAATTCACCTACTACCAATCGATGATTCATGGTTCTGGGATCTGTAGCAGCATTTTCAACCTGATAAAAGCCATTGGCCAATACCACCGCAGTGCACAAACCCTCGTCACGCTCTACCTGCTGGATATCCAATCCATATTTGGACTTGAACCATACCCTGTCTTTATCAACAAGACTGATTATGGCTACAGGAACGTTAAGAAGTTTTGCTGCCAGCTTGGTCAATTTATCAAAAGTACTATCGGGAGGTGTATCCAGTATGCCATACCTTAGCAAAGCTCTGACCCGTTCTTCTTCAATCAGTTCCTGATCTGTGTAAGTAACCATGAGATTTATAATAGAGATACTATAAATATAGCCATAGTTCTTCCGTAAAACAAAATTATAATGGACTACTTAATCACGGCCGTGCGCTTGCTGCTGGTATGGGCGTTAAAAATACCCAGGGCACCGTTACTGAAATTGGAAACCGGATTTGCCGGTGCTACTGGTGGCCCGCCATTGCCCGTAATTTGACCCAAACTATAAAAATAACGGTAAACGTTCCGATCGATGCATTGAAATTCTACGTTCAGGCTATCGCCAGGCAGCAGGTCTTCCAGCTTATAAAAAATCACATCCGACACCTTATTTCCATTATTGAAGCGATCTTCATTGGCCTTATCGTCCTCTATTTTACCTTTAACTGTCAAAATGTAACGATACTGATTCTCAACAGCTGGCGGGTCTTTATAGTTAACGGCTATATAAGTATTTTTCGTGCCGAAAAAATTAAACTCTTTAAACGTAAGTGAGTCTAGCACAACTTTTAGCGGCATAACAGAAACTGCGCTATACACCTTTCCTTCTACAGTAACATCCAATGTATATTTGCTCCCCGGTACCCCCCTCATTTTAATAGTTTGATAAATCCCCGGCGATACTTCAGTATAATTTACGGTGCTGCCATTGGGCCTGGTAAGGACAACTTTTGCACCACTGATGCCATTAAATTTGTTGGGTTCAGTAAAACTGTACGTTTTTGAAACCTTCACTATCTGATTTTCGTTCTGATCGCTAATTCCTCCGTCGATAACCAACAGGGGCGCGGCATTGTCCAGTTTCAAATCTACTACCTTTTCGCATCCGCTAAATAGCAGTCCAACCAACATTACGATCAGCAAGATCTTATTTCCAATTTTCTTTTTTTTGTCGCTCATCTTACTAAAATTTAAAATTCCAGGTTACAGAAGGAATTATACCAAACAGCGTGGTTTGTACCGCCTCGGTCTTGCTCGGATCATCTTCATTATCCCTAAAATCAATAGAGAAAGCATTTTTCCTGTTGTACAAATTGTATATACCAAATGACCAGCTCGATTGTAACCGTTTGCCCGGTTTCCCTTCAAGTGTGGCAGAAACATCCAATCGATGGTAGGCCGGGGTCCGATAGCCATTTTTCTCGGTATAGTAAAAAACAGTACGGTCATTGATTTGATATTTGCCACTTGGATAGGTAACTGCATTGCCTGTATTGTATACAAAAACTGAAGAAAAGGTCCAGCGCTGTCCGGCTTTATAAATACCAACCAAGGACAGGTCATGCGTTCTATCCTGCTTCGCATAAAACCATTTGCCATTATTGATGGCGTCAAACTGACGTTGGGTTCGCGACCAGGTATACCCTACCCAGCCATTAAACTTGCCAAATCGTTTCTTAAAAAACAATTCCAGTCCATAGGCCCTGCCGTCGCCATACAACAAATCTGCCTCTACATTCCCATTTCCGCGTAAATCGGTACCGCTGCGGTACTCAATTTGATTCTGCATCCATTTGTAATATACCTCTGCCGAGAATTCATAGTTATCATCATTAAAATTCCTGAAATATCCTGCTGCAATCTGATCGGCAATTTCCGGTTTTACATTGTTACTGTTCATGATATACAAATCAGTAGGCGACGTAGAGGTAGAATTAGACATCAGGTGTACATTTTGAACGTTACGGGTGTAGGCTGCCTTCAATGAGCTCGTATTGCCCAACTGATAACTTGCTGAAACGCGTGGTTCCAAATTGAAATAGCTCTTTATGAAATCGCCCGAGCCATAAGGAACTGTTTTTATGGTATTCCCATCTGCATCGTAAGACTTGATATTTGCCGGCCCTAATAATGAAAAACTACTGATCCTTAAGCCATATACCAGGTTCATCCTTTCATTTACGGCCCACTCGTCGGATACATAAGTAGCCAGCTCTAACCCCTTGCGATTCTCATAAGTGGTTTGGTTAACACTTGAACTTGCCGATGCGGTCAGTTTTCCAGGTGCAATGGTATGATGAATGGCATTTACACCAAACTTCAAATTGTGACTATTGCTCAGGCTATATTCAAAATCCTGCTTTAAATTGAAATCCTTAATAGAAGAGTTTACCTCAAAATTATTCTCTTCCATAAAGTTCTGAATTACATAATTATAATTACTGTAAATTAAAGAAGTATTGGAGAACAGTCGGTTGCTGTACAAATGGTTCCAGCGCAGGGTAACTGTTGCATTGCCCCAATTAAAACCAAATGTATCAGAAATCCCCAATTTATCCCGTCCGAAATAACCTGAAAGATACAGTGTATTTTTCTCATCTAACTGATAATTTGCCTTAGCATTCAGGTCATAAAAGAATAGGGTATTGCCATTTACAGCGCTATCAGGTGATAAAGCCAGAAAGGCATCCAGATAGGTCCTACGGGCGCTGACCATAAACGAGCCTTTGTCTTTTACAATAGGTCCTTCTGCTTTAAGTCTGGACGAAATCAGTCCTATTCCTCCCTCAGCGGTATAGGTTTTACGGTTTCCATCATTCATTTTAATATCCAGTACCGATGCGAGTCGACCGCCGTACTGTGCAGGCATTCCACCTTTGTAAACACTCACATCTTTGATGGCATCGGAATTAAACGTAGAGAAGAAACCGAGCAAATGTGAGGCATTATACACAGGCGCTTCGTCTAGCAAAATCAGATTCTGATCTGTAGAACCACCCCTAACGTAAAAACCGCTGTTTCCTTCTCCTGCCGATTTTATTCCCGGGAGCAATTGCAAGGTCTTTAGCACATCCCTTTCACCCAGTAAAACGGGTACATTATTAATTTCCTGTATCGCAATTTTTTGTAGCCCCATTTGCGGACTACTTACATTTTCATTTCTTTTGATGGCTGAAATGACCACTTCATGCAGCTGATTATCTTCTTCCAGCACAAAATTTAATCTGCTGTCCTTATTGATTTGTATGCTTTGTTTGATGGTTTTGTAACCAATAAAACTAACAGAGATTTCATAGCTTCCTTGTAATGTATTGATAGAATAAAAACCATAGGAATTGGTGACGGTAGCTGCAGAACTGCTCCCGCTTAATTTTACACTAGCGCCAATTAATGTTTCACCTGTTTTGGCATCAGTTACATTTCCATTGATTGTGCTTTTGATTTGGGCAGATACGAACCCGGACCGAGCAAATATAATAAGGAGAATCATTACGACTCTATAGGTGTTTGGCATAATTACATCGTGAGTTGTAAAAATAGAAAGAATTCCCGTATCGCCAAGTGAGTACTAGTGTAACCGTTTACGATATCTCCTATAACCACTCTTCAAATGACTCAAATCAATCAACTTTTCCCCTTCCATTTCATTCAATACAAAAAATGTGGTGATTCGGCTAACTCCGTTAATTTTAGCGAGGATGTGGACCAGCGTATTGTAGTATTCCTGCATATCACCAACCACCATGTGTAATAGAAAATCAAACATCCCATTTACATAATAACAATTGTAAACCCCGGGCACCTCCCGTAACTTGTCCAGAAAATAGATCGTGGTGCTGTAATTATTCTCCTTCAACCTGATTCCCGTAAAGGATACCAGATTTCTTTTGATCATTACCTTGTTTAAAATGGCAGTATACTGCTTAATATAGCCTTCGGTCTCCAAACGCTGAATTCTTGATCTCACAGAGCTATCTGATAAGTGTATCTCATGAGATAGCTCTCGCAAACTCATCCGTGAGTTCTTTTGTAGATGCAACAAAAGTTTAAGGTCTATTTCGTCCAAATGAAAAGTCATATAGTTTGGTTAGTTAGGGCCAAATTAGCCCAAGTTTAGAATAAAAAAAATGGTCTGTAGATACTTTTTTAAATCAGTTTTATTTTTATAAAGCTCTCCACGCAACCTGCTTAGAAAAGTGGGCGTCATATTCAGGTAACTTGCAATGTGCTTTATGGCAAAATATTGTTCAATTCCAGCTCCAAAAAATCTTAAAAACTCGCGATACCTTTCCCGTGGTTTCATGCCTTGCATAATCGTTTTTTCCTGGCCCTCGGGCTTATCCAGTGCCAGAATTTTATTAGCCAATGCTTCCACCCCGGGAGCCATAGATTTCAAAAAATCGAAAGCATGTCGTGGAAAGGGAACAACTACCGCTCCTGCAGACAACTGAACATTAAACCTACTAGGCATTCCCCCAAAAAAACTTTCGGTGATAACCAATATCTTATTCGGACTACAAAAGTCTGTCGTCTTTTCCTGTCGTAACCCTTCTTCATCTATAGAAGCGGTAAAACAACGCGCATATCCCAGCTGTAACCAAAAAGCCACCAATCCCATTTCACCGGCTTTTGCAATTATTTTCGCCCTATCAAAATGCTGCACCTGTAGCATAGGTACTATCGTCTCGTAAAACCCGGTGCTGTCATCCAGTCGCTCCTTTAAATAACTCAGTAAATCTGGTACAGCTTTTTTACTATTAAAATAAATTCTATCATGTTCCATATATGTACTTTCTTAAAAATTATATATGTTTTACGATATTAACCACAGCAAGCCGTAGATTTATTTTACAGACACGACACAGACAGATCAAAACTTAATTTCCTTATATTCGTTTATATCTAAAAATCATTACCGTGAACTACAGAATAGCTATTTTAACGGGCCTAATCATTTTATTCAATGCTTACGCCTTCTCGCAGACCAAACAAACTTTTACCTATAGTAAAAAAGATACTGTTGAATTAAAACTGGATGTATATAGCAACCAGGATCTTAAAATCAAAAAACCATGTGTGATATTTCTATTCGGTGGTGGTTTTGTTACGGGAAAAAGAGACGACAGTTATTACCTGCCTTATTTTAAAAAACTGGTAGAAAACAACTATAAAGTAGTCGCTATTGATTACAGATTGGGTTTAAAGGGAGAAAAATGGCCCACAGTTTTTAATACCAGTGTGCTGAAAACAGCAATAGCTTATGCAGTTACAGATTTGTATGATGCGACAGCCTATCTAATTGCAAATGCAGATGAAATCGGGATTGATACCGCAAAAATCATGTTGTCGGGCTCTAGTGCCGGAGCTGTCACGATATTACAGGCCGATTGGGAAAAAAGAAATAGCACAGACTTAACCCATCAGCTGCCACAAAACTTTCAGTACAAAGGGGTTATTGCTTTTGCCGGCTCTATTTTAAGCTATAGTGGAAAACCAAAATATAAAACTCCACCTGCCCCTACAATGATGTTTCATGGCACAAATGATAAAGTTGTAACCTATAATAAGGTGAAGCTTTTTAACCGCGGAATGTTTGGTTCCAGATACCTGGCCAGTCATTTTAAAAAGCAGAAATATCCTTATTACTTCCTTTTTGCACGTAATATGGGGCATGAAATTGCCGGAACACCGATGCATGATAACCTGGACGAAATTTTATGGTTCATCCGCAATTATGTAGAACAGAAAAAGCAGTTCCAGATGGAGGTAGACTTTAACGATTTACAGCCTAAAAAAATAAAAACCGCCTCATAATAACAACGAGGCGGTTAGGTTTCAAATTATGTGTGTTAATCTGAGCTTATCGGGCGCCCATAGCACCAACGGCTTTTTCATGCCGTTTTGCTACTATATCGCCTAATTTCTTAGCCATTTTTTGCAATTCCGGATCTTTACTAATGGATAGCATATACCAGGCTCCGTCTCCATCGTAATAGGCCACCTGTTTGTTATCCCAAACACCTTTATCCTGGAAAACCTGGATGTAATCGTAAAAACGCTTTCCGTACTCCACCTGCTCCACTCGTCTGTCAAATTCCATTTCCAACTGCATATTGTACCGTAATCCAAAGTCTACACCACCGGTTAAAATGGACATAGGCGATGAGGTACTGAAAAAATAATTGGGTTGCTGGTAGGCCACGTCAAATTTCAGGTCTTGCCATTTATCAGCCCTTTCGGCACCATAATAAGGAATCCAGTTAAAATCTAGCTTCATGGTTTTCAAACGATCGCCTATTTGCCCAACCAGTGTATGATCACCATTTCCAGAATCAATGGTTTCATGCAGCCAGTAAAAACCCGAAAGTTCGATGTATTTATATTTTTTTGAGTTCCAGATGTCCATTACCCGGTCTATATACCAATTGGCGGCTTTGAGCCTATCTTCGGCCTTATTAAAATCCAAAGCTTTATGGTCTATTGCCCCCCATCCTGTCGAACCGTACATAGGATTAGGAATAGCCATCACTACTTTGCGTTTATAAGGCGGGGGGAAACCCTTGCGGCTTAAACTATCCAATGTAGCTTCAATGGCATCGGGGCCCTTGCCATCTGCAAAAGTCCGGCTCAGCAACCATTCCCACTCCGGTTTTCCGGGAATCTGCGTATTGGGGCCGGATATCCCGAAATCGTACATATGGCCATTTATTGACGAGGTAATTTCCAGGAACAGAAAACCATCAAACAGCCATTCGGGTTTACCATTCACATTTCTGAAAACGTAATGTTTCAGTTGCCCGCTATTCCATGCCATTCTGTGTTGGCCACCATGATAAATGAGTGCCAGATCAGAAATTTTTGTGGCACTAGGTACATTCACCACCTCTACTTTTGGCTCTTCTTTCTTTCCTGCTTCTTTTTTCTTGCAGCCAAGCCCCACGCACCAGATGATACCTAAAGTTACAGGTACCCAAAATCTGATATAAGTATATATATGTTTTTTAAATAGCGTTGTCATTGATATTTTATTTAATGGTTAACAATAAAGACTCTCCGAGGCAGCAGCTAGTCTACCGCCCAAAAAGTTACCTCAGAGAAAGACATATTGGTTTCTCCCTTCCAGTTTTTAAGGCATTTGATTCTGATGTACCTTACCTTTGGCAAATCGGAAGGAAAGATAACATTGTCCCCATTTACCCAGGCTACTTTATCTGCCTCATTATACGAACCTATCGGTTTGCCCGATGGCTTTAACTGTTCAACACTGGCCATTTTTACCCAGCCTGTCCAGCTCCCATCTGCTGGTGGGTTGGCAGATCCCCAGATTTCATACTGCCGTATGGCCCTGTCCTCATAAGTATAATAATGATTCAATTTAAACCGCCGCAATTGTTCAGTTACCCCCAAATCAAAAGAAATGTGAAGTGGTTGGGTTTTATTGGCGTCGTTGGTGGTTAGGTTCAGGTAGTTACCATAAGGGTCATCAAAACTGGAAGAAAACGTTCCGTCCCATATGAATTTTTTATTGATGTTACTGGCATTGGTATAAATAGCAGCATCTCCGGGAAAGGTAACATCCTTAAACAAACTCTTGTCCAGTCGTTTTTCATAAATGGGTGCGGTACTTTTATAGGCCGTACGAAAGGTGTCAATAACCATACTATCAGGCACAAACAATGTCCGATATTTAAACTGGCTTCCTTTCAGATAATTGTTTAAAACCAGTTCTTTATCAGTATTGGCAAGCTTTATCAGCTGACTGGTTCCATTTTCTTTCTGATAAAGGATTTCTACCCCGGTTGAAGTAGCTTCCGCATCGCCCCACTTGAGCATGATTGTATTCTGGGTAACGAGTTCTGTAGATAATAGCGCTCTATCTAACAAAGAACTAACATATTTGTCACCATATACCTTTGCCGATTTAAAAGCTGGCACTGACTTATGGCCAAGATTGTCGTAAGTAACCAATTCAAAGCTGTAATTGCCTTCTTTTAAGCCTTCCAATAAGTAACTCAAGGTTTCAACTCCCGGTTTGCGTTCCACATTTACCACCACAGAATCTGAGCGGTTTCCCCAGTAAATTACAGTTTTATTTATTTTCGGATCTGACAACAGCATCCAGGAGATTTTCACCCTGTTCATTCCCGAGAAAACTTTAACGGTATCTGCCTTGCCGGCATAGGAAATCTCTTTCCCATCGGTAAACTTCTTGTATTCGTCCATTTTTGAGCAGGACATTACAACCACACCCAATAGTAAAATACCTATAATTAGTTTATTCATCATCTTATGCTTTATGATTAATAGCTTATATAATTATCCAATGTTACTGGTCGCTTCCGTAAAGGGATATTTCAGCAAAATTGAGATTTCCATGTCCCACCCAATTTTCCAGGCATTTGATTCTGATGTAACGAACTGCCGGAAATGAATTGTCAAAGTTCCCGTTGTCGCCGGCAATCCAGGCCTCGGCGTCAGCTGCTGTATACGACTCCCCAGGTAAGCCTGATGGTTTTTTCTGCTCATAACTGATCAGTTTTACCCATCCATTCCAGCTTCCGTCGACCGGTGTGGCCGTGCGGCCCCATATTTCATACTTACGCATTCCGCGATCGATGTAACGATAGTAGTGGTTTATTCTGAAACGGCTCAGTTTTGCCGTTACACCCATATCAAAAGTAATGTGCATTGGCGTACCATCATTTGGTCCGTTGGTACTCACGTTTAGCCAGTTGCCATAAGGTTCATTAAAATTTGACGACCAATTTCCGTCCCAAATAAATCGCTTGGCAATATTCCATTCTGTAGTATATATAGATGCATCGCCAGGTAAGGTGATATCCTTAAACAAACCTTTATCCAGCATTTTTTCAAACAATGGGGTCACTTCTTTATACAATGTATCGGAACTATTTCCCCATCGGTCTTTAATAAATGTGGCCACCTTTATTGTTTTTGCTTCCAGACCGCGGAAGGTATAATTGCCTTCCTTTAGTTTTGTAAAATAGGTGCCTATATCGGCAAAGGTTCCATCGGGCTTAACCCGCTGCATAGCAATGGCCAAATCGGCCCCCGTTTTGTTTTGGAATATGACTTTTACACCGCCAAAGTCCTTATCCACATCAATGGTTTTAAACACTTCCAAAAATGGGGGTGTTAAAGGTTTGATCTCTACATCTATGGGTTCGGATCTCAGCTCACTCTTATTTACACTGTAAACCTTTATCATCCTTGGTGCCGTATTGGGTACACCATCAATTTGTAAGGTATTATTATAGTGAGAGGACTTAAATACCCGGGTAATCCCATTTCCGACACCTACCTCAGCCAATACATACAACAGATTAGGATCAGAAGGCACATTATAAGTCAGTTTCGCTCCCCCTGGTGTATTTTCAACTTTTAAATCGGTAATTTTTTTTGGAGCAGCTCCATCGGCTTCCAGCGGAGCATTGACATCGGTTTTACATGCAGCAAATAGAATAGCGCACAAAAAAACGATCGATATATAATTCTTCATAGCTTTTATATTTGGTTTACCATCCTGGGTTTTGTACTAAATTTGGATTTTTAAGCAATTCATCTTCCTTCAGCGGCCATAAATAATCCCGCGGAGAAATGAACTCCTGATTCCAAAGCGTTCTTAACCTGTAGTATTCAGTGGTTGTTTTTCCATAAATATCCCAACCCTGAACATTCTTATTCTGCAGCACCTCTGCTGTTTTCCAGCGCCGCAAGTCCCATAAACGCGACCCTTCAAATGCCAGTTCTATTTCACGTTCCTGTTGAATAATTTCTCTAAGGCCGTCCTTATTGGTATACTTGTTTGGTCTGTTAGAATAAGCCATCCACGATTCGGCCACTCCTTTCAACCCAGCGCGCTTTCTGATCAGATCAAGATAAACGATTGCCTCCGGCTGCATTCCAATTTCATTCAATGCTTCGGCATATAACAGATAGAGATCCGCCAGGCGCATCTCCGGCCATGGATATGATTCTGCACTATAACTGGTCGTAGTTTGTACAAACTTCCAGTTTACCAGTTTCTTTGGCCAGTACCCTGTTTCGTTGAAGTACATATCGCGCTGTTTTCCCTGTAGCTGACCAAACTTTGCATTAATTACCCAGCTATTCAAATCAGAGGTATTGCTTTGTAAATACCACCTGCCACCATCAAAACCCAGACTGGCGTAAAAGCGGTTTTCGCGATTAAAGTTCAGCTTAGCCGTAGTGTATTTAGGTTGCAAGTTAAAACGATCCACCTCCTCAGCTACTTTTACTTCATATCTTCGCGCATAATCCCAGGTTTTATCTTCATTTATAGGAACACCTTTGTCCGAATAAAACCGTTCGGCCATACTCATGGTAACAGAAAAATAAGATCCGCTATAGGTAGGCTTAGGTACAGAAGGGTCAATATTATCGGCCATTGCCCCACGTTGAATTTCATTGGTATTCTGAACTGAGCGCCCCCATATCAATTCACTGTTCCATTTTTCGGTTACACTTCCGCGAATATTCATCTGTATCCTGGTGGTGTCTGAAACCTTGATCACACCTGGACTGAACTCATATAGTTTTACTCCGGTAGTACCATCCAAAGCAGCGGCGCAGGCATCTGCAGCACGCTTCCATTTTGCATCCTGGTATATCGGATTAAACAACGCTATGTTGTCTTTATCTTTAAAATTAGCATAATCGGCATTCCCGTTAAACAAGGGGCTGGCAGCGGTAACCAATAATTTGGCTTTTAACATCAAGGCAGCAGCTCTCGTAACCCGTCCGGCCTCTGTGTTTTGCTTTTGAATAGCAGGAGGTAAATCTACAGCGGCTTCATCTAAAAGTGTAGCAATAAAGTCTACCACTTTGTCTACAGGTTGTCTTTTTACCTTAACCTCATCTGGCGATGCAGAGATCGGCAGGTTCACATCCACAATTGGAATTGGCCCATACATCCTGAACAAATAGAAATGATAGTAAGCTTTTAAAAACTTGCCTTCAGCAATCCATCTTTTCCTCATCTGTGGATCAAGATCCGGGACTTTATTATAGTCTGCCACATTTTCCAGAAAAATATTGCAATCCCTTATCGCATTAAACATTGGCTTTGCATGATTTTCACCATTCCAGGTATTTACCAGCGGGCTCACCACATTTTGTTCCCCTCTGGCAATTTTCCAAGGCGATTGATAACTGTGATGGTTAAAAAACCAGGTCCACATGTCGTCCGTTCCAAAAAACAAAACATTGGAAACCAGATCAACAGTAGGTAAATAGGAATAACAGGTGTACAGATATTTTTCGGCTTCATACCTATTGGCAAAAGCGTGTTCTAATGTGGGTACATTATCGGGCACCACGTCTAAATAAGATTTGGTACAGCCCAAAAGAGCCGCTAAAAGTAGCATTATCGGAACTATCTTTTTCAAACCAGATAGTTTTTGATTGAAATATGTTGAGTTTCTATTCTTCATGATCGTATCATTTATCGGATTAAAAGCCTAAGATTGCTCCGAAGTTCATTACCCGTTGCACCGGGTAACCTAAACCATCTCCGCCCATTTCCACATCCCACATTTTGAACTTGCTTATTGCAAATAAATTCATGGCATTGGTATACAGCCTGAGGTTGGAAAGACCAAGTCTCTTCAGTGTTTTTGTAGGCATATTAAACCCAAGCTCTACACTTTTCAACCTCAAAAAAGCACCATTTCTCATCCACCAGGTAGAAGTTTGATAGTTATTGGGGCTCGACTGATCTGACAAACGGGGATAAAAAGCATAGAGATTTCTGTTTTCTTCAGACCAGTGGCTTTCGGCAATAACAGAAAGTAATCCGTTTTGTGCTCCCGAAACAGGATTGGTATCTGTTCCGTTGTGCATAATAAACGGTGCAATATTCCCTGGGTTTATCCAAAATGTAGAACGTGCCTGACCTTGAAAAAATGCACTGATATCAAAAGCCTTGTAGCCATAAGAAAATCCAAAACCATAGATAATTTCGGGCATGGTTGGATATCCGATTGGTACCCTATCCAGATTGGTGATTTGGCCATCGCCGTTCACATCTCTGTATTTGATATCACCTGCCGAGTACAATCCATAATTCTGACGAGGAGAGTTGGCCACCTCCTGTTCGTCCAGGAAATACCGCTCGGCAATTAAACCATACTGCTGCGAAATAGGACTACCAATTCTGGACAGGTGTACATTTAATGGATACAATGGCTCCTCTGTCGCCAGGTATTTGCTTTTCGCGTAAGTAAATGTTCCCCGCAAAGTAAGCCAGGTATTATTTGGAAAGGATTTGGAATAATCTAATGACGCATCCAGCCCTTGCCCTGTCGCTTGTCCAACATTTGCCTGCACGCCTGCACCTAATCCCATAGAAGCTGGTATGTATGATCTTCCGGTTAATATATTGGTCCGTTTTTCATGAAAAAAGTCAAGCTCAAGGTTAAAACTGTTGAACAAACTCATCTCTACGGCAATGTTGCTTTTCTCTGCCCGCTCCCAGGTAATATTGGTATTGGCATAGCGCGTAATACTGATTCCAGATTTACCTTCTGTAAAATTATCCCCAAAAGTATAGCCCTTCTCGCCATTATTCACATTCACATTAGACATGTAAAAGAAGCGGTCGTTCAGGTTCCCAATCTGGTCGTTTCCGACAATACCATATGATCCTCTGAATTTCAGCTTACTGATTACACCTTTTACCGGCTTCATAAATGTTTCTTCGGCTGCATTCCATGCTACACCAATAGAGGGGAAGAAACCAAAACGCTGGCTTTCATGGAACCGCTCCGAACCATTGTAACCGAAGTTAAACTCCATCATATAACGCGTATTATACGAATAGGTAAAACGTCCGGATAAACTGATGTTACGCCGTGGAAGTGAGTTTTGTAAATCACCTGCATTACCGGTTACGTAATTGTTGATATAACTGATCAACATCCCCCCAAGCGCATGCTTTTCTATCTTCTTATCGTAATTCAGCGCAGCTTCAATCCAGTTAAACGAGCTGACAGCTTTACCACCGGGTTCATAACTTAAGTATTCGTTGGCCGAACCTTCATTAAGCAATTCTACATTCCTGAACCCCAATTCAGGATCGGCTATCGAGCCATAATAAAATGGTGAATTTCTTCTGCTGACATCAAAATATGCATTTCTTCTGGTGTAAGCCATTAATCGTCCTGTAAGACCAGAGGTGATAAAATTGAAATCCTGCTTCACTTCCAACTGTGCAATCATATTTGAAGTATTGGTTTGCGAATACCCTGATAGCGCAAAAGCATAAGGATTGTTGTAAAAATTACGACCCGATACATAAGCATTGCCGAATAAAGGATGCTTGGAATATGACTGTATAGTTTGCGGATAAATAGCAGGGAATTGTACCGGATTGGCCCATAGTACCCGTTGAAATATTCTACCACCACCACCAATAGGGCCATTATAATCATCAAACTGACCTGTAGTCCTCACAATCGCTTCTGTAGTTGGCGTAAGCCTTACATTCACATTCGCCCTTAATTCATAATTACGGGCTTTTACATTCGTATTAAAATCGTTCAATTCCAGCGATTTTAAAATACCGTTGTCTACATTATAGGTTCCTGAAATATAGTATTGCGCCTTGGTAGTACCTCCACTTACGTTAAAGTTTAAGCGCTGATTTAGTGTATTGTCCTTAATCATCAGTTTCATCCAGTCGTTATTGGGATACAGCAACGGATCCTGACCAGCTTCAGTTCTCGCAATTTTATCCAGGGGATAAGTTGGCGGGGCCTGTGCATTACGGGTAGTTGCAGCTTCATTGGCCAGTTTCATATAAGTTATATTATCTGCCAGCTGAAAGTTTCTGGTATTGGAGGATAAGGAATTTTCAAATCTAACATTGAACTTCGTTTTTCCTTCAACCCCTGATTTGGTAGTTACCAAAACCACTCCATTTGCACCACGAGCACCAAAAAGCGCAGCGGCAGTAGCATCTTTCAATACCGAAAATCCGGCAATATCATCCGGCTGTATCCTGGCCAGATCGCGTGGATCCATTTCAATTCCATTAATCAAAATCAAAGGGTTTACTTTACCTGTACCAAAAGAAGTTACCCCGCGTATAAAGAAATCCGCATTATCCCTCCCGGGCTCTCCGCTTCGCTGATAGGCAATCATACCAGATACCCTACCTGCCAACATGGTAGTTAAATTGCTGGTAGGCCCTTTCAGTTCTTTGGGGTTAATAGTAGCTACCGAGCCCACCATTGTGGTCTTTTTCTGGCTTCCAAAAGCCACCACAACCACATCATCCAAACTTTTGGCCGACACCCGCATCACCACATTAATGACCTCTCTGTCTTTTACCGCAATTTCCTGCTCAACATACCCTACCATCGAAAACACCAGAATTGAGTTATCGTCCGGCACATCCAGTATATATTTTCCATTCCCGTCAGTGGTGGTTCCTTTATTTGTTCCTTTAATTTTCACCGAAACTCCGGGAAGGATGTCAACCGAATCTCGGACTGTCCCCCGAACCTCCTTTTTTTTGATGACATAAGGTGTTAAAGAAGCAAATTGAGGCTTCTTTAGCTCAAGGATTACGCTTTTCTTTTCAAGAATATAGGTAATAGGCTGTCCGGCAAAGGCTATTGATAAGACCTCCTCGATGCTGGCATCATGCACATCCATATCAACCCTGGTGGCCTTTTTCAATAAATTTGTTTTATACCAAAAGGAATACCCACTTTGTTTTTCTATTTTTTTCAAAATGGTTTCCAGTAAAGCGTTCTTTTCCTTTATAGATATCTGGCCAAAGCCGGCAGCGCTGATCTGGATACAAGCTGCAAAAATGATAAATGTGGCTAATTTCATAACCAATATTGTTTTCCTGAGCCATCGCCTTTTACAGAGATGACTGCAATTCATATAAAAATTCATATTTTTGGATTGGTTTGGGTTGTGTACAAATCTGTCAAATGATGATTATCAATGACTAGCCCAGACTATTTAGCCGAAAGTGCTCGTAACACTTTCGGTTTTTTTATCTGGCTATTTCTATAAGTCCCTGTTTCACAGAATACTTTATATTTGGTTAATTTTAGTTTAGTTACGGTTTTACAATAATCTTTCTCCCTTCCATCTTTAAGTTTATACCATTTAATTTCAACACTTTAAGCACCTGAGAAATAGGCTCATTTCTGGATATTTTGCCCCTGAAATTCTCGGACGACAACTGGCCTTCAACAACTACTTCCACATCATACCATCGGGCTATTTGCCTTAAAATCGTTTCTATGTCAACATTGTTAAATTCAAATTCGTCATTTTTCCAGGCCAACACTTCGGCCATGTATACGTCATCAATTACGCTGATGTGCGGATCTGCACCAATTGCTGTTCTAGATTGCTGACCAGGCTTAAGCAATCTGCTTTCCCTTCCTTTACTAAATTTCACCGAACCTTCCAGCAATGTGGTATTAACTTTTCGCTCGTCCTCATAAGCCATCACATTAAAATGGGTACCCAAAACCTGTACCTCGCCCCCATTACCAGAGGTAGTATTTATTTTCACAGTAAAAGGAACTCTTCCTGCTTTGTTTTTTAAATCAAGCTTAGCTACCTCAAAATAAGCTTCGCCACTCAATTCCACTACCCTTCCTTTGCCGTCAAATGGTGTGGGATACTTAATGGTAGACGCCGCATTTAGCCAAACCCTGGTTCCATCAGGAAGTACCACCTGGAACTGCCCACCTCTGGGCGTGCTGATGGTATTCATCCCCGACTTCCCTATACCTGAATTACCCGATGCAGCTGTCGACATTTCATAAACCAATTGTCCGTCAGCAGTCTTACTGATTTTAAATCCAGCTTGTTGCGCTATCACGCCGTGTCCGGCATCGTTCAATGCGATTCTGGATCCATCTGCAAGTGTTAACACCGCTTTATTGCCTCCCGGAGGAATGTCATTTTCGAAGGCTGTTTTGACAGCCCGATCCCCGTCGAGGTAATGCTTTGAAAAGAATGCGGCTACTGATACTAGAATCAGAATTGCAGCAGCAATCCTGATCCAGTTAATAGAGCGTGGGGTGTTTCTAGTATCGATATCTTTAAGTATCCTTGAATATAACATTTTATGGGTAGTTTCCTGATCCCCCATAGCCGAGTCGTCCCAGGAAAAACCAGGGTCCTGCAAGGCGTCATAATATTTAAAAAGAAGTGTAATTTCTTCTTCGGTAGCATCACCATCCAGGTATTTTTCTACTAATTTCTTAAAATCTGCTTTTTTCAAGATTACTTGTTTTAGTGTAAGTAACTTAACACGGCTAGGTACCCCCAAAGAAAAATCAGTTTTTTTTAAAAAAATTAGAAGCAGCTAGAAATACGGTTTAAAACCACATGCCCCACACGGTGAATAACAACCAAAAAAGCATGTGCTCCATAGTACTGCGTAAGCGGCGAATGGCTATGGTTAATTGGTTTTCGACTGTTTTAGGTGCTATACCCAATCGTGCGGCTATCTCCTTTGTGGAAAGCTGGTCCTTGCGACTTAACGTAAATATCTCGCGACAACGGTCGGGCAGTTCGGCAAGTCCTTCGTCAATTTTTTTGAGCACATCCTGGGCGTACAGATGATCTTCTGCAGTATTTTCAATCGACAACTCTTCAATTCGGTTGAAAAAATGTTCTCTTACCTTACCGGAACGGATCAGGTTAAAGACTTGAAACCTGACTGCAGCATATAAATAAGAATTCAGAGATTCGATAGTCTGACTCTGTCGTTTCATCCACAGTTGTACCAATACCTCTTGTACAATATCTTCAGCGGCATAACGATCACGTAGTAAATTATAGGCCGAAAGATAGAGTTTAGGCCAATATTTATTATAAATCTCTTCAAATGCATCGCTGTTATCTTCCTTAAGAAAACAGAGTAATTCCACATCAGATGAGGTACTGGAAATATTTGGCTGCATTTATTTAATTTTCATAAACAAATCTAATAAACAGAAAATTAATTAAAAAAAGAACATAATTAATAAATTAATTTACTAATAAACCACTTAAACACACTAATCTACAGCAACTTACACACGAGTTTAACTTAATATATTGTACGAGCTGACAAGAAGATGGAAACTGAATAAGTGAGCCTAAAACTATGTGAACCAAAAAATTGTTAACCACTATATGGCATTGATCAACTTTACCAATAAAGGCATTTACTGTAAACAGGGTGATTTTTATATTGATCCCTGGAAACCAGTCAAACTTGCAGTAACTACTCATGGACATTCTGATCATGTAAAATCGGACAATGAAGCTTATCTATGTCATGAATTAACTAAACCCATTCTTCAACAGCGCCTTGGTCCGGACCTGAATATTCAGACATTGTCTTATGGGCAAACTGTAACTATCAACCAGGTTAGAGTAAGTCTTTTTCCAGCCGGACATATCATTGGCTCAGCACAGGTGAGACTGGAATACAAGGGAGAAGTTTGCGTAATATCGGGCGATTATAAGCTGGAATATGATGGCATTAGTACTGCCTTTGAGCCGGTAAAATGCCATACTTTTATATCAGAAAGTACATTTGGCCTACCCATATACAAGTGGCAGCCACAACACATTGTTTTTGATCAGATTAAAGATTGGGTTGCCGATAACCGGGATAACCACAAAACAAGTGTGCTTATTGCCTACAGTCTGGGCAAGGCACAACGCCTGATCAAAGGTTTGGACGGCTACAGTCCCATTTATGTACACCAGTCTGTAGCTAATCTAAACGAAGCCTTTGTTAAAGCTGGGGTTGACTTGCCCGCAACCTTTAAGATTAGTCCAGAAAGCACTAAGGAAGAGCTGCAACGTGGGATTGTGATTGTTCCTCCGGCACTTGCTGGTGGAAAGTGGATGAAATCCTTGGTTCAGGCTGCAACAGGAATTTGTTCTGGTTGGATGCAGGTAAGAGCAGGCAGAAGGTGGCAGAGCGCCGATGCAGGTTTTGCTTTGAGTGATCATGCCGATTGGCCTGGTTTATTGCAGGCGGTAAAAGCCACAGAAGCCGAAAAGGTTTTTGTTACCCATGGCTATAGCGCGGTATTTTCCAAATATTTAAGCGAAACCGGTATAGCAGCAGAGGAAGTAAAGACACAATATGGTGAAGAAACGGAAGAGGGGGAAAAAACTTGAAACGCTTTGCTCAATTGATCAGTCAGCTGGAACTCAGCAATAAGACCAACGATAAAATTGCAGCGCTGGTGGACTATTTTAATGAGGCACAGGAAGGCGATAAACCTTATGTAATTGCGATGTTTACCGGCAAACGCCCCAAAAGACCAGTAAGTACCACGCTGATCAAGCAATGGGCTTTGTTGCTTAGTGGCATTCCCGAATGGCTTTTTACAGAGTGTTACCACAATGTGGGCGATCTGAGCGAGACCATAGCCCTGATACTGCCACCTCCCACCAAAACCAGTAATCGGAGTGTTCAGGAATGGCTCACCACACTTTTTTCGCTGAACGAAAAGGACGACGAATATAAAAAAAATGTTATTACTGATGCCTGGGATAGCCTCGAACCCCGGGAGCGTTTTATTTTTAATAAACTTATTTCAGGCAATTTCAGAATTGGAGTATCCCATAAAATACTGGTAAACGCGCTAGCAAAACAAAGTGGAATAGAAAGCAGCAAAATCATGCACAGTATTATGGGCAAATGGACGCCATCTGAGATCAACTATACAGATCTACTTGCAGGTATACATGTCAATACAGATAGCTCGTGGCCCTACCCTTTTTGTCTGGCTTATGCATTGGAAGCTGAACCGAGTGCATTGGGTGAACCAGCAACATGGCAGGCCGAATGGAAATGGGATGGAATTCGTGGGCAAATTATCAAACGAAATGGAGAATTATTCATTTGGTCACGTGGGGAAGAACTGGTAACCGATCAATTTCCGGAACTTCATTTCCTGAAAAAGGAACTTAAAGACGGTACTGTGCTGGATGGGGAAATACTATCGATAAAAGAAGGAAAAGTACAAGCTTTCAGTATTCTGCAACAAAGATTAAATAGAAAAACGATTCATAAAACACAACTTGAAGAAGCACCAATTGGTTTTATCAGCTACGATTTATTGGAATATAACGGAAAAGATATCAGATCAGAAACCTTGAGCCTGCGACGGGAACTGTTGGCAAAAACGATCCAACATCTGCCTGAACAAAACCTTGTACTCCTCTCAGCTCTTATTGATTTTCAGAACTGGAATGACTTGGCCGAATTAAGAAAAACTTCAAGAGATATCAACAGCGAAGGCATCATGCTAAAAAAACTGGATTCGCTGTACCATACCGGAAGAAAACGAGGCGATTGGTGGAAATGGAAGATTAATCCTTACACCATAGACACGGTGATGATTTATGCCCAGAAAGGCAGCGGAAGAAGGGCTAACTTTTATACCGATTATACATTTGCCATAAGGGATGGAGAACAACTCATCACCATAGCAAAGGCATATTCAGGACTGACCGACCAGGAGATAAAAGAAGTAAATGCCTTTGTTGTGAAAAACGCGATAGAAAAATTTGGTCCCGTAAGGACTGTAAAACCCGAACTGGTATTCGAAATCGCGTTTGACGGTATAGCCGAAAGCAAACGACATAAAGCAGGACTGGCGCTAAGATTTCCAAGAATTCTGAGATGGAGAAAAGATAAAAAAGCTACCGAAATCAATACCTTGGACGATCTGAAACAGTTGCTGCTGGCTACCTTATCAAAGGATGAAGATCCATCGTTAACCCATTTATAATTGAAGTATATTTAATTGTATGCAATTCGAAAAAAGTAAAGGGTATAAAACGGTTATTAAGTGGTTAAAGTCTGATAAAAGGAAACCGTTTAAATTTCAGACAGATGCCTGGCAATATTATGCCGAAGGATATAGTGGTCTGGTTAACGCTCCTACTGGCTTCGGTAAAACATTTTCGATCTTTCTGGCCGTAGTGATTGACGAATTGAACAAAAAGGTAGCACAGGAAAATGTTGTAGCAAAAAGTAAAAAGAACACCAAAAGCAAGTTCAAACCTGTAGGCTTAAAGCTACTGTGGATTACACCGTTACGTTCATTGGCCAAAGACCTTGCAAGAGCGATGCGGCAGGTTTCAATAGAACTCAAATTGGATTGGACCGTTGGTGTACGCAACGGCGATACCTCTCAGGCTGAAAAATTGAAACAGAAAAAACAAATGCCTGAAATACTCATCATTACGCCCGAAAGCATGCATCTTTTATTGGCGCAGAAAGGTTCTTTTCCTATTTTTGATGAGCTACAGTGTATTGTGGCTGATGAATGGCACGAACTAATGGGTAGTAAACGGGGAGTTATGGCCGAGCTGGCCATCTCCAGAATTAAAGGTTTGCTGAGCGAACGGCATCCTGAAAGATTGCTGAGGATCTGGGGGATTTCGGCTACCATAGGCAATCTGCAACAGGCCATGGATGTTCTTGTTCCGTATTCAGATTTACTTAAAACCATTGTTAAATCGGATATCGAAAAAAAGATCAGGATTAAATCCATCTTTCCCGACCACATAGATATGTTGCCCTGGGCTGGACATTTAGGCCACAAATTAGCCTATAAGCTCCTGCCTATCATTCACAAAAGCAAAACTACCTTAATATTTACCAATACACGCGGACAAGCAGAATTATGGTATCAAAGTCTGCTGGCACAGGACGAAAACCTGGCCGGACAACTCGCCATTCATCATGGATCTATTGATTACGAATTGAGAAGCTGGATAGAAGAAGCTATCCAAATGGGTACATTAAAAGCCGTAGTATGCACTTCGTCGTTAGATTTAGGAGTTGACTTTAAACCCGTCGACACCGTAGTACAAATTGGGTCGCCAAAAGGAGTCGCCCGCTTTTTGCAACGTGCCGGTCGCAGTGGGCATTCACCATATGAAACCTCAAAAATTTATTTCCTGCCAACTCATGCACTTGAATTGGTGGAAGCGGCAGCTATTAAGGAAGCCGCAAAAACGCAGAACATTGAAAGTAGAGAACCTATAGTAATGGCTTTTGACACCTTAGTTCAATATCTGGTTACGCTGGCGGTGGGCGATGGATTTGATGATGAAAAAATCTTTTTTGAAGTGAAGCAAACCCATGCCTTTAAAGAATTGCTCCCACAGGAATGGAACTGGCTGATGCAGTTTATCACGACCGGCGGTAGCAGCCTAACCGCCTACACAGAATTTAGTAAGGTAAGCAAGGACGAAAATGGACTGTGGACCGTTAAAAACCGACAAATGGCTATGCGCCACCGGTTACACATTGGTACCATTGTGAGTGATGCGATGATTAAGGTAAAATACCTGTCAGGTGGATATATTGGTATGGTTGAGGAATCATTCATCTCCAAAATGAGCCCTGGCAGCAGTTTTTCGCTTGCAGGCCGCGTGCTGGAGTTTATCATGATCAAAGATATGATGGCCATCGTCAGAAAGAGCCGGCATAAGCAGGCAGTGAGCCCCAGCTGGATGGGTGGACGAATGTCGCTTACCGCAAATCTGGGAAGCATTTTACGTAAAAAATACAATGAGACATTATATAAGGAACATGATGATGAGGAGCTTGATTTTATACGACCATTATTTGAAAAGCAAGCTGCAGTTTCTCATGTACCCAAAGACAATGAATTGCTAATTGAACTGATCAACACCAAAGATGGCTATCATTTTTTTGCCTATCCTTTTGAGGGCAGGCAGGTTCATGAAATCATGGCTTCTTTAATTGCCTATAGGTTGAGCAAATTTAAACCTGTTACCTTTTCTATTGCGATGAATGATTATGGATTTGAATTACTGAGCGAACAGCCAATTCCACTGGTTGAAGACAACATCAAAGCATTGTTTAGTCCTATTAGCCTCAGCGATGATATTATAGCCAGTATTAACGCAACCGAAATAGCCAGGAGAAAATTCAGGGATATTGCCTGTATTTCGGGTTTGGTATTTCAGGGATATCCCGGTAAATACGTGGCCAATAAACACCTGCAGTCCTCTGCAGCTTTGTTTTTCAATGTATTTACGGATTACGACAAGCATAATTTATTGTTAAGACAGGCCTACGATGAAGCCTTTTACCAACAAATTGAAGAGCCTCGTCTGGCAGAGGCTTTAAGACGTATACAAGACAGCAAAATAATCATTGTAAAAACCGAACGCTATACACCCTTATGTTTCCCTATTAAGGTGGATAGTTTACGAGATAATATGAGTTCCGAAGAGCTTAGTCAACGTATTGAGAGAATGACCGCTGAATCGGAAAAAAATATAACATTGAAAAAGAACAACAGGAGAAAAAAATGAATATTGACTGCAAAGGAGAACAGCTAACACTGACCAGGGAAAAAGCAATTTACTGGGCTGCAAAAAAAATGCTTATTGTTAGCGATCTGCACATCGGTAAATCTGCGCACTTCCGAAAATCAGGCATTCAGGTGCCAAGCCTGGTGGGACATACCGACTTACAGCGGTTAACTACTTTAGTGAAAGCATTTCATCCCGACTTACTATTGGTGACAGGAGATATGTTCCACAACAACATCAATAGTGATGCCTATGTATTTATGGAATGGCGGAGAAGCTTTGCTGAACTAAAAATTGTGCTGATCAAAGGCAATCATGATGATTTAAAAGATGAAGATTATCGCGCGCTGAATATAGTGGTGCACAATAAAGAATTGTTATGTTTCCCCTTTAGATTTATACATGATAAACCTACCCAACCGGATGAATACTATAACATTTCGGGTCACCTGCATCCGGGAGTAGTTTTGCGTGGCAAAGCCAGGCAACGACTTAAATTCCCATGTTTTTATTTTGGGCGACATGCCGCGATATTGCCCGCCTTTAGTGTATTTACAGGTCTAAAGTTAATCGAGCCAGAGAAAGGCGATCGTTTTTATGCCATTACTCCCGAAAGAGTAATTAAAGTTTTAGGCGATAGCCTGTAAATTCTGTACCCAGTCATCAAACATTTCCTGCTCAATTTTAATCACCTGCTCGGCGTGTTTTTCCCAATCAGTAGAAAAGGCCTTCAATTGGCTTAGCATCTCCTCCAGATGCCCCTCCTCTTCTAAAATAATTGATTTTACAGTTACTTTACTGCCGGCTCTGGTTAAAACCTCCTGATAAACCGGATACAATTCATCGGCCCGAACTTCAATGGCATAAGTAACAAACAGATAGGCTGCAAACTTTAATTCATAACCACTTAAATTAAAATGTTGCTTCAAATACCGGCAAACTGCCACATCTAAAGCATTCAAGTAAAATTTAGTATGATTAGGCGTCAGTAGTTCATCGTTGGTATAGGTTTTACACAAATTACCATCCAGCTTGTCCAATTGTTTCTTCAGATAATAAGCATGCCGATGCTCTTCTGCGGCATGTTTAAGGATAATCAGGTTTACCTGCTCTTTATGCTCCGATGCTGAAATCTTTTTTGCACCAGCATTTTCCATATAAGACAAGGTATTTAACCACTTGGCATGTAAAATATTATCACTTACTATATTCTCCAGAATTGGCTTAAGGTTCATCGATCTTTTGTTTATGTTTTTGAAGAAATTTGCTGTTAGATTTCTTCTAGTGCTTGTAAAATAGTCCGGTAAATATACTCCAGATCTTCGTTACTGATTACATATGGCGGCAAAATATATAATATATTGCCCAAAGGCCTCAATACAATACCTTTTTCTAAAAAGTAAAGGTACAATCGATCTCTCAAACTACTTAAATAGGTTGTATTTGCACCGGTTTCCCATTCCATCACCAGAATGGTACCTGTTTGCCTTACCTCCTTCAGTTTTGCATGGTCTTTAATGCGCTCAGCAAAATCGTTGTGCATGGCTGCAATCCGCTGTATATTTATCAGGGTTTCAGGTCTCAATAAAATATCCAGACTAGCCAGTGAAGCTGCACAAGCTACCGGATTGGCTGTAAATGAGTGTCCATGATACAGGGTTTTCAGCTTATCATCACTTAAAAAAGCATCAAACACTTTTGCATTACATGTAGTGATGCCCAGTGGCATTGTTCCTCCGGTAAGCCCTTTAGAAAGACAGAATATATCAGGCTTAGTATTTAGTGCTTCGCATGAAAAGTATTTCCCCGTACGGCCAAAACCAGTCATCACCTCATCAGCAATGGTCAGAATACCATGCTTTTGACAAGTTTCAATCAGCTCATCCAGGTATTGTGCTTCATACATCAGCATTCCACTGGCACCCAACACCATAGGTTCAAAAATAAAACAAGCTACCTCATTGGAAAGGTAATTGAGTTTTGACTTCAGTTGTTGGATATTGGCAGCATTGGGCAGATCAATAAACTCCACGTCAAACAACAGCTGATTAAATGGATCAGTAAATATACTGCGTCCACTAACGGACATGGCTCCAAAAGTATCGCCATGATAGGCGTCTTTAAAGGCAATAATTTTGGTGCGCGGCTGTTGGGCCGTATTGCTCCAATATTGCAGACACATTTTCAAGGCCACCTCTACTGCTGTGGAGCCATTATCGCTGTAAAAAACTTTTTCCTGTACCCCTGGCAGTAGGGGCAACAGGCGTTCGGCCAATTGAACAGCGGGCTCGTGCGTAAAACCGGCAAAAATAACATGTTCCAGAGTATTGAGTTGTTCTGCAACTTTGGCTGCAATATGCGGATGTGCGTGGCCATGAATGTTAACCCACCAACTGGAAACCGCATCTATATATTTTTTACCGTCTTCATCAAACAGGTACACGCCTTCGCCTCTCACTATAGGGATATGCGGCAATGCGTTTTTCATTTGGGTATAAGGATGCCAGATTACCTTTGCATCGCGAACAATTAAACTCATAAATCGTATTGTTTCAGTAACAATTCTACAGCGGTCTTATCGGTTTTAAAGGTTACATCTTCCAATTTCAAGGCGTCAAGTGCAATCCACCTGAAGGACTGCAAAGCACCGGCTTCAAAATCAAAAGGTTTTGTTTTAAAGTTAAGCATTAGGGGGCCAATTGCCTTTACCAAATAATATATGCTCAATATCTGACTATCGTTAAAAGAAGACTGTTCATAAAAATCCGTCGTATACAGGTGACCAAGCACTTCAATTTCGGCCTCACATTCTTCCACAAATTCACGCTTTAATGCATCAATAAGCCCCTCTCCCAGTTCAAGTCCGCCACCAGGGAACTTACTAAAGATCCGCTCGCCCGACTGCTCATCGCTTACCAGTACTTCATTATTTTCATTAATTAACAGTCCGTATACCCTAACGTTAAAATAGCTCATTGTTGGTCAAAATGTTTTTGGTTTTTGGTTGCATTCTCAATATCCCACCTAATCTCGCCGCGGAAAGCCTCTTGCCTTACGGGACATTCCTTCATCCTGCAATAATTACAGCAAGCAGGCAGACAAGGATCCGCATGTATAAAAAGTTCGGTTTTACGATCGGCATTCCCATTAATCAGTTTGTCAATTGCCGATATCTCCTGATGTACGCGGTTCAGGTCAAAATAATAAGGAAGGGTGATATGACAATCAATATGCAAATCGGCACCATATTGTTGTGCCCGCAAATTGTGAACATCTATCCATGGATCTTTTCTATTGTCCTGCAAAATCCGGATAATACCCTCTACCAGTTCTACATTACTTTCATCCATTAGCCCACCTACCGATCGGCGGGTCAACTTATAACCGTTATAAATGATATATAGACCTAATAAAATTGAAATCACACCATCCAGCCAGAAAATCCCGGTCAGTTTAATCAGCAAAATGCCTAAAACCAGCCCTGCACTCGTAATGGCATCTGTCAGCAAATGTTTTCCATCCGCTTCAAGAGTAATGGATTTTTGCTTTTTTCCAGTGTTGATTAAATAATAGCCCAAAACAAGGTTTACTACCCCAGTTGCCCCAATAATCGATGCACCTTCAAAAAGCTGTACAATTTGTTTAGGATAAATAAGATCATATCCTGATTTAAAGACAATAATTACTCCCGCAACCGCAATCAATACGCCTTCAATAAAAGCAGAAAAAAACTCAACTTTTCCGTGGCCATAAGGATGGTTTTCATCCTTGGGCAAAGTAGTGAGGTAAATGCTATAAAAAGCAAAGCTACTGGCTATTACATTCACAATACTTTCGGCAGCATCAGTCAGAATAGCGTTGGAATGAGTAATAAAATAGGCTACAAATTTGGCCAGCATCAGTACGGTGCTTACGCACAACGCAATTAATATGGCTTTTTTCTTAGGTTGCAAATTGCTGAGTTTAGCAGCCAAAAATACAGTTTAGGTATGAATTTACGATAAAAAGTATTTTTTTTAGTCTATAATTCGCTTAGGTTTCTATATTTGCTACTTCACAAAATAATATTTGCTTGCGCATTAATCATTATGACATTTTTATCAAAAAGAATCAACAACCTATCTGAGTCGCAAACCATTAAAATGGCGAAGTTAGGCAGAGAGCTGTCTGCAAAAGGGATAGACGTTATCAATTTAAGCTTTGGTGAGCCGGACTTTTTCACACCCGATTTTGTCAAGGAGGGCGCAAAGAAGGCTATCGACGATAACTTTTCTTATTACAGCCCGGTTTCAGGTTATCCTGAACTGCGTAAAGCGATTGCAGAAAAATTATTGAGAGAAAATGGATTAACCTATAACTTTGATCAGATCGTTGTTTCAACGGGAGCTAAGCAGTCTTTGGCCAATGCAGTAATGTGTCTGGTTGATCCAGGAGATGAGGTTATTGTACCTACTCCTTATTGGGTTTCTTATTCGGAAATGATTAAGCTGGCCGAGGGTGAAAGTGTTTTCATCAATGCTACTGTAGAGAACAACTTTAAAATAACAGGTGCAGAGCTTGAAGCTGCCATAACACCAAAAACAAAATTGTTCATGTTCTCTTCTCCATGCAATCCTACAGGATCTGTATATAGCAAGGAAGAACTGGCTGATTTAGTTGCCGTATTTGAAAAACACCCTAACATCTACATTATTTCTGATGAGATTTACGAGCACATCAATTTTGTTGGTAAACATGCTTCAATAGCCGAATTTGATTCCATAAAAGACAGGGTTATCCTGATCAATGGCTTCTCTAAATCTTACGCCATGACAGGTTGGAGATCGGGCTATATGGCTGCCAATAAAGAAATAGCGAATGCATGTGACAAATTGCAGGGACAAATTACCTCAGGTACCTGTTCTATCGCACAACGCGCTTCACTAACTGCTTATCAGGGTGGATTAGAATCTGTAAATAAAATGGTAAGCGAATTCAAAAAACGCAGAGACATTGTTTACGCTTTGTTATCAGAAATTCCGGGCTTAAAAGTAAACCTTCCTGATGGAGCGTTCTACTTCTTCCCTGAAGTAAAAGCTTATTTTGGTAAAAGTAATGGCGATGTAGTGATCAACACTGCCGAAGACCTGAGCTTATACCTGTTAAATGAAGCTCATGTGTCGACTGTTACCGGCGAAGCATTTGGTAATGAAGACTGTATCCGTCTTTCTTATGCTGCATCAGAAGAGCAATTGAAAAAAGCTGTATCAAGAATCAAAGATGCACTGGCTAAATTAGGCTAAGCGTTCTTGAGGACAAAAAGAATATACCTTTAAACTCCTAATGGAGCTTATAAACAAACGGGGTTCTATCACAATGGTACAACCCCGTTTTTATACTATCTATCTCACACTATGTGATAGCGTCCTGCCGAATGTCCTTCATTCAAGAGACTCCTCGCTTAACGCTCAGAATGACGACTGTTTTTATGCGCCTCATTTTGTATATCTATTTTAAATCAGCAAGAATCGGATATAAAAATACCAGGGAATAACTTAATTTTGAGTATCAAATCGCAAGCCTAATGGAAACAAGCAACAACACATCGGTCATCCTCATGACTGAATTTTCGACCCCTTTGGGGCCAATGCTTGCAGGCGCCACATCGCAGGGCGTATGCCTGCTGGAGTTTAACGACCGCATCAGGTTAGAAAAGGAATTCTCGGAGCTTAAAAGACTGTTAAACGCCGAAATGGTACCAGGAAGAAATACCCATCTGGACCAGGTGGAAAAAGAGCTTACCGAATATTTTGATGCAAAACGAAAAGTCTTTAATGTACCCCTGCACACTCCCGGCAACGACTTCACCCAATCTGTATGGAAGACCCTGCAAGAAATTCCTTATGGTACAACCTGCTCCTATAAAGAACAGGCTGAAATGATGAAAAACCCCAAAGCCATTCGTGCCATTGCCTCTACCAACGGGCGCAACAGGCTTGCTATCATTATACCCTGTCACCGTGTAATTGGCAGCAACGGAAGTATGACCGGATATGCCGGTGGTATCGATAAAAAGAAATGGCTCTTAAAATTCGAGAAAAGCCATTCGGAAGTCCCGGCAGGTTGTCTATTCTAACCACCCCACAACACACACTCCATTTATCAGCTTACGCCCCCAATTCATCAACCAACCGACTAACTAACTAACTAACTAACTAACTAACTAACTAAAACTAGCGACTTTATGCTGATCCGTCATTCTAAAAAAAGAAGCTTGCTAAGAGAAAGCATAGGAATTTTTGCGCTTCTTCAGCGCAAAAGGTTCCAGCTTTCGAATAGTCACGCTTCTTTTTTTTAGCCCGAAGGGAAGTCATATTAGGAGCGAATCGCTTCAACAGGATCCAACCTCGACGCTGAATAAGCCGGCCAGAACCCCGATATGGTGCCAATCAGGAACGACACCCCAATACCCAGCATAATATTTTTCATAAACAGTACCATCTCAAAGCCAACCGCGCCTAAAATCAAGGTTCCAATATAAACCAGCAGCAGCCCCAGTAAGCCTCCCAGCAAACACAAAGCAACAGCTTCAAATAAAAACTGTAAAAGGATAAAATAATTCTTAGCGCCCAGGGATTTCTGGATACCTATAATATTGGTTCTTTCTTTTACTGATACAAACATGATATTCGCTATACCAAAGCCCCCTACCAGGATAGAAAAGCCACCTATTACCCAACCGGCTATATTTACGATACCGAACATCTGATCCAGCTGATTGGAGGCAATCGTACTTTTATTCAAAGCAAAATCATCTTCAGCCCCAGGCTTAATTTTATGAATGGCTCGCATCGCACCTTTTATTTCGCTTTCTATTTCATCTAAAGCGATATACTCTTTCCCCCTAACGGTAATGGTTGGGTCGTATCTTCCATTTTCAACATCAAACAAACCCTTTGCAAAATTAAGTGGGATGAGGATATTTTTATCCTGCGACATCCCCAGCATATCTTCCCCCTCCTTTTTGAACACCCCTACTACGGTAAGTCTGCGCCCCATAGCCACAACTTTTTTCCCAATAGCAGGTTCGCCGTTAAACAGGCCATCCGCAATATCGGCGCCTAAAATAATTACGGGGGAACCCGACCGTCCTTCATTTTCAGTAAAATAGCGACCTTCCTGAAAATCGATGGTCCATGTTTTATTAAAATCCTGAGAAGCCGCTTTCAATCCCGCCCCCTCAACAGAATTACTACGATATTTTACAGTGCGACTATCAGCATAAATTTCATAAGAAACTCCTTCGGCATGCTCCAATCGCTCTTTAAGCGCCATATAATCTCTCAAAGATGGTTCGGGCCTGTTTACATATTTCCACCATGGATAGTCACCAAATCCGCCCCATGGCCATTTCTGTACAAAAATGGTTTTTGACCCCAGTTTATCAATACTCGCCTGAAGTTTGGCCCTAAAGGTATCCGATGCTGAAAACACGAATATGATGGCAAAGATACCAATGGTGATTCCCAGTAAGGAAAGCATGGTCCTTAATTTGTTTTGGCGCAATGCGTCGGCAGCGAACCTGAAACTTTCTCCGATTAGTCTGAAAATAATCATAATTACAGTTTAGACCAAAACTACCCAAAAAGGTTACAGTAATTTCAGTTTAAACTGTAAAAATTACATCATGCCCAAAATCGGAGCCAAAAACTTATTGCTTGACGATGCTAACGCTTAAAACAGAAGGCAATTTCAAAAGCAACTTTTCAAAAAGTGCTCTATTTGTTGAACTCGTTACCAAAATGGTATTATTAGGTGCCGTACGCGTAGTTTGCCCAAAATCGCTTGCTGTTAGTCCCTTAACCAATCCATTTAGTTCCATGGTAACCTTTGCCAGGTATTTACCTTGGGCAATTTCAATTCTTGGTGCCTCCAGCTTAATCAACTGCGTAATATTTACCTGAACGATAACAGGAATTTTAGTCCCCGACGCTTCGATATAAGTGCCCGCAAGTATAACCGGTGGATTAGTGGCCGACTCACTGAGGCTGATTTTAAATTCATTTCTCTCATAAACACCCGAAGTCAGAAAAAGCTTACCGGTCAAAGAATCCGGTTTCAAGGCATTCGCAAACAAATTTTTCGATTCCAGAGAGACGGCACTACCACCCTTGGTGGCACTAAATTCAATTTTTGAAATGTTGATACCTGCCTTTGTCCAGTTTATACTGCCATTTGTACCTGCAGCTACAACAGCACCACTCAAAGCTGCATTCGAGTTTAGCGAAGCATTTAGGTTAATGGCGTTAAAACTGTAACTCAGTTCGGTATCAGTACTTGTTGTGTCTTTGGTACATGCCGCCACCAAAGCTAGCATACCGACAGTCAGAAATGTAATGTAGAGTTTTTTCATGCGCTTTTTTTTATCTTAAATTTAACTTTTTTTTATGATAAATCTAAAAACGAATTCTGTAGTAAATCTGAAGACCATAAAATAAATTCTATACTTATCAAGATATATTTCATAAATTTGCGCCCTTAAATATTAGATCAAAAACATATGAAGTTATCTCAATTTAAGTTTAATTTACCAGAATCACTGGTTGCCAATAATCCTTCGGAGCAAAGAGACGAGGCCCGTTTAATGGTTTTACATAAGGATAGTGGCAAAATTGAACATAAAATATTTAAAGATGTTTTAGATTATTTCGATGATCAGGATGTGATGATCCTCAACAACACTAAAGTTTTCCCTGCCCGTTTATATGGCAACAAGGAAAAAACAGGTGCTACAATTGAAGTATTTTTGTTAAGAGAACTGAACAAAGAACTTCGTTTATGGGATGTATTGGTTGATCCGGCCCGTAAAATCCGTGTTGGAAATAAATTATATTTCGGCGACGATGATCTTTTAGTTGCTGAGGTGGTTGACAATACCACTTCCCGTGGCCGTACCATCCGTTTCCTTTTTGATGGAACAGACGAGGAGTTCAGAAAAAATATTGAAATATTGGGCGAAACACCGCTACCAAAATATATCAAACGTAAGGCTACGGCTCAGGACAAAGAACGTTACCAAACTATTTTCGCTAAACACGAAGGTGCGGTTGCCGCTCCTACTGCAGGTTTGCACTTTAGCCGTGAGTTAATGAAACGTCTGGAATTAAAAGGAATAAACTTTGCTGAAGTGACCCTGCACGTTGGATTAGGCACCTTCAGATCAGTTGAGGTAGAAGACCTGACCAAACACAAAATGGATTCCGAGCAATTTATCATTGAGCAGAAAGATGCTGATATTGTAAACAAAGCCATTGAACGCAAAAAAAGAGTTTGTGCGGTTGGAACAACATCTATGCGTGCAATTGAATCGGCAGTATCATCAGGAAGAACACTAAAAGCCGCCAATGATTGGACCAGTAAGTTCATCTTCCCTCCTTATGATTTCAGCATAGCCAACTCTATGATCACCAACTTCCATACACCCGAATCTACTTTATTGATGATGGTTAGTGCTTTTGGTGGTTATGACTATGTAAGACATGCTTACGACGTAGCATTGAAAGAAAAATATCGCTTTTATAGCTACGGAGATGCTATGTTAATTATTTAGATATTAGCAGTTAGATGTTAGTATTTAGAAAGGTTTTCTATTTAAGAATCCCCCGGGAAAATATGATATTTTCTACATGCTGTCTAAATACTAACATCTAAATACTAAAATCTCCCAGATGAAGTACTACGCTATTATAGTGGCTGGCGGATCCGGCAACAGAATGAAAAGCACCGTTGCCAAGCAGTTTTTATTGCTAAATGAAAAGCCTGTTTTAATGCACACCATAAGCGCCTTTCATGAGTGTAAGTTAAAACCGCAAATTTTGCTTGTGCTAAATATAGAACAACATAAGTATTGGGAAGAACTCTGTGCAACTTATAATTTCAACATCCCACACCAGGTACTGAAAGGTGGCGAACAGCGGTTTCACTCTGTAAAAAACGGACTAAAGACAATTAAAGGAAAAGGCGTTGTAGCCGTACATGATGCGGTAAGGCCCTTAATTTCACCCGAGTTGATTCTTAAAAGTTACCAGTTTGCACAGACCAATAGCAATTGTGTGGTTGGAATCAAACCTACGGACTCGGTCAGAAAAACACTGGAAAATGGAGATAGCCAAGCCATAAACAGGACGGAACTAATGCTCATCCAAACACCCCAGACATTTGATGTAGACCTACTCAAAAAAGCTTATCAGACTGCTTTTAGAAATGAATTTACCGATGATGCTTCTGTGGTAGAATATACAGGAGCAACAATCCATCTGATTGAGGGAGAAAGGACAAATATAAAAATCACCTATCCGGAAGATCTTGCAATTGCTTCGGTTTTACTCCAAAATAGAAAAGAGACCACCTAAAATAAGCACCCAATCGCGCCTGGTTTAAGATGATCTCTTCCCTTATATTATGCTGCCCGGTTAATCACTTTCAGCAAAATAGCGATCACTGCAATAACCAGCAAAATATGAATTAAGCCACCTACATTAGGCCCAAATCCATGAAAAAAGAAGCCAATAATCCATAATATCACTAATACTACGGCAACAAGATAAAGTAGATTTCCCATAACGTTTATTTTAGGTTAGATAAACAAATGAACCTGGATTGTTAAACAATCCATGACATTTCATAAACAATCATCGTTCCAAAAATAAAAAAGGCTCCTTTTCAGGAGCCTCTGCTATTCGTTACCGTTTAATATTCATCTTCGTTGAAAAAGAAATCATCCTTTGTAGGATAATCAGGCCAAATTTCTTCAATGGTTTCGTATGGCTCCCCATCATCTTCCAAAGCTTGTAAATTTTCGATCACCTCAACAGGTGCGCCTGATCTTATACCGTAATCAATCAATTCATCTTTTGTTGCAGGCCATGGAGCGTCTTCCAGGTGCGATGCGAGTTCTAATGTCCAATACATATTTCTTATACTATTTAGTTATTCTAATTTATTTCGCAAAAGTATATTAAAAAACCTGAGCAAAACAAACTTTTTTTTCTACTATTTTAAGGTCTATAACATTGTTACACAATCCTTAAAAACAACTATAATCGCGGAATCCAGATATTTTCTTCCGTTTTAGCATCTGAATTCAGTTTTCGTGCCAAAACAAACAAATAATCACTTAAACGGTTCAAATAAATCGTCATTTTTTCGTCAACAAAGCTTTCGGAAGCCAAATGAACCGTTAAGCGCTCGGCCCGGCGGCATATACAGCGGGCTATATGACAGTACGATACCACCGTATTACCTCCCGGGAGCACAAAATGCTTCAACTCGGGCAATACCTCATTCATATCGTCCATTTCTTTTTCCAATAAACTGATATCGCTATCATGCAGATCAGGAATCTTCATTCTGGATTTTTCCGGATCAGCAGCTAAAGCAGCCCCAACAGTAAAAAGGCGATCCTGTATTTCTTTTAACAGCTTTTGATGATGTAGATCTATATCCTGACACATGATAAGTCCGATATAGGAATTTAGCTCATCTACTGTGCCATAACACTCAATCCTTAAATGGTATTTTGGCACCCTTGTACCTCCTATTAACGAGGTTTGTCCTTTATCCCCCGTCTTGGTATATATCTTCATAAATTAAACAATCGTTTCAAAATCGTCGCCTTTGGCTTTTAAGCCAGATAAACGGGGTGAAACTGTTTTAATATCTGTGTTTTGATAATCATTCTCAATCAATCCGTCACGCATCCGCACAATGCGATGCGCATGTTGTGCAATGTCTTCTTCATGCGTAACCAGGATAATGGTATTCCCCTTACTATGAATCTCTTCCAGCAGCCCCATAATCTCAATAGAGGTCTTGGTATCCAGGTTTCCGGTAGGCTCATCAGCTAAAATGATAGAGGGATTGTTGATCAATGCCCTGGCTACAGCTACACGCTGACGCTGTCCGCCCGATAACTCATTAGGTTTATGACTTACCCTATTGCCCAATCCAACATTTTCTAAAGCCTTATGTGCCCGCTCTTCACGTTCCTTTTTATTGGCACCCGCATAAATCAGCGGTAGTGCAACATTATCCAATGAAGTAGAACGGGGCAACAAGTTAAAAGTCTGAAAAACAAAACCAATTTCCTTGTTTCTCACTTCGGCCAACTCATTATCAGACATATGGCTCACATTGGTACCATTCAAAATATAATCACCTTTGCTTGGAGTATCCAAACACCCTAAAATATTCATCAGGGTAGATTTTCCAGAACCCGAAGGCCCCATCAACGCCACAAACTCTCCCTTGTGAATATCCAGTGTAACTGATTTCAAGGCATGAATCACCTCAGAGCCAATCACATATTTTCTCCCGATATCCCTGATATGGATCAATGCTTTATTGGCCATTCCATTCAATGGCCCTGCTATTTCTGCTGCTGTTGATACGCTTTCCATCCTGTGTTTTTTGTTTTTTAGACACCATCTGGTGTTCCAATGTTACAATAACGCTTATTTTTCTATGATCTTTGGCACCAGAAAAAAGGACTCATTGTGCAGTGCAGCATTTTTCAATCCCTCGGCAGTGCTGATTTCCTGCTTCACCTCATCTTCGCGCCAAACATTCTCTTCCGTATTCATATAAACCAGAGGCTCAACCCCAGTCGTATCCAGTTCATTTAACTGCTCCATAAAAGTAAGGATTTTGTTCATGTCCGGTATCAACGCCTCAACTTCATCCTCCTTTACAGCTATCCTTGCTAAATCTGCAACTTTGTATATGGTTTGCTTATCAATAATCATTTGTCAATCAGTTTACTGTTTATCAGTTCAAAAATACGGTCTTTTAGCTCATCAGAGTCATTTATTGTCAAATTATCCGTCAAAACCGCCTTGTGCACATAAATATCGGCTATTCCTGGCTTCGAACCATATTTCTTTCCATCATCCCACATCAGCTTCCAGATATTGGTCAGACTTACCGGAACAATAGGAATATTTTTCTCAATGGCAAGCCGGAAAGGCCCATTTTTAAAAGCCATCAGCCGGGGTGGATAATGCGCATCTGAAATGCCTCCCTCCGGAAAAATGATCAGGCTCATCCCCTTTTCAAGATTATCACCAGCCCGCTTAAAAGCCCTGAAAGCAGATATTTTGCTGTCCCGGTTTACCGGGATATCAATCGTTTTAAAAAATATACGGAGCAACGGGTTCTTCAACAATTCCTCTTTTCCCATAAAATGGAACCGACCCTCGGCCAGTATACAAAGCAGCATAATGTCATGATTAGAGGCGTGATTCGCACAGTAAATATAGGTCTGCCCCGGTTGCAGAGGCTGTTCAAAAGTAATGCGGGGAACCAAACCGATAAACAGCGCACAAAGTCTGCTTTTCAATTTACGCAACCGATTTAGGCTTCCGTAGTTTTTTGGATTTCCGGCCAGCAGGTAATAAAATGGCAGAAAAAAAAGAGAGCAGACCAGTATGACAAAAATAGAATAGATACGGTGTGCTTGTTTCAGAATGTTGATCATTAAATTTAAAATACAATAAAAGGTCCTATTTCGTCACTAAACTGCAATTAAGCAATAAACAATTAAATTATGCATAAAAAAAGAAATTATAAGCTGTCCGAATTAGGGTTTTTTATTAATTTCGGCCTCTTGAAGTTTTTGCCATTAATGCGGTTGTCAAGAATAGGATCAACCACCTTAATGACATAGCCGCTTCAATTTAACAATATAAAATACAGATGAAAGAAACGGTAGTTAGTGGTATTCGTCCGACGGGGAAATTACACTTAGGAAATTATTTTGGTGCAGTAACCAACTTTGTAAAAATGCAGTATGATTATAACTGCTATTTTTTTATTGCCGACCTTCATTCCTTAACCACCCATCCTACTCCTCAGGATTTACATGGGTATGTAAAGCATGTATTGGTAGAGTACCTTGCCTGTGGCATCAACCCTGAAGAAACCACCATATATATACAATCTGATGTTCCGGAAGTAGCCGAACTTTATCTGTACCTGAACATGAACGCCTATATGGGCGAACTGGAAAGAAGTACCTCATTTAAAGACAAAGTAAGGTCGCAACCCGACAATGTAAATGCCGGGTTATTAACTTATCCTACATTAATGGCGGCCGATATTCTGATCCATAAAGCTACCAAGGTGCCTGTAGGTAAAGATCAGGAACAACACCTTGAATTTACCCGTACCTTTGGAAATCGTTTCAACAGACTATATCAAACTGAGTATTTCCCGGAATCATTTGCGTTTAACTATGCTGCAAATCTGGTTAAAGTACCAGGACTGGATGGAAATGGAAAAATGAGTAAATCTAATGGCGAAGGTAGTTGCGTTTACCTATCAGATAGCCCCGAAATTATCCGTAAAAAAGTTGCCCGCGCAGTAACCGATAGCGGTCCGACTACCGAGAATCAGGCAAAACCCGAAGCCATACAAAACCTGTTCGACCTGATGAAAATTGTTTCGCCGGCCGACACCCTGGCTCATTTTGAGGACCTGTATAATAAAATGGGGATCCGTTATGGCGACTTCAAAAAACAGCTTGCCGAAGATATGATCGTATTCAACTCTCCTATCCGCGAGCGCATTGAAGAGCTGTCTAAAGACAACTCCTACTTACGTCAGGTAGCCAAACATGGAGCTCTAAAAGCAAGAGAAAGCGCGCAAAGAACCATCAGAGAGGTTAGAGAAATCATTGGTTTTAAATCATTTTAAATGATTAGATTTGGGAAAAGTGATTTGAGATACGAGACGCTAGATTTGAGATACATAGGGTTACACATCATGCCTCATATCTCAAATCTCCCATCAAAAATCTAAAACTCACCCCTAAAATCTTATAGCTAAAAATATATGCACATAGCAATAGTTGGAAATATTGGCGCAGGAAAAACTACTTTAACTGGTTTACTAGCCAAAAATTATGGATGGGAAGCACTTTATGAAGCCGTAGATAATAATCCGTACCTGGAGGATTTTTACAGCGACATGAAACGTTGGAGTTTCAACCTGCAAATCTATTTCCTGAACAGCCGTTTTCAGCAGATTGCAGACATTGAGAATTTCAATAGAAATGTAATTCAGGACAGAACCATCTACGAAGATGCACATATTTTTGCCGACAACCTGCATGAAATGGGATTGATGACTACCAGAGATCATCAAAACTATAAATCCATTTTTGAAAACATCACTTCATTCATTAAACCACCAGATTTACTGGTTTACCTTCGTGCATCTGTACCAACATTGGTCAACAATATCCAACGCCGTGGCCGCGAATACGAAACCAGTATCCGCATAGATTACCTGGCGAAACTTAATGAAAAGTATGAAACCTGGATTAAAAACTATAATCTTGGTAAATTACTGATTCTGGACAAGGATAAACTTGATTTCACCAATAACCCCGAAGACCTGGGTAGCATTATCCAATCTATAGAAGCCGAGATTAACGGACTGTTTTAACATGAAAGTACTGGGCATTATTCCTGCACGATATGCTTCTACTCGTTTTCCGGGTAAGCCTTTAATCGATATTCAAGGAAAAAGCATGATTCAGCGGGTGTATGAGCAAGCATCAAAGGCCAGCACTTTACATAAAGTAGTGGTGGCTACTGATGATGAGCGAATTGCGACTGCTGTAACTAACTTTGGAGGTGAATGTATCATGACTGGTGCCACACACCAGAGTGGTACAGACCGCTGTGCTGAAGTAGCGCAGCAATTGCCTGATTTCGACATTGTCATCAATATACAGGGCGATGAACCTTTCATCAACCCCAAACAAATTGATCTTTTGGTATCTTGCTTTGAACAACCTGATGTGCAATTGGCTACCTTAATAAAGAAAATTCATACCGAAGAAGAATTGTTTAACAACAACATTCCAAAAGTAGTGATCAACAGCTATCAGCAAGCTATTTATTTCAGCAGGCATACCATTCCTTATATCAGAAACGCCGAAAAAGCCCAATGGTTAAAAGCACATCAGTTTTACAAACATATTGGCATTTACGGTTATACCGCCTCTACCCTGGCGCAGATTACCAGGCTACAGCCCTCGACGTTAGAAATGGCCGAAAGCCTGGAACAACTACGCTGGATAGAAAACGGTTATACCATACAAACCCGCATCACCCAGCTTGAAACCATCGCTATAGATACACCCGAAGATTTGAATAAAATCGTTAGCTGATCCATCTGATTATTCCTTATATTAGGTACACGTATGAAAAGTTATCTTATCCCAATTTTATTGCTCTTCGTGTTTATAAGTGCCTGCCATCCTTCGGGACAGGAAGTAAAAGGTGATGTTTCAGATCAGGTTGTAGTAAAACCTTTTAGCGATACCCTACTGGCCGACACATTTAAAGTAGCCCTTGAGGGTGATTTCCTGAAAGAGCTGGTCATTAAATTTACCATTACAGCCCACGATGGAAAACTATTATATGAGAAAAACTTTAAAGCGACCGATCTGATCAACAACTACAAATCAACTGTTGATTTAAAAAAGGAAAGTGACCAGATGGCTTTCATTTTAAATGAATACAAGTTATTTCTGGACGATGAAAATTTCCTGGAACCTGCGGTTACCGAAAATGAAGATCCGGACCAGTATGCGCCCGACAAAAAATTTTATAACGAACTCAAACAATCATCACTAAATGGTTTCAAATATCGCACCGGAAAAGAAAGCAATATATACATTGCCTGGTCGGAGCAGGAAAAAAAAGTAAAGCCTTATTACAATTGCTGTAAATAAACTGTGTTTAATTTAATTGCTAAAAAAGGTTCTTTTTAATAGCTGGAAGAGTGTACGAACGTAAAAAAGCCATACTTTGTATATCTCTTCAAAAAAAAATAAAAATAAAATTATGATTCTTATAAATTTTATATTATGTTTATATAATCAAACAGCAATCAATCAGTTTGATTGATTGAAAACCAGCATATTCTAACCAAATATACATTTACAAAAAAAGCCCGAAAATTTCGGGCTTTTTTTATGATCAGCTTATTTTAAACCCATCATAGGCCTACAAAAGCTCCATTTCATATCTCGTAGACTTCTTTTTCGCACACAACCAAAAAAGAATATTATTTCCAAAAATTGATGCAGACAAAAAAATAGTTCTTAGCTTTAAGAATTACGCCCGTTTGCCACAACATATATATGCTCAAAACAATTTTTCTTAATATTCTGTTGCTGTTTTCTGTTTTTACTGCCATGGCACAAAAAGCAAACATAAAGGGCGTAGTTACAGATTCCACAGAAAAAATAAAACTAGAGCACAGTACTGTCCTACTCATCAGAGCTACAGATTCGGTCATGATCAAAACAACACGGACCGACAAGCTGGGATATTTCGAGTTTTCCAATCTTAAAAAGGGCGACTACAAAATATTGATTTCCTATCCGAAAATGGGCGATTATATCCGCAATTTAAGATTATCCGATACTTCCAACATCAATTTAGGTCACATCAATATGGAGCTGAAATCGAAACTGTTACATGAAGTAGTCATACAAGCGACAAAAAGCGCCATAAGAATGAAAGGTGACACCATAGTTTTCCAGGCCGATAGCTTTGCCGTACGTAGCAATGCCAATGTACAAGAGCTGCTAAAAAGGCTACCGGGAATAGAGGTTGATAAAAATGGTAATATTAAAGCACAGGGTAAAACAGTAAAAACGGTATTGGTTGATGGGGATGAGTTTTTTGGCGATGATCCACTATTGGCCACCAGATATCTCAAAGCAAATGCGGTTGAAGAAATACAAGTGTATGATAAAAAAAGCAAAAGTGCCGAGCTGACCGGCATTGACGATGGCATAAAAAATAAAACCATCAACATCAAACTCAAAGAGAATTCGAAAAACGGGTACCTCTCTACCATCGACCTGAACAGCAATATGGACAATCTGGGCGACTATGGTGGCATGATCGGGGTGTTTAAAAATAAACTAAAAGCAGCAGTTTATGGCACTTATTCGACCTTAAATAACGAATCGAAAATCAATACTTCCATGCGAAAACTAAAGGGAGAAGAGTACGATCTGATAGAAGTTGGTGATGATGGCAGCTCCATTATGTATGTAGCCGATGCCGATGACGAGGATTATATTGCAGCATCTGGTGGCCTACCCAATAATTTAAGTATAGGTGCTTACTATGCCGATAAATTTTCGGACAATAAAATGGGCATTAAAATCAATTTTAAAAGTTTCGACAACAAAAACGAAAACCATACCACCGCCAGTTCTGAAGAATTGCTACCCAACGAAACCAAATTTACCAGCAACGGACGATCGGACAGTTATGCAAAAGTTGCCGGCGAATCATTAAAAGGAACCTACACCTATAACGCCAGCCCTCTCTCTACACTGAAGTTATCATTTGGTCTCAGCAAAAGCCGCAACCGCAACAATTCTACTAGCAAAAGTGCCACACTAAGTAATACAGGTCTTTTTATCAGTCAGAACAATCAGGAAAATACCGGCAATGGCAATAGCGAAACCTACAACGGAAACATCAACTGGTCTAAAAGATTCAAAAAAAGAGGCCGAACTTTATCCATCGACCTCCAACCCGAAAGCCAGACCAGCAAAAGCTACGAGAATAGTTTAAACGTAACCAATTACTTTAATAGCGCAGGTATACCAGGAAAAACAGAAGACACAGACCTTAGAAAAAGGAACTCCGGCACTCAAAATTCGGTAGGTGCCCGCATCAATTATACCGATCCACTGTCAAAAAGATGGACACTGGAAGCCGGCTACAGCTTTAAAACCATTTCATCTGGTAGCAACAGACTTGTTTTTGACAATCTTAAACCAAATTCTGCCAAAATAGACTCACTGAGTAACGACTTCAAATTCATCAATTTTTCTAACGTGGGAAAAATGATCCTGCAATACAACAACGAAAAATTTTCGGTATCCAGTGGGCTTGAAGCCACACATACCAAATTTGAGCTGAACGACCTGGATAAGGGTACCAATTTCAGAAGAAACTACCTTAACCTGTCGCCCCGAACCAACATATTCTACAAAGTAAACAACAGCACCAGCCTGACCATCAATTACAATGGTTATATGCAGCAACCCAGTATAGATCAGCTGCAGCCCGTACGCCAAATCAATACCCCACTGTACGAAGTTGTTGGAAATTCGGCACTGAGGCCCTCCTTTTCAAATAACTTTGGCATCTCCTACAACAGCTTTCAGTTCAAATCCGACCAGTACATTTCAGCCAATTTCAACTACGGTTTTACCAACAATGCCATTGTAAGTACAGAACTTGTTGATGAATTCAATAAAAGGATTTCCAGCTTTATCAATGCCAATGGAAATAATGCTTTGAGCGGCAACGTAAGCTATTCAAAAGGCTTTTCTAAAGCACACCTCCGTATGGGGGTAGACATCGGCTTCAACAGATCTCAAACCATTGCTATCATCAATGCCACCCAAAATAAGGCGGCAAACATGCAATATAATTTAAGGGGTTCATTAAACTATTATACCCAGCAAATTGAGTTCAACTATGTCCCTTCCGCTTCGCTGATGACGGGAAAATCATCTATCGGTGAAATTAACGATGGAAAAAGTGTAACCCACAATCACGAAATTTCGGGCACCGTACAACTGCCCTTCAAATCCGAGTTCAACACCTCTTTTACCTTATCTTTCCGGCCGGCCAATGCCTCGTTTGGGCAAGACGTCAACACAGCCATCTGGAACAGCTACCTGGCCACCAAACTGCTCAAAAATGAAACGTTGGAAATCAAACTTTCCGTTACCGATATCCTGAACCAAAAAATTGGCTACAACAGGTTTGTGGGTGGCAACTTTAAAAGCGAAGATACCTTTAGCTATATCCCCCGTTATGTATTAATTGGATTAAATTGGAATTTAAGTGGTAATTTTATTAAAAAAAATAGCGGTAATTAAGTCCCAACATGAAACAAAAGGCCATAGCACTCTTTCTGATTTGCAGCACATCACTGGGGCTTAAAGCGCAACAGGTCTTTATTAAGTATGGAAAAATCAGCTTCGAGAAAAAAGTAAACCTGATCAGAAGCCTCGAAAATTCGAACCTACCACTGGAAGCCCGCGAAAAAATGCAAAAGTATGCAACCAGCAACTGGGACTTCTACTTTGACCAGGAAAAGTCCTTATACAAACCCGTTAAAAAAGAAGCTGAGAGCAGTCACCATGGTTTCTTTCCCTTCTCTATGGGCAAACAAACCAACGAAATTTATACCGATTACAGTAAAAACCGAAGGGTCATCAAACGCAACATTATGGATGATGAATACCTGCTTGGTGATACCATCCCCCAGGTAAACTGGAAAATCATGCACGACGTAAGGAATATTGCCGGATTTGAATGCCGCAAAGCGATTGGCGTTATTTATGATACCGTATATGTCGTGGCCTTTTATTCTGATGAAATATTATTACGCGGCGGCCCCGAAGGTTTTGGTGGTTTGCCCGGCACCATCCTGGGCCTGGCTATCCCCCGTTACAACAGCACCTGGTTTGCCACAAAAGTTGACGGTTTTGAAAATCACCAGTCCGAAATTATACCGCCCAAAAACGGAAAAAAAATAGAAACCGACAAAGACTTAAAAAAATTGATCGAATTATTTACCCGTTACGAACACGATAAAAAAGAAAAAGCTGAAGAAGCAAAGAAAAGGCTATACGGATTCATACTGTAACTTTTTATCCGCTAACCCATTACCCTCATCTTTTAAAAATTGTTATTTTTTGTAAAAAGGCTCTCGCCGCTTTGGTTTTATTTGCTAACTTTGTATCCCGTACAAAAACAATAAAGCAGCAATATAACTGCTGCTTTATGATCAGAAAATCACAAACATGACTAAGTATATTTTTGTTACGGGCGGTGTTACTTCCTCATTAGGTAAGGGCATCATCTCCGCTTCATTAGCCAAATTATTACAAGCACGCGGCTATAGTGTTACCATCCAAAAGTTCGACCCTTATATCAACATTGATCCGGGAACCTTAAATCCTTACGAGCACGGAGAATGCTACGTTACCGAAGATGGTGCAGAAACAGATCTTGACCTTGGTCACTACGAGCGTTTCTTAAACGTTCCTACTTCACAGGCCAACAACGTCACTACCGGTCGTATTTATCAAAATGTGATTAACAAAGAAAGACAAGGCGAATACCTTGGAAAAACTGTTCAGGTAGTTCCACACATTACTGATGAGATTAAAAGAAATATGCGCCTACTGGGCGAAACCGGTCAGTACGACATAGTAATTACCGAGCTGGGTGGTACTGTTGGTGATATTGAATCTTTACCATTTATTGAGGCCGTACGTCAGTTTAAATGGGAAGAAGGTGCGCACAATGCCATTGTAATTCACCTAACCCTTATCCCTTACCTTGCAGCAGCAGGCGAGCTGAAAACAAAACCTACACAACACTCGGTTAAAGCGTTGTTGGAATATGGTATCCAGCCAGATATTCTGGTTTGTCGTTCCGAACGTTCTATTTCATTAGACATCCGCAAAAAAATTGCACTTTTCTGTAATGTAAATGTCAATGCCGTAATTGAGTCACAAGATGCATCCACCATTTACGATGTGCCTTTGCTAATGATGAAAGAGCAACTGGACAAAACCGTATTGAGTAAACTTAAGCTTGCTCAGAAAAATGAGCCGGATATGGAGAAATGGAAAGAGTTCCTGGGCCGCTTAAAAAACCCTACATCAGAAGTTAAAATCGGTTTGGTAGGTAAATATGTAGAGTTGCCTGATGCTTACAAATCTATTATTGAGTCCTTTATCCACGCTGGTTCAAGAAACGAGTGCAAGGTAAAAGTAGAATATATCCATTCCGAAGGCATTTATCCTGATAATGCCAAAGAAAAACTAGCTCACCTGGATGGCGTATTAGTTGCACCGGGCTTTGGAAGCCGTGGTATTGAAGGAAAAATTGACACCATTAAATATGTAAGGGAAAACAATGTACCCTTCTTTGGTATCTGCCTGGGTATGCAATGTGCAGTAATTGAATTTGGCCGCAATGTATTGGGGTTACAAGGTGCCAATACCACCGAAATTGATGAAAACAGTGTACATCCTGTCATCAATATGATGGAAGATCAGAAAAACATTACGGCCAAAGGCGGTACCATGCGTTTAGGTTCATATCCTTGCGATCTTAAAAAAGGTACAAAAGCTTATGCCGCTTATGGCAAAACGCACATTAGCGAGCGTCACAGACACCGTTATGAATTTAACAGTGCTTACCTGAATCAATACGAAGAGGCCGGAATGACCGCTTCAGGTATTAATCCGGAAAGCGGCCTGGTAGAAATTGTGGAACTTAAAAACCATCCTTTCTTTGTTGGCGGACAGTTTCACCCGGAATTAAAATCAACAGTTGCAAATCCTCACCCACTTTTTGTTAAATTTGTCGCCGCTGCGATGGAGTTTGCGAAGAAAAAAACAAAATAATACGCGTTTAACTAACAATAATGGATAAAAATACGTTTACAGGATTATTCCTGATCATGATCGTTTTGGCAGGTTCCTTCTATTTTTTTAAGCCTAGCGAGGCAGAAATAAAAAAAGAACGTGATAGGATTGCAGCCGATTCGGCGAAAAAAGCCGGTGTTGCTCCAGCTACTGCCCCTGCAGCAACCCTCAGTACACTACCCGCTGTAGACTCGGTGGCATTAAAAGGCCCTTTTGGCGGCAACCTTACCGGAACAGTAAGCACTACTGTACTTGAAAATGAAAACCTGAAGCTTACTTTAAGCAATAAAGGCGGTAAAATTTTATCAGTTGAGGTAAAAGGCTTTAAAACTTACAATGGAAAACCTGTTGTTTTGTTTGATGGCGACCAGAATAAGTTTGGCTTAAACCTAAACATTGGTGGTAAAATAATAAGTACAAATGACTTGTACTTTACAGCTACTCAAAATGCAGGAAGCATCATCATGCGTGCCAACTACTCGGCCGATAAGTACATCGAATACATTTATGACCTGAAACCTAACAGCAATCAGGTTGGTTTTAACATCAATTTGAATGGTTTAAACCAGGTTATTCAAAACAATACCATCGCCCTAAACTGGGAGGCTACCCTGCTTGAACAGGAAAAATCGGGTAAAAAAGAGCAGGAACACTCTGCTCCTTATTACAAGTATGTAGATAAAACTCCTGATCACCTGGGTGTGGCCAAAGATGTAAAAGAAGACCTGAAAGAAGGAAAAATTCAATGGTTCTCTTTCAAACAACAGTTCTTTAGTGCGGCGCTGGTTCCAAAAGATGCCTTTGAAAAAGGAGATCTGGAAGTAAAAATCCTGACTGAGCCAGGAAAAATTAAGTGGTATGCTGCCAATATGATCATGCCGTTTAACCAGCTTGCACAACAAAGCTATGGCATGACTTTCTATTTCGGCACCAACAAATTCTCTACTTTAAAAGCACAGGGATTTGAATTAGAAAAACAAGTTGATATGGGCTACTGGCCACTTAAATACATCAACAGGTTTATTGTATTACCGGTATTTAAATTCCTGGAAAGCTTTGGCTGGAACTATGGATTGATTATCCTGTTGCTCACCATTATGCTGAAAGTAGCCATGTCGCCATTAACCTATAAATCGTACCTTTCAATGGCTAAAATGAGAATCTTGAAGCCGGAGATGGACGAAATAAAAGCTAAAGTGGGAGAAGATAACCCGACACTTTTGCAACAGGAATATTTAAAATTGTACAAACAAGTAGGTGTAAATCCTTTAGGTGGATGTTTGCCGATGTTGCTACAATTGCCTTTCGTAATGGCTTTCTTCTTCTTTTTCCCTAACTTATTTGAGTTAAGAGGAGAATCGTTCCTGTGGATGAAAGACCTGTCTACCTATGATGATTTCATCAAGTTCGGTTTTAACGTTCCATTTATTGGTGATCACCTGAGTTTGATGTGTGTGTTGATGACTGTATCTACATTGATCTATACTTATTTCAACAACCAGATTTCGGGTGCTACCGGACAAATGAAATACATTGGTTACATCATGCCAATCATTTTCCTTGGTGTACTGAACAGCTACCCTTCAGGATTAAACTATTACTATTTCCTGGCCAACATGTTGACTTTTGCACAGCAATTCCTGATCAAATCAATGGTTGATGACGAAAAGATTCATAGAACTTTACAGGAAAACAAAGCAAAACCTGTGGAGCAGAGAAAGAAATCTAAATTTCAAACCAGATTAGACGACTATATGCGCCAGCAGCAACAAGCAGCTGCACAGCAGAAGAAAAAATAAATAAGGTCATTAAACCTCTTAAAAAGGGCTTGTATTTATAATACAAGCCCTTTTTTTATGCCATTCGTCATCCTGAATTTATTTTGCTTCGCAGCTACTGCGTGGTCAGGATCCCATTTAAGTAGGTTTTGAATAAACACGAGTAAAGAACATAGTTGTACTACCCTTGCCTTACCGTTGCGCTACCCTTGGCTTACCCTTGCATTACCCCCAGGGTAAGTCAACGGTAAGCCAAGGGTAGTTCAAGGGTAGTCCAACCTACTACTTTACCCGTACTTTACTAAAAGATTACCTGTAGGTGTGTTAGCCTTGCGTGGGGCTGTTTTATGGGAAAATAATTGATTCGTCATTAATGCAAGCCGCTGACGTTCTAAAAACACAATAAAGAATTGTAAAAAATGACATACAATTTCTGTTTGTTGCAAAATTTTCACAATTTTTATACTTTATATCCCAACAGGTAAAACTCAGAACTTCTTTTATGTATAGATTTTTAATTCCCGCTCTTGTACTTTTTTCCAGCTTAAGCTACGCACAAAAAAAACCGTTGAATCATACGGTATATGACAGTTGGGAAGCTGTGGGTACCAAACAACTGACTAACAATGGTCTTTGGGCCGGGTATGCGATAAACAAGCAGGAAGGTGATGCTATACTATACCTGAACAACCTGATGGCAAATTCGAAATTGACCGTAGCCAGAGGTACAAACCTGCAATTTAGCAGCGACTCCAAATATGCAGTTTTCGTAGTTAAACCACAGTATAAAGACATCCGCGAAAGTAAAATCAAAAAGAAAAAACCAGATGATATGACTAAAGACTCTTTAGGAATTGCCAATCTGACCAATTTGACTATTGCAAAAATACCAAGGGTAAAATCGTATAAAATGCCAGAGGAAGGTGTGGCTTTTTTAGCCTACCTGTTAGAGAAACCACTGGATACAGCTAAAAAAACAAAAACTACTACACCCGCTACCGAACAAAAACAGGATAGTCCATTTGCCTTTGCCGAAGATACGGACCCAAAAGGAAAACAGGAAGGTACAGATCTGATTGTTAAAAACCTGGTTAGCGGAACTGAACGCATCTTTAAGTATGTAACCGCATATAGCTTTAACAAAAATGGCAAGCAATTGGTGTTTGCAGCTAGCGGATCAAAAAAAGATAAAACTGCCCCGATGGGCGTGTATCTGTACAATACGGAAAAAGGAACTTTAAAAACACTTGTAAAAGGCAAAGGTAACTTTAGCAATTTTACTTTTAACGAAGAAGGAGAATACCTGGTATTTTTGGGAGAAAGAAGCCCGGAGAAAAAGGAAATCAAAGATTTTAACATCTTTTACAACTCCCCTTCTTTGGATACTGCGCAAACCTTGGTAGACAATGAGATTAAGGGCATGCCGGCCAACTGGGCAGTCAGCGGTGATGGAAAACTGAGTTTTAGCAAGGATGGCAATAAATTGTACTTTGGTATTGCAGCTATTAAAAAACCTAAGGATACAACTTTAATAGATTTTGAAAATGCCAAGCTAGACATTTGGGGTTATAAGGATGATTACCTGCAGCCTATGCAGTTGAAGAACCTGGACAAGGAGCTTAAAAGATCTTATCTATCCGTAATGGAGGTGTTTAGCAGCGATGCTAAAATCGTTCCTTTAACCGATGTAAAATTGCCTGATGCTATGCCCATAAATGAAGGGAATGCTGGTTATGTCCTGGCTTCAACCGACTATGGCAAAAGAATTGCCTCCCAATGGGCGGGCGGTACCGTAAGAGATTATTACCTGGTGGATACCAAAACAGGATCGAGAAAGAAAATTATTGAAGCTTTATACGGATCGGCCAGCGCCTCTCCTGCCGGAAAATATATTTTATATTTCGATAAAAAGAGCTCAAATTGGTATACCTACAATGTACTTACCGCAAAAATTACCCAGTTAAACAGTGGTACTAACGTTAGATTTGCCGATGAAGAAAATGATGTACCTGATGAGCCTTCGGCATATGGTTTGGCAGCCTGGACTGAAGACGACAAGACAGTATTGATTTATGATCGTTACGACATATGGGCATTTTCGCCGGATGGCAAAGACGCGCCGGAAAACCTGACCAATGGATTTGGCCGACAAAATAAACTGACCTTCCGTTATGAAAAACTGGATCCTGAAAGCAGGTTTTTAGGTAAAAGGGAAACCATCTGGCTAAACACTTTTAACAATACCACCAAAGAATACGGCTGGTATAAAAAGAACATTGGCAACCGCAACAATCCGGAGCTGGTAGTAATGGAAAAAATGAGTTATTCGGAACTGATAAAAGCAAAAAATGCCGAACGGTTTATTTTTGACAAGGGCAGCTATGAAAAATCGCCTGATGTATATGTTTCTACCGACATGAAAACACAGGTAAAGCTAAGTCAGACCAACCCACAGCAACAAAATTACAATTGGGGCACTGCCGAACTGGTAAAATGGACTACCCCTAAGGGTTTCAATTCGGACGGAATATTGTACAAACCGGAAAACTTTGATCCGGCCAAAAAGTATCCAATGATTGTTTATTTCTATGAAAAGCTTTCGGAGGGACTGTATAAGTACCAGGCCCCTGCCCCTACGCCTTCCCGTTTAAATATACCCTATTTTGTAAGCAATGGTTATCTGGTATTTGCACCTGATATCAGTTATGAAAGAGGTTATCCGGGCAGATCTGCCGAAGAATTTATCAATTCGGGGGTAGAAGCTTTAAAGAAAAACAATTGGGTTGACGGCACAAAGATAGGCATACAAGGACAAAGCTGGGGCGGCTATCAGGTGGCCCACCTGATTACCAGAACCAATATGTATGCGGCAGCATGGGCAGGTGCACCTGTAGTGAACATGACTTCGGCTTACGGAGGTATGCGTTGGGAAAGTGGCATGAACCGTCAGTTCCAATACGAAAAAACACAAAGCCGTATTGGTGCCACCCTATGGGAAAAACCCGAATTGTATATAGAAAATTCACCTTTATTTAAATTACCTAACGTAAAAACACCTGTGGTCATCATGGCCAACGATGCAGATGGAGCCGTGCCATGGTACCAGGGTATTGAAATGTTTACGGGCTTAAGACGACTAAGCAAACCGGTTTGGTTGTTAAACTACAACAATGAAGCGCATAATTTAATGCAACGTCAGAACAGAAAAGACATTCAGATCAGAGAACAGCAGTTTTTTGATTACTACCTGAAAGGTGCAAAAGCCCCGGTATGGATGGTAAATGGCATACCTGCAACAGAAAAGGGTAAAACCTGGGGTTTTGAGCTTACAGATGAAAAACCTTAATTTAAAACGGAGATATTAGAATCAAAACTTTAAATTTAAGGCTTGAACTAAATCATTTTTAATGGCATTAAGTAGAATCTGGTCTGCCTTTATCATTGTTGCAATTGTTGTGGCAAGCGTAAAGTGTTTCTTTTTTGGGCAAAGCGATATTTTTAACTGGATGGTTATTGGCAAAGCCGACGATGCTGCTAACCCGCTAAAACTAGATGGCATTATACAGACCTGCTGGGTTGCTGTGGAGCTTTGCTTAAAACTGATTGGCATTTTGGCTTTGTTTATGGGCCTGATGAGTATTGCTGAAAGAGCTGGAGGAATCCGTCTATTGTCAAGGATAGTTGGCCCGTTTTTTTCAAAGCTTTTCCCAGATATTCCTAAAGGCCATCCATCCATGGGGCATATGATCATGAACTTTTCGGCCAATTTGCTGGGACTGGACAATGCCGCTACCCCTTTTGGCCTAAAAGCTATGGAAAGTCTACAGGAGCTGAACCCCAGCAAAGATGTAGCTTCAAATGCACAGATTATGTTTTTGTGTTTACATGCTGCAGGATTAAACCTGATTCCTGTTAGTGTTATCGCTATACGGGCTTCACAAAATGCATCCAATCCTACCGATATTTTTATCCCCTGTTTGATTGTCACTTTTGTAGGCACCATAGCCGCCATGCTGATTGTCTCGTTTAAACAAAAAATCAATATACTGCAACCTGTAATCATCGCCTGGGTACTCAGCATCTCCTTTATCATTGCCTTACTGGTACTTTATATTGTTTCCTTAAATGCAGATGGGATCAAGTCATTTTCGGGCTTGCTGAGCAATGGATTAATTTTACTGGTATTTCTGGTAATTATTTTAGGTGGCCTTTACAAAAAGATTGATGTTTTTGACGCATTTATTGACGGCGCGAAAAATGGTTTTGATACCGCCATTAAGATTGTACCTTACCTGGTTGGCATGCTGGTAGCGATATCTTTGTTGCGCACCAGCGGTACTTTTGATGTGGTGATTAGTGCCATCAAAAACGGATTTGCCTTTTTAGGTGCCGACACCCGTTTTGTAGAGGGCTTGCCAACTGCTTTGATTCGCCCTTTAAGTGGTGGCGCTGCCCGTGGAATGATGGTCAGCACCATGGAAACCTACGGTCCAGATTCTTTTGCCAGCAGGCTATCGGGGATATTCCAGGGCGCATCGGACACTACGTTTTATGTGGTGGCGGTTTATTTTGGATCGGTAAGTATCAAAAATACCCGTTACGCCATTGGCGCTATGTTGCTGGCCGATTTGGTTGGAGTTTGTACCGCTATAGGACTTGCATATCTGTTTTTCGGTTAGCTATTTAACTAAACCATTTCCTTCAGGAATATTTCTTTGATGATCTGGATCTGTTCGTCATAAATCGTTTTTTTGCGGGTGCCAAAGTACAAGGTATTTTCAATTGGATCATTCCCTTCCCAAAGGATTTTGATGCTACCCTGATCAAGCTCACGCTTCGACAGGAAGTCGGGCATTACAGCTACACCTTTCCCCCCGCTTAAGCACCTTAAAATGGAGCATAAATTTGGAACAATATAATTAGGTTTAAAATCAGGGCGTTTGCCAAAGTTATTGTGCCAGAACCTGCGTTGATGCTCCATATCACCGGTAGTACCATACCAGGTTTGCCGTTTTAACCAGTTCAACTGTTCGGCAACGTCTCTTTTTTCAATCAAAGTTTCAAAGTCCTTCGTAGGTGTATCTGCTCCGCAAACTAATACAATTCTTTCTGTAAAAAAAGGCTCGTAAGTTAAGCCTTTATAATCGCCTTTTTGTGGGGTAATGATCAAATCAAGAATACCGCCGTCAAGGTCGCTAAGCATTTGTGGATACTCACCAAACTTGATGATTACATTAAAGGGTAAGGTTGGCAGATAAGATTCGAGGGTAAACTGAAAGGTTTCAAAACACATTCCGATACTAATAGTGGGGATATCCTTTTCTACACTTTTATGAAAATGCCGTTCGGCTTCCTCCAGCTTGGTCAACGATTCGAGTATATAATTGTAAAGTACCTTGGCCCTTTCTGTTGATATCATCTTCCTGGAGGTGCGGTCAAATAGTTTATAGCCCACATACGATTCCAATGAGCTTAAATGTAGACTTACCCCTGGCTGAGAGATGTATAAAGCTTCGGCAGCACCAGTTAGCGTACCTGTTTCGTAGATCGCCTTAAATGTTCTGAACCATTCTAAATTAACCATATCTATTATAATTATAATACAAAAGTATAAATTAAACTATTTTAATTATACATAAATCAGCTGTAAATTTGTACCGTTATTAAATCAGATACAAGATGAAAAGAATATTTGTAATCAACGGCGGCCAGGTTTTCGGACATTCGGGCGGTAGATTTAACCAAACCATAGCAGAAAATACCGTAAGTTTTTTTGAACAAAATGAAGGTTTTGAGATACGCTTAACCGACATCAACCAACCTTATGACGCCAAACAGGAAGTGGAGAACTATAAATGGGCAGATGTAGTCATTTATCATACCCCAATATGGTGGTTTCAAGTTCCCAATGCCTTCAAAAAATATATTGATGAAGTATTTACAGCGGGCCACGAGAATGGTATTTACCATAGCGACGGTCGCTCATCGGCCAATCCGGCAATTAATTATGGAACAGGCGGATTAATGCATGGTAAAAAATATATGCTCACCACCTCATGGAATGCGCCGGAAGAGGCCTTTACTTTACCGGGCGAGTTTTTTAATGAAAAAAGCGTAGACGAGGGGGTAATGTTCGGTTTTCACCGGATGAATGCTTTTACAGGTATGACACCTTTGGAAGGTATTCATTTTCATGATGTAGAAAAAAATGCAGATGTAGTGAATGACATGAGGCGTTATCAACAGCATTTGAATAAAACCTTTGTTGAAGATTACCAAATGGAGTTATCGGCTTAAGAAATAATTTAAGTAAAATAATGCCCGAAAAGGTACGATCGTCATCCTGAAATAAATTCAGGATGACGATCGTATACTCGAAACCACCATTCTGACTTATTGCCCTAAAGCAAAACTGATAGGGATATTGTATTTTACACGAACAAATTGTCCATTTTGTACACCTGCTATCCATTTTGGACTCGCTTTTAATACCCTTACCGCTTCTTCATCTGTTCCATAGCCCAGTGGGCGCTCTACTTTGATATCGGTTAATGAGCCATTTTTTTCGATGATGAATGAAAGAAACACTTTGCCTTGAATACCGGCTTCCTGAGCCATTGCAGGATATCTGATGGCTTTTGAAAGATATTTATAAAACTTATCCATTCCGCCCGGAAAAGTTGGCTGAACCTCCAGGGCTATAAAGGAGTCATACACGGTATTGTCGCCCGCGGCGGCGGCTCCTTTTGGAGCTGTACCTGAAGGGTTTTCAATTACAATAGTTCCATCTTCGCTTCCTTCAATGTTTTTCTGCGCCGGATTGGCATTCTCCAAATCTTTGATCTGTACCGGATCGATATCTCTAACCTGGTTATCGTCCACTACTATTGGCGGCGGAAATTTGATTTGCCTTTCTTTTGCCTGAGGCGGTTCAATTGCTGCCGGCGGTGGGGTTTCCGGGTTTACAGCTGGTGGTGGTTGCACGCTTACTATTGTCTCCCGATTGGGCATATCCTCAATGACAGAATTCCCTCTGATCAGGTGAATAATTTTGGGCGATAAGAAGAGTAAGATAAACAAGCTTCCCGCAATAAAAAGTGCCTTGGTGGTATGCACCGAACTTTCGCGGCGAAGTGCATAAGCGCCATAGCTTTTGTTTTTCTGATCAAATACTACATCAAGCCATTCATTGCCAAATAAATCGATTTTTGAACCCAACATTGTTTTAAGTTTTAGATTTAACATTATACCATTTAGCTTCAGGAACCTTTTATGACGAAGGCTTGACGCTTATTTATAGTATGGATGCCAATCTTTAAACCTTTCCATAAGGCAGGTAAAGAAATATTTAAAATACCCTTGGGCAAATAAAGGATCTGGGTACGCGACCAAAAGTTAAGCCCATGGTGAGTTCATGAGAGCCATTTTGATTGCTCCCTAGTTTACTGGTTACATAATCATACGAATATCCCATCCTAAACCGTTCGCTGATAAAAACCTGTACAATACCCGATATGGAATTTTGTTTGCCCAAATGCTGTTCGCTAATTTGTTTTTTCCATAAGCCAAAACCTGTGCGGTATGAAGCGCCCAGCCATAGCTTATCATTAAATATGGTCATCACATTCATATCCATACTGGTAGGGCCTCTAAAATCTTCTTTGATTAGCAGACTGGGTCTGATCCTCATTTCGGGCGAAACATTGACCAGGGTACCTGCAATGAAATAAGCATGGCGACTACGGGCAATGTTGAAAGATGGTGAACGGGTAATATTGCTAACACCGGAACCTGAAAATGCGTCGAGCAGCGACAGGCCTAAGTACCAGTAATCAGAGTTATAGTAAACACCCAGGCGCATATCGGGCTTTATCTTGCTTTCATCTGTCAATGCCAGGGCCTGATCACCTCCTTCCGAAGTATTCAGCATTTCTCCGCTTAAATTGTATTGCACCACACCTACTCCTATTCCAAAGCTTATTCTTTGCGTATCATCACCATTAAGCTGCAAGCGGTAGGCATAATTTGCGGTTACAGCAGTAGTAAACTGCGGGCCAATTTTATCGGATGTTACCTGAAAACCCAGTCCCATTTTCCGGTCACGGGGATCTACAATTCCATCAATAGAAATTGCCCCTGTTTTAGGTGCACCCTCTACCCCCATCCATTGCGAACGCAAAGCCAACTGGGCAAACCATTCTTCTTTATATCCGGCATAGGCCGGATTTACACTTAAACTATTAAATACATATTGAGAAAACTGGATATTCTGCTGTGCCGTAAGACGTCCCGCAAATAAACAAAGCAAGGATACGAGAGCGGCCATACATTTTATACGTTTCATCATCATTATCTTTTTATCAATACCCAGCTTCGGCGCGTTTCTTCTGACTTTCCTTTTTTCATTTTCAATACATAGAAATAAGTACCATCATTTAAGCCATTTCCATTCCATTCGTTTTTGTAGTTGCCGTTTCTGTACACTTCATCTCCCCAGCGGTTGTACACAAACAGACTTACCGCTTCATAGTTCTCCATCCCCTTGATGATGAAAGAGTCGTTCTTGCCATCTCCGTTAGGCGTAAATGTATTAGGAATTTCCAGCGGTGGTGGTGCCACGTCAATTCTTACCTCGGCAATGTTTGAGGAAAGCCCGTTGGCATCGTCAATTTTATAAGTAAATTTTTCAATACCGAAGAAGCCTTTATTTGGTTGATAAACCACCTTACCGTCTCTGGTAACAGAAAGCACTCCGTTGGCAGGTTGTTTTTTTACGTCAACTGTAGCTACATTTAATGGAAAAAGTGCCGGGCGGTCGTTGTTTACTACCAGCACAGCTACTGCTTCCTCTGCTTTGGTAGCGGCATAATCGTCAATAGCTACCGGATACCGTGTAATATCGGTTACGGTAGGGTCGTCGTTATTGGCTGCTGTTCCGGAAATATCTTTTGCCTCTACGCCTTGTTTTGTAAATCCTTTTACTGTGGCGGTGTTAGTAATTGCACCAGCTACTTTTTCGGCCTGGGTAGGAATATAATCTATTGCAGCTGTAGTACTGGCTCCTGGCGACAACGTGGTTTGTTTAAGGACTATAATACCCGAAATTTTCGGGTCAATAAGTACCAGGTTGTGAAGTGTAACGTTGCCGGTATTGGTTATCTTGAAAGTATAAGTAACGGTTTTAAAACCAAGGTTTAGCACACCGGATTTGACCAGAGTAATAGCCGGGTTGCTTTGAACGGCTACTGTTGCAGTGGCAGATTTGCTCTGTGAATACTCCAAGGAAGTAACTGTAGCTGTATTGATGATTTTTCCTGTGCCGGCAGCAGGTATGCCATTTTCTTCAAGGTCATTTTGAGTAATGATATATGTCCCCTGGTAAATCCATGATTCATTTTTTTCGAGAATTCCATTGCCATTATCGCCTTGTGGCTGATTCATTACACCGCCCAACATTGGATCCTGAACCTTAATCTGACTGTGATTGGCATTTCCATTGTTGTATACGGTAATGGTGTATTTTATTTTATCGCCCACGGCTGATACTGAACTTATATCGGCGGTTTTACTGATGGCAATGTCTACGCAAACAGGTACCACTACGGTGATGTTAAAAGGTTGTCCGGCACAGCCTCCTGTTTCGGCCACTGGTGTAATGGTGTAGACCACGTTTTGCGCTACTGTTGAAGTATTGATCAATGTAGCATTTATCGTTTTTCCAGAGCCATTACTTACACCCGTTACCTGGGTAGAACTGGCTGTCCAGCTAAACTGGGCAGGCACACTATTCCCTCCTTTTGATGTGTTGTTTACATTGGCCTGCAGGTTATAAGTAAAGGTAGATTGGTTACAGTTTAAAGAATTGACCTGATCGTGATAACCTTTAGGGACTTTATTGACAGTAACATTGGTTAATGCCGACATACCACTTGCACAGCCAGTTGAATTGGTCACTTTAACTGTATAGTTACCTATTTCATTTACATTGAGGGTTTGGCGGGTTGCACCGGGAATGAGTATTCCGTTTTTATACCACTGATTGTCATTTGCAGAGGATGAAGTTAAGACCACAATACCGCCTTCACAAAATGTTGTAGCGCCCGCCGGAGAAATATTTGGTATTGCAGGGAAAGGTACCTCAGTTACTACGACCGGTAACGATGGGGAATTGGCACAGCCATTGGTGTTGGTAACAATTACGGTATAACTTCCGCTGGCTGTGGCGGTATACATTTTTTGAGTCGCATTTGGAATTGCAGTACCGTTCAGATACCACTGATTGCCTGTTGAAGCACTTGAAGTCAGGATCACCGAACCGCCATCGCAGAAGGTCAGTTTGTCTGCATCTACAATGATGGTTGGCACTGCTGGCAGGGCATTCACGATAACCTCTTTGCTCGCTGAGCTAACAAAACAACCGCTGGCATTCGTTACCTTAACCGTATACACACCCGCTTCAGTGGCCACATAGGTTTGCCCGGTTGCACCGGCAATCAAATCCGTGCCTTTGTACCACTGGTTACCGCTCGCTGCACTTGAGGTCAGTGTTACTGAACCACCTTCGCAGAAGGTTAATTTGTCTGCATCTACAATGATGGTTGGAAGTACAGGTAAAGCATTTACGATAACCTCTTTGCTGGCGGAAGTTACAAAACAGCCACTGGCATTCGTTACTTTAACGGTATAGATGCCCGCCTCTGTGGCCACATAGGTTTGCCCGGTTGCACCGGCAATCAAATCCGTGCCTTTGTACCACTGGTTAGCTGTCGCAGATGAAGAAGTCAGCGTTACTGAGCCACCTTCGCAGAAGGTTAGTTTATCCGCATCTACAATGATTGTTGGCACTACAGGCAAGGCGTTTACCACCACCTCTTTGCTGGCGGAAGTTACAAAACAGCTACTGGCATTGGTTACTTTAACGGTATAAAGACCCGCTTCAGTTGCCACATAAGTTTGCCCGGTTGCACCGGCTATTAAATCCGTACCTTTGTACCATTGATTGCCACTTGCAGATGAAGAGGTCAGTACAACAGAACCACCATCACAGAAAGTCAGTTTATCCGCATCTACCACAATCGTCGGAACTGCAGGCAAAGCATTCACCACAACTTCCTTGCTCGTTGAAGTGACAAAACAGCCACTGGCATTAGTTACTTTAACGGTATAGATGCCCGCCTCTGTGGCCACATAAGTTTGCCCGGTTGCACCGGCAATCAGATCCGTGCCTTTGTACCACTGGTTGCCTGTCACAGATGAAGAGGTCAGCGTTACTGAGCCACCTTCGCAGAAGGTTAGTTTATCCGCATCTACAACAATGGTTGGCACCGTAGGCAGGGCGTTTACCACCACCTCTTTACTTGCTGAGCTTACAAAACAACCGCTGGCATTGGTTACTTTAACGGTATAGATACCCGCTTCAGTAGCCACATAGGTTTTTGCGGTTGCACCGGCTATTAAATCCGTGCCTTTGTACCACTGATTACCAGTTACCGAACTCGAAGTCAGGATTACGGAACCGCCATCACAGAAGGTTAATTTGTCTGCATCTACAATGATTGTTGGCACTACAGGCAGGGCATTCACGATAACTTCCTTGCTCGCAGAAGTGACAAAACAGCCGCTGGCATTGGTTACTCTAACTGTATAAAGACCCGCTTCGGTAGCAGTATAAGTCTGACCTGTTGCTCCTGTTATTAAGTCTGTACCTTTGTACCATTGATTGCCACTTGCCGAACTCGAAGTCAGGATTACAGAGCCACCATCGCAGAAAGTCGGCTTGTCTGCATCTACAATGATGGTCGGAACTGCAGGCAAAGCATTCACCACAACTTCCTTGCTCGCTGAAGTGACAAAACAGCCACTGGCATTCGTTACCTTAACCGTATACACACCTGCTTCTGTGGCCACATAAGTTTGCCCGGTTGCACCGGCTATTAAATCCGTGCCTTTGTACCACTGGTTACCGCTCGCTGCACTTGAAGTCAGGATCACAGAACCGCCATCGCAGAAGGTCAGTTTATCTGCATCGACAATGATTGTTGGCACCACAGGCAGGGCATTTACGATAACCTCTTTGCTCGCAGAAGTGACAAAACAACCACTCGCATTGGTTACTCTAACTGTATAAAGACCCGCTTCGGTAGCGGTATAAGTCTGGCCTGTTGCTCCTGTTATTAAGTCTGTACCTTTATACCATTGATTACCGCTTGCCGAACTCGAAGTCAGGATTACGGAACCACCATCACAGAAAGTCAGTTTATCCGCATCTACAATGATGGTTGGAACTAAAGGTAAAGCATTCACCACAACTTCCTTGCTCGCTGAAGTGACAAAACAACCGCTGGCATTGGTTACTCTAACTGTATAAAGACCCGCTTCGGTAGCGGTATAAGTCTGGCCTGTTGCTCCTGTTATTAAGTCTGTACCTTTGTACCACTGGTTACCAGTTACCGAACTCGAAGTTAGGATTACAGAACCGCCATCACAGAAAATCAGTTTGTCTGCATCTACAATGATGGTTGGAACTGCAGGCAAAGCATTCACCACAACTTCCTTGCTCGCTGAAGTAACAAAACAGCCACTGGCATTGGTTACTCTAACTGTATAAAGACCCGCTTCGGTAGCGGTATAAGTCTGGCCTCTTGCTCCTGTTATTAAGTCTGTACCTCTGTACCACTGGTTACCAGTTGCCGAACTCGAAGTCAGGATTACGGAACCACCATCGCAGAAAGTCAGCTTATCTGCATCTACAATGATGGTTGGAACTAAAGGTAAAGCATTCACCACAACCTCCTTGCTGACCGAAGTGACAAAACAACCGCTGGCATTGGTTACTCTAACTGTATAAAGACCCGCTTCGGTAGCGGTATAAGTCTGGCCTGTTGCTCCTGTTATTAAATCCGTGCCTTTGTACCATTGATTGCCACTTGCCGAACTCGAAGTCAGGATTACAGAGCCACCATCGCAGAAAGTCAGCCTGTCTGCATCTACAATGATGGTTGGAACTGCAGGCAAAGCATTCACCACAACTTCCTTGCTCGCTGAAGTGACAAAACAGCCACTGGCATTAGTTACATTAACGGTATAGATGCCAGCCTCTGTGGCCACATAAGTTTGCCCGGTTGCACCAGCTATTAAATCCGTGCCTTTGTACCATTGGTTACCGCTCGCTGCACTTGAGGTCAGTACAACAGAACCGCCATCACAGAAAGTCAGTTTATCCGCATCTACAATGATTGTTGGCACCATAGGCAGGGCATTCACCACAACTTCCTTGCTCGCAGAAGTGACAAAACAGCCGCTGGCATTGCTTACTCTAACTGTATAAAGACCCGCTTCGGTAGCGGTATAAGTCTGGCCTGTTGCTCCTGCTATTAAGTCTGTACCTTTGTACCATTGATTGCCACTTGCCGAACTCGAAGTCAGGATTACGGAACCGCCATCACAGAAAGTCAGTTTATCCGCATCTACAATGATGGTTGGCACCACAGGCAAAGCATTCACCACAACTTCCTTGCTCGCTGAAGTGACAAAACAGCCACTGGCATTGGTTACCTTAACGGTATACACACCAGCTTCTGTGGCTACATAGGTTTGCCCGGTTGCACCGGCAATCAGATCCGTGCCGTTGTACCACTGGTTACCAGTTACCGAACTCGAAGTTAGGATTACAGAACCGCCATCACAGAAGGTTAGTTTGTCTGCATCTACAATGATGGTTGGAACTGCAGGCAAGGCATTTACCACCACCTCTTTGCTGGCGGAAGTTACAAAACAACCGCTGGCATTGGTTACTTTAACCGTATACACGCCAGCTTCTGTGGCCATATAGGTTTGCCCGGTTGCACCGGCAATCAAATCCGTTCCTTTGTACCACTGGTTACCGCTCGCTGCACTTGAAGTCAGGATTACAGAGCCACCGTCGCAGAAAGTCAGCTTGTCTGCATCTACAATGATGGTTGGAACTAAAGGTAAAGCATTCACCACAACTTCCTTGCTCGCTGAAGTGACAAAACAGCCGCTGGCATTCGTTACCTTAACCGTATATACGCCAGCTTCTGTGGCCACATAAGTTTGCCCGCTTGCACCGGCTATTAAATCCGTGCCTTTGTACCACTGGTTACCGCTCGCTGCACTTGAGGTCAGTGTTACTGATCCGCCATCGCAAAAGGTCAGTTTATCCGCATCGACAATGATGGTTGGCACCACAGGCAGGGCATTCACCACAACTTCCTTGCTCGTTGAAGTGACAAAACAACCGCTGGCATTCGTTACCTTAACCGTATATACGCCAGCTTCTGCGGCCACATAAGTTTGCCCGCTTGCACCGCCTATTAAATCCGTGCCTTTGTACCATTGGTTACCGCTCGCTGCACTTGAGGTCAATGTTACTGAACCACCTTCGCAGAAGGTCAGTTTATCGGCATCTACAACGATGGTTGGCACAACAGGCAGGGCATTCACGATAACTTCTTTACTTGCTGAGCTTACAAAACAGCCACTGACATTGGTTACTTTAACGGTATAGATACCCGCTTCAGTGGCCACATAGGTTTGTGCGGTTGCACCTGCTATTAAATCCGTGCCTTTGTACCATTGGTTGCCTGCCACAGATGAAGAGGTTAGTATTACTGAACCGCCATCACAGAAGGTCAGTTTATCCGCATCGACAATGATGGTTGGCACCACAGGCAGGGCATTCACCACAACCTCCTTGCTGGCCGAAGTGACAAAACAACCGCTGGCATTGCTTACTCTAACTGTATAAAGCCCCGCTTCGGTAGCGGTATAAGTCTGACCGGTTGCTCCTGTTATTAAGTCTATACCTTTGTACCATTGATTGCCACTTGCAGATGAAGAGGTCAGTACAACAGAACCACCATCACAAAAGGTCAGTTTGTCTGTATCTACAATGATGGTTGGAACTACAGGTAAAGCATTCACTACAACTTCCTTGCTCGCTGAAGTGACAAAACAGCCACTCGCATTGGTTACTCTAACTATATAAAGACCCGCTTCGGTAGCGGTATAAGTCTGGCCTGTTGCTCCTGTTATTAAGTCTGTACCTTTATACCATTGATTACCGCTTACCGAACTCGAAGTCAGGATTACGGAACCACCATCACAGAAAGTCAGTTTATCAGCATCTACCACAATCGTCGGAACTGCAGGTAAAGCATTCACCACAACTTCCTTGCTGACCGAAGTGACAAAACAGCCACTGGCATTCGTTACCTTAACCGTATATACGCCAGCTTCTGTGGCCACATAAGTTTGCCCGGTTGCACCGGCAATCAAATCCGTGCCTTTGTACCATTGGTTGCCTGCCGCAGATGAAGAGGTCAGCACAACAGAACCGCCATCACAGAAAATCAGTTTATCCGCATCTACCACGATTGTCGGAACTGCAGGCAAGGCATTCACTACAACTTCCTTACTCGCTGAAGTGACAAAACAGCCACTGGCATTGGTTACTCTAACTGTATAAAGCCCCGCTTCGGTAGCGGTATAAGTCTGACCTGTTGCTCCTGTTATTAAGTCTGTACCTTTGTACCACTGGTTACCGCTCGCTGCACTTGAAGTCAGAAGTACTGAGCTGCCATCACAGAAAGTCAGCTTGTCTGCATCTACAATGATGGTTGGAACTGCAGGCAAAGCATTCACCACAACTTCCTTGCTCGCTGAAGTAACAAAACAGCCACTGGCATTGGTTACTCTAACCGTATACATACCTGTTTCGGTAGCGGTATAAGTCTGACCTGTTGCCCCTGTTATTAAGTCTATACCTTTGTACCACTGGTTACCAGTTGCCGAACTCGAAGTCAGGACTACAGATCCACCATCGCAGAAAGTCAGCCTGTCTGCATCTACAATGATGGTTGGAACTGCAGGCAAAGCATTCACCACCACCTCTTTGCTGGCGGAAGTGACAAAACAGCCACTGGCATTGGTTACTCTAACTGTATAAAGACCCGCTTCGGTAGCGGTATAAGTCTGGCCTGTTGCTCCTGTTATTAAGTCTGTACCTTTGTACCACTGGTTACCAGTTACCGAACTCGAAGTCAGGATTACAGAACCGCCATCACAGAAAATCAGTTTATCTGCATCTACAATGATGGTTGGCACCACAGGCAGGGCATTTACGATAACCTCTTTGCTCGCAGAAGTGACAAAACAACCACTCGCATTGGTTACTCTAACCGTATACACACCTGCTTCGGTAGCGGTATAAGTCTGACCTGTTGCCCCTGTTATTAAGTCTATACCTTTGTACCACTGGTTACCAGTTGCCGAACTCGAAGTCAGGACTACAGATCCACCATCACAGAAAGTCAGCTTGTCTGCATCTACCACGATGGTTGGAACTAAAGGTAAAGCATTCACCACAACTTCCTTGCTCGCTGAAGTGACAAAACAGCCGCTGGCATTGGTTACTCTAACTGTATAAAGACCCGCTTCGGTAGCGGTATAAGTCTGACCTGTTGCTCCTGTTATTAAGTCTGTACCTTTGTACCATTGGTTACCGCTCGCTGCACTTGAGGTCAGTGTTACTGATCCGCCATCGCAAAAGGTCAGTTTATCCGCATCGACAATGATTGTTGGCACAACAGGCAGGGCATTCACGATAACTTCTTTACTTGCTGAGCTTACAAAACAACCGCTGGCATTGGTTACTTTAACGGTATAGATACCCGCTTCAGTGGCCACATAGGTTTGTGCGGTTGCACCTGCTATTAAGTCTGTACCTTTGTACCACTGGTTACCGCTCGCTGCACTTGAGGTCAGTGTTACTGATCCGCCATCGCAGAAGGTCAGTTTGTCTGCATCTACAATGATGGTTGGAACAGCAGGCAAAGCATTCACCACAACTTCCTTGCTCGCTGAAGTGACAAAACAACCGCTGGCATTAGTTACTTTAACCGTATATACGCCAGCTTCTGTGGCCACATAGGTTTGTGCGGTTGCACCGGCAATCAAATCCGTGCCTTTGTACCACTGGTTACCGCTCGCTGCACTTGAGGTCAGGATTACAGAGCCACCATCGCAGAAAGTCAGCTTGTCTGCATCTACAATGATGGTTGGAACTGCAGGCAAAGCATTCACCACAACTTCCTTGCTCGCTGAAGTGACAAAACAACCACTCGCATTGGTTACTCTAACTGTATAAAGACCCGCTTCGGTAGCGGTATAAGTCTGGCCTGTTGCTCCTGTTATTAAGTCTGTACCTTTGTACCACTGGTTACCGCTCGCTGCACTTGAAGTCAGAAGTACTGAGCTGCCATCACAGAAAGTCAGCTTGTCTGCATCTACAATGATGGTTGGAACTACAGGTAAAGCATTCACCACAACTTCCTTGCTCGCTGAAGTGACAAAACAACCACTCGCATTGGTTACTCTAACTGTATATACACCAGCTTCTGTGGCCACATAGGTTTGCCCGGTTGCACCGGCTATTAAATCCGTGCCTTTGTACCATTGGTTACCGCTCGCTGCACTTGAGGTAAGTGTTACTGAACCACCTTCGCAGAAAGTCAGCTTGTCTGCATCTACAATGATGGTTGGCACCACAGGCAGGGCATTCACGATAACCTCTTTACTGGCTGAGCTTACAAAACAACCGCTGGCATTGGTTACCTTAACGGTATAGATACCCGCTTCAGTGGCCGCATAGGTTTGCCCGGTTGCACCGGCTATTAAATCCGTGCCTTTGTACCATTGGTTGCCTGCCGCAGATGAAGAGGTTAGTATTACTGAACCACCATCACAGATGGTCAGCTTGTCTGCATCTACAATGATTGTTGGAACTGCAGGCAATGTATTAATAACTACAGATACGGATGAAGAATTTTCAAAACATCCTCCAGCATTCTTAACTAAAACAGAGTAGTCTCCAGACACGGCAGCAATATATTCCTTGTTCGTTGCTCCATCAATTGGCGAATTATCTAAATACCATTGGTAAGCAGCAGCATCTGACGATGTCAACTTAACTGTATTCCCCTCGCATACACTTAACTGATCGTAGGTAATTGTAGGAACATCTGGTAAGGAAACAACCACAACGGTAACTTCATCTGATCGTTTACCGAAACAACCTGACGCATTTCCAATAGCGACACTATATTTACCTGCCTCTGTAACATTAAAAAACCTTTTAATCGCTCCTACAATTACACTACCATTTAAATACCATTGATAATTAGGTGCACCTGACACAGATGATTGTAGCTGAATACTACTTCCTTCGCAGAGATTTGTATTACCAACTACATAGGAATCACCAGGTCGTTGATTCACAGTAACAGTGATTATTGCCGATTCCAATGAACATCCAGGACCAGAAAAGACAACTACCCTGATTTTTTTCCCTTGAAAAGAGAGTGGAATAGCGAGCAATTTAAGTGTATTAGTAGTCGCCCCTGTAACACTTCCCGCGGCATCCACAAAATCTATCCAGGTACCCGCATCTTCATATTGCCATTTGTAGGTGTCGGTAACTCCAGAGGAAGTAACCGAATATGTAGCATCTGTTCCCTCACAGACAGGATTACTTACTGGTTGGCTGGTAATAACAGGAACAGGATTAACTTTAATCAGATAAGTTGTTTTTTCCCTGTCATTGCCGGCAGTACCGATTGTAAAGGAAAATAAACCCGCCGCTGCAGTACCATTAAATGTAACTTTCCCCGCACTTACACTGGCACTTAACCAGCCCGGCAATACGCCAACGAGGCTATAGTTTGTACCGCCCGCAGCCAGATCAAAATAAAAAGGAGAAATAACTGAGCCAGCACAAAACTCTAAAGCCTTAACGGTATTGTACTTAATATTGTTGCAGCTTTCCGTTCCGGTACCATTTAAACACTCATTGTGAGGATCCTGAGGTGCAAGATCAAATACTGTGTTCGTGGCATCAGGATCGGTTACGTCTTTTGGTCGCATGATACTAGCTTCGGCAGCCATATTCTGACTTAGAAGGCTGCCAGTAGTTGTGCCTGTAATGGTATAAGTCGCTTCGCACCCATTAGGCAGATCCAGTTTTGCACTATAACCATTTGCATCTAAAACCGGAGTAGTTTCTGCACCGGTTGCACAGCTAAAAGATCGGGTAATGCCAGTTATGTCAACGTTAAGCCCATTAGGTATTTTAAACTGAAATGGAGCTGCAGTTACGTCACTACCACCGGCATTCTTTACAACTACTGTATAGCTAACTTGCGCGCCAGCATTAGGCCCCGTAACTGAAGGAGTCACGCTAACCACCTTCAAATCCGCCACCTTAACATTCACATTTAGGGGTTGCGCTTCTTCTCTACTAAGAATATAGGCGTAAGTGTCCATGGATTTTTCGTTACCATAACTAAATTCTCCTCTTCCATTATTATCCGTCAGGCTAGAATTACTATTATTGTTGTAGGTTCCCCATTTGTGGCCGTTGCTATTACTTGAAGTCCCATCTGTGATATTAACAGGCGGATCAGACGCCTCTCCCCCCATTCCTCCGGTAATACTACTATCATCCCAATATACCCGATCGCTGTACACGCTTTCATCAATAACCCCAGGAGTTGGGTTTACAAGGTAATTGGTGGTGTTCTCAGTCAATTCAATAATTATCCCCTGAGGATTGATCTCCATATCAATAAAGGGAAAATGAACTTCTGCAGATGCCAATCTAACCCTTACTTCCGGCACCACCAATCCCCCTGGAATCAAATTTCCAAGCCCATCTTTGCCGTCCCATACAATTGAATTCTGGCCGCCAACTGCTGCACCATTAAGCACCCTATCTTTTCCAGTTCCAAGAGGTATAGTAATCCGGTAAGTCCCGGCCACATTTGTTTCAAACATTATAATCCCTCCTTTTTGGCTTGCCTGACCTAATGTGCCTTCTGAGCCCGTAAAGCTAATATTAGTTACAAGAGGTACTACGGGTGCATTTTTTAACCAGGTGGTTGTGGGTGTTGTTCCTGATATAGCAACAGGTGCTGAAACGGGCAAATCAGGAGATGGCGGCCCATAAAACAGTTTATGGGTAACCAAATTCATTGAATTATCATCTTCAGTTCTCGGATCCTTAACCAAACCAGAAATTGCAGTTGTATTTTGGCTCTTATAGGTGGGATTACCTGAAGCATCTATAAAGCCCTTGTTATTTGAAAAAAAAGTAAAGGCATAACCATTATTACCGTTGTTTTTAACACGGTACGCCCTACCATCTTTTGTCAAAACATAGTTGATACCGTAATATGCTTTGTTCGAATCATTAAAATTTTTAGATAATCTTAAATTAAAAACATTTGCATATACACGGCCAGGTTTCCACCCGCTATTAGCAGCATTGCGAACAGAAATATCCCAGGCTGCGATAAGCGCATTGTCGCTTCTTTGCGTCCAGGATCCTACTGCTGAAACATCGGGAACATCGGTATCCCCCGCACGGGGAGGAATAAATTCTATCTTCCAAATACCTGCTTCCGTTACCTGAAAAGAATATGGTAAGTATCGATTACCGCCAGCAGCTTGCCCGGGATACCTAGGGCCAGCTACTTCCTGCGTTCTGGTACCAATATTCCCCTGGGCTGTGGTACTTTGTACACCACTGGGTGAAGTTATCCGGATACTTCCGTTCCCTATCCCCTGTGCGCTAGACGCCACCAAAATATATTCATTTAACTGAACATACACATAATGTGTGCCCTCGGTTCTGAAAGGAAAATACATTGATGAACCGGAAGTACCAGGATCGGAATACAAAAAGGCCCGATTACCCTGACCTAAACCAGGATACAAATCCTTGCTCCCCTCAGCCAGTACACTTAAACTAAAAAATAAACAAAAAAGAAAGCCCAGACAGAATCTACCTCTGTGAGATGAAAGAACATCAGACCTGAGCGCACTTAGCATAAATTCAGTTTACATTTACTCTACTTAAAAATCTTCTTGCCCGACATAATGAATATTCTTCTTCGGGGACATAAATTCACCGGAAAAATCACTACAACCAAACAACAATTTCTTATAAGTATAATTTAATTTACCTCTAGCAAATTAAATAGAATTCATGTCTTTTTCATTAAAAAATCAAAATTTTTAATAACAATCAAGCCAAAATAAACATACAAAAACAGAAATAGCCTTAAACAGCATTAAAAGCCACAAAATGGTCTTAACACACAGCAAAATCACTGTAAACATTAAATTAACATGGGTATTTTTGAGTAAAATATTCTACAAAATGAGAACTCAATTAATCGTTTTAATTATGAAATAATTATGCCAATAAAAATAAAATTAGCTTAAAAAGTCAATAATGAACAAAATGAAACAATGAATGCTATAAATACAAGCTACATTAAGATTAAAATTCAATCAAAATAAACTTTAAAGAAATACAATTTTAAAAATGGAGTACTGCTCTTAAATCAAAATGTTACCAGGAATAGCCTATTTCTTTTATATTTATAAATAATCTTAAGAATTATGATCATCAAACGCTTTCCTCTAAAAAACATATCCTTTTTTACGGCTCTCCTGTTGTGCTGGTTTTATGTAGAAACAACAAATGCTCAGACCACCCTGTGGAAATTTGCTGCGAGGGCTGCCATACATTCAACACCGGTAATTAGTAATCAGTTGATCTATTTTGGAAGTGCGGACAGCAATTTTTATGCACTAAACAAAAGTACCGGCAAATTGGCCTGGAAATTTAAAACAAAAGGACAGGTACATTCTTCGCCTGCCATACATCAAAACTCAGTTCTTTTCTCGTCCGCAGATGGGTACATTTATGCGTTGAATAAAACAAATGGGAATATCAATTGGATTTTTAAGACAAAAGGAGAAAAAAAATATGATCTATGGGACTATTACCTCTCCTCGCCGGTTGTAAATAACCACACTATCTATATAGGAAGTGGAGATGGTAACATCTACGCAATTGACGCTCATACTGGAAAAATGCTTTGGGCATATCAAACCCAGGGCATTGTTCATGCCAGTCCTGTTGTTAACGGCAACAAAGTAATAACCGGGAGTTATGATGGACACCTATATACTTTAGATGCAAAAACGGGAAAACTAATCTGGAAATTTAAAACTGTAGGTGATGTCGGTTTTCCTAAAGGCGAAATACAAAAGGCAGTTACGATACGCGACAGTACCATTTTTTTTGGTAGCAGAGACTACAACATCTATGCGTTAAATCTTAAAACAGGAACAGGTAACTGGAATATGAAAGAACGTGGAAGCTGGGTAATTGCCAGCCCTCTGGTTTACAATGCGAACATCTATTTTGGAACTTCGGACACCCATCGCTTTTACTGTATGAATGCATCATCGGGAGAAATAAAATGGACACTCCCTTTAGCCATGCGCGTATATGCTACCGCCACCAATCTAGACGGAGAAATAGTATTCGGCTGCTTTAACGGAAAGATATACTTTGTGGATCCTGAAACGGGAGCAATAAAATCAACTTTTCAAACCGAGGAAAGCAAATTAGCCTACCACACCTTGTTTGATAATAACGATAAACTTAAGGCAGGAATAAACCTTTATGGTCCAGACTACACAAAGGTTGAACAAAGTATTCTTGCCTTGGGCTCTATACTTTGCACTCCTGTAGTAGAAAATCAGGTGCTTTATTTTGGTGATACCAATGGCTTCCTTTATGCATTAAATAAGCCACAACTCAAAAAATAGTGCAAAAGTAAGCGACCTACCCTTCAGCCTTACGAATGTAAACCTCGTGTTGAGGAAAAGGAATTACAATATTGTGTGTTTTAAATGCATCGTTCACGGCAATAATCAGATCGCTTTTTGTGCTAAAAACTTCACCAATATGTTTTGTCCAGAAATATATTTTTACATCAATAGAGCTACTATTAAACTGTTCAAATAGAACAACTGGCACAGGACTTTTGCTTACACGCAGTTCCTTATTTAATATTTCCAACAATATCACCCTCACCTTTTCCAGGTCCGAATCATAAGCAACTCCAATCTGAATAGCAACTCGTTTACGGTTACCGCCTAAAGACCAGTTGACCAGATGCGAGTTCAGAAGATCACCGTTTGGCATCACAACATCAGCGCCATCCCAGGTAGAAATTACACTACTCCGGAAACCAATAGATTTCATAGTACCACCCTGACCATCAACATCAACAATATCGCCCACATTAACAGGCTTTTCAAAGGCTATAATAAGTCCACTTACCAGATTATTGACCAGCGTTTGCAAACCGAAACCAATTCCCACTCCCAATGCACCCAAAACAATAACAATCCGATCTACCGGAATACCCGCCGCAGCAACCGCTAAAAACAACCCTATAGCAAGGATCGTAATGCGAACCAGTAACAGCCAACTTCCAATTCCCTGCCTGACGGCTTTATCATCTTTGTAACTACCCTCTCGCCTGTCGGACGCAAAAAAAGATACAATTTTGGATACAACAACCGAAATAACCATGATAGCGATAAACAGCATCATATTATTGATGGTAAATGTATAGTTCCCAATTGTACGTTCCTGACCGAAAAAATCTTTGAGCGGTTTGGAAAAATATTCGTAAGCTGGAAAATTACGACCAAATAGCACCAGCCAGCCTACAAAAAGCAACATATAAAACAACAATGGAGCTCTTTTACCTACACGTTCAAAATTGAGATAAAATAACTTTCTGTCTTGCCCTGTGTAAACATTAAATGCCAAAAACAACCCTTCGTTTATAAAACGCACTACCCAAAGAAAGAGAATAGCAACAACAACATTAAGATAACCACTCAGAAACAATGTCTTTGCCAGATTATATCTTCCAAAAAGATTAGCAACTATAGCTCCTGTTTCTAGTGCAACCATAAATCCTATGGCATATAAAATCCACTTTTCCTTAAGGTCCTCGCGATGTCCTTTCGTTAATGAAAACAAACCAATAAAAATGCCGGTGATAGCAAAAAACAACATCAGCCATCGTTCGGTTCTTGAAGCCTGCAAAATCAGATTATCAACTGCTGCGATAAAAAACAAACAAACCATAGACAGCCAAATACCCATCCAGTACCTGCTTACATAACTTTTAAAAATTATGCTGAGACAAATGCAGGATATGGCCCAAAAAATCAGATTTAAAATAAAAGGTGGCGAGAAAAAGATAAACTGAAACAAACTGATGATCAACAACAGTGCAGAAAAGAAAGGGTACTTTAATACCAACTGTCCTTCAAAATCAGCTTTTAATAGCTTATTTTCCTGATAAATGCCTTTAAGGGACCGGAGGTAAACAAACGAAATAAAGATGAGTACGACTAAGGCAAACAGTTTACCTGCATTATTTTCGGTGTAAAAACTAAGTGTGAGTAAGCCTTTTATTTTAGAATAAGTCAATATTTCATGAAAAGGCCGGTAATTGTCTTCTGAATTCCATATATATTCAAATTCCTGTTTATAAGTACTTCCAGCCATTTCTTTCTGGTAGGTTTCAATTTCTCCCAGATTGTTTTCTAATTTGAAAACAGTTAGATTAACTTGATTCAGCAATGCCTGAATATTATTACTGGCTAATTTTAACGAACTGTCTACAGGTTTGATTTCATAAGCGATCAAAACTAATTTTTGCAGATATCTTGTTAAACTAACCGAGTCTGCAGGAAATTTAAATAATGCGGGCACATTGGTCAGAGAATCCAATTCATATCTGAAATTACTCAGCTCCTGTTGACGAATGTCGAGCTTTAATTTTCGTGCATTTGCCTGACTCAGTAGCTCCCGAAGTATTTTTGAGGTGGCGGTAAGGTTACGAAAGGTTTGCGCACTTCCTTTGTTGGTAAAAACACCGTCACCGGCGACTAAAAAATCTTCATCTATCTTCTTAAGGTCGGTTTTAATCCCTGGTGTATCCAGGTTACCTTTCAAATATATTTTTGCTTTTTGTACGGTTCTTTTAACCTCATTAAAAACCTTATTCTGAATGATATTTGCCTTATCAGCTTCAAACTCATCTGCACTTTTTTTTGAAGATGCTTTCGCAAAGTCCTGCATCCTGGCTACAAAGCTTTGTTTTACAGTATCTGATGGCAAAACATTTTTTGAGGCATCCTTTCTTTGAGCCAATGAAGTAAACGAGCTAAATATGGCTATAAGGAGTATTAACAAAAATTGTTTTCTTGCAAAAAACATCATCTAAAAAGGATTTCTACTCAATTATACGCAAAAATGTAGAAATTATCTTAGTCCACCATGACATTGCATAAAGACATTTAGCTATATTTTTTTCATAAATCTTCTTTAAAAAGCAGCAAAGGCAAATGGCTATGGTAAGCTAATTTTTGTGTCATACTGCGATGAAAAATGTTTTCAAAAAAACCATACTGTTTGGGAATAGTAATGACTAGCTCCGCATCTACCCGACTTGCAAATTCCATAATCCCCCGAACGGTATCTTCATGTTCAATATAATGATATTCAGGTTTCTGATCGTCCCAGAGTTCGTGTAGGTGAGTCATTTCCTCAATGGTACCGGGATCGAAACGTTTTCTATCATCATCTACATTTAAAATGGTTAGCCTTGCCCCCAAAGCCTTTACAAAAGCCTTTATTGGCAGTACGGGAGTAGATTTGGAAACTTTCTTTAGATCACAGGCAAAAACGATATTTTTTATTGGTTTAAAGCTCGCTCCCGGTGGCACAATCAGTAAAGGCGCCAAGCAGTCTTTGGCCAAATTGACGGTATTACTGCCTACCAATATTCTTTCCAAACTGTTTTTACCTTTTATGCCTGCAACTACCAGGCCGGCTTGTCGCTGTCCAACAAGTGCATTTACTGCATTGATCAGATTTCTTTCATCGGTATGTATCTCTATTTCGGCTTGGTCGGGCGCTAGCTTTTCCAGATCTTTTTTTTGTTCGCTCATCATTTCCAGACTTTTCTCTGGCGATTCCAGTAAACTTTCGGAAACCGGAGCAAACGCATTGGGTATTAACGCTAAGGACTCATACGAGTGATATAACATTACTTTTTCAGTATTCAACTGATGGGCTAGTGCCGTGGCATACTTTCCGGCATTTTTTGCAGAATCAGAAAAATCTGTGAGTACCAGCATACTATTTACGCCATATATTTTACTCAGCTGCGTTTCTATAGCCTGGGTAAGTTGTTGAAGTGCAACGTCGGAAAAGTTCCGGGAACCGCGTTCAGTAACCAGCCACTCTCCTTTTGCAGAACGTGTCAACAAAATAGGCTGTGGTTCTTCAGTTACCAGTTCTACTTTAAATTTCTGATGATGATCATATTCGGTCACTAAAGCATTCAGATGCAGGCTGCCTGCTCTGAATTTTGTGGAAAATGTTTCCATGACAACTCTCCTTTATTTTTACAGCGTCAATTGGGGGAGCGAACAGATGTTACTTAAAAAACAATCGAGGACTGGATTGGTTCAAAAAAACAATGAAAAAAGATTATTTTTTATTGACCTAAGTTTTATAATTCAAAAAAGCCGATGAGGGTCAGTAAAAGCCCCTCATCGGCAGCAATAACTATATTTTATCCAATATCTCCTCCAGTGCCTTAATACTCAAATCTCTACCAACAATTTTCCCATTGGGATCAACCAAAACTGTTGTCGGATACTTATTCACTGCAAACTGCTTAAGGGAAATGCTTTTATTACCTTGTTCATCTATTACCTGCAACCAAGGCAATTTTTCCTTTTCAAGGTCTTTAATCCAGGCATCCTTACTATTTTCGGTAGCCACACCTAAAATCTCAAATCCTTTACTACGATACTTTGCATGCAACAATCTCAAATTCTTAAATGCCACATGACAAGGCCCACACCAACTTCCCCAAAAATCTATCAGCACATATCTATTTTTTAAAGAAGAAAACTTTAAAGGCTGATCCTTTGGATCATTTAAAGTAAAGTCTTCTACAAAATTCCCAACAACAGATTTCTTACGCCCCTCAATCTGACTTAACAAGTTACGGCCAAAAAAATTGTTCATTACGGCTGGAGATAACTTCCTGCTTAACCCGTCTAAGATATTCAGATCCATATTTTCCGAATACCCCTGAAGCAATAGCACCGATGCAAATACGTTAGGATGCTCATTTACTGTCTTGATTAAATTCTGTTTCAACAACTCGTTATAAACAACCTTCCCTTTATTATATTCGGCTATCATATCCTTGTATTTCTGTTGCGTGGTATCTCGTTTGATATCATACAAATAAGCTTTACCATATTTATCCGACAGGTCTTTAATCAATTTTTCATAAACAGGTTCTGTAGCTTTAACAAAAGAATGGTAAACAGAGAAACCTGCAGCTCCTTTTACCTCCGAATTTTCTAAAAGATTCATATCAGCCTTTATGACAATCTCCGAAGCATGATCAAATGGAACCGTTAGCACGGTATAATCCCTTTTGGCTTTTTTTTCAAACCCACTGTAAAAATTGTATGCAGAAGGTTCATTATATGGTTGAGAAAAGCTAAAAACACCATTGACAATTTTTGCACTATCACGAACCATCTTTGGCATATTGGAAAAAAGATAAACATATTGGCCATTGTATTTGGCTTCGGCAACCCCTTTAAATACAACTTTTTTCTCCGGCAGAGTACTTTGTGCTACAGCACCTACTGTAGCGGTCAAAACAAAAAGCGAAGTATATAATGATTTAAACATAATATTCATATTGATGATAAAAAATAAATTAATCTACAGGATTTGGCTCAATTAAATTATTAGCATTGATCTCTGAGATAGGAATGGGAAGCGTTAGCGATATAACAGATTTAACATTTGGTCTTAACGTCTGCAAAGTTTTAAAGGGCAGTCTGCGCATTGCAAACCAATCCAGGCCACTTTCCTGCAGGAAATTTTTCCTTACTTCCTCCACAACCACTAGTTGCACCTGTTCTGGAGTTGTCGCGTCATTCATGTCAGAAAAATCAGTAACTCCTGCACAATTCAATACGTCCTTCAAGCGTAATTTAGCGATACTAAGATCGCCGCCCGACAAAGCAATAGCCTCGGCCTGCGTCAAATAAGCCTCTGTTAAACGAAAAGCATAACTATTGCACACCAAGGCGGTCTTTGCCGGCTTTATTGCAGGCCCCGAATAATACTTGGTTATAGAAGGCAAGATTCCATTTATATTTGCAGCATCCTTATACATCCAGGCCTTTCTCGGATCCTTTGCCAGCAAAGTTTTTAAGGCCGGAGTAACATAAAAATCAACACTTGTATTATTCAAATAGTATTTCCAATTATCGTTAGGAAAAGGCTGTACGGATAACATCACTTCACTACTTCTAAAACCTTTTACGTGAAACAAGTCTATTAAATTGGTTTCGAGCTTGAATTTGCTATTATTAATAATGTCCTCAGTTAAACTAACTACCTGGTTATAATCACCAGGTGCCCCTCTATTAATCAATACCCTTGCCTTAAGCATTTTTGCCACCCAGACATTCGCGTAATGGATTTGACTATTTAAAAGTGGCAAGCTAGCAATAGCATCATCAAGGTCTTTAAGTATCGCCTCATATGTAGCAGCAACTGTACTTCTGGGCAGCTTTACATTTTCGGAATTGACAAATTCATCTCTTAATATGATTCCATACTTACTATTTACATCATAATAATGGCCAAAGTAGAGTAGCAGATCGGCGTTGGCGAAAGCACGTAAAAACTTAGCTTCACCAATCATTTGTTTTTTTCGCTCGTTTGGAATACTGACAACCGGCCCTACGTTCTTCAAAAAACCATTAGCCGCATTTATAATATTGTAACCATATTTCCATTTACTTGTAAGTATTGGGTTATTGTTACGATAAGCCATATTCATGAACCCATCCTGACCATAAGAATAGGCTATTGTTCCAGCCAGTTCTGAGGGCAAAATTTCATTAACTGAAATCCATTTTACAGACTCCACGCTACTGTAATCCAGTCCCACGTTTGCAAATGCGTAGTACACCCCATTTAATACTGTTTCAGCACTTTTAAGGTCAATGATTACATTGCCATCTACCAACTTATTGGTAGGGAAAACATTCAATTGCTTTTCACATGAAAAAAATGTACATGTTAACAACAGCAATAGTAACAATTTGATTTGTATATATTTCATCTCAATATTATATGTTAAAACCCGAGTTTAAATCCTAGTGAAAATGTACGCACTACAGGATAATTACTTACATCAAAATACCCTCCGCCTACACTAAAGGTGTCGTTAGTTGTTTCAGGATCATTCCCCGGGTATTTGGTAATGGTAAAAAGGTTAGTTGCCGAAAGAAAAACTGAAGCATTCTGTAATCCCGCACGTTGCATCCACCTGCTCTGGTTAAACCTGTAATTCATGTTTAATGATCTTAATTTGATGTAAGAAGAGCTGAACACATCAATGCTTGAAGGCATGGGCATGCTGCCTTCCAGTACCAAACGTTCACGGTTAGTTTCTGTGTTTCCCGGATGGTAACGGTCCAGCATCAATGCGTGCGAGTTGGAAGTTCCGTTAAACTGCCTGCTGCTGATATGATCGCCCCATAACAATTTGCCCCCCTGAGAAAAAGTGAAGAATAATTGGAGATCTAGTTTTTTGTAGCCAAAACCTTGTGTAAAACCACCATAATATTTAGGTGCGGCATTTGCAATAATAGTTTTTGAATCGGCAATCGCAGATTTACTTGCCTTATAATACTCATAATCCAACTGGTACATAGGGTCGCCAATATTAAGAAACGGATAAAGTATTGTATTTGCCGGCCCAAGTTCTTTTTTATAAGCATCAAGTTGTTCCTGAGTTTTAATAATTCCAGTATATGTATAACCAAGAATCATCCCCAAAGGCATTCCTTCTGCAATCCGGGTATTTTGCCATTCCAGACCAGTCATACTTCCCGACTGTCCTAAATTAGCTTTCGAATCCAACTTAGTAACTATAGTCTTGTTCCAGGTTACATTAAATGAAGCATTCCACTTAAAATTTTTATTCCTTATAATATCGCCCTGCAAAGAAAACTCAAAACCTTGGTTTTTAAGATCTGCAGCATTGGTAAGCAAGAAAGCATAAGAGCTGCTGGTTGGAACTGGTAAGTAAAGTAAAGCTCCATTGGTACGCTTATCATAATAATCCGCAGTAAGTTGTAATCTATTGCTAAACAAGGAAACATCCAGCCCGATATCAGTAGATTTTGTACTTTCCCATTTGATATTTTCATTTCCCAGTTGAGTAGGGATTAAAGCATTTGCCCCGGCATAAGCCTTAGGACTATACAAAGTACGGTACATTTGGTCGCCAATATTCTGACTTCCTGTTAGTCCGTAACTACCTCTTATTTTAAGATCGTCTATCCACTTTACTTCTTTTAAAAAGTTCTCTTTTGAAATTCTCCATCCCAAAGCCGCTGAAGGGAAATACCCAAATTTATTATGGATGCCAAACTTAGAAGAACCATCCGTTCTGCCGGTAAAAGTAAACAGGTATTTGTCCATTAAACTATAGTTGGCCCGTAAATAAAATGACAACAAATAACTTTGTGGTTCAGTAGGCTCATCGCCGCGGGTAAACAAAGGCGTTATTGCCGAAGAAAGATTGTTCAAGGAATGATCATTGGGATATCCTGAAGCTGTAGCGCTAAAGAAACTATTTTTTTTGGTCTCGTAAGATGTACCGGCCAATACATTGATATCGTGAATGTCTGCTATATTCTTACTATAGGTAAGTGTATTTTCCAAAAACCAATTGGTCATTCTGCTGTTGGAATTACTTCCAATACCTGACTTTTCTGTAGCTGGACCAAAATAAGTACCTGTTTGGATAAAACTAGGCATATAAATACGCTGGTTATAAGCCTGCATATTCATAGAGACTGTACTTTTAAACTGCAGAACTTTTGTGATATCGTATATTCCCGATAGCGACCCTTGCATAGTAAATGTCTTGGCGTTGTTGGTTGCCTGTAATAATCCTACCGGGTTTTGAAAACCCTGGTAATCCTCGCCACCTTGTCCAACAAAACTGGTAGGCATACCGTTTTCATCATAAGGTGCCAAATCAGGGCGTGCCCTTAATGCTTGTCCATAAGCGCCATCGCCAATATTCTGATCTGTATGGCCCAAATTCAAATTGGTAATCAATCTGAATTTGCTACCAATCTCGTTTTCTAAATTCAACTTACCTGAAATCCGTTGATAATCGGTAGATTTTACCACACCAGGCGTTTGGTTAAAAGAAACTGAGCTAAAGTATTTAGAAGCTGAACCACCGCCCTGTACCGAAAGGTCTGCATTGTGAGAAACGGAATTACGGGTTACCTCCTTCAGCCAGTCGGTATTCGCTTTACCAAAAAAAGTATCCGGATGGTTTAAAATAACATCTATATTTTCCGGAATATAGTCTTCATCTGGATCTGCTTCTTTCATTAAGTTTTGAGCAGACTCCGTGAGCAACATTTTGTACTGCTCAGCATTTAACAATTTAGGCAATTTGGGTGTGGTAACCGTCGAATAGTAATTTCCTGTAATCTGAGGCTTCATGTCCTTTTTACCTCTTTTTGTGGTGATCATAACCACACCATTGGCAGCTTTTGAACCGTAAATTGCTGTAGAAGAAGCATCCTTGAGTATACTGATCGATTCAATATCATCTACATTTAAACCACCCAAACTATTTAGCCCGTTGGTAAATGCTGTAGACAAACCTGTATTCATACCTCCCATCCCATTGATTTCATTTCCGATAGGGCTACCTACATCAAATCCGGGATTTATAAAATTATTCGATACCTGAACCGGTATTCCGTCAATAATGTACAAAGGGTCATTTCCGCCCAGCAAAGAACTGGAACCCCGTATCCTGATGCGTACAGCGCCGCCCGGAGACCCGTCGGCTTTAGTTACCTGAACACCACTTGCCTTACCGGCCAGGGCATTATCAATCGTTGCAAAAGGAGTATCTTTTATATCCGCAGCATTCACCACTGCTACAGATCCGGTGAGGTCTTTTTTTCGGGTATTACCATAGCCTACCACTACTACCTGGTCAAGACTTGAGGTTTCGGGTTCCAATGAAACATTAACCGTTGTTTGTCCGGCAATATTGACTTTTTTCTGTTGATATCCAATATAGCTAAATACCAGCAGGTCGCCATTATCGGCATCAATACTGTAGCTACCTGTGCTTTCCGAAATGGTGCCTTTGCCAGTTGTTTTATTTAAAATAGTAACACCCGGTATTGGTCTCCCCGTTTCATCAGTAATTTTACCCTTGATTGGGTTTTTCTGGTTAAATAGATTGAGCACCTTATCGGCCAACGATTCAGGAATCTGTTTTACAACAATATTATTGTTGTTAACGATGCTAAAAGTTAAGCGAAGGTTTTTGAAATGATTGTTCAATACCTCTTCAATACCTGCATTTTTCACATCAATACTTACGCGCTGCCCGTAAATATGGTTATCATAAAGAAACACATAGCCGGTTTGTTTTTCAATTGCTTTAAAGATTTTCCCTACGGGGACATTTCGTTCCGATAAAGATATCTTTTGGCTGTATCCTACAGCACTTGCCTGCATCAATGTTACAATTAACATCAAGGTGGTAAGCTTCATAACTCTTAATAGTTTTTCCGGGAGCCATGCGTCGGGCACAGCTCCGCTTATAAATTTTAATTTCATTACTTTTGTAATGTTTGGATAAATAAAGAAATGGTTTAGATGAATTATTTTTTATACCCATTAATGGGTCGGTCCAGATTTTTGTACGGAGGTGCTGGTAACACCTCCGTAATTATCTCCCCTCTTTAATCGAAATTTCAGGTTAGTTTTTTGGTCATATTTTTGGTTTGTTTTAAGGTTTAATGATATTATTCTGCGGCATCCTCTGCTCCCTTTTTTCCACACTAAATTCCAGGCCCAATAACTTCAGCACCTGCAGTGCCTGGTAGGCATTTACATTTCTATATAGTTTGCCAGAAAACTTTCTGTCAGTTGACACATCTGTAGATACAACATCCATATCGTACCATCGCGAAAACGTCCGTAAAATGGTTTTTAAATCAGCATCTTTAAAATAAAACAAACCATTTTTCCAGGCCATCGCCAACTCCATATCGGCCTCAGTCACGTTTATCTGCGAACTTCCCTGCACAATAGCCTGCTGGCCAGGGCTAAGGATCATACTTTTCGCTCCTTTAGTAGCAGAAAGTAATGATACCTTCACACTTCCTTCCAGCAAGGTCGTCTTTACAATTCCTTCGTCTGCATAACTGTTGATGTTAAAGTGGGTTCCTAAAACCTCTACTTCTTGATTTTTACTAACCACCACGAAAGGAATATTTTTACTTCCTGTTGTTTTAGATTTGGCAGATATCTCTGTCCCTACAACTTTGGCTACTTCAAAATAAGCCTCTCCTATTAATTGAACTCTTCGTTCTGATCTGTCGAATTTAGCAGGGAATATCAGTTTGCTATCAGCATTCAACCAAACATGGGTACCATCTGATAAGGTAACCTGGTAAGTACCTCCGCGGGGTGTAGCAGCAGTTAACAGCATCGCTTCCTGCTTTCCTTCCTCAAATTCAAGAAATGGAGCTACCGAACTGCCATCGCTATAGGTCAAATCAGTACCAGTTATTACGAGTCCCCTTTGGGCTTCATCCAGTGTTATCGTCTGGCCGTTGGCCATACTTAAGGTTGCCTTGTTACCACCGGGAGCTTCATCGTTAACCGTAAGTACCACATGCTGCCCCCCAGCCCAATTCACTGGTGCTTTAATGTAAAAATATAAGCCTGCACTTAATGTAACTATTACAGCAGCAGCAATACTGACCTTTTTCCACAACTGTATTACTTTAATTTTTGGAACGACAGGATGCGTTTGATCATTAGGCTCGACTTTGACATTAAAAGTAGCAAGGCCTTGTAATGTTCTGTCCCACATCAAATCCGAATTTCCTGAATTAAAGCTAATCAGCTTTCTTTTCAGCTCCTCCTGATGCATAAGACTGTCAAACAGTGCCCGATTGCCGGCGCTCATACTTAGCCACTCGTCCAGGCGCTGCTGCCCCTGGGCATCCAGCTCGCCTTTGGCATAAGCCGAAAAAAGTAAAGCCATATCAAATTCCTGTTCAAACATTACGCTATGCTTTTGTATTTATAATTATCCTGAGTCACCTGAACATCAATAACATTTATCACCTCCCTGTCAACATAAAAACGACATTTTTAGCAAACGCCTAGTCAAAACATCACTTTTTGCTCAAAAAAATCAAAAACAAAAACAAAACACTGATTTACAGACAAATAAAATTCAACATCTTTCATTTATCTGCTGTTTAGGAATAATATAAGGGCAAGCATCATCGCGTCCGGCAACCCTTTTTCAATAAAAGCATGCCGCAACTGTTCAACCGCCCTAGCCTTGTGGTTACGTACCGTTTTCACAGAAATATTTAATTGCGTGGCAATTTCATCTGTCTTTTTATGTTCAAAATATAGCAGTTTGAACACCTCTGCACATTTTTGAGGAAGTGCATCTATTTCCTGGTTAATGATATCCAGATAAGCAGATTCTGCCGCACGCTGTAACAAGCTTTCGCCTCCATCTTCAAGTTGCCGTAAATACTCATCCTGCCAACCTTTGCGACGTTTATTTTTTTTTAGATAATCCAGACAGGCATTTCGGCAACTGACATAAAGAAAAGCTTTAATCTTGGAAGGATCTGTATACTGTTCTCTAAATTGCCAAAGCTTAACAAAGCAGGAAGAAACTATGTCTTCTGCTTCTGCCTCCTCACCAATCAGCCCCAAGGCAAAATAGCGCAGTGATTTGTGATACAGATCAAAAAAATACCGCAACATCCTTTCATCGCCTTTTTGAAAGGCTTCCATCCACTCCTGCTGCTTTTGGGTATCAATTCTGCTGCTCATATCACACGCTAACATAATTAATAATTTGACTACAGCAACAATTAAGGGACAATTATTTTTCTGCCACCTACTTTATTCAAGCCGGATGCCATATCTCCATTTTACTACCTGCTTACCGGTAACCAGACCGACATTTCAGAATGCCCCCGATTTCCCCAGGCAAAATAAGGGATCAGCTTTACAGGAACCTTGGTTTTCGCATCAGCAAGAGGCCTGTAAAGCAGGCTTTTCCAGCTTTTATCCCCCATCCATATCGCAGTACCTTCCAGTCCCATCATCTCCGCTCCATCAATTTTTATTGGCAAAGGCTTTAGACTGATCCCAGATGGCAGGCATACATTAAAAATCTTTTTGCCAGGCATATCAGGAGATTCCAGGCAGTAAATAATTGGCCCACGTTTTACAGCTACCTGATTTCTATTCTCTTCTACCAAAGGGTTTGCCTCTACAAGTTGTGCTTCCATAGGCAGTATCAATTCTATTTGATCACCTGTTCTCCATTTTCTGTTCAACTCTGCATAAGTACCCGGACTAGTTGCCACACTTGCAACCACTCCATTTACTTTTAATATCGCCTTTTCTGCCCAGCCCGGTATCCTCAAAAACATGGAATAAGGTTTACTGCCAGTCGATTTCACCTTAATTTTGATGTTACCGCTCCAGGGGTAATCTGTCTCCTGAATTAAACTTAATTTTGATCCATCAGGCAAAATAGTCTGCACTGTATTTCCGCCATATAAGTTAAACCAAAGCCCTTTATCCGAAACACTATAGGCATAATCGCTCAGTTCAGCTATGGTTCGCACCACATTTGGCGGACAGCAATTGGACAGGCCAATGTAAGGAACGCGATCTTTAGACCAGCGTTGCTTAAAGGGCAGATCGTCTGAATAACTGAGTGGATTGGTGTACAGGAACTTCTTACCATTCAGACTGATACCAGACAACACACTATTGTGTAACGTCAATTCCATCACATCTGCATATTTTGCATTTCCCGTAATCTGCAACATACGCCAGTTCCATAATACGCTACCGATATTGGCACAGGTTTCATTATGGGCAGTAAAATTGGGCAACTGAAAATCCCGGCCAAAAGCCTGATGGATTTTTTGTACTTCGGCGGGGTTATAGGAAGTGCCATCGGGCGAGGTACCGTCGTATAAAGCGCCGCAACCACCGGTAATGTACATTTTATGCTGATTTATATCATCCCACATCAAATTCAATGTATGCATTAACGAATCGTTTCCGGTTTCGGCATACAAATCGGCAACCCCTGCATATAAGTAATTCGCTCTTACCGCATGTCCCATTGCCTTGGTTTGTTGCAAAAAAGGAATTCTATCCTGATTATCATCTGTACCATCCTCTATCTTACCTTTAATGGCAACCAAATGTCCGGCCAGTTCCAGATACCGGGCTTCTCCTGTAGTACGGTACATTTCGATAACGCCCATATAATGAGAAGGACAAATGGCATTTCTGGCTAAAGCCGGAGAAGCCTTCTTGTAAAAATTATACAGGTATTCGGTTGCCTTTTTTGCCACATTCAACAGGGTTGTTTTACCCGTTGCCCGATAATGAACACAAGCAGCTGTCATCAAATGGCCAATATTATATGCCTCAAAACTGAGTCTGTCCTGAAACTGGTTTTTTGAACCTGTTTTCCGTTGCTCTATCATCGCCTTGGTATAAATATACCCGTCATCCCGCTGCGACTGGGCAATTACAGCTATGGCCTTATCCATCATTTCATCTAATTTTGGATCAGATGTAGTAGCATACATACTGGCTACCGCTTCCAGCGTTTTGTAATAATCACCATCGTGAAAAGATGGCCCCTTATGTGAGCCCGTATCCAGACCAGCAGCTATTTCAAAGTTTTTAAAGGCATGACTAATTTCAGCATCGTTATAAATGGCCCACATATTAGGCACCATGGTTTCGCGGGCCACTTTAAATCGATCTGCCCAAAAACCTTTGGTCCAGTTTACATCTTTCATATCCAGACTGTGAAGTTTAGCATGCCGACTTTGAGACGTATTTACCAGGCTCTTATCCTGGGCTTTACTTACACGCAGGACTAAAAAACAACATACAAATACCCCCAAAACAATTGCTTTTTGCCGATTGATCATTTTTTCCAAAATTCAATTTTACTTTTTCCCAAATCTTTTGATGTAGCCACCGCTATACCTCGCTGGTCCTTTTTATTCACCGCACAGTAAAAATGATAAACTACCCCATTATACTTTAAAACAAAGGACTTATGGGCATACAGCTCATCATAAGCTTCAGAAGATTGGATCAGGTTATCACCCGTCCAGTCGGTCCAGTTTACCAAATCCTTAGAGGCCGCAAATCGATTAAATGCCCCCTTCCTATCCCGCCAGAAAGCACCAAAATAAAACATCACCCAGGTGTTTTTAATTTTCTGGATCACCCCGTCACCTGTAATACCTACCGGATGATGCACAACCGGATTTTTACCAAGTCTTTTCCAATGCTCCATATCGTCGGATACAGCCATACCTATCCGTTCGTACCAACGTGTTTTTTTATTGTTTAATAACGAATCGCCTACTGCATTGTAATACATTACAAAACGATGCCCCGTAAGCCCTTCCTTATCCTCTATCACCGTACTTTTGAAAAGTTTATTGCGATTTTCCCACCAACTCACGTCGGCATCAGCCGAGCTGAGTACCGGATTTTCGAGCCTTACCCATTCGTGCGCAATCCATGGCTTTTTTGTGGTATAGGCCATTCCAATGGCCAAAGGTTCGGTTTCATAACCTTTTTCTTTCCCCCCAAAATAAGACATCCAATATTTGTCCTTATATGACTTCAGCTTGTAATCACCGCCCCATTCCGTATTAGTTAATGCATTGTAACCTGCCTTTTGGTTATCGTCCCATTTCCCGGCATCACCAAATGACAGCTGTCGGCCCATATTTTCCCAATTCAGCAAATCTTTGCTTCTGGCCAGCCATGTTTCATAACCACGGCCACTATAAATCAGATAGGTCATATACCAGTTATCCCCTTCCCTAAACACAGTTGGGCAATCCATCTTGTGCTCCAAGTCCTCCGGTACCATCACCAATCCATATTTGTAGGGTGTTTTCACCTCCTCATAAATCTCTAGCATTTTCGTATCGGAAATACTTCCTGATTTCTGCCCAAAAACCATTATCGAAAGGAAAAAGCTAAAAAAGAATAAAAAGCCAGATTTCATGGTAAAAAAGGTTGCTAAAACAATGAAAGCAAGTTATTCCAAACAGGAATAAAAGTCATTAACACGTTTAATATTTGATTTATTCAAAGCTAGTTTCAAATCTGTTTTTTTACAATAGCATCTTGCCAAAAAATTGTATTTTTTTATCTTTAATTATCAGCAGAATAAAAAAACACATCCGGAGCTTCTTTTTTGGCTTTACCAATTTGAAATTCTAAATTCAGATTTTATACAAAATCAGTATGTACGTTTGTCTTCCATGTTTATTGGGTTATGAGTAAATTATTAACATTTTTTCTTGCCATTCTATTTAGTTGCTATTCATTGAAAGCTCAGGATACAGTAGCTATTAAAAATCAACATTTCAAACCCACCAGTTTCATCATTCCAGCGGTTTTTATTGGTTATGGTCTGGTTTCTCTTACTGGCGACAACGCAATCAGACGCCTGGATTACACCACCAATAACGAGCTTAGGGAAGATCATCCTAACTTTGCTATGAAAATAGACAACTACAGCAGGTATATTCCCGCCGTTGCCGTGTACGGCCTTGATCTGATTGGTATCAAAGCAAAAAACAACGTGGTGGACAGAAGCATAATGCTCGCAACTTCCTACGCCATCACCTCGGCCATTACCGGAACCATGAAAGTCACATCAAACAGACTCAGGCCTAACGGAACAGATCGCCATTCTTTTCCCTCAGGTCATACGGCGCTTGCTTTTATGACTGCCGAATTTCTTCATCAGGAATACAAAGATCAATCGGCCTGGTATGGTGTAGCTGGCTATGCCATAGCAACAGGCACCGGAGTTTTGCGTTTGTATAACAATGCACACTGGGTAAGCGATGTAGTGGCAGGTGCAGGTGTGGGCATCTTATCTACCAAGCTATCTTATCTTATTTATCCGTATCTTAAAAGAAAATTCGCTCATAAAAAATCGGCCCCTATGATGTTTACGCCAACTTATCAATCTGGTAGTATGGGTTTTAATCTAATCAAGTCATTTTAGCAAATGAAGATACTGATTATAGAGGATGAGACAGAGCTGGCTTCCAGTATGGCAACTTATCTGTCAGACCAGCAGTATCTGTGTGAAACAGCGGCCGATTATGCCCAGGCCGTTGACAAAATCAGTAAATACAATTATGATTGTATCCTGCTCGATTTGATGTTACCTGGTGGAAACGGCATGAAGATTCTTGAATTGCTCAAAACACAGCACAAAGAAGATGGTGTCATCATTATATCTGCAAAAAACTCGCTCGAGGATAAAATAAATGGTCTGCAAATTGGCGCCGATGATTATCTGGCAAAGCCATTTCATCTTCCGGAACTTGCTGCCAGAATTTATTCGGTAATCAGGCGCAGGAACTTTGCCAACGCCAACGTTATTGAGCAAAATGAACTCAAGATTGACGTCCGGTCTAAGTCAGTAACAGTAAATGGTACAGCAGTAATACTTACAAAAAAAGAACTGGATCTTTTACTCTTTTTTGTAGGCAATAAAAACCGGGTAGTTTCCAAAAGTGCCATTGCTGAGCACATTTCCGGCGATTTGGCAGATATGCTGGATAATCATGACTTCATTTATGCGCACATCAAAAACCTGAAGAAAAAACTACTGGAAGCAGGATGTGGGAACTACCTGAAAACATTGTATGGTAACGGTTATAAATGGGAAACATGATTAAATTATTGGATAAACCCTTAAAAGCATTTATCATCTATGCATTTGTAGTATTATCTTGCAGTATACCGGTCTATTTTTTAATGATTGATTGGATCTGGATCCGTGAAGTAAATGAGCACAACCGCATTGTAGCAGAAAGTACAAAGCAAAATCTTAATTCACTTAAATTAAACGATAAGCAGCTTGCCCAGAGTATTCATTTATGGAATAAACTTCAGCCCGAGACCACACTAGAGCCTACTACTTCCATAAAGCCGGATAGCACCTACAACGTTTATCGCAAGAACAAATATATTCCCAGCAAAGGATATGACAGGTTCAACGGACTGGTAACTTATTTCAAAATTAATAATGTAGCTTATCGTTTAACCATTGAAACCAATATTGAAGAAAGTTACGAAACCATAGCAGCCATTACGGCCATTACCGTAGGATTTTTCATCATCCTATTGGTAGGTTTTATTAAATTAAACAAACGCATCTCTGCCCGCTTGTGGCAACCTTTTTATGTTACTCTGGAAAAAATCAAAGCATTTGACCTCAACAAACAGCAAAAAATTTCTTTTGAGCCCAATGGAATCATCGAATTTGATGAAATGAATGCCAGCATCAGCAAACTGGTGGAAAGTAATATTGCGGCATATCGACATCAAAAAGAGTTTGTAGAAAACGCCGCACACGAACTACAAACCCCGCTAGCCGTTGTACAATCCAAACTGGATATTCTGTTCCAAAACCACGGAATTACCAGTGAACAGGCCATACTGATTGAGAAGATACAAAATGCCTTATCAAGAGTTTCCAGAATAAACAAAAATTTATTGCTGCTGGCTAAAATAGAAAATCAGCAATTTCCCGAAAAGGAATCTATCGAGATCGGAACTGTATTAAGAGAAATACATTTTTTGCTTTCAGATTTCCAGGAAAATGTAAGCCTTCACCTTGAAACAACAAATGAAGTGTGGATAGAGGGTAATAAAATCCTGGTGGAAACCCTACTTACCAATTTGCTAATGAATGCCATCAGGCACAGCACTCATCCTGCAGAAATCCACATTAATCTTAAAAACAATTGCCTCAGTGTAATCAATCCGGGTACAATTGCGCTTAATGCTGAAAAACTGTTCAAACGTTTCAGTACTGCCTCCAAATTAACTCCAGGCAGCGGGTTGGGGCTCTCTATTGTAAAGGAAATATGCGTCCGCTACCACTGGGACATCAGCTACAATTTTACGGATAACCATCACATATTCTCTGTAAAATTTCGTTAGCTATTTAGCATTATTACATATTCTTTAGCTGTACAAATTAAACATCGGTTGCAGAACGGTGTATACAAAGCTAGGCCCATATTAGGGTTGTAGAGGAGTGCCCTAGGCCTCAGCTGTCGAACGAGAGGCCTATGAGATTCCTTTGATACTCCAATGAAAGTCCTTTTATACCTAGACCGTGCTGCAACAAAAGTCACAGCATTGCTAATCTTTAATCAGATTTTGCGAATGCTGCGATGAGCAAGCGTCATTCCAATTTAGTACTACGCAGACGCAACGAATTTATGATCACCGATACGGAACTGAAGCTCATCTTTTTATAGGATTCTTACAACATGTTCATATAAAAGATAACTACATACCATCAGCAAGATAATTTGCATCCGTGACACCCCCTGATTTTATATTTATCTTAAATAAGGGATTGTTTTAATCATTTTTTACTAGTTTTAGCAGTCAAATAAGGGGTCAATTGCATATCAAAAAAATACCGGACGAAAATGTCCTTTTGGACGAAATTGCTAATGGAAGCGAAGCTGCTTTCAAAACCGTTTATGATGCCTATTTCAAAAAACTAGCCGCATACTTATTTAAATTATGTAAATCAAATGATGTAACAGAGGAAATGGTGAATGATGTCTTTCTTAAAATCTGGAAAAACAGATCTACACTAAATCAAATTATATCTTTTGAAGCTTATATTTTTTCAATGGTGAGGAACAAGGCCATTGATTATTTACGGAAACTCGCGAAAGACACGAATTTGATTGCAGAGTTGACCACCCAGATCCAGGATTCTCATAATAACATTGAAGAAAAACTGGATGCCTTATCCTTAAAAAATCTTATCGAACAGTCATTAGCGCAGCTTTCTGACCAGAAACAAAAGATTTTTAAACTGAGCAAAGAGGAAGGTTACAGTCATGACGAAATAGCCGCGGAACTAAAACTTTCAAAAAGTACAGTTAAAAATCACCTTTCTGAAACACTTAAGCATTTAAAAAAACAAATAGATCCTGAATCTGGTAAGAGTTTTCTAATGCTGGTTATGCTAATCAACCTGTTAGATTAAAAAAAAATACAAACGGGCAGTACGTTTTTTATTTTGCTTCGTCATATATTAAAGCGAGCTAACCAAATGAACTCTTCCCGGCTACAATACCTGTTGAATCAATATGCATTAAATCAATGTTCTAAAAAAGAATTATTGGAACTACTCTGCTTAATTAACCGGCATGGCCCGGTTGAGGATCTGGATTTAAGTTTGCGTAACATTTGGGATGAGTTAAATGATCAGGATGAGATCCCTCCCTTTGACCAAGAGAGAATGTATGCTAAAACTATAGCAGCTGAAAAATCAGTTACACTAAAAAGAAGTCGCCTTTGGCGATATTTGAGTGCCGCGGCAATTTTGGTGATGTTACTCGGTATTGCGTTTTACAATTTTAAAGTTGGTCATCGCCTTCATCAGCCCGTTGGCTTGAACAATTCTGCCTCAGCTATTATACCAGGAAGCAACAAGGCGACTTTACGGCTTGCCAATGGTACCATGATAAACCTGAATAATTCTACGGTACAAAACCTGGGGAACTATGGTAACATTCAAATTAGAAAAAACACAAAGGGACAGATCGTTTACCGTGTTAAAACGAACAACATAGGTACCAACATGGCTTTAACCTATAATGTATTGAGCACGCCTAAAGGTGGTCAATATGAAATTATACTTGCCGACGGTAGTAAGGTATTTTTAAACGCAAACTCCTCCCTCACTTTTCCAACAGCTTTTAGCACTAGTGAACGAAATGTATCACTTAAAGGAGAAGCTTATTTTGAGATTGCAAAAAACAAGAGAAGTCCTTTTAAAGTAATTGCAAATGGGACAGAAATTAAAGTATTGGGCACTCATTTCAACGTGATGGCCTATGATGATGAACCCGAGCTGAGAACCACCTTGTTTGAGGGGTCGGTTCAGGTGAGCAAAAACAAGGTGATAAGAATGATAAAACCCGGACAGCAGGCCACTACTTTTCCGGACCATAACAATATTGACGTCACTGAAGCAAAATTAGATGAAGTGTTGGGCTGGAGAAATGGCTATTTTATTTTCCAGGATGAAGGCATTGAAAGCGCCATGCGTAAAATTGCACGTTGGTACGACGTGGAAATTGTTTATAAAGGAGATATCCAAACCAAAGAATTTGGTGGAAAAATATCACGCTATGAAAACATTACGGATGTACTAAAGCCACTGGAACTAACTGGATCTGTTCATTTTAAACTGGAAGGAAGGAGGATCATCGTGATGCAATAATTTTACGATTTCGACAATTCCTGTAAAAAATCGGGAGCGCTTCTGACACGCCCCCAATTTCAGCTTTTTCAATAAAAGCGATGGGTTAAAAACAACAATTCTTCTAAAAACCGAGTATTAATTAACCGCTAACCAAATGTATAAAATTTATACTGCATTTAAGTGCAGGAGGAATCTCTGTATTCCATCCAAATTAATCTTAACCATGAAACTCACGTTTGTTTTACTAACAGCCGTATTTTTACAAGTTGGAGCTAGTACCAAAGCTCAAAACATCTCCATTGACAGAAAAAACATTTCATTGAAAGAAGTTTTTCAACTTATTGAAAAGCAAACAAAATTTACTGTCGTTTATGATTCCCGGATTATAAAAGCGGCAAAACCTTTCAGTATGGATTTGAAAGATGTTTCTGTAGAAACCTTGCTGAATCAATGTCTGGTTAACCTGGACCTTGATTACGTCATTTCTATGAATACTATTGTCATTCGTAAAAAAGTAGCGCCCGTCATAACAATTGCTGCAAAGATTACTGGAAAAGTAGCAGATTCAAAGGGCACTCCAATACCTGGGGTCAGTATCCGGATTAAAGACAGCAATAAGGGAACTGCTACAGACATAGATGGCAAATATACAATTGAGGTGCCCGAACCAACCAATGTATTGGTATTTACCTCTATTGGATATAACGTAAGGGAAATAATTGTGGGAAATCAGAAAGTAATCGATGTGACCTTAATTGAAGAGGTAAAATCACTGGATGATTTGGTTATTATTGGTTATGGTACCGTGAATAAAAAAGACCTGACCGGATCCGTATCCGGTATTAAGGCAGATGAACTTTCCAAAAGTAAGGTTACTTCCTTTCAAGAAGCCATACAGGGTAAACTGGCAGGTGTACAAATTTCGTCAAGTTCTGGCGAACCGGGCGCAGCAATGAACATTTCGATACGTGGGGCAAATACCATTTACGGGAGTACCAGTCCACTGTTTGTAATAGATGGGGTACCATATGATGCCAATGCCAATGAAGTTGGTACTGCCAGCATAGGAAATAAGACCACAGCAAATCCTCTGGCTAGCTTAAATCCCAATGATATTGAATCCGTAGATGTATTGAAAGACGCCTCTTCTACCGCAATTTATGGTTCAAGAGGTGCCAACGGCGTAGTCATCATCACCACAAAAACGGGAAAACTAGGCGCACCTAAAATTGATTATGATGGTTTTATGAGCTTCTCAAACGCTACAAAGAAACTTAAAGTACTAAGCCCTGAAGAATACCTTGATTACCGACGCATTGTAACTCCGAATACCATATTGTTTTACAAAGACACCAACAAAGACGGATTATACAATGAGCTGGATGAACCAGTTGACCTGAGCAAACTGGAAAAACACAATTGGCAGGATGAAACTTTGCAGACAGGTGTTTCGCAAAACCACAATATTTCTTTTAGTGTTAAAAAAGATAACACTTCTTATGCTGGTGGCATCGGGTATCTTGATCAAGGTGCTATTGTCAGGAACAACGATTATAAAAGATATTCGGCCAGGTTAAGGGTAGATCAGGACTTCAGTCCTAAACTTAAAATTGGTTTAAACATCAACTTATCACAAACCGGGCAAAATGGTGCGAGTCAGAGTGGAGGTGGTGACGCCCTCTTCAATGGTATTGTTCAAAATCTTGTTATTTCAAAACCCGTTGAATTTTACGATCCGCTTTGGGACAGAGCAGGCGTATACATTTCCCCCCTCACCATGATCGACGATGCTTACAAATCGGCGACTACCACGCAAAACAACATCAGTGGCTACCTGAACTACAAATTTATTCCAGGTTTGACCCTAAACATATCCGGTGGAGGTATCCTAACCAATTCAAAAACCAAAGAGTTTTATGGAAAAAAAACAAGCTGGGGGGTTGGAGATAACGGACTTGGAATTATTCAGGACCAGAAAGCATCATCTCTATTTAATACCAACCAGCTGACTTATGAAAAATGGTTTAACAAGAACCACTACCTCAATGCGATGCTGGCAACAGAAATCAGCCAGTATACCTACGAATATTTCTCTTTACAGAAATCAAATTTTGCAGATGAGTCTACGGGAATAGACGACATTTCTAAAGGAACTATTGCCAAAGGATCTGCCTCATATAAAGACGTAAACCGAAGATTATCTTACTTCGGGAGAGTGAACTACACCCTACTTACCAAACACTTGTTTACCGGCACCTTCAGAGCAGACGGCTCAGATAAATTTGGAAGAGGAAAGCGCTTTGGTTACTTCCCGTCCTTTGCTTATGGATGGCTGATTTCGGAAGAACCATTTTTAAAGAACAGCAAACAGATCAGCAACCTCAAACTTCGTTTAAGCTATGGAGAAACAGGAAACGAACGTATAGAATCTTACAGGTATCTGGCCAGACTGGAGAATGCTTTTTATAACGGCGAACTTGGTCAGGCACCATCATCAAGTGCCAATCCTGATTTAAAATGGGAAAATACCATTCAGTACAATGCTGGATTAGACCTGGGCCTCTTCAGCAATAGAATTGAGCTTACCCTTGATGTATATAGCAAGCAGACTAAAAATATGTTATTACCTGTATATGTACCGGGCAGAACAGGTTACAACCAACAATGGCAGAATGTTGGACGGGTAGACAATAGGGGAATTGAATTCCAGATCACTACAAAAAATATCCAATCTAAGAATTTTAACTGGGAAACTTCTTTTAACATCAGTAGTAATAAAAATGAAGTAAAGGATATTGGAAATATCGGCTACATCCCCGTTACCATGGGTGGTGGTTGGATTACCAATGTTGGACGTGTAAGTGTTGGACAGCCTATTGGCACTGCTTATGGATATATTTTCGACGGAATTTATCAGATCAGCGATTTTACATGGGATAACAATAGTGACCCGGCAATTCCACATGACAAACGTTTTTATACGCCTAAACCAGGCGTAGTTCAGGTAACAGGTGTAAATGTCAGACCAGGGGCTACTAAATTTAGAGACCTGAATAACGATGGTATTATTGACCTGGACAATGACAGAACTACTATCAGCAGAAGTACACCCAAATTTTTTGGAGGATTAAACAATACCTTCCGTTACAAAAATTTCGATATTAATATTTTTCTGGAAGGAGCTTATGGCAATCAAATCTTCAACGAGTCTAAATACCGTCTCGAAGGTGGTGTTTTGAGCACCTGGATGAATATCAACAAAGAGTTTTTCTACAATCGTTGGACCACAGACAATCCGACCAACAGATACGGTGACTTTAGCGACCTCAACAAAACATCAACATTGACATCAAGTTACTATGTTGAGGATGCTTCCTATCTAAGATTAAAGAACCTTTCCATTGGTTATCGTTTCTCCAATCAGCTCATGAAAAAAATAGGCGTAGGCAGTGCACGAATATATCTGACTGGTTCAAATATATATACCTGGACAAAATATACCGGCTATGATCCCGAAATACAATCCGAAAATGCATTAATGACTGGTTTTGATAGGATCTCTTACCCTCGTGCCAGAGTATACACAATTGGATTAAATGTTGGATTCTAATTATTAACTCATGAAAAGATATTATATATACACTCAACTCATTGCGTTCCTTCTACTTATGACTGGCTGTAAGGACTATCTGGATACCAAGCCATATTCATTCAATACAGTAGAAAACCTATATAAAACACCTCAGGATGCCGAAATCGGACTGACAGGATGCTATAGTATTTTAAATGCCACCAGCATACAAGGGACAGGCTTTGGAGAGTCCTTTACTGTAAAAATGCCGATCATGCTAAATGCCGGTACCGATGAACTGGTTACCCAGGACGGATTTACAGATCCGAATTATGCACCTTTTGGAACAGCTGAGGTAAGTAGTCAAAATGAAACCATCAGAAACAACTGGTTCTTTCTGTTTGCGGGAGTTAACCGTACCAATTATCTGCTCGAAAACATTGATAAAGCTAATGTTCCTGAGCCCAGGAGACAGGAAATTATAGGAGAAGCCCGTTTCTTGAGAGGTTTGCTCTATTTTTATCTGGCTACATTTTATGGCGGCGTCCCGGTATATGAAAGTTCACAGCAAGATCCAAAAGCACAACGCGCTAGCCTGGAGCAGGTTTACCAATTTATCATTGCCGATCTTAACAATGCCTATCAAAATCTTCCTCAACGTGCAGGTATCAATGGACGAGCCAACAAGTGGTCGGCGGCCGGTTATTTGGCAAAAGTTTATACTTATCTGGGCAGTTGTAGCGAAAATACTGTGGGTAAAACGTTAAATTATCCATTAAACAGTTTTGATTGGGTAAACAAAACTGAAATGTACAACAGCGCCAAATCCATTACCGATAAGATTATTGCAGAGAGCGGCTATGGATTAACAAAAAACTACAGTTATCTTTTTAGAGAAACGACCAAATCTCAATTGGCCGGCGAATCACTATTCAGCATCCAATCACAAACCAATTCCGCAAATGGCAATTACAACCTTTGGTTGTTTTGGCAAGTCCCAATTGGTAGCGCCGTTGCAGGGGGTGGCTATGGCTGGTTTAGACCCACCGGCGAATTATTTTTCAAATACCATGAGACCGATGATCGCAGAAAAAATAATCTAACGCTATATGTCGATCCACAGGGACAAAAAGAGAACATCGAAGGAACCAACTATTTCATCCCGTTACCTTGTACAAACCCTTTGAATGGTAATTATTGTGTAGGAAAATTCCGTTATCGCGACCCCATCAGTAAGTCGATTTCTAATGGCACAGCCTGGTCTGATGCAGATGTTTCGTTATTGCGATTTGCAGACATCTTACTACTCAATGCTGAGGCCAAATACTATACAGGAGATGAAGCAGGAGCTAGAAATCGTTTAAAAGAGGTCCGAAATCGCACTAACCCGACCAATATTGATGTGCTCACGGCAGCCTATCTCAAAGCCAATTTTGTTGAGGAATTGTTGGATGAGCGCTCCAGAGAATTGTGTTTCGAGGGATGGAGGAGGATAGATCTGATCCGCTTTGGAAAATACGAATCTGCGATTAATTCCTTAACAGACTATTTAGGTAGCTGGAACCGGATTGTGCCTTTGTTAAAAAGCAATGTAAAGCCCTATAAAATCTGGTTCCCTATACCTAAAACAGAAATAGAACTGAGTCCTATTGATCAAAATCCAAAATACTAAAATGTAGAAAATTTATTCACCTTTTAAATCTAAAAATGATGGTACTTTCAACCAGAGTAAATAGCATCGCTATGTTTTTATTGATGATTTCGTCCAGCTTAATAAGCTGCAAACAGCAGGTACAAACCCCTGAAATGAAACTTGAAATCGTTGCTAAAAAATCAGGGATACAGCACCCCAATTCCCTAATAGCTCCACTTCAATTGTTAACTGATCAGAATTTTCAGAAAGGGTTTAACGTATTACATCCAAATACAGGTACTGTTCAAGGTCCCTTACAATACACAACGGCAAATGGAAGCCCTGTTTGGAATCTGGCACAGTGGTATAGTCATTCGAGTATTTATGCAGCCACACCTAGTATCTTAGCCTCTGGATCATCGCAGTTTGCCAATTCCGATAAGGCGATTACAATAGGTCCAACCAGTTCTGCCGATGGCTCGTTGATTTTTGCTATAAACGGACAACATGAGTTCAGCAACATTTACAGGGGAGCGACGGATCCCTTCCCTGCAATGCTTGCCGATTTAAAAATTGCCGATCCAGATGGTTGGTTAGGTACCAGTACTCCATTTTTAGGGAGCCTAAGCAGTGTACAGTTCAATATTGATGCGAAATTACTTTACCATGCACGTAATCAAACTACCGGATATAATTCAGCCATCCATGCGGTACAATTCAGTTGTACCTTTCTTATCCAAAACCTAAACCCTGCAAGCACTGGCTATGGGAAATCGATGTACTTCCTGGTCATGCTTTTTGACGATCGCTATTCCGCACCGGCACAATCTATTTCCACAGACCTATTTACCGGAAAATTGATTTACGACGTTGGAATTACCCCCTTCAGTTCAACCGGACTAACAGTTGGACAATGGAAAAACATCAATGGAAACTTACTTCCGTTGATAAAAAATGGATTAACTGAAGCCTGGAATCGAGGTATACTTACAGAGTCGCAAAACTATAACGATTACAAAATTTCGCTATTTACGATGGGCATCGAATGTCCGGGCTTGAATATTCTAACCATGCAGGTCAAAAATTTAAGCTTACTAGCCAATTAATAAATTATGACAATCAGTAGGCAAAACACAGCTATAAGTATAGCCCTATTCTGGATACTGTCATTTAATTCTATAAATTTAAAAGGTCAGGTTAATGGTTCCATTAACCCGGCCTTGTTAAATACCAAATGGCAGGCAGAATGGATCAGCCATCCCCAGGTATCCCTTAAAGATTATGGTGTATTTCATTTCAGAAAAAGCTTTGAACTAAAAAAAAGACCTGACAGCTTTATCATTCATGTTTCGGGCGACAACCGATATCGGCTGTATGTAAATGGAAAAGAAGTGTGTATCGGTCCGGCAAGATCAGATCTTAATCATTGGAAGTTTGAAACCATTGATATTGCCCGGCATCTACTTGAAGGAAAAAATACACTTGCAGCTGTAGTATGGAATTTTTCCGAATATGCACCCCTGGCACAAATGAGTAACAAAACCGCATTTATTTTACAAGGCAATACAGCCTCCGAGATGGTCGTCAATACCAATAGTAGCTGGCTTGTATTTAAAAATGAAGGCTATATCAGTCCCAAACAAAAAGCATTGCGTACTGTTGTTGGCCAGGGTGAATATCTTAATTTGTCGCTTTATCCCACGGGATGGGAGCATTTGGGTTTTAATGATGATCATTGGCTTTCAGCCAGAATGCTGGGCCAGGGAATTCCATATGGCAAATTTGGCGATTGGGAATGGATGCTCGTCCCCAGTAACATTCCATTTATGGAACACAAAGAACAACGCATAACCAGCATCAGACGAATAACACACATTGATGCTGATCAGAAATTCCTGCAAGGAAAGTCTCCTATTCATATCCCCTCCAACCGGAAAGTCAGCATCCTCCTGGATCAAGCCTTTTTAACTACCGCCTACCCCGAAATAATTGTTTCGGGGGGAGAAAATGCAGTAATTACACTTGGATATGCCGAGGCTCTTACCGATGCCAAAGGGATCAAAGGGAACAGAAATGACATCACGGGAAAAACAGCTGACAGTGATTATCTGGACACGTTTTTACTTAACGGAGCATCAAAGGTTCACTTAAAAACACTATGGTTCAGAACTTTTAGATACCTGGAATTAAATATAGAAACAAAATCTGAACCGCTGATACTGGAGGATATATATGCTTATTTTACAGCCTACCCTTTTAAAGAAAATGCTTATTTTAAAAGCAGTAATGCCAATTTGCAAAAAATATGGGATACTGGTTGGCGTACGGCACGTTTATGTGCAGGGGAAACATATTTCGATTGTCCCTATTATGAACAATTGCAATACATTGGCGATACCAGAATTCAATCACTCATTTCGCTGTACGTTTCCGGTGACGATCGTTTGATGCGAAATGCAATATTACAATTTCAGCAATCAATGCTCCCCCTGGGTCTAACTCAAAGCCGGTATCCAGCTCATCAAACACAAATTATACCTCCATTTTCTTTGTATTGGATTGATATGGTATACGACTACTGGATGCACAGAAAAGATCTCGCTTTTGTAAAACAACAATTCAACGGTATACGCAACGTCTTGTCCTGGTATGAACATCAGGTTGGTCAAAATGGGATTCTTGGCCCCTCAAACTGGTGGAATTTCGTGGACTGGTCTTTTCAACCATGGGACAATCAGTATCCGGTGGGTGGTTGTCCCAAAGGTATACTAAAGGGCAATTCATCCATTTTAACACTACAATATGTATATGCGTTACAGCTTGCTACCAGATTATTTGATGAAAATGGCTTTACAGAACAGGCTAAATCATACAGTAACCAATATCAATTATTATTGAAAAGAACCTACGAACTTTGTTGGAATAAGCAGAGAAGCCTACTGGCCGACTCACCAGACCAAGACAGCTATAGTCAGCACGCCAACATCATGGCTGTACTTACAGGTATGCTTACTGAAGCTGAAGAGAAAGAGCTGATGACCAATATACTTCATAATCGGCAACTCACAGAAAGTACTTTATATTATAAATTCTATTTATTTCGGGCAATGGATAAAACTGGATTTGGAGACGATTACCTCCAGCAGCTCGGACCATGGCAAAAAATGATAGATTTAGGCCTGACCACATTTGCCGAAACACCAGATCCAACCAGATCTGACTGTCATGCCTGGAGTGCTAGTCCCAATTATGACTTCCTGGCTTTAGTTTGCGGTATAAAACCTGCAAGTCCAGGCTTCAAAACGGTGCAGATTGCCCCACAACTAGGTACACTAAGTTTTGTTGAGGGAAAGGTTCCCCATCCTGATGGTGATATTCTGGTTAGCTTTAAAAAACATTCCAAAAATGGGCTACACGCCAATATCAGTCTGCCAGACCAGCTTACTGGAAGTCTGGTCTGGAAAGGCAAAACCGTACCACTTCGTCCTGGTCAACAAACAATTGTTCTATAGCCTTTTAGACACACTAAATAATTTAAACTACAACAATGAAACTACATAAATTACTTTTTATAGGCGTTTTTTTTTATTGCCATACACCTGTCATTGCCCAGCAAAGCCGGAAAGATAAAAGCCAGGAGATAATTGCCGACCGAAATTTCAAAAATGGGATTCAATTACTTGGCTTGACTTCTGCTGCCCCCGCCCCCATTTCTCAGTTGTATCCCTTTGGCAAAACAGCTACCGAACCAATCTGGACATTGGCTCAATGGGGCAGCAAATTTAACCTGGTCAATGTGACACCGAATAGGGGTTCCGGAAAAACAAGCTATGAAAATCATGGAAAAAAGATCTCTTTTATGAAGGCAAACCATACCACTTTGGTAAGCATGGAAGTAATCGGGTCAAATGAATATTCGTCAGCCCGAAAGGACAACCAGGATTGGCCTCACCTGCTTCTTGCCCAGGAAGTAAAGAGCAAAATACGTTTAAATGAAATACGGAATTTAACATTTACGATTAACACCAAATTAATGTATGCCCACAATAAGATGGAAAGTTCATTAGATCCAAAACTGCATACCGCTCAGGTATCCTTGTATTTATCCGTTCAAAATGTGAATAAACAATCTGCCGCTTATGGTGATTTCTTTTGGTTCGGTTTGCCTTTATACGACTATCGTTATCGGGACATCAAAGAATATGCTGAACAAGATCTGGGTAAAGAAGATGCCACCAAAAAATTCATCTTAAATATAGCTGCAAAAGACCTTTTCAAAGGGTCCTTACAGGACAAAAAATGGATTGATATTAAAAAAGATATTTATCCATTGCTAATTAATGCTTTTAAGAAAGCACAGAAAAGAGGCTTTATGAAAGACACTCAACTAAATGATCTGGGGATTGGAAGCATGAATTTTGGTTGGGAAGTTCCCGGCACATTTGATTGCGGTTTGCAATTCAAAAACTTAAGGCTTACGGCTAAGCTCAAATAATTTTAATTGGAAAATATATCCTTGCGTCGCACTGGTATGATGAGACAAAACCTGGTGAACATATTTAAACAATGACGAATTTTAAACATTAACAGATCAAGAAACAATATGAATCAACTATTAATATTAAAAATAAAAAGTACAATACTGCTAACCATATGCTGTGTTACAATAGGATACGGACAACACATCAACTCAAAATGGAGTAGTTACATTAGCTTAAAAAGCTATCTGACTCCTTTCTGGAAAGCCGATACAATTTGTGATGAAATCATTCAGATCATAAAATATGACCAGGAATCCAGCGGCCCATTGCTATTTAAGGCGAGGGAGATTTTATCGGTAAAATCGGCTGATTTATCCAAGACCTTTATCCAAGGTAAGGATTGGATATATAAAAATGGAAGAATTGAACTCACGCCCCATTCCGCAATTCCATTTATCAGACATGAAGATCTCGTATTTAAAACCATCAGGCCCGATTGGTCTATGGAAGGCAAAACAAAAGGAGAATTTGTTCTTTTTAATGAAGGTACCTATTTCAGATCTATGCAAATCTCCATAACTTATTTACCTGACCTATCCCAAAAATGGCTGGGGCCTATACCTAAATTTGCAAGAAGATTACTTGAACATACCCAAACGAAATTAAAAAACAAGCAGCGTCTTAAGATTGTATTCTATGGAAATAGCATCGAAACTGGCGCTAACTCCAGTGGTTTTCAAAATCAAGCACCATTTATGCCTTCCTGGCCAGAACTTATCATCTATAATTTACGGGAAACATATGCAGGAAAAATTGATTTTAGCAATCAGTCTGTAGGCGGAAAACTGGCAAAATGGGGCGTCGAAAATGTTGCAAAAGCTGTGTTACCAGAAAAGCCAGATCTGGTAATTATAGGCTTTGGAATGAATGATGGAACCTTTAATGTACAGCCGGAAATTTATCGGGCACAAATTTCTGGTATTATGGATGTGATTCGTATCAACAATCCAAACGCTGAATTTATCCTTGTTTCCCCAATGCTGGCAAACCCCTATGCAATGCAAAGCAAAATTCAGCATCTGTATAAAACAGAATTAAAAAAATTGACAAAAAAAGGTGTGGTATTGGCCGATTTAACAGGAGTTCATCAGCAACTGTTGAAACATAAAACTTATCAGGACATGACTGGAAATAATGTAAACCACCCCAATGATTATCTTGCCAGATGGTATGCACAAATTATTTCAGGAATTCTCATTAAATAATATGGTCAGACTATTTTTGCCAATGGTGGCTACACAACCAGGTAGTTAAAAATACACTGTGCTACTATAACGCCTGTCGGCAAAGGTAAGACCTGACGTAATTTACGCGATCTTACTTTTGCCGACAGCTCTTAAAATTTACTTTCTCAAAATCTTATCCATCGCTTTCCCTTTCGCCAATTCATCTACAAGCTTATCCAAATAACGTACCTTTTGCATAAGCTCATCCTCAATGTCTTCCACCCGGTAACCACATATCACTCCCGTAATTTTTGAAACATTTGGATTCATTTGAGGTGCTTTGGCAAAAAAGTTTTCAAAGTCAGTCTTATTGTCGATATGCTCCTGTAGTGTTATTTGATTGTATCCGGTGAGCCAGAATATAATTTCATCTACTTCTTCCTTTGTCCGCCCTTTTTTTTCTGCCTTATGAATATAATGCGGGTAAACACCCGCAAAAGACATCCTATATACTCTTGTATTATCCATTTAATTCCAATTAAATGACAGCTGTTTTTTAAAATGATACCAGATACAGACTGCCATACTGTTGTCAGTCCTTCTATTTTACTTTGAGTCTCATCATAAAAATAATGGAAAAAATAGATTTAACCAAACAGTATAAAGCCTACTTCAATGCTAAAACAACAGCTGAGATTGTTGATATTGAACCCGCGCAATTTCTTTCCTTAACGGGAAAAGGAGATCCTTCAGGCCAAAACTTTTCTGAAAAACTCCAGGCGCTTTACGCTACGGCCTATGCTATCAAATTTGCATGCAAAGACGCGGGCAGAGATTTCACAGTTTCAAAGCTGGAATGTCAATGGTGGTATGACGAAAACAAATTCAGTAACATATCTATTGCCGAGGCTCCCCAGAAAATAGCAAGAAGCGAATGGGAATATCGCCTGCTCATCAGACTCCCCGAATATGTAACAGCAGACGATGTAAAAAAGGGGATTGAAATAACACTGGCAAAAAAGAAATCAGTACTTGCCGGCGATATCCGGTTCTACGAAATGCATGAAGGAAAATGTGTTCAAATATTACACATCGGTCCCTTTTCAACAGAACCTGGATCATTAGAAAAAATGAACGTATTGTTTGAGAAACACAGCTTCAAAAAAAATGGTTTGCACCATGAAATCTACTTATCTGACTTTAGAAAAACAGAGCAGCACAAGCTGAAAACAATATTAAGAGAACCGGTGAAATGATCATATAAGCTGAAAACTTAGCAGCTCTTTAAAGCAGGTCACATGACCTGCTTTAAAGAGCCTGTTCTAAAATTGTTGGCCAATATCGACAGATCAGTACTCCCAATCAGCGTCGGGTCACGAAATTGCAACTGCAGGAAATGCGTTGGAACAATTAATGTCCCATTCTCTGTTGACAATACATGTACTTCACCTTCGTTTATACTGGACTTATACCTTCCTATCGCAGGATTAATTTCGTCAAGCCGAATGACGATTTCATGAAATATAAAAATAGGTAAATTCACTGCGCAAAGGTAAGACAACGAATATAATTTGTTAAATTATTGTTTTGTTAAGCTATTTTTTAAGTTAACAAAAAATTAACCGATTTTCAAAACCACTTACCTGCCCGGGATTTTGAGAAACACCCACAAAGTAATTTCTATTTCGTAACTTTAAGTACTAATATAGTAAAATTCATACTGGAAGGGGGAGGTATGACCATACTTATCATAGTTATTGGACTAGCTTTGTTATTTGATGTCATCAATGGCTTTCATGATGCAGCTAATTCTATCGCTACAATTGTAGGCACAAGAGTTTTATCTCCTCGATTGGCTGTTTTATGGGCAGCCTTTTTCAATTTCATTTCATATCTGATTTTTAAACTTCATGTAGCCAACACCATTGCCAAAGGTATTGTTCATCCCGAAATTGTAACCATGCAGGTACTGATAGCCGGGTTACTGGCGGCTATTTTATGGAATCTGGCCACCTGGTTTTTTGGGCTCCCTTCCAGCTCATCTCACACCCTCATTGGCGGTTTTGTTGGAGCAGCTATTGCTGGCGCTGGTTTTGGAGTGGTTATATATAGCGCAGTTTTAAAAATCATCCTGTTTATTTTTTTAGCACCTCTAATTGGCATGATGATTTCCATATTGATATCCACATTGGTCACCTGGATTTGTAAAAATTCTAATCGGGGAACGGTTAGCAGATATTTTAAAAAACTTCAATTACTTTCAGCAGCTGCTTTTAGTATTGGTCATGGTGCAAATGATGCACAAAAAATCATGGGTATTATAGCCGTAGCCCTTATTGCGGCCGGAGAACTAGATAAAAATGCAACGATACCGTTTTGGGTGGTCATATCCTGCCATAGTGCCATGGGTTTAGGTACACTACTTGGCGGCTGGCGTATTGTTAAGACTATGGGGTCGAAAATAACAAATTTAAAGCCATTTGAAGGGTTCAGCGCCGAAACTTCCGGAGCAATTACTCTTTTTTCTACCAGCATATTGGGTATTCCCGTAAGTACAACGCATACAATTACAGGTGCTATTATTGGAGTTGGTGCAATCAAGAGAATTTCGGCAGTACGCTGGGGTGTGACTATCCCTATTCTGTACGCCTGGGTATTAACGATTCCTGCTACAGGATTGCTTGCTGCGTTAATACATTATCTCCTGAAATGGATAGCATTTTAGTTGTTTCGTTTTTTAAAACAATTGCTCGTGTAACAAGCCAATGATAAATTAAATCTTATCAATTTCCAGAGAAAGTGCCTTCAGATCCTGCTTCATCAGTGTAATATTTGATTCCAGTTGATCATACATATCTGCTCTGTTCTCCAATTGATCGGTAGCATACTCCCCTCCTCTACCAAAGAACAATTCCAAGGATGATTTTTTTGGATCAAGATCAATCTGGCCGAGGTTAATCCATTTTTCAACCATCTGATCCCTCAAAGACTTATTTTGACCAATCTCTGGATTCTTATAATTCAGATAATACCATATCAGAGGAGGAAAAATGTTAGATGTAGAAGTATTAAACCAAACATCCTTTAGCGCATTTCGCTCATGATGAAATTCTACAGATTCCTTATTGAACAACATCGCCACCCCCAGGCCCGCCTCAGCAACACCAGTAGTAATTCCTACCGAGTTGCTTGCAGCATCGTTCTTTATCAGGCCACCGGTCAAAATTGCACCTAGGGCCCCAACTACAATAGCCCCTTTCGTAAGCTTTGACTCACGCTCATCCTGTCGTGATGACAAATAATTTGCTACCTGACTTATCCGTTCTTCTTCACAATCCATCTCAGAAGAAATAGCAGAAATCTCAATAGAGGCAGTATTTATCTTATGATCAATTTTCTGTCTGACTTCAAGTACCGACAAGCGTGAGATCAAAGAGGTACTGTCCTTATCAGACCGAAGTTCAATATATTTGTCTATCAGATTCAGTATACCTATGGCATTAGCAATATTCAATGTATTGTGATCAAAATACCGCGTCAAACGTTTCGATAGCTGTTGCTTGTATAAAGGCGTTGGCAACTGCTCAACTGTATAATTGTATAGGTTACGCTGATTGCAGTTACTACTAAACAGGGCATTTCTAATACCCGGATCCTTTACAGTACCACACGAAACTGTCAGAGATATTCCCGATAAAAAAAATACGTAAAATAATTTCTTGTCCATACATATCCGTCATTGCGTTAAGATACATCAAACTAAACTGAAACAAAAATAAAATCACATAGAATTATCTAGCCCTAAAACTACTTGTCTTTTAGTTCTATGTCAGCTTCACTTTACAATTTTGACAGCTTCGTATTCAAATAAATATATTATTTCTATTAATGAAGCAAGATAATCAACTAATTGAAAACTATGAGGGTCAGAAAATTCCTTCATCATCCGAATTTCTATTATCAGAAAAAAAAGAACATAAATATACCATAAACAAAAAATAATGGTATATTTACACCCTAAATAGACTTAGCCAATTATGAACTACCAACTAATTCAAGAAGTCATTCAACTCGTAGAAAAATTTGATGAGAATGTTAGCGAAAATGTCTATCCTAAAAACCTGGATGGATTTAAACGATGGATTTGTAACCAGCACACAGAAGTAGATTCTCTTCTTAACGAACCTGACTGGGAAGGTAAAACAAATGGTCGAAGTCCCGAAAGTGTGATCAGTACATTATTAGTCCACATGAACAGATATGCTAAAACCTACTCAAAATCAGCAATCTATGATTCAGCGTTTTCTACACAGGAAGATTTCATATATCTCATCAATCTAAAAGCTTTTGGCGCGATGACAAAAATGAAACTGATCAAAAAAAACATTCAGGATAAACCTACAGGAATGCAAATCATCAGCCGACTGATAAAAAATGGCTGGGTAATGCAAACAGACTCTGAGACCGACAAAAGAAGTAAAGTCATTAAAATTACTCCTGAGGGAATGGAAGCGTTGAGTCAGCAAATGGAGAAAATACGTCTCGCCACGCAAATCGTTTCGGGCAACCTGTCTCATTCAGAAAAAATGCAATTGATAAGACTATTAAACAAACTGGAAGATTTTCATCATCCTATTTTTTCTCAGCAAATAGACAGCCATGAGTTGTTGCAAAAAGTAAACGATCATTATTTCCAACCTTAAAACCCGCCCAAATGAAAAGGAAAATCGCAATTATCGGTTCCGGCATTTCAGGTTTGTCTGCTGCTGCTTACTGTGCCCAGGCCGGTAACCAAGTATATGTTTTTGAAAAACAGGATCAACCTGGTGGAAGAGCCAGACAATTCCAAACTGATAATGGCTTTACCTTTGACATGGGGCCCAGCTGGTATTGGATGCCCGATATTATCGAATCGTTCTTTAAAGATTTCGGTTATAACGTTACAGACTTTTATCATCTGGTTGCGTTAAACCCGCAGTTTGAAATGATCTTCGAAGACGGTAAAATTAGCGTTCCAGAATCTCATGATGGTCTTAAGGTCTTATTTGAAGAACTGGAAAAAGGGGCAGGTAAAAAGTTGGATGCTTTTATGCAATCCGCTAAATACAAATATAATATCGGCATGCAGGAGTTTGTGAATAAGCCTTGCTACAATTGGTTGGAGTTCATATCTCCAAAAATTGCACTAAGCGCTTTAAAACTGAATTTACTTACAAATTTCAGAAGCTATGTGGGCAAATATTTTTCTAATCCAAAACTCAGGGCACTAATGGAGTTTCCGGTTATTTTTCTAGGTGCTTCACCTAAAAAAATCCCCGCATTGTATAGCCTGATGAATTATGGCGGCTATGCTTTAGGAACCTGGTATCCTATGGGAGGCTTTTATCAATTGATTAGCGCAATGAAAAAAGTGGCCGAGCAACAAGGCGCACAGTTCCATTTTAATAAAAATATTGAACAGATTGTTACAAATCAGACGCGGGTCACAGGCTTAATCATTAATGGTGAATTTCAGGGTTTTGATGCCATTATAGCCTCTTCCGATTATCATCATACCGAAACCCTTCTAAAGCCTAAAATGCGTAATTATGATGAAAAATATTGGGCCAGTCGGACATTTGCACCTTCTTGCCTGATTTATTATCTGGGTTTTGACCACCCAATTCCAAACCTTAAACATCACACGCTATTTTTTGAAAACGATTTGGACCAACATGTGGATACAATTTACAAAACCAAACAATGGCCAAAAAAACCTTTGTTTTATGCATGTTGCCCATCCAAAACAGATCCATCGGTGGCACCAAAAGATCACGAAAATCTGTTTTTACTGATACCGCTTGCCACTGGCCTTTCCGATGCAGAATCCACGCGCGAAAAATATCTGCACCAGATGTTGCAACGCTTAGAAAAACATACAGGGATGCGCAATCTGACATCACAACTGGTCTACAAAAAAAGTTATTGTGTTAGTGATTTCATCGATGATTACAATGCCTACGGCGGAAATGCCTATGGATTGGCCAATACCCTAAACCAAACTGCTGTATTAAAACCATCAATTAAAAATAAGCATCTAAATAATTTGTTTTATACAGGCCAGCTAACTGTGCCCGGCCCTGGTGTTCCTCCATCAATTATATCCGGCAATATTGTCGCAAAAGAAGTAAACAAACTTAAAATAAACCGGTATGAAAAAGCTATTTGATGAAGTATCCTATAAGGTGAGCAAAATTGTGACCGAAAAATATAGTACCAGTTTCGCACTGGGCATTCTAGCTTTACAACCGGCTATCCGCCCGGCTATTTATGCCATTTATGGATATGTACGTCTGGCCGATGAAATCGTTGACAGTTTCCATGATTACGATAAAGCCGCTTTGCTGAAGCGCTTTCAAAATGAGACCGACACAGCTATTCATGAAGGTATTTCACTAAACCCCATATTGCAATCATTTCAGGAAACCGTAAAGCATTATAAAATTGATTTCTCATTAATCAAACAATTTCTACATAGTATGGAAATGGACCTGCAACAAATAGCTTACAATTCCGACCAATATCAGGAATACATATTGGGTTCGGCCGAAGTTGTAGGCCTGATGTGTCTTCAGGTATTTGTAGAGGGCAATGCGGCTAGCTTTGAGAAATTAAAACCCTATGCCATGAAATTAGGTTCCGCTTTTCAGAAAGTCAACTTTCTAAGGGACATCAAAGATGACTACCAAACTTTGGGGCGTACTTATTTCCCAGATGTACAAATGCGGTACTTTAGTACCGAGATTAAGCTTCAAATTGAACTTGAAATTGAATCGGAATTTAAAGAAGCACTTAAAGGAATCAAAATGTTGCCGGCCTCATCCAGGTTTGGGGTATATTTAGCTTACAAGTACTACTTGTCATTGTTTAAAAAAATCAAAAATACACCCGCAGAGAAAATAATGTCCCAGCGCATTCGTATTCCCAACAGTCAAAAACTTTCACTTGCCATGAGTAGTTATTTACAATATAAAATAGCAACGTTATGAAACTTTTAATGGTAATACTTATGCTTTTTGCAGACCTGCCAAAAACAATCCATAACGATCAGAATATGGACTACATAAGAGTTAGCTATACAAAAGCCCTATCCGACAAAAAACTATGTAAGGCCATGATTGAGGAACTGGACACAAAAAACGGCAACAATGTTTATCTTGCCTACCTGGGTGCTTTTAAAGCCATTTGGGCTGGTCATGCCATCAATCCCATCGCCAAACTCAATACATTTAACAAAGGCAAACAGCATATTGAAGCTGCTGTAAAAGCAGATCCTGATAATGTCGAAATTCGTTTTATCCGATTATCCATTCAAAAAAATTGTCCCTCATTTTTAGGCTACAGTAATCAAATAGAACAGGATACTCATTTCATACATGCCAACAGGAATAGTATCACCTCAATACAGTTAAAAAAAATGATTACTGAAATCATCAAAAAATAAAACCATGTTTTACCAATTCAAAGCCGAACAACAGCTAAACTGCGATATAACTACCGCCTGGAATTTCTTTTCTTCCCCTCATAATTTGACGCGAATCACACCAAAAAATATGAATTTTAGGGTGATCACTAAACTATCTGATGTTCCTATTTACGAAGGTATGCTTATCGATTATAGCGTTTCTCCGGTTCTTGGTATTCCCATGAAATGGCAAACGCTGATTACACAAGTTGACCCTCAAAAAAGTTTTACCGATTTTCAAAAAAAGGGTCCCTATTCCTTGTGGCACCATTATCACGAGTTTATTCCTAATGAAAAAGGAGTTCTCATGAAAGATACAGTTGACTACAAACTTCCTTTCTCTTTTTTAGGCACTTTTGCACATCGCATTTTTGTAAAAAAGAGACTCCAACATATATTCAACTATCGTTACCAGATACTGGAACAATTATTTAACCAATAAAATCAGCCTTCATGAAATTTATCATCATATTCATCACATTTCTAAGCATGGAAGGCGCAACCTGGATCATCCATAAATACGTGATGCATGGTTTTTTATGGGCTTTGCATTCCGATCATCACGATCACAGCAACAAGGGGCCTCTGGAAAAAAATGATTATTTTTTTGTGATTTTTGCTATCCCAGCCATTACACTGATGTATATCGGCTCTTTCAATAATTTTAACTTCTGGTTTTATATGGGTTTGGGAATTACCTTATATGGAATGGCCTATTTTTGGGTACACGATATCTTTATCCACCAGCGAATAAAATCTTTACGGGGAACTAAAAATCCTTATTTCCTGGCAATACGCAGAGCGCATAAACAGCATCACAAACATACAGAGAAGGAGAATGGAGAATGTTTTGGCTTCTTATGGGTACCTTTAAAATATTTCAAAATGTATTTTAATGCTAAATCGTAATGAAGCCTTACACCTATTTATTAATTGACTTGCTTACCGTAGTAGTTTGTTTCATTTTTTCATTCGACAAACGAATCCGGTTTAACAAACACTTCTTCGCCTTTTTTAAAGCTACGCTATTGGTTGCAGTTCCATTTATCATCTGGGACATCTTTTTTACTAAAACTGGGGTATGGTGGTTTAACCGGGATTATACCATTGGCATTAGTATTTTCGGATTACCACTCGAAGAATGCTTGTTCTTTATCTGCATACCCTTCTCTTGCATATTTACATTTTTCTGCCTCGATAAATTTTTCAATCTTGCCTGGATCAGCGCATACAACAATATCATTGTATTTACCAGTGTAATTGTATGTATACTATTTGCCTTATTATACCCCCACAAAATTTACACTTTTGTCACGGCATCTATTACAGCATTGACCTTAATTTTTTTACATTTTATAGCCAGGGCAGACTGGATAGGAAAGGCTTCGTTAGTATTTCTCATTTTAATGCTTGGCTTTTTCCCTGTTAATGGCATACTGACCGGAACAGGCCTGGAAGCTCCAATAGTTAACTATAATCCTGAAGCATTCTTAAATATCCGTCTACTCACAATCCCCATAGAAGACGCTGTTTACGGATATACACAGTTTCTACTCACCCTCTATTTCTTTAAACGCTTTCAGAAACTTCATTAGCAATAATATGTTGCATTTGCACTTTTGGTTCCAGGTGGTCTTCTTTTTTTACATCATAAAATTCATACCTGAATTGTCATGAATTCAATAAAGCTATCAAATAGCTTGAGTTTACGACAATCCCCATTTGAATTTCAAAAAATGAAAAAAGTCGACTTCGTACTTAACCATTCACCCATACGTTAATTATTTAAAAACATTAAATAAATTAAATCCTGTACCGCAAAACCAAAAAAATTGGCCTGAGAAATCAGACTCAGCCACATACCAAGTCGATGAAATAAAAAACAATAGCATAAATGACTTGTTAGTCATTTAAAGATAAATCACTTGTAATGAGATCAATTTGGAAAGGTTCTATTAATTTTGGTTTGGTCAACATTCCCATTAAACTTTATGCCGGAGTACAAAACAGCACGCTGGATTTAGATATGCTGGACGAGCGCGATCATGCCAGAATTAAATTTAAACGCATCAATGAGGATAGCCAAAAAGAAGTTCCTTATGATCATATTGTAAAGGGCTATTTTTTAAAAGACCGATACATTGTGTTGGATGAGCATGATTTTGAAGAGGCTGCACCCGAAAAAAACAAAATGATTGAACTGGAGAATTTTGTTGAGCTGAAAACTATTGATCCAATTTATTTTGAAACCTCTTATTATATTGAACCCGAAAAACAAGGTGTAAAGGCCTATACCCTGTTACTTAAGGCATTAGTTAAATCAAAAACTGCCGGCGTAGCGCGTTTTGTGTTGCGCAATACCGAGAACTTATGTGTAATTCATCCCCGGGATGGCATCCTGATCGTTACAAAAATCAGATTTCATGAAGAAATTAGAAGTACTGAGGGTATAAAAAAAGTAACTAATGTAGCCATTACAAAAAAAGAGATGGAAGTTGGACTTGCTTTAATTAAACAATATTCGTCAGCTTTCGACATCAGTCAGTTTAAAGACGAATACAGCGCGCAATTACTAAAGATCATAAAAGCAAAAGCCAAAGGCAAACACGTAGTTGTAAAGAGAATAAAACCACGCAAAGCAAGTAGTGATGACCTTTACGACCAATTGATCCAAAGCCTGGGCAACAAAAAAAGGGCATGATATGAGCTTAACAGAATACAGACAGAAACGGTCTTCAGATAAAACACCTGAACCATTTGGAGGCAAACCATCTGGAACAGCCTTAAGATTTGTGATTCAAAAACATGATGCTTCTCATCTGCATTATGATTTTCGGCTGGAAATGAGCGGTGTACTCAAAAGCTGGGCAATACCTAAAGGTCCATCAACAGATCCGGAAGTAAAGCGCCTGGCCATGATGGTAGAAGATCACCCATTGGATTACGGCAATTTCGAAGGGATCATTCCAAAAGGACAATATGGTGGCGGAACGGTAATTGTCTGGGACCAGGGTACCTATAAGCCAACAGAACCAATGGAAACCAATGTGAAGAAACAGGAGAAAAACCTGCTTCACCAACTTCATTCGGGCAAGCTGAAATTTATTTTAAAAGGAAAAAAACTTAAAGGTGTATTTGCATTAGTAAAGGCCTATGGCAGGAACGACAATAGCTGGCTGCTGATGAAGCTGGAAGATAAGTACGCCAGTACAAACGACATTACACTCAAAGATAAGTCGGTCATTTCTAAAAAGACAATTGCACAAATGGAGCGGACACCCGATAAGGTTTACGGTAAGACCTCACAGAGATCTACTTCTTCAGATGCTGTTCCTATATCGCTAAAAGATTTGCTTAAAGATGCACGTAAACAAGCCTTTTACGAACATTTAGAGCCAATGCTAGCTACACTGGTAGACAAACCTTTCGATAGCGACGAATGGCTTTACGAGATCAAATGGGATGGCTATCGGGCTATAGCTTTCATGAATAAAGATAAACTGGCTCTCCAATCGCGCAACAACAAAAGCTTTAACGAAAAATTCTATCCGATTTATAAGGCCTTACAAAAGCTGAAACTGAACGCAGTCCTTGATGGTGAAATTGTAGTAGCAGAAGAAAATGGTCGTGGAAATTTTGGAGATCTTCAAAATTGGCGCAGTGAAGCCGATGGTGAGTTGCTTTATTATGTTTTCGACATCTTATGGTACAACGGTCAGGATTTAAAATCGTTACCATTAGAGGCTAGAAAGGCTATATTGCAACAGGTTCTTCCAACAGATGACGTAATCACCATCAGCAAGGACTTTGATACTTCGGGCATTGAATTCCTCAAGGCAGCCAAGAAAATGGGATTGGAAGGCATCATGGCCAAACGTAAGAATAGCAAATACATATCAAAGAAACGTACTGGCGACTGGTTAAAGATTAAGGCCAACAAACGTCAGGAGGTGATTATTGGAGGCTACACACGCAATGACGATACAAAAAAACAATTCAGCAGCCTATTGGTAGGTGTTTATGAAGACAAGAAGCTGATCTATACCGGTAAGGTAGGTACAGGCTTTAATGATAAGGTTCAGATTGCGATGATGCGACAATTTACACCGCTTGTTGTGGACAAGTCCCCTTTTAATCAGGTTCCTGATGTAAATAAACCTTCACGCTTCCGTCCTAATCCACCACATGCCACAGTTATCTGGCTAAAACCCCAATTGATCTGCGAAGTAAGCTTTACCGAAATGACCAATGATGGTGTGATGCGTCACCCTTCTTTTGAAGGAATGCGTGATGATAAACCTGCAAACCAAATTGTATTGGAAAAAGAAACACATACGAGCGCCATGCTAAAGCATACCGAAAATGAAATCGTCCGACCGGGAAAAAAATCTGAACGCAAAACATTGCTTAACCCAACTGAGACCACGCAGGTAAAAAAAATCAATGGTCATGAGCTAAAATTCACCAATCTGAATAAAATTTTCTGGCCCGACGAAAAGATCAGTAAACGCGACCTGATTAACTATTATTACCAGGTAACACCTTATATTTTACCTTATCTGAAAGATCGCCCGCAAAGTATGAACCGCTTTCCCGATGGTATCAAAGGTGAAGGTTTCTACTATAAAGATGTAACCGGCAAAGCTCCAGATTGGATCAAAACATATTTATATCAAAGTGAAGCTGATAAACGTAACCGCAAATACCTGGTGGGTGATGATGAAGCTACACTGCTTTATATGGCCAATCTGGCTTGTATTGAAATGAACCCCTGGTTCAGCACCATTAAAAAGCCCGATCATCCTACTTTCTGTATCATTGACCTGGATCCCGATAAGAATTCATTTGACCAGGTTATAGAAACAGCACAGGTGACCAGAGCAATTCTGGAAGATATGGACGTACCCTGTTATTGTAAAACAAGTGGCTCTACAGGTTTGCACATATATATTCCATTGGGGAATAAATATACCTACGAGCAGAGCAAAGAATTTGCCCGGATCATTGTCACCCTCGTTCACCGGGAGCTGCCTAAATACACTACTTTAGAAAGGCAAATCTCCAACCGTAAAGGAAAAATGTATCTGGATTTTTTGCAGAACCGTCCCCATGCAACTATTGCCTGTGCCTATTCGGTAAGGCCAAAACCAGGCGCTACCGTATCCATGCCACTGGAATGGGATGAAGTAAAGAAAGGACTGAAAATGAAAGACTTTACTATTTATAATACCATAGAACGGCTGAAAACAATTGGTGACATATTTAAACCTGTTTTAGGAAAAGGTATCAACCTGAAAACAATCATCACCAAGGCTGCGAAAGAAAAAGCTGACTAAAATGCCCTCCTCTGTTATCAAATATTTCAGTTATGAAGAGGAAAAGCAGGTTCTCTTCATCACATTTGTATCGGGAATCACCTATGTATATAAAGCTGTTCCTGTCGGTGTAGTTAATGGACTACACACAGCTGCATCAAAGGGCCGATTTTTTAATCGTTACATTAAAGGTCATTTCAATTATAAAAAATTACGTACCAAAAAAGCATTCTAGAAATTGACCCAAACAATCTTTCTTCATCAATATTAGCATAGGGATACTTGTTACCACTACCTGATTTGAGTTTACCTTCTTTCATCTCATGCATTGTTTTTTCTACTTTCTCGGATGCCTTTTCTGAATACTTTGCCATGATTTTTGATTTACATTATAAATTATATTTCATATTGATTTGTCCGTTTGGATAATGCCTTGCCGGCAATCTTTTTGGCCTTTCCCCAATCCCAGTCTTCTCGAAAATCCTCATCAGGATGAAAATAATAATCCCGGGGTCCTTGTTTGGCTGTACTTGTTGGTTTAGTCTGCTTTTGCATTTTGATCTTAGTCTCCATCATCATAATAATTTAATTGTATGGCTTTAACATGCGACAATATAAAAGGTTTGTCAAAAAACAACTAAGCTGCAAATCCCACTGAAATCATCTAAATTTGTATTCAAAAAAAACAGACAAAACATTTTTTATTTGTAAGCGTTATATAATGTGAAGGCCAAAGCAAATGCATAAGTGATGCTATCCTTCATCAATTGTTTTTTGCTCCTCCAGTAAACGCGCTGAAGGACATCCGGAGCGGACCAGATTTGTGCAGATGAATACCCGGATGAATTAAGAATGAATCTCCGGTAAGCCTATGCTTGTTTGACCTGATTCCAAAAAAGGTTAAAATCATGAAAAAAATTCTGATCCAGGAAGCTGATGAATCCATCAGAGATGTATTGAAACTTTCTCTTGAAGCTGAAGGCTTTAATGTAGTGTTGGTAGCCAAATGCGATAAGCGTTTGCTCGCTATGATCAAAATCATTCGTCCAACTGTAATGGTACTGGATTTTATAGGTATGGGTGCCGAATCCGTCCTGATGCGGCGTAAAATTAAATCAATATACCCCACGCTTCCGGTGCTGGCAATAAGTTGTAATAACAACATCAGTACCATTTATGCGCAATTTGGCTTTGACGGCTATATTCCCAAACCTTTTGATCTGGAAGTATTGTTTCAAATACTTAACACGCATGCACGGAAGTCCTCTCAAATTTTTAAAAATTCAAAAATACAGCCACAATACAATCCTCCCTAAGAAAACATTAATCAATAATCAACTTAATGAACTTTGCCTGCAGCAGGAAAGCCTCGAAACATTTGCCTTCGCATTTACAAAAAACACGGACGATGCCCGCGATCTTGTTCAGGAAACCATGCTCAAAGCCATTAAATTCTCGTCAAAGTATCAGCCCGGAAGCAATTACAAAGGCTGGCTTCGAAGCATATTAAAAAATACTTTCATCAATAACTACCACAAAAGGGTACGTGAAAAAAAATTGATCGCCAGCAATGAGCCCATCAGTTCAGCCCAGCTTTATCCCTCAGCCTCCAAAAATTTGGCCATCACAAAATGTACCCTGGACGATATTCGCTGCGCGCTAAGTAAGGTTCGCCCGGAATTTGTAACACCCTTTATAAAGTATTTTGAAGGGTACAAATATCAGGAGATCGCTAAAATGCTTAAGATACCTATTGGAACAGTTAAAACACGGATACACTATGCCCGAAATGAGCTAAAAAAAATATTAAAGATGTATGCTGAAGATTTCAAAAAAGATTAATGTTCAACTTTTAATCCATAGTTATGAAAAATTTAAAAAACTATGCTATTGCAACAATAGCAGCATGCTGCATCGCAATAAGCGGTGTCAGTTACAAAAGTCCGGTTAAAAAAAACAATACCAGCTTTGCCCTTGAGCAAGATACGCTCAGCACCGAACAGTTTTTTAAGCAGCTTGCCCATACCACTGCCAGGGAAATCAATCTCTCAAAACTAGCCAAAGTGAAATCTAAGGATTCCAAAATAAGGGAATATGCCATCAAAGTTATGGATGCCTGTATCCTGGCTTATAGTGATATGAAGCCATTTGCTGATGTGAGGAACATTACACTCACTGATTCTGCTACATTTGTACCCGATAAATCTATCTCCTCTTTGAAAAAAGTAGGTAATAATGCTTTTGAAAAAAAATATTTGTCAATGAGCGTTGATGACCATACACAGGCAATAGCCTTACTGGAAAAAGGTACTCTTTTTGGCGATACGTCCATCGTATCCTTTGCCAGTAAGCAACTTAAAGTATTTCGCAAAAATCTGGAGGAAGCCAGGTTCCTGTTAAAGAGTCCAGGCAGCAAAATGGCAACCGAGCGGTCGGCAAAAGAAGTTGAGTAAGCGGAAACAATCACAAGAGGCCATAAATTCGACTTTTTTCGCCATTTCGGGGTAATGCGTCGAAAAAACCTTTTTAAGTTACCGTTGTTTTAAGGAGGACAGAAAAAACCGCGTTTAAGCCACTTTTAGCCCCAACACTCTCCCCTTAGAAAACAAAGTATAACATAAACTAAAAGACATGGAAACTCAAATTCTGGAATTTGAAAAAAAATATTGGCAAGCGATGGAAAATCGTGACTTTAATACCGTAAAAAATCTAACGCACTTTCCCTGCATTGTAGCCGGGAAACAGGGTGTAAGAAGCGTAGACGAAGCTACTTTTCAAACGATGTTTGAATCTGGTATTAACAAACCAATAAAAATCCTGGAGATTTCAGGCATTGAATCCCAAACAATTCATGAAAGCACTGCAATTATTGCTTACATAATCGAACTCGAATATACTCTTGACGGACAAAAATCGGCACTTAAGTGTGCTTGTACATCCACATGGGTAAAGAAAAATGACGGATGGGTTTGCGCTATGCACACAGAATCTGATTTAGAGAGTTTATGATAGGAAAGTTCTATTCCATCTTTTGAATATAATAATACCTGGTGTTCTTCTCATTAACTCAATTTTTAAATTTTAATATGTCAAAGAACTTTTTCAGCAGTTCTCGCAACTACTTCAACCAATCCGCATAGCGATGAATGGTCCTTTTATGACGTAACCTTTCATACACGCCCTGCCCTTCCCTGCTTCCTGCCACATTGGTGTTGGCTTCCAGGGCGACAATCCAGTCGCCCTGCAATCGCGCTACCAAACCAACGTGCGCAATGCGTTTCAGTTTCGGAAAATAAATCCCAAACACAATCGCTGGTTCCGGCGCTTTTACCACTCTGGCAGCCGGAAATAATGCAGGGCTCCACGCCGTTCTCGGTTGTGGATAGCCTGCCTGAGCAAAGCACCAGCTTACCCACGCCGCACAGTACGGTGCAGGCGATTTGATGCCCACACAGTTAAGATAGTCTCTAATACGCGCACCACAATTTTGACAACCTTTTTCCCTAACCCCGATTTCTTTTCGGGCGATTTTAATAACGTTTTCATAATTCTCTTTTTTAGTTTTTACAACAAATACACGCGCTCCCTTGCCGTCATTCCGTACTTGATCCGGAACCGCTACACCACCGCAATAATGCACCCCACACAGGCCAATAACAGCAAGGCAAACAAGGCCACAGAAAATTTTAGTTGTTCCCATAATTCCAATGTTCTAAACTCCAATACCATTTCTTCCAGGGCTGGCAAGCCCATATTCAACCAAAACCTATGCATCAGCCAACCTACCAGGCCAAGCACCAAAGCAAAAGTGATCATCGAAAGCAGCACCATTAAGCCAATACTGGTAGCTATTTCTTCAGAATTGCCATTGGGCAAGGCAAATAACTTAGGCCCTAAAAACCACAACAACAGGGCAATTACAGCTACTAAGACATATTCTATATACCTCAATTCCGGCCTTCTACCGACTTTTAAACTCAAATTTCTCATCCTATTCCTTTTTAGTTTTCCAATTTTAGAAAGCCGGTGAAACCTGTTCACCAGCTTTGTTCTGCTACTCATCAGCAACACCACTCCTCGGACTCTGCTCCTCGCTCTCAGATAACAACTCTGCTCCCCACAATCAGATAGTAACTCTGCACCCCGCAATTAGATAGCAACTCTACTCCCCGCAATCAGCAATAATTTTGCATCCTCCGAACAGGCCTTGTCAGGCTGTGCCCCTTCAGGCACCTGGCTGGCGCAGCCTATGAGGAGTGATGCTAAATTATCAGGAACCTGGCTGGCGCAGCCTGTGAGGAGTGATGCTAAATTATAATCTGTTGTGCTACATACACACTATCCGAAACTTCCTTGCCATCAACACTCGTAAACGCCATCCAGCATTCTACGGTATCACCACTAAACTCCGGCGGCAACTGCAACACATAGGTCAGTGCCGAGCGTGCGGCTGCGTCAGATAAAACAACAAACTCCTTCTTCGCCGGGCTGTACACCAAAAAGCTGGCCCTATCCGTACCACCTGTACTACCGGCGGGTGCATTGTTCTGCCAGCTAAAGTCAACCTGCGCAGGCGCTGTAGCGGCTGTTGCTGTATCCAGCGGCTTCCGCAAATTCCCTACGCTAAACATCACCTTCTGGTAATCAATGGCATAATTTAGCATACTTGTTCCGGTAACAGCATTTTTCAAATGATAAGCCGAAGCAGCATTCATTGGTGTCGTTCCATTATTAAACTGCTGGTAGCCAACTTTTATCAGAGGCTTTAAGCCCTTCAAAAATTCGTTAACCATTGCAAACCTGGCCCTCACATTTAACTGTGCCTGTGTTGGGTTATCCGCACTCACATCCGGCAAACTCCGCATGTAGTGTATCCCGTTCCATATGGCACCTATCACTGTACCAACCTTACCTCGAAATGGCCCGAGGACGCCTTTTTTATACGTTCCCATAATCTAAAAATTTAATGGGTGAAATGACATTTGCAACCTTTTTTAGCTGTGGTTAGCAACGATAGCATCAGCACGGCATCATGCCGGTTTCTTCTTCCTGTTCATCTTTTTCAGCTGATCGCAGTAAGTCCGCAAAGGCATCCCTGTATGCATCGCCACCAATCGCTGACAAGCTATCCTGATAAACAAGGGGATTTCTTTTTTAAGCACCAGCAAACGCGCGCTATTTGACATTTGCAACAACTTACTCTGCTGGTGATAATATCTTTCATTAGCTATCCCGGCCTTCAGCAAAGCACCAAACAAGGGCGGGCAACCGGCCATTAACTTTCTCAACACCGGGTAACCAATAGAAAGCACCCTGCCCCCTTCCAATGTCTCTATATAATCGGTTAGCGGCTGCTGCCCAAACAAGCTGGCAGGTTGCAAAATCAATTCCAGCTTTCTCCATATCCTGATGCCTTGCGGGCACTGCCCCACCTCACAATAATGATAAGCATGTACCATGGCATCTATAGGCAGCCAAAGTCTGCCCTCGTCCTCCGGAGTTTCCAGCACCTGATATTTCACAACACGCAGCAACTTAATAGACTGATACAATTCAGCCAACACATCAGTATTATTTTTTACGGTCAGGTCAAGGGCGGGTAGCAGATATTGTTCAATCAGCCAATGTTTAAGTTCGTCTCTCATAACAAACAACTAAAAAAATTTCGGCAATCTTCTGATCATCCTGTCTACCGCATCCCTAAACTCCTGCGCGCTTCCTTTCCAGTCAAACGGCATTTCCAATTTTTCACAAAACCCAAGCTGCTCAAACCATAGCTCCAATGCAACAACACCCTTCGCAAATCTACAGGCCAGTATCCATTCCAATCCTTTAAAATTTCTCAGTTCATAAGCGCAATCCTGATTGGCACCTGTATCAATAGCCTTGCTCAACTGTTTCATCCTCCCTACAAACTGTAGGGCATTGCAAAACCGCTCAATTCGTGCAGAAGTATAACCACTTTTAAGCACCAGGCTTACCTCCCTGTTTTTCATTAAGTACAAATCCAGCAGTAGTAAATATTTACGCATAAATCCTCCTTTATTCTTTACCTAAAGATAAGGAGGGATAGTCCTTTTACAGGGTTCCAAATCGGGGGAAATAAAGTTCCATTTGGAACAAAAAAGAGTTCAGATCTGAACCACAGCACTTCACTATTTAGATCACAGCGCAGCGCTAATACCATAGCCTGGCATTTTTTGATATTACCTACTTTACACTAAACATATCAAGCTTTGCTATAAACCTGAAATCCTTGACATTATAGGTAAATAATTCCAATTCTGTTTGTATTGCAGTAGCAGCTATCATTGAATCGGCAAGCGCCAAGCCATGGCTTAGCCCATAAGTTTGTACAAGATCAATTGCCCTTAAGCTTATCGCTTCATTAATTAGCAGCACACTAAACCTATTTAATTTTTTACTGATAGTTGTAAGATCAGCCTTATTGGTTGCACCTAATATTAGTTCCATTTTTGTAATAGATGAAATTAAAATGTTAGAAAGTCCAATATTTTGGTCTAAAATGAGTTTGGTTTTGGAGTGGCGCTTTTGACTGGCATCAAAATAATCGATCAAGACATCTGTATCACAAATTATCTTTTTCTTTCCCATCCAGAACTTCTGAGTTGAGTTGCATTTAAACCTTTACCGGTAAATACTTCATGCAATTCTGAAATATCTATAGATTCATCTCCTGGCACCACAGTAACACCATTTATATGGTTTTGCTCGTTCCTTTTGGATGAAACCCTTTCAGAAACGGAAAAGCCCAAATATTTCCCCAAATCCTTCAAGGCTTCAAGGGTTTTATTGCTTTTATATTTAATAGTTACTTCTTTCATAATTATTATTGGCGATTCCTTATACAAATTTACTAAAATCTTTTGCAATATACCTATTCGTATACAAGGTATATTTATTTCAATAACCCCTCACCCCTTCCTTTCCTTCCTCACCGCAGGATACTTCGGAATCTCCAAACTAAAGTCAAACACCTCTGTTGGCTGAACTTCCAGCGCTTTGCAGACAGCAATCAAGCCACTCACCGAGATATTATTAGTGCCCCTAACTATTCGGTACACCTGGCTATAGCTAAATCCGGTTCTATCCTCAATATCTTCCAGGGTGATGCGTTTTTTATTCGCAATCTCCCACAACTTTTCACGAACCAATTTTAAGGATATTTTGTCAATATATTGCTCAGCCATGCAAGCAAAAAGAGCCTTTTGCAGGATTATTTATTATTCCAAATTTGGAATAAAAACAAACTTTAATTACATTTACGTATGACAACCAACCATACCGTCAACCACACAATGCCACTAACCCTGGGTCAAAAAATCCGGTTACTGCGCCAAACAGCCGAGCGGTCAGAACCAGAAACATGCCTCCTGCTGCAAATCCCTTATTACACTTATTTAAGGTACGAAGCCGGTATTTTATACCCTACAGAAAACGCATTGCGAAAAATTGCAAAACTATATACAATCAGTCATGCCGAACTACTAAACTACAGTCAAAAACAAACTAAAAATAATAGCAAATAAACCTAAATTTATTTTGCTTTACACTTAATTATTTATACATTTACATAACAATTAACAGAACATATATCGATAAAACAAAGTAAACATTAAACATATAATGCTTCTAAAATGAAGTATTAATCAAGAGTCTCGCTCACCAAATTCCGACAATTTAGGGAAGAGACAATAGATTAATGCCCATAACGAATATTTTGTACCTTTGAGGGTGCACTATAGCGTTATGGGCTCTATTGTAAATCCATTCCCAGGGCCGTCGGAAGCCAGGTGAGGTGGTATCTAGGGCCCGCTATAGTGCATCCTTTTTTTTGCATCCTACCTGCCCTATTTGCCAAGGCTCATATTTTAAATTGAAACCAACAATTAACAGAATATGAACCATCTGGAGTTGCAAAACTCCGATTGCTCATCAACCATTTAAAAACAAAATGTAAACTGATGAAAACTACTCAAACCAACAAAAACAAAGTTTTCGCCCTCATTATCTGTCCGCCACACTAGGAATACCCTCCTAATCACAACACCCGTTTTTCTTTAATTATTTAACTAACAACGAACAGCATCAAAGCAGTTCGCTAAACCTATTATTCGTATGTTTAAAACGATACTAACCATCGTAACGGCCATGCTTTGCCTAAATATAAGCAGCAAAGCACAGCAGCCTGGACAGCAAAAGCGGCCCCTTAAACCCGACACGCTCAAAACAAAAAAAGACACCATCAACTTAAACGAGGTTGTCATCAATACTGGTTACTACCAGATACCCAAAGAACGGGCAACCGGCTCATTTGACCATGTTGATAAACAATTGATCAACCGCAGCACGGGAACCAATATCATCCAGAGGCTGGAAGGCGTCAGTAGCAGTTTGCATTTCGATCGGCGCAGCAATTCCCGCGAAAGTGTTAATGCTCCGGATCTTCGCGTACGGGGCCTTAGCACCATCAATTCCAACGGAGCGCCATTGATCGTAGTTGACAACTTCCCTTACGAAGGGGACATCAACAATATCAATCCCAATGATGTAGAAAGCGTAACCATCCTAAAAGATGCTGCCGCTGCCAGCATCTGGGGCGCAAGGGCTGGCAATGGAGTTATAGTTATCACTACCAAACAAGGCCGTTTTAACCAAAAAAACAGCATCAGCCTCAACAGCAATGTCACCATTGGCCACTCGCCCAACCTGTATTACAACCAGCGCTGGCTACCCTCGGCAACGGTAATGGGCTTTGAAAAAGAATTGTTCGATAAAAACACCTATGCTCAGCTGCCGGAAACTGTTTTACCCGCATATGTTGAACTGCTCTTCAAAAAGAAAACAGGAACAATAAGTGATGCAGATTTTAATACGCAGGAAGCCCTGATGAAAGCAATCGATAGCCGCAGCGAAGCACTCCATTACCTTTACCAGCCCAGCATCAACCAGCAATATGCACTCAACATCAATGGTGGCGAAAAGGCTTACCGCTATTACCTTTCGGCAGGTTACGACAGGAACCGGTCTTACATCATTGGCGACGAAGGGAACCGCCTCAACCTAAACCTGCAAAATAGCTTTAAGCCCCTGCAAAACCTGGAGCTCACCGGGGCAATTATCTACACACGCCAAAACAGCCATAACAATGGGCTGGCTTTGGCCGATTTCCCTACCAAATCTCCATCAGGCATTTCGCCTTATACGCGCTTTGCAGATGAAAAAGGAAACCCGATAGCTATACCCTACCAGCTAAGGCAAGCCTATGTAGATCAAGCCATCACAAACAAACTACTCGATTGGAATTACCGCCCATTGGATGAAGTACGTCTGTCTGACAAAACATCTGGCAGTACCGAACTGCGTTTAAACGGGGGGATCAAATACAGCTTTCTCAAATACTTTAATACCAACCTAACCTATCAGTACATTCAAAATAGCGGAACAGATGCAAGCTATTACTCCACCGAAAGTTATTACGTACGCAATCTGGTAAACCGCTTTACCCAAACCGATGGCACTAAAATTATTCCTCATGGTGCAATGCTTAGCGGTAATGGCAAAGCCGAAACCTTAAGCCATTCCGGCAGGCTGCAAATCACCTACCAGCAGGAATTTAACACCAAACACCAAATCACCGCCTTGGCCGGAGCTGAAGTACGCCAACGTACTGAACAATACCTGCCGGGTTTTGTACTGTACAATTACGATCCGGAGGTACTTACCGGAACTACCTTGTTCGACTATACAAAAAAATATCCACAAAGGCCTGCGGGCAGCGCATCTGTTCCACAACCACCTTATCAATTGAGTCAATATGCGGACAGGTATCTCTCTTATTTCGGCAATGCCGCCTACACCTACAACAGCAAATACACCATATCAGGTAGTTTACGTTGGGATGGTTCTAATCTATTTGGCGTAAAAACCAATCAAAAAGGTGTACCACTATGGTCGGCCGGCGCCAGTTGGGATATCAGTAAAGAAAGCTTTTACAGCATTGTAAATAACGCCATCCCTTACCTGCGGCTCAGGGCAACCTACGGCAGTGCAGGCAACGTCAACAAAAGTATAACTACCTACCCTGTTATCAGCTATACTACCGATCCGCAAACCGGCCTGCCAGCCACCACCATCCGCAGCGCCGGTAACCCTGGCCTACGCTGGGAACTGGTTAAAACCTTAAACCTGGCCCTTGATGCAGGCAGCAAAAACAACCGTGTCAAAGGCAGTATAGAGTATTACGTTAAAAAAGCCAGCGACTTGATTGGCGAAAAAATCATGGCACCGTCAAGTGGCATCATTCCAGGTATTAGCCTGCTCATCACCAATCAAATCAATTACGCCAATATGCGTACCAATGGTGTAGATGTACAATTTACTACCCAAAACTTAACCGGAGCTTTTAAATGGGAAAGCAGTATGCTATTCAGTTATGTAAAAAATATCATCACCAACTACAACGAAAATACTGCCCTACCAGCAAGTTTTTACTTTACCAGCAATACTGCGCCATTACAAATTGGCAAATCGCGAGATGTGAACTACTGGATGCCTTGGGCTGGTCTAAACCCGCAAACAGGTAAGCCACTTATACCAGGCCAGGAACCACAAACAACAGAAAATTACCGGGCATATATAGATAGTTTTAAGCCAGCCCAATTGCTTACCGGTTTAACCGTGCCTCCTTATTTTGGCTCCCTGCGCAATGCCTTCAATTACAAAAACCTGCAGCTTGGCGCTGTCATTACCTTTAAAGCTGGTTATATCTTTAAAAGGGAATCCTTTTATCCTGGGCAGGAATATCAGGATCCTGCAAATTACCATCAGGATTACTTTAAACGCTGGAAGCAACCCGGCGATGAACGCTTTACTGATGTACCGGCCGCAGGTCCTGCCGATACCTACCTAAGTCAGTACTATAACCGTTCTGCAGCGTTGGTAAGCAAAGGCGATCACATCCACTTGCAAGATATCAGCTTCAGCTATACACTAAACCAGCAAAGCTTAAAAAAATACGGTTTGCAAAACATTAGGCTATATGCTTACGCCCGCGATCTGGGCATCATTTGGCGTGCCAACAAACAAGGTATAGACCCTGATATGCCCACAGCGGCTTATCCAAGCCCCACAAGTTATGCACTTGGCTTAGCACTCGGATTTTAACTAAAAAATTAAGAAAATGAAAACAAAATATCTAATCTATCTCGCAATTGGCCTTTGCTTCCTGACAGCCTGCAAGGAAGAGTTCCTTGAACTGAAACAAGACAAAAGTTTGGTTATTCCTACAACCCTAAAAGACTACCAGGGCTTAATAGACAATACAGCTGTTATGAATACCCCTTCTGCCCATACCCTGGGAATTATAGGATCGGATGAATATGTGTTAAGTGATGCCATTTATAATGCCTTGCCTCAGCCCTGGAACAAAACTGTCTACAGATGGGACAAGGATCCTTATCCAAACATCGAGGTGGACGACTGGAATTATAGCTACTGGCATATCCTTTATGCCAACACAGCTTTAGCTGGTGCCGAAAAATTAAAAGACAATACAGATCTGCAGGCACTGAGTAACCTTAAAGGTTGCGCACTCTTCCATCGCGCCATCAACTTTTACCAGCTGGCCCAAACATTTTGTAAACCCTTTACGGCAAACGCAGAGAATGAGCCGGGCATTCCGTTAAGGCTGGAAGAAGACATTAACCTAACCATAGGTCGAGGCACCTTACAGCAAACCTATAACCAGATCATCAACGATTTGGAGCAGGCTGCAGGACTGCTACCGGAAAATGCCGTAGTAAAATTCCGGCCAGGAAAACCCGCAGCTTATGCCATGCTGGCCAAAACCTTTTTGCAAATGGATGACTACAACAAAGCCCTCGAATACGCCAATGCTTATCTGTCCCTAAAACCAGCCTTGCTGGATTTCAATACAGTTGATCTTACGCCACGCTATCCCTTTACAGATTTTAACACCAATGTAGAAGTTGTATTTGTAACAGGTCCACAAAACAATCCTGTTACCGGAACCACCCGTATTAATGTATTACCCGCTTTATTGAATAGCTATGCGACCAACGATCTCCGCAAGCAGGCTTATTTCTTTAACAATACCGATGGGCGGGTAATATTTAAAGGCTCTTATCGGGCCAGTGGCGGATTTTTTACCGGGATCGCTACAGATGAGATTTACCTGATCAGGGCAGAGTGTTATGCACGCACAAAACAAGCTGAAAAAGCCCTACAGGATTTAAATACCTTAAGAAAAAACAGGTATCAAAAAGCTGGTTACACAGATATAACCGAAACTAACACAAATGAAATATTAAGACTGATCATCACAGAACGCCGCAAAGAATTGCCCTTCCGTGGTACCCGCTGGGAAGATCTCCGCAGGCTTAACAAGGAGTCAGAGTTTGCCATAACCTTAACCCGCACCGTCAGCGGTATTACTTATAACCTGCCACCAAACGACAACCACTATACCTGGCCTATACCCGATAAAGAAATTACATTAAGCAACTTAACCCAAAACCTACGCTAACGTCATCCCGTACACCGATCCGGGATCTCAATTGGAAACATAAAAAAAATAATCATGAAAATTCTAGCAACACTAATTATCATTACTGCACTTTTCTTTAGTACTAAAGCACAAACCAACATAGCTTACAACAATTGTGAATTGAAACCTATTGCCATAGGTGAAAAAGTACCAGAACAAATCTGGAACAAAGCCCTGCCCATTGTGAACAGCCCAACTATGCACAGCCATATAAAACTAAGCGATTATGGAAACAAGTTGATCATTTTAGATCTTTGGGCAACAAATTGTCACCCCTGCATAGAGAGTCTGGCATTACTTGATTCCCTGAATAGGGTCTTTAAAGATGAAATAGTGGTTATTCCTGTGCTTATGCACGACAGAATTGAAAGGGCCGATCCCTTTATGAAGAAAAAAGGCTACAAATGGCCTTGCGTAGTTGGCGATACAACGATAGGCACACACATGATGAAAGACTATTCTTTTATATGGGGTTGCATCTGGATTAAAGACGGAAAATTATTGGGCGCACCACTAAAAAAATATTTAACCGCCGAAAACATTCGTAAAGCGCTCAAAGGAGAAGCAGTCGGCTTTATGAACCGTACGCCTAACCGACAGAAAATGGAAAAACAATAGCCTTTGCTTACAAGTTCATTACCAATGCGACAACAAAAACGAGCAGCCATCCAGCTGCTCGTTTTTATAACTACACTTATGCTCTATAAAAATTAAAAATGGCTTACCAATTAAAGCGGTTGCCTTGCTGTAGCAGTAATGGTTACCAAATCGCCATCCACATCGTCAACAGTGGCAGGAATCTCTTCTGCTTCTTCATCAAATTCAAGGAATACAAAACATTTGTTTCCTGAATTTCCAGTTTGGGCGCAGGCTTCTTCGTTTTCAAGATCTGGCGCAGTTTGAGGCGATGTACTGGTAATCGCTTGTTCTTCCGGATTCTCAGGGTCCATCAAATCAGTAATGGTTATTTCATACCAGCCGTCAGCAGGCGGATCTAATTTAGATACCGCTTTAAAAGCGCTTTGGGTTCCAATTAACAATAAGCCCAATACAAAGGCAAAAACACTGGTTTTGTTCAATTTACTTAATAGATTTTTCATCGTTTTAAGATTTTAAAATTAAATTTCGTGCTTACTCTTTTACATCGGGTTTTCAGCGTTCCCCCGATCCAAATGGCCATATGAATATTTTTAGATTTCCGGCTGCTTCGCTTTCCTATACATGACGAGAGCCATAACTGCCACCCCAACAAACACCAGGTTAAAAACCAAATGCTGTCCCCAGCTCATTTTCTCTAAAATTCCCCCGCACGAGCAAGGGATATGATCTGCAAAATTCATAATCAGATAGATGTAGACGCTAAACCCTACCATCAATACAAACGAGGCCCAAAGCCCGGCCAACTTCGTGCGTTCAAAAGCCAGCAAACCTACAATTACAATTTCTACAACTGGCACCAGCCAAACCAGTATAGCTGCATAATCCGTCAACAATGGCGACTGCCCAATTTGGATTTTAAACTTGTCAAACTCCATTAGCTTGCTTGCCGCTGCATACATAAACAGTAGGATAAACAAACAGCAAATCAACGCCACTACATTTTTATTCTTCATATTTTCAATTTTAACAACACTAAGGTACAGCGGCTTAACGCCTCAAAAAGACGCGTTTTCGAACATAATAAAGTTCCATTTGGAACAAAAAAAGGTTCAAATCTGAACCTTTTCATTGCTTTCTGTGCCTTTTATACAGCTGCAAACGCCTGCTGGTAAACAGCGTAGTTTTCCCGATCGCTAAAAACGAGCAGAGGTCTTTTTCTGTCAGGCGCTGCTTCAACCAGGGAAACTGTTCTTCAAACAACTCATATCGGTCACCCTCTTTTCTCATCAGTATCTGCACCTGTAGGTTACGGTTTTCGCTTTGCTCAGCACGCTCCCGGTGCAACACCTCCAGCATTTCAGTATGCAGCAAACAGATCATATCCAGCTGTGCCTTGCTTATCGTTAGCAATTCGCTGTCCTCCATTAATACCAGATAAACCAAAGTATTGCGTTCCTCTGCAAAAAAAGGCTCCCATAGGTTTACCATACTGTCTTCCACCCATATCTGATAAATTTGTTCCTCATTGTTTTCATCCAGCCAAAAAGCTTTGCACATACCGCTGGCCAGGTAATGCATTTCCGCAACTTCCATTTTGGGCAGCAACAGGCTGGTTCCTTTTTTTAGCACCTGCCGCCGCAAGCTTTCGTCTTTTTCTAACGCAACCTTTAGTACCGGACTTAACGAACGCCTCCTATCCAGGTAGTTTATAAATTTCTGCTTTATCATGTTCTTTATTTTATAATAACCGCGTTGTGCGCTTAAATTCAATCAATGTGCCTTTCCAGCAAAACTCCTGTCCCATCAGGCGCAGGGTTACTTCACCTGTTCTCAATTTATATAGGATCACGCCGGCCAATGCAGTTTTACCATCCATCGGTATACACCCCTGCATATTTGCCATCCCGGCCATATCATCTGCCAGTTCTTTCAGTTTTATTTTCAGCTGATCAGGTTTTTCAATATGGTTTATGCGCAGGGTATACCGGTTGGTTTTTAACAGCAACACGCCATGACCGCGCTGCTTCAAATAAATCCTGATTAAAAGTCTGTCCATATGGCATTTGGTTTATAACTCAAAAATAAACCGGCATAAAACGAAAAACGCAGTACCAGGTACTGCGTTTTATTCGCAAATTTTTGTTATTGCCCTAATCCCTGTCTTATCTTTACCAGGTATCTCAGTTTCAATTTCAAAAACCTCGCTATCCACTTATCAAGTCTGGCCTCAACTGCGGGCAGCAGGCAGGGGTTTAAGCGGTAAAATTCCACTACACGTGGTACCGGGTCCAGCTCCATCAGGTCATCATATATTTCGCCTCTAAATCTGTCATCCTCTATCAGTACCGTATAAGCAAAACTTCGCATATGTTCCCACTCCTCAAACAGCAGCCCCACGCTTGCCCTGCTGATAACCGCCAGTTTGGTATGGTGTCCTGCGTAAATATGGTAATGTGAAGGCAGCCTATCCAAAAAACAAATAAAGGCGACAATACTGTCCGCCGCATAAAAGTACTTTACCCTTAGCTGGCCTTCCTTGTTTTTGTAGGTGACGTAAACATAACCGCTGATGATGTAGTAGGCAAATAATGGTATCCTGCCCCGTACCACCAGGTCTTCATTCGGCACAGGATCATACTCATCCATATGTTCTTTAAAAAAATACTCCAGCCGCATGGGCAGGTCAAACTTAGGTCTTACACTGCGCAGCAGCTTCATCAATTTTTCTAAGGCTTGTTGGTTGTTAAACATCAATTTAAGTTCAAAATACAGTCAAGGTTACCTTTCACCCATCAACCTGGAAGCGGGGAGTTTAAATTGCCATTCTCTTCGCTGGAAGCAATTCCTTTGTCGAAGAGACGAGCATTGTAAAAACAAAAAAACCGCGAGCATGGCTTACTCCCGGTTTTGTAACTAACTATCTATAAAAATTGAGTACGTTTTTTTGAGAGAGAGTAAGACGTTAAGCGCGTTAATAGGTATGTTTTTTATGTCATCGCCTGGCCTTTCGCTTTTCAGCAATTTTAATGGCCGATAGCTCTTTTCTTTCTAACTCTGCAGGGTCAATCAGGTCAATCAGGTTGTCCAAGCTAATGTCGTAAAAACGGCATAACCGCACCGCCAAAATCAGGCTCAGTTCTTTCTGTCCTTTTTCAATCCGCTGATAGCTGGCCCCGTTGGTATTCAAAGCCAGTATCAGGTCCTGGTTACGGCACCAGTACAATTGCCGCAAATGCCTCAATGCTTCTCCAATGGTCATATGGTCGCTTTATAATTAGTTTTACATTTGTTATTACAATCGATAATTCCAGGCTAAAAATAAGGTTAACCTGGTAAATTTTGAAACAAATCGAAGAAGAGAGCGCTTCAAAATACCGGGAATTAATCCCGTCACTCTGCTTTCAGTAAAGCTTTTACTTTCTCCTCATTCAGTTCGGGCATCAAATCATGCCCCTGGTCAAACAAGCTCCATAAAATCTGGTTAGCCTGATCCCTGCTCAGACCAAATTTTTCCATTAAGGTCATAGTGTTCAGTTCATTTTCTGGTTCAAAGGGTATCATTTTACTTTTCTTCATCATATTTTATTTAAATATTATTCACTCGGCTTATTCTTCGCTCCGTCCTCCAGACAGCTCAAAAAGCAGAAGAAAATGACAGGAAATCCAACCTGCCATTTCTCATTATTAACTCACCTAAAAACCATCAGCAACAAAACCGATTTTTGCTGGCAATGGCATATTTTATATGATTAAGACGAACGGCAAAGACAAACTGACTATCCCAAACAGAAAAAAGTTCAAATAAAAATCAAACACCTGGTCCACTCCTTCATTCACGTAAAAAATCAAACAGTTGACGTAAAAGATTTGCTGTACTCTGCCTGTAAGATTACATTTACGTAAGACCCGATTGCAGGTACAAGTCAGACACTCAATTATATCATCAGATCCATTCGTTTTTCACATCAGTAAATAAACAGCATTCAGTTTTAAGAATGATGCCGATATACAGCCCCGCGAAGTGGGTTGTCTAATTTAACGTCTAAATTGATATGAAACATTTTACAATTATCGTACTTGCCGCTCTTTTTTTATCAGCATGCAATAAGAATGACTCTTTCAAGAATGAAACCATCCGGCAAGAACTGAAACGTAAAGCCGACAGTATAAGAGCAACACTTCCAAAGTCCATTCGGGGCAATAAGGACGGTACAACCATCATATACCGTAATGGCAAAACAGAAATCAATTCAAATACCGATACTTCAAAAATAAAAATAGAAGTTTCCTTAAACCGACCGGGCAATAAATTCACTTCGGCGCCACAACGTTACCGCAAATTATCTGATCTTGCAGATGTTGGTTTAGGTTATGTGGGTACTACTCAAACCTATGTTCATTGCTATGCAAATTATATCTCAATGTGCCCGATGATTATTGCAATTGACCATATGTGGGTAATGTGCCACCCTACAAATATGGAAACAAATGACGGTACTTATACGACAACTACGAATGCTGCTATTGTTGGAGAGTATAATCTTTTTGATCCTTTTCCTCCGGTAGGTTGGACTTTGTTATCATGGAATTGTGAAATTAATTATAGAGTTACAATTACACATAACGTAACTTCCGAATCTTTTACCTTTACAGACCAGGCCGCGTTTAATCATGAAGCAGGTTTAACCTGTAATGGGCTTGTTAATTATTAGAACGAACTATGAAAATAAACGACCGGGAGAAAAATATCGTCTATTATACTCTGGAAAGATTATTTTGGCAAACTCCGCATAAGAACATTAAACCGCTATTTACACGGTCCCTCTTTTCTAGACTTGAAGAAGAGAAAGAAGGTCGTGTCAGCACACTTTGGGACTTATCCTATCTTGATGCCGATACCAACGAGCTATTTTTGAATTGCAAAATAGATACACGATTTACATTTGTTATTGAAGAAAAGGAGAAAGATAGGGAGGATTTTCTTCAGGAATATGACAATATGTATAATACAATCCTCAAATTCATAGAAGACAATAGCTTCGGGCATTTTCATGAGCTACCTAAACCAAATTTTTCTTACGAAGAAGGGTTTGACTTATTTTGTGTACAAATCGGTTATCGATAAATCTTAAACTCACTCCGACAAAGATAATTACAGATTCTCATTTTGTGGAAATCAAATAACCTGATAAAACAGTTGAAACTTAAGAAATACTACGAATTCATCGTAGCAATACAAATGATCAAAGCCAAAGGAGATAACGACTTACCGGATTTCTCCAGATGGTCCTTCACAAAACTCACCGCCTTCACCAGATGATTGTGCACCGTATTGGGACTGATGTTCATCAGCTCGGCCGCTTCCTGGTGACTTTTGCCCTCCAGCTTACAAAGCGTAAAAGCCCTTCTTCGCTGCTCAGGCAAAGCAGCAATCGCATCATTCAGCAAAGACTGCGTTTCCTTAGCAAAAAGCAATTCCTCCAAATCCTCCACCACCTCAGTAGAACCCGCCTGCACCTGCTCATACAACTTACTCTGACGAGCCAGCTTACGGAAATAATCAATCGCCATCCGTTCCGCCATCCGGTACAAATACGACTCAAAAGACTGCCGCACAGTAATCTGCTCCCTTCGCTCCCAAACCTTCACAAACAGATCCTGTAAAAGCTCATCCGCCTCTTCAGCATCCTTCACCATCCTGCGCAGCTTCCACAGTAAAGGTCCCGAATACGAATGATACAATTCGTCAAAAGCCCATACTTTTCCGTCCCTCAATTGCTCAAGAAGTTCAGTTTCTTCGATTTGCTTGGTTACAGCCATCAGGTTAGTTGGTTATACCCAAAGTTAAGCTATTACCCACTCAAAACGAAATTTAACTCCTTGTGTTTTCATCTATAGTTCACTTACCATCTGTGAAGACGGCGTCGAAAATGCTATCAATCTACTTCAGAATTTATTTTTAGATTGTTTCGCGGTTTCTTCCTTCTTTTTAGGAAAATAATCTAATAAAAATTTATAAGCTTCCATTATCCGTTTCTCATAGTTACCGTCTATAAATTCAGCAGCATTCTTATTAAAATTGAGGCCAATAAAATCGTATGCATCGCTTGAGGAAATAAGTCGGGATTCAAATGCCCCCAATTGTTTAGCGTTCTTCAAGCTATTATCATCAAATGCCACTGAACATGGGACTAAAACCATCTCATTAAATATTTTTAATACGCTCTTTTCATTTTTATATAAATTGTCCGTCCCAATACGGCCTTCATTTGTACTATAAGCAACATAGCCTGCTAAAAATTTATTATCTCCATCATAACGTAACTGCCCTGTCGTTAATACTTCCTTAACTTTCAACAGTTCGTCATATTTTACATCAAATGTATTTAGCCATAATTTGCTCAAATCGAAATATTTGGTACTGCCTTTGACATGATAAAAATGTCTATTATATTCATAATCGTGGAAAATAGCTTTGGTCAGCATGCATAAACAAGTTCCGTACAATGAAATTTCTCTTTCAATTTTGGTTATTTTATTTGATTCACTATAAGGGTATTTCGGAAACTTTTTAAAACATTCATTCAGGAAATTAATGGCATCCTGTGGGGTGCGGTCTTTTTGGTAAGCCAATTCTTCTGCTTTTGTTTTAAAATAGGCCTGTATATCTTGTATTTCTTTATACTTTTCGGCCGGGTAGGTTGCTTGATTTGTTATTTTAAAAAATACATTAGACAAATTACTTAATCCTAAGTTGCTGGTATAATCGCTTGGTGGCGCTTTGTACGAGCTTTTTAGATAAAGGTAGAGGACCTTCGGTGTCCATTCTCCCATTTTTTTATAAAGTGTAAATGACTTTAGAGTAGCGTCAATATAATTTTCATTGTTGTAAGCATTTTCCGCTTCTTAGTACAGTATTTTTGCATCTGCATCACTGATCTGGGCATGCACTTTACTGAAAAGCAGACCAAGAGCAAGAATTAAGAATAATTTCTTCATGGTTTATAAGCAAAAATTAGAATTTACTTTTAGTTTGTCCCGCCATTTCTTCTTTCTTTTTAGGAAAATAATCAATAAGAAATTGAACGGCTTCCCGTATGCGTTCTGCATAGTTACCATTTCTAAATTGATCATTATTGGTATTGAAAAAAAGAAAAAAATCAATGAATTTATTCCCTGATTTTAGTGCGGAAAACACTGTTGATATTTCCTTGCTGCCATTACTTATGGCCATCATTTCATTTTTGTTATTTTCATATCGTTCAGCATCTTTCTTCCTTGCCTTTTTTGCACCGATATATGCTCGCTTTTTGGCCATCATCCAAAAATCCTGAACTTCCCTGCCACCGTTGTCATAATTTGTTTGCCCATACAGAAATAAAAACGAGCTTCTTCCCGCGTCACTGGTTCTTAGTTCTGCTGAGGTGATTTTGGATAGATTAAGTAAATCTACCCGAATTTTTGCGTCATCTATAGCTGTCCCACTCTCAAAAGAACTGGATATAACTTCTAAAGTTGGCCCCTTCATTTGGAAAAATATTCTTTCCGGGTCAAAATTGAAGTCACTGTATTGGTATGTATCAAAATATAACTTATGAACAGCAAACTTTTTAGCACAATCGTTCAAAAAATCTATGGCATCCTGTGGCCTGCGATCTTTCTGGTAGGCATATTCACCTACCTTACTTTTAAAATAAGCTTGTATCTCCTCTATTTCTTTATATTTGTCCGCAGGGTATTTGGTGCTATTTGTTATGGCAACAAAATCATTGCACCTGTCATAAAAAAGCTTAAAATTAATATAAGACTTGTCATAACCTCCTTTAGATTCTTGATTATCACCAGCCGTGTAATTCATATAAACACTTTTCAAATTTAAATAAAGATTTTTTGCGTTCCAGTTACCCATTTTGCCAGCCAAATCAAAAGTTGTTTTTGCAGCAGTAAAATAATCTGCCCTATTATACGCATCTTCTGCCTGTTGGTACAGCAACCTCGCGTCAACATCGCTTATTTGCGCCTTTGCATTACTGAAAAAGAATACTGTCAGAATAATGAATAGATTTTTCATATAAGTTACCTGTGTCTAATTATTCCAAAAATTTTTATCTGTTCCAATCTTCGTTTCCGCACCGTTAATTTGCACAAAGCTCTTATCAATATTTCCATTAGGAGCATTTTTTTCAATTTGTGCCAGTACCATATTTGCTTCTGCTTTAGTGGCAAAAAAACCTAAAAGATAGTTTAAGCCGATTAGATAACCTTCGTTATCAACTATATATCCGTTTTTAAATTTTATTTTATTCAACATATCGCTTTCTAACATCCATGTATTATCACTGTATTTGTTCAGGATATAGGTTCTTACTGTGATATTAAATGGCCTTTCAGCAGTTCTGCCATAGGTGATATAATATACCTGGTTCACATTTTGTGGTATTTCAGATGTTTTATGTTTTATCATATAGTTACCGATACATTTTTTATCCCATTCACTTATCGACTTAAATCTGGAATCTGCTGCCTCAGATTGTAACCGTTGTAGTTCAGCTCTTTGCTCTGCCTTTTTTTCAAGGGCTATGGCTTCTTGTTGTCTTTTTTGCGCTTCCCTGCGATCTTCTGCTTCGTATTCGGCACGTCGCTGAGCGGCCTTCCTTTCCGCATTCTCCTGAAACATATTGCCTATCTGCTGCAAGCCTCCAACAATAGCATTGGTTGTATTTCTATTTTTTTCCAGTTGCCTGTTCAAGTTGTCCATTATAGCCTGGCGCTGATTAGCTCCATTATCGTTCCTCGTTGCTGACGAATTCGCAGTATTCGTTCCTGACGATCTGAGCGGGCTCGTTGTTGTTGCTGTGCCGGATGGGGCCTTATAGATAGGTTGTGGTTTGTGCTCAACTGTTTTCTGCTGCAAATTCATATCTGTTATTTGCGTTATGCGGTAGCCCACACTTTTTATTCTGTTCGTTCCAACCTGTTTGCCGTTTTCATATATCGGAGTGCCTTTGCAGTCTTCGCTCTCCGCAGAAGCCGTAAGGCCAGTTACATCAGTGGCAAAACTGTTTCCCCCCAATTTTTCATGCGGCCCAAGTATAATGTCAATGTCCGAAGATACTTCATTTCCACAGGTGAGGACGGCGTGATAGTTTCCTTTTACCTTTAACTTTTTATCGGTGACATTCTCTATCTGAATGCTATAGAACTGCTGGCCCATTCCCCAGGACCTTTTTCTGGCGTACATTGTCACCCAGAGCTCCGGGTTTTGCTGTCCCTTAAAAGAAAAAGTATTGTATTCGCCATCTTTTCTGTCCTGTGCCAGGATCAGATTTCCCGGAAACAATAACAATACAAAAAGACCTAACTTTTTTAACGTAGACATTTCTCGTTTTCTTTTTATTCCATACCCTAAACTTAGTCACAGAAAGCAATAATAAAGATCGCAGTGACTGCTGTACGCATCAATACCCCCTGCGGGGTATTTAGGTTAAAAAAAGAAATCTCAATTTTGCTATATTTATATTAGAAAATTTAGCTCCGTCATGACGCTATATGAAACAGATGTCCTTATCGTAAATCATTTTGAGAGTGGCAACTTGTTGCACTCCAAATGGAAATATAATCCTACGACAGATGAATTCGTACAAGCAATCAAGGAGTTTAGACCAATAGCAGAACGAACTCCTTTCGTAACCTCGCTCTGGAACCTATCTAATCTCGAGTTTGTAATCCCACCAGAGTTACAGAAATGGGTAGACCAATTTCTAAACGTTCCGATTGTTACTAAGAAACCGGATGTACGGGCAGCTTACGTTGTTAGCAGTAACCTTAGGGCACAACTTTCGGCTAACGAGATTATGGAAAAGGGGGATGCAAAGCTGGTTCCACAGTTCTTTATTGACGATAATTATGCCATTAGAACTTTGTATGGTCAGACAAATATGGTTAGAAAGAAACAGTCAAAAATGGAACCTCTTGGTTTCTCTACAGGAGATTCGTCAGTCAGCTTTCAAATTGAAATAGATGCAGACCATGCAGAAACGTATATGAAAATGGCGCACTTTTTTTATAAAAACAAGGAATATCTGGACTTGATCCGCAAAAAATTACAGACCCTCACGTTTCGCGAAAAAGAAATATGCAAGTTTATAGCAAACGGAATGGACAACCAAAATATTGCAGGCAAATTGAGCATTTCTTATGATACAGTTAAGACCCACCGAAAAAACATTTTTCGTAAGCTTAACTGCCATACTCCAATGGAAATGGCCATTTATAGTATGTTTCTGTAATCCACGCACTCAATTCATTAGGCCAACGTTATGTCCAGACCAAAACCTTTTTGCAGTTACCCAAAAAGAGATAAAGAATTTTAAACGAGAATTTGCAAAACTTTAATTAGAAAAGGGTTTTTATTCGCACCCTAAAAACCTACAATTCATAGGAAAATATTCCATTTTCAGGGGTTTTGACCATCAAACCTCTTGCATACCATTGTAAAAGTGTAATACATTTACCCCAATCCCGGATGGGTAAAACAAACTATTCACACTTATGAAAGCACGTACTATTGCATTGGAAATTATCATTGGTCTACTCGTACTGCTATGGGTATATGCAGCTATCAGTAAATGGCTTGAACCAAGGTTCATTTATCAGTTGACTTCTTCGCCATTGGTTGGTTATAATTTTGGGCATGTGCTGTACTGGATTTTGCCAACCGGAGAACTCATTATAGCTGGCCTTTTGCTTTTTAACCGAACCAAAAGAACAGGATTGATTTTGTCTGCTGGACTATTAGGAATATTCACAACCTATATTATCTACATATTGGCTTTTGCACCCGCCGTACCATGCAGTTGCGGTGGGGTAATTGCTAAGTTTTCATGGACACAACATCTCATTTTTAATATCACTTACTTTTTGTTGAATGTTGTTGCCATTTTTCTGCACAGACGGAAATCGGAACCGACAATAATAAAAATGGTCAAAGAAAAACCAAGCCTATAAAACACCTGGAACAGGCGTAGCTGAAAACCTGTAGAATAGAGTAGGCAAACTATTACTTAAAGTTTAGCCTTTTGATTTATAAAGGCATATTTGTTATGAAACGTATTAAGTTAACAATCGGAATGTTTGCACTTGTTGCAGGTACAGTTGGCGCGTTTGCATTTGCTCCTGCGCCTGCAAACGTTACTGTAAAATCTGGTGACACTGTTCGTCACTGGTTTGATGCAAATACAAATGAATATCTTGGGCAAAGATTGGAAAGCCAACAAGAGAATGATTGCCTATACCCTAAAGTGGAAAATTGTGCCGGAGGTTACGATGGTATTACCACAAATGAAGATGATGAAATTGTGCCTGTTGGAGATCGTAAATACATGGCGAAGAAACCAAACTAAAAGATACGGCAATGTGCTTTATGTGCATTGCCGTATTTAAAATTGTTTTAATAAAGTCGATTTTCAAGTACTATTACTTTGGTATCTCTATTCTCGATTATTGCCTCCACATCATAGTTTTTCAATTCCTCATTCATCGCAGGAAGGTTATCCGAATTCCAAGTTATTTTTAGATTTATATACTTCTCTCCTGGAAATTCAAATACAGTTGGTATCTCAGGGGATTCCATTGCGATCAGATTAACAAAATCAATCCAGCCATTATTTAGTAGCACCAAGTTACCGTTTTTAAATTTCCCATATTCCGTATACGGACGCTTATTAGGTTCTAGTTTGTCTTTATATCTTTTACCTTTTCCATTGGGACGAATTATCAACGTTTTAATTTTTCTTATCTCTTCATGGCTTTTAAATCCCAAGTAACGATCTAAGTCTTCAATCATATATTGGCTGAATAAAACTCCTGCTTTTTCTTTGAAAATCAAATCATAACAGAAGTAATTACTAAAATTCACGTTGTCATATGCATGTTTTATTGGATTTGTGTCATTTCGAATAATCCTATTTTTTCTATCATATGGTACGCTAATGGAACCAGCATAAGCTATATGATATAATTGAGCATAATGTTCATTTAAAAAACGAAATCTAACTGTTCCGTTTTCTTGCCTGTCATAACCTGATGCACCGCTTAATTCTGGTCTAAACTCACTCAAATAAGAATAATGTAAAATCTTGCCTTTATTTTCATCATACCTTATGCCCGCCATCGGAATACTCGCTTTGCTAACTGATGGATCAAGTTCGTCTTTTTTAATTGCAATGTTAATTGCCTCACCAGCAATTAACCTGTTGACGTTCGCTTTTGTAGTTTGTCTGCCATCGTTTATAGATTTAACAATGCCATTTTTATCTATCCAAATTTGATGCGGATAACCTACTGCGGGGAATAGAGCTTTCACCACTGTATCTTCAACCGCCTGGGTGAATTTAAGCCCTTGTACTGGCAAGCGTTCTTTCCAAAAACCTTCTATTTCTTTTTTTGTTTGCCATGTAACCAAAAGTACCTGCAATTCATCTTTAAAAGTATTCTGTATACTATCCAAGTGTGGCATAGCGTCAACACATGCACCACATTGCCTGAACCACATATCTATAATGAGTGCCTTCCCTTTAAAATCCGATAGTTTACCTGAAGGTGTTTTATGATTCAGCATGGTCTTAAAAACTACATCTGGTACTTTGTCGCCTACGGTAAGAGGCTTAATCTTTTGCGCCAGACTTATCGTTACATGTAAGGCTAATACTATGGCTAATATTCTTGTTTTCATCTTAATATCCTGGGTTTGGGGTTAGGTTTGTGTTTGTTAAAATTTCTGCCTGTGGAATTGGGAACAACCTATCGGTTGATTGCCATTCTGGTTTATAGCTTAATGTCGCATCTAAGTTTCCGGTGCGTTTCAAATCAAACCATCTATGCCCATACTCAGCAAAGAGTTCGGTTCTTCGTTCCTTCATCATTGCTTTTTGAACCTCTACAGGATCATTGGTACTAATGTTGGTTGTTAAACCCGCCCGGTTTCGGATTATCTTCAAATCATCAACTGCTCCGCTAAGATTGTTCTGTTTAAATCTTGCTTCTGCGCGAACTAAATATTGTTCACCCAAACGTAAAACAATAGGTTGTTCTGTTTTTGGGTTTGTTGTTGTTCCCCTGTTTTTATACTTGGCTGGATAATAATATGTAATACCGCTAACTGTTTTACTACCAACCCAATTCGCTAAACGCAAGTCGGTACTTTCAAAAACATTTTTTAAACTAGTAGTAAGTGGATATTGGGGTAAAGTAGTGCCTGTAGCTGACGGAACAAAAACGTTACCTTCAATAGTATTAAAAATTTGTCCGTCAATTGTCAATTGCCAAATTGCTTCGGAACTAGCTTCTAAAAAAGCTGTTGCAGGGCTTGGTAAGCCATACAGCCCTGAATTGATTACCTCCGTACTATATGTTTCGGCATCCTGCCACTGCTCCGCATATAAACAAACCCTTGCCAAAAGTGCCGTGGCTACATACTTATTAGCACGAAATTTTCCACTAGTTGGGTATCCTGGTTTAAGCAGGTCTCTCGCCTTTAATAAATCCTCTTTCATTTGCGTATATACCGCTGTAGTACTAGTACGGGAGAGCATTGAATTGCTTTCGTAATTTACTTCGGTGCTTAGTGGAACATCGCCAAACAGATTTGTTAGATAGAAGTAACAAAAAGCTCGCAAAAAATAGCATTCCCCCTGTAGCTGGTTTTTAACCGTGGGTGTCAATGTAGTAGCATTTTGTAATCCAACTAAGCATCGGTTTATCTGGTAAATATTTTCATAGGCTGTTCTCCAAAAATTGTTATAGATAATCGAGTTTCCCGAAGTAAGCGTAGCATTTACGAAATCTCTATATTCTACCGTGGTTTGATTTGTAGTGGTTTCATCAGCATACATCGCCAGGAACATAGAAAGACCACCGTTGATATAATGACGGTTCGTCTCTATAAATTTCGCGTAACGCCCATTTACAGCCGCCGTTGCGGTAGCATCTTCCAGAAAGACTACATCGCCAGTGATACGATTGCTTGGAGCCTCTACTTCAACGAACCTACTACACGCAGATAGGCAGATGGCAATTCCAAAAAGTACTTTATATTTTAAATTAAGTTTTTTCATTTCTTACGGATTAATAGGTAATCTGAATCCCGGCATTGAATACCTTTAATGGTGCCAGACCGTAAAGGCGTTGGGTTTCCGGATTATATCCCTTTGTTTTGCTACTGGTAAGCAAATTTTGTCCCTGAAAATAAATTCTGCATTGTTGTGCTTTGGTTATTGAAAGTATTCTGGAAGGTAAATTATAAGCCAGTGAAATGGTGCGTAATCGAATAAATGATTGATCACTATAAGCTAATTCTGAAAGTGCAAAGTTTGAGACCATGCTTGTGGCACTTGTCATATATTTTTCATAAGTTCCCATTTGAGTAGGGCTAATCCATCTATCTAATAATTGTATTGGCTGATTAATCATTGTTCCGCCTACATTCCGACGGCTATAAACGGAGTTTAAAAAATTATTTCCGGTCTGTTTACGGAAATCGGCAAATACATCTAGTTCTAATCCAGCATAAGAAATGTTGGTTCCAATACCGCCATAATACTTAGGATCGGTGCTGCCTAAAACATTATAATCAGCAGAGGTAAAAACCCCATTTCCATCTATGTCGTTGTAAACAAATAATCCCGCATTTGGGTCTATTCCTTTTGAAGTATATACTTTGAGTAGATTAAGGGATTGACCTACTTCATATAAAGAAGCATATGTAGATGTTGCTAATTCAGGAAAAGCAACCAATTTGTTTTTTGGCAGGGTGATGTTTGCATTTACTTTCCATGATAACTTTTGCTTTTCTAATATCCTTGCTGAAAGTTGGAATTCCCAACCTGAATTGTCAATTATGGCTGGTAGGTTTCTTGTTATTGAAGAAAAACCTGTAGTAAATGGAAGTTTATATTGTACCAACTGGTTATCACTACGATTGTGGTAATAACTTACGCTGGCTAAAATGTGGTCATTCCAAAAGCCAAGATCAATAGCACCTTCTTTTTTTCTGTTCCGCTCCCAGCCATAACTAGCATTAAACAACCCTGTTTGATATAGTGTAGCAGTTCCCTGATAGGTCGAAGCAGCAGCGCCCCAAGTATCTAAGTACTTATAATCACCGATCTGGTCATTGCCGGTTATACCATAACTGCCCCTTATCTTAAAGAAACTTATAATTGGTTTTAGTTTATCCATCCATTTTTCAGCCGAAATAATCCATGCAGTACCAACAGCACCAAAATTTGCAAAACGATTACCAGGACCAAAACGACTACTACCATCACGTCGTCCAGTAAAGTTTATTAAATACTTGTCAGAAATATTGTAGTTTATCCTGCTAAAAATGGCTGAATATTTATAGTCAGTTGTATTATCTACTTTTCCCACAACCGTGGTGGCGGCCTGAATTGAAGGCATTAGCGCTTCACTAGCAAAACCTGACAGTAACAGGTAGGTATTCTCATTTTGTTTTCTGTGAAAAGTAGTTCCTGCTAGTACGTCCAACGTGCCTTTCCAAATTGTTCTTTTGTAGCTGAGTTGTGGCTCAATATTCCAACTGGTGAAATCGTTGGTTCCATGCGAGGCACGACTTTCGGATATATTACTTGGAGCATTCGAAGACTTTGGCAGACCAGAAAAATCTTTTGCAATTAACTGGTTATAACCCGCCAATAACTTGGCAGATAAACCGTCTATGATCTGGTAAGAAAGGTTTAAACTACTATTAAGACTGTTACTTTTAGCCTGGTAAGTTTGCTTTAAATAGGCATAGGGATTTTCATATTCAATACCGTCTTCGCTCCATTTTAGGGAACCATCAGCATTAAAAAAGTTAGGAATGTTTGGTGGTAGAAAAGTATAATAAGTCAAATCGCTTGCATTGGAGGTATTTCTTGTTGCTGAAAAACCACCCGAAAGGGTTACGTTAAGCTTCTGGTTTGCGGACGTATGCGCTAGGCTAAAACTACCATTACCACGGTCGTTAGGTTGCTCGCCAGGAAACACATTGGTTTCACGGTTGTACCCACCACTAATTAAGAATTGTACCGAATTACCACCACCCGAAAGGGAAAGCTGAGCATTAGTAGCGTGCCCGGTATTACCAAGTAGTTCTTTCCAAAGGTCAGTGTAACGCTTCTGATCCCAAATAGTGAGGTCAGGTGCACTGGAATTAGTTGGAGTGGTTCCGCTATTGGTGAATGCCTCACGGCGCATGGTTAAATACTGTTCAGTATTCATCAACTGCATACCTCGTGTTGCTTTCATTATTCCCTGGCTTACATTCGCGGTTATTTGTGTTTTACCCGCTTTACCTTTTTTGGTTGTAATGAGTATTACCCCATTTGCTCCGCGACTTCCGTAAATAGCAGTAGCGTCGGCATCTTTCAGTACATCGATACTTTCAACATCTGCTGGGTTTATAGTCGTAAAGGGACTTAGTGTCGCAGTACTTTGCTGTGTTATGGCTGAGCCTAGTACGTTAATACCTTGATTTTGTGGAGCAAAGGGTATGCCGTCAATCAAGATCAAAGGCTCGGAACCTTGTGCCAGCGAGTTACGTCCACGCACCTGCAAACTGAAAGATGAACCGCTTACGCCTGAGCTTTGCGTTACAACCAAACCAGGCATACGTCCTGAAAGTGCCGCTAACGGATTACTTACAGGCTGTTGCGCTATTTCCTTGGCTGAAATTTTTGCAACCGATCCGGTATTTAAGCGTCGGGTAGTGGAGCCATAGGCAATGATCTGCACCTGATTTAGTAAGTCCACACTTTCAATCAGGATAACATCAATTACCCTTCTGGAGTCTATTTTTTTCTCCTCAGCATTATAGCCCAAAAAAGTAAAAACCAACACTTGGTTGGAGTTAGCGTTTATCGTGAAATTTCCTTTGCTGTCGGTGGCAGTCTGGCGATCGGTCTCTTTGACTGTTACTGTAACTCCGGGCAGTGGCTCACCGCGTTCATTCGTGACGGTTCCGGAAATGTTCTGTTGAGGGCTAACAGATGATGTGGGTTCTTGCTTTTCACTGATGGCAATGGTTTTTCCAACAATTTCGTAAGTAAGCGGTTGGTTTGAAAAAATACGCTGCAAGGCTTCCTTAAGTGGAGTATTCTTTAAGTCGATTGTTACCGACTTAGATTTATCCAGATTAGTTCCGGTGACAACAATATTATAACCGGTTTGAGCTTTTATGGCTTTAAAAACCTGCTGAAGCGACACATTTTTCCCCTTAAACGTTATTTGCTGTGCAAATCCCGATGCGCTGGCTTGTATAATGAAGGTAATTATGAGTACAATAGTGAGTCGCATAACTAAAAGCATTTTAAGGAAAAGAGGCCTTCTACCTCGTTTCCTGATATAATTTATATACATTTGTTTAGTCTTGGTATTAAGTTGATACTAGTCGAATTTTATTACTTTAATCCAGGATTTAGCCAGTAGTATTCCACCACTACTGGCTTTTTTTGGATTTTGGCTATGTTATGGTTTTACAATAATAGTCCTCCCTTCAATTTCAAAATGTACATCCCCTGTTAATTCGAGAACTTTTAATATATCAGTTATCTTTCCGGAGCGGGTAACAGAGGCCCAAAATACTCTGTTCTTCATTTGGTTATCCTCATATTTTATTTTTACGTCGTACCACCTTGAAATTTTAAGCATTATACTTTCCAAAGGCTCTTTATTAAATAGAAACTCTCCATTCTTCCAGGCCACAGCTTCATCTGTTTCTACATCTTTTACTACCAACCTGACATGATCTGCGTTAATGGCCTGTTGTCCTGGTTTCAATATTACGTAATCATTATTCCCCGGCGTAGCATTAGATTGCTTCGTGCCTCGCAATAACGACACGCGGACCGACCCCTCAATCAAAGTCGTCGCCACAAAAGCCTCATCCCCGTAACTGCTCACATTAAAATGCGTACCCAACACCTCCACCTGCTGCCCTCTGCTCTCCACGATAAAAGGACGCTGTTTATCCTTAAAAACCTCGAAATAAGCCTCACCTTCAAGTCTTACCCTGCGCAACCCACGCTCATTTAAGCCGGCAGAATAAGTTAAACTTGAAGCAGCGTTAAGCCAAACCTTTGATTTATCCGGCAAGGTCAAAATATAAGTTTCCCCCTTAGCCGTAGACAGCGTGTTATAAGTTCCTCCAGACTCCCCCGAGCCAGCCCCCATATGGTACACCAGCTGCCCATCAGCAGTCTTTTCCACCGTGATCCCCGCCTGTTTTGCAATCTCCCCTTCAGCCGCATCCGAAAGCTTTATTTTTTCTCCACTCGCTAAAGTCAAAGTCGCCCCCATCTTTCCAGGCGCCACATCATTCGCATACGCAGCCTCCACATTTATTGCAGGTTTCTGATTATTCATGTAAAACATTACTCCCCAACCCACCACCAGTAAAATCGCAGCAGCAGCCACTATACGAGGCCATAACCTGCGTACAGGAAGCCTTTCAGATTCATCAATACGCAATTTGATCTGCTCCAAAATTCTATCGGTATGTTCCTGCAAATAGTCCAGATCCTTTGGAGGCTCCGTCCTCAGGTATTTATCCGCCAGTGCTGCCAGGTCCTGGTTATCAGACCGGCGGATCAGCTCAAAAAGCTCCCGCTTTTCAGCATCCGTAATTGTACCATCCAGGTACTTATCATATAATTCCTCCAAAGGTTCCATAGTTAGCTTCGGGCAAGCCCTTTATTGATATGACGCACGGGAAAAGCAAAGTGACTACTGCTAAGTGAAAAAAAATAAAAATGTCAGCCCGGTTAAAGCCAGGCTGACCTTGCACACCATTTTTTTTGCTAATGTATTAGCGGTATTCGTAGGCAAAGGTTAATGAACCTGTTGCTTCAAATGCTCCCGACCCATTCGTAGCAATCAAAATGTTATTCGTCATTTTGAGCCATTTCGTAGGTGGAGTTCTAGGTGTTGGTACAATCAAAGCAATCTCCAACATGTTGCGGAAAGCAATACCACAGTTTTTACCATATTCAGATGCCGCAGTACTGCTGGTTCCGCTAAGAAAAGTTGTCTGATCAGTTGTCAGGTTAAAGTTATCGGACATCCATGTTTTAAAACTGGTTTCAATTGCAGTAGCTTCTGCTAATCTGTTTACGGTGGTCATGGCATATACCTCTGCTATTTTAGCAGAAACGCCGTCAGGTGTTAAGTTTTGTTTCATAATTGACTTAAATGATAAATTTTGTTTGTCCGGCGGGCCCTCCGTTTGATAGTATGACGCACCGTAAAAGGAAAGTGACTACTCACTTTTGAAAAAAAATTGCTTTTTTTTTTCAAAATAGCATCTTTTAGTCGCGAACGTCTTTATATCTACCACACAATAAGCCTACCCACTCGCTAATTTACAATGCAAATGGAGCGTAGGTATAAGCAAAAAAGAGCAGAATCCGCTCTTTTTTGATGTTGTACTGCAGGAATTGTTAGACTCCTATTTTTAGTTATTTATTGGCTTAGGATCTCTTTTTGAACCCAATGCTTTCAACTTCATTCCCCCGGGAAGTACAATTTCTTTTGGTTTATCTAACTGCTGCTGAAGGTAGGTCACAAAATCCTTATCGGATGGGCGTTTTTCATTTACATTCACTATTTTCCCTTCTCTGTCAAACAGCATGAACCGCGGAATACCCGAAATCAGGTATTCCTTGCATAACTTACTTTGCATGGCACCATTAACGATATATTGAGGCCATTCAGGCTTATCTTTAGTTAACTTTTCTTTCCACTTGTTTGTGTTATCATCAATGGAGACACTTACAAACACGATCCTGCTATCGGCTTTATATTGCTCATAAGCCGTCTTCATATAAGGAATTTCTTCAACACAAGGACCGCACCAGGTGGCCCATACATCAACATAAACAAATTTGCCACGCAAATCCGATAGTCGTACAGTATTTCCGTTTTTATCAAGCATTTCAAAATCAGGTGCAGTTGAACCCGCACTAAGCATATTTCCCCCTCCCGAAAGAATACGTTCTTTCACAAAATCAATCTGTTTTTTATCAGTACTAACCTTATAAAAAGCCTGGGCAAATTCGTTCGCATACTTATTACCACCACCCATAAAATACATTAACACATAATAGCCCGATACACTGTTTCGGATAGCCTGGTTTTGAACCAGTTTATTTAAGGTTTCAAGCTTATATATAAATGATTTTCCAGGTTCAAAGTTTACAGGCTTTTGCAAGGACGTTTCCCAGGAAATAATCCTTTCTACCTGCCCCATATAGCCCAATGAGCCTTTTCTTGGATCATCATTGAACAATTGCCCATCATTCAGGTTAACACTGCGCATAAAAACGGCATAGTCCGGATCCAAAGCCGAGTTAGCTTTCTCTTTCCGGGCATAGCCTATTTTGCTCGAAAGTATATCTACCTTTTGTTCTATACCGTATTCTTTAACAAGCTCCTGGTAACCTCTGACTTTATTCAGCAAACCTGTTAATTCATGGTCAAGCCCATCGATATCACCGGCATATTCTTTAAACGTTGTATAGCCATTTCGTTTTGCACGCATAGGTCCCGACAGCTCGTTAGCATGTGTAAACAGATAGGTATTTAACTCAACCAGATCACCAGAAAAATTGGCCCGTACCTGATTTTTTGAGTCCGGATAGAGATGAACATTTACTTTTTGATTTTTGCCCACCAGAATTGGCACCCTGCTTCCATCAGGCAAATTGATGGTAAACTTCTGATTCTTTTCCCGTATAATAGGATGAAAGGTAAAATGTCCGTCTGTAGCAATTTTCAGGGTATCCTGATCACAACCGCCAATATTGATCTTGATCAGCTGTCCCTTGTAATTGTCTATTTTCCCGGCAATTTCTTGTGCATGCACCATACAGCTGAACGACATAGCAACAGCTGATAAAAGAATTCTTTTCATTTTTTTACGTTTAATATGATTAATTGTTTTCTATTCATTGTCTTTCCACTCCGGGTGGAATACCTTTATTTTTGGCGGAATCCTATAAACCAATCTGTTAGCCGAAAGACTATATGCTTTAACACCGTCGGTATGGGTATAATTAGCTTTATCCTCTTGAAACAAAGGGTCGTTCCAGAGTCTCCTGATATCAAACCACCTCATTCCTGTCATCAAATATTCTCTTTGCCTTTCCTGGACTACAAAACGGATCAGTGCCTCCTGTGTGGCCACAGCTACAGGAATATTGGCCTCAGCTAGCGGCATGCGCTTCTTTCTGAACTCCACAAGATTTGACCTCGCCTCAAGCTGTACTGTCGGATTCGCCGAACGGGCCTGACATTCTATAAGCATCAGGTACAAATCCGGCATATCCGCACCAAGACTGAAAACTGTACGGGCTGGAAGTCTTCTGAAACCTTCCATAGCAACATTGGTCCTGTTCCGGTCTGAAAAGAATTTACGCCGCTGATCATTGGCGCTGTACACAGACAGGTATGGAGCCTTTACAAACAGTACGGCGTCTGCTGATGATGTAATACTGCTTACCGAATACTGAAGATTATAGATCACCTCCTTATTGGCTCCGTTATTGTTTGCCGGAAATCCGGTAGTCCAGGAGTAAGGCGTAGCGGCTTTATATCCCCATTGCGCAACCATGGTATTGTAATCGTAAAGCGTCAGCCCGATTGCATTATCTTGTGAAGTTTCTAAAGCTTTTAAAAGCGCCAGCCTCGCATTCTCGTAATCACCTTTGTACCAATATGCTTTTCCCAGAAAAAACCAGCCGGCAGACTGAGCTACGCGTAGCGGATGATAGGTCGTCTTTTTTAAAACCGGGCAGGATTCTTCCAGTTCATTGATAACGAAGTCGTACACCTCTTTAACAGTATTTCTGTTCAAGCCTTTCCGATTAAGGTCTGCCTCAGTAATTATGGGCACACACAGATCTGAAGGTGCCGTGGCATTATCATAAGGCTTCCCAAAGTACTGGGCCAAAACCAGATATCGTAATGCTCTGCTGGCTCTCGCTTCAGCAAGCAACTGATTTTTCAATTCAGTTGAACCACCTTCAGCATTCAAAACTTCATTGGCAATTACGTTATAGGTATAGATTTGCTGATACATTGTAGCCCACTCACACGCGTTGTCTTCTTCATTGAAGATGTCCGGCATCCAACTGTAGGCTTGTGTCACCATGTAATCCATAAAACCCGAAGAGGTTTTAGTAGCCATCAATTCATCAGTCATAAATATATTGTACAGCGTATTTTCCAACAGCTTTGTCCCCAAAGAAGAAACCTGGGTATAATTAACCTGGGTAAGAAGGCTGTTATTAAACATCCCATCATAATGTTCAATTTTTGCAGGTATATCGCGGCCCTTTGGTTTCACATCCAGAAACTTTTTGCATCCGAAAAGCACTGTAGTTAAAAACACCACCAGGGGAAGTATCCTGATTAATAAAATTTTCTTCATAAACTCATCATTTAAAATTTACATTCAGGCCCAATGACCATGTTGGTCCGTATCTCGTACCCCTTAATCCTGCACGATATTGGTAATATTCAGGGTCTATCCCCTGCTTATTGGCCGCTATCAAAACCAGATTGGAAGCCTGTGCCCTTAGGGTAATGTTTTCTGCAGAAAGCTTTTTGCTCCAGCTATCCGGTAGTTTATAAGCCAGTGTCAGATCTCTTAATTTGGCATAGGAAGCATCCAAAACATTAATATCAGCGTTCTGATAAAATGGAATATACCTTTCAGTACTTTGATTATTAGCCACCAGGGTTACATATTTCGGTATATTGGTATGGTTTTCATCTCCAGGTTCACGCCAACGGCTCAAAAACTGAGTATTCAGATTACGCGTAACCCTTCCATACCAAAAATCATTTACATTGTTTCTCATTTTATGCCCCAGATTGTAAACCAGCATAAATGAAAGCTCAAACCCTTTATAGCTAAAGGTATTCGTTAGCCCTCCGTACCATTTTGGCTGGGTAACACCCATATATTTTACTCCTGCTGCTGTAAGGTTAGGATTCAGGTAATTACCCGTCACATCGCCATTATCATCATATACCTGCGGGTTCCCGCTATTACTAAGCCCCGCCCATTGATAAGCAAAGAGGCTGTTACCCGCATATCCCTCAATAAAATCGAAGAAAATCTTTCTGCTCGCCGTTACCTGTCCTTCTGTATTGAACTTTAGTACCTTGTTCTGATTGTGTGCCATGGTCAAAACTGTTGTCCAGCGAAATTCCGGCGCAGTAATGTTCCGCGTACTGAGAGAGATTTCAAAACCACGATTTCTCATATCACCCGAATTAGAATAATACCCATCCCAGCCAAGGGTCTGATCCGCCGGAATAGTAGAAAGCAAGCCAGTGGTCAGTTTGTGGTATACGTCAACAGAGGCAGAAATACGATGATCTAACATCGCAATATCAATACCCGTGTTTATAACGCGGGTATGCTCCCACCTGATTTTATCATTGGCAGGATACATGATTGCATAACCAGGCCCTTGCCCGGCAAAAGCGACATTTGAACTCGAAATCAGCAAATTGTAAGGCCCTCCTGTACCTGGTGTTGGCGAGTTACCATTTAGGCCATAGCTAAAACGCAAACGAAGATGGTTAATCCAGTCTGATTGCTTCAAAAAATCTTCGTGTTTAACGTTCCAGGCTGCGCCAATCGACCAAATAGGCTTGAACTGAACGTCGGGACTGCTTCCGAAAAGGTTTGACTGATCTACCCTGATACTCCCATTTAATGTATACTTACCCAAATAGGTATAACCTGCATTGGCATAAAAGGAAACAAACCGCATTTCACTTTCCGTTTGGGAAAACACCGGCAACTGGAGCCTGTTACTGATCGAATTGGGCGATCTGTAAACCGCTCCCGTAACCCCGGTTGCATCCAGCGTTTTTTCATCGTAAGCCTGGTAAGTCAGTGACTGCGGGTCATACCCCCTTCGGGTACTGCCATTCATCGAACTCAAGCTTGAATTGATTTCCATCCCGGCAATGGCAGTAAGCTGCATTTCTTTTTCAGCGAAATTGCGGTCGTAACTCAGTTGATTGCGAACGGTCCAGCTCGTGCCATCGGTAAGGGTAAGATTGTACCTTCCTCCCGTAGTTGGAAGATAATAAGTAGGTAGAGGTGTTCCCGGTTTCGCATACCTGGCTAGTTCCTCTCTTACACGTGAAGAATACTGGCTATAAAAGATTTCTGCTTTGTTGTAATTTTGCTGGTATTGAAACCGTCCCTGATATTGCAACCCCTTCGCCAAAGTGGCATTTATACCCAGATTGATACGGCTATTAATTACCTTTCCCTGGTCAAAACCTTCATTCATATCCCTCAACGGAACATAATTCAAGTCTATCATTCCCTGCTCTTCCATCTGCTGCAGGTAGTCTTTATAAAATACCTGGTCTGTATGGTCTGCAAAATTCCCCTGATCATCCCTAAACCTTACATAGGGGAACACAGATTTCCATTCGGTATGAGCTGGACTTATCCCTTTTTTATTTCCCTGAAAAGAAAGATTTGTAGTAAGGTCGGCCTTTAACCATTTTGTTAGCCTAAAATCCTGCCTTAAATTCAGCATATATTTGTTATAACGTGAACGCTCTGTTTGCTGATTATACTCATAACCTACAGAGCCGTAAAAGGAATACAGCTCATTTCCTCCATCAAATGAAAGTGCGTGTTTAGAAAACAAAGCGGGTTGAATAAAATACTGCTCTATTTCAGCCTGGTTATTGTAAGAGGCCATTTCCTCCAACATGCGGTCCCGTTCTGTTTCGGACATTTCTCCGTTGGCATATTGATAAAGAGGCATTTCATGAGGATTCACCAGAGCTCCTCCCTGCCACGAGGTTATCGAAGCCCATTTATAGGCATTCGGATCAAATATCTCTTTAGCTGAATTAATCAATTGCCGGCTATCCATAAAACCTCGATAACCCATATCCGGTAGTCCCTTGTAAGTATATGAACCATCGTAACCGATTTTCACCCGGCCTGTCTTACCTTTTTTTGTGGTAATAACGATCACACCATTGGCAGATCTTGCCCCCCAGATAGAGGCTGCTGTGGCATCCTTCAATACGGTTACACTTTCAATGTCTATGCTGTTTATCAGACTTTCTATATTACCGTTTTCCATCACAGCTCCATCCACCACAATCAATGGCGACATGTTTGAATTTACCGAGGTAGTACCGCGTATCAGAAACTTTTCTTCACCCGTTCCATAATTAATACTTAAACCCGGAATCAGCCCATCCAACGTTTCCAGAATGTTTCCTGTAAGGTTAGCCTTTTTTGTCACTTCTTTTCCGGCAAGTGAAGCATAAGCACCTGCACTTCGTTCACGGGAAAGGGTCTGATACCCCGTATTAACGGTTACCTCCTGTAAGTTGTTTACTTTAGACAAAAGGGTGATAACCAGCGTACCATCTTTAGTGCTCATGGCAGAAGTATCAGACCTGTTTAATTTCAGTTCCTTTGGTTCTATACTTACTCCATTTATCTGAAGAATGGCGTTATCATTTGCATTATTAATAATAAATATGCCCCTTTCATCGGAAGTTGCCCCATTTCCTGTTCCTTTCACTTTTACAGTTGCAACCACCGGCTCCTTTTTTTCATTGATCAGGCGGCCACGGATAATACCCGGAAAACGTACAAGATTGATAGAATCAGAACGGATTAAGGCATGCTCTTCCTTTTTTACCGGCCTTACCAGTATCGTATTCTTATCAGGATGGTACTGCCATTCAAAGTGTCTTTCTCTGAACAAATCGTCCAGCACCTTTTTTAAAGGCGCACGATCATACCTGATATCCACTTTTTCTTTTCCATTCAGCAGTTGATTGCTGTAAAAGATACCAATCCCCGATTGTTTTTGCACCTGACGTATCACCTGATCTAACGCGACCTGGTATTTACGAAGCGTAATTACTTTCCCTGCCGGCAAAGCATTTTGTGCCCGGACCACTGTCGTACCACTTATTAAAAACGAGAGCAACAATAAGCAGAAAGAACGACCAGTGTATTTTTGGGGTTTCTTAAAATAGTTCATTCATTGTTGGTTTTTAGTTTGGTTTGTTGTTTATTTGAAGACTTCGAACTATAGAGGACAGCAAAATGAAAATTGGGTGTAGTTACTATTAAAAAAAAATAACTTTATTGAAGATACTTTCCCGGGATTGAACTTTGAGACAATTATAAACAGGTAAGAATTGAAACTGATTGACGAGAAGGAGTTATTAGATGCACTGAAAAACGGTAGCAAACTGGCGTTTGAACAATTGTACAAAACGCAGATGCCATTGCTATGGCATGAAGCATACCGTATAATGGGCGATCAACAAACTGCAGATGATGCAGTTCAGGAACTATTTATCGAACTATGGGAAAAGAAACAGTTCGGGAAAATAGAAAGTAACATACGTGCCTATTTGTTTACCTGCATACGACGCAAATGCTATAAGCTGCAAACCAGGAAAAGAACATTTGAAGAAATTGATCCTGCTATGGAAAATACGATACCATATGAAGAAACGTATGATCAGACCACAGATGTAAATAAGCGAATTGCCGAAGCGATGGCCGAAATGTCCCCGCAATCGTCAAAGGTTTTTGAACTGTATGTGTTGGAAGATAAGAAACGAAAAGAAGTGGCCCTGGAACTTGGACTTAGCGATAATACAGTAAAATCCTATCTGGCAACAGCCATAAAGATTGCCAGAAAAAAATTATTAATGTTCAAAAAAAATACACCCATTTAATCATAAAAATACCTCATAACATAAAGCCTGCAGAAAAATGCCTCTGAACAACGACCATATCGGCCAATTGATAATGGAGAAAGCCATGCAAATGATTTCCCCGGAAGATGATCTGTTTTTGCAGCAGCTGATGGAGAAAAACGAAGCCGTACGACAACAGTATGAGCAGGCCTGTGACAAAATGCAGCAGGCCACAAATAAAGGTATCCAGCCGCCAACCCCGGAAACAGGATGGCAGCAATTAGATGCCAAACTCATTCGCAGGAAGCGTTTAAAAAACCGGAGTTATGCAATTGGAGCCGCTGCAGCAATTTTGCTTGTCCTTTTAGCAGGAACCTTATATTTTTCATCAACACAAACCGGCAAACAAAATACTGCCATCACAGCTAATAAGAAAGAGCAACTGCGCTTAAAATTAGCAGATGGAAGGATCATTACATTGACTGACAGGCCCGAAATTTCCGTTAATGGAATGATACTGACCAATGATTCTTCCAATCACATACTGCGCTACCGCAGCTCTGGCAAATCAACGCCGGAAAATAACAAATTGAACACGTTAAGCGTCCCGGCAGGACAGAATTATAAAATCGAACTTGCAGACGGTACCATGGTTACTTTAAATGCGCTGACACAGTTGAGTTTTCCTTCTGTATTTAGCGGTAATACAAGAGAAATTTCTATCAACGGTGAAGCCTATCTGAAAGTTGCACACAATGCGGATAAGCCATTTATTGTGCACTTACCTGTTGGTAAAGTCCAGGTACTTGGCACACAGTTCAATATCAATACTTACAACTCAGCTGCGCAGAAAGTGTCTCTTGTTGAGGGATCGCTCAAGTGCTCTGCCAGTAACCACTCATTGATATTAGTTCCTGGCAAAGCGGCACTCCTATCAGAGAATGCCATTACTGAGCAAATATTAAACGAAGACGAACTCACCTGGATAAAGGGAGAATATATGATGAATAACAGTCAGATCAGCGAAATAGCGTTGCTGATTACAAGATGGTACGGAGTTCAGGTAATATTAGATGGTCCAACAACAGGAAACAAACGTTTCTCGGGCATTATCTACAAAAATAACCCGCTTGAAGATTTTTTAACCATGCTGAAAAGTACTACAGATGCAGATTATTATTTTCAAGGAAGTGTTTTGCATATAAAATAGTTTTTTATTTACTCAGGTTCAACCTCAGGTTCAGCTCAAAACTGCCATTGGTATAACTGCTCAACGCCGAAGTCTGGGTAGTATATGTCCCGCTGACCAGGTACTTCTTCCTAAAATCCATCCCCAAACCAAAAGTTGCGTTTTTGGTACTATGGTACATCGCCAGTAAAAACACCTGCCTGTTTGCAATGCTGAACTGTGTACCGGCGTCCCAGATGTTGTCAAAGCCCTTCACCCCACGGTAAGCTACCTTAGGCTCCATATCCATGCCCTCAGGCCCTTCACTCAGCTGAATCTTGTAACTCGCCGCAGTATAAAAAGTAGCCACATCGGCCAGCTTGATTACATCTTTTTTTAATACACTTTTCAGATTCGGAACCGAGGCCTGAACATTCAATTTACCCGAAGTATAAGCAATCCCGAAATCCCCGTCCAGGTAAGTTTTGCGGTCATTGTACTGTCCTACCATAGGATCGTTCGGATTGCCATAAATGTCTGCATTTTCCAGACGCTGGCTCATAAAACCCAAAGATACCCCAAAATGCAATTGATGCCCGTTCTCATTCAAAGGCAGATGATAAGCATAACTGCCCACTATCCTGGTCTGCCGCTGCAAACCCGCACTTTCATTGTTAACAGTAAGCCCTATGCCCACCTTCCCGAAACCATAATCGGCCGTCAGGTTTTGTGTCAAAGGCGATCCCGGTACATTACTCCAAAGCTTACGGTAAGCTCCGTTCAGTTTCAGTCCCTCACTGCTGCCCGCAAAAGCAGGATTGATCAGATACTGGTTGGTATAATATTGTGAGGACAAAGGGTTCAACTGTGCTTTTACCAAAGTTGTCCCTGCCACGAAGGCAAGCACAAAAAATAATTTATATCGTTTCATTGATCTCATTTTAAGGCTGTACTACCGGCTTCCCGGCAGCACAGCAAGGTTTTACATTGCAATATTTATTAATCGTTCCTCACTATAGTAATATAGCCCTTAAACACCCTTGTCCGGTTACCGAAATCAAGGACATAATAATAAGTACCCTCAGCCAGCGGCATCCCGTTCAAAGTCCCGTCCCAGCTGTTGTCATACCCCGACTTACCATAAATCAAACGGCCTGCCTTATCAAAAACTTTCACCTGGTTATTCGGATAAAAATCAATGTTCTCAATTACCCATTTGTCGTTATATCCGTCGTTATTCGGCGTCAGGATATTGTTTGCCTTCACCTTGGCAAAATCTTCCAGCACAGTTATGGTAAAAGTCTGGCTTTCGCTACATCCGCTGCCATTGGTCGCCGTAACCGTATAAGTCGTTGTCTGACTTGGTCTCACTTTAAGCACCGCAGCATTAAACGGACCTGTGCTACTACTGGTTGTAGCCCAACTATAGCTGGTGCCACCAGTTGCGGTTAACAGCACAGTTTCACCTTTGCTGATCTGCACACCTTTATCACTGCTGATCGCAACCACAGGCAACGCATTTACCGTAAGCATAAAAGTCCTGCTGTAACTGTCCACGCCACCATTAGCCGTTCCGCCGTTGTCTTTCACCGTTACCGTTACAGTTGCAGTTCCCGCTATGGCACCCGCTTTAATGCGGTAATTCAGTGTTCCCGTAGCCCCACTGCCGCTAACCGTTAAACTCTCAAACAATGCCGCATTGTTGCTGCTTACACTTAAAGCAGTAGTCTGTGCCGTTTCAGGTCCTGCGCTTATTCCGCTTAAAGCCACTGTCTGGGCCGAAGTCGTAAAACAGATCGCCTGATCAGTTACCGCCGCCAGGGTAGGCGCCTCGTTTACATCCGAAAGGTTAATACTCAGTTCTTTTTCCAGCCAAAGTGTATGCTGCGTAGTCGAACGAACTCTCACTTTATAAACCGCTTTATTTTCGTAATTCAGTACAGCAGCGGTATTGATTTTATTACCACTGATGGCAAACAACGCATTATCGGTATCGCCGGTACCTGCAACCAGGGTGTAACTAAAGGTCGCCAAGGGATCATCTGAGGTACTGCTCAAAGTACCGGCATTGGTACCTGTCACACTGTTTTCATAAAGTGTAGCTGCAGCAAGGCTGATGTTGGTAGGCGCACCCGGTTTAATTTTTAAATTACCGGCCACGTAGCTGATCGCATAGTTGGCTGCCGCCGCACCGCTGGCCGTAATCGGGTAATCCCCTATCGGGCTGTTCAGGCTGGCTGTCGTATTTAAAACAGGCTGGGCAGTCAGTACCGTGTTGGTTTCACTATTTACAAAACCGTTGTAGCTTACCGTCAGAACCGGGTTGGCCGTGCCTGCAAATTTCTCTTTATTGTCTGCGGTAATGGTCAGGGTTTTTCTGTTTACCGTCAAAACGCCATTCACATAGCTGATGGTATAATTGTTTAAGCCTGTACCTGTAGCGCCTGAAACTATTATCGGATAAGTGGATCCTGCCACAGTAGCCGTAGCCGCGGCTCCTGTACTATTTAAAGTAACACCTGTAACGGTATTACCATTAACCAGTCCGGCTGCTGTAAATTCCGTACCTGCAAAACTTACCGCATCTCCATAAGTCTTACCGCGGTCGGTAGCTGTAATGATCAGTGCTTTCTGACCAACCGTTAAGTTTTGCTGAACAGCAGTAGCTGCATTAAAAGCCGCATTACCGGCCTGGCTTGCCGTGATAAGCGTATTTCCGGCTTTAAGGATCGTAGCCATATTGCCTGTAATGGAAACCACTGTAGGATCAGCGGCCGTATAAGTTACCGCAAGATTGCCAGATGAATTGGCATTTCCCAAAGCAAATGTGGCATCACCATATATTTTTGCCCCAATGGCATTAAAGGTAATCGTCTGGTTAGCCTTTGGAACCGCAGAAACATCCGCAGTTAAGCCACTGGCATTACCCGCCTGATCAATCGCCTGAATCCGGTAGTAATAGGTTGTGCCATTAGTTAATCCGGCATGCGTATAGGTAGTAGTTCCCGCAGGAATATCGATCAAAGTTGTCCCGGGTGCTGCAACAGTTCCTGATAAAATTCTGTATTTCGCCAGGTCCGTTTCTCCACCAGCAGTCCAGTTCAGCACAATCTGCGTATCGCCCGCTGTTGCAGCAAGGCCCGCAGGAACCACAGGCGCCGAGCGGTCAAAAGTAACCGATCCGCTTCCTGCCGATACCGGAACACCGGCATTTCCGGCAAGGTCGCTGAAAGCAATCTGATAGGCAACCAGTCCTTCGGTATCCGTAGAAACAAAAGTATAGCTGGCTGTCCAGTTGTTACCCGCGGCTGACGGTGTAACCGTATGGCCTGCTATAGTAACCACCGGGGCCTGCAAGGCTTCACTTGAAGTAAAAGTCAGCGTCACTACATCCCCCGTTTTTGCCAATGTCGGTATAGCGTTACCGGAAATGATATTTACAGCGCTTAATACAGGCACAGTGGTATCAATAGCATAATTATTGGAATTGGTTACACCCGTACCTGCATTACCTGCCATATCCTGTACACCTGTATTGTCCAATGTAATCAGGTTGGTCGCATCAGTAACATTCGCGTCAGGAGTTAAGGTAGCCGTCCAGGTTTTACCCCCGTCAGCAGAACTAAGGTTACTTACTGTGCCATTGACAACCGTAAGATCAGTAGTGGTAAAACCGGTAACCTGCTCACTAAAAGTAATAGTTACCAGAGAAGTCTCACCCACATTTAAGTTATGATCTGTAACGACAAGCGTTGCAGTTGGCCGCTGGGTATCTATTGCATAGTTATTGGAATTGGTAGAACCAGTGCCCGTATTTGTGGCGATATCCTGTACACCTGTGTTATCTAAAGTAATCACATTAACCGGAGCATTCACATTTGCCGTCGGGGTCAGGGTGGCCGTCCAGGTGATGCCTCCATCTGCAGAACTCACTGGAGATAAGGTTCCATTAACAGGTATAAGATCGGCATTTGTAAAACCAGTCACCGCTTCACTAAAAGTAATGGTCACCAATGAGGTTTCCCCTATAGCCAGGGCATCATCCATCACTACAATCGTTGCCGTAGGCCGCCGGGTATCTATCGCATAGTTATTGGAATTGGTAGAACCAGTGCCCCTATTACCTGCCGCATTCTCCACTCCCGTATTGTCCAGGGTAATCAGGTTAGTCGCATCAGTGATGTTTGCTGTTGGGGTAAAGGTAGCCGTCCAGGTAATTCCCCCATCCAATGAACCCACCGCAGATAAAGTTCCATTTGAAACGATCAGATCTGCATTCGTAAAACCAATCACCGCTTCAGAAAAAGTAATGGTCACCAGCGGGGTTGATCCTATTTTTAAAGCACTATTTGCAACCACAACTGTTGCTGTAGGACGCAGGGTATTTATCATATAATTAGCGGAACTGGTAGTCCCTGTACCGGCATTGCCAGCCATATCCTGTACGCCTGTATTAGCTAAAACAATCTGGTTGGTCGCATCAATGGTGTTTACTGTCGGGGTAAAGGTAGCCATCCAGGTGATGCCCCCATCACTTGAACTTACAGCAGTTAAAGTCCCATTAGGAATCGTCAGGTCCGCATTGGTAAAACCGGTCACCGCTTCAGAAAAGGTAATCGTCACCAGTGAAGTCTCTCCTGCAGTTAAATTGGGGTCTGCAAACACAATCGTTGCAGTAGGACGGCTGCTGTCTACGGCATAAATATTGGAATTGGTCAAACCGCTACCTGCATTGCCTGCTGCGTCAAAAACCCCGGTATTGTCCAGAACAATTACGTTGCTCATATCCGTAATACCCGCTGCAGGAGTAAAGGTTGTCGTCCAGGTGATGTTATCCAATGTGCTCAGTCCTGATAACGTTCCGTTAGCAGGTGTAAGATCCGCATTGCTAAAACCGGTCACCGCTTCACTGAAAGTAATGGTCACCAATGAGGTTTCCCCTATAGCCAATGCATCATCGCTTACCACAATCGTTGCGGTTGGCCGCCGGGTATCTATCATATAATTATTCGATTGGGTAGTGCCCGATCCGGCATTGCCTACCCCATTCAGTACACCTGTATTGTCCAGGGTAATCAGGTTAGTCGCATCAGTAATGTTTGCTGTTGGGGTAAAGGTAGCAGTCCAGGTAACGCCACCATCCGCTGAACTCACAGCGCTTAAAGTACCATTTTCAACGGTCAGATCTGCATTGGTTAAACCAGTCACCACTTCACTAAAAGTAATGGTCACCGAGGAAGTCTGCCCTATGCTTAACGCGCTGTTTGCAACCACAATCGTAGCCGTCGGGCGCCGGGTGTTTATGGCAAAATTAGCGGAATTAGTTGTCCCTGTACCCGCATTGCCAAACAGATCAGAAACCCCTGTATTGGCAAGGCTAATCAAATTGGTCGGACTGTTCAGATTAATATTAGGCGTTAAGGTAGCCGTCCAGGTGATGCCTCCATCGCTTGAACTTACAGCAGTTAGGGTCCCGTTACCAATCGTCAGGTCCGCATTGGTGAAACCGGTCACTGCTTCAGAAAAAGTAAAAGTCACCAGTGAAGTCTCCCCCGCAGTTAAAACCGGGTCTGATACCACAATCGTTACCGTTGGGCGCTGGGTATCCACCCGATAATTGTTCGAATCGGATGTACCACTGCCCACGTTCCCTGCCGCATCAGTAACTCCGGTATTGTCCAGCGTAATCACGTTAGTCATATCAGTGGTATTTGCCGTTGGGGTTAAAGTAGCCGTCCAGGTGATACCTCCATCAATTGAACTTACAACAGTTAAAGTCCCGTTAGGAATCGTCAGGTCCGCATTGGTAAAACCTGTCACCGCCTCGCTAAAAGTAAAAGTCACCAGCGAAGTTTGCCCTATGGCCAACGTGGTATTGCTGATCACAATCGTTGCCGTAGGCCTCCGGGTATCTATGGTATAATTATTCGAATTGGTAGTTCCCGATCCTGCATTACCAACAGCATCAATAACTCCGGTATTGTCCAAAGTAATCAGATTGGTCGCATCAGTAGTATTCGCATTGGGCGATAAGGTCCCTAGCCAGGTAATTCCCCCGTCCGGTGAACTCAGGCCAGTAATACTGCCATTAGGTACAGTAAGATCGGCACTCGTAAATCCGGTAACCGCCTCACTAAAAGTAAAAGTCACCAGCGAGGTCTGCCCTATCTTCAAAGTAGTATTGGCTACAACAATCGATGCCGTCGGCCCTTGGGTGTCAATCACAATGTTCTTATTAGCCCCAAGAGATCCCGCAGCATTCGGAGCAGGTAAAGTGAGTACTGCCGCTGTACCTCCGGTCGTGGCCATAATGGTCCCGCCGTTAAGTGCCAGTGCGGTTGTGCCTGCATAATCCAGATCCAGACTGTTTTCCCCGGCCTGTACGGTATAATTAAATGTAAGTGTGTTTGTACCGCTACCAGAAGAATAGTTTATCACCCGGTCTGAAGCCCCGGTTTCCAGGGTAAGCTGTGGCGTTCCGCTTACGTTTACCGTAGTAGAAAAATTAACTTGTATGGAAATCGGATCACCTGCTTTATAACTGCCATTTGATGTACTCGAAGATACTGAACTCACCGTTGGGGCCGGGTTAGATGCCGTTTCCAACAATCGAAAATCATCAAAGGCAACCGACCCTGGTATTGAATTATTCACAAACATACTGATACGTATATCCAGGAGAGTTCCGGCACCTGTAATATTTGCAGATATTTCTGACAAGGCATTAGCCAGGGGAACCCCATCTCCAACCCGGTCCCCATCATTGTCCACTGCGAACTTACCTCCAACGGCAGTACTACTATTGGGATAGATACCAAGTGCTTTTGTCCATCCCCCACCATCAATTTGGTATTCAATGATCATATAATCAATGGCAAAATTGTTAGTAGCATCGTCAAAGAACACCCCCTGAAAAACAGCTTCAGAATTAGCGCCGAATAATCCTTTAAAAGACAGGCCGCTTTTTCCCGCAATGTTTATCCCCGACCAGCTTATCGTCTGTTTGGCAGAAATAGAATTATTAGTACAAGTGCTTCCATTATCGATATTCATCGCAGCCCAAAATTTAGTACCCTGATAGCCTGAATAAACAACAGGATTGCTGGTTTGACCTAAATTTGTTCCATCAGTCCTTTTAAAATAGGCTGTTGCCGGAGTCCCACAACTAAATTCAGCTATAGAAGCCACCCGGGTGCCCGATGAGGGTGCACCTGCGTCTTCAAAATTATCCGACCAGAACTGCGTCTGCGCATTTGCATGCAAAGAAATATTAAACAGGAAGGCAAATGCAAACATCATTTTCCCATACCGGGAGCACAATAAGTTTACAAGGTTACAATAGGAGAGATTTTTAGACATATTTAAGAACAATTAGAGATTTAGATGGTTAGCCTGCAGGCAGGGATCAATGATCGACTACAAATTAAATAAAATTATTAAAAAAATATTTAGTGTATTATATCAATAGTTAAAATTCAATATCATTTTAGCGCTGAAATTCAATAATCAGAGAATTCTTTTCCCAAAGCGTCAACTATTCCCTTATGGATAAGCCCCGTTTATTTAATAGTATGACGCATGGGAAACAGGAAGTGACTACTGTTCAGTAAAAATTTAGCAATTATCTTGCATATAGCTTTGCCTGCACCAAACCAGGCAATAAATGCAGATATAAATTATTTACTCAGGTTCAACCTCAGGTTCAGCTCAAAACTGCCATTGGTATAGCTGCTCAGTGCCGAAGTCTGGGTGGTATAAGTCCCGCTGACCAGGTACTTCTTCCTGAAATCCATGCCCAAACCAAAGGTTGCATTTTTGGTACTGTGGTACATCGCCAGTAAAAACACCTGCCTGTTTGCAATGCTGAACTGTGTACCGGCGTCCCAGATGTTGTCAAAGCCCTTCACCCCACGGTAAGCCACCTTAGGCTCCATATCCATACCCTCAGGACCTTCACTCAGCTGAATCTTGTAACTCGCCGCAGTATAAAAAGTAGCCACATCCGCCAGCTTGATCACATCTTTTTTCAATACACTTTTCAGATTCGGAACCGAGGCCTGAACATTCAGTTTACCTGAAGTATAAGCAATCCCGAAGTCTCCGTCCAGGTAAGTTTTGCGGTCATTGTACTGCCCTACCATAGGATCGTTCGGATTGCCATAAATGTCTGCATTTTCCAGACGCTGGCTCATAAAACCCAAAGATACCCCAAAATGCAATTGATGTCCGTTCTCATTCAAAGGCAGGTGATAAGCATAACTGCCCACTATCCTGGTCTGCCGCTGCAAACCCGCACTTTCATTGTTAACAGTAAGCCCTATACCCACTTTCCCGAAACCATAATCGGCCGTCAGGTTTTGCGTCAAAGGCGATCCCGGTACATTACTCCAAAGCTTACGGTAAGCTCCGTTCAGTTTCAGTCCTTCACTACTGCCCGCAAAAGCAGGATTGATCAGATACTGGTTGGTATAATATTGTGAGGACAAAGGGTTCAACTGTGCTTTTACCAAGGTTGTTCCTGCCGTTAAGGCAAGCACAAAAAATAATTTATATCGTTTCATTGATCTCATTTTAAGGCTGTACTACCGGCTTCCCGGCAGCACAGCAAGGTTTTACATTGCAATATTTATTAATCGTTCCTCACTATAGTAATATAGCCCTTAAACACCCTTGTCCGGTTACCGAAATCAAGGACATAATAATAAGTACCCTCAGCCAGCGGCATCCCGTTCAAAGTCCCGTCCCAGCTGTTGTCATACCCCGACTTACCATAAATCAAACGACCCGCCTTATCAAAAACTTTCACCTGGTTATTCGGATAAAAATCAATGTTCTCAATTACCCATTTGTCGTTATATCCGTCGTTATTCGGCGTCAGGATATTGTTTGCCTTCACCTTGGCAAAATCTTCCAGCACAGTTATGGTAAAAGTCTGGCTTTGGCTACATCCGCTGCCATTGATCGCCGTTACCGTATAAGTCGTTGTGCGGTCAGGCCTTACTGTAAGCACAGCCGCATTTTTTCCACCAGTGATGCCAATAGCATCCGCCCAGAGATAAGTACTTCCACCACTGGCAGTCAATACCGCAGTTTCGCCTTTACTGATCTGCACACCTTTATCACTGCTGATCGCAACCACAGGCAAAGCATTTACCGTAAGCATAAAAGTCCTGCTGTAACTGTCCACGCCACCATTAGCCGTTCCGCCGTTGTCTTTCACTGTCACGGTAACCACAGCTGTACCAGCCAAAGCACCCGCTTTAATGCGGTAATTCAGTGTTCCCGTAGCCCCACTGCCGCTAACTGTTAAACTCTCAAACAATGCCGCATTGTTGCTGCTTACACTTAAAGCAGTAGTCTGTGCCGTTTCAGGTCCTGCGCTTATTCCGCTTAAAGCCACTGTCTGGGCCGAAGTCGTAAAACAGATCGCCTGATCACTTACCGCCGCCAATGTAGGCGCCTCGTTAACATCCGAAAGGTTAATACTCAGCTCTTTTTCCAGCCAAAGTGCATTCTGCGTAGTCGAACGAACTCTCACTTTATAAACCGCTTTATTTTCATAATTCAGTGCAGCAGCGGTATTGATTTTATTGCCACTGATGGCAAACAACGCATTGTCTGTATCGCCGGTACCTGCAACCAGGGTGTAACTAAAGGTCGCCGATGGATCATCTGAAGTACTGCTCAAAGTACCGGCACTGGTACCTGTCACACTGTTTTCATAAAGTGTAACTGCAGCAAGGCTGATGTTGGTAGGTGCACCGGGTTTAATTTTTAAATTACCGGCCACGTAGCTGATCGCATAGTTGGCTGCGGCCGCACCGCTGGCCGTAATCGGGTAATCCCCTATCGGGCTGTTCAGGCTGGCTGTCGTATTTAAAACAGGCTGGGCCGTCAGTACCGTGCTGGTTTCACTATTTACAAAACCGTTGTAGCTTACCGTCAGAACCGGGTTGGCTGTGCCTGCAAATTTCTCCTTATTGTCGGCGGTAATGGTCAGGCCTTTAGGCGTGATGAGGAATGCGGTAGCATTTGCGGCCGCCTGTACCAACGTATAATTGGCTGCAGTAAGGCCCGATCCGGTTATCGCATAGCTGCCCACCCCGCTGGTAGCATTGGCAGTAGTGCCAAAGCTGGCTGTACCGCTGGTCGATCCGGCCAGGTTATCAGCATATTTAAAGCCTGTTATTACGCCACTTAATACAGGGTTTGCAGCGCCATATACTTTGCTGGCCGCATTAGCTACATAGCTAAGCTGTGCTTTGTTGATGGTAAGGGTCTGCGACTGCTGTGCAGCTGCATCAAAGCTAACATCCCCCGCCTGGTTGGCAAAAATACTGACCTGTCCCGCAGCAATAATATGTACTTTTCCACCCACAATAGTGGCTATGGTCGGGTCGCTGCTGGTATAGGTTACGGGCAGCCCGCTATCGCTTGTAGCTCCCGGGTCAACATCTGCATCGCCGTAAGTTGCCGTGGCGGTAGCAGCCATGGTAATGGTCTGAGTTTTGCCTGCAACCGAAATACTATAGGTTTTATCGGTACTGTACGGGCCGTTGCCTATAGATGAGTCTGTGCTGCGAACAGTAAAGGTATAAGTCCCTTTGGTAGTAGGTAAACCGCTTAAAACTCCGACACTGCTAAACGCCAGCCCTATTGGCAAAGCCCCCGACCGGATACTGTAAGCATACGGACCAATACCTCCACTTGTACTTAAACTCTGGCTGTAGGCATTGCCAACTGTTACCCCCGGCAAAGTTGCTGGTGAAATGGCCATTACCGGTGCTACAATATTTAAGGTATATGTCTTTGAATTATTCGCTCCGGCATCATCTGTACTTCTCACTACAAATGAAAAACTCCCGGCCGATAAAGGTGTTCCACTTATGACACCTGCACTGCTAAATGACATCCCTATAGGAATGGCTCCCGATACAAGTGCATAGGTATATGGGCTAATACCCCCTGAAGAAGACAGCGACTGGTTATAAGCCTCACCCAATACAGGATCAGGCAGGGCCGCCGGGCTAATCGCAATTACAGGCGCAGCAATGCTAAAGGTATATACTTTTGATAAGGAAACACCTATATGATCTGTCACCTTAACGGTGATAGAAAAATTGCCTGTAGATCTTGGCACACCGGATAACACACCCCCTGAACTGAAAGAGATCCCTATAGGCAGTGCGCCCGTCGTAAGGCTGTAGTTATAAGGTGCTGTTCCACCCGTTGCATTAAGACTTTGATTGTAGCTCTGCGCATACACCGGATCGGGCAGGCTGGCCGGATCAATCACAATGGGGTTATTAAGGGTCAGTGAATAACCTCTGGGGGCACTCGAGAATGGCCCCGTCCCGGTTGATGAATCGGTAGCGGTAACTGCAAAGTTGAAAGTTCCGCTGGCAGTTGGGGTTCCCGAAAGTACACCGCCGGCACTTAATGTCATACCTGCCGGCAAAGCCCCTGTTGTTACGGCATAACTATAAGGCGCTGTTCCGCCGTTTGCAGCATTTAAAGCCTGGCTGTAGGCTGCTCCGGCATTTCCATTGGCCAGGTTGGTAGCAGGCAATGAAATTGTTGGTGGAGCAATAACCAAAGCATAAGCCATTGACCCCGTATGGGGAGCGCTAAGCCCCGTAGAACTATCCATAGCCCTTAAAGTAAAGTTAAAGGTGCCTCCGGCAGTAGGTGTTCCTGATAAAACCCCTGTCGCACTTAATGTTAAACCTGGAGGCAGGGACCCGGCTGTTACCGCATAAGTATACGTTGCAATACCTCCGCTTGCAGTAATGTTTTGATTGTACGAGGCAGCAACTGCGCCATTAGGCAGCGTTGTGGGCGCAACCACAATAATTGGCGGGGCTACAGTCAGGGTATAAGGTTGGCTACCTGTAAAATTAAAATTATCGGCAGCCGTTAACGTAAAGTTAAAGCCTCCGGCGGCTGTAGGTGTACCGGTTAGTGCACCTGTTGTTCCATTAAGAGACAAACCTGCAGGCAAGGCCCCGGCAGTTATCAAAAATGTATAAGGGCCGGTACCGCCACTGCCGGTAAAGGTCTGACTGTAAGCTGCACCTACCATTGCACCTGGTATAGTTGAAGGGTTTACCGCAATTGTCGGTGCTGCAATGATCAACGAATAACCTCTCGGCGCACTGGAGTACGGCCCGTTATCGCTTGATGAATCTGTAGCGGTAACCGCAAAGTTGAAATTTCCGACTGTCGTAGGAATCCCGGAGAGTACACCGCCGGTGCTTAACAACATACCTGGCGGCAAAGCCCCTGCTGTTACGGCATAACTATAAGGTGCTGTTCCGCCGTTTGCAACGTTTAAAATCCGGTTGTAGGCCGTTCCCACATTTCCATTTGTCAGGTTAGAAGCAGGCAATACAACAGTTGGTGGAGCAATAGCTAAAGCATAAGCCCTTGAACCCGTATGGGGAGCGCCAGTACCCGTAGAACTGCCCCTGGCCGTTAAGGTAAAGTTAAAAGTACCCCCGCCGGTAGGCGTTCCTGATAAAACTCCTGCCGTGCTTAATGTTAAACCCGGAGGCAGGGCCCCGGCTGTTACCGTATAGGTGTACCCTGCAATACCTCCGCTTGCAGTAATGTTTTGGTTATACGAGACAGCAACAGTACCATTCGGCAATGTTGCAGGCGCAACTACAGTAACCGGTGGGGCTACAACCAGGGTGTAAGGCCTTGTACCCGCAAAGGCAGCAGCATCAGTAGCCCTTACAGTAAAATTAAACGTTCCGGCAGCTATAGGCATACCTGTGAGCGCACCTGTTGTTGCATCAAGGGACAAACCTGCGGGCAAAGTCCCGGCACTTACTGCAAATGTATATGCCGCCGTACCGCCACTGCCGGTAAAGGTTTGGTTGTAAGCTACACCTACCGTTGCACCTGGTACCGTAGCCGGATTAACCACTATCGTTGGTATCAAAGCAACCGTAAAAGTATTGGTATTGCTCTGTGGGCTCAAATTACCTACCGCGTCAACTGCTGCGGCACTTACCGTATGTGCACTTTGGGCCAGGTCAACTACCGGTGTATAACTCCAGTTGCCTGATGCATCTGCTGTAGCTGCATTGTTTATGGTATTGCCATCAATAATAACGCTGATCTTACTATTTATCTCCGCTGTACCGCTAATTGCTGGCCTTAATAAGTTTACGGAAGAGCCATTTGCAGGCATAATGACAACAGGAGCTGCAGGAGCTGTCTGATCAATAACATAAACCGGGCCGGTATATCCGCCACTGATAGAATTTCCAGCCAAATCAGTAATACCCGTACCGCTGGCCTTAAGGTTTAACCCCAGGTTGCCCGAACCTGAAATATTGTTTACTGTAATATTATATCTGTTGCCCGGAAGACCTGCGACACTTTGTACCGTTGCAGGAAGTCCGACAGTAGCAAAATCATTTAAATCAACACCTGTAACCGCTTCTGAGAAAAATACACTAAATGTAACTGAAGTTAAATTGTTAGGTGAAACATTTTCCCGTGTCAGGGAGGTAACAGTGGGTGGTGTAACATCTATTATCGCCGGCCCCACATTAATATCGTTTACACCGACCCAGATGTTAGCTCCTGATTTGGAATAAATACGGACTTCGTCAACATTGTTGAATATGCTGGTTAGCGGAGAAGTTTGGTTTGCAATAACTGCGGTTCCGTCGTTTGGCAAAGCTAGCTCAATACTGCCTCGCAAGGTCCCCCCGTCATAAGCCGCTATCATTACCGGACTTACACCACCCCAATCAATAATTCTTAAAGAGTTCAAAGCAAAATTGCTGGCTTGTGAGGAGCTTTTAATGACCAGGGCTTCAAATCCATTTGTAGTAACAGCCGCAGAATTTGGTGTTATTCCGGTAAAGCCATTTGATGAGGCAAACCATGTAGCATTATGCCATTCCATATTTGGTCCGGAAAGTATGGCGCCGGTGGTTTTGTTTCCTCCAAATATTTCCAGGTCTAAGTCCGAGATCGATGTTGAACCACCTGTCCCGTCAGTTGCTTTCGTATTCAGCCCGGTGCCATCCGTAAAAGTGAGGGTTGGAGATGTAGATAATGCCACCGCCGCTCCCGTCACGGAGAAAGCTCCCGTAGCCACTGCGCCTACATTCGCCCGGGTTGCTTCAGCATCCGGAAAAGTCCAATTGGCCCTGTTATTTATTGCTGCACTTAACTGCGCTTTTGTACCATTTAAAGTACCAGAGTAATATGCGTTTTGCAGGGTTACAGAACTCTCCAAAGTCCCCAGATAAAAAAGAGAAATGGCGTTCACCCCGTTTGTCAGTCCTTGAGGCAATCTCGACGTCTGTGCACCATCTAGATTAATAGCAGTCAGATTCGTATTTTCTGATGCCCATTTCGTTGTCGGATCACTTGTTCCAAATCCATGACCGGTGAGTTCGCCATGATCAGTGGAATTGAGCCCTGTGATAAAGGTGGGCGTAGCCTTACTTCCTTGATATATAATAGCCTGATCACCCCCGGCATAGTTTAGGTCGCGCGTAGATGGCAGGTTATATGCTATTGCCGAGGCATTGTTTATTCTTACATCAAGTGAATTTCCGTTTTTATCAAAATGAAAAACAGTACCTGCAGACACCGCGGCGGTAAGCGTCAACGAAGCATGCATTTCGTCATTACCCGACCAGCCAAAAGATCCCCTCCAGCCTTGATCGGTGACATAAAATGTTGTTCCTGACTCTAGGGCGACAAGGGTAACAGCTGAAAAACCGTCAACACCGGTATCCTCATTATATCTGATTACCGCCATATCGCCGGCAACCATTACAGTTTGTGCTTTAATCTCCGTAAGGCTGGCAAACAGGAAAAATAACGGAAATAGAAAAAGTAAAAAGAGCAGAGCTTTTTTCATAAAATAGGGATATGATGAATTTAGATAGGGTTTCCAGGTAAGTAGAGGTTCTACATAGCATTAGGCCATTTTTAATTTAGAGGTTTAAATATAACCAAGCGAATTAAAAATATTACACTGTAGTTAAAATGTTACAATTCACCATGACTTGCAAGTACAAGATCACATCAAAAAATGTTTGGATACTGAAAGAAAACAGTCGAAGTAAGCCTACAAGAGCGCTATTGCGAAGAAGTAATTATGACAGGTTTCCCTTTTATTACAAACGGCACCTAAATAGCGGTGCCGTTTGTAATTTATGTTATGTCTTTTCTTTGAAAATTTCTCTAAGCTGTGTTTTCAGCTTGGAACTGAAACCGGTATACTTATCTACAATCTTTCCTTCTCTGTCAATCAGGTAAAGTGTGGGTATACCAACAATCATAAAGCTAGCCATTGTTTGATTTTTATCGGGACTCAGAACCTGTTGCCAGGGCATATTTTCTTCTGACATCGCCTTTCGCCAGGCAGCATTATCGGTATCGATAGATACACTCAGCACATCAAATCCCTGTGCTTTATATAAACTGTACAATTCTTTAATTTCCGGAATTGCTTTCCTACAGGGCCCACACCAACTTGCCCAGAAATCAATCAGCACATATTTCCCCTTAAAGGAATTGATATCGACTTTATTCCCATTGGGATCATTATAAGCGATGTGAGGAATTGGACTACCTGTTTTTAACGCATTCTTTATAGCATTTTGAGCTAAAAATTCCTTTTTCAATTGCCTCGCCTCTTCCAGTTGAGGATATTGTACCATTAGATTTGAAAGTTGCGCGGAGAAAAACTCCGGATCCTTTTCCCTTGGCAACATGCTTAGCAGATATACCAAAGCCGGGTTACCTTGATTGGCTTTGATCAATTGTTTCAATTTCAAAAGCTCGAATTGGTCTTTCCTCACAATCAAACCATTATTTCTCAAATAGTTGTACCAGGAGGTATCTTTTTTTATAAAATTTCTCGCCGCAATCATTTCCCCGCTTAGTATATCCATTTCCTTATCGGCAATATATTTTTGATGCAATGCGGTATTGATCAATTGCGTTTGGCGCGATTTGGTCTCGATCTCTACAAAACCTGAATTCTTGGTTTTGGTTCTGGCAGTATCATAACCACGCGCATTTACATATACATCCTGGTCAGACCAGAAGGATGCGGTTTGCCATTTCAGAATGTCCAATTGATATAGTCCCGATGTTTTCGGTTTCACATTTAAACTGAAAGTTCCATCGGCATTTACTTTAACCGAATCCACAGCTTTTCTGTCTTTCCCGATTCCCTTGTAAAGCCAAACCATATTATATTTTTTGAACATTTCCGGATTTTGGAACTGCACTTTGCCTTTCACTGAGATACCTTTGTTCAACTGCGCAAATGCCGGAGCGGCTGTAATTGCAATAAGCCCTACAAGTAATGCGTACATTACCCTATTCAATTTTACGCTGTACATCTTAATCATTAAAAATTGATTTCAATTGCTCATCCAGTGGTTTGCCTGCGGCACCCAGCCACCTGCCTATCACTTTACCTTCTTTATCCAGTAAAATTTGCGTTGGGTATCCTTCTATATTGTACAACTGGACCAGATCAACTTTCATCGACATTTCATTGTTCAACACATTGGTCCAGGTTAAGCCGTCTTTTTCAATTGCTTCTTTCCAAACCTTCTCTGCCTGTGCCTGTCCGCTTACCTTTTCACTGGCTATACCTAATATTTCAAACCCTTTTGAAGCATATTTGGCATAGAGTTCTTTTAAATGTGGATTGGCAGCGCGGCAAGGCCCACACCAGCTACCCCAGAAATCCAACAACACGTATTTACCTCTGAATTGCGATAAGCTAACCGGTTTGCCATTTACATCGGGTTTTGTAAAGTCAGGTGCCGGGCCACCGGCATCAGCATTTTTTGCTGCCTCAATTTTAGCTACAATACCCCTTGCATAACGGGTGTTTTTATAGGTTGACGAAAGGCCATTGTAAGCAGCTTCCAATTCTGCGGTTTTGTATTCTTTAGCCGTAACCGACAAATAGTAAATGCTTGCAAATGCATCAGGATGAGTTTTGATGAAGTTTTTTCGTGAGGCTGCCATAGCCTGTCTGTTTTCAAGCATCTTTTTGCCGATCTCATTCATCCCCTCTTTAATGCCCATAATTCTGGTTTCTACCAGCTGCCGGCGTAAAGCATCCATTTCGTTAACCAAAGGTTCTTCAGATTTTCTGAACAGGGTAAAGCTTTCATTTAAGGCATCTCCTGTAACTGAAGCTTTGTTGATATCCAGTGCTTTACCGGTAACTGTTAATTTGGCTCCCCTGGAAATCACGATTTCCAAGGGCAATGAAGGTTGATACATTCCACTCTTACCACCTCCTAAATACAGGTTGCGGTCTAAACTGGTGTTTATTATCGTTACAAATGGTTCATCTGCAGCTTCTCCTGTCAATTCAAAGCTGTTGTTTTTAGCTATCACGCTAATTTCACCATTTACTCCCCTTAAAGTTATTTTCTCGTTCCCTTGTCCTTCCAAGGTTCCTTTGATACTATAGTTCTGAGCCTGGGCAGATAAAACGCCGGCAAACATTACCAGTGCAAATGCGATTTTTTGTTTCATTTTTTATAATATAAGTCTTGTTCTTTGAGATAATTTGCGACAGGATTACAAACTCCATTTGTAGGTCATGTCTTTAATTTTTCCAAATCCGGTGTAAACACGTTCTGTAGATTTATTGATTGCACCATTTGTGGCATCTATGGTATAAGCGTAAACTTTACCCACATTTGTTCCCGTGTTCCAGGTAGCGATGTACACTACCGTATTCGGACGTGGCAACAGAAGGGCTGTTACAGCAGCATTATAGTAGAATTTCTGCAACCGAACGCAGGTAACCTCTTCGTTTGCCGGTGCATCCCACTCTGCAACAACATTAGCATTTTGCTGATATTGATGACGGTACACCGTTTTTTCTGTCCCCATCAAAGTATAATTACCACCAAATGCAGACGCCAGGGTGCGTACTGGGGTTGTTATAGGAATTCCGGTTACCGGGTACTTTCCAATTGCAATCTGGCTGGCTACTGCATTGGTAAAATTACTGACCAGCAGAAAACGATCAGTACTGTTTTTCATCACACTGTATTCATAACCTACAGCCGGTGTTCCATTTCCACGTCCCCAATCAAACGCTTCGGCATCCAGGCCTACATTGTTTACGTCAAAAGGCGCGGCCGGAATCTGCGCCACAAACGACTGAACACTTGTGCCTCCGGCAGGTGTATTCAGAAATTTTTTATTTGTTTTATCGTACACTACAGCTTCAAAACCGGTACCAAACGCAGTGGCCGACCACTGGGCCAAATCTCCATAATTGCCATTATAACCGGAGCCGAAAAAATTCACCCTGCTGTTACCTGATGCATTATAGTTGGCAGCATGAACCTTGTTGTTGTAGACAACCACTTCTTTTCGGCCATTATTAGCCGACACACTTTTGATTTCTCCACCCGGCTGAAAACTCCAGAAGAGTTTCTCAATTGGATAAAATATCAAAAAGGAAGATTTTTCAACCGCAACAAAATCGCGGGCCGATGCGATCAAAACCTCTGCAGTTGCCAATGTGGATGAAGAATGTAACAGCGCACGGGGCTCACCTGACAATGGTTGTCCGTTTGAGGTCCTCACCATATCGGCAAAAGTGCGTGTTTGAACAACGCCTTTCTTAGTCCAGTCATCAACAATTAGCCCAACATCAGTGTTCCCATTTTTTTCGTACAGCAACATCCAGCCATCTGAAAGCTGTTCATCTACCTGGACATTAAACTTCATATACTCTTCTACCTTCGTGATCAGATTTTTTACCGTTAAGATCACGATCCACCTGCCTGCAGGTTTGCTAATCGATTTACGCAGGGTTAGCTCATTGGACAACGTATCGCGCGAATAAACCTGCCCGCCGGCGGCCCCCTGATAAATGGCCCAGGTGAATGCCAGTTTTCCCGACACCTGGGCGGGCGAAGTTATTTCTTCCTGATTAAAAAATATTTTTGGACTGATGACAAGTTCATCGTAACGGTAAATGGCGTATGAACTTAATATGTTCTTATGGGCAGTATCAATTACGACCTTGTCCAATGGTGTATATTCGTAATTTCCTTTGTCTTTGTAACATGAAGTACAAAACAGACAAATGCCCAAAAACAACCAGACTATATAATTAACTTTTTTCATGAGTTGAATATTAAATTTTAAACTACCTTATTTGGATTAAGGAAAGACAATAGGAATCAGGTTCTCATCTAACAAATCCTTACCACCATTATTTAGCTTATATTGTTCAAGCGCTATTTTACACTGAGTTTGCAGGGCTTTTGCATGAACTTCTGTAATGGTATTAGGAGCTAACTCTGGATTGACTACTATGGTCTTATATACCAAAAAGTTTGAAAGACCGGTAACTTGAATCACAAACCTGTACTTTTCATTACTGTAATTACCAAAAAAGTTCTTTAAAGGCAGCCAGGGCAGCACCGCATTATCCCAGTTGTCTGGTTTTGTAACCGCATTCTTAAATGTAATTTTAAGCTTGCTGTACTCCTTTGTGGCCGGCTGGAAAGCAGCTGTTGAACGAACTGAAAATGAAACTTTTAAATCCCTGTTTAGAAACAAATTTTTGTCCGACGGCTTATCAACGTAAAAGACAAAATTTCCGGAAGATTTACCCGCAGGCACTTTGTAAGGTTTAAAAGTAAAATTCAGCAGTTTTGCATCATTATCTGTAGTCGTCAGTTCAAACGTACGATCGTAATCCACCGGATAACCTGCAATCCGATAATTGAATAAGATAGAATCTTTATTGGTAGCACTGTAAGCAAAATTATGCGTAATGCTATCCTGAATACTGGTACTTGTACCTAGCCAGATATTCAGTAACGGGATTTCTTCTTCAAAATATTGTAAGTCATTTTTTTTGCACCCTGATATCGTAAACAACAAGAGCAGGAATATATATATGTATTTCATTTTTTTATATTTTAACGGTTACTATTTCGGTTTCCCGCTTCATATTCAGCTACTGGTAAGGGTAATACATAGGCTTTTATATCTATCAGATTTTTATCTGTTCCAGTAATGATTGCCCTGTTTAATCTTTTATACAGATAAAAAAGTTGCCCCTCACCAAAAAAATCCTTCCTGAATTCAGCAATAAAAGTCGCAGCAGCATCTGTAGGCTCAACAGTTAGGGCCGTTAGGCCTCTGGCCTGTCTCACTTTGTTTAGTGGATCAATAATGCTCTTCCCTTCAGCCAGGTTAGATCCGGCAATGATAAAATACATCTCAGAGATTTTTATCACCACACTTTTGTTTCTATAATATAAATCAAGGCTTTGCGGAGCATTATATTTGCGCAGATAGTAGTTACTTGATTTATCGCCCTCTCCGACTTCAAAAAGATAAGTGAAACGGTAATCAACAGAACCTTCAGGATAATATGCGCTCCTTGTAGCTGCATTTAGAAAGAATGTACTTGTAGTACCGCCATCCTTAGACAAATTGGTTGTTGAATAGGTAAAAAGATTATTAATCTGCAAACCAAATATTTGTTCAGGGGCTCCGGTCAGGTCGTTTCCGGCCGACAAATTTGCTTGGGTAGAAAAAGTAAATTTCCCGGAATTAATTACAACATTTGCCGCCTTCCGGGCACTGTCATAATCTCCTGTATAATAATAAATCCTTGCTAGCAAACCTTCAACGGCATAGTAATTCAGATGCAACTGACGATTGATCAGATACCCATTGTCGTCCGCCTCTGTAACTGTTCTTCCGGTAAATATGGGATCTGCTTTCAGCAATTCCTTAGCAGCTTCCAGATCTTTACGGATGAATTCGTAGGTTTCTTTGACCGTAGATTGCACAGTCTGCCTGGCACTGTACTGGGTTACATAAGGAATTGCGGGCTTATTCATGTCAACCAGATAGGATGCACCAAAAAGCCTTACCAGTTCAAAATGCAGGAACGCACGTAAAGCCAGAGCTTCGCCTTTTATAATAGAATAATTATCGCCTGTAAACATAGATTTTTTTGCATCAATCTCGTTAATCAGGTTGTTGGCATTACTAATTCCCTGGTACAAGCCATTCCACACATTATTGATACGCCCCTGAACCGTAGATCCCTGATAATTATAATCAGCTTCTTCATTATAGGACAAAGGAAAAGACGACCACTCGTGCGACAAAATGCCCATCATCCCATATTGTAGTTCTTTTCCATACAACTTTTCGGCAGTCATCAGCGTATATACTCCGGCAAGGGCTTCTTTAAAGCCAGATTCTGTTTTAAATAGTTCCGAAGATTTGACCTGAGAATTGGGTTCAACATCCAGCCACTTGTTGCAGGACGACACCATCCCGGTAACAATCCCCAGTATGATTATGTATATAGATTTTGTTTTCATGTCCTTAGATTAAAATGTAGTTTGTAATGAAAAGGAGAATGTTCGTGCAAACGGATAATCGGTACCTCTTTCAATTTTGACTGTGGAAAGCACAAATGCCTCATTCATGAGCAATGAACATTTCAGGTTCTGAAGCCCAAACCGTTTTAGATTTTTCCACTTGAAATCGTAATATACATTGACAGAAGAAAGGGCAAGGTCACTTTTGTTTTCGATGAACCTGGTAGTAGCGCGGGTTTGAGTTGGCCTTACGCCAATCTTCTTAAACGGAACCTTGTCCCCCACGTTTAACCAGGTATTGTTAAAAACCCGTGTATCTACGTTATATTCAATATTTACATTTTCTATCCGATTTACCAGCGTTGAGTTGTAGTAATCTTCGCCAATGCTATACCTGAATGTGCTGCTTAACCCCCAGCCCTTGTATTCCAAATTGATCCCAAAATTACCTCTTAATGCAGGATCCGTAATTCCCGCAACGATTTGATCATTAGGATTCCACTCATAAGTAGTACTGCCATCTTTCGCCCGAAAAATTTCAAGCCCCGTAGCAGGGTCTATGCCCAATGATGGCACAGCCCAGATAGAGGAGATGGACTGCCCTTCTTCAAAACGGATTACCGGAGCATTCAGATTGTCGGTACGCTCATCTTGCTCTCTGTTCAACTGCTTTAGTCCTTCTGAAATTTTTGTGATTTTATTGTGGTTATGAGCAAATGACCCGAAAACGGACACGTATGATTGAGTTTTTGTATCACGGTACACCTGATAACTGATAGTACCTTCATAACCTATATTTCGCAGTGATCCCAGATTATCCTTATAAGTTGTAAAACCGGTGGATGGTGGCAAGGTCAAATCCGTTAGCAGATTATTGGTATTCCCCAAATAATAATCCAAACGGATATTGAGACGTTTCATGATATTTACATCCAGTCCAATGTTTTTGTCAATTTTTTCCTGCCAGCGAAGATTGTTATTGGCCAGGGCCGACAAATAACTACCCGAAATATTGTCATAAGTGCTGCTGGTAAAGAAAGTATAGGTGGCCATCGCCTGATAAGGGTTGAAATTTTGACTGCCCGTAGAACCGATCGATCCTCTTAGCTTCAGCATATCAAATATCTTGAGCTTTTTAATGAAATCTTCATGATGCAGGTTCCAACCCAGGCCTACAGACCAGAATGTTCCCCAGCGATTGTTTGAACCAAAAACAGAGGATGCATTTCGTCGCACACTTACGTCAACCAGGTATCGGTTGTCGTATGAATAACTTCCAAAACCCAACAATCCTATTTCTCTTTGAATATTTTCGGTACCGGAGGGCACACCGTTTAAAGCATACTGACTTGCAAAAGAAATAAAGTCGACCCTGTTATTTAAAAATCCCTCTGCCGCCATACCGTGGGTTAATGCCTGCGTAGATCCAACATTTGCACCTCCATTGATCAGCAGGAGATGTTTGCCCCACATTTTTGTCCAATTGGCAAATACATCAGAATTTAAAGTCGTACTTTTTCCATCGGTCATGTTATAGGTTCCTCTTCTGTAAAAATTGTCGCCTGTCATCTCGATAAACTTAGTATGGTCGCCCGGCAAAAATAATTCTGAAGCATTGCGATTTTGAGTGAAACCTACACGCCCCGTAACCCTAAGTGATTTAGAAGGTTGCCATTCTGTATAAAAATTTTCTGTAACCTCGGTATAGGTCGAAAAATCCTTGGTATTGAGTGTGGCATTGTAAAGCGGATTGTAGTAATAGGTTGGTGCACTTGTTGAACTCGATCTGAACGCTCCCAGGACTTTATTAATTCTGCCGTATTCATCAGTTGGCGCCCAATATGGATTTAAGCGGGTATATTCGCCAAATGTACCATAAGGAGAGTTAACAGATTTATTAAAATTCAGGTTTATAATGTTTCTGAAAATCACTTTCCCACTTCGGTAAGACAAATTAACTGAGCCTCCAATATTGTCACGTTTGGATTCTTTCATTACACCCACCAGGTTATTGTAATTTAAATCAATCCCATAGCGCATATTGGGATCGCCACCTTCCAGATACAAACCATGTTTCATTCCCAGGCCTACACGTAAAGGCTTTGAAAGCCAATAAGTATCTACTCCCCGGGCAATATCTGCCTCAATATTGTTAGCCTGTTCTGTCAGATATTGTTGAAGCAAAGGTTGAGTAGAGGTATATCTGCCGGCATTTCTTTCTACCTGCAGCTTTTGGGAAGCATTAGTGAGACTGTAAGAAGTGAGATCGGGCATTTCCACATTATAATTACTATTGTAAGTAATACGCAGCTTACCTTCTTTTGGCGCCAGGGTTTCGATAACCAGTACACCATTGGCAGCTTTAGATCCATAAATGGCTTTGGCAGAAGCATCGCGCAGAATAGTAATTGACGCCACCCTATTCATATCCAGATCGTAGATTTTTTGTAAGCTGGACTCAAAACCATCCAGGATAAACAAGGGTAAATTCGGATTTCCTGAATAATCCCCACGGATATCATCCAATCCCGCCTGTCCCCGTAATTGAATGTCCGGCAACATATTCGGGTTGGATCCCAATGTAAGGTTCTCCGTGAGCACAAAAGAAGGATCTAAATTCTGCAAACTTTGCAAAATATTTTTATTACCAACCCGTTTCAAATCTTCCCCGGTAAAAGTTGAGGCACTACCGGTAAAACTTTCTTTAGACCGTTTTACATACCCGGTTACAATTACCTCGTCCAGTTCATCATTAGATTCTTTCAAAACAATGATTAAGGGTATTTTTACTTCTGGTGTAAGCACGATTTCCTGACGCTTAAATCCTACGCTTGAGATGACCAATGTTCCCCCTGATTTATCAGGCGAAAGGATAAATTCGCCCGAATTATTGGTGGTAGTCGCAACTTTTGCATTTCCTTTCATTGATACCGCCACACCCGGGATGGGCTGTTTATTTTCGTCGATGATCTTTCCGATGACCTTTGACACAGGTGCGATGGAGATCGCTTTTACCTGACCCAAAAGCCGCTCGGGTATTGCGACTGATCCAAATAAGGCAATCGTCAGGAAGCCCACTTTTATATTTAGTGTAACTTTTTTATTCATGTAGTATGGGTTTAGTTGGGGTTGTTGATTTCCCTAACGCTTTTGGACGTACATAGCTCATCCATGACTTTAAAAAAGCATGCTGAGAAACTCGACCGAAACGCTAAGATCAAATGGAATTAATTCCTTAGTTAAAACAGATCTTGACTTTATTATCCTGGACAGAATACGAAAACATCATCTTTTGAGACATGTCATTTAATAAATCCGGAAGTGAAATCTTCTCAAACCGCGCCGTATAGGTTTTTGCCATACCAGAACCATTACATGGCTCCAATACAATACCACATTCATCACGAAGCAATACCGCTAATCTTTGGAAAGTAATATCATGCACATCAAGGTTCAACAATACGACCTGGTTAGAATCGATATCGCCTATCAGCTTCAGTAAAGCTACTTTGTTGACCATGAAATCCTGCAGTTTGGTTGCTTTTACGAATTTGGGCCTGGTTTCCGGTTTTACCGTATCTGCCTGGGTTAATAAAACTTGATCTGATTGGTTTGTGATGGCTTTTCTTTCATACTGAATGTTTTTTTTAGTGTTAAACATCGATCGATTAGTGTCAGGTGATGATGTAGGCTGGCCAGCAGCCTTTTTCAGATCTGGAACTGCCGACAGCCTTATTTCTGTCTTCAGCGCAGCCGGCTGCGTACGGTACAGGTAAAGGCCAAAAGCGATAGCCGCTGTTGCTGCAGCAACAGCCCACCATTTTGATACGCTATGACGCTTCAATCCTGCAACTTCAAGACCGAGTTGCTCATTGACATGATCATCCCACCGCCCCGACAAAAAAGCATCAAATTCGGTACGATTGTCCGGATCCAATATCCAGTCTTCAACAGTTTTAATTTCTGTTGCTGAACATTGTTTTTCGAAATACCTTTTTAATAGTTCTTTGTCCACTTTTCAATCTAATTATACACTATACAGTTGAAAGAATATTTGCACCTAAGATAAAATGAAATAAATTATAACCGTAATGCAAAACCCAAAGTTTTTTAATATTCTCTTAATTGTTGCAGTTGAATTATTGATATGATTTTCTACTGTACTTTTAGAAATTCCAAGTTCTTCGGATATTTCTTTATTGGAATATCCCTGAAGCCGGCTCATCTTAAACACCTTTGCGCGCTTCTCCGGAAGGGTATCCAAAATCTGTCTTAATATCCGGGGCAATTCAGAATTCAAATCCTCCGCAGGTTGTTGCTGGGCATCTGCCAAAAATTCATGATGTCTTCTGGCAACCAGATTCCGTTGAATTTTGTTATAGATATCATTTTTGGCGACAGTAATGATGTAGTTTTTTAACGGAACATTTGGATCTAGCTTTTCTCTGTTTTCCCAAACCTTTAAAAAGGTTTGTTGTACCGTATCATGAATGTCTTCGGCGTCTATATTTAATTTAGCTGTAAAAGATACCAGAACAGGAGAATAGGCTTCGAAAAGTTCTGAAAAAGCATCTTCACAACCCTGGTTCAACATGGTTATTAAATGCTTCTCATTGATCAGACCTTTAAACATTTCCCTCAATCGTTTTTAAATATAATTTCCCCAGTTATGAATGCTCCTTGTTCATTACTCATTAGCCCACTAAATTAGTAGAATTAATTTAAATTTTCATATTTAAATGCCAACTTAAGATTTAAATATTAAAATTAAGCATCAATTAGACAAGTAACTTGTTAATTGGTTCAAAAAAACAAAAAAATAGTGTTTAACAAAATAGGAACAATTGCTTCAATCTCCTCATATATACCTATAACTGTAGCAATAAAGTTGCAGGAAATAAAAAAACTTTTATTAACCACTTTCATCACTTCGTCAATTACACTGGCTTCAGTTGGGCTTTAAAATTGCTGTTTTTTCTTTAGATTTGGATCATGAAAATTAAACGCTTAATCATCATACTGATCTTTACATTAATTGGTTATACCAAAGCTTCAGCTCAAAACACATTAGACTTACTTTTTGAGCTTTCCAGTTGTGTCGAAATTCCATGCGATATGAGTAATATCGAAAAATGGATAAAAAAAACAGTCAATCCTTTATTCATCACCAACTTGCAGAATAGCAATTCAACCTATGGAGATAACACATTTATCAGTTTCTCTCTTCGTGGGAGGAACCCGGTTCTGGTTCCGCTTGATGGGACGGACGGCATAAAACTGCGCTTTGCCACACTGCCACCGCCAAAAGCACGTTCTCAACAAATCAGAGTAGAATATACCCAACAAATCAGGTCCTACATTGGCAGGGTACGTTACTCCGATCTTCCGCAGACCAACGAAGACTTTTTCAATATGGCTTATCAAATGCTCAAATTATCACCAGGTCAAATGATAGCCAATACCCTAAACCATGAAATAGAGTCAGATCAATCAACACCAAAATTGAAGATCTTTAACCAAATGGTAAACAAAAAAATGGAGACGAATATTGTGGTTCCAGAAAAAGATTATGAGGACATAAACAAGTATCTGAAATACTACATCCAAACCTTCGGCTTAAAACGTATCCATCCAATATATAAAACATTTATCGAGCAAAAGGACTCAGTAAAAACAATGGACAAAATTCAAAACTTTTATGCCATCACCGGTTTTTTCCAGGAAGGCATCAAGACTAAGATAGACGAATACTTTAACCCCCATTTCAAATTGGCTATGGATTCTGCGGCTAATATGGATTTTCCTTTATCTGTACTCAAACCTAAAAGCAAATCAGATTCAACTGCACGTTTCCAATTTCAATACATCGAGGCAAAAATGGATTACAGGAAAAAGTCCTTTACAATGGTCTTTAGAGGTAAATTGGCAACTCCTGTCACTATGCCAGTGTTAAAACAGTATAGCTATCATCCAAAAACTCACGCCCAAATTCTTATCAAACCAGTTAAATTATCTCCATTAGGGCTCGATTTTAATAAAATCACCATCACGCTGACCCAAAAAGATATCACAATTGATGGCAGTACAGCCGACGAATACCAATATCAGCTGGCAAAAAAGGCTTGGCCAAAAAATCCCCCTGGCAAATAAAAATTTGCCTGAAATTTAGGTTTGCCAAAAGGACTTTTTCAAACAATTTAAGCTTCGATCTATTCCTTCACCTTGTACACGGATTTGGAAAAAAGATTAGATTTAATCATCCCGGTTCATTTATTAAATTCGGGATAGGGAAAGCCCTTCCCTGTTTCGCAGAGAAATTTTAAGCTTCTGAAAAAAAGCGCCCAGTCAAAACTACATGAGGCAAATTCTTGTGTATATGCCTCCCATCCATCATGATGAAACAATAGAACACATCCTTTTTGATGTGGTTCCAGCTCAAAAGTAAGTGTGGTACCTATCCAATCTTCAAACGCCTTTATACATTTCCATTTTACCAGACTAAAAGGTCTTAGTTCTGTTACTTCCATTTCCTTAAAATAATCCAGACCAAAGCCAAACCTTAGAATACTTCCTGTTTCAGCTTTTGCAATCGTATCTGGTGTCCACCAACCTGCCAGCCCCTCTTGCGAGGTGATGTGCTGATACACCTTTTCTATAGGAGCTTCAATCAATAATCTATGATAAATACACTTTGCAGATGGATTCGGAACTTTTTCAAATCCCTGTTCTGGTGTTGCATCAACTGTAAAACCAGTTGTAACATCTTGTTGTTTCATAATGGTTATTTTTTAATGTTAATCTTATCTTTTCTACTTCATATCAAAGATATTGACTTGAGACCACCAAAACAGTGTGCCAGTTAGACATTATGAGAGGTTGATTTAGACAGCTGATTCTTTTAACTTTGTGATAATGATAAAACTATAACAAGACTCAACCGGTTTTCGATTTTAAAATCTTAGTCATGAAACATCTTACCATTTTAGTTCCGGATTTGCAGACCGGGCCAAACACATTATCCTGTATTATTGGAGCATATCATATTTTTACCGAAGCAAACAATTATTATGTTCGAAATCATAAAACGCAGATATTCGATATCGAATTTGTGGGCGTATCGGAACAATCCAGTTTTGTAAATGGCCTGCTGGCAGTTACCTCCCAAAAAAGTATTAATGATATACTTAAAACAGATCTGATTATTATTCCGGCCATAGCACCAGGTTTTAAAGGAATAGAGGGTCGAAATGCCCTGATGGTAGACTGGATATTAAAACAATATAAAAAAGGAGCCGAGGTGGCCAGCATGTGCACAGGGGCTTACATTCTGGCCTCAACAGGTATACTGGATAAGAAGAATTGCTCTATCCACTGGAATGCTGCAGCGAACTTTAAAATGCTGTTCCCGAAGGTGAATTTAAAAGTAGAGAAACTAATTACCGACGAGCATGGTATTTATACAAATGGCGGTGGTTACTCTTTCCTAAACCTTATTATTTACCTGGTAGAAAAATACTACGACAGACAGACGGCCATCTATTGCTCAAAAATTTTCCAGATTGATATTGAGCGGCAGGTACAATCGGGTTTTGTGATTTTCAATGGACAAAAATCGCATGGGGATGAAGTGGTTATTAAAGCACAAGAGTATATTGAAAAAAACTTTTTTGAGAAAATATCGATGGAACAGCTCTCCAGAAACCTCACTCTGGGGAGAAGAAACTTTGATCGGCGGTTTATAAAAGCTACGGGTAATACACCTGTAGAATATTGGCAAAGGGTAAAGATAGAATCTGCAAAAAAAGAACTGGAAAATTCCCGTAAGACAATTAATGAGATCATGTATGAAGTAGGCTATGCAGATACAAAGGCATTTCGGGAGGTGTTTCGAAAAATTACTGGCATATCACCACTTGAATACAAGAGTAAGTACAATAAATCAAGCGCTAAAACATAAAATATAAGGGATGGCATTAACCACATTAATTAGCTATATTTCCTGTTCCGCTTTTATTTGTTCCATCCCTTCTCTAAAAGTCGTAATATGGAATTCGGGGAAGCGGTTCCTGAACTTGGAGGCCTCAAATATATTATCATGGGCATACCTTGGCAAAAGCTCCTGAAGTTCACTTACCTGTTTATTAAAGATAGAACCAATTTTCAGGATGAATTTGGGGATAACACGATATTCAAATTTTCTGTCATAAACTTCCGATGCCAATGCAATGAATTCCATATACGACAGCCTGTTTTCATCTACAGGTAAATGCCAGGTTTGTCCGTAAGCATCTGGAGTGTTACCTATCAAAGCAGTAGCCCTACTGGCATCGGGGGTCCATATCAGACTTCTTAATTTACGATCATTGATAGGGACTTGTAGTTTTTTATTTTTCTTAATAGCGTCGAAAATAAAGGTATTGGTAATGCTCTGCGTTCTGCCAGGGCCATAAAATTCCGGGGCGCGGCAAATCACCCCTTCGATCTGCCCTGTTTTCATTTCCTGTAAGAGCATTTCAGCAAGTTTCTTTCTTACGATTCCCTTTCTACCTACGGGAGCGAACTGACTTTCTTCATTTAATACCTTATCATTTTGGGGATACATATAGGTATTGTCAAAAAACACCAATTTAGTCCTGTGTTTCTTACAGGCATCTATCACATTTCGCATGATTACCGGAAACTGCCCTTCCCATACTTTGCTATCCATTGGAAGACCAAGTGTAAAATAGGCTATATCACTACCGCTAACTGCTTCGTCTGTTTTATCCCTATACAGAAGGTTTGCAGCAAACAATGTGTCGGTATCGTTAACCTTTTTCGGGTTTCTGCTCACCAGCCTGATGTCTGTGGTATAGCTCCGTTTTAGCGCTCTGGCCAGTTCTTCCGCAATTTGCCCATTGGCACCTAGTATTGTCTGCATTTGTACTATTTTAAAAAATCCACAAATTATTTGCCGTATATATTTATGCGATATAAAAACCTCGCCCCTGACTATTGTTTTACACACACGTCGAATTCAACAGAAAATCTTTTCTTATGATCTCAATAACATTCAATCAACTTACTTAAATATAAGGAAAAATCCAGACTCAATCTCAGATTGAATCCTTTGAAAATTGTTTCGCACTTCTTCTTTTTTTTAATATTATATCTCACTAGTGAGAATTAATTTTGATTTATTGCGAATTGAAACTACATTTGTGGCATTGAATACAGCAATGTCCATTCTCTTATGTTCTGACCTATTTCAATTATCTATCAAAAAACAAAAAAAATGAAAAAATTATTTATCGCATTGGTTTGTACGGTGATCGGATTTAGCACTTATGCTAATGGTACAAACCCAAAGGAAGCGGCTCCTGTGGTAACAAAAACAGAAGTACGCACAGTTCCTGATCAAAACAACGGTAAACCGCTGGAAAGCGAAACTGAAAAAGGAACACTTCGTCGCCGTCAGATGGCTTTTACCTTCTATGATGGCTGTGGTACGCAGATGACTGTCTGGGTATCTGGTGGCAGCTCATCAACCGATGCCGATTTGTACGGAACAGCTTATACATATGCGGAAGGTACACTTACCGGAAGCGGATGTTTCCCAAGGTAAGACCATGCTTTCCAGCATTAAAAAAATCATTTATCTATTAAAATCAAAATCATGAAACATTTATTTATAGCATTAATATGCTCATTTATGGCAGCTGGCGCATATGCCAATGACCTGTCCCCGAAAGAAGCTGCCGCGGTAGTAACAAAAGCAGAGGTAAAAAAGGCTGCAAAGCTGAACAAAAGTGATGCAAAAACAGTTGAAACTGAAAAAACAGCCTTCCGCAGGCAAAAGGCTTTTTATTTTTATGACAGCTGTGGGCAGATGTTAACAGTTTGGGTATCTGCGGGAAATTCCGTTTCCGACGCTTCAATGGCACAAACAGCTTATAACTATGCCGGCGGTTATGCAAATGCAGGTGGCGGCTGTTTCTAATTAAGCACCCGTCAGGACATACAGAGAACAGACTTTCTTTTATTTCAGCATACCCCGGGCGTTGCCCGGGGTTTATTTATAAATCAAGATATATGACTTACTACCTTAAGCTTTTTGTATCTGCATTACTGTTATGCATCTTTTATTCCTTCAACTATAAAGACAAAAAAACAACCGATACCTCTTCAGGCGTTGCAATCTATCATTTCTTTCATATCCGTGATACCACCAATACAGGCCGCATCTGGGAAGAGGATTTCCAAATGGCGTTTAACGCGCAGAGAAGCTTATATACCAGCTATACCAAACAAATGCAGGATTCCATTCTGAAGTCAAAAATTGAAGCTGCCACCAGCGCAGGCAGCAACCAGGTAAATATGGGTCTTTTCGTCCCCTCAACCGCCGAAAATATTTTCAGCTCAACAAATGACAGGGCAGTCTATGTAAATAAGTTTTTCAGCGAAAATAACTATCTGATCAAAGAGGCCATGGAGCGAATTAACTGGAAAATTGAAAAAGAGACCAAAACATTGTTGGGATATATCTGCCAGATGGCTACAGGGACCTGTAAAGGTCGAAAATATACGGCCTGGTTTACAACCGACATCCCCGTGGGTTTTGGCCCCTGGAAACTGCAGGGCCTGCCGGGCCTGATCATGGAAGCCTATGATGACAGCCAGCGGATCAAATTTACCTGTACCAGGCTAACATTGGGCGCCTCATTGCCGGCGGGCATATCCTTTGAACTGCCTGCGGATGCCGTTGTTACCAGCCATTCAGATTACAACCGCATGGAAAAAGCCTATAAAGAAAGCCTGAGTGCAGGCGGATATACCGGAACTGAAACATCAATAGATAAAGTAGCGGTGCAGGGCGACCCTCAGGGAAAATCCCGTAAAAAATTTACGGTAAATTATCCGCTGGAGCTGACTAACTAAGCCGATTACCACTTTGGACGTAAAACGCCTGTTTTTAATTTTTTATTTAATGTTTTCCGCCTCCCTGTTAGCTGCACAGACCAGCGTCAGCGGCCTGGTAAAAGACAGCATAGGAGATCCGGTTGCAGGTGCATCTGTAACCATTGTGGACAAAGAGGGTGCTGGCATTGTATTTGAAAAAACCAATCAAAAAGGTATTTTTAATTGTACTTTTCAAAATACCAGCCAGCAGCTGTCTATTAAAATAACCGCCCTGGGTTATCAGCAATCTATTGTACCGCTTACCGGCCACCCCGATCAAAAGTATGTGATTACCTTAAAGAAGATGATCCGGCAATTGCAGGAAGTGGTCATAAAATCGGAAAGCAAAATATCGCTGTCAAGCGATACCTTAAAATACAGTGTAAAAGCATTTGCCGATAAAAACGACCGCGTCATCGCCGATTTAATTGGTCGGCTGCCCGGCATACAGGTCGATGAAAAAGGTGCCATCAGCTACAATGGAAAACGCATCAATAATGTATATATCGACGGGGACAACCTTTTAAGTGGTAAATACAGGCTTGCCACCAATAATGTGCCTGTTGGCGCTGTAGAGCAGGTACAGGTAATAGAGCGCGACCAGCCAATAAAAGCCCTAAACGGCTATGTAATTGCCAATAATGTTTCCTTAAATCTTAAGCTAACCGACAGCGCCCGTACCATGACCATCAATACCGGGTATATTGGCCTGGGCAATAAAGCTTACAGTACCGAACTGAACAACCTTATTTTTCAGAAAAAGCTGAAGGGTATCAACAACCTCAAAACAAATAATATCGGGGAGAACCTGGAAACCGAAAATACAGATATCGGGCTATCGGCCAATGGTAGTGAAATGAATTTAAGGAGCCCCAGGCCTTATCTTTCGATGCAGAACGAAACCCTTCCTGCCGTTGCAGAACAATATTATTTAATGAATAATGACAACGCAGCGAATATCAATACCTTGTTCAAATTAAAAACAGACTGGTCTTTGCGCTTAAACATTTCCACACTTCAGCTCAAACGCAAAAACAGATATAACAATCTGCTGAATTATTTTCTACCCGGTGCAGACACCATAAGTTACGATGAAGCGCAGAACAGCACATTTAAACTGAACCAATGGCAAATCCAAGCCCAGATTGAGAAAAACAGCAGTTCAATATATGTGAGGTCGGTTACCAGAGCCGATCTTCCTAAATGGGATAGAAGCGGGAATACCGCCCAGAATGGGCAGGAATTTAAACAAAACCAGCCTTCCTCTTATTCGTCTTTAAGTAATGAGACTTACCTGATTAAAGCCCTGGGTCTAAACAATATATTGCAGTACAATTCTCTGCTGCAGTATTACAAACTTAATGAAGCTTTAACCATTCTGCCCGGAATACAGGAAAACGTTGTTAATGATAGCGTAGGTTACCTTAAGCTAGATCAGCAGGCGCGTACCCGGAATATCTTTATTAACCAGTCGGTTACTTATAAAACAAAATTTGACCGGTTTATCCTTTCTGCTGCCCTTGGGCTCAACTACGAACGGAATAAACTAAATTCCGGGTTGTATATAACAGACAGCAGCCAGGTGACAAAGCCTGTAGGAAACCAGTTTAATAATGATATTGCATTTAACAATCTTGGCTTTTTTGGCAAGGTTTCGGCCATTTATCTCTTTGAAAAAGGATCGTCAGTTAGTTTTGAGGCAAGCCCTACTTACAGCTTTATTGATTACACAGGCCAAAAAAAAATTGCACCCGGCAAAAACGTATGGTTCCTGCCCAACCCCGTAATAGAACTCCGCAAAAAAATGGGCAAATATGCCGAAACGAATTTCAGGTTTTCCAGGCAAACAGAATTTGGCCAGGTCAATGATATTTATCCTGGAACAATCCTGGTAAACTACAGGCAGTTTAACTTTAATAATGCCCCTCTGCCAAAAACAGACGTCAGTTCAATGGGGCTAAGGTATGCTTACAGAAAGCCCTTAAAAATGTTTTTTTACAGCTTAAATTTTAACTATGACCGGACAAAACAAAATTTTATCAATGCGTATACCCTTGATAGTGGCGTTACAAAATCGGTGGCCATTGATTTTAAAAATAGGGCCGATAGGTATGCTTTGAGTGCAAACCTATCCAAATATCTGTTTTTCCTGTCTGTCAATGTTTCCGCCTCGGGCAGCCTCAGCCTGCAAAAGGGAAATAGTTTTTACAATAGCCAGATTTCACCATACGATGCCTATATCATCAGCTTTTCGGGTAATGCCCGAAAAAGAATATTTAGTAAAGCGACAGCTTCAGTTACTGCAGAGGCTGGAAAGTTTATAAATGAACAAAAACTATCCGGTAATGCTGTAACTAAAAACAGCACTGACTTTGAGAAAATAAAGGCAGAGTGGCAACACAATTTAACTGAGCAGCTACTGTATGGCATTAGCTATAAGTTCAGCTGGTATAAACAGTCTTTACAGAACCCCGTAGCCAACCATTTCATAGATTTTAATGTAAAATATAGTCCGGCAAAATGGAAGAGTTATTTTGAGCTCAATGGCATTAATCTGCTCGGTCAGGAGGTATATAAGCAGATCGTTTTCAATTCAAATCAGTTATCGGTATTCCAGATGCCGCTCAGGGCAAGGACTTTTCTGTTAAAATATGCTTTTACTTTTTGAGGCGGTATAAGTTGAATTTATCGGCAAAAAGTTACAACTTGCAAGGGCCTCAAAAATGGAATATGATGTCAAAAAGCAAGAAAACGGAAACCGAAAAAAAGGAACCAAAATCCAGAAAAGTAGCCTCAGGGCCGCTCCGGGAGAAAGCCCGCTCCATGAAAAAACTGGTAAGCGCTGTAGGGAAAGTATTGCAGAAGCACAGCTATCCCGGGCTTACTGCGGTCAACATCGCCAATGAGGCAGGATTAAACAGGAAACTGATCTATACCTACTTCGGTACACTCGATAACCTGATAGAAACCTATATTATGGAGAAGGATTTCTGGAAATCAGGCGCCAGGAAAATGCTCAGTAATTTAATGGCAAATCCGGAGCATCTTGGAAAAGCAATGGTAAGTACAGTATTGCAGGCCCAGTTTGATACCTTACTGAGCGACAGGATCCAACAAAAGATTATGCATTGGGGCCTGGCGGGGAAGGATAAAATGTTGCGGAAGGTGGCTGATCAGCGGGAAGCGACAGGTGATGGTTTGCTGGAGATTTTAGAAAAGGATTTTGAGCACTCCGGAGTTGATATCCGGGCCTTTTTAGCATTACATATTGCAGGCATCTACTACCTGTCCCTGCACGCAAAATCCAATGGCAGTAATTTTTGTGGTATTGACATCAATGAGGCCAAAGGAAAAGCGCGCATTTCTAAAGCCATTCAGCATAGTGTCGAAACAATTTACAAGACAGCCGGAATTGACAAATAAGGCATTCCGGCTGCCGCTCCATACCATTTTATTTAATTATATGTTACTGATATGCCGGGTTAAAAGTCCGCCCCTTATAAAAGGCAGCGCCCGTTCTGATGCGGTCGTACAGCCAAAGCCCGGTATTGCTATAAAAATGAACATAACTTGTGCACCAGGTATTCAGTGAACATGAAGTTCTCGGTATGGTTGTTACAATATGCCCCGATGCAGTCTGGTTGCTGATTGCTTTGACACTGCTCTGAAAAGCACTGCCAGGGGCCTGGGTTGCTATTTTTGTTGTTTTGTTGTAAGACCAGGTTCCAGCGGTAGCACTGAACCATAGCTTATTTGTATCGCCATAAAATGGCGAGAGATCATGTCCTGTTCCTGGAACAGTATATCTGCGGCTAACTATTTCGGTAAGCGTAGGGTTTGCTGCCGTTCCACCAACGGTAAAGGCATATAAATTATCTCCAATTGCCCACAAACAGTTGTTTACCGGATCCCATAACACACCGTGCGCCTCAGGAAGGTTAACCTGGACATAGGTGTTGTTTGAACCACCTTGCGAAGAAGCATAAACCCTTATCCAACCAGCTGTGGACGCTGCTATCGCAATATTTCCATTTGGCAGGAGCTCTGCCGCATGCGGATTTCCACCTACATTTCTGGCCCATTTTCTAATTCCGTTTGGATGACCGGCAATGGCAACCAACCCACCCGAAGATGCAACCACAATAACCTGACTGGTGCCTGACCAGTGCGTAGTATTGCGGACCTTCACATCCGAAACATTTGACCAGGCAGCTATTTCTGTGGTGGAAAAGCCACCCCAATCGGCCGGCCACCACGACCATTTCAGCGCGGCAGCAGTGTTCCAGTCGGTCACTGTCTCGTCATACAACTCAATTCTGTTATTGGCCTGGTTGGTTGTGGCAATGTAACAGGTAGTACAAGAAGCAACAGAAGCATCGGCTTCAGCTGTATTTTTTGAGCTGACTTTTTCAGTAATTGCGTCCTTTTTCCCCTCGGTCTTTATTTTGTCACAACCGGAAAACCCAAACCCAAACAAACAAATCAGAATTACTCTGCAGGCAATATTTTTAATGATGATCATGGCATTCAATTTAAATGATGAACTAATAATATAAAGTAAACTGGGTAATTACCGGCAAATGTGTACTGGTCGTAGTACTACCTACAGCATAACTCTGAACCCTAAACCTATCAGCTGTTTTATAGAGTATAAAGTCTGAATACGCAGTCGGGTTTGTAGCCGGGTTATTGGGTGGGCAGTTACTGCATGGAAAATTCATCCCAATCCCTGACAGGCCTGCATAAACACTTCCGGCAGGTGGCGTATCGTTGAAATTTCCGGCCAGGATCAGCGGGTCGCTGGTATAAGTCTGCAGGATCCTGAGTAGTTCCGGTAACTGGGCCGCACGACGGGTAGCATTTGCATTAAGCTGCGTACCTGCAAAAACCAGTCTGTTATTATCGTTTACCTGTACCGTGATTACTCCAAGCGGCCCTTTCTCGGCACTGGTATCGCCTGTAGGTAAAATATGGGTTTCATTTTTTATGATCGGGTATTTTGAGAAAACCGCGGAACCGTATGTTCCGCCATCAAAGCTTGCAATAGAAGTAGCAAACAGATAATTGGGCATTCCTATTAACTGAGACAACAGCATTACCTGATCTACCTTGCCGCTTCTTACGGTATTGATGTCCATGGCCTTTACCAGCAACAGATCAGGATTATTGGCTTTGATTACATCCGCTACAGCATTCAGATTGGTCACAGTAGAACCTTTATCTAAGGACATCACCCTGATGTTAATACCCTCCCGCTGGCCTTCTATAAGAAAATAAGCTGTTCTTAAATTTTCATTGATAGCAAAATCCGCCGAGAGGCTTACCGGGAGCAGGTATTGCTTAAAAGCTTCCAGTGTGCCAAGCGTTTTCAGCTTGATTTTCAAAGGAGCACATACTCTTTCCTCTTTTCTGATCGTTGCCGACGTTTTTTCCAGTTCATAACTCCCTTCGGGTAGCACAGCATAAGCAGTATTGTTCTTCGCATTAAATTCCCCCACCAGTCCATTATCCACTTTAAACTTTACTTCAACGTCCTGCCCGGGATCGGTTACTCCTCCAATTGCTGCAGCAACATCAATAGTTTGTACCTCACTCTTCATCACAAAAGTCCTTACCGCAGGATAGGTACTGGCCTGTACCATATACAACCGGGCATATTGGTCAGGATTGGATATCAGTTCCTGTTTGCATGCCGAAAAACCGGCTGTCATTAAAATCAATACGATTTTATAGTATAATACTTTACAGCATATATGTTTCATTTCCTTATAATTTAGATAATCAGTGGGTCCTAATAATTGGGATTTTGTACCAGGGCCCTGTCTTTATTAATCTCGGTCTGCGGGATAGGATACAAATAGTTTTTACTCTGGTCAAACACCCGGTCTTCTACTAAAAACCGTTCGTATTTATATACTGCACCTGTTTTTGTAATACGTACCCCATAAAGTTTGGTCAGCACGGCAGCTGCTATTTTCCATCGCCTCACATCCCAGAAACGATGGCTTTCAAAAGCGAGTTCGATCATCCGTTCATGTCTGATGCGCAAGCGCATGGCATCTTTGCCAAGGGCCGGAGGTAAAGGTGGCATTTCAACGCCTTTTCTTGCCCGTATAGCATTGATGGCATCGTAAACGCTTTGATCAGGAACATCCAATGCTTCATTTTTTGCCTCTGCATAATTTAAAAGTGCTTCTGCGTAACGCATAAATATTTCAAAATGGCTCCCATAGTTTATGGGCGCACTTAAGCCACCGCTTTCATCTACTGTTTTGGCCAGATAGTAGCCCGTTCTGGTGCTGTTATTCCCAAAAGCCAGAGCATCTGCAGTACCAGAGCCTACGAAAGTAAAAATGGTAGCTGTTCCCCAGGCACGGGTGTTGTATATCACGCTCATGGCCAATCTTGGGTCCCTGTTTGCATAAGGGTTTGCGGCATGCACAGGGTTGCTCCAGCTAAATGCTGAACCATCCTTCATCTCATATTCGTCTACCAGATTTTGCGAAGGGTGGATATTGCCATATCCCTTTAAACTTGGTGGAAGGTTACGTTGTAGCCAGTCGGTAAAATTACTGGTCGATTGAAAAATGATTTCCGGTGATGACCTTTTGTGAAAAAGCAGCTTATAGTTGTCATCCAGACTATACAGCTGAAGGTCCAGCACTTCTTTTGCAGCACTGGCAGCAATCTCCCATTTCTGTTTATCGTTTGCAGGGTTATTTAAGGCACTGGCCGCATACAACAAAACCCGGGCCTTTAACATCATCGCAGCCCCTTTGGTTGCCCTTCCGATGTTACTGGCTGTATAGGAAGGAGGAAGTACAGCTATGGCGTTATCGCAATCTTTTACAATAAAGTCAACTGTCTCCTGATAAGTCTTTCTTGGAATGTTCAGGTCATCCGAAATCTGCAATACCCGGTCGATAACAGGTACTCCGCCATAGCGTTTCAGCAGCTCGGCATATACATAGGCACGCAGGAATAAAGCTTCAGCTTTCATTCTTATTTTTCCTGCAGATTGGTCTGCAGCTTGTTCTGCTTCTATCGGTACGTTGTCTATTCTGGCCAGGAACATGTTGATTTTTCTCAGGTTGGCATAACTAGGCGCCCACATGTCATTGGGATTTAAGTTAGGCGAAAGCGTACCATTTTTAAACGCTTGCCCATAACCCTGGGTATCTGCATGTGAGGCATGCGCCTCATCCGTAATGGTAGAAAAGCTGAAGCCATACATCAGGGGTGACCAGTTGGGTAGTAACGCAGAACTGTAAATATCAGACAGAAAGCCGCTGGTATAGGCATAATTGGTAAACACTTCCTCATCGGTTAAACCTCCCGACTCTGCTTTATCCAGGTAGGAATCTATTTTCTTGCAACCTGCCGCCAGTATCAGCACAGCAAATACAATAAATGTTATATTTTTATGTGACATAATTCAATCGTTTTTATTTAAAAATCAACAGAAAGCCCAAAATTGTACACCTGCTGCTGAGGATATACCGCCCCGTTTCCACTAGGAATTTCGGGATCAAAAGTCCCTCCGACCTTGTCCCAGGTATATACGTTCTGAGCATTGGCAAACACCCTTAATGCGGTGGTACCCAGCTGTTTTTTCATGGCTTTGAATTTGAGTGTATAACCGAGTTCCACATTTTTTAGCCTTAAATAGCTCGCATCCTTCAAAAAGAAAGAAGAAAATCTGTGGTTGTTCGTGTTCACGCTGTAATGCAGAGCCGGATAAGTTGCCGTAGCCGCTGTTTCAGGTGTCCACCTACCTAGGTGCTGCTCCAATACATTTCCACGATTCCAGAATTCATATGCAGCCTGATTGTTCAATATTACATTGACGTTGCCCGCACCCTGAAAAAGGCAGCTTAGGTCCAGACTTCTCCATTGGACCGACAGGGATGCACCATAAAATATCTCCGGTACAGCCGTCCCCCCAATCGGGCCAGCGTCATTGGCATCAATAATACCATCACTGTTCAGGTCCCGGTATTTTAAATCTCCGGGGATCAGCTTACCAAACTGTTGCGGACTGTTGTCGATGTCTTCCTGGCTTTGAAAAAAACCAACTGCCGTCAATCCGTATAGCTGACCAATGGGCAAACCTGTTTTGAGCAGATAGTTGTAAGGCTTGGCCTCCTCGTCCATAAAAATGATCTTGTTTCTTGCAAACGAGACATTCCCCTGAACATGATAACTCAGTTCTCCGATTTTGTTTTTATGTGACAATACCAGCTCAAAGCCATGGTTTTTTACTGATCCGAAATTCACAGGTGGCAAGTTAGAGGCACTTACCCCGATAAGCGAAGGCACAGAATTACGGGTGATCAGAATATCATTACGCCTTTCCTGAAACACATCGAGCGTAATGCCCAGTAAGCCTTTTGCAAATACAGCATCCAGCCCAATATTGGCTTTACGCGCTTTTTCCCAGGTTACACCTGCATTTGCAAGTGCTCCTTCCTGCACACCTTGCAGTGTCGACAAGGGATCACCAAACTGGTAGCCCCCACCCCGGTTAAACTGCGAAACAAACAGCCAGCGTCTGCCGCTCAACTGGTCATTCCCCGTTAATCCGTAAGAACCGCGGATTTTCAGCAGTTCTATCAGCCCAACCTGCTTTAAAAAGCGCTCCCTGGAAACAATCCAGGCGGCCGATACTGCCGGGAAAAAGCCATACCGGCTTTCTTTGGCAAAATTATCTGTACCATTGTATCCCGCATCAAACTCGGCAAAGTACCTGTTTTGGTAATCGTAGGCAATCCTTGTTACCAGGCCCTGCGATACATAGGGCACCTCTCCACCAATAACCTTCTGTGTCCGATTGGCTAGCAACAATCCTGTAAAATTATGGTCGCCAAATGCACGTTGGTAATTTAAAGATAAGTCTGTCCAGATATCGCGATTCTGACTGAAAGTAGAAACCGGGGCACTCAGTGCCTGGTCCGATCCTGCATAAGTATAACTTGCCTCGTCCTTCAGATCGCCGGTACCATTATAAAAGGCACTTCTAACAGATTCAGAACGGGTAAAGGAATTCAGGAAATAACCGTCAAAAGAATAGTTGCCTTTAACAAACAGTCCTTTCGTTAGAAAATCCAGCTTATGCGTAGCCGATAACATTCCGGAAAGAGATGAGTTAAAACCCTGTGTAAAACCCCAGGTATTCAACTCTTTTAGTGGATTGGCCCCCATTGCCGGATCCCTCCCATAAAATCCGGTTGGGTACATAATTGGGGCCGCATTGGGCTGTATCCCTCCCAGATAACCAAACAGCGCATCAGAGGCAATCCTGGAAGCATTCGTATTTTCAATAGCCCCAAAGAGGTTCAGGGAAAGGGAGAAGTTCTTATTTAAGTCCATGTCGATGTTCGAACGGAAGTTGTACCGCTTCATCTGCGCATTGGGATCATATTTTGGCTGCTTTGTTGCCCTGTACAAACCATTTTGTTCTACATATCCCAGGTTTACAAAATACCTGGAGCTTGTACTTCCACCATTTACACTAAAATTGGCCCGACTTAAACTAGATGATTTGATCATCTCGTGTACCCAGTCTATATTCGGATAGCGCATCGGGTCAGCCCCTGTCCTGTAAGCTTCCAGCGCAACCTCAGAATACGGCGGAGTAACCAGTGGATTGTCATTCTTTGCCGCCTCATTAGCTAGCACAGCATAATCATAGGAACCTAAAAATTTTGGCAGACGTGTGGCCGATAATATAGCGCTTTGGATACCTGCTGTAATTACTGGCGGGCCGGCAGCCCCTCTTTTGGTAGTGATAATAATTACCCCGTTTGCCCCCTTAACACCATACAATGCAGTGGCAGATGCATCTTTCAGAATAGTGATGTTTTCTACTTCGTTTACGTCTAGCTTGCCAATAGCACTTGGGTCTTTCTGCACACCGTCAATGGTAATCAATGGCTGGGCGCTGTTAAAGGTAGCCCTTCCCCTGATCAGTAAAGAGGCAATATCTTTTCCCGGCTCTCCACTGCGCTGTTGAGCAATTAACCCTGGCAAGCGGCCCGCCAGCGCATTTGTAAGATTAGCTACCGGACTCTGTTTTAGTTCTTTGGAAGAAACCGCGGCGACCGAACCGGTCTGGGCAATTTTTTTCTGCGTTTGGCCGAACCCCAGAACCACAACCTCATTTAGAGACTGCAGGCTTTCTTTCAGCGTTACATTAAATTCTATCTCCCGGCCAATAGGTAGCTCCAGTGTTTCATAGCCAATGAATTTAAAAACAAGCACTTGGGCGCCGCCAACTGACTTAAAGGAAAAACGTCCGTCCGTATCCGTAGTGGTTGTAGTACCACTTTCTTTTATCATTACAGTTACCCCTGGCAATGGCAGTCCCTTTTCGTCAACTACCTTCCCTTTAATATCTGTTTGCCAAACCCGTCCGGCTATACGGCCTGCAGAAGATGCTTCCACCTTCCTTGAAACCAGGACAGATTTGTCTTCAATGGTATAACTGACTGGCTGCGCCCTGAACAGCAGACGCAAAGCTTCATCCAAGGGTACATCTTTCAGGTCAAGAGATACCCGTTTAGTGTCCTCCATCATCTTATTGGAAAGGATAAAACCATATCCGGTTTGCTGGCTGATCTTTTTAAAGACCTTTGACAGCGGTTCGTTCTTAACAGTCAGCGTTACCTTTTGCCCGAAGCTGGTTGCGCTTGCCTGTAAAATACCTAAAATCATGATTAGGATAGTTAACCTCATAACTAACAGGATTTGGTGAATGTGCATAGTTAACACACCCGTTTTTTGGGTATAAATTTTATACATTTGTTTGTCTGGTTAAATGAGTTTGATTGGTTCACAAAAATGATCGGCCATTTCCGGATATCGGCTGGTTGTGTTCCACCACAACCGGCTTTTATTTTTTTCGGATCACGGCCCTTGGTGTTTAGGTTACCTGACCATAACCCTCCTTCCCTCAACCGTTAGCTGGATTGAGCCAGACGAGCGCATCATCTTCATTACTTTTGCCAGCGACCAGCTGCGTGGCAACCTGCCGGTAAAGGTATCTTTAGTTACCGGTCCTGCAAATGCTATATCCACATTGTACCACCTGGAAAATTCGCGCATCACCGTATGGATGTTAGCATCGGTAAAATCGAAGTAACCATCCTTCCAGGCTACAATTTCATGGACATCCACATTGCTAAGTTCCAACTGGTCTGCACTTAATACCGATTGCTGGCCTGGTTTCAACACGCTTTGCCGACCTGCAGCGGTAATTTTTACCGCACCTTCCAATAATGTTGTTTTTGAAACCGCCTCATTGCTATAAGCACGGACATTAAAATGAGTTCCCAACACCTCTATCAACTGCCCGTTTGAAAGTACGCGAAAAGGTTTGGCAGCATTGTGCGCAACCTCAAAATAAACTTCCCCCTGAATTTTAACCTCCCTGCTACGACCGCTGAATACCGCAGGAAATGTTATCGATGACCCAGCATTAAGCCAGACGCCCGTCCCATCGGCAAGCACCAAATGAAATGTGCCACCAAGAGGTGTTATCATAGTGTTCATAACAGGATTTATGGTATTCGCAACGTTTACGGCACTTTTATAGACAGCCTTTCCATCAGCGGTTTTGCTAATCACTGATCCGCCCTCTGTACCGATCTGGCCGTTCACAGCATCCTCCAGGTTAATAGTTTTACCGTCCGACAAGGTAAGCATGGCTTTATTTCCGCCCGATACAACATCATTTTTTAATTGATTTTGGCCAGGCTCGTTTTTGCCCCGCTGTACCTGCTGGTAAAAAAACAAACCTACACCCAGCACAACAACTGCTACCGCGGCAGCCCAGATACGCGGCCAGATACGGAAAGTTACTGGCTTCCTTACAGCAGCGCTTATCTTATCGAAAAGCTGACCGGAAATTTCCCGGTCAAGATCCGCATAGCTTTCCTTTGGGAAGTCGGCATATATTTCAGACAATACAGCCTTAAGGTCCTCCGCCATTTCGTCGCTATGGAAAACCGACTCCAGTTCATTCAATTCCTCAGTACTGGCGCGATCTCCAAAATACTGCCTGCATAAATAGCCTATTCTTTCTTTGTTCATCTTTCATTCAGGGACTTACAGCAATGCCCATAAAGCTTGCCCTTTCCTAAGTAGACGAACCACAGCACACAAAGGGTATAAGGAGATAAAAAAAGATTAAAATAATTTAAAAATCATCAAAATAATGGCAAGATCTGTATGTCTGGCCAGGTAGTCCCGTAAAAACCGTAGGGAAAGTTTCATGTACAATTTAACGGTATTGGGAGAAATATTGAGTTGAGCGGCAGCTTCGTTATATTTAAGCCCCTCCTGGTGACATAATTGATAAACCAGTTTCTGCTGGGGTGGCAGTTGATCAATCGCTTCTTGCAAAATCCTTCTGGTATCTTGGAGTGTTATTTTTTCATTAGTTTCATTATGGCCCTCAACCCATTTCTCCTTGACTATCGCTTCAGACCTCAAAGTAAGTCTGGATTTTCGAAGCACATCCAGTGCAGCGTTACGGCTGATGGTAACCAGATAGCTTTCCAGGTTCAGTACTGTGCTTGCTTCTCTCCTCATATTCCAGAGTTTCAAAAAAGTTTCCTGGACATTTTCATGCGCCAGCTCTTCCGATTTCAACAAATGGAGCGAGTATTTATAAATATTATTGCTATAGGTATCATAAATACGCCGAAATGCATGTTGATCGCCAACTGCCAGATTGAATAACCATTCAGTTTCTTTAGCTTTAAGATTTATTTCGCGCGCAGGCAATAACATATTTCTTATACCGATTAAATTCCGGAGCTTGATATCCATTATTGATTTCTCATCAATAATAATTAATTATTTCGGAAAAGTCCTCCATCCTTTACCTATTTAACCATTCAAGCCATACGAATGCTGATGATAGCTATACTGTCATCATATACTGTGCAATCGCTTATAAATCTGATGTCATTTTATATTTCTAACTATTTTTTACAAACGGATGCTGCAAATAAATGATGATTAAATTAAGCAATAGAAAAGGTAATTCTATAATCATCCCTTTCATATCTTTATCTAAAAGGTGTAGACAAATAATCAGTAGAATTCCAGCTGCCATTAAAAAATTGCCCCAGAGAAATGTTTTTGGAAAAAGTATCAGCAATGCGCTAATTATCGTGATGGCTCCATTTATCATTAACCCCGTTTTATTGAAATTCCATTTGCTAAACATCTCTACCATTTCGGGTTTGCCAGTAAACATTGCCCAACCTTGTTTTAATCCCATAAAAACGGCTACGAGAATAAGTATTGAATTAAAAACTTTCACTATCATCATCTTTAATTTTAAGAAAGAAGGCCGGCTAGGGCCGACCTTCTGATTTACTATCTTGTGGTATAACCACCATTGGCAAAAATGGTCTGTCCGGTGATCCACCATCCTTCAGTCACTAAAAATTCTACCAGTGGTGCGATATCTTTAATGTCTGTTAACCCACCTAGGGCTGCCGCAGATTTATGATAAGCCACCGCATCATCATTTTCCTGCCCATAGAAGAAAGGTGTATCCATAGGCCCGGGAGCAACTGCTGTTACGGAAATTCCCCTCGCTCCAAATTCTTTAGAAGCCGCCCTTGTAAAGTGTTCAACCGGAGCCTTTGCACCTGCGTAGGTCGAATACAGTCCTGTATATGCTGCAAGTAAAGAAGTAACAATCGTACAGATTTTACCATTATCATTTATTTTTTTGCCAGCTTCCTGTAAGAAGAAATAAGCCGATTTGGAGTTTACGCCAAACATAGTATCATACTCCGCTTCAGTTGTTTCGGTAAAAGGCTTTTTCAATACCATACCTACCGTATTGATCGCTATATCAACACCACCAAACCTGGCTATTGTTTCATCAAAAAACTTACTTAAATTACTAACCTGGGTTAGATCGGCCTGAAATAGAAAAGCTTCAGCTCCCAATTTCTGTACCTCAGATAATGTTTTTTCACTTTCTTCCTTTGCACTATCACTATTGTAATGAATAGCCAATTTTGCTCCTTTTGCCGCAAAATCTCTGCTTAATAATCCACCAAGGTTTTTACCGCCACCAGCGATTAAAACCACTTTTCCTTTTAAATCATTTCTTCCCATAACTTATCATTTTTAATGCACGATATATAGATATATAACAACATCAATTTACATACAGCATTAAGATATAACGACCAGGATACACATTACAACAATAACATGTTACTAAATTTAAAAGAATAACAATATTTTGTTAGGCTACCTTTATCTTAATCGTTGTATTCTTCTATCTTAACAGCTTTTTTCTAACAGCATAAACATGGTAAGCACTGGTAGAATAAAGGGCATAATTTAAACGGGGACTTGAAAATATATTCAAATTAAAAGGGCTTACCGACGCTCCTTTTCCATTGCTGAGGTAATATCTGGTTTTTGAATCACCAGATTTTCCCTGTTCTACAATCAGGCCCTGTTGTTTAATTTTAAGAGTATCACCAAGCAATGGGACATCGAAGTATCCCGTTCCTTCCCATCCTTTTTGAGAAAAACTTTGGGATCCTCCACCAATGGAATGCCTATATTTTATCTCCTGTTGCTTTTCAAAATATTTTAAACTGAAATTTTCTACCGCATCAGGTTTCTGATCATTTGAACTTAAAAAGAAATTCTCCCGATAACGATAATAGCTTTCACGTTCATCAATACTCATAAAGCTGGTTTTACGTTCTTTTTTATATAAAACCTGCCATTTCTCATTTCTGCAAAAGAAAAGTCTTTTGATACACCAATCAACATTTTGCGAATCTTCCTGGTACAGGATATCATAAAAATAATATTTGGCCTCAGTTGTTATTTCATTGCTTTGTTGACTCGTCTTTTGTGCATCCCAGGTTAGGCCCTCATTTAAAACTTCTATTTTTTCTGGTCTTTTATCTCCGTTCAAAGGCCAGGTTGTATAATCACTATAGCCTTTGTTGGTGACGTGAACCGTATAATCCCCTATGAAAACTGTTCTTTCCCCTCCTGCCAGCGGAACATAAAGACTATCGATGATATTGGCATTTCCATCTAATTTATAGTAATGGTATCCTTCCTTTGAGGAATGCTCATCACGGCTTACTTCTAATAAAACCTGATCTTTGACACTATAGAATAAGCGTATCGGATGTGGTATACCATAATTTTCGCATTCGGCCAACAAAACCAGTTCGTATTTATCGGAAGCAAATTTAGCATCAAGCAAAGCATATTGATTAAGCTCTTGTGGTAAAGTGGCATCATTTGGTGCCTTACAATTCTGTAAACCAACAACTGTTAAAAGGAAAGACAGGCCTGCCTTTATTTTCATCATTTTTTTCATTTACCCGTCTTTTTAAATTCAAAACCTAATCAATATTCACTAATAATAAGCCAATGTAATATTACATCTATATTTTTATTTTTTTAATACTTTATTTGTAACCATTTCTTTTCTCAGCGACTCAATGGTAAGTATAAACCAATAAAAATCGAAAAAATGGAAAATTCAACTTTGAATCTAAGTCTAAAGCCAACTTTCAATCTTCTGAAATTGACTTACGGACTCGTACCAGTAGTTGCAGGATTAGACAAATTCACTAATCTATTAACCAATTGGGAAAACTATCTTCATCCCGCGATTAAAGATATACTGCCTTTTGCGCCACACACTTTCATGATAATAGTTGGGTTGATAGAAATCGTAGCTGGAGTTATTGTGCTACTAAGACCAGTCATTGGTGCGTACATAGTTTCTGCGTGGTTAGTTTTGATAGCCTTAACCCTTTTAGCAAGTGGCAACTTTCTTGATGTTGCTGTTCGCGACCTGGTGATGGCCATTGGTGCCTTTTCCCTTGCCAGAATTGCTAAACTTTATGCGTAGTATATGACAACAAGAGAATTTGAGCAATATAGTGATATGGAGATTATACAAAAAATCAATGAAGGCCAGCTTCCTTTGTTCGAAATTCTGATTCGTAGGAACAACTCCTTTCTGTACAAAACAGGAAGGAGTTACAATTATAACCATGAGGACACACAGGATTTGATGCAGGATACTTTTATTGATGCATTCGTAAGCCTGCCTAAGTTTGAGAACCGGTCCTCGTTCAAAACCTGGATTATTAGAATTATGCTTAACAAATGCTTTAAAAAACAGCAGAAATTCAGTTTTAAAAATGAAATCATCAAGGAAATAAACGAAAAATCTGTACCGATGTTTGAAAATCAGAACAGTGACACCAGCACCAGGATAAACAACAGAGAACTTGGTTTGGTTATCGAAGACGCACTGAAGCAGATACCCGAAGAATACAGAATGGTATTTTCATTGCGTGAAATCAATGGTCTCAGCGTAAGCGAAACCACTGAAATCCTTTCTATAAGTGCATCTAATGTCAAAGTGCGCTTAAATCGTGCCAAAGCCATGTTAAGAAAAGAAATAGAGAAATCCTATCGATCTGAAGATATTTTTGAATTTAACTTGAAGTATTGCGATAATATGGTTGACAGAGTGATGGGGACTATATCAAATATATAGATTTACAAAGCCTTCTATTTTAACACCCAACGAAAATTACCGAATTCTGGTTTTCAAGGGCCGTAAAATATAAAACTACCAGTGGTCTAACGTAAGTGCATTGCATAAAAAAATTACATGATCTAAATTTCAATTCCCTAATTTTACTTTACCTGGTCACAAAAACTTCCCCCCGCAATTGTTATTTATCTTTCAAAACGAGGTCTATCATGGCAGACAACTCATTTAAAACGGATACTTTGTCAGTACTGCTGTTGGTTGCCCTGAACCTGATGTCTCCGGCCTTATCAAGGACAAATTTTGCGGGAATAGCTTTTACACCATATTTTTTTACCGCCAGTTCTTCGTTATTCGCACTTTGTTTATCGTAAAGTACGTTAAAAGTGTAATTATGCTGGGCCATCAGCTCATCTACATTTTTTTCATAGCCGACCTTAGTCTCCCAGGTATTGATGAATAAAAACGCTACACCCTCGTTGTCTTTATATTTATCTATCGTAGCCTGCATTCCTGGAAAAGACTGTACGCAGGGTACACACCAGGTTGCCCAGAAATCAAGAACCACCACCTTACCCTTATAATCAGACAGGTTAACCTGCTGCCCTTTACGGTTATAAAGTGAAAATAAAGGCGCCTTTTCCCTGATCATTGTTGCTTTCAGCTGTTCAGCCAATCGTTTTTGCTTGCCCGCAAGCAAATCATTGAGGTATTGCCCAAAATCTGCATGACCACCATTTAACATGGTGTAAAGCCCTTTGGCCATTTCCAGGACAGGTGTTGTTTCGGAATTTTCCCTTAGGTATCTGTCTAATGCCAGAAAAGCATATAATTTTTCTCCCTTACCTACCCTTGCCTTAGCTAGTGTCAATACCAGTTGCTGACAGTTCATGCCTGTGTAGTTGTATTCTTCCAGCAGACCGACCGTCAACTTTATTGCTTCATCATATTGTCCGGACTCCAGCAGTACGTCCGAGTAGACACCTGTAATACTGGCATAATACATAGCAGCAAAACCCTTTCTCATTTTTGGATCAGCAGAAACTTTAGCCTCTTTACTTAACTCAAAAGCCTGAACCAGGTAAGGCCTTCCTCTTTTCAAATCTTTGCGGTCTACAAAATCCTTTCCTACATTGTACAAGGCCACCGTTTTTATATTGGGCTCCTTAAGCTGGGCCAGGTAATGGTCTGTGCGCTGCTGCTGGCCAGCTTTGGAAAAACGCTGCACCAGAGTTAAAAGGGCAAAATTATAGCGTTCCTGTTGTTTTGCACTATAGCTTACAGCGGGAAATGCCTTTAGCCAGTTTAAATAGCTCTTTTCAAGGGCTTCCAGTGTAAGCTCGGGCTTAACACCAAAAACTTTATCGAAAGCCTGGTCACGTGCCATGATGCCTTTTGGAAACTTTTTAAGCATATCTTTTTCCAACGTCGCAGCAGCATCGGTACTGCCCATAGTTTTATAAAGCTTTAAAGCCAGCAACAGGTTTTCTTCGTCTGAACTTTGTGTTAAAGCCCTTGCCTCTTCATTCAAAATAGCTTTGGATTCCGTCGTATTTTCAGTTAGTTTCTGGTTCAGATAATTTAAAAGACTATCCCTGCTGATCGATTTATTCAGGGAAACCGGTCCGGAACTTTTCTTACCAAAAGCAGCTTCCAGCAGCTTTTTGAGTTCATCGCTATGTCCGCTTGTCCTCAGCAGGATATTTCCTTTAGGGTCTACCAGGATTTTTGTAGGATAGGAACTGATCCCAAAAAGTTTTACCAGGTTGTTTTCCCTGGTATTGAGCACATGTATCCAGCCAATCTGATCTTCAGCTATGGCTTTCTTCCACTGTTTCAACTGGTTTTCCATACTACCGCTTTCAAATGCAACCCCAAGAATTTCCAGGCCTGCGGATTTATACTGCTCATAAATGGCTTTCAGTTCCGGATGACTGGCCCTGCAGGGCTGGCACCAGCTACCCCAGAAATCAATCAACAGGTATTTACCGTCCAGCTTTTTGGAATTAAAAGTTTTGCCATTGATATCCAATACCTCGAACGAAGGTACGACAGCACCTTTAGCAGTTGCATTGGCAGCATCCAGTTTCGCATACAAAGCTTTCCATTCAGCAGTATCCTTATAAGTATCAGCTATCTGTTTTAGCTGTTTTAAGGCCTCCTCATTACCTAATTCTGTATAATAACTTTCAAACACCATCAATGCTGAAAAGGTATTGCGGTGCCTGGCTGTAAATTGCTTTTTAATGGCTTTCAGGGCTTCCGATTGCCTCGCCATTTCCGCTTCCGCCTGACGGACTTTTTCCTGCTGGCCGGGTTGTGTAAATTTGATTTTAGTTTGCGCCCAGGCCAATTGGTGACTATGACGTTCCTGTATCGCATAACTTTCGTACAGCCTTATTTCAGTATCGCTGGTTTTCAGCGACAGGTCAAGCGGGTTATTAAAATCTACCGTAACCATTACTTCCGCTCCGCCTTTGATCAGCAGTTGCGGGGCTGGCTGTGGCACAAAACTATTGCCGGATTTGATGATGTTATTTGCAGAAGTAATGTACAGGATGGCTTTGCTATATCCCATTAAAGGGAGCCGGAACTCATAAATACCTTTAACAGGTTTTGTGTTTAAAACAAATTTCGGTTCCTGGTTCAGTGTATACATCAGCCTTACCGGATAATTGACAGTATCCTTACTTTTTATCCTGATGATAGCGGTATCAGCCGGCACGGACTGGTTTAGGGCATAGGCCTGCACATGCAGACCTATGCTGATTAAAGTTATACTAAGTATTCTAATGAAATGGATTGACATAAACTTACGGGTTATCGGGCATAGAAGGATTATAATTCAGGATCATTGGCGGAATTCTCAGTGTTAGCCTGTTACTGCTTAAAGTGTAAGTCTGCCCGGCTATGGAACGGTTTCCGCGGATGTTGTTGTATAACGTATCGTCAAACAGACGTCGCATGTCGAACCATCTTCTGCCGGTTGCAGCAAATTCAAGCAGGCGTTCACGAAGTATAAGCTTAACCAACTCCTGCTGACCTGTATACTGCACCTGGGCACTGGCATTGGGCATCCGGTTTTTGCGCAAAGTTTCCAGGTCATTCTCCGCATCGCTTAGCTGTCCGTTACGGGCCTCACATTCTGCCTTCATCAGATAAAGGTTTGGCAATGTTGGCCCCAAATTGATGCTTAAAGGGCCGGCACGTTGAAAGCCTGGCAATTGCAGACTGGAAGAAAGTAAACCTTTATCGCTGAATATCTTTTTGCGCTGGTCATCAGCGCCAAACAGTGCATAAGTTTCCGGAGTCAGCACAGCCAGGCTGCTAAAAGCGCTATAAACCGGAGCAGCGCTCTGCTTCACAAAAATGGTCTCCTGGCTATCATAGGCATTTGGCGCATTGGTCAATCCCATATTCGGCAGAAAAGAAATAAACCAGTCATTTACCTTGGTGTTGTAATCATAAAGCGCAACAGGCACTTTACTTGAGGCCAGCAGTTCAAATGACTTGTTTAATGGGGCCAGGGCCTGCTGGTATTTCCTCATATAAAAATACACTTCAGCCAGGATGCTGTAAGCAGCCAACTGTCCTATTCTGCCCCTGTTTACCGTAGCCGCATTCAGATAAGGGATAGACTCGTTGATCTCCCGAAGGATAAAATCATAGGTTTCTTTTACAGAAGCCCTTTGATAACCCCTGGTTTCGGTAGAAGCTTCGGTCACAATAGGCACACCCGGATCGGTAGCCGCTGTAGCTTCATTAAAAGGTTTGGCAAAAAGCTGGGCTACCCAGAAATGCATATACGCCCTGGCCACCCTGGCCTCGGCCTGTAAAGCTCTTTTTTCTGCCTCAGTACCATCCTCGGCGCCCATCACACCATTGGCAATTACATTGTAAACATAGTTGTGCACATACATAGTGCCCCATTCTGAAGCATTGGTTTCAGGCAGATAAATATCATCGGCCCATTTATAGCTTTTCTGGTTAATGAGGCTGTAATTCTGGTAAGTAGCCGGATTGGCCATCATATCGTCCGACATATAAAAAGGTGCATCAACCTCACCCAATATGCTGAAAGTATAACCCAGATCACCCGTAACCGCATTGGTAGTGGCGGTCACCTTCAGATTCTGAAGACCATTGATTAAGGTATTGTTAAAAAGACCATTGTAATGTTCTATTTTTTTTGCCAGTACCTTTCCTTTGGGTTCTACCTCCAGGAATTTTTTACAGCTGGTCAACGCAATACCGATCATGATGAGCATTGCTGTTTTTTTCATTGAAATATTCATTGGAATATATTTTTTCAGGTCATTAAAAAGAAAGGTTAAGCCCAAGGGTATAAAATGCCGGCATAGCTTTTAACCTTGTTCCTCCCGATAAATTGTAATATTCAGGGTCTATCCCCTTATCGTTTTTTGTCCAGAGCAGCAGGTTGTTTACCTGGGCATATACCCTTGCTTTCTGCAGATGTAATTTCGACAATCCCGATTTGAAAAGATCATAAGACAAGGTCAGATCTCTCAGACGCAGATAAGATGCACTGATGATGTTCACATCACTTCGGGTGTAAAATGAAGTCGTACGCTGACTGTTACTGGCAGTTTCCAGCGGAATATATTTGGGTACGCTGGTCCTGGCCTCATCCCCTGGGTTTTGCCATCTTTCACTAAAATTGCTTTGGATATTGCCCTGCAACCTTCCATAGTAAAACTGGTTTACATCGCTGCGCATTACATTGCCCAGGTTATACACGATCAGTCCCGATAAGGTGAAATCCTTATAGCGGAATGTGTTGGTCATACCGCCATACCATAGCGGTTGCGTACTGCCCTGGTAATAAGCATCATTCAGGCCCAGCTGGTTGGTAAACATACCGGTACTGCCATCCTGTTTGTACACCATAGGGTTTCCCTCGGCATTTAAACCTGCATATTTGTAGGCGAACAGACTATAGGCAGAATACCCTTCAATAAAACCATCTTTTGTCTTGGCATCTACAGTCAAAGCATTGTACCTTTTCAGGGAACTGATCTTGTTTTTGTTGTAGGCAATATTGAAATTGCTTGTCCAGCTGAAATCCCCCTGGTTAATGTTCCTGCTGTTGATAGAAACTTCAACCCCTTTATTGTACAATTCGCCAAGGTTGCCAAAAGCCGTATACCACCCTGTTGTCGGGTCCAAAGGACGGTCACCCAGCAGATTGGAAGTCTGTTTGTTGTAATAATCTACCGATCCGGAAATCCGTTGGTCAAGCAGTTCAAAATCGACCCCAAGATTTAAAGAGCGGGTTTCTTCCCATACCAGGCGATCATTGCCCGGACTGATGATGACATACCCTGTTCCCAGGCCGTTGTAAAATGCATTGTTGTTGGCAAAAAGTACATCGGCAACTCCTCCTTTGCCCGGATCAGGTGAATTTCCTGCTATCCCATAGGTGGCCCTCAACATCAGTTTGCTGATCATTTCAGATTTGAAAAAATCTTCCCTTTCCATATTCCAGCTCAAACCTGTACTCCAGATAGGCTTGTTCTGGCTGCTGCTGGATTTACCAAAAAGGTTGGACTGATCGTAACGCAAACTCCCGTTAAAATTATAACGGTTTTTATAGGCATAAGCAAGGTTTCCATAAAAGGACACAAAACGTACCTGGTTCTCAGCTTTGGTAATCGGTACTACCCGGAGTGTGTTTCTTGCGGCCGTTCCCACCGGCAATACCGGGTTACTCAATCCCGGGCTTTCCAGGTCCTTTAAATTGTAATTGTAAGTGCCGTAGGTCTGCGTCTGAAAATCAAAGCCCCTGGTCATGGTATTGGTCAGCTCAAAAAGTGTACTCCTTATTTCTTGTCCCGCAAGGGCAGTGAGCTGATGATCGCCCAATTGCAAGCTATAATCAAGCTGGTTTCTGATCGTTTTAGCAGTTACATTCAGCTTATTGGTATAGTAGTGTCCTCCTGTTTTGGGTAAAATGGTTGAAGGTTCTGCACCTGCAGCCGGAATTGGTGTGAACTGTACGTTCTCCAGGCGTACCCGATAGGCATTCTGGTCGAAAAAACTATACCCGTCATCTACAGTCCGCTGGTACTGCCCCCTGGTACTGAAGTTAAGTCCTTTATACAGGTTTATCCTGATCCCTCCATTTATCCTGGCCGCCAGCACACCATTGTCGTTACGATTCTGTTTCAACTCATTTAAAGGAACATAGTCAAGACTGATCTTGCTGCGCTGCTCGGCTGTATTTCTATAAGCATCAGTCATGTACAGATAACTTTGTGATAAAGGCTTTCCGTTCCCGTCAGCGAACAGTGCATACGGAACATACTGGTCCAATGTGGTTGGATAAGAAATATTCAGCACCTGGTTTTTTTCGTACGACATATTTCCACTCAGATCAAGGGTAAGCCATTTGGCCAGTTTCCATTCTTCTTTTAAATTGAAATTATACCGGTCCCGGGTCGACTTATCGGCATTGTCATACCTGGTATAGGCAAGCGAGCCAAAAAATTTATTCAGTTTACCACCACCAGACAAGGTTATACTATGGGAACTGAGCATGACCTGCTGGTAGAAATTTTTATCAATTTGGCTCCGGTTGGACAAATTGGCCAGGGAATCCCAACGCTGGTTGGCCACCGTCTCGCTGTTCAGCCCCGCTTTCCAATCGTAAAAAATCTGCTCGTGCGGATAAATTTTCGGGTAACTCCCTGCGCTTACGTTGCTTACCGTAGCGTAAGGATAGGAAGCCAGGTAATTGCTGTTCTGAAACAACTGTTTGGCAGCAGTAATAAACTCCTGGCCCGACATTAAATTTAAAGCGCCGTACTCAGGCATGCCTTTAAAAGAAACAAAACCGTCGTAGGCTACATTAACCTTATTGCTATTGTATTCACCCGATTTAGTGGTAATCACAATCACCCCGTTTGCAGCCTGTGCCCCCCAGATGGAAGCAGCCGTTGCATCTTTGAGTACAGTTATGTCTTTTACGTCCTGCGGGTTTACCAGCGACTCTATATTACGGTATTCCGCAACAGGTATCCCGTCCAGAATAATTAAAGGCTGCCGGCCAAGGTTAATGGAACTCACCCCACGCAACATCAGCTTTTCATTCCCCTGTCCATAATTTACCGCCAGACCTGGTACCAGGCCCTCTAAGCGGTCTACCACATTCATACCTATACTTTTCTGGCCTACTTTCTCTGCACTCACATGTACAAAAGAGCCCGTACTTCTGTCTTTGGGAAGCGTTTGGTAACCAGTTGAGATGACAAATACCTCACTAAGCTCACCGCTGGAAAGCTCCAGTAAAATACGGCCCATGCTTTTCGCTGCTTTAACCTCCCGGGTACGGTAGCCCAGGTAAGAAATTTCCAGTACCGCGTTTTCATTTACATTCCGCAAACTAAACTCACCGTTGCTATTGGTTACTGCCACACGATTTGTGCCTTTTATCCTCACAGTAGCCCCGGCCAGCGCATTACCTTCAGTATCAACCACTGTGCCCTGGACATCGATGTCTGCAAAAACCCCAAGCACCTTATCCAGGAAACCACTCTCCTTCTTTTTTAAGGAAACAATATTGCCCTTGATGGTGTATACAATATCAAGTCCTTCAAATGCTGCCCGCAGGGCATCCGGTACACTGGCATTGTTCAATTTAACATTCACCACCGGGGCCGATGAAAGCACATGACCATCATAGTAAAAATCGTAGCCACTTTGTTTACGGATTTCCTTTAACACAGACTCAATGGATGCTTTCTTCTTGTCCATGGTAATTCGCTGGCCAAATGTTGCTGCACTGACCTGCATGAGAGATGCTATTAATATTACGGTGGTAAGTCGCATAATTAGCAATAGTTTACGGTACAGCCCAATGGCCATACCCTGGTTTTCGGTATAAATTCTATACATTTGTAATGGTTTGGTTGTGCAGTACGCCCTGAACTTTCCACGGTGCGGGCTCCTGCGGTTTACAGTAAATTAATTGTGGCCAAACTATAACCAGATCCTAAAAAGGATCTGGTTTGTTTCCCCTCCCCCTAGTTTTTCTGATGTAGATCTATCTTCATAATTTTGTTTTTTTGGTTTAGTAATCTCTCTATTTGGTATTATTTGAACACAATAATTTTTCGCCCTTCTATCTTAAAGTGCACCTGTCCGGTAGCTTCTATGGATTGCAGGACTTCTGAGAGTTTTTTATTCCTTGAAATCCAGCCACCAGCCTCTATCTCATCAGAAACAGAAGCATCGTAAACAACTTCTACATTATACCAACGGGCAATTTTGCGCATTGCCGTCTTAAAATTGATATGGTTCAGGTAAAAGTCGCCCTGCTTCCAGTCCGTTACCTGCTCCAGGTTGGCTTTTACCACTTTAATATCGCCCTGCTGGTTAATCGCCTGCTGACCAGGACTGAGTACCACTGCCTGTACTGCCCCCTTTGAATGGCCAGCCGCCGCAACACGCACACTTCCTTCCATCAGGGTTGTGCTTACCAAAGGCTCATCGGAATAGCTGTTAATGTTAAAATGTGTACCCAGCACCTCAATTTGCTGCGTTGGTGTTTCTACAATAAAAGGAACCCGCTCAGTCACACCAGACAAAGTTCCTTTTTCAGCTGCAGATGGTTTATAGACTTTTGCCACTTCAAAATAAGCCTCACCTTCAAGTTTTACCCTCCTCGCGCCGAGCCTGTCATTTTTTCTACTCGTTCCGGATTCATTTAAAGCAGCAGCATAAGTTAACCTGGAATCCGCGTTTAACCAAACCATCGTACCGTCCGACAAACGGACCTGGTAGGTTTCTCCCCTGGTCGTGCTCAGGGTATTCATGCTATTGTCTTTGCCTGCAGTCCCGATCTGATATACCAGTTTTCCATCAGCCTGCTTGGTAATGGTTACTCCAGCCTCGTTGGCCAATGTTCCTTTAGCTGCAGCGCCTAACCGGATTTGTTTCCCGCTGGCCAATGTAAGTGTTGCACCCACAGTGCCAGGTGCAGCATCCGAATGATAAACAGCGTCCGGCCTGTTTAAAAGGAAATACAGACCAACGCCTGCAATCAGGATAACCGAAGCAGCAACAGCAAAGCGCGGCCAGAGTTTCACTGTTTTTTTCTGCTGGACGCTCGCAGTTACCTGTACATATATTTCCCTGGCTGTTTCAACATTCAGCGGCTCAACATCCTGACTGCCTGCCAGCCAGATCTCTTCTGCCAGCTCAATAAACGCTGCATCCAGGTCTGGATTGCTGACCAGTAACTTTAACTCAGCCAATTCCCCATCGGTAATATTACCCGACAGGTACTGTAAACGCAAATAACTTAACTTTTCTTTGTTCATCTTTAGCCGGGGCATGCTGCCCATTTAAACTTAAGTCGAATGACAAAAAAAATCGAGGTAAGGAAAAGAAAAAAAAATTAAAATAATTTTAAAATCACCAGCAGAGCCGCCACATCGGTGTTTTTAAGGATATGGGCACGCAGAAACTTTAAGGCCAGCTTCATGTGTGTCTGCACTGATCCATGAGCAATCCCCAATTGACGGGCAGCCTCTTCGTATTTAAGGCCTTCCTGGTGGCAAAGCCTGTACACCTGTTGCTGTTGGTAGGGAAGAAGACTTATCCCCTGGGCCAGAATATTCCTCGCCTCCCTCATCAAAATCCCCTCTTCAGTTTCATTATGTCCGTCGATATAGGCATTCGCCAGCATCCTGACAGACTTTTCCTGCAATACCTTTTTACGAAAAGCATCTATAGCTTTACGTTTGGCAATTGTTTTCAGGAAACTCTCTACGTTATGAATATCAATCAGCTTATACCCCAGTTGCCAAAGGTGCAGCATCGTTTCCTGAACAATTTCACGGGCAGGTTCTTTGTCTTGAAGCCACTTGAACGCAAAGTTGTAGATTTCCCGGTAATAACGGTCATATACCACTTTAAAGGCCAGCTGGTCTCCCCCAGCTATTTTAGCCAGCAGTTCAGTTTCTTCCTGAAGGGATTTAATGACCATGATGATTCCTATCTTCTCCTCAATATAGAGTTACAGGAGCCAATAATAAGCATTATTCATAAAAAATTGATAAACAACTCACACCGGGAAAATGTAATCTTAACAATTTGGCAGATCTTGCCGCATTTCTCAAATTAGCCAACTGATTTATTTTACTGATGATGAAATCCCAAAAAACATCCCTGCCGACATTCAACTGGTTAATACCCCTTTGGGTACCAGACTTATCTCCAGCAGGGATGTTTTTTCACCTATCTAAAGCCATAAATATTTAAAGAGAAGGCTGGTAAGTATTGTTGGCTACAGAAGGCGTAATAAATATCGCATCACTTGCCGAGCCCTGCCCCTCCAATGTAATGACTGGATTAGCGGAAAGGTTACCGGAAGACTTGCTGAACATCCGTATTTTGTAATCGCCCCCTTTTTTTGTCCCGATCATTACGAAGTTATAGGTATAAGGTGCCTTGGTGTATTTGCGGTGGCGGATAAATGTAATTTCTTCATCAGCAGGCGCAGTATATTGCAATATTTCAAGTTTGTTGGACAAGTTGCGCGACCATACCTGGTTACCGGTTACAAAGTAAATGATATCTTCATCTGAGTCGTTCAAGGCATATTTTGTAGCATTGTAGATTTTATCTGAAGGACTTAACAGCTGTGGCACCATATTAATTGCCGTTGGTGAGGCTGTGACACCTGTTATAGCTACCAGGTGCTTCATGCTGGCATCTGTTTTATCCTGAAGAATCGCATAGCCGGTATACGGGCTTTGCGTTTTCTGCGCCATATAAATCAGTTTTTTATTGTTGTTATTGGCACTCATCTTAGAGTCTTTACCATCAACAAGCGGGGTCATTACCGTGCTGGTAGGCGAAGTAGATAAAAAAGAGCAGCTCATCTCATCAAAGAAATAAGGCTTTGCCGAACTACCAGTAATAAAGTACTTACTCAAATGGTAGGGTGTATTTTCGTTGTCACGTAGCTGCGCTGCTGCAAATTTCCCTTCATTTACCGAAAACGAATAATTGCTGTAGATCTTACCATCATTAAGAAAGTAATAGGCCAGTGAACCGAGGGTAACAAACTCTGGTTTCTTAACTCCCGGAGCTGCATAAAATAAGCTGTTAAAGTTGCTGAGCTCCCTTAACGTATTGATACCTGTAACAGTGACGTCGCGTTCTGAGGTTAAAAAAAGTGCCTTTGTATCCACCATAGCACCATTTTCTGGACTCTGAAAATTGGTAACGAAACAAAAGCTTCCGGCCTTTCCGTCCAGTTTGCGTCCGTTTCTTTCACTAAAAATATTGCTTAACCTCTTCTGCGGTACATTTTCGGTTGCCGAAACGGTAAAAAAATCGATATCTGTTTTATCCGCTTCATCTTTTGCCACATACCAGCCGGTGGTAAATTGTGTCACTACGTTTAATGCCGCAGTCGTGCTGGTAGTAAGTCCTGTTTTTTTATTTTTAGCTGCAAAATACAGTATCCAGGGCCTGGCATCCTGGATCACCCGGTAATCCAGCTTTAAATCCCTTCCGATGGTATCCATTTTTTGTGCCGGCTTGACCAGCGATACATTAGGATCATAAATACCCCAGGTATATTCAAAATCAGCATCAGGTAAAGTGGAACTCACCGTTGGACTGATCGTAATTTTTTCATCCATCGACAGCCGTTCATAGGAACTGTTGATGCCGCTGATCGTAATTTTCTCCAGTGGCGTATAGTCATAATTACCCTTGTCCTTATAACAGGAAGTGCTTGAAATAACAAGCAGGGAGAGTATCAATATATGTATTGGTTTCATGTTTCTGTTTTTTGTTAAGGAATAATAACCAGCTCATTAAACTCATCTTTCAGCGGGCTGCCGGGATGAGCATTATTATAATTGGTAACTGCAGTTTTCAGGACGCCCTGCCAGTAAATTAGCGATGTGGAGCCTCTTTGTAAGATTTCCTTCATAAAATCCTGATCCCAGCGTTCGCCAGTCTGTTCTATCATAAAGCGATGTTTGGTAACGCTGTACTTTCCAAAATAGGTGGAAGTCATGAAGTCTGTCCACGCAGCAGGCCGGCTTAGCCGGTCCGTCAATTCTATTTTGCGCCAGGCATATGCCGGCTCTCCTACCCTAAACGCCTCATTGTTAGCCACGCTAATCTTTAACATCACCGTTTTCGTTTTCAGGGAAGCATCGCGTAACAACACAACAGGTACCCGGGTGTGACTTTCCTCGGCTTTAATTATATATCTACCGGCCACAGAAGGGTTGGAAAAATCCTGATAATGCGTCCCCGGAATGGCATTTTCCTGTCCACTTACCTGTACCTGCTCCAGCTTGACGGCCCGGTCCTTCGCCGAAACCTTGCCTATGGCATAGATGTCAAAAAAGACCGTATCCTGTACAGCATCTGTATAGGCGAAAGAATAAGGTTTCAGTGTATCAGCCAGGTTATAAGACGACTGGTATATTTTAGACCTTTCGGGTCCGAACTGTATACGTGATTCCGTTTCATAAAGCAGGTAATTGTCATTTTTACAGGATGTAAAAAGTGCAGCAGCGCATGCCAGCACCATAAAATATTTTAAAGGATACATAGTTTTACCGGTTAATAAGTTTTTACCAATTCGCCCTGTGGCAGCGGAACAACATAGTTGATGCTAACACCTGTAGGGGTCCATAATACGTTCGGGGCTCCTGCATTCATACGTTTGTACATAAAGAAAGCCTGCCCTTCGGCAAAAAACTCTTTCCTGTATTCCGGCATCAGTATTGCCTGCAAGGGTGCAGTTCCTGTAGGCAGCGGCGTACTTACAATATTTCTTGCCAGGCGATAGGCGTTCCATAAAGTCTGTGCTTCTGCAGCAGGTGCCGTTTCAATGGCAATCAGGTAAAGTTCACTGATACGCAACATCGGTATCCTTTTAAAATCAAGCTGAATGCTGGACTGTGCCTGACTGACCTGGTATTTATTGATGATATAAGTTTTTGACTGGTTAAACTGGGTAACCAAACTCCAAAGACTGGTTTCACGGATGTCTGTTCCGGTATTGCCGTACAACTGGGTTTTCACCATGGTTTCATTACTGCCTTTTTTTAAAAGCCCGGTACCGTAAATTTTTGTGTAGCGATCATAAAGGTCCCAGTCATATAAACCAAAAATCTGCTCTGCTGTCAGGGCATAGTCTTTCGCCGTCATATCGGCAGCAAGTCCCAGTTTGAATTTAACCGTACCGTCTCCGTTTTTTGCATCGATCACCTCCTTTGCACAGGCATAAGCATTGCCCTGGTCGTTGAACCAAAGGTACATTCTGGCTTGCACAGCCTTAACCGCATAATAGTTCATTTTCAGGTACCGGTAGGCCATAAAATTATCTGCAGGAATAAAGGGTGCAGTTCCGGGTTTGCCCAGCTGGTCCAAAGAATAGCTTCTGATCGGATCGTTTTGCAACAACGCTACAGCGGCCGACAGGTCGCTCAGCAACTGTGACTTGAAATCATTATAAGAAATCAACTGGTTTGGAGATTTTGAAATACTAACCGGATATGGCAGTATGAGACCGTTACCGGCATTTGCCGGTACGGGGCCAAATAAACGTAAAACATCAAAAAGACAATAGGCACGCAATGCCAGGCATTCGCCTTTAATCTGCTCGTACATTCCGGGGGTTTTGAATACATCCCGTCGCTGGTCAATTTGCCCGAGGATCGCATTGATACCCGCAGTGGTAGCATAGGCCTGCGCAAAAATAGCCGACATTCTACCCTGAACCCCGGTATCATTGTAATCGTAAGCCCCAATTTTTTGTTCTGTACTGCCATTGGTTACGTCCCAGTTCGAAATCAGCTGCTCAACAGTGGTCATGGTGAGCGCCTCACCATATGCAGCGGTACCCTTCATCTGGATATATACCCCACTTAGTGCATCTTTAAAGCCCCCTTCCGAGCTGAAAAAATCATCCTGGGTAATGTCCGTTTTGGGGTTCACCGTCAGAAACTTTTTGCAGGAGCCGAGACTGAAACAGGCCAGCAATCCGATAAGTAAATATTTTATTCTGTTCATCTGAATATTGTTGTTAGATCAAAAAATACATTAGAATGTGGCACTCATACTCAATGAAAACCTTTTAGAAAAAGGATAGGCTGTACCTCTTTCACGTTTCACAGTGGAGATATAAAACAAGTCGGCCCCATTACCCGAAAACAGCAGGCTTTCTATCCCCAGGCTTTTACGCAATGTTTTGGACTTTACATCGTACTGAACGTTGATGTTCCTGCACATAAAGGTCTTTTCATCCTGCACAAACCTGGAAGTCATATTGGTAGGTGTAGTGACCAGCAAGCCTTTAAAAGCCGCATTATCACCCGGATTTTGCCAGCGGTTATTGTAAACCCTGGCGTCTACGTTGTACCTGTAGTCTGCATTCTCCACCTTGTCTATTAGCGTGGAATTATACAATTGTCCGCCATAACGATAACCAAAGGTGATATTTGTAGAAAAACCCTTATACCGGAACATGGTGCTCAGGTTACCAAGATATTTGGGCTCACTGATCCCAACAGCCCGTAAATCGGCCGGGTTCCAGATGTAAGTTGAATTTCCATCTTTACTCAGGTATACCTCTTTTCCTGTTCCGGGATCAATACCCAGGGAAGGAACCACCCAAATGGTATTGGTGGAATAGCCTTCTTTATACAGCAGGTTTGGATTGGCACCGCCGTTCTTTTCAATTGCGCTTACTGCATCCTTCATGGCCTGCGAAATACTGGTAATTTTGTTGTTATTGTTAATCACAGCGCCACTAACCGACCAGGTTAATCCTTTTTCTTTCCTGATCACATAGGCAGTGGCTTTGATCTCAAAACCACGGTTTTGCATACTACCGATATTCCCGATATAACTGGAAAAACCATTGGATATGGGCAGGTTAATTGCCGAAACCAGATCAACCGTCTTGTCTGCATAATAGTCTGCCACCAGCGAAACCCGGTTATCAAACAGCTGTGCCTCTACCCCAATATTGAAGCTTCGTTTCTGCTGCCATTTTAATTCCTCATTACCCAGCCCCAGCAGGTAAGCCCCCATTTCATTGTAATAACGGTCTTTTGAATAATACCTATAAGTAGAAAGCGCCTGGTAAGCATTGAAGTTCTGTGAACCGGTTATCCCTGTTGAGGCACGGAGCTTTAATTTATTGATGAAATCCAGCTCTTTAAGAAAACCTTCCTGCTCCATGTTCCAGCCCAGACCTGCCGACCAGAACGGGGCAAAGCGGTTTTGTATGCCAAATTGCGAAGAACCATCCATACGCAGCGACAGATCGGCAAAATAACGGTTGTCATAAGTGTAGTTTACGTTACTGGTTATGCCGATTGCCCTCGACAAGCTTTCGGTGCCCGAAGGCTTGCTATTGGGCGCATATTGGAGTGCCATAGATAAAAAATCCAGTTTCGCATTGCTGAAACCTTCTGCTAAAAAGCTATAGGTTGTACCTTTATCCTGACGGACATTGTAGTCCAATCCTGCAAAAAGGGAATGTTTTTCGTTAATTATTTTTGAATAACTCAGGTTGATACTTCCGTCGTAATTTAAAGCATTGCCTGTGCCATAGGCATAGCTACCTTTACGGAAAACATCAGCGACTGCGTAATTGGCGAAGTCTGTATGCGCCGCTGGTTTAAAATTATCGGATTGCCGGCTTTCTTTAGTAACGCCTAATCGCGCACGGAGCTGTAAATCGTTGTATATTTTCCATCCAAAAGAAAAATTATTGGTTATGGTCGTATTACTGGCAAGGTCGAACGTATTCAGCGTCGCATTGTAAAGCGGGTTAGTAGGCAGTGAGCCCCATCTTGAACTAAAGCTCGCATCCCCCGGGTCTCCCAATACCTTAATTACATTCCCATTTTCGTCATATGCCCTCCAGTAAGGATTTTGTTTCACATAGTCACTGAAACTGCCGTAAGGCGAATTTGAATTGTTACCTGTTCCAATCATCAGGCTATTGGTAAACCTGATATTGCGGAAAATGTAAGTCAGATTAATCGTTCCGTTAAAGGTCCTGTGGAAAGATTTTTTCATCACTCCCTGTTCATCGTTGTATTGTGCCGATGCCGAATACCTGAACGATTCGTCACCTCCCTCTATTCTTAAATTATGCCTTTGTCCTATAGCTGTATGCAAAGGTTTCGAAAGCCAGTAAGTATTTACCCCGCTATTGACTTCATTAAGCAAATAGTTATAATAGGCCTTTAATGGAATATCAAACTGCGGACGGGGGTTGTCGTACAGGCCGACTCTTCTTTCCAGTTCAAGCTTTTGTCTCGCGTCCAGTACATCGTAACCGGTAAGATCAGGCATCTCGATGTTCATGTCATTACGGTAAGTGATGCGCAGCTTTCCAAGTTGTGGTGCCTTTGTGGTAATCACAATCACCCCGTTTGCACCCCTTGAACCGTAGATTGCCGTAGCCGAAGCGTCTTTCAGGATGGTGATAGACTCAACCTCATTCTCGTTCATGTCCATCAGGCGCTGCAGAGTCGACTCAAAGCCATCCAGTATGATCAATGGTGTATTTAAACCAACACGTGTACCGTCCTGTAGCTGGTTGATATTCGGCAAACTGGAATTGCCCCTGATCTGAATTTCAGGAATGCGGTTGGGGTCACCACCAAAAAGATTGTTCTCAATCATGTTAAAGGAAGGATCTATATTGCGCAGGGAGGTAAGCAAATTCCTGTTTCCGGAGGCTTTAAGCTCGTTTATGTTAACAGTTGTTGAGGCACCGGTAAAACTTTTATCTACCTTTCTGAAGATACCGGTATTGATGACTACTTCATCCATTTCATTCTGCGCTTCTTCCAGCACAATCACCAATTCCCGGTTATCTTTCAAAGTTATTTCTCTTGTTTTATACCCCACATAAGAAATACTCAGAGTAGCCGATTTATCCAGGCCCGAAAGCTTAAACTCCCCGTTAACATTAGCAGCCGCACGGATATTTGTGCCGTTAACTTTTATGACAGCACCAGGCAATGGGTTACCTTTTTCGTCGGTTACCTTACCTTTCACATCTATGGCCCTCAAAAAATCGCTCAGGTTATCGAGCAGGGATTTCTTTATGATGGTAACTGATTTTGCCTGAATTTCAAAAGTCAGGCCCTGCCCGGCCAGGCACTGACTCAGGGCTTCGCGCAGGCTTGCCTTCTTTAAATCTAAATTTATCCTGCCCGCAGTTTTCAGCAGGTCGGCATCAAAAATAAAGTCATAACCCGTCTGCTTTCTTATTTTCCCGAAGGCATCTTCCAATGAGAGATTCCTCTCCTTCAGGGTAACAAGCTGGGCAAATGTAGCCGCACTTACCTGCATTAAACAGGCAGTCATTATAATTATGATCACTTTCACAATTAGCAAGAATTTTGGTGGTAGCCATTTAGGCACACCTAGGTTAAAAGTATTTAATTTCATACTTTTGATTTGGTTTGAGTGGTTTACGAATAGTTGCACAATTATTTATCCCGATCCTAAATGGCGGGAAAGGTTACTCAAACTCCAGCCGGATTGTGGTTCCAACACTTTCCGGCTTTTTTGCTTAAATAACCGACTGGGATCTTTTAGCTTATTTTCTGTAACTGTTTCTTCATTATAATTCCAATTTTACTATTTATTACGCTTAGTGGCCTACCTACCCACTATTATACTTTTATCTTTAATCTCAAAATGTACTTTTCCCGTGGATTCAATCAACTGTAATACTGCTGAAAGATCTCTATAGCGTGAAATAAATCCACCAAGCTTTACCTGCTGTGGATAATCGCTCTTATAAACTATTTCTACATCATACCAACGGGCGACTTTTCGCATTACCGACTCCAATCCCTCATCCTTAAAAATGAAATCTCCATTTTTCCAGTCAACAGCATGATCCGTATTAACTGGTACAACACTAATTATATTTTTGCTGAGTATAGCCTGTTGTCCGGGCAACAATTTAACAGCTGCTTTTTTCGATACAGCTACATCTTCTTTTTTTAAAAGAGAAACCTGAACAGCGCCTTCTAACAAAGTCGTTTTTGTATTATTTTCATCTTTATAAGCACTGATGTTAAAATGTGTCCCTAACACCTCCAGTTTCTGATCTTCTGTAAGTACAATAAAAGGCTTCTTGTCGTTTTTTGTAACCTCAAAATATGCTTCTCCATTTAACAGCATAACAGTGCGTTGTGCACCGTAAAACCTTGATGGAAAAGAAACTTTGGAATCCGCATTTAGCCATAGCTTCGTTCCATCTGATAAAGTAAGCTGATAAGTCCCGGCTCTTGGTGTTGTCGCGGTTAACATTTGATCATCATTCCTGTTATCCTGTGTTGAAACCCTGGTCCCGTCGTTGTATGCTAAACTTTTTTCACCGATGACTATCCCTGCCTTCTCCTCATCTAACTTTATGGTTTTTCCATCTGACAGCGTAAGGGTCGCCGCATGCTTTCCTGGTGAGACATCCATCGCATAGCGTGAACCTTTTTTCGCCTGGTTTCCTCCATAATAATGGGAAGTATACAACCAAACGCCCAATGTCACAGTTACTACTGCAGCAGCAACACGTATATACCTCCATATTGGCATAAGTTTCAATGCCTGATCTCTATACTTCAAGGGTAATCTGTCACGGATATCAGAAACATCATTTTTCAGTTCTTCATCAGAAAGATCCAGATTTTTTACATTACCCAAAACAATCCATTTTTCGATCAATGCGGTTTCATCCTTAGAGGCTGTACCTTCCTGAAATTTTTCAATTAGTTTCTTTGCATTTCTAGCATCCATTCCTTTGCATTTTTGGGCCATTCGGGTACATGACAACTAAGTAATGCCTTAGGGTTAAAAAAAAAATTAAAAAAATAATATTGTCTTCTTATAGATTTACATTACCTGATTAAAGTATCCCGGAGTGCTGCGAATTTAAATAAAAACAAGCACCATTAGCGGACCTAATTTCTCTTTAAGTAATTTCAAAGCATGGTGCATATGGCTTTTCACGGTCTCCTCCGACAGGCTCAATTCGTTGGCAATTTCTTTACGGCTATAATTTGATCTTCTGCTCAGCTCAAACACTTGTCGCATTTTTACAGGCAGAGCAGCAATTTCCTTTTCAATAAGCGTAGAGAGTTCATTATGACGCAATAAATAATCTGCACTTTCCTCACTGATTTCGAGATATTCCTGAAAAGCATCAATATATCTGGAAGACACTTTTTTATGCTTAATGCGGTTTAATATCTTATTCTTAATAGCTGTATAAACAAAAGGTAACAAACCGGTCGTAAAAACTAAAGTCTTATGTTGTTCCCAAAGATAAAGGAACACCTCATGCACAATATCCTTTGCTTCTTCCCTTATCCCTATTCTTTTATATGTAAAAATATACACCAATGACTCATAACGATTATAAATTTCGGTATAGGCATATTCATCTCCCTGCCGTAGCAAATCAGCTAATCGTTCGTCCGTAAGTTTATGATAAGCAACCATATTATGATACCAAACCAAAAATGGTCGTTATTTTGCCAATAATAACAATTTATCATTAGATTTTTATGACTAGGATCAATTTCTTTTTTGCACTTCTATTCAGTAGAACTTAACAAAAATAAAGTGCCCATTGTATTGGATTCCTATAATGAAACTGCTTCGCAGCAGTGTCTGGCAGAGAAATCGAATACATTAAACAGTCTTGGATTTAACCTCAGAGAATTAATTGAGGATAACTCGTTGAAAACTGATTTGCAAGGTTTTTTAGAAATTATTTCTAAGGAGAAACTCCCCAGTCCCAGAGTTCCGGATTCCTGGAAAAGTTTCAGGAAACAGTACAAAAATGGTTTTTATATCATTTCTGTTCCCATCGTAAATGACAAATGCGATAGCGTAATTTTTTATTATAGCTACTACTGCAATGAGCGGTGTGGTAACGGAGGGATGGTTTTGTATAAAAAAGCAGGCGCAAAGTGGAAGCTCATAAAGGAGTATTGTAAATGGGTTAGCTGATATAGCTAAAAAGATGAACCGGTTTATTTCTTACTATAAAATGTAAAACTTACATTAAGAAATTACCTGGTTCTGCTGATCGCAGTGATAAAATAAATAGACGCACTACGATAACTCAAATCAATAAATATAGCCTTAATTAAAAAATTCCAATAAAAAAACACCTTAAAACATCAGCTGGATCAACTCTGATTTTCTCGAAGGCGAAACCTCTATTTCAGCACCATCACTCATCACCAGGGTTCCCCCATCCCCCTTCCTGTATTTCTCTACATAATTCAGGTTGACAATAACCGAGCGGTTCACACGCAAAAAATTTCCCTCCGGTAACATCCCTTCAAACTCCTTCAATGTTTTGGACACCATAATCTTTTTCTGTTCCAACAGGTAAAATGTACTATAATTACTCATCGCCTCAATTCTGATGATATTGACCTTATTGATAAAATACACCCCTTCAGCAGTAGACAATGCAATCCTTGCCTGCATGGCACCTGGCCCACCTACAGCAACCTTTTTCAGCTCATCCCCAACCCTTTTTTTAAGCCTGAAAATAGCCGTATGCAACTCATCCTCATCAATTGGCTTCACCAGGTAATCCACCGCACTCAACCGTAGCGCCTCCAAAGTATAGGTATCATAGGCCGTCGTAAAAATCACCTGAAACCTAAAAGTTCCCAATTTTTCCAGAAACTGGAAACCATTCAAACCAGGCATTTCCACATCCAAAAACAACACATCAGGGTCCAGTGCTACAATTTTTGAGAGCGCTTTAAAAGGATCATTAAAAACAGCCTCCACCTGCAGATCCTCCCCAAAGACTTCAAGCTTACGGTTCAGCAGGGTACTTCCTCTTACTTCATCATCTAATATCACCGCTTTTAGCATAACTGATGTTTTTAATCTATTAAATCTCGTCTTTTTATCCTTAAGGTGCAAATTGATCGCTGCGCATTATTGCGGGCTGAAAGACCCGTAATAGCGGGTACCTATGGTTTTATTGTAATAGTTTACTTCCAGTTTCCCGTCGAGCAGCAAAAGAAATTCTATGTCACCTGTTCCGTCTTTATCTGCCCAGGCGGCTATATTGCCTATAGTTTTATAGGTTTCTGTCCGAACTGCTGTTCCAACCTTAAAGCCCGCATCTACTTTATTTTCAGTACTGGAAAAACTATAAAAAAAGTTTTCATGAAGCACACTATGATTGGGTTTGTAATAAGTACCAGCAAAGGTTTTACCCCTCAGTTGGTTAGTTTCGGAGGCTTTAACAAGCGCCACCTGCTCAAAATTCTCACTTGTTATTTTCCCATTTTCAATAAGGAACCGATAATTCAGGCCTTTCAAACTAATGATGTTACCGTCAATAACTTCATAAGTATATACCTGGCCGTTAACGGCTGAGGCTTCGTGAAACTTTAAGGTCTTTCCAGGACTGAATTCAAATAGCCAGCTGGACGGCCACGAACCATTTATTGAAAATCTTACATAAATAAAATATCCGACCGGGTTATTGATGTCAAATTTGGCTTCTTCTTTTTTGACTTCATTCTTTTTACAGGATGCAAAAGTGAGCAGTATCATCATCGAAACTGCCATCACATTATTTATTAAACTTTTCATACCCTTTTAAATCTTTTTAAGTGTGCCTTTAAACTGACCTTTTAAACTTCCGTTTTTGGTAGTAACATCCAGGTCTATCAGGTATTGCCCGCCATCTTTGTTAATTTTGACCGTACCGCCATTGAACTCATCATAAACATTATCCATACCTACCTGTCCCCCGCTAAAGTTCTTTGCAGGATCATAAGGATTAATACCTCCATTTGATTTATAAGTAAAACTACCTGTTGGTATGCCATAATTTGCCAGCCCCTTGAAACGGACCTGGACAATATCCGTAAAATCCTCACTGGTCAGATAAATCCAGGCCCCATCACCATTTCCCTCACGATAATCCCCAGTCCCTATTTTAACCGTACTGCCCTGATAAGTAAAACTGCCAGCAGATTCCCCGGTTTTCTCGTCCTGTTTATCCTTTTTACAGGAACTAATTGTACCTGCAATCATAAGTAAAAGAAGCGTGGCGAAGCATTTTTTTAATGTTTTCATGATTTTGATATTTAACTTTTGATTTGTTCTTTAATTTTCTAAAAGGTTTTGTCAGCTGTATGGTTTTTAATGGTGATCACTTGAATAGTCCATATGAAGAGCCTTGTCCGTCCCTGTAATTGCACATTACCGAACCATCGGGCATTTTTACTATAAATTCTGTAACGCCATTGCCTTTCAAAAAGGCAGCCACATTGCCTATTGGGATATAAGTTTCTGTGCGTAAATTGGTGCCGATCTCAATGCCTACATTTACCTTATTGCCGATGGGATAAAAAGCGTAAAAGAATTTAGGGTAACGTATAGTACTGTTTTGCGAACTATAATAGGCACCAGTAAATGTATTGCCTGCTAACTGGTCTTCAGAGGGCACCTTAATTAGCTCTGCCTTTGTAAATACCTGATCGGAATCGATAATTTTGCCTCCTGCTATTTTAAATTTAAAGGTGGCATCCTGACTCGCAAATGTAAGCTCGTTCCCGCTTACAGTATACACCCCTGTAATTTCTCCCCGAAGCTGGTACATTTTCATGTCGGATTTCTGATCATCGGGAAATACAAAAACAACCGGGGATCGTCCATTAGGATCGAAGTTGGCTATAATGGCATACCCTTGCGGATTATGGATGTTAAATTGTGTTTCTTTGTCCTTTTTGCAGGCAGCAAGCGTGGCAGTTGCCAATAGCAGAATGACGATTGCTTTTAACATTTTCATAGCTTTTTTGCTTAATTCTTATTTAAACTCGCCGTATTTCGAATTATAAGTTCCACCATTGATGTCTGTGTAATTACATGAGATATCACCATTGGGCATCACCATTACAAATTCCACAAAATTGGTTTTCTTTACGAGCGCAGCCATATTTGCTGCCAGCACATAAGTTTCGCTACGTATGGTTGTGCCCGGCTCAAAACCTACTTCTACTTTGTGGCCACTTTGAGCAAAAGCGTAGAAAAATTTAGGCTGATGTACAGTTCCATTTGGATTATAATATATGCCTGTGAATGTTTTTCCTGCCAATAGGTTTTCGGCTGGTATCTTCACCAGTTCTGCCTTTTTGGCCAGAGTGTTATTACCAATGACCTCAATTTTGTTGTTTTCTATCCTAAATTCAAATAATAATTCACCGTTTTCCAGAAACTTTAGCTCGCTGCCATTTACGGTGTAGTTAAGGACGCGTTCACCATTACGATCATACAGCATTGCCTTGCTGTTTTTATTATCGTTGGAAAATAGTAAAACACCTGAACTAATTCCCGGGTAATTAAAGTTGTTATAGGTAACCGCAATGACATAGCCATAAGGGTTGTTAATATCGAACTTTTCTTCTGTCATTTCCTGCCTATCCTTTTTGCAACCTGAGAATACCAGCAGTAGCAAACTACAGAGACTTATTATGTTATTAAAACATTTCATTTTTTATAAAGAGTTTAATTAGAAAATTGATTACTGAAGCCAGTACGCCATTTTAGCGTACATTTTATCTGTCCAGTTGCCGCCACAATGGGTACTGCAGCTGTTATCGGTTATACCTTCACTTTTGGCTTTAATCGCGGAATTCGCCGGGATCTGATCGTAAAGTGCCTGACCAGCATAATTGCCTTCATTATTACCCTTACAGGTAATGCTAAATACAGGGTTGTGAAATTTACTGATCTGATCTGCCCCCGTTGCCGCGCAGGCTGCCAGCACCCCTTTACAATAGGGTATAGAATTGTAATAGGCAATGTTGGTGAGCAGCATAAAACTGGCATAGGAATAACCACCAACCACCGAGCGGTTTTTATCTATCCCATATTTGGCCGAAATGGCTGAGATACACTTATCATAATCTTCACCGATCATTTTAGCACTGCCGTTCCAGTCGGACGTTCCTGGTGTTTTACGATACTGTACAATTGCTGCTGCATAACCATTTTCTGCAGCCTTTTCACAAATAGCGCTTTCTGCAGCACCATCAAGATTCCCCGGGGTAGGATTGTTTTCATCGTTACCGCTCCCCATTACCAGAATACCTTTGAAAGTTGTCAGCTTTATATTAGTGAAAATTTTGTAAGTAACGCCATTACCGGTTTCTGTTACCTGTTTAATCTCTCCCGAGATGACCTCATCAGGTTCATTTTTATCCTTTTTACCACAAGCCAGCAGTAAAAGCATACAGCTAAATAAGATGTGTTTAAATTTCATAGGGATGATTTTTTTTTAACAATTCTGTTTATTTAAGTCTAAAACTACGGGTAAAATCATCCTGTTTTTTCAGAGATGAGTGAATAAGTAGTATCAGTGAGTGAATCCCTGTTTCTGTTTAGCGTACCTTATTAGTATTCAACAGAATATTGTGTTATTTTGAATTGTTTATACATCCATATCTGCTAATTATGATATACCTGTTCAAGCCCACTCTTATTTTACTTTGCCTTATGGCCGGTTTACAAGTAGATGCACAGAAACAGGGCCTGGCGGCCATCGATTCTATGAAGGCAAGCTTGAATGTCCAACACCTTGGTGACACCAATCAGATCAAAATTATTTACAGGATTTCGGATGCCTATAAAAGCATAGACAGCGATTCAGCCAGGTATTACACTAAACGGGGCCTTACATTGGCAAAAGAAAGCAACTGGCCAAAAGGTATCGCTGCATTTTATGATAACCTTGGGAGCCTTTACAGCAATAACGGAGGCTATAAAATAGCATTACAGTATTACCATCTGGCGCTAAAAATCAACCAGCAAATTGGTAATAAAAGAAATGAAGTCGGTAACATCATCAATATCGGTTCCGTCTATCAGCGACAGGGTGATGATGCAAAAGCCCTGGAAAACAGTTTTAAGGCATTAAAAATTACCCAGGCCATTCATCACGATGCCTATACCGCCCTGTTGTATGGCAATATCTCTGATGTTTATTTTTCACAGGAGAATTACAAGATGGCCCTCACTTACAGTCTGAAGGCTTACCAGACCTACCGGCAATTGAATGAGCGCTCAGGGCTTGCGGGTGCGGCAGATCGTGTTGGTTCGATATATCTGTCCACAAAAAAATTAAAGCAGGCCGAGGCGTATTTTTATCAGAGTCTGAAAGACTATAGGGAAACAGACGATAAAATGGGCCAGGCAAAAGTACTTTCCCATATTGCATTGCTGGATGAAGAGAATACCTCTAAAACATTGAAATATTTGATGCAGGCACAACAGCTGTTTGATGATACAAACCCTTTGCACCCGTTATCTATTACCAACCTGGGCAATATCGGTACGGCCTACACCAGGGCCTTCTTTAAAACGAAGGATGCTGAAAGCGCTCAAAAAGCGGAGTTCTATTTAAAGAGAGCAGTTGCCGCAAGTAAAGGGGTTGGTGACAGGGACAATCTGGGAACATTTTCCGCAGAACTTGCCGCCTTGCAAGAGGGCCGCGGACAATACAAAGAAGCCCTGGAAAATTTTAAGCAATCAAAACAAATTACAGACTCCCTTTACTCTCAGGAAAGCAAGAATAAGATTGCCTCACTTGAGGCCCAGTATGCTTTTCAGAAAAAAGAAGAAAACTACAAACAGCAACAGCAGTTGTCAAAACTAAAAATGAGACAGTTTTACCTCTACGGTGTATTGCTCATTGTGTTGATCAGTTCAGTTCTGCTCTTTTTTCTCAACCGCTCGCGCATCCGGCACCTGCGATTAAAAAACGAAATGCAAAAAAAGTCTGCAGAAGCTAAAAACAAGGAACTGATCAATAGAACCAAACTTTCAGAAAGCGAACTCAAAGCTATCAGGGCACAAATGAACCCACACTTCATCTTCAACGTACTGAACTCCATAGAATCCTACATCGTAGAAAACGACCCCAAAACCGCCAGCAGGCTCGTACAAAAATTCGCCTCACTCAGCAGGCTCATCCTGGAAAACTCCACCCAAAGCATGGTTCCGGCAGACCGGGAATGGAAAGCCCTGAAACTCTACGCAGAACTGGAAGTCATGCGCTTCAACAAACAATTCAGCTGCAACTTTCACACTCAGCCCACAATAGATCTTTCCAGCCTGCTCCTTCCACCCATGCTCATCCAGCCCCTGATAGAAAACGCTATACACCACGGCATGCGAAATTCATCAGCCAAAAACAACAGCATCAACATCAGCATCGAACAAACCCCAAACACCCTGGTCATTACTATAGCCGACAACGGCATAGGAATCCAGGAAGCTACAAAATACAAAACCAGCTCCCCCATCAAAAGCAAATCCATCGGCATCGCCTCCATCAAAGAAAGAATCACCATCTTCAACACCATGAACCCCGGCAGTCCCCCTGCCCTATTTGAACTTCAGAGCAAAACCCAGGCAGAAGGCCCCGGAACCATCGCAAAACTCATCCTGCCAAAAGTCCTCAGGGAAAACAGAAGCTAAATCCCAGCTACTCAAAAAACACCATTTTTAGAAAATCAGTAAAATGTATCCTTTTATCCTTGATTTGTCTCCCTTGTAAACTTTTTAAATTGTCTAGTTTTGTAAAATATTGAAGGATAATCGAAATGAAAACAAAGATATTGGACATACCTGAATTCAGCCGGTACCTGAATATCGACGGATTAAAGAGCAGTGACCTGCATATCGTTGATTTTGAAGGAAAAGAAAATATACGTCTGTCTTCCGAACCTGTCACCATTGATTTTTACCTGTTGGCCATAAAACCACCCATTAATGACAGGATAACTCCGGCCATTGTATTGGAGGATCAGACTGATTCCAGCTATATGTATGTAGACTGCCCCCAAAACTCGCTAGAATGGGATATTTCTACCTCACTGGCCGGATATGCCATCATGGTCAGTGCAAAATATCTCGACAAATATGCCAAAGACTACAACTTTGTGCATTACAATAATCATGAGGCACTGTTCCTGACCAGGGACGAAGAAAGCATACTTTGGGACCTGTTCAAAAAAGCCAGTGATGAATTCAAAAAGGAATATTATTCCAGAACGATCATACTCTCCTATGTCAATCTGATACTCACCTATGTCAAAAGCTTTTACGAAAGACAGTTCGATACCCGCAGTAACATCTACCATAAAGTAATCGATGAATTTAATCAAAAACTGGAGGACTATTTTAGCGAAAACACCAGTGTTCCAGGCTTACCGTCTGTTGCGTATTTTGCACAGCACAGCCATCTATCACCTAATTATTTTGGTGACCTGATCAAGCATTTTACAGGAAAATCTCCACTGGACCATATACAGGATCATGTAGTCCAACTGGCAAAAAACAAACTTAAAAACACAACACTTTCCATCAGTGAGATTTCCTATAGCCTTGGCTTTGACTACCCGAATTACTTTGCCCGTTTTTTCCGTAAGAAGACCGGTCTTTCGCCAAAAGTGTTCAGGAACACTTAATATCTAAAATCTGCCCGAGCGACAGTTTTTTTTTAGTTTTACATAATATGGAACTGAAGATAAGAAAAGAAGTAAAAGGAGATTTCAGAACAGTTTTTGAATTGATACAAAATGCTTTCCAGAAGGAAGAATTGAGCGACCATACAGAACAATACTTGGTCGAAAGGTTAAGAAATTCCGATGCATTTGTACCTGAATTGTCCCTTGTTGCCGAAATTAACAATCAAATCATTGGCTATATACTCCTTACAAAGATCAATATCGTAAATGCCAATACTAACAATCACCCATCACTTGCATTAGCTCCTGTTGCTGTGTTACCAGCTTTTCAAGGTACTGGTATTGGTGGGAGGCTAATAGAAGCTGCTCATCGCAAAGCAAAAGAACTAGGCTTTGGCTCTGTTATATTATTAGGACACGAAAGCTACTATCCAAGATTTGGTTATAAACCGGCCAAAGAATTTGGGATTAAATTACCATTTGATGTTCCAGAAGCAAACTGTATGGCAATAGAGTTAACTGAAAATGCATTGCAAAACGTAAGCGGCACTGTTCAATATCCTAAAGCATTTGAAATCGAATAACGTAACAAATGTTTTCCTGTAAATTGAAGCTATAGAAATTGATCGCGTCAGGCTTGTTTTGACCTAACCGTAAACTGTATCCATAATAGCGTAATCTGTCTCCGTTTTCCAGGATTCTCCCATGTAATTTTGTGTTATCAAATCAATAGATAACTATTTAAAACTAAATAACATGGCAACGCAAAAGAAAATCAGTTTTCAAAACACCAACAACAATAACATTACTATGTCAGCATTCATCAACTTCCCTGGAGGTTTTGAGGAAAGCAAAAAATATCCTGTAGTGGTTGTTTCCCATCCAGGTGGTGGTGTTAAAGAACAGGCTTCAGGCCTGTATGCAGGTAAAGTAGCAGATAAAGGATTCATCACCATTGCCTACGATGCTTCTTACCAGGGAGAAAGCACAGGTGAACCACGCCAGCTGGAAAACCCTTATATCCGTACAGAAGACATTAGTGCTGTAATCGACTACCTGACCACGCTTCCTTACATTGATACCGACAAAATTGGTGCAATGGGTATCTGTGCAGGTGCAGGTTATACCGCCAATGCAGCAATTAACGACCACCGTATCAAAGCCGTTGGAATGGTAAGTGCCGTTAACATCGGCCAGATGTTCCGTAACGGCTGGACCAATACCGTAAAAGATGCCGATGCACTTCCTTATTTACTGGCAGGTGTTGATGCAAGAACCAAAGATGCAAACGGAACAGAAATCGTAACAATGCCCCTGGCACCAATGCGCGAGGAAGATGCCCCTAACGAAGAATTAAGAGGCGCATGGGAATATTACCATACCGATCGATGCCAGTGGCCTACAGCACCTGGATTTGCAACCACAAGAAACCTGACACAGATCATCACTTACGATGCCTATAACAAAGCCGAAGCTTTCTTCACCCAGCCTTTATTGGCCGTAGTAGGCAGCAATGCAGGAAGCGCATGGATGAGCGAAGACCTCGTAAAACGTGCTGCAAGCAGCGATAAAAAACTACACATAATAGAAGGGCCAAATCACATGGATTTCTATGATGTGCCCCAATATGTGGATGCGGCAGTAGAACAATTGGGAACTTTTTTTAACGATAAACTGTAAGCTCAAATCATACAACTCATAAAAATGGCAACAAAAGTATTGGTGCTGGGCGCAAACGGAGCCATTGCACAGCACGTAGTTGAATTTCTAAAAGAAGATAAAAACATAGCGCTAACCCTGTTTGCAAGGAAAGCTGCAAAATTGAACAAATATGCATCACTCACAAAGATCCTTGAAGGTGATGTACTGAACACAGCACAATTAAACGCAGTAATAGAAGGTCAGGATATCGTTTATGCGAACCTGAGCGGACAGGTTGATAAAATGGCAGGTGAAATTGTTAAATCCATGGAGGCCAATGGCATAAAACGGCTCATATTCGTCACCTCATTGGGTATTTACCAGGAAGTGGCAGGAAAATTTGGTCAATGGAACGAAAGGATGATCGGCCAGGATCTGATTCCCTACCGACATGCTGCCGATATCATTGAAAACTCCACATTGGATTATACCGTAGTACGCCCCTCATGGCTAACCGATAAGAACGAAACAACATTTGAGACCACACAAAAAGGAGAACCATTTATAGGAACAGAGGTCGCAAGAAAAGCCGTCGCCGCCTATATCACCGACATTATCCAGACACCGGGAAAAGACGTAAAGGCAAGCGTAGGTCTGAATAAGCCGGGAGTTTACGGTGATAAGCCAGACTTCTACTAACACATTGTTGACAATACAAAAACAATCACAACTTCAAAAATTTAATACCATGAAAAAGTCAGTAAAATTTAAAGCACTTTATTGGGATATAGCAGCAGATTTACTATTCCCACCAAATTTTGATGAAACAAAAAAATATCCAACCATCATCAGTACACACCCTATCGGAAGCTGTAAAGAGCAGACTTCAGGTAATGTATACGGCCAGGCGCTGGCAGATGCAGGTTTTGTAGTACTGGTTCCCGATGCCTCTTTCCAAGGGGAAAGTGGTGGCGAACCCAGATTTATAGAAGACCCTACTTTACGTGTTGAAGATTACCGTTATGCTTGTGATTATCTCGTAACCCTACCCTTTGTGGATCACCAGCGTATCGGTGTATTGGGGATTTGCGGAGGTGGTGGCTACTCTATCAGTGCTGCAAAATCAGAACGCCGCATCAAGGCAGTGGTAAGCATCACCGGTGTAAACTTTGGTCGCCTTTCCCGTGAGGGTTTTGCCGGATACGATCCAATTGCTACACTTGAAGCGATTGCCCAGCAACGTACTGCCGAAGCTCGCGGAACCAGGTTACGCGTGGACGGACTCTTGCCATCCTCGGTTGAAGAAGGTAAGAAAGCTGGTATTACTGACATTGATGTACTGGAAGCCACCGATTACTATAAAACCCCACGTGGCGCACAAGCACATGGTGCTACCAGCGCCCTGTTTTCTCATCGCTCAGCAGCTGTAGACTGGGATGCATTTAGCAATGCAGAAACACTACTTACACAACCTTTGCTGATTGTGATTGGTGATAAACCCGGTGGTTTTGGCGCCTATCGTGATGGACAGGAAATTTATGGACGTGCAGCTTCCAAAAAGAAAGAACTGGTAGTGGTAGAAGGCTGGTCGCACTACGACCTATATGACAAACCAGAACCTGTAAAGATAGCGCTGGATAAGCTGATCCCATTCTATCAGGAAAATCTCTAAACCACATCATTTTCACAAAGCGCCGAAGGATGTGCAATGCTTCGGCGCTTTGTAGCTATGTTATGTCTCGTCCTGCTATAGCTTGTCATTAATGCATGTCAAAAATGAAAGCAAAACCAGTAAAAAAAGTAAAAGTAACCCTGTCTAATAGAAGACCGTGGGGAAGGCCTGATGATGGTACCAAGGAAAAAATTGTTAGCAAAGTGCACAGCGGTTTATTGAGCAAGCGAGCTGCCGGTCGAAAATATGGCTTACCTAAAGGTAATTGGCTGGATAAAAATAATCTAGCTATATTGTTAAGCCCCGACCCTTCCAATGGGCCTGTAGAAATGAGCGAATCTCAAGAAGCACAATTAAACAGTAGGATTATTAATCAAAAAACGACAAGTAAATTCAGGACTGGACAACGAGTAAATTATATTTCTTATAGTTGCATGGTCAGGTTTAACCAGACCATGCAACTATGAGAAATATTTAAACTGAATCGCCGAATACAAATAGCTGTAATAACTCAAAATAATCTATTTGTTCAACCATTCATTTAATGTCTCCTTCAATTTCGGATCACTTGGCCGAGCCGAATCTACGTCTATAATATTACCATTTTTATCAAAAAGCATAAATCTTGGAATCCCTGAAATTTTATAATTCTTTGAAACTTCTGAGCCTGGTCCCGCATGAAGCTGTACGCCTCCCAATTGCTCGTCAGCTACAAACTTTCTCCATTTTTCTTTATCCTTTTGGTCGTCTACAGACACGCTTAAAAATGCAACATCTTTACCATGAAACGCTTCTTCCAGTTTTTTTAAGGAAGGAATCTCTTTTACACAGGGTCCACACCAGGTTGCCCATACATCCACCAACACCACCTTACCTTTAAAATCATTTAAAGAAACCAGCTTTCCGTTTACATCAGGAAAGGTAAAATTAAATGCTTTAGCACCAGGTTTGTATACACTGTTCTTAGCTTCGATGGATTCAGCACGCAATTTCTGATCAGCCCTCGTAAAATACTTGCCATAGGTATCCACGATTTCCTTGTACTTGTTATATGATTTTGCAAATCCCGCATAAGTTAATGCATAATCCCCTTTCAGCTGATCATTTGGAATAGATAGCACGTTTTTATCAAAATCATAGCCTAAGTTTTTGTTTTTGAACGAAACAAGGTTCCCCAACATATTTAAACCATAGGGAAACTGAAGCAACACCTCATTTTGAAGAAAGTCATCAGCATTAAAGTTTTTCACATATGGTGTAAAATCTTCTTCATGCGGTTTAGAGGCCGTAGGATATAACAGTAAGGTTAAAGTATAATAGCCCAGATCATAAGCTATGGTTTGACGCATCAACCTGTCGAAATCACTATTCCCGGTATTGATGCCAGCGCTAAAAGGCTTTGACTTGGCAACCGTTTCTTCCAACATGGGAAAGAAATCCTTAAACGATCTTGGCCCCCTATTAAAATAAATGGTTTTCCGCTCCAGCTTGTAAGCAGTCTTATACCATTGTTCTAATACCAGATTCTCTTTATTATTTTTACCCTTAAGGATATAGGATGTATCTGTCAAGTCCAGATTGATCTGATCGTTACCTTGCACATACAGCTTATACTTGTCCTGAGTGCCGCTATTTGCATTTCCAAAGCCTACCAGGTAATAGCCCTTATAGGTAGGTTTAAATTTAAAATCAAATGTCCCATTAGCAGCAGGCTTTACCGAAGCAATTTCTACCATTTGGCCCTGTTTTACACTAAATAGCTTTACAAAGTCAGGTTTTGTCGTTTTTGAAGTCCCTTTAATCTCAGTTTCCTGCGCTTTCACATTAAGAAAGGAACCCAATAGCATGGCAAAAAATGTGCAATATGTTTTCATTACGCTCATGATTGTGGTTGGTTTAGTAGTTCGGTCAAATAAATATTCAGTACAGGATTGGAAGGACGTTTACAGTTATAATCCAGCATTTTACCCTCTTTGTCTAAAATCACGAAACGTGGAATTCCTCCTCCTCCAATTTTATTAAAAAACGTATCTTTTTTACCAATCATAATTAACTGCTGACCAGTCATATTACGTTTCTGCAAAAATCTTTTCCATGATGCTAGATCATAATCGCAGGAAACAGAAAGGAAAACAATGTCTTTGCCTTGCATTTCATGTTCTAAATGCTTTAAATAAGGTATTTCAGCTATGCAAGGCTTACAGCCTGTATTCCAGATGTCAACAAAAACCAATTTGCCTTTAAAATCTTTAATAGACACTTGTTCGCCATTCGCATTTTGAAATGTAAATTGGCTCATATCCGTGCCCGGTAAAGCAGTTTTATAAAGATTCATCGCCATATCTATTTTTGGCTTCAAACCTTTTATTTTGGCAATATTAGCAGGTTTTTTGACCAAAGGCAAAGCGGCCTTAATTTCCCTTTGAATGGACACCATGTCTCCCATTGATACCGAATAACTAAGGCTAGCTACTATATAAGCTTCTTTTAATTTTTGATTTTCGATCGCATTGCCAAAATCAGCTATCCAGGTGTGCGAATTACGTACTTTCAATTGCCCGGCTCTCATTTTAGCAAACATCAACTCGGTAATCAATTGTCTCCAATTGAGATGTGCCATAATCTCAGGCACTAAACGAATATTCAAATCAACACCAGCAACTTCCTTCATCACCGTATCCGTACCATGCATCTTTGCATCCACAATCGGCCCAAATATTTTATCCAAATAGGCAGCTTGTGCTTTTACCTCGCTGCTAAATCCCCAGCCACAAACAATAATTAATATCAGTTTTAATATCTGCTTCATCTTATATACGGTTAGCCTGTTCAATTTCTCCAATGATTCTTTGTGTGCCAGAAAACTTTTCTGTGATCAATAGCACATAACGCGCATCCACACAAATCACTTTATGCAGGTCTTTTTCAAAATTAAACTCTCTGGTCATCGATTCCCAGTTACAGTCGAATACTAAGCCGATAAGCTGTCCTTCCGCATTCATCATAGGGCTTCCCGAATTGCCACCTGTAACATCACCATTGGTGACGAAACAAACTGGCATATCCCCATTCATACCGTATTTTCCAAAATCCTTCTTTTCCCAAAGGCTTTGCAAATCTTTATTTAAAAAATAATCCGGGTTAACTGCATTTGCTTTGTCAATCAGGCTGCTTAAGGAAGTTTGGAAAGGAATAACTTTACCGTCCAGCACGAGGTCAGACACTGTTCCATAAGAAAGACGGACGGTTCTATCTGCATCAGGATAGTACCTGCCACCATTAAATTCTGAAATGCTGTTGTAATAAGAACTCGCAATTTGAGAAATCTTACCCGAATTTGATTGCGCTAAGCGGGACACCTCTCCTTGCTTTTTATCTATTGATTGCATCAATTGAGCAATCGGATCATTGTTGATGGGGCCTGATGGATTTTTCATCCATTTTTGCAATTTTTCAGAATCAGCAAAAACAGAAGTTTTAAATACCTCATCCACATATTGGCCAATCTGTGCATCAGTATCAAGATGCTTTAAGGCAAAGATTTCCGGTTGCAGGTCTGAAGGCAAACTATCCTTAATAATTTTAAGCATCGCCTTAGCCATTCGTTTTTCGACAGCCATGTCCATTTTATTGTAATACATACGGGTGTTAAGCACCAGGTTTTTACTCCCCTCCGAATTTCTTTTCTCCGGATAGGCATAAAATCCCATGCCAAAGGCCGAAAAAAATTGGGTTAGGCCACTCCCCGTATTAAAACACTCTGCATAATAAGTTTGAGCACGCTTAAACCTGGCTGTCGACTCAATAGCTGCTTTCAAATCCTGCAAGGTATTCGCATACATTGCTTTCCTGGTCTCATCCTGTGCTACCCAATTCATCCAGTTCTTTTGGTAAGCTTCCTTTTTATCAAGGATATGCAACTTATCCACCCAAAAGTTCATACCTACAGCATTTTTATAGTAATTGGCCGAGGTCGAATACTTCTCCGCATACAGCTGTTTCATGGCATTGCTCTTCTCCATTTCGTTTTCCAAAATGGACTGTGTTATTGCCCTTACGGCAATCATCGGTGGATTTAACACCTGTGTTTTTTGCCAAATCTGGGCAGCAGTAGCATTTCGCTCTGATAATCCCGGGTACCCCATTGACATCGCAAAATCGCCTTTTTTATAGCCTTTGGTTGAAATGTGTAAATAGTTCTTTACCACTAAAGGAACATTATTTTTGGAATAGGGGGCCGGTTTTCCATTTTTATCAGCATATACTCTGAAATAAGCAAAATCTGCACTTTGTCGTGGCCACATCCAGTTGTCCGTTTCGCCACCAAATTTGGCTACATTTTTTGGCGGAACGCCTACCAGGCGAACGTCTCTGTATTGTAATTGCAGGAAAAGTACAAACAGCGTATTGTTTTTGTAAGGCTTAATAAGAACCTTATAACCAGGATGCTGCTGCTGATATTTTTGGGAAACAGCAGCTATCGATTTATTGATACTGCCAGCATCAGCGCCTCCCTGGGAATTTGCTTTTACTTCCGCCGTTACATCCAATATTTTCTTATTGATGGTAATGGCCAGGTCGCCCACAGAAAGCTCCTGTTCCTGTTTAGCGGCCCAAAAACCATTTTTAAAAATATCATTAGTTGGCGAAATATATTGCTGGATAGCTCCATAAGAGCAATGGTAATTGGTAAGCACCAATCCTGATCCTGAAATCAAAGAGCCTGTACAGCCCGAACCAACAGCCACTACCGCTTCAGTCAGCGATCCTTCATTTTCACCTGTTAATTTTTCAATGGGTATCTTCAAGCCCATGGCCTTCAGCTCTTCCGCATTGTATTGCTTTAATAGCGCCAACAACCACATCCCTTCGTCTGCCCGCAACTGCGCGGTGAAAGACAACAACAGGACAAGCAGAAGGAACCATTTTGAAATGGTTTTCTTATACATATATGATCAATTATTTTATCCTTTTGTTTTTGATGCAAAAGTCGATTCAAGGAATTTGTCAAGCGCCTCTCCTCTCAATCCTTCCGCGATAATTTTTCCACTAGGGTCAATAATCCAAATAGCTGGTATACCATCAATGCCATAACGTTGCGCAACGGGCGATTTTACCCCACCTACCAGGTCAGAAGCATGTTTCCATATCATACCATCTTTTGCAATTGCTTCATTCCATGGTTTAATTTCATGATCTAAAGAGAAAGAAATCACTTCCAAACCAAGTGAATTGTATTTTTCAAATACTTTTCTGGTATGAGGATTTTCAGCACGACAAGGAACACACCATGAAGCCCAGAAGTCCAACATCACATATTTTCCACGAAATGAGGACAGAGAAATTTTAGATTTTCCATCTGGCTGAACAACATTAAAATCTGGGGCAATTGCACCCGGTGCCACTTTACGTAATACGTCAGCACGCTTTTTCATCGCAATATAATAGGGATGTTTAGCGAAATAAGGTGTAAAAACTTTTAAAGCGGCATCGATTTCGTTGTATTTCATCATCATCAATGGTCCCTTAGTCAGATATAAGGCGACCACAGAATTCGGATAATTTTTAGCTAATGAATCCACATAGGCCTTTTTCTCCGCGCCGATTTTATTAAAAAAAGCTACTTTTTCTTCCCTACTATACTTATTGCCACTCATATTTATTTCATTGCTTTTCATGGTGGATTGAAGCATGAATTTTTGATAGTTATTCCAGCGATTATTTTCAGGCGTTCCCTTTATTTCGGCAGCATAAAACTTCTTAACATCAGCAGAGATTTCCACCTCGCCTTTTTCTGCTACAAAACTGAAGGCGGATCTTATGCCTTCAATCCGGAAATCATACAATTGATTGCCTACTGTTTCAGGAAGCGAAAATGAAAAGTTACCATCGGCTTTTATCGGAGCCTGCTGTATGAGATGATCCGCACCATGATCGCCCCCACTAATGGCTACGATTATTTTGGAGTCCTTTGTCAATCCGCTGATTTTTCCCTTCACTGTGCAATAAGGATTAGCTGCAAAACTTTGCAAACTTAAAAGGGAGATACCCAATAGGGTAGTCATATGCTTTAATGGATTTTTCATTTTTTTTCTAATTAGTTTTATAGTTCATTCCAGAAATTTTTCCAAAGCCGGTATAGGCTTTTATTGCTCCAAAAACACCGCTTACTTCATCCACATCAATTTGTAAGAGCGTTCCTGCCTTTGTTGCAGGATTGTAAAGTGCAACATAAAGGACTTTTCCATCATTGGCATGGAGATTTACCTTCAATAATTTCATACTTGTAATTACACTTCCGGGATACGATGTGGATATGTTGTAACGTAATGTTGACTGAGAATCACCAGCATAATTGTTCTGGTAAATTTTGGTATCTGTTGCATAGTACATCACGTTGGCCTTATTTCCAAAGGCAAAGAATTTTGCATTATTCAGATCAGTAGCATTGCTAATGGTGCTGATACGGTCAATCCCTCGGTTTCCATCATCGGTCTTATCAAAATTACACACAAACAATTCACGGGAATTTGGATTCCCCTGATCCTGCATTACGCAAAACCATCCCTTAGCAAAACCATGTTCGGCATAAACCATTTCCTTTCCTACATTGTTCATGTCAAATTTAGCCGTAGTCGCCCCCGTCCATGGTTTAAACTTCTTCACGTTTCTCTGAAAATCAATATATAAGAATCGTTTATTACTCATATCATAGATCACTCCGTAATAAGAAACACTGAAAACATTAGCAATAAAAGGTGCCGCTACATAGTTTTCACCAAAACACCTTACGCCAAATTGGTTATACAAAGTAGGTGTAGGCTGAGGAATAAAATACAAACTCCCTTTATTAATGAGCAATTCATTAAAACTCCAACCTGCATAAGCCTGATACTCAATTTCGGAAGGCGAGAGTGGACTAATAAACATATCGCTATAAGAATTTTTAATGCGCAGATCATCAGCACTTACCCGGTACCCCCCCTGATTCGTTTTGGTAAATACCGTCACCCAATTTTGTGGCATATAAATCACATTAGCACCTTCACCCGGTATTTTTGTACCATTGGTTTCCGAAAACACATTTGGCTGAACATAGTCTGTATTGGCAGGCAACAGATTCCCCAGCAGTTTATTATTCACGATGATACTGATATCGCTATTTGAATTATCTCCGTGCAACACCATCCATCCAGGTGATGCATAAGAGCCAATCGTAAATCGCATCTTAATCATTTGTGTAATACCGCCATTCGCATTGTCCTTTACATACAACACCAGCACATAACTTCCTGGTGCATCAACTACCTTATAAGACAACTTCTTATTGGTGCCCAATTGCTTGTTAAAAAAACCGCCTGTTACCGGATCCGGGGTATTAATGTCCCGGATCAAGCGCCACTCATAAGCTAAATTTCCCGGGGCCGTTGGAGTATTCACTGCATCCAGCTCAACGGTTTCATTTTGTTTAATAAAAAAAGTCCGCTTCATTGCAGCTGTATCCACAAAGCTGGTACTCAAATTTTCATAGGTATAGTTGCCCTTATCTTTGGTACAACCAAAGAAAAACAACACAATTGCAGCTAATACCGCAAAACAATAATTATATTTTTTCATCTCAACAATTTAAGATCAAGTACAAAATCAATTAACCATTACCTCCAATACCTGTATACACAGGGAAGCCAACCACACCAAGCTCATCCGTTAATGGACTATTTCCCGGTGTATTGTTATAGTTCAATAAGGCCTCTCTGGTGAGCTGATTATAATAGGCAAGCAATGCAAGATTCATTGGGTCTGGAAGCTCAGTAATCTTACATGCTTTCAGTATAAAGGCATACCTTGTTTCGGTAAAGGTTCCAAAAGCACTTACATAATTCGATTTGTCCCATATATCGGGCTTCAAAAATTTATCACCCCAAATAAACACGGCCTTCTTATACCTTTCAAAACCGATCTTGAAGTTCTGATTTTCGGCTACCTCTATCTCCAAACGCACCGATTTATCCTTTAATCCAGCTTTGTAAATTATGATTGGAATACGAACCGAAAAAGCATTAGCCGGTAAAATTTTAGTTTCAAATTTAAAATTCTGGCCTTCCACAGCGGTAGTCTTCTCTTTATTGATTTTAATGCCGATCTCCCTGTCTTGAGGAGCAGCATTTCCCATGATGTTGGCCCTAAACCAAAGTGTATCATGGTCGGTAATTTCTGGCTTAGCCGGGAAAGAATAAATAATAGAATCGCGGAGCGCAATGCTGCCACTACCAGGGATCTGAAAAAACAAACGGGGATCGTTTTCATAACCGGGTATATCTTTGTTAGTGCAGGCGCTTAAAAGGGCACTGATTGAAAATACCCAGGCACATATTTTTATTACTGCTTTCATTATATTTTTTTTATTTGAACAACCTTATCCTATCTATTTTCCGAATTCAATTTCATTGTTAGGCTTAGGGAATACCAACTGAACATCAGTTAAAGTGGTCCCGTTTGTTGGAAACTTCTGCTTAGTTCTTTTGCAATAGGCAAACAGCTGACCTTCACCCTGAAACTCTTTTCTATATTCTTTTAAAATCTCGGCCTGAACCTGTACATCTGTTAGCGAAGTAGAAAGCAGTGTAACTACTCCTCTATGCGTTCTAACTTCATTAAGCAGATCAGCAGCTTTGGCGTTGTCTACCCCTACATTGCATTCGGCGGCGATATAGTTCATTTCAGAACGTCTAAGCAATGGAATCATCGATGCATAAGCCAGGTTATAATTGTCCGGCTGAAAAAATTTATAAATAATATAGCTGGAGCCAGATATTCTTGAAGTATATATCAAACGGTAATCATTTGCTCCAATAGTCGATTTCTCATACATCGACTCGTAATTAAAGGAACTCCTCAACAACTGATCTGCGGGAAATGCAGAGATAAACCACTTATTAGAAATGTTTTTCAAATCAAATACATTCAGCGCAAAAAGGTTTTCAGTTGAATAGGTGAAATCTTTATCCTTATCTGCAGTAGCAGCAATATTAGAGGTTTGAATCCATGGAAATATCTGGTTGCCGGCCTGAATTACCTCCATTGCATTTGCAAGGGCATTTACCTTATCATTTTTCCACATATAGGCTCTTGCGGCAATTCCCTTTACTGCAAAATAGTTCAGGCGCTGGTGACGGTTGTTTAAAAACTCATTAGTTGATGAACGCTTATTTCCCTTTTTAATGGGGTCTACACTTAGGTTTACTGCAGCATCCTCCAGATCCTTTATGATAAACTCCATAACCTCGTTACCCGTTGAAGCTGGCGTTACATTTACACCCAGACGCTTCATATAGGGAATCGCTATTTTCGTCAAATCAGTTGATGCAAAATTGCGCATCAAATCAAAGTGAATAAAGGCTCGGAGGGCCAGCGCTTCTCCCTTAATGAGCTGATAATTATTCTCCGTAAATAATGCCTTGTCATTATCGATGTTATCCAGGATGTTATTAACATTGGCCAGTACATTGTACATTCCATTCCACATGCCATCAATTTGTGTACGGACTCTGTCATCAGTCAGGTACTTAAACTGCGCTACAGGGGCATAGGTCGAGTTGTTGAAGGTATCATATTGCTGAGCTACAGCATCCATGAAACCAAAAGTCAATTGACGACCGTACAATGACTCTGATTTCATTAAAGTATAACATCCAATCAAAGCATCTTTATACCCTTGCTCGTTTTGGAATAACACATCCGATTTAATCTTTGTACGCGGCTGTACATCCAACCATTTTTTACAGGAACTGGCAAATAGCATTACGACAATTGTCATTAAGCCTACTATTAATCTGTTTCTCATTTCTTTTTTCTTTTAGGTTTATAAAAAAGCGCCATTAAAAGTTAGCCGTAACCGTGAAGGAACCGTAACGGGCAAATGGATAAGCTGTTCCTCTTTCCACACGAACGGTTGAGAACCTAAGTACGTCGTTCATATTTAACATCACCTGCAAACGTTGCATGCCTAATTTCTTGACAAAACTGTATCGATAGAAATCATAGCCTACATTCACAGATGATATATTCAGCTCAGTTAAATCCTGCACAAATCTCGAAGTAGCCAATGTCCGTGCATTAGATGTCCCAATATTTTTAAACAATACATTGTCGCCCGGTTTTTTCCAGCTTGCATAGTAAGCGCGGTTATCAACGTTATAGTTCAATTGGGCATTCTCCACTTTATCAACCAGGGTCTGGTTATAAATCTGTCCGCCTGTTCTATACTGACCAATAACACCTATATTGAAACCTTTATATTCGAAGTTAGCTCCCAAATTACCAAATACTTTAGGTTGGTTTATACCAACAACTACCTTATCATTGGCACTCCAGGTATCGGTAAGGGTTCCATCAAGTTTCACAAAAATTTCCTTTCCGGTGGCAGGATCAATTCCCTTTGAAGGCACTGCCCAGATAGCATCCAGTGATTGACCTTCCTGAAATCTGACCAAGGGCTTATTACTTGTGGTCGACAATTTATCCTGACTACTGGTAATGCTCTGCAGCGAATTAGAGATTTTCACTATTTTATTGCTGTTTGATATACCTGTAACGAATAGATTAAGTGATCTTCTGCTGGCTGCATTTACCAGCATTCTGTAGTTCAACTTCAGTTCTATTCCGGTATTTCGGATCTGCCCCAAATTGGCTTTATAGGAATCAAAACCCAATGAAGGCGGAGTGGTAATATCTGTTAAAAGATTAGTAGTGATAGCATTATAAACATCAACACGAACACTTAAGTTCGACCATAGCTGCGCATCTATACCCGCATTGTAATCCAGTTTCTGTTGCCATTTCAAATCGGTATTGGCTAAACCATTCAGAAAGGTCCCTAACATCCCCTGGTAAGAGTTGTCTACAAAATAGTTATATAGTAACATGGCCTGGTAAGAATTGAAGTTTTGCGAGCCGGTATAGCCCATCGAACCTCTTAGCTTCAGCAGATTGATGACCTTATTTCCCAGCAAAAACTTTTCGTTGTGCAAGTTCCAACCGGCACCGGCCGACCAGAAAGTGCCCCATGGATTGTCGGCTCCGAATTGTGAAGAAGCAGTGGCACGTACTGATAAATCTGCAAAATATCTGTTGTCGTAAGAATAATTCGCTGCTGCCAGGCCACCCAGTTCACGATTGATAGACTCGCTTCCAGATGGTTTACCATTTACGGCATACTGCTTGGCAAAAATGATATTATCCATTTTGTTATTCGGAAAGCCTATCGCACTATACAGATAGTTTTCTGAATTGTCCTCCCGAATATTTGCACCAATATTGGTAAATAAGATGTGTTTACCCCAAATTTTCGAATAGTTCATATTCACATCACTGCTAACCATAGAGGACTTACCATTCCCCTTATCATAAGTTCCTTTTAAAAAAAGGTTATCCCCTGTCAGGCTATTGAACTTGGTATGGCTACCCGGAAAAAATACTTCCGTTCCATTCACCGTATTGGTAAATCCAAGCCTGCCAATAACTTTAATTTCATTGTTTACAGTCCATTCTACATAAGTATTGTTGGTAATGTCTGTATATTCAGATGTAGACTTCGTATTCAGCGTAGCATTGTACAAAGGGTTGTAAGCGGTTTCTGAAAGCACCGGTCCTATACCCAAAACCTTACGAATGCTACCATCATCATTGGTAGGTCGCCAGTAAGGATTCAACTTCGCATAATCAGAAAACTCCCCATAGGGCGAATTCGCAGCTTTTACACCAGAATATTGAAGCTGGTTTCTAAACAATACACGCTTATATCGATAAGTAAGTGATAAAGCACCTCCTAAATTTTTTCTTTCACTCCCTTTCATCACACCCTGAATGTTATTTGAAAAGAAAGTAAGGCCCGCCCTTAATTTATCGTCACCAGCTTCAAAGCCAAAAGTATGTTTATTGGTTATCCCCGTCCTGACTGGTTGCGACAGCCAATCCGTATTCACACCATTTTGTACCTCTTTTAAATTGGCGTAGTACAAGCTATCCAATGGCAAACCAAGGATGGGCTGTGTCCTACTGTAAGCACCTAATTGCTTTTCCAAACTTAACTTTTCAGTTGCATTAGTCAGGTTATAACTGCTTAAATCAGGAATTTCCAAACCAACAGTTGCGCTGTAGTTGATCCTCAATTCCCCCGGCTTCACTTTTACGGTTTCAATAACAATAACGCCATTGCCTGCTCTCGAACCGTATAAAGCCTTTGCCGAAGCATCTTTTAAAATTGTAACAGACTCAATTCTGTTGATGTCCAGATCCGAAACCTTTTCAATGGTCATTTCGAAACCATCCACAATAAATAAGGGTTGATTCGGACTGGTCGAATATTGTCCTTTAAGATCAGGAAATGAGGATGATCCTCTGATTTGCATTTCAGGCATCTTGTTTGGATCAGACCCAAAAGCAAGATTGTCCTGAATGTTCAGTGAAGGTTCCACACTTTTCAGACTTTGAAAAACATTCAGGTTACCAGCCCTCAACAATTCCTCACGTGTTATTTTTGTCGCCGCACCGGTAAAGCTCTCTGTCCGACGGTTATAAGGAATACCGGTTACCACCACTTCATTGATGCTCATGTCTTTTGACTTCATGACAATCTTAAATGAAGTCTTCCCAACTACCGGAATACGTTGATCCAGCATCCCAATATAAGTAACAACTAAAAACGCATTTTCCGCTACTTTTAGCTGAAACCGGCCATTTTCATCTGTCAGGGCACCATTGCTGGCCCCTGCTTCCGATACCGTAGCCCTCGGCAAGGGCTGCTTATTTTCGTCAAAAACCTGTCCCGTAATTGAAATTTTTCTTGGCCCAGTATTTCCTTCTCTCTCCTGCTTCGGGCCAATGACAATACTGTTTGACCTTACCGTAAACTTCAGGTCTGAGCCAGCGAGCAACCCTTCTAAAACATTATCGAGCGGCTGATCCTTTACTCTTAAAGTAATTTTAGGAAAAGCATTTACTTCTTCATGATTATAAACGATGTAAGACTTTACTTGCTTTTGAAGCACATCCAAAGCCTCTGATAATTGAACACTTTTTACATCAAGGCTTACTTTTTGCTTTAACTGCGCCATGGTGCTGATAGAGAGCGCTAAAAACAGCAAGGTTAAAAAACCTATTTTTTTAATAAGTTCTTCGTAATTTTTTTTCATTAGATTTGGTTTGGTTTAAGTTGAACACAATAAATCTTTATCGCTCTGTCAAGCAAATGATTTATAAAAACTTAGCTATACGGGTGATGGTTGCACATTGCCCGTTAATTTATCTTTTATAGCTTTTCTACGATCACACTCCTTTCTTTAATTGTAAATTTCAGATTTGATGTTTCCTGAATAATGGTTAGTATCTCTTGTAGGGACTCGCTTTGATCCGCCCGCCCTGTATAATGCAACTGTTTTAACTTTTGATCTTTAAATTCTATTTCAAAATCATACAATCTTCCAAGTCGCTCCATCAATTCCCCCATAGTGGTATTTTGGAATACGATCAAGCCATCTTTCCAGGCTACAAAAGGAAAGACATCTACGTCTTTCTTTTTCAGACTTCCGGCAGCCTTGTCAAAACTACCTTGCTGGCCCGGGCTCAAAAATACTTGTATTGTAGCGTCCAAAGTCTCCAGCTTCACTTTCCCCTCAACCAGGGTAGTCAGCACCCTCGATGAATAGGTGTTCATATTAAACGAGGTTCCCAACACCTGTACAGACATTGAAGCGCTATGTACGATAAATGGTTTATTGGGATTCTTAGCTACCTTGAAATAAGCCTCTCCTTTTTCGAGGTATACCTCCCGGGTCTGGGTCGCCTTAAAATTGACCTGATATTTTAAGCGGGAATCTGCATTCAACCAAATTTGGGTTAAATCGTCTAATATCAATTTATAAGTTGCGCCTTTAGGAATCACCAGTGTGTTAAAAATCGCAACAGTACCCTCATTTTTTTCCGTTTGGTAAACCAAGCCGTTATTGGCATCAGTCTGGATTTGAGCTCCATCAGCGTTTGCGATAGACTGATGTGCGCCGAGTTCAACTTCTTTTCCATCTCCAAGAATTAAAGTCACCTTTTTAGAACCCATATAGGCGTGTTCTTGTTTTACTTGTTCCTGTTGTTGTTGCTCATTGTCCTTTAAACTAAAATATATCCCCAGGCCCAATGCAACAGGCAAGAATAAAATAGCCGCATAGCGCATAAATTTAACAAATAGAGGAACCGTCCGTTTCCTCACAGGGCCTTCCTGTAAATGACTTTCGACCAGAGACCAATCTGCTTTCGAATCAATTGCCTCCAGGGAGTCCACAGCTTCTTTTAGCTTTTGCTGATCTCTAATTTCGGAAATGTAAGCGCGTTCTTCAATGCTCAGTTTATTGAAGCGATCTTCAGTTACTTCTTCTCCTTGGGCTAAGGAACGAAGTACCTGCTCCCATTCCGGTTGATCGATATCGTGTGGTTTGCTCATCATCTAAAAATAAGTCGAAAAAAAATATAGATCGGGTGACAAGATTATTAAAAAACTCCCTGAAAAACCTATAAGTGTTTGGAATACAAAAACATAAAATAAATAAAAACGAAAGGTTGATTGGGCAACTCGTTTCGTAAAAAGGCGTAGGCTCTTTTTATTTGTGTTTTCACTGTATTAATTGAAATCTGGTTTCGCTCGGCGATCTGCGCATAGGTTAGTCCTTCAAAATTATGCAGCATAAATATATTTCTACATTCTTTTGGAAGTTTATCAATCGAGGCCCGTAATTTTACATCCAGGTTTTCCCGATCAAACTGAAGTTCTGCCTCCAGCTGTGGGTCGAAACTTTCTTCCAATTCCAGCTCATTTTTTTTAGCCGTTGTGGCTTCTTCCTTTCGCAAATAGGAAATGCAAAGATTTTTAACTGCACGTGTGGCATAAGATTGGAAAGTACCCGACAATTGCAAGGTTTCCCGACGTCTCCAAAAATCAATATAAAACTCCTGTACCAGATCTTTTGAAACATCCAGATCCCCAACCAGTTGATTGCCCACCAAACACAAAAACTTATAATGTTTTTGGAATAGCACTTCAAATTCAGAAATAGTTAAGAATGCCCGGTCAGCTTGTTCCATGTTCACCGCAATAAATAATCAATGGAAGTGTAAAATTAACAGAGGCCTAAGATGAGTATTTATTTGCAAACCGCCTAAAAAAATGTCTCGTCCTGCTATAGCTTGTCATTAATGCATGTCAAAAATATTCTATCATTTTTATCGTCTTTATAGTGATTGTTACTACTTTTTAAGCACTCCGTCAAATTCAATCTGGAAAGCCTGAGCAAATACAGACATGTGCCGGGTGATAGACTGTTGGTCTTCTATCCAGTCCAACTGGATTTCTAAAGGAACTTTAGAAGTTCTGAAATTCAACACCAAGTAATTAAACGAGCCACCCTCATCTTCCTTAACAACAATTGCATAACTGCGCAATCTATTCCAGCTGTAGAAATAATTTTGATACCTAAACCCCTCAGGATTCAGCTCCAACACTATCCTATTACTCTGTGCACTCCAAAAACAATAGCCAGACAATAGTATGCCGCCAACCAGAAAAATCCAGGATAAAGCAGTACTCCCCTCCTCTTGGCTAAAGATCAAATAGAACATACCTGCAAGTAAAAGCGAAACAACTGCTGCAATGCTGTACGCTACTTTATCTTTTTTAAACTGCACTGTTATCAATTGGGTCGCTTCCATAGAATTTATAAACGATTAAAAAGGCAAAAATTCATATCATTAGCCGTCAAACTCATGTTGCATCATAAAATACAAAGTACAGAAAAATTCAGCATACTTCTGATCATTTAAAAACAAAGGAGTATGCCATTCAAAGCCCCGTCAAAAACGGTTGGTGTAGAACATTCGTCAAAAGTGCAGCCCTCAAGTCCCTTCATTTCAATGCGTATATCTAAACGAAGACCATTATTAAGATGAAAGTCAGTCCAACCGGGCACAAACTGCATATAATCGATTATCGGATAATCACCCATGTTACACAAACCACACCATATTGATCCCTTTTCACCAAACTAAAATGCCCCATTTTGCTTTTTATAATCAATAAGTTAAGATAGAGCTTTAAATTGGCGAAATGGGGTCTTGAAAATGGTTTGTCCAGTTATGCTAGTAAAATAGCAGATTCTTTAGTTATCTGAAATGTGAATGAATTGCATTATCTTGTATAGGTATTTTGCTTATCCTCATAAACAACACAAAATTTGAAATAACTAAGTTCTGAATAAGATGTCAAAAAAGTGGGATTATACAAGTACAGCACAAAAATTCTCTGCTAAATTCCCGGTTCTAAGTTATTTGGGTATTCAAATCAATTTCTGGATTATAGCCAGTGTTTTTCTGAGCATCCTCCTGCATTTACAAGCCCTTTCAATAAGCGAAACTTCCCAACTCAACTCCCCTACCAGGTTTAACAACACCTTAGCATTGTCTGTAATGTTTGGATTCTTTTATGGTATCATACTCGGCTTAACCGACCAATACCTCGATAAAAATTTTCACGAAAAGCGCTCTATGGGCAGAATAATTCTAGTCAAATCTACCATCTCCTTCATCCTTATTGTACTTACATTGATTTTGATTAGATATACTTTCTTTGATTTCTTTATTACTGACTCAACCTTTGGAAACAACCTGAAGACAAACGATAAATCATGGAAATACCTTTTTTATATTCTGGCGATCTATTATTTCGTTATGACATTAATCATAAGCTTTATCAACCAGGTAAACAGAAAATATGGCCCGGGTGTTTTAGTTCCCTTGTTACTTGGAAAATATAAATATCCACAGGAAGAAGAACGGATTTTTATGTTTATGGATTTAAAATCCTCCACCACTATTGCAGAAAAACTAGGACACCTAAAGTACAGCTCGTTTATCAGAGATAGTTTCATGGACATCAACCAAATTCTTTTGCAGTTTAATGCAGAGGTTTATCAATATGTGGGGGATGAGATTGTGGTAACCTGGAGGGTATCTGAAGGATTGAGAAAGCTGTCCTGTATTCGGTTTTTCTTTGGTTGTGAAAACCAGTTTCAGGACAGAACCAAATATTACATGGCAAACTATGGGTTTCTACCCCGCTTTAAAGCAGGCCTCCATATGGGGAAAGTTACTGTTGTAGAAATCGGCGACATCAAAAGAGATATTGCTTATCATGGTGATACTTTGAATACTGCAGCAAGAATTCAAAGTGTATGTAATGAATACAATAAGAACTTTCTGATTTCAGCATACTTGTTGGAATCCTTAGAACCAAACCACAACGTCAAAACAGATGCTTTAGGCATGATCTTGTTAAGAGGTAAATCAACAAAGGTGGGGATTCTCAGTGTCGAAGGGTTTATCCAGCCCGACACGCTCAACAAAATTAATTGACATGAATATCCACCTAAATTTGTTCTATACATTTAATCATAAACAACATGGAACCATTGATCAGAACATCAGGGTATCTATTTTCTCCTTCATTTTTTTTGCAGACAAAATAGTATCAGGTTTTGTAACGCATATTTAATGACCCATAATTCGTCATTTGGCTTGCGCAGCTACAAACCGTCACCGACTTGTTGGTTTATTGATCAAATAACTTGGCGCAAACCCAAACTGTTTTTTAAAGGCAAAGGAAAAATGAGACAGGTTTTCAAAACCTACCTCATAGCAGACATCCAAAGGTCTTCTCTTTTTTTCTGTAAGCTGGTAATGTGCCAGTTCCAGGCGTTTTTGTGTTAGCCAGCGTTGCGGGGTCATGCTAAAAGCCTTTTTAAAGTCCCGTTTAAAAGTGGTCAGACTTCTGCCCGTAAGGTAGCCGAACTTTTCCATCGGCAGATTGAACATGAAGTTCTTTTCCATATAGTCAGTCAGGTTGATCTTGCCTGGTTCTTCGAAATTCGCTAATACATGATCAATTTCCTTGTCAACAGTCCTGAGAATACTAATGGCTTCCGAGATCTTGATCGCAGCAATATCTTCCGGAATATCTTTCATATCAAAATACGGGATAAGTGAAGCCAGGCAGCTTTCCAGCAAAGGATGATTGCTGAAACCGTAGATTTTCTGTGATTTCGGGGGCCTGGGAGTAATGTTTTTACCCTCATAAAAATCCCTGAGCCTGTCTAAAGATAAATGCATCACCACTGTTTTATGTGGCTGGCCATCTTTGGGATAGTTGATAATTGTAGCCAATTGATTCCTGGGGATCAGGAAAATATCCCCTTTCCCAAAAAAATAGGTCGCATCTGCCTGCACAATTTTGGTTTCACCTGAAAGGAACCATACCAGCATGTGTTGATCAAACATAATATCTGACTTGAAAAATTTGTCCTCATAACTCGAGAGCTTTATGTCCTGGGTAATATACCGGGCTTTGTATTCCATACCTCTATTTTTAAAAAAGAAATCAATACTGTAAAAATAGGAAACGCTTCATATTTTACTTTGTTTTAAAGACCAATATTGCGAGAAAGGAAGCTAAATTGCTATCATTTATCTTCCTTTCCTGTTTAAGGCGACCATGGGAACTAAATAGACTGCCCGCCATCGACTAAGAAATTAGCACCTGTTAAAAAGGAAGCTTCTTCACTGGCCAAATAATGGATCATGTTTGCTACTTCTTCCGCAGTACCCATCCTTCCAACAGGAATACTCTGTATCAGTTGATTTTCCAAAGTTTCATCCAGCCCGATTTTATTCATAATCTCGGTAGCTATCGGTCCAGGACTTACCGCATTGACACGGATTTTCCGGGACGCCAGTTCAAGGGCTGCAATCTTTACAACCGCATTTAAAGCCGCCTTACTTGCTGCATATACAGAGGCACCTGGCGGAGATATAGTAGCAGATGTGGAAGAAAGCATAATTACCGAAGCACCATCATTGAGCAAAGGAATAAACCGGCTTAAGGTAAAGTAAGCCCCTTTGAAATTGACATCCATCATTTCATCAAACTGACTTTCTTCGATCAGTTCAATCGTGGAGAACTTGGTAATCCCTGCATTGACCAGCAAGATATCAACTTTGCCAAACCGCGCTTTGACCTGCGCAGCAAGATTTTCAATATCGCTCAATTTGGATTGGTCTGCGATTAGCCCGGTTACTTTCAGTTCTGCTGCTGCTTTTTCCACCGCTTCCTTTCTTCTGCCAGTAATGACAACATTCGCTCCATGCTCTTTTAATTTTTTAGCGGCTGCACAGCCAATACCGCTATTACCACCAGTAATTACGGCAACTTTATCTTTTAAATTTTTCATGGTCGTAGGATTATGGATGGAATTTAAGGCCAGTCATTTCTTCAGTCAGTGCCCATAATTTTTTAGCGTTGTTTTCATCCAGTGAATAAGGATTTACTCCATTGGGAGAAGCGTTGTCTGAACACAATGAGGCAATATCCGCATCTTCACAGTACACCCCGCCGATATGATTTAGTAATGGACTGGTTGCACACCAAACTGTCGTAGCTGCGCCTTGGGGAACTGTTTTTAATGAAGCAGCTATCTCAGGCAACATGTTACCATCTGCATCTAAAAAGCCCATTTGCTGAAACAATTCCAATGGCGCCTCTCTTCCCAGTTCCGTACCTCCGATAGAACCCGGATGCACCGAATAAACTCTGATTCCATACGACTGGCTACGATTGTCCAGCTCCATAGAAAATAGATTGACAGCTGTTTTGGATTGTCCGTACCCTTGTAAGGTTTCGTAATCCCTTTCCAGAAAATTGGGGTCATCAAAATTGAAGGGGGCAAATTGATGTCCATGGGAAGAAACATTGACTACCCTTGCACCATTTGCCTTTTTAAGCGCAGGCCACAATTTCGCTGTAAGCTGGAACTGTGCTAAATAGTTAGTAGCTAATTGCGATTCAATACCGCGGTTGTCCCTTCGTAATGGCACCCACATAATGCCTGCATTGTTGATTAATAAGTGCAATGGTCTTTCTGATGCAAGAAAGCTTTCAGCAAATACATCGATAGATGCCGGAGACATCAGGTCCATTTCCACGATCTCCACATTTGTAATACCCTGCAGGTTTTTCTTTGCTTTCTCGATATCCCGTGCAGGTACGATAACTGTTGCGCCCGCAGCTGCAAGGACTTTGGTGGTTTCTAATCCGATGCCGGTATTGCCTCCGGTTAAGACAGCGATTTTGCCAATAAGGTTAATACCTTTAATTACTTCGGCAGCAGTTGATTTTGCGTTGAAGCCTGAACCAATTGGTTGTTGTAAGGCTCCCTGATAATTGTTATGTTTCATTTCTATTTATTTTTGTTGAAACAAATTTAGGATGCCTTAAAATCACAGACTTTGTTTAAAGGGCCTATTTTACTTTGTTTAAAAGACCGCAGTGAAATCCCCATGGAAGACACTATATAATGAGTTTTTATTTTAACGCTGCTACAGCAGAGAATAGTTGATACGGACTGGCGTACCTCTGAATTTATCGGCAATGGACAAATGATCATCAAATGCTACGATTTTACCATTCTCCAGCAGTTTTACATTTCGGATTTTTAAGAAAGACTTTCCGCCTGTATGCAGAAATCCTGCCTGCGCACAATCCGCAGCATATACCTTTGGTGTGACCTCCCATAAGTTTTACATAGATAATGAAGATGCTCAAAACAGCCAATGACATCCAGTCAAAATCATAAAAACATTATTTTCAATCCCATTTCAGGCATTACGGCCACAAAAAACCACTACTTATTCCAATAAAAGATTTGTAATTTTATACATGCAAATATTTCTCCGTGATTTCTAAATTTATTGTTCAATGCTTTTGCTTAAGAAATGGTTATCCAGATATTAAACCAAAAGCATACTTTATTTTAATTGCGCTTTTCTTTTTCCATCATATTGTAAACGGCCAGACTAATCCAGCGGCCGACAGCTTGAAAAATCTCCTGAACCGAACAAAATCTACGAAAGAAAAGCTCAGGTTAAGCTTAGAACTTTCAGAAGAACTTTATAAACCCAATCCCTCATTAGCACTTCGATATGCCAGTGAAGCTGAACAGCTGGCTAATCAGCTCAATTCCGATTCTCTGTTAAACAAAGCTTATGTAAACCAGGCTACGTCTTATTTACATATGGGAAATTACCCCCTTGCACTCCAGCTTTACTTTAAAGCTATTCCCAGGGCACAAAAATCGGGAGACTCGCATACCCTTTTTTCTATTTACGAGAGAATGGGTATACTTTATCATTTTGAAAATGACAATAATCAGGCCCTCAAATATTTTTTTCAGGCACTGGAACAATTCTCCCTCAAAAAACCGAAAAATAAAAAGCAAATAGAACGTAAGGCATCGCTACTAAAGAATATTGGTATCGTTTATAATGAAACAAAAAAATACAATGCATCGGCACAATACTTTAAGGAAGCATTAAGTCTTGCCACACAGCTTAACGAACATGAACTTATCGCAAATGTGATCAATGAACAAGGTACGTTATACCTTAATTTAGGCAAACCTGACCTGGCCTTTGAGCAGTACAAAAAAGCTATGGAGATCCGTAAAAAGCACCATAACGATTGGGGACTTACCCTCTCCTATCTCAGTATCGGACAGTTTTACCTCACCAGAAAAGATTATAAACCTGCTGAACGCTATTTAAAGGAGGCTATTACGTTGGGGAAAAAAGTCCAGTTCTGGCAAAATGTAAGCACGGCATCATTCTATCTATTTCAATTGTATAAAGAAAAAGGTGATCTAAACAATGCCTTAAAAACATTGGAATTAAATAAGACGGTAAACGATACCCTTTACAATGAAGACCGCACACGCAAGATAGGTCAATTGGAAACCCGGTTTGAATTTGAGCGCAAACAAATTGAACTGGAAGTCAAACAAAGGGAAAAGAATTTATATTACTGGCTGGCCGGGGTTACCCTTGTCCTTTCTCTGCTTATCGTAACGCTGCTTTTCTATTTGCAAAAAAATAAAACGAAGACTGCACAACTGGAACGGGCAAATTTAAAGCTTGAGAAAATCGAACTCGAACGCAACATCGAACTAAAAAATAAAGAACTGACCACAAACATCTTACACCTCATTCAAAAAAATGAGCTTATTGAAGAGGTTTCAGAAAAGCTATATGATCATAAACGAAATGCAAACGAAGAATCTCAGCTCGTGATCCAAAAAGTGCTGGCCGACCTTCAATCTAATCTTCATCCGGAACTCTTGCAGGAATTTGAATTCAGATTTCAGCAGGTGCATCAGGAGTTTTTTAATATCTTAAATGAAAAATATCCAAACCTTAGTCCCAGTGAACGGAGGTTATGCGCATTTTTAAAATTGAATATGACGACTAAAGAGATTTCTGCCATCACTTACCAAAGTATTAAATCGATTGAAATAGCCAGGACCCGCTTACGCAAAAAACTGGACCTTACGGGTACTGACCTCAATCTGGTAAACTTCCTGATTCAGTTGGATGCAAAAAATGGGGCATAAATTTAATTTAATGTAGCATATCAGATCGCATTATCGTCTTCTTTTGTATGTTTACAAGACCTAAACCACAAATATTGATTCTTTTGACTATTCGGAAAACCTTTTTTTTATTTGCCTTTATCTGGTTTACCTGTTTGGCTGTTAACGGACAGTCTAAAAAAATAGATAGCCTGCAAGCTCATTTGACCAAGACAGAATCTAAACTCGAAAAGATAAAGACAACGCTTGCCCTTTCGAAACTAACCAGCAAATCGGATATTAAATCGGCATTAACTTATGCCGAAGAATCCATGAAGCTGGCCAATGAGATCCAACTGCAGGACTGGATCAATAAAGCCACCTTAAATCTTGCTAAAACATATCTACTGATCGGAAATTATCCAAGGTCTTTAAATTTTTATCAGGAAATTATTCAGAACAAAACTGCTGATTCTAATGATATGTTATCGGCTTATAATGGGATAGGCATCATCAACTATTATCAGAGGGATTATAAAACTGCGGTTAAATATTACAATCAGGCACTTAAAATTTCATCTACGAAAAAATCGGAAATCGGGATGGAAAAGGTATTGAAACAAAGTCTCTTTAATAACCTGGGGATAATTTATGAAGAAATGAATGACTTTAACAAGGCCAGTTTCTTTTATACGGAATCGTTAAAACTTTGCAAACAATTAAATGACGAGAATAATTTAGTACATGTATTGACAAATCAAGGCCGGTTATTTCATAAACAGGGCAAAAATGAACTTGCACTTAAATATTATCTGGAAGCTTTAGCTATTCGCCAAAAAAACAATGACGAATCTGGTATTTGTATATCCTACGATAGCCTTGGAGAGTTTTATTTCGAATTAAAAAACTACAATATTGCTGAAAATTATTTAAAAGAAGCCATTGAGCTCGGACAACGTACCGGAGATCTGTTAACCATACGCCGCGCTTCGTCTAACCTGTACAAATTGTATCAGCAAAAAGGAGATTACAAACCTGCATTCGAGGCCCTTGCGCTAAATAAAAAGGTAAGCGATACCCTGTTTAATGCCGAACGCTCGAATAAAATTGCCCAGCTTGAACTACAGTTTGATTTTGACAGAAAACGTGATGAGGAACGGGCCAGACAGCGAGAAAAAGAGCTCAGATACTTACTGGCAGGAATTGCGCTTACTTTATCGCTGATTATTCTAAGTCTGTTATTCTACATGCAGAGAAACAAAGTAAGAAACTCGCTACTTGAACAAGCTCATCTGAAATTAGAAAAAGAAAACCTTGAAAAAGACATTGAACTAAAAGACAAAGAGCTCACGACCGGCATTATGCACCTGATGCAGAAAAATGAACTCATTGACCATATTTCGGAAAAGCTACTTAAAATTAAACAGAGTGTTGATAAAGAAGTGCAGCCTGAAATACGAAAGGTTGTTACAGATCTGCAGTCAAACCTTCAACCGGAACTGTTAAAAGAGTTTGAATTCAGATTTCAACAGGTTCATGAAGAGTTCTTTCATATTATAAACGAAAGATTCCCGAACCTTAGCCCCAGCGAACGGAGGTTATGTGCTTTCTTAAAGCTAAACATGACCACTAAAGAAATCTCGGCCATCACTCATCAAAGTACAAAATCTATAGAGATAGCCAGAACGCGGTTACGTAAAAAATTAGACCTGACCGGTACGGAACAAAATTTAGTCACATTCCTATCGCAGTTAGACTAAAAACAAGTCAAAAAGACGAATACCAAAAACCGCACTGCTTTCAGAAAAAACGGCTTTAGTGGTAATGTTATGGACAAAAATGAGCTATGTAGTGGTTTTGTAGTGGTCGCTTTTTCCTTAAAAATTGATTGAATCGTCACTTTTGACTGATCAATTAAACCAAAACTATTTAAGGACCATGAAAGATACCATGCGTACAAATTGCTTTCTCAGCGGATACCAAAACAATACTCCGACAGAATCAGCAAATTTATACATTCGAAAAACCCCTTTCAGAAATGCTCTTTACATAAATGGAATAGGTAATTCACTAAATCCTCAATTTCATTATAATTCTCCTGAAGGTGGTTGTACCGATTATATCTTAATCTATTGTGTAGACGGACAGGGACATTGCCATACTCAAAAGAACAGCTTTACTGTTCTGGCCAATCAATTTATGCTGTTACCTCTTGAACAATTCCATTCGTTTCGTACGAATATGGAGTCGCCTCCTACAATTTATTGGGTACACTTTAGCGGAAGTATGATCAATGAGTTAAAAGCTGATTTCGATCTGGGAAAATATGAAATTCCGACAAGCCTGACCTTCAATGAGCAAATCATTGAATTATGGCAGGAAATGCATTCCACGTTAATAGATGGTTATACAAATGAAAATGTGGGATATGCCAGCCTTTGCCTGTATCGTTTTTTCTCGTTCTTTATTTTCCCTAACCGCGCCAATAAAAACATAAAGGATACCCAAAATAAAGACCAGTTTGTTCAGTCTATTTCGTATATGAAAGCAAATGTCCACAAACGGCTTACCACCGATGAGATTGCCGAACTGTTTAATTATTCTTCAGCCCATTTTTCGGTGTTGTTTAAACAAAAGACGGGGCTTTCTCCCATTGATTATTTTATCAAGATTAAAATCCGCCATGCCTGTCAGCTTTTAACGCAAAGCAACCTGATCATAAAGGAAATTGCAGAAAAAGTTGGCTATGATGATCCTTTTTATTTTTCGAGGATCTTTAAAAAGATTACTGGAAATTCGCCGATTGAATACAAAAGAAATCATTATATGGGAATGAAAATCGAGATTCCGCAGCAATACGGTGAGTTGGTTTATTAAATTTCATAAGACAAAAAAAGCCCCATCTGGGGCCATTTTTATATGCTTCTATTTAGTTCGCGGTCGATATACTTTTTCAGCTTTTCTTTATTTTCAGGAAGCGGACAACGTACTTCGGCCCATTTTCCTGCCTTATCAATTAAGAAAAAGCGCGGTATAGATACAGCTTTGTATTTTCTGCCAAAAGATCTCCCTATGTCATCCAGCAGCTGAACTCCTTCCAGCTCTTTGGCCTTGATCATATCGAGCCACTTTTGTTTATCTTTCTCGGCATCTAAGGAAATCCCTACAAAAACAACATTGTCGTTCCCTTTGTAATAATGTTCTACTTCCTTCAGGAAGGGCATCTGTGCTTTGCATGGCCCGCACCAGGTAGCCCATACGTCAATCAGCACCACCTTCCCTTTGAATTGCTCCATGGATACCATTTTACCATTTACATCGGGTAAAACAAAATCATAAGCAGTTTTTCCTATAAATGCAGTATCAGCCGCAAACATATGATGCAGTCCGTCATATTTTCTTTTAACAGACCACGTTTTTACATACTGCTGATAGGGCATAAAAGCTGCGCTGAATTCGCTGTAGTTAGATACATATTCTTCCAGTTCTTCAAGCTGGGACTTTAACACAAATGTTTTCAGTGTATCATTTGTTGTTGCATCCATCATCAGTTTCACCCTGGCAGCATTATCCAGTTGTTTTCTTTCATCCTCATTCAGAAAACTTAAGTTAAACTTTGAATATAGGTTAAGGTATTCATATCCTTCTCCAAGCTGAAGAATGTTCGCAGATTTCAATCTATTTTCTTTAAGAAAAGATTTGTAATCATCCGGGACATTTAAAAAATCCCTGGATGGCATCATAAATGCGCCTCTCTTTTCTAAAGAAGACTTTAGCAGCATGTTTAAGGCCAGCAAATTGTTGTCCAATTGAATCGCTGATTTAAAAAGCGCATTAAATTTGGCATCAGCTGTGTTAACCTGCTGCATAAAAGCACTGATCTTTGGCTGTAAGCTCCTGTAAACCACAGAAAATGCTTCCCGGTCGGGCTTAGCTCCCATGGCCACGAATGGCATTAATGGAGCTTTTAACTGTTCCCATTGAGCGATCAACCGATTTTCGGCAGTTGATTTTAACGCACTAACCTCATTCCCTGATTTAAGATCCAATACCAGATTGATCTCGTCATTTGGTTTAAGGTACAACCTCTTTCTATTCCTCAAAGTAGAAAGGTAATAGAAACCCGCTTTTTCAACGGGTACTGAAAAACTAAACGACGAATCACCTTTGGCAATAAAATAAGTTTGAATGTTTTGTAATTGTCCTTCCACAACCTTTCCGAAAGATAGGTCCATACCCATTGTAATCCCTTTTAACGTGCCTGAAACAGAACCTCCAGCAGTTTTTGCTGGTAATTTCCCTATTGTCAGCCCTTTCCCCGCCTGTTTGAATAATACCGGATCAAGTGTTACCTGCAGCTGCTGGCCTGCAACCAGTTTCAATGGAAAATTCGCTGTCTGATCAACTTCGAGTCTACGATGGCCCATCTTCATTACGGCAACCTTCATTTCATAAGCAATACCGGTACGAAACGGGAAAACAATAGAAAATTGATTTGTAGTTGTATCTATAACATAGTGGGCCATCCTGAAAGACCCTTCATTAGTTTTCCCGGCTATAGTAATCTCATAATTTTTCTTTTGCGTAAACGCTCCTGTTAATTTAACCGTCTCTTGCTGTCCGAAAGCACTTATTGTACTTACTAAACAAAAAATACCAACCAGAAAACCTTTCATATGCTCTTTCATTTTATTTTGCTGCTAATACATCCTCTACTATTTTTTTGAACCTGCCAGATGAGGGCATGGGTGCATCAACCGTTACAATTTTGCCTTCACGGTCAAAAATCAAAAAACGTGGGATGCCTTCTATCCTGTAATATTTTTGAATGGATTCCGTAGCATTTGATAAGAGCTCAATACTGGTAAAGCCATTTTTTTTAACAAAGCCTTTCCAGATGTCCCTTCTGTTAAGACCGTCAACGGATACCCCCACAAAAACGATATCGTCCCTGTCTTTCAATTCATGTGCTATTTTCTCCATCACCGGCTTCTCGGCCAAACATGGGGCACACCACATTGCCCACATATCAATGACTACCACTTTACCTTTAAAACCAGCTAAGGTATAGGTCTTATCGTTCACATCTTGCAACTCAAAATTATAACCGGGCGTTCCTTTAGCATAGAGGTACAGCTCTTCATATTTTTTCTGATAAACGGCTTTATGTTCCGCAGTCACCAACAAAGCCTTGTAAGGCTGAACCTGTTTAACAAAATCCTCATAAGTCTTGATCGGTTGGATCTTGTAAGCTAGATAAGCCGCTTTTACTTCATTATTGGTCATAAACTGCATATTCTCAGAGAATGGAGCCATGGCCAGCCCTTCTCCGCTTTTCCTCTTGTTAAATTCCCAATAAGCAAAAACATAGTTCAATAAATCCATCCCGTGTTCAGATTTCAGCAACCCCGGATTGGAAACAATTCCTTTATCCAGCAAAGGTTTGTAAAAGTTTTTTACAACGCTACTACTGTCGTAACGGCTATTTAAACGTTTCCCAAAACCAAAAAAATTAGCTGCTCGCAGATATTTTAGATCTGTGTTCACTTTATCCTTCATCCAATTATTAAAAAAGACATTAGCAGTCTTATTGGTGGTTAAGAATAAACCAGCTTTCTTTTCAATTTCGGAATATTTAATATAGGTGCTATCTCTTTTTACAAATACGGTTTTAACATAATCATTTAAAGCAGTTGTCCATTTCTGGATGACTACAGTTTCAGAACTGGGTTTATTCACCACACATCTGTCGTACTCAACAGAAGTCTGCTCCAGATAGAAATCTATTTTCTGATGATCACCAGCTTTAAGATAAATTACATATTTATAATCCGATCCTTTACCTCCCGCTTTCGCAAAAAAATAAACGCCTTCTTTCTTTTCATCAACATTGAACGTACAATTTCCATTGGCATCAGGTCGTTGAAAGCCTAAACTCATCGCACGACCATCCTTTAGTGTGTACAGATTTACAGCGCTTACTTTTGGCCCATGCACCGTACAGCTAATGATTGTTTTGACTGGAGCTGCATCAGCAGCAGTCATATTTAAAGCGCAGTATGTAATGACTGCAAATAACTTTTTTATCATCCCTTGTTTAGAATTGTTTTCTAACAAAAAAGGCTGTATTCAAATTTTCATTTATGGATACAGCCTCTTCATTTAAAACTTATTTAACATTAAAACGGTTATCTAACGCTTTCTTGATATAATTTGCAACATATTGCAGATGCTCCTTTGAATCTGTATCAGCTGCAGCTGGAATAGCCTTCAGGATATCTTTACGTAAATCATCCAGATGAACTGCAATTAATGCTCCTATATCAGTTCCGGTAGTCAGCGGTGCCATTTCTGCTGCCTGGTTACCTCCAAACAATAAGCCTATAGCATTGTTACCAACTTCGGCCTCTTTCATGCTTCTCAAAAGTGCATTCACGTATGATTTCTGCACATCACGACGGAACTGGTCAACCGGCTTATGCGTGTTAAGCTCTGCCCATACACCTGCCTTCATATCTGCCAGTAATCCAGAGATCGAATAGGTATCTTTTGTGCCGAAGCGTTCCTGCATCATGTATAAAGTATTGAATACACGATCGTTGAACACTGCCTCCATTTGCCTGTCCTGAATAATCTTAACACTACTATTGCGCATCGGATTACCGATTTTATTCAAAATATCCGTATCGATCAGCCAATACGGCGTATCAAAAACCTCCTTATTTAAAAAGGCTACAGCAGCCCTTTGTTTCCCGATCGGTGCCGATTCATATACATCACCTTCCTGTCCCGGATACTTGATAGTCTCATATACGCTGGCAATATTCTTAACCACATGGTTCACATAACGATTATATTGATTAATTAGCTGAACATACATCTGGGTAAGGTTTTTGTATAAATCACCTTCTTCCTTTGTCCATTCCGGTAAGTGTGCCAGTACATATTTCAGGTTTTTAATGCCATAGGCACTTGCTTCCATACTGTTATCACCAACATCTTCAGTCTGGCAACGGGCATCATTGTTTAACCCTTCACCACCAAACCATAATTTAGGGTTTGCAGCCAAACTATCAACAATCCATTTAGAAACAATTTTCCGGTCGGCCTCAATACTTTTTGCCCCAGTATAAGCGTAACCCCATTTAATTGCCCATTTATCATAATCATTGATGCGGGGCATAATGCCATCCGGGCCAATTCCATCTTCTGGCTGTGCTACATAGTTAAAACGAGCATAATCCATAATCGAAACACTATGTCCATGTTTCTCCACCCAGGCTTTGTCTCTCAACTTTTCAACCGGGGTCTGACTGCTTGCCCCCATATTATGCCTTAAGCCAAGTGTATGCCCCACTTCATGGGAAGATATAAAACGGATCAACTCGCCCATCAACTCATCACTGAATGTCATGGTACGTGCTCTTGGATCATTTGGACCTGCCTGAAGCATATACCAATCGTGCACCAATGTCATTACATTATGGTACCAGCCTATGTAACTTTGCAGGATCTCTCCACTTCTTGGATCATGAATATTAGGTCCATAAGCATTGGCCGTCTCCGAAGGCAGGTAACGTAATACCTTATAACGCGCGTCTTCAAGGCTCATGGTCGTATCGTTTTGAGGCCATTCTTTACCGATAATCGCATTCTTAAAACCAGCATCCTTAAATGCCTCATTCCAGTCATTTATCCCCTGGATAAGATAAGGACGCCATTGTTTAGGTGTGGCAGGATCTATATAATATACAATAGGCTGTTTGGGTTCAACCAGTTCACCTCTCTTATACTTTTCCATATCCTCAGCTTTAGGCTCCATCCGGTAACGGACAATAAAAGATTTAAAGCTGGGGTTTTGCTGATCGTCGGTAAGTGGAATATACCCATTGGCGAAGTAGCCCACGCGCAAGTCGAATTCACGACCAACCATTGGCTTTTCAGGCATCAGCAAAATAGATGTTGAAACTTCCAGCGTAACTGCATTACCAATTCTGGCAGCATCCAGAACCGGAGCAAATGGAGTAGGCTTAGCCGGTGGAGTAGCAGAGTAAGTACGAACCGATTTCATTGTAAGATTGATCGGATAAGCTGTGATGCTCTTTAAATAACTTCTGTCAGCCGCAATACCACCTAAACTCAACTTTTTGGTTACTTCCTCTCCTAGTTTGGTAAAAGGGTTTTCTTTTTGAAGAAAATCTGTTACCTCAATAAAAGAACTCTTATCATCTTTACCCCTGGCTTTCAGGTCAAATACAGTAGCAATCACATTGATGTTTGAGTTTTCGACAGCTTTTGCGATCACATTACCCGGATCTGCTTTGGTAGATATCCCCACTATCCGCAGATTGATTTTTTTCCCTAAGCCTTTGTCGAACAAGATGGTTTTCTGATCCATCTGTTCACCACCATATTTCGGACTACCACCCGGAACCTTAACCAACCAATTGGTTAAAAGCAATTCTCTTGTTAAAAGGGAATCAGGGATTTCGAAATAATATTTATCCCCGGTTTTATAAATATTGAATAAACCTTTTTGAACTACCGTATTAGCGGTAATGATCATTTTGAGTGGATCTGTTTTTTTTACGGTATCAGCTTTTGAAACCGGTTGCTTTTCTTTTTTATCTTGTGCAAACAGCGAAGTACTGCACAACCCCAGCACCACTATCCCTATGAACTTTAATCTCATTATCTACCTGTTATCTTAATATAAAATTCAAATTGTTAATTCTTCGGGTTTAAAGCGTTATTGATCTTCTCCGAAATATATTTAAGGTGCGACACCATTACCATGTCCTTATAGGCAGGAACAGCTGCTTTGCATTGCTCCATAATCGCATTTAACTGCGATCTTAGGACTACCGGAACATCTGTACCGGCGATCAGGCCATCTTTGGTCGGATCAGGGAGTTGTTCCCCCTCTGCCAGAGCTTTAAGTAAATAGGTTACAGCTACCTTCTGCAGGTACCGCTTGTTTCCGTCAACCAATTGACGGTTTTGTACCTCTGCAAAAAGACCTTTTCTTAAATCTGTCAGCATCTCATCAACCGTATATGCTTTTTCTTTGCCATAACGCATGGTAACCGCATTCATACGGAAAAGCCTGGCCGTCGAAATAAGGTAAAAAATCGCATCTTCCTGCATTTTAGTAACTTCCTCTTTCTTAGCTGGTTTTCTGAATTTATTTAACACTTCAGGGTTAAAAATCCAATCCGGGGTATTAAATACTTCTTTGTTTAAAAAAGCAATTGCCGCCCGCTGTGTTGTTTTAGGAACCGGGGCATAAACATCACCAGCCTGGTTTATACTTTTGATATCCTCAGTTATCCCGCCGATCTGTGTAAAGGCATGTCGCATAAAAAACGAATACTGGTTCACCAGTATATAATAAATATCAGAAGTGTTATAATAGGTATTTTCGTCAGTAGTTGTCCATTTAACCAGGTTTGCCATCACATATTTCAGGTTCTTTATTCCATATTCTGCAGCCTTAATAGGATTATTGCTTAAGTCTTCCCATTGTGCAGATGGATCTGTAATTTCCTGGGGTTTTATTCCGGCAGGCTGATTAGCATATAACAAGCCGGAACCTGGCTTTACATTTTCGTTGATCCATTTCAAACGGATTTTTTTATCCTGTTCAAAATCAGTTGTACCTGTATAGCTGTATCCCCACTTAATTGCCCATTTATCATATGCACCAATCTGCGGGATCAGGCCTTTACGCGGAACCATATCACCAGGCTGTGCCACATAATTATAATGGGTATAATCCATAATTGAATTGTTGAAAGGATGGTTTGCCAGGTAGTTTTTATCTCTTAACCGCTCAACCGGGATGGTCGAACTACCGCCAAGGTTTTCAGTTAAGCCCAATGTGAAGCCCACAGTACGGCTAACCTCAGCGGTAATCAGTGCTCCCATCAACTCTTCGCTAAATTTCATATTTCTCGCACCAGCATCAGCAGCTCCCGCCTGCACCATGTACCAATCATGAAGTGTTTTAACCTGGCTGTGAGACCAGCCGATATAGGTCTGTACAATCTCGCCCGTGCGCGGATCTGCTACCTGGTTGTTGTCAAAAAACGGACTGGCTGAGGGCATATAACGGATTACACGAAAACGTCCGTCTTCCAGGTCCATCGATTTGTCGTTTTCAGGCCATTCCTTACCGATAATCGCATTTTTGAAACCCGCTTCCTTAAATGCTTCGTTCCAATTGTTGATCCCCGCAATCATGTATTTCCGGTATTGTTTAGGAGTTGCCGGGTCTATATAATATACCAATGGCTCTTTAGGCTCAACGAGTTTACCGGCTTTATAACGGTTTAAATCTTCTGGTCTGATTTCCAGCCTGTTTTTGATGATATAACGTCGCTTGTCAACCTTTTGCTGCTGATCAGAAAAAACAGCATAGTCATCAGATTTGAAACCTACACGTGGATCGAAAGCCTGAAGCTGCATGGCGTTTTCAGGCAATACCATTACCGAATTGCTGATCTCAAATGTAACGCCTGCATTTGAAGGTGTTGGTGTCGCCGCTGATGCATCTGCGCCCTCACCAGCAGGTTTCGCCGCCGCCCCCAGTGAATAGGTTTTCATTGATTTCACTTCAATATTAACGGGATAGGCTTCCATCGATAAAATAGCGGACCTATCGGCAGCAGGTGTACCGGTTCCCATTTGTCTTTTAGCCGCCGGATGAAAACCAGAAATCAGGTTATCTTTCAGGAAAAAATCGGTCATATCTATAACTGATGATTTACCGTCATTGCTCCTGGTTTTTAAATCCAATACCATGATGATCGGATCAATCGTTGAATTTTTAACTGCTTTTGCTAACTCGTTACTTTCATCGCTTTGCGCAACATTGGTTACCGCACGCACATACAATTTATCACCGGGGGCCTTTTCCAATGAAACAATCATACTGTTCATCAGGTCGCCACCAAAACGGGGACTTCCCGTAGGTACCTTGCTCAAACGCGTAGAAAATATAAATGCTCTTGACAACAGTACATCAGGAATTTCAAAATAATAGCGTTCATCCACTTTATGAACTTTAAACAAACCTGTTTTTGTAACAGATTTTGCAGTAATAACCTCGTTATATGGTTTTAATTTGGCTACTATTGCAGGCTTTTTAACCGCAGTAGAATCTTGTGAAAAGCCTGTTTCAACTGCAAACATTGCAAAAACAAAAACAGGGATAAACTTTAATTTCATAATTATTATTAAAAAGTGATTATTTATTTTTATCGGCCAAGGGCCTTTTTAAATACGATATCAGTAATTTTATCAAAGCCTGTATATACATCGGCCGGAGATGAGGGCGAACCAAGGATAGCACCCGTTTGGGCATTCAGGTTAAAAAAGTATACCTTATTTCCTCCTCCACTTGCTGTTTCATCCGTGGCCACCACCAGTACTTTACCTTCAGGTATACCGAGTGCTGTAATGTTGGCCGCGGTATAACCGGAATTGAATATCTTCATCGCTTTGATTATGGTGCCGGAAGCGAAAGTCAGGCTTGCAGATGCCACTGAACCCGTCAGGTTATTTACGGTACAGGTATATATTTTATTCCCATTCACATAATAAAACAGCCCTCTTGGTAGAGGAAGAAATGTGGGATTGGCAAAGATGGTTGCCGAATTGATACCCGGACAGGAGGTTTCTTTTAACTGGAAGCGGCCTGTTGTAAAGTTATTGGCGTACGACAGATTACGAAGGAACTGAACCAGGTAGGTATTGTTTCCCGCATCATTTCTGAAGAAACAGTTCCAGTAAATTGCACTACCGGCTGTCATAGGCTGTGCATTTTCAGCATAGATCAGGTTATCCTTCATATTCCTGAGGTCAAATCCGCTACCCGTTACAGGGTCCAGATTTGTCGATGCCGCCGCATAAGCCGGTGGACTTGTAAGTACTGACGAGGAGGCATTGAAGAGCACAAAGCCCTTGTTCGCCTTATCAAAAAGTGTATAGAACTGATCACTGGAAGCAGCATGAATTACAAAAGGAGCAACTGAAAGTCCTTCGAAAGGAGGAAAGAAAAGTGGTGGGTTAGCTAAATGGGCTACACTTCCAAACTGGCGATAGGCAATTTGATTATTTACAATTACATATTCCCATCCGGCACTTGAACCACCGGCAGAGCCATTTGCCTGCAGGTTCATTGATGCAGGTACCCCTGCAAACCAATTCTCCGCTTTTGTTGAATCTGCAAAATCGATACTTCTGAGCTGCAGCCCACCATTCGGATAAAAGAGAGATACTTTTTGTGCACGCAAGGCTGTTCCATAATTGATTACATTTATCTTGCTTGTACCTACAGGCAGTTTATGCCCATTTGCTATGGTGTAAACATCATTAAAAACTTTTCCTTTTACGGTTCCATCCCTGGTGGTAATTACCGAAATGTCTGATCCGCCGGACTGCTCCTGTAAAACCAGCCAGCCTTCGGCACCCCATTCGGAGCCGGATACATTCAAAGAAAAGGTTTTATAGTAGGAAACATCTGTACTTTTATCGGTTACTTTCGCCACCAGACGATACAGGTTGGGCACCAGGGTTATCCTGGTTTTTAACTCTGCCGTATTCCCAATTACATACGAAGGCGGATTGGCAGCCGATTGTTCATATTGGGTAATGAGCCATTGGTAAGACAACCCTTTTGAGCTGGCCAGGGACTGATCTATTTTTAGCCTCACCTTTAAACTATCGTTCTGTCTTAAATCAATAGAATCTGGTGTAATAAATACATTCGGATCAGTTCCGTTCATATCTGTTGAGAGCTTAAGCGTATTGATGTCATGGTAGTTATAATCTCCCTTATCCTTTGCACAGCCCACCAGGATTGCTCCGGAAATTACCAGAGCCAGGAAAACATGTAATTCTTTTTTCATCAGTTTATATTTTCTTTTTAAAGGTCATGAAGCTATCACAAGCATGTTCACTGCTGTTTCTAAGCTGTATGCTTATGATGGTTTCATCAGTTTATGATTTATGTTTTAATGGTGATGAACATCTTTAATAGTTTGCAGGGCCAACCTGGACAGGCATGTTGTTATTATCGGGATCAGTCAGTACCGCTCCTCCCAGCCCATAGTTGCCCGGATATTTTACTTTAATATAATTCCTCACAATTGCGACATACTGGCTATAAATTACCGGTATCGGAGCAAACCTGCTTCCCGGAAATTCAGTTACAGTTGTACCAGTTTGCGGATCATATAAAGCATCCAGGATCAATTTATATTTTACAGGAGTCCAGGTTCCAAAATTGTCTCTATAGCCTGCCCAAAATCCTGTAATACTTCCTGTAAACTCGCCCCATGATGCTGGTTTCTGTAAATACGCCAGGCTGATGGTCAGTTTCTGTTTTGTCGTAATGCCGTCGGCCGGGAATTCCTCTCCCTTCTTTATCCTTACGGCCAATTTCACCGTCTTGCCCGATTCCAGATCAGCAGTACGGTATACCACAACCGGAATAACACCGGCAATGGCCTTAGCCGGAATTACCGCTCCTCCAGGTATTTTAAAATGCGTTCCTTCAATTGCTGCCCCTTCACCAGATTCAGGTACCAGCTCAAAAGAAATCGGCCTGTCAGCCGAAGCCGAGTTGCCCAGCACATTCACAGGTACCTTAATAGTATCTGTAATCCTGTTCGGATACTTGGCAAACAGATAAGCAATCGCCGTATCTGCCGTGCCAAAATAAAGACCATCCTTTTCTACAAACAAGGCGGGGTCTTCTTTACATCCAAAAAGAGACAGGGCAATGAAAAATGTGCATATATATTGAAATCTACATTTCATATCTTTTCTTTAATTAAATGGATTATTTATTGTTTTCGATTTCCTTATCCGGAACAGGAAATACATAAGCATTTGCAGGTACGGTAACTGTTGTACCCGATTCTAACTTTAAATCCTTGTTCAGCCTTTTATAATAAAAAAACGTTTGCCCCTCCTGGATAAACTCTTTTTTATATTCTTTGGTAATCTCATTTGAAAGGGCAACTTTGTCGGGTACATTGATTTCCGTTAAGGAATTCAATCCCCTTGCATTTCTTACCTTATTCAGGTACAATAGTCCTGTGGGCAGATCACTGGTCGCATTTGCACATTCGGCAACGATATAATACAGTTCTGAAACACGGATTACAGGTGCAATATTCTGCATGATATAAGGCAGGTTGGCATCCTGAAAAAACTTGGAGGGCACATTGACATTTTTGGAATTGTTATCAAACCAGGATAAACGCCAATCTAAGGGAGCCGTAGTTCCATAGATTGCATTTTTGGTGGTGGCAGCAAGCTGAAGTGGTGTACCCGAACTCACATTGAACAACCCCTCATTGATCAGTCTGATATTCGAACTGTAAACCGAAAAAATCAACTCTTTTGAAAACAGGCGGTCCCTCGTTTCAGCGGTTGCAACAGCAACGTTCTTTGTTGATAAAGGAAATTTGTTACTGGCAATAACCTGCTTTGCCATTTTCATAGCATTTTCATAATCGCCTTTATACAAATAAACACGTGCCAGCAACGCTTTGGTTGCCCAATAATTCATGTGGTTCTGGGTATATCCCGAAAAAAGATCCAAAGCACCTTCATAGACTTTCGAGGTATCCGTTTTTGCCAATATTTCGCTGGCATTGTTCAGGTCCAGGATACAGGAATCCAAAGCCTCCTGAAGTGGTATAAAACGTGTTGAAACAGAAGTAAACTTTTTCACGTAGGGTATGGACTTTTCATTCATGCCTGTCAGCGGAGGCAGGCCAAACATACGGGACAGATCAAAATGAAACAGCGCACGTAATGCCAATGCCTCTCCTTTTACTTTATTGTAATGATCGAGTGAGAAAATACCTGCTTTGGCATCTATGTGTTCAAGCACATTATTTAAGTTCGCGATATTGTTATACATACCACTCCAGATAAACCCGATCTCCTGTTTTACCCCAACCTGTTCATAATCGTACCTTGCGGCATTGGCATAAATGCCGTCTGCGATTGAAGAGCTTAATGCATTGGTGTAGTTATTGACCATAGCAGACAACAACCCAACAGAAAGGTCGCTGGTATAAAGCCCTTTTACAGAAACTGAAGATGGTTTATCCATCCCCAGGTAAACCCCGGTAAGGGCATCAACAAATCCTTCTTCATTACTAAACAATGCATCCTGAGGTACCTTGTCCTTTACAGGCATTTCCAGGAACTTCTTACAGCCACTTAATGATATCAGCAGCACAAAACAGAGCATTAAATTAAATTTCCAGGTATTTCGATTGATTCTAGACATCGTTTTAAAAATTTGTTGACAGGCCAAAGTTTAAACTTCTGGAGAACGGATAACTTGTTCCCCTCTCTGTTTTGATGGTACCAAAACGTAACAGGTTATTCTGAGTGATCATTAAACGCGGGGCCGATAAACGGGCAGCCCTTATCCATTTGAGATTCGGAGGAATGTTATAGCCAACACTTATACTTGCCAGCTCCAGAAAATTGTCTTTTTGGACAAAACGTGAAGTTACATTTGTTTGTTGCAGGCCTAAAGCTCCGTTAGCAGTCAGCGCTTTAAAGGAAGAATGGTCGCCAGGTTGTTTCCATCGCTCTGTTAACACCCTTAAGTCGGCATTTCCCTGCATCAGGTTTACATTCTCTACCTTGTCTACCAGAGTTTGGTTATACATGTAACCACCATACTGATAACTAAAAATAAAATTGAAAACAAAGTTCCTGTAAGTCAGGTTTGAGCTCATGCTTCCTTTTATTTTCGCGGTCGCGTCGGCTATAGGACGTTTATCTTTTGCATCCCATACAAAGGAACGACTGCCATCCAGTTTTACGAATACCTCTTTACCCGTTGCCGGATCAATTCCTAAAGAAGGTACAGCCCAGATCCTCGTCATCGACTGCCCTACTTCAAATCTTGGCAGCGGACTGGTCTGGTATCTGGTGTTTGTTGCATTATTCGGATCTTCCTTACTATTAAAAGCCTCATTGATGGCAATAATTGCGGGCGACAATTTTGTAATCACATTGGAATAATGCCCTGCATTAAACCCAATTGTCCAGAATATGTTATGCTTCGAATTTTTAATTAGCGGAGCAGACAATGCCAGTTCATAGCCCTGATTGCTTGTTGCACCTAAATTATTCTGATAACTGGCAAAACCTGTAGAAGGGGCCAGATCTAACGGCAGGATCAGGTTGTCTGTTGTTTCTTTGAAAAACTCGAGGTTTACATTGAGCTTACCATTTAACATCCCCAGGTTTAAACCAATATTCTTTTTCAGTGTTTGCTGCCATTTTAGATCGGGATTTGCATAGCTAAGTGTTGAAGAGCCCACCATCAAACGGTAATTGTTCTGATAATTATACTGATAGATCTGCTGTGCCATATCAGAAGAAAAATTCTGATTACCGGTTGTACCTATACTCGCATTCATTTTTGCGGTCTGTATGATGTTATTGGGTTTAAAAAAGGGCTCATTGCTAATGTTCCAGCTAAGGCCACCTGCATAAAAAGGCGCAAACCGGCTGTTGGAACCAAATTGGGAGGAGCCACTTTGGTTAACCGTAAATTCAGCCGTATAGCGGTTATCGTAATTATAGCTTATGCTCAAAAAGTTAGAAAGGTTCTTGCTCATGTTATTGGTAGACCTTGGCTTGGTACTCTGATAGTCAAAACCATTGGCCATTCCCATTTCTCCCAGGTAATCGTTGGGGATACCATAAACAGCTATCGCAGTTGAGTTGCTCGACGTTCTCTGCAACTGGGCACCAAGATTTGCAAGTACAGTATGCTCGCCAAGCTTTAAGTGGTAACTTGCATTCAGCCTGCCATTTATTGCACTATTCTTTCCATTAAGCTGTTGATAATAGCCCAGATTAGGGAACAAAGCCAACGGATTGGAAACAAAACGGGTATGATCGGCAGGATAAAATGCTTCGGCCCCCGGTGTGTTTAAAGTCCAGCCCAGGCTACCGGTTATTTTGAGATCCTCCGTTAAAGACCATTCCAGATTGGTATTGTTGGTCATATTCAGTATCGTCGAATAATCTTTTACGTTCAATGTAGCGTTATAGGAAGGATTCACAAATGTCCCGCCTGGCGCAGCAATATTGAAACCCAGTTCAGATTGAGCAGGCTCGAGAATTTTAACCGGCATCCCCGCTGCATCTGTATTTTTGAAATATGGAAATAGTTTTACATACGATTCAAAGCTACCCCAGGGCGTATTATTTCCTTTTGTATAGCCAAGCGCGATGGAATTGCTCAGCTTAACCTTCTTAATGGTATAAGAAACATTATAGCTCATTCCATAACGGTCTCTGCCCGATTCTTTCATCACACCTTCAGCCGAATTGTAGTTCAGGCCAAAAGAATAGCGTAAAGCCCCTGTACCACCTGATAACGACAAACTATGACTTAAGCCAAAGCCTGTTTGAACCGGTTGAGAGAGCCAGTAGGTATTTACCCCGGTTCTTACCTGCCCCAACCTGTAATCATACCATTGTTTTCTGGCCAGGTCAACAAACTGGTTGTTTGGATCGCTATAAACACCGGTTAAACGCTGTGCTTCCAAAAGCTGTTCTGCATTCATCATGTTGTACGACGAAAGGTCAGGCAATTCTAAACTGGCATTTACCGAATAGGTAACCCTTAATTTTCCTGGAACCGGCTGTTTGGTATCTACTACAATTACGCCATTGGCGGCCTTCGATCCATAAGCAACCGTTGCTGCCGCATCTTTTAATACGGTAATACTGGCAATTAAATTGATGTCCAGATCATAAAGCGTTTGCAGTGTAGTTTCAAAACCATCAAGGATAATCAATGGCTGATTGGGATTGGAGAGGTAATTAGCCATGATATCACCATTGGAAACCGGATTTGCAGCACTCCCCGGTGCTAAAGTAGAAAGGTTATTGGCTCCTCTTATCTGTAAATTCGGCAGGCTGTTCGGATCACTCCCGAGCACATTGTTCTGTGCGATCCTTACTGATGGGTCAACTACAGCCAATGCCTGCAGTACATTCCGGGGATTAACCGTTTTCAGTTCCTCACCCGAATAGGTTTTGGCAGACCCTGTAAAATTACCTACCGGGCGTTTATACAAGCCTGTATTTACCGTTACTTCTTTAAGAGTAAGATTGTTAGGTTTTAAAATGAAATTGAGGGTCCTTTCACCTGCTTTTAAGGTTTTTTCTGCCATCAAACGTCCCACAAACGATGCCCTGATCACGGCCCCGGGACTTACATTTTTCAATTCAAAAGAGCCGTCTTTTTCTGTCCGCGTAGCATTCTTAGTACTAACCTGTAGTATATATGCACCTGCCAGCGGGGCTCCCATTTCATCCCTTACCGTACCTCTGATCACGACATCCTGTGCAAAAAGTACGATACTAAAGAAGTTGAGGAGCAGCAGCAACAGCATTCCTCTGCCCCGCCCCCTGTTTATAGTTATATTATTGCTATTTATAACAATCATGTTGCAATTAATTTGTTGGTTCAGTTTAATTACCTTTTATTCAGGTTTTACAAATGTGTATGTCGCATCAGGTACTATCGGCAGGTAAGTCTCTCCGGGTACTGCCGGCACTTTCGGGTAAAATGGTAATGCGTTAAAGGGCATATTTTTACGTTTATAATAGAAAAACAGTTGTCCTTCACCCAAAAACTCCTTACGGTATTCATTCATAATCTCTTTAGAAAGGCTTTCCGGATCGGGTACATTAATGGCTGTTAAACCGGGCAGGTTTCTGGAAACCCGCACCTTATTGATATAGGATAAACCTGTTGCTACATCAGGGGCACATTCCGCAACGATGTAATACATCTCTGTTAACCGCAGCATAGGGAATATATTTGAAGCGGTTACCGTAAACTTTTTAGCTAAAAGCGGCACGCCCGAGGTTGCTCCCGTGGTTGCATCAATAAAACTTTTGCGATAATCGGTAGTTGTACTGCCATACAAGGCAGTCTGTCCTGATACAGATAAACCGATAAGTGAGGGTGCCCCAAAAATGGCTTTGTAGTAAGCGTAATAGTTATTGCTATAGATATAAAGTTTAAAAAGGCTTTCTTTAGTAAAAAACAAATCAGCATTTGTGTTTACAGACAATTCAAACTTCTTGCTGTCAATTACTGCCAGGGCATTTTCATTAGCCTTTCCTTTGTCTCCTTTGTATAAATAAACCCGCGCCAACAGGCCTTTAACTGCCCATTTTGTAAGCTGTGAAGTGTTCATGTCATCTGCTGCAAGTAAGGCATCAGCGGCAGAGAAGTCAGCTATACATTGTTCAAGGGTATGCCCAACCGTGCCTGCCTTTGTTTCATTAAAATCAATAGTTGTTACATAAGGGATACCTGTTGCTCCAACATCTGCAGCGGCAAATAAGCGGAGCAGGTCAAAATGCAGATACGCCCTGAGAGCCAGGGCTTCTCCTTTATAAGTGTTGTAGTTGGTACCCGTAAATATGGCTTTTCTAAGTTCCAGATTGTAAAGCAGGTTGTTCAGATTGGTAATTGCCTGATACATTTTATTCCATACTTCGGTTGTATACTCCCTTACTTTCGGATGGGTAAAATTATAGGTTGCAGCATTATAGTACAATGGTCTTACTTTTTTCACACTGACACTATCGTAGTTTCTGCCTGCAAGCGAAAGCACTCCCATGGTTAATTCCTTTCCATAGAGGGTTGAATCGCCCATTTGCAGATAAATGCCATTTAAGACCTCACGAAATCCCTGTTCGGTAGAAAATATCCTGGAATCATCTACCCCTAAAGGCTGACGGGCATCGGCAACCCATTTTTTACATGCCATCATGCTCAACAGCACCAGCAGACCTGCAATAACTGACAATTTATTTCTCAAAATCTTCATTTTACCTGATTTAAGCATTTAAAAGTTTGCATTTAAGATGAAGGTGTAACTGCGCTGAAAGGGATAATAAATCCCACGTTGCCTATCGGCCCCACCAATATCAAAAGCGTTATTGACCATACATTTCAGTTCCAGTCTTTTGGCTTTAACCCTTTCGGCCAGTAGCTTCGGCAACATATAGCCCAGTAAAATTGATGAGCAGCGGATTTTGTCATCATTTTCCACCAACCGGGTTGTTGCATAAGTCGGCGAATTAAACAAGCCCTTATACCTGGCATTCGTCATACCGGGTACCCAACGCCCTGCATTAAAAACACGGGCATCCAGGTTGTCATTCACATTAGCGTTTTCTATATCAGCCATGGTTTGATTATAAACCTTGGCACCAATTTGATAATTGAAAAATGCGGCAAAAGAAAACTGACGAAAAGTTAGCTCAGTACCAAAAGAACCAGACCATTCAGGCCTCAGGTTACCGGCGAATACCTTATCGGCTGCATCCCAGACCATGGTAGCAGTACCATCCTTTTTCTGGAAAATCTCTTTACCCGACTGTGGGTCGATACCCAGTGAGGGAACAGCCCAGATGGCATACGGCGATCTGCCAACTACATACTTTGGCTGAATAACATCCTGGGGTTTTGCATTGTCGTTATCATCATTCTGATCGTTTAAATACTGGCCAGAAGCAGTAATTTTATCCTTTGCGTGCAATGCATTTGCCATAAGACTAATGCTCAACCTATTCCTGTCTGACTGATAAACCCTGGCTATAAGCCCCGTTTCAAAACCTTTATTCTCTATTTCCCCATAATTGTCGTAGTAGGAAAAGTTCTGGTATCCGCTGGAAGCAGGAGCATGTACAGGAAGTACCATTCTATAATTCAACTGTCTGTATGCATTAAAATTAAATGCTACACGATTGTGTAAAAAAGCGGCATCTACACCAATATCCTGTTTAAAGGTTTCAGGCGAGCGAAGGTTTTCACTTGCGTATCCTGTAAGGTAGGCACCTAAGCCAATTCCAATTGTCCCCAGGCTACTACCAGCTGGTATATACTGCTGATTGGTATAATAATCGTAAGTCGTCTTGTTCAGATAAGATAAAAAACCCTGATTACCGGAAATACCGAAACTTCCTTTAATCTTTAAAAGATCAATCCATTTTACGGTTTTAAGAAATTTTTCATTGCTCACATTCCAAGAAAAACCTATTGCACCAAAAGCAGCCCCTTTGTTGAGTCCCGAATAAAAGTCCATTGACCCCGAAAGGTCAACCTGGTAACGGCTGTCATAAGTATAAGCTACATTACCGAAAGTAGCAGCATACCTGGTCATAATTTTACTACTTACAGGTTTGGGAATAGCATATCCTATCCCAAATCCAATATCGGCCAGACGATCGGCTGCAAAACCTGCTACGGCTATGCTTTCAGATTCACTGGATGTTTGCGACAAGTTCTGGCCAGCGTTTATAAAAATATGGTGCTTATTAAAATCCTGCTCATATTGTAACCGGAGACCTCCCTGAACATCCATAAATGAATTGGCAGTATAGTTATATAAGCCTCTTTTAAATAAGTTATCGGGTGTAACATCTTTAAATACTGTATGATTGGGCGGCAGGAAATAATTCAGTTCATCAGATTGTTTAGTAATACTTGCTACCCCGTTCAATTGAAATCCGGAACCAATGACCCAGTTCAGATTGGTTAAATTACTGAACCTTGAATAATCGGCATGGTCTAAAGTAGAAAGGCTTGCATTGTAAGCCGGATTTTCAAAGCTGAAAAGCTGGCCGCCAATTGTATTTAACTCTACAAGCTTCTGCACTTTACCGGTTAGCGGGTCGTCAGTTTGCCAATAGGGGTTCATTTTTACGTAACTATTAAATTGACCATATGCAGAATTTGCCGCATTTGAACCCAGGTACGAAAATTTGTTGCTGAAAGTCAGTGCACCGATACGGCCGCCAAAATAGCCCCCCAGATCAAGGTTTTTTCTGTACGAGCCTTTCATCACACCTTCTACATCATTGTAAGCTGCATTTAAACCATAAACGATGTCTTCATTACCGGCACTTAGCGCGAGTGAATGTTTTGTACCTATTCCATTACGCAAAGGCAGGGCTAGCCAATCGGTATTTACATTATTATGATATGCCTGATTATATCTGCTTAAATAAACAGGTTCCAGTACGCCATTAAAAATCCCGGAGTTTTTCTCTATGTCCAATTTCTGTTTTGCCGATAGCGCCTTGTAGGAAGAAAGATCAGGACTGGCCAGCTGAACCTGTTCAGAGAAAGAAATTTCAAATCTTCCCTGTGGTTTATTAGTTTGTACCGCAATTACGCCATTACCACCACGCATACCATAGCCTGCAGTAGCAACCGCATCTTTTAACACCACCACATTTTTTATACGGTTAAGATCAATGTCGAGAATCGTTTGAGCCGATACCTGAATACCATCCAATAAAATAACCGGACTGCTATTTGACAAAATGTTGGATGCAATATAATCTGCAACAGATGGAGCCACCTGCATACCTGTTTTATAATTATTATCTTTTATAAATGGAAAATTACCTGCTCCCCTCAGGTTAAGCTCGGGTACTGAATTTGGGTTATCACCGTTCGTATTGTTGCTTAGCACAGTTAATGACGGAACATAAAACTTCAACCCTTCAAACAAACTAAGTGAACTTACTTTACGAAGCTCCGCTCCTGTTACTGTTATGGCTGATCCGGAAAACATAGTGTTCGCATTTTGTGCTAATGCAGCTCCAACAAAATAACCATTCATGGCTTCATCCGTTTTCCTCATACGAATGGAAACCGCGGGAGATGATATCTTCTTTCCAACCCTGCTATATCCGGGTTTTGAAAGTATAATTAAAGAATCGCCGTTGTTTTCAAAAACAACTATACCTTTACTGTTGGTATATCCTGATTCTTTTCCCATCGTAACCAACACACTATCTATTGATTTTGAGCTTGTAAAATCTTTTACCGCGACCGTAATTTTTTTAGGAAAAAGGGTACTCCCTGCTATCGAAGCCGGCTGCTTTACCGCTGGCTCCTGGGCATCTGCCGACTGGGTAGTCAAACAGGCTAAACCCGCAAGCGTTAATAAACAGTATACTTTTTGTTTCATTGAATCAAGTAATTGATAAAGATTAATCCCGATGAATTTCCAGTTACATCAGGATACCAAAAGTATAGTACTCGATAAAAAAATAGAATGGACAATAGGAATAATAGACTGGATTATCCTTAGAAAACAACAAACATTAACCTTGCAATATCTACTAAAAAGGAGAGGTAGTACAGGGCATGTAAAGTCTTAAAATATTAAGATCTAAGGCATTATATCAACATCTTTTTCCCGCATCAAGACCAGCATATTGCCCAATGCCTCCGCTGTCCGGGTAAGGTTATTTGCTGTACATGCCAACGCAGTTGCGAGATCGCCTGGCTCGTTTCCAATAGGCAGTAATACATTATTCTTTTACAACAAGAATATAATGATAGCTATAAAATGATCATACACAGTATCAAAGATGCACTGAACCAAAATCTAATTTGATGTTTGAAATCACCAGCTTCAATGACATCCATCATTTTCCATATGGATTTAATCTTAGAACTTTACTTGCCATTACAAGCATTTCAAAGAAATAATGAGGACCGACCACTAATCCTTCTATTATGAATTACAGCGAAATAACAACGCTAATTGGAGAACAAGAGCACCTTTTTTCACACCGTTGTCAAACCATCACAAAAGAAAATCTTTACTTGCCAGGAGCCGACTTTATAGATCGTGTTCATTTGAATTCCTCACGCAATATCCAAACATTGCGCAGCCTGGAAAGCATATATCGATCAGGCAGGCTTTCCGGCAGTGGCTATCTTTCCATTTTACCAGTTGATCAGGGAGTTGAACATAGCGCAGGCGCCTCATTCAGCTCCAACCCTATTTACTTCGACCCCGAAAATATTGTTCGACTGGCCATTGAAGGAGGTTGTAACGCCGTTGTCAGCACAATAGGCGGACTTGCAACGGTTGCGAGAAGATATGCACATAAAATCCCTTTCATTGTTAAACTGAACCACAATGAGTTGCTTACCTATCCAAATAAATATGATCAGATTATGTTTACATCTGTAAAAAATGCCTGGAATACTGGTGCGGCAGCGGTAGGGGCTACTATTTTTTTTGGTTCCTTAGCCTCAAATCAGCAAATTATAGCTGTCGCACAAGCTTTCGAACAGGCGCATGAATTGGGTATGGCTACAGTACTTTGGTGCTACCTGAGAAACGAAAATTTTGTTCAGGATGAGGCAGACTACCACACAGCCGCAGATCTGACGGGACAAGCCAATTATCTAGGTGTTACGATTCAGGCAGATATCATTAAACAAAAATTACCAGAAATCAACGGGGGCTACAAAGAACTGTGCAGGTACGGCACAAACTATGGGAAATATACAGAAGAAATGTACACTAAATTGGCCACAGCGCATCCAATAGATTTGTGCCGATATCAGGTAATGAACTGCTATATGGGGAGAGCAGGTCTTATCAACTCTGGAGGCCCGTCCCAAGGCAAAAACGATCTAAAAGAATCGATACGAACTGCCATTATTAATAAACGCGCAGGTGGTATGGGGCTTATAGTCGGAAGAAAAGCTTTCCAAAAATCATTTCATGAAGGGATAATGCTCCTGCATGCCATACAGGATGTATATCTGGAACAAAAAATTGATATTGCCTGAAATTAACAATTACTGATCCTTTCCCAATCAACTTAATTAAACAGGAGTTACAACATATTTGTCACAAGTGAACAACAGGACGTCCTGATTCTGTTTCATAATTTTGACTGGAAGGGCTAATTCAGTCTGAATTTTAACACGTAAGGCTTCCTGAGCACAAGGTTCTCCATGCACAAGAAATATTTGTTTTGGTTTTTTTTCAAATTTCCTGATCCAGTTCATCAATTCCCGCTGGTCGGCATGAGCAGATAAACCCTCTATTTCTGATACCTTCGCATTAACCGCATAATATTTGCCATGAATTTTAACCTCATGTGACTTATTAATCAGCGCCCTGCCTCTGGTACCTTCTGCCTGAAAGCCAATAATAAGTACGGTATTTCTGCTGTCCCCAACATAATGCTTCAAATATTCCAAAACGCGCCCTCCGGAAAGCATACCACTTGCCGCGATTACAATTTTACTGTGTTTATCTTTGATAAAGCCAAGCGTATTGTTGTAATCCTGATTAATAGTAACATGACTATTCATTTCCATAAACTTCTCGTTGCTTATACTCATGTAGTCATCGGCATAACGTAAAGAAATTCGGGTTGCATTAGCAGCCATTGGACTATCCATAATAATTGGAAGATCAAAAGGGATCATTCTTTGTTCTTTTAAAAAGCTCAACACATAAATTAATTCCTGGGCCCTACCTACCGCAAAACTGGGAATCAGCACATTTCCTCTTTGCGCTATAGTTTTATTGATCATTTCAGCCAGTTCATCGTAATAATTATGATCACCATGCAACCTATCACCATAAGTAGATTCCATAATTACATAATCCGCCGCTGTAAAATAATCAGGAGCAGGGAGAATAGCACTATGTGGTCTGCCAATGTCACCGGAAAAGATAATTATTTTTTCAAAGCAGGTCAATTCAACTGAGCAGGCTCCTAATATATGGCCACAGGTTTTGAAACGGAAATGAATGTGATCACTTAAACGAATAAACACATTGCATTCCTGCGGCTTAAAGTGCTTAAAAGAAGCTATTGCATCTTCAGAAGTATAAAGGGGCTTGGCCGGATGGTGCTTGGTATATTTGTGCTTATTGGCATTCTCCGCATCCTCCTCTTGAAGTTTGGCACTGTCCAGCAATATAAGTTCTGCTAACTCACCGGTTGGACGTGTCATATAAATCGGCCCCTTAAATCCCTTTTTCACAAGCAATGGAATATACCCACAATGATCAAGATGCGCATGCGTTAAAATGATCAGATCAATTTCATTAGGGGAAATGCCTAAAGATTGCCAATTCTGTTCACGCAAGGATTTAATTCCCTGAAACAAACCACAGTCAATTAGAATGTTAAGTTCCGGGGTTTTTAACAAGTGTTTCGAACCTGTCACTGTCTCTGCAGCGCCAAGGGATTGTAGGATTACCTCATTCATTTCAATTTCAATTAAACTATTTAAAATTGCAATTATTTATCCGGCAAATAAATGATATAGAACATAATACGGAGTGACCAAAAACACAAATCCGCATGCTGTACATCATACCAGTTATGCGGAATAAGGCTGAAATTTACCCATACCAAAGCTCAGTAGTAATTGTATTTCAATGAAAATCAATAAAGAATGGCATCATAAAAATCCAATGCCTAAAAACGCAACATTCCAACAAAGAGTCGCATGGCATTTAGCACATTCAAAACATTGTGAATGCCGGCCTATACCCCTGCAGCTACAAAATGAACTGAAGAAAAATGGTATAAAATTTTAACAGATGACAAATATAGTTACCATAACATTTAATCCGGCCATTGATAAAAGTACAACAATCCCATTATTAATTCCGGAAAAGAAATTACACTGCAGCACACCTACGTACGAACCAGGTGGGGGTGGCATTAACGTTGCCAGAGCTATAAAAAAACTTGGCGGAAACGCAATTGCCATTTATCTGGAAGGAGGCTATAGCGGAAAATTCTTTACCGACCTTTTGACAAATGAAAAAATAGCCAATATTCCCATACATGCGCTCGGATTAACCCGTGAGAACCTGGTCGTAAAAGAACTTTCCACAAATAAACAATTCCGCTTTGGAATGCCTGGAGATCAAGTCAGTGAAAAAGAATGTATAAATTGTGTTTCTGCATTAATGAAAATACCCGATGTAAAGTATATAGTTATTAGCGGCAGTCTGTCTCCGGGAATTCCTAAGGACATATTTATAAAAATTGCCACAATTGCTGACCTTAAAAATGCAAAGCTTATAGTTGATACTTCCGGAGATGCTCTAAAATTCGCTATTGAAGCTGAAACCTACCTAATTAAGCCAAATCTAAAAGAATTGGCGTCCCTGGTTGGAAAAGATATAATCAGCCCCGATCAGGTTGAAAAAATCTCACAAGAAATCATAAGCAAATATCATTGTGAGATAGTGGTTACTTCTCTTGGAGCAAGCGGTGCAATGCTTACAACAAAAGACATTACTTTGCGATTTACTCCCCCTAAAGTTAATGTCCAAAGTACTGTTGGCGCTGGTGACAGCATGCTTGCTGGCATCATTCATAGTCTTTCCAACGGTAAAACTATAACGGAATCCACACGATACGGTGTAGCTTGCGGCACCGCAGCAACGATGAATCAAGGAACCGAACTTTGTCATTTAAATGATGTAGAACATTTATATGATATTATAGCTGTAGAAAATGTAACAAATCAGCCATAATCGTGATCTTCATCACGATCAGGATGAAATGAATAAACTAATTTTAATCAATCAAACGCTCATGAAATCATAGTTTAACCGCCTAAAATTACAAAGACATGAAAGTAATTTTTTACAGCACGAAATTGGCAGAAAAGAATCTGTTAATAAAAGCAAATGAAAAAAAACATGACCTCACTTTCGTTTCCAAGGCATTAAATATACAGACTGTAGCTGACGCAAAAGAAATGGATGCTGTCGCTGTCTTTACCAGTGATGAAGTCACGGCATCAGTTATGCTCAAACTATCGGCTCTGGGTGTAAAATATATTGTTACCCGATCTGTCGGTACAGATCACATTGACCAGGAAACAGCAAGAAAAAATAAAATTCAGGTAGCCAATATACCTGTTTATTCTCCACAAGCGATTGCTGAACATACAGTAGCATTAGCCCTTGCCTTAAGTCGTCATTTAATCCTTGCAGACCGACAATGCCGTGAGTTTAACTTTTCCCTTGATCACTTAACCGGTTTTAATTTCTACGGAAAAACAGTTGGATTGATTGGACTTGGACATATTGGAACAGCTACAGCCTTAATATTTCAGGGATTAGGGTGTAAGATATTAGGCTACGATATTCAACAAAAAAATATAAAGGATGTTGAATTTGTTGATCTGGATACACTTTATCAAAAATCAGATATTATCTCAATCCATACCCCACTTACCCCAGAAACAAAACACCTCATCAATGAGAAAAGTCTTTTGAAAATGAAAGACGGTGTAATGATCATCAATACAGCCCGTGGAGATATTATTAAAACTACTGCTGCCTTAAGTGCATTAAAAAGTGGAAAAATTGGCTATTTAGGCCTTGATGTTTATGAATATGAAAAGGGATTGTTTTTCGAAGATCATGAAGTTGATGGGATTAGAGATGCCATCCTTTCTGAACTTATGAGCTATTCAAATGTACTTATTAGTCCTCATCAGGCATTTTTAACGAATGAAGCATTAGAAGAAATAGCAAAACGAACAATAAACATTTTGGATGATTGGTCTTAAAACTCCAAGATCTTACAAATAACAAAAAGACATGAAAAGTAACATCTCAGGAAAAATACCTGCGCAATCCTCAGCTATTTATGGTCTCGCATTTATCGGAGCACTCATTTATTTTATACAACATGCCACAAGTTTTTGGTTAGGGGTGCTCGGTATATTTAAGGCTGTTTTCTGGCCATCTATATTGATTTATAAGCTATTTGAATTTTTGAAATTATGAACTCGTCGCAGATTTCAACCTATTTCTATCTAAAATAGATAACACACCTGTTTGAATTGATTGTATGCCCCAAAAAAAACGTAACATCAAAAACAAGAAAAAATGGAAATGGCTAAGTTTACTTGGTCCGGGATTAACAACCGGTGCAGCAGATGATGACCCTTCAGGAATAGCTACTTATGCTCAAACCGGAGCCCAATTTGGTTACGGACAGTTATGGACGGCATTGTACATGCTTCCTTTTATGACAGCTGTCCAGGAGTCTTGCGCACGCATTGGTTTGGTTACAGGTAAAGGAATTACTGCTGTTGTAAAAGAGAATTATAGCCGTCCGGTACTGTATTTTGTCGTCGGACTAGTAGTGGTCGCTAATACTATAAATATTGGAGCAGACATTGGTGCTATGGCCGCAGCCGCTCAACTCATTATACCACTCCCCTTTATTGCCCTTACACTTCTATTTACTACAACCATTCTTTTGCTGGAAATTTTTACCAGCTATCGGGTCTATTCGCGTTTACTAAAATGGCTTGCTTTAGCATTAATGGCTTATCCTGTTACTGTTTTCATGATAGATCAGCCATGGGTTACTGTAATTAAAGCTACAATTACCCCTCACATAGAATTCAACTTTGCGTTTCTATTTATCATCACTGGGGTATTTGGTACGACCATAACACCTTACATGTTTTTTTGGGAAGCGTCCCAGGAAGTCGAAGAAGATCGCGAAAATGGTTTTATAAAAAATGGTAAGCTCTCTGTCGGCTGGACTGAGATTCACGCGATGCGAAAAGACAATACGGCTGGCATGATTATTTCAGAATTTACAACCTGGTGCATTCTTTTGGTAGCAGCCACAGTTTTGCATCAAAATGGCGTTCACGACATTAAAAATGCTGCCGATGCTGCAAAAGCGTTAGAACCGCTTGTTCATTCCTTTCCGCATTCCGGGTACCTTGCCAAACTGATATTTTCTATTGGAATAATTGGACTCGGTTTACTGGCCGTACCTGTATTATCTGGTTCTGCTGCATACGCAGTGGCAGAGGCTTTCAATTGGAAAGCAAGCCTTAATCTTAAATTAAATAAGGCCTGGGGATTCTATACCATTATTATTATTTCCACACTCATTGGTCTAATTTTAAACTTTATTGGGGTTGATCCAGTGAAGGCGCTGATCTATACAGCTGTAATGAATGGAATTTCGGCAGTTCCTCTGCTTTATTTAATCATAAAGATTGCTACAAATGATCGTATCATGGGAGAATACAAAAGTAAATTGTTATCCAAAATATTATTATGGGCAACATTTTTAATTATGGCTTCAGCAGCGATCTCCCTATTATTTGTTACATATATGACCTGTAGTACATTTAAAATCAGTACTGATAACATCAAGAATTTACTTTTAAAACACTATTAATTGTTGTAATCCCTTTGATTATCGAATCAGCGTTAAAGGCAATACTATCAATACCGTTTTCAACCAGCAATCTTGTAAAGGATTCAGAATCACTTGGTGCCTGACCACAAAGCCCTACTTTCTTATTCAGTGATTTAGCTTTTCGAATCATTTCAACAATCAATAATTTACTGGCCGAATTTTCTTCATCAAACAAGTCTGCTACAAGGGCAGAATCACGATCCACACCCAGTGTTAATTGGGTAAGGTCATTTGAACCAATAGAAAAACCATCAAATAATCCAGCAAAATCTTCTGCCAACAGAACATTACTTGGTATTTCTGCCATTACAAAAATTTCAAGACCATTTTCACCCTGTTTCAGCCCAAATTCTTTCATGAGCTCAATCACTTTTTCACCCTCTTTAACAGTCCGGCAAAAAGGGATCATAAGCTTCACATTTGTAAACCCCATTTCGTTTCTAACAATTTTCATAGCCTCGCATTCCAATTGAAACCCTGCTCTATACCGATCATGATTATACCTGGATGCACCTCTGAATCCAATCATTGGATTCTCCTCTTTTAGTTCAAAATCATGCCCCGCGATTAGCCCTGCATATTCATTCGATTTAAAGTCACTCATCCGTACAATAACTTCTTTTGGGTAAAAAGCCGCAGCAATCATGGCAACCCCCTGTGAAAGCTTATCAATAAAAAACATAGATTTATCCGGATAATTTTGAGTTAATTTTTCAATTTTAACTTTATCCTCATCTCTACTTACTTCTTCATATTTTAAAAGTGCCATAGGATGTACCTGAATCCAGTTACTTATTAAAAATTCCATTCTGAGCAGGCCAACTCCATGATTCGGATAAAATGAAAGTGCAAAACTCTTATCCGGATCTGCCAGTATGAGTTGGGCTTTAGGCATATCCGGGAGTTCGAAACCTAGAAGATCTGTAACTGTTTTACTCCATTTCAATTCTCCTTTTAATACATATCCGGTTTTGCCTTGCGAACAGTCTATGGTCACCATTTCTCCATCTAAAATCTGCTCGGTTGCTTTCTCGGTTCCAACTATTGCCGCTGCGCCTAGTTCTCTTGCAATAATTGCGGCATGGCTTGTCCGTCCTCCTCTATTAGTTATTACGCCCATTACACATTTTAATATCGGATCCCAATCGGGACTAGTAGTATCAGTTACAAGAATATCACCTGGTTTTAACTTACCTGATTCAGAAGGAGACCTAAGAATCCTGGCACAACCACTGACAATCTTACTACCAATTGCCTCTCCTTTACTTAATTCAACACCTTTTTCTTTCAAATGATAACTGATTATTTGAGGTATTCCTGTTCTGTTATGGATAGTTTCCGGCCGCGCCTGAATAATATAAAGCTGATTACCTATACCATCCTTTGCCCACTCAAAGTCCATTGGTCTTCCGTAGTGATGTTCTATGATCAGGGCCCAACGTGCAAGTTTTTCTATTTCATTATCATTCAACACAAAACGATTACACATTTCTATAGGTGTATCCTTATTGACTACTTCATTTACCATATCATCAAGTTCTGCATAGACCATCATCTTATTTTTGGCACCCAGATTCTTTTGTATAACGGATTTGAATCCTTTTTCTAGTGTAGGTTTAAATACTAAGAATTCATCTGGAGTTACCGATCCCTTGACAATGTTCTCACCAAGTCCCCAAACCCCGGCAATATGCACCAAATTAGTAAATCCAGATTCTGGTTCAAGTGTAAAACCCACCCCTGAACATCCTATATCAGAACGGATCATTTCCTGTACGCCTATAGAAAGAAAAACTTTGTCATGGTTAAAGCCTTTGTCTTCTCTGTACTTAATTGCACGATCTGTATAAAGGGAGGCGAAACACTTTCTAACTGCGAAAAGCAAATTGAAGCTTCCTTTAACATTTAAAAAGGAGTCATGCTGCCCCGCAAAACTTGCATTGGGCAAATCCTCAGCTGTTGCACTACTGCGTACAGCCACTGCTTGCATTCCATCATCAAACATCAATTCATATGCGGTAGAAATCTCAAGACAAAGATCTGCAGGTAAGCGCCCCGCCATAATCAGCGTTCTAACATGTTTACCAATTGTCTCCAGATTATGGTAATTGATCTTATCAAGACTTTTCATCAAAACATCAATTTTGTCTTCCAGGTCATTGCATGCAATAAAGTCCTTGAATGCATCCACAGTGATTGCAAAACCTTTAGGAATTAGCACACCTAAAGGTGTTAATTTGGTAAACATTTCGCCAAGGGATGCATTTTTACCCCCCACTGAGGCCAGGTCATTTATACCAATTTCATTGAAACTTTTAATATACTTTTCCATGACAGCTTATATTTAATCAAATTTAAGCTATCAAGACAACATACATCATGATGATTATCAGTAGTTAACGTGATGACCGTCATGATATTTATTCCTCTTTCTCCATTTAACCAATTCGTACCACATTACACTTAAAAACCCAGCGGCTATCCCAACCCCTAACTGAAATAAGTTAAGCATCTCAAAATCAAAAAAAACAGATAACCATCTGTTATAAATTAATGAGGTTGAAATCACAACCGTTAGAACAATAATGCCCAACACCAAATTATTTTTATAATTTAATGTAGTAACGATGCTATAAAAAAATGACCGGTTTACCAGAGTTAAAAATATATTTGCAGTGATCAATACGGTAAATACCATGGTTCTGGTGGTATTCTCATTGTAATTTAAGTGTACTGCATATCTGTAAACCGCGAGACATGCAATAGCAATTACTATTCCTTGTAAAACACTTGTAATTAGTTCTCTCCATTGGAAGAAAGTGTTGCTGAATGGCCTGGGTTTTTGCTGCATTGTATTTTTCTCAATTGGTTCATTCTCATAAATGATAGAACAAGTAGGCCCCATAATCAATTCCAAGAATATCACATGTACAGGAAAAAATATATTCGGATATGTCCAGCCTAAAACTAAAGGAATAAATACGATAAGAATAATAGGTATGTGGATAGATATAATATATTGAATAGCCTTTTTAAGATTTGCATAGATTCTTCTTCCCATCGCCACCGCAGTGACCATTTTTTCCAGATCATCATCTACAAGTATCAATGACGCTGCCTGCTTAGCAATTTCGGTTCCTTTTTTCCCCATTGCAATACCTATGTGCGCCGCTTTTAGCGCTGGGCCATCATTCACACCATCGCCCGTCATGGCGACGATTTCTTTGTTTGCCTTTAATGCATTAATGATCTTAAGTTTGGCTTCCGGAAACATCCGGGTAAAAATAGAAGTATCAGTTACCTTTTGCCTTAATTCAGCATCGGAAAATTTCATCAATTCTTCTCCATCAATACTACTCTCAGCTTTACGAAACCCCACTTGTCGTGCAATAGCACAAGTAGTAGCTGAATTATCCCCTGTTATAATCTTTACATCAATTCCCGCGGCATAAAAATTATTAAAAACGGAACTAATATTATGCTTCGGCGGATCGTAAAAAGCGATTAATCCTTTAAAAGTAAAATTGAAATCCTGTTGCTTTGTCGGAAAATTATCTCCGGTAAATGAACTCTCCCCCACTCCCAGTATACGATACCCATTATTTGCAAGTGATTTAACAGCCTCTTCCACTGTGTTTCTTTCCTCAACACTTAAATTGGATACATTTAATAATGCTTCAGGTGCCCCTTTTGCTGCAATAATGCGTTCCCCAACATCATTTTGAAAGATATGAGTCATCATCGGTGGCTTACCTTCTAACGGATACTCATGTCTCATTTTATACCCAGACCTTTCATCCTTAGTAAATATTTCCTTATATGCATCATGGAGGGACAATTCCATTGGATCAAATGGGATAGGCTCACTTGCCCACATTGCCGTTCTGATTAGCATTTTTTCCGATTCTACAAGCTCATCCTCCGGATTAGCTATACGATGCTGTTCTATGTCAAACAATTTAACAAGTGTCATTTTGTTCTGGGTAATGGTTCCTGTCTTGTCTGTACAGATTACGGTAGCACTACCTAGCGTTTCAACCGTTTTCATCTGTTTAACCACGACCCCCATTTTCATTAATCTCCATGCACCAAGTGCCATAAATGTAGTAAAGGCAACAGGTATCTCTTCAGGTAAAATACTCATTGCAATGGTAAGTGCTTTCATTAAACTATCCAATACACCACCAGAACGATAGTAATTTATTGCCCAGACAATCAAAAAAACGCTACTACCTACCAAGACCATTTTTTTAACGAAATTATTTATCTGCAATTCCAGTGGTGTTTTCTCTTCACTGATATTATCAAGACTTTTCCCGATCTTCCCCAACTTCGTTTCATTTCCAATAGCAGTAACTGTCACAATGGCTAAACCACTGGCGACAGTAGTACCAGAGTAGACTTTATTATCTGCCTGACTTCGGTCTTTATAGACAGCTAAAGATTCACCAGTTAATATTGACTCATTTACTGAAAAATCATTAGACTGAATAATCAATCCATCCGCAGCAATATATGTTCCTTCATCTACTACTAAAATGTCCCCAATAACAAGCTGCCTACTTTCAATTAATACTGTTTCTCCGTTTCTAATCACTTTACAGTTAGGTGCCGTCAGCGTTTTTAATTGAGCCAAAGCATTCTTACTCCTGGAGTCCTGATACAATGAAATGGCAGAAATTAAACCAATAGCCGCGGCCATAAAGATTCCATCACCATAGCTACCATTGATAAAATATATGGAAGAGGCTACAAACAATAGTATAATCATAGGTTCAGCAAACAGTGATTTAATGATTTTCAGCACACTATTTTCGACCTTATATTCAAATGTATTTGCACCGTATTTCAATCTGGATTCATCAACCTGTTGTTGATTCAAGCCTTCTATTCCATTTAATTTCATTATCGTTTGCGGGTTATGGATACAACAACCAATGTAATAAACCTATTTCATAATTTACCTAGATAAATACTATCAGAAAATGCAGTACAAATACATTACAGATTTATCTAATTCACGATACGACCATCATCTATTTCGATGATTCTTCCAGAGTTATCCGCAAAGGTTTGATTGTGGGTTACAATCAATAATGTTTGATGAAATGATTCGGCAAGTTCTTTAAAAATCTCAAATACGAGCTGAGCGTTCTTGCTATCCAGATTTCCTGTAGGTTCGTCGCCCATAATTATTGCAGGATCATTAATCAAAGCTCTTGCAATGGCGACACGTTGTTTTTCACCACCAGATAATAAGTTGGCTTTTTTGCTCGCAAGATGATCGACCCCAACAAGCTTAAGCTTTTCCATAGCCCTGAATTCAATTTCCTGTTTACTGAATTTTGCTAATTTCAATGCCGGCAACATTACATTCTTCAATACCGAAAACTCATTGATCAGATAATGAAATTGAAACACAAAACCAATTTTCTGATTCCTAATATTTGCAAGGGTATTTTCATCTTGATGGGTAAGCAATTGATTATTGATCAATAAATCGCCATGATAATCCGTGTCCATTGTGGAAAGAATGTACAGCAAGGTTGATTTTCCGCATCCTGATTTGCCTACAATGGAAATAAATTCCCCCTGATTAACCTTAAAAGAAATATGCTTAAGCACATTAATCTCTACGGGGTCGTAAAAGCTCTTATTGATATCCCTGCATTCCAAAATCAAGTTTTCCATGATCATTTCCCCCTAATGATGACAACAGGGTCAACTTTACTGGCTTTTCTGGCAGGAAACCATCCTGCGAAATAAGTAGTGACCAGAGAAAAGCAAGCGCCTATAACATAAAATACCAAACTATAGTTAACCGGATAGGTGGTAATGGTAGGCAGGGCACTTGTGCGAAATGGAATCTGGTCAATAATCAAAGACAATAAAAATCCAAACAACAGGCCAGCAAAGCCTCCGCTAATACCAATGGTAAGTGCAATGATCAAAAAAATCCTGTTCACATCTTTACCAGAAAAACCCACTGCCTTAAGGATCGCAATGGTATCCATTTTTTCATAAATCATCATATTCAAAATATTGTAGATACCAAATCCAGCTACAATTAATAAAGTAACGCCCACTGCATACGAAATTAAACTACGTATAAAACTTCCGGTTTCATATTGGGAATTTGCCGTCTGGATATCTTCTGCGTCAACATGAAAAATACCTGCATATTCTTTCGCAACCTGGGGAGCCTGATCAATATCCTTTAATTTAATCTGAATATCTGTGATATAATTGCCTGCTTTAGCCATTAGTTTCTGAACCGTAGCTATAGCAGCATAACTCTGAATTCTATCAACGTCATTCAAACCTGACTGAAAAAAACCGATGACTTTCAAAGGAAAACGGTTGCCTGCCGGTGTGGTCACCTGTACTACATCCCCTATCTCAACGAGTAACTGGTCTGCAAGTCCTTTTCCTAAAACAATCGTATTAGCACTGTGCATAAGATTCATCGGATCTCCATTGATTACATAATCGCTGAAATGAAACAATCGAATCTCTGTAGCCGCATCAATTCCGTTGATAACACCCGAAATATTAATTGTTCCTGAATTAAAAAAAACCTGCGTGGTTATCCTTGGCGCAACGCCAAGTACGCGTTGGTCGCTTTCCACCTTCTTTATAATCGCAGCATTGTTATAAATATCTTTCCTGATCTGCCCTGCTTTTACTGATGAAATGAAATTATGTAGTTTTTTATCTTTAAAAGCGATATTTACAGGTTGATTAGGGGTTGCCTTGATTTCATTATATAGTCTCACGTGAGAGACTCTGTTTAATACAAGTCCATCCAGCAGATCGTTTAGACCATTCATAAAACCTAACAAAGCGATGAACATGGTAATCCCAAAGGTTACACCGATGGCGGCTACCAGAGTTTGTCGCCAGCGGGCCAGCAGCAATAATTTTGCAATATCAAAGATCAATCTCAAGTTCATTCTGATGGTTTTAAAATCACATCATTTACTGTGAGTCCACTCAATACCTCAACTTCCTGATAGTCTTTCAATCCACATACAATTACTTTCTTTTTATGATCTTCCATCATCACATACTGGTCATCGATCAGGTAATTCCTTGGAATCGTCAAAGCACGTTTCTTCATATTCGTCATAATGTTTGCTTCCACCGTTAAATTGGGATAAAGCACCTCCGGCTTTACCATGAATCTGGCCTCTACCGTAAAAGAACGTGAAGCCTCATTCATTAGCGGATTAATTTTCGAAACAGTAGCCTTAAATACCTTCCCCTTATAACTGTCCATAGTAATCAGTACTTGTTGTCCCAATCTGATCCTGGTGATGTCATTTTCATCTACCTGCAGCTCCACCAAAAAAGAATGTGCGTCTCCTATAATCGCTACAGGACTTTGTGGGGTAACCAATTCCCCCTTTTCTTTGAGCAAGCCATACACTCTGCCCTTCATTTCACTTTTAATCACGTACTCATTTGCCACAGCATTGGTAATTTCCAAATTCTTTGTACTACGGTCCAGATTATATTTAAGCTGTTTCTTTAAATCTTTATATCTTAGCGATAGCGAATTGAAAACTGTGTTGGAATTCTTTCTGTTTAGTTCGCGTTGCTCAAGGTCATTTAATGATCCTCCACCATTCTGCCAGATATTTTTTTGCCTTTCCAGTAAAAGGACATCGTTTTCCATCTTACTTTTCGCCATACCAATTTGATTCTCCAGATCTTTTAAAGATTCACCCAGGGCTCTTTCTTCATTATACCGTCTGTCAAGAACTGCGCTTTGCTGATTAAGTAAGGCTGTTTGACTTAAGAGCTTTAAAATTGGGGAAGTTTTAAATACAGTATCACCTTCCTCAACATATACCTCCTGAACCAAGCCGCTGACCGTCGAAAAAACCTGATATTGTCCGGTACTTTTTATAATCCCTGAAGCATACACTGATTCTGTAATCGATTTAACAACCGGCGAGGTATGTTCAGATTTTTCAGTGCAGCAACAGAGGACTAAAAGAAAACAAATACATTGATTTGATCTTTTCATAACAGATTTCTTCTAGATACGTATGGACTTTAATTGACTGACAACTTACGATCATCCAATATCCCTTCAATTATATTATATAATTCCTTTTTTACTTCTCGATACTGATGAATTAGGTCGCTCATGCGACACTCTAAATCAGCTTGTTTTTCCGACAATTCATCCAGCCCTTCACTAAGTAAATCTTCTGCGAGCAACTCCAGATTCCTTAACTGCTGATCCAATAATCCGATAATATGATGTTTTTCATTAACTAAAATGGATAATTTACTGCCGAGTTCGGTTAATCTATTAATCCGGCCCTCGCCTGATAATTGCAAGAAATGTTCTTTTATCAGACGGTTTAAAAAGACAACTTCCAGATTAAAGAATTCCAGTTGACTTTTCCAGCGCCGGACATTGATATAATATTCAAGCGCTCTTGCAGGAAGTTTAGATAGTGTTTCCATATGTAAAATTTCAGCGATAGTGGGTCGGTAGTAAACAACTTGTTTAGGCTGCTCAAAATATTTTGATTTTTGAGCAGCCGCTAATTCAATCAATACTTATTTCCTTTTTATTGTGTAAAGCTTTAAACGATTTCTTTAGGCTAAGTGTAAGTAAACCATCCTTGTAACTAGCTTTTACATTATCTTCCTCGATATTATCTGGAAGGCTAAAACTTCGAGAAAAAGAAGAACTTGTAAATTCTTTTCTGGTATAGTTTTTCTTTTCCTCCTTATGTTCACTGCTTGTTTCTGCACTAATGGTAAGCAGGCCATCCTCCGAAGTAATTTTAAAATCTTCTTTGTTAAAACCCGGTGCAGCCATTTCGAGTTCGTAACTATTCTCTTCATCTCTTATATTAACGGCAGGAAGAGAATCCGTGTTCATAAAGGACCTATTGAAAAAATCAGTGTTGAAAAAATCTTCTATCGCTGACCGCAGTGATGGAAAGGCATTTGATTTTACTAAAGTTTTCATAATTATTACATTTTAATTAAATAACATTTCACATTTATTAAAGGTAAATCCACTTGTATATTCACCAGTTTTCTTACTCATAGAGAGCATATCCAGGTGCATCTATTCTTAATTTGCTATCAACATACAAAACTCCAGGTGCTGCCCAAGCAGCATTTTCAGCATCATCTTTTTCGGTAAAAGAATGTACAGTTCCCGTTAATGTCACTTTATTATCCTCAACATTTACAACTATTTTATTAGCGTCAATAGATGCATTTCTGTGAAAAGCTTCACTTATTTTATGTTCAATATTACTTGCAATAAGCTTCGGTTTAACATTAATCAAATTATTGACAGCTATTACACCATTTAAATTCTCGATAGCCGTTTTAGCATTTTTCCTTTGATATTCCCACTCCACTTCTCCTTCCAGTTTAACAATTCCATTTTCAACTTTTATTTTAATTTTATCCTCCTGTACAGCAGCATGCCATTTCAATGCGTTAACCACAGCAGTAGCAATATCTGCATCAGAACGCTGGTAGGATGGAGAAACTCCAATCTGTATATCTTCAGCTATTGCTTTAACACCTTTAACTCTTTTTGCAGCCCTTTCTGCTGTTTGTTTTTTAAAGAAGGAGTCAACCTGACCGGAAAGTGTTACAATCCCGTTCTTAACAGCTACTCCTATTTCAGATGGATTTAAAGATGGCTCCCACCCAATTTCATCCATTACATTTTTTTGAATTTCCAAATCACTTTTCATGGTTTAAATCTTAAAGCTTAAACAATTGAATTTATTTAACTCTAATTTCGACACTAAAGCATGTTTTTGGAGTGACAGCAATCAGCATGCATCATGACATTCGTCACAATAGTGATTTCTTTATATTACCGTTGTTTTTAATACAAGTTTATTTTTAAATTATTACGTATCTTCATGATATTTTCTATATTGAAAGTCAACACGTTGTCATCCCCAACTAGTTGTAATAGGTATTAAAACCAATACAATTGATATGAAAACGATTCTTATTATTGAAGATAATATTGATATCAGGGAAAGTTGCATAGAAATACTTGAGCTTTCCGGCTATAAGGTCCTTCAAGCTGACAATGGAAAATCTGGTATTGACCTGGCATTAAAGCATCTACCAGACCTTATCTTATGTGATATTATGATACCCGAAATAGATGGATATGGTGTCTTATATTTTTTGAATAAAAACGACAGCACTTCAGATATTCCTTTTATTTTTCTCACAGCAAAAACCGACAAAGTAGATTTCCGAAAAGGGATGGAAATGGGCGCTGACGATTACCTAACTAAGCCATTTGATGATATGGATTTGCTGCACGCTATCGAAACAAGGATTAACAAGCATCAGAGACGCATACTACTCAATAGCCCTGCACTCCAAAACCTGGAAAAACTTGCCTCAGCTAATAAAAAAGGCAGCATAGAATTAAAAGAACTTATTTCAGGTCATAAAACGAAACATATAAAAAAAAAACAAATCTTATATTATGAAGGTGACACTCCTTTAGGCTTATATCTTATTCGGGAAGGCTGTATAAAAACAAAAAAGATTGCCGAGGACGGGCGACAACTGATTACTGGTATCTATCGTGCCGATGAATATATTGGTTTGAATACACTTCTACTTAATGAAGACTATGCAGAAATGGCAGAAGCTACTGAAGACACATTGATTTATTTACTACCTAAAGATCAAATAATTAGTTTATTACATAAATATCCGGAAATCAGTACTGATTTTATAAAATTACTATCCAACAATATTCGCGAAAAAGAAGAACAGATGCTTGAATTGGCATATCACTCTGTAAGAAAACGTGTAGCCAAAGTCCTACTACGTTTAAGAAAAAAGTCGTTAGCCTTAGATGAAATTATAATATCAAGGGAAGAACTTGCTGAAATTGCAGGTATTGCAGTTGAAACAGTCAGCCGGACCTTAACTGATTTTAAATTTGAAGGGATTCTTGAGAAAAACGGCGACTTAATTAAATTACTGAATACTGAAAAACTCTCAAAAATGAAGAATTGACTTTTACAGGTAAAACTTAAATTTAATGGTGCGCGATAAACAAAGGCAAATCCAATCCAATCATTAAAGTATCAGCCATACTACGCCTCAACCAACGTGAAAACCCGCTCCTTTTATAGGCTCCTAAAGCCACCAATTGATTTTCATCTGATGCTAATAAATGTGACATTATCTTTTCCTCAGCATTTCCTTTCAATAGTTTAGAACTGAAATTTGAAAATCTTAGCCTTAAAAAATCCGTCATTAGGATCGTCCCGGGAAGCTGTGGGTCTATTATATCTTTTTCAATTATAGTAACAACCTCAATCGGTACATCATGCCAGTTACCAAAGAGATAACTAAACATCTTTATTGCATAAAGCGAAGAAGGTTCGCCATCGTAAAGAAATACGATTTTATTGATTTTTTTATAATTTTCCGGAACTACAATTACAGGACAATGCAGACTACTCAACAAATCTTTAATAAAATCAGTAGGTTCATGAAGATCTAACCGCGTGAATTTTTCACGTTCATTAATAACAATCAAATCGGCAAACATACTTTCATACTGAAGTTCCAACAATGGAACACTATGGTCACGATGAATGGAAAAACTAATACCTGCATTTTGGCAAGCTTTTTCAAACTCAAAGGCCGATTTACCTCTTTGTTGCTCATCCAGTTTATCCAACTCCTGAATGGTCATATCAGGGTTAGATGAGGTTCGCAGAATCTTACTAAGATTATAACTATGGTAAAAAAAAGCGTCCAGAAATATACCTGTTAAATGACTGTTATTTTGCTTAGTAATTTCTATGGCATAACTAAGCGTACTTTCACTTAATTTATAACCATCAAAAACAGCGAGAATCTTTTTCATAATTTCTTTACTTAGATTTAGAATGTATCGGAAACATCAACAACGGAATTTTAGTATGTCTGGATAATTTTTGCGTATGACTACCCACAAACATCCTATAAAGAGCATGATGCCGATGATGTGTGAGTACAATCATATCGACATCCTTTTCTTCAGAAAGCCAATCCAGTCCATTATCAATGTCAATGTTCCATATATATTCATATTGGATATCTGGAATATTGATTTTTGCTATGACATCCTGAAAAAAAACATTTATTTCATCCTGCTGCTTGCCATCAGGATCAACCTCTTTATTGGTAATATGCGCAATTACCATTCTTGAGCCTAATTGAGAGGCAAAACCACTTAAAACCTTTAATGGTTCCAGTTCATCTTTGCTCAGATCGCTAGCAAACACAATCTTTTTAACCTTTTTAAACCCAGCTTCAAAAGGTATTAGTAAAAGAGGAAAATTTGCTCTTTCAATCATTTCCCTGCTATTACTTCCCAAAAGCAATTGGGTAAGTCCGCCGGCCCCTGCACCCCCCATTACTACTAAATCTATTTTCTCCTTTTCAACAAGCATAGAAACCACCTCCCAAACACTACCTAAACTACTTTCATAAGTCAAATTAGGACAATATTCACCCTCTTGAGAACAAAAGGAATTAGAAAGCGATTTCACTAGTGAATCCAGTTCACTAGTTGCTTCTTGCTTTAGCTCAGCATAATTCATTAACGGCCAGGCCACCCGCGATGCCATGGGCGCTTCTGCTGGCACCTTAAAAGCATTACAAATCAAAACATCTGCTTTCAATTCTTTTGCTAATGCCAAAGCATAACGGGCAGCATTTTCTGCTGGCACAGAGAAGTCTGTTGGTACTAAGATCTTTTTCATTGGAAAAAATAATTACTTTATAAAACCTTATTTAAACAATCGGGAGGAAACACCAGTAAGGGAATATCTACTTTTCTTCTAAGCCTTTGCGTATGACTTCCATTAAACAATCTATAAAGTAGATCATGTTTATGGTGAACCATAGCCAAGATTTGAATCTGTCCATATTTGCTCAGCCAGTCCAGGCCCTCATCCACAGTCTCATCAAGGACATGCTGGTAATAAATTTTATGATAATTCACACTATTGGTGATTTCGTTTAAAAATTCATCAATTTTTTTCTTCGAACTCATCTGACTGTCTGGCAACTGATTACTGATATGCGCAAGCAAAATCTCCGCATTAAATGTTCTGGCAAAACTCGCAAGGACATGAATAACTGCTATATCTTGTTTGCTTAAATCCGTGGCAAACGCAATCTTGATTATTTTATTATAACTTGCCTCAGGTGGAACAAATAAAACCGGAAAGGTTGCCGCTTCAACCATCGCACGGCTACTACTCCCCAGTAAAAATTGACTTAATCCTCCAGCCCCTTTCGTTCCCATAACCACTAAACTGATATTGTGATCCGCCATAAAACTTTTAACCACACCAGTTACCGAACCCATTCCGGCGCCATATGCCACTAGCGGATGATAGGTATCATTAGCTGTTTCCAACTGATCCAGTTCACTCATCTTTTCTGCCAAATGTTTTAATTTCTCTTCTGTATCCTGCTCTAAAGTTTCAATAGCGGCTATAGGGACAGAAACATGTCCAGCCAGCGGGATTTCAACTGGTAACATAACAGCATTGCACAACTTGAGGTTTGCCCTCATCTCCTTGGCAAGATGCATTGCATATCGTGCTGCATTTTTAGCAGCTAAAGAGAAATCCGTTGGTAATAAAATCGTTTTCATCAGATCATATTTAGCGGTTAATACTTTTTATATTCAATTCTTTTGCAGGAGAAGAGATTTCTCCTGCATAAAAAGCAAGTTCCAATGCTTTGTCCTTTTTATAGATATCATCATATTCAACAACACCTATCTCCCCGACCTCGCAAGTCAGATAAGTAATTATTAAAGGAACAGATTTTCTTAAGTTAAAATTTTGAGGCTGATAATTACCCATTGTCTGGTGTAGCAGCTTTATTTTATTCTCTTGCCCATCCAAAGTGAGTAAAATAGAAGCAAGCTTTTCAGCATATTGAACCCTGATACAACCATGACTTAAAGCCCTTACTTCACGATCAAAAAACTGTTGCTCCGGCGTATCGTGTAAATAAATACTAAAGGGGTTCTGAAATCTAAAAACAACCAGTCCAAGCGCATTATCGCATCCTGCCGACTGCCTCATATAATACTTACCAGGATTCTTTCTTACCAACATTAAACTGTCTTTAGTTGCAACAACAAAGTTTCCCTTACCGTCATAAATTGCAAGATGATTGTTCTCCAGATACTGTGGATCCTTTAATGCTCTAGGCAACATTTCTTTCACAAATATTTTTGCAGGCACTTTCCAATCCGGAGCAGTAGAGAAATAGGAAATAGAGCTATTCAATACCGGAGTCGGACTAGCTGGCTTCCCCACCACAACTTTAAACCTGTAAGTGGAATCCGGCACATGTAATTTCAAAGTATATGATGGTATATTAATCTGAATAAACGAATCTTCATTAATGGTTGCCCAACGCAATCGCTCCATGTTAATCGCTAATTTTCTCACAATCCCTTCCGGAGCTTCATAACAATCGCCTACATATTGGCCTTTCAAGAGCTTCATGTAATCTTGCATCAGTACATATTCTTTGACTTTTGGCTGTACGTTGAGCACCCCACTCTTAAAATCATTTTGTATCATCGCATCTGCCAAAATATCTTCCGCGCAAAAGCCTGCTACCTCCCCTTTATCTACAATAGCAGGCGTAAAAACCGGATTGAGCTTTCCAAAATGCAAATGATTCATAAAAGTGATCAACGCATCACTCAACAACATATCAAACCAGGCCTTCTGACTAGCACTTACTGTTAAGGGTTTTTCCAAAATATCGTGCATCGAAGTGAATAAAAGTTCCTTAGGATGATAATCATTATGGTTCAATCCAAATTGCAATACACAATCCAACATTAGCAAAGCCGCCCAGCTTTTCCGATTATCCTTATCCGGCTTAATCCATTTGGGTTGAAATTGAGATTTGCTATAAAACCGTTCTAGAGATTTAGGATAATGAAACACCTTTTCCCCTGTATTTTCAGCAATCACACTTCTTATCACATCAGTTACCGAAGTATCATTATCCCTAGCAGCGCTCTTGCGTTCAGGACTTAAAGCCATTGCCACTGATGGAACCATAAAATACAGCATTACAAGCAATGACAATGTTAAACGCACTTTCATTTTAGCAATAAAAGAAATGTTAGTAAGTAATATCATGATCCAATCATTTAATTAATTAAAGTTCCTATCTGTCAAACGCTTAAACAATGACAGCAATCATTTTTAGTCATGACCTTAGACATGACATAACTAGCGATTTTCAAAAAGCCAGCTAAATGGCTTTATTTTTCTTTCCGGCAATAGTCCATATTGTTTTATACTTTTTTCTTTGATCAACTCCACTGCCTCTTCTAGGCTGTCAGTGACCAAGAATAACTGAGTATCATCAGGTGTTATAGTAGCAGCTTTCTGCATTTGCGAAATATGCTCCATAAGCTCATTATGATAGGCTTTTCCAAAAATCACGATTGGAAAATTGTTGATCTTATGGGTCTGTATTAAAGTAAGTGCCTCAAAAAACTCATCCAATGTCCCATATCCTCCGGGCATTACAACAAAGGCAAAAGAATATTTAACAAGTAAGACCTTTCGTATAAAAAAATGATGAATATATACCCACTTGTCAAGATAAGGATTGGGTTTCTGTTCCTTGGGAAGCTGTATGTTACAGCCAACTGATCTCCCATTGACATCTTTAGCTCCTCTATTGGCGGCTTCCATTAAACCTGGCCCACCTCCGGTCATAATGGTAAATCCTAATTTCGCGAATTCTGCGGCTGCTTTCCTGGTTAAATCATAATACTGATGCCCCTCGGTAAATCGGGCCGAGCCAAAAATAGTTATACAAGGCCCCAGGAAGTGCAGCTTTCTAAAACCACGTATAAATTCCCTCATGGTTTTTAAAGTAAACAGCAGCTCTTTCCATCTTGACTGAGGGCCATCTAGAAAAATTATTTCCGATTTATTCATTGCAGCAATAAAATATTAAGTATCAATTAGACTTCTTAAACTTTCGGAGTTGTAGGGACAAAAAAATTCTAAAGATTCCAGATAAAATAAATGCAAAAGCAGTCCACATTACAATATTTATAGCTGCAAATAGAGGATGTCCAATTATGAGTAATGATAAAACAACGATTAGTATACCCGTTAACAGCAGCCAAACCCAATCCAAAACACCATAGGCACGCAATTCAATAGAATTACCAATAGCCATAAAACCTCTGAATAACATCCACAAGCCAATGATTACCGGCATCACCACCATCGTCAACAAAGGGTAATTTAAAAGATAGCTGCCTAAAACAACATCAATAAGACCTCCAGTCATAGTCCATCCCCAGCCATGAAGCCTTTTGCGGTTACCAATCGCAAATACCAATTCAAATAAGCCCGAAAAAATCATTCCGAATGCAAATAATAAACTTAAAGACAAATATGAAGATACAGGAGATGCCAGTATCCACGCACCCAAGCCCAAGAATAAAATACCAGCACAAAACATCAACCACCAATATTGTGCAGCAGACTCACCCTCGTTGAAATACTCTTTTTTCCTCATCCTAGTAGTTCATTAAATTTAATACGCAGTCCAACCGCCATCTGCAACCATGACAGCCCCATTTATAAATCCTGACTTAGCTGAAGCGAGAAACAAGGCTAATTCAGCAATATCATCCGGAGTTCCAGCCTCAGGCATATTCCCTGTCCCTGCATTCATTCTACTGTAGCCAAAAGGATTAGGTTCTACATCATGCATGATATTGGTTTCAACTCCCCCAGGTGCAATTGCATTACACTTCAGCCCTGTTCCAGCATATTGATACGCGATACTTTTGGTAAGTCCAATTAAACCATGTTTAGAAACTGTATAAGCCAATCCAGCCCGACCTCCAGTCAACCCAGCAATAGATGCAATATTAATTATGACGCCCGATTTCTGCTCCTTAAATATCTTTACTATAGCTCTACAGGTAAAAAATGGGCCATTAAGATTTACCCCTATAATTTTCTCCCACGATTCGTTACTAACATCTTCAACTGGAGCGAAGTCATCCATAATTCCCGCGTTATTTACTAAAACATCTATGGATTTATATTTATTAAGCGTATAATCAATTAGAGATTTTACATCTTGTAACTTAGATATATCTGCCGGATAACAAGATACAAGCCCTCCTTTGTTTTTGATTTCTTTAGCCACTTCTTCAATGTTGTTATACCTGATATCGGATAACATAAGGTGCGCTCCTTGTTTGGCGAAAAGTTCAGCAATTGACTTACCTATTCCTGAACCTGCTCCCGTTATGAGCACAACTTTATTTGCTATTGTTTTCATGTCAAGATTATAAATGATCTGTAACCCTAACCCAAAGATTCAGAAAACATTCAAGAAACATCGTGACCAAGATCACTCAAACAAATGACAATCAACATGCTTAAAAGCATCAATGATCCAATCTAAAAACAATAAGATGGCAAAAGATAATGCCTAGCGCAATATAAATAGCAATTTTGTACTTTCTGCTAATTTTTACCAAACCGACAATTTAGTACTACAGGATAATGGCTTAAGTTGGAAGGATTAATGTATATCCGTCGAACCCCTGAAGCAAATGAGGAAAAACTCCTTATCTACCACATTAACAGAAGGTTAAAACATAAAAAAAAGAAGTGGAAATTTCTGAAAATCTTCACTCCGTTCAAGTACCCACATGCGGACCAAATTCGAGAAAGTTTTATGATGACTTGAAGAAAATAGCTGATCTAGAACAACTGTTTTCGAGTGATCCCCTTAGTAGAGATTTTAAGCTAAAATATAGGCGACCTCAAAATAAGAAAGAAGATTAAAAATAGCCTTTAATCTAAATCCGAACGGGAAATTAACTCAAAAAATGTAATTAAGAATAATTTGATTTAAGACAGGTTTTATCTCTAGTAGGGCATTTTTGATGTGTATAAAAATCAAATTTTATCTCTACTAGAGATATGCCAAAATGAGTTTATCTCTACTAGAGTATTTAGCAGGAAGTATAACACTTCCTGCTAAATCTTTTTTTGATGTAGCGGCATATTAATTAATCGATCTTCGCACTTCTAAGCCTTAAAGAGTTCAGAATTACTGATACCGAACTGAAGCTCATAGCTAGTGCTGCGATCATGGGAGAAAGTAAAATACCAAAAACGGGATACAATAGTCCTGCTGCAACCGGTATCCCTAGAACATTATATCCAAGAGCGAAAAACAAATTACCCTTTATATTGCCCATTACCTTGTGGCTTAACAAACGGGCTTTTGCAATTCCATTCAGATCTCCTTTTACCAATGTGATTGCTGCACTTTCAATAGCGACGTCTGTTCCGGTACCCATTGCGATTCCTATGTCTGCCTGTGATAATGCAGGTGCATCGTTAATACCATCACCTGCCATGGCCACCTTTTTACCTTCAGCCTGTAGTTTTTTTATCTCATTCAATTTGTCCTCTGGGAGCATTCCAGCTTTGAAACCATCTAAATTCAAGGTTTTGCTAACCGCTCTTGCAGTATCTTCATTGTCTCCGGTAAACATAATTACCTTTAAACCTTCTTGTTGAAGTTTATGAATAGCTTCCTTTGATGAGGCTTTAATCTTATCAGAAATAACTACAAAGCCAACAGCTTTATTCCCTACAGCTAAATAAGAAACGGTTTTCCCTTGTTTTTGTGCAGACTTCACTTGTTCGTCTAATTCCGGAGCAATTGTAGCCTGAACGTACTCCATTAATTTCTGATTACCTAAAGCAAGCTCCTCTTTTCCAAGGCTACCTGTAACTCCTTTACCAGTTACCGCTTCAAAGTTTGATATGGGGTTAACGTTAATCTTGTTTTCTTCTCCATAACGCAGTGTTGCCTGCGCCAAAGGATGTTCACTACTACTGTTTAACGATACTATTTTTTCAAGAACATCCTTCTCAGTAAAATCAGGATTTACGCTAACGACCTTTTCAACCGAAGGCTTTCCTTCTGTTACCGTCCCTGTTTTATCTATCACAACCACATCGATGGCATTCATCTTCTCCAGAGATTCAGCATTTTTGATCAATACACCAGATTGCGCACCTTTTCCTACTCCTACCATTACCGACATAGGCGTAGCTAGACCAAGGGCACATGGGCAGGCAATGATCAATACCGCAATCGCATTTACAAATGCGTAAACATAGGATGGTTCAGGACCATATATTGCCCATACGACAAATGTGGCAATAGCGATCAAAACCACTACGGGAACAAAATATCCAGAAATCCTATCTGCCATCTTTTGAATAGGTGCTTTGGATCGGCTTGCTGAGTTTACCATTTCGATAATCTGAGAAAGCAAGGTTTCTGCCCCCACTTTTTCGGCAAGCATCACAAAGGTTTTATTGCCGTTAATCGTACCTGAACTTACTTTATCTCCGGTCTTCTTCTCTACAGCAACAGGTTCACCAGAGATCATCGATTCATCAATTACGGCTTCTCCTGTTTGAATACTTCCATCTACCGGTATTTTTTCACCGGGTTTCACCCTTAACAGATCTCCTTTTTGAATATCATCAATGGAAACTGACATTTCTTTATCTCCTACAACTTTTGTAGCCGTATTAGGCGCCAATTTCAGTAGTTCCTTAATAGCACCATTGGTTTTACCGTGCGCTCTGGCTTCCAAAAGCTGCCCCAGCAAAACCAAAGTTAAGATGACAGTTGCAGCTTCAAAATAAACATAAACCGTACCATGATGGGTTTTAAACTGATCTGGAAAAACATCAGGAAAAAGCAGAGCTATAAGGCTAAATAGCCAGGCTACCCCCGCACCAATGCCGATCAAGGTAAACATATTCAGTTTCCAGGTAACTATAGATTGCCATGCTCGTTGAAAGAACATCCATGTTGCATAAAACACAACTGGAATAGAAAACACAAACTGAACCCAGTTCCAATATTTCAACTCCATCAAACTAAACAACGGATTATTTGGAATCATTTCCGTCATTGCAATGATGAAAATTGGAACAGTAAAAATTGCAGCTACCTTAAACTTGCGCAAAAGCGTTTCATAAGTTTTATCTTCTTCTTCCAAATCAACCCCTAATGGCACCAAGTCCATTCCGCATATTGGACATGCACCTGGCTGATCCTTGATAATCTCGGGATGCATAGGACAGGTAAATTGGATAGCCTGCTTTAATACAGGCTGCTTCAGCAAGTCCATTCCGCAAACCGGGCAATGACCTGGTTTATCATAAGTTTTATCTCCTTCGCAATGCATTGGACAGTAATACACACCAGCTGTTTCGTGATTAGCAACCTTTACAGAACCGATGTCATGGTGATGATGCACTGGATGATGATCGTGATCAAAATGTTGATGTACGTCCTTGTTCTCGCTCATTGGCTTATGCGCAGTCATTTCAATAGTATAATTTCCCACAGCCGACAATGCTTCCTGTAACTTTTCAGTCTGAATATGTTTATCCATTGTGATTACGGCTTCAGCAGGTTCCAATGTAACCTTAGCGGAAATGCCTTCAATTCCATTCAATGCATTTTCAACTTTGGTTCTGCAACCCTGACAGGTCATTCCGTTTATTTTATAAGTATGCGTCATTATAAGATGGTTAATGAATTAGTAATTTAATGTTAGTCCGGCACCATAGCCCATGTCACTGTCATAGTGAGTTGACAGCCCGAAATATTTAGTTACGATGTATCTGAATCCTGCCATGTACTCCTTGTCCGTATTCACCATGAATTGAAAACGTAGTCTTTTAGAAATCGGAACATCTTCTCTGGTCAATTGAAACCTGACATTTCCCTTGTGGTCAACAGAAGCGTCTGCAACAATTAACATGGGCAAAGTATATTGTACCCCTAAATGGAATACCTGCCTGAAATTTTTGGTGTTACGCTGTCCGAATAGATTATCCCCTGGCGATAGAGATTGCCCGAAAATATTTTTGTCCATTGGGTCAACTGTCCTTTTGCGAAAATCCCAGCCTACATAAGGGAAGAGCCATTGATTTCGCCCAAGGTATCTACCAAAATGACTTTCACTTTCATAACCCATTTCTTTATCAAAGCCAATTCTCCATTCGGTTGTAAAACGGTAACGGGTATTGGCCAGCATGATCTCTCCATCACTACCATTGCTTTCTATTCCAACCCTTGCCATTGGATGAAATTCCCTGTCATCGCTAAATAATTTACGTTGTGCTAATTTAGAATTAGGGATTTCCGGATTTGGTGGCGAATTTTCATAGCTGAATACCCTGCCCATACCACTCATCATGTGATAAAGAATATGACAGTGAAAAAACCAGTCTCCTCCAGGCTCTGTGGCGGCAAATTCAAGGGTATCCCGTTCCATTGGCATAATGTCAATGATGTTTTTCATTGGCGCATATTCACCCTGTTCATTTACAACTCTGAAATCATGACCATGCAGGTGCATGGGATGCCGCATCATACTATTGTTGAATAAAATGATCCTGACATTTTCACCTTTCTTAATCAGGATTTTATCACTCTCTGAAACCGTTTTATTGTCCAAAGTCCAAACATAGCGATTCATGTTCCCGGTAAGATCAAATTTCAGTTCTTTCCAGGGGCCTTTCGGTAATGTAGTTTTCTTTGGGTCACGGAGCATATTATAATTCAATGTAACTATATCAGGGTTATCAACCGCCATATTCATCCCTGCCATGCTTTTATCATTTGGCATCTGCATACCGGACATTTCAGTTTTTTTTGTTTTTACTTTAGGGGTTTCTTCACCGCTTACTTCGGGATACATGACTGTATTCATATCCATGACCTGGTTCTGCATTTTCATGCCTTCCATTTGAATCATGTTACCACTCATGTCCATCATGTCATTCATCATTTTCATTCCGGCAAAGTATTTCAGCTTTGGTAATTTCTGACCAGACACCTTTTCTCCTTTGCCCAACCATAAGGATGCAGAGCCGGTACGGTCTTCAGGAGTCACTAAAAATTCATAGCTTTTATTTTCAGGAATGGTTACGACCACGTCATACGTTTCGGACACTGCTATGATCAGTCTGTCCACTTCTACAGGCTCAACATCATTTCCATCGGTAGCGACTACGGTTATTTTACCACCTGAATAAGTCAACCAGAAATAATCGGATGCCCCACCATTGGCAATTCGTAGCCTTACCTTGTCCCCCGCCTTAAACTGGGGCTGAGCATTCTGGTTCTTGCCGTTGATTAGAAATGTATCATAATATATATCACTTACATCCATAGCATTCATTCGCTTCCATTCGTTATTGATTTTGGTTTTAAAATGTCCTGTTCTGATCGCCTCGGCATAACTTTGTGTTGTTCCTTTTTTAATGGCAAACCAATCATTGGCATTTTTAAGGCTCCGGTGAACCTCTTCAGGTCTCATATCCGTCCACTCACTGAGGACTACTGGAATAGTAGGAATGTCCCATTCTTCCCTTTTGTTCATAATGAATGCGCCATACATCCCAATCTGCTCCTGCAGCTCACTATGACTATGATACCAGTGTGTACCATGCTGAACGATGGGGAATTTATAGATATAGGTAGAATGAGGCTTAATAGGCATTTGGGTTAGGAAAGGAACTCCATCCATCTGATTTGGTAAAAACAAGCCATGCCAGTGCAGAGATGTCTCCTCATTCAGTTTATTATGTACATATATTAAGGCCGTATCACCTTGGGTAAACGTTAAAGTCGGCATTGGTATCTGTCCATTAACAGCAATTGCTCTTTTTGTTTTCTTGCCATAGGTTACAGTCGTATCAGCAATATAAAGGTCATAGCGAACAGTACGAGGTGGTACATTACTTGAGATCGTTTTAATTGGCCCTAAATTTATTTTCGCCTTTTTGATGTTTTCCATCGTGGTATTATTATCTCCCATGTCCATACCACCCATATCTTCCATTCCGTCATTCTTTTCGGAAGTATCTTTCTTAGGCATTTCCATTTGGTCATGCTTAGGCGTAATCACCTTAGCTTTTTCCGGCACCAGTTTCATTCCGCACTTAGGACAATTACCGGGCTTGGAAGCATGGATTTCGGGATGCATGGGACAGGTATAGATAGTCTCCACCTGTTTAGCGCTTTCTTTTTTTGGCATCTTCGTTCCTTTGTTATCCTGAGCAGAAGCTAAAGAATAAAGGATCAACAAAAAGGCCGTTAATATGTTTTTCATGTCTTTGGTGATTAAGGGGTAGTTAAAGATTCTTTTTATTTAAACTATCCTTCGAATTTTGAACCCAGTTGATGATTAGCAATTTCTCCGCATCGCTCAAAATGGCATTTCTGTGGATCAGGGTATAGGAGAACAAAGGCATAGTACCATCTTTTAAACTACTTTCAATAGAGCGTAATTTATTCTGCTGCCTTCTTGGGGTATAACTCCCGAATTCATTAAAATTTAGATCTTCTTTACCTGATTGTATATGGTAATTCATAAACCAGTGCAAGGGCTGTATACTAGTATACCAGGGGTAATTTGTATTGTTGCTATGACAATCATAACAGGCTTTCTTCAGGATTCCCTGTACATCATTTGGCATGGACACAACTTTAGAAATATCATTTGGCATATCCTGCCCACTTTTATTGCGGGCAGGATGTATAAACTGGATAATTATTAGGATTACCAATAACCCAAGAAGTATTTTTTTTATGCCTTTCATGCCTACTATTTTAATTCTTCTTTAACAGCACCGCAAGTTGCCATAGCTTTCCCCATATAAGGGTTTTTAATATCCTTCACTTCGCTCAACCAGATTGCGCCCTTATTGTCATTATACATTGGACAGTGATCAACATATAAAGGTTGACTTGTTCCAAGTAGTTTAACAAGGTCGTACATATCCTTACTCAGCATATCAAAGTGCTCACGCTGGTGCGCTATATTTCCGACATTTGCACCAATATGTTCTGCATGTTCCTTAGCATCATCTTTTATATCTGTATAAGCTTTACTTTGTTCTGGTGTTAAAGATTTCATATCAAAAGAAGCGAAACCAGCGACCATTTCATTTCCAGCTGCTGCTGCCTCTTTATCATTATCAGCAGTAAAGGCATTCTTTAATTTGAGATAGGAATTTAATAGTTCAGTAGTGGCAGCACCTTTTACGGAAGATTCCGGAACAGCAGCCTTAGTTGCTGTAGGCTCTGAGGTGGTCGCACTTTGAGTTTTATTACTACCATTAGAACAAGCAGCTAAGAATAGTAAAGAAAAAGCCAGGCTATAAATTGATGTTTTCATCGTATTTTTAATTTGAATCTTTTAAACGAGTGTTACCTAATCAGGAATGAAAAGTTTTTCCCTTATCCCGATTAGAGTTAATTGATAAAATTTTGACTCAATTGTACAGCCAGTACACCCATTTAGAGGTGAAACTGTACAATCAACAAACAGAATTACTTTAAAGTTTCCTTGACTGCTCCACAGGTTAACATTTGTTTACCGAAATAAGGATTTTTGATTGCCGCATTATCCGACAGCCAATAGCTCTTTTTCATTGGGCAATAATCATAATAAACAGGCTCCTTGGTAAGCTTTACGGCTTTAGCTAGTTTAAAGAGGTTAGCTGAAAAATTAGCAAAGTGTTCCCTTTGGTGAGAAAGGTCTTTTGTCTCTGAGATATGTTTGGCATCAAATGCAAGTTTATCCTGAAAGCCCATAAAAGTAGTCATTTCTGCCTGGGGCAATGATTTCATATCAACACTTCCCAAAGCTTTAGAAAACTCAGTTGCTTTTGAAGCTGCCAAGGTAGCATCAGAGTTTACCAATGCATTTTTGATGTCGTAATAAGAAGTCAATAAAGCTTTTGTCTGGCTACTTTGAGCGAAACCAGGTTTGATCCATATGGTTGCAATTAAAGCAACTACTAAAAATATCTTTTTCATGATATAATAATTTAATGTTTATACTAATTCCTGGACATAGCAATAGCTAAGTCAATATATATATGTACGTTAAAAGCAGTACAAACTAGCTGTTTAACAAAAACATTAAATCCTATATCTGAAAACTTTGAATAACTGTGCGAATGTCCTGATTAGGTGGTCTTTCTCTATGATCTACATAAACACTTTTAGCCAGTTTAATACTGGTTAGTGGAGCTAATAAAGCATGGATGAAATCAGGCAAGCATATTATCAGAACAAGCACCTGCACTTTAACACTTTCCGGAATTTGCTTACTCTGAGTTACTAAATCATTGACTAAGCTTTTGCAGCAAAGATCTTCCTTTGAAAGATGCTGACCAGAAATTGGGGTAGTTTGGTGTTCATGTCCTTTTGCATGATGATGTTCATGATCATGAAAATCATCTTCCATCCCTAAAGCGCAGCCAAAACCCACAACGGTATTGAGCAAAAATATCACTAACAGAAAGATGGCTTTAGTTTTCATGACTATACAAACCTATATAAAGATGCAAAAATAATTTTACATAATTCCGTGCTTTTTTTATATCTGATCTGTTGCCTTTGTCATTAAATCACGTATTTAGGTACTTTCTGCGGGTATTCCAAAACTGGCCGCCAAGTTTCCATACTAAGTGCTTAAATCATTAACAACAGAATTCAATTCGATCCAATGGATAATTTAGCAGTCAGATTACCATGAATGTAAATAAGTACACTTTCAAACTCGCCAACATAAGTAAAATACCAGACAACAGTAACTTCACTATCATTAACTATTGGTGAAATATGCTCCTTTACAAATTCATTAGGATTTAAAAAAGGTAGATTTTTCTTATCCCATTTTGTAGCCAATGGCGTACTAGCCTGATTATACAACCAAATGTCACCGATTACTTCAGAACCGTTAAAAAGATATGTATACGCTCCTTTACCATCATCTTCGACAATGACTGAGTACTGAGTGTTTTCTTAGCAAATTAGTTGTTTATAGAATTCTGACATGCTTTTTAATTTAATCTATCATCTCCAAAGAACTTCACTTTTTCTTTCCTAACAAAAAACTGACTTTTAATCAAATAACCTTCCCCAAACACTAACCTAATCAAGTAAGAAATATTTTCCGGTGATACTATCTTTCACTAAATCTGAACCAGTTGGCTCTTCAAGTAAATGAATAAAACTGTCATCAATATTCAAAACCTTTCCTAATGAGATGTATTGAAAGTTTGCAGGATCATTTGCGTATTCCTGAGTTTCATGATCACTCATAATTGTCCAACCAGAATAACCCTCATAGTCCTCTTCTTCACGGTACAATCTACCAACTGTAAATCCGTCTTTCATTATATGATTTGAGACAAGACATTTTTTATTAAATTTCTCGATCATTCCGGCTAATGAGTCTTCAATATCTAATTCATCAAGTGTATCGTAGTCAATAATATGCTCTTTTCTAAAAGTGATCCGATCCCCCGCTTTTAAATCCTTAATATAAAAAGGGTCATTATCTAAAGTGCCTAAATAGTTACCTTTATTGTCCATTGATTCCATTATTACCCACATTCGTTCTGCACTAGGAGCCTCTGGATTATCAGAATCAAATAAGAATATAAGTTTAACAGTAGCTTCCCCAGGTATTAATTGATTAATTATAGTATCAGATGGCTTATAAAATGTATATGGAGCCTCCTTTAAAATTTCTTCGGCATTTTCTAATTTCCAACTGGGCATAAGCTTATTATTCGAATTGTTCTTCAACATTAGCCAAAATTTCACAGTCGCAATAACCTCCATGATCAATTAACCAGACCAGGACATCTTCAATATTCTGGATTCCAATAATCTTTAAATAACGCTTTGTTATAGTTTGATCATCATCGCATCCTAGTTCATTCAATTCATTATCCAAATGGTCAAATAATCCTTTAAAGTTATCTCTTGTCATTGGAAGACTATTCTCAAATTCTTCAAGAGCCTTTTTACGAAGGTCATTTCTAATTTGCTTCCGTCTTTCCTTATCAATTTTGTCAGTCATTGTTTTTAAGAGCCTATATTTTATACTGTTCTACAAATTCAATTGCATCAATCATATTTTCCGGATATCGAGCATACCTAACAAATCTTTTTATCCCATGGCGGTCAGATTCATAAATTGATATATGTTGATATTGGAATCCATTTTCTATAAGAAATTTAACTACCTCCCATTTTCTATTACCGTCCACTTTCGGTGGTCGAAATCTATTTGTCACCGCAATTGATAGATTGCCACATTCAGGGCATTTAAAATTTGAAAGCCTCAAATCTTCAGACGACATATTAAATGACTTCTTACAATCGAAACAAAGTTTTTTTCCCATAGTAAAATACTAAAGATCACTAACTCTTTTTGCATTTCCAAATAGCCAATTTGGCTAAACCAAGGTTAAAGATGGTAAAAATGATAAAACAAAACCTATCGTTTGAAGGTATTAATGAGAGTTTATAGTTCAAATATCAAATCATACTCAAATGCTTTTAAAAAACCCTGCAACTGGCACCTCTATAAATGAAAACGAGCTTCCTTATTTTATTAGGCTGAAGTTAGAAAAGTCTTTTATAACTGAAGACTGGATTTCTGGCAATGTACAATTTGAAGAAATAGAACAATTGGTTATTTTACATCTCAATGAAAGAGAAAAAATACATCGACAATTTAAAAACTCGAGACATAAAAAGAAATTGAAGAAGTATCTGATAAAGGAATGTTACATCATGGAATCAGATAAGACTGATGTATATAAGTTGCCAGACGGTAACTTAATCTTGGACATATTCTGCAAAAGCTTACTCAGGGTTAGCAGAAAGTCAAAAAAAATGAATAAAAATACTGGAATCGAAGATCTATACACGATCTTAAATATCAAATTAGTTATTAACTCCTATAAAGTCATACAGAAATTAACAGAAATCTCCATAAGTTTAAAGTCCTGTTAACTCATTTAGTTGTAACAGACCGTGATGTACCAATATTTAGAAGGTTGGCTTAAATCAAAAAAGCCCTTGATTTAGCACTACTCTTAAATTATTTACCTAATTTCAAATGAATTCACTTACTTGCAGTAATGTAATGGAAGAAATAAAGCAAATAGAATTTTCGAAACTAAGACATGCGTACATTACTGTAAAAAGTTTTATTGAAAACGAATCAGCTGATGATCTGGAATCACTCAAAACTAAACTTGCAAATGACTTAGGATTAACAGGAGATGATAACTATTTATGTTAACCGAATTTGTCGACAAGTTTCAATTAGAATATTCTGATTTTGAATACGATAGACATTTCCATTCTGAAGCCGAATTGTATAATTCATCAACAGCGCTTTATAACCTACTGGTTGTATCTGTGTGGCTTCCTCTCAAAACAATAGAATTGTTGGCCTTAAATCGGATTCATATTCCTAAGCCATCTTTTTATCAACCTGCAAGACAAGTTTCAGACATGACTTTTAGGGATTTATTAATATGTTATATTGAAGGAAAATATATTCCTGAGGGAAATGTAAAATATGCGATAAAGAATCTTTGAATGTGATTTACTGGATCCTGGTATCGAAAAGTCGGGGTTGATTAGCATTACTGAGAACGATTATCCATCTATATCGACGAAAACGTTAAATAGGAATACTGGACTATAACTTTCGCTTCTAAAAGACACTAAGATTATAAACAGCAAAATAGAACACGATATGACGAGTAATCAAATTATCTTTTGACCATCTTAAATATTAAGAAAAAAAACACTAATGAAAGGGATCATTTTTATTGGATTATTATTTTGCATAATAATTTCTGGATGTAAGTGGTTAAACTTGGAAAATGACTGCTATCTAGACTTCAAGCTTGGAATGAACGATTACGATTATGATCATCTAGTTAGAAATTATATTAAGCGAAGAGTTTTAAAAGAACAGTTTACAAAAACACGTTCCGGCGATTCAGACAGAAAAAATTTCTTAACAGAAATAGAGGGCACTCACATTCAAGGAGTATTAGAGCCAATTTTTTTAAGTGACAGGCTAGACGAGCTTCGGATATTTATTGGAAAAGATGCAAGTTACGACTCAAGGGAAGCAACACCAGAGTTGAACAATAAAATTGTTGATTATTTTACAAATCAAAAAGGTAAACCTAGAGAACAATCAAAGGATAACAAGACTGGCCGTAAATTGACTGTCTGGGAAACCAATCAAAATTACAACATAGAAGCGCTTTTTGTGCCAGAATGGAAACTTTCAAAAAAGAAAATAGCAATCTACTTCAAACCTACTGGTGCATTAGAGAAGGAATTAGATGATTATAATGAAAAGAAGAAATCACAACGCATGACTAATTCTAACTAATAGCCGTATACAAATTGCTATCGATACAAAAACAATAAAATTGAAAAAGGTTATAAAATATAAAAGCTCCTAGTTTCCACTAGAAGCTTTTCAGTACCCTGGAAGGGACTCGAACCCCTGACCCACGGTTTAGAAAACCGTTGCTCTATCCAGCTGAGCTACCAAGGCATCTCCCTGTTAGGAGGGGCAAAGATAAATTTTAAGAAGTAAACACGCAAATCTATTTATGTTTTTTCTGATAACAAACGTATAAATCAGACTGTTATTTTTGTCTGAGGAAACTGTTGAACATGATGATTGATTAAATTTAGTATGTAGTCATCCGATGGGAAAGGCTGCAATGCCGATTTCAGCATCTCTGTGCCATTAATATCCGCATGATAGGAAATGTAGCCCATGCCATAAAACTTGCCTTGTTCTACCAACAAACAGCTCTGTTCATCGGCTGTCCTGCCTTCACCTATTACAGCAAAAGTAGGGAGTATAGATTTTAAATAAGCCATGGCATATTTTACCCTAACATTATAAGACGCCGCCGATTCCTTACCTACACAAGCACCACTACATTTTCCCTCTTCATGTGCCGTACAACTAATTCTGTTTCTTTGGATGTAACACAGCTTTTCACAAAGCAAATGTTCTTTGATCAAAAGTCTCAATAAATCGTACCCATCCAGCAAAGTATTAAAACTATACAATACATTCCCTTGCTTTTTGTACTTATCAATACCCAAACGCAAATATCCCTTCTGGTCTTCAAATCCATATAAGGCATATTTTTGCTCGTACCGCTTTAATGCCCGATTATTTTCGGGCCATATTCGTTTAATCTCTGTAGCCTCCAGTATAAAAGCCATCAGTTCCGTTCCGCAGACTTCAAAATCGATGGTATAAATATTTTTAAGAAAATCCTGACGCTGTTTTCCGGTATTGGTACCCGTAAAATGAGAACATACTCTTTTATAAATATTTTTAGCCTTCCCAACATAAATTACCGCACCTTTCTGGTCTTTAAAATAATAAACCCCAGGCATTCGCGGCAGCTTGTCTACCTCGGCCCTGGGTAAATTTGGAGGTAGCTGTTGCTCTTTCGACAAGCGGCTAAGCGTTTGCGCAATTACTCCTTCCCTATCCGATGCCAACAAAATAGTCAGCAACTCGGCCGTCGCCTCAGCATCCCCTCCAGCTCTATGCCTGTTGTTAATAGCGATACCTAAAGCAGTACAAAGCTTACCCAAACTATAAGAACTATGTCCAGGCAATAGCTTACGGCTCATTCTTACGGTACATAGTTTTTTACAGTTCAGGTTGTAGCCACTTAAAGACAAATGATGTTTGACAAAAGAAAAATCAAAGTTAACATTATGCGCTACAAATATTTTATCGTGCAAAATTTCATAAATCTCGGCTGCCACCTCACCAAATACCGGTGCATCCTTAACCATATCATCACTAATGCCCGTCAGGGAAGCAATATAAAGCGGAATATCCTGCTCCGGATTAATTAGCGTTTCATAAACACTGATGACCTTCTGCCCATCATGCACCCTGATAGAAATTTCGGTTATTCCATTTCCCGAAGCAAAACCACCCGTGGTTTCAATATCTACTACTGCATACAACATGGCAACAATATTATACAATTCACAACACAAATATGCTAATAATATTAGCAAACAACCATTAAATATTTCTTTTGTTTATTCTTTTTTATTTCAAATTATCTGTGGCACGCAAATGGCATATCCATTTATCGTAATTAAATTTAAAAAACGTATGTCCAAAAAGATATTGGCGGTAGATGATGATCGGGAGATAGTTGATGTCATTAAGATCATCCTGGAAGACGAGGGATACGAAGTTTCTACCTTAACAAATGGAAAAAATATATTTGATGTGATCACTTCCATCAGGCCCGACCTTATTTTGTTAGATGTCATGCTTGCAGGAATGGATGGAAGGGAAATTTGCAAATCGATTAAATCACATGCCATTTTCAAATACATTCCTATAGTAATGATATCAGCAACCCATAATTTACAAAACCTATTAAAGCTACCCGGTTCGCCAAATGATTTTCTCTCAAAACCATTCGACATCGAAAACCTGATCAGTAAGGTACGGACTCAACTGGCCATCTCCGGATAATTGTACTGTTTTAAGTAATTATAGTACTAAATTGTATATGGTTCACAAATAAAGTCTAGCTCGTTTCAATTTTAATAGGATTGCTTAGAATTTTATGGATAGGGCATTTATCCGCTATCACAAATAGCCGCTTGCGTTCATCTTCAGTTAAATCACCCGAAAACTCGATCTTCCTGGTAATCACAGTTTCTTTGCTCATCTCCTCCTCTCTGCAAATGGCCAATGCGATTTTAATACCATCCAGTTTAAAGTTTTTCCGGTCGGCATACATTCTTATCGTAATGGCAGTGCAACTGCCCAGGCTAGCCAATAACAAAGCCGCAGGTGGCATCCCCTCATCCGTTCCGCCAACATCTTCTGGTTCATCAGCATAAATAAAATGACCTCCTGCATACACTCTTGTTTTGTAGTGCGACCTATCCAATTCTGTAATTGCGGTTATCTGCTTGTCTGACATACTTAATAAATTAGTTTTCTAATTTAGGATTTAAAACAACAAAAGGCCAGAAAACATCTGGCCTTTTGTCTTTATGATCATTCAAAAAAGCTTATTCAGCCTCTCTTTTCACATATGTTTTATTTCCGTTTTTATTGATATAGTACTTTCCTCCACGCGGACCGGTTAAAATTTGCTCACCATTAGGCCCTTTCATGCTTCTGTCTACTGTAGGCCTATATTCTTTGGCACTGGTAACTGTGCTGGCAGCCGATTTTTTAACCTCCACGGCTTCTTTTTTTGCACCGGCAACCGAAGCCGCAGCTTTTTCTTTATTTGCAGTATAACGCTTATCAGGTGTACCATCTTTTTTCATTCCGGGTACAGTCGCAGCAGCAGCAGTTGCTTCCTTAGCGGCGGCCTTTTTAGTTGCAGTTTTCGTTTCTTTTGCAGTTTCTTTAACTGTTTCTTTGGCATTTGCATAACGCTTATCAGGTGTACCATCCTTTTTAAGCTTCACTGCAGCTGCACTCGTTTTATCTTCCGCTTTTTTTGCTTCAGCTTTAGCCTTAGTGGCCTCCTTTTTTGCAGCAGCCTTAGCCTTTGCTGTTTCTTTTTTCGCTGTCGATACAGCAGGTGTTTGCGCCATGCTCAAGTTTGCACACAAACCAAGAATAGCAATCAGAGAAAATAATTTTTTCATAGTGTTTTTAATATCTGTTTCTTAAATATAGCTCATTATCCTTAATGGATAATCCTATACAATTTAAGATATTGTAACGAGTTTATGAAAAAAAATACAAAAAATTTGAGAAAGTCAAAAATATACCAGATCACGGAAACAAGCGCGACTGATACCCCTCGCCTTCTTTTCCATGTTGATTTTCGAAATTTGAGATGGAAACCCCCAGGAGCCTTACACCTTGCTCATAAAAATCAATGCCCCTTAACAACATTTTTGCCACATCGGCAATTTGTTCGGCACCGGCTACTCCTTCCGCAAAAGACTTACTCCTGGTTATTTGCTTAAAATTACCAAATTTGACTTTTAGTGTTACCGTGCGCCCATAAAGATTGTACGATTTCATCCGGTTAAACACCACTAAAACTATCTTCTCTATTTCAGCATTCATCTCCTCTATTTCAGTCAGGTCGTAAGAAAAGGTATCTTCCGCACCTATCGACTTGGTTTCGCGATTCGGTTCCACGGCCCGATTGTCTATCCCCCTTACTATTTTATAAAAAAACCTGCCGCTTTTCCCAAATAGATTGGCCAACTCCGTTTCCGATAGCCCCCTTAAGTCTGCACCGTAATGCAGCCCCCTTGCCTTCATCTTTGCCGCGGTAACTTTACCTACGCCATGAAATTTCTCGACAGGCAACTGGGCTATAAATTTCTCGATCCTGGACGGCCCGATAAAAGTCAATCCATCAGGTTTGTTCATATCTGACGCAATTTTGGCGACAAACTTATTCACTGAAACACCAGCTGAAGCAGTAAGCTTCAATTCGTCCTTGATGGCCTGCTTAATTTCTTTCGCAATATCAATAGCCGAACCTATTCCTAATTTATCATGGGTCACATCCAGATAAGCTTCATCCAAAGACAACGGCTGGATCAAATCGGTATACCGATGAAATATCTCCCTGATCTGTGCGGATACTTCTTTATAAACCGCAAATCGCGGATATACAAAAATAAGATGAGGGCAAAGTTTTATAGCTTGTTTGGAGGGCATGGCCGAATGCACTCCAAACTTCCGGGCTTCATAGCTTGCAGTGGCCACCACTCCTCCACGCCCTTCCGGAGAGCCACCTACGGCAATAGCTTTTCCGGCCAAATCAGGATTATCCCGCTGTTCTACGGATGCATAAAATGAATCCATATCAATATGGATTATTTTACGGTGCTGACTTTTGTCTATGTTGTCCATGAACTAAAAACAAGAAAGGCCCACAAATTGCGGGCCTTTTCAAAAATAATCAAAGAATATTACTTTGCATTCTTTTTCTCAGTCACTTCAGTACGAATTTCTTGAGCAAGACCTTTTAAATCCTGCATAGCTTTACGTACTCTGGTACCAGCAGCACCGTTACCTGAATTATAAAATTTGTCTGCATCAGCCTCTACGCCAGCGATTAGTTCTTTCAATTTTGAAAATTTTTCCATGTTTTTCTTTCGTTTAAGATTTTAAAATATATGATATAACGCTCTAAAGTTAATAATTATTGGATTTTCACCAAATGATTTTTTTTATGGCTCTACTTTTTTTTACCGCCTCAGGATTATTTCTACCCCATTTTTGGATTCAAATTTCTTCTTTGTTAAAATATCCGGCCAAAATATGACCACACTTCGAATGAAGCGTTCTGTGCGCCTTATCTCTCAATTGTCTTATTCTTTCCCTGCCCAGATTAAAAATAGGTTGCATTTCTTCCAGACTCATTTTTGTGCACCCATTTAGCCCATAGTATAGCGTCATAATTTTCCGTTCCCGTTTGGGCAAAACATGTAATGCCTTATTTACATCTGCAAAAAAAGAAGTTTTAATTGTCAGATGATCACTCCCAGGCAACTGCCGGTCATCCAACGTATCCATTAAGGTCAGCCCCGATTCCTGGTTAACAACCGTATCCAGCGAATAGGTATGCAATGCAAGATCCATATAAGTGGCAACTTTATTCTCCGAAAGTGTAGTATACTCTGCCAGCTCTTCCAATGTAGGCATCCGCTCCAGTCGTTGTTCCAGCACAGCAATGGCCCTGTTCACCTGACTAATACCCGCCAGCTGACTGGCCGGAAGACGTACCATACGCTTTTGTTCAGCAATAGCCAGTAGAATAGACTGCCTGATCCACCAAACCGCAAAAGATATAAACTTAAACCCTCTGGTTTCATCAAAACGCTGTGCAGCTTTTATCAGACCAATATTACCTTCGCTAATCAAATCAGCCAGTTTTAGCCCTCTCTGTTGATATTTTTTGGCTACAGATATCACAAATCTCAAATTACGTATAATTAGTTCCTGTACAGCAGCTTCATCTCCATTCCGTATTTTACGTGCCAATATGGCTTCATCATCTGTACTAAGCAGGCTTATTTTACCGACATCATTTAAATATCGGTCTATAACATAGGAGTCTCTGGGGGTTATGGTTACCCAAATTTTAATTTGTTCCATAATCAATAACATTTAATGCTTCCTTACCAAAGGTCGAAAGCTTAAATGATATTGACTTTAATTAAAAAAACAACAACGTTTATCGAAGCTTTTCTACTCGTTTACCATACAATATTAGTTTTAACGACTAAATAGATATCTGAATAAAAATAAAATTTCAATCAGGATTTTTACAAAATATCCTGATACAAAAAAAGGCAACCCTAAGGTTGTCTTTTTTTGTCATTTACACACCCAAACTCCATCCTTTACGATATTCACGTTTCACAAACTGATTTACCTCATCAAAATTCGTTACCCTTAAGTTATCCTTATCCCATAGCAACTTGATATCTCTTCCCGGGTAATCAAAACCCTTACCATTTGCCTTTGGTTTCTGTACATCAGTTCCCCGTATGGCCAGGTTGGCAATCAATAACGTTTCCGTAAGTGGTCCGGCAATTTCAAATGGCGAGCTCAATGATATTTTTCCGTAACCGGCAATAGCAGCCTCTGCCCATTGCCAGTAATGCCCCTCTACACCTCCTTTTACACGCTCCAGCTTCTGCTTGGTATGTACTTCGCTGTTTCTCGACAAAGGCAGCAATCTCGGATCAGCACCATATACACCACACATCATTTTACCTTTTGTACCCTCAAAAATTACTCCATTGGTACCAAATGGTTCGTTAGGTCCCAGTTCGGCCGGACGTGCAGGTTTAATCCCCCCATCCATCCAATGGATCTGCACATTACCTTTTGTCTTTTTCGTTTTCTCAAAGGTCATGATCACATGACTTGAAGGTGGGCAACTGTCGGGAAAATACCCTCTTTTAAATTCATCCACATAAATACTGCCCACGCTGCACTGTACATCAATAGGCGTATCTAATCCCAGTACTTTAAAAGGCGGTTCTACCAAATGGCAGCCCATATCTCCTATGGCACCAGTACCATAATCCCACCAGCCTCGCCAGTTAAAAGGAACCAGTTTTTCAATATAAGGCTTATATGGCGCACTGCCTAGCCAAAGGTCCCAATCCAGCTCCCTGGGTATTTCACCATTAGTTGAGGGCCATAAAATTCCCTGAGGCCACGACGGACGGTCAGTCCAGCAATAAACAGTATGCACCTTCCCAATCACTCCGGCATCATACCATTCCTGCAATTGTCTTACCCCATCACCCGACGATCCCTGATTGCCCATTTGAGTAACCACCTGATAACGGCTGGCAGCCTCGGTCAATTTCCTGGCTTCATAAATATCATGGGTCAACGGCTTTTCTACGTAAACATGTTTACCCAGTTGCATAGCCGCCATTGCTATCATAGCATGGTTATGATCAGGCGTAGAAACTACTACACCATCAATATTTTTACCATCCTTGTCCAGCATTTCACGATAGTCCTTATAATACTTCGCTTTCGGAAAACTCTTAACGGAGTTGGCAGCTCTTCGGTCATCTACATCGCAGAGAAATGCAATTTCCGATTTACCACCGTTATAAATATTGGCCAGATTGCTCTGACCTTTTCCGCCAACGCCTACACCGGCAACCATCAGCCTGTCGCTTGGTGCCAGAAACCCTCTGCCACCCAATACATGGCGCGGCACGATCATAAATCCTGCCGCTGCCAATGCAGTCGTCTTAATAAAATTCCTTCTTGAACTACTTGCTACTGAATCTTTATTTTCTTCAGTCATATCCTACACACTTATGATACGGTATTAAATTATTTCTTTTTGCTCAGGTCTTTGATCCTGATATTTCTGAACTCCACAGGTGAACCATGCCCAAGGAAACCAATATGGCCGCTTTCGCGTTGCAAGCCAGGATGGTTTTTCCCATCGGCAGCACCATTTTTTCTGGCTTCAGTAATATCGGCGTCCAAAATAACAGTACCATTCAAAATCACCTTAATTTTAGGGCCTTTTACTACCACCTCCTGGTAGTTCCATTCGCCAACAGGCTTAAGGAAACCTCTTTTTGCAGCAATAGTTCCATAAACCGAACCATGGTACTGATATACATGTAGATTTTTATAAATAGGGTCCTCATTATCCAGGATTTGTAATTCCATACCCTGATAAGCCGCATCCCCCTCTAAAGGTGCCCTGATACCTAAACCGTTGTTGGCACCAGGTGTCAATTTAAATTCAAAACGAAATATAAAATCACTAAACTCGTCCTTGGTAAACAAGTTACCACCCGAACCTTTTCCTGGCTTTGGACGAATAGCAATATTTCCGTCTTCAATAGTATAGTCAGTGGTGTTCCCGGTCCAGTTGTGCATATTGGTACCATCAAACAATACTTTAAAGCCTTCTTTTTTCTCTGCTGCACTCAATTCAAATGGCTTCACGCGAGGAAGTTCTTTGATGTAAAGATCGCGGTAAGCAACCGGCGATCCATGTGCCTGCAGCTCTATCTGCTCTTCAGCAAAAATAGGTAGGTTTCTGTCCCAGAAGTTCTCAAGGATTACATTGTCAGTCACCAATTCGCCATTCAGGTAAACGGTTACACGATCTCCTTTCATCATGATGCGGAAAGTATTCCATTCATCCAGTTTATTATCGGCGACTTTAAGCGGCTTGCTCTCATTTACTTTATTGTTATACAAACCACCCGAACCTACCTGGGCACCAACTTTTACCCGCGCATTGTCCCATATCTGAACCTGAGGAGTACCACGCAGATAAATACCGGCATCACCTTCACCTTTTTTATCATCAATGATCTTCCAGTCTACCAGCATCTCAAAATCACCGTATTTCTTTACGGTAGCCAGGTTATCACCATGGCTCATAAACTGCAATTCGCCATTCACAGGCTTCCAGCTTTCAAGTGCCGATGCGTCTGCTTTAGCCTGCGCTGCTGCTAATGTTTTGGCATCCATTTTCGCTCTTTTTAATGGATCACCAACCAAGCCTTTCCAACCCGTCAAATCAGTGCCATTGTACATCGAAACAAAGCCATCACCCTGCGGCATTTCGGCCAGATATTTACGCATCGCTTCTATCTGATATTCACTATCAGCGCCTTTAATCACGCTGATGGTTTTATTGATCAGGTTTTTAACCAATGTACCATTATAAGACTTATCAGCCAGTGCAATATTCATTACCGCATTAGCTGCAGCCTGCTGTAAAGCTGGATTATCCAGGTATCGGCCTGCAAATAATAAAGAGTTTAAGCATTTTGCCTGTTCAATATCCTTTAAAATCTGTTGTTGCTGGGCAGGTGCTTTTGCCACTGCCATTGCCTCACGTAATAATAACAGCCTTTGCTCCGGTTTATAGTTGGAAGCCCTTACCAAACGCAGGTATCCGTCTACTGCCTGATCTAGGTAAGCAGCATTGGCGGGTTGACGGGCAATTTTTATCAATTCGTCTTTAGCACCGGCGTCTGTCCATGCTGAGAGAGCGGCAATAGCTGCCTTTTTACCGGTTTCATCACCTGAGTTAAAAGCCTCCGAAACAGCTTTTAATGATTTCTCACCGCCCAGGCTTGCCAGCATTTTATAGAACAAACCTTTTTTATCTGCCGGAGCTGTACCCATTTGCTGCAACACCATGTCTACCTGCTGTCCATTATTTTTTGTTCCTTTCATCGCTGCAATAACCGCATCCTGAACTTTTACCAGTTCAGCCTGATCAGAAGTTCCGTTCAGCAAAGTAAACAACTGCGGAAGGTTTTCGCTGGTTACTGTTTGTTTCAAAGCAGAAAATGCAGCTTGTTTAACCTCCGGATTTTTATTTTTAAGTTGGGCCAAAACCGCATTTAACTGTCCATTGGCAGCTCTTGATGCCAACACATTAATTAACGCAACCTGAAGTTCAGGTTTTGCCTTAGGGATAAAAGCCGCCACAGCGCTGGTAACACCCTCACCTTTCATTCTTAAAATCGTACCCGATCCCGCCGAAATATCTGCAGCATCCCCTTTGCTCATTACTTTCAATAAATCGCCGATGATCTGCTCGCCTCCTATTTTACCGGCTGCATCAATAGCTGCAGTTTTTACGCTGGCATCTTTACTTTTAAACAAATTGGTGATAGCCGGAAGTATCGATTTTATTTTGCTATCGCCAAGCATATTCAGAATAGCAACCTGCGTTTCCGGATTTACTTTAGCAATTTTTTTCACCCATTGATCGGCTGTTGCTGGCGTAACGTTCAATGCAGCCAGTTTCAATGCCGCGGCGCGATATTGAAATTGCTTATCGTCCATTGCAGCCAATAAATACTCGTCACTTTGTGCCTTACTAAAATCAGCTACCAATTTCAAAGCAGCAGTACGGATGTGTACCTGGTTATCGGCAGTAGCCTTAGCAAGAATTTTCTTAGCGATATTGTTGGCGGCAACTTTTTCTCCATTTCTCATTAAAGTTTCCGCATATCTCAGATAAGCAGCAACAGCATCTGTGTTTTCATATTTAAAACCGCTTTTTTCGGCAGCTGCAGCAAATGTTGCTTCAGATGCCGGATCACCAATATTAGCCAGTGCATACAAAGCCATTTTGGCCATATTGTTATCACCATTTGTTAAACCTGCAATTGCACCCGCAGCCGCTTTATTGCGGCTATCGCCCAATGCTTCTATTACAGATAATTTCGCAGCACCATTTGCTTTACCCAAAGCATTCAACAAAGCGGCTTTGGCAGCAGGAGTGTTCACTTTTACCAATGCTCTTGCAGCAGGATCTGCCAACTGGGCATCGGTCAGATAAGGTTGAATGCAAGCCACAGCATCATCTTTACCTACCAATTCCAACTGGCTAAGAATGAAAGATTTGTTTTGTACATCCGACAGTTTATTTAGGGCCTTAGCATAGGCATTTACGCTCATTTTTCTCGAGGCTTCTTGTCCTGGCTGAGTTACATAAGCTGAAAAACCACCAATTGCATACTCCAGTAAAGCATTATTTCCTTTTCCCGGAGCAGTCAAACCGCTAATCAGGGTCAGGTAACCATCCTCCCCCATCTGTGCAATTTCCTGCATATTGCCCTTCAACTGTTTGGCATCCCTTGCAGGCAACTGGGCCAGTAAATCTGCAATGCGTGTGGTCAAAGTACGCTGGTCGGCCTTATCCTGTGCAAACACACTGTCTTGCAACAGTACAACAGCCAGCAGAATAAATAATATCTTTTTTATCATTATAGTATGGATAAAATGTTTTGTTTAAATTTATTTTAAGGTGAATGAATTAAATTGTGAAAGGAGCACGCATTACAGGGTTTATCAGCCTGTTTGCACCCTCATCGTCCACAAATTCCTGTTTAACCGGATCAAATTTCAAGTTTCGGCCCAAACGTAATGCCGCCAAACCAATATTGATGATGTTACATGAACGGTGTCCGTTCTGCTCGTTCAATGCAAACTGTTGTCTGGTTCTAACCGCCTCCGAGAAATCCGTCAATTGTGGTGCCGGATCAGGGAAAGCAGCCAGTTTGCGCTCCAGATCAGGAATATCCGATTTAAAGCCAGGATAAAGTTTTCCTTTCGGTCCTTCAATATAAGGTACATTGGCGTCTTTAGCTTCACCATCTAAAATAATCTGACAACCATCAGCATAAGTATAGGTTATCCTTCTCCAAATACCCACTGCATCCGAATGTTGTTGTGGCGCATCAATTTCAACTGATATAGGATTGGTATCATCTTTACCCAAAAAGTACTGGATCGGATCCAGGTAATGCTGCCCCATATCACTTAGTCCACCGCCATCATAATCCCAATATCCACGGAAAGTCTGGTGTACGCGATGTGTACTATATGGCTTATAAGGCGCCGGGCCCAACCATGAATCATAATCCAACTCGGCCGGAACAGGCTCAGGTGGCAAATTGTCTTTACCCACCCAGAAAAACTTCCAGTCATAACCGGTGTGTCTGCTTACTGTAACCTTCAATGGCCAGCCCAGCAAACCGCTATCAACTAATTTTTTTACCGGTTTAACTGTGGTGCCTAAACCGTAAAAATTATCTTTAAACCTAAACCAGGTATTCAGCCTGAATATACGGCCATTGGCCTTCACAGCCTCCATTACTCTTTTACCCTCTCCAATGGTGTGTGTCATCGGCTTTTCGCACCAAATGTCTTTACCGGCATTTGCTGCATCAACGGCCATAATACCATGCCAGTGTGGTGGGGTGGCAATATGAACAATATCCACTTCAGGAAGCTTAATCATTTCCCTGTAATCGCTAAAGGTTTTAACACCTTTATCTAACATTGGCAACGATTTGGCGATGTGTCTTTTGTCTACATCACAAATGGCAACCACCTGCGTTCCTTCATAAGGAAAATGGTTTCTTCCCATCCCTCCAACGCCGATTACGGCCTTGGTTAGCTTGTCACTTGGTGCAATAAATCCTTGTCCACCCAATACATATCGGGGCACAATAGTAAATGCGGCCAGTCCTACCGCAGTTTTTTTGATAAAATCTCTTCTGGAGTTTGGTTGTTGTGGTTCTTCGGGTTTCATATTAGTGTTGTGTTCTTTTCATCAATCATACGTTATCAGATAGCAATACCATCCGATACTTGCATGGTTAATATTAGGGAGAAATTGTCAAAAACACAAAACATCGATTAATTATTTACGTATTAAAAATACTTTTACAATTTTTTAATATAAGTTATCTATATTTAACAAAATAGAGTAATAAAACGCATGGATCTTCATCTATTAAATAACATAACAAAACCAGTTCGCGATAAACAGCTGATACATAAATACCAACTGGTCAAACATCTTTTTAATTTAGGCCCCAGCTCAATTTCTACTTTATGTCAGACCATGAACATGAGTACTCCTAGTGTTTTAAAACTGATGACGGGTTTAATGGACGAGACCTGGATTGAAAAGAAAGGCTATGGAGCTTCTCTGGGTGGTAGAAAGCCCGATTTATACAGTTTAAAAGACAAAAAAATTCTCATCATCTGTATTGATATCGCCTTGTTTCACACAAAAATAGCTGTACTAGACAACAACTACAATTATATTGTCGAAGCACAGACCATTGCCCTGCCGATTTCAAAGAGTACCAGATCCGATTTTTTTAACATTCTAAGTACCCATATACACAATATTCTTCAAAATCATGATATCGGCATCCACCAGTTAATAGGCTGCAGCGTAGGCATGCCGGGACTTGTTGATTCGGAAAAAGGCAAAAGCTATAGTTATTTTTTAAGTGACGCAGAAGATACTTCCCTTACAGCGGAGTTTGAAAAAATGCTGAAAGTCCCGGTCATCATTCAAAATGACGTAAACGGATCGTCTATGGCAGAGTTTACCCATGGTATGGCCAAAGGCAAACAAAATGTGCTGATCCTGTTGATGGACCTGGGGGTTGGACTCGGCATCATCATGGATGGCAAATTAAGAAAAGGTACCTGTGGTTTTTCTGGAGAATTGGGGCACATTCCCTTTGTAGAGAATGGCGCTTTGTGTTATTGTGGCAAACACGGTTGCCTGGAAACCATTACTTCAGGCAATGCGTTATCGGAAATGGCAAAAGAAGGCATCCTGGCCGGCAAAAACTCTATGCTCAACAAACTCAACAAGGAAGAGCTGCAAAGAATTGAACCCGCCGTTATTATCGAAGCTGCAAATAAAGGTGATCAATACGCCATTCAGCTACTTTCCAATATCGGCACTTATATGGGAAAAGGAATCGCAATGCTGATCCAGCTATTTAACCCCGAACTGATCATTTTAAGTGGAAAAATTGCCGAAGCAAAACAATACATTACACTCCCAATGCAACAGTCCATCAATACTTATTGTATGACCCAAATCAGAGAGCGAACTACCATCGTCTCGTCCGAGCTAGGCGAAAACTCAAGACTTTTGGGCTATGCTACAACCGGCATAGATCATTTCCTGGACGCCTGCATCAAAAAAGCAGGGAAGTCAAAATCAAAAGTTCATATCTAACAAACGCTTACTTATTATTTGTATAAGCAATCATTTTATGTTTTCGTTTGTTATTGAGGTATAATAGCTAACGAAAACATACATGGCATTCATTGATTACTACAAAACATTAGGTATTGACAAAACCGCTTCGCAGGATGACATTAAAAAAGCCTACCGAAAACTGGCCCGAAAATATCATCCGGACCTGAACCCGAACGACAAAGAGGCCAACAAACTCTTCCAGCAAATTAATGAAGCCAACGAGGCCTTAAGCGATCCTGAAAAACGGAAAAAATATGATGAATATGGCGAACACTGGAAACATGCCGATCAGTTCGAACAACAAAAACAATCGCAATCCCAACAGAGTGCTTATCAGGGCACAGGAAACCCATTTGGTCAGTCCTCCTCCCACACTTACAGTACTGAAGGTTTTGGCGATGGCGATTTCTCCGAATTCTTCGAATCCATGTTTGGGCGCACTGGCGGCAGACAAGGTCGCACCCAGGTCAAATATAAAGGGCAGGATTATCAGGCCGAACTAAAGCTTGGCCTTATGGACGCCTTTACCACCCATAAACAAACATTAACCGTAAACGGAAAAAACCTGCGCATCACCATCCCGGCAGGTATTGCCGACGGGCAAATCATTAAACTGGCTGGTCAGGGAGGGCCGGGACAAAATGGCGGACCGAACGGCGATTTGTACATTACCTTTAACATAACTGATCACCCGATTTTTAAACGCTTAAACGATGATATTTATATCAGTCAGGAAATTGATCTGTATACCGCCGTACTGGGTGGCGAAACAACCGTGGAAACCCTGGATGGCAAAGTGAAATTAAAAGTAACCGCCGGTACACAGAACGCCACCAAGGTAAGATTAAAAGGCAAGGGTTTTCCTGTATATAAAAAAGAAGGTCATTTCGGCAACCTGTTTGTAACCTATACTGTAAAAATTCCTGCAACGCTTACCGAAAAACAAACAGAATTATTTAAGGAATTACAAAACCTTGCCTAATGCTATGAAATTATGGAAAAAGAACTCATAACCATTACAGAATACTGCATAAAATACGACATCGAACCTTCTTTTATCAATTCTTTGGAGGAATCGGGAGTCATTATCCTAACCATCATCGATCAGGAAAAATTTATACACACAGAACAGCTGCAGGAAATAGCCACGTACATTCATTTTTATTACGATCTGCAAATCAATATCGAGGGAATTGATGCCATCAGGCATCTGCTGAAAAAGATAAGCAGCATGCAGGATGAAATTCAGCAGCTAAAAAAACAACTACAGCTGCACCGGTGATCAATTATCAGGAAATACAGACCGGCATTTATTCCGGTCTGTATTTTAAGCTTACCACAATACTTCAGGCATTTCTCCTGCTTTTATACTGGTCACATTGGCCAGCAACAGTTTTTGTTTATCATTCCCTTTTATAAAGCCGTCTTCACTGGCTTTCAACATCATCTCGGCAGCTGCTGCCTTTTTTCCTGTTTTCATCAGCAAACCGGCATATACCGCTTCGGTCGAAAAATGAGGAAAATAACCTTCGGCCAACTTTACCCATTCAATAGCCTGGGCCAGTACTTTAGGATCATCAACCAGTTGGCAAATAGCCTCAGCAGCACTTCTGAACTTATACGACAGGTCCACCATTTTCTGGTTAGCAGAGATCCTTTGCATGTTCGCCCAGTTTTCTACCTTGGTCGAATCCTGCTTACCGCTTAAATAGGGCTCGCGCATTTTCTGATAAGCCAATTTATCTGCCGCTATTTTACCCTGAATATCCAGCTTCATTAAACCGTTATTTACATAATCCTGTGCCGCGGGGATCAACTTTTTCGCATTCTTTGTCCCCTTGTAATACTCCATAACCAGTCCTTTCACAGCTACATCAACCTCTTCCCTTTTTAACAGGTCCATCAGTTGTTTTTTAGCAGTCAGCATCACCGGCAGCATTTGTTCCTTGTTGTTTTTAATGATATCTGTCCGAAAATACTGGTAAGTGCCTGCGTCCATGATACTCAGCACATAACCTTCCCGCTTTCCGATCAGCTGATCAATCGCAGCATGATTTGCCACCACATAATTGTAGAATCTTCCGCCAGGTACAAAAGTCATGTTCGGATCGAAAGCGAATACAGCTGACATAAACTCTTTATTGGAAAGATCGGCTGGTGTAAGCATTGGAAACACGTCTTCCAATAAGGCGCCATTTGGAGCTTTAACAACAGTCCTTTTCTTAATATAGCCGATCAGGAAGTCTTTATCCCTTTTTCCTGCGGCATATTCATCTTCCCATGTGGCCAGCGGCTTAGGGTCATGTTTCTCTTTGATGGCAATAGCAGCTTCATTTAAAAAAATCTTCGCAGGGTTGTAGCCGCCCGAGCGATAGATCAATACGCCGTCACCGTTTACAAAAAGGTAAGTAGGATAAGATTTCACTCCATATTTTTTAGCAATATCTATGCCCTCCCCTTTCTCCGCATCAATTTTATAATTTACAAAAGCAGGATTAAACACATCTCCTACTTCTTTCAGCGGAAATACCTCTGCCGCCATTTTTTTGCATGGTCCACACCAGCTGGTGTAAACGTCAACAAAAACCAGTTTATCTTCCTGCCTGGCTTTTGCCAGCACTTCCTTCCAGGTACCGTGATCAAAATTAATCCCCTGAGCAAGCAAATTACTTGTTAAAAGGGCCATAAAGGCCATAAAAATATATTTTTTCATCTGTACGTGCTTAAATTATTTACCAAAAATCTCTTTCAGTTTTGCATCAATCTCAGTTCCGTCGCCAACATTGCGGGCTATAATTTTCCCTTCTTTATCCAACAGTATTTTGGTTGGAAAGGCGGTAACACCATAGGCTTTAACCGCATTAAACTGCTCAATACCCTCGTCATTCAATACCTGTATCCAGTCTATTTTATCTTCTTCAATCGCCTTTACCCATGCCTTACGGCTGGATTCCAGTGTTTGTCCCTGTTCCTGGGCTATGCCCAGGATTTCAAATCCATCAGCCTTGTATTTGGCATATAAAGCTTTAAGATGCGGATGCGATGAGCGGCAAGGTCCACACCAGCTACCCCAGAAATCGATCAGTACATATTTCCCCTTCAGTGTTTCCAGGTTTACCGGCTGTCCGTTGATATCTTTCTTTTGAATAGCCACCGCCTGCTTACCTATAGCTGTTGCTTCCATACTGGCTATTTTGCCTGCAATGGCTTTAGCAAAGGAACTGTTTTTATGTGCATTACCCAATTTAGCATAAGCTGCCTTCAGTTCTTCAAAGCTCAGGGAATTCTGCATACCCGATAAAAAATACATACTCACCATCGAACCCGGATTCTTTTTCATAAAATCAAGCTTCAACTGCTCTTCTTTAGCAGAGTTGTCTGAACGTAATTTGCTGACATTTTTAAAAACTACAGAATCATCACCGGGCTTGAAATTATCATAAGCGCTTTTCATAACCGTCCAGTTTTGATGGGTCAATTCATTTAGCTTCGGCTTTATTGCGGCCCACTCCGCGTTGGCTTTCCCGCCATCAACTTTAGCCATATAAATCTTATCCGCATCACCATCCACCTTTATCTCTTCATTGGTAAGGAAAAACTGTAGCGCAGGCCCCGGAATCATTCCCCTGCCGCTCACAATAAACGACGCCGGGTTACGGCGCAAGCCAAAACTGGCCAGTACTGGTTCTTTTACCACCCCCTTAAACACCATCCATCCATTTTCCCTCGTGTAATTGGTATCGATCACATAACTGCCATTTCCGGCATAAGCGATGTAGGGTGTATAATTTTTAAAATTAGTTACTTTAACTTTTAACGTATAGCCTTCCTGGGCCATGCAACTAAGCATTCCGACAATGCAGCATAGCGTTAACATATACTTTTTCATATTTTACAGCTTAGCTTTATTTAATTTTTAATCAACTCGCCCAACCTTTTTTCCAGTTCTTCACCACGCAGGTTCTTGGCCAGGATCACACCATCCGGACCAATGAGAAAATTTTGAGGCACAGCTTTTACATCGTACATCCCCGCCACCGCATTTTTCCAGCCCTGCAGGTCACTCACATGGATCCATGGCAATCCATCTGTCTCAATCGCTTTTAACCAGGCGTCTTTTTTATCATCTAAGGAAACGGCAATGATTTCGAAATTCTTGTCCTTAAACTTTTTGTAGGCCTTTACCACGTTCGGGTTCTCCGCTCTGCAAGGACCACACCAACTGGCCCAGAAATCGAGCAGCACATACTTACCTTTCAAAGAAGCCAGAGATACCGGTTTACCCTCCGTATTGTTCTGCACAAAATTGAGGGCCGGCTTGCCAATGTCTGTCTTCATAGCCACCTTTAAGCGTTCGCCCAGTTTTTTACCCTGTACCGAAGTCTTAATCCGAGCGCTTAAAGCATTGTATGCCGGGCCAAGCTTCTCTACATTAATTACGCCGCTCCTGCCGTCCAGGAGATCAAGTGTAACATAGGAATCCGGATGTCCGCTAATAAACGCATCTTCCACCTTATTCATGTCCATACGAATAGCTCTAAGCTGTGGAAACAGTTCATCCCTGGCCTTCTCGTTCTTCTCCTTGAAATACTGCCCCATTTTTTCACTCAGCGGCTTCATTTTTTCTTGCAATGGTTTTAATTGCGATTTCAATGCCAGATAATCGGCTTGTGCGGCTCCTCCTTTAATCAATGCCGTTTTCACACTGGATCCTGCCACACTAAAATTTGCATTCTCCAGAAAAAACTCCTGCTCATCTGCCGCATTCATTTTTTCTATAGTCATTGGTCCTTTGTCCTCTATAAGGTCTTTTAGGGTTATTTTAGCTTTTACAACATCATCCACGCGGCCTTTCACTAAAAAACTCCCATTTTTAACAACAGCCGAATCTTTTAACATTTTACCCTTGCTGCTGTAATTTAATATCACTTTTTTTCCTTCATGGTTTCCTGCAATTTTTCCTTTTACAGAAAAACCATTTTGCGCGTTTGCGGTAAAGGCCAATAGGCCCAATACAGCGGTAACTAATGTTTTTAACATATGTATTTACATTTATTGATAAAATAGTTTGACTTCTCTTTATGGATTGTTCTGCATGCCTGGATTTTCATCTATCACCTTTTGCGAGAAACGCATCGTAAAACGCTCTGGCCGTAAGGTATAAGTTGCTGCTACAGCTCCCGTGGCCGAGTATACCGTATGAGTGTAGGTAGTGCCCGTAAACAACGGGTCTACCGACAGGCGCCTCATATCAAACCAGCGATATCCCAGCACGGCAAATTCGCGAATACGTTCCTCCATAATAAATTTCAGCAGGGGAAGCTGTTGCGCCGCAATTGCCGTAGGCACATCTGAAGTTCCCGGGAGCATCCTTTTGCTACGCAGACTTTCCAGGTCGGCCTTTGCACCAGGCAAATCATTCAGCCGGGCTTTACACTCCGCTCTCAGCAAATATAAATCTGGCAAAACAACACCAAACTGAATACTGCCAGGACCAAACCTACGCAACATGCCGTTTGGATAGGTCGGGCCATTGTAAGCATTGTTGATATAAAACTTCAATCGTAAATCGGAGGCAACATATAGGTCGGCTGTAGCTTTAGTAATCGCCAGCTCATTGTTTATAAAGGTCCAGGAACTAGTTGCCTGCTTACCAAATACATTTTCTTCATTGTTAGGAATCAATGGATAGGAAGGGCCAAAAATACCGATTGGTAAAAAGGCACCACCTGTAGCAAATGTTACATTATAATCATACAGACGCACAGGAATAGACGAATTGCCAATATCCGTAAAAGCCGCATTCAAAAGTGGTAATGCATCGCTGTATTTACCCATAAAAACATACACTTTGGCCAACAAACCTTCTGCAGCCGCTTTGGACATCCTTAAACGGTGGCTTGTTTTTAACGGTAAATTGGGAATAGCGGTGGTCAGATCGCTTACAATAAAATCGTATACCTCTTTTACCGTAGCCCTTACAAATTTGGTCTCGGTTACATCCGCCTCTTTTACTATCGGAAAACCCAGATCCGTAGCCGAAGTATTAGAATTATAAGGCTTGCCAAAATAGTTAATCAGCAAAAAGTAAGTCCAGGCTCTTCCAGCCATTGCTTCGGCTTTTATAGAAAGTTTATCCTGCTCGTTACCATCTGTTGCAGCAGGAACTTCATTGATGACTTTATTGTAGACATAGATGTTCTGCATCGGAACCTTTATTTCCGCAGCGTCTTCATTCGGTTCATAAATCCGGTCATCCCAACGAAAAAGCCTTTGGGTTCTTAACTCACTCCCGCTTATAAAAGGCTCCACAGCCGCTACCTCATCACCCATAGCAGCCTGGGCATTGGCGCCTATATTAACAAAATCCAGATTGCTGAGCAATAAATTATAGTCCGCTACCTTTTGGGCAATCAACTTGCCCTTTGGGGCAACCTCAAGGAAAGTTTTTTTGCAGGAAACAAGCGTACCGAAAAGTATCGCCATTATAATCATTCCGCTTGGTTTATATATCGTTTTCATCGCATTTAAATTAAAATTTCACATTCAGACCCAGTGATAAAGTACCCTGATTGGCCAGTATACTCCTGTTGCCATAAATAGCATTGATGTATTCCGGATCAATGTGGTCTTTATTGGCTTTCCAAAGCATCAGGTTCGACAATTGCACCCTGAAGGTAACCTGTTCTGCCTGCAACTTCCTGACCAGTAAAGCCGGTAGTCTGTAGGATAAAGTAACATCCCGAAGCTTGATATAAGAAGCACTAACGACATTGATATCTGAGTAAGTGTAGTATTCAGTATCCCTGCGTGTAGTACTCAACGAGGCATTCGCCAGGTAAGATGGGATATTGGTCAGCAGTTCATCACCAGGTTGTTTCCAGCGGTTCGCGAAATCAGCATGCTTATTACCACCTTTAAATCCAGATCCTGTACTTAAACTTTCTATATTCCCATGTAATAACCTGCCCGTGTAATACTTATTTACATCCTTGCGCATCATATGGCCAAGATTAAATATAGCATTTGCACTTAAACTCAAACTTTTATAATTAAATACATTGGCCATACCACCACTCCATACTGGCTGATATGTCCCCATAAAAACCACATCGCTAACCTTTCCTACATTGGGTGTTTTGGTGATGGTACCATCCGCCAGTTCAATCTGTGGGTCGCCCAACTGGTCCAGCCCGGCAAACTTATAAGCAAATAATGTAAAAGCAGGGTAATTTTCTACATACTGTTGTCTTACCTGGTTAAAAGTGGTAGTAATCGGCGTTCCAAGATTTAGTTTGGTAATTACATTTTTATTGTAAGCGATATTGAATATGGTGTTCCATTTGAAATCACCTGCGCGCACATTTAAAGTATTTAAACTCAACTCTACTCCTTTATTCTCTAAATCGCCCAGGTTACCTACAATATTTGAATAACCAGTAAAAGTATTGGTAGGCAGATTACCCAACAGATCGCTGGTTGTCTTCCTGTAGATATCAATTGTCCCGCTGATGCGGTTATTCACTACACCAAAATCCAGGCCCAGATTGACGTTCCTTGTACTTTCCCAGGTCAATTTGGTATTAGACGGCGTTACCACCCGTAATCCCACCCCTCCAGGCAAAAAGTTACTACGCTGGGCAGCAAGGATATCATAAGATGCCGCTGTTCCCGGCGCAGGTGAATTACCAGTCAAGCCATAGGTAGCCCTTAAAGCCAGATGGTTTATCCATGCAATATTGCTCATAAAATTTTCCGAGCTCAATATCCACTTTCCACCCACACTCCATACCGGTCTGTTCTGGGCCGACTTATCCAACCCGAATAAATTACTCTTATCTATACGGAAGCTTCCATTAACAGCATACCTTTTATTGAAGGTGTAAGCCAGATTTGAATAATAAGACGAAAACCTGCTAAGCCGTTCAGACTGATTAAACACATCATTGCTAAGCAGGCTTCTTCCCGTATTATTCGGCATTACCGGATTGGCTGCACCGGTTACACCTAATGTTGCATAATCAACCGCGCCAAAAGTTTGTAGTCCGTCATTATAACCTCTTACCACACTCCCGTTCTTGGTTTCCAGCTGTTCCTGTGCTTCCTGTCCCAGCAATAGCGTAAGTTGATGCAGTTCTGCATCCCAGCTTTTATTGTAGCTCAACTGGTTTCTCACGGTCCAGTATTGCTGGTTTACATTGGTTATACTATACTTCCCTCCATTATTAGGCAAGTAATAAACTGGCGTAGATGTGGTATTTGGCGCTACTGTAAACTGTACCAGCTCGCTTCTTACCTTATAACTTTTGGTATCCTCATAAACGTCTGTCTTACCGCTGCCTTTTACAAAACCATAGGTACCCTCAAACTTCAACCCATCCAGCAATTTCACACTGGCACCCAAAACATTACGACTCAATAAATTGCTGTTTTTAGTGTAACCATAGTTGTACTCATCCAATGGATTATAATTTAGACTAACCCGGCTACGGGCTTCGTAGTCAATGCGGTTCTCGTCACTCAGATAGCCCATGTATGGCATAGAAAGATTGTTCCCATTTGCATCCCTGAACATTTGATAAGGATAAAAATTGTTGTCTATCTCCACAGTTCGCATAGCGCTGGTTACGTTATTGGTCAAGTCGGTAATCAGGTTCAGCTGAATTGCCTTACCCAATGAAAAATCTTGTCGCAGATTAATTTTATAGGTATCGTTTTTCTCGCCAGGACGATTACTTACCGTATTCGTATAAGCCGCAGAACCGTAAAACGAGTATTTACTGGCACCAGCAGAAAAAGATACCGTATGATTCATTAATGAAGCGTTCCTGTACCAGAGATCTTTTATTTGTTGCCTGTTGTCCAGATTAGCTAAACTATCCAGACTCGTTCTGGCTTGCGCCGGCGTAATGAGCCCTCTATATTGATTATACAGAATCCTTTCGTGCGGTGCCACGCCAGCACTGCCCAGATTAGTAAAGCCTGAAACATTTGCCCAGGGATTGATGACCGGATCAAAAACTTCCTGAGCTGCCTGTATAAACTGCTTACTGTTCAGCGTTGGAAAATAATCCAGATCGGGCCTGCCTTGAAAATTAAAAAAAGCATCATAATTGATCCTTACCTTTTCGCCAAAAGTTCCCTTTTTAGTTGTAATTACAATCACGCCATTTGAGGCTCTTGCACCCCAGATAGACGATGCTGTTGCATCCTTCAAAACCGTAATGTCTGCTACATCCTGCGGATTAACGGTGTTTACATCTTCCATAGGAATCCCATCAACCACAAACAGAGGGTTTCTATTGGTACCTGTTGAAATTCCCTGACCATCAACCAGACCAACAGTCGTTAATCCACGCACAAGCAGCGGATTTTGTGTCGCGTTGGGGGCGTTATTAATGGTCAAACCAGCCACCAGACCGTCAAGGCGCTGAAGAATGTTCATGCTTCCGGTACGATTTTCTATAATGGCTATATCTGGTTTTGCAAAAGAACCAGCACTTCTTTCTTTTGACAAAGTCTGGTATCCGGTATTGACGGTTACATTAAATTCAATCAGGTTACTCTCGTCAGGCACCATTTTAATCACGCCCATATCTTTTGCAGCTTTAATGCGTTGTACAGTATAACCAAGATAAGAAATAGTAATAACGGCCCTTTCGTCTACATTTCGAAGATAAAATTTACCGGTTGCGTCAGTTATCGCAACAGCGTTCGTTTTTCTAAAAACCACACTGTTATTTCCTACTTTTGCCACGCTAATCGCTTCCGCTTCCATACTCGCAAATACGGTGGCACCTGCAAGCGGTTTTCCTTCTTCATCTACTACACGGCCAACCACGTCTATATTTTTAAACAAGTCAATAATTTTGTCAATAATACCAGGAGGCTTAGGCTTAATGATAATATTTCGGGTGTCAATTGAGTATTCAAGTGCCTGGTCTTTCAGCACCGTGTTCATTACACTTTTCAGATCCGCATTTTTAAAGCTGACATCCAGTACCCTATTTATATTTACGCTTTCATCGGCGTAAAACACATGGTAACCAGTCTGTTTTTTGATTTCTTTAAAAATTTCGCCCATACTTGCATTTTTCCTGCTGTAAGTCAGTCGCTGTGCGAAACTGGAGGCACTTACCTGCAACAGCGACAGCATCAATACTATAGTAGTCAGGTTAACTCGCATGATCCATTTTCTTTTATCGGCCGCATCGATTCGCTGAAGGGCCTGATTCATAGTTAAAAGTAATTTCGAAGGCTGCCTAAAATAAGACATACCTACTTTAAAAGCATTTTTATTCATACTTTTGAGTGGTTTGAGTTGATTGGAATAGTTGGGTCTATTTTATCCCTGCACGATTACCATCGTCAGGAAAAGGTTAACTCAGGCTTTGCCGGATTGTGTCCTACCACTTTCCGGCTTCTTTTTACCTTTAGATTACCTGCTGTTGTTTAATCCTTCATCGTAACTGTTTCTTCATTTCATTTAATTAAGGTTCATAAATTTATTGTACATATACCCTCTTGCCTTCCAGTTTAAACTTCATCGTCCCCGCCTGTTCTATAGCTTTTAAAACGCTAAGCACCTCATCAGACCTCGACAACGACCCGCTAAAAGTTTTAAGCTTAAGATCTGGATGACTATAAATAACTTCTACGTCGTACCAGCGGGCAATCTTTTTCATAATGCTTTCTAAAGGTTCGTTCCGGCACACAAATTCGCCACCTTTCCAGTCCAGCACATCAGCCGCATTTACATGCAAAACGTTTATCCTTCCACCTGTCTGAACGGATTGCTGGTTGGGTTCCAATATTCTGTCGTTCACACGTACTTTTCCTTCCAGCAAGGTGGTTTTCACCTGGTTTTCATCACCATATGCAGAGATATTGAAGTGTGTACCTAAAACCTCCACCTCCTGCCCTTTGCTAACAACCACAAAAGGCATACGTCTGCTTTCCCCATTTCTATCCTTCTCTTTCCGCAACACCTTAGCCACCTCAAAATAAGCCTCCCCCTCTAGCAACACCTTTCTTACCAGTCCCTTAAACTGTTCCGGAAAAGAAATTTTTGAATCGGCGTTTAGCCACACCTTACTTCCATCCGGCAATTGTACCTGGTACATCCCTCCCCGAGGTGTGCTGATCACCAGCTGTTCTGCAACCTCCTTCATTTTTTTGCCAGAAGTACCTGTCGACGAATAGTGGATGACCTCTCCATTATCGTATTTTATCTGACTGGCATCAATAACCACTCCGTTCCGGGCTTCACTAAGTGGAATGGCCGTTCCGTTTGCCAATGTCAAAAAGGCTTTATTTTTGCCCGGTGCAATAGCTGCCTGATGCGTCAGTTTTGAATTCAGGTTGAACATAGATTGGCGTGAGACATATAAAAACAATCCGCCACCGATAACTAAAAAAACCGCTACAGCAGCTGCAATACGTGGCCATAACCTAACTGTTTTAGGCACTTTCAGTTCATCAGGTAAAGTAGTCCATATTTCCTCACCTACCTTTTCCAGGTCCAGATCGGTCAAACCGGAGGCCTCGTCTGTCGCAAATTGCTGGTACCAGGCTTCTACCAATTCCTGTTCTGTGTCAGAACATTTACCTGCATTATATCGTAAAATCAGTGCTTTCGCTTCTTCTGTTGTCATCGTATAAGGGAATTTGATCACCCGTAATTAATACCATAAAGAACAAGCAGGCCACAGGGGGTACAGGAAATTTAAAAAAAATCGATTTTTTTTCTGGCGCTCACCATTTGATCAGCATGGCCAGGTAAAGCATTAATCCAAGTTTTACTCTAAGCACTCTCAATGCCCTTTTTATTTGCGTAGTTACTGTCTGTTCCGAAATATTCAATTGTCCGGCAATTTCTTTATGACTCAATTGTCCAACTCTGCTCATTAAAAAGATCTCACGCATTTTTGATGGCAAAGCCTCAATCTCCTTTTCTATCAGCAGCCTTAGCTGATTCTCCCGAACCCGGTGGTCCGCATTGTTGTTTTGTGCGGTGGCAAAATCGCTCAGTGAGCTGAAATACCTTTCTTCAACATGCTTATGTCCAACCAGATCCAACACCTTATGCCTTACGGCCAGCATCAGGTAACCACCCAGGTTACTTTGATCGTTAATCTGAGCTCTTTTAGCCCACAGACTTGCAAAAACTTCCTGAACAATATCCTTAGCCTCTTCCCTGTCCCTTATTTTCTTATAAACATGAGAAAACAACAAACTTTTGTATTGATCAAAAATTGCAGCAAATGCCCCTTTATCTCCCTCTTTTAGCAAGGCGATCAATTCAACATCAGAAAGCTTTTGATAACTCATCATGAATAGTGTTCCAAATGTGAATTTACACAATAAATTCACATTCTTGTTATATGAAAGCATAACAGCTTTCGCCTTTACATTTTATAGTACCTTAACATGCCAATGATATTTTTGTTAAAAGCAAAAACATCATGAACAATATTTTCAGTTTTTTCAGCCCGAAAGATAAATTATTTCAGCCTTTATTTGAACAGGCAGGTAATAACCTGGTCAGCATTTCCGAAGCCCTTGTTCATGCGGTTCACACACCAGACCAAAGCCAAAGAAAGGAACACGTCAAGGTAATTGAAAAGCTGGAACAGTCTGGTGACGACATTACACATGCCATTTTTCTGGGCCTGGGCAAAACCTTTATCACTCCTTTTGATCGTGAGGACATCCATGCGCTGGTTAGTGCCCTGGATGACATTGCCGATCATATTTATGCTGCAGGAATGAATATGGATCTATACAACATCAAAACCATCAATAAGGCTATGATCAGTTTAGCCGAATTGCTGTTGGAAATGTGTACCGACCTTAATCGCGCCATCAGGGAACTAAGAACCTTTAAAAACTCCGACCTGATTGCTGAGGTATGCCTCAGAATAAATGCAGGTGAAAGTAGGGCCGACCAGATCTGTAATACGGAACTGGCCGATCTGTTCGACAATGAACTAGATGCCATTGAACTCATCAAACAAAAAGAAGTATTACAAATGATGGAAATGGCCAGCGACAAATGCGACGATGCCGCCAATGTACTCGAAGCTATCCTGATCAAAAACGCCTAGAACAATTCTAAATTAAACCAGAGTACTTTCCTTAACATCTGCTTAAATTTCAGACAATATTGACGTACTATGTTTGTTACATAAACTAAAAACAAACAATGACTACAAATCTACTTAAAAGGAAAACACTGGCATTTGCCATCACTGGTTTTGTTGCAGCAGCTGTTGCAATAACAGCTTGTAAAAAAGACAAGAAAAACAACACTGAAGAGCCCGCCACAATAACACTAAAAGATTATTCGGTTAATGAAGCATTGGTAAAAACACTCCCAGGTTTTGAGAACATTAAGATCACGACATTAATCAGCAGCGATGATGTACTTGCGGCATCTCCTGATTTTGTTTACGGTGCTCAACCCGATGGAGGTGGCATGATGAAAGATCCTAACGGCGATGGCTACATTATGATCAACAATCATGAAATTTTGTTCTCCGTTTCTCGTGTTTATCTGGATAAAAACTTAAAGCCTGTAAAAGGTGAATATATTGTAGATGCTGCAGGTGGAAAAATGAGATTATGTTCGGCCACACTGGCAACTCCTCAGGAACATGGCTTCCCAACAGAAATGTTTTTAACGGCAGGTGAAACTGACGGTGAATCTTCCATTCATGCCATTAACCCCTTAGGTTCTGTTGCCGACAAAAGTAATTCGGAGCGTAAATTAGCGGCCTTAGGAAAATGTAGTGCAGAAAACGCTGTCCCACTTCCTAAAAATGCATACCCTGGCAAAACCACCATCTTTATTGGAGAAGACGAAAGTAGCCGTCAGGGTTTGGGCCAGGTAAATATGTATTTATCAAATACTCCCGGTGACCTGAACAGTGGAAAATTATACATGCTGCGCAGAACCAATTTAAACGTAGTTGAAACTGACATGGCTGTAAATTCGACCTATGATGTTGAATTTGTGGAATATGACAACGTAAGGTCCAGTACGGGCGCCGAACTTGCGGCACAAACTATAGCAAAAAATGCCATACAGTTTGCCAGGGTTGAAGACCTTGATTATGGTAAAGGTGATGCTACCGCGAACCGTACACTCTATTTTACCGCAACAGGCGTTAGTGGAGATTTGGTTAATCCTAAACCGGGACTTACCATGTGGGGACGAGTTTATAAACTGGAACTTGATGCAAACAGTCCGCTAAAAGGTAAATTAACTCCACTTATTGACGGGAATGTCGATCCGGGAAATAGTATCGTAAACCCAGACAACATATGTGTAACGAAAAATTTTGTTTACATACAGGAAGATGGCGACTCTTACTACACAAACAATAAACACGATGGCCGTGTTTGGCAATATAACATCGCTACAAAAGCTATAAAGCCTATGCTCGAAATGAACCACCGTCGTGACGATGTTAAATTTAACGAGCGTTACAATCCTTCAAATGACCGTCGCTTAAGCTCATGGGAATATGGTGCCATGTATGATATTTCCGATTTGATTGGTGTACCTAACACTATTGTGTTAAACCTGCACCCACATACCTGGACAAGCAATAAGTTCCTTAATGCTGATCGTAGTGGCCTTACCACTAACAAAGAAGGTGGTCAAACCGTTATTTTAAGTGGCGTAGCCAGATAACTTAAATTCTATTTACCAATGAAAACTCTTTCCCCTTTTTGGGGAAAGAGTTTTCATTTTTTCAATCGAAAGCTTATATGATTTTAAAAAGATTAATATTCCCCGTATTAGCCCTTTTAGTTATTGTCTCCGTATACTGTACCTCCGGTTCCTCTTCAAAAAATGGATTAAAAACTACAAAGAACCTCTTAATCAATCAAAGTAATTCACTCGATAGTTGTGTAAGCCGGTTGGTTCTACTTGCCAATGGAAATGATTCTATAGCCTTGAGCGCACAATTCCTAAAAACGCGCCAGGCATTTAAAAAGCTGGAATGGTTTTGTGAATACTATGCTCCCGGAGTCTCGCGTGAAGTAAATGGTGCCCCCCTGCCCGAAATCGAAGCCGAAGAAACCAAATCCTTTGAGCCATCCGGTTTACAGGTAATAGAAGAATACCTTTATCCTTATCAACCAGCGGAAAGTGAAAACCTAAAAAGAGAGCTGGCCTCCCTTGCAGCAAGCTTAAACAGATTTAAATTGATACTCAGAGATACTGAGCTAACCGAGGCACGTATTTTTGACGCCTGTAAGCTGGAGATTTTCAGAATTACCATAAGCGGAATTACAGGCTTTGACACACCACTTTCCAATGCCGGCATAACCGAAGCTGCTGTATCCTTGAAAGCTGTAGGTCAAATCCTTCAACTTTTTGGCACCAATCATCCGTTACAAAATCAGTTTGAGCAGGCAAGTGCATACATCAAAGGTCACCCGGATTTTAACACATTTGACCGGATGATATTCATCAGAAATTATGCAAACCCGATTACAAAAGAAATCGTAAAATGGCAGGAAGATTTAAACATCAAACCCCTGGAAATTGAACTTGCATTACGTAAAACAACAACAACCTTATTTGATAAGGACATGTTTAATGTCAAACATTTTGTAAATAGTGCTGAGGCCATGCCAAGTCCGGAAAAGCTGAGTCTTGGAAAACAATTATTTGGTGATGCCATAATTTCCGGTTCTTCTCATACTTGTAAAACCTGCCATAAACCCGAACTGGCCTTTACCGATGGACTTATAAAAAGTAAATCGCTTACAGCAGGACAATCTGTTAAAAGAAATGCACCAACCCTTTATTATGCAGGCCTGCAAAATGCACAATTCTATGATATGCGTTTCCAGACCCTCGAGAATCAAGCTATGGACGTCATTGCAAATAAAGATGAGATGCACGGCTCTGTAGAAGATGCAGCCAAACGTTTGCAGCAATCATCCTATTATAATGCTTTGTTTAAAAAAGCATTTCCAACAATGGAAACTGAAATTAAACCACGTTTTGTAATGATCGCAATTGCAAGCTATATACGTTCCCTAAATCCCTTCAATTCAAGGTTTGACAAGTACATGCGAGGCGATAATCATCAAATGAACAAGGATGAAGTAAAAGGTTTCAATTTATTTATGGGCAAAGCCAAATGTGCAACCTGTCATTTTATGCCTATTTTTAATGGTACAGCCGGACCTGTTTTTTCCAATACAGAAGCCGAAGTTCTGGGTACACTTGCAGATCCTGAAGCAAAAAAGCCAACAATTGATTCGGATGAAGGCCGCTATACCTGGACCAAAATGGATGTACTTAAGTTTGCTTTTAAAACACCAACCCTTAGAAATGTTGATTTAACAGCTCCTTATATGCACAATGGCGCCTATAAAACACTGGAGCAGGTTATGGATTTCTACAATCAAGGCGGCGCAGCTGGAAAAGGACTGGCACTCGATAATCAGACGCTGCCATCTGATCCCCTCAACCTCAGCAAAAAAGAAATACAGGACATCATCGCATTTTTAAAAACACTCAATGATCAATAGCAATCATTAATATCCTACTTTTGCGGATAATCTTATGAAAGCACATTTCCATTTGTTTGATTTTTCGCAAAAAGTAAATTACAGGACAGAGATTCTTGCCGGCTTAACAGTGGCCATGACCATGATGCCCGAATCCTTGTCTTTCGCCATCCTTGCTGGTTTACCTCCGCTATCCGGATTATATGCCGCATTTATCATGGGGCTGGTCACCTCTATTTTTGGTGGCAGGCCGGGCCTCATTTCCGGTGGTGCCGGCGCTACTGTAATTGTACTCATTGCCCTCATGAAATCAAACGGACTGGAGTATGTATTTGCTGCCGTAGCCCTGGCCGGTATGCTGCAAATTATAGTCGGCCTGTTTAAATTGGGCAAATTTATCCGCCTGGTTCCCCAGCCGGTGATGTTTGGATTTGTAAACGGCCTTGCAGTGGTTATATTTATGGCTCAGCTGGAACAGTTCAAAATCAATATAAACGGGCAACTCCAATGGTTAAGTGGCCCGGCATTATATACCATGGCTGGCCTGGTAGCACTAACCATTGCCATAGTTTTGTTATGGCCAAAAATCACTAAAACAGTACCAGCTTCATTGGTCGCCATTATTGTTGTTTTCCTTGTCGTACTGGGCTTCAATATCGACACCAAAACCGTTAAAGATATCGCATCAGTTGGCGGTGGCTTCCCCCCTTTCCATATCCCCAAAATCCCGTTTACGCTGGAAACCCTCAGCATCATATTTCCCTATGCCTTAATTATGGCGGCAGTAGGTTTAACCGAAGGATTGCTCACCCTAAACCTGGTAGATGAAATAACAGAAACAAGGGGGAATGGAAACAGAGAATCTATTGCCCAGGGCAGTGCCAATATCCTTAATGGTTTCTTTTTCGGCATGGGCGGCTGTCCCATGATCGCACAAACACTGGTCAACCTTTCGGCCGGTGCAAGGGCCCGTCTATCGGGTATTGTCGCCGCTATCACCATTTTAGTTATCATCTTGTTCGGTTCCTCCCTCATCGAAAAAGTACCCATGGCTGCCCTTACAGGTGTCATGATCATGGTAGCTATCACCACATTCGAATGGATGAGTTTTAAAGTGATCAATAAAATGCCAAAACAGGACATCTTTGTAGGTGTTCTGGTAGCGCTCATTACCATTTGGCTGCATAATCTGGCCCTCGCAGTACTCATCGGCGTCATCATTTCGGCCCTGGTATTTGCCTGGGAAAGTGCCAAACGAATAAGGGCCAGAAAATATACAGACGAAAACGGTGTAAAACACTATGAAATTTATGGTCCATTATTTTTTGGCTCGGTAACTGCCTTCAACGAAAAGTTTGATGTAGCAGGCGACCCACAAAGGGTGATCATCAATTTCCGGAACAGCAGAATTGCCGATATGTCGGGAATTGATGCCCTCAACAAACTAACAGAACGCTACCGCAAAGCTGGAAAAGAACTGCATTTGAAATACCTGAGCGAAGATTGCCGTCAATTGCTTAAAAATGCCGATGCAATAATTGAAGTCAACGTATTGGAAGATCCCATCTACAGGATTGCAGCAGATAAGTAACCCTATTTCTTCTCTTTCAATGCCAGTGCTTTCAAAATCTTATGAAAGATTTCATTGTTCTGATACATCCCTGTAAATAATTCCGATCCCGGCCCATAAGCAAAAACAGGTACCATAATATTGGTATGGTCATTGGTACTGAATTCGCCGCTGATCATACCATCAGCCACTGAAGCATCCAGCAAGGTTAAACCGCCGGTTTCATGGTCTGCCGTAACAACTACCAATGTTTCGCCATCCTGATCCGCAAAGCGCAGCGCGGCCCCTACCGCTTCATCAAAATCATGCAATTCGGTCACTACATAAGGCAAATCATTGGCATGCCCACCATAGTCAATCTGGGCACCTTCAGCCATCACAAAAAAGCCTTTTTTATTTCCCGAAAGTAGTTTTATTGTATGTAAGAGCGCCTCTTTCAACACAGCTCCACGTCCATCTTTTACAGGCCGCGTAGCGCTGTCAGCTAGTAGAACCAACTGCTTACCTTTGCTTTCTTTGGCAAAGTCAGCCAGCGTATTAGTTATTTTAAAGCCTTTGCCGGCCAATTTCCCCATCAAGCCTGCATCCTTATTTTTAAAAAAGCTTTTCTGGTTAGAACCAATCAAAATTTCAACCTTGCTGTCCAACAAATCGGTAGCAATTTCCTGGCTCATGCTCCTGTCCACCTGATGTGCATAAAACACGGCAGGTGTAGCATCGGTGATATCGCCTACGCTGATGATGCCACTTTTTAGGCCATAGCCAGCCAATGTATCCACCAGGTTGGTCCGTTTCCGGTTATCCGCACCCATCCCAATATAGCGGTTATTGGTTTTCTCGCCCATGGCAAAGGCCGAACCTCCCGCAGCAGAATCTGTATTTCCTGAGTTAGCAGCACCCGTTTGCGATAAACCAATATGATGCATTTTACCGATGTTCAATTGTCCATGATTAGCAATGGTTGCTGCATGAATCTGCGCCAGCCCCATCCCATCGCCAATTAAAAAGATCACGTTTTTAGCCGGTTTCTTTAATCCATCAGTCTTATAGTCGGGTGTATAAACCGGATAAGCTACCGGCCTGGTATACGTCAGCTTGTCTTTATGCAGGTAAAACTCCCGCAGCTTTTCCGGTTGATCGGTATTGATCCAATCAGCCCCCAGCTTTTCCAGCACAATCCAGGTATTCGGGCTGTCCTGTGTAGCCCAAAAGCGGAATGGCTTATGTTTACGATGCGCTTCCTCAATTACAGTTCTCAACTTAGCCTCATCTGCCTTTGTAGGTGTACCTTTTCCATTCCATGAGGTATAAGATTTTATAGCATCGCTGATCATGGCCACACGCTTTAACTGATCCGGAGCATAATCCACTCCAGGGCGGCCATCAAATGAAATATAATCAGGGTAATCTTTAAAAGCTGCCGGAGCAGGCATATCGCCGCTCAGCACTATGCGGATAGCATTTCTATTCCTGCTACTGTTAAAAATATCGCCATAACTGCTCAACTCTTTTATCAATTGCTCAATCACCTTTGGATGGTCTTTCTTAATGTCTATCACCAGCTGAAGCTGCAGCGTGCTATCGGCATAAGCCCGGTTTCCGTTTTTTACGTAAAACTTAGCCAGCGGCTCCAGGTAGAGCTTTTTTAAAGTAGCATCTGCTGTAATTTCCGATAGCTCATGGGCTACATACAGTTGCCCGTTCTTCAAAAAAACATCGGCTTCAATAGCTCCCATTCCGGCATAATAAGCGGTAAGCAAAGGGATGTGCTGGTGGTAATCGTTGTGGCTGTGACCACGGTTATAATTCAAAGGAGTTTGCGCGGTTGTTCCTAATGAAAAGAACAACACGGTTATCAGCGTACTATAAAAAAGTTGCTTCATCAGCTTTTGCATTCAATAATTAAAAATAAATAAAAATGGTTTGAAAATCCAGGGTCGGGATAACGACTCTGGATTTTCAAACCAATGATTTTACCAGCCAAAGTTTTGTACAATCACGCGGCCACTGTTGTCAATTTCTCTTTGAGGCACTGCCCATACGCCATGTATCTCCGGATCAAAAGCTCTGGCAGGCCAGATTTCTTTGCCTTGCGAATCGTGTAGCGGTTTAGCATAAGTAGCCTTTGCATCTCCCCAACGTACCAGATCGCGGTGACGGTCGGCCCACTCACCAGCCAGCTCATTTCTGCGCTCTCTCTTCAAATCAACCAGGGTCATCCCGGTCTTAATACCCAAACCTGCCCGCGAGCGGATCCTGTTTAGCTCCGCATCACCTGCCCCGGCTCCATCCTGCATAATGGCCGCCTCTGCTTTGATCAATAAAACTTCGGCAAAACGCATCAATGGCACGTTCAAATCTGTAGTTCCATTGTCGCCACTTGGATTTACATGCAATGGAATAGGATTTGGATATGAAAACGGTTCCATATATTTTTTAAACTGATAATCGGAAGTAGCCCCGCCATCTTTGGTAAAGCTGCGCTCTTGTCCAAAAAACATAAACTTATCACCCGGCTTTAAAATGGTGGCTTCCCTACGCTGATCACCAGTTTCAAAAGAATCATATAATTCTTTGGTAGGCAGGTAATAGCCCCATCCATTGTAAATATTCCAGCCTTTATTGGTCAGCATTACTCCAGGCAATTTACTTCCCCAACCGGTACCACCTACACTTGGCGAGCATACCACCGACCAGATGTATTCCTTCGACCAGTTATTCGACGCCTTAAAAACATCGGCAAAACCGGTCAAAACCAGCTCATGTTTGCCCGAACCAATCACCATATCAGCATATTTCTTTGCATTCGCATAATCCTTTTTAAACAGATAAACCTTCGACAAATACGCCCATGCCGCAGTTTTATGAGCTTTTCCATAATCCGAAGCATTCATATCTGTAAAATAAGGCAGGTTATCGGCTGCTTTCAGCAATAGTTGAATGATGTAATCGTAGTTCTCATTTACATTTTTTGCTCTCGGAACAGCCTTCGACGGGTCGGTATCCAATCCAACAATCGGCACCCCCATTTTATCATTTCCATAGTTGGCTGCCAGCTGAAAATAAACCAGGCCGGCATTAAAATAAGCATCTCCAATAATCAGTTTTTTCAACTGTTCATCCATGGCAATACCAGGTACATTTTTAATAATATCATTGGCCCTTTTAATAATGGCGTAGCGCATAGACCACTGTGATTCAGTATAACCGCCACCAATATAATTTTTGTTGAAATTTTTGATGTTATCTGCCTCCGGTTTATTCCTACCCGTTACCATATCATCGCTGGCATTGATAAACCAAAACATGCCCCGCCCATAATAATCTTCCTCGTTATATTTTTCATAAAGTCCGCCCTCAGCTTTTAGCGCATCTTCTTTCGTTTTCCAGAAGTTCTGCAACGAAGGAGCCCCTTCCGGTGTAATGTTCAATTGGTTTTTACAGGCACTTAAAACTGCAATAACAGCTATAGCCAGATATTTTATCGTTTTCATCTTTTTCTTTTTTATCGGTTACAAACTCACACTTAAACCCAACAGGAAACTTCTGGCCTGTGGATAACGGCCCACGTCTAATCCGTAATTGTCCATCCCAATCTCCGGATCAAATCCTGAATATTTGGTAATCGTAAACAGGTTGTTTGAAGTTACATATACACGGATCAAGCTGGTTTTCAACTTACCCGAAATAGATTTTGGAAGAGAATAACCCAGGGTGATATTGCGCAAACGCAAATAAGAACCATTTTCTACATAAAAATCAGAAGCGTTAAAGTTTCCATTGTCATCGGAAGTAGAAATGATAGGCACTTTTCCGTTCGGGTTTTCCGGCGACCAGGCATCCAGAATCCCCACCAATTTGTTGTATGAAGGACCACTGGCACTGTAGGTTGTCCGTTTTACTGCATTAAACAATTTGTTGTTGTGAACACCCTGCGCAAAAATATTCAGGTCAAAATTTTTATAATTGGCATTAAAGCTCAAACCATAAGAAAAATCAGGATAGGCACTTCCTGCGAAATAGCGATCCTGGCCATCAATAGAACCACTATCGTCCAGGTCAGCAAATTTAAAATCACCCGGACGTGCCTTAGGCTGAATCTTTACCCCTTTTGAATTTTTGTAATTGTCAACCTCTTCCTGAGTCTGAAATATACCCATCGTTTTCCTTACAAAATAACTGTACAAAGGCTGTCCCTCTTTGATATACAATGGCGCAAGCTCATTTCTAAAGTTATTGCCTATAGCAATCGTTTCCAGACCTGGTGCCAGTTTAACTACTTTGTTGTTTATTTTAGTCAGACTGGCGTTTACCGAGTAGTTAAACTCTTTTTCCTTTGCACTGCTATAAGTAATGCCCAATTCTATCCCTCTGTCTCTTACCAAACCTGCATTAATGGTTTGTGTATTTAATCCCGCAGTTCCGGCCAAAGGCTTTTTCAGGATCATTTTATCGGTATTTTTAACAAAATAATCGGCAGTCAGGGTCAGACTGTTTTTCATCACAGCCAGGTCCAGACCAATATTGGTTTGTTTAGACTCCGCCCATTTCAAATCCTGATTTTCCAGCATACTGGATACATATCCGTTTTGTAAAGTGGGTGTCTGGCCAAAATAAGAAATCGTTTTATTCAACAACGGACTCACGTCAGTAGGCTGTAAACTGGCCAGATTACCCAGCAAACCATAACTGCCTCGCAGTTTCAATTCACTTAACCAGCTGCTTTCTTTTAAGAAGTTCTCCTTGCTCAGCACCCAACCTGCAGATACAGAATAATAATTACGGAATTTGTTTTCTGCCTTTGGAATCAATGATGATCCGTCGCGGCGACCAATTAACGACAGCAAATATTTATCCGCATAATTATAATTAACCCTTAAAAATAAAGAAGAAAGTGCGGTAGATACCAAATCGCTTACCGCAGGTTCAAACACCGAAGCATTTACCAGGTATCTTTTAGAAGGAGCCTCATCATCAAAATTACGTCCCACTACAGAAAAACCTTTGTATTTCGTTTTCTGAAAAGAAAAACCTCCCGTAAAATCCAGATGATGATCGGCAAAGTCCTTCTTATAATTCAGTATCTGCTCGGCAAGAATGTCTGTTAAAGTCCGGTCTGTTTCTTCCAGCGAATTGATCAACATAGGCTTTCCAACCTCCGGGCGTTTCGGCGTAAAAATTTTACTGTGATAAAAGCCTTTCGTTACCCCCAAATTAGATCTGAATATCAAACCTTTGGCCAGATTAACCGAAGCATATGGGTTAATCACCAAAATATTTTCCGGCTTGTTGATGTCTATACGCATCAGTTCGGCAACCGGATTCACAATATCTCCATAATCACCGGCATACGCTCCACCAGGTAAACCTGCAAACGAGCCATCCGGGTTATAGGGCGTACCATTGGTGGGATAATAAATGGCCGATAACAATGCACCGGTATAGTCATTGCTGGTGTTGGCTCCCTGCCCGTTGGTGCTGCTAAAAGACAGATTTTCTCCTACTTTTAACCAGGGTGTAAGCTGATGGTCAGAATTGACACGAAAATTATAGCGTTCCACCTTCGTATTCAGCACAATACCTTCGGCCTTACGGTAATTAAAACTCAGGTATACATTCGATTTTTCGGTCCCGCCCGAAACACCCAGGTTATAATCCTGCGTTGTTCCTGTTCTGAACACCTCATCCATCCAGTTGGTACGGGTAATCAGTCCGTCCGGATATTTTGCAGGATCAAAGGCAGGAAGAAGATCCGAATTGCCATTCCTGGCCGCCGTTGCGGCTATCTTGGCCCGTTGCGCAGCATCCAATGGTTTCAGTTTCTTCCAGGCACTCTGTTGCCCTATTTTACCATCAAAATCAATACGTAAAGCGCCTTGCTTTCCTTTTTTGGTGGTAATCAGAATTACACCACCAGAGGCCCTGGCACCATAAATAGCTGCCGAACCATCTTTCAACACCGAAATCGATTCAATATCATTAGGATTGATAACCGGTGCTCCGTTGATGATGCTCCCATCAGATTTCACAATGGGCGATCCAACTACAATAACCCCATCTATCACATACAAAGGATTCTCGCCATTGATACCACCTGCTCCCCTGATGTTTACGCGAGGCGTTGAGGTGGGGTCGCCACCTTCATTGGTCACCACTATGCCAGGCGATTTTCCCGCCAATACTTCGCCTACACTGTTTACCGAGCGTGACGACAGCTGATCTAAAGGTACTAAACTTACAGCACCGGTAAGGGTAGCCTTCTTTTGTGTACCATAGCCTACAACCACTACTTCGCTCAGCAATGATTTATCTTCCAGCAAAGTCACATTAAAAATTGCCCCACCGTCAACCCTAAGCTGCCTGGTTTTATAACCTACCATCGAAAAAGACAACACAGCATCGTCTCCAACAGCAATGCTATACTTACCATTCGCATCAGTTGTTGTAGCCTTAGTAGTTCCCAGCACTTTAACCGATACACCAGGCATAACCAGTCCGGTGGTATCCTTAACTACTCCGCTAATTACCCTGTCGGCCTTTTTTGGAGGTAAAGGAATATTTTTCAGAATAATAAAATCACCTTTTTCTGTACAGCTGAAACCTAATTTTCTAAGCACCGTTTCTACCTTTTCGTTTTTAAAAGTTTCGTCGCTGCTTCCCTTATTGTCCAGCAGCACATCAGGATTATAAATAAAACGCAAACCTGTACCGGCTTCAATTTCTTTCAAAATTCTGGCGGTACCTTTCTCCTTTGTTATCTTTAAACTAACTCTACTTTTTTCCAGCCGCTGGGCCATTCCCGGCGAGGCCAGCAGTGTGCCGCAGATGGTACACAGAATTGAAAAAGTTAAAAATGAATATTTCATGGCTTTATAAAGAGCTGTTGACCTCTTATATGAGGATTGTTTCATATATTTATTTGTTTTTTAACATTGAACAGTGTTTTAAAATTTGCCTGGCTGCATAATTGGCGTTAGCAGCCGGCTCCAAAAAATACCGGTGCTGATCTGATCAGTGCCGGTTAATAACATATCCGTTTATACGCTCATTTTTTATATAGATTAAAGGTTTTACCGTCGGCCAATTGCACTACTTTTAGTTGATGCAGACTGCAAATCAGGTCAATAATTTCATCAGGACTTTGCCTGCTGTTGAATGTAGCCGTACATTTCAGATGATTTAAAGTTTTTGTAGCCAGGTTGATCCGGACTCCATAAATGTATTCCAGCCTTTTACAAGCTTTTAATAAAGTCTCGCCATCAAATTCAATATTGACATATACCGGCTTCGGCGTATAATCAATTACCGCACGCAGATCATGCTTATCATAAGTCAGCTGCTGTCCTTTGGTCAAAGTACCAAATACCTGCTGTGCATTGCCCACGGCCACTTTTCCGGTCGATACCGCAATACAAATTTTCCGGGTACTGCCATAAGACCTGATGTTAAATGAAGTACCCAATACCCTGGTATATAGTCCCCCTGCAGTTTTAACCATAAAGGGCCGATGTTCATCATGCGCAATTTTAAAGAAAGCTTCCCCCTCAGTAAGCGCCACTGTACGGCTGTCGGCTTTAAACCTGGCAGGATACATCAATTTACCGGATGGCTTCAGATTGATTTCAGAGCCATCGGCAAGTACAATGGTTTTAGTTTCTGAAGCCGTAGTACTGATTGTCGCCATCCGCTCCACAGCGCCTTGTTTTGACACGGGCCAGAAAATGATAGCCAGGGCCGATACCAGCAATAAAACCGCAGCAATACCGGCCAGTCTTGTCCAATTCATCAAGCGCAAAGTGTTCCCTCTTCTATCTTCTTCCATTGCTGCACTCAGCTTCCGAAAAATCTGTTCCCCTATCTCCGCCTTTCTTTGCCCGGGTATATGCCGGCCGTTGTTTTCATACTTGTTATACCAGCGCTCAACTTCCTGCCGCTCTTCAGCAGTAGCTTCTCCATCGGTATATTTTCTTAGCAGTTCTTTTGCCTGTTCTTCTTTTGTCATCATATACATGTCAGTTCAAAAGAAAAGTAGTACCAGCGAAAAAGGTTAAGGTTCTGTTAAGCTTACGTTAACACCGAATAGCATTTTTATTCACAAGATTGGCGATTCTTCACAGCTTGTTCACACATCCTTCACACAAAACCCACAAAAGGGTACCTTTTTGTGAAGGATATGTGTAGAATGTGTGAACCATGTGAGGAAAAGCCTATACCAACAGTATAATTGCCAGCAAAAAGAGCAGATAGGATAACCGCTCTTTCATGACTTTCAGGGCTGCAGAAATCTGGTTCTTTACCGTTTGGGCCGACAATCCCAACTCTGCAGAAATTTCACTGATGGATTTTTCCTGTCTCCGGCTCATCAAAAACACCTGACGCATCTTTTCCGGCAAGCTCAGTATGGCCTGGTCAATCTCTTTATTCAGATCTTTAAGCATCAGTTGATGTGCTGCAGATGCCTCGGTTTGCTCACCTATCAACAAAGCCAGGTCTTCCTTATGTTTATCCTTTACAATGGCCGATTTGAAATAATTGATCACTTTATATTTCACAGCTCCATGCAGGTAGGCAGCCAAACTGCCCTCAATAGCCAAGCGTTCCCGGTTTTCCCAAAGGGAAATAAAAATCTCCTGAGTAATGTCCTGTGCTACCTCCTCGTCGCCCACCCGCTTAAAGGTAGTGTCCAGTACATCCGCCCAGTAATTCCTGTAAATGTTTTCCATAGCATGGGTATCTCCTTTTTTTAAGGAGGCCATAAGGGACGCACATAAAGGGGTAGCTGTTGTTTCGATATGTTTTTTTTTCAAATCTACAGCTGTAATATTCCCATTACATTAAGAAATCTTTAAGCGTATAGTATCAAACCAACGATTTAATTTAACTTTAAAGTAAAACAAGTGGTAAAAAAGACAAACCTTAATTTGTATTCTAAAAAAAACAATTAAGTTTGTGATATGAAGTTTCTGGCTGTCATATTTACCATTTATGTTTTGGCGCTGTCTGCATGGCCATGCTGTGGTAATGAAACCAAGCTTGCTTCTGGTCATGAAGATGCCTGTTATGCAGCTTCAGACAATCATACGGATTCGCACGAGAGTCCACATGCCTGTTCTCCGTTTTTTCACGCCAGTACTTATCATGCCTTTGTTGCTGCCGCTGCAGTAACTAAAGCACCGGAAATACCGGTAGTCAATAGGAATAATAATTTCCCTGAGTACCTGTCCCGTCGGGTAATTTTATTTCCGGGCGACATCTGGCAACCTCCTCAATTGGTATAATCAATCTTTTGCCTTTGCACTGTAAAAAACAGTGTCATCACAACAGGCATATTAATTTTTAAAGATGATTTACCCAAGCTGCTAAATGGCAAATCCTGCTATCGGCATGCTTTATAACTAACGTATTATATGTTTAACCGAATTATTTTATTCTCCATAAAGAATAAACTGGCAATTGGTGTAATGACCCTGGCTTTAATTATCTGGGGGATTTATTCCTTAACCAAATTACCCATTGATGCCGTACCCGACATCACCAACAATCAGGTACAAATCATTTCACAGGCCCCGAGCTTAGGCGCGCAGGAAGTAGAACAGTTTATTACCGCCCCTATTGAACTGGCGATGGCCAACATCCCCAATGTGATCGAAAAGCGCTCCATATCCCGCTCAGGAATATCGGTCATCACCATCGTTTTTGAGGATGACACCGACATTTACTGGGCCCGCCAACAGGTAGGTGCACAGCTGAAAGAGGCCGAAAGCATTATTCCGGATGGACTGGCCGAGCCGGCCCTGGCCCCCATTACAACAGGTCTGGGCGAAATTTACCAGTATGTACTGCATACAAAAAAAGGCTACGAAGGCAAATATTCGGCTACCGACCTCCGAACCTTGCAGGATTGGGTGGTGCGCACCCAACTGGCCGGCACCAAAGGCGTAGCCGAAGTAAGCGGCTGGGGTGGCTATGTCAAACAATATGAAATTGCGTTGGACAATGAAAAGCTAAATGCCAATAATGTCACCATTTCACAAATTTATGCTGCACTTAAAAATAACAACGAAAATACCGGGGGCTCCTACATCGAACAACAAAGCAATGCCTATACCATACGGGGCATTGGCCAGGTAAAATCGTTAGACGATATAGAAAAAATAGTAGTCAAAAATGCCGGCGGAGTGCCTGTCCTGATCCGTGATATTGGAACCGTACAATATGGTACCGCCACCCGGTATGGCGCCGTAACCAGAAATGGTACCGGAGAAGTGGTGGCAGGGATTACCCTGATGCTGAAAGGTGAAAATTTTAACCAGGTGATTGCCAATGTAAAGGAAAGGATTACGCAGATTCAGAAAACATTGCCCGAAGGTGTAGTGATAGAGCCTTATATAGACCGTACAGAACTGGTAGGCCGTTCCATCAGCACGGTACAAAAAAATCTGATTGAAGGCGCCCTCATTGTCATCTTTGTACTGTTGTTGCTACTGGGCAACTGGCGTGCGGGACTGATCGTTGCATCGGTTATCCCTTTATCCATGCTGTTTGCCTTCGCCATGATGCGCCTGTTTGGCGTTTCAGGCAACCTGATGAGTCTGGGTGCTATCGATTTCGGTTTAATTGTAGATGGCGCCGTTATCATTGTCGAGGCCATCATCTTCCGGCTTACCGAAAGCAAGCTGTTTAAAAATACGCCGCGTCTTACCGCGCAGCAAATGGACAAGGAAGTATTTACTGCTGCCTCAAAAATTAGGGCCAGTGCCACTTTTGGCGAAATCATTATCCTGATCGTGTACCTGCCCCTTTTATCACTGGTGGGTATTGAAGGTAAAATGTTTAAACCCATGGCCGAAACGGTAGTGTTCGCTATTGTGGGTGCCTTCATTTTATCGCTTACCTATGTTCCTATGGTCAGCGCCTTATTTCTAAGCAAAAACACGGAGCATAAAAGGAACATATCTGACAAGATTATGGACTTTTTTAAACGCATTTATCAGCCCATGCTGGAACGGGCCTTGCGGGTAAAAAAACTGATTGTGGCCATTGCCATTGTCTGCTTCGCATTTACATTATGGCTGTTTAGCAATATGGGTGGCGAGTTTTTGCCACAACTGGAAGAAGGCGACCTGGCGGTAGAAATTGCCATGTCGCAAGGTACCTCATTAACCCAGGTGGTAGAAACTTTTGGCAAGGCCGAGAAAATATTAAAAGACAAATTCCCGGAGGTAAAGCAGGTGGTAACCCGCATTGGAAGTGCCGAAATACCGACCGACCCCATGCCTGTTGAACGTGGTGATATGATGGTGGCCATGCTGCCCAAAGAGGAATGGACCAGCGCAAAAACCAAGGAAGAGATGTCCGAAAAAATGGAAGAAGCACTTTCCATATTACCGGGGGTAAATGTAGAAATCACGCAACCTATGCAAATGCGCTTCAACGAGTTAATGACCGGTGTAAGACAGGATGTGGCCATCAAAATTTATGGCGAAGACCTTGATGTGCTTGCTCAGGAAGCCAACAAGGTGGCAAAACTGATTGCCCCGGTTAAAGGAGTAAGTGAACCCTTTGTAGAACAGGTAACCGGATTGCCGCAAGTAGTGGTTACGTACGACAGGGATAAAATCGCACAATACGGCTTAACCATTGGCGATATCAATAGCATTTTAAAAACCGCTTTTGCCGGCAACGTGGCCGGGGTGGTATTTGAGGGTGAAAAACGATTTGATATGGTGGTACGCCTGCAACGTGATCTGCGCGAAAACATCTCCAGTATAGAGAATTTATATATTCCACTACCTTCGGGCAATAAGGTGCCTTTAAATCAGCTGGCCAGGGTAGAATTGAAAGAAGCGCCAGCCCAAATATCCCGTGAAGATGGCAAAAGGCGTATTTATGTTGGCTTTAATGTAAAAGGCCGGGATGTGGAACGTACGGTAGCCGAAATACAACAAATACTGGATAAAAAACTGAAACTGCCTTCGGGTTATTATACCACTTATGGCGGTCAGTTCCAGAACCTCAAAGAAGCCAAAAGCCGCTTATCTGTAGCAGTGCCTGTGGCCATGTTGCTGATTCTGGGCCTGCTGTACTTTACCTTCCGGTCTTTTACCCAAACCATACTGATCTTTACCGCAGTACCATTATCGGCTATTGGTGGTGTGTTTGCCTTATTGCTTAGAGGGATGCCCTTCAGCATATCGGCCGGCGTTGGCTTCATCGCCTTGTTTGGCGTTGCTGTGTTAAACGGCATTGTGCTCATCTCCTATTTCAACCAGTTGAAGGAGGAAGGAATAACAGATGTTTACCAGCGTGTAATGCGGGGTACGGCAGTGCGACTCCGGCCGGTCATCATGACCGCAGCAGTGGCTTCACTGGGTTTCCTGCCCATGGCCTTGTCGGGAGGCGCCGGTGCCGAAGTGCAAAAACCATTGGCAACCGTAGTAATCGGAGGCTTACTCTCGGCCACCCTACTCACCCTTTTTGTATTGCCATGTTTATATATACTGGTCAGCGGCCGCAAAAAAAGAACAACCATGTCTGCAAAATCAATTGCCGTACTTTTCATCCTGCTGCTTGCAGGAGCAGGATTTACAGGCACAGCCAAAGCACAGCAGGCCCCCGTATCGGTAGATACGGCCATTGCTATGGCTTTGAAAAATAACCTGCAACTCAAATCTTCCGGCCTTGCCGTAACACAATCTAAAGCGATGCAGAAAACAGCCTTCGATCCGGGGAAAACAGCTTTTACCGTTTCGCAGGATCCTACAGGTGGGGGTAGCAACGACAACTCTATTTCTGTTTCGCAAAGCTTTGCCTGGCCCGGTCTGTATAAAAACCAGAAAAAGGTGCTTGCCGGGCAGACCGGATTAGCCGAAAAATCGGGCAATTACACCCGATCCGAAATTACCCGGGATACCCGGCTGGCTTATTACAACCTGCTTTACAGCATCAATACCCTAAAAGTGCTGAGCTTACAGGACAGCATTTACCACAATTTTATTAAAAAATCGGAAGTCAGGTATAAGGTCGGCGAAACCTCTAACCTGGAGCTGATTACGGCACGAAACAAATACCAGGAGGTTCAAGCCTTAAAAAAGGCAGCCGAAACGGAACTAGCCATTCAGCAACTCAATCTTCAGCAATTGCTGAATGTAAACACGACAATTACACCTCAGGAAAATACACTTCCGATATTGCCCCTGGCCGATGCAGGTACCACTGGCAGCAGCAATAATCCGCTGATTGACGTGTACCAGCAACAAATAGCCGTTGCAAAAGCAAAAATTGACCTCGAACGCTCGCGTACCCTACCCGATCTTACCTTAGGATATTCACAGCAGTTTGTGATCAAATCTTTTGACCCGGCCAATATTGGTCGCGGTTATACCCCCGGAACACGTATAGCAGGCATTCAGCTGGGTATTGCCGTGCCCCTGTTTAACGGTGCTGGCCGCGCAAGAATAAACAACGAGAAAATTGCTGTGCAGATTGCAGAAACGGATTATCAACGGATACAAAACCAATTGAATATGCAATATCAGCAGGAACTTAAAAATTATGCACAGCACAAAACCATAGCAGATTATTTTACTTCAGGCGGATTAAAGCAGGCCGACGAGCAGATCCGTATTGCTCAGGTATCTTACGACCTTGGAGAAATTGGCTATATTGAGTTCATTCAAAATATGGCCCTGGCTGTACAAAGTAAGCTCAATTATCTCCAAACCGTTAATCAGCTCAATCAATCCGTTATTCAATTACAATTTTTAAAAGGAAACTAATGAACACCACATCATATATCAGAAAAAACATAGCCGTACTGATTTGCTCAGCATTTATGGTAACCGCTATCAGTTCGTGCGGCGATGCCGGAAAAAATACCTCAGCGAAGGCGGAAGAAAGTCATGAACACGCCGAACATGGCGAGCACAGCGAAGCATTGGAGCTGAGCCCCGAACAACTGGATGCGGTAGGTATCGTAATCGGAAATATCGAACAGAAAAACCTGACCGCCGTGGTAAAAGCCAGCGGTCAGCTGGCTGTACCACCTCAAAATGCTGCACAGATAAATGTGCTCACCGGTGGAATTATCCGTAAAATAAATGTCATCGAGGGGCAACGCGTAAACAAGGGGCAGGTATTGGTAACTGTCGAAAACCAGGATCTGATCCGCCTTCAGCAGGATTACCTGACCGCCAAAGGTGGCTTTAGCTTTATCGAAGCCGAATACAACAGGCAACAGCAACTAAAGGCTGCCAATGCCGGTACAGGAAAGGCGCACCAGCTGGCCGAAGCCAACTACAATGCCGAAAAAGCTAAAATAAAAGCTTTAGAGCGCCAGCTGCAGCAATATGGAATTGCGGTAAGTCGCATCACCTCCGGAAACATAACGGCCCTGGTACCCGTTACTGCCCCTATTAGCGGTACTATAGGAAAAATAAATGCAGAAACAGGTTCTTACGCGCAACCTGGAGTATCCATTATGGATATTGTCGACAATTCAAAAATCCATGCCGACCTGATTGTATTTGAAAAAGACCTTTCCAGAATTAAAGTGGGGCAAAAAGTAGATTTTCAGCTTACCAATCAAAAAAATGAAGAGATTGAAGGGCAGATTTACGGCATCAACAAATCCTTCGAAAATGACAGCAAAGGTGTGGTTGTACATGCGGTAATCAAAAAACCGGGTGCCAGCCTGATTCCGGGGATGTATGTAACCGGACTAATTGGCGTAGGTACCGCAACAGCTGCTGCAGTGCCTGTTGATGCTGTGGTGAGATCGGAAGGTAAACAGTATATTTTTATTGTAGATGCGAATGCCAAAGCTGAACACGAGGAAGAACACGGACATACACATCCCGGAGAAGCAGAAGAAAAACACAAAGAAGAGGATGCAAAAGATCAAAAATCCGTACATTTCAGAAAAGTTGAAGTCACAACCGGCGTTACTGAATTGGGTTATATCCAGATCAGTCCGATAGAAAAATTACCAAATGATGTTAAAATAGTCACAAAAGGGGCCTTTTATTTGCAGTCTAAATCATCAGGACCGGCAGAACACAGTCATTAATAAAACAGCCATGACAAACAACATAGAAAACAGGCTTAAAGCAAGACAGATCAACCCTACTGCCATGCGTTTACTGGTGTTGGATTTTTTAACCCAGCAAACTGCCGCTATAAGTTTAAATGATCTGGAAAAAGGAATGGCTCCGTCAGACCGCATTACGCTATACCGCACCCTAAAAACCTTTGAGGAAAAAGGGTTGGTACATAGCATTGAAGATGGTACGGGCGCCACCAAATACGCATTATGTGAAAAAGATTGTGATGGCGAAAGCCATCACGATCTTCATGTTCATTTTTATTGCAATAGCTGTCGCGAAACCTTTTGCCTGCCCAATACCCGCATTCCTGAAATGCTGCTGCCCGAGGGCTTTGAGCATCAGGAAATGAACCTCATCATTAAAGGCGTTTGCAAACGCTGTAACCCATCCTGACTTTGCAATAGCATTGCATTGCATCAGGCCTTACATTTGTAATATAATTTACAACTATGAAGGTAGCCAACATACATAAAGATTGCTGTGCTGTAGAAGAATTGGGCAGCACAACAATACATAACAACCATACCGGACACAAACATTCCGGTAAACCACAGGAAGAACATAGTGACGACGATGGACACAATCACGGTGCAGAAGAACCTGCCGGCTGGCTAAGTCACTGGCCCTTGTTAACCTCCCTTGCCATCGTTGTGGTCATGATGGTTTTAGAATATGGTTTCCACATCACCTTCAGCACCCTTATCCAGCTGGTTATTTTTATTCCGGCTTATTTCCTTGCCGGATATAGTGTATTGAACCTGGCCGTCAGAAAGGCTTTGAGATTCGACTTTTTCAACGAATTCTTTTTGATGAGTGTAGCCACCATAGGTGCTTTTGCCATTGGCTCCTTTAGCGAGGGCGTAGCGGTAATGGTATTTTATTCTATTGGTGAATGGTTTCAGGACTCGGCGGTGAACAATGCCAAAAGGAGCATTAAGGCTTTGCTCGACATCAGGCCCGATGCCGTTGATGTAATGAGAGGTGGAAAGATACAAACCGTTGCACCGGCTGACGTGGCCGTAGGCGAAACTATACAGATAAAACCAGGCGAAAAGGTAGCGCTGGATGGCATATTGCTATCAGACAAAGCAACGTTCAATACCGCAGCGCTGACTGGTGAGAGTAAACCCGACAATAAAGCCAAAGGCGAACAGGTACTGGCCGGAATGATAAACCTGAACCAGGTTACAGAAGTGCAGGTGAAGGCTGCGTTTAAAGACAGCAAGCTGAGCAAAATACTGGAAATGGTGCAGGACGCAACGGCACGTAAGTCGCAAACCCAGCTGTTCATTTCCCGTTTTGCTAAAGTTTACACCCCTATTGTATTTGCACTGGCGGTATTGCTGGTGGTGTTGCCTATGCTTTTTGTGTCCGATTATGTGTTTAAAGATTGGTTATATCGAGGTCTGGTTTTCCTGGTTATCAGCTGCCCTTGTGCTCTGGTAGTATCCATCCCCCTTGGTTATTTCGGTGGTATCGGGCTGGCCTCTAAAAATGGAATATTGTTCAAAGGGTCCAATTTTCTGGATGTGATGACCAAAATAGATACCATAGTAATGGACAAAACAGGAACCCTTACCAAAGGCGTATTTGAGGTGCAGAAAGTAGTGAGTAACGGTATTGAGGAAAAGGAACTGGTTTTATTGGCGGCAGCCATCGAAAGCAAGTCTACCCACCCTATTGCAACGGCCATTGTTAAATATGCCGGCAATGCTTTCCATGAAGCTAAGATTGCCGATGTAGAAGAAGTATCCGGTCATGGTCTTAAGGGAACCATCAATGGTAAATCCGTTCTGGCGGGAAACACCAAGCTACTTAAAAAGTTTAATATCGATTACGACCATGCCATCGATACCGAAGCCGATACCATTGTTGTTTTGGCTGTAGATGGCAAATATGCCGGCTATATCACCATTGCCGATGAAATTAAGGAAGATGCCAAACAGGCCATTGCCGATATGCATAGTTTAAATATCATGACGGTAATGCTGAGTGGCGACAAACAAAGTGTAGTAGATAAAGTGGCAGGCCTACTGGGTATAGACAAGGCTTTTGGTAATTTATTGCCCGAAGATAAGGTAACAAAAGTGGAGGCACTGAAAACCGAAGGCCGGCACCTGGCTTTTGTGGGCGATGGGGTGAATGATGCGCCTGTGGTTGCACTGGCCGATGCGGGAATAGCCATGGGCGGATTGGGAAGCGATGCCACCATTGAAACTGCAGATATTGTGATCCAGAACGACCAGCCTTCAAAAATTGTAAGCGCCATAAAAATTGGCAAACTTACCCGCAACATCGTCTGGCAAAACATAGCTCTGGCTATGGGCGTCAAAATCATTGTATTGATACTGGGCGCCGGCGGCGTAGCCACGCTATGGGAAGCCGTGATTGCCGATGTAGGGGTTGCCCTCCTGGCCATTCTGAATGCTGTACGCATTCAGCAAATGAAAGTTCAGTAAGCCAGCATGCACACTTATAAATTCATTTTTTTAAGTTCCATATACATTGCCAATTGAATTTATAAGTGTGCTAATAACATTTATCAAAAAGCCGGTTTTTATTGCGCAATTGCAGTAGCAATTATACAAGCCAATGAAAATCAAATCTGCATTAACCATAGGTGTACTGTTAGCCGGGCTATTCACAATTTCTTTCGTAAAAGAGAGTTTATGGACTTCCAAATTTCTTTCTGTCAATAAAGACGGCAGCATCACCTATTTCCCCGACGAAAAAGGAAACACCATACCCGATTTTAGTCTGGTTGGCTATCACCACGGTTTAAAGGAAATTCCCAGGGTCAAAATCGTTAAAACGGTTGCACCGGTAAAAGGTGATGCCGGCAAAACAATTCAGGATGCCATAGATGAAGTTTCGGCACTGCCAATTGGCACCGATGGCTTCAGAGGAGCTATCCTGCTAAAAAAAGGCGATTATTCCATAACGGGTACGTTACAGATTAAAACGGACGGTATTGTTTTAAAAGGAGAAGGAAATACGGCGCAGGGCACACGATTGATTGCAGCCGGAAAAGGTTTACGCTCCTTGTTAAAAATTAGTGGAAAAGGAAGGCTTACAGAAACGGGAAGCAGGGTGAAAATTACTGACACGTATGTGCCAACAGGAGCAAAATCATTCGAGCTGAGCTCGGCAAAAGGCTTTAAGGTGGGCGACAGGATTATCGTATTCAGACCGGGAACGGAAAACTGGATTCACGACCTGCAGATGGACCAGATTGTAGAAAGAGAAGGTACCAAGCAATGGAAAGCTGCAGAATATAACCTCAGCTTTGAACGCGAAATTACGGCTGTTGCGGGCAATAAAATTACCATCGACAACCCCATAGTAATGGCTATGGAAGCACAATATGGCGGTGGCGAGGTTTTTAAATATGAGTATAAAGGCCGCTTAAAAGAAGTGGGCGTGGAAAATATCTATTTTGAATCGGAATATGCCCATGATACAGATGAAGACCATGGCTGGATTGCGGTCGACTTTGACCAGATTGAAAATGGTTGGGTAAGCAATGTAACCTCCCGCTTTTTTGGCTATGCCTGTGTAAGTTTAAGTGGGGGTGCCAAAAACATCACCGTAAAAAACTCACAGTGTTTTGATGCCAAATCGGTCATTACAGGTGGCAAGCGATATTCGTTTAACAACAGCGGACAGCAGAACCTTTTCATGAACCTGGAAACTACCGAAGGCCGGCACGATTATGTTACCGGTGCGAAAACCTGTGGCCCAAATGTTTTTTACCACTGTAAATCGAGAAATACCCATGCCGATATTGGCCCGCATCACCGCTGGTCTACCGGTACCTTATATGACAATATAGATACCGATGGCGAAATCAATGTGCAGGATCGTGGCAACTGGGGCAGTGGGCATGGTTGGGCCGGCGTTACCCAGGTATTGTGGAACTGCAAAGTGAAAGGTGCGGCCATACAAAACCCATGGGTATCGGGTAAAAACTATGCCATTGGAGTACAGGGACAAAAATTGAAAGGCCGTTTGGATGGGAAGCCAGATGGCGAGTGGGAAGGACTAAATAAACCTGACCTTCAGCCGGGGTCTCTATATGAGGCGCAGCTGAAAGCCAGGAAATTAAAATAAGCATTCCATTCTGAGGCTGGAAAAAATGGCGCTGAAGAAGCGCCAATTATTCCTAGGCCTCATCACAGAAGACTTATTTTATGTCAAAGCAAGTTGCAGAGGTGCATATTTATTTTAGAGCTTTCCTTACTGCTGGCGCTATTTCTGTACCAAACAATTCGATTGATTTCATCATTTCTGCATGTGAAGGATCACCGATATCCATGTGGCCGATAAAGCGGGTAATGCCAAATAATTCATGCATGTACAGAATTTTATCGGTTACAGCCGCCGGTTCGCCAATAAATAAAGCACCTTCTTTAGAGCGGCCACCATCATATTGTAGCTTGGTATACGGCGGCCAACCTCTGCTGGCTCCAATCCTATCCATCTGTGCAGCATATTTGCCATAATACCCATCGGCATCAGCCTCATTGTCGCTTACAAAAGCGTGCGAATGTATACCGATCTGCATTTTACTTACATCGTGACCATGTTTTACATATTGCTCTTTGTAATATTCAATCAGCGGCTGAAACTGTCTTGGCTGCCCCCCTATAATGGCGACAACTAATGGCAAGCCCAGTACTGCAGCCCGCAATACCGATTGTGGCGTTCCACCAACTGCAATCCAAATAGGCAGCTGTCCGTTGTTGCTTGCCCTTGGCAACACCATCTGATTGACAAGCGGTGCCCGAAGCTCGCCATTCCAGTTTACCACTTCATTATTGTTGATATTCAACAACAAATCCAGTTTCTCTTCAAACAGCTGGTCGTAATTTTTCAAATCATAACCAAACAGCGGAAAGGATTCAATAAAACTCCCCCGCCCTACACCAATTTCGGCCCTTCCGTTAGAGATCAGATCAATTGTCGAAAAATCCTGATATACTTTTACCGGTTCAGCAGAACTCAATACCGTTACCGTGCTGGTCAGTTTTATATTTTTGGTGATGCTTGCCGCAGCAGCCAATACAATTTCGGGGGCAGAGACCGCGTAATCCGGTCTATGGTGCTCACCCAAACCAAATACATCTAAACCTACTTCATCGGCCAGCTTAATCTGTTCCAAAATCTCCTGCAGTTTTAACTGTGCAGATCTTGGTTTTCCAGTTTGTTCATCAATGGCCAAATCGCCAAACATGCCTATACCTAATTCCATAATTTCCTTTTTTTAATTGGAACAAAAGTATAGCGCCCGGCCGTTAAAAGTATTGATCTAGGATAAGAAGTAATAGAATTAATATTTAACTTTATAATCACGAACGTTTTTAAACTGGCATCATGAACTTAAAACACCTACCGCTGGCGCTATTATTAAGTATGTTGATGAGTTGTGGGTCCTATCCTGTCACCTCCTTTTACGTCAAAAACACTTCAAACAAAGCCATCAGCTTTGATGCTACCGTGATAAAAATGAGCCAGGTCCAGGGCTCCTATCCCTTACAAAAATCTTTTTATGTATTGCCCAAAGATAGTGTGCTGGCCCGGCAAACGGGTTTTAAAGCAGGTGGGCTAAATCCGCAAAACTGGTTTACCGACTTTAATATCGTAAGTGTCGACAGTATAGAATTCAATGATCCTAAAATTGCAGAAAACTGGAAAAAATCGGTCGATGCAAAAGGAAAAACGAGTTATACCTTCACCATTAATAAATAAGGGATACTTTGTTCATTTAGATAGCACCTCGTCAATCATCCCAAATTCTTTCGCCTCAGCCGAAGTCATCCAATAATCGCGGCTTGCCGCTTCGTTGATTCTTTCGTAAGCCTGTCCGCTGTGCCTGGCAATGATCTGGTAAAGCTCTTTTTGCACCTGCAATACCTGTTTGATAGAAATATCCATATCCGTTGCTGTTCCCTGCGTTCCGCCGGAAGTCTGATGGATCATCACCCTGGAATGCTGCAATGCCGAACGTTTTCCGGCAGCACCTGCGCACAGCAATACCGAGCCCATAGACAACGCAATGCCCGTGCAAATGGTCGCCACATCGGGCGAGATAAACTGCATGGTATCGTAAATACCCATTCCGGCGTAAACTGATCCACCCGGCGAATTGACGTAAAGCTGAATGTCCTTTTCGGCATCAACAGATTGCAAAAACAACAGTTGTGCCTGTACCACATTGGCGTTACGGTCATCCACAGCTTCACCCATAAAAATGATCCTGTCCATCATCAGACGAGAGAATACGTCCATTTGCGCTACATTCAATTGCCGCTCTTCGGTGATATAAGGCGTCATGGCCACAGGTCCGAAAATATTTGGTGTTCTGGCCATATAGCGTTCTACATACAGGCTGTTGATGCGGTGGTGTTTTACCGCGTAATTGCGAAATTCGTGCTTGTTCATATACATATAAATTTGGTAAAATCAGGACATAACTATCCCTTGCCGCTTGTTGGGAGACCTGTTATATTGCTGATAAATGGTTAAAATTATCGGTTAAAAAACCGCATGATCCTTTTCCTGAAGGAGGAATGTTCGGGGGCCGTAAATAATTTCTCGTGTACCTGCCGGATTTCTTCCCGTAGCTGGCTTCTGCCATGGGCATGAACCAGTTGATACGTTTTTTGCTGCCAGCCAATGCTTTCCCGAAGATCGGGTCGCAACAAAATCCGTGCTTCCATCAATACTTCTTCTTCTTCATTGTTGGACAACAATAAAAAATCTTCTATCAGCTGCAACTCATTCAAAGATGTCTTCATACTGTATTGATTTTTCTTTTACGGTTTCTTTTACTTTTTCCAGGCATTTGAACTTTTGTACCGTGGCCGACCGCGGTCCCGAAAATCCAAAACGTTGGGCAAGGTGATCCATATCCAGCTTCTCATAGTAAAAAGCGCTGAGCAATTGCATACACTTCTGACCTGCACTTTGCAACAGTTTCAGCAAGCGGGAAGAAGATACCTCTGTGTAGTCCGGATCGTTCAAATCTGTCCTTTCCTCAAATGCATCGGATAGCTGGTCTATAGATTGTTGTTTACTGTTTTGCTGATAACGTTTATGCCACAGATGGCGGGCAATACCAAAAAGATAAGCCTCCTCACTATTTCTCAATTCCAGTTTAGCTCCCTTCAGCCTTTCGTAATAAATCACCAGGGCATCCTGAAAAATATCCCGGGCTTCCTCAAATGAGCCACCCATCCTGCCAATGTGCTTTGCTACCGAAGGAAAGACTTTCTGGTACAGTGCGGTAAGCCAGCCCTCACGTGCCTTATCTGATATCTCAATACTAAATTTTGCAGCCATTTTATTAGGTCTTTAATAGTATGTGCCGATTGATACACAAATATCACCTAAATCTGGCAATTATTTTTTTAATGCTTCCAGAATAAAATCTACAATCGGTTGCGGATTGGGCAAACTGTGCGGATGATGCCTGCCTTCCGGTTTATGAATAATCCTGATGTCGCCTCCGGCCAGTTTTATCTTTTCGGCAAAAGGTAAAGTGTTTTCAGTCATGGGCACCACTTCATCCATATCTCCGCAAACGTGCAACATCGGATAACCGCCCTTCACAATCGCTTTAATTTTGTCTATCGGACTACCTGCAAAACCCTCGGCCTGTGCTTCGGTCTGATACCCATAGTCCTTTAAAAAAGTAGTCCATTCCTTTTTACTACCCGGTCCTTTGCCCTTACCTCCGGGCCAGCTTTTTAAATCCAGCACAGGGTTGTCCGCGTACACGCAAACCACCTTATGCGGGTTGGCCGCTGCCCAGTTATAAGCATACACCCCGCCGCGGCTCATTCCTTCCAGCACGGCCTTTCTGGCAAAACCCAATTTCTGCAGGTATGCGTAAAAATCATTCCAGATGCCAATAGCCTCGGCATTTCCGAACAATTCAGCTACATCACAATAAACCACATGAAAACCACGCTCCAACAATGCAATTTCAGTCTGCGGCTCGTGCCCCCAAAACCTGGCCCTCCAAATCCAGGGCTTACCCCTAGCTTCCCGTTTCGGGCTTACAATTTTTGCTGTACGCCCTTTAAACTGAAACTGGAAACAATCGTACCCATAAAATGAACTTTTCTCGGGTTTCCCTCCCAGTCGCGAAACAGCTACATTTCCCTTCGATTCCGCAATAGCCATATCGTTCTTCAACCTCGGAGTAGCTCTATCACCCTTCAATCCAGAAACAGCCATATCGCTCTTCAACTTCAGAATAACCTTATCAGTCTCCACACCTTTTGTTTCCTGCTGAATAAAATCCCTCAGCCTGGCTGCAATAAAACCATCCCCTTTAGCATTCGGATGAATCTTATCGGCCAGCAGGTCTTCTTTGTCTGCAAACAGAGAATAAAGATCCAGTACCTCCAGCTGCTCCTGATAAGCCAATTGCTGAATAGCAGGGATAATTGAATCCTTCAGGTAAGTCCCCGAAATACCAAATTTATCATCCGAAAAGGCCTTGACAGGCAGCAGTAATATCAGCCTTGGAGGTTTTGCCAATGCCTTAAACTTTCGGATCATATCCCGGTAATCTGCTATAAAATCACCCATCATCGGACGGTTGACCACTTTACTGTCATTGGTCCCCAGTTTTATAAAAACCATATCCGGATCGGACAACATTGCTTTCTGATACTCAACTGTATTCCAATAAGGTTTATTGCCTTTCTTAAGCATGGTGGCGCCACTTACCCCAAAGTTCAGTACTTCGTACCCCTGTCCCAGCATCGCCTGCAATTGCGCCGGGTAAGATTCCCTTGCCCTATCCGTCAGGCCAGAACCGAAAGTAATGCTATTGCCAATGCAAACAATCCTTATTTTTGATTGTGCATCACATATGGTCCCAATAAAAACCAAGCAGCAAAATATAAACAGCTTAATATATCTCATTTCAATTCGTAAAAGGTTCTGCCCTCATTATCCCCACTATACAATAATTATACTATACACTCCGCTCTTCTCTATCTTCTTCTCTTCTCCGCGCTCTGCACCAATTTACGCTAACCTCTACTCCGCTCCCCGACTTATCAAACTCTCTTCTCTTCCCCTTGCTCTGCGGCCCCGCCTTATAAAACTTTCTCCTCTGCACCCTGCTTAAAATAAAAAATTACCTTCTCTGAAGAGGCCTAGGGTTCATTTGTTTTTTCCACAAGGAAAAAACAATTTATCCCAGCCTCAGAAGAGAATGGTCATTTTTTCAGCCTCAACTCCAACTGCGCCTCAAACAACGATTTCGGCAGTACACTTTCCCCCTTCATCTCTACAATCCCTGCATTTTCAAAAGTAACCTCCTTATTCGAGCGAAATCCTACAAGAATTGGCGCAGCAATGGTATAATTCCTTCTCCTACTCATGTCCCAGAAGTTGTAATGCTGATCCTTATCCGATTTATGGTAAAAATTCCACAATACCAATTCCCTGCCATGATGCGGATGCCCACCTTCCGGACCACCTAAATTATAAAAAACACCCCCATCAATATCATCATATAAAGTTGCGAAGGGCTGGCCCGAGTGAATATCAAAATTCTGATCGGTTCCCAATGAACACTGGGTAATTACTGTTCCAACCGCACCATAACCTGTTCCCGCACCGTGATGCTGCGCGCCATTAAAAGTACAATGTTTAATCAGCACGCCATAACCGGTGCGTGCATGAACGGAGGCATGACCTTTTTTTCCTCTAAAATGAGTATTTTCAACGGTTACCTGATATCCAGAACGGATAAACACACCTTCATTCCAGTCGTGAAATTCACAATTGCGCACCCAGCTGTTCTTAATATACTCCATACCGATGGCTTCATAGGCATAGTCATGAATTTCATTTTTATGGTGAATAAACTCTTCAGGATAGCTTTTCCAATTGCTGGTAAACAGGATATCTTCTACCCCGCAATGCTCCATCGAATAATAAGGTTCAAGCGTCCAACTGGCTGATTTAACCATCTTCACATCAATATGCAAAGGATTTTTAAAAATTACTTTATTTCCTTCGATATGGGTGATGGTATGAATCTCATAAATCTGCATACCGCCTTTATCTCCAAAAAGCCTTGTCCAGGCTGGTTTCAACTCCAGCGGAGCAAAATAAATGCGTGTAAATTCCTCACTTCTATGGCGCAATACCACATCCTGTCCAACTTTAAGTCTGGAGGCATCCTTTACCACCACAGAAAAAGTCTCGCGTCCGGCATCCTTCGCCACTGTTGCCAGCTTTTCTATTTTACGGTCTTCGGGCTTGAATAAAAACTGGCGGCCATTGATGCGCATATTGGCCTGATAAATTTCGGTAACTCCGGCAGCACCACCGGTTCCACTACCACTACCTTTTAATACGATGCCACTTTTCGAAATCCTGATCTGTTTCGTTGCGTCCTGATCTGCAGCAATTAAATATTTACCTGACGAAAAGAACACCACTCCACCGCCGGGATTAGCTTCGGCGGCATCAATGGTTTTCTGGATGGCAGCATCATCAAACTGATCATCATTGGGTTTAGCACCATAATCATCCACCTTAAATACTTTTTTTCCACTTACCGACGGAATAGGAAGCTCCGAAAAGCCATAGCCTGCATAAGAAAAGTCAGGCAACACGGCTGTGTTACCTGACTTCTTAGCTTTTACAAAATCCTCCCATAACGGGGCTACCTTTTGCGCCTGTACGCTTACCGAAAAAAACAAACAGCAGCCTAGCAGCGGCCTAATTATACTTCTCATTTCAATTCACTTAAATAATAATCCAAGCACAACATTCATAACACAATATCCCCTAACATATCTTATCCACCCTGACAAGCCATTATACACGCTGACAAGCCATATACATTCTGACCATCCACTATGCTTTGGAAAAAATTTACCTTCTCAGAAAGAGCCTAGCGTTCTTCGCTTCTTCAGCGAATAATGCAGCTCTTGAGGAGAATGGTCAATTTTTAATCTAAAGCACCAGTTTTCATCTCCTTCTTAGGCTTGGTATCCGCTTGATGCGCAACCGTTCCTTCCAATTCTACCTTAACTACACTGGCAATAGCATCAGGTGCTTTTGCAGGTAATTTAATCACCAAATCTTCGCCCTGCGCAGCAGCCTTTACTTTTACATGACCGGCAAGCAAGCTGGCCGATACCACTTTATTTTTCACTCCCGGAACAACCAGTTGCCCATCTGCAGGCCAGTTAAATACCGAAAAATAAAGAGTTGTACCTTTCGCAGTTTCTTTCCTGCTACAACGGCCCCAACTTAATGGTGCCAAAGGACTAGATTTAGTACCGTAAATAGATTCGCTGTTTACCTTCATCCACTCACCAATAGCTTTCAGGCGGTCGATACTCTCCTGTGGAAAGGTACCATCGGGTTTAGGCCCTATATTCAGCAAATAATTACCGCCTTTAGAAGCAATATCTGCCAGGTTGCGGATCAATGTCTCTGCAGATTTCCATTTATGATCCGATGTCCTGAAACCCCAGGTACCATTCATGGTCATACAGGTTTCCCAGTCCATGCCATCCAGTTCGGCCTGAGTAGGAATCTTTTGTTCAGGGGTTTTGGTATCACCCGGGAAGTTAGGACGTTTCAAACGATCGTTGGTGATAATCTGAGGTTGCGATTTCAAGGCAGCCTGTAATTTCAGGGCCGCCTCGTCGGTCATATTGGTTGGGGTGTCCCACCAAAGCACGGCAACCTCTCCATAATTGGTCATCAATTCTTTTACCTGAGGTACAGCTACCTCATCGATGTACTGATCAAAAGTCCGGGTCATCTGTGCCGGGTCCCAATGCCCCTTATTGGCCAGGGTGTAGGCATCAATCTTTGCAGAATCAGGGTTCAACCAACCTTCTCTCATCTCTTTTCTGGCCGCCGATCCACCCGGATTATTCCAGTCCTGCGCCTGGGAGTAATAGAAGCCCAGCTTCATACCATATTTCTTACAAGCTGCTGCCAATGGCTTTAGCAAATCCTTTCCGTAAGGCGTAGCATCGGTAATGTCCCATTTACTGGCTTTGGAATTGAACAAAGCAAATCCATCGTGATGTTTTGCGGTAATCACAATATATTTCATTCCGGCATCTTTGGCCATTCTTACCCATGCATCCGGATCATATTTTACAGGATTAAAGCTTTTGGCCATTTCCTGGTATTCGGCAACAGGAATTTTTGAGCGGTTCATGATCCATTCGGCACCTCCCCTTAGCTGTTCATGCCCTTTATATACACCTGCAAATTGCGCGTATACGCCCCAGTGAATAAACATTCCGAACTTAGCTTCCCTCCACCAGGCCATCCGTTCATCCTTGGTTAATGCTTTCTGACTGAAGACCGGCTGAGCGATCATCAATACAGTTACTATCAAAAGTAATTTTCGTTTATACATGATTGGTTTTATATGTTGGTTTTACTCAGCACTAATTTAAAGTATACGACCACGTCAATATTCAGCGGAATTGGCATGGTCGTATACAATTATAACTTATCTTTTTAAGTTTTTATACCTTAGCAATGCCTCCAGATAGTAGTAATCGGCATACGACAGCGGCACATCAACCTCACTGTTAGATGGCTTGGAGCCCGTACTGCTCACCAGGATAAAGCCCTTATTATCGCCAACGGGAGAAACATATTTGGTGCTCAGACTATACAGCATCTGATCTGCCTTCTGCAGATAATAACTTTTGTTCTTACTGTATCCGCTTAGCTCATACAATCCTGAGGCAATTACCGCTGCTGCCGAAGCATCACGTGGTTCATCAGGAATGCCCGGCGCATCAAAATCCCAATAAGGTACCAAATCTGCAGGCATATTTTTATGCTTCAGAATAAAAGCAGCAATATTTTCGGCTTGTTTCAGATATACAGGATCTTTTGTAAAACGATAACACATGGTGTATCCGTACAGTGCCCAGGCTTGTCCCCTTGCCCAGGCCGACTCATGACTGTAGCCCTGATGGGTATTCTTTTTCAGCACCTCACCTGTATTCGGATCGTAATCAATCACATGGTAAGAACTATAATCCCGACGGAAATGATTTTTTATAGTGGTATTGGCATGACTTACCGCAATCTTATAAAAAGAAGAATCTCCGGTTAGCGCAGTAGCTTCAAAAAGCAGCTCCAGGTTCATCATGTTATCAATAATCACTGGATTTACCCATTTATCGGTGCTGTGGTCCCAGGAACGAATAACGCCGGTTTTAGGGTTAAAACGGGTAGACAAGGTTTTGGCCGATTGGATGATGACATCCGCATAATGTTTATCCTTCGTGATACGGTATCCTGTACCTACACTGCAATATACTTTAAAGCCCATATCGTGGGTTTTTCCATTCAATTGCTCCTGCTCCATTAAAGCAGTAAAGGTTTTTGCCTGATCCAGCCAGGCCTGTTTACCGGTATATTGGTACAAAAACCACAGCTCGCCAGGGAAAAAACCGCTGGTCCAATCGCGTGAAGCCACCAATTTCAAATTGCCATTTTCCAGGGTCCTTGGCGAAAACTGATCAGGCTTGCTTTCCGTGGCCTTCACCTTCTCTATTTCCTTCAGCATCAGCAACGACTGTTTATCGGCTTGCTTAAAAGCCTTTTTCACATCAATTTCTACCGCTGCAGGTTTCGCTACTGCCCGCACTGCCACAGGGGCAAAATCGGGAGTGGGCCGTGGATTTCTGGAAGTCTGACTACCTCCTACGGTTCCGGTAGTAGTTCTGGTTGAGGTGGTCGTGGTACGTGTCACACGTTCCTGTGCAAGGCCGGCAGTCGCGCCCAGCAGCAATGCACATAAAGTTATCGAGAGTGGCTTCTTCATCATTTCTTTAATTGTTATATTTATTTCACAGGTATCAACTGAACTTCAAGTAGTTTCATCATTTCTGCACCTTTTATAGCGATCGGTGTAACGCTTAACTGAAGTGGACCGGTGGCGATATCGGCAACCCCCAAATCGCGGGTCACCACTGCATTCCTGGCCGACACCACCTCCTCTTGTTTCGAAAAAGTACCCATCTTCAGTTCGTAAGTTGAGCCGCCTTCCTCAGCAATATATTTTACCATCACCTTATATCTGGCCGGTTTTAAGGCTTTCAGGTCCCAGGTCAGATAGCTATCTTTCGACTTCCATCCCGTTACATAATAACGGTCGGTTTTACCATCACCATAACCCAGTCTTTTACCATGTTGCTGTGCATCAAACACCAGGAAGCGGTTCACAGCTATGTTAGATTCCAGCAACCTGGCCTTTTCTACCTCAACTTTACCCTTCAGCTCCAATACGACTACCACATCCGGACTACCGCCTAAATTTGCAGGTACGCCGATGCTCAAATCAGCTGTTCCCAAACGTTTAACCCCTAGCGGCTTTTTACTTTTATCTGTCAACAGATAAGCAGTTTTAACTTCCGTCTTCAGCCCCCCTAAAATCAAATTGCCATCTTTGGGCCAGTTAAATACATGCAGGTAAACGTTTTGCCCTTTTTGGGTAGTCACGCCCCAGGCCGGAATAGGCAAAGCGCCACGTTCAGTACCATAAATGGCCGTTCCATTATTACTCAACCAACCGCCTACACTATCCAGAATGCGGGTATCCCGCTGATCAAAAGTTCCATCTCCTTTCGGGCCGATGTTCATCAACAAATTGGCACCTCTGGAAGCAGAATTCGCCAAAAGGCGGATAAAAAACCGGGCTGATTTATGACTGTTGTCATGTATCGAATACCCATACGACTCATTGGTAGTAGGGATTGCTTCTGCATCCCCATCGCTGGTGATCAGCTCAGCCGGCCGGTCGCCCGTATTGGCGTAATCGCCGAAATTCCCTGAAGCACTTCTTACCAAACGGCCATTGACCACAATATTAGGATCGGTATCCCGGATCGCTTTAAGGATCCTCATATTCTCCGATAAAGGAAGCTTATGCGGAGTGTCAAACCACAAAATATCGGGGTGATATTTATTGATCAGCTCTTTGATCTGCGGAATCGCTTTTTCATCTACATACTTTACCGCTTTTGGCAACCACTCGGGGTGACTGTCAAACCAGTTTGCCCCACCAAGCAGTTTATCGCCACCCGGGTTGTTGTATTCCCAGTCGTTTCCAGGTGCATCAGGATGCTCCCAATCAAAGGCATGCGAATAATAAAATCCAAACCTCATTCCAAGCTTCTTTGCCGCAGCAGCCAATTCGGCCATCGGATCACGCTTAAAGGGCGTCTGTTTCAATACATTAAAATCAGATACGCTCGAATCATACATCGCAAAACCATCATGATGTTTGGCTGTAATGATAAAATACCGCATTCCAGCCCGCTTGGCCGTCAAAATCCATTCCTCGGCATTAAACTTTACCGGGTTAAATACATGTGCCAGATCCAGATAAGCAGCCCTGGTTATTTTTTCCTTGCGCATCAGATGCTCCGAGTAGCCTTTTACCTGCTTCCCATTCCATTCTCCCGCAGGCAATGAATACAATCCCCAATGGATAAACATCCCAAACCGGGCATCACGCCACCACTGTATCCGTTCATCATGGGTTTTCATGGACTTGGTCCACCAGCCATTTTTAGCTTCGTCTATTGCCTTCTGATCGCGCTGCTGCGCTTTATTGAACATATTTGCATCCTCATCTCCGGCAACCTGACCGTAAGTACAAACACTACCAAATAGCATTGCAGAAAGTAAAAAAGTAGACTTGCCACTCATTCGGAACTTCATATCTTATATTTTTTCATTGTTTTACAATATCTTATAGCACACTAATTGAGCCATATGAGGGGATTTCTTACAGGTAAGTTTCTAATTACTTCTTCTACTTCAGGATCGTGGTCAAGCTTTGCCCAGGTAGTTATCCAGGCTTTGTTGCCATAGGCACCGGCACCAAATACCAGGAAAGGCTGGGCTACCGGCCAGTTGTCCCAGTACATCACATCTGGTTTTAATGGCCATTTACTTTTATCGGCCACAAAGGGATATAAATATTCAATGCCTTTTTGAATGCTCTTTCCATCAGTGGTTTTATAGCTCCAAAGGTTATCAGTTTTGGTGGAAAGAATCTGACAAAGCGTGGTCATGGCATCCAGGTTAAATATCGAATACCCATAAGGTTTGGTACGGGCAAGCTCTCTCGGGAAGCTGCCATCGGCAGCCATCTGGTTGGGCAGCAATACAGTTTTATAGCGGTCGCGGCAAAAATTTAGCAAAGCCTCGTCCTTGCATAGCTTTGCAAAGGCCGCCACCTGCATGGTAAAACAGGTACCATGGTTATTTTGTGCATTCATCTCATCCTTACCATATTGATGGTTCATCAGCCATTTCAGGTATTGGGCAAACCAATCCCTGGTTTTGGCCAGTACATCCTTTTCCATTACTTTTTCCATTACCATTACACCCTGTGCTACCTCCATCAATTGAATGGTGTCGATAATTCCAATTCCGCGGCCCGTAAAACGGCCTTTAATGGCCTGCGCATACAGCAGGTTAGGATTCATCAATGTACCTTCGTTTATAAACCAGGCTTTTAAATGTGCCATGGCCTGTTTTACATATTTTTCTTCTCCGGTTAATTTATAAGCCGAAGCCAAAGCACCAATGATCTGGCTGAAACGGATCATGGCCAGGCGATGGGCTACAAAATTTTGTGGATTAGTCATTCCATCCTTCTGGATATAAGGACCATCAGGATTTTGTGGGTCAGGCCACCAGTAGTCGCCCTCTGAATAAAAGTCGTGCTTTCCGCCTGCACTTCTTGATGAGCTTTCGGCCGTTACCGTAACGGGGGCCTGCTTCATTGCCCATGCAGCATTTTTCAAAATCAGCGCTTTTAATGCCTTGCTGACTTCCTTATCTGTACCAGTCCCATTATTCACCTGCACCTTTACCAGGGCATACAATGCCCCTGTCATCAGGCCCAGCATTAAAAAGGTTGTGATCAAAAACTTTTTCATACGCTTATGATTTAGTCATCGCCTTAAAGGTCACTTTGTTTACTGTACTTGGTTTTCCTTTTTCTGCAGCTGAAATAGCAGTTTTCAACTGACCATTTGCCCCTTTTTCGATGCTGATGGTGCGGAAACTGTAAGCCCCTTTTTCGTAGTTAAAAGTCTCGCCATCATCATCGTAAAGCATATATTTACCCGGTTTGCTGCCATAGTAACGGATCTCCAGATCCAGTTTATCACCGGCCTTAGGCGCATGCATCAGCGCAGGTCCCATAGGAATAATTCCGCCATCTTTTACATACACCGGAATGATATCCAATCCGGGTTTCACAGTAATCACCTCTCCGTCACCGGCATAAGCACCGGTATAGAAATCGTACCACTTTCCTTTGGGCAGGATCACCGTACGGCTCTCTTTTCCGGCAAACATTGGTGCAACCAATAAGTACTCACCAGCCATATACTGATCCTTAACTTCTTTACTTACAGCCTCTACATAAGGATTATCTTCCAGGTTGGTGCTCTTTACTTCTTTTTTAACGTCGGCCTGGTAACCGTCCTCCAGGTTCATTGCCCGGAATGGTGGAATACCCTGAAAATGATATTTGGCAAACTCGCTGTACCAGTAAGGCATCATCTGCATACGCAACAAAGCCATGTCTTTTACCTGCTTTTCTACCTCGGGATACGACCACGGTTTGGTGCCGCTAGACCAGGCATTGATCATCGCCATTGGCGAAAACACGACCGACTGCATCCGGCGCAGCCATTCTTCGGCTGTTTTAGATGCACGGGCCTCTGGTGTCCACAATACCCCGGCAAAACCGCTATTAATTAATGCAGTAATAAAATCTTCGTGGTTATAATAATCGTTATAAATTACGTAAGGTAACGATGTGCCCCCACCATTGGAAGCCCTAACCAGGCCATAGGTACGCTGGTTGCGCTGATGATACATTTCTGCACTGTAGCGCTGAATCAGTAAACCATAGGTCTGACGCATCTGCTCAGCACTATGTCCCGAAGGGAAAGTAGCCACATCAGGCCATAAATAATGATCATAGCCATCCACTTCATCAAACTTGTAACCGCTTATACCAATATCTACCTGGCTCTTTTTTAATTGGCCAAACAGGATATCGCGTGCCTGTGGCATCGTCAGATCGGGCACTGCGCCCAGCCAAACGGTGCGGTCGGCCGTAAAAGGCTTAATGCTGTTATAAATAGAAGCCTGTGGCGAAACGTATGGATTGCTCCACAGGTTTAACCGGATACCTTTGTTTAACATCGTCTTTACAAATCCTGTAGGGTCAGGATAGCGCGATTGGTCCCACTCAAAAGTACATGGGTAGGCTTTACTTTGCCATCCCGGCTCCAAACCGATATAATCCAGCGGAAAGCCTTTATCGGCAAAAGCCTGTGCTTCAGCTTCCACATCCTTTGAGGTAAACAAAGTCTTTACACGTTGCGTAAAGCCCAGTCCCCAGCGTGGTGGCAATACCCCACCACCATTCAACAGGTTGTACCTGCGTACCGCATCCAATGGCTTAGGACCTGCAAATACATAAAATTCAACGCCTCCGGCAGGTACCAATATCTCTACACCATCCGAATACGGGCGCGAAGACCAGCTTTTATCCGTATTTCTGTCTTTTGCTTCCGGTACATTTTTACCCTCGCGCTTTACTGCCGATCCAGCATAAATATTTAAATAACGGGCCGAATTGACAAACACCCCATAGCCGTTAGATGATACATAAAAAGGCGTTGGCGCATGGGTACGTCCATTGTCCTTACCGCCATAATGGTCTACATGCAACTGCAGGATTTTTCCACGCTGATGCACAGTCTGAAAGTTGAGGCCAAAGCCATACAATTGTTCTTTTTTATCCAGTGGAAAACGCAGATAGGTCTTTCCATCTGTCAGCGTTGCAGTAATTTCTTCTTTTGCGAGTGGGAAGCTGGCTTCTCCCATTTCTTTTAATCCATTTAAAGCAGGTTTGGCACCGGCGGCAGTCAGCAGGTTGTAACTTTCCGGCTTGCCAATGCTTCCTTTCCAGACACCGGGGGCAACAACTTCCCAGCTGATGTCCTGTGCCGACAAGCGGGAGGCTGTAAATAAAAAGATCAGGCAAATTGAATATTTAAATATTCGGTTCATGGCTGGTATATAGTTTATTGGGTAATTATTTGATAAGTTTTTCCTTTTTCCGTTTCGAAGTCTATGACATATTGTTTTTTCAGGTTCAGGTCCTGCAACTTCGCCTGTTGATTTTTATGGTACTCTGGTTTTTCAGGCATTACGTTCAACAAATTCTGATTGACACCCTTTGCTGTTTTTGCCGTTGCGCCAACAACCTTTACAGGAACATTGGTACTTAAGCGGCAATTTCCGCCCGATCCCGAATACACTAATGCCTTATGTAGCTTTCCATTATTCCATTCCAGGTCAACCCTAAAATTCCCCCTGCCTTTAATGCCTTTAATGCTTCCCTTTTTCCACTCCTCAGGTAGTGCTGGCAATAAAATCAGCTCATCGGTATTACTTTGCAGCAACATTTCAGTGATTCCTGCTGTGGCGCCAAAATTGCCATCAATCTGAAAAGGTGGATGGGCATCAAACAGGTTGGGATAGGTTCCACCTCCACTCATCTGCACATTAGTCAACTGGCCCGCAGATGTAGAAGGACCTTTCTGTGGCTCCACTGTTTTTGCCGGGTCAATTAAAGTTAAACCGGCTTTTAATATTTTTAAAGCATGATTTCCATCCTGTAACCTGGCCCACCAGTTGATTTTCCAGGCCATAGACCAGCCCGTACTTACATCCCCACGATGAATTAGCGATTGCTTGGCTGCAGCGGCCAGTTCAGGTGTACGGCTTACCGTAATCTGATTGCCCGGATAAAGCGCAAACAAATGCGACAAATGCCGGTGGGTATCTTTTGGATCGTCCAGATCATTGAACCATTCCTGCAGCTGTCCATAACGGCCAATGTTAAAAGGATATAGTTTAGCTACTGCGGCTTCCAGTCTACCACGGAAATCAGCATCCAGGTCCAATGTTTTTGAAGCGGCAATACAATCGGCAAACAGTTCTTTGATGATGCCCATATCCATGGTGCTGGCCATGCTCACTTCATATTCTTTACCGTCAATTTTAAATACGTTCTCAAGAGAAGTAGAAGGATTGGTTACTAAAAACCCACTCTTATTGTCTTTTACCAACCAGCTCAGCATAAATTCTGCTGCACCTTTCATCAGGGGGTACCCCTTTTCTTTCAGGAAGGTTTTATCGCCGGTAAACAGGTAATGGTCGTACAGGTGTGTGGTTAACCATGCCCCGCCCATTGGCCAGGCCGACCAGCGCGGTGCGCCCCTGGGATCCCAGTCATAGCCACCCGAAGGAGATGTTTTGGCCCAGATATCTGTATTGTGATGTGCCACCCAGCCCTGCTGAATACCATAGTTGACTTTCGCGGTAGTTGCGCCATTTACCGCCAGACGGCCTATCATGTCAAATAAAGGCTGATGCAATTCAGAAAGGTTTGTATTTTCCGCCAGCCAGTAATTCATTTGCGTATTGGCGTTTATGGTATAATTACTGCCCCATGGTGGTTGCACGTGGTCGTTCCACAGGCCCTGCAAATTGGTGGCCTGCGATCCCGGTCGTGAACTGGCAATCATCAGATATCGGCCAAACTGGTAATACAATACCTGTAAGCCCTGATCGTTGCCCGAAGCACCCTGACGGGATAACCTCACATTGGTGGGCAGTTTCGACAGTTCAGTATTGTTTTGCAGGTTAAAGGAAACCCTGTCAAATAGTTTTTTATAGTCGGTAATATGTGCAGTTTTAATTTCGGCATAAGGTTTTTCGTAAGCTTTGGCCATTGCAGCTACCGAAGAACCACTGCTAGTGGCCTTTTTGAAGTCCGGTTCTGGCAATTGATCGTAGCCTTTAAAACTCGTATTGGCACTCAGGTAAATGGTTACCGCGTTGGCATCCTTAACCACAATTTCTGAACCTCTTGCTGAGGTCGATCCTCCTTCTGCCTTAATATTCACTTCTACCCCAAAAGTCATTCCTGCCTTATCATCGTATACGATCTGCTGAGGTTCGCTGGCCCTGTGCGCCACATGTTTGGGTGCCCTGCCCAATAGCACCAAGTGACCTGGTGACATTGCTTTGGTGGTATATTTCAATTTACTGGTGATACCCGTGGTAAAACTAAGCGCGTTTTTTTTATCTGCAGTAATACGAATCAACATTAGCTGATCCGGGTAACTGATCAGCGTTTCCCGCTTGTAGGTTACCCCGGCCAATGTATAGGTTACCGTACTCAATGCATTACTGATATCCAGTTCCCTGCGATAAGCCGTAGGAACCGAATCTTTTAAATTAAAATCCAGAAACAAGTCGGCCATAGTTAAATAACGTGCCGAATAAGGCCCCTGAAGGTTCTTTTTCCACAGCTCCGCTGCTTTGGCATATTCACCTCCAAATACAGCCTCCCTTACCAGCGGTAAAGCAGCCTGCCCTTTTGGGTTATTACCGGCGTCGGGTGCGCCCGACCATAAAGTCCCGTCATTCAGCTGAAAGCGTTCGCGGTTTACTCCTCCAAAAACCATCGCTCCCGTTTTGCCATTGCCCAAAGGCAAGGCCTCTTCCCATATTTTGGCCGGTTCATTGTACCATAGTTTTAAAGCATTCTGCTGCTGCTGCTGCGCAAACACAGCAGATGAGCTACAGATCAGTAAAAAAGAAAGGAGGTTATAACGCTTCATATCAGTTCAAATTAAAAGTGTACTCCTTGCCTGCCATTGTTTTCAAATCATAATCGCCCGAAGCTTTTACCCCAACCGGGTTCAGCTTAGCCTGTGGCGAAATCAGAGGTGTTTTAATTTGTGGCGTTTCATAAAAGGCATTCGGGTTTATACCGTTTGCAGCCATCAATCCTGTTGTATTCAGCTTAATATCATTATTGACACGCAGCCTGCAGTTGCCGCCAATTTTTGATCTTATTTTTAACCTGGTAATTTGTTTATTGCTCCAGGCTATATCCACCACAAAACCACCTCTGGCCACCAGACCGGTAATTTCACCTGTTGGCCAGTTATCCGGCAAAGCCGGCAACAAGTGTATAGCCCCATCGTGCGATTGCAACAGCATTTCGGCAATACCTGCCGTACAACCAAAATTACCATCTATCTGAAACGGCGGATGGGCATCAAACATATTCGGATAAGTACCACCACCAGTAGTGCTCACGCCTTCAATACGACCACCTACCAGCTTCAACTGGTCGGCAATCAGCTTATAGGCATGGTTACCGTCCAGAAACCTGGCCCAGAAATTTACTTTCCAGCCCATCGACCAGCCCGTTGCCGGGTCGCCACGATAAGTTAATGAGGTCCTGGCCGCATCAAACAGTTCCGGTGTCCGGGAAGGAGAAATCTGGTTGCCCGGATACAATCCATACAAATGCGATACGTGACGATGTTTATCGTCCGGACGGTCCGAATCGTGCATCCATTCCTGCAGCTGACTATATTTACCAATCTGCATTGGTGCCAAACGACCAATTGTAGTTTTCAATACGGCACGAAAATCAGGGTCAAGACCCAAAATCTCTGCTGCTTTTCCGGTTTTGGTAAACAAATCAAACAGCAACTGGTTGTCCATCGTTGTGCCGGCAGCTATGGATACCCGTTTTCCGGCCACATAAGTATTTTCAGGTGAATTGGATGGCGACACCACCAGCCATTTGTGTGTAGGTTCTTCCTGCAATACATCCAGATAAAACTGGCATGCCCCCTTTAACACCGGGTAATACTCTTTCAAAAATACTTTATCTCCTGTAAACATATAATGGTCCCACAGATGCTGACTTAGCCAGTTGCCACCCATTGGCCATAAACCGGCATAAGGGCGGTCTACAGGCCCTGTAATGCGCCACAAATCGGTATTGTGATGCGTTACCCAGCCTTTGGCTCCATACATTACTCTGGCTGTTTCCTGCCCTGTAACCGAAAGGTCTTTCAGCATTTTAAACAAAGGATCGTGCAATTCCGACAAGTTGGTCACCTCAGCCGGCCAGTAGTTCATCTCTGTATTGATGTTGATGGTGTATTTGCTATCCCAGGGTGCCAGCATTTTATCGTTCCAGATGCCTTGCAAGGTAGGAGGCTGATTGCCCGGCTGTGAGCTCGAAATGAGCAGGTACCGTCCAAATTGAAAATAAAGCGCCGTAAGGTGCGGATCATCCGTACCTGCAAATTCAGCAATACGCTGATCGGTAGGTTTGTTCACCGCATCGTTTACACCAATATTAAATTTCACCCGGTTAAAATACCGCTGATAAAACCCAATATGCTCCCGCAAAGCTTGAGCATAGCCCTTTTTTACCGCTTTATTTAAAAACGAAGCCGCCTTCAATCCTGCATTTCCACTGATGTCGTGGTAGTTTTTAAAATTGGTGGCAATAGACACGTATACCGTTGCCGCATTTGCATTTTTTACCGTCCATATATTATTTTTTAAGGATACCTGACCACCCTCGGCTACTGTTTTCACCTGCGATTCGAATTTAATCTGCCCTTTTTCCCCCTCATGGTCTGTGGTGGTACCACCAAATATCAAAGTGCCTTTTTCAGTACGCAATCCTCCTTTTTGTGGCGATTCCATGGAGGCAGTAAAAGATATTTTTCCAGGTTTGCTGGCCGTCAAACGAACCACCATCACCTGATCGGTGAAGGACGAAAACACTTCCCGCTTATATTTTACCCCGTCCAGTTCGTAAGTCACCGTAGCCAGGGCTTTTTCTATATTCAGGTCGCGGTAATAATTACCAGCTTTTTCATGTCCGTCAAACTTCAGGAACAGATCGCCAACCGGCTGATAAATCATTCCACTATTCTTTTTAGGGAACATTTTCACATCGGCAATAGCCTGTGCTTCTTCAAATTTCCCTTCAAAAATTAACTTCCTCAGCTCCGGAACAGCAACACCCGATTCGGATGTAATGTTATTATTTGGTCCGCCAGACCAGACAGTTTCTTCATTTAATTGTAGTTGTTCTTTAGCCGGATCGCCAAAAACCATAGCCCCTAAACGGCCATTGCCAATGGGCAAAGCTTCGTTCCAGTTGGCTGCCGGCCGATTGTACCACAATTTGAGTGTAGCATCAGCTTTTTTGAGTTGTCCATAAGCTAGAGAATTGCCTATAAGAAAAATAAAGAAGATTGATTTTCTGATCATGAGCATTAAAAATTAATTAAGTGGAAGGAATGCAGCTCTTAAGCCATCAGCTTTTACACTGGCCACGCTTTTACCTTTGTTCAAGTCTACGCTGATTACCGCTCTTCCATTGTAAAGCTGAACTTTACGTGAACCATCAGAAGTTCCCTGATTATCAACTAAAATACCTTCACCAGTCAAACCAAAAGTAACATAATCACGCGCATCCAGACACAAGATATTCTTTTCATCATACAGTTTCGCCTCTATCACAGCAATGTTATCCTTCTCCCCTACTTTCTCGAGTACCAACTTAGCCGGTTTTCCCCATTTGGCGGTCTGATATTCCTGTGTAATTTCATCGGTAATTTCCTTGCCATCCTTTGTTCTGGCCACTACCCTGATCTGGTTAGTACCTTCATTGTATTTTACCATCCACCGTAAACCCGCTGCCGGATAATTCTGGCTGTTGCGTTTCTTTTTGCCCATGCTTTTGCCGTTTACAAACAGCTCGGCCTCGGCGCAATTGGAGTAAACCTTTACCATTTTTGATTCTCCTGCCTCGCCCCAACGTACCGGCCAGCTATGTCCGTAAATATGCACCATTGGCGTGTTGGTCCAGTAGGATTGAAAAACATAGTAGGCTTCTTTTTTGGTAAAATCTCTTTCAATTACCCCCTTCTGGTTCATATAAGGTACAGGATTATCCGGGCGTACCGGGGTCGAGAAATCTTTAAAAGGCCAGTAAGCCGCTCCTGTAAGCCATGGCATGTGTTCCTGCTCCTTCAGGTGCCAGTCAATCAGGTTTACAATATAACTTTCACTCCAGTCCCCATCTTTCGAAACCCTTGCACTACCGCCAAATAACGATGCATCGCCGGCCCTTTCATCTGTACCTACACCAGTCTGAACCTGGCTAAGCGCTTTATCCGGACTTTCAGAATGTCTTCCGGCATGGCTGTCGCCACCCCATTCCACATGCAGAAAATGGTCTACCCTCTCAAATTCCTTTTTGGAAGCTTCCTTATATTCGGTATAAATACCTCTGTACCAACCCGCCCATATCGATGGCGAGTAGACATCCACTATATCTTTACAAAAATCACATCTTCTGATGGCGGTTTTGCGCGAAGGATCCAGTTTGTGCGAAAGGTCATTCAGTTCCTTCATAAACGTCCTGATCTTTTGCTCATCAAACTCATTAAAATCGCCCGGCCAGTCGTTTTCATTGCCCAGGCCCCAAATGATTACCGAAGTATGGTTGTAATGCTGCTCAATCATATTGGTCAGCATTCGTCGGGCCTGATCTTTATAGGTATCTCCACCCAAACCGCCCCGACACCATGGAATCTCTTCCCATACCAGAATCCCCAGGCTGTCGCATAAATCTAATACAATCCTCGACTGCTGGTAATGCCCCAAACGGATAAAATTCACGCCCATATCTTTCATCATCTGCATCTCTTCACGGATCATCCCCCCAGTCATAGCCGCGGCTACTCCGGCATGATCTTCATGGCGGTGCGTACCCCTTAGCAGCAAACGCTTACCATTTAACATAAAAGGCCCCTTTTTCACAAATTCAAAATTCCTGAAGCCTATTTTTTCCTGCTGCACATGGGTATCGCTACCTGCAGTAATGCTAGTTTGCACGGTATATAGGTTCGGGGTAGCCGGCGACCATAATTTCGGTACTTTCACAGTCGTTTCCCACAAGGCCTTATCGCCATTAAAAGCCTTCATCTCATTGTTCCAGCTCGCTACCACCTTTCCTTCCGGATCTTTTACCTCTATTTTTACCGAAACGGTATCAATACCATCCGGATTCAATAAACGCCCGGATATATTCAATTTGCCTAAAGTCCCTTTGGCATCCACAGTTGCAGAAGCAAAAATCTTGTCGACCGACACTTTTGGTACATAAACCAGGTTCAGGTAGCGATAAAGTCCACCATACACATTAAAATCAGATAAATCTGAAGGGATCATTTCCAGATCACGCGAGTTGTCGCACCTGATTTCCAAAGGTACCTTGCCTTTAAATTGCTTTTCAAAAACAGCTGTCTTTTTAAAAGCCTTTACCGCATCTGTAATATCAACAGTCCACTCGTCGTAGCCGCCTACATGCTCGCCCACTTTTTGATCATAAATGTAAACTTGCGTTTTCTGTCCGGCACCTTCAAAATGTAAAAGTGTTCTTCCGGAAGTATATGGATTTTTCAGCTCCAGCAAGGTGCGGTACCAACCGGGCCCCTGGTAATAATTTAGGTCGGGATCAACCGCATCTAAAGCGTTAAAACAATGTGGCAGACTAACCTTCTGCCACAAAGGAACACTCTCGGGATTCCCCTCTTTAACTGGTCTAACGGCCTCCCATACCCCACCTAAATCTCCTTTCAAATATTCCCAATTGTTGTTTAATCTTTGCTTGTGCTGCGCAACCATGTACTGACTGCAAAATAACAGTCCTATAAAAAAAACCAGCTTAAATCTCTTCACTTCGTATGCTTTGTATCTTAATGTATCTTAAAAATATATTTGGTTGTTACGCATTGCGGATGATGCTAAATTGCTGATTTGCGCTGTCAATTCGTTTCGTCCTTTTAGCTTATTCATCAGCTATCTTGGCAAAATAAATCCCAGTCCCGCAAGCAGGTTCATCAAAAAAAACACGTAAAAAACTGAACTTAGGCGCAGGCGCTCACAAACTCTTTCTGGTAGCACAGCGGACTTTTCCCTGTGATTTTCTTAAAGCACTTATGGAAGCTGGCAAAATTATTAAAGCCGCTGTTGTAGCATACCTGTTTTAAATTCAGACTGTGCTCTATCAGCAACTTACAGGCCTGCCCCACTTTAACTTCTATCAAAAATTGTGAATAGGTTTTTCGGGTGCGCGATTTAAAGTAACGGCAAAAAGAATTCGGACTGATCCTCGCCACTTCTGCAATCTCCTCCAGGTAAATCTTGTTTTTGAAGTTGGCATAGGTATAGTCGTAAATATCGTTGATCCTGTCTTTTTCAATCATCTCCAGGTCATAGTGGAAACCTACAGATGAAAGCACTTCAAGCTGGCTCGATTTGGCAATTTCTACCAGGGCCTGCATCAAAATGATAATTTTTTCTGTTCCTTCGGCTTTCAGCATCCTGGTAATCAGTTCTGCTATCTGCGCTTTATTTTTTCCGGTTACCTTTACGCCTCGTTTTGCTTTTTCCAGGATATCTTTCAACAGTTTATTTTCAGGCAGGTTGATGAAACAATCGCCAAAAAGGTTTTCACTAAAATGAGCTACCCGTACATCGGCAGGTGCCGGTTTGGTTTCGGTAGTAAAATAGGCATCATCAAACCTCCAGTAGTGTGGCAGGTTTGCGCCCAGCAATACAATGTCGCCCGATTTAAAGCGCTTAATACTGTCGCCAATAAATTGCGTGCCGTCTCCCTTATTAAAATAGATCAGTTCTATCTCCTGGTGGTAATGCCATCTGTTGTTAATTGAAGGCTCCAGGTCTTGTCTTACACTAAATGAATGGGCTGGCTCCATTGATACTTTAAGTAGTTGTGCTTTCATGATCAGTATATTTAGTTAGGTTAAATTTTGGTCAGTTCTAAACCAAACAGTACCATAAATTGTACTGTAGCTAACCGTTTGTGATCAGTGACAACAATAGCCGGGAAAAATACTTTGTGCTCGTTCATGGTCCGTTTAGCTTTACAGGTTACACGCATTGGTGTAATTGCATAACCTTATATTTGGTAAGGCTAATGTAGTAGCAGACGGAATAAAAAAGGGGGTGAAATCTTAAATGAATGGGGTGAAATTCTTAAAAACAGGCTATTTTACCCACTTTAATGAAGTTTTCGGTCTATCGCGCCAATCAGGTAGCCTTTAGGGTCATTAAAATATTCCCAGAAAAAGATACCTGCCAGATCGTACTTTTTGATGTATTTTATTTTGGCAGCGATGGATTTTTCATTGTCGTAAGTGACAAATACCCGGGTATCTTTATTGAAGAGATAAGGCGCTTTGGCCTTGCGGTCCCAGTAAGCCTTATATCCATTTTTGTCCACCATGGTATCTTTCATTTTGGTAAAGCCCCCACCCTGTCCTTTGGCTTTTCCGGCACCTTGCTGTACTACTTTCACCTGGCCCAAACCATGGCCTTCTGTCCCGGCTACTTCAGTCGCCTTTCCGTAAAATGCCGCGCCCAGTACAATTTTACCGGCCGGTACGCCGGCTGCCATAAAATCGGTTACCGACTGGTGTGCCGAGGATTGGTTTTCGGTTTTCCCATTGGGATATAAATTGGTATGGTGCCCAACCGGCCCGTCCCCTCCCGAGTAGTCGTAGGTCATGATAAATACATAATCCAGCAAAGCACCCACCGCTTTCATCTCGGTATGCCGGATAAATGATTTTGACCCCCCCACGGCAGCAGTAAGTTCATAATACTTGCCATCGATGCGTTGCAGGCTATCCAGCTCCTTTCTGATTGCCCCAAACATCAGCGTAAAGTTCTGCTGATCTTCCGGCCGGTAAACATTCCCTTCTTCGCCTGGCATCCCCGGGTATTCCCAGTCAATGTCTACCCCATCCAAATGATACTGCTGCACAATAGCTACGCTGGTTTTGGCAAACAACTTTCGCGATGAAGGGGTTAGTACCGCATCCGAAAAATTCTCGCTCCATGCCCATCCGCCAATAGAAATCAATATCTTAAGATCAGGATTTACTTTTTTCAATTCATTCAGTTTCCTGAAATTGATCGAATCGGTAGTTAAGTTGGTAAGCCAGGCCATGCTGTCTTTTACGTTTACAAAGGCATAATTGATATGGGTTAGCTTTTTGGCATCAATGGCCTTGGTATCTACCAGACCGCGGTAGCCGCCAACGTAGCCATTTACAATATACTTTTTCTGTTTTACCGATTGCGCGTTGGCCCTGGTACTGCCCAATACCAGCAATGTGGTAAACAATAGCAGGATAGCCTGAAGTGATTGCGTTAAGTTAGATTTCATATGTTTACATTTAGCGTTTTGATTATCAACAAATTAAACTTTCAATCTAATCCCCCTGCGCTCCATTTGCCGTACCAGTATGATGATCAGGAAGGAAAGTAAAAAGGATCTTAAGATACCAATAATACCTGTATTTAACACATCGGGATACCAAAATCCAAAAAGTTCGAAAACAGCATATACGATGTAAGGTATTAAATAACAGGTCAATGTGCTGGTTCCGGCAGCATCAATGGCATTAAACCAGTTCTTTTTGCCTTTTATCTCTACCAGAAAAATCATCAACACAAAGGTCAGCAAACTGATGCCCGTACAGATGGCTACCCAGGACGGTGTAGAATTAATTTTAGAAATCCCCTCGGTAAAGGGTCTGATGAACAACCCCAAACCAATGAGCAACAGCGCTGATATGGAAAACAGCGTAAGCAGCTTATGGCTAAATGCTGTCCGCCATTTTACATATAACAAGGAGGCTACCGTTCCAAACATAATGAGCGATACGCTGGAAGCATCCCCAATCAGCCAGGGCTCAAAGGGCATCAGGTCCATATGGCTGGCGATATTGATGCCAAAGAAAAGTACCAGGACAGCGGTCAGCACGTAAATATTTCCTTTTGAAAGCAGGAAAACAAAGGCACAAACCAGGTATGCCCAACCAATAATGCCCAATATTCCCCACCAGGAATGCCGCATCCAATGCGGATTTGCCTCATTGCCACCCTTATACAGATAGGCCATCAATGCAAGGGTTAAAATCCCCAGCAGCACCATTCCGTTTTTTTTGGTCGCCGATAAAGTCTTTGGATAATCCATCCAGATCAGAAAAAAACTGAACGTCACCAAAATAGTCCATACCGGATGTGGAAGCCAGGCCCTATCGCTATACCCCTCCGAATTGACATGAAAAAAGCCCATCACAATCAGCGCGACCGACCTGAGCAGGATATAAAGCGATATGGAAACGAAAGATTTTCCTTTTTTAAGGCGGCTTTGAAGTGCAAATGGCAAGGAAAGGCCTACAATAAACAAAAAAGCCGGAAATATGACATCGGCAAACCCCATCCCATCTGTATCGGCAGCTACATGATCTACCCAATGCGGCAGCTGCTTTACACTGCCTACATCGTTTACAAAAATCATCAGGAACATGGTTAAGGCCCTTAGGACATCAACCGCCTGGAATCGGAGCGCTGACTGGTTCATAGGATTTGGTTTTATGGTTATTTTACGGGTTCCATCAATACGGCCTTTAATTTAAATAATTCCAGTCCGTTTTGCAACGGACTAATGCTGATTTGATATGCTCCTGCCTTGTTAAAAGTGGTAGTGGCAATTACATGTTTAATGAATGGCAGGGGTGCCTTCGAATCAAAATTAGAGGTACGTAAGGTGCGAAACAAAAACTCCTGGTTGTTTACTTTCATGCTCCCCTCCAGTTTAGCGCTTTCAGGCGGGCAGGAATACTCCAGCGCTATTTTGTAATCCCCTGGTTCTGTTACGCGAATGGTAAAAACGGCTTCGTCGGCACTGTCTTTCATATCGGTCACACAAACCGTGTGCTTCCAGTCGCCATAATAATGGCTATAAGTCAGGCTTTTTACCTGTGGATTTCCTTTCAGCTTTGCAAAAACAGCCTCAATGGCATTTTCTTTAAACTGGCTTGACACCGTAACCGGCACATTTAAATCATAATCAGGAACTTTTCCTGAATACTCCATCACAAAAACAGTATTCACCGCCCCGGCATCAAATTCAGGAAGCGCTATCCACACATCATCCCCATCGTTTTTCCATTTGAGTTCTTTTTTACCGATCAGACTATACACCTTGTTCACCTTCCCCTTAAAACCCGGCACCAGCAGTTTACCGTTTTCCGGTCTGTTCATCACCTGCAGAAATTGTTTCCCGGGTTTTGATGTGCTTACACCCCATGGCTGGGCCGGAATCAGGCCATAAGTAGAACCGTAAATACTCTCGCCATTCTGTGCCAGCCATTTTCCGGTTTCACGCAAAAATTTAACTGAATATTCGGGGATGTTCCCCTCCCCATCGGGTCCTACATTCAACATCAGGTTTCCGCCTTTAGAGGCCACATTGGCCAGCAGCCTGATGATTTCGGCAGGAGTTTTAAAATTCATATCGTGTTTGATGTATCCCCAGGAATCGTTGTGGGTATAAATCGACTCCCAGGCCCCTTTTATCGGCGTAGCCGGTACTTCCGAGTCACCAAAATCACGGTAATCGCCCAGGCCCTGCCCAACACGACTGCTAAACAAACTTTTAGGTTGCAACACCCTCAGCTCATTAATAAAGGACTGGGTCTGTTCTTTCGTCATCCCGCCCGGTGTATCAAACCACACAATACCCAATGGACCATAATTGCTGAGCAGTTCTTTTAACTGCGGAATGGCTTTCTCTTTATAATATTTCTGATAATCCTTTTTACTTTCATCAAAATCCCAGGTATTTCTTCCTCCATTAGGCTCGTACCAGTCCTGAAACTGTGAATAATAAAAGCCAAACTGAATACCGCGTTTTGCATTGGCAGCGGCCAGGGCTTTCATCGGGTCTTTTTTGTAAGGTGTTGCAGCAACAATGTTAAAATCGCTCACCTTCGAATTGTACATGGCAAAGCCTTCGTGATGTTTGGCTGTAATTACCATGTATTTGATACCCGCATCCTGAGCCAGCTGTGCCCATTCTTCTGCATTAAATTTTACCGGGTTGAAAGTTTTAGCCACTTCTTTATACTCGGCAACCGGAATTTTCCCCTGGTTCATAATCCACTCGCCGCTTCCATAATAACGTTTACCTTTCCATTCGCCGGCAAGTTTTGCATACAGCCCCCAGTGAATAAACATCCCGAATTTAGCATCCTTAAACCATTGGATATTGGGATGTTTTTGGCCGTTTGAGCGGTCGTCCCACATTTCCTCCATGGTTTGCGCCTGCAGACTTCCAGTACTTAACAAAATCAGCATCAGCACTTTAAAAAATTGAGTAGTGTGTTTTACGAATTTAGGTTTAATCATATTTAAAAATCGGTGTTTAAAATTAAACTCAGGTTGTTTCCTGAATTTAATTTTATCTTAATGTGTATTTTCTATTTATTTAAAGTTCCCATCAACTACCATTAGTAGCCAATGTTCGTTACCGCGGAAGTGCCCAGGCGTTCGGCCAGTTGCGCCAGGTATAAGCTTCCTGGTGTTACAGGTGTACCATAAGCATCATAAATACCCTCTTTTACCAAAGGATCCTTGTAAAATGGCTGCGATTTTTGCTGCTTTTCACCCTGTCCGCCAATTACCCAGTTGGCCGATCCCGGAGGTTGCTGGTTGAGGAAGGATTTGGCTTTGGAATTCCAGGCCACGGCCCAACCTATCGACCAGCCATGGCCCGAACCCATTGCCCCCCTGTTCATAAAATCGATCCCGCCACCGGGTACCTCACATCTGTCAATCAACAAACCTGTGGCCCATCTTTGATGGGGTTGTATCCAACCATTCCCCTTAAAAATACAATTTAACACTACTATAGGACCGGTAACTTTAGCGCCTGTACCAAAAAAGAACATGTTATCGCCGGTGATGGTACAGCGGTTGAACAACAGTTGTTGTCCACTACCATTGATATCGGCCGGCTTAGCAGCTCCAACGGTCGCCAAATTGTGCATGATGCTTAAATTATCCACTGTAATGCGTTTTCCGGTTACACTTACGCTGTTTACCGTATTAAAAACCTCAATATTCCTGGCCCAGCCATCAGCAATTCCGCTCATGGAAAAAGCTTTATGGTGCGACTCGTTAATGGTACCTGTCTGGTCGGGCGATACCATTCTTAAATTTTCAATCCCTACCTGCGATAATTCGCCACTTGAAGTAATCTTTACGGCAGTTGTGCCGGGCATACCCAGGTATTTCGCATCGTAGCTATCTGTCAATGGGACATCTACAGTAATCTTTTTCCCCGCAATACTGCGGATCACCCTTTCAGTAGTAATCTCGCCTGTAATCCAGGTTTGGGGCTTGCCATCGCGCGTTAGCGTGTCCATCCCCATCAGTTTAACCCATTCCCCGGTTACCGGCCGGCTGATGCGAAGTGTATCGCCTGCTTTTAAGCCCGAAACACTGCTCAGGTTAAAGGAAAATGCCCCCGAAGGCACGTAAGCATCGGCAAAAGCAACAGGTTTACCCACCGCTTTACTAACCACTCTTCCTTTCACAATCACACACTGGTGTGCCTTCCCGGTCATGTTAATTACGGTTCCGTCAGCACCCGATCCGCTTCCCCGCAATACTATACCGCTGGCAGTCATCATGATAGATTCTTCGCAGTTGTAAGTCCCCGGTTTCAACAATACCGCTCCCCTGAAACCGTTAACCAATTTCATTCCCGCTACCTTGTCTATAGCTTGTTGAATGGCCTTGGTATTATCACCGTCCGAAGGGCCAACCGTAACTTTTACCGGCGGACTAGGAATTTTCACCCCTCCACCCATATAGCCGGCGTAAGAATAATCCATAATTCTGTCGCCTGTGCCTAGTGTTTTATACCCGAGTTTCCCATCGGATTTAAGGTATACCCACTCGCTTTTTGCCAGCTTAGTGGATTGCTGCGCTTGGGCAACGGCCGGTGCCATAAAAATACCGGCAATGTATAACGGTAAACCTACCGTTTTAAAAAAGGTAAAACCTGATCTCATCATCTCAACAATAAGTGCGAATATCTTGTCAAGATAGGCGCTTTATTTCAGGATTAATTGTACCCGTTTGGCTATTTATTCAGTCAAATTAGCCTAGCTTTAAATTCATCAGTTCATACCATTCCGAACCACGAACGCCATTGGGCGTGACCTCATTTGGAGGTTTTACAAAAGTTCCCCGAGTGATGATGGCCCCACATACATTGGCTGGATTAAAACTTTTGCTGTTGAGTACGGTTTTCACATTGCCATCCAACGAAAAATATTGCAAGCCTATCCCTGCAACACATAGACAACCATCCGGCACTTCAAATGTAAATTCCTGTGCGGGTGAAGTCTGCTGCGCTTTACTGATGCTAATGGTTTGCTCCACCGGATGTTTATGCAATCCGGGGATCAGGGCAATCAATGCGAGCGCAATGTTCAGCTCGCATACATCGGCCCGCAGCGGAAATTTAAGTTCCTCCTTTACGTTTATTTTGGGTAGGTTGATTTTTATGGTATTGCCCGTTAAGGTCATTTCAGGTTTTACCCAAAGGCTATTCATCAGTAGCGAGCCCATATTAAATTCAAAACCGGACAGTCGCGCAAAACTGTCGGCAGCAAAATGAAATGTTTGTGTATCCGGTTGGTAACATTGTCTTAAGACATCCTTTACCGGTTTATTAAAGCGATTAATCATATCCGGATCGTAGTTATCCCGGACCAAAAAAAACAAATCTTTGCGGATTATTCCCGCCAATACACTGCCTAATCCAAATAAAGTTGATGCCTGTTTGGTAGCTTTGGTATGCCTGATCGTTTCGGGGACAGACTGTACAATTATTTTTCCGTTTTTGCCCCTGCGACTTATCGAGTCGCCTACCAGGCCTGTAAGGTATTTTCCATCAAATTTGCCCATAGTTTTTCTTTTTATGTCCGGCCATCCGCGTTGTAGCTGGTCTTTGTTCCACCCTTATCAGGGCTCGGGGTGACTGCACATTAAATGCGGAACCAGAGCGCGGTGAGAGCGCCTTTTATCAGTAAAAAGGCGCTCTCATGGCGGACTCATGGCGCTCTCATGGCGCAGTCATCCCGAAGCGGAACAAGCCCCAGCCACAGCGCAGATAAGACCGTTTGTTTTTAATAATTAATTAAAAGAAATTTAACCATAAACAAACCACCGGACTATGCAGAATTGCACACTTTAAACACGCAAATTTGTACTCACTAAATTTTGGCCTGCCTCAGCTCCAGCTGCTCGCCATTTCGGGTATCAAAAGCAAAAGTTTTGCCCGAAAGTAGTTCTGATTTTTGGCCATAACGCAACAGTTGAACAATTTTTCCGGGCCATGGATTATCAATAATACACTTCCGGCCAGCTTCGCTTTTAAGTTTCACATATACAATCTGTCCTTTTTCCAGCTTACTGCTCACTAAAAATGCGCCATAAGCCCGCAGCTGATCAAAACCAGCATCCCTGGTCCTGTTCCAGTTGGGAAATATCCGGATCACCTGTTCATAGCTCTGCATCATCATTTCGTTGACGGTAAGCGGAACTGCGGCCAGGGTCTCCGTACCGCCGCCCTCAGCTGTGATCCATAAATTGGGTAGCGACTGCAGCGTAATCCGGTCTTTTAACTGTCTTAAAATTTCATCAGCGTTATACCCTACCCGTACCGCGGCCGGGAAACAGGTTTCGATACCATTGCCCAGGGTATTGGCCCATTCTCCGGGCGTTTTCATCTTTGTTGCCCAACGCTCTACGTCGCTCAGCAATATCTGGTTAAAGGCCGAATCGGTTTTAGGACCACATACCCCACCCGGCAAAACAAGGCCATGAATAGAAACCCTGGCCAGGCCATTGATTCCACTGTGCCAGGCCGAAGGGCTTTTCTCCACACTTTTTAAGCTCAGCTTTCCATTTACTTCCCCAACCGTAAAATCGCTCAAATGTTTTGAAATGTGCTGCCATTTGGCCAGCCGCTCTGCATCTACATTTAAAAAAGTACTGAGGTCAATGATCCCTTTGAACAGCATTTTGACCAGGCCAAGCGATAAGGTAGAGTTAAAATCGCCCAGCTGATCGCGCCATTGCCCTTTGTTTTTAAGGTTGGGCATCACTTCGCCATAATGATCCATATAAATCACATAACGGCCGTTTTCAAACTTCAGGTAATCTTCCCAGAAATTGGCGCATTCCAGTACATAGGGATAAATTTTGCGAGCATAAGCCGCGTCATAAGTACTATAAAAACGCATCATCATATTGCCCACGCTAAATACGGCGTTGATTTTTTGTCCCAGAAATTTATAGCCCCCATCGATGGTATTTTCGCGGGTGGCATATCGTTTTTCCATTTCATCGGGCGTAAGCGGCCAACGGGTAGTCACCAAACCTTTGGGACCAATGCCCACGGGATAATAAATTCCTTTGATCTGCAATAGATCTTTGGCGTGCTGCAGGCCTTTGTCCATATAATCCAGCAGGGGTTGATCGAAATTATCCGTCTGGTCGATGTAATTGGAAGAATAAGCCGCCCAGTAAGGCGCCTGGTAATTGTAATTCAGGTGATAATCGCCACCCCAGGCCGAGGAATCGCGGGTTACAAAAGGGCCCCAGATGCCGGGGGCAAATTTATTGCCCCTGGACGTGGCACCAAAAAGGTATTGGGATGCATAATAATATTTCTCGATGAAAGGATCGCCGATGCGGACGTTGGAGCGTCCCCAGAAATCTTTCCACCAAACCTCGTGTTTTTGTTTCAACAACGCAAGGCTGCCTGAGCTAGTTGCCGCGGCCTCGCTAATCGCTTTTTGTTTCCAGTCGGCCGTGTCGTGATTGGTATACATGGTGACTGCCAGTGTCACTTTCTGACCAGGCTTTAAAAGAATAACGCCATCTTTTGAGGCTTTGGTGCCCAATACTTTTAGGGCCATAGCGATATGCGTTGGCCATTCCAGCAATGGTGCATTTTCGAAGGAACGCGTTACCCAGGTTATATCTTTATCGGTACCAGAAGTATTGACCGAGGTATTACCTTTGGTGGCGTTTAAACCAGTTTGCAGCGTGCAGGATTTGTTCGCGGTAAACTCGGCCACCACGGTATTGGCTGTGGCCGACACCCAGGCACGAAGCGAAACTTTAAGGTCCTTTTTGGTAAACATACCTTTGATAAAAGCCTTGTCCTGCACCTGTTCGGCATAATAATCAGCGCCCCTAAGGGCGCTGATCCTCACTTCTAACCATCCTGGCAGCGCGATACCACCTCCGGGATAAACCGGATAGGCGCGCCAGAAATCATTTTTACCCAGGTAGAAGTTTAGCAAGTCGGGACTACCGCCAAGGGTTAAACCAATATCTCCATTACCGGCAAGGGGGCCGTCGGGGGTTTTAACTGTAGGTACCTTTTTGGGTGCTTCCGTAAAAATCGCCTTATAGCGGCCTGCGTATATTTCCTGAGCTTTACCGGTTACAGTGCAGCATAGCATCAAGGCTATTACTATACTCCATTTTTTACTATTTTGTTGTTGCATCGTCAATCCATTAGTTGTTTAAACTGCCCGGGGCTTTTGCCTTCTGATACCAAAACCAGGCGGTCGCCTTTTTTGGTGCCCAGTACCATCAGGTCTTCCTTTTTTAAACCTTCTTTTTTACCATTTCTATACACTACCGTTGCTTTTCCGGGCCATGGGTTCCGTATTTTGCAGGTTGTTCCGGATTGCGACAAGAGTTCTACAAATTCAATTTGTCCACCGGCAATGGCTGCTGTAACCAGGAAATTTCCCCGGGCAAGCAAAGTATAACTGGCATCCCATTCTTTGGGCCAGGCGGGGAATACCCGGATTATGGCATCGGTACCGGGACTAGCCGGAGCAGCCTGCAAAAGACCAAGGTGCAAGGCATCGGCTGCCCTGCCCAAACGTTGAATATTGGTGGTAAAAAAACCCTCGCTCAGGTCCATGCGGTTGGCCAGCACTTCATCTTTAGGTGCCCGCCTAATCTGGTTGGGGATTAAATATTTAACCGCATCGGCACGACCCAACATGGCACCCGCAGCCGGAATTTTGGACAACACGTAAGGATGCACTGTATTGTTGATACCATTTGGAAAGTAGCCGTCGTATGTGGCCTGTGCAACCTTCAGCATAGCCGGATCGGCTTCCAGGTTACACAAATCAAAAAACCATACAGGCATGGTATTGCCATCAGGTTTGCGTTGACCATTTCCTTTGATCAGCGGAGGCAAAGCCCCTACCCAGAATTCCTTTTGTGCAGCGATATCAGGATAGTTTTTGCTGCTGGACAAGGGCGACAGATGCTGAATAAATTCTTTCCAGATGGGGCGCATTTCGGCATCCGTACCCAACAATTCTGAAGCCTTGATAAGTGCAGGAAAAATGCCCATCATGGATGAGATTTCCTCCACTGTGTTGTGGCCACCCCAAATAGATTCGTTGTCATTTACATGATAAATATGGTATTTGCCATCATTTTCCTTTTTAACATTTGGATAATTGCGGTAAAATTCGGCTATACCCCTTAGCATGGGATAGGCCTTTTCCCGTAACCAGTCCAGATCTTGCGTATATTCATATTTTTGCCAATACTGATAGGCAATTTTCGCGCCCCGTGAAAAGATATGGTTTACCGGACTGTAAGGGCCCGACCCGCGATCGGCCATAGGCCATTTTCCTTCTACCCAAAGGGTATCCTTTTTCCAGTTCCAGCGACTTAGAAAGGGCTGTTTTGTTTCCGCATAGTCTATAAATTTTTGCGAGCGTTGGCCCCAGGGTTTCTGTTTTAAATAAATTTCCCGCATTTCTGTCGCAATGTCCTCAGGAAGTTCGGGTACACCATCAAAGCCAACCGTTTCGGGAATGTAAATTCCATTGCTACCCCATTGTTGCACCGCATTTTTTTCGAAAGAGGCATATGCCCGGGTATACATGCCAAACATGGGGTCCATCAGCTCAAGATGATTGGTGGGGAATAGTGCATTGTACAAGCAACTCTGATTGGCACCCCAAAAGGCCCCGCCCCATTTACGGGCATCGCCACCGGTAGTCCACAACATTCCGTTGAACTTGGTTGGATACGCCCCACGCGAACTGGCCCCCATTATATACAGGTAATAGGTATAATTTTGCTCCACAAAATCAGCTTCTTTGTCCTTGCTTTTGAGGCGGATAAAAGATTTTGACCAGTAATTGGCCCACCATTGTTTATTGGAAGCATAAAGACCGTCGAAACCAAGCCTTTTTGCGGCTTCCAGTTTAGCGATAGCTGTTGCAGTAAGATCGGCCGCGGGATCAAAACCGGCTGCACTGGCCATATAAACTGTAAAATCTTTTTGGCCGGAGTTGGCCAGTAACCTTACGGTAGCTTCATTGGCCAGCTCGGCACTTACCGGCAAGCCTTCAATTCCCATCACCACTGCCGATCCACAGTAATAATTGTCCTCTTTAAACTCCTGGGTAAGTACAATGTATTGGCCCCGGATGCTGATTTTGGAGACCGCAGTATGGTTTCCGCGGTGGGTGACCGGCATGCGCAACATACGCAGGCTGGCATTAAATGCAGCACCGGCTACACGCTTATCACTAATCTGAACTGCCATCACGTCCTGCTCGTTCCAGGCCAATACCTTTGTTTCTATATCTTTCCCCCTGGTGCTGGCTAAGCCATTATAGCAGGATAGATACTGATTAAAATCAGGTTTCTGGAATACTGCAGCGCCAAAATCAAGATCGGCAAAGGCCATGCCACCACAGTAATCGGTATTGCGTTGAAAAAAGTTGTTGGATGCCGAATTGTTACCAAACACATCCACCCTATTGAGCTGCATTTTTAATTGTGAAGGGCTGGTCCATACTAAGCTACCCATAGTGCCATTACCTACAGGCATACCGGCCTCGCTCCGGCTTGCAGGCTCCATATAATGAAGATCAGCCCTGGAAACCAGTTTTTTATAATCAACATTTAACAATAAGGAGGCCTTTTGCTGAGGCGGTGGGATGGCCTGCTGCGCCTTTATCTGTGTGCTGCCCAAGGCCACACACAGGTATATGATCAATGTGCGTTTCTTCATTTTGTTTTCAGTTCAGGTGATATCTCTGCAGTATTTTTATCCCAGTCTACCGTAACCGTTGTGCCGTCGGCAAAAGTGCTGCGCTCCCTTCGGTAATTTTTATCCAGAAATTCATGTTTGGTCATTTCCAGTAAGGCTACACGTTTGTTTAAGTTGCTGATGCGTTCCAAAAGCCGAATGGTTTCGGCATCAATCCCTTTGCTAAACGATATTTGTGGCATACCACCACATATCAATCCCCGCAAATCATCGGGATGGTAAGGGGTAAGGATGGCATCGTGGTACACCAGGTCCCACAGCGGCACGGTAATCCCATTTTTAGCACTCAATGGAGAAGAAAAATCGACATAAGGAACGGTCCAGTCGCAAGCCGTTTCGGTGCCTACAAAGCCCAGGTTGTTTCGGGACCAGTTGTAGCACTTTATGCGGTCATTTAAGCCATCGGTACGTGTTGAGGGATGTTGCGGGTTGAAATCTTCATCAGGCGGTACATAGCCAAAAACGTCCAGGTAGTTGCCCTGTGGGTGGATATTGTGTTTAAACAACCATTGATAATTTTTATTGAGGTGCCCCAGCATAAAACGGCCATTCAGGTAGGCCATTTTACCACCGTCCCAATAATCCATATAAGGGATTTTACCTTCTTTACTGTCGCCAAAACGGGTGCCCGGAAATATGTTGGCCTTGCCCCCTGCTTCTTCGGCATGAATGGCAAATTGGGTATTAAAAGAAGGTGCATCCAGATAATAATCGCGGTATTGGTCGTGCAGACTAAATAAATATCCCAGTTCCTTACAGGTTTCGGCCAGTCTTTTCATGCCTTCCCATCCTCCGGCAGCGGGTGCAGGTGGCATGGCATCGGGGTGTTGCCTGTCGTAGCCCAGATTTGGCCATCCGGTAAGCACTACGCAAAGATTTTTAAGTCCCATGGTTTTGTAACGCTTAAATTCGGCAGCACGCTCATCAAAACTCACCATTTTATAGCGGGTGGTAGAATCTCTTTTCCAACGGGCACCGTCAGCTTTGTAATCGGTAAGAATCCCCGAACGGATAATGGGTGTTCCGATCAATTCGGCCACTATAGGTTTCCGTGCAATTTTATCTTTAAGGGAAACAAAAAGCCCCGTATTGATTACATAACTACGATAGCGCTTGGCCATGTCTACATAATTTCCTTCGGGAAAAAAACACATTCTTACGGTGCGTGGATAACCCAGCTTGCCCAGTTGTGGCCTCCAGCGCGGACCGATTACCGTTGGTCCGCCAGCCGGGTGGCTAAATTGATAAGCAGCGTCATCAGGGGTTTCCACAATCAGCATCATGGCCGATTTTCCTTTCTGAAAACCCCACCACGACATGCACCAGTCTTCGATGACATTGCTTTGCAGTTCGCTCCTGTCGCTTTTTTTGATGCTGCCGTCCTTTTCCGACGTCCGGATAGGATGATAGGGTTTGGGCCAGTTTCGGGGCAGCAATACACCTCTGACATTGCTAAGCAAAGTGCAGTCTACCTTTTCAGCATCCAATGCTGTTGGCCAGTTTAGCTCCCTCACCACATCGTTGTGTTCTTCTGCAGCAATGTCAAAAACCAGGTCTTCGTTATCACCCTCCAAACATGCGGTTAAATAGAGTTTAAGGTCGAGGCCTGGCCAGTCTTGCAATGTAATCTGGATGCCCGTTTTATAGCCTGTATCGTAATAACTGATGTTCTTTTTCTTTGCATCGACCAAGCGCAACTGCTGTATTTTCCCTTTGCTTTTTACCTGCATATCGTTAAATGCGGAGGGCACCATAGACCAGGTTTCGCCTTCGGCTTTGACGCTCAGTTTCAGATCGGCGGGGTTGAGCACAACCTGTTGCTTTTTACCCTTGATGAGCCATTGCCCACCGGGATTGGACACAGTTACTTCCATAGCCCCCCAATCGGCCCGAGATTGGGCATTTGAACCGGCTGTTATGAAGGCCAGGGCTAGAATCAGCAATATTTTTGTTTTCATCCGTTTATGATTATTAATGTTCTTCTATTGTTTTCATGAACTCGTAAACCCGGTTTTTAACAGTACTCATGAGCCCTACGGGTTGTAGCTGTAAACCTTCTTACCTGTAAGCGGGATTTTGAAAATCAATACCCATTTTATCTACTTCAGATTGCGGTACCGGCCATAGATAATGTTTGTCTTCAAATACCCTTATTACATTTCCGGGATCTTTAACCCCATTCATTACCATTTTTGCGATTTTCCATCTTTTGATGTCGTAATACCTCAATCCTTCAAAGGCAAGCTCTACCCTGCGTTCGTTACGTACCAGATCGCGAGTAAGTGTGCCTTTGGGTGGCATGTTGATACCTGGCCTTGAGCGTACATCGTTTAAAGCCTTTAATGCAGTAGCGTCATTGGTGGTACCACCGCCGATTTCGGTCATGGCCTCGGCATACATTAACAACACGTCGGCAAAACGAATTTTAACCAGTGCCTGATCACTTCCGGTAGGTCCGGAGTTGCCATCATTTACGTTGATATTGACATATTTGCGTATGCCCAGGTTGTTTACCGAAGGCGATTCAGCTCTTCCTTTGTCTACATTGTTGAAACCAATGGTGGTGTTATAGGCCCAGGTAGCACCAGGCGTAAAAATGGTCAGTTTTAGTCGTGGGTCTCTGTTTTGATAAAAGTCGTTCCGCATTCTATTGGCCGGATCGTAAGAAGATGGGACAATAGGCGCTACCGGTTTTGTGCCATCGCTCATTTCGTATGCATCAGCCAGGCTATGCATAGGCACCATCGAGAAACGCGATCCATACAATAAATCCAGATTGTGCACTATGGTAGGACTTGAAGCCTTGATAGAGAAAATAATTTCCGGGTTGTTGGCCTGCTCGCCAAAAAATATGCCCTGATAATTTGGAGCTAGTGAGAATTTCTTTTCATCGATAACGAGTTTAGCGGCCGCGGCCGCTTCGGGCCACATCTCATTGTACAAACAAATCCGGGCTTTGAGTGCCAATGCCGATCCGCGAACAGGATGGCCATTACTATATGCCGTGTTTGGTAAACCTGCACTGGCCAAATCCAGGTCTTTGATAATTTTTGCAACTACCTCTGCTTTTGGAGATTTTTTAACTTTGAATACCTCGGGGCCAAAGCCCAGTGCTTCCGTAACCAGAGGCACATCACCATATAGCATAGTGAGTTCGTTAAAGTAAAAAGCACGTAAAAAATAGGCTTCTCCAAGCATGCGGTCTTTATCCGTTTTGGTTAGATCCGGCACTTTATCAATGTTACCTAAAAACCAGTTACAGCGGGCAATACCCCGATAGCAATCAACCCACATGCGGAGCTGGATGCCTCCGGTGGAGGAGGTCAGGATACCCCTGGAGATATCGGTATAATTATCAAGGGTAGAATTGCTATAGGCATTATCGGTGAGGCTTTCGAACTGCATAGAGGAGAATGAACTTACATCGATAGCAAATGCCGGGGTACGTAGCGTGCTGTAACAACCGGCCAAAGCCAGGTCAGCATCTTTTTTTGAGGTCCAGAATACCTCATTGGTTAATTTATCAGTTGGTTGTTTGTCCAACAGGTCATCTTTACAACTACTAAAAAAGATGATTAACGCCGCAAAGACGGTATATTTTAAATGTTTTGCATTCATGATCTTTATCTTTAAAAAGTTGTTTTAATTCCTAGTGTGTATACATTGGCCTGCGGATATATAGCAAAACGGCCGCTGGTATTGTCGAGGATTACACGTTCCGGATCGCCCACAAAGTCGCTGATGGTAAACAGGTTATCTCCCGAGAAATACACCCTTAGGTTTTGCATTCCGATTTTTTTAATCAACTCATTTTTAAAAGTATAGCCAACTACCAGGTTTTTTAACCTTAAATAAGACGCATCCTGCAGCCAGAAAGAAGAAGCAGTAGTAATTGGCGCATAGGTATCTACATACATTCCCGGAAGTTTGTTGGTCGGATTGTCGGGTGTCCACCTGTCGCGCCAGAAAGTTGGCGGTGGCGACCACTGCCGGAAAGCACCATACCCCCAGTCGCTGGTATAAACCTTTCTTCCGGCAACACCTAAAAAGAAAGCTGATAAGTCGAAACCTTTGTACTCCAGGTTGAGGTTAAATCCGTAGTTAAAATCAGGATGCTGTCCTTTGATCACGACCCTGTCGAAGGGATCAATCTTGCCATCAGGCACACCATTTGGCCCGCTGTGATCGGCAAACCTTAAGTCGCCGGGCTTTGGGCTGTTCTGATGTTTAGGTGCGGCATCAATTTCGGCCTGATTTTGAAAAACCCCTACCCAATCGAGCATGTACCAGGAGTTCCATGGCAAGCCTTCGCGACGGATTTTATTGTTCTGAATTTCTTCGGGGCCAAATTTGGTAACTACATTTTTATAGGTGTAAAAGTTGGCGCCAATTTCGTAATGAAACTCACCTATTTTATTTTTATGCGACAGCGTAAATTCAAAGCCTGTATTTTTCATGGCTCCCGAATTGACGGTAGGTGCACCCATCCCTACAAAATCGGGTAGTTGGGCCACTCGCAAAATGTCTTTCGTTTTCTTATTGAAATAGTCGGCTGTACCGGATAATTTTCCATTGAACAGATCAAAATCAAGTCCCACACCTGCAGCAGTCGTCGTTTCCCAGGTGATGTTGGGATCGGATAAATTCTGCGATACGATACCGGTAGTCACATTATCGTAAACGTAAGTACCATAATCCAGCAGGTTTTGATAAGGATAATTGTTCAGGTTCTGTGTGCCCTGCAGATTGATGGTTTGGTTGCCCAGCTGCCCCCAGGAGCCACGAATTTTTAAATTGCTGAGCCAGGTAGAGCTTTTCAGAAAGTCCTCCTGCGAGATTCTCCATCCGGCAGAAAAAGCCGGAAAAGTACCCCACCTTTTGCCTTTTCTGAACTTGGAAGAGCCATCGTAGCGCAAGGTTGCTTCGACCAGGTAGCGGTTGTTATAGGCATAGTTTACGCGCCCGAAGCCCGATTGCAAGGCCCACTCATAAGAATAACCATTTGCGGTTTGTGCGTCATTACCGCCTGCATTTAAATCGGCCAAATCAGGAGAAGGAAAATCTCTTTTGAAGCCTGCCTGCTGCTGATAAGTATGGTTTTCCATATTGTAACCGGCCACAGCACTAAAGTGATGCACCTCATTAAAAGTTTCATCGTAGGTTAGGGTAGCATAACCTGTGTAATTCATAAACTCCTGCTGAGTTTTGCGCAGCGTGATAAAAGTGCCCAGATAGTTTTGCTGAGGTTTGTACACGCCCTGTGCATCAGGCTGGAACAAAAATGTGGGCAGCGGAATGCGGCTGGCAGTTTGCCTGTCGGAATTGTAACGTACGGCGCCCCTAACTTCGCCGGTAAGGCCTTTTGCAAGATTAAAATTGAGATAACTGATGGCCGACACACCATATTCTTTATTTAAATCCTTACTGGTTTTCATTACCGCGTAAGCATTTTGGTTGGTGGTTTCAAAATCGTAGGCTTTACTAACCACACGGCCACTTCCATCAGGCAGATAAGGTGTCCATAATGGATGTTGCGCATAGATACTCAAAACAAGGTTCTCAGAATTGTCGACCGGATCACGACGATCGCCCTGCATGAAACTAAAGTTGCTGCCAAAAGTAACCACTTTGCTCATTTGCGTTTTAAAGTTGAGCGAGGCATTGTATTTTTTATATCCTGTATTGATTAAAATACCGTTTTGATCCAGGTATCCGAGTCCAAAATTGTAGGTAGTTTTGCCTTCACCGCCATTTACACTTAAAAAGTGTTGTTGCATGGTAGCGTCGTTGAACATGAGTTTTGCCCAGTCGGTATTAGGAAACTGGGCTGAGCCGTTTCCGTTTCTATAGGCATCAATCTGAGCCTGAGTATACAATTTGCCTACATTTTGTCCGGTTCTGTTGATTCCTTCATTACTGAGCGTCATGAACTCGGCCGAATTCCAGATCAGGTCAGGAACGCCGGCCGGCTTTTGTCTGCCGATATTATAGGCGTATTCGATATTTAAGCGCCCTTTGATACCCATTTTAGTAGTTACCAAAATAACACCATTAGCACCTTGTACGCCATAAATTGCTGCCGAAGCTGCATCTTTGAGTACCGAAATGTTTTCAATCATGTTTGGATTGAGATTGCTAAGCGAGCCTTCTACCCCATCAATAAGTACCAATGGATTGTTGCCGCTAGCCCCAAAAGTTCCTACGCCGTGAATTTGTATGGAGGGACTTTCCAATCCGGGCTGTGCAGAATTCTGGATGATCTGTAGTCCAGGTACCTTTCCCTGCAATAAAAGGGAAGCATTTGCCGCAGGCCTTTTGATCAGTTCGTCGGCAGCTACAGTAGCTACCGAGCCGGTTAAATTGACCTTCTTCTGTGTACCATACCCCACTACCACAACTTCTGTTAAACTCGCATTTTCTTCCTTCAGTTTTACATTGATTGTTGTTTTTCCTGCAACCTCTACTTCCTGTGTGGCAAAGCCGACATAACTGAATACGATGGTGCCGCTGGCGCTGGCTATACCTAGTGTATAATTACCATTTTTATCTGTAATGGTACCCGTTGAAGTTCCTTTCAGCTTTACACTTACGCCAGGTAAAGGCCCACCCTTTTCATCGGTTACCCGACCCTTAATGTCTGTTTTTTGACTGAATTCGGCAATAACAGATAAGTTTTGTATGGCCTGCTCTTTGATGATTACGGCCTTGTCTTTCAGCACATAAGTAAAGGGTTGATTTTCAAAACAACGGTCCAGCACATTTTCAAGGGTCTCATTGGTTACCGAAAGATCTATCCTTTTTGCCTTTTTTAAATCTCCAAGGTCAAAGAAAAAATCATAGCCGCTTTGTTTACGTATTTCTTTGAACAGCTGTTCCAGTGTCACATTTTTTTTGGACAACGTAATGCGCTGCGCCCTTGAAGCCTGTGCGATTTGCAAAAAAACTGTGATCAATAAAATTGAGGTAATTTTAACTCGCATAATTAGCCTGCTCTTATCTGTCTGGCTGATTGTGCTAAATGCAGCATTCATGGCCGACAGCAGTTTATGTACATAGCCAGGTAGCTTACATACAGATTGTTTGTAAAAGTTCATACATTTGGTAAGTTGGGTTAAACGAAAATTTGAAGTTTGAGGGTAATCCCAGCCATTTTACCGGGAGTGGTTCGAAGCACTTCCGGTTTTTCTTTTTTATTACCTTAATAAAGCAATAAATTAGGCTTTCTTACATATCTAAGGCGATTGTTGAGTAAAGGTTTTCTTTTTCATACTTGTTTAATTTTTGGTTTTTGATTAAATTATCTGCTTACTGTAATGGTTTTAGCTTCAATTTTGAAATGTACCTTGCCGGTCGACTCCATAATGTTCAGTACCGAAGAGATATTTTTGGACCTGGAAATCAATCCTCCGAATTTGAGCCCGCTAAAATTGCCTTTGTATACCACGGTTACATCGTACCATCTGCTCACTTTATTCATTACAGTTTTGATGTCATCTCCTTTAAAAAAGAAATCGCCATTTTTCCAGGCCAATACACTTTCTATGTCGGCGTTTTCTACGTCAACCTTATCGCCTTCTATTTTACTTTGCTGTCCTGGTTTTAGCAGTACAGTTTTGCCCTGTATATCTGTATGCACTTTTACACTACCTTCCAGCAGGGTGGTATGGGTACTTTCTTCTTCAGGATAGCTATTGATATTGAAATGGGTACCCAATACCTCTACTTGCTGACGGTCACTTTTTACGATGAAGGGACGTTTTACATCTTTGGCCACTTCAAAATAACCTTCACCTTTAAGTTCAACAATTCTATCTTTTCCGGTAAACCGGGTAGGATAGCGCAGTGAGGAAGCGGCATTGAGCCATACTTTGGTCCCATCAGGAAGGTTAACCTGGTACTGTCCGCCCCGGGGTGTTTCTATTTCATTGAAACCGGGCTTTTCTATACTGCCCGCGCCATCCCTGGAGACGGTATAAACCAGTTGGCCTTCGGCTGTTTTAGTGATCTGCAGGCCGCTATTTTTCAGGATATGGCCATTAGCGGCATCAGTTAAAGAAAGCCTCTTTCCATTGGACAATGTTAAAAAAGCCTTATTACCTCCGGGAGCTATATCTTGCTTAACCAGGGTGGTAAGCTTGTGCTGGTTTGCCGGCTCTGTATGGTACAAAATGGTCAGGGTAAGTCCCACAATCAGCACTGCAGCGGAAGCAATCTTGTATTTTAAATACCTTGGATGCGCAGGGGTTTTATTTGCAGACAAGGCAGCCCATACTTTTTCCTTTGTGGAAACTGCTGTCTCCGGATTCAGCTTTGAATCTGTTGCGGCACTCATTTTAAGGTACCAGCTTTCGACTACCGATTTTTCTTCATCTGTACAAAGCCCTGCATTGTATTTATCCAATAATTTTTCAGGATCATCCGTCATAAAATTGCCCTTTTATTTTTTTTCCTCATAAGACAATTAGCTCCCCTGCCCGGGGGTACGTAAAGAGAAAAAAATCAGGAAATAAAAAACAACAGGAAGCTAATGACGAAGCCAAACTTGGGTTTAAGTATCTTTAAAGCCCTTTTGACCTGTGTTTTGACTGTTAATTCGGAAAGGGACAGTTTTGAGGCAATTTCTTTGTGAGACAGGTATTCGGTTCGGCTGAGACGGAAAATTTCACTCATTTTTGAAGGTAAAGCAGCAATCTCCTGTTCAATGAGTTGTTTGAGCTGCTGCTCGCGTACATGGAAATCGGTAAGACACTGTTCCTGTTCCATAAACTGCCCGAGGGATTGGATATATCTGCCCCTCACCTTTTTATAAGCTATACGATTGAGTACCATATTGCGTGTACTGGCGTATAAATAAGATGATAAACTTCCCGTTAAACTTAATGTACTGCGCCGGGCCCAGATCATTTCAAACAATTCCTGTATCAGGTCTTTGGCTTCATCCTCATCCTGAAGGATTTTGAGGGCATGTAAATACAATACGCCATAAAAGCGGTCAAATATCTGCGTGTAAGCAACATGGTTGCCCTCCTTTATCAATGCAAATAATTCTTCATCTGTATGTATGTGTTTTACCGACATCTACAGCATTAAAATTATACGTTGAAAAAGGAAAACAGGCCTGAAACAGACGTCAATAGCATCATCATTTCATATATTTGGTTAGTAGCCTAACCAAATATATGAAATGATGTAAGATATAAAATTGCTCAATTTGGCATTTTATTCAACGTTTTGAACATTTCCCGCCCGGCTGAATTTATTTTGTGAACTTAGCGATATAACCACCGCCTTCGCCCAGATCGAGTACAATTTTATCCTTTTTGGTGTTTTGACCTTTCGTGACTTTTAGCGTAGCCGTGTTTCCTTTTACATCAGCCACTTCCAACTTTTGATAGGTACCATCGCCCAAAAATGACAGGGAAACCGTTATGGTTACCGGCTTTTTACCATTGATAGCGGCCAGGAACCAGGTATTGCCCTTACGTCTGGCATAAATTGCAGCTTCGCCAATTGCCGAGCCTGGCAATACAATCGTTTCATCCCATACGGAAGGGATGCTTTTGATCATTTCTACTGCCGGATTTTCGAGCAGGTGTTGCGGACTAGCGGCGTAGGTAAGCAGCGGTGCAGAGAAAATGGCTGCTGTAGCGATCTGGTGTGTCCAGGTGGTATTTTTACGACGTTCGCCAAAATGTACAGGAGTATATTCGGCATGCCCGGCAATAAACCTGGTAAAAGGAAGCGTTACATTGTGTCCTGCCCTATCGGCCAGCTTACTGGCTTCCATACCTTTTACAGCTTCACGGGTCAGCTCATTTGGCCAGGTACGTTCCTGTCCTGTAGGTTTATTGGCACCATGAAAATCGACCATTAATTTCTGTTCTGCCGTTTCTTTCAGGATATCCTCATACAAGTCTACTACATCTTTGGCTTCATGATCAAAAAAATCAATTTTTAAACCACCAATGCCCAAATCGTGACAACGTTTAAAAAAGGCTTGTCTTTTGGCGGTATCCCATAAGTTTTTAGAATGTTCCCAAAGCCAGATTTCTACGCCTTGTTTCCTGGAGTAATCGGTCAGGCCCCTCAAATCATCATCGCTCCATTTGTTCCAGAATCCTTCCAGAATATTGTGTTTGAAGCCCAGTTCACCTGCCATTCTGGAAAACTCCTTCATATTGGCTACAGTACTTTCGCCACCTTCGTCGAGATATTTCCATACCGCCGGCCCCGGTTTTATCCATTCGGTTTTGATACCTTGCGGAAACAGCTGCTTATCGGGCGGTGGACAAAGGTTGTGTACCATATCATTGTTGACCAGGCTGTTGAGGTTTTCGGCAATCATAACTACACGCCATGGGGTACTAATGGTACCTGTTATCACAGCCGGTTTAGACAATTTCAGGGTATCGGCCGGACTATAGCGCAATTTATAGGGATAAGAAGTAGGCTGATGTTGCGGTAAGCGCAATACCATTCCTTTTTTGCCATCCGTTTGGAGGGCCATACCACCATAATTTTTCAGGTCGGCCTCGGTAATGGCCACATAAAGTTTATTGTGAGGCTGCTGAAAAGTAACCGATGGTGCGGCCCACTGCCCCGCCTTTACGGTATCCATATTTTTCTTTTCGTACACACCTTCGTAGTGCATATACAGATCGTGGTACCAGGCCAGGCTGCCTGCAGGCAGCGTAAACACGGTAGCCTCGTCGGCAACTCTTTTTTCATTGTCTTTTCCCGGAACAACTAACCTGAAAGCTACTCCATCATCAAAAACACGAAGGTCTAATGTATAATTGACTGCGCCATTAACGATGTCCATTTTTGCACCATTGTAATGGTTTCGGGCAGTAGCATGTACGCCATACCATGGATATTGTTCGTTCAGCTGATACCTTTCGGCTTTGCCCATGGTAATGCCGCTGGTAATGTCTGAGCCGTCCACAAACATGCGGATGGGTGAAGAATTAATGACCACTTTATTACCGCTGGAAACCTCATAATTTAAACTATTGTTTCTGACAGATAGCGTAATGGCAGTTTTCTGATTGGGGCTTTTGAGCACCATCTGGTCTTGCGCAAAGACTTTCGCCGCTGTTAGCAACAGCAGCGAAAGTAATATGTTCTTTTTCATCCTGGCAGTGGTTTATTGAAAGTCAGGATTCTGTTTCCATACATTTCTCATGATATCCATCTGCCCCAACGGAATAGGAAAAAGATAGGATTTGAATTTGCGTTTTGTGCCTTTGCTATCGTAAGGTATCTGCGGAATGACCTGGGCAGCAACTTTCCAACGGATCAGATCGTTATAGCGCAAGCCTTCAAAAGCAAGCTCCACACGACGCTCGTTTCTGATGATGTCGCGGGTTAGGGCCAACTTAGGCGGCATGTTTACACCCTGCCTGCCCCTAACGTCATTTAAAGCTTTTAACGCCCTTACATCTGCCCCCTGCCCACTTTCAAACATGGCTTCAGCATACATCAGCAATAAATCGGCATAGCGGATTTTTACCATATGCTGATCGCTAAGGGTTGCACCGGAGGCGTTATTGATCGAAAGATTGACCCATTTTTTGATGGCCATTCCGGTATAAGGAATCTGGCCTTCGGCGGTACTCTCGCTTTGTTGAAAACCATTCTTGTTATAAGCCCATGGATCGCCGGCTTCAAAAATGGTCATTTTGCGGCGCGGGTCGTTAGGTTCATAGGCATTTCTCATTTCAACCGTTGGAAATATCGACATCCGTCCGCCTATAATCTGGTCGAGTGAATGAAAATCATCGGGGGCGCGGAACTGTACAGAAAACATGATTTCCTTGTTGTTGGCCTGACCACCAAAGAAAATACCTGCATAATCGGGTGCCAGCTGGAAAGGGTTAGCAGGATCGCCGATCAGGCTCCATGCTGTTGTAGCCGCCTCGCCAAAACGTTCATTGTTTAATAACACCCTTGTTTTTAAAGCAATAGCGCTCCCTTTAACGGCGCGACCGTCAAAATATTTGGCCTGAGGGAGGTTGGCAATGGCATAATCCAGGTCTATAAGGATTTGCGTAACCACATCTGCTTTTGGTGATCTTGGCGTATTCAGGTAATCGTCGCCCAGCTCGGCCGGTTTCAAAATAATCGGTAAATCGCCATACAACTGTGTTAGTTCATTATAGTAATAAGCCCTCATAAATAAGGCCTCGGCTTTCATCTTTTTATTGGTTGCCTCTAACAGATTGGGTACACGGTCTACATTGGCCAGAAAATAGTTACAGGCGGCAATTCCCTGAAAACAAAAAGTAAAGGTTTTGCTCACAATACCTCCTGTTCCCGAATTGTGATCGCCACGCATGACGATATCAAATGATTCATAGTTGGAGGTATTGGAAGCATTGTCTGACAGCGCTTCCCAGTACAGGCTATTTCCGCTCTGGTTTCGGCCATTGGAAAGAATCGGTTCTTTGAGTTTGGCATAACAGGCCACCAATGCCTTATTGGCTTCGCCTTCTGTACGCCAGAAATTTTCTTCTTTAGGATTGGAGAGTGGATCTTTATCCAGTTCTTTTTTACATGATGTGATGAAAACTACCGACATCACCAAAATTCCTATTTTTATAAATGTTCTCATTTTATACACGTTTAGAGGGTAACCTTAAGTCCGAATGAATAAATTTTTGCCTGAGGATAGATGGCTGCACGTCCACTTGCCGATGCTCTTTCCGGATCACTTCCTTCAAAGAAATTGGTAAATGTAAGCAGGTTATCACCTGATACATATAACCTCAGCGCCTGTATTTTGGCTTTACTGAGCAGTTTGGATGAGAAGTTATACCCGAGTTGCAGATTCTTTAAGCGCAGATAAGAGGCATCCTGCAACCACCAGTCTGACACTTGTGTATTTGGTCCATAGTTTTCGTTAAAAATATGTGGTATGGTATTCGAAGTTCCCTCGCCATCCCATGCACCTCTCCAGAAAGTTGGCGGTGGTCCGGCTTGTCTAAATGGCGCAATTCCCCATTCTTTCACATAAATTTTGCGTCCCTGAACGCCCTGTAAAAAGAAGCTGAGGTCGAAATTCTTGTAATCGGCACTAACGGTTAAACCATAGTTAAATTTAGGAAAAGCACCACCAACTACCACACGGTCGTCGGTTGTTATTTTTCCGTCCGGCACTCCATTTGGTCCACTCACATCCCTGTACTTCATATCGCCCGGTTTCGGTTTCACCAATGGTGTAGGTCCATTGTCTATTTCGGCCTGGTTCTGATAAATGCCATCAAACACATACATGAAGTACGAATTATAAGGCAATCCTTCCTGGCGGATAAATCCATTTGAATTGTCTGTTTCGCGGGCGCCAAATTTGACCACCTTATTTCTATAGGTTTCAAAATTTCCCTGCACTTTGTAACGGAAATCGTTTATTTTGCCTTCATGTCCCAATTGAAACTCAAAACCAGTATTTTTCATTTCGCCACTGTTTACGGTTGGTCCGTTCAGTCCGATAAAGTCGGGCACCTGAAGCTCCCTTAAAATATCGGTTGTACGTTTGGTATACCATTCAAAAGATCCATAAAGTCCGGATCTGAACAAACTGAAATCAAGTCCCACATTGGTTACAGTTGTGGTTTCCCATTTGATATCCTGTCTGACCAGGTCGCTTTTTGTAACGCCCTGTTGCAAACTACCGCCAATAAAATACAAATAAGGATTTAAGACCGACTGGTAGGGATATGGCATGGACTCACCTAAAAGTGTCCGGTTTACGTTTTGGTTACCCAGTTGTCCCCAGGATACCCGGGCCTTCAAATTGTCCAGCCAGCTTACATTTTTCAGGAAATCTTCCTGATTGATTCTCCATCCTGCGGATGCAGAAGGGAAAAAGCCCCATTTTCTGCCTGTTGGGAAACGTGATGAGCCATCGTAACGAAAGTTCATTTCCAAAAGGTATTTCTCTTTATAATCATAGTTGACCCTTCCGAACAGTGATTGCAAAGCCCATTCATAACTAAAGCCATCTACAGTTTGTCCACCCGGTTCAAAAATACTGGGATCCAGCAGGTCGTCTGACGGTGCATTTCTTTTGAAGCCTTGCAGGCGGTCGTAGCGGAAAGTTTCCTGACTTACACCAAGTAAGGCAGACAGGTTATGATTTTCGGCTATTTTTTTGGTATAATTTAATGTTCCGAAAATGGTATACTGCACATCTTTATCATCGCGTACGGTTAAGTTGTTTTCGCCAACAGTACCGTTCCATTGGGTGTTATAACTGTAACTTCCATTGGTTTCTGGCAGGAACATATATCCTGGGACACCAACAATATGCACCTTGGTTTCCCTTTCGTTATATTTTAAAGCACCCTTTACTTCAGCTTTTAAACCAGGTAAGATATCTACATTCAGATAAGCAGAAGCCAAAGCATAATGGTTGTTCAGGTACCTTCCGCCATTTTCGGCCATTGCAACCGGATTTTTGTTACCGCCTTCAAATATATAGGCCTTAGCAGCATACCTTCCGCTGCCATCGGGCAGTTTCGGTGTAAATGTGGGGTGGGCTGCCAGCGCGCTCAAGATCTGATCTTCGGTTGAGTTACCATCAAAATTACCGTTCAGGGCTGTTTCGTTACGTTTCCCTTTTGAAAAAGAGATATTTGTACCAAAAGTTACCCTTTTGTTTAATGCTGTTTTAAAGTTAAACTGCGCATCGTAACGTTTGTAGCCCGTGGCAATAAGGATACCATCCTGATCGAGGTAGCCTGCACCAAAGTTGTAGGTTGTTCCTTCTTTACCACCATTTACGCTCAGGTAATGCTGTTGCATTGGCGCGGTGCGAAAAATGGCATCCATCCAATCGTAACTAGGGTATTGCGCCGGGTTACTAATAGCACCCTGACGGTAAGCTTCGATCATCGCCGGCTTGTAACTTTGATTGGCACTTGTTCCGGTATGGTCAATGGCTTTATTGAGCAGTTCCATAAATTCGACTGAATTGGTAATCCTGTCGTAAATAGAAGTGGCACGCTGACTACCAAAATTATAACTGTAATCGACGTTTAACCTTCCGGCCTTGCCCGCTTTGGTAGTCACCAAAATTACTCCATTTGCAGCCCTGGAACCGTAAATTGCTGCCGAAGCGGCATCCTTTAATACCGAAATGTTTTCGATCTGGTTGGGGTTTACATTGTTTAAATTACCTTCAACTCCGTCGATTAATATGAGTGGATCATTGGAAGCCTTACTAAAGGTTCCCATACCGCGGATTTGTATAGAGGCGGTCTCTGCTCCAGGCTGACCTGAATTTTGGGTTACCTGCACGCCCGGCATCCTACCCTGCAACAAGGAAGTGGTATTTGGCGCCTGTCGGGTGGTAAGCTCATCGCCGGTAACGGAGGCTACCGCACCGGTCAGGTTTACCTTTTTCTGTGTGCCGTAACCTACCACTACAACCTCGGAGAGGGCCTTATCTTCTTCCTTTAACACCACATTGATGCTACTGCGGTTGTTGACTGGCACTTCCTGTTGCGCAAAGCCAATAAAGCTGAACACCAGGGTTCCGTTTCCGTCAGGTAAGCTAAGGGCATAGTTACCATTTCCGTCGGTCATGGTACCAATATTGCTTCCTTTTAGTTTTACACTTACGCCCGGTATCGGCCCGCCTTTGTCGTCGGTCACCTTCCCTTTCAGTTCCACCTTTTGCAGAAAATCACTTTTGTACAGGATCGGATCAGATTTGGTTTCTTTAATGATCACTGTCTTATCCTTGAACATAAAAGTGAAGGGCTGATCTTCAAAACAGCGGCTCAGTACCTCCTCAAGCATTTCGTTGCGGACAGTTATATCCACTCTTTTTGCTTTTCTGATGTCCTCCAGGTTATAGAAGAAATCATAGCCGCTTTGTTTCCGGATTTCCTTAAATAACTGTTGCAGAGTGGCATTCTTTTTTGACAAAGTTATGCGCTGCGCGTTACTGGCCTGTGCAAATTGCAGGAATATGGTGACCAGCAATACGGTAGTAAATTTAACTCGCATGAGTATTTTGTTTTTATCTGTCTCGTTGAGTCTGCGAAAAGCAGAATTCATAATGAGCAGAAATTTATGTATAAAGCCTTTTGGCTTACATACAGATTGTTTGTAAAAGTTCATACATTTGGTTAGTTGGGGTTTAACGAAAAATTAACTGTTGGAGGGTAATCCCAGCCATTTTTACCGGGAGTGGTTGCAACACTTCCGGTTTTTTATTGGCTTTTGCCCTGATAAGACCATTTAAGGCTCTATTTAAGGCACGTGATCTGTAATTCTTTTTCTTTGCATATGTTTAATTTTTTTGGTTAGTAATATAATTTGCTGGTTTATTCTTTATTGTGCAGTACAGTAACACGTTTGCCTTCGACCACAAAATGAATTCTGCCGGCCGATTCCATAATCCCCAGTACGGATGATATATTTTTAGATCGGGAGATCAGGCCACCAAATTTCAGATTGTCGAACTCTCCCTTATAAATCACTTCTACATCGTACCATCGGGCTATTTTTCGCATAATGCTCTTCAGGTCGTCTCCATCGAATATAAAATCATTTTCTTTCCAGGCCATGACACTTTCTGTATCCGCTTCTTTTACCGTAATGGCCTGATTACCTAGCTGGCTCTGCTCGCCCGGCTTTAGTAGTACCTGGTTACGGGATTCGGCCGGCAGCCTGCCGGCGCGTACCACCCTTACACTGCCTTCTAACAGCGTAGTTTTAATGTTGTCTTCGTCTTTATAACTATTGATGTTAAAATGCGTACCCAATACTTCCACCTGCTGTGCGCCACTTTTAACAATAAAGGGTATTCTTTTGGCGGGTTCACCGGTTACGTATGGATCTTTGAACTGTAGTTTCGCTACTTCAAAATAACCTTCACCAGTGAGCTCTACCGTGCGTTCTGTACCCGTAAATTTAGTTGGATAACGTAATGATGACGCCGCATTTAGCCATACTTTGGTACCGTCCGGGAGGTTAATCTGGTATTTACCTCCGTTGGGGGTTTCGATGGTATTGAATAAGGTTTTGCCATTTTTCCCTTCCTGATCTGAATTGGCTACGGTATACACCAATTGTCCATCGGCAGTTTTATTGATCACCAGGCCTTTCTGTTTGACAATTTCGCCATTGGCGGCATCTGTGAGGGATATCTTGCTCCCATCGGCCAGGGTAAGAAAAGCTTTATTACCACCTGGTGCGATATCGTGTTTTTTAGAAATTCCGGTAAGTGCATTTTTTTGAGCCGGGTTATTGAAGTAAAAAAAAGTAACTGAGCCTATTATGAGAACCGCAGCGGCCCATATGGCTACTTTACGGAAATAAATGCCGGTTTTTACAGGTTCATGAACAGACAAATGTCTGGCTTTTAAACTAGCCCACACCTGATCTCTCGTATTTTCAATCACTTCGGCAGAAGGAATTCCCTTTCCATTGCCAACCCTTTCTATGCGCTCGGGGTTCTCAACGTTCTCAACGCTCTCAACGCTTTCCGTGCTCTCCAATTCCAGATACCAGCTTTCGACAATAGCCTTTTCTTTGGCTGAACATTTGCCTTGCTTATATTTTTCCAGCAATTTTTTCGGGTCCTGATGCATACGTTATACCTGGTCTTTTGGTTTTATAAAGGTATGACAGGAAGGTATGGGGGTATAGGGTACTTTTTTCTATTTTTTTTATGCGCCTTTATTAAAGGTTAAAAAACAGGAAAAGCCAGGCAACCAGACTGAGTTTGGGTTTGAGGATGCGCAGGGCCTTTTTGACATGCATACGTACGGTTTGTTCGGAAATATCCAATTTAACGGCAATCTGTTTATAGGAAAGGTATTCTTTTCGGCTCAGCTCAAATACCTCTCTCATTTTTCTTGGCAGGGCTAATATTTCACGTTCAATCATTTTTCTCATCTCACTTTCCCTTACCCGGTAATCGGCCAGATAAGTGTCTTTATCTATAAAGCTTTGCAGGGAGCTGATGTATTTATGTTCTACCTGATAATGCGCTATCCGATTGATAATGCGGTTTCGGATGGAAGTATAAAGATAGGATGACAGGCTATGTTCAAAGGCGATACTCTCGCGGCGTGTCCATAACACTTCAAACAGCTCCTGTACCAGGTCTTTTGCTTCGTCTTCGTTGCGCAGCAATTTACAGGCGTGAACAAACAACAGACCATAGAAACGATCAAAAATGACAGTATAGGCCTCCTCATCCCCCTTTTTCAGGAGATCGGCCAGCATTTCATCGTTCAATTGGTTATACGGTAGCATAGTCAAAAACTACAATAAATTTACATATTTTAATTGGTATTAAGTCCCTGCAATTCTGTACTTAGCTGTAATCCTCTTTTATCGGTTACCGACAAATACCAGATGGTAAGCCCTGCAGGTAGCAAAGGTAAGGAGATCCGATTATTCTTTACATCGATTTCCCGGCGTTCCCATTTCCTGTCTTTTAACAATGCTGCCGTATCGGTGGTATAATTGAGGTATGCTTTATCAATTAGTACCTGTGTTTTAATTTTGGCCGTAACCGCATTTTTTTGGATTTGAACTGGTCCGAAGCTGGGTAAAGAGGCGCTGCTGTTCAGATAACTATTGATAAAATGATAGATTTCTTCGTTTCCCCATCCATAGCTATGGTTGTGTTTCAGCCCAATTTTGACAGACAGTTTTTTATTTTTAACCTGGCTATAGGTTTTTGCATAGCTGTCCAGAAAAAAATGGCTATCGTTGGTGCCATTGACAAACAGCATGGGCATTTTTGCTTTAGACAGATATTGTGAGGGATCATATTGACTGATCCAGGCTTTTCTATCAGCTATGTTTAACTGATCGAGATCCTTTTTCATCCCGCTATTTTGGAAAAGATAACCGCATCCGTAAACAGGTACCACAGCTTTGTAACGGTTATCAACACCGGCAAGCACACAACTGATGATGCCACCCCAGCTAATGCCTGTAAGAGCAGTTCTGTTGCTATCTACCTCTTTAAAACTTCTGATGAGGTTATGGGCCAATATCACATCTCCCACTGCCTGATACATCCATTGTTCATTTAAACCCGGTGTAATGGTAAAATAAGGTGTGAGGCCGCCCGGTTCGTCGAAACCACCCGCTATGTGCTTTTTATTTCCATCATTGCCTCTTAAATCCATTGCGATGGCTGCATACCCTTTTTTTGCCCACATCATCGCCCAGTTTTTAAATGCTGTTCCTCCGCCACCATGAACCAACACCACTGCAGGCAATTTTTTGTCTTTACTGCGATCGCCGCTCAGGGTACCTGGACTGGCATAGTAAGCAAAAGTATTTTTGGGCAAGCCTTTATAAGTGAGGCCCTGGTAAACTATCGTCACCACAGAGTCGGTGCTTATAATTTTGCAGGCTGGAACCTTATAAATTTCATTAATATCCCATATGGTACCCTTTATTTGGGCCTGTACAGTTATACTTAAAGCCAGAAAAGAGCTGAATATTAAAAGTATACGGTGATATCTGGTTCTCATACCCATCAAAATTAGCGCATTAGCTTGTGCTCAGATTAGCATTTTATTATGCGATTTTGTCTATCTGCTGAATTTCAGGCCTGATCGTCTTCCATACCGTAATCGCTTGGTGTGCGTCCAAATTGCTTGATGAACTCTTTACTAAAGTATTTGCTGTCGCTAAAACCAACCATATAAGCCACTTCATAAACCGTATATGTATTTTGCTTCAGTAGCTGCGCGGCCCTTTTTAAACGAACAGATTTAATGAAATTGTTGACCGTTAAACCTGTTAGTGCTTTAATTTTTTTATACAGGATTGGTGTACTCATCCCTACTTCGGCGGCCAGGGTATTGACATTAAAATCATCCATACTGAAGTTATGTTCAATAATGGCCATGATCTTATTTAAGAACTCCTCATCTGTTGATTCGATCAGGATGTTGGAAGGCTGCAGCGTAATTTGCTGACTAAATTTCCTGCGCATATTGCTTTGCAGAGTAAGCAGGTTGTTGATGTTCAGTTGCAGCACATCAATGCTGAAAGGTTTGGTAATGTATGCCTCTGCCCCTGTTTTTAATCCACTTACTTCATGTATGTTTCCCGAGCGGGCCGTGAGCAGAATGATGGGAATATGGCTGGTACGGGGATCTGTTTTCAATACCCGGCACAACTCCAGTCCGTCCATCACCGGCATCATCACGTCGCTGACAATAATATCAGGTATTCTTTCGAATGCCAATTGTGTCCCCTGCTCACCATCTTCAGCATCCAGAATATGATAAAAGGGCTTTAACGATTGCCGGATAAAGTCTCGGATTTCCTTATTGTCTTCTACGATAAGCAGCGTAATTCTGTCTTCCCCAATGTTGTCTTCCACCGGTTCCAAATCGGGCAGTTCTTCCAAATCCTGCGGTACCTGATACAGTACCGGATTTTCAACATTCACAAATTGCGAAACAACCTCTTCCTTTTTAAAATGGCTGTTTCCTGTTTTTAATCTCAGGCTGAAACAGGTTTGTGACTGCTGTTCGGCTAATGCTGTAGCGGGCAGCAGGACCAGGTCGCCGTGATGTAACCTGGCAATTTTTTTAGACAGCGCCAGTCCAATCCCGGTTCCGCTGTTTCGGGAAAGCGGATCTTTTACCTGATAAAAATTGGTAAACAGCTTGTCCCTGCTTTCTTCCGGAATTCCCTTTCCATTATCCAGTACTGTAATTTCTACATATCCTTTTTCGGCCCTTTTTACCGTAAGGATAATAACCCCATACTCGGGTGTAAACTTAAATGCGTTGGACAAAAGATTAAAAAATACCTTTTCCAGCTGCCCCGGATCAAAGAAAACTTCGATATGCTCCTCGGCACTGACAAACTGATAATCAATATGGTGTCTGATGGCCAGGTACTGGAAGGACAAATAAATCTCTTTGGCAAATTCGACTATGTTTTCGGGGCTTACCATTAAGGTCATTTTGCCGGCTTCCTGTTTTCTGAAATCCATCAGTTCATTGACCAGGCGGGTTAAGCGACCTGCATTCTTTTTAACTGTCAGGAGACGACGATTGATCCTTGGATGTTCTTTGGTGTCGTTAATCAAATGCTCAAGTGGTCCGATGATCAGCGTTAACGGGGTTCTGATTTCATGAGAAACATTGGTAAAGAAATCCATTTTCATCTGGTACACTTCGTGTTCTTTTCTGAGCAAAGCCCGGATCCATAAAAACCTGAACACCAGGAAAAGGATACCGGAAAGGAACAAAGCATAAATGAGATATGCCCACCATGTTTTCCAGAAGGGCGGCTGGATATGGATGATCAGCTGCTGAAGTTCATTGGTCCACACCCCATCATTGTTAGCCCCTTTGATCAGCAGTTTATAGGTACCCGAAGGCAGATTGTAAAAAGTGGCTATAGGTGTGGTTACATAATTCCACTCTTTATCCAATCCCTCCAGTTTATAGGCATATTTATTTTTTTCCGATTTAATGTAATTAAGTACTGCAAATTCGATACTAAAGATATTCTGCGCATGGGAAAAGGTAATTTCTTTGGTTAAACTGATGTTTTTACTGAGCAGGTTACTTTCATCTCCAATAACCACTGTTTTATTAAATAACCTTAGGCGGGTAAAGATCACTTTTGGAATCCTTTTGTTTTCTTTAATCTGATCAGGGAAAAAGCTGACCAGACCGCTATACCCGCCAAAAAAGAATTCACCTTTACTATCCTTATAAAAGGAATTGTAATTGAACACATTGCCGGGCAAACCATCTTCTACAGTATAGGTTTTAAATATTTTACGGTCAAACTTAACCAGGCCATTGTCGGTACTGATCCATAAATTCCGTTGGTCATCTTCTAAAATCCCCAGGATAACATTACTGGGCAGGCCATGTTTGGTGGTATAAAACTTGATTTTATATTTTGAGGGATCGTAGCGGATCAATCCATCATCGTAACTACCCAACCAGATAATGCCACGTGAATCTTCCTTAATGATATTGATGTCATCAAATTTCGAGCTGTTATCGTCCACCGTAAAGGTCCTTATTTTATTGGAATACGGATCGAGGATATAGGTACCTGTATTGGTGGTAATCCAGATGTTTTTTTTGCTGTCTTCAAAAAAGTACTTCAGGAATTTTAATTCGTGGTGACTGCTCGAATTGCTGTAGGGTGTAAAGTTGTTTTCCTTTTCATTGTATATAAAAATACCCTGTGCCCGGGTACCTATCCACAAACGGTTTTTGCTGTCATGCAGCAAGCACACAATACGGTTGGAATTTAATGCCGTTGGGTCGTCGTAATTGGTACGGTAATGTTTAAAAGTTTTGGTATCCGGTTGATACACATCCAATCCCCCCTCATAAGTAGCGATCCATACCTTACCATCTCTGCCAATGGAAATGGCTTTTACCAGGTTAGAACTTAATGAATTTGGATTTTCGGTATCGTGTTTAAAGTTGGTAAACATTCCGGTAATCCGGTCAAAATAGTTAAGTCCTTCGGCTTCAGTACCTATCCATAAATTGTGTTTTTTGTCCTCCACAATAGCGCTAACCACATTGCTACTGATGCTATTTTTGCCGACACCGGTTTTATACACACGAAAAGGCGTGGCATTGGCATGATAAAAATTTACGCCACCAAAATAGGTACCTACCCACATAGATCCGGTTGCATCCTCCAGAATATCGTAAATGGAATTGTGGTTTAAACTACCCGGATCTTCAGGATTGTGATTGAGCACACTGAACTTAAAGTTTTCAGTGTCGAGGATGTTGATGCCATGCAAGGTAGAAATCCATAGTTTCCCTTCTCTATCTGTTGCAATTCTTCTGACTACATTACTGCTGATGCTATTTGGGTCACCTTTTTTCGACATAAAATGCCTGAAAGTATCCTCCTTGCGATTAAACAGTTCTAAACCACTGTTGTGGGCGCCAATCCAAAGATTGCGTTTAGGATCTTCATAAACCACACTGATGTCATTGTCAATGAGGCTGGTCGGATCACCTTTTTTATGGTAATAGGAACGGAACTGATATTTTCCATTTTTGATCTCTATTTTTGTGAGACCTTGCTGTGTACCCACCCACATGGCTCCTTCGTAGTCCTGGCAAACCGATTTGACCAGATGGTGTGCCAAACCGGACTGCGGCCCCTTTCCAGGTAAAAATCGGGTAAATTTGTTATCGTTGTTTAACCTGTTCAATCCGCTATCGGTACCCACCCAGATATGGCCGGCTTTATCTTCAAAAATGCTTCTGACGACATTATTACTGATGCTGCCTGCTTTCTTCGGATTGTGCTGGTAGCGCTTAAAGGAATTGGTTTCGGGTAAATATTTATTGAGGCCTTTTTGTGTACCTATCCAAAGGTTCCCTTTACTATCTGTCAATAAAGCATTGATGTTTTGCCCACTACTTAGGGACGAGCGGTTTCCTTTTTCCCTTTTATAAATTTCAAAGTTCCGGGTATTGTATTTGTTCAATCCATCTTTGGTACCAAACCACATAAAGCCCATACTATCCTGCGCAATAGAAAGCACGCTACTTTGTGAAAGTCCATTTTCTACAGTCAGGTGTTTAAAACTGATCCTGTCTTTTTGGGCAAAGACCTGCCCATATCCCAGCAGAAGCAGGAAGATTGGCAGCAGTCTATTCCAAAAAAATAATGGGAACATGAATAATCTGGATTTGGTTCAGGGTAAAAATATGGTTTTACTTTCATATTCCTGAACGGAGCCAAGCAAAAAGGCATTGTATTTTGGAATACAATGCCTTTTATCGAGTTCAATCGAATTTCTCGTCATTCTGAATTTATTTTGCTTCGCAGCTACTGCGTGGTCAGGATAACGACTTGTTTACGGCTGTACACTAAACCGATAAATGGTTAGGGTTTTATATTCCGTTCGGGGTTTCAACTCTGTTGATGCAAAAGCTGGCTGATTTGGTGCATCAGGAAAATGCTGGGTTTCCAGGCAAAAGGCCGAACGGTGCGGATAGGTGATGTTACCTTTACCATCTTTATCCTTACCGGTTAAAAAATTACCACTATAAAACTGCAGACCGGGTTCTTCGGTAAGCACATCCATTACGATGCCTGTTTTGGGACTGGTAACCGTGGCTACTTTATGTAGCCCTTTACCTTTTCGCAATACAAAATTATGGTCATAACCTTTACCATATTTCAATTGTTGATTATCGGCATTGATCCTTTCGCCAATTGATATCGCCTTATTAAAATCAAACGGTGTTCCGGCAACTTTTTCAATTTTTCCGGTAGGAATCAAAGTCGAATCAACCGGTGTAAAACTATCTGCATTGATCATCAGTAAATGATCGGTAATGGTTGAGTCGCCTGCACCGTTCAGGTTAAAATAGGCATGATTGGTTAAATTAACTATGGTATTTTTATCAGTTGTTGCCGCGTAGCTTATCTTCAGCTCGTTGTCGCCTGTTAATTCATAAGTTACCTTAACCGTTAAATTGCCGGGATAACCGGCCTCTCCATCTTTAGAGAAATAGACCAGTTCGAGCAATTGATCATTTATCTTTTTGGCATCCCATACTTTGCTGTAAAAACCGTCAGTTCCGCCATGAAGTGTATTTACCCCATCGTTTAATTGCAACTGATAGGTTTTACCATCTAATGTAAATTTCCCTTTGGCAATACGGTTGCCATAGCGACCAATGAGCGCACCAAAAAACGGTTCCCCTTTTTTCTGATAAGATTTTAGTTTATCGTAGCCTAAAACAACATCTACAAAATGATGATTTTTATCAGGTACCATTAACGATACGATACGCCCACCATAATTGGTAATGGCCACCTGCACACCATTTTTATTTTTTAAGACATACAGGGCTACTGCTTTCCCTTCAACATCACCTTTAAAACTGGCCGAATCGGGAATACCTGCAGTTGGAACCGCTATAGTATCGGCAACAACAGCGCTATTGGTTTGATCTGCATTTCCGCAGCTGCTTAATGCCCATATAGAAATAAAAATTAAACAGATTGAATTGAAATTCTTGTTCATACAGTCTTTTTTTATATTTGATCGTATGACTAATGTATAAAAAGAATATTAAATGTCAAAACAACAATTAATATTCAACAATATGATATATTTACCGTTAGACAGATACCATATTTACCGTTAGACAGATACCATATATAAATTGACCTAAAAAATAACCTTTTATGAAGAAATATGCCGACCAAACCCGCTTTTTAATTGCAGTAGACTGTATAGTATTTGGTTTTGACGGGGAACATTTAAAAATATTACTGATTAAAAGGGGATTTGAACCTGAAAAAGACAAATGGAGTTTGATGGGTGGTTTTGTAAGACCGGAAGAAAGTTTGGATGGTGCCGCCAATCGTGTGCTAACCCAGCTGACCGGCTTAAAGGGCGTTTATCTGGAACAGATACAAGCCTATGGAAATCCTTTGCGGGATCCTATTGAACGAACCCTATCGGTTACCTATTTCGCGTTGATCGATATCCACAAGTATCAGGCGCAGATTAACGACTTGTACCACGCCGAATGGTTTCCCTTAAAAGATACGCCACAACTTATTTTTGACCATGAAGAGATGGTAGAAACTGCAAAAAAGAAAATCCGGTATAAAGCAGCCCTCCACCCTATTCTTTTTGAACTTTTGCCCAATAAGTTTACCATACCACAATTGCAAAATCTGTATGAAGATGTGTATAACACCCAGATTGACAACCGGAATTTTATCCGAAAACTAACTGCCACCAAGCTGCTCATTAAATTGGCTGAAAAAGACAAGTCGGGCTCAAAAAAAGGAGCATTTTATTTTAAGCTGGATAAGAAAAAGTATCAGGCCAACTTCCAGGCCTTCCTCAACATCATCCCGAACCCCGATAAATTAATATCTGTATAATAAGGTTTTAGCTCATTCCCGGGCAATCTTTAAATAAATTCTTTTATTTAAATAAATAAACGTTAATTAGACGTTTATTTAACTAAATATGAGCAAAGATCAATACGTTATTGGGATTGATTATGGATCGGATTCTGTGCGTTCAGTAATCATCAACGCAAGCAATGGAGCAGAGCTGGCTTCATCCGTTTTCTATTATCCACGCTGGCAGAAGGGTTTATTCTGCGATCCGGCAGACAACCAATTCAGACAACATCCGTTAGACTATATTGAAGGACTGGAACAGAGCATAAAAGACTGTATCCGTAAAGCCGGTGCAGGGGTTGCCCCCTCCATTCGGGCAATTGCGGTAGATACAACCGGATCTACTCCGGTAGCTGTAAACCGACAAGGCGTGCCTTTGGCCTTGCTGCCCGAATTTGAGCAAAATCCGAATGCCATGTTTGTACTTTGGAAGGACCATACTTCGGTAAAAGAGGCCATACAAATCAATCAACATGCGGCTAAATATAACATCAACTACCTTCAATATTGCGGCGGAATATATTCGTCGGAATGGTTCTGGGCCAAGTTGCTCCATATTTTACGCGCCGATGAAGCGGTAAAAGCAGCCTGTTATTCCTGGGTAGAGCATTGTGACTGGATCCCATTTCTACTGACCGGTGGCCGCGATATTTTGGAGATGAAAAGAAGCCGTTGTGCTGCAGGTCATAAAGCGCTTTGGGCGGAAGCCTTTGATGGGTTACCACCCAATGATTTCTTTGCTGCACTGGATCCTTTGCTGGATGGTTTTACCGACAGGTTGTATCAGGAAACCTATACTGCCGACGAGCAGGCCGGCACACTGACTGCCGACTGGGCTGCGCGCCTGGGATTAAGCACTGATGTTGTAGTGAGTGTGGGTGCATTTGATGCCCACATGGGTGCTGTTGGCGGACAAATAGAACCTTATTTTTTGAGCAAGGTAATGGGAACATCTACCTGCGATATTTTGACCGTACCGAAAGCTGATATTGATGGGAAATTGATAAAAGGCATTTGCGGACAGGTAAACGGTTCTGTTATTCCTGGTATGTTGGGGCTGGAAGCAGGACAATCGGCCTTTGGCGATGTGTATGCCTGGTTTAAGGAAGTTTTGGCCTGGCCTTTGAAAAACCTGCTGCGCCATTCGGCTTTACTGGATGAAAGTACGCGCCTGGCATTGGAGCAGGAATTACTGGACCAACTTATTCCTGAACTGAGCAAACAGGCTTCGGCTTTGCCCCAAACAGCCGATGATGAACTGGCGGTAGACTGGCTGAACGGGAGAAGGACACCAGACGCCAACCAGGAATTAAAAGGAGCGATCAGCAATCTCGATTTAGGCAGCGACGCCCCCCGTATATTCAGGGCATTGGTAGAGGCAACTTGTTTTGGTGCCAAAAACATTGTTGACCGTTTTATAGAAGAGGGTATTCCGGTAAAAGGTATTATTGGTATTGGTGGGGTGGCCAAAAAGTCGCCTTTTGTGATGCAAACCATGGCAAATGTACTGAACATGCCCATCAAAGTACACCAGTTTGAACATACCTGCGCACTGGGCGCTGCCATGTTTGCCGCTGTAGCCGCAGGCCTGTACCCAAGTGTGGAAGATGCGATGAAAGATATGGGCAGTGGTTTTGACAGGGAATATCAACCGGAGCCGGAAAAGGTAGCTTATTACAAAACCCGTTTCGAGCAATACAAAGCATTAGGTGCCTTCATTGAAACAAAGACCAGAACTGAACACCACATCACAGCAAATGTTTAATCACATCAGTACCTACAGATGAGCAATTATCAAGACATTAAAGAAAAAGCTTACCAGGCAAATATGCAGTTACCCAAACTGGGCCTGGTGCTATTTACCTTCGGTAATGCCAGCGCGGCCGACCGAAGCAAGGGGGTATTTGCCATAAAACCCAGCGGTGTGGCATACGACGAACTAACACCAGAAAAAATGGTGATTATTGACTTTGATGGCCACACTGTTGAAGGCACACTTCGCCCTTCATCGGACACCCAAACCCATGCGGTACTGTATAAACATTGGACCGAAATTGGTGGCATTGTACACACCCATTCCACGTACGGAACGGCCTGGGCACAGTCGCAACGACCAATTCCGATTTATGGCACTACGCATGCAGATCACCTGACAGCCGACATCCCCTGCGCCCCTCCTATGCCAGATGACATGATCAAAGGAAACTACGAATATGAAACAGGTTTTCAGATCATCAATCATTTCAAAGCAACAGGTTTGAGTTATCAGGAGGTAGAAATGATTCTGGTAGGTAATCATGCTCCTTTTACCTGGGGAAAAACAGCCGAAAAAGCGGTATACAACAGTGCTGTGCTGGAAGAAGTGGGACGTATGGCGCTGCTTACCGAGCAGATCCGCAACGATGTACCTAAATTAAAAGAAGCCCTCATTAAAAAGCATTACGAAAGAAAACACGGTGCTGATTCCTATTACGGACAATAACAAGATATTCATTATATAATCACATTGAACAATGATCAGTTTAAAAAATTTAGAAGTATGGTTTATCACAGGTACGCAACACCTTTATGGAGAAGATACATTAAAGCAAGTTGCATTACATGCACAGCAGGTTGCAGCATCGCTGGATAGTGCACAGGACATTCCCGTACGTGTAGTTTATAAACCAATTGTAAAGACACCAAATGAGATTTATGACACGCTTTTACAGGCCAATACCAATGCCAATTGTATTGGTGTAATTACCTGGATGCATACTTTTTCTCCGGCAAAAATGTGGATCAGGGGATTAAACATCCTTCAGAAACCTTTGCTGCACCTGCATACTCAATTTAACCGCGACATACCATGGGATAGCATTGATATGGACTTTATGAACCTGAACCAAAGCGCACATGGTGACCGTGAATTTGGTTTTATAGTAACCCGAATGCGCAAAGACCGCAAAGTGGTGGTTGGGCACTGGCAGGATGAAGAGGTACTGAAAGAGATTGGTACCTGGACACGTGCCGCAGCCGGATGGCATGACTGGCAAGGAGCCAAATTTGTCCGTTTTGGCGATAATATGCGCTACGTGGCGGTAACCGATGGAGACAAAGTAGAAGCAGAACTTAAATTTGGTTTTGAGGTGAATACTCATGGCATTGGCGACCTGGTAGCGGTTATCAATAACATTCCAGAAACCGACATCCAGGAATTGCTGACCGAATATGAGGCCACTTATACCATGAGTGCAGACTTGTTGCGTGGCGGCGACCGACATGATTCCGTTTACCAGGCTGCAAAAATAGAGCTCGGTCTGAAGAAATTTTTAGAAGACGGAGGATATAAAGGTTTCAGTGATACTTTTGAAGACCTGCATGGCATGGTCCAGCTGCCCGGTATTGCTGCGCAACGCCTGATGGCAGCAGGATATGGCTTTGCCGGAGAGGGCGACTGGAAAACTGCGGCCCTGGTGAGGGCCTGTAAAGTAATGGGTGCCGGATTACCAGGTGGCAATGCTTTTATGGAGGATTACACGTATCACTTTGATCCTTCTGATGCGATGGTACTGGGTTCGCATATGCTGGAAGTTGATGCTTCACTGGCCAATGGAAAAGCCCGTCTGGAAGTACATCCATTAGGAATTGGAGGTAAGGCCGACCCTGCCAGGCTGATTTTTAATGTAGCCGGAGGAGCCGCACTCAATGCATCTATCATCGACATGGGAAACCGTTTCCGTTTGCTGGTCAATGAGGTGGAAGCCGTGGAACCAAAATATCAGCTTCCTAAACTTCCGGTAGCACAGGTATTGTGGAAACCACTTCCGGATATGAAAACAGGTTGTGCGGCATGGATATATGCCGGAGGTGCACATCATACCGCCTATAGCCAGAACCTGACCTCAGCTCATCTATTGGACTTTGCTAATATAGCAGGTATTGAATATGTAAACATCGGCGCAGATACGAACATCAATCAGTTTAGAAATGAACTGCACTGGAACGAAGTCTTTTATAAATAAATAACCAAGCGCCGGAAGACACCTATTTTTCCGGCGCAAAAAACTGCATTAACCAAATATCATTATGAACACTAGTTTAGTAGCTGCAGATTATGTAGTTTTCATCTTCTACTTTTTAATTGTATCCGGTTATGGGTATTACATTTATCACCAGCGTAAAAAAAATGAGCATGATGCCAAAGCCTTTTTTCTGGCCGAAGGTACACTGACCTGGTGGGCCATTGGGGCTTCGTTAATTGCCTCCAACATCTCTGCCGAGCAGTTTATTGGTATGAGTGGTGAGGGCTTTTTTCTGGGTATTGCGGTTGCCGCTTACGAATGGATTGCCGCCATTGCCCTAATCATTGTAGCAGTATGGTTTATCCCTGTATATCTTAAAAATAAGATTTACACAATGCCGCAGTTCCTGAAAACCCGCTATAACGAATCGGTAGCCTTGATAATGGCGGTATTCTGGTTGTTTTTATATGTTTTTGTAAATCTTACCTCTATCCTTTATCTGGGTGCGGTAGCCATTAACGGCTTAACAGGTGGCGACTACCTCCACGTCATTATGATCGGCCTTGCTGTTTTTGCATTGATCATTTCGCTGGGCGGAATGAAGGTAGTGGCTTATACGGACGTAATCCAGGTTGCCGTATTGATTTTTGGCGGACTGGTAACCACCTATATTGCCCTGACCGTAGTAGGTCAGAAATTTGGTGTAGGTGCCAACGCCATTGCCGGATTTAATGTGTTGATGGAGCAAGCTCCTGAGCACTTTAAAATGATTATCCCTAAACCCACAGCTGCATCTACACAAAATGAGATCAGCAAGTACCTTACCTTCCCAGGCATGGCTTCTTATGTTGCCGGTATCTGGATCATCAACCTGAACTATTGGGGCTGTAACCAGTACATCACACAACGTGCTTTAGGGGCCGACCTGCAGACCGCCAGAACGGGTATCTTATTTGCCGGCTTTTTAAAGCTACTGATGCCTTTAATTGTTATGTTGCCCGGAATTGCTGCCTTTGTTTTATACAAAGGCGGACATTTGCCACAGCTAATTGGCGGTAAAGACGGCGCCTACTCGGCGATACTTACCTTCTTACCAACCGGACTTAAGGGCTTATCGGTAGCCGCACTTACCGCTGCCATTGTTGCTTCGCTAGCGGGTAAAGTAAACAGTATCTCTACGATTTTTACCCTGGACATTTATTCAAAATATTTCAAGAAGGGTACAGAACAACGGAACCTGGTTTTTGTAGGCCGGGCAACCGTCTTTGTAGGTATGACCCTGGCTGTACTTTTTACCTGGAACGATTTGCTGGGCATTGGTGGTGCAGGTGGTTTTACCTTTATCCAGAAATATACCGGCTTTATCAGTCCGGGTGTTTTCGCCATGTTTATTCTGGGGATGTTTTGGAAAAGAACTACAGGCAGCGCTGCCATTGCAGGAGTGCTGGCCGGATTCCTATTTTCCGTTTTCTTTAACGAAATGGCACCAGGGATTTTAGGTAACGACACGTTTTTATATACGGCCTATCCGAATGCTTCAGGTGCTTACGAAATTCCGTTTCACATTTGTATGGGGTTATCTTTTGGTTTTACAATGCTGATTATGATTGGAATGAGTTTGGCAGGGCCTAAGGTAAATCCTAAGGCATTTGAATTGGATAAGAGCATGTTTAAGGTTGCTCCATCTACGATGGCACTGATTGTGATTACCTTATTGATTATTGCGGCTTTGTATGTGAAATTTTGGTAATGGGACAAAATAGGGATGCTCCTCGGAGGCTGGAAACCTTTGCCCTGAAGAAGGGCAAAATTTTCCGATGCCTCTTCGGAGCACCCAATTTTGTTTTTCAAAACCGGCTTGTTGCCGATAGCCAGTTTTTTCAAAGACTGCTTGTCCTAAGCAGTCTGCTTTATTTTTGAAAGCCTGTTCGGAGCATAAATTTTTGCTTTCAACTTATCTCATATAAAAAACGGGTACCTGTTTAGCACAGGTACCCGTTTTGTTAAGGTCAATTATTTGCTACAAAACTAAGGGTTAGGCAGCACCAAATTGTTTACGTTCCTGTTTGAACTGTTCTATTGGCATATCATATAACCAGGAGTTCTTTTCGTTTTTACGCTCAGCAAAATGGACAAAAGAAATGTCATTTTCCACGATGTGAATATTATCACTCGGCGTTACCACGAGCAACTGCAGGTGAAGCTGCTTACATAAGGTAATCAGGTAACGTGCCTTATCTTCATCCTGTGCTTTAAAGGCCTCATCAATAGCAATAAACCGGAATGAATTGGTTTGAAGCCCTTCTTTGGTCAAGCCAAACTGATAAGCGATGGCCGAGCCCAAAATAGTATAAGTAAGCTGGGCTTTTTCCCCTCCCGAAAGCTGGCCCATATTCTCATAGGTTTTGAATTTTTGTCCGGTTTCTTTATAAAACTCCTCTGCTTTATAACTAAACCATCCACGTACGTCCATTACCTTTTTGCGCCATTCTTCTTTTTCCAATCTGTGGATCAAAGGCTCAATATGTTGTTCGAAATGGTGACGCTTACCGTCTTCCATACTTTCAATTTCCTTCACATTCGGAATAGCCCGGTACAATGCGCTTCTGAATTCCTTAACGTCTTCGCTCATTTTGGTTGGGATAACCAATTGTATATAGGTTTTTGGTGAGCTCTTAAAATCGATCTCCCTCAAAGCATCGTTCAATACTTTGATATTTTCCTTAATGGCATCCGACCAATTTTCGAAGAACATTCTGAAGTCGGCAATCTTATTGGTAATGGTTTCCTGCAGGTACTCATCAAATTTCTTTTCGTGCCTTGGCAGGTTATCTTCCTGCAAGCGCTTCAACAAACGCTGATATTCGCCAATAAACTCCAGATTAGCGGAATCCGGCAATGCATTTACATCCGAACGCCAGTCTTTAAACTTCTGAGTAATTTCTTCAGGTGGTTGTTTAAAGGCATTAATTTTGATGATAGCTACGTGTTCTTTACTGTTTCTTTCACGTTCCAGTCTGGTTGTTTCCGTACGGTTATGCTCTCTAAAGGCATCATTTGCCTTAATAAAGCTCGCATAATCAATATCTTTCAGATCGGGATGAGCTGCTTCAAAAGCATTCAGATCAACCTGTTTATCTCTGAATATACCAAGCGTTTCCCTGTAACGATCCAGTTCCTGCTGCAACTCTTCCAGTCGATCTTCCTGACGATACTTTTGTTTATTTTTTGCTTCGAGTTCAATGCCATTGGTAGTCAGATTTAACCGCACTGCTTTCAGCTGATCTTTTAGTACACGGTTTTTGTCATTGGTTTTCTCCAGACTCTGTTTCAAGCTCTGCTTCTCCTGTATCTCTTTTGCAAAAACCGACCAGTTCAAATCGTCAAAGCTGGTAAAAGCGGTCAGGAAAGTTGCTAACCTTTCTTTTGTCAGGTCTACCTGTTTCAGATTTTCCGCCTGGTTTTTCAGGTTTTGCTTTTTCGCATCCTGCTGCAGGTGTAACAACGACAGTTCCTTTTTAAGCAAGCTTATTTTTTCCTTGTTGTCCCAGCCCAATACAAAATTCTCCCGTTTGGAAACATGGGCCCTGTCGTCTTTTTCGTGTTTACCTTTTACCCCCTTAATCAAGCCCTCTCGGGTAAGTGCTTTTTCGGTAAAATGGTTGAAGGACTCCAGACTATCGGCACAGGTATAATCAAACTGACCGGCAATGGTATCTTCCAGCCACTCTGCATATTTACTATCCGTTCTGAATTCCAGTTTATTGACCAACAAATCATCATCATTCCCCCTACGGCGCAAACTCCCTAATGAGGTATATCCCTGAAAGCGCTGATAAGTAATCCTTCCACGCAAATTGGTATTATTTACATAAGCGTTTACCTGTCTGTAATATTTTTCGGGCACTACCATGCGCAGGGCAAAGTTGTGCAATACTTTCTCTATCGCCAGTTCCCAGTCACTGTCTTCTTCCCGTACCCTTACCAGCTCTCCAATAAACGGAATCTCCTCAGGTGCAGCACCGATATGTGCCAGAATTTCATCTCTGATTTCGGCTTCACGACCAGAAATATTGCTTTTATTTTTCTGAAGAGATTCAACTGTATTGATCAATAATTCCGACTGTTCTTTCAGCTGATCTTCTTCATTCCGCGCTTGGCGCATTATTTCATCTGCCGCTTCCCTTTGCTTGTCACATTCCTTTTTCTTTTGTGCGGCTAGCTTTTTCGACTGTTCAAAGGCCTGCATATCCGGATTTACCTGTAAACCAAGTCCTGTTGCCAAAGCATTATAACTATCGTATCTATGTTTGCTCTGATCGCGGCTGCGTTCCAATTTACTGATGTCTTCGGCCAGCTTTTCTATTTGCTTTTCTACTTCATCATTGGCAATGGAAATGGCCATATCCCTTTCCTGTACCTTTAAATCGTCTTCTTTTAACTTTAGCTTTTCAATCTCTGCCAAAAGTATGGCCAAGCGGGCTTTCAGATCGTCCAACTCCAGACCGGTCAATTCAGTTCCTTTTGCGGTAAACCAGTAAACAGCTACTTCTTTATCGTTTTCCAGGGTTTTTAAGCGTTGCCCTATCTCTTCCAGATTTTTGGCCAGTTCATTTATAGGAATCAACTGAGCGATCTGCTCCTTTGCTTTTTCAATGTTCACTTTTGCATCCATCAGGGTCATAAAGTTCTCCTTCAGCTGCAAAAACTCATATTCGGCATCTTGTAATTCCAGCATGTTTACCCGGATAAAATCATCCAGATCATCCAGCACTTTTACCCCAACCACCTGGTTAAACAAGCTTGAGGCTTTTGCAGAACGCATCCCCAACAGCTGTGCCATACGCTCGGCGTATTTCACAGGGCCTTCCTGAAACTCGATTCTTTTCTTTTGGATACCGGTATTATATAATTTTTCCAGTCTTTTTTTCCAGTTCCCTTTACCATCGAAAGGTGTAAAATCTTTCTCTATTTCGAGGGGAACACGGCCTATACCAAACGAACGTTTCAATTCGCCATTGCTAAACCAACGCAACTGAAACAAGGTAACTACCTGTCCATCTGTATTTTCAAAACAAGCCAACAGTACCGAATAAGTGGTATGATCTCTTAATTTCTGGGTAGTTGTACTGTTTTCCCCCTCCTTTTGTATATTTCCGTAATGGCCATATACATAACTTTCTTCCGTCCTGTCGCCCTTTTTTTCGGCACCGGAAGACTGGTTATAAAACCTGTCATTTTTTACCGGTACCAGCAAAGTCAGCAAAGCATCTATAAATGTACTTTTACCTGAGGCATTTGCACCGGTCAACAGCGAGTTATTTCCCCTTGGGTTGATCCGGAAAATTTCCCCGTCAAACGTGCCCCAGTTGTACACCTCCATATATTGCAGCCTGAACCCAGCTTTATCCGAGCTGGTGCTAAACAAACTATACATACTCTTCCAGCTTTAATTTAAAATCTTTTAATATATCCAATGTCACTTTATCCTTAATTACCCGCTGTATCTGATACAAGGGATCAGCTTCGGCTTTAACCACTTTCAGGTAGCCCAATTCCAGTAATCGCTTGATACAGGTATCCAATTCCTGCAGCAATTTAACCCTATTGTATTTTTCTGGTAAAAACAGCTCCACCTCTTCTCTGATACCGGTATGCCTGATAAATTTCTCGGCCGACTGCATTTGTGTAGGATTATGGTCAAACTCTTCCAGCAATTGCCGCAATACTACCAACACAATTGAGGCCTCAAAGCCAATCTGGCGCCTGCTGATCAAGCCCAGCGTATTGCCTTCATTGTCCTCAAACTGAGTCACAAAGGCTAGTCCGTCATCTTTTCTCAGGATGAGCTCCAGGCCCATCACATTTATATAATCCTGTATTTCGTCCTGGTAATACAACAGCTCATCCCATACCGAAGAGCTATTGTATACCGTCCCATTCTTTAACAGCTTTACCACCGCTTTTGAATAGGGTTTCAGCTTGTCCTGCAGATTGCTCATTTTGTTAATATTACTTCTGGTATATGAATTGATTTTTGTGCGTCGCGGTCAAACACTACGCGTTGCACGGTATCCCTGTTTATGGTGTGTTTGAACTCCTTGCTTACTGATAAGTAGCCAAAAAGTTCGGGTAGCCCTTCGTCCAGTCCCCCGTTTATTTCTATAATTTCGCCCAAGGTCAATTGTGCCTTTTCAGTCAGTAAAGTTTTTATACTTGCTTTGATGCGTTCCCTGTTTACCCGCTTTTGCGTAAACAATTTACCCAGGTTTTTGGCATTCATAAAATCCGTATCAGCCCTTCTCGGCCTGTTTTTATACATGATTTCCTCGGCTTGCTCGTAGGTCAGTTTACGTTCAAACGGCAAATTAATATCCGGCTCCGATTCAAGCATAAACCCAATATCCGGCTTTTGTTTCTTTTTACCGATTTCTATCAATAAGGTTTTGATTTCGTGAATCAGATTCCGGGTTGAATGTACTTTTGAGCTTTCATTTTCTCTGATGATCCGGCTCAGCTTCTCAGCCATTTTATCATTGGCTTTGTATACTTTCTGGCCTGCGGCATGCAGGAACTTTTTCATGTCCTTCAGGAAGAAATCTGAAATATCGATATCTTTTTCATCCAGACGTTCGAAAAGAGATTTACTAAGTACGGTCCACTCCTCCTGTAAATTGGGATTAAGCAGAAAAGACCAGAATGCATAGAAACTTTTACCTTGCTGACTTTCTTTAAGCTCGTCCAATGCATCAAAAGTAAACTCAAGGATATGATCTTTAGTCAGGTTTCCTTCAGCATGCTTCAGGTAAATCTGTTTGGTTATCTCGCGGAAGTTGTCTTCTACCTCCTTAAAGTCGGATAATAATTCCTTGGCCGATTGTGTAAGCTGGCTGAACCTGGGGATGATCTCATAGTCTTCATAAACTTTAGCCACCTCGCCTGCCTTCAATACGTTAATCTGTTGTTCTATTTCCAGCTTTTTTTGTTCCAACAGCTGCATCCTCTTGTCCCGATCTTCATCTGTAAACTCCACCAGATCGCGCAGCTGGCTAAAAATATCTTTAAACCTGGATTCTGCCCCAACAAACTCCTTTTTTTCCAGACTCATCAGCCAATCAAAGGTTTTACTGGCATGTGATGACATTTCGTAAAACACCTCTCCCTGGTCATCCTGATAATTGGTCAGAAAACCACAGTCGGTCCATTTACGGATATATTTTCTGGCTTTTACCTCATAAGTATCAAACACCTCAATCTCCATCTCCTCATCCAGATCTACCTGTTTATAGTCCAGAAAATCAGCCAGTTTATTATGAATCAGGTCTGAAGATACTACTGCCTGCCCATTTAAAAAGGTTTCGGTCATGAACTCGATCACCAATTCTCTGTTTCTCAACTTCAATAGCGCAACACTTGGCGAGCTGTTTAATATTTGGTTTATTTTATCACTTTCCACCATACACGGGCAATAATTTTGACATATCTGCCAAAACTAAAAAAAACTGATGGCTTTTTATAGCTTAGGAAAGACTATTTACTATACATGCCCACATGTGTCTGATTTGCATTCAGAAGAATGAGATCAGTATGGATTTGTGTAAACAGTTCAGATTGCCCCTCTGTCAGCGCTTTTCTCAGAAATTCAGCCAGCTCATTCATTTCGGATCTGAGCTTCGCATTCATCGGAACAAATACCTGATCCTGCGATTTATCAACCAATAGGGCATTGTTGTAATCCTGCGGATAGCGGCTCAGAAAATTCTGAACAAAGCGCTCGTTGAAGGATAAGATCCAGCCGCCTGCTGCATACTGATCCATATCAAAAGGCAGGCCCGACGGCACAAAAACCATATACTCGCCATGGTCGCGCCATAATAAACGTGAGCAGAAAACACTTTGCAATCTGGGATCACGGTGATAATCCTCCAAACGATTGATATTTAAGAAGCTTAAACTCATTTTTTTTTAAATTATTAGTTAGATGCAGATCTGGTGCTACAGGGTGGCAACCCATTTGTTTTGTACTACTGGATCATCACAAAATTGAACAGCTGAATCGATAAATCCTCGTACATCATACAAAACCGGAAAAACAGTTAACGAAATGACAATAAAACAGAATTAAATTTTACGGGTCAACATAAATTAACCGCTCAACAAAATTATAACTAACCTATTGATAATCTGCACAGAAAACATTTTATTTGCATACGGAACCTGCTGTTATCAGACAGTCCCATAACCTTAATTTCACGTTTGTCTCCATATTTATACTGTAACGAAGGTTAAATGAACAATACCATTTTGGATCGAACAGATCTGCAAATTTTGAGTTTGTTGCAAAAAGATGCCACACTAAGTAACAAACAGCTGGGATTAAAGCTACATAAAGCCAGTCACACCATTTACAACCGCATTGAACGCCTTAAAGAGGCTGGTTATATTGAGGGTACGCTGACTATTGTAAACAGGGAAAAACTAGGTGAAACACTCAGTTCCTATACACAAATACAACTTAAAGATCATAGTGCTTTATCGCTCAACAATTTTCAACAGGCCACCATGCGTTTTACCGAAGTGATGGAATGTTACCACATGACGGGAGATTTTGATTTTATCTTAAAAATTGTGGTGGCCAATATGCAGGCTTACAAAGAATTTGTGGTGAATAAACTGGCCAATTTACCGGATGTAGGTACGGTTAGAAGCCAGTTTGTGATTCATCAGGCCAAGCGTGAATTAGCCTACACCATTGAGCTGGCTAAAGAATAAGCCTCAGTTATTAAGAACAATTCCCAATAAGCAATCCATTTGTCATAATCATGTAAATCTGTTTATCTTGGTGTATAAAACCACTCTTTTATGCACTACAAAAAAACTATTGTCTTTTCTTTCCTGCTGGCTACCGTTGTTGCTTTAAGCGCGTTCATGCCAAAGCAGGAAGAGCCCAAAGCAACCAACCTTAAAGTACTGCCAAAAAACATCAGCCACGACGACCTCGATAAGGTGATGGATGGCTTTAAAGCTGCCCTGGGGGTTAAATGTGGTTATTGCCATTCGCCACGCAAGGACAACCCTAAAAAGCTGGACTTCGCCAGTGATGAAAATCCAAAAAAAGAAGAGGCAAGGGAAATGATGCGCATGACCAATAAGATCAATAAAAAATACTTCCACAAAAAAGATAAGGAAGGAAAACTGACTCATATTACCTGCACCAGTTGTCATAACGGAAAAGAGGAGCCGGTAACGATTAAGATTTAATTGCTTCACCGCAAAAAAAGGGATAGCTGATGCTAATACGTAATCATCGCTATCCCTTATTTATCCACAGCAGGTTCAATGTTGACCTTTATTTTCTAGGTGCCAGTTTCGGCATTTTACTGCTTCTTTCAAACTGGTATACTTTTATATTTTCCCACATCATCACTTCGCCACCAACATTTTTGATGGCCCTGATTTCGCCATCCTGTGAAACTACAAACCCCAGACTATCGGGATGTTTATAACAATAGGCAAACATCGATTGATGCCTGGTTCCAAAGTGTTTGGGATCTATTTTACCCCTGTTTACAGAGGGTTTAGAAGATTTATTGACCCCAACAAAAGGAGGTAGTTGCTTTTCGTTGATTACAGCCCCAAAACCTTTGACCTCCAGATGTGGGGAAATCAATACCAGGCCATCCACACAACTTAATGAAGAAACAAAATGAACTGCGCCAATCAATTCATGATAGCTATCCTTAATGCGGAGCTCATTTTCAATGAACTCCTCATGTAATATCGCAGGAAGGTCTTGTTTTTTCTTTGTATAACTGGCAATTTCATCTTCCAGCAGATCGTCGTCGGTAACTGTGGCCAGAATATGTAAAATGGCGGACTGAATGCGGTCGTATTGCAGCTGATATTTGCTGGTTAAATCTGTTATAAAATTATTAGTGATCAAAACAGCTCCGCCGTGATTGTAATTTTTTATTTTCAGCAGAATCCGGCTGATAGATTGGATGACGTATTCAAAAATGATTTCATTATAGATTTCCGCATCATTGTTATTGATCTCATGTCCTACTTTTTTCTCAATAAAGGTTTTACTGTAGGCAGCGTTTTTACGGATAAAATCGGATACAGGGCCATACTCAAATACATTGGGGTATAACTTTACCAGTGAATTTTGGTTTAATGTAGCCACCGGATGGTAGTCCAGCATGACATTTAATATGCCAATACCATTGATCATTGTTTGAATGATTCCTGGATAAGGAGGTTTATCATCTTCTTCATAGTTCAAATAACTTTGATAGTGAACAGTCTGATCAATCATGCCGTAGATAAACAACTCATTGTTCTGGTCATAATAAACAGAGAGACTCGAACTCCAGGGGTTGGCTGCCTTTGACAACTTGACCAGGTTTTTTATGGTAAATTTTATTTTGGGTTCAAAAGGAAAAAATCTGGATTGATCATATTGAACCTGCTCTGCATCTTCTATGGTTTTATGATCAAATAAAGTAACCGTCACCTTCAAAAACTGACCTTCTTCGGTTTGCAGACTTGTATAATAGAGTGTATTGAACAACTCTTTCAGAATTGCTTCCGTAGGCTTTTCTTCCTTTATTTTTGAACGTTGTAATTCGTTATACACAAAAGTTGCAAGATCATTTGGCGTAAAATATTTGGCCATAAATACGGTTCATTAGTAGAACACAAATGACCAATTAAATTTTAACTATTCAAAGTGCACCATCGCTTTTATCACACCATTCTTCGGATCGAGCCAGCCTTCAAATTCATCTTTGACCGCCTCAAACAAAACCTGATGGGTAATGTAAGTAGTTGGATCTACCCATCCGGCTTTCATTGAGGCAATAACATGTTCAAAATCCTGTCTTGTGGCATTCCTGCTACTCATCAAAGTTGCTTCACGTTTATGAAATTCGGGATGACTGAAACTGATATTTTCCTTTTGCAGGCCAATCAACACAAACCTTGCGCCATGAGCCATATATTGAAATGCATTATTAATAGCATTTAAGTTGCCTGTTGCATCGATTACTACCGTTGGCATATCACCACCTGTAATAGTTTTTAATTGCTCGGCTACATTGGCCGACAAGGCATTTACCATATGAGGAACCTTAAGTTTATCCTTACAAAACTGCAAACGGTCATCATTGATATCCAAGGCAATTACCTTTGCTCCGGCAATCCTGGCAAATTCCATTGTTCCCAAACCAATTGGTCCGGCGCCTATGACCAATACAAATTCATCCTTTTGTATATCCGCTCTGCGCACACCATGCGCACCAATGGCCAATGGTTCAACCAAAGCCAGTTCATCAAAGCTCAAACCTTCGCCATGAACCAAGGTATGGGCAGGTACAGCAAGATATTCGGTCATGCCCCCATCAACATGAACACCACAAACTTTGATAGCTGTACAGCAATTGGGTTTACCACTGCGACAGGCGATGCATACACTGCAATTGAAATAGGGAATAAAAGTAACGGCTTCTCCTTTTGTAAAACCTTCCGCTCCATCAAATCCTACCAATTCGCCCGAAAGCTCATGCCCCAGAATTCTGGGATAACTAAAAAAAGGTTGTGTACCTTCAAAGGCATGTAAATCGGTACCGCATATACCAATCCGTTTAATTTTTATAATGGCCGTGCCTGGGCTCAACACAGGTTTTTCTGCTTTTGCATATTCAAAAGTACCAGGTGTGGTACAAACTAATGTTTTCATAAATTCCGGTTTATTTCCGTTTCACCATCTGCCTGCCAATCCAGTTGATCAGATCCTGACCGGCGTTAAAATTATCATACGTTGCAGGCAACTTTCTGCCATCTACATATTCATTGTACAGCCAGGGATCACCAATGGCAAATACGGTTCCCTTGCCAAAATTTGCAAATGCCATCACCTGATCTCCGTCCTTATCTTTCAGTATCGGCTTAGCGGATGCTGTCAGTTTTAAAGTACTATACTCTTTGATATATAACTGTCGGGCGGTTCTAAAAACTTCATTGTCTGCCGCAACAGTCACTTTGCCCATTTCAAATTGATTCTTTACCACCCTCCCCTTGCTGTCCTTATTAAACTGTATACCAAAGTTTGCCGCCAGCTCATTAAAGTGATCAAATTCCACATTTCCGGTATCATTGCCCATCAGCACCAATACACCCCCTGCTTTTACCCAATCTGTTAGCACTTTAATGTCATTCTTTCCTATATAGTTTGGTTTGGCAGTTTCCTTTTCCGTATCCGGATCTACGATGATGTACACCGAAGCATTTTTAAGGCTTGCAGCTGATGGGGCATTGTATGATGTTGCCGTTTTAAAACCTGCATTGTTAAACTGCTCGCCCCAGATAGAAAAGCCTCCATTAGCTACTTCTTCCCATTTGTAATGCCAGGATGCCTCATTGCCATCAATCCCTTTCTTTTTTTCGTTGTTAAAGTAAGAATCCAACACTACCGTTTTACCCAGTCCTGGTTTAGACATTGCAGCAATTTCCATTTCATTAGCAGCTTTTAAAAAAGCACCTACTCCTTTTGGATCGTTGGTCATGACTTTTTCGCTGATGTAATAGGCGTAACTACCATCGCGATAAGGCTTTCCGCCCAAACCCGATACCGTAACCGTACCTTTCAGATTTATTTTATTTTCCGCACGCTGCTCAATGAACTCCTGTTGTATGCCTTTATATCCTTTATCGGCAACAGAGAAGTATTTAGTAGGTAAATTACCCTGACGCACACCTTTGGCGATGGCGTATACAAACATTGCGGAGGCCGAAGATTCAAAATAGTTACCTTTTTCGTTGGGACGATCTAAAACGTCATACCATACACCTGTTTTATTGTTCTGCACACTTTTGATCGCCGCAGCCAAACGATTTAAAACATTGACCAATTCCTGATGTCGCGGATGGGCTTTAGGAAAATAGTCCAGCACGTCAACCAATGCCATCGCGTACCAGCCCATAGCCCTTGCCCATATGTGTGGCGAAAGGCCGGTTTTCGGATCTGACCAACGTTCTGCTCTGGATTCATCCCAACCATGGTACAGCAAACCGGTTTTGGTATCCCTTGCATTTTTCTCCATCCAGACAAACTGGTTCGCAATATCATCAAAGGCCGCATTATTGTTGATCAATGCTGCATACCCGGCATAAAATGGCTGCCCCATGTACAAGCCATCCAGCCACATCTGGTTGGGATAAATCTTTTTGTGCCAGAACCCACCTTCCTTAGTGCGGGGCTGTCTTTGCAGTTGCCCCCATAAAATGCTTGCCGCTTTAAAGTACTTTTCCTGTCCGGTTACCTTATACAGATCAAGCAAAACTGTGCCGTTTTTTACATTGTCTATGTTATAGTGATCCTCGCTATAAGTATCAATTGTACCATCGGCAGCAATAAATTCATCCATCCTGCTTTGCACATATTTGAAATATCCGGCATTACCCGTTCTTCGCCAGATTGCATTCAAACCATCCTGAACCACTCCATAATCATACGACCACCTGGGCGATCTTTTTGGCCATATTTCCATTGCGGTCGCAGCCATCTGTTCGGACAAAGATTGGGGCTTTTTCGCAGTACTTTGTGCCTGGCTTTGAAATGCTATTGTAAGTAAAGTAAATAAGCTAAATATAAGCGGTCTGATGTTCATACTGGTGGTGTTATCAATAGTTTCTATACAATTCTACATAGTTTTGAACGGGGATTTTAGTAAACCCGGCAAAATAAGTACGCAATCGTTGCCAAAACCTTATTTTGTCAAAATAATGACGTCCTTTCTTCTCGATTCGGGACTTACCTTTAAACTTTCTACTTTGCCATTTTTCAAAACAGCCTCGATGGTAGTTTGTTGTGGGGCATGTAATTTAAAATGTACATCCCATTCCTTTGGCCAGGCAGGAAACAGATAGATTTTTTCTCCATGATTCTGCAAAAGCATTTCCTGCAAACCAACCATTCCCGATCCGCCCCAATTGTGGTCGGGCACCCAATCAAAACCAGGTCCCCAGAAAGCGGGAAACCTTCTACCTGAATCTTTTAATTTTAACAGGGTCAGTTCCGCAGCTTCTTTAGTCAGACCCAGCCGGGCGGCAAAAATATTATCCTGTTTCCAACCTATATGACTACGGAATTTCAATACATCAGGATCATATTTAAAAGTATTTATTGCGGTATCCAGGCCCGGCCGGCCTATACCATAAATTCCCCAGGGATAAACAGGGTACAATTGTGGACTTTCGGTATTGTTTACCCTTTCCCATACTTTTGCCGGAGCAATTACAGTATGTCCGTTTAGTTCCCTAAAGCTGATAGGAGGAACACGTTTTAACATTGCTGCCCATGTTATTTTTTGTGCCTCCGAAATATCTTTAAGCTGGAGCAAACGCTCCAATACCGTTTTCAATGCTGCAATGGTGGAGGTAGCATTGTAAGTCATTTTGTAAGTTTCGGCTGCCGATCCCGGATACAAGACCAGATGTCCATCGGCATCCAATGCCTTACTGCCTCTTTTTTTGGCGAGATAGGTATAATGTTCATCAAAAAAATCCAGGCAACTGGTTATCAAGGGCAGGTATGTTTTGATGTCTTTCCCCGCATAACTTTCGGTCTCCAATATCATCATACAAAATTCCAGCACGGTATCCCATTCATACTCCAGCCATGCATTGTATTCCATGCCTTTATCATAGCCTTCGGGGCGCTTCCAACCATATTCGGCAGGATTAGGCAGTCCAAAATTCTCCAATTGTTCAGTAAAACTCGCGCCCTTATGCCCCCAGTAAGCCCCAGTCCTCAATTCTGCATTGGCCAGTAAACGCTGATAAAAATCAAACTGAGGACGCATCAGGTCGGCATCCCCGCTCTTCAACATCGGCCAGTAAACCAAACGCTGGTTTTGTGCGGTATGCGTACCACCACCCCAATTCCTGAAATCGGGTGTATACTTCAATGTGCTGTCTACCCAGCCCGGGTCATACGTAAAAAGTCCCCCGTTAAATTTAGTGGGATAACTACCAAAAGCATTACAGCCCAGCATATACCTGAACAGTTGATAATTCTTTGCAGCCTGGGCTACCGAAGTATCGCGGTCACTTTTCATATAGATAAAACTGCGTTGCCAATAGCTTTTCCACCAGTTTTTGCTGATCTCAAACGCCGGTTTCTGTTTAGCGTCCAGAGCTTCAGTTTGTTTTAAGCCGGATACCCAGTCGGTTTGCGCTTTGGTTTGAGCAGTATGTAAAGTAAGGGCTATATTAAGGGCATTTAAAGCCTTTTTATTTTTTAGTTTCCAGCCTTTAAAGGGAATTCCGGCATAAGTCCCAAGATAAGTGCCCGCCGGAGTCATTGCCGTTCCACGTAACGCCCCACCAAATATCAGATTTTTAAGGGGGTTAAACAGGGAAGCCTTATAAGCTTCCAGGCCTTGCTGTTTTACCGCAACATCAAAAACAGAAAAATCTTTATTCTGATGGAAAAATAGTAAACCGTTACCCGCGAACCCGACACTGTCTTTAAAAGTTTTCACTTCCCCCTGTGGTGCCCATTTATAGGAGTTCTGGTTATTTTCTTTGCCTTTAGTCAACCTGTCTTCATGGCGCCAGCTTTCAAATGCGGCTTCTGCTGTGATTTTCTGATCGCTGATGATGTCTATATGTGCAACAGGCTTAAAAATATCCGCCCATATTTTGATACTGGTATTCAATTTACCCTTTGATCCGGTAATGCTGATATATCCCTCGTTTAAAATCAGCTCCTGTTTAAAAGTACTGCCCTCTTCAAAAGGATTAGGACTGAGCTTCAGCCTTAGCCTACCCAACTTCAGCAGCGTATTGTTCTCATCAAAAGTGCCGCTTCTGGATACATAACAAAAAAGTTCTCCTTTTTCCACCCATACATTCAGGCCTATGTCGCCCCCACCACAAGGCATTGATCCTGCTGCATTGTCACTCTGACTCCTCCATACCAGATTTGCCCCAGGCGGTATATCCTGCGCGGTGACAGTAAATAAACAGACCGCCCATAAAACTACACAAAAGAAAATCAGCTTTTTTTTCAAAATATATTTTATCTACCAATCGTCCGTTCTGAAAGACGAAACGGGCAACCCCTCATTGCTATATAAATCACCAATTACAAAGTCTTTAAAGGCATAACGCACGGCTACCGGAACCGGAACAGCTTCGGATGAAACCGTGATGCTGCTCCCCGAAAGCACCGCTTTGGCCGGAAGAAATACCCTATCAGCACCTGCTACTTCAAACAAGGTGAGTGGCTTACTAAAAGAAGTCAGTCCATTGGGTGCATTTTTAAATTTAACAGTCACGCTGCCTTCCTTCACACTCATAGACTCATATTCCGGACTGGCACACACAAAGCCTTTAATGCCATAGGTATTGCCCAGCGCCAGGTAAGCCAGACGTTGTCCACCTTTTTCTTTATTTGCCGGATGAATGCACAGTTCTTCGCCGATGTCCATCAATACCGCCATTCCTGAATTGGAAATTTTAGCCATAGATTTGCGTTGCGCATCTCTGAGAAAAGCTGAATTCAGTTTACCGGCAGTTTGCATATTCTCCGACTTTACGTAACGGTATGGAGCAATCTGCGCATAATAAAATGGAAATTCACCCATTCCCCATACGCTTCGCCATTCCTTTACCATAGCCGGAAATAAGTCTTCGTAACGATCCGGACGTGACTGGTTAGACTCGCCCTGGTACCAGATGGCACCACGGATTCCGTAACCCATTACCGGATACAGCATACCATTGTACAATGTTGTTGGAGTTTGGTTGACCACTTTAATGCTATCTGTTTTTAGCGGCACTTTTATTTCAGGAAATGACTTCAGGAGTTCGGGCGACATCCATGCCTCTACTGTTGAACCGCCATAGCTGTCGTTGATCAGTCCCACCGGCACGCCCAACATTTCACTAAGCAGCTTTCCAAAGTGATAAGCTGTGGCGCTGAAATTGGATACCGTTTCCGGTGAAGCTACCTTCCAATCCGATGGTTTGCTGTTGTCTTGTCTTTCCGTTATGGATGAACGGGGCACCGTGTACAGTCTGATCTGTGTGTTGGCCGATTTCAGAATCGCTTCATTGGAGCCTAAGATAGGCTGACTTTTAAAGCCTTTCATGGGCATTTCCATATTCGATTGTCCACCGCAAAACCATACCTCACCAATCAAAATATCTTTTAAAGTCAATGCAACACCGTCACTGATGCTCATTTCATATGGTCCGCCGGCTTTTGGAGTGGTTATTTTAATTTTCCATTTTCCATTGACATCTGCTTTACCGCTATATTTCTTCTTATCCCATGAGGCTGTCAGGGTAACCATACTGTTACTTTTTGCCCAACCCCATACCGCTACTTCCGTTTTTTGCTGAAGCACCATATGATCTGTAAAAACAGATGCAGGTTTTACCAGCGCAAAGGAAGATCCTGTACAGAAAGCGAGGAATAATGTCGCCGCCGATTTGAGAATATTTGCTTTAAATGATTTCATCTATTTATAATTTGGTTTTTAGTTGTCAGATGGTCCTTACCATGATTAAATAGTCACTACCCTGTGTGTTTAATGATTATTTAATCATGGACGGTTCATATTTTAAATCTAGTAATTTTATATGCTTACAAGAAGTTTATCTGTTTTTTGGCATTTGAATGGTTACCGGCCCCAGCAATCCTGCTTCCAATAAAGGTTTTCCCTCCAAACTCAGCTTATAAGGAGCAGTAGTCCAGGTAATCCTCTTATTTTCCTGCAATCGCTGATCACCGATTAATCTGTTTGCCCAGGTATTGCTCACCGCTATGCTCAGCTCGTTATCTCCCTCTTTTAGGGCATTACTGATGTTTAACCGATATGGAGGAGTCCAAACAGTCCCGCAAGAAATTCCATTAACTTTTACCTCAGCAATGTTTGCGACTTTACCAAGATCCAAATAGATTTCAGTCGTTTTGTTACCTTTAAATTCGAAAATTTTAGTGTATACGCCAGTGCCTGAATAGTATTTAACCAGTGAGTCGGTGCTGGTACTCCAATCCAATAATCCATTAAAAACCACTGGTTTTGAGGGCCCACCATATGCCGTATCAAAGCTTACATTCCAATCACCCTTCAAAGTTTGAGCGGTCTGAAGTACGGTAAAATTCACTTTACCAACTACTGGTTTTGCAGGCTCCGTATTCCGGTCAAAACTCACAAAAAGCGAGGCATTAGCTTCCAGTCTGACCTGCAATTCCAATCTTCCATTTCCTACAGACCAATCTCCGGCTTTCCAGCTTTTTCCCGAAACGGGGTCATATAATTCAGGTGCGGTTTTCAAATCAGCAATCCGGAACGAAAAATTCAGCAATCTTAAACTATCCAACTGATTGGCAACAAAGTAAATATCTTTACGATCAGTCGTTCTATGTGTATAAGCGATATGCCTGGCATAGCTGGTCTGTCCTGCGTCCGCTACAAATAAATCACGTTCCAAATTCAATGGTTTAAAAGTCTCGTTCATAAAGGGGCCTATATGCACAAAACCCTCACCATTCCTTCCTGGTTTCCATAGTTCACCTACCGTTCTTTTAAATTCTGTTTCCGAAACCTGTTTCAGGCCCGATTGGTAAAGCGGTTTTTCATTGAGCAAAACCGTTGCACCTGCCTTTACCAGGACAAGCAATTGTTTTACAGTTTCAAAATCCATATACTGATAATTTGGATCCATAGCAGTTTTACCTGGAATGACCAATATACTGTAACTGGCACCGCTGGCAAAAACCACCTTTTTATCTTTTACTACTGCCGTGCCCAACACGTCAGGGTTAAACGAGTCGTAAGCATATCCGCGTAAAGGATTCACCCAATTCTCCGGATCCGCCATATTTGCCGAGTGGTTTACTCCCATTGGTTTTACCCTCAAAGGCTGACCAGTATTCATTAATCTGATCCGTTCATTAGCTACCACATCCTTTCCGAAAATACCGGGTAAAACAGGGACCAAACGATCGGGCAACACCGCCCTGCGGGGAATTTCTTCGCCGGTAAATACGGCGATATCAACTACCGGGCGTCCTTGCTGCAATAATGTTTGTACACGTTCCGCATAATTCACCCATGCTTTCCCGGGTTTCCACCAGGTTTGATCACGCTGAAAATACAAACCGATCCCATCCAATGTCATTCCAGGTTTTCTATCCATCCAGGGATTATGGGCAAAAACATGGTACACCATTTTATTAATGCCCAATGCATAATTTCGGTCCAGCAAGGTCTTCATGTTGCCCGGATGTTCCGACCAGTCCATGCGGATCGAAGTAAATGCTTCTGCCTGAATGATATTCTTGCCATAAATATGAGCACCCGAAATCGCGTCCAACATATCATTCGGCTTATCATGGGTAGGACTGTTTAACCAGAATTCACCCATTGGCACATCTACGGTTTTAAAATGCATCAATCCGTCGCTCATCATTGTAGGCGCCACATTTTCGGCGGCAAAATTCACTCCTTTTTCCCTGGCCATTGCCGCTATAGGTTTGTAAAACTGATCTATTACCAATTCGGCAATGGTTTTACGCAAATCGTATAAAAAGTCTTCTGAAACTTCAGCAGTCTGCACCGGCAGTCCAGTCATTACCGGCAAATAAGGCATCATATTGTACCCTCTCCGCTTTTTAAATTCGCTGGCAAATAAAGGCGACCAATTCTGGCTGCCACATTCCCAGCTATCCATAAACAATTCGGTTAAAACTTTAGCAGAAATTTCCGGCCCCACCTTTTTAAAGGCCTCACCATACCAGCTGTCGAACTGCAATTTTACGGCCACCGGATTAAATTTATCACACTCTAACCCTTTGCCACCGCCTCCTGTAGCGTTTGTATGTCCGGTTGAGGTATGACCGATCCTCAAAATAGTCCATTTTCCTTTCGGAGCTTTCCAATTGAGATGGCCATCGGCTTTCAATTTCGCGCTCAGGTCTATAATTTTATTCAGTGGAACGCAAAGCCGGGCAGGAATTTGAACAGAGGTACTCCGCTTGCTGATACGCCATACAGCAGCCGATTTCCCCTCATATTGATTGATCCTGGCTTCGGCAGAAAGTTCCAGATTAAGCAATTTTAACGAAGGTTTCCACTTAGCAGCATCCAGATCTTCTGAGCCCGGCTCGGAGCCACTTTTATCGTAAACAAAACGATAATATCTTGCGGTAACAGGTGTTATAGCGTGTGTCACATCTGCATCGGTGTCCTGCCAGCCGTGACGAGGTGGCTCCAATCGGCCTATTGAGCGAAACAGCTTCCCGTCGTCGCTCACCTGCAACTCCAAACGCTGGGCCTGATAGTTGTTGCCACCCGTTTTTATGGTAATGCTTCGTGTTGTAAATGGCTGGGCAAAAGCATACTGAAACCAGCAAGGCTCATTGCTGCCAAAGCTCTTTTTATTTCCAGCAATTACCAATCCACTTGCATCCGCACCCGTACTGGTACTTATCACCGGAACAACCGTTCTTGTGGAAATACCGGTGCCTTCGCCTGAAGGATACGCGTATACAGCAATATCTTTATAATAACCTTCTACTGTTTCCGGCTGTTCCAGTTTAAGCTCGGCTGATGTCCCTCCCTCGATATTGAGCCGGGTTGATACCAGCTTTTGCATAGACAATTCCGGCGTGATCCAGGGACCACCTGCAAGGGCAAAACCATCACTCACATGCATTCCGAGTTTCAGCTCCAAACGTTTGGCTTCCTGCATGGCAAAACTTACCATATCCCACCACTGTGGCGTTAACTGGATTACAGGAGGATTAAATATAGGAGGATTGGCAGCACCTTTGATGGATAAGAGATAAGCACCACCAATACCTGCAGATTTCATCGCCTCAAGATCGGCAGTAATGCCAGGTTTTGAAACTGCGCCCTGAATCCAGTGCCATAATACCCAGGGCTTAGTGGTCTCATGCTGTTGGGCATTGACAGTCTGCAGCTGAAAAACCAAAGCAATTAAGCATACCATCCACTTCGTATTTAACCCCATATCTCTATTTTTTACCAGCCACCTGATAGCCTTTCAGTCCAAAAAGTAAGATAATTATATAGCAAACCAAGGGAATGCTATATCCGATCTGGATATTATCTCCATTGTAATCAATCAGTGTTCCCATAACATAAGGCAGTATTGCCCCGCCTACAATAGACATAATCAGCCATGAAGAACCCGGTTTTGTATCATCCCCAATGCCGTCAATGCCGAGTGCAAAGATGGTTGGAAACATGATAGACATAAAAAAACCGATGGCCCCCAAGGCATACACCACATAGGCGCCGTCATCCAAAATGGCGATTAAGCTAAGCAAAATGGCTACAGCTGCGTAAATAGATAATAATTTATGTGAAGCTATAAACTGTAACATCGCCGTGCCGGCAAAACGCCCGACCGTAAAAAGCAAACCATATATAGCCAGATAATAAGCCGCGGTCTTTTCGTCAAATCCACCACCTTGCTGGGCCATCCTGATAAAGAAACTGGTTACACAAACCTGAGCACCAACATAAAAAAACTGAGCAATCACTGCCCATCTTAAATGTTTATGACGCAAAGCCCCAAAGAAGCTACCTTTTGCCTCCCCGTCCTCGCTTTTGGTTTTAATTTCAGGAAGATTTACAAAATAAAAAATGACTGCAATAAGCACCAATACTATCCCTAAAGTGATGTAAGGCATTTTTACCGAAGCAGCCTCTTCCATAAAATAGCCGGAACGTGCCACATCGGTCATTGCAGCAAGCTCTTCTTTGCTATGAGATTTTCCGGAAAGGATGAACATTGAACCGACAAACGGTGCCACCATAGCAGCCAGACCATTAAAAGACGCCGCCAGATTTAACCTGTTGGTCGCTTTGGCCGGATCGCCCAAGACTGCAGCGTAAGGATTTGCTGAAGTTTCCAAAATCGTAAGGCCACAACCAATGATAAACAAAGCCACCAAAAAGGTGAGGTATGACAATTGATTTGCTGCCGGTACAAATAAGAAGGCCCCAGTGGCAAAAACCAATAACCCAATGATCATACTTGCTTTATACCCCCACTTTTTAAGCATCATTCCAGCTGGAATGGCCATCAGGAAATAAGCCAGGAACACGGAAGTATCGATTAAGGTTGACTGCCGGTTGTTCAGATCGCAGGCTTTTTTTAGATGTGGAATCAGTATAGAGTCCAGGTTATGGGCCATTCCCCAAAGGAAAAATAAGCTGACTACCAGAATAAATGGCACCAGATATTTTCTACCTGTACCGGGCTCTGCCGCACTGATGGTAACTTCCTGTTCTGCTGTATGGTTCATATAATGATTTTTAGGTTGATTGTTTTATTTCTTTTTTACCAGCAGCAGATGGTCGCATACCAGTACCACCTCACCATGCTGGTTTTTTATCTCCACATGTTCGGTTACCGTTCCATACTCGGGCTTTTTGGCTTCTGCCTTTTCAGAAATGGTGATTTCCGAATGGATGGTATCGCCAATAAACACCGGTTTCACAAAACGGAGCCTGTCATAGCCTTTAGAAAAAGCCTCAGGATTAATCTCTGATGCTGTTAAACCAATGCCAATGCTGAACACCATCGTACCATGTGCTATCCGATGTTTAAATGGTTGTGTTTTGCACCATTCTTCATCCATATGATGCGGAAAAAAATCACCTGTGTGACCTGCATGCACCACAAAATCCGTTTCCGTAATGGTCCTCCCCAATGTTATCCTTTTGTCCTCCAGCAGATAATCCTCAAAAAATATCGATTTAAAATACATCTCTTTACTGTTTTAATTTATTCAATTGTTCGCTTACTTTAATACCACCCTTATGGCTGGACAGGTAAGCGCTTTCTACTACGGCCATGGTATTAATCACATCTTCCACACTGGTATACAGCTTTGCAGTAGAGCCTTCCCTGTACCGCATTAAATTAGACATGGTACCTATAAAAGCCTCCGGAAACCAGGAACCTTCCAGTTCCATACGCTTCCATTCGGGCACTTTTCCCTGCTCGGGTATACAATATTCAAATACATCTGTTGTGCCATGAGGATAATCCATTAACAAACCAATATTTGCTTTGATCGCTCCTTTTGTACCTTCCCATTTGATAAAACATTCCTGATTATGCGCACCAAAATCATGATCGTGATTGGTATTGATCACAGCATGCATGGTATCGCCATAGTCCAGCAGAATGGTAGAACGTGAGGAAGACAAGGCTTTGGCCGGATGTTTTAAAGTTTTAGCCATTACACTTTCCGGATTACCCAGAAAAGAACGGAGCATATCAATGTAATGGATACTATGATAAAGAATCTCCAGTCGCGGGTGTACCATCACATGCGGAAAAATCTCCCAGGGTGTTTTAATGGTTGCCCGTACTTCCAGGTCATACAATTCGCCAATCATGCCTTGTTCTATCATATACCTGGCAGCACTTACAAAAGGAGCAAAACGGAGTTGAAAATTTATGGCCGCTATCAGTTTCTTTTTTCTGCAAAGTTCCAGTATCGCCGTAGCTTGTGTAAAATCATCGCCCATAGGCTTTTGAATCAATACTGCAGCACCATCAGGCAATTGCTCCAGTACCTCAATGTACTGTTCGGGCATAATCGTCAGGTCGTACACCACGTTTGCCGGCGACTTTGCCACAGCCTCGGCCACGGTATCATATACATTTGGAATCTGAAAATCATCTGCCAGTTGCCGCGCCTTTGCTTTGGTCCGGTTTACGATCCCATGAACCTTAAAACCCGCCAACTTATAAGCCGGGAGATGTGCATCGGCAACAATACCACCAGCGCCTATAATGACAATAGGCTGTATAGTTTCAGGTAGCTGGGGTTGATATATCATTTCCATAAGGCCTTACTTGTCTATTAAATTAATCTTATCCTGTGTGGCGTTTACAATTTCGCTAACCGGCATATCCGAATTCAGCACGTTCAATACCATTTCATCAATCAGCGCTGCTATATCGGCCCAATTACTTTTTTGTGGAAGTGTTTTGGCTCCTTCATGCAGCTGTTCCAATTTATGGTAATAAGGTACCAGGCGGTTTACTTCCTGATCCTTCCAGGTCGAAATCCGGCAACCGATGCCCCCTTCCAGCGTCAGTAACCTATCATTTGTTTCATTTAGTGCAAAGCACATAAAATCGTATGCTATTCCTTTATGTTGACTGCCTGCACCCATGGTATATAACCAGTATACATTTAAAGAGGCAGGCTTATTGCCAGCAGAAACAGGTAAAGTACTGACTTCTACATTTCCTTTTACTGATGAAGCGGGGTCCACATCGCAAACAGCAGCAAAGCCAAACCAATTGATCATCACGGCAACCTCGGCACGGGCAAACGCAGCACCAGCCCGTACAGAATCAAAACTCACTGATCCCGGATGAACCGCTTGTTGATCTTTCAACATCGCCCGATAAAATTCCAACCCTTCAATTGCCGCAACCGAATTCACACAAACTTTGCCTTTTTCGTCTACCAGTGTTCCGCCTCTGCTCCACAATTGCAAACAAAAATCAAATACCGTGTTGTGCCCGTCCGGATAGCAGGCAAAAACACTTCCATACAGGTTTTGTTCCGGGCGGTTAAAAAACCGGGCCACCTGTTTAAAATCGTCCCAGGTTTGTGGTACTTGCAGGGCTTTTCCATAAAGTTTCAGGTATTCCTGCTGCTCCAAAGGGTCCTCAAACAAGTCTTTCCTGTAAATCAGGCATTCTGGTCCGTCGTGAAAAGGCAAGCCTACTATTTGTTCTTCAAACTGTTGTAAAGTCAATAATGAATTGCTCCACCCTTGTGGAAATAAGAAGGGTGGCTTTTCGGCAATATAGGGTGTCAGATTTTCAAAAGCACCATTGGTAAATCCTTCATACAACCAATCGGTATTGATATGGGCGATATCCCAGTCGCCATTTTTTAATCCATGCTTTACCAATGTACTTTCATAAAGTTCATGCAAATCTAAAGGAACCAATTCTGCCTTTAGCTGGCAGCCCGAATAAAGGCAATACTGGTCCCATACTTTCTGCATGGCAGATTCGAAAGGTCCGAATTTGCGGACAGCGATTCTGAAAACTTCATTTTTACTCATGAATACCTGGCTTTAGGGTTACAAACTGGTTAATGATACTTTCATTATCCTGCCCTAATTTAGGAGAACCTTTGGAAGAAACCAGCAATTCTCCATCAATACGTATCGGACAGCGGGTAGTTTGATATTGATAACCGTCGGTCATGCTCACTTCCTGCAGCATGTTTAAAGCTTTAAAGCCCTCATGCCCCATCAGTTGTTTCCAATTCAGTACATCCGAGCACCAGATATCGGCCGGTTCCAGTATGTCAAGCCAGCTCGCTGTGCTTCCTGTTTGCAGGTGTGCCGCAAGAATACTTTTAATTTCATCCCGTTTATCAAATGCTTCAGCCGGATCTGTAAATACTTCCATGACTTTACATCCTAATAATCCCGCAAGAACTGGTATAGAGCCCATTGCCAGTGCCATATAACCATCGGCTGTCTGATAAATACCGTATGGTGCGCCCAGATAAGCGTTTGCATTATTTTGCACAGTACGCTCCGGAAGCGCCCCACCATCATTCATAAAAGTTGTGATGGTTTCAAACTGAAAATCATAAGCTGACTCTATCATGCTTACCTGTACCAACGCACCTGCTCCGTTCTTTATTTTGCGAAACAGGCAAGCTAAAATACCCTGGGCAAGGTGCGAGCCGGCCAGCATATCTACAATAGACAAACCCATGGCCACCGGGCCACCGGCGTTGCCGGTTAACCAGGTCAAACCGGTTACCGACTGCAGTAACAAATCCTGCCCTGGCTTTCCCTTTCCTGCTCCTTCTACCCCATAACCAGAAAGTTCGGCATATATAATACCTGGATTCAAACGGAGTACAGAAGGATAGTCAAAGCCCAATCGTTCCATCACCCCAGGGCGAAAATTGTGGATCATCACATCTGCCTTTTTTAGCAGTTCACGCACCATTTTGCAGTCGGCCTCATTTTTAAGGTCCACCTCAAAACTCTCCTTATTTCTGTTTATAGCATGAAATACGGAAGACTCTCCGTTCATGATCACATTTGAAGTATACAGGGTACGACAAATATCCCCGGTGCCCGATCGTTCTATTTTAATCACCCTTGCGCCCATGTCGGCCAACCTCAAACTTGCAGAGGGGCCCGACAAAAACTGGCTAAAATCTACCACTAAATAATCTTCCAGGGCTTTCATATCCTATATTAAATCAAATTCTTTATTAATCTTTTCATTGTCTGCCCCAATTTTTGGTGCAGCTTTATCAGCGTACAGCTTCTGTCCATCAATACCTATCGGACTTCGGGTGGTAGCTATCGTCCTTCCATCATCCAGCTTCAATTGCTGCATGATCCGTTGGTTTTTAAAAACTTCCAGCTCCGTAGCTTCCTGATAATTCAATACTGCGGCACACCAGATGTCTTCCGGTTCCAGCAAGTTTAACCAGTAACCAGTGCTATTGGTTTTAAAGGTTTGGCCCAGCAACAGCAACAGCTCGTCTCTGTTTTCAAATGAGGCGCCTGCATGGGTATAAAATTCAGAAATGTCACAGCCAATCAGCTGACTTATTTTACTCAGGTTGCCCATTGCCAAGGCCAGGTAACCATCGTTGGTCTGGTAGGTTCCATATGGTGCACTCAAATAAGCATGTGCACTGCCATTTATCTTGCTTCTTTGGGGCAGTTGTCCGCCATCGTTCAAATAGGTAGTGAGTACTTCAAACTGCACATCCAATGCTGATTCCAGTAAGCTCAGTTCCACCAACACACTTTTATTCGTTTTTGCCCGTTTTATCAGCGCCGCGATAATGCCTTGGGTAAGGTGGTTGCCACACATGATATCTGTGACCGATAAGCCAAAAGGCACCGGCCCGTCTGCACTGCTACCCGAAAGCTGTGTTAAGCCCGAGACGGCCTGCACCAGCAAATCCTGACCAGGCTTAGTTGCCCATGGCCCTTCCGTTCCGTAGCCTGTAACCGCCGCATAAACAATCTGCGGGTTGATATTTTGTACCGCTGCGTAATCCAAACCTATCTTTTCCATTACTCCAGGTCGGAAATTATGCGTCATCACATCCACTTTGGCAATCAATTTCTTCAATAATTTAAGGTCTGCCGGATTTTTCAGGTCTGCGGCATATGATTCCTTATTCCTGTTGATGGTATGAAAAAGCAAGCTATCCTCATCCACAAACAGGTTTTTGATAGCCAGCTGCCTGCAAGCATCACCTTTTACGGGGCGTTCTATTTTGATGACACGCGCACCTAGGTCGGCCAGCTTTAAACCTGCCGAAGGGCCTGCCAGAAACTGGCAAAATTCCAGTACCAATATCCCTTCCAATGGCCTGCTCATGATGTTATTAAATTTCTTGATTCCACATATAACCGATTCATCTTATCCAACACCTGCAATTCCGATCCCCCGTTCATCAGGTAATCGCGTACGATATCGCCGGCGTGATCCTGAAAAAACATGCTGCCGTGATAACGTGGGCGAAGGAAAGCACGTTGTAAAGCAGGCAGCGTATTGGCGAAGAAATTACCTGACCGCTGGTTTACTGCTACATCTTTCCAGGCGCTTAAATGCCCCGGTTGCCCTCCATTTTCAAAAAAAACAGTTTGCTGACAGGCAGGCGAGGCTACATAAGCTGCATATTTTACAGCCATTTCTTTGTGCACAGAAGCTGAGGAAACTGCCAAACCGGTCCCGCCCAGCGTACTCCGCAAATTGCTTTCGCCATTTAAGGAAATCATATCATGAAAATGCAGCATTTCGGTGGCATAGCCCGGTCTGGAATAATTGGAGTAACCATAAGCGAAAGGACAATAGGCAATGTCGTCACTTAAAGTCATAGCTTCATATACTTTGATAGGGTTCCTGTCAAAATTGGCCGGGTCAATTTTTGAGGCCAGTTCACGATACATCTGCAGGGCTTTTACCCCTGTATCTCTGGACACCATCAATTCTTCCAGCTGACATGGATCTTCACCCAATGAGCAGCAAAAGGTATAAAAATTCATCAGCACATCAATTGGAATACCGGCAAAGGCTACCAAACCCTTATCCGCTATTTTCATCAGATCGGTAAAGGTTACCGGCAATTCAAAACCATGCTTTTGCAGCAAATCGGGCCGGCTGGAAGCCACCGGAGTAGCAGCATCAATAGGCAGGGCCCATTGGTGGCCGTTGTAACCATAACTCTCGTACGATTGCCCAACTGTATTTTCTTTCTGGTCGTCCAGATAAGCCTTGGAAAGGTATTCATCCAAAGGTAGGATGGACTGTGTTTTTGCAGCAAAACCTGCCCATGGATGATCGATGACCAGCAAATCAAAATGCGCCGCCAGTTCCTGGATAGAAAAATCGGCAAAAGCCTGTAAGCTCCGCTTTTCCCAGGTAATTTCTACTTCCGGATTGAGTTCCGAAAACCGCTGTGCTGTGGCCACCATCGGGACAAAGCCCCTGCTATGGTTCCATGTTATTCCTTTTAAATTAATCTTGTCCCTCGCGACCGCCATATACACTATCTTTATTATTCTTCATTCTATTTCATTTGCAGGGTAACTGTAGCCTCCTGCAAACCTACCGATGTGGCCGTTAGGCTTAGCCTTCCTTCTTTTTGTCCGGCCTGTACAATGGCCAGGCACAACCCCTGGTAGGCCTTACGGTAATTGGCTTTAAAAGGTTCCAGACTTGCCTGAAATCCATTATCTACACCTGCAATTATACCCGTACCTTCCAGTTTAAATTGCACCAGGTTATCGGCATCGGGTACTATATTTCCTTTATCATCCAAAATCCTTACCGTTACAAAGGAAAGGTCTTTACCTCCAGCGGCTATCTGTTTCCTGTCTGCCAGTAATTCTATTTTTGCAGGCTTACCGGCTGTTTCAATGGTTTTAACCAATACCGTTTTACCATTTTTTCTGGAAACTGCTTTTAATGTTCCCGGCTCATATTTTACCTGCCATACCACATGAAGTTCCTCTCCTTTTTTTGTCCGGGTGCCCAACGATTTTCCATTCAGAAAAAGCTCTACTTCATCAGCATTGTTATAGTACGCCCATACGTCAACCAGCTTACCCGGCTGCCAGTTCCAGTGCGGAAACACATGCAATACCGGCTTATTGGTCCACTCGCTCTGATACAGGTAATAGGCATCCTTAGGGAAACCAGCCAGATCTACAATACCGAAATAAGAACTTCTTGCCGGCCACGGGTATGGCAAAGGCTCGCCCAGGTAATCAAAACCTGTCCATACAAATAAGCCCGATACATGGTCATATTTTTTAGCTTCCTTCCAGGTTTCTTCATGTGTTGAGCCCCAGTAAGCTGAAACATTATCATAGGAGGACGCTGCAAATTCAGCATTCCCCCAGGTAAACTTCGTTTTGCCATCTTTTGGCCAGCGGCGAATACTATCAGATGGCATCTCGTAAAAACCGCGTGTATCCAGCGAAGAGGTGGTTTCTGTGGCGATGAACTTTTGTCCGGGATAATTTTTAGGAAAATCTTTGTACAACTTATGGTTGTAATTTAAACCATACATATCCAATGCGCCCGAATGGTATATAAAATTCTTTTTGGCATCGGTTTCTGTCAATGCCGATAATACCGGACGGGTGGTATCCAAATCTTTTACCAGCTTCACCAGTGTTTTAGTCATGGCTACACCGGTACTGTCAAACTGTTCACGGATCTCATTTCCAATACTCCATAAAATAATGGAAGGATGGTTGCGGTCGCGCTTCACCATATCCTGCAAATCCCTGGCATGCCATTCGTTCCAGTTCAGGTGATAATCCTGTTTGTTCTTCTTTTTGGCCCACATGTCAAAAGCCTCATCCATCACCAGAAAGCCCATCTTGTCACACAGATCAAGCAGCTCGGGGGCTGGCGGATTGTGTGCGGTACGAATGGCATTGGCGCCCATTTCTTTCATCATCTGCAACTGCCGCTCTATGGCCCTTACGTTAATCGCCGCACCTAAAGCCCCCAGATCATGATGCAAACAAACGCCCAGAATTTTTAGGTACTCGCCGTTCAGACTGAAACCTTTAGCGGCATCAAAGTTAAAATAACGGATCCCAAGGGGCGTTTCGTAGCTATCCCTGAGCAGTTTATTGCTGAATATTTGTGTCACTACTTTATAGAGATATGGCTGTTTTACCGACCACAGTTGAGGATTGTTGACCACCACAGCTTGCCCTACTTCCAGCACACTGTCTTTAAGGATTATACCATTGGTTCTTACAGCAGATACCAGTTTGCCATTGGCATCATAAATCTGCGATTGTACATCTATTTTACCTTTTAAACTGCCATGATTTCTGATGCGTGTATTCAATTCAACTTTGGCAGTCGTTTTGGTCACCGAAGGTGTAGTCACAAATGTTCCCCAATGATCGACGGCAACTTGTCCGGTCGTAATTAACCAAACATTACGGTAAATACCCGAGCCCGCATACCAGCGCGAATCCGGCTGAGCTGAATTGTCTACCCGAACGGCAATTACATTTTTGCCAGGCTTTAAATATTTGGTCATTTCGTAGCGAAAGGAGCTATAACCATATGGGCGTTTGCCCAATAGCTGACCATTGATCCAAACTTCGCTGTTTTTATAAACTCCGTCGAATTCTATGTAGCTATTCATTTGGCGTAGGGCGGCGGCCAAAGTAAAAGTCTTTCTATACCAGGCCACCCCAGTTGGCAGTCCGCCACCTTCCGGTTTTGCAGGATTCTTTTCATCAAATTTGCCCTCAATGCTCCAGTCGTGGGGCAAGGTCAGACTTCTCCATTTGCCGTCATTAAAAGACGGCGATTTTGCCATCGCCACATCCCCTAAAAAAAACTTCCAGTCCTGATTAAAATTCTGACGCAGGCGCGGCACACTATAGGCCGTTTGTACTGCTATAAACATCATTAAAAACACAACCAGGCTCTTTCTTAATCGCATACGTATCTTGTTTAACTTATTGCACTTTAAAATTATAATTACCCGAACCTACCTCTACAACTGCCCTGTCTTTTTCAAATCCAATCCACTTTATTGCTGCGTTATCATTTATCGCTTTCCCACTTTCTGTGGGCTGCTGCTTGCTGTTTGCCGGCAGGTAAACCCGGGCTTTAGCGTTTACAGGCACAGTTACCGCCAGTTCAAAACCCTTTACTGTTTTTTTCCAGTCGGCCGCAATTTTGCCGTAGGGCGAAAGGTAGCTGCCTTTTGCCGAAGTCAAATCGCCCACCGGCTCGGGATAAATACGGATATGCTTAAAAGCCACCGATCCATCCTCTTGTCTGATGCCCGCCAGTCCACTGTAAAACCATTCCATAATATGGCCCAGCATAAAATGATTGTTAGACACCTCCGGCAAAGCCGCCCAGGATTCGGTTAATGCTGTGGCACCTTTTGCCAGCTGGTAGCCATAACCAGGTACATCACTCCGGCTGTTCATGTCAAAAATCACATCCGAACGATGCGCTTGTTCCAGCACCCGCAATACATAACGATAACCAATATCACCTGCCGTAAGGGCATTATTTCTATCCTGTATATCCTTAATCAGGTTGGCCAGTACCGCGGCTTTATATTCCGGCTCCACCAGCTCCATATAAATGGCCATGGCATTTGCAGTCTGACTGCCGGTAGCGTATTGTTTAGTTTCTTTGTTAAAAAACGTGGTGTTAAAAGCCTGTTTTACCGCTGTGGCCAGCAGCTCATATTTTTCGGCATCAGCCGGCTTGCCCAGCAATTTGGCTATTTTTTGCAGCAGGCATAAATCATAGTAGTAAATTGCCGTACCCGTTACACCCATCGGGGTTTGCTGCGAAACACCGGGGCGCCCGGGGCCAATGTCGTACCAATCGCCCAGACCTTGTTTTAAAATATGATTTTCTGCTTTAGTTGCCAGATACGCTACATAACGTTGCATAGTTGGGTAGGCTTTTTTCAACACCTCGGTGTTGCCATACCACTGGTACAAATACCAAGGCAGGATAATCCCTGTGCTGCCCCACTCTGGCGAATCGCGAAACATTTCACCTCCCCAGGTAAATTGAATATATTCAGGAGCAATTTCCGGAATCAGCCCATTGTCCAGCTGCGAGGTTATCACATCATTTACCACCTTGGCCGCCAGGGTAGCCGCATCATAATTATACATCACCGATGACATCATTAAATGCGATTCTTCCAGCCAGCCCAGCTTCTCGCGATGCGGGCAGTCGGTAAATATACTGGCCATATTACTTTTTATGGCCCAATCTATCAATTGGTCTGTTTTGTTGAACAAGGCATTGGAAGAACTAAAACTGCCCACCCTGCTGGCAGCATTGCGGGTATGCAGACCTTTTAATTCCAATAGCTGTGGCAACCTGCTTACACCACCATTTTCTGCGGCGTTTCCCGCAGGTACTGCTCCCCTTACCTGCAGGTATCTGAAACCATAATAAGTAAAACGTGGCTGCCAGCTTTCTTCACCAGTGCCATTCAATACATATTCAAAATAAAATGGGCTCCCTGTAGGCTTCTGGCTTACTTTTCCATCCTTCAGCAATTCGCCCGGATAAATCCTAACTGTATCTCCTTTGTTTCCCTTTACTTTTAAACTGATGATGCCTGAAGCATTTTGCCCCAGGTCATAGATCCATTCACTGTCCGAAACCTGAGCAACTTGCCGGGCAGTAAAGTTTTCAAACACTTTTAAAGGTTCCGCCTGTTGCGATCTGATCACTGGCGGACCATCTACAACTATGACGGTTTTCCATTGCTGGTCGTTAAATGACGGGCTATCCCATCCCTGCTGCTCCAGACGGGCATCGTAATCCTCACCACCATATATACTCGAAAAAGTAATGGGGCCGGCAGCAGTCTTCCAGCTTTTATCGCTGATGATATTTTCCGTTGTACCATCTTTATACTCCAATAACAGCCTGCAAATCATTTTAGGGTAACCGAATGCCGGTTTCGACTTTCTAAACCTCCCTTTTACAGGGGGAACATAATAAAAGCCATTGCCCAGCATTACGCCTATGGTATTTTCACCTTTGCGCAAACTTTGGGTCACATCAAAACTTACATACAAGGCCTCTTTATCATATTTTACCCAACCGGCATCCAAAAAATGGTCGCCCTGCTTTTTCCCGTTCAAGCTCATTTCAAAATGTCCCAGTCCGCTGATGAACATACTGGCTTTTGCCAAAGGCTTTTTAACCACAAAATCTTTCCTTAGTAGCGGCAACACATTATTCCCAAAATAAGTATCCTTTTTATTGTCTTTTGGCAATACAGTTACATTCGAATCCGCCAGTTTTTCATAGGCAATCCAGCTGGCATTTTTCCAATCAGCCGCTACCAGCAGTCCCATTTGCCATTTTGCCGGGGCCGACCATGCCGAAACATTGCCTTTATTGTCCCACACCCTCAACTTCCAGTAATAGGTTTTCCCGGCGATCAATGGCTTCCCCTGATAGGCCACTTGTATGGAAGTATCAGAAATTACCTTTTCAGAGTTCCACAGGTTGCCTATATTTTTGGCTAAAGCAACCGGGTTATCGGCCACCATCAGTTGGTAAGCCGACTGAAAAACACCTCTTCGCCCACTAACAATTTTCCAGCTTAATGCCGGGAAAGCAGCCTCCACTCCCATTGGATTAATTCTATCGGCGCAACGCAAATCATCCACACGCAAATCCTGAGCAAATACCGGAACTGAAAAGAGTAGTAAAACCAGAAAATGTAATAATTTGCTCATGTTTCTTTATAAGATTAATACCTGTTGTTAACTAAATTAGTTTTTAGTTTATACATTAATGGTATCCGGTTTATAAATGGTTGTTAATTCAAATATAAATATTTATTTCAAATATGAAATAAATATATTTAGGTAACTTTTATAAATTATACAGAAGTACAATGAATAAAAAGCATTTAGTATGTTTGTCTATTAAATTACGAGCTAGTTTTTATGAAGGATAAAGAAGTGAAGTATCAGGCCCCTGCATTGGATAAAGGCCTGGATATTCTGGAATACCTGTCGTCTCAATCTATTCCGCTGTCTCAGACTGAAATTGCGAGTGGCATTGACAAAAGTCCGAATGAAATTTACCGGATGTTGATGAGTCTGGAGAGCCGTGGTTATATTTTAAGGGACGAGGTATCTGGAAAATACCGGCTTTCGTTGAAACTGTTTCATTTGTCGCACCGGCATTCGCCTGTCGACGAGTTGCGCAAAGCTGCCCAGTATCCACTGGAAGAGCTAGCTAATGTCATTATGCAATCCTGCCACCTCAGTATATTGTACATGAACCAGGTAATGGTAATTCTTCACGCCAAAAGTCCGGGACCTATTGCCTTATCTATCGAGGAGGGGAACCTTTTTCCACTGCCTTTAACTGCATCAGGAAAGGTATTGCTGGCCTATATGCCCGAAACTGAGCAGGAAATTGCGCTTAGCGGCAACAGTATTTACAATAATTATTCAGATAAGGAAAAGAAAAGATTCCTGAGTTCCTTAAAGGAGATACAAAAAAAAGGCGCCTATATCCGTACCAGCGACCTGGCTGCAGGGGTAATAGATGTTTCTGTACCAATTGGCAAGGGCAGCACCGGTATTATTGCCTGTCTTACAGTTTCCAGCCTGACTGCATTAAATATGGGTAAGGATGTAGATAACAACGACATGCTGATGGAGGCGCTGAAATGTGCGGAGAAGATTGAAGAGCGGATAGGGCTTTAAACAATAAACGCCACTGTATTAGGTGGCGTTTATAATTTGTTTTGATTTTTATAAAATCAAAATCGGGGATGGTATTTTACAGACATCCGTCTATATTACAAAGTACCATTAATGGAAATCAAACGTATTTAAAAGCAACAACATCCACAATTGTATTACGTCAATGCCCCATTTTCTTACGCGAACGTGTTTTGGTCATCTTAGTTAAAAATGGCTGCCAGCTTTGCATCCATAGCTGCATCATCCTCACCTCCACCACCATAACGGCCTATAATTGTCCCTTCCTTATCAATCAGTATTTTTGTAGGCAAGGTATGTATGCCATAACGTTGATTCAGGAATTTAGATTTCTCCAGCTCCGTTGCATTTGAGTTATAACCGCTCAGCATATGTTTCCATATGCCAATTTTATCCTGTGCTACAGCCTTTTTCCAGGCCTCAACAGCAGTATCATCACTTGCAATGCCAATGATCTCAAAGCCCTTATCTTTGTATTTATTGTAGATCGAAATCAGATGTGGGTTTCCTTTTCGGCAAGGTACGCACCAGCTTGCCCAAAAATCCAGCATCACATACTTTTTGCCTTTAAAATCAGCCAGGTTAAGTTGCTCGCCATTGATATCCTTTGCACTAAATGTAGCAGCCTTACTTCCCGGCGAACCATTTTCCAGTTTCTTAATCTCCTCAGCAACATACTTACCATAATTACTCTGCTTAATCCTACTGGTCCAGCTGTTGTAAATTTTCTGTATCTGCGCAGTGTTCAATCCGCCTATTTTAAAACGCATCATATAAGCCGGTACATAAGAATCGGGATGTGCGGCAAAAAAAGCATAGTCTATTTTATCCATTCTTGCATTAAATGGTTCAAACTGCTCGCGGATAGCCGCTGCCTTTTCATGATCCTTTTCCTTCCTGTAAAGCTCCAGTACCGGCTCCATTTCCTTTCTAATAGGTGCTTTTAACTTTTCGAGTGCCTTTTGTTCATCCTGACTACGGGAACCTTTCAACACCGCATTTTTAAAATCTTCTGCGGTAACATCAATAGTCATCTGCGCAGGCTCCAGAAAAACACTTGTATAATTGGGATCGTCCATGCCCCTGCTTTTCATTTTCCCATAAAAGGAAGCCACGGTAGGCTCGGCAATGCTGCCCTTAAATCGAAAAGCTCCATTCGCTATTCGGGTACTGTCAACCACTACAGCACCTGAAAGATCGTTGTAGCGCAGGTAAACCATATCAAAATCCTGTTTTTTGATATTTCCTGAAAGCTGAAAACTATTTTTTTGCTGTGCATAGCCAGCAAAGTTGCTCGTCAACAACAAGCCTGCTACCAGGCTTGTTATCGTTATTAAATTGATCTTCATGATTAAGGATTTTGTTCCAGGGAATTGGTTACACCATTGGTTTCATTAATTGGGAGAAAATAAACCACACGAGAATCTGTAGGCAGCACGGTAATGTTGGAGCCTGGTACGCCCGGTTTGCCATAAGTTCTGATCATCGGCAGGTTGTTTCTCAGCAAATCGTCCCTACGCGTGCCACCTTCAAACGCAAGCTCCATTCTGCGCTCGTCCAGCACCACCTGCAAAATAGTACTTCGGCCATGTAAACTGCCTAGCGCATACAAATCGGTACCGGTTAGTCCGGCTCTTTTGCGGATGGTGTTTACATCATCAAGCGCCAGTTGGTCTTTCCCTTGTTTGGCATAAGCCTCGGCACGATTCAGGTACATTTCGGCCATGCGATAAATTGGTGGAGAACTTACTCTTTCGGTAGTATTTACTGCCGGGTTCTGTACAAACTTGCTGGTAAAATTCCAGGTCTCCCCACTATTCGTTTTCAATGCCTTATAGAAGTTCTTACGCAAGTCGCCATTCCCTTCATTCAGCAGATCCCATAATGGTTTTGAAACTGCCGCAAACTTTTCAACAGTATAACTTTGATTATAATAATAAAACCCACCCACGGTTCCATCCAGGTTTTTGATGCAAAAGATGGTTTCTCTATCCGTACTATGATTAGTAGAAAAGTAGTTTTTATAGGCATCGCCTTGTACCAGCGTAAATTTGCTGCTTGCGCCAATTACCTTCTCCGCATATTCAATGGCTTTTGCATCATTTCCCATATTCAAATACAACGACGACAGCATGGCTTGTGCCGCATACTTTGAGGCCAAAGCATTGTTGTTATTGTCTATGGTCATCAGAGCCTCTGCCTTTAACAAATCGGCCACCATAAAATCGTACACTTCTTTTACAGTATTTCGTTTTGCGGGCCGCTCCAAAGTTGGGATCGGCTTATCCTGAATCACTACACCGAGGTTGTTTCCATTGTTCTGCACATAAGGCCGGCCAAATATTTTGACTAATGATTGATAAGCCATAGCTCTTAAAAAAAGGTTTTCACCTTTTAGTTGGAGCAAAACAGGACTGGCATCATCAGGAATAGCGGCAATTACATTATTGACACCCCTGATGAGGATATAAGCATTGGTATAAAGACGTGTAGAGTTGGCCATTGTTGGCGAAAAAACGTACGAATAAGCCCCAAATTGCCGGGTACCTCCGGGATCAAATACTGAGGTAGCCTCTACATTATCTACCGGCGATTCGGTCAAATGAAAGTAGGTAGTCATGTAATCAAAATAATTAAGCAAACTGTAATTGCCACTGGTAGCCAGACGAAGGTTTGTCTCGCCGGCAAGGGCCTTATCGGCATCCAGACTTATTTCCGGGCGCAGATCGAGGCTTTTAGAGCAGGCTGCTAAAAACACTAATGTTAAAAGCAGTAAACTATATTGGTGAATTTTTAAGCTCATGATTGAAAATATATTAAGTGAATAGCCAGTTTACAAAGTCATGTTTAGGCCTAGTGTTATTTTTCTGTTGATTGGATATTTTGCGCCATTTTCAAAATTATTGCCTCCCACTTCCGGATCCAGACCACTAAAATTGGTAATGGTAAACACATTATCGGCAGAAATATAAAAAGAGGCCCTTCCTATTTTTGCCTTATCCAGCCATCTGGAAGGCAAATCATAGCTCAATCTGATGTTACGGATCCTGAAAAAGCTTGCACTTTCGATAAACCGAGTAGTTAGGTAGCCATTGGCTTCCGGATAACCGTTTAACGAAGCTGCGGGGGCAAAGGCCTGATCGCCTTTTTTCTGCCAACGTGTTTGCCCATCAGGCAGCGCTGTATTGTTGACCGTTTTTGAAGCACCATCTATTTCCAACGGGCCGAATATATAACCACGCAAATCGTTGTTTACCTTCAAGCCGGTAATAAAATTGGCAAGTACACTTAGGGTAATACCCTTATAACTTACCGAATTGCCAATACCTCCCGAAAAATCAGGCTGCTGAGAATCCAGGATCTGCAAAGTCGCCTCCTTAATGTTTAGCGTTGTTGTCCTATTGCCATTGGCATCCAGCACCTCGTACGAAGGTTTTCCGGTATCCGGATCGGCCCCTTTATATACAATGCCATAAATAGTACCGATGGCATAACCCGGAGCAGTGACATAGCCCCCGGTGGTAGGTAAAATAACAGGCACATCGGTCAGATAAAGTACTTTATTGCGGTTAAAGGCCATATTGATATTGGTAGACCATTTTACCTTTCCATCTGTATTTAAGGAATTCAGGTCCAGTTCAAATCCTTTATTGGAAATTTTACCAATGTTTTTGACCACTCCATTAACACCACTGGTGATAGGTGCCTGAACGGTTCTCAGAATGTTTGTGTTGGCCTTATCGTACAAATCGACCACCAGGTTTAAGCGGTTCCATAAACCGATATTCAAACCAATGTTGTTCATACGCTGTACCTCCCAATGCAGATCCGGATTGTTGTCATTTGGCCCTGGGACGGTTCCTGATTTACCATCGTACTGTGAACTACCAGCTACAAAGTTGTATAAACCGTAAATAGAATAAGGGACTACCGGATCGGCGTTTCCGGTGGTACCATGACTTGCCCTTAAACGAAGATTGGTGAGGACTTTATTGTTCTTTAAAAAAGCCTCATTACTTATCGTCCAGGATCCACCAACAGAGTAAAAATTACCATATTTATTGTTGATGCCGAATTTTGAAGAACCATCTCTTCGGAATGATCCTGTCACAAAATATTTGTTGTCGTAACTGTAATTTGCTTCTGACAAATAAGATACGAAAGCAACTTCATTAATACTTTCGTTAACGCCCTGAAAAATACCCTGACTTAAGGAAAGCAATCCTGAAGTAATATTGGAGGTAGAGCCCCCTGTAATCTCGTTGCGGATATTGTTGAACTCAAAACCGGCAAGGCCTTTAATCTCGTGCAAACCAAACCGTTTTTGGAAAGACAGGATGTTTGACGTAATGTAATTAACATTCTGAACCAAACTGCGCGAGTAAGATCCGCCAGGCCGGCCAGAAGCCAGATCCAGAGGGTCAATATAAAAGCCATTTTTACCATTGGTAAGGGTAATCCGGTTGGAAGTGTAAAGGTCTAACCAGGAATTGAACTTATAATTGATTTTTGCATCCACACCAGCCATATATATTTTATCATAACGGTAGTTGAGGTCTTTTTGCGTACTGTACAGCGGGTTAAAAGCTCCTTTGGAATACCAATTGCTTTCGTTGGGTCCGCCCAGGCGATAACTGCCATCCGCATTTCGTGGATAGTCCCATGGCATCATTCTATAAAGATTAGTACGGTAATTGCTCAAGCCCGAGCTCATGAGTGGTGAAAAAGTCCCATTAAATCCCGTAGTAATGGTCAGTTTATCCGTAGGTCTATATTCGGTATTGATCCTTAAACCATATTTCTCAAATTTATCAGTTATGGCCACCGGCAATTCTTTGTGATAAGTAGCTCCGGCATAGTAGTTGAATTTTTCGGTAGCACCTGTCAACGATAAGTTATAACGTTGAATCTGCCCCACCCTGTAACCTTCACGCATCCAGTCGGTATTGCTAGCGAGGGCCGCCTGTCTATCGGGCATTACTGTAGCCAGGTAAGCTTGTACCTCCGCATCTGTTTTGGTTGGATTCAATTTTCTATAATCATTGCTATAGGCCTGGCTAAGCAGATCATAGCGTTCTGCGCTGTTCATCATTCTGAAGTTTCCGAAAACCGGATTCTCCCAGCTAAAATTGGATTCGAGGTTCAACTGCGGCTTCCTGCCTTTCTGGCCTAATCCGGCTTTGGTGGTAATAACCAATACCCCATTAGCAGCTCTGGCACCATATAGGGAAGTAGAAGCGGCATCTTTTAGTAAAGTCACCGATTCCACATCGTTCGGGCTCAGGTTAATGATATTCCCGGCGCCTGGTATACCAGGAATATTTGTAGCATCCTGGATCAATCCATCAATCACAACAAGAGGTTGCGTGGAACTATTACCACCCAACGAGCCCACTCCCCTTACGTTTAAGCTGGATGCATCAGCAGGGTTACCTCCCGGGTCGCTCACAATCAGTCCGGCCATTTTACCTTTTAAATTCTGAGCGATGGTTGCCGATGCCGCTTGTTTTAATGCTTCGCCCTGAACCGTTACCATTGCTCCTGTCAGTTCGCTCACTTTCTTTTTCCCATAACCGGTAATCACCAGCTGCTCCAGCTCGCCAATATCTTCCAGCAAGGTCACGTTCAATTGCTGCCGACCTTTAACTGCCAGTTCCTGTGTTTTGAAGCCCACCATACTAAAGGAAAGGACATCAGATTCTTCCACACTGATGGTATAACGACCATCACTATCTGAGCTCACTCCTAGTTTTTTACCCTTTACCATTATATTTACCCCAACCAATGGTTGGTTTTTGGCATCCGTGATTCTTCCCCTCAGTTCTATTGCAAAGGCCGTCAGCGTTTTGTTTGGAACGGCAGAAACTTTGTCTCTGATCAGAATCGTTTTCTGCTCTATTCTATAAGTCAGTGATTCATTTTTGAGGCAAAAATCCATCACTTCCTGAAGATTGGAATTCTTAAAATTCACAATCAGCCGCTTGGCATCGTTCACCTTCTGATCGGAATACAACACCTGGTAGCCCGTCTGCTTTTCAATTTCCTGGAATACCTGTTCCAGGGTCACATTTTTTTTGGCATAAGTAAGCCTTTGCGCAAAACTGGCTGCACTTACCTGCATTAGACTGGCAAAAAGAATAATTATGACAAATTTCATAATTAACAGAATTTTATAGGGTAGCCGCAAACGTGCCATCCCTAGGTTAAAAGCATTTATTTTCATACTTTCGTTTAGTTGGGTTAATACATTAAGACTGTTCGCAAAATTGTTTTTAGGGGTTAACCCGGCCTTTGGCCATGCAGGTGCTAGTTACACTTTCATGGCTTTTTTTTGCCCGTTAACTTCCGGTGTGTAGCTATTTCTCCATTTTTCGTTGTTTTATTTTTAGTTGATTGTTTATTTATTATCCGCGACTGGTCAGTCCGCTTTTCATCGTACAATGATTGTTTTTCCTTCAATTGAAAATTTAACGTCACTGGTTTCTTCCAGCATTTTTAGTATAGCCGATACATTTTCTGTCCGGGCTACGGCACCACTAAACGTAGGCATATTTTTAACATCCAGCTGGTAGCTGATTTCTACATCATACCATCTTGCAACTTTCCTTAAAATGCTTGGCAATGCTTCATTTTTAAACCGGAACAGCCCATTTTTCCAGTCTATCACCGTATTTACATTTACTTCGTCTACACTAATTTTCTGGCCTTTGGAACTGGCTTGCTGGCCGGGTTCGATAATTGTTGAAGAACTGCCCGAAAGGACCTTCACGCTCCCCTCCAGTAAGGTTGTTTTTACACTGGCTTCGTCTGCATAGGCATTCATGTTAAAATGTGTTCCCAGAACTTCTATTTCCTGTCCCGGGCTTTTAACTTTAAAAGGATGCATTTTATCCTTTGCCACTTCAAAATAAGCCTCCCCGGTTAATTCGATATTACGTTCTTTGCTGGCGTTAAAACTGGCCGGATATTTTAAAGTCGAACCCGCATTTAACCAAACCAGGGTACCATCGGGCAAATGCACCTGATAGGTTTCGCCCCGGGCAGTAGATAGGGTATTGATGGCGTAACGATCCCGCTTAGCCTGATCCTTAATTTCATAAATTAATTGTCCACCCTGGGCCATAGATATGCTTACACCCGCTTCGCTGGCAATTTCTCCCTTGCTGGCACCCGACAATACAATTTTCTTTCCATTGGCCAGCGTAAGGGTGGCGCCTTGTTTTCCCGAAGAAATATCTTTGACTGCATTAACTACTACCTGTTCGGTTTTAGCTTTATTATTGGACTGGAAATAAAACACCCCGGCTCCCACTACCAGGACAATTGCAGCCGCAGCGGCAATGCGAGGCCAAAGACTGGTTTTGGTTACCTGCTGCTCAATATTCAAACGATCCTGAATACGCAGGGTAGCCTCGGCAATGGTTACATCGGTCAACTCCGGATCGGCCCCTTCCTGATAAGTATTGTACCAGGTTTCTACAACAGCAGCTTCTTCAGCACTGGCGCTGCCCTCAAGATATTTGGCAATTAAAGGTTTGATCTGATTCTTGTCCATCATAAAAGTTTTTTAGGCCATTTATATACAAGACTATTGAGATGGGATCAGGTATTAGAAAAAAAATAAAAAATTTAATGATTCATTAACAACCAGATAAAAACAGATACACCGAGTTTAGATTTAAGGATGTGTAAGGCACTGTTTATTTGTGATTTGACGGTGCTTTCGGATATACCTAATTGTGTTGAAATCTCTTTTTGAGAAAGCTGCGCATTGCGGCTTAATTCAAAAACCTCGCGCATTTTTTTTGGCAGCTGGGCTACGTGTTTGTCAATAATTTCCTTTAATTGTTTTTCGCGAACCAGGAAATCCGTTACGGCATTTTCGCTACTCAGATCTTTCCAGTGGCCGGTAAAATATTTATCTGCGTAACCCTGCCGGGCAATAGTGGTCAGCACATTGTTACGGATGGCGGTATACAAATAACCAGAGAGGTTGCCTGTAGCGATATTGATTTTATTCCGGTTGAGCCACAGCTGCGCAAATAGGTCATGAACAGCATCCTCCGCTTCCTCTGTATCTTTTAACCTTTTATAGGCGTGCACATACAGTATGCCTTTGTAGCGGTTGTAAATTTCGGCATAGGCAGCCCGGTCGTCCAGTTTTAATAAACCGGCCAGGATGTTATCCGAAAAATCACTATACTTCGACATAGATCAGTAAAACTGTTAAAATTAGTCATTTTACCTCAGCTATCCAGCCATTTTTTTAGCAATTTTGCCCGGTCTCTGCTCACAATTAGTTTTTCCGGCGTCTCGGGCCGCAACTCAACCGTCAGTTTCCCGTTAAAGAAATTGTGTATTTTTGAAATGGCCCGGTTACTGATCAGATACTGCCGGTTTGCTCTAAAAAATGTGTCCGGATCCAGTTGCTCTTCCAATTCCTCCAAAGTAAAAGGGATGACATAATCGCGACCATTTGCAACAACTGCTTTTGTAACCCTGAACTCTGTTCCAAAATAACAGATCTCCTCAACAGGTAAGGTATGATAGGCATCTTTTATGGGCAGCAAAAACCGCGAGCGGTAGTTCTTTTTCTGCTGGGCAAAAATGGCCGAAATATCCTTCAACGCAGCATGCATAGATGGCATTTTACGACTGGCTTTAAATTTATCCAGACTTTGTTGCAGCTCATTTTTGCTGACCGGTTTCAACAGGTAATCTACACTATTGACTTTAAAAGCACGCAGTGCATATTCGTCAAAAGCCGAAGTAAAGATAATCGGACAACTGACTTCAGTTTTGCTAAAAACATCGAATGACAAGCCATCTGTTAACCGTACATCCATAAACATCAGATCGGGCTCCGGGTTGTTTTCCAACCAGTTTACCGTGTCCTCTACCCCTTCCAAAGTGGCTTCAATTTGAATTGCAGGTTCTACTTCCAGCAGCATTTTGGCCAGCCGCTGGGCGTTATGCATTTCATCTTCAATAATCAATACCCTCATCGTAGTTAAAAACTTAAATTCAGCAATGGCAATTTTACAGTAAATTCCTGATCACTTTCTAAAATCAATGGCTTTTTCTCAGAAAGTAAGGTATAACGATCAACAATATTCTGAAGACCTATTTTACTGGAGTAGGCCTGACCGGGCATCTTTTGAAGGTTGTTGGACACTACAATCATTTCACCTTCGATAAATACCTTTATTTTTAGCGGATGGCTCTTTGATGCGATGTTGTGCTTTACTGCATTTTCTATTAAAATTTGCAGGGCAATTGGCGGAATGCCTTTATCTTCCACCTCATTAATGTCATCAATCCATATATCCAGGTTATTTCCAAACCGTATTTTGATCAGGTAGATGTAAGTATTGATAAATTCCAATTCATTTTTTAAGGGTACGATATTTTTATCGAGGTTAAAAAGCATATAACGGTGTACCTGCGAGAGGCTTTCCAAAAACGCCTGCGCTTTCTCCTTGTCTTCGTCAATGAGGCTCGATAGCGCACTGAAATTGTTAAATAAGAAATGTGGATCGAGCTGTGACTTTAACGACTGCAGCTGAGACTCCATTACAACTTGCTTTAAATTGGCCGCTTCCAGGATAGACTCTTTCCATTTATTGATCAAATAGTTAACAGAATGGATGGTGGTAACCACGGTGGACAAAACTACGCTGATAAAAAGAATCTGCCGGAAGCCTACAGAATCGTCTTCCAAATTTTCGCCATCCGATGCAAACAACAGATCGGTCACGGCAATCAGCAGCATCAATATGGTCAAAACGGCAATACATTGCACCAGAAGCTGGACAAAGAAACGCTTCCTGGCAGATACCTCCCATGGAATAAACCATTCCATTGTTCTGGAAATCAACAAACTGAGCTCCACAATACTCCAACCAATAATATAAAACCAAAGGACTTCGGCAAAAGTCCAGACGCTGAGTTCCAGGTTAATGATATTTTTCAATTCACTGATCGGATTGATAAAAATAAGCAGCAGCACCATGAAAATACCGGTTATAAAGCTAACTGATATTTTAAATACCCAGTCTTTCCATGTCTTTTTAGGTTTCATTGTGTTATATTTCCTTCAAAATTAAACTAAGTTTTTATAAAATTATGCCGCCCTCAGGAGAGGTGTCCCTTGGGCGACAACAATTGAAAAGAAGCATCTTTAAGGCTTCACCGGTCTCAGATCGGGCGCCAGCTTTCCCGATGGCATGCGGTTGTCCTCGGTTACTTCCTTTTGCGGCTTATCTACACCAGCCCTTTTCTTTCCAAAGTTCCAGTTGAGACTAAATTTCAGCTGGCGCGAATCTGTTCGCGAATTGAGGTTAAAGGTTGGCGCATCATTGCCTACTACCGAAGCTTTCAATATTCCGCTATAAAATGCATCGGCTACGGCAACACCCAAAGTCAGGCGATCGTTCAACAGCTTTTTATTTAACCCTATATTAACCTCGGCCAGGGGTTTATACCTGAAATTTGAACTTAAGCCAGCCCCCTGGTACCAGCCGGTGAGCTCTAAATTAAAGCTAGCGGGTAGCTTAAAGGAGTTGTACGATAAAAAACCAAAGCTATTCGCTTTTTCCCGAACCTGCTTGCCCTGCAATGTCGCATTAAACTGTGAGGTAAAAAAATACACGCTCTGGTAGTTTTCCCACCAGTCGATTCCCGGAATAGGAAAGCCCAAAGAAGTCTCCCATTGATGCTGCCGCCCCGCATTGATACTGGTATAATAAGATTTCAGGCCCGGTGTAGTGATAAAGCTGTAATAAATAGGATTGGTAAGCTGGCTATAGCCTACATTCAGATCAATAAAACCCAGAAACTGCTGATTCAATTCGATGTTGTGCGAAAACTGCGGCTTCAACTTTGGATTTCCCATTTCGGTGGTATACAAATCCAGGTAACGGGCCGCAGGATTCAGGTTTTCGTACTCCGGACGTTCTATCCGGCGGTTATAGCTCATAGATAAATTATAAGCATCGTTAACCTTATAACCGATCAGCACATTGGGAAACAACGAAAAATAGTTTTGTTTTACCAATGCCGTCCTGTTCGCCGAATCGCCCTTTACGCGGGTATATTCGGCGCGCAGTCCGGCCCGAATCGTCCATGGCTCCAGGTTCAATTCCAATGATCCATAAGCCGCCTGTATAGCCTCGCGGTAGCGAAACTGGTTTCCGGGACCGTTGGATATCCAAGCTGAACCAGCTCTGTTTTCTGTCCGCTGGTTGTTATTGATATCGGTAAATGAACTTTTAAGCCCGGTTTCAAACCTGCCTATCTTTTCCCCGGCTTTCAGCAGGTCGGCTTCGAAGTCGGCCTTAAAAATACCTCTGTTTATCTTTGAAGGATAAAAATTCCGATAACGCAATCCATCAGCCGGAACGGGTATGCCTGCTATGGTTTTGGAGATGGTATAATCCTCCGTTCCGTTTGACTTTAGCGTGTTGAACTGTACGCTGGTACTAAAAGTCTGGTGTTCATTAAATTTATGTTTGTATTTTAACCCGGCCTCCCAGTTGCGGAGTGTGCTGTTCAGCATATTTTTCTGGTTGAGTACAGAATCGGGGCGGCTTCCGCTTCCAAAACGGGTAGTCGTGTTCCCGTTTACAGGGGTACGGATGTCGTTAAAAGACAGTTGGGTACCCAGTGTATTTTTTTCATCAAAATGATGATCTATACCCATTTTAAACAGATGGGTTTTTGCCCTTTCGGGATTGAGCTGCAGCTGACTCATGTACAGGGGGTTCCCATCAATGCTATTGATCCTGAACAGACTGTCGCGTTTCTGATTGTGATCGTAGTCGTACGCATAGGTCATTTTAAGATCCCATTTCTCTTTTCCATAGTTCATGTTGAGGCTTTGATTGGTTTTGTAGTACCGGCCTTTGCCCAGATTGGAACTCAAGGAACCATTAAAACCTTTTTTAACTTTCTTCTTGAAAACAATGTTGATTACCCCTCCGGTACCGGCAGCATCCATACTTGAAGGTGGATTGTTCATCACCTCTATGGATTGTAGCGTGGTGCCCGGTGTTCCTTTCAGGATGCTCTTTAGCTGGGCATTGCTCATTTCGGCCGGTTCTCCGTCAATCATCACGGTAACACCCGATTTCCCTTTAATCCTGATGTCACCATCCTTATTGATATTTACGCCCGGTAGACTTTTGAGGAGGTCGTAGGCAGACTGACTTTGGGCAAGGCTGCTTTGTTCTACATTCATGGTGGTTTTACCTGATGTAACCGAAATGGCCTGTTTTTTACCCTGTATGGTCACTTCATTCAGCTGCTGCAATTCTGGCAACAGCCGAAAATGTTGAAGTGCCACGGTTGTGTTGCCCACATTAATGCCCTTGTTCAGACTTTTATAAGTCATAAAATTAGCTTCCAGGTGATAATCGCCAGCTTTGATGTTTTTGAACACAAATTTTCCCAGGGAGTCGGCAATGGCATAGGCCAGCATCTTAGTAGCTGCAGCTTTTTTTAAGCTGATGGTTGCCCCCGGTAGTGGCATGTTCCGCTCGTCGGTAACGCTGCCTTTGACATCCTGCTGAGCAAAAGAAGGTAATGCTCCAAGCAGTAAAATAATAAAACAAAAATAACGCATATGTAATGTACTTTTAATCATTCAATAATGATTCAAAAGTACATGGGGCCATCATTCAAAAAGGTGGGAAATTACCTCAAGCGGCAAAATTCCCACCTCAAACGTCATTAGGTAATCACGAAATGAACCGACCTTAAATCAGCCTGTCAATTGTTAAAAATTTCAGCCAGTTTCTTATCCATCGCGGCATCATCTTCACCACCACCGCCATAACGGCCCATAATGATTCCGTCCTTATCGATTAGAATTTTAGTAGGTAAGCTGCTAATACCATAACCTTCAGTGATATCTTCCGATCTGTCATAACCTTTAGCGGTCCTTTTCAACCCTCTTAAAACATGTTTCCATACCCCAATCTTATCCTGATCTACTGCCTTTTTCCATGCTGCATGATTACTGTCATCATCAGATACACCTATAATTTCTAAGCCCTTATCCTTGTATTTACTGTATAGCGATAACAAATGTGGATTACCTTTTCTGCACGGTACGCACCAACTGGCCCAAAAGTCAATCAACACATACTTTTTACCTTTAAAATCGGCAAGACTGAGTCTTTCTCCATTGATGTCATTTTTAATAAAAACCCTGGCAATTGCACCCGGAGAGCCGCGTTCCATTTCAAGAATTTCCTTATACACCTCCTTAGCTGTCGCACTTTGTTTGATCCTTTCGGTCCAGGCATTGTAAATCTCTTTGGCCCTGGCGGGTGAAAACGACGCCACCTTAAAACGCATCAGATAAGCTGATACATAAGAGTCCGGATGGGAGTGGATAAATGCCTCGTCAATCTTGTCCATTTTCGCATAAAAAGGTTCAAACTGTGCACGCATGGCTGCTGCTTTTTCCTGATCCTTCTCATTTTTATAAAGCTCCGATACAGGCTCCATTTCTTTGCGAACAGGGATTTTTTGTTTTTTCAGCCCTTCATATTCATCATTACTGCGGGAACCTTTCAAAATAGCGTCCTTAAATGCGCCGTAATTGACAGTCAGGTCCATTTTTACGGGATCGATGAAGAAGCTAGTCGTATTGGGATCATCCATATCCCTGATGTTGCGTTGGCCCGACAGATTGGCCATGACAGGTTCATTTAATTGTCCTTTAAAAACAAATGTTCCATTTTGTATGGCTGCGCTATCGAGCTTATACTTTTGGCCAAATGGATAGGACAGGTAAACATAACCGGTATTTTTTCCATTTATCTTTCCCTTAATGCTAAAATCCAAGACCTGATCACGCTGGGCAAAACCTGGCAAGCCTATAAAGGCCGCCAGGGTAAAAAAAATAAGTATTCTCATGTAGTGATGATTTAGTTTTTACTATATCCCGGATTTTGCTCTCCTATAGCTGGGTTCTTTTCAAATTCTGTATTGGGTATGGGCAGGATCATATGATTTTTATCTGTAACCGCAGGCTTGATCTGCAAAACCGTCGCCAATGGCAATCTAATTAACGAAGTCCAATCCTGACCATCTTCAAAAGAAAGGTTCCTGACCGTTTCATGATGCACTTCAAGCAGCAACTGATCTGGAGTTATTGCGGCATCAATTGCAGCAAAATTAGTTACCCCGGCATGTCCCATAATCGTTTTCAACAAGGTTTTGGCATCATTCAGACTGCCACCAGATCTCACAATGGCCTCTGCTTGCAGCAAATAAACTTCTGTTAGCCGTAGTACATAAGACTCTTCTACTTTAGGTCCCGTATATTTGGCTATACCATCAGGAGTTGAGCCTACAGTTCGAATTATCCAGTTTGCCCGGGGATCTCCAATCATCAGCTTCTTAAAATAAGCAGTAGCCAGATAATCGGCTGAGTTGTTGGAAAAATAAAGGCCTGATTTATAGATCTGATTAGGTTTGGGTACCAAGCCCAACATCACCTCCCGGCTAGTCAAACCTTTTGTACTAAAAATATCCTGCAAATTGTTTTCCAACACATAAGGCGAATGCTGAATAATATCTTGAGTAAGGCCGATGATTTGTGCGTAATCTCCTGCACTACCACGAAGCATCAGTACCTTTGCCTTGAATGCCTTTGCCACCCACTGATTTCCATAATAACCAGGACTGGTTAAAGGCGCATGAGCTATGGCATCATCAAGATCACTCAAAATTGCATCAAAACTCTCCTTTACTGTATTCCGCTTTTTGGCTATATTATTTACATTTACAAATTCGAGCCTTAGCATTACACCAAAATTACTGTTAAGGTCGTAAAACTGGGCAAAATACCGCAACAGGTTATAATGTCCATAGGCCCTTAAAAGACGGGCTTCGGCAGTAATTTCTGCTTTTTTGCTTCCGGAAAACTTCGAATCCGGAAGTACTTTGATTTGATCAATAAGCCCATTCGCCGCATTTATAAGGCTGTAACTATTTGTCCACATCCCCACAACGTTATAATTATCAGACGCTATGGTATTATTTTCCTCAAATTCATTAGTTCCATAAGATGGCCTGGTGACTCCTGCCAGTATAGCTGGATGAACCTCATGATTATTGGACCATAAAATACTGGGTGTACCAAAATCATCTCCACCTTCTGCCAGACGCAGGTAAACTCCATTTAATACAATTTGCGCACTCTTTTCATCTACAATGGCATTTCCTTCCACTTTTGCCTGACCAGGCAAAGCGGTCAGTTCTTTTTTACATGACACCAACACCGCTATCGCAGCTGTAAAAGTGAGGAATATATATAATCTTTTCATCAGTTAATTCTTAATTATTAAAAATTTAATCGGACTCCGAAAGTGTATGATTTTACCGTTGGAAAAGTACTCACATCCCGGCCTCCTCCAATTACACTTCCAGGATCATCACTTACTTCCGGATCGGGCCCTGGATAAGAAGTTAGGGTAAACAAATTGGTTCCCGTAGCAAAAACACTCATACTACTGATATTCAATCGTCGCAATAATGCTGAAGGTAAATTATATCCTAAGGTAAGTGACTTTAATTTCAGATATGAAGCATCGTACACATTGGCATCTGTTAACATCATGGTCTGGCTGAACAATAATCTTGGACGTGTAGCATCCGGATTAGATGCGCTGTAATAATCCAATAGGCGAACTCCTCTGTTGGCAAGACTGCTCATATTTAAATCACTCACATCTTTTTGATACATCAGCTTTCCACCATAAGAAAAAGTAAATAAAGAAGTGAGGCTAAAACGTCTATATCCAAAAGTATTGGTGTAACCACCAAAAAATTCGGGGGCCGCTTTTCCAATGATATCCTTTTTCCTGTTGCCATCATCGCCTATTACATAAGCGAGATCGCCGATATTAACAAGTGGCTGGAAAGATCTGTACCCTTTAAACGCTGCTTTATAGGCATCTAACTGTTCTTGCGTACGAATAACACCAGCCGAAACCATCCCGTATAGTAAGCCTAAAGATTCGCCTTCCTGAACAATACTTGTACCCAGATTTAAGGCATTGCGGTTATTGACGACAGAAAAAGGCCCTCCATCAATATTTAATACCTTCGATATATTTCGGGAAATATTAATTGCCCCATTCCAGCTGAACCGTTTGCCGCGAACAAAATCACCTTGTAATTCCATCTCCAATCCGCGGTTCCGTATTTTTGCAATGTTGTAAATTACACTGGAATAGGAAGAACTTGGGGCTGGCGTAATGTTTAATAATGCCCCATCGGTTATCTTATTGTAATACCCCAAAGTACCACCTAACCTGCCCTTAAATAAGCTAAAGTCTAATCCAAGATCCTGCTGCGTAGTGGATTCCCATTTCATGTTTGCATTACCAAGCTGAGTAGGCAACAGTGCGTTCAACCCGGCATAAGCATCAGGTGTATAAAACGTACGCCACAAATTATCACCAATACTCTGAGTTCCGGTATTACCAGCACTTGCGCGGAGTTTGATTTCATCAATCCATTTCACATCCTTAAGGAAATTCTCCTCAGAAATACGCCATGCAACGGCTCCGGAAGGAAAATAACCAACCTGATTGCCCGGACTGAATTTTGAAGAAGCATCAGATCTTCCGGTAAAGGTTAATAAGTATTTATCTTTGAATACATAATTTGCCCGGACATAAAATGACAATAATGAACTTTGTCCGGATGGATTAGCTCCTTTAACACTTACAGGGGTTGCGGCCGAACTGAGGTTATTCAAAAAGTCGTCATCCGGGAAGCCTCTGCCAGTGGCCGAAAAGAAATCCATCCGGTTCTTTTCCCATGCTGTTCCTGCCAGCACATTTAATCGATGATCGTTATTAAACGTTTTATTCCAGGTCAGTGTGTTTTCAATAAAAGTACTCAAACTATTGGAAGTGGATTGTGAACCTAATCCACCGCCAGAACTTTCCCTACCATAAAAACCACCAATATCTACATAACTCGGAGTATAATTTAACTGGTTGTAATTACTGTAATTAGCAGAAAAAGTACTTTTAAATTTTAGATCTTTCAGGATATCGTACTCGGCCGAAAGGGAGCCCATCAAGGTATAATTTTTTCCACGGTTGGTAGTTGATGCTACCGCCATCGGATTCTGATATCCATTATAATCAGTACTTAATATGCCCAGCTTAGCAAAAGAACCGTCTTCATCATAAGCAGGAAATGTGGGGGCTGCAGTTAAGGCTTGTGCATAAGCTCCGCTGGTAATATTCGTTTTGGTAAATCCATAATTTAAATTGGCGATCAATTTTAAACGGCTGGTCACCTCATTATCCAAATTCATCTTTCCGGATAACCTGTTGAAATCTGAACCTATAACCGTACCCTTCTGATCAGTATAGTTTAACGACGTATAATAGCGCGACCCTTTCCCTCCTCCACTTATGGAAACATCAGCATTATGGGTGTAGCCATTTCTCAAAACCAGATCCACCCAATCAGTATTTGCATTACCAAAAAAAGAGGGATCGTTTATGATGCTCAAAGCTTGTTTCGAAGCACTGGTGGTAAGTGGCAAATTCAATCTTTTTCGCTCTGCAATAAATGTTGTTGCCGCTTCTTTTAAAACTGATTTGTATTGATCTGCATTAAGTACTTTTTCTTTATTTGGGGTATTTATTCCCGTATAATAGTTAACACTTAATTGTGGTTTGGAATTTTGCCTGCCTTTTTTTGTCGTAATGATCACTACACCATTTGCTGCTTTTGAACCATAAATTGCAGTCGCTGAAGCATCTTTAAGGATATCTATAGATTCAATATCTGAAATATTCAATCCGGCCAGGTTGTTTAATCCGCGTGAAAAGGCACCAGAAACACTGTTATTAGGATCTTCACCATAATTGGTAGATTCTATTGGATTAACAATATCCGACTGCGCATTTATAAAATTATTGCTCACTATTGTTGGTATCCCGTCAATTACATACAGAGGATCATTGGTACCTAATAGAGATGAGCCGCCCCTGATCCGTATTCTTACCGCGCCACCAGGGGATCCATCAGCTTTAACCACCTGAACTCCTGAAGCTTTACCTGAAAGCGCATCATCTACACTCATAAAAGGCACATCTTTAACCTCCGCAATTTTGACCGAGGAAACCGAACCTGTCAGGTCTTTTCTTTTCATAGTACCATATCCCACAACCACAGTTTCTTCCAATTTATTCTGGCTCTGCTGCATAGTTACGGTCATTATTTGCTGAGCAGGAATGGCTCTGCTTTCATAGCCCACGTAAGAAAAAATCAGTATGGCATGATCAGGTACTGAAATATTAAATTTACCTTGTGTATCTGAAATAGCAGACCTCCCGGAATCGTCCTTTACCTTGATACTAACTCCCGGCATTGCTTTTCCATTTTCATCAAGGACAATACCACGAACGTCAATAGCTGAAAAAACCCGAGTGATTTTATCAAGAAAGGAAGGCTCCTTTTTTGAAATCACGACCGCGTTTTTGGATACCGAATAATCAAAGGGCTGTCCATCAAAAACCTGCTCCAACACTATTTTCAGTTCGGCATTTTTAACCTGTATGCTTACAGGTTTTGCATTTCTGAGGTTGCTGGTGGTAAACAGAAAATCATACCCCGTCTGCGTTCTTATCTTATCAAGCACCTGTTTAATGGGTGCATTTTTTTCAAACAGGGTTACTTTCTGTGCATAACTCCCGGCACTAACCTGCAGGATAACGGTGATTAAGAGTAAAGTGGTCAAATTAACTCGCATAATCCATTCTTTTTTCCTGGTTACAACTACCGGACTGATCGCCAGCCTCGTAGCCAGTTGAATTCTAGAAATACAGCATAAAAGCTGTATCAATCTTTTTGTGTAAAAATTGTACATTTGTTTAGGATGGTTTAAAAACGGTAAGCCTTCATTTTCGAAGATGCTGGGGCTTGTCGCTTAGTTGATATTTTAAAATTATTCATGTAAACCACTCATTTGGTTATCCTGGTTCCTAGGCCGGGATAACCTTTTTAAGGGTTTGCCAGTAAAGGTTTAATTCATTACCGTTACCCTCCTTCCTTCAATTTCAAAATGAACAGTTTTGGTTCTTTCCAGCATATCCAGCACATCACTAATGTTGGAAGTCCGCGAAATGGTACCGGTAAAGCCTTCTTGCGTAGGCTGATCCTTATAAACCACTTCGATGTCATACCAGCGGGCAATTTTCTGCATCACACTCTGCAGCTTCTCATCATTGAACCTGAAATAGCCATTTTTCCAGGATACGGCTTCCTCTACATCTGTCTCCTTCACCTGAAGTGTATTGGCTGTGCTCAAAGCCTGTTTCCCCGGACTCAGTAAGGCAAAGCCCGAATTATTCTTACGCTTTTGCAAATCGTTAAGCATTACCGAAACAGCCCCTTCCAGCAAAGTAGTTTTGGTAAATCGGTCATTTTCGTAGGCACTGATATTAAAATGTGTACCCAATACTGTTACCTCCTGTTGTCTACTTTTTACAATAAAGGGATATGTTTTACTTTTCGCAACTTCAAAATAAGCTTCCCCAATCAGTTCCACCCTTCGTTCCTTTCCGGTAAACGACTGCGGAAATTTCAGGACTGTTTCCGAATTCATCCATACTTTAGTACCATCGGCTAACATAACCTGATAAGTACCTCCGGCAGGTGTACTGGCCTGCAGCTCATCGTTCTTTTCGCCGCCATTTTCTGAACCGGTCTGAATTTGAGTGCCATCATTATAAGCCAGGATCGATGCATCTATCACAATCCCATTTTTCGCATCACTCAAATTAATGCGTTTGCCATTGGCTAGAGTAAGCACAGCTTTATTTTTTCCTGGCGGCAGGTCATTTGCATAACCAGATCTATCAAACAAGCCGCTCAGCACGCCACCATTTGCAAAAAACAACAGAGCCATACCTGCAATCAGTAATATCGCCGCTGCGATACCTACCTGGCGTCGAAACAAATTGTTATTCCATTTGCGGCTTACGGGAGGGTGCGACTGCAAGGGAAGCCCCTCGGCAATCAACAACAGGTCGTTACCAAATTCCTCGGCACTCAGTTCCTTTATCGCATTTTCATCATGTTGCAGGTACCAACTTTCCAGCAATGCCAATTCTTCTTTGCTACAGTCCCCTGTTTTATAGCGATTTAATATTGAAATGATTTCCTGATGTTCCATTGGTACCAAGCCTTTTCCGTTTATTTACAACTAGAGTCGGCCAATGCGGCCTTTGGGCGTAGATAAAAATGAAAAAAAATAAAATATTTTTTGGTCGGCCCGTTTTTTAAAGGATAAAGGCCGTAAAAATGGCCGAACCCAGCTTGGCCCGAAGTACCTTTAATGAGTTATTTACCTGCTTTTTCACAGTTTTCTCCGAAAGGTTCAATTTTTCAGCGATTTCTTTATGAGAAAGATAGCCCTTGCGGCTCAGCTCAAAAATTTCCCGCATCTTTTGCGGAAGCGCTGCAATCTCTCTTTCAATCAGGGCGGCGAGCTCCTTTTCCCTCACCTGATGATCGGTAATATAATCGCCTTTTTCCACAAACTTCCCAATCACCTCAATGTATTTTGAGGCCACGTCCTTACGTGAAATAAAATCAAAAATCTTATAGCGCAGAGCTGTATACAGATAGGCTGATAAAGTAGTTTTCAACTGCAGTTGGCTACGATTTTTCCATAAACTGGCAAACAGATCATGCACCATGTCTCTTCCCTCTTCCCTGTTGCGCAGCTTATTAAAAACATGTACATATAAAGCCGCATGATAACGCCTATAAATTTCGGTAAACGCAGCATTGTCTCCAGCACTTAAAAGCTCGGTCAGTTCAACATCAGAAAATGAGTCATATGCAGCCATCAATTTGATTCCCCTAATGTAAATTTATACAAATTTAATATCTGGGCGATAAAGGTTTATTAATTTATTTCCCGTACCTATCTGGTACAGGACAGCTACATAAGCCCTACCTGCAAGGTCATTTACACCTCCCATGTACCTGTGAGGTGGGTATGAGGTACCTGTTATGTACCTATTTACACTAAACCTGGGCCCATCCCTCCTAAGCTGAATCCATTACCGGATTTCCCTGGATCTCCAGTTTGGCAAACTTTAACACCTCAACGCTCGGAAAACCGAAATCCATCACCACCTTGCCCAAAATTAAATAACAACCTGTACCTCTGAAAGGATAAACAGGTGTATTGTTGGCAAAGTGGGTAGTATCAAAAAATATGCCGTCAGCATCTAAAAAAGTACCAAACCACATTTTCTTGTTGTTTTTGGCACGTACTGTCTTTTCGCACACGTACCGTCCCACCATCCGTACCGTTTGTCCCGCATAAGCGGTCAAATTTTTAGCCCGGACATCACCACGATAGCTGGTTTTCAGCAAATCAAACATAGAGAGGCTCAAAGGAAAACCCAGCAGTTCCAGTTCATGGTAAGCATCTTCCAACTTTGTGTTGACCAGATCGGGCAACACATAATGTTTAGCAGGCAGCTGAAACAGCTCAGCATGACCGGAGGGCTTCGCTTTCTGGCCAAGCAGGGTATGCACATCCCACAACAAGGCCTTTTTACTTTTGCCCGTAAAACGTAAAGCACCGCAGCGGATTAAAATCACCGCCTGCTCCAAAACAATCCCTGTACGTCTTAAAAAATCTTCCAGATCTGCAAAATCGCCATTCTGCTTGCGTTCTTCAGGGATCAATTCCATTAACTTTCCTTCCAAACCTTGTATGCCTACAAAGCCCAGCCAGGCATCCTTACCTACAACCGAGACCACCGAAAGGCTACGATTTACACAAGGTAGGTGCACCCTGGCTCCCGCTCTTGTCAATTCGTGCACATACAACCAACGTGTGTAAAAACCACCATAATTATTCAATACCCCCACCATAAATTCAATCGGATAATAGGTTTTTAGAAACAGGCTCTGGTAGCTCTCTACTGCAAAACTGGCCGAATGCGCCTTGGAAAAGCTGTAACCTGCAAAGCTCGACACCTGTCGCCATACCTCATTGGTGACATTTACCGGTCGTCCCAAAGCTTTTGAACCTTTGTGAAACTTCTCTACCAGGCGGTCAAACTCAACCCTGGACCGGTACTTACCACTCATTCCCCTACGCAAAATATCGGCATCAGTGCCGTCCATACCTCCATAATGGATACAAACCTTAATCACATCTTCCTGGTATACCATTACCCCAAAGGTTTCCTTCAGTTGCTCCTCCATTACAGGATGCAGGTAATTTACTTTGTCCGGTTGGTGGAAATTCTGAATATAAGTCTTCATCATACCCGATTGTGCCACTCCGGGGCGAATGATTGAACTAGCGGCCACCAGCGTTAGGTAATTATCGCATGCCAGCTTCGTTAACAATTGTCGCATCGCAGGCGATTCAATATAAAAACAACCAATTGTATTCCCCGTTTTTAACTGCGTATTCAGGTGCTCATCCTGCATAAATTGCTTTACCTGGTGAATATCGATGGTCTTTCCCTGGTTTTCTTCCACCAATTTCACGGCCTCCCTGATGTGACCAATTCCACGCTGCGAAAGGATATCATATTTATCGTAGCCAATATCTTCCGCTTCATACATGTCCCATTGTACGGTGGGCATCCCCTTTGGTGGCAGGTCTAACGCCGTATAATAGGTAATCGGCTCCTCAGATATCAATACCCCACCGGCATGAATGCTCCTTTGATTGGGCATTTTGCTCATCAGTTCATAAATGGCGCTAATTTTTTTAAAGGTGGGATTGTCGCGATTCTGCTCTTTTCGGGCCGGATCTGTAAAACCATCAATTTCTGATTTGGGCAAGCCCATCACCTTGCCGATCTCACGAATGATAGAACGGTCGTTAAAAGTCGACATGGTGCCCAACAAGGCAGTATACTCCTTGCCATAGCGTTTAAATATGTAGTCCTGCACATCTGCCCTTTCGTCCCAACTGTAGTCGATATCAAAATCGGGCGGACTTGATCGCTCAACATTTAAAAAACGCTCAAAATATAAGTCTAAGGCCATTGGGTCTACATCTGTAATGCGCAGACAATAAGCTACGATGCTATTGGCGCCGGATCCACGCCCCACATGGTAATATCCCCGGCGCATAGAATATTGTACAATGTCGTTGGTAATCAAAAAATAAGCGCAAAAGTTCAGTTCAGCAATTACTTTCAACTCTCTTTTAAGTCTTTTTAAAGCTTCCAGGTTTTTAGGACCATAGCGGTACAAAAGACCATCTATTGCCAGCTTTTCCAGCAGCTGCTGGTCATTTTTTTTGTTACCTGTAAAGGTTTGCCGGTTCAGCTGGACCTTACCTTCCGGATAGTCCATCACACAGCTGTCCATTAGCTGTCGAGTATTGTCCAGGATAAAAGCATATCTGGCAAATTTAGCCTCCAGCTCACCGGGTTTAAAAAACATATCGGTGTCCTTACACTTGTCTTCCTTATCCACCATGGTAATCAGTGTGTTCAGATCAATCCCCCGCAAGTACTCATGCAGGCGATAACCGATTTTGCTGGCCACAAATACCGGCTGCAGCACCACCAGCTTTTCGGGGCTCCTGGGCTCCTTATTGTAAAACTGATGCAATTCATCAAAACGTACACCGATGTATTCATGAGCCGAAAGTGTTTTTTTATACCCAAAGGGATAAATCACATAAGCGTTTTTAAATGCGGGGGGCACATCGGGCAATTCCTTTTGTTCCAGATTATGGTAACTTAGAAAGTCGTTCAGTTCCTTCATTCCCTCGCGATTTTGGGCGATACCAATGTAAAGCAACTTTTTATGCCTACGGAATTCCATGCCTCCAATGGGTTTGATCTTTTGTTTGCGGCATTCGCGCATGAATTCCATTACCCCGGTCGAATTATTGATGTCGGTAATTACCATTTGGGTAATTCCATGGGCCTTTGCTACTTCAACCAATGACTTGATGGACAACACGCCATAGCGCAAGCTATAATGAGAATGAACATTGAGATACATGTACTTACAATTTAATATCCATCACCGCGGCCCTGGTTACCGCCTGCTGCCCAAACCGCTTCCTGATTTTATCCAGAGCCTGTATCAGACTGTATTGTTCCTGCGATTCGCTGTACAAATCGATCTGCTCAAATCCCGATACCAGGTTAGATAACCGCACTCCAATCAACCGCAATAACATCCTTCGGTTGTACATTTTTTTAAACAGATCTTTTGCTGTGGCTATAAGCACGGTATCCAGCGAGGTATAACCGATGGCTACCTGCTTCGTTTCTGTCTCAAAGTTGGCATAGCGAATGGTTACCGTTACGCAGGCGGTCAGTTTCTTTTTCTCTCTCAGTTGATACGCTACATCCATCACCTGGGCGATGAGTAAATTGTTGATCATCTCGATATCTATCGAATCGGCATGAAAGGTGCATTGTGTGCCGATGGATTTTTGCTCTGTATAGGGAATAACCGGACTGTAATCAATACCCTGTGCTTTTTGCAGCAATGACAAACCCGATTTCCCCAACAAACAGGTCATCTGATCGGGATGGATTTGCGCCAACGTATAAATCTTTTTAATGCCCATATCACTCAGTTTCACAAAGGTCTTCTCGCCCAATCCAGGAATTTTCCGGATAGACAGCGGATTGAGAAAGGACCGTACTTTAGCTGAGATCACGTTCAGTTCACCATTGGGTTTACATTCATTAGTAGCCATTTTGGAAACCGTTTTATTAACCGAAAGTCCGAAGGATATGGGTAAGCCTGTTTCTCTGATCACTAGCTCCCTCAATTCATGGGCATACTGCTTTGTACCGTGAAAACGATCCATGCCCGTCATATCAATATAATGCTCGTCAATACTGGCCTTTTCAATTAGTGGTACACGCTCCTTCAGGATGTCAGTAATTTCATGTGAGGCTTTAGAATACTCGTCCATATTCCCTTTAATAAAGATAGCGTGTGGGCATAACATTTTGGCCATGCGCGAAGACATGGCCGAATGCACACCGAATTTACGCGCCTCATAACTACAGGAGGTGACTACGCCCCGATCGGAAGTACCGCCAATAATTACGGGCTTACCGACCAGCGATGTATCTTTTTTTATTTCGACGGATACAAAAAAGGCATCCTGATCCATATGTATGATCTGCTTTTCTGTTGACATGCTGATAAACTTAGGTACCGCAAAGTTAAACTAAAGAAATAAGCAACCATAAATAATTACTAATTATTTTAGTAATTTATATCTATTACGAGACTTGTACTGTTATGAATGGTTTATCGGCAAAGCCGATTTTCAACATCTAATAAGACTATCCTTCCGCAATCAGCTCATGATTGATGAATGCTCCCGCCTTGCCTCCTGCTGCCACCGCTGCAGAAACCGCACGGAACCGGGTCGTATTATCACCTGCCGCATAAATACCCGCTATATTTGTTTTCTGAAATTCATCAACCTGAATATAGCCCTGGGCATTGATGTCACAGCCCATTTGTTGTGCCCCTCCAAAATGCTGCTCAAATGGAAGCCTTGCATATAAAGCATCCAGTACGAAATGGTTGCCATCGGTAAATACAATATGGTCCAGATGTCCGGCGGTATGCTGAAGCTCATGAATTTTTGTTTCTATAACAGGGATATTTAAAGCCGACATTTTTTGCAATTGTTCTCCAGTCAGCTGCGACTTGCCATTGGTAAAAACGGTCAGTTTTTTAGTCCAATTATGGATTAATGAGGCCATTTCAATTGCGGTATCTCCATTGGCCAGAATCCCGGTAACCTGATCTTTATACTCATAGCCATGACAATAAGGGCAATGAATGACAGATATCCCCCAGCAATTGGCAAAACCTGGAATATCCGGCATCTGATCTTTTACCCCGGTACTAAATATTAACTTACGTGCCTGAATAGGCTTACCCGCCCCGGTAAAAACCTCAAAATGGTTATTTTCTCCTTTAACCGCTGTCACCAGCTCATCCATAAAGTCGACAGTGGGATATTTCATCACCTCGGCCTTGCCCATTGCAGCAATGGCGGCCGGTGTGACGCCATCCTGTGTAAGGAAATTATGCGAATGTGGTGTTTGTCTGTTGCAGGGCGCCCCACTATCGATAACAAGTACCTTGCGAATGGCCCTACCCAATGCCAATGCAGCGGAAAGTCCAGCGTAACTACCGCCAATAATTACTACATCATAATGTTGTTGATTTTTCATAGCACCTTTGTTTTGCAACAAAGTTGCATATTTTTAAAAACACCACAAAGAACGATTGCAACTTTGATGCAATTGAAATGTCATTTTAAGTTACCCTTGTCTTTTTCTATCTGACAGACCGATAAATACCAAATTTGCCTATTTCTTTTGCCAATATGGTTGACCAAATTACTGATAAAGCAGAATGGCAAACCATAGTTTATGCCGAATTTTAATGATCATTTTTAAGTCTTATGCAGCATATATCTTATCTAAAACCGCTGATTAGCCTCTCTATTTTTATTTGTTTAGTAGCTTTTACGGCACAGGCCCAGCAAAGCACTAAGCCTAATATTGTGTATATATTGGCCGATGATATGGGATATGGTGATTTGTCAAGCCTCAACAAGGATTCGAAAATCAACACACCACAGCTGGATAAACTGGTAGCCGACGGGATTCATTTTACCGATGCACATTCCAATTCATCGGTATGCACGCCCACCCGATATGGTATTCTTACTGGAAGGTACGCTTTCCGTTCAGCATTGAAAAAAGGGGTTTTACATGGCTACTCGCCTGCCTTGATTGAAAAGGGCAGACCAACAGTTGCTTCTTTTCTTAGAGATAATGGATACACTACAGCATGCATAGGAAAATGGCATCTGGGGCTTAACTGGGTAAAAAATGATCCGGCAAAACCGATAGGTACCCCCGGTACAGGGACAAAACTAACATCAGATTTTGATGATAATGTAAACTATACAAAAGCATTGGAAGACGGTCCTTTAAACCATGGTTTTGATTATTCCTATATCCTCCCGGCCTCTTTAGATATGAGCCCTTACCTTTACCTTAGGAATGATAAAGCCGTGTTACCGGCAACCGGTTTTACCTCAGGACAAAGTGAAAACGACCGTCGCGGTACCATGAGAAGAGCGGGAAAAATGTCACCTGGATTTGATTTCCAGCAGGTATTACCCGGGTTCATTAATGATGCTATTGACTATATCAACAAACAAAATAATACCGGCAAGCCTTTTTTCCTTTACCTTCCCCTTCCTTCGCCACATACTCCTTGGGTACCTACAGAAGATTTCAAACAATCTAAAGCGGGGCTTTATGGCAATTATGTAGAAGAAACAGATTACATGATTGGGAAAGTCCTGGAAGCTTTAAAAAAGAATCATATGGACCAAAACACATTGGTTATTGTAACGAGCGACAATGGCTCAGACTGGAAGCCGTCAGACATTGAAGAAACCAGACACCGTGCAAATTACATTTACAGGGGTAGAAAAGCCGATATATATGAGGCTGGCCACCGAATTCCATTTATCGCCCGCTGGCCTAAACAAATTAAACCCGGATCAACCAGTAACCAGATCTTGTGCACCACTGATTTTTTTGCAACCGTTGCCGCTATTATCCAAAAGCCCCTGCCGGCAAACGCCGCCGAGGACAGTGAACCGATACTAAATGCTTTCACCGGAAAAGCAAAATCACCCATCCGGGAGGCAATTATTCATCATTCTTTAGGTGGCATTTTTGCCATCCGAAAAGGCGATTGGAAGCTAAGCACCGAATTGGGCTCAGGTGGCTTTACAGATCCGCGAAAACTGGAGGCTAAACCAGGCGAAGCCCCCATGACGCTCTATAATGTAGCCAACGATATAGAAGAAAAAAACAACCTGTATTTCGAAAAACCCGAAATTGTAAACGAGTTACAAGCACTGTTAAAGAAATACCTTGATGAAGGACACAGCAGGAAAATGAAATAATAAAAACCATCCTACACGCTAAACCCATCCCCCCAGGCAAAAAACTATTTGACATAAACAACCGTATAATCAATCCCTTTTTCAATTTTCACCTCATAAGTCCTTTTACCAACCTCAACAGCTTCGCCACCTTTTACAACGGGCTTAGATATGCTTTTAAAACGTAATACACCTGTACCTTCATCAGCCTTAACCCTGATTTCCTTTTTGCTGCAATACAACGAAATCTCGCCCGAAGGCGTAGGTACCTTGCCCTCCATCCACTCTAAACCACCTAGTGCGGGCTCTATCACATAAGTTTGATACCCCGAGGTAAGCGGTTTTACACCCAGATAGTATTTTCCCAACAGGTAAATGGGACTGGCACCCCAGGCATGACAAAGGCTTTTACCAAAAGGACGGCCATACATGGCCAAATGCTCGGTACCCTTTTTATCAGGATTATACTCTTCCCAAAAAGAAGTAGCCCCCAAATTGAGCATACCGCCCCAATAGTCTTTCATCTGTTTCAGCACATACGATTGCTCGCCCATAGCGCAAAGTGCCTCCAACTCATAAAAACGCATGTATGGTGTGGTAATCTTGTTGATTTTGTCGTTCATCAGCACATGCTGTTTTACCTCCATTTTTTGAGCAGGTGTAAAATAATCGAAAAAGATACCGAACATATTGGCATAGCGGGTTACATTGTCGGTAGCTTTACCGCCAACCCTGCTGTGTACCAACGCGTGTTTGTTTTCATCCCAGTATAACTTAAATATCTTCGCTTTCAGCTCAGCAGCCAACTGCTTATAATTGGCTGCAGCATCGGTATCCTTTGCCATATCGGCACAAAGTGCCATGGTTTCCAGACTGCGACAGAACAGCAATTGCTCAAAACTAACCTCCCCATCCTTGCTCAGTTTGTCTGCCCAGTCAATAAAAATCCAGTCACCCGGCATCCATTCCAGTAAACCATCCTTATTACGTCGGTTCAGCACATAATCCATCAAACTTTTCATCCTCGGATACACATCCTGCACAAATTTTTGGTCACCACTGTACTGGTAGTAGTCGTAAATCCCTAAAAACCAATAAAAAGAATAATCCATAATGGTATTGATATGCGCAGTAACCGGATCTTTGCCGCGCTGGGCCAGTAAAGTTCTTTTTACGATGGCCGACTCATTAAAAGAGTAATAATTCATGAGGTAGCTCTGGTAAGCATCACCCGACCATACCCAGCGGTCGCGCTTAATGCCATCGATAAAAAATTCGCGGGTATTGAGGTGAAAAGTGTATTTAGCAACATCATAAATCTTGTTGACCTGCTCATCCGAACAACGGAAGGTCCCCTTTTCCGTTACCGGTGCATATTCGTACAACATGCTCACTTTATCCAGACTCACATTTCCTTCGGGCTGACAATTCACATAACGAAAAGCTTTAGACAATTCAATCAGCGAATCGGTTTTCCCCTTCAAATCAATTTCCAAAAGATCCAGGGTCTCACATTTATCGCTTGATAAAGCTTCTTCCTTCGACTCGCCATAATAAATATGCAACTTTCCTTTGCCTTTTAAGCCCTGCAATTTGACGAAACCAAAAGTCTCTTTGCCAAAATCGGCCACAAAACCTTTATTTATTTTTTCGGTTTTCACCGCCATCATAGCCTGCGTGTTCAGCTTAAACCGAGAAGGAGGCGACAAAGGATCGGTTAAATTCCATGAACCCACAGAAACATAGGTTGTACCCGATTTATCTGACGCCTTTCCACTTTCATCTATCCATTCCTTATCTTCAAAAGTAGTCAGCCAGCTTTCGTCAGAAAGCACCGTTTTACCCTGCACAAATATAGCCGGCACCTTATCCTGTCCATACACTTTTAAGCTGAGCTTGTGTTTGCCAGCAGGTATGGTAATCTTTTTAGGATAGCCCGGAAAAGCCTGTCCGTCGATTTTTACATTGTATTGCCCTTCCACATATAGTTTTACCTCCTCGGCACTGCCCAGGTTAAATTCCTTATGAAACTCGACCAGCACATAATGGCTGTCCATTTTCCAGAATGGAGGCAAAAAGGCACCTCGCTCTGTTCGGCGGTTTTGCATTTTATTGGAAACCCAGATGTCCAGATCCCCCGGGTACCAGATCCAGGAAGCTTTTTGTGCCTGTGCATCGGCATAAAAGACAAGTAACAATACCACAAGGGCAACAAGTTTCTGTAATTTAATTTTCATACATCATTCAATTAATGTCCGTTAAAAAAAAGATATAAAGCGACCATCACTATGGCCAGAGCAATCCAGGAAACCCATACCCGCCGGGTCGGTTTTTCAATAGTTTTTTTATCCAACTCATTGATGGCATAAACTGTAGGGTTCCTGTCGGCCAGCGAAATCAGGATGGCGATGAGCAGCAAACCGATAAAAATCAAAAAAGAAAGGATCAGGTAATGCGGCCAGAAAGGATATTTATCCGGAGGAAGAATCCACAGATAGATTACGCCGGTGCCCAAACTCAATACCGAGCCTACCGACAAAGTAAAATTTACCGCCTTACGGGTAGTTCTTTTCCAGAATACGGTAAGCAGAAAAACGACCGACAAAGGCGGTGCAATGAAGCCCAACACCGATTGAAAAACATCAAACAGGTTTAACCCCTTAATGTTATCGATAGCCAATACCACAATGACTGCAAAAATGCAGCCTGCAATAACCGATAGCCTGCCCATGCGGATAATTTGTTTATTGCTGGCCTGTGGATTGATATTTTTGACATATACGTCCATGGTAAACACAGTACTGAGCGAATTTAAAGACGACCCAATGGTACCTACCAGGACAGCAATCAGCACTACAATCACCAGCCCGTTCATCCCCGGAGGAAAAAGATTGGTCACCATGGTCATATATGCCTCGTTAGGATCTTTGAGACCAGGGAACAGTACAAAACATAGCACACCCGTGATGATAAACAAAGGCAGCGACAGGATTTTTAACCAGCCAATAAAACTGACACCAAGTTGCCCCTGCTCCAGATTTTTGGCCCCAAGCACCGATTGTACCATGGCCTGATCTGTACAGAAAAATGCCACCGCAGCTACCGGATAGCCCAGAAAAATGGCATACCAGGGGTATTTAGGGTTGCTGGTCGGCTGAATCAGATTCCAGTAATGGGCAGGCGTTTTGCTGTATAAAACTTCTATTCCGCCTACTTTATGTAAACCTAAAATAGTTAAAGCCAATGAGACCCCGATAAGCAGGATCATTTGAAAAACGTTTACTTTGGCAATGGCTTTCAGGCCACCAAAGAAGGTGAAAAGCCCCGCAAATGTAACCAGAACCGTAACCGACTGCCACATTGGAATACCGAGTATCTGGCGAACCAGGAAGCCACCGGCAAACAGCCCCAGCGATAGCCAGGAGATGAGTATTTTGACGAGCGCATACCAGGCCAGGATATTCTGAGTAGAGTCGCCATACCTTTTTCCCATAAATTCGGGCATAGTACTCACTTTTGCTGCCAGATATTTAGGTGCAAAAACAATGGCCAGCAAAAACAGGAACACAAAAGCATACCAATCGAAATTTACGGCTACAATACCGGTACTATAGCCGATGCTGGCAAAAGCCAGGAGCATAGACGGCCCAACATTAGTACCCCACATGTTAAAACCAATACTGGACCAGCCCAGCGATTTATTGGCCAGGAATAAGGTTTCGTTCTCATTTTTCTTTTTGGAAAAACTAGCCCGGTAACCAATTACAATCAGAATAACCAGATAGGCGATCACAATAAAGTAATCCAGGCTGGTTAATCGTTCAACAATATTTCCCATATAGGTTTAGGTTTGGTTATCGCTTTTTAAAATCCGAAATCGGCTCTTAAAAGCTGATATTCGTTTAATATATCGTTGATTTTAACCGGTAAACCGGTCTGCAAAGCCCTATCCATTGCCTGCAGTAAAGCGACAGTGCCAATGCCTTCTTTCAGATCGGGATAAGCTATGGTATCATTTTTAATGCTTTCAGCAAAATACTCCAGATAATTCTGATACTCGCCGGCGTGGTGGCTCTGCCCTTCAAAACGGAAAAAATGTTTCAATTTGGCATCACCCCAGGTGATAAGCTGCTCCTCGCCTGTATTGGTAGTAACGGCATAACGCAGCTCGTGGTAATCGGCCTGACTAGCGCCTTCCGTACCCCGCAGTACACAGCTCATTTCACTTTCCCGATAGGCCGGTTGTATAGGACCTGTATAAGCACCGCTTACACGTGCAATTCGTCCATCTGTAGCTTTAAAAATGAAGTGCATTGTATCCTCATTCTTTAATCCAGCCTTTTTTCCATTTGCACTGATCATCCCATAACCCATCACCTCTTCAACTTGAGGCAGGTACCAGCGAATAAAATCTACCGGATGACTTAGACCTCCATACAGCCATTTAAATGAAGGCTCCAATGCCCATTTCTTTTCCAGGAACCAACGGTGGTCGGCATTGTAGTGGCACTCTACAGTAATCAAATCGCCAATGATGCCAGCTGTATAATCGGTACGCTGACGTTTGTAAGGTTCAAAAAAACGGGAGCTCTGTCCCACAAATACTTTTTTACCACTTTGCCTTGAAACCTCAAAGAGCTCTTTAGCGCAGGCCAAATCGTCAATGAAAGGTTTGGTGCAAACTACATGCTTTCCGTGCAGCAGCGCTTGTTTAACGTGGTCTGCGTGTAAATGATCGGGCGTATAGATTGCGATCACGTCGATGGCGGCATCATCCAGCATCTCCTGATAACTGGTGGTATAATGCGGAAAATCGAATTCCTTTGCCCTTTGCCTGCAAACAGCTTCATTGGCATCACAAATCTTCACCAGCTCATATTGCTTGCTAGCCAGGGCTGCCGACATGGTACTACGGCCTTCGCCCAGTCCTAATATTCCTAATTTTAACATATTGTTTCGTCTCCTTTATTCATTTTTCCATCGCGAGATCCTGATTTCACTGCCTGAAAAACACCCAAACCTCACCGGGCTTTGTACCAGCAATGCCTTCCTGGTATTTTTTCATCAGGTTATTCCATTCCGTTACCCTTGGGTTATTTAATGTCGTCCTGGGGTTCAATTCATCCAGACTGGCTCCTTTAGGAATACTGATCACCAGGATCAGCTGCCTGTCGTTTTTAAAAATCCGCAGTTGCTGAAAGTCGGCATTACAAAACCCTTTGGCCACTTCCGGCCATTTTTCAAATTGCGTGGCATGGTAGTCCAAATACTCCTTTTGCAAAGCGGCATCGCTAACCAGGCTGGTGCTTAAAATAATATTATCCCACTCCTTTACCGGCTCTTTTCCGCAATGCTTTTTCCGGTCGAAAGTGTAAAACACATCCTTGTACAATTTCACGTCAGCTCCCGGAATTCTGGTACTGATCTGCCGCACCAATGCCGCAGCATCATGGGTTGCCGCATACACCAGCAGGCGGTTGTTCCATTCATAAATGGCCGATGCAGCAATCCCCTTTTCCCTGCAGATTTCGGTCAGCAGACCTTTGCTCAAACCAACCGGAACAGCTAGTACAACCTCTATTACCAACTCATCGCCATGGGCAGACTCCAGACTATTGAGCTCTTGACTATCCATATTTACTGATTTGTTTTTCAGCAGATAAGCATAACTTGATTCAAGTCCAGCTTTAACTTTAATACTATCCGCTACCTTAGGCCCATTACCCAACCAAACATTGCCTGGCCCATTGGCATTCTGCAAGTATTTCTCAGCTGGTGTCCAGTTGTTTTTCACAGTAAAGTAAGACGAGCCCTCATCCGTATACAGGTAAAACCAATGGTTAGGATCGTGCGGATAAGGTGCCTTATAAATGCTGTCGACATAGTTGTCGCTGATCTCTGAGCCAGGTTGTGCCGACAAAGTGTAAATGCCCGCCACATCGTACAGATACTTTCCATAATGATGAATTTTATTGGCCTTAATGGTATTGTTGCGCATGGCATTGATGGTCTTTGTCCAGCCCCAGCCCACGCTGATTCCGGAATAGCCCACGTCACTGATTTCATTGTGTGCAATACGGATTCCACGCACATAGCCCGCCCCTATACCCACACAACCCCAGTCTTCATTGGTCACATCGGTAATCAGGTTATTGTTGATGCTTTCGTTGGTACAAATCACCCTTTCATCTTTGGGGTTATAAGGCAAATGCGCTTCCGTCGCCTCATCAGAGAAAACCCCAACCAAAATACCGCTTCCACCAATATCTTTAAACAGGTTTCCTTTAATTTCGTTGTTGCTGGTTCCCCGCATATAGTCTAACCCGGTTGAAGCATGATGCTCGAAACGGCAGCCTTCAAAGCCTGTATGCTGTGCATAGCTTACGCTTACCGCCGCGGCAGGGCGACCTACCCAAGCCTGATTTTCCAATCCCTGCTTATCCGTAGTTCCAGGAATTTTCAGCTTATAGGCATCCAGCATATACATACCTGCCTGATGGGGCACATGACCATATTGCGAAGGCCTTAGCCATCCGGCATGCTGAAAGGAAATCCCTTTAAAAAACACATAGGAAACGGGGCGATCAATGGTCCCCTCTATTTTTACCAGAGTTTCCAGATAGGGCACCACCGCTTTGCCAGTATTCAGGTTTTCCCCTTCCCGGGGCCAGTAATACAGTTTCCCGTTTTTCAGGTCTTCGTACCACTCACCAGGCTCATCCAAAAAACGGATGGAACCAGTCAGATAGAAAGGAGAGTTCCCTGTTTTGGCCGAGATCCAGGGTGCCGGCCAGGGGTGTTCCGACTGCACCCTGCTTTCCGGTTCCATAAAACTCAGCTCTGCTTCCTCGCCAATAACCTTTACCGATTTGATCCGCAGATTCGCGATAGCCCACCACTGCTGGATCACCATTTCCAAACCTTTAACCTGATCGGGACTGCGCAATCCCTTTAGTGCCGATATGGGGATCCTGCAGGTTCGTTCTAATGCATTCCAACTTAAAATACGGTCCATTTTACCCTGGTTTCGATTTCTTGCTTTTACTCCTTTTTTTCCATCAAACCAAAACTGACGAAATTGTAAATAACTATTATTCAGAACAGGTATATCAACTATAAAAAGTTTCACTTTATCATTAACAGATAGACCAGCCGGTGCTTTACTTAGTCTTTTCCAGCTCGACAGCACAATGCCCCCGCTGAGCACCACCTCCTCTCCGTCCTGGCTGCTGATGCGGGTTGGGCTGTCGGCTGTACCCGAATCTTCGGGCCTGATCGCCACCGGCTCATCCAGTCGATAAATTCCTTTTTCGATGATGATGTTGATCCCATTTTTGATGGAGGGATCATTTAAACGCCTCAGCTCACGCGCATTGCGCAAAGCCTGCAATAAGCTGGCTAAGGGCGCTGCCTTTGTACCGGCATTTCGATCAGCCCCTTTTGTGGAAACATAGATATCGGCAGCCGAAACAGCCGGATGCTGCCAGAACACCAACATCATCAAGATCAGCAAAAAGGGTTTAAACATCATCCTCATCATCTATAAATCATTGAAAAACAGACTTTACATAAGCCGTATTTGCACTAAAATTCCACTTCACATTTCGGGGATCTTTAGCGTCTCTGGACCGCTCTACCACCAGCCATCCCTTCCATCCCATCTCATCCAATGTATTCCGCACCGCCTTCATGTCTATTTTCGGGTCATTTTGCAACCATACGCCGTCGTCATTGGTACAATGGATCTGAATGATGTTTTTTGCACCCAGTATGCGCAGCTCCTGATTTAAATCTCGACCGTTTTTGATGGCATTGGAAAAGTTGAAATAGCTTTTAATAGCTACTGAGCCTATGTCTTTTAAGAATTGCAATTCAGCTTTGGCATCCAGCGCCGTTTCAATGCCAATCACCACGCCAGCCTTCTTAGCCATTTTACCGGCCACCTTTAACCGTTCCACCAGAGCAGGTCTCAATTCCGGATGCTTTACCAGGTCGCCCTGCACGCCTAATGGCAGGAAGGCAACCTTTACATTCATGGCTTTCATGGTGGCAATGCAGTCGCCAATCATTTGCTGGTACGTAGGCCTTGTGGCCAGCGACTGTGCATAAAAACCCGTCATAGCCAGCGAGCAGATCTCAAGGTTCAGTGCTTTGGCTTTATCCATAAACTGCTGTCTCAGCGCAGGATCGGCCAGTTTACTGTCAAATGTATCCCGGTTCCCCAGTCCTCCCATATCCAGTTCCAGCCCATCAGCCCCAATCTCTTTGCTCAGGTCAAAAGCTCCCAGTTTTTGCCGCTTCAGGATCATCAGGTCTACCACAGCTACCTTATAACGCTGTTTTTGTACTTCAGTAGCCCAGGCCAATTGATTGCCCAACACCAACCCTCCGGTAAGGAGGGCCATTTTACCTATAAACTCGCGACGGTTTTCCATATCTATTATTTTAATATACTCGCCTTAAATACCTTTTCCAGCTGTTCAAAACCTTTTATTGCATTCGCCGGCAAGCGCTCTCCTTTATCGCCAAACACATACATAGCCGGTTCTTTTTCAATGGTACATCTACTTTCATCGTATTTGCCATTTTTATCCTTTACCCTCGCGGCATCCAGCTTAAACTGCTCCGCTAAAAAATCGTATAAGGCCTTGCGTTTTGAAGGACCAAAATCATGACCTTCATCGGGAAGGTGAACATTTTGCACCAGACTGGAGTGACCATAATACCCGTATATTTTTTTAAGAAAAGGCATATCATGCTCCGGCATCGTCACCGTCCAGTCTTTCCCGTCCGACACCACCAGCTGAGGCTTTGGTGCCGCCATTGCAGCCAGTTCAACATTGTTGGTTCCTCCGGCACACAGGTGAACAGGCATCCCACTTTCACAAGGACAACCACCATAAAATGAAGAAGATAAAGAGACTACCGGAACGCTTAATTTAATACGATCATCCATAGCAGCCATCAGCACGGTATGACTTCCACCACCCGATCCGCCACTGATCCCTACCCTACCCGGGTCCGTTTCTTTGAGCGACAACACATAATCCAATATCCTGATGCCACCTAAAGTCTGTACGCTTTGCGCCAGGCTGCGCCGGTGGTCTTCCGCTTTAAATTGCAGCAAAGATTCTCCCCAGGCAAAAAGGTCATAGCTAAACGCCATGGCCCCCATGCGGGCTATCATGGCACAACGGATTTGGCAATCGGCACGGTAACGCTGCTGCGCCCAGTGCCCATCCGGACTCAGTACCACAGGAATCTTTCCCTTAATTTTTAAAGGTTTGTACAACGATCCGTTGATGTACAGGCCCGGCAATATTTCAATCGCAATGTTCTCTATCGTATAGCCATCCATCACCCTTTTGGGGGTAATTATAGGTTTTGACAAAGGCATAACGGGCAAAGGCGACAATTGCTGGGCTTCATACAAACAGGGCCTGATTAAAGCTTTCCGCTGTTCCCAGCCCGACTTATCATGGTAAAGACCGGCCAGTTGATCCAGTGTGGACTGCCCCTCTTCTACCTGCCAGCGGTAATACTCATATTCCTTCAGCTTGTAAACATCTTCCTTTTCCTTGTTCACCTTCATATCCAAAGGTGCAAGTACATTGGTTAATGTCTCCTGCAATGTAGGCCTGAACCGCCACAAAGCATAATTTACCCAACGATCCTTCACTTGCGTTTCATTATACTTTATTTTCACTTTAAAACGGCTTTCTATCTCATCTAAAACAGTTTTTAACGGTTGACGGTATAGTAAGTCGGAATTTTGAGTTTGTGCCGCTACAGGGCTTAAAAAAAGCAAAAATCCTACAACTAAAAACAAAGCCGTTCTTTTCATACCCTTACTCCTCATCTTTAGCATCTGTAATTACAGGTGCGGTATAACCTTTTAGTTTTGGCCAAACGCCGTTTACAATTTTTTTGAGCTTCAGTTTTGCAGGATCAACCACCACATGTTTGATTTTCTCCCTTCTCCAGGTATAAATGAAATGCAATAGCCCATCTGCAGTCTGGATGACCGCCGGATAGGAATACTGGCTGATTGGAGAATCTTCCAGGATCAGCGCCGCATACCAGGTTTTACCATCTTTAGAAACCGCTACGTTTAAAGGGGTACGCGGTCCTTTTGCCAGATCGCCCGGAGGCAATACATGGTTGTAAACCAGCACATGGCGACCGTCTTTTAAAGTCAAGGCATCAGTACCTGAATTGTTATTGGGCAAAGTTGTTTTAACTAAGGGCGACCAGGTTTCGCCGTTGTCGGCCGACCAGGACTCTACCAGGGCCCTGTTTCTGCTGCGGGCGACGATTTGTAATTTCCCTTGGCCATGGTCCAGAATGCTGGGCTGTATCGCATCCAGTCCGGCACCTTCCAGTGGCCCAATGGTACGCCAGGTTGCACCATTGTCTTTGGTCACCTCAAAATGGATTTTCCAGCCATTACCTTCTTTACTGGAAGGACAAAATAAATTACCATTGCTTAACAACACCGGCTTATTTTTAACAGGGCCAATATAGCCTTCCGGAAGTTTTTTAGCTTCCGACCAGCTGATGCCCCCGTCTTTTGAGCTGCGCATCATGCCCCACCATTCTGATGGTTTAGGCCCAATTTTGTAAAAAAGCAGCAAATCGCCTCCAGGTACCTGGTACAAAACAGGGTTCCAGGTAGGTAATCTCAGTTTTTCATTTTCTATGCCATTGGCTACCGAAACCGGGGCCAGCCAGACGCCATTTACCTTACGGCTAACGTAAATCTCCACATCGGGATGTCGCTCTCTGGTCCCACCAAAATAAGCCGCCACCAAACCTGTAGGCGTTTCGGCAATTGTTGCCGAATGACAGGAAGGAAAACTGGCCTTTTCGTATAAAAATTCATCGGTAATGATTCCCGAGCGCCATTTGTGCGATTGCGCATTTACGCCGGTGCTAATCATGCAGATTAACCAGATCAATATGTATATTTTTCTATTCATCATTTTTATATCTTAAAGCATTATACTTAATCACTTCGCCATCCTAAAACCAGTTCGTCATCCTGAATTTATTTCAGGATCTCGCAATAGAAAGGTGGCTTTGCAGGTGTGTGATCCTTAAATAAATTCAGGATGACAAAGCGCCTATTCTTAAAACCTTCAACCCTCAACGCATAACTCCCAACTATAAACTCTCAACCACAAACGAGTAATTACCAGAGCCCAATTCAAATACAGCTTTATTATTCTCCATTTGTATAAATTTCACCCCATTAACATCAGCAGCCTTCTGCCCGCCTTCCCTCACCTGTCCGACAGATTTAGCTGGAATACTAATCCTTGCAATGGTATTGGCGGGAATACTGATCTCCCAGTTAAATGTTATTGCGGATTTTATCCAATGGCTTTTGATTGGCCCCATCACCGATTGATAAGTAGCATTGACCTCATTTAAACCATCAATCATATCAGGTTGCATGGTAATTTGTTTGAAACCCGGAGTAGCCGCTTTAATGCCTGCCAGATTTTCATAATACCAGATCATCAGATCACCCAACATCATCACATGATTCTGCGAATTCATTTTAGGCGCAGCGGTATTGCCATTCCATAACTCCCATATCGCTGTTGCACCATTTTCAATCATATAACCCCAGGAAGGGTAAGTTTTTTGTGAAGCGATCCGGTAAGCCAGGTCACTTCTTCCGATCATGGTCAATGTGCGCATCAGGAACTGAGTTCCTATCAGGCCAGTGCTCAGGTGTCCGTTATTTTTCTCTTCGATGATGGTACAGATTTGCTTTGTCACCTTTGCCTTATTCGATTCCTCAACCATACCAAAATAAATTGGCAGCAAATTATCTGTCAGTGTATTGGCTCCATAATACCCCTGCTCATTATAGTACTTTTTATTGAAGGACTGGTTTAATTCCGAAGCCAATGCCAGGTACCCTTCATAATCTCCATCATTACCTGTAACCTTACTGTATTTGATCATCAGGGTAGCCAGGTGGTAAAAATAGGCCGTAGCAATCAATGCACTTGGATGTTTCTGATCGGCATTTACGCCTTTTCCATCGGCAGCTGTTGCCGGCGGTGCACACCAGTCGCCGTAACTATCTTTGGTCATGATTCCCTCAGTATTCCTGTACCTGTCTTTCATATAAGCCATCCATTTTTTAATGGCCGGATAGTTTTTATCGAGTACCGCTTTATCGCCCGTTTGCTGATACAACATATCTGCTACCATCAGCAAAGTGGCTGGCCAGGTTACATTATCGCTGTAATAGCGCCAAAATGCAGGCGCCACATCAGGTATTGCCCCATCCTCTTTCTGCGCATAGCGAATATCATCCAGCCATTTTTTATACAAAGCCGTATTGTCGAACAAAAAACTTTCGCCATAGGCACCTACCGTACGGTCGCCCAGCCAGGGCTGGCGTTCGTTACGTTGCGGACAATCTATCGGCATCCCCTTATAATTGGAGGCTATTCCCCACCAGGAGTTTTTAAAAATCTGATTCAGCAGACTGTTGGACGACTCAAAAGTTCCGACCGTTTTCATATCGTCATAAACCAGACATCCTGTAAAGTCGGCCTTTTGAGGGACACCCGGATATCCACTCAACTCTGCATAACGGAAGCCCTGATACGTAAACCTGGGAGCCCAGCTTTCTGTCCCCTCTCCTTTAAGGATATAGGTATCGGTAGCTTTGGCGTCGCGCAGATTAGTTCTGAATAACTCACCATCTGGTTCCAGCGACTCGGCAAACCGCAGCGAAACCACGGTCCCGGAGACGCCTTTAACTTTAAATTTTACCCAACCTGCAAAATTCTGCCCAAAATCAAGGATGTATTTCCCATTGGGGCGCTTAGTAATTGCTATAGGGGCAATAGTTTTCATCACCCTCATCGGTTCGTTCATCTGCGCCTGGTAAGTACCTCCAGGCTCCTGTACATATTCGGCATTGAGCCATTTACCTTCGTTAAAACCTGGTTCAGCCCAACCTTTAAACTCTTTGCGCGCGTCGTACATTTCACCATCGTATTCATTATTGGCCAGAATCGGTCCATCAGCACTACCTTTCCAGGTATGATCGGTTTTAAGAGAAGCTGCTGTACCGTCGGTATATTTAATGACCAGCTGCACCAGCAATTTAGGGAACCCAAAAGTTTTTACCTTGTAAGGTTTGGCCTGGCGCATGGCAAAAAAACGGCCATTTCCCAACACCACACCAATAGCATGTTTCCCTTGTTTTAGCTGTGCAGTTATATCTAAAGTATTGTATTTTATGTTTTGGGTATAATCGGTAGGTGCCGGTGCCAGTACCTGATCGCCTATTTTTTTCCCGTCTATATACAACTCATACAAACCCATGCCCATGATAAAGGCCGTAGCCGAGGCTACAGTTTTAGTTGTAGTAAATTCTTTTCTGAAATAACGCGCAGATAAGCGGCCCTCCGCCTGATTGTCCCCAGCAAAGTAACGGTCAAAACCTATCCAACGCCCCTCCCAGTCTTTGTAATGCAACAAGCCCATCGACCAGAATGCCAGGCTACTCCAGTTTGTTTCGCCGGTGTTTGTCCATACTTTTACTTTCCAATAGTATTTGTTGTTGCTTTTTAAGACCTGTCCTGCATAGGTATTGTAAATAGATTCGGACGAACTGACTTTTCCTGAATTCCATATATCAGCATCGTATGTATTTAATTTTTCGGGCGATGAAGCCACCAGAATATGATAGGCAGTTTGCTTAACCTCACGCTCAGCCGAGCTAATTTCCCAACTTAAACGTGGTTGCAATACATCTATACCTACCGGGTTCTGCAATAACTCACAGCGTAGGTGCTGTACAGAGACCTGTGCAAAGCCGCCCGTTGCACCGAATAATATCAGTGCCACAGTCAGCGTCGCAAAGTCAATATATTGTTTAAGTTTCATCTGGTCAGAATTTTCTATTCAATTTAAGCAATTAGTCAGCTGTCGAAACCATCATTAGCATTAAAAAACAATTTTATATTTCCAATGAAAAGTCAAAGTACAGCGTCATGTTCAAGGCCCTTGCCGGATCTTTCTCATAATCGTAAAAAATGTTCTTCATTGCCATCGGTCCACTCCTATCTGCCCGCTGTGTTTTAGTCCCAATACCCGGAATACCCTGCATAAAGGAAATATCACCCGACGGAAAAAGCGGTTCGTAATTGTGCCACTGATCGGTTTTAAAGGCCGCACTAAACAGCCTCAAAAAAATATCTTCATTTTCGGTAAAGACACGAAAGGGTTGGTTATTGGTGATAAACTTACACCAATACATATTGGCGTGGTAGCCCTTAAACTCCGGATAAACCCAGTTTTCGCCTGTTTCGGTATCATTGTAATCCTTTTTCCAGATGCCAAATTGATTGCCTTTTAAACGGTTCTTCCAAACACGGTACGGTCCGCGCCCCATATATTCTACGCCTTTCAACTCATGCTGAGGAAAGGAAAAATTCAGGCCGATGAAATTCGTCAGATATTCGGCCGGAAAATATTTCACATTGAGCTTCAACATACCCGAAGGGTAAATAGTCCATTGCAAAGTATTGTAAGCTATTTTTCTGTCAAATGACGATTCAACAATCAGGTTGGCACCGTCCATACGGTGCCTGATGTGCTGGAAATTGGTTGCCCCCTCCTGTACAATCGGCCCATTGGCAAAAGGAATAACGCCTTTTTCATTTTTAACTTCAAGCAGTATACCTGTTTTTTTGCTAAAACTTAAGGAAATGCCATTCGCCGAAACCATTAGCAATGAATCTTTTTGGCTTACCATAACCTTACCTGGCCCTTCTTTTTTAAGCATTGTCAAAGCCTCTTTTTTAGGCAGCGTAATAGGGAAGCTCCAGGTATACAATTCTTTTCCATGGATATCAGTAGCGGTAATATATAATACATCGTAGCTACTGTTCCAGTTGGCAGGCAACCCAACACGTATTCTTCCCTTTTCAAGCGGTTTCACATCCGGCGCCGCAGCTTGTCCTTTTAACGTTCCTCCGGTTTTAAAGTTCAACAATTTCCAGTCAAACCTGCAGGTATTCAGATTGGTAAAGTGATAGCGGTTCTCCAGGTTAAATATGCCATCAAATTCGGGAGTCATTTCGCGATGTTCAAAAAACACAGGACTCCAAATCTCTTTAATGGCAAAAAAACTACCTTCCTTTTCATGGTACGGACCTACTATACCATCTGCACCGCGGTTCCCATCGGCATCAATGCTATTATTTTTATCGGTACGCACCACACCCTGATCAGCAAAATCCCAAAGAAAACCACCTGCAGAAAGCGGGTTCATCAACATATCATCCCAATAATCCCCCAGTCCGGCTCCATGCCCGCCGTCAAACATACCGTGTAAAAATTCGGTCGGCATTACGATACTATGTCCATGTCGATAATTTCCTATTCCATAATTGTACTCGCGGTAATGCTGGGTGTCAAAGCCATTAAAATCTTCCCAGGGATGAATAAGCGGTCGCTTTTGAATATCTTCTTGTGCAAACAGGGGATCCAGCTCCCGATTGTGCCCACCTTCATTTCCGTTCGCCCAGAATATAATAGAAGGGTGGTTCACATCGTGGCGCATCATCTCCTTTACCAGTTTAGCGCCTGTTGGGGTATCGTAATACCCATGCCAACCGGCCAGTTCATCCATTACATACAAACCAAGGGAATCGCATACATCTAAAAAATGACCGTCGGGCGGATAATGCGACATCCGTACCGCATTCATGTTCATTTCTTTCATCAGCTCCACATCCTCGACACTGTTCTTTTTACTCAATGTCCTACCGGAAGCCGGGCGAAAAGAATGCCTGTTTACCCCTTTAAACTTAATTTTCACTCCATTTACATACACACCGTCGCGCGGTTTTACAACAATTGTCCGGAAACCAATCTTTTTAGATATTGTATGAACGGTCCTATTTTTTTTGTGCAGTATAAAAGTGGCCGTATACAGATTCGGGAACTCCGACGACCATAATTCTGGCCTGGAGAATATGCCCGACAAACGAACGGTACTTGTACCTTTTTCTATTACTGTACTTAAGATGCTGCCATAGCTTTTCCCATTGGCGTCATGGAGCCGCACACTCAACTCATCAGCCTGGCCTGCTATGTTTATTTCAGCGCTAAACTGCCCGTCTGCCTGGGCATCAATAGCTATTCTTTCCATATGGGCTACAGGTAAAGCTTCCAAATATACCGGTCTGAATATCCCTCCAAACAACCAAAAATCGCCTTTACGTTCGGCTTCGTTAACCGATTTATTGGCCGAATGCTTGGATACTTTTGCTTCGAGCAGGTTATCTGCTCCATATTTTAATAAGGAAGTCACATCATAACGAAACACGTAAAATGCCCCCTGATGAATTGGCCCCGCAGATTTTCCATTGATCTTCACCTCCGTATCGGTCATGGCACCTTCAAAAACGATATTGATCTTTTTGCCCTTCCAGGCTGCCGGCACCTTAAAATGATATTTATATAAACCTTGTTCCTTACCCCTTACGCTATCTTTGGCAAATCCGTAATCGTACTTTCCAAATCCCTGCAGTTCCCAATTGGAAGGTACAGGTATCGTTGTCCATTTACCCGAGTTCATTCCTCCGGTACACAGAAATTCCCAGTTCACCGTATGGTCATTTCCAGTACCCGACAGATAAAGCTGTTCAGTCTCCTGCGCACGGAGCGAACCAACAAGCATCAGCAAAACAAATGAAAGGATTTGGGTAAACTTCATCATTTATCTATTTAACAACCTCGGTTTTTAATGATTTGATATAGAAAACTGCTTCCGGAACAGGTGTACCCGGATTTTTCAGGTCAAAATCCTGATCCGTTGGCGTATCTACATCCGGGAAACGACGAATATCTCCCGTGCGGAAGGTTACCCTTTCAAAAGTCGATACCGGCACAAACATCAGGCGTGTACCTTTGCTTTCTCCGTTGATAAAAATGTCGTACATCCTTTTGTTCATATCCAGTTCTACACGGATCTGATATGTTTTTCCGGCTTCATATTTCATGATTCCTGAATTACGGTACCCTACTTTGGCACTCAATTCTCCCTGCGCATCAAATATCAGCCGGGTCGCCGCCGTCCCTTTGGCATCTTCAAAGTCAACCTGCAACGAGCCGGTATTGTTTTGGGCAGCTATTACCGAAAATTCCACATTTATCTTCCTTCCTTCAGGCATCACCCTTTCTGCTTTTGCATAATCATAAGGATCTTTATCCCGCAAGGTAAGTGCTTTGGTTCCATCCGGTGCCCTCTCTATTTTAACTGAAGCCCAAAGCGGACTAAAAGTATTCCACCATTTCAATTCCTGCCCATCGGGAAGCGCATTGAACACTTCATTAACAGGGTCAGATACTTTTGACACTACCGGAACCGGAACTTTTGCTACCCATATGTCTTCTTTATTCATGCTATAGGTCAACCACATATTACCATCAGCAGGCTTACCATCGGTTTCCGGAATCCCACGGATGTATTGCGGACCATAAGATTTATAATTGCCCCCGTAACGCATCTGCGATATTTCGCCATTAACCAATAAAAGATCTTTGTAATTCAATCCGTCATCACTGGTAGAAACAGCCAATGGCCAACGGAATTCCGATGGATTATATACCATAGCAAAACGACCGTCGGTAGTTTGCTGTCCCCATATTTTTGCATTACTGTTCACCACGCCTGGTGCCCTTAGCGGATTGTACTGCCAGGTTTTACCACCATCATTACTTACTGAGGTCAAGGCATGTTTCCACAAGCCCACCACCTTGCCATTGGGCAGATGATAATAACTGAAGGCTTTTACAGGCCTGTTTAACGGAATCAAAGGGTCGTTCCGGTCGGCTTCTTCTACCATTTGCTGCATCATCAGCGGACTGGCCAAAATTTCATTGCAAGCGGTTACCACCCCTTTATCCTTACTGCTGGAGTACATGGGATAGAGTGTATGCTTCATATCCCAGCTCGAATTTGGCCTTAGCAAATAGATCGGTCCATATGTACCGTCCTTTTTAATCTCCCTAATCACCCTGCCTATTCCTTTTCCATCATTAGGGTCGTCTTTTTTATCCATAGCAATACCGTAATAGGCCAGGGCAAAGAATCTTTGCGATTTCGCAACAAAGAATCCCACGCGCTGGTGCATAGTGGCGTACAAATCTTTAGCTACACCCGGATAGCCTTCCTTTTTCCAGCCATCAGGAATTTTGTATGGAGGAAAAATGATTTCAGGTTTAGACCAATTATATCCATCTTTTGAGGTTTGCAACAGGGTTCTGCTTGGCGGGATATGTTCACCCACCGGATCACTCAGGTATTCCAGGTAAAAAGTATGGTTCCAATAAGCCAGCATCGGGGCATGATTATAAGTCCAGTTTAATCCATCAGCCAGCTCAGGATGCGCTCTGTTAGCCCTAAAAGTCTGGATATTGTGCACCCCCACCGCAGGCACAAGCTGTCCATTGTGATAATCGGCATTGACCAATGTCGTACCGGTGTATCGCAGGGTATCCTGAGCTTGTGCTGCTTGTACCGTCAACAACAGTACCGAGGCTAACCAAATTTTGTTGTATATCATCATTGTTTTCTCAAACTTTCAACCAAACTTTTCTTCACTTTCACAATCGTACCATGTTTATGCCCTTCCGGAATTACCGTCTCCGAAGAAACGTCTTTAAAGCTTTTAAAATCGCTGGTTTTCATCACTGCATATCTTTTTTCACCATAGGCATCATAGTAAATCAGCCAGTCCTTACCTAGCTTAACTACCGTTGGTCCTTCGGTAAGTTTACCACTAAAGGCCTCCGACACCCCCGTGTAAGGGCCAACGGCCTGCCTGCCAAATGCTACCTTCAAATTCCGGTTTGGGCGGGTATTGTCTTTCAGCACCAACACATAATCATTAGCAGCCCGCCTTGCAATCACTGCATCTATCACACTAAATCCCGGATCGAGGAATAGTTTGGCCGGCGAAAAAGTTTTAAAGTCTTTGGTGGTAATGGCATACATCCTGTGGTTGTTATTTTCTTCTTCAATTCCTTTTTCAAAGCGAAATGGAATGGTAGAAGCCCATATGATGATGAATTCCTTTTTCACTTCATCATAAAACAGCTCGGGTGCCCACACGTTCACCGTGGTCGGTTCATTTTGCAATACCGGAATAAACTGTTGTTCGGTCCAATGCACCAAGTCCCGGGAGTTAGCATAACCAAAGCCCTGTTCCCCTTTCCAGGCGCAGGTCCACACCAGGTGAAACACCCCATCAGGTCCCTGAACCATGGACGGGTCGCGCATGATCTTTTGTTTACCAATCTCAGGCTTTAGTAAAATTCTGTTCAGGTCATTCCATTTATAGCCGTCATAGCTATACAGTAATCGCAGGCCTTCGTTTGCGGGCTCATGAAATGAAGTAAATACATAAGCTTTTTTACTGCAACCAGTCCACATGCCTATCAAAGCAAGGCACAACCATAAACCATATGTACGCTTCCTGTCCTTCATTCTTATATTTTATCTATTACCAGTACCCAGTCGTTTCCATTCTTTTCTTCTCCCGGCGGATCAAATTCATGTGTTCCCTTATTTTCGAACAGACCTATTTCGGTAGTTTTACCGTCACGGGGACTGAACCAGCAAGCCTTAACCTTGTCGCCCTGAAGCACCCCCATTTTTAACGGGATTTTGCGGCCGGTATAGGTATATACTAAAATGTAATCCTTAGCCCTGGTGGCCATTAACCTGTTGTATTTTTCGCCATCGCCCCCGGCAGTACCGGTTATTAGCGACTGATCCGGCACCCTGTCTAAATAAGCGGCTGTACTGTCGGCCCCGGTTGTTCCATAAATGCGCGACAGCATCAGGTTTTTCAGGTGCACCATTTGTCCTGCTCCCGGGTCGTTCAAAGCTTCCTGCCATGGCCTTGTCGCACCATAAGCAGCATCCTTTTTGGCAGGATTATACATTTGCATTACCGAATTATCGCCGTAGGTATAACCAAATGCACCGGCAAAAACCGACCAGTAGCCATATCTCCGCACATCTGCGTCGTTCCATTTTGGCTGCGAAAAGTCATGAAGCCCTTGCGGAATATCTTCGTATGAAGGTTCTCCATCAATGGTTGGTTTAACAGGCTTCAGGTTGTAATCTTTTTCTATATACTTCCAGTTGTCCTCACCATAGTGCCATTGCTCTTTGGCCAGCGTATCCTGATCATAACGGCGGTGCCCGGATTGCACCATGTTAAAATCTAGCCATTTCTCGTTATGAAACCATTCCGACGAGCCGGTCCTACCCCTTGGATGAAAAGTAACCAGGTGATTAGGATCATTAGCTTTTAATGTAGTGCCTATCACTTCCCATACTTTTTTGACTTCTGAACCACGTATATCTCCCCCGTTTAACCAGATAACATTACTTTTATCCTTATATCTTTTGGCCAGGAATTCAGCATAAACCTTTGCCTGTTCAGGCGTTACTTTTTTGTTCTTTACATTGGTGCCCCATACCGGAACCATGGCCATATAAATCCCTTTTTCTTTGGCTTTATCTACCACATAATCCACGTGATCCCAATAATCATATTGCCCGGCATCAGTAAAAGCACTCCCTTCTGTCAGTGCCGGTTTCGAAATATCGCCCCCTACCAGTGAAGAGTCGCCGTAAATGTTTACCGATGGAACGGTATGCAACACCATTACCTGTACCACATTAAAACCTTTCCGGCGACGGTCTTCCAGATACTGATCAGCCTGTTCGCGGGTCAGCTTGTTAAACAAAAGCCAGGCGGTATCTCCCAACCAGAAAAACGGTTTACCATCTTCGGTAAAGTACCTGCCGTTTTCTGATACTTGCAACCCTTTTTTTACAGCTGCAGTTTTTTGACCGGAAGCACATCCAGACAGCACTAACGAAACCACTACAAATAAGACTATCCTTTGATACCTAACCATATGAATTAAATTTTATTGATGAAAACGACTTCGTTTCCGGATGAAAGTTTATGGAATTCGATGGCCGATCCACCTTTGATTTTTTCTTCTTTAAGCACCTGGCCATTGGCCGGGTTGATACGTTTCACACTGTAGTTACCCGCAGCTTTATTCAGATCAAGCTTTATTGCGGTGGATGAACTGTTATATAAAACGTACGCCTTTCCTTCATTTGCCATAGCATATTGTCCGGCGGTTTTACCGGGAAGCTCAACAGTTTTCATTCCGGCGGCTGCCGAAAGCAAGGCCCGATCAATCCCCGGCACATTGGACATTGAGCCTCCAGCCATAAAAATGGCCCAACCGAAGGCATCGTAGCTATCGCCAGAATACATTACCGCCTTTTCCGGATGTTGTAGCCGATATTCGGATACCGCATGATAAACCTGCTCAAAAGATGTTTTTTTTGGTTTCAACAAACGTGCGTGCTGGCGTGGGGCCAGATTTTGTCCACCTTGCGGTGCATAGGCCGTACCATCGGCCTGGTAATGCCAATAACGGATATCAATCAGATCAATTGCTGCCGCCCGGTCTTTGTCGGCCAAAATCGCATCCTGCACATCTTTGGTTACACTTAAACCAATAATCGGATGTTTACCCGTTTCTTTTTCCCATTCTTTAATGGTATCAATCCAAAACTGCACAAAATGTAATGGCCCTGTAAATTCGGCACCGATCAACTGGATCACACTGCTGTTGGCAGCAAAATTATCCAGGCATTTGCGGATATAGGCCCGGTGCAACGCTCTGCGTACCGGATTAGAAATGTCGTAATATTGCCCGGCCATAAATATACGTTTATCACCTGCATAAGGAACAGGTTCGGGGAAACCGGTATCGTTGATGTTATTGGCAGTACGCCATGGAAAATCGGCATAATGCGCCCCTGCTTCAATGATGTTGTGCTGAAAATAATTTTGGTGAATTAATACCAAGCCTTTCTGATCGGCCAGATCTGCAAAAGTCTTTAAGCGGTCCCAATACCACAAATTGTATTTGGTCAGGTCGTACTTACTTAAACCGTCCCAGGCTTTATCCTGTCCGCTCCTGGCAAAAGGCAACTCATAAAAAGGCGTCCATACCTCACCATCCATTCTTCTGATGCGCTCGTGATCATCGCGACGACGATCATACCACAAACCATAGTTATGGTCTAAAATCTTTAACGATCCTTGTTGCATCGAATCGGTAGTTTGCTCCAGGTCGTCGGTTAATCCTTTACCAATACGTCCGGGCACAAAACGGGTAATGTGCGCTTTGGTATTTTTCAGACCATAAGGCCGGGCACTTCCATTCCACCACTGCACATCCTGTCTGTCGCCCGTTACTACTGTATTATCGCGTACCAGCCAACCATTGCTGACCAACATCGTAGCCGTAGCGCGTAAAAGTTTAGGTTTTTCAACCCCAATTTTATCGATGCTTTTGGCGCCATGCGTATTCAGGTCTATCTTTTGTCGTATGGCTGCCTCATCTATATATTCGGTCAGCAGCATGGCCGGTTTAACCGATAACTTAGTCAACTTCAAAGCTACATCAACAGGTGGACTGCTAGATGCTTCTGTTTCCACCGGCATTACAAAAGCCCGTTCATCTGCCTGGTTCCCTATCCTGTCTCTCAGTTGGGCATAATATAAACTACGTGGCTGAATCTGCTCGTTAGACATGTCCCAATATCCATCACCTGCAAATTGCGCCCAGGTACCAAAAGCCCAGTTTTGCGCAGTTGGGGGCTGATAACAGTCTACCCTTGCTGCAGTACACTGCCAGAATACGCTATTGGCCGCAGCCCATCCTGCCCCTTGCCCATCCTGTCCGCGGTTCATAAAACTCAGGGCCTGTCCATCCACATTTACCACATCAAACAATACGCCTGATGCCCAGCTGTCAATGGCCCCACTAAAGCTGAATGGCAAATAAGCCTGACACTGCACAAATGCATTGGGGCCAGGTGCACAAAAGCCTGTAGCAAAATCATGATAGCCATATTCTGAATATAACCGTTGAAAAAGCGTTTGTCCGCCGGCCGTTAAAAAAGTGTACCTGCGTTCGCCCCCAATTTCCGAAACCGGGGCCAGCGACTTACAATCTTCCACCGTAATCCTGTTTGCGGTTTCCTGAACCGTTACCGCCGAACCTGCAAAATGTTCAAATGCCACCTGACGTACCCACGCATCAGTTATGTTTTCAAGCGAAATGGCTGTCCAGCGATGGTATTCATCTTTAGGATTTTTGGAATCAAAAGCGGATACAAATCTGAGATTTTCGGCACCGGACTGGGTAATCCTTCCTTTCCAGTTATATTTTGACAAAGTAGATTCGCCGTAGGTAACATCCAGTGCGGTTGTCAAAGGTGCATCAATTGTTACTTCGTTGCCATTTACCGCAAGAACTTTCCTGTCCCAATAAATATCCCGTTGGCCCGGTTTCCAGCCCAACGAAGTAATACCCCCACCAAAATGATCGGTGCCAATGACATCAATCCAATTTTTGGCCGATGTACGTTGCACCAGCACCTGATCTCCTTTTTTAAACCCAGCGCCATTAGGCACCGTAACTTTCATACTGTTTACCGGAACATATTTATCGGCAATGGTTACGGATTTGTCTTTAATACGATCGTTGACACCTGTTATCCTTAAAACACCAAGCCTATCCAAACCTGTAGCATATAGTATAGTACCAGATTCACCCATACCACTACCACGTAAAACCACGCCCGAAGCGTTAATTTTTAAAGTACCTGCAACTTCATATTTCCCTTTTTCCAACAACACCGCACCTCTTAAACCATCTTTGCCCAAAGGCAAAGCGGCCACATAGTTTAAGGCCGACTGTATCCTTAAAGTAGCGTCGCCATCCTTAACAGGCACTACCACCTTCACCAAAGCATCCGGAATAGCTCGTTCGCCTGCCATGTACCCGCAGTAGGAAAAATCGGGAATGCGATTTCCTTTTTCATCAGGCGTATAATTCAGTTTACCATCTTTGCCTTTAAATATGGGTTTTGGAGGCTCTTCAACCTTTACCTTTTGCCCAAAGGCAGCCATACTTAAACAAAGCCAAAATACACCCATCAAAACAGGCCTGATCTTTAACCGGCTTTGATGTATAACAATATGTTGATTGGTCTGTATCATATCTGTTTAAGAAGATGAATAAATATTTTAAGGCTTTACAGCCGATAAAGGCACTACGCTATTGATGTAATTTTCAATATTTGAATAACCATTTTTAGTGATCTTCACCGCATCCGATGCATCTTTTGGATTTAAACCATTTTTCAGTTCATAGCTATCCGGCATACCATCATGGTCAGAATCTTTATAGGGGCTCCCTTTATATTCAGGGTACCCGCCTACCTGGCTCACATCCGATATAATGCCCTGTTTATAGGAATCTTCCGGCAAACGACGTTTAATAAAAGCCTTGCCCAATGCTGTTTTACCGCCTTCCTTATAATTGATTTTACCGGTTTTCACCTGTTCAATTATTCTTTTATCTACAGCATCACGTACCGGCAGGTTGGCCCCTACATTGGTCAGCGTATAATCATAAGCTTTGCGGGTGTCCATCAAACTCAATTTGGCCATAGGCATAGGTTTATCTACACGCATTGAATCCAGAATTCGTTGTTTATTGACCACGCCTTCTACCTGTACCCCACCATCCCAATTGTTTTTGGTTACCCTGTCATTGCCTTCAATAATGTTTCCGTGGATATAAGCTTTGCCAAACAAATGAGCAAAACGTTTATCTCTACCACTTTCAGGTTTCAGGATGCGATAAGCAATTGGCTGATCCGGGGGGGTAATCGGTCCGGGTTTATAATAGTTATTGATGAAGTTATAGAATGAATCATTGTCACCTCCATCGGCACTACGGTTCCACCAGTTAAACACCACATTGTTAACAAACCCAAAATCGCCATACATTCCTACCGACGGATTGCGACTGATGTTGCAAGCCCACAAGTTACGCATAAAAGTACTGTTCAGTCCTCCTATGGTACTGCCAAAAGCATGGTTATACGTATCCAATGCTTCGGAGAAAATAGAGTTTTGTATGGTTACATTTACTGTAGGCAATTTAACTGGCTTAGATCCATCTTTAGGGTCGTATACGTGTCGGTAAATCGACATATTTTCGTCCAGTCCCCAGCTTGCAGAAACATGATCAATAATGATATTTCCTACCGGATTGCCTCCAATAGCATCATCGCGGCGGGTCACATTGGTTTCTCCTCTGCGGAAACGCATGTAGCGGATTACCACATCATGGGTATTGATCCATACGGATTCACCAGCAATACAAACCCCATCGCCCGGAGCAGTTTGCCCGGCAATGGTGATATATGGTGCACGGATAATCAGCGGTGTTTTTAAACGAATGATACCAGCCACATTAAACACAATGATGCGGGCACCGCCCTGCTCGCAGGCCTCACGTAAGGAACCCGGCCCGGCATCGGCCAGACTGGTTACTACATATACCTTTCCACCGCGACCGCCAAAGGAATAGGCCCCGCCACCTTCCGCTCCCGGAAAGGCTACCAATTTAGCTTGCGGAAGATCTGTCGGCTTGGCTGCCCATGGGATAAAAGGCTTACCATTTTTTGCATCACGATCTATAATCGCCTTTACCTTTTCAAACTGCAAATCAGATTGATGTTCTATAGCTGCTAAAACGGAATCTGCTTTGGCCTCCATTGCCGGAGGAATAACAGGATATTGGGCTAATGCTGTATTTCCAAATCCAATAGCGGCTACGGCCAGTATCAATAACGGTGCTTTCATTGGGTTTAAGGTTTTACTGTTTTTACCGGAACTACACTGTTTAAATAAACCTCAATATTAGAGTAACCACTTTTAGTGATTTTAGCTGCATCGGTTGCATCATTCGGATTTAAGCCATTTTTAGTTTCGTAGCTATCTGGCATTCCATCGCTATCCGAATCTTTGTAAGGTGTGCCTTTATATTCAGGATAACCACCTACCTGACTGATATCCGTAATGATGCCCATTTTATACGAATCTTTTGGCAACCTGCGGTGTTCAAAATCCGGTTTATCCGATAGTTTAACATTGGCCGGATAAGTAATTTTTCCTGTTCTCACCTGTTCTATCACACGTGTATCTACCGGATCGCGCTTAGGCAAGGTTGCCCCCACATTGGCCAATACATATTTATGTGCCTCCAAAGTAGGCAAAATTGTCATCTCGGCCATTGGGAAAGGCTTTTTAACCCGCATAGCCGCGAAGTACGACTTAGCCTGATCGTAAGTCATCAGGTTACCTTTTTTATCTTCCAGCTGCACACCGCCATCCCAATTGTCTTTGGTTACCTTTTCATTGCCTTCAATGATGTTTCCTTCTACATAGGCACGCCCAAATACCACATAAGGCAATTTACTGCGCCCCGACTCAGGCTTCAATATTCTATAGCTAATCGGATCTTTTAACGAAGTAACCGGGCCGGGTTTATAATAGTTATTGATGATGTTGTACATCGCTGTATAATCACCACCGTCGGTACTCCGGTTGTTCCAGTTAAAGATCACGTTATTCGCAAAATTAAAAATCCCGTTCCATCCGATAGAAGGGTTGCGGGCACCATTATCAGCCCAAAGGTTGCGCATAAAATTACAGTTTTCGCCTCCCAGTGTACTACCAAAAGCATGGTTCCAGGTATCTAAAGCTTCAGAAAAAATAGAATTCTGAATGGTAATATTTACCGTAGCCAGTTTCACTTCCGTTTTACCGGTGCTATCGTTATACATATGGCGGTACATAGACATGTTTTCGTCCAGTCCCCAACTTGCCGAAACGTGGTCAATCATGATATTTCCTACCGGGTTTCCACCAATAGCATCGTCGCGGCGGCCCACAAAGGTCTCTCCTCTTCTAAAACGCATAAAACGTACAATCACATCATGAGTATTGAGCCATACCGATTCGCCGGCTACACAAACCCCATCGCCCGGAGCAGTTTGTCCGGCAATGGTAATGTAAGGTGCACGGATAATCAATGGCGTTTTTATGCGGATAATACCCGCCACATTAAATACCACAATCCTGGCTCCGCCTTGTTCACAGGCATCGCGCAACGATCCAGGACCGCTATCGTTTAAGTTGGTAACCACAATTACACGGCCACCGCGACCACCAAAACTATGGGCACCGCCACCTTCAGCACCTGGAAAAGCCACAAGTTCAGCCTGTGGAAGATCAACAGGCCGGCCAGCCCATGGAATATAAGGTTTCCCCTCCTTAGCTTCTTTTTCAATAATTGGAAGGGCCTTTTGCCAGGCGATGTCCGACTGGCGATAAGCTTCCTTCATCATATCATCCGAAGCTTTTTTAATATCGGCAGGTATATTGGGGTATTGAGCGAAAGCAGAGGGCGCTGCAACAACAAGTGCTGCTGAAAATACGAATTGCAAAAATCTCTTTTTCATGTGTCTCGAATAATAGATATACCAAAAATTACGCAATTATTTTTTAGATAAAAAATCTCATCTGTTTATATAAAGGCGGGCTCAGTTTTCTTGGCATTTCTGATTGATATGATTTGGTTAGATTGTATAGTAACCCAAAAATGCAACCTATCAAATGGCTTTTACTGTAGCATTTTCGCCTTCTATTATACAATATTAGCAGATTAATTTATTATACGTCAAAATAACATTTAATGTCGCAGATATGTTACGCTTTTCTCCATTTATTTTGCAGCAGCTTTTCCTAAAATGCAGAGGCATTTTCTTTTTATCATTTCCAAATCCTTAGTTTTATAAAAGGAATGTATGCCCAATGAAAGAAATCAATTTTAATCCTTCCGATTTTGAGCAAGTGAGACAGATTGCCTTGACTTTTCCGGATTCAGCCGATAGCCTTTCTCATTACGATACGCCCTCAGTAAAGATTAAAAAACACCTGCTATGCAGGTTACATGAAAATGGACAGTGGATTGCCTGCCGCACCGATTTTGAGAGCAGGGCCGAATTTCTGGAAAAGTATCCGGAAAGCTGTTTCATCACCCCACATTATCAGGATTATCCCTATGTCTGCCTTTATGTAAACAGTTACACCACTACACTGATAAAAGAGGTATTGCAAACAGGATACAATGCCATTACTGCAAAAAAATAGACCGCATAAAATGCGGCCCATATCAGATCCTATGGCTGTTTCGGAGCCAGATGAAATAAAAGCGAAGGTTTAACTATGCGCTTCGTACATTCCAATAAGCTTCCCCTGCAACCTCATCATTTCTTTTTCAATATTTTTAAGCTGCTCTTTTAATTGTTTATTTTCCTCTATAATCAGTTCGTTAACACTATGTCCCGGCAATAATGTACAAGGATCTACTTCCAGTACTGTAGCTACCTGCATCAATCTGGTGATATTGATATCCGTAATTTCACATTCTATTTTACTGTATGCAGGGACAGAAATCTCCAGCTTATCTGCCATGTCTTTTTGGGCCCATTTCTTCTGGCGCCTCAACATTTTTATCTTTTGACCAATACGTGCATTCATCTTCTTCAATCCTATTATCCGAGGTTAGGTTTAGTTTCATCGAAGATAATTATGTTAGTCTAACAAGCACCTGTTCAGTTCATTCATTTGATGTAGATGTTTCTATTCACTATTTATTGTTCGCCGGCATTTCATTAAAAAAGTGACTGTCCAAAATATATCATTTGAACAGCCACCTTGGTTACAGACTAGTACCCGGCCTCTTCAATTTCTTTTTTAATCATTTCCGCTCGTTCTTCATATCCATTTTTCTCCTGTTTGCACTGCTCAATAGCGATATCAATATACCTGATGGCCATCGGTTTATTTTTTAAATTCTTGTAAACGATTGCCAGTGTAGCATTATTGATAAAATTATTTTTCAGGAACAATGCACGTTCAGCCCATTCCTTCATCATCAGGATATTTTTTTCCTGCTTCACCAATCTGCTCCCAACCCCCAGCACATTACTGATCTGAAAATCATCATTATAATAATAAGTCTCCACCATTTTTTTTGCTTTCAGTATATAATTGTCCTCATCCTCCATGCGCAAATAAAAGTCGGTATCAAAAGTTAAGGCTTCTTTCTCCGTCAGGTTAATTTTGTGGTTCAGTGCTGTTTTAGCGGCTTCATATGCTGCCACATCTTTATAAGCTTTGTACCAAACGTTGGATTGAAACTCCCCCACATAAAGCTTCCGAATGTAGCTTTCTACTTTTTCCTTCCCTATTACACGAGAAAAATCATTTACATGGCTTTCAAGGTATTGTAAAGGTTTATCACCGGTTGAGGATACATTTTCGGCAATCAGGTTAAATGTCTCTGCATCAATTTTTGCTACGGCATCAAAATACCTGTCAAATACTGCTTTGGTTTCCTTATCGTCGCCTTTAGTTTTAACCATTACAAAATACCGGTACATGTCTTCCCTGCCCAGTTCATTTGTAGCAAATTTTGCCTTTAGCTGCTCATAATCACCACGTGGATTAAGCGCCATTTTACCATGTTCTATTAACTCCTTAACGTCGGTCGAACTGGTTAAACGATGAACCACCTCACCGTTGGAATTGATATATGCAAGCGTTGGATAACCCGACACTTTGTATGCTTTAGCGATGGCAGGTCCCTCCCCTTTTTCAGCATTAATCTTGTAGGAAATGAAATTGCTGTTGTAAAAATCACCTGCTTCCTTTTGAGGGAACACATTCAGGGTCATTTGTTTACAAGGAGCACACCAATCGGTATAAAAGTCAACAAAGATCAGTTTGTTTCGCACCTTGGCCATCGCTTTTATTTCGGTCCAGGTACCGTGACTAAACATTATGCCCTGATTTTCATAATGTTTTACAATTTTCTGTTTAAACTGCCCGATCATATCCTGCTTGCCATCGTCATCTCTTTTTGACGCGGCCAGGCAAAGTTCAATATACTTTAGCGCATTGTCTTTATCATTCAGCTGATCGCAAATCATAGCCAGTCCCAAATAATTTATGGTATTGTTTTTAAGAGCAACAGCTACTTCCGCCCATTTTTTCAGCAATAATAAATTTTCCTGCTTTTTAACCAGGTACGCGCCGCCAATGATCATACTGATTTCCTCATCATTCTTATAGCTGTATTTTTTCATGAGCAGGGCTGCAGTTTGGATAAAATGATCCTCATCTTTTATATGCTGGTAATACGATTTATCCAGTTCCAGTTCATCTTTTTCAGTCAGGCTAACCTTCTTTTTTAATATGGCTTTTTCAGCAAGATACCTGTCAACCGGTTCCTGTTTATCATAATAAAAAAACCGTTCCGAAAACTCCCTTATCAAAACTTTCTTCATATAGTCGTCCACAGCCTTCTTTCCGCTGGTCTGATAAAAATCGTTACGGTGCTGCTGAAGGTATTTGAAAGATTTCGCCTCACTGGAGTTTACGTATTCGGCCATCATTGCAAAAATTTCCTTTCCTTTCAGTTTCGTTAAACCAAAATATCGGTCAAATATTTCATTTACGGCTTTAGGCTTATCTTTTGCCTTAGCCATGATCAGATAGCGGTACAAGTCGGGTTTGCCCAGCTCGTTTTTTGCAAATTTTGCCTTTAAAAGTTCATAATCTTCCTGAGGGTTCAGGGCAACTTTTCCATGATTGATCAGTTCGGCGGCATTTTCCGCACCCGTAGTGCGATAAAGCTGTTTACCTTCGGCATCTGTAAAAACCAATGTCGGAAATCCGGATGGGCGATAAGTTTTGGCCAATATAATCCCTTCTCCTTTTTCCGCATCAACTTTGACATTGATAAAATGTTGATTGTAAAAGGCTCCTACTTCGGGTAAAGGAAAAATCTCCATGGCCATTTTCTTACATGGCGCACACCATACTGTATAAAAGTCCAGGAAAATCAGTTTGTTTTCCTTTTTGGCCTGAGCTTTAATTTCCACCCAGCTGCCGTGGTTAAATTCAATGCCCTGTGCACAGGCATTCACTACCGGTCCCGAAATCAGGACCAGCAGCATAATGATATATTTTTTCATCGCTATCTTGGATTTTGTTCTATTTCAGGATTGGCATTGATCACTTTGGTTGCAATTGGATATACGTAACGATTGCTTCCCGGTGCCAAGGTCAATTGCTGTGTTTTAAGTGGATGGGTAATGGTTTTTGCCAGCTTTGGATCGGCATTAAACCTTTTCAGATCAAAAAGTCGTAAGCCTTTACAAAAAAGTTCTCTTCTTCTTTCCTGTAAAATGAGCAACAAGGCATCATCGTTATTTCCTGCGGTCAAAGCAGTATAGTCTACCGGTTTAAACCTGAATTTCCGAAGTTCATTCACCACAGTAAGCCCCTCCTGCCCCCTTTGGGTTCTTGCCAGGCATTCCGCCTTAATCAGCATCATTTCAGGTACAGTGGGCCCCATCTGGGTACTACCCGGAACAGTTTCAAATGGTGCGAAATAAGTATGGTAAGTACCTGGATAGCGGAAAATACCCATCGGATCGCCACCAGGCCCTACATAATAGGTAAAGAAATAGGTACGCAAATCTTTGGTCCCCAGCAATGCCATCAACTCCGGACTCAAAGGAAAACTGCCTCCCCCATCACTACTGGCTTTCATCAATATCACTTCCGGATTGTTCTGACTGGTTGGCAAAAAGAAACCATCAGGTAAACCGGAACCAGCACCCATATTGATAAATGGAACCATGTTAAAGAGTGTCGACTGTATCCCCAAGGCCAGGGTGGCATTGTCCATCGCTTTCTGATAGTCGCCCATATACAGATACGTACGGGCCAACAGCGCATAGGCAGCAGATTTTGAAGGTGTGGTTTTACTGGCCGGCAACGGAGGCAGCACACCCACTGCCGCATTTAAATCACTCAATATCAAATCATAAACCGCGGCTACACTGGCGCGTTTCAGATTTTGTGTATACCCCGGCTGAGTCAGCAAGGGCAGCCCCATATCCGTAGCTGCACTACCGGGATGGTATTCCTTTGCATACAAGTTCACCAGGCACAGGTAGGCATAAGCACGGTGTACTTTGGCCTCGGCCATCAATTGTTGTTTCAGGTTTTCATCGCCCGATTTCGCATTTGGCAAGCCCTCAATAGCCACATTGGCATTGTATACCTGCTTATAAAACAAGTTCCATTCGGCATCATCTTCATTAGCCTGATAAAACAGGTCGGCCCATTTATAAATTAATAAAGATGAAGCATTAAATCCATTGATAAAATCATCATTCAGCAATGCTACGTCATCCGTTGCATAATCAACACTTCCGTACGATAAGTTGAATACCGTACTATTATTCAGCAGCAGCTGATAATCATTTACGGTACTGGGTATAATTTTACCCTGAGGCTCTATTTCAACATACTTTCTGCACGAAATGGCCGAAACAGAGAAAAAGAGAAAAAAGATATAGTAATATTTAAGTCTGTACATAATTTCGGGATTTAGGTTTAAAAAGTCGCTTTTACACTAAATACAAATGATTTTGACGGAGGCAGTACCAATAAATTCAGGTTATCCAGATAATCCGGATCTATTCCCTCCTTATTGGCGGTCCACAAGGCCAGATTTCTTCCCGTGGCACTTACGCTCAATAGCTGCAAAGCACTCCATTTCAATTTCTTTACCGGAACGTGATAGGTCAAAGTCACATCGCGCCAGCGCAGATAACTGGCATCTTCCACAAAATAATCACTTCTGATATAACGATCATACCCGGTGTGTAATGGGTCAACGGCAGGAATATTGGTTTTCAGCTCATCACCCGGCACCCTCCAGCGGTTGGCCAAATCAGCATGCGCAATCCTGGTATAAGGAAAAGTATAAATCTGCTCAGCCGTAGGGCGCATAAATATATGCCCGGTTTTAAAAGTGAATAGAGTAAACAGCTCAAAATTTTTATAGGTGAAAGTATTCGTAATTCCGCCAAAATAAGGAGGAGTAGTATTTCCCTGCAGTTGCAGTGCGCCCAGATCTTTCGAATCAAAAGTATTCAGGTCGGCCAATACTTTTTCGCCTTTCCCGTTATAAATCATTGCATTTCCGTTTTGGTTCAATCCGGCATACTTGTAGGTATACAAGCTCCCCAGTTGTTGCCCCTGTATCGGATTATTTGCATTGGTATAGTAGGTAGTGGTTTCCTGTTGAAAATAAGCCTTCGTTACCTTGTTGGTATTGAAGGAGAAGTTGGCAGCCGGTGTCCAACTGAAATCTGAAGTACGGATTACATTTGCGCTCAACTCTACATCCACTCCCCGGCTTTTCATCTGCAGCTGGTTTACCAGTAAAGAAGTAAAGCCATAAGTTGGATTGATATCAACATTTCCCAGCAAATCCAGACTTTTTCGCCAGTAAGCATCTACACTTCCATTGATGCGGTTCCGGAATAATGAAAAATCAGCGCCCAGGTTAAATGTTTGTACCCTTTCCCAACGCAGCTGGGGATTTGCCGGGTTATAAATACTTCCATAAGGATTGTTGTTAACGGGGTTAGTACCCGATTGCTGCATCACCAGGTATGGGGAAGTATCTTTGTTTAAATTTCCGTTATATCCCGCCGTGGCCCTTAAGTTTAGCTTCGAAAGCCAGGTTAGCCCGCCCATAAATGATTCATCTTTGGCACGCCACATTGCGCCAACAGACCACAATGGCACACTGCTAAACTCTTTTGAAGCCCCAAACAGGTTGGAATCATCCTTACGGAAACTACCCGACAAAGAATATTTAGTTTTATAGGTATAGGTAAAGTTTCCAAAAACCGAGGTATACCTGTCTTTTCTGTTGCCTACCGACATTCCGTAGGGAACTTTCAGATCGCCATCGGCGGTTTTATACACCAGCGTATAATTTACCGGAATGGAGCTCAGCAACCTATCGTCGTAACCATAAAGCCTGCTCCCGTCACTACTTACCAAAGTTTCTCTCAATTCTACCCCCACAACCGCATCCAAACGGCCTGCAGCACCCAAATCAGGATTAAAGTTCAGCTGTCCCCTCACATTGTAATTGTTGCGTTCCAGGTTGTTCAAATCCAGAATCCCTCCAACCGGAATACCCTTGACATGCGTACTGGCAACCGTATAACTGTTGATGAGGTTTCTGGTCATATAAGTATCCTGATTGTAGTGATTTCTGGTCTTGTCAAACTCACGCTCGGTCATATATTTTACATCGGCACTCATCCAGCCGTTCAGCTTATAATTTAATCCTGCAGTCAGGCGATAGGCCAACGACCGGTAACGGTTGTCAGCATTGGCCAGTTCATCCATATAGTTGTACTTCCAGGGCATATAATCACGTTTCTGCAAGGAATCCAACGTTGATGCTTTTGCCTTGTAGGCAAAATTATTTGCTGCTCCATTTGCATCCACAATCTGATCGTAGGGCAGCAGGTTAGTTGTTCCCGGCTGATTGCCCTTTAAGCCTATGCCATTATTTTTCTGTCTCAGCACGGTAACAAATGTTTCGGCTGAAAGTGTAAGTTTAGAAGTAATTTTTGTCTCATTATTAAAATTTACCACCAGTCTGTTTCCACCATCTCCAATGCTATTGCTGCGTTCGTCGGCGTACGAAGCAGAGAGATAGTTGCGGGTAACCGACGATCCACCGCTAACGTTCACATTGTATTGCTGGGCAAACGGAGATTGTAAAAGATATTGTTGATACTGCTGGTTGACATCTATTTTGCCCAGGCGTTGTACTTCATCATCATATTGCTGCCGGGTAATGATATTCCGCTTCAGTTTCATGGCCAGTTCTGTACCTACGCTAAGCGGCAGGGGGTAAATCGAAAAGGCCGATTTTTGTCCGGGCAGGATTCCCTTATCTACCAGTTCCTTTTCCAGGTCCAGGTATTGGGCCGAGTTCAGCACTTTTCTGTAATCCATACGGGGGCGCCCGGTAAAAGTAAATGCGCTGGAAAAGTTGACCTGTGGTTTGCTGATAAATGCTCCCCTTTTAGACTCAATCACAATTACGCCATTAGCTGCCCGCACACCCCATATGCTTGCTGCTGCCGCATCTTTCAAAATAGTGATGCTTTGCACATTATCCGGATTAATATTTACCAGGTCCAGTTCTGTAGGAAAACCATCCAGTACAATCAGCGGTTTCTTTTCAGAATAAATGGTGGAAGTTCCCCTGATGGTAAAATTATCCCTTCCCGGCGTAAGGCTCCGGTCGGGCGTACCCACATTGACCAGTAAACCAGATCCAGCCCCTTCCAGTCGTTCCAACAGGCCCGCCACCACCTTTTTACCAATCTGTTCACCCGAAATCACATCATATGACCCGGTGGCCCTGTCTTTTGGTATATTTTGATAGCCGGTACTATACGTTACATTTACTTCCTGCAGGTCACTTTTGGCCGGAAGCAGCATCACCTTTAGCGGCATTTTTTTGCCCTTAACCGCAATTTCCTGAGTCTGGTAACCGATATAGGAAAACACTAAAACTGTATTTTCATCCACAGCCGAAAAAGCAAAGGCCCCATCCGAGCGGGTAACCAGCGATTTGGCCGAACCTTTAATGTGCACGGTTGCCCCGGGCAGCACATTCCCTTCATCGTCCAGTACTGTCCCATATACATCAAAAGTCTGAAATTTGCCGATCAAGCGATCAATAAAAGACTTTTCCTTTTCTTTGATCAATACAGACCGGTTGCTGATGGTATATTCCAGAGGTTGGTTTTCGAATACCTTTTGCAATACCTCTTTCAGCTCTACATTTCTGGCTTCAATATTTACCGGTACGGTATTTTTTAAAACAGATCGGGTAACGATAAAATCGTATCCGGTTTGCTGGCGGATTTTATCAAACACCTTCATCAGCGGTGCATTTTTTTCAGACAGGGTTATCTTTTGTGCAAAAGAGCCTGCACTTACCTGCATAATAGCTGTGATCAAAATAAGGGTGGTTAGCCGCATCATCAACAGTAGTTTACTCACGTACGCCGGCGGCGTACCTAATTGTTTGTAAAAATTGTACATTTGTTTTAGTCTGGTTAATGCTGCAACCTTTTCATTTTCCAAGATGGGGCAGGTTTACAGCTTAGTTGATAATTGATAAAGATTATTAAAGTAAATCCAGACATAAAAGTCATTCCGACGCCAATCGGAATGGCTTTTTTATTTGGATTACCGAATTGAATTTTATTTCGTCACTGTAATCCTCCTTCCCTCAACTTTAAAATGAACGGCATTGGTATACTCCAGCATTTCCAGCACCTCACCTACCGATTTAAACCTGGAGGCCGTACCGCTAAATACCTCATTAGAAACTGTGCCTTCATAACGTACCTCAATATTGTACCAGCGTTCAAGCTTACGCATAATGCTTACTATATTTTCATTGTTGAACCTGAAATAACCGTTCTTCCAGGCTACGGCCTCTTCCGTATCTGTTTTCAATACATCAAAAGCTGTACTGCTCAGTACCGTCTGTTCGCCGGGTTTTAAAACTTTGGCATCAGCACCACCAGCTTTAGCCTGCAACTTCGATACCTGTACCTTACCTTCCAGTAAAGTCGTTTTAGTTGTCATTTCATCGGCATAAGCAGTTACATTAAAATGTGTGCCCAGCACCGTAATTTCCTGTCTCTCTGTTTTTACCATAAATGGGTGCCTCTTATCTTTAGCCACTTCAAAATAGCCTTCCCCGCTTAGCTCAACTTTTCTTACGCTGGCTGTTGCAAAAGAAGATGGGAACTTTAAAGAAGAAGCCGCATTTAGCCAAACCCTGGTCCCATCCGGCAAAACCACCTGATATTGCCCTGCACGTGGTGTAGTTACAGTTTGGAATAGAGAGGCTTCGTTATTTTGTATCAGTGTACCATCAGTATAGGCCAATTTTGAAGCACTGATTATTACTCCCGTCCTGGCATCACTCAAATCAATCACCTTTCCATTGGCCAGCGTTAAAACAGCCCTGTTTTTACCAGGGTCAATATGACTGGTGGCGGCTATCAAATTTCTGGTTCCACCGGCATGCCTATACCTGGTGTTTACAAACCACCATCCGGCGCCCAGCATCAAAAGAACTGCCGCAGCGGCAGCAAACCGTACATACCAGGTCCTATAAGCAGGGTTTACCTTTGGAGCCATTGAGATGCCATTTTGTAATTTATCAAACAATTCATCCCTTACCTGCAGCCGCTGGTGCTCATTTAGTGAGGCGGTAAAACCATCCTTCAAATCAAAAGCGTTGTAATAAGCATCCAGAAATTCAAGTTCCTCCTTACTGGCGGTTCCCTCCTGAAATTTCTCCAGTATAAATAAAAATTGTTCTTTCGAAAGCTGGTCCATACACTGTCTTTTAATACACGTGTAATTGAAACCGCTTTTTGCCCAGTCCCGATAAAAATATTTTTCCGGGTCTACTAAAATTTTATTTTCCGCTGATGAACATCAGCAGGTTGATCAATAAAAATGCAGCTTTAAGCTTGTTGAGTGCCCTACCCAAATGATTTCTAACGGTTTTAGGTGAGATGTTAAGTTTTTGGGCAATCTCATCGGGGCTCATATTTTCGCGGTACCGTAGGTTAAAAATAATCCGCTGCTGTTCGGGCAAAGAAGCAATCAGCGCTTCATATGTGCTCACCAGTTCCTTACGCAGCAATAAGGCGTCGCTAGCCTCCGTGTGACTTTCCAATTCGGCAAACAGGTCGGTCAAAGGTACAAAGCGTTCCTGTTTTCTCATTGCCTGAAACACCTGGTTTTTCACTACAGTGTTTAGCCAGGCAGGAAGGTTTTTAATTTCCAGGCTACCTGCTTTTGTCCACAGGTAAGTAAATACTTCCTGAACCACATCCTTTGCCAGATCTGCATCCGCCAGCCGCTTAAAAGCTTCATCAAGCACATCTGCCCAATATTTTTCATACAAAGCCTTAAAGGCATCACCACTACCATTATGCATTTCTGCAAGCAGCTGTCCGTCTTCTGCACTATGTACTTTTCCTGTAAGCATTGGATTGTTCGATACAATTGTAGTTAAATTTAATTAATTTTCAATAGCTGCATACAAAAGTCTGCTTAATAAAAAACACTAACGCCATCAACCTTTGTCAGGGTATCCCTCTCCTGTCAGCAAATTTAATTTAGCTGCTGTCTGTTGTACAATTAAATCGAGCTCTTCGGCACAGCTATTAATCATAGGATAATACGTTTCTCTTTCTGCGGGATCTTTCGTTGCTGTTAACAATTCCGACAGGCCAAGTATAGAGGCTACGGGTTTTCGTATATTGTGAGAGTTGATCCAGGCGATCTCTTTCAATACCTGATTTTGTTCATTAATCATCGCCTGCTGCAATCTACTCTCCTCCAGTCTTTTCCTCAAATCTGCCATATTTCTTTTTTGTCCCCTGTGGTAAAGATTAATCAGGTACTGCAGCAATATTCCACTCAGACCTATAAATATAAAGGCTTTCAAGCTTTGTAACATGGCCCTGTCCTTGGCGGGCATGCCATCAATCATTGCCGAAACGATCTGATCACTCAGTATCACCCAAACAGATCCAACAATAAGGTATAGCAATACGATGGTATTTTTGTTTTTCATGGCAAATGCCTTCATGATTTTAGCGTTAAATGTTTGCTAATCAAGGTAACCATTTTTTAGCCAATAAGCTTTATCTTTTTCAGCAGTCCAGCACACCTTCGTACAGACATCCCTGTATGCATTGCCATCAATCGTCTGCAGGCTACCTCATACCTACCTGACAGGTACCTGGAAGAATATTAACGGAGGATTAAGACATAAAAAACCGGAGTGAAACTTTTAAGAAGTTTTACTCCGGTCATGTATTCCGGTGCGGACAAAACGCCAAATACTACTTACTCAGGTTTAATCTTAAGTTCAGCTCAAAACTGCCATTGGTATAACCACTCAATGCAGATGTTTGTGTAGTATAAGTTCCGCTGATCAGATATTTTTTTCGGAAATCCATACCCAAACCGAAGGTTGCATTTTCGGTACTGTGATACATGGCCATTAAAAACACCTGCCTGTTGGCGATACTAACCAGCGAGCCTGCATCCCAGATGTTATCAAAACCCTTTACGCCTCTGTAGGCTACTTTAGGTTCCATATCTATACCTTCCGGCCCTTCACTAAGCTGTATCTTATAACTGGCAGCCGTATAAAATGTAGCCACATCGGCCAGTTTGATCACATCCTTTTTCAATACACTTTTCAGGTTGGGTATGGCCGCCTGGATGTTCAGTTTGTCTGAGGTATAAGCAATCCCGAAATCGCCATCCAGATAAGTTTTACGGTCGTTGTACTGCCCTACCATCGGATCATTCGGGTTGCCATAAATATCAGCATTCTCCAACCGCTGGCTCATAAAGCCCAGCGACACCCCGAAGTTCAGGAGATGGTTGTTTTCACTCAGCTTCAGGTGATAGGCATAACTACCTACTACCCTGGTTTGCCGCTGCAAGCCTGCGCTTTCGTTGTTTACGGTTAAGCCAATACCCACTTTATTGAAACCATAATCGGCTGTCAGATTTTGTGTTAAGGGAGAGCCCGGCACGTTACTCCAGAGCTTGCGGTAAGCACCGTTTATCTTCAGGCCTTCGCCAGCCCCAGCAAAGGCAGGGTTGATCAGATACTGATTGGTATAGTATTGTGCAGATAAAGGGTTGAGTTGTCCTTTTACCTGGGTACTGATCGCAGTAATTGCAATCAGTACCAGTGTTCTATAAGTTATCTTCATAGCTGTTTTAATCATTTGGAATTACTCGTTTCTTACAATGGTGATGAAACCTTTGAATACCCTTGTCTTGTCGCCAAAATCAACAATGTAAAAATAAGTGCCTTCGGCCAATGGCAAACCATTTAAGGTACCATCCCAACTGTTGTCATATCCCTTTTTACCGTATATCTGTCTTCCTGTGCGGTCAAAAATCTTCACTTCATTGTTCGGATAGAAATCGATATTATCAATCACCCACTTGTCATTCGTACCATCGCCATTCGGGCTCATGATATTTGTGCTCTTGATTTTCGCATAGTCTTCTACAACGGTAATGGTAATATTCTGACTTTCGCTACATCCGCTGGCAGTGGTAGCAGTTACGGTATAGGTAGTGGTCTGGGCAGGTCTTACGGTAAGCACTGCGGTATTAGTTGAGCCAATGATGCCACCGCTATTTGACCAGGTATAGGTACTTCCACCTGTTGCGGTAAGTATAGCCGTTTCTCCCTTACTTAAAGAAGTGCCTTTATCGCTGTTAATGGATATTACAGGTAAAGCATTTACCGTAATGACAAAGTTTCTGGTATAGGTATCTACCCCACCATTGGCTGTGCCTCCGTTATCTTTTACGGTAACTGTAACTGTTGCGCTACCCGCCACTGCACCCGTTTTGATGCGGTAACTCAGGTTTCCTGTTGCCCCGCTGCCTGTAACGGTAAGACTTTCAAACAGGGCGGCATTGTTGCTGCTTACACTTAAGGCCGTAGTTTGCGAAGTCTCAGGTCCGGCACTGATACCAGCTAAGGCTACCGTTTGCGCCGCTGTGGTAAAGCAAAGGGTCTGGTTGTTTATTGTTGCCAGGGTTGGCACTTCGTTTACATCACTTAAGGTTATGGTAAGCACTTTATCTAAACTCAGGCCATATTGTGTAGTACTCCTTACCCGCACACTATAGCTTGCTTTGCTTTCGAAATCGAGTATGGCGGCGGTATTGATTTTATTGCCACTGATGGCAAATGAAGCATTGTCGGTATCGCCTGTTCCAGCGACCAAAGTATAGATAAAGGTTGCACTCGGATCATCTGAAACACTGCTCAGGGTACCGGCATTGGTACCGACAGGACTGTTTTCATATAAAGTGACACTCGCCAGGGTAATATTGGTTGGTGCACCGGCTTTTATTTTCAGCGTGCCAGGTACATAACTCATGCTGTAATTGGCTGCTGCTGCAGCACTAACTGTGATCGGATAATCTCCGCTCAAACTTGCAGTAGTAGCTGTTGTAGTTGCTACCGGCTGGGTAGTTAATATTGCACTGGTTTCGCCATTTACAAAACCAGAATAGCTTATCGTTAATACCGGGTTGGCTGTACCGGCAAACTTCTCTTTGTTATCGGCAGTAATGGTTAGTACTTTTCTGCCTACGGTTAAAGCGCCATTAGCATAGCTGATACTGTAATTGCTCAACCCTGTTCCGATGGCAGCTGTGGCCACAATGGGGTAAGTTGAACCGGCTACTGTCGCCGTGGCTGCCGCTCCTGCACTATTTAAAGTAACACTGGTAATGGTATTGCCATTGATTAGTCCTGCAGCCGTAAACTCGGTACCTGCAAAGGTAACTACATCACCATAGCTTTTGGTGCGGTCTGTTGCAGTAATGGTCAGGGCTTTTTGGCTTACAGTTAATGTACCGTCAGGGTTAGTTACTGTATAGTTGCCCAGCTTGCTGTCCGGATCGGCCAGGGTAGCCACAATCGGATAGGTTGACCCAACTGCTGCTATTGCTGCCGCTCCCGTACTGTTACGGCTTACTGTAATGTTGTCGCTGTTTTGGATACCAGTGATACTTCCTGTAAAGTCAGTATTGGTCAGTGCAGTTCCGTAAACTTTACTTCTATCGGTATTTACAACCCTAAGGTCTGCTTTGCCGACCGTTAAAGCACCATTGACATAAGTAATGTCATAGTTGCTCAGGCCTGTTCCGCTGGCAGCTGTGGCCACGATAGGATAAGTTGAACCGGCTACTGTCGCTGTAGCAGTTGCTCCTGCACTATTTAAAGTAACACCGGTAATGGTATTGCCATTGATCAGTCCTGCAGCCGTAAACTCGGTACCTGCAAAGGTAACTGCATCACCATAGCTTTTGGTGCGGTCTGTTGCAGTAATGGTCAGGGCTTTTTGGGTTACAGTTAATGTACCGTCAGGGTTAGTTACTGTATAGTTGCCCAGCTTGCTGTCCGGATCTGCCAGGGTGGCCACAATCGGATAGGTTGAACCAACTGCTGCTGTTGCTGCCGCTCCTGTACTGTTTCTGGTTAAGGTGATGTTGTCGCTGTTCTGAATACCGGTAATGCTTCCTGTAAAATCAGCATCGACAAGTGCAGTTCCATAAACTTTACTCTTATCGGTATTTACAACCGTAAGGTTTGCTTTACCGACCGCTAAAGCACCATTGACATAAGTAATGTCGTAGTTGCTCAGTCCAGTTCCGTTTGCTGTTGTGGCTACAATCGGGTAAGTTGAACCGGCTACTGTTGCGCTTGCTGCTGCTCCTGTGCTGTTTAAGGTAACACCAGTAACGGTATTGCCATTAACCAGACCAGTTGTGGTAAATTCTGTACCAGCAAAGGTTACTGCATCACCATAGCTTTTGGTGCGGTCTGTTGCAGTAATGGTCAGGGCTTTTTGGCTTACAGTTAATGTACCGTCAGGGTTAGTTACTGTATAGTTGCCCAGTTTGCTGTCCGGATCGGCCAGGGTGGCCACAATCGGATAGGTTGATCCGGCAGCGACCGTTGCCGGTGCTCCGGTACTATTTCTCGTTAAGGTGATATTGTCACCGTTCTGAATACCGGTAATACTTCCTGTAAAATCAGCATCGACAAGTGCAGTTCCATAAACTTTAGAACGATCAGTATTAGCCACAGTCAGGTTTGCTTTACCAACCGTTAAAGCACCATTGACATAAGTAATGTCGTAGTTGCTCAACCCTGTTCCGATGGCTGCTGTGGCCACGATAGGATAAGTTGAACCGGCTACTGTCGCTGTAGCAGCTGCTCCTGCACTATTTAAAGTAACACTGGTAATGGTATTGCCATTGATCAGTCCTGCAGCCGTAAACTCGGTACCGGAAAAGGTTACTGCATCACCATAAGTTTTGGTACGGTTATCAGCAGTAATGGTCAGTGCTTTTTGGGTTACAGTTAATGTACCATCAAGATTGCTTACCGTATAGTTGCCCAGCTTGCTGTCCGGATCGGACAGAGTGGCCACAATCGGGTAAGTTGAACCTGCGGGGGGCGTAGCCGGTGCTCCGGTACTGTTCCTAGTTAAAGTAATATTGTCACTGTTTTGGATACCAGTGATACTTCCTGTAAAGTCGGTATTGGCAAGTGCAGTTCCATAAACTTTAGAACGATCAGTATTGACCACAATCAGATTTGCTTTACCAACCGTCAAAGTACCATTGACATAAGTAATGTCGTAGTTGCTCAGCCCTGTTCCATTTGCAGCTGTTGCTACAATCGGGTAAGTTGAACCTGCTACTGTTGCGCTTGCTGCTGCTCCTGTGCTGTTTAAGGTAATACCAATAATGGTATTGCCGTTAACCAGACCCGCTGCGGTAAATTCTGTACCTGCAAAGGTAACTGCATCACCATAGGTTTTGGTACGGTCATTGGCAGTAATGGTCAATGTTTTTTGAGTTACGGTTAATGTACCATCTGCATTACTTACTATATAGTTGTCCAGCTTGCTGTCCGGATCGGCTAGTGTAGCTACAATCGGATAGGTTGATCCGGCAGCGACCGTTGCCGGTGCTCCGGTACTATTTCTCGTTAAGGTGATATTGTCACCGTTCTGAATACCGGTAATACTTCCTGTAAAATCAGCATCGACAAGTGCAGTTCCATAAACTTTAGAACGATCAGTATTGACCACGGTCAGATTTGCTTTGGCTACAGTCAGACTTTGTACCACATCCGGAGCCGCATTATAATTCGCATTTCCTATTTGGCTTGCAATAATATCTGTATTTCCTGTTTTTAGTATGTGTGCGGTATTTCCGGTAATGGAAACCACGGTCGGATCTGTTGCGGTATAGGTAATGGCCAGACCTGCCGAAGTATTTGCATTTCCTAAACTGAAATCAGCTTCTCCATATGTTTTTGAGGCAATGGTACCAAATGAGATCGACTGGCTGCCTTTATTTACATTCAGACTAAAATTGCCCGTTCCGGTATTGCTGCAGGCGGCATCGGTAGCAGTAATATCAAAGGTAAAGGTTCCTGCTTCTGTTGGGCTGCCTGATAAGGTTCCGCTTGTAGATAGTGTTAACCCCTGCGGCAATGCGCCTGAGGTTACTGCGTAAGTATAGCTCCCGCTTGCTCCTGTAGCACTAACCGTTTGGTTATAAGAAACAGCTGTAGTTGCTGCAGTTAGGCTTATGCCTGCTAAAGTTACAACCGTAGGCTGGCTGATCACAAAAGTCCTTTGTGCCTGACAGCCGTTAGCATCAGTAACCGTAACTGTATAGGTTCCTGCTGTAAGACCTGTTGCCATAGCTGCAGTACCTCCGCTTGGGGCCCAGCTGTAGGTATAGGATGGTGTTCCACCTGTGGGTACTACTGTTGCTGTACCATTAGAACCACCGTTGCAGGAAACATCTGTCTTGCCACCACCTGTGGCTATGCTTAAGGCTGTTGCTGGTTCATTAATGGTAAAGGTTCTTGTAGTTTGACAGGCATTCGCATCAGTAATGGTACAGGTATAAGTTCCTGCTGCAAGGCCTGTTGCCGTAGCAGCGGTGCCCCCACTTGGTGCCCAGCTGTAGGTATACGATGGTGTGCCTCCTGTTGGTGCTACTGTTGCAGTACCATTGTTACCGCCCTTACAGGAAACATCGGTCTTGCCACCTCCTGTAACTGCGCTTAAAGCTGATGCCGGCTGGTTGATGGTGAAGGTTCTGGTGGTCTGGCAAGCGTTCGCATCTGTTACGGTTACCGTATAAGTACCTGCCGCAAGACCAGTTGCCGTGGCATTAGTACCACCACTTGGCGCCCAGCTGTAAGTATAGCCAGGAGTTCCACCAGTTGGTGATACAGTTGCAGTACCGTTGTTACCGCCATTGCAGGAAACGTTGGTACTACCACCACCTGTAGCTGCACTTAAAGCTGATGCCGGCTCATTGATGGTAAAGGTTTTGGTTCTCTGACAAGCGTTCGCATCTGTTACGGTTACTGTATAGGTTCCAGCTGCAAGGCCCGTTGCCGTGGCATTAGTGCCACCACTTGGCGCCCAGCTGTAGGTATACGATGGTGTGCCACCTGTTGGCGATACCGTAGCGGTACCATTGTTACCGCCCTTGCACGAAACATCGGTCTTACTACCCGCAGTAGTATTTAAAGCGGTTGGCTGAGTAATGGTAAAGGTTTTGGTTCCCTGACAATTGTTCGCATCAGTGATGGTACAGGTATAGGTTCCTGCTGTAAGACCCGTTGCCGTAGCAGCCGTTCCACCACTTGGTGCCCAGCTGTAAGTATAAGATGGCGTACCACCTGTTGGTGACACAGTTGCAGTACCATTGTTGCCACCATTACAGGAAACATCCGTTTTACTACCGGCAGTAGTATTTAAAGCAGTTGGCTGGTTGATGGTAAAGGTTCTGGTGGTCTGGCAAGCGTTCGCATCTGTTACGGTTACCGTATAAGTACCTGCCACAAGACCAGTTGCCGTGGCATTAGTACCACCACTTGGCGCCCAGCTGTAAGTATAGCCAGGAGTTCCACCAGTTGGTGATACAGTTGCAGTACCATTGTTACCGCCATTGCAGGAAACGTTGGTACTACCACCACCTGTAGCTGCACTTAAAGCTGATGCCGGCTCATTGATGGTAAAGGTTTTGGTTCTCTGACAAGCGTTCGCATCTGTTACGGTTACTGTATAGGTTCCAGCTGCAAGGCCCGTTGCCGTGGCATTAGTGCCACCACTTGGCGCCCAGCTGTAGGTATACGATGGTGTGCCACCTGTTGGCGATACCGTAGCGGTACCATTGTTACCGCCCTTGCACGAAACATCGGTCTTACTACCCGCAGTAGTATTTAAAGCGGTTGGTTGAGTAATGGTAAAGGTTTTGGTTCCCTGACAATTGTTCGCATCAGTGATGGTACAGGTATAGGTTCCTGCTGTAAGACCCGTTGCCGTAGCAGCCGTTCCACCACTTGGTGCCCAGCTGTAAGTATAAGATGGCGTACCACCTGTTGGTGACACAGTTGCAGTACCATTGTTGCCACCATTACAGGAAACATCCGTTTTACTACCCGCAGTAGTATTTAATGCTGTTGGCTGAGTGATGGTAAAGGTTTTGGTACCCTGACAGTTATTGGCATCTGTAACGGTAACTGTGTAGGTTCCTGGAGCAAGGCCTGTCGCTGTAGCAGCAGTACCCCCACTTGGGGCCCAACTGTAAGTATAGCCAGGAGTTCCACCTGTTGGAACTACAGTTGCCGTACCATTGGCAGCCCCATTGCAGGAAACATCGGTTTTACTACCCGCAGTGGTATTTAAAGCGGTTGGCTGGTTGATGGTAAATGTTCTGGTGGTCTGGCAAGCATTCGCATCTGTTACGGTTACCGTATAAGTACCTGCTGCAAGACCGGTTGCCGTAGCATTGGTGCCACCACTTGGCGCCCAGCTGTAAGTATAAGATGGTGTACCTCCTGTTGGTGCCACAGTTGCAGTACCATTGTTTCCGCCATTGCAGGAAACGTTGGTACTACCACCACCTGTAGCTGCACTTAAAGCTGATGCCGGCTCATTGATGGTAAAACTCTTTGTACCCTGACAGCCTTTGGCATCAGTTACCGTAACTGTATAAGTACCTGCTGCAAGGCCGGTTGCTGTAGCGTTGGTTCCACCACTTGGTGCCCAGCTGTAGGTATAAGATGGCGTGCCGCCTGTTGGCGATACAGTAGCTGTTCCGTTAGCCGCCCCTTTACAGGCGACATCGGTCTTACTACCCGCAGTAGTATTTAAAGCTGTTGGTTGAGTAATGGTAAAGGTTTTGGTTCCCTGACAATTGTTCGCATCTGTTACGGTTACTGTATAGGTTCCCGCGGCGAGCCCGGTTGCGGTAGCAGCTGTACCTCCACTTGGAGACCAGCTGTAAGTATAGCCAGGAGTTCCACCAGTTGGTGATACTGTTGCCGTACCATTGTTTCCGCCATTACAGGAAACATCCGTCTTACTACCGGCAGTAGTATTTAATGTCGTTGCAGGTTCATTGATGGTAAAATTCTTCGTGCCCTGACAACCATTAGCATCTGTAACGGTAACCGTATAGGTTCCTGGCGCAAGGCCGGTTGCAGTAGCAGCAGTACCTCCACTTGGCGCCCAACTATAGGTATACGATGGTGTTCCGCCTGTTGGTGATACTGTTGCTGTTCCGTTAGCTGCTCCTTTACAAGCAATATCGGTTTTGCTACCGGCAGTGGTATTCAACGCCGTTGGCTGGTTAATGGTAATGGACCTTGTGGTCTGGCACAGGATTGCATCGGTAATAGTACATGTATAAGTACCAACTGTAAGCCCAGTTGCAGTAGCAGCGGTGCCACCACTTGGAGACCAACTGTAAGTATATGAGCCTATACCTCCGGTCGCAGATACGGTTGCCGTACCGTTGTTTCCTCCATTACACGAAACATCTGTTTTCGTGATGGAAGACGAACTCATGTTAGAAACGTTTAATGTCGCATTATTAGAAGTGGCAAAACAGCTGGACACACCGTTTATTGCTTTACAGCGATATTGGTATCCGCTCATTGTACCAGTTACTCCGGTAATAGTTAAAACATTTGTTGTCGCATTGGAATACACCCCGCCATTGGTAATATCCGTAAATCCACCTCCGGTATTTACCTGCCATTGAAAACCGGTGGCCCCGGAAGCATTAGAAGTAAAAGTAGTGTTACCATTTAAACATATAGACCTGTTTGGAGGGTTTGCTGTAATTGTGGGTGGTGTACAAGTCGGGGTTTCAAACAAACGGAAATTGTCAATAGCAAGCTCTTCTGTAAGCCCTCCGTTTGACGCGCATAAAAACCTCAGATTCAAGATGGTTCCGGTTCCTGCAATTGTTCCAGAAAGCTCTGTAAAAGTCATATTGGCCAGAGCGGGCCCCTCCGCTATAGCGAGAGAATCGCCTGTTGTCTCAACCGCTAAAGATCCAACAGGCGAGCCGTTTGGAAAAAGCCTCACGAGATCTATCCATGCTCCATTGTCGATGTTGTATTGAACCATCATGTAATCTGCAGGGCTGACATCCCATACTGATCCGCCCTGCTGGTTACATGCAAACAGACCTTTGAAGGTCATCCCGGTTTTTCCGGAAATGTTGATATTATCCCACATAAGTCGCTGACGCTGAGACTGAGAGTTATTATTCCCGCTCGCAACCGCTCCGTCTATATCTTCTGCCGCAAAAAACTGGGAACCCGAAAATCCGGAATAGGGAATTCCATTTTGATACGCTGGATCATTGACAGTAACGACAGTAAAATATTTGGCATAGGGTGGGGTAACCGGAAAAAACCCGGTAGGTACCGAAGAAGTCCTGACACCCGAACTAGGCGACCCCGTGCTTTCAAAATCATCTGACCAGAACTGGATTTGGCCGAATACGCTTATTGTTACAAAAAATAGGAGAAATGTCATCAGCATTTTTCTGGCAGTTTCCATTTTACCAGGAATACAAAGGGGTAGATTTTTTGCCATAAGGGACGTTTAAGAGGTTTTAGATCATTAAACATATAGCAGATAGAAAACACCGCTATAAGCATGGGCAAAATTATCCAACACATTATACTAATAGTTAAAAATGGCAATGAATTTTCTTCAACTATTCAATAGTTGCAATAGTTTTTAGGAAATCTGAGCGCTTTTCTCCTGAAAAATAGACTTTAGGCATCAGGCCGGTTTCTTTTTTAAAGGCATTGTAAAAAGTACGCTGACTTTTAAAGCCCGATTCGCGAGCGATGGCTTCGATGATCATTTTTTCGGATTTCAAAGGGTACTGCCCTATAAAATAACGAATCCGATAGCCGTTGATCCAGTCGCGAAAGTTTTTTCCAATCAGGTTATTTAAAACAAAAGAGCAATGATGAACGGGGACGTTTAATGCCAGGGCCAGATCAACAATCTGAAAGTCCGGCTCCAGATATGTTTTTTTTTCTTCCATAAATGACTTCATAGACTCAGCATAGGCTGAGAGCTGATCAGGCAGCAGATTTATCCTTTTTACTGCAGGGGCAGCCACCGAAGGTTCAGGAGTAGGAATTACCCTGATATTTTCAGATCGGTCAGCAGGGGAATTCCAATCTACCGCAACAAACAGATATCCATAAAGAACCCCGGGATTGTGCAGCACAAATATCATAATAACCAGCAGGACCATACAACTTAGTGCAAATATTGAGGAGCTGATCACCGGATTGTCCAGGCCGTCCGACATCATGGGCAGAAAAGAGATCAGCTGAAAAAAAGTACCCACCTTAAGAAAAAAGAGCACCCATTTTTTGCCCCCCGCCGATGCTTTTCTCTCCCGGAATATACCGGATTTAACAACTACATACCAGGTGGCTACCAAATAGCCCAACACTAATGCGGGCCGCCCCAGGTAATAAAAATAAGCTGGAAAAAGGCCACTTCTTTCAGAAATAAAGAGCTGTTTATTGTGGGTCAAATCAAGCGCAATAACATTCCAGTTGATTGGAGGAACAAATGGCCAGAGAACTACGTGAATGATAGCCAAACCAAGCGGAACAAAATGTAACCATTCATTTTTTTCAAGTCTTTCACGTCCGTTTACAAGACTGGTAATGTAAAGAAAAAAACAAGCAGAAGAGGCGTAATAGAATGGGGTAAACAGCTGATGAAAGAAAGGAAAAAGATTGTGGTGCTTTGAGTTGACCAGCAACAAAACCAGCAACTGACCAAATCTAGAAAAAAACATAACTGAAAGTAAACAATTGAGCATCCGGTTACCCTGTTTCGCGAAAAACAGGTGCAGCGAGAACAACAGTAAAAAAAAGCAGCTAATGCTGGTCAAAAAGTTCAAAAAAACCATATTCAAGCGAAAGATATAGGTTTTTGATTAAATAGCAACCATACCCGGCATTAAAAAAACACATTCACAAAGATTTGCTGCCTCCCCTTATTCACCTTTCCTTTGGCGAAAAGAATCGTATTCCTGACCTACAGTTTATTAACAACTGGTTTCTTTGTTCAACAGTTTTTTTTCTCCTTTTTAATATTCAGGATTATTTATGATCGTCATTTACTTCAAGCCAATGCCCATCCGGATCTTTAAAATAAATCTGTTTGATACCATCTACCCTTTTTGTAACGGTGGCTTTGGCGCCGGCCCAGTTCTCGTAAGTGATACCTAATGCAGTTAATTTTTGTGTAAATTCTTCCACCGAAGGCACACTGAAACAAAGATGATCATTTCTGTCATACGTGATACTTGTTTTTCCACCCTGAATAATGTGTAGCTGACCGGCTGCGCCTAGCGAAAACCAGGTGTGCCTGCCGTCCTTAAAAGGTTCAGGAATTTGCTCCAGTTCAAATACAGCGGCATAAAAATCAGTTGCCGTCTTCAAGTCTGCTGTATAAACGGCAATGTGGTTCAGTATTGCTGTACTTTTTTTCTTTTCTGTTGCCTGTTGTGCCATAGCTTTTTGGAGCGGATATAAGGTTACTGATAATAAGGTTAAAATAAATATTCTCTTCATTTGGTCTCGATTTTTTATTAAAAATTTACCTGGTGGAAGCGGCGGAAGAAAGCAGGCCATAAATTTCACTATCCAAAAACTTACCTTCAAAATAGTAATCTTCCTTGAAATAGGCCTCCTTTATAAAGCCATGTTTGAGCAGGAGCTGCCTCGACGCATCATTTCCCGGATTGATGTTCGCACAGATAGAATTCAGACCAACAGTATTGAACCCAAAATCAATAACAGCCCTTAGCCCTTCCGAAAGTATACCTTTACGCCAATAATCAGGATGCAACATATAACCCAGCTCGGCCCTGTAGTTGGCCGGGTCGGTACGCCAGTAGCCCAGATTGCCAATCAAATGTTCAGAATTTTCTTTAAGGGTAATGGCCCAAACCAAATTCATGTCCTTACCAAAATTCTCGTTGAGGGTCTGGATAAATGCTTCCGATTCTTTAACACTTTCGTGACGCGGACGATCAATATAACGCATCACATCAGGATTGGTACGTAACTGAAATAATGCTGTGGCATCTGCAAGCCGATGCTGGCGCAATAATAATCTATCCGTTTCTATATCCGGAAGTTCGGGTAGTTTGATTTCGAGCATATCGTTTGTTTCTTGAATGACAAATTTACAATTTACAGGATGAGTTTCCGAAAATTGCTTACCATTGCCTCGAAGTGGTACTGATTACCTGAAAATACGGGCTCCGTGGTGCAATGGATGCAGGCGATGTATCACCAGACACAACATGCTAATTATTAGAATTTTAGAAAGACAAACCAGGACAAACATTATACTTTATCGTTTCCCCGGAGGCAACATAACCAAAAAAGTCCAACCTTAAAATCAGGCAAACGTTTGCGCAAATCTTTTTGTAGAAATATAATTAAGTTCGAACCTGATTAGAGTTGTACATACGTATGAAAAGTTTTTTTAACACCTTAGCCTTGATACTGGCTTCAACGGCAATAATGGCACAACAGCTACCTGATGAGCTGCAAACCCCGGAAATAGTATCTGTAAACAGAATGCCTATGCGGGCTTCAGCCTTTGCATACGAAAACAAAGTCCTCGCTGCAAAAAGAGAAAAGGAAAAATCTGCTTACTTTATGAGCTTAAACGGGCAATGGAAGTTCAACTGGGTGCAGGATCCGCGAAAAAGACCCCATGATTTTTACCAGACTAATTTTGACGATACCAAATGGGACAACTTTAAAGTTCCGGCCAACTGGGAAACCAGTGGTTATGGTTTACCCATTTATGTAAACCAACCCTATGAGTTTGCCGGCCGTAAAAACACCGGGGCCAAAATGAACCCTCCGTTTGACATCCCTGTAGACAACAATCCTGTGGGGTCGTACCGGAAAAAATTCAATATGCCGCAAAACTGGGATGGCCGACAAGTCTTCATTCATCTTGGCGCCGTAAAATCAGCTTTTTTTATCTGGATAAATGGTGTAAAGGTGGGATACAGTGAAGACAGCAAACTGGCTGCAGAATTTGACATTACAAAATATGTAAAACCCGGCGAAAACCTGGTTGCCTTGCAAGTATACCGTTGGAGTGATGGCAGCTACCTGGAGTGTCAGGATATGTGGCGCATATCGGGCATAGAACGGGATGTATACCTGTACAGCACGCCAAAACTGGACCTGAGGGATTTTAAAGCAATAGCCACGCTCGACAAAACCTATAAAAATGGACTACTCAGCTTAACAGCCGAGATCAACAATTATAAAATAGATCGTAAAACACTGCACAGTACACCCGATACTTTTGCGGTTGAGCTGGACCTCATCGATCCAAAAGGCACTTCTGTTTATAAAGGCGAAACAAAGGACGCAAAAACCGTTCTAGGCAATTATAAAAATACCCTACAGTTCCATACCGAAATTAAAAATGTATTGGCCTGGACTGCCGAAACACCGAACCTGTATACTTTATTCATTACCCTGAAAAATAAAAAAGGTGAAGTACTGGAAGTTATTCCGCAGCGCATCGGATTCCGCACAGTTGAATTGGTAGGCAACAATTTTCTGGTCAACGGCAAAAGGGTATTCTTTAAAGGGGTAAACCGTCACGAACACAACGCTACACAAGGACATACCCTAACCCATGCCGATATGCGCAAGGACATGGAAATGATGAAAAAGCTGAACGTAAACTCCGTAAGGCATTCGCACTACCCTCCCGATCCTTACTGGATGGAACTTTGCGACGAATATGGCTTATATGTGGTAGATGAAGCAAATATCGAATCACATGGCCGATACTACGACCTGGCTTACACCCTGGGCAATGATAAGCAATGGCGCATACCTCACCTGGAGCGTATTAAAAGGATGTATGAACGAGATAAAAATCATGCAGCCGTAATTACCTGGTCGCTGGGCAATGAAGCCGGAAATGGGGTTAATTTTTATGAAGGATACGACTGGTTAAAAGCAAATGACAGCCGACCGGTACAATACGAACGCGCAGAAGAGGACTACAATACCGACATGATTGTTCCGCAATATCCCGATCCGAACTGGTTAAAAAGCTATGCCCACAGCAATCCAAACCGACCATTGATTATGAGCGAATTTGCGCACATTATGGGCAACAGCCTGGGCAATTTTAAAGAATACTGGGATGTGATTGAAAGCGAGCCCAATTTACAGGGCGGCTTTATATGGGAATGGATAGACCAGGCCATAGATACGGTAAAGAATGGCAAACGCATCAATGCCTATGGTGGAGATTTTCCATTAAGCGGCCCCGTTAACGAAGATTTTAGCGATAATAATTTTTGTGTAAAAGGCGTGGTAACCAACTACCGCGGTATGACGCCAATGGCTATAGAGGTGAAAAAGGTTTACCAGTACATAAAAACCGCTTATAACGGTGGCAATAAGGTAAAAATAAATAACTCCTATTTCTTTAAAAATATGGATAACTTAAAACTGGAATGGGAACTGCTGGCCGATGGTAAAGTGGTAGAAAAAGGCACATTGAACTCGCTAAACATTGATCCAAGAACAGAAAAGGAATACACTTTGCCTATCAAAACCAACCCTAAGAGCAATACCGAGTATTTTTTAAATGTTTACTACAATTTGAAACAGGCCGAACCCTTTTTACCTGTAGGTTACAACATGGCTGCCGAACAGTTTAGCTGGAATGGTGCGCCTGCTGTTTTTAAACCGGCAATGACAAGTGGTAAACTAACCGTTGAAAAAACGGAAGGAAAAACCATTGTAAAAGGAAAAGACTTTAGTGCTGCTTTTGACCTGGCCACCGGTATGATGACAACTTATGAGGCAAAGGGTTTGCAACTGCTTAATGAAGGCCCCACCCCTAGATTTTGGCGTGCACCTACCGACAATGACATCGGTGCAGGTTTTAACCGCAGCCTTAGGAAATGGCGCAACGCTTACACCGAAGGAAAACTTAGCCTGGCCGACATAAAACAGGATGCATCTGGAGTAGTTATCGTGAGCTTTAAAAAAGAAGTGCTGGACGGTAATGCTACGGTTGAACAGACATTTACCATCTTAGCCGATGGCAGCATCAAGGTTAGCAATCGCCTGTTGGCCAACAAGGGAAAATATCCACTGGTATTGCGCATCGGAAATGATTTGCAGCTAAACAAAGCATTTAATCAGATTGCTTATTATGGCCGCGGACCCGGTGAAAACTATTGGGACCGTAAGACCGGCTCTTTTGTAGGCTTGTACAGACAAAATATAGATGAGCAGTACTTCCCTTATGCCCGGCCTCAGGAAAGCGGCAATAAATCGGATGTGCGCTGGGTCAATTTCAGCAATAAAAACGGAAAAGGTTTGAGTTTTGGAATGGCAGACAGCTTACTAAACTTTTCGGCCCTGCCTTATGCAATGGACGACCTGGATCCTGAAACAGAGAAAAAGCAATACCATTCGGGTGAACTACAAAAACGTGATCGCATTTATCTGCATGTGGATTTGATACAAACAGGAATGCAGGGTATTGACAGCTGGGGTGCTATGCCATTGAAACAATACAGGGTACCCTTTGCAAAACATGAATATGCGTATTGGATTAAACCGTTGTAATAAACATTAGAAAGGGATTTTGGAGAACGGACAAGGCCTTTTAATGAAAGAGGGAGCAGATCTTATCGACCTACTCCCATCTTAATTTAACGTTCTCCGGTACCAAGATAAAAAAATGAATATCAATAGTTGATATTCATTTTGTGCATTTTATCATCGGCTATTTTTCCGTTACCCGGATATCAATACGGCGGTTTTGGGCACGACCTTCGGGCGTATCATTGCTGGCAATTGGATGTTCGGCGCCGTAACCTTCGGCCGATAAACGTTTGGCATCAATACCTAATTTCACCAGTTCCTCCATAGCCGCATTGGCCCTTTCATTCGATATTTTTTTGTTCAGCTCAGCATCTCCGGTATTATCGGTATAGCCGCCCATTTTGAGCTGTACATTTGGATAGGCCTTTAAAATAGCCACTATATTTTTCAATTGTCCTTGCGATTCGGCTTTTAAAGTACTTTTTCCGGTTTCAAAGTACAGCCTGTCGAAAGTAAACCAGGTGGTTTTGTCAACAGGTTTGGTTTTATCTTCAATAAAAGAAATCAGGTGGTTTTCTACTGAGTTTTCTGCAATGCTCAATTCTGTGCCATCAGGTAGCTTTTTATTGATTTTAGCCCCCAGTTCGCGTACAAAATCTCCGGCTTCGTTTAGTTTGCCGGCAATGGCATCTGTTGCTGTAACAGCACCTGCCTTCATATCGGCAGCAGCCGAATCCATACTATTGCCCATGGAATCCATTTTTGCAGACAAAGAAGCTGTAGATTGATCTACTGCCGATTGGTTACATCCTAACTTGCCCATTATCCACCATATCAATACCGCAGCAATTAGTATCAACAATAACCATTTGAAAAAATTACTTCCCGATTTAGGTGGATTCGCTGTTCCAAAATTTACCGGTGGCACCTTTGGCACATCTGCAGGAGGTACTTCTACCTTCGGCACCTCCACATGGGGCACCTCTACTTTGGGTACATGAATATCGGCAAATCCTAATGTACTGCTAAGCCCCTGAGGCAAAGCGGCAGCGATATCGCTTTTACTTTCAAAAATTTTCCCCATCAAATCTGACACACTCCATCCTTTGCCGGCCATTATTTTAGAAATAAAGCCGGTAATGAGGGGAACAATCATAGCCAGCAGACCTGATGACTTGTCGGCACTTAACCCGGTGGAAGAAGAGACAGCGTCAGAAACAGCGCCGGTATCGTGTCCAAACAAACTGCCCAGCATTGATTTTCCCTTATCCAGCAAATTTTCCTCCCCTCCTTTTAACAAATCGTCGGCACTACTACCTGCGCCGGTAACTCCCGACAAAATATTGTCCAGAAATCCGGAGCCTGCACCACCTACCCCATTTTTTAACATTCCGGCCAAAACAGCAGGGATACCTGCAGCAAAACCGTCTTTTACCTGATCTTCACTGATGCCCACCTTCTGGCTCAGGGATGAGATGACGTCGCCGCTTACCTCATTTTTTATTAGCTCTATTAAATTCATGTCTATTTTGTTAGGTTAGAAATTTTAAGTTTTAAAAAACACCTTACACTGGGAATCAACACATTAAAAAATCATTAACAAAAAAAAACACCAATTGTTTCGGCGTCCATCTGATTAACCTGGTGATGTAGTTGCCTATTTGACACGATATGGGTCGCACAATACTCCAATAATAGCCACTATAAAAAATCCAACAAAGATAATTTTCCCTGATTTGGACAATTCAAGCAAGTCAAACAGATATTTTATCTGCACAGATAGCCACAAAAAGAATATTCTCCTGATTTTGCAATAACAATAGAAATAATATATACGATTCTACAAATTTGACCTACCAAATATTAAGCTGAGTATGTTAAACAAATGGGATAACCGGGCGTAAAACCTTTGGTTATCAAGGAGAGCGTTATTATGAGAGCATTAAAAATCGGGCAGTCCATTACCAATCGCAGTCACGACTCCCTGCAGCGTTATTTAAGCGACATTGCCAAATACAATGTATTGAGCGCTGAGGAAGAAATAGCCTTGGCAAAAAAAATTAAGGCGGGTGATAAAGCAGCATTTCATCGGCTCATCAACTCCAACCTTCGTTTCGTGGTCTCGGTAGCCAAAAAATATGAAGGTCAGGGACTTTCGCTACCCGACCTGGTTTCTATAGGAAATATGGGATTGGTAAAAGCCGCCGAACGTTTTGATGAAACCAAAGGATTTAAGTTTATTTCTTTTGCAGTATGGTGGATCCGTCAGTCGATTATGCACACCATTGGCGAGCAACGCCGCATGATTCGCCGACCTACCAATCAACGAGACGATATTTTTGAAGTTTATAAAGCGCAAGGCCATTTGGAACAACAACTGGAACGCCTACCGACGGTTGATGAACTATCGGAATATACCGGAATAGCTGTTGAAAAAGTGAAAGATTATTTGATGGACGCGCCATTTGGCATTCCACTTGAAACAACAGACGATGAGGAAAAACCGGGTATATTGAATTTTTTACAGGACCATACCTTTAAAGCGCCGGACGCGGCTATAGAAATGGAGGGCAAGCAACTATCGCTAACCGCGATGTTACAAAACCTGACCGAACGGGAAGCCCGGATTTTGCGCATGTATTATGGGCTGGAGAATGATATGCCAATGTTGATTGAAGACATAGCCACTAACCTTGGGTTGAGTAAAGAGTCCATCAGAAGAAGTAAAATGATGGCCATTAACCGATTAAAATCGAATGAGCAAACCGGCTATTTAAAACAGTATTTAACAGAACATCGTTACTCCTGGCAAGTGAGTGTGTAAGGCGGGAGTGATCGGGAATACGAAATACACAAATGGGGCTGTACCATTAATCCGGTCGTCATCCTGAAATAAATTCAGGATGACGAAGCGCACAAGGATTTGCATAAATCAGCTTAATGATACAGCCTTTTTTAAACACAGACTAGTTAGCTCTTTAAACCTGTACTAATTAGTTTTGCATTTTTACACTTACATTCAATAATGGTTTTTTATCAAAATCAGAAGTGACTGAATTGATCAGCATCATACCATATTTACCTTCGGGTGTCAGGAAAAACACAGCACTTCCAGTAGCCAATCCATTGGCCGAAGTTGTGCCTACAGTTGCATTGAGATTAATCGTTCGTGCTTTTGCCAATGTTTCAATGGTGGATCCCGAAACTGCATTACCACCAAAGATAGCCGCCTGAGTTGCAATCGGAGCACTAAATTTGGTAGTTCGTTTTGGGTTCCAGGTACTCACATCATATACGGTTAAAGGACTTGTAGGCGTACTGATAGAGTATAGATTTACAGCATATTCTGTCCCGCCTGATGAATTGGTATAGGCTTTTCTGTAAATTCCAAAATCAATTTTGGCCGCATTGGCCGCGCCATCGTTATAACTAAACAACGTTCCTTCATTTAATGAAAAGAATGATGGCAATACTTTTGCAACCGTATCAGGCAAATAAATGTTTCTATTTAAAAACACCTTATAGCTTGTTTTTCCATTCACAACAACTTTTTTATATCCATCGCCTATATAAACTCCCTTTTGATTTCTCGCAAAAACACGGAAACTGGTTTGGCCGTCACGCTGTAATTTATATTTAAAAACAGTCGAAAAACTTCTGCGTTGGTCATTAGTCAAGGTATATACTGTAGAGCGATCAAAACCAGTACCTGTTGTTCTTTCCACGGTAACCGTATACATATCTTCCTTTGCCGAATTGATGGTAAAGTCAATCCAGACTTCAGTGTTATCATCCACCTCTTTATAGTCAACTACAGTTTTAGGGTCGCTATTATTAAATGTAACCGTAACATCTTCGAACATGTCGAAAATATTGTCGGCTTCTTTCTTACAAGACGTCAGCATAAATACACTTGATGCCAGAAGGAAGAACTTTGATATATTTTTAATTTTCATTTCTTTAATTTTTAAAATGCAATTTTCTATAAATTCAGTTTAATCAAGGGGATCAAACGTGCCTCCTGCCCATCCAATTGTTGGGGCTATATTCAAACCATTATTTACGAAATCATCATGAAATGTATAGAAATAATGAAACTCCGGAACATTATAAGGTGAGTAACTTCCATTTGTAGTGATAATGGTATTGAAATATTTGGTATAAACAGCTTTATCATTCGTATTCAGCGTTTCCCTGAACATAACACCACCTGTCACCGCTTCTAAAATACCTTTATCATTTAGCACAGTTCCAACCGGAGGTTTCACCAGCGTAATTTCTAGCTTCTGCATGCTTCCGGTTAATAAATGCATGGTGCGTGACCTTCTCAAATCGCTATTTCGTTTATTTTCAAAAGCAAACTCCACCATCCGCTCATTAAGAATAAGCGTCCGCATGGCGTCCGGGCCATTCACTGGACTTAATCCATAATCAGCTGTACCAACAACTATTCCGGCCCTTACCCTGATTTGTCTGACCATATCCTTTGCTCCCCCTAAATTCCCGGTTTCGTTTAAACAATCCGCATAATTCAACATAACTTCAGCTAGTCTGAGTTCGATCCAGTCAAACCCATTTCCTCCGATATTATTTGTATATCTCACGTTTCCTGCGGCTAAAGTAGGCGAAGTAAAACGTTTACAATATACACCATTGCCATTGCTCTCACCTACAGCCTGGTTGTAAGTCCACTGTCTTCTGGAAGCATTGCCGCTTAAAGCCCAAGGCCCACCATTATAGGCTATTGTAGCTTCAAATCTTGGATCTCTGTTTTGCCAGAACATAATCGGATCGTAAGGATAAGCGGTTGATGTATTTCTTGGAAGTCCATCTTTCATCGGATAAGCTTCAAGCATTTTTACAGAAGGCATAAAGCCTGTTGTAGGACCGCCACTTTCAGATGTAGGTCTTGATCTGTACTCTGTATCGTGACCTCTTCTTTCAATTGTAGCTGAATGTGTTCTCACTAAAATTGCTTCCGTATTAGCTGTACCTTCTACCCGGAAAATATCTGCATAATTGGTCTGTAATCTTCTTCCCGCTGCTATACTCATATCATAAGCCAATTTGTTCGCATTTAAGGCATCTGTCCACCTGGCCGGCTGATAAGGATGCCTGCCATCATTAGTAGGGTTAAATTGTGGACTTGCCCAATAAAATAAAACTTTCGCTTTAAGGCAAACTGCAATCAGCTTAGTAATCTTTCCACGACCATTTGCATCTTGTGGACTGAAACCTTCGAGCATGGTAATTGCCTTATCCAAATCCGAAATGATCTGATCAAAGCATTCTTTGGCACTTTTCCTGCCTCCGGTATAAACGCTTTCCGGGGCTTGAGGTTCAAGTGGCAAGGGAATACCACCATACACCTTAACCAGCTCAAAGAAAGTCATCGCCCTTAAAGCATAATATTGTCCCAGATACTCATTCTTTTTTGCTTCTGGCAAGGTACCTTCGGGAAGAAATTTTATAGCTTCATTACATCTTTGGATATCAAAATATTTGTTTTCACCTGCGGTGGAATTATTGTTATACCTGTTACCCGCCCATCTTACATCATTATTCGTTAGTACCCCTTGTAAGCCCAAAGCTGCACGGGTATATTGGTCGGTCTCCGCGAAATAATTTTCATCGCTGGCCAGATGCACACCATTTCTTTCGTTAATAGTTATCTGAAAAGGGAACGTAGGAATCACAACATCATATGTTCTATTGAGGTGAAGTTGTACAGCACCGTCTGTACTCCAAATAGCATTATCCACACCACCACGATCAGGAAGATCAAAAAAGCCTTTTTTACAAGCTGGCAGGCAGGCTGCAAGGGAAAGAATAATTAAAGATCTTTTTATATTGGTTTTAAATTGCTTAATCATGATTCAAAAATTATAAGTTAACATTTAAACCTAAAGAAACTGTTCTCAGGATTGGATAATCGTATGCAGTTGACGAATAAGGGTCTTTATAATCCAGGGGATTTACCAGTGTCCACAAATTGTTGCCGGTAAGCAGTAACCTGACCCCGCTTAATCCAAGTCTATTCACAAACGCAGTTGGCACCCTGTAGCTCAGCGTCATCGTATTAATGCGGATGGTGGTGCCATCTACTGCCCAAAAATCAGAGTTTTTGGCTATTGAAGGGTCATCGAAACGAGGAAATTTTCCTTCCATAGGATTTTCCTGAGTCCAGCGATCTTTCCACATGGACAACACATTTCTGGTAGTAGATGGTGCATTTCTCGCCTTACTATCATAAAATGCCTTACCACCAAACCTGGCAAGGATATTCGTTTGAAGTGAAAGTGCCTTGTAAGAAAAGTTCAGATTAAAACCTCCCGCAAACCAGGAGTTTGGTTTATCATAAAGCGGAACCATGTCGTTATCAGTAATTACCCCATCGTTATTGGTATCTTCATAATATAAAAAGCCTGGCTCCGGAATTCTTGTATATATCCTGTAGTTAGGATTTTTTGTCATAAAGGCATCAACCTCAGCCTGCGTTCTAAACATACCAGCAGTTCTTAAGCCAATGTTACTTGAGGCATATTTACGGGGGTCGGTACCGATTGAAGTAACCCAATCCGGAGCTACATTATTTATCAAATCGCCTGGTGCATAAATCAACCTTGTATTTACAGAATTGCCATACGCAAAGTTTACACTTGCATTCATGCTCAGGTCAGTGGTCAGTTTGGCTTTATAACCAATGGTGAACTCCGATCCCCAGTTATAGGTTTCCCTATAGTTCACAACAGGCGCGGTAAATCCTCCATATAGTGGATATAGATTATTTCCTCCCCTGTCAATCCCATCATAGTTACGGTTTTGAAATGCCTCAATATTCACATCAAGTTTATTGTCGAACATACTGGTTTCGACACCAATATTAAGCGTTCTTTTCTTTTCCCAGGTAAGGTCGGGGTTAGGGAAAAATGATGGATTTAAGCCGTTGGCATTTGCGTCACCATAAATATAGCCGTTGTTGGTATCAATGGTATAACGTGCCTGCCATAATCTTTGCTCTACGCGATCGTCCCCTGTTACCCCATAATTCACTTTAAACTTCAGATAATTAACAAAGTTCAGGAAGGGGGTATTTTTAAAGAAATTCTCCTGACTTACGATCCAGCCTAAACCTATGCTGGGAGATAAGCCCCAGCGTTTACCAGGTGCAAAATTTGAGGAAGCATCAGAACGGATGACAAAATCAACCAGATATTTTTTATCAAAATCATATGATGCACGACCAAATACTGATCTTTTTACGGTTTCACTACGCGAACTATTCTGTAAAGTAAGTGTATTCACATCAAATCCCCATAAATCTTCACTTTCTGGTATTAATTGGTTTGATCTGTATATAGATAAAGTTTCGTTATTTGACTCTGATTGTTCTCCACCTGCAAGCACATCAAAGGTATGTTTACCAAATGTTCTTCCATATTGTAGTGTTATAAATCCTTGATAGTTATTACTTTCAGCCAAACCCGGATTAATTCGTTGGTTACCGGCAGCAACCTGTTCTACAACCGGAGAAACTGTCGCAAGCTGATCCGTATACAGCTGACCATTATTTCCAATTTTGGCAAAGTTATAGGTTTGATATGGCGGGATATAGGTTCTGCTATTTGTTGAATTACTGCCCTGAGAAATCTGGAATTTTGCGGTTAAGCCTTTTACGAACACAGGTTGGTATACTAAATTCGCATTTATTCTATACCCTTTTGATCTACGTCTATCGTAATAACCAGAGTTAAGTAATGCATTTGGATTGACCGTATTGTTGAAATTTACAAATTTCCCATCAATACTGTTTGGAACCCATCTCGGTACAGTAATAATTCGCTCCAAAAATACATCATCCTGATCCGTAAGGTTATGTTGTGCATTTCTGATATTCCAATCTACGTTGAAATTTATATCTGCCTTTAAACCATTGACAATAGTAGCTACCACCCCACTTCTGAAACTATATTTATCAAAGTTCATTCCTTTGAAGTTTGCATCCTCGTTCTGGAAACTTCCTCCGGCAAAGAAGGTAATTTTATCACTACCACCTGAGACACTGATGTTATGACGCTGGGTCGTGGAAGCCTGCCAGATTTCGTCATACCAGCTTTTATAATCCCGACCTTTAAGAAGTTCCAGATCAGCTGGTAAAAAATAACTGGAAAGCGGTGCACCCGATTGGCGATAGGCATCGTTTAATAATAATGCCTGATCATACCCAGATAACATATCCGGAGTTCTGGTAGCATCTGAAACTCCAACATAGCCATTATATGATAAGGTTGGCTTTCCAATTTTCCCTCTCTTAGTGGTAACTAAAACAACCCCCTTCGCTCCGGCAGCACCATAAATTGCAGCTGACGCATCCTTTAGAAAAGACATGTTTTCAACCATTGATGCATCAATGTTATCGAAAGCTTCTTTGGTTACCGTAATCCCATCAATAATATACATAGGTTCATCTGTCACACCTACCGTCTTTGCAGTTTCCGATATCGTCGCATTTCTGATGTTTAATTTGATAGGTGAGCCCGGACGGCCTGACACCTGACTAACACCCACACCTGCAATCCGGTTTCTTAAAGCACCTGCAAGGTTAGGTGCGGGAATATCCTGAATTTCTTCGCCAGTAATTACAGCAACTGATCCCAAAATTTCAGATTTTTTCTTGGTGCCATACCCTACTACAATAACCTCATCTAAGTCCGAGTTATCTGAAGCCAATGAAACATTTAGTGTAGTTTTCCCTGCCAATACAATGGTCTGTCTTTTGAAACCGATATAGGAAAATACCAATGCATCGGTTGCAGGATCGGCCTGAATGGTGTACATCCCATTGGCATTGGTGGCTACATTACTCGGTTTCCCTTTAACGCTGACATTAACGCCAGGCATTGGGCCACCATCACTGCCGTCAGTAACTTTACCTGTAATTTTCTTTACTTGCGCATACGACGAAGCGCAAAAAAGCAAGGATAATATGACTACCCCTTTTAACATTCGTAAAAGTTTAAATTTCATACTTGGTTTGTATTATAAATGGTTTAATTTCTTTACCTAATGAATCAACTTACACAGATCAACACTTCATTAAATATTTTACTTGGTTTGTGAGCGGGTTAATTTTTACTTATTGATGTAGATGTTTAATCAAATAATTTAAGTTATGTTTTCAATTCCTGTTTAATTTCAGCCTTTCGATAGAGAAAAACCCCGTTACCAATTTTACTTTAATCAGTAACGGAAGTTTGTTCTAACCAAATAAAGAACGATTTTGAGTATCTAACTAAATAAGTACGTTTATTGTTTAATTGCCCTTTGCAGCCTTTATTCTTTTCTGCCACTCCTCTCCTTCTTTCCTCAAATCATAACCTGCTGCAGAAAGGTAATTGTTAATTCTTCCTTTGTATTTTCCAAACCAGGCGTGTTTCTTATCCGATGACTCTGCATCCATTGCATGCTCCCGCGCCTCGGTAAGCCAGGTTAAAATCTGTTTTTTCTGCTCTTCGTTAAGGGTAAGTATCTGTTCCTGATAAGCTTTATAAGTTAGTGGCAGCACACCATAGGTCATACCGTTTTTCACTTCATCCACTTGTTTATCAGTCAACCTGGCCGACAATTTAGCAATGTATTTTTTATGCAGTTTAGCCAGTTTAGCATCCGTTTTAGCCGCTTCCTCTTTTAATGATGCTTCAGTTAGGGTTTTATCTGTCGAAGCTTGTTTAATCGCTTTAACATTCGCATCACGCTGGGTATAAATATCATTCAGGCTGCTGTACTGATCACGAATGATGTCGCGGACTTTTTCCTGCTTTGCTGCATCATTGATATCCAGCACAGCTGCAATTTTATCAGCGCGCTGGGTGATTACCTTTATATACGCTTCCTTTTCTTCTTTCGGGCTTTTCGTGACCGCATTGCTCTGCGCAAATACACTGGCCATACCTGAGAGCATTAAAGTCAATATTAGGTAAACACGTTTCATACTTTTATATTTTGGTTATTCTTTGGTATCCCTTACACAAAACTCAACAATAGTGCCTATCAATTACTGATCTTTATTAGCATATAATTGTAGGATGTTATCACAAAAACTATTAATAATCATCATATTATCAATATGATTTGCTACATTCACGTTTTCAATAATTAAATATAAATATAATATTCAAATATAAAAATAAAATGAAACCTCATTTTCACAAAATCCCAGCCACGCTCCAAAGTTCTTTTAGCGTACGCCATGATGTAAAACCCGACTTCGGAAACATCTGGCATTACCATCCGGAACTTGAACTTCATTACGTTATCAGGGGGGAAGGCGTTCGGTTTATAGGCGACAACATCAGCAATTTCACAACAGGAGAAATGATCCTATTGGGCGAAAATCTGCCACATACCTGGCGCTGTAAAGATGAGTACTTTCAAAATAACCCCGACTTACAGGTTGAAGCCATCGTGATCCAGTTTCTGCCCGATTGTCTGGGCAAACATCTACTCAACCTGCCAGAGGCCTATCTGATTCCCAAACTATTTGAGAAAGCAAAAAGCGGGATGGTCATTAGCGGTAAGGCAAAAGAACAACTGGCCGAATTGATGAAACTGTCCATTGAAGCCTCAAATCTGGACCGCATTATTGTATTGCTCAACATTTTGAAAACCCTTGCTGAAACAGATGAATATCAAACTATTGTAACCGGAAAAAGCACTTTCTATCAGAGCAATGAATCGGAAACCCTACGTATCAACCGGATTTGCACCTACACCATGACCAATTACAAAAAGGACATTACTCTGGAAGAAATTGCATCCTTAAGCAACCTGAGCATTACTTCTTTTTGCCGGTATTTTAAGCTGATGACCAAAAAAACTTATTATGATTTTCTGATCGAGATTCGGGTAAGCCATGCCTGCCGCTTTTTAATTGAAAATAAACTGCCCACGGAAATGATTTGTTTTGACTGCGGTTTTAACAATGTCTCCAATTTTTACCGCCACTTTAAAAAGGTAACAGGTATGACACCACTGGATTACAAACGAAAATATTTAAATGAATAACGTTTATTGCACATCCAAACCATCTATACTTAAACCTTGGGCATTCTCAGCAATTAGCCGTACACGATAAGTACCTGCATTAATCATGGTGCCTGTATTCGTATTAAAGTAATTCCATTTACCTTTTTTAGTCGGCACAAATGCAATCAGTTCTGCAGCTTTTAATACCGTCCCATCCAACGTCAACACTTCCAGCTTTCCTTTTAACTCACGTTCAAATGGATTATGATACTTTAAGGTTAAAGAATAGGTATCGGCTACACCTACCGTTATACGCCATTCCAACACATCGCCCGACGTTTTTTTAAAAGTAACGCGCTCCTTCCCCATCAGCTCTTCTTTCAGTAGCCCGGTACCAATCAGATTTGCATCTGTAGCTTTGTAAGTGGTCACCGTTTTTAAATCATAAGCTGGCTGCATGTTGGTCTTTGGAAGTACCGCAATCGTGTACATGGCCGCATTGGGTTCATTTGTACCAGGGATGAAGCTGGTACCTTTTGAGCAGCTCTTCTTATAAATCCTAAAGCTTTGACCTGCGCTGTTTTGAATAATGGTTTTAGTATCCTCCGCTTCCTTCAACCAATCAGGTTTAACCTTTACATTGGCATCAACAGCCACATAAACGTCCGCATCAACTGTAACCGTAAAAGGATCTACTACTTTTATTTTAGCAGATGTCTGTATCCATTCGGCACCATATAAAGCCGACGGCAGCGAACTAAAATATACGGCTTTGTCCGAGTATTGCTGATCGCCAATATCCATCCAGGTTAAAACTTTAGCCTGTCCCATTTTAGTCATTTCTACCACAGAAAGGCTTTCTTTCGCTGTAATTACGTTATTGGCCGATGCAATAGCAATAGCCGAAATTAAGGCTTGTCCCGACTTTACCTGCGGAAAGGAGATCACCAGCTGCCCACCTTTAACCCGTGCCTTAACGGTTTTCTTTAAAGCGAAATCATGCCCTACTTCTGCCCAGATATCCACATCCTTAAGCAAAGTCTGTCCATTTACCGCAACGTCAAACAAACGCATTCTTTTGGCATCCATTCCTCCGCCCGTGCCCAACCAGGGTTCTGTAAAATACAGTTCAACCAGATATTCTCCATCCGGCACAGGAAAATGATAGGTCAACTGATCACGCCCATACCGAAAGGTTTGAAACAGCTTCCAATCCAGGGTACCTTGTATCAGATCGAAAGTGCGGCGTTGACTGGCAAAAAAAGCAGGCATGCCAGCGAAATTACTCGTCCAGGAACTGGAGCCAAAACCACCAAGGCTTAGCGCACGGTCGGCCGACCACAGCTGTCCATTTTCATCCTTATATTCGGGGCCGCCACAGTTTACCCGGTATAAATAGTGGTATCCTTTGGCAGGTGCAGTAATGTTATTGGCTCCCATTTTGAAGGCATCGAAATGAGGCGCTTCTGGCAAATTATTCAGAACAATGTAATCCTTAGCTACACGCTTTCCCTGCACATATCCCACGGCATACAACACATTGTATCGAATATCTACTTTATCCCACTGAAAATGGGTCCCAATGGCACCTCGCTTTCTTCTCCCTAAGGAAATTGAATTTACGTCATTAAACAATTCCACCTCATCGCAATTGGAATATACAGTAATGCTGTCCTTTATACCCGGTTTCAGCCACCTTTGGGGCCAGGTATGCGAAACAATGTAAACCATTGGTTCAGTTTCCTTTGGCGCATAATTAGCCCTGAACATATAAAATACATCCAAAGGTTCTTCCCATGGGGTAAACATCCCCTTGTAGTTGACAGGCCCCACCCGGTCCAGTTCCCGCAACCCTTCACCACCCTGTACCCTACCTGGATTATCATGAGAACTGAACAGCCAGAAATAATGTCCTGCTGTTTGATCTTTTACGGTTTCTGCCAGCCTCACCTTAGTTTCCATCAACTGAGCCATGTTGTTTTCGCTATAAGCTCCTTTTTGATCAAAAGGTCCTTCCGTATGCAAATCTAGCGTACGCCAGGCACCATATTCCCCAATCAATACTTGCCGTTTTATGTCTTCAGCATAACTCAACGGATCGCCCCCATAAGTACCGGTCCAGTTTTGTGGTACGTCCCAATCGGTCCCTTTACCACCATTACAGGTGGTTACTTTACGTTGGGTAGATGCTGTAGGATCCAACTTGCGAATCAATTCTGTACATTCCCGCGCAAAATCCTCCGGCAAGGTGCTCTCGTTCTCCAAACCCCATAGCACCACCGAGGGACTATTACGCCTTTCTTTCACCCAATCGGTAAGCAAAGCCTTAAAATTATTCCTGAATGCAGGTGTATCGTACCAGATATGCGCGGCCATTTGGGTCCAGGACAAAATGCCCAATTTATCCCAATATTCCTGATACAATAAATTGTGCGGCTGATGCGCATCGCGAAAAGCATTGAAACCAGCTGCCTTAATCTGCATCACGCGAGAACGGATCTGCTCGGCACTAAAAGCGTGACTCTGCCCAATCAAATGTTCATACTCTGCTATACCATTGATAAATACGGATTTACCATTTAGTAAAAATCGTTTTGGATCGGCAGGATTTTCTCCTACCGGCCAGCTAATCCAACGGATACCGTAAGGCGTATTGAGCTCATCAATTGTTTTACCACCTTCCCTGATACTGGTCTTAAGTGTATACAAATATGGATTTTCCAGCGACCATAGCTGAACATTTTTCAGCTGCGTGGTCTGTTGCTTAATCACCAGACTTTTTCCGGCTTGTATCCTCTCAGTATGTTTCAGTGTGGCAACTTTCATTCCCTGCCGATCAAACAATTCATTAGTTACCGTAACCTGGCGGATAGTTGTACTATAATTTTTCAATTCTGTTTCCATATTCAACACTGCCGATTTTTCGGAAACCCCGTTGTCATTCCATATATGTACACCGAAAGGTTCAATACGGATGTCATTGGTTACAATGAGCTGCACCGGCCTGAAAATACCCATCGGTTGTGATCCTTCCGAGAAACCCCGTTCTGTTGAACATCCTCCATCTACCCAGGGTAAATCTTGTATATTAGCAGGATGATCGGCTCTAACGGCCAGCAAATTGGCTTGATTATTTAGCTTAATAACCTTAGTCACATCAAGTGTAAAAGTGGTACGGCCACCGGCATGGTACCCCACCTGCTTACCGTTTAGCCAGATTGTGGCATAGGAGCCCACACCTTCAAAATAAAGAAAGAACCTTTTACCGGCCTTGGTTTCATTGGTACTAAAAGTTTTGCGATACCAGGCATAGCCATGCCTGTTGCCATGCAGCATCCGGCGATAGCCTTCATATTGGTCCCAATTATGAGGCACAGACACGTTTTTCCAGGCTTTATCATTAAAACCCGGATATTCAAATCCTTTATAGGCATGTATATTGGCATCATCGGCCACACTGCGCCAGTCATCATTTAATGCGATACTTTTGCGTAATCCTGTCTGTGCAAATCCCGTACTTGTTAAAAAAAGGGCAATCAGAAAAGCTACAACTTTTCTTTTATTCATCATCTCTCCAAATCTCCATTCAATTTATAGGTTTCGCCTTTTTGGGTGGCGATGCTTGTGATTTTATTTCCATAGCGCAATAGGCAAACTCCGCCTGCTTTAGAGTAAATATCCAGTGTCGTCAATACGCCTTTGCTCCATTTAAAACTCAGTTCAAAGCCTCCGCGTGCACAAATCCCTTTCACTTCTCCTTCCGGCAAGTCGGCAGGTAAAGCTGGCAAAACCTCCACAAACTGGGTATGGCTTTGCAGCAACATCTCGCCAATTCCTGCTGCGCCACCAAAATTGCCGTCAATTTGAAATGGAGGATGTGCATCAAACAGGTTTACATAAGCGCCACCGCCTTTTGCTGCAGGACTGATCAGCATTTTAATCATTTTCATCGCATGGTCGCCATCTTTAAACCTTGCCCAGAAATTGATTTTCCAGGCCAGGCTCCAGCCCGTACCCGCGTCGCCCCGGTAAATGAGCGACTGGCGTGCCGCTCTCATCATATCAGGCGTATCCCAGGTAATGTCATTTCCCGGATGCACACCCCAAAGATGTGATACATGGCGATGTTTGTTCGTAGTATCGTCTTTATCTTCCAGCCATTCCTGCAACTGCCCATATTTCCCAATCTGATTGGGGGCCAGCAGCGTAAGTTTTTCCTGCAATGTCTTGCTGAACTCCGCATCGGTTCCCAACTGCTCGGCAGCCGAAATGCAATTTTTAAACAGCGTACGAATGATCTGATGATCCATGGTCGGCCCGGCTACCAATCCCCCATTTTCGGGCGAATTGGAAGGGGTACTAATAAACCAGCCTGTCTTTGGATCTTTAATCAGGAAATCGACAAAAAACTGAGCCGACTGTTTCATTATAGGATAGGCTTCATTTTTTAGAAATAACCTGTCCTGGGTAAACTGAAAATGATCCCATAAATGCTGACTTAACCAGCCTGCTCCCGATACCCAGATGCCATGATTGGAGGCGTTGATGGGTGCTGTTCCGTTCCACAGATCGGTATTGTGATGCAATACCCAACCGTTGGCATTGTAATGCACTTTTGCAGTTACAGCGCCATTTTTGGCCAGCCCCTCTATCTTTTTAAATAACGGCTCGTTCATAGCCGGAAGATTCAGCACTCCTGTGGGCCAATAATTCATTTCCAGGTTGATGTTAGTGGTATATTTACTGCCCCAGGGTGGGGTAAGCTGGTCGTTCCAGATCCCTTGCAGGTTGGCAGGTTGTGTGCCAGGTCGGGAACTGGAAATCAATAAATACCGACCATACTGCATAAATAAGGCTGCAAAAGATGCGTCGTTAGCACTGGCAAATCTCTCTATGCGCTCATCCGTAGGCAAGCCCTCATTTTCTCCTTTCCCAAAATTAACGGAAAAGATATTATAGTATCTCTGGTATTCCTTTACGTGCGCAGCTTTTACCTGTGCATAGGTTTTGCCCTGCAATCCGGCAATAGCCTTTAAACTGGCAGCTGCAGGGTTTCCAGTCACGTTTTTATCATTGATAAAATTAGTACCCGCCGTAAGGTATAACGTTACTTCATCCGCATCGCTAATGCTTAATTTACCCTGACTAACCAATAATTTCCCTTTGGTGACCACAGCTTTCAGCTGACTTTCGCCTTTTAAAACCCCACCCCTCACTTTTAAAACAAGTGATATGGTATTTTCATTGATCTTTTTTACGGCACTGTATTTATGCGGACTGGACAATATTGCATCCAAACTAATACTGGCCTTTTTATCTGCCGTAAGGCGGATTACTACGGCCTGGTTAGGCTGACTCGCAAAATATTCTCTCAGGTAGTTTACACCATTTAATGTATAAGCCGTGCTGGCAATCGCTGTGCTTAAATCTAATTTCCGTTTATAACCGGTTACGGCAGCTGCATGATTTTTAAAATCCAGGTACAGGTCACCAAAGGGTTGGTAACTGGCCTGAAACTGCGAAACCACCGGTGGTTCATCATTTTGAATTTTATATTTCCATGCTTTTACCAATGAAAGTCCGCTTTCGGGTTCCGCTCCTTCCGGATAAACTGATATCGGACGATTGGTATCTTTATATCCGGCAATACCTCCTTTATCAAAATAATTGAGCACTTGTACTGCAATGGTATTTGCACCTTTCTTCAGTAATTTAGCAGGAATGGTATATCGTCTGGGATCGGTACCATCTGTATTGCCCACCAATGTGCCATTTACATAAGTAAAATCCCGATCACGGATGCGGTTCAGATCCAGCACCAGGTTTTTGCCCAACCAGCTTTCGGGCACATCAAAGGTGGTACGCAACCAGACTGCCCCATCAAAACCCGATAAGCCTACAGTTTCCCAACCTTCGTAGCTGGGCACCTGAATGGTTTTCCACAATTGATCATTGTAATTTTCTTCGGCCGGATTGCCCTGCATACCCTTCAGGGCCTTCATCTCTGCAGTCCATTTATCCCGGTCGCCAGCCCCACTTTGCATTCCCATAAACTTTTCGGCCGCAAGCTTTTCTGCAGCCTCCTGTTTTCCTTCAAAAAGTAGTTTTCTGATTTCGGCCAAATAGCCGGCTGCCCCCTTATGGTTATAATCACGTGGACCACCAGTCCACAAAGTCTCTTCATTAAACTGTATGCGGTCTTTTTCGACACCTGAGAATACCATAGCTCCAATGCGGCCATTACCAATAGGCAAAGCATCGGTCCATTTAACAGCCGCCTGATTATACCATAACTGGTAAGCCGGTTGCTGGGCAACAGCCAGGTTGGTAAGGAAACAGCCTATGAGAACAGCATTTCCCCAGGTCAAAAAACGCATGATATTCATGTTGATACAAATTAATTTACTTAATAGGATCCCCCGAAATAACCCGCACTGCATCTGTAACGTCCCTTTCTGTTACAACTGGAGTTTTAGCATGTATAAAGTTATTATTTCCCAGCGAAATATTTTTAGTTTTTTCTCCACTTAATTTCAAATAAACTGCTGTACCTGCAACAGGAAAACCATTGTAAATAAATGCATCATTTACATTCTTAAGATCGATAACAGCCGAATTTTGATGCGGGGTATAGCTTTTAAGCCCATTTACCGTCAACCCATTCACGTTATCAGCTTTCACAGCAGCCCCAATTTCTGTATTAACCTGCACATTATGAAATTCTACCCGATTCGTGTGAAGGATGTTAAAACCGGTCTTCGCGTCTATATTGATATCATTAAAAGTAATGTCCTCAATAGGCATTTCTTCCAGCCCATTTAAATAAGCAGCCTGGTTGATTTGCTTTCCTGTAATGTTACTAAAATGAATATTTCTGAAGCGTGGTGTGCGTTCCGAAACAGGCTCCATTTTGGTTTTTGCATATTGCAAATCCAGTACAATGGCTTGCTCCTTAATATTTTTCATGATGATGTTATCTACCCTAATCTCTTCAACCACACCACCCCTGCCACGGGCCGATTTGATGCGAATACCCCGGTCGGTACCATCAAACACGCAATTGGAGATGGTAATTTTACGTACGTCGCCCGACATTTCACTGCCAATTACTACTCCTCCATGTCCCGAAAGCATGGTGCAGTTGGTAATGGTATAGTTCTCGGCCGGAGCGGCCATCTTTCTGCCCGGGGCATCCTTGCCCGACTTTATGGTGATGCAGTCATCCCCCACGCTGATATGGCAATCAGAGATATGGACATTTTTGCAGGATTCCGGATTGATACCATCAGTATTGGGCGCAAAAGAGCCTGGATTAGTAATTGTCACTGCATGCACTGTTACATTTTCACAAAACTCCGGATTCACTGTCCAGAACGGCGAGTTGCGTATGGTAATATCCTCTATCAGCACGTTTTTACAGTACATCGGTTGTATAAAAGGCGGACGTAAAAAGCCACGTGTCATTTGTTTAGGTTCATCCGGTAGCACAATATCTTTATTCAACTCGTCAAACAGATGTTGCCATTTGGAACGTGGCTGATCTACTTTATAGCCTTCCACAAAATCCCACCATTTTTTACCATGCCCGTCTATAATCCCCCTACCTTTAATCGCAATATTTTCGGCTTTATAGGCATAAAAAAGCGGCGAAAAGCTGGTGACATCTACCCCTTCATAACGGCTTTTTACCATGGGCAGGTAATCGTCAAAATTATCGCTAAAATGCAATTCTGCACCTGCATCAATAAAAATGGTAATGTTACTTTTCAAATGGATAGCACCGGTCAGGTATTTACCTGCCGGGAAATAGACGGTACCTCCCCCCGCCTTTGAAGCGGCATCTATTGCCTTTTTTATGGCCTGTGTAGCGAGTTTGCTACTGTCATTTTTAGCTCCATATTTCAATACGTTGTAATAGGATTGCGCATTGGTACTAAACACAGCACAAATGCACAACATAAAAACAATAACGGCTTTGGTACAAGGGCTATAAAACTTCATTTTGGCTATGATATAATGATTATTTGAGTTGGATTACTACAGGTTTTAAACTTGCAGCACGATAAATTTCTTTTCCATTGGCATATACAAACAGGCCTTTTCCTTTGCCATAATGTTTACCTGTTTTATCCCACAGTACTTTCAGCGTTTTCCCATGGTAGGAAACATTGTCCAGTAAAAACCATTCCCATTTTCCTGTAGGAATGAGTGGATAAAAGCCTACTGCATTGTCTGCTCTTGGCTTAATGCCTATCAGGTCGTTAATCACCAGATCGCAAAAAGTAGAGTGATTATAAAAGCTACTGCGGGGGTTGTCACCCTTCAGCCATTCTCCGTTTTTTTCGTCCTGGTATTCACCCAGATAAGGCTGGCCATTTTTTTGATGCGAGACCGCATATTTATGCAACTCATCGTAAAATACCTTAGCAGTCATTTTACCATGGTTTTTATAATTGGTTAGCAGATTGGCCAGCCCTTTTAGTGTCTGCGAACTGGCAAAAGGCCATAAAGCACCATCCCACTCACAACTGTGTCCTGTTCCCCGCGTTCTAAAACCAGGCTCTCGTCGCTCGGCGGTTGTCAATCCCCATGGGGCATTAAACCCGGCAGTGTCCAGTATTTGATCCCATGCCCCGGCATACGCCGGCTGATCGGCCGGTAAATTAAAGTCCCAGGGGATGAAACCTATGGCCTCACGTACGGTAACCAATTTACCGGCAGGCGTCAGCGTTTTAAAGAAAGCAGCCTTGCTGTCCCACAAACTATCCTGCACCAGCTTTTTAAGTTGCGCCGCCTTTTCGTTGTATTTTTGTTGCAGTGCTTTATCGCCTGTAACTCCAGCTATATTTGCCAATGCCTTAGCGTTTCCATACATATAACTGCTAATGGTAGGCCGCCTGTTTTGGTCTTTTCTCGATCCACTAGCCGATTCCTCCATGCCATCTTTCACATCAAACTGCCAGAACAAGCCGCTTTTCAACTGCCTTTCCTTTTCCCATTTCCCATAATCTGCATCCAGTGCAGGAAAAACACGTTTTAAGTGCTCCTTGTCGGGAGTCACCAGATAGTTCTGATATATAGCGTCATCAATCCAGCTGCTGAACTGGTGAAACCGTTGCCGGCTTTGCCCAACATCAGCATGATACAACCAGAAATCAATGTATTCTTTCAGGTAACTTCTATTTTTTAGCCATCGGCCTTCATATATGTGATGACCTGCAGCACAGCTGATGGAATTGTATTTGCCCGCATGTTTTACAGGTTCAATGAATTCTGTAAAAATAAATCCTTCAGGTGTTTTGACCAGGTGCTTTCGAAACGACCACCAGCGGTAATAGTAGTTTTTTTCCAACACTTGGTCCGGGCATTCCAGCAAAGGCACATTCTGCGACAACCAGTCGAAAGCCTGCGCATTGGGCACAAAATTTTTAACTGCTTCACTATCCAGGGCATTGAACTCGTCTACATACTTTTTAAGCCTGGCCACACCAGCCGGTTGTGCAAATACACCTGTCCCTAAAAAAAGGAACAATATCCCCAATATCAGTTCTTTTCTATTCATCATTATTCAAACAACCAGTCAATATCCTTACCTTTGCCATCCATTCCCGCATTATAAATACGCATTTCCTGCTTTTCATCAATAAAACCCAGAATCAAACAAGCTCCTTTACCTAAAGTTAAGGTATTTGTACCGGCTTCAAATGAATATGCATGCACGTTAACCGGAGGGTATCCAGCTACCACCAAGGCATTAGAGATCTTTATCTCCGACTGTCCATAATTATTGGCGCTCGCATCTGTTTCCAATTCAGGCGCCCTTAAATATGGTGCCCCTTTTGTATTAAAAAAGCCAACCAAAACCTTTACCGGTACGGTGTTACTAAATTTCAATGTAGTGCCCGATTTAATTTGCTCCGCTTTGTTCATTTTTAAAGCTTTCAAACCAATCAGCTGTTCCGTCAGATCTTTAATTTGGATAACAGAATCAGCAAACACCACCGCATCTTTGCCCACGGTATAAGTCTGCTGGCCGGACAATACCTTAACTGCAGCGTTCTTAAAAGGTTGCAGTGCATTTGCCTTTCCCGAACCCGCCGATTTCAAAGAGTCGATACTCCTTTTAAAATGATTCAATTCCCTGGTAAAAACGGGTAACATCTCTTTCCAATGGATAAAAGTTTTATCTACCCCACGCATTGGAATTTTGCGTTGCTTGGTTTGCATACTGTTGGCGTACAGGTAATCATTTTCGGTTAATTTAACCAGATCGGCATAGTAGGCCACACTTTTTTCCAACAATGGCAAGGCCTTATCCAGATCGTTCACATTGTTAGAATATTTATACCGCAATACCCACAAAGCCGATTTCACTTTTTCTGCATAAAAGTTGGCCATTGCATTGTAGCAATACATATCATTTTTAAGCCTTCTAAACTCGGCCGTATCTTTGGTTACCCCGGGTGCAGCTTCGTTGATAGCAGCCAGCGCTTTTTGTCCATGCACCACCACTTCTTTAGCAATCTGTACAGGTGTTTCGCCAATATGCCCTTGTTTTTTCCACTCTTTCTCTGCATACTCAATAATCATCTCACCCTCGGGTGCTTCCGATTCGTACATCAAGGTAAACAGGCCATAGCGGTAAGGGTTGATCAGCTGGGTCATCAACATTCCCAAGGTCAGAGTTTGCCTGTTCCCATCTGTAATACCATATCTGCGTAATAGTTTTGGAGAAATCTCTCCCGATTCTTCATAAGCATTCAGAATAGCTTTCCCCCCCGGCAAATCAGTACCATATTTATTAGCCAGTTCTTTACCCCAATAATCAATTTCCTGCCCCCTGTCGCGGGTCGAGTTCCAGGCATACCGGCCCCATTCCTTGTACCATATCCAATCGCGGTCTACCTGCAACTGCCTTTTGGTAAGCTTATCTGCTGTATATGGCCAGTCCCAATAACCCGATTGCGGATACAAATGCAGCCCTTTAGCACCATATATTTTGTTCATAGCCTGAACAGATTTCTGTATAAAATCGGCCGAACCATAGCGGAAAGGCTCCAGATTGGCCAGTATATGTACGTTTGCGATATGTACTGTACCAATGGCACTTAGTTTCCGGTGCAATTCGGCCCAGCTGCCCCTTGGTGTGTAAGTGGTCAAAGCTTCTCCATTAAATTTGTTCTCGGTATATAAGTTTTTATACAATGGCAGCGAAGCAGCCATTACCCTTGGCGCGTCCGTATCATGTGCACGCAATACAATAGGCGGTTCGTTTTTTATGCCCGCAGCCTTTAAGCCGTCCTGTACACCGGGGATAATCGTTTTAGTAAACCAATCCACATCATCCTGTCCTACGCCTTCCATCGCCTCTCCTAAGGCTACCAGTAAACCTACATTCGGATATTTCTCTACAAAAGCGGCAATAGATTTACGGGTATAATCGGCTATTAAAGGTATAATCGGACGGTTTCTGTCCTGTGTTTTTAAGCCATGTTTTTCAGCAAATGGTTTAGGAATGATGATGTTATAAAACATCTGTATCACCCAAATACCACGTTTATCAGCCTCTTCGGTCAGAAATTTAAAAATCTCCTCATTCTTTTTAAAGGTTGCATCATCTACCTCTACTGCATAGGGGTAATCTTTAAGCCGCACCAACGACGCAAAAGGATGCCCATTCCAAAGGTAAAGTGAGTTGTAACGGTTTTCGACCATCATATCCAGATACTCAATCCAGAGCTGTTTATCGTAAAACCAGGGAAAGGTTTCGGGTGTGTAAGGATATTCATAAACATCCCTGCCTGGCAGATATTCGGGCTTTTGCAAACCAATACAGGTACCACGCAATACCATTTCCGGCTGATCAGTAATAGCCAGTTGTGCCGGCAATTTACCTTTGGCTTTAATTTCATCTACCAGTTCCATACAGCCATACAAGGCCCCCGACTCATCTGTACCTTCAATAAACAGGTTTTTATTTTTGGTATAATTGATCGTAAATCCTTCTTTTCCGGGCTGGTTTGTTACACTTCCAGTCCCGGATAAACCTTTAAGCAACGCATTTCCTTTTGTCCCGATGACAATCAATTCGGTTCCGGCAGGTAGCTTGTCTTGCTGTACGATATCAACATGGTAGCCTGCCAGCGATAAAGATTTTGCCAGTTTCTCTGCACCAAATTTAACCCTTGGACTGCTCTTTAGTGGAATAACAATTGTCCGCCTCGCTTTCTGCTGAACTTCAGACGCACTCAATTCCACTGATCCAGCCAGTAAAAGACATATAAAAATAAAAACGGGAAAATTTCTCATTGAATACAGATTTCAGAAAAACTGAAGCTCAAAAAGATTCAGCTATACTTGGTTAAACATGCGAATTTCAAATATAGCGCCCGGCTTATCTCCTTTACTGTACCATTTCCCCAAAATACTATAGGATGTTACCATCAGGGCTTTTTGGCTGTAAAAAAGTTGTGATATTCAGGCTCAGCCTTAAATATACAAAATAAAAATCCCCGGCTACTTTGCGCAACCGGGGATTTATCAACGAGGGTATATCTCATAAAAGGATCGTCATCCTGAAATAAATTCAGGATGATGAATAGTATGAAAAAAGGGGAATCATAATTTATGATCACATCTTTATTTTCCTTTTGTCATTTCTTCGGCCATCACCAGCGCATTATAGGCGTTTACAATACCACCTGTCCTACACAGTTCAGTCATCGGTACTTTTTTACCGCCCGATTTAGGTTTGGTAACCGGGAAATCAATTTTAGTAACCGACTGCTCGATGATATATTTAATCTGTTTTGCAGTCAGCTGAGGATAATAGCCTTTAATTAAAGCAGCAACTCCGGCAACAACCGGGGTCGCCATACTGGTTCCCGATAGTGGACTATACTTGCTATCAGGCATAGTTGAATAAATGGCAACTCCAGGGGCAAAAACGTCAACCGTCTGATCGCCATAGTTACTAAAATTAGCAATCAAACCAGCTTCAGTAGCCCCACTGGCACCAACTGTAATCATGTTCGAAGCCCTGCCGCTTCCTTTCATATGGAAAGGACTTGGGTAATGTGGCAGGCTGTCAATATCTGTAGCCTCATTTCCGGCAGCATTGATCAGCAATACACCTTTCTTTTCCGCATAACGGATCGCATCTTCTACTAATTTGCGCTCAGGCGAGACCCTTTTACCAAAACTCATATTGATAATCTGTGCGCCATTATCAACCGCATAACGAATCCCCAATGCAACATCTTTGTCGTGCTCATCGCCATTAGGAACCACACGGATGCCCATCAATTTCACTGCGTCGGCAATACCATCCATGCCTTTGCCGTTGCCACGTACCGCACCGATAATACCGGCTACGTGTGTACCATGAAAATAAGGATCGCCAAGCAGGTTAGCATTACCATAAAAACGGTCTTTGATGTTGAAATAGTCATCCTTCACCTCTTTTCCACGGTAATCAACAGGTGCCACACTATCTGCCTTTTTCAATAAACTTTTGCTCAGTACCCATGAACGGTAATGTTGCAGGTCTTTCTTTTTTACCTGCTGCTCATTGGCCACATTAGCAAACTGATCTTTGTACCGGTAATAAACACGTTGATATTCCACACTTTCTTTGGTTACCTGTCCATTCGGCCCACCTAAAAAATTCCAGCCCAACACATCACCTTTATAACCATTTCCATCCAGGTCTGCATTTCCCCATCTTTCTTTGGTATTATGCCATAAGTTGGCATTCAAATCTTCGTGCAACGTATCAATCCCACCATCCAATACGGCAACTACAACCGTTGTAGGCGTTTTACCTTTTAACAATTCATTGTATGCTTTTACCACCCCCACACCATATACCTTGTCGGCATCCTTAGCCAGCATATGCCAGTTTTGCGGTTGCTGCTGCGCGATGCTTAAAACAGGCACCAACAGGCCCAGCATCGTTGAAAATAGTTTATTCATGTTATATTTCATTAGTTGTTGCAACTTACATATATTTCCTCAAATAGTCCACATCTGCTGCGCTAAGCAAAGCGTTTCTGTCCCATTATCCCAGAACTTTTACAATTCATAAAAATTGTATATACTTACTTTGTAAACAAGACACCTAACCATAACCAACTCACGATGAAATCACTAGCCACCACATGCTTGCTTTTTTTGCTTACCATTACCTGCTTTGCGCAACAAAAAGCGCACATCCTGATTGTTACCGGTGGTCATGGGTTTAAGCAGGTCCCTTTTTACCATATGTTCGATTCCCTGAATCGCATCACTTACGATAAAATACAGCAGCCCCAAGGCAATGAACTGATTGCTTCGCCCAAAGTAGACCAGTATGACGCACTGGTTTTTTACGACATGTACGACACCATTACCGAACAACAAAAACAGGCCTATATCAAACTATTAAACAAAGGGAAGGCTATGATCTTTTTGCACCATTCACTGGTCTCTTATCAAAACTGGGATGAGTTTCAACGCATTTTAGGTGGTAAATACTATGCAGAAGCTACCGTGCTGAGCGGCGATACCTTAAAGTCCACTTATCAGCACGACGTAGTTATTCCGGTAAAAATTGAAAACACGAAACATCCTGTAACCCGAGGCATTAACGACTTTGAAATTTATGATGAAGTATATGGTGGTTTTGGTGTGCAGCCCAGTATCAAGCCATTGCTCAGCACTACCCACCCCGGCAGCTCACGTTACATCAGCTGGACTAATCCTTATGGCAAATCGGAAGTGCTGTTTATCCAACTGGGACATGGTCCCGAAGCTTTTGCCAATCCCAATTACCGGAAGCTGCTTCAACAGGGCATTGAATGGTCGGTAAAGCGGCATAAAAAATAATACGTCTCTATTTCTTTCCAGGAATCAGTATAAAACACACCCGAACCTTTTTTACACGTTTAGGCATTCCGGTTGATGATTTGCGCCAAAACTTTTGTAGTTCTGACGCCGATACTGACCGGAATTCGGGAGTGATGCTTATACCTTTCATAATTCAATTTATTTTACAGCACTCAAAAATACTAATATTTTTAGCAAAACAAAATGCAGTTGTAAAATATTCTGATGACTGGCAATAAACCTTTTTTACACCCTACAATAAGTACCTATTTTCTATGTGTTTTCTACCTGTTTCATACCTGTCACCTAGGTGTAAACACCTATAAAACGTACAGGAAAGTGGTTTTAGCCAGATTTTTCAAAGCAGTTCTTATACCTGCTGAATCAGCCGGAATCATCCTGATATTCTTGTCCTTTCTTCTACGGATTTTGGCGTTAGTTCTAGAATTATATGGCAAAATTAAGTTCTATAATCCAAACAACTGCTTTAAACTAATGGTTTTATTATTGATCATCGGCTTGGCATAATAGGCCAGAAACAGGATATAAGCCAGTGTAAGGTACAAAAACATCAGCGCATAACGAAGCCCAATGGCATCGCCCAGCGAACCGATAATTAAGGGTACCAAAGCCCCACCAAAAATACCTGAGCACAATATGCCCGAAAATGAGCCATGATGCTGTGCTACCGAGTTTAAGGCCAGCGAAAATATAATAGAGAACATCACAGAGATGAAAAATCCTGCTGCCGGAAAAGCATACAAGGCAACATCCTTACTGCCAAATAAAGCCAGGGATACGGTAAGCATGGAAATGAGGGTAGCTACTTTAAGGATCAGCTTTGAATCCCATAACTTTAATAAAGCCAGTCCCAGCAAACAGCCCAACGACATCAGTCCCCAGAACCAGGCTACGGCCTGCGCGCCACCCTTATTAGGGTCTACCCCATGATAACTCCTCAAAAATTCGGACATCCAATTGGCCAGGGCCTGTTCGGTACCGACGTAAGCCACAATGCCGACAAAAAACAACAGCACATCTTTATTTTTAAGAAGGCCCAGATAAACAGCCGCCGCCCCCGATTTCTCATCTTCCTTTAGTTCTACTTTAGGCATACGGATAAAAGAAAGCAGCAACAGGATCAATAAAAAGATGAAACTAAACAGCCAGTACAGCGCCGTCCAGGTTAGGTTATTTTTAACCAGCCCCGCCAGTACGCCAACTAAGGGATTATCAATTGGCTGGGCCGAAAGCGCCGATAACAGATAGGAAAACACAAACGGGCTAATAAAGGACGCGAGGCCAAATACCAACTGCCCCATTACCGAAAAGAAGGCAAAATTCTCTTCACCCCCTGCGGTGCGCATCAGCGGGTTAATGATCACCTGCAACATCGCCATCCCAATACCAATAATAAACAGCGAGCCTAAGGCTATTCCATACTGCGGATAAAGGCCAAAGGCTGTAGCGCCAATAAAATTCAGGCTAAAAGCAATCAGCATAGACTTCTTCTCGCCAATCCGCTCAATCATGATTCCTGATGGGATAGACATGATGCCATATGCCAGAAAGAAAGAGAAAGGCAAAAAGGCCGCCATGGTTAAACTTAAATGGTAAGTCTGTATGATGATGGGCATTAATGGCCCAAGGATATTGGTTACAAAGGAAATGACGAACCAGATCAACAGGATCACACCAACCAGAAAATTATTACGCTGCATATAAATTCTTTTTTATGTTTAAAATTTTGAGAACACCCTTGCTGCACAGCCCAATAGACCTGCCTGGTTGCCCAGTTTGGCGGCTACGATGCGGGTATGTTGCACCGTTCCGGGCATGGCCTTTTCCATCACCCTGGTTTTGATTTCGTTGATGTAAAAGTTACCAGCTTCGCTGATGCCACCGCCAAGCACCACCTTTTGCGGACTAAAGATGTTTACCAGACTGGCAATGCCTGTAGCCAGGTAGTCGAAATGTTTTTGCATCGCCTGGATAGCTTGTGGCTCATTGGCCAGATAATTATCTACAATCAATTTGCCGGTTATCCCTTCCGTATCTGTACCATGCAGACTTGCATAGTCGCCAATTAATGCACTTACCGAAGCATAAGCTTCTAAGCAACCTGATGCACCACATGCACATGGTGTTCCGCCATGCTGAATGGTAATGTGTCCCAGTTCGGTACCACGGTTTTTATAACCGCCATAAAGTTTGCCGTCAATAATCAGTCCGCCACCAATACCGGTACCTATAGTAATAAATACCACATCGGTGCAGTCTCCTGCAGCACCATACACCAGTTCGCCCCAGCCCATCATATTGGCATCATTATCAATAACCACATTTAAACTGGTAGAAGTGGCAATAATTTTGCCCAGGTCCAGGTTTTCAAAACCCGGCAGGTTATCGGCCCCGCCAATCACCACGTTCTGGTCTACAATGCCCGGAAAGCCGATACCAATACCCATTACCTTTTGGGGGGCATGTTCTATACATTTGCGAATGGCCGCATTAATAAGGGCTATCACCTCTCCCTCGGTAATCACATTATTCAGTGGAAATAAAAAGGAATAAATTACCTCCCCTTTATTATTTACCAGTCCACATTTTAAAGATGAACCGCCTACATCAATTCCAATAGCGTACGATTGTGTCAATTTTTCTTAGGTTTCAATTATTTAATAATCGAAATTAACCTTAAAGCTTGTTTAGCGGTTTCAATAATGTCTTTATTGATTTAGATTTTGTGCAAAAGCCCCTTATTCGGCCCCCGCATCCCTTCTGGCCAGATATTCTGTCGGTCCGCAATCATAATATTGCCTAAAGGCCGTAGAAAAATAAGAAGGTGAGTTAAAACCCGACATATAGGCCACCTGGGCAATGGTATATTGCCGCGATTCCATCAGTTCGACCGCTTTTTTAAAGCGGATCCGTTTGATAAAATCGGTTGCCGACTCGCCGGTAATCGCTTTCAGTTTAAGATAAAGGTTAGAGCGGCTCATCCCAATTTTGCGACTGAATTTATCTACCGAAAAATCAGATTCGGCAATATGTGCCTCAATAATAGCAATCGCTTCTCTCAGAAAGTCCTCATCCAGTGTGTTAAAAGCAATATTTTCGGGAATAATTTCTTTGGATGCAGAGTAATATTCTTTTAGCCTTTTGCGCGAACGGCTGATGTTTTGCAGTTTCGCTTCCAGTAAGGCAATAGAAAAAGGCTTGGTTACATAATCATCAGCCCCTACTTCCAATCCTTTAATCTGATGATTGGTTTCGTTTTTGGCTGTAAGCAATATCACCGGAATATGGCAGGTCTGGATGTTCTGTTTAATTTTTTTACAGAAATGTATACCGTCCAGTTCAGGCATCATCACATCACAAATGATCAGATCTACCAGTTCTTCTTCCAGCAGTCCCAGCGCTTCTTTACCATCGTAGGCCACAATAATCTGATAGGTACCGCTGAAATAGTTTTTCAGGTAATCCACTATTTCTGTATTGTCATCTACCACCATCAGGCGTTCTTTTTCCAAGCCTTCGCCTGGTGTTTCAGCGTTTGCCAAATCCTCTTCTACCTCAATCTCATCTGTAACATCATTTTCAATCGACAGCTCGTACCTTGGGTGCTCGGTATGCTCATCAGCATCGTATTGTTCATCGGCCAGCGGAATGATGACCGTAAATACCGTTCCCTTTCCTAAAGCACTTTCAACCGTAATACTACCATGATGCAGCTCAACCAGGCGCTTGGTAAAGGCCAATCCCACACCCGACCCAAGGTTCATTTCCTGCCCATTTACCTGGTAAAAGCGATCAAATATCCTTTCCAGGTGCTGCGAATCAATACCAATACCGGTATCGCTCACTTTAATTACCGCATCATTGTTTTTACGGGCAAATTCTACCATTACTGAACCGCCTTCCTGCGTATATTTAAACGCATTGGAAAGCAGGTTAAACAAAATCTTTTCTACCGAATCTTTGTCAAAATAAAAAGGCAGTCTGGCTTCAGTAGATCGGAAGGTATATTTGATTTTGTTCTTTTCCGATAGGGTTACAAATGAGCTGTAAGCCTCATGAATAAAACTAACGATATCGGCCTTACTCACTACCAGTTTTTTGGTCCCCATTTCTGTCTTTTTGAACTCAAAAAGCTGATCTACCAAATGATACAAGCGCCTGGCATTTAACAACATCAGTTCATGATGTTTCCTCAATGGTTTATCGGTAACCGGCTTGCTCATAATTTCTTCAAGCGGCGCCAGTATCAAGGTTAGTGGCGTACGGAATTCATGCGACACATTGGTAAAAAACTCCATTTTCATCTGATTGATGGAATCTACCTTTTCACGCTCCATCCTCTCCATCTTTAACTGGTGTAAAGTCCTGATCCGTTCCGAAACTACACGGTAAGCCACATAGGCAGCAGCGGCAGCCAATAAAGTCATCAACAGGTAAAACCAGTTGCTATTCCACCATGGCGGCAATATCACAATATCCAGACTTTTCAGGGCGCTACTTTCGCCCTGCGGCCCAATGGCTTTTACATGAAACACATATTTACCTGGCTGCAGGTTGGTATAACTGGCTTTGGCCACATTGTCGGTCAGCTGCCAGTCGTTATCAAAGCCATCCAGCTTATACTGGTACTTTGTTTTATTGGTCGAGATATAATTAAAAGCATTAAAGAAGATGGTAAACTGCTTAAACTCATGTTTAAAAGTCAGCTTTTTGGCCTGATCAATATGCTGATCCAACACATCATAACTATCGGACGGCACTACAGCCTTGTTAAATACTTCAAGCCCGGTAAAGGTTAACTTCAGTTTTAACGGCTCCTGCTTCAACGCTTTAGGATAGAAATAAGAAATACCATTGATACCTCCAAAAAGCATCATTCCATCGGCTGCTTTACAGAATGCGTAAAGGTTAAACTGGTTATTCTGTAAACCATCTTTATTGTCGAAAACCTGTATTTTGCGGGTATCGGGATTAAACTTCACCAAACCTTTATTGGTCGAGATCCATAAAAACCCATCATCATCGGCTTGTATGCCATAAATGGTTCCCTTCAGGAAATCCTTGCGGGTATTAAAAGTGACAAATGTCCTGCTATTTTCATCAAACAGATTTAAACCATCTCGCGTACCCACCCAAATGCGATTTTTATGATCTTCGGCGATGCAGCTCACTACGTCATTACTCAACAGATCGCCGGTAAAGGTATCGAACAACTGATTATCGGGATAAAAAAGGTTTACGCCGTTGGTAGTTCCAATCCAGATCCTCTTTTTTGCATCTTCCAGCAAATAGGTCACCTCATCAGAAGTTAAACGTTTGCCCGCCTTATCCATATAAACATGGGTAAAAGACTGCTCTGCAATATTAAACTGATCCAGCCCTGTCCTGGTACCCACCCAAATACGGTTTTGATGATCTTTCAACAACGCATATACCATATTGCCCGCAATACTTTTCGGGTCATCGGCTTTGTGCTTATATACCCTACTTGTTCCACTCGCAGGATCCAGATAGTTCAGTCCCTCGTTATGCGTACCCACCAATAATTTCCCCGATGCATCAAAAGCAATAGATTTGATATTATTGGAACTTAACGCACCTTGTCCCGATTCCTTATAGGTATAATATTTAATAGTTCCCGCCTCACGGTTCCAGTAGTTCAACCCCTTGTCATTAGTTCCTATCCAGAAATCACCCCGGTTATCCTGCTTAATCACGTTTACCACCTGATCATTTAACGACAAAGCACCGGTGTTCTGGTTCAACAGGTTAAACTTAATGTCCTTGTGGTGATAATAATTGATACCTCCATAAAAGGTACCCATCCAAATCCCATTCTGCTTATCGCGATATACACAGCGCACCGAATTCTGGTTTATGGTGTAAGGAATAGAAGCCTGGTGATAATAGTTCTCTATCGTATTGTCTTTCAAATTGAGGATAGAAAGCCCCTTAAACGTACCTAACCATAGATTATTCTGCGCGTCTTTGCTAATGCCACGCACATCATTGTCGGCCAGACTACCTGCAGTACCTGGAATATGCCTGTAACTAACCGATGTACCATCGTTTACATTATACTTAATTAAACCATGTCCTTCTGTACCTGCCCACAACCATTGTCCATCTATAAAAAGTTCATTAATCCTTGGTTTACTTACTCCCAAATTTACTGCAATCAGCTTTTTTGCAGCCACATTCATTTTAAACAATCCTACATCCGTTCCCACCAACAATGTGTTTTTTAACATCATCAATCTGGTCACGCTTTTGATGCCATATGCCGAAGGATCGTAATTAACCTGCTTAAACTGTTCGGTAGCTGCATCGAGGAAAAAAATTTCGCCCGCACTGGAACTTGCCCAAATCAGTTTACCTGCATCCTGGACAATAGAAGAAATATACCATTCGCCCGGTTTACGGGGGAATTTATAGTTCTGAAAACTGTTGCTGGCATAGTCGTACAGGCTTACCCCCTGATTACCTCCAACCCATATTAAACCTTTGTGGTCCAAATAAATACTCCGGATATAATTGGATTGCAAACTGTTTTTATCTCCTTTTGAAGGCCGATAAACCGTAAAAGTATCGCCATCATAGCGGTTGAGCCCATCCTGAGTGGCCATCCACATAAAGCCCAGGGTATCCTGCAATATGGTGTATACGGTACTTTGCGACAAACCATTATCGACCGATATACCTCTGAAATGGCGTTTTAAAGGTTGTTCTATTGAGGATTGCGCATAGCTGACCTGACCGGAAAAAACCAGTACTGCAAACAAACATATGGCCGCTACCACATTCCTCATTACCCCTTTGTGCGATTATTTACGTTTAAAACCTGCGTCAAAATTAACTACATCCGGCAAACTATCCACTACTTCCTGCTCATTAAATTTACTATTTTTTTGCTCAATCAGCATAGAACTGCCTTTTATACGATGTGTATATACTTTGTCCTGTAATTTTACCGGCATATTGCCGTAGCTGAAAGCCGAGTTCCCGTCGATAGATTTGACCTGTAATAAAGCCGGATTACCAGCATTTAGTTCTGCTTCAATCTCCCATGGCCCTACTTTTAAAGTGTACCTTCCGCCAGCATCATTTACCATCTTAATTACATCTACAGTTTTATTTTTTAACTGGATAATAGTCAGAAAACGATTAGTTTGTACAACACTGGCAGTACTGATACCTGCATGCCATTGATTTTTAAACTCAATGATATTGCCTTCATCATCAGTTTTACCTTTCCAGTTTTTGGCCGGGAAGTTATACTTATCATGGATCACCATTTGCAAGGGGGTATGCGCATAAACTGTAGCATTAATATGTCCAAGGCTAGTTTTCAGATCAAAATGCTGACTAGCCGAACCTGCTACCGATTTCCCGTTCATCCCGAATGGGCTGTGAAACTGGCTGGTCCATTTTACCGGCTTATCGGCTTCCAGTTCGTCATATAAGATTACATAGTTACTATCCAGTTGCAGCATGTGCCTTCTGTACAATTTTACGCCCGACTTGCCATATCCATTACTTTTATCAGCCTTAAGGCCAATTTCCTGAAAACGCCCCAGCCAGAAGTCTGTAGTGACATCACCATAGGCATTGGAGGCATCCCCCAGTGCATACTGTATACGCGTTCCCGTCATAAAACGTGGTAACCAGCCATAGCCATCTTCACCTATCCGCTGGCCTAAACTATCAGCCAGAATGGTATTGTAAGCCCTCGAAGAACGATAATCTAACAAATTATGCGCATCACTAAAATTGCTGTAAAAACCTGTACCGCCAAATACTTTTTTACCCTTATAATTGATGGTAAATGCATTTTGGGCAGCATGACCGTGTCCGGCAGCACCAAACGGATTGGACATTAAATAGCTGGCCAGGTTTTTGGCCGGATGTGCCAGATCAGAATGCATAGCAGCAAGACCTACATCCCTGAACTCCCTGCCCTTTGGCAAACCAACTGGTGTACTGATCATTTCCTTTGCTTTTGGATTATAGTTAAGGAATCTAAAAAGCTGAAAATCGTCACTGCCCTTAAAATATTCGGGTTTACTTTTCCTGATTTCCGATACATACCAGTTCAAATAAGGGTTGTTCATTTTTAGTGCCAATGCACGCGCAAAAGTGGCCTGCATCTTTACTGTACCCGCCAGATTTTCGTGCATATCGCCCACCTCTGTAGAAACAGAATTTGGCGGATAACTGTAAAGCATATAATAAGGCAGATTTTGCATCCAGGGCTGTTGAAAGTAATTGACTCCCGAAATGTTACCAAACAGTTCCGGTAGATAAATCAGCGTTTCGTAATGCGTTCTGAAATAACCATTGCCCTCATGCCAGCCCCCATCTGTAGTACCTAAAACTGGAAAACGGGCGCTCCAAACCTCATATACATAGGTTAGCCATTCATTTGCTTCAGGCAAATCGTTGGCCACAGCAACCGCAGCGATAGAAAAATTGCGCAGGATATGTTGCCATGTGTGGTTATCGCACATCTGTAATTCAAAACGATTGGGCAAGCCCTGATAAATCCTTTGTCCCCTGATGCCAATAGCTGTTTTAAGTAGTTCCTTTTCATCAGCTTTTAAAAAATTATAGCCTGCATCGTACAGCCAGGCCAATGCTTCCAACACGTTTCCATTATTAAAATCGTCCCTTGTGGCCAAGCCATCCGGATTCATTTTGGCCACATGCACTGCCATTTTTATGGCTTTGTGGATAAAACGTTCATCCTTACTCAGCTGGTAAGCAATACAAAGGTTACGGATGGGTGTACCCACCTTTTCGCCAAAGCCATGGTACATAAATTCAACCATTTGTTTGCGCTGCAAAGCGGTCATCCCCGTTGTATCCCTTGGCCGGGTAGGTTTCTCATCAGGCAAAGGCTGCTCCAGCAGTTTCATCGAAGCGGCAATAAAAGCTTTCGCTTCAGGATTTTGCCTGTTATTGGCATAAAAAGCATCAGCACCTTTATTCATCCCCCATAAACGCGGATGCTGTGCCTTGCTCTTTTCCATCACCAATGCCACCGATGGAGAAACAGACAGGTTCTGTGCCTGTGGTTTCACTACAAAATCATAAACCGGCGACCACTTCCATTTGCCTCCGGCTTTTTCTGTCGCCGCATATTTCCAGAACCAGCGCCCTGGTTTAAGACGTTGATGTAAAGGATATACCGCCCAGCGCTGCTCGGCACCGGTAACCACATCATTTTTAAACAGACTATCGCTGGCCAACAGCACTTTATATTTTACAGTTTTCCCTTTTACACCTGGCCACAACAAACACGGGCTATCATCGGGCACGGTTACTTTGTTTACCGGATAAGCCCATTCACGTATACGCGGATGTAGCATCCCCGTATCCAGGCGCTGAACAGCAGGTTGTTGTGCCGGACTGAAAAGTAAAGCCGATTGTAGTATTAGTGCCAGGTTCATCGCCATAATTTTATTTTTTTAATGCATAAAATGAATCATGGTGTTCTTTGCACCATTGTTTCAAATAAGCACGCATCTGGTTTAATTTCTTTTTAAAAGCAGGCTTCACTGCCAGATTATCCGTTTCGCCCGGATCTTTTTCCAGATCAAACAACTGTTCCCTGATTTCTCCCTTATCGTACACAATGTACTTTAAATCTTTAGTGATTACGGCGCGACCTCTAATTCCCAGCAACACTTCATTGTCCGCAAAATCGGTTTCTATCACCAGGGTATCACGCAGTTTAACCGAAGGATCGGCTATGCGTTTACTTAAATCCATACCTTTCAACCCTGCAGGTTTAGATATGCCCGCAAAACCACAAATCGTCGGAATGATGTCAATACCATTGCAAACCAATTGTTCGTCAGTTTTTGCTTTCCACTGCCCAATCTTTGAGATCATGAAAGGTATCCTGGCCGATTCTTCATAAAGGATCTGTTTCTGGTTCCATTCATGTGCAGCATAACCATCACCATGGTCGCTGGTAAAAATGATAATCGTATTGTCCTCAATACCATATTTTTTTAGCGAACCTAAAACCATCGCTACATAATTATCTACCTTCTCTACCAAACGGTTATAAGCCCAACGGTATTTGCGCCATTGTGTCTCGTTCCAGCCTACCGAAGGGTAAGTCCGTGGGTTCACCTTTTGCTGCTCTCTTACTATGGCAGGCTCGTAGGCAGGTATGCGCCAGTTGGCCGGCAATTTAGGACACAACGAAGTATCAGGTGCCGCATCCAGTACGTCCATTTTCAATTCATCGCCCCGGGCCCATTCGCAAATGTCATGTGGGTTTAAAAACGAAGCAACCAATAAAAACGGGTTGGCTTTGTTCTTCTTAATAAATGCAGCACATTGCGAAGGTGTAACTGCGTCAGTATAATCGCCAGCTCCCGTATTGGTAATGGTCTCGAAGCCATGCTGTTCAACTTTACTAACAGGAACAGGCAGGTGCCACTTGCCAACATAGCCGGTTTTATAGCCCCCTTCCTTTAGTATTTTACCCATCATCAATACCGAATCCGGCCATTGCCCGTCTTTTTCAGGTGCATTGCCTGTAAATCCGGTTTCATGTGGCATTCGGCCACTAAATATAGCCGATCGGGAAGGTGTACAAAGTGGCTGTGCACAATAAGCTCGCGTAAAACGGGTTCCATTAGCCGCCAACACATCCATTGCCGGGGTATGCAAATCCTTGTTCCCGGCGTTGCTCATGGCATCAGCAGTTTGCTGATCGGTCATGATGATGATGATATTGGGCTTTGAAACGGCTGCCTTTGGCGCCTGTGCTGCCACGTATCCAAAACCTGCCAGTAAAATGGCAGCCGTTAGTCCCCCTTTTATTTTGTACGTTTTCATCCTTATTTCAGATAATTATAAACGGAATCCAATTTAAATTGCTTTTGAGCTTCCTTACTTGGCTTTGGTGTTTTATCAATCTCGCTAAAATATGGCGTACTGTCCCAAATCAATTTACCATTTAAAGTACGCGGGTCTTTACTTTGTACCAGATAAGCATTCATTTGTGCAGCAAGCTCTGCTTTTACTTTAGCTAAAGCAGGATCTGCAGCCAGGTTATGTAACTGATCAGGATCTTTTTTCACATCGAACAACTCCTCTGCCGGGCGTTTACCAAAGCCCAGTTCAAACAAAGGTTTTACGGCCGGATTGTTCTTGTTGGCAATCATATAAAATTTCGCTGGCCCCGGGTAATTTAGCATATAAGGATCAATATCTCCATACAAAGGCGGATCACCTGCAGGCCATCTTCCCGGTTCATAGTTTTTGATGTACAGGTAATCTTTTGTACGGATAGCTCTGCCCGGATAACCTAAACCATGCTGACGCACAAAGGCATGACGCTCGCGGCCCAGTACTACATAGTCTCTTTGCTTTTCTTCTTTTTTACCTTCCTCCACAATTGGTAATAAACTCTTACCGGTCATATCAGCCGGTACCGGTACATTACCCAATTGTAAAAATGTAGGTGCAAGGTCGTTTAAGGTCACCAGATTATCAGCAACTACATTCTGTTTAAATTTACCCGGCCATGAAATAATTAATGGTACATGTGTACCAAAGTCATACAAATTGGCCAGGCCTCTTGGCATTTGCCAGCCATTATCACTACATACCACAATTACCGTATTTTCCAGCTGTCCGCTTTTTTTCAGTTCGTCCAGCACAGTTCCCAGTTCGCGGTCAAACATCTCTACCGCAGCGTAGTAATCAGCAATATCTTTACGCACTTCTGGATGATCAGGCAAATAACCGGGCACAGTAACCTTTGCCGGATCGATACCAGCCTTGCTGCCCGACCCCACCACGTAAGGGCGGTGTGGCTCATGACTACTTACCCAATAGCACCACGGGCCTTCTGCCTTGTTCTTCAGGAATTCAGCGAAGCTCTTAAACTCATTACCGGCAGGATTTCTTGGCCTTTTATTGGCTTCAAAGCTACCCGGTCCCCATCCTTTACCCTGAAAACCTATTGCATAGCCCGATTCTTCCAGCAAATCCGGATATACTTTATATTTTACCGGCAGTACTCCCCATAAATTGGCGCCATCTTCCAGTCGCCAGATATCCTGTCCGGTAAGCATTGCTGCCCGTGCAGGTGTACACGATGGCGAACTGCAAAAGGCATTGGTAAAACGCACCCCTTGTTTGGCTATCAAATCCATATTAGGTGTGCGTACAGTTTTGTCGCCATAACTACCTACGTGGTTCCATGATTGGTTATCTGACATAATCATCAGGATATTGGGGCGCTGTGCTTTTTTTTCAGGTGAGCAGGATGCCCAGGTCAGCACCATTAACAGTGCAACAGGAATATATTTCATTCGGTTCAAATTCATCTTCATTTATTTTAAAACAGCCTCGGTTGGATTGGTATCTTTATATTGTATCTGTAGTTTTTTAAGTTCTGCTTTCAGGTCTTTAATAACAGGCTGATAAGCTTTATCGTTATACAGGTTATTCATTTCATGCGGGTCTTTCTGCATATCATACAGTTCCCATTCGTCAATGTCATTGTAAAAATGGATCAGTTTATAGCGTTCTGTCCTGATGCCGTAATGCCTTTTTACCATATGCCAGCTCGGGAATTCATAATAGTGATAATACACCGCTTTGCGCCAGTTTTGGGGTGCTTTGCCTGCATTATCCAATACGGGACGTAAAGACACTCCCTGCATATCGACCGGAATTTTAACTCCTGCATAATCCAGTAAAGTAGGTGCAAAATCAAGGTTCATAGCAAACGCATTACTTACCGATCCGGCTTTAATAGCGCCCGGATAACGTACCAGCAATGGCGTACGGAACGATTCATCGTACATAAAACGTTTATCAAAATAGCCGTGCTCGCCCAGGTAAAAGCCCTGATCGGAGGTATACACAATAATGGTATTATCCAGTTCCCCTATTTTTTTCAGGTAATCCATCAAACGGCCCACATTTTCATCCACCGAAACTACGCAAGCCAGATAATCGCGCATATATTGCTGATATTTCCAGCGCACCAGGCCGGCCCCTTTAGGGTTCAGTTTATTAAACTCGGCCACACGCTTATCGTACACCTTTTTCCATTGCGTTTTTTCGATATCCGTCATGCGGTTATACACCTCAAAAAAGCGGGCTTTATCCAGCGATGGGTCGTTGGCAGCCAGGTAGTCATCGCCCTTGGCATCTTTAAATTTCTTTGTGCCTTGAATTTTAGCCATCGAATCCAACTGTGCGGTCGAAAGCATTTTCAAATCCCAGGCCGGCCACATATCGGTTGATATGTTCATCATTTGCTCTTTGGCAGCTCTGCCCCTGCCTTTAAAATCGTCCAACAGGTTTGCAGGCTCCGGAAAAACAGTGTTGTCAAACATGCCAAGGTGCCTTGGTGCCGGCAGCCAGTTGCGATGTGGCGCCTTATGCTGATAAATCATCAGGAAGGGCTTATCATGGTCTCTTTTTTCCAGGAAACCTATAGCCTTATCTGTAATGATGTCGGTTACATATCCTTTTTCCTTAACCTGGTGTCCGTTTTCTATAAATTCAGGTTGATAATATTGTCCCTGATTGGGCAAAATACTGTAATAGTCAAATCCTACAGGGGCCGATCCGAGGTGCCATTTGCCAATCATAGCGGTCTGGTATCCCGCTTTTTTCAACAACTGCGGGTAAATTACCTGGGTACTGTCAAATACTTTTGAATTGTCTGTCAGCCCGTTCAGGTGACTGTATTTACCAGTCAGGATGGTTGCCCTTGATGGACCGCATACGGCATTGGTTACAAAACAATTGTTAAACAACATTCCCTCATTGGCAATCCTGTCCAGATTGGGTGTTTTCACCAGCTTACTACCGTAAGCGCTCATGGCCTGTATCGTGTGGTCATCGGTCATGATAAACACAATATTGGGCCTTTTTGTATCTGAAGCAGGTTTGGGCTGCTGGCACGCGCTTAAGCTTATGCCTCCAAGCAAAACCGGTAATATCATTTTTAGTTTACCCGGCAAAAATCGTCTCATACATTCCTGGTTTGTACATCATTTGGTTTATTGATAAAACGAATGTAGCAGGGTATGTTCAAAATAGATTTAGGTTTTGTTTAAAATGCTATCAATTTTGATGAATAGCAATGTATACCGTGGATTTAAGCTATTTTACACTTATTTAATCAAAACCTCACCCACATATATACCGGTACTTACTACATTTCCTTCAGCGCTCACATGGCTCATCCAGAGGTACGCTGGGTCACCTGCAAATGTTTTCGAAAGCTTTAGGCCACCCTGCATAGAAGCGCTATATCAACAACTAACGAAAATTGAAATATTTTAATTCAAAACCAAAAGTCTCAAATACTTAAACCACTGATCTTTGTAAGAATAAGTAACTGAAATTTTCCCCTAACCAAATCATCTTACCGTATGTCTGCGTTGTCAACATCCTCTCCTAAAAATATCAACCCTAAAAACAGGTTGTTATCTTTAGACGCCTTGCGTGGTTTCGATATGTTCTGGATCATCAGCGGAGAAGGAATATTTCATGGCATTGCCAACGTTATAAAAGATAAATACGCCTTAACCGACGATCCGGCTAACTTACACATCATAGCTGATCAGCAATTGTCCATAACCGAGCGTTTAATGGTTGGCATTGGCAACCAACTTTACCATTCTACATGGAACGGTTTCACTTTTTACGACCTCATCTTCCCTCTATTCATCTTTATTGCCGGTATTTCTATGGCATTTTCATACAGCAAAACTGATTTTCAAACTAAGGCCGAGGCACAGTTAATTACCCGGCAACGGTATCTGCAGCTTTTTAAACGCACCTGTCTGTTAATCTTGCTAGGCATGGTTGTAAATGGTTTGTTAAAGTTTGAAGGCTATGAACAAACCAGATTTGCCAGCGTATTGGGCCGTATTGCGCTAGCCTGCTTTTTTGCAGCAATCTTATATTTAAACAGTTCACTACGTTGGCAGCTGGCTTGGTTCAGTCTTATTTTGGTAGGTTATTGGATATTAATGACATGGGTACCTGTGCCTCATTATGGTGCAGGACTATTAACCCCCGAAGGAAACCTGGGGGCATACGTCGACCAGCATTTGTTACCCGGAAAATTGTATCGTACAGTTTATGATCCGGAAGGTTTATTGTCGACCATTCCAGCCATTGCCACAGCCATGTTAGGCATGTTTACAGGTCGATTTTTATTATGGAAAACAGGAAAATTAAAACCGCTTCATAAAATGGGTATACTAATGCTAGCCGGAATAGTGCTGATTGCATTAAGCGCTGCCTGGGATATCACATTTCCTATTAATAAAAGATTATGGACAAGTTCCTTTGTGCTTTGTGCAGGAGGCTGGAGTCTGCTGTTATTCGCTATCTTTTATGGAATCATCGACATTGGTGAATATAAAAAATGGTGTATGCCCCTGGTTTGGATTGGCACCAATTCCATACTGATCTATATTGCCGCACACGGACTAATTAATTTTAAATCAACGGCACAGTTTTTATTTGGCGGGATTATCGATAAAGTACCATCCTCCTGGCAACAGCCTTTGATATGGCTGGGCGTTTTAGGTATTCAACTTTTAATACTGCGCTTCCTCTACCATCGAAAATTATTTTTAAAACTTTAACTAAACCTATCTTTATGATGATTAAAAAACATAGTTATTTATTACTGAATAAAACTGTATTAGCGCTGTACCTGATATTATTAAGCATTAATGGTTTCGCAGGTTATGGAAAAGGTACTGGCAGCCACACTTCATCCGACAGTATAGTATACTACATGAAAAAAGTTGCCGACTGGCAATGGAAAGAAATTGAAAATAACGGATGGAAATATAACCAAAAGGACTGGACAAACGCTGCAATGTATGTTGGAATGTTGGCCTGGGCCAAAGTTGCCAATGACGATAGCTATTATCAGAAATTAATTAAGGTAGGCAATGACACCAAATGGGAAATAGGCAAAAGGCGTCTCCATGCCGACGACTACGCTATTGCCCAGATGTACGCACAACTGTATACTAAATATAAAAAACCACTTTATATTGCTGATTTTAAGAAACTGGCCGACTCCCTGGTAACGCTTCCACATACAGAATCCCTATTATGGGGCAATGGCATCAACCACCGGGAATGGGCATGGTGTGATGCTTTGTTTATGGGGCCGCCCGCACTGGGTTATTTATCGCAGGCAACCGGCGATCAGAAATACCTGAATAAAGCCATTCAACTTTGGTGGAAAACAAGCGATTATTTGTACAGTAAACAGCAGCATTTGTACTTCAGAGACAGTCGCTATTTCTCCAAAAAAGAAAAAAACGGCCAAGATGTTTTTTGGAGCCGTGGTAACGGCTGGGTAATGGCAGGCATGGCCAACTTACTCTCGGTAATGCCGGCAAATCACCCCGATAGAAAACGGTTTGTTAAGCAGTTTAAGCAAATGGCAAAAAAAGTTACGACATTGCAGCAAACTGACGGCACATGGCACGCCAGCTTGCTTGATCCCGAAAGTTATCCGATAAAAGAAATCAGCGGCACCAGCTTTTTTTGCTATGCCATGGCCTGGGGCATCAACCAAAAGATACTCTCCTCTGACGATTATAAACCCGTTGTTCAAAAAGCATGGAAAGCCATAACTGCGTCTATTCATCCAGACGGTAAACTCGGTTTTGTACAGCCTATCGGCGCTGCTCCCGAAAAGGTAAATGCTGATGATACCGAAGTGTATGGGGTGGGCGCCTTCCTTTTAGCAGGAACAGAGCTGCTCAAACTGTAGAAGAGCTATATCTACAGCACGATCTTAGATTTAAAACCTACATAGAATTTCACAACATCACACCTCAACTGCATGATGCACGGACGATAAACGTCCGTGCATTAATATCTTCGCTCAACATAAATTCTTATTACCATTCAATCGCCTGATCTTCGTCAGGAATCATGGTATTTTTCAGTCGTTCCATTGTCATAGAACCTTCAGCTCTATACCGAATAGGAATATTAGCAATAGAAGTGATGTCATTATATTTATACTTGATATTCACAGTACAATATTCTCTTACCAAATAAGGCCTGGTTGCATCGGGAGCTTTTTTTAATGAATAAGTAGGCTGACCAATGAGTTCGAAATTGATTGCCGGATTTACTGCACGTACGTTCAACGTTCCCGACTTTGAGCCATCGGAATTTTCGACTGCCGGACCGAAATTCATAACGATCTTATAGTTCCCCCGATCTACAGCCCCCTCATCAACTATACCGGCATAGAAAAAAACAGACTTTTCATCTACCACCCATGCCGTACGTGTACTGGTCACCGTTGATTTTGTTTCGCCATCAAAAAAGACGTTCATTGAAGTCGATGAATAATTTCCCGAATAATCATTAAAAGGCTTGACATACAACAGCGCTTTACGCCAGCCTTTCCGTTGATTTGATACATAAGACGGATCATCTACAATGGTCAACGGCAACACCCACCGCTCTACCAGATCCAGATTTGAAAATTTAAATTTAATCTTGTAATTGGCTGTATGCGATCCCTTGGCAATAAAGCAGGAATTGGATGTCAGTTCATAGAACGAGCCTGCCAATTGTTTAAAATACAGATCCGTACGATATTGAAACCGCTCCCTATTCAGGATCGCCAAGGTATCATTATCCACTCCAATTTTTACAGATAAGTCTTTGCTACTTTCCTGCGTACCGCTCACTATTACCGGCAGGTTGTATTCTATTTCACCGTTTGGAGTATATCTCAAATAAACCTCCGAAACGCCTTCGTTATTGAGTGGAGCTTTGAACGATATATATTGCGCGTACAGCTCATCCTTCCATTCATCCTTACATGCAGTAAATAAGGATATACCAATAATCATTAAAGCATATATTTTTATTTTTTTCATGTGTTTTTTCTAAGTGTGTTAAAATTAATCGAATGACGGCCAGCCTGGCGCCTGGGTTAAGCGCTTGTTTTTACGTAGTTCGTCCCAGTCAATTGGCCAGAAGTACATCTTTCTGGAAAATGAAGCATTCAATAAAGGAACTGCAACCGGCGAATAAAATAATGCGGCGTTATCCTTAGAGATCATTGTATTAAAACCATAAATCTGCTGTGCTTCTTCTACCGGCGCATCTTTCCATCTTCTCAGGTCATAATAGCGTTGGTTCTCACCCAATAACTCAATTTGTCTTTCTTTTTTGATTCTCGTACGCAAAAGATTCCTGTCCGCGTATTCTGTAGTGCTATAGTTAGGCACACCAGCCCTGATACGCACCGGACTAATCTTCTTACTCATTTCTTCCACATCTCTGGAAATAATGTGTGTTCTCACATTGTCCCACGAAGGAATGGTATAATTTCCAGTCAGTTCATTTAATGCTTCGGCATACATCAGCAATATATCTGCATAACGGATCGTAATTTCTACCTTAGGATATATCTTGCCACCGTTAGTCGTGTTATCTTTCGGATTCACAAATTTCATCATCCCAATACCAGTAGGTAACCAACGATCACCGTTTATCCTGCCTTCATCTTCTCCACGGTAGTAAAAAATCTGTTTATTGGTAACATTAGCCGTATTGGTTGTTGCACTATTCATAGACCAGAATGCACCGCTAAACGCCACAGAAGCATAAAATCGGGGTTCACGGTTAGCAAACTCTTTCCACACATTGGCACGTAAAGGCTTAAAGTTGTTTACCTCATTAGCTTTAACAAACATATTTGCAGCACCATATTTGTTAATAATGGCTTGCCTGTTAAAAGGCGAACCATCATTCATATCATAAGCATCGCATTGTTTCAAAGTAATACCATGGCAATTGTATCCTCCAGCTACCTGAGGCATCTGGTGCCGTGTCAAAGCAATAATTCCATAGAGCGCATCCGTTTGATTCTCCCCTCGTGTAAAAATCATTTCAGGATTTTCATAAGCGTACAAATCTCCATTAAATAACGCACTGTAAGATTCCAGCGGATCTATATTGGCCCAACCGTCTGGAAAAGCCTTATTTGAATATTCTGGATGATGTTGAGGAACAATAGTAGCCGGATAAGCATCTGTTCCCCTGGTCCTGAATTCAGCTGTATACAATTTATACGCATTCAATTCAATCACATCTTTTGCTGCCGCTGCTGCCCTCGCCCACTTTTTTTCATCGTATTGTTGGGAAATAAGAACTTTACCATCATTATTTACAAAATCGGCCATCTCAGTATTCCCATTTGCCAACGGGCTGGCCGCAAACAACAGGGCTTTGGCCCGCGTGGCAAGTGCTGCACCACGAGTAGGTCTGGCAATATTCCGATTATCTCTTTTTAGAGGTAAATCCTTTGCTGCCATTTCCATCTCCGATGAAATATAATCCACCACTTCATCGTAAGAATTGCGTGGCAAAGACAGCTTATCGTAGCTATCATTATAATCTGCTCCTTCTTCCTGTATAATTGGTACCGGACCATATTTACGTAACAATAGCCAATAAAGGTAAGCACGAATAAAGCGGGCCTGGGCTTTGTAATCTGCCACTTCGGTAGCCGAGAACACACCTCCTTCGCCCATACGGCGAATCATAATTGAAGCCTGCCGGATACCTGCATAAGATTGGGACCAGGATTGCCTGTACCAGGTATAATCGTACTGTCCAAATTTAAAATTTCTGTACACTCCTCCATTACTTCCCTCATTAAAGAACATATCGTCCGAGTAATTGGTGATTGTATAATCTTTATGCCCGATCTCAAGGTTGTAATTCAACAACTGGTTATAACAATCGGCTAGCCATTGATTGGTATAATCCTTATTCTTAAAAATTCGTTCCTCGCTTTGCTGATCTCCAAAAAAATGATCTACCGCCAGATAATCCTTGCAAGATGCCATCAAGAGCATCATAGCTGACAGCGCTATATATATTATGTTTCTTTTCATTGTTTTTCCTGGATATTATAAATTAACATTTAGTCCAACTGTATAGGTTCTGGCCAATGGATACTGCTGGCCATTAGAGCTATTCATTTCCGGATCCCATAGCTTGAAAGAAGAAAAAGTTAAGACGTTGGTCCCCATAAAAAACAAACGTGCAGATTTTACCCCAACCCTTCTTGTAAAACCCTGTGACAGAGTATACCCGGCCTCAAGCGTTTTCAATCGCAGATACGAACTTTCCCGTAGCCAATAGGTTGATGCCCGGTAGTTATTGGAATTACCTCCGTAGCTCATCCGTGGATATCTGGCATTTACATCCTCATTTTCACCCAATATCCAACGATTGGATTCCACTACATCTGTGAGAATGTTCCCCCAGTTTCCCTCGCTAAAAGGGTACACCGTATAACCACTAATGAAGAAAGAAGATTTTCCCGCTCCCTGAAAAAGAACATTCAGATCGAAGTTCTTCCATTTGGCGGACATACCAAAACCGTAAATAAGGTTGGGCAACCGTGTTGCTCCAATCGGAACAACGTCGTTACCATCAATCTTACCATCACCATTGACATCTTTATATTTAATATCGCCCGGCATCACTGCACTATAAGTCTGTTTGGCGCTGTTACGGATATCCTCGTAATCCTTGAACAGTCCCAAAGCGATAAGTCCTCTATTCTGATTGATTCTGAAGCCTGCCCGCTGGATATAAGGATAATTACTGTACTGCTCATCAGCTTCCAACACCTCATTTTTACTATAAGTCAGGTTTCCACGAAAGGTAAAATTAACTTCGCCTATTTTTTGAGAAAATTTCATCTGCCCGTCAAATCCCTGGGACAATGCCGAACCAACATTGGCACGTGGATTGGCTCCCTGCAATCCTATAATTGCAGGGACGAATGCGCGTTGCATATAAATACCATCGCGTTGCTCGCGAAAAACATCCAATGTACCACTAATCCTGTCTTTCATAAACGAAAAGTCAAGGCCCAGGTTATGTTTGGTGGCAACTTCCCAGGTCACCAAATTAGAAGATATTGTATTGTAGGTTAAACCGCTATAGCTATTATTACTTTCGATGTCTCCCCAATTATACCCTAAATCTGTAGAAGTTGAAAATGATGCCAGATAAGGAAAGCGTAAAGGCATATAATCATTGCCTACCTTTCCATAAGAATAGCGCAATTTAAACATATCTATCCACTTCATCTTGTTTTTCACAAACTCCTCTTCAGCCACGTTCCAGGCCCCGGAAACTGCAGGAAACAATGCAAACTGATGCCCCCGCGCAAAGTTTTCCGAACCATTGTATCCAAAATTAAAATCAACAAAGTAGCGGAATTTATAACCATAGGTAAAACGACCGGCTAACCTTTGATTACGGCGGTCTATTCCCTGAATCATATCGGTAGCCTCCTGTCCAAACTTGACTGTATTGACCTTTTTATCCTGACTATACTGTACTATTGCACCTAATTTATGGTCTTTTATTTCACGGTTATAATGAAGTTCGCCCTGCAATGTTTCCATACGCTCGCCAGAAGCTGAGGACTCCTGCGACATCAACAATTCGGTGGTCATCCGGGTCAATTGCAACTCACCTTCAGAGCCGCGTTGAGGCTGGGCTAACCAGGACTCAGGATATTTATACCTTCGGATATAGTTCTTATTGTTGGTATCAAAACCGAAACGCCCTATAAATTTCAAACCCTTTGTAAGCTTTTTAAGGTCCTGTTCCAGACTCACATTTGTCTGAATCTTATTTGTCCAATTCTCTATATAACCCGACTGGGTCATCAATACCCAGGGATTGTTCTTCCCATTAATTCCTCTTGAAGCGATAAGTCCATTGGAGTACCTTATCGGGATAGAAATTGGGTTCTGTCCCATTAAAGAGGCCCAAATGTAATCGTAGCTGGAACCAGGAAGGTTCTGGCTTCCCAGCGAACCACTTACCCCAACTTGTACCAAAGTAGTTTTGGTGAGGTTTACATCCACATTAGAACGGTAATTATAAAGTCCATAATTAGCGTTGGTCTTATACCCTCTCAATGCATCATCAGTAGCATACATCCCACCTTCATTGATGTACGATCCTGATATATAATAACGGGCGAGTGCACCTCCGCCGTTAAAATTTAACGACGCCCTTTTTGTATAGGCTCCGTCTTTAAGAAACATATTCATCCAATCCACATTGGGATAAATGTCCGGATCAAGCCCTGAGCCCACTAATTCCAGATCTGCGGGGGTATAGAAAGGTTCCTGATTACGGGTGATACGTGCTTCATTCATCAACGAAGCATAGGTATAACCGTCCACAAATTTAGGCGTAAAGGTGCGCATGTTATACGATCCTTCAACTTTACCATTAATAGATACCTGATCACTTTTACCTCGCTTGGTTGTAATAAGTACTACGCCATTGGCACCACGTGAACCATAAATTGCCGTTGCGGAGGCATCTTTGAGCACAGAAAAAGATTGAATATCTTCAATGCTGATTTCACTAAGGCTCCTTTCAAAACCATCCACCAGTACCAATGCCCCTGTTCCGGCGCCAAAAGTGGAAATACCCCTGATCCAAAACTCAGAAATATTACTTCCAGGTTGCCCGCCTGATTGCATGGCCAATACCCCGGCTACATTTCCTGCAAGCGCATTTGTGATGCTGGAGGTAGGCGTTTTCAGGTCCTCCACGTTCACCGTGGTTACTGCCCCGGTTACTGTTACTTTTTTTTGCGCTCCCAGACCGGTTATCGTTACTTCATCCATCACATTAAATTCGGAATCTTCCAACACCACATCTATGTTTGTTTTATCCTGTATCAGGATTTCCTTCTTTTTATACCCTACGTAAGAAAATACCAGCCACTGATACTTATCAGCCTTAATAGTATATTCACCTTTGTTATTGGTAACCGTTCCCAAACCAGGCTGCTCTTTCACCATAATGGTAACCCCAGGCAAGGGTCCATTCGTTTTATCAGTGACCTTACCAGTTAAGGTCACTACCTTTTTTTCGTTTTGCGCAAAAGATGGGACAAAAAATCCGCTCATCAACAGGCACATTGCACAGATGTATAAATTCTTCATTAAGTTATATTTTGATAAAGAGACCGTTGTCCACAACCAAAGTGTAGGCAAGGAGATAAAAAGTCAAAAACTAAAGCTTATTCAACAGAAATGGTGCGTATACGCTTATTCAATTCTTCTGCGATATAAAATATTTTTCTTTGCTCATCATAAGCAATTCCATTTGGTTTGTTGAAGCGGGCTTCCTTTCTGGGATCACCATCGATATACCCGTCTTTTTTTCCGTCAGCGGAAGGACTCCCCTTGCCTGCAAAAGTACTGACCTGACCAATAGGGGTTATCTTTCTGATGCTATGGTTGTTGATGTCCGTAACGTAAAAATCGTATTCATCAGCCTGCCCGCTGTACTCAGCATTTTTAACAAACACCCCCTGCCTTAGATATCCAAATCTGGCTGAAGTACCAATTGCATCTACATCTCCGGTAGTATTGTATAGTCCGGCAAAAATAATTGGTGATTCCAATTCTTTATTTTGCCAATTATACATGCTCTTCCAAATACAATTCGCGATAACAAAATACACATAGTTTCCAGTCGGATGGAAGAAAATATTAGGTGCAACATTATTGTTTCCAGCCACCTTAAACAGTTCTTTAGACACACGTGTTCCCGTCTGAGGATCAGTATATGCCTTTTGGATCCCTCCACCCCAGTAAGTATTAAAAAACATAATATTGTGTATTGGATGTGCGGCACAAGAATAGCTTGTTCGGTCGTAGATATAAGGCTGAACCCTTCGAAAATTTTCCGAGCGAAGCGTGTATGCTATTGCAACCTGGGTAGTATTACTCTGACCGTTATCATCCACAATGAACAAAGTATCACTATCAAAGCTAAGTGTTGAAGATTGTATTTTCTTGAAAGAAGCCTGACCATTGGTAATCAGCGTCCTTACAGTTTTCTCGTTTAAATCCACCAAACGAACAGAGAACTCTTTTTCTGTAACAAACAACTTGTTTTCTTTGGGTTCGTAGGTTAACCAGGTGCCCTTCGAAAAACTAAAACGGGCCTCACTAAAAGAGCCATCTACAATAGAGGAATTGCCCAATTCGTCCACACTACCAGCCAAGGTACCTACAGTAGTTGACATTTTATAGGTAAATTCCTCGTCAAAAACATATTCTATCCGAGGATCCCTGTTAATCACCACTTTGACCCTCCCGCTAGCTGAATTGCGTGGAACCATACAATATATCTGTCGACCATCAGAGCCTATTACATTCAGCTTATGATCACCAATGTAAACCTCAATTTTGGAGATATCAGTTCCGAAATTACTTCCCTGAATAAAAAAGCGGGTACGCACAGCCCCTTCCTTAGGTGAAAAGCTAGAAAAAACCGGCGGTTTACCCGAATCATAATCCAGTTCTGGCCCCTTATCCTTGCATCCCGAAAATGAGAAGCAACAGGCAAACAGTACAATAAAATAGTTTGGTATTTTTTTCATTTACTCATTTTTTTAATTCTATATATGGTAAAATCAAAATTCAGAATTGGCCGGGAGATTAAATACATCCAGGCATCCCAATTGAAAAAAATCAAAAAACAACAAACACACAAAACTCTAAACAACAGAGCATTACAAAAACACCAAACACCAATAATCTAAATTTTTATAAACTTAAAAAAGCTATTTTAAAGGATTTTCGGTATCAAATCAGGCAGATGATTTACGAAAACAGTTTTCCTGAACTTTCTCAAAACCAAAATTCTTAACATATCCGTTACAGGGTAGCCAAACTAAGGATAGATTTTAACCAAGCATCGGGTATGCAGACAGTACTCACTTAGAGAGCTACATCTACAGATTCTGGCAGATACCGTTCTCTTTGAAACTCCTTAACCCTGTCTTCAAAAAGATCGGGGCAAAAGGATTTGTTTTTAATCTTAGACCGGTAAGTATAAATCGTAGTTATGGAACATCTTAAAAATCTGGCAATTTTGTTACTATCTGTAATACCAAGTCTGATCAGTGCAAAAATACGAAGCTCAGTGGTTAGCAACTCATTCTTTTTCAGTTCCTGCTGTTGATCTTCTTGAAATAAACTATTGAATTCAGCAACAAAATTTGGATAGAGTTTTAAGAAAGTTTCATCAAAACTTACGAGGAAAGTCTTGTATTCCTTTTCAATATACTTAGTGGAATTCAATTCCATTTGGATTTTTTCCAGCCTTCCGCCCTTCAATAATCTTTTCAGACTTACCCTGTAATCATCTAGTTTATCGATATACGTGGAGCATAAGTCAATAAACTTTGTTAAGTAAATTTCTTTGGAAAGATTAGCCGATACTAACTCATTATTTAAAAAAACCAGTTGGCTATTGGCAAGCTTCAAATCTGCATTGGACAAATTCAACCTTTCACTCACCACATTCAATTCTGCATTTATAGCTGTCAGATCGGCATTAATGCCACTCAGATTAACTTTTGCCTTACGCAACTTACGGTACTGAATAAATATACCTCCCAAAAGACACAATATGATTAAAAACCCAGTCAAAATCTGGTTTCGTTGTTCTAAAATTTTATCATTATATGCCTCATAAATAAATGGTAGTACCTGTGTAATCCGCCGCATCCATCGATATGCTCCACTATACTTAGCGTCCTGTAAAGATATTTCAATAAAACGGTGAGCAGTTTCAATATCCCCTTCCTCGTACAGAATTATAGCTAATTTCCATAACGAGACGTATTCCTTTACTGCATGTTTGACATCGGCAATAGCTGATACGGTTAGAAATAGCTTTTCATTTTCCAGATTTCCCATTAACTGGGACAAATCAGCCATGTAAAAGGCTACGTGCGCCATTTCTCGATCTTCTGTAGTCAGTTTATTATACACTTCATACAAAACCTTTAAAGCAGGCTCATAATTCTCCGCCGCTCTAAGTCTATTAGATTTATAAATGGAATACCAAATTGAGTTCTTAGGTGTATAAAGCAGCAGCGAATCCAGGTTATCTTTAATCCGGTTTTTATAGGTTTTAATTTCTCGCTCAACAATGGTATGATCGCCCATACCTTTATTAAATTCCAGCTGTATCAAAAAGTAAAGAGACTTCAATTCATCAGGGATCCCATTTTTAATTAAATGTGGACTTTTTAGCAGTTCGTCGCACTCCTTGTACATCCCTGTATAAGCATATGCACGGGCAAGAAAAAGCAAAGATTCGGTTTTATATGTCGGGTTGACCTTAAGCTGTTCATCAGACAGCTTAAGCATATTCTCTGCATAAGCTAAAGCTGTATCAATCTTCAGATCATAGTACTTTTTATATAGCGTCCGGCAAGCTTCAAACTGTTCTGTGGCTTTTTCTGATGAATTCAATTGGTTACGGACCTGTCTAATCTGAACAAGTTTTCTATCCAAATAATAATCACGCTTGGCTATAGCATTCTCTAGCTCTCTGAAAACATCCACGTAAGGTAACTTCGTCTTCGCATTGACAAACAAACATCCAAACAATAAAAACAAAGTCCCAATAGTGAAATTCACCTTCATAAAGTTTACTTTTTTAAAATTCCATTAACTGAATTTATAAAAAAAGGTGGATTTTAACTCAACATTAAAACACCAACAACATTTATTTATTAATCGATTACTAATATGACACAATTTTAAAAGAAACAGATTAAGAAAATATAACTGCGATATTAACTGTCCTCTCCCAATCATCTTATGTGTCTACTATAGCTTACTTAAAATATACCTATCTCAGTAAGAGAACGAATAGGGTATATCTATTTCATATTAGGCATTAAAATGCATAAAAAAAGGCTGGTTCCAGGCATGTTTGAAAAACAGCAAACATGCCTGGAACCAGCCTCCCATTTACAACAATTCTTATTTCCCTAACAATTCCGCAAGTTTTGCGTGAAGTGCATCTCCCCTCAGGTTGCTACCTAAAATTTTTCCGTCCGGACCAATTAAATAATTCTGCGGAATACCACTCACGCCATACAAAACAGAGGCTGCATTTTTCCAGCCTTGCAAATCACTCAACTGAGTCCAGTCTAACTGATCTTTCTTAATGGCATTTAACCAGTCTTCCTTTCTACCCGGTTGATCTAGTGATACCCCCAACACCGTAAAGTTCTTATCCTTAAACTTATGAAATGCAGCTACAACATTAGGGTTTTCTGCGCGGCACGGGCCACACCATGATGCCCAAAAATCAAGAAGCACATACTTCCCCTTAAAATCAGATAACTTCACAGGCTTATCATTTACATCATTTTGTGTAAAATCGGGTGCCATAGCGCCAATGCTGGTCGCTTTTGCGGTCGCTATTTTTTTCGCAAATGCTTTTCCTCCTGCTCCGTTTCTTACCTGCTCAGATAGTTTATTAAACACCGGTTCTACTTTTGCTACATCAATACGCGAACCTGCTATATCCTGCAAGGCCAATAAGCTGGAATAAGACCCCGGATTATTCTGAATGTATTTGTTTTGAATCAGTTGTTTTTCTTCGTTAAGCCCCTTAGCAATACCTCTTAATTTCTCTGCTAATTTTCCGTCCTTTCTTTCCTGATCACTTGCGGCCGACCATTCCTTATCTAATTTGGCCAGCCCCTCTGCCTGCTTAGCTATCAGCTGACTATATTTTGCATAATCCACACCCAGTTTTTCCCCGGCAACAGTTGATTTTTTCAGGGAATCGGTTGTCGTTAATGTGCTTAGCCCTTTCTCCACATATAATACATAACTATCCGGACTTTTCATGGCCTCGCGCCTTCCCCGGCCATTATGAGCAAGTGTTACGGTTACCGATGTAGGTGCCGAAACTTGCCCCGAAAAAGTAAATTTACCTGCCTTTAATTCCGTTGAATCGATTACACTTTGTCCTTCGGCCCTGTACGATAAATAGGCTTTGGCTTCCTTTGCCGGGTTGGCCACTTTACCTTCGATACTGAAGTTGTTCTTTTGTGCCCAAACCACGCCTGGTACAGACATTATTGCGATTAAAATTGTTTTCTTCATTTTGTTTATCAGTTGTTTATATTTTATTAAGTATTTTAAAAAATAGCTTGTGTGGCAAATTAGGTCGATTGTTATTCCTGCACAGCTACGGCAGATATTTTTTTAAACCCTCCGAAAACTGCAGAGCGGCTTAGGTCAATTATTCCTAAATCAAGGCCACTACTTGGGATAGGCAGCGTAGTAACCTTGCCTTCATTGCCATTATAGGTAATGGCTAGTAAACAGCGTTCGGTATACTGTACTGTTCTTGAACCCGAACGGCGCAACATTTCGAGCATGGTAATGGGTTCCGGGCTACTGTATAAATGCGTATATGTTGGTGCACTTCCCTGCGGAATACGGATAGAATAGACCTGGCTCGCCGTTGCATAATAAATTACGGCCTGATCACTGGGAAATACAAAACTAACGGCATTTTTAATATCCGGTGCATTACTAATATCTAGTACCCTTCTTGGAACCCCGGCACTGGTTAAGGTAAATACACCATAATAATCTTCCTTTTTCAGCACAAAACGAACCTCTGCCAAATTACCAATACCACCTCCTAAAACAGTATATCCGGGCAAATTACGGGGTGCAAAGGGCAAGGTTTCCACCCCTCCTTCCTGTGGCTTATTATTAGTCTCATAATAAGACCCGATCATCAGGAACTTCCCTAAACCTTCATCGTAAAAAATAGCGTTGGAACCAAGCGTAGGATGCACAGCAATGTGTTTATTGGCCTTATAGTCACCAGGCTTAGGAATTCCAAATTTAGCATAACCGATATCCGTATTGCGTTCGGTTTCTCTGGCGCATACCTTATTGGAATTCATGATGATCCCCTTTCCAACATTCACGAAATATCGATCTATATTTAACACCACTGTAGGATCATAAAACAACTGTTTCCCTTCAGCTAAAATTGAATAATCAATCGTATTGATACGAAACGCATCTGTCCTGGATGCCCCATGAAGGAAATTGCGATAAATCCCCTCAAAATATAGTCTTTGTGCAAACAGGGAATTGATAATGCCCTTAAATTTTCTTTTATGTACCCTCGAAAATTCGTTCTTCCGTATCAGTGTTGGCTTTCTTACAATTGGTGTAGCATTGATATTCACATACCAGTTAAACGTAAATATAGTATCCTGGATAACAGATAAATCAGAATTTACACCGTCATCAGAATCTGCCACAACAAGACCCTGGTTTACCGGAGTTTCAACAACAACCGGCCAGGTAAGTCCACTGATTAAACCGGTACTTTTATCAGTAACACGCAACCATAACATATAAGCATCAGTAGAAGGTGCCAGGGTAATGACTGCCTTAAGGTGCTCTTCTTTTCCAATTAAATCATAATCCGCAAGCGCATTTCCCGGTCTTTTGGTAATTCGCCATTCATATGAAAGATCTCCTTCCTTCACTCCCGCTCTCGAGATTTTAGGTTTTATGATCAATTCATCTCCGCGATCCAGCGACTGTGTAGCAGGAATTCCGGTAGTGTCAATCAGGATATCACTTATGGGGCTAACCTCCAGCAATCCCTTATCTTTAAAATCGCAGGAAATGAACACTATGGTTGTCATGGCCAAACAGCCCAATATATTTAACAGCTTTCTCATTGCTTAATGTTTAATGATTAATAAATAGGTATGATCGGCAATCCTTTACTCGGCCCATCATCATGCAACAATGGCGAACCTTGTTGTTGGCTCAACTCCCGTACTCTTTTGGCGAAGTTTGTCCCCATGACACTCCCTTCTGCTGAAGAAACTAAACCTTCATAATAATAAAACTGTTTCAGTCCGGTCACCTCCATAAATATTTTATAGACCTGAGTACTGTAAGTGGCGCAAAAGAAAAACCGCATACCGCTCCAGGTTGAGGGCTGCAAAATCAAACGTGACCACTTTAAGTTCAAATAGTAATTTTCTTTCAACCCCACCTTAAAATCTTTATTCTCTACCATTTTAATCCTCAGCTTCAGATCGGCCTTTGTGGCCAGTATATCGTCGTTTTTAACCACTACCCGTATCTCTCCTTTCAGTTTGTTGGCAGGTATAATACCATCTAATATTTTATACTGATCTGGCGTAGCCGTAGTCAAACGGCTGTCTTCGGGCGTACCCACAGGGTCTTCATCTGCTACCGCTTTAACCACCCTGTCATAATTGGCCATTTTACCAACGATGGATAAGTTCAGCACCACAGTATCTTGTGGCAACTGAGCCGAACTGGCCCCAAACAAAGAGTGATTAAGCGAGTGAATCCAAAAATTTGCCGAGTTATCTCCAGTGAAATATTGAATTTCCTCTTTTTTACAACTATTTAACGAAATAAGTGTGAGCAATCCCAGCACTAAAATTCCTTTGATCTTATTCATAACTGTATACTTTATCTTTAATTTACACGAACACCACCATTTGCAACCTCCGAATCCGGCATAGGCATCTGATACTGAACATCTGTCATCTCTTCTGCAAAGCCAGGTATAAACCGGGCTCCTTGCCGCTTATAATAATAGAACAATTGTCCTTCGGCAATGAACTCTTTCATATATTCCTTTGTAATCTCTTCCCTGATTTTAACATCACTCAAACTGGCACTTAAATCAAGCGATGCAGGAATATTTCGCTGGTTTCTTACTTTGTTAAGGGCAGCCAAGGCTTTTGATTTATCGTAATTGGCACCTGGTTCTAAAAAACACTCAGCAGCTATATAGTACATTTCAGAAATCCGGATCAAAGGCATACGCTTACTATAAGTAGCAGGAGTCTCTAATTTATTATAGAACTTGGCTATGGTCCAATTGGTAAGTCCCGATCCATCGGCAAAAAGTCCTTTCGTAGCGCGCCAATCAACATCTATTAAACTTGTACCTGCCTCAAACACCGTGTTTCTTCGTGCAGTGCTCAAAAACACCACAGAATATTGATTGTTAGGAGATCCACTATAAAACCAGTTGTAGTTATAGGAAGAGGTCTCCTGAATGGCCAAAAACTTTTCTACCTGCAGCGTAAATAAATGCTCGTTCACAAACGACAAATCACTTGAATACCAAAATGGTCCATTAATACCAGACGAAGTTACCCATGAATAGTAAGCGCCAGGACCAATTCCTATTCCATTTCCTGAAGGTTGCCCAATTACTTCCAGCGCTACTTTTAATGCCTGGGCTTTGCTTTCAGAAGTTCCTTCCCACATCAAAATACGCGCATACAAGGCCTTTGCAGCCCAATAGTTCATGCGCATTTTACGATTAGGATTGGCTGTTCCACTTGAACTGGTTGAAATAAATCCATTAGCCGCCTCCTGTGCCCAATAATTAACATTGGTACCTCTCAACCTACTTAATGGATCACATTCCAGATACCTTATGGCTTCTTCAATGTCCTGCTTCATCAATGCCATGGTTTCCTTATAACTACGTTGCGACGTGGGAACCCTGCTAAAGTCAGTGACATAAGGAATGGCCAATGCATTTTGCAATTCCGGTCTGTTCCCCAAATTTCCCTTTCCGTATAAACGCATGAGGTCGAGATGCAAAAATGCCCTTAATCCTAACATTTCACCCCTAATCAAGGAATCTGTAATGGGGTACTGTGCAAAAACACTTCTATTCTTGGCCTGGTATTTTAAAACCTGATTAATATTTGCGATGGTACTGTAAGTGGCCAGCCAAATGCTTTCCCTTTTAGCTGGTAAGGGGCTTGTCGTCCACAGGTATTTAGGTACGTTCAAATCGGGGGCACCAGAAACTACCGCATACTGCTGGGAAAGAAACTCAACCGTCCGCCAGGTCATTTCCATTGCATACATGTCGGGCTTCGCCATTTTAACATATACACCCACTACGGCATCTCTAAACCCCGTTACATCGCTAAATTGTTGTTCACTTACAATCTCCGTATTTGAACTTACATCCAGCCATTTCTTACAAGATGAAATGCTGAAGATCACAAACAGTGAGCATAGTATAATTAAGTATTTCGTTTTCATTTCTTTATAATCTAAATTGAAATATTTACCTGGGTACTCATCTAAAAAGTGGCAGCCAGTTTAAAAGACATCGTTCTGGCAAATGGATAAGTCGTCCCCCGCTCAATACCTATGGTCGAGAATTTGGTCACATCATTCATAAACGCAAAAACCCTTAATCTTTCCAAACCTAAAGGAGCCAACCATTTTCTGTTAAAATCGTAGGAAAGACTTATTGATGAAATATTTATTTCGTTTTGATTTTGTACAAAACGCTGGGTAGGACGAGTTAACTCCTGACGCCATGGACTAGAGGTAAAAATATAAGTTCCATCTCTCATATCATATGGAGTAGATCCGGTATTTCGTTTATATTGTACTATCTCTCCCGGATTCATCCATCTTTCGGTCAATACGCGACGGTCAAAGTTAGAAGCGATATCCACATTCTCTACTTTATTTAATAAGGTAGAATTATACAACTGCCCACCTGCCTGGTAAGTACAGATGATGCTCAATCCTATCCCTTTATATTCCCCGTTAAATCCAATATTCCCGCGCCAGGCTGGTACTGATATACCCGAAGGAACCATGTCACTGGCTTTCCAGATATAAGTTGCCTGCCCATCCTTGCCCTTCAATAATTCTATACCTGTAGCCGGATCAATACCATACGACGGCACAGCCCATATGGTATTCATTGCCAAACCATCATAATACATAATGGTAGGATTAGTACTGCTTTCTGGAAGAAAAGAGTTGTTTCTCACGTTCATTGCGGCCAATTGCTTTTGGTTGAATGTCCGCATCGCTTCAGAAATTTCTAAAATGATATTTTTATTATAGGTAGTTGCGGCATTTACCCTGAAAAAGCCATTTTTGTTTTGGAATAAAGTATAGGCCAGGGCCAGTTCAAACCCCTTATTTTCTACTTTCCCCAGGTTATCAGATACGTTGGTGAAACCGGTTGAGGGCGCGGAAGCTACGCTCGTAACCATGTTTTGCGTTATTGCTTTGTAAACATCCAGCTTTATGTTTAAACCATATAAGTCCGCATCAAAACCCACATTGTAATCCATTTTCTCTTCCCATTTCAGCTGTGGGTTCTCCATATTAGCCGCATAGGACCCGATTTGCGAAGCATAACGATCTTCTAAATAATATTTATTAACCGTAAGCGATTTGTTAGTTAAGAAGTTCTGATTACCTGTTGAGCCCAGTGAGCCTCTGATTTTCAGCTGTCTGACACCTTCAAAGTTCTTTAAGAAAGCTTCCTTGTGTACATTCCATCCCAATCCCAAACTCCAGAATGGTGCAACCAGGTTATCATTTCCAAACATGGAGGAGGCATTTAAACGAAATGTCCCATCAAACAAGTAACGGTCCTGATAAGTATAGGAAAGCATACTCAATAAGCCCAACTCTCTGGTAAAACCACTTAAACCACCCGGACGCATCCTTTTCGCGTTATACTGATAAGCAAACATGATGTCGTTCATATAGGCTGACGGAAATCCCTCGGCATAATTCACCTCTTCACGAAACTGGTTTTCAGACAAATTTATACCACTGGTTATAAACACATTATGATTCTTTTTAATAATCGTATTGTAGTTTAAATAAAAATCACCCGAATAGGTGTTTTTATTACCATAATTGGCTTCATATTGTCCTTTTCTAAAGGCATCTTCTTCCTTGTAACTTACAAAGTTAGAATGGGTAGCCGGGTAATAGCGGTCGGCATTGTTGTTTTTTCTGGCAATACCAAAACGTGCCCTTGCCTTAAAACCTGTCAAAATCTGATACTCTGCTTCGAAATTATTGGTGACTTCAAAATATTTGGAAGTCAGTGAGGTTGGAATTCGACCATCGTTTAAAGGGTTCTGTGCACCATTTTCCAGTACAATTCTCATATTGCCAAACTGATCATAAGGATTCAGATAGGAGTTTAACCTCGTATAAGTATCAAAGGAACCATATGGCGAATCTGAGGCATTATTTTGAACCAGATTCAACCGGTTCTGCAGACGAAACTTCTTTAACAAGTATAAGATATTGATATCTCCACTCAAAGTTTTCCGGCCCGAGCCCTGCATTACACCCACATTGTCATAATGAGAAAGATTGACATTTGTCCTCAATTCATCTTTTCCGAGATCCACACTAATTGCATGCTTTTGTCCATACCCCATGCGAACAGGCTTAGATAACCAATAGGTGTCTAGGCCACCCAATACCTGTTTACGCAAACCATAATATTTTTGTATGGCTTGCGGTTCAGACTCCGGATACAATCCTTCGCGAAATTCAACGTCGAGTTTCTCTAATGCAGAAACCAGATTATAACTGGACAAATCTGGCATAGTCACATCTAAACTACCGGTATAGGTAATTCTGGGTTTCGATGAATTCAGTTTTTTACTTTCAATAATAACCACCCCATTGGCTGCTTTCGATCCATATAAGGCTTTTGCTGAAGCATCTTTCAAAATGGTTAACGACTCCACTGTGTTCATATCCAAATCGAAAATCCGTTCTACCGAGGTCTCAAAACCATCCAATATAAAAAGAGGTTGGTTGGGTTTATTCTGATAGTTTCCTTTCAGGTTGTCGCTTCCGGCTACTACGTCATCAAAAGAAGTTCCACCCCTGATATTCATATCGGGCATGGCATTAGGGTTAGAACCCATACTCAGACTCTCTTTAATATTGATAGTAGGATCAAGGTTTTTCAGACTTTGGAAAATATTAATATTCCCAACGCGACGCAAATCTTCTCCCTTTACCGTAGTTGCCGATCCTGTGTAGCTTTCCTGGCGCACATTACGTACTCCGGTAACCACCACCTCATTTATAGAGGCGACATCCGTTTTCATCACTACCTTCAACAATTCATTGGTACGTTTCACAGATACTTCCTGGCGTTGCATTCCAACAAAAGTAAACACCAATACATCCCCCAGCTTTGGCACAAGTATCGTAAATTCACCTTTTTCATTGGTCGACGTACCCGAGCGCGTACCTTTCAGGGCAACAGAAACCCCGCGTAAATCACGCCCCTCATCGTCGGTCACTTTTCCTTTAACCGTCACCAACTGGACCGACTCAAATACACGTTCCTTGATAACGATCGACGCGTCCTTAATCGAGTAACTTAAATTCCTTTGTATCAACAACCTGTTCAGCACTTCCTCCAAAGGAAGGTCCTTTACCTGTATGGTAACATTTCCGGCATTGTTGACCAGCTTGTAGTCGAGAACCAAAAAATCATATCCTGTCTGCAATCGAATTTTATCGATCACATATTGGAGCGATACATTCCTCTCGTTCAGGCTTACGCGTTGCCCCAAAACTGACGCATGCACCTGTACCAGAAAGGTGGTTAAAAAGATTACAATTAATTTCATAATCAATAATATTTTCAAGGGTATGCCCAAAGGGGACATACCTTTGTTAAAAGGTTTTAATTTCATATTTTTACCTTGGTTTGGGTTGTTACAGAAATGGTTGTTACAAATTGTTTTTCCCGTTTAGGGAAGGTTCGACTCAAATCGTTGCCGGATGTGCTCCAACACTTCCGGCTTAATATTTTAAAGCCTCCCTGAATGCTTTGACAAGCTAATCGTAGAAGTCTTTTTTCATAGCTTTTGGTTTAGTTTGGTTCATAAAATTTAGTTGATTTATAATACTGTTACGACGCGTCCGGTTACATTAAACCTGACTTTTTCGGTCTGTTCCATTATATTTAGTACAGATCGGATCGTTTTAGAACGGGATATGCTGCCACCAACAGTTATGCGCTTGGTATCATCGCGGTCGTATTTCACTTCAATATCGTACCAGCGGGCTACCGTCCGCAGCACCTCTTCCAGCGGCTCTCCACGAAATACGAAATCGCCCTGTTTCCAGGCAATCACTTTAAAAACATCAGCTTTTTCTACAGTTAAATCACCCGAAGAAGAATATATAGTCTGCTCCCCGGGTTCAATTCGCCTGGCGTTTACTTTTACTGCCCCTTCAACTAAAGTGGTTTTAACAACAGATTCATCAGGGTAAGCCTGAATGTTAAATTCAGTTCCCAGATCTTCCACCAGCTGCCCTTTACTCTCCACAAAAAAAGAATTATTGGCTTGATGGCTCACCGCAAAATACCCTTCCCCCTCTAGCGTTACCTTACGTTTGTCACCCACAAACCGCGATGGAAACGTCAATTTAGAATCAGCATTAAGCCATACCTTAGTACCATCAGACAAAGTAAAGGAGTAGGTTTGTCCTTTATTGGTACTTGCAGTTAGTAAACTTACAGCAGGGGCAAGTGTTTCTTCTTTACCCAAGACATTGCTCCCATCATTATAGGTAATAGCTTGTCCTACCGACACACCTAATTTGGCACTGTCCAGCGCTATGCTTCGCCCATCGGCCAAAGTCAAGGTGGCGCCAAATCCTCCCGGTTGAATGTCTGTTTTAACAAGTTGAATTCTGGTGTTATGCAACCTAACACCTTGTTTGCCGGGATATAAAAAAAACCATCCCGAAATTAATAGGATTATAGCTGCTGCTGATGAAACAAGATAGCGAAATACATACTTTATCGTTCCTGGATAGGATTTTATATTCATTCGTTTCCAGACCCGCTCCTTCCGTTTTTCGATTTCTTTATCGGGCTCCCTATCAGCCATATCCGCAGCCACCTGATTAAAATAGCTATTGGTAGCCCGGTTTTCCTCGACTGAGCAGTCTCCGGCAAGGTAACGATCGATAAGTTGATTCAATTCTTCTTTATTACTTTCCATAAAACAATATCTTGTCTTCAATAGTGTAGTCGTGCGAACTGAAGGATTGTTATAGAAGGATTAGAAAAAAATAGTTAATCGCGAGCGTAACCTGGCAATAGCATGGTGGATTTGTAAACGAACAGTACCTTCAGAAATACCTACCTGATCTGCAATCTCCTTATTGTTGAGGTAAGATTTTCGACTCAATTCAAATATGGTGCGCATTTTGGCCGGAAGCTGATCAATTTGTTTTTCAATCTGGCTACGCAATTCATTTTCAATAACTGCATCGTCGGTACTCCATACGCCTTGTGCATAATAATCCGTTAAGCCGGTCATGTAATTGACCTTACTTTGCTGCTTTCGCGAATAATCAATCAATGCGTAACGGGCACTCTGGTATAAATAAGCCCGTAAAGAAATAACGCGAAGACTACCCATCTTTTCATATAAAGTCAGGAAAATATCCTGTGTGATATCCTCGGCCTGATCTTCATCTTGCAGCATCTTACGACTAAAAGCATAAATAATTCCGAAATAACGATCATAGACCTCCACATAAGCCGTCTCGTCTCCTTCAAGGATACGTTCGGCTAACTCTTCATCTGAATAGGTTTTATATATTGGTTTTTTCTTAAACATAGTTCAACACGCCTCCCCCTGCAAAGGGTAACCATATGATTTTTTCAAAATGAAAATAATCATACCGAATACAGAGACGGATGAACTTAACGAATGTTATAGATCAATTTAAAATAAAAATGAAGATTACTGTTTATTTTCTATTTGCATTTATTTAAGCGTGATTGTTGAGACAACAGGTGCATGGTCTGAAGCCGCCAGGTAAGGAATGGCCAGGTAGCTGTTAACAGAAAATTTATTTGTAGGCGAAAACGTAATATAGTCAATTGTCTTGCCGGGCTTGTCCGACGGATAGGTTAAAGGACATTGTTGTAAACAACCTAAATTCAAATAGCTCTTCATAATACCTATGGTTTTAGAATCGGGAGTGGCATTTAAATCTCCCGCCAGAATGAGGCCTCCATTAGTATTGATTTCATTCACAATTCCTTTTAAGGTTTGTGCCTGTAGGATGCGACTATCTTCAATCGCTAAATGATCAAGGTGTGTAGAAGCAAAGTAGAAATCTTTCCCATCTTTGTTTACCTTAATGACCGCAACACTTCTAAATTCTCCTCCCACACCATCTGCAACAGGCAAAGCATATCTTTTTGTTTCTTTTATCGGAAGTCTGGATAATACAGCATCTCCATATTCACCTCCCCCCTGATCAATGGCTTTGGTAAAAAACCACTCCATACCGGTAAGGGCAGCCAGGTCCCTTGCCTGATGTACTGTTTTTCCTGTTCTGCTGGTAAATACATCGACTTCCTGTAATGCAACAAGATCAGGTTTCTGATCGTTGATCACCTTAGCGATAGCATTTAAGTCTGCAGGACTCCCCGACGATGCCCTGGCCCCATAAATATTGTAGGTCATAACTTTAACCACGGGGCCCGTAGTTTTTTCTGTTTCCTTATTTTCTATTGTTCTACTCTTATTGCAGGATAAAAGCACTATGACAGCCAGGCAAAAAAAGATCTTTTTCATAATAACGAGGGTAGTTGAGTAAAAAATGGCAGACCTGCATCAACAGGTCAGCCGTAGGTAGTTTTATATTTAAAGTTCTAGAACGCGTTAAGCTCGGCTATATGCGTCAAATAATTGTCGGCCTGACTGGCATTAATGGTCACTTTAAAGAACCGTGCATTTTGTGCATAGTCAAGATACACCGTGTTTTCCAATACATTGGGCAGAGAGAATGCCTGGCTATAATTCCACACAATCCCATCATTACTGGTTTGTATTACAATGTCGCGCGGATTTCCAGTTGTTCTTGCTTCCCCAGTTGTATTGTCTTTTCTACCGGTAAATACGAAGCCTCTTATCTTCTTGCTGCTCTGCATATCTACCGCAATAAAATGCGGTGGCCCTGGTTTGGCATTTTTCCATTCCGTACTCCAATAGGTGGCACCATTGCGATCAAATGCATAAATTGCTCTGCCATTTGTTGCACCTTCACCTGTCTTTTCTTCGGAAGAAAAGGAAACAATACTCCAGGCAGAATTGTCAAAAAGAGGATAAGGGTTAGCTGTATACTTGGCACTGATCAGAAAATAGGTAGTCTTTAAAGACTCATTAATAGCCACATTTCCGTTGGCCTTAATGGTTACCGGAAGTAGATAACCGCCTACCCCATCCAATTTATCTGTAAATACACTTAGTTTCAATGGCGCCGTGCTTTTTTTAGTCGCATCTAGCGGTGCTGAAGTTTGTTCAAATGAATAACTTCCCGCAGGCATCACTTTGTAATTGGTAAAATTCTCGGTGTTGAATTTTTCAACAAGAGTAGCATCGTCACTAAAATTTACCTGGATATCTCCCGATGGCATACCCGGGCCACCGAAATTGGCTCCATATATAATTACCTCTGGTTTGGCCGAGAAATTAAAGCTATACACCGCGGGCTTATTTACCGCCTGCGGCATATATACTGCAGAATAACTATCCGGATTACCCATCAAAAGGTCTTCTTTTTCCTTTTTACATCCGCCAATTATAATAATGCAGATGAATATTGATAAAATCTTTTTCATGTTCGTTTCTTTTTTTATGGATTACCACCCCGGATTTTGAACCAAATTTTTGTCTCTATCCATTTCTGCCTGAGGAATTGGGAACAAATAGTAATGTTTAAGAAATACACGTCTCTCAAACATGGTCCGCTGATAAAATACAAGGTCTGTTAATTTGGTACCAGTTTCTACATTCATACCATAGAATGGTCCGCCGTCAGTCTGTTCAGCAATTTTCCAGCGACGGGTATCCGTATACCTTAGACCTTCCAGACAAAGCTCTATACGGCGTTCGTGACGAATCCGCTCCCGCATTTCATTTTGTCCCAATCCTGCAGGTACATCCGGTACACCAGCTCGGTTTCGAATCTGATTCAGGTACTTTAGGATGTCAGCGTCTCCAGGAGCATATTCGTTCAATGCTTCTATATAATTCAATAAAATCTCCGCATACCTAACCAGGACAAATGGACGGGCGATATAAGCGCCGGTACGAACGTTGCTGTTTGGATGAATGTTTTTACGTGCAATGTAACCAGTCCGGGGGAAATCCCAGGAGCCTTTTTTGCCTGTATTTCCTGTGAAAAAAGTTTCAATAATTTTAACCCCTTCACTTGTATTTAACCACTGACTACCATTGTAACTCACATTTACATAAAACCGAGGCTCCCTGTTTACATACATATTATAGGTACCTGCAGTTGTGTACTTAGTTGCTGCTGTCGAAAAACCTGTTTCTATATAATCTGTCCCAGGTTGGTTGATCCGTTTTCCAGTGGCGGTTTCAAATTCATCAACCAATTGCTGGGTAACTGCAACTGCAGCAAAACCACTTACATTTCTTGGAGCCGTAGATCGCTCCCAGGCACTCAGGTTATTGGCTACTCGTGCAAAAATGACCTCAGAATTCCATGCATCTAAAAATACATCTCGGGTAGACAAATAAGGGTCAAAATTCCCGGAAGCGTCATTTTTACGAAAAAGAGAAAAATTGAAATTGGTAATGATGGTTTTTGCAGCATCAGCAGCAAGCTTCCATTTATTTGCGTCATATTGTGTGTTAACGAGTGCTTTACCATCTTTATTTTTGAAGCCGGCATAATCGCTGTTTCCATTAAACTGAGGACTTGCAGCGAGCAACAGTGCTTTGCTCTTATACGCATGGCAAACCGCTTTGGTAATCCTTCCATAGTCGCTCACTGCCTGCTCACTAAAACTTGCAGGCAGGTCTTTCAGCGAAAGATCTAATTCAGTAGTGATGTAGCTGATACACTCGTCAAAAGAACTACGTGGTTTGTTTGCCTCTTCAGCAGATGGGTCAAGATCTCCCGAAATGACTTCATCTCCAACTATAATAACCGGTCCATACTGCCTAACCAGACTGTAATAGAAAAATGCCCTTAGAAATCTTGCTTCCGCAATATATTGGTTAATACGTGCCTGACCGTTGGTTTGCGCCAAAAGCTCAGCATTGCTACCAATGTGCTGCATAAAATAAGTGGCCGACCTGATACCTCTGTAATAAGAGGTCCATTTGTTGTAGTAATTGGAAGCTGCATTCCAATTACCTAAATTCATTGGATAACTATCGTAACCACTTCCCGGTCTGTCATAGGTAATGTCTGCATCGTCAGAAGCTCCGTCCCAAATGGTCTGGTTCCGGTAGGCCTCGTTTGGAATATAATTGTAAATGTTGGCCAGGTATTCTTCTGAATATTTCTGACGTTGAAATATCTGCTCTATCGTAATCCTGTCATTAGGTACCTGATCTAAAAAACCTTTTTTACAGGCGTTCAAAAACGTGATCGCACTGATCCCAATTAGAATTACCAGGTATTTCTTTTTTTTAGTTATGTTCTTCATGTCTTAAATCCCCCGTTTGTTAAAAGTTTACTGCAAATCCGGCTGTATACGACGCGGTGTTAGGATATTTATCTCCGCGGCCATTGTCTAGCTCTACATCCCAAAGTTTAAATGGTGTAAAGGTCACCAGGTTTATCCCCTGAACGAAAACACTGGCCGATTTAAGTCCTATGCCTCTAATCCAATTTTTAGGTAAACTATAGCTCAGCTGTAAAGTTTTTAACCTCAAATAATCTGCACTTTTCACCCAGCGATCGCTGGCCGCAAAATTGTCGTTAATAGAGCCAGAACCTAAACGAGGATAAAATGCATTAGGATTTGGATTGTCTACCGTCCATCTATCCGTAATGTTACTATAAAGATTGCCCCTACTTAATCCCTGCTGAAAAGGTAGTGCCCCTTCGCCCGAAATCAGATAGTCCACATGTGCAGCTCCCTGGAACAAGGTAGACAATGCCAGATTTTTATAGCCTACTGTAAATCCAAATCCGTAGATCATTTCCGGAACATTTCCATATCCTATCGGTACCTGGTCATAAGAATCAATCACTCCATCCCCATTTACATCACGATATTTAATATCCCCAGCTCTGGTATCTCCGGTTTGACGAGGAGAGTTTCTCACTTCCTCATCACTGGTAAATAATCCGAGCGATTGGTAACCAAAACGCTGGCTCACCTTTCTGCCTTTTCTTTCCAGCCACGGATACTTCCACATAGGATCATCATTTTCTATTACCTTATTCTTGTTGTAAGTAAAATTACCCATCAACTGCAGGCTAAAATTCCCAAACTGATTGCTGTAATTCACGGATGCGTCTACACCTTTGTTGTCTATCACACCCACATTGGCAAAGGGTGCGTTAATCATACCAGCGTAAATAGGTATAGATTGTCTTCTTAAAAAGATGCCACTTCTGTGTTCGCGGAAAAGATCGGCTTGAATAGTCAACTTATCATTTAAGGTACGGATGTCGACACCGAAGTTTGTTTTTTTAGAAGTTTCCCATTGTACATCTACAGCATATTCTCCAAATTCCTTACTGGCATAAGTATTTTTCAAATCCTGTCCATAGGCATATATGGTTCCTGTAGGCGCCGCAATGGTGGCGATATAGGCAAAACGTCTTCCATCAATCAGACTGTTGCCCACAATGCCATGTGAAAAACGCAATTTAAACTGCTGTAAAACACTTTTCAACGGCTTAAAAAAGCTCTCTTCTGATACTACCCAGGCTACACCTCCTGAAGGGAAGAAGCCATATCTTTTATCCGGAAAAAAGTTCTCTGATCCATTAAAACCGAAATTTGCATCAATAAAATATCTGTTGGCAAAGCCATAAGTAACCCTTCCGGCAATTCCGCGGAAACGATAAGGTAAAGACTTCTCAAGATCATCAGCGTAAGTATCAATTTTATCACTCTGATTATATAAAATCATCCCCGTTATGTTATGCTGGCCAAAATCTCTGTTATAATTAATAGCACCTTCGCTGTAAAGTGTACGGGTACCCTGATTGGATTTGGTATAATTCAAAAACTCGGTTCCTATGGCTGTTTGATCGTAAATAAAATTTCCATTGGCATCTTTACCTGTTGCCAGATAGGTATCAGGTGTTTTTCCATACCTGTTGCTGGTATAATTGTAGGCATCAAAAGAGAACATCCCGGTAACAGATAGTCCCTTGGTTATAAATGGAAGCTGCTGTGTCAATCGAAGGTTCGAAAATACTTGACTCCTCCACTGGTTCGCATAACCTGTCTGCGTTAAACTTGCCCATGGATTGCTCAAACTTCCACTTCGGATATCAGCAACCTTGCCATCAGGATATTGTACCGGCATTTGCACAGGGGTCATAAAAAAGGCATCAGAGAAAATGTCTCCCACACTGGTAAAAGGCAGGTTCACATTATTTAAAAATCCTTGTATACCTAATTTTATTTCTGTGTTCTTACCTGGCTTTAAGGTTAGATTAGAGGCTACATTGTATCTTTTTAAGGAGATGGAAGGATCGTATTTTGAAATTGAAGCAGTTTTATAAAGGCCCAGTTCATCGTAATATCCCAAACCAACGTAATAGCTTGCATTCTCTGTTCCTCCGTTTATATTGGCGTTCACATTACGCATTTTACCTGTTTTATTAAACACCTCATCCATCCAATTTACATTAGGATAAAGATAAGCGTCCTCAGCACTGCGGGTTTTTTCGATCTGATCGTCTGAGTAAACAGGTACACCACCGCGGGTGGTAATCGCTTCGTTAGACATTTGCATATAGGTAACCCCATCAGCAAGTTTTGGTAAGGTGGTAAACTGTGTGACACCTTCATTGTAGCGGATATTATAACTGGCTTTGCCAGGTTTTCCGCTTTTGGTAGTGATCAGGATTACACCATTTGCGCCCCTAACACCATATACTGCAGTTGCCGATGCATCCTTAAGAACCGAAAAACCTTCAATATCTTCAGGGTCTACATTAGCTATTGCACGTGGAACACCATCTACCAGTGTCAATGGAGCACTTAAACTACTGGTAAAAGTAGATATCCCTCTGATATAGATTTGTGCATCGTTAAAGCCAAGTTCGCCACTTCGCTGTACAGAAACCAATCCGGCCACCCGGCCACCCAGGGAATTGGTTAAATTAGATACAGGTAATTTCAAGTCTTTGGCATTGATGCTGGACTGTGCCCCAACAAGGCTAATTTTTTTCTGTGTTCCAAAACCTACAATGGCTATTTCTTCCAGCTGTGAATTCGCTTCCTGAAGTATAATATCAATAGCTGCTTTACCCTTTACCGTTATCTCTTGTGTACGATACCCTGTATAAGTAAAAACCAGAATCGCCCCATCCGGGGCTTCTAAAATGAATCGTCCGTTGATATCTGTCGATGTCCCTTTCTTTGGGAATCCCTTAACTGCAACGGATACCCCAGGCAAGGCAAGACCAAGAGAGTCTTTTACGCTTCCTCTTATTTCGATATCTTTACCATTTGATATGGATGCGCCGGAAGCGCTTTTTTTAAATACAATAACATCATCTATTACATAAAAATCAAGCGGATGGTCCTGTAGTATCTTTTCCAATACAACAGATAGCTTTTCATGGTTAAATGAATAGCTCATCCTTAAATTTTTATTGATGATGGCTTCCGGGTAGGCGAATTTAACTTTTGCGTTTTTTGATATTCTGTCTAAAGCCGTTTCCATAGTTACATTTTCTAATTTCAGCGTAACCTGGTTGTGTAAGATTTTCTGGCTATAAGAAACATTTGCCATAGCGAGTGAGCAGAAAGCAAAAATCAGAATTAATGCTACTGAACTGTATCTCATAATTTTATAACAATAGTGGACTACTCTATCATTTAATAGAGATTTTTTCATAGTTTTATACTTTAAATGTGATGAACCTGAATAGTAACTCTGTGATTCTCAAGTCGGCCGAGTTATATTCTTATATCTAGTTGCATTTGAGTTTCCCGGGCAGAACTTTTCTGCGCGGGTTTCTTTTTTGTAGCTGTTATTTCATAAAGTTTCGTTCAATTTTGTTAACACCCCTTTCCGTTCAGAAAATAAATTCCATTTTTATATTTTGTATCTCCGTCTATCAGTTTAGACAATACTTTTAATACCTTCTCTACACTTGCATTATCAAAATTGGCAGTCACTCTACACGACTGAAGATTTACCGCAGCCTCTATATCGATGTTGTAATGCCTTTCCACATCCATAATCACATCAGAGAGCAATTGGTTGTTATAGATCATTTTACCTTCAGACCAGGCCACAAGATTTGCTGCATTTACCATTTCTTCTACTTCATCCAATCGTTGGCTGGCCTTATTGTAAACCACTTGTTGGTTTGCGGTAATCAATCGGGTGGCTTTCCCGGAAGCATCGGCTTGGGTATATACTGCTACCTTACCAGATACTACTGTTACCTTAATGTCTTTATGTTCGGCATATGCATTGATGTTAAAACTAGTACCCAATACCTGGGTATTGACTTTATCTGTATGAATAATGAATGGCTTTTTTATATCATGAGCTACTTTAAAGAAACCTTCTCCCTTTAATACAACCTCTCTTGTTTTAGCTGTAAAAGACTTTGGAAATGACAAGGTACTACCTGCATTTAGAAAGACGATCGTTCCATCTTCCAACGAGAGTTTAATTACTTTTCCCTTAGGTGCAGATTCCTGCATCATCACAAGTGATGACGAAGCATCTGGAGTCTGACTTTTGTAGTAATAAAAAGATAGCGTTGCAGATAACAATAATAGAATAGCGGCAGCGATTGCCTGTATTTTATTTAACGACCATTTCTTTTGCCGACGTTCTATAAGGTCAAGCACATTTGAGTAAACTTTTTCTTTGTCAAAATCATGGGTATAAGAATGCTCCGGATGCTCATCCTGCGCTTTTTTTTCAAAATAATTGGCAATGCTTTGCTCAAGCTTACTTTCTTCTTCCTTTATTTTATTCTTTTTCATGCGATCGTATATGTACGATGCATTTTAAAGGGTTACCCCCCAAAAGAAAATGATTTTTTTTCAAAAAAAATAAAAGACAATTATGAGTAGCAGGAAATCACCCAGAGTACCGCGTAACCGCTTTAGTGCTATACTGATCTGGTTCTCAACTGTTTTAACCGAAACATCAAGCTGATTTGCAATCTCTTTATTAGAAAGCTGCTCATTTCTGCTCAGCTTAAAAATTTCTGCGCACTTTTCCGGAAGCTGACCTATCTGTCTGTTTAGCTGCATTCTCAGGTCTTTCTCCAGCACCACTGCGTCAGTAATCTCGTTTGCAGCTAAAATTTGAAGTGCATCTTCATTTAGGATTATTTTCTTGCTCCTGATCCTCATCAGGACTTTGTTTTTAACCATTACGAACAGATATCCTTTTAATGAAGAGGTAATATTGATTTTTTCCCTTTTTAGCCAGAGGTCTGCAAAGAGCTCTTGTACCATGTCCTCACACTCTTCCTTATTTCTAATGATGTTATAGGCAGCATGGTAAAGCCCGGTCGCATAAGTATCGTAAATTACTTTAAACGCATCTCCATCACCTTGTCTAAGCAAGGTTACAAGATGGTCATCAGTATTTAATGAAACGCTCTTATGCATAATTAATTTCCCGCGTAAAACTACCCTAATCTTTTTATCGGCTTATTAAGCGAATATTAAATTAATACTTCATACAAAAAGAAGAGGTCAGCTGCTTATAAATGGCTAAACGTAAATGTAATTATTTATGCATAGAACCTATAAAAATATTTCGTTTTTTTTCCTATGGTTTCGTATTGTTTTGAAATATTTTAATTCACAGTCCCGCAAAAAAACAATTACTAAACATCATCTCACTTTTTAGATAGCGCACTTAAAACAAAAGGGCTGAACCACAATAGTTCAACCCCTTAGATCCAAATGCCCCATAAATTCGTTTTCCTAACACTAAGGTCGAAATTTAAAGGTCGTTATTACCGCTCCATGATCCGAAGGGTACGCTGTGCGATGTGTATCAATCACCTTCGACGCAATTGGCAACAAACCACCCCCCTTGTAATAGATGTAATCAATCCGGTCTTTAAAAGCCTTAGGAAACTGAGGACTCCAGGTGATTCCCCTATATTTTAAAGGATCCGGGTACAACACCCTGAAAGCATCTTTAAATCCTGCTTTCTCCATCAGGATTCCACTGGGAAAAGGCATAATATGTCCGTTATTTAAATGCCGGGTTGCTGCTGTCCAGTCCTGATGAGAACCCGTATTGAAGTCACCACAAAAAATCACAGGCACCTCATCCCTTACATCCGATTTTATTGCTTCAAGAATTTGCTTCAGCTTCCCCGCATTTGCCTTTTCCATACCAGCTACCCACAAAGCACTATCTATTGCCACATTTTTCTCCAGGTCGTCCCAGTAATCAAAAGGATAATTGAGCCAGTTGGTCACAAACAATACCTGCTTTCCCGACCCTAAGTTAATATGTGCAGCGCCATTGTAAAAAGGTTCCTCCCCCACAATAGTCTCGGCAATTGGATAACGGCTCATAATAGAAAGATTAGTACTGCGGAGGTAAAAATAATAACCCAATGCATCGGCGATGCGGGCACCCGAACCATAAGTTTCCTGCATGGAAACAATGTCGGCCCCCGACTGCTTGATAATTTCCGCAATACGCATAGGCCCAACATACTTACCTGTTTCATTCCCCCCATGCCATATATTGTAGTTCATCACCTTAAGCTGTCCGGCAAATGGAATAGAAATCTCTTTTTTTGAAGCAGTACCACTGTATACCTCAATCTCATCCAGCATCCCATTAAAGGTATCCCATTCGCCCAAATCACCTTTCTCCTGCCCACCTATCGTCAACTGCGAGTGTTTTGTCAGCAAATCTTTCAGCTGCGGCGTGTAATAGATGGCCACATTTTTTCCATCATAATACAGCCGTACTTCTTTTTTCTCTTCGTTAAAGCTAAAAGATAACTGGTGCCATTTTCCATCATTAAGAGGCTGACGCTGCAAAGTAGGCCGATATTCGTACCTGGTTTTGCCGCAAACCGCAGTCCAGTACCAGGCCCCACCAGCCTGTTTACCCAGTTCCCAAACGGTTTCGCTGCTATCCACCGAACCTCGCCTGTTGGATAAAACAACATAAGATTCATCATCTACAGGCGCGGCTTTAACCCAAATGGTTGCAGTAAAAGACCCGGAGGATGGAGCTGCCGACAGCTCCATCCTTAAGGGTTTTCTTTTTGCCGCTGTCGCTGTCAGATTTAAGGCTTTGCCTTTAACCCCTGGCAAACTGCGATCAGCAGCAAGCTGTTCAAAATGCTCCTGAAACATCACCTGACTTTGCCCATAAGCGACAGACAGATAAAATATCAGTGCATGAACAAGTAGTAGTTTTTTCATAAACATGTTATTTGATTAGCCACATCACTGCATTGGTATTATCTCCTTCAGGGTACTGGCGCGCAACTGCAGCTTCTACATTTTCCTTATTGTATTGGAATTCGGCCAAAGGGTACAACCAGCGCTTTGGTACTTTCCCTCCATTTAAAGTACCCGGCCCAACCCTGAAAACAGGAATGCCCGTACGGCGTTGCTCGTAAAAAGGTTCCCAACCCGAATTCATAAAGAAAGATAGATATTTCTGCATTAAAATCATTTCCAGCCCTTTGGCCGCATCATATTTTACCAATGCGCCGCTCAGGTAATCAGTAGCCTTGGTTCCGGTAATTTTATAAAAAGCCATCGATGCCATAATACCATTATTGTAATGTGTTTCGGCATTGCCCGAACTCCAGCCCCTTACTATCCCTTCGGCAATTAAGAACTCCTGCTCGGCATAGCCCAGTAAAATCATCGGCTCATTTACCGGTGCTTTAAGATCCACATAGCGTCTTGCAATCAAAGAAGACTTTGATGCTGTACTTTGCTGATCGGCAGGCGACAAGCCGGCATCAACGCCATTATAGCTTTCAAAAATTCCGGCAACCTGACCGGCAACAGGTTCAGCGAAAGAAAACAACCTGGGATCTTTACGTGCCTTCAGCAAATCGACAAAAGACTGCTCAAGCGACACCAGTGTAGTCACACTAAGCGAGCCCGAAGTGGGGTAATAATTGCTTACATCCGAGTTGTTGTACACAATCTGTCCGTTGTCGGCAATACCGCTCATTAAAGGATATTTGGCCGGGTTGCTCAATATCGCATTAAACTGTTCTTTAATTTTGATCTTCGAGTTTCCTTCACGTTTCGACAAATGAATCAGCACTCGTAAACGAAAGGCATTAACCAGCTGTTTCCATTGCACAATATTGCCCTGATAGATGATGTCCCCATCAATCTTGACAACATCACCACCCCCCACCTGCAACAAATCGTTCGCCTGCTCCAGATCCTGCAAAATCCCAACATACACATCTTCCTGGCTATCATATTTGGGTTTGTCTTTACCCTGATCTATCATCATGGCTTCTCCGTAAGGGATCTCCCCGAACGTTTCTGTAAGTTGGGTATAAAGTACCGCACGAAAAAACTTACCCAATCCCTGGTAACTGGCATTTCCCTGTCCCAGTTCCTCCATCTTTTTTACCTGCCTCAGCGTACCAAAGTTGTCAAAGCTTGCGCGGTTCCAATTGTAGTTGATAGACTCGTGTGGCCGTTCGTAATAGGTAAGATGCCTTACAGCGTAAGCAGAGCTGATGGGATTAATGTTAAATACCGTATTACAAACACCCGTTAACAACAACGCGGGGGTGGCATTGGTAGGCTGATTGGGATTATTAAGGTAATAATCAAACTTTTTACATGCTGTAAACAACAGGATGAAGGAAAGTAAGCCTGCAAATTTCTTTATATTCATGATTTCGTACTTTTAATACAAATGCTTAAAATTTTAAATTCAGGTTAAAACCAATATTACGGGTAGTGGGCTCGGCCAGATCAAAATTGATGTAACTTTCCGGGTCCATATAAGGCACTTTCGACCAAAGCATCAGGTTCCGCCCTACTACCGATAAACTCATGCCCTTAAAAGGTGTTTTCTTCAGCATTGAAGCCGGCATCTGGTAGCTCAATGTAACTTCTCTCAGTTTTACAAAGGTACGGTCATACAAAACGGCTTCGTCTATGCTATTGGTATAGGTAGCAAATACCCAGTCTATATAGTTAACCCCCGTGGTATTTGGCGCAAAAGTCCGCGTATCGCTGGTAATTTTTCCCTGCGCGTCGTAAGTTACATTTCCACCTGTCTGCTGTACACCTCCGGCAAAAAATGTTTTTTTGCCTGCATAAGCATCATCCCGGTAACTATTGGCCGTGGCAGGATGCATCCCTCCCTCGTACATTTTGGCTTCCAATCCGTTCCTCATCTTTCCGCCTATGCGTCCGTCAAACGAAAAACTCAATCCAAAGTTCCGGTAAGAGAAGTTATTGCCCACACCAAATTCCCAGTCCGGATCGGTATAGCCCATATTCACTACCTGGTTCACGTATTGCGGAATTCCACCTTCATGAACAATTTGTCCATCGGGCGAGCGCTGCCATACATAACCTCTGTAAGTATCTCTCCGCTCTCCTACTTTTATCCCATTTCTTATTTCCTGGCCCCCGTAATACTCCACTACCGTTTTGCGTAACCTCGAATAGTTGGCCACAATGTTCCAGCTAAAATCTTTTGTTTTTATAGGATTGCCACTCAAAACCACTTCTATACCACGACGTCGGTATTTATCGCCATTGGTTTGGGTTGAAGAATAGCCCGTGGCCAATGATAAAGGAATAGGAACCACATTATTGATCAGATCATAATTAAAATAAGTAAAATCCAAGCCAATCCTATTTTTCAAAAAGCGGATTTCAGTACCATACTCCTGGGCGATGGTTTTATTTGGCTTAAGTCCGGGTGCAAGTAGCTTTTCGGGTAAGGATAAAGAAGGTTTTCCTGCCCAGCGTGTTCCTACCGTATAACTTGTAAGGGTGCTGTAAGGTTCAACATCGGTTGTTGCATTTGTCAATGCGCCTCGCAGTTTTACAAAAGACACTACCTCCGGGAGTTTAACCATTTCCGATACGATTAAACTCAGGGAAGCCGAAGGATAAAAATAAGAATTGTGAGGTGCCTCCAATGCCGAAGTCCAGTCGTTGCGTCCCGTTAAACTCAAGGTTACCATGTTTTTGTAGCTCAGGTCCACATATCCATAGACCCCATAAACTTGCTTTTCCTTCACTGTGTTGGTGGATTTTACCGGCCCTCTGGAATTTGCAAGATTATACCACTCGGGTACACTCAGACCTCCAACAGTTTCGGACGACAAGCCATTCTGCTGATCCAGCCTGCTGCTGGCCCCTAAGCTCGCAGTAACATTAAAATCCTTCAGAAAACTCTTGTTGTAAGTCAGTAAGGCATCCGTAATGAAACGCATGGTGTTATTTTTACTCAAATTGTAATTGCCAAAGGGGGCCGCATCTGTACCATAGTTGATGTAACTGTATGGGATTTTGTTATCACTACCAGACTGGCTATTGGTAATTCCACCACGGATCATAAACTTCAGGTCCTTATTGAAATCATATTTCATATTGGCTTGTGCAACAATCACATCATTGGTATAGGCACGAACCTTCTCGCCTGCCAGAAACCAGGGATTGTTATACCAGCTATAGTTATAAGTAAACTGCTCCAATCCTTTACGACCAGGTTTCCAGTAGTTCTTCAAATCCATGATGTCTACTTCTGGTCCCATCCACAGCGTAATATTGTACAAAGAGTTGTCTGGCGAATACTCTGAGTTTGGATAATTGGGCGAATATTGTTTGTTATACGATAAGGTAGCTTCCGCTTTCAGCTTATCACTGATTTTAAGACTTCCAGCCAGATTAAGGGTCGACGAGTTCAGTTTGGTACCTGGCACCTGCCCCTTCTGGTACATCTGCGATACCGAGATCCGGTAATCCGCCCGGTCGGTAGTTCCAGCAAAGCTCAAATTATGTGTAGTCAGCAAACCATTGTTTAAAAATCCTTGTAAGTTATCTTTGTTTCTGCGAATCCAGGGTAAGGCAATCGATTTACCTGTTTTGGGGTCGGTGGGGCTGTTATATTGTGTAATCTCTACGAAACCACTTGCGGTGCTCGCATCCGGCTGGTTTAGCTTTGGTCCCCATACATAACCATAGTCGTCATTTAGACCACCTCCTTTACCATCTACAAAGGCGTATTGTCCGTTAAAGCCCATCCCGTAATCATGCTGGGTTTTAGGGATTCTTAGAAAACCTGCCTGAAATTGGGTGCTGGAATTGTACGACAACTCTATCCCCGAAGCTCCACCTTTTCCTTTTTTAGTGGTAATCATGATGGCGCCATTTTGTGCCAGCGATCCGTATAGTGCAGAGGATGCCGTGCCTTTAAGCACGGTTACATTTTCAATGTCATCCGCATTCAGGCTCCACATATCAAATCCCGCTGGGGCCGGAACACCATCAATTACAATGGTTGTGCTTTCGCCCCGTAAGTTGATTTCTGGATTTTCGAACAAGGTACTTTTGGTCTGAATCTGTAAACCCGCTATTTTGCCCACCAGATTTGCGGCCACATTGGATTCCCGGGCCACTTTAAGTGACTCGCCCTTTACCTCTTGAATGGCATAAGTTACCTGCCGTTTTTCCTTGCTGATTCCAAGGGCAGTAACTACCACCTCAGTCATCAGATTCTGAGCAGCTCTCAAAACCACATCCAAACGGGTGTTTCCCTTCACCGGAATACTTTGCTCTATAAATCCTACATATCTAAAAATTAGTGTACCATCTGCCGGAGCCTTTAAAGTAAATTTCCCATTGGCATCGGTCATTGTCCCGGATCTCGGTCGGTCTTTAACCACCACAGAAACACCCGACAGGACACCAATTGAATCACTTACCGTTCCTGAAACGATGATATCCTCCTGAGCGTTCAGTACTTGATCTTTCGCTGTACTACGGCTAATTGTAATGGTTCTGGCTATTTTTTTATAGCTCAGCCGTCTTGAAACCAACAGTTCCTGCAATACCTCGTCCAGCGATGCATTCCTTACCTGAATGCTTACCGGGCCCGACTCTCTTAATAATAGATTGTTGTAAAGAAATTTAAATTTTGTCTGCCTACCAATCTCCGACAGCACTTTTTCCAAAGGGTAATCCTTTACAGAAAGATTGATCTCCTGTCCTTTACTTGCAGCCAAAAGGCCGGCAGTAAAAAATAAAACCAGGAACAAGGTCAGTTTCATGGTTATGATAATTTTGTTGACAATTGGGTAATATATAGTACTGCCATAGGGCTTTTTGCCTTGACGGAAATAATTCATAATTTTGAATAGTTAAGTTGTTTATCGTTATTCAGCTTTACACATTTTTTACGGAGGTGCCGAAATCACCTCCGTTTAATTTAGCTCTAATTTCTCCATTTCATCATAATTGAGGGTTTAAGTTTATATGTTTGGTTTGGTTAATTGAAATCAATAATTAGTTTTTGTCCTTCAATCCTAAATTTGGCCGGACTGATGGATTTGAGCATCTCCAGTACTTCAGAAAGATTCGCATTGCGGTCCACACTTCCGGTAAACAACGATTGTGGTATAATTCCCTCATACTGTAATTTTAAGCCATACCAGTCGGCCACTTCTTTCATAATCTGCTCAAAACGATCGTTTTTAAAATAAAAATAGCCCTCCTTCCAGGCCAGAACCTGCTCCATATCGGCCTTACGAACCAGAAAATCAGTTCCGGGAGCGCTTAAAACAGCCTCTTGTCCGGGTACCAATTTTACGGATTTGCCCAGGGATGAAACCAATATTGAGCCTTCGGCCAGCGTAGCCTTTAATCGTTGTGGATCAGTTGAATTCACGTTAAACTGTGTCCCAAGGGCCTGCACAGTAGCCTTCCCTATCTGCACCCGGAAAGGCATATCCGCATTTTTTGCTACCTCAAAATAGCTCTCTCCTTCAACAAACACCCTTCTTTCTTTCCCGGCAAAACGGGTAGGAAAACGCAATACCGAAGATGCATTTACCCAAACCTTCGATCCATCAGGCAAAGAGAGTTGATAACTTCCCCCCTTAGGTACAACCAATGTATTCATCAATATCTTTTCGCCAGCATTTCCGGTTGATCCCTTATAAACCAATAAGCCGTCTTTACCGGCAATCTCGGTTCCATCCTGCTCTTTCAAAGCCGTCTTATCTTTATCCAATTCTACCGACCTGCCATCCGAAAGAATCAGGGTTGCTCTATTTCCTCCGGGCAACACATCATTTGCATAACCATATATATTGTCCTTCACAATACGCTGATCCAGATTTCCAAACCAACTCCACCAAGCAAAACCAATTAAAAGTCCCACAGCTGCAGCCCCGCTAAACCAGGGCAGCAGGCTACGAACTTTCTTCACAGGTACGTCTTCTTTTCTAATGCTCAGCAGCAAACGCTGCTCTACCCTATCCATCATCTGCTGAACCTTTGCATCTGGTTCCCTGTTCGCTTCCAATTCAATCCTGATCTGATCATCCAGTTCCCACTCCGGTGTTTCAGTATCAAAAGCCTTTAAAATCTCATTTAAATCGGCTTCAGTATACTGATCATCCAGATAGGAAGAAAACAACTTCGATATATTTTTATTCTTTTTCAATCTTTGATTTTATACATATACGAACAACTCCAAAAAAGTCACTACGTCGTCTACATTTTTTTTTTAAAAGAATTGAACACGCTTAAATACAAAAGGGGGAAATTAAAATAAGCGTGATAAGATAAGGCAGATGGGCAGAATTGGAAAGGTATAATTTGAGGTGCCGGGTTGCCTTCATCAGGTGATTGCTTACCGTATTTGGCGATATTTGTAATAACTCACTGATCTCATGGTAAGACTTACCTTCCAGCTTACATAGTTTAAATACCAATCGGCTTTGGGGCGATAAGGTTTCAAGCGCACGATCCAAAAACTCTCTTTTTTGATGATCGTCCAGCATTTCTTCAATATGTGAGTAGGTCAGGTTGGCATTAACTGCCAAATGCTGCTCATAAGTTTTGTTCCTTGCCGCTTTGCGGAAAAAATCAATGACCATATTGTGCGCAATCCGGAAAAGATAAGCACGTAAAGACTTTTCCTGATCCAAATCAGCCCGGTTCTCCCAAATCTTCAGAAATAAATCGTGTAACAGATCTTCAGCGACGGCAGTCGATTTTAATAAACGCAATAAGTTTGGTGCGATCTGGCGTTTATACTGATGGTACAACAATTCAAAGGCTTTTTCGTCTCCCTGTTTTAACCTGGAAACCAATTCAGATTCAGAAATCATAGGTTCAGTAAGCACCATATTCTTCATTGTTGTTAGCCGTAAATTTTTCTCTGGTTAGACCGGCCATTGGCCTATTCACAAACATAATCAAAACAAAGAGGAGGATGTATATAAATTTACTAAATATTTATTTAGCTGCAAATCTACCCACACCGTGTTAGGCCAGTATTAATAAATTATTACCGACAATAAAATAAGAGCTTTCTTTTTCATCTTACAATATACTCCCAAAGTGTACTATCTTCTAAAGTATTTTTATGGTAAAAAAGTGTTTGTATTTCAAAATAATTAATATCTTAGTGATATCATTTTTATATCAAAACAAACCGTATGAAAACAGAAAAAATTATCGCCCCTTTTAACGGATACCTAACCGTGCTTCTTACCGTACTAGCGGCGCTGGCAGCAATTTATGGTGCCATTACAGAGAATATTCCGGTCTTAATTTGTACTATACCCATTGCAATTATTTTAGCAAAGGGACTTACCATTGTTAGCCCAAACAGTTCAAAGGTGCTGTTGCTTTTTGGAAAATATCGGGGTACCATTAAACAAAATGGTCTTTTTTGGGTAAACCCACTTTACAACAGATATACTTATTCCTTACGGGCCAGAAACTTTGAAAGTGAAAAAATTAAGGTAAATGACAAGATGGGGAACCCCATTATCATTAGTGTAATTTTGGTATGGCGGGTAAAGGATACTTTTAAATGTGCATTTGAAGTAGACAACTATTCTGCTTTTATCAAAATACAGACCGACTCGGCTGTTCGTAAACTGGCCGGTTCTTTCCCTTATGATCATTTTGAAGATGAAACAGCCACTGTTACACTAAGTACTAATTTTGATGACGTGAATAAAACACTGGAACATGAGCTTACCGAAAGGCTGGACATTGCCGGAATTGAAGTCATCGAATCCAGAATTGGCTACCTGGCCTATGCACCGGAAATTGCCCACTCTATGCTGAGAAGGCAACAGGCATCAGCTGTAGTTGCTGCACGTCATAAAATTGTAGAGGGTGCCGTTGGCATGGTAGAAAGTGCATTAAATTTACTCTCGGAGAAAAAAATAATTGATTTTGACGATGACAGAAAAGCAACTATGGTAAGTAATTTAATGGTAGTTTTGTGCGGTGATAGTGAAACAAAACCGGTAATCAACACTGGTACTTTAAATCAATAAAATGGCTGAAAAAAAATCATTTGCACTACGGATCGACTCTGAAACTATGAAAGCTATCGAAAAATGGGCAGCTGATGAGTTCCGTAGTGTAAATGGCCAGATAGAATGGATGCTGAATAATAGCTTAAAACAGCAAAGAGGCTAAAGAATAAACCCGACGAAAAAAAATAACAAAAGGTCGTTTTTCTATAAAAAAACGACCTTTTGTTATTTCATACCCTTTAAAATTGAAAACCCTATCTCAGGAAACGATAGGTTCCTTCAGTTCCGGTAAAATGAAGCGCAGCATCATCACCACCGGCAGAAAGTGCAGGATAAAGCACCTTACCATCTTTCCATACCTGCCAGGTACCTGGTAAAAGATCTGTAATCACAAATTTGAAGATACCCTTTCCGCTAACAGAAAAGTTAAAAGTACGATCAACTGTTTCGGAAGTTCTGCTGAAAGTAACCACCCTATCCGCAAGCTGTACCCCAACCACCTTATCGCCATCAATACGTTTCACCTCGTGCAATTTTTGCTGTGTATTGTCGGCAATCTGCATGACATTCAGATAGTAATCCTCTAAAGCTACCTTTTTCGGTGTAATCTCTATGCGCCATTCGCCACGTTCCAATGCCTCATCCGTGCCCGGCTTAGGATCGTTGGTATAATTGGTACCAAATACCCAGAAATCTTTGCCCTTACCACCAACAGCCGTAATGTCAGCGTTAGCCATATCTGGCAACAAAGCTGTATTCACCAACATCCCGCTATCACCGTTTTTTGTACGTTTTATAGTCATTTGGTTGCCCTTTATTTCGGGTTTTTCAATACTGTGCAACAACCAAAACTTTTTAAAATCAGGTTTGGCAGAAACCACTTTATCAAAAACAATCATAGCTGCAGGAACTTTGGCATCTTTAAGGTTCAGGAAAAGGAACGAACGTTTTACTTCCTTCACCTTTGCAGAATACGCTTCCGTGATGTCACCTTTCAGGTAAGTATAATCAGGCGTTTGTGCATCAGGACCAAATCCCTGAGCAATAATTTTACCTGTTTTAAAATCACCAGCCAACATTTCTTTCAGTTCACGAGGCGCCGTCCAACCTTTTCCTGGCAAGCGCTGACCTCCATCGTTGGCTGCAAAATCGGTATGATCACTTCCACCATATCCCGATGAACTGAAAGTTTCCTTAGGATCATAAATCAACAAGCTGTTGTGCGCAATGGTGCGCTTAAAAAAGTTCTTATTGTGCGGACTATTGTAACCACCCGACGAACCGGTATATGATCCGGCATCGATAGCCAATGGTCCTTTGTAATAAATCTGGAATGCTCCTGCATCCTGGTGTTGATGGTTCAAAAAAGAATACTCATTGATTTTCATCTCGGCAATCACACTTTCTGGCCCCCAGCCTGTCCGTGCAATCATCCATCCAAATGGAGAACCGGAATACCGGGAGAGCGGCAAATCGTCAGGTTTGCGACTACCCAGTTTGGTATCCCGCCATAAAAATTCGAATAATTTGCAATGCGCCTCAACCTTAGGATCTTTGAGAAATTCATAATTGAGATATTCGTCCTTATAATAACTGCCTGCAAGCAATGTCGGTAATGAATAATACTTAGGCTTTTTCCGGGAATAATCTACATCGCCACCAGCCATGATCTGTCCATCGGGACGACGTTTATAGATCATATCGTAAAGTACAAATTGCTGTCCGGGATGAAATACATTACCTGCTCCCATCCTGTCTAATATCCATAGTGCAAAAAGATCGTTGGTAAACCTTACGTTCAGGTACGACATACCCTGATGGTAATTGTGCGAAGGATAGAACCAATTGCGCGCTACCAGGTGCTCTTTGAAAAAACGGCCCGCAGCCAGGTTATACATTTCCGGGAACTCATCGTAAATGGCGATACCTACCGAGAGCAGGTCGCGCATGATCATCCACTCTGAAGCATGCCCTACTATGGACTTATCCTTTTCTGGAGGATAACCACACTCCAGCATTTTGGCCAACCTCACAAATGCTTTCACAAAACGGCTTTTTTCTTCCGGCTTCAATTGATCATAGCACCAATCGTATACAATAGCCCCGGTTACCATAAACAGGCCAATCCCTCTCGAAATATCACCCGCAGGCTTAAAGGTTGCCGTTTCAAGGGTATCGATAATGGAAGTAATGGCTTTCCGTCCCAACTTTGGGTCTTTGGTCATCAAATAGTTTAAAGCCATTAATTCGACCCTTACCGTAAGTCCTTTCTGGTTAAAATAAAAGCGAAAGTCCTTCACTTCCGGAATATCCTCAGGCTTCCAGTCTTCCTGCATTTTAATCATGTCGGCCCAAACCTTTTTCAGTTCCGGGTCGTTCATCCTGTTTTTTAAATCAGGAACTTGTTTTTCACGAAGGTATAATCGTGGATGAGCCCTAGGAGGGATCGGCATCGATACGCCATCCACCTCTTTCCAGATTACATCATTCTGCATTTGAGCATGGCCTTTTGTTGTAAAAGCAACAAGCTCCGCAACAAAAAAAATCAGGCACAAGTAAAGCTGTCTTTTCATTTTTATATGGGTTTAGTTGCCCGGTTTTCAGATTTATCTGACTCCGGTAAGACTAAACCTACAAAGATTATAACGCATTAATAAGGCTATTTACCAGTTTTCAACGTAATTGAAAGGAATTTGTTTATTTTTAAAATATTTTCATCTCCATTTCAAACTGATCGATATGATTTTCCAGTCCGGCTTGCAACAGCGCATCAAATAGATGTATTCTGGAAGCATCTACATTATTGATCCTCACTTCCTCTGCCGCCTGTCTGATGCCCGCGAAAAGCTGCGGCTGGTTATCCGATTCGGTATCATATAATTCAAACTGAGGGATGTAACCAATCTTGGGATTGATCACGAAATATCCGATACAGCTATCTCTGGAGTAAACCTCAAATGCTTGATATAAATTTCCGGCACTAAGAATTGCCTCATTATTGTTATCCCATGAATACAATTGCTGATCAACAGTTTGTTTATCTATAATATGTTCAAAGTTGACTTTCCTGATATCGACACCTGCTGTTCCTGTCTTTAGACTTCCTTTAAAACACTTAAGTGACCTATGGCTTGAGAACCCAATCCTTTCATATACACGAATTGCTTTTTCGTTCTTTTGGATCACCTCCAGCATACATTTTTTAACCCCATTTTTTTTCAGAATAGGAATAGCAAAATCATAGATGCCATCTACAACTTTATTTCCCCTGTATGCAGGTATTACGCCGGTTCCCGTGTTAAAAGCAGTTAAATCATCCCCCGTATAGTCTATTCCATTTATAATGAAACCGATTAATTTCCCCTGGTCAAACATTCCGAATGACAATTCAAAATTAACCCGGGCACCTAAAAACCGATTTTCCCAATATTGGACATCTTCAGGCATCTTTACAAAATAATCGGCAAAGGATTCCAACAGGCAATCCACAATTGAAGGAAGAGGTATATGTTGAAGATTTTTTATTTCCATGATTAGTGACGTCGATATAGCAAAACTAAGTTTTTGTATGATATAACAAAACCGGCCTCATTCTAATAATATAGAATGAGGCCGGTTTTAATTTTATCAATTCCTTATAAGTTAATATTTAGGATTTTGTGAAAGGTTCGTATTCAAATCCCTTTCAATCTGAGGGATTGGATATAATTCATTTTTATTTGGTGTAAAATAATCGGCCGCTATATAGGCGTAATTGCTACGGTAAGCTTTTAAAGCTACCTGTGTAGCTTTAATGCTTGTGGCAAGGATATTCCAACGGATCAAATCCATCCTTCTCATTCCTTCAAAACAAAGTTCCCAGGCGCGTTCCTGTTTCAATCTTTCAAAAAAATCATCTTTGTTCAAGCCTGCAGGCAGGTCAACCGCAGCATCCGGAGTATTCAACGGCTTACCATAGGCCCTTCTTCTTACCTGGTTAATCGCATCATAGGCTGCCGCATTTGGCCCTCCATTCAGCTCGTTTTCTGCTTCAGCACGCATCAGCAAAACATCAGCATAGCGCAGCAAGGTCCAGTTGATATCTGTATTGTTCAAGTCTTTGGGGCCTGTATTCTGCCAGTCGCGCCTCCATTTTCCCGGAGCCCAGCCTTCATCAAGGCGGCCTGTAGTTTGAGCTACCTGGGCCCCTGTAACATCCAGTTTATAAGTACAAACAGCTACATCCCTGCGCAAATCACCGGTCTTATAACTTTTCTGAAACAGGGCTGTAGTTTTGTAAAAGGAGTTTGCCCTGCCATAAGGGTTTCCGTTATCGGCAATCGGTGCATTCCAGGTGCCTACTACACCACTGTTTCCACTTCCCCCTGTTGCGTTAAACAAAGCTACTTCATACATCGATTCTTTAGGCTCCAGGATAAATTTACAATGGTTTTTAAAGATCTGCTCATAGCTGGCATTTAAGGAATGCTCGCCAGAAGTCATCACCTCTGAGGTCATTTTCTGTGCAAGCGCATAATATTCCTTATAGTTGGATGGTTGTTCCATCACACCATTTTGCCTCAATGAAAATCCGCCTGCAAACAAAGCAACACGTGCTAACATTCCCTTTACTGCTCCTTTACTTACTCTTTCATCCTTAGATTTGGCAGAGTTTTCCGGGATAACTGCAGCCGCTTCTGTCATATCCTTAATAATCTGGGTATAAATCTCGTAACGGTCAGTTCTTGGCAGTAGCACATCATCTGTAGCTTCGGTGGATTTGAGCTTCATCGGCACATCACCAAAAAGGCGTACCAGATCAAAATAATACTGTCCCCTTAAAAATTTTGCTTCTCCAAGTATTTTGTTCAAGGTCGCTTTCTGTGCATCTGTGCCGTTTTTGTAAAGGTCCATCTGTGGTACCTTTTCAATAACCAGATTGGCCCTATTGATACCCCTGTACATTTGCCTCCAGGTATCGAGCATATATGAATGGGCCGTAGGAATGGAATAATGTGCAACCTGACGTGGGCCATCACTAATTGTAGCGCCCTGCATCTGCGCAATATCACTATCAATATCGAATACCATCGACATGTAAAAGCCATACCCCGCGGTTCCGGTCATCTGTTGATAAACCCCAAGTACAGCCATATCGGCCTCGTCGGTAGTCTTAAAAAAGGTATCGCTTGCATAAAGTGAATAAGGTTCTTCTTTCAGCCACTTTTTGCATGAAGTTGGCATAACAAACATAACTGATGCTACGGCCATTAATTTAATATATCTTTTCATGATCTTAATCTTGAATTTTAGAAGGAAACATTTACACCGGCCACAAATGAACGGCTTCTCGGATAAGCACCAAAATCTACACCCGGGGTTAAGCGGGTTGGGTTGGCCGTACTCACTTCCGGATCGTACCCGCTGTATTTGGTAAAGGTATGCAGATTATAGGCCGTAACATATACCCTGGCACCACTCATCTTTAACTTGGAGATCCAGTTTTTAGGGAAGGTATACCCCAGACTTACGTTGCTAATGCGCAGGAATGAGCCGTCTTCGATCATTTGATCGTAAAGACGCAAAGCCGAACCTCTGCCATTATATGAAGGCTTCGTTTTTCCCGCATTCAAGGCATTCATTTCCTCCGGAGTGGTGATACGTTGCCCCGCAGCGTTAACGGTGATCCAGCGGTCGGCAAAATAAGCCATGGTATTGATATTGTTAAGGTTGGTTTGACTGTTATTTAGTAGGTTTCCATTGTAAATGTCATTTCCGTACGACCAGTTGATAAACACGCTTAAATCAAAGCCTTTATAACTGAAATTATTGTTTAAGCCACCAGTGAATTTAGGTGTTGCGTTTCCTATTACCGAACGGTCGTCGGAATTGATCACCCCGTCTTCCTTCACATCCACAAATTTCAGTGTACCTGGTTTTGCCGGGTTGTTTGGATCTTGCGGGATTCCGCTTTTTAAAGTGAACACCTGCGTTGCTGCATTATAATTAAAATCCTCAACGGTATAAACTCCATTGGTTTTATAACCATACATGCGGCCAACCGACTGACCTACTTCTACGATATAATCGTTTTCCAGGTTTTCGCCCCAGCCTGAATTGGCCAGCATAAACTTATCGCCTTTGTTCAAGCTGGTAACCTTATTGTTATTGAAACCAATATTAAAAGCACTGTTCCAGCTGAAATCGCTCTTTTTAATGTTAACGGTATTTAAACTAAACTCGACTCCTTTATTACTGGTAGAACCAACATTAATAAGCATATTGTTAAATCCGGACACACCTGAAACTACTGAATTTAATAGCAGGTCGGAAATTCTGTTATCATAGGCATCCACTGTTAATTGTACACGCTGGCCAAACAAGCCCAAATCCAAACCAAGATTTTTCGAAACAGTAGTTTCCCATTTCAGGTTGGGGTTAGGTAATGAATTAGGAAAAACAGCGATCACATTGGAGTTGTTTAAAGGGTAAAAACCAGACTGGAACAAATCCAGCGAAAGGTAGTTGGCAATACGGTTATTACCCGATGCTCCGTAACTTACACGCAGTTTAAGATCAGAGATTTCTTTGATGTTTTTCATAAAACTCTCATCACTTACCCTCCAGGCAAATGCTGCCGATGGGAAATAACCGAATTTATTATCGGCACCAAACTTGGACGAACCATCGGCCCTAAAACTGGCAGACAAAAGATACCTTTCTTTATAGGCATAATTGGCCCTACCAAAAAAAGAAAATAGTTTATCATCTTCCTTTCTGGAGCTTAATGGCCCCATTACCGCTCCCTGGGCAATATCGTCCAGACCTAAATTCACGTTAGGGAAATTGCTTGCCGCCATAGAGAAATTCTCATACAGGTTATACAACTGCTCCTGCCCTGCCATTACGGTCAGACTGTGCCCCTTTTTTAATTTAGGAGAATAAGTTAGTGTATTGGTGTAATTCCAACCATTCTGATCTGCCTGGGCAATAGATCCATTAGGGCCATTTGTACGCTTGGCATTCATGGAACGCGCATCATTAAACAGCTTTGTTTTGTTGTTGGCTGTTTTAAAACCCACCAATCCTTTATAGGTAAAGCCAGGAAAAAATTCGTAATCAAGCGAAGCATTTACATTTAAAAGTTTGCCGTTGGCCGATCTCATTTGCGATTCAGCATTGGTAATCGGGTTTTGGAGCACATTACCCGAATTTTCATCCAGGAATGGGTCTGTATCCTGATTGATCAGGTCGTCATCACTTCCGCCGATACCAAAGGTTGGGCGGTACTGAAGGATATTTTGAAGCTGGTTGAAACGATTGTTACCTTCCCTGGTTCCTACACCGAAGGTATTCTGGTTAGAATAGTTTACAATTCCGTTCACCTTTAATTTTTTACCAAGATTATGGTTTACAGTCAGCTTCATTACATCTTTATCAGCAGAGCTGTACAGCATAGTTCCTTCGTCGTTATTATGAGAATAGAACAAGTTAAACCTCGTTTCGCTACTTCCGCCACTAATGCCTATTTTATGGTACTGGCTATTTGCGGTATTTCCCAGTGCTAAATTCTGCCAGTTTATACCTGGTTTTCCTAAATAAAGCTCATCTCTTCTGGAAAAATCACCAAACGTCCTGGTATAACGGTCCATCTCAGTAACGTTGCCCAGTGACCTCTCATATTGAAGCAGGGTATAATCATATGGATTTAACAAGGGCAATTCCTTGGTTATCTTTTTTGCACCATAATACATGTCATAATTTATGGTCAGTTTTCCGGCTTTAGGCTGTTTGGTGGTGATCTGGATTACCCCGTTCGCTCCCCTTGCACCATAAATAGCAGCGGCAGACGCATCTTTCAGTACATCTACACTCTCTATATCCATTGGATCAAGAAAGCTTAGCCCATCTGTTTGTGGAATACCATCCACTACATACAAAGGTTCATTACTTTGGGTAATAGAACCTCCACCCCTGATTACAATAGAAGGCTGTGCCCCCGGAGTTCCATCAGAGGGAGCTACCTGTACACCTGCAATCCGGCCCTGTAAGGCTGAAGCTACGTTTGGCACTGGTACTTTGGCCAACTCGGTCCCTTTTACCGAAGATATAGCCCCGGTCAGATCCTTCCGCTTCATTGTACCGTAACCAATAACAACCACCTCATTCAGGTTCTTGTTGTCGTCAGCAAGTTGTACATTAATAACGGAACGCCCCTTAACGGCACGCTCGGTACTGATCGATCCGATATAGGAAAAAACAAGAACAGCATCCTGTTTAACTCTGATTTCATACGCACCATTGTTATCGGTCACTTTTCCGTTGGCAACACCTTTCTCCGTAACTGTAGCACCGGGTAGCGGGTTGCCCGCTTCATCGGTAACCACCCCCTTTACACTTATATTTTGGGCATAGAGCGTAAGGTTACCCGCAACAATAATTAATAGCAGTAAAAATCGTTTCATAACATTTTTGGATTTACATAATTTGGTTAATTGACAAAACGAATGTATAGCAGTATACGCAGAAGGGATTTAGGTATTGTTTAAAATGCTATCACTTTTGATTAATCATCCAATTATTTGACAAAAATACGTGTTGACATTCATTTAACCGCTATATGGCGTAAAACAATACCGTCCCTAAGACCTGATTATTTTAACATTCATCAATATTTAAACGAATTTATCCTATACCTAAAGCCTTTGATTTTTATGCTCACTACCTTCATCAATCACAAAACAAAACTTAGATCACGAGATGAGTGAACTAAAACATGCCTGTGCTTTTTGCTACAGATGTTGGGTTTGCATCATTATTGTTAACAGACAAAAAACACAAATATGAAATCACTACTTAGCGTATTTGTTGCTTCCCTGGCTTTTATGGGATCGACAAATAGTATGGCAGTCACGAAGGGCAACGGGGATGACTGGTTAAAAAAATCGACAAAGACAGCCGTGTACCAATTGACCAAAGCAGCACAAACTTATACACCTGGAATGAATCCAAGGTCGATTAATCCTGATGGCACAGTAAGGCTTGCTCCATTACGCGACTGGACTACCGGTTTTTTTGCAGGCAGCTTATGGTATGGATATGAACTATCAGGTGATAAAAATTTAGCTACTGAAGCCAAAAGATTTACCCTGGCGCTGGATTCTATACAATATGTAAAGGATACGCATGACCTTGGCTTTATGTTATACTGCTCTTATGGAAATGCATTCAGACTGACCGGAGATAAAACTTACCTGAAACCTCTGGAAAATGGTGCAGCTAATTTATATGCCCGTTTTAACAAAAAAGCTGGTGTAATCCGCTCATGGGATTTTGGGCACTGGGCGTACCCGGTTATCATCGACAACCTGATGAACCTGGAGTATTTATACTGGGCAGGAAAGGAATTTCATAAGCCGGAATGGTTCAATGCCGCCAAAACACATGCGGTAACCACCATGAAAAATCATTTCAGAAAAGATTACAGTTCTTATCATGTCATCAGCTACGATACATTAACAGGTAAGGTGCTACAAAGAGAAACCCACCAGGGATTGACAAATGAATCGGCCTGGGCACGCGGACAAGCATGGGGACTATATGGCTATACCATGAGTTTTAAAGATACCAAAGACAAGAAGTTTATTGAGCATGCCGAGCATATTGCAGCTTTTATTATGAACCATCCTGCTATGCCTGCTGATAAAATTCCACTTTGGGATTTTGATGTGCACAACCGCGACAGATCGCCTCGTGATGCTTCGGCTGCCGCCGTTATTGCCTCAGCATTGTTAGACCTGAGCACACAGGTAAAAGACGGACAGAAGTACTTTAAATATGCTGAAGATATTCTGAAAACCTTATCGTCGGATGAGTATCTGGCCAAACCGGGAGAGAATAAGTTTTTCATATTGAAACATAGTGTGGGTGCATTATTGTACAATTCGGAAATTGATACACCTTTAAATTATGCCGATTACTACTTCCTGGAGGCTTTAAAACGTTATGCCGAGATCAAAAAAATTAACCTGAAAACCATCAGTCAGTCTTAATTAAAACAACCACAATGAAACTGAAAAGGATCTTTTTATTACTTACCCTTGTCCCTACGCTATTGTTTGCACAACAGCAGGGTACACCGGTAACTAAGGATAGTTTCAATAACCTGAACCTAAGTTATCCGGGACTGGAAGAAGTAAATAAACTGGTAACGGCCAAAGACTATGAAAATGCGGCTAAAGCGCTGTTAAAATACTACAGAAAGCGGAGCAACATCAAACATCCTGAATACAATAAGGAAGATAAAGCCCGTTTTGCCGGCAAAAAGCTACCTGCAGGTGTACAAGAAAAAGCCGACAAAGGCATGTTGCACCAGTTTTATGTACACCCTGGTTATGGTTTTATTGATTATGGTAAGGATATCAACTGGCAACACTGGCCGGTTAAGGACAATGAAATTCGCTGGCAATTGCACCGTATGTATTGGTGGGAGCCTATGGGACTGGCCTATTGGTCGTCGGGTGATGAAAAATACGCCAAAGAGTGGATTTTCCAGTTCCGCGACTGGGTAAAAAAGAACCCATTGGGTCTGTCTAAAGAAAACGACAGATTTGCCTGGCGCCCTTTAGAAGTGGCTACCCGCATTCAGGACCAGCCTGCCATGTTCAATATGTTTATTACTTCACCTAGCTTCAGCCCTGATTTTCTGCTTGAGTTTTTGAATATTTACAATCAGCAGGCCAATCATATCCTGAACAATTACTCTGAAAAAGGGAACCATTTGTTGTTTGAAGCGCAGCGCATCATTTATGCGGGTTGTTTTTTCCCGGAACTTAAAGCTGCGGATGCCTGGAGAAAAAGTGGTATAGAGATACTAAATACCGAGATCAAAAAACAGATTTATCCGGATGGCCTGCAGTTTGAGTTATCGCCAAACTATCATGTAGCCACCATCAATATCTTTTTAAAGGCCTTGCGTATGACACAGCTAACGGGTATGGCCAATGAATTTCCGGACAGCTATAAAAAGACCATAGAACAGATGATCATTGCCCTGGCCGATTTTTCTTTCCCTGACTATGTTTATCCCATGTTTGGAGATGCGAAACTGGCCAACAAAGATCAGATGCTGAAAGAGTATAAAAGCTGGCTGGAAGTGTTTCCTCAAAACCAAACTATCAAGTATTTTGCTACCGAAGGAAAACAGGGTACTACACCTGCTTATTTATCCAGCGCCCTAAAAACAGGTGGCTTTTACACTTTTAGAAACGGTTGGAAAGAAAATGCTACCGTAATGGTACTAAGGGCCAGCCCTCCGGGATTCTTCCATAGTCAGCCCGACAACGGCACCTTCGACCTTTGGGTAAAAGGCCGTAATTTTATGCCTGATGCGGGTTGTTATGTGTATAGCGGAAATGAAGAAATACAGAAATTAAGAGAAGCCTACCGCCAGACTAAAGTACACAAGACCTTGACGTTGGACAACAACAATATGGAGACTTGTGATGCAAAGCTGATCACATGGAAAACAAGTCCTGCTGTTGATCTTTTGGTGTACAGCAATCCTAGTTATAAAACACTGAGCCACCGCCGCAGCGTATTGTTTGTCGACAAAAAATACTTTGTGATTGTGGATGAGGCCATTGGTACTGCCAAAGGCAATGTAGGTGTTCATTTCCAGTTTGCCGAAGAAAGTGGTGTTCGTTTTAACAAAGGCAACAATAGCGCTCAAACCGGTTATAAAGATGGCAACAACCTGTTGATACAGGGTTTTGCCAACGGTGCTGTATTAACTGAAGAAGAAGGTAAAGTATCTTATGCCTACCGTAAGGAAGTTCCCCGCCCTGCTTTCGCTTTTGAAAAAGCGAAGGGTGATGAAAATACCTCGAGTTTTATCACCGTACTTTATCCGTTTGAAGGGGCTAAAGCACCGGAAATTACGGTTAAAGAAGGCGCTAAACATAACCTGGCAAAAGGTACACTCGATTTAACGTTAAACATCGATGGCAAAAAACGTCAGTTAACGGAACAACTGACAGGTAATTAAAATTCTATTATTTAGAGATAGAGAGGCCACATCGTTTGATGTGGCCTTTTTAAATTCATAACAGTTTCGAGTCAGTGCTGGCTCTGCTTCGGGTAAAAGCACCTGTTTGCCGAAGCTATACCACAGCTGGCCTTATACTGTCCTGATTTTGCCGAAGCCAAGTTATTAAAAGGCTAAGAATTTCTGTCTTTAAGGGGTAACAATTTGTCACTTGTCTTGATATATCATCAAGTAGCGAGAAACAACAAAAAAGCTACCCCATTATGGAAAGAAATATACTCACCACATTTTTAATATTCGCTACCAGTATAGCTGCAGCACAACAACCCGTAATCGTATCAATTGGCGGAGGTGTAAACAATAGTTCATCATCCTTAAAAACAAAAGCCTACCTTGGAAATGGTCAGGATGTCCATGCCAATGTATTTGTACCATTTTTACGCAAAGGATGGGATGGCTCTGTTAAAGGCAGTGGCAAGTTTGCCCTGGGCATTGTAGCCGGTGGTGCCTACCAAACAGTCAAAAGCCTGACACCAGATGCCGGCACCACTCAGGCAGCCTACCAACTATACAGTGGGAATTTAGAAATTGCCAATGCGCAAAAAGGTGCAACGGCTAACAAAGGTTTCATGGGGTCGGCAGGCTTACAGGCCGATTTTACACTGGGATCACTTACCCTCTCCCCATCCATTAGCGGCGGATATATGAGTTTAAAACAAGACGGCTTTTTACAAAGCAGTTCAGTTATGGTCAACGGTGCTACACAAACCATTGTGCTTTCGGAATCGCCTGAAGTAAGAAGTACGGGCTTTATCGCCATGCCCCAGTTAAAAATCAGCTATCCCCTTTCCGATGCTTTAAGCATTTATGCTGCCGGATCTTTGAACCTTGGACCGGAAATCAAAACTATGCAAAGCTGGTTGAAACCTGCCGGAGGCTTCAATGATAAAAACACTTATGAACCTGGGCAATTAAGTTCTGGAAAAATGATAGATCAATCCGGTAGTGTAACTTATCAAAGCATGGTCGTAAACGCAGGTTTGAGCTGGAATTTTGGCAGCAAAACCAGACGTTTGAAGGGCAAGGTAACTAAACCTGGCGATAATGGTATGGTACACACAGCAGCTGTTTCAAGCATTGGCAATGGAACTGGCGGTAGCGGTGCAGCCTCTGCTTCTTACGCAGCTGGAAGGGTTGTTGCCCCTACTGTACCAAACGAAAAAAGCATCGATAAAAAAGGAGTAAAAAGTATAAACGGAAAACAAGCTGAAGCTTTGGTAGCTGGTACCCCGATAGGTGGTATTGTAGTAAAAGGCGGTAAAAATCCGGGTGGCAACCTTATGGTGATCACTACCAATGACAAAGGAGAATTAGTATTAAACGATTTAGAGGCCGGCAATTATACCTTTACCATTACTCCACAGGATGAGCCACAAGGCAGAAGCATCAGTGAAAAAGGTGTAAGCAGTACCAAAAGTAGGCCTGTAAAGGCACAGGCACTGGTAGCAGGTAATCCGATTGGAGGGATCATCGTAAAAGGCGGTAAGAATCCTGGCGGTAACTTCATCGTAACAGCGACAAATGACAAAGGTGAATTTTCTTTTCAGGTCAGCGAAACAGGTAACTATCTGTTTAAAGTCACCACGCCCGAACCGGGTACCAAAAGCATTAATGAGAAAGGAGTAAAATAGAACGAATAAAAAATTCACCAAATTCAAAACATTTTGGCTTGTCTTCCTCCTCCTTATTCCATACATTTAATTTAGCAAATATTAAACTTACTGCCCCCCTCATGAGTTCCTTTTCCTTCCTCCTTAACAGCCTTAAAATACTGCTCCTTTTAAGCTTTAGCTTTAGCATCACCTTTGCCCAGAAAAAACCGAATGTAGTTATTGTGCTTACTGATGACATGGGCTATAGCGACCTCTCCTGTTATGGCAATCCGGTAATTCAAACCCCTTTTTTGGATAAAATGGCAAAAAAAGGCATTATGGCTACCAATTTTGTAACCACCTCTCCTACTTGTTCACCATCCAGGGTTTCTTTGCTTACAGGCAGGTATTGTAGTCGTTCAAATCTGAATTATGTAATTGGTCCCGGAGACAAGACGGCCATTCCCGATGAAGAAGTAACCATAGCCGAGATGCTCAAAACTTCCGGTTATAAAACCGCTTGCATTGGTAAATGGCATATCGGAGATTATGGTACGGGATTACCCAATAAACAAGGTTTCGATCTTTTTTATGGGATGATGTACAGTCATGATTACAAAGCGCCTTATGTAAAGACAGACACCGTGATCAAAATTTACAGAAACCGAAAGCCTGAAATTTATAAACCCGCCGACTCTATACTGATAAAAAAATATACCCAGGAAAGTATCGCTTTTGTAAAACAGGCACAAAAAGAACAAAAACCATTCTTCTTATATCTGGCACACAACATGCCCCATCTTCCGGTAGCCTATGCTGCCGGCAAAAATGCCCACACACATCGCGGAGGTGCATTGGGCAGCGTTGTAGAAGAAATGGACAGCGAATTGGCCAACCTATGGAAAGTACTGGAAGCCACCGGTCAGGCCGACAATACCATTTTTATTTTCAGCAGTGACAATGGCCCCTGGCTAAATGCCCCACCCCGCATGTTTGATGACGGAGCAACCAAGCCTTATCATATTGGTACTGCCGGGATATTCAGAGGCTCCAAAGGCATTTCTTATGAAGCTGGACATCGTGTTCCCTTTATCGTTTATTACAAAAACCATACGCTAAACAATGCAGTGATCAGCACCCCTATCTCTAATCTGGATGTTATGCCCAGTCTGGCAGAATGGACCAAAACACCCGTACCAAACAGAGTACTGGATGGCGAGTCGATAGCCGGATTGTTAAGTAATAAAAATTACAAAAAGCCCCATAAACCTATTTATTACTTTAACCGCACATTAGAAGGCGTAAAAGAGGGCGATTGGAAACTACGGGTGACTAAACAAGAGCAGAACACCGATTATGAATTGTTCAACTTATCCTGGGATCCTACAGAAAGGCAGAACTTGTACAATGACCCTGCGTATCAGCTGCAAAAGTCGCATTTAATAGATCTTTTTAATAACTATCCGGATAAAAGAATTTAATTTAGCCTATAGTCTTTAAGTTTTTTCAGCATCGGGCTATAGTAAGTACGGTAAGCATGCCGCTTCTGGCACTCTTCACAGCCGCAATCGTCTGCTGGATTAACACAATAACAATTGATGCCACATCCATTGGGATAGCGATCAAAAAACATACTGATCTCCCAGTCGAATTGATTGTACTTTTTCATTTTATGCCTCCTTTCAAATACCGCATTTATTTTACGGTTGATTAAAGGTAGATCAGTAAAATGCATAGTAAAACAGCGGATAGGTACAAAGGCAAATCCTATCGTTGAAACAGGCTTTTGAGACCTTGAAAATATAGCCTTGAAAAGCTTTCTTCTAAATTAAATAGGCCATATCCCTTGTAAGGATATGGCCTATTTAATTTAGACAAATCAGCAAAACTTAGTTCGATAATAAACCGTCTTTAACCAATTGATCAATCAGTACTTTTGGATAAGTCTGAACAAAATTATCAATTGAACCTGGATTAACGGTTTCAGACTGTGCAGACCATAGCAATTTATTATTATCTATATCATACAGATTGGTCTCCATAAAATAGGTTTTATCTGTTACATAATAACCTGGTTCATAAAACATAGGTCCCCAATAGTTGTAATAACTATAGAATCCACCGTACCATCTGTAATACGGGAAGGGTGCATACCCGCGGATGCCCGGAACATATCGGGTTTCACTATTTTTATTGATCATTGATATGGTCAAAATCAGATTTGCACCCGAATTTCTGATCTGTGACAGCAACTGCTTTTCAGCCGGTATTTTCTTATAAAAATCAGGATTGAAATAATCATTCCCTTTTACTGTTTTCACATTTTTTTGAGCAAGCAATGCTGTAAACCCATTTTCAAGCTCCGTTCTGACCTTCATATTTCTGGTTAGCGAGGCAATGAAAATGGTTTGTCCATTAACTGTTTTTCCTCTTGCAGATTTATCCACCCACGATCCGGTAATTTTTGTAATTGGGCTGCAAGACCATATCACCCCACTCACGAGCAGAATGATACCTAACTTTACTACTTTCATAACCAACATTTTATATTTTAAACATTAAAAAGTAGAAAAGGTTTAAAATGCAAGCTGTAAAAACATCGTTACCAGCCAATTGTACCATATCCCAATAAAAAACCTGGAACAGTTAAAACTGTTCCAGGTCTCCTTTATATAATCCGTCTATTTTATTTAGCAGGCGTAATGATTATTTTTCTGAATTCGATAGGCATATGATCTCCCTGTAAATAAATTGGTCCCGGCTCAGCCTCGTTGCTGTCTAAAGCACCACCTGTAATCCCAGGAATTTCCTGATTACTGATAATAGTTTTTCCATTGGCCACCACAGTCACCATACGTCCCACTAAAGTAATATCATAAGTTTGCCACTCATTTGGACCCAGGGTTACCATTTCATTGGCAGTTAAAAAACCGTATATGCCGCCAAACAACACACTATTTGGATGTGCATCTTTCTGGCTGTCCTCTATCTGTGTTTCATAACGACCTCTTAAATACACGCCACTGTTTCCGCCTTTCTGATAACGGAACTCTACGTGCAATTTGAAATCATTAAACTTCTGTTCAGTAATTAAGTTAGAACCTGCTTTCGGACTGGTCAAAATGCCATTTTTCACTACCCACTGATTGGCACCACTTGCTTTCCAACCTTTTAAATCTTTACCATTAAACAGGGGAACAGCTTTACCCCATACAGGAGCAGCGGTTCTTTTTAGATATGGAGCTTTAACACCTTTCCAACTATATTTTTTACCTTCCGGCGTAGTCATAGTCCCCTGAATTCCCGAAGCGGTCAATTCACCTTCAACTACAAAATTCTGACTTCCACTTTCCCATTGCGGAGGAACTTCAAACCTAAACTTACCATTGTCAAATTTCACTTCTGAAACCGGACGGGCACTTCCTGAAGTCGCCACAAAATACCCTACCAGAGTACGAAACCCTGAAAGTTTAACTTCTAACCAGGAAGGCGCTGCTTTACCATCTTCATCAACAGTAATGTCCCATCTTCCAATTAAATCTTTACCATCTGCCAGCATTTTTTTATCGGCCGATACCTGATGCTTTGCGGCCAATAAAGATTCTGCAGAACCGGCCATCAGCAAACAACTCATTCCCAATACAAGGATTTTTTTACGCATAAGATCTTTTTTAATTTGTATGTAAAGCCAAGATAGCTTTTATTTGCTTTTTGCACAAGCAATTGCCACTTTCCATAAAATATTTCTATCACTATTATCCTGACTACTACATTGAAGATCATTCACTATGGCCAAAGCAAAAACCAAGAGAAAGTGGTATCTGTAGTTATTTAGGCTGTTGCTGTGTTACACAATGCACCATTCCGCCATTGGCAAATAAGTTACGGCAATCAATACCCACTACTTTTTTACCGGGATATATTCCCTGGATAATTTTATTGGCAACAGCATCGTTGGGGTCATTATAGTTTGGTACCAAAACGCTGTTATTGGCAATATAATAATTGATATAGGAACCTTTCCCTACGTTTTTGCCATAGGTAGTCACCACATCATTTTTGGTTAGGGGCACTTTTACAAAAGTATAAGCCACGCCATCCTTATTGGTAGCCGCCTGTAAACTTTGAACGTCACCCGCAGGTACCTGCCAGTAATCCAGATCATCTGCATTCATGGTAATGATGGTAGAAGCGTTTGCGAATCTTGCAAATCCGTCGATATGCATATCCGTGATATCAAGTCCTGCTTTACCCTCCAACCAGATAAATTTAGTAATACCCAGATTTTTGCTAAAAATAGCTTCAGCTTGAGCCTGGGTCATTCCAGGATTTCGGTTTTCATTTAAAATTGAACTTTTGCAGGCCATTAATACGCCATGGCCATCAATCTCCACACTCCCGCCCTCATTAATCATTGTGGCATTCAGGTCTACCTTTTGAATCCCCATATCTTTGGCTATTTGTGCAGGAATGGCATTACAATTTTGGTAGGCTGCTTTTTTACCCCAGCCATTGAAACCCCAATCCTGAATAAACAAAGTTCCATTTTTATCTTTTACATAAATTGGTCCATTGTCCCTAACCCATACATCATCCGTTCGGTAAACTTTAAAATCAACGTTATTTAGTGCTACATCCGCTGCAGTCAACAAGACCGCAACCCTTTCCTTTTCTGTTTCATCATAGACAACAATGTGTACTTTTTCGCCCATAACCAGTTCTTTGGTCATAGCCACCCAGGTAGCATCCAAACGATTACGATAGGTTACCCCGTACTGGTATTGATGTGGCCATTGCAGCCAGGTTCCTTCATGGGGTGCTGATTCCTCAGGCATAGTATAAACAATTGTGGTATCCGAAGGGACCGGACCATTATCCAGTTCTCCATTGGTACAAGACAATAAGATGATAGGCATTAATAAAAGCATGTTTTCCATTTTTGGCATAATTAATATTTATTATTTGACAGGACAAAATTAGATAGGTATACGCCAGCAATATTGTCCAAAATTGCCAACTTTATTTAATCGGCAATAATATGGCCGTCAGCTGCTCTGCTTCCTCATCAGCACTGTCGGCATGTTTCAGGTATCTTTCAACCATAGGTGTATGGGCAAATTCCAGTTCAGTATTCAGAATCCATCCTGCATAGATCTTTTTGTAGGTTTCTTCTATGGTATCATAACTTCCTTTATGAATAAACTGTGCATACCTTCCGCCCAATATCATTTTTGAAGGAAGTTTTTGGCGCACAGCCTGAACAGAGGCACAGGCATCATACCTACAATTCAGCTCTTCTTTGATCAGCGGCTCGTCGGCTATTACGCCAAAATAGACCGTTCCCTGTACTGGAAATTCGTGTTGCATAAAATTATCCCATAACAATTCTATCTCCTCATTTACATAATTGGTAAGGGTACTTTCGTAATACACCTTTGTAGCTGGGAGGTAAATGATATCTGGCTTTAGCAAAACATCCGAAATTACCGGAACGATATGGTGTTCAGCCAGTAAAAGTTCCTTTTTTAACTTTGCGTCCTTAGGCGAACAACCAAAATGCAGCTTAAAAGCTTTGGAAAACGAGGCCAGATTGGCAAAACCTACCTTAAGCGCAATAGTTGTAAGACTATCTTTAGTATAAAGAATCAGTTTATAGGCATTTTCTACCTTAAGCCTTTTCTGATAAGCCCCAATCGTTTCACCGCAGGTATATTTAAAAATACGCTGAATATTTCGATACGAGTAATTAGAAACCTCCTCCAGCTGCTTTATCGAAATCAGTTCATCGTAGTGACCTTCGATAAAATTTATAGTATTATAAATGCTATACAGACTCATGAGGTAGACTTTAAATTATACCACCTCAATCTACGTACCGACCTTGCATTTTTTATCTATTTATTTCCTGGCATCTCATTTTCATTGATACTAAGCATTTTTACATTGGGTAGCAGTCCGGGTGTAATGTTATAAACTAAGCTATTGCCAGTAAAAAATATAGTATTTTCTCCTTCCTTTACCTTAACATTGAATTTCACTTTGCCATCCGTACTCAGCACATTCCAGTCGCCTGCCTGCATTCCGGCCAAAACGACCTTATAATTGCCTTTAGCAGGGATCTTTAATGAAAAGGGTTGATCAATTAATTTCAGTCCTTTATTCAAACTCAACACCCTATCGGCCAGCACAATGACATTACTTACAGGTGTCACATTGTGAATTACCGGAAGTGGTTTAGTATTACCTGAAGTTAACTGAATCACACTCAAAAAATGATCTGTGTTGCTTTCTTTATTTGGCGTCACAACAACTCGATGCCCTTTTGCTTCTGCCAGGCTGCTAACAGGTACATCGTATCTAACTTGAAACGAACTGTTTGCATCATCGCCGCTTAAAACCTGAAGCTTTCGTTCTGCCACCAATGGCAACAATATGTCCACATGTGCCTTTCCAATAAGCCCCCCTAACTGATTTTGCAGCACTACACCTTTTTCTGACAATTCAGGTTGATGGTGGGAATTGATTTGCCAATATTTTTTAAACTCAGGTTTAGCTGTTAACATTTCATCGGTCAAAATCAATGCCGCGGGAATATCCTCCCTATCCAGATTTAAAAACATCATACTCCGATTATATGCCGTTATTTTATCGGAATAGGCATTTTTCAGGTCTACCGCAAAATAACTAAAAAAAGGTTTGAGCTTGGAAGGACCAAAACTGGCAGACAATACCTTCCCGTTGTTGAACATCGGGTTATTTTGAACATCTTCTGGTGAAACGGGGTGCTTTTGGACAAAACGTGTACCACCATCATTAGCCTCAGAAGTAAGAAATTTCTCTGAAGGGTCAACCGCAAGCATCATGCTGTGTGCTATAGAACGTTTGTTAAAATTCATGTCGTAGGGCGTACCATAAAATTTATATAGCCCCAAATCACCGAATTGAAAGCCACGATAATACAGTTGTACCGAACCTGCATCGCTGTGCTGATGATTTCCAAAAACATAGCCTCCACCTTTAATCTCGGCCACAACATCATTGCTTTTATCACCAAAATTCCAGCCTGTGCGGGCCACCATTGAGCCCAATACTTTTCCAAAATCCTTGGTCAAAGGCAATGCGTCTCGACCAGGCTCTGCTTTCAAATTCGGATCGTTTAACAATAGGAATAGCACAGGGCTGTTTGGCAAACCACCCTGACGTTGAAAGTCGGCCTTCAACAAAGGGTCAGCTGCATAGGCATAACATAATAAGGTGGTAAGGGGGGCCGACCAATAGTATGATTTACCAGGAGCCGCCGATCCGAAGCCATCTCCATCGCGCAGCATCTGTCCATCGGGTGTACGCATGTACTGCCAGTAATTACGAACCTCTTTGATATTATCATCAAAAACAGGCTTACCTGTCATCCTATAAAATAACCATGCGGCATGCATATCCCAACCAAAACGATATGCACCATAATTCACTCCTTGATTATGCCTTGGCGACTGATATTCAAATTTTCTCATTGGAACCAATTCCTCTAAAATGGCATAGGAAGTATAGCGATATGGGATTGGATTTTCGTCATATATGGCTATACTCATCGATAGCAAATCGCGACAAACCTGTGCTTCATTTCCATGACCATTAACTACTTTTTGCAGAAAAGGAGGCCAGCCAATCTCCATATCATCTGCCAGTCTCATCAGATTGCTGCAGAAAATCTGTTTTTCCTGCTCAGTAAGCAAATCATAACACCAATCGTATACCTCTGAAGCAGTGGTGATGGCACGTCCAATTTCTCGGGTGATATCCAATAAGTTCCCAAATTCCACCCTCGAAAGATAATCATCCATCAATTTAACCGCTTCTCTACCTACTTTTTTATCACCCGTCATGAGATAATAAAATGCTTTGTTTTCCGCAGCCGTTTCAAGAGCAGCATTAAAACTCATCTCCGCGTCTGGATCAAATTTAAAATCAAAGGGAGCAAGTGCAGCCCCTTTTACTTTATTCCAGGCAGGACTATTTTCGCCATGCGCCAATGCTGCTTTCACCACCGGTAAGGATTCTTTATTTACCCACAAACGTGGTCGGCTTGAAGGAGGTACAATCTTTGGCCTATAAGCTTCAGCCTTAGCAGGCACTGTCGGCGCAACATACGGTACAAATTCCAAATATTCCATTCGTACCCCCCGTGGCAACCATATTTTTATCTGCTGCTCCAAACCTGTAAACTCAAACTTCCCTGAAGTTTGTAAGGGCCTGTCCCAAGGCACATAAACCACTCTTTTTGTTGGGCGATGGTCATCAATTTGAATCCTGATAAACATCGACTCATATTTGGTTTTCGCCTTTTTCATCAGACCGGCACCTTCTTCGTCCGTTACCGCAAAAGTGCGCATCACATACCGTCCGGCAGCAGGCAATTTTACGTTAAAGGTCAAATCTGCCACAAGGCGTTCACCGTCAAGGGCAGCTTTCGCTCCCGCTTTTAAGGTCATTCCCTTTCCGTTACTCAGTCGCTTATCAGTAATAATCTCACTGGTTGTACCATTTATTTTAACGTTTTCTGCATCGTACCTGTTTTTTACAACGGGCTTTTTATTTTCAGGGAATCCTTTTCCAACTCCAGATGCCATAAAAAAGGTCAGCAACAATAAGAGACTAATCCATTTTGAACTTGGTTTCTTCCTTGATATTTCTTTGATCATTGTATTCATATGACGAGAATTTTATTTAGACATTCACTATTTATTTATTCTATAAAAATTTAACAAAATAAAAACGGGTACGTCAACAATATATAAATAGACAGAAAAATATTTTAAAAAACAAAATAAAAAAATACTACTTGTCGTAAACTCCCCGTTAATTTGACGTACATCCACCCGACTGATATCCACCTTTACCAGCATATTTGTAAAGTCAATCTCAGCTAATATGTGGAGCAGCAACCACTCAAAAACGGGCGAAACCGAAAAGCCAAACGAGTAGGAATAAAAAAACTTAATCTTATGTCAGACAACAATGTTTCTTTACACAGGGTGCTTAAAGCATCACCAGAAAAAGTATATCGTGCATTTACCGAAGCCTTGGCAATGGCTTCCTGGTTACCTCCTTACGGATTCCTTTGTACTGTACATGAATTTGATGTACGGGTTGGAGGTTCCTTCAAAATGTCTTTTCACAATTTTACCACGGGCAACGGGCACTCATTTGGAGGTGAATACCTTGAGCTAAAAGCTAATGAATTTTTGAAGTACTCAGATAAATTTGATGACCCAAATTTGCCGGGTGAAATGATTACCTCTGTCTGGCTCCGCAAAGTGATTGTAGGTACAGAGATAAAAATTACGCAGACAGGAATTCCAGCTGTTATTCCTGCCGAAATGTGTTACCTGGGCTGGCAGGAATCCCTTGAAAAACTGGCCAAGCTTGTTGAGCCTGAAATACCTGATGCTTAGTTGATATTTTCTATACAACAATAGCTGTTTTTCAATTTCTTGAACAAAAAAAAGCCTTTAAATTAAATTTAAAGGCTTTTTTTTGTTCAAGAAACGCTTTTAAGATTTGAGATCCTGGTTTAACCACTCTACCCTTGATAATCGACTGATATACTCTACATGATAGTCGTTCATAAATTGATTATATTGGTTCTCAACAATATGAGAATGTTTAAAGCCACATTTTTCCTGTGCCCGCTTCGACTTTTCATTCTCCTCAAAAAAGCCACACCAAAGTTCCTTCAGTTTTAGTGTTTCAAAAGCATGCGCAATAATCGCATTTAAAGCCTCAGGTATTAAACCTTGCCCCCAGAATGGTACACCAATCCAGTAAGCCACCTCGCCTTCTTCTTCACTAATCGGAAAGTTGCTGTCTTTACCCATCAATATTCCAATACAGCCTATGGCATGGTTGTCTTCCTTTAACGCTACCGCAAAGACTTCCTTTTTTGAAAATACCGTCTTAATAATCTCAGCACTTTCTTCAACACTTTTGTGTGGAGCCCATCCTGCTATTGGCCCTATCCTTTCATCTTTTGCATACTTATACAAGTCTGCTGCATCTGATGCCACCCACGGGCGTAAAATCAATCTTTCTGTTGTCAGTTTCATTGTGTTATCATTTAAATTTCTGAAGACTTTCTCCGCACAAATCCCCCATCGGGTTTTATCAGGAAATCTTCTTTCTGTTTCCGTGACAAAAATAATAGTGGTTTACCTCACGGGCTGTATGATAATTTAAGCAGTTTAGGTACTTTTGAAAAGTAATTACATCATTCTACATTATATAAGCATAAAATTATGTAATAATAAAAACAAAAAACATTGGATACTTCTCTATTTACCAGCATCGACATTGGGATAAAGTATAGCGAAAGTGCTTTAAACGGACAGGTAGGCTCGCCTTTAAAACTGTCGTACCTTGTATTGATTTACGTACGTGATGGAAACGCATTGGTAAGTATCAACTTCAAAACGTATCGAATAAACAAAGCGTCGGTCCTGGTGTTATCGGAAGATGATATGGTCATGTTTCAGCGTAAAACGCCAGACTTCAGGATACAATGTTTTATGATAGATAAGCCCTTTGCCAGCGATATAGCCTTTGACTTGCCCAATAACCTTTTTAGTTATTTACATCACTATCCTGTGCAACGACTAAATAAGCTACAACAGCAACAATTATTTTTTTGGGATCAACAGTGCCACTATATACTGAACCATTGCGCAGTCTATCTAAAAAGAATGTTATGCAGTCACTTTCAGAATCTATTTTTAGCTATTTCTGAACAAATGAACCAAACAGTCCTTCAGAAAGAACAGCAATTTAGCAGAAAGGAAGAATTGTGCTGGAAATTTTGGGACCTGATTGGTAAACATGCGAGAATGCACCGTGATGTTGCCTTTTATGCAGAACAACTTCATATTACCCCTTTTTATTTATCGCAGATAACGAAAGACTTTTTAGCCGAGGTGCCAAAGGATTTGATCAATCGGCAGGTAGTTCTTGAAATAAAAGCCCTACTGAAATCGACAGATAAAAGCATCAATGAAATTGCATACAAATTAAATTTTGTGGACCCGTCTTATATGGGCAGATATTTTAAACGGGAAACAGGGCTATCGCTTACAGAATTTCGAAAGCAGCTGTAACCAAACGAACATGATTACAGCTGCGTAAAAAATTATAACAAGATAGCCGGAGTTCAAAGGAACTCCGGCTATCGCTCGTATCGGTCGTTTTTACTTTAAAGGGATTTCCAATTGCCTGGCACTTTGATTTCTAAACACCTCAATCTTTGTACTCGAATGAAATTGAAGTCCCATTCTAATCCTGGCAAGACTTTTCACATCTTTCACATCTGCACTATTCAGACCTAAGATCACATCATTTGGCAATAGCTTTCCATGCAGTACACTATTTTTTGGGACATCTAAAACCAGTACCCCCGTTTCGCTTGCCATTCCTGTTGCAGAACGTTCACCTAATGTATTGAGGTTTTTAACAACAGCTCCAAAAAAATCATATTTTTCAGTTCCCGATCCTTTAACGTCAGTTACAACCGCAGGCAACTGAACCGCTTGAGCAACAGCCTTCAAAGCAGCTGAAGTTATCCCAAACCTGTTCATCTGGAAGTTTTTGAACCCAAGCTTAAGTGCCGGTGATTCCGGGTTTACGCGGTAATCGCCGGAAGCCGCATTAATAAAACCTGGCTGACCAAATGCCGAGTGTGCATCAACCCCTTCTTTTTGTGCTTCAAGTAATGCATTCTGATCCGGAAATAGATTAAAATCCACCTGTTTGCCCCAGGCTTGCAATCGGATAGGTGCATAATTGTTGCCCACAATATTATACCTGAATATATCTCCACTATTTTTAAACCAAACGTGTGGGTGAAAAGAATTGTTGATCATAATATTATTTTCAACAATGCGGTTAAAACCTTCCCGTAGTTTCAACCCTCCATTCAAACATACATTATTATAAATATGATAATTTGAAGAACCGTCGTCCAGATCAATATCCCAACCATGGTCGCACCTGAAGCGGTTATCGTGAATAGTAACCGTTTTAATGGCATCAAGACTCACCAAATTAGGATGGGCTGCAGTTAAATCAGACAACTGTTTGTAGTCGGGATGCCAATAACGATCTCTCCCCCAGGAGTTAAAAGCGCCATGATCTCCCGATTCCAATACGGTATTAAATACATCATTATAAGCAATCACATGTCCACCCCAGGTTCCTTCGCTAATATTTATACCTGCCCGCGGAACATTATAAATGGTGTTGTGGCTTACCGTGATGTCCATAGCTATAGATATCTGTACACCGGCCACCTGTTTTTCTACCTGTCCCAATCCATACATCAACGTATTCTCTACACTGCAATTGGCCGGGTAGTTATTGGTTTTAGGGCCAACAAGGGTGTCCATATCTTTTAAAGGCACAAATTCATGATACTCAAAACTTGGAGAACGCACCGCTTTCGGATCTCCCACAAAGCAAACGCCACTGGCACCTGCATAAGCAATATGACAGCCCTCTACTTTATTGTTTCGATTGTAATTGCTCATAAAAATGGCATTCCCTCCTACTGTATTGAAAAAAACGTTCTTTACCGAACAGTTTTCTGCACCTTCCATAAATAAAGCCCCGCTCCGGTAGATAGTCCAGTCACTACGTAACAAAGGCTCTTTGGTCTTCATAAAGGTTCTTAAAGTGTGTTTAATCTCAATCCCTTCAATGCTGATATTTTTCACCGGATTTTCTGCAGTTCCCCTAAATTCAAAAACCGACTCCAGCAATGGAACTTCTACCAATGCTTTTGAAAGGTCGATACCAGCGGGTGGATAATAATAAAGCATCTGTTCTTTTTTATTAAGAAACCATTCGCCAACGGTATCCAGTTCCTCAAAAATATTCTCCACAAAACGGTTTTTATGATGCATCCCCATTTGCCGGTTGTTCTGATAACCACCTTCCAATAAAAGGCTGTCCTTGTCGGTCTTGCCCATAATCTGGTACTGGTAGCCGCCCCATTCGTGTTTATGCATCGCATGCACAAATCCTCCTTCAGGATTGCTCCATCGTTTTACCCTGGTCGGCTCAGTGGCATCTGCTGCATAACCACCAAAAATCTTAATTCCGGGGTTATAATTAGGATATCGAGCCATCCGTTGCTGCTTGCCATTGATAAACAACTGATCAAAAAGCAATGATTGTCCAACTTTTGCTTTTTTGATAGCGCCCCCGTGACCTTCCCATTTTAATAAAAGCGGACGGCCACCACTAACGGCAACCTTTTCACCCGGGTAAGCATTAAAGATAACTTCAGCACCTTGCGCACGCGAATCCTTATTCGTAAAAACCAAAGGCTCGGAAAGATAATACACACCACCGCGAATATAAACCGTTACCTTCCCTTTTAATGACCTTACCGCTGCCTGCGCCCTTTTTAAGGTAGCCAAGGGTTTCTCCTTTGTACCCGGATTGTTGTCATTCCCTTTAGTGGAAACAAAGAGCAATTTATCTGAACCATAAACATTCAGCAGTAAAAAACTCAGAATAACAACTAACGTTAATTTGATCTTTTTCATATACAATATATTAATGATAGCGTGGATTCTGAGCAATATTATTGTTTACAACCTCATTATCGGGAATCAGCCAGGTTTGGTTGTAAAGCCCTATTGGGTTGGTCAAACCGCTACCCCTACGTGTTTGAATGAGCTGAAAATTATCTGTTCTTTTTAAATCAAACCAGGTACTACCTTCCAGGCAAAGTTCCCATTTCCGTTCCATCAGTACCGCAGCCCGGAACTGATCTTTTGAAAGCCCGGTCAGGTCAGGAACATTAGTCAGATCTGCTTTGTTTACCCTGGCCCTTTTCCTGATTTCATTGATATACTGATAGGCATTTGCCGGTCCGTTCATTTCGTTCTCGGCCTCAGCAGCAATCAGGTACATCTCTGCCAGTCGCATGTAGGGAAATGTGTAGTTTACAATTGCCGCCGAAGCAGTGGTTCCGGCGTCGATTACAGATACGTCAGCGAACTTGCGAAAAAACGGGTTCAGCACTACTCCTTTAGGGTCTTTATAGTTTTGCACAATACCCCATTCTTTTCTCTGGTCACCTTTTGCAAAACTGTTGATAAACCAGTCGGCCGGAAGAAGAATAGGCGTATAACCAGGTGCGGTAACGGTAAGACCATGTCCCGGACTTCCTCCCCGCCCGGTCTCATAAAGTTTCTCCCAGATGGACTCTGTTGTATAGGTTGTTTTATGAAAAACCTCTGCAAAATCGGCTACCAGTTGAAACTTTTTGGAATTGATAACCGCCAAAGCCTTGTCCCTGGCATTTACAAGATACTTTGTTTGTTTCAAAGGATTCCCAGCCATGGTGAGATATACCTTGGCCAACAACGCAGTTGAGACAAGTTTATAAGCACGTCCTTTAACTGCGGCATCATCGGGCATATTGGCCTCGGCAAAGGTCAGATCGTCAAGTATCAGGTTATAAACTTCGGCTTCCGATGTGCGGGGGGCCTGTAGATCGCTATAATTTTTCGCAGTTTTAATGGGCATAGGGACGGCTCCATACAATTGTACCAGATAAAAGTAAGCATATGCCCTTAAAAAACGGGCTTCTCCCATCAGCTGATTTTTTTTAGTGTCAGACAAAGGGCCATTTGGCAGTTGCTCAATAATGAAATTTGCATTCTTAATGATGGCGTAAGCGCTTGACCATGCCTCTCGGGTGTTGTACATTGATGGATCCGGATCATTTTTATAGGTAGGCAATGCCTGTTCAAAAGCCGATGAAGGCGTACCATAAATGTCTGTACACATCTCCAGTAGCATTGCGCGATTACCGCTAAACAAGGGAAGACTTGTATAAATACCCACCACAGCCAGTTCATAACTATCGGGGTTGCTAAAAAATATATCCGGAGAGACAAATGTTTTTGGGCTTTCTTCCAGCCCCTTTTTACATGCTGTGATATTGAAAGTAACCAACAGTATGCACAACAAAGAAAATATATGATATCGTTTCATAATCAAAATCTTAAAAATTAAAAATTCACCTTAACACCCGCGGTAATCGATTTCATGGAAGGATAGTTACCCCTGTCCCAGCCATTTACCGATGCCGAAGCCCATGAAACTTCGGGATCATACCCCGAATAGTTAGTTATTGTCAGATAATTCTGAGCACTTACATACACATTTACCGAGGATACCTTCATTGCTTTGAGCAATCTTGCTGAAAAATTGTATGCCAGTGTAATGTCTCTTAATTTTACGTATGAACCATTTTCTACCCATAAACTATTGGCATAATCGCGGGTGTATTGCATACTGTTGGCTGAAGGCCTATCACCACTATTACTAGTGCCATTACCTTTCCAGCGGTTGTCAAATGCTTCCTGTGTTGGCGTCCATAATCCATTTAGCGTTAAGTTATACTTCCTGAACTCATTTACCAGATGGTTGCCTATAGAACCGACAAACATCAGTTTCAGATCAAAATTCTTATAGCTAAAGGTGTTGTTAAAACCGAAAGTGAATTTAGGTGTCATATCCGTCAGCACATGCCTGTCATCGTCACTCACCACACCATCGCCATTATAATCGAGGAACTTATAATCACCAGCTTTCTTTTGTATTTCTCCATTAGCTACTGCTTCAGCATCTGTCTGGTAAACGCCAGTTACAGTCTGACCATAGAATGAAAACATAGGCTTGTTTAAAATCATAGGAAACCAGTTGCCGCCTGTACCCACTTCTTTTTTAACAATTGGGCTTCCGTCTGCTGCTTTCCCCAAATCGGCCACCGTATTTCTATTGCGCGAAAACGTGAGTTGGCTGGACCATTTAAAGTCGCTATTTTCTATATTTCTTGTGCTCAATTGAAATTCAAAACCACGGTTGCGTACCATGCCCACATTTTGCAATACCGAACCGAAACCCGAAGATGGCGGCAAGGTTACCTCCAACAGCAGGTCTCTGGTCTTTTTGTCGTAATAATCGGCCGTAAATTGTACCCTATCGTTAAAAAGACCTAAATCAATTCCCAAATCAAATTCATCAGTGGTTTCCCATTTAAGATCCCCGTTAGACAAAGAGCCTAAAATATAGCCCAGGTTAGGCTTATTGTCGAAAATAGGATTAACACCGGTTACACTTGCCAGTGTACGATATGGCCTGATGGCCTGGTTACCAGACGATCCGTAACTGGTCCTGATTTTTAAGTTGGAAACCGAACGGCTGTCTTTCATAAAGTCCTCTTCAGAAATTCTCCAGGCAAGAGCCCCCGAAGGGAAAAAGGCATATTTGTTATTGGCGCCAAATACAGATGAACCATCAGACCGACCTGTGAACGTAGCAAAATACTTCCCCTTGTAATTGTAGTTCAATCTTGCCAGATAGGAAAGCAACTTTCTGCTCTCGTAAGTGGTTTCCGGCTGTCCTTTGTTGGTGGCCGACTGGATATTGTTATTTAAATAAGCTTCGGTAACAAATCCTGCGGCGTTTCCACTGTAAAGGCTCTCCGATTTATCATACTGATAAGTGAAACCCGCCAATGCATCAAAAAAATGATTACCCCGGCTATAATTATAGTTCAGCGTATTTTCATTTACAAACGACGAGCCATTGCTGTAAGTTTTGGAGGCATTTCCTGCAGGCTGACCAAATGTTATGGATGGCGGATTATAAGTATCCTGTTTATTATTATTTGCATCTACACTTACTGTAGACTTTAATTTTAAGCCTTTGATAAGCTCATAGGTAAACCCAACGGTCCCCAGTATGCTCAAAGTATTCTTTGGATTGTATTGCTCCCTTGCCATCCCCACGGGGTTTGTCTGCCCCCAGCTTACCCCGGTAAATACCGTGTACTTACCATTATCGTCATAAACGCCATCTGTTGGAGGCATTACCATTGTTTGAAACGGCACACCACCGTAATCGGCATTTTGATAATTTGCCCTGCGGTACCTTTCCTGGATAACAGATAAGCTGGTATTAAAATCAAGCCTCTCATTTAACTTTTGATTAAAGTTGATCCTTGACGACAACCTTCTGTAGTTGGAATTTTCGATGATACCATCCTGGTCAAAATATCCCATAGAGATATAGTATTTCGTCACATCAGTTGCACCAGAAAAAGACAAGGTGTGGTTTTGCATGGGCGCTGTTTTATAGACCAAAGATTGCCAATCGGTACCTTTTCCCAGGCCATCAATTTGTGCTGCAGTATAAGGTAGCGGCTTTCCATCGTTCTGCGCTACTTCATTTTTTAATTGCGCAAAGGAGGAAGCATCAATCAGGTCAGCTCTTTTACGCAAGTCCTGAAAACCATAGTACCCATCATAATTTACCCTAAGCTTGCCGGCCTGACCAGTTTTTGTAGTAATTACAATAACCCCATTGGCACCTCTGGAACCATAGATTGCCGTCGACGAAGCGTCTTTTAAAACATCAATAGAAGCAATGTCATCAACATTTACCTGGGCAGATATCCCTTGTGTAAGAATTCCATCTATCACATACAGGGGAGCATTGCCACCGTTTATTGAATTTGTGCCTCTGATAGAAATCAGCATGCCCTCGCCAGGCTGTCCGGATCCTTGATTAACCTGAACCCCTGCCATTTGGCCTTGCAACGCTTGTGCAATATTAGAAACTGCTTTAACCTGGGTAACCTTGTCGCCACCCAGTGAAGACACAGATCCGGTAAGGTCTTTTTTCTTTACCGTACCATATCCCACCACTACCGACTCCATCAGTTGCATAGATTCTTCTTCCAATACAATGTTAATCGTAGTACTGCTGGTTACTTCAATTTCCTTTCTTTTATATCCTACAAAAGAAACCACCAGGATGTCGCCTTTAATTGCGGTAATCACAAACTGCCCGTCTTTACCGGTGGTTGTCCCTTCATTAGTCCTCGTTTTTACAAACACGTTTGCCCCCGCAACAGGATCTCCTTTCTGGTCTACTACCCGCCCCCTGATTTCAGCGAAGGATTCCGGTGATATATTTGTTTTTTCAAGTCTGGTAATGGCTACATTACGACCTACAATCTTAAACGTTAAGAGCTGCCCTTTAAGGCATTCCTTCAAAACATCCTCGAGTGTGCCGTTAGAGATATTTATTGAAGTCCTTGCCTCGCTTAAATCAGTGTTTCCAATAAAAAAAACGTACTTGCTCTGTTTTTCTATCAGATGAAAAATTCTATTTAAAGAAGTATTTCGCTCATTTAAGCTAATCTGCCCATAAGTTCGGGCATTTGCCGTGAAAAGGCCTATAAGCAGCAGAAAAGTGGTTAGCTTCATTGTTAACAGTATTTTTGACATCAGCTGTGGTTTAGGCACAGCTAGGTGAAAAGCAATTATTTTCATACTTTTGGTTGTTTGGGTTAATACAAAAATTAATGATCAATTGGTTTTAGTTCCTGATCTTATCAGGAACCGGGATTAACTCAGCTATTGCCGTAGAAGTACTTAGACCTACTTCTACGGTTTTTTTTGTTTAATCCATTGCTATCTTTTTAGGTAGGTAGGGTCATTTTATTCATACGCTCAATTAAAATTTGGTTAGTGTTTTTTGTTTATTTGGCTTTAGATTGCGACAAAATCCTCATCTTTTTGCCTTCAATCTTAAATTTTACTTTCGAAAACTCCAGTAATTTTAAAGTTTCGTCCAGGCTGGTATTTCTATACAATTTCCCGTTAAATGACAACTTTGGAATCTCGCCCTCATATTCCACTTCAATGTCATACCATCTGGACAATTGATTCATCAATTCCTGGAGGCTGGTATTTTTAAACATAAAAAAACCATTCTTCCAGGCCAATATCATTTCAATATTAGCTTCATTCACCGCAAAAACATCATTTTTAAACAACGACTGTTCTCCCGGCTTCAATACAACAGACTTTCCAAGCTCTGTAACTTTCACACTCCCGCTCACCAAAGTGGTTCTGGTTCCGATCCCCTCCTTATATGCATTAATATCAAAGTGGGTACCCAAAACCCTTATCTCCTGACGATCAACTATAACCTTAAAGGGTCTTCTGGCCATATGTGCTACCTCAAAATACCCCTCTCCGCTAAGTTCCACCCTTCTTTCCAAAGGACTAAAGCTAGTTGGATATTTAAGTGTGGAAGCAGAATTTAGCCAAACCTTTGTCCCATCCGGAAGGTTTACCTGATATTGACCACCTTTAGGTGTTTCAATAACATTAAAGGTATTTTTTTTATCTTGTTGGTTAGCCTCCGAATTGCTCATCGAATAGATTAATTCGCCATCTGAAGTTTTAGTGATGCTTATCCCCTCTTGTTTGATCACTTTACCAACAGGTATATCATTTAATACAATCTTTTTCCCATTTCCCAAAGTAAGCATTGCCTTATTACTTCCCGGCTTAATGTTACTGCTGAGCTGCCTGGTTTTAATTTTACCCGGCCCGTTCTGAACGTTTTGAATAAGAAGACCAATACCCATAATCAATAAAAATATAGCCGCAGCACTCGTCATCCATATGCGAAGAGTTTTATTTCTTTTTCGAAGACCGGCCCTTTCCAAAACTTCTTTCCATATCTCTTCGTTCAAATGTTCAAAAGACTGGTCATCATTCAGCGTTCGGCCCGACGCTTCATTCAGGTACCAATGGTCAACCCATGCACGCTCCTGAGTACCAATACCTCCTTCAATATATTTGTCCAGTAGTTCTCTTGCTTCTTTGTTGTTCATATATACCAAAATTAAGGGGTGATTAAACTATAAACACACCAGAAGCATAGAAGTGGTAGATGGTAATAAAAAAATTATCGCAAGAAAATAAGTATGGCAATAGACGAACCAACAGCATCCTTTAAGCCAATTCTCATTCTTTTAATGGCATTATAAATTTGCTTTTTCACGGTTTCTTCCGAAATCCCCAAACGGATCGCAATCTCCTTGTACGACAAGCATTCTTTCCTACTCAGTTCAAATACTTCCCGCATTTGTTTGGGCAAAGATTGAATTTCCCGTTCAATGGCAGCCGCCACATCCCGTTCGTCCAACTGATCCATAGTCGACGTGCAAAACTGGTCTACATATTTTGCCAGAGAGGTGATATAGGCATCCTGCGTTTTATTTTTTCGTATGAAATTCAATACCCGGTTTTTTGCCGACACAAAAAGGTAACCTGCCAAATTGATATTGGCCGAAAAATCTCCGGATTTTAACCAAACAGAACTGAAAACCTCCTGTAAAATATCCTTAGCTTCCTCCTCATCAAGCAGCATTTTGTATACGTGACCATATATAATCCGCCAATATCTTTCATAAACCTCAGCAAATGCAATCTGATCTCGGTCTTTTAAGAGCAAAATAAGTTCCTCGTCACTCAGATTGGCGTATGATTTCATTAGATTGGGATTGTATTTAAATATAAATATAAAACTTCAGTAATAATTAGGCGCAGGCTATTGCTAGTTTCTATAATCCCTACGATACTCTAAGGGCGATTTTCCTGTTTGTAATTTAAAGTACCTGTTGAAATTTGACAAATTGGTAAAGCCCGAATCGTTGCAAACCGAAGTTATACTATCATTTTTTTCTCTCAGCAATTTACAGGCATGTTCTATTCTTACCTCAATCAAAAAATCAAAATAAGTTCGGCCCGTACGTAACTTAAAATAATAACAAAATGCATTGGGTACCATATGAACAATCTTTGCAATTTCCTTTAGTTTAATTTCTTTGTAAAAATTATCCATGGTAAACAGATAGATCATGGTTAACCTGGTTTCATCGATCTTCTTAAAAGGCTTTTGCACTTTATGATCTGATAAATTTAACAATTCCTGGCTTTCGGCAATTTTGTTCAACAACTGCAACAACAATGGCAACTGTTCGTAGCTGGGTGATATTTCAATTTTATTTAGATATTCGACCACTACATTTTTTGAGTGTTTATTGATCAAAAGTCCCTTTTTGGCTTCAGAAAGGAGGTTATTAAGCATTAAGTTTTCGGGAAGGCCCAAAAAATCCTTTCCCAACTTATTGGGATCAAAATGCAACATCAACAATTGCAATGGCACGGGTGGTTTGGCGTGCTTCATGGCATAATCATAATACCTATTGGTTTCAAATTTGAACATATGCGGCACATTCTCCCCTATCATAATCATAGTATCGCCAGAGATCCTTCTTGAAGTGTTGCCTATGGAAAATGTTCCCTCTCCCGATTTGATATAAATGAGTTCCATAGCCTGATGGTTGTGAAAATCGTTGAGTGCATGGTAAGTGTTCGCTTCTGTTAACACAAAAGTGGAGCTTTTGACCTTTAAAATTTGCTCAAAAAAATTCGCCATTTATATTATATAAATATGAAAAAATAAAAATATTAATAAAATTATTAATATAGTATCATTTTATCTTAATATTTAACAAAAGAAGATTCTGCCAGCCCCCTACTTTTGTCTCCATATAATTAAGCAATGAAAACGAACAGATTTACAATGGGCCTTATCGAAGCTTCTATCGGAGACATCGAATTGGTAGGTGGAAAAAATGCATCACTTGGTGAGATGCTACAAAAACTTACACCGCTTGGCGTTAAAATTCCAAATGGTTTTATCGTTACAAGCTCTGCTTATTTTCAATTTATAAAGGACAATGACCTGGATAAGCAAATAAGAGCTATTATTGAACACTCCGATATTGACAACCTGCAGGTTTTATCGTCATGTGGTCAGCAAGTTCGTCAACTGATACAAAACGGAACGTTTTCCATGGAAATGGAAGCGGAGATTTTAAACGCCTACAAGGCGCTTTTAGATCCTTATGACGGCCAGACCATGGGGGTTGCTGTTCGTTCATCTGCAACTGCCGAAGATCTTCCCGATGCATCCTTTGCCGGCCAGCAAGACACCTATTTAAACATCAGGGGTGAAAAGGATTTACTGAACGCCATTAAAAACTGCTTTGCATCATTATTTACAGACAGAGCCATCAGTTATAGAGAATCCTTCCGGTTTGGTCATTTTAACATCGGCCTTTCGGTATGCGTACAAAAAATGGTCCGTTCTGATGTGGGCGTTTCTGGAGTAGCCTTTTCCATTGACACGGAAAGCGGCTTTAAGGATGCCGTAATTATCAACGGTTCTTACGGTCTGGGCGAATTAATTGTCCAGGGCGCGATTAATCCCGATGAATTTATTGTTTATAAACCCCTGCTTAAAAAAGGTTTTGCAGCAATCATTGAAAAAAAATTAGGCAAGAAACAGCAAAAAATGATCTACGGATCTGGTGAGCAAAACCTGACCACTATAGAAACTGCTGTGGAAGATTCGGCTAGATTTTGCCTGTCCAACGAACAGATTTTGCAGCTCAGCACCTGGGTGGTCGTTATTGAAGATTATTATTCAAAATTAAAAGGCAAATGGTGCCCTATGGATGTGGAATGGGCAGTAGATGGCATTACGGGAGAGCTATTTATTGTGCAGGCCAGGCCCGAGACCATTCATTCGCTGAAAAAAAACAATTGCATTACAACATATCATATCACGGATACAAACAGACATAAAAGCATCTTGTTGAAGGGCATTGCAGTGGGCGATAAAATTGCCTCTGGCAGGGTACACAACTTACAAGGACTGGAAAAACACCGCATCCACGAGATAAACTTTTTGCCTGGTGACGTAATGGTTACTGACATGACCGATCCGGACTGGGAACCGGTAATGAAAAAAGCTTCAGCAATCATTACCAATAAAGGTGGCCGTACCTGCCATGCAGCTATTGTAGCCCGAGAACTGGGCGTACCGGCAATAGTGGGTTGCGATCAGGCTACAGCGGCATTGAAAACGGGCGACGAGATTACGGTTTCATGCGCCGAAGGAGAAACAGGAATTGTATACAAAGGAATTATTCCATTTACAAAAAATGAGATCGATCTTTCGGCTTTGCCAGAAATCAATACCCCGGTAATGATGAACATTGGCTCGCCCGACATTGCATTTCAATACGCCAGCTATCCGGCAAAGGGCGTGGGACTTGCTCGTGAGGAATTTATTATCAATAACTACATCAAAATTCACCCAATGGCGCTCCTTAAGCACCAAAGTTTAAATGACGAACAGTTAACCGCACACATCAAGGCAACAATTGCCGGCTACCAAGACGAGGAAACTTATTTCATAGAAAAACTATCTTATGGTATAGCAAAAATTGCCGCTTCTTGCTACCCCAACAAGGTGATTGTACGTTTCTCAGATTTCAAAACCAATGAGTATTACAATATGCCCGGCGGGAAATATTTTGAGCCCAGCGAAGAAAATCCAATGATTGGATGGAGAGGTGCCTCAAGATATTATGCCGAAACTTATAAAGAGGCGTTTGGAATGGAATGCAAAGCCATAAAAAAGGTCAGGGAAACAATGGGATTAGATAACGTGGTTGTGATGGTACCATTTTGCCGCACCATTAACGAGCTACTAAGGGTTTATGACACCATGAATGCGTATGGTTTAAAGCGTGGTGAAAATGACCTGGAAGTTTACCTGATGGCTGAAGTTCCTTCAAATGTGATCCTGGCCGAGCAATTTGCTCAACACATTGATGGCTTTTCCATTGGCTCAAACGACCTTACCCAATTGGTACTTGGACTGGACAGAGACTCCTCATTGGTTGCCGATTTGTACAACGAACGGAACGATGCGGTAAAAATGATGATTTCTAACCTGATTAAAACCGCAAAAAAAATGAATGTAAAAGTAGGAATATGTGGTCAGGGCCCATCAGATTACCCTGATTTCGCACAGTTCCTGGTTGAAGAAGGAATTGATACGATATCTGTTACACCAGATTCTTTTATGAAAACCGTAAAGGCAATAAAGGAAATAGAGGATCTACTGGCGGTTGGTTCAATAACTGTTTAACTAAGTATTTCACCGAGTTCAACGGAGCATACAACAACAGAATAACGCCCTCTAAATTTAGAGGGCGTTATTCATAGATAAAATATTTTTTACTATATTTAATCTTCCGCTTCCCCAAACACAATCAAACATTTTCGGAACATTTTCAGGCTGGCGCAGCAACTTAATTGCGATCTATAAGCAAGGTGCAGTTAAGTCGTACCTGCTTCGGCTTTCCTTCGTCTCTGGTTCGGAAAAATCCGACTCAAAATTGTTTAAAAGCAGAAGGTTCGAAAAACATTTCAAAATAGCGCCGACCAGCTGAATTTCAAACCGAAAAGATTTCAATTTTGGCGATATCCGCAGGTTCACCCAAACGGTTAAAGGCATTTAATGAGGCCAGGCGATCAATCACTTCCTGAGATTTGCCTGGGTAAACAACTCTGTATTAGGGGGAGTGTCTTGATTTTTTAACCTCTTAAATGCCAACTTTTAGTTTTTGTAAAGGCACGTAGCCCCTGGTGCGATAAAGTTGCTCCAATGCCAGAATGTTTTCGGCCGCTCCACGGAAGTCCGGCACTTACACGATCACAGCAATTCCAGTAACCAGTACCTGAGTCGATCTGCGAAAGTATCTGCTGCGCACGCGCCATATCAACCGAATATACGGCAGCAGTAAGCCCATAGGGTGTATCCTGCATCAGTTTCACCGCTTCCTGATCGTCCTTCACCTTCATGATGCCAATGATTGGGCCGAAGCTTTCTTCCTGCATTACTTTCATGCTATGATTTACATTGGTCAGCACTGTAGGTTCAAAATAGTTACCTTCACTATTCATGACTTTCCCCCCGGTCTCCAATCTGGCCTCCTTCTGCAGTGCATCTTTTACCTGATTCTCCAACAGTCCTAGCTGCTCTTTCCGGGTTAAGGCCGCAATATATACACCTTCTTCAGTCGGCGAGCCTATTTTCCAGGACTTAACTTCTTTTACAAACGCATCTACATAGGCATCATACACCTTTTCATGTACATAAATCCGCTCTACAGCACAACAGCTTTGCCCGTTGTTATAAAATGCACCATCAGCAGTTCCGGCGGCCACACCTGCAATATTATCTACATCATCGGTTACATACAATGGATCTTTACCTCCAAGTTCCAGCTGGCATGGAACCATTTTGGGCGCCACACGTTCATAAATATATTTTCCGGTCTGGTAAGATCCTGTAAAAAAGTAGCCGTTAAAATTCATGTACAAAAGATGCTCACCAGTTTCCCTGGCACCAATAGCAACCTTAAACACGTCATCAGGCACACCAGCCTTTTTCAGCAGCTTTTCAATTTCAAGACCAGTAAGTGTAGCATATTCTGAAGGCTTGTACATCACCCCGTTGCCAGCCAGTAAAGCGGGGACAAACACATTTACCCCAACCAGGTAAGGATAATTCCAGGCCGATATATTACAAATTACACCTAATGGTTCGTAGGATATCAGCTCCTTTAGTTCGGGGCTATTGATAACAGTCTCATCAGAAAGATACTGTACGGCATGATCCAGCATCCAGCGAACTCTTCCTCTGGCTCCATTAATCTCATTTTTCGACTGCTGCAAGGGCTTTCCTACCTCATCAGTCAATACAGCGGCCAGGTGCTCCCTTTCCTCATCCAGCAACTGGTAAAATTTCTCGATAACCACAATGCGCTCGGCTAACTTACGGGAAGCCCATGCAACCTGGCCGGCTTTAAGTAAATGATATTTATGTGCCAGCGACTTACTATCGTCTTCATTAACTATTGCAATAATTTTGGCTGTAGCAGGATTTATGATGTTCATTATTTTGCGGCTTTAATAAATTATTTGTTAATCTTTTGAGCAAACGGATTTTGACCGGAAAACTTATAGCGCCCTTAAATATAGCTGCTTAAAGTCCTCCCTGCTTACCGGCTTGGGATTATTGGGGTGTGCAAAGTCGGCGAAGGCTAAGTCGGAAAGTGTTTCTATATGTTCTTCTTTTACGCCGATATCTCTTAAGTGATGGGGAATATTAACTTGCATATTCAGCTCAAAAAGGTAGTTTACTACGGCTTCGCCGGATTCTTCCTTCAACTCCAATGTTCTGGCTATCCTGCGAAAACGATCTTCAAAACCTTCAATATTAAAGGCCATTCCATACGGCAAATTCACGGCGTTGGCCAGTCCATGATGTGTATCGAGTAAAGAAGACAAAGGATGGGCCAGTGAGTGTACTACACCTAGTCCCTTTTGAAATGCAATTGCCCCCATCATAGCGGCCATTAACATTTTACTTCTGCTCTCCAGGTCCGGTTTATTGGTTGCCTGCACCAGAGCGTCTTTGATCAGAGAGATACCTTCCAATGCAATACCATCACAAAGTGGATGCGGATTTTTGGCTAAAAATGCTTCCATATTATGAGTAAGCGCGTCCATTCCAGTAGCCGCCGTAACAAATGGGGGAAGGTCCATAGTCAGGACCGGATCTGCAAACACAATTTTAGCCATCAGCTTTGGCGAAAAAAGGATCTTTTTCTGATGCGTTTCATCATCGGCAATAATTGCACTTCTACCCACTTCACTTCCTGTACCCGAGGTGGTAGGAATGGTAACGAAATGAGGAACATCATTAGTTACATAGACATCCCCACCGATGAGATCATCATATTTAAAAAGATCTTCGCGATGGTGAACACGCAAAACAATTGCCCGGGCTACATCCAGCGCTGCCCCACCGCCAATGCCAATAATACTATCTCTGGAAGTACCATCCCACAAGTCGGTCCCCTTATACACATCACTCTTTACCGGATTTTTATGAATGTCGTTAAAAACCTCCACCGAAATGTGATGCTGTTCCAGATCGGCCACAATTGCTTTAAAAAAAGGTAATGCAGCAATTGTTGCATCGGTTACAATCATTGGCCGCATTAAACCATGCTGCTTTAAATAAGCTGGGAGCTCCTTAATTGCACCTGCCCCAAATCGTATGGTAGTAGGAAAGTTATACTGATAAACTTTATCAAATGTCATATCTTTTTATTCGCTTAAATAATTTCAAAATACCTTTTAAATTCCCAGTCGGTAACGCTCTTTGCATATTGTTTCCATTCCCATTCCCGGGTTAGGGCAAAATGCTCAACAAATGTTTCACCAAAAAGTTCTTTGGCTACTGCTGATTTTTTCATCCGCTGCGTGGCTTCATGAAGATTCCCCGGTAATATGCCGTTCGAAATGTCTTTATAACCGTTACCTTCGGTAGCTGCTTTCTCCAATTTCATGTTGTTTCGGATTCCATACAGACCAGCCGCCAAACAGGCAGACAAAGCCAGGTAAGGATTGGTATCTGAACCTACCACCCTTGTTTCTAATCGTGTAGCTTTAGGATTACCTGGCAACGCCCTTAAGGCAACAGTGCGGTTGTCTACCCCCCAGGTTAGCGTAGTAGGCGCCCATGCTCCTTCTACTAAACGTTTATAGCTGTTAATGGTGGGTGCAATCATAGGCAAAATCTGAGGCAGGCAATAGAGCTGTCCGGCAATATAGCTTTTCATCAAACTACTCATCTTACGGCTATCAGCTTCATCATAAAATAGATTATTTTTGCCTTCGGTGTCCCATAAGCTCTGATGAACATGTCCGCTGCAACCTGGAAGGTTTTCACTAATCTTGGCCATAAAAGTAGCCATCACTCCATGTTTATAAGCAATTTCTTTCACTGCAGTTTTAAACAACACAGCCTGATCGGCCGCTGGTAAAACAGCCGCATATTTAATGGCAGCCTCGTATACTCCAGGTCCAGTTTCGGTATGCAGCCCCTCTATCGGAACATCAAATTTGCAGAGCTGATCAAATAAGTCGCTCATGTATTCGTTTTTTAAACTGCCACGTAAAATAGAATACCCAAACATTCCGGGACTGAGGGGATTTAAGTTCTGAAAGTTTTTCTGATGTACAGTCTCAGGCGTTTCTGCAAAATTGAACCATTCAAATTCCTGTGAAAAATAAGGCAGAAACCCATCGCTATTTGCATCCGACAATACCTTCTTCAACAATTGTCGGGGGCAAACCATCCCTGCCTTATCCTGCTCATCAATAAAATCTCCAAGGAAGAATGGAAGGTCGTTTTCCCAGGGAATTTTGCGGAAAGTTTCCAGATCAATTTTTACCATCGCATCAGGATAGCCGGTATGCCAGCCTGTAAACTTTACATTGTCATAGGCCACATCGCCCATATCCCAACCAAAGGTAACATCACAAAAACCTAGTCTGCCTGCAGCTATGGCAGAAAATTTCTCTGCAGAAATGTATTTGCCCCGCAATACACCATCAATATCTGTAACCGCCACTTTGACCTTACCAGAAGGATGCTGCTTTACATATGCTAAAATTTCGGTTGTGGTCATATATCAGCTCTTTTAAAAATTTTATATAACAAAAAGGTAATCAGCAAAATGGAAAAATAAATCAACCCTAGTTTTAAATTAAAAATAAGCATTGCCAGGATAGATATGGTAGCAATGACCAATGAGACAACAGGAAATACGGGGTAAAAAGGCACACGGAATGGTCTTGGCAAATCAGGTTCCCGCTTTCTTAATATCACAATCGAAATCATAGAAATGATATACAGCGTAAGTGCACCAAAAACAGATACAATAATGATCTCTGAGGTCTTCCCCGATAATAATGCCAGTATACCAATAACCATATTGCCAATTAGAGCATTTGCCGGTGTATGGAATCGTGGAGAGATTTTACCCAAAAAAGAGGGTAAATTGTGCACGCGCCCCATCTCATAAGTAGAACGGCCTGCCGCCAAAATCAATCCATGAAAGGATGCCACCAGTCCAAACAAACCTACCGTAATCAGTAAATGATACATGAAGTGACTGCTACCGGTTATTTTGGCCAGGGCCAATGGCAGCGGCGAGTCTGAGGTTTCCCCACCAACACCATTTTTATAAACGATGGCCTCCCACCCAGCTATTCCGGTGGCAGTAAAGAAGATCAGGATGCATAAAACTGCCAGCGTAAAAATAGCCCAGCCAAATCCCTTACTAATATCTCGCTGTGGATTTTTTGTTTCTTCGGCAACGTTAGCTATTCCTTCAATGCCCAGAAAAAACCAAATGGCGAAGGGTATAGCGCCAAAAACACCCATCCAACCGTTTGGCCAGGCATGGTGTACCATATTTGCCATTTCAAACCTTGGCGCAGCAATACCCGAAAACAGGAGTAATTCGCCAACAGCAAATATCGTCACAACAACCTCGAAAGAAGCTGCGGCTTTAACCCCGTATACATTGAGTGCCGTAAATACAAAATAGATAGCTATGGCACTGGTTAAAATAGGTACCTGCGGAAAGAAAGCATTAAAATAGGCACCAATGGCAAAGGCTATGGCAGGTGGCGCAAGGATGAATTCGACAACCTGGGCAATTCCGGCAATAAACCCGATATTTTGCCCCATCGCCTTATTTGCATAATCAAATACACCCCCAGCTTTAGGAATGGCACAGGCGAGTTCGGCATAGCTGAATGTAAAGGTGATGTACATCAGCATAATGATTAACGTGGCGACAGCCATGCCACCTGTACCTCCTTTTTCAAGCCCGAGATTCCAACCAAAATACATGCCTGAAATAACGTACCCTACTCCAAGTCCCCACAACATAAAGGGAGTTAGCGTTTTCTTTAAACCCTTGTTTTGTGTCATTTGATTAGCGTTGTTACCTAATCATAAATATAAGATTAAATACTACTTTTACAACCACATCATCTAGTTAATATCTTCGCTACCACAGCATTGTCTCTACAACGTATCAAAATTTATCTGAGTTGTAAAATATTTTAAATATTTATCTTGCAATAATATTGTAGAAATTAGCCCTTTTAAAAATGATGAAATTTACTTCTTTATTATTTCTAACGCTTCTGGTGATCAGTAACCCTAAGTATACTGTACTTGCATCGCCCAACCAAAGCAACTCCTATAAGTTGAAAATTATCACAGGTGCCGACCAAACACAAAAATATTTGCCTTATCTAAAAGGGAAACGAATTGGCCTGGTTGCAAATCAGAGCTCCATTATCGGCAAGACCAGCAGTGTTGACAGTTTATTAAGCCTTGGAATTAAAATTGTAAAAGTGTTTGGTCCAGAACATGGCTTTAGAGGTAATGCCAGCAATGGAGCTGTAGTGGGCGATGAGAAAGATCCCAAAACAGGTATTCCAATTGTTTCTTTATATGGCAGAAACGAAAAACCAACGAAGGAACAGCTGATGGGTATTGACTTAATGGTTTTTGATATCCAGGATGTTGGATGCCGTTATTATACCAATATCAATACACTTGAACATGTCATGCAGGCCTGTTCGGAAAACAACATGGAACTGTTGATTCTTGACAGGCCAAATCCTAACGGGTATGTGGTAGATGGGCCGGTAATGACTGAGGATAGATTTAAATCAGCCATCGGGATACATTATACACCCATGACCCATGGCATGACAATTGGAGAGTTTGCACAATACCTTAATGGCGAAGGCTATCTTAAGAAGCCTTGCAAAATTAAGATTATAAAAGTTGCCAACTACAATCATGACATGCCGTATGTATTACCTATAAATCCCTCACCAAATTTAAACACACAACAGGCTGTGTTACTTTTCCCGAGCTTATGTATGTTTGAAGGAACCGCAATCAATGAAGGTCGCGGAACTTATATGCCCTTTGCTATATTGGGAGCACCAGCATTGAAAGGCAAATATTCATTTTCATACAAACCGGTAAGTATTCCGGGGATGAGTGAGCGGCCCAATCATAAAGACACTGTTTGTTATGGCCTGGACCTTCGCAATTATGATGTTAACAAGCTTCGCAGTAGTCGCCAAATTGATTTATCGTTGTTAATTGAATTATACAATGCCTATCCTGACAAAGCTAATTTCTTTAATCAGGAAAGAAGTAATGGAATATCTGCTTTTGACCTGCGTATTGGTACCGATCAATTAAGAAAACAGATCATAGCAGGTGTATCGGAAGCGGATATCAGAAAAAGCTGGGAACCGGGCTTACAGAAATTTAAGGCTATCCGATCTAAATATCTCTTATATCCCTAATTCATTAAGTTGATCATTAATAACCTGAGGGTTTGCATTCAGATACAAGTTCAGAAAATCTGTAATCCTAACGGATTACAGATAGATTTTTCATTGCTTTTATTTGGCCAGTAAGGTAGACAGGTAATCCAATGTCATGGTAAATCCTTCCTTAAAGCCCATATTGATAATGTTTTCCAGATCGGCCAGTGTTTTGTGTTTAATCACAACACTTACACTGGTTACCCCATCAGATTCACTAAATTCCAGGCTCCATGCTGAACCGGGCATTTGTGGGTTGACTTTTTCGTCTTTGTCAGTAAAAGCATCTAAAAATTTAAAGTTTGTTTTGGGTGTTATAGACGTAAAATCCTGAATGGACCAATGTTCCTCTCCTTCAGGGCCTACCATTGCATAAAACCTGCGTCCACCCTCTTTAAAGTCCATGTATTTGGTTTTCGATAGCCAGGGCTTAGGCGCCCACCATTGATCAAGGATTTCGTGTTTTGTAAATGCGTCCCAAACTGAAGATTGATCTGCTGCAAATTCTCTGTTTACAAATACTGTATTTGTAGACTTGTCGACTGTAAAATCGAATAATAGATTACTTTTCATTTTTTTACATTTTTCATGGTTAATAATAAGTCGTCAAGTTGGCTAAATCGTGTTTCCCATATTTTACGGAACTGCTCCAGCCATTTGTCTATTTCTTTCATTTTGTTTATTTCAAGTTGGTAATAGATTTCCCTGCCTTTGTGTTCTTGTTTTATCAATTCGCACTCAGTTAAAATGCGTAAGTGTTTGGAAATCGACTGCCGCGTGGCATCAAAATGCTCGGCAAGGGCATTAGGTGTCATAGCCTGCATAGCAATCAGGGTAATGATTGCCCGTCTTGTGGGGTCAGCAATAGCTTGAAAAATATCTCTTCTCATTTTAGGTAACTGATCATTATGAAACCGATCAGTTGCAAATATATAAGCAACCGATCGGTTTCGCAAATATTTTCTGTTTTTTTTTAAGATAGCCGGCAATTAGAAGATGGAACAAATTACAATGAGATCAGTTTTAGAACCAACAATAATATTAAATGCTAATAAGCATCCGCGACTATAGAAATATAACCTTCAAAAAAATAGGATGGTCGTATATGTTTTATACTTATAATTTAGGTATGTGATAACGAATTTATGCGTAAATGGCTTTCTTTAAACACCTGTTGTAATTCATTAGAAACAAAAAGTTGCAAATCTTCTTCTTTATAATCTCTATGTTGAAATCCCGCAGATTCCTTTGGGGTAAAATCAAAAACAATCTCTTCAAATAGCAAATCGGAAAAGGTACTGATGATGTCATCTAATTTGATTTCAGATTCAGAAAAAATCTCAACAATATGTAAGACTTGCTGTTCCAATTGTGCTATAACGGCACAATTTAACTCATCAATAAAATAAATAGCATCTTTAAAGCCCATCTCCGGATATGCATAACAGTAAAAAAAAATCAGACCCTTGTTTTCAGTTTGAAATTTAGAATTGGTAATGTTTTTTTCTAACAGCAGTTCAAACAGCTTTAGATCCTTTTCAAGGTCCAAATCCAATTTTCTTTTTTTGTACTTTTGAATAAACTCAGTATTCCTTTTGGTTTGAAAATGCTCGAATTCGGGCACAGGAATAAGTCCAAACTTTGGATAATAATCTAATACGGTTTCATTAGCGAATAAAAAAGTGCCTTCAATTTTGTCTTTGAAATCAACAGTAATACGTTCCATTAAAAATCGGTTCAAACCTTGTTTCTGACAGTCCTCATCCGTCATCACTGTACCCAGCTGCATCAATGTTTTTTCTTCTTTTTTGAACAAACTTACTGTGACATGAGACACAATCTTCTCGTCATCAAACAAAGAGTACAAAATACAATTATCTTCCCAAAAGCCCGATTGATAATAGTTTTCGAAATCAAATTTCCAGAAATGTTGAGTCATCCGATTGAACTCCATCCGAAGTTTTTCATCATGCTGATATTGTATAAACAAAGTATAGTTTTTGTCTTTTATTTTTATGTTTTCCGTTTTCATTTCTTTTCTACGCTAATGTGTTGCTTTTTCAGCTGATTAAGAATTCACCATTTACTTCGCTTTATTACATACCGTCTTTTCTGTTTTCTCCGACTTGTTTCAATGACCGACAAGAATTTCTAACTTATAATGTTTCCAAATCATTAATATATGAAAAAATAAAACCTTGATATTCTTTTCTTTGATATGACTAAAACGAAAAAAAACCTCTAAACTGTGACATTTAGAGTTTTTTTTATAGAATTTGATTCTATAGTGTCGTCTTCCCTGTACTTATTTCGACCCTTTTTCTGCATGATTTGAGGTTATTGGCAGGTTTAGTGCTTCCAGGACGCTAATAAAGAAAATTTGAAATCGGAGTAAGTATTAAAACTATAGACGCTCTATCAAAACAAATCTTGTTTAATTGTTTTGACTGCATTTCCTCGTTCAAGCGCATTATGCTCCTGCCAATGACTATGCTGCTTTTCCATCAACTGTGCTGTTTGCCAAACCAATAGTTTAGCTTCAAGCCTGGCCATGCAAAGCTTCTTGTTTTCCAGTTGCGAGCGGGTATCCATTGCAATTACCTGTATTCCGGAAGGTAGATGAGTGCCTCTAACAGCGGTCTCTACTTTGTTCACATTCTGACCACCAGGACCAGATGATCGGCATGTTTCCAGCTTCACATCCTTAGGATTCCATTGCATCAAATCCTGAACATCGAAAACAGCAACACCAACAAACCAATTTTTACGCTTATGGTACTTTCTGTATGGACTTTGTGCTATCCATTGTATGGTGCCCGCCCATTCGGCGATGTAAGCATCCAAGTTGTTGCCTGTGGCCACCATCGTTGCAGACAATAGCGTTCTGTTTAAATCACCAGGTTTACTTTCAAGCACCTCCAATTCAACACCTTGCTGTTTGGCCTGTTTCATCATCAGGCTTTGCACGCAAGCTACAACCCGGCAACATTCTACCGGACCTTTGCCTGATGTGATTTGTATCATGATCTTTTTCATAGTTAGTCCTTGTTCATTCTAACGATCCGTGGAAAAAACTTGCCTTGAATATCAACGAGCTCACGTTGAGCAGTGATGACAGCCTCGATGTCTTTATACGCTAAGGGATTCTCTTCAACCGTTCCCCCAATTAAGGTAACACCGGCATTAGCAAGTAACTTTTTCATGGAAGACACAGTCGTACTATCCTTAGCCTTTTGCCTGCTCATCGCACGACCTGCACCATGCGAAGCTGAATACAGAGCGTCCGCCGTAGCTTTACCCGAAATTAAATAAGCAGGAGTAGTCATGCTGCCCGGAATAATGCCCAACTCGTTCTCATGCGCTGGTGTTGCACCCTTGCGGTGAAGAATCACTTCCATGCCGTCAGCAAGTTTGTCCTTCCAAGCAAAATTATGGTGGTTTTCTACAACCTGTAAAGCAGTTAATCCTAGTGCTTTTAACAAATTGGCATGTATGCGTTCATGGCAGGCTTTTGCATAATCTCCAGCCAAGGTCATTGTGAGCCAATATTCCTGTCCAGCTTCGCTGTTCATGTCCAGCCAGGCCAATTGTTGTGCATGACGTGGAAGCTTACAAGTATTCATGGCAATCTGGGTATAGTGCCTTGCAATGGCCGAACCCAAACCTCTGCTTCCCGAGTGCGTTAATAAAGCCGTATACCTTTTTGCTGGTAGTCCCAAGGTATTATCAGGGAGCATTTCTAGCTCACCGAACTCTACAAAGTGGTTTCCATTGCCAGAGGTTCCCAACTGCCTTACCGCCTTTCCGCGTAAGGATTTTAAAAAAGGAATCTCATTAAATACATGGCTATCTAAAACTTCATGTTCCTGCCTTACATCCAATCCACCTTCCATACCGAAATGAGTATGGTTTTTTAAGGCCTGTTTGATCTGGTATTCAAACCTCTTTAGAAAACCATCACTCTCGTCGATAATAGAGAGCGCCATCCGACAGCCAATATCCATTCCTACTGCGTAGGGGATAACTGCATTGTCTGTAGCCAACACACCACCAATTGGTAAGCCAAAGCCCATATGCGCATCCGGCATTAATGCACCCTGTATGCTGATTGGCAAGAGGTTGGCCAGCTCCATTTGCTTTTTAGCCGACGGCTCAATATGCTTAGCGCCATATGTTTTACAGAATACCGGTTGATCGCGTAACTCGTAAGTTTTAAACGATGCCCCTTCTACTTTACCTATTATCTTCTCAGCTATCTTACTCGTTAATTCATTATTCAAAAATGCTTCCGGATCATTGTTAATATTTACCAACAGATCCAGCAATTGCTGTTTACTGTAGTGTTTGAAATTTTTGGAGGCCATGCAAATAACCAGGCTTCGCAGCTGATCATTATGATAACCTATTTTACTTAAATCTTTTGTTCTTAAATTGCCCATGTGGGTTTATGTTTCTAATTCCAGATAAGCTTCTTTTGGGCTATATCTGGGTATGTTTTTAATCTTGTTAATATATTTATCCCGCTCGCAAAACCAGTTATTCCAACGGCAACCTCTGCCTCGCGTTAGCAAGTTGATAGGTGATGCCAGGTTATGATTATCAATAGATCGTCTATATATGATAGTTCCCTTGTTTCACTTCGTACCCATAGTACCTTTTACGTCGCTTCTTCCGTTTAAACTCCTTATCGTGATGGTATTCAACAGTTTTTACCTTCGCAAGCAATGTTTCATAAAACGCTTTCCCTGGACTATGTTTTAAATCTTCTCGAAGTACAAAAAAACGTTTCCAGCCACGTTGACAAGGATGTTCTAATGGCACCAGTGGCAAAAGCCTCTTTTGTTGCCGAAGTTCTGCGCGCCGTTTATCAAGCTGTATCAGCTGCTTATCACGATCTGTTTTAACGAGTCGTCTTTTCTGACGTACCGATTTAATACGGCACGCCAATTCCTGTGTGTGCATCACACTTTCATTTAGTTTTTTATTGAATTTGATTTCTAATCTCAGTTCGTCCTTGTGTAAGGATATACCCATTTAAAAGTGCTCAGAAAAATCCCATAAATTGGTGCAGACAAACATTGCAGAAGTTATCTATGCAATCGTTAAATATTTTATAAAACGGGGGTTTGCACTGCCTAATTAGGCAATGAGCGAAAGGGGTGATATGTAGATATGCTCTGTCATGATTCCTTGATATTTTAAAGGTTAACAAATCAGGAATTGGATGCAAAGATATAAAATTATTCTAATCCATAGAGAATAAAAAAATCCTGTAAGCCATTAACCTACAGGATCTAATTACTTGTATCGGGGTGGCAGAACAATTTTCGAACCACTTCTTGCATGATTTGAGGTTATTGGCTGCTTTGGTACTCCCAGAACAACAATAATAACTTTCGCTTTTCATTGAAAATAAAATATTCAAATTATATTAGCTTAATTAGAGCCCTCTTATGTTTAGATTATTTAAAAAGAAAGTAAAAGAATCGGAAACGTTCCAAAACGACCACACAGAATATGAATTTACTTGGCATGAGATAAGTGAACATAATCCATTTAATAAGCGGATTCTTGATATTAGAAGTTTTACTCAACATATTCTTGCTTTCACTAAAGATAAATATGTGGCTGAATTATTTAATAAGCAAAGACATAGCATTGGAAAAGAGTTGACTAATACTAAAATACCTGAAAGTAAAACTATTAGTGTTAACCTTATCTATCCACATAATGGTTCGAAAATCGAAGGAGCTGCTTATAAAGCAAAATATATGGAGGATAAATGGGATATTTACGGATGGGACAACATTATTTATTTTACCAGAAGCTGGACAGGAGAAGTTGTCTATAAGGCATTTATCAGTGTTTCAGACAATAATTTCGAAATCAATAAAATAGAATACATACCTGATGAGTATAATGAGCATGATCAATCCCTTGTGGTAAGCAATGTTCACTTCCTGATTAAGACACTTGCTTTTAATGCCATTTATCCTCATAAAGTCCCTATGGTTTTAATAAATGACAAAGATATAGCTCTATATTCGTTTAGTCAGTTTGGTCATAATTGTTGGTATGCAACTTATGACGATATTGCAGACGTAATAGTAAAAAATAGTTAATAAATTCATAGAGAATTAGCCTATTATAACAATAAAAATTATCAAGGTAAGGTAACACGATTACACTCGTAATGAGATTTAAAATATTCAACTCAAAAAACGTCAAAACAAAAAAGCCTTTAAATCTTACGATCTAAAGGCCTTTAATGTGTCGCTGTGGCAGGACGCCTAACCTGACCATTAACACATTGATTGTTAATTACATGTCAATTTAAAGATCAATGCAGGCAACCGAATATGCACATATCATTAAATACGCATTGTCCTTGTTTAATGTCCCAATGATCTTTATTAATACCAACTCAGGTCATTCAGTTTTACTGTGCCACTTAAGTTGAGCGTTTTGATATTCGAATCATAGCACCTGCAGGTTTCAAGATTGGCAAGGCCCCGGATATCCAGCTCAGGGATGGGATTGGAATAAGCTCTGAAGAATTTCAGCCTGGGCATTGCTCTAAGGTCGATAGGGTGTGCTATTTGATTCCTAGACATCCAGATATCAAGCATTTCAGGGCAATTGTTGAATTTTATTTCCTGGAGTGAATTGTCATTCACCTCCAATTGCAGTAGTGAGTTATGATTACTTACATCCAACCGGGTAAGGAGATTCCACCCCAGGCTTAAAACGACTAATTTTTTCAGGTGAGAAACATCGATACTCCTGATCTTGTTCTTGTGGCAACTGATATTCACCAGGCTATCGCAGCCTTTTGTCAGAATGGTTTCCAACTGGTTGTCAAAACCATATATAAATTTGAGTTTTTTCATACCCGAAACGTCTACCGTTTTCACTTTGTTTTCGTGAAAGCCAAAATCCACCAGATTGACAAAGCTTTTGATGCCTTCCAGTGAAACAATATCGGATTTAGTAGTATACAATGTAGTCACCTTTCTGGCTTCTTCTACCTGGATTTCTCCATCTCCATTGGTATCGACACCTTGCTCAATGATACCTCTTTTGAAATTCGCGTCAGGTATACGGACAATCTGTGCCATGGTTCTTATCGATAAAGCCATGAATAAGGCATAGCCTGCTATTATTTTTGTGGTCATGTCTGGTAATTTTAGAGTGTAAGATTAATAACCTGCCCATTGGCGTTGATCTCTACAATTTTCGTGAGGTTCTCGTCGGTCTGGTACAGGTAGCGGGTCTTTTCCATGATAGCCCGGCTGCCTTGTCCCACCTGTACCCCATAACCATTGTAAGTGGTAGTGGTTTCAGTGCCTACTTGCTTTTCACCGTTACCTACCTTCGTTTGTACGACCCGTGTTTGCAGATAATACTTGCCCGGATTCAGCCCTTTGAATTCAAAGCTGCCATCTGCACCAATCATAGTCAATATCCGGTAGCTGAAGGCTTCGTCTGACAGGTATATCGCTTTCTTACCCTTTTTATCTTTCTTTTTGAGTTCCAGAAATTCGAGGAAATAATCGGTGCAGGGATATAGCTCTACCAGGTTGACCATGTAGTTGCTTTTTTTAGACACAAGGCCCTTGATGGTGCAGGTACCGTCTTTGCCGATCATGGCTTCAGCTGCTACTTTGTCAAAGGGGGTGTTCGGGCTAGTTACTTTAGGTGTCTTTTGCGCCTGTAACTGGAAGACTATCGGGACCAAGAGGGTTACCAAACCTATAGATCGTGTGTTCATATTTTAGCGGGTTATAAATTAGATAGTTACAATATGTGAATGTGCTGTTATGCATTTTTTGCAGGCTACGAAGGTCAATATCATTGTAGAGATTAGCGCAGAAAATAAAAAAAGTTTTGTTTTCATGATTATCGATCTAAAATTTCAGAGTTTTAAAGACAAAGGTGGAACACTGAGAAATCATAATCGCCCCACGAGGCTTCGTGGCACCTCTTATTGGTTTGTAATAATGAGTTGGTTAAAGCGGAACTCCACTTTAAGTAGTTGACAATAAATGAACTAAATCAATCTCACAAGTATATATTGTCAGGAAGGAATAATTGAGTATAAGGAATGAATGGCGGAACTATAGCGCCTTGGGATATGTTATTTCGGCTGGTTTTCTGAAAAAATCTGAAGGGGACTTACCTGTAAATTTTCGAAAATTACGATTGAAAGACGATTTGGAATTGAAGCCGCAATCAAAGGCGATAGACAGCAGTGTATAATTTTTATTTTTTTCATCAGCAATCATTTTTACACATTCATCTACCCTAAGCGAATTGATATAGTCGTAAAAACTCTTCTTAAATTTAGAATTGATGACTTGCGATAGCGCAGCATCTTTTAGCTGTAAGGATTCCGCTAATTTGCTCAGCGTTAATTCCGCATTTTTGTACAGTTTTTCTTGCACCATTATCCTGTTTAGTTGCAGGAAAATACGTTCAACTTCGTCTTCGGTAAGTGAGGACCAGTCGTATTTTATTTTATTGGATAATAAATCTATATTAACGGGTTCTGCTAAAGGGTTTCTGCTTTGAGGAGATGAAGTGTGATGCTCTGTTGCTGAGGAGGATAAAGTATTGGTGGTTTTGAATATTTGTTGTTGACGTACACCAAAAAAGCCAATGAAACAGATATATAGCGAGGCACTGAAATAGATGCTCTCTGCTGTAGGATAAAAAATAACAAAGACCCAAATTCCAGCTATGCCTGCGATGAGGTAGCGCAGCCAATTCAAGCTGATTTTATCTGTATCAGAAAATTCTTCGCTTATTTTTTTCTTATATCGATGCAGTAAAACAACTGAGGCTAAGACATAAACAATTCCCGAAATGATGATGCCAACATTGGTAATGATTCCAATGATCTTATAGTAAGAAGAGGAAAAGCCCTGGTCATAAAGCAATAGCTTTTGCTCCGGGTTTTGTAGTAAAAAAGATATCCATAAAAGATAGGCAAAAGCAATAGGTAAGAAATGAAGTAGCTTTTTTTTACTGAATTTTATTGGTGTGGTAAGATAAAAGATATATAAATACAGGAAAGGCCCATGAACAAATGCTAATAAATCTCCCCATCCTATTAAATTGGGAAATTGGTGATAGTTTCCTGAAACCAGTAAATACAGACTGGCTAAATGAAGCGTTGCTACCAGCTGCCAAATCATTAGTAGTTTATCAGCAGTTATTTTATGAGGCTTGACTGCTAGTAGTATGAACAAGTATAATGAAATTGCAATACCGGTAAAGTATAACATGCTGTTGTTTTGTATGGGTAGACTGTGATGTTATTGATCAGGTCAAAAATATGAAATATCTCCAAGTTCTGACCAATTGGTTACAAACACTAGCTTATAATCAAACATTTTTCGGAGTCTTGCTACTAAGAATTTATGGTGGTCAATTAAAAATAGATAAGATCAGGACTTCGAATGGAAAAGAATATACCCTACTGAGTTTACCATCTTATCTGGCAGGGAAGAATAGAAGACTATATTGATTGGTTACAAAAAAGCCTTTAAATCTTACGATTTAAAGGCTTTTAATGTTGTGTCGGGGTGGCAGGATTCGAACCTACGACCTCCACATCCCAAATGTGGCGCGATACCGGGCTACGCTACACCCCGAACTGGTATCTTCTTTTTTACTGGTCAATTTTAAACTATCTTTCCAGATAGTTTTTGTCGTCTTGGCAGAACAATTTTCGAACCATTTCTTACATGACCTGAAAAAGTTAGCCTTTATATAAGTGAGATATAAATATCTTTTTCCTTTGACTGGCACAAATGTACACTAATTTATATAACATTAAAATATTTTAATCAGAGATCCCCTTAACAAACTGTTTTTCAATTCAATATTTTATCAATAAAAACAACTTATAATAACATTTACTCTGAAAAGCACCTCCTTTTCGAACTGAACTTTAAAAAATCACAGAAGATTTGAAGAAAATTGCGCGGATTGGCGATCTGGTTGCCGAGGAACTCCTTAGTAGAGACGTTACTTTAAAATTTAAGCGCACTTGAAAAAAGAAAAAGGACAAAAAAACAGCATGTGCGATAAAATTAAACAGATAATGGTTTCGTTTGATCCCCAGTTAGATTATAGGAAATAATCAAATGCAGTCTCTAGTAGGGAGTTTTTATATGTATAAAAGCTCCCTACTAGAGACATATAAAAAAAGACTTTATCACTACTAGAGTAGTTTGAAGTTCAAAATGGACCAACTTTAATCCGACCAACACAACATTTCTAACCCATAAAATTAATAGTTATGAAAAAAGCAGTAGCATGCCTGAGAACAGCCGTCCACCAAGAGCGGTGGTCCGTTCAAGCTCAAATTTATCAATATAATTGTATTGGGAATTTATAGTTATCTCGCCTACTTCATTTTTTATACCACTTTTGCCATTTTCTGTAAAAATAGTAAAAGCTTTTTCAGCTTTTATTTTGGCTGCCTCAACTTCTTTCTTCCTGCTTAATTCGGCAGTTTCAGCGATAAATTTGGCTTTTTTTTATGCTGTAAAGCAATACTGATGCCGATTATTATTATCGGGAAAATGCCTTACATATAAAATAGTTTTCAAATCTCACCAAACAAAAATTGGATTGAGTCAGACTACGAGGCTCAATCTTCACAGCATCTCCGCCAGTTTCTTATCCATAGCCTCATCATTTTCTCTGCCACCACCATAACGACCAATAATAAAACCTTCCTTATCTATCAGAATTTTGGTGGGCAATGAGCGGATACCATAGCCTTTACTAACATCATTAGCGTTATCAGAACTTCCATTTGAAACGCGCAGCCCTCTTAGGACATGCTTCCATCCCCCTATCTGATCTGTTTCAACAGCCTTCTTCCAACCTGCAGAATTCCCGTCATCAAACGCTACCCCGACAATCTCCAGCCCCTTATCCTTGTACCTACTATACAAGGACAACAGATGCGGGTTTCCTTTCCTGCAAGGTGAGCACCAGCTTGCCCAAAAATCTATCAAAACATATTTCTTTCCCCTGAAATCGGATAAATTAAATTGCTCGCCATTGATGTCTGTGGAAGAAAATACTTTGGCCAGGCTTCCGGGTGATCCGCTCTTCAACTCAGCGATTTCATTATTCACATATTTACCCGATGCACTGTTCCTGATCTTTTCAGTCCAGGAATTGTAAATTGTAATCGCTTCTTCCAGCTTCAATAAATTTATTTTCGAACGCATCAGATGCGCTGCAACATAAGAGTCGGGATGAGTCCTGATAAATTCCAGGTCTATTTTATTCATTCTGGCTTTGAAAGGTTCCAACTTTTGATAGGCAACAGGTGCCTTTTCATAATCCTTTTCATTCCTATAAGCCACCTCCATGGGTTCCATTTCTTTTCGTATCGGCGTTTTACTATGCTCTAAATCCTTCAACTCATCATTACTATATGAACCTTTTAAAACCAGGCTTTTGAATGCCCCTTCATTTATAGACATTTCCATTACACCAGGTTCTATAAAAATTCCGGCCACATTGGGATCATCCATATTCCTTAGATTTTTAAATCCAGCAATATTTGCCATAACTGGTTCAGCAAGTTTACCTTTAAACACAAAGACGCCGTTCCGAATCGCGACACTGTCGGTTTTCTGCCTCTCACCTTCTGGATAAAACAAGTATACATAGCCGGTCTTCCTTCCAGTAATCTTTCCTTTAATACTGAAATTTTTCTGTGCAAAGCCTGGCAGGCTTAAAAATCCTGCCAGGCTGTATAACAATAGGTTTTTCATACTTTACTTAAACTTCCCTATGTTTAATACGGGTTCTGCACAATCTGTCCCTGGCTCGCTTCTATTTCAATACCGTTAATAGGTACCAGCAAACGTTTTGCATTTAGTGTATAGGTTTTAGGGCTGTTTACATTTACCCCTGTTCCATTTACTTCAAAGAAGTCGCGGGTCAACGTAACATCATCTGCAGGATAATCATTTACACTGAACCTGCGGATATCGTACCAGCGCATGGCAAATGGCAATTCCCTTCTCCTTTCTTCCAATACTTTTTTGATCGCATCATCTTTATTTACTGCAGTCAGTGCAATATAGGTACTCATCCGTTTCAAACGCAATGTATTTACCGCATCCATCGCACCGCCAATATCCCCTTTCCTGGCCAGCACCTCAGCCTTGTTTAGCAGCACTTCTGCTATGGTAAAACCAGCGGGGATATAAGATCCGTCAGCAAATATCGTATACCTGTCTGTTGCAGGTGTGATCACAGAAAACCTCCTACCGCCATTCGGGATCACAAAACTCTTGTACCTCAGGTCATTTTGCGTATCGTACAGGGCAACCAAAGCAGCAGATGGGACATACCACTGTGCTGAGGTATAAACGTAACGGGTATAATAAGATTCAGGCCAGTATAAAAATTTATTTGCCTGCCAGTCGTTCAGCTCTACATGGGCCTGTATAGCCGTAGGATTGGTATAAGTCCTGGTATTCCCCGCTTTTATGGTTTTAAAATCAACCAGTTTAACATTCGTGCTGGCCAATGCAATGTTTGCCTGGACAAGGCTGTTGTCCAGCTCGCCGGTAAACAGGTAGAAACGGCTCATGAACGCGGCCAGGGCCTTTTTGCTCACCCGCCATGGCTTCAGTGATTCCACATCATCTACAGCTACCTTCTGGGCCTCGGCAATATCCGACAAGATAAAGTCATAGGTTTCTTTTAGGGTAGACCGTTTTACAGGCTCAGTATACTCCACCGTTTTTTTAATAGGCAGGCCCAGGCCACTCAGGTTGGCCGCAGTATAAGGGGCACAGTAATGATTGACCAGTACCCAATACGAATAGGCCCTGATGAAATGGGCGTCAGCTTTTACCCTTTGCCTGGCAGCTTCATCGCCACTTACCTGATCTATGTTGGCCAGGACCAGGTTTGCCGTGAATATCTTTTTAAATTCCCCGTTCCACAGCTGATCAGAAACCTGGTTTACCAGCCCGTTTACATCCCAGACATAATATTGGAGCCGGTCAATCGAAAACGCGCCAACACTTCTGTTATTTTGGTAAAGAGGCTTGCTGATCTCGGTATCATCTGTAGAATTGATCGCCGTATAATTCAGTTCATAAGAAAAAGCAGTAGCATTGTCTACCAAAGCTTCCAGTTGTGCAACTGTTTGGATACTGGCTTGTTTTTTTGGTTCTTCCGACAGGTACTTTTTGCAACCTGCAAGAAGAAATACGCTTATAATTGAATATTTTAATAGTTTCATGATCGTTATTCTTAAAATTGAAGGTTAATACCAAAGGTGTAAGTTTGCGCAGGTCTGTTGGTCCCCGGAAGCCAGTCCGGGTTATAGCCCTTGCTGTTCGCCTGCCAGATCAGGCCCACATCGCGTGTTTGGGCAAAGAATTTAACATTGTTTACCTTAATCTGTTCAGCAATTTTTCTTGGCAGGTTATACTCCAGTGTAAGCTCCTTGCATTCAATATAGGATGAGCTTTCTATAAGGGTGTTCAGCACAGGCGAATAACGGTCCCACAAATAAAGCTGGGTTTCGTTGGGTTTGGCAAAACCCGGCATATCCGGATTACCTGCCAGCACATCACTCACGAACCGGTTTACCTGGTTTTTTTGTGAGCCAACAGTGGTCGCATAGTTAAAACCAGGATTGCGGTATACTCCACCCATTTTTCCAATAAAAATAGCCGTCAGGTTAAAATTCTGCACCCTGATGTTGTTTGTCCAACCCAGTGTATGCGGCGGGGTTCCCGTACCTTCATAATTTAAAAACTGCAGCCCGTTACCACTGTTGTAAAATGCAAGGTCATTAAAACTCTGCAAACTGCTGTTTGGCCCAGCTGCCTGTGGAACCCCATCCTTCATTCCCATATAAGTATAAGTATATACAGGGTTTACGGGCCTTCCTTGCACAAAAACATTCCCTAATAGCTGATATGGCAGGTAAGTCGGTTTATACAATTTGTCAACATTGTTGTAATTGTAGGCATAATTAAACGAGGTACTGTACCCGATTTTCGTATTTGGAATGGTTGCGTTTGTCCCTAAAGTCAGCTCAATACCACGGTTGGTAATTTCTGCATTGTTAAATTTCTGCAAGGTGGTCCCTGTTACTGCAGGCAGGGCAATATTACCGGTGATGTCTTTGCCTTTTTTGTTGTACAGGTCTATGGAACCGAAAAGCTTATGACCGAGCAAGGCAAAATCAATCCCCAGGTTTGTGCTTGTTGTTTTTTCCCAGCGCAGGGATGGGTTGCCATTGTCTGCCACGGTGGCTACAATTGTACCTGTGGTAGCACTTGGGCTGGTGCCTACGCTCAGCAATGCTTTGGTAGAAGTAGAACCTTCCACATTTCCGTTCTTTCCATAGGTAAGGCGAAGTTCAAGGCGGTCAAATAAGCCATTCTTAGGCATGAAATCTTCATTCATCACATTCCATTTTGCGCCTACAGACCATAATGGCGACCAGCGTAACTTAGGGTCATCTGTAATGAAATTTGAGGCATCACTTCTTATGCTTCCGCTAAGGGTGTATTTATTATCATAGGTATAGGAAGCATTTCCATAAAAGGAAACATATTTGTTCCGCAGCCAGTCAAATATCGTATCCCCGCCCGGAATCGCAGTATAAAATGCGCCTCCCGTGAAATCCAGGATCGGATCAGCAGCACTGCCATAACCATAAGGAGGTGTGGTGGCCTGCAGCTTATCCGGAGCGTATCCATACACATAAGGATTGGTTCTGGAAGAGGTGGTATATTTTGAGATTTCCATACCTGCAATTGCGGAAATCTGGTGTTTTTGAGCAATCAGTTTATCGTAGTTTAATTGGTTTCGAACAAGGTAACTCTCAAGATCTACTGCTTTTCCTTTTAAAATACCGCCTTTAGGGATATACGATTTTACGACCACTTTGGTATTGTAGTTGTAATCGGTCATCATTGTAGAAAGATCCCTTACATAAAAGGTACTTTCATCATAAATCTCTTCGTAATTTGTTCTGGAACGTTCGTACTGGAACCTGGTGTCGAAGGTAAGACCTTTAAGGATGGTCAGGTTTAAACCCGCCTGTACCCTGCTGCTCAATACATCGTTCTTACGGCTTCTTCCCTTTACTTCGCGCAAAAGGTTATAAGACACATCAGAATAATTGAATTTATTCAAAGGCATCTGCGAAAGTATATCCCGATTGTAGGTCTTCAGGTTCACGCCATAACTGCCATCAGCGTTGAGCAGCACTTCATAAGGCGATAGTTCCTGTAACTCGGCTACACTTGCCCCGCTGGTTTCCTGCTTCCTGTATTGCAGATTGGCCGAAAGGTTAAAGTTTAAGTAGCGGGTAAGTTTGAAATCATTGTTAAAGTTCAGGTTAAAACGGTCGTAACCGCTCTTAATATAGCCAGTCTTATTCTTTTCATACATCACCGAAGCATAGGTTTTAGCACGTTCGGTACCTGTCTGGATGTTGACATTGTACTGGTTCAGGATGGCTTTCTGCAACAGCAGGTCTTTGATCTGCTGGCGGTTGTCAATGGTACTCAGGCGATCAAGGCCTGCATTCATATCTGCAGTACTTACTTTTCCATATTTATTGCCATACATCAGTTCCTGCGCCAGGGTAAGTGGCTTAAAAATATCAAAGAACGAGTTGGTAAGCGCATTAAATTCCCATTTGTTCTCGAATGCTTTACGTTCATAAGCTACATGATCGGCCGAATTGGCTGTGGTAAGCAGTTGATTGAGGTCCGGTTTGCCCGCTATCCTCGAAAAAGCGCTTCCTTCTACGCTTAGCTTGCTGGCACCTTTTAGTTTTTTGGTTACAACAACGATTACACCATTTGCAGAACGGGCGCCCCAGATGGAGGCCGCTGCAGCATCCTTCAATACAGTAATGGACTCTATGTCATTCGGGTTGATGTCTGAAAAATTACTTGCCGATACTGGAAAACCATCCACTACTACCAGTGGCCTTGCTTCTGCATACAATGAACTGTTTCCCCTAATCAGGAAATCTACACTGCCATCTTCTTTTTCCCGTGCCTGCATACCGGCAACCAGGCCCTGAAGTGCAGAAGAGAGGTTGGAAACCGGGCGATGGTCGAGCGTTGCCCTGCTTACCGATCCGAAGGCTCCGGTTGCCCTTTCTTTTGGAAGGCTCTGATAGCCTGTGCTAACCATCACATTTACCTCTTCCAGTTTATTGTCTGAAAGCAGCATCACGATGTCTCCTAGGTTATTGCTGGCGTTAATTTCCTGTGTAGTATAACCGATATAAGCAATTACCAGAACTGCCTTTTCATCTACATTTCTTAAATGGAACTGTCCCCTTTCATCGGTTACAACAGATTGATTGGTTCCTTTTACCTTAACCGTTGCCCCTACCATTGGATTTTTCTGCTGATCGAGGATCCGGCCCCTGACATCAATGCGCTGAAATCGGGCAATCAAACCATCCAAAAAGGATGGTTCCTTCGCTTTAATGACCACAATCTGGTCACTGATGTTATAGTCCAGGCCCTGGTTTTCCAGAATCCGCTCCATAGCATCGGCCAGGGTGACATTTTTTAGCTGGATATTTTTCGCTTTTTTACCAGCCAAAGCCCCATCCTCAAAAAGAATGTTGTATCCTGTCTGTTGTTTGATTTTATTAAAGATGATCCTGAGCGGCGTATTTTTTTCGGCAAGTGTTACCCTTTGCCCGTAAGTGCTTGCACTTACCTGCATTATAACAGCCAAAATCAGAAAAGCAGTTATCCTCATAACTCGCAGTATTAATGGTAGCGCACAATAATAGCGCACACCTGTGTAAAAAGCATTTAAATTCATACTTTTGTTGTGTTTGGGTTAATTACAAGATTATTGTCAAATTGATCTGTGCGGATGCTATCCGTAATGGGGTTAACTCAGGCATAGGCGTAAAGGTGGTCGCACACCTTTGCGTCTTTTACCCGCCCCTACTGTGTTTTAGCTGTTCTTTCGTAAATTTTTCTTCATGTGGTCTTAGTTTAGTTGATCGGTTGTTTTTCAGGGACGAGCATCTTTGACGATTACCTTTCGGCCCTCAATATCAAATTGCAAGGCCCCCGTTTGCTGAAGTTTATCCAGCAAAGTGGAGAGCTTATAATAGCGGTTTACACTGCCTGTGAAACTGATATCACTTACATTGGTCTCATATATGATGTCTATGTCGTACCATCTTGCTACCTTACGCATAATGGATGTAATGCTTTCGCTGGTAAAACTGAAGGTTCCGCTAGTCCAGGCAACGACATCGTCCACGTTCACTTCGGTCATTTTAAGTGTACGATTTGCAAGGGTAGCCTGCTGCTTGGGATATAAGGTTAATGTTGACGCTGAAATTAAAGAAGATACTTCGGCGCTCCCCTCAACAAGGGTTGTTCTTATCAGGCCTTCATCTGTATAGCAATTGATGTTAAATTCAGTACCAATGTCTTTTACCTCCTGCCCCCTGCTTTCTACAATGAATGGCTGTCTGGCATTATGCACCACTTTAAAATAAGCCTCACCGTCCAGTATGATCCGACGCTCCCTATCCTTAAACTTAGCAGGGAAGGTAATCTTACTGGCGGCATTTAACCTAACCTCAGTGCCATCAGGCAAAATGATCCGGTAGGTTCCGCCACGTGGTGTGGCAGCAGTAACCATACGCTCCTGATCAGAGAAACCTACTTCTTGCAGGGAAATCGGGCTTCCATCACTATAAGTTAATTTGTTATTTCCTATTACAACTCCATTTTTGGTATCATTAAGTGTTATACTTTTATCACCAGAAAACGTTATTGTCGCTGTGTTTTTACCTGGGGCAATGTCATTCGTTAACGCTCTCCCCTTCGTTCGGGATAACGAAGTACCGGAATAACGGGGAATAAAGAAGAACCAAATAGCAAAAACAATTGCGGCTACAGCGGCAGCTACCAATGCTGTTTGCTTCCGCATCGAAATCACACTTCCGCCGCGTGTACCGGTCTGTACCAACAGTCTTGCCTTTACCTCTGCCAGATCGGAATCAACAAGATTCTTCGCACGTTCTGACCTGTCTACAGCAGAATAATTGTTATACCAGCTTTCTACCGTTGCCCGTTCTTCGACATTTGCGGTACCATCCAGGTATTTATCCAACAAAATCTGTATTTGGTTCAGGTCTTTCATATGATTATTACAACGTTATTTAAGTACAAGATAACCTAACGGGCTGTTGGGGGTAGATGAATTTAAAAATAATTGAAAAATTATTTCAATAGAACAGGATCATCCAGATATACAATACTATTCCCAATTTGGTTCTTAATATACGAAGGGCATTTTTTATCTGCGTTTTCACCGTCAACTCAGATAGGCCAAGCTGCAGCGCAATCTCGGCATGTGTGAGTTGTGATTTCCTGCTTAATTCAAATATTTTCCGCATCTTTTCCGGAAGGGCAGTAATTTCTTTCTCGATGACCGCTTTTAATTGTTTTTCCCTTACCAGGTGGTCTGTTACATTCGCACCCAACGACACATGGTCTGCAAGCGACTCCAGATAAGTTTTATGGTGTTTGCTCAGATTGATTTGCCTCAGTATACGATTCCGCATAGCGGCATATAAATAGCCGCTCAGGTTATCGGCGTTGATACTCTCCCTTTTGTCCCAAATGGCAGTAAATAAATCCTGGAGCGCATCCTTTACAGTCTCTGCATCCTGTAACCAGTTATATGCGTGACGGTACAATACCTGCTGGTAACGGTCAAAGATCTCTGCAAACGCTTTTCTGTCCCCTTTTTTTAGTAAGGAGGTCAGTTCCGCATCAGAAAGCACGCTGTAAGCAGCCATATGAATAAATTACCCTATTAAATATACAAATATGTAGCTTGTAAAGCTGTATATAATTTTCGATATTCTCAAATTTATCCATTGATGGCATATACTTAGATCAAATTCGGCCGGAAGTAAAAATATAAAAATGTACTTAACAGCTTCATGAGAGGTAAAAAATGCTGTGCCCTGCTTAAAGAAAAAAGAAACAACTTATAAAGTTTAAGCCAAAATCTGGATTTCTCGATTTTATATCATAGTGTTATGATTTAATCAAAAAGGCTGACAGAACTGCCAGCCTTTTTCCCAAAACAGATGTAAATCTATTTACTTTCTTTGTTTTTTAGCTCAGTTACTTCAGCTCGGCCTTCCTGGGCTGCTACCTTAATATCCTGAAAAGCTTTACGCAAACGTGTTCCCGCTGCTTTGTTACCTTTAGTGTAAAATGCTGCAGCATCTGCTTCCGCAACAGCTACCAATTCCTTTAATTTATCAAATGCTGACATAATGAATGATTTTTTAAGATGTGAATATATTAATTATTTGACTGGTAGTGGTAATAAAACTAAACCCCTAGCCCAGCTTCCCGGCCTTAGCAGCAAAGCTCTTTTCCTTTTCCATCCTGCGTTTTCACCCTAGTCTCACTGATTAATAACGGAAAGCAGAATTAAAATATGCCGGCTCAGTCAGTGGTAGTCTTTACTTTACGCAAGCGCCAAGTAGTCATACTTCTCAGGTTCTTAACATTAGTGGTCTTGACGGGTTCATGAAGTTCTTCACCAATCTTTTTCGTCAGCCTGAGCAGCATCTCCTGATTCACCAGGAAGCGCTCCGATCCATCGGGAAGTATGTATCTGCCATTTCCGATAAACCTAACTAACGATTCGATCCCAATTTCTGAAGCCAACCGGCAGAAAAAATACCCTCCAGGCTTGAGCACCTCTCAAGTTACTTTAGTGTAGCATTGTTTAACGTGCACACAAGAAACTTAAACAAAAAAAAGGCCACCTCATCCAAGGCGGCCAGTAGCAAAAGTTACAAGGGGTAACTATCTATTTGTCAAAAACTCGATATTCTTTTTAGGTATCATTCTTTGCAGACCAATCTACCCTCACCTGAAAAATTCTGATGACAATATCTAATTTGTGACTATTGAAAATCCGTTATAATATGGATTCAGCAAAACCAAACTCTTTTTTTTATCGCCCTCTCTGAGTTTGGGCCAAAGTCCGCTAAACTCACTCAACATAATATGGTTATTGGCTACTTTTTCAGCATTTGATTCATTGAAAATCAGGACAGGAAAAAGTATTACCTGATTTTTATAGGTTTTTAATGGCTTTAAAGTTTCACGTATTCTTTTTGTCGTAGAAGCATCTGGCTTTAAAACCTGTTGAATTTTTGGCGCTAGTTTCTCAGACATGTACACTGTATCAACCTCACCATCACTTCTGAACGAAACCCCCACGGCCATTATATGCACAGCATTCTTTTCTATTTTCATATATTCCTTAAAATCCGATGACGGATTTAGAATAGACTTTATGATCGGTATCCTGATATCGATGCTTTTACCTTCTGTAACAACAATTGATTGTTTGGGATTATCGATAAAAGTTTGTTTTTTCTGAGCTTGGGCAGTGGTAATAAAGACAAAGCATGCCAGAAAGATTCCTGTTGTTTTCATAATATTATGGGCAAAATGTCCCTAAACGACTTCCTGACGGCGCTGTTTTTCTGCTATTCTGGTTTACTTGACGCACCTGTTCCTGTTCCTGAGTCGTTAACTTATATTTAAAATAAGTTGTCTCTTCTAAACCTCCCCACGATAATCCCCAAGCCAACTCATCTGAAATTCCAGGGAAAGCAACTTTCAAAGCTCCTGTTAATAAAGCTATATAGTTATCTGCCATCTCATTGTCTCCATTCCCAATTGGAATTATTAATCTTCCGTCAGAATCTGGCATATGTTGCATCTATATAGGCATGTAGAATTTCATGGTAGATAGTTGAAACTATGTATTGCTCGGACATACCCGGAAGTTTACGTTGCTGCATAGAATTCGTTGAATTTTAGTCCCTAAGGTTGAGACACTTGAGTATGCTCGCACCGTTAACAAATATAATCAATTACAATTCCTGGCTCCAAATTTTAAAAACACTTTTTGAAAAAATACTTTAGATGTAGTTAACTCCCTCATCATCCTCCGATTTAACTATCCATAATATAAATAAACAATGTAACCCGATAATATCGGATGTATTGCGGAAAAACCTTTATTGTTATTTCTTGAAATTCTATATATTGCCCCCGTTTATTTAACAATAAAGGCATACTGTCTCCGCAAAATGACCATTATAGATTTACAGCATGAAACTGAGGAAAAACTACTTCTTCAGATCCGTTCAGGCAACTATCAAGCCTTCCAGGAGCTCTATGACCGTCATTTTGATATGCTTTACGGCGTAGCCTATAACATACTAAGGGAGCACAGTGAAGCCGAAGACATCATACAGGATATTTTCATCTGGTTCTGGGAACACCGAAGCCAATGGCAACTGACCAGCTGTAAAGGATATTTACTAACAGCAGTTAAATTCAAGACAGCCAGTTATTTCCGAAAAAATAAATCCAGGGAAGATTTTTATAAAAAATTAGCCTTACAAACATCAGCAGAACTGGACGCCAGTATCGAATTAGAAATCCGACAACTCAAGACGCTTATTCAGCAAAGTACAAGTGAGCTCCCCGCCCGCTGCCGGCAGATCTTTACATTAAGCAGATTTGAACACCTGAACAATAAGGAAATTGCGGAAAAAATGGGAATATCAGAGAAAACAGTTGAAGCCCAGATTACAATAGCCATCCGAAAACTCAGAAAAAATCTGGGAAAAGCCAGTTACGTTCTATTTTTTTTCTACTGAAAACCAACCAATTAACACACTTTAATCAAAATAATAATTTTTCCTTTAGGGGAAACGCACCGTTTTTTCGCTTTACCGTAAAATACCCCTATTAAATGCTAAAAGAACAGTTTATAGCACTTGCAACTAAAGTTGATGAACATAGTGCAACCGATGCGGAATTAGGTTTATACCTTTTCTATATTAACAACTATGGCAATCAAAATCCGTTATGGGAAACACTCGATCCGGAAACAAGGGAATTTATAAAAATAAGAAACAAACAGAAAATTCTGAAAAGGATCGATATTACAGCTGCACCGAAGGTAAACAAATCCCGTATTCTATGGATATGGCCAGGTATTGCAGCAGCTGTGATACTCCTAATCTCAATTACAGGAATGCTGTTTTACTTTAAACAAAAAAACACCGCTGCAGACAAATTTTATGTCAATGACATTGCCCCCGGCAAATCAGGAGCCACATTAACTCTGGCAAATGGTAAAAAAATCATTTTGTCAGACAGGGTAAACGGGGAACTGGCCAGGGAGTCTGGCCTGAGTATCAAAAAGACTGCGGACGGACAGCTGATCTATGTCATAACCGATAAAAGCGACCTGCAACTTTCTCCCCAGGAGACTACAAACGGGACCAATACCCTCTCTACTGCCAATGGGGAGACTTATCGTATAAATTTGCCCGATGGCTCCCTGGTTTGGCTGAATGCAGCTTCCAGCTTAAGCTATAGTACTGCCTTAATTAACCAGGGCAAAAGAATAGTGAATTTATCCGGAGAAGCCTATTTCGAAGTTGCCAAAGATAAAGCCCATCCTTTTATTGTCAGATCAGGTCTTCAGGAAATCGAAGTTCTGGGCACACACTTTAACGTCAATTCCTATCCTGAAGACAGGCTCATGAAAACAACATTACTGGAAGGATCACTACGGGTCTCTCTTCCAGGTAAGACAGATCAACCTGCAGTAATACTGGCACCAGGACAACAGGCAGCCCTGAGGAATGGAAAGCTAAACGTTGGTACTGTAGATACTGAAATGGCAATAGACTGGAAAAACGGGTATTTCAACTTTAATAATGAAACCCTTGATGACATCATGAACAAACTCAGCAGATGGTATGGAGTGGATATCATATATGCCGAAGCCTCCTTAAAACAGGAAACCTTTGTGGGCAGTATCAACCGCTATCAAAAAATCTCGAAGGTCCTGCAGCTGCTGCAGCAAACCGGGATTATAAGATTTAATATTGAGGGGAAAACTATAAAAATCAGCCGGGAGGAATAAACAAAGCATCAGCTGACTGCCCGGTAACAATTATCATTAAACCATAAACAAACCAAATCATGAAAAACTAAAAAACAAATCTAAGATCAGTTCATGAAAGAAAAAGAAGGGATACTTCCGATATCCCTTCCGGCATCTTTAAGAACAAAACCCGGATCCATCGATACAGACCCGGCTGAACGATTGCGCTACAATTATTCATTTATTCTAACAAGACTAAACCAAATGTATAAAATTTATACCAGACCATTGCGGGTATACAACCTCCGCATCAAAAAACTTTTATTAATTATGAAGCTAACCACTATCATATTAGTGACTTGCCTGCTGCATGTCAGTGCAGCAACTTTCAGCCAGAAACTGACACTCAAAAGAAAGGAAATCACCCTAAATAAAGTGTTTAACGAAATCCGTAAACAGACAGGTTACGATGTGATCCTTTCCGGCAACATTTTAAGTGGAGACCAGGTCGTCCAGACTGATTTTGTGAACACCCCGCTTAGCGACGTCATGGAAGCGCTTACCAAAGGAAGAAATCTTTCATTTACGATCGAAAATAACAGTGTTGTTATCAAAACCAAAGGAAACGGCTTTATTGAAAGGACAATCCAGGCGCTGGAAAACATCGATCTCAGTGGCCGGATAACAGATGAAAATAAAAGGCCACTTCCTGGGGTAACCATTAAAATCAAGGGAACCAACCGATCAACTATGACGACAGAAAAGGGTGATTTTTTGCTCAAAAATGTAGATGAAAAAGCAATTCTTGTGATCAGCAGCATCGGCATGGAAACCCAGGAAATACGTTTAAGACCAGGACAAACCAGTCTGGATGTCGTGATGAAAATGTCAGAGAACGAGCTTGAACAGGTAACCATTAATACCGGGATTTTCAAAAAAGCAGACAAGAGTTTCACCGGGGCTTCAACAACGGTCACTTTAAAAGAACTTAAGGACTTTGGTAACCGTAACCTGATCACATCGCTTAGAAATATCGACCCCTCATTCAACATACTGGAAAGCAATGCCTTTGGATCCAACCCAAACCGGTTACCTGATATTCAGATCCGGGGCGGTGGAAATATTCCCAATGTAAATCAAACGCAAACTGATGCACAAAGACTCAATACCCCCCTGATTATTCTAGATGGTTTTCAGTCTTCCTTACAAAAACTGCTGGATATCAATGAAAATATGGTAGAATCCATCACACTACTGAAGGATGCGGCAGCAACCGCCATTTACGGTTCCAGAGGAGCAAACGGCGTAGTGGTGATTACCACACGCAGCCCCAGAGCAGGAAAATTACGTGTAAGCTTTGGTTCCAACCTCAACGTTGAGGCACCAGATTTATCTGGCTATAGCCTATTGAAAGCAAGAGAAAAACTAGACCTGGAATTAAAAGCGGGTTATTATGGAAGCGAGAGAGCAGATGATAACCTGGTATTAAACCGCTACTACTATCACTTTCTAAATGAAGTAAATAAAGGTGTAGAAACAGACTGGATGGCCCTTCCCCTACGTTCAGGAATAGGACAACGCCATAACCTGAGACTTGAAGGAGGCGACCAGTCATTCCGTTACTCAGCCTCTGCCCAGCTAAATGATATCCAAGGGGTCATGAAACAATCCTTCCGTAAAACCTTTAACGGAGAAATTACCCTGGCCTATATCTACAAAAATATCCGTTTCCGCAATAATTTGCAGGTACAGCAAGGTAAAACAAGCGAGTCACCTTATGGAACTTTTTCAGAATATGCCAGGATGAATCCTTACTGGAGAGCCTATGATGACAACGGTAAAGTAGTAAAGGAACTCGGATACACGGGAAATTCCGATTACCAGTTGTACTGGCGAAGGCTGCCAACAAACCCACTGTACAACGCTTCCTTAAATACTTTTGATAAATCCTCGACCAATGAACTGATTAACAATACATCGGTAGACTGGACTATTATTAAAGATCTGGTATTAAGAGCCCAACTTGGATTGACCAAGCGGACCACTCAAGCCGACGCATTCCGGCCAGCGGATCATACTGCATTTGCCGCTTATGATGTAGATAACGTATTCAGGAAAGGAGATTACAAATATGGAATCACCAATTCCTTTAATTACGACGGCTCGTTGAACCTTAATTTCTCACGAATGATCGCTGATGAACATCTGCTCACTGCAGGACTGGATTATAACATGCGTCAGCAACAGGCTTCGGGCTATAATTTCTATATAGAGGGATTTCCCAACAACAACTTTGATTTCCCAAGTATGGGACTTCAATTCACTAAAGATAAAAAACCAGATGGGCTGGAATCTTTAGTCCGGTCCGTGGGTTTCACCGGCAACGTGAACTACATTTATTCAGACCGGTATTTCGCAGACATCAGCTTTCGTCTGGACGGTTCTTCCCAATTCGGAACAAACAAAAGACTTGCGCCATTCTGGTCGACAGGTATTGGCTGGAACCTGCATAGCGAAGACTTTCTAAAAGATAACAAAACGATCAACCGACTGAAAATAAGAGGTTCATTAGGTACTACCGGGTCACAAAATTTCGATGCTTACCAGGCCCTTTCTACCTATACTTATTATACAGATCGCCGTTACTTCAATTTCATGGGTGCTTATCTGATGGGACTGGGCAATCCGAATTTACAATGGCAGCAGGCTATGAAATATAACGTCGGTGCCGATGCTGAATTTTTGGACCGCCGGATAAAAATGAACGCAGATTTCTATTACGAAAAAACCAATCAAGTGGTCTCTTCTGTAAACCTGCCAACAGCCAACGGTTTTCCCTATTACATAGACAATATTGGCAGTATGAGAAACAAGGGATTTGAATTCAAAGCAACCGGTTTTCTAATCACCAACCCGGAGAAATTTACCTGGAGTATCACTGCTGCGGTTCTTCAAAACCGAAACAAAGTCTTAAGCACTTCTCAAGCCCTTAAAGATGCTCAAAAAGTTATTCTGGAAGGCACGGGTAGTCCAGGCACACTTTACATAGATGGATATTCCAGCTCAACCATATGGGTAGTCCCTTCCCTCGGTATTGATCCAAGTACGGGAAAAGAAATGTACATCGGCAAAGACGGCATCCCCACCTATACCTGGAAAGCATCCGATGTTCAACCTGTTGGAACAACCGAACCAACCGTATATGGCAATTTCAGCACCATGCTGCGATACAAAGATTTTTCATTAAATGCCTCCTTCCGATATAATATTGGAGGACAGCAATATAACGAAACACTGGTCAATAAGGTTGAAACCAGCGACTATAAATATAATGTGGACACAAGAGTCTATGTTGGACGCTGGCAGCAACCTGGCGATATTGCTGCTTTTAAAGGTTTATTGGTTACCACTCCTACTTATAAAACCTCGCGTTTTGTGCAGAATGACAAAACTTTAGTTTGTCAGAATATAAGCTTTCAATATAACCTCAGAAACCCCGAACTCCTAAAAAGGATGGGACTGGAGGTGATCAATTTTAGCGCAAATATGGCGGATCCCTTATACCTATCCTCCATCAGAAGAGAAAGAGGTACCACCTACCCTTTCTCCAGACAATTTTCTTTTAGTATCAACGCAACATTCTAAATAAATACAGATGAAAAGAATCAAATTAATTACAGGGCTGGTATTTGGAATGATACTACTCTATTCTTGTAAAAAATACCTGACAGTCTATCCAAAGACTTCAGTCCCACAGGAAGAACTTTTCAAAAGTGAGACCGGATTTAAAGATGCCATGACAGGAGTCTATATCCAGATGACAGACAATAATGCCTATGGCGGTGCCATGACCCAAACGACTATTGAATCGCTTATTTCCAGCTGGAATGTCATCTCCAATTCCACCGAGCATAAATTGGGGCAATTTGATTTTTCAGATGCAGGTGTTGAGAGTGCATTAGCAGCCCCCTTTTCGCAGGAGTATAAAATAATTTCCAGTGTAAATGCGATACTCTCTCATATTGATGCGCAGAAAGCCGTATTTAAAACACCAGGAATGTATCAAACCATAAAAGCAGAATGTCTCGCCATCCGTGCATACTGCCACCTGGACGTACTTCGTCTTTACGGTCCGGTACCTACTGCCCCATCCAATGGCAATATGCTTGCCTATATGACAAAGTTGTCGTTGACACCGGCAGTTCGTATCCCTTTTAATGAATTCAGGGATGCCATGCTCAAGGACATAGCAGAAGCACAGGAACTAGTTAAAGAAGCAGATCCAATTATGAATTACTCTTTAGAGCAACTCCGGGAACCCGGTCCTGGAAAAGGATTTATCCCTGCTGATATCTATCTGGCCTATCGCTATTTAAAAATGAACTATTATGCCATTAAAGCACTGGAAGCAAGAGCAAACCTCTGGTTTGGCAACAATACAAAAGCTTATGAATGTGCAAAACTAGTTATCGATGCCAAAAATACAGATGGATCAGCAAAGTTCGCTTTTGGTACGGCAGCCGATATGGCAAAAAAAGACTTTGTATTGACCAGAGAGCATATCTTCGGCTTATATGATTTCGAGATGTTCACCAAGTACCAGAACAGATATACTTCGGGCACCCTATATAAAGGAACTTCAGCAACCACTATAAAAACTTCCCTTTACGGTAATACCGGAACAGACATTCGCGAAAGTACAATGTGGGAACTCATTACGCTTCCAAACGCCAGCAAAACCTACATCATCAAAAAGTATCTGGCCGAAACCAGTAAGACAGTTACGGCAGACAATGACTTTAAGCAAATCCCTATGCTACGCGTTAGCGAAATGTTTCTGATTGCGGCCGAAACCGCTCCGTTTGCAGAAGGATTAAATTACTTCAAGGCATTTAAAACAGCACGTGGAACCGGGAACCAACCCTTACCTGCTGATCCTGCGACCCTGCGTGCAGAAATCATTAAAGAGTACAGAAGGGAATTTTATGCGGAAGGACAGGCCTTTTTTGCTTATAAACGGTTGAATGTTGCAAAGTCAAGTATGCTGTTTGTACCTTCTTCCGTCACGCCCAGCTATCTCATCCCCCTGCCTAAAACAGAATCTATCAACTAAATTTTAAGAGAAAATGAAACTAGAACTTAAATATATATGGATGTTATTGAGCGCTCTGCTGATTACATCCTGCAAAAAAGACCAGTTCAATTTTTATAGTGGTACAGCCCGCATCCAGTTTGGTCCCGCGCCTAAATACATCTACCAATCTAGCTATAATTTTTTAGATACCTTAAAGTCCCACACTTTTTATTATGACGGGCCTTCGGTTAAACAAGACACTGTTTTCTTTGATATTTACGCAATAGGTGGTGTCAGTAAAAGCGACCGTAGTTTTACACTGGAACAAAAGCAGGTTCCAAATAAAACAAATGCGGTACCAGGAGTGCATTACATCCCATTCAATGATCCACGGTCAAATCAATATTATGTAATAAAAGCAGGTACAGTTCACACCAGAGTTCCGGTAATTGTATTAAGAGATGCCGGACTGAAAAGCAGTACCCCTGTGTTAATGTTTGAGGTCATCGATAATCAGCATTTCAAAACAGGGGAGCCTGGAAAAACATGGCGAAAACTATTCATCACTGATCGGTTGACCCGACCTGCAAGCTGGGATCAGGATTTCAGCGATTACTATTTTGGTCCATACAGCGTGACTAAACATAAACTGATGATCGATATAACCGGACAAAGATGGGATGAAGAGTTCACAGACAACGCACCAAACGATTATCCAAAACTCAAATTTTTCATTAACAAGGTTAAGACCGCACTTATTGATTATGAGGAAAGTCATGGCGAGCCTTTAAGAGATGAGAACGATGAGATCATATATATACCGTAAAACAAAAGCAATGAAAAGACTAAATATTATCCTGTGTTTTGCAGCGCTGCTGTTTGCTGCCGCATGTAAAAAAGATAAAAGCAATTATGACCTTAAACCAGATGAAATTCTGACCATCACCGGCATAAATCCCAGGTATACTGTTGTTTCAGAAAAGGAAACACTAAGTATCGACCCCATTATTAGTTCAAATGAAACCAATGCCGATTTTGAGTATTTATGGGGGATATATGAAACCGGGGTCGTTAACGGTATTCCCAAACTGGATACCATTGCCGTTACCAAAAAATTAGACTACCCGGTAAAAATTCCGGCAAAAGGATGGACCCTGGTTTTTCGCGTAAAAAATAAAAAAACGGGTTATGCTAAATTCTTTACATCAGCTTTGAGTGTCATAACGGAATTCACCAGAGGCTGGTATGTCGCTAAAGACGATGGTACAAATGCTGACCTGGATTTATTTCTGACCCCTAACTCTATTAAACCCGAGGGTGAAAAAAGAGAAAATATCTATAGCCAGGTCAATGGCAGTAAACTGGAGGGAAAAGTACAGCTGATGGATTATGTGACTTCTTACCGTTCCACAGCTTCAGGTTCTCCAAGTCCATCTGCAACCAGGACATTATTCTTAAGTACTGATAAAGAAGTGGCAGCCATTTACATCAATACACTTAAAACGATTAGAAGTTTCAATTCTCTATTTTATCAGACACCTGCTGTTGCAGCCCCCCAAGTGGCCTTTATAGGTTACGGGGATTTTTTCTTAATCAATAACGGAGTACTTCACGGAATTTCAACACAATCGGGAAACAGTGGAATATTCGGTGCGCCGATATTGAGGGACGAGCGTAATTCGCCATACAGGCTTTCCAAATATTTCATCGGAAGTGATTATTCCAACCCTTATTTTTTTGACGAGAATAGTAGTTCTTTTGTTTCCGCCAGCGGTAGTGCTACCACAATTACCAGTATAACCGATGACGCAGGAACCAGTATGCCGGTAAACAGGAACAATAAAACCTTGTTGTATATGGGCTATAAATCCAACACTTACCTTCCTGCTCCGGATTATCGTTTCAAAGTAACAGGTTACGCCGTATTTCAGGATAAAACAGATCCTTCTGTAAAAATCCTCTCTGAGGTTGCAACAGATGGAAACAAAATCAAACTGGTAAACGATCCCCTAAAAAGTAGCGATAAAATGTACAATGCTTCTATGTACACACTTTTAAGTGAAAATGAAAATATCATCTATTTTACTGTTGGCAACCAGGTCTGGAGTAGAAATTTGTCCAGCAAATCTGAAATACTGGAATATACAGCTCCAGCTGGCGAACAGATTACTTTCATCCGTCACAAAACTTATAGTGCTGGTTCGGATGCAGCATACGCATTCAACTACTTTATGATCGGAACCCAGTCATCAGGAAACTATAAAGTAAGGATGTTTAACAAATCCTCGGGAAGTCTGGTCTCAACTCCTGTATTTACCCTGGAAGGAAAGGGAATTGCACGGGATGTATTATACATATCTCCTTCCAGAGGAACAAGTAACACCTCTCCAACTTCTTTCTAGCCCTTAAATATCATTTTTATTGACATATATGAAACCACTAATCAAAAAAATTTTCAAAACTACCTTTGTGCTTGCCATTGCTGCATTACCCGCTCAGGCACAACTACCTGTCCAGATTAGCGGCTTACTTACCAAGGAAAGAAAGCCCCCAGTTAAACTTTTTAAGGTTTCCAATGGAAAACCCAAAGAAATTGCCTCAGTTATCCCAACGACTAAAGGTGAATTTGGTTTCTTTTTCTATCCGGAATACGAAGGTTTTTATCTGGTTGGTACCGGTACAAATATGAGCCCACAGGAAAATTACAAGTTCTATTTTAAACCAGGTGACAAATTACAGTTAAGCATTTCTGATACCAGTTATGTACTGACCGGAAAATTGAATTCCAGGGAAAATACGGTAATGGCCCAATGGCATGCACTTATTGATCCTCTGGAACAAAAGGCCGTGAATTTCATGGGTAAGGAAAGTACGTTTGTTGATTTCTTTCCTGTGCTGGAAAAGATTGCACCAAAGGTCAGCAGTTTTATGAATACAAAGGCCACCGGAAATCAAAAATTCGATAAACTCATGAAAACAAATATGGCTTGGGATATGGCAGGTTATGCCTGCGGATTTCTGAACACCCCACGTGCCGCCCATCCCTCAGTAGAGGAATACAGTCCTTATTATGCAACTTTAAAAGCACAGGATTTTGCAAAAAGTACAGCTGGAATTTATGCACAACCATGGGGTGCACGTATTCTTTCAGAACTGATCAGTGTAAACAAACGCCAGCAAAATATAAAATTTGAAGCAGGCCTGGCAGGGCTAAAAACCGATTTAGATTTTGTACCCAATGATACGATAAAGGGAGATGTCCTGTTGGAAAAAGCAGCCTTTATAAAGACTTATCCTACATACCAGGAAATGATGGGTGTTTATGGCAAATACCTGCTTACAAAACAACAGCAAGAAAAAGGGCGTGAACTGCTTATGCCTCTGGCCGCGTTAAAACCGGGGGATCCATCCTTCAATTTCTCTTATCCTGACAACAACGAAAAGATGGTCAGCATGAAAGATTTACTCGGCAAAGTCGTCCTGATAGATGTTTGGGCCACCTGGTGCGGCCCATGTGTTGCCCAGATTCCGTACCTGAAAAAGCTGGAAGAGGAAATGAAAGGCACCGATGTAGCTTTTGTCAGCATATCTGTCGATAAATTAAAAGACAAAGGCACCTGGCTCAAGATGATCAAAGATGAAAAGTTAGGAGGAATCCAATTATTTGCTGATAGTCCAAATGATATCAGCAAGTACTATAAAATTGATGGAATCCCACGCTTTATGGTCTTTGATAAAAAAGGAAAAATCGTCACCATCAATTCACCAAGGCCTTCAGATCCTGAGCTCAAAAAGCTACTGGAAAAAACACTGGCAGAAAACTAAGTAAAAAACAGGCTGGTTATCCCAGCCTGTTTTTTTCAAAGCATAAGGCCTTAAGAAAAAATGTTTCGAAATACAATTTAAACAAGAACCTACTCAGATCGACTATACTTCTGGACTTTTTAAATCTCCATTTCGATACCCGGAAAGTATTTGATTTTCTGCAATCATTCGCACATAATTTATCTTGAAAACGTCTTTGTATCCTGTTGCCTGACAGACTTTTCCGGCGGCAATAAACCCCTTATTTTATTTTTATGCTTCCGTTTTTTAACTCCCTTAGTTCCAGCATCCCTCTCCTTAATCCTCTGCAATTCTCCTTTCAGCAAAGTCGCTACCTCTCTTTTGATTTTCAGGTAATTCTCCCGTATATCTTCAGCAGTAACCCGCTGTACTACCGGAAGTGGCCTATACCCCTCCTCTTCTTTTTTAATCGCCTGGTGATCATTCTGCAACTCTGCATGAAACATCTTTCGAGAGATCTTCACATCCGGGCTATCTGCCACAATCCCCCACAAACTCACCAGAGGATAGCGTAGCAATCTTAGAAGCAGGAATAGCAGATTCTATCTGCGTGGATTTAGAAATGGAGGTATCACGACTATTGATGCTCATGCTCTGCCGATCCTGCATGATCTTTTCAAAAGTCTCCGAAAATTTCCTGGCACTTCCGCCTGAAACCTGCCACTAATGATATTGGCACAAATCCCCAAAATAATCTCCGCCTGTTCCGCCCCGTATTCCTTTTTCACCTGCTCAATGCTCTGGATGCCGATCGTACAGGAAATCAAATTGCTCCTCCCGGTACTGATCGTGGTAATTAAATCCGCGACCAAAGTGGGATACTCATCAAAGATCAGGCTACACTTTTGCTTTCCCTTCTTATTAATCAGCTTCAACATTCTATTCACGTAGAGCGAAAGTACAGCACCATAGGTATCTATCTTCTGTGGATTGTTTCCCATACAAACGATCTTTGGTTCATCCGGGTTATTGATATCCAATGTAAAATCATTGCCTGAAAGCACATAATACAACTGCGGAGAAGCCAGTCTTGCCAGCCCGATCTTAGCACTTGCTATCTGTCCCTCCAGCTGAGCCTGCACATTATTTCGTAAAGCAGAGATAAAGGGATCAATCAATACCCTGACCTCCTCCTGTTCCCACATCACCTTAAACAGTTTTTCATACTCAGTCTGCATCAGTTCAATCATATGCGGCAAAGTACAATACTTACCTTCCTGATATTTCCTTAAATACCAGATCACCGCTGTCAGGAAATTGATTGGGCTTTCCACAAAAAAATCCCCAGTTTTTTTCAACCATTGTTTGTTCAATCCCATCATAATCGTACGGCTGGATTCGCTCGCATCGGTAATGTCTTCCATACCGGAAGGATCAAGCGGATTACAACGGTGTTTAGGATGCTCCAGATCAATCACCCAGAATTTCGGTTTGACCTTGAAGTTCTGATAATATTTCAACAGCTTATTGTAAGCAAGCTTACTAAGATCATCGAACTTAAAAACATAGATAAACATGGCATATCCCTTTTTTAAATGCTGATCGATAATATGGCGGATCACGAAATAAGTCTTACCAGCTCCGGCACTGCCCGCTACCAAAATGGAACGGAATGGGTTTACACAATTGATCCAGCCGTCCCTGATCTTACCCTTCAGGTTATATTTAGTCGGTAGGTTAAAAGAGTATTCATTTTCCAACAACCGCTCCTCCTGGGGAAAGGTCTCATTATCGGAATTAAACACATCAGTCACCAGGCTGTTTTTAATCAACCTGCTTAACCAGCTGCCCCCGGTTAAGATCAGCAAATACCCTATACCCGATAACAGTATATACAAGCCAGCTCTGAGGGGTATACCATAAGGCAGGTAAAACACCAGCGGACTAAGGAAATATACCAGTAGGCCAGTAAGCAGGTATGCCACGATGCTATTTTTTTGGATTTTCTCATCCTTTTTGCCCTTTGCCGCCAGTACCGTTATCCCTAAGAACAATTTCAAATCTGGAAACCTATTTAAAACACCAAAAGTAAAGATCAAGGAACAGGAAAAAGTTAGCTACAAAGGAAATACAGTTTCAGTGCCGCTACGATTTTATCGACCGCCTCCTTGAATTTTTGCATTAAAAAATTCTTAATCAATCGCTTAATGCACAGAGGACCGCCAGCAAATTTTTCAGGTCTAAAATAGCTATCCCGTTCGACATTCTCGAGTCTTTCATACTAATGCTTATCTGAACATCTGCATTGTTTGCACATACTGAATAAAGAGACAATTTACCGGCATCAATCGTGACATTTTTTCTTTTTAAATAGGTAAGCGCCTTTCAATCCAATTCAGCTCTCAAAATCTTAATTGCGAACAGTATATATTAATCCTGCGGTGATGCAGAGCTAATGTTTGATTGACCAGGTTTATAACTTGATCTTTATTGTATAAGTGTAAGATACACGGTGTGAGTAGTATTTTACTACAGCCGAAAACTTGCACCTTTAAATGTAGACAATTAGATTTGTGGCGCTGACAGGAACACAACTTCTATCTGTTAAATCAGATTGAACTTGTTTAAGATGTAATGGACTACTAAATTTCCTACAATGTCAGAAATTCTACTTGTTTGTATTCAGTTTGTTTTGCCAGCTATCATTGCTGCTGTTTCTGCTTATTTTTTGAGGCCTAAAAGTAAAGGGCAGGATTTGTCCTCAGAAGAAATTGAAGAGATTACCAATGCTGATGGATCAAAGATCAAAAGAGAGAAGAGGAAGTTTAAGTGATGCTTATCAGAATTAAATTACCTTCCCGGATTCTTCTTATAATAATGTTTTATATAACTTTTCAATTTGGTTTACAGATGGGGCTTTTAACATAAATCATCCAGTAATTCCGGAAAGGTGTTATTGAAACTTTCAATAAAGGCTTTCTCCTTTTTCAAATTATTCATTTGCTGTTTTTCTGCTTTATGGGTATTTGAGACTTTGTATCAATACATCCATCACGATCTTCAAAAGGAATCCCATTTATTTTATAGCTTATGATATAAGGATCTCCGGAAGATTCGACTTTCTTCTTTTTAAAATCACTGATGGTATATTCTTTTCCTTTCAGATTAAAAATAACTTTATCATTATTATTCAGCGAATCTTTCTTGTTCAGGTTAATCTGAACATCGACATTGTTTTTGCTGGCTGAATAAAGATGTAACCTTCCGGTATCAATTGTGGTATTGTTTCCTATTAAATAGATAGGGATTTCGTTTACTTCAGTCTCCTTAGCATTCATGATTACGATTGGCGGAAACTCGTTTGATAAAACGAAATTTTGATCTTTTGCCGGTTTGCACTGGGCGAAAAGAAAGATACAAAATACGATAATGCTGTTCTTTAAAGTTGATATACCCATTATTCCAATTTCCTTCTACTTTCAAGATAAACTATTTTTAATTAGTGGTAGTTTCCATTATGCGTTAATTTTATAGGAATAGGCGATGTTCGCTTTATATTCCGGTTTGCCCATACTTGGTTTGATTACAAATTCAAATGTGGGTTCAAGCCCTGAAGGCTGTACGGTCAGACCACCCAGTATGCAAACCGAATACCACCCATTTGCCAATTTAATGTTTGCCATTCTATATTTCTTTAAATTTTCGATCTGCTCCTCCGTAAATTTTCTCAAATAGGGCATTGTATAAAGATAGATTTCTTCGTTTTCAACTTTTAGGCAATAACCTTCTTGCTGCACCTGCAATTGATTTTCTTCTTTTAATAATTCGGGCACAGCACCGGAAAGATTAAAGTAAATGGTATAGGGGTAGTTTTCTACCCCTGAAAGCGGAACAATAATTCCATCTTCAACAACCTTGTCGCCGGTTTCATTTGTTGTAAACTCTGTTAGCAGGTCATCGGGCAGGTTATGTTGTTTTTTATAATCCAGCAAACAATGAGGGTCGCCCAAAATGAAATAGTCCATCAGGTCATTTAATACCTCTTCAAATTTGTAAATATCTTTCATGTATTAATTTTTAATTCTTTTGCCAGGTTATCGAAGAATTTTTTCACAGGTTCATTATTAATGGTAACTCCTTTTTCAAAGTCTCTAGTTGTCCACTTTTTAAGTATCTTGGCAGCAATGTAAGTCTTTGTAACTTTTTTAAATTGTGTAAAGCGCCTAAATCTGGTGTTTTTTCTTCAAACACAACAGACAAGTGTAAATATTTCAATGAGGTCAACACGCTTAAAGGTTCAATCCTTTTGACGGCTTTTCCTGTACCGCTCATTTTGCCGTGTTCGATGAAAAGCTCTTCAAGGCTGGTTAATCCTGAAATCGGAGCCAGGTCGTAAAGGTTGTTGATTCCATATATATACAGCGTCTTTAGGTTATTCAGTCCTTTTACAAAATCAGTATTCTCCACTTTTTTAAGATTGGCCAATACCAGAACTTCCAGGGATTTTAAACAAGACAGGTTGGGGATTTCGCTTTGCTGGTTGGTACTTATTTGCAGGCATTTTAGATTCGGTAATGTTGCAAACACGGCAAGGCGCTCTTCATCGATATCATTTAGACTTATTGCTTCAATATTGTTGTTTCCGCGTAATGATGATAGATTACTGTACTGAATTTTAAATTTTTTAGCCGGTGTACCAAGGCTTACTATTCTTGTGTCAGCAGGTAGTTCCGACAGGTTAAATGGTGCTGTTACCATTCCTTCCAGAACACCTAAATGAGCGTAAGTTCCTTTGGGTGCTTTCTCTTCCAATAAATAATTGTTCCAATTCATGCGTTATTTTATGTGGTTAAAAGAATTATAAAAACTTCATTCTCCTAAAATCAAAATCAATATCATTGCCCGAAAGGTTTTCCTGGTGATACCGCATTTCTTCCTCGTCATCAGCGAAATCCACATCGCCCATCAGCTTTTGTAGTTCAATCATTTCATATTGCAGGTACTGGTTGAAATCTTCAAATACTTTTGCTTTTCGCAAGGGATCATGGGAGAATAGCCAGATAGAAAAATCGTGTTTATCAAAGCAAACAGGGTCATTGCCCGGGCTTTCGGAAAACACAATGTACGGCTGCATTTGGGTATCGGTAAAATTTTCTTTCACAAAACTCCATTGCGATTGCGACAGGCCAATCAATTGTTCCGGCTTATACAGGTTGTACATAAAATCGCTGCTTTCAATACCTCCAAAATGTCTGTAGTATTCCATTACTTGCTCCGGTAGTTCAAATGCCGATTCAAAATCTTCCAGCCCCTCAACCTCAACGTCATAGCTTTCTAAAAAAGTGGTCAGTTTTTCAATCCAATCCGGTTCGCCGATTGAAGTTATCGGCATGGTTATATTTTCCATATCAGTGTATTTTTCCGTTATAAATTAGCTGTTCTTTTCCCTGTTTGTCTTTTTCATAAATCTGAACCTTATTGCCGTTATATAAAAAATTCATCTCCCTGACATGTAAAAGATTGGTTGCTTCTTCAAAAAAGCCACAACGCTTTATTTTTGAAATTTGATTATCCGAACCGTATTCAAACAGATCTATGGTCAAAGTTTCTTCTTCTGCATCCTCATCGTTTAGGTACGATACTACTTTTACATATTTATTATTTTCAAAACAGGCTATTTTCAACTGCCGCAATACCATCTCTTCATCATCATTTTCAGAAAACAGCATCCATTTTTTGCTATTAATGCCATAGTCTATGAATACAGTTCCCCAGTTTTCGTTTTCACTGTGGCATGCGAATACCAGTTCTCCTTCCAAATAGCAATTTTTAATAGATGCCGGTTTTTCTTCTTTATAAATGGTTGCCGGCTTCAATTGATTAGTAGCCGAACTATACGGGTAAAAGTCCAGATATGCACTACTCCAATTTATTGAAGAGAATGTAACACTATTTATGCTATCCCTTCTTTTCCCGAAAGACTTCTTTTCTACATTGAAAGCGTCGACGACGCGATCATATTCATTTTTTATTACTGGCAACATTTTACAGCTGTTTTGGTTAATGCTCCATACTTTTTATGATCTATTCTCCCGTTTGGTATTTATAGAAATTTTTAGCGGATTGAACAGCTTCCACATCAGCCAGCGGGTGGTCGATGTAGCTTTTTAAATGTTCAATCATTTTTTTCCTTTCATTTCCTGATTGTATATTAATTATGCGGTTATACATCCAAACGGTCATTTGTGTAGGCCTTCTATTTAAGGAATCGAATAAAAAATCTTCATAATTACCTTTGAAAAATTCGAGTGTATGTATCGGTTCGCCTGGCGAGCCAAAGTCAACTTCCGGATGTCTTTCTAAAAGATTGATCATTTCTTTGCATGCCAAATGCCCATCAGGATTTTGCCGCAACCTATCGGTTAGTTCGTCAATCCTTTCCAGGTTTTCATAATCATCTGAGTCTTCAATTTTCAGATTGCTGAACTGCTCAATTATTTCTGCTGTTGTCATGCTATTTTATACGAATTGAATTAATATGCTTTATTTCCCGAAATGGTAAGCGTATGTTTGGTCCTTACAGACGGGCAACATCTTCCGTCAGTTTCGGCATATTCCATTTTTTCCACCATAATTTTTCCATCCCTGATGGTATCAACTTTAAACAGGTAATCCGGTTCATAACCCCCAATAACTTTCACCCGGTTTCCTTCATTTTTATACAAGACCAAACCTTGCCCTATAATGGCGTTGCCACCACCTGCAGGAGATAACGAAAAGTAGATGGCTACATCGGCAATGCCATCGCCAGTAAAGTCGCCTGTATAGGACTGCTGAACGTCCAATACACCATCGCTGGATTTGAGAATTTTGGGCAGATATTGGGCAAACTGCTTCTCCGCCTGCTTTACAACATCCTTTATGGAAAGTTGTTGATGGCCTGAAGAAGTTTTAAACCCCGTCTGCCCATTTGCATTAGAATCGCCAACATTTTTTGTACCCACTGGGCGCTCTCTTTTCTTTTGCTTATCCTGATTTTTGCAGCTAACCAGTACAAACAACAGAAAAATTATGGTTATAAAGCTAACTGGTCTTTGCATTGTTTTCTTTTTTTCAGCATTAATTGTTAATTTTTTTTAGCAGGGAAACCTCCGGTGCATAAATATATTTTACCATTTATAAAAAGTCTTTTCAGCTTGCCATTAAATCTTATATCCGCTATTAACATAACATGATCCTATTTATCGGACTGAGCCGTATCCTTCATTGACTTTCCAGATGGTTTTTCAATAGAAAAACCATCTTCCGCATAATAAGGGTCTCTATGGGTTTTCAGGTCCACGGGTTTATTATACAGTTTAGTAAATGACAGTATTTTCTCTTTGTCCCCCAATTGCAATTCCAGTGCATTTTCTTTTATGGACAGCCTTGCACCCGATTTATACTGGGCATGGCTCCCATAGGTAAGTGGTTTAGGGCTCAGCCAGATTCCAACTGATGGATGCCATACAAAATCTGCATCAAGGAACTGTTCTGCACCGATCTTATATTTCATCTGTAAAGTACGCCCTCGGATCTCATCGATTCTTATAGCCTGTATCTGATCCGGATCTTTTACAGACGAATCCGATACATAGACATTCCCTACAAGGGTATTGTTTATTACTGTTGATGATTTATCCATAAGGATTATACCAAGGTCAACTGTATCTTTTATTGACTTAAAATCCCTGATGTCAATGACCCTTTGTTGAAACCCTTCTTTTTCGATGAAAAAAAGATAAGATACATCTTTTTGCAGCTTCAAATCCTTATAGTCTTTTACCTTCATTCCCTGGATTTCAAAACGCCCTTTATCGTCTGTAAGCACAGTATCAAATGCATTAAAAGCATTTTTATCTACATAAATTTTGACCCCGCCAATCGGTTTTTTGTCTAAAGAGGAGACCGCTCTTCCTTTTACCGATTCGATCAGCAGATATTCACCGCTTTTACAGGAACTGATAAAAAGGACCACCATCCACATGGCATATGTTTTTCTCATACTGATCATTTACTTTAGCGCTTTTACCTTATCTGCCAGTAATTCCAGAACTGTCCTTTTGGCAATCAAATTAAAACTCCAGATATCGTCTATGATAAAAACATACTGATCATCAAAACTGTAAATAAAGTCCCCACCTTCCAGCCCAATGATCCAGTCTTCTTTTTTGAGGTCTAGATAACCGGACAATACCTGCCAGCAATATCTCCTGATCTTTTCTTCCGGGAAATCATCCAGTATAGGCAAAATGCTGCTTTCCTGGCTCAGGCCATAGCTGGACAGCATTTCCTCGAATTTATTTTTCATAGGCATACAGGAGATTTTTCTTTGGTCCCTATGGCAATTCAAATTTTATACCACACCTTCTGAAATCAAAAACTTTGATTAACTAACGTCACTGCAGATGACTTTAAATTATTCTTTATCCACCAAAATTTAACTAGCTTTAAGTCATTATCATTAGCAGCCTATGATACCAGATGCATTTAAGGAGACCCTGCTCCATAAAATAGATTTGGCTGAACTTGTTTCAGAATATGTTGACCTCTATCCAATCGGAGGGCAAATGCGGGGCCTATGCCCCTTTCATACCGACAGCAAACCAACTTTTAATGTTTCAACGGATAAACAAATCTACAAGTGTTTTAAATGTGGCAAAGGGGGAAATGCAATTGGTTTTGTAAAAGAAATTAAGCAGCTCAATTTTCCCCAGGCAATTAAATTTCTAGCCGACAAAGTTGGACTGGAAGTTCCTCGGGAACCTGAATAAGCCTACCTTCATGGTTCATATCACCTTCTGCGGTGACTTTAAATAAATTTAGTAAGTTTAAGGATCATAAAGCTTGAATTGAACACTAAGAAAAAAGAATCAACCAGCAGGTTATATCTGTGGCGGTTTCCCTTATGGAACCAGTTGGAACGAATTAAAGAGTAAATACATAAAGAATGTCAATAGATAAATTAATAGCCTCCAATAATCAGAAATTTAGCGTATGGAAAGAACAGCTCCAAGAGCATGATGACGCCCAATATAACCGGATAGATTTAAGTACAGAAGAAATGGAGAGGGTTTTCTTCCAGACCAATGAACTGTTGATTGATATCGCCAATAACTTTTTCAGCTACGGAAAATTCAAAGACAATTGGGACACCTCTAAATGTTACCTGAATGTATTCGGACAATGCCTGTTGTTAAAATCCGAAAAGATGAATCAAATTTTCTACTGGGGAGTAGAAAAAAACACATTTTATCTCGAATCTCATATTATGTACGCAGAGCATCTACGGCACATGACCGATGAGTTTTGGGTCATGTTACTTGAACTAAAAGGCTTAGGAGATTTTGAATTTTCCGCAATGGGCTCATTAAGCGTTGAGGAACGTCCGTTTTTTGAAAATAAAACCAGCACCATATTTCAGATCATCAGAGGCTTCATGCTGTACCAATTCGAAAAAATGAATGGTTCTGATTACCAGCAACCTCCTTCGATGGAACTGGGGCAGCTTAAATTGACCTGGGATTTTAATACGCCCTGGGCCATCCTGTTAGAACAAACCTGCAAAGCATTCAAATTATTATACCATATCAATTATTCACTTTGGAAGATTGAAGATCTGGCTAAAAAGAAATCATTGAAAAATAAATACTAAACAGTAATCAGATCATATTCAAATCTTAACAAACGCTTAATGCCCGTTAGGGCCGCCCGCAATTTTGCAGACAGCCCTACAGGCCAAATAACAGGATTACAGGCAGGTTAAAAATAAATCACCTGTTTACTCTTCCTCGTTATTCGGGTTTAAATTAATGCCTATTACCCTATGATCCCGGTCGTCTATCACCCGGCCACAGCTTTCACACCTGTACAAATACTCCCAATCGTTTCCCGGCTCGATCAGGTCGCCATCTTCATCACAGGAATAAAACCCATTATAACAGGGCATATTTCCGCACACACATATCCAAGCCTCCCTATCCTGCTGCTCATGAGTAATGTATTCACCTGTTACAGGTTTTAAAATAGAGGGCAAAACGCCATTCTTTCCCTCCACCCTCTTTAACAATTCCAACAGATCGAGCAGGCCGAAAAAGTCAATTTCCAATTCTGAAATACAACTACGCAAGAGTTTTTCCGAAACATCAGCAAAGGAAGTATCCAAAATAACCTCCTTATTCTCGTCCAATCGGATGGCATCCATATAGCTACTTACTTCATCCGAAAAGGGGTTAAATTCCAGTTCCTTCATCCCTACCGTTCTACTGATCCGCTGTAATTCACAACTCAGGCTATACAAGATTTCTTCGACAAAGTCCAAAAGCCCGGCTTTCAGTACATTGATTCCTTTAATCCTTTTCATACCTGTATCATTAAACTTCAATAAATAACTTTACGGCCAGTGCAAACTTGGGAGAACAGTTTTCAGTTTTTGCATACTTCAACAAAGTATGCACAGTGAACAGACAAACACTTCCTTTAAAAAGCTGCCTTGTAAAGAGCTTTCTGCAATAAAAGAAACTCTCCCCATATTGCCGGATGCGGTCAAAGGTTTTCATAGCCAGCAAAATCCAATAATCCTGCTGCACAACATTTGTTCCCCACCTCTTTGCAATTTCCTCTCTATCGTCCATAGCCTCAATCGCCATAGCTTTTAAATACGCTGTAAAATCCACTATGGATGCCGGATAAAGTTTGTATAGTATGCTGATTTTATCAGCCAGTTTTAATTGATGTATAGCTTTCATCGTTTTAGAATTACTGGGCTGAATTCACCCAAAATTTACATTTAACCATTAATGCAGCTTAGAAAAACATAGGCACAGCCAGTTTAAACCTTTGGTTATAACAGTCTATCGCTGCGTATTTTGTCAATTGGTTTACCGTTATGGTGGCATAATCCAGGAAAAACAGGTGGTTTGAAAATGCTTCTGCGCTAGTCTCCAATTTAGACCGTTTGCTTTCCAAAAGCTGCAGGATATACCCCGAGGTTACCCGCCACCTTTCAAAATGCATCAACCGGGGGTTCCATAATTTTTCGTAACCTTCCTGCCGCTGGTGCAACTGCGTACAGAATTTTTGCAAATGGTCTAAAAAATACGGTATCTCATTTGGAAAAAGCGCATGTAACAATTTGGCTTTTTCCTTAGTATTGAGTTTTAACAATGGTTTCATCATCGTAGAATTAAGGGGGCGGAAACCCGCCCCGTGAATAGATAAACTAATTAATAGCTGTAGTTTTATCAGCATCTTGTTTGAGTATCACCAGTTTGCTATAAATATCCTTCCAGTAGATTAAACGTTTCCTATGAAATTCGGCCTCCTCTTTGGTCGGGTTTTCAATTTCGTAGCGCAGGTACGCAGCTACCTGAAAAATTGCCGCTTTTAAATCTGTTACCTCCAACAAATTCCCCTCATTGTCGACTATATATCGTTTCATGGTTTGTACATTCGTTTAACTTTACGCTGTAACAATATTTCCATGATATCCCAATCGTCTGGAAAGACCTCCCCTTCAAAAGTGTAATTTTCATCAGTTTCGTTATACTGATAGCATTTGAAGTCCTCTTCATCTAAACATATATCCTGTAGCTGTTCATTTCTATAAAAAGTAACCCCATAAATCGCCATTCCGGGCTCTTCGTAATTATAGATAAATCCGGCACCGTATTGCTTAGCCATAAAAATGATTACATCCGTATTTGGCGCCCATTTTGTCAGATAACTGAGCGTATCTTCTTCCATTTCAATTTCAAACAGATAGCCACTGCTACCTTCATAGCCAGCAGGTAATTGTCCTTTGTTTTCGAGTATTTCCTTTTCCGCCATTCTTAGAAAAAGCGTTCTTAATTCGTTCATTACGGCTTCATTTGCTTCAAATTTCACCGTATTTAAACACCAGTTTGCCATGTTAAAATATTTTAAAGGGGGAATACTCCCCCATTAAATAATCCGTTAATTCAAGGCGCTTGCCCCTGTTTTGGTAAAGTCCATACACAAATCAAATGCGGTTTGCGTGCGTGTCAGCGCAGTACCCGACATAATGGATTTAAACTTGCTTTCATCATCCTTGTAACCTCTCACATTCTGAAAATACCCTGTGACCGAATTGTAAGCGCCAAATACCGTCCCCCTTGTCGTGTCCATTTGCTGGGTAGGACTGGCCATTGCGTACTCGTACACATTTTCTACGATATTGTTAAACTGTGTGGACAGTTCATCATCCTGAAAATTGCGCAGTTTTTCCAGCGTTTCTCGCTTCGGTACCATAGCCAGTTGAATAAGGCGTTTTAATTCAGGGTCACTGATGCGCACATGCGACCAACGGTTATAAATGGCTTCCATTTCAATAGAAAGGCTGTTTGTTATACCCAGCATCATTTGCGCCTGTTTCAGTTTATCGCTGGCAGTAGCCGTATGGCGGATTTTAATGCAATTTGAATTATGCCTTAAAGCTGCATTTAAGGTATTGGCGCAAACAATCCTGACAGGTGTAAAAGCAATGCTGATACTGCCCGAACCGTCATGCGAAGAAGTCAGAAACAAATACTGCTCTATTAAATCCTCACGGCCTACACGGATAAATTCCGGTAGTTTGGCCGTAATAAAGATAACCTCCCCCCGTCCGAGACATCCGGCCGTTTCATACTTGATACCATTTCCCCCGCCCACTATGCTGTCAAAGAAACCAAAAGCCTCTATATTCTGAACCACTTGGTAATCCTTACCCACTAAGCCCAGTACTTCATCTGTATCAGTTCGCATAGTAGAAAAGAAATCCGGAACTATAATATTCGGCTCAAAACTGTTCATATATTCGTCCGTTTCCACGTCGTTAAAAACAGCGAAGTTTTCGGAATTACAGGTAAAAAGCGGGCGTTTCTCTACTTCAAAATCCAGTCCCGCGTAAACAATAGCCTCGCTACTGCTCGGGTAATGCTCAATGATCTGGCCTAAATTGTGCCATGCTTTTTCTTTAACGCTGAAAAAACTATGCTGATTGGTATTGCTGTTATAATTAAGGTTATGTGACATGATTTTAAAAATTAAGGGTGAATAAATCCAGTTGCTATAATTTCCGTTTCCAGTACCTTCACGTTTTCGGTACTGTCAAAACTGTAATTGGTTTCCCGTTCAAATTCGGTTACCGTTTCCCTTAGGCTATCGGTCTTACTTTCGACCTCTACCCGAACGATGATATATAAAATGTGATTTTTCATATTTCCATATTTAGATAATAAGAAGAATATTGACGCCCCCGCCTAAACAGGGGCGCAATACATTTAAGCAGGAATAAGGTTAACGATGTCAGTTTCGACCTCTTCGAGTTTTTCGCTGCACAGACTGTTCACCTGCTCGGCCACTCCCTTAATAATTGTGGGATTTTTAGTGGTAAAGGTTTTACCGTTATCATCCTTAATGGTGAGCATACAGCCCTGAAAATAATTACCATCTGTTTCGTCCGCATTGTCTTTTAAAATCAACTCGAATTCGTCCAGCGTGGTAATGATATTTTTTAAATTGTCCCTGTGCCTGATCTTACGGGCTAAATCATCCCCTAGTTTAATGTGGCGTTCCAGTATTGCCCTTTGCTCCGCAATCTTTTCGGCTATACTTTTCTTGATTTCCATTTTCGAAGGTTCGGCTTTCGATTTTTCCACTTCCTTGCTGGCATCCACAAACTCACCTTTTGCACCTTCGGCTTTGGGCTCTTTGTCCGTTTCGGGCTTTTGCGATACCGCATTTACCGGGTTACCTGCTACAAAATGAGGGGCTTTTTTGTCTGCTACGGCGTTAGTTCCTTTAACCTCTGCGCCTGTTTTTACTTTAGTTTCCATTTTTTATGGGTTTTAATTTTTCCACCCTGCCTACTACCCTTCGGCAGGAGCCACTGCTGGCTTTTTGTTAAGCACCCTCACCTGATTAAGCAGGGGTTACAGGCAAGGCTTTTGGAAAAAAAATACAACCCAAGCGAAGCGCAGGTGTGGAGATTTTTTTTCCAAAACCAGCGGAGCAAAGCGGAGCCGCCTTGACTAGGTGCCCCCTGCGGATCAGAACTTTCGAAACAAACAGCCTAATACTTACCGATTAAGCAAGCTTAAAAAACCTTAAAAAAATGGTGTAAAATATCCAGGCAGTTAGCTATACTTAAAGAAGCCGTCCGGCTCCTGCCCAGGTGGGCGGTAGATATATACAGCTTTGTAGGTGGGTACGGATGCCTGGGATATACGCCCTGCCAGTTCCAATGCCGCCAGCACAGTGCAGGATTTGGCGACTCCCATACCTTTGAACCTGCAAAGTTGCTCCAGCGTCATGCCTTTAAGACCAGACAGGTCTCCACTCTGCCCGGCCAGTATACGCTGGGCGAGTACTATGGATGATTCATTTGGCGTACCCGATCCGATCAATATCGCCAGCAACTCTGCATCAGCAAGCTGGGCAGCACCCAAGGTCATAAGCCTTTCCCTCGGCCGGTCTTCAGGCGCTATTCCTTTTATGCCCTTTGCCGCTTTCGCCTCGGCATGGATCTCTTTCATACCCTTATATTCTGCATCATACCAAGCTGCACTCCGAAATAATGAGGAAAAAGCCTGAATAAATTCAGCAAACTGATTTTCAAATACAATCACCTCCCACCGCTTATAACTACCATCCGGTTGCTGCTCACTACGGGTAATCTGTATATAATTACTGTTGTTCTCTGCACGTTTGAAATCCAGGAAATAATGCCTGTTATGCAGGGAGAATGATTCCGAGGCTAAAACTTGTCTTTTCATAACATTTAAGAATTGGTGTTCAGCAAAATTGAATATGTCAAAGGCAAACAGTAGGTACAAAAACACGTTACCCGATCAACACCCCAATGATCCGATCTCACTAAAAATTATCCGATCGCAAAACATTAGATCGGAAGAATGTGTTAAGGAATAAACCAATAACCAGATGAGTACAAATCAACAATACATAATCTCCAAAAAATGTGAATTTTGCGATAAACCTCTACACGGCCGCAGCGACCAGAGATTCTGCAACGACACCTGTCGGAATACCTTTAACAGAAATATACGGAAGGGTGAAAGGATTCCTCCTCATCCCAACACAAAGGAGATTTTTGAAATCCTTCAAAAAAATTATGAAATTCTTAAAAAGGACAGCCATCCAGAAGTAATAGTTGATAATAACGGTCATCAATATTATAATATTAGCGATTTTTATGCTACAAGAATTAATACTAAATTCATTACCAGCATCTATGTAGACGAAAAGGGTAACACCTGGAACTGCGTCTTCGACCGTGGGTATTTTATGGATTTTGAGCAGGTAATTGTTAAGGATTTTCCGGTACGAGCAGACATTTTTTGAATATCGTAATACTAGTGTTGAATTTCGTAATCCTAATTCAAACTAATAAAACGTACATAAATTAAGGAATGACAGAAATGTCACAATTAGACAGCTAATTTTCCATATATCAATTTATTTCTACTTGAAATTATATATGGTTATCCCCTGAGTTGACTGTAAAGCCAGTCTACATAATTGACTAAGCGATCTTTGACTGCTTTCTCATCAATATCGTTAAAAAAATATCCTTATTTGGACAATTGTGACTCGTAAAACCGCTTCATTTCACTCGCTATGCTACGATGGCCCAGCTTTCGATTGTCCCTTAAATCAAGTATTCTTTGCTCATCCTCTTTCGTGATTTTGTAGTGAATTTTATGTGATCGCCGACTTAGTTTGTTTAGGTGACCACGCTTATGTTTCATGAACTGCTGGACGAGATTTCTGTTAAGTAATGCTGAAGATAGTCGTCAGTCATTGGGTTAGCCAAATAAACAAGTGTTTTTGTCATAATATGGTATAATTTCCTCTACAGTTAAGTTCGGACTTAATTTCCGGTGGGAGACCTCTAACATATCAATAATGTCATTGAAATCTTTAAGTTCTAATTCAAGTTTTCCGATTCCGTTTATAATATTATTTGAAATTAACTCCGCTTCTTTTTTTGCAGGTCCTGAAAATTTTGATCTTGTAGAAATTATCATTCCAGCTGGAATTCCCCTAGCTAAAAGCGTTCCGCCAACTTCTCGCACTACAGATACCGATTCAGAGCCTTTTACAGACGATCGCCATTTTATTTGAACGATCATTTTGGATTTGTCAGTCCTGATTATTAATGCATCTATGCCATTATCTTTTACACCACCCACTACTTTTACTTCGCAATCTAGATATCTTTTGAGTATTATTGGGATAAGCTTCTCCGCTCTGGACGGCGTCATATTTACCAGATCAAGACTGTCATTCTTAAAGTGCTCGATTGTTTGAAAAATGGTTAATTCATCTACATTTTCAACCACACTGCATCTTCCCAGAATTCCTCTTGCATTATCAGTACCTCCGCCCCAATCTCTTGTACCCCTTCCACCCCAATAAAGACAATGTTGACATGCCAATACTATTCCAGGTTGCTTATGGGATTCTAATTCAATCATTTTTGTTCTGCAATACGGGCATGTTTTGAATGTAATCATTCTTGCAAGTTCTTTGTGAGCTATTGCATCATATCTAGTTCCAACGGTGCTGCTTCGTACTTCCGGGTTCCATGTCGGATCAATCCAGTTGTAATCAATCTCATCAATTTGAACATTAATTTTGTCGTAGACATTGAATAGAAATTCATCTTTGAAAGTAGGGATTCTTAGAGTGTTCTTATGGTTTGATTTCATGTATCTTTTCTATTTAAATGGACTCATATTCCTCCGGAAAGTTAAGCGAATTGTTGACAAGTTATCCAACCCTAGTCTTGTTTCTCAGTTGTGCAGAGTCCTGATAAAACTTATCAAGCCTGCAGATATAATCAAGCCAAATTACTTCGGATTTTGGATAAAGTTTATTCGTGTCTCGTTGTTCCAGGTAGGGAAATCCATTATTCTTTGAATATTTAACATTTTCTTCAAAGGCAGAATCGGAAAGCAGGTCAAACCTTAAGAAATCTAGGAGAACATTTATAGACCGTAGTGTTCGGTGGATAACTACAGAAGGTAAAAATTCTAAAGTGTATTTGGATTCCTTGTCATACACGGGGATTATATTCTTAAAATGCTTTATTGTTTCCTGGGATGTGGCAAATTTTAGGGATAGCTGATTAGACTCCTGATGTTTAGTGATACCTAGGCCACGCAAGTCTGGTTTCTTGTGAATTAACTGCGAACGGTGTTCCTCCAGCTTAATACGAATATTATTGTCAATTTTCCGAATACAGTCGGCTGATTTTAGCTTTTCCTTGTAGGCAGCTCTTGCTTTATTTGCCAGTGCTCCCCAATCCAATGTCTTATCCTTGTTTTTCTCGAACATATACGAAATAAAATGACCCAGATAGTCAAATACAGAGCAAAGGTGGAAAAATATACTATCGACTATAGAGCTTAACTCATTATTATATTTATAAATGGTGGGGTGTGTATATAGATTTCCATCATAAGGAACCGAGTTTAAATCAATAACTGACTTACTATTTATTCCATCTATAAGAAGTTCATATTGGTGAAATGCCGCAAAAATCCTGTACTTCAGATTTTCTTGCAAAGGAAACATCTTTGTCGAAACATTTTTATCCAGGCTATGATCATCGTAAATGTGTGTGATAGCTTCTATCCCAATATTGGTGATGGTGATTAGTTCAGCGATAATTTCAAGGTCTTGCTTTCTATCTAATACATAGAAAAAATTATGGGTGGAACTCATCTTTGCGGTGTCTTGGCTTAATTTTGATTGAAGTTAAAATACACAATATTGTTGATAAACGCAGAACTAAGTGGGTTTTCCTCATATGGCTGTTTTCCGGCCAATATTAAGTATCTTTAAAAGATTTATAAATTAACGTATATGGCCAAATATATCAGCCCAGCTCACATCACTGGCGATAGTGGAGTAATTAAATTTAGACAGTATTGTAATAAGCATAATCCTTATATTATTTTTCGGGAGATTAAGGAACATGATTATGGGGTCGATGGTGAGATAGAACTTGTAAAATTTGAGAGGGAGAAAATGGCGGTTTCCGGACAAATTATTAAAGTGCAGTTGAAAAGTACTGGATCTAGTAATTCTTATATCAAAAACCAAGATGACGATGGATTTACATTTTACGCTACCCAGGATGATTTTGAATATTGGGCCGCACATAATTTAGGCGTTATTCTAGTGATCTATGATGCTCAACATGATCGGCTTTATGCAAGAAAAATAACTAAGGAAGATTATGCTTTTCATAAAAAACATACAAAAACCTCATCCTATCCGATAACTTTCAAAAATGCCGAAACAGAGTTGTTTATTGGCGAAGGAACATTTTTCACTAAAATTAAAGAATCTTATTTTAAGCCTAGATTTGATGCGACTGTTAAGGAGACACTGGTAACAAACGTTCAGTTTTTTTCGTCATTCCCAAAAACTATGTATGTTTTTGATACTGAGTTTAAAACTAAAAAAGAGATTTTTAAACAAATGGATGAGGGTGTCGTTATTCCTCCTTTTACTATTTATAATAAGAAAATCTATTGTTTCCAGAATATACCTTCATTTCATAAAGATTTTCGTGAGAGAATTATATTCTCTGAAAGCGGAAAACCAGAAGTTTTGCAGTATAATAATTTTTTTGAAGATAAAGCTATGCTTAATCACTACGTGGAGGTACTAAACTTATATCTGCGGGACTTTTTTATGCGAGATAGAAAGTTATGGGTAAATAAGAAAAATAGAGGACATTTTTTCTTTCCAAAACCTTTGCAAGGTGACTCTTTAAAGATTACATATAAAACCAGAAAGAGAGACGCTGATGGAGAAAGAACTGTAGTTAATTTTTATGAATACGGAAAGGATGCTTTTTTTAGGCATATGGGTTTTACTTACTATATTGACTTTCTTGATAGGGTGCCAATTTTTATTCTAAATTATAAATATCACTTTACAAAGGACGGAGCAGTGCCGCTGCCGCCTATGAAAATCACGAAGTACACAAATAAATTAAATGGTCTAGAATTTAATAGTCAGGTATTGAACACACTCCATTTTTGGCAAAAATTTCTAAATGATGGGCATGATATGATTAAAATTGCTGAAGTAGATGAGTTGAAAATTCAGATTAAACCATTGGAATTGGTTTCCGCCAATTTTGGAATATATAAAGAAAATGATTTATCGATAAGGAAACCACAACAAACGAAAGCAACCATTGACACTCAAAATAAATTATTCTAGATGAAAGTAAAGCTACTGGATGAACCGGTTGTTGAATTTGGAAATAAATTCTTATGCGATGATCCAAAAATGGGTTTAACCGTTGGTGGATTTTATTCTTCAACATCAACTAACCACCGTTCTGAAATACATTATGCAATTATAGGAACCAAAGAAAATTCCGAAGACTTAGCCACCTGGATAACTGATGTTTCAGAGGAAATTAAGGCGGAACCTGAGTCATTCTCAGCCGCTGCCGATGAAAGTGATTTTGTTATTGAAAATGGTATAGTGAATGTTGTCGATGAAGAGGATAAATTGATGAACTCTTTATTTGACGGAGATAAAAACTCTGAAGATGATGGAGAAGAGATTACTTTTGAGATTAACAAACGGGTCAATCCAGATTTTCCGGGGTTTGATTCGGATTCAATTTTTCAATGTAGGTTTCAGAATGATGTTTCCAATAATAGGATTATTAAGAATGCGGAAATCGACTATATTGTTAGAAAGAAGGATAAGAATGATGAAACTTCCGATAAAGAAACTAGTCAGTTGGAAAAAGCAAGTCATTATTGCACTTTGCTAGTTAGTCATTACCAAGATATATTAGAGAATTTTATAACTACCAGGCCAAGTATATGCTTTATCATAATTCCCGACAAAGTTGTCAAAGCTATTGGTTCATTATCAATTGGGAATAAATTTTTTAACCTTCGACGCTATATAAAGGCTCAACTCATTACATTACCGAATGCTATTCCTGTTCAATTGATTATAGAAAGCACATTGACGCGTACTGGGAAGCGGAGGCTTCAGGATAAATCAATGGTGGCCTGGAATTTCGTTAATGCATGCTATTATAAAAATGAAGGAACGCCATGGAGTTTGGATATTAAAGACAAGAATACCTGTTTTATTGGTATAAGTTTTAATAAGGTCATAAATAGTGATAACAATAACGTTCGTGCAAGTATTGCGCAAGCCTTTAATTATCAAGGCAAAGGACTTGTTTTTATAGGTAAACAATTTGAATGGGACTCGTTGAAGAATCAAACACCTTCCCCGCATCTTTCTTATGATTATGCGAAAGAACTCATATCAATGGTCTTGAAAGAATATGAGCGGTTTAATAGAATTAAACCAACGAGGGTTGTTATTCACAAAACCACAGATTTTTGGACCGGTTCTATTAACCCAAACTTTGCAGAAACTGAAGGGTTAAAAAAAGGGATAATTGATAGTTTGGGCGATGATGTTGAGATGGACTTAGTGACTGTCAAAAGTTCAAAGTTTAAGTTGCTTAGAAATACCGGCGATTATCCCGTTATAAGAGGCACGTTTTTAGAAGTTGATAGAAATTATGGAGTATTATATACGACAGGCTATATACCATATTATGAAACTTATCCAGGGATGCATATACCACATCCAATAGATATAATAAAATTTGAAGGTGACACAAGTATTACAACACTATCAGAAGAGATTTTAGCGTTAACCAAGCTTAACTTTAATAATTGTAATTACTATGATAGCCTTCCAATTACAATACGGTTTGCGCAAAAAGTGGGAGAGATAATTCAATATTTTGAAGATGATGTAACGAATCCACCTAATAAGTATTTCTATTACATGTAATTTTGATCTAAAAATAAGAACAAGCGGCCATTGACAATAGAATAACCTACTGAACTACAATTAAATACATGAGAGTTAGTCGTAACTATACTTTCCTTGAAATTGCTGAACAAGCATTTGTTGACTATGACAAGCTTAAAGCTGAGTTAATGGATGAAGAAACATTTGTTGATGGCACTGAGGAGCAAATCGAAAAAGCGGAAGCCTTGGATAAGATTTATATAAAAGTAATAGTTTTTCTGGCAATGTACCTTGAAGCCTATATCTGGGATTGCGGAGCTACTTACATGGGAGAGAAGGTTATGGAGCGATTAGATAAACTAGGGCCATTGGACAAATGGGTAATTATACCGCGAATGGTGCTAGGTAAGCCCTTTCCTATCAAACCCCATCATCAAGGATATTTAAAAGCGCTATTTCAAGAACGAAATGCACTAATTCACCACAAATCTATTGATATTCGTCCTTTTGTTGGAAAATTAACCCCTGAAGAGAAATATCCTAAGGGACTTATTGAGTTTTGGGACCGAATAGATTTGCACCAGTATTTTGAAGTTATGCGTTATTTGACTTCAACCTTAAATGAGGAGATTGAAAGCAACAAAAAGTGGTTATGACTACCCTATCATTTAATTCTTGTAATAATAAACTGTGGGATTCACGGGCATCACTTCACTTATTTTACTGACAATCAACCCAATGACCTTTAATTATTAACTATGCTTATGAAAAAAACAATTCCCCATACTTATCTGTTCTAGGCAAAGATTAAACAGTTTCCCTCAAGCATGTTTTATTTTTTAAGATCAAAAGCGTGTAGCTACAATTTGGATATAGACGTATTTTTTTACAGTTCTAAGGTATAATATAGCACATCTTCGGTAGTACCATCCAGCCAATTAACTGATTCACGATAACTGTATTTAAATCCTGAACGTTGATTGGCAGCCTTGGAAATGACATTACTTTCACGATGACTTACAGTCAATCGTTTCAGCTGCAACTTTGACGCCCAGGTCATTCGTATTTTATAAAGAAGAGTAGACAAACCCAACCCCCTGTATTCTTTTTTGATGTAGGATTGGCCAAGATAACCTTCCTGATCATTTGTCAAAATAATACTGGTCATGCCAATTAGCCTATCATGTTCAAAAAGACCAAAAACAGCCCTGGGATGTTTTATTCGTTCTTCCCACTGCTCATCTGTAAGATCAGCTTCTGCAGGACTGCTGCATCTGAACATGGCCGGTTCCTTTTGTATCGCTTCCAAACGTATTGACCTATAAAGAGCAGCTTCAATCTCCTGAAGCAGACGGATTTTATATATACCCATCATTTCTTGCATCTGATCATTATTCATAAAATTCGATTGTTAATTTATCACTTGATTAAAAAATAATTCAAAATTACAAAATTCTATATACCAGATATTATTTGCTAATGTGCGCTAAGAAAAATGGAAATTATCCAGATCGATCCCCACCATCAGTTCTTTGTGCTGCAAAATTAGAATTCGGGAAAAATATTAGATTATTTCGGTATGTTTGGAACATGATTTTTTATCTGCTATACTGGGGAGTGGAAAGCCATAAGATGGACGATGCCGAGCTTGAGGGGCTGTTGTTACAGGCAAGGGAAAGGAACCTTAAACTTAATATTACGGGTTCGCTTTTCTACTGCGAGGGCACATTCATACAGCTTTTGGAAGGAGAAGAAGAGAACGTAAAAGAAGTATTCCGGTCGATAGGTAAAGATAATCGGCTGATGGCCTCTAAACTGATCTCGCAGGGCTACGCCAATCAGCGGTATTTCGGAGATTGGAGCATGCATTACCAGCAGGTTGACGCAGAAAGTATCGCCCGGTTCGAAGGCTATCCGGTGGCAGAGGTAAGCTCGTACCTGAAAAATGCCCCGTCCATCAAATTGTTGAAACTACTGACAAGGAAGAAAACGAATGAGAATTAGATATCTCTAATAGTTTGATAATCTTCATTCGGGGAGTATATCCGAAAACTAGGAATCAACAAAGACTTTGGGAATTGCTATCATTACTCCTGGTCATAACCTTATGATAACTTTTCTATTAGGTATGGGGTATATTGCTGGATAGTCAAATCCGACAACGCTCATCATAATCTATTCTGCTCCAGATTCAGCTCTTTAAAAACTTCTTTAGTAATGATTTTTGTATTATGGGCCAAATGTTCCCAATTACAATGGAGAATAGACATTGGATAAGGAATACCATGCTGTCTTTTGATTAAATCCATACTAATTACCGAATTTTCCATGATTTCACGATCGCCATGCATCAAATCAAAAATGCGTTTGGCAAACTGCGGATCAACGCCCAAATAAAAGCTGGCATAGGTTTCCAAACCTTTAATTGTTTTCATATTCAGTGAAATTTCAAAAGAAGTTTCCATAATAAAAGATAAAAAAAGAGCTACCAGATGGTAGCCCTGTAATTTGATTCTACAAAAAATTATTTAATCTCTATCTGACGACTTACTGCCTTTGCCTCTTCCCGTTTCGGGATATCTATAGCCAATATACCCTCGTTATAGCTAGCCTGAATGCCGTTCTCATCCGCACTTTCAGGTAAGGTAAATGAGCGAACAAAAGAACTATAGCTATATTCACGCTTAGCATAATTTCTTTGCTCTTGTTTATCTTCTGTGCGTTTTTCTACAGAAATACTCAATACATTACCCTCCAGGCTTAGTTTAAATTCTTCTTTTTTAAGTCCCGGAGCAGCCAGTTCAACGTGATAGCAATCCGCAGTTTCACTGATGTTAGCTGCAGGCACCCTGGTTACCATACGATCAGTAAAAAAAGTGTCATTGAAAATAGAATCAAAAACATCATTAAAGCCTGGCATTAATGTGTTGTTTTTTTGTGGATTAAATTTAACCAGTGTCATAGGTTTTTCCTCCTTAATTTGATTTTAATGATTAAAACTTATAATTAATTAAACCAATTGAACTCACGTTCGAAAAAACAATTACAACTGAAATGCCAAACCGATTTTCGTCTCAACCAACAGAAATAATTACAGAATTACTGAAAATTCTTCAGTTTCTGGCTGTCAAAAATTCAGAAGTCATACCCCATTTCTTTCTTACTCATGGCTTTCCGGTATAGTGATTGGATATTTCTTGTTCAAATGTCCTACTTTAACAATCATTCGGTTACCTGAGCCCAGTTTGATCTTCGTCTTATCCAGTTTACCCAGTCAGGGATGAGTACTTTTCAGCGAAATAAAAAAACAAAAGTCTGATCTTAACATGATCAGACATTCCAGCAGAGGCTGCAAGGCAAGCAGAGAAAACTTAGCTAAACCCTACATAAATATATCGGAATGTTCATTTTATATACGCATGGCAAAATCCAACTATTCCATGAAAATTACGTTCGGTCAGAAATTCCAACTGTTACGTGAGATGTCTGGCAGGTCGGAGGCTCAAACAGCAATGCTCTTAAAAACACCATATTTCAATTATCTGAGGCAGGAGGCAGATATTCTTTATCCAACAGGAAGCCTGCTCCGCAAGGTGGCCAGGCTTTACAACATCACAAGAGAAGAATTGTTAATGTACAATGAACCATAAAATCTCGATCGTCTTATACATGTCAAATAAAAGCGGGGAATGATCCTATCAACCATTCCCCGTCATCTAAGTTACCCCCCTCCACAAAACTATTCCTTATTAACGGCGATAGCGTTTCTAAGCAATTTGATGAGCTGATCAGCATTCTGATATCCCGAAACCATATTAATCCGACTTCCATCGCTCTTCAGAAAAATATAAGTTGGGAAAGAACTAAACCAGAATTTTTGGTATACATATTCGCCCAGCTTTTCTTTACGGCAATCAAATTTAACGCAGATAAAACTATCGGTCATCAGCTTTTTTACCTTCTCCAATGGAAAAACTTCCTTATCCATCTTTTTACATGGCACACAGCTTTCCGTGTAACAATCAATAAAGATCATCTTTTTCTCTTTTTGGGCCATCTCCAAAAGCTCGTCCCATCGCTGAGCAGTCCTAAATTGTATATAGTTAAAAAAGAAAGACCGTTCACTCTGCGGGGTTGATAGGACATTTTAAAATGACGTACGAAACTCACTGGTTCTGCAATGTCGGCTGTAAATTGCAATTTCTATCAGTCCACTTTTGTTTCGTTCCCTTTCTCGTCAATATAATAATGTACACCAGCACGAACACCACGCACTTTTCCATTTTTAAAATATGGCATAATATTGTCGTAAATGATGGGCACCACTTCATTCCCTTTTCGGTCAATAAAACCTTGTTTATTGTTCTTATGTACGCACATTAGGCCATTCTCATCGTAAACCCATGTCTTTTCATATTGAAAAGGTACGATAATATTGTTCAGTATATCCACAACGCCCCATTTACCGTCTTTAAGAGCAATAATACCCAATTCAGAAGTGGAACGAATATCCTCATACTGAGGAGTAATTATTTCTTTGCCCAGTCTTTTATTTATAACGCCGTATTTGTCTTGTAGCCTTACCTTTGCAAGAGCGGTGGTTCGTTCAAGCTCAAATTTATCAATATAATCGTATTGGGAATTTATAATTATCTCGCCAATTTCATTTTTTATACCACTTTTGCCATTTTCTGTAAAAATAGTAAAAGCTTTTTCGGCTTTTATTTTGGCTGCCTCAGCTTCTTTCTTCCTGCTTAATTCGGCATTTTCAGCGATAAATTTGGCTTTTTTTTCTATTAAGTATACTTGTGAAAGCGGAAATGTATTGTTGTACGTCGCCGACCTTCCCATCCAACCATATTCATCCGCAGGAAATATTTCCTGGCTTTCCTTTTCGGTAAAGTGATTGTCTGTAGCCAATTTGCGGAGCTGATATACATTGTTGGGTTCCAGTCGTAATGATGACTTTTCCACTGCTATTTTTAACTGGCTCAAACGATTAGGATAACTTTTTTCCAATTTTTCCCTATCATTACTTTCAAATATTTCGCCCCATGTTTGTTTGGCTTTTTCTACTTCCTGTTTCTTTTTGAAATCTTCCTGTACCTGTTTTTGCTCGTTTAACCGCCTTTGCTCATACAACTTATCATTCCTTCTTCTTTCTGCCCCCTCCATATCCGCCTTTGTTGGTGTGTATGCAGGGCCGCTATTTGAAGGTCTAGCTGCCCCAGACGTATTACTGTTTGTAGATTTGGCTGGTTCATCCACTTTTTTTGTCACCAGTTTGGTTTCAACAGTACCTTTCTGACGATTATATTTTACTTCAATATCGGTCGTGTTTTTTTGTGCCGAGGCATTAAATGCCACAAAGATCAAAATGGCTATGAAATTACGTTTCATGATATAAAGATTTGCACCAAAAATACATAAACTTCTTGTCGTCAGTATACTATGTTCGCAGAAATTTCTGCTAGAATTTATGCAAACCATTTCACTGACCTACCTTCACAATTTAAACTCATCCTGTTTACTGATTGTAAAAAGCAAAAGGTATCATTTTTGTTTGTTGAGAGTGGAGCAATTTAGTGTGGCTTTTGCTAAAAGAACATCAATGAATTGTGCCCATAAAAACCTGACCGTTTCCGGTTAGGTTTAATTTAAAAACTAAAATCCCTGCACCAGTCCAGATGCAGGGATTCATAATTCCCAAAACAGCTATAAACTATTTATTTCCCTTGTTTTTCAGTTCAGTTACTTCAGCGCGGCCTTCCTGTGCAGCCACTTTAATATCCTGAAAAGCTTTACGCAATCGGGTTCCCGCTGCTTTGTTTCCTTTGGTGTAAAACGCTATAGCATTTGTTTCCGCAGCAGCTACCAACTCTTTTAATTTATCAAATGCTGGCTTTTTAAGATGTGATTATATTAATATGTTAGCTAATGGTAATGAAACTCCCCCCAGTCCAGCTTCCTGGCCTTTCAATTTACCTTGTTCTACCTTAGCAGCAAAGCTCTTTTCCATCCTGCGTTTTCACCCTAGTCTCACTGATTCATAACGAAAGCAGAATTAAAATATGTCCGCTCAGTCAGTGGTTGTCTTTGCTTTACACACTCACCAGGTAGTCATACTTCTCAGGTTCTGAACATTGGTGGTCTTGATAGGTTCATGAAGTTCTCCACCAATCTTTTTCGTCAGCCTGAGCAGCATCTCCTAATTCACCAGGAAGCGCTCCGATCCATTGGGAAGGATGTATCTGCCATTTCCGATAAACCTAACTAACGATTCGATCCCAATTTCTGAAGCCAACCGGCAGAAAAAATACCCTCCAGGCTTGAGCACCTCCCAGGTTACTTTAGTGTAGCATTGTTTAATGTGTATACAAGAAACTTAAACAAAAAAAGGCCACCTCATCCAAGGCGGCCAGTAGCAAAAGTTACATGGGGTAACTATTCATTTGTCAAAAACTCGATATTCTTTTTAGGTATCGTTCTTTGCAGACCAGTCTACCCTCACCTGAAAAATTCTGATGATAATATCTAATTTGTGACTATTGAAAATCCGTTATAATATGGATTCAGCAAAACCAAACTCTTTTTTTTATCGCTCTCTCTGAGTTTGGGCCAAAGTCCGCTAAACTCACTCAACATAATATGGTTATTGGCTACTTTTTCGGCATTTGATTCATTGAAAATCAGGACAGGAAAAAGTATTACCTGATTTTTATAGGTTTTTAATGGCTTTAAAGTTTCACGTATTCTTTTTGTCGTAGAAGCATCTGGTTTTAAAACCTGTTGAATTTTTGGCGCTAGTTTCTCAGACATGTACACTGTATCAACCTCACCATCACTTTTGAACGAAACCCCTACGGCCATTATATGCACAGCATTCTTTTCTATTTTCATATATTCCTTAAAATCCGATGACGGATTTACAATAGACTTTATGATCGGTATCCTGATATCGATGTTTTTACCTTCTGTAACAACGATTGATTGTTTGGGGTTATCGATAAAAGTTTGTTTTTTCTGAGCTTGGGCAGTGCTAATAAAGACAAAGCATGCCAGAAAGATTCCTGTTGTTTTCATAATATTATGGGCAAAATGTTCCTAAACGACTTCCTGACGGCGCTGTTTTTCTGCTATTCTGGTTTACTTGGCGCACCTGTTCCTGTTCCTGAGTCGTTAACTTATATTTAAAATAAGTTGTCTCTTCTAAACCTCCCCACGATAATCCCCAAGCCAACTCATCTGAAATTCCAGGGAAAGCAACTTTCAAAGCTCCTGTTAATAAAGCTATATAGTTATCTGCCATCTCATTGTGTCCATTCCCAATTGGAATTATTAATCTTCCGTCAGAATCCCTGGCATATGTTGCATCTATATAGGCATGTAGAATTTCATGGTAGATAGTTGAAACTATGTATTGCTCGGACATACCCGGAAGTTTATTCTTATTTAACGCAATCTCAAACACATAGGAATTATAGCCCCTTGCAACACCCATAATGGTATCCGGTAAATTATTAACATCGAAAAATGTAATATCCTTACTCGTATAACCTATACCACCAAATGTTTGATTGAGCATGTTTTTGATGGTTGTACCTGCTGTCAGGGACCGGTTCAATGCTGACTTAATACAAGCATTCAGCACACTGTCCTTGATTTCACTGGGGCCATTTGGTTCATAACCGGCAGGAGGCGTGCCTGGCCCGCCGGTACCGCCGCCGATACCACCGCCGCCGCCGCCACCATAATATACGCAGTGGCGTCCAACAGCATCGCTTTCATTTACAATGTCTATCATCACGTCATAAGACCACTCCCAGCTCGGGATTTGCGCTTTTATCAAATAAATTTCATCTTCGACTGCCTCGCGAGAATAAAAACGTCTATTATCGTAAGCGGACCATGCTGTCTTAAAATCCCTTAATGCTGAGTTGACAGCCCATTGCGTAGAACCACTGATATTGACCGTAATGCTTCCAACATAATAGTAACAATCCTCCATAGTAGTATTTGAAACTTTACCTTTTGCTCCCACTTTAGATCCTGTGTTAGAAACACCTGGTGAGCCAATCGTAATTGTTTGTTGGTGGATTGTTTCCTGTTTCCTACAGGATAAGCTGATTGATAAAAAAGTTAGAAATAAGAACACCAGGCCTATGTACCTGCGTTCTGGCGTTAATTTGATTAAATTCATAAGGGTTTATATATTTATTTTTATTGGCTTAACGACGACTATTTTGCTAATAGCTATATTTTCTTAAATTCATTTTTTATTGCGGGATTAATTTTACCTGGACCAGAGATATTGCGACCCGAGTCTTACGATTGTTCCAGATTTCATCATAATCGGTAACCAGAAATGTTTTAATAGGCTTAAGATAGTTTTCAACTTTAGCAAGCCGAAACATTTTACGCCAATGCATAGATTTCCTACGCCAATGTTTCTTTTTTCATGGTGAATGAAAAAATTGATAACTAGACAAAGTTATGTTTCTTCTATACTTCAGATTATTTTCAAAGGGACTATGGTTACTTTTTTCAAGCTCAGTAGTCATGATGCAAAGATTTATAACAAAAATACATAAACTTCTTGTTGTCAATACACTGTGTTCGATATTTTATCCCACTGTTTATGGTGTTGTTAGAAATTCTGAGAATCTCATCACTTATATCGTAAATACTCTGTCTAAGAATCCGAACAAGACCTATATAGGAATGTGATACCCTTAGGTTGTGACTGATCATTTTTCTTACCTCAATAGATTGGTTAGTTAATACAGATTTACAAACATCAGGAAGATGAAATAGCACTACATAGGTATGGCTCTTTTTATTTAATTTAGATTAATATTTTTCACATGAAAAAATTACTAAATCAAAGCATTACTAAAACTATGGCACGTATCTTAAGCATATGTATGCTCATGATAATGTTTACCTTAAAGGGAAAGACGCAAAACCGTTCATTTCACAATATTCAGGAAGCGATTGATTATCATATTGCTGAACTGAAGGAAGGCAATTGGAACAATCTTAAACGTATATACATTTCAGGTGCACTAGATAGCGTTTCAACAACGGAGAATGTATTGGTAATCCAGAATAGCATTAACCCCAAATATCTTAAAAAAGATGAAACAAACCTGTTAATCCGAGTAATGATCAACCCAAAATCCAGTAAAACAGCGCTAACTATCCTCAATTTTAATGTTAAGAAGAAGTCCAGACGACACCTTTATCTGATTAACCTAGGATCGGGTGGAAAATATATCATTGAATGATAAAAAAATTGGTAAAGGTCATTCAGATTAACATAAGATCTTCTGCTATATATATGAACAGGAAATGTTTGAACGTAAATCAGGAAAGAAAATAGAAGAGATCAGAGAGAAGTATTTTCAGTATGCAGATTTCATACAGGCGCAAATGTTTCTATCGCTTTATTTCTTTTTAGTCCAAAATACCAAAAGTCTACATCTTCTTTTTACTGCTGACAACATATTGCTCATTTTAACAATCAGTAACTATTACCTAACATGCCTCCTCATTATGCGGACCCATACAAAAATTCTATCTTAGAAAAACAATACGAATTGAATAAATGAACAGTACTAAAATTTGCGCTTTCAATCTTCCCGCAGATGCCGTGGATGATTTAAGAAAAAATGGTGTTGAGCTTTACGATGGATGTATCGGAAAACAAGTTACCTTGAATTACGGTATGTATGAACGTTCCCATTATTGCCTGCCTCAATCTAATATCCCTAAAAATCTGCATGAATATAATGTTGTTATCATAGATTTAACGAACGTAGAAACAATTTTTTATGACAAGGAGCAACATAAAAAACTAAAAAACAAATCGACGAAAGAGTTTTACCTAACCTGTTACAGACCTCAGAATCTCTTTGATTCAAGGGCGTTCGTACTTCGTCACTTACAAAAGAATCTTACACAGATCATTGATACTGGAGCGTTGGTCATTATTTTTTGTAGCGAGGATGAAAAAATAGAATATCATTATAGTGGGGTTGGGATTGAAGATTCCAACGAAACGATCAACATGTATTCATTCCATTCTAGTATTCCTGATCATACCAATAAAAATGGAGAGATCATCAAAGTATCCAAAGGTTCAAGTGAAATTAATAATCTACTTAGGCGATATGCTGATCAGGCAAGCTATCACATTACTTTTACTCTACCTCAAAAATATGAGAATGGTAAATATGAACCTGATAAAACGTACGTACCATTAATGTTATCTAACAAGGATGAAGTAGTTAGCTTTTACAAGAATCATGATGATTCAGGGATATTTTATTTCCCAGATATCAGAGACAAAAAAGGTTTTTTAAAGAGCTTCCTGCAGGAAGTGGCCCCCAACCTTTTACCAAAAATTTTTCCAAACATTGCTAAAAACAAATGGCTTGAGCACTCAAGGTATGCATTACCTAACCAGAAACGTTTAGACTTGGAAAAACAACAATTAAAAGAAAAATATGATAAAGCCCTAGCAGATAAAGAGAAGGAAATTAATGAAAATAATAAGCGATATCAATTTCTCAGAGACCTACTCATTGAGACCGACGATACTTTGGTGCAAGCAGTTATCAAATTCCTAATATACATTGGCTTTGAGAATGTGGTGGATGCAGACACACTGAAAAGTGACGGTCAGCCATTAGAAGAGGATATTCAGATCGAAACTACTCAAGGTTTGATCATTATTGAAGTGAAAGGAATTGGAGGTACCTCTACAGATTCAGAGTGTAGTCAAATTGGAAAAATTAGGTATAGAAGGATCAAACAGCGTAATAAGCTAGACGTATTTCCCCATTATGTCGTAAATCATCAACGCCACCTTCCGGTAGATAAAAGAGTTCACCCACCGTTTAATGAAAATCAGATTACTGATGCAGAAAACGATGACAGGGGACTGGCAACGACTTGGCAACTATTCAACCTTTATCATTTTATTGATGCCGGTGTCTTGACAAAAGACCAAGTAAGAAGTGCATTTTATGGAAAGGGTTATCTTAATTTCATACCAAATGATAAAAAGAACTTGGGTAAACCAAAAGAATTTTTTCAGAACAATACAGTGATTATTATCGACTTACAAGAAGAAATAAAAATCAAAGTCAATGATAAGCTATTGGTTATTCGAGAAGGAGCATTCAAACTTGCAACTGTATTATCCATTCAACTAGAGGGTAAGAGTGTCAGCGAAACTGCAATCGGTGAAGTTGGTTTTAAACTAGACATTTCCATAGCCAAAGGTTCATCGATATATTTTTAATTTTGATCAAAAGCAAAAAAAGGTCACCAGAAACCCGGTGACCTTTCCCAAAACATTTAATAATTACTTACTTTCTTTGTTTTTCAGTTCAGTTACCTCGTTACGGCCTTCCTGTGCCGCTACTTTAATATCCTGAAAAGCTTTACGCAAACGTGTTCCCGCTGCTTTGTTTCCTTTAGTGTAAAACGCAGTAGCATCTGCTTCCGCAGCAGCTACCAATTCTTTTAATTTATCAAATGCTGACATAATGAATGATTTTTTAAGATGTGAATATATTAATTATTTGACAGGCAGTGGTAATAAAACTAAACACCAAGCCCGGCTTCCTGGCCTTTCTGCTTACCCTGTTCCATTTTGGCACCAAACCCCTTCTCTTTTTCCATGCCAGGTTTTACGAATGCTTCCCTGATCTCTGGTTTGCCGTCACGGTCATAAAAATTAATATTACCATAACGGGGCGCTGCCTCAACACCCAGTTTTCTTGCTTCCGTTCCCGGTACTTCTACCACAACTGAAACACGCTCACCATCTTTTAATTGTTCCAGCAGCTCCGCATATTTTTTAGGATCATCCAACCCCTTGATTTCATAACGTCCCAGTTCATCTTCCAGCTTGAAACCATAACCGCTGCTAAATTGCTTAACCCTCAGGTTACCATAATTGTCCCTGGGCTCATCAAATTTATAAATGTTCCAGGCTTCGTATTGTACACCCTGGCGGCTCACCAGATCATCCCGGTAAGCAGAGCCGCCCTGAAGCATACTGGCACTCTGGACCATATTAAATCCAACCCCTTTATTGACATACACCGTATTTTCCACCACTGGGTTATAATAAGCCCCCTGAAAACTCTTGGTCACATAATCCACCTTCCCGTCTTTCATAGTAGCAAGGGACTGGCCCGGAATTAGTTTATTATTTTCATCAATCTTTCCAGTCAACAATTCGCTTTTTTGCGTTTGCTTATTGAAGTAATCGATTGCTGCAATCGGGCTGTCAAACCTACGTATCGGTTTTTCGATCTTCTCCCCATTCTTAATTTCAGACCTGACTACGTACTGGTATTCGTTCTCTAACGGCTTGACCTTATTGTTCAAAGCCAGATCATACTTGTTAAAAAAGTAATACTCTGAATCTCCACTCCCACGCTTCAGGTGTGCGGTAGCCTCCAGATACCCTTTTCGGGCAGGCATAGACATTGTTACCGAAATACGTTCCACATTGGTTTCCATTTGCTTTTCAATTTCCGCCCGCATCGCAGCAGGCATTTTCAGGGCCTTAGCCTGATCCTGAAAATCTTCTAATGAGTTTCTGTTCATATTCTTAAATTTTACTGAATTTTCAATTTCTTTGAGCCCAAAAATCAGCTCAATGACAGGTACAGCCATGTGCCAATTCCATATCTGCTGGTACTCCCTGGCAAACTCCAGGGCCTGGCTTTCATCCTGAAAACAGTTCAGTTCCCACCGGCTGCTGATCGGGTTATCCACATCATAGACAACCCAATCGTAACCATCCGCAGTTTGCTGCTCTAAATACTCCCGCAGTTCTGCAGCCAGTTCGGGTTTACTAATCAATTGCGACATAGATTTTAGTTTAAACCACTAAACCGTTAAAGACTGACTCTGCTCCTTTTTACGGGATTTGGTCAGTTTAAGTGACTTAGGTTTTTCAAGCCTGGTCTTCCTTGCTGATACCACAGATTCCAAAGGAACGGGCTTGCCTTGTTCATTTTTTAGACTTACCGCTTTACCAATAGCATCAACCTCCAGATAAGTAGTCTCACCTCCTACGCCTTTCAACACAATTTGATTTCCCTTTTCCAGCCCATCCAAAACCCTTGCTGAGGTCAGTTCCCATTTCTCCAGTGCAGAAGCGATTTTAGTCACCTGCTGACGGATGTTAAACTCATAATCAGCGCCCATTTCTTTTAAAACAGGTTTTCCCTCAACACTTAAATTTTTAAAATCAAGCTGCATCCATTTGCTACCCATTCGGTTGTCTCCGATCTGGTAATGCTTTAAAACAGCCCTGCCTTGCAATAAATTAGCTGCTTCCCTGGCATTGACACCAGATGCCGCATCAAAAGTATAAGACCTGGATTTTTCAGGATTCGCCGGATCTTTAAGCGTAGCTGTATAACCATTCAACTGATATGCCCCGGAATCGTTCTTTTCCATGTGCAGCTTCACCTGGAAATTATGGTCAGTACCATAAGGAGACACCATTGCAATATCCAGCCTCGGGCTTTCATCATCCAGTCTTTTCGCTAAATCCAGCTTGTCGGGATTCACCCCTATCCTGCCTAGCTCGGTGGAAAGTAAGCCTATATTCTCCGCCTTCAATTTCGCCAACCTTGCCGCCTGAACAGGCCGGTCATAAACCAGGGCCTTTAGCTTTCGCAAGACCCGTAAAACAGGGTTTGGATAAAGCTGCTTTTCCAGCCTGGCTGTAGTTTTACTGAGCATCGCCAGTACCAGCTTTTCATCCGCACTGGCACCTGGAGCAATCCGGGCTATCCCGGCTGACAAAAACTCAAATTTTTCCCTGTCCAGATCAGCAGATATACCACTGCCAAATACCGATTCCAGCATCGTCTGCTTCTGGTGCCAGCTTTCCCAAAGCCCGATCGCCCTGTTCCTTTGCCCCTCCATCATTTCAGCTTCTTTGTATTGTCCCTAAGCAGCAACGGATAGCCCGCTTTTAAAGGCTGCTTTACCCTTTTCAGCCTTTTAGTCAGCATGTTCTTAGCTGCTTCAATCCCTGCCCCTGCTACCTGTACGCCCAGACTTTGGTCAAAAGAACCAATACCAAAGCCGCCAATAGCATCACTGCTCCCGGCATTCACCGCATCCGTTAAAACCGCTTCAGGGGCATTGATCCCGATCATGGCATCTTTTCTGTCAAACACCGTCAGATTCACCGGGATAATCTGATTTCCTACGCGGATATTGCGAATCTGAAGGTTCAGCCGCTGATTACTAAATTCAGCCAGGCCAAAGACCGCATGGCCTTTGGGGATCACCTGCCCCTTAACGACCAGCGTATCCAGCAAGCGCAGTTCCACAACAGAACCCTGAACTGCTTTTTGCTTGACAGCAATCTCAGCAGGTATGGCCTTAAATAAACTGTCAGGAACAACAGCCACCTTACTACCGGCCTGCTTTTGTCTGGCCAGTTCGGGGTTCTGTACAGCAATGATCTTGTCCATCAGAGAATTCAGTTGCACCATTTCAGGATCATCCCCGCCCGAAGGAGACTGCATCGTTTTCATCAGGCTTTCCAGGCGGGAAACATCTTTGGATAAAGGTTCTTCCCTGGTCTGCCCGGAACTACGCTTAAATAATTCCTCATAGCTTTTTTGCGCAGTAACAGGCTGGTTGATCTCCCTGTTAATAGCTGCCAGTTTCTCATTGATCTGCCTGGTTTGCGGATCTTCGTTAGGGGTAAAGCCCAAACGTCCGGCAACCGCCTGGATCCCGTCACTCTCTCCCGATGCCCCTGTATCGCTTTCCATCAGCTTATAAATTCCCATTTTATCGCTGGGTTCGCTCTTTTTAAACTGCGCGTCCGGTAAGTCCAGATTGATACCGTTAACTACTACATCTTTTTCCACCGCTGCTCCATTCCCTCCCCCAAGGGCATAAAACCCAAAGGCTAAAAAGGGTAACGCCAGTAAAGGCAAGCACAATAAGAGCTTACGCTTTTCTACTCTCGCTCTTTGTTTACTCATGTTAATTTTGTTTATGTTTTAAAATCTGTTAATTCATGACCATGCAGCGATCACCAAATGCAAGCAATAAAGCCCGAATACCAGGCAAAACCCGATCAGTAGCACCAGCCAGGTTTTCACTGAAATACCGCTGGTTTTAGCGTTCAGGTATTCAGCTAGTCTTTTCTGCCTGCTCATGATCCCATCAGCAATCCTTTCCGCTGCCGCCTGCTGAGCTGCATTAAGCGGCACTTTCTTCCGATTAAATAACCTCATCTTCCCTCGGGTTTAGCAGCTATATCCGTATTGACCAGTGTCTCCCATCGCTGGATCAGAAAACCATGTGGATTGTTATCCGTCTGCGTTTTCAAGTCCCTGACTGTCCCTTGCGTAACGAGCTTTCGGAAAACCGTACTGCTTGACCTGACCAGTTTTTGCGTGGCATAGCAGGTAAAGACGTAAGGCAGCTGGTTCATGTCCAGCTTGATGCTATCCACATCTATCTCCTGGGAGATATTGGCCGAGATCAGGTTATTATAATACCCGGACTCCCGCAGGTTATCATACTCCTTTTTTGCGCTCTGATCTGCCAGGTATAAAGCCTTGGTCACTGTAGCCCGGATCGCCTTGTCATCAGGACTCAGGTTAAAAAAGTACTGATGAAAGGTCTTGATGTGATCACGCAATTCTACCCCCAGATTACTTTTTTTGTCGGAGGCAAAAGCTTCCAGCACCTTCCCATTATATAATATATGTATGGTCTGGCGTTCCCGGTAAATCACCTCGCAGAATTTATAAATACCAAAACACACCACCAGTACATTCGCTATCAGAAAAGCAATGCTGAACTTTTTAATGTGCTGAAAAGCACTGTCTATATTTTTTAACTGTTTAAACATATCCCCTGTTTTACTTTCCTGAAACTTTATCCTTGAAATAATCACTGCCTTCAGATGAGGCGAAAGAGCCGGAGATTTTCCTGTAAGCATCTCCAAAAGCGTCCGAGGACATTTTGTCCCCTTTTGTTGCCAGTTGTCCGCCGCCCTGGGTACCACCAACTACCAGCGTATTGATCTTTTGCAACATGGCATTACCCCCACTGGCATTGATGATGTAATTAGCGACGTGTGGTACATGAAAATAACCCACGATCCCAATCAAAAGAAAAACGAGATATGCCATATCGGTCTGGCTGAAGAAAGTATCTCCGTCCTTTCCGATCTGCGCCAGGTCAATTAGAAGCATCTTTTCCTGTATCGTGCCCAGTATCTTGGAAAAGATATTCGCTACCGGCAGCCACATGAACACATTGATATACCTAGCCAGCCAGACGGTCAGCGTATGCTGAAATCCGTCAAAGACCGCAAAACCAAATACCAGCGGTCCCAGGATAGCCAGCACGATCAAATAAAAAACCCTCACCGTATTGATGCAAAGCGCAGCAGCAGCAAATACCACCTGGAAGACCTCACTCATCCACTGCTTTATGGAATTACGAAAATTGTAATAATTCTTATCCATCCAGAAAAGCACATCGTTACCCATCCCTTCAAAAATTCCCTCTTTCTCCCGGTTAGGATCTTTGGGATGTGAATATTTATACCAAAGATCACTGTCTCCTCTTCCAGTCTCTCCGACATACATCCGCCAGTGTTTACTCCCCTTAACTGCCGCCTCCTTCTGTTTCAACAGCGCTGCAATCGTAACGTTGCTATCTTTTACCATCGCTGAAGTAGCCGACACCACCGGCTGCAATACCCCGTTCATCACCGAGATCACTACAGGAAAGAGCACAATCGCCATTCCCAAAGCAAAAGGACGCAACAGCGGATAAAAATCCACCGCTTCGGCATTGGCAATATGCCGCCATACCCGCGAGGCAATATACCACAATGCCCCGAACCCCGCCAATCCCCTGGCCACCCCGATCAGTTTACTGCATAGCGGCAACATATCACTATACACATTATCCAGTACCGGCTGCAAACCACCTATATATCCCGCCCAGTCTTCCTGGGCATGAGCAGCACCCGGTAAGAGCGTGAACAGGAATATTAACAAAAACGAGAACATAGCTATCCCCGGCACTGCAAAAAATGCAGCGCTAAAATTCAATCTTTTCATAAGCTTAATTCGTTTTGTAAAACCTCGTCATCCCACCCAGCTCAGCTTTCTCCCGCGATCTCTGCAGGTTTAACAGCCCTGTCTCCCTGTTGAAACTCCTCAGGAAAACCAGCTTATCCTCCAGTTCAGCAAACACCCTATCGATCACCCGCAAACGTTCCTCATCACTCATGCGCAGCTTTCCCGCAGTGATGACCATCACCAGCTGATCCAGGTTGTCCACGCTCTGATCCAATAACTGACCATATACTTTCCCCAAATATTCCAGTTCAGAAACCGAAAAATTACCGCCGGAACCAAAGCGCTTAAACGCCCCTTTATACTCCGAGACCAGATCCGCCTGCATGGAAACAATGTCAGCTACCTTTCGGTATTTACGCACCTGGGGACTGACCAGCATTAATCCATCGATAAACACCTCATGCAGGGAAAAATTCCCCTCAGCAATATTTTTTACCGTATTATATCCCTTAGATACCACTTCATAACCCCGCTTCATATCAGACAAAATATTCTTCAACTGGCTAAGCTTCTCTACATTTAGCAGCAGTTGCTGCGCTTCCTGGCTCTGGGCATAACCTACGCCCAGACACCCCCGAAAAAGCAGTAATATTAAAATAAACTTCTTCATAAAATCCCCCTATTCCTTAAAATGGTACATCCTTAACAGATCACTGATCTCCTGCTCACCTGATCTGCGTTGCCGCATCAGACCAGCTACATTCCCGCAGAAATCACGGACAAAAGCAGATTTGTCCAGCATATTTTCATAAACCTTAACAAGCCGAACTAGCCGCTCATCATCTTTCATTTCCAGTTTACCCGAGGTCTGTACCAGCAGCAATTCTTCCAGTTCATTAAAGCAGTCCAGTGTAACTGCTCCCTGCACCAACCGGATATAAGCCAGGTCTTCCGCAGACAAATAATCACTGCCTTTAACCTCGGCGAAACTACCCAGGATGCTGATCTGCAAAGCAATGATCTCCGCCACACGCACATCGTTTCTGATCGCAGGGCTTACCTGTTTCAGCGAACTAATAAAAGCATTGTGCAAACTGAATTCCCCCTTTGTGATATCCCGGACAGTAGAAAGTCCATCGTCTACGATCTCATACCCCTTTTTCAAATAACCTGCATAGACCTTCAGTGCAGCGATCTGTTCCAACAGGTATCTTTTCTGCGTTTTTTTCTGTTTAAACCACTCCGACCAGGTCTGTCCGTAGCTTGAAAAACTCAGCCCAAAAGCAAAAACAAAAGCCAACAAACAACCAAAGCCCCGCAAATTCCCTCTACTCAATCTCATACAAACGCTTTAAATTTTTAATTTCCAAATCAGATCCCGAACGCTGTATGGAAAGGGTAATGTTCTGATTATTGAAAGCCCGCAAATCCGAATAATTCTGATCCATTGCTTTAGCCGCCGCATCAATCAGCTCCATTCTCGCCGCATCACTCATCTGGGTTTTAAAGGAATTAATCACCATAAACACCTGATCCAGGTTCTTCACGCTCGCTTCCAGTATTCCCCTATAAACCTCCTCCATGTGCAGCAGCTCATCTACCGAAAAATGCTTATCCTTATGAAAAAGCCCGATCGCCCACTGGTATTCCTTTACAATAGCCGCCTGCGTCTGCGCCAGGTCTTTGATCCGCTGATAAGTAGCGATCAGAGATTTTACTTCCCATAGCTTCTGGTAATAGTCCGCATACAACACTCTCTGCCGCTCCGTCCAATCCGCGATCTCCGTCAGTTTAAACTTACTCAACTGGTTCTCAATCACTTTTTGTGCATTTTGCAACCAGATCGTCTGGTTCTGCAGGCGCTGAACCTTCAGGTCAACCGCCTTAATCACTTTCTTTACGCCTGCCTTGATCACCTCAATAAAAGCGATCTGCGCCGTAGCTCCCGTGGGCAAAGCCACCAGCAAAGTCATGGCACTAAAAGGCAGGACAACCATATAGGTTCTCATACATTTAATTATATGTCTCATCTTAAATTCTGTTAATTGATTCGCTGGAAAAGACTGTTCTCCAGCTTTAATACGCCTTTATCCTTATCGAAGGAAATCATCCGGCCTTTACTGCTCTCGGTCATGGTGCCTGATCCTGCATCAAAAACGGCCTTCCACTCTTCCTTTTCCAGTACCCGTTTTCCGGGTCTACCAGCATCATCTAGCAACAAGTAACCCGTTTTTCGGTGGATCAGGTAATCCAGTCCTGAAACGTGTTCAACCACCAACGTATCATCAGCAATACTAAACTCACTTGCCGCATGATTGATATAGGTTCCATTCAGATCAGCTTCGGACTTAAAACAGCCCGCACAGAACAACATTGCGATAACTAATAATACGATCAGATTTTTCAAGGTTCTCATAAGATAGATTTTAAAGGTTTATAGATTGATTATTTTTTTACGTTACAACAGCGTCTTTCCTTCCCGGATTTCTCTGGCGAGCACCCTGACTCCTTGAAGAATGCCCCCGTAACGAGCAGCATATTCCTGTACCTTCATTTTTTCGGTTTCCTCAGTAGAATAGACCAGATATTCTTCCAAACTAATCTCGTTCCGGTACACATTCATGCGCTGCCCGCCCTGGTCAATAAAAACTTCCCGGTATTGCTTGCCTTCCTCATTCGCCTTGTTCAATGACAACAGCAAGGTTTTAGCCTTATCTGACAAGCCCAGCACCTCCTGGATCTTATCAAACTTATTCATGAATTTTCGCATGTCCAGTAAGATTTTAGTATCAGAGAGATTGATCACCGATTCCCTGATAATGGGCGAAGAAATCAAATCATCTACCTCCTGGGTGATCAGCGCAGCAATCCCGTTGAATTTCCTAACCGTCTTGTATAGATACTTGATAAATCCACTCATACCCGCCTTAGCAATCGCTACCCAGGCCTCATCAATGGCCAGAATTTTACGCTGCCCTTTCAGCTTACGCATCTTGGAAATGAACATTTCCATAATGATGATCGTAACCACTGGAAACAAAATCTCATGCGACTTCAAATTGTCCAGCTCAAAGACGATAAAGCGTTCATTCAACAAGTCCAGGTTTTCGGTAGCATTCAGCAGGTAATCAAATTCCCCACCTTTATAATAAGGATTCAGAACATACATAAAAGAGCCCAGATCAAAGTCCTTCTCCTTCACCTTTCCGTCTTCCAGCACCTGCATATACTCCTGCATCAGGAAATCATAAAAGGAATTAAAGCATGGAAAAATCTTGGGATGCAAAGCCAGATACTCATAATACAGCGTAATCGCACCAGAAATCGCTACATATTCAGATCGTTTAAAGCTATCTCCTTCCTTCTTCCAGAGTGCAATCAGCAAAGTCTTCAGGCTCTCCTTCTTCTCAATGTCCAGCACATCGTCTTTTCCGATATAAAAAGGATTGAACCTGATCGGGTTTTCTTCAGTATATGTAAAATAATATCCCCCGACCGCTTCACATAGCCCCGCATAACTGCCGCCAATGTCAATGGTCACGCAGTGCGTCCCCTGGTCATACAGTGATCTAAGCAGCCCATTCATCGCCAGGCTCTTACCTGCGCCTGAAGAACCGCAGATGAAAAGATTGCGGTTGGTGATCAATCCTGAACGCATCGGCCCATTAAACAGGTCCAGATTTTGAGGCCGCCCGTAAAGCCGGTCCCCCAATCGCCAGCCCATCTGATCAGACCTTGCCCCACCTTCCACATTCAAAAAACAAGCCGCCTGTTCTGCAAACGTATCAAAGCAATCATTCATCGGAAAATCTGCCTCATTACCCGGCATCCCGGCATACCAAACCTGCGCAGCACCATCAGTCTCCTGCTTACAAACTGCATCCAGTTGTGCCATTGCAGAACCAACCTTATTTTTCAACTCCGCATGCTCCAAAGGATCATCCGACCAGGCCATCACATTAAAATGCGCTTTCACCGGCATTCGCTGCGAAGCAACCGCCTCATTTAAAAAATCATTACACGCATCACGCGACACCGCATTTTCTCTGGAATAAGCAGAAAGCGATTGCAAACGCAGCTTTTTAGCCTCCAAACGTTTAATCGTCTTTGCCGCATCCCCAATAAAAATAAACTGGTTGTAAATATGATCGCAATCCAAAAGCTGCCCCAAAGGTGAAGCAAAACCAATACTGAATTTGGTACGATCCGTAGAATACTTCTCATAATTGATCCTCGAACCACAAACAGACGGCAAATCCAAAGCATCAGCCAGCGTATATAGTTCCACCCGCTTATCCCCAACCCTGATCTCATCCTTTAAATGCACATCACGGATCACCGAGTGCTGATCTCTACCCAGCAAAAACAAATACCGCTCGATAATCCCCGGCTTATTCGCCGTTCCCGCCAGCTCATCATCACTGAGCCTACGCAACACAGCAGCGCCACCGTCTAAAAGAATGCGCTCAAACTGCCCTGAAGCGGATAAAAACTTTGTAAACAGCTTTTCATCAGCAGCTCCCACAGGAGCAATAGATTTGCGAAGGATATTCGAATAAGCCGAGGAAGACAATTTCCTGCCCGCAGGTTTCTGCGTTAAAAAGATAAAACACTGATGATCCAGGTACTCCCTGCCCTTAAAAAACTGGTCGGAAGCAGCAGTCAGGACATTACCGGAACTGCTACCACCATTACTACCACCAGCACCCACTTTTGAACGAATGAACCAATCCGCTTTGTGAAACACCGTCCCCGGGGTCAGTACCCGCAAAGCCTTTACAAAAGCCTGATGAGAGGCCTCAAACTCCTTTTCAGATTGCGTACCAATCTCCGGTAAACTCACCTCATAGGCAATAGTCATATCCCCGACCATCGAGATCATCGCATCACGTTCCACCTTCCAGACCGGCAGTATTTTTTCAATCTCGATCATGTCCCTCTCCTTTCCAAATTAAACCCAGACCTACGCGCAACACCAAGACCAGTACCCAATCCAGCACGCTTCAAACCCGTAAACACCCGCCTGGAAGAAAACTTCACATAATCAGGCAATCCCCGCTTAGCCATATACTTACTCAACCCATGCACCCCAAACCTTTTAGACAAACCCGTTACCGCAAAGAAAAGCCCTCCCCCCAATCCCAAAATCAGCGGCAGCACCAGTACCAGTGGCGCCCCTAAAATGTACAGCAGCGCAAAGCAGACCAGCAATAGCACCAGTCCTACAGCCAGATACGCAATGTACTGACCATGCAAACCGTTAAATTCTATGGGCCTGTTAATCTCCTTATTGATCTGATATATTGAACTCATATTTTCATTTCTTTTAAAACCAGCCAGGCAAGACCTCTAGGCCATTCTTAGACAGGCCGATCTGTCCTGCCCGGCTGATCCATTCACATTTCAACCTACTTACGCGCTCTTCTACTCGCTCTCCTACAGGCTCTTCTAAACCCCGAAGAAGGACTTCAGTACCGTAGCCACAATCACCAGGAAAATACAGCTACCAAACCAGGCCGCTGCCACCTTATTGGTATCTGGCTCCCCACTGTTCCACTTGTTAAATACCTTAACCGATCCGATCAAGCCCACTACTGCACCGATCGCATAAACCAAATCACATCCCGTCTCAAAATATCCGGCCACCTGATCCGTAGCAGCTCTTATCCCCGCATCACCATCCTGGGCACGCGCAACAAAAACACTCAACACATTATACGCGCAAAACACCACCGAAAGCAGCCAGAAACGGCCCAACACCTTTTTCTCCGGCCCCGAAAGACCACTCTTATTTTTTCTCATAATTCTTGTTTAATATTCCCCGATCAGCGGAAACTCCGCCATTAACTCTTCGGCAGGGAAAGCAAAACAAAACAGAAAAAAAACCAGCCTACAGCCAAAGGCTATCCAGCTCCTGCTTAGATAAATAAAACGGCACCTGCTCCCTGATAAAATCATTCAGTTCAGCTAAAAGCTCAGGCACCACCACCTTAGGATATTTCAGCCTTACCACCTCAAAAAGCGCAAAGAAATCCTCCTTATTTCCATCCTCTTTCTCCAGAATTCGGCAAATCCCCTTGATCTCCTCCTTAGCATCATCCAGGTCAGCCAGCAAACCCTCAACCCCTATCCGCTTCCCTTCAAACTGATCTCCATGCTCTTCACGCTCTCCAAGCTCTTCCAGCGGCACAAAACTGAACTCATCCGCATCCAGCACACTCACCCCATGCTCCAGCGCAGGCTTCCCCATCAACCCATCATCCAGAGCGTCAACCGTACTAAACTCATCTACCTCATCCTGCCAGCTGTGCGGCAAAGCATCACCCGCATTATGCATCCCATTCCCCCTCCCAGCACTTAAACCACCCCGCGACAAAGGCCGCCAGTAGATCAGCCAGACACCCAGCACCCACAGCGCACTCAGCACCACAGCGGCAACCAAAAACTGTTGCCATGTAAATTCCTGTAAACTCATATCATTTGTTCTTTTAACCCACCACGACATTGCAGCAGGCAACAAGACAAAATTCAGCAGCCCCAAAAATCCTTTATCACTACTAGAGATAAATAAATCCCTCAAAACCTAAAAAACCCGCACTAGCAGCCCTAAACCCCATCATCCTTATCCATATAATCCAGCAAACTTTTGCGCATCTGGTCTAAAAAGTGTGTACGTGACAACCTTTTCCTCCGCTTGATCTCCCTGAAACGGTTCGCCGGAATACCGATCTCCACCCCAAAACTCACCTCCAGCCAATGGAAAATCTCTGTCAGCGAAGCCTTACCCAACTGCCGGGAGAGATAAATCGCATAACCCAGCTCCACCAGATTGATCACCTCCCCCGTCCAGTCAAACCACTTCTTATCCGCAGCCACACCCACACCAGCCGAAGCCGCCCGCACCTCCAATACCCGAATCTCCCCCAGGATAAACTCTCGAAGCCCCTCATACGCAATAAACTTAGAAAACAAATAATCCCCCGGGGTAGAAAACTCCGGGTCCAGCTCCCAAAACTCCGGCAAAAGCACATCAGGTGCCATCCCCTCCCGCAAAAAAAGCAACTCATCCATCTGCGTAAAACCAGAGCGGTAATACTCATACAAAAAACTGTACTGCTTAAAAAACCGGGAAATAAAAGTCAGCTCCTCCAGATAATAATCTCGCAGCATCTCATCGGTACCAACAGGGCGCTGGTTCAAAATCCCGAACAAAGAAACCTCATAGATCTTGAGCGCATAATACTCCGGCTTCTCAAACTTAAAAAAATAGATCTCCTCCAGCTGATCCTTAAAAGCCACCATCGTCACCCGCTCCCTGACCACCGCCAGAAAAGCATTGATCAAGGAAATCGACTCATTAAAACGCCCCATCAAAGAAAAATCACCACGCGAGGAAATCGCCTTCAGCTTCAGCCGAAGGTCACGGAACTCCTGTTTAGCATTATTGTTCTTACGCATAAGTAATAGATTTAGTGAACCCCTGCCGGCACCCGTTAACTGGTATTAATTCATCACATCAGCCGGGAAAAAGTAAAGTTTCATCATAGGCCTAAAAAGCTTTAAACCCCGAATCTAACCAGCTGAAAAAAAGAAATTGTAAGGAAAAAAACGTAAAATAAGAAATACGGGAATACCCGTAGCTCCCAAGAAAATCAATCCTGCTTAGCGTAAATCAATTAACCTCCTAATGCTTTCCATTGCCAGTTTTAGCTGTCATTAATTTATATTTGTATAACAGCTCAATTTAAGCACAGACCATACCGGTTATTACGAAAAATACGGGTTCAGTTACATTGGACAAGGTTATCACCCATGGGGAGAAGAATCAAGGATATATCAGATAGAAGTCTAAAAATCTTAATCCTGGGCCTCAATCAGATCTATGCATTTAATTATCTTCCCGCAATTCTTTAGATATTAACCTCAACGCGGTATAGTACTCAATTTCATCGTATATATTTAATTCCATATGGCGCAGTTCTTCTAAAACTAAACTGTTACCCTGGCATTTTGATTTGAGCACTTTGCCAAAAAATCGAAAGTCATTTAAATTACGTCTGGTAGCAAGTTTACCGATTTCGTAATGATACGTTACTTTCGAAGGTTGTATTTGTACCGTCCTGTCACCCGGTTTCGTAAAAACAATTTCTACATTCAGGTCAACAGGCTTATTATCTGCTAAATTATCAATTCTCTTTTTCTCAAAAATATCTTTAGCGAAGGCCCTCTTTTCAACCAGGCTTCCTTTTAAATCGGCATAAAACCTTTCTATAAAACTCTGATACCGTTTATGTTCATTTCGGCGACCGTATACTTTAATCAAGGAAACTTTATCATAAATAAAATCCGACTCAAAAATAGATTCAAAATACAACTCCACCAGCTTAAGTACCGTGTCGAAAGTTTTGTTTTCGATTACTTGTTCAAGCTTATCTAATTCTGCCGAATATTCATCTAATATTGACTTAAGTTTAACAAGTATCAAATCGAAATATTTTTCAAGAAATTTCTCATGCCTTTGTTGAATCTCGACTATTTTAAACCGTTTACCTTCATAATTAAAGTTGTTGTCCCGGTGGTATCTTAAATACTCTATTTCGTCTTGATTGTTTTGATAGCTAAAAAGCGTTGATGAGATTAATTTTCCTTCAAACTTTCGAATAGGGTGTCCTACAAGTTCGTTTCTGATCTCCCGGTTAATTGTATAATTCTCGTCTTGTTTTAGATCGCCTTTATTAATGCCGGTTTTAAAAATCTCAAGCATTTCTTCAATTAAATCTTGCTGGACGTAAATAGCTTGTAAAAAACTAATAGTAAATACAAATTTATATGAATAGTCTGAGTAACGTTTTTTAGAAGCTATAATTTCAATAGTGTCTTGAAAATATCCCAGAATATCACCAAAATAGTTTGTTTTGATATCCTCATTAAACCTAATTTTACCTGAGCAATATTTATACTGCAAAATAAAATAATTCCATATATCAGCTATTTTATCAAGTTTACTATTAAATCCTTTCGTCATTGTATATACATCATAATCAGGTCTAAAATCTACTCCCTTTAAAACATTATCAAATTGCTGAATACAGAATATTTAGAAAACCCTTCTAATTCAGCCAACGCTTATGACTGGATCGGATCTGAAGGTACAATCAATTCACTGGCTTTCTTTTTTATGAGCTCTCCTGGTATTTTTTGGATCACTCTTAAACCCGATCCTACTAGAATCTCCGAACATTCTATGCCTGGCCATTCGGCCATATTCGATTTTAAATCGTAATTCCAATATCTTGAAGCAATTTCCCACATATTGCCAGGATATCCCTTTGGGACCGCAACAGCATTAAAATCTCCTTTATGCATTGGGGCATGAGCATCCACAGCTTCTACCTGATAGATAAACCCTTCAGGGTTTTCCTTAACATGGTAACAAACCATCGTATTTAAATTATCACAAGCGAATGTACATTTTAACCTGGAGGGCTTTTCGGCAAAGCTCCAGATCCTCATCGTCTCAAGTGTCATTTCTCTTTTCCAAAGGTGATGGTCAACCCTGGAGTAAAATACCATTTTTCCCCAATTGCCGGGTGCAATAACATCACCAGGCGCAAGATCATTATTTGATGAGTGGTAAAGTGTCATTTTTATAAATACCAATTCCTAAATGTACTAAACATACAGATTTGCCTCTTAGAATTGAAAATAATCTCTGTGGCATTCATTAGCCATATGCTCCGAATTACCCAAGCAAACAACTCAAAAAAGCGCTAAACATCAAGTGGAATTTCGGCTTTACCTGCCGGTCCCCAATTTCGTGGATAAATATCATACCCCTCGAACATCACCTTTACGCCATTTACCGAATTCACAAAGATATTCGGGTCTATTTGTTTTTTTATCGCAGCATTAACATCACCAGAAACAAAATGCTCAAAAAATGAATAAATCGCCACAAAATACGCTTCGTAACAATTAAGTAATGTACCTCTATCTGCCTCTATTTCCTCCGGTTCAAACAAAAAACTACCCAAGAATTTGGATTTCAACATTTTTTCACCCGCCTGGTTTTCCAAACGTATCCTAATCTTTGTATATAGTTTTTTTTGTTCATCCTGCTGGCGCCGCAAATCAGAAACGATCTCCATAGATACATGGCAGGAATTAACTTCAGCTGTAGAAAAACCGGGATATAACTTAAACGAGGACAGGTAGAATTTCTCGTTTGTTTTTTTCATATTTGATCACATTAATTTATTTTATCATAAAATTACTAATTTAAAAATGAAAAAAAACCTATTAGCGCTTCTTATATTAAGTGCTCTCGTCTTTGGCTGTAAAAAGTCACCAATCCAGGAACAAGAAAACAAACTACCTGCAATCTCTTCCAAAAAATCCAACTATCCGCCTATCAACGGTAGAAAAATTGACTCTGTATTTGTAAATCTGGATGATAGTATCATGACAACGTACTACCATGACGGTGGTATCGTGAAAGAAAAAGCAGATGTTACCATTAGCAATCAAAAGCCTCAATCGAAAAAAAGCACCATTTTTAACCTGGAGACCGAAACGATTGAATACCCGGAAATTCAACTCGCGCCTCCAGGGCCAAACTATCACAAAATACGGTTTAGCGCTGTTGTAACAAGTGGTATTGCCTGGCCTACTGAATTTAGTCCTGGATACGTATGGATAAAACGCGTGGAAGATATGATGATGTTTCCAATGACGCCTACCATTACGGCTGGAGGAATGACTTACAATACTACCGTATTTAACACTTATTTTACCCATCAGGGCGTGGGCTCCCCATCGGTTCAGCTGGTATGGCAAGGTGATGTATATAGAAGACAAACCACCGTGACCCCACCCATTACCACAAATTACGAAGATGTATACCCGATGAGGGCATCAAAAATTGTTTATCCATACCAACCCTGGTAGCAGGAAACAAAATAAAAAACGGAGGCCATGGCCTCCGTTTCGTTTCTAACAGTTATCATCTTAAATTACTTTACCGTTATAGCGCTTCAAAATTCTGCTTCCCTGCAAATCTGTACAACTCCTCAAAAGAGAAAATACTCAGTTTGTTCCTAGCACAGACCTCGGGATAAACAAGTCTGGATTTCGAAAAATTCCCCTGTTGCTGCACACCAAAATCCAAACTATTAACCTTCATTGTTTCAGCGGGCCTGCCAAGCTCCCAATGAATTCCTTTTAATAATACTGGTTCAACATCGTTGCTGGAATTTTCTTTTTGAGTATAATCGTCCAAAAGTGAAGTCCATCTTTTAGCATATTTTTTATGCTGACATACTTTATATGTAGTTTTTTTAATGTTAATAACCCTTATTTTCATCAGACAAATGAATCGTCATCCCATGTTGCTTCTTTTTTCTTTTTATCCTGAAGATTATCGCTAGCAATATACCTGTGGTTATCACACCAAGCGATTGCGCAATAATAATTACCAAATCCTGCTTAATCATACCATGAATGGTCCAAAAGAAATAGGTAATCAGGCTCAGCCAATAATTTAATAAAGAAATATTCCCCACCTCATTGGTTTTTAATAACATTCTGATCTGATCAGGTATCCCGACCAGTTTGATAGCAATTGAGCCCACCACCGTCATCACCGCAATGAACTGTATAAAAAGATCACTCATTTAGCATTTGTATAATATAAGTATCAAACCTATCCATTGATTTATAATCGTCCGCTGGAAGCACCTTATCCAGAACCATAAAGCCATACGCTTCCAGCTTAACTGCCCTTCGTTCCCCCGCTGTAGCAATTACCTTTTTAATTTCTGCCTGCTGCCTTATAAAATCCACACGCGCTTTATCCAGTAAAGCACTCATATTATAGCCCTGATACTCAGGATCAACAATTAATCTCGAATAAAAAACAAAGGATTCACCGGCCTTAAAATCAACCACCCTTTTAAAAGTGCCCGGACAGGGTAAATCATTCGTATCGGATAAGATATTTAACCTGGCAGCCCCAATGATTTTATTGCTCACCTCTATTACCCAATGCAAGGCAAGGTCATCCAGATGGTCAAAATATCCATCCGGATGAGTCTGAGCCGTTATAACGCCATGCGGCTGCCAGGCTTTTACCCGCAGTTGATAGATCTCACTTAATTTACTTTTGTCTTCCAGTAAAATGGGATGATGCCGATTCATTGTTTAATATTGTCTTTGAACAAATTTTAAGGCAGTTGCAGGCTCTTCTGCATCCACCACCTTTACTGTAATAGCTGCCTGATATTCAAAACCAAGTTTCAAAAGGGCCGGTACGCGGTCTTCCCTGGCCCAAGCCAGCGTTAAAAATTCTTCCTTGTGTGCTCGAATAAACTCAATCCTGGCTTGGTCCATGAGATTTGCCAAACCATGGTTCCTATAATCTTTATCAACAACCAACCTCGAATAAAATGCAGAACTACCTTTCTGTGGTAAGCCCAGCTGCCAAAAGTTCTCTGAAATATCTTTTAAATCCCTCACCATAGATAGCCTGCAGCTGGCAATTATTTTATGGCCGGATTCAATAATCCAATGATAGCATGAAGGCGAAAAGTCAAGGTCATCAAACAGACCATTCGGCGCATTTTGATGGTTGATATACTGTGAAAACGGTGAATGCTCATAAGCATTCACCCTAAGCTCAAATATTTCCTGAAGCCTGGTTTTATCCGTCAGCAGTACCGGTTTCTCCGCAATCATTATTTATCGTAAAAATATAACCAAATTTGTTTAATCACCACTCACCTTTGTCATCGCCAGACAGCCACCTTCAACCGTTGTAAAAACTTCCCAGCCCGACTTTGTATGCGCCAGTCTGGCATTCAGGTTTTCCTGATCTATATATCCGATCAAATAATCAAACTTTGAACTGATCAATTTTTTCAGATTTTTTAACAACGCCTTACCAACGCCCTTCCCCATATAAGGCCTGTCCACTACCGCCTGGGTATGGTAAACATACCTGACATTCCTTATAGTCCCTACCTCGATCAACTCCTGCACATGCAACTTTCTTTTCCTGATGGCTTCTGATTCAAAAATACTATTGGTAAGATAATAACCAATTACCTCACCTTGAAACTCGGCTACTACAACTTCCCCGGACGCTATCAAAGTTTCTATTTCGTCTAAAGTAAACTTGTTTTTCAGAAAACCCTTTTGCTTATCATCTTCTAAAAAAGCCTGATAGAATTTATTATTCAAAGCGGTAATGGCATTCCCATCAACCTTACTGGCAGGTCTGTAAATCATTTCAATTGTTTTTATAAAAACTTATCCCGGATATATTGTAGCCTCTAATTTTAAACTGCTTTAATTTTTTCACTTAAAATCTTCCCTTGTATTCTTCCTATATCTCCAGAGCAGGAACAATACGATCCCGGATGTCAAAATACCTACACTTTGTCCCCAGATAATTACCCAATCTTTCTTCAGATAGCCATAATATGTCCACAGAATGTAACTGATGAATGAAGATAGGAATAGGAAAAAAGACAGATTACCTACATTCTTTGCTCGATAGAGCTTTATGGCCTGTTGTGGAAAGCCAATGAGTTTTATCGTGTAACTTGCTACAATGGTTAAAGAACTTACAAGGGTAATTTCATCAAAGGTCATATCATTAAATTTTAGCTTGTTAATGTTTCTTTTCCAATCGATAAAAAGAATTCTCCATTATACTCTCCAACCTTGACTCCCACTTTCGACCGTGCAAAGTAATATCGCAGGTCACCAACTGGATCAGTCCACTTTTTCCATTACTCTGATGAAATGGTACAGGTGCTCCACAATCCTCGAATCCCAGGTCGTAGATCATTTCATTCATCCCCCGGTTAGGAGTGACACCCCCATTTACGAAAAGAAAGTTTTTCTTTTTTGCGTACAACAGACTATGAAGCACAAGTACCTCCATTAATCCCTGTCCACGAAATTCAGGGTTGACAAGACACCTACCTAAATCCACACAGTCCACAGTATTCGGCAATAAGTCAACTCTCCTGGCCCAACTCGAAAAAACTCCTCCAGGGTTAGGTGTAAACCGGCAATAAGCCAAAATATTACGATCCCCATTGTATAAAACACCATGTTGTGAGTCCTGATCAAACTCATCAACAGCAGTTTGTAGATCAAGTGTCCCCGGAAAACTTTCTCTTCTTAGTTGATTTAACTCCGGTGTAAAATCCTTTTGTACTTCGAAAGTAAACATATATTTGGCGTATTAATCCATCTTTTTATGACAACCCGAAACGATTTAATTTTATAGCATAGGAACCTCACATTACTGACCCAGGGTTCAATAAAACATAATGACAAGAATCATCTTCATCAGCTACAAACCACCCTTCTTTAGTATGAATCTGATATGCCTTTATATTTTGTTTTGAAATAGAACTATATAAAAAGTCATATTTTGCACATACAGATTCACATAACAGTTTAAGCATAAATCTTGATAGCCCCTTACCCTGATGCTGTTTTTCAATTACAGATTGAGCCCCTATTCCAATTCTATGTCGGTTTTTAATTTTATTCCTGTCAATTAAGTTAAGGATCACCTTTTGCCCTTCATGATATTTAATTGTTTCACAAAAGTTATTCAATAAATAATATCCTACTACAATCCCACTAAACGAGGCAATAACAACTTCTTCATTTTTAATTAATTTCTCAAAATCAGAAGCATTAAACTTAGCAGATAGGAACCCCTCGCTTTTCATATCCGATGAAATATTACTGAGTTGCCATTCTGAATTCAACTTAACTAAAAAAGGAATATCTTCAATTGATGCCAAAGAAAAAATATAACTGCTAGATTGATTATTTAAATTCATTTAATTTGTCTTTTTCCAATATCATGATTTGAATCCATTCCAGTTAACATGTAAATCGCCTATCATTCGCTTATATATTTATCTTTTTCCAGCTCTAAAATACTTCCTCCATAGAAATTACCATTTTTGCTATATCATGGTTTTCAAAGCCTTTTTTAATCAACATAATTCAAACCACCAATTTCCTGAGAATATCAAAGGTCAGCAATGACAAGAACTTGCTATTTCCCATAACGAATTTTAATCCGTATCTTATTTCCTTTATTTGTGCAAATCCATGAAAAAAAAAGTCATCAACGTTTTCAACATCAATCTCGCCTACCAGGACATCAATGAAGATAAATCACCAATCATATTCTTTATCCATGGTAATTCCATTTCTTCAGCCAGCTGGAAGGCTCAATTAGAGAGCGGGTTACTAAAAAATTACAGATTAATTGCCATAGACCTTCCAGCGCACGGCGATTCAGAAGGTAGTTCCGATCCAGATGGGGACTACAGTATTCCAGCGCTGGGCAAGATCGTAGCAACAGCCATCAAATCAATTGCTAAAGAAAGTCCCTACCTGATAGCTGCTGTTTCCCTGGGTACCAACATCCTTGCAGAATCCCTCGCATTTAATCTGAATCCTGAAGGAATCATCCTGGCAGGAAGTTGTCTTGTCGGAGAAAAATATACGATGGACACCTTTATCTATCCTGGTACCAATGTCCATGTTGTCTTCACCGAGCAGTCCCCAGAAAATGATGTCAGAACCTATGCTTCCCAGGTAATGACAACCAGAGACACCGCTGTTGTAAATGAATTTGTTACCGACTATTACCGTGTAAAACCACAATTTAGGTCAGCCTTGTCAACCAGCATAACCCAGCAGCAATTCAATGATGAGATTGAGCTGGTCGCATCTTTGAATAAACCCGTCCTTATGATCTTTGGTAAAGATGAACAGGTCATCAACCCCGATTACCTGGACAGTGCACCCATAAAATTATGGAACAATCAGGTCTATAAAATTCCCGGTGCCAATCACCTGGTTCACATAGACCAGCCCGAAGCCTTTAACCAACTTTTGGCAGACTATGCTGGTGATATTTTTAATACACCTGAATAAATTTACCCCTAAATCAATCCATTTCTGATTGCAAAGCCTACTAAAGCCGTAGCATTCGGCATATTCGTCTTTGTATGCATATTGCGGCGATGATTGATAACCGTATGCTCACTTAACGACATCTTGTCCGCAATCATCTTATTACTCAAACCTTCAGCCATCCATAACAACACCTCCCGTTCCCGCATAGACAAGAGCTTATCTTCTTCATTTAAGAAATAAACTTTCTTAAACTCGGTTTCCTGCTCCCAGCCATTTGCCGAAATCTTATCTACCGTCTGAACAATAGAATTTCCATTGTTATAGTTTGTAATATTCAGCAGAATTCCCATGCTGAACAAAGGACTTCCATTTGCATCAGAAAGAAAACAGCTCCGTTGCAGGAAACTGTCATAGTTCCCATTTCTATTCTTTAGCTTGAAATTGTAGGAAAACACATAATTTTTATGTTCCAGAGGAGTGATATTCTTCAATATCTGTAACCTGTCCGGAAAAATCCGCTCATTATAAACTTTTAAATGGTCCCTGTCAAAAATTTCTAAGGTATGACTGATTCCCCCTCTTATAAAATACTCCGATTTATAACCCGCAAAATTCTCAGACATATTGATATACGAACTCGTTCTGTAATCCAGAAGATAAACAGCAGGTACACTATGCCTGAAAAACGAAGAAGCAATCGTATTCGCGTTAACAAAATCATCAAAATCAGTTAGTTGCAGCTGTTCAGGCTCGTAAATTTTTCCCTTTAAGTTATTTAAATAACCCAGCCATGTTGGTTTCATTTGAGTGTCCATGGAGCTTTAATTGTATAAATGTCAAATGATAGGGAGATACACCAATATAAACATTACATCAATAAATTACAATAAAATTATGTTATAAAAAACAGCATAGAGGTTATTCTGTAATTGCCAGATTCACAACCATAAATTTCATTAAATAAGTTGTTTATTTTGTATTTTTAGATAGTGCTGTTAACAACAACGACCAGCAACTGATTGATACTTAAAAAAACTGAACAATTTATTTTCTAAATAAACCTACCGGATGAAATTCTTTTGCTTACATAATGGGTACTATGAAGGTGTAAAACTCAGGTTAGACCAGCTAAAAACTGCCTGCGATCAATTAAACCTAGAATTTATACCCCTGGACAGCCAAATTGTGGATTATTCCGATTTACCGATGCTGACCAAAACAGACTTATTGTATAACGCTACCATCGGAAGTGAAACTTTAGAATCGCTATTGCTCAACGAAAAGGTAACCACTTTTTATACTAAAAATCCAACATACGTCCAGAACAATTCAGATACTATCAAATATTCCATAATACATCAAAAGTTGAACGTCAAAATGCCTAAAACAGTCTTTAACATTACAGCAGACAGACAACTGCTTAAAAAATATGTTGAACGTTTAGGTGGTTTTCCGGTTATTATAAAATCAACACGCAGCACAAAAGGAATAGGTACAATTAAAATAGAAAGCTGGCAAAACCTGATATCTACCGTTGATTATCTGATAACTACAGGTGACAATTTTGTCATGAGGGAATTCATAAAAAATAACGGCACTGCACGATTAATTGTTTTAGGTAATGAAGTGATAGCAAGTGTTTTTAGGCAGAACATTGAAGATGATTTCCGGGTTTCCGGACAAAAGACAGCAATCAGGGACTATAACAGAAAATTTGACAAATCAATTTTGGCTATAGCAACCGAAGCGACAAAGATGCTGGGTTTTGAAACCGCAGGTGTAGACATTATTTTTGACAAGCACGATCAGCCTTATTTACTTGAAGTGAACTTCCCCCATGACTTTACCCGGCCACAATTAATAAGTGGGGTTGATATTGTAAAAAAGAGTCTCCAGTTCCTAATGGATAAAGCTTTAAAAGTTTAGTACCTAAAACTCTATCGGAACAAATAAGTCACCATATCATTTGATATACTTACACCGGTTACAATTTCGGAATGCACAAAGTTTAAAGGAAAATTTACTTCTAAAACATGGGGTACACCTGTTCTTTTGTCAACAACGATATCCACCCCTCCTAAATTAAAATTAGAACACTGAACAGCCTTTATCGCTAAACCGGTTACCTCCGGCCCGTACCGCTTAGAAAAAGTTTTTGTATCAAAAGCATTACTTCTAAAATCATCAGCGACAATCGGTCTGCAAATCCCCGCAACCACCTGATCTCCAACCACGGTTAACCTTTCGCATGTTTCAGCAGGAATAAATTCCTTAAGTGCAAATTCAATCCTGTTTTCAGTAAAATAATCACAGACACTGAACAATGTTGCATAGTTATCTACTTTAATCACCCCTACCCCACCTGTCCCACCATACGTTTTAAGTACCAGTGGAAAGCCTGCTAAAAAATCTACATATTTCTTTAAAAGGGCCTTATCATTTGTTCCATTAAACACCGTTTTAGGCATTGAGATATTATACATCTTATGCAAAATGCTCCAGTGATTACTATTCTCAGTCAATCCCACCCCTGGAAATTCTCTATAGAATGTCCTGACCTTAAGATTTAACATGCAACGCTCAAGGAGCATAGATCCCCTGGAACAATTATATAAACCATCATTTTCTGTAGGTACCGGAAGATCAGAAAAATCCACTGTAGCCTGATCAAGCGAAACAAAGTGAATATCGTTCTTAACGCAGGCTGACTTTAACAGCCCAAGCCGGTCAGTCATATTCAAACTATCCGTTTTAGAATTATATAGACAATAGAACCTTCTGGTCATCGTTAGCTATTTTATAAACTCTTTCACTAAAATTATCCTATTGGAAGTTTGTCCGCAAATTTTCATACCCGCATTTTCACACATTCTTATCGAAGCCATGTTCTGCATCTGGGCAAAACCCCAAACAATTTCCAGTTCAGATTCCTGAATCTCGCTAAAAACATATTTCATCAACTTCCTGCCCAAACCTTTCGCACTATGCTCCTTTCGAAAATATATACTTACCTCAGCGCTTTTCTTTTGTTTGAGCGGGTGAGAAAAGGCAGGCAAAATCGAACACCACCCCAATACAGCCCCATTGCAGGCAACCCAGAAATTAAAATAATGGTTTCGGTTCTTAAAATTCTCCTCAAATGCAGCGACCAGAGGTTCTGGATCAATATCTTTTGACCTAAATATTTCTAACCCATTCTTCCAGATCTCAAGAATACCAGGCAAATCATCATCACCGGCAAGCCTAAAAATTAAACTACCCTTCATAAAGACCTTCATGTAATCCATACAATTTCATTAGCCCTGTAATTTTAAGCAAACAAAGTACTTAGTCTCATCTTCCCCAACTATACTATAACCAGAATTTGTATGCGCCTTTATCGCCTTTAAATTAGATTTGGTGATGCTGCTAAATAAATAAGCGTACTTAGTCTTAACCTGCTCCATCAAATGGGAAAGCATGATTTCAGTAAGCCCTATCCCTCTAAATTCTTTTTCCAAGACCGCCTGTGCACCGCAGGCCACTTTAAGATCAACTAGTTTTGTCCCATTCAAATCAAACCTATTCATGGCCGTAAACTGATAACTCAAAGAGGGGGAATTTGAGGAATGTCCAAGTAAATAATAGCCGATTATCTTTCCAAATTTCTTAACTACTACAATGGCCTCATCATCAATTATCGAACGGAAATCATCAGCATCATAACTAACCCGGATAAATCCCTCCTTTATTTGCTCCTGAGTCAGATTGTCCAATAAATGCTTATTATGCAAATGAACTATCCCATCAATATCAGATATTGTAGGTTTTTCAACAGCTAAATCCTCCTTATTTATCATAAATCACTTCAATAACTAAACTTTCGTCAACAATACAATAAGCACCATTTAGTCCCACTAACTTTACTATCCAAAACCCAAAAAAGCAAGGGTAAAAATCTAAAGCACCCTGGCCCTTATTTAAGAATCTAAAACTTTTATTGCAATCCCAATTTCCCATCAAAATTAAACCAACAACGCCAGAATACAATAGCAATATCTTGCTATTGCACATTACAATTCACATAAGTTATTTCGTTCTACCAGAAAAAGATTATGGCTGACTATTATAAAACTACAACAGAAATCATAATCAAGATAAGATTTGCAACGGTTGAAGATATACAGGCAATTCTGTCATTAAACAAAAAATGGACAATAAAAACTCTCACAGCAGCCCACCAAAGCAAAAGCCCGCAAAGATTTATCGGTAGGTATTATTTACCTTTTTTCTGAACACCAGAAATTCTATAACAGCACATGCCAGATAAATTAAAAACAAGCACAGCAGTGTTTTTAGCGGAGCAGGCGTAAGCCCATATCGGTAAACATCCATCCAAACATTTACCCCCAGAAAAACAACACAAACCAGCGGAACAGCAGCAAACGTCAGAAAAGACAAAAAATAACTGCGCTTCACCCTTTCCATCAGATTCAAAAAAACAGCGAAAGAACCCGCAACCATGACAAAAAGATAAATCATTGAAAAACCAAGGTTTAACAATATATCCAGAAAATTAAAAAACCTGGCCCAAAAGGTAGTATCAGCAGGCTCTAATCCAGCAATAAAAAATCTGTACAGCACAAACAGCACCACACTTAGCAAAACATTAACCAGCCAAAACCTGAATACAATTTTCCTCATCCCTTATTTATTCCATTTCCTACAATTTCTCCATCCTGATTTTATTAGCCCTCCCTCAAAAGATCAAACCACTCCCTGTCCTGTAACGCATATACCAATCCAGCACCAGGAAAAACAACACCAAAAAAACAACCACCCCAACCATCACCAACCAGTACCCTTTTTTATCAAACTCCATCGTATCCCGGCGGATATAAAATGAAGCATATACCGAAGCCTCAATTTTTAAATCCGGTCGGAACAAAACAATGCCCCGCAGAAAATGCACCAGCAACTCCCTCCGGTTAACCGTAAAATAACTGACGATATGGGTATGAAAAGTAACCCTACGCTCAGCCTTTCCACTCCTTACCATCAACACCCTCTTTGCTGATTCGCCAATCCCAACCGTTTTTGCAAAAACATCACCATCAGCAAAACTATCCCCCGATTTCTCCAAAGCCAGATAAAGCAGCGATTCCGCACTTCCATCCAGTCTATGATAATGAATCCCCCTGCCATCGACCACAATTTTCACAACCGATTTCCCCAAGTTCCGCCTCATGTATTTCACCATCAGCCAAAGCAACCAAACCAGCAGCAAATCATAACAACCCATCAAAACAACAACACCCACATCATTATAGCCATCCAGATAAAACCCAACAGGTAATGCAAAAAACAAAAAACACATCACCAAAAACAACACACCCAGAACCAACCGCAAAAGCCACGTCACCACCCAACCAGGACGGGACACCACTTCAGGAAAATTATCAAAACTATCTGAGCTCATTACAAATCCATCTATTTATTAAACATTCTCTGTATTAATATTAACAATGACTTTGTCTACCATTTAAATGGTACACAATTAAGCATCCAGATCAGGGCACTAAAACTGCCCTGAAAACCTATCACTTTAAAGAAAAATAACTTGATACTATACTTCGTTGAAACCCTCACTGAAAAAATCCGTCAGTTTCACATCGATTTTCCCAAGAAGCTTAATAAGAGAACTCATCCTCAAATCTTCAGAACCAGCTTCATACTTTCCATATTGAGACCTATTTAGGTTATAGTGATAAGAATAGTCATCTGAATTTGTAAAGCCTCGATTTTTTCTAATTTGCTTTAATCTCAGTCCTATCTTCTTAATTTCTATTGGTAAATCTTTTCCTTTTTTCTTATCAACCATACTCAGCTATTTCCAAGTCTAAATGTGGTCAAAAAGCAAATTTTATATTACTCTTAAATAAGAGTATATTAATTAGGAGTATTAATTTTATTTTAGTATCTTAGCCTGAAAACTAATGTATTAAAGAAAAAACTAATTTAAAATATTAATCCAGGCATTTGGATTTTGGATCTTGCTCAGAAAATGTAGGAACTTTCGAGTGGCGCAAGATGCAGGAGATAGATGCTCATTCATTATCTTTGCTAGATAATGGTGGGCTCGCTCTTGTATGTGCCACAGCCTTCCTACAGGCTTCTGAACATACGGAGTGGGTTCCACCATTATTTATTTCCCTCCTACCATGACCATTTGCATTGCAAAAAATGTCATGAAAATCTTAGCAATTCATTCCAACAAACTTATTATCTGTCCACCTGACTGATCAGCCCCTCATACAAAGCAGGCAGTTCATATGCATTAGGGAGCAGACCGTTCTGCCTCGCTTTCCACCCATTCTTGAAAGAAACTAACGACTAACCATTCATAAAAACTATATGAAAAAATCGATACTAACCATCGTAATGGCCGCGCTTTGCCTCATCTTTCCGGCACACGGGCAGTTCTACGAAGCCTCAGAGCAATCGCTATCTATTGGAGATACCATACCCGAAGCCTTATATCACCTAAACCATCAGACCGTAGACATCAGAACAGGACAGCAAATAGAATTAAACCTTCGCGCGCACAAAGACCAGCTCATCATACTTGACTTCTGGGCTACCTGGTGCAAACCATGTCTGCGCCTGTTAACCGAGCTCGATAGTATTCAAACTACATTAAACAGTAAAAAACTCATCATCATCCCGGTGACCTATCAAACGGAAAATCAAGCAGGCCCAATCTTTAAAAAGTTCAAATGGAACATGGACGCAATTGTCAGCGATACCCTGCTTGCCCAAATTTTTCCTACCAATAGCCTGCCCCACCAGGTATGGATCAAAAACAACAAAATAATCGCCATACCGGAACCAGCAAGCCTGACCACCCGGCAAATCGAAAAAGTACTTCAGGGCGAAGCCTATACCGGAAAAATGAAACTCACCGGTAGCAATTACAGCCCCCTTAAACCCATGTTTACCGGCGGAAATGCCGGGAATGGCGAAGGTATTTTATTCCAGTCCAGCATCACCGGTTATAAACCTGATCTGATCCAGCAAAAGCCAAAAAGCCATTTTAAAAATGGAATCTCTACCATTTACCTGCACAACGTCGAATTTACAGCGCTGTACTATGAAGCCTTCAGGGAAGAAATATTTAAAGAATTCGGCAAGCAAAACAAATCCGCAATGGTACTGGAAATCAGCCCGGCACTAAAAACAAGAATGGATAAATCCTTCCTCAGCCTAAAGGACAAAACCGTAAAAGACAGCCTGCTAGGCCTATGGAAACAAAACAACTGGTACTGCTATAACCATTACAGCGCCATCCCGGTTTCCATGAAACAACTCAAAATGCAAATGCAAAACGACCTGAACCAGTTTTTCGGCCTGCAACTGGGCATTCAGGGACAAATCGAAAACCGGAAACACACTTTTGTTATCCTAAGCACAACAGCAACAAAACAACAGGCAGAAGCTAAATTAAAGACCAAACACACCATCTGGAAACGCATACAGGATGACCCCATTAATTTCAACTTCCAGAATGACTATTTCGGATCGCTCAGCGCATTGGTGTTATCTACAGTTACACCGTATCAAATCATAGACGAAACCGGGATCGAGGGCATGATGAAAGTAGATTTTACGCTCCCGGTCAACATCAAAGGTAACTTACCCCTGGCCAACGCAGCACTTTCCAGATATGGCCTTAAGCTCAAAACCGAGGAAAGATCAGTGCCGGTTTTGGTCATCCGGCAAACCGGGCCTACCAGCGTTAACCAACAAAACCATTAACCATACATTCAAAAAAAACAACATGAAAATTCTATACATTTTTAGCTTTCTGCTGCTTCTGGGTCCAAAGACCCTTCAGGCGCAACATATCAAAGGGCAAATACTTGACGAGCAGACCGGCAAACCTTTAAGCGGGGCAAATGCAATCCTCAAAGGACAAAAAAACGGCAGCCATAGCGATGCCACTGGCTTTTTCAGCCTCATTGCCCAGTCAAAAAATGACACCTTGCTAATCAGTTATGTAGGCTATCTCGACCTGCTTGTTCCCCTATCAGCAGTCCCGGCATCAGGCCTGATTATCCGGCTCAAAGCCAATCCAAACCAACTGGAAGAAATTGTGGTAAACACCGGTTATTCCACAATTCCAAAAGACCGGGCAACCGGATCATTTACCCAGATCGATCAAAAACTGATCAATCGCAGTGTCAGTACCGGCATATTATCCCGGCTGGAAGGAATAACCAGCAGCCTTAATTTTGACAGGCGACAAATCTTCAGAGAAGAAAACCCCATCAGCAATACCAAAACCAGATTGCAGGTCCGTGGGGTCAATACCATTTATTCCAATACCGAGCCCCTGATCGTTGTAGATAATTTCCCTTATGAAGGTGACCTGAACAGTCTGAACCCAAATGACGTAGAAAGCATCACCTTGCTTAAGGATGCCGCGGCAGCATCCATCTGGGGAGTCAGGGCTGGAAACGGCGTATTGGTGATCACCACCAAACAAGGCCGGTTTAACCAGCGCAATCAGATCAATCTCAGTACCAATCTTACCGTTTCCGGCAAACCTGACCTGTACAAGTCCGGCAGCTTCATGTCATCTGCTGATTTCATTGAGGTAGAAAGGACACTTTTTGAACGTGGTTACTATGCCCAGGATGAGCGTGCAATTCTTTCACCAGTAACAGAACTGCTATTCAAAGGGAAAAATAACCAGATCAGCCTAAGCCAAATGGAGGAACAGATCGATGGACTAAAACATCAGGACATCCGCAATGACGCCACAAAATACCTGTACCAACACGCCAGCAGCCAGCAATATGCCCTGAACATGAACGGCGGGACTGAAATCATGAAATATTACTTATCTGGTGGATACGATCATAACACCACTGTTATCAAGGGAAACAATTACCAAAGGTTTACCCTGAATTCATCCAGTATCATTAAACCCATGAAAAACCTGGAAATCAATTTAGGCTTGTACTTCCTGCAAGAACTCAAAACAAACAATGGCCTCGGCCTGAGCGGTATCGTCCCGCCCGGAAAGACCATGATCTATCCTTATGCCAGACTCATCGATGAAAACGGCAAGCCCGCAAGCCTGGTGAATGCGAACAAACTCAGTTATGCACAAACAGCAGCGTCAATGGGGCTGTTGAATTGGGAATTCAAACCTTTGGAGGAAATCAACAATCACGACGAAAAAGCCAGTTCCAACGAGTCAAGGATAAATTTCGGTCTCCGGTACAAAATACTTACAGGCCTGGAAGCTGAAATCAAATACCAGTATCAGCACATCAGCGGCAATTACCATAAACTTAGCAGCGAGGAAAGCTATTTCGCAAGAAACCTCATCAACCAGTTCAGCCAGACTAATGGTACCAAAATCATTCCCATTGGTGGTATACTCAATGAAAGCAGTTCAACGCAAAACACCCATTCAGGACGGTTTCAACTCAACTACAATAAAACCTTTTCCCAAAAGCACCAGATCAATGCCCTGGCAGGTACTGAAATCCGCCAAAACGTCCTGAGTAGCCCCCCGGCCATTCTGATCTATGGCTATGATGACGAGCTTGCCACCGGAAAAACCGCATTTAACTATGAAATGCTTTACCCGACCCGTCCCAACGGTTCCCAGCGTATCTCATCCCCACCTGCCAATGGCAGCGGGTTAACCGATCGTTTTGTCTCCTATTATGCAAACGGCATTTATACCTATTCGGATAAATATGCCCTATCGTTAAGCAGCCGTTGGGACGCCTCGAACCTGTTTGGCGTAAAAACCAACCAGAAAGGTGTACCCCTATGGTCGGCAGGATTGAGCTGGGAACTGAGTAAAGAAAAGTTTTATCACTTTAGGACATTGCCCTACCTAAAACTAAGAACCACCTATGGCTATAACGGCAACATCAATAAATCCGTTACCGCTTACCCGACCGGTTTTTATAACACCAACAGTGTAACCAATCTGCTCTATGCGCAGCTTTCCAGTACCGGTAACCCCCAATTGCGCTGGGAGAAAATTGGTACTTACAACCTCGGGCTTGATTTTGCGACTAAGAACAACCGCATCAGCGGAACACTGGAATACTACCAAAAAAACAGTAAAGACCTGCTCGGTGATGATATCCTTGATCCCAGTTCTGGAATTTTTTCCGGTAGCGGGGCAAAAATCCTGACCAAGGTCAATTATGCTAACATGCGTACCAATGGATTTGACATCAGCCTGAACACCAAAAACCTGACCAGGAAATTCGCCTGGCAAACTGCATTGCTGATCAGTCAGGTAACCAATCAAGTTACCAACTATAAAGCCAGTGCCAGTCCGGACATGGCCAGTTTCTTTTTCGGGGGAGTTCCCCTTGAAGGCCATTCCATCAACACCATTTACAGCCTGCCCTGGAACGGTCTGGATGGGACGACCGGACAGCCCCTTGTCCAAAATGCCGGCGCGCTAAATACCGATTATACAACTTATCTCAAAAACCTGAAAACCAGTGACCTGATCATCAGCGGTACAGATGTCCCCATCTTTCAGGGTGCTATCAGAAATGATTTCAATTACCTCGGCTTTAACCTGAGCCTAAACATCACCTGGAAGGCCGGATATTTTTTCAGAAGGCCAGGCCTTAGTTACAGCAGCTTATTTGAAAGCTGGGCAGGCCATACCGACTATACCAACAGGTGGCAACATCCCGGAGATGAGCTGAAAACAACCGTTCCGGCCATGCCCCAAAATACCAACAGCAGTAGAGAAAGTGTGTATGCCAACTCCCAAATCCTGATCGAAAAAGCAGACCACATCCGCCTGAACGACATCAACTTTGGCTATAACTTCAACCCCGATCTGCTCAAAAGATTAAAAATGCAGCAATTGCGGCTATTCCTCTATGCCAGCAATCTCGGCATCATCTGGAAAGCCAATAAACAGGGCACCGATCCGGAGACCTATAGAAGCCTCTACCCCGCCATAAAAACTTTCTCTTTCGGCCTTCAAGCCAGTTTCTAACCCTAAAATTTAAAAAAATGAAAACAAAATATGCTTACCTGTTCTATTTTATTGTTTTAGTCCTTACCCAATCCTGCAAAAGCGATTTTCTGGACATCAAACCGGAAAAACGATATGTCATACCCCATACCATCAGTGATCTTCAGGCACTGATGGACAATGCCGGAACCATGAATACTTATGGGGCGCTGTCCAATGGACAAGCCGGTAGCGATGACCTGTACATCACGCCAAACACCTGGGATTTACTGACCAACCAGCAGGAGAAAAACAGCTACATCTGGGCAAGGGATATCTATGAAAACCAGCCCTCACCAGACTGGAACAATTCTTACCAAAGGATCCTGTATGCCAATATCGCCCTTGAAGGACTGGAAAAAACCGCAGCTGCGCCAAATGAACTAGCCAGCTGGAACAATGTAAAGGGAACCGCGCTATTCTACAGGGGAAACGCCTTTTACGAGCTTTCCCAGCAGTTCTGCAAACCTTATGATCAAAGTTCCGCAAAAAATGACCCGGGTATCCCGCTCCGCCTGGAGTCAGATGTCAACAAAAAATCCGTCCGCGCAACCATCGAGCAAACCTATGCGCAAATCCTGACTGACCTGAAAAGCAGCATTCCGCTGCTTCCTGAAAAACCCCTGGTCACCGAACGGGCCTCAAAGCAGGCGGCTTATGGCCTGCTTGCCCGCGTTTACCTGAACATGGAACAATATCACAATGCCCTGATCTACGCCGACTCCTGTCTTGCCATTTCCGGTAAACTGATCGATTACAATACCCTGAATTCGGCAAACAGGTATCCGTTTATTAAAACCAATGAAGAGGTGATATTTATGGAATATATGGGCGGATGGGTCATTTTCAATCCCGCAAGGATAAGTGTCGATCCGGAACTTTACAGCAGCTATGATGAAAACGACCTGAGAAAAAAATTGTTCTACTTTCAAAACGGAGCACTGACCACCTTCAAAGGCTCCTATTATGGTGCCAATAACTTATTTGCGGGGCTAGCGGTCAATGAGCTTTACCTCATCAGATCAGAAGCACTTGCCCGCACAGGCAACTATCAGTCTGCAATGAGCGTCCTGAACGCCTTGATGGTCAAACGATGGAACAACCAGTCGCCTTATGCTGAGTTAACCGCTACAGACGAAACGGATGCCCTGGATAAAATACTACGCGAACGTAGAAAAGAACTGGCCTTTAGGGGCCTTAGATGGGGAGACCTCAGAAGACTGAACAAAGACCCAAGATTTGCAAAAACAATTACCAGAACCATAGGCGGCCAAAGCTATGAACTTAAACCCCTGGACGCTAAATACGTCCTGCCCATTCCAGATGAGGTGATCCGGATCAGCGGTATTCCTCAAAATCCCCGTTGATACCTGCTACATAAAACATGGTGCCGCAGCAATTGCCGCGGCACCATGAAAAACTAAAATCAAATATCCTACAAGTCCCTGTTGGCATCTTCCAGGAAATAACCGGCAGTTGTAGCTGCACTTACTGTAGCAGGAACAGTGCTGGTAGAAGTCAGATCAAGCTTCACTGCACAAACACTTTGCTCATTGTTTTTAGCGCAGCCCTCACCATTTGCCGGTGGCTCACTTATCGGGGTAGAGCTGGTAATGGTATTCCCATCAGTTGACACCGGATACCAATTGATCCCCAGGTTGCTGTTAGCGGAAAATGAACTCATAGAAACGGTTAACCCAAGACCCAATACCAGGGCCATCAAAGGTAAAAATTGTAATTTTTTCATCTGTTTATAATTTGCTTTTCTTTTGTGATGAAGCTGTCATGATTATTCATTCTCCTTTGTGATTTGAAAATCATGACGGTTTCCTATTTTAAATACTTTTTTTAAAAACCTCCTTTACAACACCTGCAGGCGGAGAGCATGGTGCAGGCTGATCCAGATCATTGTCATCCCGGTAACGGGGCATGTGACACCAGCGTATCCATACCTTTGTTCCTCCTTTCTTTCTTTAAGGTGAATATTAAACCCATCACAGCCACTGCCGTGAAAAACAGGTTAAAATATAAATGCCCCTGAAAACCCATTCCAGGAAGTAAACTGATGCAATGACAAGGTACCCGCTTAAACGCGTTCAGCAGGACCAATCCAAAGTACCCGGTAAATGCCAGCATTAAAATTAAGGAGCACCAAAAACCCAATAAGCGGGTCCTTGCAAACAGCAGCAAAACAATCCCCAGCAACTGCGCCAAAAGAACGGTATATACCAAAAAAGGAACAACTGCTATTGGAAAAACCTGATCGGACATCTGCGCCTTGAACTGAGCGAATGCCTGTAATTTAATACTTAATGAATAAGTCCATAAAAGTACAAGTAAGCTTGCACAACTTATTTCAACTGTCCTTAAATCAAATGGCTTATTCATCACAGGAATATTTAGTTACCCCTAAATTCCGCATTACAAATCCCGGATGACCCGATCTAAATCGGAAAAAAACACGATCCAGATCGGATCAGATGATGCTACAGGATTACTTATTACCTCCGTAATATTTACTTCTCAAACGCCCCAGCGTATCAGGAGCCATTCCCATAAAGTCCGCAATGTAATTCAGCTGCGTGCGGGGAAACAGGTAATCCAGTGTTTCCTCCTTGTCCAGGTAACGTTCTTCAATGCTCAACAATTTCATATCCTCCACGTGCTCCATCCGCATCTTATTGTACATGCCCCGGATCATTTCGGTCAACACCTCCACCTCCTCAAATTCCGCCTTTAAGGCCGACCAGTCCGGATAGCTGATCAAAATGACCTTACAGGGCTGACTCACCTCAATTGCCCTTTCAGAAGGTTGCTGGCTGAAAAAACCAGGGTTGGTATAACTGAAGCTCCTGGGCGGCCAGAACCAGCTGGTCTTTTCCTTTAAGGTCTTTTGGTTCATCCTGATCTCCCGGAGCAATCCCTCCATCAGGAACCAGACCACATGCTGGATATCACCAAAATTCAATATCCTGGCATCCTTTTGATAAGAGGTCTCATACAATACCTCCTTTAGTGCAATTTTAACCCTGAAACCCAATACCATGAAAGTTTCCAGCACATGCATCAATTCATTAAAAGATTCATTTGAGATACGTTGCATAAGCATATTTATTTAGTACGCATTAATTTAAAAACCCCAGCTTCTGCTGCAGTTCAATTTTATTTTTCACCTCTAATTTGTAATAGATCCTATGTGCATGGGTATCCACCGTACGGGCAGAAATGTGCAACTGATATCCGATCGCCTTATACTCCATACCCTGGCAAAGCATCAGCGCTACTTCAGCCTCCCTGGTACTTAAGCCACTATCCTTGCAAGTCTTACTAAATTCCTCCTGCCGCTTCTCCTCCATCGCATCCCTTTTCATGACCCGCCTGCGATGGCTGCGTTCAAACTTACCGGACTGGTATAAAAACAATACCGCAATAACCACAAAACCACTATTGGTAAACAGCACCTCGATCCACTGCTCCACCTGCAGATAAGCAAACAAAGACATCAGCACCCAGGGCGAGACCGCAAAATAAACCGCCAGCATTTCCACACGCGTATATGGATCGTCCTCCAAGCCATTGCGGGAAAACCGTAAACGGATCGCAGCAAACATCGCATACAACAATACCGGAGAGTACAAACCCGGAACAATCAGCCCGTAGTTGATCGCAAATTCCAAACTCCCCAAAACCGGGTAAAGCACCACAAAAAACAAAACATAAGGCAATAGCAGAAACAGCGAAGTCCCGTACAAAGCATGGAACCTGAGCGAACGCAGATCAAAAGAAACATAAAAATAATACGGAAAATAAGCCGCCATCAAAAAGCCCGAACCATAGGCAATGATATTCTGTAAAGGAACAGAAAGCCATTCAATTTCAGGATCAGGGAAAAAACCACCCGTCAGATTATACCCGATCAGCAGCACCAGCAAGATCAGATAAGTCAAACGGCGCTTATCAGCAGGCCAGATCAGATAAAAATACAACTGGACACTGAGCATCATCAGCTCCAGTAAAATAAACACAGCGGTCAGCCCCTGCATCTCTCCAAAATCCAACACCATATCAAAAAATCGAGCGTGAAAGGTTAATTAAGTGCGTTAAATCAGTTTTTCAGAAAATATAAGCGGTAGCCCAGATCAAGCTCATCATACACCTGAAGACCAAGCTTAGTATACCAGGGTACATTCCGCTCCACAGAAGTTTCCAGATATACCTTCCGGTTCATCCGCTCGGCTTCCGACAACAGAAACTCCATCATCTGCGTCCCCCTGCCCTTACCCTGAGCCTCAGGCACACAGCCCACAAACCAGATGTAAAACATCCCGCCACCGGAAGGATGACGCTTTTTCACCAGCGACTCCCGCCTGAGCACCTTAAAAATGCCCCCAATCCCAACAACAAAAAACACCATTTTAAGCTCCCGAAAAATCCCAGCCCAGCTCGTTCTTTTACGGTCAGGAAACAGCACCAAAGCACAACTCTTCCTATCCTCATCCAAAAACACCTTCCCAAAGTCCAGACAGGTCAGAAAACAAAACTCCATCAGTCTATCCAGCCGTAACAGCCGCTCACTGTCCTGCCGGACAATAAAATTGACACTCCTGTTGTCCTCAAACGCCCGGGATAAGATCTGGACAACAGCAGACCTATCCTGTTTTGTAGCTCTTTTCATAGGTAATGATTTTACAATTTAACAGTTCTAATTCATTAAAACCTTATTAAAAGCGGAAAAATGGCAGGAAATCCATCCTGCCATTTCTCATTATTAACTAAGCTAAATTGTCGGCACTAACACCTCATCTTCCGACAATATCCAACGGTTAACGCCCGTTAAGCGGAGTCCATCCTAAGCCATTTTAGTCACGATACTCAATCTCAAAGGTTAATGAACCGGTTGCCTGTTTGGCACCCGTACCGTTAGTAGCCATAACAATGTTGTTGTTCAATTTTAACCATTTAGTAGAGTGATCCCTTGGTGTTGGCGTGATTAATGCAATTCCGAGCTTATCACGAAAAGCTATCGCACAATTGGCGCCATAATTAGCGGACACGGTACTATCCATCCCTGTTAAATAAGCTACCTGAGTGCTATCCAGGTTAAAATTGTCCGAAACCCAGGTTTTAAAACCGGTTTCAATAGCAACGGCCTCAGCCAATCTGTCAACTGTTGGTAAAGCATACACTTCTTTAATCTTGTCCGCAACACCGTCTGGTGTTAAATTTTGTTTTGCCATTGTTTTTAATGATAAAAAGTTTAATAAATTATTAGTTAGGTTTTTAGAACAAGCTCCTACTCCTCGTGGCCCATTAGCTTGCCCCTTATTTATATAGACGTATGAAAATGACGCAGGGGTAAATGGGATGTAAAATTTAATTAAGTAAACTGGCAGATTATGAAAACTTTGTCCGCCAGTTGAATACATCTTACATCATTAAAGGGAATGGCATACTCTTTTCGGTTCTCATTCCATTTTCTGAGCTTCTAATTGTCCTGTTCCTTTTGTTTGATAAAACGAGAATGCCAGCACTGATCAGTTCTTTTGCATTACTGATAATTTTCACTGCGTATATTGTTTATATTCTCAATTTTGCTCCATCTGTTCCCTGTTCCTGTGGCGGAGTTATCTCAAAACTCTCCTGGTCCGGGCACCTGGTGTTCAATGGAGCATTCATAACTATCCATTTTATTGGTATTATCCTTTTGCGTCAAGGAAGGTCTTCTTCCCTGCAAAGTTCGATATAAAGATCTTGTTGCAACAACCAGGGGAGATCGAAAACCTGTAACAGAGTAGATACCATTATTTAAGTTTAGCTTTTTGATTAAAAAAGCAACTACATTATGAAAAAAATCAAATTCAGCCTTGCTGCGATTGCAATCACAGTAGGTATCGGAGGAGCTTTTGCATTTACTTCCACTCCAACACCAGTAAAATCTGGTCAAAGTACAGGAGAATATTACACTTCTGATGGTGTTACTCCTGGTTTGCCAGTTGATCCTGCACACAAATGTTTGAATGAAAACTCAACTATTTGTTCAGCGACATTCGTAGTAATTTCCGGACAACCTCAGCCTGGAACAGCTTCAAATCCAAGAACTGGACTTCGACAATAACAGATTTGGGGGAACATATACGTTCCCCCATAATTACTTACTCAGTATCGCTTTATCTAAGACCTTAAATATATCTTCAGGCTGATGAGTTAACATGTTTGTTAATTCCACATTACCTTCTTCGTCAACCAAAATCAATGTAGGATAAACCAATATACTTGCTGCATTGATTAGCGGATGATTTTTACCCTGCCCATTTGTATACAGATGAATGGCTTCAGGTATAGAGTATTGATTCACGTTACTTTTCCAGATATCAAAACTATTATCAATGGAGATTGATAAAAACACTAGATTTTTGTTCTTATATCTTTTAGCTAATTCGGTTAGTGTAGGAACGAAAAGTTTACACGGTTGGCAGCCAGAAAACCAAAAGTCTAACAGCACTTTTTTCCCTCTGAAATCTGTTAATGAAACTTCGTTTTTAGATGTGTCTTGTAATCTAAAATTATAAAAAGGCCTTCCTATTGATTTCGTTTTTTTAGTAAAATCATACCTATCGACAACTTGCCGATACAACTCGCTTCTTGGCATCTCACGCGAAAATGTTTTATACACTTCTTCCATTGAATTGTCAAATGGAGAGATTTGTAGATACATTACAAGTCGTTCAGCTAATAAATAGTTCTTGATTTCTGGATTGTCCGAGTAAAAAGAACTGATCGCATTATAACACTCCGGGGTTAAACTTACGGAGAGTGTATTTACAGGGATTTTTTGTCTAATCCCATAATCCAGCAAAGCAATGTAAGTTAAAACCTTATGGGAATAAGGCATATGTTTTATTAAGCCGGGATTAGTAAAACGCTTTACAATGTTTTTATCAATGACATATTTTTTAAACGCTGAAGCAGTAGAATGCTCTTGGCTAGTTTTCAAGGACCTTAACAGTACCAATTCGATTATTTTGTCGATTGCCTGTGCATGAAGTACCTCAAAAATAAATGGTTTAACTGTAGATCTTTTGCTTTGAAAACAAGAGTCAACCACTGTAATCAAAGTGTCTGTCCATTGATAATGTTCTTCTATAGTTGTTTGAGTTGGTGGCTTAAGAGTTGAACAAACTTCGAAATAGCGGTTGTATACATATTTTAAGAGATCAAATTTTTCCTTACCACTGCCTGTTATTATTAAGTCAGATAGTCCAGTTTTTAATGTATCAGTTACCACAACATGCAGACTATCACCCGGTTCAATCAACGCATCAAATAGCGGAGGTAAAAACAAAACTTTTCCACAGAATACTAGGCCAAAATTACGAGGTTCATCAAGATTAAAAATTGACTTTGCCTCTCCATTTCGAACTGGGATTCTTAGTTTTGAAACCGATTTTTCTAAATTATTAAATTGTTGCAATTGCAGTTCAGCACTAGCCGTTTTATTGATAAGCTGTGGAACATACAATGAGATAATCGTTTTTTTGCCTTGTTGAGCCATGACACATAGTGTTGTCAGTAGGATTAACAATACAAAGAATATTCTTTTTGCTTCCATTTACCTTTGATTTTGAGTAATACCTGAATACCGTATCACGTAGTCTGGGATTGGAAAAACATATCTTGGATCATTTGGTGGTAATGTATAGCTTACACCATCTATTATTTTAGTAAGCGTTTTAGCAGTAGCTGGATCACGGTTGAGTTTTTTTAAATCCTGGAACCTCAATCCGCGCCTAGTTAATTCTTTTCTTCGTTCAGTATTAATAATTGACAACGCTCCTGCGATTGATGTGGCAGAAAGAGGGACATATGTATTTGTTTTGTACCGTTTGATCAATAATGTATTGAGGTCTTCCATAGCTCCTGCAATATCGTTGAGCCTTGCTTTACATTCTGATTTTATCAACAACATTTCATCGGTAGCAGTTCCACCAAAAAAGCCACCATAAACATAATAGCCTTGAAAGTGGATGCCACCGTCAGGTCGAATTGTAAAATACATTGTTTTGCGTAAATCGTTCTGGGAATAAGAATTATAAAACTCTTCATCAATGTTTGCTAGTCCGCTTACTAAGTTAAGAGCCACTATATTGCTGTAGATATGCATTTCGCCGGAAGCATACGTCGGTACACCTGCCGTCGGACTAACTGTATTGTAGTCTATCAGGTAATTATTTATTGCATAAGCTTTATTAGCAAATTCCAACGCCCTTTCATAATTATCCATATAATAAAAGCATCTTGAAAGCAAACCGTAAGCAGCTAATTTTGACGCATCAGTATTTACTTTTGCTATGCTTGGAAGCAATTCTCCCGCTGTTTGAAGATCCGAAATAATCATTTCGTATACTTCCTGCACGGAGGCTCTCGTAATTTTTTCGTTTATATCCGAACTTAATTTTAGCGGTATCCCCAGATCAGTACTTGCTGTATTTTTATCGTAATATTTGGCAAAGGACATTACTAAGTTGAAAAATGCCCGTGATCGGAAGTAAAGGGCATTTCCCTTAATGTTATCATATTCCAAGGCATTTCCAGAGTTCCGAGTAATTTTCGTCAAAGCGTCCAATATTACGTTTGCATATTGAATAGTACTATATGAACTGTCCCAGTCTTTAATATTTGAAGCTCCTTCATAGAGGTCTTTTTTCCATACTAGAGCATTGTGTTCAGGAATCGTAGTAATAGCATCAAATTGTGATTTAGTAACATAAATGTCATCACAAGAAGATTCCATCAATGCTCGTCCATCTATATTCAATGGGAGTTCATTGTTTAACAGCAACCTTAAATCCTTTAAAGTTGTAGGTACGATAACAGATATATCGCGTTTCTTTTCGAGCCAGTCTTTTTTACAGGCAGTAAAAAAGACCAAAAACATTAATAAATATGTAGTCCTTTTCATGTCTCTATGTTTAAAATGTACAAGTCAATCCCAGCGCAATACTTCTTACAGGCTTTGTTACCGGATAGTCCGGGTCAATCCCATTCTTATTGGATCGCCAGAGTATTCCAATATTGTTTGCGTAGGAGTATGCTTTAAGGGTTTTGAAGGGGAACCATTTGAATTTTTCTGCGCTCAATGTATAAGAGAATGTTGCATCCTGCAAACGGATATTGTCTCCTCTTTCGACCAGGATTTCTGAATTGGTATAATAACTACTGGATGCAGCATTCAGCGGATACACGATTGCCGGAACATTGGTAAATTGTTCGTCGCCAGATTTCTGCCAGCGTTTACTGTAATCTGAGTGCGAGGTGTAACTGTTGAATAGTAAGTCGTAGTTAATAGAATTGCGGCGGAAATAATAACCAAAGCGATACCCCACATTAAAACTTAACTCAAAACCTTTGTATCCGAATGTATTCCGGATATAACCAAAATAAGGCGCCAAAGCAGGTCCATTGTAGATAAGATTGTGAGGCAAATTGAGAGATAATGCCGCCTGAATTGCAGAAAAATCAGTACTTGGCAAACCATTAAGGTATCCGCGTGACACACCTGTAGCAGGGTCTAAACCTGCCCATGGCGTACTGTAAATGCCATAAAGTGGACGGTCCGAAACAGGCTGAATGTACGTCGGAGTCCTTTCAAGACTACCATCAACAAAAAATAATGCATACGAAGGTGTAAGTTTGTAATCTTTAACCCGGTCCATAGTATAACTAAACAGGTAATTGGTTGTCCAGCGAAAGGCAGCATCCAGATTTACGGTTGTCAGTTCAATATCAATACCCTTCCCCTTCATGTTGGCTACATTCCCTTTATAGGATTTAAATCCTGTTGTAGGATCAATCAAGCCCAGACCAATCAAATCCTTGCCATTTTTAGCATAATATTCAAATGAACCTGAAATCCGGTTATTCTTTGTTGAAAAATCCAGCCCTATATTCCATTGGCCAGTTTTCTCCCAGCGCAGATTCGCATTTGGAGGGTTGAGGAGTTGTGCCGCTGGAGTTTGAAAACTATCAGAATTCCCTAGTTTTGCTGTGGTATAAGCCGTTAACGTATTATCCAGATTACCATTATAACCATACGAAGTTCTAATGCTAAGTTGCGGCAACTGGCTTGATAAATAAAAAGCCTCTTTGGATATGTCCCATTTTAAACCAGCAGACCAGAGAGGAACCGCCCTTTGGTTAGCATTTACACCAAAAAGATTTGACTGGTCAATCCTGGCACTTCCTGAAATCGTATACTTTTTAACATAGGTATAAGATGCATTGGCAAAATAAGATCTGAACCGATCAACTGTTCCTGTTACATAATCTCCACCTGGCACAGTTTGCTGGGAGAAACTAGGATAGGTATAGACACTGGACACGTAATCCACAGCTGTGCTGGTTCCAAGTGTTTTATCATATCCATAAAACAAGCTGTTGCTTCCGTCGTTTTTAATTTCCCTTACATCAAAGCCGGCAATGCTGTGTAGTTCGTGATCTCCCCAGACGTTATTGTAGTTGATCTGCGCTCTACCATTTATAGAAGACAATTCTGAATTGTTCTGTTCAAGTATCCCACCAAATGGAATTTTTCTAGCCAAAGGAGTTACAAATCCTGGTGTAAAACGATTTACCAGGTCGCGAACATAGTAGGAGTTCTGATCATTGTAATACCTGGCTGCGGTGTTTTGTCCTTCGTATTGAATTTTCAGGTCTGCAGATAAGCCTTTAATAAAGGTATATGCGATACCCGCAGTGAGTCTGGTACTATTGGTTTTTACCGTATTTTCCTGCAAATCTAACTCGTCAAGAGGAACCAGAGTCCAATCTAAATATCCTGCATTCAATGCGTTTGTTTTAAACGTATTTGTGTAATCTTTATAAACCGGCAAATGGTTCCCATTTTCATCTGCTAATCGCGCGTAGGGGTACATCGCTTTCCCGCTTCCCATTCCACTGGTTATGTACCGGAGACTGTTGTTGGTATTGGAACGATTCCGGTTTATAAAAACACCCGTAGTTATTTCCAGGCCTTTAATGGGTTTGAAAGTTTGATTGCCACTTATGGAAAGTCTGCTAAAATCATTTTTTACTGTAGATAGTGTGTTTTTATCCAGCCCGACCGAGAGAAAGTAAATGTGTTTTTGTGTACCTCCACTCGCACTTAAGGCATATTGCTGAGAAACCGGTGTTTGGTAAAAAAATTTTTCAAGATCATTCCTTAAATCATATGTACGTAAGGCATTGATTTGGGATATTGCCTGCTGTTCAGATAACTGTCCTTTCTTCTGTTGATTCAATATATCAACTACTGGACTATATACCGGGGCAAAAAAAGTATTGCTAATGGTTGCATCATAGAATCCTTTAGAAAATAAAAATTGCTCCACATCTATAAAATCAGAAGTACTCATTCGGAGTTGGTAAAAGAGATCGGGAGCACTTCCTATGTTTACGCTTGAGTTCAGGTTAAATTTAGGTTGCTGATTGTATTCTCCTTTTTTTGTTGTGATTACAATTACCCCATTTCCGGCACGCACGCCCCAAATAGATGCAGCCGCCGCATCTTTCAAGATAGTGATATCCTGAACGTCATTTGGATTGATGTTATTCAAATCTCCATCAAAAGGAAAATTGTCTATTACAATCAGTGGCTTAGCATTACCATAAATCGTACTTTGACCACGGACATTGATGTTTGTATTACCGGAAGCGCTTCGCTCATCAAAATAAATGGATGGTGCAATACCTTTTAACTTAGCGATGACACTGGTAGCTACCTGCCTGTTAAAAGTTGAATTGTCAATTTTGGAAAATGATCCCGTTGCCCTTTCTTTAGGAATGGACTGGTATCCCGTGGAAACTACTGCAATTTCCGACAAATCATTGTTTGTCATCTCCAGCCTAATCACTCCCATATCTTTAGCCACCTTCATCTCCCTTGTCACATATCCAATAAAGGAAACTTCCAGCACAGCGTTTTCATCCACACTACCCAAATAAAACTCCCCCCTGGCATCTGTAGTCGTCGCCAGTTTCGTCCCCTTCACCCTGACCGAAGCCCCCGCTAATACCTGGTCATTCTCGCCATAAACCTTACCCCTAACATCAATATTAGCCCAGCGCCTAGCCAGGCGATCCAGAAAGGTAGGCTCCTCTTTCTTCTTTATAGAAACCGTCCTTCCATCAATCTGATAAACCAGGTCCAGGCCATTCAAAGCACTGACCAAAGTCTCCTCAATTGTCGCATTCGACACCGCAACACTCACCCTCTGGTCCTGGGAAATCGTGTTCGCATCATAATAGAAATCATAGCCACTTTGCTTCCTGATCTCCTTGAGCACAGAAAACAAAGGCACATTGGATTTATTCAGTGTAATGCGCTGCCCGAAAGTAGCCGCACTCACCTGAATCAAAGATGCTATCAGTATCACGGTGGTTAATCGCATAATCAGCATAATTTTCTGGTACAGCCGAAGCCTACCAAATGGTGATATTTTATCGTACATTTGTTCAGTTTGGTTCTATGCAGCCTGCCTCCTGTCTTCGAAAACTACGGCAACCTGCGGTTGACATTTTTTGTTAAATAATTGATCCAGACACAAACCAGGGGTGCCCGCACTTCTGGTTTGCTTACTCCTTTAAATTCCCTGTCGTAAAAGTTTGTTCATCGCTACCGCTTTTTAGTGAATACTCCTGTTAACTGTTAAAAATTGATGAACGTTATTTAGTGATATATACTTTCCTCCCCTCGATCCTGAAATGCACCTGCCCCGAACTCTCAATTAATTTCAATACCGCCGACAAATCCTTATCACGGGAAATCACCCCATTGGACGCTATCCTATCCGGCACCGAACTATCATACACCAGCTCCACATCATACCAGCGGCCAATCTTTCTCATCACCGAACGGAAATCCACATTTTCAAAGTAAAAATCCCCGTCTTTCCAGTCCACCACATTCTCCGTATTTACCTCCGCCACTTTTATCAAGCGCCCATCATTGACCGCCTGAAAACCCGGTTTTAACACCTGCCTCGTCTCCCCAGAACTCACCCGGACACTCCCTTCCAACAAAGTCGTCCTCACAGCGGCTTCATCCCCATACGCATTCACATTAAAATGCGTACCCAATACTTCCACCTCCTGCCTGTCTGTTTTCACCACAAAAGGATGTGCCTTATCCTTAGCAATTTCGAAATAACCTTCACCGCTAAGTTTGACCACGCGCTTCCCACGCTCATTTAAAGAAGCAACATAGGTCAAACTCGATGCGGCATTTAGATAAACCAAAGAGCCGTCTGGCAAACGCACCCTATAGGTTTCCCCTTTGGCTGTAGTTAAGGTATTCATCCTATCAGGATCAGCCTTCCCTCCCTTTATTTCATAAACCAACTGGCCATCCGCAGATTTGCTAATCGACACGCCAGCTTCATTGGCCAGCTCTCCATTTACCGCATCGTCCAAACGGATCTTTTTACCATTGGCCAGCGTCAGCGTAGCCCCAACTTTTCCAGGCTTTACATCCTGTACCAAAGTTGTGTTCAAACCAGCATCTGTCTGGCCATTCCTGTAATTGAAAAAATACATCCCCGAAACGATCAATGCCATAGCCGCAGCAACCGTCACAATTTTCGGCCATAACCTGCGTTTAATTACATCTTGTGGTAAAGCCGCAATCTCCAGGAACAAACTTTCAGCCCTTTCCTGCGGCATATCCGTAGCCCCTTTTGCTTTTAGTTCCTCCCAGGTTTCCTTCATCAGTTCCTTTAAAAAAGGCTCCTGCCCGGGATCATCCAAAATAGCTTTCCATTCCTTTAGTTCCTCAAGTGTAAGGCTTTGGTTAAGGTACCGCTGGTGTAGATATATGATTCTGCTTTGTTCCATATTTGTTTGAGAATTAGCCTAAAGTTAATCATTGGCTAATGTCCCTTTTCTATATAGACGAAAGAAAAATACCCAGGGGTCAATGACCTTTTAAATTATTTTTAAAATAATCAGGATAATGGTGATATCGGTATGGGTACCCAGGTACTCCCGCAGGAATTTTAAGGCCAGCTTCATGTGACGTTTAACCGTTTCGGGAGACAACTGTAATTCCCTGGCCACTTCATCCTGCCTGCGCCCCTGGATGTGGCACAAGGTATAAACCAGTTGCTGCTGTGGTGGCAGCTGGGCAATAGCTTCATCCAGCAACTTCTTGGTATCATTTAACAAAATGCGTTCTTCGGTTTCATTGGTATAGCTGTCCAGATCATCCGTTAAAGGCTCTATGTGCATCGCTTCCAGTTTCATCCGGCGCAAAACATCCATACAACGGTTACGGCTCATGGTCAGCATATAGCTATCCAGGTGTTTGATGGCTGAAAGTCCTTCACCAATACGCCATAATTTCAGAAAAGTCTCCTGTACCACTTCTTCCGCCTGCTGGGGTGATTTGAGGTATTTCAGGGAAAAGCTGTATACCAGTGGCCTGTAGTGGTCGTATATTTTTCTGAAGGCATTCTGGTCCCCCCGAGCCATATCGGCCACTAGCTGCTGCTCGTTGTCAAGGGGTTTTGTGGTCATGGGTTTGGAAAAAAGCTGGTTTTAGTGGTTTAAGCCGCCAATGTATAAATTATTTGGGATATACAGTATAACGGGTGCTGATATTGATGGCTTTCCAGGTGCCTATTTAATATCCTTAGCCTTCTGATGACCTGTCAGTCTTTCTTTGCAGATATTCCTTTTTTAAAATGCTTTCGATTATCCCCCGTTTTATCCTGGCCTCTTCATCAGAGACTTCTAAAAACTCAACCGTAACCGTATAGATCTTCTCCGATTTTTTATCGGCAACAGCGGTTTGATATTGAATTGTTTTCACAACCCTTTTTTTATTATCTTCCATAAGCCTTATCATTTACCAGAGCGTGAAAATCGTTGGAGCATTCAAAAGTCAGTGTGTAACCTTGCAAAAAATAAACCGGAACCTGGCTAGCGACAAGCTCCGGTCTTAAATTAACGCTCTCAGTATCTAATATAACCATTTCTACATTAAACACCAAATCCTTTATATTTAATGCGGGAATCTCTAAGATCAGCATTTACATTCAAATAAATCGACTAAACTAAAACTCCAATCCCATAGGCCTCGGGTACTACATTTTATCTTTCAGCCGATCTCTTTCAAATATCATGCGTTTGCGTTCAGACCGCCACATCAACTCTTGCTCTTTTTCAGGATCATATTCATTCTTACGGTCAATACGATTAAGGATTGATTTACGCATATTGTCTATAAAAGCAGTTATGCTCATACGCTTGCGGCTTTCGATCTCCTTAAATCTACGGGAAGGCTTTTTGATCTCTACATGGAAGGTTTTAGACAACCCGGCGAAAATTTCAGTAAGGCTCGCACATCCATTATTGAGCTGTCCGGTATCATGCAAAGCATAGCCGAGCTCCACCAAATTGATCGAGTCCCCCGTCCAGCGTAATTCAGCGCAAGTACTCTGTTTTGCAGGTTGTTCTTGTATAAAGGCTGTTCCCATCACCGATTCCAGTGCCTTAACAAGGTATTGTTGTAACCTTTCAAAAGCGATGAACTTAGCAAACTGACTATCCATCGCCGTAGAAAAATCCAGATCCCCATCAGGCATTTCAGCTATCAGCCTCAAAGGAACTTCAGCCCTGCGTACAAAATATAAACTATCCAATTCCACCGCAGCAGAGCTATAGTAATGGTACAAAAATGCAAACTGCTGAAAAAACCGATGTATCTGCTGCAATTCCTCTCCCAGGTAAGTACAGATCATCTCCGAAGTCCCAACAGGCCTGTTCCGGTTTATACGGTATAACTCAAAAACAAAAATCTTCTCCGCATAGAACTTCGGCTTGACAGATTTAAAAAAGAAAATTTCCTCCCGCTGATCAGAAAAACCAGTTGCAAATGCCAGCTCCCTGAGCTCGGAAAGATATATTTTAATAACAGCCCATACCGCTGATAATTCTTCCTCGCAGCGGTAACCCGCAGATTCCACTTGTTCAAGCTCCCGGCTATACCGAATATAAAGCGCTTCATAGATTTGTTTTTTCATCATTTTATGAGGCATTTAAATCAAACCATTTTTATTTCAACAAGTTACATTTTCTGCTTCGATTTAACAGGTTTTCAGGTAGCATCAATAATCGGGTACAGAAATAAGCACTTATACCCTTTCGGCCATGATGAAATAAAATAATCACCGTTTATGCTTAAATTTATGGTGCTAAACCGAAAATATGGCTGAAACACCTAAAATTCCAATCCTGATTCAAAAAGCTGCAGAAATACAGGCCAGACTATCAGCCATTCCGCCTATTCCACAACCCGCAAAATTAATCCATCGGACTTATTTCAGCAGTACCCTGATGACTCTTGCAGAATTGAGACGGCGCAATACTTCAATAACTAAGCTGTTTGAAGCAAAGAATTTGCTGGACCGCTATTATGATAACGCTTATCTTCAAACATTACTAAAATATCTTCCGCAGCTGGATGACCAGGACGAATTAGAAGTCAATACATTTGATCTGGTTGAACAGATCGAAAAAGACCCCGCCCAGCGGATCATCCTGCTCAATGAAGTACCAAAAGCACAGGGGCTTATCCGTAGCGTTTATAATGATCATCAGCGACTCTACCAACTTCATCCCAGGGATTTTGAAGAAATGATTGCAGAGTTGTTGAGAAAAAAGGGATGGGATATCCAGTTGACCAAGCAGACCCGGGATCAAGGTGTTGACATTATCGCCCTCCGATATTTAGATGATTCGCCTTTGAAAGCAGTTATTGAATGTAAACGTAATGCTCCTAAAAGAAAGGTTGGTGTTGAGATTTTAAGAGGGTTTCAATCAGTGATCGCCACCCAGCAGGCCAATAAAGGAATTATCTTTACCAGTTCTTATTTTTCAACAGATGCAATACAATACCAGCAGCAGCATATGCCATTTTTAATGGAACTGAAAGATTATGATGATATTATTGGCTGGATCAATGATGAGGGGATCTGTTAGCGCAACAAATAGACTGGATATTGTAAGATGAAATTAAACAACAAATAATCCTGACAAACAATCCTTAAAACCAACTAGTAATCATTATAATCATCGTCAAAATTATTGATTTCTATACTTTTACATTCTAAGTTTGAATTAATGATTAGACTCATTGACATGGGTACTTCAATATTTTGACTAACGTGTACAACGTGGTCATTCCAATCGTAGTCCACTACATAATAATCTTCATTTTCAGAACTGTAATGATCAGATTTATCTACATAAAAGTCGACCTCCATTTCCAGGTCAAACTCAACGTCTACAATAAATTCATCTGATGATAACTTTTTGACCGAAATATTCTTAATAGTATAACTGTCATCTATATTATCAATAGTTGGCCGGGCATTCGCTGCAGGAGTATATTCCCTCCAATTTCCTAATTCCTCCCCTACAAGTTCCTTATAAAGATACTTATCAATAGCAGATTTAAGCTGAAAATCCCAGAACTCAGCATTCTTGAGTTTGCCTTCGAACATGTTGGCTTGTTCCAAAAAGAGCATGGTAATCTCTTTATTGAAATCATGTAAATTCTGATAAACCCTAACAGAATCAGTCTTAAGCCACTCATCTTCCAACTCCGAGATTAAATCAGAATGCAAATTACCTTCATCCGCCAAAAAGTCCTTGTGGTTTCCAGTTATAAATACCACTTCAGGGGATGAAGCTATGTCTACATCCTCGTCAGAGATCATATATTTAATATTTTCCCAAATTAAACAGTCTCTATATCCTTTTTCGTTAGAATTGAAAGGTTTTTTTGTAAGCATGGCCTTTTTAGCCAGATATTTATGCGATGTCTCTGGATAAGGTGTAATATGAACGTTATTATCCTCTATGATTTTCCTGATATAAGATTCATATTCAGTGCATGAGCTTACAACCAATTCTGAAGTGATCTCACATTCCAATTCGGTTCTGGCTAGTTTATTGAATTTTCCAATCTCCGAACTAATATCACTTTGTGATTTCTCAAGGCGTTGCCTAAACTTATTAAACACCTCATCCAGAACAACATCTGGAACATGAAGTTCAATATCTCCTTTTTTTGCGCTCGCCAATATAATTAAAAATCCTGGCGATGACATGTTAAAATCAGCTATAATAATATTGGCATCCAGTACGACCTTCATCTTCTAAAAATGGAATTCAGCAAGAAATTAAATTTATTTCATTAATGCAAATAACAATTGAATCAAATCGTAAAAAACGTTATCTGCAATTTCAGTTTTGGACTTGGCTCAACCCATCCATTGAAAAATCTTATCGCCAGATTCTTCCGATTATTGATATTGTTAACGTAAAATGATACTTTATCATTACCCATCACTTGATTTAACACTTCCACATCGTAATTCTTAGCACCAGTAACAGTGATATTCATCATAAAAGCCTCTGGCACCATTGCCTCGTCCTTTAGCTCAGCTTGTACTATAAATTTCATTCCTCCCTTTACTGTGTCAACTTTCACAACACTAAAAGTAGCCGCGTTACAATAAGGTATAAATAAATCACGTAAATTTTCTATCAATATCGTAAATCCGAAACGTTGATTTACCAGAAGAAACAACTCGTGAATTAGCCCCTTGAAAAGATCATATCCATGTTTAACATAGGCACTATCAAAAATTCTAAGGTATTTTTTACCTGTTAAGTAATCATCCGTTTCAGTTAACAGTTTTTTAGATTGTGCCATCACTTCCTTTAAAACCTTTTTCTCTTCTTTGTCATCAACTGAGGATATCTCACTATTGTTGTGAGCAATTTTATTTCGTATGAATTGCAAATGTTCAATTTTTGTATTAAATTTTTCGAGGGTAGTGTAAGGTATTTCAATAACAAGATCCAAATATTTAAAGTAACCTTTGATAAAATTGGCACTCTTAAAATCATCTATGGAAATCCTTGTGTCTGTTAGCTTCTTCAAAATAATGCAAAGGTTCTTTAACTCACTTTCCATGAGACCATATAGCATAATGACGGATGATTTATTGAAATAATCAAACATCTCAGCATAATGCTCTTCCCACAATTCTTCCTGATACTGATAATAATCGTACATACTACCTCTGCCAGATTCTTCATCCGCTATAAGATGGCGTTCATCCTCAGTTCCAGTCGCAGTTTGATAAGCAACTTCATAGGCCTTTTCAACAGTCTTTTTTTCTAATTCTAGTTCTTTTCGTACCGATAGCAGCTTCTTTTCCAATTCAGAGGAATAAAATTGGGTTGTTACTGCAATATGTTGCTCATACAATTCAATTTTACTTTCTACATTGTTAAAATAAGCCAATAAAGGAGATTGTTTGCGCTCTGGATATAATGAAAATTTCATTGTGATTTATATATGGTGATAAGGTTCGTAAATATCAACAATAGTTCTAGAACTGCCTAAGGCTAATTTTTGAAACAGCAATATTAAGACACCTAATAGTCTCACCTAGATAAGGTTTTTGTGGGATCTTTTTTCTTAACCGACTTTTCGGCAGGCAATGAACCCCGCATTTTACTTTTCTTTTTCTTAGCTCCCTTTGCAGTCCCATCCCTATCCTTAATTTTCTGCAATTCCGCTTTCAGCAAAGTCGCTACCTCTCTTTTGATCTTCAGGTAATTCTCCCATATATCTTCCGCAGTGACCTGTTGAATAAACGGAAGCGGCCTGTACCCTTCCTCTTCTTTTTTAATCGCCTGGTGATCATTCTGCAATTCTGCATGAAACATTTTCTGCCTGATCTTCACATCAGGGCTATCTGCCACAATCCCCACAAACTCACCGGAAGATAGCGTAGCGATCTTAGAAGCAGGAATAGCAGATTCCATTTGCGTGGATTTAGAAATGGACGTATCACTACTGTTGATACTCATGCTTTGTCTGTCCTGCATGATCTTTCCAAAAGTCTCCGAAAGCTTCCTCGCACTATCGCCTGAAACCTGCCCTGAAATGATATTGGCACAAATCCCCAAAATGATTTCCGCCTGTTCAGCCCCATATTCCTTTTTCACCTGCTCAATACTCTGGATGCCAATCGTACAGGAAATCAAATTGCTCCTGCCCGTACTGATTGTCGTAATTAAATCCGCGACCAAAGTCGGGTACTCATCAAAGATCAGGCTACACTTTTGTTTACCTTTTTTATTAATTAACTTCAACATTCTATTCACATAAAGCGAAAGCACCGCGCCATAGGTATCTATCTTCTGCGGATTGTTCCCCATACAAACGATTTTCGGCTCATCAGGATTATTGATATCCAGCGTAAAATCGTTTCCGGAGAGCACATAATAGAGTTGCGGAGAAGCCAATCTCGCAAGCCCAATCTTTGCGCTCGCGATTTGTCCTTCCAATTGAGCCTGTGCATTATTTTTCAGTGCGGAGATAAACGGATCTATCAATACCCGTACCTCTTCCTCTTCCCACATCACCTTAAACAACTTCTCATATTCAGTCTGCATCAGCTCAATCACATGCGGTAAAGTACAATACTTACCTTCCTGATATTTCCTCAAATACCAGATCACCGCCGTCAGGAAATTGATTGGGCTTTCCACGAAAAAATCGCCAGTTTTTTTCAACCATTGTTTGTTCAGGCCCATCATAATTGTCCGGCTGGATTCACTCGCATCAGTAATGTCTTCCATACTGGCTGGGTCAAGCGGGTTGCAACGGTGTTTAGGATTCTCCAGGTCAATCACCCAGAATTTCGGTTTCACCTTGAAGTTCTGATAATATTGCAACAGCTTATTGTAAGCCATTCTGCTAAGATCATCGAACTTAAAATCATAGATAAACATCGCATATCCCTTTTTTAAATGCTGATCGATAATGTGGCAGATCACAAAATAAGTCTTACCAGCTCCGGCACTGCCCGCTACCAAAATGGAACGGAATGGGTTCACACAATTGATCCAGCCGTCCCTGATCTTCCCCTTCAGGTTATATTTAGTGGGCAGGTTAAAAGAGTATTCATTTTCCAATAGCCGCTCTTCCTGGGGAAAAGTCTCATTGTCTGAATTAAAGACATCAGTCACCAGGCTGCTTTTAATCAACCGGCTTAACCAGCTGCCCCCGGTTAAGATCAGCAAATACCCTATGCCTGATAAGAGCATATACAAGCCAGCTATGAGGGGTATGCTATAAGGCAGGTAAAACACCAGCGGGCTAAGGAAATATACCAGTAGCCCACATAACAGGTATGCCACTATGCTATTTTTTTGGATCTTCTCATCCTTTTTACCCTTTGCCGCCAGTACCGTTATCCCTAAAAACAGTAAGACTGCCAATTTAGCTTTGAACAGACCGGTAAACAAACCCGTCTTTGCGATATTAACAATTAGTTTGTCTGTTATTTCCGCTGTCCAGCCCCAGGCCTCAAATGCCGCATAACAGCAAATGTAAAAGTGTATACACAAGATCGCTATACTGATCAGCCTTGTTAAATCTATAATCTTGCGTAAACCCTGCGCATCTTCCCCTGTATTCATAAAATTCGTTTAAATGGTTAATTCCTGAGTTGAAGCCTGACCCCGTTTTTTACGTTTCTTCCTTTTGCGTGGAATGCCTATGACGTATTCAGGCTGTGATTTTTCAAATAAGGTTTCCAGTAAGTTACCCGCCGGTGGTGGCTGGTCGTTTGTGAACTGTGATAGTTGCTTTTGTTTAGGTTGTGTTAAACCAAGATTTACCGGTTTTTCTGTTTGATTTTTATCACTTTGGATAGGTCTGTTTACCTGCCCTAATCGTCCCATAATCGCTTTAGCGTTATATGATTTATCCACGTCACTACCTTTGAATACTGTCTTATGATGGTGATCTACAAAAGTGACCCCGTAGACCCGGCCGTCTTCATTCTTGTGGAAAAGCACATCAATTCCCTGATTTTTCAGTTCCTGCTCAAACCTTGCCCTGGTGATACTGCTATATGCAGAAAGGACTTTATCAATCCGGTTTCTTAAATCCTCCCTAAAAGGTTTGCGTTTTGAAGCATTCTGTTCAAATTTCTTTTCCAGGTTACGAAGTGTTGGCTTGCTGTAAAACGAACTGGCCTTGATCGGTACGCCTATAGGTATCCCTTTTTCATCCAGCAAAGCATACATCAATCCCTTCTTTTCAAACATCGCCGTATGCTTCTCCCCTCGTAAGGCAACTACATTAAATCCTTTCAGTACCGCATTGTATTCCGCTAAGGAACTAAACTTGTAATCCCGGGCAACCGCTGTAATCACATTACTGATTGCCCTTTTGGTTGGTAGCCTTCCGTATTTGGCCTGTTCCAGGTCAGCTGGCTTGATGCCCGACTGTGCTTTAAAGAGTTTTGATTCCGCCTTGACCAGCTTAAATTCATTTTCGATCGCTTTGCGGGCCGGTTCAGATAATTTCTTACCGATATCATGCAGATCAATCCTTGCGCCCCCAGATGTAATATTGGTTGTCACAATGTGCATATGTAAATGCGCCGCATCATCATGACGGTAGACTAAAAATGGCTGGTCACCAAAACAGATCCCTTCCATGTAACGGTCTGCTATTTCTTGCAGCAGCTCATCTTTTAACTTTTCAGAGGAGTGAAAATTCAGGGAAATATGTACCGAATTTGTTTTTACGTCTGGCTTTAATTCCTGCAAATACGCAAAACGGTTGAGTTTCTGGTTGAAGTTCATATTGTCAATTTCTCCTGCAAATCCGCTTGCCATAATCAGTGCGGCCTCTCCTTCAGTGACCTTATTTTCATTGTAATGCAGCATTCCCCTAATGCTTTTACCGGTACTTATTTTTGCAACCATTTTTCTGCGAGTTTGGAAATGATCGTTAATAGCCGTTCTACTTTTTCATCCACTTTTTTATACTGTTCTGCTACCTTCAGCACATAAAATGCCCGCTGGGTTTCGGCTTTGTCCTGGTTAAAACTCCTTGTGATCTGGTTGATATTGACCCCGATTGCCCTGAGTTCTTTTCGGATCAATGCCAGTTCTTCCATTGTAGCATCCATTGTCTTGTCTTTATGGAACAAGGTGATCTTTTCCCTGCTCAGGATTTTTCTGGCTAACCTGCCAACAGAGTAGCAGTCGCTGTTTTGAGCGATCTGTTCCAATCTTTTATAAACGGTTTGGGTAACCCTTGTCCTGATAACATGGCTTAACACTTCTTCCGGTTTAGCTGACTTTCTTCTTGGCATGACTACATCATTAAAGAACCAAAAGGGGCAAGTTCCGCAGCCCCTTTGTAATCGCTGTAAAGCGTTTCCGTAGACGGAAATACATCTTTGCTTAGTCCAGGCGGACTACAACGAAGCACTTCCTCCAGTAGCTGGGGATCTTGGTTCGATGGTGAATAAAAGTTTATGAATTTATGGGGCAGTCTGTTCAGGTTTCATGGATTGTGGGAATTCTTCCAGTGGGAGAAAACTGCGTAACAATTGACGGATCTTTACCCGTGGATCGGCCTTGACTTTCTTTAGTTTCAGGTAAGGACTGCCTTTATATTTTCTGCCCTTCAGATTAGGGTCTTTGGATTTTCTGGAATATGCTTTTGTTTCCTCCAGTTGCGCTTTCAGTTTTATGGTTTTGTTCATGGCTATATGATTTGATAGCCAAAGGTGAAACGAAGCAAAAACAGTTTATCACTAGTAGAGACAAATAGGTAAGAATATTTATCTGGAAGCTCATCCAAAGTGAACATCTGTAAAAGGAAAGCTAATATCACTAGAGTTTAAACCCCTATTTTTTGGACAAGCCTCAAACCTCTACCAAATCAATAAGCCCCAGTGATAAGTGTTTTCCTCATTTAATCAGATTTTAAACTTAGAAACATTTTTCATATTGATTTTGAGTCAAGCCTAAATTTATTACTATTGTCTGTAATTCTGGTTGTAGAAATAGCACTAACATGGGTATTCATAAATCTTCAGTTCAGGAATTGGTTCTTTCTTCAAAGGAAAGTAACAGGGCTATCTATTCTAAAATTTACGAAAGAAATCAGTTATTTCTTTGAGACATTCTATTTGAAGTAATTTAAGCTTTTATTAAATTGCAATACCATGAAGAAAATACTAACAATTCTATTAATGAAAGTAGTTATAGTTCTTACATTGACTATGCTAACAATTACCGTTTTTGGACAGGGCAGATATAGCTTTACCAAGATAACTGAAATTGAAGGCACTGATTATGTGGTTGCGAGCGTTGAACCATGGGAAAAATTAGAAGGTGTTAAAAATAGGCAGTGGCTTTTTATAGATACAAAAAACGGGCAGGCAAATCGTTTTGAACTTCCCGATGGTGGCTGGTTTAATACCAAGCCGGAGCAAATTAAGATAGATGATCTGAATATAAATATTCTTCTTGTAGTGGTTCAGTCTGTTGATCTGGATGGCAAAAATGGCATTGATTATAATGACCCAAGGCAAATGCTGGCAGTATCAACCGACGGAACCAAGAGCACCCAGCTTACAGACAGTAAATTGTATGTTCTGTCATGGGCAGTAAATAGGAAAACCGGAGCATTGGTGGTAACCGGCTACTATGACCTGAATAATAATCACAGGTACGATAAAACAGATAAAAACGAAATTGGTATTTATGATTTAAAGACACTAAAATTAATAACCAAAATCTAACCTGTATTTATATAAAGAACCGCTGATGATGGAAATCGGACAGAAATTTAATATACTTTCAAAGAATGAGTATTTATTCTTTATGTATTTGCGAATGTTATGACTCTTTCTTTAGTATATACAGGTAGTGATCGATGAGCCGAAGTTCAGGTATAAAAAGTTTTCAGGGATATTAGATCGTCATCAGCCCATTTCTCTTTTTCAGGATGATCTGGCATTGATTTCCGGCATAAAATCTTACCTGGATAACAACAATGTACTGCATTTTAAGTAGTAAAATAATTGATGAATCCTGGAATGTACCACTTTCAAATAAAAGTGCGGTATGCCGGATGCAATTGATAAAAATTATGGTTATTAAGAGTATAAAATGGAACTAGAAGAAAAATTATTTAAAGCGGTGATCTCGAAACGGGGAATTACCTTATCCTCAATTGATGCGGAGAAATTCCTTTTCGCTTGCAAGAAATCAATTCCCGAAAATCCTGGTGCGAGTTATGAAGATCTACTGCTGGTGTGCAATATCTATCTTAACTTTATTCTTTCCTCCCCCAGCATTGATCTGGGTGAGATTAAATTGCCAGAAAATGAGTAGATAATATACAGGAAAAGCAATACATATAGACAGACAAGTACCGCTTTCAAAATTAAGCCTCTTATTGCAGTTTCTTTAATCGAGAACCAGACCGACACGGTTATATCCCAACCCTCTATAAAATATCATTAAGATAAATGTTTAAGGCGTGTCCCCTAAAACCTCGAATTTCCGGTCTTTCGTCCCCATCGTGGCTTGTTGGTTAGCCAGTAACTTTACCTGTTGTAAATCAGCATTTTCTCCGCGATAATGCCAGGCAAGTATCTGAGCATCTTTTGACGGCACACCCGTGATCACAGCACCATTGCTCATGGTGACCTTAAATTTATCCTTTGCATCCGCAGGGAATGCTGCAGCATCACGAGCAGACCAAATAACCTTATCCTCAACGGAAAGCAGTGGTTCATTATTATCATACAAGAACATCGCAGCTCCTTCGCTGTAACTGCGATAGGACGTTTCCTTTCCATCTTCCCAAAGGATGGCGATCTCATGGACCTCAGTACTTCCGCCATAAGGGGGCCTAAACCATAACTCCTTATATGATTTTGTCTTTGTCGTTGGTTGTTTATCCTCCTGGTCCTCATCACTGTTCTTTTTACAGCTTGTAAAAGTCAGCAGGCCTACTGCAACAAAACCGATTAAAAAATGCGTAGTTGCTTTCATGTTATGTAATAGTTTATTGATAATTACTGAGCAGGCCGCATTACATATTTTGCTTCTTTTCCATCGTCAAAATTTGACCACCTTAAAACATCCTTGGTAATTTCACGAATCACTTCAAACTGGTCTTCATCCACGGTTTCACTATATCCCCAATAAACAAGTTTGTTCGCATCCGTGGAATGCCATTTCCAGTTAAACATATTTACTGCGAGAAGTTTATTTTGATAATAAAAATGAATACTGTAAGTACCTGAGCTGGAAAATAAAAAAGTTATTTTATCAACCCAGCTTGTCAGCAGAATACTGCCGTCCTGAGAATTTTGAATATCGATTGGTGCATTAAAAAATGTTGCCTGCCCCTTTTCTTCCCCAGTTACTGACCATATTTTCCCCGTCAAAAGTTCAGTCCGCTCAGTCAAAGGAATTGAAACCGCTCTATTCGCAGAAATAGTCAGTTTTTTATTTTGAGCGGTGTAATTAACGATAAAATCAATCTTTTCCTGCGTGAACTTTATTTCATTGATTGTGCCAAATCCCGCTAAATCTATCGTCTGACCATCCCTCACATCAAATGTTCCCGTAAAATAATTGCCATCTGCATCATAAACGAGATAGGTATTATTCTTCAAAAATTCAATAAATCCAGTCTTAGCCACCACATTTGCCGTATAGGAAGTCCTCGCAAACTTGCCTGCAGATGGTAAAACGTCCCCAACACGCGCATTTGCCTGGCCCTTTGCAGCTGAAGTCTTCGGGAATACGGTATTTGAAAATACCCACTTACCCAAAATGTCCTTTTGCAATTTTGTAATGGCTTCTCTTGATTTATCAGGTCCAGGTTGTGCATCCTTTTTTGAGCATGATGCCAGCATCACCGATGCCACCAACGCCACAGCGTAAAGTATTTTTCTCATATCATTATCGTGTTATACTATATTATTTTTTGACTTTATGTTTTTTATCGGCAGGAACCAGCATATCTATAAAACCAGTCAGTTTTTCTTTCGGTGCCTCGAAATAATAATCTTTCATAACCGAGGTAAGGATATGGTGGCCATCTATCGGTAGCAGCATCCATTCGATAGAATTATTGTCGCCGCCAGTCGTAAAATGAAACCGACATGATTTTCCGTCTTTCAATTCCTGAAAGAAAATTCTAAGCGTAATGGTCGAGCCAACGTCTTTTAAACGGGGTTGGTCCGCATTCTGTTTGCCAATATCTATAGCGATTTTATTAAGATAATCTGCACTGTATGCAAACATATTCCTGAAATAGCAGGTGGTATTTATGTCCATGAAAGTGGCATCATCTTTAGGAATCTTGAAAATGCCTTCCCCCTTTCTAATGACCATATACTGAATTCTGATTTCAGGTGTCCAACCCGTTTTGATCGCTTTGTATTTCCAATATCCATCATTCATTAGTTTAGTGAACAATAAAAACTCCTTTCCACCAAAGCTCATTTCCCTGACTTCAAATTTGATAAAATTATCAAGGCCTACAGAATTAATACCTTGTTCCCAATCAGCTTTGTTTGAAACGCTCATAGCTTTGCGTTGTATTTTGTTTTTCCCCTCCAGCCATTGGGCTTCTTTATTTTTTATCCAACCCGTGGCGCTTTCCATTGACCAAATTATAGGATCAGATATTACTGGCAAATTAGCATTGGTACGCTCTTCCTGTGCCAAAACAGAAATAGTAGAAATTAATAGGGTACTTAATAGCAGGCCAAATAACAGTAAATAATATCGCATATCTCGTAGATTTTTAGATGTAACATTATTTGTCGGTTCTACTCAACACCAAAAGCATAGGTATCGGCTGCACCAGTCAGGGATACGTTGATAAAAACGTATTCACCTTTTTCCAATTTAACCGCAGGGCTTAGTTTTATAACGCCATTACCTAAGTCAGAGCTATTGCAGGAAATCATATTTTTTGAGGCTTTCATGCCCGTTAAACGTCCTTTCGCTGTAATGGCTATGCGACTGCCTTTTTTCACTTCCGCTTTATATAGGGTCAGGCTTGGTACCGTTCCATTTCCGGTATTGATCGTGAAAGAGACTTCAGGACTGCCCGCAGGGACACGGACTTTAGCCGCTTCACCATCCAGCTGATATTGTACATCTGTACCACCATAGCCCAGCCCTCTAATTTTCGTACTGATTTGAGCAGTTACTTTTTCCAATGGCTGATTGCCAAAATGCGGATGATTTAGTATAGAAGGCTTGCCTTTACCAGAAGATGAAGCACCACTTGTCCCAGTAGATACACCACTGGATTTTTCAACCATTGCTGTAATGATCTCGTTAGGCACTTTAGCATTCTTAAGGGCAATCAAGCCATTTGCCGACACGTCAAACCTGGCTGGAGCGTTGTTAATCGTGGTAATGATAACTGACTTTTCCAATCCTGCCTTAATCAGGTCGGTGACGGTTTTATTTGTCAGGGTTTCCGTTTGTGCCTGGACCGATGATGCCAGCATCATAGATGCCGCCACCGTTAGAGCGTAAATTGTTTTTTTCATTTTATTTAGTTTTTATTGTTATGGTAAGATTAGATAAAGCATTGCAAAAGTCACTTATGCCAATAGACGCAGTAATGTTTAATATTTTTTATTCCCTAAGTCTTCGCACAAAGTTAGATCAGGCAAACTAATGGCATATCCTCATTATTGAGGATGCGAACTAAAAAAAATAATTTACCTTAGAGGTATCATCCTTAATGCAATGAGATTAAAGAATTTTCTATAATAGATTATCAGTAAGTATGAAGTTGCCAAAAAATTATTCTGATTTTTTACAGACCATTAAACATTACGATATTGGTGAACTAGGTGATATTTTCAAGCAGCAAAGGGATCGTCCCAGTAAGATCGGCTACTACTTTAACCACTTTTACAGTCTTATGCCTGCCAGTTATATTCTGGATTACACCACTGGAAATTATATCTTCGGCACCGATAAAATCAGCAGCTTTATTGACAGGCCATTATCTCATTTTCTTGACGGTGGCGTGGAACTGGCCGTCAGCTTGTTTCATAAAAAAGATTTGAAGGTCTATAGCGAGAAAGTTATTATCAATAATATCCAATTCCTAAAAGATAAACCGATAGCAGATCATACAAATTACGTCCTTAAATGCAATTATAGAATACGGACAAGCAGAGGGGATTATCGTAATGTTTTACAACAATCTGTTTTTATCAAATCCTTAGAAAACGGAATGCCCCTGGCAGCCCTCGGATTCCTAGAAGATATTACCCATTACAGGAACGATTCAAAAATCGTTCAGACCATCGAACCATTGATCCATACAACAAACTCAGGAATAGGAACCGGCAAGCCTTTATTGGTGAATACTTATTTTTCTGACGAGCAGGAAGCGATTTTAACACCCCGGGAAATAGAAGTCATGAAATATCTATGTGATGACCTGACCAGTGTAGAAATTGCTAAAAAACTAGGTATCAGCCGTCATACAGTTGATACTTATCGCCGTAACCTCATTTTAAAAACAAACTCCAAAACAGTTATTGGTGTCATTCGCTATGCTTTTACACATGGTTATGTGTAGAATTGATATACTCATAAAGCAGATTGTTAAACTCCTCAGGCTGATCCAGGTTGATAAAATGGCCTGACTTACTGAACCCATGAATTTTGTTTTTCCAAAGCGGCAATCTAATATCTTGCAATAGTTCAGGTCCTATGACATCATCCTTTCCTCCTACGGTAAACAGACAGGGTATATTTGCATTTCGGATCAAATCAATCTCATTTGAGAACCGTTGTTCAACAATACTATTTAATAGTTTTCCACGGAAAACATTAGAAGTAGAGTAATAATCTTCTAACAATAACTCAACAAATCCAGAATTATCTGAATGTAAGACTGTATCAAAATATAAAGCAACCTGATTGTTCTCTGTTTTATCAGAAAAAAGAACGGCTTCGCTTAAAGCTGTTGACCGAATATCCGAAGGTGTGATTTCAGTTCCCACAATCGCTGAAGAAACAATCACAATACCATCAGGCAGCGGAACGAACGGAAGCATTTCCGTCACGATATTGCCACCTAATGAAAGTCCGACCAATGTAAAAGGCTTATCATTCGATATGGCAATAACAAATTGTGCCATTAGACGCCCTAATGATTGAATACTGATATCTGACAGGGATTCAGATTGTCCATGACATGGTAAATCCACCGCAATCAGCCTGTAGGACTGCAAAGATGGAGCAGAAAGCTGTAAATGCCATAGATCAGCAGAATTGGAATTACCATGAAAGAATATTATTGTCTTTTGTTTATCAGGATTCAATTCTATGTAAGAAAGCCGGAGCTGATCAGCTATTATAAATTTACGATCATATTTCATGCTGAAAATAAATATACGAGCTTTCCGGATTTTTCTGCTTTATGGATAAAATAAGTTCTATAAATAATTGAAATACAAGAAAATAGTATCAAATAGATTGTTTATGGTATGAGCATCAAACCAGCTTTTCCAATAAATTGACTAAGATATATCGGCGTCCATGAATAACAATCCGCTTTTAGACAATTTGTAGGCCTTTTTCTCAAAAATTTCTTTCATGATCATCCAGACCTGATCAACAAGTTGAAATGACCGTTTCGAACTTGTATCGGTTTTGGTTAGAAAACCAGTAATCACAATTTTTTCTATAATTAATTCTTCCGCCTTGCTGTGCCAAATCAATCTTCCCCCTGCAGGCGTATAAATCTTTGTGGTGGTTTTCATTACGTTATCCTCATTATGCAAATCTTTACTAAATTCAAGTAGGCAGGTATTGAAACGTACCTCCTTGCCATCTGAATTGAACATCGTTGTATAATGCATGGCCATGATCTCATTTTGATCTGTAATCACCTTAGCTCCGAGATCTATCATTGTGATTATAGGACGTGTAAGCGTGTCCTTTATATTGATATCCAGAATTCCGACATCAATGGTATGCTTTCCGTTCATATCATTCGCCCCCGCTTCCCTCAGCTCGACTAGCTTTATGCCCTTATACGCAGCATAGTTCATGGTTCCCTTTGTATATCCAGCTTTGCACACGATGATACCACTTTCAATATCCGCATCCTCCATCACTGAATGTAACTTCATTACAATTTCTTTTGTAACTTTTTTTTTCATGAACTTGCATTCTATCGCCGTCAGACGGCTGTTATCTCCGTCACGCTGTTCTGTCAGTACATCGATTTGATACTTCTCACCAGATTTCCCTGTTACCTTAAAATTTCTGCCGTGCCCCTTAATCTTGATGCCATTTTTAGCCCCTAGATTTTCATAGATATATCTTGTCACCGCTTCATATTCCTTCCAGTCTAAATCTTTACTGCTTCCGTTTTCCATATTTTAAAATTAAGATTTTTTATAGTCCATGGAATAGTTGAATATCGTTATTCAAATAGTGAAAGTCTTTAGTTGGACATTTAACCAAAAATCTGTTCATCACTAGTAGAGATAAACCGATTGTACAGAAAAGTCGGGGAAACATTTATTTATCTCTACTAGAGTAAAAAAGAAAACCTGGTTGAGGATACTTGTGATTCTTAACTATCGACTATGAATAACACCTCTGTAAATAGCCCGCTAACGGCTGAAAAAGCTCAAAAAATACTTCGGGAAGACGGCCTTGAAGTAAGCCTTAACGAATCACAACTTATTTTGGATTTCCTAAGAATTTTAGCTAAAATAGTAGTAAAACACTACATAAATAATCATGAAAGTAGCAGATCTATATGTTCGGGTGAGCACCGATGAACAGGCTGATAAGGGCTATTCACAAAGAGATCAGGAAGAACGTTTACGCCGTTTCTGCGTCACCAATTCCATACTGGTCAGGGATGTGATCTATGAAGACCATTCCGCAAAAACCTTTAACCGCCCCGAATGGAAAAGGCTCATATTAAACTTAAAAAAGTATAAGGGTAAAATAGATACCATCCTTTTCACTAAATGGGACAGATTTTCCCGGAATACAGGCGATGCGTATCAAATGATCAGCTTACTAGGCAAACTGGGTATTGACCCCCAGGCGATTGAACAACCGCTGGACTTATCCATACCAGAAAACAAAATGATGCTGGCAATCTATCTCGCTCAGCCGGAAGTTGAAAATGACCGCAGGGCGCTAAACGTAACCTATGGAATGCGAAGGGCTATGAAAGAAGGTAGATACATGGGCCTTGCTCCTGTAGGCTATGCAAATAAAACAGCTGAGGACGGTCGTAAATACATTGTACCAACGGAACCCGATGCTTCAATCATACGCTGGGCATTTGAGGAAATTGCAAAAGGGATATTCAACACGGAGCAAATTTTCAATGAAGCTTGCATTCGAGGTTTTAAACGTGCAAAAAGTCTCTTTCATTTTGCCATGCGAAACCCGGTCTATTGCGGAAAGATATTTGTACCAAAATTTAAAGACGAGGAAGCACAGTTTACAAAGAGTCAACATGAGCCAATAATCTCTGAGGAATTGTTTTATCAGGTTCAGGATGTACTGGATGGCAGAGGCAGGCAATACCAGCCAAAGATTCTTACCGATGAAAAATTTCCATTCCGCGGCTTCGTTAAATGCCAAAGGTGTGGAAAGATGCTTACTGCAAGCACTTCTAAAGGCCGTAAAAGCTATTATTCTTATTATCATTGCGTAAGGCCGTGCAAAGAAAGACAAAAGGCTGAAGCCCTTAATCAAGCGTTCTATGATGAAATAGAACAGTTTATGCCAAGAAAAGAAGTTAAGCGCCTATATGCGATGGTCATAAGTGAACATTATCATGGGCAGACCAAAGAAATCCAATCTGAAAAGCGAGTAGTATTGAAACAAATCAAAGATCTGGAAGCAAAACTTTCCAATGCCCGTAACCTAATTGCATCCGGAAAAATAGATGATGATGATTTCAGGGCATTGAAAACCGGTTATACCGAACAAATTGTTCGCCTGGAAAAAAGGCTGACTACGATTCAGCGTGACAGTACAAATGTCGAAGATTTATTAAACGAAGGTATCGAACACCTGCTAAAACTGGACAAAGCGGCTAAAAAAGCAGATACAGAGGATTTACGAAGGTTAGTGTCAGCAATGTTCCCGGAAAACTTCACATTCGACGGGGTGCATCTTCGAACCGCTAGAATGAACACCATCCTTCAATATATTTATCTGATTAACAAGAAATTAGAGGAAAATAAAAAAGGACAAGCAAACACTAAGTTTGACTTGTCCTGTGAAGTCGGGGTGGCAGGATTCGAACCTACGACCTCCACATCCCAAATGTGGCGCGATACCGGGCTACGCTACACCCCGAACTTGGTATCTTTTTCCCTTTTTCGAAGGGAGTGCAAAGAAACGATTTTTAAATGATAAATCCTACTTCAGCACAACTTTATTATTTCAGCGGAGAGGGCGGGATTCGAACCCGCGGTACCGTTACCAGTACGACAGTTTAGCAAACTGTTCCTTTCGGCCACTCAGGCACCTCTCCTTTTTCTGTCAGCGTATCCTCGCTGAGGGAGTGCAAATATAGCAATTCATTGATGTTTGCAAAAAAAAATTACAAGGTTTGTTGATAATCTATGCGAACATGATAGATGCTCATCAGCATCGTCTTGAAAATCAACTTTATAGTTTCTATATCTTTTAACGTAATATCGCAATTATCTAACTGATTTTGTTCCAATTTATAGTTAATGATCCTTTCGACCAGGTCATTTATGCTCTGAGCATCCGGATTTTTCAGACTTCTCGACGCCGCTTCCACCGAATCGGCCAGCATTAAAACACCAGTTTCTTTAGAAAAAGGTATAGGTCCCGGGTATCTGAAAATATTTTCATCCACAAATTTCTCAGGCGAGTTCTTTAAAAACGACTGATAAAAATAATCTACCCGGGTATTGCCGTGGTGCGTTCTGATAAAATCGATCACACTTTCGGGCAACTGATGCCTACGGGTAATTTCTATGCCCTTGTGCACATGTTTAATGATGATCTGAGCACTTTGCTCGTACGGCAGCTTATCATGCGGACTCAAGGCCGTATTTTGGTTCTCAATAAAATATTGCGGATTCTCTATTTTACCAATATCGTGGTACAATGCCCCGGCCCTTACCAATAGCGAATTTCCTCCTATTTTAAATATCGCCGCTTCGGCCAGGTTGGCTACCTGCAACGAATGCTGGAAAGTGCCTGGAGCTTTAAAAGCCAGCTCTCTTAAAAGCTTGTTATTGGTATTGGTCAACTCTATCAAAGCCACATCAGATGTAATGCCGAACATTTTTTCGAAAGCATAAATCAATGGATAAGCCAGTAGTGAAAGTAATACGCTGATCATAAAAGGCACAAAATTTAACCACTCTACCTGCGTAAAAGAACCTTCACGTAACAAACCGATCCCCAGGAAAGCAATAAAATAGGCCGAAAGAATAAATAAAGCCGACAACAGTAGTTGCTCCCTTTTTATCAGATTCCGGATGCTGTAAATAGCCACCATCCCCGATGTAACCTGATAAAACACAAACTCGAAACTATTGGGCACAAAAAAACCCGAAATAAGCACCACCAGCAAATGCAGGTACAACGCAAGCCTCGTATCAAATAATATCCGTATAATAATAGGAACAATACAAAATGGGATGTAATAGATACTTGGTAAATCGAGCTTAATGGCCCAGGTTAAGGCCAGCAACATGGTAGTAATCACCAGCAGTATCAGGGATAGCTGCCTGTTGTCTGCAAAAATATCCTTTCTGAACAGCTTCAAAAATACCATCAGTAAACTCACAATAAAGCCCACCAGCAGGATTTGCCCAAAATAAACTACCTTACTGTCGCCTATCGTTTTAGTCTGTGCCTCATAAGCCTCTTTAAATGACAAAAGCTTTTGATAAACCTCATCATCCACCACGTTATCTTTTGATATAATCAGCTCGCCCTTCTGCACCATCCCCCGGGTTGTGGACAAGCTGTTGATGGTACTGTTTTGTACCACTGCAGTCAGCTTCTCATCAAAAACAATATTAGGCTGCAAATGATCCTCTACCAGGTTCTCAACTACCTCTTTCTCTTTTAAATTGATGGATTTGAAATTGTCTTTAAAATACACAAGCGCCGTTTGTACTGTAAAAACATCCTGAGTATTTACCGTTTTAGAAACATTGTTGTTCAGTAACGAGAAATCGTAGTTACCTGTCTCTCCTTTTTGATGCTTGATATTTATAGCTATGATGCCCTTATCGTATATATATTTAAGCAATTTAAACGAGGACTGCTTATAAGCCGGATTCTCATTTTCCGGGAAGGTATTAGACCGCCATTTCACATCAAATTCGGTCAGGTATGCTTCCTCAACCACATTAAACAAATCCTTATTTAATTTATAGATCGGCAAAACATTGTCCAAGGCATCCTTTTTATCAATGGTAACCTGCGGACTGGTTTTTAATATCGCAAAACTAAAAGGCGATACCAGGTCTTTATTTTTCCATATTGTTCCCTTTTCAAATTCATAACGAAAACGAGGTTGCTTAGGTAAAAAAACAGTGATGATCAATACGGAAAGTACCATCATGATGTATTTAATGTTGGATGAATACTTCCTGTACAGTACCTTATGGGAGTTTTTTCTGATCTTGGCCAAGGCGATATAAATTGATTATTTATTCAAAAATAACATATTTTTTGTCAGTTTGTTCAAATGCTATACCATAAGCAGTTCTCCTGCGTAGGTAGAACTCTCGCTACTGACAGTTACCAGAAACCGATAGCAGTACTCAAATGCTAAACGACAAAACCATGAAAAAAAATGAAAACAGGGAAATACGAACAACCAGGAAACTTAAAGCCCCTATCCAACTGATGTGGGAAGTATGGACCAATCCTTAGCATATAAAATCACTCTACTTTCTCATACTCCAGAGTTCCCACTTCGTCTGCAGTAATAATCCGCTTCTTCGCATCAAAATAATCGACATGAAAATCGACAACAAAAATTCCTGACCGAATGGTCAATATATCATTTTCCTTAGATAATTTCCATTTCCCCTTATTCTCCTTTTCTCCATTAACGCTAATAAATTTGTTGTCATCTTTAAATACCTGATAAACCTGATCCGTTTTAAACTCCTTTAAAATATCCTTTTCCTTTCCTTTTTTGGTCCATTTAACCAATTTCCATTTACCAATCAGTTCTGCCGAAGTCTGGGCATTGACGTTAACCGAAAAAAGAAAAAAAGAAAATATCAGTAATAGCAAATGTTTCATTTTCTACAGCTTAATATAATTAGATAACAAACTGTATTTACCTTGTAATCATCACAAAGCAAATACGGCTTAATGCATTCAGCTTTAATTACAACGAGAGATTATAAGCCAGACGTATCCCCACAAAAGTCAGCCCCTCTTCAGAATCTTTCATTTCTGAACTTTGATACCTAAGTCCCAATTCAACAGATTTCAAGCTGTAACTTACCGAAGTTGCCCAGGCAAAATTAGTTTTGGTTGAACTGGCAGATGCAGCGCCGGAGGATCCTGCCACTCTATTGATGGAAATTCCCGCCTGTGGCTCCAGATGAAAACCTCCAATAGTATAACGATAACCAGTATAAATTGGGATGGCTGAATAGTACCCGTCTATACCACCTGGCAAAACGTCAACCTGGAAACGATTATAGCCAGCTTCAAGTGTTACCTGTTGTTTTCTAAGGCTAAAGCCATACATTCCTTTAGCTGCAAAACCATAACCGGTCTTAGCCACATCTGCAAGTTGGCCAGTCGGGAAGCCTACCTGACCAGATAATTGTACTTCATTTTTTCCTTTTTGGGCATAAGCAGAAATGGTTAAACCAACCAATACGGTAAGGGAGAGTAATTTTTTGTTCATTTGATTTTTTATTTTTTGAAATTTTCATTGATAATTACATCATTACCAAGCGGCTTCTTTCCGATGAGTTGTAGTTACCTATGCTCGGTAATAATATAACAAGATATTTTATTTTACTTATTTTCTGTAAAGTGGACAGCGTTTTAACAAATATTCCAAAGGGCTGCTGTACGAGCCATCGGTATTGGTTAAAAAAGCTTTATGGCTCTGATTGTAAATACTTGCGTTGTTATCCATGTAAATATGAAGGCTCACCGCAACACCGTAACGTTGAACTGAATTTCCATAGTTCGAACTGGTGCTGGACACCCCCTTAATTTTTTCATCACCATCCCTTTTAACTTTCGAATTGGTACTTCCGCTAGAATAAGAAGTGGCATAACCTGTGGTCTGAGTTACCGAGCCATCAATAACATATTCTATGCCTAGAGCATCGCAGATTTCCTTCATGGTAAAGCCCATCATTTTATCCCTGGTCATCCCAGCCTTTGCCAGTAATGCATTAGTAGTTCTCGGGTCGAGAATGGTATAACCTGCCGAGTGCTGAGATAAAAAGCCATAAGCATCTTCCTGTGCCTTATAGCCAATCTCGTCTGCACCGGGTTTATTGTCCATGAGAAATGTAAATGGCAAAATGGCAATCTTGTTGTGGTGGTCTGTAGATGTAGCGCTCATAGCAACCACATCCCCTTGCCTCGCCTGGGCTGGCATCGCGGTCTGCGCAAAGCTTTCTACCCTGCCACTGGCATGAACTATTTTAAGAATATCCGATTTTTTAATGACATATTCTACCGTTTCACCGGTGTAAACAAATGAAACGTCGGTATCGGTAACCCTGGTAACTTTCCCTTTCATTTCCTCGCCATTGATTTTTTGAACAATGTCCAATTTGGTTTTGGTTTGTGCAGAAATCTGCAGTGAAAACAATGTTGCAATAATGAGTGTGTATAACTTTTTCATATTTATAATTTTTAAATAAAATCCTGGCAAAATATTCCCTCTTTATAGATGAGCTGCAGTTGAATAATGAGCCGCAATATACCATGAATGGCATGGGTAACCTTTTTTTTACTTATGCATTGTTTGTTCAGACCAATGAACAAGATAAACAACTGAAAATTAAGAAAGTTTTTTTCTTAAAAAAACTCACCAGTTTTCAAGTCCTTTAGATAAAAGGACTGCACCTCGCCCTGTCCCTGAAATAAAACTCTTACTCCGAGAACCTTTCCTATGGGTTTCCGATAGGTGGTCGTATAAATCAGTTTATTGTTTGCATAGAGCCTGACTTTTTGTTGGCTTACATTAAGTACCACTTCATCGCCTTTAGTGCTTAGATTTATTCCCAAACTGGCCAGGTTATCCTTTGGTCCCTGTTTAACCTGTTCAGAAAAAACCGCATCAGCCCATTCAGTACATTCGCGGCTTATGATCCCGGTATAATGCTGAGAATGGGTTCCATAAATCTGAAAATTTACTTGCGAACATATCCCCCGGTCAACTTGGCCAAAAGTTCTTACCCTGGCCCGCAATTCAAAATTGTCGCCACTGATGTTCGTTTTTTTGATATTCAAGAGGTTAACAAAATAAAACTTCAGTGTATCTATTCCCGCTTTAGAAAGCTCTGTATGATAAAAAGGTTTCACATTTTCCAATTGTCCGTCCAGCTTACGCAACCTTTGTTTTTTGTTTGAGCCATAATGCTCTACTGCATAAGCAAACCAACCGTCAGACTTGACATAAACCTGGGTAGTATCGATTGGCTTTCCTTTCCATCTCAAAACAGGTTTGTAATACCCAGGAGTATCATAATAATGAAGTGTTTCATCCCAGGCATTCGGTAGTATTTTGGAATGTTTGTCATTAAAGTCAACCACAAAAGAACTGGTATCCTTATAGCCTTCGGGGAACAACAGTTTAAACCTGGCCGCAAGAAAATTTACCCCCTCAGGATTAATACAGATTAACCTCACCTTTTCTGGATCAGAAACTCTATTCCATTTCAAGAAGGTAAAAGATAAAACAGAAATTAAAAGAACAAAAAAACAAAGTAGCCAGATGGCGGCTTTACTTTTTATTCGTTTTTCTAAAATTGGGTTAGTCCTTACAAATGGAAGAGCAAGAGGTCCCGTATTTAGGGCAGATTTATTCTTTTCTTCAAAATCTCCCCAATCTACATAACCTACGAAGATGGCAAGTGCGTCTAATGTAGCTTTTTGCGGTATATAAAACTTCTCTGTCCTTACCTTTCCAAATATTCTTTTTAATGTAGCAGCGCTTATATAAATACGGGTTTCCCTTGATATTGCCGTACAAAGCCTGATATAGTCGGCATTAGACCAATTCGAGATTACATCCCATCCCTCCTTCTGAATAATGAGCTTTTCGCATATGACCAGATATTGGGTTAAAATAAGTTTATAAGTTTGTTTGGGCATATGTTATGATACAGTAACTTTTTATGTTAAAAATACATATACAACTAATACGGAGCAAAACGACTATACATTGACACAACGGGAAAATATTCTTATAAAACTAAAAAGAGAGTGTTTTTATAGCTAACTGCTAAACTCGCTGGTGGAAGTATCAGAGCATCGCCGAAAGCAATTAGCAAATTCGATGTAGCCCTGTCGATTATATTAGCATAAGTATTTACTTATCCGATCAGCATATTTGACAGCTAACAAAACACTAAATGGCACACATTGCAGCTGATTTCCTGAACTCCGTTAAACTCACCTGGTGGCGTTTCTTAAAAAATTTGTTTAAATGGCTTTCATCTGCAAAACCAAACTCACCTACAATTTCGTTGATCCGCCGGTCACTAAACCTTAATCGGTGCTCTATCAACCTCATTTTATAGTTTGAAATAAAATGCTGAATGGTTTCGCCACATTGTTTCTTAAAATAACTACCCAGGTAAGTCTCAGACAAATCAAACTCAGCACTGATTACCGATGCCTTTAGCCGATGTGGATCATAGATATTCGATTGGATATAATCAATGATAGCCAATATTCGTTTATCGGTATTTATTACAGATTGAGCAGGCCTCATCTTTGATATATTTCTGGCAGCAATTACAATTAAGGCATTCACGTAATGTAATGTCAGATCTTCGTTGTACACGTCGTTATGCCGCATGACATGCAATAGCGAATCTACTATGGAACTGACCAAAAATACATCAGATTTATTCCTCAGTATGCAGCCCAATAAATGAGAGGAATGGTACAATAAACATTCAATACAATTGATGTTTTTCCATTTGTATTCCCTTACATACCGCTCGGTAAATTTCACAAATAAAAATTCAGTAGCAGTAGAAATCTCAAAACTATGAAGATCATTAGGCGTGAGCAACAACAAGCTACCAGCACTGTAATCCACCCTGTTATCGTTTATCTTTAAAAATCCGGAACCAGAAACGACATATACCATCTGAAAAAAAGAAAGTCGTAAATCTCTTACCGGACATTGCTCGGCCTTACAATATTCTATGTCAACCAGGCGGTGTATGTTCTCTTTTGTCATACTGCAAAATTACCATATTATCATTAAAATATACTGATATAATCATATTATTCTGTTCATTTTTGTGAAATAAATTTTAAATCATAGATGAAAAAATCGATTTACATTCTGGCACTCGGAGCGTTTGGCATCATCACCACCGAATTTGGCGTTATTGGAATTTTACCTATAATCAGCAGGGAATTTCAGGTATCCATAGATACAGCCGGATGGCTGCTCAGCGCCTTTGCACTCACTGTTGCCATATCTTCACCATTTATAACCGCCCTGACTTCCAAAATCAACCGAAAGCTACTGCTATGTCTGGTATTGGCTATTTTTATATTATCAAATCTGCTTTCAGCTTTCGCCCCCAGTTTCGCCGTATTGATGATCGCGAGGATTTTACCCGCATTTTTACATCCTTTATTTTGGAATATCTCCCTTGCAGTCGCCTTTAAACAAGGTGGCGCCAAAGCCGTTTCCATAGTCATGACCGGTCTTAGTCTAGCCACTGTATTAGGAGTTCCCATTACCACCTATGCAGTAGAATTTTTTAACAACTGGCAGGCTTCTTTTTTCCTGGCCAGCTTTATCAGCCTGATCGCTTTCCTGGGTTTATCATTTTTTGTTCCCTCAATGCCAGCTGGTAAAGAAAAAGCAGCCGAGAGTCAGTTGTTTGTATTAAGAGATCCAAAATTATGGCTCAACCTCCTTTCCACTATTCTTACCCTGGCGGCGATGTTTTCAAGTTATAGCTATCTGGCGGGTTATCTGGAAAAAATCACTCACATGAACGGCGTTCAAATCAGTATGATGTTGTTATTATTTGGTGGTATGGGAATTATAGGCAACTGGCTGGCAGGAATTGCATTAAGTAAAAACGTAACACTCACCAGCAGACTTTTTTTCGTTCTCCTGATTTCAACCCAGGCATTGGCTTATTATTTTGGAGATATCTTCACACCTATGGTTCTTATTCTTTCTATATGGGGACTGATACATACCGGCGGGTTTCTGGTGCCCAATATCCGTACCACTCAGGCCGTACCTCATAGTGCCCTGGAGTTTGTAAACAGCCTGTTGACCTCCTGTTACAATATTGGTATTTCCCTGGGAGCCTTACTAGGAGGTTTCGTGATAGCGCAATACGGCATTCAGCAGATTATCTGGATGAGTATTGCATTGCTGACCATCACTCTTGGCATTAGCTTTATCAGGTTGCCTGAAAAACAAAAGGCGAAAAAAGAAAAAATTGAAGGAATAAAAATTGTACCTGCTGTTTGTGAGCAGGTATAATCTATCACCATTCCCAATCACCAATCCCGGCCATCCTTTGATAAGGATGGCTTTTTTTTGTGAACCTGCACTGAATCTACAATGAGCCCTAACCAAGTGCAACATCAAACCAAGATTAAAATTCATAGAGAACGAAACATACTGCTTTGTAAACGTTAAATTACCTGCAACTTAACCACCCATACACCGTAATTAGTTAACTTTGCTTTCAACTAACTTAAAAACATTAATGAAAGAAGTAGTCATTGTATCGGCAGTACGAACCCCAATAGGTAGTTTTGGAGGCGCATTATCAAGTTTCTCTGCTACCCAACTGGGCGGTTTTGCCATTAAAGCAGCAGTAGAAAAGGCAGGAATAAAACCAGCCGACATTCAGGAAGTATATATGGGCAATGTTTTATCGGCCAATCTGGGCCAGGCACCAGCCACGCAGGCCGCAAAATTTGCAGGTTTGCCCGATGTACCTTCAACCACCGTCAACAAAGTTTGCGCATCTGGCACCAAAGCCATTATGCTTGCCGCGCAAAGTATTGCCCTGGGCCAGAATGAGATTGTGGTAGCCGGCGGTATGGAAAGTATGAGCAATGTACCTTATTACCTGGACAAAGCCCGCAATGGCTACCGTTTAGGACATGGACAGTTAACCGACGGACTAGTAAAAGACGGGCTTTGGGACGTATATAATGACTATCACATGGGATCGGCAGCAGAACTATGCGCTACCGAATGTGGTTTTAGCCGCGAAGAACAAGATGCTTTTGCCATTAGTTCTTATAAAAAATCGCAGGCAGCACAAACTGACGGCAAATTTGATGCAGAAATTGTTGCGGTAGAAATGAAAGACCGTAAAGGAGAAGTAACCCTGATTCATAACGATGAAGAACCTTTTGCTGTTAAATTTGATAAAATACCGGGTTTAAAACCTGTGTTTAAAAAAGATGGAACAGTAACTGCAGCCAATGCTTCGACCTTAAATGACGGAGCCGCAGCCCTGGTACTGATGAGTGCCGATAAGGCCAAAGAACTTGGATTAAAGCCCCTGGCCAAAGTCCTTGCCTATGCTGATGCGCAACAGGCACCAGAATGGTTTACCACCGCTCCTTCAAAAGCTATCCCTCTGGCCTTGCAAAAAGCAGGAAAAAGCATTGCTGATGTTGATTATTTTGAAATCAATGAGGCTTTTTCTGTAGTTTCGCTGGCCAACAACAAAGAACTGGGCTTAAATAGTGAAAAGGTAAATGTAAATGGCGGTGCTGTTTCATTGGGTCACCCGCTGGGTGCCTCAGGTGCCCGGATTGTAGTTACCCTGATTTCCGTTTTGTCACAAAACAATGGCAAAATCGGTGTTGCCGGTATTTGTAACGGTGGCGGCGGAGCCAGTGCGTTGGTGATAGAAAACCTAAACTAAATGATGAAGGCTTTAAAACCTTTAATATTAATATTTTTATTGTGCTGTGCCGTAACAAAACTTTCGGCACAGCACAGTTTTAACCTGACCAATGTATCGCGCCTGAAAATTTATCAGGACTCGTTGCTACAGATGGGCGTAGCAGCTGATCAGGCAACAAATGATCAGGAAAAGCTGGCTGCAAATGCTCAGTTTATCAAAACCCTGGTTACAGCACTCAAAACTCCGGGATCATTCAGTTATCCTTTCGATTCCCTGAAAAGAATTTCGGTGATGAAATCGCCAGACAACACCTTCAGAATATTCTCCTGGTCTGTTCCGCTTCAGGATGGTACCTACCGTTTTTTTGGTAGCATACAAATGGCTACCAAAGATGGGAAACTAAAAATGTTCCCTCTGATAGACGATACCAACAACCTGAAAGACCCAAATCAGGTTACCGGAAGTAAAAACTGGTATGGTGCCCGGTACTATCAGGTCATCCCCGTGGCCATTAGCGGTCGCCAACCCTACTACGTTTTATTGGGTTGGAAGGGAAAAAATGCCAAAGCTTCAAAAAAAGTGATCGAAGTACTTTCTTTCGATAAAACAGAACAACCAGTATTTGGAAAGGCAGTGTTTGACGGTTTAAAAGGGGCCACAACCAAAAACAGGGTCATTTTTGAATACAACAAGCTCAATTCTATGACATTGACCCTCGACCGGACCGTTAATATGATTGTGTTTGACCATCTGGCCCCACTTTCGTCGGAAATGGAAGGAGATTTCGAATATTATGCATCCGATTTGAGCTTTGATGCTTACAAACTACTGGGTGGGCGACTAAAACTGGTAGAAAACGTGGAAATGAAAAATGAACCCAACGGAATGGATGAATTTTATGCAGATCCAAAAGACAAACAAAATAAAGCTCCCAAAAAACTTTAACCATGCACAAACTCAATCCACTTTTAAAATTTGTGAGTTTGCCCGCATGTAGCTATCTTGCGCAACTAACTAAACTTTTATTACACATAAAAAATTAAAATGAATACACAAAGTGTGGACACACCAAACAACTTTTTTGAGAACAAAGTGCTGGGACATCCCGCGGGACTATTTGTCCTGTTCTTTACCGAAATGTGGGAAAGATTCTCGTACTATGGCATGAGAGCCCTTTTGGTGTTATTTCTGATTTCAAATTTAGATAAAGGAGGATGGCACTGGCCGGAAGAAAATGCACTGGCATTATATGGTACCTATACCTCGCTCGTTTATTTGACAACTATCATGGGCGGCTATCTGGCCGACAAATATTTGGGCTATCGCTGGGCAGTTGTAATCGGCGCTTTGTTGATGACTATGGGACATGCCAGTATGGCTGTAGAAACCCCTACTTTTTTATACCTGGGTATTGGATTCCTTATTTTTGGTAACGGTTTCTTCAAACCAAACATGACCTCTATTGTATCGCATATTTACAAAGATCATCCTGAAAAGAAAGACGGTGCCTATACCATTTTCTATATGGGTGTAAACGCAGGTGCATTTTTGGGCATCATGTTGTGTGGTTATATTGGCGAAACAGTTAGCTGGAGCTGGGGATTTGGTTTGGCCGGTATCTTCATGTTTTTCGGTATGCTGCAGTTTTATTTTACCCAAGGCATTTTTGGTGACGTAGGTAGAAAACCAACTGCTGAAGATAAACTTAAAAAAGCAGCCGATGACGATGGTGATAAACGTGTTCCCTTTACCACATTTGATCTTGTTTTGATTGTAGCTTCACTATTATTAGGTTTAGTTTGGATATTAAACGACCCATATTCAAAAATCAGTGGACATAATTTATTAGATTTTACTGCATTAGGTATGCAGGGACCAAGCTTTACCATTGTAAGTGGTGTAATTTTGTTTTTAATTCTACTGGTGAGCAGGATTATGCGTTATTCTAAAGTAACCAGAGATCGCTTAATTGCTGTTACCATATTCGCATTTTTCACTGTATTTTTCTGGGCATCATTTGAACAAGCCGGTGGCTCGATGACCATTTTTGCAGATAAATTTACGCAACGTGATTTTTCTGGAAATGCTGCTGCAGTTTTCAAGATCGTGAACACCTTGCTTACCGTTGTACCATTGGGTATCATCACTTTTGTACTTTGGAAACTCTTTACCCAAACCTTTAAAAAATTTGCCATCGGAAATATTATCCTTGGAACCAGCTTTGTAGTGATCTGGGGTGTTGTAATCTGGATGCTTAACAACGAATTTCAAAAAGAAACCACTACCGTTGCTGCCTCATGGTTCGGTATATTAAACTCTTTCTTTATCATTTCTTTTGCACCACTGGTATCTAAAGTATGGGAAAGTAAGTTTAACCCTCCTGCTGCAATTAAATACGGAATCGGAATGACGCTGCTAGGATTGGGCTTTGCTTCGCTTGCCTATGGTGCATCTTCAATTGTTAATGGTGACGCTTCTATAAAAGTGAGCATGATCTGGTTGATATTTGCTTACCTGTTCCACACTTTGGGCGAGCTTTGCATGTCGCCGGTAGGACTTTCATATGTGAGTAAACTGGTACCTGCCCGTATGATTGGGGTGATGTTTGGTATCTGGTACCTGGCCATTGCCATTGGTAATAAAACTGCCGGTGCTATGGGTGGAATGATCAATGAGATCACACAAAAATATTCACTTTCTACTTTCTTCCTGATCTTTACTTTAGTGCCAATTGGCTTAGGTATATTGGTTATGCTATTGCATCCATTGCTTAAACGGTTAATGCACGGCGTTAGATAATCAAAAATTTACTCCAATAAAAGTCTTTAGAACATCCTCTAAAGACTTTTATTTTTTACATTTATTATTTTAAAATTAATATGTCCGAACAATTGACATTAGAAGAAATCCAGGATTTTAAGGGCAAGTATCCTAAGCAACTCTGGTCCTTATTTTTTGTAGAAATGTGGGAACGTTTCTGCTTTTATGGTATGCGGGGCATGCTGGTGATTTTTATGATTGATAAGGTAGTGGGTTTGGCCCTTACCGACAAAAGTGCCAATCTACAATATGCTGCCATACAAGCTTTTGTATATACCTTTACATTTCTGGGCGGTATTTTTGCGGATAAAATCTTAGGTTTCAGAAAGTCGCTGTTTTTTGGTGGTATGGTAATGGTGCTGGGCAACCTCATCATAGCCGCTTCGCCTAAAGATTTCTTCTACATCGGTATTACCCTTTCCATTATCGGAACCGGGTTCTTTAAACCCAATGTATCGTCGATGGTAGGCGATTTGTATAAAGAAGGTGATGGCCGAAGAGATGCCGGTTACGGAATGTTTTATGCAGGTATCAATATCGGTGGTTTACTAGGCGGCGCTTTATGTGTTTACCTGGGTAAATATGTATCCTGGAACTATGCATTTCTTGCAGCTGCAATTGTAATGGCCATTGGTCTGATCACTTTTATCTTTACGCAGAAAACCCTCGGCCCTATCGGTGATTCACCTTTAAAACATTTGCCAGGTAACAAAAGGAAAATGCGCGAAATAGGTGTTTACATTCTTTCACTCCTGTCTATTCCATTGATCCTGATCATGGTGCAAAACACAAAATATACCGACTATTTTATGTATACCATTGCGCCGGTGGCGGTTATTTATTTTCTGTATGAGGCCTTTACCATTAAAGATCAAAAACTTCGCTTAAAACTATTTGCCGCCTTTATATTCATCTTCTTTTACTTTTTGTTTAATGCCATTTTTGAGCAAAGTGGTGGTTCGTTATCATTATTTGCAGAGAAGAATTTAACGCATACCCTATTGTTTTTCAACATTGACCCCAATGTGGTAAACAACAGCTCCAATTCCTTCTTCGTTATCGTTTTTAGTCCTTTAGCCGGATTATTGTGGCTTTGGCTTGCAAAAAGAAAAATGGAGCCCAATTCCATCATTAAATTCGGTATCGGGTTCCTGTTCCTGGCGGCATCATTTTACATATTTTACTATACCCGTTTTTTCGCAGATGCCAATGGAATTACCTCTTTAAACCTATTCACTTTTGGTTACCTGGTTACTACCCTTGGCGAACTTTGTCTGGGCCCTATAGGTATGTCGCTGGTTACGCAATTGTCACCAAAGCGGTTAACTGGTATGATGATGGGTATGTGGTTCCTGGCAAGTGCTTTCGGACAATTTGCAGCCGGTAAATTGGGCGCAAGCATGTCGGTAAGTGAAGAGAACGCTTCCTTGTTAACCAAGCTTGAGTCGTACACCAATGGTTATTATCAACTGGCTATTTATGCGGTGATTGCAGGTATATTCCTGATCATTTTCTCGCCTCTGATTAAAAAGCTGATGCATGGCGTAAGTTAATCGCTTTACATTTAACATATTTTAACCCGTAACCTTGCTCTGGTTACGGGTTTTTTCATTTAGAATCCCTAATTTCGCATATTAATTAATTATACGTGTCAGATAGCCTAGTTATTATCCCCACTTACAACGAAAAGGAAAACATTGAGAAAATCATCAGAAAGGTTTTTACACTGAACTACTTTTTCGAGATCCTGATTATAGATGATGGTTCTCCGGATGGAACTGCTGATATTGTAAAAAAACTACAATCGGAATATCCTGCCCTTCATTTAGAACAGCGCACCGGCAAGCTTGGTCTGGGCACCGCTTATATTCATGGTTTTAAATGGGCATTGGCCCGTCCGCAATACCAGTATATTTTTGAAATGGATGCCGATTTTTCACACAATCCTGAAGACCTGATCCGTTTAAGAATGGCCTGTGTGGATGGCGCAGATGTGGCTATTGGTTCGCGATATGTAAATGGCGTAAACGTGGTAAACTGGCCGATGAGCAGGGTATTGATGTCGTACTTTGCCTCTATGTATGTAAGGATAATTACCCGCATTGATATACAGGATGCTACCGCCGGTTTCAAATGCTATACCCGCAAGGTATTGGTCACCATACCCATGGATAAAATTAAGTTTGTGGGTTATGCCTTCCAGATCGAGATGAAGTTTACTGCCATAAAATATGGATTTAAAGTAGTCGAAGTTCCTATCATTTTTACCGACCGTACAGAAGGGGTTTCAAAAATGAGTACCCGGATATTCCGCGAAGCTTTTATTGGTGTAATCCAGATGAAAGTATGGAGCTGGTTTAGGAAATACGACAGGGCCGCAAACTAAGCGTCTTTTCTTGGTTTCCCATCTCGCATCATCGTCCCAAAATCCCAGTCCTTATCCATTGCACTTACAATTTTCACAATACGTTTGGTTCGTGTAGGCTCAGTTTTGGCCGAATTAAGCCAGTTGATGTACCAGTTTTGATGCGATTTGGGTTGTTTCAAGAAGTTTTTGAGCATATGATCTTGTTCGGACAGGCATAATTCCAGATCCTCAGGCATCTCTATTTTAAAGGTCGTATCTTCTTCAAGATTTAATTCCAATACTGCTCCCTTTTCTTTTTTAAGCTTTTTACGGATTGTCCCGTTCAACGCCATAATGAAATCTCCCTCTCCCATCGGCACCAGTGACATGCCTTCTATCTCAACCTGATCAAGCTTTCCTTTTACCCGGAAACTTTTCCTACAATCCGCTTTAATTTCGTTGGCTATGGCCTTGGGGACAAACACATAGGTCCAACCAGATTTTTCGCCCATTTCATCAAAACGCTCTATTTCTACTTTAAAAGTGACCATTTAATTTTACCCGGAAAATTGATTAAGGTTAATATTTGTATGGAGTTAAAGTTATTAAAAATGCTACTGAAAAATTCAGGATGACGTGACAAATAATTAGCAAAGTTATCTAAAACTTCTCCTCCACGCCCAATCCAAACAACGCAAAATCGTATTTTACCGGATCCAATGGATCCAACTCCAGTAATCTGGCGGTCAATTCAACCGCAATTTTCCAATCCGTTTGCTTTCTTTCAATCAAGCCTAGTCTGCGCGCTACCCTATCTACATGTACATCGCACGGACAAATCAAATCTGCAGGTTTAATCGTTTTCCATATTCCAAAATCCACACCTTTGTTGTCACTTCGCACCATCCACCTTAAAAACATATTCAGGCGTTTACATGTCGATTTTTGAAGTGGCGAGGATACATGTTTAATGGTTCTGCGCGGATAATCAGGTAACGAGAAAAAATAGGACCTGAAATAGTTCAACGATCTTTCAATTTTAGGTTCCTGCTGGTTTAGCTCTGTCAACATACAAGTGGAAGAGGTATATTCCCGATAACTCCCAATTACCTGTGCAGATAAAAAATCGGTTTGGAAGGAATCTCCGGGCGCCAGGAAAGCCGTCTCCAAACTATCAGATTGCTGGTAATGCTGATGAAAAAACGCTACAAAATACAACAGGTCGGTATCGTTAAAGGTGCGGTGTTTAAAGCCCAGCAACCTTTTCAAATCCTCATTACCATGATGCAACATAAAGTTATAGGGATCATTGTCCATCCTGGCAAATAGCTCATTGCATTTATTGATAATGGTTTTCCGTTGTCCCCAAGCTAAAATTGCCGCAAAAAATGCGGCAATTTCTATGTCTTGTTTTTTTAAAAACTGGTGCGGGATGCAAATCGGATCGTTCTGAATAAAGTTAGGCCTGTTGTATTGCTCAACTTTGATGTCCAAAAAATCTTTGATTTCTAAAAATTCCAAATCTGCTTATTTTAAGGCCTGCTCCAAATCAGCTAAGATATCATCAATATCCTCTACCCCAACACTCAAACGCAGCAGATTATCAGTTACGCCAACCTTTTCACGTTCTTCTTTTGGAATAGAACCATGTGTCATAGATACCGGATGATTGATTAATGACTCTACGCCACCTAAAGATTCGGCCAATGTAAATACTTTAAACGAGCTTGCTACCCTGAATGTTTCTTTCAGGTCGGCATCTTTTAAAGTGAAAGACACCATTCCCCCGAAATCGCGCATCTGCTTTTTGGCTACGTCATGGTTAGGATGATCTTCAAAACCAGGCCAGTATATTTTGTCTACTTTAGGATGCTTTTTAAGGAAATGCGCCACTTTTGCCCCGTTCTCACAATGGGCTTTCATCCGTAAATGAAGGGTTTTAATGCCTCTTAATACCAGAAAAGCATCCTGCGGACCAGGTGTCGCACCACAAGCATTGTAAATAAACCAAAGGTTTTTGTACAATTGTTCGTCATTTACCAATAAAGCACCCATTACTACATCAGAGTGGCCGCCAATGTATTTGGTAACCGAATGCATTACAATATCTGCCCCCAGGTCCATCGGGTTTTGCAGATATGGAGAAGCAAAAGTATTGTCGACCGACAACAGCAAGTTATGTGCCTTAGTAATTTTAGCAATGCCGGCAATGTCAACAATCTGCATGGTAGGATTGGTTGGTGTTTCTATCCAAACCAACTTTGTTTTATCATTGATATAAGGCACAATATTTTCGGGTTTGGAAAGGTCCAGAAAATGAAACCTGATACCATATTTTGCATACACCTTGGTAAAAATGCGGTACGAGCCACCATATAAGTCGTTACCTGTAATCACCTCATCCCCTGGCTGCAATAACCGCATTACGGTATCCGTAGCCCCCATACCACTAGAAAACGCCAGCCCGTGCTTTGCATTTTCCAAAGCGGCCAAACAGGCTTCCAATGCCACACGCGTGGGGTTAGTGCCTCTCGAATATTCAAATCCCTTATGATCGCCCGGAGATTTCTGCCAATAGGTAGAGGTCTGATAAATCGGGGTCATTACTGCTCCTGTTGTAGGATCAGGTTCTTGTCCGGCGTGGATCGCTTTTGTTGCAAACTTCATATGTCGTTATTTTGCTCTGTTTCTGCTTTAAACTGGTAGCCCAGGTTTTTACCCGTTGGGTAGCCACTTGCTGCCAGCATGGTTTGTTTTTGATTTAAGGTCACATTTTTTACTTGTGCAAAGGGAGGAATTACCAGATCATCGTCCAGACAATGCAGGATTGATCTTTCAATAACATCCATCAGTTTTTCTTCTGTAACCAGGTTATTCGCCAGGTCCTGGTATAAAAAATCCAGGGCACCTTCGCCCTCCACCATAAAATGCTTCTCTTTATTCACTAAAATCCGGGCAATCAAAGTCCCCTCATCAGCAAGTCTGTTATATTTGATAGAATCGGCCAGAAAATTATGGATATAAATAATTCCACAGAAGCTCAACGATTCATCGTTTTTAACGTACTGGCTTTGAAATATAGAATGCGAAGGATCAAATGTAAAGATATTACTGTGCATAGATACCATCAACATATCTCCCGAAAACTTCAGTTGCCCTTCAAACTTATTATTCTCTTTGAAATTGATTTCGACAGAGGGATCCTTGGCATTGTAGTCGTGCTGAAGTTTTAAAGCAATTTCTGCCAGCAGTTTTTTCAGTATACCAAAAACTTCTGTTGTGTTGCGATAAATGGCCTGTTTTAAAGAGGCTTTATTTTCAAACTCGGTTATAATTTTCTTGTAATTCTCTGTATCCATCATCTTTATTTAATAGGCCCTTGCAAATAGTACGCGTTGTGTAGACGGCTTACCGGAGTAAATACAAACTCCGTCTTCCAGTTGATTATCTAAAGGAACGCATCTGATGGTTGCCTTGGTTTCCTCTTTAATTTTCTGCTCGGTTTCAGGAGTTCCGTCCCAATGCGCCGCAATAAAGCCTGCTTTGGTATCTAACAATTCCTTAAACTCATCGTACGAATTGGCTGGAGTAATGTGTTCGTTCCTGAAGTTTAAAGCCTTATTGTAAATACTTTCCTGAATCTCCTCCAATAATTGTGCAATATGGATTTCCAGTCCGTCCTGCAATACAGTTTGCTTTTCGCGTGTATCCCTGCGAGCCAGTTCAACCGTTCCATTTTCCATATCGCGGGCACCAATAGCTAAACGCAAAGGCACACCTTTTAGTTCATATTCAGCAAATTTAAAGCCCGGACGTTGCGAATCGCGGTCATCGTATTTTACCGAAATACCCATACGCTTCAGTTTTGCAGTCAGTTCATCTGCAAAGGCAGTAATCTTTTGCAACTCCTCGTCGTGCTTATATATAGGCACAATAACCACCTGTATAGGGGCTAATTTTGGTGGCAATACCAGTCCGGCATCATCACTATGTGCCATAATTAAAGCACCCATTAAGCGGGTCGACACACCCCATGAGCTGGCCCAAACATGTTCTATTTTACCTTCTTTGTTGGTAAACTTCACATCAAATGCTTTGGCAAAGTTTTGTCCCAAAAAGTGCGATGTCCCGGCCTGCAGTGCTTTACCATCCTGCATTAAAGCTTCAATACAGAAAGTATCCAGTGCACCTGCAAAACGTTCGTTAGGAGTTTTTACCCCTTTTACTACCGGTACAGCAAGCCAGTTTTCTGCAAAATCAGCATATACATCTAGCATTTTCTTAGTTTCTTCGATCGCTTCATCAGCTGTAGCGTGAGCAGTATGCCCCTCTTGCCATAAAAACTCGGTAGTACGTAAAAATAAGCGGGTACGCATTTCCCAGCGCACTACGTTGGCCCACTGATTGACCAGGATAGGCAGGTCGCGGTACGACTGAATCCAGCCTTTATAAGTGTTCCATATAATGGTCTCCGAAGTTGGTCTGACAATCAGTTCCTCTTCCAATTTTGCAGTTTCGTCTACAATAATGTTCCCATTTCCATCATTTTTAAGACGGTAATGTGTCACAACGGCACATTCTGTCGCAAAGCCCTCTACATGGGAAGCTTCTTTAGAGAAAAATGACTTGGGGATGAATAAAGGAAAGTAAGCATTACTGTGGCCTGTTTCTTTAAATTTCTGGTCTAAAACCGCCTGCATTTTCTCCCAAATGGAGTATCCATAGGGTTTTATGACCATACATCCTTTTACAGATGAATGCTCTGCCAGATCGGCTTTTATAACAATGTCGTTATACCACTGTGAATAATCTTCGTTTTTACTAGTAATACCTTTGCTCATAGCTGTTTGGAACGTTTTTTGTGTTAAATACCTTGTATAGTAGGCTACAAATCTATAAATTTATACCTACAAAAACACACAACACACAAAGAAGGGATATAGTTATGAAATCAAATTATTTATTCACCGGAATGCTGGCAGTCACAACACTCGTTGTGGCGTCTTGCGGTGCGCCCAGGTTAGCGCAGCAGAATTCCAATGATGATGTTTATAACTCTGTAGCGCAGGCAAGGGAGTATAAACAACAGGTACCCGTAAGAGATTCGGACTACGATGCTCAGGATGAGGAGTATTACGGCACCAGTGATCCTTATTATGATATGGATTATTCTTCCCGCATCAATAGGTTTTATGGTTCCGGTCCTTCGTGGATGGGCTATTACGATCCCTATTATGATGGCGGATGGTATGGCAATTATGGCATGTCGTTAGGCTTCGGCTTTGGTTTCGGTTTTAATCCATTTTATGGATCATTATGGAGATCACCTTATTATAATTCATGGGGCAATTATTATTCTCCTTTCTGGGGTTATAACAACTATTATGGAGGTGGTTATTACGGTGGAGGCCTTTGGGGTGGTGGCTACTGGGGTGGCGGATTTTATACCGGCCGGACAACTCCTGTAGACTATAGAGCCAGACCTTCAAGAGGCGCAAGCGATGTATACACCGGAAACAGAGGAGGTTATTTAAATGGTGGTATTTCTCCCAGATCATCAAGGGGCAACACCAATGGTACTGTTGGTTACAGCAGGCCTTCAAGAGGTAATGCTGCAGGCACAACCAGAACATCAAATACTGATGGTTCAAGACCATCAAGGACTGAGTCGTCAAGACCTACCAGACAAAGTCAGCCAGAATCAAGACCTACCAGAACAGAAACACGGCCAACAAGAGAATCATATACCCCTCCGCCTTCTTACAATCCACCGTCAAGAAGTAGTGGAAGTGAGGGCAGATCTGGCGGAAGTTATGGTGGCGGTAGCAGCGGCGGAACAACCAGACCATCAAGAGGCGGAGGCAGATAATTTTAGCGAAATACACAGATGAAGAAATTTACACAGATGCTTATGGTAGCTATGGTAGCTACCACAGGCACTACATATGCACAATACGGTCAATATGTTGGCGATGCCATACGCTTTGGAAAAGGAAATTACGGCAGCTCGGCCAGATCTAATGGAATGGGCAATGCACAAATTGGCGTTGGTGGCGACATGAGTTCTTTAGGTGGCAACCCTGCAGGGTTGGGACTTTTCACCAGATCAGAATTTAGCTTTACGCCTGAATTCAACAATTCCACCTCTAAGTCGGACTACCTGGGCCAAAGCGGAAAAGGTTCTGACAACAAGTTAAATGTGGGGCAGATTGGCGTAGTTTGGTACAATCCAACTTATAAGGCACAGGGACAAGACACCAAAAGAGGTGTATTAAGTGCCGTATTTGGCATCGGTTTTAACAGAACCAATGATTATACCCAAAACTACAAATATGGTGGCAACAATGACGTAACCACCATGCGTGATTATTTTGCAGAAGAAGCAAATTTTTACAAGAACCAAAGTGGTAACCTGGATTCAAAATCGTTGGAGAACATGGCGTTTCAGAGTTACCTGATCAATAAAATCACTCCGGCAGGTCAGATCTCAAATTATACAGCAGAGCCTTTTATTGGTTCAAACCTCCAGACCGTAAACGCCGCTTCTTATGGAGGGTCTTCAGAACTGAATTTTTCAGGTGCGTTAAACATCTCTAATCAATTGTATATCGGGGCAACAATTGGCATGGTCAATACCCGTTATTTTAACGACAGCGAATACATAGAGAGCGGCACTTTAAATCCCTACAATGATGATCCGACCAAAGGTCCGTTAGGTTATACCGGAGAAGAAAAATATAAATTTTCTTATACTACGAGTCAGGAGTCCAAAGGTTCGGGTATAAACGGTAAACTAGGTTTAATCTTCAGACCAGTATCGAATTTCAGAATAGGTGCAACTTTCCAAACACCTACCTGGTTGTATGTTGAAGATCATTTTTCAGAAAACATATCCACAGTTCTTTCAGGCGAAACCATCTCGAATGGCGTTGGTCCGTTAAATTATTCCTATACCTACAATCTGAAAACCCCGGCAAAAGGTTCATTAGGCGCCAGTTATGTCATAGCCGGACAAGCCATTATTTCGGCAGATGTTGACTTTATTGATTACTCCAGCACCCGTTTCTCGATGGATGGAGGTGGCAGTCCAGATCAGGACATCATCAATAACAATGCGGATATCAAAAAGTATTATAAATCAGCTATAAATTATAGAGTTGGAGGTGAATATAAAGTGAATAACCTAAGCTTACGGGCCGGTTATGGCTTAAATGGCAGCCCATTAAAAGACGACACTAAAAACATCTACGATACTAAATATTATACAGGTGGACTAGGCTACCGCATCAACGAATACTATTTTGATATTGCTTATCAACGTGTTCAATCTGAAAACAGGTTAAGCCCCTATGTACTAAGCGATGGATCGGAGCCGGTTGCAGCTATTAAAAATGCAAACAACAACGTATTGTTAACCTTCGGTATCAGATTTTAATTAAGAACTTATAAACAAAAATGGGACGTATCATGATCATGATACGTCCCATTTTTGTTTATAATCTATGCTACAAAACTCCGTGTAGCGAGCCTCCTTTAGCAAATAATCTTTCTATATGTCTTTCCACCGCTTCATCCTTGATCAACTCAGGTGCATGGTGTGGTTTTTTGCGGGCATCTATAATTACAGGTCCTGTACAGCCCCAATGTTTTTCGCGGATAAAGCTTCCTACCCCATGAATGTCGGCGGCAGGATTGCTTCTGGTAAATGTAACCCACACCAAATTGTCAACAGAAGCCGCTGTAAACTGATGATCGTCGCAAAGTACAATCAGCGCTAAACCTTCCAGCGGCTGTTCTTTTAAATGCAGGTTCAACAAAACCATTTCCTGCTCGGCATACGCAGCATCTATATAAGGATTCCCCTTGATAACCAACACGCCTGGAATGGCCATTTGATAGCCGTTAAAAGGCTCGGGCAGACTAAAATCCATAGGTAGCTCAGCACTCAATATTCGTTTTTGTGCACCTGCAGCTGCAAACACCACTTTAGAACCACTGTTTAGTCCATCCCCACTGTAATCCAGCGTATCAATAGTAGTATGGGTATGAAAATGAAGATCTGTTTTAAAATCCATTCTGGAAAGCACATGCTGCATAAAAGCCGACAAGTCGTGCGTATCTAAATGTTCATCATCTTCGCGGGCAGCAATAAATAAATATTTGGCCAGGCTCAATTGGTTTTTTCCTAAAATATGATTGGCAATGGTTAGTATCTCTTGTGGCCGACGCTCATTCAAATATGGCGTATAACGCTCGCTTCCAATGGCAAACAGCAAAGGATGCACTCCGGCGGCGTCAACTGCATTCACCTCTTTTAAACCATGTATTTCTTTAGGTAAGGCCGAACCTGCTATTTCATGAATCAACGCGCCAAAGCTGGTATCTTCCTGCGGTGGCCTACCTACAACGGTAAACGACCATATGGCATCCTTGCGATGATACACATTGTGCACCTTCATCAGTGGAAAAGGGTGTGTAAGACTATAGTAACCCAGGTGATCACCAAAAGGTCCTTCAGGTTTATTTTCTTTTGGATATACCGTTCCGGTGATAACAAAGTCAGCATCGGCCGATAGGCAAAAACCTTCCTCATCATAAAAATAACGGAAACGTCTGTTGCCCAGTGCGCCCGCAAAAGTCATTTCCGAAAGACCTTCGGGCAATGGCATTACCGCAGCCAAAGGATGTGAAGGTGGGCCACCTACAAAAATACTCACCTTTAAAGGCAAGCCTTTGGCATTGGCTTTACTCTGATGTACTCCTATCCCTCTGTGAATCTGGTAATGGAGTCCGATTTCTTTATCCAGCTCGTAATCATTACCAGCAAGCTGAATCCGGTACATCCCCAGGTTAGCATTTAGAATACCGGGTTTATCCACATCTTCGGTATATACCTGTGGCATGGTTACAAATGGTCCCCCATCCATTGGCCAGTTTACAATTTGTGGCAAAGCGCTAATGGTTGTTTTACTGAAAACCGTTTTAAAAGTCTGCTTTAAAGGCAAGGCCGTGAGCGCCGTAAAACCTATGGCAGGTATCTTTAACGGGTTCTTCAAAGCCTTCTTCGGATCAGAACGCAAGGTAACCAGTTGTTCAACCTTTGGCAAGCTGTCCCTGAACATAAATTTCGCACGTTCTAAGGTACCAAACAGGTTAGACACCGCCGGAAAGGCACTGCCTTTGACCTTTTCAAAATACAAGGCCGGACCTTTTTGCTCATATATGCGCAAATGAATGGCGGCCATTTCCAGGTAAGGATCTACCTCCTCTTTAATACGAACTAAATGACCATGCTTTTCAAGGTCGGCAACACAATCGGCTAAGCTTTTATATCCCATCAGGGCCAAATATATTAAAGAATATCCTATATCAAAACAGTATACAGTCAGGCAATCGTCTTGCTGAATTTTTCAGTAGGACGAACCGTATAAAATCACCTAAAACAGAAAGCCTTGCTTTTTGGGACAAGGCTTTTCTGTTTTTATATCAATTATCTTTTGTCAATTTACATCAATTACCTTTTGCCGGCAAAAGAGCGCAGCATCCAGGTATTTTTCTCTTTAAATTGCATAAATCGGTTAACCATATCATTGGTACCATCGTCGCCAGCCTTATCAGTGGCATCCAATAGTTCACGTTCCATTTCAATCAGCTTAGCCATATCATCCAGCACAGCGTCCACCATATCCAGGTCTTTCATGCCAATGGTATCAATTTCCTTGATAGACGATTCCTTAATGTAATCGGCAAACCGACTGTGCGGTGGTTTGCCCAGGGTAAGCACACGTTCGGCAATCTCATCAATAGTGAGCTGGGCATTGGTATACAACTCTTCAAACTTGATATGTAGTGTAAAAAAGTTTTGTCCTTTAATGTTCCAATGGCAGCCCCTTAGTTTTTGATAGTGAATATGGTAATTGGCCAAATAGTCGTTCAACATATCTACTACCGGTTTTACTTTTCTTTCATTTAAACTGATTTCTTTTGCGTCCATAATATTATTTTATTTTTTGATTGAGCGTAATTATGCTCCTGATATATAAACAGCCCAGTTCACAAATGGTTTGCAGAAATATTCCCAATTCATGCAATAGGACAAAAAAAAGAACGTTTAATATTCGAATTCGACGCCTTATTTATATTATTCGTATAATTGCCCTTTAAATTTTACAAAGACATTAATGCATAAATATTATATAGTATCCGTATTTGCCCTTCTGATGAATGTATCGACATTCTCGGCAGTTACGGCCAAGGCTGCCAGCACCCGCGATTCGATAGGTGTTGAAAACAACAACGGAAAAAAATTAATTATACATCAGGTAGTAGCCAAAGACACTTATTACTCTATCGCCAGAAGGTACAATGTGCAGCCGAAAGACATCATGACTTTTAACGATAGCAAGTTCCTTCAGATAGGTGTAATTGTAAAAGTACCTACCAATATTCCATTTGGCAACGCTACTGCTGCCGGCAAAACTCCGCCAACAACAGGTAAACCTAATCAAAATGCTGTTGCGACAGGCAATAGCGACACGGAGTTAACCGAACATGCTGTACAGAAAAAGGAAAACCTGAATATGCTGGCCGAAAGATATGGCACCACAGTAAGCGAATTAAAAAGGGTGAATAACCTGAACAGCAATAACCTGCAGATTGGACAGATTTTAAAGATTCCAGGAAAACCGGCCGAGCAACAACCAACTACAGCCGAGCGTACACCGGTACCTACTGTGCCTCAAAAAGTAGAAGAAACAGTAGTAAAAACACATATCCCGCCCGAAAACAGGTATAAAAAACCGGAGCCCGCAGCCCCAAAAAAAGAAACACCTGCCAACAGCAAGCCAGAAGAATTTATTGAACACACTGTAGCTTCAAATGAAACCATGTACTCTATTGCCACCAGGTATAAGCTAACCATGGATCAACTGAAAGCTAAAAACAACCTGACCGATAATTCCCTGCGCGTTGGACAAAAATTATTAATCAGTGGAACATATCCGCCAAAAAACGTGTATACACCCACTGCAGAAAATCATGCAGACACCCTAAATTCCATTAAAGACCCTGCTTTAAGATACCCTGCAAGTCGCTATGGCCTGAACCAGATAGATGAGAAAGGAACAGGAATATGGATTGCTGATCAGGACCTTGACCCGGCAAAAATGCTGGTATTACACCGCTCGGCGCCTATAGGAACGGTAATGAAAATTACCAATCCAATGACCAACAGGTCTACCTTCGCTAAAGTTGTTGGTAAATTCACTGAGAATGAATCAACAAAAGATGTTATCATTGTAATGACTAAAGCTGTGGCCGATGCACTTGGCGCTTTAGACAAAAGATTTTATTGCAATTTAACATACGGCGGACAAGACAATGAACAATAAGCCTTTCATTATAGGCATTGCTGGGGGAAGTGGCTCCGGCAAAACCTTTTTTTTAAATTCTTTTTTACATCATTTTAAACACGATGAAGTAACGCTGGTTTCTCAGGACGATTACTATTTCCCGGCCGGAGAAATGACGCAGGAAGAGAATAAATTATACAATTTTGATTTACCACGTACCATTGATCATGAACAGTTTTTACTCGACATCAAAAAACTGATCAAAGGAGACGTCATCTATAAGAAGGAATACAACTTTAATAACCCGCTTGCAGTTACCAAAATACTGGAAATCAATCCAGCCCCTATTATCATTGTAGAGGGACTTTTTATTTTGCATTTTAAAGAAATTGCGGCCCTACTGGATCATAGGATCTTTGTAGAGGCGGAAGACGAGGTGGCTTTGCAACGCCGCATTAAACGCGACGGTATGGAGCGTGGCTATCCTGAAGACGACGTATTGTACAAATGGCACAACCATGTAGTTCCGGCCTATCAGGAATTTTTATTGCCTTATAAGTCTTCCTGTGATACCATCGTGATCAACAACAATGATACACCCGATGACATTATCCGAATTACAGAAGAAATTTCGGAAGACCTGAAACAGAAGTACTGCAGAAATAACTAAATAAAAAAGGAGCTTTAAAGCTCCTTTTTTTATAACTAAAATACCATTTCAGGCACATTATCGTCAGCAAACAGCTTACCAAGGGTAGCCTGTCTGATGAAATCGACGCTTACACCAGGGGCACGTTCTATCAGTTTAAAGCCGCCTTCAGGCAAAACATCCAGTACAGCCAGTTCAGTTACAATTTTTTTGATGCAATTTACACCTGTCAGGGGCAAAGTACACTTCGGCAGCAACTTACTTTCGCCAGCCTTATTTACGTGTTGCATAGCTACAATGATATTTTTTGCCGAAGCAACCAGGTCCATAGCCCCTCCCATACCTTTAACCATTTTGCCGGGTATTTTCCAGTTGGCAATATCACCATTCTCCGATACCTCCATAGCACCCAAAATTGTCAGATCTATTTTCTGACTTCTGATCATACCAAAGCTCAGTGCCGAATCAAAAATTGAAGACCCTGGCAAAGTGGTAATGGTCTGTTTGCCGGCATTGATCAAATCTGCATCCTCTTCTCCTTCAAAAGGAAAAGGTCCCATGCCCAGCAAGCCGTTTTCCGACTGCAGTACTACATTTATTCCTTCGGGAATATAATTGGCCACCAATGTAGGGATGCCAATGCCTAAATTTACATAATATCCATCGCGTATTTCTCTTGCAATGCGTTGTGCAATTCCGTTTTTATCCAGCATATAAATATTTTATAGGATTATCCTTTGGTTCTTACCGTACGTTGTTCAATTCTCTTTTCGTAATCCGTTCCCTTAAAAATACGGTGAACAAATACGCCTGGTGTATGAATCTGATCCGGATCAAGTTCTCCGGCCTCCACCAGTTCTTCTACCTCGGCAATGGTTATTTTACCTGCCATAGCCATCACCGGATTAAAGTTCCGGCTGGTAGACCTGTAGATCAGATTTCCTGCCGTATCACCTTTCCAGGCTTTTACAATCGCAAAATCGGCATCAAAAGCATACTCCATCAGATAGTCTTTTCCGTTAAAGTTTCTTACTTCTTTCCCCTCGGCAACTTCGGTACCTACACCGGCAGGTGTAAATATAGCAGGCATACCATAGCCGGCCGCCATACAACGCGTAGCCAGCGTTCCCTGCGGAATCAGCTCCACTTCCAGTTCTCCGCTCAACAACTGGCGCTCAAACTCAGCATTTTCGCCAACATAGGAAGAAACCATCTTTTTTACCTGACGCTGTTGTAGCATCAGTCCAATTCCGAAATCATCAACACCGGCATTATTAGAAATACAGGTCAATTCTTTCACGCCTTTTTTCACCAATGCGGTGATACAATTCTCAGGAATTCCACATAAACCGAAACCGCCAAGCATCAAAGTATTGCCATCGGCAATGTCTTTAATCGCTTCTTCGGCACCCGAAACAACTTTATTGATCATATAATTTGATTTTGCTACTAAATTATACTATATCCGGCGTACAGACCAACTTATTTGGATATTTCTATAATCTTATCCTTATCACCATTACTGCTACCAATGTATATTTTGCCATCCGGCGATTGGCAAATGGCCCTTAAGCGGCCATATTGATTCACAAAAAAATCTTTACTACCTGTGATTTTATCTCCAGCATCATTTAGCTTCAGCTGTGTAAACTTAGATCCTTTTAAACTGAGCAACAACAAAGAGTTTTTAAACTGCGGTATCAGATCCGAATTGTAATAAGTCAATCCGGATGTGGCTATGGTTGGTGTCCAGGCCATCAAAGGCTCAACCACATTATTTGCCGTACAAAAGCTCTGCTCGGATGATTTATCGCAAAAGCCCTCTACATTAGGCCAGCCATAATTTCGTCCTTTCAAAATCAGGTTTACTTCATCGTCATTATTCGGCCCATGTTCCGATGCATACATTTTACCACCCACCTGTACCAAACCCTGCGGATTGCGATGGCCAAAACTCCATATCCTGTTATTTGGCATAGGATTATCGGCCGGAATACTACCATCCATATTCAGGCGCAATATTTTACCCGATAGCGAAGCTGTATTTTGTGCATTAGCTGCCTCACTGGCATCCCCGGTGGTGATAAATAATTTCTGGTCGGAACTAATCAGTAACCTCGATCCATTGTGAATGCCTGCAGCCGGTATCATATCCAGAATGGTGAACGCCGAATTTAACGTACCACCCGAATAAGTGTAGCGTACTACTTTTTCTTTATAGTCGCCCCCGGCATTGTAATTGTATACCACATACACCCAGGGATTGGTACTAAACTGCGGGTTAATGGCCATACCCAATAAACCACCTTCGCCTTTTGGCACCACGTCGGGCACGTTTAACAGCAAAGTAACGGCACCAGTCTGCGGATTTACACGACTGATTTTACCACCCCGGTCGGTAATCCACAATTGTTGGTCAGGTCCATAAACCATTTCCCATACATGCGAAAGGCCTGAGCTTACCGTTCTGGTCTTTAGTTCCACATCGGGTAACGTTTCTTCTTCCTTTGCAGCTGATTTATTTTTTGTACAGGCATAAAAGGAAGTTAAAAATGCAAATATAGCAATGGCTAAAGTCTTCATCATCGTATGTTTTAGGTATAACAAAGCTATTCAAAGCTTCGCCATAAATATAACACACTGATTTTAAATATGTTTAATTAAAATAAACATAGGTAATGCCATCGCCGCCCCTATCGGCATGTTCATCCTCTACCCGGTTTACCTGGCTGTACTTTTTAAGGTATTCCCTGATCATTTTTCTCAAAATACCATCGCCCTTGCCATGAATCAGTTTCACCACCGGAAAACCGAGCATAATCGATTTATCCAGATACTTTTCTACCTCATGAATGGCATTCTCTCCACGCATTCCCCTCAAATCCAGTTCGGCATTAAAGCTACTGATCGCTTCCGAAATACTCCCGGTATAAGAATTACTCTGAGCTGCTTTTTTTGCCTGCTTATTGCTGATTTTAATTACCCGATTCTTCTTCAGTACAGAGCGCAGATCGCCCAATGCCACCACCAGGTTGTCCCTGTTTATTTCTAATACCTGTCCTGTGGTTTCACTATCTTTAAGCTGCACCCAATCGCCCACTTCAACAGGCGTATTTAAAGGCTGTACTACTTCCGGCTTTTTCTCTTCCTTCACCTGATGCTGCACCAATACCTTTTGCAGATTTTGCCGCAATTCCTTTGTCGCCACCTTATCGGCCTGCTTCTCCTTAATCTCGGCGATGGTATTTTCTACCAGCTTATTTGCATTCTTAATGATAGTTTGCGCTTCCAGTTTGGCCTCTTTAATCAGTACCCTTCTGTTTTCATCTAAAAATGCGGCCAGCTTCTCATTCTCGGCCACCAGATTTTTTACTTTGTTTTGCTGATTAGATAAATGTAATTTGGTATCGTAAATCTGCTTTTTCTCTCTTTCCAGGTCAACCAGCAAGCTGTCTATGCGGTTCTGATTGGTACCTGTTTTTGCTTTGGCCAGCTCTAACACCTCTTTTTGCAAGCCAATGTTCTGCGCAATTTCAAAGGCATAAGAGCTTCCCGGTTTACCAATTTCCAACACATATAGCGGCTTCATTTTATCGTTATCAAACAACATCGAAGCATTTTCCAGTCCCGGAGTATTGCCTGCAAAAAGTTTCAGGTTAGAATAGTGCGTGGTGATTACCCCTCGTACTTTTTTATTATTTAACACCTCCAGTACCGCTTCGGCCATAGGCCCGCCAAACTGCGGATCAGTACCAGTACCAAACTCATCAATCAATACCAGCGATTTTGGTGTAGCATGCGCTACAAAATACCTCATTTTGGTTAAATGGGCACTGTAAGTACTCAAATCACTTTCTATCGACTGGTCGTCACCGATGTCGGCAAATATATTGTCAAATATCCCTACCTCACTCGATTCATGAACAGGAATCAGCAAGCCCGATTGTACCATCAGCTGTAACAAGCCAACAGTTTTCATACAAACCGATTTACCTCCGGCATTAGGTCCCGAAACCAATACAATCCTCAATTCATCATTGATGTGGATGTTTAAAGGAACAACCGTTTTTTTATCTTCTTTAAAAGATAAATACAGCAATGGATGTCTGGCATTCACTAACCTGGTTTTTGCACCCGTAATCAATACAGGCATATCGGCTTCTACATCAATGGCAAACAAGGCCTTTGCCCGCACAAAATCAAGCTTGGTCAGGAAGCCATGATAAGAAAGCAACAATGGCGTATATGGCCTTAAATCATTAGTAAGTGCAATCAGTATCCTGATGATTTCCCTTCGCTTATCAAACTCCAGGTCGCGCAGCTTATTGTTTAAGGTAAAAACCTCCTCAGGTTCGATGTATACCGTTTGGCCGCTGGCCGATTCATCATGAATAAAGCCTCTTAATTTCCGCTTATTCTCGGCCAGTACCGGAATACACATCCTGCCATCACGGATGGTTAAACTGCCATCAGCCACCCAGTTGTTGCCAACCGCTGTTTTATAAATGGAATCCATCCTTTTGCGCACATCCTGCTCCGTTTTGGCAATGTCGCCAATAATTTCCTGCAGGGCTGGCGACGCATTTGGCTTGATTTTTCCTTTAGGATCTAAAACCGTTTCAATCTTTTTAAGGATATTTTTTTCTACCGGCAGGTGCTCAAACAGCGCTTCCAGGTTAGGGTATATTCCTTCACGTTCTTCAAAAAAGCGCAAAACCGAAAATACGGTCTGCAAAGAGGCATACATCTGGTGCAGTTCCTCTTCCACCAGGTAAGTTCCTTCTACCCTTATTTTCTCGGCCAGGCTCTTAATGTCAAAAAAGGTACTGATCTGTAAAGGTTCCTGATTTTCGAGGATACTTTTAAATTCATGCGTTTGCCTCAGGAACTTATTGATCTGGTCAAACTTGGTCATCACCTGCATTTTACCAACCATTTGTTGTCCCATCGGACTTAAGCAGTGTTTATAAATAAGTTGCCTTACCTCATTAAACCCCAAACGCTCCAAACAATTCTCTGGATATAACATACTTATTTTAAATCTTTCGGACCCTTGTAGTCCATTTTTAATTTGATCACATCAATATTCTTTTTCACTGTGTCTTTCAACAATGCGGTATCTTTTATACCCAATGCCTTTAAACGAGCCGAAGGCTTTAGCAGAAAATTAGCCCAGAAAGTTGAATCGGCCTTTCGGGTCGAATCTCTTATCGCCTTAAATTGTAATTTCGCAACCTCATTGGCGTTAAAAATTGAATCGGCCTTCACCACTGCATCCTTTTCTTTGGTCAGCTCGGCAACCACTTTTACATAAATATCATTTAATATTTTCGGTTCCTTATAATAGTAAGCCATGCTACGGTTATACAGTGCCGAATCAATCTCATATTTTTTATATATCCCTTTATAATATTCTGCAGCCTTTATTTTAACAGAATCGGGACGCGATGTCATACCCAGGTAACTGTCTGCCACATGAATATCGTGCAATACCCTGGCCATCTCCTCGGGCTGTATCAGATCGGCTGGTATCCCCGGTTTACATCCTGAAAGAGAAAAAAAGACAATCGCTATATAAAGAAAGTTCTTCATTATGTTAAAACATCATTATTTCTTAGACAAATTTGGCTAAGGTTGTTAATTTTACCAAAAATACTGATAAATGAGTATAGCAGATAACTTATTAAAATATAAAAACGAATTAGATCCTATATCCGTCAAATTAATTGCCGTATCCAAATACCAGGAAGCCGACGCAGTTTTGGAAGCTTACAACGCCGGACAGCGTATATTTGGCGAGAACATTGTACAGGAACTGGTTGATAAACAAGCTAAATTGCCGCAGGATATTGAATGGCACCTGATTGGTCATTTGCAAACCAATAAAGTGAAATATATTGCCCCTTTCATCAGTTTAATTCAATCGGTAGACAGTCTAAAACTACTGGCGGAAATCAACAAGCAGGCGCTGAAAAATAAAAGGGTAATTGATTGCCTGTTGCAAATTTACATTGCCGATGAGGATACCAAATTTGGATTGGGCTTTGACGAAGCTATCGAACTCTTGCGTTCGGACGAGTTTGCCGCCATGCAAAATGTCCGCATTACCGGTGTAATGGGCATCGCCAGCAACCATGCACAAGACAAACAGACCAGTGATGAATTTAATGAATTGAAGGTACTTTTTGATGGCATAAAAGTCAGTTTCTTTAGAAAAGCAGATTACTTTAAAGAGATTTCTATGGGGATGTCCGGCGATTATAAACTGGCCATAGCACAAGGCAGTACCATGGTACGCATTGGTAGTAATATTTTTGGGAAACGGGTAATTAAACATTACAAAGAAACATTATAATGAGCATAATCATAAGGCCGGCTGTAAAGGAAGACTGCGTAAGGTTGTTGGAGCTGGTAAATGAACTGGCTGTTTACGAAAGGGCGCCACAGGAGGTTACGGTTACCCTGGAAGAATTTATAGATGCCGGATTTGGCCAGCATAAGGTTTGGGATGCTCATGTAGCAGAAGAAGATGGGTTTATAGCTGGTTTTGCCATTTATTATACCAGGTACTCGACCTGGAAAGGCCGAAGGTTATACCTGGAAGATTTTATTGTTACCGAAGCCTATCGTGGAAGGGGGATTGGAAAGCTTCTTTTTGAAACCATCATGAAAGACGCTAAAGACAAAGGTTTTAATGGCATGAACTGGCAGGTGCTGGACTGGAACCAGCCGGCAATTAATTTTTACAACAAGTACAATGCCGACCTGGAGGCCGGCTGGCTGAATGCATCGTTCAGCAAAGAGCAGATTATCGAACAACCCTAAAAGACATCTACATAAACACTATATTCCTATGAAAAAACTAGCGCTATTCTTAATTTCGGTAAGCTTTATCGCTTGCCAGAATGAAAAAAAATCAGTCAGTAATACCGATACCACCCTGCATACCAGCCATGCCGATTTATCTTTTAAATACGATTCTGTAAAGGTATACAGCAAACATACCATCACCAACGACAATATCACCGACACCACTAAAGCGGTAATCGCTTATCCTGTTTTTGCAGACCAGAAAATCAACCAGTTTCTTGAACAAAAAATGATGAGTTTTGCCAATGAGGGTGAACACTATAACACTTATCAGGATTTTACCGCTGCATTCATCAAAAATTATGATGATTTCACCAAAGAGAACAAGGATTATAGCCAAACCTGGTTTATGAATGGTAAGATTGAGGTAGTTGAACAACAGGCAAAGTACCTATCAGCCTTGGTTACCTATGTAAATTACGAGGGTGGCGCCCATCCAAACAGTAACTTTACTTACCTCAATTATGATCCGGTAAATCATGTTGAGGTTGTTTTAGACTCACTTATTGTACCCGATGCTATGCCAAAACTAACCGCCATAGCAGAGGTCATTTTCAGAAAAAATGAGAAGCTATCACCTACTGCAAGCCTCAAAGACAATTATTTCTTTGAAAATGATAAATTCAGTTTAAACCAGAACTTTACCATCACCAAAGCAGGTCTTAAATTTCTATACAATCCATACGAAATTAAAGCCTATGCCTTTGGTATTACAGAATTACTGATTCCCTTTGCAGACTTAAAAGATATTGCAAGGCCAAACAGCTTACTAAATCCGGCGAATTAAAAAATGAAGATATACAAATTTGGAGGAGCATCAGTTAAAGATGCTGAAGGAGTAAAAAACGTTTCAGCCATTATTCAGAAACACAAAGGCAACCAATTGCTGATCGTGGTTTCGGCAATGGGCAAAATAACCAATAAACTGGAAGAGCTGACCACTGCATATCTAAATGGTCAGGACGACGTTCATCAGATATTTGAAGAGGTCAAAACATTCCATTTTAATCTTTTAAATGAACTGTTTACCGATCATCAGCACCCTGTATTTGACGACATAGCCAATACCTTTGTAGAAATTGACTGGTTGATTGAAGAAGAGCCGGAAGATGCTCCCGACTACATTTACGACCAGATTGTTTCTATGGGCGAAATTGTATCGACCAAAATACTTGCCGCTTATCTGGGCACCCAACAAAACAATGTAAAATGGGTAGATGCCCGCAATTTTGTACATACAGATAACACCTATAGAGAAGGATTGGTAAACTGGGAAAAAACAGAAGCCGAGGTGCAAAAGAAACTGGTGCCGCTTTTAGAAAACCATATTGTAATTACACAAGGCTTTATTGGCAGCACCAGCGAAAATTTTACCACTACGCTTGGCCGCGAGGGTTCCGACTACTCGGCGGCCATATTTTCGGCCTGTCTCAACGCCGAATCGATGACGATATGGAAGGATGTGCCGGGTGTTTTAAACGCCGACCCGAAATGGTTTGATGAAACAGAAAGGATTCCGCAGCTGTCTTACCACGATGCTATTGAGCTGGCTTACTATGGTGCTACCATTATCCATCCTAAAACCATTAAGCCCATTCAAAATAAAAACATCCCTTTATATGTCCGCTCCTTCCTTCATCCCGAAGCCGAAGGAACCGATATTACCGACCTGAAAAATCACCTGCCTATACCTTCCTTTATTTTTAAAGTAAACCAGGTATTGCTGTCCATCTTTCCTAAAGATTTTTCATTCATTATTGAAGAAAATCTGAGTGAAATATTTAGTCTTTTTCACGAGCATAAGGTAAAAATCAATACCATGCTCAACTCGGCCATCAGCTTTTCGATCAGCTTTGACCATAATGCAAAAAAACTGGAAAAACTAATGGCTGACCTGTCAAAAGACTATAAAGTAAAATACAATACTGGTGTAGAACTGGTTACCATCAGGTATTATAACCAGGAAACCATCGACCGGGTAACGGTCAACAAAAGTATCCTGCTGGAAGTAAAAAGCAGAAATACCTGTCAGATTGTAATGCGGGACAAAAAAGAAACGGAGTAACGTACAAGTTGAACAGCCATTTACTAGATACCGCAATTCAGCAATACATTGCCCATCACATAAATGACGATGTGCATAGGATTGCTATGGCCAAAAGTCCTTTTAAGGAGGTAGAAAGTAAGGAACTGGCCGGACAAATTGCGGCAAAAAGCAAAGCGGCAAAAAAACTGCCGCTTTGGTATAACACAGCCGGCATTTATTATCCCCCACTCCTTTCCATCGAACAATGTTCGTCGGAAGCAACCGCAGCCTATAAGGCCAGGCTGGCGATTGGCGATAGCCTGATTGACCTGACAGGAGGTTTTGGCGTAGATAGTTATTATTTTTCACGACTACTCACAACAGTCACACATTGCGAAATCAATACATCTTTATCTGAAATAGCCGATCATAATGCCCGGGTTTTGGGTGCATCGAACCTGCAGTTTCTGGCTGGCGATGGCATAGCTCATCTGCAAAACAGCACTGAAACCTACGACACCATTTATATTGACCCGGCCAGACGAAGTACCAGCGGCAAAGTCTTTATGCTGAAAGACTGTACCCCTAATGTGGTGGAACACCTGGACCTGCTATTGTCCCGGTCCCAGCGCATCATCATTAAAACAGCGCCTTTACTAGACCTGGCTGCCGGACTAAAAGAACTGCGGAATGTTTCCGAAATTCATATGGTAAGTGTTAGAAACGAACTAAAGGAATTGCTTTGGGTAATAGACAGAGAACAGGCACCTCTGGTTAAAATTGTTTGTCGTATGCTAAACGAAACCCACAAGGGTTTCAGCTTCTATAAAGGAGATGAAGAAATCAGTCATGCCCGGATACTTGACGAAACTCCGTCCGGGTATTTATACGAGCCGGATGTTGCGCTGTTGAAAAGTGGGGCCTTTAATCTGATTGCACAGGCATTTGGACTGGAAAAACTAGCTCCGCAGACCCAGCTATATGCTGCTGAACATATCAACAATCGTTTCCCCGGCCGAATATTTAAGATCAACCGTGTTATCACCGCCGGCGAGCTTAAAAAAGAAAAGCAACTGACAGGAAATGTGATTGTCAGGAGTTATAGAGACAAAGCAGAAAATCTGGTAAAAAAATATAAAATCAAGCCCGATCATCAGCGTTTCCTGATCTTTACCGAAAGCAAAAACGACGGATTTATTGTCGTTGATGCTGAGATTGTACAGTATTATTAGGCAAAAGTTAACAATCTGCTGTTGATCAAATTGTTGCGCATTCTGATATTTTCAAATGTTGTTAAAAATCATTAGCTTGCTTTAAAATACTGCAAAACCAAAACAAACACATTTGTATGAAAATTAAGGTTCTCATTTTCTTTTTGCTCTTTATAGGAGTCAAATCAAACGCGCAATTAATTGAAAATCTACGAGCTAACGCTAAAAGTTGGGCTAATGCCCAATCAGAAAAAAACGCTGATAGCCTGGCCAAATATACCTATCCTCCTTTTGTTGCCAACGCCGGTGGAAAAGAAAAATGGATCGCGACAACGACAGAATTATGGGCGAAGTCAAGGGAAAACAAAAACTGGACACCCCGCAGAATCGCTGCTGAAGAGCCTGGAAATATTGTTCAGGCTGGCGACGACTTACATTGTATTGTTCCTATAGAGATTGTTTTTGAACTACCTAAACGAGGCTATTTCTCTAAAAAATCGTATTTACTTGCTGCGAGTAGTGATAAGGGAAGCTCCTGGACTTTTGCAGAATTGACCGAGGTTAGGGACGACAACAGAACGGCCTGGCTAAAAAGGTGGTTTCCAAATTTCAATAACCAGTTGACCATACCATCAGCTAAACGTGCAGTTTTCCATCAAAAAAAAGGATAAACCACCTTACGGAGATTTAACATTTTTTAACATACTTTAACACTTATAAAAAACTGAACAACAATGATTTAATTATTTTTGATTAACCCTAAATCAAACCTTTGAATCATGAAATTGTATCAACGCCTTAACAACCTTGCCGGATTTACCCTTTTCGGTATTGCTACTATCGTTTATTGGCTAACTATGGAACCTACCATGAGCTTTTGGGACTGCGGAGAATTTCTGGCAGCCTCCAGTAAACTGGAAGTAGGCCACCAACCCGGCGCGCCACTATTTTTAATGCTGGGCAAGTTGTTTTCTTTGTTGGCAATGGGCAACACCAACAAGATAGCCTATTGGATTAACTTCAGTTCAGTATTATTTAGCGCAGCAACCATTATGTTTCTGTTCTGGACCATCACTGCCCTGGCAGCCCGCTTGTACCCAAAAGAGAAAAACAGTACACAGATTTTTACCATCATTGCCGCCGGAGCTGTAGGTGCCCTGGCTTACACATTTTCAGATACCTTTTGGTTTTCAGCGGTTGAAGCCGAGGTATATGCACTTTCGACCCTTTTTACCGCCATTGTTTTCTGGGCCATCCTAAAATGGGAAAATTACCCCGACAACCGATGGCTGATATTTATTGCTTTTATGATCGGCCTTTCTATCGGCGTACACCTGTTAAGCTTGCTGGCTATACCCGCCGTCGTACTGGTGTATCATTTCAAAACAACTGCACGTCCTGGTCTTAGCGGAATACTAAAAGCATTATTATTTGGTTGCTTTCTTGTTGGTCTAGTACAATTTGTTATCGTTCAGTACCTCGTATTGAGTGCTGCAAAAACCGATCTTTTCTTTGTCAACACCCTGGGTTTCGAATTTGGCAGTGGAGCCTTAGTTTTTATCCTGCTGCTGGCATCCTGTATTACTTATGGCATTTATTATTCTGTTAAACACAAAAAATACACACTTAACCTCTCATTGTTATGCCTCACCTTTGTGTTGTTTGGCTTCAGCTCCTACTTCATGATTGTGATCAGGGCAAATGCCAAACCCAACATCAATCTGTCTAACCCCGACAATCCCTTTTCCTTATATAGCTATTTAGGACGTACCAATTACGGTGATACCCCTCTTTTATATGGCCGAACTTTTGATGCCCGGCAAACCGGCATCAAAGAAACCGGCACCGAATATAGAAAAGGAGCAAAAACCTATGAAGAAGCAGGCAAATCTTATAAGGCCGACTACGACAAAAATGTCCTTTTTCCACGTACTTACAGCAACAAACCGAGCCACGTTGCCTTTTACCGTCAGTGGATGGGACTTGCCGAAGGAGAAACCCCTGGCTTTGCACAAAACCTTGGCTTTTTCAGCTCCTATCAACTGGGTTTTATGTATATGCGCTATTTCTTATGGAACTTTGCCGGACGCCAGAATGACCTCCATAGTCAGGGTAGTTTTAAAGAAGGCAATTGGATTACGGGGATTAAATCTTTGGATGCTCTACGTTTAGGCAACCAATCCAAACTACCGTTGTCCATTACGGCCAACGAAGGTAACAACCTTTATTATGGAATGCCCTTGCTTTTGGGTATTGCAGGCCTGATTTTTTTGTATCGGAAAAACAAACAAGACACACTGATTATCGCTACACTTTTCTTTTGCACCGGATTGGCCATTATTCTTTACCTGAACCAAGACCCCATGCAGGTTAGAGAAAGAGATTATGCCTACGTTGGCTCATTTTATGCCTTTGCCATTTTTATTGGCTTTGGTGTATTGGCCGTGAAAGAAATGTACAACCTATTTACTCCGGGCAAATTGAGTCTGGCCCTGGCCGCAATAACAGGCTTGCTGCTAGCTCCTGTAATGATGGCCACCCAAAACTGGGACGATCACAATCGTTCGGGCAAGCATACCGCCCTCGATTTTGCCCGCAATTACCTCAATTCCTGTGCTCCAAATGCTATACTATTTACCAATGCGGATAATGACACCTATCCATTATGGTACGCACAAGAAGTAGAAGGTATCAGAACCGATGTAAGGGTAGTCTCCATTCAGTTTTTAGCCGATAGCGATTATATCAATCAAATGAAAATACAGGCTTATAAATCGGCTCCACTCCCAATCGCCATGGCCGCCGAGAAATATCAAAAAGGTGTACGCGATTACCTTCCTTACATCGACTATGGATTTAAAGACAGCGTAGAGCTCGGTGAACTGTTGCCAGTACTTACATCTGATAATAAAGAGGATAAGGTAGAAATGCAGGGTGGTTCTTTCGAAAACTTTCTGCCGACAAAAAAACTAAAATTAAGCATTGATGTAAATCAGCTGGTAAAAACAAATACCATACAGGCCAAAGATCGAGATAAAGTAGCCGCCCAAATGGAATGGGACTTTAAAAAGGATTTCGCCGGTAAAGCAGACCTCGCCATTTTTGACATTCTTGTTCACAACAACTGGGAAAGGCCAGTTTATTTTGGTTCGTCGTTATCTGATGATACTTATATCGGTCTGGATAAATACCTGCACCTGGAGGGTTATGCTTATCGTTTGTTGCCATTTAAAAGAGCAGAGAATGATGATCGCGATAAGTCCCAGCTAACCAACTCCGATGTCATGTACCACAATACCATGCATAAGATGGACTTCAGCGGTTTTAAAAAGGTAACTTATCTTGATCCGGAAACCCGAAGGGTGGCCAATGACACCTGGGTTTTTCAAAATGCATTGGCAAATAATTTAATAAATGAAGGAAAAAAAACCATGGCACGTCAAGTGGTGAACAAAAGCATTAAAGATTTGCCATTAAAGCTCTATTCCATCCGCGATACACTGAACCAACTGGAAACCATTAGCCTGCTTAATCGCTTAAACGAGCACCAACGTGCAAACCTCATGGCAAAAACAACCTTATCCTTTATAGATCAGGAGCTAGACTACATCGCTTCTCTGAGCCCCCGGTTACAGCAAGCTTCCATTGGCGACATTCAATTGGGGATGTATGTTTTAAACAGCCTGCAGGAGTTAACAGCAAAAGGTGTGGAGCCATCCCTTAATCAAAAAATAAGAGCCAGATTTAAGGCTTATGAAAATACATTTAGCCGATCTATGGGTTAATACAAACCAGATTAAAAAAAGGGTATCCGAATTACCTGCGGATACCCTTTTACAAAATATACTATAATAATGCCTTATCTGTTTGGCTGGGGTGTTGTCCTCAGATATGGTTTAATAACCTTATGTCCCTTAGGGAATTTTGCAGGAATGTCCTCAGTTTTGATACTGTTCATCACTACCACATCTTGCCCATCTTCCCAATCAGCAGGTGTAGCTACGCTGTAGTTTGCTGTCAGCTGTAAAGAATCAATTACCCTCAGTACCTCGTTAAAATTACGTCCTGTAGAAGCAGGATAAGTCAGCATCAGTTTCACCTTTTTATCCGGCGATATGATGAACAACGAACGAACAGTTAAAGTCTCAGAAGCATTTGGATGAATCATATCATACAAGTCAGCCACCTTTTTATCTTCATCAGCAATAATTGGAAAATCTACCTCAGTATTTTGAGTTTCATTAATATCATTGATCCAGCCTCTGTGCGATTCTGCAGAATCCACACTTAGCGCCAGCACTTTTACATCTCTTTTTTCAAACTCAGCTTTTAATGCCGAAGTACGGCCAAGTTCTGTAGTACAAACCGGTGTATAATCAGCCGGATGAGAAAATAAAACACCCCAGCTATCTCCTAAGAACTCATAAAAATCGATAGGACCAATAGACGTATCTGCTTTAAAATTGGGCGCTGTGTCCCCTATTCTTAAACTCATAATTTTATATTTTTAGGTGTAAATAAATACTTTTACAAGGTAAACAATAAAGTCTACAAATTAAGTATACTAATTAGAATAATTCTCTTTGTTTTGTAATTTCTTTGTCTTTATCCATAAAGTTGATGGTAGCCACTTTAGCCCCCAGATGGTGATTAAACTGACGAATGGTATAATCGGCCAAAATTGGAGTATCTTTTTCATCATGCTGATGTAGAAAAAAATAAACTTTTTGCAGGCCTTTATCCAGCCAGGTTTTGATACGTGCAACCCAATCGTCTATCCTTGCAAAATCTGATTCCTTATGTTCTTGTCCGTTTCCTACAAAACGGATAAATATTTCAGGAATTGTCAGCTCCATATGAACACAGTCCCTTCTTCCGCTTGCGTCGGTAATTACCGCCCCCTTTTTTAACCTGGCCAGCATTTGAAAGAACTGATCACGAATCAACTGATCTGTAAACCATTCCTCATGCCTTACTTCTACAAAAACTTCCAAGTCTACGGGCAGCAGCTTCAAATAATTTTCCAATACCTCAAAATTCTTCGGTCCAAAGTTATCGCCCAGCTGCAGAAAGCAAGGCCCCAGAAACCGTCCGAATTCGTGGATGCTGGACAAATACAAATCTGTAGGAACTTCGGCATCTTTCAATCGTTTGATATGACTAATGGTTCTCGAAAATTTGGGGCAAAAAACAAAGCCATTATCCGAATTTTCTTCAGCCTTATGCTTCCATTTACGAATCAGGTCGGCACTCGGAATACTGTAAAAAACAGCATTTAATTCTATTGAATTAAAATGCTTTACATATTGATCCAAAAAATCGGCTTCTTTGGTTTTAGCTGGATAAATCATATTTACCCATTCCTTCCTGCCCCATTTGGCACAGCCAATATAAAAGGCAGGCTCTTTAGTCCGTTTACTGCCCGAAAGGGTAACTGCCGTCTGTTTCCCATCCGCGGGAAGTGAAAAATCTACAGATGCGAGTTCATTTGTGGCTACTTTTCCAAAATCCATATAAAAAAATCATATCAACCATCGTGGCAAACATTTACAAGAAATATTGCCTATGATAGTTTCATTATCGTTGAAAACAAATTTAATATTTCAGTAAAAATAAAACCCCGAAACTGTAAATAAGTTTCGGGGTTTCAACAATTTCTTTTACAAGCGTTTATTTATAAACCTTGATCATAAATACGTAGTCTTTTATTTTATCAACCTGCTTAGGCTTACTCAAACCCTGCAGCGAATTCCTTTTACTGAAAGCAACTTTTCTGCCTAAAGAATCATTAGGAATAGAGTTTAATGCTTCCTGAATGTATTTTGATTTAACGGCAAACGTAGCACCGTCAACCTGATTTTGTTTGGCGCTGATTACCCCAATAATGTTTCCATCATGATCTAACAGAGGCCCTCCACTGTTGCCTGGATTCACAGGAATAGACACCTGATATTGGGTAGTATCGCCATTATAGCCTGTTCTTGAACTCACATACCCCTGGCCATATACTGCATCATCCTTAGGAAAACCCAGGGTATATACCGATTCACCCATACCAATTACATTCTGTTTCAATCGGTAAGGCAAATTAGAAAGCGGACTAAACGAATCGTCATCGATTTTAAGGATGGCCAGATCATATTGAGAATCTTTACGTTTTACTACTGCTCTAAACGAATTGCCTTTACTGTCCTGCACATATACAGAGTCGGCTCCGTCTACCACATGCAAATTGGTTAAAATATAACCATTGGCTGTCAGTGCAAAACCTGTACCTCCAAAATTGGCGGGTTTTAAATTCTTACTCTCGTTGGTAGAGTTTATTTTTCTGATCAGATTACTTTGTGAATTTTTAATCTTTGCCAGCTCCCTGCTTACCAGTTCCACACTTCCGTTTTGCTGGGTAGTTTGCTGTATAGAATAAAATAATACTCCGGTAACCAGCATAAAGCAAGCAGCAACGGCAACGGCAATTTTGTTGTTGCGCCAGATATTTACAATGAATGAAGGATGAGGTCCTAGTTTTTGGCTCAATGTTTCTACATCAATCTGCGCATGTGCCAGGTCCATCTTATTCTTCAGGTCGGCAATGGCAGCATAATCCTTCAATGAATCCAGAAAAACCTTATGAGCAACTACTTTATGGTCAACTGTAGCATCGTTAAGACGTAATTCTTCAAAAGCCTTCAATTCAGCTTCATTCAGTTTACCATTCAGATAATCTTCAATTATACCTTCTAACTCTATCTCGTTCCTCATATCATTATTAAGATTGAAAAAATAACTTTTTTAACCTTTGAAGGCATTTGTACTTCTGTGTTTTGGCATTATCTGTATTGGTATAGCCAAACTTTTCACAGATCTCCTGCATCGAAAGGTTATTTAAATAAAAATCCTGAATAATAGTTTTACAGGGTTCGCCAAGATGAACAAGGGCATCCTGCATTTTTTCAAACTGCTGGTCCTTCTCTTCCTGTTGTTCCAGATCAGACTCCACAGCTATTACATCTTCAAAGTCCGAGATGTCATTAGATTTTCTGCTTTTCTGTGAAAGCTTCTTCAACCATATGCGTCTGCAAACCGAGTAAATGTAGGTTTTTAGCTTACTGCTTAATTCAAAATTTCCGCTTTTGATTTTATTGTATAAAACGATAATTCCTTCCTGATACACATCCTTTGCATCATCCTCGTCACCATTATTATTCAATATAAACTGCAAAACCATCGGAAAATACCCGGCATACAGTTTATTTAGCGCTTCTTCTGAGTTATTTAAGATACCTAAAACAACCTCTCTATCTGTTGGAACTGAACTGCTTAACTTATTACTCACCAATTAATACCTTTATACGTGAATGGTAACCCAATGTTAGCTAAAAAAAATATTTTTTTTATCACTTTAGGCTTAATACTTAAATAAGGTACTGGTAACCCTACCCACTTTTATCTTTTTTGTTACCAGAGCTGTTTGGCCCTTCTCTGACTATCACTAAGTGTAATCATATCCTGATGATACAATCCTTCACAAAGTTGGCGATTCTTCACACCTTATTCACACCTCCTTCACACAAAACCCACAAAAGGGTACCTTTTTGTGAAGGATATGTGTAGAATGTGTGAACCATGTGAGGAAAAGCCTATACCGGTAACCAGTAATTGTATAGAAAAAAGTATAAAATCAGTACCACTTTATTGCAGATGAAACCACCAAAGACAGCATGACAGCAAAACAAAAAATAAATACTTCTGAAAAAAAATTAAAGAGAAATGAAAATAATACGGAATAATTCTATCTTTGCGCCGCTGGATAAGTACTTTAAAAAACTATCTAACTGTAAAACAGTACAGTAACAAGAAAAAGGAAGGTTATCAAAAATAATTTTACTTTTTTTTCAAACAGCTGGGTTACCTTTTAAAGTTTCAGGTATTAATCTGTAAAATTAATTAATTATTTAAAATAGAATTAGAATGAAAAACGCATTTAAATTTGGCTTTTTAGCTTTAGCAATCTCTTTATCAGTAGCAGCTTGTCAATCATCTGAAAAAACTGGCGAATCTACAGATACTACTTTAACTGATACTTCTGCTGTTGTAACTACAGTTGATACTACAGTTACTGATTCAACTGTAAAAGATACTACTGTTAAAACTACTACTGAGACTACTGCTCCAGCTCACTAAGTTAAGTTAATCTTATAAAAAAGGCTTTGGCAACTCCAAAGCCTTTTTTTATGCCCTTCATTTTATTTACACAGGCCATCTTCCAAAAAACGGCTAAGAATGTGTAACTTCGCGTTTGCAAAAAATCAAAACATTCATGAATTTATCTCCACTTCAAGCCATTTCTCCGGTTGATGGGCGTTATAGAAATACTACCCAGAGCCTTTCCAAATATTTTTCAGAGTCTGCACTGATCAGATACAGGGTTTATGTAGAAATTGAATATTTCATTTCGCTATGCGAAGCAGGACTGCCGGGCCTGGACCAGTTTGATAAAGCCAACTATCCAAAACTGCGTTTAATTCATGAACAATTTAACGATACCCATGCGCAGGAAGTTAAAGACACCGAGAAAATAACCAACCATGATGTAAAAGCGGTTGAGTATTTTATAAAAAAACAATTCGATCAGCTTGGCCTGGAAAACTATAAAGAGTTTATTCATTTTGGTTTAACCTCTCAGGACATCAACAATACCGCCATTCCTTTTACTTTTAAACTGGCCCTTAATGAGGTTTATTACCCTAATATTGCCCAGCTTATCGGCAAAATAAAAGAACTGGCCAACGAATGGGCAGATGTACCTTTGCTGGCACATACTCACGGACAACCGGCATCGCCAACTAAATTGGGTAAAGAATTCCTGGTATTTGCAGAGCGTCTGGAAATTCAGTTAAACAACCTAAAAAATATCCCGAACAGTGCCAAATTCGGCGGTGCTACTGGTAATTTCAACGCGCACCATATCGCCTATCCGGGCATCAACTGGGTCGACTTCTCTAATCGCTTTGTAAACGAAGCATTAGGTTTAACCCGCGCGCAACATACTACGCAAATTGAACATTACGATCAGTTTGCCGCACAATGCGATGCACTGAAACGCATCAACAACATTATTATTGACCTGGACAGGGACATCTGGTCATATATCTCTAAAAACTATTTTAAACAAAAAATAAAAGAGGGAGAAGTTGGTTCATCGGCCATGCCGCATAAGGTAAACCCGATAGATTTTGAAAATGCCGAAGGTAATGCAGGTATTGCCAATGCTTTGTTTGAGTTTTTTGCTGCAAAGCTGCCTATTTCGCGTTTACAAAGAGACTTGACAGATTCTACGGTGTTAAGAAATGTAGGTGTACCGATGGCGCATACCGTAATTGCCATTTCATCAACCTTAAAAGGTCTGAACAAGATTTTGTTGAACAATGAAGCTATTGCGGCCGACCTGGAAAACAATTGGGCAGTAGTTGCGGAAGCCATACAAACCGTTTTAAGAAGAGAAGCTTATCCAAATCCTTACGAGGCTTTGAAAGACCTTACCCGTACCAATCAGAAGATTACAGCGGTTACCATGGCCAACTTTATTGATGGTTTAAATGTAAGTGATGCTTTAAAAGAAGAGCTGAAACAGATCACGCCATTTAACTATACCGGAGTGTTTTAAACAGGACTTTAGATATAATGACCTAAAACAGACACCTGCAAGCACCATTGCATTAATGAATTATTTATTTTTGTATAAAAAAATAAGACAATGACTATCAACGTATATACAGAACAAACACCAAATCCTGCTACAATGAAGTTTATGGTCAATAAATTATTGATCAACGGCAGCGAAGATTTTGCAACTAAAGAAAGTGCTGAGCACTCTCCTTTTGCGAAAGAATTATTCAAGTTCAACTTTGTTAACGGGGTGTTTTTTGCAAGTAACTTTGTAACCATTACCAAGACTGAAGATGCAGAATGGCCTGATATTGAACCGATTTTAAAGGAGTTTGTAAAGGGAGCTGTAGAATCTGAATATAAAATCAAGGAAGACACTTCGGCCGAAGCCCCTACTTTTGAAGGAACTGATCTGGAGATTAAAATACAACAAATTCTGCACGATTATGTTCGTCCGGCGGTTGAACAGGATGGTGGTGCAATTAGCTATAAGTCGTTTGACGAAGGTGTGGTTACGGTTGAACTTAGAGGTTCGTGCAGCGGATGTCCTTCATCAACCATCACTTTAAAATCAGGAATCCAGAATTTATTGCAACGTATGGTGCCGGAAGTTAAAGAAGTTGTTTCTGAGGCATTGTAAACTGATTTTCCACTTATTAAAATCATATATAAAAGGGGCTCGAATTTTCTTCGAGCCCCTTTTATATATGTAGGTTCCGGCTTGGTCTATGCAGGTTATTGACCTGCCAGGCAACTACTGAAAATTCCCATCAGCCCATTATAGCCATAAGCAAAGAAATTAAAAAGTGTCTTTAATAAGAAACAGCTACAATTCCCGCTAGCGACTGGCATAAATAGTCGATTTCCTCTTCCGTATTGTAGTAGTGAACAGAGGCGCGCAAAACGGTTACCAAACCGGACTTTTCCATATAAATCGGCGTGGCTTGCTGCCCACCGATTGACACATTGATCCCCCGCCCTGCCAATTGTGTTTTGACAACGGAACTCTCCATATCTTTAAGACTGAAAGTAATGATGCCGCTTTTGGTTTCGCCCCGGTCGTGAACTCTTACTCCGGGAATTGCTACCAGTTTTACCCTTGCGATCTGCGAGAGGTGCCGGATACGGTCCCATATGCGTTCCATTCCGATATTCAATGCATAATCAACAGCTTTGCCTAACCCTAGAGTAAGCGCACGATTTTTTTCATAAAGCTCAAATCTTCGGGCATCGGGTCGAAGTGTATAACCTGATAAAGAAACATTCCCGGCAGCCAGAAAATCAAGCAAAACAGGCTTTAACTTATCCCAACTCGCTTTCTTTACAAACAAAAATCCTGTACCCCTTGGTGCACGCAGGTATTTACGTCCAGTTGCCGAAAGCATATCGCATTTAATATGTTTAACATCCAAGGGTATTTGCCCTGCACTCTGGCAGGCATCAAGCAGGTAAAGGATATTATGTTTTTCGGCAAGGTTACCGATCTCCTCAACCGGCAAAATACTACCACCCGAAGAAGAAACATGGGTCACAGCAATCAACCTGGTTTTTGGGGTTATGGCTTTTTCAAACTCGGTTATACTGAAATTACCATCTTCATCATTAGGAATTACCTTTACTTTAATCCCATCTGCTTTTTGCATGTCAACCAATCCAATCAAATTGGTTACATATTCCATTTCAGTGGTAATGATTTCATCACCATCTTTAAAAGTAAGACCTTTAAAAGCCGTCATCCAGGCAGCACTGGCATTTTCAAATAGGGCGATTTCATCCCTATCTGCATTCAGCAGCTCTGCAATGGAATCGTAAACCTGGTTCAGCTGATCTGCATATTTAGTTTCAGTTTCATATCCTCCGGCCACAGCTTCTTCCTGCAGGTAATTTATAACCGTATCAACTACAACATCAGGCGGCAATGATGAGCCTGCGTTATTAAAATGTGCCAAACCGGCACAGCCTTTTGTTTGTGAACGGATTATTGCTACTTCATCAGCAAGCAGAGATGTTTTCATAAATGTTATATTTTGGTTTTGTTACAACCTAATGTTCTTCAATAAAAAGGACAATTTCGGCATATTTTAGCGTATTTATGATATTGTAATTCAATGTGCTAAAATATAATTCAAAATTTTGATTTCCTTCGGGGCTTTGCCCCACCTTGCCCCTAAAAATGGGTTTTTCTCCGAAGAAGTCCTGAAGGAGGATAAAAGAAAGTCGGAAAAAGGTCGTCTTAAAAATGCGAGCTGATGACTGTTAAAATTTCATCAGTAACCTTGCCATTGGTGGCTAAAATCTCCCGCTTTTCGATAAATTCGTCCCCCCCACCAAAGTTCATGATTTGTCCGCCTGCCTGTTGCACCAGGTAAGCACCTGCAGCTACATCCCAGGCATTGAGGTTGTATTCAAAAAAAGCATCAAAACGGCCGCAGGCTACATAGGCCAGATCTACCGCGGCCGATCCAATTCTTCTCAGGCCATGACACTTACGCATCATATCGGCAAAAAGTGCCATATACTGCTGCTGCTTTTCAAAATTATAATACGGAAATCCGGTAGCCAGCAAACAATCGGATAGCTGGGTTCTGGCCGAAACGGTAATCGGTTTGTTGTTCAGATAGGCTGCACCTCCTTTATAAGTATAAAACATCTCGCCCCTATTGATTTCGTAAACCACACCAATAACGGGATGCGCGTCCTCATACAGGGCAATGCTGATGGAATACGTAGGTATGCCATGAATAAAATTGGTGGTACCATCCAATGGGTCAATAATCCAGTTGTAAACAGCTCCTTTGGTATTGATGGTTTCTTCCTCGGTGGTAAAACCAGCTTCGGGAAGAATTTTAGACAGATTTCTGACCAGTTGCTTTTCGGCATTCTTATCTACATAAGAAACCAGATCGTTCAGTCCCTTAAACTCGATGGCATTGGCATCAAAGTTCATGGATTCCTTTCTTATAAAATTACCTGTAAGTCGGGCTATAGCAATAACCTTGGAACACAATATTTCGTAATTCAAATGCAGCAGGTTTTAATAAGTGGCTAATTTTTCTTTGTTTTTTTGCGAGTAAACGACAAGAAACAGGCCAGATAAGAACATCAGGCACGAAATTAATTCGGCCTGGGTAAACTGTATCCCGGCAACATGATATTTTGTATTTACCCTGATCAATTCTATAAAGAAACGCTCTACACCATTCATCATCAGGTAAATTCCAAACATTGTTCCCGGCGACTTGATGCGGTCGCGAAGTTGCCACAAAATCACGAACAATATAAAACAAACAATCACCTCATAAATTGGCGTAGGGTAAGCCGGCTGTACCAGTTCATTACAAAACTTACCTACACAACCCGGAATATGCGCTCCCTCATTGGCTACGTTATTTGGATAGGTATATGCCCATAGCCAATCGGGCAGCCAGGAAAATGGCTTAGGATTTAAATTGGTAATTCCCCAATCGCCGTCGCCCGACATATGGCAGCCAATACGGCCTACACTATAAGCCAGCATCATACCAGGGCCACCAATATCAAGCATATGCAATACCTTGATTCCATTTTTACGCGCGATATATAATACCGCCGCACCGCCGCAAATGAGTCCACCATAAAAAGTCAAACCACTAAAGGACAGCAAGCTATTGATAGGATCGGCCACAAAGGAATCCCAATGTTCCAGATTGTCGAATATTTTAGCGCCTAAAAATCCCCATACCGCAGCCCATACAATCAGGCTTCCCATCAGTTCATATGGATGCTGGGTAACTTCTACCGTTTTAGGCTTATCCAGTTTTACTTTATTTTTTTCCTGATAATCCCAGTAAGCAAACAGGCCGGCAAAAAATAAGCCACCTAAAATATTTCCTTTGGTAGACAGCAGCACGGTTTGCGCATCGGCTACAAAAAGCTTATAGTTTAATAACGCGTATACCAGTTTATAGCCAATAAGGAAACCAAAAACGGCATTTGAAGCCATTTCCAACATACTTGCCGGTTTACCAATAGTGACAAGCTTTTTTTGCGGATGAATAATTCCCAGGGCTTCTTTTCTTTTAAACTCTTTGGTAAAAGCCCAGTAACCGGCAATAAATGCCAATGCTACAAAAACACCGAAAGTATTAAAAGGAAGCGGAACCTGTACGCCAAAAAGGTATTCTATAAAATGAGATACGGTTGGAAACATATGATAAAAAAAAGTTTAATGCGAATATAGGATTAATGCGCAAATACTTCTTGTGTTTCTGCAACTTCTACTTCACCATCGGCTGTTACTTCAACCAGTTTCACCGTTTTAATTTCATTTACCATTACCGGGTCGTATTTGGCTTTAACCTTTACATAGTTTTTGGTAAAACCATGCATGAAACCGTTTTTTTGATCATCTTCAAAAAGAACTTCAGCAACGCTGCCAATTTGTGACTCGTAAAAAGCCCTGCGTTTCTTATCTGATAAGATATGCAGCATTTTACTGCGATCGGCACGGGTACTACCTGCTACACGGCCTTTCATTTCGGCAGCGGCAGTTTGTTCACGTTCAGAATACGTAAATACGTGCAGATAAGAAATATCCAATTCATTCAGAAACTGGTAGGTATCTAAAAAATCTTCATGGGTTTCGCCCGGAAAACCTACAATTACATCCACACCAATACAGCAATTTGGCATCACTGCTTTTATTTTGGCTACACGTTCGGTATATAGTTCGCGCTGATAACGTCTACGCATCAGTCCAAGTATTTTATTTGACCCGGACTGCAATGGGATATGAAAATGCGGTACAAATCTTTTAGAGCTGGCAACAAATTCAATGATTTCATTGCTCAGCAAATTAGGTTCAATAGAGGATATCCTGATCCTTTCAATTCCCTCAACTTCGTCAAGCGCCTTTACCAGGTCAAAAAACTTATCCTCCCTTTGCCCGTTGCGGATGCCAAAGTCGCCCAGGTTTACGCCGGTCAGTACAATTTCCTTCACCCCGCTTTCTGCAATCTGCCGGGCACGGTTTACCACGTTTTCTATGGTATCGCTTCTACTGCCCCCACGTGCCAATGGTATGGTACAATAAGTACATGGGTAGTCGCAGCCATCCTGTACTTTTAAAAAGGTGCGGGTACGATCGCCAATAGAATAGGCTGCAATAAAATTATGGTTTACTTTCTCTATGTTTTGCTGATGAACAACTGCTTTGGGCTGTTTGGTCAGGTCAGAGATAAATTCAACAATCCTGAATTTCTCAGCTGCACCTAACACCATATCCACACCTTCAATTTCGGCAATCTCGGTAGGTTTTAACTGTGCATAACAGCCAACAATAGTAATATATGCGTGTGGAGCATATTTTAAAGCCTCCTTAACTACCTTACGGCATTTTTTGTCGGCATGCTCGGTTACCGAACAGGTATTGATTACATATACATCCGCCGCGTCTGTAAAATCCACTACAGCATAACCTGCGTCGGTAAATAAACGGCCTATTGTTGAAGTTTCTGAGAAATTCAACTTACAGCCTAATGTATAAAATGCAACTTTTTTCATTAATTAAATCTATACATCTCGTCATCCTGAATTTATTTCAGGATCCTAATGCGATTATGAATACCAAAACGAGATCCTGAAATAAACCACGAAGTGCTCATGAAGACGAATCAATAAGCACTACTGAATAATTCAGGATGACGACTGATAAAGCGTGCAAAGATAAGAATTATTCCTCATTCCAACGGTAACTATCCTGCTCCAGTCCCGCCAGGTCAATCACACGGCTCACTACCGTTTGCGCCACCTCTTCGATGGTTTTAGGGAGGCTGTAAAACGAGGGGTTTGCCGGACAAATGATGCCACCTGCCTCGGTAACGGTTTTCATATTATTGATGTGGATGAGGCTAAAAGGCGTATCGCGCACTACCGCAATCAATTTTCTCCGCTCCTTCAGCACCACATCGGCCGCTCTTGAAATCAGATCATTGGAGATGCCCTGAGCTATTCTACCCAGCGTTCCCATAGAACAGGGAATAATAATCATGGTGTCATATTTTGCAGACCCCGACGCAAAAGGGGCATTAAAATCCATTTTTGGATAAAAAGTGAAGGGATAATTGTTGTAATCCTGGTTCCCAAGTTCAAAGCGCCAGACCTCCTTTGCATTGTCTGACATGACTACTCCGACCTGCTCAATCTGATCACCCAACAATAACAGATTATCCAGCAACAACTTAGCATAAACCGACCCACTGGCCCCTGTAACCGCAACAATGATTTTTTTTTTCTGACGCATAGTTTTGTAAAGATACGGAAGAGGGGAAATAAAAAAGGGCCGAAAATTAATTTTCGACCCTACATCTACCTATGAAAAACATACCCTCGAAAGGGTAAGCTCAAATGTAATTATCTTTTTTAATAAATGAAAGTTTAAACACACTTTTTTCAACTCTTTTTCTTCCCACCAAAATTTTGTAGCCTCATCGAAAAATTCATGACAATATACCGGGTAACCTGATTACTTCTGCTGTCGATAATCGAGTTGTTATCTACTACCCTATCCAGTGTATTTCCCTGATTCAGCAGATCATTGGCCTGAAGGGATAACGTGGCCATCCGGTTTTTTAAGAAAAAGGTATCAATACTTGCCCCGATCAATAGTGGATTGGTGGAATTGAGCGCATAACCATTGTTTATTCTTTTGGTAGCAGTGACATTGGCCGACAAAAATTTGGAGGCCACCACTCTCGATTGTAAGCTAAAGGACCAGTTTTCTATATTTCTGGATTTCACAGTGGCCAGCGAGTAATCATTTACACTATAACTATAATTTACAGCCGTACTCATCGACAGCTTTTTGGTGTTCATGCTGGCTTGTACCGACTGACTAAAATTAATTCCGCTGTTAAAGTTCTTTACATTGTCTGTAAACACAACGGCATTGGTATACCCCAGGTTTCCATTGGCCGACAAACTATATTTTCTTTTGGCAAAAGGTAGCGAGAGGGAATAATTGCTCCCAAAATTGTAATTGCCGTTTGCATTTTCGAAACGTGTTTCCTGCTTAAGGCCATTTAAGGTATCAGGAATAAGGATAACATTACTGGCCACCTGGTTTTGAATCACATTTCCATTGAAGCCTATTTGTAATGCCCTGCCAGTAGTGCTGCCAAATAACCGGTAACTGAGATTCACCGAATGGGTAAAGGCGGTTTTTAAATCCGGGTTACCGATAATCACATTCTGTAGGTTCCTGGTATCGGGAACCGGGCGAAGCTGTTCAAAACTGGGTGCATTTGTATACCCGTTATAACTAAAATTTACAGACTGGCTTTGACTTAGCAAAAACCTGGCATCGGCGGTAGGACTGAAATTTAAAGTATTCTGCCGCACTTTATCATCCCTTCCCTCATAACTTCCGGTAAGCGTGCTGGGCTGTGCGCTTACACCAATACTATAATCAAACTTTTTGGCATTGTAACGGTAACTTAAACGCAGGTTCTGATTGATGAACAGAGAAGTGTAAATATTACTCAATGAATCTACATAGTGGGCCTGGCCCAACTTGTCCCGCACATTTGTTTGCAGGTTATTATGCGTAGAAGTTAAGGTAACGGCATAGTTAACATCTATCGATTTTCTTTTTACGGTATCATCGGCCCTGGTCAAAGGTTCGCTAAAACTGAAACCGGCATTAAAGCTGTTGCTAACGTTCCTGGTATCCACAATTCTATTCAGCAGCGAGTCTTTTACCAAATCACCCGTTATTTTATCGTAATAACTGGTTGTGGTGGTAATATCTTCGTTGTTATTGGTTTTATTCAGATTGGTATTAAAATTCATCAACACCGTGCGCTTTCTTTTTTTACCAAACTTTTTACCCCAGGCTAAATTTGCGCTTAGGCCCGGACTGTTACCGGAAACGCCATTGTCGTTAATCAGGTCTTGTTTTATCACTCCGGTTTGCAGGGAGGAAGAATGATTTACCGAACTGTTGCTAGACAAACTTCCATTTATCGAAGCATTGAAATAATTTTTCAGCAGCATCCCATTGATATCCAGGTTCAGGTTATGGTTGCCGCCGCTTTGTTTAGACCGGTTAAAACTGTCATTATAAATGGTTCCCAATTCATTCACCGTTTCTATATAGCTCTGTCTTTCATTTTCGCTTCGGTTTTGATTAAAAGTATATCCTCCACTCATGCTTAATCCCTTGGCTAATGGCTTCCTGATATTGGCCCCCAAAGAAAAATCCCGGCTCTGTCCGCCGCTGTTATTGGCATTACTCAAAAAACTATTAAGGCCAATCTGCTGATCTCCCTCCCACATATTTCCTACAACATTCAGCCCGTACCTTTTATTGGTACCTGCACTTCCTCCTGCACTTCCAAACCGACCTTTATTTCGGTCTGGTTTAGTTACCAGGTTCAGTATCTTTTTGGGCTCACCTACTTTAATTCCGGTAAAATTAGCCTCATCTCCGTAATCGTCAATTACCTGCAAATGAGAAAATATATCGGCCGGCAATTGCTTGATAAACTCCTTTACATTTCCCGTAAAAAAATCTTTTCCGTTTACCCTGATCTTTGTCAGCTCTTTGCCCAGGCTGGTCACCTTGCCTTTTTCATCCACCTCCATCCCGGGCAGCTGCTTTAGCAAATCCTCTACATGATCATTTTCCCGAACCACATATGCCCCAGCATTGTATTCTATAGTATCTTTCATCACCCTTATCGGTCTGATTTTACCATTAATCACCACTTCATTCAACATCTGGGTTTCGGCTTTCAGCACTATCGCATCCAATGCAAATTCAGTCTGTTTGGCATCAAAAGTATAGGAACCTGAAAATGCTTTATAGCCAATTCCCCTGATCAGGATATCAAAATTCGGACTACTGATGCCACTAAAGGAAAATCTTCCTTCGTTATCGGCACTCCTGTTTAGGGTATCTTTACCGCTAATTAAACGAACATGTGCACTTGGGATGGGCAGATTGGTGCTGTCCTGAACAGTTCCCGTAACTACTCTTTTCATTTGTGCCTTTAACTGCTGCGTGGCAAAAAGGCTAATCAATAACAGTAATAAAATTGTTCCGCGGGTAGTTGATCTAAGCATTAATATAAGGTACAGCAATTAAAAACGTTAGATACTTAGATATAGTATAAGTTACAGCAGGAAATAAATAAGTACCTGCTCGACCCTTTTTCCTCAAAACATTAAGCGAAATTGGCATAATAACTAGTAATTTTGGCACATAAATAGTATTTATAAAACATTTTTCTACATTTATTTGATCGCCTAACCAAATACATATGAAACCTCAACTGCTCAAAGTTTCCAATAACCTGGTCAATTCTTTTAGCGCCAGGAGAGATAAAGTTCCTTACATCAACAACCGCTGGCATTATCATGCGGAAGTGGAATTGATTTATTTTAAAAAAGGTAGTGGTACACAGTTTATTGGTGATAACATCAAACGTTTCAGTTCGGGCGATATTGTGCTTGTAGGTGCGCACTTGCCTCATTACTGGAAATTTGACGAGCACTATTTTAATGATGACCAGGAAAACCATGCAGATGTGGTGGTGGTTCATTTTTGTGAAACCTTTTGGGGCAATCATTTTCTAAATTTGCCGGAAAACAAAGGAATAAAACTAACGTTGGAGAAAGCCCAACGAGGCATTCAAATTATAGACGAAAAAAAGGAACGCATTGGCGCCTTGATGGAAGAAATTCTGGAGGCTACGGGTTCGCAAAGAATTATTTTGCTGATGGAGGCCTTGCTGGCTATTGAAAGCAGCACCAAAGAAAAATCCTTATCGTCAATGGGTTTCCGCAATAATTTTGAAGAAACGGAAAATGACAGGATCAATGCCATTTACAATTATTCGTTAACGCATTTTAAAAGAAAAATTCAAATGGAAGAAATGGCAGCTGTTGCCAATATCAGCCCCAATTCTTTCTGTCGCTATTTTAAAACACGTACCCGAAAAACGTACACGCAATTTATAAGTGAAATAAGGGTTGGGCATGCCTGTAAACTATTGATAGAAGACAGCCTCAATGTAAAGCAGATTTGTTACGAAAGTGGTTTTCACAACTTTGCCAGCTTTCATAAACATTTTAAAATTATTACCGGACAGAGTCCATTATCCTACCAAAAGTCGTACCTGCACAAATAACACACAAAACGAATATTCCTGATGAAATCCAAAATCTTATTGTTTTCTTTTTTTTTATCCCTTACTGTTAAACTTTCGGCTCAGGAAACAACAAAAGAAAACCCTTTAGAAAAAGCTAAAAAAATGGAGTGGTTTAAAGATGCTAAACTGGGCATTTTTATCCACTGGGGCATTTATTCGGTTAATGGCATTTCCGAATCCTGGTCTTTTTTCAATAATTACCTGAGTCACGACAGTTACATGAAACAATTGCAAGGTTTTAATGCCCGTAATTACCAGCCTCAGGAATGGGTTAAACTGATTAAGGAAAGTGGTGCAAAATATTCGATCATCACCAGCAAACATCACGATGGAATTTCGCTTTGGGACACAAAAGCTGAAGGTGCTACCACCACTATAAAAAACAGCGCTGCAAAAAGGGACCTCATTAGCCCCTTTGTAAAGGAGTTAAAAAAGTCGGGCTTAAAAACCGGCATCTATTTTTCTTTACCCGATTGGAGCCACGCCGATTATGACGTTTTTACCCGCGAGCGAAAAAGATATAAACTGGCAGAGGAGCCTCAACGCTGGAATAAATTTGTCAACTATTTTCATACCCAGTTAAATGAAGTATCGGCCAATTTTAAACCGGATTTGATCTGGTTTGATGGCGACTGGGAGCACAATGACAAGGAATGGCAAAGCGCCCAGGTTTTAAAAAACTTAAAAAAATACAACCCCAACATCATCATCAATTCGCGGCTAAACCATCATGGCGATTACGAAACCCCAGAACAAGGAATTCCGGTGCTAAAACCGGAAAGCGATTATTGGGAGCTTTGTTACACCATGAACGACTCCTGGGGATATCAGCCTTATGATGAACAATACAAATCACCAAATATGATCATCAGAACATTGGTTGATTGTATCAGTATGGGTGGAAATTTATTACTCGACATCGGGCCAAAAGCCGATGGCACTATTCCGACCGAACAGGTAAACATCCTGAAAGGACTAGGCCGCTGGACCAGCAAACATACTGAAGCCATATACGGTACCCGGGCAGGTATTCCTGCCTGGCATTTCAGTGGCAAAACGGCTTTATCAAAAGATGGGAAAACACTTTATCTTTATTCGGACTGGAAAACAAGATCAGGCGAACAACTCATGCTATGTGGCATTGGAACGGCACCACAATCGGTCCGCGTAATCGGATCAACTGAAAAAGTAGCGTTTTCACGCCAGGGAAGTAACCTGTTAATGAGCGTGCCTGCCGCTGCAACGGATGAAGATGTTACCGTAATCGCATTGAGCTTTAAGGATCCGGTAAATTTAGAACCACAGCCGCAAAACGCCTTCGATATTAAGGATCTGTCGGCCGGAAAAAAAGAAAACACCTCACTGAAACTGATGAAACTGGCCGCAGCGCTCCATTCAGGCAACAATCCATTTTTAACTACCGGACTTGCGGCCGATGGTATCGGCTTTGAAGAAGGAAAAAAGATATTGACACCTGAAGGCTATAACTGGGTTTGCAAAAATGCAGAAAGCCTGTACAAAACAGGAAAGGGATTACCTGAAGGACATTATCAGGGAGCCAGTGTCTTATCGGCCGACAAACAAACCTTATATCTTTTTGTAGAAGGTAAGCCAAGCGGCCCCATTGCATTGAAAGGTATAAAAAATAAAATCAACCGCATCAGGATAGTTGGTGAAGGAACCATGCTACCTCATAAAATATACAACAAGCTATACTGGAGTGCTGTTCCGGGAATTGTTTACATTCCGGTACCGGAAGACAGACTAGACCCTACGCTTACGGTTATAGCCGTGTTGCTTGATGGTCCCGTTGAACTTTATAAGGAAAAGATTGGAGCTATAGAAAGTAATTTGTAAGCCGGGTATGGCTTACAAATTAAACTTCCTGATCAACTTATCATACGCTTCTGCATAATGCAGCATACCAATATCATTGGGATGAGTTCCATCTACTGTACTTTCAATATCCTGATTGATGGCAGCTTTGGAGAGTAAATAGATTTGTTTTACGCCATTGGCCTTTAATTTGGCAAAAGCAGTATTCAGGGCTGCATTTACCCTTTGGTACGATTTCCGGCTAACCGGATTTATTCCTTCATCTGTATAGCCATCATGCTCGGTCAGTAAAATCGGCACACCTGGTCTCTTTTGCTGCAAATGAGCAACTGTAGCCTCCAGGCGTTTGATAATTTCTTCATTGCTAAAATCAGTTCCGGTCAGATTTGGCAAGCAATCCAACACGTATAAGCTGGCGTCAATTTCAGGTAGCAGTTCAAACACCTCTTTTTCCAGGCGACCATTACCCGAGAAAGCAAGGTTTACTATAGGGCGGCTCAGTTTACGGCTAAGGATAGATGTCCAGGCCAATCCCGGCCGACTGGCACAACCTCCCTGCGCAATGGAAGTACCATAAACTACAATCGGCTTTTTGGTTGAAACCGGAAGCGGTGTAAAAAAGTTTTGCTCGGGCACACTAATTTCCATCCATTTTACAGAATTGTACAGCGGCAGGTACAAGGTATACTCACGCGCCGAGGCACTGGCAGTCTCAATATTTGTAAAATGATAGGTAATGGTATCTCCGAAAGTATATTTACCCCGTGCCCACACCCATTTTCCGTCGGTATTTTGCGCATACAGGTCCACTCCGCTTACCCCTGTAGCAGGCATATGCGGCATTTGAATAGATCCCGAAACCCCATATTTCACAATAATTTCACGGGCATCCGATTTGAAACGAATATTGAGCCCCGCACTGTTTTTTGAAAGGTTCCACACCGGTTTGCGTACTGCTGCTTCTGCTTTTTCAGGCAGGCGGTCGTAAAAATTCTGGATGCCACTGTGCCAACCCTGCCCCCCGATTACACTGGTCTGATCTTTTGCCGGATTCCAGGTTTTGTAAACTGTTTTTTCTTGTGCAAGTACGATGCCTGCACCCATCAGCATAAAAAAGCTAAATAATAAAGATTGTTTCATTTGTTTTTGTGTGGTTTGGTTCATACTCAACAACCATATATTCAGTATGGTTAGCAGAGATTTCCCGAATATAAAAAAAAGCAGACTTTTTACGGCCTGCTTTTAAATATTGATACAAATGAAAGTTGTTTACCTACCCATCCATCCACCGTCTACAGTCATTACCGTTCCATGCATATAGTTCGACGCGTCGGAAGCCAGGAACAAAACCGGTCCCTTGAAATCTTCTGCTTCGCCCCATCTGCCTGCCGGAATACGTTCCATGATAGAACGACTACGGTTTTCATCAGCCCTTAAAGCTGTAGTGTTATCTGTAGAGATGTAACCAGGTGCAATGGCATTTACATTTACACCTTTCGCAGCCCATTCGTTGGCAAAAGCTTTGGTCAACTGGCCAATGGCACCTTTACTAGCCGCATATCCCGGAACAGTGATACCGCCCTGGAAAGTCAGCAGTGAAGCGGTAAAAATGATTTTTCCACTCCCTCTGGCAACCATATCGCGGCCAATTTCTCTGGTCAGGATAAAAGGTGCAGTCTGGTTTACCGCAACCACCTCATCCCAAAACTCGTCCGGGTGCTCGGCAATCGGTTTTCTCAGAATGGTACCGGCATTATTTACCAGAATGTCTATTACCGGATGATCCGCTTTTACTTTTTCACAAAAAGCTTTTAAAGAATCGCGATCGTTGAAATTACACTGGTAAGCATAAAATTGTCTGCCCAGTCCCTTTACGGCAACTTCAACATCACTACCACTCAGTTCCAGATTGGCGGACACACCAATAATGTCAGCTCCCGCTTCAGCCAATGCTTCGGCCATTGCTTTTCCAATACCGCGTTTACAACCGGTAACCAAAGCTATTTTTCCTTTTAAATTAAATAAATCGAATATTGCCATTTTTTTATTTTTTTAAACATCTTGTTAAAATCGTCGTCATCCTGAATTATTCAGTAGTGCTTATTGATTCGTCTTCATGAGCACTTCGTGGTTTATTTTTAATATTTATAGAATATTAACTATTAACGGTTGTTCCAGTTCCTGTTTGAAATTGTTAAGATAATTGAACCATGCTTTTGCAGAGGTAATTTCGTTGGCCTTGCTCCAGGCAGAACCATTATAATAAACCACTGCCTCATTATTTTTTGCTACCGTATGGGTTAATAAATGTGCTTTATCGGTATTCATCCGAAGCTGTGTACCCAACACAATGGTGCCTACCCCTGTAGTGCCATCTGCACCATGCTGCGGCTCCCAATAACCAAGTATACCTTGTTGTTCATCCATCAAAATACTTCCCGGCTCTTTTCTTTTTACAATACCCACAGCTACCGGCAATACATCACCGTTATAGTTGTATACTGCTTCTACTTTATTTAAATGAGATCCGGCATCCAGCGAAATGGTTTTGGTTACCTTTACCGATTTTCCGGCCACATTCCAGGCATCATATCCAAGCTCAAAAGTGGTCCGTAACGGTCCATTATCCAATACCTTCCAGTAATGGTAATTTAAAGAGAAAACTACAGAGTCTTTAACAATCGGAGCAATATCTCCGGCACCTAAGGTAAAACCAACGCTATAGTAGTCCATACCATCGCCACGATCGGTATGATAATCGCCAATTTTATACCATTTATTGACAATCAAATTGCTGGTTCTTTTTACCCATACATCGGTTCCAAAAGCATTGTCCTTTCTTTTTTCCAATGCCTTTCCATACATACGTCCCGCTATTTTATCATTTTCCCAGGCGAAATCGTCAAAACGCTCAGGCACATAACGACCATAAGTTTTGTGTACAACCGGTGCCGGTTTTCCCGGAACAATAAACAATTTGGCATTGGTATTTGCTTTAAGACTGAGTTGCAGCAACAGGTTCAACACACCAGTCTGTCCGCGACGCTCTAACTGAAAAGGGACCTCCTTTTTTGTAACACTGTTGATCACTTTAAAGTTTGCGGTATCAATGGCTGGATATTTTGCCACAACATTGCTCCAGCTAACAGCTACCACAGCACCTGTCCTGTCCAGTTTTGAGGGGTTGCTTACTGTAAGTGTAGCTTTAGTTTGCGCCATTGCAGGAGCATATAAAGCGGCAGATAACAGTAGAAAACCAAAAATCTTCTTCATGTTTTTATATTTTAGTCACTATTTCAATTCGTTAATTGCGCAATGGTCCATGTCGCCATAATCCAGGTTCTCACCTGCCATACCCCAGATAAAAGTATAGTTGCTGGTTCCCGCTCCGGAGTGGATAGACCAATTTGGAGAAATTACAGCTTGCTCATTTTGCATCCAGATGTGTCTGGTTTCCTGTGGCTCGCCCATAAAATGACAAACACTTTGCCCCTGTGGCACTTCAAAATAAAAATATACTTCCATCCTTCTGTCGTGCGTATGTGCCGGCATGGTGTTCCAAACACTACCCGATTTCAGCTCTGTCATGCCCATTTGTAGCTGACAGGTCGGCAATACACTGTTTACCAAAAGTTTGTTAATTACACGATGATTGGCAGTTTCAGGTGTACCCAATTCTACAATTTCAGCATCAGCTTTAGACACCTTTTTATTTGGGTAAGTATGGTGTGCCGGAGCCGAGTTGATGTAGAATTTGGCAGGGTTGCTTTTATCAGCCGATGCAAAACTCACTTCTTTTGTCCCCTTGCCCAGATATAAAGCCTCTTTAAATTCCAATTCATAAGTTACTCCATCGGCTGTAATCTGACCTTTTGCACCTACGTTAATGATTCCAAGTTCTCTTCTTTCCAAAAAATATGCGGCCTTCAGGTTTTCCGGATTCGACAATGCTACCGTTTCATTTACCGGCATTACACCTCCTGTAATATAGCGGTCGAAATGCGATAAGGTAAGCTTAACAGCATCTGCTTCAAACAGGCTTTCCATTAAAAAATTCTTGCGTAAAGCATTGGTATCAAATTGCTTTGCTTCACCCGGACTAACTGCATAGCGGCTTTCAAAAGATGTTTTCATTGTTTTGTTTTTTATTTATTCATGCATCCCGAAGGATGTAATTGTGTTTACTATTTTAATTTGTATCGTTACTGGTCGACCTCCTGCTGATCAGTTCTACCGGAATAATCAATGGTTCAGTTTTATATGCCGGCCCTTCCCTGTCATCTCTAAGCAACTCAACAAGGGTCTCTACAATTTTCTTACCTACCAGGTCGGGAAACTGTTCAACCGAAGTCACGGCCGGCGTAATGATAGCCGTACGCGGATCGTTAGAGTATCCAGCAATTTTTAAGTTTTGAGGTACACTTATGCCCATTTCCTTAGCATACGCTATGGCTGCGATGGCGCTGGTGTCATTATCAGCGAATATGCCATCCGGTCCCAGGCCATTGGCAAACATTTGTTCCATAGCCAGACGACCGTTTTCCTGACTCAGTTCCTGATGAAAAATCCATTCTGGTTTTACAGGCAAGCCCTGTTCTTCCATTGCCATCAAAAATCCCGCAGCGCGGTCCTGATAAAGGTTGGAAGTGAGGGGTCCCGAAATATGGGCTATTTTTTTACAACCGGCAGCAATCAGATGACGGGTAGTCATATAGGCACCATTATAATCGTCGCCTTTAACCAACGTTGCCTTATAAGGAGCTACAGGTACCCGATCGTAAAAAATAACCGGTGTTTCATGATCTACAAATTTATCGAAATGGCTAAAGTCAATAGTTTGCAAGGTACAGGCCACAATTAAGGCGTCGACTCTTGAAGCATATAAGGTTTCCGTTAGCTCGCGCTCCATCGCCACCGAATCGTTAGACTGGCAAATGATGAGGTTATAGCCGTGTTTATGCAAATCATTTTGAATGGTCGTGATCACCTCGGCATGAAAAAACATGGATACACGAGGTATAATTAACCCTACTGTATTTGTTTTATTGCTCCTCAGGCCCGAAGCCATATGATTTCGCCGGTAGCCCAACTTGGCGGCCATCTCCATCACATCGTTCCGGGTCTTTTCCTTTACATAAGGATGGTGGTTCAGGGCCCTCGAAATTGTTGCAGGAGAAAGCTTTAGTGCTTCTGCAATATCCAGTATGGTATTTTGATAAGTCTTCTTTCCGTTGGCCATAAGCATTAAATAATTGGCAAGCTACACATTTTTTTCAATCACCTGAAAACGTTTTCATATTTTAGTGATATTGTTACCCTGACAATGACAGCACAGGATGGTGAGATTATTTTTTAATCCTATATTTAAGGCCAAACCGCTATATAAATGACCGTAGGCTTATTCATACCTTGTTATATCGACCAGTTTTATCCAAATGCTGCTATTGCCACTTTAAATCTATTAAGCAAACTTGGCATAACAGTAAAATATCCTGTCAACCAAACCTGTTGCGGACAACCCATGGCCAATTCGGGCTTCGAACATTTAACCCAGGGATGCAATGATTTGTTTATCGACAATTTTGCTGAATTTGATTATATCGTATCCCCTTCGGGCAGCTGCGTATTGCACATCAAAGATCATTTGCACTCGCCTAAGGATGAAAACAAAGCCATTGGCATACGGAAAAAAGTATATGAATTGACAGAATTTTTGACGGACGTTCTGCAAGTTGAAAAGCTTTCAGCCCGTTTCCCCCATAAAGTAGGCGTACACCAGAGCTGCCACGGTCAGCGTGGTTTAATGTTGGCCCAGATGACCGAACTGGTAGCTGCTCCTTTTTCGAAACCACTCCACCTTTTAAAAATGGTAGAGGGACTGGAACTGGTGGAGCTGAGCAGACCAGATGAATGCTGTGGGTTTGGCGGAACCTTCTGTGTGGCCGAAGAGGCCGTATCTGTAAAAATGGGAAAAGATCGGGTAGCCGACCACCTGAACCATGGAGCAGAGTACATTACGGCGGCCGACATGTCCTGTTTAATGCATATGGAAGGGATATTACGTCGTCAGAACAGCCATGTAAAGGTATTGCACATTGCAGAAATACTAAACGCAGAGTAGTTTTAAACCATATTCGAGCTAAAATAATGAATACAGGAACGAAAGACCATGCCGAACTATCGGATATATTTAATAAAGACGAAGCAAGGGTAAACTGGCACGACGAAACATTATGGTTTGTACGGGCCAAACGGGATAAAGCGGCCCATAACATTCCCGAATGGGAATCATTGCGGCAAACCGCTTCTCTGATTAAAAACAATGTGCTTTCTAATCTTCACAACTATCTGATTGAATTTGAAGAGCAGGCCAAAAAGAATGGGGTAACCGTGCATTGGGCAGCTGATGCTGCAGAGCACAATGAAATTGTTCATTCCATTTTAAAAAAACATCAGGTAAACAGGCTCATCAAAAGCAAATCTATGCTTACCGAAGAATGCCATTTGAACGAATACCTGCAACAAAATAACATCGATGTAATAGATACCGATCTGGGCGAACGGATTGTTCAGCTGGCAAAAGAACCACCTAGTCATATTGTATTACCTTGCATTCACAAAAAGAAAGAGGAAATAGGCGAATTGTTCCATGAGCATCTGGGCACACCTGAAGGCATGGCCGATCCGGTATTTTTGACTGCGGCTGCACGGGAACACCTGCGTGAAACTTTTTTAACACGCAAAGCAGCCATTACAGGAGTAAATTTCGCAGTTGCCGAAACCGGTGAGTTTATAGTATGCACCAATGAGGGAAATGCAGATATGGGTGCGCACCTGGCCGATGTACATATTGCCTGTATGGGTATTGAAAAGATAGTTCCTAAACGCAAAAATCTGGGTGTTTTTTTAAGGCTACTTACCCGCAGTGCTACCGGACAACCCATTACTACGTATTCCAGTCATTTTAAAAAACCAAGACCCGGCCAGGAAATGCACATTGTACTGGTAGACAATGGCCGCACAACACAGCTTAGTCGCCCTGATTTTCGCAACTCCTTAAAATGCATCCGCTGTGCGGCATGCATGAACACCTGCCCGGTTTACCGCCGAAGTGGCGGTCACAGTTACCATACCGCGGTTGCTGGTCCGATAGGCTCCATATTGGCACCAAATCTGAATATGAAGGAATATGCCGATCTGCCATTTGCCTCTACCCTTTGCGGTTCATGCAGCAATGTATGTCCGGTTAAAATCAACATCCACGAGCAATTGTATAAATGGCGACAGGTAATTGTTAAGGAAGGTTATGCCGATCCTAAAAAGAAACTGGCCATGAAAGCGATGGAGTTTACTTTGTCGAGCCCCTTTATTTACAAAAATGCAGGTAAGGCAGGTCGCTGGTTTATGAAACATGCCCCATTTACGGTAAACAACAAACTGAACTTATGGTACCAGCACCGCGAAATGCCACAGGTGCCCAAACAGTCTTTTGGAGAATGGTACGCAAAAAATAAAAAGAATGACTAGCAGAGAACAGATATTAGCGAAAGTATTGAGTAGCCAACCAGAGACCCAACCGCTGCCAGCAGACCTCTCGACTGCTTTCCCGGCTGCAGATCCGGTTGCCGCTTTTGGTACCGTGTTGACCACCATAGGCGGAAATTTTGTAGAGGTGGAAGACTACAATTCGATTAAAAACTACATTACGACTCATTTCCAGGGACAGCGCATCGTATCTACATTAACAGAATTGTCGGACATTACAGAACCCGGTTGGGAAAATCAGGATCCGCACAGTTATGCCAACGTAGACCTGGCAGTAATCACAGCACATTTTGGTGTGGCCGAAAACGCAGCATTATGGATAACAGAGGATTTAATGCATCAGCGTGCAGTTCCTTTTATTTGTCAGCAGCTGGCAGTAGTAGTAAAGCGGGAAAAAATTGTACAAACCATGCACGATGCCTATATAAAAATAGGCACCGCTGATTATGGTTTTGGAAGTTTTATAGCCGGCCCATCTAAAACGGCCGATATTGAACAATCATTGGTATTGGGAGCCCATGGCCCCAAGGGCATGACGGTTTTTGTATTGGCTTAATACTAATCTTCTATAAAATCGAGGTCTTTATGATGAGTTTCGGGAATGGTTCGTATACAATATAAACCTATTCCAAAGCAAAGAAGCCCCAAAATCCCTGCCGCATGCAGTTCCATTACATGTGGTTTTAGCGTAGTATAAACGGTAGTCATTAATACCACCGTACCTCTAACCATATTGGGTATAGTAGTAGCTGCAGTAGCCCTTACATTGGTACCAAACTGTTCGGCGCCAATGGTTACAAACATGGCCCAATAACCAATACCAAAACCTACCCAAAGGCACATGCCGTACAAACCGGTTGCAGTATTTATTCCTGCGTAAAGATAAATCAGCGTACCAATTGCCGTAAAAATCATCATATAAGTTACAGCACGTATGCGCGATTCAAGCCAATAGCTCACCAGTCCGCTAACGAGGTCGCCCGCCGAAAGGCCTACATAACACCACATTACTGCAAGTCCGGGTTTTATTGCCTCAGTAATTCCCAGCGCCTTACCAAACTCATTACTAAATGTGGCCAAAATGCCAATTACATACCAGGTAGGTAAACCTATACCAATACACTTCAGATATAAAATCAAACGGCTTTTCTTTGTGAAAAAAGACAGGAAGTTCCCCTTGGCCACATTGGTTTTTTCTTTCATGGTATGAAACATGCCCGATTCAAATACCCCTATCCTTAAAAACAAAAGCAGGATTCCCATTCCCCCACCAATAAAATAAGCATTTCTCCAGCTAAAAAGTTCAACTGTAAAATAACCAACTACGGCACCCAATAAACCTACACCGGCAACCACCGAAGTACCTATGGCACGCAACCGTTTGGGTAAACTTTCGGAAACCAGGGTAATTCCGGCTCCTAATTCTCCAGCCAGACCAATACCAGCAATAAAACGCAATAGTTTATAAATGGTAACATCGTGTACAAATCCGCAGGCAAAATTTGCTACCGAATAAGTAATGATAGAACCAAAAAGCACCGACAAACGTCCTTTTTTATCACCCAATACCCCCCATAAAATTCCTCCAAGCAACAACCCCGTCATTTGCCAGTTTAAAATACTTGCCCCTTCAATAGATACCGCAGCCTCATCCAGTCCCAATTCGGTTAAACTGGGGATACGCACAATTCCGAAAAGAAGCAAATCGTAGATGTCAACAAAATAGCCTAATGAGGCTACAATAACAGGAGCGCTGAACAAATAGGCTGCTGCACTTTTTTCTTTAGTTAAGTTGGTCATTTATTTATATATAGTTTGGTCAGGTTATTATTAGGCTAAGATATTTATTTTTATAAAAAACTAATCAATTCATTTTAAATTTATTTCTTAACAATAGAGAAGAAGAACAAACAAGATTGATTTCCATACCAGTTCCAACAACTCTCCCCTCTTATAACATACTAAATAACAATATCATAACACTAAGCTTAAATAGCCATGACGTTGCAATTATATTTTCGCACATAAACTTAATAAATACATATGAGAAAATTTTTACTAGTTGCGCTCCTTTTACCGCTCAGTTTTATAGCTTGTAAGAAAGACAAACCCATCTCGGATGAACCTGAATTCTTTGTAAATGAAGATCCTAAAACTTTTGCCGAGATTGGCTCCTTTGATGTTGGCGAAGTGGGTGCCGCCGAAATTTCAGCTTTTGATCCGCTGACCAAAAGATTGTTTGTAGTTAAAAATGAAAACGAAGATGTTCCGGGAAAAACGCCTGTTAACCAAATAGAGGTCATTGATTTTGCTGACCCCGCTAACATGAAATCAATTGGATTCATCAGCATGACTCCTTTTGGCGGGGCCGTAAACAGCGTTGCAGTACATGATGGTAAACTTGCAGCAGCCATACAGGATAAAGTAAAGCAGGCAAATGGTAAAGTAGTGGTTTTTAAAACCAGCGACTACAGCAAAATTGCGGAAATTACTGTTGGTGCATTACCTGATATGGTCACTTTTTCTCCGGATGGAAAATATATAATGAGCGCAAATGAAGGTGAACCAAGTGCTGATTATACCAATGATCCTTCGGGCACAGTATCCATTATAGAGGTAAATAATAATTATGCAGTGACTACTATTGACTTTTCATCCATAGAAGGACAAAAAGCCGCATTGATGCAAAAGGGCTTTAGAATATTTGGCCCAGGCAAAAACTTTGTTAAAGATATCGAACCGGAATACATCACCATTTCTGCTGATTCGAAAACAGCATGGGTAACCCTTCAGGAAAATAATGGCATCGCTAAGATCGATATCGCGTCTAAAACCATAAGCAATATCTTCCCTCTGGGTTTTAAAGATTATAACCAAACCGGAAACGAAGTGGATCTGAGTGACGTGAATTTATCTCCTGCAACACCATACATAGCCGCAAAATGGAATGTAAAGGGCGTATACATGCCTGATGCTATTGCCGTACTGGAAACAAACGGAATTCCATACCTATTTACAGCAAACGAAGGTGATGCCAGAGAATATGCTGGCTTTTCGGAGGTATTAAGAATAAAAAACAAAGATGTAAAACTAGATGCAACAGTATTCCCGAATGCTGCTGATCTGAAAAAAGACGAACAGCTGGGCAGGTTAAACATCACCACTACCTTGGGAGATATTGACGGCGACGGCGATCTGGACGAACTCTATTCCTTTGGCTCCCGCTCATTTTCGGTATGGAACGGCAATACAGGTGCACAGGTTTTTGACAGCAAAAATGAACTGGATAAAAAATGTGTAGCAGAGAACGTATATGATGATTTAAGAAGTGATGACAAAAGTGTGGAGCCCGAAGGTATTACCATAGGTACCGTTGGCGATAAAAAAGTAGCTTTTGTGGGCATGGAAAGAGCTGATGCGGTAGCGGTTTATGACCTTACCATACCAACTGCTCCTGTATTTTTACAATTAATAAAGTGTGGTGACGCTCCTGAAGGTGTTCTTTTTATCCCGGCTAAAAACAGCCCGACAAAAAAGAGTTTGCTTGTAGTAAGTAGCGAAGGTGATGGTGTACTTAAGGTATATACGCCAAAAACGATATAAAATAAATTTAGCTGAGGCCCTGCAGGTATTTTATGCCTGCAGGGCTTTTGTTATATATAGGTTTACCCACATTACCTATATTTGAGCATAAACATTCGTTATGCGTGTACCTTTCCAAACCCTTCAGCAAGAATTTAAAAGAGTACTTCTCCAATTGTCTTTTGATGAGCAGATGGCCGATACCTGTGCCACCATATTCGCATCAAACAGTAGAGATGGAGTTTATTCGCATGGTCTAAACAGGTTTCCTGTTTTTGTACAACATGTTAAAAATGGATTGGTGATACCGGATGCTGTCCCCATATTGCTGGAGCGTACCGGAGCTATTGAAAGATGGGACGGCCAGCTGGCACCGGGCATGTTTAATGCAACACATGCGATGGACCGCGCCATAGCATTGGCCAAAAGTAATGGTATTGGCTGTGTAGCCATAAAAAACACCAACCACTGGATGCGTGGTGGCACCTATGGCTGGCAAGCTGCCCAAGCAGGCTGCATTGGCATTTGTTTTACAAATGCAACAGCCGGCATGCCCGCCTGGGGAGGTAAGGATGCCGTGTTGGGCAATAATCCATTGGTTATTGCAGTACCCCGTACCGAAGGTCATGTAGTACTGGACATGGCCATGTCGCAGTTTTCCTATGGTAAAATGCAAGAGTATGAACTAAAAGATGAACAACTCCCATTTCCGGGAGGATATGATGAACAGGGAAATTTAAGTACTGATCCGGCCCAGGTCAGAAAATCAAAACTTGCCCTACCAATTGGTTTCTGGAAAGGTTCAGGTCTGTCACTGGTCCTCGATCTGCTTGCAGTAGCCCTTAGCGGCGGCCGCTCGACTCAAAAAATATCAGAAGGCAAATACGAAACAGGCGTGTCGCAATGCTTTATCTGCCTGCATCAATCCGATATGCATGCAGCATTAATAGAAGAAATACTTGAATACACCAAAAACAGTCGCCCTGATAAGCCAGGTGATATTGTAACATATCCGGGAGAGAGAACGCTAAAAACTAGGCTGGATAACGAAAAAAATGGGATTCCTGTGAATGAAGAAATCTGGCAGCAGCTAAAAAGCATGTAAAAATTTGGATTGCTTATTATATTCTCTATATTTGGTTAACCAATAATTGGTAAACCAAATATATTGTATGAAATCATTTATAGAAACGATCAAATCTATTGAAGTAGAATCTCCTGTCGACAAAATCATCGGACAGCTGAAACAACTGATCACAAGTGGACAATTGCAACCTGGCGACCGGCTTCCTGCCGAAAGGATACTGGCAGAGAAATTTGGTGTAGGACGTAGCTATGTCCGCGAGGCCATTTTAAAATTAGAATTTTATGGTTTACTCAGAACCAATCCTCAAAGTGGCACTTATGTTTCGGGGTTAAGCATTAAAGTGTTAGACAACATCATTACCGACATCATCAAATTTAACAAAGAAGATTTCAATGCCCTTTTGGAAGCCCGCTATTACCTGGAACTTGATGCGGTAAAGCTTGCTGCAGAAAGAAGGACAGAACAGGACCTGGTTAAATTAAAGGAAGCGCTGATTGATTATGAGAACAAGACCAATAGCAATCAGGATGCCATTGAAGAGGATATGCTATTTCATATAGCCATTGCCCGCGCTTCAAAAAACTCGGTTATTGAATCCATGATCCTGATCCTGATTCCCGACCTGATCAAGAGTATCGTAGAAAGCAAGATTTGCGGCGACAATCGTGGAAAACTGGCAATAGCCGAGCATCGAGATATTCTTACCGCAATAGAAAACCAGGACATAGATGCTGCAGAAAATGCGGTTGCTGCACACCTTAATGATATGTTCCAAATTAGCAAAGCCGGATTTTCCGCACAAAAAATTATTAATGACAATTAACTAAGGACAAAATTCTCCTTTTCTTTTAATGCATATGAACTACTTAAAAAAGTTGGTAATGGTTATGTTTTGCCTGATTTTTCCGCTGTCGTTGACGGCTCAGGAACATCCGGGAATAATGCTGACCAAAAAAAATATTGAGGCGGTAAGAAAAGGAATACAAACCTACCCTTTGCTCCAAAAATCTTATCATAAGATTAAAATTGATGCCGACAAAGCACTGACGGAGCCCATCAGCGTACCTACACCTAAAGATGCGGGTGGCGGTGCCACGCACGAACAACACAAGAAAAACTATACCAATATGCTGAACTGTGGCATTGCCTATCAGATTTCGGGCGATAAAAAGTATGCTGGATATGTAGAAAATATGTTGTTAAAATATGCAGAAAACTATAGCAAATGGCCACTCCACCCAAAAAGAAAAGAAAACCATCAAGCTGGTAAAATCTTCTGGCAAAGCCTGAATGATTTTGTATGGCAGGTATACACTATACAGGGCTATGATATGGTATATGATGCCATTTCTGCAAAAAACCGTAACGCCATAACACAAGGTTTGTTTGAACCCATACTGAAGTTTTTTACTGTTGACTGCAAAGAAACCTTCGATAAAATCCATAACCATGGCACCTGGGATATTGCAGCCGTTGGTATGACTGGCTATGTACTCAATAAACCAGAATATGTTGAAATGGCCATAAAGGGCTCGGCAAAAGATGGAAAAACAGGCTACCTGGCACAGCTGGATCAACTATTCTCGCCAGATGGTTATTATACCGAAGGCCCTTACTACCAGAGGTACGCTTTACTCCCATTTGTTATTTTTGCCAAAGCCATCAATAATTTTCAACCTGCCTTAAAAATATTTGAATACCGCAATCAATTATTAGCCAAAGCCATCAACACCACCTTACAACTCACCTATACCGACGGTACCTTTTTCCCAATAAATGATGCCATAAAAGGTAAAACATACGAGAGCCCTGAATTGGTATATGGAGTAAACATTGCTTATGCCGATATTCATGCTGCTGCCGAATTGCTGGATGTTGCGCAACGGCAGGCCGAAGTAGTCGTTTCAGATGCAGGCTTAAAGGTAGCTGCCGATATCCAGGCAGGCAAGACCAAACCTTTTGCTTACCAACCACTGTTAATTAAAGATGGCGCCAACGGCAATGAAGGCGGTTTGGGTATATTAAGATATGGCCATAACGACGATCAACAGGTATTACTGCTTAAAGCCGCTTCACAGGGCATGGGACATGGACATTTTGACAGGCTCAATCTGCTGTATTACGACAACGGCGTAGAGATTTTACCCGATTACGGTTCGGCCAGGTTTATCAATATTGAATCAAAAAAAGGTGGTGACTATCTGCCCGAGAATAAATCATGGGCAAAACAAACCATCGCCCACAATACCCTGGTGGTAGACCAAACCTCCAATTACAAGGGAAATGCCGATGCTGCCCAACAAAACCACCCCGACATCCTATATTTCAAAAATAACAAAGACCTTCAGGTAGTTAGCGCCATAGAACGCAATGCCTATCCCAACGTACAATTAATCAGGACTTCAGCCTTGCTGAAAGTAGCTGAATTGAGCAAGCCCTTGGTTATTGATGTGTTCCAGGTACTGGCCGATAAACCGCATCAATACGATTTGCCTTTTTGGTATAAAGGACATATTGTAGATGCTGCACCAAAAATAACTGCCTTTACCAATCAGTTAAAACCACTTGGAGAAAAATATGGATATGAACACATCTGGTTAAATGCAGATCAGTCGGTTCCTTCTAAAACTGGTTACATCAGTATTTTAAATAACAAACGCTTCTATACGGTACATTTTACCAGCGATGCTAATTTGAATTTAAAAATGCTACTGCTTGGGGCCAACGATCCCGATATGAGCTTGATAGAAAACAAAGCCTTTATGTTGTCGTCGACAAATTCAGGTAACCAAACCTTCTTTAATGTGATTGAAACCCATGGACGTACCAATCCGGTTAGCGAAACCACCACAGGCGCAGCCAGTAAAGTAAGCGACCTGAAAATAATCAGCAGTGATAAAAACCAGGTTACGGTAGCTTTTAAAGTAAAAAACAAAGCATACACCTATCAAATCAATTACCAGGACAAGGAAAATTTTTTAAAACTTAATTAATACGCAATGTTACAACACAATTTATTTCAAATAGATACAGAAATACCATGGCAAGATCTGGGAAACGGAATAAAAAGACAGGTATATGGCTATGATGACAAAATTATGCTTGTAAAAGCAAAATTTGAAGCCGAAGCAGTGGGCGTTTTACACGAGCATCATCATTCGCAGGTGACCTATGTAGCCAGTGGGGTATTTGAAATGACTATAGGAGCAGAAAAAAAGATCATCCGCCAGGGCGATGGTTTTTATGCCCCACCCCATGTATGGCATGGCTGCGTGTGTATAGAACCTGGAATCCTCATTGATGTATTCTCGCCACACCGGGAAGATTTCCTTTAAAAACAACCTTTAAACCTAAATAAATGAGAAAGATAATTATATTTTGCGGACTACTGCTTGTCTGCGCCCAGTTAAAGGCTCAGGACACTGCAGCGGTAAAAAAAGTGACGTATCCGGCCGGTTTTACCGAGCAACTGAATGTAGTTTACACCAAAGTAAATGACTGGGAAGGTAAACTGGACCTGTATCTGCCACCGGCCAAAAATGGGGCTACCCCACTGGTGATCAACATTCATGGTGGTGGCTGGAACAAAGGCAACAAAGAATCGCAAACAGGCTTTAGTGGCTTTTTCAAAAGAGGCTATGCGGTAGCCAACATTGCTTACCGCTTAACAGGTATAGCAACTGCACCCGCAGCTGTCGAAGATACCCGCTGTGCTCTGATTTACCTGATTACAAATGCGGGGAAACTGAACATCGACGTCAACAAAATTGTGATCATGGGTGGGTCTGCAGGTGGGCACCTGGCCCTGATGGGCGGCTTATTGGGCAACAACCACATCTTCGACACCAATTGCAAAAGTACAGCCAACATTAAAGTGGCTGCAATTATTGACAAATACGGTATTACCGACGTATGGGACTGGGGGTACGGCCCTATCAAAACCAGCAAATCGGCTACGGCATGGCTGGGAGCCAAAGCAAAAGATAAGGACTTTGCCATGTCGGTATCACCATTGTATCAGGTTAACAAGAACAGTCCGCCCGTATTTATTGTCCACGGTGATGCCGACCCGATAGTACCTTATCAACAATCTGTTGCGCTCAAAGCAAAACTAGATGAGCTGGGAGTAAAAAATGAATTCGTTACCGTGAAAGGTGGTCAGCACGGAAAATTTACCCCCGAAGACAACAGCATGGTAAATGCAAAGATTATGGATTTTTTAAAAGCACTGGGATTGTAAGCCCATCAGAGAAAAGAAATGAAAGTAAAAGGATTAAGATGGTACATTATTGCGCTGATTGCATTTGCAACGGTGATCAACTATATCGACCGGAGTGCCATCAACATCATGTGGCCTTACATATATAAGGAATTTGGAATTGCTGATGTGGACAATAAAAGTGCACTGGCACTCATCACCACCTTTTTCATGATTGCTTATGCACTTGGACAAACCTTTACAGGAAAACTGATGGACGCAGTTGGTACAAGACTAGGTATGACCATTTCTATTATTGGCTGGAGCATATCCATTGCCTTGCATTCCTTTGCCCGCTCGCTGATGTCGTTCAACATCTTTCGCTTTATGCTTGGTTTTTCTGAGGCTGGCAACTGGCCGGGTGCCACAAAGAGTAATGCAGAATGGTTTCCCGCAAAGGAAAGGGCCATAGCGCAAGGTATTTTTGGTGCCGGAGCTTCCCTGGGCTCAGTCGTATCAGCCCCTGTCATCGCCTTACTATACATTGCTTTTGGATGGAAAATGACCTTTATACTTATCGCCGCCCTTGGACTGATCTGGGTAATCCCATGGTTGGTTATCAATAAGGCAGCACCTGAAAAGCATCCATGGCTCACAGAAAAGGAACGCAATTACATTTTGGATACCGATCCTGACACCAACACCTCTGTTGAGGTGGCACCGGTATTGACCTGGAGAGCACTGCTAAAATTTAGGAATACCTGGGGCATCATCATGAGCAGGTTTTTTATCGACCCGGTATGGTGGTTGTTTGTAACCTGGTTGCCCACCTTTTTAAAAGAGCAATTTCTGTTTGATATCAAACAGATCGGGGCCTTTACCTGGTTGCCTTATCTGTTTGCCGCCATTGGAAGTCTGGCCGGTGGTTATCACTCTTCCCGACAGGTAAAACTAGGTATTAGCGCTGTTAAAGCACGTAAAAACTCCATTACCCTGGGTTGTATCATTATGCTCATTTCGCTGATGGCCATTGTTTATCAACTGGATAGCCTTAAAAATACACCTACCCTGGCTATGGTATTGATTGGATGTACCTTATTTGGCTTTCAGTTTCTTATTGGAAACATCCAAACCTTGCCAAGCGATTATTTCAATGGAAAAAATGTAGGTACAGTGGCAGGAATGGGCGGCACAGCAGCGGTTGCAGGAACTTTACTAACCACCTGGGCGGTACCTATCATCACAAAAACAAGCTACGTTTCCTTTTTTGTACTCGCAGCAGTGCTTGTCCCGATTACCTGGATATGCATAAAATACATCACATCAAAAAAAAGTAATTCATCAATAAATCAATAGAATATGCGTTTAAAAAATAAAGTCGCAATTGTAACTGGAGGGTCCAGAGATATCGGTAGAGCTGTTTCTTGTCAGCTTGCCCAGGAAGGTGCAAAAGTTGTGATCAATTATCACGGCAATATTGCAAATGCAGAGGAAACATTAAGGTTGATCCGGGAGCAGGGCGGCGAGGCCATCATCGTTAAGGGTGATGTTACCAAATCAGCAGAAGTTACCAGTCTGGTAGACGAGGCCAGAGCTGCTTTTGGAGAAGAAATCCATATCCTTGTTAACGTAGCCGGCGGTATGGTGGCCAGGAAACCTACAGCCGAGTTAGATGAAACATTTTGGGATGCCGTAATGGACCTGAACCTGAAAAGTGTATACCTGGTTAGCCGGGCAACCATCCCTTACATGGCTTCGGGCGCATCTATTGTTAACCTGTCGTCACTGGCCGGCAGGGATGGCGGCGGCCCGGGCGCAAGCGCATACGCCACTGCCAAAGGTGGTATCATGACCTATACGCGCGCATTGGCAAAAGAGCTGGGGCCTAAAAACATCAGGGTAAATGCAGTGTTACCCGGCATGATTGCAACAACCTTTCACGACACTTTCAGCAAACCGGAAGTGAGGGTTAATGTAGCCAATGCAACGCTATTGAAACGCGAAGGCACTGCATCAGAAGTTGCAGACCTGGTGGTTTATTTAGCTTCAGCGCAATCCAGCTATATAACCGGCACCAACATTGATATCAACGGTGGTCTGAATTTTTCATAACCCCATTAATGGCAGGGTACTTAAGAATTTAAGTACCCGCTAAACATAGCCACGTTAAAAATTGTCTCCTGTAGTAAAAGGGATTTTACCAGGCAGGTGATCAACTGAAACCAAATATAAATCGATATGAATCTGAACATTTACTTACGGGGAATACTCCTCCTGGTATTTTCCTGTTTTCTGTTTTTAAATCCTGCTTTTTCGCAGACAAGGGTAAAAATACAAGGTGTGGTTAAATCTGCAAGCGGGGAAACCTTACCTGGTGCATCTGTTACCATTAAAGACGCTAAACAAGGAACCGTTACCAACAACAAGGGAGAGTTTAGCATTAATGTAGAGACGGGCAAATTAATACTGTTCAATTACCTGGGTTATCAACCTCAGGCCTATGCCGTTAAAGGAGCTGCTAACATTACCATCACCTTAAAGGAAACGCCCAACACCATGAATGAATTGGTGGTAATTGGATATGGAACACAAAAAAAATCGGCAGTAACAGGTGCCGTAAGTAAATTGAAAAATGACAATCTGGATGAAATACCTACCTCCAGGCTCGACAATGCACTTATCGGAAAAATTGCCGGCGTAACCATTCAAAATGTGAGTTCTGAAGTAGGCGCTGACCCAATTGTGCGTGTACGTGGCTTCAGTTCCATCAGCGCCAATTCGCAACCACTGGTAGTGGTAGATGGTTATCCGGTACCCGATGGTTTGTCTTTTGTAAACCCTCAGGATGTGGAATCGATTGAAGTATTGAAAGATGCCGCATCGGGAGCCATATATGGTTCCAGGGCCGCCAACGGTGTAATTCTGATCACCACAAAAAGCGGGGTATCTGACAAGCCAAAATATTCCATTAAGTCGTATTACGGATTTAAAAAACCTTACGCCTTAAATCCCATCATGAGCATTACCGACTACACCAAAATGTTGTTTTCAGAAGCGGCACTAAGAGAAAATGACCCCACCGTACCCGCAAACGGGAAGAACCTGATTACAGGTCCGGAAAGAGCGGCTTATATCATTGAAGATCAGATTAGCGGTGTACCTACAGACTGGCAACAAGAAGCCCTGCAGGATGCTTCCATCGCCAATATTCAACTGGGGATTTCAGGCGGCAAAAAAGAACTCAAATATTACATCTCTGCCAGTGGGCAAAAAGATCAGGCCATTTTGAAATATAGTGATAACGAACGCTTAAATGTGAAAGCGAAAATAGATGGAACACTCAGTAAAAAAGTCGATTTCAGCCTCAATTTTAACCCTTCCTATATCAAAACACAAAGACCGGCAGTAAATTTTACCGATTACTTTAGGTTTGGCTCCTTCCTCCCTGTTTATCATAATGATTTTACCGCTGCATATGTACACCAAAATGCGCAATGGGCATCTGTACTTCCCGGCGATTTTGTTCAGGCGCGCCACTTTAACGGGCTGCAGTATTCTGGTACCATGCCTGAGGGCAGTTTGTGGAGTAGTACCGGTCCTGTTGAGCCCTTTGCTACCAGCAACAATACACCGCTTTCTATCGCTGCCAGGGAAACGCGTGATCAGCAAACCTATAGAATGCTGGGTAGCGCCGATATCAGCATTAAATTTCTACCCAACCTGATCTTTAAAAGTTCGGCGGGTGGTTATTTCTCTCAACAGGAAAACAACACCTTCACCAAATCAAGCGCCCGAAAAGATGGCGATGTAAACGAAGCCACCATATATACCAAAAACTACCTCGATCTGTTGTTTGAAAACACCTTAAACTACAACCTGACCAAGGGCAACCACAATTTTACCGGATTAGTTGGCTTTACCACGCAACAAACCATCGTCAAGGAATCGAATATGGTAGGCCGGAACTTCCCTACAGATGATTTTGAGACGCTCAATCAGGCCGCTCAGATTGATCAGGCCCTAACCAAAACACTAAAAGACCGTATTGGTCTCATCTCTTATCTGGGCAGGTTAACTTACGACTATAAAAACAAGTACTTATTAGCCCTCAGTTACCGTATGGATGGCAGTTCCTATTTCGCTGAAGGAAAAAAATATGGATCCTTTCCTGCTGTGTCTGCCGGATGGGGGATTACAAAAGAAGATTTCATGAAAAATATAAGCTGGTTGAGCAATATGAAATTGAGGGCCAGTTACGGAGCTACAGGAAATAACAAAATTGAGAGCTTTGCTTTCCAGAACCTGTTGTATCCTGGCAATTATTCTTTCGGAAGCGGAACAGGAAGTGTTGACCTTGGGCTTGCACCAAATGCCGATGTACTGGCCAACCCAAACATTACCTGGGAACGTACATTTGAATTCAATACCGGACTCGACATTGGCTTTATGAAAGACCGGTTTGGGCTGACTTTAGAATACTACAATTCCAACACCGAAAAACTATTATACAAAAGGTCCACCCAGTCCTTTAGTGGCTCGTTTGAGTATTTTGACAACTCGGGGAGAGTGAAAAATCAAGGTATTGAAATAGAGCTGACTTCCAACAACATTAAAAACGATAAATTTCAGTGGACGACCGCATTAAACTTCTCGGCCAACAGAAATCGTTTGCTTGAGCTGGGTGGCGAGCCCTTCCAATATAATTATGGTGAAAGGAATGAAATCTACGCGGCCATTGTAGGTCAGCCTGCCATCCAGTTTTTCGGCTACAAAACCAACGGTGTGTGGACCTCACAGGCGCAGATAGATGAAGCAAAAGCCGGCGGACAAACCTCTACCCTTGCCAAATACTATGCACCCGGCGGGTTAAAATTTGTAGATGTGAACGGCGATAATAAGATTGACGTAAATGACCGGACTACACTAGGCACTCCTTTTCCTGATTTCACCTGGGGTATCAACAATTCCTTTAAATACAAAGGTTTCGACCTCAACCTCCTTATTCAAGGCGTTCAGGGGGTAAAAGTGATCAATGGCGATGCCAACTACAACGAATCCAGACGCTACAATGAAAACTTCAACAAAAACAGATGGATCAGTGCAGCCAATCCAGGCGATGGTAAAACACCCTACTATACCAACGGAGAGAACTGGTTGTTGACAGACTACGTGATTGAAGACGGCTCGTATGCTGCCCTCAGAAATGTAATTTTAGGTTACACCTTACCTGCAAAATTCACAAAAAAAATAGGGGTCAAAGGGATAAGAGTATACAGTTCGGCTGACAATGTGGTTTACTTGATGGGCCGTTCTTATCGCGGAATAAACCCGGAGGCAAGAACCACCTCTTCGCAATATGCTTCGCCACTTATTGATGGCTATCAGCGCGGTGCATTTCCAATTGCCCGTACTTACACCTTTGGTATAGATGTTAATTTTTAAATCATGAGCTACTTAAACATACATCAGATGAAAAGCTTTAAATTGTTTGCAGCAGGCATTGTACTGATCACAAGTATCAGCGCCTGCAATAAAATCATCGATATTGACCCCATCTCTAATATTGGCGTAAATGCTTTTTATAGAAACTACGAAGAAACTTCGGCGGCGCTTACAGGCAGTTACAATGGTTTACAAAAACCGTTGGAGTTTGAATGGATGCTGACCGATTTGCGTACAGACAATTCCAAACAGGGGGTTCCCAACAGTTCTGCAGCCATCAATTTCGAATTCAACGAACTGGATATGTTCACTTTAAATTCGGCACATGACAAAGTTTATCAATACTGGCTGGCTACTTATAAAAACCTGCGATCTATTAATTATGTGTTAAAAAGTCTGGGTGTAAGCTACACAGGCGGCCAAACTATTGTAGGCGAAGGCACTGCCAAAATGAATCAGCAACAGAAAAACCAACTGGCTGGAGAAGCCTTATTTTTACGTGCCTACCATTACTTTAATCTGGTGAGGTTGTATGGAGATGTTTTTCTCATTACCGAGCCGGTTGATCCTGAGCAATCAAAAAAAATTACCAGAACGCCACTGGCCGACTGTTATCAGCTGATTACAGCCGATCTGCTGGCAGCAAAAAGCCTGCTATCGCAGGCGCCTTACTCGTCAGCCAGCAATCCCGAAGCCGGGCGGGCTACCTCCTGGGCAGCAAAAGCACTCTTGGCTAAAGTTTACCTGACCACCAACCGTGCAGCCAGCGCCTTGCCCCTGCTGGATGATATCATCAGCAACAGTGGCCACGGCTTATTACCTTCTTTTTCAGATGTCTTTTCCATTAACAACGAAATGAACAAGGAGATTCTGTTTGCGGTAAGGTTTAAAGCCGGAGGCTTTGGGCTTGGCAACCTGATGGCCAATAACTTTGCCCCAACATCCAGTGGAAGCGCAATTGTAAATGGTGATGGTACCGGATATAATTTCCCGACAAATGATCTGGACGTAACCTATAAGACGCCAGCAAGCGGAGCCGCTGATGCCCGAAAAGTGGTAACTATGGCCAAATACGCTTCCAAACTGTATGTCAAAAAATTCATTTCTCCGGTTCTGGTAAAATTTGATGCCGAAAACGATTTCCCTGTACTTCGCTTTTCCGATGTATTGTTGATGAAGGCTGAGGCCTTGGGTTTCGGAAGTCCCGCAGTAAACCTGATTAATGATGTAAGGGCAAGAGCCGGGGCCACCGACTATGCAACCGGCGATTTTAATGCAGGCTTTTACAAATACCCAACTGACGGTAGTGCCAATGCCATTACTACCTCTACACAGTTTCTGAATGCTTTACTAAATGAAAGAAGACTTGAATTTGCTTTTGAAAACCAGCGTTTCTTTGACCTGGTAAGAACCGGACAAGCCGTAGCTGTCATCAAAAACCACTTTGCCCTGGAATTTGATTCACATTACAAAGCTTACCGACCGGCCTTTACCCTGGCAGAACTGCAAGCCAATCTCACCACGGAGAAATTGTTGCTACCCATCCCTCAGCGCGAACTGGATGCCAACGATCAGATAAAAATTGTTCAAAACCCGGGCTACTAACCCTAAAAAAATTGAATATGAAACCAATCAACAACTTTTGGATCCTGCCCCTCCTGTCCTGCACATTTTTAATATACAGCTGTAAAAAAGACAAGGTTATAAGCTCTGGCTCAGATACCCTCACCGCACAGGAGTTTAGTTACAATACGGCCACCAAACAGGTAAGCCCTGATGCAGAACTGAACGGAGTACTTAGTTCACCTACCGGGATAAAACTAATTTACTGCTATCTGGTGCGTACTAATACAACCGATTCCCTCATTTATATCGGCACGCCAGCATCAAGCGACAAAAACAATTACAGGTTCAGCATTCCTACGACCAATTATTCATCGGCCAGGTTAAGCCAGGTTACAGGTGTAAAGGTCATGGTCAAACATGTAGACAATACTTCTTTTGAAGGTTTTATCAAACTCAGCTCCTTTACCCCACCCTTACCAAAATTGGAAAATGTTCCGCCAAGCCTGCTACCCGATGTTAATGACAAAATTACCGTCACCGCTAAAGCCAGTTCGGAGAATGGTTTAAAACTAATAGAAATTTTTGATGATTATCAGGGCACCTTTGTGCTGGTTAACAAAATAGATCTGCCAAATAATGATAAAACCTATAATTTGAACTACGCCTACACCTACCGAAAAAATGCCGGAAATTTAAAAGTGGTGATTACCGACAAGTTTGATCTGAAAGCTGAGGCTATCATTAATATTCCATTGAAAAAATATACGCTTTACAAAGATCTTGTCATGATGGCCAACGGTACAGCGGCTGTACCATCGTCAGGCAGTTTCTTTTTTGGGGAAACAGGAGGAATAACAGGAACGTGTAGTATAAGCGGACAGGAAAAAAATCTGGATTTTGTAACCTATTGTTCCAGCACTTTTGTGTTTACAATATACAGTCCTGCCAACACCACTACCATTTCCAAAAATTACAAATGCAGCACCTTGATCTGGGAACCCAATGCAACAGATCTTAAAGCAACCAAATTCAGGACACTGATTCCTGGAACAGCAGATGCAGACAGAATATATACGGCCTACAACAGCAATAGCATTACTGATCTGGAAGACAACTTCTTTGGCGGCATTGCCACACCATCAAGCAGCACAGTAAAATATGATGCTACCGCACCCGCTGCGAATGCATTTAATCTAACTAATGCTTATCTTGTATGGGTCAGGGTTCCGGAATCTGATGGAACTTTTACCAATCAATTGCTAAGAGCTAAAGAGGTTACCATTGGTAGTGTAGCCGCAGTATCAACTATAAAATTTGACATTCTGGTATCTAAATAACCCATCATGAAGAAAACCCTTATCCCCCTTTTGCTATTATTAAGCTTGAAAACGTTTGCAGGATCGGTAGTTGTAGATAATCCCGAGGCACTAAAAGCAGCCGTAACCAAAGCTAAGCCTGGCGATATCATCTATTTAAAAAATAAAGAATGGAACAATGCCGCTATACAATTACAGGGAAATGGAACAGCGCGGGCTCCGATTACCATTATGCCACAAAACCCCGGAGGAGTAATTTTCACGGGCCAATCTTACATACAAATTGGCGGCGAACACCTGCTGGTTAAAGGATTTCATTTCAAAGATGGTTATACACCAAAGCGTGAGGTGATCTCTTTCCGTATCAACAACGATAACCTGGCCAATAATTGCAGGGTAAGCAACATCGTCATCGAAAATTACAGTCAGCCGGAAAGGTTTAAAGCCGATACCTGGATTACTTTGTATGGAAAAAACAACAGGATTGACCATTCTACTTTTGTCAACAAACTCAATTCGGGACCGCTCATCATTGCTGAACTTGATGATGAGCGTAGCCGGCAAAATAACCATAGCATCGACAGCAACTATTTTAAAGGGCGTCAACGTTTTGGTTCAAATGGAGGTGAAATCATCAGGATAGGATTTTCCAGGTATTCGCTGGAGCCTTCAGGTACAAAAATTGTGTACAATTATTTCGAACGTTGTAATGGAGAAGTAGAAATCGTCTCTATTAAATCGGGCGAAAATCATGTCAGCTTCAATACCTTTTACGAATGCGAAGGTGGACTGGTATTGAGACACGGCTCCGACAACGTAGTAGAAGGAAATTTCTTCATCGGCAACGACAAGCCTTTTACAGGTGGTGTAAGGGTCATCAATCCTCGTCAGCGCGTGGCCAGTAATGTGTTTTATAGGTTAACGGGAAGTAATTTCCGGGCACCGCTGGCACTGGTAAATGGTGTCCCCAACTCGCTTATCAACCGCTACTTCCAGGTAAAGGATGCAGTTATTGAAAAAAATTCCTTTATCAACTGTTCCGCCATTTTGTTTGGTGCTGGCAAAGATGCCGAACGCACATTAGGCCCGGAAAATGTATCCTTCAAAAACAACCTGATCCTGACCAAGGACAATGAAGCCTATACCGACGCAAATAATGACAACAAGAATGGAATATTGTTTTCCGACAATGGATTGAATGCTGATTTTAAAGGAAACTGGCCTGCAGGCTTTAAAAAAGTAAATCCAAAATCCATTACTATTAAAGGCTTTAGCCTTCCTTATGATTTACATATGGGTGCCGATTTAAAAAAGCTTCCCCTTATCCAAAAAGAAGTAACCGGCGCAGCCTGGTACAAGCCCAGGGTTAAAGTTCCCGAACGTCAACCCAAAAGCTTCCCTGTAAATGCCGCTCAAAGCGAATCGATAGCAAATATTGTCAGAGATGCCCTCCCAGGCGACACGGTGATCTTATCTGATGAAGGCTACTACAAAATGAATGGCGAAATACTGGTCAACAAGCCTGTTGTTATCATGGCCGCTAAAAATCTGCGAAACAGGCCAATATTGGTAAACGCTTCTTACAAAGCCTTACCGGCTTTTATCACTATTGAAAATGGAGGAGACCTGAAAGTACAGGGCTTAGCTTTTAAAGGTACTTACGAGAGTTTTTCTGCATCCGACGGCGGCGTTCGCACTACCGACAAGCCGATGAACAGGCCCTATCTTTTGACCATTGACAATTGTGAATTTTACGATTACAATGAGAGTAACAATAGCGGGTTTGCAGCAGCCAAAGGTACACTGGCAGACAGCTTAGTAGTGTTGAATTCAGTATTTCATCACATGTCGGGCAATGGAATAGACCTCTCCTCTGAAAAAGACGATAAGGGCATGTACAATGCCGAGTATACCACAATCAGGAACTGTACTTTTACAAATTTAATGGGTAGCGCCATTAATATCTACCGTGGCGGAAATGATGAGAGTACCTTAGGCCCCTTTGTAACTATAGATCATTGCAACTTTAATGAAGTAGAAAACAGGGAGCAGGGAACTGTAATAAGACTCATAGGCGCCCAGCAAGCTTCTGTTACCAATAGCAATTTCTCTTACAGCGGACAGGGAGGCAGGTCTATCCAGTTTCAGGAATACCGCTGGGACAATATTAAAGTAGATTACTGTAATTTCTATGAGTCAGGAAAAATAGAATCATTTTATAATAAAGTAGCAGGCAAACACATTTATCAGTTGAAGCCACAATATACCAATACCGAAAAACTCAATTTCCAATGGTTGGGCAACACTCCTGCTACAAATGATCAATTACCAATAGGCGTAACAAAATAAATCCGTAAATATGACTATTTCCATAAAAAACAGCACTTATGCACTACTGTTGGCTGCATTGCTTTTGATACTGGGCGCGGCTGTGCCGGCAAAGCAAATGGTTAAGCTACCTTCAGAGATTTTAAACCTCAAAAACTGGAAATTAAATGTACCTGAAGGCATAAAAGCCCCAGGTACTTCAGATGAATACCGGCAACCCGAATTGAACACCTATCAGAATGATAAATGGTTTTATGCCAACAAATCGGGCAATGCGGTAGTTTTCCGGGCCATAACCGGGGGCACTACAACCAAAGGCTCGGGCTATCCCCGCTCCGAACTCAGAGAAATGACCGACGATGGGAGAAAAAATGCTTCCTGGTCTTCCTCAATAGGTACACATACCCTTTTCATTGATCAAAGCATTACCCATTTACCCCTTAAAAAACCACATATTGTGATCGGGCAAATACACGATGCCGAAGATGATGTCATTGTTTTCAGACTGGAGAAAAACAAACTCTTTGTAAAAATGGACGATGAAAAAGGCCCTGTATTGGATGAGAATTATCAGTTAGGAACCAGATTTAACGTGATGTTTAAAGTAAAAAATGACAAAACAGAATGTTATTACAATGGTATGTTAAAGTTTAGTTACCCTAAGGCCTTCAACGGAGCATACTTTAAAGCCGGCGCTTATGTCCAGTCCTCCTGTCAGGGAAAAAGAAAGGTTAATGGCGAATCATGCGAAGCCTATGGTGCTGTTGAAATTTACAACGTATGGGTAAAACATGAAGACTAAGGTCATTCATCAATTTCAACCAGCAATTCCATATAAAGCCAGTATAAGCTCAACAGTCCTTTTTCAATAAAATCCAGCTGGCTTCGTTGTTGTAAATCTACAGCATCCTTATCGGCAGTCATTTTGGTAATGATTCTATAGACAATTAATTTCCTTTGAATCAGATAATATCCTGATTTATCCGGATGCAACAGGGTAAATATTTCGGCGTCCTCTTTCAGGTCATTACATTTTTCAAGAAAAACTGGATCGGATATTTCCTCTTCATAAGTACCATTTATAATGCTGGTTACCATGTCTTCGAATAGGTCTAAATCTCGCGTCATACAATGCTATTGCTATAATTAACAACTATCTTTTTCCATCTGCAGTGTTCAAAAAACAAAGCAAAACACAATTTCCTTTACATACGAAAAAAAATAAACAACGGTTTTCAACTTGTCAGTTATTTTTTGCTGCGAACTCTTCCATGCGCTTTAAGTTTTTTTATTTCATCATTTGTATATTTATTGGCTAATAAATACCTGCTTATGAAAAGTACAGTTCAATATATACTGTTGTGCGGACTAACCATTTTTTCGCTGAATGCTTTTGCACAAAATAAAATGCAAAGCCTTGACGAATTGATCAATCAAACAGATCCGGCCTGGCCCCTGGTAAAAAGGTGGATAGACTCTGCTAAAAATAAAGTCGAAGTACTGGATGTAGATTCGGTCAAAGCCAAAATAACACTATATCAAACTCAGGTTTCTACCTATGCTACTTTGGGTGCTGTCATTTATCATACCGGAGGGATCATGATTGACAATGGCTGGTTAAGAATACTGGGATCGGGAAATGCGAGACTAAACCGTTCTGTTTCGGAGTGGAACAAAGGGAAAACAATACAGGAATATGGAGATAAACCTGCCTATCTTTTAATTGCAGATGATGCAGTAGGTGGTTTCTTTGCTATTAATTATGGGGCATTTGGCCAGGATTTAAAACAAATTTATTACCTCGCACCGAATAGCCTGGCATGGGAGCCCCTTGGACTGGGATATACCGAATTTATTCGCTTTTGTTTGGACAGCGATCTTTCGGCCTTTTACAAAGGTTTAAGGTGGTCTACCTGGGATCAGTTCATTGCCAATCTCGATGGGAACAAATCTTATAGCTTTCGCCCCTATTTATGGGCAGAAGGAGGTATGGATATAGAAAAATGTACCCGAAAACTGGTGGCTACGGAAGACCTCTACAAATTTAATATGAATAAGCAAAAAGAGCTCACTAAAGCGGCTACCGCAAATCCCAAAGAACCCTGATTTCGGGGAAGGTATTTCCCATATCAGGAAAATCAGGCACTATAATCTAGTATCTTCTCTATCAGTTCAACTTCCTTAAATGGCTTAATGATATAATCATTTATGCCAGCCGAAAGATAAGCCTCGTGCGATTCCGGATTTATCTGGCCGGTAATTGCAATTATTGGAACTTTAGCCTTATCAGCATCATCCAATCCCCTCACGTGTTTGGCCAGCTCCATTCCATCCATTTCAGGCATTTGAATATCGGTCAATACCATATCATACTTATTTTTATCCATCAACTCAAGCGCAGTTAAGCCACTATCAGCCGTATCAAAGTCAATCCCATGCTTTTTAAAGATCATCTTAATCACCAGCAAATTTACTTCTGCATCGTCAACAATTAACACGCGTATATGCTTAAAGCGATCGCTATTGATGATCCTTTCATTTTGCTGATCAAGATTTTCCTCTTCGCCAGCAGCTATTCGATAAGGTAACTCCACATTAAAGGTTGTTCCTTTTCCCAATGTACTTTCTACAGCAATCTTTCCCTGATGCAAATCAACCAGTTTTTTACTAATGGTCAACCCCAACCCCGAGCCTGTTTGCCAGTCGCTACGCTTAGAATCAATCACTTGCGAGAATTCGTTAAAAATAACCGGAATATCTGCAGGGGCTATACCGATCCCCGTATCAATAATTTTGATAGACAGCAAACAGTTTTTATCATCCGTTTTTTTAAGTGCTACCTTAATCGTAACCTTTCCTTTGTCGGTAAATTTGATGGCATTCGCCGTAAGGTTGGTCACAATTTGTTTTAAGCGATAAGGATCTCCGTCAAGCAATAAATCCGGAGCGCCATCTTGTAACAGTTCCAGCTGTAAGCGCTTTTGATCGGCAAGGACCCTCGTAGTGTCCGCTACTTCTTTTAATATTCTCTTGTATTTAAATGGCGTCCTTGCAAGCGACAACTTCCTGGTTTCCAACCTGGAAAAATCTAAAACCTCGTTAACGGCCGACAAAAGCATGGCCGAAGATGCATCCAGCAGTTTTGACATTCCCATTTGGTCTGCATTCAGCGGTGTAGATTTCAACTGTTCCGAAACCCCCATGATCGCGTTTAACGGTGTACGCATCTCGTGACTGATGCTGGTAAAAAATCTGGATTTGCTGATCACCTGCTCGGCAGCACGCTTATTTGCCGCAACAGTCTTACTATAAGCTCGGTATAATTTATACAACAAAAAGATAATCCCAAGATAAGAAAGCAAACTGATGACGAAATTAAGCTTTCCAGACCAATCGATATTGTGAAGTGAATTGGCGGCTCTATTTTTCAATGCCATCTTTCTGGCCGCCTCACTTAAAGTAATGTTATCTTTATATTCTTTAAACAGCAATTTAATGTTTTCAAAAATTCGCTCATTTAAAGTCAAAATAGATTGTTCTTTTTCTGTTAACCTGGCATGGTTCTTTTTTTGGTCTTCAAGCAACCCCTTATAATAATTACCTATTTTTTCCAGCTGCTTCTTATTGTAGGCTTCTATACCATTCTCAACAGGCTCATAGGTGGTTTCTGTCTTTCTGAATTTTGAGGTATCCTTAGGCTCTGTCTTATTTAAAATCGCATTTTTTAATCGCTGAAAGAATTTTTTCTTTTTAACCTCTGGTTCGGGCTTTATCTCCTCCACCTCAACCACTTTCTTTATCGTTGGCTTCGGAAAAGTTTTAACAGGCAGCAAACTGCTGCTAATCTTATTTACATTTAGCTGAAGGTTGATATTGGTAATCGAATCTGCAAGCTTCTTAATTTCTCCGTACAGCAACATCTGCTTACGTTTACTGGCCAAATCCCCTACTATACTACCCGATATTTTTCTATTATCCTCTGCCGAAAGGTTACTCAACATGGCCGTAATGGCTTTTATCTCCTCCGTATATTTAATAAAATATTCCGGCTTCCATAAGGAAGTATACATTCTGAAATTATTTTCGGCTACCTGCAAGCTTAAAGTGATGGTATCCAATTTTGACAGCTGACGATTATTTACCTCCAGCTCATCCATCGTAGTAATTAGTGTTTTTTGCTCCGAGCGTTGAACGATCGAATTGCGAAACAACAGGGTAATAAAAACAAGGATAATACCGAATATAACCAGAAAAGAACGTTGATTTTTTTTCATCTAAACAAATTACAATTTATCCATAGTACAAAAACCGCGGATTCAATAACTGCTTCCTTTAGCCAATAAACATGCCAAAATTAAAACTAATTTAAGGCTACCTCATTCTTTTTATTTAAACCCAACTTGTAAAATTAAATATTTATATATTTAAGAAACAAAAAATACCTTATTCTATAGTGTATGGTCCATCATCAAAGCTACATCTGACAATTAAACGACAAAACCAAATAGATGAAAGCACACCTAAAAAATTATAAGGGGATTATTTTTCTACTGGCCGGCATAACAGCGGGCAGTATAGCCGGGTTGATATTTGGTAAAAAAGTTGAAGTAATCAAACCCATCGGTGATATTTTCCTCAACCTGTTGTTCACCGCCGTAATCCCATTGGTATTTTTCGCCATATCTTCGGCCATAGCCAATATCAAACCTTCTGATAAGCTGAGCCGTATGATTGGCCTCACCGCTATCGTATTTCTGGGAACCATTCTCATCTCCGCCGTCCTCACCATTATCGCTGTTAAAATATTCCCGGTTCATGAATCATTGGGCAATACTGCTTTAACTGAAAAAATTGAAGACAGCCCATTTGGAGATCAAATCACAAAATTATTTACCACTACCGAATTTTACGAACTCTTGTCGCGCAAAAGCATGCTGGCAATGATCATCTTTTCCATCATCATCGGTTTTGCTACCCTTAAAGCCGGGAAGGCTGCCGATCAGTTTACCAGTTTTTTACACTCAGGCAATGAGGTTTTTAAAAGGGTATTTATCTTAATCATGAAAGCAGGGCCGATAGGACTTGGTGCTTATTTCGCCTATCAGGTTGGTGTATTTGGACCACAGCTTTTTGGCACTTATGCCAAATCTCTGGGGCTTTACTATGGCTTCGGAGCTTTTTATTTTGTGGTGATGTTTAGTGTTTATGCATTTATAGCCGGCGGACTCAAAGGCATAGGCCGCTACTGGAAAAATAATCTTATCCCTTCGGCAACAGCTATTGGTACCTGTAGCAGCATTGCAGTTATTCCTTCTAATCTGGATGCCTCCAGAAAAATAGGCATTCCAGATTATATTGCTAATGTAACTATCCCGCTAGGTGCAACCCTGCATAAAGATGGCTCCAGCATTTCCTCAATTGTAAAAATGGCAGTAGTTTTTGCTTTATTTGGAAAGGGCTTTGATACTGCCGATGCGATTTTACTGGCCCTGGGTATGACAGTTTTGGTAAGCGTTGTTGAAGGCGGTATCCCAAATGGTGGTTATGTAGGTGAACTGTTGTTCATTTCGGCCTATGGATTGCCAATTGAAGCCCTCCCTCCCGCAATGATTATTGGCACCCTGGTTGACCCCATGGCGACTTTACTCAACGCTACCGGAGACACGGTGGCTTCGATGATGGTAACCCGCTTTACCGAAGGAAAACGATGGATGAATGAAATCTGAAAACCGCACTTACAGGGCATACATTCAATTGCATATAAATTAAGTAACGAATGTTTTGCTTTAAAAGCGCAAAAACAATTATATTGCATTATTGTTTAACATAAGAATTATAATAACCCCTAAATTTAAATTAACATTGCAATGCCAGAAGGAACAGTAAAATTTTTTAATGAATCAAAAGGATTTGGATTCATCATACCAGAAAATGGTGAACCTGAAATCTTTGTCCACGTTACCGGCCTTATTGATAAGGTAAGAGAAAATGACCATGTCACTTACGAGGTAGAAAACGGAAAAAAAGGCCTTAATGCTACTAAAGTAAAACTTAGCTAAGTCCAAGCATCAAAAGCATCCACTAACCGGATGCTTTTTTTGTACCTGCATAAAGGACGAAAACATAATGTGATAAAAAAATCAACCAAAAATAGTTACATTTAACTATCGGTTGAGTCCGTTACATTATGAAATATACAACCCTGCTTTGTCTGTCTTTATTGGCTTTTACTACCTGCAAAAAAAAGAAGGTAGTAGAAACACCTACCGTTGAAACCACAGGCGAAATAACCCCACCTGTCATACCGGGTGTTGCCTCTACTACTCGTTTTGCCGAATACTTGGGCATTAATGCTTTTGAATGGGATATTTTAAACCCCGATTTACCTGAAGTTGTTGATGAAGCAAAATTTTCCATTATCAAATCTTTTTCTGGCATAAGACATTATCTTGATTGGGAAAGAATAGAAGTCACCGAAGGCAAGTATACCTTTAACCCGACTCATTCTGGTGGTTGGGATCTCGACCTCATGTATCAACGAATGAAGGACAACGGCCTTGATGTTCTACTGGACATCAAAACCTGTCCGCAATGGCTTGTAAATACCTATCCTTCCGACCAGCGAGATGCAGAAAATGTTCCGGCGCCCTACGGTTTAGATAAAGGCGATCCTGCCTCATATGTAATTCAGGCCCGAACAGCCTTTCAGCTTGCAGCACGTTACGGCTCCAATAAGGCTGTAGACCCTGCACTGGTTAGTGTAAATACCGCACTTAGATGGGGTGGTGATAGGCCAAATACGGCAAAAATTGGCCTTGGCCTGATCAAATATATTGAATGTGATAACGAACGTGACAAATGGTGGAAAGGTGCAAAGGCTCTGCAAACACCTGAAGAGTATGCAGCTAATCTATCCGCCTTTTACGATGGACATAAAGGCAAGCTTGGAAAGAATGTAGGCATAAAAACCGCAGATCCGAATATGATGGTGGTGATGGGTGGACTGGCCCATGCCGATCCTAATTTTATCATTAAAATGATTGCCTGGTGTAAAAAAAATAGAGGTACCAAGACTGATGGCAGTGTAGATATATGTTTCGACATCATTAATTATCACCTTTACCCTAATAATGCAAGTTTCAATAATGACGTAGCTACCGTCGGCGTAGCACCCGAAAGGTCTAATATTGCCTCCGTAGCCGACAATTTCGTAGCCATGTCTAAACAACATGCCAATAATATGCCTGTTTGGGTTACTGAAACCGGATATGATGTGGCACCAGCAACCCCACAGCGGGCAATCGCTATAGGTTCAAAAAACCAGCAGGTTACACAGGCCGACTGGAATTTACGGACAGCGCTTTTGTATGCCAGACACGGGATAAAAAAGTGTATTTTTTACATGCTTGATGATGTCGACATCAACAGTCCAATCCAATATTCTTCTTCGGGTTTTATCAATGCCAACCAAAGCAAAAGGCCTGCAGCCGATTATATACTTCAAACCAAAAAATTAATCGGAAATTATTTTTACGCTGCTACTTTAAATAGCGATCCTATTGTTGATTTATATAAACTAGATAAGAAAGAAATTTATGTATTGACAATACCCGATCAGAAAGGAAGGGTAGCCACTTATGATCTTGATCTGGGCACTGCAAAGCAAGCCGTTATTTATACTTTGCAAATTGGAAAAGATGAAATGCTTTCCAAAACAGTAAATACTGTAAATGGAAAGCTTTCTGTAGAAGTTACCGAGACACCAATTTTTGTAGAAAAGTTGTAGTCTTTATTTTTGCATATTTTCATTAAAACTCACCATCCAGTTGACGCCAAATTTATCGGCAAACATACCGAAATAATCGCCCCAAAAAGTTTGCGCCATAGGCATCGTAACCTGGCCACCTGCCGAAAGTCCCCCAAACAAGTTATCTGCTTCAGCTTTACTGTTTGCCGAAATAGAAATGGAAAAATTGTTCCCCTGTACAAAACTCGGGGCCCAATCTCCACCGGTATCGCTTCCCATCAAAATGGAAGTTCCTATTGGTAAGGAAACGTGCATAATCTTGTTCACATCTGCAGCAGGAACAGTATAACCTTCCTGAGGAGGCATCTCGCCAAATTTCCCTATAAAAGTAAATTCTCCGCCAAATACAGATTTGTAAAAAGTAAATGCCTCTTCACAATTTCCGTTGAAATTTAAATAAGTGTTTGTTGTTGCCATAGTTGTAAATGCTTATTATTTGAACAGGGTTCCGTATATTAATATCTTACCCATTTGAACGGTTCCCTAATTAAATTTACAGAAATCCTGTTTTAATACCGTAAAAATTTTAACTTCTTATTATTTCACCTTTGGTATATCTTGTATGCGGTGTCATTAATTTTCATACCTTCATATTGTGATGACAAATTTACTTTATTTGCAATATGATTTGATCAGGCAGTCCAGGCAAGTGGTTTTTCAGTTTCTGGAAGCAAAGGTTATGGCTGACATTGCCAAACCACTATCAGCTTTTAACAACAAAACCATTTCCTATATGTATGTTCATATTGCCAACACTTATATAGCTTGGGCAAATAATTTTGCCCTGAATGGTTCGTCAGTTTACAACGATCAGGATGAGCCTATGAATGTAACACAACTGCAAAGCTTATTCGCGCAGGTTGATGAAATCATGGATCATTTTATAACTCATTTTGCCCTACATCCAACCCAAGCGGTCAAGGGCTACAAATGGCCACAAAAATATATCGAAACTGATGCCTACGGTATTTTCACACACGTTATTACCCACGAGTTTCACCACAAAGGCCAGGCTATGACTATGGCCCGACTACTAGGCCACCTTCCTCCAGATACGGACATAATGCGATTTTAAATAACCCTTAGAAAACATTATTATCTAATGGGCATAGACGAGTTCTACGCTGAAACATGACCAGTACATAACTGACAGGGAAATGGCCAAGGCTGTAGCAACCCCAGGGGAATAACCTTAAAGGGTTACAGAGTGAAATATCGGATTCTTTTTTTTTTATAACAGCGATGTGCTATTTTTTTCGGCTTCAAATGCAGCATCAATACTTTGCGCGGCTCTGTTTTTGGATGCAGCAACGGCCAGCTGATCGCAGCGCTCATTTTCGGGATGGTTATTGTGCCCTTTTACCCAAACAAACTTTACATCGTGCAATTTATATGCACCTAAGAACTGCATCCAGAGGTCTTTATTCTTTTTCCCTTTAAAGCCGGTTTTGAGCCAGCCGAATACCCATTTTTTTTCAATAGAATCAATTACATATTTGGAGTCGGAAAAAATAGTAACCTGTTGTCCGGGTGTTTTTAAGGCCTGCAGGGCAACTATTACAGCCAAAAGTTCCATCCTGTTGTTGGTGGTCATCCTAAATCCGGCACTTAACTCCTTATAGTGCGCGCCGGAACGTAAAATTACGCCATATCCTCCAGGTCCAGGATTTCCGCTTGCTGCTCCGTCTGTGTAAATTTCTATCATAATGTGAAGCAAATCTAGCTTTTTAAGGCTTAAAAGCAATTTATAAGCAGTAATTAATATTTTTATAAAAAAACAAATAGCTGAAATATAATCGATTAAAAAAAATGTGCAGGATAATGATTAAAAAGATTTGAATAAAATGTTTTTAATCGTACTTTTGTCGACACGAAAAAACACGGTGGTTTTAGCTCAGTTGGTTAGAGCGCCTGATTGTGGTTCAGGAGGTCGTGGGTTCGAGCCCCATATTCCACCCAGATAGTTTTAAGCCCCTTTAATTTAATTTAGAGGGGCTTTTTTATGTCTAAAACTCTCACCATTTAGAGGTATTTGGCAGACTTTTGGCAGACTGAATTTTACTAAATATTGCCTTAATTATTGTTTTTGGCGTGTTTTCGGATCAGTTTCAAATTTTCTAAACTTGTCTTTGCTTCGGCATCCAGCTTTATTTGCTCTTTTTTAGAGAGTTTTTGAGGGGCATCGATGGGATTTAAGACTTCTTTTAATGTTTCTTTGGCTAGCTGCTTTACATCCATAGCATTAGTTTGAATATAGTAATTGGTTACATGCTGCTGCAAGTCGCTCATCATTTCGTAACGTTTGGTTCTGCTAGGAATCATATCCATTCCTTTGATTTCTTTATACGTTGTGAGTAAAAATGTATAGTTATCAATCAATATTTTTAAGTCCTCTCTGTCTTTTATTATTTGATTGGTAGGTGTAAAGCCTAATAGCTTTGTTTCAATCAAATTTAGATTGTTGATTTCCTTTAGAACATCTCGATGCTCTAATTTTACCTTACATCTTACTGCTAAGGGTTCTAAAAAAGTATATCCAAATAAAGTGTTAACAATTTTTATTGCATTTTCTATTTTCTGAATCATAATGCAATTATAATTATACTATAGCTTTTTCTTGTATATTACCTAATATAAGCTGCGGTATGGAATTGGATTTTGTTTTTGAGGAAGGACTTCATTTGTATTTCGATTGCGGGAAAACTCTTTAATAACGTGCTAACAATAGAGGGGAATTCCAATATTCGATTTTTTTTCCAGAATTTTTAAAGACGAAGATAGCCCCTTGAACCGATGAAAAAAAAAGGTGGGGGAAGTGTTTAGATTAGGTGGATATCGTGCGATTAGAGAGGCTCTTTTAAGCACATATGGCCTGATACGGTACGCTTATGCTCCAATTAAGTACATAAATGACCCATTTCAGTACCTAAAATTCTTCCATTAATAGGTTAAAGAGCTGTTTAAATTAGTGCATAAATAAAAAAGGTGTCGTTAAACACCTTGTAAATTACTTAACCTCCTGTATAGATACTGATCTTACTAAAGAGCCATATTGTGCTTCTATTAGTCTTTTGGCGTCACTTTGGTAATTTGCTTGTACCATAGTGTGAATTGGAGGTTTGCCGTTGATGTAAATTGTGACTTTCCAAGTTTTCATGAATTCCTGATTGAGTTTATGAGTGTTTCTTTGTTAAAGATTTGTAATTATTAAATAGGCAGCAATACATAGTAGTATTGCTAAAAACCAAGCAGTCAATGATTGCTCTTTCTTAGGTTCTTGTATGAGTTCTTTAATAGGGTTAAGGTGAGATTTTAATTTTTCTTTTTCCTCTCTAGCCTTTGACCTTCGCTGTTTATTGACTTCACGTAGTTTTTTTATATCTATACCATCCAAATTATATTTTTGATTAAAATCATTTATGTATTTGTTTGTTTTATGGAGTAAATCGTCAGAATTCATAATATCTAATTCTTATTTACAGTTATATTGTAGGTTGATCGTATTCGTGCTTGTAGTGTTGTTATAATTTCGGTAAACCTCTGTTATCCTTATGGGTAACCCATTTTCATAATCATAGCTCAGATTTGCATAATCGTTATTTAAATACTTGACGGACTTTAAAAGATTTTTGGAGTATTTGCCAAATAGTAAAGTAGGTGTAACAGGCGGATTATTATCGTCCATTATGTCTAATGCCTTTTCAATCCCCCAGTCAAAACCAATAATATTTGCTTTATCAGTATAATATTCTAGCTGATAAACATATTTACTATTGTCACCTATTCTCATAGTGGTTATGGATGCAAGGTTTCCATTGTTCCAATCAAACTGAGATTGATAATATCCATCATCAATCTTTGTTATGTATCCGTTTGTATAAGTTATATTTCCACCTTGGTATTCAATAACATTACTGCCGTTCAATTTCCATTCATGGAGACTGCCCTTGTCATCGTAAACAACCCTATTTGTATAGTAACCGAATGAACACACGTGGTTTACCCAAGTGATTTCTGTCAATTGGCTATTGGCATTGTACTGAAATTTGTAGCTATTTTCTCCCTGTTCGTACCAAGCTGTGAGGCTACAATTTTGAGATTTGTTTGATTTATCATCATTGGTTGATGATTTTTTACATGAAGTAAATAGGTTGAGAGAGATAAGAAAGATTAGAATCTTTTTCATAATTGACTATTAGATTTGTCAAAACAATAATAGGTATTTTAATTTCATTTACCAAGTATTACTTAGTAAATGAAGCTTGGTATATTCCTTTATTAGCTATAATGAGGGGACAACCAAAAAGTGAGTTTGATCTGTGCGTAATTGAGAATGTAAAAAAGATGCGTACAGCACACAAGATAAGCCAAGCTGTGCTTGCTATTAAATTGGAGGTTTCAGATGCCTTTATTGGTCAGATTGAGAACCCTAAAAACAGAAGTAAGTATAGTTTAGAGCAAATTAATCTCTTGGCAAAGATTTTCAACTGTAGCCCAAAGGATTTTTTGCCAGAAGAGCCAATATAACTGTTCTTACAATATTAAACTCCCCAGTACTTTTTTAATACATGTTCTCGATGTGAATCAAATTTGACATACAATAGGTTTTCATCTTTGGCAATAGCATCGTAATCATATCCTAACATTTTTTTTAATTGTTTATTCTGTCTTTCAAATTTTGAGGATTTGATGGATTTTGACTTTCTTTTTTTGACTTTTTTATTCATATCATAAATATCATGTTCTTTTATATTTTATTTTTTAAAGAGACAAGGGCATTCCAGTCGAAAATTACCATTAGATCAATGCGAGCCAGACAAGCAAAAGAATTATAGAAATTATTTGATGTTTATACGTTCCTGCAAACAGCTCTATGTTTGTCATGATGACTGGATTGGCATACTCTTTAAAATCTAAGGATGTTATTTTTCCTTGTATTTTAGCGGTAGAACAATTGACAAAAGAATGAATGTAGTATAGGTCTACTTGTTTTTGTTTAAAATGACTCGTACTAGCCGGAAGAACTTCTTTAAACATGTATTTAAGATAGTTCAATTTGTGTTCAACTGTTTTTAATTCTCTTACCCATGCTTTACCTTGCTTTTTGTGCTCGTTCCAAATAATTGATAAATAATTAATTATACTTAAATCATCTTTGTGCTTTGATAAAAATGATTTAGAAAATTCTAATGCTAAATGTATGTGTATGTTACGGTCTTCGCCTTTCTCAAAGGTGTAGATATAATTTTCGCAACATGATCCTAGCCGTTTAAAAAAAGTAATTACTGCTTTTTCAGCATTCTCTATACTGGTAAATCGATTAAATCTAAGAGTCCCTTCATACCCAAAAATCAAATCTTTAATGCTTTCGTATATATTATTTACATAGCTATTGCCAACAAAAACTTTTTTTTGAGTTTCTTGTATTTTTTTTAATTTTGATACAGCTCTAGTTTTTCTCTTACTTCTTCTATAAGTCAGTCGTCTGGCATTTATTCTTTCTGTTTCGGTTGGATATTTCCTTATTATTGTTTTATTCATTATTCTAATTGTGGACATTTACGTGTTTAAGAGCTGTTTAAGCTGATTTATTCAGGAGTTGGTGTGAGTTGTTTCTGTAGAGACCTGTCTAACACCTATCAAAATATCTCGGCTCGGATATATGCAAACATCGGCTAGAAAAAAAAAAAGACAAGTTTTTTCCAATTTTTATTTTTTATAAAAAAATAACCCCTTTTTGGAAAGGGGTTAAGTATTTTTATTTATTAAAACTATATTTAGGAATGGCCTTTGATTAAATGGTAGGTACTGGTAAATCTTTTATTTCTGTTTCCTTATTTAGATCACGCAGATATGTTAATGTCTGCTGAATATTTGTATGTCTATTAGCGACCATAATTTGATCTAAATTCCACTTGCCTGTTTTCCATCGGTTAATATTGGATGTATGCTTAAAACTATAAAGGTCATAGCCTTTTCCATCTAGTTTAAAAACTTTTAAAGCTTTATTTAGTCGCTCTAACGGGGTATTCTTTCTTATGGGTGTTTCATTTATAAATTTGGTGGTACTACCCATGATATAATTCTCTTTTGGCTGTTGCTCTAAATTTAATTGTTCCAAACACGGGATAAATTCAATGGGGATGCTAATAACATCATCCTTAATGAATTTTGTAACTTTTTTTACTGCTGCCCTAATCGTAATGGTTCTTTTGTTAAGGTCAATATCTCGCACTAGTAGCCCCCTAATTTCTGATGGTCTTACACATGTATAATATATAAATCTTGCGAATAAAGCTGTGTAAGTATCGTTGTCGTCAAGATACTGCATCACATCCTTCAATTGTTTGTCTGAATAGGGTAAATGTGTTTCTCTGGTTTCTTTAAATGATTTTATTTTTTTGTTTATTGTTGATACAGGGTTTTTCAGGTCATAGCCTGAGTCAATTAAAACATTATAAAATGCACTAAACGTACGCTTGGCAAGTGATACACTTTTTTGACTATATTCTTTATTATCGACTTTGGAAAGTATAAAATTTTCTAGGTGTCTAGTCGTTAGCTCTGTAAGCTGGATATTTCCTGTGAACTCTAATAAGTGGTTTAACTTGGATTTGTAAGTTGCAATCGTACTTTTACGAGATTGATGTAGTGTATGATAATCTGTAAATTTGGTTATCGCATCTTTAAGACTGATCGTTTCTTTAGCAATTTTTACCAGATACTCTTCTGGGTTTATGGGGTTATAGCCATTTGCCAATCTGTCCTTTAGACTTTCAATTAATACATCAAATTTGTATTTACGCTCGTTATAATTTTTAATATTGTTAAGGTTGTCGGTAATTCTAAATCGCTTACCATTGAAGTAATATTCAACGTACCAGTTGTTTTCTAATAAGGCCATATTCTTAGTAGTGCCCTTTGGCAATGATGTGGGAACTTTACCTTGTTTTAGTGCTGGTGTTGTATATTTATTTTGCATATACAAATATAACCATTTAAGGTAATTTGGCAGACTTTTGGCAGATTTATTTTTTACATAACAGCAATTAATTGTAAATCAATGTATTAATTATTATGGGTTAGAACCCCATATTCCACCCCAAGTTTTGAAAGCAGTTCTGAAAAGAGCTGCTTTTTTTGTTTCCAGGATTCCTGATCCTTCTTCCACACATTATCTTTATAAATTTTTAGAACATAATAAGCAACTCCTATATAAAAGTCTTGCATGAAGAAATTGACCAAACTGAAAAGCACGGGCTATACAAGAAATACTAAAAGAAAATGAATCTTAATACTTCAAATAAAAAAGCGTGTTCAAAAAGGTAAACTACCTCTTTAAACACGCCTTATATATTCCAAAAAGAATTACTTAATCCGTACTTCCCTTTACGTTCAATTCTACAGGCTTCCCATTCACTGCAGCTCCGTTTACCGCAGCATTATTCTTATCTGCCGAAAACTCCCTCATCAAATCTTCAGCCACCTGAACCATTTTAGGCGATCCAATAAAAATAGAAGTACGCTGATGCAATTCTGTAGGTTCAATATCCAGTATGCGGTTAAAACCATCGGAAGCAACCCCTCCCGCCTGCTCAACAATAAAGGCCATAGGATTGCATTCATATAGTAATCTTAATTTACCATTAGGAGAACTGGAAGTAGTAGGATAAATGTAAATCCCCCCTTTGATCAGGTTACGGTGAATATCGCCCACCATCGAACCGATATACCTTGAAGTATATGGTCTATGCGTAGCCTTATCCTCAACCTGGGCATATTTGATGTATTTCTTTACACCTTCCGGGAAGTGAACATAGTTACCCTCGTTAATAGAATAGATGGTACCATCCTCAGGTATTTTCAAATCAGGATGCGACAAACAAAACTCGCCAATTGAAGGATCTAAAGTAAAACCGTTCACACCTTTACCTGTGGTATATACCATCATAGTAGATGAACCATAAATCACATATCCGGCAGCAACCTGTTGGGTTCCCTTCTGCAGCACGTCCGACAAAGTTGCCATACCTTCCGTCGATTTTCTCCTGTAAATAGAAAAAATAGTCCCTACAGCCACATTTACATCAATATTTGACGAACCGTCCAAAGGATCGATACACACAATGTATTTTGCATTTTTAGATACCGGCGAATCAATAGGAACAAAATCATCCTCCTCTTCGGTAGCCACAATACAGCATTCACCGCCACTGGTAAGTGCACTGATAAACTGTGTATTGGCAAATACATCTAGTTTCTGTTGGCCTTCGCCCTGGATGTTTACCGTACCTGCTTCACCTAAAATATCAACAAGCCCCGCTTTATTTACTTCACGGTTCACTATTTTGGCAGCAATTCCTATATCCCTCAGCAATCTGGAAAGCTCCCCTTTTGCATAAGAGAAATCAGCCTGTTTCTCGATTATGAATTGACCAAGTGTTTTTATACCCTGCATATACTTAGTGTACTTTATACGTTATCTATTACCTATTTCTATGGCCGCTAAGGTATGTATTTTTTCTTCCGAAATACAAAATCTAATCAAAGTTTTTATTCGGTGCCAGCCTGAATTACCCGCTGCACCGGGATTTATGTGCAAACAATTTATTTTTTGATCGTACATCACTTTCAAAATATGCGAATGTCCACAAATAAACAACATCGGGGACTTAGTGTAAATATCCGGTTTTACCTGCGGTGCATATTTACCCGGGTAACCACCTATATGGGTCATCCACACATCTACCTTTTCGCAGTTAAAACGGAGGTGTTCCGGGTACACCGACCTAATCTCCTTATCGTCTATATTGCCGTAAACCCCTTTTAGAGGTTTAAAAGCTGCAAGCCGCTCGGCAACATCCGGTCCAAAATCGCCGGCATGCCATATCTCGTCACATTGATCAAAATGCTTAAAAACAGCATCATCCAAAAAGCCGTGAGTATCCGAAATTAATCCTATCGTTTTCATCTGTTCATTTTAAAAAGCAAGGAAAAAATCCTTCAATAACAATTTATAAGCCGCTGTATATACACCAGTTTCGGCATAGATATATAAATTCTGATGTTTTGATTCAACGCCCGAATAATCCAGACAAACGATTTGTCTGATTTCGGGCTTGCCCTCATCTGAATGTAAATGAATTACGCTGGAAGGAAATAAGCCATACGAAGCGGCAATAGCAACGGTATTTATAGCCTGTTTGACCGGAAGTATAAACCAGAAACAACCATCCTTAGTCAACAAACCGGCAACCTGCCTTAGCATCTCCTCAAAAAAAACGGAATCAGCATGCCGGGCTATACCCTTTCTATGCTCCGGATTTTTAAGGTCGTTTACAAAATATGGTGGATTAGAAACAATCAGATCATAACGATCGGCACATATATATTGTTCAATGGCCGTATGTATTACTTTCAAGCGATTGGCAAAGGGCGCATTTAAAGCATTTCGCGACGCAGCAATAGCGGCCGACTCATCAATTTCTACTGCATCAACAAAAGCCCGAGGAAAGCGCTGGGCAAGCATTAATGCAATTACCCCTGTTCCAGTTCCAATATCCAATATCCGGGCGGCATTGTGTTTCGTCGCTATAGCCCCCAGCAAAACACCATCGGTGTTTATCCTCATGGCACATCCTGCCTGGTCTACTTCAAACTGTTTAAATTTAAAAGCGTTCTTCATGGTTTGGTTAGCGAATGCGTAAAGGTAAAAGAAATCCGTATTTTTATTCCATTAAACCCAATAAGATATCGCATTTAAAGCTAAAAAACAGCCATTAATCAACAGGAAATAATTTAACCTTTAGTTACCGACAAACTTATAAATTGCTTACAAATGCATTAGCGATAACAGGGAAATAACAGGGAGGTAACAGGGACGTAACAGGGGGATAATAGGGACAAATCCGAGTATACTCCGAGTTATCTTCCTATTATATTTCTTTTACCTTTAAGAAATCAGTAAAATAATCTGCCGCCCCCTATTTCTCAGGATATTGCAATAACTGGTTTCACATGAATTTATTGTAGACTAATAATAGGGCTTTTAAAATTTTAACGCTAAATTTGCATCTTCAAAAAAAAAGCATGATTTATTTCTTCTCAAGCCCATCCAAAAAGGTTTTCGCTTTACAGACAGAACGAAGCCTTAGCACTACAGATATTACAAAACTAGAATGGCTGTTTGGCGGCGCAAAACTTCAACAGGAAAATACCTTAAATGGTTTTCATGTTGGCCCACGCGCAGCGATGGTTACCCCATGGAGTACCAATGCGGTAGAGATTACACAAAACATGGATATCCACGGTATCATCCGTATTGAGGAGTTTGAGCAGGTAGAAGCTGATTTTTCTGGCTACGACCCGATGTTGTCGCAAAAATATGAGCAGTTGGGCCAGGACGTTTATACCATAAACATCAAGCCTGAACCTATCCTGAAAATCAGCGATATTGCAGCCTATAACAAACAGGAAGGTTTGTCGTTAAGCGATGAGGAAGTAAATTATTTGAATGAACTTTCTGTAAGACTGGGCCGTGCACTTACAGATTCGGAAGTATTTGGCTTCTCTCAGGTCAATTCTGAGCATTGCCGTCATAAAATCTTTAATGGCAAATTTGTCATCGATGGTGTGGAGCAGCCAACTTCTCTGTTTAAGCTCATCCGTAAAACTTCAGAAGAAAACCCTAACGATATTGTATCGGCCTATAAAGACAATGTTGCCTTTATTAAAGGTCCAAAAGTTCAGCAATTTGCGCCAAAACGTGCAGATGTACCAGACTATTATACTTTAAGTGATTTTGAATCGGTAATTTCCATAAAAGCCGAAACTCATAATTTCCCTACCACAGTAGAACCATTTAATGGCGCTGCTACCGGATCTGGAGGTGAAATCAGGGACAGGCTGGCCGGCGGACAAGGCTCGTTGCCACTTGCAGGTACCGCAGTTTATATGACCGCTTTATCCCGCCTGGAAGAAAACCGCGAATGGGAAAAGGGTGTTGAAGAAAGACAGTGGCTATATCAAACGCCAATGGACATCCTGATCAAAGCTTCAAACGGAGCTACTGATTTCGGAAATAAATTCGGACAACCGCTGATTACCGGCTCAGTGCTAACCTTTGAGCATGAAGAAAACAATCGTAAGCTGGGGTTTGACAAAGTAATTATGCTTGCCGGTGGTGTAGGCTATGGCAAGGCTAATCAGGCTAAAAAACATAAACCTGCCGAAGGAGACAAAATTGTTATCCTTGGTGGCGAAAACTATAGAATTGGTATGGGAGGTGCAGCCGTATCTTCTGCAGATACCGGCGCCCTGGGTACAGGAATCGAATTAAATGCCGTTCAACGTTCCAACCCTGAAATGCAGAAAAGAGCTGCCAATGCAGTTCGTGGTATGGTAGAAAGTGATAACAACACCATTATATCTATTCATGATCATGGCGCAGGTGGTCATTTAAACTGCCTTTCGGAACTGGTTGAAGAAACAGGTGGCAAAATTGATCTGGATAAATTACCGGTAGGCGACCCTACCCTATCCTCAAAAGAAATTATCGGTAACGAGTCGCAGGAACGTATGGGACTGGTGATTGGCCAGGAAAACATAGACACCCTACAAAAAATTGCCGACCGTGAACGTTCGCCAATGTACACCGTAGGTACGGTTACTGGTGATCATCGCTTTACTTTCCAATCGGCCACCACCGGTTTAAAACCGATGGACCTGGAGCTGAAAGACATGTTTGGCAGCTCACCAAAAATGGTGATGGAAGATGAAACGGTAGACCGCAAATATGAAGCTGTTACTTATGATGCAGCAAAACTGAATATTTATCTGGAGCAGGTATTGCAACTGGAAGCAGTAGCTTGTAAAGACTGGCTGACCAATAAAGTAGACCGTTGTGTGGGTGGTCGCGTAGCCAAACAACAATGTGCCGGACCACTACAACTGCCATTAAACAACTGCGGTGTAATGGCTTTAGATTTTCAGGGTAAAGAAGGCATAGCAACCTCGGTAGGTCACGCTCCCGTTTCGGCTTTAATTAATGCCGCAGCCGGTAGCCGTATTGCCATAGCCGAGTCGCTGTCCAACATTGTATGGGCTCCTTTAAAAGATGGTTTAAAAAGTGTTTCACTTTCGGCCAACTGGATGTGGGCCTGCAAAAACGAAGGTGAAGATGCACGCTTATATGAAGCTGTAAAGGCTTGCTCTGATTTTGCCATCAGCTTAGGCATCAATATTCCTACCGGAAAAGACTCCCTGTCGATGAAACAGAAGTACAAAGATGGTGACGTCATTGCACCAGGTACCGTAATCATTTCGGCCGGTGGTAACTGTAACGACATTACCAAAGTAGTGGAGCCGGTATTACAAAAAAATGGCGGATCCATTTATTACATCAACCTGTCTGATGATGCTTATAAATTAGGAGGTTCGTCTTTTGCACAAATCCTGAACAAAGTTGGTAACGAGACACCGGATGTTAAAAATGCTGAGCTGCTTAAAACGGCTTTCAATACACTTCAACAATTAATTAAAGACGAAAAAATACAGGCCGGACACGACGTTGGCAGTGGTGGTTTAATTACCACATTGTTAGAAATGTGTTTTGCCGACCGCAATTTGGGCGCCAACCTGGATCTTTCTACCCTGGCAGAACAGGATATGGTGAAATTGCTTTTTGCAGAAAACATCGGTATTGTGTTTCAGGCTGATGCAGCTGCAGAAGCGGCATTTGCAGCCAATGGAATTACCTGTCATAAAATTGGTGAAGTGAGCAACCAGGCCAGCTTAACGATTAAGAACGGCAGCAATGAAACTTTAAGTTTTGATGTTGACCACCTGCGCGATGTATGGTATAAAACATCTTACCTGCTTGACCGCAAGCAAAGCGGGCCGGTAAAAGCCAAAGAGCGTTTTGACAACTATAAAAACCAGGTACTACAGTACAGTTTCCCTGCACAGTTTGACGGTAAAAAACCGGTAATCGATGTAACTAAACCGAGACCAAAAGCGGCCATCATCCGCGAAAAAGGAAGTAACTCGGAGCGTGAACTGGCCAATGCCATGTACCTTGCCGGTTTTGATGTAAAAGATGTACACATGACCGACCTGATTACAGGCCGGGAAACTTTGGAAGATATTCAGTTTATTGGTGCTGTTGGTGGTTTTTCAAATTCAGACGTTTTAGGATCTGCAAAAGGCTGGGCCGGTGCGTTTATGTACAATGAAAAAGCACGTATTACCCTCGAAAACTTCTTTAACCGTCCAGACACCCTATCTGTTGGTGTTTGTAACGGCTGTCAGCTTTTTGTCGAACTTGGCTTGATTAACAGAAACCATGCCGAGAAACCAAAAATGCTGCATAATGAAAGTCATAAACATGAGAGTGTATTTACCTCACTAACAGTTGCCGAAAACAACTCGGTGATGCTATCAACCCTGGCTGGTAGTACATTAGGTGTATGGGTTTCACACGGAGAAGGACGTTTCCAACTACCTTACGCCGAAGATCAATACCGTATAGTAGCTAAATATGCTTATGAAAGCTATCCGGCAAGTCCAAACGGCTCTGATTACAACACGGCAATGATGTGCGATGAATCGGGTCGTCACCTGGTAATGATGCCGCATATTGAACGTTCATTGTTCCAATGGCATTGGGCAAATTACCCGCAAGGCCGTAAAGACGAAGTATCTCCATGGATGGAAGCTTTTGTAAATGCCCGAAAATGGGTTGAACAACACAGCAAATAAGCTACCATCAACATAAAATAAAAAAATTGAGCCACAGAAAAAAAAACAATCTGTGGCTCTTTTTGTTATGGGCAAATACAAATCCTTAAAACAATGGAAAAGTTTATTATCGAAGCAGCCGGCACTGACGGTCTCGGCCATTCATTTACCATTCAACCGCTCAACCAAAAACAATATAAAATTTTTAATGAACAGCAGGAACGCCTGGCTACCATTGAAATCGACAATCAGGATCCCGGTTATTGCCGACAAAGTCTCGATTGCCGGATTGACATAGGTACACTCATGGCCATCCGAGAGTCGATACTGATGCACGATCATCTCCTTCTAAAATAATATAAATAGTCAATTCTGCGCAACAATCTGCCAAATCATACGTCTTATAGTTACAATTTTCAAGAATCGTTTTAATTTTAATCACAAATACACTATAAGCATATGAAATCCTTAAATGCCCTCCTATTTTTCGCTTTGTCACTTTCTCAGCTCAACCTTGTGCATGCGGGCACTGCGGTCAGATCAGCTATGGCTGAGGCCAATACAGCCGTTATGAAACTACCGAACGACGATAGGGAAGTTAAAAATTTCAATGGCATCATTGCCGGAGGCCCTATTGAAGTAGTAGTTAAGTTTGGCGCTAAAGAGAGCTTAAGATTTGAAGGAGATGCAGCGGCTATCGCAACGCTGGTAAGCGAAGTAAAGGGAGATAAATTGGTGATCAGACCACAAACAAGCTGGACAAGCTGGGCTAGAAAATATGAGGGCAAAAAGATTGTTGCCTATGTAACTGCGAAGCAACTGAGTAGCCTGACCATGAGTGGAGATGGCAGCATCAACGTAACAGGCACCATTACAGCGGCCGATTTTACAACTACATTAAGTGGCTCGGGCTCTATCAAAGCCAATGTAGCAGCAGATAGAATTACAGGAGTTGTAAGTGGATCGGGTTCAGCAGACATCAGTGGCAAAGCAGGTAGCGCCAGCGTTACACTGAGTGGTCCCGGTACCTTTGGCACTAAAGCACTTCATGTAAACCAACTTACCGCCCGGATAAGTGGCAAAGGTAGCATCAACATCAGTACCGATGGCAAAATCAAAGCCTTCATCAGTGGTTCAGGACATGTGTACTATAGTGGTAATCCTGAAATAGAAAAAACTGTTTTGGGCTCCGGAAATGTGATCGAAAAATAGCAAATACTATTGCTAAAAAAAAGAACATAAAGGGCAAAAAGTTTAGGTTTTTATTAACTTTAAAAGTTAAACCTACATCTGCCCTTTATGTTTTTAGAAACAATTATCTTTATTCTCGTCATCATTGTGCTGATTGTCATTCTGCAATTAAAAAAGAATGTAACCGAGAAGCTCGAGTTTTTATACCTCAAAATTGAACAGTTATCCGCCCAGCTTGCCCATAAAAATACAGCTGCAACAGAAAATATAAAACCAACAGAAGAAGAAACAGCTTCGCCGGCGATACAGCAGGAAGCCTGGAAACCTTTCACCCCTTATCCGCCAAAAGATAAAATAATCGAACAACCTCCAATAGCACCTCCAACAGAAAGTACAGTTCCTGTTGAATCTCCTGCTGAATTGCATATCCCTGAAACTACAGCAGAAAATTTAGACAAAGAAACCGCTCAACTAACGCCTGACATTTCTTCTGCGACACCTGTTGAAGAAGATATTAAATTTGAACACCAGGCTGCATTTACCGAGCCCCCAGCGACGGCTAACTTCCAAACTCCTCCTGTTCAGCAACCTTCTTTCAGAGAGCGCAATCCAGACCTGGAAAAATTTATTGGCGAGAACCTGTTCAACAAAATAGGGATCGTCATCCTGGTATTGGGCATGGGCTTCTTCCTCAAGTATGCCATCGATAAAGACTGGATCAACGAAATTGGCCGTGTCAGCATAGGCTTTATTTGTGGTGGCGCACTAATTGGGCTGGCACACCGGCTGCGCAAATCGTTTTCAACATTTAGCTCTGTATTAGTGGGTGGTGGTGTAGCCATCCTTTATTTTACGGTCGCCATAGGCTTTCATGAATACCAGTTGTTTAGCCAAACGCTCGCCTTTATACTCACCATTTTGATTACTGGGTTCACGGTACTGTTGTCGCTCAGCTACGACAAGAAAGAGTTGGCTGTATTTGCCATACTCGGTGGTTTTTGTGCGCCATTTATGGTTAGTACCGGCGAAGGCAACTACATTGTACTTTTCACCTATATCCTTACTTTAAATATTGGTATGCTGGTGCTGGCCTATTACAAAAAATGGTCCATTATCAATATCATCTGCTATGTGTTTACCATCATTCTATTTGGTACCTGGTTGGGCACCAAAGTATTGGATGGGGCAGATAAAACACCTCCTTATGGTGGTGTTTTAGTATTCGCATCACTATTTTACCTGGTGTTCCTGTGCATGAACATCATCAACAACATTAAAGAAAAAACCGACTTTAATGCACTTGAAATTGGCATATTACTAAGCAATACCTTTTTATATTATACCGCCGGCATGCTTATCCTGAACCATATTGGCGGAGGCGATTACCGCGGTTTATTTACCGCATTAATGGGCATGGTAAACTTAATTTTTGCTTACACACTGTATAAAAATGACAAGATAGACAGAAACCTGATCTATTTATTGATTGGTCTGGTGCTTACCTTTATCAGTCTGGCAGCACCGGTACAGTTAAAAGGCAATCACATTACCCTTTTCTGGGCTGCCGAGAGTGTACTGTTACTTTGGCTATCGCAAAAATCGGGTATTACCTTAATTAAACAGGCTTCATTAATTATATTGGTATTGTTGGGCATCAGTTTGGTAATGGACTGGCAACATGTTTACGGGCGCAGTTTGTACAATACCGTAAACCGCCTGACACCTCTGGCCAATAAAGGTTTTATAACCGGTGCCGTAGTAGTGGCCGCTTTGATGTTATACTCCAAATTGCTCAAGTCCGAAATGAAGTCCATTTTGTTCCGCGAAATTAAAACCTCCAGAACTATACTGGCTGTTGCAGGTATCATCATTGGCTACCTGGTAATTGCTTTCGAATTGAATTATCAGGCTTATAACTATTTCCCACTGATCAGGATACTTGCCCTGGGTTGCTACAGCTATCTTTTCATTTCGGTTTTGCTGATGAGCATACGCAATACCGATACCGAAGAGTTTAAATATATCGTAGCGGCTATTGCAGCGGTTTGTTTATGCTGCTATCCGCTGCTCTTTAACGCCGAAACCATTGCTTTGAGAGATAGCTACCTGCAATTGCAGCAGGCCAGTTTGGGCAACTATTTGTTCCATTACCTATTGGTGGTTTTAGCAGCCCTTACGCTTTACGCAGTTTATAGAAATGAAAAAGACATCAGATCGGCCACCGGCCTGGCAGCTTTACAGTGGTTCATCGCTTTCATTGTGCTTTATATCGCCAGTGCCGAGCTGGACCATCTATTGGTCATGTCACAATATTCGAAAGAAAAATCCATTGCCACTGTTATAAACAACAGTCACAAAACCGGTTTTGCCATGTTATGGGGATGTTTTGCGTTGTTATGTATATATATAGGTATGAAATGGAAATCTAAAAATATCCGGATCATCTCTATTACCACACTGGCAATCACCCTACTCAAACTGTTCATTTTTGATTTGAGAGGCCTATCTGAAGGTGGAAAAATTGCAGCCTTCATCTCTCTGGGTGTTTTATTACTGGTGATTTCATTTATGTATCAGCGTTTAAAAAATTTGCTGCTGGCCAGCGATAAAAAAGAAAATACCGACCATGAAGCTTAAGTTGTTTTTATTTGTAGCCTGCTCCTTTTGCAGTCTACAAACCATTGGTCAGACTTTTAAATGGCAGGCAGAGCTAGAAAAAGTAAAAGCCAATGGCTTTTATAAAATCGCCCTGGGGCCGGAAATCATATCAAAAACCGAAAATACAAATCTGGCCGACATCAGGATATTTGATCAGCAAAAGGAAATCCCCTACCTGATCAGAATGCGACCAGATAGCACATACCGGGCCGATGCCAGCTCGCTAAAATTTCTGGAGTATACCAGTATTCCCAGTCCCTCAATTTCCGTACAAGAAGATAAAACAAATCAGCGCAGCATTGTAAAAATCACTTTTAATGATGTGTATCAGGTAGACCAACTGGTGTTAAACCCTGATGGCTTCCGATATTTCAGAAGAACGGCATGGCTTTCTGAAACAAATCCACTCATCAGAACAAAAAAACAACACTATTCAGAAAACAGGCTTATTGATTTCATTATTTCTTCCGAAAAGAAACCAGTAATTGATCTTTGGAGCGAAAACAGGCATAAAGAATTGTTTCTGGTCATAGAAAATGAAGACAATCCACCTTTGTTGATAAAAAACATTCAGGCTTATCAGAAAAATATGCAATTGATTACCTATCTTGAAAAAGATAAACAATATATAGTTAAAATAGGTCAGCCAGGTATGCCATTACCACGGTACGACCTGAGTTATTTTAATGACAGCATTGGTAATGCTATACCTTTTATCAAGGTAGCAAATTTTAAAATGGCTAAAGCTGAACCAACAAAAGGGAGTCCGGTATGGATAAAAAAGAGTTGGATGTGGATAGCACTGGGTTTATTGATCCTATTTTTGGGTTATTTATCCAGACTTATGGTGAGAGATATGCAGCAAAAAAAGCAAGAATCTTAACAAAACCATTTAATTGGCATACAAAAATTATCATTTTCATAAAAAAGACAAAAACCAACATCATTTTATCACCAAAACTAAAAAACTGACAAGGTTTTCTTTGAATAATTGCCAAAATTTGTATTTTTACAAACAATTTATTGAAAACATTCAATAAAAAACTTATTTTTGACCAAACTTTAAACAAATAAATGAAAAGCTTAAGAACAATTGCATTAAAAGAGGCACAAACAAGAGTTTCACCGGAAGTAAAGTCACCTTCAACTAAAATTTCTGACTTTTTTGGAGTGAATGTTTTTGATAAGAAAAAGATGAAAGACTACTTATCAAAAGAAGTATTTCAAAAACTGATCTCATCAATTGAACAAGGTGAATTAATCAACCACGAAGATGCCAACCACATCGCAACAGCCATGAAAAGCTGGGCAATGGGCAAAGGCGCTACACACTACACACACTGGTTTCAGCCGTTGACAGGTACAACTGCCGAAAAACATGATTCATTTTTTGAGCCAAGTGGTGAAGGTGCAATCGAGGTATTTGCCGGAAGTGCCTTAGTTCAGCAAGAGCCAGATGCATCAAGTTTCCCTAATGGTGGTATCCGCAACACTTTCGAGGCGCGTGGTTATACAGCATGGGATCCGTCTTCTCCAGCTTTCATTATGGAAAGCAAAGCAGGTAAGACCCTTTGCATTCCTACCGTATTTGTTGCTTACACAGGCGAAGCCCTGGATTATAAAGCACCTTTGTTAAAAGCACTTTCTGCTATGGATAAAGCTGCTGTTGATGTTTGTCAGTATTTTGACAAAAGCATCACTAAAGTGAATGCATCATTGGGTATCGAGCAGGAGTATTTCCTGGTTGACCTTGCATTATACAATGCCCGTCCGGATTTATCCTTAACCGGTCGTACTTTATTCGGACACATGTCTGCCAAAGGACAACAATTAGAAGATCACTACTTTGGTTCTATTCCGGAGCGTGTGTTCACTTTTATGGTTGACTTTGAAAATGAGGCTTTGAAATTGGGTATCCCTTTGAAAACCCGTCACAATGAAGTTGCACCTTCTCAGTTTGAGTGTGCGCCTATTTATGAGGAAATTAACCTGGCTATTGATCACAATCAATTGTTAATGGATTTAATGGAAAAAGTTGCTTTAAGACACAACTTTAAAGTGCTTTTACATGAAAAACCATATGCAGGTATCAATGGATCGGGTAAACACAACAACTGGTCATTAATTACCGATACAGGCAAAAACTTATTATCACCAGGAAAAACGCCTAAAAACAACCTGATGTTCTTAACCTTCTTCGTTAACACCATCAAAGCAGTTCATGAGCATGCCGACCTATTAAGAGCAAGTATCGCTTCGGTAAGCAACGATCACCGTTTAGGTGCCAACGAAGCTCCACCGGCAATCATTTCTATTTTCCTTGGTTCTCAGTTGGCTGATGTTCTGGACGAAATCGAATCTTCAAGAAGCATCATCAAAAAAGTAAAAAATGAGGATTCATTATGGTTAGGTATCCCTAAAATCCCTCAGATTTCTTTTGATACAACCGACCGTAACCGTACATCACCTTTTGCCTTTACAGGAAATAAATTTGAATTAAGGGCAGTTGGTTCTTCAGAAAACTCTTCAGCTCCAATGACAGTGTTGAACGCTATCGTTGCCGATCAATTGGTTAAATTCAAAATTGAAGTTGATAAACTGATCAAAAAAGGCGAGAAAAAAGATGTTGCGTTATTAACTGTCATCAAAAAATACATCAAAGAATCTAAAGACATTCGTTTTGAAGGTAATGGATACAGCGATGAGTGGGCTGCAGAAGCTGAAAAACGCGGATTATCGAATATCAAAACTACACCTAAAGCTTTGGATGCTTATGTTAGTGAAAAATCTACTGAACTGTTCGGTAAATTAAATATCTTCAGCGAGCGCGAATTACATGCACGTCATGAAATTCTGTTGGAAAGCTATTTCAAAAAACTTCAGATTGAAGCAAGGGTAATGGGAGAAGTAACCAACAGCATGATTATTCCTGCTGCTATTGCTTACCAGAATACATTGATTGAAAATGCTAAAGGACTAAAAGAACTTGGCTTGGGCGCTGAGGCTTTAGCTACGCCATTGGCCATCATCAACAAATTGTCTTCACACTTAAACGTGGTTAAAACCAGCATTGATGAAATGCTTGAGCAACGCAAAAAAGTAAATGCAATTGAAGAAAGCCGTGAAAAAGCGATTGCTTATGATGAAAAAGTAAAATCTTACTTCGATACCATCCGTTATCATACCGATAAGTTAGAACAAATTGTAGACGATAGCGTATGGCCTTTACCTAAATTCAGAGAGTTATTGTTTTTAAAATAAACCAAACCTCAATACTTTAACTATTTTTTAGTTTTATAACCTCTGTCTTAATTGGCAGGGGTTATTTTTTTCTATCTTTGCAGCAACATGAGTGATAACAGGTACAACCAGCGTGGCGTTTCTGCCTCGAAAGAAGATGTGCATCAGGCCATCAAGAACATAGACAAAGGCATTTTCCCGCAGGCCTTCTGCAAAATCATCCCTGATATTCTGGGCAATGATGAAACGTTTTGTAACATCATGCATGCAGATGGTGCAGGCACAAAGTCTTCTCTGGCTTATGTTTACTGGAAAGAAACCGGCGACATTTCCGTATGGAAAGGCATTGCTCAAGACGCCATCATTATGAATATTGACGATCTGATCTGTGTAGGTGCGACAGACAATATCCTGTTATCTTCAACAATCGGACGTAATAAAAACCTGATTCCAGGTGAAGTAATTGCCGCCATTATCAATGGTACTGAAGAAATTTTAGCCGAACTTCGTTCACAGGGTATCTCGATATACTCAACCGGAGGTGAAACGGCCGACGTCGGCGATCTCGTACGGACCATTATTGTTGATTCAACTGTAACCTGCCGCATTGAAAGAGATAAAATCATCAGCAACGACAATATTCAGTCGGGCGATGTAATTGTTGGCTTATCCTCATCAGGACAAGCAAGCTATGAAACGGAATATAATGGCGGAATGGGTTCTAATGGACTAACTTCTGCACGTCATGATGTATTTGATAAATCGGTTGCCAACGCTTATCCGGAAAGTTTTGATCCGGCGGTGCCTTTTGATCTGGTATTTTCAGGTGGCAAAAAGTTAACCGACAAAGTTCGCGTTGACGAGAATACAGAAATAACTGCGGGTAAACTGGTTTTATCACCTACGCGTACCTATGCTCCGGTGATTAAGAAAGTTTTGGAAGGCTTCAGATCGCAAATCCATGGTATTGTACATTGCAGCGGTGGCGCTCAAACTAAAGTATTACATTTTGTTAATGACAATGTACATATCATTAAAGATAATTTATTCCCTGTCCCTCCCCTGTTTCAATTGATTCAGGAACAGTCGGGTACCGACTGGAAAGAGATGTACAAGGTATTTAATATGGGGCACCGTATGGAATTATATGTCCCTGCTTCCATTGCTGAGGATATTATAGCCATATCCAAAAGCTTTAATATCGATGCGCAAGTTATTGGCCGTGTAGAGGCTTCTGCTCAAAAGCAGGTGACCATCAGTAGCGACAAAGGAAATTTCAGCTATTTTTAATTATCTCGCAAATTCAGTGATCTGCTTCAGGGCTGGATTTGCTACTAAAAAGCCAAAGGCCGTACTGAGAGTTGATCAGTACGGCCTTTTGGTTTTTAGTAAATCCAGTTTTAATAGCTATGCTTTGTTTTCATTAGCTATGTTATTCTTTAATAGCTACACTTTATAATATTGCTCCCAGCCTTTGCGCGGTGGTGGCCCGATGAGCAGCGCATTTGCAGTTTTGTTATTGGTAATGATCTTCTTTTTACGATCAAACTCCAGTTTGGTATTTAGCTTCTGCGCCAATACACCCAGGCAAAACACCTGGCTAAGTGGTCCGGCTACAGCAAAAGGTGACCTTGTTTTCTCTTCCCCTTTGCAGGCCTGAAGGAAGTTTTTAAAGTGATTAGAAGGACTTACAGGTACCTCTGGCAATGAGGCAGCCATAGCCTTCGCTTTTTCTTCCGGGATAATGGATAATGTACTACCATGAGACCCACCTTTAAAGGTCAGTTCCTTACTGTAGAGGATCTTTCCGGGATTTAACTTTGCAGGCTCAATTGCCCCTGTACTTGGTGGCGGAATATTCGGGTCGAGCCCCGACACACCGTAGCCTTTTGGAATGGGTGGCAGATTATTTACACCATCGTACCAGTTGATGTCCAAAGCAGGCATATTACCTCTTTTCGGAAATTTAAAACACAAAGTGGTGGAGGTTGGATAAAAGAGCTTGTTGTGCCCCTCTAGTTTAACAGCATTAATTTCCTGTGGCAATCCAAGATCAAGAAACTCATGTGCCGTATCCAGAATATGCGCACCCCAGTCGCCAAGTGCGCCCATACCCAGATCATACCAGCAACGCCATTGTCCATTTACAAAATCTTTATTGTAATTGTGTCCGTTTGTAGCCATTTGCCAAAGATCCCAGTCGAGCGTCTCCGGAACAGGCTGCGCAGCAGGGAAAGCACTCATATGGATGTCCCAGCCATGCCAACGTCTGGGCGAGTTCATGTGTGCAGTGATCGAAGTCACATCTTTGATGATTCCCGCCTCCTTCCAGGCTTTAAACTGAAAATAATTAGCTTCCGAATGTCCCTGATTCCCCATCTGGGTTACTACCTTACTGTATTTTTTCGCGGCTTTCATCATCAGCTCCACTTCGTTAAAAGTACGTGCCATCGGTTTCTCTACATAAACATGTTTACCCAATCCCATTGCCATCATCGTAATCGGGAAATGAGAAAAATCGGGTACTCCAACCGTAACGGCATCAATCTGGTTGCTCATCTTATCAAACATCTTCCTGAAGTCCTGAAAGCGTGGCACATTCGGAAACTCCTTCAAAACAGCAGCCGTATGCGCAGCCCCCATATCAACATCGCATAAGGCTACAATATTTACCAAACCCGTTTTATACAAATCACGGATAATTTCGGCACCTCTGTTACCGATTCCTATACAGGCCAGGTTTACACGCTCGTTTGGGCCGGCAAATGTGATATCCCCTTTGTTCATCCCCATCAATACTCCCGGAGCGATGGCTGCCGCAGCAGACAGCATCATGGTCTGCTTTAAAAAATGTCGTCTTGATAAATCTTTTGTTCTCATCTTTAATAATTCGTTTTATTAGGAATAGTTATTTCATCAATTCATTAATCTGCCCTTCTATTTCTTCGGCTTTTTCTTGTGCTTCCGCCAAAGCTAAACCTGCCTTCATAGGGCGTTTATGCCCAGCTGCCGTCAGCCAGGCATCCTTCATTACTGTTTGTTTTTGGACAATTAACTTCAAAATCTCTTCTTTTTTAGGATGTCTGATTGCTGCCATCAAATCGGGGGCTGATTGTAACTGTTTTTCGCCAAGGTAAAGCAACAGTTCTTTTGCCATAATCCAATGGCCCAGTTCAGCAGGATGCACACCGTCGGCCGCCAAATAAAAACCAGCCATATTAAATGAAGCATCCACTTTACGGTGTGCTTCAAGATATTTTTTCATAGGAAAATGAATATCTGCTACTTCCCAGCCTTCAGCTTTGCGCTGGCCAAGTAACCACTCGGCATAACGATCAAGCACCGCCGCATAGCCTTTTTTGCCCCCTCTTAATTCATCATAAATTGGTGGTGTAAGATGTACAATTCTGATTCCGGCCTTTACGTATTTATCATGCAGCCAGTTGATCCCGGCCTTGAATTTTTCAAAACGTTCGTTATCAAAGGGCATGTAAAGCCCGTCATTCATTCCATAACAGGCAAAAACGACATCTGGCTTAACCAAATTCATTACCCTGTCCAGCCGTTCCTGCAGAGCAGGTCGCGGAAACTTCCCTCCGGCATGTCCAGGTTCGGATAATCCCGATACCGTTTCACTGGGCAAGCCCATGTTGATAAATTCTATTTGATGACCAGGATAATTCATCCTGCAATAAGCTTCAATATCAGTTACATATTGACCAGCATAAGTGATGCTGTTTCCCAAAAACAAAACCTTTTTTATACCTGGTGAAAAAGGCTGGGCTTTTACGAATATTGGAACAAACAACAAAAACAGCCATACAAATGGGCTTAATTTACGATTATGTTTACTTAGTTTCATCGATAATTCCATCTTACTAAATTAATATTTTAGTAAGATTTATAATGAGCAATTAAATCAGCGATTTTAGCAGGAAGTCGATCTTTAATTTTATATTTAGCCACACATCTATTTTTTTTATGTCTCCTAACAAACGTTTAAAAGTTGGAGATGGCCATATTAGCGGTTACATCTCTATTTTCTTAGCTACCCTTTGCTTACTTGGAATTTTCTGTTTCCTGTTTCCCGAAGAATTGACTACTCCCGAATTCCGTGAAGTTTATACAGAGGACAGTATGGAACTGCTTATGGCCGCAGGAATTGTAGCTTCTTTCTTTTTTGCTTTATTGAGCGTAATTCTCAGCAAAAAGATTAAATGGGGACTCATTGGCTCATCTATTTCAGGATTAGCCATTTTATTGGGCGCTTTCTCTGTTGAAGGCAGAGCGGTAGAGCATTCCAGCTGGCATTTCGGCTTAGATTGGATGATACTCGATCTTTTGCTCATGGTAGCTATTTTTGTTCCCCTGGAATTATTTTTCCCCAGAAATAAATCACAAACTAAGTTTCATGAGGAATGGCGAACAGACCTGACTTATTTTGTAATCAGCCACTTATTTATTCAATTTTTCGGAATCGTTACCCAAAAGCCCGCCGTAGTCTTTTTTGGATGGATTGGCCTGGACGAGGTACACGTATGGGTTCAAAGTTTACCTTTTATCGCGGCCCTATTTCTTGCCTTTTTTACCACAGATTTATTTCAATATTGGGCTCACCGAATTTTCCATACCCGTGTATACCTTTGGCCTTTTCATTCCATACATCACTCTACACACAACATGGACTGGCTGGCCGGCAGTCGCACCCATTTTATAGATATCTTTTTTACCAGGGCAATGACCTTCATCCCACTCTATATCCTGGGCTTTTCAAGTACTGTGTTTAACGTGTATATTATCTTCATTGCCATTCATGCTGTATTGATCCATGCCAATACCCGAATTAACTTCGGCTTTTTAAAATACATTTTCACTACCCCTCAATATCACCACTGGCACCACTGCGAAGATCCTAAGTATTATGGGCATAATTTTGCATCCATATTTCCATTCATCGATATGATTTTTGGCACTTATTATCTTCCCGGAAAAAAATGGCCTGCAAGTACCGGCGTTTTAGAAGCTCAATATCCAAAAGGATTTGTAAAACAAAGTATTTACCCCTTTACAAAAAGCCCTTTTGATACCGACCTGCATATGGAGGAACAGAGTAAGCGATAAATAAAATGGCCAGACAAAATAATTGTCTGGCCATTGTTTTGAACAGAAAATTACCTGCTCTGAAAAACATTCTTAACAAAAAACAGGACGACATATTTGCCATCCTGCTTTAAAGAAAAAATCACCTTCTCAGAAAGAGCCTCAGCGTTCTTCGCCCTTCAGCGAAGTAATGCAGCTCTTGAAGAGAACGGTTATTTTTTCCCACCATCTCTCCTGATATCCAACTCATCAATAATATTCTTTGCACCACCTAGTACATCTATGCACCAAAGCACATACCTTACATCCACACAAATGGTGCGCTTAAATTTCTTGTCAAAAGCAATATCTCCACTCATTGCTTCCCAGTTACCATCAAAAGCAAGACCGATCAATTCTCCATTTCCATTGATCACCGGAGAACCCGAGTTACCGCCAGTAATGTCATTGTTGGTAATAAAACCTACGGTTAGGGTTCCATTATTACCATACTGCCCGAAATTCTTTTTGTTATAGTTTTCTATCAGATTAGCTGGCAGGTCAAACTCGCTATCACCTGGAATATATTTCTGCATAATCCCATCAATAGTTGTGGTAGTCTTATATGTCATACCATCCTTTGGAGAGTAATCCTGAACATTTCCATAAGTAAGTCGCATGGTCGAGTTCGCATCCGGATACATAATCTTACCTGCATTTTTCTCCAGAATAGCTTTCAGATACAAATGGTCAAGCTCTGCCTTTTTCTTTTCAAAATCGGCTACAATTGAACCAAAGTTTGTTTTAACATACTCTGCCGGGATAATATTTAAAGCATATTGATACCCTGGATCGGCACTTACCGCATCCGCCGAAGGATTTGTAGCTATAAATGCTTTCAGCTTCTCTGGCTTAATGAAATTACTATTTTCCCAAAGATAGTTGGCATACTTCTCAAAAGTAGCCTCCGGATTACCCGCCCAATATTTTTCAGCAATTTCTGCAAAAAACTTAGGTTGAGCTTTTACCGGAACGTCTTTGTAAAACGAAGCTAAGATCTGTGCAAAAATCTTTTTATCGGCCGTCTCATTGTAAGTTTCTTCGTAAGCATTTACCGCATTATTCAGGTTCTCCTGCACTTGTTTATTGGCCGCAGCGTCGTATTTACTTTTGCTGAAATTGATCAATGCCCTACCCATGCCCGATGCATTGGTTGCCCATTGCGAAGCATTAAAGCCCTCGTTAATATAAGTACGCTGAACAGATATCGGATCAATTTCCTTATAAATCTGATCGTATTGCTCCATTAAACCTGCAAATTCTGTTTTTTGTGAGGCCCATTGGGTAAAAGCTTTTTCTTCCGTTCTTTTTGCATCTGCCACCTTTAGGCGTTTCAGCTGCTCGGTTTGCCCGATAAAATACTTCCAGTAATTGGCAATCTGCGCATATTTAGAAGACAATTTCAAACGCAGACTCACATCTTTGTCCATTTCGGCCTTCCATGCTTTCAGGCGTATATCACGAAGCTTAACAATCGTAGGGCTTACTTTTTCAGTCGCCAGGTCAACCCCATAAGAAGTCAGATACCTGTCGGTACGTCCGGGATAACCATATACGATGGAGAAATCGCCATTTTTAACACCTTTAATTGAAACCGGAAGGAATTTCTTAGGTTTATAAGGAACGTTCTGAACATTATATTTTGCAGCTTGGTTACCGGTTGAAGCATACACACGGAACACCGAGAAATCACCGGTCTGACGTGGCCATTCCCAGTTGTCGGTATCTCCACCAAATTTTCCGATATTTTGAGGAGGTGTACCTACCAGACGGACATCATCAAAACGCTCGTAAACAAACAGAATGAATTGGTTTGATTTATAAAAGTCTTTCACATTGGCTTCAATGCTCGGACCGGTTATTGCAGCTTTAGCAATTGCGTTAAACACTTCTGTCATTTTAGCTTCTTTCTCTCCGCCTTTCAAACCTTTAGTCGCCTCGTTAACTTTAGCTGTAACATCTTCCATTCTTTGCAAAAAACGGACAAACAAACCAGCGATTGGTTTTTCTTCCCCATAATTTTTTGCATAAAATCCGTTATCTAAAATATTGTTCTGAGCGGTCGAATTAGACGCTATGGCATCATAACCACAGTGGTGATTGGTAAAAATCAAGCCTTTGTCCGACACAATCTCTCCGGTACAGAAACCACCAAAATGAACAATTGCATCTTTTAAACTAGAGCCATTGGCATTATACAGGTCTTTAGCAGTCAGCTTAAAACCTTGTTTCTTCATTTGCTCATAGTTTTTACCTATCAGCATCGGGAGCCACATCCCTTCGTCTGCTTTCACCGTATGGGCAAAAGACAATAACATTACGCACAACAGCAAATAAACTGTTCTTTTCATATGATAATATATTAGTTAGTGTGCGGTAAAGTTAATAAATATTCAACATCTACCGCTCACAACAAATGTAACAAGAACAGGTCAAATGTCACTTAGCTAACATTCCCATAAATGCTGATGCTTTCGCCTCCCACCTTCTGTTGGCCTTTACTGGCCTTTATATTAAAATGCTTCATATCCGGACAACGCATATCGGTAAACCTATCCCGGTGCATAGGAACGGTAATGACTTTTCCTTTGTACATTCTAAACAGGTTTGTCGCTTTCCAGACAGAATTTTCCACCCTTGCTTTGGTAGGCTGTGCAGCCTTCCCTTCGTTCCTTACCTGGTCAATCGCATTTACCCGCTTAAACTCTCCTACGCCATCCATCCGGTAACCATCGCTTTCAAATTCGGCCTCAAAACGTTTCCCTGCACCCTCTACCATAAATTTCAGTTTACCATCACTAACTACCCTGAGCGACATATGCACCTCTTCACCCGGATACCAGTAATAAGCCTTTTCAGCAGGAGCATTTTGCCAGATGTCTTTTTGCCCTGTTTTCGGATATCCCGCTCTTCTGAAAAATGGCCGGAATGCCTTCCGCTCTTTGCTAACAACACCATTCTCCGACTTCACTACTGCCCAGGTAAGGCCTACGTCCGTTTCCTGCTCATTCATATTTCCACCCATATAAACCGATGGATTGTCTAAAAACTGTCCCGGCATCCTGTCATTTCGTCTCGAACTGTCCAGGCTAATTTTTGGCAGCACAACAGTGCCTGATATACCGAGCCAAACGTCTTTACTGGATACGGCCTTCCTATAATATGCGCCATTAAAACATGGCTTTATAACATCCGGCTTCACTTCACCTTCCATAAAAGTATAAAGTCCCTTAGGAATACTATCTCTCCCTGCTGCAACAGATTTTGGCTGATGATCCACATGAACCAAAGCAAACACTGGAGAAATCACCAGTGCAAATAACAAACCCTTCATATTATAAAAATTCTAAAGAAAAAATCACCTCCGCTTACCACCATACCTACCCCCATACTGAATTAAAAAAATCACGTCCTCTTACCGCCATACCAGCCCTCCATACTGAAACAAAAAAATCACCTCCTCTTACACCATACCCGGTCACCATGCTTGAAAGAAAAAATTACCTTCTCTTACCGCCATACCCGGCCACCATGTTTGAAAGAAAAAATCACCTTCTCTGAGGAGGCATCGGGTTCATTTGTTTTCCCCAAGGAAAACAATTTATCCCAGCCTCTGAAGAGAACGGTTATTTTTTCACATTAAACACCTACCTTTTCCATGGTTTTTGCGATCTGAAACAAAGCCCTTGGCACATGAAAGCAACATTTCCATTTACCACCTTTTAACGGCAGCAACACTTCGCCCCTTCTGTTCAGATAAGCAAACCACTCGCCATGCTCCGGATCTCTGAAACGCTCCCAACTGTAATCATGCAGTTTTTCAAACCATTCCAGACATTTTTCATTACCTGTCAGCTCATAGCCCTTAGCCATACAAACCAGGGCTTCCAAATGCACCCACCACAATTTCTGGTCCCATTCCAGCTGTTGTTGTGGCTTGTTCATGATATCCATAAAGTAGAAAATACCGCCAAATTCCTTGTCCCAACCATATTCAAGCGTATGCAGGGCAATCTCAGTTGCCTTTTCTATTAATTTCTGATCATTTAAGCGAACGCCAAGATCCATCATAAACCACATGGCTTCAATAGTATGTCCCGGATTAATCAGCCGACCCTCAAAAGAATCGGAAAAAGAACCGTCTACGTTTACATTTTCCAAAATCAGGCCACTCTCTTCCTGGTAAAAAACATCCATTACTTCGTGGATCACTGCCTTTAACAAATCATCAACAGTCTTTTTATCCAGCAGATGTTCCATCTCCAACGATAGGTTGCTCAATATCATCGGTAGCGCAAAATTCTTCAGGTTACGTGTTCCCGGATAAGCTTTGCTGTATTTGCCTTTCGGATTATCCTGGCGTTTTAAAATATTATGGAAAGTATCTTTAGCCAACTTAGCATATTTTTCCTGTGGGTCAGCTTTATACAAAGCCGCAAATGCCATGCTGGCAAAACAATCAGAAAATATATTGTACGGCTGCACCAGCGGCTTGCCCGATTGATCTAAAGAAAAATACCAGTTTCCCTCTGCATCGCGGCCATGCTGCTCAATAAAATCAGCACCATGCTTAGCCATCTCCAACCATTCCGGCCGGGCTTCCTGCTCGTTATACAAGGTAGCAAAGGTCCATACTTCTCTGGCCTGCAACCACATAAATTTATCTGTATCGTATACATTTCCTAAACGATCCAGACAGTTAAAATATCCCCCCTGCACTTCATCCTTCGAATGCTTCATCCAAAATGGAATCACATTATGAAGCAATTCCTGTTCGTAAATTTCACTGTAATTTTTCATCTGTATATTGTTTTTTACTGAATGAAGCGTTCATGATTTATACCTGTCCCTCCCCCGAAGGACGATAAAACCATCATGATTTTCCCGCTTCACTCAAAATGTTAATCCCTCAAGGTATTCTTTGTATCTGTTAAATAAATGACCCGCTTGCAGGTAGGCCGACTGCGGGCTCATAAAATGTGAAAATTCGAAAGTAATGGCCTTATCATATCCTGCTCTGCGCGCTGCTTCCAGCTTCAAACGCAGTTTTTCAAATTTAATCGGCAAAAATTTAATTGGCATATCGCGGTCAAAACTCTCGGCATTTGTCCAGCACTGTAAACCGTACTGATCAGCGATTTTTTTATTTACCGCAAAAAAATCATCCAGTTCATGGTAGTCAATATGTCCATCCTGAAAAGCAACCGCATCAACAGCACCTTTTATGCCATCAAATATTTCGCCCCATTCCCGCTCGTGTTCCTGAAGCGAAACCGCATCCTGCTTAGTCAGTTCTGAAGAAGCTGCCATTACTGCTTTTTTACCATCTATCCATGGCGAAATCAAAGTAGGCAAACCTCCACTTACGTCCTTGCACTGTTGTCCCAATGTTCGGAAAGCTTCAGTAGCCCCCTTTGTCCTCCTGCTGATTTCCATGCTCAAGTACCAGCCACCAAAGCTTTTATAGTGTCCATATTGTTTCCAAACCTCATCAATAACATAACGGTTGGCATCTATTTCATGCTGAAGGTTGCCCGTATCCCAGTATTTACCGCTGTCATATAAACCGAAATAAAACTTCATGCTGTATTTATCGGCCAGTTGCAAAAACAGTTCTACCAAATCAGCAGGTGGTTCATAACAACCAAAATTATCCCTCAAATAAATAGAAGGATAAGTAATAAACCTGCGATAGCCACTTCTGATCATAATGACCGTGTCTATCCCAACAGATTTCATATGTGCAAAATCTCTATCCCATTCTACCCTTCCCCAATTCTGATGGGGAATATCGTGCGAAATCTCGTCTATAAAGGTTCCTGTTATCCTCATAAATATTTATGTTCTTTTAAATAATTCACCCAATCTATATAAGCACTCGCTTTCAGGTGTACCCCATCCATGGTCACTTCCCGTTTTAGATTACCCTGCTCGTCTGCAAAAAGCGGAACAATATCGATATATGGTACTTTTTCCTCTTTTGCAAGCTGTTTTATTTTTTCATTCAGTACCGGCACCATTTTACTGCGTCCTTTAGTATAGGCCGCCGTGGTCATTTCCTCATTAATAGGCAAGGCACTTTCTATATAAATTTTCGTTTTCGGCGATTGACTTTTGATCTTTCTGATGATCCTACGGTAATTATGGATACTTACCTCGTAAGGCAACTTTCTAAACAAATCATTGATACCGTCCATCAGAAAAATAGCCCTCGGTTTGGAAGCCAAAATCTCATCCATACGGGCCAGGATGCCGAATGAATTATCGCCACCCACACCACGGTTCACTATCGGATAGCGGTAACCCGATAAAATTTCCTGCCATTCGCCGCGCTCTGTAATGCTGTTGCCCAAAAACACAACTTCATTTTTCACATGGGCCATTTTATTGAAATATTCTACCCTTTGCTGGTAATAAGAATTGGCATAATTGCTGTCAACCTTTACCTCTGTTTGTGCATTTGCAGCAATGGCGGCTCCCAGCATGCCAAAGGCAGTCGTAAATATTTTGATTCTTTTCATTTTACAATGCCTGTATTTTTCTTAAATAATCAGCCCAAACGATATATGCGGCCGACCTCAAATGCAGACCATCTATACTCAGTTCTTTTTTTAACTCGCCATCTCTCCCTGCAAAAACCTCATGTAAGTTTACATAGTTCAGCCCCTCGTTCTCGCAAATCGTCTTCAACTGGGTATTCATTTCCAATATACCCGCATTCGATAATTTCTCGTAAGATGGCGGCAACATCGCTTTGTTGACAGGTAGTATACTCTGAACGTATAATTTTGTAGCAGGTGATTTTTGCTTCACCATATCAATGATTTTTCGGTAATTGCCCAGAATTGCCGCTTGTGGCGTACCACGCTTCATATCATTGATGCCAATCAGGATAAAGATTTTAGCAGGTTTTGCTGCCAGCACCTCATCCATCCTGGCGATTACACCATAGGTAACATCGCCACTAATCCCCCTGTTTACCACAGACTTCAAGGGCACCAATTCCTGCCATTTACCGCCTTCGGTAATGCTGTTACCTAAAAACACAATTTCTTTTTTTTGATTGGGCATTTTTTTAAAAAAATCCAGTCTTTGCAAATAATGTCCATTTGCATAACTGCTGTCAATCGCGGTAGTCTGCTGTGCCCGGCCAGAAAATGAAGCAGTCACTAACACGCCAATAAAAAATAGTTTCTTCATCATAAATCGTTTCAAATTTTCCATCTATCTGTCATTTTATTCTGCCACAACTTCCTCGGCAACCTCTTCTTTTACAGGCGGCATTAGTGGCACCAGCCAGGTTACTATAAATGCAGGTATGGTAGCAATCAGCACCCAGATAAAAAATTCTTTATAACCTAAATAGTCACTCAACAAACCGCTTATCATCGAAGGAATCATAAACCCGAGGTTCATCAATCCACTTCCAAATGCGTAATGGGCCATTTTATACTTACCAGGTGCAATGTTCTGCATCATGAATAAGATCAAACCAACAAACCCGTAGCCATAACCAAAATACTCTATAGCCACTGCCGAAGCAATGATATACAGTTCGTGTGGCATGGCTATCGCCAGAAAAGCATAAGCTGCAAAGGGCAGGTTAAAAAAGGCACACAAAACCAACAATGTTTTTTTGGTCAGCCCTTTATTAGAAACATAATAACCTGCAACAATAGAGCCCAACACAAAAGCGATGGAGCCGAAAACACCATATAACAATCCAATTTCTGAAGTGGTTAGGCCCAAGCCTCCTGTTTCCCTGGATGCTTTAAAAAATAGGGGCACAATTTTGATAGCCTGCCCTTCGGCAAAACGATAAAAAACAATGAAACAAAGGCTAAACCAAATGTTCTTTTTCTGGAAAAAGGTAATGATGACATCCTTTAAGGTTGCAAAGCCTTCGCCAACAGAACTCACTTTTTTGGCCTCATTCCCCGCTGGCAATACCCGCATGTTATACAAGCCCAATAAAACCATAATGATCCCATAGGCAAACATCACCACCATCCATGCATTGTGAATGCCGATCTGTTTCTCCAACTGTCCGGCAAAGTACACCAACACACCACCCGAAAAAACCTTGGCTATATTGTAAAAAGCACCCTGCCAACCAACAAATTTAGCTTGCAATTTCGGCGTCAGTTCATTTAAATACACACCATCAGCGGCAGTATCATGTGTAGAGCCGCTAAGGGCGATAATGGTTAAAATGGCAATAGAAAAACTAAAAAAATGATCCATCTGCAAGGTCAAGGCCAGCAGACCAAACAGCAATCCGGTAAAAATCTGGGTAGTATAAACAAAGAATTTCTTTGTTTTATACATCTCCAGAAAAGGCCCCCACAATGGCTTAATCGTCCACGGGAACATAATCAGAGAAGTCCAAAAGGCAATCTGTGTATCAGAAATGCCCATATTTTTGTACATAATGGAGCTTGCTCCCGACAATGCAACAAAAGGTAGTCCCATAGCAAACCAGGTAGTTGGTATCCAGTAAATGGGGTTTATAGATTTCGTTTTAAGTGTTGACACCATATGCTTGGTTTAGTTTATGTTGGTGATAAAGGGTGGTCGATTAGGTTTTCCAGAACAATTTAGCGCGTGTGCAATATAAGGTGATTACAGAAACTACACCGGTAAATATCAAGCCTCTTAAAAAACCACCTGCCGGTAAGTTGGCAACGCTATCCAAATATACATCTGTACCGCTAAGCTTCATCAAAGGAATAAGTAACAAGTTTCCGGCAGTATAGGCCACCATAGGGTTTTTACCGTTGTTCCCCAGGTAACTGATCAGGGCTGAAAAATAGCCCAGTCTTTCAAAAATGGTTAAAGACAACAGCACGAGAAAAGCCAGTCCCGTATTTACAAAATAGTAGCTAAAAGTAGATATATCTTTCTTTATCCCACCTTCAAAAGCTTCAAAAAACAAGCCCAGTATCAGCAGGTATACACCCGTCTGCGCAAATCTGCTGAACAAAGTCTTATCGCTTCCGTCATTTAATTTTTGCAGCTGAACCAGCAATAATAAGGATAAGCCTCCGCTGATCAGCAAATTAGGCACCAGCCAACGCATGTACAAACAGGTTACATTACAAATTAGTAAAAGCCAGCATAAAGCGCCAACGCTCAACAATTTCGTTTTGGCACCCGCTACCAGGTCCTGAATGGGCGACGCGCTCCTACTCAGCAGCCACTCGCCCGCAAAGGTACCCGGCAATACGATAAACAGGTATTTCAGGTAATAAAATTTGTACATCCATGGTAAGGGCGACCAGTTAAACAAGGCGCTGTTCCAGGTACCGGCATCTTTTGCGGTCAACAGAATCGCCATAAACAAAGGCAGCAATCCTATTCTCAACAACGGCGCATTGCGGGTTAGCCACCAGATCAGCGTTCCAAAAAATGCCATATTGGCCAGTACAATGATGATAATATCGCTGGAAGCCAGATCAAAACCATTTTTAAAAGGATAGGTCATTAAAAATGCTATGGCCAAAACAAATCCGGTTACTTTAATGCCCAATGCCTGCATTTTATTTTGAATACGCTCAAAACGTGCGTACATTAAAAACAGCACAAAAAAACAGCCTATAGATAACAATTGTGTTTTCCAGTCAGGGGTTCCGCTCATTACCCAAGCACGTGCATAAAAGGTAAACAAAGCAAATATCACCAGTAGCAAATACCGCTGCACCAGCTGGCTGGCAGTTTTAAATGCCGACTGCGATCCCAACTTCTTTTGCAATGCCAGTGGAATAGCAGCCCCCATGGTAAACAGAAAAAACGGGAACACCAGGTCAACCCAGGTAATGCCAGGCAACTCAGGTTTAAAAACATGGTATGGAGGTGGTACCTGCGCATGGTACATCCAGGCAGGCAAAATACCAAAAGAAATGCTGCTCGACAAAACCATCAGCAAAATGGCCAGCCCCCTGAGTGCATCTAAAGCTTCTTCTCTTTTTTTCATCTTAATCGATGCTGTTTTTATATAAAAAATTACGGTTGTTGTTATTCAACCGTAATTTCTACTTCTTTAACTATTGATTTCTGACCTGAATAATTGACATTTGAAGCCACAAAAGTAACCTTGTATACACCTTTCGTTTTAAAAGTATAAGCATACGAATCGGTACGCAAACTATATTCTTTAATCGGAACTCCCTTGTCAGGCGCTATGTTATCCGGTAAAAAAGCTTTGGTAATTACCCAGGCCTCCGATTCTACCAAACTTCCCTTCGGATCATAGTTAATCATCCCCGGAAGATTGGTAAATATCCACTTGCTTTTCCCCGTTCCGGCAACATCTATCCCATCTCTGAAATTAACAGGCGTCCAGCCGGCATTGGTCAGTGTAGCTACGCTGGATTCAGGAAGCTCTGTGTATTTGTTGGTAAAGTTGAACATCGAAATCCGCCATCCACGTTGCGTGGTTGTAGTAGCAGGCGGAGGTGTGCTTGTAGCAAAATACTTAAACGCTAAGAAAAACGGTTTACCGCCAACTACTACGTCAGAAATATCAACTTTATCTGATTTTACTATTGGGGCAAGCCCGGCACCTTCCGACAATTTAAACTTACTGGTAATATCAGTCCAGGTTGCATTTTTTACAGCAACAGAATCATAAATACCTTTAAAGTCACTAGACACCATCAGCTTCAGATTGTCTTTCTGCGTACCATAAGTTACCCGCGTCTCAATCTGCAATGACTTTACTCCCCCTTCCATAAAAGTACGATCCTTGTATTTGTATTCACTGCCCTTTTCACCCGAATAAAAAGTGATCAGATCGGCATTACCTTTAAAACTAAACCGTACCGTGTCGTTAACTTTATAACTGAGCTTTTCTACCGAAACATCAAATACAGGATCTGCTACATCGTCTTTGGTACAAAACGCGAGGAATGGCAATACAACCAAGCCTAATAAATATTTTCTATTTTTAATCATGATTTTATAAATTAATAATTACCAACCTTTATTTTGAATAATCAGTTTATTGAGCATCAGCTCGCGCGAAGGGATAGGCAACAACAGGTTACGTTCAACCACATTGGCAAATGACACCGCAGCAAACTTATAACTATCAGGTGCATTTAACCTGATCTCAGTGCTCATCGCTTCCATCGTTTCCAGGTATTTATCCCAACGGATCAGGTCAAATTTTCTAAGTCCCTCATAGCCCAGCTCCAAAGATCTTTCTTTCATAATCGCTTTACGAAACTCATTCTTATCCGCAATATCGGCTGCTGCCAACTCATATTCCGTTGCCGAAGAGATGGTTGCTACCGCTGTAGCACCAGTACCGTTACCACCTAAAATAGTAATCGTTGGAGTTGAAGTCAGCATTACGCCACGGGAAATGATATCAATACGGGTCACTTTTCCAGCCGATACCACCGCAGCAACTGTAGGCGGCATCGTACCGCCACCACTGGTAATGGTTACCGTAGGTGCTACCGTATAACCACTACCCCCATTTGTAACCTCTATACTTTTAACCACACGTCCGGTCAAATCCATACCATAGCCTCTACGCCTAACCAAATTTACCGCATCAATTGCAGCAGTAGTAGGTCCGTTCACTTCATTCTCAGCCTCAGCAAACATCAACAACACATCCGCATAGCGCAATACCGGGAAGTTAATTGGCGAGGTACCCAAATTTTTTGGCACTGCCGTTTCATACTCTCTGCGGAACTTTGCATTAAAGCGGTTGTACAGTTCTGTAGCTGTAAATGCGATTTTGGTGTTTGGCACATTATTGACCGTACCATATCTGTAAGGACTGATAGACCAATCTCTTCTGTTGTCCAGTGCTTCAAAAGCCCTGTAATACCGTTCAGTAGCGTGCGAAAGTCCATAGCTATAACCAAATGCCTTATCCGAATTCCCTATCCCATTAAAAACACCTACCGAACCTTCTTCCTCCTGTCCGCCCGAAATCTTATTAAACTCAATCTCCCACATCGTTTCCCTATACTGTGTATCATACTCGTCTTTTGCCAATTTGATAAACACATTGGAATAATCCGGATTCAAACGATGAGTCCCATCGGCCATCACCAATGCCGCCCATTTCTTTGCCTCCGCAAATTTTTCCGTTTGTTTAAGTGGCGCACCTGCCCATTTCAAATTCACACGAGCCAATATACTCCATGCCACCGTTTTCGTAATTCTGCTGTTGTAACCATACGCAGTGCTCACATCAACCAAACCTGCGGCCGTTTCCATATCCTTTACAATAAACTCAAAAATCTCCTTAGCAGGTGTATTTCTTGAATTTACGTCTTTTACCGACTGGGTCGATTTCAGTAACAAAGGCACATTGCCCCAGTGTGTCGACAGTAAAAAATAATAGTACGCTCTCAAAAACATCGCTTCACCTTTCATGAACCCCTTCTTTCTGGCGTCCATTTCTACCTTATCTATGTTCTCCAAAAACAGGTTTGCCCGGTTCACGCCGCTGTAAAGCAAGTCCCAGCTGGTATTTACATCAACGTTTGAGGCATTAATGTTATTGAATGAAAGTCCCACATTGGTAGTAGTCCTAAAATCAAAATGCTCATCACTCATGTCCAGATCATAGAAAAACAATCGGCCATAAGTCCCCGTTTTACCTAAAACATCATATACCCCTGCAAGTTTAATACTCGCATCCGTCTCATCTTTATACGAAGTTTCGGGCGATTTAAAATCTGTTGGCAGTGGCGACAAAAACTTTTTGCAACTCCCAAAGGAGACTGCCAATAAAAGTATGCTATATATATAAATACGTTTCATAATAATAAATTAAAGATTTACATTTAAACCAATCGTTGTTGTAAATGCACGCGGGTAAGCAGAATAATCAAAGCCTGGTGTAAGCGCAGTTCTTCTTACTGACACTTCCGGGTCATACCCCGAATATTTAGACCAGGTAACGATATTCTGTGCAGCCATATAAACCTTTGCACTTTTGATTTTTAAGCTTTTCATTAAGTTTGACGGCAGCGAATAAGACAACTGAACGGTTTTCAACCTCAGGAACGAGCCATCCTCTACAATACGGGTCGAATAAGCACTTATCGAAGTACCTCTGATACCCGGGATATCAGAATCCTGGTTCTCTGGTGACCAACGGTTTGCATAGGAAGCAAACTGGTTCACATTATATCTGGGACCAGTCTCCAGCATCAAACGGTTTGCATTATAAAGGTCGTTACCGTAAGACCATTGAAAGAACACATTTAAATCAAAATTCTTATAAGTGAAATTATTTGAAAAACCACCGGTGTGGATAGGCAATGGATTTCCGATAACCGTCCGGTCGTTGTTGTCAATCACCAAATCACCATTCAAATCTCTATACTTGGCATCACCCGGTTGGATGTTACCCCTCGACTCACCATTGGCCGTAATGTTATCTTTCAATACATAGCTGGTAGCCGATAGCTGGTTAAAATCTTCATATTTATACACACCGTCATAGATGTATCCGTAAAACTGAGCCACCGGTTTGTTCAATTTAGCAATGTAGCCCGGGATTAATGCCCAATCATCGCCCCAATATTGACTGGTCAGCAACGACAACTCATTTTCAGCAAGCTCCAGAACCTTGTTTCTGTTGAAAGAAATGTTAAAATTGGCTGCCCAGGTAAAATCCTTGGTTTTGACAGGCGTCGTGTTCAGTGTAAACTCAACACCTTCGTTCCTAACTTTACCAATGTTGTTAAACTGCCTGGTATATCCTGTACTTCCCGGCAAACTGGCATCCAACAATAAATCACTTGTGTTTTTTCTGTAAATGTCTGTCTCAATCCTTATACGTTCGTTAAACATGCTCACGTCCAATCCCAAATCCATCTGCTCTGTTTTTTCCCAACGCAATCCCGGATTCCCCATACTCGATGAATAGGCTCCGTTAGTCATCTGGTTGCCAAAAGTATATCCGGAATTCAACGGAGATACATAGCTGGCATAAGCAGAAAAGTTCCCTACGTTGTTGTTACCGGTATAACCATAGCTGGTTCTCAGCTTAGCAGAGGAGATAAACTTTATTTTTTTCATGAAAGGCTCAGAACTGATTTTCCAGGCAAAAGCACCCGAAGGAAAATAGCCCCATTTGTTGTCAATAAACCTTGATGATCCATCCGCTCTAAACGATGCCGTAAATAAATACTTCGATTTAAAATTATAATTCGCCCTACCTAAAAAAGATGACATGGTATAATTGGAGGTGCTGGAAGTAATAGACAAAGGTGTTCCTTCGTCCAAACCACTCAAGCCAAGTCCTTCATTCGGAAGCAGTTTTGCCAATGCACCAAATACCTGACTTTTTCCGCCCTCCATAGTAAAACCACCCATCACATCAAATGAGTTATTGGCATCAATCTTCTTTCTGTATGTTAAAGTATTCTCATTCAACCATTTCGATGAATTGTACATATTTATACTACCATTCACTTTATTATTAGTGGTCGGGTTCCCCCCTCTACTCATCGAATTGTTAAAGGCATTGATTTGAGTTGCCCCCTTGGTTATACCACCAGTCACTCTAAGTGTCAATCCCTGGGCAATCTTATATTCACCATATCCATTTGCGGCAAATGTTTCCCCAATATTTTCCCTCAGCTCGTTCTTGGTCGACAATATCGGGTTAAAACGAAACTCGAATGCCCCCTGATCAATTTCCGGGTCATTAGGTACCTCAATCAAATCGACATTAGAATTCAACATCGTAATTGGCCTGTAAGACCATACACTATATAATAAGTTCAGCTGATTTTGGTAGGTTGATTGTGACGGAGGCGTACCAAATTGTTTTACACTTGAATAATTGGTGCTCAACCCCACTTTTAACCTGCTATTCACTTCCTGATCAAGGGTTACTTTTCCTTGTATCCGCCTAAAGCCTGAGTAAATAATGATACCATCCTGATCAAAATAAGATAAAGATGCACTATACTTGGTTTTATCCGAACCACCAGTTAAGCTCAGGTGATGGTTTTGCATCGGTGCAGTACGCATAATCTGATCTTCCCAATCAATTCCTTTAACCCCTTTGTAATAATCCAAAGGAAGAATAGTATTTTCTACCGGTGTTAACCTTCTGAGATAAGCCTCAGTGGTTGATACCGGATCCAATTCATATTGCAGCTTCACAAATTCATATGGACTCAATAAATTCATCCGTTTATTGTTGTTCTGTAAACCAAAATAAGTGTTGTAGCTAATAGCAGGTGCGCCCAACTTACCACGCTTGGTAGTTACCACAATTACCCCATTTGCTCCCCTGGCACCATAAATTGCAGTTCCCGAGGCATCTTTAAGCACGTCAATAGATTCAATATCAGCAGGATCAATAGTCGATAACGGATTAGCCGCATTTAAAATAGAATTGTTCACATCCTCCATCGGAAAGCCGTCAATTACATATAAAGGCGAGTTGTTTCCGGTGATAGAGTTACCACCACGGATTACAATATCCATAGTAGCGCCCGGTCCACCTTCCGATGAAACCACCTGCACACCCGCAACACGACCCGCCAACGCTTCATCAAACGATCGTACAGGGGCCTTCTGCAGGTCCGTCACGTTCACACTGGCAACCGATCCGGTCAAATCACCTCTTTTCGCCGTTCCATAGCCAATAACAACTACGTCATTTAACTGAGATACAGACTCTTTCAAGGTAACTTTGACGTTTAAGCTTTGATTTACAACAACCTCCTTATCTTCAAAACCGATGTACCTAAACACCAGTGTCTGACTTCCGGCGGGTGCCTGAATGGAAAAGCCTCCATTTGAAGCAGTACTAACGGTTGTTTTAGTTCCTTTTAGCTGAACCACAACACCCGCAAGCGGCTCACCCTTCACATCGCTTACCACACCGGTAACCGTTCGGACCTGTGCCAGCGCCCCTATTGAAATGCACATCAAGAGGATTAAGCTGATGCCACTGAAAAGCCACTCCTTCTTTTTTGTAAAAATTTGTTGCATACTTTTTAATTGGTTAGATTTTATAATAAGTTTATTTTAGGGATCCATTGAAATCTATTGGCTGCGCAAAAGGATTCAGGAAATGGTCAATCAATACAGACAATGCCCGTCTTGATAAAACCGTTTCACTATTCAACTCTTGTTTAGCCATATTTTCATTTATGATTTTCGAAATTGCTGAAAGCGTAATCTCTTTTTTGGAAACCGACGACAACAGTTTGGCTGCAAACGCTGCATTCACCAATTTTCCGGAAGGAGTAAGATCAGCCATCACCGGATAAAATGATTTAAAACCTTCCACCAACGTATATTCATTAATCGGCTGCTCAGGATAAAACCAGGTTTGGTTGGCCCATTTATAAGCAATACCGGTTCCTTTCAAAATACCGGTAGCACCAATCTTTTGCATCGCTACAAAATTCTTATCCTCTGGCTTTACGTCAATAAAAGGCATCAGGTAAGCCTTACTTTCTAACAAAGCCGTTTGCACCTCACGGATACTTACCTGTGCAGGTTGCTGTTTATTTTTAATCGCCACAGCTGCCAATGCCCCTGCCGCCTGCCCAACGGTTAAAACCACAGGTTGTAATCTGCTTGCACCGGCAACAATATTGGTCACACTGATACTTTTTTCGGCCACAATAATTCCATCTGCATTTTTAGGGACCAGGGCACCTAACGGTATATTGTAAGAAGGAACCTTAATGTTGATAAAATCTATTTGAGGGGCAGCTGCATTTTTTAGGTGATGATGATCAATAGGATAATCGCCAATAGCAATACCTGTACGATACAAACTCGTTTTTTGCAGGTATGGCGATGCAACATCATTAACAGTCAAAGTCACTTTACCATCCAGCCTCCTGGCTTCCCGGTGGTAAGGGATCATCGGTAATTTATCTGCCGTAGGAAATTCGTCCTGAGCAATCCCAAGATGCTTAAATCCAAGCTTGGTTTGCAGGTGATAAATAAATCTTAAACTATGTAATTTAGCCTCTTTAAGCGCTGCTTCCCTATCTTTTTTACCCAGTTCAATAATATTCATGTAAATATCGTTTCCACACTTAGGCCAGTTGATCATGTATTTGTTGTTCGGAAGCTTGCCATAAGTGATCATCTGGTTACAATCTATCAATCGCTTATGACTGGCATCTGCCGACGGGTCGGTAATGTCACAGCAGCAATCAAACTCCTTCGGATCATAACCCGCTGGCTTAGCAATGGTCTTATCTGCATCCTTTCCATAATCCTTCAGCACCACCACATAAGTCAAATCCTGAATAATATCATTGGCTTTTTCCGGAGCAAAAGACTCACCGGTATCAAAACGGCTATCCATCCCTATACGTGAAGGGATTTTCAAAAAGCCCATCACATCTCCTAATTCTGTAGCATCAATAATCAAATCGGCAGTAACTACATTACGTTTACCCTTTACATAAGTTTCAACAGTCCATTTATTTCCGTTGCGGGTAATGTTTCTCCATTCTGTTTTATACCAGATAGCCAGATTCGGATTTACAGCCAGTTCTTTTAATTTAATATTTCCTACTGAGGGTTCAAACAAAGTGTTGCTCACCCATCCAGTTTCTACAGCCTTTGCACCACCATAGTAATCATATAATTTCTGTCTGAATTCGCCCCATAAACCCGAAGGCATTTGGTGATTGCCATCTATCGCTGCTACTCCGGCCGAAGTCAGCATTCCGCCCAGCCATTCCGTTTCTTCAATAACCAACGTTTTCACCCCCATTCTTGAGGCTTGTATAGCCGCAGTTGTTCCACTTGCCCCACCACCAATAACCAACAACTGCGTCTGGTATTCCTTAGCTACCACCGGGGCAGCCAACGAAAAACCTAGCCATATTATTGCGCTCAAAAATCCCCTCTTAAAGCCAAATTCAATCATCTTTAAATTATATTGTAATAGTAAATTAGTCTACATTTATTTTTTCTTTCTGATAATCAGCGCCGTAGATACGGCACGTTCTGATCCGCCGCTAGGCCTAACAGTTCTTTCGGCGCGAACGGTCATTGTTGTCGAACCACCTCCATCAAGATTTATAGCGCCCACACAACCCATGTCCTTCATCAGCTGGGCCAGCTCAACCAGGTTTAAGCCTGCTGGTCCGTTTGGATTGCCACCCTCAACCGCAAGTAGTACAATTTTGTTTTCGGCAGTAAAACCAATAGCCGAACGTGCCCTTGCGCTGGTATTGTCGATATCCATCAATTCCTGAACATCTGTAACATTGATCACATTATCCTTAATCAACATTGGACCACCCCCAATGGCCGCTTTAACATTCCAGATCACACCTCCCGCAGGATATGTAGCTGTAGGAACAGGCTTTGGCGCAGTATTAATTGCATTAGCCGATGGCGTCGGATAAGCATATACCAACGAATTTCCAGTACCTACATTATAAACCCAGGCTACCTCTGGCTTACCATCTTCCGAAATACCGAAGGCGGCACGTGTTGGATAGTAAGTGGCAGCAGCACCATTATAAGTACGCGACAACGACTTAATATTTGGCGCATCCACTACACCGTTATACATAGAAAGACTATAAGAAACATTTGTTCCAAAAAAACCTCCATTTATACAGGCATACCTAAAACCCAACTCATCTTTGTATAAAGCAGAAACACTCTTATTCACAGGTGCAAACAAAGGCTTCAACTCCAAATTGGAAGCAGGATCAAAAACAGTACAATAGGCTGTAAAAGCCTTTCCATTTAAAGGAGTTGTATTCATATAAACCTGAATCCCATCAGGAAAATCACCCATCAGGTGAACTGCTTTTTTCCAGCTCGACGACAAGCTGATTAATGGAGTAGAATCAACAGGTACAACAGGAGCAGCATCACCCCCTGCATCCTTTTTAGACCGGCTACATGATGACAAAAATGCCGCTGTAGCTATAAAAACAAGTACTAAGTTAGATTTTATGTTCATAATGGTTTGGTTATGCAGTAAATATAATAACTTTATTAAATAAATTAAAAACAATTCCTATGTTTTGTTAAAATATTTATAAAAGAACCCTACCAGAGCAAAAAATAAAAGAAAAGTATATTATTTGGCTGGCGTTCTTCTTTCCAATTCCGTAATCGGAATCTTCATGATCCTACCCACCTGTTTATCATCTCTATAAGTAACTACACGTATATTTTGCGCCCCTTTTGGAATGCGCAAAGGAACACTCGAATACATTGGATAAAAAGAATCCGGATCGGTATCATCAAAAGAATAATAAATCTTAAGCCCCTCAACCTCAGCAGACAAAACAATCAAAAGCTCCTTTTCAGCAGTACGCCGCCCAGCAACAATAGCATCATAAAAATATTTAGAATAGCCAACCTGATCCTTATCCAGTCGCGGCAAATGCGCTTCCACACGCTTTACAAAGTCATTCCAACTCCGTTTTGTCGGACCACTCCACAAAGTTTCACTCAAAGCAAAAGCCCTTGGCCAGGTCATCGACTGCAATTTGCGCTCATTAGGCACCTGCTCTGTCCATAAACTCCCCTGTCCACCCAACACATTTTCCACCTTAATACCTTCTGGCACAGGATTAAATTGAAAGGTAGTACTCAACCTGTTCATCGTAAAAATGGCATTTTCTAAATAAGGATCACCCTGGTAAAAATCCAGGTAAGTAAAAAATGCAGGGGTCATCACCACCTTCTGCCCTTTATTAGATGATAAAATACCACCTTTATTGTCCTTCCAGCTCATCACCGCCATCTCATCAGGCAATCCGCCCGGCAGGTTTTCATACCAGCCAAGTGGTTGTTTACCCTTCGACAACACAATTTTAGAAACCCGTTTCAGAAAATAAGACTGCAGTTCTTCAGCACTGGTTAAATGCTCATCTTTAATACGTTGCTGACAAACCGCACACTTATACCAATAAGCACGCGACACCTCATCTCCACCTATATGTATATATTTAGAAGGGAATAACTGAGCCAGCTCGGTCATCACTTTATCCAGAAATACAAAAACAGAATCATTACCGGCACACAATACATTGGTGCGCGATGCATTCCAGGGATCGCCCGCGAGCACTTGCTGACTTGTCTTGGTACAGGAAAGCTCAGGATAAGAGGCCACCATAGCCAAGGCATGCCCCGGAACATCAATTTCCGGTATCAACTCTACAAAATGTTTCTGTCCATAAGCCACCAACTCTCTAATGTCCTCATGTGTATAAAAACCACCATCAGTAGCCTTCTCTCCAGGCTCCGGAGCTTTTTGATTCCTCCAATAACCAGTCCTCGGTACCCGCCATGCCCCTACCTCAGTTAATTTAGGCAGAGCCTTAATTTCCACTCTCCAGCCCTGGTTATCCGTCAAATGCAAATGCAATACATTCATTTTGTACCGCGACATCTGTTCTATATAGCGTCTGATCACTTCTTTGGAGAAGAAATGGCGACTCACATCCAGCATCAGTCCCCGCCACTCGAAACGCGGCGCATCAGCAATTTTAACAGCAGGCACCTTCACTATCGGACTTGAAACACGTGGAGCCGAAGCAGATACAACATCCTGATTTTCAATAACCGGAACAAGCTGCACCAAGGTTTGTATTCCATAAAACCAACCCGCAGGACTAGCCGCTTTAATCACCACCTCTTTTGCCGAAATCTCCAATTGATAAGCCCCCTTAACCGACCTTGCCGTTGGATCTGCCACAAAACGAATCACATTTGCAGCTCTGGCCGATTTCACCACTCTTAATTTGTACCCCGTCTGCACCTTTAATCTTAAGGCCAATAAATCTGCCAGCCCTTTATCTTTCTCCTCAGCCGGCACAATTAAAGTACTGGCACTCAACATAAAATTACCTTTTACTTTTTCCAACTGTGCCGGCAACGGAATCAACGCAAGCGGCTTTTCCTGAGCAAAACCAGGAAACGAAAACACCAGCAAGCCAACAAGAAATATAATTTTGCTAATTAACGTGAATACAATTTTAATCATGAATAAGGGAATATACCGACAAAACGAGTGTTTTTATTTAACTTTGTGTAAATCTAGATCTTTTTAATACATATTAATCATATTTATTAATTTTTTTTAATAAGATTGTAGTAAAGATTTTGTTATGAAACCCTAAAGTAAACGCTATGAAAACCGACTTTTTCGACGACAACCATGATATACTAACCGGAGTCGCCTATAAAAACATTCATATCAGAAAACAGATCATCTCTTACCTTGCTGATGCCGGCAATGCCACCATCGCCGAACTTTGTAAAGAAACCAATCTGAGCGTACCAAAAGTAACTACATTAATTACTGAACTGATTGCTGGCGGACTGGTCAAAGACTTTGGAAAAGTAGGATCAACAGGAGGCAGACGCCCCAATATATACGGACTGGCACCCGACTCAGGTTTTTTCCTAGGCGTTGATGTAAAACATAACCACATCAATATCGGACTAATTGATCTGCAGAAAAAGATCATCAAAATATCGAAAGATCTACCCTATAATCTAAAAAATACAGCAGAATCGCTGGCTAGTTTATGCAACCTGATCAGAGATTTCATCAAAGAATCAGCCATTGCCAAAGACAAAATACTGGGACTAGGACTCAACCTGTCGGGACGAATCAACTACGCCACCGGCTACAGCTACAGCTTTTTCCATTTCAACGAAGACCCGCTTAGCAAACTACTGGAAAAAGAACTCAACTTAAAAACCTACCTCGAAAACGACTCCCGCGCAATGGCCTATGGCGAATTTAACTGCGGCGTAGTGAAAGAGGAGAAAAATGTACTGTTCCTAAACCTCGATTACGGCTTAGGAATGGGTGTAATGATCAACAACGAACTCTACTACGGGAAGTCAGGATTTGCCGGAGAGATTGGCCACATCCCATTGTTCAACAATGAGATCATTTGCCAGTGCGGAAAAAAAGGCTGTATGGAAACCGAAGCTTCCGGCCGTGCATTGATCAATATGTTCAAAGAAAAACTGCAGACCGGATCATCCAGTTCATTAAACAAAACTGCCGATGACCACATAGAAATGGAAGATATCATCAATGCTGCCAATAACGACGATGTACTTTCAATTGAACTGATTGCCAAAGTAGGCGAAAAATTAGGCCGGGGTATAGCACTGCTCATCAACATCTACAATCCCGAACTGGTAATTCTGGGTGGGGCACTTGCCTTAACTGGCGAACACATCCACTTACCTATCAAAAGTGCCGTAAACAAATATTCATTAAGTCTGGTCAACAGCGACACCCAGTTAAAACTATCCAAACTAGGTGAAGAAGCAGGCGTTATGGGCGCCTGCCTCCTGGTTAGAAAACGTCTTTTAGATTACTCTGCTTAATTATTTTACCAGATTCATATCCACCGGAATAAATACCAGTGGCGTAGGTAAACACGATGCACCCGGCGGAGAGTAGGTAAACTTGATCACTTGCTCTTCGCCATTTTTTGCCGGCGGAAATACCTGTATCAATATCGCCTCAGGCGCACCCTTTGTAGCCAACCTGTCGTTAGGCAACTGAATAATACCCTCATTAAATTTCCCTTTACTCACTACCATGGTTGCAGCCATACCATTACACCACTGATTGTCGCCCGAACGTGAGTTCCAGGTCACCAGCGCCAAACCCTTACCATCTGTACTTTTCCACTTCAACTCCATATCATACATCACACCGTAATTACCAGCCAGGGTAGATTCTTTTCCACTTACACCTTCAACACCCAATACCCATGGATCTTTCTCGCCATCAGCCACAACAATTTCCGCAGCACCATTTTTAGTATCCAATACATCAGTCGCGGTAATCTTGTAGTTGCTCACACCAAACAAACCGCGGCCAGCATTTTTATGTCCGGTCGGAATTACCGATTTGATTCTTTTCAAAGCTACCGGACCAGGCGTATTCATATCTGTTTGGATAACACTGATCTCTCCCGGCTGATCAATCACAAAATCATAAAAACCATGTGTCAACTCATCATACTTCACTACATTACGTTCCAGCTGCTCATCTATTGCAATAGCCTCACCCGGCTCAACAGTACGGATTTTCTGATCGCCGTTTGAAGCAAAATAATCCGCCAAACCTTGCTTACCAATCTGAAAATAGTTGCCGCTAGGTTTTTGCGACGAATATTTCAGCATACGGATATGCATCTTTTGCTTTCCGGTATTTTTAATCACTGCAGTGATTTTACGGTCTATTTTTACCGGCTCCTTCACGCCGTTTACATTATACACATACAAACGCACCGATCCAGGCTGCACCGCTTCTTTCAAGGCTATCCCCTCCGGAATCCGGATATACTCAGGATCATCAGAAATGATAAACTGAGGACCAGGCAATACCACTTTCTTGTATTTAATATCAGCCGGCTTAATGGTAAAAAAATCCTTCAGCAAAACCACATTTCCCTGTTTCGCCTTCAAAAGACTTACCGCATCGTTCTTATCTACGGTCTGCGCATTCAACTGTGTAGCCCCGCAAATCAATGCCAGGCTTAACATCATTTTTAAGTTTTTATGTTTCATGTATTTATGTGTTGTTTTTTATTATCTTCTTGTTTCCTCTATTGTTACCGTCATCCTGCTTCAGCACTTTGCCATCCTGCTTTGTTACCATCACCCTGCCTCTGCACCTCGTCGTCCTGAATTTATTTCATGATCCAGCACCTACCAAGAATGATCTTTCCCTTGAGAGATCCTGAAATAAACCACGAAGTGCTCATGAAGACGAATCAATAAACACTACTGAATAATTCAGGATGACGACCGGTTAAAAAATCACTAACTTCCATTAGCCAGTCCGTAAAAAAAATCAAAATGCGCCTTAATACTTTTACTCCAATACGTACCGGTATGCGCACCAGGCTGGGCAATATAGGTAGCCTTAATTTTCAATTCATCACATTTACGCCTAAACTGATTGCTCGCGCCGTACAAATAATCTTCAGTCCCGCAATCAAAAATCAAACTCTTTTTTACCCCTTTTATGCGATCCAGGCGGTTCACCACTGAATACTCATCAAAAGCTTTATTATCCTCGGCATAAGCCCCCAGCAAAAAGGCAATCGTTGTCTTTTTAAAGCCCGAATGTCTTAAATTAAGCACCCCAGAAGTACTGCCCGCACTCAAAAAAACATCAGGATGATTGATAAAAAGATACATCGCCCCATAACCACCCATACTGTTGCCGGTCACAAAAACTTTTCCCGTATCGGTTTTATAGTCCTTATTAATTTTAGGCATCAGGTCCTTCATAAAAAAATCCTCATACTGCAAGCTATCCGGATGCAAAGAATTTATATACCAGCTTCTTTTTAAACCATCCGGGCAAACCACGATAAATTTATAAGTATCTGCCATACTCTGCAGATTAACTAATTTGTTCCAGGTACGATAATTTGCAGAATGCCCATGCAACAGGTAAACAACGGGATAGATAGCCTTAGCATCGTAAGCCGCAGGCTTAAAAACCCACACACTATCCTTTGTTTTTAAAGATTTCGACTTCAGCACCAGCAAATCCTGCCCTTTTACAGGCAAAAACAGACCGCAAAAAATCACCAGAAAAATGTATTTTATCCTATTCATACCCCATGTTCTTATTGCATCCCCAGCAACCCACACAGACACCTATATTTTAATTTTTATTACAAACACCTATCCACCCCACCAAACCAAAAAGCAATAAAACCTCTGTAACACCCCCCAACACCACTTATCCAACAGACAAATAATCAAAAACAAGACATCAGTGCAAGCCCACACCACTAAACAAGGGTGAATATAAATAAAATTTAATAACTATATAATATTTATTATATTTTGTTACAAAGTAAAACCATATAAAGCGTAAACAAACACCTTAACGAACATCAACAAACGTCAATTCAAATACTCAACCCTCCGGCCATTCCGTCTCCACACCTTGCTTTCGAATAAAATCCTGAAATTCCCCCAGCAATCCTTTATCTGCTCTAACCTTTCGCGGACTCACTTTTTTATCTTCAGCAAACTTAATCAACAACCCTACAGCCTCCCCAATACTCCATTCCACAGGATGTAAACGGTAACACCCGTTGGTGATATGCGTAGTCCCAATATTTTTGTTGGCAGGCAATATATTTTCCATCCTTACCGGCAACAATGCACCTAATGGAATTTGAAAAGGCAAAGATCCAAAATCAACATAATTCGCTCCCTCGCTACTCGGGTGCAAATCAATATGATAATAACCAACCCCTACACTATCATAAAAATAGGCAGCCTTCTTTTTATCCCCAGCCGCAGCAGCAACCAAAGCACGGTTTTCGGCTCCTACATGCTCTTCCAGTATAGTAAACACTGCCTTTATCCTTCTCGATTCCCGGATATAAGGATATTTGGCCAAACCATCTTCCGTTCCCAATACATCTTTACGCAGCCTTATCCCCGGAAAACCCTTCCCTCCATCCGGACGAGGCGCCTCGGTCTGCAACCAATACAACAACGAAAGACTCAACTGCTTGGCCCGCTCCACATGTTTGTTAAAATCTTTCTCCGATGAACTGATCAGATCGCCCAACACATAATCATTTTGCGGCCAGTTTACAATCGTAATATCGCCGCTATAAAAACCTGGGGTAAAATTATCCCGGTCTATAATTTTACGGTAATTCCATAAATTCAGCATTTCTCCGGTTTTTATACCTTCGGGATGAAAACCAAGTGTCTTAGGCACCAGCGTCCGCGGATCGGAATACTGCAAACCCAACAATTTCCCCGACCATGGCGGAGTCATCTGTGGCGCATAATTTTTCCAGAAATCATATTCCCGGGGCCGCTCAATTACATGATCCTCTCCAGGTACATAATCTATAGCAAAGCACATGGTAAAAGCCTGGTTATTTTTAGCATTAGCCACTTCAGGCGCATGCAATTCCTTCGTCTGCCCCTTAGCCTCTGTTCCGGTAACATATTCCGTCCCGGTCATAGGTAACAGCTCACCTGTTTCTGTTGCATCCACAAAATAAGGTGCTTTAAGTATTTGTTTCTTTCTGGTTCTTAAAGACAACACTGTAAGAGAACTCACTTTAGTCCCGCTTACCTGGGCAGCAACAACCTTATGTTCCAATAGTAATACCAGTTTACCCGAGCTGATAAAAGGCACAAGCATATCATTCAGTACCGCCAACGCTACCCGAGGCTCGTGACACAGTTTAGAAACCGAACCATTGCCAGGATTCAAATTCACCAGCTTCCTTACCTCATCTTTAAGCGGATAATACTTTTTATAATAATCCCGAACGCCACTTCTGAAATCGCGGTACAACTGCGTAGCACCATGCGTTTCAATCCAGGGATGTTCATCCGGCGGCACCCCCTGCTGGGTAATCTGCCCACCAATCCAATCTGTTTCTTCCGTTAAAATAACAGTCTGTCCGTTTCGTAATGATGACATCGTAGCCGCAAAACCGCCCAACCCACCACCGGCAATCACTACATCAGCACTCATCACTTCCTCACCATTAGGCAAAGTCATCTTTTCTACTGCAGCCATAACAGGCTTAGCCTCCGCTACAACTGTAGCTGCAGCCCCAACTCCAAGCAATCCAATAAAATTTCTACGTTTCATTTGTGTGTGTATTTATTTCATAAAAAACCACCATAAGCCAATATCAAGGGCTTATGGTGGCTCAAATTATTTTCAATAAGCAAACTACCAGTCTAAATTTTGTCCAAGTCCGGTAGCTATATCACGCTCTGCTTGTGGAATCGGCATTAAATTTAACTTAGGAAACCAAAAACGGGTTTCCCGGGTAAACCTCAAGTCCAGCTGCGTGGTATAATCAGGAATGCTATTCACATCATTCACTGCCGAGCCTTTAAAATTCGGTATTGGCGGTAAAGTCGTTGCCGATTTGGAAATACCAACCACCTTACCTGGCATCACTACCGATGCAATACCCCAGCGGCGAATATCAAACCACCTGAACCCTTCCAATGCCAACTCCGCAACACGCTCTCTCCTGATCACCTTACGCAATTCATTCTGATCAGCCTCAATCGCCACAGGCACTGCCGGCTGCTTAGCCCGCAGCCTCACCAGATTTATCGCATCTTTCACCGTCGCATCCACCTTATTACCTTCAATTTTAGCCTCGGCATAAGTTAACAAAATTTCAGAATAGCGCATCAATATAAAACTCACCTTAGACACAAAAACATTCTCATCCGTCATCGTATACTTGGTCCACAGGTAACCAACACCGCTTTTTGCAGGGCCAAAAGCATTATCAAAATCAGCATTGGTTTTTACCGACCAACTGCCATCTGCATTCAAAAAGGAAGTGGTATTTTTATAGATGTCATATACAAAAGTAGTCTGGTTCATTGTTACCGTATCACCTGGCATGGCAACTGTATACTTCAAACGCAAATCTCTTTTTTCACGTGGTTTCTGTGGATTATATACCGCTGATTCATCAATCCGTTTTCCGTCTTTAGCCTCAAACATATCCACCAATCTTTGCGCAGGAAACCGCCCCGACTGCCCTCCGGCCGATCTGGAAGCACTTCCCAAAGCCAGATAGGTAATTGAATTCACATCTGCATCAGTATACAATACCTCAAACATGATCTCACCTCCGGCATTTGGCTTTTGTCCGCTTCGGGTAAATAAATCCTGAAACTTAGGATTTAGCGACAAACCCGCATTATCGATCACTGATTTTGCAGCAGTAGCCGCCACATCATAATCTTTATTGAATAAAGCCGTCCGGGCTTTTAAACCCATAGCTACCGCCCTGCTTACCCTTCCGCGCTCAAATGGCGCCCAGTTTAGCATCGGTGCCGCAGAATCCAGTTCTTTATAAATAAAATCAATAACCTCGGCCTTAGGCGCACGCACCTGGGTTTTATACTCATTAAACTCCAGCGGTTTGGTAATTAAAGGCACATCACCAAACAGAAAAACCAGGTAATGATAAGCCCAGGCACGCAGCACACGCGTTTCTGCCTGCATCCTATTAAAGTTGGCCGCCGGCACCTTATCTTTTATCAACTCCATCCCCGTCAACAAGGTATTTGCACGCTGAATCTGTAGATAAGCATACTTCCACAAATTGGCCGGATGCGCATTATACGTATCAAAAGTACCCTCACCCAAATCATTAGCCCTTAAAATGGCAATATCCGTCCAACCTTCGGTCATCGGCTGATAAGGCACAATCCCCTGATCCCAGTTTACCGCCCTGTATATGGCAGTCAACGATACATTGATTTCTTTTTCATTGGTTACAAAAGTATTGGTTGTTGGCGCGTCAAGCGGATTGGTATCCAGAAACTTCTGGCAGCCAGCCAAACCAGTCATACCTCCAACCAATGCAGCTATATATAAAATTCTGTTCTTCATTTCCTTAAAAATTTACGTTTAACCCCACTGTATAAGTCCTCATGATTGGATAAAACTCACCCGCCGTATCCTTTTGTTCCGGATCAAATCCAGGGAAAAATTTACTCCAGGTAGCCAAATTCTGTCCACTCACATACAATCTGGCCGAACCCAGCTTTAATTGATCGCTGATTTTTTTTGGCAAAGTATAACCCAACACCACATTTTTCAACCTCAGGTAAGCACCCGAACGCATCCAGAAAGAAGACGTAACATAGTTGTTGGCAATACTGTTTGGCAATAAACGTGGATAGGCCGCTCCCTTATTTTCCGGACTCCAATAATCTGTCTGGTAGTCAAATATCGAACCCTGAAAATTCGCAGAATAAAAAGGCTGCGATCCTGTACCCGACAAATAGTTATCCATCTTACCTACACCTTGCAAAAAGGCAGTAAAATCAAACCCCTTAAATTGTGCAGCCAGGTTAAAGCTATACTCGTAACGTGGAAAAGAATTTCCGATAATCGCACGGTCATACGCATCAATTTTATTATCAGGCGCACCATTCGGTCCGCTGATATCTTTATAACGGATATCACCTGCTTTGGTATTGGCAAAATGGAAAGGTCCGGCACCTACTTCAGCATCCGATTGAAACAAGCCGTCGGCAATGTATCCATAATACGAATTGTAAGCATAACCTTCGCGGGTAATCAGCGCTCCGGATATATATTCCTTGCTATTTAAGTTGGTCAACTTATTTTTTACATCCGAAATATTAGCCGTTACCTGGTAACTAAAATCACTGACCTTATCTTTCCAGGTCAGGCCCAGCTCCCAACCACTATTGCGCATGGTACCCACATTGATAAACGGCGCATTAGTTAAACCCACATAATTAGGAATCACATCCGGCATCAACATATTTCCCACATCTCTTCTAAAATAATCGGCAGTTACCGTCAGCCTGTTGTTCAAAAATCCAAAATCAGCACCAATATCCAGCACTTTCGAAGTTTCCCATTGGATATAAGGATTTGCAGCAGTATTAATGGCATAACCATTATTGATCACATTATTAAAATAATAAGGAAATCCACCATTATAAGTTGCAATTGCCGGATAATAATCCTCTACCCCTCCTCTTCTGATCGCTTGATTACCCAATTCACCATAAGACACCCTAAGCTTAGCCTCATTAACTTTACTTTTCAAATTACTCCAGAATTCCTCATTAGAAATCCTCCATCCTGCCGACATAGAAGGAAACAACTTCCACCAATTTTCTTTAATAAAACGCGAAGAAGCATCAAAACGCCCGTTCAGTTCCAGCAAATACTTCTCTTTATAGTTATAATTGATCCTGCTATATGCCGAAGCCATGTTCAACTCTGAAGCACCACCCGACAAGGTTTGCCCGATAGCATCCCCCAGGTTCAGATAAGGCAAATCTTCAGATATCAGGTTCTGACGGAATGCATTAACAAAACTGGTGTTAAAAGTTTCCGTTGAAAAACCACCCAATATTTTGACCTCATGATCACCAAAAGCTTTCGAATAGGTAGCCTGCACCCGGAAAAGATTCCGATCAGACTTACTTGTATTGTCGAAAAGCCCATTATTAGCCGGCCATACCCGCGCAAAATTCAGCTTATTATTGGCCAGATCGGGCACGTAAATATCATATTGTCCTTGTAGTTTCCTATTGTGCTGTTCGGCAGCATTGGAACTATAATTAGCCAACAGTTCCAAACCCTCTAAGGGTTTATAAGTTAAAGTACCACTAATAATCCGGGAGTCGCCAAAGGTTTTATCAAAACCTCCATCTTCTGCCTGAGCAGCAGGATTGGTATTAGACCAACCTTCACCCCATTGTCCACCATCAAATCTCCCCGGTGCTACAGCTGGCAACCCCAGCATATACCTGATGATACCCGGCGCCGTATTGTTACCAGGCCATGTACGTTCTGATTTATTCAGCACCAGATCCATCGAAGCTGATAAATTACGGGTTAATGTAATATCCGTATTAAAACGCAGGTCTTTTCTGTTAAAGTCAGTCGTGGCCGTCAAACCATTCTGTTTCAGATAACCACCCGAAGCAAACATTTTAATTTTATCTGTTCCGGCCGAAATATTCAGGTTATGATTCTGCATCATCCCATTATTGGTAAGCACCAATTTTTTCCAGTCCGTATTAAACCTGGCAAAATTATCAGGCCCCAGGCGCTCATAATCTGCAATCTGCTGAGTAAATGCAGGCGGCAAACCGGCGTTTACCTGTGCCACATCCCACAGCTTCATATGATCCAAACCATTAACCTTTACCGGCAAATCGGTAGCCTCCTGTTTGGTTACATAACCGCTATAACTAACCTTTACACCGCTAGCACCTCTTTTGGTGGTCACCAAAATTACCCCGTTTGCCGCCCTCGAACCATATACCGCCGATGCAGCTGCATCTTTCAATACCGAAATACTCTCAATACTGTTCGGATCAATGGCATCCAGGCTCATCTCCACATTATCTACCAACACCAAAGGATTAGACCCGGCATTGATAGAACCTACACCCCTGATGCTGATCACACCGCCATCACCACCGGGCACCCCCGATTGCTGCCTGATGGTTACCCCCGGGGCAGCGCCCTGCAAAGCCAATGAAGCAGAACCTACCTGGCGGTTAGTCAGCGACTTGCCATCAATAACTGATACCGAACCTGTTAGCGTTACTTTCTTTTGTGTACCATAACCCACCACAACCACTTCGCCCAGCTGCTCATTGGCTTCTTCCAATACCACCCTCAATGCAGCGTTACTGTTTGCAGTCAGTTCCTTAGTGGTGTAACCAATATATTTAAACACCAGCACACCCGTAGCCACCGGAGCATTCAATTCAAACTGTCCCTCATTATTGGTTACCGTACCAGCTTTTCCATCTTTCAACTGCACACTTACACCGGGCAGCGAGCCACCTTTCGGGTCGACAACCTGCCCCTTCAACTTAAATGTTTGGGCATCAGCCTCAGAAAAAAGCGCAGTTGCCAGCAACAGCAAAGGTATTTTTCGATGAATTTTTTTGAGTAAAAATTTAAACATAGATTTTTCGGTTTTGATTAAATATTTAGGTTATTTAGTTTTATAGCCATTAACTCCATAAAAAACGATATACAGGTAGCACAACAGCGGCAACAGGAAAGCGATAGTCCAGTTGTAATGATCAATCAGTAAACCCTGACTATAAGATATAATGGCCCCGCCGGCAATAGCTGTCGACAACCAGCCTGAGGCCTGCGTAGTATATTTACCCAGGCCATCAACAGCCAATGAGAATATCACTGCAAACATCACCGAGTTGAACAACCCCGCCGCAATCATCAGCCATACCGCAACATAACCACTGGCAGTCAGCGAAAGTCCCACCACAGTAATTGCCGCAACAGCACAAAAAACAAGTACATTGGCAGCTTTAAGGTAATTTAATACGACTGCCCCCAACAAGCGCCCTACAATCATGCTGCCCCAGTAAAATGCCACATACGTATTGGCTGAAGCCTCGCCAATTCTTAAAATATCCGCAATATAATTGGTTAGAAATGTACCGATAGAAACCTCAGCACCTACGTAAAAGAAAATAGCCAGTATACCTAAACGTAGGTTCCTGAAACCCAGCACCCCTCCTTTATTTTCTACAGCTTCATCAGCCCCTATGTCCTGTCCGCCTTTAATTTCAGGCAGTTTTAAAACATACACCACCGCAGCTATACACAACAACAAAGCGGTAATCCCCAGGTAAGGATACCGTACCGCATCAGACGAAGCAGCCTGTTGCCCTGTTAAGCCCGAAAGAATAAAATGCGCACCAAAAATAGGCGCAACAGTAGTACCCAATGACCCTACCCCCTGAATGAGCGTAAACCTGGAAGAAGCCGTTTTAGCAGGTCCCAAAACGGTAATATAAGGATTGGCCGCCACCTGCAACAGTACAACCCCAACAGCAAGCACAAACAAGGCCGCCAGAAAAATATAATATTGATGCAATATGGCAGCCGGAAAAAACAAGGCCGCCCCCAAAGCCGCAACACAAAAGCCAGCTACCATTCCATTTTTATAACCGATCCTTTCTACAATTTTCCCTGCCGGAATAGATACCACACCATAGGTCAGAAAAAAATAAAACTGCACCAACGAGGATTGCGCATAAGTGAGGGTAAAACTATTTTTAAAAAAAGGAACCAGCGTATCATTTAAGCAGGTAATAAAACCCATCATAAAATAAAGCACCGCCAGGGACATTAAAGCAGGCACATAACTCAGCTTTGCATCTGCAGATACCACCGCAACATTTTGTGAACTAAAATTCGCCATCAGTATATCATGAATTATTAAATAACAAACTTAAGCCCATCAACTCAGCAAAAAACAATTACGGCTGGCAAAAAGAATGTTTACGGTTTAATTTGGTTTTTAATTTTTATTATAAAGATTCTACTGCATTCAACATTTAAATCAATTCGCCCGTTTTTGCAAGAATCACCTTATATATTTACGTTTAACTTAAAAAAACAGCGATTAAATTGTTTTCCATAAGCTGATATCAAACGTTAGGTGAATATACATATATTTTAATAACATCAAAACATATTATATTTTATTTTATTAAGTAAAGCACACATAAAACTATTTATCAAACAAAAAGCCGCCATTAAAAATATATTATCATTAACAACTTAAAAAATGATCCACATACATTTTAACTCGCGGCTTCTATTTTGTTTATCAAAAAAAAGTTTCCCCTGATTATAAATAAATAAGCTTTAATTTGCATTCAACGAATCCTTTATCACAAGGTGAATATGAAATAGAATTTGTAAATTATAAGTATGGGAAAAACTTTTTTTGAAGAATTAAACAGTGAAAACATTACTGGTGTTGCGTATAAAAATGTTAGCCTTAAAAAAAATGTGCTCAGCTATTTTGCCAACATAGGCAATGCAACCATTGCAGACCTTTGTAAAGAATTAAACCTTAGCGCTCCCAAAGTTACCGCACTCCTGGCCGACCTGATACAGGATGGCCTGATTAAAGACTATGGAAAAATAGACTCCACCGGAGGTCGTAAACCTAATTTATATGGGCTGGTACCCGATTCCGCATTCTTTATCGGAGTGGACATTAAACAGAACCACATCAACATTGGCTTGTCAGACCTGCAGAAAAACCTGATCAAAGTATCCGAAAAGCTGCCTTACAAACTAGACAACAATAAAGAGTCGCTGGAAGCCCTGTGTGCACTGATCAATGATTTCATCAAAGAACTGAGTACACCGAAAGAAAAAATACTGGGCATCGGCATCAACTTATCCGGCCGCATCAACTATACTACCGGATACAGCTATAGCTTCTTCTATTTCAACGAAGAACCATTAACAAAAATATTAGAATCCAAGGTAGGCATCCGGGTTTTCCTAGAAAACGATTCCAAGTCGATGGCCTATGGCGAATTCTCGGCCGGCGTAGTTGCCGGAGAAAAAAACGTATTGTTCCTGAACCTGGACCATGGTATTGGTCTGGGCATATTGGTAAACGGGCAACTGTATTATGGCAAATCGGGCTATTCCGGCGAGTTTGGCCATATCCCTTTGTTCAACAACGAAATCATTTGTCACTGCGGAAAAAAAGGCTGCCTGGAAACAGAAGCATCAGGCTGGGCGCTAACCCGCATGTTTAAAGAACGCCTGCAGGAAGGTTCCTCTTCTATCCTGACACAAAACAACATCAACCCAGACGAGCTGAAAATGGAAGACATCATCCATGCAGCCAACAACGACGATGTGCTGGCCATAGAGCTGGTGGCCAAAATAGGCGAAAACCTGGGCCGCGGCATTGCCCTGCTCATTAACTTATTTAACCCCGAACTGGTGATATTAGGAGGAAGCCTTGCTGCAACTGAAGAATACATCAGGCTTCCTATAAAAAGTGCCATCAACAAATACTCGCTAAGTCTGGTAAACCAGGATACGGTATTAAAAATGTCGAAACTAGGCGAACGCGCCGGACTTATCGGCGCCTGTTTACTGGTACGAAACCGCCTGTTGTCACTTAGTTAAATTCACTAATCGCTTCGCCAAGGTCGTAAACAATGGCTTTACGACCTAAGGCGCTGGCCACAATGCTGCTACCCGCTGCACTACGGTACCCACCGGCACAATGCACCACAATCGGTTTATCCAATGGAACCTCCGTTACACGCTCCCTTAATTCGCCCAGCGGAATTGCAAGTGCATTTTTAAATATCAAACCAGCCTTTACCTCACCTTCATTTCTCACGTCTACAATGGTAAATGCCGTCGGGTCTTTTTTAAACTCATCCAGAGGCAATTCCTGCATCACTTCATCACCGCTCTGTGCAATAAAAGCACCTGCAATAAACTGCTCATAACCGATACTTGCCGTACGGGCAATCAAATCATTTAGTGTATCCATATCGGCTGCCGAGAGGTAAAAACGTTCTCCCGGATCAACAATGCTACCCAACCAGGTTTCAAACTTTTTACCCTGCATCAAATTAATGGCTCCGGGCAAATGTCCTTTTTTAAAAACTTTAGCAGCCCTTGCATCAACAACCATCAAGCTCTTATCCAATTCCACATCAGCAATATCCACAATTTTCACTTTGGCCAATTCTGTAGAAAAACCCTCAGCGCCTTTGCGGTTCAGGTCTACATCAAAACCAAAGTATTTAGGAATAAAAGGTTGATCGGCGTTCAGCTCCTTCACAAAATCAGCTTCGGTATATTCCTGCAACGACCAGTTGCTCAACTTTTCGTTGCCAATGGTACTGGAATTTGCGCTACTTAGCGCCTTACCACATAAGGAACCCGAACCGTGTGCAGGATACACCAATACCGCATCGTCAAGTGTCATCAATTGATCTCTCAACGAATGATACATCTGCCTGGCCAGTTCTTCTCTTTTTGCCTGAATATTCCCTGCAGCTTCCCTCAAATCAGGTCTGCCACAATCGCCAATAAACAAGGTATCGCCCGTAAACACGGCCACATCTTTACCATCATGCTCCAGCACAATAGATATGCTGTCGGGCGAATGCCCGGGTGTATGTATACTTTTTAATTTTATCTTGCCAAAATTCAGCTCCGCACCTCCATCAAAAGGCGTTTGCGGATAAGCCACTCCGGTTAAAGTATGCGAATAGATTTTTGCACCGGTAGTTTTGTGTATTTCAAGGTGACTGCTTACAAAATCGGCATGTGGATGGGTTTCAATCACCCCAATAATGGTTGCGCCATGCTGCGCCGCAAAATCGTAATAAGGCTTAGGGTTCCGCGAAGGGTCTATCAGCACCACCTGCTGTTCACATTCACTTAATATGGCATAACTATAATGCGCCAGGTATTCATCCTGAAATTGCTCTATCTTCATAACACTTTTTTTATAAATAATTTTGTTAGTTAACACCTACAAAATTCATCATTTCAAAAAACATATTTAGTGATCAAAGTCACATTAGGCTTAATGTGGCAATTTATTTTTTAGCAGACCATACAGGTAGGTACCTCCCAGGGCGCCCAAAATTACAATACCTATAGCCAGATAGCCATAACCCAGGTTTACAAACATAGGGCCCGGACAAGCGCCCGTCAACGCCCAACCCAATCCAAAAATAACACCACCAATGATATAACGTGGATAAGCAGGTTCCTTATCCTTAAATACCACCGGTAAACCTTCTGTGTCTTTTAATTTCAGTTTTTTGATGAGCCACACGCTAAGCACGCCCAACACTACCGCAGTGCCAATAATTCCATACATATGGAAAGACTGGAACCTAAACATTTCCTGAATACGGTACCAGGATACGGCTTCCGATTTGGCCATTACAATACCGAAAAGGATACCGGCTAAAACATATTTTACTGATTTCATCTGTCTTAAAAAATTAAGGGCATAATGGCCCAGGTCATGATTAAACCACCTATAAAAAATCCTATAACGGCAACTAACGAAGGCAACTGCAAATTAGACAAGCCCGAAATGGCATGGCCTGATGTACATCCACCAGCGTACCTGGAACCAAAACCAACCAGGGCGCCGCCAGCCAATAGCAACAGCCATACCTTGGGGCTTGTAAGTGCTTCAACAGCAAATAACTCGTCGGGATTTAAGCCTCCTTTAAAACTGAACCCTAAACCTTTAAGATCTGTAACCGTGGCAGCCGACAAACTCAGCGCCTCAGGATTACTCAGAAACCTGGCCGAAATCCAGCCACCAATGATTGCGCCCACCAGGAAAAGCAGGTTCCAGCGTTGCGCCTTCCAGTCGAACTGGAAAAAGCTGTTCTTTTTACCTGCGCCTGCCATGGCACAAATGGTTCTTAAGTTGGAGGAAAAGCCAAAGCTTTTGCCCCAAAAAATCAGCATCAACATAATCAAAACAATCATGAAGCCCGAAAAGTACCAGGGCCAGGGTTGTCTGATGAATTCTATTACATTTGCCATATCTTAATTTTTAAATTATAAAAGTTCTTTCAGCAGGATAAAGATGCCCATAACCAGTACAAACCATCCAAAACCTGTTTTTAATTTATTGCTATTGATGCGTTTACCCAGCATACTACCGGCAAAAACCCCTACTGTGGCCAAAGCGGTTACAGTAAGCAGCAAAGTCCAGTTCATGTTAAAATGCCCTATGTCGGCCGTAAAACCGATCAGTGAATTTAAGGCTATAACCAGCAGCGATGTCCCAATGGCCGCTTTCATAGGCACACGCATCAGTACCACCAAGGTTGGGATCAACAAAAAGCCTCCCCCGGCGCCCAGCAAACCGGTGGTAAAACCAATGCCAATGCCATAAAGGATCAGCTTTGGAATATTTAAGGCCTCCGGAGTTTCGCAGGCCCCCTCCTTGCGTCCCTTGATCATGGCCGTTGCGGCAGCCAGCATCAGCACTGCAAACAGCATCATGAGCAACATATGAGAGGTAAATACAAAACTGCCCCAGCTAAAAATAGCAGCCGGGATTTGTGGGATCAGAAATTTTCGGGTAAGCCATACCGCAGCAACAGAAGTTAAACCGAACAGAAAAGCCGTTTTTACCTGTACTGATTTTTGCCGGTGCTGCTGATAAGCACCAGCCAGACTGGTAAAACCAACAATAAATAAGGAATAAGAGGTAGCGGGCAAGGGTTCGATGTGAAACATATACACCATTACGGGAACGGTTAAAATGGAGCCACCGCCCCCAGTAAGACCCAACGACAACCCAATAAAGGCTGAAGCAATATAAGCTAGAATTTCCATACAGTTTTTTTACACTGCAAAGATGTCAATTACTAAGCGAAATGAGAGTGACTTTTGTCACATCATTTTTTTTATGAGCTCAATGTAGTTGCGGTTCAGTTTGATCAGACCACTCTGTTCCATTTTTTTGAGCAATCTGGAAATTACTTCCCTGGACGAGTTCAAGTCTGTAGCGATATCCTGATGGGTTAAATTGAGTTGCAGTGTATTTAAATGTTTACTTTGTTTATCCAGATAAGCGGCCAGCCTTTCGTCGAGTCCTTTAAAGGCAATACTGTCTATCACCTGCAGCAATTCCTCAAAGCGTCTGCGATAAGTTTCCATCACAAAATAATACCAGCTGGTATAGTTTTTCATAAATTCATCCATCAAATGGATGGGTACCATCAGAATGGTGCTGTCATCAATGGCCTTACCTACAATTTCGCTGATTTCCTGTTTAGTGGCACAAATCATGGATAGTGCGCAGGCATCGCCGGGCTGCAGGTAATACATAAAAAACTCTTCTCCTTCTACACCGGCCCGGTATAGTTTTACCTGTCCTTTTACAATAAGAATGGTAGAGCGGAAATATTGGCCGGTCTGCATCAATAAATCGCCCGCCTTTACTTCTTTCAGGATGGCATTTTCTACCAGCTTCTTTTTCAGCTCCGGCTCGAAAGCAGGAAAAAGGGAATGGATGTAATCGCTTTTTTCAGCTGTTGATGCACTGTTCATCTGAGATTTAGATTCTCGGCCTTTTCTTTTGAAATGGCTTATTTGCTTTTACAAAGGTTTTAGGTGCCGGCGCAGGCTCTTCGGAGATTTTAATATTAAGGGCTTGTCCCTGATATTCCTCGCCATTTAGCAGCGATACTGCCTTTTCTGCTTCTGCCTGATTAACCATTTCCAGAAAAGCGTAGCCTTTGCAGCGTTTGGTTACTTTATCACGTACAACTTTGATGGTACTTACCTGGGCACGGAGGCTGATAAACATCACAAGATCCAATTCAGAAACATCCGGCCTGAGCCCCCCCACAAAGATTTTAGTCATGATAACAGATATTTAGGGGTTAAAAATAGAAATAATATTGCTATTGAACCGCATCGTGTAACCATTTTCTTACAACATAGATAAATGAGTAGAACAAGAAGGAATACCCTCAAGTAAAACACATAGTTGCCTTACCGTTGAACTACCCTTGAACTACTGTTGCCTTACCCTTGCATTACCCCCAGGGTAAACCAACGGTAACGCAAGGGTAAGGCAAGGGTAGTCCAACCCCCTGTTTTATCTGTACTTTATCTAAGGTAACATAGTTGTCACATTTCACACCTTTTATAGATTTCCGTTGTTGTACTTAGTAGCGGAACGAAATAAATCGATCCGCATTAACCATTTATAAATTATGGCAATTGCAGAGAACGGGCCCCATAGCAACCATCGGGGCAGATTAGGAAACACTATCTATTACATGTTAAACGGAAAAAATGTATCCAGGGTGATCGGAGTAAATACCAAACCACCTACAGATGCGCAGCTGAAAACAAGGATGACTACTAAGTTATGCAGTACGCTGTTAACACGGTTACATGATTTTATTCAGCTGGGTTTTAAAACTGAGGCTACATTGGCGATGGACAATGCTTTTAACCAGGCCACTAAATACAATAAACCAAATATCATTAAGGGCGATTTCCCAAATCTGGAAATTGCTTATGATCAGCTTTTGTTGAGCAAAGGTTCATTATTACCCGCACAGAACTGGCAGGTAACACAAATACCGCAGGGCCTGCTGTATACCTGGGCTACCGATCCGCAGATGGCATGGCCACAATCAACTGATCAGGTCATGATGCTGGCTTATTTCCCAGAACTGGAAAAGTCGGTTTACACACTCTTTGGCAATAGCAGATTATCAGGCAATGCCCTGCTGGAAATTGCGGAGCCATTAAAAAGCCATTATATGGAAACTTATATCTCTTTTATTGCGGCCGACAGATCGCAGGTAGCCAACAGCATTTATACCGGAAGCTTTAATGGGCAGGAACCAGAAATGTTAAAATTAAATTCCTGAGGTTATGGGCATTTTACAATCGGGGCCATTGGGGCCTTTTCGCAAAAAAACCGGACCAATTGTTGGCCGAAACCATCGGGGCAAGAATGTGATCACTTCCCTGCCCGAAGAAACTATTAAACCGCCAACTAAACTACAGCTGGAAACGCAGAACAAATTTGGCCTGCTAAGTCATTTCTTAAGCAATATTGGTGAGCTGGCTAACATCGGGTTTAAAAAATATGTAAAGGGAAATAGCGTAGCTAATGCGGCTTTTAAGTACAATTATCAACGTGCTTTTGTTAAAAATGGTGATATTGATGAACTCCAGTATTCAAAACTGGTATACAGCAGAGGCCGGGTGGTAACGCCCGACGAGGTGCATTTGACCGTAACCACTGGCAGTATCACTTTTAGCTGGCTACCGCAAAACCAATCAGCTTATTGCCAGTTTACCGATCTGGCCAGTTTTCTGGTGTACAATACGACAAAGAAACTGGCTGTTATAGCGATAAATGCTGTAAGCAGATATGCACATGCCTATGAGATTGCTATTCCTGTTGATTATTTGGGCGATAGGCTGCATTGTTATATGAATTTTGACTCGGCCAATGGGAAGTTGACGGGAGATAGTATGTATGTTGGGGAGGTAGTGGTATAACGAGAAATGTATATTTTATTGGCTTCTCCAAAATGTCGAAATATTATACAATATTGTTCATTTAGAAATTTATATATCATTTTATTTAATTTTTGCAATTTAAAGTTTCACATTATATTTGATTAAACTTGTTGTTTAAACCAGCTAGTACGACGCATGTTACGAAAAAAGAGAAAGGCGCGCTCGGTACTACCACCTATGCCATGAAATATGCAGAGAAAATGAAGGCGGTTTCCATCAAATTATATCATCCAATTTTAAATCCGATTCGTAACTAAGTATTAAGTGATCTGCCCCAAGGCCTTTAATAATGAGAAAATCAGACAGCCTATTCCATAATTGTTTAAGGCCATGTAGATCATCAACTCCATTTATCTCTAAATAATCTCTGTATTCGTCAAAAGTCAAGTCGTTAATTGGTTTAAAAAAATCGCAGGCATAAAAATACTTCCAAAGATCAATAATAAAGTTTGGTGTACTGAAGTCAAAATAAATCATCGCTATCGCATCAAACCTCCTTTGATCAATCTTTAGTAAATATTCAAATTTCCCTTCATCCTCAAACTTTTTAAAAATTTTCTCTCTTAAAATCTCCAACTCTGTTCTCTGCGTCAAATTTTCTTCCCTTCTAAAAAAGAAAAACACTTCATCACCTATTGAAAAAAGTTTATTAATAAGACTTCTTAAATAAGTTCTATCGTCGCTTTCATTATAAATGTCAAATTCACCAATATGCAGAATTGACAAATTCCCATTAGTGGTTTTACTTTTTTCTATCATTTTATTGCTTTTCCAAATGTCCAAGGATTTAAACTTCTATGTAGACTACCACTCAAGCCGAAATAGTTAGTATGATAGTGCAAAACTCTAGGTGTTTTTGATTTTAAACCTTCTATTGTTTTGATGGGTACCTTATGATAATCTAACCTAAAAGATTTGCCTTTCGAACTCTCATAAGAAAGTATTGTCATCCCTTCGGCACGCGGGAGTAAATATAAGCCTTCAAAATTACCTATCTTCAATCCGTATCCACTCTTAAGTGAAGTAAAGGCTTTGAATGCATTTATTTCACCCAAAGGACCAGTGGTAGCGCCCGTCTCCACTAGGTCCGATATATATTTTGCATCTGCTTTTCCTCTCTCTTCAGAAGAGGAATTCCAATATTCCTTTTGTCCCTTATACCAATTTACATAAGTATCTGTGCTAGTTAAAGAGGCTATTCCCCAATATGTATTAGAAACTCCATTCCACAAATCACTTCCTAAGGTAGATTTCGAGCTCAACCTGGATAAACCAGGCTAAAGTGATCCCATCTCGCCAATTTTAAATTGCTCCCCATTACCACTTATTATGAATCAATTAGCTTGGGTTTTCAAAATGGCGAGGTGGGGTCAATGGCATTGGATTTTCCAGGCTACCACGGTCAGCAGGCCTTTCAGCAGGGTGGTGGTAACTTCCGTAGCGGATTATAGCTAGACCTCGGATGGTTTGGAAAACTGTAGTTGTCGTAATAGTTTATACAATACTATCAAATAACTCATCAAGCATGCATATAAACTCTACAGAATCATAATCATAGCTACCTTCATTAATTGCATCGTGCGGCACCCTAAACAACCCGTACTTTTGATCAATAGTTTTGAGGAAATAAGGATCCCCTGAACCAGAAAGACACATTCCAACTGGCAAATAGCCATTCTGAACAACTAAGCTTCCAGGGAAATACTCAAATGCTTCCTCTACTTGAGCAGCGGGTGTAAACCACTCCATATCGACGCCTAGTCCTGTAGGATCGTCGTCCTCTGAAATAAAAAAAGTTTGACCGATAATATTGTAGGTACTTAACAAATCTATTATTTCTATTGGAAACAATTTAGAATCAAACTTTCCTTCCAACAAAATCCTTTCATCATTATGGAGCTGTCGCCCATTTAAAATTTTGCATTCTAAATTCTTAATTAGTTGTTCTTTCATAAAATTTTGGCTAACGGTCCATCCTTTGAAACACACTTTGACCACCCCGGGGTAGATCCAATGGCAAGCTTAGCCACTATATTTTCTCTTATATATAGTTAGTACACCTTCAATGCTATTTGATGAAATATCCCATTGTAGTCTTACTTCTTTCTCATCTGTTATCGGCTCGACCTCATACTTAAGAGATAGGTAAGCTTAAATAGTAGAAGGCAACAGCAGTGATGCTATTGAACATTACCAACCGGTATTCGCCTGGATATGTGATGGAATTGCGCGCAGACTTTGCCGCTGATACCGTTCATTGATTTACTTTTTTATCTGGGTAGTTCAAGTACGACCGTATCAGCATTTGCATTTGTCAAACTAGTATCTTTTAAAATAAGCTTAAGTTGCCCTCCACTAATGCTATTAGAGACAAGATAATTATATCTATCATAGCTCTTCAATATATATTCTTTGGTATTTTTTATCTGCCTAACTTGGATATAGCTCTGATTACTTGCATTAGCAGGAACATAATACAAATCGAGTCTATATTCTCTATCGGGAACAATTATTGATTTCAATTTTACATTCTCATCATCGAATAAATTAAAAGTTAATAGTTTGTATCCTAAAAAAATAACTAATGCTATTCCTACAGCCGATAAAAAAAACATCATTTTGTATTTACTTTTTGCTTCCATAATATCTAAATCCTGCTTTAATCCAACGTTGATCCCTTGGATCATCTCCATAGGGTTGCAACATAGTTTTCGTAGTAGTTGTGGTTCCGTAAGGTGAAGTGCTGGTGGTAATTCTATATTTTTGCCATGCCGATAAAGATGTTCCCGCAGCCATTTGTGCTGCGCCGGCTTGCCTCAACATAAGTTCTTCTGGAAACATCTATAAACCGAATTGGATTGTTAAGAGCATAACCATAAGGACTTTCTACTCATTTCAGTTAACGGGTCTATAATATTGAAACGACCAATCACCGGATCATAGAACCTTGCACCATAATCTAACACCCTTATGCAACTTTTTTACAGCTCACCGGATTCGCTGGCAGCGGCTTTTCAGCTTTATAAAGAACGTTCCTTCATGCGTAAAGTTAGTTTTTTGTTCGGGTTTTACAAGATGAGTAATTTCGTTCTTCGTATTGAGTTGGGCATCAGCCAACAGACGGTTTCCAAGATCGAGCAAAGCGAAACAGTAGAAGAAGAAACACTTGGCAAGATCGCAAAGATTTTAGGGGTTACAATCTGGACCATACGGAACTTTATGGAAGATACCATTATCAACCACTTTGCACTTTTACCACCTGGACAAGGTAATGGAACTTTATGAACACCTCCTGCAAGCTGAACGGGAAAAGAACGAAATTTTAAAAGGTAACAAGTAACCCTCTGCAACAGAAACCGAGTTACGAAGGTTTCCTCTCCTTCGCCTCAAGCGAAGGCAAGTAGTTTTTGGTACCCAAAAACACAACTAGCAAATGTAAAAACAACAATAGGCTGCATAAAAGTATATGCAGCCTATTGGCTAATTAGCAAGCCGGGTCGTTAGCCAAGTTTATATTACACAAATTCAATATAGCTACTGTGAGTTATATATTTTATATATTGTTTGTCGTCTAGATTATTCGGCTGAAAAAAGCGCAATTCGATTGCATCGGCACTTATATTATTTTCTTTAACAGTAACATCAATAACTAGTACTCCAATCTTGAAATCCCCATTCTGAACCCCTTCTTTAAGTCTTTTCTCTAACATAGAAATTAACTCTAAAGAAGACGGAAAATCATCATTTAGATATGCAGATATAGGCTTAATCTGATCGTTCCTATCAATACAAGTACCAAAAGGATAGAATTCACCTGCATCTAATAAAAAGGTTTGCACTTGTTCCTTTATTACTTTTATTAATTTTTCAATATTTTTTTTCATCACTTCAAATTACATCATATAATCTTTGGATCAATCAACGTTGGCTTTTTAGGAGGGGTTACAGGAGTTATAGGAGGAGTTACGACCTTAGTATTATCAGACTTTAAGGTTGGAGTAACTTGATAAGTTTTTATGTCAAATGATGAATTCTTTAAAGGTTCCGATATTTTTGCACCTTTATTAATTATCAATTCAGGACTAAAACCATTATCATTGGAAAACTTCTCTTGCATTCTCAATTGCTTAGTTAATGATTGATTTTTAACATCTTTTATTTCAACTGTCGACTTACCTTCGTTTTTAAATGCATCAGGAATAGTTCTACCCTCCTGTCCTGTTTTTGGATCCATTTCCCTAATAGGATTATAATTTTTTTCTAACCCATTTTTAGAAAGCTGTTCGGCCTCTGTAGCATTCCCCCGTCTAAAAGCTTCGAGAGTTTTTCCTGAAAACTCACCCCCGGCCTTTGCTACATTTTCAGGGGCCAGTCTCGCCACTTCGGATAATGGCCCTAACCTTGGCGTAACAGATGAATTACCGAACATCAAAGCCGGCTCCAGAAAAAATGGAATACCTTCCAAACCATCCAAATCAATGTTTTTAATAGGATCATTCGATGCGTATTGATATGGGGTCATCCATGGAAAATTGGCTGCAAGCGGGTCAATCGTTGTAAAACGCCCTATCACCGGATCATAGAACCTTGCGCCGTAATCATATTCTTCTAATTCTTCCTGTACCTCCTTTTTATTATAAAGATACTTATTTCCTGCATTTATTTGTATATGTTTATTTAAACCAAATGGATAATAATCTTCTTCGCCAACTTTGTTCGCCGTACCATTCCAGGTATCAAAAGTAACCCGGTTATTGCCAAGGTGATCTGTTAAAGTATATTCATAATTGTAATCCGTACCACTTTTAATTGCCCGGCCTTCCTCAGTCTGGATAAACTTCAGGTCGTTGTTTTCATAATGAATACCGTCTACATAATCTGATGTGCCTGTTGTATTACTTACTTTTTTCAACTTCCTGCCAGTTGCATCATAAGTATAACTGATCGTATGGCTACCGGTAATAGTTTCGGGAAGGTTCAGGTAATTGTAACCGATATTCACCCCGCGGGTACCATCATACCCCAGGTTGCCGTTTATATCGTAGTTAAATGTTCCCGCCTTATAACCTGAAAGGGTTTTGAGTTGATTGCCCTCATAGGTATCATAGCTTAAGGCACCTAAATTTGAACGGTTTAACGTCAACAGATTCCCCATCTTATCATAGGTAATTCCGGTTTCACTATACCCTGCGGAGGAAACTCCGCTGTTCAGGCGGTTCATCACATCATACCCGTAAATTACAGATTGTGTCCCGCTCATGCCTGTGGTATACACCTGCTCGGAGATGTTACCGTTGAACTGGGCAGTTGCACCCAATGCAGGATTGGCATAACGTAAAGTCTGACTGAAAAGCGTAGAACCCTGACTGTTTAACCAGCCGCGTTCATTATAGGTGTAGGCAATATCCTGTAAATTCCCATGCAATTGTTTGTTCAGTAAAAGACCCGTTTCATTATACTGCAGATCGGACAACAACACATTGGCATTTCCTACACCGGTTTGCTGATGGGTCTGTTTTTTTCTACCCATATGGTCATAGGTATAAGCATTGGTGATGACCAGATTGCTTACTGTACTGCTGTTGTGTGTACGAACGCTATTGGTAATTGCGCCTGAGAAATTGTAGGTGTTCACCACCCGGTCTGTTCCCCCTACATGGTTCTGGGCAATGCTCTCCCTGATTTCACCTTTGTTGTTATAGTGGTTTACCGTCCAGAGCATGGTGCCGGTACCCAAATTCCTTACCTTACTGGCGGTCAGCAGGCCTTTCAGCATGGTGGTGGTAACTTCTGTAGCGATCGAATTATAGCTGGAACCAGGATGATTTGGAAAACTGTAGTTGTCGTAATAGTTTACCGTGTACAGTTTATTCCAGCTTTGGGGCCAGCTGTTCTGGGTATACCCTTCGGTGTAATTGTTATCCGGAATCTCCCAGTTCGTAGTTAAACCCGCTATATGAGCTGCCAGTCCGACCTGATCCCGGCTGTCTGTCACCTCACCAGTCTGGATCACACGCCCAGGCGCGTCATACTTGGTAAATAGCCATACCCCACTTATTGCCTGAACTGCATCCTGACTGGCTACCACCTGATCCAGCTGATTATACACGATACTTTCCCAGCCTTTTCCGGGAACCTTCTTTCTGATCAAACGCTTCCGGCCATCATATTTATAGCCATACATCAATTGCGTAAATTCCAACGTGCTTTCATCAAAAGTACCAACCGTTACTTTTGGCGGAATCACGAAACGTAGGTTCTCAAAATCGTCGTACACATAATAAGTGGAAACATATGTTCCCGCTCCGTCCTGTACTTTTCGCAAAATGACCTTATCCTGCAGATCTTTATATTCAATGGTCTCGTTGCCATTCTCATCGGTCGTACGGGTTTTGTATAACCGACCGGCTGTATAAGTTGTCGTAATAGTAGCTCCGCTACCCGACACTTCCCAAAGATTTACTTCTCCTGCAATGTTCGTTTCATAACTCGTCTGCACCGTATGCCCACTACCAATCTGCCAGCTAGCTCCGGGAGCCCCCTGTTCCAGTACCCTGTTTAAAGGAGATGCCTCAAATCTTGTCTCAGAAAAAGGGGTGTTGAACCCTACAGCCTGACCTGCCGGCTGGCCCACATAATAATCGATTACTTTGGTCAGTCCATCGGCTTTGTAACTTCCGTCAGCACTCATCGCCGCATAAGGCATGTATTTTTTAACTTCTCTGCCAAACCCATCGTAAGCAATGGGTACTACAATATCTTTACCCGCATCTGCACTTCCCTTTACCTGCACGTTTTGCAACGGACGGCCTAATCCGTCGACATACTGAATTGCAGTCTGCACCCTTGCCGGGTCGCAGCTTGCTGCCACTACCGCAGCAGCGCTGGTCAGGTTGGCTTCATTAGGCGTATAAGTAATCACATAATTCTGGTTCTGACTTGGTGTTATACAGGCTACAGCAGCAGTTACCGCAAAGCTGATCGTAGTGCTGTTGCTTCCTGCACTGTTGAAAGCTGTAATGGTATAGGTGGTTAATGGCGAAGCCACAGTTGGTGTGCCACTGATGGTTCCGTTGCTGTCGTTAAAAACAAGTCCTGCCGGTAAAGCCGGGCTGATGGTATAAGCTTTCAGCAATACCATTTTGCGGATCAGGTGCGGGGCATTCTCTACAATGTACATCGCCCCGTCGGGTCCTTTGGAAATCCCAAAAGGACTATTGAAACGCACAACCGATCCTGTTCCGTTTACCGTGCCGGCTGTAAGATTCCCCGCCAGGGTAGATACCTCGCCAGCAGGGGTCACCTTACGGATCATGTTATTGCTCTGATCGGCTACATACATGTTCCCATCCGCATCCAACACCAGGTTATTGCTCGGGTTAAACTTCGCTATAGCACCAGGTCCATCTATATATCCCCGTGGCAGGGTGCCTGCAAGGGTACTCACCACACCCGCCGGGGTGATCTTACGGATCATCGAATTGACCCGGTCGGCCACAAACAGGTTTCCTGCTGCATCAAAGGCCAGTCCCATAGGCTGGTTAAAACTGGCTGATGCCCCTGCTCCATCCGCCGCTCCGGCGCTGCCCGAACCTGCAAAATCACTTACCACACCCGAAGGGGTAATTTTCCGGATCTTATGGTTATAGGCATCCGATACAAAAAGATTACCCGAAGCATCAAAAGCCATCCCCATCGGGTACTGGAAACTGGCGGCTGAGCCTGTTCCATTGGCCGAACCAATGGAACCACTGCCCACAAAAGGAGTTACCACACCTGATGGGCTGATCTTACGGATCCTATGGTTTTGCTGATCGGATACAAAAAGAGTGCCTGCGGCATCAATGGCAATAAAAGTCGGGTAGCGGAAAACTGCTCCTGTACCGGTGCCATCGGCATATCCTGCATAACCGGCCCCGGCAAAAGTACTCACTACGCCCGAAGGTGTAATTTTCCGAATGACAAAGTTACTTGCATCGGCCACATAGATATTTCCTGCCGCATCTACGGCCGAGTTCAACGGGTTGTTAAAACTGGCCGAGGTGCCGGTTCCATTACTTGATCCGGCATAGCCGGTTCCCGCCACCGTACTGGTGGTTTGCCCTCCGCTGGAAACCGCTCCACCGGTATTGGTTGGGCTTAGCGGGCTGATGGCTGTACCAATACTAAAGCTGGAAGGCGCACTGTAACTGATCACAGGGGCCGAGCCGGAACTGCTTGAGCTGACATTGATACTGGTGACGATGTCACCGGTATAACTGCCATAGCCCTCTGAAACTACATAATAAGTACCTGCAGCAAGCGTCAGCTGCAGATAGGACTGGGTACCGGGACAACCAGGGTTGGGACCATCATCATTGGTGGTAATCACTGTTCCTGAAGCATCCAGCAGGTGCATGTAGGTGTCAATACCACTTCCGCAATGCGAAAGGGTCACTACTGAACTGCCCGTCAGGGTAAACTGGTAATAAATGTCATTGCTGGCCTGTCCGATGTTGTTGCCCAGGCAGGCATCGGCATTGCTCCTTGTGTCGGTATAACTCCCCGAACCGCTAAAAGTACCTGCCTGAACCGCATTGTACATCCCCGATCCTTCCGAGGTTATACCACCTCCATAGGTACTCAGGTTCATGACCATACTACCTGTATAATAACCGGAGCCTTCGGCCACCACGTAATAGGTGCCCGAAGCTAAAGTCTGAGCAATTTCGGAAGTATTGCCCCCACAGCCGCTATCGTCATCAGACATGACCAAATTACCATATGCGTCCAGCAACCACAAGTAAGTATCAAAGTCACTCCCGCACAAGGAGATGGAAACATCTGTTGTTCCCCCAAGGGTAAACTGGTACCACACCTCAGGTGCAGGGTTGCCATAGTTGTTGCTAAAATAACCGGTATACTGGTAATCGGTAAAATTGCCTCCCGTGCAACCGCTTATCGGCACCGGGATCGCATCATACATGCTTGTGCCACCCTGCGCCAGGGCAGGCTTCCAGCTCATACTCAACAGGACAAATAAAAGCAACACGCAGCACCTGCTGCAGATTGCGGAGATAGCGCAGTTCAAGACTTTCATATCAGACGGCTTTAAGGATCTGGTGGTATGGGTTAAGGTTGTTTGGTGGCTTTGGCAGGCATACGCTCGGTACCGGGAATGATCTTTTCCTGCTGGGCTGGGGTCAAGAACCCTCTTAATTTCTGGTTTTTAGTTTCCATGAGCGCTTTTATCTTCACTCGCTTTGCTGCTTCGTTCAAGCTGGTATCGGCTATCACTGCTTTTAATGCGGTTTTATAGCTGTCCTGAACCTGGGAAACTTGTGCGGCCTTTAGGGAATCGACCTGCAAGGTTTTCCGGTAAAAATTCCGTTCCTGACGTTGGCGTTGCATTTCGGTCATAACGGTTGGTTTGGCGTTCTTCTGTTCCTGAGCGGAAACACTAAAAGTCACTCCCGTTAACATCAATAACAGGATCGTAAAATATAATGATGGTTTCATAGTTTAATTGGTTTGTGGTTTATAATGGTAATCGTAGCTTTTGATCACATCTCCGTTCTGATCTTTAATGCATTTCAGGCGCTGAAAGCTGTCGTATTCATAATAGGTAGTCATACCTTTAGCGTCAGTCTGGCTTGTCATACCCACCAAAGGTTTGTACACATAGCTTGCAATCTGAGCATTGGGCAAACTCGTTTTTAAGGAATTTAGAAATCCATCAAGAGCGGCTTTATTCGGACTAGAGTTACTAAAGCTGGTGATGTTTGATGCTCCGAGTATATTTTCAATCGTTAAATAATCAGCGTTATTAATCTCTGCTACAGGATACTGTCCTCCATAACTCCACAAATAACTTATCCTCGGGCCGTTTTCTTTTGAAACACTTAAAAGGTTACCTTTTGAATCATAAGCATGAAAAACAGTAAAAATATTTAAAGGATCTGTACTTTTCTCTTGTTTTTCAATTGTTCTGGGTAAATAAGCTCCCATAAACGGTTGGTAAAAATTTCTTCTCAATAAAGAGACCTGAACTGAATTCTTAGACTGAACCTCTTCAATAACAGGCGCAATATTGTTTTGGTTTATCATCCCATTGTATATTCCGCCTGGATCACGAGAAGATGAAACCATTTCATGGGGATAACTATAATTATTTTGGATACTTTCCTCTTTACTATTAATAGAGGTTGTCTTAGTTACCTGGAAATGTTGAGAATTCTCGTAAGCGTAATTTACTTGATTGACCACTGGTGCTCCGCCCGCCATATCATAAAGCGTTTCCTTCGTGCTTTTCTTATAAACAAATCGACTGGGAACAGTATATTTTGATAAACATGTTCCTAAAACTCTAAGTTCCCATACGCCATCCCCATAACGACCACTGAAAATCATTTTATTGTCTAGTGCCGGAATATGGTATTGTTTATCAGGATGAATATTATATTCATTTTCTATTTGTTTAACTTTAACGCCGTTTTGCGAATAAAACTCAGTTCCTATTTCCAAGCCTCTTAGATCATTAAACGAAATAGGATGTCGAATAGCTAGCTCTCTTGGCGAGTACGCTAAACCGTCAAGATCAGGATACTCCACAAACCCCGTATACTTATGAATAATTTTAGATCCATCACTCAACTTTTCTACTACACGGTCATAAACGACGGAAGGACCATAAGGCATTTCATCAATAGATTGAGAACTAATAACATAACCAAGTAACCCCCACCACAAATCATTAAGATTTCTGTGATAGGTCGGAAATCCAGTTAAAAGTCCACTAGAATGATTATAAAATTCTTGCAGATATTGATATTCCTTTTTAACAACATTCTGACCATCAAATGTCTCTATTGATTTTATCCGCAGTCCACCAGCAATTCTAAAATCAGGATTAACAATTGCTTTTTTTCTCCTTATCCTTATAGTACCTGATGCTGTTTGGACATCGGAATTACCATTATTTAAAAGTTCATCAGTTCGAAAAATACTAGCTAAACTGTGGGTTCCAGCTGGGAGTGTATAGGATGAAGACTCAGATCCAGAAGGCAGCCACTGCCTATTTGGGCCTATATTAATAGCAGTTCGTCTTACTTGAACAGCGGAAGCCTCCGTTAAGGTAAACTGTATTGAGGCCGGATCCGTTTCAAAAACACCAGACTCATAAAAAAAACTATAAGGTCCAATCCATTCAAACTCATCTTCAATGGGACCGCTTTGCTGTTGACTATAATCGTGAGGCTCGAATTCAAATTTTGAATATCCACCAGTAGGAAAAGAAATTTTTTCAAGCATTTCTGCTTTCATAAAATATGGATCCGGAGTACGATTAGCACCACCTATTAGCTGATCATATTGAGAAAGATAAATAGAAGGTATTCTTTCCGAAAGATTATTTGCACCGTTATAATACCCCCAATGATCTACATCATTAGAATTAAAAGGATTATATCCCGACCAAGAAGATGTTGGCAACAATACCGGATTATAACTAAAAATATAAGCCTGATTTTTCTGACCAGCTAGCGAGGTTTCTCGGATAGAATCTAATTTAAGTCGGATAACATTCTCTGTATAATAAAATTGCCAGCACTTTATTGCAGTGTTATCGTTGTCATATAAAACTATATTTTCAAGTTTTTTTTCCTCCGCAACGGGATTAATATTACCTGGCCAAACAGATGGCACAAATTGATAATCATTTCTTTTCGATTTTGGAAATTTTACAACGCCATTGTTAAAGGCTATCTCATCGAGGTAAATTACCTCGTCCATGCTTTGGGAAGTAACAAGACCAGCATAATTCTCAGTACCCGGATTGACAAGATTACTTATAAGAACAACTTTTTCATAGGTCGATTCCTGAAATCGATACTTTTCCTCAGGCAAGGTATATTTAAACGTTATACTATCTTTAAAGGGGTTCTCAATCTTCGTTAAATACCAAGAAGAAACATGATTTTCAGAATTGGTATAATTGCCATGACTAATACTCCATTCTTTTTGTTCAAAATAAAATTTAACACCGTCTTTTAAGGTAATCGTAAAGGAGTCAAAAAAACTACTTGTACTATGTGAAACCCCACCAATAGTAAATTCAATTTTGATCTGATCACCACTTTCTACTCTTGGAACACCATAATTATCAAAGTAAAATTTCCCAGAATATCCTGCAAAATTATAAATAAAAATATCAGGTTCCAGATCATGCAACCTTTGACAGGCTTGCTCGATATAGGCAGGATCAGGAGTCGGTTCAGCTAGTTGAGCGTTCAATGTATAACTATTATGATAATACCCATACATATACAGATCATCTGGCAGATTTTTAACTATCCTGGTTATAACTCCCCCCGCATTTAAACTCCAACCAAGCCCCACCCATCCGGGAATTTCAGAAGGTTTTTTCGCCATGCTGTTGTAAGATAGCGAAATTGGCAGGGATAGTTTACCGCTATTAATTTCCAACAACGGGACATCTATATTTACCTGTCCCGAATATAAACTAACCGGATATTCTCCATATTTACCTAATGCCGCGGCGGTAGGCGAAGGAAAAGTAACACTACTTTTTTCATCACTTATAACAACCTGAGAAAAACAGACTCCAATCGAGGCCGTTATAAAAGCTAAAACCAATAAAATTCTACTCATAAAACCACATTAAAGTGTAACCATTATGTACTTAGCCAATACTAATAAACTTGCGTGCAGAGAGATTGCACGGAATAAAATATTTTAAAAAAATTTCGCCAGGAAATATCCACGTCAAAAATCTGCCATAGACGCAGCAAAATCATCTTTTAAAAAATTTACAATAACAAGACGCGGAGATTTATTTTTCTTTCCGTGCATGAAATAGAAAACTCATCGCTTAAAACGGCATCAAATCTGTTTGAGGTTATCTTTTTTTTGCTCTACCGATAGACGCTAAAACCACCTTCATCAAATCAATCTTTATGCTGATTAAATCACCTACATAAAATTCATATTCATCGGTATAAAAAAAGGTTTCTCTTATCCTGGAATAGGCAATAGGTGCAGCAAATTCGGATTTCAAATACTCCAGATCAACGTACAACAATCGTCTGGAAATGCCTAACCGTTTGGCAAAAAGATCTGGACATCCAGTTCTCTCTAAGGAGATCTCCTCATGAATTCTTTTCAAAAGCGTTATATCTACCCTCATATTATGTCAGTTACCTTTTAGTCTGTAACCTACCAATATTAAAAAATGAAAGGGCAACCAGTTTGCCCTTTGCATTTTATTTGAAAATAATTTCAAACTGCCTGTATTCGGCTAAAAACCAAGCCTAAACAAGTCACAAAGCAGTTTTTATAATTTCAAAAGCAGATAAAAACGAATAATATCAAAATCTTCGGGGCAATTTTTTAGCCCCGGCACTTCTTATTTCTTCCTAAAAAGGATTGTTTTCAATAATAATTATATGACAGATCTTAAGATCAGTAGCTCATGTATGGCTAATCAATTCTTCATACTTCGCCAACCAGTCTAAAAAAGCTTCCTCCGTATGCCGGTGCAGCACTTTAACCCGTTCAAAAAACACATTTAAATCACCCTCACTCACAGTATATTTTTCGGTATATCGATAACCTAAATAAGCCGCTTCCAAAACACCCATTAACCGTTCATCCTCTGCTTCGCCGCAGTTCATCAATGTAGTTAACCGGGTTGTTATCCGCAGACTAAATTTTAGGAGTGCTCTTATACTGTGGGTAGTTTTGTCCTGACCGGTCAGCGATTTTGTCAATGCCCTTAAACAAAGTTCAGCGGCCTGGTGTAACATAAAAGCCCCCATTGTTAAACTGCCGCTCCTGCAATTTTCGGCAGCGCTATAAAATGACCTGGCCTTTTCCAGTCCGGCATAAAACTCCGTTTTGGTTTGGACCACTCTTTTCTGATGGCCTTCTTGTTTTAAAGCAGGCAAGGCACTGGCCCCATTGTCATATATCAACTCATCCTTATTGCAAGCCAGGCTAAAATAAATATGTCCTTCGTAAATCATCTGCTGAAAAAATGAGGCTTTAAATAAAGAGCAGCTAAGGTGATGATGCTTTAGGCAGGCAAAATCAATCACTTTTTCAATTTCGTCAAATATTTTAGATGATTTGTCGGGGATGACCAACAACAGGTCGGCATGGTCTTTTCCCTCCGCGTCCACCCAATGGTTTAAGCAGAAGATTTTTTCTGGTGCTACTACATCTGTAATGAAATTGATTACCGATGTAAAATGTCTTTCCGCGAATTTTAATATTGTTTTTTCATTCAGGAAATTATGTTTGTCAGGGTTTAGTCCTGCGTTTAACAAAGAACTTAACCGTTGATAAAGCCCAAACATCTCGGCCCCTTGCGCTACACCGTCTAATTCGGTCTGGGTGCTTACCCAGGTTTTGTAAAATTCCCACAACAAGCCCTGCTGTAGTTGAAGATCGTTATTTGTTTGATGGGATTCGGTTACCGGAAAAACACTTTGGTTATTAGTCATCATATGCTCATTTTTAGTTTGTTTCTAATTGAGTTAGTTTTTACTTTAAAATGAGTCGCGGAGGGGATTTAGAAATGCTTTAGGGGTGCTCTGAGTTAGTGACGAAGAAGATTTAAAACAAAAGATGCACTATAGCGGGCTCTAAATACCGGGTAGTCGGGCTTCTCAGGGCCTTGTCCATGGGTTTACAATAGAGCCCATAACGCTATAGTGCACCTTCAAAAGTACAACATTATTTGTTATGGGCATTAATCTACTGTCTCTGGACTTGTTTCTGAGAATTTGACTACCGAGACTCTTTAATTAATACCTCATTGAAGAAGTAAGGTTATGTTGCTGTGTTTCTTTATTTCATTGGCTATCCTGTTTTTTTTCTATTATTTATCTCTAAGTTCATATTTTAATGCATCGATCTCTTCTATAGAAGACTTAGAACATTCCTCCTCAGTTAATCAGCATATTTCATAGCGGTGATTTCTTCTACCGAGAGTTTAGTGATTTCAGCAATAACTTTAATTGCAAAACCTTTTTTTCTCATTTCTGAAGCTATCTCCATTGCTTTACTATACTGGCCTTTTACAAGTCCTCTTTCATGACCTTGTTCAATGCCCTCTTCTCTTGCATAATCGATAGCATTGTCATAATCCCATTGTCTTTGTTGTGCTGTTCTGTACATATCTCGTTCTATAGGTGTTAAATTAGCATAATTGGCCAAATCAAAAAATGTGGCTAATTCCGGTGCATTTAAAAACAATGGTTCCTGTTGCATCTCCCTGGCATTTTTCAAAGCATAAAGCCACTGGTCTAATGCCGATGTAAGCTCCGCTTGCTTTTTGGTGAATTTGACCATTTCAATATAAATGAAATGCAGTTTATGATAAAAAGGTTTTCCTGTTTTGGTATCACACAAGCAAACATTATGCATATAACTATCCGCATCAGTACCTCCCAAACAGAAACGCTCTAACAGCGAAATTGAATAGACTTCTTTTAAATTGTATGGCCAATTCCTTTTACCTTTTGGCGCAAGATCGCTGATCAACCTGCTGGCATAAAACAGAGAACGTTCCTTAAAATACTTTTGCCGCTGTCTTTGTACTTCTACAAAAAACTGGGTACCATCAAAATCGGTACAGGTAAAATCAAACACACTGCCCCTGTCTTCTTTAATTTCGCCGGGATGATCATTCTTACCGTAGATAATGGTCTTTATCCGTCTTTTACCTTTTAAAACCTCATTCAGAAAAGCCAATATGACTTCCTTATGCGCTTCTGATGCAAAAATTCGCTTAAAAGACCAATCATTAAAAGGATCAACATAAAGTCTACCAGAATTATACTCTGCCCCTGGCTCACAAACAATCTGACCCGGAAAGTCCTCTCCCCGCTCTAGCGAGCCATCTATATAACCCATTTTAACAGCAATATGCTTCATCCCAATTGATTTAAACAACAAGTTAAATCAAATATAATAAAACAACTTAAAATTACAATAATTACCCATAAAGTAATTTTAATTACCAAATATAAAACACCATACAATTAAACAGTATTTTGATATAGTATACAGAATATTTCTTCTGACTTTTGATCTTGCGCCTAACTTAGTTTTACGTTTTATTTAAGAGATGGTGTTGGTTATTTATCCTTATCAGGATTGATCTTATAACCGATGCTTTTACGCTCCAGTTGTGGTTGATCTTTTTTCTCCAACAATTCATCCAGATATCGAAAGACTACTTCCATGTTTTTATCCTGATTGTCCAGTTTCTTTTTGATTTTCTCAACATCTAAGCGAAGTTCGGTATGTCCGCTCAACATCTGTCTGATGCGGGTAAAGGTTCTGATGACCTGTATATTTACCTCTATTGCTGTTTCGCTGTTTAGCACACTTGACAACATTGCCACACCTTGTTCGGTAAAAACACTCGGTGGTTTCCTTAACCCCATCTTCTCTTTATTGGATATCACATTCTGTGATTTCCAATCCGACAACTCCTCACTGGTCATCTGAAACATAAAGTCGCTTGGAAACCGCCTTTCATTACGTTTTACAGCTTGGTTTAGCGTACGAGTTTCTACACCATACATTTCTGCAAGGTCTCTATCAAGCATTACTTTAGAGCCCCTAACCAGGTATATTTTATTAATGATGACTTCTTCGGAAACAAAGATAGTTTTACTCATAGTACAAATATATTTAGATAGCTATATATCTTGGTTATTTTTCAACGGGGGTATTTATTCAATGCTTCTTTCAGATCTTCCGGATTGGTGGTCTGGTAACGCTCTGTCGAGTTTACATACCAATGGCCAGCCATATACTGTACTGTCCGTAAGTCCTTTTCTTTTAACCATCCGGTAATCTCACTCTGCCGGATCTGTGCTCCATTTTTATACCTGGGGTTAAGTTTACGCAAAGCCTGGTTAAAGTGGTATAAACTGTTTTTCATGCTTTCACTGGACAAACCAAAATAACTGACCCTGTACCAACACCCTATTAGTTGGACAAGTATGTTGAATTAGATGTGTAATTCTTATTGCTTCTAATTTCGACAATATTAAGGAGTTACTCCATAATGTTAACCCAATAATAAATGACGAAACAAGTAATGTTAAAATGATTATAAATTCTAGTTTCACATCTTGTTTAAGAATGGGAAACATAAACCCAAGACTTAATAAGCCGCTTATCATCAAAAAGATAGAGCTAAAAATCAATAGTATTTTATCAGGGCCCCTTAAAATTATTTTCTCTGTCACCTATATTTTTTACAATTTAATATTCCTTTCGCGCATAATCTTTTGCTTTTTTATTTGATCAACTTTAGTACGAGTATACTCTTTTATATAATTTGCCGTTACAGGCAAATACACAACAAAAACCATGTAGAATTTCACATGATTTTGCCGGTAGCGACAGTTTTAAAACAAAAAATCCCTGCTTCATTATCTGAAGCAGGGATTTTTTGTTTTTAAAACTGGCTTATTCAGTAGGTGCAAGAGTAAAACCCGCACTAGTTTTAATAAATGATTTTTCAGTAGGTGTAACACCTCCTTTAAATAATCCATAAGTTATCTTATACAGCACAGTTTCATCGACAGGTGCATTTGGATATTTAGTCTTCAATATCAGAAGCAAAACATTCATGATCTCGCTTTCAGTCCAGTTATTCTGACCTCCAGTTACATCAAAAGAGGCAAATCGTATTGCATTAGCCCTTGCAGCGTCCGAGCCTATCTTCTTACCTTCATCTGTAGTAAGCACTGCAAAATCGGCTACAACTAGAGTATAATAAACAGTTGGATCGAGAATCCAGGCTCCTTTCTTTTTGAGGAAAGACAAGGGAGCTACCGGAACAGATTTTATCCCCCAATTTGTTCCGTCAAAGATAGTCGCGAATACTCTTTGATAAATAAGCGTGGACGATTGTTGGTACTTATAGGAAACATATCTTACATCACCTGCTTTCGGAGATACAACATTAGGGTCAGCTTTTAAAAGTGCATTAAAATACGAAGAAAAATTTGGCACATCAGCCGAAGTAAAAGCATTGTTAATTCCTCTTCCCAATGTTGCATATTGAGCAGGAGAAATCAGATACATTTTTTGCCAGCCGCTGGCAGACAGCAAAAAGGCTTCTGTAACAGTTACCCCTGCAGAAGGTGTGGCATTAGATTGAAAAAATTGATAAGTAAGCAATACGATTTTATTCACCGGCGATGTAGCCTTAGGATATTTCCACTCCAAAAAAGCAGTAGCCTGCGCAACACTATAAGTTTTAAAGGTACCGTTGCCAACAACTGGTGCGGCATCTGCATAATCGCTGGTAGTTACCGTATATTGAACATTAGCATAAACACTATCCGCCGGTTTTACCTGCGCCGGCAGCGAATTATAAGCTATGTTTGCTTTAGTTCCATCTCCAAATTGTGCATATTTTGAATTCAGAATCACCGGAATACTGGCAATTGCATCATCCGTAGTAGCAAAATAGAGCCCCTTCTGTGCATAATTACTTTGTGGCAAAGCGCCGTAATCCGTTGCAGTCAAAGTAAAAGCTAAGGTTTTAGCTGCAGGTGGATTTAAATTATTAATCTCATCCTTTAAGGGATTACAGGCAGCGAATATCACGCTAATAAACGCTACCAGGTATAATATGTTCTTTTTCATGATCTTCATTTTAGAAATTTACTTTTAAACCAACAGTCCATGTTCTGCCAGCGCCGTAATACACATTCGCGTTATTCGCATCACTGATGTTATTTTTATCAAACTGCGCATTTGAATCTGAGATATATTCAGTCCCCAACAAGTTGTTTACATTGGCAAACATTGAGGATCTGACACCCGCAAATTTGAATTTGAACACCGCATTTACATCCACCAGTGAATAACTAGGCACTTGCCATGGCACTAAATTCGGCGAGGTCATGATAGTAGGGACAAACGAAGAGTAATAGCGACCAAAATAGTTGTAATCAGCACCAATTCTGAAATCTTCCGTCACATCTAAATTGAAACCTAACGCTAAGGTAGTTTGCGGTTGATCGCCAACCTTAATACCTTTTGTATAAAGCGGACCGATTGAACCACCTGTTAAAGCATTACCATTAACATCTGTAATCACCGCTTTTGGAACATTGCTATCCCATTTCCAGTCGCCAACAGAAAGCATACCGTTAATGGTTAGAGATTTAACCGGCGAATATTTAAAATCAACTTCCACACCCTGGTGCAATGCATCTACACCAGATAAGTTTGCGGTATAAAACTGTTGAGATTGAGGATCATAATATGCATTAACAGTAGATCTGTCTTTCCAGGTGGTACGGTACAGGTTAACGTTACCCGAAAATTTAGTACTCCGGTAACCGTAGCCCAATTCGTAACTGAAAATCTTTTCACTAACAGCATCCGCGTTCTTTTTATTCTGATAACCTGCAAAAACTGCTTCAAAAATCGGCGCTTTCTCAAAATAACCAACATTGGCAAATACGTTATGATGCTGATCAATGTTATAGTTTGCACCTCCTTTGGTCTGATAACCAAAATAATTCACTTTTACACTCTTACGTGCTGGGTCGGAATCTAAATATTTGAAATGATCTACACGCTGATAAGAAGTATTAGAGCCAGATAAAGATACGAATGCTGAAAGGTCGCCATTACTGTACTCACCTTGAACAAAAGCACCTTGCCAGCCTACCAGACCATCATAGTAAAATCCTATTTTATCTCCGGTTCTGGCCATATTAATTGGATTATTGATATTACCGGCACCTCTGCTGGTAGTAGGTGTTGAACTGTAGGTCTCCAGAACATATTCGGCACCCAATAAATTTCTTACCGAATTGTAGTGCACACCTTTGTACTCTCTTAAGTCAATCCCGCCCAATAAGTCAATTTTATCGTTCAGTTTTTTCTTGTAGGTACTCATCAAACCACCCCATGTATGGTCGTTTCTGTACGACTGAAGGTAGGCTTGCGCTTTACCATCCGGAGCTGCAGTATTTAAATCGATAAGAGCATCAATATCAACCGGTGTATATTTGTTCCCTGTTCTGGTTCTTAAAAACAAACCAGCATCATTAGGGAATTCATTTCCTCCTCTACCCATCGATCCGTAAAGTGCGGTAGATAAGGAAGAGGTTTCATCAATAATCCAGCTGTGGTTTAAGGAAACCTGTGGTTTGTGGTAATAGTTACCACTGATGGTTTTTTCTTTTCCATCAAGGATACCATAGTTAGGATTGAATTTGTTACCCTGAGGTGCTTCCTTATAGTAAGCCAGGTTAAAACGCTCAAATCTTGACGCATGATACTGTGGAGCACCAAAACCAGTTAATGATAAGGTATGGTTAGCATTAATAATTTTAGAAACGTTAAAGAAATAGCTATATGCTTCGTATGCCAGGCCGTTTACATAACCATCGCCCACATTTCGCGAACCCATAGCAGAAAATGCCCAGCCTTTATCTGTTAAACCTGTTGAATAAGAAAACGTAGTTTTGTTGAAACCGTAACTACCTAAACCCTGATAGATAAATCCACCTTTTTTAACGTCCGTAGTCCGGGTTTGAATGTTAACTGTACCACCCAGTGAAGGTACGGCTACTTTAGAAGCACCCAAACCTCTTTGCACCTGGATAGAGCTGGTTACATCGTTCAATCCGGCCCAGTTAGACCAGAATACACGGCCATCTTCCATATCATTTACAGGAATACCGTTGATCATCACCGCAATATTGGCACTCTGGAACCCCCTCATGTTAATTCTTGAGTCACCAAAACCACCACCTGTACCTTTAGTGGCATATATACCAGGTACAGATTTAAGCAATTCTGGGAATTCCTGCTGACCACCTTTTTCGGCTATCCTCTCTGAGTTAACCACAGAAAGGGCCACCGGTGTTTTACGGTCAATAGCGATACTGTTGGCCACAATCATTACCTCGTCCATGGTATTTGAACTTGAGGTCAAGGTGATAAAGCCTAAGTCAGTTTTGCCTGCCGGAATGACTACTTCTTTGCGGTTGTAACCGATATAAGAAATAACCAATACATTGGCTCCGTCTTGTTTTTTGATCGAGAAACTTCCATTAGAAGAGGTTGATGTGGTAACACCAGCACCTTTTAGGGCTACTACTGCCCCCGGTAAGGTTTCCCTGGTTAGGGAATCGATCACTTTACCTGTTATTGTTTGCTGTGCAAAGGCACCAAGAGCAATAAATTGTAGGAGTAAAGCGAAAATAAGTAGATTTTTCTTCATTCTTTTTTTGCGTTAGTTAATAATGTTTTAAATGTCATCACTAAAATAATGGGGACAAAGTTAAATATTTATTATGCTAGCATTTCATTTTTCAATGTTAAATTATTATTAATAATGCCACTATTTTTCAACATTTAACAATTAAACTAAATATATAACCCTCCGTTTATCAGCTATTTAAATTAATTCCATATTAGAATGAGATTTGGAATGAAGTGTCTACTTTACAGTTTATCAACAAATGACACAATCGTGCAGCGGTAAGGCAGATTTAATGAACATTTTTTTTTAATTTTGGCGCTTTACTAAGTTAAAATTCCTTTATTAAAGATATGAACTACGATGTAATTGTAATAGGCAGCGGTCCTGGTGGATATGTAGCTGCGATCAGAGCTTCTCAGTTGGGTTTAAAAACTGCAGTAGTTGAACGCGAATCTTTAGGTGGAATATGCCTTAACTGGGGCTGTATACCTACTAAAGCGTTGTTAAAAAGTGCTCAGGTATTTGAATACATTAACCATGCAGCTGAGTATGGCATTAAAACTGCCGAAGCTGAAGCAGATTTCGCTGCTGTGATTAAACGCAGTCGTGGTGTGGCTGATGGCATGAGCAAAGGTGTTCAGTTCTTGATGAAGAAGAACAAAATTGATGTGATAATGGGTACCGGAAAAGCTAAACCAGGCAACAAAGTTGAGGTTAAAGCTGCTGATGGTTCTCAAAAAGAATATACTGCAACCAGCATTATCCTGGCTACCGGTGGAAGATCGAGAGAATTGCCTAACCTGAAACAGGACGGTAAAAAAGTAATTGGCTACAGACAAGCCATGGTATTGCCTGAGCAACCAAAATCAATGGTAGTAGTTGGATCTGGCGCTATCGGTGTAGAGTTTGCTTATTTCTACGCTACCCTGGGCACAAAAGTGACCATTGTTGAGTTTATGGACAATGTAGTACCAGTTGAGGATGAAGATGTATCGAAACAATTGTTACGCAGCTTCAAAAAAGCAGGTATCGAGATCATGACTTCTTCAAGCGTAGAATCGGTAGATACCAGCGGTGCAGGCTGCAAAGTTCAGGTAAAAACTGCTGCAGGAATGCAGACTTTAGAATGCGACATTGTACTTTCTGCTGCTGGCGTAGTAGCTAACATCGAAAACATCGGTCTGGAAGAAACAGGCATCAAAACTGAAAAAGGTAAAGTAGTAGTTGATGAGTTTTACAACACTTCGGTAAAAGGATATTATGCTATTGGTGACATAGTTGGCGGACAAGCGCTGGCACACGTGGCATCGGCCGAAGGCATCATCTGCGTAGAAAAAATTGCAGGTCATAAACCTGAGCCGCTAGATTACAACAACATCCCTGGATGTACGTACTGCAGTCCGGAAATTGCTTCTGTAGGTTATACCGAAAAAGCAGCTAAAGCGGCAGGATATGAACTTAAAATTGGTAAATTCCCTTTCTCAGCCTCAGGTAAAGCCAGTGCAGCCGGTGCTAAAGATGGTTTTGTGAAACTGATTTTTGATGCAAAATATGGTGAGTTGCTGGGTGCGCACATGATTGGTGCCAATGTAACTGAGATGATTGCTGAAATTGTAGTGGCACGTAAACTGGAAACTACAGGTCATGAAATGATTAAGTCGGTACACCCGCACCCAACGATGAGCGAAGCGATTATGGAAGCTGCTGCTGATGCGTATGGTGAGGTCATCCACTTATAGTGCAATTAAATTGATAACATAGAAAAGAGGCGTTTAAATTTAACCGCCTCTTTTTTTATCTTTACAGCCCTAACCAAATTCATATCATGAACTTACATACAATAAATACTGGCTTGTTTAAACTGGACGGCGGCGCTATGTTTGGTGTTGTCCCTAAATCTATATGGCAAAAGAGCAATCCGGCCGACGCCAATAACATGTGTACCTGGGCAATGCGTTGTTTGCTGATAGAGGATGGCGACAGGCTGATATTGATAGACAACGGTATTGGCGACAAGCAGGATGAGAAGTTTATGGGACACTATTACCTGCACGGGGACGACACCCTGGACAAATCGCTGGCAGCAAAAGGTTTTAGCAGAGATGACATTACTGATGTATTTTTAACACACCTGCATTTTGATCATTGCGGCGGCTCTATCATCAGGCAAAGTGACGGCAGGCTTCGTCCGGCATTTAAAAATGCCTTTTACTGGAGCAATGCCCAGCATTGGGATTGGGCTGTAAATCCGAACGACAGGGAAAAAGCTTCGTTTTTGAGAGAGAACATTTTACCCATACAGGAAAGCGGACAGCTCAGGTTTGTAGCCGATAAAGACGGGGTAGAATTTCATCCTGGTTTCAACGTTCGCTTCGCATATGGCCATACTGACGCCATGATGCTTCCACAGCTGCGGTATAAAGACCAGACTATTGTATATATGGCCGATTTACTGCCTTCTGTAGGGCACATTCCCCTACCCTACGTAATGGCTTATGATATGTTCCCTTTGCAAACACTAAAAGAGAAAAAAGCCTTTTTGCAGGAAGCTGCCGACAAGAAGTACATCCTGTACCTGGAGCACGACCCGGTTAATGAATGCTGCACTTTACAACACACCGAAAAAGGTATCCGGCTGGATAAAACTTTCGAACTGAATAGCATATAATTTTTGTCGTTATCATTTATGATGCCATAACTTAAACAAAAAATAACATCCGATCTTTTTTGTTTAGTTTTTCTTTTTTTATATTGGGAAATAAAGTCAACCTAATTAAAAACTAATTCAGAAAATTATGGGGAAATTTGAAATCACGACCAGAAAAAACGGAGAATTTCAGTTCAATCTAAAAGCTGGCAATGGCCAGGTTATCCTGAGCAGCGAAGGCTACTCGACCAAAGGTGCTTGCCAGAATGGCATTGAATCGGTTAAAAAGAACTCGATGGATGATAGTAAATTTGAAAGAAAAACATCGTCCAATGGCAAGCCTTACTTTAATTTGAAAGCCAGCAACGGCCAGGTCATAGGCAATAGCGAAATGTATGAAAGCGAAGCCAGTCGCGACAATGGCATAGAATCGGTAAAGAAAAATGCACCTGAGGCCGAAACTTCGGATCTGAGCTAAATACCACCACCGAATACAATCGAGAGACTGCATGAAAACAAATTTACATTTCTTGTAAATATTCCTTAATTTTTATGCAGTCTCTTAATATTTTTACTAGATTTACTAAAATTAGTAAATACGGTTATCGTCTTTATGTCAAATGTGCAACCTATGCATAGTAATTGACACACAGCAAAACAAACGCTCCTGTTAATTTTACTAAAATACCCGCCGGGCAAAATATTATTTTGACCCAGATATTTTATGTATATGATTATCAATCAATATACAGCGGAATAATTCAGCTCCGTTACCGCCCCCATTCTAATAAAAAGAATAGCCTGACAAAAGTATTTTGGAATAATTTTTGCTGCATACAAATGATAGAAATTACTGCTGTAAAGTGTAACATTTTCAGGAATTTATGTTTTAAAAATGCCTTTAAATTCTTACTTTTGCACGTTCAAAATACATAACGAGTACCAAAATATATAAATGAGACAACTCAAAATCACGCAATCAATTACCAATCGCGAAAGTCAATCCTTAGACAAATACCTTCACGAGATTGGTAAAGTGGATTTAATCACTGCAGAAGAAGAAGTAATATTAGCAAGGAAGATACGGGAAGGGGATCAGGCTGCATTGGAACGCTTAACTAAAACCAACCTACGTTTTGTGGTTTCGGTTGCTAAGCAATATCAAAATCAGGGTTTAACCTTAGGAGATTTAATTAACGAAGGTAATCTTGGTTTGATTAAAGCCGCCAAGCGTTTTGATGAAACAAAAGGGTTCAAATTTATATCTTATGCGGTTTGGTGGATTCGTCAGTCTATTTTGCAGGCTATTGCCGAGCAAAGTCGTATTGTTCGTTTACCTTTAAACCAGGTGGGCTCTTTAAGTAAAATCAGTAAAGCGTTTTCTAAACTGGAGCAGGAATATGAGCGTGAGCCTTCTCCTGAAGAATTGGCAGATATCCTGGAAACTACCGTAGATAAAATATCTGACACCTTGAGTAACTCTGGTCGCCATGTATCTATGGATGCCCCATTTGTTCAGGGTGAAGAAAATACCTTGCTGGATGTATTGGAAAATCATGAACCAAATACAGATAGTAGCCTGATCAATGAGTCGCTTTCGGAAGAAATCAAACGTTCTCTGTCTACTTTAACAGAACGCGAACGCGAAATCATCGTTTTGTTTTTTGGATTAAGTACCAACCACCCGCTTTCATTGGAAGAAATTGGTGAGAAATTTAACCTGACACGTGAACGCGTTCGTCAGATTAAAGACAAAGCTTTGCAAAGATTGCGTCATACTTCAAGAAGTAAAATATTAAAATCATACCTGGGATAAAGTCATTTTTATTTCTGTAAAATTATAACGTAAAAAAGATTGGGTACTCGCTCAATCTTTTTTACTTTTGCAGCACGCTAACCAAAAATTCCTGACATGTTAAACAAGTACCAATCCGAGTTCCAAAACTGGATTGAAAAAGAAAAAAAAGCTATTGAGCTGATCAATATTGTAGGACAATTATGGTTCGACAGATCAGTTGAACTGGTATTGTTCCGAAAACCTTTATTTGATGTTGGCAGCAGCGAGATCCTCGCTCACCATCAGTATGCTAAAGAAATCAGTGGAAAAGACATCAGCATCTATACCACTTTAGAACTGGCCGCTACTATTGCCAAATGCAACCTGGCCCCTTCAAGGGTAGATGTAGGCCGGCTGGCTTCAGAATGGCTGTCCGACAACAACAACTACGCCTCTATCAACGATTTCGTAGTGAGCAAATTGAGCAAACACATCGGAAAAGACAAAATCAATTTAACACCGGTAGATGTTGTACTGTTTGGCTTCGGACGTATTGGCAGAATTGCTGCCCGTGAACTTATTTTACAAGCCGGAAAAGGCGAACAGCTCCGTTTGAGAGCTATTGTAACCCGTAGCTATAGCGATGAGGAACTGATAAAAAGGGCCGAACTGCTGCGTACGGATTCTATTCATGGTCCTTTTAACGGTACCATAGTTGAAGATTTTGAGAACAAAGCACTGATCATCAACGGACAAACTGTCCATTTCATCAAAGCATCTTCACCGGAATCGGTTGATTATACTGCCTATGATATTAAGGATGCGCTTTTAATAGACAATACAGGTATTTATCGCGACCGAGATGGCTTGGGTAAGCACCTTCAGGCGCAAGGAATCAGCAAAGTTTTGTTGACCGCACCTGCAAAAGGAGATATTCCGAATGTGGTAGCCGGCATCAATGATTCGGAGATTGATTTCGACGCAGAAACCATCCTTTCTAATGCTTCCTGCACCACCAATGCCATTGTGCCGGTATTGAAAATTGTAGATGACGCTTTTGGTATTGAAAAAGGACATATAGAAACGGTACACTCTTATACCAACGACCAGAATTTGCTGGACAACTACCATAAAAAATACCGCAGGGGTCGTTCTGCAGCCTTAAACCTGGTAATTACCGAAACTGGTGCCGATAAAGCGGTAGCCAAGGTGATCCCTCATTTGGGCGGCAAACTTACCGGCAATGCCGTTCGGGTACCCACGCCTAATGTATCTTTGGCAATATTAAACTTGTCGCTAAACACTGTGACTTCAAAAGAAGAATTGGCAGAGATATTAAAGCAAGCCTCGCTATTTGGCGACCTGTCGGAACAAATTGAATACTCCATTTCCAATGAACTGGTAAGTACCGACCTGATTGGGAACAGCCATGCCTCAATTATTGATGGCCCGGCTACTATTATTGCCCGCGACAATAAATCCGTTGTGCTTTACACCTGGTACGATAATGAATATGGCTATACCAGACAGGTGATTCGCCTGGCCAAGAAAATGGCTGGTGTAATCAGACTGACTTATTACTAAGTTTTGTAATGTTCACTAAATAGTATAGTTAAATATAAGAGAAGGGCTTGTATCATAATGATACAAGCCCTTCTCTTATATTCTAAAACTTAACCACTTTAGGCTTTGTCTGCACAATAGCTTCAATGCTGTCCATTACTTCATCGGTAAGCAAAGGCAACACCTCCAGTGCAGTCAGGTTCTCTTTCAATTGGGCCGTTTTTGAAGCCCCCAGAATAACTGTACTTACATGAGGATTTTTAAGGCACCAGGCCAGGGAAAGCTTTGCCAAAGAAACATTCAGCTTATCGGCCAACGCCTGTAATTTTTCTGCCTTCTTCAACTTCTCTTCATTCAGCACTGCATCTTTCAGCCACTCCATTCCTTTCAATTCCAAACGCGTATCGCTGGTCTTTTTAGCGGTGTATTTGCCCGACAATAAACCCGATGCCAAAGGCGACCAGATGGTGGTACCCAGGCCATATTCTTTAAAAAGCAACAAGTAGTCATTCTCTACCTTATTTCGCTCCATCAGGTTATACTGCGGCTGCTCCATAGTTGGCCCAATCAGATTGTATTGCCTGGCTACCCGTATCGCTTCCATAATCTCGGCTGCACTCCACTCCGATGTACCCCAATACAGGATTTTACCTTGTTGCAAAAGGGTATTCATGGCCCACACCGTTTCTTCTATAGGTGTGTTGCTATCGGGCCGGTGACAAAAGTAAAGATCCAAATAATCAACCTGCAAGCGCGACAAAGCACCATTACAAGCTTCAATTACATGTTTACGCGAAAGCCCTACCCTATTTGGCCCCTTGTTTTCGGTACCAAAAAACACCTTACTCGAAACCACAAAAGATTCACGCTCCCACTTGTGGGCCTTCAATATTTTGCCCATCACTATTTCCGACTTACCAGCGGCGTAGCCCTCGGCATTATCGAAAAAATTTACCCCCGCATCATACGCCATCCCCATCAATTCATCGGCGGTTTTATCACTGATCTGTTGTCCGAAAGTGAGCCAGCTGCCTAACGATAACGCACTTACCTGCAAACCGGATTTCCCTAAACGTCTGTATTCCATTTTAAATAGTTTTATAATTAATAATAATGTCCAAATTAATGGGTTTATGTTAAAACAGCAGGTCGCTGTTTAAGTTTTCACAAAAATAGGATGGTCTGTTTGTGAAACAATATAATTACCTTTATATGATGTTTAGACCGGTTCAAATGAATACTTATCTGTCGATCTGCTTAGGCTTGTTGTTGAGCTGCAGTTCGGTAAAACAAACAACAATTACACCTGCCGACAAACAACTGCTTGCCGACGTAGAGATCCTGTCGTCGGACAGTTATGAGGGACGAAAAACCGGCACCAAAGGTGGAGAAATGGCCAGAGCTTACCTCGACAAACGTTTTACCACTATTGGCCTAAAGTCATTTCCGCAGCTACAGGGTTACCAGCAGCCTTTTTCTTTTGAAACCAGCAAGGGAACCGTGCAAGGCAAAAACATGATTGGCTATATTGAAGGCAAAAGCGAGCAGGTAATTGTGATTTCGGCACACTATGATCATATTGGCATCATCAACAATGAAGTATACAACGGGGCCGACGACAATGCCTCGGGCGTGGCTGCTTTATTAAAGTTTGCCTCTTATTATACAACGCATAAACCCACTCATACTTTAATTTTTGCCGCTTTTGATGCCGAAGAAATGGGACTACAGGGTGCCAAAGCTTTTGTGACCAAACCTCCTGTAAATATAGAGCGCATAAAATTGAACATCAATATGGACATGATCAGCCACAATGATAAAAACGAGCTGTATGCCTGTGGTACCTGGAAATATCCATCGCTAAGAGATTACTTCTATACCACCAATCCTTCACTTAAAATATTATTCGGGCACGATGATCCTAAATCGGGTCATGATGACTGGACCAAACAAAGCGACCATTCGGCCTTTAACGACAAAAATATTCCCTTCATTTATTTTGGTGTGGAAGATCACAAAGATTACCACAAGGCTAGCGATGAGTATCAGAACATCAATAAAAAGTTCTTTATCGATGCTGCGAACTCCATTCTGGAGGTCATCATTAACATCGATAAAGAACGTGATGCACAACAGCTATTTCATGAAAAGCTGAAAATGAAAAAGCAATAGCTTTTAAAAATCAATATCAATCAGGCTGGCCAAAGGAATGTGAATTCCATTCTTTAGCTGAATGTATTTTTCGGTAACCGACCACACCGTGGTTGAAACCGTTTTTGGTCCTTCTTTGGTGTTAAAAGTAATGTCTGCCTTTGATTTAAATTCGTTTCCCAGGCGCTGGGCGCCGTTTAATTTACCGCGCAATTCTTCGGTATGATTCTCATCAGCAGGTACAATCTGACTGATGTCTATCGCTTCTTTCTCTATTAATTCCCCTAACATAATTATAATGGCTAAAATCTTGTTTGGTTGTATCAAACAACCAGTTTTTGTTATACCAATAAACAAAAAAAGCGCCATACTTCAAAGGTATTTACACAATTGTGTCAATAAAATTGCTGATACAAAAGAAAGGCAGCTGATTTTCAGTTTTTTAAAGCTATCGACGTCTAAAGCGGTCTTCAATCATTCCTACAAAACTTCCGGGCTGATCTATAGGTACAATTGCATTTGGACTGTTCAGGTTAATCTGCTTACCATCAACACTCATGATAGCGCCCTTAGCAAACCCAGAGGTGGTTACCGCAGCAGGGTTTAAGATGTTAATGGCTTTGGCCAGATAAAACTCTTTTTCATCCCCAAGCTGATAAGTCGGATTTTCGCTCAGATCGAAATCGGGCGTCATACCCGAAAAATATCCTCCCTGATCCAGTGAATTTTTGGTCTCAAAAAGAGAATAATAAACGTCATATCTGTTTTGTAACCTAATAGGAAAAAATCCAATAGGTTTGCCATAAGTTGTTTTCCCAACCAGCTTCACATTCATTTTTGGTTTTAAAGAATTGATGACCAGCTCGCTGGCCGAGGCCGTATTACGGCTTACCAGGAAAACAACATCGGTTACTCCGTTAAGGGCGCCGAACTTACTAAAGTTATAGGTGTTTTTGGCCACCGTATAGTCAACATCATCATACAAATTCATCATCACGTTGACTCCATTAACACTTTTATACCTTATTTTATCATTCTCATCAGTATATGGTTGATTTTTTAAGATCAGCGCTCGTTTATTTTGCATATCTGCATTGTAGTACTCTTTATACATCACCCCGGTAGTACCTGCCGGTACAATCAGGTTTACCAGATGTTCGGCAGTATTGATATAGCCGCCGCCGTTATACCTTAGGTCGATCACCAGATTGGTAACCCCCTGACCGGAAAAAGTAGTAAATACATCTTCCAATGCCTTGAAGGAATTACTTTCGTTAGAGAAACGACCATAGGCCAGATAACCAATCTTTTTACCGCCAGAAGTAATCACTTTGGAGGCATATACCGGACTGCTGCTGTAACTTTTCTTCGTCAGTGTCACATTAAATGATTCACCCGGCGAACCATTTACCCACTTGGTCCCTTCAATTGTTACGCTATTTTTAGCCAATTGGTCATATATAGAAAGGTATTCGCCCGGATAGTTGGTACCATACGATATTCCATTGATCTTTGAAATTGCCCAGCCGCGTTTTACGCCTTTTGCTTCAGCATCTGAACCTGGTGCAACCACCGTAACAAAAATCGAATAACTGTTATTTGTTCCAAATGGAATCCACATTACTCCGGTATCATTACCATTTCCTTCCAGGTCGACAGACAATTGCGCCCCCTGAAGGTTAGATGAAGGACTTGGATTGGCGGTAGTGATATCCTGTATATAGGAATATTTGGTATCGTTATCTGCAGCAACGTAATCAACAGAGCCGGAAGCTTTGGCTATCCCAACCAGTTCACCGTCATAATTGCTGCCATACCCCCTGGGAGTAAATGCATCATAAGATGGCAATGCTGTATTCCAGAAATAAATCTGCTTGGCATACAGATACAACGAATCATTGGTCAGCTCTGTCCGGTTTGTAGTAGGGGTTTGCTTGGTATTTGCACCAATGGAAGGCTCTACAGGCACCGGATCGGGCGTTACTTTAGATTTTTTACAGCTCCCCAGAGCCATTACAACAAGCAACGCTAAAAGGAAATTAGATTTCCCCGACCAGAAGATGGATTTCATTTTGAAATATTTTATATAAAGATAAAAAAAATATAAACGGAATTATGTCAAAAAAAGTTTGTTCACATTTAAATAATCCGCTTTAACGGCCGAGGCATGTGTTTCGGCGAATGCCGAAACACCAATCAGCAGCACCTCATCGGTCTTTAATCCTTCCTGTTCCAGTATCAGTTTCAAAGCATCGTTTTCAGGTTCGTACTCGGCAGTAAAAAACACCCTCAGATATTGCTCCAACCCATTCCACTCGGTTTGTTTAATTTTATTGAGCTGCATAGCCGGATTGCCCTGTACAAATAAAAAGATGTGTTTGCGTTCCGTTACTATGCTCTGCAAAAACCGCAATACTTCATCATAAATCAACAGCTTTAAAGGCAAACGCACACTGTGCAGCAGCATGTCAAAATTAACCTGGTATTTTTCGGGGATATTAAACCTGGCCGCTGTTTTAGCAAACATGTCCACGTCCCCCCCCTCCAGAAAGGTTTGCTCCATGTATTTCAGGATCTCGGCAGCAGGTATCTGCTCGCCATATTCAATAAACTGGGCAAAGAGGTAATATACTTGCAGCAAATAGTCTTTTTCGGGATAAATTACATTATCCAGCTCAAAGATGAAAACTTGTTTTTGTAATAAATATTCGTCGGCAATCATTAGACTGGGTTTGAGCTTAGGCCTCTAAAATGTCAATATTAAACTCTTTAAATAATACTGCCGATTTGAGCAATTCTGTAGTTTCATAATCATTTAAGGTCAATATGGCATCGGCCCCTTCATTGAGGCAATGGTTTAATAAATTATGAGCAATGATATCGTCATTTCTTTCGCCAAGGGACAAAAATTTATATTTTGCCGATGACAGACTTGGCATTTCGCCATAATCGGCCAGGATAACCTGATCATTTATAAATTGGTTTGCCTGTTTTAAGGCAGCGGCAGATTTTCCACCGGTAATTAATATCGTCATATAATTAAGCCATCTTTCATGGTTACAACCCGGTCGCTTATTTCCGCCAGGCCTTCATTGTGAGTCACAATCACAAATGTTTGTTTAAAATTATCCCGCAGGGTGATAAAAAATTCGTGCAGTGCAGTAGCATTTGCCGAATCCAGGTTACCGGAAGGCTCATCTGCCAGAATAATTGCGGGATTATTGATCAGCGCCCTGGCAACTGCAATGCGCTGTTGCTCGCCCCCCGACAACTGGTTGGGCTTATGACTTGCCCTTTCTTTCAGTCCCAACAAATCCAGCAGCTCAAATGCCCGCTGCTCGGCTTGTTTTTTACCTGTCTTAGCGATAAAGGCAGGGATACAGATGTTTTCAAGCGCCGTAAACTCGGGCAACAAGTGATGAAACTGAAATACAAAGCCAATATTCCGGTTGCGAAAAACGCTGAGCAGCTCGCCCGAAAGATGGCTCACTTGAGTACCCTTCAGTTCTACCGACCCCTCATCAGGCTTATCTAAAGTACCCAATATGTGCAACAACGTACTCTTACCCGCTCCAGAGGCACCAATAATACTTACAATTTCTCCTTTTGACACCTCAAAATCTACCCCTTTCAAGATAGGCAGGTTTCCATAAGCTTTTTTTATACCTGTGGCTTTTAGCATAACTGCAAATCTAGTAAAGATTTGAGAAATGAGATGTGCGGGGCGCTGAGAAATTGCAAGCTTAAATTTCCTATAATATTATTTGGAAGTTCAGATTTATAATTTAACTTTGAAAAACAAAGTACTTTTAAAATGAACAAACAGAAAGAACAACTCAATGCACTGAACGACATCAAGAAGCTGATGGACCGCTCATCCCGATTCATTTCTTTAAGTGGTTTATCAGGTGTATTTGCCGGTTTCACGGCCCTTGCAGGGGCCTATCTTGCGCAAACTGAAATTAAAAATTATCTCAATCATACGGATGCTTACAGTAATATGGCCTATGGTAATGCAGATCTCGACCTCGAATTTAATCTGATTAAAATAGGTCTGGGTGTTTTAATTGTTGCATTGATTGGAGGTTTGTTACTCACCTTAAGACAAAGCCGAAAAAAAAACCTGCCATTTTGGGACAGAACTGCCAAAAACCTATTGATCAACCTGGCCATTCCACTGGTTTCGGGTGGTTTATTTATCATTGCCCTGCTCCTGGTACACCCCAATACTTTGGGTTTGATTGCTCCTGCCTGTCTTATTTTTTACGGATTGGCACTCATCAATGCTAGCAAGTATACCTATACCGATATTCGTTTCCTGGGCATCTGCGAAATTATATTGGGATTAATAGCTATGTTTTACATCGGCTATGGCCTTTATTTCTGGGCGGTTGGTTTTGGGGTACTCCATATTTTTTATGGTATGCTGATGTACTTTAAATATGAAAGGGCAAATTGATGAAGAACCCAATAGAGGCCCTGAACAAAATATTCGACAGTCGGATAAGGCTGGGCGTAATGTCCGTATTGATTGTAAATGATAGCATCAGTTTTAACGAATTGAAACAGTTACTGGAACTGACTGATGGCAACCTGGCTTCTCATTTAAATACTTTGGAGCAGGCTCAATACTTAAAGGTCCAGAAATCGTTTATTGGCAAAAAAACCAACACCACTTATATCCTTACCGAATTGGGACGGCATGCCTTTAAAGCACATCTGGATGCTTTAGAGAAAATGATAAAAGGTATTTAATTTTTTTTACGCATTTACTTTGAAATACAAAGCACTTTTAAAACTAACAAAATGGAAACAAATCCAATAGCGGACCTTACAAAATTAGCCAGAAGCATAACCAAATATTCTTTTCTTATTGGTACAGCTTTATTCCTGATCTATTGCTTCAGCAGATTTAGCGATTTGATCTACCTCGGCTTTTTTTTCCTCGTAATGGCCTTTATACTTAATCTTTTTATGTTGCTTATTGTGCTAACAGTCATTATCGCCTACCCCAAACATTACCAGGAGTTGTTAAAAACTGCCGCTGTCATGTTGTTAAACCTGCCTGTTGCAGCATTTTATTTCTGGGTACTAACCGAAGTTCCTTTTTTCAAAATTTAAAAATATGAGCGCACCAATCTTAAAAACATCTATTTCAATGAAACAGAAAATAGATTTACAACTCCTGGCCACGCTGGGCGGAGGTATACTTTTCAGCTACCTTTTCTGGATGGAAAAACAAGCCATTAACCTGCTTATTTACACCATATTCATCCTTATTATCCTGGTGGCAGATCAGGAGAAACAAAAAACCTTAAAGAGTTATTTTTCCGGATCAGCCTTGCTGTTGGCCGCCATCATCAATGTGGTCAATCACTCCTTTCTTACCGTCTTCACCTGGTACGTTTGCCTTGCAGTCTTCATCGGCTTTGTTCATTTCCAAATGCTAAGAAGTATTTTTACTGTCCTGCTGGCCGCCTTTCTGCAATTTGTAACCGCACCGGTCAACCTGATAAAAAAAATAACAGCCACTCATTTTGGTAGTGTCACCCTAAAACCGCCATTAAAGATTTTTAAGTATATTATTATCCCCTTTATGGCTATTGTACTTTTTAGCGTTTTATATAGTGCAGCCAATAGCATATTTGCGGGTTATGTAGAACAAATAGCCAATTCCATTGGCAGCTTCCTAAACCGCATATTCGGTTTCTTATTTGAAGATTTAAGTTTACCGCGCTTAATGCATTTATTATTCGGTATAGTGGTAAGCGCCGGGATCTTTATCAGTCTGAAAGGTCTTGATCTGGAGCACGGAGAAGCAAGATGCAAGGAACAGCTGACCCGCGAAGGCAGAAAAATAAAACACAATACTATCGGTCGGGAATTAATGGCACTTTTTGCAGGCAGCCTGATGAAGCGAATGATGGCCCTGAAAACCGAAAACATTATCGGCATAATCTCTTTTACAGCATTAAATCTGCTGTTGCTTGCATTAAATGCAATAGATGTAAGCACAATTTGGCTGGATAAAAATACAAATAGCAATGGCGCTCACTTTTCAGCCGAACTACACGATGGAACCAATGTATTGATCTTAAGTATTGTAATGGCCATGCTGGTAATCGTTTACTTTTTCAATGGCAATTTAAACTTCTACCGCAAAAACAAAACCATCCGCCTGTTGGCCTACCTATGGATAGCCCAAAATATGTTCCTGGTATTATCCGTATTGTTTAGAGACTTCAATTATATTGGAGCTTATGGCCTTACTTACAAACGCATTGGTGTAATGGTATTTCTGTTGCTTTGCACCATAGGTTTGGTTACCGCATACCTTAAAGTAGCCACCCTGAAAACCTTTTTTTACCTGTGTAAGGTAAATGGTTTTATCTGGTACATTTTATTGCTGACCTTCGGTTTTGTCAACTGGGATGTGTTTATTGTACGCTACAACATCAACAACAAAGCAAGCATATCGTTGGATCTGGATCATCTAATGAGCCTTTCTGACAAAACCTTGCCCCTTTTAGATCAACATAAACTGGATCTTAGAAAATATCTGCCCAACTCGCGCTATACTTATCAACTTCAATACGATTCTACAACCTATACCCATAAGAAGGTGCCCCTTCACTATCCTGAACAGGTTGCTGCATTTGAAAAAAGCCTGACAAAAAGGATAAAGCGGTTCAAGAATAAATACGCAGAAACTTCCTGGCTTTCGTGGAATTATCGCGACTGGCAAACTCAGCAATATTTAATTAAAAATCAATTGTAACTTAAACCTTGTATCATGCACAGTTCTTTGTATTGGATAAATTATTTTAGCCAAAACCTCAAAAATCAGCGGATCGACTGGAGCTGTAGTCCAGCCCTAAGCACTGCAGAAAGAGACAACATTCTAAAATCGTTACAGGCCTGGCAACTGGGTGAAACCTCGGAAGGCACAAATCTGATTAATGCAGCAACCAAACATGCCCAACAGCTCAACGATCCGCATTACACCGATGCCATCAGGTTATTTATCAAAGAAGAGCAGAAACACGGCAACAACCTGGGTCGGTATATAGACAGGATTGGCGAAAAAAGAATAAAAAAGGACTGGGGCGATAGCCTTTTTAGAAAAATAAGAGGGCTGAACACCCATATGGAATTCTGGACTATAGCGGTTATTACCGTCGAAAGTACCGCTCAGATTTTTTATCAATGCCTCAAAGATGCCACCGGTTGCAAACTATTGAAACAAATTTGTACCGACATTTTAATAGATGAAGCTGCCCACATTACTTTTCAGATTGAACGCCTCAGCCTGATATACCAACAAAAAAGCTCACTGGCCAGGATAATTACTTATTACGCCTACACGGTTTTCTATTTCTCGACCACTTTGATAGTTTGGCTTGCGCATAAAAGGTTGTTTAGAGCCGGTAAGGTTAGTTTTGGTAAGTATTGGACAAAAATGAGATCCAAGTTTAAAAAGACAATTCAAAAACTGAAACCGTCGGTTGAAAATATAAAGGTCGAAAATACCTGTACTCATTTGTTATAAAGGTTTGGAAGTTGTAGCTTTGAGCAAATTTTTTCAGCATAATGAATATCCACGAATATCAAGGTAAAGAAATACTTAAAAGTTTTGGAGTAGCCGTACAAGAAGGCATAGTAGCCGACACGGTAGAGCAGGCTGTAGAAGCTGCTAAAAAAATGAAAACTGACTACAATTCTGACTGGGTTGTAATTAAAGCTCAGATCCACGCAGGTGGAAGAGGTAAAGGCGGTGGCGTAAAGCTGGCCAAAAACCTTGATGAGGTGAAGGAAAGAGCTACTGCAATTTTAGGAATGCAGTTGGTAACGCCGCAAACCGGTCCCGAAGGAAAAAAGGTAAACAAAATTTTAGTTGCGCAGGATGTTTATTACCCTGGAGCTTCAGAAACTAAAGAATTTTATATCAGTGTGTTGCTTAACCGTTCAAACGGAAGAAACATCATCATGTATTCTACCGAAGGTGGTATGGACATTGAAGAGGTTGCTGAGCACACGCCACACCTGATTTTCAAAGAAGAAATTGACCCTAAAGTAGGTTTACAAGGCTTCCAGGCCCGTAAAATCGCCTTTAACTTAGGTGTAAGCGGCGCTGCCTTCAAAGAAATGGTAAAATTTGTGACTGCGCTTTACAAAGCATACGACAGCACAGATTCTTCTATGTTTGAAATTAATCCGGTATTAAAAACATCTGACGATAAAATTATTGCCGTTGATGCTAAAGTTGATTTGGACGAGAACGCTTTATTCCGTCATCCAGACTATGCAGCAATGCGCGATAAACTGGAAGAAGATCCTACCGATGTAGAAGCAAGCGAATCGAACCTGAACTATGTAAAACTTGACGGTAACGTAGGTTGTATGGTAAATGGAGCCGGTTTAGCGATGGCTACTATGGACATCATCAAAATTGCTGGTGGTGAGCCTGCCAACTTCCTTGATGTGGGTGGAACTGCCAATGCACAAACTGTTAAAGCTGGTTTCAACATCATCCTTAAAGATCCTAACGTAAAAGCAATTCTGATCAACATTTTTGGTGGTATTGTACGCTGCGATCGCGTTGCGCAAGGTGTTATTGATGCTTATAACGAAATTGGTAATGTACCAGTTCCAATTATTTGCCGTTTACAAGGTACCAATGCAGAAGAAGCAAAGAAACTGATTGACGAGTCGGGATTAAAAGTTTACTCTGCTATCGCTTTACAGGACGCTTCAGACCTGGTAACTAAAGTACTGGCTTCATAAAAAAGGCGGTTTTTATAGCCGCATAATTATATTTTAGAAAGAGCTGCCAAAAAAGGCAGCTCTTTTTTTTTATTTCTCTTTTTAGCAAAAGCCCCCCTCTCCCCTTCCCGTTGGTCGGATCATTAAGGCAGCTCGTCGGCCATTCACTAAAGTTGGTCTATTAACCTTCAAAATCTGCAACGTCTGCCCTTAAATCGTGTCTTACTAGTACCCGATTACGATCTACTGAAAAACAGCCATCATGAAAACCATTAAACTCTTTTTAGTTTTTGCGCTATACACTGCACTTTTGTCTTTTAATCGCGCGAAAGCGCAGACCGACAACTTTAACGGCGAAATAACTGGTAAAATACTTGACGAAACCCAACACGCATTCCCCTATGCTTCCGTTAGCTTATTAAACGCCAAGGATTCGACCCTGGTAAAAGGAACATTGAGCAGCGACAATGGCGTTTATCTTTTGGCAGGCATTAAACAGGGCACCTATCTGCTGGCCATTTACGTGGTGGGTTATAAAAAAACTTACAAAGGCCCTTATGCCATTACAGTAGCACAACGCTCGCACAGCTTAGGGTCCACACAACTGCTACAGGAAAGCCAACTCCTAAAAGGTGTAGAAATTGTGCAGCAAAAACCACTGATAGAAAGAATGGTAGACAAAACCGTGATCAATGTGGAAAATAGCGCCCTGGCCGCCGGCAATTCCGCACTGGACATTCTCGGTAAATCACCTGGTGTAATGGTCGATAAAGATGGAAAAATTAGTCTGAAAGGTAAACAAGGCGTAAATGTGATACTAGATGGTAAGCCAACCTATTTATCGAGCGAACAGCTAGCCAACCTACTCCGCACTACCGAAGGCAGCGCCATTCAATCCCTTGAATTGATTACCACTCCCTCGGCAAAATACGATGCTGCCGGAAATTCAGGAATCATTAACATCAAATTAAAAAAGAACCGCAACTACGGCACCAATGGCGCTGTAAACGCAGGTGCCGGCTATGGTAAATATGGCAAAGCCGATGGAGGGCTGACCCTAAACCACCGGCAGAAGAAATTTAACATCTACGGAAACGTTTATTATGGCTTTAACAAAAGCTACAGCAGTACAGACATCAGCAGAATAAACGGCACCACAACTGACAAAACCTATTTCGATCAGACCAATTTTAACAGCAGAACCAGAAACAACACCAATTATAAGGGGGGTGTAGATTATTTTATAAATGACAAAAACACCATTGGTTTTGCATTTAATGGCTACCACAGCTTTGGCAAAAACAAATCAGATGTGCTGACATTAATTGGCGACCAGCCCGGTAAAACCGACTCTTCTGTGGTAGCAAAAAACCCCAATAGCTTTAAATACACTGGCGCATCGTATAATTTGAACTATAAATCAACCATCGATACGCTTGGCCAGGAATTCAGCATGGATGTCGACTATTCAAAATACACCGGGCGCCAGGACAACAACTTTAACAACCAGTATTTTGATGCACAGGGACAAATTCTAAAACCGGCATACCTATTCAGAAACGCTACTCCGAACACAACCAGCATCAAAGCCGCCAAAGCTGACTATACCCTTCCCATCAACAAAGAAAGCAAACTGGAAGCCGGATTAAAAACGAGCTTTGTAAAAACAGACAACAACTTCCTGTTTGAGAACCTGGTAAACAAGCAATGGCTTAACGACAACAAACGTAGCAACCAGTTTCTTTACGATGAAAATATTAATGCAGCCTATATAAACCTGGACAAAAAGTTTAAAACCACCGCCATAAAACTAGGACTCAGAGCAGAACAAACCAATTCAAAAGGCAATTCGGTAACAGACAACAAAATTGTAAACAGACATTACCTGGACCTATTTCCAAGTGTTTTCGTCAATCAGACACTTTCAAAAGATCAGGATCTTGGCTTTTCCTATAGCCGAAGGATAGACCGGCCCGACTACGAATCCTTAAATCCTTTTATCTACTTTCTTGATCTTTACTCCTATCGGTTTGGAAATCCTTTTCTGAAACCGCAATACACCAATTCATTTGAGCTATCCTACAGCTACAAAAAGAACTTAAACATCAGCATTGGTTATAGCCGCACTACAGATGTCATTTCCAATGTTTTGTTAACCGACACAGCAAAAAAGACCATTTTCATTTCCTACCAGAACCTGGCCACCCAAAATTCATACAATGTAAATATCAGCTATCCTATAAAATTTACAGACTGGTGGAGCAGCAACAACAACCTGACTACCTATTACAATAAATTTAGTGCAACCGATATCCTAGGACTTCCTTATCAAAGCGGAAAAATGGCTTTTAATGTCAACACCACACAAACGCTTAATGTAAACTCCAGTACAAGCGTAGAAGTCGCCGGATACTATCAATCCAAACAGATTTCGGGAACATTACTGATAGCTCCTCAATATAATATAGATCTGGGGGTCAAAAAAACAATAATGAACAAAAAGATGGACATTAAGTTAAGTGCCAATGATATATTCAAAACACAAAGAAGCCGAATTACCAGTGCCATACCTTCACAACAATATGTAGTTAACGAAAGATGGGAAAGTCGTGTATTTCGGATCAACTGCACCTATAGATTTGGAAGCAACAGCATTAAAGCTGCTACAAAACGCACAAACAGTTCGGAGGCAGAAGAAAAAAGAGTAAAATCTGGTGGATAGGTTTTATTAAAAAAATAAGAGGCCTATATCCATCCAAATATAGGCCTCTCTAACCAAATATAAATTAAACGAGCATTACAAATATAGATATTTATTCCAAAAACACATTATAAAACAAATAAATTTTTAAAAAAAATATACAAAAAGAACAAAAACACAAATAAATAACACAAAATACAACTTAAAAATAATACAAATAATAAAAAACACTAAAAACAAACAAAAATCAATACTAAAAAATCAAATAAATAGAATAAAATACAAAAAAAACACTAACAATAAACCACAAAACTCTAAATTAAACACCACAAAAACTAAAAACACCACTAAAAAACACACAAAAACAATAAAAAAAAATAAACAAACAACAGAAACACCATAAAAAACAGAATCAAAATATTAAACTGTTATTTCTTGGCAGAATTCATTATTTTTGGCACTCTCCATAATAAAATCATGATACACAGAGAAAAAGTAAAAAGTCTGCTTGAGACAGAAGAGTTTAACAGAGAAGTAACCGTTATGGGTTGGGTACGTACCTTCCGTAACAATCAGTTTATTGCTATAAATGATGGTTCCTGCATGGGAAACATCCAGATTGTTGTTGATTTTAATAATACGGACGAAGCTATACTAAAACGCATTACTACCGGCGCAGCAATTGCGGTAAAAGGTACCGTTGTAGAATCTTTAGGAAAAGGTCAGCGTGTGGACATCAAAGCATCCTCAATAGAAATATTGGGCGATAGCGATCCTGAAAAATTCCCTTTGCAACCTAAAAAACACAGTCTGGAATTTTTAAGAGAAATTGCACACCTGCGTTTCCGCACCAATACATTCAACGCCGTTTTTAAAGTACGTCATGCCTTGGCTTTTGCCATTCATCAGTTTTTTAATGAAAGAGGTTTTGTATACATGCACACCCCCATCATTACCGCTTCGGATGCAGAAGGTGCAGGTGAAATGTTTAAAGTAACTACTTTAGACCTGGACAACCCGCCACGTACTGAGGATGGCAAAGTAGATTTTAGCGAAGATTTCTTTGCCCGTTCGGCCAACCTGACTGTTTCCGGTCAGCTGGAAGGTGAGCTGGCGGCAATGGCTTTTGGACAGATCTATACTTTCGGACCTACTTTCAGGGCCGAAAACTCAAATACTACCCGTCACCTTGCCGAATTCTGGATGATGGAACCAGAGGTTGCTTTTGCAGACCTGGAAGACAACATGAATTTGGCAGAAGACATGTTGAAGTACCTGATAGACTATGCACTTAAAAACTGCAAAGAAGAGTTGGATTTTTTAAACAGCCGCTTACTGGAAGAAGAAAAGTCTAAACCTCAAAATGAGCGTAGTGAACTATCGTTACTGGATAAATTGAACTTCTGTGTAACCAACGATTTTGAGCGCATCACTTATACTGAAGCCATCAAGATATTGAAATCGTCTAAACCTAACCAGAAGAAACAATTCAAATATTTGATTGATGAGTGGGGAGCAGATCTTCAGTCGGAACACGAACGCTACCTGGTTGAAAAACATTTTAAAAAGCCAGTGATCTTAACCGATTACCCTGCTGATATCAAATCATTTTATATGCGTCAGAATGAACCTGATGAGCTGGGTAGAAAAACGGTAGCAGCAATGGATATCCTTTTCCCTGGAATAGGTGAAATTGTTGGCGGATCGGCAAGGGAAGAAAGAATGGATAAGCTAACCGAAAGAATGGAACTGATGAATATCCCTCAGGAAGAACTTTGGTGGTTTTTAGACACCAGACGATTCGGATCGGCACCACATGCCGGCTTCGGATTAGGCTTTGAGCGATTGGTTTTATTTGTAAGCGGAATGACCAATATCCGCGACGTAATTGCTTTCCCTCGTTTCCCTAAAAATGCTGAGTTTTAATCAAGGGAATCGTGTGATTATTGAAAATTAAACTACAGTTGTCATTCTGAAATAAATTCAGAATGACGGTATACATAAAAAGTCGGCTGTATAACAAATACAGCCGACTTTTATTTAATATAAGGCTTAAGAACTATGATTATGGTCATTGATATCCTCTGAATAAGAATTGGCATGTGCATAATCCACCATCGATACTTTATAATCAGTAGGCATAAAACTATTGGAAGTACTTAATGCCATCCCCAACTCAAACCGGATAGGATAAGGTGTTTGCAGTAAACTTCCTTCAGGAATGTACGGGAAGCTCTCCATGTACGACTGCATGGCATTTGGAGAGATCCGGCGATTGATATAAGCCCTGGTAAGCTGATACGGGTGGTGTAAACCTGCAGCGCCTAGCAATTCGACCGCACTGGCCACCGTAAGTCTATGAAAATTAAACACCCTGACTTTCTTGTCTTCTACCACCAGTCCTTTCATCAAACTCGGATCTTGCGTAGCTACACCTGTAGGACACGTATTACTATTACATTCCAATGCTTGTATACACCCCAACGCAAACATCATTCCCCTTGCCGAGTTACAGAGATCGGCACCCAGTGCAATGTTTTTCACCAGGTCAAAACCAGAAGCGACCTTTCCCGAAGCAATAATTTTGATGTGTTTTTTAAGATCAAAACCACTCAACACATCGTATACAAATGCTACCGCTTCGCGCAATGGCATACCTACCGCATTTGAAAACTCCTGCGGCGAGGCTCCCGTACCTCCTTCACCTCCATCTACCGTAACAAAATCTACATAAATACCAGTTTCCACCATCGCTTTGCATATGGCAAAAAACTCACTTCTCCGACCTATACACAACTTTATACCAATAGGCTTGCCGCCCGAAAGGTCGCGCAGCTGCTTCACGAAGCCTATCAATTCAAGAGGCGTTTTAAATGCCGAATGGGCAGGTGGCGAGATTACATCAAAACCTTCCTTAACCAACCTTATCCTGGCAATTTCGGGCGTTACCTTTCTGGCAGGCAGAATACCACCGTGCCCTGGTTTAGCGCCCTGTGAAAGCTTAATTTCTATCATCCTGACCTGATCCGATTGGGAACGTTCGGCAAAAGCTTCCGGATTAAAAGAACCATCGTCATGATTGCGACAACCAAAATATCCGGTACCAATCTGCCAGATCAAATCGCCACCAGGGTTGGCATGATAATCACTTATCCCTCCTTCGCCCGTATTGTGAGCAAAATTACCCAACTTCGCTCCGCCATTTAGGGCCAGAATAGCATTCTGACTTAGTGAACCGAAGCTCATGGCCGAAATATTATAAATACTGGCAGAATAAGGCTTTAAGCAAGCTGGCCCCCCAACCAATACCCGTGGGTCTTCATCCAGTTCATGGTGACTGATAGCAGAAATACTATGACTTAACCATTCATATCCATTTTCGTATACATCCAACTGCGTTCCAAATGGAATGGTATCATTCTCCATTTTGGCCCTTTGATAAATCAAAGAGCGGTTTAAGCGGCTAAATGGTTTACCATTGGTATCACTCTCTACAAAATACTGATAAATTTTGGGCCTCAGATCTTCCATAAAATACCTTAACCGTCCCACAACAGGGTAATTTCGAACAATACTGTGTTTGGGTTGATAGAGATCGTAGACACCCAACAAAACAACCGGACCGGTAAAAATAAACAACCACCATAAGGGCGGATAAGTAAGGCCTAACATTACGGTAAGCGCTACTAAAAATGCTGCAATAGCGATGAATGCTTTTCTCATACGTATCAAATTACTAAAAAACATGCCAATTGACTAATAAATATCCGATTTCGGCCTAAGATTTGTTTAATTTTACATATGCTTATCAAAATCTATCCCGAGAACCCAAATCCAAAAGCCATTGAGCAAGTTGTTGAAGTGCTAAAGAAGGGCGGATTAATCATTTACCCTACTGATACGGTTTATGGTTTGGGCTGCGACATTACCAATCAAAAAGCCATTGAAAAAATATGTCGCATAAGAGGAATAAAGCCCGAAAAGGCTAACTTTTCTTTCATCTGCTCCGATTTGAGGCATATTTCAGATTACATTAAACCAATTGACACAGCAACATTCAGGGTCTTAAAAAAAGCATTACCAGGCCCCTTCACTTTTATTTTAAATGCTAACAACAACGTACCAAAACTGTTAAGCTCTAACAAAAAAACAGTCGGTATCAGGGTACCAGACAATGACATTGCCAGAGAGATTGTAAGACAACTGGGCAATCCAATCCTTTCCAGCTCAATACGCGATGACGATGAAGTAATTGAATATTCTACAGATCCCGAACTAATTCATGAAAAATACGAAGAAACGGTAGATCTGGTAATTGACGGAGGCTATGGTGATAATGAGGCTTCTACAGTTGTAGATTGCACCTCGGGAGAATTTGAAGTCATTCGTGAAGGCAAAGGGGACCTGGACAGCTTTCTCTAAGTTTTATCTAAAATAGCTATATTTACCCATATGGCTAAATTATTGAACCTACAGGCTTTCAAAGATTTTTTTCGTTCGGGACAAATTGGCGGCATAATTTTACTGTTTTGTGTAGCGGTTTCCCTTTTCATCGCCAACTCATCCTATGCGGGGCAATTTGCCAGTTTTTTGGCCACCGACTTCGGTTTTACCTTCGGGACTGCAGTTTATTCTTTTACCGTTTCGGCCTGGATCAATGATGCATTGATGGCTGTTTTTTTCCTGTTGGTAGGACTGGAAATTAAACGGGAGATGGTGGAAGGAGAATTGTCTTCAGTCAAAAAAGCCTCCTTACCTGTTGTAGCTGCCTTAGGTGGAATGCTGGTTCCGGCATTCATTTACTTTTTGTTTAATAAAGGACAGTCTACTGCATCCGGCTGGGGAATCCCTATGGCTACCGACATCGCTTTTGCTTTGGCCATCATTTCGATGCTGGGAAAAAGTGTACCGACTTCCTTAAAAGTATTTTTAGCTGCGCTGGCCATTGTGGACGACCTTGGTGCCATTCTGGTAATTGCCATTTTCTATACTAATGAGGTACATTTTGACTACCTGCTGATGGCGGGAGGCATTATAGTATTGTTACTGGCATTCAATTTTTTCAATATCAAACAGCTGTATTTTTATCTGATACCAGGCTTGTTCCTATGGTATTTTATCCACCATTCCGGTATCCATGCTACTATTGCCGGTGTATTGCTGGCCTTAACTATCCCTACCAATAAAACCAACATAGAGTCGCCCCTTGAAAAACTGGAGCATTTACTAAACGGGCCTGTTAACTATTTTATCATGCCTGTTTTTGCTTTGGCCAATACCAATATCACCTTTCAGCGCGAAATGATAGGTGGGTTGGTTTCCCCCCTGGGCCTTGGTATCATCATTGGCTTATTTGCCGGAAAAACGCTTGGCGTAACCCTATTTTCCTGGGTAGCTGTAAAACTTAAATTGGGTAGTCTACCCTCACGATCGGGTTGGAAACATATTATAGGACTGGGCATGCTTGCCGGTATAGGTTTTACCATGTCCATTTTTATTTCCTTACTATCCTTTAGCGATGAGCTTCATGTTACAGAAGCCAAATTCGCCATTCTTTGTGCTTCTGTAATTTCAGGCCTTGTGGGTTTTGTCTTTTTAAAATCAATCCGCAAAAAGAAACAGGCAGCATCCTAAATTAGGATTAACACTACCCTTATCCACATCATCGTTAACACGGTCGTCATTCTGATGTACATCGTCATTCTGAATTTATTTTGCTTCGCAGCTACTGCGTGGTCAGCATCTCGCATCAACTATTTAAAGGCATGCTCAAGAAGGATCCTGAAATAAATTCAGAATGACGATCGCATTAATGATGCCGCTTGTTAAATTTTTGCATAAAATTCTGGATACTTCCTTTTAAATCGGCCGAATCCAATGCTTTTACAAAAGCACTTCCAATAATAGCCCCATTGGCATATTGACAGGCTTTATCAAAAGTCTCTTTGCTATTGATCCCAAATCCAATCATTGTAGGGTTATGGAGCTTCATATCGGCAATTCTGGAAAAATAGCTTTCGGTATTTTCCGATACCTGCAGGTGTTGCCCTGTGGTAGCCGAAGAGGAAAGCAGGTAAATAAATCCATTGCTTAAACCATCAATTTTACGGATGCGATCAGGCGAAGTTTGTGGCGTCACCAGAAAAATATTACTCAACCCGTGTTCCTCAAATACACTCTGATAAAGCTCCTCGTATTCTACCATTGGCAAATCGGGTACAATACAACCATCCACACCTACCTCTACACAGGCCTTGCAAAAATTCCCGACACCAAACTGCAGTACCGGATTCACGTAACCCATCAGCAATACCGGAATACTCACTTTATTACGCAACTCCTTCAGTTGCTCAAACAACAGCTTCAGGTCCATACCCTGGTCGAGCGAAGTTTTGCTGCTGGCTTGTATAGTGGGTCCATCGGCCACAGGATCGGAATAAGGGAAACCAATCTCCAGCAAATCGGCCCCGTTTTGTTCTAAAGCCTCGGCAATGGAAACAGTATCTCCTAAATTGGGATAACCTGCTGTATAGTATATGGATAGTATATTTTTTTTCTCTTGAAATAGTCGTTGTAGCCTGTTCATATTTATAGATTAAAATATTTCATATAAGTGTCCATGTCTTTATCGCCGCGTCCGGATAAACAAACCACTACATTTTCTCCACCTTTGAAATTCATTTTTTCCAGGTAAGCCAGGGCATGTGCACTTTCAATTGCGGGAATAATTCCCTCCATTTGGGCAAGCAACAGACCTGCCTGTAAAGATTCGTCATCAGTAATTGATACATATTGACCACGACCTGTCTTAAACAAATGTGCATGTTGCGGGCCAATACCCGGATAATCCAGACCAGCAGAAACAGAATGTGGCTCTACCACCTGTCCGTCTGCCGTCTGCATCAGTATACTTCTGCTGCCGTGCAACACCCCCTCTTTACCCAGGGCAGTAGTTGCAGCAGAAAAGCCGCTATCCACCCCCTTACCTCCTGCTTCAACAGCAATCAGTTTTACTTTTTCATCATCAATAAAATGATAAAACATTCCCATAGCATTGCTGCCGCCACCAACACAGGCCAAAACATAATCAGGCTGGTCGTTTCCTGTCTGCGCAATCAGTTGTTTTTTTGTTTCTTCCGAAATGATAGATTGAAAGATGGCTACCATATCGGGATAAGGGTGTGGGCCTACTACCGAACCGATGATATAATGCGTATCCACCGGATTATTGATCCAGTCGCGCATTGCTTCATTTGTAGCATCTTTTAAAGTCTTACTTCCCGAAGTAGCAGGCACCACTTTTGCACCCAGCATTTTCATTCTGGCTACATTTGGCGCCTGGCGTTGAATATCTACTTCACCCATATATACTACGCACTCCAGTCCGCGCAATGCGCAAACGGTTGCGGTAGCTACACCATGCTGTCCGGCACCCGTTTCGGCAATAATGCGTTTTTTGCCAAGCCGCTCGGCCAGTAAAATCTGACCTATGGTATTGTTTATTTTATGGGCACCGGTATGGTTCAGATCTTCCCTTTTCAGGAAAATATTGGCATTATATTTCTGAGAAAGGCGTTTGGCCAGGTACAATGGCGAAGGACGCCCCACATAGTCTTTAAGCAATTGGTCGAATTCTTTCTGAAAAGCTTCATCAGCAATTATTTTCAGGTAGTTCTGTCTCAGCTCTTCAACATTAGGATAAAGCATTTCGGGAATATATGCACCCCCAAAATCGCCGTAATATCCTTTTTCATTTACAAAATAACTCATAGTGCTAGTTTATACTTAAAATCTTTTAATTTATCTATATCCTTTAAACCTGGCGCCAGTTCAAACCTGCTGTTGATGTCGATGGCATACAATCGCGGATCACTTATCTGATTCAATTGCTCCACACTGTCCGGCCCAATACCTCCACTCAAAAAGTATGGCTTATCCAGCTTGTAGTTTTGCAGAAGCGACCAGTTAAAGGTTTTGCCTGAGCCCCCATGATCTGGCGTCTGGGTATCGAACAGGAAATAGTCAACCACATTTGCGTAGGCATTTACACTATTAAAGTCAAAATGTTCATCCACCCCAAATGCTTTAACCAACTCGATACCGGTATCACTAAGTAATCCCTTCAGGGCGATGCAATACTTTACAGGCTCCTGCCCATGCAATTGTACGGCATTTAAGCCATACAATACCGCCAACTGGGCTACCCTGTTCAGTTCTTCGTTGACAAAGACACCGGTTTTTCTGATCCCTGCGGGCAAACTCTTCACAAACGAAGGAGTTAAACCATCTACAAACCGTTTTGAATCTCTAAAAAAAATAAAGCCTAAATAATGAGGTTGCAAAGTGCTTACGGCCTGAATATTTTCAGGTAGCTTCATGCCGCATATTTTCAGTTTAACATCCATGTTGTTTGTTTTTTGGTTAGTGTTAATTTTCTGTTTTACCTTCCGGTTAGTTTTTTAAAGCTTTCCAGTGCTTTTTTGCCCATTAATGACGATTCAGCCTCATAAAAGCAATCGCCAAAAGTTTTAGTATCATCGATGGTTTGGATGGCCAACGCCGCATTGCATAATACAACACTGTTCTGCTCATCTGTGCCTTCTCCATTCAACACCTTCATAAATATCTCTGCTGATGACTCCACCGTATCTCCCCCTTTTATTTTGTCCTCGGTAATCTGTTCAAAACCTAAATCGGCAACGCTTAACAAGGCTTCACCTTTTTTGCTGAAAGTTTTAATATCGCAGGTCAACGAGACCTCATCAAATCCGTTCACCGCATGTAATATGGTATAGTTTTTATCTGTATCCTGATACAGATAAGCGTACAAGCGCGCCAGTTCCAGGCTAAATACCCCTACAATCTGATTTTTGGGCTGCGCAGGATTCACCATAGGTCCCAGCATATTAAAGAACGTTTTCACACCCAGTTCCTTGCGAATGGGAGCTACCGTTTTCATGGCAGGATTAAATAAAGGTGCGTGAATAAAACAGATACCAGCATGATCCAGGCTTCTTTTCAGCACCTCCTGATCGTTGGTAAAACTATACCCCAGGTATTCCATTACATTTGAAGAACCACAGCCCGACGACACACCATAGTTGCCATGCTTGGCTACTTTATGCCCTGCACCGGCGGTAACAAAAGAGGCCAGCGTAGAAATATTAAAGGTATCTTTACCATCGCCACCAGTACCACAAAGATCTACCAACTCAAAGTCTGAAAAATCCAGTTTGATGCAAAGATCCAGCATCGCATCGCGAAAGCCCTGCAACTCTTCAACCGTAATATTGCGCATGCCATACGCGGTAATGAAAGCGGCAATTTGCGAGCTGTTAAATTCGCCCATGGCAATAGCCGTTAAAATTCTTTGTGCCTCAGCTCTGCTAAAAGTTTTGTTTTCAAATAGGTGGTTCAGTATCTTCTTCATATGATGTATCAAAAAAACGAAGCTTATAAAAAGGTTGTAAAACAAAAAAGGTTGCCTTAAAGCAACCCTCAAATATTATTATATAAAATAAAAACGTTCAATACAGGGTTACACTACGCATTTGCGTTGTGCCACCACCAGTTATTAAGTCCGTTTGTTAGTATCATTACGGCAAATATGGAATTGTTTTTGCAAAGGAGCAAATGTTTCTTGAAAAAAATTATTTGATCAGTGCGTTTTTCTCTTTGGTAAAATGATTGAATACCAGCTTATCAGCCAGCGAAGGCCATAATTTATTAATCCAAACTGTCAGTTTTCCCTGTCCCGTCATCACCAGTGTACGCTTACGTGCCACAATTCCATCAACAATGGTATGGGCAACCTCGTCAGCTGTCGCCATTTTACCTTCTTCCATACTGGTCTCACCATGCGAGGCTCCATCTTTGGCCAGTGCGGTAACACGAATATTGGAGGCCGTAAACCCCGGGCAGGCTACCATCACATGGACACCGGTTTTTAACAATTCTGTGCGCAAAGATTCCATAAAGCCATTCATGGCAAATTTGGATGAAGAATAACCCGTTCGTCCGGGAAGGCCGCGATATCCGGCAATGGACGAGACCCCTACGATGCTGCCTTTTGTTTTCAGAATCTCAGGCAGAGCATACTTTGTACAATATACCGTACCCCAAAAATTCACGTCCATCAGGTTTTTTAAAACCGAAAGGTCCAGCTCATTAAACAAGGCGCGCATAGACAAACCCGCATTGTTGATCAGTATATCAATTTTATTGAACGTAGTTAAGGCCTGTTTCACCAGCATTTTGCAATCTTCTTCCTTACTTACATCAGTTTGTACTGCAATGGCTTTAATGCCATATCGCTTTTCCAGATCGGCAGTAATTTCACATAAAGTTACATATTGCCGGGCCGCCAGTACCAAATTGGCGCCTCGCCTTGCAAATTCTTCGGCACAGGCTTTACCAATACCTGATGATGCACCGGTAACTATAACTACTTTATTCTTAAAATCCATACGGGTTATTTAATTAATGAGGTCTGATAAGGTACACGGGTAACGATGGATCTGCCCAGCGTAATTTCATCAGCATATTCCAACTCGCCGCCAAAAGCGATGCCGCGGGCGATAGTAGTGATAGGAATTTGAAAATCTTTAAGTCTTTTATACAGGTAAAAAAGTGTGGTATCACCTTCCATTGTGGCGCTCAATGCCAAAATCACCTCTTTCACTGGCGTCGTAGCCACACGTTGCACCAACGAATCAATGAAAAGATCGGAAGGCCCTATACCGTCCATTGGCGAAATCAGCCCACCCAAAACATGATAAACCCCAAAATACTGCCCTGTGTTTTCTACGGCCATTACGTCCCGGGTATCTTCTACTACGCAAATCACATCTTTATCCTTTTTTCCAGCCGAACAAATATTACAGATCTGGTTGTCGGAAATATTGTGACATATGCTGCAATGTTTAATTTCTTTCCTAAGCCTGATTACTGCATTGCCAAAACTTTCTACTTCTTCCTGCTCTTTCTTCAACAGGTGCAACACCAACCGCAGAGCAGTCTTTTGCCCCACACCCGGCAGTTTCGAAAATTCATTAACAGCGTCTTCAAGGAGTTTAGAAGAAAAGTTCATTTTACAAATTTAAATAAAATAGCTCAACAATTTTATTGTTTTATGATTGTAAACTCAAGACCGTTTCTTACATTTATCAGCTTAATGAAATCATAATATGAGTCCAATTATTCTTTTATCCTTCCTTCTTGGTTATTTTATGCTGCTGATTGGAGTGGCCTACATCACCTCCAGGAACAACTCCGACAATGCCTCTTTTTTTATTGCAAATAGAAATTCTAAATGGTACCTGGTTGCCTTTGGAATGATCGGAACCGCTTTATCCGGAGTAACCTTTATATCGGTACCCGGAGCCGTAGGTAAAAGTGATTTTGGATATTTTCAGTTTATTCTGGGCAATGCTGTAGGCTTTATCATTATTGCTACAGTATTACTTCCTTTATATTACAGATTAAATATTATTTCCATTTATACTTATCTGGAAAGACGATTGGGTTTCTGGAGCTACAAAACCGGCGCAGTGATTTTCCTGGTATCGCGAACTATCGGCTCTGCATTCAGACTTTACCTGGTGGCCATCGTACTACAAAAATTTATTTTTGATGCCTGGAATGTACCCTTCTGGCTTACCATTGTCATCTGCTTGGTGCTGATATGGTTATACACACATAAAGGCGGATTAAAAACGATCATCATTACAGATACCCTGCAAACAGTATTCTTACTTCTTTCTGTTGTTTTATCCATCATATTTATAGCAAAGTCGTTACACCTGGATGTAGCAGGAACTTTTGAAGCTGTAAAAAACAGCAGCTATTCCAAAATATTTTTCTGGGAAGATTTTCTGGGTAGTAAATCTCATTTTCTTAAACAATTCCTGGGTGGAATTTTTGTGACGATAGCCATGACTGGACTAGACCAGGATCTGATGCAAAAAAACCTGAGTATGAAAACCATTGGCGAGGCACAAAAAAATATGTTCACTTTTACCCTCGTATTTGTGATCATGAATATTTTCTTCTTAAGCGTTGGTGCTTTATTATACCTCTTTGCTGCCAACAATGGAATTGATGTGGCCGCTTTGCAAACACCCGACCATTTGTATCCCGAAATTGCGTTAAACCACCTGAACGTTATCCCTGGTATTATTTTTATGCTCGGACTAACTGCTGCTACCTTTGCGACAACCGATTCGGCGCTGACCGCGTTGACCACTTCTTTTTGTGTAGATTTTTTACATTTCGACAAAAAAGAAGATCAAAATGCACCAGATCTGGTTCGCAAAAGACATATGGTTCACGTAGGCTTCTCGCTGTTAATGGTACTGGTAATCATGATTTTCAAAATCATCAATGACGACTCCGTTGTCAATGCTATTTTTAAGGCGGCAGGCTACACCTATGGGCCGCTGGTTGGACTTTTCGGATTAGGGATGCTGACCAGAAGGGCAGTGAACGATAAACTGGTACCTTACATTTGTTTGCTTTCGCCAATATTATGTTTTATCATTGATGCAAATTCCTTAAGCTGGTTTGGCTATGCTTTGGGTTTTGAACTGATTATATTAAATGGTTTAATTACATTTATCATGCTTTGGATTACAGGTAAAACCTCAACCACCCAAACCAAATTCTAATATTTAATACCAATAGAATGACAAGTGAAGAGAAAATAAGAAGCGCTTTTGAGAATAAAAACTGGCAGGAAATAAAAGTAACCGACTCCTGGCAGATCTTCAAGATAATGGCCGAATTTGTTGACGGCTTTGAAAAACTAGCCAAAATAGGCCCTTGTGTATCCATCTTTGGCTCAGCAAGAACAGCAGAAACCAATAAATACTATCAGATAGCAGTAGAATGCGGCAGGTTGCTGACCGACAGAGGCTATGGTGTAATTACAGGTGGCGGTCCGGGAATTATGGAAGCCGGTAACAAAGGCGCCCATACCAATGGCGGTAAATCCGTGGGACTAAACATAGAATTGCCTTTTGAGCAGTTTCACAATAAATACATCGATCACAATAAGCTATTGGAGTTTGATTACTTTTTCATCAGGAAAGTGATGTTTATGAAGTATTCTCAGGGCTTTATTGTCTTGCCCGGCGGAATGGGTACCATGGATGAATTGTTTGAAGCCATTACCTTAATTCAAACCGGAAAAGTTGCCCGCTTCCCGATTGTCTTGGTCGGAAAGGAATACTGGGGTGGCCTTATAGAATGGATTAAAGGTACGATGTTGCAAAAAGAGCACAACATTCATGCTGAGGATCTGAACTTATTCAGACTGGTAGATACGGCCGAAGAAGCTGCAGAACACATCTTCAGGTTCTACGACAAATATGTATTGAAACCGAATTTTTAGGCCATTAGGTCTATACTTCTTAAAAAGATCAAAAATTGTTCATCTCCTGGTATCTTAGGCCCTGAAAAAGGGCAAAGCTACGCATGTCGACTCACAACATTTGATCTTTTTTTGTTAATATTACATACATAACAGGTGTATTAAACGCGCTGAAGCGTTGATTAACCCAGAATTTCGTTAATTTTTTCTGTAGGCCTTGCAATGACCGCTCTATCACCAGATACAATTATTGGTCGCTCTATTAATATTGGATGTGCCACCATAGCCTCAATCCATTCTGCCTCAGAAAGATCTTTCCCTTTATATTCTGCTATATAAATTGGCTCTGTTTTTCGAATCAGCTCATGTGCGGTAATACCCAGCTTTTTTATAATAGCCGTGAGTTCATTGGAATCTGGTGTATCCTGCAAATAACTAACTATTTCAAATTCCTTACCGCTTTCTTCCAAAACCTCTAGTGCACATCTACTTTTGCTGCACCTGTTATTATGATAAATTCTGATCATCTTAATTTTATATATTCCGACCCAACTAATTTTAAACATATAGTTAACCCCATGTTCAAATAAGCTTAACCATCTGTCGCTCTTCTCTTCTCTTCTCTTCTCTTCTCTTCTCTTCTCTTCTCTTCGGCCTCCCCTCATTCTGGCAGGTTGTTGATTCATTTCGTAAAAAAAGTGGTGGTTGTGAGCCGACATTCAAATCTTTGCCCTTCTTCAGGGCTTAAGATTTGGCGAGGCGAACAATTACCACTTTTTTTACCCGAAATGGCTAACACCGCCAGATACCACCAATTTCATCGCCTCGGCCGCACTCATATTTAAAGGCTTAATCTTTTCATGTTTCACTACATACACCTGTCCGGCAAAAGAATAAGAAAAGGGAAAATATACGATCGCTTCTCCGGGCAGGTCTATTATTTTTAAATCAGACTGGGTAAGAAAGCCGATGCGTTTTAAATCGCCTTCTACCTCTACCAGCACCGGATGATTAAACTTCTTTTCATCTCCCACAAAAGCTTCTGTAAGGTCTTTTATTGAAGAATAGATGAACTTTAAAAATGGTATTTTATCCAGCACACGCTGAAACCAGGTGTACATGGGTTCGGTAACGAAATAGGTTACAAAAATTCCCGCCATCAGGATTAGCGAAACCACCAGCGCAAGGCCCAAACCAGGGATGTTTCTACTGGCTCCTGTTTTAGGATCAACACCCAGAATATTGTTTACATTTAACCAACTGTCTACCGTTGTTACGGCCCAGATGACAATAAAAATACTTAACGCAATGGGAAGTACAATTAACAATCCTTTGATCAGGTAATTGAGTAGCGCCCTGCTAATCTTATTCATAATGCAAACTTAGATATTTTTTACTCATAAAAATACACCCTTTTCACCCGCTGAGAAACATTGGTCAGTATTTCGTAAGGGATGGTTCCAATCTGTCCGGCCAGTGTCGAAATTGTCAGCTGTTCATTAAATACAATAACTTCATCACCCGTTTTTACATCCAGGCCCGTTACATCCAACATACACATATCCATACAAATTACCCCTACCGTTGGCACCAATTTCCCTTTAATCAGCATTTTACCGGTTCCATTACCAAAAGCACGACTGTAGCCATCTGCATAACCTATTTTAACGGTAGCGATAGTCCCCCCCTGAGGCATCAGACCCTTGCGCCCATAGCCTACGGTTTCATTAGCTTTAATGGATTTTACCTGTGTTATGGTCGTCTTTAAAACCGCCACTGTTTGCAAACCTTTATTGTGTTTCAACCCGGCGTCAAAGCCATATAAACCAATTCCAATCCTCACCATATCAAGCTGTGCGTCGGGGTGGCGACTAATGGCCGAAGTATTGGAAATATGCCTGATGAATTTATAGTTCAAAGACTGACTTATGGTATCGGCTACAGCTGTAAAACGCTGTATCTGGTGCCTGGTAAATTCATCATGTAAACCTTCTTCGCTACCTACCAAATGAGAAAATACGGAAGCTACCTTCACCTTATCCGTTTGTTTCAACAGATTTAACAGCGCTGGCAAATCGGGTTCTTCAAAGCCCAGGCGATGCATCCCTGTATCTATTTTCAAATGTACCGGGTAGTTCGGTTCCTTCACAAAACTGATAAAACTTTGCAAGATTTCTAAATTGTATATTTCCGGTTCCAACTGGTAACGGACAATGGCATCAAAGGCCGAAGGTTCGGGACTCATCACCATAATAGGCATTTTTATACCACCTTTTCTAAGTGCAATGCCCTCATCAGTATAGGCTACAGCCAGGTAATCTACCTTATGGTATTGCAATAAATTGGCAATTTCAAAACTGCCACTACCATAAGAAAAAGCCTTTACCATGGCCATTATTTTGACACCAGGCTGCAACTTGGCCCGATAAAACTGTAAATTACCAGCTAAGGCGTTCAGATCAATTTCCATTACTGTATCGTGCACTTTCTGCGCAATCAGCTTACTGATACGCTCAAACCCAAACCGCTTTGCCCCTTTTATCAGAATAGTTTCATTATTAAAATGAAGCGCCGGAAAGTTTTCTATAAAGCCCTGTGTATTTTCGAAAAAGGTAGCCTCCATATCAAACAGAGCTCCCAAAGCCGAAATATTAGGCCCAATACCAATCAGTCTGTTTACATTTTTCTGTTTGATTAAGGCGGCTATTTCCTCATAAAGAACCTCATTACTTTTCCCTGTTTCATAGATATCCGACAAAATCAATGTCCGTTTAGGATGCTGATTCTGAAGGTTCAGAAAATCGAGCGCAATAGCCAGCGAAGAAATATCAGCACTATAGGAGTCGTCGACTACGGAACACTGATTGATGCCATTTTTCAATTCCAGTCGCATGCTTACCCTGGTTAGCTTTCCCAGGCGTTCATCGGCCTGTTCGGGCGTATAGCCCAATGCCAGTAAAGTGGCCCAGCAAATGATACCATTCTCAACAGAGGCTTTATCACTAAATGGGATCAAACATTCTATTTCCGCTCCTTTAAACTTTGCCCGGAGGTAACTACGGCCCTCAACAGGTTCTACAAACAGCACCTCAAGATCTGCTGGTTCTTTAAGGCTCCAGGAGAATTTCAACTTCCCAGGTAACTCATTTTTAGCGATACCGGCAGTATACTCCGGAGCATATATGAAGAGGTCCGAATGCTTAAACAATTTTAGCTTTTCGTGCAGCTTTTCATTTTGTGAAGAGAAGCCCTCGGCATGTGCCTCACCTACATTGGTCAGAATACCAATGTTAGGCTGTATCATATGCTGCAGGGTATCCATTTCGGCCGTCATCGAAATTCCGGCTTCAAAAATCCCCAGCGTATGTGTTTCGTTAATTTCCCAAACAGAAAGCGGTACCCCTATCTGCGAGTTAAAACTTTTGGGACTCCTCACAATGTTAAACTCTGACGTCAGCAATTGATACAACCACTCTTTAACAATCGTTTTGCCGTTACTACCCGTAATGCCAATTACCTTCAAATGCTGATGTTCGCGATTGTCGCTAGCCAATGCCTGCAAGGCTGACAACACATCATCAACCAATAATATATTAGCTTCCAAATACTGATCCACATATTTTGCATCGCTGACAACAAAATTTCTGATGCCCTTGGCATAAGCATCCGGCAGATATTCATGTCCATCCCTTTTACCCTTTAAAGCAAAAAATAAAGAACCATCAGCATCTGTTACGGTTCGACTGTCAATAACCAGTTTTCTGATCAGGGCATCAGTCCTCTTTTTAAAAGATACCGGATTCAGTATCTCTACAATATGGCCAATAGTATAGGGGGTATTGTTCATCCGACAAAATTAAACTTCTGTTACAGCAGTTCCTAATTTTGTACTCTTTCAGGAGAAATATAAACTGAACAAAAAGAATAAGAAAAAACAGGTATAAAAATTGGCCAATATAAATTAGTTAACTAGATTTACCCTAGAGAGCGTTAATGGTGTCCCGGTGTAACTATCGGGGCACTTTTTTTTTGACTAATCCTTCGCCCTGCTACAAAGACTGTTGTTGTTGCAAAATTGCATCCAGTAACCTGCTCGATTCCTGCTCCGGACTAATCAAATCCTGCAAAGTAACCTTATCCAGCAACTGATCAACAGTAAACTGTATCATTTGCCATAAAGAACGAATGGAACAATCAATAGAATTGGTACAGAGCTTTAATGCCCCCGGATAGTCTTCGCAGAATTTTTTGCTAAAAAGGGCACCGCCCAATACTTTCATCACCTGGTTAATGTTCACTTCAGCAGCCGGTTTGGCCAATACATAACCGCCCTTATTGCCCGGTGTACTATTGATGTACCCGGCAATGCGCAAAGCCCGCGTCAGTTTGGCCACATAAGCAGCCGAGAGCCCCTCAAGCTCACTTATTGCAGGTATACTAATGCCCTCCTGCTGATTGTGCCTAGCAACACGCAGTAAAATCCTCAGTCCATATTCCTCTTGTGCGGTAATCTTCATTTCTTTTTATTCTATTTACATCATTCCCAATTCAAACCGGGCAGTTTCCGACATCATATCCCTGGTCCAGGGCGGGCTCCAGGTTACTTCAACTGTAACTTCGTTTACCCCTTCAATGGCCCTTACCTTCTCTTCCACTTCCTTTGGAATAATCTGTGCAGCCGGACAACCGGGCGCAGTAAGTGTCATCACAATTTGTACATTGTTTAAAGGTGGTACAATCTCGGTTTCATAGATCAGACCCAACTCATATATGCTCACTGGAATTTCAGGGTCATATATGGTCTGCAGACAATCGATAACCTTCTGTTTTAATTCTTCTTTATCCATGGTCTTCTATTTTTTTTCCTCTAGCATTTTAAAAGCAAGTGCATAATTTTTCATCTGTTTGATCATCGCCAGTAAGCCGTTGGAACGCGTTTGCGCCAAATGGGTCATCATGCCAATTTCGCCTATAAAATCCATCTTAGCTGCCAAAATCTCTTCAGGCGTATGGCCTGATAAAACCTTAATCAACATACTGATGAGTCCTTTCACAATCACCGCGTCGCTGTCGGCCTTAAAAATCACTTTTCCATCCTCGTACGCAGCTGTTAACCAAACGGTAGACTGGCAACCTTTGATTTTGTTCTCTTCTATTTTACCTGCATCTTCCATCACTTCCAGTTTTTTACCCAGATCAATGATGTACTCGTACTTATCCTCCCAGCTGTCAAATAGTGCAAAATCCTCAACAATTTCCTTTTCAATTTCAGGTATCGGCATCAACTTCATTATACTAACATTTTTATGGCTTTATTCAGCGCGGTAACTAAGGCGTCTATTTCTTCTTTTTGATTGTACAAAGCAAAAGATGCCCGTACCGTACCCGGAATACCAAAACGTTTCATTAAAGGTTGCGTGCAATGATGGCCGGTGCGCACTGCAATTCCCATATTATCCAACAATACACCAATATCTTGTGGGTGTACACCATCTACTACAAAAGAAACCAGACTTACCTTATCCTGCGCATTGCCAATAATGCTAAGGCCAGGGATGGCGTGTAACTGTTCAGTTGCATAAGCAAGCAGGTCGGCCTCATGTTCTCTGATCTGGTCTTTTCCAATAGTTTTAATAAAATCCAATGCAGCCTTTAAAGCAATTGTATCTGCAATATTAGGTGTTCCGGCTTCGTATTTATAGGGTAAGTCGTTGTAAGTTGTTTTTTCAAAAGTCACTTCTTTAATCATTTCGCCTCCACCCTGAAAAACAGGCATTTGTTCCAGCAAATCCTTTTTGCCGTACAAAACACCAACACCGGTAGGCCCGTAAACCTTATGGCCCGAAAAGGCAAAGAAGTCGCAATCCATATCCTGCACATCAATATCCAGGTGAACGGCCGACTGCGCCCCATCTATCAACACTTTGGCCCCTACTTTATGCGCCGCTGCAATCAGATCTTTCACCGGATTTACCGTGCCTAATGAGTTGGATACCTGAACCACAGCTACCAACTTAGTCTTACTGCTCAACAGCGCGTGATAAGCATGTAAATCAAGTTCGCCATTATCCTTTACCGGAATTATTTTTAAAACCGCTTTTTTTTCCTCACAAAGAATTTGCCAGGGCACAATATTAGAATGATGCTCCATTCCTGATATGATCACCTCATCCCCTTCAGCAATATGCTGTCTGCCCCAGGTGTAGGCAATTAGGTTAATAGACTCGGTAGTGCCCCTCGTAAAGATAACTTCTTCGGCCGCAGCGGCACCTATAAATTCCTGTACAGCAACACGCGTAGCTTCATAAGCCAGGGTTGCTTCCTCCGCAAGTGTATGAATGCCCCGATGAATATTGGCGTTATAATGTGAATAATAATGGCTCAACGCGTCAATTACACATTGTGGCTTTTGTGAAGTAGCCGCATTATCCAAATAAATCAATGGCCGGTCCTTCACCATCCTTCCCAGAATAGGAAACTGCTCTCGTATTGCTGTACTTACCATTTTACACGATCGATAAATGTTTATAAATCAATTTTTCCACATGAGCGCGAATAGCCATCGGTTTAATCTGATTCAGGATATCTGCTGCATAAGCCTGCAACAGCAACACTTCAGCTTCATCCTTTGGTATGCCCCTGGCCCGCAGATAAAACAACGCCTCCTCATCCAATTGTCCTACCGTACAACCATGCGAACATTTCACATCATCAGCAAAAATTTCAAGCTGTGGCTTGGTATTTATGGTCGCATTATCTGATAGCAGAATGTTTTTATTGGATTGAAAAGAATTTGTTTTCTGTGCATCAGGCTGTACCATAATCCTTCCGTTAAATACGGCTGTCGAAAAGTCATCAGCAATACCTTTATAAAACTGGTTGCTGAAACAATTTGGCTGCCGGTTATCAATCAAGGTATGGTTATCAGCATGGGTCTTATCTTTTAAAAGGTACAAGCCATACAAATGTGTCTCGTTGCCCTGGGCATCTAATATCAGGTTCAGGTTATTGCGTACAATCCCTCCGTTTAAGGTAACAGTTACGGTATGCACATAACTTTGTCCCACCTGACTAACATGAGTGGTACTTACCTGGCTGGCATTTTTGTTGTCATTTTGTATTTTATAATATTCAACAAAAGCATTCTGCTCCACTACCATTTCCAAAACCTGATTGCAAAAGCTATCCCCGGTTCCCAATGTTGCGTAAGTCTCCGTTAGCTGTAGCTTGCTGTTTTCATCCACATAAATCAGACTGCGTGGCTGCGCCAATGTGGGTTGCTGCCTGCTGTCCTGCACATGATAAACGTATATTGGATGTTGCGGTGTTTTTCCTTTGTGAACATGGACAAATAAACCCTCGTTTATAAAAGCGCCATTAAGGGCGTGAATTCCGTCTGTAAGGTATTCGCTGCTTTTATTCAAATATTTACCAATCAAATCTTTGTATTTCCCATTTGCCGCTTCTTTTAAGGGCAATACAGTCAGCTCTTCCTCGTCTGATAAGACTGTAGAAAGTGTAACATCAAAACGACCGTTCACAAATACCAGCTCATTGGCTTTATGTGCCCCCGGCATACGCAAAACCTCCATATCCTCAGCAGATACGGCAGAAAGCCCCGGTCGATATGTTTGTTCAAACAAGCTGCTGATACCAGTGTACTTCCACTCTTCGGTGCGATAAGTCGGCAAGCCTGCTTTATTAAATCTGTCAAAGCTATCCTTCCTGATTGCAGCAAGGTGTTTGTCAGTTTTTTCTTCTTGCAGCTGATCAAATTGTGCTTTAAAATAAGTTAAATCTATCATTTTACAATGCTTTAATACCCTGCTACTGCGCAGTTAAATCAACTTCATCGGTTATAAAATCATAGCCCTTTTCTTCCAGTTCAAGTGCCAGTTCCTTAGTACCTGATTTCACAATCCTTCCGTTGTACAAAACATGTACAAAATCGGGCTGAATATAATCCAGCAAACGCTGATAGTGGGTAATTACCAGTACCGCCGTATCCGGGTTATGCAATTTATTGATGCCATTGGCTACAATACGCAGCGCGTCAATATCTAAGCCCGAATCGGTCTCATCCAATATGGCTAGTTTTGGTTCCAGCATTGCCATTTGAAAAATCTCGTTGCGCTTCTTTTCTCCACCCGAAAAACCTTCATTAATGGAACGGCTCAACAGCGATTGGTCAATTTCTACCAATTTCATTTTCTCTTTCATGATTTTTAAAAAAGCCACAGAATCCAATGGTTCCTGGTTGTGATATTTACGTTTTTCGTTTACCGCAGCCTTTATAAAATTGGTGGTACTTACGCCCGGAATCTCAACCGGATATTGAAAAGCAAGAAAAAGTCCCTCCCGGGCCCTATCTTCAGGTGAAAGTTCGAGCAAATCCTTATTTAAAAAATCAATTTCACCCTCGGTAACTTCATATTCTTCACGACCGGCCAATACCGAGGCCAGGGTACTTTTGCCAGACCCATTGGGCCCCATAATGGCATGCACTTCTCCGGCTTTGATGTCCAGATTAATCCCTTTTAATATCTCTTTACCTTCTACGTTTGCGTGTATATTTTTTACTGATAACATATTCTTCTATTTTTATTTAACCTGCAATTTACCCTACACTACCTTCCATGCTTATGGCGAGTAGTTTTTGTGCCTCTATGGCAAATTCCATAGGCAATTGGTTCATCACTTCTTTAGCAAATCCATTTACAATAAGCGCCACTGCTGCTTCAGGATCAATCCCTCTTTGTCGGCAATAAAAAAGCTGATCTTCTCCAATTTTTGAGGTTGTAGCCTCGTGCTCTACAATAGCTGTTTTATTTTTAACTTCAATATAGGGGAAAGTATGTGCGCCACATTTATCGCCCAGCAGCAAAGAATCGCACTGCGAATAATTACGTGCATTGAGGGCCTGCTTACTGGTACGGACCAAACCACGGTAACTGTTCTGACTAAAACCAGCCGAGATTCCTTTTGCTACAATCCTGCTTCGGGTGTTTTTACCCAGGTGAATCATTTTTGTCCCAGTATCGGCCTGTTGATGATTGTTGGTAAAAGCTACAGAGTAAAATTCGCCTATAGAGTAGTCGCCCTTTAAAATCACACTAGGATATTTCCAGGTAATGGCCGATCCGGTTTCTACCTGTGTCCAGGATATTTTTGAGTGGTTGCCTTTGCAAATCCCTCTTTTGGTTACAAAGTTGTAAATGCCGCCCTTACCTTCCTTATCACCAGGATACCAATTTTGTACGGTAGAGTACTTAATTTCGGCCTTTTCCATAGCCACCAACTCAACCACAGCAGCATGCAACTGATTTTCGTCACGCATTGGCGCCGTACATCCTTCCAGGTAGCTCACATAACTTTCGTCTTCAGCTACAATAAGTGTCCGTTCAAACTGTCCGCTATTTTCGGCATTGATACGGAAATAAGTAGATAATTCCATTGGGCACCTTACTCCTTTTGGGATATAACAAAAAGAGCCATCGGTAAATACTGCCGAATTTAAAGCCGCAAAATAATTATCGGTCATGGGCACTACTGAGCCCATATGTTTTTTTACCAGTTCGGGATGTTCTTGTATGGCTTCGCTGATGGAGCAAAAGATCACTCCAATTTCGGCCAGCTGCGTTTTAAAGGAGGTTGCGATAGATACGCTGTCCATCACCACATCAACAGCTACACCTGTAAGTCGCTTTTGTTCGCTGATGGATATGCCCAGTTTTTCAAATGTACTGAGCAACTCCGGGTCAACTTCATCCAGACTATTCAACTGTTTTTTTGGCTTTGGCGCTGCATAGTAAATGATATCCTGATAATTGATCGGTGGATATTTCACATTGGGCCACGTAGGCTCTTCCATTTTAAGCCAATGGTTGTAGGCCTTAATCCGCCAGTCGAGCATCCATTCGGGTTCATTTTTTTTATGAGAAATGAGCCTGATGATATCTTCACTAAGTCCCTTGGCAATTACATCTGTATCTATAGCTGTCACAAATCCGTACTTGTATTCATTGGCTACGGCCTGTTCCAGTGTGTCTTGGTTCTCTTTCATGTTCTTTATTTTTAGAAACATTAAAATTATAACACAAAGATATCCCCTTTTGCTTGTTTATACAAAAGAGTATAAACAGAGAAATGTAAGATTAATCAGAAAATTTGAACATAAAAAAAGCGGAGAACGATCCTTCCGATCTTTCCCCGCTCATCTAAATTAACGCTCTCAACATATAATACGATCGTTTTACCGAATTAGTATGGTTACGGGGTTTTTCATCAAAAAATGTATTATCTATGACAAAAGGGCTAAAATCAATAATTACAGTAGGATTTTAAATCAATTTGGCCAGGGTAATTGTTTAATGCTTAAAGTTTTTCGGATTAACTGTCTTTTCACTTATACGCTATATCTAAATTATGAACGCCAGATTGCTCATCGAACAATTGCTTGCTACTGCCGCCATAGACATCAACGGACGGGCTTCATACGACATTCAGGTTAATGACGAAAGACTTTATAAAAGGGTATTGAACGAAGGCTCTATTGGACTGGGAGAAGCCTACATGGATGGATGGTGGGATTGTAAGCAGCCAGACGAGTTTTTATACCGCATACTTAAAGCCGATCTGGATAAAAAAGTAAAAAGCAATATCCAATCGGTATTGCTTGCCATTTCGGCAAAAATATTTAATCGTCAGTCGGTAAAAAGAGCTTTTAATGTAGCAAAGAAACACTACAACCTGGGCAATGATCTTTTTGAACATATGCTGGACCCCTATATGCAGTACTCCTGCGCGTACTGGAAAAACGCAAGCACTCTGGACCAGGCGCAAGAGCAGAAACTGGACCTTATTTGCAGGAAGTTAAAGCTATCGACAGGCCTTAGCGTGCTCGACATTGGCTGTGGCTGGGGCGGTTTTGCACAATACGCCGCACAAAATTATGGAGTAACGGTTCAGGGTATAACCATATCGACAGCGCAGGCCCAACTGGCTGCTGAACGTTGTGCGGGGCTGCCCGTAACCATTAGCATACAAGATTACCGCAGCATTGACGATCAATTTGACAGAATTGTTTCCATAGGCATGTTTGAGCATGTGGGGCCAAAAAATTATCAGAGCTTTATGCATGTGGCGCACCGAAATTTAAAAGACAATGGAATTTTTTTGCTGCATACCATAGGCGGCACCGAAGAAGAAATTGCAACAGACCCCTGGATCGATCGCTATATATTTCCGAATGGTGTGATCCCTGTTCCTCATCAACTATGTTTGGCATTCGACCAACTTTTTATACTGCAAGACTGGCATAACTTTGGGCACTACTATGATCAAACCCTGATGGCCTGGCTCAGCAGATTTAAACTGGCCTGGCCAATGCTAAAAAACGAATATCAGCCCAGTTTTTACCGCATGTGGGAATATTACCTGAGCATCTGCGCAGCAGCATTCAGGGCCGAAAAAAATCACCTCTGGCAAATTGTACTGACCAAAAAAAATTATAACATGCATTATGAATCTGTCCGTTAACCAATGATCTTCTTATCTTTGCAACATTATGATCATTTACAAAACCGAAGACGAAATCGCATTGATGCAAATCAGCGCCCTACTGGTTAGTACTACAATAGCGGAAATTGCTAAAATTTTAAAACCGGGATTAACGACATTGCAGATTGACAAACTGGCTGGAGAATTTTTGGCTGATCATCAGGCCATACCTTCTTTTTTAAATTTTAACGGATACCCCTACAATATTACTACTTCGGTAAACGATGCGGTAGTGCATGGCTTCCCCAATGACACACCACTTCGTGATGGCGACATCATAACGGTAGATGTAGGTGCCTATAAAAATGGGTTTCATGGCGATCATGCCTATACCTTTATTTTAGGAGAAGTAGATGAGGCAGTACTGAAACTGGTAAGCGTAACCAAACAATCGTTGTACGAAGGTATCAAAGAAGCCGTAGTTGGCAAACGCATCGGAGATATTGCCAATGCCATACAGGTTTTTAACGAAAGAAAAGGCTATGGCGTAGTCAGAGAACTGGTGGGCCATGGTCTGGGCAGAGACATGCACGAGGAACCTAATGTGCCTAATTATGGCCGAAAAGGGACAGGCACAATGCTGAAAGAAAATATGGTGCTGGCCATCGAACCGATGATTAACCTTGGCAGCCGGCATATCTATACCATGGACGACGGCTGGACAGTTAAAACACAGGATGGCCTGCCTTCCGTTCATTTTGAACATGATGTTTGTGTTAAAAAGGGTACAGCATTGATTTTGTCGGACTATGCCCCTATTGAACAAGCCGAAAAAGCCAATCCCGCATTAAATTCTTCGTATTACGAATAGCATTAATTGTTTTTTATTATTTTTACAATTCAGCGCTCTAAAACCTAATCAAACAATTTTTCCGGAACGTTTTCAGGTTGGCCTAACGCTTTCGTTGCGGCCAATAACTACGTCACAGTCGACTCCTACCTGCTTCGGTATTCGTTCGTCTTTGGTTCGGAAAAATCCGACTGTGAGTTGTAGCGAAGCATACAGATAGTAAAACATTTTACCGTAGCGCCGACCAGCTCATTTTCAACCCGAAAACACTTCCAATTGTGATCAAAAGGTACTAAACAGGGAAGATTTTAAACAAAGGAGGCTATGTATACAGCCTCCTTCCTATATATAAATATCTCTCTTCTAAAAGCCGAACAAAGTTTTCATTTTCTCATCAAAATCTTTACTCGAACCGCCACTATATCTGGCCAGTTCCTTACCGGTATGATCAAGCAGAATTTTGGTCGGGAACACCCCGATTCCAAATGCCTTAACCGCATCGAAGCTGGTAACATTTTCATTGTTCAGGAACTGGACCCAGCCTATCCCATCTTCAGTTATGGCCTTATTCCAGGATACTTTCGCTTTTTCGAGTTCAGGTGAGGCCTCCATTGCAATTCCAATAATTTCGAAACCCTTGTCTTTATATTTTGCATACACCTCCTTCAGATGGGGATGTGTGAACCGGCATGGCAAACACCAACTGCCCCAGAAATCGAGTAGGATATACTTATTTTTTGCAACTTCATTTCCCCACACTTTGCCATTACGGTCAGATTTGGCCAGCAGTGTGCCCAGGTTTTTCTGAAAATCAGCTTTTCCTTTTACTTCAAATTCTTTCAGGTATTTATCCAGTCCCCTTACCTCCGAAAAAGCCAGACGCACTCCCCTTTGCATGATTTCAGGCACAGCTTTAAGCTGAAAAGCTGTGGCGATAATATATGCTTTCTCCTTTTCAAAACCTGCCTGTGGCAGTGCTTTCGCGTAGATATAGAACAATTGTTTCGAAGGTTCCAGTTCTGGGACCCTAAGGCGTTCAGAGATGTCAGACGGGAAAAACTTACCGCTAAAATTATAAAGTGGTTTCAGATAACCAACAATTTCTTCAGGCTTATGCGCTCCTGCAACTTTTACATAAGCACCCACGGTATTCGAATATAAACCTGCATCCTCTTTTTTAAAAGTGCCCTCACCTTGTAGCAGACTATCGAGCACCGGTTTCAGTAATTTTATACCCTGCTCAAGGTTTCCAGCTTCAGCGTAGGCTACCGCGGCAAGACGCCGTCCCTCGCTCCTGGTACGCCCATCGCTTATTTTACCCAGCCAGCTTTCTGATGCCTTCACATCGTTGACAGCGGCATAACACTGCGCCAGGTCCCGCTGCATCCAGGCTTTATACCGCGCAAAACTCTGTTGCTGCGATGCCGGCTTATTAAAAAAGTCATTAAAAATCACTTCCTTTTTCCTGACATCCTTTTCCTTATCAAAAGCCTTATGCACACTGTCTATCAGCAACAGGTTACGTCTGAGCTGTAAGGCAGCCACACTATCTTTTTTTACTTCCTGCGCCTTTAAAAAAGCAGTGCTGCAGCACAAGGCCAGTAATATTATAATCTTGTTCATGATGATCTTGTTTAAATTTAATAACCGTCCCGCTGGCCTCCAATGTTAGGATTGAACTGAATTTCCCGTTCAGGTATAGGGAAAAATGCATCAGTGGCAGCAATACCGGGCTTGCGGCCTTCAAAAAAAACATCAAGGTTCACTGTTGCCCTTTTTGCGTCAAACCAGCGGTGTCCCAGCTCGGCAAACAGCTCACGCAGGCGTTCGTCATAAATTACCTTTACCAGATCAACTTTATTGATGCCGGGATTAGAAAAACCAATCGTCTTAAAAGTATTGGTGCTGTTTGCACCGTCGTTATCAGGTGCGGCACCAGCACGTAAACGCAAAACATCCACATCCTTTATCGCATCCACCAGGTTGTCCTGCATTGCCCTTGCTTCTGCCCTGATCAGGTATTGTTCAGCCAGGCGAAGGATCATTACAGCTTCGGCTTTAGCCGCAACCTGCGTATTCGAATACACCTTAAATTTATATGGTGCAGTAGTTAAGCCAAAGGTTTTTGTCCATTTTAGCTTTCGCTGGTCATTTCCCTGGAACCGGCTAAGCATATAATCAGAAAGCAGAAACTGCGTATTTGATGTTGCCCCTCCCTGAAGTGAACTTGTTTCGCCTGTATACAAATTTGTCCCTGCATTGTTCAGAAACCATATCGCCTCTGTTGAAGTTGTCAGAAACACATTATCCAGGTTACTTTCCAGTTTATAAATGCCATTTTGTGAAATTACCGCAGAGGCAGCCAATTCAGCGGCTTTCCAGTTTTTCTGATAAAGGTATACGCGAGCAAGCAATGCCGTGGCCGACCATTTCGTCGGACGGTGCCTAAACCCTACAGCTGTGCTGTTACCCGTCATATTTTCCTGCGCAAAAAGCAGATCAGCAACAATCTGTTTATAAACCTCTTCCGGAGAAGATACAGGTAGCAAACTATTCTTTGTATAATCGGATGTAAGGGTCAAGGGAACATCCCCGTAGGTATTTGCCAGGTAAAAAAACGAAAGCGCCCTTACAAAGCGGGCTTCGCCCATAATGCTCTGACGTACTGCTGCAGAAAGCCCGGTAGAACGCTCCGAATTCTCATAAACCATATTTGCCTGTAGTATATAATTGTAATAGCTGTTCCACAATCCCGATACTATACTGCTATTTGGAAAGAGGTTATTTTCAAGCAGCTGGCGTTGTGAATCATCATAACTTCCCCTCAATAATTCATCAGAAAGCAGGCCCATAGAAGTGCTGATCACCCCTTGAAAAGGATTACTGGAAAATGCAGGAACCATTGAGGCATAAATACCGCGAACGCCTGCCTGGGCCAGATCATCGGTATTATAAACCGCATCATTTGTGAATTTACCCATCGGAATATCCACTTCAATTGTTTTTTCGCAACTGCTTACTGCCAGTGTAAGGATCAGTGCGTATATATATGATAAAGATTTCATTGAGATTGAGTTAAGGTTTAAAGACTAATCTGGATGCCCATCAGGTAAGTGCGTAGTGGCGCCAAACGGGTAATAAATACGGTCTCCGGATCAGTATTACTGAAAGGAGAAAAGGTAAATAGATTTTGTCCCTGTAAATACACTCCTGCCGATTTCAAGCCCAGCGTTTTAATGAGCTTCTGAGACAAACTATAGTTCAGGGTTACCGTACGCAGCCTTGCATACAATACATTATTATAGATGGCATCTGAAAAATAAGTAGCATACTGCCCACTAAGTGAGTTGGACGCCGATGCATTGGTGGTGTATTTCTGTACGCTGGTCTGTTGCCCTTCATACTGCCAGCGATTTAACGCATTCCTCGGCACATTGTAAATATTACCAACCGGACTGCTCAAATTTGTTGCCATCATCCAGTTGCGTAAATATTGCTTCGTGAAACTGAAGAAAATACCAAGCGAAAAATTCTTATAGGTCAGGTCATTCTGTAAACCACCATAAAATGAAGGCTCCGTATCAAACTGAGGAAGGAAATCGCCAGAATTGCTGGCTTCAAATTTACCGGTATTGTTTACATCTTTAACCTGGTATAAGCCCGTTACCGGATCAACCCCCAGCGAACTGGCAATATACACCAGGTCGAGCGAACGCCCAACAATATATTTGGTGGCGTAACTGGATTGTGCCAGCCCCGGATATTTCAGTAAACGGTTATTCGGAAGTGTGAGGTTAAATGAACTGCTCCAGTTGAACGACGTTTTTTTAATGTTCTGTGAGGTTATACTCAACTCCAATCCGCGGTTCTGTACCACCACATCGTTCAAATTGGCCGTTACGGTGGCAAAACCAGTAGCATTAGGCAGGGGGTATTGCACCAGCGGATCATTCGAATTATTTCGGTAATAGGCGGCACTGATCAGGATCTTATCTTTGAAGAAACCCAGTTCCGCAGCCACTTCCAGTTTTTTGTTTTTTTCCCAGTGGAGGTCCGGTTTAAAGAAAGATTCAGGTCTGATGGCAAGGGAGTCCCTGTAAGTAGGTGACAAAGAATAAGAAGAATACAGCGCCATATACTGGTAATCGCCGATCTGATCGTTTCCGGTAATACCATAGCTGGCCCTTAATTTACCGAAACTTAGCACCTTATTATCTTTTAGCACCTCAAGATTACTGAATATCCAGGCTGCACCAATGGCCCCAAATGTCGAAAATTTATAATTCGGGCCAAAACGGCTGGATCCATCTCTTCTACCCGACACATTAACAATATAAGTGTTATCGTAGTTATAAGTTACCCGTCCAAACAAAGCTGCATACTTGTATTCTGTAGCAATACTGCTGGGGTTGATAAGGCTACCACTGGTAATACCAAACATTGTTCCGAGCAAAGCGTCACTGGAATAATCGCGCAGCGTAAAATTATAACCGTCTCTGGTCTGCGATTGCAGGGTCCCACCGGCAATTACATTCAGGCTACCTTTTCCGACAGACTTTTTATACTCCACATGCGGTTCAAAGATGACACTTTCGAAAAGGTTATTTCCAAATTGCGAGTTATTGCTTATGTTCGGTTCTAAAGGATTTTTAGCCGCTTTTGGGCTATTTCTTAGTTCATTGGTACGAATGGTATTGTAACCCAGACTTGCCTTCACCGTCAGGTTTGGGTTAATCGTATAACCCAACATCATGTTACCGTTCAGGTTGGCCACTTTTGCCGTATATGTTTCCATCAGATAAGCTAAAGGATTCTCCATACCACTTACCCTTAAGCCGCCCTCGTTCCAGGCCAGGCTACCATCTTCATTGTATAATTTGTAATGGGGCGGCAGGTTAATTTTCATCGAGAGGTCTGTACCTGTACTTTGATTTTTATTGTCGGAGTAACTCCCTACAAAATTAAAATTCAGTTTATTTTTAAAGGCTTTCCCAGCCAGGTTGGCATATACCGAAGCCCGTACGTTGGGCATTGGTTTTGGATAAACATTGGTCTCGCGGGAGTAAGTACCCCGCACAACATACTGCATCTGATCAGATCCACCCGACACACTTGTTTCTGCATTGGTAAAACTCGCCGTTCCTCCCAAAAGTTCCTTAGCCAGGTTAGTGGTACGGGTAGTATCCCATAGCAGCAAATCATATGCATTGGCATTGGTCATTGCTTTATTGTCATTTTTGAAGGCCTCTTTACGCATGGTTAAATATTCCTTTGTCGTTAACATTCCCGGGATGGGTGCCTTGCTAAATCCCGAACCAAATCTTGCAACAATGCTGGTAGGGCCCGCTTTACCCTTTTTAGTAGTAATCAATATTACCCCGCTGGCGCCGCGGCTACCATAAATGGCCGTTGCATCAGCACCTTTCAGAACCTCGATACTTTCAATATCACCTGCACTTAATGTACTGAAGGGACTCAGTCCGCTGGTTCCACTGGCCGATATGGCCGACCCTAAAAGGTTGAGGTTGTCATTGCCACTGGCCATAGGCACACCATCAACAATAAACAAAGGGGTTTCACTGGCACCGAATTGTGTATCCACACGCGTACGCCCTCTGATCTGTATGCTCACAGCAGAGCCAGGTACGCCGCTAGTTTGGTTAACAATCATCCCCGGCACCCTGTTTTGCAAGGCTACTAGTGGGTTGTTAACAGGTGTATTGTTGATCACTTCGCCAGCTACTTTTGTAATGTTATTGGTTGCCGTTCTTCTGGAAGTTGTTCCATAAGCCATTACCTGTACCTCGTCCAGTTTAGAATCGCTTAGTTCCAGTTCAATCACTACCGGCAATTTAGCAGCCTTAAAAGTCCTGGGCAAATAGCCGATATAAGACACCACAATGCTTGCCTGGTCATCCACGTTCGCAAGCGAAAATCCTCCGTCCTTGTCAGTTACTGCTACTTTAGCACCTTTTATACTCACCGTTGCGCCTACAAGCGGCTCCCCTTTTTTATCAACCACTTTTCCCTTGATGTCTATCCCGGCAAAAACTGTTCTTATCCTTTCAAAGAAACCGGTTTTTTTATCCTTTACGACAATGGTTTTGTCTTCAATGGTGTATTCCAGCGGAATGCCCCTGAAACAAAAATCCAGTACCTCTTCCAGGTTGGCATTTATAAATGCCGCATCTACCCTGGTGCTGGATTTTACCGAACCCTGTGGCCAGATCACATCAAAGCCCGTTTGCTTCCTCACCTCGTTAAAAACCTGCTTTAAGGTGGCATTTTTCTGGCTATAGGTCAGTTTCTGCGCAAAACCTGTTGCGCTAACCTGCAAAATACATGCGGTAAGTAATATGACTATAAGTTTCATCACCAGTAATAGTTTAACCATGCCCTGATTTAACGGGCATAGCCTTTTAATGTAAAAATTCATACATTTAGCTGTTTATCGGTATTTGTGTTTACTTGCAAGGTCTACCACAAAATACCTTTGTTCATTAATCAATTGTTTTTGCAATCCAGCCTGTTGGCAAGCCTTTTCGGCACCAGCAGCTGGTTTAATGAATAAGCTTAAACATTTCCGGGGGTGTTTCCGCACTCCCGGTTTTTACTAAGCCTATCCCTCAAGTGTGCATCAGGTTTCTCTCTTGTAAATTTCAGTCATGTTTATTGGTTTAGTTTATTGATATGTTGATACTCGGATATACAAATGGATCTATTTCATTACAGTGATGTTCCGGCCTTCAATTCTGAAATGCACCACCTCACTCAGCGCAATTTTATCCAATACTTTTGAAGCATTTGTAAAGCGGGAAATACTCCCCGTAAAGGTTTGCTCTTTTAGTTCGGGATCCTGGTAAACCACCGTTACATTGTACCAGCGGGCAATTTTTTCCATAATGCTTTCTAATCTTTCTTCGTTAAAATCGAAAAAGCCGTTTTTCCAGGCCATAGCCTCTTCGGTATTCACAGTCTTTACCCTGATGCTGCCTGCAGCCAGTGTAGCCTGTTCGCCAGGCTTCAATACAGCACCTACATTTTGGCCGACAGCAGGCTTAATGCGAACGCTACCTTCCAGCAATGTGGTTTTACTGTCTTTCTCCTGACCGTAACTATTCACGTTAAAATGCGTTCCCAATACTTCAACTAGCTGTCCGGCACTTTCTACAATAAAAGGCATCTTTTTATTCTTTTCTCCTTTCATCATTACACTTTCCACCTCAAAATATGCTTCCCCGCTCAGCTCCACCTTTCTTTGCTGCAGGCCAGAAAAATCTGAAGGAAACTTTAAGGCAGAACCAGCGTTTAACCATACTCTGGTCCCATCAGCCAGCACCACCTGGTATTGCCCGCCCATTGGCGTACTGATTTCCAGTTCCTCTCTGCCGCCAGTTCCCTGCAAAGCAGTCAGCTTACTGCCATCACTATAGGTCAGTTCCGCTATATTAATCGTAATTCCTGTTTGCGTCTTGCTCAGGGGTACCGTGTTACCATTTGCCAGTTTCAACATGGCACTATTGCCCCCCGGAGTCAGGTCGTTGGCATAATAAGACCTGTTAGTTTGTTTTGAACTGTTGTAAAAATAAACACTGGCAGCCACTATTGCGGTAAGCGAGGCTGCCACAATCCAGCGCCTCCACAATTGAACTACAGGTTTTTGCTTTTCCGAAATGCGTTTTTCAATCGCAGCAAACAAGACCTGCTCCTTTTCATCCGGAACAGTTCGCATCTCCTCCAACTGAATCGCATTATACCATGTATTATACTGCTTGATTTCCAGCTCAGTGGCTGTTCCACTTAAAATCTTTTCAGACAAACTGATCAGTTCCTCTCTGTTCATAGTTCGGGCTTATTTATACTATAGGCACATCAAATCTGCTCAGGGCCCAAGCCGACATGAAAAAAATAAAATATTTATAAAAATAATGCCCAGAAAGACAAGCGGCCAAGTGTAACCTTCAGCTTTTTTAAACAGATATTAATCTGGTTTTTAACCGTTTTTTCCGATATTTTCATTCTTTCGGCAATCTCCCTATTGCTCAGATGTTCGTATCTGCTTAAGCGAAAAATCTCTTTTGCCTGCGCCGGCAACTGAGCGGTAAATTCCAGAATAATGTTCGTCAGTTCTTTTACCTCCTGTTCCTCTTCCAGCGAATCGACAGGCACTTCATGCATTGAGATTTTCCCGTAAACCTCTGCCTTTGCCTTACCCTGACGGATCAGATTCAACATCTTATATTTTACCGCCGCATTCAGGTATGCTTTTAAAGAACTGATGTTACTCACGAGGCGGTTTACCCATAACCATACAAATATATCCTGCAGCGCATCACTGCACAGGTCGTCGTCATTAATTACCTTCAGGGCCAGACGGTAGCACATTTTCCAATGTCTGTGGTATATTTCCTTAAATGCAAGTTCATCTTCAGCTTTAAGCAGAGCAACCAGTTCTCCATCAGAAAGTGCATTGTAAATGACCATAGTGAGTAACAAACTTATGTAATAATTTGGGAACTTCCCCAATTTACCTTTAAAGATTACCAAAGAATTGAAAGGAAACAAAAACGGGAAGTCACGTCTTTTAAAACGTACTTCCCGTCAAGTACTCAGAGCGGGAATCGAACCCGCACGACTTTTAAGGTCACAGGATTTTAAGTCCTGCGTGTCTACCAGTTCCACCATCTGAGCATTTCTCCACATCCGGGAGAAAAGTATCGTTTAAAATAAAAGCCTTCGTTGAGGAAGGCTTTAGAGCGAAAGACGAGATTCGAACTCGCGACCCCGACCTTGGCAAGGTCGTGCTCTACCAACTGAGCTACTTTCGCATTGGTAATATGTTTGCTGTATCAGATACAGGCTTTTTGTACTCAGAGCGGGAATCGAACCCGCACGACTTTTAAGGTCACAGGATTTTAAGTCCTGCGTGTCTACCAGTTCCACCATCTGAGCATAATCACGATCAACAAACATTGATAGGATTAATTTTATAAACACCTTCCTGGTATTGAAGATATTCAGAGCGAAAGACGAGATTCGAACTCGCGACCCCGACCTTGGCAAGGTCGTGCTCTACCAACTGAGCTACTTTCGCATTTGCCAGACATCATCCGATATCTTCCCTTTTTGAATCCTGATAAAGTTAATTACCTTGTTTCCGTTTGGGATTGCAAATATAAATACTTTTAGTTTAACGTCAAGTTATTTTTAATAAAAAAACGCCTTTTAAGCTAAGTCACTGGTCTTCAATACATCAATTATTACATCTTTTTCAAATCCTTTGCCCATCAGGTAGCTAATCAGCTTATAATTCCGTTTAAAGGGATCTTTTTCTTTAATTAACGGAGCTTTTTTTTGTGCCATATCCAGAATCACGGCCAAATATTTGTCTCCATCAATCCCGTTCAATGCACGTTGGATCATTTTTTCAGGTATCTTTTTTAACTTCAAGCCCTGTTTTATTTTAACCTTTCCCCAGTGCTTGATGTTAAACTTGCCAGAAACATAAGCCTGGGTAAAACGCTCTTCATTTAAAAAATTTGTTTCTATCAGTTCAGAGATGATCCCCTCTACATCATCCAACCACAAACCCCATTCATAAAGCTTATCGCGGATCTCCTGCTGGGCACGTTCCTGGTAAGCACAATAATGTTCGGCTTTTGCCAAAGCGGTTTTCCTGTCCAGCTTAATTGTTTTTTTTTCAGGGATATCCATATAACCGTATTAGTGCTTAACGAAACTACTCTTCCGCCGTTTCTTCCAACTTACCTTCCTTATTGCGTTTTAAGGCAATCTTAGGCTGTTCCTGCGTACCGGTAATGCTCAAAGGAATTCCAAACAAGCCAAAGGGAGGCAAACCTAAGCGACCTTTCATATTCAAGCGACCATCAAAACTCACCTGCCCTTCAAAACGTGGCCTGAACCCGGCAACACGCATTTTAAACCTTTCAATGTTAATGATATTGTTGGCGATGGTACTTTTAATCTGCACTTCCGATACATCCGGGTTGGTTAAACTATCTCTTTTGGTAGCTTTACTCACTGCATTCATTAATTTAAAGCCCATCAAACTCACTTTCTTTACCGAGAGCACACCACCACCCTTTAGTGAGGGATAAACAGGCATCATATCTCCATTCAGTTTGCCCGACAACTGGTAGTCTAATCCAATTACCCCTTTTACTTTTGAGGCAGAAGTAGCCAGATCTCTGAACAGTTTGATTTCTTTATAAGCCCGGGCCACATCGAACTCTTTGGCCAGAATATGGTAATCAAAACTTGCCGATTTTGGCGTTACGCTTTTATACTTTGCATCCATAGTTACCGAGGCCCCGGCGAGGTTAAATGCGGCCTGATTGACATTCATCGTACCGTTGTTTAACACCAGATTTCCTTTGGCATTTTTTATTTCCATACCATTGTAATACACGGAGCCTACATTAGCGCCTACCGATACATTTAAGTTATCGGGAATGATAATCACACCACTATTGCCGGCAGTAGCCGTTGTTTTTGCAGGCGTAGCCGAATCATGGTAGGCCATAAATTCATCTGCAAATAACTTTCCACTTTTAAGGTTAAACGTTCCGGTCAGTTTTGATTTATCCGAAAGCACATAATTGACTACATTACCCAAAGCACCTTCCATACTGAAATCCGATTTCCCATAGCTTCCTTTAAACTGTTCAAACTTCATTTTATCCTGCCTAAATGAAAACACGCCATTATTGACCAGAAATGATTTAGGAAACAGATCTGAATTGAAGGTCATTTGTTTAATGATCACTTTTCCTTTGTTATTTAGCTTATGATAACGGCCTGCCATGGCATCACTTTGTAAACCACTAAAAGAAACATCGGTAAATATGGAGCCTTTTACATCGTACCCCTTTATAGCAAACAGCTGATACATTTTACCGATATCAATGCTTCCTTTGGAGGTAATGTTATACTTTACATTCTCCAGGTTCTGAATAGCTGCCTTCAATTCAAAAGGCTGTCCGCCCATTTGAAAGGAAACCGGCTTAATATTCATGATGGTATTTTTTAAGGTACCGTCACGGTTGGTCAGTACCCCGTCAATAGCAATTTGCTCCAGTGCCTGATCAAAATGCGCTGTTTTAATCCGTCCGTCCTTCATCACAATTGCAGCTTCAGTAACCGGGAATATTTTTTTTGCTTTATTGTAACCACCTTTGCTTTTTACATCCAGATTCAGGTTGCCACTCAATTCCAGATTTTTCAGCGGATAAAAGTTTTTAATTTCTGCCAGGTTCAGCAGTCCTTTCAGCTGTACATCAATAGGCGTATTTCCAGAGGTACGCAATTTCGCAAATCCCCGGATATAGTTAGACAAGGCCTGTATGTTCAGCTTTGTCAATTCCAGCTCGGTATGTTTATAATCACCATCGGTATTTTTGCCATTGATGTTAAAACTAATCTTATCTATGGGTGATGGCACCGCATTATGTTTAAAATACCCATTACTTAATGAAGTTGTCAGCTTGAACTTAGGAATTGTGGCAATAACGGTATCTACCTGCCTTAATCCACTATGCACTACTTTTTTGGTGTAGGTTCCTTCGGCATGACAATCCATTGAAAAACGTCCTCTTAACTGATCCAGCTCAAAAATCTTTGCCCATTTGGCAAGGTCAATATCCGCACGGCTCTGCAGGTAAACTTCAGGCGTTTTTAAACCTCTTAAATTCAACATGGCACCCACATAATCTTTGCCGATATTAAAATAAAGACTATCCATATTGATATATAAACTGTCGGGGTCAAGCGATGGTAGTTTTGTTTGCAAGTTCAAATACAGTTTGCTGATGGGCTCAGGTGCTTTTGGATTGGAAATCTCGCCTTCGCGTATTTTCAAATTGAAGGACAATGTGGGCATGATCTTTTTTCCCGCCAGATACTTGCCAATCAGCGAAGCCTTAATCTCGGCATATCCTTTCATATTGGTCCGTTGCATACGCTCGGCAATAGCCGGTGGCATGGCCGTAAAGATATTATGCAAATCAGTTTCTTTAGCCTTAGTGCGGAAATTAATATCATAACCATCGGTTATAAAAGCAAACCTACCCACAAAATGTATAGGCAAAGAATTTATTTTCAGGTCATTTTCATCAAACCTCAGCTCCAAAGAATTGGTATTGATTTTAGTAATCAGCCGTGCATTGATCTTTTTATCCACCAAATACGGTTCATTATTATAATAAACATCCAGCGATTCTATTTGAGCCTTGCTGCTCAAATCAAAAATGGCCTTGCTCAAATCTCCTTTACCGGTATAATCTAGTCCTTGCGCGCGAATAAGCATAGGCACAGATTGATCTTCATAACTGAGCTTGCTCTTGCTGATGAATATCCCTTCAATTTTTATAGCTGTACCGGCGGTATCTTCCTTGACTACCTGCTTATCCGTACTTTGATAAACATCGTAATTGGCATTTCCCTGTTTATCTACTTTAATATTGATTAAAGATTCGTCCAGAAATACCTTATCAATTTTGACCTGTGAAGAAAACACAGTACTCAAATTTACACCAAATGACAGCTCTTTGGCATAAAGTAAGGTATCCTTTTCAAACGGTGCTGCTCCTTTAAGCACAAACTCGTTTAAACTTAATGTCAATGAAGGAAAATGTTTAAAAAAAGAAAAACGGGCGGTTTCAAACTTAACTTCACCTTTTATATTTTTATTGATGGCCTGTTGTATTTCTTTAGAAATGGTATCTGGAAATAAATATGGACCAACAAGTAACAAAAGGAATATGGATGCTACACTTATTCCTGTAATTTTTAAAACCTTTTTCAAACTGATAATTATTTAATTTAGGGAGCAACTGCAAAGATAATTTTTTATTAATTAAACTCCCCTAACTATATTTCAGTATGGCAAAAAAGCCATACTGAAATACCATGAAAATCATCAGTTTAGCTATCCTAGCGAATCATTCACTTCCGCGGCAATCATCATGTGCGGGCTAAAACATAATAAATCTCTGTCCGACTCTGTAAGCGCCAACAATTCGTTCAATCGTTTTCTTTTTTCTGGTGTCGACCAGCTTTCAAAAAAAGATTTATCCATCCAGCCCATTCCCTCAACTGCCAACAGATTGAGGATACTTAAGCCGCAAAGCTGAAACTCGTTGATCAATGTCGAGGGCTTGTGAAAATAGGCCTGAGCCAGTATCCCCGGAAAGCTTGAAGGGGCATGATGTTCGCCGCTTGACAATTCTTCAACACACATCTTAAAAATATCAGGCTGATGTATAAATCCATTCTGAAAAGCGGCTAGTGTTGAGGCTGCATGCGTAATTGCAAAACCCAGTATAATACCACGTGGTTTTAACACTCTACACGCCTCTTTAATTGCAGCGATACGTTCAGACTGTTCCAGCAAGTGATAAAGTGGGCCATGCAAAATAACCAGGTCAAAGCTTTGGGCAGCGAAAGGTAGGTTACGTGCTTCACCTATCTGACAATCAAAAGCATTTTTTATTTTTTTCGCCCGTTTTTCGGCTTGCTGAATATGTTTGCTCACCGGATCTATCAGCATCACTTTATGTCCCAAACCACTTAACCAGGCCGCATAATGGCCAGTACCTCCGCCCACATCGGCAATGGTTGCTTTTCCGCTGGGTAGATAACGGGATATCAGTTCTTTATTCCGCTCAAACTCCAACGGTCCAAGTCCGGTTTTTAATCGCGTATCTTCAGAACTCTGAGTGTAAAAACTATCTATTTTTGAATCAATTAAGTTCATTTGTTTTATAAAAAAGTATACAAAAAATTTTCCTCACAACAGATGTCGTCATCTGTTGTATGCATATACAAAGGTATTTGCTGCTGCGAGATATTTATAAAACAATTGTTATACTACGAATATATAAAATCCAAACCGCAAGATAGAATGGCACCAAAAATTTATAGAATTAACCTAATCATATTTCAAAGCAGCATAGCCCAATAATCTGCGCCACAAAGCCAACTGTCCGATCATGCTGGCCTCCCGGTATATCGTAAACGAGATCATTTCATAATAGGTCATTTTCATGCCGCCCATATCCATTTCGCTGTCTAGTTTCTCATCAGACATACCAACCAAAGCCTGCCGGGCTATTGGCGTAAATTTTTCCCAATCCTGAAGATACTGACTATTGGTGGGATAAGTGGCACCATCCTGGATTCCTTTAAAATCTTTAAACAATTCCTCGCCCGCCTGATGAAGTCCGGGTTGCGTTTCTGTAGTCATCCAATAACGTTGTTGCACCAATGCACCTGTAAGCCAGGCCATGTGGTTGGCTTTTGTATTTAGACGGTTGTGCATATCCGCCTCTGTAATCCCATCAATTGCGCGACCAAAAAATGTAGTCTGCATATCAAATAAGGTCAGTAAACCTTCGGTCCTGGTACTCGCTGTTTTTGTTTCCATAATACTTATCATTTAAATCATCAACATATCAGGCTGTATTCTGTTTGATCAAAAAATAATGCCCCTGTTTATAACTTTAAAGCTAAGGATTGTTTTCGCGATGAAGACTGTCACATGGCGTCAATTAAAGGGGGCAATTGCGACATAAAATATTTTTTATAAAAATAAATAAACTGTATATCAACAACTTAATAAATAAATTCACTCTATTTTAAATAAAGTCTAGTAAATTTGTAGACTTTGTATATATTTGTATCAGTAATCGCTAAAAACGATGAACACATAGTCATGTGGCCGAGTGGTTAGGTAAGGGTCTGCAAAACCTTTCACGGCGGTTCGAATCCGCCCTTGACGTCCAGTACAATTTCTATATTTACTGAAATTAGATGTTTGGTTAGATCTAAGTTTTGTTTGAAAGCCAGGTTGGATGACCTGGCTTTTTACTTATTAACAGATCAGGTAAAACATCTCCGTTTTCAAAAAAAAACGGAGATACAGCAATCCACCGTATCCCCGCTATCTAAATTAACGCTCTCAGATATATAGACGATCAAATATTTGATTTATTGTATACCTTCTCAAAAAAATCAATTTCCACTGCATGTTAAAACAATAGTTTGCCGCAGACACACCTGTTAAATGGCGTAATCGCCCATGTGCTTTCAATCCCCTTCATGTTATATTTGATATACATAACTTAAAATTTGTAATTATGAATGAAAATATCATCTGCTGGTTTGAAATCTATGTCAAGGATATGGAGCGGGCAAAAAAATTTTACAGTACAGTTTTGGGAACAGAATTCAGAGATGCTCCCGGTCCCGGCGATTCGCCTGAAGGCATGAAAATGTGCTTCTTTTCACCTATGGAAAACCAGGGGGTATCAGGAGCGCTTATTGAAATGGCAGGAACCAAAGAGGGCGATGGCGCCTGTGTAACCACCATGGTTTATTTTCCTTGCAAGGATTGCAGTGTGGAAGAAAGCCGAATAGCCAAAGCAGGCGGACATGTAAACCGTTCTAAATTCTCTATTGGCGAGTATGGATTTTGTTCTATCTGTGCAGATACGGAGGGAAATCCATTCGGTCTGTTTTCTATCGAGTAATCAATTGGTAGATATTTCCCTTATTTCCGGCAAGCAACACCAGCTTGCCTTTTTTTGCTTTTTGAACCACATTAAAATTCAAATCAGAGATAGTACCCCAGTTCAGTCCTCCATCCCTTGAAACATCAGTTCCCGAACTCCCTGTGGCTATCAAAAAACTACTACTGATATAGGCTACGCCAGAACGATACCCACCAACAGGCTGTATAGGTTTGTGCCAGCTTCTTCCACCATCTTTTGTCAGTAGTACATTGTTTAAGTTTTCTTTGTCTTTCAGGTAATTTCCACCTACCACTACACCTTCCTTTTGGGTATTAAAAGCCATTGAAAAGGTTCCGGTACTGGATTCTCCCTGTACAATAGGGCAGGCAAACCGCTTCCATGTACGGGCGTAATTGTTTGAGAAATAAATATGCGCTTTGGCCCCTCCGGTAGCAATCCATGTTGAACCGCCAGGCATTGCTTTAATAGTGGTGCCGCTAGCGGCAAAGCCAGCTTCTCCAGGTGTGATTTCAAATTTCACATTTGCAGAAATGTCATTCCAATTCTGGCCACCGTCTTTTGTTTGCAACAATTGCATTTTATGGAAAATGGGATCACCAAAGATGATCCCATTTTTTGCATCCCAAAAATCCATACCATCTAAAAATATAGCGGAATCGGTATTTTTATATCGTTCGGTCCATGTTTTACCACCATCAACGGTCAATAAAACGTAGGCCGGGGCGCCTGCATTTACCACTATCGCCTTATCTGCATCAAAAGCTTCAATATCCCTGAAATCCAGTTTATTGAAGCCTGCAGGTTGCAACCATTGCCAGGTTTTGCCGCCATCCGTTGTTTTGCCCACATAACCGTTGCTGCCACTTACCCAGGCCACCTGATCGGACACTACACACATTCCTCTGATACTGGTGTTTGTACCTGTCGTTAGTGGGACAAGTTTGTCAGTTTGCGCAAAGACAAAAAAAGGCAGTAACAACAGCAACACAGCAAAATTTTTCATTACTTAACTCTTTTCCAGGTTTCCGATCTTCCAATCAACGAAATGCCGATATAGCCTCTCATATTTAAAACATCATTGCCCTTCAGCGTCATGTTGCAGCTATAGGTTTTGCCCGATTTAGGATCATATATTTTGCCATCTGTCCATTTCCCATCTTCAAAAATAAAATTCTTCAAGATCTCCAACCCTAAAATCGGCCTTGCCTGTAAGGTTTCATCCGGATTCTTTACATCCGTTTTCACAGCTCCTTTCTCATCCTTAGGCTCTTTTAACCATACAATTTTGCCGTAATATTTATCTCCTTTTTTAGTGATGTCAACATGTGCTTCGCCTGATGAATTGATCCATTTACCAAGAATAGCATCCTTATTCTGGGCAAGGCCCGCAAATGAAATTGCTGTCAGCAGCAATATAAAAGTTAACTGTTTCATAGATATTTTTAGTGTTTTTCTAAAGATACTAAATGAAGCATACAATCAAAAAAATTATTTGATGGTCTCTTTTACCTCTCCGCAAGTCAACATACTTTCTCCAAAATAAGGATTTTTAATGTCTTTCTGATTACTTAACCAGGATGCACCTTTATCGTTCAAGGCCATCGGACAATATTCTACGTAGACTTCACCGGAAGTTAAACCGGAAGCTTTAACACGTGCGATAAAATCATTGCTTAAGTCAGAGAATAAGGTCCGTTGTGCTTCGATGTCGGCGGCTGCACCGATTTTTGATGCCAGGCCTGCCAATGCCGTTCCGGCCGTCAACTCCTTTGCACCTAATTCGATCGCACTGGCTGCTACTTTAGCTTCAGTCATATCACCATTTACAAGTGCAGTGCTCAAATGAATATAGTGTTGATATACTGCGTTCAACTTATCATCTTTTATAGCCACTCCGGTAGCAGGTTTTTCTACGACAGCGCCATGACCTTCACCAGGTGCATGATTATGCCCTGCATGAGGGTCTGCTTCAGCGGGTTTCTGTGTGTTTCCGCAAGCTGCAAATAAAGTTACTGCAGCAAAAGTAAGGGCCAAATTGATTACTGTTTTCATTTTTCTGATTTTGATTATTTGATTAGTTTATTATCGTTTTAAACAATTCATATAAAGCGAGATGGCTCCGTCGTACGCTTTGTCTTAACAAAACGCACCTATTGTCAGGACAAGCGATAAAACGACGAAGCAGTCTCCTTATTATTGCATTTTTAATCCTTCAACCGGATTTTTTCCTTTTTTAAGGATATACTCACTGTACAAAAGGTAAGCTCCTGTAACCACTACCTGATCACCATTTTTCAAGCCTTCCGAAATTTCGACCTGATTATCGTTCTCCTGTCCGGTTTTTACCAATCTCGGTTCAAAACTATCTTTACCTTTTTTTGTCCAGACATGCATTCCTTTTCCATCTCTGATTACTGCATCTACGGGTAAAGTAAGCACATTACTTTTACTGCCGGCAGGTAAAAACACATTGGCCTGCAAACCAGGTTGCCATTGATTTCCGGGATTTGGAATACTTCCTCTGATTTGCATCACCTGCGTTCCCGATTGCAATGCAGGGGTAATAAAGTCAATCGTCATCTCCTGAGGTTGATCTTCCCAACCAGTAACAGCTACTTTTACTTTCTGCCCCTGTTTAACATTTTTAGCTTCATTTGGATAAACATCTGCTTCAACCCACAAACGACCATAACCTTCTAAGCGAAGGATAGGGCCACCCTCGGCTACGTACTGTCCCTGGGTTACCGATAACTCGGCCACTACCCCACTCTCTGGCGCAAAAAACACCACATAAGGATCTTTTTTCTGACTGGCCGACAATTGCTGAACCTGCTGTTCCGACTGACCGTACAAACGTAATTTTTGTTTGGCCGAGGCTACAATCTGCTTTTCTATTTTATCGCCCTGAAACTGTTTTTCCTGGGCTATGGCCATCAGGTATTCCTGCTGAAGTGTAGCCAGCTGTTCTGAATACAATTTGTATAATGGCTGTCCTTTTGTAACCTTTACACCAGTCTCCCTTACATACAGTTGCTCAACACGCCCCGCAATCCTGCTTGAGATATAACTGCTCTGCTCGGGACTCACTACCAGGCGTCCATTAAGCTGTTTGGTTCCCGAAACACTATTTTCGCCTATCACCATAGTGGTGATGTTGGCCAATGCCTGCCTCTTTTCATCCAATGTTAAGGCCTTGTCGTTGCTATTTTTTTCAAACGGCACCAGGTCCATTCCACAAATAGGACAAGTACTCATTTCATTTTTAACGATCTGCGGGTGCATGGGGCAAGTAAAAGTCTGCACTTTTGCCTTTGATGCCCCCGCCTCCGGCTTTTTCTCACTACTGCAGGCCGCTATAAATACTGATGGAAGCAGCGCCATCAGGGCCATGTTTTTAATAAATATTTTCCGTTCCATTACTATTGTGCCGTTTTAATAAAACTTTCACTATCAACCAGGTAAGCCGCATTTTTACTGATATCCCAATTACTGATATCGGTTGCCACCTGTACCATTCCCGCAATGGTAATACCCGCCTTTACTTCTTTAGGGATAAAAACATTACCTTCTTTTTTAAATACAATCTTTTTATTTCCCAAAGCAACCAGGGCCTCTTCAGGCAACCACCAGGATTGAGATAACAATACCGGTATTCTGGCTGTAAGTAACTCGCCTACCTTGAAATTGGGTTTACTGAGGTATACTCTGGCAATGGTAAAGTTCTCGCCATTTTTAAAAACGGGTTGAATCATTCCTACAGAGGCAGTTTGAATGCTGCTTTTATCTACTGTTTTATAGAAAACAAATTTATTGCCCTTTTTTACCAATGCTGCCAATGCCGGCTTTAACGAAAACTCGGCCACCAGACGGTCGGCATTATAAATTGTAAAAAGTGACTGTCCTGCACTTACATATTGCCCCTCGCGCAACATCACCGGACTATTTGCCGGTGCAGCGGCTGCAGGCATAGCAGCAACATTACCTGAGGCTCCACCGCCCATTCCACTCATGCCATCGCCTCCTGAAGATGGCGTAGCAGCAGGTGCCGGTGCAGCTACCGCAGCGTTGGCTGCAGCCTTTTCAAGGATATATCCATCCGCATTGCTGTATACAGGAATGCGGTAATTTACTTTCCCGGTTTTGAGCAACTGGTTAATTGCCTGCGCACTCATACCCAATAACATTAAGCGCTGTTTTGCGCTTCCCAGCAGTACCGGATCTGTTTCCGCATTTTTTATAAACAGCAGTTCCTGTTGTGCTGCAGCCAGATCAGGAGAATAAACCTCCATAATCAGCTGTCCTTTTTTAACAGGTTGATAATTATACCTGATTAACAAGCGCTCTATCCTGCCACTCACTCTGCTGGCAATATTATTTTCATTGCGGGTATCGTAACCTATGATACCCTGCACCTCTTCCGTAAATATTTTAGTGCCATACCCAGCCTTAATGACCGGTAGTGTTGACACCACCTGCTCATCAGACGGTTTTAGCAAGTGCGACAAATTACTGTCTATTTTTACCAGTCCCGGATCAGTATGTGCATCATGCTGATCTGTCTTTTTCTGTTTGCAGGCACTTACAACCATAACAGCAATCAGCGCTATCAGCACGAAGGGCTGTACAACGCGCTTAGGACGATCAACGATATAGTTCTTTCTCATAATCTGCAATCATTAAATAAAGTTTCAGTTTCTCATCCAGTACGCTGGTTTGCATCATCGTTAGTGCTTCCCAGGCAGCAATTACTTCGGGCAGTTCCATTTTATTCTCCCGGTAACTTAAAAAGTTCACATCAAGCGTTTTTTGCAGGGTAGGGATAATTTTATCTTCCATCGCTGCAATCCGCTGCTCCATGGATTTGATTTCGAATTGCATACCGTACAACATGCCCTGCGTTTCCTGCAACATGGCTGCCTTTTCTTTACCCATCGCCAGCACCTCATACTCCATACCTTTCACCTCCGATTTGTACATTTTAGACGACCATGGTGCAATAGGTATGCTAACCATTCCCATCACACTGAAAGCTTTGGGCATCATTTTGGTGAGCGGCGACATGTGGTCGAACCGCAGTTTAAAATCCGGCCTGCTCTGTTTTTTCATCGCTTCAATGTTCAGCTGCATAGATTGTATGCTGTAGTCCATCTTTTTAATGTCGTTTCTGGCCAGGGCCAAACTAGCGGTATCAATAGCCGCAGCAGGTACAAATTTGGGCTGATAACTGGCATCAATAGCAAAATCAGCATTGCCCTGTGCATTCATCAGGCTGTTTAACCAGGCTCGTGCCCTGGCAATATCTCCCTCCTGCATGCGAATCATGTTCAGGTTTTCCTGCAACTTTGCATCCGTTTTATATACGCTACCTAATTTCGACTGGTTATAAGGATACCTGATCTCTTCAATCTTTTTCATGGTTTCCATGATCTTCTGATTCTGCTGCAATACAGCGATCTTTTGCCCGGCTACCAACCAACCAAAATAAAGACGTTTGGCCTGGGCTTTATAGTCATTTAAGGTAACCCCGCGGGTTTCATTTTCAACTTTACCCTTCGATTCAATGTAACGTTTGTTGGCATTTAGCTTTACCGGATTAGGGATATCCTGCTCAAATTGCAACATGATAGAACCTTTATCGCGATCATCCATCAGCATTTGTCCGGGATAGGGTGTCATAAATGTCCCCACACCTACCATTGGCGCCATCCAGGCCGTTGCCGCCCTGGCAGTATGTTTATAACTTTCGGCTTTTAAACCGTACGATTGTAGCAGTAGATTATTTTTATCAATTCGTGCCAGGACCGTGTCCAGCGTAAGTACCGGCTGTTGCTGTTGTGCCACCGAATAAAGCGGCAGCAGCAATAAAATTCCTATTATTCTTTTAATGATGTACATCGTGCACCTCCAGTTTTCCATATTTCCTCAATTCATACTCTTTGGACATTAAAAAGATCAATGGGGTAACCAATAAAATGTGTGTGGATGAAGTGAGCACCCCACCTATCATAGGCAATACAATAGGCTGCATCACATCTACCCCTACTCCGGTTGCCCAAAGTACCGGCACCAGACCAAAGAGCGACACGCAAACCGTCATCAATTTTGGTCTCAATCTTTTTGCTGCACCATGGATCACATATTCTCTCAAATCCTCTTTGGTAATGGTTTCGCTCGAATTACCTTTTAATTTAATCAGCTGTTGCATGGCATCATTCAAATAAATCACCATCACAATCCCCGTTTCTACGGCAATACCAAATAGTGCGATAAAGCCCACGGCTACACCAACCGATAAGTTGACACCCCAGAAATAAATCATATAAGCGCCACCTATTAGTGCAAAAGGTACAGTAATCAGGCTTAAAAAAGCTTCTCGTACCGAGTGAAAAGCAAAATAGAGGGAGAAAAAGATAATCACCAACACTACGGGAGCAATCCACATTAAGGTTTGTTTTCCTCTGATCAGATTTTCATACTGCCCGCTCCATTCCAGAAAGTAACCTTCCGGAAGCACTCCTTTTTCTTTGTTCAATTTTTCCATGGCATCCTGAACGGTACTACCTAAGTCCCTGTCGCGCACATTGAACATTACAGCACCACGTAAAATAGCGTTATCAGAGCTGATCATAGGCGGGCCATCCTCAAATTTCACATCGGCCACTGCAGATAAAGGCACTTCGCCAAAGCCGGGCGATTGGATAGGAATCCGCTGAATACGCTCAACACTATTGCGGTATTCCTGTGCCAAACGTACACTGATAGAAAAACGTTGGCGCCCTTCGATGGTATTACCAACACTGGCCCCACCCAATGCACTTTCTACTACCTGATTTACATCATCTACATTTAAGCCATAGCGGGCAAGTTCCTCTCTTTTGATGTCAATAGAAAGGTATTTACCTCCGGTAATGGGCTCAACAAACAAGTCGCTCACCCCGGGCGTACCTTCCAGCGCAGCTTTTACTTTTTCAGAAACAGAAGCAATCGTATCCAAATTTTGTCCAAACACTTTAATACCGACGTCGGTACGTATACCCGTAGCCAGCATATTGATACGGTTGATGATGGGTTGTGTCCAGCCATTTACCACACCAGGAATCTGCAGTTTTGCATCCAGTTCTGTTACGATATCCTTCTTGGTAATCCCCTCGCGCCACTCGCTTTTGGGTTTCAGCGTAATGATGGTTTCGATCATACTGATCGGCGAGTTATCAGTGGCGGTACTGGCTCTTCCGGCCTTGCCCAACACCTTGTCCACCTCGGGCACCGATTTGATGATCTTATCCTGCACCTGCAAAATACGTTTGGCTTCGGCATTAGATACATCGGGCAAAGTTACAGGCATAAATAAGATGCTTTGCTCGTCCAGCGGGGGGATAAACTCTGTACCCAGGTTTTTAAGCAGGGGAATGGTGATCAGCAAAGCAATCACGTTGACTGCAATAGTTGTCTTTCTCCATTTCAAAACCACCCTGATCACGGGTTCATATACTTTTTCAAGGAAACGGTTTACCGGATTGGCATTATCGGGCTTAAACTTACCTTTCATAAAGAAGGAAATCAGCACAGGGGCCAGGGTAATAACCAGTAAGGCATCCACAATCATGATGAATGTTTTGGTATAAGCCAACGGATGGAAAAGTTTCCCTTCTTGTCCTGTTAACATAAATACAGGTAAAAAAGAGGTAATAATAATAACGGTTGCAAAGAACACGCCTCTTGAAACCTGTTTGCTGGATTTGGTGATCACCTCAAGACGATCTTCCTCGCTAATCCAGTCGGGCGATTTTTTAAATATATTTTTAAACCACTGTATCATGATGTTGTCGTTTTATTTTGATCCTTTTCCCACAATTCGTATCGTTCTGCCAGATGTTTGTAGGCATTTTCGCTCATGATAATGCCATTATCGACAATTACACCAATGGCCAGAGCAATACCGGTAAGCGACATGATATTGGAAGAAATACCAAAAGCATTTAGCAAGATAAAGCTGGCGGCAATGGTAATTGGAATTTGTATGATGATGCTCAATGCACTACGCCAGTGAAACAGAAAGATGAACACAATAAGCGATACTACAATCATCTCTTCAATCAGCGTATTTTTTATAGAGTCGACCGACTCTTTAATCAGCTCACCCCTATCGTACACAATATCAAACTTTACACCTTTGGGTAGTCCTTTTGCTACCTCGGTCATTTTGGCTTTTACTTTGTCTATCACATCAGCGGCATTTTCGCCATAGCGCATTACTACTATACCACCGGCCCTTTCCCCTTCGCCATCCTGATCAAATATACCCAACCTGGTTTCTCCTGTCATTTGCACGGTAGCCAGATCAGAGATTTTTATAGGTGTACCATTCTGATTTTTCACAGGGATGTTGGAAATTTCTTCGATTGATTTGAGGTACCCTGAGGTCTTAATGATATAGCCCATGTCACTCATTTCGAACTTGCGCCCCCCCGACTCATTGTTATTGCTCCTTACGGCCGCAATAACCTGAGGTACCGAAAGCTTATAATACAGCAATTTATTCGGATCGATGGTAATCTGGTATTGTTTCTGAAAACCACCAAATGAAGCAATTTCACTTACTCCGGGTACGTTTTGCAAGGCAAATTTCACATACCAGTCTTGTATGGCACGCTGTTCGCCCAGATCCATATTGGGTGCATCAAGGGTATACCATAATACATGTCCCACCCCTGTTCCATCGGGTCCAAGTTGCGGCGACACGCCTTGTGGCAGGGTCTTTGAAATGGTACTGATACGTTCCATTACCCGCTCTCTTGCCCAATATACATCAACATCATCTTCAAAAATCACATAGATAAAACTCATCCCAAACATGGAAGAGCCCCTTACATATTTAATTTTTGGAATCCCTTGCAAATTGGTAACCAATGGGTAGGTCACCTGATCTTCTATCAGTTGGGGCGAGCGGCCCATCCATTCGGTAAATACGATGACCTGATTCTCCGACAAATCGGGGATGGCATCGATCGGGTTCTTTTGTACGGAGATTACACCCCATACAAATAGCCCCAACGATAACACCAGTACGATAAACCGGTTTTGCATCGACCATTCAATAATTTTATGTACCATTATTTAAATAACATTTTATAATAACCCTCTTTCTTTTTGTTAGTGTGTTTCGCCGGCTTTACCTGTCCGATCGTACTGGCAACATCCAGGCAGTTTACCATAAGCCTCTTTTGTGGCCTTAACTTTCTGGGTATCATAACCTACTGCTGCAACTTTTTGCTGTACCTGATCATTACTGATCTTGGTCGAATCGTAACTTACAGTAAGTATTTTGGTATTTTTATCCCAGTCGGCCGAACTTACGCCAGGCACTTTAAGTGCAGTTTCGATCTTTTTTTTGCACATACCGCAATTACCTAATACTTTAATTTTGTCTGTTTTAGTCTGTGCAAATACAGCACTGCCAAGGAAAGTCAACGCGACTACCGAAAGAGTTTTTAATACGTTCATCATGTTTGATTTTAAGAAAATAAAAAAATGTTTAAAGCGGAATACGCTTTGAGATGCTGCTTGAATACAGCGAAATACTTAAAATAACAACCATATGCTGATCAATTTGATTGATATGGCATTTAAGTATTTAAAAAGAAAGAGGGTATTATATTCTGTAGGTACAGTTTTTTAGGTAGACAGGAATTTGCTGTCCATCAGGCGGAGCATTGCTCAATGCTTCCCTGGTAATTTTTACAGGTATCGGCTGCTGATTGTACACAAACAACTCAGGCAGGATAATGGCGGTTGACAGTTGGTCAAATTTATAAATGGTTTGACTTGCTTTTTGAGATTTCTCCACCTTAGCCTGTTGCTCTACATCTTTGCAGCAGGATTTCTTTTTAGATTCTGCTTTGGGCATGCCACAAAAGTCACATACCTTACGGCTTTGCTTTTCCAGGCCCCAGCTTACCAATTTACCCATGCAATAATGAAAATGCACAGAGGCTCCGCTGGATACACCCAGGTAAAAAATAGCCAATATGGTAAGCAGTGCTTTTCTCATAAATTCAAAGATTGAAAAAAGAACGGATATATTTTTATATAATTCCGTCCTTTTTTTATATCGTATTAAAATTTTTACTTCAACCGATGTAGCTGTTTAAGCTTCTTTTGCTACATAACCCGCCTTTTCAAGCGTATTGATTACGGTTTCAGCATCCAGTTTGGCATTTGCATCAACTGTAAGAATTTTTTCAGGATTTTCGGTATCCACCTCCCATTTCGTTATTTCCGGGATGTCGTTCAGAAAAGGAGTTACGGCAGCAACACATCCGCTGCATTTGATATTTGTTTTAAATTTTAATGTTTCCATGATGTTATTGATTTATGATTCTTATTAATTTCCTATTGTTGTTTTTGTTGATTTCTTATTATTTTGTTGTTGGTTGTTGTTACATTTCCTTTAAGTCAACCATCATCCTGCATTTATTAATTGTACCAAAAGTCTGCTATATAAGTTTAGCCAGTTTTAAGCGCAGGCTATTGCCTACAACCGATACCGAGCTTAGTGCCATTGCTGCCCCGGCAATCATTGGGTTCAATAAAAATCCATTGATTGGATACAATAAACCGGCGGCAATTGGAATCCCTATAAGGTTGTAAATAAATGCCCAGAATAAATTCTGACGGATGGCCTTTACAGTAAGTTTTGATAAACGCAATGCCTTAGGTATCTGTTGCAGGTCGGACGATACCAAAGTGATCTTTGCCACATCAATAGCAATATCAGATCCTTTTCCCATCGCAATGGAAACATCCGCCTGTGCCAAAGCCTGACTATCGTTGATCCCATCTCCTATCATGGCTACCACCTTTCCTTCCGCCTGCAATTTTTTTACAAAATCAGATTTATCAGAAGGCAAAACCTCAGCTTGAAAATGGTCAATCCCTACCTGCCCTGCTACTGAAGCTGCAGTTTGCTGATTATCTCCGGTAAGCATATACACCTCAATTCCGGCATTTTTTAATGCTTTAACTGCCTTAACCGATCCTTCTTTCACCTGGTCGGCAATAGCCACAATGGCCAATACCTGGGTTGCATTGGTAAAATAAATTACCGTTTGCGCCAACTGCTGAAGCTTTGTCACCCTACTTTGCAAACCTTCCGACACCTCTACGTTTTGTTCGGCAAGTATCTTATGGCTGCCTGCCCAGTACTTTTCACCTTCGAATATAGCCATCACCCCCTTACCTGTCAAACTTTCAAAACCACTTACTGCAGCTCCTTTTATTCCCTCACTTTTCAAGTGACGCACAATGGCTTCCGCCAAAGGATGTTCGGAAGCCTGTTCCAAAGCAACCAATATTTGCTGTAATACCAGTTTGTCATTAGGCAATGTTGCTGCCCATTCTATATGGGTTACCTCCGGTTTACCGGCTGTAATGGTGCCGGTTTTGTCCAAAATCACCGCATTTACTTTATATCCCAGTTCCAAAGCTTCGGCATCTTTAATTAAAATACCATTTTCGGCTCCCTTGCCTATACCAACCATAATAGCTGTAGGCGTTGCCAGTCCCAATGCGCAAGGGCAGGCAATCACCAATACGGTCACCATAGCCAGCATCCCCTGGGTAAAAGCATGTTCGCCACCAAACAACAACCAGGCCCCTAAACTGAGAATGGCAATTAAGATCACTATGGGCACAAATATGCCTGCTATTTTATCTACCAGTTTTTGAACCGGTGCCTTAGATCCTTGTGCATCCTGTACCAGCTTAATGATTTGGGCCAACATGGTTTCGCCCCCAACTTTCTCGGCCTTAAACTTAAAGCTACCTTTCTGATTGATGGTTCCGGCAAAAACTTTATCGCCCTCTGTTTTGGCTACTGCAACCGGCTCGCCGGTAATCATACTTTCGTCCACAAAGGAACTACCCTCATATACTTCACCATCTACAGGAATTTTCTCGCCCGAGCGTACCAGCAGCTGATCGCCAAGCTGTACATCGGCAACAGCTATTTCCTTTTCGCCATGCTCAGTGATCACCACAACCGTTTTGGGCTGTAAGCCAATTAGTTTTTTAATGGCCGATGAGGTATTGGATTTCGCTTTTTCTTCCAACAATTTGCCCAGCATAATGAAAACAATTACTACCGCCGCAGCTTCGAAATAAACATGTGGATGCAAACCTCTGGAATGCCAGAATTCGGGGTTAAAAGTATTAAAAACACTAAAAACATAAGCTATACCTGTACTTAAAGCAACCAGGGTATCCATATTTGCTTTCCCATAGGTAGCCTGCCTCCAGGCATTGATAAAAAAGTTTCTGCCAAAAAAGAACAACACGGGGGTAGTCAATACCATCATGTAATAATTTCCATTGGGCATGTCCATAAAAAACATACCGATGATAACTACAGGAATGGTTAAAATCAGCGACCAGACCATTCGTTTTTTTAGCGCCTTATAATTGTTCTTTTGAGCCTCTTCCTGCAATTCTTTGGCACCTTCCTGCGCTACAATCAGGTCGTAACCTATCGACTGAACTGCTTTTTGAAAAGCTGCCGGCTGTATTTCATCGGGATGATAAATAACCTTTACAGATTGGGTGGCATAATTCACTTCTGCTTTGTCTACCCCTTGTTGAGTTCCTATTATAGATTCAACACTTACGGCACACGCCGCACAGGTCATCCCCAGCACCGGCATCGAAATTGTTTCTACATTGTTGTTCATGACTATCTTTATTTACTATACAAAGGTAGTCTAACTATAGCCTTATATTTTTACAGGATTCAGATAATGATTTACAGAATTCTGTGAGCAGATTAATTTTAACCTCAGATAAAGTACATAAAAATCGTATGCAACTTTTCTATTAACAAACAGGGGCAGTTGACTTTAGCTGCATTAGCTATGAGTTCAAACATGCCCCCGAAAATGTCCGCTAATACCCTTCCAGAGTACCTTTCATTTTTTCAAATTCGTAATCTCCCATTGTCTTTCTCATTTCTGCAACGAAAGGATCAACGACCGCTGAAGGCATTCTGATTTTGGCCGGAAAATATCCTCCAAATAACCAGACACCACCACCGGGTAAAAATGTATCAAATACAACGGGCGAGACCGAGCGTTCAAACGTAACAACTTTTAAAGCATTGGATCCGGACAAAGTATATTTACCAACAAATTTCAGAGAGGCGGGAAACGATATAGTAGTTAACGCTGCTGCTTCAATTACGGGGTTATTATTGTCATTCCCTTTAATTCTTTCCAATGAACTATTGGCAGCAAAACTGAAATTTTTCAAATCACTGCAACCTTCAAAAGTAACCGGCTCCAGTACTTTTACTTTAGCAGGTATCGTTATTGTCGTTATTCCAGCATATTTAAAAGCTCCTTCTCCAATAGACTCCAGCGACTCGGGCAATACAAACTCCTTAATGTCTTTACCTGCAGGAAACCCTGGTTTTCCTGGTGCATTGAGGCCGTTGGCCAGCACAAACCACGCAGGAATTACTTTTACCCCCTCCGGAACAACAACAGTATTAACACCAGCGGCAGGTGTACAACCAACCAGCACACCATTTGCGTCAATTGTGAACCAACCGGTAGGTGAAGGCGGCGCCCATCTTGCGTATAATGTTTTATCAGCAGTTATCGGCTCGTTAAAGTTAAAGGGCCTCGTCATTCCAGCATCTTCATACCAATTGACAAAAACAAAACCTGCATAAACTGGTTTATCTACCGTAAGGTATTTGCCTTCAACAATATCTACATCTGCTTTAGCTGCAGCGCCATTCATTACAAAAGAAATTTTAAAAGTTTTGTAATACCATTTAGCATACAAAGTGATGTCTTTTGTGATAGGCGTATTGAAATCAAATTCCTTTACAAATCCTTCATCTTCATACCAGCTAATAAATGTACCTCCGTCGCTGACAATCGGATTAGGAGAAAGCTTCTTTATAGGTAATACCTGTCCTTTGGTTACCATAACAGGAGCAATATTTGTCCCCCCGTTTGAAATTAATGTTACTTTACAGATAGTTTCCTCTTCTCTTTTTTTGCAGGAGAGCAATGTCAGCAAGACCATTATTGTACTTAAAAAAGTGAGCAGTTCTCTTCTTTTTATTGACAGTTTCATAATTTTATAATTAATTAATTTAACGACTATTTACTGAAAATATCGGGCAATACAATCCCATATCCGGTTTGCTATATTTCTCATCCCCTGATCTGAAGGATGGTTGCCTACTCCTTCGTTTTCAAATTTCCCCCTTGCCGAATTGGCTACATCATCCCGGTACAAATCAGGCAAAGTCACAAAAGGATACTTATGATCCGTTGCATATGTTTTAATTAGCTCGTTAACCGGACTTGGCCAAAATCCATCAGAAATAATGACCTGACTTTTTTGATGTGGATTCAGGTATTTGATCAATTTATCATAATAGGTAATAAAACCTCTCTTCCCAGCAGTCTGCAAATCGACATTTTCAGATATTTTTAAAATGATCAGATCAGCATTTCTATAGGCGGACAGTTGTGAAAGATCGTAGGTTTCATAGTTGAGTTCAAAAGCTGCAATACTGGTATAGCGAATGTCGACGGCTGGATCAATCTTATGAATCCTGTAAATTAATCTATGCACAAAGTCGCTGTCTCGCGCAGATGCTGCCATTCCCCAATCAAAATTCCATCCTATTGATGCTTTAGCAGGATGTGCGACAATACTATTGCCCAGAATTACTACATTTTTAATTTTCTGAGGTAACTCTCTACCAGGTTCTTCACTTTTTACTTTATCACAAGCAGCTGCGAAAAATAAGGGTGTTAGAAGCATGCATATTAGAAGCTTAAAAGCTGTCATATTTTTATTTTTAGATTTAAATTCAAATGTTAATAACGTTTGCAGCGTGTAACTACCACCAGGTATCCCTGTCGGCCGTTTCAATTGTGCCGGTAAGCCATACCCTGTATCGTTCATGCTCGTCCCATTTATTCCCGGCAGAGCCAAAATCGCACAATTTTATCTTCCTGAACGACTCCTTATCACCATTATAAATGCTGGTTAATGCGTTTACACTGAACGTCATCCATACTGAAGAAGGTTTATCTGCTACCAAAACCAGCGGCACATAATTATCTTTATCATGTTCAATGGCAATGGTCTCATCCACAAAACCGTCTTTAAAACGGCTGTCTCGTGCTAAAACAACAGGCCCACGTACTATCGCTACATGGTTGTTCAACTTCAGTATTTTTCCTCGCAGATCTAACGATAAAACAACCACATCACCTTTTTTCCATTTACGGGTTACCTCCAGGTAGCGCCCTGAGGGTATGGCATCAGATTGTTCTTCCCCATTTACCAGTAAGCGGTTCCGTTTACTCCATTCGGGTATTCTAAACGACAATGTGAAAACACTTTCCTGTTCAGGGTTTACGGTTATATTTACCTGATCTGAAACTGGGTAGCCGGTTTCTACAGCCAGGCTCACTTCCTTTTTATTGTTGAGCATTAACTTTACTTTTGAAGTGGTGTAAAGGTTAATGGCTATTTTATCTTCTGAAGCACGGAATGCGAAGTCTGGCAGCATGGTAAAAGCCCGGGGTGCATTAGCTTTACAGCAATTGATATCCATTCCACATTGGCGTTCTCCATCCCGTCTAAAACCTTCAAGTGGCACATAAGAAGCAATCATCATATTTTCTACTCTCGCAGCCGCTTGTAAGGCATTGTAAGTCGTTTTCTCAATCTGGTCGGCATATTTCACATCTCCTGTGAGCTGCAGCAACCGATCACACAATTGCATCCAGGTAAAAGTGACACAGGTTTCCATAGACAAAAAAGAAGGAGTAGTTTGGTTTTTTGCTCCTTCAAACCAACACTCAGTAGAACTTGCCCCACCAACAATATTAATTTCATTGGTCATGATGTCACTTGCTGTAGCTACTACAGCCGAAAGATAGGTTGGATTTTTAGTAACCTTATAAAGTTCTAAAAGCCCTACATAGCAAGACATCATTTCATAAGATTTATGACCGCCTAAAGCCCATTGACTAGCCTTAGGAAATGGCCAAAAACGTTTTGCCACAGGCTCTCCAGCAATTGCCTTGCTGATTAAGTTTGAGGCACCAGGCTTCTCCCACTGTGCTACGATGTACTTTGCAAAGTCAAAGTAACGAGAATCGGAAGTCCTGTTGTACAGATACATTACCGGTTCAAGAATAGAACTGGCTGCCATTCCCTTATAATTGCCTATTTTGGCAATATCTGCTGCATCCGGCCCTACCTGTCTCATCAAATGATCGGCTAACTTTCTACAAGCGGTTAAAACTTTTTGTTCACGTGTGATATCATAGTATGCCAGAAGACCTAAAAGACAGTACTTTCGTCCCCATACATCCCATTGTGCAAGTTGTGCCGGTTCAGAATAATTACCGATATACCCTGTTGGAAGCTGCGTTTTAATCAGCTCATTGACTGCATAACTGATTTTTTTCAGCAACGCAGGATTTTTAGTGTACTGATAGGACTGGCATGCCCCCAACATCCACTTTCCCCAAAATTCACTTTGCCAACGTTCTGTTTCAGTTTTATGCTTAAAAGGTTCTATCAGGTGATCGATATCTTGTGACATCACATTCGTTTCAATACATGCATCTATTCGTTCACCAATATGTCCATGTAATTCCGCTTGCTTTACCTGTATATTTTTTATTTGCGATATCCCCTGGAAAGGTAATATCCAAACCAACATCATAATTATCTTTCTCATATCTGCATTATTTGGTGGACTCCTCTTGTATTATCTGTTTTATGGCTTGCAAGCGGGAATTCCCTTCAGATTTTGTTGGCGTGAGCCAGGCTCCTTCTCCATTTTCGTTCCAGGCATACATAAACAATAGATTGCCTGGTACCTTTTTAGCATTTGCTTTTACCCATTGCATACCCGTACGAAGATGTTCCGCAATTTTCTGTGGGGTAACGCCCGTATACCAATAATCGGAAGCAGGTTGAGCAGGATGGTCCATAGCCCAGGGACGCATATCATAACCTGCACCTACAACAGGGACAAAGGGTAATGAGCTATTTGCTGAAATACCTGTCCATGATTTGACATCCCCTTCCAGTAGTCTTGAATAATCATTCGCACCCAAACTAGCTTTTCCGTCATCTGCATTATTATAGGTTGTTAAAAAATCGAAGCCACATTCTACATACTTGTTCTGAAAAGTCGGATCTAAAGGCCTTGGTCCTGTTCTGGCACCAATCAGGATTTCCCCAGCGCCGATATCACGCGCCTTTTTACGATACAGTTCAATTGCTTCACGTGTTTTTTTAATACCATTCATTCCTGCAATGATTTCATCTGTATTGAAGAATACCATTACCGGCTTGCCATCTACTTTTAAATAATTGGATTCTTTAAAATAAGGAACCGTTCTGTCACATATCTTCTCCCAGTTTACGGGCGAAACCGGAAAACAGGACAACAAACAGAAATCGAGGCGACTTTTATTTGGTGCTTTAAGAAACAAATCAAGGGCATTATTGAGGTTATCCATTGTTTTGGAATCACCTACCAATGTATTTTCATACCAGCAAAATCCCCAAAAAGAAAGACCGCTATCCGCAGCATAATTAATTTGGTCAGCCATTACACCAGTTTTATCTTCCCGCCAACCCCAAACAGGTTCCCGGTTTGAAAAACTACTGACCAAGCTCGGACTAATGTGAAAAGTGTTGCCATTCTGATCTGCCGGAAAGCTCCAGCCGCCAAAATACCAGGCCCCGACTTTTACTTTTTCTGGTTGCTCCTGCGGTTGTTCCGCTTGTTTTTTGCTCTGACAAGAAGACTGCGTAGTTAAGAGTACAATACACATACAGGAAAAAGCACTATATATAAATTTTTTATACATTTTATTAAATTTCTGGAATCAAAAACACACTAATAACCTGGGTTATTGGGCTTCAGATTAGGGTTTATAATTTCATCTTCTTCTGGTATCGGGCTCCATATTTTGGTATCCGTTACATTATCCACCAATTGAATGGCACCATTTCTATTCCATACCCCACGAGTAGTAGATATGGCTTTTATGGTAGACTGGTATCTGTTGAACCTAACAAGGTCAAACTTCCTCTGCTGCTCAAAGCACAATTCTCTTGAACGCTCATCCAGCAATTCTTCCACAAAGTCAGTTTTGCGATATGCCGTCTGCAGTTTATTCACATCGGTTGAACGGGATTTGATCAGGGCCCGACTCCTTACAACTTTCAGGGCCTCGCGTCCGGCGGCCTCGCCACTAATATGACCTACTGCTTCTGCATGTAAAAGCATAATATCAGCGAGACGGAGCAAGGGATAATTACCATAATAAACATCATCATGTTTAGATTCGGTTTTCAGTAATCTAAATTTATTACCGCAATAATCACCATCAACAGCTTCTCCATTTACAAGTTTCAATTTTGAAGGCTGATAATACACCTGATTGTCGATGGTTTGTGTTACAGCCTCAGTACCCAAACCTCCTACAACCCAATTCGCGCGCGCGTCGTACAAAGAGTCGTATCTGGAATATACTTCCTGTGTTGGTCTGCATGTGCCCCAGCCACCACCATAGGAGCCGACTGGCAACAAATAAAAATTTAGTGCAAAGCCTATTTTTTTCTGGGGGGAAGGTGTCAAAGAGAATAGAATTTCTTCTTTTTGCTTATTTACAGCCCCCTCGCAAAACAATAACCTGTAGTCCGCAGTTAAGTTTAATCCACTTTTACCAATGATATTTTGAGTTAACACATCTGCTTTTGCATAACTCTCATTTACGTCGACCCAATCAAAGCTGTTTAATGGAAAATTAAGTCCTTTGCCCGTATCATATTTCCTACAACTGGCAATATAACAATACAATTTGGCCAGATAGCCTCCTGCAGCCCATTTAGAAGCCCGCCCTGAGTTTATCAACTTTTCATCAGGCAGATTATCATAAGCAAACTGTAGGTCATCAATTGCCTGTTTCATTACTTCTTCCAGGGTATTTCTTTTTTGTTTGATATCGTGAGGAATACTGGTAAATACCGGAACACCACCATAAATCATCCCCATATAGTAGTAATGCCAGCCCCTCAAAAATCTGGCTTCTGCTTTCATCTGCGTTTTACGCAGTTCGGGCATGTCAATTTTATCGATCTGAGACAACAACAGGTTTAGGCTGTACAAACCTGAATATACTTTAGCCCACAGATTTTTTATGGTCAGGTTACTTTTCACAACCCTGCCAAATAAAAACTGATCCATATTGGCTTCAGCATCAGGAGTAGAATATGGGTTACCTATAATTTCATCCGTACCTACATCAGCAATTAGAAATACTCCAGTACGCCCGTTTACAGAATAACTGTCCTGCAACAAACCATAACATCCCGTAAGTGCAGCTTCAGCATCGTCCTGGTCTTTATAAAAATTAGCAATAGATGTAAATGACAACGGCTCGCTATCCAAATACTTGGAGCAACCAACCGAGACCCCAAACAATGAGATCATTACTATATAAAGTATCTTTTTCATGTTCAAAATCTTTAAAATGTGATGTTAAAGCCTATAGAATGAGCGGCTGCCCTGGGGTAACCAATGGTGTCAAAATTTGTCAGTAATGGATTTCCTGAGTCAACCTCAGGCGTAAACCCGCTGTATTTAGTTAAAGTAAAGAGATTGATACCCGAATAGTATATTTTTGCAGCAGCCAGACCAAGCTTTTTAGTAAAACTTATTGGCAATCTATAAGCCAGGGATACGTTTTGAAGTCTTGCATAAGATGCGTCTTCAACGTAATAACTATTAGGCTGGGCTGCCAGTGAATTGTAGTAACCTTCATCCGAATAAGCGGGATAGTCGTTTGTTGGGTTTGAAGGCGTCCATCGGTTGTTCCAGAATTTTTTAGTGATGTTGTAGTATTCACCCGGACTAGAGCCTTCCAATTCAAACTTGGTAGAATTAAAGATCTCGCCACCAAGAGAATAAGTAATGAATATATTCAAATCAAAATTCTTATAACTAAAATTATTCCCAAAACCTCCAAAAAGTAAAGGCTGACTATTACCAATAATCTTTTTATCACTTTCTGTAATCTTGTTATCCGCTGAATTATCAAGATTATTAAACTTAAACGTTCCCGGGCGCGGCTTAGCGATAGCGCTAGGATCAACTACCCCGGGCTTTAACACCCAATTTCTCTCCTGCCATGCAATATTTGGGTCGTTGTCAGGTAAAAGACCTGTTTTATCGATCCAGCCAGAAAAATCGTTTTCCTGATATACACCGATCATTTCATATCCATACATCAAACCTATGGGCTGGTTGACCATAATCCGACCAACCACATTTTGCTTAATATATGAGGTACTCCATGAGCCAGCCCCCACAGGAGCTACGGATAGATTGTCTCCTATAACCAATACCTTATTCCGATTTAAGCTAAGTGTTAAGCTGCTGTTCCAATTAAACTTATCGGCTACAATATTCTTTGTATTTAAAGCCAGTTCGACCCCTTTATTGCTAATCTTTCCCAGGTTTTGCCATTGCGTTTTAAACCCAGACTGTGCCGGAATAATGGCATTGTATAGCATGTCTGTTGTGATTTTATTGTAAAAGTCAACGGTAAGATCCAATCTCTTGTTTAAAACAGAGATATCTAAACCTGCATTATATTGCACTGTTGTTTCCCATTTCAAATTCGGATTTGGCAGGGAAACCGGTACCAGGCCAAACTGGTCTCCATAAAATGAATTACCCATTCTGGCCATATACTGAAATTCAGGAATATTTGAATTCCCTGTCTGTCCATAACTTAATCGTAATTTCAAATTATCAAACAGCGTCTGCTTTTTCATAAAGTTTTCTTCAGAAATCCGCCATCCAAAAGCCATTGAAGGGAAATAACCATAACGATTGTTTTCTCCAAAACGATCTGAACCATCCAGTCGCATACTACCTGTGAGCAGGTATTTTCCTCTGTGATCGTAATTCAACCTAGCCAGATACGAGATCCTTTTAGTTTGCCCGGCTCCTGATGTAGCATCTTCCAGCGTAATACCTTTACTGATATCATGAATTCCGGTGGTCTCATCAGAAAAATTACTTTTAATGATGGAACTGTTTCGATACCCGCTTCCACTCAATTCAAAAACACCCAATGCGCTAATTTTTGAGTTATTCTTCAGCACCTTATCATAACTCAAAGTGTTGATGTTCGACCAGCCCATCCACTCAGTATTGTTAATTGCGGCCCGTCCTTTTAAGTAATAACCCCAGGGGGTATCTTTTCCATAAAATTCATTTACCTTGGAATTTACAATCACACCATTTAACATGGTTCCAACGTACAACCCCTCTATCAGCTTATAATTTAAGACAATATTAGCGCCTACATTTGGTGTAGAAATATCCCGGTCTATATGTTCCAGATTTTCTGTTGGTTTTTTCCATCCACCCTGTGTTTGTAGCGCAAGAGGGTTTTGAAACACCAGTGGTCGTGATATGATGGCGGCCTGGGTAACTCCAATATTGCCATATCCATCACCTGACTGCACTGCACCGTTATATTTTGAATAGGATCCGTTAATAGAAAGCGACATGATAAACCTGTTTTTATTGTGATCAAGTCTTAAGCGGGTATTGTACCGCGAATAATCATTATTGATAAACAAGCCATCTTCTTTGTTGTAGCCCACGCTTCCGAAAAACTTGGTATACTTGGTTCCACCGGTTACCGACAGGTTATGATCTTTTGCATATGCCGTGCGATACATTTCATCCTGCCAGTTGTATTCGGGTAATGCATACACATCTCTGGGAACCATTTCGGATGGTTCCGTTTTACCGGCATTGGTAAAAAAAAGATAATCATTAAAGTAACCATAGGTAATCCTTTTCCCATCGGGCATCAATACCCAGTCTTTCCGATAGTCAATCCATTCATCCCCATTCAACATTTCCAGTCTTTTTGCCGGATAGGAAATGCCCATACGGCCATCGTAGGTAACCATAGATTCACCTTCTTTTCCCTGCCTGGTAGTGATAATAATAACCCCATTTGCACCTCTTGATCCATATATTGCTGTAGATGAAGCGTCTTTTAAGACCTCAACAGAAACAATATCAGCAGGATTAATAGAGTTCAATGGATCCCTTCTTGAGTTTGCTCCGAATTTTGAATTAGCAATAGGTGCCTCACTTTCGTTTACCGGAACACCATCTATAACAAACAAAGGCCTGCTTTCGCCTGTCAGAGAATTTGCCCCACGGATGATAATCTTTGATCCTGACCCAGGCTCGCCTGACCCTGAAGTAATCTGGAGACCTGCTACGCGGCCCTGCATGCTGTTGACGAATGAGCTTTGTCTGGATTGGTCAAAAACATCGGCTTTAACTGTTGATACTGATCCGGTAAGGTCTCTTTTTTTTACACTTCCATACCCTACAACGACAACCTCATCCAGTTTTAAATGAGCCGGGATCATCATTACATTAATTGTACTGCGTCCGTTAATGTTAATGAGCGTATCGGCAAAACCCACAAAAGAAAACTTTAATGCTCCTTTGCTGGCTTTAATATTATATCGGCCATTTGCATCTGTTTGTGTAGCCGTAGCGCTTCCATTTAACAAAACGGTTACCCCTTTTAAGGGCTCATTACCTATAAGATTGGTAACCACACCGGAAATGAATTCCTGATTAGTTTCATTTAATTGACTAGCCTTTAAAACAATGGTTTTATTTTTTATGGTATAAGTGATATTTTGGCCATCTAAAGTTTGATTTAGAACAATTGACAACGGTGTATTTTTAAAATTTGCGTTGAGCGTTCTGTTTTCGTCAAATTTTTCGGCAGGCCATACTACGTTATAACCCATCTGCATTCTGATCTCCGCAAATATCTCTTTAATAGTGGTATTTTTTTTTGCAAATGACATAGTCTGTGCATTACCTGCAGCACTTACCTGCATGATCATTGCTATTAATACTATGGTGACGACTCGCATAATCAGCAGTAATTTATGGACATACCTTTTGGGTACACCAATTTTATTGGTCTTTTTTTTATACATTTGGTTAGTTTGTTTAATGTGAATACGATCCAATTTTATTGACATCATCCAGACTTTAAACCAGTTGTGTTGCAAGCGCAACTGGTTTTTTATCTATTTCTGGATAACCTTTTAAGTAGTTATTCCATGACTATAATACTCCTTCCTTTTATTTTAAAATGTGCCAACTCCGTTAATTCCAGAACTTCAAGCACTTCGGTAACTGTACTGAAACGCGAAACTGTGCCCCCTAGTAATCTCGATTTTAATTTTTCATTTTCAAACACAATATCGACGTCATACCAGCGCGATAATTTGCGCATAATGCTTTCCAAACTCTCTTTATTAAAAATAAACATGCCATTTTTCCAGTCGATTGCATCCATTGCATCTATATTTCTAATCACAATATTATGCCCGGCTATAGCTTGTTGTCCAGCTCTTAATACATATGAAGCGGGATTATCACCTTTTAACAGTTTGAGCTTTATAGCTCCCTCTAATAAAGTTGTTTTTGTTACCTTTTCATCCAAATAGCTGTTTACATTAAAATGAGTACCAAGCACCTCTATTTCCTGTCCATTACTATGTACTATAAAGGGCTTAATTTTACTTTTAGCTACCTCAAAATAAGCTTCCCCGCTCAACTCTACACTACGTTGTTTACTTTGATTAAACGAGGCCGGAAATTTAAGTTCCGAAGAAGCGTTTAACCATACTTTTGTGCCATCAGATAAGATGATCTGATAAGTACCACCGCGTGGGGTATTTGCTTTCAATACACCTGAATAAAATGAATCATTGGAATTAAGACCGTCATTATTAGCTACGGCACTCCCATCGTTATACGTTAGTTTCGTTGCATCTATAACCACACCACTTTTAATGTCACTAAGCGTAATATTTTTGCCATTAGATAAAGTAAGTATTGCAACATTTTTACCGGGTTTAATATTTGCCAGCGCATTGGATTTTACTTTCTGTTCAACGGTGAGCAAGGTACTCGACTTGTTAAATAAAAAACCGATACCAAGACATAACAACACAGTTGCAGTAACAGCATAGTATGGCCACAGACGTTTTGATTTGGCTACAGATCCGATTGCCAAAACTACACGCATCTCGTGTTCCGCTTGATCAAGTTCTATTTCCGTAAGCTGAGAATGATGAGTTCTGTTCAAATTCAGATACCATTGCTCAAACACCAATTTCTCATCTTCAGTACAAGTACCATCTGCATACTTACGCAACAGTTCTTTAGCATTTACCTTATTCATTTGGTTTCCTCATTTATACCTGGTTAAACTATAAGTCGGTCGACTCAGGCATTGGGGGGATAAGAAATTAAAATATTTTTAAGAACATCGCGATAAAAGCAAAAAAGCCTAATTTAACCCTTAGTATTCTTAAAGCCTTTTTCACCTGATCTTTAACCGTTTGCTCGGAAAGTGATAATTTTTCAGCAATTTCCTTATGAGTCATCTGCTCAAACCGACTCATTCTAAAGATTTCCTGCATGCGGGGTGGCAACGCGGATATTTCTTCTTCTATAATTTCTTTTAACTGTTTTTCTCTTATCAGATGGTCAGCGTTGACTTGTTGGGGTTCATCAATAAAATTTTGCAATGACTGAATGTAGTGGTGTCGCACCTGTTTTTTGGATAGAAAATCAGCAATCTTATAACGAACAGCTACAAAAAGGTAACCAATGAGATTATGTTCAGGTAATGCTTGCCCTCTTTTTGCCCACAATGCATAAAAAACCTCGGAAACAATATCTTTTGCATCTTCACGCTCGCGAAGTTTATTATACGCATGACTATAGAGTAATTTATTGTATCTGAAGAATACTTCCGAATAAGCACACTTGTCACCTTTAGCTAATAAGGCTACAAGCTCTTTATCCTGAAAATCACTGTAAATACGCTTCATTTGATTGGTTCATTAAAACTAAAAAAATAAAAGTTAATGTCATCTAATTATTTCCTAAAAAAGAATAGTTACATGTATTCCTATTTTAGTATCAAGGTTAAATTTAGCAACAAACCTAATTTTAGCTATTTATGATATTGCCCGATTAAATAAAAAATGCCAATCCTTCCAAAATAAAAGCAGTTTCGTTAAATTAGGCTTAGCATACTATATAAGTTTATTAAACAGCAAAAACATTTCGTTATGGGCTCGAAAACTATACAGGGAGAACTTTGGGGCATGCAGGCAAAAGACTGGGCCCAAATCCAGGAAAAGACCGTGGAACAAGGATATCAATATGCTTTAGATTTTCTACATCTGAGATCAAGCGACAAACTACTGGATATTGGCTGTGGTTCAGGTTATTTTAGTCACCTTGCTCACTTAACAGGTGCCGAGGTAACCGGACTTGATGCCAGCGATGCTTTGCTGGCGCAGGCCAGTATCCGCGACAACTCCATTAACTTTTTAAGTGGCGAAATGGAAGAGCTGCCTTTCGAGGATGAAAGTTTTCATGTCGTTTGCGGATTCAACTCTTTTCAGTTTGCTGCCAATGTAAGAAATGCCTTGACAGAGGCCAAACGGGTATTAAAAAGTAAAGGTAGGCTTGTGGTGATGATTTGGGGAAATCAGGAAGATTGCGAAGCTGCCGGCTGTTTAAAGGCAATAGCATCATTGCTTCCTCCAACACCGCCCGGGGCGAAAGGCCCCTTTGCACTTTCAGAAAACAATTTGCTGCAAACTTTATTGAATGAGCTAGATCTTAGAATTATAAACAATGCAGATGTCAATTCGGTATGGCATTACGAAAACCTGGATACCGCATTAAAGGGTTTAATGTCATCTGGCGCCGTTGCCCGGGTAATTCAACAGGTTGGATTTGACCAAACACTTGCCACTGCTACAAGAGCCATGCAACCCTTTGTAAAAGGGAATGGCCATGTTGTTTTTCATAATAAATTTCGGGTCATCATTTCCGAAAAATCTTAATTTTTATAAATGTCCTTACCGTCTTTGCTAAGCAACCACTTTGCCCCCGATTTTTTTAAGGTATAACCATTTGCACTATAACTACCCACATCAGCCCCCGATTGCTGATCCAGCAAAACAGATGCTTTTTCGTTGGCAATAAAAAGTTCAGCACGTTTGCCATCATCGGCTATTATAACTGAGGCCATGGAAGTGTGCCCTTCATTTTTTTCAATCTGATCCAATCTTATTCCCGTTTCCCATACTCTGATGCAATCATTTTTAAGAACAGACCAGGTATAACCAGCGCTGGAAAGGCAGCCATGGGCGTCTTTATCGCCCCCAACTACATGAGAAGCGCTACTGGTATCGGTTTTTAAGGTATCCGTTTTAAGGGTATCAATCCCCTTAAGCTGACTTTTGTTCACACTATTACAGCTCAGGGCAATTGCAGATGCCACAGCTAATAAAATCACTAAATTCTTCATAGTTAGGTTTTTTATTAAAAATACTGATTTTAATAATTCCTACAATAATAAATCATACAAGCAATGGCATAATTCTTACAATCGGGATCTGTTTTACAGAAATACCTTTGCATAAACTAATGATTAAAAGTATGAAACACTTACAAAAACTCGCGTTCGCGCTATTATTTACACTTGCCGGCACTTTAATTTTTAGCTGTAGCAAAGACAAAAAAGATATGGAACCGGTACTTACCCCAAGCGAAACCCTGGCCAGTACACCATGGGAAACCACTAACGCAAAAGATAATGCAGGAAAAGATGTTGCACTAAGCAACGCAAATGTTTCCAATTTTGTAGGTTTTGCTTATTTTAAATCCGACGGTACTTTTACGATGTACAATCTGGACAACAGCCCAAAAATGCAAGGCGACTGGTCGGTTACGGAAAATGGAAAAACCCGCACAATTGTAGCGAAAAATCCAACAACAGGGGCAACACTATTCACCAGGGTTGTGGACATCACTGTGTTAACCAAAAAAGAATTTACTTACAGGATATACCCAAATAATGACGACAAAACCATTTATTTTGACATCATCCATACCCCTACTACACATGTAGAACCTAAGAAATAATTCTGTGAGATAAAAAAATATGATATGGACAAAAAACTCCTTTTGTTAGCAAACAAAAGGAGTTTTTTTGCGTCGCTTTACAGATCTTTTGCATCCTCCAATAGGTTCAGATAAAACTGGTATAATTTTATCAATTTGTCTTCTACAAACTCCAATTGTAATTTCTTCCACAATTCTACCCTTTCCTTTTCCTCAGCTACACAGGCCATAATCCTATACAAAATAACCTTACGTTTCATGAGATAGGTAACCGCTTTATCAGGATTTAAAACTGTAAATATCTCGGCTTCGGCCCCAAGTTCAGCACAACAATTGATGACATATAAATCATGTGGTTCTATATCATAAGTCCCCTCGTATATGCTGGCTATAATATCTTCTATGATATCAAAGTCTCTGGTCATAACAAATAGTTAAATCTGATTCAACAACTTACGATATGGCAAAATTCAATTTACATGGTCATCAAAAGGTTTTATCTTCACAAAACATAGTTTGCCTTTTTTCTCTATCCATTTCATGGTAATGTACCCTTGATCGTGCAGATGTTGTAAAATCTCCATGGCTTCTTCTTCTTTCAACGCCATTGCAGTCATCAACTCCTGAACAATAAATGAATCTCTATTTTTGATAAAGGACCAAACTCTATTACTAATTTTAAAAGCTACTTTCATGTTACGTTAATCTAGTTTTTATATATAAACGAGAAAGATGCCTATTTAAGATTTTTTTTTGAAAGAAAAATTAAGATTATTAAATTTTAATGGGAGTACCACTCATTAACAGCTAAGGCAAAAGGGGAAAAAATAAAAATATTGGTGCAGCTATGAAGATCCTTTGATACCTAGACCACACTACAACAAAAGCTAAGCTAAATACCCAGAACCCATCTCACGCCATAAACATCAATTACTTCAAATAGTTTTTGGTCGTCATCATTATTGACAAAAAAAAACTTTTTCCCCGGCTCCAGCTTTTTGACAAGCTCTTTTCTTTCGATGGTATTTTTACAATGCAAAAAAATGGACATATAGTTTCCAAGCTTTCTTCCCTCGTTATGTACCAGGTCTGAACCGTAAATAATTATCCGGTCGGAAACCAGTGACCCACTCACAACGGGTATTTCCGGGTAGCCTTCTATTTCTTTTTCAAAAGTTTCAAATTGCAAAAGCCCCCCAAAACAAGTTTGGTAAAAGGCTAATGCTTTTTTGCAATTTCCCGAAAATGTGATGAAAATCGCGCTGATTAAATTGTCATGCATAGGCGCATAAATTATTTAGCCATTAGGCTGGATTTTATGGTTATACCGATAAGAAACGGCAAGGATAGCCAATACCACCAATGGCAGTAGCATAAATCCAATATTTTTGTCTACGCAGGCATGGCTGATGAAAGCAAAAATTAAATTAAATGTGAGTCCTGCATAGGCCCATTCCTTTAACTTAGCTGGTGTTTTTGGAAAGGAAATGGCCAAAGCACCAAGTACTTTACAGATGACAAGCGAATAAGCAAAATAATCGGGATAGCCCAAAGGTTTAGTACCTGCATTCACATATTCAGGCGCAAATAACATGGTGCCAAGTGGCATTACACCCTCCCACAGTACGATGAAACCTGTTGCCAGCCAAAAAATTATTTTATTCTTCTTCATAATATTAGGATTGATAGGGCTAATTAATTTGTTGATTCAACATATTTCACAAAATTGTTCAAAATGGCTTGCCATCCTTGTTTCTGAAATTCAGGATCATTCTCGGTTTCGGCATCAAAGGTTGTGGCAATAGTAGTTTTGCCATTTTTTTCGGCAAATAAAGTGGTGGCCTGTCTTCCATCACCCATGGTGTAAGTGATTTCCTTATGTAGTTCTACAGTGTCATATACGCCTTCAAAGTCAAAACCAAAGCTACCGTCTTTAGCTTCCATTCTGTGCTTAAACTTCCCTCCTACTGTCAGGTCGTTTTCACTACTTGGACTATGCCAGCTTGGATCGGCAGCATTCCATTGCATAATGTCGCTTGGTGTATTCCAGGCTTTCCAAACTTTTGCTACGGGAACATCTGTTGTTGCTTCTACCGTGATTTTTGTTACTTGTGTCATTGCTATTTTCTTTATTGATTGATTTATAATTCAAAGGTACAATGAGGTATAAAATTTCTTCTATAGTAAAAATGACAACTTTGGGGGTAAATTATGACAAAACTATTTTCGTAGCTTAGTAACTTAATTCAACAGATATGCGAATTTCCGTTTTTGTACCTGAGTACGGGGTGATTGAAGCAATTACTCCACCTTTTAGAAGCTTTCATACAGCCAATGAGTTTTTGACCACATTTGGCAAAAAACCAGCTTTTGAGGTAGAATATGTGGGTTTGAACACTTATGTACCCGCCAACAATGGCGAGTATACAGTAAAAACCAACAGATTACTGAAAGATGTTACGGCAACTGATTTACTGATTATACCGCCCACATTTGGCGATACAACCAAAGGAATACAGGCCAATGCAGAAGCCATACCTTATTTTACAAAGCTCTACAAAAATGGCGCAAGTCTGGCCAGTTTGTGCATTGGCGCTTTTCTTTTGGCCGAAACCGGCTTACTGAATGGCAAAAAATGCTCTACACATTGGGCGCACATTAGCGATTTTAAAGAAAGGTACCCGGAGGTAGAAGTAGAAGACGGTGCTATCATAACAGAACACGATAACATTTACAGCAGCGGTGGGGCAAGTAGTTTATGGAATTTAATATTATACCTGATTGAAAAGTATGCCGACCGGGAAACCGCGGTAATGATTTCAAAATATTTCGCTTTGGATATCGGGAGAGACAGCCAATCGCAATTCGCTATATTCAAAGGCCAAAGAAGCCATGGTGATGCGGATATTCAAAAGGTGCAAGATCATATTGAAAAACACTATGAAGACAAAATAACCATAGAAACTTTAGCCGGTTTAATCAATACAGGTCGTAGAACTTTTGAAAGAAGATTTAAAGAGGCTACCAACAATACTTCTATAGAATACATACAAAGAGTAAGAATAGAAGCTGCCAAAAAGTTTTTTGAAGCATCAAGAAAGAATATATCAGAAATTATGTTTGATGTAGGCTATACGGATACCAAAGCATTTAGAGATATCTTTAAAAAGATTACGGGGCTTACCCCAATTGAGTATAGAAATAAATTTGCAAGGGTGGCGTATGAAGTGTAAAAGTTGTTGGCAATCTTTAAAAACTTAGTTACGAGTTCGGTAATTTAAGGAGAAAAAACTATGGCAAAAAACAAACTAATAAGAATGGACAATGTCAGTATAGTGGTAGAATCACTAGACAATGTCATTCCTTTTTTTACGGAGATAGGCCTTAAGCTTGAAGGACGGGCCACCATTGAGGGCGAATGGGCCGGCAGTGTTACAGGACTAGGCGATCAGTGTGTAGAAATTGCCATGATGGTTACCCCTGATGGTCACAGTCGTTTGGAGCTTTCACAATTTATCAGGCCAGCTGTAGTTTCAGACCACCGTACTGCCCCCGTAAATGCACTCGGTTATTTACGTATGATGTTTACCGTTGAAGACATTGACGAGATGGTATCCAGGCTAAGCAAACATGGGGCCCAACTGGTTGGCAAAGTGGTTCAGTTTCAAGACTCCTATAGACTGTGCTACATTCGTGGGGCAGAAGGAATTCTGATAGGTCTGGCCCAACAACTTATATAATTTTATATTTATACATTCGTTTAATAATTAATTAAACCCAGGCCAATGAAAGCATTTAGTTCAGCAACAGTAATCCATGTCAGTAACTTCCGCAGCGCTTTGGATTATTACACCAAAATTCTCGGCTTCACATTTGATTTCGAATTTGGAGAGTACGCAGGATTGTTCATTGACGAAGTTTTCATCCACATCAGCGGGTCCGAAAATCCCGGGAGGAAAAAGCCGGCAGGAAGCGCACACCTTTGCATAGACATTGATAATGTTGATGATTATTACCAACGGCTGACCGCAAACGGAGCGATCATATCAGTCACCCTTGAGGACCGGGTTTATGGGATGCGGGACTTTGCAGTAAATGACCCTGACGGAAATACGTTGGTATTTGGGCAAGCTATTGCCCCGGCCATACTTTAATCATTAAACAGGCTGTATCATTAATCCAATTTATGCAATTTTTATGCATTTCGTCATCCTGAATTTATTTTGCTTCGCAGCTACCGCGTGGTTATGAACTCGTTTAAGCAGTTTTTAAATATGATATTCCAGATCCTGAAATAAATTCAGGATGACGAGTGGATTAATAACACAGCCACTTTACAATTGTGATATTAAGGAAAAAGCTGCACCAGGTCATTAATCTCCATAAAGACATTTTTTTCGGCACCTTTTTGCTGGATATGGATGCTCTGCACCTTTCCTTGTGAGGTCCATTGATCTGGAATTTCCATCTGAATGGTGCTTGTTTCAAAATTATTACCAATCAGGTATTTTTTTGTTTTCGCATCTCTAATGGTAACCACGGGATAAAGGTCGGTACCAGATTGAGTAGGAATTACCGGAGGTGGTGGTGAAATCTTCAAATATTCACTCCATTTTCCTCTTTGGAGGTTTTCAGCAATGGGAAAGCTAGTGCTATGAACCACTATTACCTTGTTATTGGCATCCATATAATATTCCAGTACATCAATACCGATATCAACAGACGGCATTCCTTTTGGCCCATCAAAATAAAAGTTGACCATATAATCACTGCCTTCAGGTTTTGGATACTGGTAACTCTTTGACACCTTAGTTCCATCAAAATAAAAATTAGCAACTTCATTTTTAGCATCAGCAATACTAAATTTCTGTTCGTAGACTACTTCTTTTGTGCTTTTCTTTTTGAGCTGCATTACCGCCACATCATTTTGAAAAGCAATTTGGGGCGTAACATAGGCAAGAGACACCTTACCGTAAAGATCCCGAACCTTAACGCCATCAAAGTATTGCTCTAAAGTATCAGCAACAACATAACCTTTTATGTCAAAAGGTTTAAGCGCTTTTACGGGTTTTAAAACAAACTCACCTTCCTTTTTACAACCGGCAAAAAGTATCGCGCATGCAACAATAATGAAATTTATATGGTTTATTTTCATCTGCTTAAATTTTGTTTTCTTTTATGATGAAGCTATCAGATTTTTCGCAAGCCTTCAATTGTTCTGGTGTTCAGGAACTGGAAAGCTCGGTTTATTCATCCCAAGTGCGGTCTGAAAAATCATGATGGTTTCATCATCGAATAATTAAAGGTTATAGGTAAATGATAAACTAATTGTACGCCCCAGGTATCGGGTAGAGCTTTGCCTGTCGCCAACGTGTCTGTTTGTTTCAGGATCGACATATCCTGCTTCATATTTCTCCGAAAAACCAGGCTTATATCTGTACCTGTCCTGCCATTCCTCGCCAACGCCACCAGGAATAATGTCAAAAGTACTCCCATCATTAATGAAGTGCCTAAATGGGGCATTAAACAGGTTGCTCATATTCAGTTTGGATTCAAGTTTTCCTTTTAAGAATTTATAACTAATCTGCGCATCAAACTGAGAACGTGGCCTTTCATATTCCACCAGATTTGGATCACTGGCGGTAATGAAAGTTTTATAGCCTGCATGGTTGTAAGTAATATTTAATCCCAATTTCTTGCCTACATACTGCAAACCTGCATTGTAAAGTATGGGTACCTGACCATAAAGAGCACGTGGATATTTGATATAGTTGTAGTACAAAGAATCTGTTTTATCAGGTAGTACCTTTACCTGTAGCTCTCTTGCCCTAACGGTAGATTTCTGTAAAGTAAGATTTCCACTTAAGTAAATCCTGGACATTAAAGAAACTGCATCTGAGATGAAACCGAGATTTTTGCGCATTTCAAATTCCCAGCCTTTTACCTTAGCCCAATCCGAATTGGTGATCAGGATATATCCCACGCCATTATTTTCTCTGTCAACGCGATAAAACTCTGCTGGCTTGTCGAAATACTTATAAAAATAACCCGCCGACAAAAGCTCACCGGCTCCGGCAAACCATTCTATCTTGGCATCATAGTTATCGATTATGGTACTAGACACACCGCCACTCTTAACCTGCGAACCGTAATTTGGATCAAAACGAGAGAACCTTGAATTTTCCATCATGCCTGGCCTTACTGCCGACTTAGCATAAGATGCCCGGATATTGATGTCTTTAATTGGGCTATAGGTAACATTGGCCGAAGGCATAAAATACCAATCCTTTGTTTCTTCGAATAAAATACGGTTGTTCTTATCTCTTAATAAGCTGGCCGAATTTCGAATGGTATCTAATCTAAAATAATCGGTTCGTAATCCGTAAACCACTCTTAAACCTGGTAACAGTTTATGGTCCATCATCACAAATGCTCCTTTATTGGTACTTTTGGCCTCAAAGGCATTCAACGAGTAGCTGGCAGGAAAATAGAAAAGATTATTTCCTGCGTCGGCCATACTCATGTAATCCCCCCACTGTTGTATCGGAATCTGAGCAATTGGGATTGTAGAATTTGGTCCAATACTGATTGGCAATATCCCCCAGTTGTAGTTTGCATGCTTTTTTAGATAGTTTACTCCTGTTTTAAAAGTATGCGCCGTGTTACCAATGTTAAAATCATATGAGCCGTTAATAAGGGCATCAAAATTATTTTCTTTATAGGTGTATTGATCACGATGCAAGATACCAAAACCCGGATCTGAAGAACTGTTTGGCTGGTAAAACCGGAAAGGAGCCTGATTACCAATTTCACGGGTACTGATAGTTGCAGATACCGCATCCTTTTCTTCAGATTTCAGTACCGTTCGTGCAACGCTCCATTCAATTTTTAGTTTACCGAACTGGTGCATACTGCTCAGTTTATTCTGCAGCAGGTTGGTAAATTTAGGGCGATCATCTTCTTCGGTACCTGCAAACTTCATGTCACTATCGTTTTTTGGACTTTCATGACTCCAGCCTGTAATCCTGCTGAACCTGTTATCGAAAATGTGTGTGTAAAGATTATAGGTATTGATTTGATGGTTTTTGGTCTTAAATCCACCGTTTAACAGCACTGCCAAAGTAGTATTGAAACCATAAATATTTCCGGTATTTACATCCGTCGGGTCGTCGCCCCTGGCAGGCTGTTGGCTCCAGCTTCCTCTACGCATGCTTGCAATTACATCGTTAGATTGCGTATTGCGATAACTCGCAGCGCCAACAAAACCAATTTTCCGTGAATTTGCGCTATCCAATTTATATGTTCGACCTATACTTAGCTGATAGTTCTGCGAAGGCATAGCCTGATAGATTCTGGTACCCAATCTTTCGGTGCCACCAATCCTTTTGTTCTGCGCACCAACTTCTGCTGCTTTAATTTTATTTTGTGCATCTGGTCTACGAGGATCAAAGCCACCAAGGTTAAAAATCCCATCCGGAAAATGATCCCGTCCCCCGTCATCAAAACCTAAATAATCATACTTTCCTCTACCATAACCCATAAAATCTTTGCCAGTTGTGAGCGAGTTTACCGAAGTTCCTGCAGTTATAGAGAAGAAATTCTGGTTAGGCACCGATTTGGTGCTGATCTGTACCAATCCACCAGCAAAGCCATAAGGCATATCCGCAGTAATGGATTTAGCCACCACCACGTTTTCTACCAAATTTGTCGGAATCAGGTTAAATTCAAAATCACGTTCCTGCACATTTAAACTAGGCAAGGAACTACCGTTTAAAAGCGATACATTGTAACGCTCGGCAATGCCACGTACTACCACTTTTCTATTGTCGGTTGTACTTACACCGGTAATACGTTTTAAAGTTTCTCCTAAGTGTTTATCTGGAGTAGCGCTGATCTGCTCTGCGGAAATCCCATCGGAAAGATTGGCACTTTTTTGCTGTAGCTGATACAAGCTCGCTATACTTGCTTTTTTGTAACCAGTAGTTACCACTACTTCTTTTAATCCTTCAGATGCTACCGCCAATCTGATATCAAGCGGTGTATTTTTTTCCTCTGCCACTTGCACGCCAGTAATACGCTGGGTCTGAAAAGAGATGTAACTGAATTCTAAGGTATACTTTCCCGGTGGCAAAGCAATATGGTAATTACCCTCGGGGCTGCTTTGTACCACTTGTCCAGTTTCAATCACCTTAATGGTTGCACCAGGAAGTGCACCGCCCTTGTCGTCCGTAACCTTACCGGAAATGCGGCCAGGTTTGGGTAGCGGGGCAAGTTGGCTGATAGCGATCAGGCTGCCCAACTGTGTAAACTTCAAACGTTTTTGTAGTGCTAATACTTTGAGTATTTCCGAAAGCGGGATATTTTCCCCTTTAGGAATAGAAACCAACATTTCTCCTACCCTTGCAGAAAATGAAAAGGTGAATTCCGATTGTTTTTCGACACTGGACAGTAGTTCCTGAACCGATGATGTTTTGGTACCGAAAGTTACCATTGTTTTTTCCAATTGTTGTGATTTTACCTCGATAGCCAGCAATACTCCTGTAAAGGCGACGGAAACCGTGATCAGTAAAAAGGTAAACCTTGTCATGGAAAATAGCAGTTTAATTACATTTATTTTTGTAGAATTGTACATAGTTTTTTAAATGATTTGTTGTCTCGAAAATGATGGATCATAAAAACTTATTGATGAGCGGAAGTGTCCCACCACTTTCGCTCTTTTGTTTTTATGCCATTAATGTGATAGTTTATTCTTTGCGTTCTTTACATATAGTTCCTCCAATTTATGTTGATGATATGATGACCGGGATTACCAGATTTTAACCTGGTTGCCAGTAATCTTATAATTGAACTCTCCCGATAAGCTAAGTGCTTTCATCACTGTTTCTAAGCGCTGGTTATTTACATTCAAGCTAAGCAACTTGTTTCTCAGAGTTTGGTTTTCAAAATGGAATTTGACCTTATAATACCTTTCCAGCTGACGGGTGATATCCATTAACCGCTGTTTTTTAAAGCTCAATTTTCCTTGTTGCCAACCATTGATAGCCAATGGATTTACCTTCACTTTTTTGAACGAAGCTATATCATGACGGTAAACCAATTGGTCTCCGGGTAAAAGAATGTGCAGCGTTTTAGCTTTATTCTTCGCAGCAGCCCTTACCTTTCCCGTGGCCACGGTAACAGCTATTTCACGATCATCCCCGTAAGCACTTACATCAAAGGAGGTACCCAACACCTGCACATCCATTTTAGGGGTACGTACCTTAAACGGCTTAGCCGGATTGTGGGCAACCTTGAAAAATGCTTCGCCAGAAAGAAAAATCTCTCTTCCGGAGCCATCAAAAGAGCTGGGGTAACTGACCGTAGTCAGGTTGTTCAGGGTGATTTCTGTTCCATCACTCAATTTTATTAGTTTCATTTCGCCTACCCCTGTACTTACCTTCGCATAAGCCATTTGTCCGATCTTATTTCCTTTCCCTATCCTGTTGAAATAGATGGCCACCATAGTGCCAACCAATACAAAAAATGCTGCAGCTATCGTTCTTGACAAACGCCATAACCTAAAGATGTTTGGTGAAGATTGCTGTTGAGGGTAAAAATGCGCCTGTAAAGCTTTGCTTGAAATTTCTTGCTTCAGTTTGATAGCTGCTTCGCTTACTGAAGTATCCACATCGAGATATACCAGCCAACGGGCAATCAACTTTTTTTCCTCTTCGCTAATCAGTCCCTGACGATATTTATCAAAAAGTTCTTCTAAGTATTTTCCTGTTTTGTCCATCTATAGGTAATAAGCACAGATGGATAAAATGTCCCAGAAAAAAATCGTTAAGTTTCCGTTAAGTTTAAGTTAAGAAGATCAGGATAAGCAATTGATAGGCTGAAATAGGCAAATCAGCAGTAGCCTTTTTGATCCGATTAAGGGCAATATTCGTCTGATTTCTAACTGTTTTTGGAGATACACCCAGTTTTTCGGCTATTTCAGACACAGTATAGAGATTGCTCCTGCTCATCAGAAATACTTCCCGCATTTTTTCGGGCATAGCTGCAATGGTCTGGTTAATCACTTCGATAATCACCTCATACTGAAGGTCGACCTCGCGAATTTCCATCTCATCCAGCTGAAGCGAAGAGGAATGCCTCATCTCTAAAAACTCCGCAAAATTCTTGAAGTGTTTTTCCTGAAAACCCTTTTTACGGAAATACCCCGATAGCTTGAACCACAATCTATTTCGTAAGTAATTACCAAGGGGATTATTAATGGAGAATGCTTCTCTTTTTTCCCAAAGCTCTATAAACATATCCTGCAACAGGTCATAAGCATCATCAGCGTCACCAATTTTCTTTGACGCCAGAAGATAAAGCGACCTGTAGTAACGTCGATGGAGTTCATCGAAAGCGCCATAATCAGAGTTTCTGATCAACTGTAAAAGTTCCTCTTCACTGGCTTCTTTCATGTACGTGCTGAGCTGTTTTTATCGTCGGCAAAGATAGCAGCCCGAATGTTACCGGAATGTTAATTCAGGAAACAAATTCAGGTTTAAAGAAAACAATTGATAAGATATTATATCTGTACTATAACAGACCAAACATGATCCCATCCAAAAGCTAACATAACGCTGATTAAGGTCAGCATATGCTTAGTTTAATTGGAATTGAATCTCATTAAAGCCAATAGTTCACCCTTACTATTGATATTTAATTTTCTATAAATTTTTTTCAGATAAAATCTTACGGTATCAATTGATATATGATGCCGATAAGCAATAAGTTTGTAGCTTAAGCCGTCAACTAACGCATCTACCATTTGCTGTTCCCTGTAAGATAACTCAGAAAGTTGTTTTCTTGTACATAGAACATGATCAAATAGTAATTTCGTATAAGCAGGACTAATATAACAACCGCCATCCATTACATCACTAATAACGGTTGCCAATTTATTTTGACTTACTTTTTTCAGACACCCTTTGGCACCAGCATGAATATATTTTAATAGGGTATCTTTATCATTTATATCAGAAACAAGTATGATAGAACAATCAGGATAGGACAAAAGTACATTTTCAATGATTTCTGTCCCGGACCTATCGGGAGAATCTATATCAAGTAGAATAATATCCGGGCTGGCAGTATGCGGAATTAAGGTTTGAAAAGATTCTATAGTAGTTTCGAATACTACTTCTATAATTTTTTCCTGAAATATCGCAAGAGAAGCAATGAATGTTCTTCTGACAAACTCACGGTTACACATTACACCGATTTTTATCCCATTCATTGATTATAATTATTGTTGATTATCTTCATAAAAGATTAACGTTAACATATTTTTTAGCTATTAGTGATTAACTGATCACGCTAACCGTCTAAAATTAATACTACTCCACTCAAGTAAAATGGACACATGTGCATTATAACAACATCATGCTACCCTATTTATTACAATAGCATTAATTTGCTATTAACGCGCTTACATATCAGCTATAGACCACACTAATCGGGCATTTTTGAATAAATAGCCTGGAGAAAGGCTATGGGTAGATTTATACCGGAGTTTCTCTTTATTTACCAATATTTGCATATTGAATACCTGTATATATTCATAGTAGATATAATCCTAGACTTTTACTACTTTAGGTAAATTTATGGAGAAACTCGATGCTATTGCCATGGTCTTTGATGACCATCTTTTATTTGCGGATTCTTTCGCTGCATTAATAGAACGGCTGGAACTTTTTAATGATGTACACACACTTAATGATAAAAGAGAATTAACACAATTCCTTATAAAACATTCAAAAACGCGTATTTACCTATTTTTGGATTATTATCTTAAAAATGAAAATGGTCTTATGCTTGTCAATGAGATAAAGCGTTTGAATCGACAGCTCAAGATCATTATAATGAGTTCGACCATAAGCCCTGCAGTGGTTACAAGTATTTTGGATCATAAGCCCCAGGGATTCATTTCCAAATCATCTGGATTTGATACTATACTCCAATGCCTGACTACCATAGCACATGGTGGTCAATATATATGCCCGGTAATCAGTAAAATTGTTGATCATGCAGATAACACGACAAAAATATCATTTACATCCCGGGAATTAGAGATTCTACAGTATTTTGCACAAGGATTATCCATCGCCCAAACTGCTGAGAAAGTTTATCTCAGCAAACATACAATTGTAGCACATCGGCGCAACATGATGGCCAAGGCAAATGTTAATTCCATTACTGAGTTACTGTCATATGCACGTGAACAGGAGCTAATCTAAACAGGTACCCTTCTACTGACGATCAATGATGACGGAATTGGCTTAGATTAAAAAAGAAAAATGACCACAATTAAGTGGCCATTTGACTCTCAGATCTAGCTTTTATACCTATCCCTTACATAGGTCCAGCCATTCGAAGATGAGATTTTCCTAAAGTGTATTCAAAATTGTTGTTGCTTTATTTTCCCTAATACACAATACTTTAGTATTTAATTATTTTAAACTCAGTACGTCTGTTGGCCTGGTGTTCTGCTTCCGAGCATTGCACCCCATTGCCACAACGATTCAATAGTTGCGTTTCTCCATATCCTTTGGCCGTTAAGCGAGTCCTCGAAATGCCACGACTAACCAGATAATTTACTACAGAACGCGCACGACGTTGAGAAAGATCCAAGTTATAAATATCTACTCCGCGACTGTCGGTATGCGAACCCAGTTCAATTTCAAGTGTAGGGTTATCACGTAACGTGCGCACCAGTTCATCGAGAATTCTCGCAGCATCCTTACGAATATTATCTTTATCAAAATCATAATGGATATTTTGAATCGCAATGGCTTTTCCAATTTCATACAACGGCTCTAAGCGCAGCGTTACACTTAAGGTATCAGATTTGGTCAGGCCTTTGGTTGTTACTGTTGCCGAGTCACCATAAAATTTCTCTTTCTGACCAAGCACGGTATAATCAGTTCCTTTTGCCAGTTCAAAAAAGAAAGTACCATCTGCACTACTGCTTTGTTTAGCTACAATCTGACGTCCATTAGCATATAAGGTTACCATAGCTGCGGTTATTGTTTCACCTGTTTTTTTATTCACAGTAAGGCCTTTTAAAGCCAGGATCATTTTAGGTTTGATGTTACTGAAACTGTAGATATCGTCATTACCCACTCCACCCTTACGGTTGGAAGAAAGATAACCCATCACGTCATTTTCGTTTGTAACATTGGTAATGAAAGCAAAATCATCGCCGGCAGAGTTTACCGGAAATCTAAGGTTAACTGGTTTAGACCAATCGTTTTTCGCACCTTTTGCGGAAAAAATGTCTAATCCGCCCATTCCTGGTAGTCCATTACTTGAGTAATACAAAGTACCATCTGCCCCTATGTTCGGGAACATTTCGTCCCGACTGGTATTGATCGCAGGTCCGGCATTTTGAGGTTTTCCCCAGCTGCCATCATTTTGCAGTTCGCAATACCAGATATCAGTGTTCCCTAAACCACCAGGCATATCAGACACAAAATAAAGTGTTTTTTCATCCTGGCTTAATGCAGCGTGACCAACAGAATACTTCTTCACCTCATTATAAGGAAAAGACACAGCTTCGTATTTGCCATTGTTTGCGGTATAGATATACAGTTCCAGGTTATTGGTCCTGAATTTCTTTTTGTTCTCTTTACTAATCTCCCCAGACTGCCCCGGATAAGTACGTGTCACGTACAATACATTTCCTTTTTGATTGCTAATGACCGGCCCTACGTGATAATTTTCATCATTGTACATTGACTTGTCAATCAATTTTGCACTTAAGCTATTGTCCGCAGAGCGGTCGGCAGTATAGATTCTTAAAAAAGGATTACCCGTACGCCCGTCTTTCCGATTCAGGAAACCTTGATCCGGTTCGGCAGTATACAAGATTTTATTACCAATTGGAAACACACCAAATTCCGCAAAAACAGTATTGACCTGAGCTTCGTTTTTGATTTTATGCGCAGTTGGTTTAGCCATCCATACCAAAGCAGAATCGCATCCCGCGATTTCATTACTTACCCTTTTAGCATCGCCGCTTTTACTGGCATAAGTCTGCAATACTTTTTTTGCTTCTGCATAGCGGGAATTAGATTTAAGTATCGCTCCATAGCTGATCAGGTTTTCGGCTTTACTTTCCGGGTCCTGGACTACCCTGGCATACCAGTTCTCGGCAGCCTCATAATCATTCATTTTCTGATAGCAATCAGCCAAACGTTCAAGATCAGTTAATTTTGGTTTTTTGACATCCACCAACTTCAGGTAAATTGAAGCTGCATCAGTGTATTTATATTGTGTATACAGTTGATCTGCCCTTCGCTTTAAGCTTGGTTGTTCTTGCGCAGAAGCTGCATGAAAAGCACATCCCAAGCCCAAAAGGAAAATGTATCTGGTATATTTTTTATTCATCATGTTCATCAGTTTAAACGATATATCGATTATTGATCTTAAAAGAATCTGGGGCTAAGTAAACGTTTGCCCTTTCCAGGGAATGTTACCCCAATCGTAATTTCGTGGGTACCATTTTGTATGCTGCTCAGTTTGCTCAGGATGTGATCGTAAGAGTACCCGATCCTGAATTTATCTGTGATATAAAACTGGGTAATTGCAGAAATGGAATTGAGACTACTCAATTGCTGGCCTTGAGCATAATCCTTTTTCCAAAGGTTGGCTCCCGTTCTATATGATCCACCGATCCAGAACTTCTCACCAAAGATCAGCATTCCACTGATGTCTAAACTTGAAGGACCTTTTAGATCTTCTTTGTACAATAGACTTGGCCGAAGCTTCGTATCCTCAGATAAATTAAATATTGTACCTGCGATCAGGTAATAATGGCGCTTACGTTTCAGGTTTTCCACGTTATTCTTATCCCAATTGAAAATGCTATTTGATTTATCTCCGGAAAGCAAGTCCATTGCCGAAACCCCGATGTAAAAACTTGGATTGTAATAGTAAACCCCAAAGCGAACATCCGGAATGGTACTACTGATTTTACCAACCGGCAGATCTGGATCGTCAAAATCAACAGGTCTTAATTTATTGCCATCCAATCCATATTGACTAACACCCGCTCCTACACCAAAACTTAATCTTTGTGTATCCTCGTCGTTAAGTCTTAAACGATAAGCGTAATTTGCATAAATTGAGGTGGCCGACTGCGGGCCTAGCCTGTCGTCTGTAATTTGCAAACCCAGACCTACATTCTTATTGGCATCAGCTACGCCATCAATAGACAATTGCCCGGTTCTCGGCGCACCACTAAGACCTGTCCACTGACTTCTCAAGGCCAATTGTGCAAACCATTCTTCCTTGTATCCGGCATATGCAGGGTTCACACTTAAAGAATTGAAGATGTATTGAGTGAACTGAATATTTTGCTGTGCCTTTGCTGGCATCAGGCCTGCAACAGTTAATCCCAATCCCAGTATGGCTTTTTTTATGATATGTTTGTTCATAATCTGTTTGTATATGGCCGGCTTTCGCCGGCCTTATCAATTATCTTTTTATTAATACCCAACCTTTATAAACTTCCTGCTTACCATTATTATTTAACCTGATCAGGTAATAATAGGTTCCTTCGTTCAGTCCCTCACCCGTCCAGGTATTTTTGTAATTGTTATTGCGGTATACTTCGTTACCCCAACGGTTAAAGACGGTTACATCAGCATTGCCAAAGTTTTCTAGTCCTACAATAAGGAAGGTGTCATTTTTACCATCTCCATTTGGTGTAATCACATTTGGAATAAAGAAACCTTTCACGTTCAAGGTTACTGTAGCGACGTCGGTCCAGTTTCCATACTCATCTTTAACCCTATATTTAAAGGTATCTGTTCCGGTATATCCGCTGTTTGGCAAATAAGTAACCGTTCCATCAGGATTAACTTTTATAGTACCATGTTTAGGTTGCGCTGTGATTTCAACCGTGCCTTTATCAAATGCAGCACCATCGGTTTTATCGTTACCCAATAACGGGATTTTAACTTCTGTGTTCCATTGGGTTTCTGCGGCATCATCGATAGCTACCGGCTTGGTCGGTACAACAGTTAATGTAACTTTAGCCGGATTGGAAACCTGACCATTTTTATCCGTCACCGTATAGGTAAACTCATCCGTTCCGGTATAACCTTGATTTGGTGTATAAGTTATCGTACCGTCTGAATTCACTTTAATTGTTCCGTTTTTAGGTTGTGTAATGATCGTTGTACTGCCTGGAACAATGGCACTGCTACCAGGCTCATCATTACTCTGTACATCAATTACCACTGGCTTATTCTGCTGTGTTTCCTTGGTATCGTCTTTTACAACTGGTGGTTTTGCAATGGTAATGACAGTAGGATTATCATTATTGGCTGCTGTACCTGACTGATCTGTTACATTTCCACCTTTAGGATCAGTAGCTTTGATGACCGCCTGATTGGTGACCTTACCAGCTACCACATCTGCCGCTGTAATGGTGTATTTCTCAACATGACTTACCGATTGACCAGGAAGGATTACTCCAGGTATTGTAATGTTCAATTTGTTTAACAACGGATCACTTAATATCAGGTCCTTCAGACTCACATTCCCTGTATTGGTCACCGTGAAGGTATATTCAATCTGGTTGCCCAATACAAAGGCTCCATTTTCACCTGTTCCGGCATTGGTTACCGTTTTCACTAAAGCGACTGCGCCTTTTTGTTCTACTGGTGTGATGGTACATTTTGGACAACCCGGATCTACTGGTGCACCAGGTATTGGTGCCGGATCTGTTGATTCCACATTTACTTTTCCTCCATTGGGATCTTCACCATCTGCTTTTGCCAGGTTACTCACATATCCTTTATCCAGATCTGATTGTGTTACTGTATGCTTCGCTTTAATACTGATTGTTGCATTTGGTGCCAATGTAGCGATGGTTGCCGGTGTGATGCTACCTGCATCAGCATTCGCATCACTAATTGTAATTTTAGTTATAGTTACATTCCCTGTATTTTCAAGTACCAGGTTATAGTTAATGATGTCCCCAACTTTGTTGTATGGACCAGCAACTGCAGTTTTGGTTAATTTGATTGCTGGCGATTGTTGTATTGGTGTGATGGTACATGTTGTACAAGTTGGATCTACCGGCGCACCAGGTATTGGTGCTGGATCTGTTGATTCAGCATGTACGTTTCCTCCTTTTGGATTTTTACCATCTGCCTTTGCAATATTGGCTACATATCCTCTATCTAAGTCAGCCTGCGTTACAGTATGTTTAGCCGTAATATTTGCTGTAGCATTTGGCGCGAGGCTGGCAACCAATGCAGGGCTAATACTACCTGCATCAGCATTTGCATCGGTAATTGCAATTGCGGTAAGTGTTACATTTCCAGTGTTTTTAACTACCAGATTGTAGTTGATGACATCCCCTATTTTGTTGTGTACACCAACAACTGCTGTTTTAGTTAAGCTCAATGAAGGATTTTGTGTTATCGGAGTAATGGTTGGATCATCTCCAGCAATAGTAGTTCCCGATTTATCCTCTATGATATTACCTGCAGGACTACTGGCTTTTGCCAGTGCACTGTTAGTCACATTTCCTGCATCAGCATCTGCTTGGGTAACGGTGTAATTAACGACCTGCTTAACCTCGTTGTTCGGTAAAATACTACCTGGAATATTGATTGCGGAATTGCTGATTAATGGATCTGTAATATTGATGTTGTACAATGTAACATCACCTGTATTTTTGATGGTGAATGTATATTCAATTTTATCGCCCACATTAAAGGCTCCACCAACTCCCGTACCTGTATTCGTTACCGTTTTAACCAAATTTATTGCGGGACTTTCATTTACGGGCAGCTCTATTTCAGGGATTATTGGAACAGCAGGATCAATCGGATCAACGATCGAAGCTGTGTTTTTGATCGAAATCGTTCCTACAGGAAGATTTCCCGACACAATCGCTTTAAAGCTTAAAGTTAAGCTTCCATTTGCCGGAACAGTTAAGCCTGTCCAGTCGATCTTGTTGCCGGTTAAGGTTCCAGCATTGCTGATCGCGGTAATGCCTGTTAATGTACTTGGTACATTATCGCTGGCAGTAACGCCAGTCTTGGCCGTACCAAAACTATTGGTCAATATGATGTTATAAGTCAGCACATCACCTGGCTTCACAGTAGCAGGATTACCTACGATAGTTTTAACCGCGGTGATCTTACCTTCAGTTGGTTTTTCAACCTCTGGAGCAACAGGAACTGTTGGATCAATCGGATCAACGATCGAAGCTACGTTTTTAATGCTCGCCGTTCCAGCTGGAAGGTTAGCCGCAACCGTTGCGTTAAAGCTTAAAGTTAAACTGCCGTTTGCTGGAACAGTTAAACCTGCCCAGTTGATCGTGTTGCCGGTTAAGGTTCCAGCATTGCTGATCGCAGTAATGCCTGTTAATGTACTTGGTACATTGTCGCTGGCAGTAACGCCAGTCTTGGCCGTACCAAAACTATTGGTCAGGGTAATGTTGTAAGTCAAAATATCACCAGGTTTAACCGTAGCCGGGTTACCTGCAATCGTTTTAACCGCGGTGATCTTTCCTTCGGTTGGTTTTTCAACCTCCGGAGCAACAGGCGTAGTCGGATCAATCGGATCAATGATCGACGCTACGTTCTTGATGCTTGTCGTTCCAACCGGAAGGTTAGCTACAACAGTAGCGTTAAAGCTTAAAGTTAAACTGCCGTTTGCTGGAACAGTTAAACCTGCCCAGTTGATCGTGTTGCCGGTTAAGGTTCCAGCATTGCTGATCGCAGTAATGCCTGTTAATGTACTTGGTACATTGTCGCTGGCAGTAACGCCAGTCTTGGCCGTACCAAAACTATTGGTCAATACGATATTGTAAGTCAGCACGTCGCCAGGTTTAACCGTAGTCGGGTTACCTGCAATCGTTTTAACCGCGGTGATCTTACCTTCAGTTGGTTTTTCAACCTCCGGAGCAACGGGTACGGTAGGATCAATCGGATCAACGATCGAAGCTACGTTTTTAATGCTTGTCGTTCCAGCTGGAAGGTTAGCCGCAACAGTTGCGTTAAAGCTTAAAGTTAAACTGCCGTTTGCCGGAATAGTTAAGCCTGTCCAGTCGATCTTGTTGCCCGTTAAGGTTCCAGCATTGCTGATCGCAGTAATGCCTGTCAACGTTGAAGGAACCACGTCACTGGCAGTAACACCTGTCTTGGCCGTGCCAAAGCTATTGGTCAGGGTAATGTTGTAAGTCAAAACATCACCAGGCTTCACCGTAGCAGGGTTACCTGCAATTGTTTTAACTGCGGTGATCTTACCTTCGGTTGGTTTTTCAACCTCCGGAGCAACAGGCGTAGTCGGATCAATCGGATCAATGATAGAAGCTACGTTCTTGATGCTTGTCGTTCCAACCGGAAGGTTGGCTACAACAGTAGCGTTAAAGCTTAATGTTAAACTCCCGTTTGCAGGAACAGTTAAGCCTGTCCAGTCGATCTTGTTGCCAGTTAAGGTTCCGGAATTGCTGATCGCTGCAATACCTGTCAATGTACTTGGTACATTATCGCTGGCAGTAACACCAGTTTTGGCGGTACCAAAACTATTAGTCAATACGATGTTATAAGTCAGCACATCGCCTGGCTTCACCGTAGCTGGGTTGCCTGCAATCATTTTAACCGCGGTGATCTTACCTTCGGTTGGTTTCTCCACTTCTGGAGTAACCGGCACGGTAGGATCAATAGGATCTACAATGCTCGCTGTATTTTTAATGCTCGTCGTTCCAATAGGAAGATTGGCTGCAACAGTTGCATTAAAGCTTAATGTTAAACTTCCGTTTGCAGGAACAGTTAAACCTGCCCAGTTGATCGTGTTGCCCGTAGCAACACCACCGTTATTAATCGCAGTAATGCCTGTCAACGTTGAAGGAACTACGTCACTGGCAGTAACACCGGTCTTGGCCGTACCGAAGCTATTGGTTAAAGTAATGTTGTAAGTCAAAACATCGCCTGGCTTCACCGTAGCTGGGTTGCCTGCAATCGTTTTAACCGCGGTGATCTTACCTTCGGTTGGTTTCTCCACTTCTGGAGTAACCGGCACGGTAGGATCAATAGGATCTACAATGCTCGCTGTATTTTTAATGCTCGTCGTTCCAACCGGAAGGTTGGCTACAACGGTAGCGTTAAAGCTTAATGTTAAACTGCCGTTTGCTGGAACAGTTAAACCTGCCCAGTTGATCGTGTTGCCCGTAGCAACACCACCGTTACTGATCGCAGTAATACCTGTCAACGTTGAAGGAACTATATCGCTGGCAGTAACACCGGTCTTGGCCGTACCAAAGCTATTGGTCAGAGTAATGTTATAAGTCAAAACATCGCCAGGTTTAACCGTAGCTGGGTTACCTGCAATCGTTTTAACTGCAGTGATCTTTCCTTCGGTTGGTTTCTCCACTTCAGGGGTAACCGGCACGGTAGGATCAATAGGATCTACAATGCTCGCTGTATTTTTAATGCTCGTCGTTCCAATAGGAAGATTAGCTGCAACAGTTGCATTAAAGCTTAAAGTTAAACTGCCGTTTGCAGGAACAGTTAAACCTGCCCAGTTGATTGTGTTGCCCGTTAAGGTTCCGGAATTGCTGATCGCGGTAATGCCTGTCAACGTTGAAGGAACTACGTCACTGGCCGTAACACCTGTCTTGGCCGTGCCAAAGCTATTGCTCAGGGTAATGTTGTAAGTCAAAACATCTCCGGGCTTCACCGTAGCAGGGTTGCCTGCAATCGTTTTAACTGCGGTAATCTTACCTTCAGTTGGTTTTTCAACCTCCGGAGCAACAGGTGTAGTCGGATCAATCGGGTCAATGATCGACGCTACGTTCTTGATGCTTGTCGTTCCAACCGGAAGGTTGGCTACAACGGTAGCGTTAAAGCTTAAAGTTAAACTCCCGTTCGCCGGAACAGTTAAACCTGTCCAGTTGATCGTGTTGCCCGTAGCAACACCACCGTTATTGATCGCAGTAATGCCTGTCAACGTTGAAGGAACTACGTCGCTGGCAGTAACACCGGTTTTTGGAAGCGCATCCGTATTTGTCAAGATAATATTATATGTCAAAACGTCACCAGGTTTTACTGTGACCGGATTACCTGCAATAGATTTAACAGCCGTAATTTTATTAATGACCGTAACAACGTTATTGTATTTAATGTTATTGCAGCTTTCAGTAGCCGTTCCATTTTTACATTCCAAATGAGGATCTGTAGGAAGCACATTTGGATCTGGGTTCGTTGCATCTGGATCGTTAACGTCATTTGGCCTCATAATAGTGGCTTCAACCATTACATTTCCGGAAGACACCCCAACAGCTTTGGTCACAATGGTATAGGTACCTTTACATCCGTTTGTCAGGTTTAATTGAGCGTTATAATGTAATTTATCAGCAGAAATAGCTCCATTGGTTTCTGTACCACAAGCAGATACATAAACAGCAGATACAATTTCCATTCCTGCGGGAACATTAAAAGAAAAAGGAGCATTAGTTACATCATTATAAGCAGCAGAACCATCGCTATTTTGAACCTCTACAGTATAAGTGATGTTTCCATTGGCACCTACTGTCGACACATTTGGAGTAATACTATTTACCTTTAAATCTGCAACCTTAGTGGAGATCACAGTATTTAATGTTTCTTCTGCGCCCAAAACAAATGTCCAGGTATCCATAGATTTGTTATCACCAAATGTTCCCGAGGTAGGGCTTGAGTTACTACCCCATTTATGCCCATTGGTATTACTTGAAGTTCCAGCCGGAATAGCGGACTGGCTGGCATTTATTGGATTTGAAGGTGGATTATTAACCCCTGAAGTAAGCGTGATGTCAGTATCATTCCAGTATACAATATCTGATTCTACTGCATTAAGTCCTGCATTCAATAATTCCAGTTTGATCCCATTCGGATTTATTTCCATATCAAAATATGGAAAATGAACTTCAGCTCCCTGAAGCCTGATTGTTAACTTTGCTGGTGAATTTCCAGATGGAAGAGGATTACCTAAACCATCCTTTCCATCCCAATTGACTGAATTGAGTCCAACACTTGCAAAACCGGTAATGGTTCTCGTTGGGAAATTGGCAGGTGCAACAGCACTGATCTCAATGATATAACGACCTGAAAGATTGGCACTAAATTTTATATTGCCACCCTTATGACTTACCTGTCCTTCGGTTCCCTCTACACCAAATAATTTTAAATCAGAAACCTCAGGAACCAACCGCGGATTTTTAAGCCAGGTTGTACCAGTCCCCCCAGCCACTGCTCCAGATGCACTTGCCGGTAGATCATTGGCAGGAAGCGTATAAAACATTTTATGGGTTACGCTCGTTGTATTATCTGCTGTCCGGGGATCCTTAATTTGCGATGAAATACCCGTTGTTGTATTTAAACTTTTATATATTGGCTCTCCCGCCCCATTTACGAAACCATTGCTATTTACAAAAAACTCAAAACTTATACCATTATTACCATTGTTATCAACCTTATAAGTATATCCATCCTTCGTTAACACATACATTTTACCATAATAGGTACTTGCAGCGCTGAAACTTGAATTAATATCCAGATTAAGCACTGTAGCGTATACCCTTCCAGGAATAAACGTATTACCAGAATCATAGATGGAAACATCCCAAGCTGAAATCATAATATCGGAAGCTCCCTGAGCCGTCCAATTTGCTGTAAACAATACACCGGTACCTTCTCTTCCATCTTGTGAGTTTGCAGTTTCTCCGGCAGGAGGTACAAAATCTACACTAAATATACCCGTCTCACCCGGCTGTACAGTGTAAGTAATTGGTGTGTAATAATTACCACCTACTACATTTGGTAGCCTTGGCCCGGCAACTTCCTGGTTTCGGTTAGCAATTAAACCTCCGCTAGAATAACTGGTCATAGTTCCATTGGGCTTTGTCAGCTTTATTCTGGAACTACCTATCCCCATTACACTGCTAGCTAGCGTGATCGTTTCGCCCGCAACCGCATACACATAATGAGTATTTAAGTTCGCAAAAGGATAGGATGTAGATGTCACAGTGCTTGACCTCAACTTGGCCCTACCTCCACTGCCCGAACTATACAAATCCTTCGATCCGTCAGCATAACTATACTGCCCAGAGAACAAAAAGCAGATCAATAATGATGCGAAATAATAAAATTTAGTAAAATGTTTCATGTGATGATTTAGTAGAATATTACTATGTTATAATTTTGTCTTGTACGTTATCCTCCAAGCTTTAAAAAAATGACTTGCTATTTTTCACAGGTATGCAGCCAGTGGTCAAATACTTTTCCCTTATCAGGCTTAATCGTAAAATTGACAACCTACAGACAGGATTTATTTCCATAGGTAAATACAGCTTAAAACATTTTTGAAAGCGCTTAAATTCATTTGCTACAGGGCATAGCTTTTTGAGCGTTAAATGTGTTGTACCGAGCGATTTGATCATTCTATGTATTAAATAGTTTGGGCAAAACTACCTAATCACATCATGTCTATTTAAAACAATTAATATACATTAAATGTATATTAATACCCATATATTGTATATTAATACATATTTAATGTATATTATTTAAAACCACCAGTTCACCACTACATGATGATGTAGTGGTTTGTCCGGTAGAAATATTGAAGCCACAATTTCGAATCTTATTTATTCATAATCGGTTCTATTTTTATGAATAATATGAAGAAAGTACTCCTGGAGAAAGATCCAAAAGTTTGCAGGAGATTAGAGTGAGATTAGAAAGAACTGAAATCAATTCAGTCGAGGACTATTTTTTAACCTTTTTAGTCGATTTTTTTTGAGCTTGCATCATTCTGATTTTCTCTTCGAGATACAATTTATAAGCGGGTGAACCCTTTTCGCTTTCCCAGGATGTGGGCTCAAACAAACGTAACATGTCGATTCTGAAAAATCTCGCTATTTCATAAATTTTAACCAAATCAGGCTGATTAATATTTCTACACCACCGGCTAACAGTATTGTTGCTGACTTGCAGAAATATTGCCAGGTCTTTTTGTGAGAAATTGAATTCGTCCAATACTATGCTAATTCTATTTAGCCGTTGCTTTACTATCATATAAACTTTAACCGTTCTATTTTATTCAACGAAAGATAAAAACAAATATCACCTGATTAAGATTTTTTTAACGGATTAAAATTAATACAAAATCTTTGAGCAGGACATTCCACAACAACTTACTAAAAATCAACAAAAAGGGTTCCTTTAAAAAAAGTTTAAAGGTTCTTTCTATAACGAAAATAAAAAATCAAACATTTTTCATAACAAATTATTGCCATAAGCATAAATGGAGTAGCATAATATTATTATAAATCAGCAGTAATTAACTAGCTTCGAAATAGCTCACTATTTTAGATATAAAATTCTGCAAAACAAATAAACAGTTAACGAAACTACATCATCATGAACTATAATAAAGTTGCAGGAAAAGATACTGCCCGTCTTGTGACCATATGTGATGCCGTATTCGGCGTAGCGATGACACTTTTGGTATTGGAGATTAAAGTTCCGGAAGTAAAAGGTACTGAGATAGATCTGATCAATGCTTTTTTAGCCTTAATGCCCAAGTTTCTGGTCTATTTCCTGAGTTTTATGACTGCCGGAATTTTCTGGATGGGCCATTCCGCTCAGTTCCGCTTTATCGAAAAAAGCGACCGGAACCTGAATTGGATCAATCTCCTTTTTCTTTTATTTGTGTCTGTTTTACCTTTTTCCACCGCCTTTTTAGGCGATCACATCCATTATAAATTCGCGATAGGCATTTATTGGCTCAATGTCTTTTTGCTGGGGTTAATGCTTTATATCAATTGGGACTATGCGGACAAGCATAGTTTCATCAGCGAAGAAGACAAATCATTAGCCTCTACCGCAATAAAGAAGCGGATTGTAAGCGCGCAAGCACTATATCTTTTTGGCGCGCTCTTATGTTTTATTAATGCTTACCTGAGTATCGGCTTTATTGTGATCGTACAACTGAATTATGCATTTGCTATTATTGGAGAACGAGCATCCAAACAGGCTTTACCCAAATGAGAATAATCGGAAAAGTCAATGCTTAGAGATAGAATTTGACAAAAAAAATACAACTATCTAATTTTTAGATAGTTGTACTCCATAATTTAAAATAAGTACCCGAGAGCAGATTCGAACTGCCACGCCGTTGCCAGCGCCAGCCCCTCAAGCTGGTGCGTCTACCAATTTCGCCACCCGGGTATTTCTTCTGCAAATATAGATTTATTCAGATAATATCGTCAAACCATCATAAGCTAATTTTATATTTGCGGGCAAATCTTTTTCCACAGCCCCATGCAAACCCAAATTATGGCTGATATGGGTAAAATAAGTAGTCTCAGCACCAACCTTTTGCGCAAATTCTATCGCTTCCTCTAATGTGAAATGAGAAATGTGTTGTTCATGCTGTAAAGCGTTCACTACAAGGATCCGTGTACCCTTTACCTGCTCTAAAGTAGCGTCAGCAATCGTTTTAGCATCCGTGATATAAGTAAAATCATCAATTCTGAAACCAAGAATGGGTAACTTATAATGCATAATACTTAGTGGGACAACCATAGTCTCGCCTACATAAAAAGGCTGATCACTAATGGTATGCAAATCTATTTGCGGTAAGCCCGGATAATGAACCTCAGCAAAAATATAAGAGAACTCCCTTTTTAAAGCATGCTGCACACGTTCCGTTGCATAAATATCAATGTTCTTTTTTAACAGGTAATTAAAGGGGCGGATGTCATCCAACCCGGCCACATGATCTTTATGCTCATGCGTAAACAATATAGCGTCCAGGTCTTTAACCCCTGCCCTCAACATCTGGTACCTGAAATCGGGACCACTGTCTATCACAATCGTTTTATCAGCGGTTTCTACCAATACAGAAACCCTCAGCCGTTTATCGCGATGATCTGCAGACTGACAAACTGCACAGCTGCAAGTAATCACAGGAATTCCCTGCGAAGTGCCCGTACCTAAAAAAGTGATCTTCAAAATATATCTGTTGAAAGCATATATCCAAACTTAGATAAATTACCTTAAGTCTACAACCTCTACGCCCGGATATTTCTTTGCATCAAAAATAAAAGTTGATTCCGGTACCTTAGCATTAGGCGCAAAGGTTTTTACATTGTAAGTATACTTATTTCCATTTTTCTCAAAAATAAGTGCTGTTGCAATTTGTTTAGCTGCTTTATCAATGCTCAAACGAATTTTAAAATAAGGTTTATTGATGTCAACAGGTGTAAGGTCTATCATTTGATAAACTTTTCCACCTATTTTTTTATCACCAGTATATAAGTATTTAAAGCCCTTTTCGTAGATCGTAAATATTTCAGCTGGATTTAAGGCATCATCACTTTTGTTTACATTGGTCACCTGTACCTCTTTTTCCTCTTTCAAATACGTCCACAAGGTTTTGCCATCACTTATCATATCCTGCGATGTCATGCTCACCTTATATTTATTTGCTTTGGCTTTTACGTACAATGTACCCTGCTGGGTGTCTTTCGAATTGGCTTGTTGACTCTCTACCAATAAAGTAAAATCAGTCTTTACCACATCATACGAACGATATTTTTTACTTACTTCATTTAAAATAGCTTTTGCCTTGGCGTCAGTCTGCGCACTTAAAGTATGTACGTATCCAATTGTTACTACCAGTAACAACATCACTTTCTTCATCATATTCCTTGTTATATGTTAATCGTTGTTCAGGTCATTCAAGAACTGTTCCAAAGCGTAGTCATCAGGAATTAAAACCTCACGCGCTTTACTTCCTTCAAACGGACCGACCACTCCTGCCGCTTCCAGCTGGTCAATGATACGTCCTGCCCGGTTATAACCCAGCTTTAGTTTCCGTTGAATTAAAGAAGTTGAGCCTTGCTGATGCATTACAATCAATCGGGCGGCATCTTCAAACATAGAGTCCCTGTCCGACGCATCAAAATCCATTTTGGCGTTTTCAGCCGCTTCATCAATATATTCCGGCAACTGATAAGCTTCAGGATAACCTCTTTGGTTTCCGATAAATTCCGAAATGCGATCTACTTCCGGAGTATCAACAAAGGCACATTGCAACCTGATCAGGTCGTTACCGGTAGACAAGAGCATATCTCCGCGACCAATCAGCTGATCGGCACCACCGCTATCAAGAATAGTCCTGGAGTCTATTTTAGACAACACCCTAAATGCCAGCCTGGCCGGGAAGTTGGCTTTAATTGTACCTGTAATGATATTTACCGAAGGTCGTTGCGTAGCCAGAACAAGGTGAATACCTACCGCACGAGCCAACTGTGCCAACCTGGCTATCGGAGTTTCTACCTCTTTACCTGCTGTCATCATCAAATCCGCAAACTCATCCACAATCAATACAATATAAGGAAGGAAGCGGTGCGAATTATTTGGGTTCAGCTTACGTTTGATAAACTTATCATTGTATTCCTTTAAATTCCTTACCTGTGCATCTTTTAACAGATCATATCGCTGATCCATTTCTATACACAAGGAGTTCAAGGTATTAATTACCTTTTTAGTATCGGTAATGATGGCATCTGCTTCACCCGGTAACTTGGCTAAAAAGTGGCGTTCTATCTTATTGAATAATGTTAACTCTACTTTTTTAGGATCTACCAGTACAAATTTAAGCTGTGAAGGATGCTTCTTGTACAGCAAAGAAACCAAAATCGAGTTGATACCAACAGATTTACCCTGTCCTGTAGCTCCTGCAACCAATAAGTGAGGCATTTTAGATAAGTCGCCTATAAACACCTCATTTGAAATTGTTTTTCCTAAAGCAATTGGCAAATCCATGGCCGTTTGCTGAAACTTCTCTGTAGCCAGAATACTACGCATCGAAACCATTTCAGGGTGCATATTAGGCACCTCAATACCAATTGTTCCCTTACCAGGCATCGGCGCAATGATACGGATACCTAAAGCAGCCAGACTTAAAGCAATGTCATCTTCCAGGTTCTTGATTTTTGAAATACGCACGCCGGGTGCCGGTATAATTTCATAAAGGGTAACTGTTGGGCCAATAGTTGCCTTAATCTTATCAATCTCAATGTTATAATGATTAAGGGTTTCTACAATCTTGTTTTTATTGGCTTCCAACTCTTCCGCATTAACCGATATTTTGTTAGAACCATGATTTTCCAACAGGTCGAGGTGCGGATATTTATAACTGGATAAATCCAATGTTGGGTCATAAGTACCAAACTGCTCTATCAGTTCGTCAGATTTTTTATCTTCTTCAGTTTTTTCTATGGTCAACTCCGGTTCAGCCTTCTGCGTCACTTCAATTGGCAGGTTTACCGCAGCCAAAGGAGGTGTTGGAGGCGTCATTACATTTACCGCCGGTGTAAATTCAGGCACCGGTATATCTTCCTCTTCCAATTCCTGTTGTTCAAACCTGGATGGAGTAATCACAATATTCTGTTCCTGTTTACGCTGATTTCCCAATTTATCATTCAGGGTAAATTCTACCGGCTCCGAACGAACTTCGCTTTCCAGTTCAATATTTTCAGGTACATCGGGTACAAATGCAGGCGCTTCTTTCTTTTTACGTTCAGGAATTTTAAAATCAATATTGTAGGCAATAATCAAAACCGACAAACCTAAAAACGCAATAAGTCCACCAACACCGGCAACTCCAATCTGTGCAGCCAGTAATTTGTTGGTCCAGTAACCAAACTCGCCTTCAACAAAATGAGGTGTATTGGAGAAAAAAGCATGTCCAAACCCGAGTGTTAATGACAAAAACAATAAAAAGAATAAGCTATATCCAAGTGTTTTTTCGATGGAAAAAATTTTAACCTTAAACAGCAAACGATAGCCTATTACAAAAAACACAAAAACAAACAGGAATGAAGCCAGTCCGAACCATTCATAAATAAACTGGTGCGACAACAGTGCGCCAATTTTGCCCAACCAGTTTTGAACCACTGGCGGAATATTTACCTGCTGCAGCTCTTCATAGGTTTTAAAAAGATTACTCCAGCCACCATTTGCATCTATAACATAACTATAATCTTCCTGCCAGGTAAACAAATATGAGGTAAAAGCAATCAATAAATAGAGTGCCAAAACCAGAAACAGCAGACCAATGATTTTAAACAGTCTTCCATCCTCAAAATTCAGACGGGGTAAAATCTCCATTCTTTCTTTGAATGGCCTGGATGCCGATGGCCTTGAGCTTTGCTTGTCTCCTGCCTCATTTTTGAATGAATTGGACTTAAATTGATTTCCCCTTACCGACATCTTTTTTTACTGATTTTAATAATTAACAAACTTAGATAAAAGTGTGTAACATTCATGAACACAATTTAAAAAATTAAGCGCATTTGCCTATATAAAATTATTTAAGCAATTTTAACCGAAATTTAATAGGAATGATGGCGGATCTTGAAACACTAATTGAAACAGGCAACAGACAGGAGATTTTTGATCTTTTATCCCAAAATCCCAGTCTGGCTGATAAAGAAACCAGTCATGGCATATCCCCAATCCTACTGGCATGCTATTACAAAAAACCTGAAATAGCGGCATTAATAGCTAAATTTTCCAATCAGATTAACCTGTTTGAAGCCTCTGCACTGGGCAAACTGGAAGAAACGGCCTTTTTGACCGAGCGCCATCCAACATTGGTAAACACCTTTTCAAAAGATGGCTTCACGGCCCTTGGTTTGGCAGCATATTTTGGGAATGAAGAAATTACCCGGCTGCTGATTTTGAGAGGTGCAGATGTAAATACACCTGCAAATAATGGCTTTAATGTATTTCCTATTCACTCGGCCGTGGCCTCCGGCAACCATAACATTACAAAAATGTTAATTAATGCCGGCGCCAATGTAAATGTGACGCAACAGGCCGGTTTTACTCCACTGCATGCCGCAGCACAACAGGGCGATATTGAAATAATCATCTTATTGTTGGAAAATGGAGCCGAAGTAGACGTAAAAATGGAAGATGGAAAATTGCCGGCCGACCTGGCAAGGGAAAAAGGCTTTAACGAAATTGCAGAGATACTAAGTGTTTAATTAAACATCCCATACCCGCATCCTGATCTTTTTAATGTAGTGACGTACATCCAATACCAACGCTGCCAGAATGTAAAATACAATCGGGAAACCAACCGCCAGAAACGAAGCATAAATAAAAAAAAGTCTGATTTTACTGATAGATATATTTAAGCGCTCGGCCAAATAGGTACATACGCCAAAACTCTGCTTTTCAAAAAAGGTAACCATCCGCTGGAACATGCTATTTTCTTAAGATTTTGATTCCTATACCACAATTTAAACATTTTTTTTGATTACAATAGTATTTATTTAACTGAAGTACTGCCTGCGAAACAAAAGCACTGTTTATTTTAATGCCTGCACTGGCATATTGAGCTACAATAGCATTGTGTTCGGCGGGCATATTTTCAAGAAAATCAAGCGTCCTCTCTATCAATATTGGTTGATCGGTATACTTTCCATAACAAAATAAAAACAAACATACAGCATTAATAATAATGTTATTTAAAGATCTCATGCCCGGCTGAACTACGACCTGTTGCGTTTGTTTGTTAAAATGATAATGCGTTTGCCAGTATTCGTTTACCGGAAGTTCATCAAAAAGCGCAAGGAGCTCAGCATGTGATTCAGCCAACAGTATTTTTGAAAAAAGATGACTGGATTTGCAGACCAGGGCTGCAAACTGTGCCAACCTGACCGTTGGAAAATTTTGCGGGCGCATCCTCAAAAACTTCCATAAACTACAATCCATAGGCACCAATCGATATTTATTTTTTAAAAAGGCATATTCCCTTTGCAATTGCATGGGGTAAACCTCAGTAAACTCCTGATTCAAAAAACCCGCCTGTCCAAACAAAAGTGCTTCAATTTGTAATGGATTATCTTTGTGTTTAGAAAAAAAATGCTGTGGCAAGGCATTGGCCAGCAGCTCAAATGGGACTGCATTTACTTTAAAACCAAAACTTCGGGCAATAAAACAATAAAAAGTCTGCTCCCAGTCGCCACAGTATTGTTCAAGCTTTTGAAAAACCTCCGCCGATTTCTGTTCCAGCCGTTCCACAATCAATCTGGACAAAAAAGAATGAACAATAAGCGGATCAACACTACCAATTTGTTGCTGGCAGGGAAAATGATGCGCTGAAGTAAGCAATTCTTTATAGGTTACCAGCAATTGTTTGGAAAACAGCGGATCGAGCGCCAATACCGGTATCCGACTGCCATCGCTACGATATATCGGAACATCGTACCGGTATACCACATGAAGAATAACCGCCTCATAAGCCGTGTCATTTTGGTGTTGATGCAATAACCAATCGGACGATTTGAGATGAATCTCAACATGTCCAACCCATTTGGTTTGATCAATAATTAGTTTAGCACCACTAAAATCGGGTCCGGCGTGTTGATTTAGTATCCCGGGATGTAATACCTGTAATGTTTCGCCATCGATACAGCGTAGCGGCCCTGCCTTAAACAATCTGAACTGCCAGATAAAATGTAGAAAATCTTCGTTAAAATCCATTTACCAAAAATTAAGGCAAACGAATTAACTTCTCCACAATCAGTGCAAAGTTTTTTTTTAAAACCTAATCCTTGATGAAAATCAGTCGATACAATCCGGACTGGTGTTTATACCAGTTGGGCAGCTGTCAGGATCTGCTCCATCTCCTGCTGTAATTTCAAAGCTTCCTCTCTTGCTTTTTCCGCAAAATCTTCACCTTTACTGGCGTAAATAATACCTCTGGCCGAATTCACCAATAAACCGCATTCGCTGTTTAATCCGTAAGCACAAACATCAGCCAAACTTCCACCCTGAGCCCCTACCCCTGGCACCAATAAAAAATTATCCGGCGCAAGCCTTCTGATATTTTCAAATTCACTTCCCCTTGTTGCCCCAACCACATACATCAGTTGTTCACTATTTGCCCATTGCGAAGAAATCCGGATTACCTCTTCATACAACTTACCTTCAGGAGTTTGATGCAGCTGAAAATCGCTATGCCCGGCATTGGAAGTAAGCGCCAGAAGTATAACCCATTTATCGGCATAATTTAGAAAAGGACCAACCGAATCTTTTCCCATATACGGAGCCACGGTAATGGCATCAAAGCTCATCCCTGACTTTTCTTCATTAAAAAAGGCATCGGCATACATGGCAGAAGTATTCCCGATATCACCTCTTTTTGCGTCTGCAATAGTCAAAATATCCTTAGGAATATATGACCAGGTTTTGATCAGGGTTTCCCAACCTTTTAAACCCATAGATTCAAAAAAAGCAGTATTTGGTTTATAAGCCACACAAAGGTCTTGGGTGGCATCAATAATCTGTTTATTGAATTCCAGGACCGGATTATCATATTTGAGCAGGTGTTGAGGAATGTTTTCCATTACCGGATCAAGGCCAACACATAAAAAAGATTTTTTACTTTTAATTTGTTCAAATAGCTGTTTTTTATTCATCTGAGGGTATTTTTTCTCTGCAAAGATGCCAATTTTCAGTCGTTTTCATACCTCTTTCTGAAACTTTTAATCGAAATAATTATAAACAATTTTAACTTTTTCTTGGAGATTAGATTTCAAATACATACAATTGCATCATAATTCTCTAAAGTTTATCTGACCATTCCAGAAAATCTCATAAAATTTTGTTCTATAACGCCTTTTATAGCTGCATTTTTTGCTTTGTTCAACTGGTTCCATTATGTGTTATCACATCAAAAAAACAACATATAATTACCCCTCAACCAATAAGCTCATTTTAGTTAATTATGATTAGATACCATTTTAAAAAATTCTCTACTTCCATATAAATGTTTAATAAAACAGAATTAAATGAAAAACTCACTGCTGAATTGCGTGAGATAGCAAAAACTCAAGGCATTCTAAATGCTGATGAATTGCGTAAAGCTGAACTTGTTGAAATTATTGCCCAGATAACAGAACAACAAGCTGAAGCCGAAGCTGCTCCTAAAGCAGCACCTGCTAAGGCAGCAAAAACTAAAGCAGCCAAAGACTCGTCAAAAACTGCTGCAGTTAAAGAAAGTCCTGCAAAAGAAGTTGCAGCCGAGATACCACAGGCTGAAACAGTAGCCGCACCGGTAGCCGCCAAAGAACGCCATGCGAAAACACAAATTGCAAAAACCAATCCATCTGACGATACCAATCAAGATGCGCAGGGAGATAAACCTGCACGCAAAAGGATTCGTATTGCGCCTAAAGAAACGGAAGAAAAAATGCAAAGACCGTTTAACAGAGCGTCTTTATTTGATCCGCAACCCGCTGCAGAAAATTTCAAACAGGAAACACTGTTTGAAAGCCAGGCGACATCTGCAACAGGAGAAGAAACAACTGTTGCCCCGGGTGCAGACAACAGTACCGTTGCCAGCCCTGCAGAAGTTAAGCCTAATACCCAGGGAGGTAATGAGCACAATAAAAAACAAAGACCTTTAGACAATAGACCTAAAAACCAGAATCAAAACCCTAATCAGGGCAATAGCGGTCATCACAAACAAAATGAGAACAGCTATTCAAATCTGGATTTCGACAATACCATTACCAACGAAGGTGTATTGGAAATTATGCCTGACGGTTATGGCTTTTTAAGGTCGGCCGATTATAACTACCTTTCTTCACCGGATGATATTTATGTATCACAGTCGCAAATTAAATTGTTTGGGTTAAAAACCGGAGATACAGTAAAAGGAAGTATCCGCCCACCAAAAGAGGGTGAAAAATATTTCCCATTGGTTAGGGTTGAAACCATTAATGGCCGTCTGCCGGCCGATGTGAGAGACCGTGTACCATTTGATTACCTGACCCCGCTATTCCCTACCGAAAGGCTAAATCTGTTTACAGAAACCAATAACTATTCGACACGTATTATCGACCTTTTTACGCCAATAGGTAAAGGTCAGCGTGGTTTAATTGTTGCCCAGCCAAAAACCGGTAAAACCAACTTATTGAAAGAAGTGGCCAATGCCATCGCTAAAAACCATCCAGAAGTTTACCTGATCATTCTGTTGATCGATGAGCGTCCGGAAGAGGTAACCGACATGGCCAGAAGTGTAAGAGCTGAAGTAATTGCCTCTACTTTTGATGAACCGGCCGAGCGCCACGTAAAAATAGCCAACATTGTATTGGAAAAAGCGAAACGCCTGGTTGAATGTGGTCATGATGTGGTAATTCTTTTAGACTCTATCACCAGATTGGCCAGAGCCTACAATACTACTGCACCAGCTTCAGGAAAAATATTATCAGGTGGTGTGGATGCCAATGCATTACACAAACCTAAGCGTTTCTTTGGTGCGGCACGTAACATCGAAAAAGGTGGCTCATTGACCATATTGGCTACCGCATTAACCGATACCGGATCAAAAATGGACGAGGTGATCTTTGAAGAATTTAAAGGTACAGGTAATATGGAGCTTCAGTTGGATCGTAAACTGTCCAACAAACGTATTTTCCCTGCTATCGATATTACGGCTTCAAGTACACGTAGAGACGATCTGTTGCACGACAGAGATACTTTACAACGTGTTTGGATTTTACGTAACCACCTGGCCGACATGAATGCCCAGGAAGCTATGGAGTTTGTTCAGGCGCAGATAAAAGGCACCAAATCAAATGAAGAGTTCCTGATTTCCATGAACAGCTAGTTTTAGAAAAAAGATAAAAGACCAAGGAGTAAGGATTAAAGAGCAACATCTTTTATCTTTACTCCTTTATCATTAATCATCATCCTGACTTGCCAAGCTATGAAAAAACATATTCCAAATGCAATCACCTGTGCTAACCTGTTTTCGGGCTGTATAGGTATCGTTTATGCCTTTAATGGTGCATTGGAAACTGCCGCCTATTTTGTATTGCTTTCTGGTATATTCGACTTCTTTGATGGATTTGTCGCCAGATTGCTTCATGTCAAATCGGCTATAGGTAAAGAACTTGATTCACTGGCCGACGTAGTCAGTTTTGGTTTCTTACCAGGTGTAGTCATGTTTCAGTTGCTTAGCGCCAGCAATTATTCCTCGCCATACTTGCCTTATTTGGGATTTATCATTACCGTGTTTTCGGCATTGAGGTTAGCCAAATTTAATATAGATACCCGGCAAACCGAAGATTTTATAGGATTGAATACGCCTATGAACACATTGTTTGTTGTATCGCTGCCTTTCATTCAAAAAGACTATCCGGAATGGATTGGATCAGCGCCACTATTGATTGGACTAATTGTATTGTTAAGCTGGCTATTGGTTAGTGAAATTAAGATTTTTTCACTCAAATTCAGTTCAACCAGCTGGGCACAAAATAAAATAAAATATATCTTCCTTATTTTATCAGTATTCCTGGTTGCATTTTTAAAGTTTGCGGCAGTTCCGCTTGTACTGGTGTTATATATCGGCTTATCGCTGATACATTTCAGACAATTAAAGACATAGCTTAAAGCTGTTTTTCCAGATCAGCCTTAGCAACATCTAACTGGGTATACAGAATTTCGACAAAAGCACTGATTTCTTCAAATGCCAACGGCAGGCCTTCAATATTTTTAAGATCCCTCGCATTGTTTTCCATCATCTGCATGTGGTCTTTTGCATCTTCACGGCCTACATACGCAAACGTGGGCTTTATTTTATGGGCGCAGTTAGATACCCTTGGCCAGTCCTGATCCTCAATGGCCTTCCCCAGATCGGAAATATACAACGGTGTTTGCATCTTAAACATATCTATCATCTCTATGATAAATTCAGCACTGTCCCCAGACATATCCCTTAAATAAGAGAGATCTAAAGGCTCATTATTTTTTTGTAAGTTTATCATCATAGACAAAACTAATGAAATTATATTTTTGATACTGACAAATTATCATTTAATCTTTCTAATATTTCCGATACATTAAGCTGAAGCACCGGATGGACATGTTTTGGGGCTATTTCCGACAGTGGCTGCAACACAAACTTCCGGTATTGCATCTGTGGATGAGGGATTTGCAACTCTGCTCCTATATCCACAATCCTGTTCCCATAAAAAATAACATCGATATCAATCAACCGTTGGCCCCATTTTTCATGTCGCACCCTACCCAACTCTTTTTCTATTGACAAAGCCTGTTCCAATACTTCAACCGGACTAAGGGAAGTTTTAAGCCCTACCGCAACGTTTAAAAAAGCAGGTTGATCTTCCTTACCCCAGGCAGCGGTTTCATAAATTGAGGAAGCTTTGAAAACAGGTCCGATATGCAATTCAATTAACTTTATCCCCTCCCTAAGCAACCTGTTCCGGTCGCCTAAATTACTTCCCAGTAACAAATAAACATTTTCAGTATCCAATTCCATATATAAAGCCCAATTAAAAGGGTAAACTCATTATCGTTTACTTATCTTTACAAAATAAATATTTACCTGGCACATGAGAGAATTTTTCAAGTATGTTTTTGCAACAGTTGTAGGTGTAGTCATTTCACTGGCCCTATTTTTAATATTTTTTATCGTACTGATTGTAGGTATTGTAAAATCTTCGCTGAAGGAAGAAAAAGTAAGTGTAAACAACAATTCCGTACTTTTTCTGAATCTTGATCAGGTTATTACCGAACGTACATCAGAAGATCCTTTTTCTAAACTACCGGTAGTAGGTTCAGAGAAAAACAAAAGTATAGGTTTTAATGATGTGATTAAAGCACTTCGCGAAGCCAAAACCGACGACAATATCAAATGTGTTTACCTCAGTGTAAGTGCACCGCAGGCAGGTTTTGCTACCATGCGCGAAATCAGAGACGCACTGATCGATTTTAAAACCAGTAAAAAGAAAATCATCGCCTATAGTGAAGTTTATACCCAGGGTGCCTATTACCTGGCTTCGGTGGCCGATAAAGTTTACTTAAATCCCGAAGGTGCACTGGAATTTAAAGGCCTGAATTCTGAAACCATGTTTTTTAAAGGTGCATTAGACAAACTGGGCATTGAAGCACAGATTGTAAGGGTTGGAAATTATAAAAGTGCAGTTGAACCTTTCTTTACGGATAAAATGAGCGATAAAAACCGTGAACAGGTAACTGCCTATTTAAATGGTTTGTACGAAACTTTTCTGGATGGTATTGGCAAAAGCCGCAACATAGGCACTCCTATTCTTCATCAGATTGCCGATGAATATAAAATTCAACAGCCTGGTGATGCACTGGCTTATAAAATGGTAGATGGGCTGAAATATAAAGACGAAATTATTGATGAGCTTAAATCGCTAAGCGGGAAAGATACCAAAAGCAACCTGAGCACGGTAACCATCAACGAATACGCCAGAAATGTGATCGACGATCAAGACAATACCGCAGCCAGCAAAGTAGCTGTAGTTTATGCTAACGGCGATATTACCGGTGGTGAAGGCTCGGACGAGCAGATTGGTTCGGAACGCATTTCAAGAGCCATTAGAAAGGCCCGTTTGGATAGCAGTATCAAAGCCATTGTTTTAAGAGTAAACTCACCGGGAGGTAGTGCATTGGCTTCTGATGTGATCTGGCGGGAAATTGTGCTCAGCAAAAAAGTTAAACCCGTTATCGCCTCATTTGGTGATGTTGCAGCCTCAGGTGGATACTACATTGCCTGTGCAGCCGACTCTATTTTTGTGCAACCCAATACCATAACCGGCTCTATTGGTGTGTTTGGCGTGATCCCGAATCTTCAAAAATTATACAACGAAAAACTGGGAATCACTTTTGACGGTGTTAAAACCGGCAAATATGCCGACATTATGAGTACCGACCGCCCAATGACACCTGGTGAACGGCTAATTGTTCAGACCGATGTAAACCGTGTATACGACAGCTTTATTACCCGCGTAGCCGACGGACGAAAAAGAAGCAAAGCTTATGTTGACAGTGTAGGTGGCGGAAGAGTATGGGTGGGTACAGATGCAGTTAAAATTGGTTTGGCCGACCGCACGGGCAACTTTAACGATGCCATTGTAGCGGCTGCGAAAAAAGCCAAAATAAAAGATTATAAAGTGGTAGAATACCCGGAAATGCTGGATCCTTTCAAATCATTGATGGAGAATACCACCGAAAAGGTTAAAATGTATTACACCAAACAAGAGCTTGGTGCCAATTACACCATCTATCAGCAAATAAAATCTGCTATATCCCGATCAGGTATACAGACCAGAATGCCGTTTGAAATTAAAATACAGTAAAAAAACATTTTCTTAATGGAAAATAAGACCATTGCCCGCACCTTACGCCTGCTTTCTCAATTGATGGAACTCCACAATGAGAACCCCTTTAAAATTAAATCAGTAGCCAATGCAGCTTTTAAAGTAGATAAACTGCCCTATGCTATTCTGGGTAAAAGCCTTGAAGAAATAGCCCAGATAGACGGACTGGGGAAAAGTATATCGGCCAAGGTATGGGAGTTGCTACAAACGGGCACAATGGCCGAACTACAAGCTATCCTTGCCGAAACACCTGAAGGCATTGTAGAAATGCTGGGTATAAAAGGCATTGGCCCTAAAAAAATTGTGGTCATCTGGAAAGAGCTGGGTATAGAAAACATTGGAGAACTCTATTATGCCTGTAATGAAAACCGCCTGATTGAAGCCAAAGGATTCGGACTGAAAACTCAGGAAGAAATCAAAAAAATCATTGAGTTTAAAATGGCAGCGCAAGGCCTGTTCCTATATGCGCAAACTGAAGCCTTTGTAAACCAATTGTATGCCGACCTGGCGGTATGGTTAAACACAGTTAGCGGCGATCCATTACTGGGTATTGGTGGCGACTATCGCCGATGCCTGGAAACCATAAAAGAAATTGAACTGATCATCGGCGCCGATAGCCCCGCTGAAGTTCAAGAGAAAATAACCTCATTTACCCCGATCGCATTTGAAGAACAGGAAGACACCAGTTACCTGGCCACGAGTGATTTTGGTTTAAAAATAAAGCTTACGCTTGTTCAAAAGGCCGATTTTTATCTGGCATGGTTCAAGCTTACCGGCAATGAGCAGCATGTAGCTGAGGTCCTGGCATTGGCTGGAAGCGGGCCTTTCAATTCAGAGCAGGAAATTTACCAAAAAGCAGGCTTAGCCTTTGTTGAACCCGAACTAAGAGAAGGCCTGGACGAAATTGAACTGGCCAAAGCAAATAAATTGCCTCAGCTGATTACCTATTCAGACCTGAAAGGTACTTTACATAACCACTCTACCTGGAGTGACGGCGTACATACCCTCGAAGAAATGGCCATATTTTGTAAAGAAAATCTAAAACTGGAATACCTGGGCATGTGCGATCACTCCAAATCTGCCTTTTATGCCAATGGACTAAATGAACAACGCATTTATGCCCAGCATCAGGAAATTGATGCTCTAAATGCAAAACTGGCGCCATTCCGTATTTTTAAAGGTATAGAAAGCGACATTTTATATGATGGTTCGCTAGATTATAGTGACGACATCCTTAAAACATTCGATTTTGTGGTTGCTTCTGTGCACAGCATTTTACGTATGGATGAAGAAAAAGCAACCTCCAGGCTCATTACTGCCATTGAAAACCCATATACAACTATTCTTGGGCACCCCACCGGCCGACTTTTACTGAGCCGTAAGGGTTATCCAATTGATTTTAAAAAAGTTATAGATGCTTGTGCAGCCAACCAGGTGGTGATAGAAATCAATGCCAACCCGTTGCGGCTGGATCTGGATTGGCGCTGGCACCGTTATGCCCTCGAAAAAGGGGTATTGCTTTCTATTAACCCGGATGCACACCGGAAAGAAGGGTTTCACGACATGCATTACGGTGTATTGATTGGCAGAAAGGGCGGGCTAACAGCAAAACAGTGCTTAAACAGCTTCTCGCTGCACGATATCTCTCAATACTTCGGTAATAAAAAATAGTTATCCTTACCTTTGAGCTATGATTAGTAAACTTTGCAACAAAATATTCGGAGAGGCGATTAATGATTACCACATCCATAATAATATAGATCAACCCATTCAAAATCCTTATCGCATCAGTTCTATAGAGCACTTGCTTTATTTAAAATGCTGGATTGATACGGTACAATGGCATATGGAAGATGTGGTACGCAACCCTGATATTGACCCCGTTGAAGGATTACAATGGAAAAGACGTATAGATGCCTCCAACCAGGAACGTACCGACGTGGTGGAATATATCGACAGTTATTTTTTGGAAGAATATAAAACGGTGGAAGCCAAACCTACAGCAAAAATCAATTCTGAAAGTCCAGCCTGGGTGGTAGACCGCCTGTCTATCCTTGCGTTAAAAGTTTACCACATGCGGGAAGAAACTTTACGCAACGATGCCAGCGAAGAACATAAAAATCTTTGCACCCAAAAACTGAATATCCTGTTAAACCAGCAAGCCGATCTTTCCAACAGCTTAGACGAACTGATTCAGGACATTGAAAATGGTGACAAATACATGAAGGTGTACAAACAGATGAAAATGTACAACGACCCAAGCCTTAATCCTGTCCTTTACAACACAAATAATGAATGACCCGTATAAATAAAATATTGGTCATTCGTTTCTCGGCAATGGGCGATGTTGCTATGACGGCTCCGGTATTGAAAGAATTTATACAGCAGTATCCGGATACAGAATTACTGGTGGTCAGTCGCACCCTGTTCAAACCTTTTTTTAGCGATATACCCAGCCTTAGCTTTTTTCCTTTTGAACCAAAGGGAAAACACAAAGGCTTTTGGGGCTTGATTAAGCTTTTCTGGGCTCTGCGTAAACAGCAGGTGACCGCCGTGGCCGACCTGCACAATAACCTGAGAAGTAGAATCATTCGTTTTCTTTTCCTGATTACCGGAATAAAAATTGCGGTATTGAACAAAGGCAGGAAAGAAAAAGCAGCATTAACGCGCAAAGAAGATAAACAATTACAACAGCTTAGCCTTACCGTAATCCGTTATGCCAACGTTTTTAAGGAACTAGACTTCCCCTTTCAACTCAAAAATACTTTGGCAGCTCCTCATCCGGCAGCACTTCCAAAAGAAAACTTTCCGTTTGCCCCTTTACCAAAAACAAAAAAGTGGATTGGTGTAAGTCCTTTTGCACAGCATCAGCAAAAAGTATATCCACTTGAAAAAATGGAAACCGTATTATTGGCACTGGCCAATCAAGGTCATCGGCTTTTTATTTTTGGAGGTTCGTCCGAAGAAGAAATCATAGCAGCCAAATGGGAAAAGAAACACAGCAACATTTTGTCTGTTGTTAAAAAAATAAAACTGGAGGATGAGCTGAAACTCATCTCTAATCTGGATGTGATGCTGAGTATGGACTCATCAGGCATGCACCTGGCCTCATTAATGAACATACCAGTGGTTTCGGTTTGGGGAGCTACACATCCTTATGCAGGTTTCTTAGGTTACGGGCAATCCATACAAGATGCGGTACAAAGCGATCTTTACTGCAGGCCCTGTTCGGTATATGGCAATGTACCGTGTTACCGCGGTGATTTTGCCTGTATGAACAATTTATCCGAAACTATTGTTATCAATAGCGTATTAAATAAACTTAGTAATGGCGAAAACACTTCTTTTAGTTAGACATGGTAAATCAGAATGGGGCAATGCTCATCTGGCAGATTTTGACAGACCTTTGAATCCCAGGGGACATAGAAATGCACCGGAAATGGCTGCAAGACTGCTTCAAAAAGATCTTGTTCCGGAACTGATTGTAAGTAGTCCGGCCTTAAGAGCTATCACTACCGCGCGGCACTTTGTTCAAGCCTGGAAAAAATCGCCGGAAGAGATTAAAGAAGAACGGGCTATTTACGAAGCCAATGTCAGAACCCTATTAAAGGTGATCAACAAATTTGACAATAAGTTTGAATACATCGCTATGTTTGGACATAATCCAGGTTTCACAGATCTGGCCAACTACCTTAGCGATGCGGACATTTATAATATTCCAACCTGCGGTATTGTGCTCATTGAATTTGAATCTGACGATTGGGCACTGGTAAGCCACCACAGCGGCAGGCTCCTCCAGTTTGACTACCCAAAAAGTCTGAATGACGATTAAAAATGCAGATGTTTAACGGTCAATCCATTATTAATTAACTGTTTCAGCGAATCAATTCCTATCCTCAGATGGGTATCCACATAATTACTGGTTACACTGCTGTCGCTTTCTGTAGTCTTCACGCCTTCAGGAATCATCGGCTGATCTGAAACCAGTAACAAGGCTCCTGTCGGTATTTTATTGGCGAATCCGGTAGTAAATATCGTAGCCGTTTCCATATCCACAGCCATTGCCCTTAGGGTTTTAAGGTATTTTTTAAAACTTTTATCATGTTCCCATACCCTACGGTTGGTGGTATAACAGGTACCTGTCCAATAGTCTCTTGAGTGATCGCGAATGGTGGTAGATATTGCCTTCTGCAAAGCGAAGGCTGGTAAAGCCGGTACTTCTGCAGGCAAATAATCGTTAGAAGTCCCCTCGCCTCTTATCGCCGCAATAGGCAATATAAGGTCTCCCAATTGATTTTTCTTCTTTAAACCGCCGCATTTACCTAAAAACAGCACCGCTTTGGGACTAATGGCAGTCAGCAAGTCCATCATTGTCGCAGCCATTGGGCTTCCCATACCGAAATTAATGATCGTTATACCATTGGCGGTTACACTTTGCATAGGTTTATCCAACCCCATAATTGGTGCATTGTCATTCCATTCCGAGAACATTTGAACGTATTTGCTAAAATTAGTCAGCAATATATATTTACCAAAGTCCTCCAGCGGCCGACCTGTATACCTTGGCAACCAATTGTGCACAATATCTTCTTTCGATTTCAATCCTTTTTTAACCGGAGACTCAACTTCTTTTACCTGTTTTCCTTTGTCAACTTCTTTCTCTTCTTTTTTTACATCTTTTTCTTCGTTCATATTTCTCCTTTTTTAAATTATTTTTTTCTTTCTGTTTGCTGAACAGCCCTAGCTCCTATACGCTCCACTACCCCGCCCCCTTTAAGCCTTCCGTCATCCGGAATTTCTCAGTAGTATTCATTGAATTTTGCCTTCACGAATGCTACGCAATTTATTTCAGAATCTCGCTACCTTTTTCCTAACTCATCCGGAAAATTCAGGATGACGAATGAGTCTCCTATTAGTATTTTGCTGCACTACTGCTCAAATAACAATATAAAAAAAAATCCCCGGTAAACCGGGGATTAAATTTCTAGGCAGCTTTTAACTTTTTAAAGTCGGCTTTCTCAAATTTTTCCACCGCATAGTCGAGTGTAATGTTCAATTCCTTGACACTGCTATCCGAGGGGATATCAAACATGGCATCCAGCATAATGGCCTCACAAATCGATCTCAATCCTCTGGCGCCCAATTTATATTCCATCGCTTTATCTACAACAAAATCCAATACCTCATCGTCAAACGTAAGTTTAACATTCTCCAGTTCGAATAGTTTTACGTACTGGCGAACCAATGAGTTTTTAGGCTCGGTTAGGATATTACGCAAAGCCTGTTTGTCTAACGGATTCAGATGCGTTAAAACAGGTACACGACCAATCAGTTCGGGTATCAAACCAAATGATTTCAGATCCTGTGGGGTAATGTATTTGTACAGGTTTTTAAGATCCAGTTCAGCATCTTCTTTTTTCACCTTGTATCCTACCGCCTGTGTACGCAATCTGTTGGCTATTTTACGTTCAATGCCATCAAAAGCACCTCCGCAAATAAACAGGATGTTATTGGTATTTACCGGGATCATTTTCTGATCCGGGTGCTTACGTCCTCCCTGTGGCGGAACATTGACCACTGTACCTTCTAAAATCTTTAACAGAGCCTGCTGCACGCCTTCACCTGATACATCTCTGGTGATGGATGGGTTGTCGCTTTTACGTGCTACCTTATCTACCTCATCAATATATACAATTCCACGCTCAGCAGAAGCCACGTCGTAATCAGCAGCCTGCAACAAACGTGTCAATATACTCTCCACATCTTCACCAACATAACCGGCTTCGGTCAATACCGTCGCGTCACAAATGCAAAAAGGCACATGTAATATTTTGGCAATTGTTTTGGCCAGTAAAGTTTTACCTGTACCAGTTTCGCCCACCAGCATGATGTTCGACTTTTCGATCTCTACTTCATCACTTTTATCCACCTTCTGACTTAACCTTTTGTAATGGTTATAAACCGCTACAGCAAGTACTTTCTTAGCATCATCCTGCCCAATAACATATTGGTCAATATGCGCTTTAATTTCCTGTGGTTTCAATAAGGTAATCGAAGTATCCAACGGTTTCGATTTCTTACTTCCCAATTCCTGCACCAATAGCTGATTGGCCTGGGTTACACACTTATCGCAGATAAATGCGTCCAGTCCCTCGATAAGCATTAAGGTATCCTGCTTACCTGAGCCACAAAATGAGCAACGGGATTCTTTATTCTGTTTTGCCATCTTTTAATCTTTGCTGCTAGCACCTAGCACTTCATCAATCATTCCAAAGCCTTTCGCTTCATCGGCTTTCATCCAGTAATCACGGTCCGAAGCCTTCTCTACCCACTCGTACGATTGTCCGGAATGGTTAGCAATAATATCATATAGTTCTTTTTTCAATTTAAGCATTTCCCTCAAATTGATCTCCATATCGGAAGCCACACCCTGTGCACCTCCGGATGGTTGGTGAATCATTACGCGTGAATGCGGTAAAGCAGCACGCTTACCTTTTGCACCCGCAACCAATAATACCGCACCCATTGATGCCGCCATCCCCGTACAAATCGTTGCTACATCCGGCGAAATGTACTGCATTGTATCATAGATACCTAAACCTGCATATACAGAACCGCCTGGCGAGTTGATATAGATCTGAATATCTCTGTTGTTATCTGTCGATTGTAAAAACAACAATTGCGCTTGTATAATATTCGCATTGCCATCATAAATTGCATCGCCAAGGAAAATGATGCGATCCATCATCAAACGCGAGAATACGTCCATTTGGGCAACATTCAACTGACGTTCCTCAATGATGTAGGGTGTCATGTTTTTTGGAGAATTATTGGTTGCACCGATATAACGGTCAACATTTAAACCATTAATGCGGTGATGTTTAACTGCGTATTTTCTAAATTCGTCTTTATCTATCTTCATGATTTATAATTGTTATTTTTAAGCTCAACGAAGTTTCTTATCATCGAAACTTCATTTTGTATTTTCTCTTCACCAATAGTAATAAAACTAAATTGGTAATTTATTGTGGGATTGTAAAATTTGAATTCCCTTTTATATAAATAAGGCGGCCTTAATTAAAGCCGCCTTATCCATTATTTTAAAAAAATTAAAACAATACTGTATAAAAACAGGGATTATTTTAACTCAATAAATTTGTTATAAGCTATCTCTTTTTGGTCCAAAGTAGCAACCGATTGAATGTATTCAAACACTTTGATGGCTTTAACCTCATCAAAAATACGGTTTGCATTGTCTTTCTCTTTTAAGAAAGTTGCTGTGTATTGTGCCAATTGATCTTCCGGCATCGGACTAGGGCTGTACATTCTGAATTGTGCATCTAAACGTTGTTTAGCTGTCTGAAAAACATCTTCATATTTAATTTCGATATTATTGTCTTTAATCAATTTGTTCTCAATTAAAGTCCATTTCAGATTTTTAGCAAAATCATCATAACCTTCAGTCAATTCCTCTTCTGTTAATTTTTCGTTTGTAGCTTTTAACCACTTACGTAAAAATTCATCAGGCAATTCAATTTTTACACTTTCAATCAGTTTGGTATACATGTCGTTTTGCAATTTGCGATCAGCATCCTGCTTAAACATGCTTTCTACTTCTTCAGTGATTTTAGCAGTAAAACCAGCCTCATCTGTTACTACGCCTGCACCAAATAATTTATCAAAGAACTCCTGGTTTAAATCAGCTTCCTCCAAACGGTTTACATTTTTAACCGTTACCTGGAATTTCGATTGCAAATCTTTAGCATCTTCTTCACTGATGTTTAATAATTTGGCGATGATCACCTCATTTTTATCAAAAGCTTTCTGAACATCAAGTTCTACAACGTCATCCTTTTTTAAACCGATTAAAGATTTTAAAATCTTTTTATCTGTCACCTGATCTAAACGAATAGATCCTGTTTGTGTAATTCCACCTTCAAAAACTGAACCATCTGCCGAAAGTTGTGCTAATTCGGCATAAATCACATCTTCTTCTGCCGAAACTTCAGGGTTTGTCATTTTGCCATAGCTTCTGCGGATATTTTTGATCCTTGCAGCAAGCGTTTCGTCATCAGCTTTAACTACATATTGGGTAAACTTGTCTTTAGCTGTGATGGCTACATCGATGGCCGGAGCAAGTCCCAATTCATAATCAAATTCAAACTCATCTGTATAATCCCATTTAAATTCTTTGCTATCGTCCATTACAGGTAAAGGCTGACCAAGGATTTCAACTTTGTTATCTGTAAGGTGCTTGTTTAGCGTCTCACTCAACAAATTGTTGATCTCTTCCACAAGAATGCTTCTGCCATACATTTTTTTGATATGCGCTGCAGGAACCATTCCTTTACGGAAACCCGGAAGGTTTGCCTTTTTCGCTTGTTCCTTTATCGATTTATCAACCTTTGCAGTATAATCTGCAGGTGCAATTTTAATTTTTACAACTGCGTTTAGGTCGTTAATTTTTTCCTGTGTAATGTTCATTTTTCTGAATCAATTTTTATAACCGTATCTGTTATGCGGAATATGAATGCGTAACTCCCTCATTTCAATTCCGATTAGAGGGCGCAAAATTAGCTATTTTTATTGTATTTTTTATTAGTATCTGTATATTTTTTTCAATCGTTAAGAGACTATCGCTGGTATTCCGCTCAGTTTATCGCCTTACCCTACTCAGCTTTAGGCCTCGCAACTCCTGACAACACAAAAACTAAGCTAAAGACGATGCAATAGACGCATTGAGCAAGCGCTTATGACTGCCTTTGGCTGACGACAACATGAGTCCACCCTGAGTAAGTAATGGCAGCGCGGTGAGTCCGCCTTTTTGCCGGGAAAAGGCGGACTCACCGCGCTCTCATGGCGCTCTCATGGCGGAGTCATACCAAGCAGAGACAACACTTTGTATTGTCCGTATCTTGTCCCTCTATAGCTATACTGAAAACCAGCACCTCGTCAAAGGCCTGTAAAACAAAAACAGCCCTAAAAAAGGGCTGTTTTAAATTGTTGTGCGGAAGAAGGGACTCGAACCCCCACGCCGTGAAGCGCCAGATCCTAAGTCTGGTGCGGCTACCAATTACGCCACTTCCGCAGTTAGGATGTATTTAGGACTGCAAAGATAGAGATTGTTCTTAAAAGTCAAAAGGCTTTTTGAATTATTTTCCTACCAGCCCCATAATACACTGGTTTACAGCAAAAATATTTTCAATCAGCAGCTTCTGCATAGCTTTTCCTTATCCAAGAACACTTAAACAGCCAATTAAACTGACAAAAATGCTAAAATAGCTCATTTAGTTACAAAATTTAATTATAACAATATCAACTGAGTAGTTTTGGTAATTTTTTATATTTGCGCACTTAATTCACTATGAAAGTTTTATAGACATGAAAAACTTATTCGAGAACTACAATATGGATGAAATAAATTCGCTGTTGTGGGATATGTACAAGGGATGGTTTTTACACAGCGTAGCAGATCTGGACAGCGACAAAATGGTTGACATGCTATTGTTTTACGACGAGGTAAAAAATTTATTAAAGGAATTACCTTTGCCCGATCCCAAAAATTTAGAGTAACTCCTTTTGCAACTGAAATAAATATTGTACTGCTTTTACAAGTCTGCTACCGTACCAGGAGAACATTTCTCCATCCACCAGCATCACTTTTGTAGCCGGCACCGCTGTTCTTATTTCTTCAAGATGTTTTTCTTTAAAAGGGTAGGGTTCTGACGACAGGAAAATCAGATCCGGCTTTAAACGCTTTAGCTCAGCCAGCTCAAGCGTAGGGTACCTACTTTGTCTAACTACGTTGTGCAATCCGTTTAAAGTCAAAATATCATTAATAAAAGTATCACGGCCGGCCAGCATATAAGGCTCCCGCCATATTAAGTACGCCACAGACTTATTGATCCCATGTTGTAGCGCCAACGTTTGTAAATCATTAAACCCGGCATTGATCAAAAAATTTAAATATGCAGCCTCCGGTTGCCGGTTTACCAAATCGCCAATTTGCAAAATGGTTTGTTTAGCATCCTCCAGCGTATAAATATCGCTCATCCATACCGGAAATTCCTCCATCAGTGCTTCAATCTGCACTTGTTCATTCTCCTCTTTATTACCGATAATGAGGTCGGGTTTTAAACTTCTGATGGTCTCTATATTTAGCTTTTTGGTTCCACCAACCTTTGTCCTGCCGGCAAATTTTTCGATGGGATGAATACAGAATTTAGTCAACCCAACCACCTCTATATCTAGCCCCAAATCAAACAATAGTTCAGTTTGCGAAGGTACCAGCGAGATGATTCTTTTTGGCGGAAAACTGATCTGAATATTCCGGTTCAGCTGATCTGTAAAACTGCGTTCCATACCACAAAGATACTTCCGCAAATCCATATAAAAACTGTTATTCGTATTTTAACGCCTCCACCGGATTTGTCTTTGCCGCCTTGTAAGCCTGTAAGCTTACGGTGAGTAACGCAATCGTCATGGTAGCCAGGGCCGTGATAACAAATACCGTCCATTTTATAGAAACATGGTAATCAAACTGCAGCAACCAGTTGTTCATCATTAAATAGGCAATCGGCATGGCAATAACAATGGCCATCATTACCGTTCTAATAAAGCTGAGCGACAATAGCCTTATTATTCCTGGCACCGAAGCACCAAGCACCTTGCGCACGCCAATTTCTTTGGTACGTTGTTCGGCACTAAAGGCTGACAAACCGAATAAACCCAGGCAGGAAATAAATATCGCCAAACCACCAAACAAATTAGACAATACAGCCAGCATTTGTTCATGTTCTACCTTTTCCGCGACAAGACTATCTACAAACTGAATGTCTACCGGAAAATCAGGATTAATTTCTTTTGTAATCGCAGTAATCCGATCCAGGTTGTCTTTAATACTTCGGTTTGTATTTAAGCGCATGGTGATAAAATCGCTGTTATCTACATTAAAAGCCACCACCATCGGTCTTTCTTTCCTGGTCGGCTCGCCCCAAATCACATCACTAAAAACCCCAATAACGTGCCTTTTTATGCCATTTAACACCACAGTTTGCCCAATAGCTTCCTTAAAGTTCATGCGCATTGCAGCAGTTTGATTTAATAGTATACCAGTAACATCAGATCCATGTCCTAATTTAAAATCCCTACCCGAAATAAGCTTAATCTGATTGGTTTTCAGAAAATCGTATGTGGTATACATCAGGTCAAAAGAGGTTTTCCGATCACTTTCGGCCATCCCTGTCCATTCCAAACCACTATTATTTGAGTTTTGATTTGAGATGCTCCCCGACGACTGACACATAGATAGCACAGCGCCGGAATTGAGCAGGCGTTCCTTTAAAAGGTCAAATTTTGGATACAGATTTCCCTGATGAGGCATTTCTACCAATGCATTGGTATTGTAGCCCAACGGCTTATTTTTAAGGTACTGTAACTGCTGGTAAATAACGAGGGTGGCGACGATTAAAATAATGGCAAAACTAAACTGCACTACCACCAACACTTCCCTCAAATTCAGATTTAATTTATTTTTAAATTTGACGGATTGTTTAAGCGCCTGCACCGGATTAAACGAGGAAAGAAAAATAGCCGGATAGCTTCCCGACAATAAGGCCGTTAAAACGATTAAAACAACTACCGCCAACCAGTTATAAGGCTCATGATAATTGATCGCTAAACTGGTGTTGAGCAAATTGTTGAACTTAGGCAAGAAAAGTTCGACTAAAATAAACGCTGCAATTACCGCTATTAAGGTAAGTATAAAAGACTCTAAAAGAAACTGTGCAATTAATGAGCGCCTGGAGGCCCCTACCGTTTTTCTGATTCCTATCTCTTTAGCTCTTTTTTGCGACCTTGCCGTTGCCAGGTTCATAAAATTAATACAGGCAATCAGTAAAATTCCCAGCGCCAGTACAACCAGAATCCGAACCTGCTCAATTTGTCCACCGCCAGGCTTTCCATTCACAAAATGCCCGTACAGGTGATATTTCTCCAATGGATAAGCAAAAGCCGAGCCCTCCACTGTTTTACTGGGAGCATGCCTGGTCATAAAATTGGCTATTTTTTGATTAAACAGCTCCAGATCTGTACCCTTTTTAAGCGTTAGCAAATTGTAAAACGAATAATTTAGCCAATTTGGATCGGCCACCCATGTATTCAATTGCTCATTTAACTTCCAGGGAGTTAAGCATTCAAACCCATAGGTAAAATTAGCGGGAAGATCCCTGATCACAGCGCTAACTTTCAAATCGACCTGATTTTCATAGCGTACGCTTTTATTGAGTACATCTGTACTGCCAAAAAGCCGCTTTGCTATGCTTTCGGTCAAAACAATCGAATTGGGATCAGACAGCGCCTTATCCGCATTGCCACTCAGGTACTCAAATTTAAAAATCTTTAGCAAATCAGGATCAGCATAACGGCCGTCAACTTTAAAACGGTCTCTGCTGTTGGCCAACAAACGCCTGCTTGCCCATTGTACTCTGCTGATGTATTCTACTTCCGGGTATTCTTCTTTTAGTGTTTCAGCAAAAATATTTGGTCCCTGCGAACCTGTCCCTGTAATGCTATTATCTGCTCCATAAAAGTTAAACATCACCTGGTAAGTATTTTCTACATTACCAAATTGCTTGTCGTAATTAAACTGATAAGCAACGTACAACAACAGCATCAAACTAGCTGCCAAACCTATGGCCAGGCCACTAATGTTAATTAATGTTGCCATTTTATGTCGCAATAAATTACGTAGTGCGATTTTAAGATTTAGTCTGAACATATCATTTATTCTTTAATTACTCCATCCAACAGGTGTAACACCCTATCGCCATAAGCTGCGTTTACTTCCGAGTGAGTAACCTGAATAATGGTCACTCCTTCTTCATTTAGTTTTTTAAACAGATCCATAATCTGTAAAGCTTGCACCGATTGCAGGCTCCCTGTGGGCTCATCAGCCAAAATAACAGCAGGCTCGGCAATTAATGCCCGCGCCACCCCTACCAGTTGCTGCTGGCCACCCGACAATTGATTGGGGAATAAATCTTTTTTATCGCCCAAATCAAAACGATCTAAAATACTGGCCAGTCTGCTTTTACGTTCCGCTGAAGCAACTTTTTTGTATAATAACGGAACCTCAATATTCTCGGCTACGGTCATCTCATCAATCAGGTGATAGGCCTGAAACACAAAACCAATATGGTTACGGTACAGTTCAATTCGCTTACGCTCATTTATCGACAATACATCTTGTCCCATAAATTGATATGCGCCATATGTGGGCTCTTCTAACATGCCCAGTATGCTTAGCAAAGTAGATTTTCCCGCTCCGGATGGCCCCATTATCGACACAAATTCGCCCGAATGAATATTTGTGGTCACGTGTCTCAGTACATAACTTTTTCCGCCTTTATTGGCGTAATATTTTTCAATATTCTGTATCGATATCATTATGCAATGTTTGTATTATTTTATTCATAGAACCCGGATTTATCTAAATCAATTCTTCGGTACGTCCTCTATTTACTTTCTCGGAAATGACATGACCATCCTTCAGGTTGATGATGCGGTTAGAGAAACTTGCGTCATGGGCAGAATGGGTTACCATCACAATGGTTGTTCCGGCTTCATTCAATTCGCACAAAAGCTCCATCACTTCATTACCGTGCGAACTGTCCAGGTTACCCGTAGGCTCATCAGCCAACACCAGCTTAGGTTTGGTAACCAAAGCCCTGGCAACTGCCACCCGCTGCTGCTGCCCGCCCGAAAGTTGTTGCGGAAAATGCCCTGCGCGATTTACAATATTCATCCGGTTGATCATTTCATTAACCAGCCGTTTTCTTTCTCCGGAAGGGACTTTATTGTAAATTAACGGGAGCTCTATATTTTCAAAAACAGTAAGCTCATCAATCAGGTTGAAGTTCTGAAACACAAAGCCCATATTTCGTTTTCTAAAATTGGACCGCTCGCGCTCAGTTAAAGTCAGCAATTCGGTATCCATAAATTTGTAACTACCACGTTCGGGTTTGTCCAACAGTCCCATCACATTTAAAAGCGTGGATTTGCCACAGCCCGATGGTCCCATTATCGACACAAATTCTCCAGCCTTAACATGCAGCTGAATGCCATTTAATGCGGTAGTTTCAACCTCCTCTGTTTTGTATACCTTTTCCAGATGCTCAATTCTTATCATACTTATATATCTATGGTCCTGATTTCCTTGTTTTCTATTACAATAAGAAGGTTTCTCTGTTCCGTAGCGGTCCAGAGAAGAACCTTTCTTATAAACTAAACTAAAACTAACTTCTATTTACTGATTTCTACTAAATCGTATTGGCTAAACTGATCATAGGATGAAGTAATCACCTCTTCACCCTTTTGCAGTCCTTCAGTTACTTCATAGTATTTAAAGTTTTTACGGCCAATTTTTATATTTCTTTTTGTTGCCTTACCATCCTTAATCACAAATACCCAGGCCCCGCCTGTACTTTGGAAAAACTGCCCCTGGCTCAAAAGCAAAGATTTACTATTGTCAGACAAGGTCAATTTTACAGAAAGTGTTAAACCTCTTTTTAAGTCGACCGGCGATTTGCTGTCGAAGCTTAACTCAATCTGAAACTGACCTGCAGTAATTTCCGGAATCACTTTTTTTACCGTCAGCCGGTAATTTTGACCGTCAAATTCGCAGCTGGCAGTTTGCCCTTCTTTCACCCTGTTTACATAATATTCATCTACAGCTGCCTGCAGCTTATAGCCCTGCATCACATCTATCTTGCCCAACATTTCATTTGCACCATAAGATTTACCAATCACCGGATCGTAGGATGACAGCTTACCAGAAACGGGCGCTTTAATGGTCATATTTTCAATATTTTGTCTGATGGTTTGTAAACTCTCATTCATATTGTTTATAGAAACATCAATTTGCTTCAGCTGCATTACGCGACTTTGATTTTCCTGTCTGACCGCTTCTCTGAGTATTTTTTTCCGGCCCTGAAAGTACTCATAATCCTGACTCGAAATTTCAAACTCCTGCCTAGTAATCACTTTTTTGGCAAACAATATGCTGTCCGTGTTGTATTTTCTGGTTGCCGTCCGTAAACTATTCTCTACCTCCATCATATCCTGACTAATGACACGTTGGTTTTGTTCCAAATCGAGCCTCAATTTACGCAATTGATTGATTTGTTCTGTAATGCTGGTTTCGCTTGAAGTGTAGCCAGATAGCGCATTGGGATTTGCCACCCGCAATAAAGGAGTACCTTTTACAACGCTAGCCCCATTTTCGGTAAATATTTCAGCTACTGTGCCACCTTCCGGCGAACTCACAATTACAGAGGTCAAAGGAACTACACTTGCGTTCAATAAAACTACATCTTCAAAATCGCCGTACAGCACTTTATTCAGCACCACTTTATCAGCATCCGCTTTATACACTTTTGTTAACGATAAACTGTAGCCATAAGCTACCACCATAACAAATAGCAAAATCCCCACAGCAATTCCTATTCTTTTTTTACTAAACCTCTTTTTCTCTATAAGCTTATCCATATCTGCTTTGCGTACATTACATACAGCTGCATACCAAGCTTATGCCAATGCAGAAACAAAAATTAAAACACTAAAAAACAACACATTACAAAACATTCTATCTACAACATGTTCATAATCGGACAGTTACTGTACACGTTCGGACACTTTACCTTATTTTTGATAAAAACTAAAAAGCAATGATAGAGGCAACTGTTTTAATTATAGATGATGATGATGATATTTTGCTTAGTGCAAGGTTATTTTTAAAGCAACACTTTAGCCAGGTTATCACTTGTAAATCGCCAAAAGAACTCAACACCTTACTAAGTCACAACGAAGTAGACATTATTCTGCTCGACATGAACTATCAGAAAGGGACGAGCGACGGACGTGAAGGTTTGTATTGGCTGGATCATATTCTGTCGATAGATAAAGATTATGTTGTGATCCTGATGACTGCTTACGGCAATGTTGAACTGGCTGTACAAGCCATTAAAAAAGGGGCTACCGATTTTATACTGAAACCATGGGAAAACGAAAAGCTTTTTGCCACCTTATCTGCTGCTTCGCGCTTAAGGCAATCCAACAAAAAGGTTAAAAAACTGGAAAAGATCCATTCCTCTTTGCAGAAGGACATCAACAGGCAGTTTGAAAACATCCTTGGCAATTCTGAACCGATCAAACAACTGCAAAATATACTGGTTAAAGTTGCACCTACCGATGCCAATGTGTTGATACTGGGCCAGAATGGGACGGGCAAGCAGGTATTTGCTTACGAACTGCACAAGTTATCCCAACGCAAGAACCAGATTTTTATGCATGTGGATTTGGGTTCACTAAATGAAAATCTATTTGAAAGCGAATTATTTGGCTATGCCAAAGGTGCTTTTACTGATGCCAAAGAAGATAAACCAGGGAGATTTGAAATGGCCGAAGGAGGAACAATTTTTCTAGATGAAATAGGCAATCTTTCTTTGCCCTTACAGGCAAAACTGCTCAGTGTAATTCAAAACCGGACAATTAACCGTCTTGGAGAAAGTAAAGAACGGAAAATCAATGTACGCCTGATTACGGCCACCAATATGCCCCTTAACGAAATGGTAGCCAAAGGAACATTCCGGCAGGATTTACTTTTCAGAATAAATACAGTGGAGTTGTTTTTGCCAGCATTGGCCGAACGCGAACAAGATATTTTGTTACTGGCAGATCACTTTCTACATACATTTAATACAAAATACCATAAACGTGTTACTATGTTTGATGATAAAGCACAGACGATGCTATTGCATTACCACTGGCCAGGGAATGTAAGAGAGCTTCAACATGTGGTAGAACGTGCGGTAATCATGTCGGACGGCCCACAGATCGGACCAAACGACCTTCAATTGAGTCCACAAAAATTTGGTTCAACTCTGGCTACACCTACAGGCCTGGGACTGGAAGAAATGGAAAAGGCAATGGTACAAAAGGCGATAGACAAACACAAAGGCAACATTTCCAGGGCTGCATCGGATCTTGGTTTAACCCGTGCGGCGCTATACAGACGCATAGAAAAATTTAACCTCTGATGTTTTATAATCGATTCACTTTCAACATGATCATCAGGCTACTGGTCATTAACTTATTGGCCATAGCCTTGTATTACCTCACCAGTAAAACCGAGTTGTGGTTTACGATTACAGGATTAAGCATCGTCCTCATCATCTGTATTTGTAGCCTGTACTTTTATATCGGTCAGATCAGCAAAGACATTAAGCGATTTGTGGAAGCCGTAAAGACGCAGGACAATACACTAAATTTTAACCGTAAAGCTACTAAAGGAGCATTTCCTGAGCTGTATAGGTTCTTTAATGAGCTCATCAAGATCAATAAAGACATGCAACTGGAAAATGATGCCATGTTTCAACTGATTAAAACGATTCTGGAGCAAATTCCTACAGGGATCATCGTAATAAAAGGCAGTCCTCAGGATAACGAGAAAACGGAAATATCTTTCTTTAATCAGGCAGCAACGAATCTACTGGATATACCCGCATATAAATACTGGCATCGCATAGCACAACACATCCCTCAATTTGCCAAAGAAATTGAGCGCATCAGTACCGGCGGCAAGCGATTTATGGAGCTTAAAGTACAAGATAAAATCATACAATTATCAACCGAAGTAATTCCATTAAATCTATATCAAACTGATTATACCATCATTTCATTCCAAAACATTAAAGATGAAATAGAGCAAAAAGAAGCAGAAGCCTGGAACAGATTGATCGGTGTAATTTCTCATGAGATCCTGAATTCAATTACGCCGATCAGTTCACTCTCGGATACGGTAAACAGCATGATTACCAGCAAGCAAAATCTAAATAGTGAAGAACTGGAGGATTTAAAACCCGCTATACAGACCATTAAGAGAAGATCTGAGGGTTTACTGGAATTTGTTAAAGACTATCGACTGATTGCAGAATTACCGACCCCACAGCTACAATATCATACTATTGGAGAAATCCTGCAGCACATCAACGTACTCATGCTACCTTTTGCCAGCGACCGAAATATTGCGCTAAAAGTTGAGCAAACCTCTTCCAGGATCAGTCTGGAAATTGACCTCAAATTAATAGAGCAAGCACTTATTAATCTGGTGACAAACAGTATATATGCCCTGGAAGATATTCCTAGCCCTGAAATAGAAATAGGCTACAGGTTGGATCAGAATAAACTGTATCTGGAGGTGACAGACAACGGGAAAGGTATAGCGCCGGATTTGTTGGGAAAGATATTTGTTCCCTTTTTTACCACCCGAAAATCAGGATCAGGCATTGGCTTAACCATCACCCAAAACATCATGAAAATGCATCAGGGAAGTGTAGAGGTAGACTCCGTACCTTTTAAGAAAACCACGTTCGCCCTTGTATTCAAATACCTTTAATAAAGGGCGATAGAGATTCTAGCTATTTAAATATTTACTCTTTTTAAATGTACGTCCGGCTCTGATTAAATAAGCATGATAAAAACTTGGAATATCGTGTGTCCATTTTGGCAAAAGCAAAATAATCAGCAGTACATCAATATGAGAGATTAATCCTACAGCGATGGTTACATTTAACGACCAACCGCCGTACTCAAAGCCTAGCAATGAGGTAAACGCAGCCAAAAGTGTAAGTCCCCACATTTTTGACACAAAAGCATGCGTACAGGTTTCTTTTCCAAATTTGATGATACTTACGGCATAACACATGGCCTCCATGGAGATCAGCAAGGCAATACCGATTATTTTCTGCAGGATTTCCTGAGGATAAATCAGGTAACAACTAATGGCAACTGCTACCCAGAAAACCAGATCCGTTTGACTATCCAACCGTCGCATTTTTTCAGTAGATACTCCTTGCTTTCGGGCAATGATACCATCAAATATATCCGACAGCAAGCCCAGGTACATTAAAACGAGGATCAGAAATCGGCTTTCTGATCCCCATTGATAACCTAAAAATAATATTACAGGCGCCAAAAGCAGCCTGAATAAAATCAATAGATAAGGTATACTCATCAGATTACCGTTCCGTTTGGAATCACCGCACCTTTTTTAACCACCACAATACCATCCTTAACGGTATAAAGCGGATGATCGCCATCAGGCAAATGATCGCCACCAATAATCTGGACATCGTTGCCTATCCGGCAATTCTTATCTATCAATGCATTTACAATTTTGCACCTATCGCCAATACCAATTAAAGGTTTATTTTTTGCAGTTTCTTCCTGTATTTCCAACAATGTCTGGTACCGGTCGCTACCCATAATGTAAGCATTTTCTATTACGGTATCATTACCTATCCTGGCACGAATGCCAATCACTGCGTGCGAAATTTCTTTGGCCTGTAAAATACAACCTTCCGAAATCACCGCCTTATTTAATGTTGTACCCAATATTTTTGACGGAGGCAACATCCTTGCCCTGGTAAATATGCTTTGGTGTGCATCAAACAAATTGAACTTAGGGATATCATCAGTAAGGCCCAAATTGGCTTCAAAAAACGAAGAAATATTACCAATATCTGTCCAGTAACCTTCATATTGAAAACTCAGCACCTTATTGTGTGCCATTGCCCTTGGGATAATCTCTTTACCAAAATCCTTTTCATCAGGGTTGTCATGTAAAATCCTGACCAACAGATCTCTGTTAAAGATATAAATACCCATTGAGGCCAGGTAATCACGTCCTTCGGCCTGCATTTCGGGACCTGTGTCCGAAGACCAATCAGGCAGTAATGCTGCAGCAGGTTTTTCAATAAATGAAGTGATAAAGCTTTCTTCATTTACTTTTAAAATTCCAAAGTCGGTGGCATCTTTTGCAGTCACAGGGATAGTAGCAATACTTACTTCTGCCCCTTTGTTTACATGCTCCTGCACCATTTTATTGAAATCCATCTGGTACAGCTGATCTCCTGACAGGATCAAAGCATACTCAAATTCATGATTCAGCAAGTGATGCATGGTTTGTCGCACCGCATCGGCCGTCCCTTGAAACCAGGTTGGGTTATCCGGGGTTTGTTCGGCCGCAAGTATATCAACAAAAGCAGAGCTGAAATGACTAAAATGATAGGTGTTTTTAATGTGCTTGTTTAGCGATGCAGAATTAAACTGAGTAAGTACAAACATCCTGTGTATGCCCGAGTTGAGGCAATTGGAAATTGGAATGTCTACTAAACGATATTTCCCCCCTATCGGTACCGCCGGTTTAGAGCGTGTTTGCGTTAATGGCGCCAGCCTTGAGCCCTGGCCACCGCCAAGGATCACCCCCAATACATTGTCAGTCATAGTTTTTCATTATTAGTATATGTCTTTATAGCCATGAAACTGTCACAGGCATACATTTTATATTTGGTATAGATCTATATATTGCTGCGCTGCCTTATCCCATGAATGATCCAGCGGCATTATAAACTTACGTATTTCTTTTATTTGTTTTGCATTTTCATAAAAGTCAAATGCCCTTCCTATGGCATGTCCCACATCCCATACGCTGGTCTGGTCATGACAAATGCCAAAACCACCATCGCCAATATCAATTACAGTGTCTTTTAACCCGCCTATTCGTCGTACAATTGGAATGGTTCCGTACCTTAAGGCATACATCTGATTTAGTCCACATGGCTCTACCCTGCTGGGCATCAGCAAAAAGTCGGCCCCGGCATAAATCTGGTGCGACAACAATTCATTATACCCAATATACACGTTGTAATTTCCGGGAAATGCATCCTTTAGCTGAACCAAACGTCCCTCTACCTGCGGGTCTCCGGACCCCAACACTAAAATATTGATTTGGTTATTGTACCGGTTTAAAGCATTGTAAAATATCTCCGGGAGCAGATCTGCACCCTTTTCGCCTACCAAACGCCCTATAAAAGTGAATAAGGGTTTTTCAGGATCAAGGTTAAAAGTCTCACAGAGCGATGCCTTATTTGCCTTTTTACCAGCTTCAACTGTCCGAAGGCTATAATTTTTCTTCAGCATGGGATCTTTTTCCGGATTCCACACTTCATTATCTATTCCATTGAGGATACCAAATGATTTGCTGCGTTCGCTGGCCAGCAGCTCTTCCAGTCCGTTTGCGCTGAAACTGATTTCATCCAGATAACTAGGCGAAACCGTTGTTACCCGCCAGGCGCATTTAATGGCCGACGCCAGTGGGTTTATAGCACCTCTCCAATCCAGCTGGCCCGATTTCCAAAGATCAAAAGGTGGAATATAATGTAATTTATCCCAGCCAAACTGGCCCTGGTACTGTGCGTTGTGTATGGTTAAAACTGTGGGAACCTGACTTAGCTTTCGGAATTGCTGACAATAAGCAGCCATAAAAGGAACCAGTCCGGTATGATGGTCATGACAATGGATTACATCAGGTGTATGCTCCCATTGGGCTATCCAGTCCAACACAGCAATCTGGTAAGCCAGAAAACGTTCTGTATCGTCTGCATATCCATAAACATTTTCTCTGTCCAGCAATCCGGCAATATGCACCAGAAATAAGTCGAAACCTAGTTTGTTGGTTTTTTCTCTGAATATCCTTACTGCAAAATTATGGAAGCCGAGTTTGCCCCATCCATCATAAACGACCTCAAATTCATTTTCCTGCATAAATTTGGTCTGATAGGCAGGCATAACCACCTTTGCGATATGCCCAAGCTTATTCTGATACTTTGGCAAGGCCCCAACAACATCACCCAAACCACCAACTTTAGCTATAGGATAGCATTCTGCACTGAGGTGTATAATCTCCATAATCCGAGGGTTTAAAAACGCCTTCAAAATAGCGATTAAGAAACATAAAGCAAATATTTAGCTAATTTTTTTTGAGCGTAATAAATGAGGGGCAAGGGGAAGGTGTAGTCTATAAAAAAATGGATACACTATTCTGCGACTGGAATAAATTGATTTTCCTTAGCAGAAAATCAAATGAATCCTAGGCCGCTTCATAGTATATCCATTTTTTTTTGCGTTATTTCCTAAAATGCAGTATTTCTTAAAATTCTACTTGATTTCTTAAGATCCTACTTGATATTGTTAGTCTGCAACTGCCCTGAACATCAAAGCCGCAACCGTCAAGTTTGTTCTGCTGTCAATTAATATAGCTGCGCCATTGGCTTTGTTGTCTGTATATAAATCAAAGGCCAGCTCATCTGCAGTCTTCAAAATCATTCTACCGATGTCATTTAGCTTAAATTCATAAGCTTGTTGTTTTTCAAGCGTATTGATGTCCACTTTATAAACAATCTCGCGGATTTTGCATTTGGTTATTTTGCTATTGTGCTGTAGTAAATAAGTAATACTTTCATCCAGCGGACGGGCATCCATCCAGCAAACATCGGCTTCAATCAGCTGCGAATTTTGAGGCAAATGGTCTGAATTGACCAATACATCGCCCCTGCTGATGTCAATATTATCCTTTAAGTGAAGCGTTACCGATTGTCCGGCATAAGCCACTGCAGGTTGCTGATCAAATATCTCAATCCGCTCAATAACCGAACTGCTACCCGAGGGCAAAACTGTCACCTTATCATTGACATTAAATTCGCCGCTTACAATCCTTCCGGCATAGCCGCGGTAATCGTGCAACTCATCCGTTTGAGGCCTTACCACCCACTGCACCGGCATACGCGCTAAATCAGATTCTGCTCCTGTTTCCACATCAACTGTTTCCAGGAAATGCAGCAAGCTACGTCCTTTATACCAAGGCATATTTTCCGATTCATTTACCACGTTATCACCTTTCAAAGCACTTACGGGAATAAAATTCACATCTTTTAATTTTAGCTCTGCAGCCAGGGCTTTGTATTTATCCGTAATGGCGGTAAACAAAGTCTCACTATAGTCTACCATGTCCATTTTATTCAAACAAACTACTACATGTTCGATACCCAATAGCGATACTAAGTAAGAGTGACGAATGGTTTGTTCTACCACGCCATTCCTTGCATCAATTAAAATGATGGCCAGTTTAGCTGTCGACGCACCGGTAACCATGTTGCGGGTATACTGGATATGACCGGGGGTGTCTGCAATAATGAACTTGCGTTTATCCGTCTGGAAATATTTATAAGCCACGTCGATGGTAATCCCTTGTTCACGCTCAGCCCTTAAGCCATCAGTTAAAATAGCCAGGTCAATTGTTCCATCATCATTTTTACGGTTACTTTGTTGTAAAGCTTCCAGTTGGTCGGCCAAAATGGAATCTGTATCGTATAACAACCTCCCTATCAGCGTACTCTTACCATCATCAACGCTCCCGGCTGTAAAAAACTTTAATATGTTCATCTTTTTAAATTTATTGTTTGGAGATATATCTCTTATTTTCCATCTCCTATCTTAAATCTGACACCTGATCTCTTAAAAATACCCACCTTTTTTGCGGTCTTCCATCGCCGCTTCCGATACCTTATCATCCATACGGGCACCGCGTTCGCTGATTTTAGAAGCGCTGATCTCGGCAATGATGATATCAATCTGATCGGCATCCGACTCCACTGCTGCTGTACAGCTCATATCTCCTACCGTACGGAACCTTACTTTTTTATGCTCTACCACATCATCCTGGTCCATATTTAAAAACGGAGAAGCGGCCATCAGCTGACCATTGCGGGTAATCACATCTCTTTCGTGCGCAAAATAAATAGACGGCAAATCAATATTTTCCCTTTTGATGTAATTCCACACATCCAGCTCGGTCCAGTTGCTGATTGGGAATACCCTTACATTTTCACCTTTATGGATCTTTCCGTTATAGATGTTCCACAATTCCGGGCGTTGACGTTTAGGATCCCATTGACCAAATTCGTCCCTTACCGAAAAAATACGCTCTTTGGCACGGGCTTTTTCTTCATCCCTGCGGGCACCACCAATACAGGCATCAAAACCATGCAGGGCGATGGTATCTAACAAGGTTACTGTTTGCAAAGCATTTCTGCTGGCATTTTTGCCCGTTTGTTCTACCACTTTTCCCTGATCAATAGATTCCTGCACGCTGCCGATGATCAATTTTTCGCCTAACCGTTCAACCATTTTATCACGGTAAATAATTGTCTCTTCAAAATTATGACCAGTATCAATGTGTACCAATGGAAAAGGGAATTTACCGGGTCTGAAAGCTTTTTCGGCCAGTCTAACCAATGTAATAGAATCCTTACCGCCCGAAAACAACAAAGCGGGTTTCTCAAACTGCCCTGCAACCTCACGTAAAATGTGAATTGCCTCGGCCTCTAATTCGTCTAAATAATCTAAATTATACTTACTCATCTTCTGTTGCAATTACGATGCGGTATGTAAACCACATTCTTTTTTTGATTGATCTTCCCACCACCAACGGCCGGCCCTAAAATCCTCTCCTTCTCTTACAGCCCTGGTACAAGGGGCACAACCAATACTTGGAAATCCTTTGTCGTGCAGGGTATTGTAAACAATGTTATTTTCTTTAATGTATGCTTTGATCTCGTCCAGCGACCAGAAAAAGATCGGATGAAACTTAATCATCTGGTTTTGCTCGTCCCATTCCAGGTTGGCCATGTCATGTCTGTTTACCGACTGCTCGGCCCTGATGCCGGTTACCCAAACATCGTTGCCCTTTAACGCCCTTCTTAAAGGCTCCAATTTGCGGATCCCGCAGCACTCTTTCCGGTTTTCTACCGATTCATAAAAACTGCTTGGTCCTTTTTTATCAACCATGGCCTGCAAGGCATCCGCTTGCGGAAAATAAGCGTGGATGGGCTTTTTATAAATTTCCAGTGTACGGTTCCACACATAATAGGTTTCAGGAAACAAGCGACCTGTTTCCAGGGTAAACACCTCAATAGGAATATCATTGGCAAAAATCATATGGGTAATCACCTGATCTTCCCAGCCAAAACTGGTAGAAAAAACAATTTTCCCCGGATATTCCTTTGCAAAAAACTTCAGTGCATCCACCGGATCCAATCCTTTGATTTTTCCTGCTATTTCTGTTAATTTTTCCTTCATGACTATACTATTTTGAGGATAAAGTTGATGATGCTACGCAGGCTGACTAAAACCACCAGGATACCAACGGCAACCATAATCGTCTTGGCCGAGATTCGGTTAGAAACCTTTGCTGCAATAGGCGCTGCCAATGCACTGCCGATAACCAATCCGCCAACAGCCTCCCAATGTGCTCCGTTTAACATGGTGATAAAAGTAAGCGAGCTCATCAACGCAATAAAAAAGCGGGTAATTTTTACAGTTCCTAAAGAGAAACGCGCGTTCCGTCCTCCTGCAATTAAGCTGGACAATACAATGGAGCCCCAACCACCGCCACCAACGGCATCAATAAAACCACCAAACAGCCCCAGTAAAGAGATCTTTTTAATTTTATTTTTCCTTACTCCGTTTTTGCGGTGGCTCTGATAGGCCTTTGATAAAATTACACAGCCCAATATTAAAGTATACAACGATACAACCGGCTTGGTGTAATTGCTGTAATGCTCTAATGACGACAATAAATAAGCACCAGTTACGGCCCCAATAATACCAGGAATAAGCAACAGCTTAAACAATTTCCAGTTAACATTACCAAAGCGATAATGCATCCAACCTGCTATACCATTACTTAAAATTTCGGATAAATGAACACCCATGCTAGCCGAAGCTGGTGGCACGCCCATGGCCAGCGAAAATGAAGTACTGGTTACCCCGTACGACATACCAATTGCCCCGTCAATCATGGCAAAAATAAACCCGCCAATTAAAAACCAGTAGAACATCGGGTTAATGTCCACTACAAAAGCCTGAAATTCGGGCTCCTTATGCCAAAAAGCCGTTACTACAATGGCAAAGGAAAATATGATGGCCAGCCAAACCAGCCATTTCATTTTGTTTATTTTCGATTTCTCTTCAACAGACTCGGCTTCCAGCGCAACAACCGCAGCTTTTCCTTCCACCAGCGAGGCGGTTACTTCATTCAGCCTTTTTACTTTAGAGGCAAAATCACCATTCAATGTATTTCTAAGTGCCGACATGTGATGCAAAGTATCGTTCAGCTCCAAAGGCAAACTGTCGTTCAACACTTCCTTTAACCTTTTGGCAATGGTGGGTGACTTTCCATTGGTAGAAATGGCTATTTTAAGGTCGCCTTTCTTTACAATCGAGCCCAGGTAAAAATTGCATAGTTCAGGTTTATCGGCAAAGTTGACCAGTAAATTTTTGCGGTTAGCCTCTTCTCTGATTTGCTGATTCAGCTCTTCGTTGTTGGTTGCCGCAACTACCAGGTCAACGCCATCCAAATCTGCAGTATGAAATGCGCGCTTTAAAATGCTTACCCTCTCGTGCTTCGCTACCAGTTGCTTTACTTCGGGCAACACCTCCTGGCCTATCACCGTTACGTTTGCATCCGGACTATTACCCAAAATGGCGGTTAACTTTTCGAGCCCAACAGGCCCTGCACCAACCAATAAAGTATGGATGGTATTGAGTTTAATGAAGACAGGAAATAATTGGTTGCCTTCCATAAAAACTACAATTCTTCTTTAAGTGCCTGATAAAAATCTCTGATTGGCTGAAATGAGGGATGCAAAGAAACCACCTCGCCAAAAACCAGCAATGCAGGGGCTTTAATACCCTTTTCCTCTACCAGTTCCACAATGGTATCTACAATTCCAACGGCCAGTTTTTCGTTTTCGGTCGATCCGCTTTGTATTGCCGCAACTGGCAATTGATGTTTACCTTCGTTCTGAAACAATTTAACAATCTCTTTCAGTTTACCCAGGCCCATCAATACCACCACTGTAGCTTTAGAACGTGCTGCCTCGTACAAATCGTTAGAGATATGTCCCGAAGCCGTAGTGCCTGTTACTACCCAAAAGCTCTCGCTTAAGCCACGGTGAGTTACCGGAATCTGTTGCAAGCCCGGCACCGAAATAGAGCTGGACAAACCAGGAATTACCGAAACCGGAATACTGTATCCGGCAGCGAAATCAAGTTCTTCATATCCTCTGCCAAAAACAAAAGGATCACCACCTTTTAATCTTACTACGTGTCCATAGTTTAGCGCATAGTCTACCATCAGTTTATTGATGGCATCCTGACCATACGAATGCTCGCCTGATCTTTTACCCACATACACTTTAATGGCAGCAGGGTTGGCATAATTCAGGATATCCTCGTGCACCAAAGCATCATACAAAACCACATCAGCAGCTTTCAGCGCATTGGCACCTTTGATGGTCAACAGTTCCGGATCGCCCGGACCAGCGCCTACCAATGTTATTTTTGGTTCTCTATTGTAAATATTTTTTTCGTGGATCATGATACTTTCTCCTCCCTTAATCCTTTTACATCGTTATAAAAAGCCTCTACCGACTGCAAGTAAGCTGTTGCAAATGCTTCAGTAGGCTCATTTTTATTAATTTGCAATACCAGGTCATTAAATGTACCGTTCAGTTTTACTTCACCTGTTTGCACATATTGATTATCAAACTCGCGGATTACGCCTATTTGCGTACTGCTGTTCACTCCCTTATCCAGCAACAAAGCTTTCGCTATGCTTACATAAACTGCATAGGTGTGGTAAATGGCGTCCGACCAGGCACCGGCGGCATAAGAAGCCTTTGCCCATTCCAGCTTTTCTTCCGACTCCAGCAGCAAAGTAGCTACCAGGTCAATCACCACACCAGCACACTCACCAACCCCAATGGCCGGAATAAATATGCCTTCATGGCCCCAGTCAACAAACTCTTCGTCTTTCAAATTGGTCAAATCCGCCAAAGGCTTTAACATCTGATAGAAATAATCTTTGGTCTGCCTGTCGTAATAAGCGTGGAAACTTTCGTTATCCAGGCTATTGGCTGCAAAGTCGTCAAGTATAGTCCTAAGCACATCGGTAGCACGTTTAGAAGGTGCTTTAATTACCCGCTCTGCTACCCTGCCCAGGCCGTTACCAACCGTTCCGCCGCCCAACATCACCTGTACCGCAGGTACCACTTTTCCGTTCGCTTTAACCGAGCTACCGTGGAAACCAATATGTGCTAAACCATGCTGTCCGCAGGAGTTCATGCAACCACTGATTTTAATTTTGATGTCTTTATCGTAAATCAGTTCCGGATATTCCTCATAAATCACATCTTCCAAAGCCACCGATAGCGACATGGAGTTAGATATCCCCAGGTTACAAGTATCGGTACCCGGGCAGGTGGTTACATCGCCCAAACCGTCAAAACCCGGTTTGGCAAAGCCCAGTTCTTTCAACGCTACGAATAGTGCTGGCAAAGCTGCCTCTCGCGCAAATTTCAGCATCAGGCCTTGGTTTTGGGTTACCCTGATTTCATCAGCCACATAAGGGCGAATGGCTTCTATTAGCTTGCGGGCATCTTCGGTAGGGATATCCCCTTTGGTTACTTTAATGTATACCGCAAAAAAGCCTTCCTGTTTCTGTGCAACCACATTGGTGGCACGCCAGTGTTTATAATCAAGGGTATTTACCACATCCAGTACCGGGTAATCGACCAGTTCCGGAGCCTGTGGCTGTGTAACCGCATCCCTGTCAATTTTAAAAGATTTAACTTTATTAGCGATGCGTTCTTCCTCAATCAGTCTTACCACTTCTTCCAAACCCAGTTTTTGTACCAGGTATTTTAAGCGGGCCTTGTTGCGGTTTGTTCTTTCGCCATAGCGATCAAACACCCGTAGCATTGCTTCTGCATAAGGAATAATCTGATCTTCGTGTAAAAACTCATGTACCAGCTCGGCCAAAAATGGCTGTGCACCTAATCCTCCACCCAATAAAACTTTAAAACCACGCTCACCCTGCTCATTTATTTTAGGAATAAAACCCAGATCGTGAATATAACTATAGGCCGTATCCCTATCGTCCGACGAGAAAGAAAACTTAATTTTCCGGCCCATTTCCTGGCAGATGGGATTACGCAAAAAGTAGCTGAAAAACGCATGTGCATAAGGTGATACATCAAAAGGCTCGTTCGGACTAATTCCCGCATCAGGCGATGAAGTCACATTTCTGACCGTATTTCCGCAAGCTTCACGGATGGTTACATCATCCTGCTCCAGTTCCTCCCATAATTCAGGTGTTCTGTCTAAACTCACATAATGGATCTGGATATCCTGACGGGTGGTCAGGTGCAGGTTCCGGCTTGCGTATTTATCAGAGACATCAGAAATGCGCAGGATCTGTTTAAAAGTTACCTTACCAAAAGGCAACTTAATGCGGATCATTTGAACACCAGGCTGTCGCTGACCATAAATTCCACGTGCCAGACGCAGACTTCTGAATTTCTCATCATGGATTTTACCTTCGCGAAAAGCTCTGATCTTTTTTTCAAGATCAATGATGTCTTTTTCGACAATAGGGTTCTCTAACTCTGTCCTAAAACTTTGCATACTTTTGGTCTTATTTAAAAAAAGCTCCTCTGTCTGGTTTGAACGGAGAAGCTTAAATATTAATCTCAACAGTTCATATTTTTACCTATACATGCAGTGCATATTCAGGCAAAAGAAGCTGTTGTTAGTTTTGTTCATGAAGCAAATATATAAAGTATACAGGAATAGTAGTGTATTTATTTGTAAAAAACATGTAATTAACTAACAAACAATGTTTTAAATATTATCGTTCCAATTTAAATTTCCCACAGATATACTGTTAGCCACACTTTGCCGGTTTGCAGCCACAAAAGAAATGTACAATTCCATGTGCTGGGCAAGCATATCCTGCGGCAGGTGGAAAAACCATTTTTATTGACCCCACTTCGCCAATTTAAAACCTTCTTTTAAATCATTGATTACAAAGGCCAAAGGGGATCATTCGAAAATTGGCAAGAAGGGATCACTTTGGTGTTGTTTGTCCAGCTATCCTATTTTTTTCTACTATTTATCTCTAAATTCCTATTTCAATGCTTCGATTTCTTCTATAGATAACTTAGAACAAGCTGCAATCACGTCAATAGCGATCCCTGATTTAAGCATTTCAAGCACTACCTTCTGTCTCGTTATTTTCAGACCTATTTCCAGACCTATTTTCTGCCCCTCTTCAAACGCCTCTTCCCTTGCATAATCGATAGCATTGTCATAATCCCATTGTCTTTGTTGTGCTGTTCTGTACATATCTCGTCCTTCCTCAGTTAATCACCATATTTTATCGCAGTGATTTCTTCTATCGAGAGTTTAGTCATTTCAGCAATAACTTTAATTGCAAAACCTTTTTTTCTCATTTCTGAAGCTATCTCCATTGCTTTACTATACTGGCCTTTTACAAGTCCTCTTTCATGACCTTGTTCAAGACCTTGTTCAAGACCTTGTTCAATGCCCTCTTCTCTTGCATAATCGATAGCATTGTCATAATCCCATTGTCTTTGTTGTGCTGTTCTGTACATATCTCGTTCTATAGGTGTTAAATTAGCATAATTGGCCAAATCAAAAAATGTGGCTAATTCCGGTGCATTTAAAAATAATGGTTCCTGTTGCATCTCCCTGGCATTTTTCAAAGCATAAAGCCACTGGTCTAATGCCGATGTGAGCTCCCCTTGCTTTTTGGTGAATTTGACCATTTCAATATAAATGAAATGCAGTTTGTGATAAAAAGGTTTTCCTGTTTTGGTATCACACAAGCAAACGTTATGCATATAACTATCCGCATCAGTACCTCCCAAACAGAAACGCTCTAACAGCGAAATTGAATAGACTTCTTTTAAATTGTATGGCCAATTCCTTTTACCTTTTGGCGCCAGGTCGCTGATCAATCTGCTGGCATAAAACAGAGAACGTTCCTTAAAATACTTTTGCCGCTGTCTTTGTACTTCTACAAAAAACTGGGTGCCATCAAAATCGGTACAGGTAAAATCAAACACACTGCCCCTGTCTTCTTTAATTTCGCCGGGATGATCATTCTTACCGTAGATAATGGTCTTTATCCGTCTTTTACCTTTTAAAACCTCATTCAGAAAAGCCAATATAACTTCCTTATGCGCTTCTGATGCAAAAATCCGCTTAAAAGACCAATCATTAAATGGATCAACATAAAGTCTACCAGAATTATACTCTGCCCCAGGCTCACAAACAATCTGACCCGGAAAGTCCTCTTCCCGCTCTAGCGAGTCATCTATATAACCCATTTTAACAGCAATATGCTTCATCCCAATTGATTTAAACAACAAGATAAATCAAATATACAAAAACAACTTAAAATTACAAAAATTAAACATAAAGAAATTACAACTACTATTTATAAAATATTGAACAATATCCCAATATTTTGATGCATAAAAAACTACGCATTTCCACATAACCTAAAGAAAATTCAAACCGTATCATTGTGATTTTAAACTGAAGCTGAATGAATTCTATCAATCTTTAGACGATAATTATTGGATGAAGTTTGCGTTTAAAGTAAAATTCTTCCACTATAAGAAGCCCCGTTCCTGTTCCTATTCAACCTGCGTAAAGCCCCTGCTTTGCCCTTCAAATCCTATCAGCGCCATGTCATCCTGATACCTGGTTCATGTTTGGTTCAAGCAAACATGAACCAAACATGACTTTGTCATGGGACTGATAACAAACAGGAGGCCAAACACAGGTAGGGCACAGCAAGATCCGTGGACTTCAGCATACCCCGGAAATACTTACCTTAGCGGCATTAATCGAGTATAAATACCGCTAAAATCAATCCTATAAAAAACAACCCTATAATGAAAAACAATCCCCGTTGCCTTTTTGGTTTTCTATTCGCTTCACTACTATCTATCTCATTGCTATCCTGTAAACAAGGTTCAGACAAACAAGCCGCATTTGTGCAGCCTTTAATTTTAACTGAAGGTGCAGGCTTTGACTTTGCCCAATTGACCTTCAATGAAAATACTGAAAAACTAATGTCAAAACTGCTCGACACCACAGGCACAGGCTATAATGGCAACAATTATGACGTATTTTTATATGACAGCAAAGCAGATTTTAGCGGCCCAATTAAAGACCAGCACCTTTTTAAATTTCCTGAAAAAAGATATGTTTTAACAACCCAAAAAGCCGACAGCATTGCACGGTTTGAATCGGTTTATTTTAATCAGGTAGTTATAGAAACGGATGCCCGGGAAAAGCTTACAGCCATCATTGGAAAAACTAAATTTGAACATAAAAAGGGACTGGACTCATTGCTAAACAAACTTTTTAAGAAGTATGGAAAAACCTTTGAAATGCAAAAGTATGATATGCACAACGCGGATGTAGAGGCTGAATTTACCAAGGATATGACACCCGAGCAAAAGCAAATGTCTAAACAAGGCATGCCGGTAATGGATTACGCCGCCTACTTGCTGGATTATGGTAATGAGGGTTATGCGGTATGGATGCTAAAAGATCGCGTAATACAGATTTCGTTTGATACCGACCGCGAGATTTCGGTAAGCAGCACTGGCGAAACCAGCAACAAAGAATACCTGTATGTTGATTTTCTGGTACTGACAAAAGACGAATATCAGAAAACGGACAATGCGCAGCTCGAAAACGCAAAGGTCAACAAAGCTGGATTACAGCCTTACAAAGTATATAAACTGCAGGATTTAGATCCGATACATCCGGAAAGGCTCCAGCTTCTTGAAAAAGCCTGGGGTAAATAAAAGGGTTTTAATTGCTTGGGCATAATTCAAGAGATCTCTCCCAAAGGTCGAGATGACGACCATACCTACTATAAACACGAAGGGCCGCAATTGCGGCCCTTCGTGTTTATAGTATTAATCAAGTTTCCTTATTGTCCTTAAAAGTCAAAAATATCGCCTAAAAAAGACTTCTTTTTATAATGCCCACTACGTTTATAATCATTATCGTGGTAATCGCGTTTATCATGATCCCGATAATCTTTATCGCGATTGTCTTTTCCCGAATAGTGAGTTGCCGAACGCTCAATAATCTTATCCAGCTCGCCCCTATCCAGCCATATACCACGACAACTTGGACAATAATCTATTTCTATACCATTTTTATCACTCATTAAAAGAGTTTCGTTACATGCCGGACATTTCATATCTATTCATTTTTTGTGTTCAGCAAAATAACGATTTGACGGCTCAAAAAGTACCAATTGCCCTGGCCTATCAGATATATTACATCTCCCTTGCATTAAAATTACAATTCGCACTAAATACTTATAAAAACAGACTGGCCAAACAAACAATTGATACTTAAAAACGCTTATTGTTCTTTTTTAAACAAATACCTTTCTAAAAAAAGTGCCCGGGCTTTCTGGTCATGGGCAGCCTTGTTGTGCAAAAAGAACCAGCCATGTGGTGCCCCAGGATAAAACATCAGCTCAAATTGCTTCTGTGCTTCCTGCAAGGCATTGGCCAGCTTCATGGTATTGCGCATATGCACATTATCATCAGCCGTACCCTGGGCTAAACTTAAGTGCCCTTTCATATTGTTTACATAAGTCATTACACTGGATGTTTTATAACCTTCCGGATTTTCTTTCGGACTGTCCATATACCGTTCGGTGTAAGCACTATCGTACAAATGCCAATCGGTTACACTACCCCCCGCCAGGCCAACACTAAATACATCAGGGGCCTTTACCAATGCCAGCGACGTAATGTAGCCGCCATAACTAAAGCCACTAATGCCAACCCTATTACCGTCGATAAAAGGATAAGTTTCCTTTAAGTAGTTAATTACAGTACTGTAATCTTCAATTTCCCAATGCCCCAGATCGCGGTGCATATAGTTTTGTCCTGTTTTGCCGAAATGACCCGATCCACGATGATCCATCTGCACATTGATCACTTCTTTGCCCGGCTCTTGCGGTTCTGTATCGCCATAGTAACCGTCGGTTACAAATGCCGAGTTTGGTCCGCCATATATATTGGCCATCACCGCATATTTTTTGTTAGGATCAAAATTGGCAGGATAAAATATCTTTACCGGCAGGTCAAAACCGTCACTCGTCTTTACACGGATAATTTCGCATCTGGAAGCCATAGCCCGATACTTTTCATAGTCCTTGCCTTTGCTGTCAGCAAGTTGTCTGATGATTTTTCCATTATTGTCTACCACCGCAACCCTACCCGGTGTTTTGAAATTGCTATAGGTGGTAATGAAATATTTGGCATTGGGCGACAATTCGAAACGGTGCATATAATCGCCAAAAGTGAGCCGTTTTATTTCTCCTCCGGTCAGTTTTACTTTATAAAAATCTAAACGGGTAGAGTTTTCTTTTTTTGCAGTAAAATAAACAAAGCCCGCTCTTTCGTCAATGTAATTGATCTCTTTTACCTCCCAGTTTCCTGTGGTAAGTGGTTTCAACTGTTTGCCTTTCATATCATGCGCATAAATATGCATCCAGCCGCTTTTATCGCTCATCAGCAAAAACATCTTTTTTGAGGGAACAAAGGTTACCCGCTTTTCCTGATCCAAAGAAACCCATGTTTTCTGTGTTTCTGTGTATATCGGCTTGCGCGAACCGTTGCTTAAGTTTACAGCTTCTATTTTTAGGGTGTCCTGTCCGCGGTTCATCCATTGTACCCATAGTTCATCAGATCCGGGTGTCCAGAATGGTTCGCCAAAATACTGATCGGCTTTGGCATCATAAGCTGCCCAGGTAATTGTTTGGCTACCGATATTGGCTATACCCACCTTTACTTCAGGATTGGCATCACCTGGTAAAGGATACCTGATGGCCGTATGTTTTTCATGGATATCCGAATCGTCAGTCATCAGGTGAACCGGAACTTTGGTATCATCAAAACGCATAAAGGCGATGCTTTTGCTATTTGGGCTCCACCAAAAGGCACGGTAATTCATACTCCTCCCTAAAATTTCCTCATTATAAATCCATGAAGACCAACCACTGTAAACTGTTTCCGAACCATCATTGGTTACCTGCCATTCTTTACCATCGGCAAGGTTCAACACATACAGGTTTTTGTTTTTGGTGTAGGCAATCTGCGTAGAATCGGGCGATACGACAGGTGTTTGCAAACCTTTTAGAACCTCCTGCTTTCCCGTGGCAGATTTGATAATGACATCACCATTTCGGCCTATACTGATACGTGGCGTACTTACCCCCTGCCGTTGCACAACGGTTTCTTTGCCTGTTAGCACATCTACCATCACCTCCTGGCTTTTACCTACTGTTTCGCCTATCCTAAAAGTCCTGTAATGGTTATCATCTACCCATTTGAAATTGGGTAAGCGGTTTACAAACTCAACCGTCGATTTTTTTTGCTGGGCAATTGCGGCAAAAGGAGTTGTAAACAAATACGTGGCTATAGATAGCCCTGCACCAAGTAGGGCTATCGTTTTTGATCTGTTCATCTGGACTTAATTTATTTTTTAAGTTCTGTTTCTAAAAGTGCTTTTAATGCAGGCTCTGATGGGCGGGGTGCATCAACGGTAACCACATTTCCTTTTTTATCGAACACCATAAACCTAGGGATGCCTGTGATTTTATAATCTTTGGCAATTTTACTCCAACCACTTGCAAACAACTGTACGCCTCCAAGGTTCTCATCTTTGATCATTTTAAGCCATTTATCTTTGTCCTTGGCCTCATCTACTGAAATGCTCATAATCACCACATCTGTTCCGTGCATTTCTTTTTCCAATTGTTTTAGGAATGGGATTTCCCTCTTGCACGGCCCACACCATGTTGCCCAAACATCAACCAAAACGACTTTACCTTTTTGTCCGCTAAGCGACACCATTTTACCGTCCTTATCTGGGTATTCAAAATCGGCCGCAACGCCACCAGCTTTTGTGCTGTAAAGTGCTGCACTCATTTCTTCCAGTCTTTTTTTCTGACCTGGGCTTTGTAAATACTGACCATATTGATCAACCATATGTTGGTATTTATCGTATGATTTTATACCTCTGCCTTCACTATAAAACACATATTCACCTTTCTGTCTGTTAGTTGTTAAAAATGAAAGTCGCTGATTCATATCTGCCCCACTACCCGCAGCAAATTCAGCATACATGCCTAATGCTCTTCTTCCATACAATGTGCCCAATATGTTATCATTTGGAAATTTGTTTTTCACCACAATAGTGCTGTAATAAGCGGGATAATCGCTCTTTTCCGGATGTTTTGACCGCGGGGTGCGTAGCAAGTTTAGGGCATAAAAGTCCAGATCAAAAACCGTCAGATCTTTCGTCAGTTCATTGAACTTAGCATTTTTAGTCTTGATGGTTTTTCTAAATGCATCCGTTTGTGCGGCTACTGCAGTCAATTCCGGGAAGAAATCAACATAAGTACTTATCCCACCGCCCATAAAATATACCGACTTTCTTTTTAGCGCTTTAGTAAGGTTTGCCCATTTACCCAAAACAGTATTTTCAGGCGTATTTACTCCTGTAAATTCAGCGTCGAAATTATCAAAAGTAACTTCGGCTTTATCACCGGCTTTTAAATAAACAGGGAATTGGGCCTTTAATAAATCAGGCGATCCTACGGCATAAAAGCCTTCATAAGCGGGTTTAAATAAAAATCCGAATGAACCGTCATCGGCAAGCCTGGTAGTTGCAATTACTGTTGGCTCCCCGTCTTCAATTTTCATTAAAGCAATGTTTTCCTTTACAGATGCCTTTTCGGGTTTTACTATTCCTTTAATCTCGCTCATCTGAGCGGACGCAAATAGTGTGCTGATCAGCAGGGATGCCGATAAAATTATTTTTTTCATTTATGTTTTGTTATGTGTTGTTGATTTTTCAGTTGGATGCGCCGCTTACCAACCCAGGTTTTGTTCTATTTTATTACCTGGTTTATTTATCTCTGTTATCGGGAATGGGAATAAGTAATGCTTTTCCTGGAATATCCTCACTTTAGTCAGGTTTTTAACGGTATAGGTTTTCACTCCGGTTGTTGCATTCCTTACAATCTCCATTTTTTTGATGGGGTTGGTTGCAGTCGAAAACAAGTTTACAGCCAGCTTCCAACGTTTAACGTCCCAATAGCGGGCATCTTCAAAAGCCAGTTCAATGCGGCGTTCGTGACGAATGGCTGTGCGCATATCAGTTTGCGATAACCCAATAGGTAAGTTCGGCATCCCCGCACGCTTTCTAACTTGATTTACCGCGTCATATACAGTATTATCGGGTCCTATAGCCTCGTTCTGTGCTTCTGCATAATTTAACAATACCTCAGCATATCTAAACAAAATCCAATTCTGGCTGCTGGCCACATTAGCGTCGGCCAGATTAATGCTCTCGTCTGTAAATTTGCGCAGGTAATAACCTGTATTGGTAACCCATCCGGCAATAATACCTCCCGAAACAGTCAGGTCGATACCACCATTGTACAATTGCAATGCCCTACCACGAAAAGTTGAGCCATCATACAATACCGTAGCGGCAAATCTTGGATCACGGCCCACATAAGGTTGTTGTGGATCGTATCCAGATAAAGGATTTGTAATCGGCAAACCTGTAACCTGCATTTCATAATCATCAACCAGGTTTTGTGTAGGCAAAGTACCGCCCCTTCCACCAAATGCCGGTGGCTGATTATAGGTATCAAATAAGTGTGAACGCTGCGCTTTATCGCCATTAAACTGCACAGCAAGAATAACCTCGTTATTTGTTTTATTGTTGTTGGCAAACACACTACTATAAGAAGTTTGTAAGGCATAGGTTTTAAGCTCCATCACGGTTTTGGCCGTGGCAGCAGCATCAGCCCACCTGCCAGCATACAACTGTATACGGGCTTGCATCGATAAGGCCGCTCCTTTTGTAATTCTTCCCCATTCACTGGAGGCATAGGCAACAGGCAAATCTGCCGCAGCTGCAGTAAGTTCCTTTACCAGGAAATCATTAAATTCATCCTTAGTTGCCTTAGCTACAAATGCCGACTCATCCAGTTCATTCTGAGCAGTTGTAATAATAGGCAACGGACCAAACCAATTCATCAGGTCAAAATAATAGTAAGCCCTTAAAAATCTGATTTCGGCTTTCATTCTTTTGTTCAGGTTCTGATCTCCGGGGACGGCGTCAATTTTAGCCAGAAACTCATTTGCCCTGCGGATATACATCCATCGGCCAAAACTTGTGGCAGACCACATCGCATTTAATGGAGAGTTACTTGAATCGTAAGCACCGTTCCAATAGGTATTATAAACTGTGCTGTTTGCTTCTCCATCATCAGTAAGGTCTGAAAGCAGGTTACCGGTAAAAATTGATGAGTTGGGGTGTGGCCCCGAAAAACCGGAATACAGCTGTGCATAAAAATTGCCGGTATAGGTTAATACCATATCCTGGTTACTCCACATCAGCGGATCGTTTACCTGATCAGTTGGCGTAATTTCCAAAACTTTTTTACAGGAGGCAGTCAACAACAATACTGTTGCCAATCCCATCATTATATATTTGTTTGTAAACAATTTCATTTTTTTCATCTCCTTATTTAGAAATTAACATTTATACCAAATCCAACATTCTTTTGAGTAGCGTAGAAGTTAGGGCTGACAGCCTGGCCTACACCAAGGTTTGGCGTTTCCGGATCGATTCCACCTTCAATAGAAGTCCAGGTAAATAAATTGGATGCCTGCGCATAAACCCTTACCTGCTTAACTTTTAAAGCATTGATCCATTTTTTTGGTAATTCATAAGTTAAGCGTACATCGCGTAATCTCAAAAAATCGTCCTTAACTAAAGTTGCATCTGATGTCCGGCTGTTATTTGTAGAATTTGCCAGACGAGGATAAATGGCGTTCTCATTACCTGGTCTCCATGAGTTATCATATATGTATTGCCATGTAGGAGTTGTGGCGTATCTAAGGTATCCACCCAATGCGCCGTTAAAGAACGTGCTCAGCATGATTCCTTTATGTTTCAGGTTAAAACCAAAACCAAAATTCACCGGAGGGAAACCCATATTATCCAACCATATCTGATCATCAACAGTTAATTTACCATCGCCATTTCTGTCTTCAAATTTAACATCTCCGGGCTTTATGGTGGCATTTTTCAAGCCGTCCTGGTCGACAGGCCATGCTGCAATTTCTGCTGCATTCTGAAAAAGGCCCAAAGAATGATAAGCAACAAAAGAGTTTGTTGAACGTCCTTCCTGACGTAAATAATCGGGAAGTGATTTGGTGCCGTAATCTACTACGGTAGTACGAACATAGGTCAGATTTGCATTTAATGAAAGCTCCCAGTCGCCAGCTAGTTGATGCAGACTGTTTAGCTCAACTTCAAAACCTCTGTCGCGTAATTTCGCGAAATTCTGAATAGGTGCACCAATTCCAAAAGTACCGGGAAGTACTGCATCTTTAGACATGAGAATATCGTACCTGTTTTTTTGGTAGATATCGAATCTGAATTCCAGCCTTCTGTTCAATAAAGTAGCATCAATACCCAGGTTTTCCTGCCTGTTTTTTGCCCAGGTAATCTGCTCGTTCGGCAAAGTACTGTTAGCGAGATAAAAGCTTGGCGAATAGGTATTACCAAAAATATACCCCATGCTTCCCAGCGCTGCTGCATTTGCTCCGGTATTGGCTACTCTATAAGTGTAATAATAACTATTGGCACCAATTGCATCATCTCCTGTTAAACCTACTGAAGCCCTTATCTTTAAAGAATTTACAATATTTGTTAAAGGACTAAAGAAATTTTCTCTGGAAATCATCCATCCTGCTGAAGCACCGGGAAAAAATCCCCATCTGTTGCCGGGTGCAAAAAAAGTAGAGCCATCAAAACGGAAGCTGCTTTCAAGGAAAAGTCTGTTATCGAAATCATAATTTAAACGACCAACATATCCGGCCCGGGCCGATATTGCCCGGGTACCACTGGTAACTTCTCCCAGTGTTGAGCCCAGGTTGATGATGTCCAGTCCTGGTGCAACCAGGTTTAAACGCGTATCACTATTCGAATTATTACTGCCTTCACTTCTGGTATATAATGCCAATACTTCAATTCCATGCAGGCCAAATCTGTTTTTATAGTTTACACCAAGATCCGCAGTATAGATATTGGCATCTCTGTTGGCATCTGTTAGTGAGGGCTTTCCTGCTCCTGCAGCCATGATATAACCAGTAGGAGATGTTGGATCTATCCTGTACTGTGGCACAGGTACAGTGTATGTCTTACTTCTTGTAAAATTTTTATCTACATTAATACTCATATAAGCTGACAATCCTTTTAAATAAACAGGCTCCCAGATCAACTTTACATTCCCGGTAACGTAGTTATCGTTAGTGTACATGTATCCCGCTTTTTCTGATATTGCCGCCAATGGATTTGTACCTGCCGACAGTGCACCAAAACTTCCATTTGGCATATAGGCGGGTGTTAAAGGTGATGTACTTAAAATGGAACTGAACACTCCTGTTCCGCGCATATTTTGTTTTCCCCCACGATAACTAAAGCCCAATTGTGATTTGAACTGCTTGCTTAAGGTAATGTCAAAATTGTTTTGCAAAGTATAACGCTGATAACTGTTGCCGGCGAACATTCCCTGTTGATCGGTATAAGTTCCGGAGATAAAATATTTTACAGCTTCCGTACCACCCCTTACATTTAAGCTGTGATTTTGAACAAGTTCCGGCTTGCCGATAAGCAGACCCAACCAATCGGTATTTGCATACTTGTACGGCGACAGCTGTCTTTTGATCGTATCTAATACAGCGTCTGTATATGGAATAGCTAAACCATTGTTAATTGCCATTTCATTTTGCAGTATTCCATAATGATAACCATCTAAAGTTGTCGCTCTTTTTCCGGGGCTGGTCCAGGTAAAGTTGCCTGTATAACCAAACTGAGGCTTTCCGAGTTTTCCACGTTTCGTAGTAATGAGAATTACCCCATTTGCGGCCCTTGCACCGTACACAGCACCCGCAGCATTGTCTTTTAGAACGGAGATGCTCTCAACTTCGTTAGGATCGATTTCACCCATACCAACCTGGTCTGAGCTACTGCCATTTAATCTTGGCACGCCATCAATTACGATCAAAGGTCTTTGTGAGCTACTTGTAGTTCTAATCAATAGCGTTGCGTCATCAGCACCAGGCATCGCTGATCCGGCACGCGCCAGAACTCCGGGAACACGGCCTACCAAAACCTGAGAGAGATTTGATACCGGGATCTGCGTAATCTGATCGGCATTAATTGAAGCTACAGAAGTAGTCAGGTTTTGTTTTTTTACCTGCCCGTACCCCACAATAACGGTTTCCTGCAAGTCCAGGTTTAAAACCTTCAACACCACATTAATTTCCTTTTGCGGATCTGTAACTGCCTGTTGCAGGGTTTCAAAACCAATCATGCTAAAGCGAATGGTCGATTTTCCAAATACCGGAATGGTATAATATCCTTCGGCATTAGTAATGGTTGCCCTGCGGTTTTCCAGTATCATAACCGAAACACCAGGCAAGGGTTTGCCCAGGGTATCGGTTACCCTTCCTTTCAACAGTACCACCTGGTTGGCTGCAAACATTTGAGGGATAGATGGCGTAGCTTTAGTAGATACCACGATAGTTTTTTCCTCAATGGTATAGCTTAAAGGCTGCCCGGCAAAACATTCGTCCAGTACTTCTTTTAGCGTTCGGTTGCTCACCCTGATGGTAATAGGCTTGGCCGACTTCAATTGCGGGGTAGTATATACAAAGTCATAACCACTTTGTTTCCTGATCGATTTAATCACTTGCTCCAGCGATGCATTGGTCTGGTTAAGACTAATCCGCTGTGCATATCCCGCTGCACTTACCTGAATAAGGAAAGTAGTCATGATGATGACAATTATTTTCATGGTCCTTAGTATGAAATTTGCTGATCCAGCAAATTGCCTACGCTTAAATAGCGCATAAAAATTCATATATTTGAGTTTAGTCCCCTTGTCTGTGGTTAACAGATGATTGGGAATGGTTAGGAATTAGTTGATTCTTGTATAGCAATATTTAATTGAGTAATCCGGCCATCAGCCAGGGGTGGGTCCAATCACTCCTGGTTCTTTTTCAGATTACCATTATGTAGCAGTCCATTACATAACGGTTACCCTCCTTCCCTCGACCTTAAATTTTACGCTGCCTGTTTTTTCCAATACTTTAAGCACGTGTACCAGTGTATTGTTTCTTGAGAGTTCGGCATTGAAACCAATATTGGTTACCTCACCTTCATATACCACTTCTATATTATACCAGCGTTCCAATGTAGTCATGATGCTGGTGATGTCTTTATCCTGAAAATTGAAATTCCCGTTTTTCCAATCCACTACCTCATCAGTATTCACCTGGGCTATTTTTACTGTTGCAGCAGTTACAGCCGCTTGCTCCCCTTCTTTTAGCAGGTAGCTTTTTGCACTGTGGTTTACTTTTACGCTACCTTCAAGTAGCGTGGTATAATCTCCCTTTTCAGATGCGTAAGCATTTACATTAAAGTGCGTACCCAGTACCTGCACTTCCTGCCGGTTTGTTTTTACGATAAATGGATGCGTTTTGTCTTTATTTACCTCAAAATACGCTTCCCCCCTCAGCTCTACTTTACGTTCTTTAAAGGCCGCAAAAGAGGCAGGGTATTTTAACGAAGAAGCTGCATTTAACCATACTCTGGTTCCGTCGGGTAAACGAACCTGGTAAGTTCCGCCCGCCGGGGTACTGATGGTTTGAGGAGCAGAAGCTTGTTGACCATCATGAGCATCAATTACAGTACCGTCGTTATAAGTCAACTTCGAGGCATCAATAATTACCCCATTCTTTGCATCGCTAAGGTTAATGGTTTTGCCATTGGCCAGCGTTATGGTAGCCGCATTTTTACCGGGAGCAACATCATTGGCGTAGCTGGATTCCTTAGGTTTTGGGGTATCTGAACGATAAAGCCACACAACTGTACTGGCTATCACTATAATGGCAGCCGCAGCGGCAAACCGGCGCATTTTAAATTTATTACGCAGTTGAAATACCCTGGCCTGGTAGCTGGTCATGCTTTCCTGTATATCAGCATGCAGGTTATTGAGCCAGGTTTTACGTTGGGCATCATTCAGGTTTTCCCATTGTAGCTGCTTATTATCATAAGCTTCTACCATGGCTTCCACCTGTAGTATTTCTTCGTCTGTACAGTTGCCTTCAACGTATCGGGCAAGCAATTGGTCTAGTTGTTCCTGGTTCATAATTTAAGCGCTATTAAATAATAACACGTATGAGATCAGGGTTGGTACTATACGAAATGAAAATAAATTTAATTATTTGTACAGGGTATATAAAAGTGCCAGAATAGAAAGTCTGGTAGAAGTATTTTTAAGGTAATGCAAGGCAGTACTGAGTTGATTTTTTACGGTTTGTTCGCTGATACCCAGTTTACCGGCTATTTCGGCGATGCTGTAATTTTCGTACCGGCTAAGCTTAAATATTTCTTTGGTGCGCGGGGGCAATTTTGAAATGGCTTGTTCCAGATTCTCGCGCAGGTCTTTTGCTTCGAGCGACTGCATGGGGTTCACACTGGGCTCGTTATGCTGATGAATAAGTTGGGTTAATACCGCATATTCCTGCCGGGTTGCATTTTTCCGGAAATAATCGACCACTTTGTTGCGACTCAGATAGTATAAATAAGGTTTGATGTCGGTAATACGTCCTTTATCCAGCCACACATGAATAAATACATCATGTACCAGATCGTGAGCATCGTCTAGTGTGAGCACCTTTTTACTGACCCAGCCCACCAATTCGGGACTGTATCTATGATAAATTTCTGTAAATACAGCTTCATCTCCCTCGCTTAACAGCCTGGTCAATTCCTGATCTGAAAGTGTGCTGTATGCATTCATGCCCTAATTCCGTTATTACAAAGTTAGTTAAAAATTATTTGCGTAATGTCATATTGAGTAACATCTCAAACACTTTGCCATCCAAGCTGTACTTTTATTCAGATTGAAATAAATGAAACGAAAAATAAACATTTTACCCATAGCCATTATTGCCTTATTGTTCTTTCTGTTGAACAGCTATGTGCTATCAGGCATCCATACTTTAAGTTTAAATCCTATCATTACTCCCGTATTCTGGATTTTTGTCCTCACCGTAACCGCTGGGCTGGCTTATGCCATACAGAGAATGCGCGACAATGGTATGGACATTTTTTTTAAGGTAACCACCCATGCTTTCCTTATTCTATTTGTAGCCGAACTGGTTTTTATACTGGTTTTGTTGCCCAATGATGCCTATCGCTTAGTTGCAGGTGTGCCCAGAAATGTCTATTGGGCCCAGTTTGCGGCTTTCCTTTTTATCCTTACCATCATGATTTTCATTTATGGGATAGTTAAAGGAAAATATGCTTACCGGGTGATTAAACATACCTTATTTCTTGATGACCTGCCCGAGAGTTTTGATGGTTTTACCATTACGCAGATATCGGATGTACACGCAGGTAGTTTTAAAAATCCCAAGGCTGTGCAAAGGGGAATAGACCTGATTAAAGCCCAAAAATCTGATTTATTTGTTTTTACCGGCGATCTGGTAAACAATAAGGCCGAAGAAATTGAGCCCTGGCTGAGTTACTTTTCACAGATTAAAGCACCTTATGGGCAATTTTCCATCCTAGGCAACCACGATTATGGCGATTATATTAAATGGGAAAGTGAGCAGGCAAAAGTGGATAACCTGCAGCAGCTAAAAACTTACCATGCCGAACTGGGTTTTAAACTGCTGCTGGACGAACACGTGGAACTGTACAAGCATGGCGAGAAGATTGTTTTGGCCGGTGTAGAAAACTGGGGTATTGGTTTTGGAGAACGTGGCGATCTTAAAAAAGCACTGGCGGATGTGCAACCCAATGATTTTAAAGTACTGCTTTCGCACGATCCGACTCACTGGGATGCGGAGGTAAAAAAGCTACCTGTTAAAATAGATCTTACCCTATCGGGGCATACCCACGGTATGCAGTTTGGGATAGAGGCTTTTGGCATAAAATGGAGCCCTGTAAAATACAGATACGCACATTGGGCGGGGATTGCAAGCGAAAATGGCCGTTTTTTAAACATCAATAGAGGCTTTGGTTTCCTCGGATTTTCGGGCCGTGTGGGCATCTGGCCCGAAATTACTGTCATCGAATTGAAGCGATCCAGAAGCTAACTTTATCATAGAAAGGTTGTTTTCGAACAAAATGGGGTTTGAATTGTTTTAATTCTATACTTTTGCACAGTAGGATTAATTATATCTACAAAGCCTTAATGGAAGAAAACAAATTGAGAGAAGCAACTTTAATCGCATCTGCAGGTACTGATGATTTAAAAAGAGTATTTCAGGATAGAAAAAGAACTAACATTTTAAATAAGGTAGAACAACAGACCATCTCTTTTCTAGTAAAAAGGGTTCCTCAGTTTATCACTTCAAATATGCTTACGTTTACCGGAACATTTGGTTCGGTATTGGTGTTGGCAGCCTTTATGCTGGCTACCTATCTGGGCGACAGGAATTACCTGTTGCTGGGCATTGTTGGTCTGGCTATTAACTGGCTTGGAGATTCGCTTGACGGACGTATTGCTTATTACCGCAACATTCCACGTAAATGGTATGGCTTTTCACTGGATATCATTATGGACTGGGTAAGCACTGTGCTGATTGGCCTGGGATACATGGTTTACGCCCGAAATCAATATGAGCTGATTGCTTTTGTATTTGTGGTGTTGTATGGCTGGGCCATGATCATTTCTCAGTTGAGGTACAAAATAACCGACATCTACAGCATCGATTCGGGCATAGTGGGCCCCACAGAGATCAGGATTATATTGGCCTTGATTTTTATATTGGAAGCTTCATTTGGCCATTTGATTGAATATTTTGCCAGTGGCATTTGTATTATCCTTTTTATCATCAATATTATTGATACCAGGAAGCTTTTAAAGCTGGGTGATATGCGGGACAATATGGAGCGAAAGGCCAAAAAGAATGCTGCTTAATGAGTAAAATGAAATCCGTTTTTGTATTTGCCAAGGCACAGGTTTCGGCGTTTACAGGCGGAATGCTCGATTACGGGGTTATGATATTTTGCACGGAAGTGCTACACATTCACTATACCATTTCTATTGCTATTGGCGGAATTATTGGCGCCGTGCTTAACTTTTCTGTAAACCGTTACTGGACATTTGATGCCAATAAGGCCAGCCAATCGCCGGTAGGTTTCCAGCTGGTGAAATTTGTTTTTGTGGTAGCAGGTAGCATTGCATTAAAATCATCAGGCACTTATTTGTTTACCAACTGGCTGAAACTCGATTATAAGATCACCAGAATTATGGTAGATATTATTGTTTCCCTTGGTTTCAATTACGTATTGCAGAAGTACTGGGTGTTTAGGAAACAACCGGCATAGCAGTCCCCGCTGTTACAGATAGTCTTTTTAACACTTCTATACAGGCCCTGGTATTGTGATAAGGGCATTTCCACAATCCGGCCTTATCTTGGTCCTTCATCACCGTTCCATCGGATTCTACGCCCCAGAACCATTCACCTTCCTTCTTATCAATAAGATGCTGATCGATAAATGTCCAGCAATTGCTGAAGTGATCAAAATATTTTTGCTGACCCGTAATTTGCCAGACGTTTAAAAAGCCTACCAATGCTTCGGCTTGTACCCACCAATGCTTTTCTTTTATGATTAATCCCTTTGCGGGAATATATTCGTAAATGATGCTCCCATCTGCTTCCAACCCCTCCGATGCTGCTGTGGCAAGCGAGATGGCGATGCTTTTAAAGCGAAGGATTAGCGCCTCATCTTTTATGGTTTCTGCAGCTTCCAGCAATAGCCAGGAAGCTTCAATATCATGGCCATAGGATATTTCATCACCGGAAGCCTTCCAGGCTTCGTTCATAAACAGTTTTAGGTGTTTGGTTTCGGGATCGATGATATATTGATCGAAACAATTTAGTAGTCCTCGTATCTGGATTTTGAGGAGTTCATCCGGGTATACACTGTACAAAGTGGTATAGGCCTCAAGGATATGCAAATGAGTGTTCATGGTCTTCTTTTCATTGGCATCCTTTTCACTCAACCGCAGATCGGAGGCATTCGTCCAATCGCGGTTAAATGCTTCAAAATATCCCCCATATTGTTTATCGTAACTGTATTTTTCAATTACCTTAAATAGCTTAACGGCAGTTTCCAACGCCGGCTGTGCTTTAGTTATTTTATAGTAGGCGGCCAGACCATAAATCATAAAGGACAAAGCATAAATCTGCTTTTTGGTGTCCGATGGCTTCCCCACAGCCGTTACCGTCCAATAAACCCCGCCAAATTCCTGATCAACAAAATGCTTGATGATGTAGCTGTAAGCCCTATCGGCCATTGTCTTATACGTTGGCAGCCCCGTTCCCTCAAATGCAGCCGAAAAAGTCCATAGTATTCTGGCGTTTAATACGGCACCTTTTGGTGCTACCGGATCTGCTTTTTCGGTTTCGTCAATGCGTCCTATAAATCCGCCTTGAACATGATCGGGCGTCTTATCACACCAATACCTCAATATATCGGCCATTGCCTTTTCAATTTCACTACGGATACTAACCATAAAACTAATTACCTACAGGTGCTTTATCCAATATTAACAAATTCTTTTCAATCTGCAGTGATATGCTTTTTACCGTTTCTGCCGAACTAAAACCATCTTCAGGCGTGTTGATCACATAATCGAGCAACTGGCTGATGGTGGTTGTGGCTACGTGCATGCGGGTATCGGATGATGCATAATAAATAAACACCTGTTCCCCCTCTGCTATCCATCCGTTGCAAAAAACCACATTGGAAACATCGCCAATACGCTCTTCTCCCTCAGGTGCTATGAAATAGCCACCGGGTTTATGGATAATTTTGGTCAGATCCTGCAAGTCGGTCATAAACAAATACAACACATAACGCAACCCAGCCGCGGTATTGCGCACACCATGAGCCAGGTGCAACCAGCCCTTGTCCGTTTTTATTGGTGCTGGTCCCTGTCCGTTTTTCATCTCGTAAACGGTATGGTATACCTTTTTGTCCATGATGTATTCGGTAGTAACAATTGGGTTTTCCATGTTGTCGCACAATGAAAAGCCAATTCCTCCGCCATGTCCGGCTTCTATAAAACTATCTTGCGGACGGGTATACAAAGCATATTTTCCCTGATAAAACTCAGGATGCAGCACTACATTTCGTTGTTGCGGAGAAGGGGTAATCAAATCGGGCAAACGTTCCCAATGTTCAAAATCGAGTGTACGCACTATACCGCACTGGGCAATGGCGGCCGACTGATCAAATTCATGGGCCTGTGGATCGCGGTTTTCTGTGCAGAAAAGACCATAGTAATACCCATCCTCGTGCAAGGTGATCCGCATATCGTATACATTGGTATCTATGTTATCGTTAAGTGGAAGGTTAATAGGATATTCTCTGAACCTGAAATTATCTATACCATTGTCACTCTCGGCAATAGCGAAAAACGATTTCCGGTCGGCAGCCTCTACCCTAACTACCAGCAGATATTTATCTTTAAATTTGATGGCTCCTGCATTAAAAGTAGCGTTTACACCAATCCTTTCCATCAGGTAAGGGTTTTTCTTTTCCTCCAGATCATACTTCCAGAAAACAGGGATATGATTGGCTGTCAACACCGGATATTTATACCGTTCAAACACACCGTTGCCAAAGTTTTTAGGTTCATTTTTTCTGGCAATCAAAGTTTCGTAGTTATCAAACAGCTGCTGCAATTTCTCTTTAAATTTCATTTGTTTCGGTATTAATGTTCAGGTGATGAATGGTCAGCGCTTTCTTTTAGTCTTCGTTCTGCAAGTTCATCGCATACGGTAATCATAAAGGCGTCGCTAAGTTTATAAAATAGAATAAATATGGCCGATAGTATGGCTCCCGCCGCGGGGATAAAACTCAGCATCAGCCGGATGCCAGTTGTAGCAGCCTCAGTTTGTGCCGAATTGGCTTCAAAGCCATAAATGGCCAGCATCCATCCGGTAAGCGCCCCACCCAGTGTCCAGCCTAGTTTTTGCGACATGGAAGAGGAAGAAAAAATCAATCCGGTAGCGCGGCGACCCGTTTTCCATTCTGAGTAATCGGCAATATCGGCATACATAGACCATAACAACGGGAAAACACTGCCGGCACAGGCACTGATGAGGAACTGAAACAGAAAAATCAGCAACAAATCCTGCTCTTTAAACAAAAAGAATACACAGCTTAAAACCGCGGCAAGTATCATGGCATACATAAAGGTATTTTTTTTGCCGATGCGATCTGAAACAGGCTTGGCCAATACCACACCTACAATATTGGCAGCCTGCCCCAAAACCAGATATAAAGTACTGTAGTTGATATTGAGATTAAACAAAGGAAGCGTAAAGGCTTCCTGACTACTGAAATAATATTTGAAATAATAAATGGCAGACCCATCGCGCAGCGAATTAAAGATTAAAGTACAAACACCTGCACCCAATAAAATGAACCAGGGTTTATTAGTTGCCAGATTCTTTAAATCGGCTTTTAAAGAGACTTTTTGTGCTTTGGGCGGCTTCACCCTTTCTCGGGTCCAGGCGAAGGTAAGGTAAAATAAAACCGCCGCGATGACGGCATAAATAGTGATGGTGAATTGCCAACCCGTTTGCAGATTGGCTCCCTGAGCGCTTTTGCTGAACAAGGCCACCAATGGTTCGGCCGTGGCCAGTACAAAGATGCTGCCAGCGAAGGCAAAAATAAAGCGAAAGGTGGATAAGGTAGTGCGTGATTTAATATCAGGTGTAATTACCCCCATCAAAGAGGCATAAGGCACATTTATGGCCGAATATACCATCATCATCAAGGTGTAGGTAACGTAGGCATAAATGACTTTTCCACTTTGGGGAAGATCGGGTGTACTGAAGGTTAGGATACCGATAAGCCCAAACGGGACAGCCACCCAAAGGAGGTAGGGCCTGAATTTGCCCCATTTTGTTTCGGTACGATCGCTCATTACCCCTATGATAGGATCCAGTGCAGTATCCCATATCCGGGTGATGAGAAACATGGTGCCTACTACAGCTGCCGATATTCCAAATATATCGGTATAAAAAAACAGCAGGTACATAGAAAACATCTTCCAGAACATGGAGGATGCAAAATCTCCGAAACCGTAACCTATCTTTTCCTTTAGTTTTATCGGTTCATTCATATGATATTGTATCGTTTTAAGAAGTTCATTATCCGGGGGCTATTTTTCCGGTTGATATATTTTTTCTTTGGCTAGCTCATTCTTAAACATGGTACCGGTTTCCTCATAAAAATCCTTAAAATCTGCAGCAGAAAGCTGCCCTTTATAAGGTGCGTAATAGTGAAAACGTTGGGTAGATTTTTGCCAGCCATGGTTGCGCCATACCAGTACATAGGATAATTGATAATCCTTAACCGCATCATACAGGATTTCTGTCCACCATTTGGGATAAGGAATACCCTCAAATCCGGTTTCGGCCAATGCCGAAATCTTGTCATGCAGCTTTGCCTGCGCCTGCAAAATGCCCAGGTTATGTTTTAAATTGCTGTTGAACTTCTCGGCCGCCTGTTTTAAACCTGTTGCTGTAGTATCCGATCCCGCAAAACAATAACTGTCAAAACTCATCATATCGGCATAATCATCCCCGGGATACTTCTCCATAAATTCCTTTGATGTGGCAAAGCTATTGGTATTGTATATGTAAATAAGGTTATGCAACTGTTTTTCATCGCGCAGGTATTTTATGGTAAACTGCCATAAGGCTACAAATTCTGCAGGGTTTGCATGTCTCCCGCCCCACCAAAACCAGGCCCCGTTCAGCTCATGAAAAGGTCGGAAAAGAATAGGGATGGCTTTGCCGTCGCTGCCTTTTAACTGCCCTAAAAAACGGGCTCCTTTGTCCAGCCAGCTCTTGTAAAGTTTGTGTCGGGCACCTCCTGGAAGTATCGACTGGATAGCCTTGGTGGTATCCCATGCCGAGCCTGCACTTGCCGGGTTTTTCATATGCCAGCTGATGGTGTTAATTCCCCCGTTATCATATACCCACTTCATGTAATCCTTCATTTTTGAGAAAGGAACACCGTCTATATTTTTGTCATCGTCTGATTCCAGGTTGGCGATGTCCCAGCCAAATACAGCAGGATAATCATTCACAACATCCTTAATATCACTACGGCCGGCTTCATATTTCCAGTTCACACCATAGGCCAGGTCATCCTGATGGCCAAACATGACACCTTTCCGTGTTAGCCGGTCCAGATGCTGATAAAGGTTACGGGTTTCTGCCGTTGCCTTTTTATCAAGCAATTTTTTTGATTGCGTTAACGCCATAAATGGCAGTAACGTAAAAACCACAAATAGAAAACACCATCTTGTTTTAATCATTCGGCACAATTCTAAAATTGTCAATGGCCATGTTCAAGTCCTCGACCGTTGCCCCATGGATATAAATCCGGAGTTCAGTAGCGGTGGCAGCTTGGGTGGGTGTGATGGTAATGGGCACATTGCTTACCTTAAATACATTTAAAGGAATACGTACGGTTTCCCATCCTTTCGTTTTTACAGGGAATCCCGATGGTGGCACCCAGGTATACGTAATGCCTTGCAGTTTAATTTTAATGTTACTACCCTTCCAGGTGTCCAATACATTCATTTCAAATTTGATGGTGAAGTTATTAGATGAGCCTACTACATTATAGTCGCCTAGTTTTGGTGCAGCAGCAACGTGGAAAGCTTCATTCCAGGCAAAAGTGAGGTATTTGCCTTTCCAATAGGCATATTTGTTGGCTATCGGTGTCGGCACTGGTCCATTTTGTAAGACCAACACTGCCGAATTCCAATATTTGGAAGGTGTTTCCATGTCGTAAATTATGCCCCTGTTGTCGCTATAAAAGCCCGGTACGGTACTTATTGTATTTCTTTTGTCTTTCAGTTTGATAACCGTGTTGGCTGCCGCATTGGCCGGTACTTTAAAGTACACAGAGTCTGAAGTGGCCCTGTCAATGGCTACTTCTGTTGTGCCGAAAATTACTTTACCGTTTGTTGGATTGATCTCATACAGGTCAAAATTCTTGCCAATGATAACCATGGTTTCGCCAGCCGGGGTATATTCGTTCAACATCCTTTCGACACTTAATGGCGGAATGATGATGGTATAGTTATACTCGGCAGTTCCATGGCTGGTTTTCAGGATAATTTTATTGTTTACATCTGAAGGTACTCCTCTTGGCACTCTGATGGTCACCTCATTGGCATTGATAAAAGCGTCTTTTAAGTTGGCATCAATGCTGTTAAAAGATACGCTGTTCACATCACACAGGTTGGTTCCCTGAATGATGATCCAGTCGGACAGGTTGCCCTTATCTTTCCCTTCATCACGGTTTAAAGTGGTCGAAACTTTGGTAATTCCCGGAGCACCGCTGCAGGAATCTACCTTATCTTTTTTACAGGAAAACAGTCCGATTGTTACCATCAGGATTAGCCATAGCCGGCTGTTGAATATTTTTGTCTTCATCACCTTATGAATTTAATAATTTACCACCCTTTGTTATTGCCTGGAATTAATTTATTAGCGCTCAGCTCATCCAAAGGGATGGGATATAGCAAGTGTTTCTCCTGCCTGCGCTTCAATACGCTGTTTTCGTCAATATCTACCGCATTCATCACCTGCAGATAAATTCCCCAGCGGATCAGGTCCCAGCGGCGGTTTCCTTCTGATGCCAGCTCCCTCCTTCTTTCTTCAATAACCAGTGAGCGAAAATCCTGCTGACTTAAGCCGCTTACTTCTGATGCATTACTTCTTTTTCGGACCTTGTTTAAATACGTGTAGGCATCTGTTGTTGGTCCATTGTTAAATTCATTTTCTGCTTCGGCGAACATCAGCAACACGTCGGCATATCTTAAGAAAGGAAAAGAAAAATCTTGTCTGTCGATGGTTGGATCGGTTACACCCGCAAATTTGCGGAGCATTCCAATGTGGTTGGCATTGGCAGCATAGCTATCGCTGGCCTGATAACCGTAGCGGGCTTTAATGGCCAATGCGGCTGGAGAAACATCTATGCCTTTTACGATGTCAGCGTCTTTACCCGGGAAAAAGCGGTAATAGCCATTTGCATCCTGCCAGCGGTGCAAAATGCCGTCGGTAATCCGCTGATCATTCGGTTCAAACAACTCATACCAATGATCCCTGATGCCATACCATTTGCCGCTCAAAGTCTGGGGAACATCGGTAGCGATGTTTTGCATAGGCGCCTTTAATACGCCCAGGTATTCTTTTGAAATGGTATTGCCCAGTTCTTCGTCGCCACTTAAAGCCTGTAAGGACCAGATGTGCTCCATTTTATTTCTGTTAGCTAATTTCCAGGTATCCATGTAAGTAGGAAATAAGTCGTAATCTTTACTGGTGATTACTTCCATGGCCTTATCTCTTGCCAGTTTGAAATAGGTTTTTGCATCGAAACCTTCATATCCGGCTACTACACTTTTTGTAAAAGTGGTGGGCACGGGTGCCGCTATTCTGACCCTTGTACTACCAACCTGCCGGGTTGCAGGCCCTGTCATAACGGTAATCTGGGCACCAGCCAATGCCCCGGAAGCCATCTGAAGGTATACTTTGGCTAAAAGAGTGCTTGCCGCACCTTTGCTGATACGTCCAGTTTGATATTTGGCATCTTTTACGGAATACAGCTGACCTTCGGCTAGTTTCAAGGTTTCAATAATGTATTCATATACCTCTTTAATAGCCGCACGTGGCATTTGCGGAGCAGCGCCTTCCTCTAAAGAAATTTTATAAATCGGAACGTCTCCATATGCCCTCACGAGGAGGAAATAGCTCCATGCCTTCAGAAAATTAAGCTGCCCCAAGGCATTATTTTTAGCTTTCTCCTCAAAACTCATTGCATTTACCTTGTAAATACCAAAGTTTGCACGCTTGATAAGTGTGTAAGGACCATTCCACATGTAGTTGATACCCCAAAACGCAGTAAAGTTACCTGCGCCAAAATCGCCCATTCCCCAATCGGGGCCCGTAATGTCATCCTGGTCAAGATCCAGCACTTTTGGGAAAGCTCCATAACGAAACATCGCTCCACTGTTGATTGTATTTAAGGCCCCGTTTACATACAGGTTCGCATCTGCTTCGCTGCTGCCCAGTTGGCTGGGATTAATGAAATCATATGGGGTTTCGACCAATGCCTTTTTACAGGATGCTAAGCTGGCTACAGCCAGTGTAAATAGCATTATCACTCGTAATTTTTTCATCCGTTTATATTTTATCAGATCTGCTACAGTATTACTTAAAATCATTGTACGACAGATTGTGCTGGTTAAAAAATGGTTTTAATTCCTATGGTAAAAGTTTTACTTGTTGGATACGCATTCAAATCCACTCCCCTACTTGCCGGATCGCTGGCAAACGAATTCACATCGGGATCGTACCAGCTGTAATTTGTGATGGTAACAAGATTAGAAATATTGCCGTATACATTTACTGATGCCAATCCTTTAATGGGATTACTGAAGGTATAGCCGAAATTGATATTCTTTAAGCGAACATACGACCCATCTTCTATCATCCGGTCGGAAAAGTATAATCTCCTGTCAAACGAAGAATTTGCCTTTGGCCATTTCGCATTCTGGAAGTTGTCCGGTGTCCAGCGGTTGTCCCAGGATTCCTGTGTGATGTTACCTGTTTGTGCCATTTTATTAGACAACAGGTTCGAATTGACAATATCCTTACCCTGAACACCCTGAATAAAAATGCTCAGGTTAAACTTCCCATATTGAAAGTTATTGGTAATACCAAAAGTATAATCAGGATTGGTATTGCCAATAATGGCCCTGTCAGTAGTGCTGATACTGGTCCGGTCGTTATCCATATTTTTGTACTTCCGCTCCCCAATCATCGATTTAATAACCGGATCTCCTGTATTTGCAAAAGCAGGATCGGCTCTTACTTCGGCCTCATTGTCGTAAAACCCATCTTCTACATACCCCAGTATAGTACCTATAGGCATGCCATTACGCTGAATAAATACCTGGTCTATCCCACTCCATAAACGGCGCGCAAACTGATCGCCATTAAGCCCTGATATCTTATTCCGGTTGAAAGATATATTGGCATTCACATTCCAGTTGAACTTTTTCTCACTAAAGACCGCAGCAGTTAAGGTTAATTCAAGTCCTTTGTTAGTTACCGTACCATAATTGGTTAGATAGGTACTTGAGCCTGTACTAGGCGCTATCAATAAATTCTGTAACAGGTTCTCTGTTTTTTTATAGTATACATCTGCTGTTAGCGTTAGCCTGTTTTGGAAGAGCCCCAGGTCAAGCCCGATGTCCGAAGCACTGGTTGTTTCCCATTTCAGGTTTGGATCGGTAGGGTTACCATTGGAAAAACCGCTAACCAATGTCCCGTTTATAACCGCATTGGTGCTGGTCAGACGGTCGAGGGTCTGATAAGAGCTAATAGATTGGTTACCTGTTTTACCATAACTCGCCCTTAGTTTAAGGTTACTGATGATGGATTTATTTTTGATGAAATCTTCTTCCGAGATTAACCAGGCTGCATCAAATGATGGAAACAATCCATATTTGTTTTTCTGCGCAAACTTGCTGGAACCATCTCTTCTTAAAGAGGCTGTGGCAAAGTATTTTCCTTCGTAGTTGTACATAGCACGACCAAGAAAAGAAAGCAGACTGTTATCGCCTTTACGACTGGTTAGAACAGGTCTGTCCAGCCCGGCTGAAATGTCATTGTCTTCCAGGATATCGTTCGGAAAATTCTTTACAAATACCGATTTACCCGAATACTGTCCGGTTTCGTAAGCAAATACCCCGGTAGCATTGAGGTTATGTTTATTTTTGAAGTTTTTGTTAAAGGTCAATATGGATTCTAAGGTCAGGCCCTGCCATTGATCGTCAGATTTTGAGGCCACACCATTCTTTGGCGCTTTACCTTCCTGCAGATAACGGCCATAATAGGTATTACGGTTGTTTTGGTTGATGTTAAAACCTACATTCTGACGAAAATTAAGGTTCTGGTTAATATTGACCTTTGCATAGGTTGATGAATACAGGCCAAGCGATTGGGTTACATCTTTGGCTCTACTAACATAAGTATAAGGGTTGGCCGAAAACCAGTCCAGGTCGGATGTGCCAGACTCCAATGCAGGGTCGAACAAAGGTAAAGTTGAGGGATAATGCAATGCAGAGTTCAAAACATTTGAACTGAAATTATCTGCATTGGTTTTTGAAAGGTTATAGGTAGTTCTGGAAATATTGGTATTGGTACCAATTTCTATCCAGTTATGTATTTTTCTGGCCAGGTTAATCTGCGAACCAATTCTTTTAAAGCCAGAACCGACAATAATACCCGGCTGATCGACGTAGTTTCCCGAAAAGGCATAAGTCCCCTTCGCATTTCCTCCTGAAATTCTTAAAGAATAGTTACTGGTAACGGCATTTCTAAAGATTTCATCTTGCCAATTGGTTCCGCCACCATTATATCCATTTCTAAAATCGATAGGTGCGGGGTTTAAATAGCTGGTTCCGGTAGCTGGGTTAGTCACCATTTCGCCCCGATAAGGCAGCTCTTTATTAGTTCCTTCATAAAAGTTCTGATTGGCATAAGCCTCATTCTGGAACATCGCATAATCATATGCATCCAGTACTTTTATTTTTCTGGCAATGGTATTGTAGGCGGTATTGGCCGAGAACTCAATTTTATCTTCTCCTGCTTTTCCGCTTTTGGTAGTAATCAATACCACTCCGTTGGCTCCCCTTGATCCATAGATTGCAGTTGAAGAAGCATCTTTTAAAATATCTATGGTCTCTATGTCTTCAGGGTTAAGTGTAGATAGCGGATTGATGGTCTGGTTCATATCGGTAGCCGCATTTGTGGGTGTCGCTGCCGCATTAAAAGGAATACCATCAATAACATATAGTGGCTCCGTACTACTGGCAAAAGAATTTGCCCCTCTGATTTGTATACTGATTCCGGCACCAGGCGCCCCATCGTTGCGCTGTACCTCTACCCCTGCCAATTGCCCCTGCAAAGCCTGATTAATGCTAACCGGTACCGTTTTTAACAGGTCGCTACCCTTAATAGAAGCTACAGAACCGGTAAGATCCCTCCGTTTCACAGTGCCGTAACCTACTACCACCACTTCATCCAAAGCACTCGATCCGTCCTCTAATACAATCTTTACCGTCTTCTGTGCAGAACTAAGTTGAATAGTTTTAGCTTGCATCCCCACAAATTTTACAATCAGCGTGTTGTGGCCATCGGGTACAGCAATACTAAAATTACCATTGGCATCGCTCTGCACAGTCGATTTTGTCCCCTCAATGGTGATCGTCGCTCCTGGAACAGGTTTATGCTGGGTATCGGTTACCTGACCTGTAAGCTGCCTTTGCTGTGCAAAAGCAAAACAGGCGAAACAGCATAGAAAAAAACTGCTGAATAGTTTCAAGTAGAAAGTTCGTTTCATATAGTTTGGTTTACAATTGGTTATTACAAAACTAGCGCTAAGCAATGCTTTAACTTAATACTATTTTAACATTTAATCATACAAATAATTAATTAACACGACCAGACTTACTTATTTTCAGAAAAATACACTAATTTGTAGGGTAAATAATATGCCTTTTATAGTACATTTTTAACAGGCCAAATAAAATGAGCAATAGTATTATCCGGGAAATTACGCCATTAACCCAAAGCGACTGCTTTACTTTGTTTTCGAGGGTGAAGCAGGAATTTGACTTTCCTTTACATTATCATGAAGAGTATGAACTTAATTTCATCATTAATGCGGCCGGGGCAAGAAGAATTGTAGGTGATCATATTGATACGATTGGAGACCTTGAGCTTGTATTGATTGGTCCGAATTTGTCTCATGCCTGGTTTACGCACCAATGTAAAAGCGCTGAAATCAAAGAACTGACCATACAATTTCATAAGGAGCTACTGGACGATCGTTTGCTGAAGAGGAATCAACTGAGCTTTATCAGAAATATGTTCGACAGGGCGCAAAACGGAATACTTTTCTCTGAGCAAACTATTCTACATTTAAAAGACAGGATACTGGGATTAGGTAAGAAAACAGGCTTTGATTCGGTATTGGAATTGTTTTCTATTCTTCACGACTTGTCTATTTCCAGGGATATGAAAACTTTATCGGACTCTGCCTTCGACAATAACCAGTTTAATTACAACAGTCGCAGAATTGAAAAGGCCTTTGAATACATGAATGCCAACTATTCGGGAGCGATTAGTTTGGCCGATGTTTCTAAGGTGGCCAATATGCCCGAAAGTTCATTCAGCAGATTTATCCGTGCCAGAACAGGAAAAACATTTATCGACAGCTTAAACGATATCAGAATTGGTCATTCGTCGCGTATGCTGATTGACACCACACAAACGGCTGCCGAAATAGCCTATAATTGTGGTTTTAATAACATATCCAATTTTAACCGGATCTTTAAAAAGAAAAAAGGTTGCACACCAAAAGAGTTCAGGAATAGCTTTTCGGGGACAAGAATCTTTATTTAACCCAATTTATCTATAATTAAAAGCTTATTTTTACTTACAGTAATTACAAGATTCCGTCTTTATGACCAATCAACACATTTCTTCGGACGCGTTAGCCATTTTTAGAGCAGCACTGACAGAGTTTATCACTTTTGATGAAACAGAGTGGTCGGAGTTTGTAAACTATCTGGGCTATTCGACGCTTAAAAAGAAAGATCATTTTGCCGTCAATGGAAAAGTTTGCGACGACATTGGCTTTATTGTAAAAGGTTCTGTAAGGTATTACCATGTAAAAGAGGGGATTGAGATTACCGGCTATTTCAGCTTTGAAAATGAATTTGTAAGTTCCTATAAAAGCTTTCTTACACAACAGCCCAGTATAGGCTATATACAAGCATTAGAACAAACAGAGTTTATTGTGATTTTCTATAAAAATATGCAGCTGATGCTGAATAATCCGATACTGGCTTTTAAAATGGAACGTTTTGGCCGACTGGTCGCAGAGCATTACATATGCTGCTATGAAGAACGGATCACTTCGTTCATCACTCAGACACCGGAAGAGCGTTACCTTCATATGCTGAAAAATGAGGGAAACATTTTATTGAGGGTTCCGCAGCATTACATCGCCAATTTTCTGGGTATCACTCCTGTTTCCCTTTCCCGGATCAGGAAAAGAACCTTGATGACCACGTAAAACAAACCAAAATCCTTATCTTTTGTTAACGTTTTGATTAACCTGAGCGACCTACCTTTGGGTTATACAAAAAGGAAAACATATGCATACGATACTTGGAGCCGGCGGTCCAACAGCAAACGCCATTACAAAAGAACTGCTGTTTCACAATCCAAATGAAACCATTCGTTTGGTAAGCCGCAGACCATTAAAGATAAATGCACCCAACCTAAGCTGGAAAAAAGCAGACCTGTTAAATTATGCCGAAGTATTGACGGCTGTAAAAGGATCGACCGTGATTTATATGTGCGCCGGATTGGTGTACGACAAAAACATATGGCAACAACAATGGCCGGTAATTATGCAAAACCTGATTAATGTAGCCAAAGAGACACAGGCCCGCCTCCTATTTTTTGACAATGTATATATGTATGGCCTGGTAAAAGGCCCAATGTTGGAAACCACCCCTTACAACCCCAGTAGCGTAAAGGGCGAGGTAAGAGCCCGTATAGCCACGCAGCTGATGGACGAGGTAAAAGCGGGAAACATACAGGCAACAATTGCAAGGGCCGCCGATTTTTATGGAACTGACTCGATGAACAGCTTCCTGGATATGATGGTACTGGATAAATATGCCAAAGGACAAAGTGCACAATGGATAGGCAATCCAAAAGTGATACACAACTTTACCTACATACCTGATGCAGGTAAAGCCATGTACCTGTTAGGGCAAAACCCAGACTCCGGCAACCAAATATGGCATTTGCCTACTGCCCCGGCAATAAGTGGTAAAGCATTTATCGAATTGGCTGCTGGCATTTATGGGGTAAAACCTGCTTTCAGTACCATCAATAAGTTCATGTTGCAAATGGTAGGCTTATTTAAAAAGGTAGTAGCAGGAACAGTAGAAATGTATTATCAGTACGACCATGACTACAACTTTAACTCTTCTAAATTTGAAAATGCTTTTAATGTACAACCAACAACATATACTGATGGAATAAAAACAATGTCTGAAACCCTGTACAAAGCAAAATAAGGTTGTGAGCATGTGGATTGCTTCTGCAAAAAAAGCTGTCGCAATTCCCCCCTTTAAATGTCGGTTGCATACCGTGTATGCTATATAGCAGAATGGTAACTTAGTATGAGTTAAAATGATTACATACAAACACTTAACAGCCATGAAAAATTTAATTTATCCTTGTCTGACGCTTAGAGGCAAAGTTGCCGAGGCAGCAGATTTTTATATTCAGACTTTTGGAGACGGGAGAATTGCCCAAACCTCTCCGTATGTGATACAAATTGAATTGAGCGGACAAAAATTCATGTTACTTAACGATGGCCCAACCTCCACACCAAATGCTACCATTTCATTTATGGTGATTTCTGAAACGCCGGCAGAAACTGAGGGCTATTGGAATAAACTGATTGAAGGTGGCAAAATATTGATGCCGCTTGACAGCTATCCCTGGAGCCCGAAATATGGTTGGGTACAGGATAAGTTTGGCGTAAACTGGCAATTGTACCAGGGTGAAAACAAAGACGGATTACAAAAATTTTCTCCGACTCTAATGTTTACCGGCAACAAAGTGGGTAAAGCGACCGAAGCGGTACATTTTTATGCTAACCTTTTTCCTGATTCGAGCGTTACAGGGATATTAAATTATGCGGAGGGAGAAGGTGACAAAACCGACTATGTAAAACATGCCCAGTTTTTAATTAATGGTTATGTTATGATGGCTATGGATAGTTCTGCAGATCATGGCGTTAGTTTCAACGATGCCATATCGATGGTGGTAGAATGTGAAGACCAGGCAGAAATTGATAAATACTGGAACGCATTGTCAACCAATGGCGGAAAAGAAGTTGCCTGTGGCTGGTTGACAGATAAATACGGCATCAGCTGGCAAATTATACCAAAAAGTCTGGGTAAACTAATGACAGATCCTGAACGCGGGCAAAGAGCGATGCATGCACTCATGCAAATGAAAAAACTGGTGATTGCAGATCTGGAGAATGCATAGCATTCTTCATAATTATTTTCGATATTTACTAAAAAACGATTATGTCATTTCAGGCTTATATAGATAATATTCAGACTAACACAGGTAAAAGCCCAGAAGAGTTCCAAAAGCTGGCAGAAGAAAAAGGGTTTCTCGTTGATGGGAATATAAAAGCTTCGGTTAAAGCAACAACCATAACAGACTGGCTTAAGGCCGATTTTGGTCTTGGTCATGGACATGCGATGGCTATGTATGCTTATTTTAAGGGAAAAAGAGAATAACAGAGCACCTGGTACTAGTTTAAAGCGATATGAATTTACCATCATGGAGAAGGATTGATTTTAAAAGAATCAGAAAAGATGTAAGACATGGTTTTAAAAACCTTGCCGAAGGTGGATTTAAACAAATCTTTAATCAGATTGATCAGCTGGGCATTAAAAAGGGAGTAGATACCATGGGAATTGATAAATTTATCAATCAATGCGCCTTGTTCGCTGCCGGCTCTGGAATGATTACCGGTGTAGGTGGAATCAGCACCATGCTGATAGGTACCCCTTTGGATGTAGTCAACCTGATTACCCAACAATTTCGTGTAACACTGGCCATATCTTACTACAATACCGGCAAATATAAAATCAGCTTTGAAGATTTCTTCAAGATTGTTGCGGCATCTGTAAAGGCCGATACCAAACTGGCCATCAGCAAAAACATCATGGAAGAAGTTGCAGAGAAAATCCTGATGGGCCTTGGGGCTAAAGCCAGTCGGCGCCTGGTACCCGTTGTAGGCGGCGTAATTGGCGGAACAGTCAATTACCTGTTTATTAAGGGGGTTGCAAAGGAATTAAAGGAGAAGTAATGATATTTTATAGCCTACTTTTTCGCTGGATACAAAATAAGCCTTTCCAAAATTATTCGGATTGTCGGTCGTGTGACAAAGTTAGGTTGTCAACGGCATAGCATAGCGTTAATATAATTTATTATTGGTCATTCTTAGGGTAGACGAATTTTCTACCTTCCTTGTTTTTCTTAATTCCATCTTCTATATCTGATTTGGTATAGAGTTCATCTATTGATATGGCTCCCAGGTTGACAAGAATTGATCTGACTTTTACACCCAGTCCCATACGATCCTGCTCCAATTTACCATGTTCTGCATCCAGCCGCTGAAATACAGAAATGTATTTTTTAAGCATTCCCTTTTCTTTTGGATACCAGGTCAGCGTTTCTAATGATGAATATGCCGGATCAGAATTACCTTTAAATAAGCTGATTAATTTTTTAGCCCCCAAATCAAATTCGCCTAAATAACAGGCAGTTTCTGAGGCCATAGCGACTACTTCAGGGGCTTCATCATTCATGGCTTGCCTTACTGCATCCGGTATTTGTTTAATTTTCTTTTGAGATCCTAATCTGCAAAAGCCAACTGCCCCCCAGTATCTTATCTCTGCATATGGACTCTTTACAAATTTCAATAATTGAGGGACATCGTCTTTGGATGCCATACCTGCTAATTCTACCGCTTCATAAAGTTCATCCAATGGGAAATCAGTGTCTTTTACCCATTTATAAAGGCCTCCTTGCTTTTTACGCATTTCTCTTGGAAAAAAGCCCAGATCTTTTGTTGATCTGATATGCTTAGATACTTCTGTTCTAAAAAAAGTCAACTCTTCCTTATATCGCGGATTATTCGCAAGATTATTTAACTCCCATGGATCTTTCTCAAGATCAAAAAGCATCTCAACCTCCTTAGGTTTGTACAACGTTAACCAATCTTCGTTCTTGCACTTACCCGACAGCACATATCTATCCCAGGCCATATTTGCCGGCATCCCCGATTGATATAAATTTCTTAAAGCAAAAGGCTTTTGAGGAATGTAATTTCTAATGTATTTTAACTTACCATCGGTCACTGTACGGCAAGGATCATAATGATAATTTTCCTGATTAGACCTGAAGCCAAATTGTAATTTTCTGGGTGCGGCTTCATACCTTCCCAAAAAAGCCTTTCCCTGCATATATGCTGGAGTTTTTTCTCCGATCAGGCTAAGGAAAGTGGGGGCAAAATCAACAAATCCAACATTCCTGGTTTCTATAACGTTTTCCTTTGTATTCAACTTTTTTTGCCATGCCGGTGGTATATAAATTACCAGAGGAATACGAAGACCACTTTCAAACGGGAAGCCCTTACCTCTTGGCAAACAACCACCATGGTCGCTAAAGAAGAAAACAATGGTATTCTCTTCCAGTCCTTTTGCTTTAAGGTCTTTAAGATGTGCTTTTACCCAGGCATCCGACTCCTGAGCTGCTTTTAATTTATAGGCTTCATCAGATCTTGTTTCAGGAAAATCGGGAACATATGGGGGGATAAATAGCTTATCCTCATCAATTCCCTTTGTTTTAAAGTCTGGTCTTCCCTCAGTGGTAATGGTCCTAATCAGGCCCATATGGGTTGCTGCAGTATTAAATACTGCGAAAAAAGGCTGACCTGGTTTTCGCTTATTGCTGTTATATGTTGCTTTCTTACCCGATTCGTCCCATAATTTTTCATGGTCTGCAGTAGTATTATAATCAGTTTTGTCATTATTAGAACAGAAGTAGCCTGCACTCTTTAAAAATGAGGGATAGAATATATCTTCAGGAGTAATATACTGTTCGCGGTGAATATCCATACCATAGGTTGTAGCATAGCAACCCGTAATCAATGTTGATCTGGCGGGAGAACAATGGGGCGCATTAGCACTGGCATTTGTATAACGGATGCCTTTTTTTGCTAACGCATCTATTGTTGGTGTTCGAATGGATGTATTACCATAACATCCAAATTGATCCGGACTTGTGTCTTCCAATACCAAACATAAGATATTGGGAGTAGATTGCGACGGAGTCTGACTCGCTACATTTAGCGAAAAAGCTATTAAAACTGTAACTAAGAATAGTCGGTTTAATTTTTTCATTAAAACTAAGCTAGACTTAAAAGCTTTAATTGTATTTTAATTTTGTTCTAAATCCTTTAAAATTTGGGCAATAGATGATCAGTCTCATAAAAGACCTTATCATTAATGCTAACAGAGGCTTGTTTGATTTGCAGCGTTGCTTTAAACAACCAAATCAAATTCCTTCTTTCCGTAAGATTTTCCATTTACCATAATCTCTATATGGTGTTGCCCCGAATAGTGTTTGCGAGTAGTTAAGTCTTTAAACATCTGTTTTTTAGAAAACTGTAGCTGTTGTCCGGGTAGCAGATTAATTTCCTTCAATTTAAATACTTTTTTTGATTGCTCGCCAGAAGCTTTGGTGTAGTGAATAGCGTAGTCTACCACCAGCTTTTGCGGCGTATCTTTCAAACTGCTCAGTTCGAAGCCGAACTGCAGCTCCTCTCCTAATTTAATATGAATTGTATTTATCCCGAAATTATCCAGGCGCAGCTGTACATCTTTCTCAAAATTAAATAGCGAAAGAGAATCCTGATCGCCTTTTTTGATCAGTGTGCGGCTGGCATGTTTGATGATCCAACCGGTATGTGGGTGACTACTGTCCCAGCTTTTTAACAACTGCAACATATATGCTGTATTGTCTTTGGAAATGTCATTGAGGTGGTTGGCTACCGACTTGCGCACATAAAGCGTGTCATCAGCCTTCAATTTTTCGAGAATGCCTGTAGTAAGCGAAGGTTTTTTTATGATTTGTTCCAGTTTAAAAGACCATGGCAACCGGGGCCTGCTTCCTTCAGAAGCTAATCTCCTTACATGATGGTCGTCATGTTCCGCCCACTTTTCCATCACTTTCAGTGTTTTATCAGGATCCGTTTTCAGAAATTGCCGGATGCCGAATTCAGAAGAGCCAAGCTGGGTAAAATCCCTCAATGCTTCCATAGAAAGATCGAAATTCGCTTTGCCATATAGCGCCACAAAATCAGGCAGTACCAGTCCTGTATACCCCCTTCGTAAATAAGGAGATGCCTTATACAATACATCAACTGCCTTTTTAAAATCCTGAGGTAAAAATTGTTGTAAAATAACGGAGGTATTTCGCAACCTTCCATTGAGCGACAGTTCATCCAGATTACTAGTGGCCGTTTTTACAAAAGCTTCCGCATCGAAGCCCTTATCAGTGTTAGCAAATACACTGGCAAAGTGCCTGTAAAATTCGTGGTTAAACATTTCTTTCAATGGTTCCATAGACAAATCGTTTTAAAGAGGGTGCAATTTACAACAATATCCACAGCACAAGGAAACATTGTATTTTTACTACTGTACACTGAAATCCTTTGTCCGGAAGCAAGACAAAGGATTTCAGCGATTGAGGAAAACGGTCATTTTTCACAACCAAAACCTCAAATATTCACTAAACCTATCTTTATACTGCTCGCCAATGGTGATGCTCACCTCGCCAACATTCAACGCATTTTTAGTTACTGCAGTTATCTTATTCAATTGCACAATGTACGACCGGTGTACACGCATAAACATCTTAGGAGACAATTTTTGCTCCAGCGCCTTCAAACTGGTTAGCGTTAAAATGGGCTTATCGATACGTTCCAGGTATACCTTTACATAATCTTTCAATCCCTCAATATAAATGATGTCCTTAATGGCCACCTTTACCAGCTGGTACTCCACCTTCAGAAACAAATACCCTTCCTGTATGGCCGGACTATAGTCCAGCGCAGACTTTACCATTTCCGAATAAGCTCTGGCTTTGGAAGCTGCCTTTAAAAACTCTTCATAATCAAAGGGTTTCAACAGGTAATCGAGCGCATCAACTTTATATCCCTCTATAGCGTAATTGTTAAATGCAGTAGTAAATATCACCCTTGGTTTATGACTTCCAGGACGGTTATCTAACGTCCTCGCCAGCTGCAACCCCGTTAGGTCAGGCATCTGAATATCAAGAAAAATCAGCTCTATATCACTTTCATTCAATGCCTCCAATGCCTTGATGCCACTAGAAAAGCCACCTACCAGTTTTAAAAAAGGTGTTTGTTCAATAAAACTACAAATGAGCCCAAGGGCCAGAGGCTCATCATCTACTGCTATGCAATTCAGGGTCATCAAGGACAAGATTTAAGTGAACAATAAACTGATTCGCATCTGTCATAGGCAGGGGCGAAAAAGTATGCTTTCCAGGATATAACAATTCCAATCTCCTTTTGGTGTTATTTAATCCAATACCACCATATTCATCGGCAGTTGCTGAATAATGAAAAACCTGATTTTTCACGGTCATATTCAATTCCCTCCCTTTCAGCTCAAATGCTATGGCAATTACCGAAGGTTCAGTTGTACTCACACCATATTTAAAGGCATTTTCTATATAAGGCAAAAACAGCATTGACGCAACCTGTGGATCATAGGGCAATACCGGTTCACGAAAAGTTACTGTAGTCTGTTCATTTAACCGGATTTTCATCAATTCAATATAATCTGTTATAAACGATATTTCCTTACTTAACGGAGTACTCCCTGCCTGCGTTTCATACAACAAGTAACGCATCATTCTGGATAATTTATGTAATGCTTTCCGCGATTTTTCTACATCTATATGTGTTAGCGCATAAATATTATTGAGGGTATTGAAAAAGAAGTGCGGGTTGATCTGCGCCTTTAAAAATGAAAGCTCTGAACCAATTTTTTCTTTTTCCAGGGCCTCCCTGATTTGCTTATCAGCCTGCCATTTCTGAATCAGCGTTACACTGGTACTAATGCCAACCATAAACAAAGTCATCATCAGTAAGAAAACATCAATCCTGTCTGTTCTTTTTGGAGGCCTGTTGATGCCAATATCTTTAAAAGCCTTATCCATTAATGCTGGAAGCTGTAAGGCCGAATCAACAACTTTGATAAGGGGGCCAGTTAAAACGGCAATGGCCAGAATGACCAGTACATAAGTGAGAATCTTATTTTTGAGTAATAATTGGGGCACCAGTAGCCGACTGTTTACATAAAACACCACCACAAGCATAGTCAGTACACAGCTTTGCTTGATCCAGAACTGCGAAGGGACATTGATACTCCATGACAATGGCTGATGAAAAAGAAGGACGAAAGCAAAAAGCAACCATGAAAACACATGGAGAAATGGGGTTAAATAGAACCGGCCTTTTAAGTAAAACATTTGTTTTAAATTAATGTTCAGTTAGATGTGTACAAGGTAACTAACCTTATGAGACAACTGCAAATCTTTCCGTCGATACATATATGCTCCCGGTCGGTATATTCTTTATGCCGGTCTATCGCATTTTTTTTTGAGGCTAAATTCCTGTTGATTTGATCAGTCAATGTAAATTTTATATACAGATATGTCACGATTTACAATTAAAGTTCTGCTACTTCTATGCCTTGGCGGTTCTGGCCTGCAGGGCTTTGGTCAGGACAGCATTTCGAAAGCGATGCCGCCGGTCTGGAACCTTGCGGCATGTCTGCAATATGCAAAAGAAAACAACATTCAGATCAGAAGCCTGCAACTGACCAAACAAAGCGCAGAGCAAGACCATCTACTGGCCAAATCAGTTGTACTGCCAGACCTTTATGGCTCAGCTTCACAGAACTTTAACCATTACAACCAGGCAACAGGGACCAATAGCAATACCTTTAATTATTCAGGTTCAATGGGTTTGAATTCATCATGGACACTATATAAAGGTGGTTACCTTAAAACCGACATCAAACAAAAGGATTTATCGGTTCAGTCGGCCAATTTTAATATACTACAGCAAGAAAACGACATCACCTTACAAATTACTCAAGCCTATCTTAATATCCTGGTTGATAAGGAAAGTATCATTTACAATCAGGATCTGGTCAAAACATCGGAGGCGCAATTAGATCAGGCTAAGCGCCAGTTTACAGCAGGTTCTGTAGCCCATAAGGTGGTGGCGCAGTTCGAAGCGCAACTGGCGGCAGACAATTTTAACCTTAATAATGCCCAAAATGCAGAACGCAAGGATAAAATAACCTTGAAACAATTACTGCAGCTTCCCGACTCAAAAAATTTTGATGTGGTGAAACCTGATACCGTGCTTTCCGTAGGAAGGATAACTGATCTGAAAACAGTCCAACAATATGCGCTTCAAAACCGACCAGAAATAAAAAATGCGGAATTGGGTATACAAATCTCCGAGCTGGGATTAAATAAGGCCAAAGCAGGCTATCTGCCTTCATTAATCCTGGGTGCCGGCATAGGAACAAATTATGCAAGAGATCCGAACTACAATATTTTCAGGCAGTTTGATAGCAATTTCAACCAACAGGTAGGTTTAACCCTATCTGTCCCCATTTTTACCAACAGACAGAACAAAACCAACGTGGCCAAAGCGAAGATAGACATTGCGCAGGCTAAGCTGACACTCGAAAACACAAAAACCACATTAGCTTTGAATACGGAAAGCGCTTATATCAATGTCCAAAACTCACAAAGCCAGTTCTTGTCTGCAACCGAACAATTAAAGTACAACCAGGAAGTATTCCGCATTGCCAATCAGGAACTAAAAATCGGTGCAGCCAACATTGTCGAATTCTATCAGCAAAGAAACCTATATGTACAGGCCATGCAGCAATATATACAAGCGAAATACAACGCTGTACTAGCTACCAAAATCTATGAATTTTACCTTGGAACACCCATTAAATTGTAAGTCATGAAATCCCGAAAAACGATAACCATCATTGTCTCCCTCATAGTTATACTGGTTTTAATCTGGTATTTCTTTTTAAGAAGCAAAGAACAACCCGTAACACTAAATCAGGAAAAACCAATTCGTGGGGCCATATCCACAAGTGTAACTGCAACAGGAACGGTACAGCCGGTAGATACTGTAATTGTGGGCACGCAGGTTTCGGGAACCATCTCGGCCCTATATGCCGATTTCAATTCCACAGTTAAAAAAGGACAGCTGCTGGCAGAATTGGATAAGACTTTATTGCAAACCACTGTTGATCAAGCGAAAGCAAGCGTGGCACAGACTCAAAGTAACCAAAGCTACCAACAGGCTAATTTTAACCGCCAAAAACAATTATTTGAAACAGGATCGATTAGCAAAGCGGATTATGACCTTACTTTAAATAACCTGCAGGTAGCTACTGCAAGTGTAAATAACGCCAAAGCGCAGTTAAGATCTGCCGAGAGAAACCTTTCTTTTACCCAGATTTACTCGCCCATAGATGGTGTGGTTTTGGGCAGAAGTGTAAGTATAGGGCAAACCGTTGCAGCAAGCTTTAACACGCCAACCATTTTCTCTATCGCTAAGGATATTACCAAAATGCAGGTACAGGCCAAGGTAGATGAGGCGGATATCGGAAATGTGGTTAAAGGTCAGCGGGCAACCTTTACAGTGGATGCTTTTATAGATGATACTTTTAACGGATCGGTAAGAGACATTCGTTTACAGCCTTCTATTGCCTCCAATGTGGTAACTTATGCTACATTGATTGATGCGCCAAACGACGATAAAAAATTAAAACCGGGAATGACGGCCAACATCATTATTTATACTAAAGAAATAAACGATGCCCTTTTGATTTCGGCTCAGGCATTAAAGTTTTATCCAGATTCGGCTTCGCTGAAAAATTATGAAATTGTACGGCTGGTACACAAAAACAGGGATGCCAATGGGAGCAAAAATAAAACAAAAAGAATACGTCCCGAAAAGAAAGCAGGGGAAACGGTTAACATAGCGCCTTCTTTTGTTTGGGTATTGGATGGTCAGAAGCTGATACAAAAAAGGATAAAAACCGGGCTAAATGACAATACCCATGTGCAGGTATTGGAAGGTTTGACAGAAAATGATGTGGTGATTACCGGGATGACCGGCGGCGGCACAGGAACAGCTGCTGCAACAACCAGCCCTTTTATGCCACAAAGAAGAGGAGGAAACAGGCGATGAACGGAAAAATCCTTGAAATACATGACGTAAAACGTGAATTCATTATGGGAACAGAGACAGTAAGGGCATTGAAGGGCGTTTCTTTTGATGTGGATTCGGGGGAATTCTTAACCATCATGGGCAGCAGTGGATCGGGAAAAACCACTTTGCTGAATATGTTGGGCTGCCTGGATAAACCTACTGAAGGGGTTTACATGTTAGACGGAGTAAACGTGAAAGAACTGAATAGAGATGAACTGGCCAAATTGCGAAACCATAAGATTGGTTTTGTATTTCAGGCCTATAACCTATTGCCGCGCACCTCTGCCCTCGAAAACGTGGAATTGCCCTTATTGTATAACCCTACAATTGGTACAAAGGAGCGAAAAGAAAGGGCCATAGCTGCACTGCAGGCGGTGAAACTAGATGGTCGTTTTGACCACATGCCCAATCAGCTATCGGGTGGTCAGCAGCAACGTGTGGCTATTGCCAGGGCCCTGGTAAATCAGCCGGTGATGATTCTTGCGGACGAGGCTACAGGAAATCTGGATACCCGGACATCCTACGAAATCATGTCGCTGATGCAGGAACTGAACCAAAATGGTAAAACCATTGTATTCGTTACCCATGAACCTGATATTGCTGCTTTTAGCAGCAGAACTGTAATGCTGAAAGATGGTCGGGTGCAGAAAGATTCCATGAACAAGCAGATCAAACTGGCAAAAGATGCTTTAGCTTCCTTACCAGTTTCCGATGACTATTAATTTGAAGTTATGAAATTTATTAATCTGATAAGACTAGCGATTAAGGCATTGCAAAGGAATAAATTACGTGCACTATTGACCATGCTGGGGATTATTATCGGCGTGGCATCGGTAATTACCATGATGTCTATTGGCGAGGGCTCTAAACAAAGTATCAATGCGTCGTTGGCCAGCATGGGGTCTAATATGATCACTATCATGCCTTATAGCAACGAACCCGGAGGCGCGCGCATGATGGGCAGTAGCCTTAAAACACTGACCATTAAAGATGTGGACGCCTTAAAACAGAATGCAGCAAATATTGCAGAAATATCTCCTCTGGCTTCATCAAACGGGCAATCGATAAATGGAGCCAATAACTGGCCAACAAGCATACAAGGCGTAAGCCCGGAATATCTGGATATCAGAAAGCTGGTAGTAAAAGATGGAATTATTTTTTCCGAGCAGGATATCCGGGCATCAGCAAAAGTATGTCTGCTGGGTAAAACTGTGGTAGACAATCTTTTTCCCAATGGCGATGATCCCATCGGGAAGATCATCAGGTTTGGCAAAATTCCTTTTCAGGTAATTGGCACACTTGTGCCAAAAGGGACCAGTAATTTTGGACAGGATCAGGACGACATTATTATTGCTCCTTATACTACAGTTCAGAAAAGAATTACATCTTCTATTTATTTCAATCAGATTTATGCTTCGGCCACCAGCGAGGGCGATTCTGATGCAGCCGTGGCACAAATAACCAGTACCTTAAAAGAGACGCACCGGATAAGACCGGGTGCTGAAAATGATTTTCAGGTAAGAACTCAGGCCGAGCTAATGACGATGATGAACTCTACCAGTAGCATGATGACAGCTTTGTTGACCGCTGTCGCCAGTATTTCTTTGGTCATCGGTGGAATAGGCATTATGAACATTATGTATGTCTCGGTAACAGAAAGAACACGTGAAATTGGCTTAAGAATGTCCATCGGCGCACGAGGAATTGATATTTTATTACAATTTTTAATTGAAGCCATTGTAATCAGTGTAACCGGCGGAGTTATAGGTGTGTTGTTGGGTATATCGGCCGCCATTATTGTTCCGGCCTGGTTAAACTGGCCTACTGTAATTTCTCAGTTTTCAATTGTAATTTCATTTCTGGTATGTGCCCTCACAGGTATATTTTTTGGATATTACCCGGCATTAAAAGCTTCCAAACTGGATCCTATTGAGGCACTGAGGTATGAATAAGTTGAATTTCAAATCAGAACTATCGCGTTTGCTTATATTGGTAAGCAATCTTTAAAAGTTCTTTAGCGTAAGCCTTGTCTTGATCATTCACTATGTAAAAGCTAATCCAACCAGATTGTTCAAAAACATGATGAGGTTTTATACGGTCTTTCTCTAACAAACGTTGTTTCATTTCCTTGCTATATAAGGCGTCAAGTAATCCATTACTGTGTATGTGCCCTATTTCCTTTCCATTATAATTAAATTGCAGTCCACCGAACTTATGCAAACTAACACTTGTTCCTTCCCAGGTCAGTACTTCTTCTTCTATTTCATCAAACCAGTCCAGCAAATAGGATCTGTCAAAAAAAACATAGAGCCTCAAAAGGCTGTCAAATACCTGTGGCAGTAAAGGGATGATTTTAAGAAATCCCAGATATCGGACAACAAAAGAAAACATGTCGTTACTTTTCACTTATATGCTTGATATGTTCCATTACTCGAAGGTGTACATTTCTGGTAATGCTTTTTGCCCAGATGTCATAATACCAAATAGGAAACACATGTAAACGGTACCAGCTATTTCCAATTAATGTAGTAGTGCCGTTACCATTGTCTCTTAATAAAAATTGTCCGCGGAGAATGTCTATATGTCCCATGATTTCTGGATCAAGTGGCTGACCAACAATATCAAAAGTCAGGTCTTCATTGGTTTTATAAGTGACGATCCTTTCGTCAAAAACATAGCCGTTGCTGAAAATACATTTACGGCCTGCCCCTTTATAATATCCGTCTACTGTGGTTTGCATTGGACTAGGCATACCTATATTAAATAACCAATACTGTTCTTTTTGTTCTATTTTATCAAATGCAACTACATTTTTCCATATTTTATCGGGAGTGGTATTAATAATCATCTCATCGGCAACCAGGTTCTCATAATTGTGTTTGGAAAGAGAATCTATGATAAAAACCAGAAACAATATTGAACATATACTTACATTTAATTTCTGATTGTTTTTTTTAAACATTTTTTGTCCCACAAAAGTACCCGTGATGTCGAATGCAAAAATCAGGGGAGATACAATCAAAAGGCAAAGAACCCCCTCCTTTAAGAAAATATAACTTAACAAAATAGAAATGATAACATTTAGAATAGCATACCCAATCAGCGTTTTGGTGCTGAGGTTTTCCTTAATCCAAAACCACGAACTAATTATTCCCATTAGAAAGGGGATAATAACAAATACTGAAAAGATCAAAGTACCGTTTTCTTGAAATTCCGTAAATTTTATGAGCCCAACCATTGACATCGCAACCAAGTTTGAGATCACAAAGCCTTTAAATAAATTTGATTTGTAAAAGCGTAAGTTCATTTTTCAATTAGAATAAAGTGAAAGATTATAACTAGAATTATAAAATTATATGATCAGCATCGCAGACTAATGACATCTTTAATGGCGTGTGCTACCGCCGGGAAAATAAAAGGATAACCAGCGTCCATAAGGCGTTTGGGGCTAACCCACCTGCTTTTTAAGATCAATTCTGTTTCTGTTCCGATAAGCTTTGCACCGATTTCCAATAGCCATGCCGGAGAAGGGAGGCCAAAAGGGGCTCCATAAGCATCTCGTATTAGTCGCATCAATTCGGCATTTTTGATGGCCTCTGGCGCGGTACAATTGATCACACCACTCAGCTCTTTACGCTCCAGCAACCATTCCGTACATTTTGCAGCATCCTGTTCGTGCACCCAGGATACATATTGTTCGCCGTCTCCCTGTTTTCCACCAAGGCCAAATTTGACCAGATTAAGCAAACGCGGAAATGCACCATCAGCCCGTCCAAATACAATTCCCATACGTAAAGCTATTTTTCTGGTATGTGGTGTAGGTGCTTCAAAAAAGGCATGTTCCCATTGCTTACATACATTTATAGAAAAGCCATATCCTATTTCGCCTGTTTCTTCATCCTGCTCATGATCTTCGGCATGCCGGTATATGGTTGCTGAAGTAACATTTATCCATAACTCCGGAGGGCTTGCCAATGAAGCGATTGCTCTTCCCAAAAACCTGGTTGAATTAACTCTGGAAGAGATAATTTCTTCCATATTCTTTTTTGTGTATCTGCAGTTTACATTTTTCCCACAAAGATTGATCAGTAGTTCTGCTCCCTCCAGTACTGCTTTCCAATCGCCATCATCAGCCCCGTCCCAAACAATGGTTTTAACATTTCCATCTGTCGGCGCGGACCTGCGACTTAAAATAAGAATTTCTGTAGCCAGCGGACGGTAATAGCCCACCAATACTTGTCCCAAATAACCGTTACCACCTGCTAAAATTATTTTTTTATATTTCATGATACCTCGCTTAAATGATGACCAAAAGAACTGCTATACGATATAATACCCACGTGACAGTTAATGTCCAGCCTATTTTTAACAGGTTACTCCTCCGGATATGTTCCAGCAACATCAGTCCTGCTACCCCCAGAAACCACAGTACACAAAAAATTGGGGCTAACTGTAACCATATGGAGGCCAGTAAAATGGGTAATAATAGTAAGGCTCCCACAAATGAGATCGTCATCATATTACCCAGGTAAGCCCATACTTTATCTTTATTCGCTATCGTAATTACCAGTCCCTGAAACAAAATCTGTCCTCCACAAATGAAATATTCACGATAAGCATGTCCATTCGGAAGAATTCCTGTCATTAAGTTTGCATAAGCAGAAAGAATATATGCGGTTAGCAACCAGGTAAAGATCAAATACGCAATGCGATACTGCAATTTAAACGTGGGTTGAAACTGAAAGTTCTCACCTTTTGCCGGAGGTACAATAACCCGACGGTTATAAGCAATAAATGCATACACCTTGCTCATGATCCAGATAAAGGGCTTGAATCTGAACAGTGGGCCCAGGAGCGGCATGATCAGTGCAAAGATTTTAAATAAGCTTTCAATTCCATAAGTCACCTCTCCTGTTTCCTGATTTACCAGGGCAATTTCATTTGCTGCTCGTTGCCTGTCCACCATCGGACAAGCCTGTGCAGGCAATTCCTGATAGGCCGCCCTCCCCTCCTGATCCAAAAGCCCCGTACTTACAAAAGCACTGGTATACATCCGGCACATCGGGCATTCTTCATCAAACAGGATCAAGTGGTTTTTTAGCGTTTTCATAACAAGGATATTTTAAAAAACAGTATGTGATTTTATAGTCTTTAGTTTTTGAATTTTCAGTAAAAACTGAAACATTTATTTAAAAAAATATTCTACTTGAATATTTTAAATATTGAGCCCCAGAACCAGCTTTCTTCTGCCTTAAGCATAGTATCTAAGGTCTTATCAACATTTTTAGCCAGCTTGTTGATGTCCTTAACAGATTTATTGAAAGTCTTAAATTCAGGGTCTTTGACATCACCTTTTACATTGGATAATTCCTCCAGCACTTTCAAAACCGGGTCAAGTTCTCTTTTCCTACGTTCTTTAGCTACTTGTCGCGCAATATTCCAGGTATCCTTATCTGCATAAAAATATTCCTTACGTTCGCCTGCCTTATGCTGCTTCTCCACCAACCCCCAACCTATTAAATCGCGCAAAGTCATATTGGCATTTCCTCGGGAAATACTGAGCTCAATCATGATTTCCTCAGTGGTCAAGGCTTCAGGAGAGATCAATAATAAAGCATGAACCTGGGCCATCGTGCGGTTAATCCCCCACTCTGAGCCTAATTTGCCCCATGCCTCGATAAATTTCTGTTTTGCTGCTGCTAATTCCATACACAAATATAATGACAATATTGAACTTTCAAAAATTATTGAAAATTAAATATATTAATTAGTGATAGTTTGGAGCGCTTTAGCAATACTGGTAGAAATGCGTTATAGTCTTCACTATTCTCTTAGGTCTATGAAAATAAAGCTTAATTAAGCTTTACCACAATTACTTACAGCAATACCAAGAAACTTAGCTAAATTTGCATAATGAATAGTGAAATTGCAGTTATATTTGACATGGATGGTGTAATTTGCCATACCAACCCTTACCACTCTCTCGCCTTTCGTGAATTTTTCTCGGTCAGGAATTTAGCTCCTACTGATGAAGAATTTGCTCAGCATATGTTTGGCAAAAGCAACAGCTATATTTTAAGTCATTTTTTTAACCGACCGGTTACTGGTACTGAGCTATTGGAAATGGAAGAAGAAAAAGAAGGGCTTTTCAGGAAAATCTATGCACCTCATATTGAACCGATAACGGGTATTATCGACTTTATATCAGACTTAAAAAACAACGGTGTAAAACTGGGTGTAGCCACTTCAGCTCCCTATGCCAATCTGGAATTGATCCTAAGTAAAGTAGCGATTCGCGAAAAGCTAGGTTCTGTATTGGCCAGTGAGGATGTTAAAAAACACAAACCCGACCCTGAAGTTTATTTACGCTCGGCCAGTAATCTGGATGTAAAACCAGAACAGTGTCTGGTATTTGAAGATTCTTTTTCCGGCGTGTCCGCCGCATTAAATGCCGGTATGCGTGTAGTTGGGGTATTAACGTCCCATACAAAAGACGAGCTTCCTCCCTGCAATTTGTACATCAACGATTATACAGATCTATCCTACAAAAACATCATCTCCTTATTCCAATAGCCATTTTATTCGCTTTACCTCATGGAACAAAAAAACGATAATCCATATGTTCAGTTTAATGGACAAATATTAGCCGATTGGAAAGCCAACGGCGTAACCTATATTAAGCTGGTTGAATTGGAAACCGACTTTTCCATTAAGTTTTTTGAATTGATTCCAAACTCCGAAATTCCGGACGCTGGAGAAACCATTTACCACATCGACTCGGAAGATATTACCGAACTTTTAGAACCCATGAAACACGCCAAATTTCTGGTTCATGAAATCTATCTGGAAGAAGAGGAAGATTAATACGCTCTTACTCAGACTTTCAATTCAAACAAACTGAACGAGCCATCCTGATAGTGAAGTGGTAGTCCTGCAGTGTTTTTTAATTTCACTACCCCCAGGTACGAGAAACCGCAACTCACATAGTAAGCGTTCAGTTTGTCATTACCACTCAAAGTATCCATCCGAACATAAGACTTTTGATTTTCTGATGCATATGCACTAACCCAGGCCACAATATCTTTTACAAAATGCCTGCCCCTGAATTTTGGATTGGTAGCGATGCGATGTATGTAAACTGCCGGATCTTCATCCTTTTCTTCCCATATCAATGGATCATTTAGCGCCAAGGTAAAAACACAGGCCAGTTCATCATCTATCACAATTTGCCATTGTACCCCCTCTTCTATCGTATTTTGTACCATACTTCTTTCAAAACCCTGCCAGTTTTGTATACCGAGCTTTTTCTGGTAAGCCGTACCAGCATCATAAAGTTCAAAAATAGCATCTATATCCTTCAGGGTACTCTGTATAATTTTCATCACATAGGTTTTTATCCGCCGTAAATGTAGGCAGCTTTAACAAAGTATAACAGATACAGATTTAAAATATTTCGGTATACAGATAAAAGATGGGATTGTTAAGTTGATGACATTGCCGCTTCCCAGCCAATGATAGCGGTTTTCCGGGTGTTGCCCCACATATAGCCGCCAAAGGCACCCGTAGATTGGATTACGCGGTGACAAGGAATTAAAAAGGCAACCGGATTACTTCCTATAGCTGTACCTACTGCTCTTGAGGCATTGGGGCTATCTATTTGCGCTGCAATATGACCATAGGTAGAAAGCTGCCCCATTGGAATTTTCATTAGGGCCTCCCAAACTTTTAACTGAAAATCAGTCCCCTTTAAATGCAGTTTAATCTCTGACAACTTACCCCAGTCATTTTGAAAAATGAACAATGCATTTTGTTGCATTAAATCCAGCTTCCGAACATAGGAGGCATTTGGAAATTTAGCTTTCAAATCGTCCAATGCCTGCCTTTCATCTTCATTAAAAGCCATATAGCATACTCCTTTTTGTGTGGAAGCCACGATAATGTTTCCAAAAGGGCTCTCCGCAAAACTATAGTTTATGAAAAGGCTTTTGCCACCGTTTTTATATTCAGCAGGTGTCATCCCTTCAATATTCACAAACAAATCATGCAACCTGCTGGTACCTGATAATCCCGTTTCATAAGCAGCGTCAAAAAGTGTAGATTGGTTTTCCTTCAGCATTTTTTTGGCGTGCGCGACACTGATGTATTGCAAAAACTTTTTCGGGCTGGTGCCGGCCCATTCGGTAAATAGCCTTTGAAAATGAAAAGGGCTTAAATGTACCTGATCTGCAATCTGATCAAGATTGGGCTGTGCTTTAAAATTCTCTTTAATATAATCGATTGCCTTTGCAATCCGGTTATAGTTGAGTTGCTCCTGAGTTTCCATCTTACTTTAAATTTACCACACAAATATGAGCAAAATGATGTTGTCTTAAAATCCGGATCTTGCGCAGATAGCCTGTATAGAATTATCATACCTCCCTTCCATCAACAAATCAATTTAATAAAATCAAAGCGTGCAGATTAATTTGAAATATGTAATTTAAAGTTTCAAATTGACATAGACCATGGCCTACAGCAGACGACATTTTATAACCCAAAGCGCAGCAGCAACAGCACTATTTTTAACCGCTCTGGATAGCTTTGCTACTTCCAAACCGGTTTCAGAAAAAGTGTCGAAAGGTTTTGAATTAAAAATTATGGCTCCCTACTGGGGCTTCGATGGGTCGGTATCTGATTTCTGTAAAAAGGCAAAAAAAGACGGATATGATGGTGTAGAAATTTTATGGCCTACCGATCAGGCTGTACAAAAAGAATTATTCGAAGCCTTAAAAACACATCAGTTAACCGTAGGATTCCTCTGTCGCGGTGACGAAGCTTCGGTAGATTTAAACTTTACAACTTTTCAGAAAGTACTGGCAGCCGCAATAGGAAATGGCTATCAACGGCCATTGTACATTAATGTTCATTCGGGCAGAGACTTTTTTACTTATGAAGAAAACAAGCAGTTTATAGATTTTACCGTCGCCTATTCGAAACAAACAGGTGTTCCCATTTATCATGAGACGCACAGATCACGGATGCTTTACTCGGCTCCTGCAGCTGTACCTTATTTAAAAAATAACCCCGACCTCCGACTCACATTGGATATTTCTCATTGGTGTAACGTTAGCGAAAGCTTGCTTGAAGATCAGTCCGGTACTGTTGAGCTGGCCATTTCCCGCACCGACCATGTCCACTCGCGTGTAGGGCATGCCGAGGGACCACAAGTTGGCGACCCTCGCGCACCTGAATGGAAAGCTGCAGTAGAGGCTCATTTTGCCTGGTGGGACAAAATCGTTGCACTAAAAAAAGAACAAGGCCAGGTACTCACCATGTTAACAGAATTTGGTCCTCCTTCTTATATGCCAACCATCCCATTTACCAACAAACCAGTTGCCGACCAATGGGCCATAAATGTATATATGATGCAGGCCTGGAAAAAAAGATATTTATAAGGAGTTTTTTTGTAATTTATAGATTATTTACAACACACAAAAAACAGCCAATGGACATACTGCAAACCATATACAATGAAATAACCGGGTTCTTTGGATTCGGTGGAATCATAAAAATAGTACAATCGGGCGATTATGATTCTCTTTCCACACTAGCGGGCATACAAAATGTAATGGGCCCCATTATCCCACTGTTGCTATTGCTGGAAATTATAAGGGCGGTCTTTTATAAACGATTTAAAATAGAAGATTATCAGATGCCGTTTCTGGTATTTGTACTCAATCGGTTTATATCCAGGTTTATATCCATAGCTGCTGTAACATTTTGCATTGGCTTGCTCGAAAATTGGGCACTCTTTACCACAACCTTTACCTGGTATTGGTTAATTTATGGTTACATCATCTGGGAATTTTCGCATTTTGTTTACCATGCCTTAGCACACAAAGTCCGAATCCTTTGGTGCCTGCACTCCACCCATCATGCGCCTCAGCAAATGAACCTCTCCGTTAATTTTGCTCATTTCTTTTTGGAAGCGCCTTACGCTGATGTAGTCCGCACATCAATCTGTATACTTCTGGGTGTTAATCCGGCCCTCTTGTTTTTCATTATGTTTATAGATGGATTCTGGGGTTCATTTATCCATGTTGGAGAAAACCTGATAAAAGATGGAAGATTGGGTTTCCTGAACAAAATTTTACTTACTCCTTCACATCATCGTGTACATCATGCTAAAAACCCATTATATATGGACACCAACTTTTGTAATCTGTTGAACATCTGGGACCATATTTTTAAGACTTACCAAAATGAAAGAATGGATATCCAAATAGAATATGGCATTACCCGTGAGATGAAACCAAACAGCATTTGGGACGCCTATTTTGGCGAATTTATTTGTTTAGGAAAAGATGTTCTTGCTGCACCAGGGTTAAAAAATAAACTGCTTTACTTCATTATGCCTCCAGGCTGGAGTCACACAGGAGATCATAAAACTGCAAAAATAGCAAGGCAATCATTTATTGCTCAAGAGCAAGAAATGAAAAAAATCAATATAGATGCTTCTTCAAAAATACCGGCTTAAAAAAACAGGCTGTATCATTAATCAATGATTAATGATACAGCCTATTCACTCAAAAAAGGCTGGTCTACGATAGCTTACTTGCCCATTTCAAAAACGGCCAATACCGGTCTATGATCGGATGCGTAAGTTTCCTCAATTACCTTATGCTCCAACAACGGCCACTTTACATTTTTAGTCGCAACATAATCTATGGTGTTACGTGGGTTAATCTGAGGTACTGTTTTTCCACAATTTTCTGTGCAGGTCCGTTTAAATTGTTTATCCAATAGGTTTATCGCATCTGAGCCCGCAACACTGTTCAAATCACCACACAGGATTACCGGCAAACGGCTGTGTTCAAATTCTTTTAAGATTTGTTCCATTTGAACATTCCGGTTTTCATGTGTTTTGGTTGCATCCAGATGCGTATTTGCCAATATAAACTGCTGTTTACCTATCTCTATGGTCATATAGCCCAATACACGTTTTTCGGCTGTAATTTTCTGGGGAAGTGGAACCAACTTTACATCTTTAAATTGATAGCGACTTAAAATAGCAATTCCGTAATCGCCCCCATCATAGTCAATCGCCTTAAAGAAATGATAGTTCAGTCCGGTTTTTTCGGCAAGTACTTTAGCCTGATTTACAACTCCACTACGCTTTGCGCCATTTTCTACTTCCTGCAAAGCCACCAGGTCTGCTTTACTGTCGGTAATTACGCGGGCAATCGCATCTAAGTCAATCAATCCCGGTTTGGAGGGTGGATTGGCATGATGGATATTGTAGCATAATATCTTCAACTCATTCCTGGAAATACTTACCGGCGTATTTTTCTTTACCGAACAGCCAAATAAAACTACCAAACAAATCAGTGCAACTATTTTTAAATGCTTCATTACCTATTTATATTTAAATCTAATTTAAAAATTATTCAATCACTTTTGTCGACATGGTTCCTGCAGGGAATTCACTTTCAATTTCATTAATTTTTGAATCGATCGCTAAGTCTACCCTATTTTGTGATCTTGCCGTTACCCAGCGTCCCAGTCTTATATTGTACTCTCCACCTAATTTATAAAAAAAGCCAGCATTTGTTGGCGCCGGACGACTTAAACAAATCGTGTTTGAACCTTGCTTATATAATGGCTGTGCCTCTAAGGTTACAGGATTTACAATATCATACCAATCTGTATTTGCAATACGTAATCCTGCTCCTTTCGCAAGGTCAAGAATCGCTCCATTTGCTCCGGTAATGATCACGTCTATTGGGGTCGTATTTCCGGTAACGGTAAGTCCTTCGAATACTGCAATACCATCTGCAAAGCCACTGGTTCCGTTTAATAATAAATCAGCATTGATGTCTCCAAGACCATCCCCAGCCGAACTTCCTGTATTTTTAGATACGATCCATTTACTAGCTGCAATACTGGTTGAGCCTACTCCATTAATTAATTTGTTAGAGTTTCCGCCTACATAAAAATATTCCCCTTTTGTTACCTTTCCTGCAGTTAAATTAAACTTATAGGATCGCCTGCCACCTGCAGCCCAGCCATTAACAGGTGCCCCTGTGGGTTGGTAAGCAGAGTTTGTATTGTGCGTGACTACACAATAGGGCGTTGCAGCGAAGTCGATATCCCGGGTTGCCAAAAATTGCATGTACTCACCATTGGTTGAAGGCGTGCCCTCTGGCATTGCCAAAAAACCGGAAATGACAATGGCAGCCCTTGTAATGGTAGAGCTCAATACTCTGATGTCTTCCGGTTTGCGTATACGCAAGTGCGGAGTATATTTACCATCCGCAGCTTTTGTATATTCCACCACCCCAAAAAAATTGGCCATACCTGGCAAGGATGCATTGGCAAAAGTGGCAGCAGATTCGGTATGCAAAGTAAAATTGCCAAAACCGTCATTCACTAACTTATCGCCTTTATAAGTATCCGTAGGTGCCGGAATTGGATCAAATCCCCCTTTTACAATCACCACTTCTGTACTTTCATATTTAGCCGGATCGGCCAAAATGAAACGACTTGGAACCCGGTTTACCGCAATAGTTTTACCAGAAGCAACTTTTACCACAGCGGAGCCATTTACTCCGGTCACCTGGAGCATTCCATCAACTTGTTTCATAACCCCGCCCACCAGGTTTACCGTTACCGAATCGCCGGGAACATAGTTTGCGGCATCGGCACCAATGTTAACCGCAATCCCTCTAAGCTCATTTAGTCGCCACTTATTTTGTAGCATGAGTAAGCCCGAAGTCATGTTTTTACCACTATGATCGGAGACAACTACACCGGTAATGCCAATGGAACCAAGCATAGACGCTTGTGTAAGTGGGTAGTCGGCTCCTTTATAAAAGCTTCTTAAATCATAAATGGCGATATGAGGATTAACCTCACCACCAGGAAAATTTCCTGTTTTATCACAGCCGGCTAAAAGAAACAAAGTTGAAAGCAGCAATGATATATTGAGTGTTAGCTTCGTCATCATTATAAATATTTTAAATTATCTTAAATCTTATTTATTAAGGCTTTTGCCACCAAACCAAAGTATTCATATCATCCCCTCCCATATTGGCCACAGCCTTACTGTAGTTGGTTGGATTGGCCGATTGCACGTAAACCGGATAGTTCATTCTGGCTGGCATTTTCCCACCATTTTTTAGGCCTGCACCCCTGGGCAATATTGGATGCCCGGTGCGACGGTATTCAAACCATTGCTGAAAATCGGTAAGGAAAAGACTGTAGTACTTTTGAATATGGATACGCTCCATTTTACTATCACCTGTAGCGGCTTCCAAAGGCAAGTTATTGTCCCATGCAATACCTGCGTTTGCTATGTAATTGGTAAATACCGTACCTGATATATTGGTGCTAAAGTTTGGTACCCAGTAATTAATAGCATTTGCAATACCCGTATAATAAAATGTTTGGGCAGACCCCGAAATCCAGCCTTTGGCCGCAGCCTCTGCCAATATAAACTGTACTTCTGCATAGGTCATAGCAATGCCTGTTAGCGGGCTTTTCTGCAAGGAAAATTCTGAGTTGCCAAACGAATAAAAGTAGGATTGTTTTTGTTCTTTACTACCAGGTTCGTAACCGCTATCTATTCCAATAAAACCACCGGTACCTGCCGCTATCCCCAGCCGGTTACGGGCATTAGCTCCGTAAGTTGCGCCAATATCTATGCGTGGATCATTCCAATCATTCAGCTTCAAGATAAAGAAATTACACAAAGAGGGTATAGTGAAGTCATTTTCGCGCAAATTAATGGCATACGGATTGGTGTAAGGATCTGTAGTGGTAGTAGTGCCATTCCATTTTAGCACCGCCGATTCGGCATTTGAAGAAAAAACCGGATATTTTGAGGGATTGGTATCCACCATTTCCTTGATTTTGGCAATCATGGTATTGGCCACTTCCTGTTTTCCAGATAAACGCAATAACAAACGAAGATGTAAACTATTACAGAATTTACGCCAAAGCACAATGTCGCCTTTATAAATTGGATCGCTTGCAGCGTCGATGGCCACATTTTCGCTCAGCAGCGTATTGGCTTCCTCCAGCTTGGCCAACAAAGCGGTGTAAATTTCTTTCTGACTATCAAACGCAGGCTCAACCAAACCTATTTTCCCCTGGTTAGCTTCCTTAAATGGTACATCGCCATAGGTATCCGTAACTAAAGAAAAAACCCAGGCTTCGCATACCCGTGAAATGCCTTTATAGGAATTGTTCTGATATTCGGGCTTTGAAGCAATCTCGTAAATATCCCTGAAGTTGGTAAGTTCCGGATACCAGATATTCCAGGTGTAATCTGCCGTGTTTGGCCTGAAATTATATCTAAATACCGTAAAATCATCCTCACTTTGAGTTACCGTTACCTGCATCAGTTCGTTATTAAAGTTACGGTTACGGGTCATGTTACCTGTCAAAACGTTTACCAAAGCCGGTGCCAGCAATTTATCAGGTGAAGAACTGATAATGTTTATCGGATCGGTATTTTCGCGGTCAAACCCCTTATCACAAGCCAAAAAGCTCAATACAAATGATAAAAGGGTAATGAAGTATATTGTTCTTTTCATTGCTGTATTAATTAATACCAATTACTAAATTAAAACCAAAAGTGCGCGTTGAGGGGAACTGTCCAATCTCAAATCCCTGTACAATATCAGTACCGCTCAAAGTACCAAACTCGGGGTCGAACATTGGCCAATTAGACCAGATCATCAGGTTACGTCCATAGATGCCTATAGTTGCCCGGGATAATTTAATTGATTTTAGAATTGACTTAGGAAGCGTATAATCAAACCTTGCTTCTCTAAATTTGATAAAATCTGTTTTATAGGTTGCCCCCTCGCCATTGAGGGTTCCCATAGAAGTATTATAGAACGAAGTAATATCTGTTGCAATTGTCGTATTTGGCCTGAATGTTCCATCGCCGTTATCAACAACTCCATTTCCCGTTATACCACTATAACGACCTGGCAAAGTAGCCGATAGCTTACCAAAATCAGCCAAACGACCATGGGTATAAGAATGGGCTACCCCTCCTTTTTGTGCATCAAACAGCACATTCAACTTAAACTGTTTGTAGCTAAACTCCGTACCTATACTCGCTTTATATTTAGGAATGGTATTGCCCAGATAAACCGGAGTACTTGACAATAGCGGAATACCGGTAGTTGGATTATAAATCACCTGCCCATCGGGTGCACGTAAAAACCCTGTGCCATACATATCTCCCATACTTCCACCAACTTTTGCTATTATTTGTGCACCACCAACTGCGCTTGAACGCAACAATACCGTAGTATCGTTATTGGCTAAGGCAATAATTTTGTTTTTATTGGTAGCGAAAGTCATAAAGGTTGTCCATTTCAAACTTTTACTTTGTATCAGCGTGCCATTCATCGCCACTTCCAAACCAGCATTATCAATCTGCCCCGCATTAATAACCTGACGTGAATAACCTGATGACCGGTCTACAATCCGGTCTAGGATTTGATTTTTGGTATTTCCAGCGTAAGCTGCAACATCAATACCCAAACGATTTTTAAACAACTTAATGTCGGCACCAATTTCATACGCGGTAGTTTTTAGCGGCTGTAAATCGGGATTAGGTATAGTAGTTGGATTTTGTAACGAACCATTTGGATAGGTTCCGTTAGCTGCCAATCCGTATAAATATGCTGTACGGTATGGTACTGTACCGCCACTGCCCACCTGAGAAACTGAAAGCCTTAGCTTTGCAAAGCTGATGGCTTTAGGCAATTTAAAATAATCGGAAGCGATAAAACTCAGGTTTGCAGATGGATAAAAGAAACCAGTACTTTTCTCCCTAAAAGGGTTGGCCAAGGTACTGTTCCAATCCATACGACTGGTTAAATCTAAATACAAATAGCTTTTATAGGACGCAGAAAACAAACCGTACACGCTATTCAATGAGAAACGTGAGGCATCAGGTACATATACCAGTGGATTTTCGGCATTATCAAAGCTATAAACATTTGGCTCTATCAATCCATCGGCCCGGGTTTCGTTTTTAGAATAGCGGTTTTTAAGCATGCTACCCCCAACGGTTGCCATAACATTAAAATCCTTGTTCAATTGTTTATTGTATTTCAATAAAAAGTCGCCACTGTATTCTTTAGAAATGATATCCTGTGTACGATAAGAACCGGTGGCTAAGCGTGCCGCTGTCCAGGGGCGTTTTTGGACTCTATCGTCACTGGTACGGTCTAAAGTTGCCCTCAATTGTAAACTTAGTTCTTTAGTAAATGCATAATTCAACTGTGCATTACCAGTTATGCCATTACGTTTTGAGCCATTGATAAATTCATACGAAATGGCGTATGGATTTTCTGGCGATGCGGTAAAAACATCTTTAAGTTCTCTATATTCTTTACCATTTGTCCAATAGTTACGCAACCAATTGATATCGGCATTGGGTACCCAAAACACATACCAGTACATTACCGATTGATTTCCATATCCCATGCCTGGTAAATTCTCGCTTTCCCTATTGGTATAACCTCCCTTTACAGAAAAACTTAGCTTTGAGGTAATTTTACTGTTGGCCGAGAAAGAGATGTTGTTACGTTTATAGCCTGTATTTGGAATAATCCATTCATTATCGGCATGTGTAGCGGAAACCCGAAAAGTGGTATTCTTTTTTATGTTTCCACTAATGCTGATAGAATTTGTAAAGGTTTTCCCTGTTTCAAAAAACTCCCTGACCTGGTTTTTATAAGGCACCCAGGGTGTAGCTTCCGTAGCAGCGGTTTGCGTTACCGGATCGTATTGGATAAAATTCTGACCGTTAAACCTTGGGCCAAAAGCTAAACTGCTTGCGCTATTCACCCCATACCCATAGGTATCGGCACCACTTTGTCCTTGTCCATACTCATATTGTAAATCCGGCCAACGATTAGCACTTTCCAAAGCGACATTAGAGGTTAGCGTTATACTTACGGCTTTACTTTTTGCATTGCCCGATTTGGTGGTCACAATAATAGCCCCATTTGCACCGCGTTGCCCATACAAAGCCGCAGCACCGGGCCCTTTAAGTACAGTAATGCTTTCAATGTCTTCTGGGTTCAGGTCATTGATTCCACTTCCAAAATCGGTTGGCTGTATGCCATCCGATGGTCCGGCGGCAGATCCCCCTGTGGCAGTTCTTTTGCCACTGCCATTATTTACGACTACTCCATCAATTACAATTAAAGCCTCATTATCGGCCCCTCCTGTCAAACTATTCTCTCCACGTAAAATAATCTTGTTCGAACCCGCAGGCCCTCCATTGGATCTTACCATGTTTAAACCGGCAACTTTTCCCGAAAGGGCGTCAATCCAGTTTCCTGATGGTGCATTGTTAATTTGGTTACTGTCTAATTTTGTAATGGCATAACCTAGTGCTCGTTCTTCTCTTTTAATACCTAAGGCCGTAACCACCACTTCATTTAGTTTGCTGTCGGCAACCACCAACCTGATGGTAACATCCCGTACGTCTTTAGTCACCTTCAGCTCTTTTACCTGGTATCCCAGATAAGAAACCTCAAGAACAGCATTCTCATTGATATCTCTAAGGGTAAATCTCCCTTCGCCATCTGTCGTGACAACCTTACTGGTTCCTTTAACCCTTACAGTGGCTCCGTACATCGGCTCTCCATTTTCATCTAATACCCTGCCACGGATATCAATCGCCTGAAATCGGGCCACAGTATTTTCAAACAAGTTTTTGTCTTTTTGTTTTATGATAACTGTTTTGCTGTCGATAGAAAAACTTAAAGGTTGATTCTTAAAAATCTGTTCCAACACATCATTGAAATTACCCGACTTTACGCTGATCGTTACCGGTACGGCTACTTTAAAAACACTTTCTGTGTAAATAAACTCATATCCACTTTGTACCCTGATCTCTTTAATTACTGCTTTTAAGGAAGCATTTGTTTTGGACAGACTAATTTTCTGGGCCAGCGTTGAAGCACTAACCTGCATGAGGGATGCTATTAATATAACGGTGGTAAATCGCATAATTAGCAAAATTTTATGGGCATACCGTTCAGGAATGGCCAGTTTCTTCGTATAAATTCTATACATTCGTACTTGTTTGGTTGAGCAGTATGCCTTTTGCCTCGAAAACTTCAGGCACCTGCGGTTAACGGTTAAATTTCATTGACATCCACCAAACATCAGCCAGAGGTGCTAGTCACACTTCTGGTTTTTTTATTTGGCAGGTCGGGTCATTAATTATGTTTTCGTAAACATCTCTCCATCTTTAAAATTAAGTTCAACCTTCTGCCTGTTATTTATATTGTAGTCATGATTATTTTGACACAAAAATTCTTCTACCTTCTAGCTTAAAATGTACCCCGCCGGTTGATTCCAGTATTTTCAACACCTGGGAAACATTATCAAATCGCGATACCCCACCCCCAAACTTTTCTCTGGGCATTTCCCCTGCGTATACCACCTCCACATCATACCAGCGCGCTATCATACGCATGATGTACTGTATATCGTCATTTTCAAAAAGAAACTTGTTGCTTTTCCAGGCAACCATGCGTTCAGTATCAACTTCGGCTACTGAAATTGAATGATCACGTACCGACGACTGTTCACCAGGCTTCAAAATTTTAGCATCCAATTGATTGAATACTTTTACACTCCCCTGCAATAGCGTAGTCTTCACATTTTCCTCATCAGCATAAGCATTGATGTTAAAATGCGTACCCAGTACCTGCACCGTTTGCTTTCTGGTTTCAACAACAAAAGGGCGCGTTTTATCCTCTGCCACCTGAAAATAGGCTTCCCCCTCAAGTCGCACCCTGCGCTCAGCCCCATTTAAACTGGCGGTATAGGTTAAAGTTGAAGCGGCGTTCATCCAAACCTTCGATTTATCAGGCAGGATTAAAATATACGTCTCTCCTTTAGCAGTTGACAACTTGTTGATTTTATTCAAATCTCCGGCACCGTCACGTAATTCGTAAACCAATTCGCCAGTGGCTGTTTTGTTTACACTGATCCCCGCTTCCCTTGCAATTTCACCATTTGCTGCATCAGAAAGCCTGATCTTTTTTCCATTACCCAATGTTAATGTAGCACCGATTTTCCCTGGGGTCACCTCCCGAATAGTTGCAAACTGATCATTCGAAACCCGATCATTAAAACCATTGAAAAAGTAAATACCCAAAACGATCAGCGCAACAGCAGCTGCCACGCCAATCATCATTTTTGGCCATAGCCTTGCTTTGCTGTTTTCCGGTTGCGTTTCAATTGCTTCAATTACTTTTGCATACGACTGATTTAACAATGCCAGGAGTTCGGGTTTATTTAGCAGCTCATCTTCCAAAGGACCATCCAGTCCCTCGTCAATCAGTCGTAAAATCACATCCTGGTCACAGCCAGATTGCAGATGCTCAAGAAAAGCTCTTGCCTCCGCTTCATCCAGCTCGTTGTTCAGGTACTTATAAAAAGGGACTTTCAGTCTTTCTAAATCTTCCAAGGCTTGTTCATTTATTGCTATTACACTTGAAAACAGAAAGGCATCTGCTCCAAAGTAAAATATTTGCAAATAATTCTAAAGCTTATCCAGACAGGTAGAAATAAAGGTCAACGCCAGTGCTCCGCCAAAAGAAGCATGCTTTGCTCTTAAAAATTTTGTGGCTTTAACAATATGGTCATTGATGGTGGAAGTGGAAATCCCCAAAAGCTTGCTCACCTCGGTATAACTCTGACCTTCAATTTTACATAATTTATAGATCTGTTTGCGTTGCGGAGGCAGCTCCTCGATGGCATCCATTACAAAGCGATCACTTTCGCGGTAAGCAATCGCTTCTTCAATGTGGGAATACAATTCACTATTTTCCCGGCTGAGGTAATCTTTTAACTTTTTGTCCAGGTTAATCTTTCGAATGAAGTTGTATACTGTAAATCTGGAAATTTGAAATAAATACGATTTAAAGGATTGTTCAGGATCAATCAATTCTCTTTTTTCCCAAACCTTAATAAATACATCCTGTAGAATTTCCTGCGCATCTTCAACCGATTTAATCATTTTCAGGATATTCAGATAAATTCTGGGGCTGTAACTTTGGTAGATTTTTTCAAAGGCAGATCGGTCTCCCGATTTAAGTGCAATCAGCAGTTGAATCTCCTTCAAATTGTTTAGCCTTTCCTGATGCATACCGGACCCCTTGTTTTATAGCAAAAAGACACATTCAATATTAACTAAATTTTTCCAAATTATTAACAAACAACCCATAAGTGTTTTTAACGTTGGATGATGTTTTGCTAAAACGCATTCGCCAGACAGACAACAACTGCGAATAAAAAAAAGAGGATATCCAAAAACGTTTTCGGATTGAAAATGAGCTGGTCGGCACTACTTTAAAATGTTCTACCATAGTTCTGCTTCGCCTCTACACTCATTCGGATTTTTCCGAACCAAAGACGAACGAATACCGAAGCAGTTATAAATGAACTGCATTATAGTTATAAACCCCGGCGAAAATGCTATGCCAGCCTAAAAACGTTGCTGAAAAATTGTTGGATTATGGGTTGTGAGAACTAGATTGTAAATATAGTAAAAAAAGATGACGATCGTTCCTTTTCGGACAGCCTCGTTATTTCATTTTCATCAACTACCATTTGTTCTTTAAAAGTGATGAAGCTATCATGAGCAATATTTTTCACTAGTGTATATCTGATTCCTGCGTTCAAGAACTCGTAAGCTCGGTTCATTACTGTTTGTGAGTGTTTGCTCATGATGGTTTCGTTGTAGTACGAAGAATTCAACGCAGCGGCGGCTTTTTATCAAGTTCAACAATCTCAAGTGCCCCCTTTCTATATTTCAAATAAGTAACAAGAATTTTTGCCCCCGGCTCGAATCGATAGTAATCTGCTTCTTTAACCCGAAAAACACCATAAATATCTGGTTTCCGAAATTTTGCACTATAAATGTGATATTAATTTTTTAATATTGACTAAGCAACAATTAAATTACAAGTTGCGTTTTTTTATGGGAAAATATGATGGCCTTAATGATCAAGAACTCATTTCATTACTTCAACAGGGAGATGAAGGAGCGTTGAGACCAATATACAATAAGCATATCAGTCAATTACATTACTTTATTTTAAGAACAGCCAAGTCAAAACAATTCACGGAGGATATAGTACAGGATGTATTCATCAAGGTTTGGGAAAACCGAATGCAAATTGATTGCGAGCAACCATTTAAGCCTTACTTGTATACCATTGCAAAGCGACATTTACTTAATTTATTAAAAAGGGTTCAGCATGAAACTTATATTGTAGAAGAAATAAGAAAAAATGTCTCACTCGTGGAGAACACTACCGAAATGGCAATCAATTTTCAAGAAAGTAACGTTACTATAGTCGAAGCCATTGATAAGCTGCCTAGTCAGTGCAGAGAAGTTTTCTTAAGGTGCAAAATAAGAGGGCTTTCTTATCAACAAACTGCCAAAGAGCTGGGAATTACTGAAGGTACAGTCAACAGTCAGATGGTTAAGGCACTAAAGGCCATCAGAATGCATCTGCAATTAAAAAACACAATAGGCGTCTTAGTAATTATAATAAATTATATATCTGAAAATCAGTAATTTGAAATTATTTTTCAAGTTGACATATATGTAAACTCGCTACCACTTGTATTAGGTATAAAAAGGCTGAATTTTGAATACTCAAGTGTTAAAATTATTTACCAAATATATTGATGGCCAATGTACCTCTACAGAATTGGAAGAAGTACTCGCTATCTTGAAAGAAGGCAGTTATGTTTCGGAATGGAGTAAGGCCATTTCCGAAGATGAAGAGCACATCATAAAGAATGGTAAAGTCGGTAATCTCACGCCTCAGGAAATTGATGATCTGTATAACGGTATTGAAAGTAGACTTGATAGGCTAAGCCAGACCGAAACCCTGCCACACAAAAAAAGAATATCACTTTGGCCACGTATTTCTATTGCAGCTGCGTTAATATTGATTGTAGGCGGTTTATTTTTATTCTATAGTCATAGCAGAGAGGTAGTTAAAAATAACATTATGCCCGGAAAAAATGTAGCAGTACTAACTTTTTCAAATGGTAAGAAAATTAGTCTAAGCGACGAAAAAACCGGAATTGTGATTGATGCTTCAAAATTAACTTATAGTGATGGTACTTCTATTGGGCAAGAAGGAAATCATTTGACTAATGAGTTAATCAGTGCAAACACACCTCGTGGTGGTACCTATCAGGTAATTCTGCCCGACGGAACTAAGGTATGGCTCAATGCTGCATCAACACTAAAATTTCCGGCAACGTTTTCCGGAAAAACAAATCGAGAGGTAGAATTGATTGGAGAAGCCTATTTTGAGGTTAAAAAGGATAAAACCCGTCCCTTTAAGGTGAAAACTATTCAGCATGAAGTGGAGGTCCTGGGCACGCATTTTAATATAAATGCCTATGCGGAGGACGGAGCCGTTAAAACAACACTGTTGGAGGGAAGTGTTAAATTAGTGCATCAAAGAAAAACGGCTTTTTTGAAGCCGGGGCAGCAAGGTTTCGTTAACAATGCTACAGCCGATTTCAAAGTGGTTGAAGCGGACCCAGTCAGCATATCTGCATGGAAGAATGGAGAATTTATTTTTAATGGCACGGATTTAAGATCATTGATGAGACAACTATCACGTTGGTATGATGTAGAAATTGTTTACGAACCCGGAGTAAAAGATGATGTCTTTTTTGGAAAGATAAAACGGAATACCGATTTGTCCAAAGTATTAAAAATCCTGGCGCTTGGAGATGTTCATTTTAAGATTGAGGATCGTAAAATCATAGTAATGAAGTAGTCCCGCTTACACAAATTAAAGTTAATTAAAACAACCAAATATAAACACTTATGGAAAAAGGAGGATCAATGATTTAAATGTACTTATACATTGAATAACCGGAAGTGCTGAAACACTCCCGGTACAAAATTCAAGCAATTTATACGGATAACTAACCATAGACTTTTACTTAAATCAATACAAAGATATGTATTTAAATCGTTGTGTGAAAACACCCGGTATATGTAGGTTTTTGCCTAAAGAAATCATTTTAGCAATGAAATTAACAGTAATTTTTACGGTAATCATTTATTTGCAGGCCAGTGCTGGAGGCTTCGCACAAAAAATAAATCTTTCTGAGAAAAAATGTTCGTTAAATCAGGTTCTTTCGAAAATAGAGCTGCAAAGCGGTTACGATTTTTTTTATAAAGGGAACCTGATAAATGACATCAAGGTTACGGCCGATATCAAAAATGCTGATATCAGAGAGGCATTAAATATTATTTTACAAGACCAGCCCTTTACTTATTCAATCATTGATAAAACAGTGATTATCAGACCAAAGAATGACAAGCATAAAAAGATGGACAACAATAGCATTCCAGACTTCATTCAAACGGTCATCTCGGGAAAGGTTACAGATAAAAATGGTGCCCCTTTGCCAGGGGTAAACGTTAAAATAAAAGGGAATGCAATAAATACTGTTACAAATAAGGACGGCGAATACAGTCTTAAAATACAGGAAAGTTCGGGAGTAATCGAATTCAGCTATATTGGCTATGTTACCCAATCTATTGCCTTAGGTAAGCAAAATACAATTAACGTGATCTTGATGGAGGATGAAAAAGGATTAAATGAGGTAGTTGTGGTTGGCTATGGTGAAGTGGCAAAGAAAGATCTGACTGCCGCTGTTTCTACACTTAGAGCCGCCGAGCTGGCTAAAGTTCCCCTATCGTCTGTAACAAATGCCTTAGTTGGCAAATTACCTGGGCTAATTGCTATGCAAACCAGTGGACAACCCGGAATGGACGCTTCCAGTTTAAACATCCGGGGATTTGGAAATGCGCTGATCATCGTCGACGGAGTTGAAGTAGACTTCAAAAATATTGATGCCAGTCAAATTGAGAGTGTAACCATCCTCAAAGATGGCGCTGCATCCATTTATGGTTCCCGGGCAGGAAATGGCGTGATCTTGATCACTACAAAGCGAGGTTCAATAGGTAAACCTGTTATTACAGTAAATGGTATCACAACATTGCAACGTCCAACTTACTTCCAGAAGATGCTTTCTTCGGGCGACTATACGACCTTGGTATCGGAAAGCTATCTGCAGTCGGGGCAGCCGGCTGCTGGTGTCCCTTATACTAAAGAACAAATAGCTAAATACTATGCGGCAAATGAGCCCGGCTATTACAATACTGATTGGCAAAAGGCGATTGTGAAAGACTGGGCACCAATGCACAATTTAAATGCTTCTATACGTGGCGGCACTGATAAGATCAGATATTATGCTTTTTTAGGTACACTAGGGCAAGGTTCTTTTTGGAAAAATAATGGCGGTGATTACAATCGTTATAATTTTCAGTCAAATGTTGATGCCAATATTTTGGATAACCTGACCATGAGTATTACCATGTCTAACATTGTAGACCGGATCAATTCGACCAACAGACCCCAAAATGGAGGTGGTTACTTGTTTGCCGATTTATACAACAACATGCCAATGTATCCATCAAGCTTACCCGATCCATCAAAAATCCCTTATAGCGGATCGGCCACAGGTGGAGCACTGGTGCAATCGGACAGAGATTTGGGTGGGTACTCAGATAATCATTTTCAGACTTTAAATCAGTCTGCCAGTTTAACTTATGATTTTAAATCGATAAAAGGCCTCACTTTAAAAGCTTTTGGAAATTATATCCAGATTAATGACAACATGAAGTCTTATGCAAGGCCGGTAGATTTATATACCTATAATGTAGATACAAAGGAATATACGCTTGCTTCGCAATACAATTCAAATACGCAAATGTCTCAGCAGAAATCGGTAACCACCACCATGACTGGACAATTTTCTGTGAACTACAACCGTACCATAAACGAAATCCATAAGCTAACTGCAATGGCGTTGTATGAGCTTTACACTTATAAATACGACTTCATTCAGGCAGGGAGATCAAATTTTACTTTTCCTACACTTGACCAGCTTTTTGCGGGAAGTTCCAGTAGTGTAAGCAACAATGGATCGGCCAGTGAGATGAGTCGCGCCAGTTATGTGGGCCGGCTAAATTATGGATATAAAGAAAAATACCTGGCCGGTTTTATTTTGCGCGCCGATGCCTCCGCTAAGTTTCCACCCGAATCCAGATGGGGATATTTCCCGAGCGTTTCTTTAGGATGGCGTATGGCTGAAGAAGGTTTTATGAAGACCATTAAAAACCTGGATGAACTTAAGCTTCGTGTTAGTTATGGAGCCTCTGGAAATGATGGTATTGGTAATTTTCAATACCTGGCAGGATACGGGCCTACTTTAATGCCCGCTTTATTCGGCGGAATACCGGTAATGGGAATTACACCGCTTGGCATGGCCAATCCAACATTATCATGGGAACGGATAGCTATTTACAATGCCGGATTTGATTACTCCTTTTTTAACAGAAAACTTTACGGAGAAGCGGAATTTTTCTACCGCAAAAGAAACGGAATTGCAGCAAAAAAAACAGTTAGTTTACCTTCCAGTTTTGGTACTGAGCTCCCATTAGAGAATTTGAACAGCCAGAGCAACAGAGGGTTCGAATTTAGAGTAGGAACTACTGGTGAAAGCAATAACTGGAAATGGGATGTGAGTGCTAATATTTCATGGCAAAGGGCCAAGTGGGGGCATGTAGAAGAGGTAGAATATACTGATCCTGATTCCAAAAGAATTTATCAGTTATCAGGCCAATGGATTGACAGAACCATGGGATATACGTCGAATGGTTTATTTACCAGCCAGGATCAAATAGATAACCTTGGTTTTGCTTATCCCGGAAACCCGGTATTGAAATTAGGGGACGTAAGGTATGTAGATAAAAATGGAGATGGATTACTGGACTGGAAGGATATGTCAGAAATCGGAAAAGGCCAGATCCCACAATGGATGGGCGGCTTAAATACGAATTTAAGCTATAAACAATTTGACTTTTCTGCTTTGTTCCAAGGTGCATTTGGTTATTATAAACCTGTTTCCCTGACTTCTTTTACACAAACTTTTTTTGACAACCGTTGGACGGAAGAAAAAAATGATGGAGAGGCTTTGATTCCGCGTTTAGGCGGAACAGGGACGAACGGCTATTTGTCTCAGCGTAATTTTAGAAAAGCAGACTATGTGCGACTGAAATCATTTACTGTGGGTTATACTTTACCAAAAGGAATAACACAAAAAATGAACTTCCAAACGATTAGGTTTTATTTGGCCGGAAGCAATCTGTTTACCATTTCCGGGTTGAACAAGTTTGACATTGATCCTGAGTCCCCTTACTCGGTTCAGGATGGTCAGCCAACAACATCTTACTACCCACAAATGAAAACCATTATGCTTGGCGTAAATGTCTCACTATAAAAACATACGAACATGAAAAGAATTAACATCCTTTTTTTGACAGGAGTGCTTTTGTTGAGTTCCTGCGAAAAAAACATCCTGGATAAAAAACCCTTAGATCGAATTTCAGATAATATTGTTTGGAATGATCTGAACGCAATTGAATCTAATCTGGCTGGCAGTTACAGTATGATGAGTGTTTTCGAAAATGAAACACCAGACAAATATATTGGTATAAGGCCGGGCGTGAGCTGGACAACTGAGGCACAGGTTGGTGTTACATTAATCAATAACATTACAGATGAATCTACATGGGGATTTTACCCTCAGTGGACTAATTTCAGGAATAGTGGCATCACCATTAATGGCGGTTTATTGGAGTGGTGGGAAAACGCATACATCATTATCCGTCAGTTAAATGACTTTATTGAAAAGGTACCTGGTTCGCCAATTGAGGAAGCAAAAAGAAAAAGTTTAGTAGCCGAAGCCAGATTTTTGAGGGCTTATAATTATTTCTCGATGGTAAGAAGGTACGGTGGCGTGCCATTAGTTTTAAAAGCACAAAAGATTGACGATCCAAAGGAGATTCTGTATCCAAAAAGAAATTCAGAACAGGAACTATACGATTTCGTAATCAATGAGATGGACGAGATTTATAAAGATCTTCCACCAAAAGCGATTTCTGGCCGTGCCTCGAAATACGCTGCACTAACCTTGAAATCGAGAGCAGCGCTGTATGCTGGAAGTATTGCCGAGTACGGTACCATTCAGTTAAATGGCTTGCTGGGTATACCCGCCTCTGCATCTCAGGCTTATTATCAGAAAAGTTTTGACGCCTCTAAAATCATTATTGAAGATGGAGTAAATGGCCTATACAATGTGAATGCCGATAAAGTGAAAAACTTTAGAGATGTATTTATGGTAAAGGAAAATAAAGAAGCCATATTCGTAGTTGCTCACAATAATAAGGATATGATTTCGGCCGGTGGTAATGGCTGGTATTATGACTTTATGCAGGCGCCAATGCCTAATGCATGGTACAATGGGAATCAGAACATGCCTTATTTAACATTTATTGCCTCTACATTTGAAAAGGCCGACGGAACAGCTCCTGATTTAAGTACATCAAGGTTGAAAAGCAAGCTTTGGGATAAAACCGAGTTATGGCAGGGAATGGAGCCACGTTTTTTCGCAACCATTTATACCAATGGATCAAGCTGGAAAGGGAGCCCTATTGACTGGCATAAAGCGTTAAAGGTAAACGGTAATTATCTGACTGATCCCAACGGTGCATATCAGGGGGTTCCTTATGTCGGATTACAAGGCCAAAAGTCTGGCCCTTCGACCGGATTCGGTGTACTAAAATACCTGGACGAAGCTAAAAACAATATGGTTTACGATTTTGCATCTAGTCAGGACTGGATTGTATTTCGCTTTGCAGAGGTCCTACTGAATCATGCAGAAGCTGCATTTAAATTAAATAAGACCACAGATGCACTGAATGCTATTAATGCCATCAGGGCAAGGGCTGGAGTTAAGGAACGTCAGGCAATTGATTTTAGTTTAATACAAAAGGAAAGGAAGGTTGAGCTGGCCTATGAAGGACATCGCTATTGGGATGTGAGACGCTGGAGAATTGCCACAACTGAATTAACCAGTCGTCATACGGGACTAAGATATATCCTTGATTATGCAACCGGTAAATTGGAATTGGATATTTTGCCTAATGTGGACGGCGGAGAGAATGTCAAACCCGTCTTCGAGACTTACAATTATTACTTACCAATTACCAATAAAAGAACCCAGCAAAACCCAAATCTTGTAGAAAATCCAGGCTATAAATAACCTCGATATCAAATCATAGAACGATGAAAAAACTATTCATACTCCTCCTACCCCTTATTTGGGTAGTAGTAATTTCTTTGATCGTAAGTCCAAACCCGTCTGAGAAATTGCCGATAGAAAAATTACCTTCAAAAGGTACCATCCCACGACTGGCCTGGTATAGTGTACCCCCCAGCGAGACATCATTATTAAGATATGAAGAACTGAAAGAAGCAGGAATTACCATTAACTTTTCGTTTTTTAAAACCATAGCTGAGGCAGAAAAATCGCTGAATATGGCGCAAAAGGTGGGCATCAAAATTGTGCTATCCTGCGATGAACTGAAAACCGAGCCCGAAAAGACCGTAAGAAGGTTTATGAACCACCCTGCGCTTGCTGGTTATTTTTTACGAGATGAGCCCTCAAGGAGTGAATTCGCAGATCTGGCAAAGTGGGCAAAGAGAATACAGTCGGTTGACGAAAAGCACTTTTGTTATGTAAATGCACTACCTATTTATGCAGAGAACTGGCAGTTTGAGACTGCATTTGAACAAGACACCTTAACTTCGCTTACTTACCGGGAGTATATCAGTACTTATATTAAAGAAGTACCTATGCAATTCATCAGCTACGATGCCTATTGTGTAATTGGCGACAGTTTACGCGCTAATTATTATGAAAATCTGGAAATCATGGCTGATGAGTGTAAGAAAGCGGGAAAAGACTTTTGGGCATTTGGATTAACTACGGGCTCTTCTTTACCTGTAAATTTTCCTCCTCCAACATTGGCAGAGCTGCGTTTACAGATTTATAGCATTTTGGCCTACGGCGCACAAGGTGTTCAATACTTTACTTATTGGACGCCAGGTCCGGAAGAAAATAATGTATGGGACTTCTACAAAGGTCCAATCGGACTGGATGGCAGGCGCACAGTAACCTATGATAGACTGAAACAAATGAATGAAGAAGTAAAAAATCTATCCGGTGTGTTTTATGGTTCCAAAGTACTATCTGTACGCCACACTGGCGAAGCAACTCCTAAAGGTACCAGACGCCTGAGTAAATTGCCAGATGGCATCAAGGTACTGGATACAAATGGCGCTGGGGCATTGGTGTCTATTTTACAGAATGGCAGCAATAACTTTGTTGTGGTGGTAAATAGCAGCTTTAAAAAAAGCATGAACCTCACGCTTTATGGAGATGAAAAACTTAAAAAGGTATTAAAGGACGGAACAGTAGTACCAGCTAACTTTTATACCCATACAATGGAAGTAGAGCCAGGTGATGCTGCCATCTATATGTTAGGAAATGACAATAACTAATTCTAATTACTATGACCAGATATAAGAGTGTTTTAACAATTTTTGCCATTTGCATAATTTCAATGGCTTGTACAAAGAATAATCTGTTGTTAAAGGAAGATACAAAACCGCAGAGAATAGCGGGCAAGGACGCATCCAGGATTACAGCGGGGATTTTAGATACCGCTAATATTTCGATAGGTGTTTTCTGGCCCCCAACCTGGGATTTTGTGAATGACCTGCAGTTCCAGCGTCTTGGTGGAACAGGTGTAGACCTGCTGCAATATGTTATTACCTATACGGAAAGCCAGAATCTTACCATATTGGGCAAATGTTCGGCCAATAACCTTAAAGCAATTATTTTTGATGCCAGGGTATACGGAACGGATAATGACATTGCTGCTATGGTTGCTGCATATAGTAGCAATCCCGGACTGGGCGGATACTATATTAAAGACGAGCCAGCCCCGGATACTTTGAATTGGGCAGCTCGGATTTACAATAAAATTTTAACCAATGACGCTGTTCATATTCCCCAGGTAAATCTTTTACCTAGTATTTCCAGTTATTTTACCGGTGTCAATTATGAAACGGATTATATGCAACGCTGGATCAACAGTGTGGGAAGCACCAAACTAAAGTACCTCTCTACAGATATCTACCCATTTATGGCAAATGGCACTTTTGACAATAGATATTATCCGGAACTTGATCGGTTAAGGCGGGTAGCATTGGCCAATTCCAATATAAAAACTTCGGCCTACCTGCAATCCATAGGGATTCCGGGAGCCTATCGGCGGCCTAATGCCAATGAGCTCACATATAATGTCTATTCGATGCTGGCGTACGGCATTAAATATCCGGTCTGGTTTACTTATTTCACTCCTCCGAATAGTGCGACCGAAACATTTACAAATGCAATTATAACTCCCACAGGAACAACTACAGATTTATTTGATCCATTTGTGCAATTAAACAGCCAGATGAAAAACCTCGGAAAGCGTTTAGCAAAATTAGCCGTATATGATGTTTATCATACAGGCCCCAATACTCCTGTTGGTGTGACTACACTTCCCGTTGATTATTTTTTGCAGCCCGCAAATGGTAACAACGATCTGATAATTTCCCGCTGTAAAAACTGGTATGAAGGCTCCGGAAGGAACTACTCGATGGTGGTAAACAAATCACTTACACAGAGCAAGACTATTACCTTTAATGTTGCAGGATGGATCACTTACATGGGAGAGATCTCGAAAACGAATGGAACAGAGAGTCAGATACAGATTCCAGGCTGGCAGGTTACACTGACTTTTGCTCCTGGAGAGGGTCGTTTGTTCTGCTTTAATCCCTATTAAGTGTAAGCAGGATATTTGAGCGCATGAGGTAACAAAAACATATTAATTTTTAGGGAGTATTATATGAACAATTGGAGGAAATGGAACCTGGTTGTGTTCCTTTGCCTGGCTATTGGTATTGGTAGTGGACAATGTCAGGACACCGTTAATAGAATTATCGCCGGCAATGAGGAGTTATCGACTGCGTCATGGATAGGAGATGCACGCGAACAGCCTAAATTGGATTCCTTGATGTATGAAGATGATCCTGCCCCGATATTCAGGAAAGAATTTGTAGCAGGCCGGTCTATCCGGTCTGCCACACTTTATATTACCGCAGCAGGATACTATAGTGCTACTATAAATGGCAAAACCTTATCGGATAACTACTGTGATCCTGCCTGGACGGATTTCAGGAAAAGGATTTATTATACCCGCTATGATATTAAGGACAAACTGCAGCAAGGGAAAAACTGTATCAGCGTGATGTTGGGAAATGGCTTTTATAATTCCTTGCCGATGACCTTTTGGGGACAATATAATCTGCGAAATGCATTGGCAACCGGACGCCCTATGCTACTGGCAAAGCTTAAAATAGTATACACAAACGGACAAACCACCGAAATAGTAACCGATAGGAACTGGAAATATGCTACAGGCCCGGTTATGCGAAATAATGTTTATCTGGGTGAAGTTTATGATGCCCGCAAAGAGATCGTTGGTGTTGCCTTACCTGGCTTTAATGATGAGCAGTGGAAAGCTGCTGTAGAGAAAGATGGACCTGGTGGAAAACTACAACCGGCATTTTTTGAACCGATACAGGTAATTGCCATCAGGCAGCCTGTGAAAATAATGGGGGCACCTAAAGGCACCTACGTAATAGATATGGGAGTGAACTTTACCGGTACTTTCAGTATTAAGCTGCAAGGAAGAGAAGGAGATACCATAAGGTTTCGTTTTGGAGAAAGGATTTACAACGACAACACATTAAACCCGATGACAGCAGTAGCTGGACAGATCAAAAAAAAGGGCATAGGAGGCCCTGGAGCACCTGCATTGGCAGTTCAAGGTGGCATGTATATTTTCGGAAAGGATAGCATAATAGAATATAGCCCGGTGTTTTCCTATAGGGTATACCGGTACATGGAAATTTCAGGACTTCGTAGTGCGCCGGACGCTAAAGACATTAAAGGTCTGGCACTCAGTTCAAATGTAGAACGAAAAAATAATTTTACAACTTCCAACAGCCTCATCAATTCTATTCAGCAAATGGTAACCCGTACTTTCCTGAGTAACCTGATGAGTGTACAATCAGACTGCCCGGGTCGGGAAAAGTTCAGCTATGCCGGAGATATGAAAGCGACCAGTGAAGCCTTCATTTACAACTTCCAGATGCAAAATTTTTATAAAAAAACTTTGCATGACTGGGTAGATTCCTATCAGGATTCTGTATTTATTGATGCCGCACCTTATGTGGGATTAAAGTATTGCGGCCTCAATTTTGAATCGGCTATTTTTGATTTACAGCATCATTTGTTTCAATACTACGCTGACACGGCGCTGATACGGGAGATGTATGATTTTAATCTGCGATGGATGGACAAAGCGGCCCGTATTCACCCTTCGGGTATTGTAGACAAAGGATTAAGTGATCATGAATCCCTGGTTAACGTGCCTGTGCAATTATTAGGTACAGCCGCATATCTCCGGTCTGCCCAAATCATGAAAGAGTTTTCCATGATCCTAAATAACAACAGAAACGAAAAACGATTTGCAGCACTTGAAGAAAAGATCAGAAACAGTTTAAGGGAAATGTATTGGTCGGGCGATGCATCGGCTGATTTGCTCAACCGGCAATCACGCCAGGCCTCTATGGTATATATTAATACGCTCCCGAAGAAAGAGCAAGAAGCGGCCATCTTAAAGCTCAACAGCACTAAGGAAGCTTTTAATAAACAAACGTTTTATGCATTACTGTTGTATTGCGATGTAATTCCAGAGAAAGAAAAAAAGCAAGTGGTGGAATTGTTATTGAAAGCCGTTGCCGACGCGCCTGCCGGACATTTTACCACAGGTATTTTTGGGACTAAATATATACTGGAAGTACTCTCTATGTATGGACATGCAGATAAGGTATATGAGATTGTGAACAGTACAGCATACCCGGGATGGGGTTTTATGATAAAAAACGGCGCTACTACCCAATGGGAAACATGGGCAGAAAGTGATGATGTTTATTCCAATTGCCATCCCATGTTTGGATCAATATCCGGATGGTTCTACAAATGGCTGGCAGGAATCAGACCGGTTACACCAGGATTTAAGAAATTTATTATTGCCCCTGTATTACCAGAAAGTCTTTCCCAGGTGAAATGCACTTATGAGTCACCACAAGGGACTATTGTGGCCAACTGGAACAAAAAGGATACAACCAGTATTTTTAATGTTTCGGTGCCGGCAGGAAGTGTGGCTACTTTTCAGTTGCCAGCAACACATACCAGAAAAGTCAAAGTTAAAAACATAAACACCGGCACCTCTTTTACTCCGGTAATAAACAAGGATGGTACCTGCAAATTTGATCTTGTTAAAGGAACTTATATAATAACATCAGAATGAAGAAAATACTTTTTATACTGCTAATGGCATTTTCTGCAAATTTATATGCACAGGATATGCCGATCAAACTACCTTCTATTATCAGCGATCACGCTGTAATTCAACAAGAAGAGGTAGTGAAACTATGGGGCTGGGGACCTGCTACAAAAAAAATAAAGATTGTGGGTAGCTGGGCGCCGCGGGATACGGTAATGGCATTAGTGACAGATGAATGTACCTGGCAGACAGGCATACGTACACCAAAGGCTGGCGGGCCATATACCATTCAGTTTATTAACGGCGGCAACGTAGTCACCATACGGGATATCCTGATAGGCGAAGTATGGCTGTGTGGAGGACAATCAAATATGGCCTTATCTTGTAATGCAGGTATACTGGATGGAGGTGACGCACTTCAGGCACCTCGCAATAATGAAATGCGTTTTTTTATGCCTGAGTTCGTATATGACACCAATCCGAGGTCGGACTGCAAAGGTAAATGGGTGGTATGTGAGCCGGAAACAATGGCTTACTTTAGTGCAGTAGGTTACTTCTTTGGAAGTACTTTGCAAAAGCAGCTAAAAGTACCAATGGGTTTAATAGGCTCGTATATGGGCGCTACCCGTATTCAGCCATGGATGCCTAAATATGTAATAGAAAATGATGTAGAGCTGGCAAGAGTGAGCAAAAATATTGGCGCCTCCTGGGTACCACAAGGAACTGCTGTTTTATATAATGGTATGATTCATCCCCTGGCCCCCTATACACTCTCCGGTGTGATCTGGTATCAGGGTGAAACAAATGCGTGTGTAGATCAGGAAGCGAGAGTGTATGGGAAAATGCTGAGAAGATTGATTGATAGCTGGCGCACCACCTTTAACAAGGTATTCCCCTTTTACGTGGTACAGATTGCACCTTTTGAAGGATATTATCCTAAGGATGCAGCAGCATATTTGCGTGAACAGCAGGAAACCATACTAGTGCTTCCCAAAACAGGAGTGATTACAATTGGTGACCTGGTAGATTCGCTGAAAGACATTCACCCCCGGTTAAAAGCCGGTGTAGGGAAACGTTTGGCCAACCTTGTGCTAAAAGAGCAATATCATGTGGAAACATTACAGCCCTATTCCCCGCATTTTGCAAAGATGGAAATCAACAAAAACAAAGCAGTGATTTATACTACTGCTGTAGGGAAGCTAACCAGCACCACCAAAGAGATTTTTAATTTTCAAATGGCGGGAAAGGATAAAATATTTTATCCCGCAAAAGCCTGGATTGAAAAAAATGGCAATATTTCCCTGACTTCAACAAATGTTCCTGAACCGGTAGCAGTGCGTTATTGTTTCTCCAATGAAGCAATGCCCAATATATTTGATGTCAACAAGCTTCCATTAATGCCTTTTAGAACGGATAACTGGAAATAACACATCGGTTAAATCATCATCATTGGTGTAAACTTTACTGCCTTATTTATCTTTCAGACAAGCAATCTGCCATAACAAAAGCCTTAGATTTCTCTAAGGCTTTAATCGTTGTACCTGGCACCGGGTTATTATCGAACCACAACAATGCCCCGCTCTTCTTTCAAAGTTCAGCTAACAGCCGTCTTTGCGGGGGACACGTTTAAAAATTACTTTACCATCCCGTTCTACATAGTCGCCCGATACTATTGGGTATGAATACTTAGGCGCCTGCGATATGCTATGGCTTCTTATGATAATTTTGTCGTTAACTTTCAGACTATGCAATTGCTCAAGTTGAGACTTTTCCGGCTCAAATTTTACAATATAATCCTCACCATCAATTCTGGCCATAACACCGAAACCTAATCTTGATCCTGCCGGAAGATAAAGAGAAGTTACAACAGCCTCCATATTGGTAAAGGCCTTAATTTGTTTCCTTATTTTAGCAGAACCGGCAAGTACTTTTTCTCCATCGGGAGACGTCTCCCATTTTTTCAATGCGGTCTTCTTTTCAGCATCAGAAAGGCTTTTTTTAGAAGCTTCATTTTTAATTTCGCGATTAGCAAATACCAGTCCACCTACCACAACTAGTGGTAAGATCAGCGCATAGACGATTTTTTTCATGTTTTTTGTAGTTTTATTAAATTTTGAGGTTTATTAAATAACATAGAGATTCTCCTGATCAATCAGATTTCATAAGACATTTTTTATTTTTTTATATCTGGTCAAAAATTGATTAAGCAAATCTACTTTGATATTTTTCGGCGCGGCTAATCTGGATTGTAAATAAAAATGTAAAACCTGTAAATAAATCGTAAATACTATGCCTGAACAATCAGGATTGTAAATAAAATCCTAAACTTTGTATACAAAATATTTACATATGCGTGATAGCCTAATCCTCCTTTCCGGAAAACGCAAATACCTGTTCGCATTAATACTGTTCTCGTTTATCTCTGTGATCTGCGTGGCTTTTAGTATGACCGGCGATAACGACTTTGCTGTCGCCAGAAGGGAAATTTTGCTCCGCAGGATCGGACATGAACTGCTTTTACAATCTGGCGATAGCACATCCAGGGTACTCCCCATAGAAAAGGTCGCCAAAAATGAATACCTGATCAGGTTTGAGAAGGATCTTACTTTTCAACCAGATTCCCTGGTCAATACTACCCAGCGTCTTTTAGCAAAAGATCCGCTCGCAGGTGATTATGTTGTTAGCATTCGGAAGTGTGGCAGTACCGGTGTAGCCTATGGATTCGCTATATCTAACAATAAAAAGGATGATATTATAGCTTGTTACGGAAGAGTGCAACCCATAGCATGCTACATGATCTCCATTAAATTTAAACCCGAAGGAATAACTATAGCCGGATATCTGGTGGGCGGCTTGCCCTTTTTAGCATTTCTTGGTTTTATTCTTTTGAGGTCTGCTAAGACACGCAGCGTTTTAAATAATGGTCAGCTTACTCATAAATTCACTTTGGGATCAATTATGTTTGATGCGCAGGAAAGGCAGCTGTTCATAAATAAAGGGACTATAGACCTGACTGCCACTGAAACGCGGCTGCTGCGTATTTTTGCATCATCTCCAAACGAGACTATTCAAAGAAGCCGGCTGCAGAAAGAGATATGGGAGGATGAAGGTGTTATTGTGGGGCGCAGTCTGGATATGTTCATCTCAAAACTTAGAAAGAAACTGGAACCCGATCCTCATATTAACATTATTGTTATACGTGGCAAAGGATATAAGCTGGAAATCAGTTCTTAATAAAACTCCTGAATTATTTTGCTTTTTGTACCCCCAACGGGAATGCTTTGAATCTCTATTAACGGTATTAGAACCTTTTATTGAAGATTTAAAAGAAGAAGGCTTTATATAAATGGCTGGTGCAGCCTTGAATTCATTATTAAATTCCGAAGCTGGATTTACAAAAAAGCCTTAACAATTTGATTGTTAAGGCTTTTAAGTCAGTACCCAGCGCCGGAGTCGAACCGGCACGGTTTCCCACAGGTGTTTGAGACCAGCGCGTCTACCAATTCCGCCAGCTGGGCATTTGCTTGTTCAGCGGGTTGCAAATGTATAAATTGATTTTATATTTACCAACTTTTATTTGAATTATCTTCTTTAAGTTTTTTATCCACCCAAAATGGGGCAAAAGGCAGTAGTGAAGCCACACCAATCAAAGCCGATTTTTTAAAGCTCCATTTATATTCTACCCAGGCCATAATTAAAAGCACTACATAAAGCATAAACAGTAAGCCATGTGCCCAACCTGTATACTTAACTGCCAGCGGCATCTCGGCCCAATACTTTAAAGGCATCGCAATAAATACCAACAGCACATAAGAAATTCCTTCAGCTACGGCTACTTTTCTAAAAATTGATAATGTGTTCATCTGACAATTGATTTGCGGCCAAAATAGCTCAAATAAACAGTGTAAAAAAACAAAAACAGCTTTTTTACACTGCTTTAACAAGCACTACAACATGGTACTTGCTTTAATAACGCTTTCTCTGATCCGTAATAAATACTTATTACGGTAATATAGATCTTTAATAGCAACCAGCGTTTGCTCCTGTAGTGCATTTTCCTGCTCATCAAAAGCCGCTGTTAGTTTTAGGATATCGTTTGTGATATTCGCTTCAATATTATCAATCTCAGTCTTTAACGATTCCAAACGCGCCGCATCAGGATCAAATTGTAAATCCATCAGCTGCTCATTCACATCCATCATCTCCATCAAAAAGTCCTGCGGCAGCACATAATTCTCTCCTTCCGTCAATAAGCCCTTTAATGTTAAAACATAGTGTAACCGTTTCTGTGGATCGCTCAACACCTGATAAGCCTTATTGTTCAGTGTACTCAGCTCAAGTACTTCAGCTTGTTTCTCCTGGCTTTCATTAATATAGAAATCAGGATGATACTGTTTACTCAATTTATAAAATTGTTGTTTTATGGTCGCAGGATCAGGATTTAAACTAACCGGCAGACCATAAAATTCAAAATAATCCATCATTTACTTTAATGCTTAAAGAAAGCCTTAAAAATATCATTCCCCAGCACAAATACCATTAGCGAGAGTAACATTACAAAGCCTACAATTTGAGCACGTTCCATAAACTTATCGCCCAATGGTTTTCCTTTTATCATTTCAATGATCAGAAACACTACGTGCCCACCATCCAGTGCAGGAATAGGCAACAGGTTCATAAATGCAAGCGCAATTGAAATAAAGCCCGTAGAAGCCCAGAATCTTGCCCAGATCCACTCACCACCATAAACCTTACGCGCTATCTCTACCGGACCAGAAAATGCCTTATTCGCTTTTATTTTACCGGTAAGCACCTTCCATATTCCCTTTGCATTGTCGCTAAAGGTTTTCCAGGCCTGATCAACACCAATCGGCAACGCTGCAAAAAAACCATATTTAATGGTTTCTTCCTTAATTTCATTCAGGTTAAAATTAATCCCTATGGTACCGGCAGTATCTACCGGAACAGCAAGACTCAAATGTTCAGCACCTCTATTCACATCAAAATTGACAGTTTTCCCTTTAAACTTCGGAATCAAAGCTCTCACATCTACATCATACTTCACAGGTATAGCGTTTATTGCTGTAATCCTATCTCCTTTTTTTAAGCCTGCCACGGCAGCCCCTTTTCCTGGTACAATAGTATCCAGTGTAGACGTTAAAAGTGGTGTTCTGCTAATAAATTCTTCAATTCCCAAATCAGAAACCTTATTCAAAATATTATCCGGAACTTTAATGTCCATAGTTTTATTGCCACGAACAATGGTCAGATTTGTATTGCCCAGCAATACCTTCGAGCTAATCAGTTCCTCAAAACGGATTACTTTATTTCCATTTACCGCAATTACCCGGTCGCCCTTCTGTAAGCCGATTTCTTTACCAATACTACCCGGATTGATCCCACTAACTACAGAGCTGTTCGCAATATAACTTTCCCCATATTTAAAGGTCATCATCCAGAAAATGAAGATACCTACAATAATGTTTACCACTACACCACCAAGCATCACAATTAAACGCTGCCAAGCTGGTTTAGATCTGAATTCCCACGGTTGAGCAGGTTGTTTCATCTGCTCCGTATCCATCGATTCATCTATCATCCCCGCAATTTTCACATATCCACCCAATGGCAACCAACCTATTCCATATTCGCAATCGCCTTTTTTAAAGCTAAACAGTTTAACACCCCAGGCATCAAAAAATAAGTAAAACTTCTCTACCTTAATTCCAAAGGCACGTGCAGCCAAAAAATGGCCTAACTCATGTAAAATTACCAATATCGATAATCCCAGAAGCAACTGGGCCGCCATAATCAATCCACTCATATTTTTCTTTTAATGTTCTATTTTGATCTTAAAAATTCTAATTTGTTACCAGTTGACCTGCAAATATACGCGTATGCCTGTCTGTTTCTAAATAATTGTTCAGGCTGGGTTGCTCGATAAAGCTAATCCCTTCCATGCAGGCCTCAATCACATCACTCATTTGCAAAAAACCAATCTTTTCCTGCAAAAATGCCTCTACCACCACCTCATTTGCTGCGTTAACGATACAGGGCATATTGCCGCCTTTACGCAATGCAGTATAAGCCAACCCCAGGTTCCTGAAAGTTTCCTGGTCTGCTTTATAAAAATTTAACTCCGGATAATCCATAAAGTTGAAACGTTTAAAGTCGCTTCTTATTCTCTCCGGATAGGCCAGTGCATAGTGAATAGGCAAATTCATGTCCGGCAGCCCCATTTGTGCTTTCATCGATCCGTCGTTAAACTGTACCAACGAATGCACAATAGATTGAGGATGTACAATCACATCAATCTGATCAACTTCCAGGTCAAACAACCATCGGGCCTCAATAACCTCAAGTCCCTTGTTCATCAACGACGCCGAATCAATAGTAATTTTTGCACCCATCACCCAGTTCGGATGTTTCAATGCTTCCGCTTTCGTTACATTCTTTAAAAAAGAAGAATCTTTCCCTCTAAACGGACCACCAGAAGCAGTAAGATATATTTTTTCTACTGAACCCGCCGGTTCGCCTACCAGGCATTGAAAAATAGCAGAATGCTCCGAATCAACCGGAATAATCTTTACCCCATGTGTTTTAGCCAGTGTAGTAATCAAATCGCCCGCTACCACCAGGGTTTCCTTATTAGCCAGTGCGATGTCTTTTCCTGCTTTTATCGCCTCTACGGTTGGTCTTAAGCCTACCGAGCCCACGATAGCCGTCAACACCATATCCGCAGCATCAACCACAGCAGCCTCACACAAGGCTGTTTCTCCTGCTAAGACCTCAATATCAGTGCCAGATAAGGCTTGTTTTACGGTCTGGTATTTATTTTCATCCGTTACAACAACCAAAGCAGGCTTAAACTTTAAAGCTTGTTCAATTAACAGTGTGGCATTGCCATTTGCCGTCAACGCAACAACTTTATATAACCCCGGATTGGCCTCAATAACATTTAAAGCCTGGGTACCAATAGAGCCCGTAGCACCTAAAATGGATATATTTTTCAATTAAATTCTCCCTGTTCTTCGCCATTATGACGATTTATAAAATCACCTAAATCATCCGCTATCTTCCTGTCGTTGGCCAGGCGCGGCACCTTATTTTGCCCGCCCAACTTACCCTGTGCTCTCATATAGCTCACAAAGGCATCTTTTCGTAAGGAACGAATAATCAACGGCTGTAATATTTTACCTTCAATCAGGTCAAAATAGTAAATATTCTTCTTTTGCAAGGCTTCGTCTACTTTTTTACTGAAAGCAGTTATATCTGCAGGTGGCACCGAAAACTCAATAAACCACTCATGGTAAGGCAATTCTCCAGCAGGTGTACTTACCTGTGGGGCAACCGTAAACTCGGTAATGCCAACTCCTTCTGCATTGGCTACCGAAAGTAAGGCATGCTCTACTTCTTCGCCAATTACATGTTCTCCAAATGCAGAAATAAAATGTTTGATCCTCCCGGTTACCATAATCTTATATGGATCTTTAGATACAAATTTGATAGTATCCCCTATCACATATCCCCAAAGCCCGGCATTTGTATTCAGTACCAACACATAATTCACATCCAGCTCCACCTCGCCTAAACTTAAGCGCGTAGGATGGTCATTATAAAATTCATCAGCCGGAATAAACTCATAAAACATTCCGGCATCGGCCAGCAGCAGCAAACCTTTATCATGCTGACTGTCCTGATAGGCAATAAAACCTTCTGAAGCAGGATAAGTTTCTATAGAATCTATCTTCCGGCCAATACTGGCTTCAATTTTAGCCCGATAAGGTTCATAATTTACCCCACCATATACAAACAGTTCAAAATTCGGGAAGATATCTTTAATCTTTTTCCCGCCCGATTTCTCTGTCAGCCGGTCAAAATACATCTGCACCCATGGTGGTATACCCGAAATCAGGGTCATATCCTCCTTAATGGTCTCTTCCACAATCGCATCCACCTTTTGTTCCCAATCTTCTATACAGTTGGTCTGGTAAGAAGGCAAGCGATTTTTTTGTAAATAAGCAGGCACCAGATTGGCAACAATGCCCGAAAGACGGCCAACGTTGATCCCGTTTTTTTTACTCATCACCGGGCTACCTTGTAAAAAGATCATTTTGCCGTCAATAAACCGGACATTTCCGGTTTCATGCACATAAGTGAGCAAGGCATTTCGTGCAGCTTTAATATGCTCGGGCATAGAAGCCGCCGAAATAGGAATATATTTTACACCAGAAGTAGTCCCCGAAGTTTTTGCAAAATACTGAGGTTTCCCTTTCCACATCACATCTTTCTCGCCTGCAACCACCCTGTCGATATAAGGTCTCAGTTCCTCATAATCTTTAACCGGAACCAGCCTTTTAAAGTCTTCGTAAGTTTTTATTGAAGCAAATTTATGATCCCTGCCAAACGCTGTATGCTTTGCAGCTTTAACCAGTTTTCTCAGGGTATCGTGCTGTGCCTTTACTGCATTCTTTTTCCATTTGTCTATCCCTCGCACTACAAAGGCAGCAAATGGCTTGCTTAGTGCCGCTTTTAATCCCATAAATATCGGTTAAACTATATTATGAATGATATCAGGCTCGCCCTCTCCCTTATACTCACTGATCATTTTTCTGTAGGCAATAGTTAGTGCCACACTTGACAAAGGAACAATTATAAAAGAGCTTAAAACATTAATAAAAAAGGCGATAACCGGCCATTTTAAATAGCTAAAAAACAGGTATAATAAATGGAAACCACCAAGCACCAGCAATAACAACAAAATTTTAGTAAAATTTCCCTTTGTAGTAGCCAGGCTAAATTTGATAGATAAAAATGGCGGCAGATTTCTGTCAATAATAAAGAAAGGAAAGAAAGAAATCCTTATCCAGGTAATAAATATAGCAATGATACCTACTGATATGGCTATATTGGTGATAATTTCCATCCGGATTCTCAAATAGATAAATGGAAACGCAACCAATATTACAACCAGGTAAACCCCTATAATACAAAGCATAAAGTAAATCATCGCCACCAAAAACCGGATAATTTGCTTTCTGGTCGGAATGGTATTCACAATACTGACATTCAGTTCATCGTCTAACAAATGAAAAATATATTTGAACAGCGACAAATTAATGGTAAAGTAAAACATGACAAAGAAAAATGCCATCAGTATGCTAAGTCCCATATTTACATCTTTCAGAAAAAATGCCATCAACCCCGAAGCATTCGAAGTGATAAACATCAGGAAGCAAAGCGTGGCGATAGAAAAATAATTCCTTTTGGTTACGCCCCAGGCCTTCCCAATCGTTTCATTTACAGCAAAAGTGCTTTCCTTTAAAAACTCTATCATTGTTGTTTTAATACTACTCTTTTAAAAAAATCTTGCATAAAACCTAAGCCATAGGCTGTCAGTTGGATAAACGCAGCAATAATACTCAAAAATGCAACCTTTAACGATTTATTAACCTGCCAGGAGTGAAAAAATATCAACATCAGGTATAACAACAACATAAAGTTACACAAATAAGCTAAAGGCCAATAAAATACGTTCATCAGCAATGTAAATATAACCCCGCAGGTAAAAACCGCCGGAAAGAAGTGAACCAGCTTTAATTCGGCCGGGAAATGTTTATAAATATTTATCCTCGCCCGGCCAAAAAAGTGCAATTGCTTATAAAACTGTGCAAAGCTGGTACGTCGTTTATGATATACTTTTGCACCTGGGATCAGTCCTATTTTAAATCCACTTTCATGAATCCTGATGCTATACTCAATATCCTCTCCAAGTCTGGTCAATATAAAACCGCCTACCTTTTCCCATACCTCTCGCGATACGCCCATATTAAAGCTACGCGGATGAAATTGTCCGATATGCTTTTTATTACCTCTAATTCCGCCGGTAGTAAAGGGAGAAGTCATGGCATAACTAATCGCCTTTTGAACAGGTGTAAAACTCTGATGTGCTGCATCCGGACCGCCGTAAGCATCCAGCTTATGCTCAAAAAGATAATTTTTTACCGTTTCCAGGTAGTCTTCCGGAATGAGACAATCTGAATCAAATATTACAAAAAAATCGCCTTTGGCCCGTTCAAAACCATAATTCCTGGCAAAGCCCTGCCCCTCGTTAGATTTAAAAAAGTATTTTACATCCAACTTATTGGCATACTTTTCTACAATGGCTTTTGCATCCTTAACAGAACCATCCTCTATTACCAATACCTCAAACTGCAAATAAGTTTGCTTTGTGAGCGTAAACAGCAGCTCGTCTATTTCCGGAGGGCGGTTATAAAGGGGGATAATAATGGAAAAAAACATGAATTACAGAATCTCCTTTTCTATCAGATAATGGTTCCGTTCGGTGGCATTTCTGGTTACCAATTCGGCCACAAAGCCTGTAAGAAATAGCTGAGATCCCACTATAATTGCAACCAATGCAATGTAAAATAAAGGTTGATCAGTTACATCTCTTTTATAAGGAATACTCCTGGCAATATGATACAGCTTTTCTCCAATGAGCCATAAAGACATAAACGTTCCAAGCAAAAAGCTCAAAACCCCCAGCGAACCAAAAAAATGCATAGGTCGCTTACCAAATTTGCCCACAAAAAATATAGACAACAGATCAAGGAAACCATTTACAAATCGGCTCAAACCAAATTTGGTTACCCCATATTTTCGGGCCCTATGCTCAACAACCTGTTCTCCAATCTTTTTAAAACCGGCCCATTTGGCAATAACCGGTATGTAACGGTGCATTTCGCCATACACTTCAATGGTTTTTACCACATCTTTCCGGTAAGCTTTTAAACCACAATTGAAGTCGTTCAGTTTTATGCCCGACATGCGACGTGTAGCCGCATTAAATAACTTAGTAGGAATAGTTTTCGAAATAGGATCATAACGCTTCTTCTTCCAACCCGAAATGATGTCCAGCTTTTCCTCATTTATCCTGCGGAAAAGCTCAGGAATTTCATCCGGACTATCCTGTAAATCAGCATCCATAGTAATCACCACATTACCTTCCGCAGCAGCAAAAGCAACATTCAAAGCAGCCGATTTACCGTAATTCCTTCTGAATTTGATACCTTTCACAGCCTCATATTCCTTTTTCAACTCTTCAATAACTGCCCACGACGAATCTGTACTTCCATCATCAACAAAAAGAATCTCATAGGAAAAGTCATTTTCGCGCATCACCTTGGCAATCCAGGCGGTCAATTCGGGAAGAGATTCCTCTTCATTATATAGTGGGATGGCAATAGAAATATCCATGTGTGCTTGTAAACGCTAAAAACCAGATGCAAACTTAGAGAAATAAAATGTCGTTCCATTAAATCCTGATAAAATTTTATCGGAAACATAATGCGGCCGCCCCTTCTGTGGAAAGGGCGGCCGCATGAAACATCTTTTAAAAAGCGAAATTAAAATTCGTACAGGGCCACAGCAGCCAGGCCGGTCCCGCTACCTGTACCTTCCTTTTTCAGCGCACCATCAACATATATCTGTACTTTAATGGTTGCTGCTGCATTCAATCCCTCGCCCCCTGCACTTCCGGTAACATACTGCGTTCCTGCAGGCACCGTAAATTCCGGGCTTGTCCACGTAGTGCTCGTAAGGCCAGTTGCCGTCGTTCCGCTAACTTCTGTTCCGTAATGAGCATTGTTAAGAACGCTCCCTGACGAAACTTCCGCTTTCACCACAACTTTATGGGAAGTACCTGAAGGCTTGTCTTTATCCTTACTACATCCCACTGCAACAGCAACACAAGCTAAAATAACAAACACATAATTTTTAAACATTTTCATAGATAATAGATAATCAGTTAATAATTTTAGTAATATCAGTTCACAAAATTAATGCTGTCGCTCAAGGGGTACAATACCCCTTTCTAAGGGTTTATGACTACCTGTTTCCGGGTATTTTTTTAATATCAGATCAAATTTTCAATTGCTTCTATTATACTTGCATATGATTGCCAGGATTTTTTATCTGATGCTTCTTTTAACTGGCACATTAAATTACTGCCGGGCCCAGCCAATTTTAGATACAAACGCCCTTTACCAGAATATCCTAAGGAAAAGACTAAGCAGCGCATATCTGGACAGTGCAAAAGCTGCTCTCAATTTTCAGCTATCACGTTCCTGGCAGGATGCTGATAGCATTAAAGCAAGAGCCTATTTTCTTGAAGGACAAAGACTCAGCAAAACATCGGCCTTCATGATTGCGTTTTCCTATTACCAGGAAGGTTATGCTCATTTTTTTACCAACCTGGCCAAAAGCGAAGCTGCTTATCTGAAAGCTGATCAGCTATTTCGCAAAATCAATACCAAAGAGGCCTGGCAAATGCGTTCAAAAACATGGAATAACCTTGGACTCATTGCACAAGCGAAAGATGATGAAAAAAGCTATGTCGATATCATGTTGAACAAAGCCATCCCATTGGCCATCAAAGCCGAAGACACCGATCTCGTTACTGCGCTCTATCTGCGGCTTGGCGACGCCTTTTTAAAAATCAAACAATACCAAATTGCAGAAGGTTATTTCAATAAGGGAATTAAGGCCATAAAAGCCACACAGCCGTCAAAATCACGCACCTTAAATTTAATTATGGCCTACAGCAATACAGGAGAGAACTATGTACTGTCTCAAAAATATGCTCAGGCTAATGCAGCACTCGATACGATGCGAAAATTGATTTCTTCCGATTCAAGTCAATATTTCGCATCAGAATACCATCTGATAAAAGGTATGTCTTACCATGCTTTAAAAAATTATGATGCTGCGATAAATGAATTCGATAAAGGACTAAAACCGACCCTATATAAAAAAGACAGTCAAAACAACCAAAGATTGTTGTTCTACAAAGTAAAAAGCCTGCTCGCCAGCAAAAAATATGAAAAAACCCTGCAACTGTCCACCTATATCTTAAATGATGATGAAATTTTGTATTCCTATAACGGACAAATGGAGCTGTACAATGCCCTTGCCGAAAGTTATGCGGGATTGGGCAAAATGGACCTGGCTTATAAATGGCAGAAACGGTACAGTCAGCTAAGCGACAGTCTCTCGGAAACACGTCTGATCAGAGACATTAACGGGCTCGAATTAAAATACAGGAATGCAGAAAGAATAAAGGAAATTGATGGATTAAAGGCCCAAAACGAGCATGCCGAACTTGCCGCTAGAAATAACCGTCTGATACAATGGTTACTCATTGCCACCGCCTTGTTTTTGTTCATAGTTGTATTGTTTTACATCCAGTACAACATCAACAACAAAAAGCTAATTGTCCAAAAGGAACTTAGCCACCTCCAGCAACTCAATGAAATAGAACACCAGCAAGAGCTCCGGTACAGTAAAGCCATGATACAGGGCGAAGAACAGGAGCGCCGGCGCATGGCCAGAGATTTACACGACGGATTAGGTGGGATGCTTGCCGGTGTTAAAATCAATCTATCTGCTCAATTGGAAAACCAGAACCATAGCGATATCAAGCAACCACTACAAAGGGCACTTGGGCAAATAGACCATTCTGTTACTGAATTGAGAAGGATAGCACATAATATGATGCCGGTAAACCTACTCAACTTCGGTCTCAAAACAGCATTAAAAGATCTATGCGAAACACTAATGACACCATCCACCAGGATAGACTTCCAGTCATTCGAAATTGAAAATGATATACCCGAACAAATACAAATCAATATTTACAGAATTGTTCAGGAAATGCTGGCCAACTCAATACGCCATGCAAATGCGACTAATATCATCCTCCAATGTAGCCAAAATGGCAATGTCTTTTTCATTACTCAGGAAGATAACGGTAAAGGCTTTGACCTCAATGCCCCGAAAACAGAAACCGGTATCGGACTCAGCAATATCCGCAATAGAGTAGGTTTTTTAAAAGGCAAAATGGAAATAAAGTCGACTATAAACCAGGGAACAATTATTAATATAGAACTATATGTACATTCCTAGCGCAACACTGGCAATCGTAGATGACCACCTCATTGTACTGGAGGGCCTACAAAAGCTGTTAACAGATATAGAAGGAATTGCAATTGCAGGGTGTTTTACAAAAGGTGCAGATTTTATTACTTTTCTAAAAGAGAACAAAGTGAATATTGTCCTCCTCGATATTACACTCCCGGATGCCAGTGGTATCGATTTGTGTAAAGAAATCAAGCGGATTTCACCTACAACCTATGTACTGGCCTTAAGTAACCATAGTCAACGCAGCATGATCCTGCAAATGCTTACTAATGGCGCATCCGGCTACCTGCTCAAAAATGTATCTGCAGAAGAACTCATCGCCTGCATTAATGAAGCCTTGCAAGGGCGCATTACCTTTAGCAACGCAGTAAAAGAAATTATGGCCCAGCCTACAATTGGCGAGCTAAACGGGCCTCCTCAGCTCACCACAAGAGAAAAAGAAATACTACGCCTCATTGCCGACGGACAAACCACTCCCGAAATTGCAAACCAGCTGCACCTAAGTCCACTTACGGTAGAAACACACCGCAAAAATCTGCTACAAAAATTTGAGGTAAAAAATGTGGCATCACTCATCAAAACCGCAATGGAACAACGATTGGTATAATTGACTTGTACCCGGAAACAGGTATAAATAAACCCCATTTCCCGGTATTGTCGTACTGACTGATACTCAATAGTTTTGATGAGTTTGTATCAAAATCTAAAAAGCCATGAAAACTATTTCCATGATGTGTTTAGCCCTGCTGTTCACAGGTGCCACATCGCTAAAAGCACAAAGTGTATTCGACAAAATTGACAAAGCCTTGGGCAAGGTCGACAAAGCTGCTAATACAGCCGATCGCACAAAAGGAACCAGCGATAAATTACTAGGATTTCTATCCAAAAAACAGAAGAATGCAGAAGAAGTCAAAGGCGAAACCAGCACCGTTATCAGTATTACAGGTATTGATTTCAGCACCTTAAAAGCACTAAGCGAAAATATTCAGAAATGTAAGGGCGTGGAAAGTGCCAAAATTAAATACAGTGCAGCTTCTTCAACCGTGCAGGTTCAACATACCGGATCATCAGAAGATCTGCTCAAACTGATGCAGAAATCGGACGTAAAAGAAGTATTTGACGATAAAAATCTGGAAGGATTAGAAGACGGAAAAATTGCACTTAAGCTTCCGAAGAAGAAATAATCCAACCTTCATAGCTATAAAAAAGACCCGATTATAAAAATATAATCGGGTCTTTTTTATTTGTGCCTTAAATCCGAGTTTCAGTCTCCTTACTTCAACAATCCGTCAAACTGTTTCCGCAATTCCGGATCAGATGGCCGCTTCGCATCACCCGAAACAATTTTACCAGCTGGATCGATCAGAATAAACCTTGGTATCGCATTGATATTGTATTTCTTAACAAAATCAGAATTAAAATCTTTGTCGGCCAACAGCTGAATTCCCTGCAGTTGATGGTCTTTCACATAACTGGTCCATTTCGATTTATCGGCCATCCTGTCAACCGAAAGGCTTACAAAGTGAATATTCTTACCATGGTAAGCTTGCTCAATTTTAGTTAAAAAAGGAATTTCCGCTTTGCAGGGGCCACACCAGGTAGCCCATACATCAATGTATACATATTTACCGCGCAACGATTTTAAAGAAACCTCTTTACCATTTACATCGATATAATTAAAATCAGGCGACATAGCATTTCCGGTCATCATTTTATGATTTGCATAAATCTCTTCGATATCCTTTTTATGCACAGGGTTGGCCGCCGTAGCCATAAAATTTTGGTAAGCCTCTTCCTTAGCCCCTTCATCCCTTACCATTTTAAGAATGGTGGCAGTCCCGGTATAAGTCAGGTAATCTTTTATAAAACCTGCAGGCAATTCTTGTTTCACAACTTTTAGTTTTACCACATGGTTGCCTTCATAGCCCAATGTTGTATCTGCTTTATATTTCGTATTCCTCAGGGCAGTGATCTGTTCATCCAACCAGGTACGGTAAGCTGCCGATCTTTTAAACAAGGCCTCATCATTTAAATCATTTTTCCCTGTCACCATCGCCTTTAATCTTTTTCTTTCCGCAGGTTCCATACGCTTTGAGAAAGCTTTTTTCCCTGCAGAATCAAGCAGCTTGTAAAAATTAGGAGCTCCCTTCTTCTCTGTAAGTATTTTCTCCAAATTCGCCATCCCTAGCGAGTCCATACCATATAAACCAACATACCTGTCCAGTACCTGCCCGGCATAGAATTCTACATCTTTCAGCATTAATGCCCTTACCGCTACATCTTTTTCTTTATCCGCCTCCAGTTTCATGGCCAATTTAAATGCATCCAGCTTTGTCAATACCTCTTCCGAGGGCATCACATATAATTTATACAGGTAGCTGCCATTGGCCATTGGGATATATTTAGCTAATACCTGTTCTTTGTTTTTCAACAAATCGTCTTTTACTTCTTTTTTATCAGATTGTGCATAGCTGCTCATACTTAACAACATCAATGCAGCATATATATATTTTTTCATCAGTATATAGTTTGTTTTTTAAAGGTGATGAAGCTATCATGAGCAATATTCATTACTGTTTGTGAGTGTTTGCTCATGATGGTTTCATCAGTGTATTTTTAAATAATCATTATTAATTAAGTTCCATTTTCGGGTTAAAATTCCTCACCCTTGTCGGGATCTGAAAAGTGTATTCTTTACTTCCTGGCACTAAGCTTCCAAGTCTTACCCCTGTTTTTTTATTCATCCGCACCACTTCAATCATCCGTCCATCTTTGTCCAACCTTTTCATGTCCATCCATCTCTGCCCGCTAAAAGCAAGCTCCCTTCTCCGCTCCGCCAATACAATTTTCAGCGCAGCTTCAGGGTTGGCGGCCGACAATGGTTGATAGGCAGATGCCTTAATTCTTTTTTCTCTGATTTTATTTACCATATCCATCGCCTTACTTATATTACCTGCACGCGCAGCAGCCTCGGCCACATTCAGGTAAAGCTCCGGAAAAGTAACCCCAAAATTGGCCCTCCCCGGTGGCGCCGCCCGGTTTATTCCTTTCGAATTAGAAAACGATAGCAGAAAAAACCGAAGATCATCAGCATTATAATAAGTCATCAGTTCATCCGAATACAATAAAAATGTAGGTATAGTATAGTCCACACTCGCCCTTTGCCATAAAATCTCCGGATTTACATCCGAATTCGGCATATCAAAGCTGTCATCATAATTGGCATAGTTTAACAACTGATGCGGCGCTTTAAGTGCCAGTTCCGAATACTTTGAGGCATTGGTGTAGTCGCCCATATACAGGTAAATCCTTGCCAGTAATCCATGAGCCGCTGCTTGCGTACCTCTAAACCGATAAGTTGTATTTTGAGGTAAATACTCCGATGCCTGTATAGTGTTGTTGATAATGGTATCTAAGGTAGCCTGAAGCCTGGAACGCGGAGGCGTCGACTCTGTTACATCGTTAGAGGTAATCAATGGCATCCCCGGATCAGTAGTAGCTGTAGCCACATCATAGGATTTAGCAAAAACCGTAAGCAAAGTAAAGTAGGCATCGGCACGTACCAATAATGCGTCTCCCAACACCTCTTTTTTCCTTTGTTCAGATCCGTCTTTAGCTTTCATTACATGCCTGATGATTACATTGGCATCATAAATCACACGGTACATTCCTCCCCAGATCGCCGGGCTCGCCTGATCATCAATATCAATTTCTCTGCGCCATACAAACATATTGGCGTTTGTGCTCCGGTCGTTAGGTGCATATTCACTGTAATAATCATCCGTGCAATACATCAGTTCGGCCGGAAAGGTCTGCGTCATCGTTGGCGAGCTCAGCATATTTTCATAGTCCGAAAGCTTTTCCGGAAGTACATATCCTTTTGGTTTCACCTCTAAAAAATCTTTACAGGAGGCTATAGAAAACAGCATGACTGCACTAAATACAAAATATGATATCTTTTTCATCTTCTTATGTCTTTTCATCAAACAATTGTTTGTTTTCATTAAAAATTGGTAGATAAGGTTACACTATAAAAAGCCTGTTGAGGCATTGTCCGCATTCCTGTCTGCCTGTCTATAGATTCAGGATCGATACTGTTTCCACTAAAAGTATACTTGAAAGGGTTTTGTGCCTGAAAACGGATTTGTGTATGGCTAAGTCCTGCTCTTTTAAAGGCTTCACTTTTCAAATTGTAGGTCAAAATCACATCCCTTAACCTGATATAATCTGCCTTTCTTACAAACTGATCAGCAAAGGCGTACCCACGTTTGGCAGCATAACCGTAATCTCCGGGTGTTCCATACACAGGGTAACCGGGTACATTCGTATATAATTCATCCCCTTTTTGTTTCCAGTAAACAGAGGAGCCTTTTAAAGGATAACCATACTGTGCATCATCCGGGTTGGGCTGTTGTACCCTCATCACATGTCCTCCATAATACATAAACAAGAAGGAGAAATCAAACGCACCAACAGAAAACTGATTGTTCAACCCTATTACATATTTTGGAGTAGTGGTTCCGCTATATTGCAAATCGTCAAAATCCACGTCAACCTCGGCGTCGTCATAAGCCTCCATAATTTTGATGTTACCAAACCGATCGTAAACTCCCGGCTGTCCCAGTTCATTCAGTCCGGCATATTTATAGCTAAACAATGCGTTCATCGGATACCCTTTCTGAGGGTCCAATCCACCAACAATGTCAAATGAGGCTCTTTTGTCCTTTCTTTGAACCTGTATAACTTTATTTTTATTGAACGAAGCCGTAATGCCCGTACGCCAGTTAAATCCTGTCGAACTGATATTCACCGTATTCACCATCAGTTCCAGCCCTTTATTCTCTATCGAAGCTGTATTCGCATTGTATTGATTAAATCCTCTTGTAGGATCGGCAGACATCATTCCAAATACGTCCCTTGTCTTTTTATAGTAAAGGTCAACAGATCCGGAAATTCTATTTTGAAACAAACCATAGTCTAAACCAAAATTAAAATTATTGGTCGTTTCCCAACGAATAGACTGGTTTTCTGGCGAAAGCACATCGTAATACAAATGGGAAGTATTAAAGGCATTGTTCAAGCCCGAACTCAACAGCAAAAAAGGTCCGTTAACACTACTTGGTACATTTCCGTTAAAGCCGGTTGCCACCCGCAGTTGTAAATTGCTGATCCATTCTGCCGGTTTCATAAATTCTTCTTCGCCTGCAATCCAACTCAAACCTGCCGACCACAAAGGGTTGTTTTTATACTTCGGATCTACCCCAAAAAGATTGGACTGATCTATACGCAAACTTCCCGTAGCAACATAACGTTTATCGTAAACATAAGTGGCCTGACCGTAAAAAGAGCGAAATCTTCTATCGCCCGAGGTCTCAGAAAAATAATCGGTACTTCTGAACCGCGAACCGTCATAACTCCCAAGTTCTGTAAATGCCGGCCTGGTACTTGTGTTTAATGCCTGCAGGTTTACCGGCTTACTGATCAGCGACTGTCCGTCGTACCCAAAAAAAGTTGATTTATAAGAACTACTCTCGGTTTTGCGCTGCTCTACACCCAAAATACCCGACAGGTTGTGTTTGTTATCTTTCGAATAATAATTCACATTAAATTGTCCGCGTAAGGTATAGGCTGTATTCTTTAAAGTCTGTTTAGATAAGAAATCACCCTGCGGTAAATCTGTAAACAGTGGAGTACCCTTTACCGGATCTTTTTTTGCTTTCATATTGACCAGAAAACGTACCCTGTAAGCATCTTCCGTTTGCAAAAAATCATTGATTCCCTGCTCGTTCTCATAAGCAGCCCCCAGGTCCAGGCTCAGCCATTTGGTAATTTTACTGTTTAATCGCCCCTGAGCCCTGAATGAATTAAGCGTACGTTTATTGGTATTTGCATTGAGCTCGGCATAAGGATAGTATAACATGTCGTAAAGCCCCTTAGCTTTCAGCTTTTCATTAAATTCTGGGTTCGTAGCATAAAAGGTATCCCCGTTTTCGCCGTTGGTAGCGGCCAAAGCATTTCCATTTTCATCCACCAAACGATCATATGGCAATAAATTCTCATAAGCGACAATCTTTCCGTTTTTGTTGCGGTTGTTGGTATAAGTTCCTTTAAAATCAAATGAAAAGGTTTTACTCAGCTGATAAGTATTGGCTACGTTCAAAATCATCCGGTTGATCTCGGATGCCCTTTGCTGAGGTTGTTCGGTAAAATAATTCAAACCCACCAGGTACGTACTCTTATCTGTACCGCCACTCACATCAAAGTTAACCTGTTTGCTTAACCTGTTTCTGTAAAACAAACGGGTATAGTCATTAAGGTTATTGTAAGATCCAATGGCTGCCAGCTTTTCATCGGCCTGCTGCTGGGTAATCAAACCTTCATCCAAATCAAATAAAACCAATTTCGCAGGATCTATCGGGCTGTGATCGGAATAAAAATAACGTGCATCGTTCCCTGTCTTCACCAGATCTTTAAACAGGGTAATCAGTTCTTCAGAGCCGGCATAATTCAAATAACCAAAATCAGGTTTTGGTTCAAAGCCTAATGTACTTCTGAAATTAAACACCGGTTTACCTACCTTACCGCGTCTGGTTTCCACAACAATTACCCCGTTGGAAGCCTGTACACCATATATGGATGCCGCGGCGGCATCGCGTAATACAGATACAGAAACCACATCATTCGGATTGATGGTACTCAGGTCTATTTCTGTCGGAAATCCATCCACCACAATCAGCGGTCGTTTTACCGCATCAAAAGTACTTACCCCACGGATAGAGATTTCGCCCGAAATGCTGTTGTACACCAGTCCGGGTACCTTTCCTTCCAGGTTTTCCAAAAAATTACCGGTTACCGCCGTGCGTTGGTTATAATCCTTTTCGCCAATGGTACTTGCCGCACCGGTCAGCTGATCTTTTTTGATCTTCTGATACCCTGTACTGATCACACCTACCTCTTCCAGATTCGCATTTGCGATTTCAATGCTAATATTCATCACCGGTTTAACAGCCATCTCTTTGGTTTTATAGCCTAAATAAGAGATCACTAATACTGCCTTTTCGTCTACTCCCCTCAACACAAAGCTCCCGGTCGCGTCGGTAATCACCAACCTGGTCGTATTTTTAACTTTAACTGTTGCACCAGGCAAGGGTGTTCCTTTATCATCTGTCACTTTTCCTGTCACATCAATTCTGGCAAAAAAAGAATTCACCCTATCCAGAAAGGTAACCTCTTTCATGGCTACAATTACCGCCTTATTTTTCAATACATAAACCAGGTCCTGATCATCAAAAACCTGCTTCAGGACTGCTTCCAACTGAGCCCCTTTTACATGTATGCTCACCGGCTTTGCCATTTTCAGCATATCGTCCGAATACAAAAAATCATAGCCGGTCTGATTCCTTAGCTGGTTAAATATTCTTAATAGCGGAGCTTTGTATTCCGACAAGGATACTTTCTGGGCATTACTCTTAGCACTTACCTGCATTAGCAAACAGGTCATTATGATGATGGTTAATCTCATAATACGTATTACTTGCCCCGTACAATAGGTTTTAAACCTATGACGGGTTAGATCATAAAAATTCATAAATTTGTTTAGTTTGGGTTACGTTGATAATTATTGTTTTTCGCAATTCAATACATCGATTTCCGGACTATATAAGCCAGAGGCCTCTCACCGCCTCTGGTTTTTATTTTTATCCGTTTTCATCTTTCATCTTTTAGTATAAATTTATCTCACGATAATTTTCCTCCCTTCTACTTTAAATTTCACCAATTTGGTTGATTCCAACATTTCCAGTACGTCTGCTACATTTTTATAACGGCTAATAGTTCCGCCAAAACGGTCATCGCCAGGCTTTCCTTCATACACTACTTCTACATCATACCAGCGCGAAAGCTTGCGCATGATAGAGGGAAGGGGTTCACTGTTGAACTTAAAATATCCATTTTTCCAGGCTACAGCCTCCTCTGTATCTGCATTTGCAACATCCAGCTTATGATTACGCAACAAAGATTGTTGCCCCGGCTTCAGCACAACTAAATCTTTCCCCGATAAAACCCTAACACGTCCTTCCAACAGGGTTGTTTTAATGCTCTGTTCATCACCATAAGCATTCAGGTTAAAATGCGTCCCTAAGACTTCTATCTCCTGCTGATCTGTCTGAACAATAAACGGGTGTTCCTTATCTTTAGCCACTTCAAAGTAAGCTTCTCCACTTAACTGAACTTTACGCTGCTTAAGATTGGTAAAACCAGCAGGAAATTTAATACTGGAAGCGGCATTTAACCATACTATGGTTTCATCGGGCAGTATCACCTGATATTGTCCCCCCTTAGGCGTACTGATGGTATTTAAATGCGCCTCATTGTTCACAGGGGTAGAAACGTCTTTAACCTCATAAACCAACTTTCCATCGGTAGTTTTGCGGATCGCCACACCCGATTCTTCAGTCAAACGGCCATTTTCGGCTTTCAGCAAATCAATCTTTCTACCATCAGCTAAGGTCAAAATAGCTGCATTTTTACCAATGGAGATGTGTTTAGCATCTGCCAGATCACTCCCTCTCGAGTCATCCATCCTGGAAAGATAAAAGGTTAGTCCGCTTATTAAAATCAAAGCAGCTGCGACCGCAGCAACTTTGTACCACAATTTAATTTTCTTAGGACCAACAGGCACCACATCCAAATGAATTTGGTGTTGAATCCGATCATATACCCTGGCCTTAACCTCATTTGCATCCTCAGGCTTTGAGGTCAACACCACTTCATCGTCGTGTTCATTATTTAAGGCCGACCAACTGTGCAACCGCCTTTTTTCCTCAGCTGTTGCCGTTCCTTTTAAAAACTTTTCAGCTAAATGTTTGATTTCCTCCTTATTCATAACCTAAAAATGGGCGTTTGAATACATAGAGTAGCAAAGTATCCATTTACCCTTAGTATAAAATGAAAATATTTTAAAAAAATATCAAAACAGCAAATGCATGGCGTTGCCCATATTGCCCCTGATGGTTTTCAGCGCCTTAGTCAAATGCGCTTCAGCTGTTTTTTGTGAGATATTCAATTCATCTGCAACCTCGGCAATTGGCCTGTCCTGCAGCTTTACATACTGAAATACCAGGCGGCATTTCTCGGGAAGTTGATTTGATAGTTCTTCCACAATTTCCAGCAGTAACTTGTGCTCCAGCTCAGTATCAAACGAAGTATATTCCGGTTGTGTAGTCTGATAGGCGGTCACCTGCTCCCGATCCTTCTTATCTCTGGCAATATAACGATAAACCTCATACCTCACCATAGCAGCCAGGTAAACCGGTAAGGATTGAATTTCCAGTATCAGCCGCTTTTTCCACAACACCACAAACACATCCTGCACCACCTCTTCTGTAGCCTCCTGCGATTTCAGCATTCTATGTGCAATGTAGTATAGCTTATCCCAATAGCGGTTATAAATTTCCTTATACACGCTCTCGTCCCCATTTTTCAACAGGGCAGTCAATTCATTGTCACTTAGCGCCGTATAAGCAGTCATTCTATAGATTTTCCATGCTAAAATAGGCAATTCGAGCTGTAATCTGATAAAATTATTGACGAATTCTCCTTAACGCTCCTCCACAACATTTCTCCTCCAAAATGCTCCTTCTCAATATTCCTCCTCTATAATTCTCCTTAATACTCCTCATAATATTCTTCTTCATAATTCTCCTTCACCTCCTTAACACTCCTCATAATATTTCTCCTCCCTGCTGAAATAAAAAATCAGTTTCTCAGAAGAGACCTAGGAATAATTTGCGCTTCTTCAGCGCAACTTGTTCCCGGCTCTGAAGAGAATACTTATTTTTTATCCTTATTTTTGTAGTATTTTTGCACTTGTTCCTATTCAATGAAAGTAACCTACACAAAGATCCTCTCCAGAAAAATCACCCTCACATTTCTTGCATTTGTGGTTATTCTTGCAGTTGCAGCCATTTTTGTTCGTAGCGCTATCACCAACAAACTGGAAGAAATTGCAAAACTAGCCAGTAACGTCGAACATCGGCTCAAGCCAGAACAAGCATTATTGCTACTTCATCAGGCTGAAGACGACTTTCAGGAATCGCTGTTAGACGTTAATGGTCCTAAAAGCAGCGAGTACAAAACAAAACTAACCCTCGCTTTCAATAAAATAGATACTTTATTAAAAACCCAGACAGATACCAGTCAGCTTACCGCAGCACAGGGCGACCAGGTAAGAATATGGTATAAAAAGAAACTCGAACTATCGGATCGCCTTTTCCTCCTGAAACATAATTTTGATTCTCTCCTTACGGTGTACGCCGCTTTTACAGGTCAGTCTGATCAAAACAAGTTGATCGAAACCAAAACCAGCTTTAACGTCCGCAAAAAGAAGGTCAATACTAAAACCGACACCGTACGAAAAGAAATAGCAGTACAGAAAAAAGGACTTTTTGGGCGATTAAAAGACGCCATCTACAACAAAAACGGAAGCGCCAATGGCGTAGTGGAGATTAATCACAACAATAATGTAAATATTGCCGACATCAATACCCAAAAAATCATTGCCCGCGACCGGACAGACAATGCAAAAAAACTAAAGGAATTGCAGCTACATAATGTCAAAATGCTGGCCATGCAAAGAGAGCTGATATCACTAAACAGCCACATCAGTAATGAACTTGAGCGCATTGTAAACGATTTGAAAGACCTGAATTATAAAATGGCCGACGAACTGAAAGGAATGGCCTTTAAAAACTATCAGGAAACCACATCCCTGCTCAACAAATTTTATCTTGCCGCACTGATCCTTATCCTTTTATTTGCCGCACTATTGGTCATTTTTATCCTGCAACTCAATAAATCAGAACTACAGCTGCTAAAGGAAAATGAAAGATCAGTAAACATTGCCCGGCAAAAAATGGAGCTGCTTACCCACATGACCCACGAAATCAGAAATCCGCTGACTGCCATCAAAGGCTTCATTTATGTGTTTGGAAAAACCGACCTTACACAACGTCAAACGGATATGCTGCAATCTATCAAAGGCTCTTCGGAAATGCTATTGCGCACCTTAAATGATACCCTGGACGCTGCAAAAATGGAAAACAGCGAACTTAAAATTGAAAGCGATCCCTTCACACCACATACCACAGTAGATGAAGTAGTGGAAAGTATGCGTTATAGTGCCGCCAAAAAGAAATTAGACCTGGAATATCATTTTAAAGGCGATACAGAAGCCATAGTATTGGGCGATGGTTTTCGCCTGAAACAAGTGATGGTCAACTTGCTGAGCAATGCCATAAAATATACCAACGAAGGCAAGGTTACTGTAAATGCTGAATTATTAACCGAAGATTGCAGATTACAGGTAGACATTATTGATACCGGCATGGGCATCAGCCCCGAGCAGCTACCCAATCTTTTCTCTCAATATTATCAAACCAGTTCTGCCAAAGGCCAGGTGGGCACCGGGCTTGGCCTGTTCATCTGCAAGCAATTGGTAGAAATGCAAAAAGGAAAAATCAGTGTAAAAAGTGAAGCCAAAGTAGGTACAACTTTTAGCTTCTTTATTCCTTATTTAAAACAGACGACTGCATAAAGACAACTTTAAAGAACATCAAGGCATAAAAATGAGTTGTATCATAAGGCGATCGTCATCCTGAATTTATTTGGCTTCGCGGCTACTGCGTGGTCAGCATCTCGAATAATAAAAAAATGGTTGTATCAAATTATGATACAACCATTTTTTTAAATGTTTAACTCAGCTATTCCTCAATAGGCCTAAGTGTTTCCTTTTTAAAAATTGCGCCAAACAACAAAGCAAACACAAATACAATGATCACTCCAATTACATGTCCTTGTATAGTTTGCATTATTGTTCCCTGATTTTTTTTCTCAAAATCAGCATTCATTTCTTCAATCTTTTTATCAATAGCATCCTCATCCACCCCCTGTTTTTTCATCATCTCAGAGGTCGCATTTACAATAGTAGTTTGAATTCTTTCGGGCATATCCGGTTCAATCAGCTTATTAAAAGCCAGATTGCCCACCACAGAAATTCCATAGGCGACCAAAAACATCACAAATATGCCCGAGGTAGCTTGCCTTAGGTTCCAAAAACCACCAATCTTTTTCCTCAGATCGATACTAAAAACCACTGCTAAAACTACCGGAACAAGCAGTCCAAGTCCCATCGGAATTAAAAAAACGGCCGTCATAGACGATGCCCCAACTAAAAGATAAGCCGAAACTACCCCCAGTACCAAAGAGATCAGCCCAAGTCCGATTCCATTTTTTGCCGCTTCAGGCTTTAAGTTTTCTAAAGTTTGTGCTGTTGTCATACCTTATACATTAAGCAATATTAAATGCCGTAATTAATGAATACACTGCAATGTCGAACTCCTTATTTGAGCTGTAAGTTGCCAGATCTTTAATCACCCCATCATTGGCCTTTGGCTGATGGAAGAACACCATAAATGGCACAAAAAGCGTTTCCATTTCTTCACCCAGTTCTATCATGCCAGCGTGACTGCAAATATCCTCTACACTACTTTCTACCAGCTGCTGGTTGCTGATCAGGTCTTCATAAATATGAAACTCGTCCTGAAACTCATCCTCTTCAACCAGTAAAAACTCTTTCAGAAAATCATCCAGTTCTGGTTTAATCTTTTCATCGTGACATTCGTTAATGTACAACAACAGGTTTAACAATTCTGTCCCCCTGTCAATCGTATCTTCTTCAATATCTGCCCATTCTTCCGAATCCAGATAATCTTCTTCCAGTTTCTTTACATCACTGGCGAAAAAATTGATCATCAGCAGGTCAAAGAAAACCTCTCTCAATTCATCAAATGCCGGATACTCATCAAATGCCTGATCAAACTCAGCTACCTTTTCCAAAAAGCCCAGATCTTTACCAAACACTTCAATCAAATTGTCTTTCAATTTAACCGAATCTTTTCCTGACACTGCCGAAAACTTTTCCAGTGATGCGGTCAGCGCTACTTTTACGTGATTATCCATAGGATTGTATTTGTTTATTGTTGTATACCAGTTTTACTTTACCGGTTAATTTCTTATTCATTAATGGAGAATTAGCCGATTTAGACTGATTGTTGTCTGCATTGTACAGCCACTCCTCGGTCGGGCTATAAACCGTAAAGTTTGCATCAGCACCTTCGGCTATCACCGGAACTGTCAGGCCCAGTAGTTTGCGCGGATTTACCGATAGCTTCTCTGCAATCTGTCCGGCGTCCAATCCAGCTTTAAGCAGTAAGGGCAGCACTGTTTGTAAAGCCACAATGCCATAAGCAGCAATTTCAAACTCTACGTCTTTAAACTCAATTTCGTAAGGGCGATGTTGCGAGCTTACTGCATCAATGGTTCCGTCTTTTAAACCTGCCAGCAAAGCCTTTACATCCGTTTTACCACGTAGCGGAGGTTTCACCTTGTAATTGCTATCAAAATCGCTCAATAACTCTTCCGTAAATACCAACTGGTGTGCTGCCACATCACAGGTAATTTTAATGCCGTCCTTTTTGGCCTTTTTTATCAAAGCCACAGAACCTGCGGTAGAGATGTTGTTGATGTGCACCGGTGCGTCATGATAACCGGCCAAAAAGATATCCCTGCTGATGTGTATTTCTTCGGCCAAACCAGGCAGGCCTTTCATCCCCAGCAATACGCTGTTTTTACTTTCGTTGATCTGCGATTTGCCGGCTAAGGATTTATTTTCGGGATATACCATCAGCAAACCATTCAGCCCTTTGGCATATTGCAAGGCGCGACTCATAAAACCATCATCCGAAATGGGCTTTGAGCCATCCGAAAAGGCAACTGCCCCGGCCTGCTTCATGTCGTACAACTCGGCCAGTTCTTTTCCTTCCAGATCCTGACTTACAGCACCCACCGGCAATACATCTACCAAATTTCCTTTTGCTTTATTGATGATATAAGCTACGCCCGATTTGGAATGAACAACCGGCTTGGTATGTGGCAATACTGCCAGCCCTGTAAAACCTCCGGCCGCTGCTGCTGCCGTAGCCGTATAAATATCTTCCCTGGTTTCAAAACCAGGATCACCTACAGAACAGTTCAGATCAAAAAAACCAGGTGAAAGCACCAGGCCTGAACCATCAACAACTGTTTCATCCTTCGATGCAGCCTGCTTGCCCGCTAATTTATCACCGATACTAACTATTTTTCCTTCTTTTACACGTACATCACATTTCTGCTGGTTAAAACTACTGTTCGGATCGGCAATGGTTACGCCTGTGAGGAGAAGATTCATATTGTCTGTCTATTTTTTTTATGAGTAAAAAGTCTGATCAATACTATTTCGATGGCTAAAAAAACAACAGCCAAAATTAGGCAAAGTTTCCATAACTCGCTGCTGTTATTTTTCAACTCCATCTGCATAGATAGGGCGTCTTTTTTTGAATTGTAAAACGCAATATTTTGTTTGCCAAATAAGGCTTTAATTTCATTTTCAGTTGCATAGCGCATATCCGATTCCGTCCGGTCATCGTTAAAAGCCACCACTGCCAACAGTTCATCGGCCTTTTTCAATTCGTAAAAGTCCGATTTCTTTACCTGATCAGCCACATATAATAAGGTCTTGCCAGGCGTTTGCCGAACCTCGGGGATCACCTCAAAGCCCGAAGCCACCAGTTTTAGCGACTGGTTACCCGATAAATTTATCTTTGCACTTTCCAGCAAGCTGTTTTTTCCCGTGGTATAATACAAGGGCTGTTCCTTATTGCTGGCAAAAGCAATTTTAAACATCAACGGTACAAAGACCGGATGCCTCGATATATTTCCATCTTTAGGGTTTAAAGAACTAGCCGATAAATAAACCTTTCCAGCACCTATATCGTACCTGGCAAAAAGGAACCTGTTTAGCGGCAGCTTCAATATGTTTTCTTTATTACTTGAATTTTGCTCGGCATAGCTAAAATACCGGGTTACCACAGGCAGGTCAATATTTTCGGGCACCTGCTCAAACACATCTTTAAATACCGGATTTTTCAAATCGATACTGCTGGCCATTGCAGGCCCCACATTAAGCTGCTGTACCGCAGGCAGCGACAAGCCCTGTAAAAAAGGAGTATAAATTGCGCCATTGGAATCCAGGTCAGGAAAAACCACCACCGAACCCCCATTTTCTACATAAGCTTTCAATTGCTGGGCAAGCCCCGACGAAGGCTCTTTTAAACCGTCCAGCACAATAAGGCTGTAATCGGCAAAAGCCGAATACCGGATATTAGATTCAGGCATTTCGGTAAGCTTAAAATAAGGATCGGCCGAGAAAAGGGACCGGATGTATTTATCCGAAGTATTACCGCCAATACTTAATACCTTCAATTCCTGGGCTACCTTAAAAGTAAAATTCAGCGCATCATCAAAAGTCAGTGGAAAATCTTTAATGCTCAAAGTTCCCTTTTGCCAGCCCCCTGTCAATCCGCTAAAAGACAAAGTATCCTTTACCGTTTTACCAGCTGCAATTTTCAAATTAGCAATGGCCTTTTGCTGCTTGTTGATCACCAGCTGCAAGGGAATATCCACAGCATCCTCTTCGCCATAATTGCGCAGCTGCACTACAAACTGCTCCGTCTGGCCAGGCAGGTGTACCGGCGAAAGACTCCATACACTGTCGACTGATATATTGGGCAGGCTGTTGGCATTTAGCTTTATAAAGGAATAATTAATGGCAGGGTTGGTTTGCAGCGACTGTATACCTGCAAAGCTCTTCTGAAAATCGGAAAGCAAATACGCCTGTTCGTTTTTATTGGCCGCAGTGGCGCTGCCCATTCTGTTGATCACCTGTTGTAAAGATCGGCCGGTTGGCGATATCTTTATGGCATCCAGTAAACTCAAAAACTCTTCTTTATTTACCGCACGCTGGTGTTTACCTTCAAAATCATTGGTCAGCAACATAAACTGATCGGTCATGGCATAGCCCCCCGCAATTTCCCTGGCCTTACGTTTGGCTTCTTCCAGCAAATTGCCTTCCTTATTCAGGCTTTCCATGCTATAAGAATTATCAATATAAATGCACACCAGGTTTCGGCCCGATGGACTGTTTTGTCGATTGGATCCCGGAATGAAGGGTCGGGCAAAGGCCAGTACCAGGAAAACAATAGCCAGAATCCTGCTGATCAGTATCAATAAGTTTTTAAGTTTTTCCCGGGATGAATTCTGTTCTTCTACAGCGGTCAGGAACCTTACATTGCTGAAGTAAACTTTTTTAAACTTTCGGAAATTGAATAAGTGAATTACAATAGGAATGGCTATTGCCAGCAGTGCAAAAAGAAAACCTGGGTATAGGAAATTCATTAAAAAACAAAGTTAGCAACTTTTACATGAATTTCTTCATCGCTGCATACAAAGTTTCATCTAAGCCATAAACATCCGGTCTGAATTCAATAATACCGTTTTGTGGCCATGCCGTAATATAATTGATAATCAAGGGCACAGGCTTTTTGGTACCAAACCATTTTGGTTTCAGCTGAAAGACATTCAAAGTATCGGCCTTTTTGGCCATCTTTTTCTTGTAAACTTCAATTTTGGTCGTATCAATTGGTGGCAGGTTCACTTCCATCCTCAGCTGATCGTACTGATACTTGTCCCTTACCAGCATTTCGGCAAATTCCAGTGGCTTTTCTACCCGTACACAACCGTGGCTAATGGCCCGGTTACTACGTGCAAAACCACTTTTATTATTGGTATCGTGCAAATAAATGCTGGATCCGTTGTCAAATATGAATTTAAATTTGCCCAATGCATTTCCCTCGCCCGAGCCTTGTTTAAACTCAAAAGGGAGCTTTTCTCTCGGATATTTACTCCACTCTATCGTATCAGGATCTTTTACCTGCTTCCCTTTATAATAAACTCTGATGTTGTTGTTGGACAAATAATAAGGATCCCGAACCGCCTGCCAGTAAATCTCACTGCGGGCAATGCTTACCGGAATATTCCATACCGGGTTTACTTGTATCGAATTCAGTTTACTATACAAAATAGGGGTTTCGTGGTTTTTGGGTTTATCATCCAAACTGCCCGACTTCATAAACAGTTTTAATTTTTCTGCATAATCCTTTTCGCGGGCACCGCCAACACAAACCTTCATATGACTTAAAGTATCTTCCTTGTTAAACCAGGTTAAAGAGAAATCGGGAATATTGACTTCAACATATTCTTCCCCAAGATCGGGCAATTTCCACCTCAATCTTTCCATATTCACTTTTATGGTTTTCAAGGCCTGTTCATCAGGGTTTCCTTTCTGTTCCTGTGTCAGCATGGCCTGTTGCAGCTCAAGGTACTTTGGCGAGGCAGGCTGAATATCTTTCAATAACTTTAACAAATCGGTTGTTCCCAGTACCGCCAGCATGCTTGCACTATCGGGTCTTTTTACCGGCACATAATATCTGGAGAGCAACTTACGTGGGTTTACACTACCATAATAAAGGAAGTTATTGTATTTAACCAAACTCTCGGCAGCACTCAGCTCCAGGTCGGCCACCACCGGATAAACCTCAGCAATGTTCTTAAACTTATTGGCAGATAATTCTTCCAGCAAGGTTTTGAGCCTTTTATAGTGGAATACCTTCGGATTAAAACCGTGCAGTTCGCTTCTGCTGATGTAATTTTTAAGGGTATCGAGTGCACCGGTGGCAAAATACTGAGTCACTAGTCTGGGATCATCATTTTTACTCAGGTAATAGGCTTTGAGTGTATTGGGATTAGAAAAATCACTTTTCAACGAGTCAAAGTGTCTTTTAAAAATGACGTTATATTCGGCCGTATCAAATTGCTTATAAAGTTTATTGTCGAAATGCTCGGCCAACTTCAGCCCTATTTCGGGAGTTTCTTTAAACCAGTTACAGGCATTGAGCGTTAAACATAAAGGAATTAGTAAAAGTAGTACTCTCTTCAAAATGGCAATATTGGGTATATAAATAACGTTACTTAGCAATTGTTTAAGCCAGTAATCAAATTAAGTGCCAATATGGAAATTGGCTTTTTTACTGACTGGACAAACCAGACTAAAGTGATCCCATCTCGCCAATTTTAATTGCTCCCCATTGCCATTTATTATGAGTGAGTTAGCTTGGCTTTTCAAAATGGCGAAGTGGGGTCAATGGCATTGGATTTTCCAGCTAAGCCTAGTTCATTGTAAAACCGCCTTTTTCATAAATTCCCAGTTATAAATGACATCGATATGCGCTAAAGCTACTTTCATAAAACCATCTGACCATTCGTTATTGAACAACCACCCAATATTAAAAAATGAAAGGGCAACCAGTTTGCCCTTTGCATTTTATTTGAAAATAATTTCAAGCTGCCTGTACCCACCTAAAAGACCACATTTAAACAACTTACAAAGCAGTTTAAACAGGAATAACATCAAAATCTCCGGGGCAATTTTTTAGCCCCGGCAATCTTATTTCTTCTTAAGAAGAACTGTTTTCAGAAACGTTTAATCACACGCGGGTAAGAGCTATCAGATGATCAAATAAGTTGGTTTCCGATGAAACATTTAGTTTCTTCCTTAACCGGTACCGGTTTACTTCTACACCCCGTATCGTGATGCTCATCAGTTGGGCAATCTCTTTTGAGCTAAGGTTCATTTTAAGATAAGCACAAAGCTTTAAATCAGTTGGGGTCAGACTGGGCACCTTTTCTTTTAGTATTTTAAGGAAATTGGAATTTACATGGTCAAAACGTTCTGCAAACTGGTCCCAATCGGCATCAGATTTTTCAGAATCATGGATAAGCCGAAGCACCTTCCTCAGCTCTTCACGATAAACTCCCTCGGTATCCTCTTTTTTGATCAGCAACAGTTCATCTTTGATGGTGGCCAATAGTTTACCCCTTTGCATCAGGTGCATGGTGGTACTGGCCAGCTCTTTATTCTGGAAATGAACTTTAGTCTCCAACTTTTCGTTTCTGAGGTTGACGATTATCTTTTCATTCTGCTCCAGCTCCAATTGATGAACCGTATTTAAAAAGTGTTGCTCTTTTCGATATTTTCGTTTTTGCCATTGAATGAGCAGGTAAATACCAAAACAAAATAAGAGAAAGTAGAGAAAATAAAACCAGGGGGTTTGATACCAGGGCGGGCGGATTACAAAAGTATAGGGTGCAGCCAGCAACTCGTTGCCAAGGTTATTCCTGACTTTTACCTTAAAGGTGTACTCACCCTGAGGGAGGTTTGTATAATCCTTTTCACATTTTGATCCCCATAAAGACCACTCTTTATCAAAGCCATACAGCTGATAGCTAAATTCGATGTTATCGCGCTGTTCAAAAAGTGTTGAAGCATACTCAAAGTGGAGGGAATTGTGCGCATAAGGCAGACTAACCTTATCCTTTGCATACTGAACATCGGTTATTTTCCCGTTTTTTACAAAATAGCCTCCAAAAATAATACTGTCCGTATTACCCGAAATTTTTACCTGCGTTAAGTGAACTTTTAAAGGCTTTATATTTTTAAGGTATTTGAGGTAATTGATATGAATAATACCGCTGGTTGAGGCTACAAAGATATTTTGCTTGTCGTAGGGATAGATATTTTCAAATTTGACCACCATCTTGGCGGTCAGCTCAGGGAAATAGACTATAGCATAAGGCCTATTGCCCTGTTTTCTGTGAAAATCAACCACACCAATTTTTTTGTTGGTAACGAACCAGATGTTGCCATCCGGGTCTTCCTTAAGATACTGGAAATTAACCTTTCCTAAAATGGGACCCAGCGTTTTTGAAGGAGAAAAATATTGCCTGTTTTCGTCGAATTCATAAATACCATTTTTTGTGGCAACAACAATTTTTCCTTTAAGTTTTACCACAAAGTTATCGAGTGGCGAAGGAAAGCCATTTTTTTCATTAAACAGCCAGAGCTTTTCGATTTTTTTATGATCGGCACTAAGCTTAAACCGATACACCCCACGATACGGGTGCGAAGCCCAGATGGTATTGGACTCCGGATCATAAAGCACAAACCTGAGCGACTCATTTCCCCCTTTTATCTTGCCAGCATTGCTAAACTTTTGCTTGTCGTACCTCATCAGGTGAAGTCCGGTATACGTTCCTGCTACAATTTCTGTGGCTGTTTTATTTGCAGAAAGCGGTACAAATGTCCAGGTGCCGAGTGCCTGAAATAAAGGGACAGGAATGTCGCCTTCCAGAACATAGGTTCCTTCTTCATGTCCTACAAGCAGCTTATTGTTGATGGCATCGAGGTTCCAGATCTGCCCCTGAATATGCTGAATTTCTTTAAAAGTGCTTTTGGCATAGCTGAAATCGGTTAATGCAGGGGCCAAAGGTGCCGAATACAAACGATCAGAAGTACCTATAAAAAGCTGATGATTTAATATCTGGGTAGCGTAGCCACTGGTCTGTTTGCGCCTATCGGGCCGGATATATTTTAAGGCACTATTGCAGGCAATAAAATCTATTCCATCGTCAAGGCCGAGCCATAAACTTCCGCTATCATCCTGAAAAATACTTCTGACCTGGCTATCCTGAAGGCCATCCGTATTGTCGAAATGTTGTAGCAAAGCGCCATTCTTATTGATGATTACGCAGCCTCCCGAAGCCGTGGCCACTAAAAATGTACCGTCTTTTAGTTTTAATACTTTGTTGATCCGGTTTTTAACGAAGAAGGCATCGGCAGCTGTCTTCATTTGTATTAAATTGGAACCGCTTAGCAAATACAAGCCATTTTTCAGCGTGCCGATCAGTACCGTATCGGCCTGATAATTAACGATAGCTGTAATGGGAGAACTTTTAAGCTCAGCTTGTGACGAAATCATCTTTAGCATACCATTTTTGATCTGATACAGCGCAGCAAAATTATCCTGTGCAAAGACCTGACCGTTGGCCGCTTGCAGAATTGTCCACTGGGTTTCAACCCTGGGCTTGTCATAAATCCTGATTCGCCTGTGGTCATACTGCAAAATCTTGGAATTGGAACGAAAGTAAACGTCATTTTTGTCGATGACGATGTTCCATACATCGGCAAATTTTCTGTGTGCCGAAGGGATTAACTGTAAAAGGGAATGATATTTCAGGCGTCCGTTTTCATCCGGAAAAAAATACCCAAGTTCATCCTGGGCGCCAACATAAATTCTGCCATCCTTATCCAGCAGCAAAGACCTTATGATTGTTTTGTTGGGGAGCTGATATAAGTCCCAGTACCTGCCATTGTAGCTCAGCAGACCATCGTTGTTGGCAAAATACATGGTCCCGTTCTTGTCCTGTCCTATATCCCAGTTCTGACTTCCTCCTTTATAAGTAAGGCTCGAGTAATTATTGATTTCAGGAATGCCTATTTGAGCAGGAGCGCGAATACTCAAAAAAAAGATATTTAAAATCAATAAAAAATATTTCATGAAATACTGTTTAAACGGGCGTTATCAAAAAAGAGGTCTGGTTAATTTAACCAAACCTCTCTTAAAGATAACAGAGAATTTTTGAAATGTGTAAAATTACAAGGGTCTTATTTTTTGATTTTTTGAAAAACCCTTACATAATCTACTTCCATCTTCGCCGGGAAAACATTTTCGGCAATGCCTTTTTGTCCGCCCCAGCCACCGCCAACGGCGATATTCAATATTAAAAACTGCGGACTGTCAAACGGCCATTCTCTTGTCGAAAGATGTTCGTTCCTAATCCTATACCAGGCCTTTCCATCTAACAAAAACACCATTTCTTCAGGTGTCCATTCCAGTCCATAGGTATGAAACTGTGTATAGGGTTTGCTGATATAAGTACCCTTGGTTTTTTGCGTCCCCATAATGTGGTTGTACGATGTGGTATGAATGGTGCTAAAGATACTGTCTTTGTTAAAGCCTACATGTTCCATGATGTCAATTTCACCACATGCCGGCCAGGTTGCCGTATCAATGTTTTTTCCCAGCATCCAAATGGCAGGCCATGTGCCACGGCCTGCCGGGAGTTTAGCCCTGATCTCAATTTTGCCATAGGTAAATTCGGCTTTATCTTTAGTAATCAACCTTGCTGAGGTATATTGACAATTCTCTTTAACCTGCTTTCTGGCAGTAATTTTTAAAACACCATTGCTTACACTGGCATTTGACAAATCTTTTGCAGTATAAAACTGTAGTTCATCATTGCCCCAGCCATTGCCACCTACATCGTAACCCCATTTAGTACTGTCTGGCAACCCCTTATAATTAAATTCATCACTCCAGATCAGTCTGTAACCTTGAGGCGTCTGGGCAACGCTTTCCTGTACCATGCCTGCAAAACTTAAACCGGCCAGGGCTAATAAACGGAATACTAAACGCATATGTTATTCATTAATGTAATTAAACTTTGTTTCCTACTTTTTTATGGCTGCAAATACCATGGGATTCCATTAATTCCATCATATCCGCCATATTGACTATCAATAGCCTGTTTGTAATTTACCGGGTTGGTTACCTGCTCGCCCACATCATATTTCCAGCGTTTAGGATAAAGTGTTTTGTCATCGGGGTTCATGTTCGTTGCCGGATCAAGTGGTAACACCGGATAGCCTGTGCGCAAAATCTGAGGGTAGTTGTTAAAACTATTGCCCTGGAAGAAATCAAGGAGCCATCTTTGCGTCCAGATCTGACGGAGGCGATCAGTCTTCGTTCCTGCAAGCTGGTAAGCTGCCGCACCGGTAAAATAATTATCGATATAGGATTGGGTAATAGGCATGCCATGGTTTGCCGTAATTGGAAGGCCCATATAATATTTCAGGATTTCCTTTACCCCGTTTTCGTAATATGTTTTCGCCGCAGCAGCACCTCCGGGTACCCAGCCTTCTTCAATGGCTTCGGCAATAATGAAACATTGCTCGGAATAAGAGAATATCAACATAGGATCGCCTATCTTGTCCTTTGTATAACGCAGGTTAACGTATGAATATTTCCCGGCCTGAGTGTTGATGGCTATGGTGCCTGCATTTAACGAAGTAAGGACTCCCTGGTAAGCTGCCGGATCATTTTCTGCTTTGGAGCCACCTGCCGCTGTCATTAAATAAGGTGCGGGATCGGCAAAATAAAATAACCGACGGTCATTAAACATCTTTAAGCTGTTAATGGTCAGTTCAGATACAACTACATAATTTCTTCGCGTTTCTCCAGACCAAAAAGGATGGCCGGCACCATCACCGGTGGTATAGGTAAGTTTGAAGTTATCTGTATTACCCGTCATCAGGTTACCTGCGGCCACGATCTCTGCAAAGCGACTTTTTTGTGCTGTGGTAATTTTTTTACTCATGGTCTGTAAAACTTTTAACTGCAAGGCATTGCAGAGCTTTCTCCATTTCAGGGCTTCACCATTATGAATCATATCGCCATCGAAATTTTTTCCGGCGGCAAAAAGAGCTTCTGCAGCCTGCAAATCTGCCAGTACCGCTGCAAAAACATCGGCCTGCTTGTCGTACTTCGGCTTGGTGATGCCTTCCTCTGCCTTTCCGGCTTCTGAATAAGGAATATCGCCCAGCACTACCGATGTGGTAAAGCCATAATAAGCTTTCATAAACAAGGCCAATCCCTGATAAGATGGTTCGCCTGGGTTTCCTTTGGCAAGTTCTACCATACGTTTCAGGTTGGTTAGGTTCTGAAATGCCCCAAAACCAACAGAAGGTCCGTAAGAATAAAAGTATTGGGAAGGATTTGGCGTTCCATCGGCATTGGCAATATGGTGCAACCATAAATTTAAAGTAGTGAAATCAGCCGGATTAGGATTCCAGAACCTGAAGGCGCCTCTCAGCACCCCTGTGGCCAGCATACCAGGAGTAACGGTAGATGGGGCATCAGGATTTGTATTGAAGGAATCGAATTTACTACAGGAGCTTAAAGCGGTCAACATAACCATTGTAAGCAGTATATAAGTTAATCTGTTCATCGTTTTGCTATTAAAATGTTAATTTGAGGTTTGCTCCAATGTACCTTACAGCAGGGTCAGAGAAATCTTCGCCACCTCCGTCGGGATCAGAATACTTGAAGTCTTTTGCCCATAAGAGCATGTTTTGTCCGATAAGGCTGATGGAGGCCGCCTTTGCAATCCCATGTAAAAGCCTGGTTGGAACGGCATAGCTAAGCGATAGCTCACGCAGCTTAAAAAACGTCTTGGAATAAGTATCGGCAGGACTTCCATTACCGCCCCATGCACTGCTATTGTGCAAATCTGTTACATACTGTTTGTAAGTGGTATAAACATCATTGGGTGCAAAAACCCGGGTATCACTGGTTATATTTCCAAATGCATCATAGGTGGCTGTACCCGAAACAACTTTTACACCCTGACCAAGGAAGTTTCTGGAACCAGGTGTTGCCACATCTTTAGCCCTTTCATCGGTAACCGAGTTTGGATGGACACCCGATTGCCACATGTAGCTTTCTGTTCTGGTATTCATTAACCCACCAACAACACCATCCAGCGCAAAATAGAGGCTAAAGTTTTTATAACGAATGGTCGAATTTACGCCCCATACGAAGTTTGGATCCTGATAGCCAAATCTGGAGTCATATTGACTGTACTGCAGGCGGCCGTTGCTGCTGAATATCAGGTTACCATCAGGGGCTTTTACAAAATCCCGGCTGATAAAAGGATCGGAACGTTCACCTACTTTTACCCATGGTTTTACATCGGAATATGTCGGATCCAGTTTGGTATAATAACTGGCATAAGTACTCCAGTTCATACCGATGTCCAGTCCCCAATCCCTGGTTTTTACAGCAGCGCCATTCAGGATAATTTCCCATCCGCGACGTGATATTTCTTCCTGAATATTGATGTAATTACTACTGTAACCGGTAGCTGGCGATACCGGTGCATATTTTAAAAAGTCATACATCCGTTTATTATAATAGGATACATCAACTGTCAGCCGGTTTTTGAATCCCGTTGCCATCAAACCCGTTTCGAAGGTAGCGGCACTTTGAGGACGTATGTTTGTAGCATACAGGGAACCCGGAGCAGAGGCAGAATTAAATGAGGGGCCCCATACACCCGTAGCAAGCGAATAGTCGCTATTGATGGCATAAATTGCTGCGGGGGTTTTAGAGATGGTCCAGGACCCTCTGATCTTTAACAGGTCAAGCCAGTTTTTGGTATTTGGCATCAGTTCGGAAACTACAAAACTGGCAGCCACCGAGGGGTAGAAGTAGGATCGGTTGTCTTTGGCTAAGGTCGAACTCCAGTCGTTACGGCCTGTTGCTTCTATAAACGCCATACTATTCCATGATAGCCCAATACGGCCATACAGCGAGTTTACCTGCTGTGTGTTGGTAGAAGTTCCAATATTGGCCGGGTTTACCGATGCTTTTAGCGAGAAGAAGCCGGGAACAGAGATACCGCCTGTTGTGTTGGCATTTATGTTATTGTCTTTTTTGTAAAAAATGGTTGCACCTGCCAGGTATTCGATTTTAAATTTATCAACAGTACGGTCGCCGGTCAGGAGCAAATCGTTATTCATACTCATGCCCGAAGTCCGGCCTGTTGCATATCCTCCCGTAAAGGCTCCAATCCATGTATACAGGTTACCGGGAATTGGGGTGTTGCCCGTTTGAACATAAGAACCCTGGGACACCCTCAGGTCTCCGCGGTCGGTATAAAAATCGAGTCCTGAACGAACACTTGCCTTTAACCAATCCGCTAAATCGTAGCTGGCAGAGATATCCGCGTTAAAAATATCGCGTGAAATCTCATTTGTTTTTTCATATCTGTCAAAGTACGGGTTGTTGTAGTTCGCCTGATAGCTGAAGTTCTGGGTCTCCCCTTTCTTAATCCAGTAGTTATCTTTGTAATCCAATATATTATAATCGGTACCGGTCCAGATGAGTAAGGTATACATAGGGTCGTAAGAGGTATAACCGGTGGTTCCGATATTGGGTGATTGGCGGCGGGTATAAGATAAGTTCGAGCTTAGTTTAAGTTTATCTAAATTGATGTCGCCTCCAAACGCATAGGTATATTTTTCTAATGTTGAATTAGGATATCGGCCTTTGTTTTGTGTCCAGTTCAGCGAGCTTCTAAGTGCGGCTTTTCCTTCTTTGTAGGCGATATTGAAGTTGTTGTTTGTGATGTAACCTTTTTCCAAAAAATTTCTAAAATTGTCTTTACCTACAGGGAGGTAGGCATAGTCTCTATAGCCCTTTAAGGCAGGGTCCCATTGACTTTGAATGGAACCGTCCATCTTTCCGCCCCATACCTCGTCTGAGTTTTTGTCGTAGGTATTGGTACCACCACGACCATAAAGGGCCTGAACTTCGGGGATGGCCAGATATCCGGCACTGAACATGGTATTGCTGGTGAGGTTTATTTCCAGGCCTGAATTGTTGCCGCTGCCGTTTTTGGTGGTTACCAGGATCGCACCATTTGCACCGCGAAAGCCATAAAGTGCTGATGCGGTTGCACCTTTTAATACACTAATGGATTCTATGTCTTCTGATGACATATCACTGAGGGTCTTATTGGCATAGGCTACCCCGTCAATAACTAGCAAAGGGGTTTCGCCACGGATACTGAGTACGGGAGCTGCTGCAAAATCCGATGAGTTTTTAACCAAAAGGCCGGCTACTTTTCCGGTAAGGGATGTGGCTAAGTCAACACCAGACACTTTCTGCAAGTTTCCACCTGATACTTTTTGAACGGAGTAGCCCAGCGCGCGTTCCTGACGTTTGATGCCAAGGGCAGTAACTACAACATCCTGCATCTGAACTGCTGATTCGGTCAAAACCATTATTTTATCGACCTGAGCAGCTTCAATTTCTCTGGTTACATAGCCGATATAAGAGAAAATCAGAATGCTTTCTTTGCCGGGAGCAGTTAGGTTGTATTGCCCTTCGGGGCTGGATTGTGTACCTATATTGCTGCCTTTAATTTTAATGCTTACACCAGGTAAGGCTATCCCGTCGCTGGTAACAACTTTTCCTGATATTTTAATCTGCTGTGCCCTCACGTAAATTGAGCAGCAACAAAATAACATCAAAAAGATTGAAGTAAATTTTCTTTTCATTTTTCACGAAATTAGGTTTATAGATGGTTATCATTTTTGAACAATTATAGCCAAATTGCATAGGAGTTGTACCAAACAGGGGTACTACAAAAACCAAACAAAGACAATATTTTTTCCTTTGTAATACTTTACTTCGTTGTGGGTTGTTGGTTAAACTGCGTTTGGGTTGACCGGGAAACAACCGGGGCTATCTACCTTTTCGTCTAAAACCTATTTCTGCTCTTGGTTTATCCTCTTTTTCGATGAATTTACTCAGATAAGTAAACAGCACTTCTATTTTCTGATCCTGCTTAAGAAAAGTCAGTTTATACGCTTTTTGGCAGCAGCAGATACAACGCCACAAAGGCTATGCCCCTTATGGCCTTAAATGCGGCCAGCAGGCATGCACTGCTATACAGCATAACTATACTTGTAAATTACCTGGGCGATACGCTGCATTGTTACATGAATTTTTGCTCGGCAAACGGGAAACTGGCCGGCGACAGTATTTATGCAGGGGCTGTTAGCCTATAAAATTTGACGCTCCCCTCCTTTTCATACACCAAATCAGACAATTAAATGCAGTATATTTTTGATTTAACAATCCAATGTATATATTTGCACATCTTCAAAAATGCTAGCCATTATTGATAAAAGGACTTTAATAAGATTATGAACTCAGTTTTGAACCATCACTTACATTTGCATCATCGCCAGTTGGCGATGTATATGTAATGTTTTGTACTTCAAAACTTGTTTCCGACCTTATTTTCCTGTTCAATCAATAATTCTAAAAGCATAAAGTGAAAACACTAAAAATAGCTATCCAGAAATCGGGTAGATTAAACGAAAAATCAGTAGAAATTCTTAAAAATTGTGGTTTATCATTTGAAAACTACAAAAGCTCATTAATATCAACCGTTACTAACTTTCCATTAGAAATTCTTTTCCTGCGGGATGACGACATTCCTGAATATGTACAGGATGGCATTGCCGATTTGGGTATAGTTGGCGAAAACGTGATTGTTGAAGCCGGAGCAGAAGTGACCTACCTGCAAAGACTGGGTTTTGGTAAATGTACCTTAAAAATTGCCATTCCTAATGAAAGCCAGATCACCGAAATTGCTCAGCTGGCGGGCAAAGCTATCGCCACCTCTTATCCGGTGATCCTGGAAAAATACCTGAAGGAAAATCATGTGAATGCCGAGGTCCGTACCATTTCCGGATCTGTTGAAATTGGTCCCGGTTTGGGACTAAGCGATGCCATATGCGATATCGTTTCGACCGGAGGAACTTTAAAAAGTAATGGGCTGAAACCTTTCTCGGAAGTGATGAAATCTGAAGCAGTCCTGATTGGAAAAGAAGGCTCAGACATGCTGCCCGAAGTTCAGGAATTGCTGCAACGTATCCGCTCGGTACTGCGCGCAAAGGAAACCAAATATGTGGTATTGAACGTGGCAAAAACTAACCTTAAAAAAGTAGTGGATTTGCTGCCGGGTGTAAAAAGTCCGACTGTTGTTCCTTTGTTTGATGAAGACTGGGTTGCTGTACATTCGGTAATTGCCGAACACGATTTCTGGGAAAAGATCAACAGTCTGAAAGCTGCCGGTGCCCAGGGTATTGTGGTGATGCCTATTGAAAAAATCATTGCGTAATTTTATGATTCGTCAACGATGATTAATCTACCAGATCATTCGTCATCTCTCCCGTCGTCCATATGACGGCATACGCTAATCGAGATGACGGTGCAATTTTGCAGAAATCATGTAAAAAAGACCAAACCCAGCATTAACCAATAGTTAACACAAAAACATAAAACACTGAAAACCAAATTTATTTGGGATTCATCAAAACTAAAGATATAACAATACGATGAAAATCTACAGTTATAAGGATTTAACAAAAAAAGAGGTTGAAACCATCTGTTTACGGCAGCTGGAAGACGATACGACTATAGCCGAAAGGGTAAAAAATATAGTAGACCGGGTAAAAGCTGAAGGTGATACAGCGTTGTTTGACTACGCACAGGCCTTCGACAAAATCCAGCTTGAACAGCTTTTTATTGAAAAAGAAGAAATCAAAACTATTGCGGCAACCATTCCAGCTGAAGCCAAAGCAGCGATTGATACCGCTTACCGGAACATCAAGGCCTTCCATTCAACCCAGCAGCACAGAGAAGATAAAACAGAGACTATGCCAGGCGTTACCTGCTGGCGCGAAAGCCGGGCAATAGAGCGCGTCGGTCTTTACATTCCCGGTGGAACTGCCGTGTTACCAAGCACGTTTTTGATGCTCGGCATACCTGCTGTACTAGCTGGTTGCAAAGAGATTGTGGTGTGCTCTCCTCCTCAAAAAGATGGCAAAACCAATTGCTATCTGGCTTATGTGGCAATGCTACTTGGAATAGAAAGAATATATCTGGTTGGCGGGGCGCAGGCTGTAGCCGCTATGGCCTACGGAACGGAAAGCGTGCCAAAAGTTTACAAAATCTTTGGGCCGGGCAACCGTTATGTAACCCAGGCTAAGCAACTGGTACAATCCGCAGCGGGTACCGCAATCGATATGCCTGCTGGTCCATCGGAGGTTTTAGTGCTCGCAGATGAGACTGCCAATTCGTCATACATTGCATCCGACCTACTTGCACAAGCAGAACACGGAATTGATAGTCAGACTATTTTGGTATCCACCTCAAGTAAAACCATAGATGAAACTTTGATCCAGATTGAAGCGCAATTGAAGGACTTAACCAGAGGGAATATTGCGGCACAAGCCATCGCCAACTCTTACGCTGTGCTGGTAGACAGCCTGGAAGAGGGTATGGAATTCAGTAATATTTATGCACCTGAACACCTCATCATTTCGTCGGATCGCTTTGAACAATTGATTCCACAGATTAGCAATGCCGGTTCAGTTTTCCTTGGAAACCTGACGCCGGAAAGTGTAGGCGACTATGCTTCGGGCACAAATCACACGCTCCCTACCAGCGGTTTTGCCAAGGCTTATTCAGGTGTTTCAATGGATTCTTTTGTAAAAAAAATCACCTTTCAGCACATCACACCAAGGGGACTAAGGAACATTGGAAATACCGTTGAAGTGCTTGCCGAAGCCGAAGGATTGGATGCACATAAAAATGCCGTGAGCATACGTTTAAAATCAATAAACTAACATTGAAATGGACATTAACAAATTACAGAGAGAAAATATCAAAAACCTTCGCCCCTACTCTACCGCCAGGGACGAATATAAAGGGCAGGCCAGTATATTTCTGGATGCCAATGAAAATAGTTACGGTTCACCCTTAACGGCTGATACCGGCAATGGGGTGTTGGACAAAAACTATAACCGCTACCCTGATCCGCTACAGCTGGATTTGAAAGATGCTATCAGCAAGATTAAAGGAGTGCCTATTGAAAATACCTTCCTTGGCAATGGCAGTGATGAAGCCATCGACCTGTTGTTTCGCGCTTTTTGCGAACCGGGACAAGACAATGTGGTTATCCTTCCGCCCACCTATGGCATGTACGAGGTGTCGGCCAGCATCAACAATGTTGAAGTACGCAAAGTAAACCTGCTGCCAAGCTTTCAGTTGGACCTGGATGGCATCGCCGAAGCTATAGATGTCAATACCAAACTGATCTTCATCTGCTCGCCCAATAACCCTACTGGAAACTCCATTATACGCACAGACATTGAAACCGTGCTAGCCAATTTTAAAGGTCTAGTGGTGATTGACGAGGCTTACATCAACTATGCCAAGCAGCGTACTTTTATTAAGGAATTGACTGAATACCCCAACCTGGTGGTATTGCAAACTTTCTCCAAAGCATGGGGACTGGCAGCCTTACGCCTGGGAATGGCTTTTGCTGCCCGTCCGGTAATTGATGTGCTCAACAAAGTGAAACCGCCTTACAACATCAATCAGGCAACGCAAGACATAGCTTTAAATGCCCTGAAAAACATTGAGCAGGTAAACGAATGGATAAAAACTACCGTTGCCGAAAGGGAAAGCCTGAGCAATGCGCTGGCCGAACTGCCTACGGTAAAAAAGGTATACCCATCGGACGCCAACTTTATACTAATAGAAGTGGAAAATGCGTTGAATACCTACAATTCATTGGTAGACCAGGGGATCATTATCAGAGACCGCTCTAAGGTGACGCTATGCGAAGGATGTCTACGTATTACGATAGGAACCTCAGCAGAAAACAAAACGCTTTTAGAAACGCTTAAAACGCTTTAAAGACCAAACCAACCTGACAACATGAAAAAAGTACTTTTTATAGATAGAGACGGCACCCTGATTACTGAACCGGAAGATGAACAGATAGATTCATTTGCCAAACTGGTGTTTTACCCACGGGCCTTGTTTTACCTTTCCAAAATTGCCAAAGAACTGGATTACGACCTGGTAATGGTAACCAACCAGGATGGACTGGGTACAAACTCGCATCCAGAAGAAAATTTCTGGCCGGTGCACAACTTTATCATGAGCACATTTGAAGGTGAAGGTGTACGGTTCAGTGAAGTGATCATCGACAAAACTTTTGCCCATGAAAACGCCCCGACACGAAAACCTAATACAGGTTTACTGCAGCATTTTTTAGGCGAAGGCTATGACCTGGCCAATTCTTTTGTGATTGGCGACCGCATTAATGACGTGATTCTGGCCAAAAACTTAGGCGCAAAAGCCATTTGGCTGCGCAATAATGACCTGTTGGGTGCCAATGAGGCGCTGGAAAAAGCAGATACGCTTGGTGATATCATTGCCCTTCAAACTCAGCATTGGGTAGATATTTATACTTTTTTGAGGGCTGGAAGTAGAGTGGTTGCGCATGAACGCAATACCAATGAGACCAAAATCAACATTGATATTGATCTGGACGGTACTGGTAAAGCAGATATCCATACCGGACTGAACTTTTTTGACCATATGCTGGACCAGATTGCCCGTCACGGTAGTATTGACCTGAAGATTAAAACGGTGGGCGACCTCCACATTGACGAGCACCACACCATTGAAGATACCGGCATTGCCCTCGGTGAAGCTTTTGCCAAAGCAATAGGCAATAAATTGGGACTTGAGCGCTATGGTTTCTGCCTGCCTATGGACGATTGCCTGGCGCAGGCGGCTATTGATTTTGGTGGTCGTGCCTGGCTGGTTTGGGATGCTGATTTTAAACGCGAAAAGGTAGGTGATATGCCGACTGAAATGTTTTATCATTTCTTTAAATCGTTTAGCGATGCCGCCAAATGCAATTTGAACATTAAAGCTGAGGGCGATAACGAACATCATAAAATTGAAGCCATCTTTAAAGCTTTTGCCAAAGCAATTAAAGTGGCTATTAAACGCGACCCGGATAAATTAGTCTTACCAAGTACCAAGGGGGTATTGTAATGATAGGAATTGTAAATTATGGTGCGGGCAACATCTTTTCGCTGACTTCAGCGCTGGACCGGTTGGGCCTGCCTTTTGGCATGATCAACACCGAAGCTGACCTGGATAAATATACTCACATCATCATTCCCGGTGTAGGTCATGCTGGTGCTGCCATGAACAAACTGGCTCAAACGGGATTGGTAAATGCCATCAAAGCCTTAAAAAAACCTGTGCTGGGCATCTGCGTAGGCATGCAGCTGCTTACAGAACATTCGGAAGAAGGAAATGCCGAATTAATGGGCATCATACCCATACAAACGCGGTTATTTGATAAGGATCAAGGGATTAAAATTCCGCACATGGGATGGAATAACATCCATCACCAAAACAATTTGTTATTTGACGGTGTTAAAAACGATACACAATTTTACTTTGTTCATTCGTACTTTATTGAATATAACGCTACTTTTGACATCGCGACTGCAAACTATGGGATGCCGTTTTCGGCAGCAGTGCAAAAAGATAATTTCTACGGCGTGCAGTTCCACCCAGAGAAATCTGGTATCGCCGGAGAGCGTTTATTAAAGAATTTTTCAAACTTAAAACAATAAAATGTACATTATTCCTGCAATTGATATTTTAGATGGCAAGGTTGTTCGCCTTACAGAAGGCGACTACAACCAGAAAACAGTATACGATGTTTCCATCGCTGAAATGATAGAGACCTATCGGTCTAATGGTACAGAATTTATACATATCATTGATTTAAATGGTGCTAAAGGCGACTTCAGCAACCAGGCTGCTTTATTTGAAATCATCAGAAAAACCGATATGCGCGTTCAGTATGGTGGCGGTATCCGTACCATCAAACAAGTAACGGATTTATTGGACGCCGGTATTCACCGCGTTATTGTGGGTACCCAAGCCATCACCAATCCCGACTTTTTACAGGAACTGAGTACCGAGGTGGGCAAAAAATACGATTATGCAAACCGCATTGTAATTGCTATTGATGTACTTGATGAAGTCATTAAATATTCTGGATGGATGGAAAGTTCGCCAATCAAATTAATGGACTATGTGGACAAATGTCTGCAACTGGGCTTTTTCCGCTTCCTGTGTACCGACATCAATAAAGATGGTAAACTGGGAGGTGCTGCTATGGACCTGTACAGAAAGTTATTGGATCACTCGCCCTTCATCAAACTGATTGCCTCGGGTGGGGTAAGTTCTATGGCTGATATTGAAGAACTGGCTACCCTTGATATCCGCTCGGTAGTGGTGGGTAAAGCCATTTACGAAAACAGAATTACTATTGAGGAGATTAAAGACTGGAATTTAAAACAAATGACCTCTTTATAACATGATGCGCTATATAACATGTTAAGTAAACGCATCATTCCCTGCCTGGATGTTAAAGACGGGCGGACGGTTAAAGGAGTAAATTTTGTAGACCTTAAGGATGCAGGCGATCCGGTTGAGCTCGCCTGGCAGTATGCACAGCAAGGCGCCGACGAGCTGGTTTTTCTGGACATTACGGCTACGCATGAGCGCCGCGGAACGACCATTGAAATGGTCAAATCTGTAGCCCGGCAATTGAACATCCCCTTTACCATTGGCGGAGGGATTACTTCGGTTGCAGATGCAGAAGCCCTTTTAAACTCGGGTGCCGACAAGATCAGCATCAATTCGGCAGCAGTTAGAAACCCGCAATTGATTGAGGACCTGGCCAAAGCTTTCGGGGTACAGTTTGTAGTATTGGCTGTTGATACCAAATTGATTGAAGGCCGCAATATGGTACACCTGAACGGCGGCAGGTTAATGACCGATTTGCAAACGGAGGAGTGGATTTCGCAAGCTGTTGATTTAGGTGCGGGCGAGATATTACTGACCTCGATGGACCATGATGGCACTAAAAATGGGTTTGATTGTTTGTTGCTGGATAAGGTTGCTCAATTGGTGAACATACCGGTGATTGCATCGGGTGGCGCAGGTAAAGTGGAACATTTTACAGAAGTATTTTTGCAAACGGGTGTAGATGCCGCATTGGCCGCCTCAGTTTTCCACTTCGGTGAAATTCCTATCCCCTATTTAAAAGAAGAATTAAAAAAACACAACATACCGGTAAGGCTATGACAATAGATTTTGAAAAAACGCAGGGTTTAGTACCTGTCATTATACAGGATGTGCAAACCCTTGAGGTTTTAATGCTGGGCTATATGAACCAGGAAGCCTGGAACAAGACGCAGGCAGAGGGTAAGGTTACCTTCTTTTCGCGCAGCAAAAACAGGTTGTGGACCAAAGGTGAAGAAAGCGGCAATTTCCTATTTGTAAAAGAAATACATATTGACTGTGATAACGACACGATATTGATTAAAGCATCCCCCGTTGGCCCTACCTGCCATACCGGATCGCGTAGCTGCTTTAAAACCAATTATAACCAGAACTTTATTTTTGAACTGGAGCAGATCATTGCCGACCGCTATGAGCACCCTTCGGAAGAATCCTATGTAAACAAACTAAGGGCAAAGGGATTGAATAAAATAGCCCAAAAAGTAGGTGAAGAAGGGGTAGAAACTGTTATTGCAGCGCTGAATGAAACGGATGTAGATTTTGTAAATGAAAGCTCCGATCTGATATTTCATTTACTGGTATTGCTGAGAGAAAAAGGGAAAACCCTTGCTGATATTGGCTTAAACCTGGAAGGCCGGCATAAGAAATAACCCCCATGATTACACACCTGCATACACTTACTGGTCACCAGAACCCCATTTATGCTTTAGCCAACTCTAACCGGGAAAACGTTTTTTTCAGTGCAGGAAATGACAAAGGGGTAGTAGAATGGTCGTTAGACACCATGTCTTTTACAAAAGTGATAGTGCCGGTACAAAGTTCGGTATATGCCTTGCATACTTATGAAAACCTACTTTTTATTGCCCAACGTAGTGGACTGATTCAGGTTTTCGATTTAGCAGAGCAAAAAATCATAGCTACTCTAAGCTTTCATCAGAAGGGGGTTTTTGATGTGAAAACAATTCGTTCCAAAAATGAGCTCATTAGCACAGGCGAAGACGGAACAGTAGCTGTATGGTCATTGACTGACTTTTCATTACTGTATAATTTCCCCGTAATACAAAATACTGTCCGTACCATAGCACTAAGCAACAACGAGAAAGAAGTGGCTTTGGGCTGTAAAGATGGCATCATCCGCATTTACAATTCGGAAGATTATGCCTTGATAAAAACGATTGAGGGGCATAAGTTTGCCGTTACGGCCTTACAGTATGCACCCAATGGCAGCTACCTGATTTCGGGTAGCAGGGATGCCCAATTAAAAATATGGGACCTACCTGATTATTGCTTAAGGCAAAGTGTACCGGCTCACATGTTTAGTGTTTACAGCATTGTTTTTCACCCCAGTCGGCCTTATTTTGCGACCTGTAGTCAGGACAAAAGCATTAAGCTGTGGGACAGCCATAATTTTAAACTGTATAAAATCTTAAGCCTCGAAAAAAATACGCCTGGCCATATTCACTCCATCAATAAGTTGATGTGGAGTACCGATGGTCGTTATTTAATTTCTACAGGCGACGACAGACAGGTAATGGTATGGGATTTTGTCCCATAACCATTAATTAACTGTGATTCTTTTGATCCCTTCCCTACCGTAAAACACCGGAAAGTACATCATTTCGGCTTTGGCCGGGTTCAAGGTATAACTACCGGAATACCTTGGCATCAAGCTGATGTTAAAACTATACTTCCCTTTCTTCAAATGGGTACAAAAGATAGATGTTTTATGTTTAAAGTACTCCCGATGAGTTTCTACTCCCCAAAAGCTCTGCATTTTATTTTCGTACGAACAGCCAGCCGGGATAGGGATTTCGATCATCACATAATCCGCATCGGCGCGCACATCAACCTCAACTTTTAAGTTGGTTAGGTTACCCGCTTTTAACCTGACAACAGCCTCACCATTTTGTTCAAAAACTGTTTTTACGGTAAAGTCTTTACTTACTTTTTCGGGTTTAGGGTTATTGAACTGCTGATAAGCTGTAAAATAAACCGGTGCATCACCCTTTTTGCTCAGGGTTAAGGCATTTGGCTCCATCACTCTGTTAAATGGAAATGCGGTAATGTTTTCTGTTTTTTGGAGGGTAATGGATGCGGGCTCAGGTTTTTTACCTGGTGTAGTCATCAATTCGGGCAATATGGTCTGCAAAATTAATGACGATTCGTAGGTATTGCGCCATTGCCCGTCCTTACGCTGCTCTAAAAAATAACGCTGGATGCGATCCAATTCATCCCGGTAGCCACCATTGGTTTTCAAAATCTGGTAGGCCAATAGTGTATTTTGAATGCTGTTATTCCAAAAGTACCGTACTTCCTGTCCCCAATAGCTATTGCCAAACATGGTTTCATTTTTATGGTCAAGTAGCCATTTCATATCCACCGGCATCCCTGCGTTTTGTTTCAACTGCATCAATTGTAACTTCTCATACATTGGCTGTTCGGGCAAAAGCGGAATTTTATTATTGGCCTTTCTATCTTTAGCGTTTTGCGCTTCCAATGTAGCCCTTTGTTTTTCTATCGCAACGATCCAGTCCTTCAATTCATATTTTTCGTCCAATGCTTTTAGCATTCTTATGCCATAAATTTGATCAAATGAAGTGTTGCTAATCATTTTATCGAGCAGGTAGCGACGAAGCCTATCCTTATCCAACAACACTTCATAGCCTTGCTTTTGGGCCTGCAATAAGGTTTCTACCACATGCAGGCTGATCCAGATTTCTTCGCTGCTATTTTGCCACCAGCCCCAGGTACCCTGAGGCAGTCGGTTGGTTTGTAATTTTTTTAGCAAGACCTTGATGTTCTTTTCTTCTTTAAAATCCTGACCCAGATATTTTCTTACCGTTTTTTCTAGCAATAAGGCTTTTAACTTGGAAGCCATCTGTTCATTGCACAAGTATTCGTAATTACGCAGCTTTTCCATCTCTTCCAGCAAGGTTGGAAACAAAGAAGCTTCTGCCCTAAGCGTTACTTTTCCCAGCGCAGGATCAAAATTATAATTAATGGTAGTATCGCGTGTAAAGGCATTAAAAAAGCCTTTGGTTTCGATAACACCTGCCTGCAACAAAGGTATCTTTCGCACTTCACCATCAAAATAACCATTGTCCTGTTTCATGGTATATTCAAAGCTAAGGCTATCTGTAACATTTGCGGGTGTCTGGCTCAACTTCAGCCCTCTCGCTACAATGGCCATCGTATCAATCTTTGCATTTTTAAAGGACACCCTACCGTTTAACAACTCCGAACCGTTATAACTGAATTTCCGGCTTACCGTTTCTTCCATATTGTTATAGTTCATTAATTTTCCAATCACCCGGATGCTGTCGCCCACCAGGGCAAAGGATGGCGAAACAAAATTGGCACTTAAGGTTTTGAAAGATTTGATATTGGTTTGCCCTACACCACCTTGTTTGCGACCGTTCATGGCAATTAAATGTGTGGTCCAATTAGTGATGTCGTCGGGAAATTCCACGGTAAATGCCGCCTTTCCATCGGCATCGGTAAATAATTCAGGTTGCCAGATGGCATAGTCAGAAAAGTTTGTGCGCATGGTTTGCTGCATTTGGGTAGGCTCGCCCGCAGCATTCAAAGCCGTGTTTCCGCCTTTGGTTTTGATGATGATAACTCCACCTGCAGCCTTTAAGCCGTAAATAGCAATTGCTTCGTCACCCTTCAAAACATTCATATTGGCAATAGTAACCGGATCCAGGTTGCTGACATCGCCATTGTAAGACAGTCCATCCACAATTATCATTGGTGCAGGAGCTGTAGAACCAAGTGCACCTATTTCCCTTACACTCCTGATCAACATTTCTTTTGAAAAGCTATCCATCGAGGTTGTATGAATACCTCTTAACACAACTTTATCGGATGCGCCCACAAAAGAGCTTATTGAACCTGTCACGTTGCTCTTTTTTTGTGCCCCATAGCCCACTACCACCACCTCCTCAAGTGCAGCAATACTGGCATCCAGTTTGACATCACCCACATTTCCATTTACTACAGGCACCTCCTTAGTATCATACCCTATATAACTGAATATCAATCCACCGCGTTTAGGAACTTTGATCTCAAATCGTCCGTCACTTGCGGTAACCACACCATAATCAGTTCCCTTGACTTTGATCATTACACCATGGATTGGCGTTTTATCTGCTGCGTCAATCACCCTTCCGGTCATAGTACTGCTAAGCGTAGATTTATCAAAAAACTTATTATTGATATTATACAGAATACTGAGCTGAGCTTCGTTCGCACTATTGCTTTTTCTATCCAGATTTACCGATTTAATTTGCAGGTCTATTTTCGTGCTCAAACTATCGGCTTGTTGAATTTTCACCCTCTTCCACTCAAAGTAATTGACACCATTGGGTTTAATGTCTACTGCTTCTGCGACGAAATAACGATTGTCTTTAAACAAATAAATCATTTTGTATTTCCCCTTTTCCAGTCTGGTAAAACTACTGGCATTTCCCGGATAAATCATCAGAAAGTCGGGTTCGTCATATTTATAAATAAGTATGTTTTTTAAATAAGACATTTTTTTGGAAATAGCCGTATCCACCTTCATCCTCAATTGACCAAAATCTTTGCCATAATTAACACCCCAATTGTTAAACAGGCTAGTGGTACTACTTCTTAAGTCCAGATACTCATTCCAAAGGCTATCTATTTCAGCTCGTTTTAATGGTTGTTGTTTATAATCGCTGGATCCCGATGCAGAAGAAAGATTGGTATTGAAACCAAAGAGCGTGTTGTAAGACTTTTGTTTGAGTAAACCCGGCAAAAAAGTATAAGTATAGCCGGACTCCCGGATAAATGTCTGCTGCAACCCGGCAGATTTAACAGTCAGGTAATTTTCGATAAATGGACCAACAAGCAAGCTGTTATCGGCGGTAGGCCTTTGCAAACCATTCCTGTATACCTGATCATAATTCACATTTCCGGTAGAGCCAGCCCCAGGCAAGTTCAGTAAATAGGTATTACTGTCCGTAACCAGAACTGCCTTTTGCCCATTAAAATTATTTTCGACACGGAACACATAATTAGAAAGTGTTGCTGCTTCACTTTTATCCAATTCAGCTGCAACTGGATGTACACTTGCCTTGTTATGTGGTGCATCCGTTGCCACACTTAAAATAGTCTTTTTTCCTTTTTCAAATTCATAGTTGCGAAGATCCACTACATGATTGGCAGTCCGCATTCGGATGCTATGCGTACCTGGCAATATTTTAAATGCGTACCGTTGCAGCTGATTAGCCTGACTAAAAAACACAGGTACTTCGTCGATATACAAAATATGGATCGGTTCAATAGTACCTCCGCTAACTACAAAAGGCGCAATTACAGCTACATTTTTTTCATCTGTAGCCTCCGTAGTGATATACAAATCTTTTGTTTGGGTAAACTTATAATACTCAATCGTGTCCAGGTTTAGCTCCTTGCTCCATTTTTCCCAATCTAATTTCATTTTGCCTGATAAACCAATTAGTTCGGCTTCCAGCTCGGGGCTTAATTTACGTGCGGTATACCCCCGCCCAAAATAGGGAATACCGGGGGCATAACCATTTTTGAATTTCGCGGTATAGGCATAGGCGGTCACATCAGTTCCGCCAACCGGTTTATCGTTTACATCGGTTACTTTTACCTGCATGTTGACCGTTTGTCCGGGGTACACCAGATCGGGCGCCAGCAGCTTTACGTTTAAAACATTGGGCCGAAAAAAAGCAGTAGCCTCTGTACTGCGTTCTTTTTCGTCCCAGATATAATTCAACTTAACCTCGGCAGCCCGGGATCCATTGTGTTTGATCAGGGTATCCAGCTGTGAGGCATATCCCCTGGTGAAGACCTTGCTACCGGAAAAAACAGTATACCAGAAAGGAATCCGTTGCGGATTATTGACGACAATACGCAGGGAGTCTTTTGTTTGCGCGGCCGCAACGCTAAGCTCCGGTTTCAGATCATCCATAAAAACATAATCGATATAACCGTCAGCCATTTTTATAGCGTAATCGCTTGCCTGGTAATTCATTTTGATTGCAGCAGGCAGTTCAACCGACAAAGAATCTTCTACATCCGTATTTGGATAGCTGATTTTCACCATTGCCTTTTGTCTTACGGACTTCCCTTTGACCAGGTAGTCCAGATGCAGACTATCCTTTTTAAACTCAGATCTGACAACCTGATTGTCAACCGTATAACGTAAGCTTTTGTAAGCTGTTTTACGTTCATTGTTGCTGTTTAGAAAAGTAAAGTTGACCGAAAAATTCATGTCAGCTTTTGGGAAGATACTGTCAGGCAACACCAGTTTTGTTTCGCCAACAGGATCCAGCATTACATTGGTTTTCCATAATGTATCTTTCACAAAAACCTGCTGATCATAAAATTCAGAGATCTGGTCACTTTTAACAACAACTTCTACACGGCCGTCGGGCACAGCCAGTTCATTTTCATCAATGGCTTTCAAAAACAGGCTAACCGGGCTACCGGGACTATGTTTATCTTTATCCGAACGGACACTAAAATTTACTGATTTCAACTCATAGTCGTCGTAACGGAAACTGTTTCTGTATACCTCTAACCACTCGCTTTTAACCTGTTCTTTTAAAACAATGGCGTAATTGCGGTCGAGTTTCAATTGCAGACTGTCGGACAGTTCAAAACTATAGGTATAGCCCCCGTCCCGGTAGGGGTTTAAGGAGCCGAGCACCAATCCGGGCTTATTCCATTCCTTCTGCAGTTCAACCTTTAGCGTTTTATTTTGAATGAGTTTTCCTTTGGTGGTTAGCAGATAAGCTTTAAATTTTACCGTATCCAGTGGTTTATACATTGGCTTATTGAAAACCAGGTAGCCACTGTATAGCTTTTTTTTCAATTCAACAGTTCCATCGGATTCTTCCATTGGGTTCATTTTTGCCAGCCTTCTGGAATTCTTTGCCCGTGGCTGGGGCTTGTACCGTTCCTCTTCTTCATAGGTAAAATAATTACTTATACCATTGTACAATACCGTAATCACTTTTAGGCGGGCTCCCGAACTTGCTATGTACAATCCGGCCTTATGGTTATGCCTGACACGTTTCCCCTTGCCTATCGTAACACTGGCATTCGGCAGGGCATCGCCTTTCAGATCGGTAACAGTAAATTGAAAATCTTTATTGTTATTGATAAATTGCAGTACGACATTATTTTTAGGCTTCAGCTGATATTCCAGTTCATTTTTCACCGCCTTTACAACCAGGTAGTTACCAAAAGCAAGTTTTTTAAACCTTTTTTCCAGTCCGTTGGGCATGGTCACATGGTAAAAAGAATCGACCAGACTATGCATAAAGCCATCGTTAATCACCTTATTTCCTTCACTAGCTATGCTGAAGGCTTCCTTATCGGTTAATTGATAGATATAGGTATAATAACCAGATTCCCTGCTGTTGGTTAATTTGTTTTGGCCAAAACCGATGCTTATTGCTGCAAAAACAATGAGCACTGAGCGTAAAAGATGCTTCATAATATCGTATTTATAATATGGATGCAACAAATCGTTAATTCCATAAAACTAATACAATTTTAACTATACAAATTATACGCTAAAGTTAAATTAAGTTAAAACGTTACACAAAACGCTTGATGATTCGAAGCTTATGGCTATAACGGCCAAGTTCGGTGCTAAAAATCCCTTCGGTATCTATCCTGTCTATTTTAACTTTTCCTGAAGCGTGAATGATCTCTTGGGCACTAAGCATAATCCCTACATGGATGATGCGGCCGGCATCGTTGTCAAAAAAAGCCAGGTCGCCGGCTTTTGCCTCTGGCAAAAAATCAACGGTAGTACCTTGCTCGGCTTGTTGCCAGGCATCCCTTTTCAGTTTAATCCCATTGAGTTTAAACACCGTTTGTGCAAAACCTGAGCAGTCTATCCCAAACAGTGTCCTTCCACCCCATAAATAGGGCGCGTTTTTAAAGAACAAGGCCGCATTTATAATCTCATCAACTGCAGTTCTGTTGTGTACCGGATGAGGATTAAAGGAAACTTCGAATTTCTCATCACCCAGATAACAAAAGCCATTTTCGTAAAATGGCAGGTTACTACCAGCCAGAAGGTAATACTTACTCCCGTCAGCAGCCACAACTACATTGGCAGGCTGTGCCGGTGCCAGATGATCATTTTGCTGTTGTCGGGCATATTGCTCATCAGAAAGGTTTCCAAGTTGCTTAAAATCTACCCAACCCTCATAATCATCATAGGCATTGCGGACAAAAAACCATTTATCAGTTTTTTCGAGTATCTCTACATGGTCGCCAAATAATAGTTGCGAAGCAATTTCTGCTCTGTCAGATGCCTCAGCCCTTAAAGGGGCTATGGCCACCCTACAAATCCCATATTGTTGTTCCATAATGATAAAATCAATGGTATAAAATTAAACTTTTATAGGGTTAATTTGTTATTTTTATGTGTATCATTTATTTAAAATTGCAATTAAATGCTGCGTACTGATTATGTTAAACATTTAAATTAAACACCATGAACCTCAAAAAGATTTTAATTGCCGTTGATAACAGTACCTGTTCGGAAAAAGCCGCAAAAACGGGTTATGAAGTTGCCAAAACCTTTGGAGCCGAGGTTGCCCTGGTTAATATTATTGAACCTGTACCTGCCAATATCAATCCCGACCTGACATTGGCACCGGTTTTTATAGAAGCATACGACAATAGTGAAGAAAACAGCCATATTTTGCTGAAAGAAATTGAAGCTAAGTTTAGTCAAGGTATACCCACTACCTATTTGAGTGTGATTGACAGCGCTGCACATGGCATTATTAAACAGTCGGACGAATGGGGTTCGGACCTGATTGTAATAGGAACTTATGGCCGTACAGGCATATACCATTTCCTGATGGGTAGTGTGGCCGAGCATGTGGCCCGAAAATCGGCCTGTCCAGTACTCATTGTTCCTAATAAATATGAGGAGAAAGCTTGAGGGAGATGTGAGAAGTCTGATGTGAAATTTGAGATATTGGATATGAGATGCATAGCTTATAAAAACTAAAAAAGGCGCTGGTTCAGCGCCTTTTTCTTTATCTATCAATGTCTCAGATCTAACTTCTCACATCTAAACCCTCGACTATCCTTCCTGATGTAACCAGGCTTTTTTAGCCAACAGTTCTTCTTCAGATTCACGAACATCTTCGTCATCCACACAACAATCTACAGGACATACCGCTGCGCACTGAGGCTCATCATGAAAGCCCTTGCATTCTGTACATTTATCGGATACGATATAGTAGACTTCGTCAGAACCTGCTTCCTGAGCAGCCTCTGCATCCACTTCTTTACCTCCAAAATCAATAATACCACTTAAATTGGTACCATCAGAAAATCTCCAGGCTGTGCCTGCATCGTAAATTGCATTATTTGGGCATTCAGGCTCACATGCTCCGCAATTAATGCACTCGTCTGTTATTTTAATAGCCATGTCTTCGTCTATATCTATTGCTAAGTTTAACTTTGCAGCAGCAAATATAACACATAAACTTTAAAATCCTTGGAATTATGCCAATCCTTAATAGCGAAAAACTAATTATTGCATTAAAAAAACTTAGCGACTTCATGGCTGAACCCGACTCTGCATTCAAAAACCTGATTTTATCAGCATCCAACAACAATGCATGGTTTACGCCTGAAGAAGTAGAAAAGGCATTAAATTCGCTACACCAGATGCTAACAGAGGAAGATCTTAAAACCTGGTTTAAAGACATTACGATAACAGAAACGCCCAAAAGAATAGGTCTGATTTTAGCAGGAAACATCCCTATGGTGGGTTTTCATGATGTAATTGCGGTGCTGGCAACCGGAAATACGGCCTTAATTAAACTTTCTTCTGCTGACGATAAGCTGCTGCCAGCCTTGCTGGCCCAACTGGTGCAGATAGAGCCGCTGCTTGTGGACCGTATTGTATATGTCGACCGCCTAAAGGAATTTGACGCTGTAATTGCCACCGGTAGCAACAACACTTCCAGATATTTTGAATTTTATTTTGGCAAAGTACCGAATATCATCCGCAAAAACCGGAACAGCGTAGCGGTAATAACAGGTGATGAAAGCAATGCTGAGTTGGCCTTGCTTGGACACGATATATTTGACTACTTTGGCTTAGGCTGCAGAAATGTTTCTAAGCTTTATATTCCTGAAGATTATGACATCAAAAACTTTTTTGAGCCATTAGACAAATTCAAAGACATCATTAATCACTTTAAATACAATAACAATTACGACTACAATAAATCAATTTACCTGGTAAACCTTAAGCATCATTACGATAATGGCTTTTTATTGTTAACAGAAGGTGAGGGCTTATCTTCGCCACTGGCAGTTTTGTATTATGAAACTTATACCAATATTGCACAACTGGAAGCTTTGCTAAAAGATCGCGCCGAAGACATTCAATGTGTAGTAGGAAATGCTCCTTTGAAGCTAAATGCACCAGTACTGGCTTTTGGACAAAGCCAGACGCCAAAGCTTTGGGATTATGCGGACAATGTGAATACGATAGATTTTTTGAATAACTTATAATAAACAGCTATATTCAGCAGTTTATTCATTTATTTTGAAACGCAACTTTCTCTCTTTCAATCTATTTTTATTGTTTTTTGTTGTTTTTTCACAAACAGCATCGGCGCAAACAGCATTATGTAATGGTGCCCTGGGAGATCCGGTTATTCATATTGATTTTGGAAGGGGCGCCGCACAGCATGGCCCCGCTATTGCTGAAACATCTTTTTCTTTTCAGCCCACCGGCACACCTTCGGATGGCTGGTACACCATTGCAAAAAGTACCAATGGCATGCATGCCGGCTCCTGGCATCAGATTAGCAACCATACGCCAAACGATCCGGATGGCTATATGATGGTGGTGAATGCTTCTGATGATCCAAGTGTATTTTATGAGGCCCCGATAGTGGGGCTTTGTGCAAATACCACCTATCAATTTTCGGCCTGGATAATCAATCTTTTAACCTACAATGGGAAAAAGCCAAATCTTACCTTTACGATATCGACGGGTCAGGATATATTTACTTACGACACAGGCGACATTGCCGAAGGTGCTGCCACAGACTGGATTGAGCGTGGTTTTTTATTTACCACCCCTGTTAATGTAAATAACATCACCATCAGCATACGAAATAATGGGCCGGGCGGACAAGGAAATGACATTGCAGTGGACGATATTACTTTCAGTCCGTGTGGTCCTACCCTGGTCCCGACAATCAATAACCTACCGGTATCAAATGTTAATTTGTGTATCGGCGAGAGCAAAACCTTCAATTTAGCAACACAGATTAGTGCTGGTGTTTACAACAACCCTCATTTTCTTTGGCAGGAAATGGACGCAAATGGTGTATGGCAGGATTTGCCTATGGAAACTACCAGTCAGCTGACAAAAACCTTTGTAAACGCCCAGATTGGCAGCTATAGATACCGGCTTTTGGTTGCCGAAAATGGAAATATCAATTCACCAAACTGCCGTGCAAAATCACCTGAATTTGAACTGAAGGTAAATGCCCTGCCGGTTTTGCCAGTGTCTAACCCACCGGTTACGGTTTGTGTGGGCGACCCTCTCCAGTTATCAGTAAATACTGCAAGTTCTTATAATTGGACTGGTCCCGGAGGATTTACCTCCACAGCACAGTCGCCCCGCATTGACAATGCCAGTCTGCAAATGTCGGGCACTTACACCGTTGTGGTAACCAATGACGCCGGATGTGAAGCCATTACGCAAACTGAAGTAATTGTTGTTGCCCGCCCGGTAGCTTTTATAGATCCCATAGCTCCCATTTGTAAAGGATCATCTGTTATGTTGAATGCCGGCACTGGTACTTCTTACCGCTGGGTACCTGAAACCGGTTTGTCGGCGGCAGATATTGCCAACCCAATAGCCAGCCCAAACCGGACAACCGACTATACGGTGTACGTTTCAAACGGTTACTGCGAAACACAGGCACAGATTAGGGTTGAAGTGATCAAAGAACTGGTAGCTACAGCCGGACCAGATGCAAAGATCATCAAAGGAAATGCGGTTTCACTAAAAGGCAGGGTTAGCGGCGAAAACATTGCTCAAATATTCTGGACACCTGCCGGGGGGCTGGACGACCCTACGAAATTAAATCCAATAGCAAGTCCGGTAGTTAGCACCACTTATACGTTGAATGTACTTTCCAGTACTGGATGCCTGAGCAGTAGCGACGAAGTTTTTATCAAAGTATATGATAAATTGATGGTGCCAAATAGCTTTAGTCCCAATGGGGATGGTATAAACGACTATTGGAATGTTGTAGCCCTCGATACTTATGCAAAACCAAGGGTAAAAATCTTCAACCGCTACGGTCAGCTGATGTTTGAAAGTGAAGGATATGAACGCCCATGGGATGGAAAACGGGGGAATGAGGATGTACCCAGTGGCGTTTATTATTATATGATTTACCTGGAGTCGGGACTAAAACCACTCAGCGGCTCCTTAACGCTCATCAGATAAATACCCCAAAAATCATAATGTTTCATTTTGAAATACTATTTTTGAGCAATGTATGTTATAAAAGTAAAAGGCATAGCCAAAATTCCGGATTATGTGCAGTTGAGGGACGATAAGTTTACCCTCCTGGCATATTTCAGGGTAGACAGGCCTGATAAATCACTGGATAAATTAGGTCTTGGAGATAAACTCCCATACATAATGAATTTTGTAAACGATTTGCCATTTGGACAAATTGCTAAATTAGATATCTAAACCATGACAGGAAGCACAGTTATAAATTTAAAAAATGTAGATGTATTTCAGCAAAAGCATTTGGTTTTGTCGAATGTAAATTTAAATATAGACAAAGGAGAATTCGTTTTTTTAATCGGGCAAACAGGTTCGGGAAAAAGTAGTTTGTTAAAAATTATTTACGGCGACCTTCATATCGGGAATGGCGATGGGCAGATTGCCGGCTTTGACTTAAAAAAACTGAGCAACAAGGAGGTTCCTTTTCTACGTCGGAAGCTGGGCATCGTGTTTCAGGACTTTCAGTTACTGACCGACAGAACGGTGGATAAAAACCTGGAATTTGTACTTAAAGCGACTGGATGGACAGACAAAAACCTGATCAGCGAGCGTATTAAAGATGTGCTGGAAAAAGTTGGATTGCGCTCAAAAATAAAAAAAATGCCACATGAACTTTCAGGTGGAGAACAACAACGCGTGGTAATTGCACGGGCCTTGCTCAACAATCCGGAAATTATCCTTGCTGATGAGCCGACAGGAAACCTGGATCCTGATACTTCCGAAGAAATTGTCATGTTGCTGAAACAGATCAGCCAAAGTGGAACATCTGTTTTGATGGCCACGCATGATTATCACATTATCCGCACCTTCCCTTCAAGGATTATAAAATGTGAGAGCGGAGTAGTTCATGAAGATGCACAAATTGTTTAAGACAATTTTCTGACATAATTTTCGTATTCGGCCATTCTGTTACCTGTTTTTGAATGAAAACTGACAGCATGACGGGATATTAGCTATTGGCAAACCTTTTGAGTTCATCATCAAAAATTCTACTATACTATGTTTAGCAAGAAGAAACACAATAATCAAGATACAACTATGCAAAATCAAGACCCTGCAGTAGAACAACCTACTGAAGATCAATTGATAGACAATACGGAGGCAAATACAGAAGCTGCTGAAAAAGAAGAAGAATTAAAAGAAAGCGCACCAGAACTGTCTGCAGAAGAAAAACTGCAACAGGAAAATGCTGCTTTAAATGATAAATATTTACGCTTGTTTGCAGAATTTGACAACTATAAACGCCGTACGCAAAAGGAACGTGTAGAATTGCTGCAAACTGCCGGTAAAGATGTAATTGTGTCTTTATTACCTTTACTGGATGATTTTGACAGAGCTGGCAAAGCAATGGAAAATGCAACCGATGTGGCTTCTATCCGGGAAGGCGTTCAGCTGATTCATACCAAATTAAAAAGTACACTGGCCCAGAAAGGTCTTAAAGAAATAGAAAGTATCAATACTGTTTTTGATACAGATAACCACGAAGCCATTACTAAAATACCTGCACCAACTGAAGAGTTAAAAGGAAAAGTAATAGACGAACTGGAAAAAGGATATACTTTAAATGACAAAGTTATACGCTTTGCCAAAGTAGTAGTAGGTAGTTAATATTTTATGAGCAAAAGAGATTATTATGATGTGCTTGGCGTATCCAGAAACACATCCGCTGACGAAATTAAAAAGGCTTATCGCAAACTAGCCATTAAATATCACCCGGATAAAAACCCGGATGATAAATCAGCTGAAGAAAAATTTAAGGAAGCGGCTGAGGCTTATGAAGTTTTAAGTAATCCTGAAAAGAAACAGCGTTATGACCATTATGGTCATGCCGGTGTAGGCGGCGCCTCTGGCGGTGGTTACGGTGGCGGTGGCATGAACATGGAAGATATATTTAGCCAGTTTGGTGATATCTTTGGTTCAGGCGGTGGTAGTCCTTTTGAAAGCTTCTTTGGAGGTGGTCAGCAGTCACGTGGTGGCAGAAGGGTGGCAAAAGGCTCTAACCTGCGCATTAAAGTAAAACTCACACTCGAAGAAATTGCCAATGGCACCGAGAAAAAAATAAAAGTAAATAAGCAAATTGTTTGTAAAACCTGCGATGGCAGCGGAGCCAAAGACCGCTCATCGGTAAGTACCTGTAAAACCTGCGGCGGTAGCGGCGCGGTACGCAGAGTTACCAATACCATATTAGGGCAAATGCAAACTACCTCTACCTGCCCTACCTGTAACGGAAGCGGATCGCAGATTACCGCAAAATGTGGTTCTTGCCATGGTGAAGGTGTAGTAAGAGGTGAAGAAACCATTACCATCAATATACCTGCCGGTGTAAGTGATGGCATGCAACTAAGCATGAGTGGAAAAGGAAACGCAGCACCAAACGGAGGCATTCCGGGCGATCTGATTATCCTGATTGAAGAGATCCCTCACGAGAATCTGAAACGCGAAGGTAATAATGTAGTGTATGATCTTCATATTTCTATAATTGACGCCGCATTAGGCTATAGTGCTGAAGTACCTACTATTGATGGTAAAGCTAAGATCAAAATTGAACCGGGAACCCAAAGCGGCAAACTGTTGCGTTTGAAAGGCAAAGGCATCCCTGAAATCAATTCTTACCATCGTGGGGATGAAATCATTCATGTAAACATTTGGACACCTAAAGCCCTTAGCGCCGAAGAAAGATCCATCTTAGAAAGACTCAAAGATTCTCCGAACTTCAAACCTCAGCCAGGTAAAAATGACAAGAGCTTCTTTGAAAAAATGAAAGAATATTTTGAATAATTAATGAATACCCTTAAAAGCCGCTTCACGAAGCGGCTTTTTTTTATTAGATATGAAAGCAGCTGTTATAGACCTCGGCACCAATACTTTTCACCTTATTATAGCCAACCTGTTGGATACAGAAATAGAAGTATTGTATAAAACCAACGAACCGGTACAACTGGGACAGGGAAAGATTAATGATCATCTCATTATCCCTGAAGCATTTGAAAGAGGTATCCACACACTTAAAAATTTCAAAAGGGAAATAGACAAATACCAGGTGGATGTGGTGAAAGCTATTGCTACTTCGGCCATACGCAGCGCAGCTAATGGAGCTGATTTCGTAAATGCGGCTAAAAAGGAAGCTGATATTGAGATTGAGGTGGTCAGTGGTGATGAAGAAGCTGTTTACATTTTTAGCGGTGTAAAGGCAACTGAGGTAATAACAGACACCTCGCTAATTATGGATATCGGAGGCGGCAGCACAGAATTTATCCTCTGCAATACAGATAATATACTTTGGAAAAAAAGCTATAACATAGGTGCAGCACGCCTGATGCAAGCTTATTTTCAATCAGATCCGCTTAGTATCACCGATCAGACAAATATTGTCAGTAAACTTGATGAGACCCTGGCTGATTTAAAAGCAGCCTGTGCTTTACATCATCCACAGCAGCTAATTGGCTCTGCAGGTGCTTTCGAAACTTATGCGAGTATGCTGGATGAGAAAGTCGATATAAAAAGTATTAAAACAACTCCTATTGATTTAAACAAATATCAGGAATTGGCTGCACGATTAATTGCATCTACACATGCTGAAAGGGAATTGATGCCTGGGCTCATTAAATTGCGGGTAGACATGATTGTTATGGCTGCCATCCTCACCAATTATGTGATAGATCATTGCGCACTTAAAAAGCTAAGTCTTTCTACTTACGATTTAAAAATGGGGGTGCTTTATCAACTGGCCACTTCAAAAGCTCAATAGTGCGTTATAGAGTTTTTCTGTTGGCAACCCCATAACATTGGTATAAGAACCGATGATCTTTTCGACAGCTATAAACCCTATCCAATCCTGAATACCATATGCGCCGGCCTTATCCAACGGATTATAATTCTTGATGTAATGATCAATTTGCTCAGTTGTAAGTGTATTAAAAAACACTTCTGTAACATCATAAAAAGAATAGATTTTAGTCCCATGCGCCAGGCTTACTCCCGTATAGACCTGATGGTTGGTTCCCGATAATCTGGCTAACATCCCGGCCGCATCATGGGCATCATCAGGCTTACCGAGTATTTCATTATTAAAAGCGACAATGGTATCGGCAGTAATTACAAGACTATCAGTCCGCTCCTGCTCAAAAGCGGCAGCTTTTTTTTCGGCGATATAAATGGCTATATCTGCAGGTAGAAGCCCCTCGGGATAGGTTTCATCAACGTCCTTTAAAATCACCTTAAAATCGAGTTCCATGAGCTGCATCAATTCGTGTCGGCGTGGAGATTTGGAGGCGAGTATAATTGGAAGCTTTTGCGTATACATAGATGTGTTTGTTTGGGGGCAAAAATAACAAAAGCGGCACAAGGCCGCTTCTATTATTTATAATATTTTAAAACTATTGACCGCCACCCCCAGCAGGGCCTCTACCTTCCATTCTTTTTTTCATGTTTTCGGCTCTTTCTGCTTTCCATGCTTCAAATGCTTTTTTCTGATCATCATTTAATAAAGCATTTACTTTAGCATCACTTTCTTCATTTGCTGTTTTCATTTTAGCCATCATTCCTGCCCTGTCACCTTTTCCTTCTTCACGAACTTTTTTCATGGCCGCTGCCTGATCAAGATAGATTGCAGTGACTTTAGTTTTCTGATCCTCAGATAAGCTTAGTTTTTTTGTCAGCTGTTCCGCCATCTTCTGAGCTCTTTCTTCCGGGGTCTGCATTTTACGATTGCCATCCTGTGCTTTTGCAAACGTTATTACACTAAATAACAATCCGCAGATAATCAATACTTTTTTCATTGTTTTTTTGTTTTTTAATGGTAATGAAGCTATCATTCGCAAAGCTCCTGACGGTTTCTTTAAAGGTTATAAGCTATTGCTAACTCAAACGTTAGAGACAACAGGACACCAATAGGTTTAACCTACTCATGTAACATAATTGTTGCAATGAAAAATATAATTTTATTTGCCGGAATCGGCAGCAGAAGGGTTTTCATCAAACCATTTCCCTTGTACTTTAAGCACCTTTTCTACCACATCTCTAACCGCAGCCTTTCCGCCGTTATAAGGAGAAATATAATGAGAGATGGCTTTAATTTCGGGAACTGCATCGGCCGGACAGACAGCAAGGCCCACCAGCTGCATAATTTTTAAATCAGGGATATCATCCCCCATATAAAGCACTTCCAGGGAATTCAGATTATACTCAGTACACAAGCTGTTGTACACTGCAACTTTATCGGAAACACCTAAAAATATATTATTGATACCAAGTCCTTCAAATCTTTTTTGCATAGCAGCTCCTTTGCCGCCAGAGATGATACAAACATGGTAACCTCTTTTAACGGCCAACTGCAGGGCATAACCATCTTTGATATTAAAGGTCCGTAAAAACTCACCAGAGTCCGACGCGATGATATCACCGTTCGTTAATACGCCATCAATATCAAAGATGAGTGTGGTAACCTGCTTTAGCTGTTCAAGAAACATCGGCTATTTTTGGTTATCTCTCCATTCGTAAACCCAGGCCGACTGGATTTGCTCCAGATGTCCTTCGTTACTTTCTTCTTTGGTACCTTTAAAGTTAGGCAAAGCCAATATCCACTCTAAAAGTTCTGTAAATCGGATACGGTATATTTTGGCTTCATTAAAATCGTCACCAAATTTCTCATACAATTCCTGAGCAATATCCTCGTGATCATTCCAATATATGGGTAGGGCAAACTTATCCAGCATGTTCTGTTTATTTATTTTTTATAATTAATGACCTAAAAACTCAGACTGATCAGGTATGGTAACCTCAATATCGCCACTCATCACTACACACTGACAACCTAAGCGAGAGGTAATTTTCGGGCGAACAGCCCTATCAATAAAATCCTCTTCTTTATCTGAAATTTCCTGGATATTATCCATTCCTTTATTTACATATACGTGGCAGGTACTGCAACCGCACACGCCACCACAATTGTGCTGTAATTCTATTCCGTGATCATGGCAGACATCCAAAACAGACTCTCCGCCGGCAATAGGTAGTTCAACTGTTTCTTTTCCGTGTTCTTCGAAATTTATCTTTAATTTAAAAATGCTCATAATATGGTTCAAAAATAAGCACCAAAAACCGCAATTACCTAATGAATGCTACTTTTTAATGCTTTTACTTAAATTTTTATAGATTTCCTGCAAATGCGGCATTTTTTTGAGGAGCTCTTCGTGTTTTAAAATCGTCTTTTTATCGCTGCGTATGGCTGGTCCGGTTTGTACATCCTCCGGTAAGGCATCCTGCACTTTTACAGCAGTCTCCATAATTAATGGTCGCAGCATTTCAAAGTCCAGATCGTTCTTTTTTAAGATCTGATGACTCAACTGATACATATGGTTTACAAAATTACACGCAAAAACCCCTGCGACATGTAATATTTCACGTTTTTTTGTATCCACTTCGTAAATCAACGGACTTAGTTTCATAGCTACCAACTGCAGCAAGCTCATATTTTCTTCTGTATTGGCCTCCAGACACAAAGGAACGTGGATAAAGTCTATAGGTTGCAACTTAGAAAAAGTCTGCAATGGATAAAACACGCCATATTGTTTATGATTCTGCAATACTTCCATCCCGGTAGCACCAGAAGTATGAACCACCAGGCCATTTACATTTTTCAGCGCTTTGGACACCTTTTCAATCGCGTCATCTTTCACCGCAATCAGATACAAATCAGCGTATTCCTCTACCTCTTTTAAATCAGCAATAGCTCGGGCACCGGTTTCTCCAGCCAATTCCCGGGCATTTTCCAGATCTCTGCTCCATACCTGAGCAATATCGGCTCCATTTTCTTTAAAAGCTTTAGCCATATGGCTGGCTACGTTGCCCGAACCTAAACAAACAATCTTCATAGGGATATCATTATTTTGATGGTTATAAAGCAATGTTAACTAAAGCTGTAGTTGCACCGAGGCTTACCATAGCATTAATTAAACTGCTTTGACTTCTTTTTGCCTTCTAAATATAGAAATAAGAAATCCAATAACCATTACAATTGTTCCAACCCAATAAAGATTAATATAAGGGAACTCAATAGATTTAAATACAACCCAATCTTTTGCCTGTTGCGGTTTTTCATAAACATGCAGCTCTACTTTCCGTTGTTCGGGCAATACTTTAGTAAACCTGAACCTTAAGCCTAGTTCGTCAATGTTACGGGCAAAATCAAACGTGTTGTTTCCCTTAATCAGGAATATGGGTTCAGTTTTATAAATCTTACCATTCAGGTTAACCTCAATTGGTAAACCTACTGCTAAATCGCCAGGAGCCAAAGTCAGACTTTTTGCCTTAGGTTGGTTATTCAAAGCTCCAACGGTAATGATCCCACTGCTGGTATGCAAAGTATCCCCTGTTGCTACATTTACTATCCTTGGTGCTTTGTAGTTTTCCTCTTCCTTGTGGCCTTCATGGTCAGCATGATCATCCTTTTTTTCAGGCGCACTGGTAATGTGGGTATAAATGTCGTAAGTAAGGTAGTGTTTGGTATCTGGAGAAGCGATCAACCCCATTTTTTCATTCACCTGTACATGTGGATTCAGTTCAAAATCTTCTTTTACCTCACCTGTTTTTTCGTTTATCACCTTAAAATTAAGCTTATAAAAGGTATTTGGCGCAACTGTAGTATCACTTACGTAGGTTACGGTATACCTGCCCATTTTTTTAGGTTCATTTTTATAAAGTACTATATTCTCGCCGGGCTTTTCAACTTTTTCAAAGTCCTTTACCGGAATAAAGTTAGTTGCATTAAGCGAGATAGGTTTGTTGGTTGCCGCAGCAACCAATGCACCCAACAGCAAGAGTGCAAAACCAATATGAGCTACTGAAGCACCTACCAGTTTGCGTTTCCCGTTAAAGGCTATACCAAGTATTTTGGCATTGGACAGGATGGCAAAAATACAGCTAAAAGTAAGCAGGATATACATCAGGTTATGGTACACACTGGTGATGTATACAAAAGCACCGGTAATGACAACAGAAAACACCAATGAAGCAATCAGACTGCTATAAAACTTCCTGGTATCGGTCCTTTTATATTTCATAAACTGTGCAAAGCCTGATATAATGGTAACCAGAATAGCGAAAGGCGCCTGCCACTGGTTATAATATTTAATCGCGTCAATTGGAGGGGCAAACTTAGTTCCGAAAGCCTGGTTAAATACAGGGACAGAGGTAGAGAAGATAACCTGAATACAGGCTACGGTAATCACCAATGCACCAATAAACATCCAGAATTCTCTGGAATAAGTTTCTTCGTCTTTATTGGTAATTGGCAATTCTTTCCACCTGATCACCAGCAAAATCGTGGGAATAGTCAAAAACACCACATTGTACAGTACAAGGTGCCAGAACATCCCGAGATCGGTAAATGAATGCACAGATGTTTCGCCTAGTACCCCACTTCGGGTTAAGAAAGAAGCATAAAGTACCAGCACAAAGCTGATCATGATCAATACAACGGCCGTAAAAAAAGCATGGCCTGTATTTTTAAAAGCAATCATCACGTGTACACCTGCAATTAGTGTTAACCATGGAATGATAGATGCATTCTCTACCGGATCCCAGGCCCAGAAACCACCAAAATTTAAAGCTTCATACGCCCAGAACGAGCCCATGATGATACCGGTACCCAAAATCATTACGGCAAATAAAGCCCAGGGCATAGCTGGTTTAACCCATTCTTTATAACGTTTTTGCCATAAGCCGGCAACCGCGTAAGCAAAGGGTACCACCATACTGGCAAAACCAAGGAACAAGGTTGGTGGATGTATCACCATCCAGTAATTCTGAAGAAGAGGGTTTAGTCCTTTTCCATCAGTAATAAATTTAAGATAGTTTTTATAGTTTTCAGGATCAGAGAATATCGGCACCATTGTTTTTAGGTCCATGGCATCTCTCAGTAAAATAAAAGGCGAACTACCAATCCGCTCACCAAAAATTTCGACACCAAGCACCATAGAAGTTAAAAACAATTGCGAAAATGCCACTACAGTCATCACGCCGTTTTCCCATGATTTCGCCCTCCAGATTAGTATACCACCAAGCAGCGACTGCCAGAAAGCCCATAGCCAGAAACTTCCCTCCTGCCCTTCCCAGAAAGCAGATACGATATAATATACAGGAAGCTCTTTAGAGGAGTGACTGTAAACGTAATAATACTCGTTGTAATGATTTAAAATCAGGTAAAATAAAGTGACACCGATACCAATCACACTGACCCAGTTGATAACAAATGATATGCGGCCTATACGGTTCCAGGATTGGTCTCCGAGATCTTTATTTCGTGTAGCAAAGAAATAAGCTATGGTTGAGAGTAAAGAAGCGGCAAATGCCAAAACAATAAAAAATTGGCCGATTTTACCGGGTAGGAGGTTCTCTCCAATAAACTGTATATCCATTAAAATTATTTGTATTTTTCTGCTGTTCCGTCCTGCTTCACTTTAGTGCCATCCTGCTTTTCTACAGTACCATCCGCTTTAACCTCTACCAGGTCATTGTTGTATTTAGATGGGCACTTCATCAATATCTTTGAAGCATAAAAAGTATCCTGGTTCATTTTACCGATCAATACTAGTTTCTCCGAACGCTCGAAATCCTGGGGTTTGGTTCCGGCATATACTACTTTATTCACATCACCCTTTTCGTCTTTCATAAAAAACTCAAAACGGTTAGCATCTTTCAGGGCATCATAGTGCATACCCTTTGATTTTTCCCAATACCCCATTACATGGAACTCTTTGGGATCTTTGGCAGCTTCACTAAAGGTTGAATAGGTATTGGTATCCGCGTTAAGACTTACCAAAAAGCCAACACATAATGCTATAGTTATTAAACCAATAATTGCACTTTTTCTCATGGATGTAATAAAGTTTTTAAAGAAACTTCACAAAGATAAAAAATATAAGTACCTAAAGGCCGCTTATGGCATTCAAAACGCTTTGATGACAGTTTATTGATAGTTCTCTGACAAATAGGCATTAAAAAACCGCGAGACCAAAAAAGGCGTCGCGGTTCAATTGAATTATTTAGCAGTTTATGGCCAAACACCCAGGTTCATATAAGATACAGCGATCTTATCAATTGACCCCACAAAGGCAGCTGTCCTCAAGGTCTTAATACCTGTTTTATTCATCAATGTCTCTCTGATTTCATGATAAGAATGGATCATCGTGTCTTCCAGACCAGAGTTTACCAATTCCATTTCAGAAGCTCCTTTAACAATCATCAAACGGTGCTCGGCAGGAATACTTTTACCGGTCAGGCTTTCCAGGGTATTGATCAGGTTGGCGTTGGAATTTTCGGCATAACGATTTTCCATACGACCAAAGGCTACGTGTGAAAGATTTTTCAACCACTCAAAATAAGAAACTGTAACACCACCTGCATTGCAATACATATCAGGAATAATAACACCACCCATTTCGGTAAAAATTTCTTCCGCTTCAGGCGTACAAGGTCCGTTAGCACCTTCGGCAATAATTTTAGCCTTAATGTTTCTGATGTTCTCTACAGTAATCTGATTTTCAAGTGCTGCAGGAACCAGGATATCACATGGCTGCTCCAATCCTTCCATAGAATTTTTGAACTCAGTGGCACCTGGGAATCCTAAAATAGATCCTGTTAGTTTGCGGTGCGCAAATACCTCGTCTATATTTAATCCATTTGCATTGTAAATTGCGCCCTCGTATTCACAAAGACCAACTACAGTTGCGCCAAACTCGGCAAGGAATTTAGCAGCATGGTATCCCACATTACCCAATCCCTGTACGATAACACGTTTATCGCCCAAACCAGCTTTAAGGCCAATTTTTGCCATATCTTCGGCAACACTTACACACTCTCTTACGGCATAAGCAACACCTCTACCTGTAGCTTCCTTACGTCCGCGGATGCCATGTAAAGCAATAGGCTTACCGGTAACACAACCCAATGCATCCAACTGCCCAGGGTTCATGGTCATATAAGTATCAGCTATCCAGCTCATCTCACGCTCACCTGTTCCGTAATCAGGAGCAGGAACATCGATACCCGGGCCAATAAAATTCTTTTTAATCAATTCTGTAGTATAACGACGTGTGATGTTCTCCAGTTCGCCAATGGTATAATTTTTAGGATTGATACATATACCGCCTTTTGCTCCTCCAAATGGTACGTTTACAATCGCACATTTGTAAGTCATCAGAGCGGCAAGCGCCATTACCTCGTCTTCATTTACCATGTCACTGTAACGAATCCCTCCTTTTGTAGGGTTCATATGCTGCGAGTGTTCTACACGCCATGCATCAATTACTTCGAAACCATTACCTCTGCGAATAGGAAACTGGAAACGGTACACACTGTTACAAGCTTTAATTTGAGTTAATAAACCTTCCGGGTGGGCGGTAAATTGCGCGGCATTGTCAAAGTTCTTGCAGACATCTGCAAAGAATTTTGTCTCATTTGCTGTATTAGCCATTATTTGTTTTTTATGAATTTGAAATAAGTTCTCAGTTACGAGTACAAAATTGCACTAAAAAAAACGATTAATACAAATACATAATAGCTTAGTGTATCTGTCACACTAGCCCAAATTAGGGGTAAAAACAGGGATTAAACGATTTAAAATTAGTTTTTGGCAGCAGATTTTTGCTCTAATTTTTTTAATCTTTTTTCGATGGTGAACAGAAAAAAAAGCAGGCCGAACAAAATTAGCACGATACAGGCCACCACGACATAAATTTTACCCGAAGCATACACACTGTCAGAGATAGAAGAATCCCCGTTTTGTGCAAACAATTGAAGGGTCAACATCAACATTAAAAAGGTAACTGATAATTTCTTCATGACTATAATGTATTCTTTTTTTCTAGTGAACGAACTCGGTATAAAATGGTATAAATCCAATATCCAATCAATATCCAACCCAGGCAGGCCGGATAAAACACCATACGCATACGGCTATCCAGATCATAGGAGTTGAAGCCCGGATTGCCACCATTGCCCGGATGTAGGGAATCGGATAAGCGTGGCAATACAAAAAGTAGCACCACCATCATTGGAAAAGCAAATATGTTGTAAATGGCCGATATTTTGGCCCTTTTTTGCTCTTCGTCTATGGCATTGCGCAATACCAGGTAAGCAAAATAAAGCAACAAAGCGATGGCAGCAAAATTCTGTTTCACATCAAAGCTCCAGGCCTGCCCCCAGGTAAACTTAGCCCAAATGGCTCCCGTTACGATACCCAGAATGCCATAAATTACCCCGGCATTGATGCTCTCTACCGCTTTAAGATCGTGATCCTGGTTGTTATTACTTAAAAACTTTATGCTATGATAAACGGAAACCGTAAACAATACGATCATTCCAAACCACATGGGCACATGGAAATAAAGGTTACGGATGCTTTCATGCAAAATAGGCAGTTCAGGAACGCTAGCTAAAAACCCGGCAATGGTTGAGTAAATAACCAATATTGCCCCTAAAATTTTCCACCAGTTTTTGTACATTGTATAGGATTAAATTCGGACAAAGGTAATAAAGCCCGGTTAATTTTTTATCATAAACATGTAAATCAGCTTTTGACGGAAAATTCAGTGCTAATTTACCACCGTTCCATCCTTTATTTCTTCAGATGCGGACTTTATTAGTACGGGTTTTCCGGTAAATGCACCAAAAATTTCGATTTTATCTTTAAACTCCCGCCCCTTCTGCACTTTGGTTCTTGCAGTCCTGTTATTTATAACTGTAATTACAAAAATTCCTTCACTTGAAGTTACAACAGCTGATTTAGGCACCACATAGGTACTGTCTTTTGCATGAAGCGGCAACACTACTTCTGCAACCATTCCGGGCAACAATTGGTTACCAGTATTGGCTACATCCATTTCTACCCTTTCCGACCGCAGCTTTGTATCCAACGCACCAGATTTACGCGCAATTTTTGCGCTAAAGGTTTGCCCCAATACCGACCGCACGGTAAAGTTCATGGCATCGCCCACGCTCAGGTATCCGGCATACTGCTCTGGCACAGATACCGATAGGCGCAGTTTGCGCTGTTCCTGAACGGTAACCAAAGGCAGTTCCGATCCCTTTCCTGAAGGCCCTACATAAGCACCAGGGTTAACATTTCTGGCCGAAACAACTCCGTCAAAAGGTGCGCGGATCTGAAGATATCCAAGTATAGCCTGCGCTTCTTTGTAGCTTGCCTTCGCCGCCTGCAACTGGGCGAAATCTGCATTTTTTCTTGCCTCTGCCTGCTCCAGGTCATTCGACGACACCGTGCCTTCTACCTTACTGGTTTCCAATAATCTTTTGTAAGTACTGTTACTTGCTGTGTATACCGATTCCTGCGAATGTAAGCGAGACTCGGCTGCATTCAATTGCGAGCTGGTTTCAGGTGCATCAAGCACCAGTAGCAGCTGTCCTTTTTTAACCTGTGTACCAATATCTATCTTTAGTTCCTTCACAAAACTGGCCACCTTGGCATAAAGATCTACCTCCTGGAACCCTACTAATTCGGCAGGCATCGTCAGTTCTGTAGATAGCTTTTCTTTTTTTATTTCGAAAGTCTCCATTTTAGGAGCTTCCTCAATGGCAACACTTTCTTTTGGCTTTTCGGCACAGCCCGATAAAAAAAGAAATGTGCTAAAAATCGTTGTAGTTATATATATAAGTCTCATCTGATAGTAATAGGTGTTATGAACAATATTTTTAGGCATGTGGTAAAGTAGATATATAATGCTTACTCTCTTCGTCTTCCGGATCAAGAGATACCGATGCAGTGGTCGACTTGCCCATTACCCAGGCAAAAATCATAGGCAGGATAATTAAAACGGTGAATGTAGAGAACACCAACCCTCCAATCACAGCCCTTCCTAAAGGAGAAACCTGCTCACCACCTTCTCCATGACCAATAGCCATCGGCAACATACCGGCAATCATGGCAATACTGGTCATAATAATGGGGCGCAACCTCAGGGAAACCGCTTCCCGGGCCGACAATACCGCATCGCCATTGTGTTTTCTCAGCTGTTCTGCATTAGTGATCAATAGTACAGCATTGGCAATTGATACCCCTACCGACATAATAATCCCCATATACGATTGTAAATTCAGGGTTGATCCGGTAACTAACAAAAGTATTAAAGACCCCAATACGACAGCCGGTACCGTAGTCAGAATTACGAAGGAGATTTTGAAAGATTGGAAATTTGCAGCCAGCATCAGAAATATCACCACCACAGCAACCAGTAGGCCCGATTCCAGACTGCTCATCGTTTCCGATAATACAGTACTCAATCCAATAGGTTCAATGAATAGCCCCCTGGGCAACGTCCCCAACTCTTCAATGGTTTGCCCCACCTGTTTGGCAGCGGTCCCCAAATCGGTATGGTCAATATTGGCCGTTACCGAAAGGTAGGGCATTGCACCAATATTGTCATTTTCGCCATATGTAACCGAAGGAATAATTTCTGCCACATCACTCAGCACAGGTCGCGAATTGTTCTTCAGTAATGGTATCGCCCCCATATCGTTTTCATTCATCATCTTTTCTAAAGGCACCTGTACCTGTACATTGTATGATAAACCCGCCTTTTCATCTATCCAGGTATTTTTTTCCGTATACCTTGATGATGAGGTAGAAGCAATTAGTGAACGCGAGATATCTGTCATATCTACGCCCAACTGCGCAGCACGTACCCTGTCAATTTTAATATCAAGCGATGGATAATGAATAGGCTGTGCAATCTGGACATCTCTAAAGTAGGCTACCTTATTTAATTTTGCAATGATTTTATTGGCGTATTCTTCATTTGTTTTCTTATTCTTTCCGGCAATACGGATCTCGATAGGCGTTGGCGAGCCCTGACTTAACACTTTGTCGGTTAACTCAATAGGCTCAAATGACACTTTAACATCTGGCAATAGCTTTTTTATTCTTTTCCTAAGCTCATCCTTAAACGTATCCATATCGGTATGGTAATCTTTCAGTGCAATCTGAAAAACAGCTTCATGCGGACCTGCTGTAAACAAGTATATCGGAGATACCGAAAACTGCGCTGGATGCTGACCAATGTAAACTGAAGAAATGGACAGGTGTTCTTTTCCGACCATCTTTTCCAGGTCATTAAGCACCAACTTGGCCTGATCTTCGGTTCTTTCCAGCCTTGTTCCATCTGCCGCTCTTAACCTCATTTGAAACTGACTGGAGTTTACTTTTGGAAAAACATCCTGTCCGATAACATTTAACAAAACAATAGCAATAGCTGAAATCCCCAGGAGGTAGAAAAGGGCAACAGGCCTTTTGAGCTTAAACAACCTATCAATCATCACTATAAACCTCATTCTGAACCTTTCAAAAGCACCAACTTTTCCATTGTTATTCAGATCCTCGCGAACCAGGACCTCCTTTTGCATGATGATATCTTTTTCAGATTCCGGCGATATCCCGGAAGCATTAAACTCTGCTTCATCATCAGTAATATCTGCCGGATGTTTTATTTTTGGATGCGATTTCATGATCCAGTTGGCCATAATCGGGACAAAAGTCTGCGACAACAGGAAGGATACCAGCATGGCACAACCAATAGCCAGCGCCAGCGGTAAAAACAAGGCTCCAGGTATGCCCGACATTACAAATGCCGGTGCAAAAACGGCTAGAATACACAAAAGGATCAACAACTTGGGCAATGCAATTTCCTTGCAGGCATCCCATATGGCCAGGGCCTTGGGTTTTCCCATATCCAGGTGTTGGTGTATATTTTCTATCGTTACCGTACTTTCATCAACCAGAATCCCGATAGCCAGCGCAAGGCCGCTAAGTGTCATCAGGTTAATAGTTTGGCCGAATAGTTTCAGCAACAACACGGAGGAAATCACAGAAATAGGAATCGTAAGGATCACAATCAGCGCAGCCCGCCTATCGCCCAGGAACAGCAACACCATTAACCCTGTTAACACAGCCCCTATTACCCCTTCTGTAACCAGACTTTTTACAGAATTGATCACATATACCGACTGATCAAACTCGTAGGACAACTTTACATCATCGGGCAAGGTATTTTGTATCACTGGTAATTTTTTCTTTAGCTGCTGCACCACATCCCAGGTAGATGCATCCCCGGCTTTAGCAATGCTCACATATACCGAACGTTTTCCATTTACCAATGCATAACCGGCAGTTAAATCCGCTCCATCTTTAACAGTCGCCACATCCCCAAGGTAAAGGTTTTGCACCCCTCCTTTAAACAAAGGAATTTTTTCAAAGTCCTTTACCTCCTTAATGGTGTTGTTGGTTGGTGTAATGTAGTTTTTATCGCCAATCCGAACATTTCCTGAAGGTGCCGTCTGGTTATTGATCCTGATAGCCTCCACAATCTGATCGGGCGTTAAATTATGCGTCCGTAGCGTTACAGGATCAACATTGATCTCTATTGTCCTCGGACTTCCGCCAAAAGGCGGAGGAGAAAGCAAACCTGGAACGGAGGTAAAAGATGCCCTTACATACACATTGGCCAGATCCTGCAATTCGTTGTTACTTTTGGTTTTACTACTCAACACCAGCTGCCCCACCGGAAGTGAGGACGCATCAAAGCGAATAATAAAAGGTGGTTGTGAGCCTGGCGGAAATGCAGCTTGCATGCGGTTAGCGAGTGCACTTAATTCGGCCGCAGCCTGCGCCATATTGGTGTCCTCATAATAGCTGATTTTCATCAGCGTAAGGCCCTGTATATTTTTCGACTCAATTGATTTTACGCCATTGGCGAAGAGCAGGATATTGACGTAGTTTTTTGCGAAATACGATTCCATCTGGTTAGGCGTGTAGCCTCCAAAAGGATGGGCCAGGTAAATCACCGGCAGGTTCATCTTGGGCAGGATATCGACTTTTATACTCCTTATTGCACCTATGCCAAAAAAGAAAAGTCCAGCAACCAACACAAGGATAGAAATGGGTTTACGAAGGGCAAAACGTATTAAATTCATTGGGCTACAGCTTTAAAATTCATTGATAAACAGGTCGAAATCTCCGGAAGCAGCTGCCTTCATCAGCAGCGACTGCCATACATTGGTGTAAATGATATCGCTATCAGTCTCTGCCCGGTTCAGGGCATAAAGGGCCTGGGTAACGTCAACCAGGTTCGTCAATCCATTTTTATATAAGGTTGTTTTCTGAAGGTAAGCCTGTTGGGCGGCCCGTACCTGTTTGGGCGCCTCATTATAGTTGTTCAAAGCAAATTTAATTTTAGCCTCAGCTGCATCTAGTTGTGTTTTCAGTTGCTGATCAGCAACATCGTATTCATCCTGCAGGCCCGACACCATATACTGCTGTGCAATTACCTTCTTGCCTGTTCTGGCTATTGACGTCAAATTCCAGGTCAGGCCAATACCAAAAAGGTAATTTTGCCGATCAGGATTAATGCCATCAAAATAATTCTGTGAAAAAGCATGCTGATTGGTTGCATATTCCGGACTAAAGCCGGAGCCTCTGGTCTGGTAAATCCCAATCAGATTTACGGATGGATAATACTCCTTTTTATACAATTGGAGTGTTTGTTTCCCTGCATCCACCCTACTCTTATAATATTGAAGCACTGGATTAAGGATAACGCCGTTGGACAAGATGGCTTTTGGTACGCGTTTTACAAAGCTGCTGTCCAGCACAAAATCTGCTATGCTTACGCCTATCAAAGCAACCAGTTTATTGTTTTCTTCCTTGGCACGCCCCTTTAACTGGTTAAGGGAAATAACCGCCTTCGAAACTTCGGCATAAGCCAAGGTTGAATCTACTCCGGCCAGCAATCCATTTTTCACCCTTGTAGCGGCAATGCGATGGAATACCACCGCCCGCTCCAGATTTTTCTCCTGCGAAACCATCAAACGCTGACTGGCCAACAGGTTTAGATAGGCTGCTGCAATTTTTACCTTATGCTGGAAAGTTTCCTGCTCCAAATCCTTTGTCGAACGTTCCAACTCAGCCTTTGACAGGTTTACCCTTTCTCTGATCCGGCCAAACGAAAACACTTCCCAGTTTACATTCAGCAGGTATAAAGCGCCAAAAGCTGCATTCCAGTTTTGTTGCGGCAACGGCAATCCGGACGAAGCTACCCCATAACCACCAAAACCATATAGCGGACCGTTTTGTCCATTTACCGTTCCATAATCCTGCTGGGCAGAAAGGGTTACATTAGGCAAATAATCTGTTTTCGTCTGTTTAACCGTTTCTTGTGAAGCAGCAAGGTATTTGCTTTTTGCTTTAATTGTCCCATAATTAGCTACGCCCTGCTCAACAGCATCTTTTAAAGTCAATATTTGTGAATAACCGAAAAAAGGGGATAATAGAAGAAGAAAAATAGGGCATTTTTTAAACATCTGATTCTTTAGTTTGAGCCAAAACTAAGTCGAAAACAGGGCACAAAAATGCTTTAAATGATGAATGAACCTTATAAATGACGAATTCAATTGGTCATTTATATAACTATGTTACATGATTATATCCTTACTTTGTATTTTTTAACATAAAGATGGCTTCAAAAAGTATATTAGATAGCAAATGGTTGCAGGAGATTTTCATATTGATTTTCTCTTTCCTGCTATTTACGGTTAACGATTGGATTTTCATCACAGGCTGGCGAAGCTTTTTCACCGGATCGGTCTATTTTTTTATACTCTACGGTCACGCACAAATCAATCGTTTCTTTGTATTGCCCATTCTGCTCAAAGAACATAAACCTTACCTCTATTTCCTGCTCACCGCCATACTGTTATTGGTTTTTTCCATTCTTTTGTTTGAAGTATCTACCGAAATACTCTACAAAAATTGTTTCCTTTATAAATCTTCTTATCAAAAAACCTATCATTTTCAGTTGGGTACACTTGCAGGAACATTGATCTGTATCCTCGGCTCCATTCAAATTCTGGAACATTACCGTGAGCAAAAAATGAAAACCAGTAAAGAGCTGTTACACAACCAGGCACAGCTTAATGTTTTAAGAGCACAACTCAACCCCCACTTTCTATTCAACACCTTCAATACACTTTACGGGGTTAGCCTGCAATACCCCGAGCGCTCATCTGAATTGATTATGCAGGTTTCCAAGTTGTTGCGCTATCAGGTAGAAAACAACACCAAGGAATTTATTCCTATAGATGATGAAATTGAATTTATTTCCAGCTATGTAGAACTGGAACGAGAGAGAGTAGGCTACCGCTGTAAAATTGATTACAATTACCAAACAGATAATGGGAATTATAAGATTGCCCCGATGTTGCTCATCACTTTTATTGAAAACGCATTCAAACACGGGACCTGCGCTATAGAACATTGCTTTGTGAAAATAGATATCAAACTTGAAAAAGGTGTGCTCTTCCTGCAAATCAGGAATTCAATCCCCGAGAAAAAGAAAAAAATAGTCTCTACAAAAATCGGGTTGAAAAACACCATAGAAAGCTTAAAAATCATATATCCGAACAAGCATCAACTGAATAGCTTTGCCGATGGGGCAGAATACAATGTAAACCTAAAAGTAGAACTGAGCTGATGAATGTACCAAAGAAATGTATCATTGTAGATGACGAACCAGCCGCACATTATGTGCTTGTCAACTACATCAATCAAAACCCGCAACTGGAACTTACCCATCAGTGCTACAATGCGATAGAAACCCTTAATGTATTACGCAACAATACGGTAGACCTGATGTTTCTGGATATCGATATGCCCGAAATCTCGGGACTGGAAATGTTGCAGACCTTAAAAAGCATTCCCAGAACTATCCTCACCACCGCCTATTCAGAGTTTGCACTGGAAAGTTATGAATATGGTGTGATAGATTATTTGTTAAAGCCAATTTATTACCCAAGATTTGTCAAATCTATAGAGCGCTTTCTGGCTTTAGACCCTGTTGAGAAACCAGTCGTGCCTAACAACAGTATTGCTGTAAAGGTGGATAGCCACGTAATTGAGTTATCCACAGCCGACATCCTGTACGCACAGAGTTACGGCAACTATGTAAAAATATTTACCGCCGATAAGTCCCATCTGGCTTCTATCACCACCAATCAACTGGAAAGCTTGCTGCCGCAAGATCATTTTGTAAGGGTACATAAATCCTACATTGTAGCCCTTGCAAAAATAGAACAAGTAGAAAGGGACAACATTATCCTGAATAAAGAGAAAATCCCCATAGGCATTACCTACAGAAGAAACCTAAGCCGTTTCTTTTCCTGATTAAGATGTTACGTATATCCAGGCTTCTTTGCCGGATGCGAACTGCAATTTGACCCTTTTATAGGTTTCTGTTTCATAGCCATCTGCTGCCAGCAGCTCATCGTGGGTAATCTCGAAAATAACACCGTTAATCTGGTCGGCAGCCAGTTCGGATGGCACGGCAAGCAGGTGAATTTCCTGTTCACTTTTGGCCAGAACATCTTCATCTACAATCCTAATGGTCGAAAGCTTGTAGCCCATTAAGGTGTCTGGTGTACCTTTTAACAACCGGCCAAAGGTTTCCAACTGCACCTTATCTTTTTGCAATGTACCGTAAGAGAAGAGGTATTCGTTCATGGTATAAATTTAATCCCGCCACAAATAAGGGAACAGCAATAAAGACACCGCCATCACCAATACATTAATTACCAGCAATATACCAACTTCATCCCAGCTTACGCTCCTATCCAGCCCGTCGATGGCATTTTTTGTGAGTTTGATCAATACCACCAGTACCGGAATGATAACCGGGAAGCTAAGGATCGCCATCAGCATCCCTCCGTTACCTGCTTTGGAGGCAATGGCCGATACCATGGTAAAGATGGTTGAAAAGCTAAGGCTGCCTAACACAGTAGCCAGAAAATACATGGGCAAATCCTCTGGCATATAGTTAAACACCAGCATGTAAAAACCCAATGCAATTACGGTCAGCAATAGCATTAGCAAAACATTGTAGATGGTTTTGGAAATGATCAATGCAATAGGGCTGGCAATGGTATAAATATAAAGCTGTCGCCCCCTGCTTTCCTGCAAAAAGCTTTTAGACACCGCATTTATGGAGGCAAAAAGCATAATAATCCAGAACAATGCATTTAAGGTAATCTTATCTGCGCTTACAAAAGATAAAAAACAGACAAACACGGTAGAAACCACATACAAAAGCACACCATTTAAGGTATACTTGGAGCGCCATTCCAGCAGCAATTCCTTTTTAATTAAATGTTTTACCTGGCTTACTAAATTCATTCAGCCGCAAAGATACTATTTCGCTTTATATCCAACTAATTCGGGTGTCAAAATCCCGGCGACAACAGGATCGTTAGAAATCTGATCGGCGCCTACCTGCAATGGAGTTTTGCGGGTTTGTCCGTCCATATCTACTGTAACAGAAGGATAAGCCCCGGCAACATTCAGCTCTTTATCTGCACCTTGCAAATGAAATGCTCCGCTAGCTGTACGAACCAACTTAGGATCTTTAATCTTAAAAGCACCTTCGGGAATACTGCCCGGACCTTTTACTTTATAAATTACATTCCCTTCCCATTTGGGATTAGCGAAAGGGCCATTAATCAAAGCAGCTTCCTCCCCTCCCTGTATCAGGTTGTTGGCAATAGTCACATCAACAGCACCCAATCCTATTGGTGTCCGCGGGTTTAGAGTGATATTCTTTTTATTGTTTACCAGTGTATTGAAGGCAATTAAAATCCTATCCGGACGATCGTGAGAAGTAAGCGGTGCTCCATCTGCCACCTCAGCACCACCATTGCCAATGTTTATGGCCGGATCGCAATTTTCAAAATAGTTGCTGTAAATGAGGTGGTCATCACCAAATATCCTTATGCCTGGTGTATTGAAAAAGTAATTGCCATACACCTTATTAAAATTGCCATGCCTTAAGGTCATCTGCGCCTTACAATCTCTAACGGTATTGTAACGAATGGTTACGGCCGAAGATTTAACAGAAAGTAATTCATTTTCGCCCTCACAATTTTCAAATAAATTGTACTCAAAAATGCTGTTACTTGAGGAAAGACTAAAGCCGCTTAGGCCAAATTGTACCGCTTCGGCACCATTTCCTGTTTGTTTGGAGAAGTTATGAAAATAATTGTGATGAATCCATAAACGTTCAGCAATCTGTTTGCCTGTACCTCTTACGCCTATAAATTTTCCCAAACTATGTTTATTCTGAAAAGTATTGTGGTCAACCTGATGGTCGTTTCCGATAATAGATAAATAGTTGCCCTCGCCCTGTGTCTCAAAAATATTTCTGGTCCACTGACAAAAAGTACTACCTGCAGCTATTTCATTTTTATTGGAAGCATTGGTAAACTTAAATCCGCGCACAATAATATAAGCAGATGGGCTTTGAATACTCAACCCACCTGTTCCTGTTATTTCGGCCCCGCCTATAGTCTGAGCAGCTATAACAATGGGTTTTGCCGCTGTCCCGCTTCTTTTGACCACTATATTATCAGTACTGGTATAAACACCGTTTTTCAGTAAAATCTCATCACCGGCTGCCGCATTGTTAATGGCGGTCTGCAATTCAGCCAGCGAGGCTACCGTAATCGTCTTAGCAAAACCCGCTTGCGGATTACTTAGCCATAAGCATAAAAAAATAACACCAACAGTTGTGGTCAGTTTTCTTCTTTGTTTGGTTGTATTTAAAAACATCATTCTGGGGTTCCAATAAGTTGATCAAGTTAGCTTTTCTATGTTTATATATTGTAAGCTAAATATTCCTATTATTGTATAATAATGGCAAAAGAAAAAGCACGATATTTTTAAAAAAATGAATGCATACCTTGATATTACACTTAGAAGTCTGGCCGTATATACCTTCATGCTAGTCGCTATCCGGTTGACCGGAAAAAAAGAGCTTTCGCAGTTAAATACCTCCGATGTGGTCTTAATCCTACTCATCAGTAACGCCGTACAAAATGCAATGGTGGGTAGCAACACCAGCCTTATAGGAGGCCTGGTTGCCGCCGCTGTATTATTTGCACTCAATTACCTCCTCAAAAAGGTAATGTTCAAAAGCAAAAAAATCCGGGATCTGCTAACCGAGAAACCCGAAATACTGATTCATAACGGGAACCTTGATTTTGCCATGCTCAGCAAACTAGGGATTACCAATGAAGAATTAAGAGAGGCCATCCGCGAACATGGTGTAGAGAAATACAAAGATGTAAAACTCGCCGTTATGGAAGCGGATGGAAATATCAGCATCATCAGTGGAGATGAAAAACTGAAACAGAGCCAGTATAAGCGTAAAAGAAAACACAAAACACTTGGCGATCTGAATTAGCTTAGCGGATTAAGCCGCCAGCGTTCCCTGTCCGGGAGTTTGTACCAGAACCTGTGGCTTTGGTTTCCTCACTGTAATCATTAAAAAAGTTCCGGCAGCAATTACATACCATCCCCATTTATATTTTACCAGTCCGGCAGCAAAATTCACCACTTTTTTAAAGTGTAAAAAGCCAAATGAATCATGCGCTTTAAAATACACGCCGGCCAATGTAATGGCCACCAAAACGATGCCTCCCCAGCCGGCAAACTTAATGAGTTTCGACTTTTCTCCAAACGCACCAATCAGGCCTACAATAACCAATACGTAAAAAGTGATGGCCAAAGTGCGGTCAAGATCAAAATAATTCCAGTTTCCCATAATCGGAACACGCACCAGCGGACACATTCCACCGATGGCCATCAAAACGGCACCTACAATTCCCTGAGTTCTCATCGTCGCTTATCCTTTGGTGTTAATACCCATTTTATCAGCAAAATGTGCACAGTAGTCGCGCAAATCTTCAACAATCAGGTTTTCGCCGGTTGCTTTTAAAAAACTATCGCCCATGGTCTGCAAAGTTTCGTAAAAAAAGCGTTTCATCTCATCTACAGGCATATCTTTAGTCCAAAGATCAATACGCATAGAATTTTTATAGTTGTGGTCCCAAAGGGCCAGCATCATCGATTTTACCGGCACCTGCTCTTTGGTTTCTGCATCTGTCGATTCCCACATGATATTTTCCGGCACATTCTTGTCGTCCAACTGAACGGTAATTTTGATTTCTGCTTGTTTCATTTGTTTGTTATTGTTATTTGTTGTTGCATGAGGCCTTTGATAGCAGGCGCTCATCAAATTTTACTAGCGTTTATAATAAATATTAAAATGACGATGAAAACGATAAGCACGCTCTCAATTATCCATATTTTTTTCAGACTTGGAATAAACTTTCTAAAAATAAGGTCGGAAACAAAAGCAATTACTGCGGTAAGCAGGCAAAATCCAACAAAAAGAGCGGTAAAGTTAACATGGCTGTTGTATTCGGCTGGTGTCTTTTTCAGCAGCAGCCATGCCGCCAATACCACACATATGGAAGATACAATGTTTAAGGGGGTTAACTTTACTTTCAATTCTTTTGTGCTTTTGAAAATTACTTTTTAAACTTCTTCTTTTTCCAGGCCGGTTGTTTATTGGTCTTGCTCCTGGCTGCCGCGGCTATTGCTGCCGCATGTTTTTTCTCGTGAAAAGCTCCTTTAAAATCAGGATCTTCCTTACGTTTCTGATCATCTATTGCCCGGGCAATAGCTTGTTTCTCTGCATAAGGGGTTTCTTCCACAAAAACTTCTTCCGGCAAAGGTACAACAGGAATCTGTTGTCTGATGAGTTTTTCTATTTTCTGAATGTAATATTTCTCGCCCGGGCTACTAAAAGTCAACGCATCACCTTTGGTAAAAGCACGTCCGGTACGGCCAATCCTATGTACATAATCTTCTATAACAATAGGTACATCAAAATTGATGACATGACTTACTTCCGACACATCAATACCTCTTGATGCCACATCTGTAGCCACCAACACCCTGATATTGCCTTCTTTAAAACTATTGATAGAATTGATGCGTGTGTTTTGTCCTTTATTGGCATGAATTACCCTTACTGCATCTTCGCCAAAACGGCGTACAATAAAACTGAATATATTATCGGCAACTGTTTTTGTTTTGCAGAAAATGATCAGTCGTTTAAATTCCTCATCTTTTTTCAGCAGATGCTGCAATAAGTTAATTTTTGTTTTAAAGTTGGGTACTTCATAAAGCACCTGCGTTACCGTTGCTGCTGGTGTAGCCTGTTCTGCCACCTCTATAATCGTGGGATTTTTCAGGAAATCACCGGCAATTTTTTGTACCAGGTTACTCATCGTTGCCGAGAACAACAGATTTTGTCTTTTACGCGGAACAACTTCCAGAATGCGATGAATGGAACCTATAAACCCCATATCCATCATCTTATCTGCTTCGTCCAATACCAGGAATTTCAGATACTGGGTATTGATATGGCCTGCCAGATAAATATCCAGAAATCTTCCCGGTGTAGCAATAATGATGTCTACGCCCGCTTTAATTTGTTCAATTTGGGTTTTAGGACCTATACCTCCGAATATTACTACAGAGCGCAAATCGGTATAGGTAGAAAATAATTTCACATGTTCGGCAATTTGCATGGCCAGTTCCCGGGTTGGTGCCAAAATCAGTGCCCTTGCTGCGTCTCCCTGAGCATATTTCAGTTGCATTAAAATCGGCAAAACATAGGCCGCCGTTTTTCCGGTTCCTGTTTGCGCAATTCCAAAAATATCCTGTCCGGATAAAACCGGTGCAATTGCTTTTTCCTGTATAGGCGTTGCCTCGGTAAATCCGGCATCGGCTACAGCATTTAAGATTTGTCGGTTAAGGTTAAACTCCTCAAATTTCTTGGCCATTTTGCAAAAATAGTCAAAATTTATTTAGCCATAACGATTAAGTAATGGCGCAGGGCCTGGCCCTCAAGCCGGGAACGCGACTTAACCATCTCGTCATGCGGTATCATTAATCCGGTCGATTAAACGAGAACCTTCCATGCAGCAGCTGCGAAGCAAAATAAATTCAGGATGACGACTGCCTATAAGAGATTATTTTATTTAATTTTGAAACCATGAACACCATTCTGATAAAAGCTGCTTCTATAGTAAATGAAGGTCAAATTGTTGTGGCCGACGTACTCATCAAAAACGGATTGATTGAAAAAATTGCCCCAAATATTGATACCCCTGCCGATCAGGAAATCAATGCCGAAGGCTTGCATCTTTTTCCGGGAATGATTGACGATCAGGTACACTTCCGCGAACCCGGACTTACCCATAAAGCAGATATTTTTTCAGAAAGCATGGCTGCAGTAGCAGGAGGCATTACCTCCTTTATGGAAATGCCCAATACGGTACCCAATACCCTAACGCAGGAATTACTGGCCGATAAATATACCATTGCTTCAGAAATGTCTCTGGCTAACTATTCCTTTTTTATGGGGGCCTCCAACAACAATCTGGAAGAAGTGCTGAAAACAGATCCAAAAAACGTTTGTGGCATTAAGGTGTTTATGGGTTCGTCGACCGGAAACATGTTGGTAGACAATGAAAAAGTATTGGAAAATATTTTTAAGGAAGCACCTATGCTGGTGGCTACACATTGCGAAGATGAGCAAACCATACAGCATAACCTGGCCGAGTATAAGGCTAAATATGGCGACCATATTACTATCGATATGCATCCGCTGATCCGCAGTGCAGAGGCTTGTTACAAATCATCCTCATTAGCCGTGGAACTGGCAAAAAGATACCAGACCAGGCTGCATATCCTGCACATTTCTACAGCCAGAGAAGTAGCCTTATTTGACAATACAACACCACTAAAGGATAAAAAAATAACTGCCGAAGCTTGCATACATCACCTGTGGTTTGACGATAGGGATTACGCCACTAAAGGCAATTGGATTAAGTGGAACCCGGCCATTAAAACTGAAGCAGACAAAGCGGGCATCCTCCAGGGTGTGCTGGACGGATACATCGATGTCATCGCTACAGATCATGCCCCACATACCATTGCCGAGAAAGAGCAGCCTTATTTGCAGGCACCTTCCGGCGGGCCACTGGTGCAACATGCCCTGCCGGCATTGTTCGAGATGTATCATCAAAACAAAATCTCTCTGACACAAATCGCCGAAAAGACAGCACATAATGTAGCCACCTGTTTTGATATCGACCGAAGAGGTTTCATCCGGGAAGGTTACTGGGCCGATCTGGTATTGGTAAACCTCAACGATCCATTTAAAGTAACCCGCACCAATGTATTGTACAAATGTGGCTGGTCGCCTTTTGAAGGACAAACTTTCCAGGCCGAAATTACACACACCTTTATTTCTGGCAACCTGGCTTATCACAATGGTAAGTTCACTACGCAGGAAACAGGAAAAAGACTAGCCTTTAACCGCTAATGAGCAGCACGTACCAGCCTAAGCTAAAGCTGCTCACATTGCTTTTTGTGCTTTCGGTACTGGTATATCTTATTGGCTTCAACAGCAATTGGGTTGAGCATTTTTATGCACAAGGTCTGTATAAGTTTACTTCCGTAATACAACGATTTATCAGCAGTTTGGTCCCCTTTGCCCTGGGCGATTTTCTTTATCTGCTCCTGATCCTTTTTGTCCTCAGAAGCGTGTATCTGTTGTATAAAAAGATCCGCCGGAAAAGTTTCAGTAAAACCGACCGCGTCCTTATTCCCCTACAGGTGATCAATTTCTTCCTTATTCTTTATCTGGTGTTTAAAATCTTATGGGGATTGAATTATTCGCGACAACCAATCGCCAGGCAGCTCAACATTAGCAATGAAAAATACACGACTAAAGAGTTGGTAATTTTAGGTCAGTATTTCATCAACCGACTAAACAGTCTTCAACATATCAAAAAGGAAAACTATAGCATACGGCAACTACAGCAAAAAGCCAAAGCCGGGTACGATAAAATGCAGCAGAAAAATCCTTTCTTCACCTATAATGCAGCAGCCGTAAAACCGGTATTGAACAGTTGGGTTGTGACTAAAATAGGCATTGAAGGCTATTACAGTCCCCTATCAGGTGAAGCTAATGTAAATATGCGACTTCCTCTCACCTCGTTGCCTTTTGTAACCTGTCATGAAATTGCACATCAGCTAGGTGTAGCCCGTGAAGACGAAGCCAATCTGGTGGGGTATTTGGTGGCAAGCAACAGCGATGATCCATTTTTTCGGTATTCCGCTGCATATGAAGTTTTTAAAAATATCTTTTTCGAGATCAAGGTAAAGTCCCCGGAAGATTATGAAAAACTTTACAAGATGATAAATCCGGTCACCATAAGCGATTTGAAAACCGACAGGGCCTTTTGGCAAAAATACAACAGCAATATGTTTGCTTATATGGATGTGGCATTCGACCGCTTTTTGAAATTAAACAATCAGGTTAAAGGCACCGATAGCTACCAGGATATTGTATTGTGGCTGTACAACCTCCATAAAGGAGAACTGGACAAAATGCCACAGCCTTAAAACATTGCAACATTCCAACAAAAAAGCCCTGAAACATTGTTAAATTTGCCGAACTATGGCAAAGATATCCATTAACCTGGCAACGGGTTCACTGCAAAAAGAAGAAATTATTGTAGGAATTGATCTCGGCACTACCAACAGTCTGGTGGCCTTTATCAATCCTGATAAAAATCCCGTTGTGATTAATGACACCGGAAAGGGCCTGCTGGTACCTTCGGTAGTTCATTTTAATAAACTGGGCGATACCCTTGTGGGCAACGAAGCCAAAGAATTTCTGACAACAGATCCGGAAAACACCATATTTTCAGTAAAACGTTTACTAGGCCGCTCTTATAAAGATGTCGCAGGCCATCAGGATACATTTTCTTACAAGATCATTGATGATGAGAACGACTCGCTGGTCAAAATAAAGGCAGCTGATAAATTTTATACACCAATTGAATTATCGGCCGAGATTTTAAAAGAACTAAAAGCACGGGCCGAACATGCCTTAAAGACTCCGGTAAACCGTGCAGTAATTACCGTTCCGGCATACTTTAACGACAGTCAGCGCCAGGCCACCAGAGATGCTGGCCGCTTAGCTGGACTAGATGTTTTGAGAATTGTAAACGAGCCTACCGCCGCCAGTCTGGCTTATGGCCTGGGCCTTGACCCTACCCAACAAAAAACCATTGCGGTATACGATTTGGGTGGTGGAACCTTTGATGTATCTATCCTGGCCATCCAAAATGGCATATTCGAAGTTCTGGCTACCAATGGCAACACCTTTTTAGGTGGTGATGATTTTGATAGAGCCATTTTGCATTACTGGATAGAAAAAAACAACTTAAACGCGGCTGAGTTAACAGCCGATGCCTCGTTGATGCAGTCGCTAAGATTAAAGGCTGAAGAGGCAAAAAAAGCACTAACTACACAAAACCTGTTTAATGAAAAGCTGGGCGAGATATGGTGCACACTGGACAAACAAACCTTTGAACAACTGATTGCCACTAAAGTTGAAGAAACCATCAATTCCTGCAAACAGGCATTGACAGATGCAAAATTGACCATAGCAGATATTGACGAGGTAGTATTGGTTGGTGGCTCTACACGTACACCTTATGTAAAAAAACAGGTAGCCGATTTTTTTGGTCGCCAGCCCCACGACCAAATCAATCCTGATGAAGTAGTGGCCCTTGGTGCAGCCATACAAGCTGATATCCTTGCCGGAAATCGCTCTGACATTCTGTTATTGGACGTAACCCCACTTTCGTTGGGTATCGAAACCATGGGTGGACTAATGGATGTCATCATCCCCAGAAATGCAAAAGTGCCTACCAAAGCTGGCAGGCAATATACCACATCTATTGACGGACAGGTGAACATGAAGATCTCTGTTTTTCAGGGCGAACGTGACCTGGTACAGGAAAACAGGAAATTGGCCGAATTTGACCTGAAAGGTATTCCGGCTATGCCTGCAGGTTTACCGAAGGTCGATATCAACTTCATGCTCAATGCAGATGGTATTCTTACAGTTCAGGCTATCGAATTGCGCTCGGGTGTAAAACAGGAAATTGATATCAAACCCAGCTATGGCTTAACTGATGATGCGGTAGAAAAGATGTTGATCGACAGCATTACCCATGCAAAAAGTGACGTAGAACAGCGCATGCTTATTGAGGCCAGAAGTGAGGGCGAGCAATTGGTGTATACTGCCGAACGTTTTATAGAGAAGCACGCCGAATACCTTACAGCAGCCGAAATTACCGACACCAAAGCACATATTGAAGCTTTAAAAGCTGCTTTAGCTACTGCTCACAAGGATGAGATCTTAAAAAAAGCAGACGAGCTGAATGAATTTACGCGCCCATTTGCCGAAAGGGTAATGGACGTTGCGGTTTCTGCAGCCATGAAGGGGAAAAGTATAGAATAAATTACCAGGCAATAGCCTGATGTGTATAGACTTGCGGTAATGAAACATATTTTTATTACTGCAAGTCTGCTTATCATTTTCACCTTATGCGGTTCCTGGGGCTTCTATGCCCATATGCGTATCAACTATCTGGCGGTTTTTATCCTTCCTCCGCAAATCAATCCATTTTATAAACGCAACATCAATTACATCAGCGCCCATGCGGTAGATCCTGATAAACGGAGGTATGCCGATACGGCCGAAGCGGCCAGGCATTACCTGGATGTAGAATTGTATGAAGCACATATCGACAGCATTCCCTACAAATGGGAAGATGCCCTAAAAAAATATGGAGTAACCAAATTAAACCGGAATGGCATTTTGCCCTGGCAAATCCAGAAAAGCTATTACAAGCTGGTCAATGCACTTAAAGAGAAAGACTCCTTAAAAATACTGATCTACTCGGCCTACCTGGGCCATTACATTGCCGATGCACATGTTCCGCTCCATACCACACAAAACCACAATGGGCAGCTCAGTAACCAACAGGGTATTCATGCCTTTTGGGAAAGCCGGTTACCCGAACTATTTGCCAAACGTTACAATTATGTAGTTGGGACCGCAGTTTACGTGGAAAGTCCTTTGGCCGAAGCCTGGAAAATAGTGAAACGCAGCCATCAAATGGTGGATACCGTATTGAAGGTCGAAGCAAAACTAAACAGTAGCTTTCCGGCTTACCTGAAATACAGTTATTCGGAAAGGAATAGTCAGGTCTGCAAGCAGTATTCCCTGGCCTATTCAAAGGCTTATCACGATGGCATGAAAAATATGGTCGAACGTCAGATGCGTGCGGCTATATGGCAAACAGGATGTTTCTGGTATTCGGCCTGGGTTGATGCAGGTCAGCCCGACCTCAGGAATATGCCTAATGACAGGACTAAAAATTCTCTGCAAAGAGAACTAAAAGCCATAGAAAAGGCTTACCAGAAAGGGTCGATAATTGGTCGTGAAAATTAACGGATAACTTCTTCTTGTTTAGCCACCTCTTCAACAGCCGCAACTTCCTTTTTCTTAAATTTGGACTTTATAGCTGCAAATATTGCGGGGAAGAAGGTAACAACCGCAATCACAACAATTACGATGTCAAAATTCTTTTTCACCACTGGTATTTGTCCCAATAGATATCCGGCCAGCAATAAACTGGCAATCCATGCCACACCACCTATGATGTTAAAAAAGGTGAACCGTGCAAAAGGCATTTTAGCTACACCTGCTACAAAAGGGGCTATGGTTCTGAAAATAGGTAAAAACCTACTGAAAATGATGGCTTTACCGCCGTGTTTTTCAAAAAACATGTGCGACTGGTTATAGTACTCCAGCTTCAAAATTTTATTGCCCGGCTTAAATACCTTTACCCCAAAAAAGCTTCCTAACTTATAATTTAAGGAGTTACCCAAAATTGCGGCAGCAATCAGCAAAATCATCATCACCCAAATGCTAAGGCCAGTATTTCCTCCGGCAATCAAGGCACCCATGGCAAATAGCAGCGAATCGCCCGGTAAAAAAGGGGTCACCACAAAACCGGTTTCAGCAAAAATGATTAAAAAAAGGATAGCGTAAGTCCAGGTACTATAATCTCTGATGATCTCTTCCAAGTGCTTGTCAATGTGCAGGAGGAAGTCTATTAAAAAACTGAAAATTTCCAAATCTTATAAATTAAGCCCAAAATTAAAAATATCATGGCAATAACCATGATATTTTTAAGAATAGAAATGTCATAATTGTAATTGAACGCTACAAAATTAGTTTTACTCTACAATGTGCGCTGTAAACGGTGTTGATAGACTTCCATCAACCCAAATGGTATAACTTTTACCTGCTACAATTAGACCGTCGTAGGCAGCAGACAATGTCACGCCTCCAGCCACGAAATCGAATTTTGTACTTGCATCAACTGGAAAATAACCAGATGCAGTCTGATAAGCCAACGATGGAATCAATGGATCAGTAGCCCCGGTTACTTTAACTGCAAAAGCCGTGGTCGAGAAACTGTTGATATGTATAAACCTTACGTTAGCTTTTCCGGCTGGTGGTGTAGCAACTGCATCTCCTATAAATGCGGCAATATTTTTACCCTCCGCATTTTTATAATAATATCCTGTAAGTTTATCGGCAATACTCACTTCTCCTCCTACAGTTGCATTTGCAGTGGCACTTCCCGCATCATTAATGGTAAAAGTATTTGGACCAGAAATAATGGTAAAATATGCTGAGGCACTTCCATAAGCAAGTGGTGTAGTATTTTTCTTTGCACCATTTACATAAAAATCCTGTGCTACCGATCCCGATGAGGCGTTTACATATCTTACTGTGGCTTCACCAACCGGAACTTCAACCGGGCTACTTTTTTTACAAGCACCTAATGACATCACCAAACCGGCGCAAACTACCATCAAGGCCATCCCAGCCTTAGATGAGCATAAAAATGATCTTTTCATATCTTTATATTTTATTATCGGTCAAAAACAAAATGGCTCGGTCAAAAACCAAGCCATTTGTTGTTATTTTGTTTAAAAAATTAATTGTAATTATTTAACATAACCGGCATTACCAGCATCAATACATCCTCATTCTCGTCATTGGTTTGAGGAATCAATAATCCTGCTCTGTTTGGCGTAGAAAGCTCTAAAGTTACTTCCTCACCGCTCAAATTGCTGAGCATTTCGATTAAGAACTTTGCATTAAAACCAATTTCCAGATCTTCGCCTTCATACTGACAGCTCAAACGTTCATGTGCTTCGTTAGCGAAATCCAAATCTTCAGAAGAGATATTCAATTCACTTCCATTGATCTTTAACCTAACCTGGTGTGTAGTTTTGTTAGCAAAAATAACCACCCTACGCAAGGTATTTAAAAACAATGCCCTATCGATAACCAATTTATTAGGATTATTTGCCGGAATAACGGCTTCATAATCTGGATAACGTTCATCAATTAAACGACAAACCAGGTTAATGTTTTCAAATTTAAAGAATGCACTTGTCGCATTATAGTCAACCGATACATTGATATCAGTTGATGGTAAAGCAGCCTTCAACAAAGTCAGCGCTTTTTTAGGCAAAATAAAAGAAGAACTCTTATCGGCCTTACTGTCCATACGTCTGTACCTTACCAGTTTATGTGCATCTGTAGCCACAAAGGTAATGTGCTGCTCAGAAAGCTGACAAAAAACACCGGTCATAGCAGGACGAAGCTCGTCGCTACTTACCGCAAAAATTGTTTTAGTGATGGCTTCCGTTAAAACCGAAGCAGGCAGATTTACTGAAGAAGCATTTTCTACCACTGGTATTTTTGGAAAATCATCACCGTTCTCTCCGCTTAATTTATATTTACCATCACCTGCACTAATCTCGATAGAGAAAGTGCTGTCATCAATATTAAATGAAATTGGCTGATCAGGCAATGTTTTTAGCGTGTCCAATAAAATTCTTGCCGGCACTGCAACTTTACCGCCTTCTTTAGATTCAACAGGTAAAGATGTAGTCATGCTTGTCTGTAAATCCGTAGCAGATATCGTTAAATTTCCGTCTTTAATCTCAAACAGGAAATTTTCCAGTATAGGCAATACAGTACTGCTGCTTGAAGCACCATTAACTGTTTGCAAATGTTTTAAAAGCGTCGATGTGGATACAATAAATCTCATAGTTATGATCTAGTCAGTTCTCAAAAATATAAAAATTACCTTGCATACTTATGTTTACGGTAATAATGTTGAAAAATTGCGAACGATATTAACAATATTAATGGTAGCAGGTTATTGACAAGCTGCCATTTCAGCTTTTCGGAGCGCAGCTTTGCCTTATCCAGTAGCCTGATTTTAACTTCTTTATTGCGCAACTCAATCAAATTCTCATCTGTAGATAAATAATCGGCCACATTTAGCAACAAAGCTTTATTTCCAAAATTCCTTTGGGTATATCTGTCAAAGCCCAGTGGAAACGTCGAACCGTCCCTGCCGCTTACCTGATTTTTAAAAATATCACCATCGCCAATCACAATCATTTTTGTGGGCTTACTACGCTCAGGCAGGGTATATTGTTCCGTAATTCCCGCTGGCACGGCCCGGTTCAAAAACACCGAAGGAAAACTCCCTTCCAGCAACACACCCACCGACTGCGGTACACTTGCATAATCGCGCGGATCGGGCTGTTCGGCCACCATTTGTAAAGAAATCATTTTAGGTGTAGTAAAAACCTTATTAAATGCCGAACTGTGCAGGATAACCTTTTTACTAATCCCTTTTACACCAATGGTATCCACAGTACTGATAAACTCGCTTCTGATGTTATCTATGTTTTTCACCATAGAACTAGCCGTATCCGGCATCAACAACGGATAATATACCCAGGGAGCCAGCTGAATCTGTCCCTGTGCTCCTCCCATTGCCAGCGGGATCTCTGCACAATTGGCATCGGCAACCAAATTGTAATTGATACGTGCGCCATACATAAACAGCATGTCGTCAATATTCAGGTTACTGTTAAAAGCCAATTGCCCGTTTCCTTTCAGACTGTCCAGTTCGGCGCCTACCTGGTCAATGCACCAAACTACCCTGCCGCCGTTCATCACAAAGTAATTCAGCTTATATTTTTCGGCCTCAGTAAACGCTTGCTGAGGTTTTACCACAAACAACAGCTTCAGCTTATCCAAACCCGCCCGGTCAATCAGATTCAGGTTTACCCTTCCCACCTCATAACTTTCCGACAGGCTTTTAATCGCATCCTGTAAAAACACATCCTGCAGTTCGCCGTTACCTTCTGTAAAACCAATTCTCGGGTGTTCGCCAGTCAGCACTTTTTTTATACCCGAAGTAAAAACATACTCCAGATTCTGAATGGAATTGTTGATATTTTCTTCGTAATTGCCAGTCACATCCAAATTTTGCAACAATTTTACAGGGAAACGTTTCCCATCAGCGGCAATCATAGCCATCGGAAAAATCGTCTTCTGCGCAAAACCGTTATCATTTTTAATATTCAATGTAGTAGCCTCGATACCTACCTGATAAAGGTTATTGATAGCGGTATCCTGTTCGGCGGCCGACAAACCGGCAATCGGATCAACAAAAATCACCTTAATATCTTTTCCTGAATAAGCTTTGTAGTCTGTCAGCAAATCTTTTGTCGCATTGCGAAGTCGCTTAAATGCTGAAGGCAAATCGCCATCCAGAAAAACAGTAATGCTTACCGGGCTAGTGGCCTGTTTTAAAATCGTCTTGGTTTTATCGCTTAGGGTAAACCGTTTTTCTTTGGTAAAATCGATACGGGTATAAACAAATTGGACAGCAACATTAATTAGGATCAGCAAACCAACAAAAGCGATTATCTTAAGCCACGTTTCCTTAGTATTTACCATTTCCTACCTCCTATCACCAGACGGGTAAGCCCTAAAAACAGCGCCACAAAACTGAGAAAATATACCAGATCGCGGGTATCCAGGACACCACGACTTATAGACTGATAGTGTTCATTGATGCTGAGGCTCAAAAGTATTCCTTCAAAATATTGCAAACCAAATATCTTGCTCATGGCATCAAACCCCTGGTAGCTGATAAAGCAAATGAATACCGCTACAGCAAAAGCAATCACCTGGTTTTTGGTTACTGAGGAAGCAAAAATGCCAATGGCTGTAAATGCCGCACCCAATAACAACAGACCTATGTAACTACCTGTTACCGCTCCACCATCTATATTTCCCTGCGGCAATCCCAACATGGATACCGAATAATAATAAATCAGGGTAGGCAGCAAAGCAAAAAGTACCAGCGTAATACAAGCCAGATACTTAGCCCCAACAATTTGCCATTCGCTAAGCGGCCTTGTGGCCAGCAATATGTAAGTCCCCTCCCTCCGTTCTTCAGCAAAGGAACGCATCGTAATGGCCGGAATTAAAAACATAAACAGGAATGGCACCAAGCTAAAAAAGCCTGTAAGTTCGGCATACCCGTAATCCAATATAGAGGTATCCGGGAAAACCCATAACAATAAACCTAAAGCCAACAGAAAAATACCGATAGTAATATAAGCCATCAGTGAATTTAACAGACTAAATAATTCGCGTTTAAAAACTGCGTACATGCATGCTGATTAATGACGCCGAAGTTAGAAAAATATCTGCTAAAAATTGTACCCTACCCTTATTCCGCCAAATGAGCGCGTACCGCCACTCCTCGACCAGTTTTCGTATCTCAGGCCAACATCCAGCATACCGTTTTTAGATATTGGAAATTCTGCGCCAATGCCGGGTGCATAAGCAAAAGCCGTTCCCGAGCCATAACCGTTAGCTGTAGATATGCTTATACCCAATTCGCCGGCAGCAAAAATATGCGGTACCAGAAAATACCTTGCACCTGCCTTTATGGGCACATAACCCTCTTTATATTTGATTCCGCTGTAAATTGCCGGCCCGTGAAACCTTAAATAGCCCACATTACCCGTAATATTTAAATTACTGGCTACAGGTTTCTGATAAAGCAGGGAAATACCCAAGCCATAATCTGCCACATCCTTATAATCCCCTACCGGGATGCCTGCATCCAATCCCAAGCCAATTTTTGACTCATAGGATTTATTTTGAGCAACGGCATGGCTCAACATAAAAGAACCTAAAAAAGTTACGAACAAGATTTTTATCGGAGAGTAATTTATCATCATATGCAATGATAAAAAATTATGTACAACATCCCAAAAACCAATGATATGGATTTTTCATTATCCTTGCATCATAGAAAATAAAAACATGAGATTAACCAAACTGCTTTACTTACTTTTGATTTTTACTATTGGCTGCCGTACTTCTGAAAATAAGGGAAAGCAGCTAACAGCGCCAGGTAAACACTTCCCGAATTTACTTGCCCATAAAAAATATCAGACAGAAAACCTCATTGGTCTTAGCCCCCGGCAAGCTGATTATACACTTGTTCGATATAAAGAGAATATGGGCCGCTGGGTAGGAAATACAATTAATTTTGTTGACAACGAGCATTTTGTAAGTGCTTATGAAGCCTGGTGTGGCAATGATTGTTTTACTACGGTTTATGGTAGATACTACTTTGAGGACAACTTAACTGTGTACTTTTATACTGATAGCATCACCTATCATGGTGACTGTGAAGCACCTGTTAAACATATCAAATCGCAACCGCCGCAGATACAATATATAGTTGCTGCTTCTGCAGATTCGCTGCAGCTTAATTACCGTCCGCTGGAAAAAGCTTTGCGATAATCGGAAGATTAATCAACGATTTTATATGTCATCTTCAAACCCGATCTAAATCATGTCTAAACAGGGTGCAAACAGGGTCATTTATATAGCTTTCACAGGATTTGAAACAAATTAGAAATGGATATTTTCTAACTAAAATAAAAAAACAATTTCTATTCCATTTTTGTTGTGTACCAGCAAATTTAAAAACATATCATATGGCGAGAGTAAAAAATGGAATATTAGGTGGTTTTAGCGGTAAAGTGGGTACGGTGGTGGGTTACAATTTAGGACAAGAAAGTTATATACGTTCACGGCCAATACGGCGAGCTAAATACACCGACAATGAACTGGCCAATATGGCCAGGTTTAAATTGGTACAGGATTGTCTGAGCCCCTTAAAAGATCTCTTAAAGGTAGGGTTTAAAGGATATGGTACCAAAACGGGTGGTTACAGAAGCGCAGTATCTTATACGCGTAAGGTAGCTTTGGTAGCCGATGATGCCGGATTTTATATAGATCCGGCCTTGTTAAAAGTGAGCGGTGGTAATTTACCTCAGGCAGCAAGCCCTTCAGTAGCCTATGAAAGCCCGCTGAAGATTAAATTTAATTGGAATATCAGCGATGTTCCCTATGAGTTCTCATCAGATCAGGTGTTGCTGGTGGTTTATGATATGGAGGAAAAAACCGCACTGACTTGTATTTTTAATGGTGCATTTAGGAATGCAGGTACGCAAACCATCGAATTAACGGCCGATTATAAGGGAAAAACATTACATACCTATATTGGTTTTGTAGCTGCCGATCGCTCTGCTCAATCTGATAGTCAATATCTGGGTACGGTATCAGTGCCAGCTTAAAAGGCTCTGGTGTAATTGCCTAACAAAAAAGGCTTCCAATATGGAAGCCTTTTTTGCTATTCTTCAGATCAGTTAGACTATAAACCAAAGTTAAACGCAGCTCTTAAGCCGATGAACGATTTTGTTCCTCCGCTTACTGACCATCCTTCATAACGGGCGCCTAATTCAACTGAAGCCTTATCAGCAACAGGGAAGTCAACACCGATACCTGGAGAATATACAAAACCGGTTTTACCACCAGTTTCAGTAGAGAAAGCAGCACCTAGTTCAGCACCACCAAAGAAATTCTCACCGAAATAGTATCTGGCACCAGCTTTAACCGGAATAGCTCCGTCAGTAATTTTTCCCATACCTGCGATATCTTTCGATTGGAATCTGGTATAACCTGCACTACCGGTTACCACTAAATTTTCGGCAACAGGGTGTTGATATTGCAACGAACCTCCGTAACCAAAATTCATCAGATCTCCATAATCACCCATAGGAAAAGCGAACTCGGCACCTACGCTTAATTTTGGAGCTTTTGTTTGAGCGTTTACACTAGAAAATGCGAATAAACCTGCAACTGCTGTTAGTAGTAATAATTTTTTCATTTTTTTACTATTTAATTTTTAATTTGATTTACAGCTTAGAAACAAAAACTTTGCCATTGTTACAGTTTCAGATATCAAAAATATTTATCATTAAAGAAAAAGGCACCTACAGATACTGTAGATGCCTTTTTCTTTAATATACTTATTTAGTTTAGAATGAGAATCCTACACCAACTGACAATACTTTGTTTTTCACTGTAACATCACCAGAATCCTGAGCAATATTACCCAAACCTAATCCGTAACCAGCATGGATATTAAATCCATTGCTCAATTGGTAACCTGCTAAAAAGTTTACTCCATAATCGCCACGCTTGTATTCGCCATCTTTACCGAATTTAACGTCATCAGATACCGAAACTGATGCAGTCTCACCTTCCACCGTACCAGAAGCTTTATTTTTTCCGCTAATAGCCATTGAATAATAAGGACCTGCACCAACAAACACTTTACCATCGCCCACTGGGAAATTTACCAATGCATTTACAGGAAGCTCAATATACATTAAACTTGTTTTTACTTCTCCTATTTCACCTGCCTCAGTACTTTTTGCTTTAGCTCCTTTACCCGAAAGAATCAGACCTGGCTGAACCGAGAATAATTCACTTACTGAAAATTCTGCAGTACCACCTACATAAAAAGAGGTATGGGTTGTCATCTTGGCACCTTCACCTATCTCTTCAGAAAAAGAAAAAGAAGGAAAAGCTACACCAGCTTTAACACCGAATTTAACCGGATTAGTTTGGGCTGAAGCTGTAAGGCCAGCACCTAGAATTACTAATGAGAGTAATAATTTTTTCATTTTTTTTGTTTTATACGTTAACTTATTTGGTTAATTTTAACCCACGATATAAAAAACACATCGTAAATTTCTGCAAATGTAAAGTCTTTTACCTTAAAAACAAAAAAGCAACTGATTATATACTAAAAATACCTCCTTAAGGGGGATAAAAATAAGCAACCGGTAACATTTTAGTGATAATCCCTGTTAATCAAGCAGTAAGCTTTCTGAAAATCTCTTCCAATGAAGCGCCTTTGTGTTGACTTTTTAATTCAGCAATTGAAGCATTGGCTACAATGTTTCCCTTATCAATAATGATTACATCATCGCAAATGGCTTCTACCTCCTGCATGATATGGGTTGAAAGGATTACGGTTTTATCTTTGCCCAGGCTTTTGATGAGCGCCCTGATCTCTGACAACTGGTTCGGATCCAGCCCCGATGTCGGCTCGTCAAGGATTAATACCTCCGGATTGTGTATAATAGCCTGCGCCAGGCCTACCCTTTGCTTGTAGCCTTTAGACAACATGCTTATCTTTTTATGCTGCTCGGGCACAAGCCCTACTTTTTTTATCGTTTCCTCCACTTTCAAAGCAGCATTTTTCAGCTGATAGGTATTGGCTACAAACAACAAAAACTCCTTTACATACATATCCATATATAAAGGTGTATTTTCGGGCAGATAGCCCATAATCCGTCGCAGTTCCACACTTTGCGTTTGCGTATCGTAGCCACATAGGCTCGCCGAGCCAGATGTAGGTGCTGTATATCCAGTCAGTATCCGCATGGTGGTCGATTTTCCCGCTCCATTTGGTCCCAGAAAGCCCAATATCCTGCCCGGCTTAGCATCAAAGCTAATTCCGTTTACTGCTTTTTGCTGACCGAAGTGTTTGGATAATGCCTTTACCTGAATGCCCAATTTATGTTGTTTTTAGATTTACCGGATAGATCACCTTCAAAAGTAGTAAAAACAGGGCCGCCTTCATGAAAACCATTAAAATATTTTATCTAAGTTTGCATCACTATGGCAAAAAATACTAACGACGAGCAATTTAAAAATGTAATATCACATGCTAAGGAATATGGTTTTGTATTTCAGAGCAGCGAAATTTATGATGGACTAAGCGCTGTATATGATTACGGACAATTAGGAGCTGAATTAAAAAACAACATTAAAACCTATTGGTGGAAAGCCATGGTGCAAATGCATGAAAATATTGTGGGGATCGACTCTGCAATTTTTATGCACCCGAAAGTATGGAAAGCCAGCGGTCACGTGGATGGTTTTAATGATCCTATGATAGATAACAAGGATTCGAAAAAACGCTACCGCGCCGATCAGTTATTGGAAGACAAAATTGCCCGTTACGAAAAAGACGGAAAAACAGATAAAGCAGCTAAGTTACAAGCTGCTATGGATGAGGCCCTAAAAGCTGAAAACCTGCAAGAGCTGAAAACTCTTATAGAGCAACATGAGATTGCCTGTCCTGTAAGTGGTACAAAAAACTGGACAGAGGTTCGTCAGTTCAACCTGATGTTCAGTACGCAGTTTGGTGCTATGGCAGAGGGGTCTGAGGCCGTTTATCTGCGTCCGGAAACTGCACAGGGTATCTTCGTAAACTTCCTGAATGTACAGAAATCAGGACGGATGAAAATTCCTTTTGGCATTGCTCAAATTGGCAAAGCCTTTAGAAATGAAGTTATTGCCCGTCAGTTTATTATGCGTATGCGCGAATTTGAACAGATGGAAATGCAGTTCTTTGTACGCCCAGGCGAAGACCAGAAATGGTTTGCTTACTGGAAAGAGGCCCGCTTAAAATGGCACAAAGCATTGGGTACACCGGCCGAAAAATACCGCTACCATGACCACGTGAAACTGGCACATTATGCCAATGCCGCTACTGATATTGAATTTGAATTTCCTTTTGGCTTTAAAGAGGTAGAAGGTATCCATAGCCGTACTGACTTCGATTTGTCGCAACATCAGGAATACTCAGGCAAAAAGATGCAGTATTTTGACAACGATTTAAATGAAGAAGGTAAGCCTTACGGAAACTATGTTCCTTATGTAATCGAAACTTCAATCGGTTTAGATCGTATGTTCTTGTTAACCATGATCAATGCTTTTGAAGAAGAAGATCTGAGCACAGAAGAAAAACAGGATAGCCGGACTTTATTGCGTTTACACCCTTGTCTGGCGCCTTATAAAGTGGCCATTTTCCCGTTAACCAAAAAAGATGGTTTGCCCGAAAAAGCTAAAGAAATTATGGACAGCCTGAAACTTGATTTCAATTGTATCTATGAAGAGAAAGATGCTATTGGCAAACGTTACCGTCGCCAGGATGCCATCGGTACACCTTTCTGTGTAACTGTAGATCATCAGACACTGGAAGATGATACCGTAACCATCCGCCACCGTGATACTATGGAACAACAACGGATTGAGATTAAACACCTGGATGAGCTGATTGCCAGCAAAACCAGCTGGAAGAACTTATTGAGAATGAGCTAATCGGTCTGATAAATAAAAAAACCGGTGCAAATGCACCGGTTTTTTTATAAACCATCTATTTGATTAATTAAGCTCCATATTTGGATTAAACATTCTTACCCTGGCCGGAATTTGTAAAGTATAAGCCTTGCTGTGTGGCTTCAAGGTTCCCAATACCTCTCCGGTCTTTTTATTGATCCGCTGTACTTCGGGCATACGGCCTTCTTTGTCCAAGCGCTTCATATCCATCCACCGTACACCGGCAAAAACAAGTTCTCTTCTGCGTTCGGCAAATACATTTGTCAGCGCTGTTTCTTTATCAACTGCGGTCAAAGGTTGATACGCAGCCTTTTTTATCCGCATTATCCTGAGTTTATTTACCCATTCCATAGCCTTAGCCGGATTATCAGCACGGGCAGCCAGTTCGGCCACATTCAGGTAAAGCTCTGGAAAAGTAACGCCAAAGTTTGTTCTTCCCGGCGGCGAATTGCGACTTACTCCTTTAGAATTTGTGGTTGTTAAATATACATAACGAAGGTCATTGCTTTGAAGTGGATCTGCTACATCAAATTGAGCCTTCAGGTTGTCTGAATAAAGCATTTGGCCAGGTAAAATAAACTCTTCGCAGGCACGTTGCCAAAGTATTTCGGGATTAAGATCCGAAACCGGAATCCCATTTTTATTGGCGATGGTATTGTAGTCGATCAGTTTGTGACTGGCCTGAAGAGCAAGGCTGGTATACTTTTCAGCATTTGCATAATCGCCTATATACAAATAAACCCTTGCAAGAAAACCATGTGCCGCAGCCTTGGTACCACGATACCTGTTGATATTGTTCAAAGGCAAATCATTGGCAGCCTGCAAGGCATTGTTCAATACCGTATCCATGGTCGCCTTTAAACGCGATCGCGGCGGAGCGGCTTCTGTCACGTCGTTGGAAGTGATAAGCGGCATTCCCGCATCAGTAGCCGCCGTAGCTGGGTCATAAGCTTTGGAAAAAGCCGTAAGTAAAGAAAAATAAGCATCCGAGCGTACCAGCAGCGCTTCGGCCAATACTTCTTTTTTACGTTGCTCTGATTCCCCTTTCGTTTTCATTGCATTTTTAATAATCACGTTTGCATTGTAAATGACCCGGTACAGCTGTCCCCAAATGGCCGGACTCAATTGATCATTCACATCTGCTTCCGGGCGCCAGAAATACATATTGGCAGCAATACTGCGTTCAATGGGCGAATAGTCGACATAATAATCGTCGGTATTGTACAACAATGCCGACGGGAAACTCTGCATCATGGTTACCGAGTTCAACAGACTTTCATAATCTGTAAGTTTTTCGGGAAGAATTACTCCCTTTGGCTTTACCTCTAAAAAATCTTTACAGGAAGCCATCCCAAGCAATATAAATGCACTGAACACGCAGTATAATATCCTTTTCATTATTTTATATTTAGTGATGCTCATGGTTAAAAATTAGTAGATAGCGTTAAACTGTAAAATGCAGGCTGTGGCAAATTCCTTATTCCTTCCCGTTTATCAATAGCTTCAGGGTCTACATCGTTTCCGCTAAAAGTATATTTAAAGGGGTTTTGTGCCTGAAAACGCAGCTGTGTATTGCTGATACCTGCTTTTTTAAGCCAGTCACTTTTCAGGTTATAGGTCAATACCACATCCCTTAACCGGATGTAGTCTGCCCTTCTTACATATCGGTCGGCATAGGCAAAACCATTCCTTGCTGCATAACTAAAATCGCCCGGCGATCCATAAACCGGGAAACCTGGTATATCCGTATTCGCCTCGTCTCCTTTTTGCTTCCAGTAATTAGCCGATCCTTTTAAAGGAAAACCAACGCCTTGAGGATCGGCCTGTTGTACCCGCATCACGTGCCCGCCATAATACATAAACAGAAAGGACAGGTCAAAAGCGCCTACAGAGAACTGGTTATTTAAGCCTATAACATATTTAGGCTTGGCCGTACCGCTGTATACCATATCACCAAAGTCTACATCTACAATGGCATCATCAAGGGTATTCATCAGTTTGATGTTTCCATCTTTATCGTACACACCGGGCTGTCCCAATTCGTTTAACCCCGCGTATTTGTAGCTAAATACGGCATTCATAGGATAACCCTTCTGCAAATCAGTATTTCTCACAATATCCAGTGAATATTTTTTGTCTTTGGGCTGCACATCAAGTACTTTATTTTTGTTAAAGGAGGCCGTTAGACCAGTACGCCAGCTAAAACCACCGGTACTTACGTTAAGGCTGTTGATCATCAGCTCCAGCCCTTTGTTTTCTATAGATGCGGTATTGGCATTGTACTGATTAAAACCTACTGTCGGATCGGCAGAAAGGGTCCCAAACACATCGTTTGTTTTTTTATAATACAGGTCGACAGTTCCAGACAGCCGGTTGTCAAACAATCCGTAGTCCAAACCCAGATTATAGCTATTTGTTGTTTCCCAACGGATAGATTGGTTTTCTGGCGACAACACATCGTAAAACATCAGTGTCGAGTTCAACATCGTGTTCAACCTTGAATTCAGCAATAAAAAAGGTCCATTAAAACTGCTGGGTACATTTCCATTAAAGCCTGTAGCGGCCCTTAGTTGCAGGCTGCTTACCCAGGTTAAAGGTTTCATGAATTCTTCCTGTCCGATAACCCAGTTTACGCCGGCCGACCACAGTGGTTTATTTTTATACTTAGGATCGGCCCCAAAAAGATTGGATTGATCTACACGTAAACTTCCTGTAGCCACATAACGGCTATTGTACACATAGGTTGCCTGTCCGTAATAAGAACGGAACCTGCGGTCGCTGGATGTCTCGCCCATATAATTAGCGCTGATAAACCTCGAACCATAATCCCCAACTTCCGGAAAAGCCGGAGTGACCATAGAATTTAGCACTTGGTAATTGACTGGCATGCTAACGAGCGACTGTCCATCGTAACCAAAAAACGTATTTTTAAAAGACTCTGATTGGGTTTTACGCTGCTCCACACCCAAAATACCCGAAATATTGTGCTTTTGATTTTTTGAATAATAATTGGCATTAAACTGTCCCCTTAAAGTGTAGGCTATATTTTGCAAACTCTGGCGGGTAAGCATAGCGCCCTTCGGCAAATCGGTAAACAGGGGTGTTCCTTTTGCAGGATCTTTTTTTGCTTTTGAGTTGACCATATAGCGCAAACTGTAAGCATCTTCGGTTTTCAGCTGATCCACCTGCCCATGTTCATTTTCATAAGCTGCTCCCAGCTCCAGATTTAACCAACTATTGATTTTACTATTTAAACGCCCCTGCCCCCTAAAGGAATTCATGATGGTTTTATTACTATTGGCATAAAGCTCTGCAACAGGATAATACAGCTGATCATACAAGCCCAGGGCCTTAGCCTTATCGTTATAAGTTGGGTTAATGGCGTAAAACATTTCGGCCGCTTCACCAAAAGTAGCAGGCATTGCATTTCCATTATCATCAACCAAACGGTCGTACGGCAGCAACGTTTCATAGGCTGCAGTTTTACCTGTTTTAATCTGATTATTGGTATAGCTTCCCCTAAAATCAAAAGAGAATATTTTATTCAGCTGATAAGTGTTGGCTATATTTAACATAATCCGCCTGTTGTCTGATCCTATTTCCCTCGGCCGCTCTCCCATATAGTTTAAGCCCAGCAAATAAGTGCTTTTATCGCTACCACCACTTACATCAAAGTCGATATTTTTAACCTGCCGGCGATGATAAAACAAACGTTTATAGTCACCCAGATTGTTATACCCCCCAATAGCTGCCAGTTTCTGGTCCGCTTCGGCCTGGGTAATCAGCTGATCACCCAAATCAAATAATACCTTTCTTACCGGATCTATCGGCTGGTAATCGTTATAATAATACCGTGCATCATATTCTGTATTCACAATGTCTTTTTCAATCTGTATCATCTCATCGGTACCCGCATATTTCATATAGTCGAAATCAAGACTGGATTCTATACCCAATGTACTTCTGAAATTAAAAACAGGCTTACCGGCTTTACCACGACGGGTTACCACCACAATTACTCCATTGGAAGCCTGAACACCGTAAATAGATGCGGCAGCAGCATCCCGTAATACACTGACAGAAATCACATCATTTGGGTTAATGCTGCTCAGGTCTATCTCGGTCGGAAAACCATCCACTACAATCAGCGGTCTTTTAACGGCATCAAAAGTACTTACGCCACGAATAGAGATATCGCGGGAAGCTGCATTATAAACCAGTCCGGGAACCTTTCCTTCCAGGTTTTCTAAAAAATTACCCGTTACAGCTACCCGCTGCTGATAGTCCTTTTCGCCAATTACCGCTGCCGCACCTGTAAGCTGGTCCTTTTTGATTTTCTGGTAGCCCGTATTGATTACGCCTACCTCGTCCAGCTTGTTTAAACTCTCTTTGAGTACCACATTAAGCATTTTACCAGAAGGCTCGGTACGCAGTTCCTGAGTATTATACCCTACATAACTGATCACCAATACCGCATTTTCTTCTACCTCAATAACAAAGGCCCCATTGCTGTCGGTACCGCTGTAGTTTTTGGTTCCCTTTTCCAGCACACTGGCCCCTACTATGGGGTGTCCTTTCTCATCGGCTACCATTCCCTTTATCTTCACTTTCTTCAAGGCATACTCTGGCCTGGTACCGTTATCTGTTTCGCGCTGCACCACAACTGTCTTATACTTAATGGTATATTTCAAATTATAGCCTTTAAACAGGTATTGCAAAACCTCGTTCAGCTCGGCATTTTTAAAGTTTACGGTCACTTTTCTGCGTTCGCCAAGCATTTCATTGGTGTAAAAGAAATCGTAACCGCTTTGTTTACTGATTTTATCCAGCAGTGCGGGCAATAAAATATTTCTTTCCGACAGGTTTATTTTCTGGGCCGTGGCGCCTAAGCCGGCTTGCATAAATAAAGAAATCAACAGAAAGGTGGTTAGGTTTATTCTCATTAATAATTTTCTTTTATCGACTGCTTTCAGGTGATACAAAACCTGGTTAACGGCCAACAGAAATGGTGATAACCGACTAAAAAGCCGGTTTATCATTCTGGTATAAAAATTCATAAATTTGTGGTTGTTTGGATTAGTTGAAATAGTACTTAACACATTATATTCAATTGGATGATCCAGATAAATTGCCGGGGGTATTCGTAGTACTCCCGGTTCTTTTTTTTTGGATATCCGTATGGCTTTGTAAAAGTTTAAGGCATTACGGTAATCCTCCTTCCTTCAACTTTGAAATGGACTAAACCTGTTAATTCGATCAGATCCAGCACTTCGGAAAGATGCTTGAACCTGGATATTTTGCCTGCAAATGCTTCCTGCGAGATGTCTCCTTTAAATACGACATCTACATCATACCATCTGGATACCTGGCGCATAATCCCCTGAATATTGTTTCCTTCAAACATAAATTTGTTATTTTTCCAGGCCACAGCAGCCTCTGTATTTACAGTTTTGATTTGAATCGCCCGATCGTTAAGACTAGCTTGCTGACCAGGCGATAAGCGCGCGGAATGATTTTCGACAGCTGTTGATTTGTCTTTATTTAATGAGGACACCTGTACGGCTCCTTCCAGTAAAGTGGTTTTGCTACTGGCCTCGTCGGCGTAGGCATTGATATTGAAGTGTGTGCCCAATACCTCCACCTGTTGATGAGGGCTTACCACCACAAATGGAATAGGTTTGTCGCCAGTTGTTTTTGAAACTTCGAAATACGCTTCACCGGTCAACTCCACCCTGCGCTGTTTTACCCCGGTAAAGTTTGAAGGAAATTTAATGCTTGAAGCCGCATTGAGCCAAACCTTGGTACCATCGGGTAAAACCACATGGTATTGTCCACCTCGTGGCGTAGCAATGGCGTTTAATAAACTGCCCGCTTTGCCTTGGTCCTGTACCGATGTAGAAATGGCCGTACCATCATTATAACTCAACTTTGAGGCATCAATTACCACACCTGTTTTTGCATCGCTTAATGGAATTACTTTGCCATCCGCCAGTGTTAATGTGGCTGTATTTTTTCCTGGTGCAATGTCATTCGCCAGTATAACCTGCTGCTGCCGATTGTCAAACAAAGCAGATCTTTTGTTATAAAATACCAGACCTATTATCAGCAGTAATGTCGCTGCTACGGAAATCCATAGTCGCCAGTTTGTTTTAGAGCTCGCTTTAGCATCCTCCAACAAACCCAGTTTTTGCTGCAATTTAAAATCTACACGATCCGTTATCGCATGAACGGCAAGCACATTTTTGTAATCGGTTTGATCATCATCAAATGCTTTGCGCACCAGTCCACGCAAAACTTCTTCATTGTCCTCCTGTTCAAAATACTGCACTAAAACCAACAATTCTGCTTCAGAACAACGGTTGTCCAAGTATTTGCGATATAAATCGTTAATGTGTTGAGGTGTTTCCAAGGCTGTTTTATCGCTAATACGCTTAACCCCGAAAAACTACCTGCTCAAAAAAATACTTTTTTTATATCCCAAAAAGAATGGCAGCTACTACTCCCGATAAAACGGTGCCCGACTGGGGATTGAGGTGTTGCTTAAGGAATCGGTTAGACTTTAAAAGATGGTCGTTGATGGTAGAATGCGAAATACCCAGCAATTCGCTCACTTCCTTATAGGATTTCCCCTCCAGCTTGCATAAAGTAAACACCTGTTTTCGCTGCGGGGGGAGCAATTCGATGGCGTTATACAGTAACAATTCACTTTCTTTGTTAAAAATATGTTCTTCGATGTGAGAATAACTTTCGGCGGTGGCAGCCATTAGCTTGTCCTGAATTCTCTTGTCTCTTGATGCCTTTCGGTAATAGTCCATCACCATATTTTCGGCTATCCGGAAAAGATAAGACCTGAAGGATTTCTGAGGATCAATAGTTTTCCTGGTATCCCAAATTTTCACAAAAAGATCCTGCAATATTTCTTCTGCAAGATCCTCCGATTTAAGGAGTTTTAATAAATTACCCGCTATCCGGTATTTATATTGGTTATATAACAATTCAAAGGCATACTTGTCGCCATTGCCAAGTCTGGTTAACAATTCAACTTCATTATATCCCCCTGATATATTATCCTGCATTTATACTGACCAATATTTTATAAAACTAATTATTGTTTTGTCAATATTGATAAATGCATGAATATTTTATTGAATTCGGCTTTATTTCTTCAAGACACTTCCAATGGTATATTCCCAGTTCATTCTGGCTATATTTAGCACAGAGATTCCTTGCGGGCATTCTACTTCGCAGGCTTCGGTATTGGTACAATGGCCAAATTCTTCCTTGTCCATTTGCGTCACCATGGCAATTGCTCTTTTTTGCGCCTCTATTTTTCCCTGCGGCAGTTTAACCAGATGGGCTATTTTTGCCGAAGTAAACAGGGCCGCACTCGAATTTTTGCAGGTAGCTACACAGGCACCACAGCCAATACAGGCTGCCGAATCAAAGGCCGACTCGGCATGCTCATGACTTACCGAAATGCTATTGGCCTCTGGAGGCTGTCCGGTATTTACCGAAATAAAACCTCCCGCCATAATGATCCGGTCGAACGCAGAACGGTCCACCCTCAAATCCCGCTTTACAGGAAAAGCGCTCCCCCTAAAAGGTTCCACATAAATGGTATCGCCATCTTTGAATTCTCTCATGTGCAACTGGCAAGTGGTTAAATTAGGTACCGGCCCATGCGCCCGCCCATTAATCATCATTCCGCAGGTTCCACAAATCCCTTCCCTGCAATCGTGATCAAATTCAACCGGGCGTTCGCCCGATAAAACCAGCTTTTCATTCAAGGTATCCATCATCTCCAGAAAAGACATATGAGAGATCACATTATCCAACTCATAGTCAACCATTTTACCCGGACTCCCGGCTTCATTTTGTCTCCAAATTTTCAGATAAATCTTCATAACCCATCGTTCTATTTATAGCTTCTAACCGCCAGTTCAACATTTTCAAATTTTAAAGGCTCCCGAATCAGCAGTTCTTCCTGCTCCTCGCCCTGATACTTCCAGGCCGAAACAAAACAGAACAATTCATCATTCCTTAAAGCCTCACCTTCGGCAGTCTGGTATTCTTCCCTGAAATGGGCACCACAGGATTCCTCGCGCGTTAGTGCATCCTGGCACATCAATTCGGCCACCTCCAGATAATCGCCAACCCGGCCTGCTTTTTCCAGCTCTCCATTCATTTCATCCTCATCGCCCGAAACTTTCAGGTTCAGATAAAAATCATTGCGCAGGGCCCTGATCTCCTGTATGGCCTTCAACAAACCATCTTTACTTCTGGATAATCCGCAATAGTCATACAGCAATTTGCCCAATGTTTTATGATAATAATCGGCAGACTTGTTCCCATTAATCGCAATCAGTTTTGACAAATATGCCCGTACGGCCACTTCTGCATCCACAAACTCCTGCCTTTCCAAACTGATCCGGGGCTCTTTAATTTCGTTGGCCAGATAATTGGAAATGGTATAGGGACCAACAAAATAACCATCCACACAAGCCTGCAACAACGAATTGGCCCCCAAACGGTTTGCCCCATGATCAGCAAAATTGGCTTCACCAAGAGCAAATAATCCGGGCACGGTAGTCATCAGTTCATAATCCACCCATAGTCCGCCCATTGAAAAATGTGCCGCTGGCGAGATCATCATAGGCTCTGTATAAGCATCCGTTGCTGTAATTTTGCGATACATGTCAAACAGATTACCATATTTCTCTTTAATTTTCTGTTTTCCCTGCTCTTTAATGGCCTTAGAGAAGTCTAAATAAACTGCATTTTGCTGAGGTCCTACACCAAACCCTGCATCAATGCGTTCTTTTGCCGCGCGGGAGGAAATATCACGCGGGGCCAGGTTTCCAAATGCGGGATAGCGCCGCTCCAGGTAATAATCACGTTCGTCCTCGGGTATATCATTGGGTTTACGCTGTTCGTCCGGTTTTAAGGGTACCCAAATGCGTCCATCATTTCTTAATGATTCGGACATCAGGGTAAGTTTGCTCTGATAACCTCCCGACTGAGGTAAGGAAGTTGGATGTACCTGTGTCCAGCTGGGGCAGGCCATAAAGGCCCCTTTTTTGTGGGCACGCCATATAGCCGAAGCATTGCAGCCCATGGCCAGGGTAGACAAATAATAGATTTTACCGAAGCCTCCTGTGGCCAAAACCACTGCATGTGCTCCATATCGTTCTATAGCTCCGGTATCCAAATTTCTGACAATTACTCCCCTGGCTTTGCCATCGGCAACTACCAGCTCCATCATTTCATGTCGTGTATGTAATTTCACCGTACCCAATGCCACCTGTCGCAGTAAGGCCTGATATGCACCCAGCAGCAATTGCTGTCCGGTTTGTCCCCGGGCATAAAATGTCCGGCTTACCTGCACCCCGCCAAAAGAGCGGTTGCTAAGGTAACCTCCATATTCCCGGCCAAAAGGAACGCCCTGTGCTACCGCCTGGTCAATCAGCTGGGCCGAACACTCGGCCAACCGATATACATTGGCTTCCCTTGAACGGAAATCGCCCCCTTTAATCGTATCGTAAAACATCCGGTAAACGCTGTCGCCATCGTTTTTATAATTCTTTGCCGCATTTACCCCACCCTGCGCAGCTACCGAATGCGCCCTTCGGGCCGAATCCTGAAAACAGAATGAAGTGACGTTATAGCCCATTTCGGCCAAAGATGCCGCAACAGAGCTACCTGCAAGACCTGTTCCTACCACAATGACATCCAGTTTTTTACGGTTCGCCGGGTTTACCAGTTTAGCATGATCCTTATAATAATTCCATTTATCCTTTAGCGGACCCGGTGGTATCTTAGCATTCAGTTCCATATCAAAGTTGGGTTAGGTAAACATAAACGGGTATAACAGCAAAACCAATGGTAATGATATAACTGTACCATTTACCAAAGTTTCTTAGCCATACCACATATTTGGGGTGATAAACGCCCATACTTCTGGCCGCACTAAAAAAGCCATGCAACAGATGAAAACCGACAGCAAACATGCAAACGACATAAAAAAACACGTACCATAAATCCTGGTACACGCCCACAACTATGCCATAAAGGTCTTTATTCCCCTCAGTATCCAATGGCAGATTGCCAAACTTATACTGATACCAGAAGTCCTTAAAATGAAATACCAGGAAAACAAGTATAATGGTACCCAATATCCCCATATTTCGGGAATACCATTTACTGGCTGCTGCCCTTTTATCGTATGCATAAGTACCCGCTGCTTTCCGGTTTTTTATGGTGATGATCAACGCATCCAGTGCATGAAGAACAAGCGAAGCATACAGCACATAGGAAATGATTTTGATAAAAATGTTACCGGACAGGAGTTGCGAATAACTGTTAAAACTGGTTCTGGCCTGCTCGGCAGGCAACAATAGCTGCAAGTTTCCCAACAGGTGTATCACCAGAAAAAAGCAGAGAAATAATCCGGTAAGTGCCATCAGCATTTTGCGCATCAGGCTGGATGTCCTATTTTTTTTATAATCCATAATCGATGCTTAATATATGCCTATTGCTTTCCACCATAAACCGCCAATGCCCATCCAGATGATCAGAAACACGATACTGAGTATAAACCCACGCGACCACCATTCCTTTACTTCCACATAAGTGCTTCCAAAAAATACAGGTGCGGGTCCGTGACCGTAATGGGTTAGCGTACCGTATATACCTCCACAAAAACCCAAAGACAAGGCCAGCAACAGCGGCGGAATACCAACTGAAATACCTACTCCCAGCAAGGCTGCATACATTGATGCAACGTGTGCCGTAGCGCTGGCAAACATGTAGTGGCTATAAAAGTAAACCAGGATAATAATGGGAAAAGCCATTGTCCAGCTCATTCCACCAATTTTTGCCTTTATCAGATTGCTAAACCAGGGGATCAGTCCCAGCTGATTTAATGCACTGCCCATCATCACCAGAGCCGAAAACCAGACAATGGTATCCCAGGCACCCTTTTCACTTTTTACATCCTCCCAGGTCAATACCTGCGACAGCAATAAAAACACCAATCCAATAAATGCGGTTGTAGTAGCATCAATTTTAAAGATGTCGCCCGTAATCCATAAAAATAACAGAACAAAAAAAGCAATCAGCATCAGCCATTCATTGCGGGTTACCCCTCCCATTTCCTTTAACTTTTCGGCAGCCATTTTAGTAGCACCTTTTGTTCTTTTCAGTTCAGGGGGATAAATCTTGTACAGGATATAGGGAACAGCTATCAGCGATACAATACCCGGAATCAATGCGGCCCACATCCAGGACATCCAGGTAATGTTGATCCCCAGATCAGCAGCAAACTTCTGGCACATAGGGTTACTGGCCGTCCCCGTCAAGAACATAGAGGAGGTGATGAGGTTAATATTATAACAGTTCAGACTGAGGTAGGCCCCCAATCTACGATGTGTTTCGGGCTTTTCGGGTACCGAATCAAAGTTCAGCGCCATCGATTTCATGATGGGGTAAATGATCCCTCCGCCGCGGGCGGTATTACTTGGAATGGCCGGGGCAAGTACCAGATCGGCCAATCCAAGACCGTAACCCAACCCTAATGAACTTCGGCCAAATACCCGGATAAAAAGATAAGCAATACGGCTCCCCAGTCCGGTTTTGATAAAGCCCCTGGCAATAAAAAAGGAAATCCCGATGAGCCAGATCACTTTATCGCCAAAACTACTTAAGGCCATGGATATGGACTTGCCGGGGTTACCCGGCGCTAAAACACCCGTTAGTGCGACCAATGCAATGGCTATCATCGACATGGTACCCATGGATGCAGCTTTAAGAATAATGCCCAATATGGTGGCTAAAAAAATAGCCAATAAGTGCCAGGCCTCGGGTTTTACACCCTCTGGCACAGGGATAAACCAGATCAGCAAACCGAAAGCCAGCGTAGCCAACATCATTTTGTAATTGATTTCTTTCATGAGATTAACGAGCTTAGAGTAAATATTTTAGCATTAACAACATTAAAACCTGGCCTGAACCTGACAGATGATACGATTGGCATCATACTGTGTAGTGTTAGGAATATTCCGTTCATACCTGTCCATCAAATAACCCAGCTGCACCCTGATGGCATAAGCCTCGGCAAAAGATGCACTAACCATAGGGATATAACTTTGCCGCGAATTGCCCTCCAGTTTAAAATCCGAATCCAGGTATTCATAACGAAAAGCAAATTCCAGTTTCTTTAATCGGGTATTTTTAAAGCCATAACCTACATTAGGTTGTAAGTAAATGCCACGCATGGCGTATCTATTGATGGGGACAACCGGATCTGTCTGCGCAAAATAAGCTACACTATTGATCCCTTGTTTATATTCCGACACAAATTCCACGTCCCATTTTTCGTTCATCTGCCGCTTATAATCTATATCGGCACCGTAGGCCCATATTTTCTGTCCCATATTTCTACCCGCGCCTGCACTTACACCAAATTGTGTGTGCTTACCAAATCCAAAAACCAAACGGGCAGGCACAATTTTACCGTCGTCATTGTCGGTAACCTGATTCCGGTTATTCCCATTAAATACACCAATTGAATACTTTATCGGTATCCTGATGTTTTTAATCTCGCCGAAGTAGCTGGCCCCAATCTGAAAACTTTGCCAGCTATTGGCACCAAAAAGATAATAACCATTAGAGTAATCTATGGAGCGGACAAAATCAACAGGATAATTGTCTTCCTGCCCAAACTGCGGACGAAACTGTCCGAACTGAAAGTTTACATAATCATTAACACTGTATTTGATATAAGCATTTTCCAATACCTTATTTTGTGGGTTACCTGTAAAGTCGCCAAAATTGACCAGCATAACGGCATTAATGCGATCACTTATTGTTGCGTTAAGCTGCAAACGCGCCCGTTTTACAGAAAAAGAATTGTGCGAGAAATGTTCAGTTCCGGAATGATGTTTACCTGTGATGTCGATATCATTATCCAATGAATAATTAAACTGGGTCTGGATCATTCCCGAAAAATTTATTTTCGCTTTTTCAGATACGGCAATATTAATGCCCTGGGCAGATAAAAATACAGGAAAACAGCATAGCAATATTGGCAATAGGGAGAGTTGCTTCATAAGCAGATAATTAAGGGTCGTTAATAGGATTAAAAGTTAAACATTTTTATTAACAGTTTGTTTGATTTTTTTCCGATTCGTAAAATAGCACCAACAACCAGCATTTATAAAAGAGCCAAAGACAATTAAAATAACCTAAAACTCGTTGTAATGGCTTAAGTTTTGCTAAAACCCTGACATGAAATTATTCCCTATCCTCATTATATCTTTATTTGCCTTTCTTAATGCTCAGCCGCTAAAAGCTCAAAATGCTGATGCCTGGACAAAAGAGGAGCTAAAAATGGCCAATACAGCAGGGAATGCATCGTATTTGACCGGAGAGGAAAAAGACATTGTCATCTATATGAATCTGGTACGCATGGACGGCGAACGCTTTTTTAACACCTTCCTGCAGGATTTTATTGATGATTACAATGAAAGGATGCAACAATACAGCAATTACAACAGGTTAAAAATCAGCAGGAATGACAAGTATTATCTCAGCCTGAAAAACGACCTCAAAAACATACGACTATTACCCGTTTTCTGGCCTGATGAAGCTTTGAGCTGGGTTGCAAAAGAACATGCCAAAGACCTAAACCGGAACAATTTTGCTGCGCACAATTCCAGCAATGGCCGTACAGTAAAAGATAGGATTGGCAAAATATATCCTAAAAAATCAAATGGCGAAAACCTGGCCTTCGGCTTTTCCTCCGGACTAGGCAATGTTTGTCTGTTGTTATTGGATAAAGGTGTGCCCGACCTGGGACATCGCAAAATGATTTTAAACACCTCCTATGAACTAAATACAGTTGGGGTAAGCATTCAGCCTCATAAAACTTATAAATACTGTGCGGTCATTGATTTCGTATCGCTGCCAAATTAATAATAACACAATTTTAACAGTATTTATTTTTGATTTCATTAAAAATGTACCGAAGTTTGCGGCATGAATTTCAATTCTGCTAAAGACTTCAACAATTAAACCCCCGATCCAAAAGAAATCTTCGACTCGGGGGGCACATCTTTATTTCAATTTATTTAAAACACCAAGCTCAGCTTTCAATATTATTTAATTCAGATCTGCTATAGGATCTGTCTATTTTTTATCTATGGAAAATCAAAAAATTAGTTCACTCATCGGTAAAACACTACTTTGGATAGCCTTGTCCGGAACAGTCGCACTTATTGTTGCTGCATTTTATCAGGCCTCCTCATTTTATCTGCTTATTGCACTTCCCCTTATTGTGCTTACCGCTGTAGGTTACGACCGCTTTCAATCCAGGCATGCGGTATTACGCAACTATCCTGTGGTAGGCAGGCTACGTTATTTCTTTGAATCGATCAGACCTGAAATGCGACAGTATTTCTTTGAGTCGGATCTGGACGGTAAACCTTTTAACAGAAGACAGCGTTCTATCGTTTACCAGAGAGCAAAAAACGAACGCGAAACGGTGGCCTTCGGGATGCAGGTAGACCCATACCAGCAAGGTTATGAATGGGTTTCACATAGTATTTATCCTAAAAAACTTGACCGGAAAGACCTTAGGGTAACGGTTGGCAATCAACATTGCAGTCAGCCCTATAGCCTTAGCATTTTAAATGTTGGTGCCATGAGTTTTGGCGCACTTAGCAAAACAGCCATTACCTCCTTAAGCCATGGGGCACACCTAAATGGCTTTGCACACAATACCGGCGAAGGTGGTATCAGTCCACATCACGTGAAGGGTGGTGGCGACCTGATCTGGCAAATTGGTACAGGTTACTTTGGTTGCCGGGACAATGACGGCAATTTTGATCCTGCGCTGTTCCAGAAAAACTCAAGACGTACCTATGTAAAAATGATTGAGATTAAGCTGTCACAAGGTGCCAAGCCCGGACACGGTGGAATATTGCCTGCGGCTAAAAACACACCCGAAATTGCTGAAATCAGAAACGTAGTTGCCGGAACAACCGTCATTTCTCCTCCGGCCCACAGTACCTTTAACAATGCAGCAGGACTGATGCGCTTTGTTAAAGAACTCCGTGAACTTTCAGACGGGAAACCGATCGGATTTAAATTGTGTATAGGAAGCAAGCATGAGTTCACCGACATTTGTCATGCCATGATCGCTACTGGCATCACCCCCGACTTCATCACCGTTGACGGTGCTGAAGGTGGAACAGGAGCCGCGCCATTGGAATATACAGATTACGTAGGTATGCCATTATTGGATGCACTTGCTTTTGTAAGTGAAACGCTAAGAGGACACGGGATAAGAAACCAGGTCAAAATATTGGCTTCGGGAAAAATCATTACAGGTTTTGACATCATGAAAGCACTAGCCCTTGGTGCCGATGCCTGTTACAGCGCAAGGGGAATGATGATGGCTTTAGGCTGTATCCAGGCGTTAAAATGCGATAGTGGTAAATGCCCTGTAGGGATTGCCACGCAGGATAAAAGCTTATATAAGGGAATTGACATCACGGACAAAAAACATCGGGTTGCCAATTTCCATAAAAACACCATCCATGCCACTGTCGAACTGATGGAAGCCTGTGGCTTTGGTACTCCCGAACAAATTAAGCCCGAATCCTTCCACAGAAGAATTGATGCCACCAGAACCATGAATTTCAGGGAAATTTACTTTTCTAAACCTTTGCAAATGAAGCATGCTAATTTAAGTTCAATAAATGATTATCAAATTACTTAAATTGGCGGCCTCAAATAACGAAGCTTGAAAAGAAAAAATCCTATAGCGGTAAACATATATCTGGCCCTGGCCTACCGCTTTCTGATTGTATTGGAACTCTATACGCTGTGCCGTTTAGCATTTTTTGCTTTTAACCACAGTCTTTTTCGCGATATCACCTTCCCCAAATATCTGTATATGTTATGGGGAGGGTTAAAATTTGACGTGTCGGCACTGATTTATATCAATGCCATCTTTATCCTATTACATGTCGTGCCCATTCCTTTTAAATACAATGATGGGTATCAACGCTTTTGCAAGTGGCTGTTTATCATCAGCAACAGCATTGGCATTATGGCAAACTTTGCCGACTTTGCCTATTACAAATACACCCTAAAAAGAACAACGGCAACGGTTTTCAGCCAGTTTAGCCACGAACAAAACAAGTTCAAACTGTTTATAGACTTCCTGAGCGATTACTGGTATCTGTTTATACTTTTTGCTGCTTTCATTTGGTTTTTTATCCGTCTTTATGACATGATAAGCGTTAAGAAAACAGTCCGTCTGAAATGGCCGGCCTATGCACTGCAGACCATAGCGATGTTTGCCATAGCATTGGTATGCGTTACGGGTGTACGTGGCGGATGGGGATTTGGCACAAGGCCAATTACCTTAAGTAACGCAGGCGAATATGTAGACACTCCAGATCAGATGAGTCTGGTGCTGAATACGCCTTTTTGCATATTCCGCACAATAAAAGCCGCAAAACTGAAGCCCTTAAATTATTACGATGAGCAAACCTTAAATGCCATTTACAACCCCATTCATCAACCGGCTGATACGGCAGCATTTAAAAAGCTCAATGTAGTCTTTCTGATTATTGAAAGTCTGGGAAAAGAGCACGTAGGTAGTCTAAACAAAGATCTGATGGGCGGAAAATATAAAGGCTATACCCCATTTATTGATTCGCTGGTTGGCGAAAGCTTCACCTTTACACACACCTATGCCAATGGGCGCAAATCCATAGATGCTCTCCCTTCTGTCATCTCGGGTATTCCTTCTGTAAGAGAACCTTTTGTACTTTCGATTTATTCGGGCAATAAAACCACAAGCATTGCCAAGCTATTGAGCGACAAAGGATATGAAACCGCCTTTTTTCATGGTGCACCAAATGGTTCCATGGGTTTTTCTTCTTATACCCACCTTGCCGGCATCCAGCATTATTTCGGACAAAACGAGTATAAAAACACCGGTGATTCGGATGGTACCTGGGGAATTTGGGATGATCCTTTTATGCAGTACATGGCACAGACGATGAACACGTTGAAACAGCCTTTCTTTTCAGCATTTTTCTCTTTGTCTTCTCACCATCCATTCAGGTTACCGGATCAGTATGTAGGAAAATTCCCTAAGGGTCCGCTTCCGGTACAGGAAACCCTGGGCTATACCGACATGGCCCTTCGTAATTTCTTTCACACCGCCTCTACCATGCCTTGGTACAAAAATACCTTGTTTGTTTTATGTGCCGATCATGCTACAGTGTCGTATTTTCCGGAATATCAAACCGCACCAGGTTACTATTCCATTCCCATTCTTTTCTATTACCCCGGTGGAAATTTAAAAGGCAAAACAGATAAAATAGTGCAGCAGATAGACATTATGCCTACCGTTTTAAACTATCTGAATTATGATAAGCCTTATTTTGCATTGGGTTTTGATGCCTTCAGCAACAAAACAGATAACTTTGTCATCAATAATAACGACAATGCCTTTAGTTTTTACGAAGGCGATTATCTGCTCATCAGCGACGGCGTTGTAAATAGTGCCTTATACAATTTAAAAACCGACAGGCTAACAGTGCACAATATCCTTGACAAAGAACCTCAGATTGTTGAAAAGATGCAGCAACACCTCAAGGCATTTATGCAACAGTACAACAACCGAATGATTAACAACAACCTAACGGCGAAATAAATCATGCGTAAATTCCTGTTAAAAATAATAGATTTCTTTTATCAGCCATTTTCGCGATGGATATCTCTTCATACTTTCAGGTATATTGTCTCGGGAGGTACAACCGCAGCAAGTGGAATTGTCATCTATTACATTACCTATAACTGGATTTTGCACCAAAAGGATGTACATCTGAATTTGCCACCCTTGCCAGGCTTAATAACAGCTCCTATTGCAGCCTTTATTATCGAGTCGGTCATCACTTTCTTTATTGGCTTTATGCTCAATAAATACCTCATTTTTACCAAGTCAAATTTAAAGGGAAGGATCCAGCTATTTCGTTACGGATCGGTTGTGGTTACCAACATATTACTCAATTATGCGATGCTCAAAGTACTGGTAGAAGCCTTCGGTTTTTATCCAACTATTTCCAAAATTATCATCACCACTATCCTTGCCGTTTTCAGTTATTTCTCCCAAAAACACTTCTCTTTTAAAGTTAGAAAATAAATCATTCCCGGGTCACTACATTGCTTTTTTTTGGCGAATAGGCTAAGTATTGAGTATATTAGCCATCTAAAAACAAAGGTTAAAATGAGTGATTTTAATGACTTTAATAATCAGCAGGTAGCTAACCTGCCTAGGCATTTGAGGCAATTTATTGTTGAGCAGCATTATGAAAAATATACCCCGGTAGACCAGGCTGTTTGGCGGTATGTAATGCGCCAGAATTATAGTTATCTAAAGCATGTTGCATTTTATCCTTATATCAAAGGTCTTCAACGTGCAGGTTTAAGTATAGAACATATTCCTGACCTGCAGACCATGAACGATAATCTGGGCAAGATTGGTTGGGGAGCCGTTACCGTAGATGGTTTTATTCCACCTGCAGCTTTCATGGAATATCAGGCTTATCGCGTATTGGTCATCGCTGCCGATATCCGTCAGATTAATCATATTGAATATACCCCGGCCCCGGATATTATTCACGAATCGGCAGGCCATGCTCCCATCATTGCCGATACCGATTATAACAATTACCTAAGCTACTTTGGCTCTATTGGGGCCAAGGCCATGTTCTCGTCCAAAGATTTTGAATTGTATGAGGCCATCCGCAACCTTTCTATATTAAAAGAAGCAGTGGATGCCCCTGAACAGGAAATTGCCAAAGCGGAAAAACAATTACAGCAGATTTCCGAAAATATGGGAGAACCATCTGAAATGGCTTTGTTGAGCCGTTTACATTGGTGGACGGTGGAATATGGTTTAATAGGCACGCTGGATGACCCCAAAATATATGGTGCCGGACTACTTTCTTCTATTGGTGAAAGTTCGACCTGCATGCGTAACGATGTACAAAAACTATGGTATAATATTGATACCATCAATTACAGTTATGACATCACCAAACCGCAACCTCAGCTATTTGTAACCGAAACTTTCCAAAACCTGATTGATGTACTCGAAACTTTTGCCGATACGATGGCATTTAGAAAAGGCGGAACAGAAAGTATTGTAAAAGCCATTGAATGCAAAAATCCTGCTACAGCGGTATATAGCTCGGGCTTACAAGTTACCGGTATTTTTGCCGATATGGGAGTTGACAGTGCAGATGAACTTACTTTTATAAAAACCACAGGTCCTTCGGCGCTTTCTGTTGCCAATAAACAATTGGAAGGTCATGGCAAATTTTATCATAAAGATGGTTTCTCTTCACCCGTTGGTAAATTGAAAAACCAAACAACTCCCCTCGAAGACTTCAGCCCATCGCAGCTGACCGAACTGGGTATTGTAAAAGATCAAACTGTTGCACTTACTTTTGAAAGCGATATTCAACTCACCGGTAAGGTTAAAGAAATACTTCAGCACGAAGGAAAAATCATATTAGTCAGTTTTGAAGACTGCACCGTAAAAGAAGGCAATGGAAATATCCTTTTCCAACCAGAATGGGGTATATATGATATGGCCATTGGCCAGAAAATAGTTTCTGTATTTAACGGTGCTGCGGATAAAGATGCCTATGAAGAAATCATTCACATCAGCGACAAGCAAACCCACAAGGTGCAGTATGATGATAAAACACAGCAACTACATGACATTTATAAAACGGTAAGACAAATCAGGGAAAATGCGGCAGGTTATGATCAATTACCTGCATTATTCGAAGAGCTGAAATCGACTCATCGTCACGATTGGCTGGCGGTGATGGAGATTCTGGAGATTTTATACCACAAGCAATTATACCCGGATTTGGAAAAAGAAATCAGAAACTACCTGCAGCATAAATCCGCTACCGAAACTGAGCAGACAAAATTAATTAACGATGGCTTACACGTTATTGAAAATCCGGTTACACAACTAATAAACGAAGAAGATTAATCTATTACGTTAGCCTGAATTTATTTCAAGACCTCGCAAGAGCAAGTCGCCCCTGCGATTCGGGGAGCTGAAATAAATTCAGGATGATGAATATTATATTTAATTACTAAAAGGATATTAATGAATATTGTATTGACAGGTGCCAGCAGCGGAATTGGTTTTGAAGCTGCTTTAGAATTTACGTTAAGTAAGGGAAACAAAGTTGTCTGCATTGCCCGATCAGCAGATAAGTTGCGCAAATTATTAGAGATAGCCAAAGGTATTACGCCCGATTGCACGCTACTGCCTGTAGAGTTTGATATTGTAAATGATGATTATGCAGCGCTGGTTCCTTTTCTTAAGGAAAGGCTGGGGCACATTGATATCCTGATCAACAATGCAGGTTCGCTGATTAACAAACCTTTTTTAGAAACAAATGGTTTCGACTTAATGAACATGTTCGAAAGCAATGTTCTGGGACATTTTAATATGATCCAAAACCTTATTCCGTTGATGAACAAAGGTAGTCACATCGTAAATATTGGGAGCATGGGTGGCTTTCAGGGAAGCGTAAAATTCCCTGGACTTTCGGCTTACTCGGCCAGCAAAGCAGCCCTGCATGCGTTAACAGAATGCCTTGCTGCTGAGCTTCTGGAAACAGGGATAAAAGTCAATTGTCTGGCACTGGGTTCTGCCCAAACAGAGATGCTTGAACAAGCATTTCCAGGATATGAATCACCCGTTATGGCTTTCGAAATGGGCAAATATGTGGCCGACTTCGCACGCACAGGACATAAGTTTTTTAACGGAAAGACCCTTCCTGTTGCAGTAACAACGCCCTAACCAATAAGTTATCAACATTTTTAGGCCTAAAGTATAATTTTAATATCTTTATGCCAGTTCATATGAAAAGAGTCCCTATTCTATTCTGTTTACTATTTATTTGTGTATTTGCGGCCAGATCGCAAACTACAGTTCCTGTTCAATACCAGCAACTGGTAAACAAAATGATAGAACAGGCACCGGCAAATAAAATACCTAAAACCGAATCCCCAAACCGCCTATTGGAATTTGCCAAGTCTATGCTGGGTATCCGCTATAGATCAGCTTCAAGTAGCCCAAGCAGAGGGTTTGACTGCTCGGGCTTTGTAAATTATGTATTCAGTAATTTTGGCTTTAAGGTACCGCGATCATCCAGAGAATTTGCCACAAGTGGCGAGGCCAAAAAGTTAGAAGAGGCAAAGATTGGTGACGTAATTCTATTTACCGGCACCAATAGCAGATCGCGTACGCCGGGCCATGTTGGCATCATCTATTCTATTGATGGTGACGAGATTAAATTCATCCACTCCTCTTCAGGGAATGCAAAAGGAGTTACCATTTCCTCTTTAGAAGAAGGCTTTTACAAAAAGCGTTTTCTAAAAGTGGTGAGCATTTTATAGCAACACCACCTTTAACGCATCATTTACGATACCCTTGCTCAACCATTGCTGCGCCAATTGGTGCAACTCGCGTTCCCGATTAGCGGGATCACCTATAGTAGCATCAAATATTTCTTTTACCTCCGGATGATTCCTCATGGCATCAACTTCCACATCAGTAGGTATTTGCTCTATATTTCCCAACATCCCCAGATCATTTCCCGTAAGCACCTTCGAATTTCTTACAGCTTTAGGCAATGCATCTACTCCAATTCCCAGCGTAGTTAAAGGTTTCGCCACTTTAAACAAACTTTCAGGCGTCACGCGGCAATACCAGTCGCCACCAAGCCGGGCTACAAGGTCTATCTTTGCCTGATCAATTTTGCCATCCGCATCCAAAATTTCTTCTTTAATATGGATCATCTTTACTTCAGCCAGGATCAGGTTTCCAGCCCCCGGATTTTCTCCAAGATGAATCACCTCTTTTACCACACATTCCATCTGCACTGGTGCTTCTGCTACTCTAGGTGGCTTCACCATTTGGGAAGGCAGCATGGTAAAACCTGCTTTTTCAAACTCGTTTACCCCTTTGGCATATTCGGTACTGGCCAGACTGGTTTGCTGTACCATAGCGTAATTCACAATATTGATGACGCACTCTTTTACCTCCAGCACATTTTCAAGCGTATGTTTGGTTGTATTGTCGCGCACACGCCTTGCCGGCGAAAACACGCACAATGGCGGATTTGTACTGAACATATTAAAGAAGCTAAATGGGCTAAGGTTAATATTGCCCGCAGCGTCTATTGTAGTCGCAAAACATATAGGCCGGGGCGCAACAGCGTATTGCATATAATTTTGCAGTTGCGCCGGAGTCAGCTCTGACGTATTTATCGTTAACATGCTCTATTTTTTTAGTGCCAGAATAGAAAAGTCAGTATCTACTTTACGAATAGTATTACTCAAATGACCTAGTCCTGTAATTTCCATTTCTACCACATCACCATCCTGCAACCACTGAGGTTTAAAATCAGGGTCATTTAATAAACCTGTTCCATTCAGTTCCAGGAAACAACCTGTACCTACTGTACCTGAACCAATCACATCACCAGGCAACACATCAACACCATAGGCGCAACGCTCAATAATCTCGGCAAATGTCCAGTCCATATCAGCTGTACTTCCTGCTGATACCTGAACACCATTTACGGTACAAGTCATCTTTAAATCGTACACATTACCTGTATGTCCCGGCTTCGCGCTGGTTTTATAAGCTTCCAGTTCATCCGGCGTAACTAACCACGGCCCAATAACGGTCGAGAAATCTTTTCCTTTTGCCGGACCAAGATTAAGCAGCATCTCCTCCATTTGAAGTGTCCTGGCACTCATATCATTCATCACCATATACCCGGCAATATAGTCGTCAGCTTCGGCGGCAGTTATGTTGCGGCCTTTTTTGCCAATTACTACAGCCACCTCCAATTCAAAATCAAGCTTTTGAAAATGGTCGGGCATGCATTCAATTTCTCCTGGTCCCTGAATAGCATTATGATTTGTAAAGTAGAATATAGGATATTGATCAAACTCTGCAATCATGTCAACTTTCCTGTTTCTACGCGCTGCAGCAACATGCTGACGGAAAGCATAACCATCACGACATGAGGTCGGATGCGGTACCGGGGCCAGCAATTCATAAAATGCTTCCTGCTTAGGTTGCAATTCGCCAGCCTTAATCTGTGCATCTATTTTTTTTGCACGCTCCATCAATACTTCTCCACCTTGTAAAAAAGCACCCATCTCATCAGGCAATTGTTTATCACAGGAATTCAGGTTATAAATATGTCCATCTACAAAAACACCAAGGTGCTCTCTGTCTTCTGTTTTATAGGATACCAGCTTCATATATCAGTTTTTTTTATTTTAAGTAGTCGCCCAAAGCTATATAAAATTAAACAAAACCGCTATAATATCCTCCAAGTTAAAGCAGAATTGCGGCAATCAGGAAACCAACGGCAATGGTAACAGTTACAGTTGTCAAACCCGGAGGTGTAAAAGAATGATTCACCAGAAACCTTCCAATTTTAGTGGTTCCGGTCCGGTCAAAGCCCATTGCAGCAACTAATGTAGGATAACTAGGGATAACAAAATCGCCGTTAACGGCAGGGAACATAGCAATAAGTGCCGGTGCCGGAATCCCCAAACCAATGCCCAAAGGCATCAGCGCACGTACGGTTGCCGCCTGGCTAAACAATAAGATAGACATCACAAACAGGGCAATTGCAAACGTCCATGGATGCTCTGTGACAAATGCACTCATATGTGTTTCAAAGAATGGCATATGCGCCTGCAAATAGGTATCACTCATCCAAGCCACACCAAATATACACACTACAGCTTCGCCCCCAGACCTGAATATGGTGGTCTGAGATACTTTAGGTGCAGGAATTTTAGATACAAAAACAATAGCGGCCGCAGCGGTCAGCATCAGCAACTCAATCATCTCTACCATACGGATCGGCTGCATTTTACCCTCTACCGGAAAAGAAGGACGAAGTGAAGGAATAGCCGCAAACAGCACAACACTCAATACAGCCAGTAAAAAAACGTATACTGATCTTTTCGCCTCGATAGAAAAAACTTTCTCCGCTTTATGGTCTGCCGGATCACCATCCAGCAACTTCACAAACTCCGGATCTTTCAACCGTTCCAGAAATTCCGGATCTTTCATTAGGTCTTTACCTTGCCTGCTGGCCACAAAAGCCCCTGCAAGTACACCGATGATGGTTGCCGGAATGGCCACAATAAGAATATGGGTTAACTCGTAGCCTTTAGGGGCCAATAAGGCCGTCAAAGCTACCGTGGCTGCCGAAATGGGGCTTGCCGTAATGGCCATGTGCGCAGCAATAACCGAAATGCTAAGCGGACGTTCGGGCCTTACTCTTTTCTTTGTAGCCACCTCGGCAATAATAGGCAGCAACGAATAAATAATATGTGCGGTACCGGCTACTAGGGTAAAAGAATACGTAACCAGCGGGCCAAGCCAGGTAATATGATTCGGATTTTTACGCAAAATCTTCTCGGCAATACTAACCATATAGTCCATTCCTCCTGCAGCCTGTAAGGCCGCAGCTGCCGTTACTACCGACAGGATAATCAGCATCACATCTATAGGTGGCGTAGTTGGCTTTAAACCAAAGCCCAAAGCAAATATCAATAGGCCTACCGCTCCCATCACCCCTAAACCTATGCCCTTCATACGTGCCCCCACCAATATAAGCGAAATTAAAATTACCAGCTGAATCCAGATCATTGTAACAATTATTATATTTTAAATATTCATTTTTTAGCGAAGCTTAAATATATAAAAATATTTTATCGTACAACATAAAACATCTGCTTTAAATTAATTCCAGCTATGTTAATTCTCCAAAGAGTTAACATTTGTATAACCGTCCAGATGTGATATGATAGCTAGACAGGCATGTTTCAAATAATATGTACCTTAATATTTTGGTTAATACTGGATTAAATACTTAATTTAGCAGACGAAAATAAAAATGGTACAAAGCACTTTTATATATCAAAATCAAATAGCCACGCAAGCCCTGGCCGATTTCAGGTATGCCATGCTTTCTAAAATCATTTTTGCGCAATATTCCTTATAGCATTCCCGCTTTTAATCCTTTTGATTAAAACGTTTTAATCGTTTTATCGTTATTACTTTATTATTCTAACCAATTAACTGACATACTGTTATGCCTATCTATCATACATTAGGATCTATTCCTGCAAAACGTCATACTATTTTCCGTAAACCAAACGGAGACCTGTATGCCGAAGAACTTGTGTCTACCGAGGGCTTTTCAAGTTTATATTCTCTCGTATACCATTGTCACCCCCCAACCATTGTAAAATCATTGGGAGAACCTTATTCTGTTGAACCGAAAATTGCCAGAGAAAAGCATTTAAGACATACCAGCCTCATCGGATTTAACATCAAACCGGAGGATGACTATTTAAAAAGCCGCAAGCCGGTATTGGTGAACAGCGATTTACACATCTCATTGGCCGCTCCAAGAAAATCGATGACAGATTATTTTTATAAGAATAGTCAGGCTGATGAGGTTATATTCATCCATGAAGGAAATGGCACGTTAAAAACAGGCTTTGGAAAAATCCCTTTTAAATATGGCGACTACCTGGTTATTCCCCGTGGTACCATTTATCAGCTGGAATTTGCCGACGAAAAAAACAGACTGTTTATTGTAGAGAGCTTTAGCCCCATACGTACGCCAAAAAGATACAGAAATGCCTTCGGACAACTGGAAGAACACTCTCCTTTTTGTGAAAGGGACATTAGAAGGCCGCAAGACCTGGAAACGATTGACGAATATGGCGATTTTAAGGTATTGATTAAAAAACAAGGCATTATGTACCCTTATACCTATGGCACCCATCCTTTCGATTTTGTAGGTTGGGATGGTTTCCATTACCCATGGGCATTTTCAATTCACGATTTTGAACCTATAACAGGACGCTTACATCAGCCACCTCCGGTACATCAGACTTTTGAAGGTCATAATTTTGTGATCTGCTCTTTTGTTCCTCGCAAATATGATTATCACCCGCTTTCTATTCCTGCACCTTACAACCATAGCAATGTAGATAGTGATGAAGTATTGTATTATGTGGATGGTGATTTCATGAGCCGAAAAAGTGTGGTAAAAGGACAGATTACCTTGCATCCGGGTGGTATACCTCATGGCCCTCATCCGGGAACAGTAGAAAAATCAATTGGGAAAGAGAGCACCGAAGAACTAGCTGTAATGATTGACCCTTTCCGCCCTTTGATGTTAACTGAAGATGCAGTGAATATTGAAGATGAAAGCTATCATAAAAGTTGGCAAGAGTAAAAAATACAGCTGCTCTGAGCACTGAATTTTTTAGTTAAGCAGGATGGAGGAAGAGGAAGAGCGGGCAGCAAAATGGGAAGGCAGGGTGCAGGAAGTGGAAGAGCAGATAGCAGGATTGGGATAGCGAGGAGTACAGAATTAAAACAGAAGAAAAAACTAACTTATTATCATAAAAAACATTCAATGTCAACACAAACATTTGCAGAAAAAATTGCCAAAGCGCAGGATTTTCTTCCAATAAATGGAACAGATTATATAGAGTTTTATGTAGGCAATGCCAAACAGGCCGCACACTATTATAAAACTGCATTTGGTTTTCAATCCTTAGCTTATGCAGGGCCGGAAACCGGTGTGCGCGACCGTGCCTCCTACGTATTGAAGCAGGGAAAAATCAGGCTGGTATTAACTACAGCATTAAAATCGGAAAGCCCGATTGCCGAGCATGTAAAACTACATGGTGATGGAGTAAAAATCCTGGCACTTTGGGTAGATGATGCTTATAGTGCTTTCGAAGAAACCACCAAACGTGGTGGTAAGCCATACATGGAACCAGTTACACTTACCGATGAGCATGGTGAGGTTCGTATGTCGGGTATTTATACCTATGGCGAGACCGTACATATGTTTATCGAAAGAAAAAACTACAATGGGGCTTTCTTGCCAGGATATGTGGACTGGAAAAGCGAATATGCGCCATCAGAAACCGGATTATTGTACATCGACCATTGTGTGGGCAACGTAGGTTGGAACAGAATGAACGAAACTGTAAAATGGTATGAAGAAGTAATGGGATTTGTAAATATCCTTTCTTTTGATGACAAGCAGATCAATACCGAATACTCGGCTCTGATGAGTAAGGTAATGAGCAATGGCAATGGTTTCTCTAAATTCCCGATCAACGAACCTGCTGAAGGGAAAAAGAAATCGCAGATTGAAGAATATTTAGAATTTTACGAAGGCGAAGGGGTGCAACACATTGCTGTAGCTACAAAAGACATTTTGACTACAGTAAAGGAATTAAAAGCTCGAGGGGTTGAGTTTTTAAGTGCACCCCCTGAAGCCTACTACAATATGATGCCCGATCGCGTAGGGGCAATTGATGAAGAAATTGCACAACTTAAGGAATTGGGCATATTGGTAGACTGCGACGAAGAAGGTTATTTGTTGCAAATTTTCACCAAACCGGTAGAAGACCGTCCAACTTTATTCTTTGAGATCATTCAGCGTAAAGGCGCCCAATCTTTTGGTGCCGGTAATTTTAAAGCCTTATTTGAGTCTTTAGAGCGCGAACAGGAACTAAGAGGGAATTTATAAACCTCTTATTCATTTAAAAACGGGGCGGGCATTTCTAAACAGAAATGTCCGCTTTTTATTGAACCCTATACATACTTCAGAATTAATTTCGCCTTGACTGATGGTACACCTTCTTTTTTATGCAGCAGCAAAGTGGTGATTTAAAAAAAATAGTTATTTTCGGGCCTCAGCTAAAACCGGGACATGGAAATCAACTTAATCAATAGCATCAAGATTTTTTTTATCCGGTTTCGCGCTGCATTTAAATTGTTCCAGAAAAATGACCCACTCCGTTTAGCTGGAGCCACTGCATTCTTTGCCAATTTTGCGCTTCCTCCTATCCTTTTAATACTGATCAGGTTATTTGGCTTTTTTATCGATCGTAAAATTCTGGCTACCCGGTTGTTTGAACGACTGGGCAATATTCTTGATGACGACAGTACCGGACAAATCCGGCAAACACTCAGAAACATAAGAGGGATCGACCATCAATGGTATGCCACCCTTATTAGTTTTGTATTTTTCCTGTTTGTAGCTACCACCCTTTTCAACGTCATTAAAAACTCCATGGATCAGATCTGGTCCATCGGTAAAAAAGAACATGTAGGCTTCATGTTTACCATGAAGCTAAGGGTAAGGTCTATGGTTATTATCTTGCTGGCAGGCATATTGTTCCTGGTGGGCTTCTTAACCGATAGCATACAGGCATTTATCAGCGTTTATATCAACACCGCAGCACCTACTTTTGGCAAGTTCTTTTTGTCGCTGCTCAACCAATTGTTATTCGTAGTTATTGTGATGGCCTGGTTTACCGTCCTGTTTCGTTTTTTGACCAATGGCCGGCCCACCTGGAAAACGGCCTTACAAGGAGGTCTGCTTACTGCAATACTATTCACCGTAGGCAAATACATCCTCCGGATACTGCTTCCATTAAGCGGCATAGGTGATGTATATGGTGCTTCCGGATCCATCGTACTGATCATGCTCTTTGTATTTTATTCCTCCTTTATATTTTACTTCGGTGCTTGTTACGTAAAAGTCCTGAGCGACGACAAAGCGACGCCTATACGTCCTATAAAAGGTACGTTTCACTATGAAATAAAAGAAGTAATTAAAAACTAGTGAGCAGGAACCTGCTCAAAACCCTGCATTTCAAATACAGCCAGTTTATTTAACAGATTGTAATGTAAGGTCCCAAAGAAGTTGACAATACCATCCTTATTTTTACCTTCAATACATATACTCTCCTTGACCACCTCCTGGTGTTTTAAATACTGATCACTAAGGATCATATCTTCGTCCTGAATTCTGACATCTGCTGCATCAATAGAGAACTGTTTCAGGAGCTCAGCAAAGCTCTTTCCTTTTAAAAGCAACTCTTTAATATTCATAGCCGTATTGAATTAAGTTAGGGAGAAATTTAAGCTCAATTATAGCGCCAAAAAGAAAGGGTAAGCCACTAATGCTTACCCTTTTACACAAAATGTGGAAAACTTTTTCTTGTTAGAACAAACGATAGGCGAGACCTAAGGTAAAAAGCTTCAATTTGGTATCATCATAGCCATCTTTTCCAATTTTAGAAAGTCCGGCTTCGTACCTTAAATCAACCCCTAGTTTACCGATATCCAAACCTGCACCAAACTGCCATGCAAAGCTCTGTCCTTTAAAATTACCCTTAAACGCTTCTTTAGCAGCATCTCCAAACGACTGTTCTTTATTTAAAACAAATGAAACCACAGGACCTGTATTTAAACGTATGCCCACGCCGGCAGCACCTATTTTTGTTCCCACCAGTATCGGCACATCCAGACTTGTAAAATTCACTTTGTTCTCTTCACCATTACTGGCTTTTAAAGTGGTATTTTTTCCACTCAGATACAGCTCTGGCTGCAGATGAATGCCTGCGGCACCAATACGCGCCCATAAACCAGCATAGTAGCCTGCTCTATTGTCACTATTAAAGGTATTTGATGTGCTTAATTTAGAAAGATTTGCCCCCCCTTTAAGGCCAAACTGAAAGCTTGGTAACACCTGACTAAAAGCAGCCAGATTAAGCGAAACAAATAATGCGGATAAAATGATTTTTTTCATATAGGGATAAATTAATTATTAATTTTCTATGTAAAACTAAGAATATTTTCAATTGAAAACTAAATTACGTAGTTTTATATTTGCATCCAGAACAATGGTTCACATACTTTCAGTGCCCTTAATCATCATCACCTATTTAAATGGATTTTACATTTAATTCGTACGCCATTACCTTAATTTTTTGCGGCATTATCACTCTTTTCTTTTCTTATCATTTATTTGGAAAAAAAGGAGAAGCAGTCCGGTTGTTTGGCTTCATGATGCTCTCCAATGCTGTATGGTCACTGGGATATGGTTTGGAATTAGCCAGTAATACCCTGAGCCTGATGCGCTTTTTTATCAACATCGAATACATCGGTATCACTACACTTCCGGTAAACTGGTTTTTATTTTGTTTACATCTGTCGGGACGGGAAAGCTGGTACAAGAAGAAGTTAAACCTGGGCGTCTTATTATCTATATCTCTAATCACCGTATTGCTGGTGTGGACAAATGAGTATCATCATTTACAATACCGTAGCATTAGTGTAGACCATACCGGTCCATTTCCTATGCTGATATTAGAGCCCGGTATTTGGTACAGGTGCTTTACGGTATTTTTTTACATACTACTGGCGTTGGGCAGTTACCTGATCCTTAGAACCTTCAGAAAAGCTGACCCCATTTACAAGCGCCAAAACTACACTATTTTTTTTGCGGCCTTAATTCCCTGGTTGGTAAATCTGGCCTACCTGCTAGGCCTGCGCCCGCTTGACAATCTGGATCTAACACCCTTTGCATTTATTGTCGCCATATTTCTAATTTCCGTTGCCATTTATCGATTCAAACTCTTTGATATACTTCCTGTTGCCGGGGAAAAAGTACTGGACCTGATTCAGGATGGCTACCTTGTTCTGGATGGTCAGCACAGAATTATCGACTACAATCTTGCCTTTAAAAACTACCTGACCGACGAACAGAAACACAACATCATAGGGACTCAGATAGAAACACTCTTTCCCAAACAAGAACAGTTTCTGGCTTTTATACAAAACCAGAAGTCGGGAAAAATAGAAATGAAGCTAAAAGTTGGCCGCAATACATTTGACCTCGAAGCCAACATCATGTACCTCAATGAGAATCAGCTAAATAACGAAGCTACAGTAATCAAACTCCAGGATTTAACAGCTGCCAAAGAAGAAGCCAGAAAGTCTAAATTACAGACAGAAGAACTTAAAAAGTTAAACAACCTGAAAGACAAGATTTTTTCTATCATCGCCCACGATTTAAGAGGCCCATTGGTCAATTTATCCGAAGTCCTGAAAATGGTCAATACCGATATGATCAGTCCCGATGAGTTCAAATCCTTATCCCCAAAACTCAGTCGCGATATCCTTTACACCACCGATCTTTTAGAAAACATTTTGCACTGGTCGCGAAGTCAGCTAAAAGGTTATGGGATCAACCAAGTGCAGTTTGAACTCAGAAATATGATCATCAATGAAGTAAATTACCACTTACCTTCTGCGGCAATCAAAAATATCCATATCCTGCATGATGTATTTCCCGGCCTCATCGTTTATGCAGATATGCTGATGATCCAAATTGTAGTGCGGAACATTTTAAACAATTCCATCAAATTCTGTAACGATGGCTGCGAAATCAGCATCAACGCCGTATATACCAATCGCCGCATTATGCTTTGTATTGAAGACAACGGCAAAGGCATGTCGGCCGAAGCATTAGAAATGCTTTCAACAGGTGCAAGTGTTTCTACCAGGGGAACCATGAATGAAAAAGGGACTGGATTAGGCCTGGTGATCTGTAAAGACTTTATGGAACGGAACAATGGAAAAATGCAAATTACCAGCGAACTGGGCAAGGGTACTAAATTTTATTTATATCTGCCCGTTGCCGAAGGCGACTAAATCATTGCTGTCCGGATGCACCATTAATAGCCTGCTGCTCTTTTAGTGCATCTACATTATTTTTGTTTCCAAAATTCTGGGTTTTATCAGCAAAATACTCCAATATTGCAACTATGGTATCCAGGTTATCGGCCACGCGCTGATGCATCTCCGAAAGGTCTTTATCCAGTCTCGTATCACCCAATTCGATATTGTCTACCTCAATCTTTCCCAATTTCTGAATAATGGCCTGCTGAGAGTGTTGTAAATCTCCCAATTCCCTTACAATCTTCTCCATTAACTCAAACTTCTTCAACGTATCCATATTCGTATCATTAAATTTAACGTTCTGTTTATTATTAAAACTAACCAATTACCATGCCTTTATGTTTTTATTTTTTGGTAGTATATATGGTTTTCCTTAATTTTCGCCGGTATGAAGAAGCTATTCCTTTTTATTTTAATCTGCATTTGTTGTAATTCGGCGTCGGCTCAGCGTACAGATCAGTTAGATTACGAGAAGCTATTACAGTATTATCAAACTAAGCAATACAACAACGCAGTAACCTACCTGCGCGAGATCTATAAAGATAGCAGCGACGTAAAAAAATTACAGCAGTTGGCCTATGCCAACCTGATGGCCGGCCATTACGCCGATGCGGAAAAAGCGTATCTCCAGTTAAATGCGCAAGCACCCGGCAATATAGAAGTCCTTTCTGCACTAGCGGGCCTCTATATTCGTATAAATCAAAGTGAGCGGGCGGTTGGATTGTATAATGACGTGATTACGGCCGACAGCAGTAACTTTAATGCATATAAACAATTAGCAAAACTTAGCCCCGATCTTCAAAGCAGTTCAACAAAATCCCTGCTCATCAAAGCCAACCGACTAAATAATAGCGATGCAGAGGTAGCAGCACAACTGAGCGATTTTTATTTCAGGGAAAACCAGTTCACTAAAGCCGAAGAAGTTCTTAAGCCTGCATTGGAAACAGATAGCAACAACCTCCTGTTGTTAAATGCCAAAATACCGGTTTGTATGGCCTTAAAAAAATACAATCAAGCTATAAAAACAGGAAAAAAAATAATAGCTACCCATAAAACACCACCAGAAAACCTCTTGTTTCAAATGGCCATGAGTTACCGCGGCGTTAAAGACTATAAAACAGCTACCTCCTATTTCCAGTTTGCCATCAAAGAAGCCGTCTCACCAAAAATAGCTTCTTATTACGGTCTGCTTGGTGATTCATACGAAAGCATGAACCAAAACAAAGAAGCCTTGGAAACCTATAAAAGGGGGCTTTTGTTCGAAAACAATGGCAGTCTGTATTACAATATCGCCTTGCTTTACGAGGACAAGCTAAACGATAAAAAAAATGCCATCAGTTATTATAACCAATATCTGGAGAGCATCAAAGATCCTGAAAAACAAAAGCGCCACATTGCTTACATCAAAAACAAAATTGAGGAATTGAAACGGTAATTAACGATTTACCAGTCGTGCTACATACTTACCAATGATATCAAATTCAATGTTTACGGCATCACCAACATGTACTTCCTGCAAATTGGTATGTTCAAATGTATAAGGAATAATAAAAACCGAAAATTCATCGGTCTCGGATCCTACCACCGTTAAACTGATTCCGTTTACACAAACCGATCCCTTTTCAACGGTCACATTCCCATTTGCGGGGTCATATTTAAAGCGGTACTCCCAACTGCCGTCCAACTCGGCCCTTTTCACACAAACTGCTGTCTGATCAACATGCCCTTGGACAATATGCCCATCTAACCGGCCATTCATTTGCATACAACGTTCCACATTCACTTTACTCCCCACTTTCAGGTGTTGCATATTGCTTTTCTCAAGCGTTTCCTGTATGGCAGTAACGGTATGTGTATGATCATTTAAAGCTACCACCGTTAAGCATACGCCATTGTGCGCCACACTCTGATCTATTTTAAATTCGTTACTAATAGCCGATTCAATCGTAAAATGAAGGTTAGTTCCCTCTGCAACTATATTTTTAACTGTTCCCAGTGTTTCAATTATACCTGTAAACATATCTATTTAATTATTCTATTTTTTCTCCAGTTACTCTCAGCAGCAGCATTTAGCGGTTGCAACACCTGTGCACCCTGTTTTTTTAAACACAACACTCCAAATAAAGCCGCCATCAGTGCCTCGGCATCATCTTCATTTTTTAAGGCATTGGCATTAAAACATTTACCTACAAAATGGGTATCAAAGCTGCCCGACCGGAAAGCCTCATGCTGCATGACAAATTTACCAAAGCCCAGTGTGGTCTGTATGCCGGTAATTTCATACTCGTCAATTGCCCTGATCATGCGTTCCATAGCTTCTTCTCTATCCTTACCATAAGTAATTAACTTGGCAATCATCGGATCGTAGTATATTGGAATTTCCATTCCCTGCTCAAAACCATCATCTACCCTTACGCCATTTCCTTTGGGTGTTTTATAAGTTTGCAAAGTACCTATATCCGGCAAAAAATTATTTTCAGGATCTTCCGCATAAACCCTCAGTTCAATGGCATGCCCATTTATCTTCAGATCTTCCTGCCCATAGGATAGTTTTTCGCCCCTGGCTATCTTAATCTGCTCTTTAACCAGATCAAGCCCTGTAATCATTTCTGTTACCGGATGCTCAACCTGCAAACGGGTATTCATTTCCAGAAAGAAGAACTCCAGGTTTTCATCCAGGATAAACTCAACAGTACCTGCCCCTACATAATTTACAGACCGGGCCACATCAACTGCACATTTACCCATTTTACGACGAATTTCTTCAGTCAGCACACTCGATGGTGCTTCTTCAATTACTTTCTGATGTCTTCTTTGAACCGAACATTCCCGTTCAAAAAGATGTACAATATTGCCATGGGTATCGCCCAGCACCTGTATTTCTATGTGTCGCGGCGAGGACACATAACGCTCTATAAATACCGATCCATCACCAAATGCAGATAAGGCCTCACTCACCGCAAGCTGCATCTGCTCTTCAAAGTCTTCGGCCTTTTCTACCACGCGCATTCCCTTACCACCACCACCTGCAGCGGCTTTGATCAAAATCGGAAAACCCACTTCTATTGCCCGCAGTTTGGCCTCCTCCACATCCGTAATGGCTTCTTCTGTTCCCGGAACCATAGGAATCTGGTATTTCAGGGCCGCAGCCTTGGCCGACAGTTTATTGCCCATAATTTCCATCGCTTCGGGTGTAGGGCCTATCAGGATGAGCCCAGAGGCCTTAACCAGTCTCGCAAAAGCCGCATTTTCCGACAAAAAGCCATACCCCGGATGGATTGCCTCGGCACCGGTAATTTTACAAGCCTCGATGATCTTTTCGCCTATCAGGTACGATTGATTGGAAGGGGCCGGGCCAATACAAACGGCCTCGTCAGCATATAGTACATGCAACGAAGAACGATCAGCCTCGGAATATACTGCAACGGTTTTAATCCCCATCTCTCTGGCAGAACGCATAATACGCAAAGCAATTTCGCCCCGGTTGGCTATAAGAATTTTCTTCATGAACAGATAAAAGTTAGTAATGTGCTATAGATGCAAATGTATTATGTTTTCTACAGCCCTGTCTATCATTTCTGAAGAAATATTTAAATGTGTCACCATTCTTACCGTATTATGGCCGGTCACATTACACAAAATGCCTTTTTCCGACAAATGATGAACCACACTTACCGGCTTTATGCCTGCCTTTACCTCAAAAACCACAATGTTAGTTTCAACAGGCAACACCGAGGCCACATAGTTGGTCCTGCTCAATGCATCACCCAATGTCTTTGCATGATGATGATCAATAGCCAACTTCTGGATGTTATGTTCCAATGCATAAATTCCTGCTGCCGCCAGAAAACCAGCCTGGCGCATGCCACCGCCAAAGGCCTTTCTTATTTTTCTGGCCTCTTTGATGGTATCATGAGACCCCAGCAATACCGAGCCTACCGGAGCGCCCAGCCCCTTCGACAGACAAACCGAAATACCATCAAAATAATGACCATACGCCGCAGCCGCATCGCCTGTAGCCGTTAAAGCATTAAAAATTCTGGCTCCATCCAGATGCAGTTTTAGCCCTTTAATGTTACAAAGCGTGTGGATTGGCTCTATCTGAGCCAGCTTGTAACAGGCCCCACCACCCTTATTGGCCGTATTTTCCAACACCACCAAACTGGAATTCGGATAATGGATATTGTCTTCATTAATTTCCGGTTCTATCAATTCCGGACTCAGGATACCTCTTACTCCGTTTAGTAGACGCACCGAAGCCATCGAATGATAGGCAATCCCCCCTCTTTCATAGCGGTATACATGCGAGCCCTGATCGCAAATCACTTCGTCCATTGGCCTGGTAAAACACTTAATGGCTATCTGGTTGCTCATCGTTCCTGAAGGGCAAAACAATCCTGCCTCCATATGGAACATCGCCGCAAGCTGATGCTCAAGCTTATTTACAGTTTCATCCTCACCAAACACATCATCCCCAACTTTAGCACTCATCATGGCATCCATCATCCCCTGGTCGGGCACAGTAACGGTATCACTTCTCAGATCTATTTTCATTAGTATATATATTTAAGGGCTACTTATTAGTTTTTCACACTGTATTACAAAAGCATATTCAAATTAACCTCAATGTAGGCATAAAACCTGGCACAAAAAACAGCCCGGTTAGGGCTATTTTTGGGTACTGAATTTTAAATTTGGATTTTAAAATAACAAGTGTAATTTAGCTTAGTGTTTATTTAACAATATCTTAACCTAAAAACACCAATAAAAAAGATTTAAAACCTACTTATTTAGCATTTAAACGCAGAAAAACAATTAGACAACCAAAACCAAAAAAAATAAATTTATGAGTAAAACGGATACAAAAACGACAGAACTATTTACTTTTATCCCGAAAAAAACGAATTAAGATGATAGTTATTGCAGACGGTGGTTCGACCAAAACCAATTGGTGTTTAATTAATGAAGCTGGTAGAAAAATTCTTTTTAATACTGAAGGCTATAACCCATATTTTTCCAAAACCGACTACATTGTCGAGTCGTTATCAAAATCCCTTCCTGATCATTTGGAGACAGAAAAACTGACTGAAGTAAATTACTATGGTGCAGGTTGTTCGACCGAAACAAATCGTAAAATTGTTTCCGATGCCATGCAACAGGTATTTCCTAATGCAAAAATCAATATTGGTCACGATTTATTAGCTTCATGCAGAGCTTTATTGGGCGACGAGCCTGGTTTTGCTGCGATATTAGGAACAGGTACCAATACCTGCCTTTATGATGGAAGAGACATTACCCTTAACATCGACTCGCTGGGTTACTTTTTAGGCGATGAGGGCAGCGGTTGCTACATCGGCAAAAAAATATTAAGCGATTACATGAAAGGCTATATGCCCAAAGGGCTTAGAGAAAGTTTTTATGACAACTTCGCATTAACAAACGAAGATATTTTTGATCATATCTACAACCAGCCTTTGCCTAACCGCTTTTGCGCCGGCTTTAGCAAGTTTTTGTACGACTTTAAAGACAATTACGAAGATTACGCCTTCAATACTATAGACCAGGCTTTTACAGCATTTTTTGATAACCTGGTTACCCATTATCCAAACTACAAGGACTACAAATTAAATTGTGTAGGATCGGTAGGCTACAGCTTCAGAGATGTACTGAGCGTAGTGGCCGACAGATATGAAATGGGCATCGGCAAAATTATCCGCTCACCTATAGACGATCTGGTGAATTACCACCTGCACGTAGCTACAAAGTAAACTTTAAACACACAAATACCAAAAGAGGGTGATCATGATTTATGATACACCCTCTTTTTATGAGTTATTCTTTCCGAAAAAAAGCGACTTAAAAAGAGATCTCTTTTCCAAACAACTTTGCATATTTCCGTTTGTCGAACTTATACAAAGTAGCTGCCCTGAACGAAACCCCATACTGTTTTTCGTTCAAATCCCTGAGCACGCCAAAACTCAACATCTTTTTCCTGAAATTCCTTTTGTCCAGTTTTTTATTCAAAATCACTTCGTAAACATTTTGTAACTGGGTTAAGGTAAACTTCTCAGGCAACAACTCGAAGGCAATAGGCTGATGTTTGATGCGCCTTTTGATCTTCTCCATTCCTTTTTCAAAAATCTGCTGGTGGTCAAATGCCAGCCTCGGCAAATCTTTTACATTGCGCCAATAGGCCTGTTTAGCATAATTGCTGATGGGTTTTACCACCTTATCGCCACCCAACCTCAAAAGCGCATAATAGGCTATACTCACTACCCTGCCCTGAGGGTGCCTGTTTACATCACCAAAAGTGTAATATTGTTCCATAAAAATATCACTCAGGCCGGTCAGCTCATGCAAAATCCTGGTAGCAGACTGGTCTAAACTTTCATCCTCTTCAACCAGGTTACCGGGCAAGGCCCACCAATCCTTAAAAGGCTCTTCGTTCCTTTCAATTAAAAGAATTTTCAATTCTCCTTCATCAAATCCGAACAACACACAATCAATCGAGAAAGTGGAATTAAATTTTGGTAAGACTTCTTTCAAAACATTAATTTTTTAAATATTAAAGCAAATAAATATACTTGTTTCCTATTAACATAGGAAAATAAAAAATAAATTACTTAGTGTAAAAAATACACGCTATATTCGTAAATATAAATCATGAAACCAAATATCAAAAATATCGCAGTATTAACATCTGGAGGAGATGCTCCCGGAATGAACGCCTGCATCAGAGCAGTTGTACGAACCGGAATATACAATGGTATAAATATGTTTGGAGTTTTGCAAGGATATCAGGGATTAATCAGTAATAATATTAATCCAATGAATGCAAGATCGGTCAGCAACATCATTCATCTGGGAGGCACCGTATTGAAAACAGCACGCTGCCTGGAGTTTAAAACCGATGAAGGAATGGCCCTTGCGTACAAAAACCTGCAGGCTCATGACATAGATGGACTTGTTGTTATTGGAGGAGATGGAACCTTTACAGGTGCTAAACGTTTCGGAGAAAAATTCGGCATCCGCGTAATGGGTGTACCCGGAACTATCGACAATGACCTTTATGGATCGGATTTCACCCTTGGGTACGACACGGCCATAAATACCGTCATAGAAGCTATTGATAAAATCAGAGACACGGCCGACTCGCACGACCGCCTCTTCTTTATCGAAGTGATGGGCAGGGATTCGGGCTGTATCGCTTTGCGAAGTGCCATATCAAGTGGTGCTGAAGCAGTACTTTTACCCGAAAAAGAAACCAGCCTGAATGAACTCATTTCACAATTGGAATCCGGTGCTTCTACCAAGAAAACATCCAGCATTGTAATTGTGTCTGAAGGACATAAAGATGGTGGTGCTTACGAAGTTGCAAAAAAAGTTAAAGAAAGATTTAACCATTATGACACCAAAGTCACTATCTTAGGCCATCTTCAGCGAGGGGGTAGTCCAAGCAGTTTCGACAGGATCCTGGGCAGCAGACTCGGCTTTGCCGCAGTAAACGAACTGCTTAAAGGAAATACCATGCAAATGGTAGGCCTTAGAGGCAATGAAGTGAAAACAACCAGCATTGAAGAAGCCCTAACCAGGCATACCTTTAAACTGGAAAGTGACTTATTGGAAATGACTAAAGTTTTGTCGATATAATTATGATAGCAATAGTATACAGCGGATCGAAAACAGCTTTCTGGAAAATTGCCAGAGATGGAAAAACTATTGCCGAATGTACCATGCCGGGAATCAATCCCTGTTTCAACGATCAGAAAACTATTCTACACTACTTAAATAAAAAAACAATCCTGATCAATCATGCCGAGAGCATCAAAAAGATCTATGTTTTTGCCGCCGGAGCCTCTTCTGATGAAAGGAGAGATGAACTCGCAAAAACATTGGGTATGTTTTTCAGATACAGCAAAATAACAGTAAAAGATGACCTGTTCGGTGCGGCCATTTCTGCCTGCTACAACAATAGTGGCATTGTAGCTATTCTGGGCAGCGGAGCTAACTGTGCCTATTTTGACGGTAAAAAGCCAGAAAAAAACAATTATGGATTAGGCTATGTTTTTGGCGATGAAGGTTCGGCCAATTACCTCGGAAAAACCATTTTAAAACGTTTCCTTCAAAACAAGCTCCCTGCCGATCTGCAGAAAGAGTTTGAACAGAAGTACAACCTGGACAGGCCGCAAATTCTGGAAAGAGTATATAAAAAACCAATGGCACAACAGTTCCTAAGTTCTTTCTTCGACTTTTTCCTGGAAAACAGAAACAACAAGTACATACTGGACCTCATCAATGAGGCTTTTGAACTTTACTTTGACACGTATCTGATGCCTACTATTAAGCTTCACCCCGGAAAAGAGATCCATTTTGTAGGCCTGGTGGCTGGAAATTTTCAGGATCAATTAAGGGCAATCGCAAAAAAACGCGGCTTCGAAATTACAACCATTACCAAGGAACCTATATATAATTTACTAAACTACTATTCAAATTAATAATTTAAGATGAGCAAAATTGGAATTAACGGCTTTGGCCGTATCGGCAGACTGGTTTTTAGAGCTGCTTTAAAAAGAGGATTAGATATCGTTGCAATTAATGACCTTGTTGAGCCGGATTACATGGCTTATATGTTAAAATACGATTCTACTCACGGTCGTTTTGACGGAACAATTGCTGTAGAAAACGGAAACCTTGTTGTAAACGGAAAAACTATCCGCATTACAGCAGAAAAAGATCCTGCTAACTTAAAATGGAATGAAGTAGGTGTAGAAACAGTTATTGAATCTACAGGTTTATTTTTAACCCGCGCTGATGCCGAAAAACACATCGCTGCAGGTGCTAAAAGAGTTGTATTCTCTGCTCCTGCAAAAGATGCCGACATCCCTACTTATGTAATGGGTGTAAACCACCAAAAATTAACTGCCGATCAAACGATCGTTTCTAATGCATCTTGTACTACAAACTGCTTAGCACCTATCGCTAAAGTTTTAAATGATAATTTCGGTATCGTAGAAGGTTTGATGAGCACTATCCACGCCGTAACAGCAACGCAAAAAACTGTTGACGGTCCTTCGGCTAAAGACTGGAGAGGTGGCCGCGGTGGTTTCTCTAACATTATCCCTTCATCAACGGGAGCTGCAAAAGCAGTAGGTATGGTACTTCCTGAATTGAAAGGTAAATTAACTGGTATGTCATTCCGCGTTCCTGTGGCCGACGTATCTGTAGTAGATTTAACTGCACGTTTGGAAAAACCAGCTACCTATGAGCAAATTAAAGCTGCAATGAAAGCTGCATCTGAAGGCGAATTGAAAGGTGTACTTGCTTATACTGACGAAGAAGTAGTTTCTTCTGATTTTATCGGTGACGATCACGCTTCTATCTTTGATGCAAAAGCAGGTATTTCATTAAATGATAACTTCGTAAAAGTAGTTTCATGGTATGACAACGAATGGGGCTATTCTTCTGCATTAGCTAAATTCGTAGAGTACTACGGAAACTTAAAGTAAAACCCGTTCATACAGGTTTATATTTGGTTAGAAAAAGGACACATCCGGATGGAGTGTCCTTTTCTTTTTGTGCATGTTGAAACACGACCTGTTTTTTATATTTGCGTTTTTTGTTCATATAGATCATGAAAAAAACACCCGCAATTGCTAATACTACAGGGATTAAAAATAATGGATTCATAGGGCTTGTTTTAAATATTAATTGTCTTTATATCTTTTGCTTTGTTTTTCGAAGGCATATTCGCCCAGATCAACAACAGAATTACAACCAAAAAAACAAGTTTTCCACCAATTTTTTTCCAGAAAGACAAGGGAAGTTCGGCAGTTTCAACGTTAAAACTATGCTGCTCTTTTAATAGTTTAGCCATTTTATCGTCTATTTCCAAATAGGTATTATTTGAAATATCACTCAAAACATATCTGCCTTTGGCATTCCAAATTGCCAGCCAAAAAACACCGTATTCATCATGAATATAAGATAGGTTAACTTTTTGTCCCGCCAATTTTTGAATTTCGGCATCGACAGGTAATTCCTGTATGGTTTGCAACCTTTCACAAGGAAAACAAAATCGGATTTTTCCCTTCGCTGAGATTATACTTATGGTGCATAATGTAAAGACGACAAATAAGAGCGCTCTTTTTTTCAAAATATGTCTTTGTTTAATTTGGTTATTATTTTGGTAATGACTCGCGTAAAGGGAAAAATATTTACGAAGTGTAGGCAAAAAAGAAAGAAATCCTGATTTCAACCTAACCGAGCAGCTAATTTTTTAACGAAGTTAGTAAAAAGTAAATATCAAAAACAACTTTGATCAGATATTAAAAAAACAAGATGTCCTAATGCACATTCCTGTAACTACAGGTAATCTATTGGTAAAGTCCATATAAAGTCCATGGTTGGACTACCATTGCCTTACCGTTGGTTTACCCTTACGTTACCCCAGGGGTAATGCAAGGGTAAACCAACGGTAGTCCAAGGGTAACGCAAGGGTAGTCCAATCCCGTATTTTATATAGACTATCTTTATACTTTAATTGATTTGATTGCCTTCACTGTAAAACAATTGTTATACAGCGTTTAAACAGCTCACACAGGGGGATCCAGCTATTGGATATCTCTGCACAAAGTTTAATTTTGCAAAAATTTAAATCAATCCTATCTATCATTATGAAGAATGTATTATATGCTCTCGGTTTAGCCTTAATTTTATCGAGTTGCCAACAAAAAGAAAATGCCGTTACTTATACGCCAAGAGTACTTACAGCCGATGAAAAATTTAATGGATACGAAGAGGGTAAAGATAGTGCCTTTACCATCGTCCTTAAAAAGGATCAGGCACAAACCAGCGAAGGAAAAGAGGAATTTAGTGTAAAATTCAGAGACACGCTGGTAAAAATCCAGATGAATAAAGCAGATGCAGGTTCAACAACCGATAAATTTTCCCTTGTCCAGTTCATCAACACGCAAAAAACAGCCTTGTTAGTGCAGGTTGCAGACAATTCTGGTTTAGCGGCACCTTGTTTCGTTCTGGCCTTAAAAGACGGAAAACTGGATGTAGTAAGCCTTTACCGCCCATCTAATGGAAAACAGGATAGCAAATACACCACGGGCTTAAATAAAATTGGCCGTGCCGGATACCTGGTCAACAATGACTTTTTTATTGCCAATGTTAATGCCCAGGTTTACCTGATTAAAAGACAAAATCCGGACGAAAGGATCCAGGGTGAGTTCATTCTAAATTCTCCTGATAAGTCGACACTGGTATTCTTAACTCCGTCTTCTTTATATCAGGTACATTATCAAAGCGATGATGTGCTGAATGAACACATCTCCAAACCGGCACCTCAGTCGTCGGCCGACATAGCGCAATGGGTATCCAGCAACTTTATCTGGAAAAAAGATAAAAAAGGCATTGCCTTTTTAAAATTTAACGACAGTGATAGAATTGTTGATATGAAAGAGTTTCAATAATATTTTAAGCTATAAAAATAAAAACAGAAAGGGCCTGTATTATTGTTCAAAAATGATACAGGCTTTTTTATTACACTTGCATCATCCCCTCCATTACTTTAAATTTTGTACATTAGGATAACAAAACTTATATCTCAATGAAAACATCCTTAAAGCTACCCCTTGTAGCCATGCTGGCCATTTTTGCGTCCTGTGATAACGGCAACAAAAAAGTGACTTCAACAGATACTACCCTTTCTCCATCCAATCCTTTTCTGAAAGAAAGCACACTTCCCTATCAGGTTGCCGATTTTAGCAAAATAAAAGATGAGGATTTTAAACCTGCCATTGAGGAAGGTATGAAGATCCACTTAAATGAAATCAGTAGAATTGCCGACAATCCGGAGGCCCCGACATTTGAAAATACACTGGTTGAAATGGAAAAAAGCGGACAAATGCTACGCCGTGTAAATAATGTTTTCGGCCTTTTAACAGGCGCCAATACCAACGACCTGTTACAAAAGGTACAGGAAGAGATGGCTCCGAAACAAGCAGCTCATCAGGATGCCATTTACCTGAACGCCAAACTATTCAAAAGGATTGAAACTGTTTATAACAACAGGGCACAGCTGAAATTAGACGCTGAATCAAAAAAATTAATTGAAGACTACTATCAGAAATTTGTATTGGCCGGGGCCAAACTGTCCGACCAGGCAAAAACAGACCTTAAAAAACTAAACGAAGAAGAAGCTTCGTTGAATGCCAAATTCTCAAATCAGTTGCTTGCGGCGGCTAAAAACGGAGCTTTGGTAGTTGACATGGTTGCCGAGCTGGCAGGATTATCTGAAGCTGAAGTCAGTGCAGCCGCACAGGCAGCAAAATCGGCAAAGCAAGAAGGAAAATGGATGCTATCGCTTCAAAATACTACACAACAACCTGCCTTGCAAAATCTATCCGACAGGGATACCCGCAAGAAATTATTTGATGCTTCCTGGAACCGGGCAGAAAAAGGTGACACTAGTGATACCCGTAAAACCATAGTTCAAATTGCAAAAATACGTGCTGAAAAAGCAAGCCTGATGGGCTTCCCCAACTATGCCACCTGGAAATTGCAGGATCAAATGGCCAAAACACCTGCAGCTGTCGAATCTTTTTTCGCCAAACTTGTACCCTCGGCTACAGCAAGGGCAAAAGCTGAGGCCGGAGAAATACAGGCTTTGATAAATCAACAAAAGGGAGGGTTTAAACTGGAGGCTTATGACTGGAATTTCTATGCTGAACAGGTTCGCAAGGCAAAATATGATTTGAACGAAAATGAGATCAAACCTTATTTTGAATTAAATAACGTCCTCAAAAACGGCGTCTTTTATGCCGCTACACAGCTATATGGCATTACCTTTAAAGAACGTACCGATTTGCCTGTGTACCATAAAGATGTTAAAGTGTTTGAGCTATTTAATGAAGATAAGTCTTCAATTGGCCTGTTCTACTGTGATTACTTTAAACGCGATAACAAATCGGGTGGTGCCTGGATGGACAACATGGTAGGGCAGTCGAAACTGCTAGGTACAAAGCCTGTGATTTTTAATGTCTGCAATTTTACCAAACCTGCCGATGGACAACCGGCACTAATTAGCTTTGATGATGTAACCACCATGTTTCATGAATTCGGTCATGCCCTGCATGGCTTTTTTGCCAATCAGCAATACCCAAGTTTATCGGGAACAAATGTGGCAAGGGACTATGTAGAATTTCCTTCGCAGTTTAATGAACATTGGGCAGTTGATCCGATGATCTTTAAAAATTATGCCATACACCACAGCAGCGGGCAACCTATGCCGCAGGTATTGGTCGACAAACTAAAGAAAGCCGCTGATTTTAACCAGGGCTATGCACTAACGGAAGTACTGGCTGCAGCCGCATTGGACATGCAATGGCATAAGCTTGCAGCAAGTGCCCCGTTGCAGGATGCAGACAAGTTTGAAACTTCAGCTTTACAAAAAACCGGATTAAGCTTGTCTTATGTACCGCCACGTTATCGCTCGAGTTATTTTTTACACATCTGGGGTAATGGCTATGCTGCGGGTTACTATGCTTATCTGTGGACCGAAATGCTGGACCATGATGCGTTCTCCTGGTTTGAGGAAAATGGAGGTTTGACAAGGGCAAATGGGCAGCGTTTCCGTGATATGATTTTATCCCGTGGAAATACGGAGGATTATGGAAAAATGTTCCGCGACTTTAGAGGCCATGAGCCCGATATCAGAGCCATGCAAAAATACCGTGGCTTGCCACAAAAATGACGATAAAAAAAGCGCCATAAGGCGCTTTTTTTATTCCCATAACTTATTAACCATTAAGCTATAGTAGCCGTTAGCTTGGTTCCACTAATGGCTGTAGCATAGATTTTTAGTGTACGCGTATTTCCAGTTGTATTTTGTGGTCCCTGTAACACAGTTCCATTTGCACTGTATTCAGAGAAATGCAGCTGACACTGTATTTTATTGTCGGCCTGTTTCCAGATCAGGTTGCCACCCTGATGTGGGCAAATGGCTTCTGTAGCCACAAATGAAGCAGGCACACTTCCTGTCGCGATTCTAAAAAACAACACGCCATTGGCCGTAGCATAATCGCCCACTGCCATCAATTGTGTAGCCAGGTCAACGGTAGCCGTGGTTCCACCACCACCGCCACCGCCGCCACCACCCGGAGGGTTTGGCCCAGGATCGGGCGTACCAGTATTACCTTTTCCTCCGCAACCGGACATACAAGATCCAGTGCATAACAATGCCAGGCCAAGTCCTAAGGACTTGATAAATTCTTCACGTTCCATAATTTTAGTTTTAGATTTTAGTAAATTTTAGAGGTTTTATCAGGGTCTTTATTTTTCGATTTAAAGAGTGTAAAATTTCTGGAAACGGTAAAACCAAACCTGACACCCCCATCCTTCCAGGATTTCTTGGTACCAGGAATGAAATTATTTTCCACGATATATTCCGAATTCATAAAGTTGAGCGAGAAAATGTGGCCGCCCGTTTCAATCTCGAGTCCTACACCCAAAGGGTTATAGTAGGCCTGCGATAAATCATTTGGTCGCGATAATCCATTTATCAAGGTATAATCGGCCACAAAGGACAACCTTTTGCTCAGCTTCATCCGTCCGGCAAAGCCTAGTGAGAACAGGTTTTCAGGATCTCTCACATCGGATACATTTTTGCGCATCAGTAAAGCAGGCATCACCTGAATTGACAATCTTGACGATAACTTCCGGGAAATGATGGACTGCAAAAAATAGGAGAACCTATTGGAATAGCTGGCAAATTCGGATGCTGAAAATGGCTCCCTGGCTATCCAGCCCATTTGTGCAAACAAGGTTAAATTAACCGGCATCTTGCCATCAGATCTTTGTTTGAGCAATTTATATTTACCCGAAAAATTATACAGTTCATCTACCTTACTTCGGCCGATGCCAACCGTAAAATCATCTGTAATGCCATAGTCAAAGCCAATAAACAGATCAGACGCTACGTCCAGTCCATACAAAGTATGTGCACTACCAAACTTGCCACCTATATCGCCAAAATGATGGCGGATACGCAAATCCAGATCGTGTTTTTTCTGCGTTTCGGTAGAATGCGACAACACTACACGGGTAGATTTAAACACCGCCTCAACCTGGGGTTTTACCAGACCGCTATCCAGTTTATTCAATAAGGAATCTGCCTGCTGCGCATAGCCCGCCAAAAGGCTGAAGAAAAACGAAATGGTTAATAAACTCAACTTTTTCATGTCTTTGATTATTTTAATGGGCTAAGTTTCCCCTCCACCTTTACGCTGATCACCTCGGCCACCTTGGTGATAATTAATGTTGGTATTTTGATTTTATGATCGGCACAGGCTACTTTGAATTCTGTAAACAGCCCAATTTCTCCATTCCTGATGGTCAACTTGCCGGCTATAATGCGTTGGCGGTCTACCCCATGCACGCTAAGCGTACCCTTTACATTGACCTGGTACTCTCCTTCTTTCGTAAAATCAACTGGCTGATCGATTACACCTTTGAACTTTGCCAATGGATATTTATCACTTTCCATATAATTCTCATTGAAATGCTCCTGCATCAGTTTCCGGTCAAATTCAAATGTTTTAATGGGTACCTGCACCACAATTTCCCGGGTTTTGGTTACCAGTACCCCTGCTCCACTTACACTCAGCGCTCTGATGTCTTCTACAGGCGTTGAAGAAAATATGGCCATACGTATACTTTTGCCCATATAACTTTGTGCATTTGCAGTCAATTGCAATAGCATAAATACGACTGCCAAAAGGAGCTTAGCGATTTTTTTTGCCCAGGTCATAACGTAGTTTTAATGAAATGCCACTTGATTTAAGGTTTACTTTTCCTTCACCCACACCCGTCACCGGTATTTTAACATAAGGCTCAAGTCCCAGCTTGAGGCCCTCTTTTTTAAGTTTTACGTAATAGGTTGCCGAAAGATCGACCACTCCAAAATAATGCTGATTTTTATTATTGTACTGCTGTTGCCGGTCTTTAATTCCCGATTCCGCGGTATACCTGAAATTATAATTTTCCTTCAACATGAAATAACTGGACATACCTGCATTGATATCCACGCTCCTATTTGCATCATTTAAAAGATGATAGGAAAGCTGTATAGGAACTTCAAGTACTGCGCAGGAGGCATCTACTTCTGAAATGAGTGGTTTAATTTTTTCATTTCTAAACTTATACTCGTAAGCTTCGGCAGCATAATCTTTGGCACTATAATTAATCCCGCTTTGCAGGCTAAGCCGTTTGGCAATACCAACACTAACACCCAGGCCGGCACTAAATCCTTTTTTTCCGCCAATCACCGCACCCGAGGAATTAAATTCGGGGCCAACACTTAAGGATAAACTTATAGGTAAAGGATTAGCACGTTTTGACTTTTGCTTTTTAATGACAGCTGCTACCGAAGCAGGCAACACATCAGTGCCTGGTAAAGCCACATGGGCCGAATCGGGTTGCACATCAGATTTTTTTACCGATTGGGCCAACACCTGGTTTGATCCGCTACCGCTTAACGGGTTTGCCCCTCTACCGGCTAAACTATCTGTTGGGATAGCAATATTCGGCAAATTACTTTGTGGTTGCACTGCATTTTTTTGCTGAACAAGCGCCGGTTGAGTTGTTTTAGCACTATATTTTGGGCCATTTACAATTGAATGTTTAAAGCTCCCGGGGCTAATCAAACCCAAATGTAATGCACTGTTTTTATATGGAGCCGGCACGCCTGTTTTCACATCAAGGCTGTCGGCCTTAGCAGGCACTTTGACAGGTTGCTGAACAGGCAAATCGGTTTTAAAATTGTCTTTTTTTGCCAGGTTTTGTGTTTCTTTTACCGGAGGCTGATTCAATAGCAAATACCCTCCGCCAAACGCCAGCAACAACAACAGACATACCGCACCTGCCTTCCTAAAAAACACCACACGATCCCTTCTGCGCAGTTTTTGCTCCATTTTATCCCATGCCGCATCCTCAAACTGAAGATCAGCATCGAATACCTTTTTTCTAAAGGCGGCATCAAACTCGTTATCGTTCAATTCCATAATGGTATTTTTTATCTATCATTTTCAATCGTTACCAGTATTTTGCAGCATTTTTTTTAATTGTTCCCTTGCCTTAAATAAATTAGATTTAGATGTGCCTACAGAAATGGAAAGCATCGCCGAAATCTCTTCATGGGTATAACCGTCAATTGCAAACAGGTTAAAAACAGTCCTGTAGGCTACAGAAAGCTTTTGAACAAGCTTAATGAGCTCCTCATAATGGATGTGCGAAAGAATACTTTCTTTATCTTCCATTTCATGCTTTGCATTTAACTCTTCCATTTCAATACGCTTTATTTGCTTTCTGTAATGATCTATTGAAGTATTGATCATAATTGTACTTAACCAGGCTTTAAACGATCTGGTCTCATCGTATCGATGAATATGGATAAAGACACGCATAAACCCATCATTTACAAGCTCTATGGCTTCATCCTTGTCTTTTGCATAACGGATACACATTCGCATAGCATAGCTGTAAAAGATCTGGTAAAGTCCTTTCTGACATTTCCTGTCTTTTTTCTTACAGCCGGCTATAAATTCCTGAATGATTAAATCGTCCACGTATATGTTTTATTTCATCTATATCTACAGGTACGTAAATGTGTGTGCAAAGGTTGCCTGTATATTAAAAATAATCATAAGGAATAATTAAAAAGAAAAAGGCACATAAATGTGCCTTTAAATCATCGTATTTTATTAGTCTACACCTGATAGAAACTATTTCAGCTTTTTAGATAGCTCCTGTGCCTGGTCGTAATTGGCGCTGCCTTGAGGAATTTTTTCGAGCCATACCGATGCTTCTTTAGGATTTTTCTCCTTCACATAACTTAAGGCCATATAATAAACGGCATCATATTTAAATACCGACTCTCCTTCGGCTAGTTTACTGAGCACGGCCCTGCCTTCTTCGCCTTTAGCCGTTTCAATCAAACTGATGCCATAATAGTAGGCTACCTGCGAGTTATTCTTATTAGCAGCATATTCCTCCTGCAAAACCTTTGCTGCAGATGCAAAATCGCCGATATTATAAAAATCTGCAGCTTTTTCCAAGTTATTTTTGTCTCCTTCGCCACGCTCTACAACCGACATTTCTTTACTGATGGCATATTGTTCGTATAAATTGGCCGACCATGGTGCCCAAATCAACAGACCAATAATCAAGACCGCAGCCACACTCATCCATTTTAAATAAGGCTTAAACGAAACCACCTGGGCTGTTTTCCGCTGTTCGGCAACCGTATTTTTAAAATATTGTTGATTCAGCGACGATAAAGTAGCTTCCAGCTGTGCATCTGCGGGCGATGGTGCAATCTTCATCTTCAATGTCTGATGAACATTTTTATACTCCGCAAGCAGTTCCTGCAATTCAGGATCTGTTGGAACAGCCATTTCAAAATCTATTTTTTCCTGAGGCTCCATATCACCTTCAAGGTAACGGGCAACAGTTAACAATTTCTCTTCGTTCATCATTATTCTTCCATTTTACCAGATTGAACCATTTTTATCAGAGATGCCATGCATTCAGATTTCTTTTTTCTCAGGTAACCATAAGTAACACCAAGTGTTTCGGCAACTTTTTCCTGTGCCTCGCCCTTCATGCTCCATGAAATGATTTCTCTGCAGCGTTCACCTAATTTTTCGAATGCTTTGAAAAATAATTTCGACTGCGCTTCCTGGTCTTCCAGATAATCTGCATTTGCAAAAGTATCTTCTCCGATATGTAATAAATCCTCCTCGTTTTTTGTTACCGGTAAAATTGATCTTTTTTTAATTTCATTTAACCATTTCCGCTTGCATATCAACAGGATATAAGGTTCAAATGGGCAGGTAAGCTCCAGCGATTTATATTTTGCCTGACGATAAATGTCCATCAGGGCCTCCTGAAATATATCGCCCGCATCATCTTCGGTACCATTGTTAAAAGTAATCCAGGATTTTACTTTGCCCGAGCAACGCTTGTAGATTTCGTTAATCACTGCTGTATCATTATTGACCAGGCCAATAATATAGCGCTGATCGGTATGTATGTTTTTAGCCATTAGCAGGTAAATAAGGAAGCATATGACCACTAATTTAAAACTTCTTTTGATATGCAGTTAAAAAAAATTGAAACAAGGGGGTAACAATTTTTAAGTGTTCTTGATATCTATTCGAATCACCCAATGGCGAACGCTGAAAAGCCTGAAAAGAGTAAGCAAACTAAAAAAACATAGACATGAAAACTTTAAACTTAACATCAGCATTATTTATCGTATTGATCGCCTTAGGCGTAGCTTGTAAAAAGGAAAACCCGGATAGCAATGGCAACACCACAAATACCGCTAAAGAATTTACCACCAAATTTGGGGCACAAAAACAAAGCAAAGAAATCAACGCTTCGGCCCTGCCTCAAACCCTTACCTTTTTGGACGGTACAAAAGTAACCTTCCCTGTTGGATCATTGACTAAAGGGGGCGTACCGGTAACCGGAAACGTAACTGTAGAAGTATATGAAGTACTGAAAAGAAGTGCTGTAATATTTACGGGAGCCAATACCAATCACATTTCAGGTGCTCCACTGGTATCGGATGGCTTTATATTTATTGATGTAAAATCGGCGGGCGCCAGTGTAGACCAAAACCTTGCCGTGCCTATTAAAATTGCTGTTCCGGCAAAAAGAGATGGCGCTACGCAACTTTGGATTGGTGTAGACCAGGCCGAAAAACCACTGGTTGCTGCTGCCAATAATCAAATGGCCTGGGCTGCACCCAGAAATGCAAATGGCGTGGGTATGAAGGAAGTTAACGCTTCGGGCGCTGCATTTACCTTCGACTTTGGTAACCTTGGATGGGTAAACTGCGACACATTTTATAGCAACGCAAGTCCTAAAACTACAGTAAGAGTTGAAGTATTGAACAATCCAGGCTCGATGGCCAGTTTCCATGCCTATAGTGGCGAAACCTTTGTTTACTACTGTGCAAAAGGAGCCAATGTTGTAGCCCAGTTGTACACTGCCGATGGTGCCAACAAAGTAAAAAGCTATGACAATAGTATGCCTATCGGATCGGAAGGACGCATGATTGCATTTTCAATAAAAGACGGAAAGTTTTACTTCGCTCAGCAAAACATAACCATTACCGCCAATATGAACCTCTCGCTAAGCTTAACAGAAACAACTGAAGCTGCTATACAAGCCGCCATCAGCAGTCTGGATAATTATTAAGATCCCTATTAAATACACAATTGAGATAAAGCCCCCATTGGGGCTTTGTCTTTTTTCTGTTTTATTTTTAGGATTCAATACACGTTGAATTTATAAATATATTGTTAAATTCATTTTCAATTATGAAAACACGGCTACCATTGCATTTACTATTTTTCGGAACTGTTTTAGCACACTTTTGTGTTTCGACTGATGGACATGCCCAGGCAAAACAACCGGCAACAGCCAAAACTGTCCTGCCTTTAATTGTACCCGCAGATACGGTACCTGCAATTATCAATCATACCGTAGAAAATGGAGTGGTCAAATTTAGTTCTATATTACGCCCCCTTCGCCAGATTGCGGGCGCTCCAGAGCCATTTTACAGCTATTTCTGGGAGTTTGGTGACGGCCAGTTTTCATTTGAAAAGGAACCACAGCATGTTTATCCCGATACACTAAAATATGATGTACGGTTGTTTGCCACCAATAGCTATGACGATGGCAAACGCCCGCCAACAAGACCGAAGCCCTTAAAACCCGGTAGTTCCAGACCTGTACTGGCGGCAAACCGTCCCACTGCGGAGCCCTCATTCTTTAAGTCGGCGGGGTCTATTGAAATGAAGACCAATTGCATGCCCAAGCCTGGTGATGATATGATGCTGGTTTTAGGCTACCGCAACAAGCCCGAAAACGGGGTAGCCAGCCTCAATGGCACACTCGCTATTTTGTATAACGATAAAGAATTCAACAAAGATAATTTTGAACTGGCAGCAGCGCGGGCCTACCACCAGGAAAAGAAAACTACTATTGATCAAAATGGTACCATAGCGGCTTTAAAACCAGTACCCGACGACACCTTTTATGCGGCATTAAGCGGGCCAAACGAATATAAACCTGCTGACCTCATTTTTGATCCACAGGGCACGGCCCTCATTAAAGAAAAAATGGCCGCCTACCGGAAAAACGAAAGCTGGAAATTTGAGAACCTGAAGTCGGGCCAGGAAAACTTTATTTTCCTGCATTTCAAAACCACTCCTGAAATGATTAAAGATACCAATGCTGTGGTTAAATTAACGGGGATGTTTATCCCAGACAATCCTTTGGTGGGTACCGAATTTTTCACTATTGAACTTCAGATTGTAGCATCGCATGACCCCAATAAAATGATGTTGAAAAACAGCCGTATGAACTATCGTTTTACCGGAAAAAACAAAAAACTGACCTATAAAGTAAGGTTTCAAAATACCGGAAAAGGACCTGCGAAAAAAGTAGACGTGGGTGTAGCCATAGCAGAAATACTGGACAAAAACTCTATTGAGATCCTGGATTCCAAACCTAAGCTGATTCTTGCGAAGGATGCTTATGCCAATCAAAGCTGCCTGGATACGGTAAGTGTGGCCGATAGCCTGCATTTTGTCTTCAAAAATATTTATCTGCCTGGAATGGCACAAAAAGGTGTTAACGATGCCGACTCGACCATGGGTTTTATCGAATATAAAATAGGTTTCAAGCAAAAACCTAAAAAGCTGCCTTTTAAAAGTGGGGCGGCCATTGTTTTCGATAAAAATGAACCTATATATACCAACAGGGCTACCGGAAGATATAAGATGGGTTTATCGCCCGGAATTATCGCCGGCTACGGTTTTCCTTTTAAAAACGGTAACACACCGTTTTCAGGGCAAAAAAACATCACCTTTGGTGCCAGTCTGGCCCCTTACGCACCACATCGGTATTACTGGCAGGTGGAGTTATACGCCAGCAGCTTTGCTGAAAAAGAATACCTGGTAAAAAGAACGCCGGGCAACGACAGATTAATGCCTATTGTGGTAGACGGGAAGCAACAGGAAGGGGCGCTAAAATATGTGGATAGCCTGATGCGCACCAAAGTCATTACCATTAATATTGTTCCGCTACAAATGCGCTATAATTTCAACAAGTATATTGGAGCCGGTGTGGGTACCATGGTTTCATTTAACATAGACGAACAGAGCACACCTTCAAAAACGGCCTTATTTGGTGTGGTCAATGCCTCGGGCACCAGTCAACAAGTCACTCTTAAAAAAGCATTTGACAAAATCAGCAATAATTTTAATGATTTTCAGAACACGCTATTTACCGATATACAGGTAGGGAAAGTACATGTGGGGCCATCGTTGGGATTCCGGTATCTATATACTTTTCAGGGGTCGAACAACCGATTAATTACCTATCTGACATGGAAGTTTTAGCCAAAAAAGCTTATTTTAGCTGAAATGGCTTTTAATGAAAACCGCTAAATTCTGGTTTTGTATTTTTCTTTTATATTTTTCGCTTACTGATATTGCCTATGCACAGCAGTCAGATGCCATTCCCTATTCCCTGACCAAAACACTCGACTCGCTAAAATCACGTAATAATTTGGTCGACTGGCTGTACGCACGTATCGACTACAGTTATAGCAATCCCAGGCAAAGCCTTAGCTTTTTGATGAATACTGCAGCTGAGAGTTGGAGAAAACCAAAGTCTATCCCTGAAAAAGAAGCCTGGCTAATGCTACTGAGTAATCAGGGCTACAATCAGATGTATACAGGAAATATTCTTAATTCAATCAATTGTTACGAGGAAGCCTACAATTACCTGACAGAACATCAGTTGAATGTGGAAGGAATTGCAGAGTATGTGTTGAAACCCTGGGCCAACAATTATACGCGACTGGGTGATTACGAAAAGGCTTTGTTTATTCAGCAAAAAACTTTGGATTATGCACTAAAGGTGCATGATGACGCACTTGCTGTTTCGGTATACAACAATATGGCCATCTCTTACCGGTCGCTGGGCAATTTTATGCAAGCAGAAAAATGCATACAACTGGGCACGAAAAAAACTACTGCAAATGGACAGGCTTTGATTTTACTAGACAATACCCTGGCCGACATTTACAGCGACAAAGAAGAACTTGAGCAGGCCGAAAAAGTAATTGAGCGAAACATTGCGCGACAGCAAAAGCTTAATCCAGACTTCGAAACCGCTTACTGGCTGTTGAGCAGTTACATTACTGCAGGAGACATTCAAAGAAAAAAATGGCACTTTGCACATGCACAGTATTACTACCAACGTGCCCTTGCCATTAATGATATGTATTATAAGGGGAACCGGCTGAGGGAAAAGGCGTACGTGCTCATTCAGTTAGGAAAGCTAAAGCTTTTGCAAAAACAAGCTTTACCTTCTCTTGTTTATTTTAATCAGGCACTAAATACACTTGGTTTTCCGGAAGATGCTTTGACAGTGAAACCAGAAAGGATATTTGGCGACAACCGCCTGATTGATGTTTTTTATCAAAAATCTGTGGCGTATCAACAGCTGGGGCAAGCCAAAGCAGCGCTGGACAACATCCGTCTTTCCCTATTATCGGCCGACAAGATTCGTTTTGAGCTGGCCGATGTAAAAACCAAACAACGCTTTCAGGCCGAAACGAGACAAATGGCCGAGCAGGCGATTGACATTGCCTTTGGCTTGTTAGCCAAAACAAAACAACAGCAATATGCTGCCATCCTTATCGATATCATGGAGCAAACACGTGCCCGCACCTTGCTGGACGATATCCGGAGAAATCAGCAGCAATTGACCCAATCGACCAAAGACCCTCTTTTTACAGAAAAGAAGAAACTTGAGCAGGCTATCGCCTTCAACGAAAAAGAGCTTTTACAAGGTACAGCCACCCCACAGGACATAGCAAAGCAAAACAGCGAACTGAAGTTTAAACTGGATGCCGTTGAAAAAAAAATCATCCATAGATATCCCTCTTTAGCACTTGACAAGGGAGTTTCTGGTGTAAACAACCTACTGCATCAAATTCCCTCTGATGCTCATTTTATTGAATTCTTTTCCGGCAATCACCATATTTATGTGGCAGAGATTGTGAAGCGGCAATTGAAACACATCAAAAGGATTGGCAATGCCCCGCAGGTCAAAAACGACATTCTGAACTTTGTACATACTTATTATCGCCATGGCCCTTCGGCTATGATGGATCAACCTAAATCGTTTTACATCGCCTCCAATCAAATTTACAGGATCTTGTTGTCTGGCTTTAATTTCCCTAAAAATGAAAAGCTGATTATTATCCCTGATGAGGTGATAGGTTACCTTTCTTTCGATGGTTTGATTACCCATAACCAATATCAACCAAACATAGCCAGCTGGCCTTACTTTATTAAAGATGTTTCGGTGTCCTATGCCTTTTCCATTCAAACGTGGCTAAAGCAATCGACCAGGAAAAACACAGGTAATAAAGGCTTCGCAGGCTTATTTGTTACCCATCAAAACAAAAACAAACAATTTATACCGGCTGTAGCCAGCGAAGCCGCAGCGATAGAAAAGATAATTGATGGTCAATTTAGCAGAGATGAACAGGCGAGTGTAAAGGGCTTTTTTAAGGCATTTGACCAAACCAAAGTGCTACACATCAGTACCCATTCCTATCTTTCGGGCACACAAAAAGAGCCTACACTGGCCTTTAACGATAGTGAAGTCTATTTATTTGAGCTGTCGGCCCGAAAAAATGCTCCAGACCTGGTCGTGTTGAGTGCTTGCCGCACAGCAGATGGAATGATGAGCAGTGGCGAAGGCATCATCAGTCTGAGCAGGGGTTTTGCCGCCATTGGTACCGGAGGAACCATTGCCGGTTTATGGAATGTTAATGATAAGGCGGCAGCAGAAATTACGGCCAACTGCTATAGTAATATTTTATCAGGACAGAAAGTAAGTATGGCCTTACATCAGGCAAAGCTAAGTTGGTTGCAGGGAAAAAAACGCTCACCACAAGAATGTTTGCCCTATTACTGGGACGCCCTGATTTATATGGGATATGACAAAAAAATAGACCTGACACCTGCAGGGAATCCTTATGTTCGCTACGGCCAGTTTGCAGCCCTCGTGCTTAGTGCATTTTTTGGCATTTATTACCTGGTAAAAATCAAAAAAAAATCTATTTCCCCTGTTTCAAAATAGTCACAGCCAATGGCGGCACATTTAAAACCACAGAATATTCGCGATTGTGACAAGCTACTTTTTCGGGCAGAATTAGTTTGCTGTTCAACTTACCACTACCAAAAAACTCTTTAGCGTCGGTATTAAAAATTTCTTTCCATTTGGCTTTAAAAGGCAGTCCCACCCTATAGTTTTCGCGGTAAACAGGTGTAAGATTTAAAATCACAATCAGGGTATCTTTTGCCTTTTTCCCTTTTCTGATGTAGATATAAATGGAATGCCGGGCATCATCGGCATTGATCCATTCAAATCCCTCATAAGAGAAACTATGTTCATACAATGCCGGCTCGGCAGCATACAGTTTATTGATGGCACGTACGGTTTTTTGCATGGCGATATGAGGTGCATGCTCCAACAAATGCCAGTCTAACGAACTCTTAAAATCCCATTCATGCGTTTGTGCAAACTCGTTACCCATAAACAACAGCTTGGTTCCGGGCTGCGTAAACATATAAGTATACAATACGCGTAGGTTGGCAAACTTTTGCCACTCATCTCCAGGCATTTTATAGATCATGGACGACTTACCATGTACCACCTCATCGTGCGAAAAAGGGAGCATAAAGTTTTCACTAAAAGCATAGGTAATGCCAAAAGTAAGCTGATAATGATGGTACCTCCTGTTGATGGGATCGTTTTTAAAATACTTCAGTGTATCGTTCATCCAGCCCATCATCCATTTCATACCAAAGCCCAGCCCCCCTTCATGAACAGGATGTGTAACCCCGGGGTACGTACTGCTTTCTTCAGCAATGGTGTGTACCCCTTCGTAATTACCATACACCGCTATGTTTAAGTCTTTAAGAAACTCAATAGCACCTAAATTTTCGCTACCGCCATATTGGTTTGTCGCCGATTCTTCAGCCTTACGCGAAAAATCGAAATAAAGCATTGAAGCTACGGCATCCACTCTTAAGCCATCTACATGGAATTTATCGAGCCAGTAAAGGGCATTACTGATCAGGAACGAACGGACCTCATTGCGGTCGTAGTTAAAAATATAGGATTTCCAATCAGGATGAAAGCCTTTGCGCATATCCGAATGTTCGTACAAATGCGTACCATCAAAGTGGTAAAGCCCATGCGAATCGCCGGGAAAATGTGAAGGCACCCAATCTAAAATAACCGCAATGTTATTTCTGTGCAATTCGTTGATCAGGTACATCAGCTCCTGTGGTGTTCCGTGTCGCGAACTTGCTGCAAAATATCCGGTAATCTGATAACCCCAGGAAGGGAAATAAGGATATTCCATTACGGGCATGAGCTCGACATGAGTAAAGCCCATATCCAGCACATAAGGCACCAGGCTATTCGCTATTTCTACATATGTTAATATCCGGTCTGGCTCACTTGGATCGCGCTGCCATGAGCCCAAATGGACTTCATAAACCGACATAGGTTTGTTTAGCGCATTTACCTTAGGTCGTTTGTTTAACCAGGCTTTGTCCTTCCATTTGTAGTCGTTATCCCAAACTATTGAAGCCGTTCGGGGCGGATGTTCCCATCTTTTCGCATATGGATCACCTTTTTGTACTTCTACCCCATCAAATCCTCTAACCAGAAACTTATAAATCTCTCCTTTGGCAACCCCGGGAATAAACCCTTCCCAAATGCCGGAGCTATCCAAACGTCTGTTTAAAGGGTGCGAGGTGTGGTTCCAATCGTTAAAATCGGCAATCACATGTATAGCCTGTGCATTGGGCGCCCACACAGAAAAATAAGTTCCGGCTACATCATCCACCGTAATCAGATGGGCACCAAACTTTTCGTACAAACGGAAGTGCTTGCCGGAAACAAATAAAGAAATGTCAAATTCGGTAAATAAGCTATGGGCAAGCACCTGGTTCATTAGTTATATATTTTTATGCTGGTGAAATTCTTATTTGATTTAAAACGCAGACAGTTGTTTTCATCGATATGGTAATCGGCCACATCTTTCTCGTCAACCGTAATCTTATTTACATTAAATGGCAGGCCAATGATATTGTAATTATACAACTCATAATTTGGGGTATATAATCCATCAACACTCTGCTCAATAGTGAGCTGGTACTGCGTACCGTTTACACTAAATTTTTTCTCGGAGTAAATGTCCTGCTCGTAGGCAAAGGTGTCCCCATGATCTTCAAACAGGAAAGAATTTACTTCGTAATCTGTGTAATATACATTTAATAATACTTCTTCAATGTTCTTTTCGCCAACATATTGCATCACCGGATATTCGGGAATAACAGAACCTGCTCTTACAAACAATGGCATGTGGTCTAAAGGTGCATTTACATTATGCTCGCTTTCGCCAATTAATATTTCGTGGGTCCAGAAGTTATACCACTTACCTTTAGGCAAATAAACCATGCGGGAGGTAGCTCCCTGTTCCAAAACCGGACATACCAGAATTTTATCACCAAAGGTAAACTCATCCTGACGGAAACTGGTACTGGCATTCTCTTGTTCCAGCATTACCAATGGTCTGAGAATAGGGAACCCATAACGGTGATGCTCCCAGAATACCGAATACAAATACGGCATCAGTCGGTAACGCAACTCTATATAGGTTCTGTTGATGCTGGTATAAGGCTCACCAAAACTCCATGGCTCACGTTCGGCGGTATCTCCTGCCGAATGCGCACGCATAAAGGGTGAAAAAGTCCCCAGCTGAATCCAGCGGGTAAACAATTCGCCGTCGGGTTCGCCGCTAAAGCCGCCAATATCTGTTCCGCAGAATGGAACGCCCGATATAGACATACGCTGACATTGAATATTACCAATTTTAAGGTGTTCCCAAGTGGCTACATTATCGCCTGTCCACACACATCCATAACGCTGCATGCCCGAATATCCTGCACGGGTAATGGTAAATGGACGTTTGTTGCGCATCAGTTTTTTAAGTCCGTCGTAAGTAGAGCGCACCATTTGCATTCCGTAAATGTTGTGTGCCTTACGGTGCGAGCCTCTATAACCATCGTAATTGTGTCTTACATCGTTAGGGAAAGTGCCCGAACCAAATACAGCAGGTTCGTTCATGTCATTCCACACACCGGCAACACCTATATCTACCAGCTCTTTATATAATTTCCCCCACCATTCTCTCACCGTTGGATTGGTAAAGTCGGGGAACTGGCATCGGCCCGGCCAAACATGGCCTTCCATAAAGTAGTCGTCACTGCGACGGCAGAAATAGTTATTTTCCTTACCTTCTTTAAAAACCCAGTAATTGTCGTCCACTTTAATTCCCGGATCAATCATAACCACCGTTTTAAAGCCATCATTGGCCAGTTCTTTTATCATTCTTTTAGGATCAGGGAAATGGCTTTTGTTCCAGGTAAAGCAACGGTAACCATCCATATAGTCGATGTCCAGGTAAATGGCATCGCAAGGAATGTCTCTTGATCTAAAGCCTTCTGCAATTTCTTTCACCTTTTTCTCGGGATAATAGCTCCACCTGCACTGATGATAGCCCAAGGCCCATTTTGGCGGCATAGGATGCGTCCCTGTAAGGCTTTGGTATCTTTTTACCACGTCCATCAAATGAGGGCCATGGATGTAATAATATTGCAGTTCGCCCCCATCAGCCCAAAAACTGGTTTTGGTATGGTCTTCTTTGCCGAAGTCAAAATAGGAACGGAAAGTATTGTCGAAGAATATGCCATAGGCAGCCTGATGATGCACACCTGTATAAAAAGGAATGGTACGGTATAAAGGATCCTGATCCCAGCCAAAAGAGTAGGCATCCGTATTCCAGTTTTGGAAATGCCGGCCTCTCAAATTCATGTTTCCTGACTTATCGCCAAGGCCAAAGAAATTCTCATCAGGCAAACACTTTTTGGTAGCATACACATAATAACCTCCAAACTCTACGTTTTCTTCCCAATGCATAGGCGATTCATCCTCGCTCATCACCATCTGACTAATGTTTTCGGTAAAGGAGATATGAAAATCGCTTTTTCTGATTTTACAGGTAACGGTGTTGGTAGAAATGGCATAAACATCTTCCTGATCCTCCATTTTAAAGGTCGTTACCTTTTGATCAACCACAGGCACAGCGTAAGAAAAATCATCCAGAAAAACGCCATGTGGTGCCAGTCTGATTCTGATGATCTCGTCGCTAACCACCCTTACTTCTACCCTTGCATCACCATCCGAAAAATAGAATTTATTGCCTTCTGCATGTGCCTGTTTTACAGCGCTAAGGTATTTTTTCACAATAGGCTTAGGCCCTGAAACAGGATTATTTAAATGCTGTACTACCTCTTCAGTTTCGGCAACATCCTTTATATTTTCGTTTATTTCTTGCTCTTGTTTATTTAATTCTTCCATGAAAACCCCCTTATATAAATCACACGATTCAATTTACTTCGTGTACTTTGTACAACTAAGGTGTTAAAATTTCTATTAAAACCAAAGAATTATTATGAGATAAAATTAGAACAAAAAAAAGGCCCTGACGTGAATGTCAAGGCCTTAAGCATTAATAAAGACAAGTTTTATGGATTAAAGGTATACGACACGTAATAAAGCGCCCCTACAGCAGGGTTACCAAATGAAGTTACATAATACTTATTCAGGATATTTGAGCCCCCTATTTTAATCATTGAATTTACAGCGGGTACTTTTAAGTTAACCTGTGCATCAAACGTAGAAAATGCAGGAACATTACCTACAGCAAATGACGAGAACCAATAATATTTATCCTGCCAGCGATACTGCACATTAAATCCAAGGTTTTTAACGATTTCTCTATTGGCCAGTCCCAGATTATACCTAATTTTAGGCGTATTGAAATCATTATCATAATCAGCTGGCAGATCACCGATCTGATTATAAGAAACATTTCCTGTTAACGTATATTTACCCAACAGGTAATCTAATCCTAATGCTCCCCCGTAACTATTTACATTACCTTCTGCATTTACCGGCACACCAAAACTACCTCCATCTCTAAACAATGTAACGGATGTAATAAAATCTTTATAGGTATTGTAATAGCCGTAGGCATCTATTAATAATTTTTTACTGATCAAACCTTTATACCCCAATTCATAAGATTCCACACTTTCCGGACGTAGTCCTTTGGAGCTAAAGGTATAGGGCACTAATAAACTTGGGTCACCAGTACCTGTAGGACTTGCTGCAGCTGATGCCAGGTAAGCGATATAATTGCTTCTTAAAACTCCTGGATTGGTATCCAGATGATATTTTTGAATACTTCCGGGTAAGCCACCTATTAGCCTGGTTTGTCCGCCCAACACAGAAAGATCAATATACTGGTTTTGTGTAGTAGGATTGCGGTAGCCCGTTTGGTACGAAACGCGAATATTATTGTTTTCGGCCACGGTTAACACACCAGTTACCCTTGGTGTAAATCTGCCCTCAAAATTTGTACTCTTATCGTAGCGTCCCGCAAGGGTCAGTTTAAATTTATCTTTGAATAACTTCTTACCCATTTGTGCAAAAGCACCATACTCATTGATATTTATAGGAGAATTGAGGTCATTAAAAATAGTTCCACCCGAACGGAGCTGGTATAATCTTGATGACGCTCCGACCTGCAGTTCCAATGCATTATTTAGGATATTGGTAAAATTGTACATTCCTTCATAATGATAAAGGTTGGTTTTATCATTAAACCGTGCTCCATACACACTTTTAGATGGATCGGTAGGATTAATTACCGTAGCACTGATATCAGTGTTCATGATCTGATACTTTGTTTTTTCAAAATTCGCTGTCCCAGGCAAAAAACGACCACGTCCGGTTTGATTGGCAGCTGTCCTGGCGATATTGTGTGCTGCATCAACCGGCTGATTCTGAAGTCTGGCACCAATGTAATTACCGATATAGGCAGGAAACCATGTACTGTTTGTACTGGAAACTTCGTTGATCGAAACCCCCAAAACGGAAGAGATGTAAGAATCACCCGATCGTTCCTGTGTAGTATATCCCCGGATAAAGAAATCATCTCCCTTCAATTCGAGTTTATATTGGCCTATGCTAAAATTTCGCAGAGAATAACGATCCGAACCGGTGTAAACGGAGGTCCCGCTACCCCAGCTTAACTGAGCAATAGCCTGGATGGTATTGGTTATTTTGTAGTTAAATGAACCTGATGCTTTTAAAGATTTTGTATTGTAATCAACCAGATCTATCTCATTGTATCCATTTCTGGAAATAGACTGATTTGGCAATACGGAAGGATTTGCCAATCCGAAATAAAAAGGAAGGTATTGTGTGGATGTGGCTTGTTTTAGTGCTGCAGGAATTGGCAGTCCATTGATGGCGGCCAGATAAGTTGGATAACTTGAACCCGGCGCCACAATTGCATCCAGTGTCGCTTTTGGATTAAAAGCTCCACCAGAAGCGGCTAAAATTCCGGCGCGAACTGCTGGTTCAATACTATTTTGCACCAGATTACGCATGTTTTGGCTCACTTCATCCCCATAAACGTTTAAGCCGTCGTAATTTGGATCTGAATTTCTGTCGCCAGCTATCACAGTATTATTGATCCGGTCATAATTTCTGGTATCGGTACCAAACCAATCTTTTGCCTGTAAATAGGAGAAAGTGGCTTTCATTCCAAACCGGTTATTCCAGGATTTGGCTACCCGCACATCCAATTGATTAAATTGTTGTACTGATGAATTATCGTCGTTTACATGATTTACCCCTGTTTTAAACTGAAAACTGGCTCCCGGATAATTAAACGGATTTTTAGAGGTCATTAATAAGGTACCATTAATACCACCGGCACCATATAAGGCTGAAGAAGCGCCAGGTAACAACTCCACATTATCCACATCCAGTTCTGACAGGCCAATGATATTACCTACAGAAAAATTCAGACCTGGGGCCTGATTGTCCATCCCATCAACAAACTGATTGAATCGGTTATTGCCATTAGAGTTGAAACCACGGGTATTGATAGATTTAAAAGTTAAACTTTGTGTACTGCCTTCTACACCTTTTAAATTGGTAATGGCATCATAAAACGAAGCCCCTGGCAATTCTTTAATGGCAGAGGCTCCTATTCTTTCGATGGTTACAGGCGATTCCAGAATTCGCTCGGGTGTTCTCGACGCCGAGATAACAACCTCCTGACCTAGAATAACGGTAGGCTCCAGTTCTGTTGTAAGGCCTGAAGTACTACCTGTAATTTCTTTTTCAACCGAGGTATACCCCAGAAATGAAATAACGAGCGTAAATGGAGCTTTTTGATTTGTACTAAATGAATACCTGCCATTTGCATCTGTGGCCGTGCCACTTGTAGTGCCTTTTACAGTGATCCCAACACCTGGTATTGGTTGTTTAGAGAGCTTGTCGGTAACCAAGCCGCTAATGACAACACTTTGTGCATGTGCGGCTAGTCCGGAAGCACATAACAAAAGTGCAAAAATCGCTTTGGTAAAAATTTTACTCATACTCTATTATATTTAGTTTGATTTTAACATAAACTTAATAAAATTTTTGACATTAACAAATTCTATTCGCTAAAATATTTCAGCGACAAAATCTACTTAACATTACCATTCCATCAAGTTTTATGTTAAATTGCCATAGCGAAACTTCAGGATAATAAGTTTATTAGGATATTTATATTTTCAAACAGGTTATGATGAATAAAGTAAGGGCATCCATTTGCATTATAGTACCTATATTACTGGCCTACACCCTTAACACAAAATTCGGCAATGTGCCCCCCATCTTAAAATTTCTGAACCCTTTTACCGGCTTCTGGCAAAATGCAGAAAGCTATACGGTAAAAGCAAAAGCTAAAATCATCCTCAAAGGGACACATCAGCCGGTAGACATTGCATTTGATGATCGTATGATCCCACACATTTTTGCGCAGAATGATCATGATGTGTATTATGCTCAGGGCTATATCACGGCTATGCACCGCTTGTTGCAAATGGATTTTCAAACCCGCTTTGCTGCCGGTCGTATCTCGGAAGTGGTAGGTAAAAAAGCGATTGAACTAGATAGATACCAACGCAGAATGGGGATGGTTTTTGGGGCCGAGCGCTCTCTGGAAGGCATGATGGAAGATCCTAAGTCTAAAGAAATGATTCTGGCTTATACCGAAGGTATCAATGCTTACGTCCATTCCCTATCCGCCTCGCAACTACCTATAGAGTATAAACTCCTCGATTTTAAACCCGAAGACTGGTCGCCACTTAAATGCGCACTACTGTTGAAGCAAATGTCAGCTGTTCTGGCCATGGGCTCGGACGAGTTTTACATGACCAACATCAGGAATAAATTTGGCAATGACGTAGTTAAAGACCTTTTTCCTGACTACCCTTTTAAAGAAGATCCTATTATTCCGGTAGGCACCAAATGGGCTTTTAATCCGCTTCCAATTCCACCGGTTCCGGCAGTATTTAATGAAGCGCTGACATCAACCCTGAAAACAAAACAAAAAGAAGAAGGAATAGGCAGCAACAACTGGGCTTTGTCGGGTTCGAAAACGGCTTCGGGCTTGCCTATATTGGCCAACGACCCGCACCTCGACCTCACCCTACCGTCAATATGGTATCAGATTCAATTGCATGCTCCAGGTTTAAATGCATACGGGGTATCTTTGCCAGGGGCACCAGGTATTGTGATTGGCTTTAATAAAGACATTGCCTGGGGGGTGACCAATGTAGCTGCCGATGTACTTGATTTTTACCAGGTTAAATTTAAAGACAATAGCCACAAAAGCTATTGGTACAACAATCAATGGAAAAATACCAGTACCAGAATAGAAAAAATTGTTGTTCGCGGGGATAAAAGCCTGCTGGACACTGTTATTTATACCCACCACGGACCAGTAGTATACCTGCAAAAAGTACAAGATTTTGCCAAAGCAAAAAACATCCCGGTAGGAAATGCACTAAGGTGGATCGCACACGACAAATCGAATGAGCTGAAAACATTTTACCTGTTAAACAGAGGAAAGAACTACGACGATTATCGGAGAGCCCTTACCTTTTACACAGCACCGGCACAGAATTTTATCTTTGCTTCTGCCGAAAATGATATTGCCATTACTGCCAATGGCAAATTCCCCCTAAAATGGAAAGATCAGGGTAAATTTATCCTGGATGGCAGCAGCCCTCAAAACGACTGGCAGGGATGGATTCCAGCAACGCAAAACCCAACGGTTAAAAATCCTCCGCGGGGTTTCGTCAGCTCGGCAAATCAAAGCTCTACCGATCAGACCTACCCCTATTATATCAATTGGGAGTTTAGTCCGTACGAACGTGGCCAGCGCATCAACAACCGCCTTACTCTTATGAACAAGGCAACAGCCGACAGTATCATCAGCATGCAAACAGATAATTACAGCATTCATGCTGAAAACATTTTGCCTACCATATTGGCTATGATAAACCGGCCTCAGCTCAATGCTACGCAAAAAGAAGCCTTGAGCTTTGTAAGCAGCTGGGACAAATATTATGATGCAAAGTCAATAGCGGCAAGCGTATTTGACCTGTGGACCAAAAGGATCCAATTTGATATATGGGATGACGAGTTTACCATTGCCGACACCCCCATGCGCTATCCTTCAAGAGACCGAACAGTCCAGCTTATCCTGCATGAACCCAATTCCAAATGGATTGACAATGTAAATACCCCACAGAAAGAAACACTTAGTGATTTGGTAAACGAAGCTTTTAAATACAGTTGTGATAGTCTGGAAAGGAAATATGGACCAATTGGAAAATCATGGGAATGGGCAAATTTAAAACACACGCAAATTCAGCACCTGGCCAAAATACCTGGTTTCGGCTCTAAAGTACTCCTTACAGGGGGCGGCAAAATGACCATCAACGCACAAAATGAAGGCAATGGTCCTTCCTGGAGAATGGTGGTTGAGCTAGGAAAAACACCGAAAGGACACGGTGTATTTCCAGGCGGACAGTCTGGCAATCCGGGCAGCCCGTTTTACGACAATATGATTGACAAATGGGCGAGCGGAAAATTGTATGATCTATTTTTCATGCAATCGGCCAACGACGCCTCAGCTAAAATAATTTCTCATTTAAAAATATCAAAAAAATAATATGATGGTATTTATAGTCATTGTTATCCTCTCTTTTTTACTGCAAATGGTATTGCCCTGGTGGATCATTGTGATCATTTGTTTTGCTACCTGTGGCCTGATCGGAAAAACCGGAAAAATAGCTTTATGGTCGCCATTTTTTGCTATCCTATTGTTATGGACAGGTATGGCGCTTTTCAAGAGTCTGCCCAATAATAATGTACTGGCTACAAGGGTTGCAGAGATGTTCGGTGTACAGGCATGGTGGCTTATACTGATACTCACCACTTTGTTAGGTGCTTTTGTAGCGGCCATCAGTGGATATTGTGGTTATCATTTCAGAAAATCGGTGCTGGTTGCAAAATCCAATCCCTAATTAAAAATTGTTGCGTATTTTTGCGGCGTGACTGATCTGAAAAAGCAAATTTTCTCTATCAGCAATGTGACCGAGTTTGAAAAAACCTGCCTTGCTGTATTTAACCACCAGGCCATCAACTGTCAGGTTTATAAGGAATACATTTCTCATCTAAGGATAAATCCAAAAGACATCAGCAGCGTTGCAAAAATTCCTTACCTGCCTATCAGTTTTTTTAAAACGCACGAAATATTAAGTACTGCGGCTGTTCCTGAAATTGTTTTCAGCAGTTCGGGCACTACTGGAATGATACAAAGCAGGCACGTAGTAACCGATGTAAGCTGGTACGAAGAGAGTTTTAACCAGGCCTTTGAACAATTTTACGGAAAAATAGAAAATACCTGTTTGCTGGCCTTGCTGCCCTCCTATCTGGAACGGGACGGCTCATCTCTGATTTATATGGTTGATGCCCTATTGAAGCAAAGCAAACATCCCGATAGTGGTTATTTCCTGCACAACCATGATGAGTTGTATCATAAGCTTCAAAAATTGAAGTCAGCACAGCAAAAAACGATATTGATTGGGGTAACTTATGCCTTACTGGACTTTATTGAACAATATCAATTAGACTTTCCCAATTTGATTATCATGGAGACAGGAGGTATGAAAGGGAAAAGGAAAGAAATGGTGCGCGAAGAACTTCATCAGAGACTACAAGATGGATTTGGGGTAAATGCCATTCATAGCGAATATGGTATGACAGAACTTCTATCGCAGGCTTATTCCACAGGAGATGGGATCTTTAATTGTCCGGCCTGGATGAAGATCAGTCTGAGGGACACCAATGATCCGCTAAGCCCCTCGCCTGACCATAAAACGGGAGGCATCAACATCATCGATCTGGCTAACATCAATTCCTGCTCATTTATTGCCACTCAGGATCTGGGCAGGTTACTACCGGACGGATCCTTTGAAGTCCTGGGCCGTTTTGACAATGCCGACATCAGAGGCTGTAATTTATTAGTCAATTGATGCTTTCTTTTAGCAAAAAAAACAGGCCTGCAACTTAATAAGTCATTGCAGGCCAATATATGTCCCCCATGTAAAACACAGGGCTACAGACTAATTGATTTTTAAGAGATAATAGTTTTTCTTCCCTTTTTGCACAATAATAAACCGGTTATTCAACAGATGCGCCACTGAAATCACATCTGAAGGTCCTTTTAATTTTTCTTTATTAATGGCAACGCCACCTCCTTGAATTAGTTTTTTTGCTTCTCCTTTGGAAGGAAAAACAGCAGTTTTTTCGGCAAGTAAGGTAGCCGCATCTATTCCCTGTTCCAGTTCGGCTCTTGAAATATCAAATTGTGGAATACCTTCAAAAATCTCCAGAACCTGCGCTTCAGTTAAAGTGCTAAAGAATTCAAGGGAACCATTCCCAAATAAAAACTCGGAAGTTTTGATTGCAGTCTCCAATGCTTCGACAGAATGCGTTCTCACAGTAATATCCTCCGCCAGTGCTTTCTGCAACGCTCTTAAATGTGGGGCAGCATCATGTTCACTTTCAAGTGACTCTATTTCATCCTGTGTTTTAAGTGTAAATATTCTGATCCACTTTTTAGTATCATCGTCGGAGGCGTTTAACCAAAACTGGTAGAATTTATAAGGTGAAGTTTTGTCGGGATCCAGCCATACTGCACCACTTTCAGTCTTGCCAAACTTGGTACCATCTGCCTTTTTGATCAGGTTTGTGGTTACCGCAAAAGCTGTTCCCGAGTCTTTTCTTCTGATCAGTTCAGTTCCGGTAACGATATTACCCCACTGATCTGAACCGCCCATCTGTACCAGGCAATTGTGATGTTTCCACAGGTAATAAAAATCATACCCTTGTATCAACTGGTAGCAAAACTCAGTAAAAGACAATCCGGAATCTCCTTCCAACCGTCTTTTGACACTATCTTTTGCCATCATATAATTCACGGTAATGTGCTTACCAATATCTCTGATAAAGTCAAACAAGCTCATATCCTTAAACCAGTCGGCATTGTTTACCATTACGGCACCATTTCCACCTTCTTCAAATTTTAGGAATTTTGAAAGCTGACGCTTCATACCGGCCAGATTATGTGCCACCATATCTTCTGTCTGCAGATTACGCTCGTCCGATTTTCCTGATGGGTCGCCCACCATTCCGGTAGCGCCACCAACCAAGGCATAAGGTTTATGTCCGGCCCGCTGAAAATGAATCAATGTCATGATTTGGGTTAAATGGCCCACATGCAATGAATCGGCAGTTGGGTCAAAACCAATATACCCCGAGGTCATGCCTTCATTTAATTTTTCTTCAGTACCGGGCATGATATCCTGTAACATGCCTCTCCAGCGTAGCTCTTCAACAAAATTGGTCATTATAATCTACTTTTGTCGGCAAATATAGGAAAAGCTAGGCTATACTTAAATTTGCTGCGCTTCAAAAAAGGGCTTATTGAACAAAAATCGCTATTTTTAGGGGTATGAATTTCTTGTCGCACTTTTACTTTGAACGAAATAATCCAGATGACAACATGGTATTGGGAGTTGTTTTGCCCGATTTCGTAAAAAATGCGCAAAAGGATTATAACCTGTATCCGCTCAAAATTGAACATCTTTTTAAATCGGACCCGCATCAGAGTGCTATACTCCAAGGTTGGAAAAGGCATATTGAGGTAGACCAGATTTTTCATTCCTCCACATTTTTTCAGCAGCATACCAATGAGTTAAAAAAGCTCATCCTTCCATGTTGCGAAAACAGTCCTGTGAAACCCTTCTTTTTAGCTCATATTGGACTTGAGCTGTTATTGGATCACCTCTTGACCACAAACGGACTTGTAAATATCCACACCTTTTATGAACAATTAACCAAAGCAGATAAAACCGCCCTAAATACATTTTTACATTCCGCTTCGTTGGAGGATACGGAAATATTTTTCAAATTCCTGAACAGCTTTATTTCCAGCAGGTACCTTTTCAGCTATCAAAAGATTGAGAACATAGCCTATGCCTTAAACCGGATTTGTATGCGCCTGTGGAATAATCCTTTTACGGAAGTCCAGCTTTCGCTACTGACAGCACAACTTACCATATTCCGCGACCGCATCAGCAACAATTACCTTTCCATTTTTAGAGATATCGAAAAAACACTCCCCCTCCATAAATAGTTTATTACAGCCAGGTGTAAAAAAAAGCTGTAAATCTAAATCAGCAGCCCGGGCTTATTTGTATCTTCGCCTTTATGTCACTATTTGAGGTAAAAGACAAAATGGATGCCTTGGTTAAGGAGCTTAACCAGCACAGTTACAATTATTATGTATTGGCGATGCCAACCATCGCGGATTATACATTTGATCAGAAATTAGAAGAGCTGCATCAGCTGGAACTTGCACATCCTGAATTTGCCGATCCGAACTCACCTACTCAAAAAGTGGGTGGCGAAATCACAAAAAACTTTACTACCGTAAAGCACAAATGGGCCATGCTCTCGTTAGGCAACACCTATAATGAGCAAGATTTAAGGGATTTTGATGAACGTGTAAAAAAGGCCATCGGTGAAAATTTTGAATACGTATGTGAGCTCAAATTTGACGGATTATCCATTAGTTTAACCTACGACGAGCTAAAACTGGTTAGAGCGGTAACACGGGGTGATGGCACACAGGGCGATGATGTAACCACCAATATCAAAACAATACACACCATACCTCATCAACTCAAAACAGCAGACGCCCCTTCATTATTCGAGATCAGAGGTGAAATTTTTATGCACCGGGCGGCCTTTGAACGCCTGAACAAAGAGCGTGAAGAACTCGGAGAGCTGCAATATGCCAACCCCAGGAATTTTGCCGCCGGCACAGTTAAAATGCAGGACTCGAAAGAAGTGGCCAAACGCCCGCTGGATTGTTTCCTGTATTCCTTAAATACCGACAAAAATTATTTTAAAACCCATTGGGAAAGCCTTCAAACCCTAAAAAAATGGGGATTTAATGTTTGCGAACATACCAAACTAACCAATAGTATGGACGAGGTCCTGCTTTTTATCAAACACTGGGAAAATGAGCGGTTCAAGTTGTCCTACGATATAGATGGCATTGTAATTAAGGTGAACAGCTATGCCCAGCAACAGGAGCTCGGCTTTACAGCAAAATCTCCACGATGGGCTATTTCCTATAAATATAAGGCTCAGGAGGTGGAAACCATCCTTGAGAAAGTGACTTACCAGGTGGGCCGTACAGGAGCAGTAACTCCTGTAGCTAACCTGAAACCGGTTCAGCTTGCCGGAACTACAGTAAAAAGGGCCACACTGCACAATGCCAATGAGATAGAACGATTGGATTTGCATGAGGGCGATAGTGTTTTTGTGGAGAAAGGCGGCGAAATCATTCCAAAAATCATCAATGTAAACCTCGAAAAGCGTAAGAAAGATGCAGCACCGGTGATTTACCCATCAACCTGTCCGGAGTGTAACACGCCATTGATCAGAAAAGAGGGAGAAGTTGCTTTTTACTGCCCCAATGACGAAGCCTGCCCACCGCAGATTGTGGGTAAAATTCAGCATTTCATTAGCAGAAAGGCCATGAATATTGACGGATTGGGCGACGAGACTATAGAGACATTTTATCAACGAGGACTGGTTGCCCATATCAGCGACTTATATACCCTCCATGAAAAAGCCGGGGAATTAAAAACTTTGGAGCGCTTTGGCGAAAAATCAATCGAGAACATGCTGAAGGGGATAGAGCTCTCTAAACAGATGCCTTTCGAGAAGGTGTTGTTTGGACTCGGCATCAGGTATGTAGGCGAAACTGTTGCTAAAAAACTGGCTTTCGGTACAAAGACAATTGACAACCTGATAGCCGCTAGTCTGGAAGAACTTACGGCCATTGACGAGATCGGTCAGCGCATAGCCGAAAGTATCATTGAATACTTCGGTAAAGGAGAGCATCTGGAGCAGATTACGCGCTTAAAATCATATGGTTTGCAATTTGAAGCTCAGGAAAATGAAATTACCTTACAAAGTGATAAGTTAACTGGAAAAACATTCGTAATTTCAGGCGTTTTTGAGAACTATAGCAGAGAAGAGCTCAAAAACATGATTGAAAGCAATGGTGGTAAGATATTAAGTGGCATTTCTGCCAAACTTAATTATCTTGTTGCCGGAGATAATATGGGACCATCCAAACTGGAAAAAGCGAAAAAATTAAATGTACCGCTGATTTCACAGGATGATTTATTAGAGCTATTGAAGTAAAGAATAAAAAATGAACAAATTTCACGGAACAGGCGTAGCATTGGTTACACCTTTTAATGCAGATGGAACGGTAGACTATGATGGGCTGAAAAATCTCATCAACCATTTAATTGAAGGAAAAGTTGAATACCTGGTATCATTGGGTACCACAGGAGAGGCTTCAACACTAAATAAAGAAGAGAAGAAGAAGATATGGGAATTTACAGCAGAAGTGAACAACGGTCGCTTGCCATTGGTTGCCGGTATTGGGGGCAATGATACTGCTGAAGTATGCAACAGCATTAAAACTTTTGAAATAAATGGCTATGATGCCATTCTATCTGCAAGTCCATACTACAACAAACCAACTCAGGAAGGTATATATCAGCATTACAAAGCCATTAGTGAAAATAGTGCACTACCTGTTTTGCTATACAATGTTCCCGGACGTACAGCCAGTAATGTTAGTCCCGAAACTACTTGCAGACTTGCTACCGATTTTAAAAACATCATCGGCACTAAGGAAGCATCTGGTAATTTTGATCAGTTTAACCAGATTATGCGTGACAAACCAGCTGATTTTATGCTGATTTCAGGTGATGACCCTGTGGCCATGCCTATGATCTCGTTAGGTGCTGTAGGCGTCATTTCTGTAATTGGTAATGCTTTACCTTTGCAATTATCGGAAATGATCAGATTGTGTCTTAAAGGCGACTATATAGCTGCCTTACCAAAGCATTTAAGCTTAATCCAATTTACCAGTATGATGTTTGCCGAGGGAAATCCTGCGGGTGCCAAAGCGGCATTAAAACATTTGGGCATTTGCGACGATCATCTTCGTTTACCTTTAGTAAAGGTTTCAGATGGACTGAGGCAAGCCATTATAGCCGAAACCAATAAAATTACGGCATAAAAAAAGTGTCCTGATATATCAGGGCACTTTTTTCATCAAAACAATGTAAAGCTAGTTAGCCTTTGTTTTTAGTGTCTTGAATCTCCAGTCTGATAGACTGAGCCAGGTTTTTAAGGTCTTGCATACCTTTACGTACACGTGTTCCTGCTGCACTGTTTGCTTTGTTGTAGAATTTGTCAGCATCAGCCTCCAAAGCTGCAACAAGTTCCTTCACTTCATTAAATTTTTTCATCGTTAATTTTACTCCTTTTAGTTCTTTAAGGTTTTGATTAATACTCTATTACTAAAATAAGATGTTTATTTTAATAAACGAATTTTTACAACAACAAATAAATAGGCGAAAACCCTCTTTTTTTCCACATTCTGAGGGGTTATAAACAATTATCATCGATTTTATTCGTTCATCACCCTGATTTTTAAGCAATTATAAAACAAGACAACATAAAAAGGGCCTTTATAGATCTATAAAGGCCCTTTTTATGTTGTTAAAATATTAGGCTATGGAAAACTGATTTTCCTTATAATATCCGTTTTTCAATTTCTCGGACACTTCGCTAAATGCGTCCAGTGTACGCTGTACATCTTCCATGGTATGAACCGCAGTTGGGATCAATCTCAACTCGATTAAGCCTTTAGGAATAACCGGATACACTACAATAGAGCAGAATATACCATAGTTTTCACGCAAGTCCATAGTCAATGCGGTAGCTTCCAGCAATTCGCCTTTAAGGAATACCGGTGTAACCATCGTATTGGTTACGCCCAAATCGAAGCCACGATCTCTTAAACCTTTCTGCAGCGTAGTGGCTACATTCCATAATTTTTCTCTTAATTCAGGACTGTTTTTAAGCAGCTCCAAACGCTTCAACAAACCGATCACCATTGGCATTGGCAATGCCTTAGCAAAGGTCTGAGAACGCATGTTATACCTGAAAAAATTAGTCATCTCTTCGGTAGAAGCAACGAAAGCACCTATGCCGGCCATAGATTTGGCAAAAGTACCAAAGTAAACGTCTACACCTTCAATACAGTTCTGCTCCTCGTGCGTACCGGCCCCTGTTGGACCCATTGTACCAAAACCATGTGCATCATCAATTAACAAACGGAAATTAAACTCCTGCTTTAAATCAACCAGTTCCTTTAACTTGCCTTGTGCTCCCGACATGCCAAAAACACCTTCGGTAATCACCAAAATACCTCCACCACTCTGCTCAACTAATTTAGTTGCTCTTTCCAATTGCTTACGTGCACTGTCAATATCATTGTGTTTGTACACAAAACGTTTTCCCATGTGCAAACGCAAACCATCAATAATGCAGGCGTGAGATTCTGCATCATATACAATCACATCGTTTCTGTCCACCAGACTGTCGATAATAGACACCATGCCCTGGTAACCATAATTTAAAAGGAAAGCATCCGGTTTACCAACAAAAGCGGCAAGTTCCTGCTCCAATTGCTCGTGATATTTAGAGTTACCGGACATCATCCTGGCCCCCATAGGATAAGCCATTCCAAAGTCGACAGCTCCTTGTCTGTCTGCCTCCCTTACCTCCGGGTGATTGGCTAAACCCAAATAATTATTTAAACTCCACACCAAGTGCTCTTTGCCACGAAAATTCATGTGGGGAGCTATATCGCCTTCTAATTTAGGAAATGAGAAATATCCATGAGACCATTTATGGTGTTGTCCAATTGGTCCCATGTGTTTTGCTATCTTTTCAAAAATATCCAATGTTATATGTATTTTAAGTTATTATTTTTTTTGCAAATTTAGGTTTAATATACCTGATATCCAACAATTAGCCTTCCAGGCCCGATCATATGAATGTAACGGCTTTGACACCAAAAAGCCTCAACAGTATTGTTAAGGCTTTTGAAATTCCATTAAATGCTGAAATTAATCAACATTATCGTGAAGGAATGAATTATTTGGTCTGATCTCAGTAGATCCATCTTCATCATTACTTAAAGTAAACCTGGACACCTGAGATTCTGATGAATGCTGAACTTGCTGCAACTGCATTTGTTTACGTTTATAAGCAGGTTCGTTTTCCAGCTCCTGTAAACCATTACTGGTGCGCAACTTCATACTCAAATCTTTGAGTCTAAGAATCCTTTCTTTAGATTTCCTTAACTGATCTTCTATCGATTCATCATTTTTATCATCATCAGCTCCAGCTTCGGCCACCTCTTCTTTTTGCGGAACAATATCATTATTGAAAACCACAGCTGGTGTTTCGAACACAAAATCTGTTTCAGCTACTTTAATTTCAAATTCAAAGCCAGACTCTTTTGGAGCTTCTTCCAAAGGAGCTTCTTCCTCAATCAGGGTATGTTTGATCACGACATTTGAAGGCTCCTCCGCACTGCGGTTTTTACTCACGTTAAACAGGTCACCAAAAAGGTCCGACTGCTTGGTCGTCTCTTTGGCTTTCATTACCGGCTCATTGGTATAAACAGGCGCTTTAGGCTCAATAAATGAGTTTACCGGTTCTACTGGTCTTACCAACGGTGCTTCTTCAGGTGTAAGCATAGAAATCTTCTTCACATTCTTTCTTTCCTCATCACGTTGTTCCGTAGTTTGGAAACCTGTAGCAATAATCGTCACCGATAATTTATCTTCCAGACTTTCGTCAATACAGTTACCCCAGATCAGGTCGGCAGAAAGACCGGCTTTATCCTGAATATAATCTGTGATGATGGTCACCTCGTCCATCGTCACTTCACGTATTCCCGAACTAATGTTCAACAAGATATATCTTGCACCTTCAATTTCACTATCTTTCAACAATGGCGAGGCCAATGCACCTTCAACAGCATTTAAAGCTCTGTTCTCTCCGTCACAGGCAAAACTACCCATAATAGATACACCGCTATCTTTCATAACGGTACGCACATCTTTAAAATCCACGTTGATATATCCCGGAACAGTAATGATCTCGGCGATACCTTTTGCGGCGGTTGTCAAAATATCATCAGCTTGCGAAAATGCAGAACCTAAAGTCAAGTTACCAAAAATTTCGCGGAGCCTGTCGTTGGAGATGACCAGGTAAGAATCCACATATTTTTTCAGTTCGTCCAATCCATCGTTTGCCTGCATCTTGCGTCTTTTTCCTTCAAAAGAAAAAGGTGTAGTCACAATGGCAACCGTTAAAATATCCAGTTCTTTTGCGGCTTTGGCAATAATCGGACTAGCACCAGTACCCGTTCCACCACCCATACCGGCAGTTATAAACAACATTTTTGTTGTGCTGCCAAGCATTTGTTTGATGTCATCAATATTCTCTATCGCCGAGTTCTTTCCAACCTCAGGGATCGAGCCTGCACCCATACCTTCGGTCAAACTGGCCCCCAACTGCACCTTATTTGGAATAGGGCTAAACTCTAAAGCCTGGGCATCTGTATTACAAATAATAAAGTCTACACCAGTAATTCCTTGACGGTACATATGGTTTACCGCATTACCACCACCGCCACCAACACCAATTACCTTGATGATTGATGACTTATCTTTTAACATTTCGAACTGCATATCTTTATGAATCAGTTATTTAAAAATTCGTTTTTCCTGTTCATCTACCTATGTAATATTAACACTTTTTTAACAGGCGTTTTCCACAAATGTTGAAAATGTGGAAAAATCACTTTTTGTGGAAAAATATTACGGTTTTATATAATCTTCATCACTTACATTCATGTCATCTTTGATGAAATCCTTGGTTTTGGCCAGGAGTTTATCAAACAATCCACCACCCGAACGCTTGGTTTTCTCTTTAACATCCTTAGGTTTTTCCACAAAAACACCAGGCTGTTTCATTTCTTCCAATAACTCTTCGGCTTTCTGTATACCTTTAATCAGCAAGCCAACACTGGTTGCATACATCGGACTTTTCAGGTCATCATAAATGATCTTTGCCATGTCTTCATATTTTGACAAGTGCTCATTCGGATACCCAACACGGCAATCTAAACCGGTCACATACTCTACCAACTGAGACAGATGTTTCAACAAAGCACCACCACCAGTAATCACTACTCCACCAATCAACTTTTTCTCGTACCCCGACGATTTAATTTCGTAATAAACATGCTCAATGATTTCTTCCATACGGGCCTGAATTACATAAGCAAGGTTTTTTACCGAAATCTCCTTTGGTTCCCTGCCTCTCAAGCCAGGAACACAAATGATCTCATTCTCTTTATTTTCTTCTGCCAGGGCCGATCCGAAACGGGTCTTCAACAGTTCAGCCTGGTTTCTCATTACAGAACAGCCTTCACGGATATCTTCTGTAACGCTGTTACCACCAAAAGGAATTACAGCAGTATGACGGATAATACCTTCATGGAAAATAGCGATATCAGTAGTACCACCACCAATATCAACCAGGGCAATACCGGCTTCTTTTTCTTCGTCGCTCAACACCGATTCTGAAGAAGCCAATGGCTCTAATATCAATTCCTGAGTTTGCAACCCGGCATTGGTTACACACCTCATGATATTTTTTACCGCGGTTACCTGACCTGAAATGATATGGAAATTAGCTTCCAAACGCACTCCAGCCATACCAATCGGATCTTTTACTCCCGGCTCATTGTCGATGGTAAATTCCTGTGGCAAAACATGGATAATTTCTTCTCCCGGTGGCATCACCAGTTTAAACATATCATCAATCAACTTATCGATATCTTTTTTCCCAATTTCACTATTCAGCTCGCGTCGGGTTAAAATCCCCCTATGTTGCAAACTCTTGATATGCTGTCCGGCAATACCTACATTCACAACGCGGATTTCAACATTTGACTGCCCGCTTGCCAGTTCAACGGCCTGAGATATGCCTTGAACTGTTTTCTGAATATTAGAAACCACTCCACGGGTAACCCCTGCCGACTCTGCTTTTCCTATTCCTAATACTTCTATTTTTCCATGCTGTGTTCTACGACCGACGATCACACAGATTTTAGTAGTACCGATGTCTAATCCGACTACTATTGGAGACTGAATGGTAGATTTTTCTTTGCCCATAACTATATCGATTTGTTGAGTTTATTAATTATTTTTCCTGGTATCTGTTTTAACTTTTTCTTTTTTATCACTATTCGCCTGCGGCTTCTCGGCTGCGACCTGATTGTTAGTAGCAGAATCAATAGCTTTTTTTATCGGTTTTGCGCTGCTCGCAACGCGGTCCTTTATCACCTCACCCGTTAAGGAATCAATCTTGTTCTTTTCACAAACAATCTGATTGGTGTATTTCACATTGATGGTTTTATAGGTGTTCCATCCTACTTTTGGCAATGCTTTTTTATAAAAAGCACGTAAATTCCTCATCTTTGTTTCCAATGAATCGGCCGTACCTAAAATGATCCGCTGATTTCCCAATCTTGGAATCATCTCAATATCTTTCACATCATTGACATACAGCTGCTCAACCTGCGCATCCCATAAGGTATCCTGCTTTACGTACATGGCAACCTTATATAAATCAACCGCCAGTTTGGTAATCAATGTATCCACTTTACCACTAAAATGCTCCATGATGTTTCCATTTGCAGCCAACACATTTGCCGTAAAATTGGGCGAAACCGGCATTTTTAACCCATTGCTATCTATGTAATAATCCTGACCGGCCAAATTGATCATCCTTAATACCGGCTGCCGCTGCTTCACCTGAATCTGAATCACCCCATTCATATCGGCAAACACAGTAGCATAGGCGATGTATGGATTTGCAATAATATTTTTTTCAATGCGCTGCAGGTTAATTCCCGTCAGCTTCTGCCCGATCAATGAACCCTGACTTTGCTTTAAAATCGCATCAATTTCTTCCCGTTCAATAAAATTATCCGCCCCCGGGATTAATATTTTAACATTGGTACAAAGCACCGTCTTCTTCTTTGCGTCCACAAAACTCATGAGCACAACCAGTCCTGCCAGGCAAAAAACCCAGGCAAAACATTTAAAAACAGACTTCCAGTTTATCCGCTTAAGCATTGGTCAAAATGGCTTTTAATGGTTGTATCAATGTATCTATATCTCCGGCCCCTACTGTCAAAACCAGTTCGGGTTTATTTTCTTTTATATATTTTTGCACGCTCTCTTTTGTACAGATTTCTTTAGCTTTCAAGGTAATCTTGTCCAGCAAAAACTGCGAATTTACTCCCGGCAAAGGCAATTCCCGGGCAGGATAAATCTCCAGCAACAACAAACAATCTACAGAGCTCAGCACTTTTGCAAACTCATCTGCAAAATCTCGGGTCCGCGTAAACAAATGGGGCTGAAAAATAACCGTCAGCTTTTTCTCCGGATACAATTGCCTTACTGCGTCAAAACAGGCACGTAGTTCCTCCGGATGATGTGCATAATCGTCAATGTAAATATGCTCCGGGGTATTTACGATATATTCAAATCTTCTTTTAACCCCTTTAAAAGATTCAATTGCATTTTTTATTTTAACAGGATCTATACCAAGCTTAAGCGCAACTGCTACTGCAGCAACTGCATTTTCTACATTATGCTTTCCAGGTAACATCAATCCGATATTGTTTATAGCGGTTGTACCATCTACATAATCAAACACAAATCTCGAGCCTTCCACCCTAATGTTTTCTCCCCTGACCTGCGAAGGCGAACCTGCACTGTAGCTGATGCCATTTGCCAACGGGAGGCCATTTTTAACAAATAAAGCACCACCTGGTTTCAACTGTCCAGCAAACATCCTGAAAGATTCTTCCAGATGACCGGCATCACCATAAATATCCAGGTGATCAGCATCCATTGAAGTCACCACCGAAATATCCGGATGCAGCGTCAAAAAGGAACGGTCATACTCATCTGCTTCCACCACAACCACATTATTTTCGCCGATGATAAAATTGCTGTTGTAATTGCTGGCAATACCCCCTAAAAATGCGGTACAGCCATAACCACTAGCTATCAACACATGCGCTATAATGGAAGAAGTAGTCGTTTTACCATGTGTACCGGCTACAGCAATACAAAACTGACCTTTGCTGATAATTCCTAAAACCTCCGAACGTTTCTTTAAAATGAAACCCTCATTTTTAAAATAGTTGAATATGTTAGCATCCTTAGGAATAGCTGGCGTGTATACAATAAGTGTATTTTTATCCTTTTCATGAAATGAGGCCGGCAAAACCGCATCATCATCCATGTAAGATATTAAAATCCCCTCCTGCTCCAATGCAATGGTCAGGTTCGTCCTTGTTTTGTCGTAGCCACAAACTACACATCCGCGTTTGGCAAAATAACGGGCAATGGCACTCATGCCTATTCCTCCGATACCTACAAAATAAACACGTTGAATATGACTTAACTCCATTTGTCCACCTCCTTTCCGGCTAGCAGCATTACCTGTTGTGCAATCAGGTTGTCGGCATCAGGCAATGCCATTTTACCAATATTTTCGGCGTACATTTTGCTTTTTTCCTTATCATTCAACAGATCCAAAGCAGCAGCTACCAAAGTATCTTCGGCCGAACTATCGGTAATCATCAATGCCGCTTGATGTTGTACCAACGCCATTGCATTTTTAGTCTGATGATCTTCAGCAACGTTCGGTGAAGGCACCAGTATAACCGGCTTTTTAACCAGACACAATTCTGCTATGGTGCCTGCACCAGCCCTCGAAATAATTACATCGGCTGCAGCATAGGCCAGATCCATTTTATTTAAGAACTCCAAAATCCTTACATTGGGATTAAAATCAAGACCCAAACGTTCTACAATTTCTTTATAATAAAACTTACCTGTTTGCCAGATCAGCTGCACATCAGCATCCAGCAAATCCAAAATGTGTTTTTCAATACTTTTATTTAGTGTCCGTGCACCCAAACTGCCGCCTGTCACCAAAATCGTTTTTTTCAAGGGATCCAGTTTCAGCAATTCTGCCCCGGCATGATGTTTATTCAATACATCCACTACATCTTTACGCACCGGATTACCGGTTTTAAGTAAACTCCCGGCTGGAAAAAACGCTTCCATACCGTCAAATGCCACACAAACCTTAGCTGCTTTTTTACCCAGCCATTTATTAGTGACCCCTGCATATGAATTTTGCTCCTGTATCAGGTAGGGCACTTTCTTTAAAGATGCGGCAAACAATATAGGCCCCGATGCATACCCACCTACGCCTACAACTACATCAGGTTTAAAATCAGCGATTAACTGCAAAGCTTTTCGCACACTTCCAAATAGTTTAAATGGCAGACTTAAATTTTTGGCAATGGACCCTCTTTGGATACCGCTGATATTTAAACCGACAATCTTATATCCTGCCGCCGGAACTTTTTCCATTTCCATACGGCCGGTTGCACCAACAAATAAAATTTCACAGCCGGGCTCCATACGCCTTAGCGCATTGGCTATGGATATGGCCGGAAATATATGTCCGCCAGTACCGCCTCCTGAAATAATTACCCTTGTTGGTCTCATCTTTTTTTTCTTTAATCTTTGCTCCTCTATCCTTGCTCCTTTAGGCCATTGCCGGTATTTCACCAACAATTACCTTTTTACTCCCTTGCTCCTCCACATCCCTACTTACACTCAATATTATGCCAAAAGCTATACTTGTAAATATCATCGATGTCCCTCCCATGCTCACCAATGGCAAGGGAACACCTGTTACCGGCCCTAATCCCACAGCAACCGCCATGTTCGCAAATGCCTGTATAGTCAGACTAAAACTTAACCCGGCAGCCAATAAAGCCCCAAAGGCTTTCGGGCTTTGGGTTACAATTCGCACACATCGATACAGCAACACCAGGTATAACAATACCACAGCTATCGCACCAATCAATCCATACTCCTCTACTATAATTGCGAAAATAAAATCGGAATAAGGGTGAGGTAAAAAATTACGCTGCGTACTATTTCCCGGCCCCTTACCAAATACACCACCGGTTGCCAATGCAATTTTCGATTGATCGGCCTGATAGGTTTTATCCGAATGCTGCTTTTCAGGGTGTAAAAACGAATTTACCCTCGATTTATAGGTAGCCGCCCTTGGACCCAAAAACACAATAAACAACAACAGCACGGCCCCACCGGCACATACCATCGCAATTTGTTTTATACTGATTCTTCCAATAATCAACAGCAAAATACTTACACCAAACAACATCAAAGCGGTTGAGAGGTTGGCCCAGGCAATCAACACAAACACCACACATACCGATCCCATAATCGGAATAAAAGCCTTTTTAACATCCTTAATATTTTCCTGTTTTTTGGTCAGCATTCTGGCCAGAAAAGTAATCAGCGCAATTTTGGCCAAATCTGAAGTCTGAAACGTCAAACCAATTACAGGAATTTTTACCCAACGGGAAGCATCATTGATATTAGCCCCAAAAACAGCTGTATAAAACAGCAAAGGGATAGTAATGATCATCAGCACTTTAGAAATCCCTGCATAATACTTATAGTCAAGCAAATGCGCAATATAGATCATACCAATCCCCATTACCACAAAGATCAGGTGCTTGGTCAGCAAGATCTTCTCTACAGTTTTACCCGTCTTATAAGCATAAGTCCCGGTTGCACTGTACACGGTAAGAATGGAAATCAGCGACAAAAGGACAATGATCAGCCAAATCCAGCGATCTCCTTTTGTTTTGTCTAAAAGCGTACTTACTGCAATCATAATCTACAATTCTTTAACAGCAGCCTTAAACTGGTTGCCGCGGTCCTCATAATTTTTAAACAGGTCAAAACTGGCGCAAGCAGGTGATAATAGTACTGTATTACCTTTTTTCGCCAGGTGGTAAGCCACCTGAACAGCCTCATGGGCCGAAAACGTGTTCACAATAATCTCCACATCTTCTTCAAAAGCCTCGTGAATACGCTTATTGTCTTTACCTAAACATATAATTGCCCTAACTTTCTGGCGCACCATATCTTTCAACATATCGTAATCATTCCCTTTGTCTACTCCTCCCATAATCAGGATTACATCAGCACTTACACTCTCCAGCGCATACCAGGTCGAATTCACATTTGTAGCTTTGGAATCGTTAATGTAATCCACTCCTGATATCTTGGCTACATGCTCCAACCTATGCTCAATATTTTTAAAATCGCCCATACTCTCACGTATAGTAGTATTTCTGATATCTAATACTTTAGCTACTATGCCCGAAGCCATAGAGTTATAGATATTGTGCTTTCCCTGCAGGGCTAAATCTGTAATAGACATGGTTAGTGAATCGTTTAGGTTTATATTGATGTGTATGTTGTTGCTTTCCAGATATGCCCCCTGCTCAATCTTTTTCCGGATAGAAAAGGGATATACCGTTGAATTTATTTTAGTGCTTTTCAACACCTTTAAAGTTTCCTCGTCATCAGCACAGTAGATAAAAACATCATCACTGGTCTGGTTTTGGGTAATTCGCATTTTTGATGCAGCGTACTTACCCAGTTTATAATCATAGCGATCCAAATGATCGGGCGTTATATTTAATAAAACTGCCACGTCGGCCTTAAAATCATACATATCGTCCAGCATAAAACTGGATATCTCCAACACGTACCAATCAAAATCCGCGGTAGCCACCTGTGCTGCAAAACTATGACCTATATTTCCGGCCAATCCCACATTCAACCCCGCTTTCTTTAAAATATGGTAAGTAAGCATTGTTGTAGTGGTCTTACCATTCGATCCTGTAATGCAAATTGTTTTTGCCCTGGTATACCGTTTGGCAAATTCAATCTCAGATACCACAGGAATTTGCTGTGCTTTAATCTCCTTAACAATACCTGCCGTGTCGGGTATACCCGGACTTTTGATCACCTCAACCGCCTTAAGTATCTCCACCTGGCTATGTTGATTTTCTTCAAACGCGATAGTCAACTCCTGCAATTTCTCTTTATACTGCGATGGAATTGGTCCTGCATCCGACAAAAACACGTCAAAGCCTTGCTTCTGCGCCAGCATTGCCGCACCTACACCACTTTCTCCACCACCTAGAATTACGATCCGCTGTTTTTCCATTATCTTAATTTTAGGGTGATGATGGTAATAATGGCCAGCAGAATACCGATGATCCAGAAGCGGGTAACAATTTTGGCTTCATGGTATCCTTTTTTCTGGTAGTGGTGATGTAATGGCGACATTAAAAATATCCGCCTACCCTCACCAAATTTTTTCTTGGTGTATTTAAAATAGGAAACCTGCATAATTACCGAGACCAACTCTATCAGGAAAATTCCACATAAAATTGGGATCAGCAGCTCCTTACGAATCATAATAGCAAAAGCCGCAATAATACCTCCAATGGCCAAACTTCCGGTATCGCCCATAAAAACCTGGGCCGGGAAAGAGTTGTACCATAAAAATCCGACACAAGCCCCCACAAAAGCCCCCGCAAAAATCATTAGCTCGCCCGAATTGGGGATATACATGATGTTCAGGTAGTCCGCAATTACCGTATTACCCGAAACATAGGCCAGCAAGCCCAGCGTAATACCAATTATGGCTGATGTACCCGTAGCCAATCCGTCTATTCCGTCGGTGATATTAGCACCATTGGATACTGCCGTAACGATGAAGACGGTAAAGGCCAGAAACACTAAAAAAGCATATTTTTCATAACCTGGCCCTAAAAATTTCAGCACTTTGGCATAGTCAAACTCATTGTTTTTGTAAAAAGGCACGTTGGTTAAGGTCGACTTTACATCCTGAGTATAATAAAAACTCTCTCCTTTTTGCCTTAACACCATAGGTGCCGCAGTTTTAGCCCCGCTAGCCTCATCTACAGTCTGCCTTACTACAATATTGGGATTAAAATACATGGTCCAGCCAATAATCAAAGCCAGTCCAACCTGCCCAACAATCTTAAACCTTCCGGCTAATCCTTCTTTATTTTTTCTGAATACCTTAATATAATCGTCCACAAAACCAATTACCCCCATCCATATGGTGGTAACAATCATTAAAATCACATATACATTGGTCAGGTTGGCCAGTAACAAAGTAGGCACCAAAATACCCAGCAAAATAATAATTCCACCCATAGTAGGTGTCCCCTGCTTTTGCATCTGCCCTTCCAGTCCCAGGTTCCGTACCGTCTCTCCCACCTGCATTTTTTGCAGATAGTTGATTAACCTGCGACCATAAACGGTAGTAATGATAAGAGAAATAATCACCGCCAGCGAGGTGCGGAAAGTGATGTATTGAAACAACCTCAATCCGGGGAAATCATAGTGCTGATTCAGATATTCGAATAAATAATATAACATTAGCTGATCAAGTTTAATTGTTCCATCAATACTTCTTTATCATCAAAATGATACCTCACTCCATTTATCTCCTGGTATTTTTCGTGCCCTTTACCGGCTAGCAAAATAATATCACCTGGCTTAGCCAAATGGCAAGCTGTTTTTATCGCTTCTCTTCTATCTACTATACTCAAAGTCTTACGTCTGTTTGTGGGCGACACCCCCTTCTCCATTTCCTCTACTATCGTTTGCGGGTTTTCCGTCCTCGGATTATCTGACGTCAAAATCACTTTATCACTCCAGTCACAGGCCACCTGGGCCATAATCGGGCGTTTAGTTTTGTCACGATCTCCACCGCATCCAATAATGGTAATCACCTGTTCTGTCCCTTTTCTAATGTCCTGCACGGTGCTCAACACATTTTGAACCGCGTCAGGCGTATGTGCATAATCCACAATTCCGATAATACCGTTCGAAACGATGTAGTCAAATCTTCCCTCAGCTCCGGTTAAGTTACTAAGGGTAGTCAACACTGTTAATTGGTCCTGATCCAACAACAAGGCAGTACCATAAACCGCCAATAAATTGTAGGCGTTAAATGAACCCACCAGCTTAAAGAAAACATCAGCCTGATCCACCTCCAGATGCAAACCATTAAAGCTATTTTCAATTATTTTTGCTTTAAAATCAGCCAGTTGCTTCAAAGCATAGGTCTTTTTAACCGCTTTAGTATTTTGCAACATCACCATACCGTTTTTATCATCCAGATTGGTCAGCGCAAAGGCCGAAGTTGGCAAACCATCAAAAAATGCCTTTTTGGCTTTAATATAATTGTCAAATGTTTTATGGAAATCAAGATGATCATGCGTGATATTAGAAAATACACCACCGGCAAAACTCAAACCTTCAATCCGGTGCTGCACAACCGCATGCGAACTTACTTCCATAAAGCAATAATCACACGCCGCATCCACCATATCCTGTAGAAGCATATTCAGCGCAACCGGATTTGGCGTGGTATGCGTAGCAGGTACCACCTTATCATTAATGTGGTTGTCCACGGTAGAAATCAAGCCCACCTTATAGCCTAGCGACCTAAACAGCTTAAATAATAACGTAGCAATGGTAGTTTTACCGTTTGTACCTGTAATGCCTACAAGCTGCAATTTAGCCGATGGATTACCGTAAAAATTAGCAGCCATCTTACCCAAAGCCACCGAACTGTTATCTACCACAATATAAGTCACATCAGCCATGGTTTGGTCCGGAATCTGCTCACAAACAACTACCTGCACACCTGCCGTAATTACGTTACCTATATAAGCATGACCATCGGATAGAGTACCTTTAATGGCAAAAAATATAGCACCAGCAGTTGCCTGACGTGAATCAAACACCAATGCACTCACCTCCCTGTTGCTTTGCCCAACCAGGCTGGTAATCGTTATCCCATATAAAACATCCTGCAGTTGCATCTTATTGTAATTCTATTTGTACCGACAATCCTTTTCCTATTTTACTTCCGGCAGCAATCGATTGATTGATTACCTTTCCGCTTCCCTTTATCCGGGTTTTTAAACCTACATTCCCCAAAAGGAATAAGGCATCTTTTAAACCCATCCCATTTACATTAGGCATCACCCCTTTTACGGCATTAAAATCCTCATATACAATACCATTACTGGTATCTACACTATTGAAGTAATCAGATTTAGCAGCATAAAGTGCTTTTATACCCAAGGCATTATACACGCGTTTAAGTGCTTTACTTTGTCCGGCTTTAGCTTCAGGCTTAATTGTGTTACCTACCAACCGTTCAGGAATGTTGTTATACATTTCCATGTCACTGGCATAAATGCGATCTGCAATCTCTTTAAATACCGGTCCGGCCACCGTTGCACCGTAATAACCATTTTTTGGCCCGTTGATAGAGACGATAATGGAATATTTCGGTTTATCAGCCGGAAAATATCCACAGAAAGAAGCCTGATAGCTTCGTTTACCTTTGTAACCTCTGTTTCCATCTGCTACCTGGGCTGTACCCGTTTTACCGGCAACCCGGTACAATGGCGACCCCATAAGCTTACCGGTACCTTGCGTAACCACATTTTCCAACATCGCCTGCAGTTTTTTCAGTGTTTTAGGCGAACAAATCTCATCCTTAATCACCCTTGCCTGATACTGTTCAATCGGATTACCCAAACGTCTGATCTCTTTTACAAAAAGAGGCGCTATATATTTCCCGTTGTTGGCAACCGCATTATAAAATGCAAGCATTTGCAACGGCGTAATCTGCATCTCATAACCGTATGCCATCTGAGGCAGCGTCATATTTTTGTTCCAGCTTTTAAAAGAAGGATTTTTAATGACCGGTTTCGCTTCTCCCGGAATCTGCAGGTCCAACTTTTCGTTCATATGGATATCGTACAGATGATCAGTAAACTGCGAAGGGTTATCCTGATAGTGCATATTAACCAGTTTAGCAACCGCTGTATTTGCCGATTGCTCAAATGCCTTCATTACCGTAACCGTACCAATTCCACCATGCGAATCCTTAATCGTATGTCCCGGAATCCTGTAGGTTCCGTCACCGGTAGCCACCATCGTATTGGTATCTATCTTTTTATCTTCCAGCAAAGCCATGTACGAAGCCAGCTTAAAGGTTGAGCCAGGATCCTGACTACCACCTATCGCATAATTAAATTTCTCTTCATATACACCCTCACTTACCCGGGTATAATTGGCCACCGCCCTTACCTCACCAGTGTTCACTTCCATCAAAATCACCGTACCATGATCTGCATCACTAATTTTCAACTGCTTCTCCAACGCACTCTGCACCAGATCCTGCATATTAATGTCAATGGTCGAAATAATATCAGCTCCTTCTTTCGGCGCCACCTCAGCCTCGTCATTTACAGGCATCCAAACACCTCCCGAAATACGCTGAACTAACCTTTTACCACTTTCACCATTGATATAAGAGCCATAAGCACCTTCCAAACCAACCCCATTGGCAACATTTTCATTCTTGTAACCAATAGTTCTAGCTGCCAGAAACTTAAACGGCCTGATCCTTTTATTTTGCTGCACAGCAATCAGTCCGCCGGTATATTTACCAATATTGTATAAAGGAAAAGTGCGGATGGTTTTCAACTCCTGATACCCCACCTTACGCTTAATCAGCAAATAACGCACGCTATCTCTCCTCGCTGCGCGCAGATAACGGGAATATTCTTTCGGACTTTTATCTCTAAAGAACTGCGACAATTTGAAAGCCAGCGAATCTACCTTTTCATTAAAAACATCATTATCCTGAATCCCACCGGCATACATATCCATCCTCAATTCATACTCAGGAATAGAAGTAGCCAGCAGACTACCATCTACCGAATAAATATTCCCCCTGGCAGCTTCAATATTGATATACTTTGTAGAGAGACTATCGGCCATGGCACGCCATTTATGTCCCTCCACAAACTGTACATCGCATAACCTGACCAATACCGCCACGGCAAGCAGTACAATCAGGCCGAAAGCCAGATAAACACGCAACAATATGTTATCTCTAATATTCATTACTGTTTATTACAATTTTTTTAGGCGGCTCAGTCAGTTCCTTAATCCCCAACGTATCTACTTTCTTTGCTACTTCCGTCAACTTACTCTTAAACATCAGGTCAGCCTTCAGCGATTTATATTCCCAACTCAGCTCTTTTACTTCTTTATTTAACTTGTCAATATTTCTGATATTCTTCACTGCCATATGACTGTTCGCGATATACAGCATACACAAAACCGAAATAAATATCAAAAACGGCAACATCTCCGTTGCAGCCTCTTTACTTACCACTCCTTCGGTAAACAGCTTTTTAAAAAAAGCATTACCACTCTCCGTCGCCTCAGTTTTAGGTTTAGATTTTAGCTTAGGCGCTACTTCCTCCTCCTCTAATTCCGGCTCCTCTTCGATGCGCTCTCTAAACCTGTTGTTCATATCTTTTCCCCCACTCTTAATTTGGCACTCCTTGCCCGGCTATTCTGTTGCAACTCCAACTCATCCGCCACAATAGCCTTTCTGGTAATCACCTTAAAAGGCTTTTGCTCATTACCGAAAAAATCCTTATCCACCTCACCTCTAAACTTTCCCTTTGCGATAAAATTCTTAACTGGCCTGTCCTCCAGCGAGTGATAAGACATCACCACCAAACGACCACCACTCTTTATAACATCTGCAGTCTGCACCAAAAAATCCTCCAGCACCTTCATCTCTGCATTTACCTCAATACGCAAAGCCTGAAAAACCTGCGCCATATATTTATGCTCCTTACCTTTCGGAATATAAGCAGCAGCAACCGCTTTAAAATCAACGAGTGTCAAAACTGGCCGATCAACACGCCCAGTCACAATTGCCCTTGCCAAAGACTTCGCATTTTTAACCTCTCCGTATATACCAAATATTTTATGCAACTGATCTTCCGAATAAGTATTCAAAACATCAGCAGCAGTAAGCGCACCCTGCTTATCCATCCGCATATCCAACGCCGCATCAAAACGGGTAGAAAACCCCCTTTCCGGCTCATTAAACTGATGAGAAGAAACGCCTAAATCAGCCAAAATACCATCTACAGCTTTAAAACCCAGCAAACGGAGATTATTTTTAAGAAAAGCAAAATTCTGATCTACAAAATGAAAACGTGGGTCGTCAATTTTATTTCTTTGCGCATCAGGATCCTGATCAAAAGCAATCAACACACCATCCTTACCCAATTTTTTAAGTATCTCACGAGAATGTCCGCCACCACCAAAAGTCACATCCACATATACTCCATCAGGCTTAATATTTAAACCCTCCATACATTCTTTCAACAAAACAGGAACATGATAATTACTCTCCATCACCCCTCCTGTTTTTATTACCCATCACTTCCTGGGCAAGAATTGCAAAATCTTCAGGCTCGTCATCAAACAAAGCTTCATAAGCTTTCTTAGACCAAACCTCCACCTTATCAATCTGACAAGCCAACACCAGATCGTCACTGATTTCAATGCCCACAGATTCCAATAAAGACTTAGGTAAATTCACCCTTCCGGTCGCATCAAGCGCTAAATATGTCGCACCGCGGGTAAAATAACGAACAAACGCTCTGGTTTTTGGTTCGTACTGGTTCAACTTACTCATCTCCTCCACCATGCTTTCCCACACTTTTTTTGGATAAAGCACCAAATGCTTCTCAAAACCGCGGTTTATCACAAGTCCCTCATCCTCAACATTAGGCAATTGTTTTTTCAGATTCGAAGGAACCATCAAGCGGCCTTTCGCATCCAATTTACAATCAAATTCTCCTAACAGTTGAACCATTTTTATATGTGCACTTTTTATGTAGTGTAAAAATAGATATTTCTACCACTTTTTACCACATTCTACCACAAAAAATTATCAACATAATTCATACCAACAATTTTACGCCTTTAAACCCTTAAAAACGCAGAAAATGTGGTGGTAAACAAAACAGGCGTTTCGCAAAAACGAAACGCCTGTCCTAAAAAATAAGCTAAACTTTAGTCATTAATTGCCTTAACACCAGGCAACTCCTTACCTTCCATATATTCAAGCAAGGCTCCACCACCGGTAGAAACATAACTCACCTTGTCCTCTAAATTAAATTTGGCAATCGCCGCAGCAGAATCGCCACCACCAATTAAAGAGAAAGCACCATTTTGCTGAGTAGCCGCTACAACGGCATCCGCAATTGCACGCGTGCCCTGCTCAAAATTCGCCATCTCAAACACCCCCATCGGACCATTCCAAAGCAATGTTTTAGAACCGGCAATCACTTTTGAAAACAATTCAATTGTCTTAGGACCAATATCCAATCCCATCCAATCCGCAGGAATTGCACCCGTATCAACCGTCCCTTTATTTGCCTCATTGTCAAACTTATCTGCAATAACAGTATCCAATGGCAAATACAGGTTTACTCCTTTTGCTTTAGCTTTCTCTACCAATTCCAAACACAAGGCCATTCTATCTTCCTCCAATAACGAAGTACCAATCTCGCCACCAGCGGCTTTAGCAAAAGTATAAGCCATACCGCCACCAATGATCAGGTTATCTACTTTTTCCAATAAGCTTTCAATCAGCAATATTTTGTCCGACACCTTAGCGCCACCCATAATAGCTGTAAAAGGTTTATCCGCACCATGGTTTACCTTTTCAGCATTTTTCAATTCCTCAGCCATTAGATAGCCGAAATATTTTTCCGCAGGAAAAAACTCAGCAACAATAGCTGTAGATGCATGTGCACGGTGCGCTGTTCCAAAAGCATCATTTACATATACATTACCCAATTTTGCCAATTTTTCGGCAAAATCACGATCACCTTTTTCTTCTTCGGCATAAAATCTTAGATTCTCTAACAATAAAACCTGACCAGGTACCAGGTTTTTTGCTTTTTCCACTGCTTCAGCGCCCACACAGTCATTCGCAAATTTCACTTCCAGATCAAGCATCCTCGACAAGTCGCCTAGAATATGCTTCAAAGAGTATTTATCTTCAGGCCCGCCTTTCGGTCGCCCCAAATGAGACATCAGGATCACCGCACCACCGTCATTCAATATTTTATTGATAGTAGGCAATGCTGCACGCATTCTTTTATCATCCGTAATGTTAAAATCTTTATCCAAAGGGACGTTAAAATCCACCCGCACTAAAGCCTTTTTATCCTTGAAATTGCATTGATCAATTGTTCTCATTTTAAATCTTTTCTTTTGTTATAAGGTTTGGTTTGTGTTTTTTTTATGAAATGGTTCTGATCATTATAAAATGCGGTCCTATCCCCGTCACCTCAAATTCCTCCGAGATGACCTCAAAATCCAGCTTTTTATAAAAACCAATCGCGGAACTCCGCGCATGACACCAAATATAAGAAGCATTAACAGATCTCAGCTTATTAATTGCAAATTTTATCAGATCGGCACCATAGCCTTTACCGGAAAAATCAGGATCTGTTGCCATCCCTCGTAAACGGAAACCTCCAACACCAGCCCCCTCATAATCTTCAGGATAAAAAGTAGCAATAGAAATTAACTTACCCTCCACAAAACATCCCAGGTGAAAATTACCCTGTGTTTCATCCGTATCAAAAACACATTTCTCAACACCTGCATTATTTCTCAGCACCCTATTCCTCAAATCGAGAGTGTCTTGTGTTGTGATATATTTAATCATGATTAACTGCTATTTTTTGAACCAGATCAACCAATCTGGCCGAATACCCCGACTCATTGTCATACCACCCCACCACCTTTACCAGATCACCCACAATTGAGGTCAGTTGTGCATCAAAAATACAGGAATGCGAGTTATCCAGAATATCAACGGAAACAATCGGGTCTTCCGTATATTCCACTATAGCATTCATCTCATTTTTGGCCGCATTTTTAAAAGCCTTATTGATTTCGGCAGTAGTAGTGGACGACTTCAAAATACAGGTAAAATCAGTCAAAGAACCATTTAACACCGGCACTCTTATACCAGCACCGCCCAATTTCCCCTCCAGATGAGGAAAAATATTGGTAATGGCTTTAGCAGCACCAGTACTGGTTGGAATAATAGATGCAGAAGCAGCCCTTGCCCTTCTCAAATCTTTATGCGGCGAATCGTGCAGGTTCTGATCACCCGTCATAGAGTGTACCGTAGTAATATAACCATCCAGTATTCCCCAGTTATCATCCAGTATTTTTACCATTGGTGCCACATTGTTGGTGGTGCAGGAAGCATTTGAAAGTATAGGAGCAGTCAAATCTATCTCCCCGTCATTTACACCAAGCACAACCATCGGCACATCTTTATCAGCTGAGGGAGCTGATATCAATACCTGCTTAGCACCAGCTTTTAAATGAAGTTCAGCACCTGCGCGACTTGTAAATTTACCGGTCGATTCCAAAACCAGATCAATACCTAAATCTGCCCAGGGCAAATCCTCAGGCTTAGCTTTACTGTATACCAGAATTTTCTTTCCATTAATGATCAGCCCATTTTCCTCATAGCTTACTTCACCTTTAAATCCACGGTGAACCGTATCATATTTAAAAAGGTGTGCTAAAGTTGCCGGATCGCCCAGGTCATTTATAGCCACAACATTGATGTTTCTCGCTATCGCAGTACGTAAAAAAATACGTCCTATTCTTCCAAAACCATTAATTGCTAATTTCATTTTGCTTGTATAAATATCGGCGCAAAAGTACCCATATTCTTTAATTCGGTGGTAGTAATACCTACCATAAATTATCTCCTGTATATCATTTTACAATTATAACCAAGCACCTATAAATAAAACAGTGTATCGTGTGGTACAACAACCAAAAAAGAACTAATTTTTACTGGCAACCCACATATTTTTAACCACATCAACGATGCAATACCCAGCAGCCTCCTATCGATTCCTAATTACCTTTATACTTATGTTCTTAATGTTTTATGGATTTCACCTATGCATTATTGGAATAACCAGTCCAGGCCGACTATACTCTTCTTTCCTGGATCAACATTTTAATTACATCAAAACCTGGCGACAATTCAGCATTTCGGCAACAGCCAGCATCCTAAAAATGATGGGTTACACTGTCTTCACAACTGAAACCACCTTAAAAGTACATGGACACGCAGGGTTTAAACTGGTATATTCCTGCCTCGGATATGGCATCATGAGCTGCTTTGCAAGCTTTGTACTATCCTTTCCAAAGCCCTGGCTTTCAAGGTTCATCTTCCTTGTACTGGGATTAGCCACCATACAGATATTGAACATTATCCGGTTTACATTGATTTCAATATATTATAAACCACAGGTAACGATCCTCCAGGCAAACCACCACGATCTTTTCAACTATACCTTATATACTATACTCCTGCTTATCGTTTACCTCTGGCTGCAGTTCCCCCAAACAAAAAAGCGAAACCAGCAACAGTTTTACTGAAACTTGCCCGCCTTATGCAGCAACTCAAAATACTTATCGAGGTTCACACCAAGTGATTGCTCAAAGGCGGCCTTCAAATCAGAAGGCTGAGGATGTTTTCCATTCCAAAGTTTAAAATACAATTTAAAGGCATTATCCATTTTGTCCCTTCCTATTCCATCTTCCAGCACATATAACCACAAAGCCGTTTTTAAATACGAAGCTGTACTATAGTCATCTGATGTTTTAAATTGATCTGAAGGCACATCAATGGCCGACTCCATAGGAATACCACTCAAAGCGCCGTAAATGGCATTTAAAAATTTATCCACCGGTAAAGCCTGAACTTCAATCGGAATCGCATCACCAAATATCGAGTTATACCTGTATTTTTCCGCTTCATATCTAAACTGGAAATAAGTGTTCAGCCCTTCATCCTGCCAGGCATGCTGCCTTTCGTTACTCCCCAACATACTCATAAACCAGTTATGGCCTACCTCATGCGCTATTACCCCATCTAAAGATTCTTTTTTAGCATCCGGACTGGTAATCAGTGTAATGGTTGGATACTCCATTCCACCACTTGAATTGTTTTTTGGCCCCTCAACCACCTGAACTACCGGATATTCATACTCGCCAATCCACTTACTATAACGCTTTACTGCATCTTTGGCGTAATCAATGCTATAATTCCACAAAGTGGTGTCTTTATTGTGATAATAGGTAAATGCATCAACTACTTTCCCCGACTCCAGTTTTAGGGTATCGTACTGAATCACGAAACCTTTATCTGCAAACCAGGCAAAGTCGGGCACATTGTTGATTTTATAGTTCAGTTTTTTAACCCCGCCCTTGTTTTTCGGCACATACAACACAGGCTTTGCATTTCTATCCGCTACATTTTTTGCACCGATACTTTTATAAGCGGCTAGTTCATCTGCATTCTGCAAAACGCCTGTTGCACCAACGATGTAATCGGAAGGCACCGTAATGTTCACATCAAAAGATGCATAATCGCTATAAAACTCGCCCATATCCAGATATGGAAACTCGTGCCAGCCATTTTTGTCAAATACCGCAGGTTTTGGATACCACTGGCAAACCATAAATTCCCCGTCGGCAAAGCCTGATCTCGAAAAATAAGAAGGCAATTTCACTTTAAAATCGGTAGTAATAGCCACCGAATCACCCGGTTTCAAAGGAGATGGCAACTTAAGCTTAATTACATCTATATATTGCGGATTTGGATGTTTCTCTGTAGCAGCAACTTTGCCGTTCACTTTAAAGTTCAATCCCTCAATACTACCATAAGTATACTTCTCCAGCTTGGAAGCCCTTGCAGTATCATTCTTTAACTGATGGAACAAGGCTGTATTTTCATTTTTATAGGCATTAGGCCAAATGTGAAACCAGATAAAATTAAGGCTCGAAGGAGAATTATTTTTATAAACAATCTTTTCAAACCCTTTAAGAGATTTTTCCTGATCGTTCAGGGCCACATCTATCTGATAGCGGACATGCTGTTGCCAGTATTTTTCCTGGGCAAAAACAACGGAACTGCAAAATATAAATAGGATAAAAAGGCTTTTTTTCATATAGGTAGTATTATAATATATCCTCAATGTGTATTCAGGTGCCGAAAGATAATAATTTTATCATGGATCAAATCCATCTATTCATAAGCTTTTTTAAAACTTATTGATCAGCACGACTGTTTTCTTTATACACCCCTACAATTTATCCTATAAAAAAACAATAATGAAAGTCCCAAAATCAAAAACAGAAAAAGCAGAAGTAGCGGATCAGAAAAAACCAAAAGGTGCTGAACCCGAAAATGCCACTTCGGCAAAAGATGCCAAAAAGGTAAAGACCATAAAAAAATAAAACACCTCGATGAAAAAGCCAAAAACAAAGAAACATCCCGAGAACAACAATCTGCTTCGGAAACATCAGCACCCCGACGGCTTAGACAAATGGAACGACCGTCTGGATCACAACATGGAAACTGAACATGAAGGAGATACTGAAGCGGATGAACATGCCAAAGATTATTCAACAGCTTACGGTAGTGGAAATCAGTCAGATGAAAAAACTTAATCCAGATCTACAAACTCCCATGCGCTTTGATAAGCATTTATGGCTTCAGCAAACTCAATAAAATCGGAATAAAAAGGCAATCTGGAAAGCGTAGCACTATCACCAACTACCACCAATTTTTTGCGCGCCCTTGTCATGGCTACATTCATTCTCCGTATATCCGACAAGAAACCTATTACGCCATCTGCATTACTCCTGGTCATACCAATATAAACGACATCCCGCTCCTGTCCCTGAAAACTATCTATCGTATTGATCGAAATTTTATCCACATACTGCTGCAAAACAGGATGGTTGACCAACAATTCCTTTAGCACATGAATCTGCTGTTTATAAGGCGAAATTACTGCCACTGTAGGAAAATCAGCCATCGGATACAGGCTACTCAACTGATCAACCAATTGACTTAAATGTTTAATCAAAAATACCGCCTCATCCGTATTGTAAGTACTGGTTCCTTCCGTTTGCTCGTCAAAGCCACAGCCAGCAGTATCAATAAAACTCAAAGCCTTATCCTCCGGAAACAACAAATGCCCCTCAACGGCAGCATGAGCCTTTAATTTCCCTCCATAAAAAACGTCAGAAGAATACTTCATAATCTGCGCATTCATCCTATACTGTTCTTCCAGCAACACCACCGCATCCGGGTGCAATGCCACACATTTCTCCAGCAAAGTACTACCTAAACCAGCCCTGGCGGCCTCATTGGATTTAATAGTTGGCGACAACTGGCAATGATCTCCCGCCAGAATCACCTTTTGCGCTTTCAATATAGGTATCCAGCAGGCAGGCTCCAGTGCTTGTCCGGCCTCATCAATCACTACTGTATCAAATTTCTTGTCCTTAATGGTATAATGACTTGCACCCACTAAAGTTGCAGTAATCACCTGCGCCTTTTCTATCAGATCTTCTACTATATATTGTTCTGTATTCGCTACAGATTTCATGATCTTATGCGCCTCATCAAACAGTGCCTTGCGCTGTTCTTTTTCTGCCCTACCAAAATTCCTTTTGTATTTATGGGCCATATTTTTGTACTCCGCAGCCTGCTTTTTCAGATCTTTCACCTCTTTTATACTTGGATGACCCGCCATTTTACTATCCAGAGTTAAAGCGAACAGTTTTTCAGAAACCCTTGCCGGATTACCAATCCGCAATACATTCAAGCCCTCGTCAAACAGTTTTTCGCTCAACAGGTCCACCGCCGTATTACTGGGTGCCACCACCAAAATCTGTTTCCCTTGTTGCTTAATCAACGCCTTAATGGCCTGCACAACAGTAGTCGTTTTACCCGTACCCGGTGGTCCATGAACAATAGCCAAATGCCGCGCTGCAACAATCCGATTTACCGCAATCTGCTGCACTTCATTCAATTTAGCTATTGGGTAATGAAAAATATCCTCTGCAAATGAAGGACTATCTGCTCCCGTCAGCACCTTAATCAAATGATGATCATCGCCCTGCTCATGTCGCAATGAAGCCCGTTTTACGGCTCCCTGCATTTCATCATAACTATGGTTATCAAACAACACGTCTATACCTAGCTTGCCATCCCTTGCCCAATCGGGTAATTCATCTGTCCGCAAAGTAATTTTCAAACGGTTGCCACCCTGGTAAGCAATTACACCCTCTACCCGGTCATTTTTGGGGTCATGATTAGAAAACAAAACTGCCGGCATGCCAAATCTCAACTGATGAGGCAGGTCCTGATGCGTGGTACGCTCCACCTCAACCGTTAAATAATCTCCCCGGCTCATTTCCGACCCACGTATGGCAATAGGATACCATGTCAAACCAATTGTCCTGCGCTCTGCAACAGAAAGCGTCTCCTTCTGTTTAATGTAAGCTTGTAAATCTTCTTCCCGTTCCGTTTTTAGCAGCTCAAGCAGTTTTTTAAAATAAGGCATTTGCAAAGATAATCAACCAGCTTACAAACTTCTGTCAATCAAATAAAAATAAGCAAACTTCGATCAATCACCTACAGGCAACTCACTAAAACTTACGTATTGTACAAATCTGGGTAGTTCCGACCGATTTGGACTGGCTGCATGAGGTAAGGATTCTAACCAAAGAACAAGATCGCCTTGCTGGCCTGCAATCGCAATTTCCTGCTTTTTTTCTCTTAAAGAATTTATAGCCAGTTCAGGGTCATGGAACTCCTTCAATACATTGGCCAGCTGATGATGGTAACCAGGAACTAAGGTTAAAGGTCCACGATTAACCGGAGTATCATTCAGATACACCAAACCCTGAATATAATAGCGTGGACCAATGTTAAAATCAATATCCCAATGCAAAGGACTTCCCTTAAATGTATAGCGATCATTAACAGGCGGATTAAAACTCACTTTATCACAGTTGGGCATTATGTTTTGATGACCATATAAACTCGCAAATATATCTCTGATATGTAAGTCTTGCCTTATGGCATCAAAAACTTCCCCCTGGTAAAGCTGCAACATCATGCCTTGAAGTTTAGAATGAGTCCTATACCAGGATTCAGGCGCAGTCAGATCAACCTGCAACTCGTCCGTTATACATCGAATAATCGCATCACAACGTTGTCCATCAATAACCTGATCTATTTTCAGATAACCATTCTGCTCCCAGAATAGCTGTTGCTCCTGACTTAAGATAGAGTTGAACTTCTGCGGATTAAATTGCCTGCCGTCTTCACGATATCGGTTAAATTGAAAAAGTGCCTCGTCGTAAATTGTTTTACCCTTTAACTCAATCAGCCAGGCTTCAAAATGTGCATCATCCTTGCAATGCTGATACAGGAATTCATATATTTCAAAAAGACCAATCTGAAAAATATTTAAAAACGCCTGCTCCTTTTTTTTGAAATCCTCGTCTACTTCTTTACTGCGCTGATGAGGGCTATGATGGTTACGATAAGCAGAAAAAAAACGATTTACCACACTTAATTCTGGAGCTTGCATTGAAAAAAAGTTAATTTATCAAACATACTAAGTAACTTTTAGTCGTCAAAGTCTATATTTGGTTTTACATAACGATCTCACACCTTGATAAAGCGTTTTTAATCATGATTGCAAAAAGACTGGAGGGTATTAACGAGTACTACTTCTCCCAAAAACTCAGGGAAATTGATACCCTGAATAAAGAAGGTAAAAACATCATTAATCTGGGCATCGGAAGCCCCGACCTGCCGCCGCATCCGGAAGTGATCAGCGCGCTGCAACAAGCTGCAGAAAGCCCTGGCGTACACGGCTACCAGGGTTACAAAGGCATCCCGGCCTTACGTCAGGCTTTTGCCGACTGGTATCAACAATACTACCACGTAATGCTGGACCCAGACACCGAAGTATTGCCACTTATTGGCTCAAAAGAAGGTATTATGCACATCTGCATGACCTATATGGATGAAGGTGATGAGGCATTAATCCCGGACCCGGGTTATCCTACCTATAGTAGTGCTGTTAAACTGGCGGGCGGCAAAGCTGTTAGCTATCTTTTAAAGGAAGAGCTGAACTGGCAGCCCGATCTGGATGCCCTGGCTACGACAGACCTGAGCAAAGTAAAGCTCATGTTTGTCAATTATCCGCATATGCCCACCGGCAAACAAGTAGATAAAGCAGTACTGGAAAAACTGGTTAGCTTTGCCAAAGCACATCAGATTCTGCTGGTGCACGACAACCCCTATAGCTTTATCCTTAATGATCATCCTATGAGCTTGCTCGAAATACCTGGAGCAAGAGAAGTTGCGCTGGAACTGAACTCCCTGAGCAAATCGCATAACATGGCAGGATGGCGTATTGGCGTACTTTGCGCATCAAAACAGCGGATAGAGGAAGTATTGAGGTTCAAAAGCAATATGGACAGCGGCATGTTTATGCCCCTGCAACTGGCAGCAGCCAAAGCACTAAGCCTGGGACAAGACTGGTACAATCACATCAACGGCATTTATGCCGAGAGAAGAAATAAAGTATACCAGATACTCGACATCCTCGGTTGCAGCTATGAACAAAATCAGGTTGGCTTGTTTGTCTGGGCCAAAATACCCGACCACTATCAAGATGGCTATGCCCTTAGCGACGAAGTGCTGTATCAATCAAATGTATTCCTTACTCCGGGCGGCATATTTGGAAGCCAGGGCAACCGCTACATCAGGATCAGCCTTTGCGGCGACCTTTCCAGATTTGAACAGGCCATAGCCCGCATCAACAAATAACCTAAACAAATGTATACCATATTTAACTTTAATTAATGAACATAGCAGTAGTCGGCCTCGGACTAATCGGGGGTTCCATGGCTTTGGTGTTGAAACAAAAAGGCTTTGCCACCAAAGTATTCGGCGTGGACAACCAGGAAGTGCACAGACAAAAAGCACTGGAACTGGGTATTGTGGATGAAATAGCAGACCTGAATAACGCAATTGCCAACAGCGACCTCATCATTTTGAGTGCCCCGGTTAGTGCATGTACTGTGCTGTTACCACAGGTACTGGATCAAATCAAACATCAAATTGTACTGGATACCGGTTCTACCAAAACATCCCTATTGGAAGCCGCAAAAGGGCACGCCAACAGGGGTAGATATATTGCCACCCACCCTATGTGGGGTACAGAGTTTAGCGGTCCGGAAGCGGCAACAGATGACGCCTTTGCCGGCCGTGCAAATGTAATTTGCAATGCAGCCGAAAGTGATCAAGATGCACTCGCAACAGTAGAAAAATTATACACCCTACTGGGCATGTATAATGTGTATATGGAAGGTACAGACCACGATGTACACGTCGCTTATGTCAGCCATATTTCTCACATCACTTCCTTTGCTCTGGCCAATACCGTTCTGGAGAAAGAAAGAGAAGAAAATGCCATATTTGAACTGGCCAGTGCCGGTTTCGAAAGTACCGTAAGGCTGGCAAAAAGTAGCCCTGCCATGTGGATGCCAATTTTTAAGCAAAACAAAGAAAATGTGCTCGATGTTTTAAACGAACACATTACCCAGCTCCGGAAATTTAAATCCTGTATTGAAAAGGAAAATTGGGACTACCTTACCGAGCTGATGGAAAATGCCAACAAAATTAAACATGTGCTGGATCGCGACGATAAATAAGCCTTACAGGCACTCGTCAACCAGATATAAAATAGATTCGTAGTTCTTACTCACCGCATCAGACATGGCCATTTCACAAGTCTTGGCGGTCGAGTAATAACCCGAATACTCCCCTCCCCTTTTTACCTCGGCAGCTTCCGGTGCAGTAGCCGCAGCAGTCAGTTCCGGAAAAAGGAAGCCCCTGTCGCCCGCCATACCGCAACATCCCGCAGTTAGGGGCACATCAACTTTATGCGCAAAGCGATCCGCAATCTGGAACAGTTTATTCTCTAGTCCCATTTTTTTCAGCGTACAAACCGGATGCAGCACTATACTATCTTTTTTACGAATCTCGGTCAGCTTCGGCATCACATGATCATACAAATAATCAATGCTATCGATGATAGTCATCTGATCAAAATAAGCCTTATTTTCCTCACTAAGTACCTCACGGCAATGCTGCAAAGTATGCGTGCAGGAACTCACATCCAGTACAACAGGCAGTTTACCCCCCGATGTCCATTTCCATAATTTCCTCACCGTTTCGTTCGACGTATAGATATAAGCATCCTTGTACCCTTTGGAAGAGAACAGCTGTCCGCAACAAGTCCCATTGATGTCATCAGGTACTAAAACCGCAATACCCGCCTTATTAGAAACACTCATAAAAGTTTGCGGTACACTTTTCTTGTTCTCCTTGGCACCCCCCATCATCCTGTTGATGCAGGTAGGAAAATAAACCACAGAACCGGTTTTACTCCCTATAATTTTTCCTTTGGGCGCCTGCAATTGATTACTCCACAAAGGCATGGCCGGAATAATTTTCTTTAGTCCACCGGTAATACTACGCATGGTCGACTGGCCAAATATGCTGTTCATTCCATCGCCCAGCTGCACCGCCGCACCTGCAATAAAAGCAGTAGCACCAAAATTTCTGGCCACTACCATTGCCAGACTATTGGCCGTTTTGCTATGACTTTCCCTACGCAGCCGTTTCACCAGATCGCCGGTATTGATGTCGACCGGACAAGCCGTCGCACACAAACCGTCCACCGCGCAGGTATCCAGTCCATCGTATTGATATTCCTTTACCAGAAGGTCAAAATCCTGTTTATTACCCTTTTCTTTCAGTCCCGCAAGCTCGCGTCTTACCACAATCCTTTGTCGCGGTGTAAGTGTCACATTCCGGCTCGGGCATTTATGTTCGCAATAACCACACTCAATACATTTGTCCACCTCCTGCTCTACCGAAGGCAGGGGCTTTAAATTGGCAATATGTGCTTTCTTATCTTCGTTAATAATCACTCCCGGGTTCAGCAAATTACTCGGGTCGATCGCCGCTTTTAAAACCTTCATCATTTGGTAAGCCTCGCCTCCCCATTCCGTTTCAATAAAGGGAGCCATATTGCGGCCTGTACCATGCTCGGCTTTTAAGGTACCATCGTAAGTTTCCACCACCAGTTTCACCACATCCTGCATAAACAGATCGTAACGCTCAATTTCCGCTGCAGTATGAAAAGCCTGGGTCACCACAAAGTGAATATTACCATCTTTAGCATGACCAAAAATAATCGCCTCATGGTAGGCGTATTTTCTAAACAACTGTTGCAGATCGAGAATCGCATCCCCCAGTTTGGCTACCGGAAAAGCAATATCCTCCAAAATAACGGTGGTACCGCTAGCCCTTACCGCACCCACTGCCGGAAACATCCCCTTACGCAGCTTCCAGTAAAAAGCCTGTTGTTTCACATCCTCCGTAAACAAGGGTGCTTCCAACATCGATAGGTTGGCTGCCGACGAAAGAAATACATTTGTTTTGGCATGCAGTTCATCCAGACTATTGGCCTGAAATTCTACCAACAAAGCGGCAGCTGTTTCCGGCAAAGTTTTTAACCTATCGGGCACCCCCTTTAAGCTATCTATTGATCTTAATGAAGCCCTATCCATCAATTCAACAGCCTCGGCGCCCGACACCGTTAATGGAATAATGGCCTGACAAGCCGCATAAATATCCGGAAAATATAAAAAGGCCGTCGTTTTATAAGGATAATCAGGCACCGTTTCCATTACCGCTTCCGCGATAAAGCCAAGTGTACCCTCAGCACCAATTAACAAATGTGCCAGTACATCCAACGGATGCTGATGATCGATAAAGGAATTTAACGAATAGCCTACTGTATTTTTGGTTTCATACTTTCTACGGATCAGGTCATGCAACGCCGTGTTTTGGTTCAACTGCTCCTGCATACTTTTTATAGCCTGATAAATATGGCCACATTCCTGCTCAAACCTCAGGTAATCGCCTTCATTTTCCGTAGTAAAGGTTTTACCGTCGGGCAAAATGAAACGGATATGTTTGGTCGTATGGTAAGAATTGAGTTTTACCCCACAGCACATCCCACTCGAATTGTTGGAAAGGATGCCTCCCATCATGGCGGCATCAATGCTGGAAGGATCAGGGCCTATCTTACGTTTGTGTTTCCTCAGCTGGCCATTTACCATGCTCCCGGTAATACCCGGCTGTACCCTCACCAGGTCGCCATTGGCTTCGATACTTATTTTGTTCCAATACTGACTTAAATCAACCAGAATACCATCAGTAATGGCCTGTCCGGATAAACTGGTCCCCCCTGTACGGAAAGTAAGCGGGATCTGATGTTCATGAGAAAACTTAAATAAAGCGATGATCTCCGATTCGGCTACCGGCTGCACTACAGCCTTGGGCCTCAAATAGTAAAAACCTGCGTCCGATGCGTAAGCAACCAAATCAATCAGCCGTACTTTAATACGCGCTTTTGGCAAAATGCCTTCTAAAAGTGCCCCAATTTCCATGTAAAATAAAAAATACTTACCCAGGTTAATTAAAACCTCTTGATATTACCTAACTATAAACAAAGAAACCACAAAAAAATACAAATCTTAGCATTTCTTATTGATTTTAATTTATTTAGAATCACGCTATCCAAATTAAATAAGATCTAGCATTTTAGGTTCCTTGTGAACCATATTATTACTCCGGTCGTCATCCTGAATTTATTTCAGCATCTCGAATTTCATAATTAAAACCAGCTTAAAAAGAGATCCTGAAATAAATTCAGGATGACGATCGTGCCTTTTAGCGCAAATCCAGTATAAAGCAGATCTAGTATCAATACGCAGCCAGCAAATTCAGCACTTCAATATTTGGCTCCATTTCTAAACCACTTTCGTCCCTCTCTTTCTGAAAAAATTTAAAAGATTCCAATTCCAGAAATGTATTCTGGGCTTCAACATTCTGATACAAAGAAAGGTGTGTAAAAGTCTTGCCATCTTCCCCCAAATAAATACTGTACCGGATATCCAATCGCCCCAATTGTTTTAATTCTTCCATAAATGCATTAATATTCTGCTGATTCTGTGCTACAAATGATGGTTTAACCGTGTAACTTACTTTTACGCTCTTCATAATAATGGTTTTAATTGTTTTATACTGGTAAGACTGACATCAGCCCTAAAACGTGACAAAAAAGTAAAAATAAATTTTCCCTGCACAGCCTCAAATGAACAAACTGAACAGAAATAGCAACGTGCACTTTTATTAATTTCGTTTCCATGTTGGCCAACATAGGCGTATCCTGAAAAGCCTTTGATGAGTAAGGAAAAAGAAATTTATAATAATCCCTATTATGAAAAGATTAGATTTAAACAACCTTGGTGTTCAGGAAATGAACACAGTAGAAATGACAAAAGTTGAAGGTGGAGGTTTACTAGGCGGCGGTTTGCTAGGTGGCCTTGGTATCCTTAACGGACTAGGATTAGGCAACTTAACAGGTGCTTTAGCTCCAGTTACAGGTGCAGTTAAAAGTGTATTAACAGACACTTTTGGTTTCCTTAACAAACAATTAGCTACAATAGTAGGCGCTTTAGGCGGTCTGTAAGAAAAACCATAAATAGCCGTTATCCCAAACGGGATAGCGGCTATTTTAATATACGAGCTCCATGTCACTATCTGCATATTCTCCCGAAACCATTACCAGTACCGCCATTGTCTATCGTTCCCGCATTAAGCGATCAAGTCAGCTCATTTACATTACCGCAGTAAGCGTTATCCTGCTCACTTTTATAGCGCTCCCATTTATCAAAACCCCCATCAGCATTAAAAGCAGTGGACTGCTTCAATCTGCTGTCGAAAAAACCGAACTGGTGGTACCTGCCAACGGACGGCTCATCAAATTAAAGCTCAAAGACAATCAGAAAGTTAAACAAGGCGAAACCTTATTAATTATCGATGCTGCCCTAACCAAACAACAAGGCAGCATTGTGCAAAATAAACAAGGACAAACCGGAGCTTTCCTTCGCGATATTCAAACCCTGCTCGTTTACATCAACCGCAATGGGTTCAGTTATCCACCCTTAAAAACAGGTCAATATACTGCCTCCTGGCAACAATTTGCGCAGGAACTGGAAAATGCCCGCATCGCAAAAAACCAGGCCGAGAATACCTACAACCGTTACAATAAACTTTATCAAAACAAAGCCCTTACCGACTCAGAATACGAAAGGTATAAATTTGAATACGAACAGGCCCAATCTGCGTACAAAATGATCATTACCCGATACAAAACGCAATGGCAAACCGAGGCCAATACCCTACGCACCGAACTGCAGCAGCTAAGCGGAGAAGAAGTAGAATTAAACGAGCAAAAAAAACAATACACTTTAAAGGCCCCAATTGACGGTTCCATACAAAATCTGAGTGGACTACAGCAGGGAGCGTATGTTTTTGCCAATCAAAAAATTGGCGAAATATCGCCCGACACCGCCATTACGGCATTTTGCTATGTTAAACCCGCCGATATAGGACTCATCAAAAAAGGTCAGGAAGTCCGCTTTCAGATTGATGCCTACAACTATAATCAATGGGGATTGGCAACGGGCAAAGTACTCGATATTTCGGATGACATTGTGATCGTAAACAACGATCAACCTGTATTTAAAGTACGCTGTGAATTGAATAAAGACCATTTGCAGTTAAAAAATGGCTACAAAGGCTATCTCAAAAAAGGAATGACATTTACAGCCCGTTTCAAGGTTACCGAGCGAAGCCTGTACCAGTTGCTGTACGATAAAGTTGACAATTGGGTAAACCCCAATGTAAACGGAAAGATATAAAGCGGTTATGAGCACCAAAGTAAAACAACGCGACATTACAGACTGTGGGGCAGCATGCCTGGCTTCTATCGCTACACACTATAAATTAGATTTGCCGGTTGCCCGCATCAGGCAAATGGCTGGTACCGATAAAAAAGGCACCACCGTACTGGGACTGGTAGAAGCCGCCCAAAAACTAGGCTTTGAGGCCAAAGGTGTTAAAAGCCCTTTCGAAAGCCTCTTTAAAATCCCTACACCCGCTATAGCCCATGTTGTGGTTGGCGAAATACTACAGCATTATGTAGTTATTTACAAAGTAAACCGTAAATATATACAGGTGATGGATCCTATTGATGGGCAAATGCACCGCAAAACACATGAGGAGTTTAAAAAGGAATGGACAGGCACGCTGATATTATTATTACCGGCCGAAGAATTCATACCAGGAAATGAAAAAATAAGCGTACAGGGCCGCTTCTGGAACCTGATCAAACCCCACAAAGGCATTTTGATACAGGCCCTGTTTGGTGCCATTGTATACACCGTACTGGGCTTGTCGACCTCCATTTTTGTACAGAAACTGGTCGACTTTGTGCTGGTAGACGGCAACCGAAACCTACTGAACCTGATGGGCACCGCCATGGTAGTTATACTGGTGGTACAGCTTTTTATTGGCACCGTAAAAACCATATTTACACTCAAAACCGGACAAATGATAGATGCCCAACTTATATTGGGCTATTACAAACACCTGCTAAAACTGCCACAGCAGTTTTTTGATACCATGCGCGTGGGTGAGATCATCTCCAGAATTGGCGATGCCGTAAAGATCAGGACCTTTTTAAACGATGTCAGCATCAATTTCCTCGTCAACATTTTCATCGTATTTTTCTCCTTTATGGTCATGTTTACCTACTACTGGAAACTGGCCCTGCTGATGCTTACCGTTGTTCCGGTATACCTGTTGATTTATTTCGTGACCAACAAACTCAACAAAAAGGCACAACGGAAACTGATGGAAGATGCTGCCGAACTGGAGTCGCAATTGGTGGAAAGCTTAAATTCTGTAGGCACCCTTAAACGTTTCGGCCTGGAAAACCATGCCAACGACAAAACAGAACTGCGCTTTGTAAAACTGATGCAAACCGGTTTTACCTCCAACATCAACTCCTTATTTTCGGCTACCTCAACCGAACTGATCTCACGCCTGCTTACCATTATTTTACTTTGGGTGGGTGCCGGTTTTGTACTCGACAACAACATTACGCCCGGCGAATTGTTATCCTTCTATACCCTGATTGGTTATTTTACCGGCCCGGTATCCTCTCTGATTGGCATGAACAAGGTGGTGCAGGATGCCGTAATTGCGGCCGACAGGTTGTTTGAGATTATGGACCTGGAACGGGAAAACCTGGAAAGTACCGAAAACCAAATTGAACTGACTGCCGAAAAAATAGGCGATATCCATTTTGAAAATGTCTCTTTTCGTTATGGCACCAGGCTACCTGTTTTTGAAAGCTTAAATCTAACCATCCCTCAAGGTAAGTTTACCGCTATTGTGGGCGAAAGCGGATCAGGAAAATCGACATTAATGTCTATCCTCCAAAACATTTACCCTATTCAAAAAGGGAATGTGAGTATAGGTAAGTATGACTTAAAATATATTCGCACTTCCTCCCTGCGCAGTACAGTAGCTGTGGTTCCTCAAAAAATAGATCTTTTTGCAGGAAATGTCATCGAAAATATTGCCATTGGCGATGCTGAACCTGATATGCAGAGTATTTTGGATATTTCCGAGCAACTGGGCATTATCGACTTTATAGAAACCTTGCCCCGCGGCTTTCAGACCTACCTGGGCGAAAATGGCGCCAGTCTATCAGGCGGACAAAGGCAGCGCATTGCCATTGCCCGGGCTTTGTACCGCAACCCCGAAATTCTGATTCTTGATGAAGCCACCTCCTCACTTGATTCTTTATCGGAGCTTCATGTGCAAAAAGCCATTGATTTGCTAAAGAACAAAGGGAAGACTGTTATTGTCATTGCCCATCGCTTAAGTACCTTAAACCATGCCGACAAAATAATTGTACTGGATAAAGGTGTAGTGGTAGAGCAGGGTACACACAACGAACTGTTGTACAACCCCGATTCGGCCTATTCCAACCTCTGGAAGCTGCAAATGCCACAAATACTGGTCAAAAACTAACCTCTCATGGTTTAAGTACCTCGACTTCTTCCTTGGAAAGCTTTGTATATCTTACAATCTTATCCATAGGCTCGTTATTGTCCAACATTTTCAGCGCCATTTCTTTTTTCTCAGCCAAAGCCTGAGCACGTCCTTCTTCAAGCCCCTTTTCAAGCCCTTGCTCCCATCCCATCTCTCTGGCGGTTTCTGTTGCACCATTTAGGTCCCATTGATTTTTCCATCTTGTACTGTACATAATTTTTTCCTCCTTGTTTAGATTGGCATATTTTGCCAGGTTAAATAAATCATCAAATTCGGCTCCTTTTAAGTAGTGTGGCTGATGTTTAAATTCGGTCATATGTTTTAAGGCATACAGCCACTTGTCCAGTTCTGTTTCCAATTCCTCTGGCTGCTTATTAAAAGACATCATCTCGATAAACATGAATTCCAGTTTATCATAAAATATATTACCGGTACACAGGTCGGTTAAACCAACGCGGTGAAGATATTGATAACTAGAGCTGCCCGGTAAGATGAACTTGTGAAGGAAGGCAACCAGGTAAACCTCTTTTAACTTGTATGCCCAGCCCTTCCTATTTCCAACAGGGGCCTGCGAACTGATTAACCTTGAGGTATAGAACACAGCCCGTTCTTTAAAATGTTTCTGATAGGTGGTCTGAACTTCTACAATAAATTGACTACCATCAACATCCGTACAGAGTACATCAAACATAAGTGCCCCTTCATCTTTAACGTCCCCAGGATATTCATTTTTTGAATACTCGATACTGGTAATGTGCTTTCTATCTGCAAACAAGTGATTCAATAAACAAATCATTAATGGTTTGCTTTGTTCTGATGCAAACAATCTTTTAAAAGAATAATCGGTAAAGGGATTAATATAAGTTGTTGTCAAATCCTTATTCGTACCAACATACACCTCCAATGGCTCATTGAAACATTTCTCTGCCAATTCTTCCGATACAGCTTTATATTTTGCTTTTGATTTTTCTTGCATTTTTCACAAATGATCAATACAAACCTAACAATAAACAATCAAAATAAAAAATTTAATTAACTAATTATTTATTATAAATATCTAAATTATTAAATATTGTACTGTAAAATAAAATATTGATTAATAATTCAAAACTTTGGGCGTAAGCAACATTTAATGCATCCCAAATCATCCGATATTCCTCAACTTCCCAGTTTAATAGTTGTTTTCCAGTTCTTCTCCAGTCTTTGTCCAGTGCTTATCCAGTAAAAACTGTAAAATCACTGTTTTATAACTATATAAAAACCACTATATCTCTTTTAAATATATTAACCGTTATCAGGAATAATAACTATATTTAACCAACTGAATATCAAACATTAAAACCTGAGTTATGGCAATTTCAAAAGATGGTCCATTAGGATTGTACAGCGGAAAAATAGGCCCGTTATATGGCTACATCATCAATGGGAAACAAGCGATGCGTGCTGCCCGTCGTAAATCAAACATTCCACGGTCACCAAAACAACTGGCTTACCAGGAGCGGCTCACTGTACTGACTCATTTTTTTAGCCGGATTACCACATATATCGGGATCGGTTTTGCACTAACTGCAAAAAAACGACAAATTAACTGCAACAACGCAGCAAAGTCGTACAATTTAAAACATGGTATCACAGGCGAATATCCTGGTCAAACCATCAATTACCCGCTAATCAGGCTTACCGAGGGCGAGCTTTCGGTTGCCAAAGATGCAACTGTGCAAAGTACTGACGACGGCCTAAAATTCAGCTGGAGTTATGACGTTTCGGACCGCGAAGGAAACCGCGACGATAAGACGATGCTGATGGCGTATTTCCCCGAAAAAATGATAGTGAAGGAACTTATTAGTGGTACGGAAAGGGAGCAGCTCCAGGAAATATTGAAAATTGATAATTCGTTTAAAGGACTGGAAGCAGAAACCTATATTTCTTTTATTACCGACGACCGAAAGGCGATATCCAACAGCGTTTACACAGGCAAGATTACTTTTTAAAAATCAAATACCATCTGCCTTAAATTCCATAACAGGGTTATATCAAATAATGATACACCACTGTTATTATAACTATTCGTCATCCCGATTGTTTTCTAATTCGATCATCTATAGCTATTCGTAAAAGACATATCTCCAGTAAAAAAATAAAAAACCTTTATGGGTATTTGGGGGTTTAACATAGGTAAACCATTTGCTGTTAAAAACCATTCAGCCCATGAAAACAGATCCATTTCTAATTGAAAGAACATTCAACGCTCCGCTAACTAAAGTATGGGAAGCCATTACGGATTCCAAAAAAATGAAACAATGGTATTTTGACATTGAAACTTTTAAACCTGAGGTAGGGTTTAAGTTTCAATTTATGGCAGGAGACGATAAGAAGAAATACCTGCACATTTGTAAAGTTACGGAGGCTGAGGAAGGCAAAAAACTCACTTACTCCTGGAGTTACGACAACTATCCGGGGCAATCCTGGGTATCGTTTGAATTGTTTGACGTAGGAGCCAATACCCGCCTAAAGCTAACGCATACCGGTCTGGATACCTTTCCTCACAAAGACGATCCTAATTTTGCCAAAGAAAGCTTTGCCGCAGGATGGAAACAGATTATCGGGACAAACCTTAAAGCGTTTGTAGAAGCTTAATTATTCCGCAACTTTGACATTGATCGCTTCCCAAAGCATATCTTTTAACTGCACCAATCCTTTTTGAGCTACCGACGAAATGAATATGGCTGGGATGTTTTTAGGCAATTCCTTTTTCATCTCGGCCATCAGTTCTTCATCCAGCATATCCGATTTGGTAATGGCCAGCAGATGCGGTTTTTGCATCAGTTCCGAATTGTAGTCTTTGAGCTCCGATTTCAGGATCTCGTATTCCTCGGTTATACTCCTGTGTGTATCGGCGGGTACCATAAACAAGAGCACAGAATTACGCTCAATATGACGTAAAAACCTAAATCCTAAACCTTTTCCTTTAGAAGCACCTTCAATAATACCCGGAATGTCGGCCATTACAAAAGACTTGCTATCGCGATAAGAAACAATGCCCAGATTAGGCACTAAAGTTGTAAAAGGGTAATCTGCGATTTCTGGTTTGGCGGCTGAAAGTACCGATAGCAAAGTCGACTTACCGGCATTTGGGAAGCCCACCAAACCTACATCTGCCAATACTTTAAGCTCAAGCACAATCCACTCTTCCTTTCCGGCTTCGCCCGGTTGGGCAAAACGTGGGGTTTGCAAGGTTGGTGTTTTGAAATGCCAGTTGCCCAATCCACCACGACCACCCGGTGTAAGAATTTTGGTTTCCCCATCTTCAGTGATTTCAAAAATGACGTGCCCGGTTTCGGCATCTTTGGCAATGGTACCCAGGGGTACATCTAAAATTTCATCTTTACCTGATTTACCGGTAGAGGTTCCGCTGGAACCTGGCAAACCATCAGGGGCAATGATATGTTTACGGTATTTTAAATGGAGTAAGGTCCAGAACTGGGAATTTCCCCTCAGGATGATATGGCCACCGCGACCACCATCACCACCATCCGGGCCACCTGTAGAAGTTCTTATATCGCGGTGCAAATGTGCAGAACCTGCCCCTCCTTTACCAGAACGGCAGCATATTTTAACATAATCTACAAAATTGGAACCCTGCGACATAATCTTCTCTGTTTTTTTATAAATAACAATAGCGGGCAGCCTAAAGTTCTGTCCCGCTATCGTTGGTATTTCTTGTATTAATATTGATCTACTACTGCAGATAAGTTGGCAAAGATATCATCGATTTTGCCGATGCCATTTACTTTGCTCAGTTTGCCTTGCGCTTCATAATAAGGCAAAACATGAATGGTTTTATTAAAGTATTCCTCAATGCGTTTCTGCAGTTTATCTGCCTGATCGTCAACACGACCTGTTTCCAATTGACGTTGTGCAATCCGTTTGGTCAGTTCTTCCTGATCTACATCTAAAGCAATCACACCTGCAATGGTGCTGCCTTTACTGATCAAAAACTCATCCAGTGCCTGTGCCTGAGGTACAGTACGCGGGAAACCATCAAATATAAATCCTTTGGCCTGTGGGTTTTTATCCACTTCTTCTTCCAGCATAGCGATGGTAATTTCATCAGGAACCAGTTGGCCTTCAGCAATCAGTGCACTTACCTTTTGTCCAAGTGGACTCTGGTTTTTGATATGTGCTCTGAAAAGATCGCCTGTTGAGATGTGGATCAATTGATATTTTTCAATCAATTTTTCAGATTGGGTGCCTTTGCCTGCACCCGGTGGGCCAAAGAGAACAAAATTCAGCATTTGGGTTGTCTTTAAAGTTAAATTATAACACATCCATTTTCAATTCATTAAATCCCTGAATATGAAAAATAAGGTGGTTAGTTTTGAGGTTGCAAATATATAATTATTAATTTACTATATTTATTTTTTTACAAAATAGCCCTCATCACCACAGGGAATAACCAATCAATTGTGCACAGCTATTGATACGCCCCCTTGCTTATCAGATTATTCACCACCCGGACCTGTCCATCCTTGTCTGTCACGCCATTAACTGTTGCTGAAATAACTGTTCCGGTGTTTTTTGCCGGAGATGTAGCTTTCAAACGAAAGTCGTAAGCACCCGCATTTACAAATTGTGGATCTGTTCCTGATGAAGATCCGGCATCACCCCCACAGGCAGCTTTCCACAGGTTAAAATCAGTGTACGCGATATTGTCCCAACGCCAGATTTTCAATCCTTCAGAATAATATAAATTATTGGAAATTACATTATTTGTTCCTCCGGCTACCTGTTTGTTAATAAATACACCTCTGTCTGATCTCGGATATATCATGTTGTTATTGATCACGTTATTGTTGCAGTTTTCTGTCAGCCTGATTTCTCCCTCAACCTCGTTAGAATAACCAAAATCCCTATTATTCTGGTAAATGGTATTGTTAACCACATAACAGTTATTGGTTCCTCCACCGGTATAACCAATATAGCCACCCAGGTAAATCCCAGCCAGCGAGCAATTGTAAACCAGGTTATTTCTGACGGTACATTCCTGGGTAGGGAAATTATTGGTTTCACTAACTATACCAATTCCCCGTCCGCTGTCTCTTACCAGATTTCTTTCTACAATGATATTCCTGGCCCCATCCACATAAATACCTATGGCACCGTTATGATCTTTAAAAGCAGGTATAGGCCCGGTTTTCCCATCAATATTAAACACTTCATTATCGGCAATAATACCATTACGCACATAATTATAAGCGGGATTGGTATTTGCGGCGTAGCCCCCGGCGGCTACTATTCCTATGTTTTCGCCATTATAAACTTTATTCTTCCTTACCTCAAAACCATCTACATAACCATTTATGGTCAAATTTTCGCTATAGCCGGTATTGCAGTCAAAAATCTCATTTTCTTCTACCAGAATTTTAGTTATGGCTACATCTGTATTTCCAATAACTTGTATGGCATGTCCGCTTCTGCCCAGCTCCGCAGCTGCATTGTTTTCAATATTGAAAACCTTATTTTTCCTTAAAATGATGTTATTTGAACCTCCCTTCACCACTATGCCATCTACATTTGCCCATGCGGCGGTAGTTTTAAAATTGCAAATATCAAGCCCCTCCACCACAATATAGCTCACATTATTTAGCGTAACCAATGCCTCATTGCCATTCACGGAAAGTCCATCACCACTGATTACCGCTTTTTCTCCCGGATAGGGCTTTAAGGTAATCGCTTTATCTTTTCGGCCCGATTTAGGGAATACCACCTTTTCCTTATAGATGCCTGCCCTGACAAAAACGGTGTAACCCGGGGCAACCAACTCCAGTCCCTTCTGGATAGTGTTAACAGGTTTTTCCAGCGTTCCATTATTAAAATCACTGCCATTCATGGCCACATAAATATCTTTTGCTACTGACTGTCCGTCCGGGTTTTCCGTTCCGGCCAAAGCATTCTTTTTACTACAGGCAGGCAAAACACAAAAGGACAAAAAGACAGTTCCCAAAAGAAAAACGTGCTTAAAGCAGTTTAGTTTTGATCTATTCATTTCTTAAATATTAAGCAGCAGGTTAAAGACATAGCATCTTTAACCCGCCGCAGCATTTGTGTGTGTTGTTTTTTATTCGGAAACTATTTTACGGATGCAGTTGTTGTTCCTATCCAAAACATAAACGGTTCCGTTCTTATCAACTGCAACACCGGCAGGTGCACTAAAAGCTGCTGCTTTTCCAATACCATTTATATTTCCGGCATTACCCGATCCGGCAAAAGTGCTGACCTCAAAGGTTAAACCATCTATATAACGGATACTTTGATCGGGATTAGCAGTACTTCCCCCTCCGGAGCCATTGCCGGCTATGTACAAATTGTTATTTACATCAATAGCCATTCCCCAGGGCGAGGCAAACTTTGCGCTGCTACCCGAACCGTCAACATAACCTGCTGACCCTAAGGTACCTGCAACAGCACTACCGATCCAGCTCCCGGCTGCATACTTCTTAATTACCTGATCGCCATGTACCGTTACAAATAAATTGCCTGCATTATCAAAAGCCAGTGCCGAAGGCTGATTGATACCGGAAACTACCTGAGTAGTTACGCCTGCCGGCGTTACCTGATAAACATTGGCCCCCGGGTTGGTGCCGGCATAAAAAACATTACCTGTTTTTTTATCAAAAGCAATGCACCATGGTTCCTGATTTCCAAAAGTCAAGGTTGTAGCCGTTCCATCAGGTGCAATTTTCCGAATGTCCCAATTGCCTGGATCTGCCGTATACAGGTTACCCTGTGGGTCGATAGTAAGGCCATACAAAAGGCTAAATCTGGCAGCTGTCCCTTTACCATCCTGATAGCCCGCATTGCCCGGACTTCCGGCAAAAGTAGTTACATTCCCATTTTTATCAATCTTTCGGATACAACGGTTACCTACATCTGTAACATACACATTCAGATTGTCGTCCACCGCAATTCCGCTACAGCGATACCATGACTCGCTGGTAAAACTAAAGCTGGCATCTGTTCCCTGTCCATTCGCAAACCCGGCAACGCCCGAACCTGCAAGCGTAGTTACCGTCCGCATAAACTCATAAGTAAAGGTTGTATTACTTGTGGCACTTTTATCTCCTATGCTTATCGTAATTTTCCCGGAGCCTGCCTTTTTTGGTACCACTACCATCACTTGTTTACCGTTCACTCCAATTACTTTTAGAGGTTTTCCATTCATGGTTACCTTTATCTGAGCGGTATCTGTGGTAAAATTACTGCCGTTGATCAGAATTTCTGTACCTCCGCTACCTTTTTCCGGTAGAATTTGACCAATTGTAATAGGCGAGGAAGCATCATGTTTAAATCCTTCCTCATCTTTTTTGCAACCTGCAATAACCGCCATCAAAACAAGCGCTATGTGTAGGCAGGTATGAATATATTTTTTCATCAGCATATTTTTTAAAATAATTATGAAGCTTTTCTATGAATAAGAATTCCTTTACCAACCCGGGTTTTGTACCAGCGACGAATTTTTGTCTCTATCACTCTGTGCAATTGGGAACAGGTACATTTTATCAGTCCACACCCTGGTTTGCAATAATATACGCTTGTTAAAATCGGCAAAAGCGAAGCCCTGGTTACCATCGCTGGCAATGGTATTCATGCGATAAATGCTTTGCACCTTCACATCGCCCATCATCAGCCTTCTGATCAGGGTAAAATACCGGTCGCCTTCAAATGCAAGTTCCACTTGTCTTTCCTGCAAAATATATTTCCTCATCACATCCTTATTACCTACGGCTGCAGGATATACGGTCTGCAAATCGGGAATCCCGGCACGTTGTCTCACCAGATTTAAATATTTCAAAATGTCCGGGTGATTAGGTTCAATCTCATTTAAGGCTTCGGCGTAATTGAGATACATTTCTGCAAGGCGAAGGTGAATATAGGGGCGATAAACAGTTGAACTTGTCCGGGCATTTCCGGCCGGACTTACATTTTTCAAAACGTCATAACCGGTAATATCACTGTTATTGTTTACTCCTACCCCCGATTTTCCTGAATAATAAAATTCAGCCCGTCCTGTTCCGTCTTTATTGGCATCAGAAGAAAAGAAATTCCTGTCGTCCAGTGTTGGTGCTGGTAAAACAGCTTTTCCATTGTATTGTATGCTCACATAAAACCTGGCCTCACGATTAACGTACATATTCGAGTTCCCCTTAACGTAACCTCTATTTAAGCCATCTCTGGATCTTCCCCAGTTTGCCGGATCATCAGATTGAACAAATCCCGTTTCGGTATATTGCGACAGCGGGTCATCAATTGTCCTTCCATTGCGCATATAAAATGCATCTACCACGTTCTGTGTGGCATTCTGCATGTCGTACCCACCTGGTTTAGGTGAACAGCGTGCCTCATAGCCCCAATGCCATGAATCTGATGTTTTTTGATTGTTGGAAGAAAACAGGATTTCGTTATTCCAGTTGGTTAAAAACAAATTACGGAACGAAAGATAGGGATCAAACTGGGTATCCCCTTCGTCCAGATTGGTAAACAATTTATAGCCTGCAACGTCTATTACGGCTTTGGCAGCATTAGCCGCTACCCGCCATTTACTGATATCATATTGTAATGGCGCCAGCGCTGTTCCATCGTTATTTTTAAGACCCGACAATTTTGGATTGCCATTCCACAGCGGACTCGCGGCCCACAAGGTAACTTGCGATTTTACTGCCAGACAAGAAGCTTTAGTGGCCCTGCCATAGTTTGACGAGGCCGACCAGGTTGAGGGCAAATCGGCAGCAGCCCTATCCAACAGTTCGTTGATGTAGGCTACACATTCATCAAAAGGTGCACGCGGGTATTTATTGTAATCGTCATTAAGACTTAAGACTCCTGTGATTTTAACAAACGGGCCATATTGCCTTAACAATTTCCAATAAAACCAGCCCCTCAGAAAGATGGCTTCAGCTTTGTATTGTTTTTTCAGATCGGCCCCGATGATGGCATCAGCCATTTTATCGATGTTCTGTTCAAACACGATACTTTGTCTGATCCCTGCATAATTGCCTCCCCAATAGTACCAGTAATTGCTTTGAGCATTCCAGTTACCTGCAATCATTTTTCGGACATTTACGCCCTGGATACTACAAGAAGTTTCGTCACTGGCACCCAAAGTTGTATAATCATCCGTAGGGATAACAACCTGTCCATAAATCTGGTTCAGGTAGCCTTCGGCATTCGCCCTGGTCTCCCAAAGCATATCAGAGGTCAGTAAATTATCAGGAGCTACATCTAAATATTTGCAGCCCGGGCTAAACATCAGCAAACACATCGTAATGCAACTGATAGCAAAAATATTTTTAAATAAGTTGTTCATCATCATCATTTTAAATGGTCATTAAAACTGAGCTCTCACACCAAAAGTCACCATTCTTGTAATAGGATATTTTGCACCATTAGATCCCAATTCGGGATCCCATATTTTGAATTTACTGAATGTCAAAAGGTTCTGTCCGGATGCATAGAAATACAAAACCGGAGCGCCTGCTTTTTTCAGCTGCTCGGAAGTAAGGGTATAACCTAAAGAAGCTTGTTTAAGGCGTAGATAAGATCCATCTTTAAGCCAGTGGGTGCTGCTCAGATAATTGTTGTACGACAGGCTTCCTATAGATAAACGTGGATAATAAGCATCCTGACGAGGATTGTCTACCGTCCACCTGTCTAATGCTGCGGCCAGCGTATTGTTTTGATACTGCCCTGAACCCGAAAACGGGACAACGCCTACCCCGTTTGCACCTGCGCCTTTTGCATCAATATATTCGCCATTAGCCATAATACCTACATCGGCAACTCCCTGAAAAAACAACGATAAATCGAATTTTTTATAGGCCACAGAAAACCCTGCACCATATAACCAGGATGGGAACGGCGACTTACCTAATCTTCGGCTATCATAAGCATCAATAACGCCATCACCATTTTGGTCCAGGTAGCGAATATCGCCCGGTCTTACCGTACTAAACTTTTGTTCGGGCCTTGAATCAATATCATCCTGATCTGTATAATAGCCATCGGCTATATAACCCAAAAACTCATTATGGGCAAAACCAGCTTGATTTTGATATGCAAATTTCCTTGCCGGTTCATCAGCAAAGATGATTTTATTTTTACTGTAAGTTACATTTCCAAATACCCTTAACCCTACTTTTCCAATCTGGTCATTGTATTCGATGCTGGCGTCTACCCCGCGGTTACTCATTTCTCCTAAATTCGCGTAAATTGCAGTTGAACCCAATCCGGCAATCGAAGAAATAGACTCCCGCCTAATTAAAATGTCCTTACGTCTTTCATCAAAAATATCAACAATCAGGTTCAGTTTGTTAAACAAGCCAATTTCAAGTCCAATGCCTCCCTTGTACGATTTTTCCCAGGTCAGGTTTTCTACACCAAGCAGTTTTTCGGTCAATCCACCGTACCAGGTTCCATTTAATCCAAACCCGGTGCTTAAACCGTCACCTATTTGCGTTAAATAAGGGAACCTGTTTCCTGCGCCAATGTTGTCATTTCCAACAACCCCATAAGATCCTCTTAACTTCAACAAACTAAATGTTTGGCTAAGCGGTTTAAAAAAGCCTTCGTTTGAAATGACCCAACCACCAGAGATGGAAGGAAACAATCCAAATTTACTCCCCTTCTGAAAGTTCTCAGATCCGGTATAACCCGCATTTACCTCAATCAGGTATTTGTCCATAAAACCATAGGTCATCCTTCCGGCCAAACTCTGATTTCGAAATGGAATTGCGTTAATTACGTCGCCGGCAGTGCTTTTAAGCCTGTTTCTCATGTTGTATAAAAACATTGCACCTACACGATGATGGCCAAAAGTGCGGTCGTAATTCAAATTTCCTTCCAGGTACATTACCCGCTCGCCATCAGAACTTTGCTCATAACCCAAAAATTGTTGCCCTAATCGGGTTTGGGTAAACATTAGTTCTCCATTGCCGTTCCGGCCAATAGCCAACCAGTTGTCGTTTATCCCAGTCCGTTTGTTGTTGAAATTACCATAACTATCAAAGGAAAACCTGGCATAAGACGATAAACCGGGCGTTAGTACATCTAATTTTTGATTGACGGTAAACACCGATTGCACTGCCGGTCTGAATTCATCTGAATAACCTTTGTTCTGTACATCATTTAAAGGGTTACTTCCCCCATTTGCTATCGGTCCCGCCCATTTGCCATCGGGATAGCGGGTAGGGAAAGCAACCGGCGTTGTAGCATAAGCCAGGTACCACAGGTTACCGGCACTAATGCCAGGATAACGTGCATTAACCAGCATTGCGCCAATATTTAGTTGTAGCAAAGTGCTTTTGGTAACATTTACATCAATATTACTCCTGAAATCATAACGTTTAAAATTCAGGTTAGGATCGTAACCGTTTAAATTGGCTACTTTATATGGCCCGGTCTGGTTGTAAAATGAACTGGAAATATAATAGCGTACAGTCTCCGAACCTCCGTTTATATTTAGATTTGCGTTGGTTAAAGACGATCGTTTCTTATAAACCTCATCAATCCAGTTTACATTAGGGTACATGTAAGGGTCCAGACCGCTGGCGGCTTTCTGAATCAGTTCATTAGAATAATTAGGCAGCTGCCCCATATTTACTCTGGCTTCATTCAGCAATTCCATGTACTGAATTCCATTCAGCATTTCGGGACGTTTGGTAAAACCTGTGATGCCTGTCTCGGCTTTTAAAGATATTTTTGGCTTGCCGGCAACACCTCTTTTGGTGGTGATGATAAGCACACCATTTGCCCCTTTGGCACCATACATGGCTGTTGAGGACGCATCTTTAAGCAAAGAAATGCTGGCTACATCCTCAGGATCGATATTATTAAACGAGCCTCCAAAAGCACTGTTCACATCGTCCCGTTGTACACCATCCACAATAATCAGCGGAGAAGTATTTCCGGTAAAAGTTCCCAATCCGCGTATGGTAAATTCGGAGTTGTCGTATCCAGGTTCACCACTCGATTGCATCGAAATGACACCAGCTACTTTTCCAGCCAATGCATTAGATAAGCTGGCCACCGGAGTCCGCATATCGGCCATATTTACCGAGCTGATGGAACCTGTTACGGTAATTTTTTTCTGCGTTCCGTAACCCACTACCACTACCTCCGAGAGTTCATCGACAGCCTCTTTGAGCACTACATCCAGATTGGCCCTACCCTCTGCAGGAATTTCCTGAGTTACAAAACCGGTATAGGAAAAAATAAGGATGGCCTTTGCGGAGGTCGTCACAATACTGAAATCGCCATTGCTATTGGTGGTACTGCCACCTGTTTCCCCTTTTATCCTGACTGTTACCCCAGGGATTCCTTTTCCTTGCTGATCGGTTACACGACCACGGATATCAATCACACGGGGCGAGAGCTTACCAATTAAAGGCGTATTAATTTTTTCGCGCAGCACCACAGTTTGGTCCTCTATCGTGTACGAAAGCGGTAGTCCGACAAATAACTGTTCCAATACTTCATTCAGCAAAACAGCTTTTACATCAATATCTACCGCTTTTACATTTTGTAACAGGCCATCGGTATAGATAAAATCATAATTACTTTGTTTGCGTATCTCTTTAAAAATACTTTTCAACGTTGCCTTCTTCTTAGAGAGGGTAATTCTCTGCGCAAATCCGGCTGCACTTACCTGCATTATAGTTGCTATTAGTATTACGGTGGTTAGTCGCATCATCAGCAGAAGTTTATTGATATACCTTTCGGGCACACCAAGTTCATTAGCATAATTTTTATACATTTGTTAGTCTGGTTAATTGCAGGTTAGCATCGATCCGTCCAAGGATCTGTGGCTGCCTGCGGGTAAAAGTTGATTGAATCGCAAGTTTTGTTGACTTAGTAATCAAGACATTGGCCAGTTGTGTTGCAAGCACTTCTGGCTTTTTCTTTTAAGATTACTTTATAGATTTCGGTTTTGTAGTTATTTGGTAACTATAATCCTCCTTTCTTCAATTCTAAAGTGAACCTTTTTTGTTAATTCCAGTTTTCTGAGCACTTTAGAGACGTTACTAAAACGGCTCACAGTACCACCAAAAGTATCTGTTGGCACTTCCCCTTCAAACACCACTTCTACATCGTACCAGCGGGAAATCTTTCTCATTACCGATGCTATATTTTCGCTCTCGAACATAAAATAGCCATTCTTCCAGGCCATTACCTCCTCCATATTTGCCGCTGTTATGGTTAATCTGCCCCCTGCGCTTATCGCCTGATTTCCAGGCGTAAGTAATTTATGAGCTCCTGAAGATTTAATCCTTACCGAACCTTCAATAAGGGTAGTTTTGGCAGCAGGTTCATCCGTATAATTGTTCACGTTAAAATGCGTACCAAGTACATTTATTTCCTGCTTATCCGTTTCCACAACAAAAGGTACCTTATGCTCCTTTAACTTTACTGTTGCTACCTCAAAGTACGCTTCCCCTTTTAGCTTTACCCGCCTTTCTTTGAGGGTGGCAAACGAAGCCGGATAGGTTAAACTTGAAGCAGCATTCAGCAACACCTTGCTACCATCAGGTAAAACAACCTGATATTGCCCACCTCTCGGCGTTTCAATGGTATTGGGTTGTGTATTGATGTCTTTACCTGGTTTTACGGTATATACAATCTGACCATCCGCCAACTTGGTTACCACCACCCCTGCCACTGCCGACAGTTCGCCGTTTTTAGCATCAGAGAGAATGATTTTTTTACCGTCAGCCAGTGTAAGTATGGCTTTATTTCCTCCGGGAGCAATATCATTTGCTACACTATTGGCTTGAGGTTGGCCAGACATATAATAGAAAATACCTGCACTTAAGGTAATCAATACCACCGCAGCGGCGGTAAGCCTTTTCCAGGATGCAAACCTTACAGAAGAGTGCCCTATTGTAACATCTCCTTGCGCCAGGGTAGCTTGTATTTTATCGTGCAGTCCTTTCACTTCGTCCGGAAGCATTTCCGACTGATAAGTGCTATTCACCAATACAGCCGCATCCTCAGTAAGTACAAACTCCCATTCGTCTTTATAACTACCCTCTTCAATCAGTTTATAAACCTTTTCAAGTTCAATAGTACTACATTGGTTATTTAAATACTTTATAAACAGCTGTATGATTTCGTTGTTCAATTTGCCTCCTTTTATAACCTATACAAATGGCAGCAACGATACATCTATCCTAAATAAAAAAAATTATTTTCCTATGGCAGCCATCAATACCAATACAGCTGTCCGGATGGTAATCAGCTCTCTAATGCTCTTCAAGGCTTTCACCATTTGCTGGTTAACTGTACTTTCCGAAATGCCCAATTCTGTGGCAGCCTGTTTATAAGTTAACCCCTGTATCCGGCAACGGATAAATACTTCTTTCCTTTGTTGGGGCAAACTGTTTATCGCTTCGCTAAATATCGAACTGCTTTCCGTATAATCCATCAACAACTCAGTGGTACACGCTTCAAGCTGCACATTTTTCTTCATTTCTTCTAAAATACTCAACTCATGCTGTGCACGTTTCAAAAGATTAAGTAAGTGCCTGCGGGCTATGGTATATAAATAGGGTTTAAAGGGTTGTGCAACATTGATCTTATCTCTGTTTTCCCAAACCTTTATAAAAGTATCATGTACAACATCCTCTGTCAAGGCTGCCGACTTAGCTGTTCGTAACACAAAAAACTTTAATTGCTTTACATGTAAATAATACAGACTGCTTAGGGCATTGGCATCCCCTTCTGTAAGAAGGTGAAGCAATTTTTCCTCACTGTAGTTATTGTAGATGTTCATTTGGTTTGGTTCGCTACCCGAAACTACAAAAATTAACACAAACTGCATCTTCTCAATAGCAATTACCGCGATGTTGTCATTAATTATTATTTTACTATATTTATTTTCATAAAACAAGCTGTTTGCCTGCACCGTTAAACCTCATATTTTAACTCAAATTAACCATGATCAAAATAAAGGTTTCAAGTCATCGGGATTTCATTTTAATACTTAGGTTTTAAATTAACATTAAAATATCTACCTTCGCCATAGATAATATATACAAAATATGTCAGCATACAGTGAATTAAGCGATTACGAGTTAACCACCTTATTAAGGGATGGCGACCGCATGGCTTTTACTGAAATTTATGACCGGTACTTCTGGTTGCTGCATAGTCATGCTTATAAATGGATGCGCAACCGCGAAGAGACCAAAGACATTATTCATGAGCTTTTCCTGGCCCTTTGGGAAAAACGGGAAACTTTATCTTTTGAGCCCAGCCTGATCAGCTACTTATCGGCAGCGGTACGGAACCGGATATTCAATCTTTTATCGCATAAAAAAGTAGAGTCCGAATACCTCAGTTCGCTAGAAGATTTTATGGACGAGGGCAATTGCATTACCGATCATCTGGTACGGGAAAAACAAATGCAGAAACGCATTGAAATTGAGATTGCCGGCATGCCTGGTAAAATGCGTGAGGTTTTTGAATTGAGCAGAAAAGAGAACCTGAGCCATAAAGAAATTGCGGGACAACTGAACATATCAGAATTTACAGTTCGTAAGCATGTGCAACATGCCTTAAAAATACTCCGTTTTAAGTTAGGTTTCTACCTTATCGTCTCTCTTTTGATGGGCTTTTAATTTTTTTCATTTTTATTTACCCCCTCCCCCATACTTAGCTGTATCTCTTTATATAAGGCATTAAATGTCTGATTGACTATGGAACAGAAAAAGGCACAAGCGTTGTTAGAAAAATATGTAGCGGGAAATTGTACAGAAGCGGAAAAAGCGCTGCTGGAATCCTGGTATCTGCAGCGCAATCTGGATCAGACTCCCGACATGAGCGCCGAGGAACGGATGGAAGATAAACAGGAGATCATGGCTGCACTGAACCGGGTCATCCAACCAAAACGGAGTAGCATGTGGTTAAAAACAACCGCTGCCGCGGCTGTGGCATTGCTGGTAACAGGAACAGTCCTTTGGCTTTATCAATCTAATCGCGCAAGGGTCGATGCCGGCACTCAAATGATCAGCCAAAACGATGTAGCCCCGGGCAGCAATAAAGCGGTGCTCACCCTGGCCAATGGACAAACCATTAACCTAAACAGTGATAAAAAAGGGATTATAATTAAAGCTGGTGAGCTGGCTTACAACGATGGTACTCAAATAAAAACCGATAACCAGGAAGCCGGACTTAGCGAAAAGAACACCATCACCACACCTATTGGCGGACAATATCAGGTGATTTTGGAGGATGGAACCAAGGTCTGGCTCAATGCAGGTTCCTCCTTAAGTTACCCTACTCATTTTACCAGAGGCGTACGTAAAGTGGAAATTACCGGTGAGGCCTATTTTGAAGTGGCACATAATAAAGCTGCACCTTTTAAGGTAAGCAGCAAAGGGCAAACCATCGAAGTATTGGGTACGCATTTTAACATTATGGCTTATGAAAATGAACAGATGGTAAAAACGACCTTATTAGAAGGTTCAGTCAAAGTTGCCGATGGGGGAAGTAATAAAACGCTCATTCTCAAACCCGGACAACAGTCCCAGTTTAATGCGCAGCAGTTGAGTCTTGCCCGCAATGTGGATATTGAAGAGGTAGTTTCCTGGAAAAATGGGTATTTCAAATTTAATGAAGACATCAAAAGCATCATGAATAAAATTGCCCGCTGGTACGACGTAGAGGTGGTATACCAACCGGGAGTAGATTTAAAACAGACTTTTTCGGGTGAGGTATCTAAATCGAGGAATGTATCTGTGCTGTTAAAAGTTATGGAACTAACCGGGAATGTAAATTTTAAAGTTGAAGGAAGGAGGATCATCGTTATGCCGTAAAACTACTCATAAAGATGGCCTTACAAAAAAACCGGGAATGGTTGCACCCATCCCCGGCGAAATTGAAAGGGTCAAAAAAATCCGCGGCTTAAGCGGAATTCATATGTAATCGAAATTATCTAAACCCTAACTATCAAATGTATGATTTTTTACCTAAACGTTGAACGTGGCGAAAACCACAGTATTAAACGAAAACTCATCATGCGGATCAACTTATCTATATTTTTCATCTTACTGACCATGTTACAGGTATCAGCCAAAGATGTATTCGCACAAAGAATTACGCTGGACAGAACCAACAGCAGCCTTAACCAGGTGATTAAAGAAATCCGTATGCAAAGCGGTTACGACTTCTTTTACAACAATGCACTTATTGTAAAAGCAAAGCCGGTATCTATTCATGTCAAAAATGTAACCTTAAACGAAGCCCTGGAGAAATGCTTTGAAAACCAGACTTTCACCTATAAAATCACCGACAAAATGGTGATCATTATGGAAAAAGAAAAGCAGGAGGCAGCAAAAGCAGCAGCCGTGCAGGAACCCATTACCGGAAAGGTTGTGGATACATTAGGCATGCCTTTGCCTGGCGCTACGGTAAGGGTAAAAGGCAGCACCAAGGTAACCATAACCGATGCCAATGGCGTATTTACGTTAAAAGACGTAAATGAAGGTGCTGTACTGGAGATTTCTTACCTGGGCTTCGTCAATCGCCAGATAAAGGCAAATGGCAACATGGGAAAAATTGTGCTACAGTCGGCACAATCAGGATTAAGTGAAGTAGTGGTTACAGCCATGGGCATCTCGCGCGAGAAAAAAGCACTGGGTTATGCCGTGCAGGAAGTGAAATCGGAGGAACTGACCACACGACCGACCAATGCACTGAGTGCCATTTCGGGTAAAGTATCCGGTTTACAGGTGATTTCTGCCGGAGGTAATATGGGTGGATCAACACGGGTATTGTTGCGCGGTATCAATTCCATAAAGGGTAATAACCAGCCCCTATATGTAATTGATGGAACACCTATTGACAATACCGACTTGAATACCAATTCGACCATTGAAGGAAGTGCCGGTAAAGATGTGGGGAGTTTAATTCAGGATTTGAACCCGGATGACATTGAAAATATTTCGGTACTAAAGGGGCCTTCTTCTGCTGCCCTGTATGGCTCGAGGGCTGCTAATGGGGTTATCCTGATCACGACAAAAAAAGGAAGTAAAAAGGATAAGTTCGACATTACACTAAACAGTGGTATTGATTTTGAAAATATTGTGCGGTTGCCAACCAGACAGCATTTATATGGTCAGGGCTACGCACCAACATTTGCCAAAGCAACCATTGCGGGCAAGGAATATAACATTGTGGATTATGCATCTGATGAAAGCTGGGGGCCAAAACTGGATGGTACACCAGTGCTGCATTGGTATAACCTGGATCCGGAATATCCGGCCGACTACCTGAACCCACAACCATGGGTATATCCAAAGGATGATGTAAATTACTTTTTCCGCACCGGGATAGCCAATACCAACAATATTGCAGTTAGTGGATCCAACGGATTAACTACTTATCGTTTGTCGTACACCAATAAAAATGTAAGGGGAACAGTACCCAATGCCAGTATGCATCGTAATTCCCTGAATTTTTCGGGTTCTACACAAATGGGAATTGTAAATGTATTCAGCAACCTGAATTATGTTAAGAACAATGCTTTGGGCCGACCATGGACCGGTGCTTCCAACCGCAACATTATGCTGGAAGCCTTCCAATGGGGTGGCGTACAGGTTGACTACAAACGCTTAAGTGAATACAAAAGGGCTGATGGCACACCACGCGCATGGAACAGAACAAACTATCAGAATACCCCGGCAGGTGAAGCCACACGTTTTATTGACAACCCATACTGGTCGGCCTACGAGAGCTATCTGGAAGAGAACCGCGACCGGCTTTATGGAAATGTTGGTTTTACAGTGGATGCCAACAACTGGCTAAAACTAACGGGTAAAGTACATGCTGACGTGTACACTTCAGAATATCAGGACCGTATAGCGGTATATTCACGTTCTCAGTCGCAATACCAGGACTATAGTCAGCATTTTAATGAGTTCAACTATGAGTTTTTGGCTTCTGCCAAAAAAACATGGAGTGATTTCTCGCTTTCGGGTAATGCCGGTGGAAACATCAGAAACATGAAACGTCGGGTAATTGATGGAACCACACAAGGTGGACTTATTATTCCGCTGTATTACAACCTTAAAAATGCACCTACGGTATTAAACAACAACGCCAACTACCACCTGCAGGTGTATTCATTGTTCGGTAGTTTCTCGGCTGCATGGAAAGGCATGTTATACCTGGATGGAACTTTACGCAACGACTGGTCGTCGACTCTTCCTGTCGCCAGTAACTCCTTCTTCTACCCATCCATTACCGGAAGTTTTGTGTTTAGCGAAATACCGGGCATCAAAAAACAGGAATGGTTAGATTTTGCCAAAGTTCGTCTGGGCTGGGCCGAGGTGGGCAATGGTACAGACCCTTATCAATTGGCGAAGGTTTACGATGCGCAGCAGCCTTTTAATGGAGGTACTTCTTACCGTTTGCCAGGCACTTTAAACAATCCTTTGCTGAAACCCGAAATCACTTCATCGGTAGAGACGGGCTTGAGCATACAGATGTTCAAAAACCGCTTAGGCTTAGACGTTACTTATTACAACAACAACAGTCGCAACCAGATCCTGGCCGTGCCGGTATCAGCAGCTTTTGGCTATGATAATAAAGTATTGAATGCCGGACGGATCAACAACAACGGTATTGAAGTAACATTAAACGGTACTCCGGTAAAAACCGGCAATTTTGAGTGGAACAGTACCATCAACTGGTCGCGCAACCGCAATAAGGTGGTTAAACTGGAGCAAGGGGTAAGCACGCTGGAACTCAGCAACCTGCTGGTTACTACTGTGGCCCAGGAAGGCAAACCTTACGGACAGATCATGGGCTATGATTTTGTATACGCGCCAGATGGACAACGTGTAGTGCAAGCCGACGGTACTTACCTTAAGACTTCGCAATTGGTACCTTTGGGTAGTGTACTGCCCGATTATCTGTTTGGTTTCCAGAACAGCTTCAGTTACAAAAAACTGCGTTTAGGCTTCCTTATTGATGGCCGGATGGGCGGTAGCTTCTTCTCGCAGACTTACAAAGTAGGGATGTATTCGGGCGTGTTAGACCGTACTGCTGCAAATGGCATCAGAGAAACAGGTACCATTGTAGACGGTGTTAAAGCCAATGTGGTATTTCACCCAGACGGGACATACACCGTTACCAATCCTACTAAAAACGACACCCGTATTTCGGCTTTAAACTGGGCCAGAAATGAATATAGCGGACCAACAGCTTTTAGTGTTTTTGATGCGTCATACATCAAATTAAGAGAATTGACCTTAGGTTATACTTTTGATCTGAAGAAAAGCAGTGCCGTTCGTTCTGTCGGTGTTACCCTATATGGCAGAAACCTTTGGAACATCTATACCAAAAGCAAGTACATTGATCCGGAGTTTACCAATAGCAGCGGCAACGTTCAGGGAATTGAGGGTGGTAACATTCCCGTTCCTATTACCTATGGTTTAAATGTAAGTGTTAAGTTTTAACCTAAAATTTTACTCAGATGAATTTTTATAACAAAATAACTGCCTTAGCCCTGTTTTCACTTTCTGCATTGGTTTCCTGCAGCGATGATAAGCTGGCAGAGATTAATATAGATCCGAACAGGCCATCAAACGTGCCTACCCCAACACTTATTTTATCAGCCGAAAAGCAGATCATGGACAACATCAGGCACCTTGATTTTTCGCTGAATGGCACTATGTTGTTTTCGCAATATTATAGTCAGAATATTTATACCGATCAAAGTCGTTATGACATTCCACGCAATTATTCTGACCGCTACTGGGCTGATGCTTTTAAGGCGCTCAATAACCTGAATGAAATCATTAAACTCAACAGCGATCCGGCTACTAAAGCTATTGCTTCGGCAGGTTCCGTTGCCGGCACCAACGCCAATCAGATTGCGGTTTGCCGGGTATTGAAAGCCTTTACTTTTCATTCGCTAAGCGATGTATTCGGAAATATTCCTTATCAATCGTACGCCGGTAATGATCCTTCTTTTGAAGCCTTGCAGCAAAATCCTGACAACTATACGCCTAAGTATGCTACTCAGGAAAAGATCTATACCGATCTGTTGCAGGAACTGGATCAGGCAGCAGATACCCTATGGAAATACTCGTCGGCCAATACTTTTGGAACAGCCGATGTGATTTACAAAGGGAATAACGAGAACTGGGCAAGGTTTGCCAACTCTTTGCGCTTACGCCTGGCTACACGCATCCGTACCAAACTTCCTACCCTTTCGCAGCAACATTTTGCCGATGCACTGGCACAAGGTGTATTCACTTCAAATGCGCACAACGCAGCCTTTAAATACAGTACCGGAGCGCCAAATGAAGCACCGCTTTACAGGGCCACCGTTACCGCCAACCGTAAGGATTTTGCGGTATCGCACATCCTGATCAATTCTTTAAAAGGAGAATTAGGTCCTTTTACTACTTCCGATCCGCGGCTGCCAATTTATGCCTTGCCTAACAAAAACAACCAGTACATAGGTCAGCCTTATGGTTTACCACTGGATGCAGCCGGATTAAACGGTCCAGCCGACATCAGTTTACCAGGGGCATTAGTTAATGCGGCCGATTTTAGCGAAGTGTTGCAGGAATACGCCGAGGTAGCCTTTTTGATTTCCGAATACCAGAACTGGAGCGATAGCGAATACAAAAAAGGTGTAGTGGCCTCGTTAACCCGTTGGGGTATTGCCGATCCTGCAGCACAAACTTATGCCAACGCGCTTCCAGCAGCCACCAAGGAAAGGGTACTGACGCAAAAATACTTTGCATTATATACGCAGGGACTGGAAGCCTGGTCGGAGATTCGCCGCACGGGCTACCCATTGTTTTTAGTGAAACCTAATGATGTGGTGTGGACCAGAGTTACCCCCACCGGGACTACAATTTATACATTTAAGCCCATTTTTGGGGATGGCATTCCTAAGCGCATGTATTATCCTGTTAAAGAACAAAGTGTAAACAAAAGCAATTACCAACAGGCATTGGCCGCACAGGGTGATGATGTGATTACAACTGCCTTATGGTGGAATAAATAAAATCTTAGTATAAATGAATACCGTTATGAAAAGATTATTGATTTTTTTGCTGTGCCTGTTGCCAATCCTGGCAATGGCGCAGCAAGCCAAACCCGATGCACGTGGCTATATCGTAAAAGTAGGCGATAAAGCTCCGGACGATTTTAAACTGGTTTTGGTCAATGGCGAAACCACTTCTTTGGCCAAACTGAGAGGGAAAGTGGTGGTACTGCAATTTACCGCCAGCTGGTGTGTGGTTTGTCGCGAAGAAATGCCACATCTGGAAAAGGATGTATGGCAAGCTTACAAGGATAAAGGCTTAGTGCTGATTGGTGTAGACCGCGATGAGCCTCTTGCTGTGGTACAGAAATTTGCAAAAGATATGAAGATTACCTATCCACTTGCGCTGGATCCCGGTGCGGATATTTTTGGGCGCTTTGCCGATAAAAAAAGTGGCGTAACCCGTAATATCGTGATAGACCGCGAAGGTAAAATTGTTTATCTGACCCGCTTGTATGACGAAAAGGAGTTTAAAGGGATGTTAGCCGCTATTGATCGGTTGATTAAATAGCTTCCGCTGCTTTAAACAATTTGCCTTCTGTATTGATCAATGAAAAGACCAGGAACCATATGGTTCCTGGCTTTTTTTTATCTGGCATTAATTGTTATGTGGCTATCTTTACGAACAATGAACAATATTGTTTCCTAAAAATCCACACCATGGATAAATTACTTTCAGAAATTAGAAACTGTACCGTTTGCCAGGAATTTTTACCTAATGCTCCAAAGCCTATAATTCAATTCAGTAAGTCGTCAAAGGTTGTCATCATAGGACAGGCACCCGGGCAAAAAGTTCAGAATAGCGGTATCCCCTGGGACGATGCAAGCGGTAACAATTTAAGAGAATGGTTGGGCGTAAGTAAAGAGGCATTTTATGATGAAAAACTATTTGCGCTCATCCCAATGGGCTTTTGTTTTCCCGGGACGGGAAAATCTGGTGATTTGCCCCCCAGACAAGAATGTGCCCCCTTATGGCATCAACGGATTTTTGAGCTAATCCCGGAAGTAAAATTGACCTTGCTGATTGGACAGTACGCTCAGAATTACTACTTAAAAAATGATTTAAGAAAAACGCTAACAGAAACAGTAAGAAATTACAAAGAATACCTGCCAGACTACATTCCCTTACCACATCCGTCACCCCGAAATAATATTTGGCAAAAGAAAAATCAGTGGTTTAAGGAAGATGTACTACATGTTTTAAAAGAGAAAGTGGAATTGATTCTAAGCTAAGACGATAAGCGTAATTTTTTACCCTAAACTCTGATAATTTTATTGAAAAAATCTGGTTACCTACAGCTTTAGCTTTCTACGTAATTTTAAGGCCCCTTGCTTTGACAGTACCTTCGCATTAAAAACTACCGGGCTAAGCGGCACATCATTTTTATCTGTAGCAACCTGATTGATGGCCTCGGCCACGTCCATCCCAGCTACTATTTCTCCAAACACCGTATAGTCCTGATCAAGGTGTGGCGTGCCCCCTATGGTTTTATAAATCTCTCTTTGGGCTGCAGGAATTTTCCTGTTCTTTTTCTGCTCAATGGCATCCAGCTGTGCATCCGTTTGCTTCTTTCCTTCTACCAGATAAATCTGCGAATAATAAGATGCCTTTTCCGGATTGTCATCCCTACCGGCTCCCAAAGCGCCCTTTTTATGGAAAAGTGAAGGTTTAATCTCGGCAGGCAACCTAAAGGTAAGGTGCTTTGGATGTCTTTTTTCCCGGTTTAAAATGGTATCATCCAACAGACCACCCTGACTTACAAAGGATTTAATTACCCTGTTAAATTCGGCATTTTTATAAATACCATGTTTTATAGCATCCAAAAACATATCTCTGTGTTTTGGGGTTTCATCGTACAGCATCACTGTAATATTTCCTTTGTTGGTGGCAAAATCTACAAAAACCGTTTGTGCTTTTGCAAACGTAACGAACCATACAAAAACGAACAAAAATCCAAATATTTTCATGGGTTTATTTAACTTTTTTAAATACAAACTTTGGGTTTTGATAGTCAATTTGGGCATTTTTTTTGAAATAAGTCATACCTATATAAATTTCCATAGCACCCGAGCCCATAATCAGCTGATCATCTTTTTTCAATATGGCTATCGGAATGCTACGCCAGGTTTCTATTCCATAATGCTGAAAACGGTAGGTACCTTTCAATGTATCTCCTTTTACAATTCCGGTTACCCCACCAGAATCCGTATAAAGATTATGGTAATTTATTTCCAGCTGTCCATCAAAATCCTGATCCCTCAGCCGCAGGCTCAAAGTAGCCGTATCATTTTTATCAATAGCACGGTACACCGTTTTAGAGTCAACCCGGTCAACCCTACCATTACTACATCCAAAAATCACCAAAAACAAACTCAGATACCCTAGCTTAATTCCTTTCATTAAGGCTAAGATAGTAAGTTTGTCATGATTCCGCTAAGACACCATTTGTTTATATTTTCCCCAATTGTCTCCAATTATCCATAGGTTGATGGCAAACAATGGTAACGCAATCATTAAACCACTTTGATCTACCAAGGTATTGTGCAACATAATCCCAACCATTACCGGCAAAATAACAATAGCACCAAGTGCCCTTGTTTTAGGGATGATAAACAAAAGACCCCCCAGGGTTTCTATGGCACCTACCAATGGCATTAACCAGGTTATCTTCATAAATGCCCCCATTACATCCATTTGCGCCGGTGTCAATTTGGGCATAGGCATGTAATTAAAGAATTTATTAAGTCCTGCGTTCATAAACATCAATCCGAAAAGAAGGCAAAGAATAAATTTTACAATTTTCATTTTAGGTTGGTTTAAATGGTTAATAATGTGACAGATCTGAAATCCAGCATTAAGGTAATTCTTTTTTCAGAAACCTGATCAAAAAAATATAAACGGGATATAGCTTTTTTTCGTCCTGCTTAGCGGTTTATTTGCTTTATCGTAAAAACCTTCCCAAATTAGCTAATATGCAATACCGGCTATTAAATTATATGAACCATTAACCCCACATCTAACATCTTATGAACATAGCAACGCACCACTTTAATACCGCAAAAATAGCCGAAGTCACGGCCGACGATATATTGATCCACACAACTGAAGACGGGCTACAACTTATGGGCGACCTTTATTACCAGGGCTTTGATCAGATGATCCTGCACGAAAAAAACATCACACCTGACTTTTTTGATCTGAAGACCGGGATCGCTGGGGAGATACTGCAAAAATTTTCCAATTACAGGATGCGTCTGTATATCCTTGGCGAATTTGACAAATATCCGGGCAAGGCCATCAAAGATTTTATATATGAAAGTAACAACGGCCGGCAAATTAACTTTTTAAACTCACTGGAACAGATAAAAGAAAAGCATAGTTAGCACCTTCCTGATGAGTATCAAGTGCTTAAATGATCCCGGTCAACTAACTGGTTAAGAATTATCGGGAATTTTGTTATTCACATAGTCCATTAAACTCATGAATTCTATTAACTATATTACGGCCAGCCAGGCCATGCAAATTGTGAAATCTGGCGACAGGGTATTTATTCACGGAAGCGCAGCTACCCCCGTTCACCTGGTCAACGCCCTGCAGCACCGCTACCGGGAACTTAAAGATGTAGAAATCACCAGCATCACTACGCTGGGAGATATTGATTTTAACGACCCTGTTTACCGGGAAAGTTTTTTCTTTAACTCTTTATTTGTTTCCCAGAATACCAGGTCGGTAGTAAACAGCATGAACGGCGACTACGTACCTGTTTTTTTAAGCCAGATTCCCAAACTATTTAAGGAAGGCTTTTTACCGATTGATGTGGCTTTGATCCAGGTATCGCCACCGGATGCGCACGGTTATTGTACTCTGGGCACTTCAGTAGATATTGCACGTGCCGCTGTCGACACCGCAAAATATGTCATCGCACAACTTAATCCGCAGATGCCCAGGACGCACGGGCACGGTTTTGTGCACATCAGTAAAATTAATGCTATGGTGTGGCAGGAGGTAGCCTTGCCGGAGGTTGACTATTCCGCAAAAACAAATGAAGCCACTGTAACCATCGGCAAACATGTAGCCGATCTGGTAGAAGACGGTGCAACCTTACAATTGGGTATTGGTGGGATTCCCGACCAGGTATTAAAAAACCTTACAGGACATAAAAACCTTGGCCTGCATACTGAAATGCTATCGGACGGTGTTATTCCTTTGCTTCAAAGCGGCGTAATCAACAATAGCCTCAAAAAAATAAACAAAGGCAAGTCAATTACTTCATTTATGATAGGTACCCGGAAACTGTACGACTTTGTGCACGATAATCCAAGTGTAAGGGTAATGGACATTGCTTATGCCAATGATACCAGCATCATCAGACAAAACCCTAAAGTTACGGCCATCAACTCGGCTATTGAGATAGACCTTACGGGGCAGATTTGTGCCGATTCGATGGGTACCTATCAGTACTCAGGTATTGGCGGACAAATGGATTATATTCACGGTGCCTCCCTGTCTGAAGGAGGGAAACCAATTATCGCCTTGCCTTCTATCACTTCAAAAGGGATTTCCAGGATTGTTCCTTTTCTTAAACCGGGCGCGGGCGTGGTAACTACCAGGGGCCATGTACACTGGGTGGTAACCGAATATGGCAAAGTAAACCTGTTTGGCAAAAGCTTAAAACAAAGGGCCAAAGCATTGATTGAACTGGCCCATCCAACACATAGAGAAGAGCTGGAACGTGCTTTTTTTGAACGGTTTAAGTAAAATCAAAATTATATAAGAAGGCGACATGTTTAAATACATATCGCCTTTTTCACGAAATAAAATTGCCTACAAATCCTTCTTATTAAATTTCTTTAAGGAGAGGAATAATGGAAATACAGCCCATAGAAACAAACCAAAAAAGGAGACAGCAATCCCGTACCCGTTTCCAAAAAACTCTCTGAAGATTGCTCCGGTATACCCCATTAATGCCGAAATGTCCATTTGCAACAGGATTTGTATCCTGCCTAAGTCAATTGGGTTAAGAAAACTCAAAAAAACCATTATTCTTTCCAGCGGGTAATCCTGAAACTGGAAAAGAAAAAACAGGACCAATGCATCAAAAATTAGTGAAAAACTTAACCACAACAATATGGAAAGCCCTATCCCCTTGGCTTTATCACGGGTTAGGCCAGCGGCAAGCATGGCAATGCTGACAAAAACCAAGGTTAGAAACAAGCCCATGGCAATCATCATTAAACCCGTCGCATCGGCATGGTATAATAAAATCGGAATGCCTGCTCCGATAAAAAAGGCCAGGCAAAGTGAAGAGGCCAGCCCTCCGAATAAACTGAGCCAAATCGACTTTCGTTTCAATGGCTGGCTCACCAGCAATTCAATAAATTCGGCACTGTTGTAAATATAAATGGTCGAAAAAATAATGCAGATCAGGGGAACCAGAATCAAAATGATATTCAATAGACTTAATAACCCCTTTGCGGCATTGCTTTCCAGATTGAATACGCTTACACAGATCAGCAATAGCAAAAAGGTATAAATCAGTACAATTTTATTCTGAACAATATCTACAACTACATATTTTAATATTTTATTCATCTTTTAAGGATTAAGCCATCATCATTTTTGAAACTGCTTTTGACAGTTTTTCTTCTCCGGTTTCTAGTTTCAGGTCAGCCAGTTTTTTATAAAAAGAGAGTTTACCATCCTGCATGTAAAAAACTTCAGTAATCAGGTCATCCAGCTCGCTCAATACATGGGAGGTAATCAAAATCAGCTTTCCTTTTTCCTTTTCCCTGATGATCTTGTCTTTCAGTTTTTCCGACGACAAGGGATCCAGTCCGGCAGTTGGCTCGTCCAATATCAACACATCCGGATTAAAAAGAAAAGCCAGGCCGGCACTAACCTTCTGCCGGGTTCCGCCCGAAAGCGTATGCATCTTTTTATGCATCAGCGTATCCAGGCCAAAACTATGGATCAGATCTTCATCCAGAATGCTGCTACCCGGTTTCCGGATATCCTTCATCATTTCGAACACATTTTTGATGGTCATATTTTCGGGATAACGGCCTATTTGTGGCATGTAGCCAATGTTGCTACGGTAATCCCATTGGCCAGCTACAGACTGGCCATTAAAAGTTATACCACCGCTATCGGGTACTACCATTCCCAGGATGGTTTTGATTAAGGTGGTTTTACCGCAGCCATTTGGCCCAAGCAAAGCAATGCATTCCCCTTTTCTAAAGGTTACAGAGATGTGATCAAGCGCGGTTAGTTTTACAAACTTCTTGGTGATATTTTGTACTGCAATCATAATTTCAGTTGTTTCATAACCGGTTTATTGTCTTTCAAATTCTCGGGGGTTACGCCCGGCAATATCTTTTCAGTTTTGTCCAATAGGGTAACAATCAAACTCCTGAACAACATCAGTGCTGCAGGATTACTGTCAATAATCATCGAATACATGCTTACCGGATGATATGGAATATCACCAATATTATCCCTGTGCAGGTCATAACCTTCATATTTATCCCAATAATTACCCGTAAATGTATTTAGTACGAGCGATCCATTTGTTCCTATGTCAAAGGTGTTGCCCATAAAATTGTTCCTGGTAAAATCGTTATTGTCGCAGCTGGCCTGAATTTTAACTGCCCAGCCATTATGCTGAAAAATATTTTTGTACAGCTTTATCCTGCTGCAGCCTTCCATATGCAAGCCCACAGTATTTTTGGTAAAATGATTACCCGATATGTCACTATCGGTAATGTCTTTCAATAAAATTCCATACGCAGCATCTCCCCAGTTGTTTAAAAAATGGTTGTTGTACATATGGATATTTTTGCTGTACATGACAGCTACTCCTGCCTCATTCCGCTCAAAAACATTAGCCACATAGGTATTGTGGTTCGAGAACATAAAATGTATACCATAGCGCACATTTTTTGTACTCACGTTTCTCCAGATTAAAGAGTTTTTGACAAATTCAAAATACAACCCGTCCCGGTGTCCTTTTATTTTGTTGCCAATAATGACCAGACTGTCCGACCGCCAGCAATGAATGCCATTGCCACTTTGCAGCTCATCTTTACCATAGGCGGTTATAGAATTATTTTTAATGGTACATTTTTTACTGTTCTGAACATAAATACCAAAATTGGTATCATCAAGGATATTATTGGTGGCGGTAACCTGGTAACTGTCATAAATCATAATGGCGCCCAAATCTCTGATTTCTGACCGTCCGGTATGTTGCAGTTTAAAACCCTCAATGGTTGCATTCTTGGCTTTTACTGAGATAATAGCATATTTTTTATCACCATCCAGTACCGGAAAACTGATTCCTTTCAGCGTGATAGATTTTTGAATAACGATGTTTTTTTCGTGATATACACCGGGATATACCAAAACGGTATCCCCGTCGGTCGAAAAATCAATTGCTTTTTGTATGGCTGTAAATTGTTTGGTCCGGCCTACCGGAATCACTTTGGCTGTAGCATCCAATGTGGCGTAAACAATAACCAGCCATAAAAATAGTAAGGTCTTCATTTATTTCTGAGGTATCAGGTTCTCCAACAGTAATCTTTCACCATTAAATTTTGCTTTGGCTTGCGCCAGGGCATCCGCATTGCCAAAAGCAGCTACATTGCTGCCCATGGGCGATCGCAGGGCTTCACTTTGGAGTAAAACAGCCTGTTGTAAATCAATAAATCCATGTGGATCGTTAAAATCGACTATAAATACCTTACCTATGTCCTCATCCTTCAAAGTCTTTCCTTTTTTAAATTCCAGCAGACAATGTAAATCGTCAAATTTGTAAATCTTTCCTTTTTTGGTGATCAGCTCTGCACCAAAACGCTGATCTGCAATCCCCATTTTACAAAAATGGCAGGCATCTACTCCTACTCTTATGGGTTGGGGCGTGGTACTGCACGAAGTAATCAGTAAGGGAATAAACAATAAAACTGCATAGCCTGGTTTCAAACGGCTTCTATTTTTACTTTTCTGCGTTTTGTATTGCAGCACAACCGCTGTTAACAAAACTATTCCTACCATTACAAATATCCATCCGCCTATATCCGGAATAGAATAGGCACCAAAATTTAAAAGCTGTTTATATCCGATAAGTGGAGGCTGGTAGCTCATTCCAGGCACATTAATAGCCGCATTGGGGTCCAGATCATGCCCGTACTGGTATTCCCAACGCCAGAAATCGGCCATGGCCACTATACCAAAGACCACAAATAAACTAAATAAGGCAACCAACCATTTATAGGTTTTTAAAACCAAAGCAACCAGTAAACAAGCTACTGCAAAACCAACGATGATATAAGGCAATACCGTAAATTCTATAAAATCTTCGGTGTGCAATGTTTTCATTCCTATATAATGGTTCAATCCATTGATGATATCAACATTTCCGGCCAGTTTATGCGGATACATTTTCAGCACAAGCCCTTCAGGGTATTGAGGTGCCGCCAGTTCTATTTGCCATAAAGGCACAAAAAGTACAACAAACAGGGCTAGTCCACAAAATGCAACCATCCATCTTACCATACCGGACAAACTAAGGGTTTTCATCAGCTGTTTTTTTAATTCATAATTATGGCTTAACCATTTTATCCGGGCAAACCACAATGGCCTGCCCGGATAGTAAAGCGTTATTTTTTCAAGGCTTCATCTGCAGCCTCAGAGTTTTTACCCAGACTAAAAGAAATAGGTACATTGGATCCTTTTTGAGATACCCGTACATATCCCTGCATTTCCTGGTGCAGTGCGCTACAAAAATCGGTACAGTAAATAGGGAATATTCCTACTTTTTCAGGTACCCATTTCAGGGTGGTGGTTTCGCCCGGCATAATTAGCAATTCGGCATTTTTATTACCTTTTACGCCAAAACCATGCGGCACATCCCAATCTTGCTCCAGGTTGGTTACATGAAAATAAACTTCATCACCTACTTTTATGCCTTCAATATTATCAGGTGAAAAGTGCGAACGCATAGCCGTCATGTACACATGCACTTTGTTGCCCTCCCTAACCACTTTAGAGTTTTTCTCGCCCAGGGTTACATAAGGATGTTTGTTCTCATCCAGTTTAAAAATCTTCTGAGAATTTTTAGAGATCAGTTCGGCCGGAACCATCTGTGCATAATGTGGCTCACCAATAGTAGGATAATCCAAAAGCAGTTTCATTTTTTCTCCGCTGATGTCAAACAACTGTGCACTTTGCGATAATTCAGGACCGGTAGGCAGGAACCTATCTTTCGTGATTTTATTATAAGCGATTAAATATTTACCATAAGGTTTTTTGGTATCACCACCAGGAATGGTCAGGTGTCCCGGCGAGTAATAAGTAGGCTGTCTGTCCAGCACCTTAAGATCTTTGATGTTCCATTTCACAATCTCCGACGAGATAAAGAAAGTGGTATACGCATTTCCCTTACCGTCAAACTCGGTATGCAGTGGCCCCAGTCCTGGCTTTTTCACTTCACCATATAATGCAGCTTCATATTTCAACACCGGAATGCCGCCATAGTCGCCATCAAATGTTTTATTGGCAATGGCTTTCTGAATTTTACTGAATGAAAATACAGGAATCAGCGCGGCCAGTTTACCACTTCCCACAATGTACTCTCCCGACGGGTCAACATCGCAACCATGTGGCGATTTAGGACAAGGAATCATATAAACCAGTTCAGGAAAATCTTTGACATCGATAACCGTAGTTTCCTTTTCCATGGTTGAACTAGCTGTATGGGTCGATTCATTATACACATTGTGTGCGTAGTTGGCTTTCACCTTTCTTCCTTTACCTTGTTTTGCATACTCAGCCGCTTTTTTCCAGTTTACAGCCAGGATATAATCTTTATCCCGTTTAGAAGCATTCACTTCCAGCAAAGTATGCGCCTGCTCAGAGTTATAGCAGCTAAAGAAAAACCACCCGCTGCTGGGCCCTTTACCACTATGGCTCAAATCGAAATTCATGCCCGGCAGCAATAACTGGAAAGCCATTTTCATTTCGCCATTTGTTGGCGCAACGCTGATAAAGCTCAATGTACCTTTGAAATTTTTCTTATAGGAACTGATTGGGACATCTCCGTTTTCGTAATCCAACGGCACACTGAAACGCGTACCCGCTACCACATACTCCGTATTTTCGGTTATGAATGGTGAGGAGTGGTTACCTGCACTGTTTGGGATTTCGATAATTTCGGCCGTACGAAATGTTTTCAGATCTATACGCGCCACCCTTGGGGTATTGTTTTCATTGGCAAATAACCAGCGGCCATCTATCTCGCCATTGGTTTGAGAAAGGTCCAGGTGATGCTGATCGCCCCATGGCACTTCGCCATGCGATGTATTTAACATGGGCTTGGTTTCTTCACTATATCCCCAGCCTTTTTCAGGGTCGACAGAAAAGACCGGAATAACCCGCAGCAAACGACCTGAAGGAATTCCGTATACGCTTACCTGTCCGCTAAAACCTCCGGAAACAAAATTGTAAAGTTCATCGTATTTGCCCGGTGGCACATACACACGTCCGGCCGCATCGCTACCGGTTGCATCGCCGGCATTTTTTGGTTTACAGGCTGATAAATTCAGCAAAATGAGTACTGCTGCGCAAGCGCAGATTGAAAATAAAATCCTTTTCATAAAACAATAATTAGTTTGAACAACAACAGGCTATTTTACCCCATCATTCTTTCTTAAAAATTCAAGAATATCTCTGGCATCGCCATCGCTCAGGTTTTGATTGGGCATACGAACCATGCAAATTTCCAGCATGGCCTGCACTTTTGGATCTTTATCGATCATTACATCCGTATTGGTCATAAAGTTCATGATCCATTCCGGTTTATTACGTTTGGTAACTCCGGCCCATCCTGGTCCTACCAGTTTTTCGTCGGTCAGCTTGTGGCAAGCGGTACATTTAAGATCGGCCACTTTTTCTCCACGCAATGCCATTTCAGCATCCAGTTTATCGCCTAGTTTTACTTCGGTAAATTTGCCTTCGCCACGGTTTGGATCGTAGTTAGCACTTTTTTCTGCAGCTCCGGCTGCTTCAGCCGGCTGATCAGAAGTTTTAGCAGATTCACCATTGCCACCTCCAGCACAAGCAACTGTAAATAAAGCTAATACACAAATAACAAATAGTTTTCTCATAACATATTTTTGGTTTATTTAACTATGTAATGTTACCACTACCTGCGCGCTTAAAGAATGATTTACAACCCAGTTAAACCTGATGTTAGTCATACTTTTTACCATTTAATTTCTCTTTAATTGAATGATAAAAAACAACCCATTCCAACCATATGGAAACACCGCATTTCAACACTTACAGGTGGATCAGGATCGCCCTGTTCAACTTTTTTATTTTAGCCATAGCAGGATTGGTGCTGCGCTATAAAATAAATTTCCCTTTGCCCTTGCTCAATCAAAAATTCCTGTTGCACGGCCACTCTCATTTTGCTTTTGTGGGTTGGGTTACAGTGGCTTTAATGGCATTGATGGTCAATTATCTTGTCAGCCAGGGAACACAAACCAATTATAAAAAATACGATTGGCTATTGGTTGCCAATAATATTACCGCTTATGGCATGTTGTTTACCTTCATGGCTCAGGGTTATGCCTTATCTTCCATCACCTTTTCTAGCCTGTCCATTTTGGTTTCTTACGTATTTATTTACAACTATTGGAAAGACTTGCGAAAGATTAAAAATGAGCAGCATACCCTATGCTGGTTCAGGGCTGCTTTGATTTTATGGGCACTTTCATCTGCAGGCGCCTTTACATTGGCCTACTTAATGGTCAATGCCGTTAAAGTTCAGGATTATTTTTTTGCGGCCATTTATTTCTTTCTACACTTTCAATATAACGGCTGGTTTATATTTGCCTGTTTCGGTTTACTTAGCGCTTTCTTCAATATCAGGTATCAACCAACATTGGCAAAACTGAACAAAAAACTCTTCATCCTGTTGGCCATCACCGTTGTGCCAACTTACTTATTGTCGCTATTGTGGCTACAGCTACCAGCTGCCTTGTACTGGACGGGCACCGTTTCAGCCTTTGTGCAGCTCACCGCCCTGCTATATCTGGTCAAATTTTTTAAGTACATCAAAAACCATCTGCTCCATCCGCTTTCTATAGCTACCCGTTATTTATGGTACCTGGCCTTTATTTGTTTCCTACTCAAAGTTGTTTTACAATGTCTTTCTACTGTTCCTTATTTCAGCAGCTTTGCCTTTGGGTTCCGCCCCATCGTCATCGCTTACTTACACTTGTGTTTTTTAGGCATCATTTCATTTTTTATCATTGGTTATTTCAACGCATGTTTTCCTCAGGGACAAAGCCTCAGCAAATATGGGGTCAAGCTGTTCATTTTGGGGGTAATCCTGCAGGAAATTGTGCTGATGATTCAGGGGCTGGAAATGATGGGCTTGCACTTTCTTGCACACAGTCAGCTCATCTTATTTGTGCTGGCCGCGATGATTGGGGCCGGGCTTGCATTAATGGCATTTAAATCGGGGCAAAAAAAATCCACTGCAAATAACATTCACAGTGGACACTAAAAAGAGGTTTTGGCAACTAACTTGCTGCCAGCTCCTGTTCTAAAGCAATAGCTTTGGGGAACAGGATATTATTTTCGAGATGGACATGCCGGTGCAAATCATTTTCATATTCATCCAGTTTTTTATAAAGGATCATGTAAGAATTGCAGGCATCGGCAGGTAAGGTAAAATTTTGGGTCAGGTCGCGGATTTCCTGCAAGGCTGCTCCGGCATGTTCATGCTCCGATTCCATCAGTTGTATGGGGTTGCTCACTTTTCCAAAAGGGCTTTCTTTTAAAATGCCACCATTGTTTTCTATATCGGCCAGCTCTTTGATAAATGGAAAAAGGATTTGTTCTTCTTTCCTAAGGTGCAGCATCAGCTCGCAGGCTACCTCCGAAAATAGCGCTGCAATCTTTATCGTTTCCGGATGTTCGGCACCATGAACCCGGGCTACCTTATTGGCCAGTTCCGTAATAAAAGTTGTATTGTCTTTTACATATCTGTGATGGGTATTGACAATGTAATCGGCCAAAAATCCGATATCCCATTTCTGGTGATCATTTTCACTGGAGTAAGCTTCGTCCGATGGCAGCACTAAAGCCTCTTCAACGGCTGCAAGGTCAATTCCCTTTTTTTCGCATACCTCTGCAACTGTCTTTTTCCCGCCACAGCAAAAATCAATACCAAAGCTTTTAAATACCTGCGCCTTTCTATAGTCTTTTGTTACCATCTCGCCAATCGTTTCCCGGGCAGGCCCGTCCTCATTTTTTGCAATTTTTACTTTCCATAATTCCGGTCCATTTTCCAGGTAATTCCAGGAAAAGGTCTGCCCGCGCTCGGCCAGCATCTGATAATACAAGGGTTTAGGATCGTGATCGTTGTCGATGATAAAAGCTTCGCCAGGCACCAACCGATCAAATATTTCAAAAATTTTAGGATGTTTTAAACGGGGAGCTAAGGCGGTTACATTTAAGGTCTGAATCGTTTCCATAATATCATTTTTAAAGATGAGAATAATTAGAAACAAAGCTATTCACTATGGCCAGCGCAGTTTATGATCTCAATCACATTGACCAATAAACTTTGCGGAACCGGTTATGATCAACGACCCCTCAATTTTTTTATCCCCTCTGGAGAAATCGATTTATAACTCCATTCCGGTTCCCATACAACCTTTACTTCAGCGCTAAAATGAGCAAACGTACGCTCGATGGCATTTTTTACCGCCGACAAGATGCTTTCACTCATCGGGCAAAATCTGGAAGAGAGCGTCATCTCCACAACAACAAGATGCTGATTTTCATCCAGCTTCAAAGCATAAACCAATCCCAGGTCCACAATATTCACATACAATTCAGGATCAATTACGGTTTTTAAAGTATCAATAAGCTTTTCCCTTGCATCGGCAAAAGCATCAGGAACATCAAATACGATCATAATCTTCGGTTTTAGTTTTGTGTAACAGCAGTAAAAATACCTGGACGCCATAAATTACGGCAGCAACAACAAGGCTAACCGTTCCAATTATTTTGAGGATATAAACAGAGTATATAAAGCCGGTAATAAAGCTGCCTAAAAAAACAACAAAAGCGATAAACTGGATCTTCAGTAAAGTGGGATTGAGCAGGTCGGCCGGCAACGGTGTTTTTACTTTGCCTGTTACCCTTTCATAATGCTCCACCCAAATGATATAGGGCAGGGTTTTAAAAGTTTGCCCCAATATCAATGCACTAATCCAGCCCATAAAAATTAAAATCCCATAGAGCATAGAAAGGCTTACCGCATGTTCACTATTTTTTAAATGATAGTACAGTATAAAAGGGAGTACCACAATGCCCGCAATTAAAAAAAGAAAAGACAATAAGCTCTGCAGCATAGGTAAATCTATTTTCTTGCGGATCCGTGAAACAAAACATTTATAAACATATATCAGGTAAACAAGTATCCCAACTATACCTGCACATGCAATCAGATAGGTATGGCTATGGATGCCGTGCAGATATCCATCCAAAAGAAACAGGAGTAAACTGCCGTTGATTAAATAATAGCAAACAGATAAAAGATATGTTTTTTGATAGCCCGACACCAGAAACATGGGAACGAGCTTTGCACTTACTCCTATAATGAGTAACAAAAACCAACCTGCAATGCCCATATGCGCATGTAACCTTAAAAAATGCAGGTGATCTTTGGGCAAAAAAGCATACCTGAAATTCAACACCATAATGAAGCCCAGTACCACGGTTAGCATCAGCCATATACAGGAAGTCAGGATGAAATCCTGAAAAACAGACTCTCCTTTTTTACGGCCAACGGTAAAAAAGACATTCAGGACAAATAAAGCAACAGCCAAAAGCACCATCACTCCCCCTACCTGCATCAGCATACCAGGATCAAATACCCAGAAACTATATACCAGCAAGCTTATTCCAGGCAGGAAAAAAGACAAGCTCCACCAGCATAAGCGTGTACTGAAAAGTTCCCTTTCCAAAAGTACCGGTAGCAGCTGATTTAGCGCACCAAAGATGATCATAGTACCCCATCCCAAAGCGGCTGTATGCGTTAGCGCCAACACCCTGGGTTGAAAATAATGTCCGGAAAGCGATTCAACGGCAAAAAAGAACATTAGCGCCAGCACCAGAAAAAATATTGCAGCGATAAGGTAATGGCCAACAACCACTCTAAACAGTTCAGTATGATACTTTTTCGTACTCATGCCTTGTAAATCAACAGATCCAATCTATCGGCCGAATATTGGTGCTGTATCAGCGTCAGTCCTAGTCTTTCTAATTCTTCCAGTAAAAAAACGGGGTTCTTTTTATGATAAACATACAGCAATTCCTTTGGCCCCAATTTGTCCGCTATGGCTATGATCGACAACATGGGTTGTGGCATTGGAAGTGTACGCACATCCAGATATTTTATTTTTTCGGGCTTAAACCGGTGTAAAATCAATTCAAATATTTCCTTTTCAACAGCATCAGCTGGCTCCGGATCAAGTGCTTCTAACCCGTCGTCATCCACTATTCTTTCAAACCAGGTAATAAACAAATCCGGTTCGGCTTTGTCTGTATAACTTCTAAATCCCTGGTCGTTGAGCAGACTGATAAGCGGCACAGGTTCAAAAGAACTAATAATTTTTAATCTTTCACCTTTACGAAGCTGACGGGCAAGCACCAGGATTTCTTTCAGCGGATCAGTATTTTTTTCCAAATAAGGCCGCGCGTCCAGCTCCAATACTTTTGTCTGGAGGCTAAAGTCAATACGGCTATTTTTTAGAGTGGCATCCTTGCCCGGTGCTTCCTCCACATCAAAGCCAATCTGTTTCATGGTATTTAAAAACTTAGCCACCTCGCAACCTGCAATGCGGCATGCATCTGAAATACTTACCCTACCTGCAAACAATTTGCGTAAAACCGGATGCCTGAGCTTAGAAAAGTTAGCATTCAACTGAACCAGCGCCTCAATTACAGCGGTTTGATCTACGTCCAGTAATTTTTTAATCCGGGTATTCCGGTCAATTGCTACAGCACCTTTGTTATTCATACTTTTGGTCATTTAAATCAGCATTTCAGAAAATTCACTTCAATAAGGTTCTAATGCAAAATCATCTTCAGGTACTTTTAGGACTTCCTGTACTTTGGGAAACAGTACGCCGTTTTCTAAGGAGCAGTGTTTCTTCATCGCTTTTTCTACATCCTTCAGTAAGTCCATCGCCAGCAAAAAAGTCTCATCAACCGGGGCAAATGAGCTGCATTCCTTTGCCAGCAACATCATCTTTTTCAATAGCGACTGCCTTATTTCATTTTCTTCGGTCATCATCACCATGGTTTTCCTAACCTTGTTAAAGTTTGGCGATGTGATGGGTTCTTTATCGTGCCCGGTTAATAAGGAAGTTTTAATGAATCGAAGCAAAAAATCGTATTCCGGTTTCAGTCCTTCCGAAAACCGGTCAAATGATTGAAGAATGATGTACTTTATTTCGCAAAGCTGGGGTTGAATTTCACCGTAAGATTTGCAGAGTTTATTTAAGAACAAGGCCAGCACCGATAGTTTTTCGGCTACACAAATACGATGCATATGGATATAATCTGCGACCAGGTTTATGGGCCATGAGTTGTAATTGGTGATGTGCGGTTCGTTTGACAACGAAAACTCAACCAGGGTCTGGTCAAATTTAGCAGGACTTATCCCCATTCTTTTGCATACCTGGCCCAAGGTTTCATTTTTCGATGTCACTATGTCAATTTCCAGATCTAACAACACCGAGACCATTCTAAAATCAGCGGCTAAAAAATCACCGATAGTTTTCTTTTTATCGTTGTTTTCTATAACTAAAGGTTTTTTCATCGTGGTATTTTTTAATGGTACTTATGAAATCATACCATCAAAATTATCAACCGAAGGGCCTAAGATTTTATGATCTCACTCATAAAATCTCAGGTCATTATCTATACACCTTTCTATTGCGGATGCTAAGTTCTCCTTTCTTTTCGAGTGATTTTATGGAGCGGATCACGGTCTCTACCCTCAGGCCGGTCAGATCGGCAATCTGCTGTCGGGTAATCTCCACCTTATACAAATCGGCAGGCTGTATTTTATTGATCTTAGTTTTAAAATAATCAATAAGCTTCAATACCCTGTGCTCGGGTTCCTGTGAAGATATTTCGGAGGCCATGATAGACTTAAAATAAAGTCTGCGGGCTAGGTTGGTGGTTACCTGAAGGTGAATATCGGGATTGGCCATCAACAATTCCATAAAACGGTCTTTTGGCAAAAGAAACACGGTTGAGGGAAGAATAGCCACTGCATTGGCCGGATAACTGTCTTTTATAAATAATGGCGGTTCACCAAAACTGTCCCCTTCTGTAAAAAGCCCCTGAACAAATTCCTTTCCTTCATCATTAAAGTTGTTCATTTTTATAGCCCCTTTACGGATCTGGAAGTAATACCTTGGCAAATCGCCCTGCTTAAACAGGATCTCCCCTTTATCAAAATCGGCAATTTTTGACCCAAATTTAATCAACAAGTTTTCCTCAATCATAGGCTTTAAGTTATTCCTTTTTTTCTAAAATCTCAGTGTCAACATGGTATAGATGTTTCGCCCGGGCCTCAGCAAACGGCCCCAATCCAGGTGTTCGGTATAGGCCTGGTTCAACAAATTCTCGGCACCCATTGAAAAATCAAGCTTATAGCCTTTCATTTCAAAGGTATAGCCCAAACGCAAATTAAACAATGTATATCCGGGTGTTTCACTTTCTCCGAAATCAAAATTAATCCTGTTTTGTTTCAGGCTCAGTTCATTTTCGGCCTGCACAAACAACATATGATGTGTAAAACGAAGACTGGTAATAGCTTTTAGCGGTGGTATCTGGGGCAGTGGTTCGCCCTGATTATCCTGTGCCGACACCCATTTCAACGTACTGTTGAGTATAAAGTGTTGCCCGGCAAACCGATAATTCAGGTTACTTTCCGCACCATAAATATTGGCAAAGGGGATATTTTTATAAGCCCGTACACCCAGCGCTCCCGGTGTCATCACACTTAAGCCCGGTTCTGTTTTCCCCATTATATATTGTTGTACCCTACTGCCAAAACCGGTCAGCTTCCAGCTCAGGTTGTCGCGGGCGAATAAAAGGTTCAGCTCCGCATTCCAGGCCTGTTCATTCTTCAGCAAGGGATTCCCAATATAGTCGCGGTTGTCCATCCGGTTGAAAAGATAGAACCCGTATCGTTCAGAGGTGGTGGGTAACCGCTCATTGTAACCGGCACTGACATAAAGGGTAAACAAGGGGTTCAAATAGCGGGTAAATCCCACACTTATATTTTTCAACAACTGATTTTTAGGCCTGGTCACATCATAACCCAAAACGGCAAACTGGTTTTGTCCCATTTCATCCCTCAGCTTTGAAAAGGCCATATCTGTCCTTAACTTAAAATCAATACGGCTTTTATTGTTCAGCGTTAGCTCATCCTGAATAAAGAGGCCGGCAACCGTTTGATGGTTTTCGGGCCAGGTAAGCATATACATGGGGGCTGCACCTGGCGGATACATCGTCATATCGGCCTTCACAAAGTTGTGGTACAAATCAGATTTTACCAGGAGCTGGTGCTTGCCAATTGCACGTAACTGAAACTGTGCAAATACCCCCTGTGTATGGCTTTGCCCTGGCATATCCATATGCATGGCTACCTGCGGGCGTTTCGTGTCGTCCATAGCATGGCGAATACCATTTGCATATACTTTTGCTTCCAATAATTTTATAAAAGCATGCGCATCCTCCTTTCGGTAGGTCAGTGCAGCTATCCTGGCTTTTGCATATCCTACATCCATCGGCAACGCCGGATAACCGATATTCCAGCCGTCGTCCCATAACAGGTCAGCTTTAAGCGTGCTGTTTTTATCGAGCTGATATTTGCCCGACAGGCTGATGTTGGCTTTTTCATATTGGGAGAACTCCGTTTTTTGATTTCGTCCGTTCCTGTAATTCCCGGCTTTACGGTACACACCACTCAGGCGCAATGCCCATTTATTGGCACTATAATTCATTGCCACCACATTTTGCACGGCCTGGGCCGCAGAATAATAACCAGAAGCCAGACTTCCCGAGAACCTACGCTCGGGATCAATGGCCGCATCGGCCAGTTTTAAGTTCAGTGTACCACCTATTGCCGCTCCCATGGCCATACCTTCTCCACCATGGCGTACATCAATACTTTTCAGGTTAACCGGTTCGGTATAAATTGTTGCGGGGTCCATTTTATCGGTACAGGCGCCAAATATCTTCATACCATCAATCACCACATTCAGCTGTCCGCCCGAGAAAGCTCTCAATACAGGCTCCATCCCTATTGGCCCCCTACGGATCAAACTTACGCCCTCCACCCTGGAGAGGATGTCTTCGGTGCTGGAAAGGGCCGAAGACTGATAAAAAGCCGTCCCAGGGTGTTTACTTTTCCGGATGGTGTGAATATGGACTTCTTTTAACGACATTTCTTTGATGGCACTATCCGGCAGATTTTGCGCCAATGCAAGCCCGCTGCTAAACAGCAGCAGGCTTGCAAAAAAGAGTAAAAAACGAACTTTCATCACCTTAAAAAGTTAGATCAAAAAACAATGTCGTTTTTTGCCCGTTCTTTGTCAGTTCCAGGTTAATCCTCCAGTCGCCGGTCATCGTAAAATTCACTTTCCCTTTGTAATGTCCGTCTTTGGCAATTACAGGGTTGATGTTGTTGGGCGAACCATGTCCCATAGAAGGCATTTCAGGAGTCATGGTGATGGAATAATCATCCACAGCAGGAAAGTTCATCATATCCTGACGACGGTGAATGGTCAGTTCAAAATCATTGATACCAACTTTGGGTTTATGTGGTCCCAGAAAAGCAAGGCTAAGCTTACTGCCGTCGGCAGCCGTTATTGTTTTCACGCGTTCGGCAAGGGAATTTTTAACCTCCAAAGGCAAGCGGATTGTACCGGACCGCACTTTCCCGTCCTGCCTAACCGTTACATCCAGGTACCATTTTCCCTGCTCACTGCCTGGCATTGTAAAAATTGCAGCAAAAGGGAAGCCTGCGTTTGCTACGGCATTACCCGAAGGTTGTTCAGCGGGAGCAGAATGTGTCATCTTCATTCCGTTCATGTTCATATCCATCAGCGGCACAACTTTCAGATCGGCCTTAGGAAGTAACTGGTTTGAAACAGAATCACGAAGGACAATTACCATTGGATTATACCCTGTACTGGGCCCGGCTTGCGCCCACAGCTCAACCATAGTAGCAGCACCCGGCGCATAACCGGTAGAAATTTTTATTAGCCCTTCGGTAGGATCTATCGATGGATTTGGGGTAGTTTCTTTTTTGCAGGAGGCAAAAGCAATTGATAAAATAGCAGTAATAATATATATCGTTCTCATTTTTTTATAACATAAGCGGTCTGTCCACCATTCGTCTGGCTTTTCAACCAGTAAAATGTGGAATCATAAATTTATTTATAGGGCATTAGCATTCCATCCCAGGTTTCCAGACCAGGGAAAAGAAAACTAATCAGGGTACGGCTTAGGCCGAAGGAGGATGGAAAATAGTATGGGATACGATAAACGAATAATGATTGAACAAGGGCGTATTTCCTTTGTTTCCGATTGGCGCTTCGCAAAATTTTTGCTGAAAAGAAGCGGTGATGAATAAAGGGAAGTCGGTTTGTTTTAGACCTTCGGCTGCTTCCCGCTCATTTTTTTCGGCCTGGGCAAGCTTCTTTTTCAAAAAACACTGCCCATTACAATGTAATTCAGGCTTGTTTCTATTTTCACAAAGCTGTGTGCTGATATAGGTTTTATTCAATTGGTAAACCGTAATCCATCCCAATTTGGCCAGGCATTGAAAGCCTAGCGCAAAAATTAAGGTCAAACTGATTACGTTTTTCATTGGGTATATTTTTGTTTCCAGCAGTGATGAAGCTTCATTTTTCATTACGCGTCGCAAGTTAAAGAATCCAAATGGTTTCCTGCGCTTCAACAACTCAGTTTTTATGGTGGTAAAATTAACTGTCCCTTCGGTACGGTCCAATGATCCATATCCTGCAAAAAAAATGATCGTTATCAATTTCGGAAGACGGTCACAACCGGGCAAACATAACCAGCTTATAAAAACAGCATTTTCTCTTCCTCTATATCCAGACGGCGCTGATGCCTGCGGATGACATCTTCATTCACATCATGTGCTTTGTTCCAGGTACGGAGCCATTCGCGTTGCTGATCAAGTATTTTAAGGTATACCTCTTTACATTCCGATGCCATAGAAGCATCATCAATCAGCACATCGTTGTCCCGCCATTTATGTGCTATACGCTGCAACACGGGCTGCGCCCTCAGCTCAGCCGAAAAATTAGTTTCCAGATGTTCCAGGCTTTGTTTGGCCAGTTGTTTATATATTTGATGGTAAGATTCTTCGTCCGACAAGGGATGATCATATTCGGGCAGATGAAATTTGCGGATAAAATAAGGTAAGGTTAAACCTTGCAATACCAGCGTAAGTAATATAACCACAAAAGTGATGAATAAAATCAGGTTGCGTTGCGGAAAAGGAACACCACTATCCAGGTGTACCGGGATAGACAATGCAGCTGCCAGCGAAACTACCCCTCTCATTCCTGCCCAGCCCAATAAAAAGGGGCCTTTTATTCCCGGACTCCTTGCTTCGGCTACCGTAATAAAATTACGTACAAGAAAAGTAAATACCACTGCTCCATAAGCCGATAAAATCCGGCCTGCCATCAACACACCAGTGATGAGTACGCCATAGCCTATAGCTGTTGAAAGGTTTACTCCTTCCAGTCCTCCTACGATTTCGGGCAGGTCGAGGCCAATAAAAATAAACACCAGCCCGTTTAGCACAAACACCAACGATTCCCATACATTTATGGCCCTTAACCTGCTGCTGCTGGACAAAAACAAATGGTTTCTCCGGGCCAGGAACAAACCGCCACACACTACCGATAATACGCCCGAACAATGCAATTCCTCGGCGCCGATATACATCACATAAGGTGCCACAATGGTGAGCACAATATCCATATTCACATCCGTAGGAAATGTTTTGTGCAACTGAAAAAACAGATAACCAATCAGCACACCTGCGCCTGCGCCGCCCAAAATCATCCAGCCAAAGCTCAGTACTGCCTCCTGCATTACAAACTGACCGGTTCCTACGGCTACAAGCGCAAAACGGAATACAATTAAACTGGAAGCATCATTTAAAAGACTTTCGCCTTCCAATATGGCTGCCAGTCGCTTAGGCACCTTCACAAATTTCAGTATCGCGCCTACACTCACCGCATCCGGTGGCGAAACAATTCCGCCCAGCAAAAAACCCAAGGCCAGGGTAAAGCCGGGAATAAAATGATTGGATATGAGAGCTACGGCAAATGCGGTAAGGAATACAATCAAAAATGCAAAGCTGCCAATGATCCGGCGCCACCGCCACAGCTCTTTCCATGAGGTAGACCATGCCGCTTCATATAAAAGTGGTGGAAGAAAAATAATAAAAATCAATTCCGGATCTATACGGATGGGCGGTACGCCAGGAATAAAACTAATGGCCAAACCGGCCAGTACCAAAAGTATGGGATAAGCCACCTTAATTTTATTGGCCAGCATAACTAAAAAAACAATCACAAAAATGATGGCCAGGTAAAATGGAAATTGATGCAGCATAAAATGTATTTCAATTGAAGCAGCGTTGGTGCTACTTCAACTGAAATATACAAAATCTCTGGCATTAAAAACACAAAAGCCGTTTCCCTGTCAACTTCCGGGAAACGGCTTTTATATTTATCAGTTCACAAATGTTATCCGCATTTTGAAGAGCCGCAGTCTTTACAGGTCAGGCAGCCTTCCTGGTAATGCAGGTTTGTTGAATTACAATTTTGACATTGTTGCTTTCTGGCTTCCGTTCCATCGGGCACATAACGTTTCAATGCACGGGCCACCCCATTTTTCCAGGTATTGATGGCTTCATCCAATTGCAGACTATTGATCAGGTCAACCACCTTTTCTATGGCCATACCATGCCTCAACGTACTAGAAATCAACTTGGCATAATTCCAGTATTCGGGATTAAACTTATAAGACAATCCTTCAATAGTGGTTTTGTGTCCACGTTTATTTTTATACTGAAAATCATATCTCGAACCACCATCCGCATCACGGCTTTTGATGATCACCCCGTCATTTACCCATCTCGGGATCAGGATACCATCTTCATCGTCGGCAAAACCTGTAAAAATTTCATAAGGTTTTCCATCTATCAGGCCAATAAAGGCAATCCATTTGTCTTTGCTATTCTGGAAACGCACCACATCAGCCTCCAGAACGGTAGGTCTTGTGGTAGGAAAAGCCAGCAGGGCTTCGTTGGTTTCGGCAGCAGGTTTGGTTTCGGTATTGGCAATCAATACCCCCGAACGCGAGCCATCACGATACACGGTTACTCCCTTACAGCCCGATTTCCAGGCCTCCATATACAATTCGCCCACTACTTCTTCTGTTACATCGGCCGGCATGTTGATGGTTACGCTGATAGAATGATCTATCCATTTCTGAATATCACCCTGCATCCTCACTTTTTTCAGGTAATCCACATCATTTGAGGTCGATTTATAATAAGGCGACAGCGCTACTAATTCGTCCAGCTCGCCTTGCGTATAATTTTTGGTCAGGTCATGCCCATTTACTTCCATCCATTGTTTAAAGCGATGGTGAAACACCACATATTCTTCCCACGAATCGCCTACTTCATCTACAAAATCAACACGTACATCTTTATCGTTAGGATTTACTTTTCTCCTTCTTTTGTATACCGGCATAAATACCGGTTCAATACCCGAACTGGTTTGCGACATCAGACTGGTGGTACCGGTTGGCGCAATGGTCAGCAAGGCGATGTTTCTTCTGCCATATTCCAGCATTTCATAATACAGCTGGGCATCTGCCTCTTTCAAACGCTGGATAAAAGGATTATTTTTTTCGCGCTCGGCATCGAAAATAGCAAAAGCACCTCTTTCCTTTGCCGCAGTTACCGAAGCACGGTAAGCTTCAATGGCAATGGTTTTATGAATTTCAACAGCAAATGCCGAACCTTCGTCACTTCCATAACGCAAGCCCAGGGCCGCCAACATATCCCCTTCGGCGGTAATGCCTATTCCGGTTCTTCTGCCTTCATTGGCTTTGGTCTGGATGTTTAACCAAAGATTTTTTTCAGTTCTTTTCAATTCATCCCCCTCCGGATCTTCGTCTATTTTTTGCAGGATGGCATCAATTTTTTCCAATTCCAGGTCAATGATATCGTCCATCATACGCTGGGCAGCATGGATATGCTGTTTAAACAGCTCCCAGTTAAAATAGGCTTTGGCAGTAAAAGGCTGTTCTACATACGAGAACAGGTTGATAGCCAGCAAACGGCAGGAATCGTAGGGGCAAAGTGGTATTTCGCCACATGGGTTGGTCGAAACCGTTTTATAGCCCAGGTCGGCATAACAATCTGGCACCGACTCACGGATGATGGTATCCCAAAACAAGATTCCGGGCTCGGCCGAGCGCCAGGCATTATGCACAATCTTTTTCCACAGGACGGTAGGGTCAATTTCTTTTTTATATAGCGGCGTGTCGCTATGTATAGGATATTGTTGCTGGTAAGGCTGTCCGGATTGCACGGCCTGCATAAAGGCATCATCAATCCGCACCGAAACATTGGCCCCGGTAACCTTGCCCTGCTCCATTTTAGCATCTATAAAATCTTCCGAGTCGGGATGTTTAATGGCTACCGAAAGCATCAGGGCACCTCTTCTTCCATCCTGCGCCACCTCGCGTGTAGAATTGGAAAAGCGTTCCATAAAAGGCACAATACCTGTTGAGGTTAAAGCTGAATTTTTGACCGGCGAACCTTTGGGACGGATATGTGAAAGGTCATGCCCCACACCACCACGTCTTTTCATCAGTTGCACCTGCTCCTGATCTATCTTCATGATCCCGCCATACGAATCAGAATCGCCGTCATTTCCAATTACAAAACAGTTAGACAGCGAGGCTATCTGATAAGGATTGCCAATACCGGTCATTGGGCTTCCCTGCGGAATGATGTATTTAAAATTGCGGATCAGTTCAAAAATCTCATCGGCCGACAGCGGATTAGGGTAACGCTGTTCAATCCTTGAAATTTCACCGGCAATCCTCCGGTGCATATCATCAGGATTTTTTTCGTAAATGGTTCCGTACGAATCTTTGAGTGCGTATTTATTGACCCAGACACGTGCGGCCAGATCATCGCCTTTAAAATAATCCAATGAGGCTCCATATGCCTCATCTACAGTATATGTGACTTCATTTTTTGTTGGATTGATAACTTTCATGGGTAAAAAATTGGGATTAACGTTGAAAACAAATCTAATTATTTGAAAAGTTTTAAAAGTCACATTTAAATAAAGTTTTCAAAAAATAATTACAAAACACTGAAAAACAATAAATTAATATTTTACAAAACTAAAAAAGTTTACAAATTTTAAAATCAACCAAAAACATTTGGGTTAAAAAATTAACCAGAAAGCTAACCAACTGAGGGCTTTAATTTTACAGGCAACAATATAAGCGCAAAGCCCTTTCTTATCTTACATCAATGCACACGAAACCTATTGACCGTAAATTTGTATTACAAATAAGAAAGGAAAATTATGGCACAGTTTGTTTTGCACAAAAGTAACACCCGGGGGCACGCCAATCATGGCTGGCTTGATGCCCACCACACTTTTAGTTTTGCCAACTACCACCAACCCGACAGGATGCACTTTGGCGTACTTAGGGTATTAAATGACGACCGTATTGACGGAGGAATGGGCTTTGGTGCACACCCGCACGACAATATGGAAATTATCACCATTCCTTTACAGGGCGCCTTGGCACACAAAGACAGCATGGGCAACTCGGCTGTTGTACAGCATGGAGATATACAGGTAATGAGTGCCGGAACAGGTATACAACATAGCGAGGTTAACGCGAGTAAAGACGAAGCAGTAAAATTGTTGCAGATCTGGTTGTTCCCGAATAAGAAAAATGTAACACCACGTTATGGACAACTGACTTTAGATACTGCAGAAAGGCATAACAATTTTCAGCAGATTTTATCGCCCGATCCAGATGATGCCGGTGTATGGATCCATCAGGACGCCTGGTTCTCTTTAGGCCGGTTTGACGAAGGTTTTGAAACCAATTATCAGCTCAAAAGAAAAGGAAATGGTGTATATGCCTTTGTAATCAACGGCAGTGTAACCATCGACGGGCAGGAGTTGAATACCAGAGATGGATTGGGCATTTGGGATACCGATGCTATCAGCTTTAAAGCCAACACTGCCGATGCGGAAGTATTGCTGATGGATGTACCTATGGAACTGTAAGCATGAAAAAGCTAACCATTTTATATATAGGCCGGGATAAGGACATTACCGAAACCATGAACCGACTGCTTAACGCAAGGGAAGAATGGAATGGCCTTACCGTTTGCGCGGATGATGAGGCGCTCCAAATTTGTCGCGATACGGTGATAGACCTGGTTTTATTGGGAAATGGAATCACAGCAGAAGAAGAAAAAAAGTTAATATCCGGCCTGAAGTTGATCAGGCCGGATATTAAAATTATCCAGCATTATGGTGGCGGTAGCGGTTTGCTATACGGAGAAATCATGTCCGCATTGTAGCATTTTTATTGTTTTAAGAAGCTTTCGCCAATAGCGGTCACATCCACTGCGGCGTTGGACAGGATCACTATCCCATTCTGCCTGTCAACATCAAATCCAACAAAGGACCTGAAACCACCGGTTCCTCCCGAATGATGCAGGTAAGTTTGCTTACCGCTATGGTTAATCCTCCAGCCCAACCCCATATTTTGCCCCTTGCCGCTAAAGGTAGTTTGGTGACTAAGCGCTATTGCTTTGCATAAAGGGCCTTTCATCTCCATTTGGGCACGGGCATAGGCAACCATATCATGGAGTGTAGAGCGGATGGCACCCGAGCCTTTTAACGAAGCTAGGTCCCAGGGAGCGGTAGCCTGTCCGCTCTCGTTGTAACCTTGTGCAAAATGCTTTTCTGCGGCATTGCTTAACGTAACGCTGGTGTGCATCATCCCCAAAGGCTTACAAATCCGGTTTACAATCAGTTCTTCAAAATTGCCGACCAGCTTACGCTCCAGTATAGTCCCCAGTACACCGGCACCAAAATTGGAATAGGAAAATGCCATACCCGGGGCAACAAGGGGCTTATAGTGCTTCAAAAAACTATACAGCGAATCTGCAGGATAATGCTTGTACGGATCTTTGGGGTCTACTTTAGCATTAAAAATATTTGCCGGCAGCCGTGGAAAACCAGAAGTATGATTGGCCAAATGTTGCAGTGTAATGGCTTTCCCTTCAAAACTCAAGGCCGGTATCGAATCGGGCAGGTAAAGATTTATCGGATCACTCAGTTTCATCCTACCGGCTGCCACTTCCTGAGCAAGCAACAACGCATTGAAAGTTTTTGTAACCGAGCCAATCTCGAATATGGTCTGCTCCGCATCGGGCAATTGACTGGTCGTTTTGCTCACCGAACCATAACTATATTTACGCACCTTGCCTTTGTCTATAACCGCCAGTACCAATCCGCAGGTATTTCCCTGCTGAATGTAAGGTCTTATCATACGCTCTACCATCCGGTCAACTGTATCCTTTAGCGGATTATTGCTGGCTACTTGTTCCGTTTTTTGCGGGATCACCATTTGTGCTGTTGCAAAATTGAGCCTGTCTATTTTACCCTCCTTGTCCAGCTTAATAGAAAATATCTGCAGGGAGTTTTCAAATTCGGCCAGGTAATCCAGGCCTTTTTCATTTTCCTCCTTAAAAACGGTGCTTATCCAGTCGCCAGTTTTTGCGTGAAACTTGCTCATTCCAAGCGCAAATTGTTGTCCGGTCATTTTTTTCTGAAATATAGCCGAGGTAAAGGCAAATATTTTTTCCGGTTGATTTTGGTTAAAACTGGCCCGTACCTGTGCTGCAATGCGCTGATAGTTGGCCTTGTCCTGCTGCGCATAGGTAAAGGTAACAGTAAGAAATATCAAGCTAAGGATCAGCATTTTAATCATAAAATATCTTTTTTAGGTGAGCAAAATCAATATATCAGATTTGAGCCTGCAAAAGAGATTTTGTTACAATCCACAAGGCATCACCATTGAAAATTCGGTGACATCAAAAGAGTTAGACAAACGAAATCTTGAATTGATGCCTACCATTGACGTAATCATAATCAATCTGCCATTTGTTGACAGTACAGATCTGTTTTACAATAGACAAGCCAAGCCCATTTCCCTGATACCCCGGAATCCCTTTGCCAAAACGAATAAATAATTTAGATGCCGGAAAAACCAAAGGCTCCCCCTCATTGCTAAAAATCAAATGGGTTTCATCCAAAACCACCGCAGCATTGACACCTGCAGCCGAATGACCAAGCATGTTCGACAATAAATTAGAAATCAGGTTTTCCATTAAAGCCGCACTCACAAACACTTTTTTGGGCTGCAGCAACAGCTGAACCTGAATGCCCTTATGCTCAAAAAGATCTTCTACAAAATCGAAATTCTTTTGAATCAGCTCCTCCAAGTCAATCCATTCCTTGTCCGTAAAATAATCATTCTCTAGCTTAGCCAACAGCAGCAAGCCCTTGTTTACCTTACTTAAACGCACCACAGCCTGTTTGGCATCATTCAGCAAAGGCGCATTGCGCAAGTCGGGCTGCAATTGGCTCATATTCTCCAGCCGCGTCTTTAAAATACTCAATGGGGTCTGTATTTCGTGCGAAGCATTCTCCGTAAACTCCTTTAAGGCATTAAACTCCTTTCTTCCCCGCTCGGCCAAATCGCTTAGCACGGCATTCATTTCCTTAAATTCTGTTACATCCGTTTGGGCCAGTTGCAGCGTTTCCTTCGAACTTACAGAATAGCCCTTCATGCGTTTCAGGTTAATTAAAAACGGCTTCCATATCCTACTACTGATAAAATAATTGACCCCTGTACCCAGCACAACAAGCATACAGGCAATGGATATAAAAATATAACTGATGGTACTCGAATAATTGTCCCAGCCAATATAAGTGGTCATTACCTGGATGCGGTAGGGTTTGCCATTAATCATTTTGCTTTCGGCATACTGATAGTAACCTTCCGTTACCCGTTGTATTTTGTCGTAGATGAGCGTATCCTTAAACACTTTGGGCAATTTCATCAAGCCTTCTTCGCCCGCACTAATTTGCACCAATGGAAAATGAACCGGCCTACCTGCATCAATTTCCTCGGCAACCATTTCCAGTTGCAGCTCCAGCTGTTCTTCAATCTCCTTAGAAATTTCGGAGCGCAAAAAGCTGAACAGCATAAAGCCCGTAAGACCAAGCACAAAGGCACTAAGCCAGAAATGATAATAGCTGATTTTGGTTAATAAGCGCATTACCAGGTAAACTTATACCCCATACCATACACCGTTTTGATGTAATCTTTGCCCGAAACATGGCTCAACTTTTTCCGCAGGTTCATCATATGCACATATACCGTGTCAAAATTATCATGCTGGTCAAAATGATCGCCCCAAAGGTGTTCGGCAATAGAAGCCTTGCTCAATACCCTGTTTTTATTGACGATAAAATACATCAGCATTTCGAACTCTTTTTTGGTCAGCGCAAGCTGCTCGCCATCGTAATACAAACGCTTGGATAAAACATCAATGGAAAATGCATCAAAGCAAATATTTTCGGCACCCCGCAGTTTATTTCGGCGATACAAGGCATTGATCCTGGCACTCAGCTCTTCCAGAAAAAAAGGTTTGGTCAGGTAATCATCTGCCCCAAGGTTTAGGCCAACCAACTTATCTGATAAAGAGTTCTTTGCAGACAAAATCACAATACCTGTCCCCATATCTCTTTCCCTGATATCAGGAATCAGATCTATACCAATACCATCGGGCAAGGTAATATCCAGCACAATGATGTCGTAATTATAATTGTTGATTTTTTGCTCGGCCTGAACAAAATTGGTAGCCTGCTCGCATACAAAGCCCATTTGACAGAAATATTGGTCCATTTCATCAATCAACACAGGCTCATCTTCAACAAGTAGCAGTTTCATACAGTTTGGTTCATTTATAAGGTCAAAAAAAAAATAAATCTTTAGAATTTCTTTAGAATTGGTTTAAACCTTTGCTGCAAATAACGCACTTATTTAGACTTAATACAAATTATATGATAAAAATGAATTACTTAAAGAACTCAGCCTTTGTAGCAATGGCCGTAATTGGCCTCGCATCATGTAAAAAAGATAAAAAGGAAGACACTGTACCACAGTACGATGTTCCTAAAAGTTATAATTTTGAAAACGTAGATTACGCAGAAGCTACAGTAGCAGTAAACATGGCTACCGGACTTCAAACTTATTTAGGAAAGGCAACCACCAGACAATTGAGCCAGGATACCGTAAACTATATCTGGAACAATACCAATAATGGTTTTACAACCGAATTTGCGGTAAATCTGCCTAATACTGCTGCACAATTAAATGCAGCAACTACAATAAAATTATCTGCATTAGCCGCCGAACCTACCGTGATCAAAGCTTATGCTGATGAGATGGTAAAAGTAAGCAAGTCTATCGGTGTAACTGCGGTACAAGGTGTGGCCGGAAAACTAAGTGCCAACCGTATAGTAAGCGCTACTGGTCTTGAATACAACCAACTTGTGGTAAAAGGTTTAATGGGCTTTTTTCAAATGAAACAAGTATTTGAACACCTTGACAAATCGACCACTGCCGACAACAAAACTGTAGTAGCCGGAAAAGGTACTGCTATGCAACATGAGTGGGATTTAGCTTTCGGGTATGTAAGTTTGCCTAAACAATATGACTCTGCAGCAGTATACTCAGGTACTGATTTGACAAGACCATTGGGAATTGGAGGTTATTTTAAAGAAAGAGCAAGACCTATTGCAGCTGGAGGAAATGTATTCTCCGCTTTTCTTAAAGGCCGTGCTGCTATTGGTGCCAATGACTATAAAGGTCGTGATGCAGCCATTGCAACTATTAAAGAGTATTTAGAAAAAACACTAGCAATTTCAGCTTATGCTTACCTTAACCTTTCTAAAACAAGAGGTTCGGATAACCCGGCCAGGTTCCATGATTATTCTGAAGGATACGGATTTACCATTGCATTAAAACAACGGATTGCCAGCAGCAAGCTTTCGGCAACCAACTATCAAAGACTGAATGATATTTTAAAAATGGATTATTGGGAACTACAAAAAACCGAAAATGCGGCCAAAGTAGATGAAGCAATAGCTATCATTAAAACAACCTACGGCTTTTAATAGTAGTATACATCATAAAAATACGCCTGGCAGGTATTCTATTCAAATAGAGCACCTGCCATTGGCATTATAAATAATAACCTATAAACAAACGTATTATGAGAAGATCGATATGGATTTTGGCAGGAAGTTTCCTTATAATTTCAATGATTTTTGTAGCCTGTAGCAAAGGCGGTGGCAATAAACCCGAGCCAGGAGATAGCAATTTCGATAAAACAGCCATGCTGACTTATATTGCTGATCAAATGATTATTCCGGCCTATGCCAGTTATCAGCAAAAAATTAATAGCCTGCAAACAGCCATCAATGCTTTTGCCGATGCACCATCAGTTACTACACAAGCTGCAGCTGCACTGGCCCTAAAGGCGGCGCAATTGCAATACCAAAACATTGAGGTGTTTAATAACCTTACCCCTGCCAGCTCAGTTTCTTTAGAGTATTACACCAATTTTTTTGGAGGTCTTACCAGCACCGACATTTCGTTGGACGGCTTTAGCGTAGACCAGGTGACCATTGAAAGCAACATTTCTACAGGCGTGTACAACTTTACCGAATACACCAACAAATCGTTCTATGCGCAGGGTTTTCCGGCATTGGGTTATTTAGTTGCTGCACCTGATGCGGTTACAAAATTTGGCACCAATGCGGTAGCACGTACAAAATACATTAAAGATGTAACCCTGCGTATGAAAACACAGGCAGATAAAATGGTGACCGACTGGACCATTTATCGCGCTTCTTTTATAGGCAATACGCAAAGCAATGTGGGTAGCCCTATTGGTAATCTGGTAAATGGCATGGCTTACGAAATAGATGTATTGAAAGGCCCACGCATTGGCTGGCCTTTTGGCAAACAATCAAACGGACAGGTATTTGCCACAAAAGTAGAAGGTTACAATACACAAAACTCGGTAGCCCTGGCCCTTGCCAATTTAAAAAACCTAAAAGCACTGTATACTTCGGCTGGCAATGGCAAAGGCTTTTCAGATTATTTGAATTCTTTGGGCAAACAAACCTTAAATGGTTCTATAACTGCTCAGTTTGATACCGCTATTGCCAAGCTGGAAGCTATCCCCGATCCACTATCAACCAGCCTTACCACACAAGCTACGGTTGTAAATGCGGCCTATATAGAAATTCAAAAACTGCTTACCCTGATAAAAACTGATATGTCTTCGGCACTGGGTGTTCAAATTAGTTTTATGGATAGTGATGGAGACTAGTAAACGGTACGTTTCTATTGCCCCACTGGTTACTTTTCGCATCTTTTTTGGACTATTGATGTGTTTTAGCCTCCTCCGTTTTTGGTGGCGTGGGTGGATAGAAGCGGTTTATATTCTTCCAAAAATACATTTTTCCTATTGGGGCTTTGAGTGGGTACAAACATTGGGCAACCCGGGTATGTATATCCTGTTTGCCATTATTGTACTTTCAACCCTACTCATTACCTTCGGACTTTTTTACCGCATTGCGGCCGTTATTTTTTTTCTGGGTTTTACATATGTTGAACTGATTGACGTAACCACTTATCTCAATCACTACTATTTCATCAGCATCATTAGTTTCCTGATGATCTGGTTGCCGGCAAACCGCTATTTTTCTGTTGATGTCTTGCTAAAACCGCAGCTAAAGCGTACGCATGTGCCTTTGTGGATGGTTGGCGCTTTGCGCCTGCAACTTGCACTTGTTTATATTTTTGCCGGATTAGCAAAACTGAACCCCGATTGGATGCTGCAGGCATTGCCCATGAAGATCTGGTTACCAGCCAAAAGCCATTTGCCTTTAGTAGGCGATTTAATGTATCAAAACTGGGTAGCTTATCTGTTTAGCTGGTTTGGCGCCTTTTATGATTTATTTATTGTGTTTTTTTTACTCAACAAAAGAACACGCCCGGTAGCCTATCTTTTTGTATTGGTGTTCCACATTTCAACGGCTATATTCTTCCCCAGCATAGGCATGTTTCCCTATGTCATGATGATAAGCAGCACCTTATTTTTTAGCGCCAACTGGCATAAAAAACTGCTGGATAAATTTTCAAAGCCCCGTAATTCCGAAATGGAAATGGTGTACCAATTGCCAAAGCCTGTTATAGGCACAGTTTACAGCATTTTTGCTATTCATTTCTTTTTTCAATTTTTAATGCCATTGCGTTTTATGGCCTATCCCGGGCATTTGTTTTGGACAGAGCAAGGCTACCGCTTTTCCTGGAGGGTAATGCTGATGGAAAAATCGGGCAACGCTTTTTTTTACATTAAAGATGGGGCCAGCCATAAAACTACAGAAGTAAATAATGCCGAATTTTTAACGCCCTTGCAGGAAAAAATGATGTGTACACAACCGGACATGATTTTGAGGTACGCCCATTTCCTGGCCAAAACTTACAAAACAAGGGGATTTGCCGACCCACAGGTATACGCCGAAGATCACGTAGCCCTAAACGGCAGTCCGTCAAGATTATTTATTAACCCTAAAGCCAACCTGGCCTTAGAACAATGGAGCTGGAAGCCTTATACCTGGGTGCTTCCATATAAATAAAATACCGGGTAATAATAAAAAACGATTAAATATGAAGCTGATTTTCAGTCTTGTCCTCTCCTTACTAACCACCATTGGTTTTGCGCAGCAATATCAAATTGCAGGCAAAATACAACTTGCCGGTTCCAATGAATCTAATGTCACTGTAATTTTGAACCCCGGTAATTTGCGACAGCTTAGCGACAGCATCGGATACTTTAGTTTTGATAAAATAAAACCCGGTAAATATCAGCTTACATTTAGCCATGCTGCAGCAAAAAAACAAACTAAAAATATTGACGTAAAAGACCGGGATGTAGCTTTACAAATTGATTTACTTTCAAACCGGTTTACCTTAAATGAAGTGGTGGTTTCGGAACGGAATACATCTGTGTCGGGAAAATTGATGCAGGTAGAAGATATGGCTATCTACGCCTCAAAAAAAACAGAGGTCATTAATCTGGCCAACATCAACGCCAACCTGGCCACCAATAATCCACGTCAGGTGTACAGCCGAATTGCGGGATTAAACATATGGGAGTATGATGGCTCAGGACTACAATTGGGAATAGGCGGACGAGGCCTTAACCCAAGCAGGGTTTCTAACTTTAACACCCGCCAAAATGGTTATGACATTAGTGCCGATGCATTGGGCTATCCTGAAAGCTACTACACCCCCCCAACCGAAGCGCTGGACAGAATTGAAATTGTTAGAGGCGCCGCCAGTTTGCAATATGGAACCCAGTTTGGTGGACTAATTAATTTTAAACTCAAAAATGGCCCTTCCGAGAAGCCCATTGAAGTGACTTCCCGTCAAACTATAGGATCATACAATTTCGTCAATTCGTTTAACAGTGTTGGCGGAACTGTAAAAAAACTGAACTATTACGCTTATTATCAATATAAAAAGGGCGACAACTATAGGCCAAACAGTCATTTTGATCAAAATGGGGCATATATCCACCTCAATTACAATTTCAACAAAAAGTTTAGCCTAACCGGCGAATATACTTACATGCATTACCTCGCCCAACAGCCTGGAGGTCTAACAGATAAGGATTTTAATACAGATCCCCGTATTTCGGTAAGAGACAGAAACTGGTTTAAGGTAAACTGGAACCTAGCAGCGCTTATTGCCGACTACCGCTTTAGTGAAAACACCAAATTGAATTGGAAAACCTATTATCTGCATGCTGGCCGGGAAGCATTGGGCATACTCAATTACATTGATCGCCCGGATCCGGGCGTGGGAACACCACGCGATATGATGGCAGATACCTACAATAATTATGGTAGCGAGCTAAAGTTATTGCACCAATATAAATTGTTTGGCGAGCAAACCAGCACACTTTTGACCGGAGTAAGGGTCTATCGAGGACTCACCTTACGTAGCCAGGGAAATGCCGACACAGGTAGCGGGCCCCAGTTTGACTTTTTAAATGGTGAACCCAGCAGCTCACAATATCGTTTTCCGGGAAAAAACTTAGCTGCCTTTGCCGAAAATATCTTCCAGATCAACAAAAAATGGAGTGTTACACCGGGAATGAGATTCGAATACATCTCAACAGAAGCAGATGGGTACTATTATAAAAAGCAACGCTTTGTACCCGATATCAAAATTCCCGAACAAAAGCAAAATGGCCGCTCATTTGTATTTTTCGGCATTGGTACCTCCTACAGGCCTTCGGATGATATGGAGATTTATGCTAATATTTCTCAGAATTACAGATCGGTGAATTTCAATGACATCAGAATTTTGAACCAGAATGCCAGGGTCGATTCGCTATTGAAAGACGAGACTGGATACACGGCAGATGGTGGTATAAGGGGCAAGTTGAAAGGTTGGCTTACCTATGATTTGAGTGTTTTTTACCTGAAATACAACGACCGTATTGGTTCTATAAATGTTAAAAGTCCGGATGGAACGGAAACTTACCGTTACCGCCGTAATGTGTCGGATAGCCGCAATTTAGGGTTTGAAAGTTTACTGGAGGCAGATATTTTTAAGGCACTGGATAGGGACAGTAAGTTTCGTTTGTCGGCCTATAGTAACTTTGCGCTGATTGATGCACGCTACATCAACACGCAGGAAACTGCCATAAAAGATAAGCTGGTAGAGTTTGTACCGCCACTTTTGTTCAGAACCGGCCTTTCATTTGGTGCGCAACAATTTAATGTCACACTTCAATATTCTTATGTAGGCAAACAATATTCGGACGCTACAAATGCCGAATTTACCGAACGGGCAGTTGATGGCCTGGTGCCGGCTTATCAGGTAATGGATTTAAGCACCAGTTACAAATGGAAATCGTTTACCTTATATGGAAGTGTCAACAACCTGCTGGATGCAAAATATTTTACCCGCCGGGCAGATGGCTACCCCGGTCCCGGTATTTTGCCTTCCGACAACAGGACGTTTTATTTAACCCTGCAATTTAAATTGTAAAGATTATTCAATATCCTCACTGTCATCCCTAGGGAAGCATAGCGACAAGAGATCTCCAAAATGTGGAAATGTGGATAACCTCTGCTTTTCCACATCCAATTTCTTTGTACATTTAAAAAATGAAAATTGGTTTTTACGCGCTTCTTACGGCCTCACTTGTTGCGGGATTCTATTTTGTTGGTATCCAGACGGAAAACCCTTTGCTGGTATATGCAATAGGTGTAATATGCTTATTCATTTTATCTGCATGGAATTTCTCCAGATACTCTAAAAAAGCTGCGCAAAGGAAATACAGAGAGCAAATGTTTAGACAACATATGCACACCACCTTACGCAACCAATGGCACTAAGCTTAATTTCCATTTAGCTTTAAAACGTGTACACCACTACTCAATTCCAACAAACCATAACCATCTTTTACAACCTTAATTTTTAGCCGCTCATTTGCTGTGCGATAATTTTTGATGTCGTTTTCGGCCAATTGAATCGTTGCAGTACAGTTTGGCGGAACAGTGACTTCCAGATTAAATCCTTCTCCTTCTTTTTTCCAACTGGTTTTGATCAAACCTGCAGGTGAGTTGAAGGATGCTCTGGCCCAGGATAAAGCCGGCGATTTCAAAAACGGCACTTTGATCCGGAATTGTTGAAAGCCCGGAAATTCAGGATCGCGCTGTATCCCGGCCACGCCTTCCACATACCAGGCCCCCGGGTAAAGATAAGAACTGTGCAGTAAGGAATGCCCCGGAAGGTCCTTTTCCCACATTTCCCAAATGGTAGTAGCACCATTGGCTTTCATATACCCCCAGCCCGGGTAATCCTTTTGCGAAGTCATGGAATAGATCAAGTCGTTCCTTCCTTCCTCACGTAGTAACTTAAACAAAATTGCACCTCCGGTTATTCCTACATTGATGTGTCCTTTATGCAAAACCAGAATATCTTTTTCCAGCCTTTTCATCACATCGGCCCTAATATCAGCAGGAGGTATACCGGCCAAAAGTGCTGCTGCAAGGTTGGACATAGAACCATCGGCATAACTTTGATCGGCCGCACGGTAAAACCTCGCATGGATGGCGGTGCTTGATCGTTCGGCCTGTTTTTCCCAACGCGCAGCCTCTTCATTTTTACCAATCACCCGGGCAATTTTTGCAGCTGTGCGCAGATTAAACACCCGGTAGCTGTTGTTCAGGCACAAGGTTTCCTCTTTGTCGTTGTTCATCCCTTCAGCTGTAGCGTTGGGCCATAGCCAGTCGCCCAGGAAATCCCATTTGCCACCAAATCGTAGCAACAAGTCGTTTGTAGTATGCGAATCAAGGAAAGCCAGCCAGCCTTTGATCAGTTCAAAATTGCTTTCCAATATGCGCTTGTCTCCTTCATGCTGGTAAACAAACCAGGGTAAGGAAACTACAATGCCACCCCAGGCCGGGCCGCCACCACCGGAATAAGTAGGGGCCGTATGCGGCAAAATACCATTGTTAAATATCCTGCCACTCATCACTTCTTTCCTGGCAAACTTGGGATCATACATATTGCCCACAATAGACTCTGTACCCTGCACATCCCGCCAATCCTGCATCCATTTGGTATAAAATGCGCCCAGTTTATAGTTGTACATTCCCGTTTCACAGGTTGCATGTGCATCACCTCCATAACCCAATCTTTCGCGTTGCGGACAATCCACTACAAAACCACCGATAGAAAGGTTTTCAAAAGTCCATTTTACCTTATCGTATATCCAGTTCTGCAAAGTATCAGAACATTCAAAATTAGTGGCTGCCTGAAAATTTGTTCTCACCATCCAACCCCTGATCTCCTTTAGTTGCGGCTTATATTTTAATCCCCGAATGGTAATCCATCTACCAGAACTGTAGTTAAAGCGGTTACGAAAAGTTCCCTTACCGGCTGCCCCAATAATATAGGCACTATGCAAGTTAAAAGTCTGATCCATCTGTTCCCTTTCCGAATATTCAAACGCTATTTTGTCGCCTTTACTCCCCCTCAGATCAACCTCCGTCCATCCGGCGAAATTAACACCCATATCCACCCGGTACGAACCATCCGGCCTGGCCTCAATGCCAATAGCTTTAATTTCGTCAAACAGACGATTTGGCTCAACGTTCTGTGCCGATAAAATCAAATCTGGTCGGTAAACAATAGCCTTTTTCCAGCCTCTTTCATCACAGCTGGCCCTGTTCCAATCTGGAATCTCTTTATTGGCATCCCACAACTCACCGCCCATCTTCGCAAAATCCCAGGTTCCCAATAATCTATTCGGACTTGCATGTGTTTTCCAGCTTTCATCAGTCTGTACTACCAGTACAGGTTTGGTACCTGAAACAGATGTTTTCGTATTGTAAATAGTTGTTTGTGCAATTACAATAGGCGTATTAGGTCTGCCTGTTGTTACGTAAGGACCAAAAATTGACCAGGAAGTTCCCAACCAAATCGCAATTACATTTTTCCCGGGCTTTAGCGCAGTAGCAATGTCATAAGCAACATAACGTGCACGTTTGGTATGATCCGTTACTGCAGGCGACAAGACATCGTCACCAATCTTCTTTCCATTCACATATAGTTCGTGGTAACCCACCGAAGCAAGAAAGAGCATGGCTTTTCCTGGCTTTTGCGGTAAGTTAAAAGTTTTCCGCAACCAGGGATCAGAGATATTACAATCCTTTTGTGAAGGGTCAAACAGTTCATTTGTTCCAATCCATTTCGCTTTCCAATCCTTCTGCTGAAGTAGACCCGTCGTCCAAAATGCGGTTTTACTCCAGGCTGAAACCACTCCCTTTTCATCTTTTACTACTACTTTCCAATAGTAATAACGGTCGGACCGAAGCGTCTTACCTTTATATTCTATTTGCTGCATCTGGTCAGAGTTCACCCAACCAGAATCCCATTCATCTCCCATGTTTTGATGAAGTTTCTGTACGTCAGACGCCACAATAATCCGATAGGCAGTTTGTTTTTGTCCGAATGCAGCTGCGTTTGTAGCTTTATGAGTCCAGTTAAAACGTGGGCTCAGTTCATCTAATCCTATAGGATTTTCCAAATATTCACAACGTAAATTTTCAGGCTGTAAACTACTTACCACAACATTCGCGAACGTAAATTGTACGCCCGAAATAAGCAATACTAACAGTATAATCAGATTTTTCATCATCATCATTAATTATTCACCCAGCTCAATAGATATGATCCAGAACCCAATACAATTTTCAGTTTGCCATTTTCCATATATTGTCTTTTAACAGCTTTATGCTGACTTAGCGTTTTTTGATCTAAAGTCAGGAGATTTGCGTCACTAACTGGCAAAACAACTAATGCTTCTGTATTTGCAGGTATCTTAACCTGCAATGCCAATTTACCCTGCTCCTTTTTCCAGTCAACCGCTATATCACCAGTAATGGCTTTATAACTTGCTTTTACCCAATCAATCCCTTCCACAAATTGAGGTTCAATTAAAATTTCACTAAAACCCTTATCATCTGCCTGCTGTTTTATTCCGGCCAGTCCACTGTAAAACCATTCCATCAGGTGTCCCAGCATCATGTGGTTATTGGAAACATTTTTTAAAGCTGGCCAGGATTCTGTTAAGGCGGTTGCGCCATTACGAATCTGATAACCATACCCCGGCACATCATCTCTGTTATTCATTTGATATAACAATTGCGATGCACCTCCGTCTTCCAATACCCTGATAAGGTATCTATAGCCAATGTCGCCGGCCGTAAGTGCATAACCGCTAGCCTGTATAGATTCCTTCAGATTGGCGAAAACCTTTTCCTTAAACGGCTCATCTACCAATCCCATGTAAATCGCCATAGCATAAGCAGTCTGACTTCCTGTTGAATAAATCGCAGTCTCAGGCACGAAAAACTTCTTGTTGAACGCTGTTTTAATCTGTTGCGCTAGTTTCTGATACCCTTTTGCATCCTCAGTTTTCCCAAGAACTCCAGCGGCTTTCTCCAGCAAAACTGCGTCATAGTAAAAAGTAGCGGTAGCTGTTAAAGCCTTAGGGGTAAGCTGTGATTCGCCCGGACTTTTAGGGCCAAGATCAAACCAATCACCCAAACCATGTGACAGAATATGTGCATCCGCCTTACTTTCCAGGTAACTGATATAACGCTTCATCATAGGATAAGCCTTTTCAATTGACTTTTTGTCGCCATACCATTGATACAAATACCAGGGTATAATAACAGCAGCACTTCCCCATTCCGGAGAATCCCTGAAACCATCCTCAAATACAACATATTCAGGAACAATGTCAGGTACCAAACCAGAAGAAAGCTGCGATTCCATCATATCATCTATAATTTTATTATAGAAGAGCTGAATGTCATAATTATATTTCAATGATCCCCCTACAAGATGCGTTTGCTCCAGCCAACCCAATTTCTCCCTATGGGGACAATCTGTACTTACATGACTCATGTTACTCTTCATCGCCCAGTTAATCAGTTTAAAAGTTTGATTAAACAGGGTATTCGAACAGCTAAATGTACCGATCTCCTGCACACTGTTGCGCGTATGCAGCAATTGGAGTCTTTGCACTGCCGGTCTTACTGATATTGCAGGTTGTCCGACCGGAACACCGCCTTCTACCAAAGCATACCTAAATCCGTAATAACTAAAACGAGGTTCCCAGATTTCTTCGGCATCACCTCTAAGCGTATAATCAAAATAATAAGGACTGCCTGAAGCTCGTTGATCTACCATTCCCTGATCATCTAAAATTTCCGCGGGAATAATGCGTATCCGATCTCCTTTCTTCCCCTTAACTTTTAAACGAACAATTCCAGATGCATTCTGGCCAAAGTCGTACAAATAGCTACTATCCGTTATCTTTCTGATGGTTTGCTGCTCAAAAGTTTGCATTACCTTTAAAGGATAACTGAACTCCGTTTTCATTTTACCCCCTGGTCCGTCAAGCAAAATGGCTTTTTTCCAGCGTTCGTCATTAAACCCAGCTTCATCCCAACCAGTTTGTTCCTTACGGGCATCATAATCTTCACCTCCATAGATGCTGCTGTAAACTATTGGTGAAGGACTCGTTTTCCAGCTGCCATCCGTAACTATTTCCGCGGTACTACCGTCTTTATAGCGGATCATTAATTTTAATCTTAGCATAGGAAAGGCTTCAGCCCTTGCCATTTTGCGATAGCGCTCACGGTTTATATACATAAAACCCGGACCAACAATGGCTCCCAGTGCATTTTTACCAGTAACCAATGAAGTCGTTACATCATAAGTACTGTAAAGATTTGTTTTTGAATAATTGGTCCATCCAGGTGCCAGAAAATCATCACCTACTTTCTTTCCGTTCAACTGCAACTCATAATGCCCCAGCCCCGAAACAAATACATAAGCCTCGGCTATTGGCTTTTTGATATCAAAAGCTTTTCTAAAATAAGGTACAACAGCACGCTGTACAGCTTTTTTCCCCAATGAGCCGCCGTTGCCATGTAATCCTGGAACAACTTTCATGGAATCTTCCAACACCTGATACGCTATCCACCTACTTTTGTCCCATTCTTTAGCTTGTAAAACGCCCGTAGAAAATATAGCCGGTCTACTCCATTCAGAAATTTTTCCGTCTGATGACCAGACTCTAACCCGCCAATAGTAACGTTTGCCCGAGGAAAGCCCTTTTCCTCCGTAAACGGTTGACATGGCAGCGTCAGCATTCATTTTTTGTGAATCCCAAAGATCGGCCTTACCCAACTTAGCGTAGTTAAGGCTACTAAAAACCTGCACCTGCCAGGCGCTTTGTACAAATGATTGTTGGCCAGAACTAATGTTCCAACTGAATTCAGGCTTAGTTGTTTCGATACCAAGCGGACTATTTCTCTGATTGCAGCTTAAATTTATCGGTTCAGTAATCGCAAATACATTTACTGCAAACAATAAAAGCACAGCCACTATTAAATATTTGTGGATTGTCATTCGATATATTTGGTTTCAGTTGTGGTTAGCACACACTATTAATAGTGGTGATTATTTAAAAGTATTCATATTATTTTTAACGACCGTCCTTACCTGTCCTGCTTTGTTATCTCGTAATCAGTAGTCTGCCCCATCTGCACACCATTTTTGAAAGCCGCAGCCTTAATTTTCACATTGGGATTCACGTTAAAGGGGCCGACATATTTATTAGACTTTTGGTTAGGTTCGGTTCCATCCAGTGTATAATAAATATCAGGATTATAACTTTGTGTTTTCAACACCATCTGCGCCTTTTGTGTCCTTGCTCCATTAACCATTTCAAAACTTACCTGATAGGCACTTTTTGAATAGTTTATTCCCTGGGCCTCGTAACGGTTATACTCCGTTTCCATTTTTAATTTAAACTTTTCCCAGTTCTTTTTTTCCGGAGCAGACCAGGCCACCTCGGCCAGGGCCGACAAACGTGGAAATGCCATGTATTGTAAATGCTTAAAATCCGGGATAAACTCTGTCCAGATGTTACCCTGAACACCCTTTATATATTTTACTTCTTCAGCATTTAATGCTGAAGGAATAGGCTCATAATTATAAACACGTTCCAGGGTATTAAAGCCATCAATAGTAAGCGGTTCCAGGTAAGGCGCTCCCTGATAATAATCCAGGTACAGATAAGTAGTCGGAGTCATCACCACATCGTGATGTTTTCTAGCTGCTGTAACCCCGCCTGTTGTACCTCTCCATGACATGACAAGTGCATCTGGCCTAAGCTGGTCCCCTTCCAGAATCTCATCCCAGCCAATTATCCGTTTATTTTTAGCTTTAAGTACCTGAGCAATGCGGTTGACAAAATAGCCCTGCAATTCATGTTCATCCTTCAGTCCCTCCTTTTTCCTACGTGCCTGACAATATGTACAACTTTTCCAGTTCGTTTTGCGACATTCGTCTCCACCAATATGAATCACCTTTCCAGGGAAAAGTGCAGCCACTTCTGTAAACACATCTTCCAGAAATTTAAAAGTGTTTTCTTTTCCGGCACAGTACACATCGTCAAATACGCCCCACTTGTCTTTCACCTCAAAAGGTCCCGGGTTTTCACCACACCCCAATTCCGGATAGCCTGCAAGCGCAGAAGTACAATGCCCTGGAAGGTCTATTTCCGGAACAACCGTAACATACTTTCGTTGTGCATAAGCAACAATATCCTTAATCTCTTCCTGCGTATAAAACCCACCATGAGGCTCTGCATCAAAACGCTCCGACTGTTCCTCAAAATGCCCGATCAGCGATCTTTTCCGCCATGCACCTATTGATGTCAGCAATGGATATTTCTTTATTTCAATCCGCCAGCCCTGATTATCCGTTAAATGCCAGTGGAAAGTATTGAGCTTATAAGCAGCCAGGAAATCTATGTATTGCTTCACTTGTTCCACCGTAAAAAAATGCCTTGACACATCGAGCATAGAGCCTCTCCAGCTAAAACGGGGCTGATCTTGAATCTGAAGAGCCGGAATATTTGCATCTTCTTTTGGATCTAAAGGTAACAACTGCATTAAAGTTTGCATACCATAGAAGCATCCCTGCGGCTGCTTTGCTGTAATAACAATACTCCCGGAATTAATGTTCATAGTATACCCCTCAACACCAATGCCCTGTATTTTATCCGAAAGCTCAAAGACAATTTGATTTTTGCCACCGTCAGCAGTTAACTTTCTAACTGGCAACTTATTGCCTGTGTAAGCTTTTAATTTTTCAGAAAGCTGATCCGCAATAAACTTCAGCTGAGCATTCCGATCATCATATAAGATAATGGTAGTGCTATTGAGTTTGAAGTTTCCCTGCATTACTTTTACAAATTCCGGTTCCGGAATAATTGAAAATTGTTGTGACTGTAGCTGAGCTTCTACAGCACTGTTTATAAAAATAAAAACAGCTACAAATAATATCTTTAGTGTATTCATAAGTTGAACAGATTATATGGAAAGCAGGAATTGTTATTTGTATAGGGCATACAGCTTACCCTCGCCTGGTAAAAAGCTATCTGTTAATTTATGATCGGCAGTTTTGAAATCAATAACCTTCTCCAGCCCGTCAGTTTTAGAAACCTCCTTAACATTCTTAACAGCAGTATCAGTATTAAATGTAAACACCTTATTTTCCGTTAAAGATTTATTCACTACCATGATATAAATTCTACTATCTGCGGGATTAACAAAATGAGTAATCAGCATCGCGTCATTTTCATTTTCTGCCTTCCATACAAAACCTGAAGGTGTTCTTTTGGTACCGGAAGGAATGCTAACACCGGCATGGTAAACAGCTATAGCATCCAGTTTCATCAACGTTTTCCCGATTTGTTTCATTTCAGCGTTAATCACTGTAAATGGGGCGTAAAGATCAGTCTTGTTGCCCTGAGCATCTACTATTGCTTCAGTAAATTGTTCAGTTGAACCTATTGGGGTCCAGTAAGTAAACCATACCGGCAATTTAATACCATAAGCCAGGTTCGTAAAAGCGCTGTACCTAAGTTCATCGGCATTAGGCCTCCTCAAACCTATTGAACTCCCTATAGACTGCAAATAAGCTGAAGTCTTGATCTTGTATTTTAACCCTATTCTTCTAATGATATCAAGGTCTTTATAATAAGGAGCCTCCCTTAAAGTTCCATCCTTCATGAAAGGATAATTGTCAAATGAAAGGTATTTCAGATTAACAGCACCTACCAGCTCTATCCATTTCTCTATATATTCCGTTTCATACTCCACATTTGCTAAGGCACCCGTTGCATAACTTGGGAAAAGGTTAACATGTGGCACTTTCTCAGGGTCCAGGTTAATCAGTTTTTTATACCTGGTGGCAGCGTCCTGCAAATCAGGAACCCTGGGTTCATCTTTAATGTAGTATCCTGCTGTTGCCGTATGGTTTTTGTAAGCGTTCACCATCGCTGCTATCTCTGCATCCGTACCATCAACCCTTTGATCGGCAACAAACATTTTCAGTTGGTTTGCAGCCGCCATGTTTAGCATCGCCAGTTTATTCGCTTGTGAGTAGCTTAAAGAGATATCCTGTATAAGGTCAACATTTGCTTCCCTGATGTTCTTAAAATGGTGATCGGTGATGTAACCAATTCCTGGCGATACATAAATCCCGATCATCATTTCTTCTTTTATTTCTGCAACCGGCGGCTTAACCGGATCGGTCTTTACTTTTTCGGTTTGTGCCTTGCTGCAGCTATAAGAACCTGTAAGTACAAGCATAAAAGCACACATTAAAAATATTTTAGTTGATCTGTTCATTTGTGTGATGTTTAATCTTTAGTGATGTGTTCTGAGTTGTATGTTTGTCCCCCTCAAATAAATTCAGGAGGACAAACGTGTTATCATACAACTTCTAATTTTAAGGTGATACCATTTTTCTGATGCGGTGGTTTGCTTTATCCACAACATACATGGTACCACCGGGAGCTATAGCAATTCCGGTAGGCACGGTAAATTTCGCAACCGTTCCTGATCCGTCTAAATAACCTTGCAAGGCACCGCCAGCGATGGTGGTTACTTTGTTAGTTCCAGATTCAATCCTTCTTATATTTGAAGCATCCGCAGCTATGGTCGGCGCATCAAATAAATGGCCGCAGCCTGCGACATAAATATTATCGCTGGCATCAACGGCAATCCCCCAGGGATGTTCAAACCGGGCATTAGACCCAACACCATCCGTTTGTCCGGTAGTTCCGGCAAGACCTGCAACTTGCGTAACAGCCCAATTGCTGGTGTTTACCCTGTATACATTTGAACTGCCATTGTCGGCAATAACAAGGTTCCCCTGACTATCCATCGCAATTCCTCCGGATATGACCGGCACACTCAACGTCCTGGTAGTCATTGCTCCAGCCGGGCTTACTTCATAAAGTTTATTGTTACTGGCAGAAGGCAAAGCACTTACCAGGTAAAATTTACCGGTATTTTTATCCAGGGTAATGCCCTGAGGGAAAGGTATAATCCAGCCCAGTATGGTGGTTACCGTTCCTGTAGGTGTGATTTTACGAAGCGCCCAGTTCCAGGTATCGGCAACATAAATATTGTTATTCGCATCTGACACCAACGCTGAAGGATGATCAAATAAGGCGGCTGTTCCAACACCATTTGTATTTCCGGCAACACCTGGATTACCAGCAAATGTGCTTACCAGGCCTGCCGGGGTAATCTTCCTGATGCAATGGTTATTGATATCGGCCACATACACATTGCCATTGCTATCTGTAGTTATTCCCGCATTGGTTACAAAGTTAAACTGAGCAGCCGTACCCTGCCCGTTGGCAAAACCCGCAAGCCCGGAACCGGCAAAAGTGCTCACCGTTGTGCTATAAGTTGCTTTTTCCAGCACATACAGTTTTCCTTCGCCTGGCAGGAAAGTATCGGACAAGGAATGATTGGCCAGCACAAAGTTTGTGGCATCTTCCAGTCCGGTAACTTTAGAAATGACCTTCACATTGGAAACCTGATTTGCCAAAGTAAAGCTAAAGGTATTGCTAGCCGTAAAAGATTTGTTGACCACCATAATATATTCCTTACCGGCAACAGGATCAATAAACTGGGTGATAATCATCGACTGGGCGGCATTTTGGGCCTGCCATACAAAATTTGCAGCGGGCCTGATTGTTCCTGTCGGAATGGTTGTTCCGGTGTGGTAAACGGCGTTGGCATTCAGCTTGACCAGGGTTTTGCCCAGCTGTTTCATTTCAAAATTTAAAGCTTTAAAAGGAATGTACAGATCGGTCTTATTGCCGGCGGCATCTATAATTCCATTGGTAAAGGTCTCGGCACCGCCCGTTGGTGTCCAATAACTAAACCATACCGGCTTTTTTATTCCGTAAGCAAGGTGCGAGTAGGCACTATACCTCAGCTCATTTGCATTTGGCCTTCGCAAATCAGTTGAATTACCTATAGATTGCAAATAGCCGGAAGTTTTGATATTATATTTTAAGCCTACACGCCTGATGACATCCAGATCGTGAAAATAAGGCACCTCTCTGAACGTTCCGTTGGATAGAAAAGGGTAATTGTCCATGGCCAGATACCTTAGGTTTGCTGCCACTACCTTCTGTATCCAGTTTTCAACATAATCCAGTTCGTAATTGATACTGCCCAGGGCCCCTGTAGCATAACTTGGAAACAGGTTCACATGCGGATCATGGTTATTGTCCAGCGTCAGCAACTTTTGGTAGCGGTTTGCCGCATCCTGAAGCTGGCTAACCGTGGGTTCATCCTTAACGTAATAGCCCGAAAGTGCCGGATGATTGACGTAGGTATTTACCATAGCCGTAATATCGGCATTGCTCCCGTTGATCCTGTTGTCGGCAACAACCATCTTTAAACCATGGCTATTGGCCATATCCAGTATCGTCAGCTTGTCAACCGGCGATATCCAGCCGGCAATATCCTGTATCACATCGACGTTTGCTTCACTAATTGCCCCATATTGCAGGTTTGTGGTAAACTCAAATGGCGGCGCAATGTAAATGCCAATCGGCATGCCTTCATCAAGACTGCCAGACAGCATAAGCTGATCGGCGCGCTTCGTGTTTGCGGTAGGTATTTCAGTTACAAATTTCTGGCAGCCTGCCAAAATAAAAACGAAAAGGCTTAGCATAAGGAGCACAAAGTGCCCCTTATGGATATAATATCCAGTATTCATAATTATTTAATTAAATGAAAACTTATTCCGATACAATTTTTCTAATGCGGTGATTTGCTTTGTCCAATACGTAGATGGTACCATTGGCCGCTATAGCGATGCCGCTTGGCACAGCAAACCGGGCTACCCCACCTAAGCCATTTGCATAGCCCTGTGTGTCACTACCCGCAATAGTTGAAACCTTATTCGTCCCAACTTCTATCATTCTGATATTAGAAGCTGAAGCCGAAATATTCGGTGTCTCAAACTGATGACCGCAGCCGGCTACATAAATATTATCTTTGGCGTCAACAGCAATTCCCCAGGGGTGATCGAACCGGGCAATAGCCCCTATTCCGTCGATCAGGCCTGTTTCTCCCGCCGATCCTGCAATTGGTGTGCGTGCCCATGAGGTAGTATTTACGCTATATATCACCGAACTGGCATTATCAGCAATAATCAAATTGCCCTTGCTGTCGACCGCCATTCCGCCCGAGAAAATCGGCACGTCTACCCCACGCTCGTTTAGTACCCCCGAAGCAGAAAATTCATAAATTTTCCCTCCATGATAATTGGCACCTAATGCACTGCTCACATAAATTGCCCCTGTATTTTTATTGACAGCAAGTCCTTGCGGAAATGCAAATGCCTGCCCTTTGATAGAACTGACCACACCAGCAGGAGTAACCTTACGTACTGCCCAATTCCAGGCATCAGCAACATAAAGATTATCATCTTTATCAACGGCTACGTCCATGGGGTGATTAAACAACGCGACATCTTTATTTCCATTTACATACCCTTCTACGCCAGGTTTACCTATAAAAGTACTCACTACGCCATCAGGCGTAATTTTGCGGATACAGTTGTTAAAAATATCTGCCACATACAAATTTCCCTTAGAGTCGATATCCATCCCCGCATTGCTCCTGAAATCAAATTTGGCCACATCAGCAGCACCATCGGCAAAACCGGCAATCCCAGCTCCCGCCAATGTACCTACGGTTCTTTTTAACGTATAAACAAATGGCTCTGTACTGGTTACCGTTTTTCCGGCAATGGTAATTTCAATCTTACCAGAACCCAGCGATGCAGGTATTTTAACAATCATTCGCTTTCCATTGGCTCCCAGAACAGTTACCGGCTTTCCGTTAATTTTCACGCTGATATCCGACAAGTTACTGCTATAATTGTCGCCATAAATCAATACTTCGGTAGCTTCACTACCTTCCATGGGCGAAAATTTATTGATTACAAAAGGAGCATTACTATTGTGGGTGTAACTGTCATCAGTTTGCTCAAAAAACTGTTCTTTACAGGAGAACAATCCCAATTGAAGGAGCAGCATAATGCCAAAAAAGACGGCTTTTATTCCTTTATATCTTTTCATATTAAATATCTTTAAATGTTAGTAGTAACCATTATTTTGATCAAGAGCAGTATTTCGGTTGCGTTCTGACTGTGGAATTGGGTACAGGTCAAAAGCATCCTCATAAATCCTGGATTCTACAATAAAAGGTGTATAAGAGAAATTTCCTCCACCTTGCTTTACTACACGCATACCTCTTGCTTCACGCATTACACTTTTGCCAATGCGCCATCTCCTGATATCCCAAAAACGGAAGCCTTCAAAGGCAAGTTCCACCCTTCTTTCCCTTCTGATCCGCTCTCTCATTTGCTCTTTATTAAGTCCCGCTGGTAATGCCGGCATGTTCACGCTGGCCCGGGTGCGCACGGCATTTACTGCATCATACACACTATTATCCGGAACCAACAGCACCTCATTCCTGGCCTCAGCAAAGTTCAGCAGTGTTTCCTCGTAACGCATAAAAATCCAGTAATGATCGCCCGGACGGTTGTCGGGGGTCATGCTTCCGTTTTCATCCAATAACTTACGCAAATAATAGCCGGTTTGGGTTTTTGCCCCCTCGGCCGACGTCAGCCCATCCAAACCATCTACATAAGTTTCGATAACTTTCTCTCTCCAAATGCTGCCATTATAAATGATGGAAGCGGCAAGTCTGGGATCACGGTTTGTATATGGATGATTGGCATCATATCCCGAACCCGCCTCATTAGGTTTTAAACCATTGGTCATTTCATAATCGTCTACCAGATTTTGCAATGGCTGAATCCTGCCCAGGCCATCCTGACTAGGCACGAACATTTGTTGAACCCAGGCGGTATTATTCATGGTCGATTGAAAAATAATATTAGCAGCAGTTCTTTTATGGAACAACCCTTTATAATCGCCATCAACCTGGTACAAATTAAGTTTCATCACATCCTCAGCAGCATCGGCAGCACGCTGCCATTTCTGAGCATCCGAAGTTGGATTATGTAATGAGCTTGCACTATAAAGCAGCACCCTCGATTTTAACATTAAGGCAGCTCCTTTAGTTGCCCGGCCAGTATTTACGGTCGTATTTACAGGAAGTAAATTAGCTGCTGCTTCATTGCAATCGTCCACAATAAAACGAACCAGCTCTTCTTCAGAATTCCTGGGAATATTCAGGTTATCACTAACCTGTAAAACCCTATCTATCAGCGGCACACTGCCATAACGCTTATGTAATTCTGCGTAAAAGAAGGCTCTTAAAAAGTAAGCTTCACCTTTCATACGGCTTTTTCCTGCAACCTGTGAGGTATTTTTTGCCGGTACTGCATCTATTTTTTCAATGAAACGGTTTACCTTACGAATGGCTGCATACAACGTTGCCCATACATCCAGCGGATTATGATTGGGGCTTACCAAGCCTCTTGTAAATACCTGAGGGCCGTTAAAGGGGCTGACAGGACATTTCGCCTCATCAGATGCTGCAGCATAGGTAAAACTATTTGCTGGCATCCAATCATTAGGCAAATTACTATACACATTTGCGAGATATCTTTCTGTCTGAACGTAATCTCCAAAAACTTCCTGTTCCGACAAGCCCCCGGTTTCTGCTTTATCCAGGTATTCATCAAATTTTTTACATCCGGAAAACATAATTACTCCCAGTATGCAAATCACTATTAATTTAAATTTCATGTGACAATATTTATAGAGTTAGAAACTAAGAGAAGCACCAAAATTGATGATCCGCTGGGCAGGATACACATTACCAATGGTATTGGGCTGCCAGTATTCCGGGTCAAACATAGGCTGAGCTTTCGTCCAGGTATATAAATTCATCCCATTTCCGTAAATGCGAAAACTAGACAAAGCAGCTTTTTTTGTAAGCCTGATATTTTTAAATGTATAACCTATTTCTAAATTTTTTAAGCGGATATAACTGTTGTCTTCCAGGTAAAGTGACGACATCCTATGGTTGTTACTATTGCCGCCATAATGGAGTGCAGGCCATGTTGCTGTGTTCGCTGTTTCAGGTGTCCATCGGTCCAGGTGTTGGGTCCTGACTTTCCCACCTTCATAAAACTCCCAGGACATGCCCCCCACAAGGGTTCGGCTGCTGTTTGCTGCACCTTGAAATAAGAAACTAATATCAAAATTCTTCCAATTCACTCCACCAGATAAACCAAAAGTAATTTCAGGGATGTTACTTCTGCCCATCGGCCCCATATCATCATCAGTAATAATTCCGTCACCATTCAAATCTTTATACTTTACATCCCCCGGAATCACACGGCCAAATTGCGCAGGACTAAGACGGATGTCTATTTCATCCCTGAAAAACCTTTCTGCTTCCAACAGAAAAATCTGACCCAATGGATGCCCCGTCTGGTACTGATAGTCATACGGTTTGTTCTCTTCATCCATAAATATGATTTTGTTCTTGGCCAGGGCAAAGTTGCCGCTCAAAAAGTACCCTCCATTATTGAATTGGTTCCGGTGCGTCAGTTCCAATTCAAATCCTTTATTGTGTACTTTTCCCATGTTCGCAGGAGGCAGGTCATTTTCACTCATTCCTATCATTGTAGGAAGAGACTTACGGGTAATCAAAATATCATTACGTTTTTCAGTAAAGAAATCTGCTGTTATCGAGAAAAGATCTTTCAGCAACCTGACTTCAAAACCAATGTTTCCCTTTCGCGCTTTTTCCCAGGTTACAGCTGGATTTGACATCGCCCCCTCGTAAATACCTTCTACTCCCATCAAATTATCACCGTATAAATAACCACGACCGCTATTTCGGATGTATTCAGAGCTAAACAGCCATCTTCTTCCAGGTAACAGGTCATTTCCGGTTAATCCATAAGAACCTCTGATTTTTAAGAAGTCAATAACAGAATTTCCTTTTAAGAAGGATTCTTCAGAAAGGACCCAACCAGCAGAAACTGCCGGAAAAAAGCCATAACGCCTTTCCTTAGAAAAATTATCAGTCCCGTTATATCCTGCATTGAACTCGGCAAAATATTTAGTTTTATAGTTATAAGTCAATCTCGTTACAATCCCCTGAGATACATAAGGCACTTCATTTCCCTTTACTTCCTGAGCGCGGTTGACAAGCAATAAGCCTGTAAATCCGTGATCCTTATATTGTTTGGCATAATTTAATGACACATCCATCCATACATCTCTTTTTTGATTGAAACCAGAACTAGGAGCAGAAAGAGGCGCATCTATACCTTTGTATATATAATTAGCAGGATCATTATAATCTCCAGTTCCCTTGTATTCGGCAGTCATTACTGATTTAGATCTTTTGAAATCATTTTGAAAATAGCCATCAAAAGAATAGTTCCCTTTAAGTGTTAATCCTGGCGTAATGAAATTCAGTTTCCTGGTAAGGGATAACATTCCGGATAAAGAGGAGTTGAATGATTCACGGAAACCTGACTGGTTTAAAAATCGGGCTGGATTTATGAACCCCTTTTCTCCATAACTTCCGGTAGGGAATTTTATCGGAAAAGCATTGGGCGGGATCTGATTTAACGTCCAGAAAAGGTCGGCAACAGAAATATTAGGGTCTTTTTTGTTTTCTATCGCGCCAAATAAATTTAAAGACATAGAAAAATTATCATCAAAATCTATATCCACATTGGAACGGAAATTATATCGTTTAAAACTGGAAGTGGGGTCGTACTTGGGATCTTTTTCCGTTTTATATATGCCTCCCTGATCGGTATAACCCACATTCACAAAATAACGGGACTGCTGGCCACCACCGCCAATGTTAAAATTGGCCTGAGTTTGTACTGCAGGCTTCATCATCTCATCAAACCAATCGACATTGGGATATTTGTAAGGATCTGAGCCTGTACGGTATGCTTCCAATGCTTCCGCATTGTAAGGAACGGTACCTCCCGGATGATCATTCAGATAGGCTTCATTGGCTAAAACAGCATAGTTATAGGAATCTACATACTCTGGCAAACGGATAGAGGTTTGAACCGCACGTTGTACACTCGCTGAAACTGTGGGTTTACCCTGTTTACCTCTTCGCGTAGTTACAATGATCACACCATTTGCACCTTTTACTCCATATAATGCGGTAGCAGATGCGTCTTTAAGAATGGTTATGTTGTCGATTTCATTTACATCAAGTAAAGCGATAGCTCTATAATCTTTCTTTACGCCGTCAATAGTAATCAATGGTTCCTGCCCGTTCACTGTGGCCCTCCCTCTGATCAGCAATTGTGATTTGTCATTGCCCGGCTCTCCGCTGATCTGTATAGCCGTAAGGCCTGGTAATCTTCCGGCCAGTGCATTGGTGATATTTGCAGTAGGACTTTGCTTCAGTTCCTTTAAACCGATGGAAACTGATGAGCCTGTTTGCGCAATTTTTTTCTGTGTTTGTCCGAAACCAAGGATCACCAATTCATCTAAAGACTGGTCATTTTCTTTAAGCGTAACATTCAACACTTTATCTCCTTCGCCGACCTTAATTTCCTGACTTATATATCCAATGTAAGAGTAAACCAACACCATGTTCCCTTCCGGCAGCTTAATGCTGTAACGGCCATCTTTATCAGTACTGGCTGTTATTTTTGTTCCTTTTACATTAACGGAGGCCCCAGGCAGCGGAATTCCATGCTCACCTACAACTTTACCACTAATTTCAATAGTAGCCAGGTAACTGCTTATTTTATCCAGCAGTGTAGGTATCTTTTTGGACAGAATAATGTTATTGTCTACAATTTTGTAGTTAACCGGCAGTCCTTTAAACACTGTACTGATGGCTTCTTCGATATTCGCATTTTTGAGCGAGACACTTACTCTTGGCTTATTCAGATCATAATCCCGACTCAGAAAAACGTAACCTGTTTGCGCCTCTATTGAATTCAATACAGACTTGAGTGATACATTTTTTTGTTCCAGATTTACATTCTGACCAAAGGAGCTGGCAAATACGTGTGTCAGCGACATGATCAATATGAAAATGGTCAACTTCATAATCAATAATAGTTTGGGCGGCAGCCAAAGTCTGGGCATGCCTAGGTTAAAAGCATTTAATTTCATACTTTTGATTGGTTTGGGCTAATTCATAAATCGGTTCATATAGATTTATCCCGGCTTTCCGGGAAGGGTTGACCCAAGCTATTTCCGCGGAAGTGCTCGAACACTTCTGCGGTTTTTCACCGGCCACCAATTGAGCATCAAAGCCCCTTTCGTAACTGTTTTTTCATCACTCTGGTCTATTTGGTTATTTTATTGTTTTGTTTATTGAATATTAAGGTTGGCTTAGGGCAGGATAACGATAGTTTTCCCCTCAAGCCTGAATTTGACATTGGCATATTTAAGTACTTCAAGCACTTTTGAGAGGTTAAGGTTACGATATACTTTACCATCAAAACTTGCCTTAGGAATTTCTCCCTCATAGCGGACATTGATGCTGTACCACCTTGAAATTTGTCGCATTACTGTTGGTAAATCATCCTTATCAAACAGGAAAAAGCCATTTTTCCATCCCAATGCCTCTTCCATATTGGCTGTAGTGACCTTCATATTTCCCTGGTCCGAAAGCTGTGCCTGCTCGCCGGGTTTCAAAACCGTCTGTTCGTTTATCTTCACCGACCCTTCCAATAAGGTTGTTAATGTTTGCCCCTCATCGGTGTAGCTGTTGATATTGAAATGGGTACCCAGAACCACCAGCTCCTGTTTGGCGGTTTTTACGATGAATGGGCGCGACTTATCTTTCGAAACCTCAAAGTACGCCTCCCCATTCAGCTCCACTGTTCGGCTCTTCAAGGCTGCAAATGAAGCCGGATAGGTTAAACTTGTGGCCGCATTGATCCACACCATAGTTCCATCCGGTAAACGGACCTGATAGGTCTCCCCTCTGGCGGTACTCAGTGTATTGCTTTGGGCTCCAGGCTTACTCCCCTGGTCCATTATTTCATAAATAATGCGCCCATCGCTGGTCTTGGTAATCACTACACCAGCTTCTTTTGCCAGTTCGCCGTTATGGGCATCTGCCAATGCTATTTTTTTTCCATTGGCTAAGGTTAGGGTAGCCGCATTTTTTCCCGGAAGGATATCATTGGCCACGGCATATCCTGCTTCTGAATTCTTTTTTTCTGAAAAGAAATAATAATTTCCGCCGATGAAGCAAGCAATCAAGATAGACGCTGCAACAGCTATTTTAAGCCAAAGCCTTTTGGCAGGGAACATATGTGTACGTTCAAATTCCGAAAAACTATCTTCAGCATTGAACCCATGCATAATTTTCAGTTCTGTTCTAAGCTGATCATCAGAAGTAAGTCGGTCAAAAACCAATTGATTATTATGGTCAAGGGCAATCCAATCTTCCAGCTCTTTCCTACCAGCTGCATCAATTTCCCCCGAATTATAATTACCAATTAGTGTAATGATCTTATCGTAATCCTGTTTCATTCCAGTCCTTTATATCTGATTTTAATACTTAAACTACACGAAGGTGAAAAAGTACCGATAAAATGTAGATTATTTTTTTCATCTGTTTATAATTATTAATGTTCTTCTATTGTTTTCATTTGTATTAATGAACTCGTAAACTCGGTTTGCTTTTTAATTGTGATGAAGCTATCAGATTTATTCACCCCACTGTGTGGTTTGAAAGATCATGATGGTTTCATAGCATTTAAAACCTTAAAAACCCTCGTTTTTTATAAAGCGAAATATCGGCTGCATCCATTCATTTATCGGAAGGTGTAATACAAACCCATGATCTCCCTTCGGAAATAAATGCAGCTCGGCATTTACTCCGTGCTTTTGTAATACGCTATAAAATGCAATACTGTTGTCAACCTTCACCACTTTATCATCACCCGAATGGGTTAAGTAAGTTGGAGGGGTGTCCTTTGTTACCTGCTCTTCATTAGAAAACAGCTGCACCTTTTGTGCAGTAGGTTCTTTCCCAAGCAAATTCATCCTTGATCCGGAGTGGCTAAGATCTGCCTTCATGCTGATTACCGGGTAAACAAGTACCATATAATCCGGACGAAGACTAACCCCTTCTTTATTAGCAATGTAATTATGTTTAAAATGCGTACCTAAACTGCTGGCCAGATGTCCGCCGGCACTAAAGCCAATAATCCCAATCTTTGAGGAATTAATATTCCAGGCCGATGCATTGGATCTTACCATTTTGATGGCCTGTTGTGCATCCATTAAGGGACCTAAGCTTTTATCTTTCATTTTATCTGCGTTGGGCAAACGATACTTTACCACGATGGCGGTTATTCCTTCTTTCACGAAGGCCTGGGCTATAGGTGTACCTTCGGTATGGGTAACAATTGTACCGTAACCTCCACCAGGAAAAATAATTACGGCGGTGCCATTAGCTTTATCAGCTGCGGGCAAATAAATGGTCAAAGTAGGTTTCTCCTCCGCTTTCAGCTCAACTTTACAATTTGGAATGCTATCGGGATAAAGCGGCAGAACCTGTTGTGCAGAAGCAGCGGAGGCAATAAGCAACAGGAAAACTATGGTTAATGATCTGATCATAATTTTATGTTATGCTGGTTTTGTAAGTGTAAACTGGTAATGATCTATATTGATTATTAATATAACTACGCCGATATAGAAAAGTACCGATAAATATATCGTTTTATCTTTAACCGCTTTTCAGGCCATAGAGGAATAAAAACATCGCAAAAACATCAGGCTTAAGCAAACGTCTCAAACTATCCAGTCCTTTTGATTTCAGGTTTTTTACGGTCTGTGTAGAGATTCCAAGCAGCGCCGCAATCTCATCGTTCTTCAGGTTATCAAAATAACTCATTTTAATGATTTTCCCCGAGTGGCCGGGTAATTTATCTATCACCTTCATCACCTCGCGCAATACTTCGGCCTGAATAAGGTCATTCATATAGTCGCCCTCCTCGGAAGGTTGATTAGCGTTGTAATGCCACTGCCTTTCTTTAACCCTTGCAGAAACTTTTAAATAGCTTAAACAGGAGTTTTTAACCGCCGTATAGAGATAAGCCCTGATATTCTCGTCTGCTGATATTATTGATTTATGATGGAGTACTTTGACAAAAACATCTTCTACAATATCTTTCGCCTCCTCCTGGTCCCCCACTATTTTAAACGCGAAGTAACAAAGGGCAGCATAAAAGTCAAGATATAACTGTTTAAAATCCAGAACCACTGTGGACATATTATCTCAAATATTGATTGATGATCTGAAAGGTAAGGATACAGCTTATTTTTGAATTAACCAAGACCTCCCCTATTAGTTTGCTGCGATATACATCACATCCGGTAGACTTCGAAATCGTCCACGTTTTTTTATTTGTTATATTTGGGATGTATTGATAAAATTAAACAGAATTATATGTCATTAAGTGTTGGCCATAGCGCCCCCGATTTTAAATTATTCAGTTCAGAACTGAAAGAAGTATCTCTTTCTGATTACAAAGGCAGAAAACTGGTTGTTCATTTTTTCCCAATGGCATTTACAGGCGTTTGCACTGCGCAATTGTGTACCATGAGGGATAGCTTTGGTTATTATGAAGGCATGAACGCAGATGTGGTAGGTATTTCTGTAGATTCTCCTTTTACATTGGCCAAATTTAAAGAAGATCAGGCTTACCAGTTTCCTTTACTTTCAGATTTTAACAAAGAAGCTTCGCAAGCTTATGGTGCATTTTATAGCGATTTTGTATTCAATTTGAAAGGTGTATCCAAAAGAGCAGCCTTTGTAATTGACGAAGAAGGAAAAATTATTCATTCGGAAGTTTTGGAAGTTGCTACCGATATGCCTGATTTTGACGCAATTAAAAAAGCTGTAGAAGCCTAAATATGTTTTATGCAAGTAATGCCTGGATTTTTTTACAAAAAAGTTTGTAAAATCGATTTCAAGCATTACTTTTGCAGTCCGTTAACGAAACGGAAATGCATTTGTAGCTCAATTGGATAGAGCATCTCACTACGGATGAGAAGGTTTGGGGTTCGAATCCCTACAAGTGCACTTCAAAAGCTTCTAGTTTTCACTAGAAGCTTTTTTTGATTTTAAGATTTTTTATAAAAAGATCCTTCTGCTCTTTGTCAAAATTATGTATAACGTATGAGTTACTTAGAGTTCGAGAATATCTGCTCATATTTCTTGATTTGATATGAAAAAAATACTATTATTATGTACGTTGTGTATTCCATTTATGGGGTTTGCTCAATTGCAAACAGTTTTTCAGAATAAAATAGATTCTATTTATGATGATAATAAAAATGCCATTGGAATTATTGTTCATGTTGAGGCACCGAAGCGAAATATTTCCTGGAGTTATGCAAAAGGAATTGCAAATATCAAAACAAATGAGCCATTAAATTCTCAGCAACCTGTCTTGATTGCTAGTAATACCAAGCCTTACGTTGCTGCTGCTATACTAAGGTTGGTCGAAAAACGCGAAATTTCTATCGACCAACCGGTTAAAACATTATTATCGGAACAAACGCGTCTATTATTTGAAAAAGATGGCTATGATTTGAATACAATTACGACAAAACATCTATTGTCACATACCTCTGGAATTCAGGACTATGTGGACGATGCATATTTTCAATTGGTTAATCAAAATCCGGCATATAAATGGAAAAAAGAGGAGCAAATTAAAAGATCCCTTGAGATTGGAAGTCCTCAGCCAGTGGGTGAAAAATTTAATTATGCAGATATAAATTACTTACTCCTGGCCGAAATTATTGAGCAAAAAATGCAACAACCATTTTATGCAGCGATTCGGGATTTATTGAGGTACAAAGAATTGAATCTGACAAAAACATGGTTTATTAACTTAGAAAAATTCCCTAACAACACGTTAGCACTTGCACATCAATACGCAAGCAAGTATGGATGGGATTCTTTCGATATTGATCCTTCTTGGGATTTGTATGGTGGTGGTGGAATCGCTACCACAGCAAAAGAAGCTGCCTTGTTTTTTCAATACCTGTTTGATGGGAGAATTATTCAAGATAAACAAATCTTGGAAGCAATGCATACATATGTTTTACCTTCAGATCAATCTAAATATTGTTTAGGACTTTATCACTTTGATATGGGATTCAATGCCTATTATCACGGCGGCTGGTGGGGGACAGATGTTATTTATTCTCCGGAATCTGATGCAACAATTACTGTTTTTACTTTACAGAAAGGCTTTCAGCACATCGTTAATCCATTTATCGGAAAAGAATTTCAAAAGTTATTGATCAATAAAAAATGACTATAATGATGAATTTTAATCCTGCCAGCAGTTTCTTATCATCTAAAGAAGCCTGATTTGTATTCATCATTCAACGATACCCTTAATTTATGCCGAATCTAAGGTAGATAAAAAAAGATGAATTTACTGAAATATGAGGCGAGTGCTAGTAAACCTGACGCCTATTAGTTATATTTGGGTTCCACATAGCAAAACCAACTGCCAAAAAATTTTTCAGATCCATTTTCAGAACAATTTGGGGCTTAGAGAATCTCCGTAGCGAGGCGAATGACATGGTCGCTCCCGCGTCGACTCTGGTTCGTACCTGGTTCGTCTTTGTTCGGGAAAATTCCATTGAAAACAGCAGGCCCAGACGAGCAGTAGTAAAGCCACATTGGGAAGCACTATCCGGGCCACTAAAGAACCACTAAAAATTTGAAAAAAAAAATTTTTGAACTGACATTGTTCCGAATTGGTGCATAATTTATCTATCCCTGGCTAAAAAATGTCGATAATAATACTTAGGAAAAACGTCCTGATCTTAAACAGATATGGTGTTTTTTAGAACAATTTTTCCTGCGGAGGTTTAACACCTGCCAGGCGGAGATATACTGTAGTTTGCCCCCTATGGTGTGTCTGATGTTCAAAAGCCTTCGCCAAAGCCAGTCTTCTGGTCATTTCGAAACGTCCGAATAGCTTGAAAGCTTCATCCAATTGTGCTTCGGGCATCTTTTTTACATTGTCAATTACAAAATCATAGCTTGCCAGTACTAATTTGCCCACGTTAGATTTGGACTTGTCATCGGTTTTTTCCAGTTCACCCTGGCCATAAGGGCTCTTTGTTCCGGTTGCTGCCGAGGCGAAGCCATAATTTGCATCTGCCAGATGTAACAACTGTTCTGCAAACGACCGCATCTCCGGCGTCGGTTTTAGTGCATAGCCACTTTCAGGCATTGCATCCAGATATTCACCGGTATAAGCTTTCGCTCTTTCCCATTCTTTTACCAGATCAGTTGCTTTTACCTGTGCCATTGTCATTTGACTGCCTAAGATTAAACATAGTGCGATAGTCAGACCTTTAAGTTTCATTTTTTTGATTTTAAGTTTTACCTGCCAGGACTGCATTTTTGAGTCCCGATACTTTCTTGTTTAACACCAATTCACCCTTAATGTTTTCTCATTTAATTTACCGGTAAATTTAGGCACAAACCGCAACTTTAGGACAGGGGAGAATGGACATTATAGCGGGGCAATCCGGATCAGATTTCTCTGAGGCTTTTTCACCCAGGCAGCCATTTGTTACAGCTAACCGTTAAAACAGAAAAACTACATGCTTTGCAATAACTTTAATAATTCAGGATAAGCCTCATTAGGTCTACCGGCGTGTTTATTCACGATATTTCCATCCTTATCAATAATTACATAATGTGGAATTCCACTAATCTCAAATAATTGACTAGCTTCTTTGACCAACTGTGGGTTTAATAGATAATGCTCGCCATCGATTTCAAGTTCTTTCCTGGCGGCAAGCCAGTTTTCCTTTTTATCCTGATATGCTAAGTATAAAAATATTACATCCTGATCTTTTAACTTAGCCTTTATTTTTTTTGAATTTGGCATCTCCGATTTGCAGGGACCGCACCAACTGGCCCACAAATCTAAATAAATAACCTTGCCCCTATATTTTTGAAAAATTTCATTTAAGGATCTGCTTTGACTGACATTTTCCTTTGACAATATGTTCTCATTTAGTTTGGCCAGGTATTTATTTCTGGTCTTGTCTACTAACGACAATAATTGAGGGTCTTTTACTTCTTTCTTGAATTTTTGATGGACTTGTTTATATAAATTATTGTCTGCTGTAGTAAAAATAATCATTTGTCTGGCTAAAAATACCTGCTTCGTTAAGCCGGATAGTTCTGCTCCTGTACCGAAGTTTAGGAATTCAGATGCATCGACTTCCCCTATTAAACCATTGAATTTGTATTGCATATAATGTTCGACCAGGGTGTTGTATTCATTGGAGTTTTTTGCAGCATAATCGTCATTGAAGCCATCTCTTTTTAACGACAACAGGAAATTAACATTTGCTTTAAGGCCTTTATCCTGACCTAATTGCTCCACTAATGTTGTTTCATAAGGCTCATACTTATAGAGGGTTTTTAGTTTGCGATAAAATTGTTCGCTGAAACCCTTAGCCTTACGGTAATCATTTAGTACTTTTAATTGAAACAAAGCCTTTCTATTTCTGGCTTTCAGCGCTTCGTCGATACTCAAATGGGTTAATTTTTGATAAAATGACCATCCGTATTTTTCACCACTTTGTTCATCAAGGTAATTGAAAAAGTTAACCTCGGATGCATTTTTTCCACTGGCAACCAATCTGTTTTTGTCTTTGGTAAAATCAATAACAAGATTGAGGTTGTGACCATTACATATATAGAGAAAAACTTCATCTTCCCCCTGTTCTATTATCCATTCTCTAATGCTGTTTTCAGGTAAGGAAATTTCAAATTTACCTTTATGGTCAAGTTTCACCTGATATCGTTTGTAATCATCTTCTCCGGTTATGGCATCAATCTCGTTCACGCGGAACACAACCACACTATCCGAAGTGTTTTTCACTACCCCTTTAACATTAACCTTTTGGGCAGATGTAGATAGTACGAGAAATAATAAGAACAAAGTTAAGAGCTGTCTATTCATATTTGAATTTATATATATCAAAAAAAGGTTTTCAGCCGTCTGGTTTATCAGAAGGCAAATAACTGAACCTTAACTTTAAAGATATAAATAATGTTGATAAAATCTACGTTCCAAAAATAACCAATAAGAACCTTTTATCTTCTCATTTTTCCGCTTAACTTTGATGCCTTGAAAAAGCAAATTATCCTTTTTATACTATCGATATACTTAATTTCTGGCACTGAGCTTCGGGAATTGATAAAGCTTCCTGTGCTTTTTCAACATTTCTATGAACACAAAGCACTAAACAGCGAAATTAGCTTTTCGACATACCTGGCCGACCATTACAATTCTATTCCTCATTCGGACAATGACGAAGAAAGAGACAATCAGTTACCTTTTAAAACTCCCGGTTTTAATGGTTTATCGATGCAGGCGATTCCACAATTCTATTGCAACTACGTTAAAAGTCCCATAAGGGCAATTATTCCTAACGATAGCTTTCCCTACACGGAAAACTGCGTCCCTGCACCCGATTGCGGTCAGATCTGGCAACCGCCCAAAGCATGATCAATCTTTTTTAATCAGGACTAGCCTTAAAAAAAGGCCGGTCACTCTTTATTCAGGAATTGATCAAATAAAATCTTCATGCTTAATAAAATCATTGGGTTTTCTGTAAAGAATAAACTCGTTGTTGCGTTATTTACTATCGCACTCCTTATATATGGAGTTTTCGAACTCTTCAAACTGCCAATAGATGCCGTACCCGACATCACCAATAACCAGGTGCAAATCATTACAGTAGCTCCCTCCTATGGAGCTACCGATATCGAACGCCTGGTCACCTTTCCCGTCGAACAAGCCAGCAGCAACATCGCCGGTATCAAAGAAATCAGAAGTTACAGCCGCTTCGGCTTATCCCTCGTTACACTTGTTTTCAACGACGATATAGACGTCTACTGGGCACGACAACAGGTATCAGAACGCCTGGTAGTTGTACAGGGATCTATCCCCGATGGGATAGGGAAGCCTGAAATGGGGCCTATTTCTACCGGATTGGGCGAGATATACCAGTACGTTGTAAAACCCAAAAAAGGCTACGAAAGCAAATACAACATTACCGAATTGCGCACTATACAGGACTGGGTAGTCCGCCGCCAGTTACTGGGCGTAAAAGGAGTAGCTGAAGTGAGCAGCTTTGGCGGCAAACTGAAACAATATCAGGTTGCTATAAACCCAGCCAAATTGCAAGCACATCAGGTTACCATCGCCGATGTATTTAACGCCCTGGAAAACAACAATCAGAATACAGGTGGCTCCTATATCGAAAAGCAATCTACCGTGCTCTACATCAGAAGCGAAGGGCTAATTGGCAACAAAGAAGATATAGAAAATGTGGTGATCAGAAACAACAAAGGAAATAATCCTTTGCTGATACGTGATGTAGCGGAAGTAAACATAGGTGCAGCTACCCGCTATGGGGCCCTTACCTACAACGATGAAGGAGAAGTATCCGGTGCTATCGTAATGATGCTGAAAGGTGCAAACAGCAACGAGGTAATTGAGAACATCAAAAGTAAAATAACAGAAATTCAGCGAACCTTGCCCGAAGGTGTAGTTATTGAACCCTTTCTTGACCGTACCGATATGGTAACCAATGCCATCAATACCGTGCAAACCAATCTGCTGGAAGGTGCCCTGATTGTAGTCTTCGTTTTGGTACTTTTTCTTGGTAACCTGAGAGCGGGCCTCCTGGTTGCTTCTGTCATCCCCCTTTCTATGCTATTCGCCGTTATTATGATGAATTTGTTCGGTGTAAGCGGAAACCTGATGAGTCTTGGCGCATTGGATTTTGGCCTCATCGTAGACGGCGCGGTAATTATTGTTGAAGCGGTAATGCATCAGCTTAGCCATAGCAGGAAATTTGCCGGCCTGACCATGTTATCGCAACATGATATGGACAAAGAGGTGAAAAGCGCATCTTCTAAAATGATGAACAGTGCCGTATTCGGGCAAATCATCATCCTGATTGTATACCTCCCTATCTTCAGCCTGCAGGGCATCGAAGGAAAAATGTTTAAGCCCATGGCACAAACGGTAGCTTTCGCTTTACTGGGTGCTTTTATACTTTCCCTGACCTATATTCCTATGCTGAGCAGTATTTTCCTAAGCAGAAAAATCAAACTGAAACAAAATTTCTCAGACCGTGTAATGGCGAAAATCGAAAAGGGATATAAATCGATGCTCATGAAAGCCTTAAAGTTACCTAAAACCATTATAGCCACGGTGCTTATTTTGTTTATAATGGCTGTTTTTCTATTGAGTCGCCTGGGTGGCGAATTTATCCCCTCTATCGAAGAAGGTGATTATGCGGTAGAGACACGTGTGCTTTCGGGCAGTAACTTGAATACAACAATCGAAAATGTGCAAAAAGTTGCGGGCATCCTGAAATCCCGGTTTCCCGAGGTAAAAAATATAGTAACCAAAATAGGTAGTAGTGAGGTACCTACTGAACCTCTGCCCATGGATATGGGCGACATGATCATCAACCTTAAGCCCAAATCCGAATGGACCTCGGCAAAGTCATTTGATGAACTTTCTGAAAAGATGGGTGCTGCAGCAACCGAAGTACCGGGCGTAACGACAAGTTTTCAATTTCCTGTGCAAATGCGTTTTAATGAATTGATGACCGGTGCACGACAGGACGTGGTTTGTAAGATTTTTGGGGAAGACCTTGATACGCTGGGGGCGTACGCTAAGCAACTCGGAAATATCGTAAAAAGTGTACCGGGTACCACGGAACTGTATGTGGAACAAATTACGGGAACGCCGCAAATTGTGATCAAATACAACCGAAAAGCTATAGCGCAATATGGATTAAACATTGCCGACATCAACAGAAATGTCAATGCTGCCTTTGCCGGGCAAAGTACGGGATTAGTTTTTGAAGGTGAAAAACGATTTGACCTGGTTGTTCGGCTGCAAAATGAGCAACGCCAGGATATCAAGGATGTACAAAACCTATTGGTGCCCACGCCTTCAGGCACCCAGATCCCATTGAACCAGGTAGCCACGGTCGAACTGGTGGACAGCCCAAGCCAAATTCAACGTGAAGATACCAGAAGAAGGATACTGGTAGGCTTTAATGTAAATGGCCGCGACGTAGAAAGCATTGTAGAAGAGCTTCAGAAAAAGATAAATGCAAAAGTTAAATTGCCAACAGGTTACGCCATCAGCTACGGCGGATCTTTTGAAAACCTAAACGAAGCCAAAGCACGCTTGTCGGTGGCCGTTCCGGTTTCCCTCTTACTTATTTTCCTGCTGCTATACTTTGCCTTCAATTCCATCAAATACGGATTACTTATTTATACAGCTATTCCTCTATCTGCCATTGGCGGAATCTTTTTATTAGCCATGCGTGGAATGCCCTTCAGTATTAGCGCAGGTGTAGGGTTTATTGCACTTTTTGGTATAGCAGTTTTAAATGGGATTGTATTGGTTGCAGAATTTAACAGAATTAAAATTACCGGAGAAACAGACCTCAAAACCATTGTCACCCAAGGCACAACAACCAGGTTAAGGCCGGTACTGATGACGGCTTTTGTGGCTTCGCTCGGCTTCCTTCCTATGGCCCTGAGCAATGGCGCGGGTGCTTCTGTCCAACGTCCGCTAGCTACCGTAGTGATTGGAGGATTGATGATTGCCACCTTGCTAACACTATTTGTTTTACCCATTCTTTACATCGCCTTTGAAAAGGGTATCAAACCAAAAGTAAAAAAAACTACGCTCACTTTATCCCTATTAGCGTTTGCCTTTTTACCGGCACAAGCACAGAGACCAATCAGTGTTGATGCCGCTGTTGATATGGCGGTAGCCAACAATTTATTGATACAAAACCGTCAGCTGAGAGCCGAACAGGCAAAAGCGTTAATTAAAGCCGCTGTTAATTTACCCAAAACATCGGTCAACGCCGAATATGGAAACTTTAACAGTCCATTAAGTGACAACCGCATTTCGGTAACCCAAGGCTTTAGTCTGCCATTGGTATATCAACGTCAAAAGCAGCAGCTACATGAAGAATGGAGATTGGCCCTCCTGGAGGTCGACCTGAAGGAAGCAGAAGTCAGGAAAATCACCCGATCCATCGCTTACGAACTATTGCTACTTTACCAAAAGATGCAATTACTCAGCAAAATAGATTCCACTTATACTTCCTTCCTCCGTGTGGCAGGCTTACGATTAAAAGCAGGGGAAAGCAACATACTGGAAAAAGCAAGTGCCGAGAATCAGCTTATTCAGTTAAAAATTCAGCAAAAGAACCTGAAACAGGAAGAAACATTACTTCAACGACAGCTGATGCTGCTACTGAACAGTAATGAGCCTAGAAAACCGATAGCCGAAACGTTTAAAGTAGATTTACCTTTAGCAGACAGTACCGCTCTTTCTGCTCACCCGGCACTGAAATGGCAGCAGCAACAGGAAAAAACAGCAGATGCAATGTTACAAACTGAGAAATCAAAACTGCTCCCTGATATCAATATTGGTTATAACAACATGAGCATCCGCGACGGCATTAACTACAATAGCGGAAACCGCTTTCAGTCTTTACAGTTTGGATTGGAGATTCCTCTCTTTTCGGGTAGCCAACGTGCAAAAATAAAGTCGGCCAAAGCATTTCAGGCCCTCACCAAAAATGAAACTGATTACAAACAAAAGCAACTGCAGGCAGAATTTTCGGGAACATTGAGCCAGGTTGAGCAATATAGTACCATCGTTCAGGAATTTGAAAAAGGTGCACTGAAAAATGCAGAGGACATTACCCGTGCGCTTTCAAAACAACTGCAACACGGCGAAATTAACTACCTGGAATGGACAGTGCTGAACCAACAATCTCTCGGTGTACAGCTTGACTATTTCGAGGCCGTAAAAGACCTTAACAACAGCATCATCCATTTAAATTACCTTTTATCCAGATAGCACATGAAACTTAAAATAGCAACTTATATCACAACAATAGCCCTATTCAGCTTGTTATATGCCTGTAACAACATCAATGCAGAACAACAAACAAAGGACACAACTACCCCTACCAACGAAACAGTAGTTGTGTTAACCCCAGCGCAAGCCAAAAACATCGGGCTTCAAACTACCGAAATAAGCCTTCAAAATATTGGCAGTGTTCTTAAACTTAGCGGTCAAATTGATGTACCACCTCAAAATCTGGTTTCAGTGAGTATTCCTTTGGGCGGATATCTGAAATCAACGGAGATGTTACCAGGCACACAAGTGCGCAAAGGTCAGCTTTTGGCCATCATGGAAGATCCACAATACATTCAGCTGCAGCAGGACTACCTGAGTGTAAAAAATAAACTGGGCTATGCGAGCAAAGAGTACGAAAGGCAGCGCGAACTGAACAGCAGCAAAGCCAGCAGCGACAAAGTATTGCAGCAGTCTGAAAATGAGTTCAGGAGTCTGAATATTGAATTAAAGGCACTGGCGGCAAAGCTGAGCCTAATTGGAATCAACGCACAGCGGCTGTCAGAAAACTCTATCTCACGCAGCATCAGTGTCCACTCTCCTATCAATGGCTATATCAGTAAAGTGAATGTTAATATTGGCAAATATGTTACCCCTTCCGATGTGATTTTTGAACTGGTAAATCCTACCGACATCCACCTGAACCTAACGGTATATGAGAAAGACCTCAGTAAAATTGCAATTGGACAGCGTGTAGTAGCCTATAGCAATGGCAAACCCGATCAGAAATACGATACCAGGATTATCCTTGTCAGTCATTCCATAAATGAAAACAGAAGTGCTGAAGTGCATTGCCATTTTGAAAAATACGATAAGCGACTGGTACCGGGTATGTACATGAATGCCGAAATCCAGCTGGACAATAACAGGGAAAAAGTACTGCCTGATGAGGCTATTGTTAGCTTTGAGCACAAGGATTATGTGTTTGTAGCTACCGGGAACAATAGCTTTGGAATGATACCGGTCCAAAAAGAGCAATCTGAAAATGGTCTGACTGTAGTAGGAAGCGGTCTGGAAGGAAAAAAAATTGTCACCACAGGTGCCTATTCGTTGCTGATGCAGTTAAAGAATACCGCTGAATAAAAACTTTTTAGTTACAGTCGTCATCCTGAACTCATTTGAAGACCCTACACGTGACTCACAACGCTGTAGCTTCAAAGCAAATTAAATTCAGGACGACGACTGCAGCTAATAGCTAACCGCTCATATTTGCACACTGTATTTCCAGTAAATTACAGGAGACAAACAGATGCATGTATCTATTGTACTATGCTTGCTTAGGGTTAAGCAATAAATTGATCATCAATTCAAGGTCATCCTCATTGTCGCCATCCGTGCGGAAGTATGAGAAAATCAGTCTACCATTTTTATCGATCAGAAAGTTCATAGGAGCTGCGCCACGATTATCCAGATTTCCCTTTGCACGCCCTTCCACCTCTTCTAAAGGCGTAAAGCTATAACCACTGCTTTTCATAAAAGGAACAACGTAATCATTTTGGTTAGACACGATATTGATACCCAGGTATTCCAGGTCTTTACCTTTGAACTTCTTAACAACATTTTCAAAATGCGGGAACTCTCCACGACACGGACCACAACCAGGAAACCAGTAGGTTAGCAACACCACCTTGCCCTTATAGTCGGCCAATGAGGCTTTTCCCGGGGTCAGATACCGTTTTAACCCATTAAATGGCGTAGCAACCTGCGCATTGACATTCAAGCGTGTCCAGATATCTGTATCGATTTGCTCTTCGTTTTTCCTCAGTTTGCTGCCATAGCCTGCTATTGCAGTTTTTAAAACTGTAGAGGGACTTTTGACAAAGGTTACAATTAAACTGTCGTACGCAGCACCGGTATTTCCGGCTACATCCGCTGCCTGCGCTTTTAAAATCTCCAGATCAGTTTTAAACGCCGAATATTTTGACAATTTTAACTGTTTCAATATCGTCAGGGCTTCCGTTCCTTTTTTCTGGTCGAGGAGCATTTTTGCTTTGGCAATGGTTTGTGCCTGCAGCACCAGATCGGGCCATGTTTTTTTCTCCTCTTTTTCGGTTTTGGCCATCTCTTGAGCCAGAGCAACAGCCTTTTGCGGATTTTCTGAAAGTAAAATATTAAAATATGAAGACATACCGCTTGCCGCCCAATTGAACTTATCTGGCGCATAGCTGTCATGCAGCAGTTCAAAGTACTTCATTTTGTCGGCCACATTTTTGGACCGCGCCCCCAACCAATACAATGCCTGTGCCCCTCGTTCATGATTCGGGAAACGTTTGGCTACATCAAGGCTCATTTGTGCCCACTTTACATCATCTATACCACCAAAAGAAGAAGCATAATAAAATGCATACTTCGGATCGGAAGGATCTGATGCTGTGGCCTTGGCCAGGTAACCACGTGAAACCGTAAAATCACCCCATCGTTCTCCATCTATCCACAATCCGCCCCAGGCTTCAGTAAACTTTGGATCAATCTCTACCGCCTTCAACAGGTAAGGTTTTGCTTTCGGACTTTCTTCATTCAAATAAGCCTCTGCAATGCTATACGGGATGATTGCCGATTTTGGATATTTCTTCATCCAGATGGCGTATTGTTTTTCCAGTTCAGGATTTTCGATGCCCATTGCCCGAATATAAGCTTCGTGCACATTGGCACTGTCAATTTTTGCTTCTACAGCCGCTTTTAATTTAGCCAGTTTTGACTTATCGGTGATCACTTCATTTTTCCCATGTTGGGCGTTTGCTGCTGCTGGTATAATCACTATAGCAATTAGTAATATATACAGCAATTTTATGATTGTTTTTTTCATAACAGGATTAATAAGAGTTTTGAACAATTTGCTTCTGACTAGCATCCAGTTCCACTCCATTGATTGGAACAAGATAACGTTTATTGTCGAGGGTATAGGTTTTAGGACTGCCTACGTTAGCACCTACAGCACTTACATCAAAAAAATCGCGGGTAACTGTAATGTCATCCTGAGGATAATCATTTACACTAAATCTGCGGATGTCATACCAGCGCATGGTAAATGGCATCTCCCTGCGCCTTTCTTCCAGAACTTTTTTAATAGCATCATCTTTATCTATAGCACTCAGGGCAATATAGGAGCTCATTCTTTTTAAGCGTAGGGTGTTTACAGCATCCATTGCGCCGGCCACATTTCCTTTCCTGGCCAACACTTCGGCTTTGTTTAATAAAACTTCTGCAACAGTAAAGCCAGCTGGAATATATGCACCATCACCAAAAATTGTATATCTGAATGCTGCCGGAGTGATCACAGAAAATCTCCTGCCCCCATTCTCAATCATAAACTTCTTATAACGCAAATCATTCTGGGCATCATATAAGGCCCGTAAGTTTGCAGATGGTAAGAACCATTGAGAGCCGGTATAGGTAAGTCGGGTATAGTAAAATTCCGACCAGTATAGAAATTTCGAAGCAGCCCAATCGTTTAATTCTGAAAAATTCAATGTTACCGCGGGATTGCTGTATGATTTAGGTATACCAGTAGCCAAAGTATTTAGGTCTACCAATTTAGCATTCGAAGTAGTCAATGCTTTATTTGCTTCGGCAAGACTTTTGTCCATATCACCGGTAAACAGATAAAAACGACTCATGAAAGCTGAAATTGCTTTTTGACTGATCCTCCATGCACGCCTCGGTTCTACATCGTCATAAGCAACTTTTTGAGCTTCTGCAATGTCAGATAAGATAAAATCATAGGTTTCTTTTAAAGTTGCACGTTTTAAGGATTCTGTATAATCCACGGTCTTTTTTATAGGCAACCCCAAACTATTCATGTTCGCGATTGCATATGGTGCACAATAATAATTGGCAAGTAACCAATAAGAATAAGCCCGGATAAAATGCGCATCTGCTTTTACGCGTAGTCTGGTCGCTTCATCTCCTGTCACCTGATCAATATTTGAAAGTATCAGGTTAGCTGTAAATATCTTTTTAAATTCAGCGGTCCACAAACCATCAGTTGCCAGGTTTATAACTCCATCAACCTTAAACACATAGTACTGAAGGTTATCTACTGAAAAAGCACCTGGATTTTTCTGATAAAGTTCTCTTGATATTTCTGTATCATCAGTTGAATAGGTAGCGGTCATATTGGCCTCAGAGGAAAACGCGGTTGCATTGTCGACCAAAGCTTCCAGCTGAGACACGGTTTTGATACTGGCCTGTTTCCTTGGTTCTTCGGCAAGGTATTTTTTACACCCACTGAGTAGAAATAGCCCTATGATTGAAAGTTTTAATAATTTCATGGCATTCATGTTTTAAAATTGAAGATTGATACCGAAAGTATAGGTTTGTACAGGTCTGTTTGTGCCTGGTAACCAGTCTGGATTATAGCCCTTGCTATTCGCTTTCCAAAGCAAGCCCAAATCACGTGTTTGGACGAAAATTTTCAGGTTATTTACTTTGATGGCTTCTACCAGTCTTTTAGAAAAATTATATTCCAGGGTAAGTTCCTTACACTCAACATAGGATGAGCTTTCTACAAGGCTGCTTAATGCCGGAGCATAACGGTCCCATAAATAACTTTTAGTTTCATTAGGCTTTGGAAAACCTGGTAAATTCGGGTCACCAGCCAAAACATCACGAACAAATCTGTCTACCTGTGTTTTTCCAAAACCTACAGTTGTAGAATAGGCAAAAGTTGGATTACGGTATACCCCTCCCATTTTCCCTATAAAAATTGCCGTCAGATTGAAATTCTTTACCCGGATATTGTTTACCCAGCCCAAAGTGTGCGGAGGAGTACCTGTACCTTCATAGTTTAAAAACGGCAATCCTAACCCACGGTTATAGAGGGAAACATCATTAAAAGTCTGAGATGTCCCATTAGGACCAGCCACCTGAGGTATGCCGTCTTTCATTCCAAGATAAGTAAATGAATAAAGCGCATTTACAGGTCTGTTTTCTACAAAAGCACCATCTATAAGCTGATATACATACAATGATGGGTTATATAAACTATTTACCCGGTTGTAGTTATATGCGTAGGTAACCGAGGTGGTATAATTTATTGGAGTATTAGGAATGCCTATATCTGTTCCAAGATTTAGTTCAATCCCCCGGTTGATAATTTCAGCATTGTTGAATTTCTGGGAAGTTGTTCCGGTAGCGGCGGCCAAAGCAACCTGCCCAATAATTCCTTTACCTTGTTTGTTGTACAGATCTATCGATCCGAACACTTTATTGTTCCATAACGAAAAATCAATTCCCATGTTGGTACTTGTTGTTTTCTCCCAGCTCAACAGTGGATTTCCATTATCGGCAACTGTAGCAGTTATCCTGCCTGTATTGGCATTAAGACTACTGCCCACATTTAAAAGTGCTTTGGTTGATGTTGAGGTTTCCACATTTCCATTCTTTCCATAGGTTAAACGTAACTCCAGGCGGTCAACAAACTCCGATTTCAGCAGGAAATTTTCTCTTTTAACATTCCATTTTGCCCCTACAGACCATAATGGCGACCAGCGCAAACTGGAGTTATCCGTAATAAAATTTGAAGCATCACTTCTTACACTACCACTAAGGGTATATCTGTTGTTGTAAGTATAGGCTGCATTACCATAAAACGAAACATATTTATCACGTTTCCAATCAAATACCGTATTTCCACCAGGCACAACACTTCCTGGATTGCCTTCAAAATCTGTAAACTGATCTACAGCGCTTCCGTAGCCATAAGGAGGGGTAGTTGCCTGTAGTTTATCAGAAAAATAGCCGTACACATAAGGATTAGCTATGGATGAGATAGTATATCTGGAAAGTTCCATCCCCCCAATGGCGGATATGTTGTGTTTTTTGCCAAACTGTCTTACGTAATTGATCTGGTTACGAATCAGGAAGCTTTCCATATCTACTCTGTTCAGATCGTAAGTACTGCCATTGGCGCGTGTAAATTCCTTACCTTTTAAAATTCCTCCTTTAGGAATGTATGATTTTCCAACCGTTTTGGTTACATCGTCATAGTTGGTCATGCTGTTGATCAGGCTTCTTACGTAAAAGGTATTTTCGTCATACACCTCTTCGTAATCGGTTTTTGCGCGTTCATATTGAAATTTGCTGTCGAAAGTAAGCCCCTTAACAATTTTCAGATTTAAACCCGCCTGCACCCGGCTACTTAAAGCCTGATTTTTACGGCTCCGGCCCTGCACTTCTCTTAACAAATTATAAGACCAATCGGCATAGGGAAATGAACCCACAGGAATATGGCTCAGCTGCTCCCTGTTATAAAGGTTCAGATTGGTTCCATAACTACCATCCGCATTTAACAGCACTTCATAAGGAGATATCTCCGAAATTTCACGAAGCGTTGCGCCGCTGGTTTCCTGATTTCGGTACTGCAGATTTGCTGATAAATTAAAATCTAAAAATTTTGTAATCTTAAAATCATTGTTAAAATTCAGGTTGAAACGATCGTACCCATTTTTTATATAGCTGCCTTTGTCTTTTTCATACATCACGGATGCATAAGTTTTAGCGCGATCCGTTCCAGTCTGAATATTTACGTTATACTGGTTCAGGATAGCCTTTTGCGTTAGCAGGTCGCTAATCTGCGAACGGTTATTGATCTGGCTCAGTCTATCCAGTCCGGCATTCATATCTGCGGTACTTAATTTTCCGTTTTTATTGGCATAAAGCAATTCCTGCGCTAGTGTTAGCGAATTACTGACATCACCAAATGAGTCTGCATAAGGGAAAAAAGTCCAATTGTTTTCGAAAGCTTTTCTTTCATAGGCTACATGATCCGCAGAGCTAGCTGTTGTCAGCACCTGGTTCAGGTCTACCCTGTTGGAGATTCTCGAGAAAGCACTGGCCTGAACATTCAGTTTACTTGCTCCTTTAAGTCTTTTGGTCACAATTACAATTACCCCATTTGCCGAACGTGCACCCCATATGGAGGCCGCAGCAGCATCCTTCAGTACGGTAATAGATTCTACGTCGTTAGGATTGATGTCGGAAAAATCGCTTCCTGATAGCGGGAAACCATCAACTACAATTAGAGGCTTATTGTCACCATAAAGAGAGGTATTTCCCCTGATCAGAAAGTCGACACTTCCATCTTCTTTTTCCAGGGCCTGCATACCGGCCACCATTCCCTGCAGTGCGGATGACAAATTGGAAACCGGACGATGATCTAAAGCAGCACGGTTAACCTGGCTAAAGGAACCCGTGGCTCTTTCTTTCGGCAAGCTTTGATATCCTGTGCTGACTACAGTTACTGCGGCCAGTTCGGCGGCCGACTCGCTAAGTACAACGGCAATAAAATCCGCTTTGCCCACCACAACCTCTTTGGGTTGATAGCCAATATAAGAAACAACGAGTACCGTTCCCCGCTCTACATCGTTAAGCTGAAACTGTCCCCATGCATTTGTAATGACCGACTTACTGGCATTTTTCACCTTAATCGTTGCCCCCGGCAAAGGAGTCCCCTTTTCATCTGTTACTTTTCCGGTAATATTTATTCTGTTCAAAAAATCACCAATGGCATCAAAAAGTGACTTTTCTTTTCTTCTGACTACTATGGTACTCTGTTCGATTGAATAGGTAAGCGGCTGCCGGTAAAAAGCTTCGTCAAGTACACTTTTAAGCTGTGCTCCGGTTACATTAATATTGATCCTTGTAGCAGATTTCAGTTCCTGTGGTTCATACAAAAAGTCGTAACCACTTTGGGCCTTGATTTCCCTGAACAATTGTTCGAGGGTAATGTTCTTTTTCGATAAGGTAAGCCGTTGCGCAAAACCTGAAGCGGCTACTTGCATCAACGAAATTAAGAGCAGTATACAGGTTAAATTTATCCGCATTACTGTTTGTTTATTAAATACACGTTTACCTGAAGCGCAAAGCAGTAGCTTACGCCTCAATTGAATGTAATTTTTCATACATTTGATTTGTTTAGGTTGTTGATATGGTTGTGTAAGGCAATTGAATTGGTAACCTGATTTTAACCGGGAGTGGGTCCAATCACTTCCGGTTGCTTTAGTTACCGTTATAGTTTAGTATGAGTCAGGGCATAACGGTAAGCCTCCTTCCTTCAAGTTTAAAGTGAATCCCATTTGTTAGTTCAAATATCCTAAGTACTTCTGCAACATTTTTAAATCGCGAAACAGAGCCTTCATATCGCTTGGCGATAATATCTTCGTGATAAACCACATCTAAATCATACCATCTGGCTATTTTACGCATGATACTAGGCAGATCTTCATTTTTAAATATAAAATAACCGTTTTTCCAGGCTGTTTCTGCATCGGTATCAACTGCATGTAAACTAAACTGGTCCCCTTTTAAAACTGCCTGCTGGCCAGGTAACAAAGTTACATTATTCCCCGCATTTTTATCTCTCGTATTTGCAACGCGAACAGACCCCTGCAATAAGGTAGTTTTGGTTTCAGTCTCATCAGTGTAGCTGTTGATATTGAAATGCGTTCCCAGAACTGTGACTTCCTGTTGAGGTGTTTTAACAATAAAGGGCTGCTTACCGTTATGTGCCACTTCAAAATAGGCTTCGCCCGTTAACTCTACCAAACGATTCTTCTGACCGGCAAAGTTTTCAGGGTATCTCAGCACCGAAGCGCTGTTTAACCAAACCCGGGTGCCATCATGAAGCACCACCTGGTACTGACCACCCCGCGGGGTTTCAATGGCATTATAAAGCACCTGAGATAGTGGCCTGGCCGACTTTTCATAAATGAGTTCTCCGCTGGCAGCTTTGACCAGATAACCCGCCTTTTTCATAATGGAATCGTTAGGCTGGCCGGTTAACATCACCTTACTGCCGTCGCCCAAAGTCAGTATCGCTTTGTTGCTGCCTGGCGCCACATCATTCATGATCTGATTTTTTGAAAAAATACTACCTGACGGGTTTGAAGTGTACCTGAATAGTAAAACTGCTGTTAAACTGATCAAAATAAAACTGGCAGCAATTCCATACCACATTTTATAAACAGGAGGTTTTCTTTTTACAGGAGCGCTAAACCGTTGGTCATCTAAAATTTGCCGGTACATCAAACCAGATTCTGTTTCGGTAAAAGACTGACTAACCGGCTGCGCGTCCCATACCTGCTGCATAAATGCATCTAATTCATCATTGTGCTTAGCTGCTTCCACATCGTCCATTAACTCAGTAAAATCCGCCTGCGATATATTATTACTAACATAAGCAACAAGTAATTGATGTATCCTTGATTTATTGAAGTTCTGTTTTGATGTCATATTATATTGTGATGATACTGGTAATACACGCCAGCCGCAAAGTATAACTAGTTAAAACGTATTTTTTTTTATTTTAATTATCTAAATGCAAATTGCTGAGTTATTTTTACCTTGCATCGGTGAAATAAACCGGGTAATGGAAGGGCAAATACATAGTGAAACTAAACTTATATTGGGACTTCGTAACAGCGAAGAATCCGTATTTGCCATCGTTTACGATACCTACAAAAACAAACTCTATAGTTTTGCATGGCGCTTTCTAAAAAACAAAGAATTGAGCCAGGAAATTGTGCAGGAAACATTGATCAGTCTTTGGACAAACCGGCAACAGCTGGATATCAACTTCCCCCTTGACCCTTATCTGTACACCATTGCCAGGCGGCTAACATTAAATGCACTTCGAAATGCAGCAACGGCCGTTGCCGCGCGTGAGAAACTTTGGCACGACCTCAGCGAAGCACACAACGAAACTGAAGAAGCGGTGTTGCTAGCCGATTTACAGGAATTTACAGATCTGTCTGTAGCCAAGCTTCCAAAGCAGCAGCAGCTTGTGTTTAAAATGAGCCGGTACGAAGGGCTTAGTCATGAAGAAATTGCGGCCAAACTAAAAATTTCCAGGCATACCGTAAACAACCATTTGGTAGAAGCCTTAAAGAATCTGAGGCAACAGTTTAAGGAATCCGGAATCTCCTACAGTATTTTATTGGGTTGGTTGTTTCTGAAATAGCATTTATTTAGCACGCAACTGCGCATCAACCAAGGCCAATCCTTCAGCAAAACTGCGGGGCTTATACCCCAAATCTGCCATCGTCTTATCCAACACAAATCCTGTTTTTACAGGTCTTCTGGCAATCTGGTTCAAACTTTCAGAACTAATCTCTTTAATCAGGCTTTTATCCAACTGCCAGTAATCGGCTACCCGGCGTACCAGTTCTACAATACTCATCATATCTTTCCCTGAAGCATTGTAAACGCCCCTGGCGTCTTTTTCTACAGCCAATAAACAACAATCGGCCAGATCTTCGGCCAGCGTAGGCATTCTCCACTGATCGTTCACCACATTTATTGGATCTCCTTTTGCCAAAGCACCCTTTGCCCAAAGTACAATATTGCTCCGACTCATGTCATCTACAATACCATATACCAGAATGGTACGCATAATGGCCCAGCGACAGGTAGAATTTTTGATCACCTCCTCGGCCTGCAACTTAGTGACGCCATAATAACTTAAAGGATTGGGTGCAGCCACTTCATCATAAGGTCCGTTGGCACCATCAAATATAAAATCCGTAGATAGGTGAACCAACTGAATATTGTGTTCCTCACAAATTGAAATCAGCGTTTTTACAGCCTCTACATTTAACAGATATGCCTGTTCTTTTTCGGCCTCACTGGTATCCACATTGGTCATGGCAGCAGTGTGAATAATAGCATCAGGCTGATATTTTTCCACAACGGTTTTAACATTTTCCGGATCAAGTATGTCCATTTCAGCATAAGTATAGCCTGCTTCAACAGGAAAACGATTACGACCTTTTGAGGTTGCGATTAAATTAAACTGCTTTGTTTCCAGCAGTCGTTCCGTTATTTTCTGTCCTAAAAGGCCATTGCTGCCCGTTACCAACACTGATTTCATATGCGTAGATTTTCTTTCTAAGCCACATTCAGGCCTTATAAGCTAAGATTTTAAGGCGTTGCGCTCCCTGCTAAATTACCATTTTAAAAACTGTTGAAAAACTTTTTATTTATATATGTAATTCTTGTATAAAAATTTTAACTTTGCAAACCGAATTGTAGGCTTGTAAAAGGGGCTTTAACAATTTGATATTTATAATTTTACCCAAAACAATATATGCCTAACATTGGAAAAATAGCGCAGATTATAGGACCGGTAGTTGACGTGAGTTTTGCTGACGATGCTCATTTACCTCAAATCTTCTCTGCATTAGAGATTGAAAAAGAAAACGGACAGAAAGTCGTTTTAGAAGTTCAACAACATCTTGGTGAAGACCGCGTACGTGCAATTGCAATGGACTCGACCGATGGTTTGGTTCGTGGAATGAAAGCATTGGACACTGGTTCTCCTATCAAAATGCCGATTGGTGATCAGATTAAAGGTCGCTTATTCAATGTTGTTGGTGAAGCTATTGACGGGATCAACACAGTTGACAAAACTAGTGGCCGTCCTATCCACAGTGCTCCTCCAAAATTCGAAGATCTGTCAACCGAAACTGAAGTACTTTTTACAGGTATTAAAGTAATTGACTTATTAGAGCCTTATGCTAAAGGTGGTAAAATCGGATTGTTTGGTGGTGCAGGTGTTGGTAAAACGGTATTGATCATGGAATTGGTAAACAACATTGCGAAAGCATATGCTGGTTTATCAGTATTTGCCGGTGTAGGTGAGCGTACTCGTGAAGGTAATGACCTTTTACGTGAGTTTATCGAATCTGGTGTAATCAACTATGGTGATGATTTCCTGCATTCAATGGAAAAAGGTGGATGGGATTTAAAAACTGTTGATACAGAAAAATTAAAAGATTCTAAAGCGACATTGGTATTCGGTCAGATGAATGAGCCTCCTGGTGCACGTGCACGTGTGGCTTTATCCGGACTAACCGTTGCTGAATATTTCCGTGATGGTGATGGTGAAGGTGCTGGAAAAGATATCCTTTTCTTCGTTGACAACATCTTCCGTTTTACTCAGGCTGGTTCTGAAGTATCGGCCCTATTAGGTCGTATGCCTTCGGCGGTAGGTTACCAACCAACCCTGGCAACAGAAATGGGCTTAATGCAGGAGCGTATTACTTCAACTAAACGTGGTTCAATTACATCTGTACAGGCAGTTTATGTACCTGCGGATGATTTAACTGACCCGGCTCCGGCAACAACATTTGCCCACTTAGATGCAACAACTGTATTGTCTCGTAAAATTGCTGAGTTAGGTATCTACCCTGCGGTGGATCCATTGGATTCTACTTCACGTATCCTTTCTCCTGCTGTTTTAGGTGACGAGCACTACAATACTGCTCAACGCGTAAAAGAAACTTTACAACGTTATAAAGAACTTCAGGATATCATCGCCATCTTGGGTATGGACGAGTTATCTGAGGAAGATAAACTGGTTGTATCACGCGCACGTCGTGTTCAACGTTTCTTATCTCAGCCTTTCCACGTTGCTGAGCAATTTACAGGATTAAAAGGTGTATTGGTTGACATCAAAGATACCATTAAAGGATTTAACATGATCATGGATGGTGAAGTTGATGAATATCCTGAGGCAGCATTTAACCTTGTAGGTAGCATCGAAGAAGCTATTGAAAAAGGTAAAAAATTATTAGCTGAAGCGAACTAGTAGTTGGTATTTAGTAGTTAGTATTTAGATGAATACCTCTTGCTTAAGACTTACATCTAAATACTAATAGCTAACTACTAAATACCAATATCTAAATACTAATAGCTAACTACTAAATACTAAAACAATGACACTAGAAATATTAACACCAGACAAGAAAGTTTTTGAAGGCGAGGTAACAGCAGTTACTGTACCGGGAACAATGGGCTCTTTCCAGATTTTGAAAGACCATGCTCCTATTATTTCTACTTTGGAAGATGGTCCGGTAATTATTAAAAGCAAAACCGGCGAAGATACCTTTATTATTAAAGGTGGTGTCGTTGAGGTCCTAAAAAACAAAATTATTGTTTTGGCCGAAGGGGTTGCTTAATATTTTATCATACAATATTGAAAAGCCCTTTGAAATTTCAAAGGGCTTTTTTTTGAGCTGTATTTTTTGTACTTCGTCATCCTGAGTTTATCTCAGGATCTCTCAAGAGAAAGACAATCGTACAAGTACATGATCCTGAGATAAATTACGTAACGCTCTTGAAAACAAAAAGACAATAACTACTACAGAAAAACTGAGAATGAGAACCACTTTAAAACACTAAACATTTTAACCAATAAAACATGATTTCGATCAACTTTTTTGAGAGTCAGCTCAGTTTTAGGAAGAATTTAACAAAAAATACAATGCAGGCATAACAACCATACCGAATACCGAAATCATATTTGGTATAGAAGCATCCAATTAACATACCAAAAAACCAAATAATAACAAATTAAAATCTAATAAAATTAAAAAATAAAGAATTATATTTTTTTTCAATTATTTTCATCCAGCTATTGATACTTTAAATAGCAACAACTAAATTGGATTTATAAAGCAACAACAAATAAACAGTAAGATGAACCATTCAATTACAGCACAAGTCAATGTCATTATTAACCTGATTATTCTTCTGATTCTTCAGAAGGACAAGGCGCTGTAAATGAATATTTAATAAAAAAATATACGCAAGCGCCCCCCAAAAGTGGCGCTTTTTTAATGAAACAATACCATATAAAACATACCTATAACCAAATGCAATATTTTAACTCAAATACGGTGCTTTATTTAAACGGCCAGTTTCAAAAAGCAACTGACACCACTGCCGATATTTATGGGCAGTCATTACACTATGGCTATGCTGTATTTGAAGGAATAAGAGCATATCATACCCATAACGGAACCAGGGTTTTTAAAGCTAAAGAACACTTTAACCGCTTAAAAAAATCTGCCGAACTGGTACATATCCCCTTTCCATGGGACGTGGCCGACCTGGTAAAACAAACATACAAGCTACTGGAAATCAACAATCTGAAAAACGCTTACATTCGTCCTTTGGTTTATTGCGCACCAAATATGTCGCTGATTGGTGGGACCAAACCTTCCATCATGATCTGTGCATGGGAATGGGGTGCCTATTTAGGTCACGAACAATTAAAAGTTTGTATTTCAACCTACGAAAGACCAAACCCCAAGTCGACACCTATGGAAGCTAAGATCAGTGGTAACTATGTAAACTCTATCCTGGCTACAACCGAAGCCAAAAGCAAAGGTTTTGATGAAGCCTTGCTATTGGATATGAACCAAAATATTGCCGAAGCGCCTGGGGCCAATATCTTCATTGAAAAAAATGGCAAGTTATTTACTCCGCCGCTAGGTCACATATTACCTGGTATTACCCGGGCTACCGTAATCGAATTGTGCAAAATCCTGGAAATAGAACTGATAGAAAAACACTTAACAGTCACTGATTTGAAACATGCCGACAGTGCATTTTTCTGTGGCACCGCCTCTGAAATTGCAGGGATAGCTTCCGTTGATGACTACAAATTTCCCGTCAGGTGGATAGATAGCGTCGGTGCAACGATTCAACGTACCTATAAATGCCTTGTTTTAGAAAAACAAAACTATGAAGTGATTATTTAGAGCAAGGATTAAGGAACAAGGAATAAAGACGAATGCACAAAGACCAAATACAAAGCATAATATTAAATAAAACACATAAAGCCTAATACACCAAAACTATAATATGTCACAAACACCAGAAATTAACCGATACAGCAAAACATTTACACAAGACCCTACACAGCCTGCGGCCCAGGCAATGTTGTACGGAATTGGATTGACCTCAGCAGATATGGATAAAGCTCAGGTTGGCATTGCCAGCATGGGATACGATGGAAATACCTGCAACATGCACCTGAACGATTTGGCTCAGATTGTAAAAGATGGGGTCTGGAAAAATGACATGGTCGGTTTAACCTTTGGTACCATTGGGGTAAGTGACGGCATGTCTAACGGAACCGATGGCATGCGTTACTCACTGGTATCAAGAGATGTAATTGCCGATTCTATCGAGACCATTTGTGGTGGACAATATTATGACGGACTGATCACCATCCCTGGATGCGATAAAAATATGCCAGGATCTATCATCGCTATGGGTCGCCTAAACCGCCCATCTATCATGGTATATGGCGGCAGTATCCATTCCGGAAAATATAAAGGTGCTTCATTAAATATTGTATCTGCTTTTGAAGCCCTGGGCCAAAAGTTAGCCGGTAATTTAGAAGAAGAAGATTTTCAGGGTGTCATCAAAAACGCTTGTCCAGGTGCAGGTGCCTGCGGTGGTATGTATACTGCAAATACTATGGCTTCTGCTATTGAGGCTTTGGGTATGAGCTTACCTTACAGTTCATCGTATCCGGCAATAAGTGACGAGAAAAAGAATGAATGTGTAGCTGCAGGAAAGTATATCCGCATCCTGCTGGAAAAAAATATCCTTCCCGCTGATATCATGACCGAAAAAGCATTTCACAATGCCATTGTAACGGTGATGGTACTGGGTGGTTCTACCAATGCTGTACTGCATTTAATTGCTATGGCTAAATCTGTTGGATTGAACTTAAAACTGGAAGACTTCCAGAGAATTAGTGACAGCACGCCGGTGTTGGGCGACTTGAAACCGAGCGGAACCTACCTGATGGAAGATCTGCACGAAATTGGCGGTGTACCGGCCGTATTGAAATACTTATTAAAGGTTGGCTTAGTGCATGGCGATTGTTTAACCGTTACCGGAAAAACTTTAGCAGAAAATGTTGCCGAAGCCGTTGACTTGGATTTCGATACACAAAAGATCATCTTCCCTATAGAAAACCCGATTAAAGAAACAGGTCACCTGCAAATGCTTTATGGAAACCTCGCGACCAAAGGATCAGTTGCCAAAATCAGTGGTAAAGAAGGAGAGAAATTTACAGGTCCCGCACGTGTTTTTGACGGAGAGAAATCGTTGATGGCCGGTATCCAGAGCGGACGCGTAAAGAGTGGAGACGTGGTCGTAATCAGACAGGTTGGCCCTAAAGGTGCCCCTGGTATGCCTGAAATGCTAAAGCCAACTTCATTGATTATTGGTGCAGGTTTAGGTAAATCGGTAGCATTAATTACTGATGGACGTTTCTCGGGTGGCACGCACGGTTTTGTGGTAGGCCACATCACTCCCGAAGCATGGGATGGAGGAAACATTGCCCTTGTTCATGATGATGACATTATTACTATTGATGCCGTAAACAACTCTATAGATGTTCACCTGACCGAAGAACAACTGGCTAACCGCCGGGCAGTATGGACACAGTTGCCACCACCCGTCACCAAAGGAGTGCTTTACAAATACATCAAACAAGTAAGCAGTGCCAGTGAAGGCTGTGTTACTGATGCCTATACCGATTAAACAGATTCAAAAACCTCATTACCTAAAAATAAAACAATGGAAACAGCACAAGAGGAAGCAAACACCTTGACCGAACCAAAGAAAACCGTAAACATTTCGGGTTCAGTAGCTTTACTTGAAGGATTAATTGCCGAAGGTACCGATACCATTTTTGGTTATCCGGGTGGTGCAATCATGCCAATTTACGATGCATTATACGATTATAAAGATAAATTAAAACATATTCTGGTACGCCACGAACAGGGCGGTACGCACGCCGGCCAGGGTTATGCCCGTACTTCCGGAAAAGTTGGTGTGGTATTCGGCACCAGCGGCCCGGGTGCAACCAACCTGGTTACCGGTTTGGCCGATGCGCAGATAGACAGTACCCCTATGGTATGTATTACCGGACAGGTTTTTGCACACCTGTTGGGTACGGATGCTTTCCAGGAAACAGACGTGATCAACATTACAACTCCTGTAACTAAATGGAATTACCAGATTACGGATGCCAACGAGATACCTAGCGTATTGGCAAAGGCATTTTACATTGCACGCAGTGGACGTCCAGGTCCGGTATTAATCGATATCACCAAAAATGCGCAGCTGCAAATGTTCGATTATGAAGGCTATACTCCATGCGACCATGTACGCAGCTATCGCCCGAAACCATTGATCAGAAAGGAATATATTCAACAAGCGGCCGAATTGATCAACTCCGCTAAAAAACCTTTCATCTTGTTTGGTCAGGGTGTTTCATTAGGAAATGCCGAGCAGGAATTTAAAGCTTTTGTAGAAAAAACAGGTATCCCTGCTGCGTGGACCATCCTAGGTGCAGGTGCTATCCCAACAGACCATCCTTTAAATGTTGGAATGCTGGGTATGCATGGCAATTACGGGCCGAATGTACAAACCAATGCCTGCGATGTAATGATTGCTATAGGTATGCGTTTTGACGACCGGGTAACCGGTCGTTTGGATAAATATGCCAAACAAGCTAAAGTAATCCACCTGGATATCGATCCGGCGGAAATTGATAAAAACGTTAAAGCAGATGTTCCTGTTTGGGGAGATTGTAAAGAAACCTTACCGATGTTGACCGCATTGGTGGAAGAAAAACAACATACAGAATGGTTAGCCGAATTCCGGTCATTTGATAAAATGGAGCAGGAAACAGTCATTCAAAAGGAATTAAATCCTGGCACAGGTGAAATAACCATGGGCGAAGTATTGAACCAGCTGAACGAACTGACCAAAGGTGATGCGGTAATTGTAACCGACGTTGGTCAGCACCAGATGATTGCCTGCCGTTATGCCAAGTTTAACCACACCAGAAGTAACATTACCAGTGGCGGTTTGGGAACTATGGGATTTGGCTTGCCTGCTGCTATAGGCGCCAAATTTGGTGCGCCTGAGCGTACTGTTGTAGCCGTAATTGGTGACGGTGGTTTCCAGATGACCTTACAGGAATTGGGTACCATTATGCAGAGCGGTATTGATGTTAAAATTCTGATCCTGAACAACAGGTTCCTTGGAATGGTTCGTCAATGGCAGCAGTTGTTCCACGAAAAACGTTATTCTTTTGTTGACATCACCAGTCCTGATTTTGTAAAACTGGCCGACTCTTACTACATCGCCGGTAAAAAAGTATCTGAGCGCGAAGACCTCGTTGCAGCCCTGGAAGAAATGTTGAATCATAAAGGTTCTTATCTTTTGGAAGTGATGGTGGCGCAGGAACATAACGTGTTCCCTATGGTTCCGCAAGGTTGCAGTGTTAGTGAAATCAGACTTAAATAATTAAAGATCATGAGTAATACCCAGGATACAGAAACAATCGGAAAACAGGAATTTACGATTACCGCATACACCGAAAATCAAATCGGCATATTGAATCGTATTGCCATTATATTTTCCAGAAGAAAAATAAATATCGAAAGCTTAAACACCTCCCCTTCTGAAATTGAACATATTCACCGGTTCAATATCGTTATCCACGAAACAGAAGAAGTGGTACGCAAGCTTTGTCGCCAGATTGAAAAACAGATTGAGGTGCTGAAGGTATATTACAATACCAACGACGACATCATCTGGCAGGAACTGGCGCTATATAAAGTACCAACGGATATCGTTGCCGAACGTGCTCCGGTAGAACGTTTGTTACGCGAATTTGGCGCCCGTGCGGTAGTGATCCGTAAAGATTATACCGTGTTTGAAGCAACAGGACACCGTGAAGAAACTGACAAACTGATTGAAGTACTACAGCCTTATGGACTGATTGAATTTGTAAGAAGCGCAAGAGTTGCAATCATCAAAGACAGTGAAGGATTCAATGCTAAACTGAGAGAATTTGAACGCAAAGATCCCGGACAGGATGTCATTGAAAACGAATTCCTGGACAAAGAAAAGAATGTATTTAGCATGTAGGTAATTAGTACTTAGATGTTAGTATTTAGACGAGTTGCCTATCTGCACCAGCTTTAAAAACTAACTCACTAAGTTTTAAAAACTATTTATAAACACGCTATTGTATCCAAATACTAACTACTAATATCTAAATACTAAGATGGAATACCTATTAAATATCACCAGGAAAACACGCGAAAACTTCATCAGGTTGATCGAAAGTTCGACTATTGAGGAGCTGAACGAAATTCCGGCGGGTTTTAACAACAATATCATCTGGAATTTCGGACACATTGTGGCCAGTCAGCAAGGCTTATGTTACCGGCTTGCTAATGTGGATACGGTGATTGACAAACAGTACATTTTGCCTTATACCAAAGGAAGCAGACCTGACAAATTTGTCAAAGCTGAAGAAGTAGATACGATAAAAGGATTTATGCGCAGCAACATCGATCAGCTGGAGGAAGACCTGAAGAACAACAAATTTGTAAACTATCATGCTTTTACTACCGATTACGGTGTAGAAGTAAAAAGCAATGCCGAAGCTGTTCAATTCTTTGTGGTACACGATGCCTTGCATTTCGGAATTGCCTCAGCTATCAAAAAAGTGATCAACAACAATAAATAAATATTAAACGAACCTTAAAAAATCTAAAAAATAAAAAGATGTCAAATTACTTTAACACATTACCTCTTAGAGAACAACTAAACCAACTGGGCGTTTGCGATTTCATGGATAGCGCCGAATTTCTGGACGGCGTAAATGTTTTGAAAGGAAAAAAACTGGTAATTGTAGGCTGTGGTGCACAAGGCTTAAACCAGGGTTTAAATTTAAGAGATAGTGGTTTAGATGTTTCTTACACTTTGCGTAAGGAAGCTATTGAAGGCAAAAGAGATTCATGGAAAAATGCTACCGACAACAACTTTAACGTGGGTACATATGAAGAATTGATCCCTAACGCCGACGTAGTGATCAACCTTACCCCTGACAAACAACATACTGCTGTGGTAAATGCCGTAATGCCTTTAATGAAAAAAGGTGCTACTTTATCTTACTCGCATGGTTTTAACATTGTAGAAGAAGGCATGCAAATCCGTAAAGACCTTACGGTGATTATGGTGGCCCCGAAATGCCCTGGTAGTGAAGTAAGAGCAGAATATGTAAGAGGTTTTGGTGTACCTACCTTAATTGCTGTACACCCTGAAAACGATCCGGAAGGAAAAGGGTTGGCACAGGCAAAAGCTTACTGTGTAGGTACTGGTGGTCACAGAGCAGGTGTTTTAAAATCATCTTTCGTAGCTGAAGTAAAATCTGATTTAATGGGCGAGCAAACCATTTTGTGTGGTTTATTACAAACCGGCTCTATCCTTTCTTTCGATAAAATGATTGAAAAAGGGATTGATGCAGGTTACGCATCTAAACTGGTTCAATATGGTGTAGAAGTAATTACTGAAGCTCTTAAACACGGTGGTGTTACCGGAATGATGGACAGATTAAGCAACCCTGCTAAAATTAAAGCTTTCGAAGTTTCAGAAGAGCTGAAAAACATCATGCGTCCATTGTTCCAGAAACATCAGGATGACATCATGAGCGGCGAATTTAGCAGCACTATGATGGCTGACTGGGCAAATGGCGATAAAAACTTGTTGGCATGGCGCGCAGAAACGGGCGAAACAGCTTTCGAAAAAACACCGGCTGGTGATGTTAAAATTGCAGAGCAGGAATATTTTGACAACTATACTTTGATGGTTGCTTTTGTAAGAGCCGGTGTAGAGTTGGCCTTTGAAACAATGGTACAGGCAGGTATTAAACCAGAGTCTGCTTACTATGAGTCGTTGCACGAAACCCCGCTAATTGCCAATACCATTGCACGTAAAAAGTTGTTTGAAATGAACCGCGTAATTTCTGATACAGCAGAATACGGTTGTTATTTATTTGATCAGGCTTGCAAACCTTTATTAGCCGATTTTATGACTAAAGTAGATACTGACCTGGTTGGTAAAAACTTTAACGAAGGTAAAGACGCTGGTGTAGATAACAGGACCCTTATTGCTGTAAACGAAGCATTGCGTACACATGAAGTTGAAGTAATAGGTACCAAATTGAGAAAGGCAATGACTGCCATGAAATCAATTAAAACTGCATAATAACAAAAAAAGCCGCTGCATGAATACCTGCAGCGGCTTATAAAAAATAAGATATGTCACAACCCGTCGTCAAAATAACCAATCTCAATTTAAAGTACCGGCACAAACCTGTATTACAGGATTTGAACTGGACTATAAACCGCAAGGAGAATTGGTTATTATGCGGAACAAGCGGAAGTGGTAAAACTTCATTGGCTAAGGCCATTGCCGGCCTGGCACATAGTTACGGGAATATTGCCATTGGATTTGATCCACAAAGCAATTTGCCCGCATTGGTCTACTACGTAGCCAACTGGTTCCAGTTTAAAGACCTGGAAGGCCAGTCTAATTTCTATTATCAGCAACGTTACAATAAGCAGTCGACCGAGACTACCGCCAGCGTAAAAGCGGAGTTGGAAAGCTTTGGCAAAAAACATGGTCTTTTATTGGACGATGTAGATCCTATCCTTTCCGCCTTAGGATTCTCGGCTTTAAAAAATGCTACCCTCATCCAGTTGTCCAGCGGAGAACATAAAAAATTACAATTGGTTAAAGCCATTTGGTTAAAACCGCAATTGCTGATTTTAGACCTTCCCTACAATGGCCTGGATGTAAATTCCCGTCAAAACCTGAATACTTTACTGGAACAAATCACCGAAGCCGGCACACAGTTAATCTTAATCAGTAACGAGCCGGAATTACCGGTTTGCATTGATCGCATGGCGATGATTAAAGCTGGCCAGTTGATCGAAATTTCTGCTGAAGAACGAAATGCTGTAGAGGAACAGGAAACAGTTAACAAGGCTGTACCGGCATTTTTAAAAGAAGCCGTGGTTACGGCCTCTTCTCCTGAGATCATTAAGATGATTGATGTGAACATCAGTTATGGCGAGAAAAGAGTATTAAAAAACATTAACTGGGAGGTTAAAGCCGGAGAAAAATGGGTACTACACGGCCATAATGGCTCAGGAAAATCCACTTTATTGAGCTTAATCTGTGGCGATCATCCACAAGCTTACGCCAATAACTTTCATTTGTTTGGCAACAAACGCGGAAGTGGCGAGAGCATCTGGGAAATCAAAGAGCGTATTGGTTTAATATCACCCGAGCTCCATTGGTACTTTGACCCGTCGGCTACCGTATGGCAAAGTATTGTTTCGGGATTTTATGATAGCTCGGGCCTGTTTTGTGATCCGGGTTATTCAAAAAAAGCGCAGACAGATGAGCTGATTGGCTATTTCGGTCTGGATGAATATAAGGATACCCTGATGAATGAATTGCCTTTGGGCAAACAGCGACTGGCCCTGCTGGCCAGAACGATTGTAAAAAACCCGGAGATACTGATCCTGGATGAACCTTGCCAGGGATTAGATCTGCAGCAAACACAACATTTTAATCAGCTGGTAGATGACTTATGTAAAAATGGGACCACACTGATTTATGTTGGTCATTTTGAAGCGCAGATACCGGGCTGCATTGAGAAAAGAATTTTATTAGAAAACGGCGAAGTAAAATCCATAGAAACGCTTTTGGAGCAAACTATGAAGAAGAATATCTATACTAACTAAAAAAAGAAAATTATGTTACACGATCCGAATAGAGTTTATGTATTTGACACCACATTACGTGATGGTGAACAAGTTCCGGGTTGCCAATTGACAACCCCGGAAAAAATAGAGATTGCGAAGGAGCTGGAAACTTTAGGCGTGGATATTATTGAAGCAGGCTTTCCTATTTCAAGTCCGGGCGATTTCCAGAGCGTAGTAGAGCTTTCTAAAGCGGTGTCTGAACCTATTATATGTGCTTTAACCCGTGCCAATAAAGGCGATATAGACTCGGCTGTTGCTGCACTTCAGTATGCAAAACGTCCGCGGATCCATACCGGTATCGGCTCGTCTGACATGCACATTAAGCATAAATTTAACAGTACCCGCGAAGAAATACTGGAACGTGCCGTTGAAGCTGTAAAATATGCCAAAAAATCAGTAGAAGATATTGAATTTTACGCGGAAGACGCAGGACGTGCAGATGTTGAATTCCTCGCAAAAATGGTAGAATCGGTAATTGCTGCAGGAGCAACTGTAGTAAATATCCCTGATACTAATGGTTATTGCCTGCCCGATCAGTACGGCAGCAAAATCAAATTTTTGAAAGAAAATGTAAAAAATATTGATCAGGCCATTATCTCTGTTCACTGTCACAACGACCTTGGTCTGGCTACCGCCAATTCTATTGCAGGTTTGCAAAACGGCGCCCGCCAAATTGAAGGCACCATTAACGGCATTGGCGAACGTGCGGGAAACACATCGATTGAAGAAGTCGTCATGATCCTGAAAACACATCAGGCCTTGGGCTTACATACCAATATCAACACCAAAAACTTTTATGAACTGAGCCGTATGGTAAGTTCGCAAATGCGTATGCCTGTGCAGCCTAACAAAGCCATTGTGGGTAGCAATGCATTTGCTCACAGTTCAGGCATTCATCAGGATGGTTTCCTTAAAAACCGCGAGAATTACGAAATTATTCGTCCGGAAGATGTGGGTTTCCCGGATGCAAGTATTGTACTTACGGCGCGTAGTGGAAGACATGCTTTGAAGTTTCACCTGGAGCGTTTGGGCTTTAGTTTAAGTAAAGAGGAATTGGCCGATGCTTATCACCGCTTCCTGACCGTAGCAGATAAAAAACTAGATATTAATGATCAGGATTTGTTGTTGATGATGGGAAAACAACAATTGGCCTAGTCCATCTTTTATATAAATGAATTTATAATAAATAAAAAAATGAGCAAGACATTATTTGATAAGGTGTGGGACACTCACGTAGTACGTAAAATAGAAGGTGGCCCGGATGTGCTTTTTATCGATCGCCATCTTATCCACGAAGTAACCAGCCCTGTTGCCTTTTTAGGTTTAAAAAGCAGAGGTATAAAAGTATTGTATCCGGAGCGCACTTTTGCAACTGCCGACCATAACACCCCTACCATTAACCAGCATTTACCAGTTGCCGATCCACTATCGGCCAACCAGTTAAAAGCACTGGAATCTAACTCCAATGAATACGGCATTAGCCACTGGGGTTTAGGTCACCAAAAAAACGGTATTGTTCACGTGGTTGGTCCTGAGTATGGCATTACCCAACCGGGTGCTACTATTGTTTGCGGTGATTCGCATACCTCTACCCACGGTGCTTTTGGTGCCATCGCTTTTGGTATTGGTACTTCTGAGGTAGAAATGGTACTTTCTACGCAATGTATTATGCAGCCGAAGCCTAAAAAAATGCGCATCAATGTAAATGGCAAATTAGGCCTGGGTGTTACTCCTAAAGATGTGGCTTTATTTATCATATCTAAGCTTACTACTTCTGGTGCTACAGGATATTTTGTAGAATATGCCGGTGATGTTTTTGAAAACATGACCATGGAGGGTCGTATGACGGTTTGTAATCTGAGTATTGAAATGGGTGCCCGCGGCGGTATGATTGCCCCTGACGAAACCACTATCAATTATGTAAAAGATCGCGAGTTTAGCCCTAAAGGTGAAGCATGGGACAAAGCATTGGCTTATTACAAAACCTTAAAAACTGATGCTGACGCTGTTTTTGATAAAGAGCTGACCTTTGACGGTGCAAGCATCGAGCCTATGATTACTTATGGTACTAACCCGGGAATGGGCATCGGTATTTCTCAGGATATTCCTGATGCTGAGCAAGTAGAAGGCGGCGCTGCAACATATGCAAAATCGCTGAACTATATGGGCTTTACCGAAGGCGACCATATGATTGGCAAAAAAGTAGATTTCGTGTTTGTGGGTAGCTGTACCAACGGACGTATTGAAGATTTCAGGGCATTTACTTCGATTGTAAAAGGCAAACACAAAGCTGACGATGTAACCGTATGGCTGGTTCCGGGTTCGCATATTGTTGAAGCCCAGATTAAGGAAGAAGGTTTGCTGGACATTTTAACTGAAGCAGGCTTTACTTTACGTCAGCCAGGTTGTTCGGCTTGTTTAGCGATGAACGACGACAAGATTCCGGCAGGGAAATATGCGGTAAGTACTTCAAACAGAAACTTTGAAGGCCGTCAGGGCCCTGGTTCAAGAACCATGCTGGCGAGTCCGCTGGTTGCTGCTGCTGCTGCTGTTACCGGTGTAGTTACCGATCCAAGAACCTTAATTGAGGCCGAAAGCCTTGTCTAAGGAGAGCGTTGAGAACGCTGGAGAATATTAAGCGTAAATTTTAATTGTCGTCATCCTGACCTGGAGCGCAGCGGAAAGCTACGAAGTAAATTTAGCTCAGGATCTCGCAAGAGAAAGAGAACAACTTAAAAACTACTGAACACAAAAAAAGATTAAAATGGCTTACGATAAATTTAATACCTTAAGAAGCACCGCGGTTCCGCTTCCTATTGAAAATGTAGATACCGACCAATTGATTCCTGCCCGCTTTTTGAAAGCTACAGAGCGCGTTGGCTTTGGCGATAACCTTTTCCGCGACTGGAGATACAATGGCGACAATACGCCAAAAGCAGATTTTGTACTGAACAATCCTGTTTATAAAGGCAAAATACTGGTTGGCGGTAAGAACTTCGGTTCAGGATCGTCCAGAGAGCATGCAGCCTGGGCGGTGTACGATTACGGTTTCCGTTGCGTGGTATCCAGCTTCTTCGCTGATATTTTTAAAAACAACTGCTTAAACATCGGTGTACTACCTGTTCAGGTAAGTCCTGAATTTGCAGAAAAAATATTTACTGCGGTTTTTGCTGATCCGAATACAGAACTGGAAGTAAACCTGCCAGAGCAAAGCATTACTTTGCTGGCTACCGGCGAAAAAGAATCGTTCGATATCAGTGCTTACAAAAAAGACAACATGATGAACGGCTTTGACGATATCGATTATCTGCAAAGCATCAAACCAGAAATACAGGAATTTGCAAAACATCTTCCGCTTTAATCATACAATCGCCGTCATCCCGGGGAGCAGGAGGTCTCGTGATACAAATCCAGGAGATCTCTCCGATTACCGGGATGATGACAGCTTTAAGCAAAACGCATAAATGGAAAGAAGGAAAATAGAGATTATGGATACCACACTGCGCGATGGTGAACAAACATCGGGCGTGTCTTTTTCCATCTCTGAAAAGTTGACCATAACTCAGTTATTATTGGAAGAACTCCATGTTGACCGGGTTGAAATTGCCTCCGCACGGGTATCCGACGGAGAGTTCCAGGCAGTAAAGTCCATTCTAACCTGGGCCGAAACCAATGGTTATGCAGACCGTATTGAGGTACTGTCTTTTGTAGACAATGGCGTTTCTATTGACTGGATGATTAATGCCGGGGTTAAAGTTCAGAATCTGTTGACCAAAGGTTCACTGAACCATTTGACCCATCAGCTGAAAAAAACACCAGAACAACATTTTGCCGAAATTAAGCATGTGGTAGATCTGGCCGCTTCTAAAGGCATTTCTACTAACGTTTATTTGGAAGATTGGAGCAACGGCATGCGTAACTCGCCCGAATATGTGCTTCAATTTCTCGATTTCCTGTCTACTCAACCGGTAAAAAGGATATTATTACCCGATACACTGGGCGTATTAACACCCACCGAAACCTTTAAGTTTATTGCCGAGCTGAAATCAAAATATCCAACCATTCATTTTGACTTCCATGCACATAATGATTACGACCTGGGCACTGCAAATGTGCTGGAGGCCGTAAAAGCCGGAATCAGCGGTTTACATTTAACCGTAAATGGTATGGGCGAAAGGGCCGGAAATGCGGCAATGGCCAGTGCAGTTGCAGTAATTAAAGATTTTGCGCCCGAAGTGGAAGTGCAGATTAAAGAATCTTCTATTTACAAGGTAAGCAAGCTGGTAGAGACCTTTTCGGGTGTAAGAATTCCTTCCAACAAGCCTATTGTGGGCGATCATGTGTTTACCCAAACAGCGGGTATCCATGCAGACGGCGACAATAAAAACAATCTGTACTTTAATGACCTGCTTCCTGAGCGTTTTGGTAGAAAACGGAGTTATGCCCTGGGCAAAACATCCGGCAAGGCCAATATTGAAAAAAACCTGCAGGAGCTGGGACTGAAATTAAATGATGCCGACCTGAAAAAGGTTACCCAAAGGGTGATTGAACTTGGGGATAAAAAAGAAACCGTAACCAAGGAGGATTTGCCTTATATCATTTCGGATGTTCTGGACAGTAATTTATATGAAGAGCGTGTTGTTGTACAGTCCTATGTATTGATGAATTCAATGGGCCTTCGCCCCTCGGCAACCATTTCCGTTTTAATTGACGGAGAAAAGTTTGAAGAGAATGCACAGGGCGACGGACAGTTTGATGCTTTTATGAACGCATTGACAAAGGTTTACACCAAGAAAAAGAGAAGTCTGCCAAAGCTAATTGATTATGCCGTAAGGATAGCACCCGGTAGTAACTCGGACGCGCTTTGTGAAACCATCATTACCTGGGAAACCGACCAGAAGATATTCATCACCAGGGGGCTAGATTCCGACCAGACCGTTTGTGCGATAAAGGCCACCCAAAAAATGCTGAACATTATTTAGGCAAATGCCTGAAAGGTAGGTAAGCGCTTATTAACAATGTGCAGATAAATATTTAAAAACCCAATAAAACAAGTACTTAAACCACAATTACAGAATATATGAAACTTAATATTGCCCTACTGGCAGGAGATGGCATTGGCCCGGAGGTTATTGACCAGGCTGTTAAAGTATCTAACGCAGTAGCACAAAAATTTAACCACGAAATTATCTGGACTTCAGGCATTACCGGTGCTGCAGCAATTGACGCTGTTGGCGAACCTTACCCAGATGCTACCCATGAAATTTGTATGGCAGCTGATGCCGTATTGTTTGGTGCAATTGGTCACCCACGTTTTGACAACGACCCTAAAGCAACGGTTCGCCCGGAGCAAGGCTTATTGAAAATGCGTCAGAAATTAGGCTTGTTCGCAAACGTGCGTCCAACCTTTACTTTCCCTTCATTAATTGACAATTCCCCATTAAAAAGAGAGCGTATTGAAGGTACCGACCTGATCATTCTGCGCGAATTAACAGGCGGCATATATTTCGGCGAAAGAGGTCGTAAGGATGATGGCAACACGGCATTTGATACCTGTACCTATACCCGTGCCGAGATTCAGCGTTTGGCCAAACTGGGCTTTGAAATGGCCATGACCCGTAGTAAAAAACTTTGCTGTGTAGATAAAGCCAATGTATTGGAATCTTCACGTTTGTGGAGAGAAACCGTACAGGATATGGAAAAAGATTATCCTGAAGTAGAAGTGAGTTATGAATTTGTTGATGCGGTTGCCATGCGTTTGGTACAATGGCCAAGCTCATACGATGTATTGATTACCGAAAACTTATTTGGCGATATTTTAACTGATGAAGCTTCTGTAATTTCGGGTTCAATGGGATTAATGCCATCTGCATCTATCGGTGTGCATACTTCATTATTCGAACCAATCCACGGTTCTTACCCACAAGCTGCAGGTAAAGACATTGCTAATCCTTTGGCTACCGTATTATCCGCCGCTATGATGTTTGAAGATGCTTTCGGATTAAAAGAAGAAGCAGAACTGATCAGAGCTGTGGTAAATAAATCACTAGCAGAAGGTATCGTAACTGAAGACTTAGCTGGTAAAAACAAAGCTTACAAAACAAGCGAAGTAGGCGATTGGTTGGCTAAAAACATATAAGTACCTTTGTATAACCCTTTAGGGAATACAATTAACAGGCTGTATCATCAATAGGGGCGCGTCATTCTGAATTCATTTCAGAATCTCTCAACAACTATAAAACATGATACAGCCTGTTTTATTTTTCATAAAATGACTGAACTTAATCATAAACTGAACTCTGAGGCCGCATCTTTGCGCCTGGCAAATGTTGTGAAACATACGCCGCTCATATACAATCCGAAATTATCCGCAGCCTACGACTGCGAAATTTACCTGAAACGCGAAGATTTACAGGTAGTGCGCTCTTATAAACTGCGTGGTGCTTACAATATGATCAGTCAGCTAAGCGCCGACGAACTGAGCAGAGGAATTGTCTGCGCCAGTGCAGGTAACCATGCTCAAGGCGTTGCTTTTTCCTGCGATAAACTGGGCACCAAAGGCGTTATCTTTATGCCCGAAATTACGCCCAAGCAAAAGGTAAAACAAACAGAAATGTTTGGCAACGGCAGTGTAGAGCTGGTTTTGGTTGGTGATACTTTTGATGATTGCCTGAAAGAGGCCCTGGCTTATACCCAGCAGCACAACATGACTTTTATCCCTCCTTTTGACAATTACAGCATTATTGAGGGCCAAGGAACTGTAGGTGTAGAAATACTGGAAGACTTGCCTGAAGTAGAAGTAGTGATTATGCCGGTTGGTGGCGGTGGTCTGTCGGCAGGTGCCGGGCACTATTTAAAAGGCAAAAAACCGGGCATTTTATTAGCCGGAGTTGAGCCTGAAGGTGCCCCATCCATGCTAAAAGCATTTGAGCATGGCGGCCCGGTAACTTTAACAGACATCAACCGCTTTGTTGATGGCGCCGCCGTAAAATGCGTGGGCAAGCTTACTTACGATATCTGTACAAATGTATTGGATGATGTTTTGCTGGTTGCCGAAGGTAAGGTTTGCACTACGATCTTAAAACTATACAACGAGGATGCCATTGTGGTAGAACCTGCGGGTGCCTTATCTGTAGCCGTATTGGATGCTTACCGCGATAAAATAAAAGGTAAAAAGGTAGTTTGCGTAATTAGCGGTGGCAACAATGACATCGAACGCATGCAGGAGATCAAAGAAAAATCTTTGTTGTACGAAGGTTTAAAACACTACTTTATTGTCCGCTTTCCGCAACGGCCGGGTGCATTAAAATTATTTGTAAATAATGTTTTAGGCCCCCATGATGATATTACCCGTTTTGAGTTCATCAAAAAAACAAATAAAGAAAACGGTCCGGCTTTAGTGGGTATTGAACTGGCCAATAAAGCTGATTACGACTCTTTGGTACAAAGAATGAAAGAATTTAAGTTTGAAATTATTGAACTGAATAATGATCAAACTTTGTTTGAATATTTGGTGTAAACCTCACATTAGGAATAAAATTCTGTATAATATTTTAATTACAATATAGACGAAGGCTTTGTGCAGAATATTGTGGCAATAAATTTGCTACAAGAAATTCAAAACACACAAATACATGAAAAAGGTTATACTATTATTAATTTGCACGGTCACGCTAGGCCTGGTTTCGTGCAAGAAAGAGACCATTACTCCTCAAATATTCCCAAGAACAATTCTATATGATATCCCAGCCAATGCCTGGAAAACCACAAATGGCGGATTAACCTATCGGACTACTATTAATGTAGGCGAAAATGATGAAAACTTCAACCAATCAGGCGGAGTGATTGTATCTTTAGCTTTTGACGCACAAAAGAGAGTATTCGATGCGTTACCAAACGTAGTGGATGGTTTATCTTATAACTACACATCTGAACCTGGATATGTGGATGTATATATCGAAGATGTAAATGGCCGGGTAATTAACAACCCGCCGGGAGGACCAATTAGAATTAAAATTGTACTGGTTGATTCAGAAATAATCGACTAATTGCTTCAAAATATAAAAGGCCCTTATTCAATAAGGGCCTTTTATATTTATATCTTCAAGGCTGCTGCCTCAACCTCTTTCTCCAAAGCTAGATTAACGGCTTTGTTAATATTACCTACTAAATCATCAAGATCATCTCCTTCTGTTGCTATGAAATGATGTCTAGTAGTAATTTGCGCACTAAATCCCTTTTCTTCTTTTAGTAGAACCATGATAATTTTTGACTGCTTCATCTTTTCAATACATGAACAGGCAGGAAATTTTTGAACACCTGGATGTATCTCAGGAAAGTGTCAAGTCTAGTTTGAGACGAGCGCTAAATATTTCAAAAAACAAAGCTAAGGACGATAAAGGGCCCGATAAGCAAGCGCATAACTGCCTGTAGCTGGCGATAACATGAGTTCGCCTTGAGAAAGTAGTGACAGCGCGGTGAGTCCGCCTTTTTGTAGAGAAAAGGCGGACTCACCGCGCTGTCATGGCGCTCTCATGGCGCTGTCACTCCGAACTCAGGCAAGGCAAGATTAACAATGAGATCAATCGTTACTTCATCTGATATTTCTAATCTCTGTTCCAGAATGCTGGCGGTTCAACACCTAGACTACGCAGATATACGGTGCCTTGAGCGCGATGGTGAATTTCGTTATCAATAAAGTAAAGGATGCTCGAGAATACTTGCCCTTCGTACATGCCGAATACTACTGTATTTTCCTGAAACCGGGCTTCGGTAATCTGAGGCCAATAGGTTTTGATTTCTTCGGTAGCTTCATCCCAAAGTTTAAGCAAATCAGCTTTTGTAGCTGCCACATCTTTGGCCGAATGATTGTCGAATCCCGCTACTGGCCATTCGTCAGTTACAATCCCTTTTATACCCGGTCCTGCGATGTCCAAAAGTTCCTTTACCATATCGGCAAATGTGCGCATGCCGCCAATGCTAAAGCTAAATATTTTATCTTCCGGAAAAGCTTCTATAACGCGTCTGGTCAACCGGCGATGTCCCAGCCAGCTATTTAAAAGATCTGTAGCAGAAACAAATGAGGGTGCAGAAAGTGTTTCGATGGTGTTGTTTTCAGTTGTCATGATGTTATTATTTAAGGTTAATTTTCTTTGCTTATACAAAGTAAATCACGACCACTGACAACCCTATGTCAGCGTATTTTTTTTAAATCATAAAATATTAAAATAAAAGTTGTGGTTCATTAATAATTGCCATTTCCGGCTATTAGTCGTGAGAATTTTCCGCCTGCTTTTTTCATTCTTATGGAAAAGGTAAAAGATCTTGGGCCTGTTTTAACAAGCGTACCGCTACTACCATAATAATTATCTTCGCCCAGGTCGCACATCATATAAAAAGAACAGGAGCCCACCAATTTATTAAAATTCTCCCAGGAATCAGGAACATTAAAAGTACCCGAACTTGCACTGGGTATGTTGAATATTGCAACTTGATTTGTCCCATTATTATGTGCTATGGATACATTTGTTTGGCCAGCACAATCGTATGAAGCTGTAGCAATACACATCCCCTTATAATTGGTATTACCACCTGTAGCTGTACCATCAGCATTAATATCCTCGGCGGTAAATTCGCCAGTAGTAATTTTAGTTTTAATTTCTTTTTTACAGCCCAACAACACCATAGCAGCCATGCCGGCCATTAATAATAACTTTGATAGTTTCATATTTCGTTTAAGCTTTATGGTAACTTGCCTGTTGCGGTAATGGAATGACTGGTATTGGACGACGGCACGCTAGCGGTACAGCTTAGCGTAAAAGTAGAGCCACTTACCTGCCAGCTGCCGGATAGCGACATATAGCCGTTGGCCGCACTGCCGTCTGTAACAACAGCCCAAATTTTGGTACAGGAATTATTGGTGTCTCCAATCAATGGGTTATACACCGTCCCCGAAGTTGCCGTATAGTTGTTTAGGGTAATGGTATGCGCTGCCGAAGCATCTGAAATAACAATTGTTTTTGATGTTTGACATGCCGGGTTTATCGTAACAGCCGCGATGCCTTCATAACTTTTTCCATCAATAGTAAATGTAACCTTGCCTGTAGCACCGCTGGCATCTTCCTTTTTTTTGCAGCTATTTAGCACCATTACGGAGCAAATAACCAATAAAAACAATAAGTAGCTTTTTTTCATAGTTGTAGTTTTTAAGTGCTGATCGATTTGATTTCGCTACCCAAAACTCGAAATAGAAAAAAACGGATACAATACCTAGGCTTAGGTATATTTGAGCACAACTATATCCAACCTTCGTTGATTGCTTTGCTAACCAGGTCTAGTGGCTTTGTACAATCTGCTTTGCTTAAAATATTTTTGCGGTGTGTATTTACGGTATGCAGACTGATATGGAGTTTTTCAGAAATCTGCTTACTGCTATTGCCTTCAATAATACATTTCAAAATCTCTCTTTCCCGCCTTGTAAATAAATCATACGACTTTTTAAAAGCGTCTGTATCTTTTATATTGTAATAAGATGGTTCACCTTCTAAACCGATAATTGAAAAGCAAGGTACACCTTCCTGCTTAATGTGCGAAATGTCGGTTTGCAGACAAAGTGTACGATAGAAATTGGTTTCATCATAATCTATTTGTACCGCCTGATGCAGTATACGCACATATTTGTTATTGCTGGCTTTTACTCTGTAATCGTATTGAACCTTATAATTTTTAATCTTTTCGAACGGTAATGCCTTAAAAAATTCTGTGATCTTGTATTCAAAATTCAGGAAAAAGGCCTTATCATCCGGATGAATTTTCTCCATTAACATAGCGGCATTGACCTGATCGGGCTGATACCCTAAAACATCAGTAACTCCAACGCTTATAAACTCTATATCGCCTTTGTACATGTTAAAAATGAGATAATAATAAGTTCCTGCCTGAAAGATGCTCAACAGTTTTTTATGTAGCTCTAATTGTAGCTCCAATTCAAATGATTCAGGGGCAGCAGTATCTACTACTGTCTTCCACAGCTTTTTGGCAGTACCATAGAAATTGGGATTTTCTGTATCCATATTCAGCGTTATTTTTATTAAAAATTCAGCACAATCAACATTGTCTCTGTCACCAATCCCAAATAACTGATCACTACTAATTTAATAAAAATAATAATATTAAAGAGGCTGTCCAAAAAGGTACGTAGCATGCAATGAGTGCAAAGTACACTTTTTTGGACAGCCTCCTATTTTAACACTAGTTTTTGCAATCTCCGCTATTTTTTATCCCACCACAATTTCGTTCCTCCGTTATCGGGTCCACTTAAAGTAGCCACTGCCCGGGCATACCCGCCTGGATTACTGTTGATGAACTTGGTACAGAAAGGAATTCTGCGGATAAATGCGGTAGTAGAGATGGTTCCTCCGCTGGCATTATTAATTACCGGAAACAATTTCGGATACCCTGTACGTCTGAATTCAGACCAGGCTTCCTGTCCGTCGGGATAGGTAGCAATCCATTTCTGGGTAATGATACGTTCCAGTTTTTGTTCTGGAGTAGCGGCGCCATCCCATTTGATGGTAATATTGCTGAGGTAAGGACTTCCGGTCAGCACATCATTCTGGCCTGGAACCACGGCTTTAGGGTCGATGTAGGGTTTTGCTTTACTGGTATTATCTGCCAGATAGGCGGCAGCTCCGGCAGCCCCCCATTCGTCAAAAGAAATTCTAACACCATTTTCGTAATTAACCTGTATATCACCGGCATTAGCCCAGTTTAGCGAGGCGGCTTCTGCTTTCAGAAACCAGGTTTCTGCTGCGCAGAACAATTTGGCCTTCCCGGCACTTTTGCTAAAATAATCTCCCGATGCCGAAAGTGCACTCGGCAATGAATAGCTACGGTACCGATCATTGTCAACCAGCGTAATTCCATTGCGGATACCGATATACTGTCCGCTCACGGCAGGATCTGTAGCAGGTCTCATATATTTGGATAACCTTGGATCGTTATAACCACCTAAAATAGCACTTAATGGTGCGCCCGATCTGCAATCGCCCCATACATTGATCACATCATAAATAGGATGAGCCGAGCCATAATTGATAAAGGCATTGTCATCATTGCTTTCTATCAGCCCGCCACTGGCAGGGTTCAGGGCTTTTTCGGCTTCAATTTTAGCTTTGGCAGCATCAGCATAACGAATTCTGATGGCAAAACGTAACCTTAAGCTGTTGGCCAGTTTAATCCACTTGCTTATGTTAGCACCATAAACCAGATCCCCCGCGGCCATAGTACTGTTGTCGCCGGCATTTTCCGGGGCTTTTAACTTAGCAATTGCATCATCCAGATCAGCAAAAAAAGCTGTATATGCAGCCTGCTGGCTATCATAATCGACAGAAAGATCGGGATTAGGTTTTCCGAATTTGGTGTAAATAACGGGGCCATGCTGGTCCGAAACCTTGTGCGCCTCTATTATGCCCATGATGGTTAATACGGCCCGGCTATGGCTGAACGTGATGCCGGGATAGAACTTGGTATTGTCATCAAAGTCACGGATTTTCTGCATCACATCATCCAGCTGATTGATCATGATCCGATCATTCCAACCATCTTTCATAAAATAATTGGTATTGTTATCGCCTCCGTAAAGCGAGGGCGACATAAAATAACCACTATATACGTCGGCATTCAGATTTTGTTGTAACTGATAAATCCAGTTGGTTTGATTGATCAGATTTTTCTGAACTTCCTTTATAGGACCGATAACCCGGGTATAATCGGCGTTCAACTGAAGATCAGTTAAGCCCGATAAACTGGTATTGAATTCCTCAAAATTCTTCTTACAACTTCCCATCAATGCCACTGTGGCCAAGGAAAGACTGAGGAGTTTTATTTTTTTCATTTCTTTACGTTTAATTGCTGTACATTAAAAACCACATTTTAAGCTAAAGCCAAAGCTTCTATAGGCAGGTAAACCAAAAACATCTACCCCAACGCCACCGGCATAAACACCAGAAACTTGTTCCGGATCAAATGGTGCATCTTTTTTAATGAAAAACAGGTTAGTTCCGATAGCACTAAGCACTACGTTGTTTATTGCTTTTGACTTCAATGGTACCCGGTACGACAGGCTGAGTTCTCTTAACCGGATAGCTGTTGCGTTATACATGTATGCTTCATCTATTTCGTTTCTGCCACCAATTTTAGTGTAATAGCCTTGCGGATCAGTAACTCCGGTATATGGTTTACCGTCGGCAGTTGCGGCATTAGGAACAATGACACCACCGGCATCTCTGGCACCTGCCGAGCGCTTACTTACGCCAAAATAGTCATAAAAAGGCTCAGACAAGCTCAGTACTTTGCCACCAAATTTGCCGTCAATTAATACCCCCAGCGTAAACTGTTTGTAATTAAAACTGTTGTTCCAGCCTACAATTGCTTTGGGATTAGGATTGCCAAGATAAGTTTTGGTTTCATTTCTTGAAGGCATACCCTTATCATCCACAAGGATACGTCCCTGGTCGTCCCGTTTAAACGTCGAACCATAAATATCACCAAAAGAGCCTCCTGTTTTCAGGTAATTAAACTGTCCGCCCTCCAAAGTGAAAAAAGCATTGGGATCTGTAACGAAACCAGACGGGAACATTTCTACCACTTTATTTTTATTGGCATTGAAGTTTACGCTTGTATTCCATTTAAAATCTGACTGTTCCACTACTTTATAACTTAACACAGCCTCAATACCCGTATTTTGAATGTTACCTCCGCTAAGGTCGGCTTTTGTTCCAGCTCCAACTCCACCGGTAAGCGACACATCTTTAAAGAACTGATGTTTAATATTGGATTTGTACCAGGTCAGATCCAGACTTAAACGGTTGCTCATGAACCTCCATTCCGTTCCCAATTCTATGGTCGTATTGAGTTCTGGCTGAACATAATTCTTCTCATCTCTAATTGGAGAGCCATCGGACCCAATATAAGATCCGGCATCAATATTAGGTTGCGGATTGGTCCGGTTATCTTCTATACCATTACCAACCGTTGCATAAGAACCTCTGATTTTAGCAAAACTGATAGACTCCGGCATTTTAAACAACTCGGTTAAAATGGCATTGGCACCTATAGAATAATAGTTATAGGTCTGTTTCGGCGTAAAAGTAAGTGTGGATGACCACTCTTGTCTGTCGGCAAGGTCAAGATACAACTTGTCTTTATATCCCAGCTGTACACTGGCAAAAAGAGATTGTGTCTGAATATGATGGTTTTCTATTTTATAGTGACGTCCATTGTCATTGGTTCCCGAAAATATCAGGTTAGATAAAATAAATAAATTGGGAAATGACAGCGAAGCATTTTCAAGTGTGGTATTCTTTTTCTTGATATCGGAAACAGATGCGCCCAGGGTATAATCTACACTGAAATCGGTATTGATTTTATTCTTACCCAGGAAAATCAAATCGGTATAATAAGTTTTGGATTCCAGATCATTGAAGTACAACTTACCATTGGGCCCACTTAATGTACTTTGCGTGGTGGCATATACATTACGCTGCGCATCCATTTTATAGTAATTGTAATTGCCCCTTGCCTGAACATTTAACCAGTCGGTCAGCTTATAATTCAAGGAAGCAGAAGAGTATATGTTTTTATTATTGGTGGTCACCTGATTGCGGTTCAACACCCAATATGGATTTTGCTGGTCATCTCCACCAGAAAAACCTTTATCCATATTGATGTTCCACCAGTTTTGTGCATTCAGGAAACGTGAAGTAGAAAAATATTCGTAATTGGTGGCATAATTTTGGAAATCCAGTCCTCTGGGAAACAGGTATAATCCAAGAAAAGGACTAAAATACATCCCTGGATTGGTTCTGTTAATCACTTTTTGTACAGAAGCCATCACATTGGCATCCAGGCTAAGTCTGTCATCCAGAAACTTACTGGAATTGCGAAAGTTGATATTGTTCTGATCGAACTTACTGGTTGGAACAATTCCTTTATTGGTGGTATTGGAGTAAGAAAAGAAATTGGTACTCTTTTCATTACCTGAAGAAAAATTTATACTATTTACCCAGGTAGCACCGGTGCGAAAGAAGTCCTTAACGGGATCTGTTGAACTACCCTTTTTACCCCAGCTTCCGCTGCTACCAGCCGTGGTGGCTGTAGGTGCCTCTGTTTGCAGATAACTATATTGTAAATCGGGCAATACCGAAGCCTGATCAAAAGTGACACTACTGGAAAGATCAATTTTAGCCTTTCCCTGCTGCCCTTTCTTTGTAGTAATCAGAATTACCCCATTACTACCCGCACTTCCGTAAAGTGCCGTTGCAGCAGCGCCTTTTAAAAAATTGACATTTTCGATGTCTTCGGGATTAATAGTACTTAAAATATCACCATTATCAGGCAGGGAGCTATAAATATCGGTTTTTGCACCCCCAATAGGGTTGGTAACCGGCATACCATCCACCACATATAACGGCTGACTGTTGCGTGTTGACTTGTCACCACGTATAGTTACCCTGGCCGATCCGCCCACACCACCTGAGGTGCGATTGATCTGAACACCTGCCACCTTTCCGTTCAAACTATTGATCAGATTGGGAGTCTTCACATTTGTCAGTTCATCCCCTTTGATAGTCTGTGTAGAATAAGTCAGCGTTTTAGCCTGTCGGGAGATACCCAAAGCAGTAACTACCACAGTTTCCAATGCTGTTGATTCGGAAGTTAAAGTAACATTAAGCGCGCCGGTTCCGGCGGTAAGCTCCCTGCTTTGATAACCAATAAAAGAGAATACCAGCACATCACCACTTTTGGCAGCGATGCTGTATTGCCCCATAGCATTGGTCTGTGTACTGGCCCCTGATCCCTTGACTTTGACAGAGACTCCCGGCAGCGTAATGCCGTTTTCGTCTTTGACGACGCCCTTAATCATGTCCTGATAAAATGTACCTGAAGCTACAGTAGCCCGGTAGTGGTCTGGCCCCGCACTGGCAAAAAGATTCGCCGAAGCGTAAAGCAGCAAACATGTGAGTTGTAATGATTTTCTCATTTCCTTCATACAGTTTAAGTTGATATACCTGGTTAATTACAAACCTGAATGTTGACACAGCAGGTTTGGAGATAGGATCCCTTTTGTTGTTTGAATTGCCTACAAGGAATTTCTTTTTTTTGAAATTATTTTTAATCGTTACATTGCGGCGAACTAAACGCGATCGGACGGGATATAAAAATGTCAAAACCAGACCTTAACGAACTATGGAGTAAGATATGTGTGGAAGATGATGTCAAATCATTTGAGGCTTTGTATTATCGTTTGTTTGCCAAAATGATCCGTTATTGCCATTATTATATTCCGCAGCAGCAAATAGCTGAAGAGATTGTTTCAGAGATTTTTGTGAAGGTATGGCAAAACCGTAAGCAAAATAACAATGTGTTGAAGCCCGACACCTATCTGTTTATTGCGGTTAAAAACCAATCGTTAAAATACCTTAAGAAAACCGCGCAGGTTAAACTGGTGGAGTTGGAACAAACACAGGAAGAACGTTTTATACCTGGATCGGATCCGCAAGGGGCGTTGGAACGCAAGGAACTGCATATAGAACTGGAACGCGCTGTGGATGAACTTCCGGCCCAGGCGAAAACAGTATTCAGGTTAATTAAGGAAAATGACATGAAATATAAGGAAGTTGCAGAGCTACTGGAAATTTCGCCCAGAACAGTGCAAACCCAATTGTTCAGAGCCATTGCCAAACTACGGGTCAGTTTGCAGGCATACGCCCGAAAGGGAATGAATACCAACAACTTATTTATTTTAATTGTATTTACTTTTATATTAGATTTTTTTTTGAAGCTGTAGGCATTTTGAACAGAAAAGGGATCCTACTATAAGAACAACAACATGAACGAGGAGAGATTTACGGAACTTTTGACCAGAAAGATGGCTGACGAGCTTACTGCTGATGAGTTGGCAGAGTTTGACGATCTTATTTCCGTTAATAAATCTTACAGAGCAGAATATGAACAATTGCAGGATTATTGGGATGAGGAGGAAACGGCCTATCCTAATATGGAGGGCATCCTAGCCCAGATAAAAAAGCAGGCCGACATTCCTGAAAAGGATAATCGTCCTTTGGTAAAACATCCTGAAAACAGTAAGCGCAGTTATAGCTGGATACCACGGATAGCAGCCCTTTTGTTTTTCACCTTATTTGCTGTTTTTGCTTATCGTTCTTTCTTTTCAAAAGAAAAACAGGATAAAATGGGTGCCAATATCTGGAAGGAAATCCATACACGAGATGGGCAGATTTCCAAAGTAACTTTAGCTGACGGCAGTCAGATTACGCTCAATTCGGCGTCCTATCTGAAATATCCGGCAGCATTTTCGGGGCCAAACCGGGAGGTTCACTTAAGTGGCGAGGCATATTTTGATGTAGCTGAAGATCACGCTCATCCTTTTATTCTTCACACCAGTCAAATGAACATCCGTGTACTGGGTACCGCATTTAATGTCAAATCGTACGACAACGACCTGTTTAAAGAAGCAACCTTGTTAAGAGGTAGCATAGAAGTCAAATTGACTGGTAAAAACAATGAAAGCCTGAAACTGGTGCCAACAGATAAGATCAGAGTTAAGGGTTCCAGCTATGAAATTGGCAAACTGAGCTATTACAACAAAGGCGATAAAAATAGCTTAGAGATTCTTTGGATGAACAATCAATTGGCTTTCCGTAATGAAACTCTTGAAACCATTGCCAACAGTCTGGGTAGAAAGTATGGTCTGAAAATGATCTTTAACGATGAAAAAACCAAAAACCTGAAGTTCAGCGTATCCTTTGAAAAGGAAAACGTAAATCAGGCTTTAAATTCCCTTCAAACGGTCAGCCCTTTTCAGTATAAAATTAAGGGCGACAGCGTTTATTTCTACTAGACCTTAAAGCTTTTTGGCATGAGGTGGCTTAACATACTGTTCCTGTTTATCATCTTTTTGAATCTGACCACAGCACAGGCACAGACCAGGATTAGTATTGACATCCGTTCGGGAACTTTTGAGCAGCTGCTGGATGAAATAAAACGGCAAAGCATTTACCGTTTTGTATATAATCAGGATAAACTACCCAAAGCAGCGGTTAACTTAAAGGTACAAAATGAGGAAGTTATCCCCATATTAGCGAGACTGCTACAAAATACAGGTTACGGTTACACACTATTGCCCAATGCGATGATCGCCATCACGGCGAACAGGAAAAGCTCCTCGTCTACCTTAGCAGACTCAATTCCTGAAGCCAAAGATCTTACAGAGGTGGTTATTACTGCCCTAAATATTCCCAAAGAGGAAAAGCTGGTGGGATATTCCGTATCTACCATAAAAGGAGAAGAACTAACCAAAGCCCGGGAAGCTAATTTCATCAGTTCGCTGGAGGGGAAAGTCGCTGGTCTCAATGTCAGTACAATTAGCGGAGGTCCCTCTTCTTCTGCCCGTATATTACTTCGAGGTGCAGCAAGTATGAATGCAGCCGCCCCATTATTTGTATTGAATGGTATGCCGATAGACAATTCGCAAAGAGGTAGCGCTAATGAATATGGCGGAGCTGACTATGGTGACGGAATCAGTAACATTAACCCCGACGATATTCAATCGATGACCATCCTGAAGGGATCGGCTGCTTCAGCTTTGTATGGTGCCAGAGCTGCCAATGGGGTCATATTGGTTACTACAAAAAGTGGCAGCCGCCAATCTTCGCCTACTATAGATTACAATATGAATTTTTCGGTTGACCAGGCCGTTAACCATACAGACTACCAATATCTATATGGTCAAGGTAATCAAAACAAGAGGCCGCTTGATGTGGAAACGGCAATAATGTCGGGCATGTTGAGCTGGGGTGAGCGCATGGATGGAAAACCAGTGCTTCAGCTTGATGGTAAAAGTTATCCTTACATTCCTGTCAAAAACAATATCAGCAACTTCTACCGACTGGCGCCAGCGCTAACCAATACCATTTCTATATCAGGAGGTACGTCAAAAGCAGCATTGCGCCTATCTGCTTCTAACATGGATTATGCTTCGGTTTTGCCCAATAGCAGGTTAAACCGTAAAAGCTTTAACTTGAATAGCTCCTACGATATTTTCCCGGGACTGACCTTGAATTTTAACGGGAACTATATTTATGAGCTGAACAAAACACGGTCGTACCTGAGTGACGGCCCCATGAATGCCAATTACGGAATACAATTTTTGGCTACCAGTTTACCCGAATCGGTACTTGCACCCGGCTATCATTTACAAAGTGGGACAGAAACCCAATGGAACAACGATGAATATAAAACCAATCCATATTTTGCCATCAACAAACAGGTTGATGATGATAAGCGCAACCGCTTCATCTCTTCGTTAGCTTTAAAATACACCCTATCGGCACATTTGAGCATACAGGGGAGTTTTGGGTACGATATCAGCAACGACCACCGTTTGGATGTGTTACCTACAGGAACAGCTTTTACCATCAACCAGCAAGGTGCACTGAATGGCCTAAATCAAAATCAAATAGCGGAAATGAATACAGAGTTGTTGCTTTCCTCAAAAAACAATTTATCGGAGTCACTCAGACTCAACTTATCGGCAGGTGGAAGTCTTCGAAAGAGAAATGCTGAAAATCTGACTTATATGGGGGCCCAGTTTATCAGCCCTTTTGTTTACCTTCCTTCGAACCTACAAAGCACCAATTCCAGATATTTTGTTTATAAACTGGTTACCCAGTCGGCTTTTTACACCGCAGACCTGAGCTGGAAAGACTACCTGAACCTATCTGCCACAGGCCGTTACGATATCTATTCCACACTGTCGGCGGGTAACAGGGGAATATTTGTGCCCGGAGTATCCGCAAGTTTTCTGTTTGCTGATATCCTGAAAATTCGGGCCCTAAATTATGCAAAATTGAGACTCAGCTTTGCAAGCACCAGCGGCGAACCTACGCTGCCCTATTCCACTCAAACTTATTATACATCCAATATTTCGGTCCATGGTGTTCCCCTGGGTAATTTTTCAAGAATTTTGCCCAACCTTAATTTAAGGCCATTTTCTATGAACGAATATGAGACTGGCCTGAATGTCATTTTTTGGAACAATCGACTCGGACTTGACCTGACCTGGTTCAGAAGAATGACACGTAACGAAATTACTGCTATTGAACAATCGGTAACCACAGGTTTCACTTCTTCTTATGTGAATCTTGGGAAAACCATGAACCAGGGGGTTGAATTACAGTTAAATGGTGTTCCAATCAAATCTAAAGAACTGAAATGGGCTATAAATCTCAATTTTACACATATCCGTAATAAGCTAATCTCCATTGATGGAAGCAGTCAGTATATTCTGACGGGAAAATACAGACCTTTGAACGCAAACACCGCAATGGTTGCTGGTTTACCCATTACCCAGGTTATGGCCTATGATTATAAAAGAGACGCAGAAGGGCGTATCGTGATCGATAATACCGGGATTCCTATGAGGGGCGCATTTAAACCTATGGGTAATACGCTTCCCTCCTTTTATGGTGGGGTAAGCAATACCCTTCAGTTTAAAAATTTCAATCTCTCTTTTTTGCTGGACTATAAGTTTGGCAACAAAGTACTGTCGGCCAGCGAAAACTATTCTTACGTATATGGTCTAAACAAAGCAACACTTGAAGGACGAGAAACCGGTGTAATAGCCAACGGCGTACTGGAAAACGGTACAGTAAATAACATCAGTGTACCCGCCTATCAATATTATCCGCAACTGATCAGTAATGTTTCTGCTCTTTCCGTTTTAAATGGTAGCTTTATCAAATTCAGGCAGTTGAGTATAGGTTACACCTTTATTCCACGTTTTACCGACCTGTTCAGGTCTGTTTCCGTAGACCTGGTAGGCCGAAACCTTTTCACATTGCTGAAGTATACGCACAACATTGACCCCGAGTCTCAGTTTTCGCCCAACCTTACCTATGCTGGGATAGAAGGGTCGGCTATCCCTTCGGTAAGGACATTTGGTATTAACCTAAATTTCAAAATTTAATGTGTAGGAGAAAATTATATGGTATACTCATTATACTGTTGCTTTGCACAACGGCCTGCTCAAGAATAGCGCTTGATGAGATCAATACAGATCCTTCCAAAGCCACTGCTCAGAATTTTGATCCCAACAACCTGCTGTCTACCGCACAATTCAACTATGCTAACATCGGTTATTACCAGTTATTATATGAAAGCACTATGATGCAGGTGCTGGCTTCTACCTATTATTATTATAACAATGGCGATAAGTACCTTAATGTGGCCAATTTTACTGACTATCAGGGAAAACTTTTTGATCAGGGGTACGCGCAATCGTCAACAATTAGAGAAATGCAACGGATAGCCCGGCAAAAAGACCCGGTAGCATATTCCAATCTGATTGCCATAGGTGACATTATGTATGTACTTATCCTGCAGCGGGTGACTGATATTTACGGAGATGCCCCTTATAAGGAAGCAAACAGAGCGTACGAGGGTATAAAATATCCGGTATATGACGAACAAAAAGAGATTTACAAGTCCATGTTAGCCGATCTGCAGGCGGCCATTTTGCAACTGAACCCACAAAATAATAAACCTACAGCCGATTTAATTTATCGAGGAGACATTGGCAAATGGAAAAGATTTGGTTATTCGTTGATGCTACGACTGGCTATGCGCCTAACCAAAATAGATCCTGAGATGGCTAAAGAATGGGCCGAAAAAGCTTATGCTGGCGGGACTTTATCTGACGTAACCGACAATGCATTGGTTCCTACAGATGCATCAAATTACAATAGCCAGAATGGTACTTCTATAGCCTTACGTACTTTATCAGATTATAGGGAAGTACGCTGGAGCAAGACCTTCATCGACTACCTTAAATTGACTCAGGACCCCAGATTGGAAGTCATCTGTGAGGTTCCACAAAATGGGATGATCAACAATCTGAATGAAGAGCTGCCGGGCAACCGCGATCCACAAATTCAGACGGGACTTCCCAATGGGTACGACTTGCTGGGCGGCGCAACCGATATCCGAAATAGTCCGGGTTATCCGGGGTCTACGGGTTCGGGTACAGATATTGCCCCACTAGGTAAATATTCGCGCCCGGTGACTTCCATATATCTGAAACTAGGTGGCCCTAATTTTATTATGACTTATGCCGAAACTGAATTTTTACTGGCTGAAGCAAAAGTAAGAGGATGGCAAGCCGGTGATAATGCAGCCACGCATTATGCCCGGGGAATGAGAGGGGCTTCAGAATCCTTATCACAACTGGATGTTCAGGCCACTATTGCCCCTTCAAAAATAAATACCTGGCTGACGGCCAACCCACTACAAGAACAAGATAAAGAAACGGCATTAAAAATGATCAACACCCAATACTGGTTGCTTACAGGAAGTACCTTTAATTTTGTCGAAACCTGGTGCAACTGGCGCCGATCCGGTTATCCTGAACTTCAACCTGTAAATTACCCGGGTAATGTTACCGGTGGCAGCATCCCCAGAAGAATGATTTACCTGTCAACCGAAATTCTGAACAATTCAGCTAATTACCTCAAAGCGGTTAGTAAATTGAAAGATGGAGATGTAATGACCTCAAGGGTATGGTGGGATAAATAGAAGTTTGATCTAATGATATAGCAAAAAGGGCACCATCTGCTTTTTCCAGGAAGCAACTGAACAAACTTCAGTCAATTGACTTTTAAAAGCTTGCAAAGGCAATTCAAAGATTTTTTCACTCTCTTGAATACCCAATAATTTGCCTAGATGACCGGCCCCCGTTGGGTTTACGTTTGTGGGATAAATACTCCATTTAAAATGTTCGGGATATTGGTCCTTTATCAATTTGAGAAGTAGCATCCCATGCTGAACGGACTTGAAACCTTCATATTGATTCAACTTAAAATATATACCTGTACATTCTATCCCAGCATAATTACCTTCCGTTGGAATAACTTTTATGTTTTCTATGGTTATATGCTCGTCGAGCTCTTTTGTTACATCTTCTTTCATCCATGGGGCTGCCGCTATTTGAAAAGGCATTCCCGTACCCCTCCCCTCGCTAATATTCGTCGCTTCCAGCAAACCCAGTCCCGGATAAAGCATCGCAGCGCTGAAACCTCTGATGGCCGGAGAAGTGGGAATAAAGTCGATACCCCAATCGGGCTGAAAGGAATTCCTATCCCAGTTTTCGCAAGGTATTATCTTTAAATCCGTCTTGATATTTTTACTGGCATTAAAAAAAAGTGCCAGCTCGCCCAAAGTGCAACTATGCCTTAGGGGAATACTCCAGCGACCGATAAAGGAGGAAAAATGCTGTTCATCGAGCATTGGTCCCTCGCACAATTGCAGGTTTCCGGAAATTGGATTGGGCCTGTCCAGTATCACCAGGGGCTTGCCATAAGCAGTACAGGACTCCATCACATAGGTCAAGGTCCACAGATAAGTATAAAACCTTACCCCAATATCGGGGATATCAAATAATACGATATCTATATCGGCCAGATCGGCCGACGTAGGCGCCAGATGATCGCCATACAAACTAACAACCGGCAACAGACTAACTGCATCTGTACTGTTCTCCATTTTAGCTCCATCTGCTCCTTTGGCATCAAAACCATGCTCCGGCGAAAATAATTTGACCAGGTTAAAACCTGCGGCTAACAAGGCTGTTGTAACCTGTTGGTATTGATTTGTTGTGGCCGCAACATTGGTTACCAAAGCAATTCTTTGGGTTTTCCAGACCGGATCCTGCGCTATCAAAACATCAGCACCAAACTTGATCATTTCTACTGCTTTAATAGTTTAAAGCAGTAGAAAGATACCTTATTTTTTTGGCTGCTGCAATACCTGAGCCATATCGTAAAACCGCATGGTATTATTGATATAATTGATGTCCACATAAAAGTATTTAAGAAACTGAAAACCCAGGATTCCGGAAATTCCTTTTTCCTGATCAAAAGCAGGCATCGTATGTAGTCCCATTTGAATCTTATCCATGTTTAATCCTCCAATAGTCATCCTATCCAATATCCCTCTTCTTACATTCCCTCCATTTCCACTTCCTTCGCTCATATTCACTTCCTGCGTTTGTTTCCATATCCCACTAAGCTCCGTTTCAAAACCAGTATCAATCAAGTTATCGGTAGCACCTGTATCCATTACAAAACGATGGTTTTTCCCGGCTATATTTACCTCTACTACCGGGAAACCGCCAATTAATGTAAAAGGCACCTGTATAATGGAACGTATATTTTTAACAATTGGCGCATCACCCGATGTTTTACTGAGATTCAGCTCCCGGCTGGCAAAATTTAAGGTAAGCTGGTAAGGTTTAAAAAACGCACTGCCGATTAATCCAAGAACCTTTTCGCTTGTCCCTGTTGTCAACTGGCTCATTTTCATAGCGGGAAAAGAACGATCTTTTATTTGTACGTTTTCCCATTCAAACGACTCTACCTTCACCTCCTCCATTTTAACAGTACCTCCCATTCCAGCCATAGTTTGCCCTGTTGCAGTAGTTTTAAAGTGTTCCGCATTCAATAGTACAAAACCATTACTACCTGTATCAACCAATAAAAGACCTTTAACTCCATTTATGGTAACTTCCACAAACATCAATCCGCCAATAAATTTAAACTGACTTTTGACGTTCGGGGGCAGTTCGTTATTTACCGTACGACTATCTTTTGTTCTTCCGCTTTTTATCGCAGAAAAAACAGGTGAAGTTATGACCTGAAGCAGCATCAAAACAATCAATGTTTTATAAATCATTTTAGAATACGAATTCATATTAGTTGCTGATTATTTTGGGTGTAGGATTTACGACCAATGTCCTTTTTAAGTATTCCTGCGGAGTGATATCAGGATAACCTGGCCTGTTTTTACGAATGGTGACCAAGGCTTTGCCAGCATATTGAAGTGCCTTTTCAGGCTGGCCCACATAACTGTAAACTTTACAAAGCGTTTGGTTCATTAGGTGATCCTCAGTTTCCGGATAAGCAGAAAGCAGAGCCAGTACCAACTGGTTATCTTCCTGGTTATTTCCATTTCTCATAATCATCAACGACAACAAAGCTGCTTGTTGCATATCGGGTTTTACAGAATAGTTTAACACCGTCCTGGCTTTTAGGTAAGCTTGTTGTTCATCCAATAGCTTAGAAATGCTCGCCGTATGGAAAGCCGTAAGGAAAGCTGATGTATCCGCAGCATAAAACCTTGAAAAATATTTCAGTAAAGCGGGTTCATCAACCTTGTGCTTTATTTTCTGAGTGTCTTTATCTATCTCCGTTTTTAGCGCTGTTGAGGTAATCCCAGCATCTATTACCTTTTTTAGGTAGGTATCAGCTTTTGCTTTTCCAATGGCGGCATACAGTTTGGTTTTATTTTTAACCAGTAAATCAAAATATTTACTGGTACTTCCTGTAGTCATGAACATCATCATGCCCACACTTTCAGCCGAGAAAGGATCTTTTTGCAGATTCAAAAATTCGTCTGCCGTTGGTTCCAACAGCTGATCGCCAGCTGCTGCCAACTTATAGATATAATTTTTCATAAACTCAGTACCTCTTTCACCCTGATTGTACTTCTTTTTAAAAGACAGCATTTGTTTAGCCGGATCACGCGCCTCTTCACCAATAGCTATAAAATCTTTTGGTTTTAAACCGCCGCCACCTGCTCTATGAATCAACTTCCCATTGGTATCAAAAAATAAGTAACATGGGTAAGAAGTGATCTGGTAGTTTTTCTCAAACCATTCTGCATCGGCATATTGCTTTCTGATATGAGTTGCATCATTGGGTGTTTTGTCCATTTGCAACTTAAAGTTGATAAAATACTGATTAAAGAAATCACCAGCTTCCTTGTTCGGAAAAACATCGCGATCCATTTGTTTACATGGACCACACCAGGTGGTGTAGGCATCTACAAAAATAGCTTTACCTGATGCTTTGGCTTTTATCTGTACTTCTTTCCAGGATAAATCGTGTTCGAAACGGATTCCCTGGGCATGAGCGGTTAAACCTGCTGAGAGGATCAGCAGTATATATAAGTATTTCATATTTTTTGAGTTAATTGTAAAACCAACCCCGGAGGGCAAACACCCGGGGCGGTTTACAGAGAGAACTACACACCTGTAATTCGTTTTATTTCCAGTTGAATGTAGTTCCTGTTAGTGCACTAAACTTATATTCAACATCTTGTATTTTCCCAAAGCCATCATACTTAGAGAAATGAGTATTTCCTTCAAAGGATCCAGTACCCTCCAACTTGAAAAAATAAACAGCCCCAGAATTGCTGGTTTTACTATTGGCCACAGCAAGGAATTGCTGTCCGTTAGTCATTAAACGATCTATAGAAACATTGCTGTCTGCAAAAGTGTAAACCTCTCTGGCAACATCGGTAGCACTATCATAAACATAAATTTTATTACCTGCAGCATAATAAGTAAGCTGATTATTGGAAGCACTTACATAGGCTGTTGCAGTAGAAAAACCAGGTGCTGTAACCTCAGTTACACTTTCAGCATAAGTAACCAGAGATTTGTAAAAACCAAATTTGTAGGCAAAAACTTTTCCGCTTTCATTGTCTTTACAGTAAGCAATTGGCTTATGTTCAATCGTAGCAGCTGTTGAAGGTTGCTTGTTATGATCAAAATGCAAGCAGGTTTTATTACCAATAGCATCCACGTCAAAGGCATCCACAGGATTTACCGTAATCCTTTCTATTGTTGCTGCCGATGATTTAGTACACTTCAAAAACCGATGGTTTAATTCATCATAAATAATACCTCTGGTTCCCATAAATACAGCTTTATCAGCCTTGTAATTACCTGGGGTTCGGAAAGTAAACAATGCAGGTGGGGCAGCACTATAAGTAGTATGAACGCTTCCATTGTTAATGATATAAGTGTTCAGACCATCATGATACATCGCTGACGGGATAATCTGTTCAGGCACATCAAAAAACCAATTCTTTGCTTCTTGTAGCCGAACATAGTTTTGATTGAACATATACCCTCCCGTTTTCCCCAACACATACAGATTCCCCTCTCTGTAGGTCAATGAAAGACACATTTTAAGCTTAACAGCATCTTTTAGCTCGAACTTATTGTTGGTAGAAAAAGCTCCATAAATGATTCCTCCTGCTACTGCATTATTGGGAATCACATCAATATCCTGTAAATTCCCTTCTTTTGTATTTAGTACCAGAAAGCCCTGAGCACCCCGAACTGTTACTTTCAATCCATAAGTTTTAGTTCTTACTACACCCGTTTTAGGATCTTTCATTTCCAGCAAAACGGAATAATCGGCCACTGGTAGTTTGATTTCATACTCTAATTCCTTTGCATGAGAGATGATTTGAATACTCGGATCACCAGTTCTTGCAGATGCAGGATATACCTTCCAGGTATATTCCAATGTTTCCGGATCTCCGGTAAAAGTAAATTCTGGCTTGATCTTTAAAATATTGGATTGTACTAAAGTATAGTTATTAGTCGCAAATGATGGTCCCCCTATTTTTATAACATCCACGGGTGTGATGTCATAATTCCCTTTATCCTTATAACATGAGCTTAAACTCAATGAGACAAGGAAAAGGAAAAACATATGATAAAATAATGATTTCATGTCAGTTGGTTAAAAGGTTAAGGAAATACTACAGGTAGCCCATTCTCATCCTTTAAAGGATAAATAAAAGGGTCGTTAGGATCTGGCTTTAATACCCCCGCATTTAAGTCGCTCAGTAAAGAGCGTAGCTGAACTAAAAATAAAGGAAATTTTGATCCAGCAAATATGTAATTAGGAATATCTTCTGCTACACCAGAAGCCGCTCTATTAATTTCTGGAAAACCCAGATGGTACAATACAAATTTGTGTTTTGTAACTGAATATGTGCCAAAATTCATAAAATCCCAACTAACTGGTTTTACCAAATAATCATAAAAACTCACCTTGCTCTTTAACTGCTTCTCAATACCAAGCATAAATTCGGCTGAGGTAGCGATACGAAAAGAAACTACGCTTATCTCAGTCTCCAATTTTTTGGTTCTTTTTAAGATGAGTTCAACAAAACCTTTTGACTTCCCAGCAGGAATAACCTTTTTCCCAAAATCAAAATCAGTACCCTGCACGGCTGTAGTCTCGCCAGAGATTATTTCGATATTAATTTCACGATCAAAATTGGCCACTCTTCCCGTGATATCAACAGGAATAAACATGGTATCAATCATCTTCTTTCCCTTCGTTCCAAAGGAATAGAACAAGTCGCCTGAATAAGGTTTGGTAGATAACCGGGTAAATTGTACCCGGTCACCACCATGATAAACCTTCACCTCTTCTTTTTTACAGGCAAACAATCCTGTTAATAAAATGAGTAATAGATATGTTTTTTTCATTTTTATGCTGTTTAAGTTTTGACGATTACCTACCACCAAATATTTTTTCATCCTCCGGTAGTGGTAATACATACATTTGAGTATTCATTTGAACGACAGGGCTATCATCAATACGTGTAGCATTTAGTCTCTTATAGTAATAAAAGGTCTGTCCTTCTGTAAAGAATTCTTTTCGATATTCCTTTTTAAGCGCTAACTGTAAATCGGCTCCAGCACCTAAGCTAAGCAAACCTCTTGTTGACAACACCTTGTTTAAATAAGGTAAAGCGGTTACCGCATCAGGGGCAGCTTCTGTAGCAATGTAGTACATTTCAGAAATACGCATTAAAGGAATGTAATTCTTTTTAAGACCGGTTGTTGATGGTGGCAAGTCTTCATAGATATATTTATGAGGACTGAGATAATTATTGAAAGTCAGGAACATAGGCATTTTAAAACGCACGTCTGTAGACTGGTTTTCAAAAATATTTGATGTAATCTTAGTCGCTGACGTAAAGTAATAAGGCTTACTGCCTGTTGTTCCTGGTTGCATGCCTAACCAGCTCAGCACATCTAATTCATGTCCTTCTTTAAAAATTGAGAAAAGGTGTTCGCTATGAAAAGTTCGATCTGAACTTACACCATTTGTATTAGTCATCAGTACAACTTTCTTAGCATCTATGACTTCTTTTGCCATTGCAAAAGCCTCTGTTTTATTACCTTCATATAAATAAATACGTGCTTTCAATCCTTTGACAGCGTAAAGATTCATCCGTATCTGTCTGTCTACCGGATGGGATATACTAACAGGGTCATTTTTCATCAGTTGTTCAGCTTCATTCAAATCAGCTAAAGCTAAATTGACGATGGTTTCTATTGTGGAGAAAGGAGTGACTTCGCGACCATATTTAGTAACATAGGGCATATATTTTTGTTCGTCTTTAACCAGATAGGCGGGAGCAAACAACCTTAATAAATCGAAATGGATATAAGCTCGTAAAGCTAGAGCCTCACCTTTCACCAGATTATAATTTTCGCCGGTGAATAAGTTCTTCTTTTCGTCTATCTTTTCTAATATGGCATTTACATGAGCGATGGTATTGTATTGCTTTAACCATATTCCAGAGATCATTGATTTAAACTGGCCATTTTGGTAGTCAAAAACTTCTATCGGCTTCAAATATTGAATTGCAATATCGTTAGCGCTCTCCGGGGAATAATCTGAGGCCATTACACTTAGCATGCCTATGGTGAGTTCACGTCCGTAGGTTGAATTATCCGTCATGGTTACATATGCACCAGTCATGGCCTCATAAAAACCCTGTTGTGATGAAAACAGGTCTTCTTGCTTCATTTCTGTTTTTGGCTGAACATCAAGCCATTTATTACATGAACTTAATACCAAACCTGTTGCGCACATCAGCAACAATGCCATTTTATTCAACAGATTCATTTTCTTATATCGTATCATAATACTTTGAATTAAAATGTAACATTCGCACCAAAAGAAATTCTCTGTGCAAATGGATAATTAGTACCTCGTTCAATTTCAATCGTTGAAAAACGAGCTAAATCATTCATACTTATACTAAACCTTAAATTCTGAATTTTCATCTTTTTGACCCACTGGGTTTGATTTAAAGAATAGCCCAGGGTGATGGCAGATATAGTCAGGTAATTGTTTTTTTGCACAAAACGCGAAGTAGATCCTACACGGTTAGCTCCATTTACAAAAGAAAAAGCACTGTATTTCGCTTCATCTCCTGGCTGAGTCCATTTTGAATCATAAGCTCTTACATCTATGTTATTTTCTCTAATGTCAATGTCTTCTACTTTAGAAACCAGGGTACTATTATATAAATATCCACCTCTGGAATAACTCCCCGCTATAACGGCATCCCAGCCTTTATAATTAAATGTAGCCCCAAATCCTCCAGCAATAACAGGACGTTCGTCGGCTATAACTACCTGGTCTATTGCTTTCCACTCGTTTCCAATAGACCCATCACGATATAAAAAAATCTCTCTGCCACTAGCAGGATCTATACCCAATGATGGCACAGCATAAATTGCGGATCTTGATGTCCCTTCGGTAAAAATATTTGGTGGCAGGGTTGTCTTGCTCTCACCATCATACGCCCATTGCATAGCGTCCAAAATGGCCTTATTGCGTTGTTTCATAGCATTTGAAACTTTAGAAATCCGGTTTTCATTTGCTCCCAGATTCCCCCATACGGTTACCCGTGGCTGATCTTTGTGACCTGGCATCACCACAAAATTTAATCGAACATCATAGCCGTTATTCTGTAATTCACCAATGTTATCCGTAAAACTGGCAAAACCAGTAGAAGGTGCGAGCGTAACACTTTGTAATAAATTAGAAGTTCGCTTTCGGTAATACTCAGCATTTACTGTCAGTCTGGAATTAAACAATCCAGCATCCAATGCAATCTTTTGTTGATAGGTAGTTTGCCATTTTAAATTGCTATTTCCCAAACCTTGAATAACAGCACCAAAATCCAGATTATAAATTTTGCTGGTCTCATATTTATATTTAGTCATCGCCTGATAGGGGGCAAAATTCTGACTGGCGGTTTCAGCAATAGCTCCTGTAAGCCTTAACAAACTAAATACACCAAGATTTTTGATAAATTCTTCACGATGCAAATTCCAGCCTGCGCCAACAGACCATACAGGTGCAAATTTCTCGTTGGCACCAAATTGCGACGAGCCATCCAATTTAAAGGATAGATCCATGAAATATCTGCTGTCATAGGCATAGTTAAATACAGCTAAGAAACCAGCCAAACGACTGGTATTATCTAATCCACCAGGACGTCCATCTTTTTTATATTGCTTAGCAAAAGCCAGATCATCCATCTTTGGATTGGGAAAACCTTGTGCTTCAACTCTACTAACACTTGATATGTTTTCTCTAACATTAAATCCTGACTGAAAATATAAACTGTGTTTTTTCAGGAGCTTACTATATATGGCATAAAAAGTTCCTTCATAGCCAGAAGATTTTGTATTTGATACTCCTAAGTCACCTCTTAATGCATAATCAGCATGAGCCGGAGTAATAGATAAATACCTTGAATGATCTGCAGATCTGAACTCTTTGCCTTCAGTAAAACGCTTTGTAAGTCCAACCGTTGCTCTAAATCTCAAAGCGTCTACAACATTCCATTCAGCTGAAAAATTATTCACAATCTCAGTATATTGATTGATACTCTGTGTATTTAAACTAGCATCATACAAAGGGTTTACAATATATGCACCACGCTGACCACCACTAAATACCTCGTACAAGAAAGGTGAGTCAGCTCCATTATTTCCAGGAATTGCAAAATAAGGTTTAGCCTCTACATAAGACTGGAAGCCTCCATATGGACTGTTTGTTCCTTTGGTATTCGCTATTTGCAAATCATTACGGAATAAAAATTTACCAGTATTATAGTTGAACAACATGTTTCCCTGATAGGTATTTCTTGAAGAACCTTTCATCACACCGGGATTTGATGCAGCTCCAAATCCAATACTATATTTTAAAGCCTGATCTCCACCATCAAGGGTAAGAGAGTGTCGCTGTTCCAAAGATGTTCTTAGTGGCTGTGACATCCAATATGTATCAATGCCACTTTTTACCATCCCTAACCGGTCATTGTATAAGTCCTGCTTGTAAATATGTTCTGAAATCAAATTAGAACTATAAGCACCGGCCTTTTGCTCAAATTCCAATAAACGAGCCGCATCCAACATATTATAATCGCGCAAATCAGGTACAACCAAATTGGTACTCAATGCATAACTTGCTCTCAGCTTTCCTGCTGCCGGTGCTTTGGTTACAATAACCACTACCCCATTTGCCGAACGTGTACCATAGATTGCGGCAGCTGAACCATCCTTTAACAAGGTTAATGATTCAATTCGGTTCATATCCAGATCAATAATCCTATCTAGGGTAGTTTCAAAGCCATCCAGAATAAAAAGAGGCAGATTTGGGTTGCCGTAAAAAGAACTACGAAGGTCGCCCTGCGGATAATTCTCTGCAAGTGTATTGCTACCCCTAATCTCAATATTTGGCATTGCATTTGGATCCGATCCTGCTATATTATTGTCAATAATCCGGAAGGAAGGATCCAGCAAGCCCAATCCCTGTAAAATATTACTGGAACTTAATCTCATCAGATCCTTACCCGTAAACGTGGTCGAACTACCGGTGTAAACCTCTTTTTTACGTTCAGAAATACCTGTAATTACCACATCTTTCATCTTATTCTCAGACATTTCCATCCTCACATTTACCGAAGTCTGTCCTTCTTTTAATTTCACCTCCCTGGTGTTGTATCCTACATAAGAAACCAGTACAATGTCTTGATAGTCTTTTACAGTGATCTTAAATTCACCGTTACTATTGGTAACTGCCGAGCGGCTTGCTGCCCCCTTTATTCTTACAGACGCACCGGGAATAGGATTTCCGTCTTCATCAGTTACCCGACCTTTGATCTCAATGGCTACAAAATAATCCATCACCTTATCTACTACCGATCGCTCTTTCGGTTTCACAATGATCATATTGTTTTCCATCGTATAGGTCAAATCCTTACCCTCCAACACGGTTCGCATCACTTCATCCAGCGAGGCATTGTCAAAATTAACATTCAACCTTGCCGAAGTACTGATCCTTGCCGTAGGAATCAAAACATCGTAACTGGTTTGTTTTCTGATCTCACGGATCACCAGCTCCAATGTTGCATTTTGCTTTTTGAAGGTTACACGCTGACCGAACGATGCCGCGCTAACTTGCATGAGGGTAAATATGATTAAGATTGTGGTCAGATTAATTCGCATGATCCATTTTCTTCTATCTGTTTCATCCATACTGCTCCAGGCAGCTTGAATAAATAATAAGTGTTTACTAAAACTCTGATACATTCTATCATTTGTTGTGACAAGACTTAGCGGCATGATAAGAGACCGTCAATATTGCTTTGTTGCACAATATTGCCTAAGTTTGATTGTCTTGTTAATCCTGAATAATTGTTCGCTCAATATTTCCTGCCGATCTGATCGGCGGTAAGCTTAACAGATACCGAGAAGGGGTGTGTCCAGCACTCCTTTTCTATTCTGAAAAGCCTTGGTAAAATGTTTAAGTTTCTTTTTTATGATGGGCCATTTTTGGTTAGTTTGGTTAATGATTTGGTTAACTAGTTGAAATTCTATTATTTTTCGATCACAATAACGCGTCGACCTTCTATTTCAAATTTTACCTCTTCGGTATGCTCCAGTGTACGCAATACCTGCGAGATGTTACTGAAACGACTTACCGTTCCGAAGAAAGTAATTTTTCTATTCGATATCTTTTTATACTCAATCTGTACATCGTACCAGCGCGCTACCTTACGCATCACGTCTTCTAAAGATTCATTATTGAACATAAAGTATCCGTTTTTCCAGGCTACAACGTCCTCTGTTTGCACTTGTACCACCCTGGTTTTGCCGTTCATCAATATAGCCTGCTGACCTGGCTTTAAAACAGCCAAAGTATTTGAGGTGGATACACTAACCGAGCCTTCCAGTAACGTCGTTTTTGTGGCATTTTCGTTTGCATAACTGTTGATGTTAAAGTGCGTTCCCAAAACTTCTACACGTTGCTTATTACTCAGCACAATAAACGGCATTTTACGATCCTTCACTTTTGTTACTTCAAAATAACCTTCCCCTTCTAACTCCACTTTGCGCTCATGGCCTGTAAACATTGAGGGATATTTTAATGAGGATAAAGCATTTAGCCAGACTAAAGTACCATCCGGCAGAATGACCTGATACTGTTGGCCAGCCGCCGTACTTATGGTATTCAAACGCAAAGCCGCTTCGGGGTTTGCTGTCCCGGCAACTTTAGCATCAACAGCATAAATTACTTTTCCGTCTTTTGTTTTTTGGATGCTTACACCACCTTCTTTTGCCAATTCACCATTGGCGGCATCAGACAATATTATTTTCCGGCCATCCGCCAGCGTTAAAGTAGCCGTGTTTTTCCCTGGTTTTATATCGTGTTTAGCCACCATCGGAAGCCTGTTATCCGACAAAGATGATGTAGTATAAAAATAGACACTTACGCCTGCAACAAGTAATATTGCTGCCGCCGATGCAATAAGCGGCCAAAGCCTCCTACGCTTCAATGGTGCAACTTCATCTGTTTCTTTTTGTCCCTTTACAATAGCTTTCAGCATTTTCTCTCTACCTCCGGCTGCAAAAGGTTCACGCTCTGGCTGAAAACTCTGGTAACTTTCTTCCATTAATTTTTGGATCTCGGCTTCAACCTCTTCCTGATCTACAAATGCAAGGAACTCATCCCGTTCTGCATGAGTTGCAGTTTTATCAAAATATCTATTGAATAAATAGGCCAGCCTTGCTTCCTGCATACATTTTGGTTTACATAAGCTTATTTATCAAAGCTTACATCCCTAAAGACGTAAGCAGCAAAAAAAAGGGGTAATGGAAATTGAAAAAAATATACTAAAATAAATTACTCATAAGAACAAACAGAACTACGGCATCTAATCTGGACCTTAAATCATTCTGAATGAACCGACTGGCATATTGAATATGCTTTTTTACAGTTTCGGTTGAGAGTTGCAATTTTGCCGCAATTTCTTCATGCTTTAAGCGTTCGTAGCGACTTAATACATAAACCTTTTGTTGTTGCGGAGGTAATTTGGCTACTGCCTGATCGATCCATTCCCGATATTCATCAGCAGGATTTCCAAATCCATCCAATTCTGATTCCTCCTTCAGGAATAGTTCTAGCTTTTGCTGAAAAACATGTTCCCTGGCTTTTTTACGAAGCGCATCGAAAGTCTGGTTACGACACAAAATAAACAGATAATTCTTAAAGCTTTTTAATTCTGTGATCGTTTCTCTTTTAATCCAGATTTTAATAAAAACATCCTGAACGATCTCTTCTGTAACGGGTAAAGACTCCGTTAATTTGAAAACATATTCACCTAAAGACTTATAATAAGCATCAAATAACTCCGTAAAAGCACGCTGATCTCCACCTGCCAATTTATAAAGCAGTTCATTTTCATTTGGAGGAGATGCAATGGCCATTTAATATTCGTGGTGATTTAGATTTGGTGTGCTGCTGCAAATAACGAAATATTATCTGAAATAAAGGGTTAGAAATAATAAAGCAGGGAAGATTTATACTCCCCTGCCACAACTGATATCAAGCCTGAAATATTTTACATACCTCCCTCAATTTGCACCCAAGTATAACTTTCCGGGGCCAAAGTAAAGGTATATTCAATTTCATATTTTCTGTTTAAGCTATATTTTTTCGGCTCTTTCTCTTTTTCTCTTAGTACTGCTGAGGACGTCAGTCCGGTATAATACATGGGAATTTTTATCGTTCTGGTAATCTTTTCCTTTAAAGGGTTATACAACATCATCAATCCTTTGGTCTTTAATCCAGGATTTACATGAAGTATTCCATCCCAATCCCGGCCATCGGCCCTCCTCAAATGTATCACATCCGAATTCAGGATTTCCCGGTTCTTTTTATACCAGTTGATTACCTTGATAACGGTTTCTTTGGTTTGATCTGTGTCGTATAACCTTGGTCCGCGGTAACAAGCCTGTACCCCTGCTCCATAGTATTGCATCATCAGCTGTTCGTACGCTTTCAAGTGTTCAGACAACGGTTCCAATACTGCTTCCGGACCTCCGCCCTGATATTTGGTCAGTGGAACAAATCCCCAGCCCATAGAAGGAGTCTGATCCCAGGTGCCGTCAAAAATATTCTGCCTATTGAGGATCATCTGCTGCTCACGCGATAAAGAAAAATTCACTTCCCTGTATCCTATTCCTATTTTATTGACGCCATCCATAAAATACCAATCCGGTGCATTAACATAAATTCCATTTTCATTACACCAGTGGTAAAGACTTTTTTGAAGTTCCATTTGCTTCCATTGGGAATCGTCCAAGCCCGTATGTCCCGGATGGGTAACCGAAGCACAAACATCTCCCGGATAGGGGCCGTCATTTTCAAAGATATCAAAGCCCGTCCTGGCCATAAAAGTTTTCAGTTTTTGTAAATAACCCAAGCCCCAATTACTTCCCAAACAAGGGGCGTTACCAAAAAAGGCTCCTCCTGGTTTACCGGTCTTAGGATCAATCACGTCATCTGCGTCACTGATTTTTCTGGAACTAAATAGAGAATAGCTGCCTATATATACATTTTTACTATGCGCATAATCCGCAAGTGCTTTCCATTTGCTAATGTTAGCGGCTGTTGTATCCTCCATATCGCAATGACTGCCAAAACTCAGAATCAGTGCTTCATAACCCGTAGCTGCACATTGGTCAATTGCGGTATGCACCTGAGCATCGTTTTTGCTCACCAAATGCATAAAAATCGGGTTTGCAGTTACCCAAGGGCTAACCGTACGATACATTTTCCTTATCACCAATCCCCTCCGCTCTCTGTCATAACTGTCCATCAACAATTCGTTGGTTCTTACCGACTGAAAATCTGCTCCAGGTTTTAAAGTAATGCCTACGTTCCGGCGGGGATGTATTTCCAGCAAACATGGTGTTTCATAATTGTAATTTACCTGCGACGTGTACTGCTCATCTACTTTCCAATGTGTGGTCTGGTCACTAATCGGATAACGCATGGCATTGTTAAAGGCAAAGTTACTTTCCAGGTAAATGCCTTGGGGTACCTTCATTCCTTTTGCCGGCTTTTTCATTGTATATCCGGCATAAATCCCTGCCGGCTTATCTTCTATTTCAGATGCCCCAACTACCGAGCTTTCTTCTTCCACTACCGCTAAAATCTCGTTGACCACCTGATCCAGCTGAACCGACTTTCCTGATCTGTTTTTGATATGCAACCATTTTGTAATCAAAGGCAGATGATCATACAAAGCATAATTCACGGTTACATCAATACCTTTTAAGGAAGCCAGATCAGATTTGTAATGAAATGACAGTACTTTACCTGTTGCCTGCGATTTATTTCCGGTCCACATGCTTGTTTTCCAATTCAGAAAAGGTTTTAGTTCCATAATTTCATGGGACACATAATGAAAGCTCCTGTCCCCCTTTTTGAAATCGTCCAACCAGGTATCTAGCAGGTAAGCATTTTCTTTCTGACCGTACAACCCACCAATATTATAGTTTTTACCATCAATAAGGAGGCGCCCTTCAGGCTTTACCGCCCTAAGCAATTGCTGGCCATTGATCAGGTTGATGTAATCCACACATGCCACATCCGGACTAATCCTGAACCGCCTTTTCAACAGTCCGTTATTCAGTGTAATTTCTTTCTTATTTTCTGATATGATCACCTTAGCTTTATAAGCAGATGAACTTAAAAGCCAGTCTTCTTTAACATTGTTTTGGGCAACAGCAGCAAAAGAAAACACAACTAACCCAACTATGAGTAGTTTTATATAAGTAAACATACTTTTTAGGATCTAAAATGGTTTTGCGCTTTCGTCTAAAATCCTATCCCATTCAGGATGCCTTTTCAGATATGCCGCAACTAGTGGACATAAAGGAATTAACCTATACCCATTCTCTTCAATATAGTTCAGCGTTTTTTCAATAACAGCTGTTGCCGCACCTTTACCTTTCAACTCTTCCGGGGATTCGGTATGGATGAGCCAGATTTTTTTGCCATGTTCTTTATAGTCGATGAACGTTGTATAGTCACCTACCTTCATTTCAAAACGCATACCTACCGAATTTTTAATCAAGGGTAGTTTAAGGTATTCTTCATTCATAGCAGCTAATTTTAGGAATCTGATTCAACACCCTAATTTACCACAATAAAAGGATAAAAGAAAGTATTTTACTTTCCGTTGTAGCATTTTAGCGAGTTGTTCCGTTTCCCCTTAAAAACCGACAAATTATGAAAAAAATGATTCTGGGACTATCGCTGATAGGCATGCTACTATCCTGTAAAGACAAGACCGTAGACACGGAATGTGAAGACAGGATTTGTACTGAGGAGTTTCGCGCCTTGGTTATCAATTTTGTAGATAACAAAGGAGCTGCCGCAGAAGTTAAAGACTTTAGTGTGGTGAACCAAAGAACTGGGGAAAGGGTTTATGCAAACTCCAGTATGACAGCCAATCTGATAAAAGGAGCTTACATCATAGTGGACGACGGGAATACTAAAAAGCTATCTGAAGCCGGAGATGATTTAAAAATCACTGGTACATCTGTAGAAAGTAAGCAAACAAAAACCGCTATAGTTAAAGTAAAAGGGGGCAAGTGTGCCTGCCATATCGAAAAAGTATCCGGACCGGAACAGATTGCTTTTGATTAAAATAAAAAAGGTGGTTAAACTTTATGCTTAACCACCTTGCCTCAAAACAGTCTATATTTTTGGATTCAGAATCCTATATACCCTTTCTGAAAGTTCAGCATAGTGCGCTTTGCTTAAGCTGTCCTTTGTGGTCAGTTGAAGCGATTTTAGTTTATGCTGAATCTTTCTCAATTCTCCTTTCACAATCAGCCTCATATCCGAAAGGTTTGGATTAAACGGTGTAAGTCCCATTGCCGAAAAATTAGACTCCTGCACCGGTTTGTCCAATTTTAAAAGGACACCCAACCTATCTACATATGATCGCTGCAATGCTCTCTTATATACATCCGGTGTTTTAGCACTCAATATCGTCGCATTTAAATCATTCATCAAATCAGTAACTGTATATGCATTTTTGCCATTCTTGGTTTCATCATCAATCATACGGGCAAAACCATAGGTTTCCAACAAGCTGGTCAGCACCTGGTTTTGCATCTCTGTAATGCGGTTATTGATGATACCATAATCTAATCTGGCAACAAGGGTTTTATTCAGCAACCATTTGGGTGTGTTAAATACCTGTTGATTAATAAAGGCTACCGCTTCTTTCTGTTTTTGTTTTGGCACGTAGCTATATACCGCGCCCGGCTCCGACATTGTTTTGAAATCTTCATGTAAACCGCTAACGTTAGCTACCACATGGTTAACGTACCTGCGGTACTGGCGGATAATTTCAAAATAAAGCTCATTTACATCTTCCAGATCTTTACCGGGAGCATAAGTCCATTTCTCTATATTCGGAAGAATACGTTTTAGGTTTTCAATCCCGTAAGCACTCGCTTTCATCGCATTATCGCCCAGATCTTCACTTTGCGCACGTGGATCTATCGTTCCCTGTTTGCCATAAAAATAAACCGGATTTTTAGATTTCTCTGCAACTACTGCTTCCAGTAAAGTTGTTTCTTCTTTTACAGATTTATTTCCGGGAAAATAACGATAACCAAAATTGATGGCGTACTGATCATACAAACCTATTTTTGGATAGATATCCTTAACCCCATCCTGAGGCTGCGCAACATAATTGAAACGTGCGTAGTCCATGATAGATGGCGCAGTTCCGTACTTTGCGGTAAAGGTTTTTGAACGTAAAGAATCTACCGGGTAGGCCGCACTTGAGCCGAAATTGTGCAACAGACCAATGGTATGTCCCACCTCGTGAGAAGAAACAAAACGAACCAATTGTCCCATTTGCTCATCACTGATATCAGCACCTCTTGCCCCCGGATTGATAGCTGCAGTTTGTACAAAGAACCAGTTTCTTAATAAAGACATCACGTTGTGATACCAGCCAATATGGCTTTCCAGAATCTCACCCGACCGTGGATCGGCAACCCTTGGCCCATAAGCATTCTCTGTAGATGAAGCAAAATAACGGATCACCGAATATCTGGCATCTTCAGTGCTGAATTCAGGATCTTCTTTTTCAGTTGGTGCCTCTTTTGCAACAATAGCATTTTTGAAACCAGCTGCCTCAAAAGCTATATTCCAATCATTTACTCCTTGAATCAAATAAGGCACCCATTTTTTTGGTGTTGCCGGATCGATATAATATACAATCTGTTTTTTGGGTTCAACCAGCTCTCCCCTTTGGTAGGCAGCCTCATCTTTCGGCTCCAGTTTCCAGCGTTGAACATAGGCAGTTGGCGTAACCCGTTTGTCGTTTAAACTGAAATCTATCTGACGCTCGGTAAAGTATCCAACTCTTTGATTCTCCATACGTGGTTTCATTGCTTCTTTTGGCAATAAAAGCATAGAGGTATTTAATCCAAAAGTCATTGCTCCCACACTTTTATCGGAAGGTAATTCTGGGCTTCTATAAGTTTTAACCGTTCGTACTTCAATATTTATGGGAAAACTTTTTACCGTATCCATATAAGAACGCTGATTGTCTATTCCAGATATTTTATAGGTCTTTTTTAAGCTTTCCGGCAATGACATTCCCGGGATATCTCCGTTAAAAAAGTCAGTAATATCGATAACTACTCCTTTACCATTGCTGCTATAAGCTTTGATATCAAAAGCGGCGAGTATAGGTAAAGCATTGGAGTTTTGTAAAGCATTATAAATATCAGAGTTTTTATCGGCTGAATACACATAAGTAGGGACACGGATAAAGATCTGCTTATCGTGTTTTTCCCATTTCCACACCTGGTTATTGATCATTTCACCACCGTATTGCGCTCTTGATTCTTTAAGTGCTGCAGGCGTTTGCGTAAAACGGGTAATCACTAGCATCTCCCGTCCCAACAAAGAGTCGGGAATTTCATAATAATACTTATCACCAGTTTTGTAAACTGTAAATAAACCCTTATCTGTTTTAGCATCGGCAGGAATAACTTCCGAAAACTTTTTAACAGGAGATTTTTTAACATCGGCACTTTTTACCTTTCCGGTATCCTGTTTTGCAGGAGCTGAAATATTTACAGGCCATTTGGTCTTCTGTGCCCGGGCGGGCAGTGCCGCTATGGCAATAGAAATTAATGCAGCAGCGGCAATGCCGCTGCTTGCTGAAGGAAATCTAAAATTCATTTTGTTTTAAGAATATAAGTCGTATTACCAGCCTGGGTTTTGTGGCTTCAAGTTTTCGTTGGTCGTAATCTCTGTCAAAGGAATCGGCAACCAGTAGTTTTTATCTGTAAACACCCTGCTCCCGGCAACTTTAGCCGTATAAGTAAAGGTTCCGTTTGTTTCCTTTTTAATGGTTACCCCATTTACCGATCTATTCAGTACAGTAGCGGCTGTTTTCCAGCGACGAAGGTCATTGTATCGGTTCTGATCTTCAAAAGCCAATTCAATTCTGCGCTCGTGACGAATCTTTTCACGCATTTCAATTTGATTAAGCCCAATCGGGAGCTCGGGCATATTTACCCGTTTTCTGATCTTGTTCATCACCTCGTATACCGTATCATCAGGTCCAATGGCTTCGTTTTGTGCTTCAGCATAATTGAGCAGAACCTCTGCATAACGCATAATAATCCAGTTGGTACTGCTTGTAGTATTCGGATCTTTATTATAATCAAACTCTTCGGCAATAAACTTCCTGATGTAAAAACCGGTTGGAGAAGGATTTGAAGTGGGCATATCTTTCCCACCTGTAAAATTTTCGACCGGGCGACCTTTGAAAGTAGTTCCATTATAAAGAATCGATTTATCAAATCTTGGATCGCGACCAACATAAGGGGTTGAAGCCACATAGCCAGAACCCGGCTCGCCGATCATTTTACCGTTCTTCATTTCGTATTCATTTACCAGGTCCTGAGTAGGTGCATTTACACCTCTTCCTCCATAACCTGTTGGACTATTATTCTTGTCAAAAGAATGCTGTCTTTCTCCTTTCAAACCATTATACCTGAACTCCAGAATAACTTCAGGCTTAACCAATACATTTTTTACCAGGAAAGGGCTATTGTAGTCGGCCTGCAAATCGTATACTTTGCTATCAATTACTTTTTTGGCAGCTTCGGCAGCGAGTTTCCATTGGTTCAAATCATTGGAAGGATTGGTCAAAGCGCTGGCCTGCCATAACAATACCCTTGATATAAATGCTTGTGCTGCACTACTGGTGATTCTTCCCCATTCGGTGTTTGAATAGGTTAGAGGCAATTCGGTAGCAGCTTTTTCCAGTTCCGCCTTGATAAAAGCGATGCCATCTTTATGTGATGTCTTTAAGGGTTTATCCTGGGCTTCATCTATTGGCTGGGCTTTTAGAATCAGCGGTGCATCCATAAAATTGCTAAAAATTTGGAAGTAAAGGTAGGCCCTGAAAAAACGGGCTTGCCCTACCAGTTCATTGCGCTGGGCATCCGTAAGTACAGTACTTTTTTCAGCCCTGCCCATAAAATAATTAATTTTTCTGATCTGGGCATAAGTATCTTTCCAGAAAGTAGATTTAGGGAAAGTACTGTTTATAAAATCACCGTTAAGATACCCCAACACCTTGGATTGCTCATTAGCAATCAGCTGTAGATCGTCGGTAACGGCTGCAGGCAAATATGTTGTGGTAAAACCTGTATTCATAAACGTATAGAATTCGTTTAGGGATAGTTTGATTAACTCCGGGTCGGCCCATACCGTTTCCTCTGAAACCAGGTTTAATGGTTTTCTATCCAGGAAGTCTTTTTTACAGGCACTAAAGCTGAACAACACGCCAGCAAGGCAGACAGTAGTAGTATATTTTTTTAGATTAAATTTCATCATTAACAATTTAAAATTAGAGACCTAGACGAACACCGAATGAGAAGATCCTTTGCGGAGGATAATTGGTCGCTGTTGTTCCAGTTGATTCCGGATCGAACCTCCTGTTGTTGCTGATTGTAAATAGGTTTTGTCCCTGCGCCGTTAAAGCCAGAGAAGAAATACCTGCACGTTTTACCAGCTCAGAAGGAAAAGTATAAGAAAGCTGTGCCGTTCTTAGTTTTATGTAATTACCATTCTTCACATAAAAAGTAGAAGGGTATCTGTTCGGCTCATAGTTGGACAGCAAACGCGGATAAGCAGCATTAGTGTGTTCCGGTGTCCATCTGTCTAAATGTAGCTCATAGAAATTCAGGATATCATTGGCAGCCGTATAGTTGATGTATACATTTGTTGATGCCTGGAAAAATGCATCAACAGCAAAGTTTTTCCATTTGGCATTCAAAAATAAACCGTATACTGTTGGAGGCGTAATGTATTTGGCCTGGAAATTTCTATCCGGACTTCCGCTATACAATTCAACCACGCCATCGCCGTTTAAATCTACATACCTGATATCACCAGGCTTACCGCTAACCGGAGTACCACCCGGGCTGGTCAAATATTTAGGCCAGTTATCCACATCAGCCTGATCTTTAAATATTCCGTCAGCCTTTAAAATCCTTGAAATACCAATCGGAAATCCTTCCTGGCGAAGACCTGGTAACATATTGTCATTTTCACCATAGTCAATTACCCGGCTCATAGTATAGGTCATATTTACCCTTGCTGAATAAGCTACTTCACCGAGTTTATTTTGATGTGACAAAGCAAACTCATATCCATAATAACGTTCACGTCCAAAGTTCTCCGATGGTGCTGTTAAACCAAAAGTGGCAGGTACATCATATCCTCTGGCTCTTAAAATATCAAACTTGTTTTTATTATAATAATCTGCTTCGATGCCAAGTAAGCCCTTCCAAAGGGTGGCATCTAATCCGAGATCAAAGGAATTTACTTTTTCCCATGTAATATTTGTATTAGGTACACTGGAATTGGATACACGAACATTTGGAGTGATGTTGTTATTTGTTCCAAAAACATAACCTGCAGGTGTTAACGCATAATTATAGAAGTACGAATACAAACTCCCCCCATCATTGCCGAGCTGTCCGTAAGATGTACGGAGTTTCAACTCATCAATAAATGCAAAGCGTTCTTTTACAAAATTTTCTTCGGAAATTAACCATGCTCCAGAAATCGACGGGAATAAAGCCCTTCTTTTTCCTTTGGGATAATATGGAGATCCATCATACCTGAAATTACTTTCCAGAATATATTTCGAAGCATAATTGTAAACCAACCTGGCTACAGCACTTTGACGGGCACTCTCCGACCCGTTACCACCATTTCGCTGTGAATTTGCATCACCAAGAAAAAGCTGATCCAAACTGGCCACAGCAAAATTACTACGCTCTCCGGAAAGCATATCACTTTTAAATTCATTCTGCTCATACAATACCAAACCATTAATCGAATGCTTGCCAAATTTCCTTTTATAATCTAAGGAAACCTGTAGGTTTACATTATTGTTCTGTGAATATTCTTCAGACAATGAAGGCTTTTCAGTTCCATTCTGTAAAGTGTACTCGTCCTTAGTTGGCGAAAGACTGTATTGCGGAAACGCAATCGTAAATGCTTTTTTAAACTGGCTATTTTTGTCGATTGTCACTACCCCACTTGCCGAAAGTCCAGGTACAAAAGGAATATTCTGCGTAACTCTTAATGATCCTGTAAAAACGTTTCTTGAATTTCTATTGTAACCACTTCCCTCCATCGCATCGGTTAAAGGATTACCTGAAAAGCCAGAGTATGCGTACAATCCATTACTATAACGAGCTGGCAAGGTTGGAGAAATCCCGGCTAACCTTGTAAAAATACTTTCTGCAAATGCGGTAGGATTATCCACATTTTCATTGGTATAAGTTAAACCTATAGAGAAGGTTGTATTTTTTGTTACATCCAGATCGAAATTACTCACAATACCATACCTTTTCATACTAGAAGTACTCACCAAACCATTCTGATCAGTGAAACTACCGCTGATAAAGTATCTGGAATTCATTCCTCCCCCATTTAAACTAAGATTATGCTTTTGGGTAAAAGCAGAAGGCTTTAAAACCAGATCATACCAATCTGTGTTTGGATATCGATCTGGATCAGAACCATCTTTAAATTTCTGCAGTTCTATATCCGTATATTTTGTACGTGGCGATGATCCTTTTTCAGCACGGTCATTATCGTACATTTCATTGTTCAATATCGCTGTGTTATAAGAATCGAGAAATTTCGGTAGACGTGTAGGCTGTTGCAAACCAAAATTAGCGCTATAATTCACACTTAATTTATTTGCTTTACCACGTTTGGTGGTCACGAGGATAACACCATTCGCTCCCCTGGCACCATAAATAGCCGCGGAGGCATCCTTCAGGATACTGATACTTTCTATTGCATTTGCATCCAGTTTATCCAGTTCCATACCCAAAATGCTATTTGGATTATTGTCCCTCGCTACTCCATCTATTACCACAAGAGGATTATCCATACCTCTGATTTTTAGTGTTGCACCACGCTCGGGAGCACCGGAAGTCATGTTACTCACCAAGCCAGTTACCCTCCCCATCAATGTATTGGAAATATTAGTTGCCGGCGACTGTGCTAACTCTTCTCCTTTCGTTACGGAAATAGCACCTGTAACAAACTTCTTCTGCTGCGTTCCATAACCCACTACCACAGTCTCATCGAGCTTGTTAAGTGCCATTGTCATAGATACATTGATCACCGTACGCTTGTTAATATCAACCTCCTGTCTCCTGAAGCCTAGAAAAGAGAAAATTAAGGTATGCGTTTCCTCTGCTTTGATCCTATAAACACCATTTTCATTGGTCACTGCAGCAATACTGGTCTCTTTAACTGCAACGGTAACACCCGGTATCGGCAGTCCTTTATCGTCGGTTACTTTCCCTTCAATTGTGATGATTTTTGCTGCACGGTTTTGCTCCTCATCTCTATGTTTCAGGATAATAATGTTTTTCTCTATACTGAAAGTCAGCGGCTGATCTTTAAAGATCTGAAACAACACCCTCTCCAGATCTGCATCTTTAACATTTAGACTCACGGGAAGTGATTCTTTCATCACCTCATTATTATAAATAAAAAAATATCCCGTTTGCTTTCTCATGCTCTGAAGAACAGTTTTAAGATCGGCATTGCGCTCAGAAATGGTTACCTTCTGTGCACGGGATGCTAAACCTACCTGGAGCCCCAGTGTAAGTAAAATAGCAGCGGTTAGTTTCATAATTGTTAATGCTTTTCTGATGGTACCAGCAACTGGTTTGCCATGCAGATGCGCTTTTGCAGCGCCATTAGAAATGACTTTACAATGTAGTCGTTCTTTCATACATTTGAATGTTTAGGTTTAGAATTCTTGCAATGGATTTTCCGGCTATCCGGACTTAGTTTTTTAGGTAAACCTGAGCATTTCACCATCCCGGTCTCGACCCCGGGGTGGTTAGTTCCTGTTCACCTTTAGTGCTTACCGATCTCTCATATCCGTTTGGTTTTTAATGGGTGAACTTTGAATAATTACTTTTTTGCCTTCAATACCGAATTTTATTCCTCCGGTAGATTCCAGCACTTTCAATAGGATAGAGATGTTGTTATTTTTAGGAATGACACCTGTAAACAGTAGGTTTGGCTTAGCACCTTCATAAACAAGGTCAATATCATACCAGCGTTTTACCTGCAGCATCACCTGTTCAATTGATGTATTGTTAAATTGAAACAGGTTATTTTTCCAGGCCATACTTTCTTCCAGATCAGGACGGGTAATTTTGATGCTTCCCGAATTACTGATCTGAGCCTGCTCTCCGGGTTTCAATATTTTTTCTGCAATTCCCCCGGTCACGCTGATTTTCACACTCCCCTCCAGTAACGTCGTTTTTAAAAGACCTTCATCGCCGTAAGCATTTACGTTGAAATGTGTCCCCAGCACCTCTATCGTCTGCCTGGCAGTCCGCACTATAAAAGGATGCCGGTGGTCTTTGGCTACCTCAAAATAAACTTCTCCGGTTGTTTCCACCAAACGCTCCTTGCCGTTAAAATAGTTAGGAAAACGCAGGGAGGACGCTGCATTTAGCCATACTTTTGTTCCATCAGACAAAACTACCTGGTATTGTATACCTTTTGGCGTAACGATGGAGTTGTACACTGCCTCAGTAGCAGTTATACGTTTAGCAGCAGAAAGATCATAAATCAATTGCCCGTCTTCTGTTTTTCGAATCTGCCCTTGGCCCAACTGCCGCAGCTCTTCACCATTCGCATCTTCCAGCTGCAGTTCCTTACCATTGGCAAGCTTCAAAATAGTTTTACTTGATGCTGGAGCAATATCATTTTTAAAACTAAGCGCTTCTGTATGTTCAATCCCCTGATGATTCAAATAAAGATATCCGCCAACGGAAGCCACTATAAAAATAAGCGCAGCTGCAATTATCTTATACCAGCCTATAAGGCCTCTCCGTGGTAATACAACCTCAGCGGAAGTCCCTGCATCAATTTTGGCCAGCAATCGCCCGTAAACATCCTGCTCTTCATTTGGACCGGCCGAAGGCCACTCTACCTCGTGGTGATCCTGACTATCGTACCATGCCAGCAGCTGATTTTTTTCTTCATCAGTGGCTGCTCCGGAAAGGTACTTATCAATTAATAAATCTAAATGCTCAGGTGCTTTCATAGTAAACTTTGCGTTAATTACTATGATGTAGGTTAACTACCCGGTTTACCCTTAGTCTACCCCTCAAAAAAAATGAAATACTTTCAGAATATTATTTAAGTAACTGATGTAGAAGCAGTAAAACTACCCCAGATTTATTCAAATCCTTCCGTATAGTTTTAAGGGCTTTACTCAGGTGCGCCTCTACTGTTTTCTGACTAATATTCATTGCTTCAGAAATCTCAGGAATACTAAGCCCTTCAGAACGACTATACTTAAATACCAGTCTACATTTTTCGGGCAAACGGGCTGCAATACCATCAATTTGCTCCTGTAAAAAACGTGCGTATATTTCTTCTTCTGTAAGCGTAATTGGATTAACCTGATAATTATTCAGGGTAAGCTCTTCTCTTCTTTTTTGTTGTTGTAGCGCCGCCAGTACAGAGAACTTTACGGCTGTAGCCAAATAAGGCGCTAAAGATTGGATGTTAAGGTCCTTTCTTCTATTCCATAAGCCAATAAAAACTTCCTGAACGGTTTCCTCTGCGGCCGACTGATCTTTGGTATAGTTATAAGAGATGGCCAACAACTTTTTCCAATACCTATTAAACAATTCATTAAAGGCGGCCTTATTACCTACTTTAATTTCATCCAACAATGCCGCATCGGGAAGTTCTTGATATACCCTCATAGATCAATACAAAGGTAAGCAAATCAATTTATTAAAAATCAAATTTCACTCTGGCGCGTATTCCCCAACTCGATACTTCGGGGTTGTTCAGGTAGTTAAAACGTTTTACAGCATCTACCCTAAGCACTTTAAAAATGTTTCCTATACCCACACTACCCTCTATATAAGGTCCGTCGTTTAAAGAATAGGTGATCGGCAAGCCATCCTGATTACGCACAAATTGCATCACGTCAGGATTTTTCTCCGGATTATTCTCATTCCGCAAGCCACCATACAGTGCCTTAAACGACATTACTTCCCTTAATTTCAATTGCCGCAGTAAAGGAATCTTATTAAAAAAGAAACCATTAAAATTCTGATCAATGTTGATACTGGCATAATGATCGCTCACAAATTCCATAAAATTCATCAGATTGTAGGATTGCAACTGGTAAGCGTAAGTCTGGTTGGCACGGTGAATGGATAACAATGGGAAAGGTAATTTACCTACATTATATCCTCCCTCAACTGTAACATCAGTATAGCCCAATTGCGACAAGTAAAACCGTTTATCCACGCTACCCATAAAATTGTGGTAACTATATTCGCCACCCAAAACACCCTTTAATCCGGCGGTGTAACGCAGGTTGAATATCGGGTACCGGTCCACAAATGGGGTACGGTAAATTTTACCCTGATAAAACTTTTCGTGCGGTGCATACCTCAGGTTCACTGTAACCTCAGAAGTATTGATCTGATTAACTCTTGAAAAGAGATTTTCCGCAGAATTGTTAAAGTACAGAGATCCCGCAGGGCTTTGGCTCCATTTACGTAAGCCTAATGTATAAGAGAAATGGTTTTCATACTCATGTACATAATCAAGTCTGTAAAAATCATTGTACAACATCATGTTGTTCTCTCCCCTTTTAAAGGACAAAAGGAAATTGTCTTCCTGCACAAACTGCAATTCCTGACCAGGGATTTTGGTGTCGCGCTGAAAACTGGCCCGTATATAATTTTGCGGGAAAGCATAAATCGATTTATTATTAAGGGAGTAAGTTCCGCTTAAAAAATATTTCCATTTCTGATCGTCAAAACCATAAGCAGCATAAGTTTCAAAGTAATAACGCTTACTCAACGCAGGAGTAGTGCGGCCTCCTAAGCGTGCGCGAAAACCTTCCACACCATTAAAGCTATAGAAAGTATTGACCGGCCCCATTTCAAAAGGACCGAAATCCTTGTAACCCGCAAAAAACAAGGTCACAATATCCATTGTCCTCTTAAAGGAAGGAATACTTTGCAGGGTATCTAAATTATGGTACACTTTGATACTGCTGGTACCCAGTGCATCCGGACGGTTACTTGCCCAGAACTGATCTGACTTTTGCGCAGCATCCGGCACGACCACCAATTGCGGTGAACCTTTATATACACTATCGGCAATGGGTTGATTGATCGTGTAATCCTTGTATGTTACTGTACGTTCGGCTGTAAAACCACTGCCATTATTTTTAATCAGGCTCAAATCAACAAGCAGATTACTTTTACTCAGGTGGTAGCGGTTGTCCGGGTTTTGTTCAAACTCCAGTTTAGCCTCCAGCCCCCTTACAAAATTCAGGTTAATGTTCTTGTTAACGGTAAGGTATGCATTTTGAACAGCATAATTGCCATCCATAGTTACGTACAGCTTGCCCTCAAACAGCTGATCCATCTTATTTCTCGGCGTAAAGGAAAGCTCAATCAACTGAGGTTGATGTGTTTTTATAGTATCCGTAATAAAGAATTTATAGAAACCCGGTGCTCCATCGGCAATAGGACTTAACAGCAGATTACTCATTACAGAAATATTGTTGTCATAAATATCAATATCCCGGTACATTCGTTCAAAATAGGAACTCATCCCTTTGTTATCGATAAAGCGCTCGTCAAAATTCACCTGTTTATCAGCAATGATTACTGTCCTCATCTTTTCCGGATTCTTGCGGAAGTAATTGTCAGAAAGTTTCTCCTGCTGGAATACAGGCAACAGGTTTTTACCGCCTATTTTTGTCGAATCCTGCTCCTGAAACAGAAACTGATAATTGCGGAAAATCTTTTTATTTTTAAACTTCTCCGAAAGGTTACTCATGGAGAACAGCATGCGTTCGTATTTTTTATAGGCTACATAATCGTAGCTCTCCATCCGGTTTTTTGGCTTATTGGCTATTACTTTACGGATCAGTTCAACGGCAGGGTTTTCTTTATTGCGGTAAGGAGGCTTTTTTCCCCCCTTTATCACCACTTCATTCATCTGCGTCGCTTCACTCTGCAATTGCACGTTAATTACCTGCGATCCCCCCTGTTTAAAGGTTTTCAACTGACTACGGTAGCCTACATAACTAAACTTAAGCTGTGTATAATTCCCCTCAATAGTGATGTTGTATTTTCCATCCACGTCCGTGCGCCCACCTTTACCGCTACCGGCAATCATAAAGGAGGCATAAGGAATCGTTTCTTTAGTGGTCGCATCTGTAACCACACCTCTTACCACAGTTTGCTGGGCAAAGACAGGCAAGCTGCTTAAAGTAACAAGAAACAGAAAAAAAACTCTTAATATAGAATATGGATGTGTCTGATACATCTGCTGTATGGCTTTAATTGATATTGCTTAAAATCGGTTAAGCGCAGCAAAGTTAATACCGAACTTCTGAATATTTAAGTAAGAAAGTCAGGAAACAGTCTATAATTAAATGTTATGACACGAAAATGAAAAAAGAAACTTTACCTGATTGATTTTTACAAGTTTACAGTACTAAAAAATGGGTAATGTTGGCCTGCACATGATCATTTTTTTTATGTGCTCCACGGTTTAATTGAATCGCTCTGATGGTCACCCCATTTCTTTCCAGCAAGAGCTCTTCATAAAACCCCTTGTAATACACATCCTTTACTTCAAACCGCCTGCTATTCCAGGAACTTTTCAGTTCCACCCACTCGGGATAAAAAACAGCAGTCCCATTTTTAATGTCCAGCCCAAGTTTTTCGGCCTCAGCTGCAGAAATGGTTATTGCATTTCCTAAAAGACGTGCAGTATAAATGGCATTGGGTTGATTATAAACCGTAACCGGGTTGCCCGACTGCAACAATTTTCCATCTTTTAAAATCAGGAGCTCATCGGCAAGAAATAAGCCATCGGCAGGATCATGCGATACCATAATCACAGTAACCCCGGTTTCAGCGGCAATTCTTTTAATGTCTGCACGCAGTTGGTTTTTCAATAAGGCATCTACCTGACTAAAGGGTTCATCCAGTAACAATACCGTTGTATCTGTCACCATTGCCTTCGCTATGGCTACACGCTGCTGCTCTCCTCCACTTAGCTGTGTGATTTTCTTGTCCTTAAGGTGTTCGATGTGCAAATGCCGCATCATTTCATTTGTCTTGCCTTGCTTAGCCTGAATATCGGTATTAGAAAGCATGGAAGCAATATTGTCATACACCTTGGCATAAATGTTCAAAGAAAAATCCTGGGTAACCATTTTCATCTCCTTATGCCCGGGTATCAGCTGCTCATCAGGGCCCAAAATACGTTTACCTTTAAAAGATACTTCGCCTTCGTCCACTTTAAGCAGGCCATAAATACATTTTAACAAGGTCGATTTTCCACTGCCACTTTCGCCAAGAATAGCTACAACACTTCCTTTTTTAATATCAAAACTGACGCCACTTACGCCTGAAGCCTGTTCGGCCTGATGTTGTTTGGTTAAGTTTTTAACTGAAATAATTGGTTCTTCCACTCGGTAAAGATAACAGAAAGCCCGTCTTAATTTAAACCTAAAGTTATTCCAAAGGACATATTCTTTAATCCGGTTTGTGGGGCGCTGTCAAACATATCGGTGAAATAATATTTGCTAAAGAGACCAATCCACCCATAACCTACACGCAGGGTACCACCTAGACGCACCTTTTCAAAATTATAATCGTCCCTAAATTTCTGCTTGCCATTTTCTTTACTCACCTGCTTCACCTTCCCATTAATCAGGAAGCCCAATTCCGGACCGACAACAAAATAAAAGCGTTTACCACGCTGGTTTTCGTTGGTTCGAAACTGAATGCCCAACGGTACATGCACATAAAAGCTGGAGAACCTGTTCTTAGAAAAAACAACGCCTGTTTCAGGTTCATATTCCAGCACAGGTGTATTTCTTTTGATGGTGATGTCTCTTTTCAGGCGTAACATCGTCCAATCTAAACCTGCAGCCAGATATACCTTAAAATTAGAATTGAAGCGATAACCATAATCCAGCACGTCAAAAGAAACTGTACTGGATTTAAATTCTTTATAACCTAAAAAATCATTTACCGGCGACAAACTAAAACTGCCATTGTCAACCAGTCTGGTGAAGCCCAGATCAAAGCGGGTAAAGGTAATCCCCCCAACAAACTCACCTTTGGGATTGGCTAAGGTCTTAATACTATCCTGTTGCGCAAATATGCTATTTGAGGTCAACATCATCAGTCCACCAGTTAAAAGCATCATTAAGCGCATACAACTTTTCATACTATAAAGATAAGCTAATTTTAGCAATCGTGTTTTTTTCGGTAATATTTATACCACTTTACTGCTGCCATAATGACCACTGCAAAAACGATCAGGCCAATCAATCCATATACCCAGTCTACCGCACTTTTTAAAATCACAGTAAATACAATAGCAACTAATAATATGGTGGCTACTTCATTCCATAAACGCAATTTAAAAGAGCTGATCTGGCATACTCCCTTCTTCAATTGGTTCATAATGCGTTGGCAAATAAAATGGTAAATCAATAAAGCCACCACGAAGGCCAGTTTTACATGAAACCAGGGCATTTCCAGTAACCAGGGATGGATACAAACCATTCCTACACCAGCAAGCACAGTAAGTACCATTGCAGGCGTAGTAATGATGCACCAAAGCTTGCGCTCCATTTTTTCATACTCCCGCTGAAGAATAAGACGTTCCGTTTCGGATCTGTCTTCAGTTTCCTTATGGTAAATAAAAAGGCGTACACTATAAAACAATCCTGCCATCCAACTCACCACAAAGATGATATGAACAGACATGATGTATAAATAGTATTTCTCCATGTTTTGCGCTTAGTACTTAAATTCCTTGATTACTTCTATAGCATATTTTACATTGTCAAATGGGATATCAGGCATTATACCGTGGCCCAGGTTAAAGATAAATCCATTTTGCCCACGCATACGTTCAAATAGTCTTAAAATCTCTTTTCTGATTACCGGTTTATCAGCATATAAAATATGAGGATCTAAATTACCCTGCACCGCTATACCTGCAGGCAAGCTATTTTTGATATTTAAAAGATCAGCATTCCAATCTACCGAAATCACATCTGGTTTAGCTTCTGCCATAATCGGGGCAAATACAGAACTTCCTTTACAAAAAGAAATTACCGGAATGTCTTTTCTATTCAGATGAGCAATAATCTCCTGAATATAACGATGTGAAAATTCCTGGTAGTCATTCCATGACAAAGCCAAAGCCCAGCTATCAAAAATCTGGATGGCATTTACACCTGCCGCAATCTGCAGATTTAGGTAATCAGCCGTAACCTTTGCAATTTTGGCCAATAGCTTATGAGCAACTTCAGGCTGATTATGCATCAGCAACTTTGTCAATTTAAAATCTTTGGACGAGCCACCTTCAACCAGGTAACTCATTACCGTAAAGGGAGCACCGGCGAAACCGATTAAAGGGATACTGCCATTTAAACGTTCCTGTATCACCTTAATCGCATCAGCAACATATTGTAACCGGTCTAACACATCAACTTCCAGGGCATCCACATCTTTCAAGGTACGCACCGGATTAGCAAATTTAGGCCCAACACCTTGCGTAAAACTTAGGTCGCCTCCCATGGCTTCACCTGTAACCAAAATGTCCGAAAAAAGGATAGCAGCATCAATACCCAACAAATCAACAGGTAACATCGTTACGTCAGCAGCAATTTCAGGTGTTTTGCACATTTCCAGAAAGGAGTATTTGTTCTTGATCTCCCAATACTCAGGCATAAAACGACCTGCCTGGCGCATCATCCATACGGGTGGACGTTCTGTCTGTTTTGAAAATGCTGCATCTAAAAATAACGTGTTCATCTGTTCTTAATTTATCCTCTAATTTCTTTTATAAATTGTTTACTTCTTTTTCTATTTTGGTGATGATATCTTGTGCTTTAGGCGTTACCACCAGCTCTTTTGCTTTTTCCAGGTAAGCACTACTGCGTATCTTATCTTTCTTTCTCAATGCCAGATTAGCCAAATGAATCATCACAAAAGCCTTGTCATTCTTTCCTCCCAGCGGAAAACGGCTGGCAATCTGAAAATGAAACTCGGCCCCTTCATAATCTTCTTTTTTCAAAGCGATGTTAGCCAGCATAAATTCATAATATCCTCTTCTGTTTCTAGCCAACCTATCGGCATTTGGCACCTCTTTCAACAACTGCTCAGCACGATCAGTATTCCCGTTCTTAAAATGCTTTGAAGCCAGCAAAATAGAGCTATGTTTAAAATGACTCCATAAAACAAAGGCAAACAAAAAGCCGGCAATTGCTGCCAGCTGGTACTGATCGTAAAAAAGGCATACCAATGCTGCGACAGCAAAAACCGTCATCAGGGCATACCTGCCTTTAGCGTTATACATTAATGAATGTCCGTGAATTTATAGCCAACACCTCTGATGGAGTGAAAATATACCGGGTTTTTCTGATCTGGTTCAAAATACTTACGGAAGGTTAAAATGAAGTTATCTATAGTCCTTGTAGAAGGGTAAACATCATAGTTCCATACCGTTTCCAAAATCTGCTCGCGTGATACGGCTTCGTTCTTACGTTCAATCAGCAACTTCAAAAGCATGGTTTCCTTTTTAGTTAAAGGAACAATCACGCCATCATCCTGTTTCAATTCAAACGAATTGAAATAAATGGTTTTGTCACCAATTTTGTAAGAGTTGATTTCTTTCAGGTCGTCGGCTTTCATACTGCGTTTTACCAAAATACCAACTCTTAAAATCAATTCTTCCAGGTTAAAAGGTTTCACCAGGTAATCATCAGCTCCTTTTTTTAGCCCCATCACTCTGTCTTCGCTGGTATTTTTGGCAGTCAAAAACAGAATTGGTACTTCAGTATTTTCAAGTCTGATGGTTTCGCATACCTGGAAACCGTCCATTTCCGGAAGCATTACATCCAAAATAATCAGGTTAAAACGTTCTTCCTTAAATACCTTTAAGGCCGTTTTACCGTCTTTTACAGCGTGTACTTTATAACCTTCAAGCTCAAGGTTTAATTTTATGGCATCTAATAAATGGTCCTCATCTTCAACCAGCAGTATTCTTAATTTCTGTTGCATAATCAACTAAATGTTATTTCAAAAATAGCACCTTGCGGTACATTATCTCTAACGCTGATATCAGCGTCGTGGCTTTGTAATACTTCCTTAACAATAAACAGGCCTAAACCCGTTCCTTTTGATTTTCTGACATTCTCATCACCAACTCTGTAAAATTTATCGAAAATAAGCATCTTTTCAGCATCCGGAATACCTGGCCCTTTGTCAGACACCCGCAAAAAAGGGTGCCCATCTTTTTCTGTCAGCTCCACGGCAACATCTGCACAAGGACCGGAATATTTCACTGCGTTCTCTACCAGATTTGTGACCACTGAGGAGAGGGCAAACTGATCGCCCATCACCTTAATTCCGGGCTTAATCATGGGATTAATGATTTGTTCACAACCACAAGAATGTACCTGTAACCTATCGGTAATTTTTGTAACCAGCTCAGAAAAGTCAAATTCCTCCTTAGGAAACGAATAAGAGCGGTTTTCTATCTTGGTAGCCAACAACATATTCTCCACCAGATCGTCCAGCCGTTCAATATCTTTTAATGAATTGCTCAGCAAAGAGGTTTGTCGCGCCCTATCCAAATCACGTTTTACTATCGTCTGGATAGACAACTTTATGGCAGCCAGAGGCGATTTAAGTTCATGTGTTACCGACAATAAAAAGTTTTGTTGTTGCTCACGCAACCGCTCTTCTTTTTTTATAGACTGGTGCAAAAAATACGCACCTATGCAAAGTAAAAATAAAAATACCGACCCCTCTCCCATCACCATTGCCATTCTGGCAGGTTCCAGTCTTACTACCAGGGTACCCCAGGAAATTAACTGTACCAAAGCGTACAAGAGCATGAAATAAAATATAACGATTGACTTTTTCAAGATGACCTGTATTTTACTATAAACTTAGCTATAATTGTTTACATAACAATTATAGCGTTCTCTTTGCTGCCTTAAAAATAAGCCTACAGCGAAAATATACCATTATTTACTTGTTCCTGAAAACAACATCCAGACTATCAAATATGGCTCTTTTTGCCTTTTCAAGTTCTATTTTTGTATGCGCCGCAGAGACAAAACCTACCTCATAACCCGAAGGCCCCAGGTAAATACCTCTGTTTAACAATTCTCTGTGCATGATTTTAAATTTCTCCATGCTGTTGTGGTCAATATCTTCAGCAGTCTGGATTTTATCCTTATCGGTAAAAGCAATCCAGAAAATAGAGCCCACATAAAATACCTTGACTTTATAATTTCTGGCTGTAGCAAAACGCTGTATACTTTCCGCAAACTCTGCCGCTTTATTATTCAAGTCCTTATAAAATCCCGAACGCAGCAATTCTGTCAGTTGAGCGATACCAGCAGCCATCGCTACCGGATTACCAGAAAGCGTACCCGCCTGATAAACTCCACCGTCAGGAGAAATATGCGCCATAATTTCAGCAGAAGCACCATACATACCTACCGGCAAGCCCCCGCCTATAATTTTACCATAAGTTACAATGTCAGGTTTAATTCCATAATGGGCCGCAGCTCCTTCAAACCCTAATCTGAAACCAGTAATGACCTCATCAAATATCAATAACGTATTGTTTTCCTTACAAATGCCTTGTAAAAATTCAATATAAGCGCCATCCTGCATCAGCAATCCGTTATTTGCCGGAATACCTTCAATAATTACAGCTGCAACCTGATCTTTAAATTGTTCAAAAGCTTGTTTTAGTGCCTCGGTATCATTTAATGGCAATACAATGGTTTCCTGTGCAAATGCTTTGGGTACACCCGCCGAGGAAGTCTCGCCAAAAGTAACCAGTCCCGAGCCAGCTTTTACCAACAGTGAATCGCTATGTCCATGGTAACAACCTTCAAATTTAATAATCTTATCCCGGCCGGTATATCCGCGCGCCAACCTGATGGCAGACATCACAGCTTCTGTACCCGAACTGGTAAAGCGTATCTTTTCAACGAACTTGTTATTTTTAATAATCAGCTCTGCCAGTTCATTTTCCAAGGCAGTTGGTGCACCGAAGCTCATGCCATTTTGCATTACCTCTGTAACCTTTTCCCTAACTTTTGCATGATTATGCCCAAGGATCAGTGGTCCCCAGCTACCACAAAAATCTATAAATTGATTTCCATCTGCATCCCATACAAAACAGCCGTCTCCCTTCTGAATAAAAAGAGGTGTACCGTAAACAGACTTAAATGCTCTTACCGGAGAGTTTACCCCACCAGGGAAATAGTTTTTTGCCTTTTCGTATAGTTCTGCCGACTTCTCTCTGGAAATATCAGGTTTACTCCCTGTATTTACAGGTATCTCACCTTCATTTCCTGAAAACATTTTTTTTAAAGATTCTAACATAATTTTTATTTCAAGTCACAGGCCAGCTCACCAGCTCAAATTCATGGGCAGGCCGTTTCATTACATCCAATTATTTTCAACAATATCCCTGATGTGATACGTAGTGATGATACTCGCTCCAGCACGCGCAAAAGCATGCATCGTTTCCATTACCACCTTTTGTTCATCTATCCAACCCTTTTGTGCGGCTGCTTTAACCATCGAATATTCTCCCGAAACATTATAGCAGGCAATGGGTAAATCGGTATGTTGTTTCAGCTTGTGCATAATATCCAGATACGCTAGTGCCGGCTTTACCATCAACACATCCGCACCTTCACTTTCGTCCAGCAGGGCTTCTCTTAACGCCTCATTCGGATTCCTAAAATCCATCTGATAAGCTTTGCGGTCACCTTTGCTCGGTGCACAATCAGCTGCTTCTCTAAACGGACCATAGTAAGCTGATGCGAATTTTGTTGCATGCGACATAATGGCTGCATTCACATAACCTGCACCATCCAATACACTTCTCATCGCAGCAACACGCCCATCCATCATGTCAGATGGAGCTAGCATATCTGCTCCTGCCTGCACATGCGTGAGCGCCATTTTAGCAATCACTTCTACCGTTTCATCATTTTGCACATAATCATCCTTCAATATTCCACAGTGCCCATGCGTAGTATACGAACATACACACACATCGGTTACCACATAAAGGTCATCACCAAAATTCTTTTTTAATAAACGGACAGCAGAAGGTACCAAAGAATGATCGTGATAAGCAGATGCTGCATTTTCACTTTTTTCATCTCCAACACCAAACAGCATAATTTTGTTGACACCTAATTTCAATCCCTTTTCTACATCTCTTATCAAGGTATCTTCCGAAAAATGACTGATACCTGGCATAGCATCCAGCGGATGAACCACGTTACTGCCCGGCACCACAAAGTACGGATAAATGAACATGTCTTTAGACAACCTTGTTTCGGCTACCAGCTCTCTCACAACTGGATTTTTCCTTAATCTACGCGGACGGTGTAACATATTTTTTTTATTAAGTATTCCGTAGTTAGATGTTAGTATTTAGATATAAGCCTCAAGGCCAACCTAAGTACCATTTTTTTATAAAACGTAACAAAAGTCCAAATACTAACTACTAATATCTAACTACTCTTTATATCAATCCCAAAAACTGCTTCAGCTAAGCCAATTTCATCCGGCGCATAAGGCAAAATGAAAGGCACACCCATTTCTTCAAACTTTCTGGCTGTCGAATTACCAATTGCAATTACTTTTTGCCCTGGTTCCAAAAGGTTATCTACAAAATACGCATCTACATTAGAAGGGCTGGTAAAAATCAATACCTGAGCATAAGTCTGATCTACATTCTCTTCAATTACAGTTTCATAAATTGGCAAATCAATTACTTTTGTATCTGGCTTCAGCGCTTTCTGAATACTCAGCAGCGAATCCTGCGCCCTCGGGAACAAAACCGTTTTCCCGGCAACAGCTTCCGCAAATAATTCGCCTACTTCATCTATATCTCCACCCTCACCAACATAATCGGCCAGATGCCCCATTCTTCTCAAAGAATCTTCAGATCCTTTACCAGCAACCCCAAATTTCACATGCTTAGGCAATACAGGCTTCAGGTTAAAAAAGTAATCTACACTATTTCTGCTACTGAAGAATATCCATTCCACATGTTTTAAATAAAATGGGTCCAGTACTGTTACAATCGGGAAAGTGCGGATCAATGATCTCGCATCAATTTCTATATCGTGTTTTTCGAGTGCTTTTCTGAAATAATTATGCTCACCTACCTCTCTGGATATAAACACCTTGGATGGCAGTTTCCTATCCGGACTAAACTTAGCTACAATCTTTTCAGCCAGTCCATCCAGGTTGTCTACTCTATAAAACAAACGGTCCGGAAAATCTTCATCCGTTTCGGCTTTCGAAGTCCACACCTCATACTGATCTTCTTCCTTTTTGCAGTAACAGCCCAAAGGCATGTGACAACCACCTTCAAAAAGGTTAAGCACCTTACGTTCTACCGCAATTTCTTCGGCTGTTGCCTGATGATGTATTTTCTGTAAGGTATCGAACAACTCGGTATCGTTTTCTCTGATCTGAATAGCCAATGCACCTTGTGCAGGAGCAGGAACCAAATCTGTTGTATCAACCACTTCAACATGAAATTCCGAAAGATCAATATTCAAACGGTTCACTCCGGCTTTCGCGATCATGATGGCATCATAATCCTCATCTCTCAGCTTTTGAATACGGGTAGGTACGTTTCCACGTAAATCTTCAATATTTAAATCCGGACGAAGGGCAAGCAGTTGCGCCTTACGTCGGTTTGAGGAAGTGCCCACCATTGCCCCCTTTTTTAAGGAAAGTTTATGAGGAATACTTACACAATCTTTAAGAATCAGCAATAACTCTGACGGGTCTTCACGCTCAGTCACCGCAGCGATGGTTAATCCTGCCGGATGAACAGTTGGCAAATCCTTATGCGAGTGCACGGCTATATCAATGGTACCACCTAAAAGCTCTTCTTCCAGCTCTTTGGTAAAAAAACCTTTGCCTTCCAGTTTGTCCAGTCTAAGGTTTAAAATCTTGTCGCCCTGGGTTTTGATGATCTTCAATTCGGCTTCAACACCGATAGCAGCTAATTTATCTTTAATGAAATTGGCTTGCCATAAAGCCAGGTCGCTACCTCTTGTACCTATAATAAGTCTTTTCACGTTGATTGCTAATTTTTTGGCAAATTTAGCTATTCTTTACCAATATCTCCTTTGCCATTACCATTGGAACGCTGATGTATTTTTTTTCCATGTAATTCATCACCTTTTCCAACACTAATCTCGAGTTTTCGTCCAGGTTGCTGATCTCTTCGGCAAAGATGCCATTGATGGCAGTATGCTTAATTTCCTTGATTTTTTCCGGAACACAGCTCATCGCTATTTCAATTTTTCGCTGGCGCAATACCAGTTCAAAATCTTTGATATTTTCTTCAATAATGTGCTCGGCATTTACCAGCTCATCATAACGTTCCTGAATATTTTTACGGGCAATTTCCTTTAAAGACTCCACTTCAATATAGTGTATCGGGAAATTCTGAATTACTTCAGGGGCAGTATCATTTGGAATAGCCAAATCAACAATGACCTTCTTGCCGGCCTCACCGTTCAGCAACTTCTTATATAGTTCTTCTGTAACAATAGGCTCCGTTGCTCCGGTACAGGTAATAATCACATCAAATCCCTGATTGTAATTTTCAAGTTCAGAAAGTGAATAAGCGGTACCATTCAGTTCCTTAGCCAGTACTTCTGCGTTTTCCAAAGTCCTGTTAAAAACAGAAAAGTTAGAGTATTTATGTTTTTTCAGATATTGAGCCAGATTTTTATTTGTTTCACCAGCACCGATGATCAATAATCTTGAATTGGCACACATCTTCAAGTCGCGCAACTTGCGGTAAGCTAAAGAAACAATGGAAACAGGATTTTTAGAAATATTGGTATGCGTATAAACTTCCTTAGCCGTTTTTACCACACGGTTCATAATCATCCGCATATAATCGCCCGTAAAACCTGCAACACGACAGGCCTCGTAAGCCTTACGAATTTGTGCAAGAATCTCTTTCTCTCCAACCACCAAACTTTCCAACGAACATGAAGTACGCAACAAATGGTTAAAAGCATCTACCTGTTCGTATACCGATACGTTTTCAACAAACTGTTCCATATACTGTGGAGGCAGTCCCATGTCAAGCACGGTCAAAAAACGAAGTATAAAATTTTTATCTACATGATCTGCAGCAGTGAATACAAATTCAACTCTATTGCACGTTCCTACATAGAATATTTCTTTCACACCTAACTCCGATTGAATGTTTCTCAACCTGTCGTCCAGTGTCTGCTCACATATCACTAACTTACCTAACGACTTCAGGTCAATCTGTTTATGCGTAAAAGCAATGATCTTTAAATATTCCAAAATAATAGTACCCTGTTTGTTTTTAGCGAAACAAAAGTAATAAGACAGGGCTGTTCCACTGTCATTATGCTGTAATTAAGAGCTATTTAGAAAGATTTTAAATAAAAGCATCGTTTAAAACAACCCTATTTTTATTTTGTTATTTTACTTAAATACCATTCAGCTAATAAGATATGATTAAAAATGCCCCCTTTATTTTAAACAGTACAACTGAAAAACCGATTTATGGCGATTGCACTTATGATGACAAAAACACCAATTCCGGCATCATAATTTTTGTCCATGGCTTTAAAGGGTTTAAAGATTGGGGTGCTCATCATTTAACGGCTGCCTTTTTTGCAAAAAATGGTTACCGATATATCAAATTTAACCTCTCCTATGGCGGGGTAACAAAAGAACAAATGAATGAGGTGACTGATATGGAAGCCTTTGCCTCCAATACAATCAGTAAAGAACTAACTGACCTGGATATGGTAATCAATTATGTTTCTTCAACCTTTCCAGACAATCCCATCCATTTGATTGGCCATAGCCGCGGAGGCGGACTAGCAATTATACAGACTGCTAAAGATTCCCGTATCAACAAACTCGTAACCTGGTCGGCCATAGCGGATTTTTCCAGCTTATGGAAAAAAGAACAGGAGGAAGAATGGGTTCGGACGGGAAAAATATTTGTAGAAAATGCCCGGACTAAAGAAAAAATGCCATTAAACAGTACGTTGCTTGATGATTTTAACGAGCACAAAGCAAACTTCAACATCCTAGAAGCCGCCAGCCATATTCAAAATCCCTGGCTGATTCTCCATGGCGACAATGATGTTAATGTTGACTTCAACATAGCCCAACAACTGGCACAACATCAACTCAAAGCAAAATTAAAGAAGATTGAAGGAGCAAATCACGTGTATGGCGCCTCACACCCCTATCTGTCAGACCAATTACCTACTCATTTGCAAGAAGTTGTCAATACAACCTTAGATTTTTTACTTAAAGCGGTATAGATCCACATCTTTCCAGGAAATGTAACCAAGATTTGCACATTTTTGGGCAACCAGATCAGCAATATGCCCCGGTACATCATTTACGATAGTCCACCTGATGGCATAGTTACTGTTATAACTAAGGTAAACTACCAAATCTTTGCATGCCTGTTCCCCTTGTAATTCGAGATAAAAAAAAGCCTCCAGATCTGCAGCAAAACGATCCAGTCTTTCGTTCATCATCCTGGTAAGCGGAGCCTTTGGTTTAGCGTCAAAATCAATAATTGCAAGCACAGTAACAGTAGTCATTCTGGTTAGTTATATTTATTTCAATTTACCAAAAGTGGTTTATAAAACATAAGCAATAGTAATGCCACGCTGCCGGCAACTAAATGATGCTCCTTGCTTTCGCCACTTTCAGCAATACCTCAAACATTTTCTCCGGTGCAAATGGCTTATTCAAAATATCATAAACATCTATCCGGGCAAATTTCAATTTAACTTCAGCCATAATGTCTGCAGTAAAAACTACAGGATGAACTTCCGGATATTTGTTTCGAATGATCCCGGCAAGTGCATAGCCATCAAGTACAGGCATATGAAGATCCAACAGTGCAACGTGATAATGGTTCTTTTCTATCAGTTCAAGTGCATCATTACCATTTTCGGCACAAGTGGTATCAACACCAAAATACTCCAATTGCTTTTGGGCAACCATTACATTAATCAGGTTGTCCTCAACAAGCAACACCTTTAATCCTTTAAGCTGATCCTTAAACAAAGAAAAAACAGAAGGCACTGCATTTGAATCATCTATATCCTGATCTTCGGCGATTTCAAAACTCAGGTCAAAATGAAATTCAGAACCTATGCCCGCTTCGCTGGACAAAACAACCCTGCTATTGTGCAGTTCGGCAAGTTTTTGCGTAATGGTCAGCCCCAATCCCGTACCCGAATAACCATGCCTAACGGCTTGTTGAACTTGTTTAAAACTCTCAAAAACACTATCCTGTAATTCGGAAGGAATTCCCATGCCGGTATCTTTTACAGAAAAGTGGATCAAAGCCTTATTGGAATGCACAGACAACAATTTGATGAGCAGCGTTACCTCACCTTCATCGGTAAATTTAATTGCATTACTGATCAAATTATTCAACATCTGGCTAAGTCGTATCGGATCAGCAATCAACCGCCGAGGTATATCATCATCCAAATAACATTTTAATTGTATACCCTTTGCACCTGCAAGAGATTTAAACTGATTGCTGATATTTTTAACGAGCCTGAACAAATCAATTTCGGCCAATACAAGTTCCAGCTTTTCGTTCTCCATTTTGGTCAGATCCAAAATATCATTGATCAACTGCATTAAATGATCGGCAGAAAAAATAAGGTTCCCAATATATTCCTTCTGATCCATGGTGTGGTTCAGTTTCAACAAATTTGCTATCCCAATAATTCCATTCAGAGGTGTCCTGATCTCATGGCTCATTACCGACAGGAAGTCAGATTTGGTTTTTGATGCCTTCTCGGCATGATTTCTGGCTTCAATTAATGCTCTGTTGCTGTTCTCCAGCTCTTTTTTTGCTTCGGCCAATGCGATATCGGCCAGCTTTTGGCTGGTAATATCCTGAATACTCAATACCAAAATATAGTTTTCAGGCTGTGCAGCTTTAGCTACCGGTTTTATCCTTGCTCTAAACCATTCATTCACATCCGGATTAATGTGCTTATATATCACTTCCTGAACTGTTCCTTTTTCAATTGCCTGATTTACCGGATCAATAAAAATAGCCGACTGCGGCCCCATAACCTCGGCTATTGTTTTACCAAGAAAAGCTTCTTTAGGCATAAAAAGCATGCGCTCGTCAGATACCCATACATTTTTAAAGATATGGTTTCCATCAAGTTCAAATACGATATCCTCCAGAGAGGTTATAAGTGACTGCAAATGAGCCGTTAATTTCAGAAGCTTTAAATGATCATCTTCGTCATCTTGAGATAATTTATTCATCATTCAACAATAGGTTAATCAAATATAGTCAAAATCATCAGGTTCACTTCCTCAAATTTTATGTTTCAATTCTCTTTTCTGGAACTGCATTTTAACCGATGAGCAACGATCTGCTAAGAAATTGAGCAAGAATATCATCAAAGGAGGCATAGAAACCACAGCTGCAAAAACGCTATCTGCGTTTACTGCCTCCAAAGCCAGATCTGGAAACTGGCACAATTTTTAAACAATGCAGTGCCACAACCAAATCTAAATATGTCAAAAAATTTCGAGTGCCTATATTTCCTTGATACCGATAAGCTTTGCGTTATTGAAATAAAGACCCTGAGTTCCTCCACATTTACGCTTCAAAAAAAACAATATCAATGGTTGTTGATTAACAAAGAAAACCTCAGCATAAAAAAGCTACGCTTCAAATCTATGGACTCGTCCCATGAAATTGAAGAACGTTTTTTTGATCTTGGTTACCTCAAATTTGACGCCCAAAAAGGTGTATATATTTCAAAAGAGGATGCCGTACAGCACCCTCTAAAAAACACCAATTGTAACCAGATACCTGAAACAATTGTAGATGCGATAACCGCCTATTTAACTTCTGTAACTGCAGCAGCTACATAATTGGGGGTTTCTTTCTTGCTCACCAGTTTACTAACCCTATACACCAAAAAAATACAAATCACAATCAATACAGAAACTACAACACCTAAAGTATCGTAATGATGCAAGGGACTACTTTTGCTTTCTTGTGTAACGATTAGTCCCGCACATAAAGCAGCTATTCCACCTGCCATCTGCTGTAAGGAAGCATTTACACTCATAAAAGCACCTCTATCCTTCATCTCGGGTACGCTCATGGTTAAAGTAGTCGCAGGTATCACTCTACTCATAATTCCCATAAATAAAATCATATTGACCACCACCACCTGCCACAACGGTACCGGACCAAGGTTGGTGTATACCAATATCAGGATAATGGCCAATACCGACCCTCCGGTAAAAACCATAAACTTATCTACTTTATCGCTTAGTTTCCCTATCAGTGGCATAATTACAATAGACGCCAGTCCGGTAAACATAAAAACCAATGGAAGTTCCTGCTGGCTAATGTGTATATTATTGATCAGGTAAGCACTGCCAAAAGGCATCAGCATAAAACCGCCAACACTCATAAAAGCGGTAGCAATAAAACCGGTTTGATAAGAACGGTTAGCTACTGCATGCCATAAATGTAAAAACGGACTCTTATCTGATTGCAAGGCCAAATGCTGATCTATCGGTTTTACCTTAAACAAAATAACAATTGCAATAATGGCTGCCACCACCACAATCATTAAAAATGCAGAATGCCAGCCCCATATATTAGCCAGATAAAGACCAATTGGAATACCCAATACCTGACTTGCAGCAAATGCCATTTGTACAAAACCCATAACACGGCCGCGTTGATGAATGGCAAAAATATCGGTAACGATAGTCATAGATATAGCACCAATAACCCCACCAAATAATCCGGTTATAATCCGGGCACCAAGCAACATTTCGTAACTGTTAGACAATGCACAGCATAATGTACCCAGTATAAAGCCCGCATAAAAAAACAACAAGAGTTTTTTACGGTCAAACTTATCGGCAAAGCCGGCTGCCAGGATACCCGATATCCCGGCGCTGAAAGCATAAGAAGAAACCACCAGTCCAAATCCTTTGGGACTCATGGACAAAGATTTCATTAAAAAATCGCCTAAAGGCGCAAGTACCATAAAATCGAGTACTACTGTAAATTGTAGCAAAGCCAACAAAGCAATTACCAGGATCTGGTAACCGCTAAATGGCTCCGCTATTTGAGTTGTTGAAGATTTCATCATCAAATCTGATTATATTTTTAAGTAAGTATTTCGCAGTGGTAACCATTTTTTACCACCAGTTGGATCACCTCGTCCAGTTTCCATTCAGACGATACGATCCTCAATACGCAGTCAATATCCTGCAGATCTACTGTCCATTGGTCTATCCGATGTTCTTCCATAATTTTACCGATATACCGCTTATCCCCTTCGGTGCGTATATTGGTTTTAAAAAGCAGAATATGTGCTTTAGGAATGTCCATAATTGTAAAATTTTCGGGCCCTGCAGACCTGCATTGATCATTTCTTAAAGGCTTTAAGTACCAGATCAAATGTTCTCCACAGGACCTCATCTGTTAATTTAAAGGGCTTTCCGCCCAGACTTTGTCCTTCATTGTGAAACCGGATCAGGTTGTACAAAGGCGCAAAAGCAATAGACCAATAAGTTTCAAAAGGCATCTCATCAATCTCTCCCCGTTCAATGGCATTCTGTATAAACCTACCCAACGGCTCCTTAAAATAATGTCCAAACACTTCAAGAATTTTCTGCTGATACGAAGAAGTACGAAGCTGTTCTATCATTTGGGCCGACAAAGGGTTTTCGAGCATACACCGTGCCCTGTTTTTCCATTGCTGTCTCAAGCCATCAGCAAAGGAACTTTCGGGATCAAGATCTTCTAACATGATTTTACTCAGCCGGGCAACCTCCTCCTTACCCACTTTTAAAATCAAGTCGTCTTTATCTTCGTAATAAATATATAAGGTAGCTACCGATATTCCACAAGCCCTGGCCAGTTTATTCATGGTAAAACCCTCAAAACCAACCTCTACCAGCAACTCTATCGACTTCTGTTTAACCAATCCTACCTTATTAATATCTCTTACACGCATATTTTTCTATTGCTCAACAAATATAAATGAATATTCATTCACTTATAAAAATTAATCAAACTATTTTTATTATGAATCGTTATCTATTCAACGCCATGTTTTATGAGAAAGCTTTTATGCGCCGCATCTGTATTGATTCTGCTCATCTTCAAAGCAGTTGGTGCTATTTATGCCCAACAAAGAAATTCCGGCCGATTGATACAATTTTACCAGGATGACGACTATATAAATTTTTACGGAAATGGCACCGATAAAGCCTACACCAGTGGTACAAAGTACTCGCTATTTTATACAAAAAAGACGCCATCCAATTTCCTTATCGACCGACTGTTACCCAAAGCAGGCGACAGCAGTCACAATGTATATGGAATTGGATTGTCACAACTGATTGTCACTCCCGACAACATTGCCATTCCAGACTTTCAACCAGACGACTACCCCTGGTCTGGCGCTTTATACCTTTCGCGTAGTCTTTATGCCTACAATACGTTACAGAAATATGATTTCCAGACCTCATTAGACATTGGTGTAACCGGCCCTGCTTCATTAGCCCGTCAAATCCAGGAGGCTGCTCATCACCTGGTCAATTATCAGCAACCTAAAGGTTGGGCCAATCAATTTGGAAACAGCCTGTTACTGAATCTGAACTTTACAGCGGAAAAACAAGTATTACACTTCGGCAAATTCCTGGAGATAATTGCTGGAGGACAAGTAAGCATAGGAACAGGAATAAATGCAACAGCCGCATACACAACTATTAGGATTGGAAAAATGAATCCATATTTTGACGGATTAATAAATCAATACAGTCATTCGGCAACGGACAACAAAGTACAATTCTACTTTATCTTCAAACCCCGCGTACAACTGACACTCAGTAATGCGCTATTACAAGGCGGCATCGGCTCATCACGTCCGGCCCCTATCCTGGTTTCCGAAAAAAACGGTTCCCCATCCAACTCAGCTTACTATCACCCCATCAATCCTATCATAGCCGGTTATTCCTATGGAGCCGTTGTCGTGATCAATCGCTTTAGCATTTCGTCTATTCAAACCACCACCACGGCCTGGATGAAAGGTTTATATGGCCTTACCTGGGGAAACTTCACCCTAACCTACTCTTTATAGGATCTTGTGCGCCACAATATCACCGAAAACAAAAATTACCTTCTCTGAAAATCATACACCATACCTATCCTCCCTACAATGTTGCTAAATACGAAAATTACCCTCTCCGAAAATCATACACCATACCTGTCCTCCCTACTATGTTACTAAATACAAAAATTACCTTCTCCGAAAATCATACACCATACCTGTCCTCCCTACAATGTTACTGAATACAAAAATTACCCTCTCCGAAATCATACACCATACCTATCCTCCCTACAATGTTACTGAATACAAAAATTACCCTCTCCGAAAATCATACATCATACCTATCCTCCCTACAATGTTGCTAAATACAAAAATTACCCTCTCCGAAAATCATACACCATACCTATCCTCCCTACAACGTTACTAAATACAAAAATTACCTTCTCTGAGGAGGCATCGGCTTCATTGAGATTTTTGTAAAAAAATCTCATTTATGCCAGCCTCTGAAGAGAACGGTTATTTTTGCACCCATTTCCCATCCTCCTTGATCAGATCGATCAGATCATCCAAAGCATGGGCGGCATTCACATTTTTCTTCACCACTTCTTTACCACGATAAAGTGTAATTTTATCCGGACCAGTACCCACATACCCATAATCGGCATCAGCCATTTCGCCAGGTCCGTTTACAATACAGCCCATAATACCAATTTTTATCCCTTTCAGGTGGTCGGTACGTGAGCGGATCATCTGAGTAGTTTCCTGGAGATCAAATAAAGTTCGTCCGCAACTTGGGCAGGAGATATATTCAGTTTTAGAAATCCGGGTGCGCGTAGCCTGCAAAATGCCAAAACCAGTGGCATTAATCAGCGACAAACCGGTGGTTTTATCCGTGCTGATCCAGATACCATCACCAAAACCATCTGTTAGCAAAGCCCCCAGATCGGTAGCAGCATACAGCATTAAGTCATCGGCACCGATGTCCTGGTACACTCTTTTTATAATCACTGGAATTGATACATGGTGTTTTTCCAAATCCATAAAAAAAGATCTTTGTGCAGCCATACCATGAATTTCCATCGTTTGCAGTACAATAACAACTTCGGCCCCCAGCACAGAAAGATCAACATTTTCCCCGGTGTTTATTATAACCAGGTTCAGGTATTCATCTTTTACTGCAGCTTCTATGTACTGTTGGTAACTCAACAAAGGATGACAATTGTTTTTATCCTTCAATGAAAGCCAGGTTTCATAATCATACACCTGCTTTAAATTTCCAGGAAAGGAAAACGAAGGCAACTGATGACCAAGGTAAACCAGATCGCAAGCCTGATCGGCCATATGATATTTGTCCAATCCGGCGCTATAATTATAGCCTACTGCACTTAAAAAATAAGGATCTTTTAAGTTTTCGGCACTTACATCCAACATCACTACCGGGTGATGATGCCCACCAATGTGCTGCACCGCATTGGTCTCCCTACGGCGATAAGCATAAGGACTATACGGCAGTTCAGTAACATTTATTTCGTTTTCGGCATTCAAGCGTTCGGCGGCCGGAAGTTCAGCGGCTCTGCGTTCATATCTCAAAGCCAAAGCTTTGGCTACCGGGGCTTCAAATTCCGGATCCTCTGTTAAAGACACCCTGATGGTATCACCCAAGCCATCTTCCAATAGTGTACCAATTCCTACGGCCGATTTGATCCGCCCGTCCTCACCGTCGCCAGCTTCAGTTACACCAAGGTGCAAAGGATAATTCATGCCCTCCTTTACCATGGTTTCTACCAGCAAACGATAAGCCTGTACCATCACCTGTGTATTGCTGGCTTTCATTGAAATAACCAGATTATAGTAGTTCTGGTCTTCACACATCCGGATAAACTCCATCGCCGACTCGACCATACCACGCGGAGTATCGCCATAATGGCTCATAATCCGGTCCGACAATGAGCCATGGTTGGTACCAATACGCATGGCAGTACCATATTCTTTGCAGATTTTTACCAATGGGGTAAATTTCTTGTATATGCGCTCCAGCTCGGCCTGGTAGGCCTGCTGTGTATAGTCAATATTTTCAAAACGCTTTTTATCAGCATAATTGCCTGGATTTACCCGCACCTTTTCCACAATCCTTGCAGCAGCTTCGGCCGCATTTGGCGTAAAATGAATATCGGCAACCAAAGGAACATTATATCCGCGCGTGCGCAGCTCTTTCTTAATGTTGGCCAGATTTTCGGCTTCTTTCATACTTGGCGCAGTAATGCGCACATATTCACAGCCCGAATTAACCATCCTGATGGTCTGCTCTACAGTACCAATGGTATCCATAGTATCGGTAGTGGTCATCGATTGAATGCGAATAGGATTCAAACCTCCCATGGGGATATCGCCAATAGTAACTTCCCGGGTCAGAAACCTGGAATATTGTTTTAAGCTGTTACAGTATCCACCTTTTAGTGCGTTTATTAGCGCATGCTGACCAATTACTTCTTCCATCATTTGTAAATCTGGAACAAAGATAAAGATTATGTTTATAACTGTAATGTCAGATGAGCCGCTCTTTTACCACCAGCGTATTGGCGATCAGGTCATGCAGGCACTGTTGTTTTTTATTCAAAAAGCTATATAGATAACCAATAAAGAGTGTCATTACAGAAAAAATCTTGGCCAGGTTTCTCCCAAAGGCCTTTGATCTCGTAATCCTGCAACCATCTATATCTGTCACCCTGATATTCAACAGTCTTTTACCAATAGTCCCCTGTTTTGCAGAAGCCTCAGCCAGGCTACCATAAATCAACTTAGCCAAGGGAATAAGAGGCAAACAAGAAAAAGTCACCATTATACGTTGCCCCTTGTCGGCCACTACAATAAAACTAAAGAGGACCAATACTGCATAAGCACAAGCCAGCATAAAATAGTCTATCGCGGCAGCCAGCAAACGCTGATCAAAAGAAGCAAAATATTGTGGCGCCGTAACCTGATGTACAAAACCAAGAAGCTCACGCAGTTCTGGCAACTCGTGAGCTTCTTTATAGTCGTCCATTCCCGGTTTTCTGATAAATGTACCGGCCTGAATGTGCAATGTTGTTAATTCTGCTAACCGATATGGTCCCTGAGGCTTTCCATTGATGACAACAGTATATTCGATTTCGTTTGTATTTTCCATTTTCTTTAGCTTGCCAACACGCTGATACAGGGTGGCATGCTGAAACACCTAATACCTGTTCACCTCAAAACTACTCAATCCACCATCAAAATTAATAAATATTTTAGTCTTGGAATCTTTGTAATTCGGAGTTTCATACCTATTGTCGTCCAACTTGGTAAAACCTGTAAACTCTTTAGAGGACAGTCCTGTTTTAGCCCTGATCTGACATCCGGCAGCGGACGGGATGTTTATTTTCACTTCAGCAATCCCTGTTTTCACATTTACGTCCGTAACCGGCAGCAAACTACCCAGTTTGATGTCAAGCGCCGCGGCACCACCATCAAAATTAAACTCCCTCACCTTGTAATCGGCCAGATCAAACTTAACCTCTCCGGCCCCCATATTCATGTGTATTTCCCAGCTGGGGTTCTTATTCAGCTGTATATCTACACTATTCCCGCCGGTATTCCAATCGCCCTTGCCTTTCATTTTCAAGTTCAGGGTGGTCACACTATCCTTACCTTCATTTTTCATCAATAAAAAGGTATTTCCTTTTTTATTCACTATAGCCGATATCAGGCTGTCTGTATTCCCCTTCAGCTCAAAGGATGTTCCCCCTCCCGAGATATTAAGCACTGTTTTTTTGGCAGCCAATGAGTCCGTATAAGGCAAAGAAAGGTGCTGTTCTGTAAATTGGCCGGAGTCCGATTTTTCCTCAAAATCATCCTCCAAACGCTCAACAATTGTTGTTCGTCCTTCTGGCGGATGCTGACCTTTAAAAAACAATAACATTAGTGTCATGATTAATATAAAAATGGACACTATACCGCCAAGCTGCGATTTATTTTTATTAAAAAGGATGTTTACCCCGGCGATGATTAAAAATATTGGCCAAAACCGCCATACACTACGCCAGTAAAAATCTATGATCCCAAAATTCTCCATAAGCAGTACACCACCGATAAACAACAGCAGTATACCCCACATTATTCTATCCAGTTTCATAACTACAAGTCTTTTTTAGTGAACGGATCATTGTTTTCCTTGTTGGCATCATTTTCTTTGTCAACATCCGGAGTTTGATCTGCTGAAGTTTCGGGAACAGCAGGACTGGTCGGCCCAACGGGCGACTCCGATACAACAGGCTCATTTACAGCAGCATCTACAGACGATTCAGTGGTTACCGGATTATTTACCGGCGACGCCGGCTTAGTTGCCGAATCTCCAAAGTTCTGGTCTCTCCAGGTTTCCCAGGCGCTTTTATTTTTCGCCCTGATGATAAAGCTCGCTCCTATGGCCACAAAAATCAATGGCCAAAGTTTAGCCAGCTGAAAATGAAAAGGAATGAGGTCAAACTCATCCATAAAAAAATAAATTCCTATAACCAGCAAAAATAAACCGGCAACCGTGCGCCCTGTTTCATTATTCTTTTGATAAGGTTTAAAATCACTGTTTTTCTTCCAACTCTCAAAACTTTCCTCCTTTACGGTTGATGAAGTCCAATTTTGAAAAGGCGCAGATCCCTCTGTGGTACTTTTTGTGCTCCCAAAAGGATTTGGCGACTGAAACGGATTATTGTGTTCTTTAAAAGCCTCGTTAAACTTCGAAAATTTTGCTGCCGGGTCATTGTTTACCGGCACTACAATCCACATAATGATATATACCAAAATTCCTGTTCCCATCAGGAATATGGTTGAAAGCACAAACAGCAACCTGATGATGGTTACATCTACTTCCATATATTCGGCAATTCCCGACGATACGCCGGCCAATACCTTGTCGTGCTCATTCCTAAATAATCTCTTTTCCATAATAATTCCCTCCTGTTAATTTAAAATTGTAAAGGCTTCAAAACTATTTCATCAACATTTACACCCTCACTTAAGTTTAAAATGGTGTACAAAGCACTGGCTATATCTTCCGGTTGTACAAAACGTTCGGACGGAATATTTGTTCCTTCCCATGATGACGTTAACGTAGACCCGGGCAATATTGCACTTACCTTTACGTTGTATTTCGATAATTCCTGCCTCAATACATCATTAAGACTAAGCAGGGCTGATTTAGTTACAGAATAACTCCCTCCATTTTCCACTACCGCCTTTGAAGCTACCGAACAAATGTTAAAAATATGGCCTGATTGCTGTTCACGCATCATTTTACCAAAATATTTGGACAAATAATAAGCCGCATTAAGGTTCAGATTCAGTTGCTTTTCCAGCTGATCATCAGCCTCATCCAATAAACTACCTGGCAAATACATCCCGGCATTGTTCACCAGCACATCCACTTTACCCATTTGTGCGTTTACCGCATCACAAAAAGCATACACTTCTTCTTTTACGCTGCAATCTGCCTGCCAGGTCAGTATTTTTGCACCGGTATATTGTAGCTCTTTTTCAAAACGCTCCAATTCAGAGCTATTTCTGGAGCAAACGGCCAGGTTATAGCCGTGCTCGGCCAACCTTATTGCGATCGCTTTGCCAATACCTCTGGTGGCTCCTGTAATGACTGCATTCATGGTAATACCTTTTAATGAGCCGCAATAATACAAAAAAGGCCTGCTCCCTAAAACTTTGTGGCAAAAGTTTTGTCAGAAATCGCATTAAATTCGTTTGTACAAGCAAACTCATCAGGTTTCAACTTTTTATTGTTTCTTTGTAGTAATATTGCGAAAATACTATAGCTAATTTTTCATTGCATGAATTTCACCAATTTTGGCAGATACCTCCTTTTGTTAAGGGCTGTATTTAGAAGACCTGAAAAATTTAAGATATACCTGCAGGCCATCTTTAAACAGATGGACTTTATTGGCGTTGGCTCTCTGGGCTTAATAGCTATCATATCTACCTTTATTGGTGCAGTAATGACTTTACAGATCGCCTTCCAGCTGGTTAGCGATTTTATTCCCAAAACTATTATTGGCTCCGTAAACCGCGATTCAAGTATATTAGAGCTTAGTCCTACCATCAGTGCCATTGTACTGGCCGGTAAAATCGGTTCTGCAATTTCCTCCGAAATTGGTACCATGCGGGTAAGTGAACAGATTGATGCGCTCGAAATTATGGGCATCAACTCACCCGGCTATCTCATCCTTCCCAAAATCATTGCCGGTATTACCATGGTACCTTTGCTGGTCATCATGTCCATGTTCCTGAGCATTACCGGTGGTTACATTGGCGGAACATTGTCGGGAGCGGTATCACCAGCCGAATACATACAAGGTATTACTACCGATTTTAATCCCTATACCATCACTGTAGCACTGGTTAAAGCTTTTGTATTTGGTTTCATTATCACCTCGGTACCTGCCTATGAAGGTTTTTATGTAAAAGGAGGCGCACTTGAAGTTGCCCAGGCCAGTACCAGAGCGGTTGTAGTAAGCTGTATCTCTATCCTTGCCTGCGATTATATTGTAACCCAGTTATTGCTATGATCGAAATCAAGGACATCCATAAATCATTTGGCGATAATGAGGTATTAAAAGGTATCTCGGGCAAGTTTGAAGCTGGGGTTACCAACCTCATCATTGGCGGATCGGGCTCAGGCAAAACTACCCTGTTAAAATGTATGATCGGTTTGCACCATCCCGAAGAAGGCCATGTGGAATATGACAACAGGGAATTCACCAATATGAATTTCGAAGAAAAGATCGAAATCAGAAAAGAGATTGGCATGTTATTTCAGGGTTCGGCCCTGTTCGATTCCATGACTGTTGAAGAAAACATTATGTTTCCTTTAAATATGTTTACCGAACAAAGCCGTAAAGAAAAACTGGAACGTGTAAACTTTTGCCTGGAAAGGGTAAACCTGCAAGGCAAAAATAAATTGTATCCGGCCGAGCTTTCGGGCGGGATGAAAAAACGTGTAGGTATTGCCCGCGCAATAGCCATGAACCCAAAATATTTATTTGTTGATGAACCCAATTCGGGACTGGATCCTAAAACATCTATTGTAATTGATGAGTTGATCAAAGAGCTGACCGAAGAGTACAATACAACAACCATTGTAGTAACCCATGATATGAACTCGGTAATGGGGATTGGCGACTACATACTTTTCCTTCATGAAGGCAAAAAATTCTGGGAAGGTTCTAATAAAGAAATTGCCCATACCGATGTTCAGGAACTAAATGACTTTGTTTTTGCCAGCCGTTTTATGAAAGCTGCAAAAGGAAAATTTTAATATATCCATTTTTATGATAAGCCTGCTTACCCCCACTCACTGGAAAGATTATGAGTTAATTGATTGTGGTGATTTTGAAAAACTAGAACGTTTTGGCAATTTAGTTTTGTCCAGACCAGAGCCACAGGCCGTCTGGAAAAAAACACTCTCAGATCAGGAGTGGAAAAAACAAACCCATATCCGATTTAAAGGCCGCTCGGCCACATCTGGCGATTGGTTTAAAAACTCGGCACAGATTCCAGACAGATGGAATGTAAAATATAGTAATGACGAGGTAACCATTAACCTGCGCCTGGGGCTTACCTCATTTAAACATGTTGGTGTATTTCCTGAGCAGGCCGTAAACTGGGACTATATTTCTTCTTCTATCAAGAAGTTTAAATGTGCCAGCCCGAAAGTGCTAAACCTGTTTGCTTACACCGGCGCGGCTTCATTAATTGCCAAAGCTGCAGGTGCCGATACTACACACGTAGATTCCATCAAACAGGTGGTAAACTGGGCCAACGAAAACCAGGAACTGTCAAACCTGAAAGATGTGCGCTGGGTAGTAGAAGACGCACTCAAATTTGTAAAGAGGGAGCTGAAACGTGGCAAAAAATACAACGGTATCATCCTGGATCCTCCGGCATTTGGTCATGGTCCCAATGGCGAAAAATGGAAACTGGAAGACCACATACAGGAAATGATGCACGACGTAGTGCAACTGCTGGATGAAAAGGAACATTTTTTAATCCTGAATACTTATTCATTAGGTTTCTCGTCGGTGATTGTCGAAAACCTGATTAAAACTTCATTTCCTAAGGTCAAAAACCTGGAAACAGGAGAGCTTTACCTTCAAGCCACCTCAGGCATTAAATTACCTTTGGGTGTGTTTGGTAAATTCAATAGCTTTTAAGTTGAATAGTATATACTAATTAACGGCCGTCATCCTGAATTTATTTCAAGATCTCGCATATGCTAAATCGTTCACACGACCTTTCTCTTCAGGAATCCTGAAATGAATTCAGGATGACAAAGAACAAACAAGGTGCCGGACACTCAAAACCGGCACCTTTCTTTAAACACACTTACCCAGTAACACCTTACTGATCAAGTTTCTTTTATTGACTTAGCGATTTTTAAAAGGAGCTTCCGGAGGGCTCCGGAAGCGTATCCTTATCAACTAAACTAAACCAAATAGTATATTTATATATTGCTCCGGATTTCAAAATCCTCAGCTTTTTCTTTATTTCATTTATTTACCAGCGCTCTGTTTAGAATCATTTTAAATAATGATACAAGTATAGCAACTTATTTAGAATAATTCCAAACAATATTGAAATATTTTTAAATAATACTTTTGCAGGCGTTTTTTTATTCCTTTTAAAGGTGCTATAATTGTATAATTTTACCGAACGGCAAAAGGCGGGAGCAGAAATCCCATATTTACCTCTAAAAACAAATTCTAACTATGAAATTACCTCATCTGGCAGGTGTTCTTTTGATCAGTACAGTAGCCATTGGTTTATTGACCAGCTGCGCATCTGATGCAAAAAAAGCTAAAGGACAAATCAAAATCACAGCCAACGGCGATACGGTAGCTGTTGAAACAGAAGTCGAAGACACAACCCGAAAACCAGTTGATACCGCAAAATACAATGCATTGCTAAACAAACTGGCCAATGGCGATACGACCGGAAAATGGCCGGTAAAAAAACAACCCTATCCATTGGCAGGAGCCATTCTTCCATTTAAACGCATCGTGGTTTATTATGGAAATTTACACTCCAAAAAAATGGGTGCTCTTGGGGAATATGCTCCTAAAGAAATGTGGAGCAAACTAAATGCAGAGATTAAACACTGGGAAAAGGTAGACCCATCTACACCTGTACAGGCGGGATTGCACTATATAGCTGCCGTAGCTAGCGGCACCCCGGGTAAAGACGGAAAGTACATCAACCGTATGGCCAACAGCCAGATTGATTCTGTACTGGCCATTGCCAAAATGCGCCCCAATACCATAGTATTCCTTGATCTGCAGGTGGCCTTGAGTAACATCAAAGCTGAATTGCCACATATCGAAAAATACCTGCATTTGCCTTACGTACATTTGGGTATAGACCCCGAATTCTCTATGAAAGATGGAACCTTGCCTGGTAAAAAAATAGGAACCTACGATGCAGCTGACATCAATTTTGTGTCTCAACATCTGGCCGATATTGTAAAAAAATATAATTTGCCTCCAAAAGTATTTGTAGTACACCGTTTCACTAAAAAAATGGTGACCAATTACCAAAACATTAAACTTCGTCCGGAAGTTCAAATTGTGATGCATATGGACGGATGGGGCGAGCCTGAACTTAAAAAAGGTACCTATCGTCACTTCATCTATTCAGAACCTGTTCAGTTTACAGGATTTAAATTGTTTTACAAAAACGATTTGAAAAAGGCGCCAAACAGGCTAATGACACCAGAAGAACTGATGAAATTAAAACCTGCTCCTATTTACATTCAGTACCAATAGGAAACAAGTACAAAATTGTAGAAAAGTTGAACAGCAATCGTTTTAGCATTATGTTCAACACAACATTTAACTAAATCAAAATATCAACCCCAAAGCCAGGACAATGTTCTGGCTTTGGTAGTACAGCCTAAGTGGCCCCTATAACAATAACGGTAATGTACCGTACTTCCTTCGCCTTTGCTTCGTCTTTCGTTCGGAAAATTGCGACGTAAATATCTCCCGAACCAGATAGACAGGAGTAACAAAAATCATTATGCAAATCACTGCATTTTCAATCCAAAAAAAATCTGAAATTCCCAGGATTAAGACAGGGATTTTTAAAAAGTAAACATTACCGTACTTTTCGGATTATCCAGTTTTGTACTTTTCCGCTTACCATTTACAATGGCATGGATCATATTGCTCTGCGAACTGTGCTGTTCAAAAAGGATGTTATTTTCAATATTCAATTGCGTAACAGCTGCCAGCTCGGCCGTTTCAAAGTAGCACCATGCGGCATCCTCTTCAATCTCATACCCCTGGTATTTTAAATCAAGTACCTTACCGTTTGCATTAATTTTAAGATGATCTTTCAGGTAAGCGGCAATCCATACATCCACCTCTTTACGATTAGCAGGCTTTAATATGTTCACTTTGGTTTTATACTTTTTCTCCAATGCCCTTTCAAAATCATCAAAAAATACCCTGACACTAACCTGCACGGTTCGCGTATTTTTATTGTATACTATTTCAGTAACACTTACATAAAAAGGATGAAATATATTTAACCAAAAAAGTAAAAGTAATCGGGACATTTTGTTTTTCTTAATCTAAATAAGGATATTGCTATAATATTAGCTAATTTACAAATTTATTCCATGCAGGACTTCTCCCTTTATTTTCAATTAGGTTGGCAACACATTTTAGACTGGCATGGATATGATCACATTTTGTTTGTAATGGCACTTTGTGGCAGCTATTCCCTAAGCGATTGGAAAAAGGTGCTGATACTGGTTACCGCCTTTACCGTAGGTCACAGCATCACCCTGGCATTGAGCATCTTAAAAATCATTAGCGTAAATACACCATTAATCAAATTTCTAATACAAAAAACGACCCTCATCACCGCCATATCCAATATTATTAGTAAAAGAAAAAAACCAAAGGGACAAACGTTTAAGTATATCATGGCCTTATTTTTTGGGCTCATTCATGGTCTCGGCTTTTCCAACTACCTCAAAAGCCTGTTGGGCAAAAGCAGCAGCATCACTGCCGAACTGTTTGCATTTAATATAGGGCTGGAATTTGGACAGGTATTAATTGTGTCCGGAGTTTTAGTTCTATCCTTTGTCCTTATCTGGATTGTAAAAATAAAGCGATGGGATTATAATTTCTTTCTCTCATCGGCTATATTTGGGATATCGTTTGTAATGGCTGCTGAAAGGTTCCCTGCCCTGCTTTCGTAAAAAAACTAAAACACTAAACCTCCAATGAAAACGAACTTTCTGTTTTTAATCGGCGTTATTTTCTGCACAAACGCATTTGGTCAATATATCAATAATCCAGGTTCCAATCATGGAAACAAGTTTGAACAGCTGGGCACCATCATTTCTGATCCGAACATGTACCGTTCGGCATCGGGTGCACCCGGACCGGCTTACTGGCAGCAACGTGCAGACTATGAAATCAATGCAGAACTAGACGAAAAAAATCTACGTTTGAACGGCGCAGAAACCATCACCTACCATAACAATTCGCCCGATCCATTGAGTTATTTATGGGTACAACTGGATGAAAACCAACATAAGGCCAGTAGCGACAACAAGTTGACGGAAAGAAGCAGAATAAACGAAAAAACGAGTAATAAGACTTTGTTGGACATCATCAATGCCGAAAATGATCTTGGTGTAAAGATATTAAAGGTAACTGACGAGAAAGGCAGTCCTTTGCCCTATACCATCAACAATACTATGATGCGTATCGACCTTCCTTTCGTTTTACAGCCCAAACAAAGCTACAAGCTTAAAATTGCCTGGAACTATAAAATAGCAAATCGTATAGCCGACGGCGGACGTGGTGGCTATGAGTATTTTGCTGATGATGACAACTATCTGTTTACCATTACGCAATGGTTTCCGCGAATGGCTGTTTATTCCGATTTCCAGGGATGGCAAAATAAACAATTCGAAGGAAGAGGCGAATTTGCGCTGGCATTTGGCAATTACAAAGTAAATATGACCGTACCTGCCGATCATGTAGTGGGTGCCACCGGCGAATGCCAGAATTATGCTCAGGTATTGAATGCCGATAACCTGAAAAGATGGAATGCCGCACAAACGGCAAAAACGCCCATCGAAATTGTCAACCTTGCCGAAGTAAAATCGGCTATGACCAAAAAATCAAGCGCAAAAAAAACCTGGACCTATACAGCCGAAAACGTAAGGGATTTTGCCTGGGTGTCATCGCGCAGGCTAGTCTGGGATGCAATGGCAACCCAAATAAATGGAAAAAAGATTATGTCTATGTCGTATTATGGCCCGGAGGCATACCCACTTTACAATAAGTATTCAACTAAAATAGTCGACCATACTTTAAAAGAATATTCCAAACATACCATCCCCTATCCATACCCGGTAGCTATTTCTGTAGAAGCCGCCAACGGTATGGAATACCCTATGATTTGCTTCAATTATGGCAGGGCAGAAAAAGATGGCACCTATACCGATGCCATTAAATATGGCATGATGAGTGTAATTATCCATGAGGTGGGCCACAACTTTTTCCCCATGATTGTAAATTCCGACGAGCGGCAATGGTCGTGGATGGATGAGGGCTTAAATACTTTTTGTCAATACCTTACCGAGCAAACCTGGGAGAAGAACTACCCTTCGCAACGTGGTCCGGCCCATAAAATAACTGACTACATGAAGATGCCCAAAGACCAGTTGGAGCCCATTATGACCAACTCCGAGAACATCATTAACTTTGGCCCCAATGCTTATGCAAAACCTGCTACAGCCTTAAATATTTTAAGGGAAACCGTAATGGGCAAAGAACTGTTTGACTATGCTTTTAAAGAATATGCCAAACGCTGGGCATTTAAGCACCCTACGCCGGCAGATCTGTTCAGAACACTGGAAGATGCTTCGGCAGTTGATCTGGACTGGTTTTGGAGAGGCTGGTTCTTTGGAATAGATCCGGTAGATATTTCGCTGGACGATGTACGACAACAAAAAACGCAACTGGCCGATCAGACAAATAAAAACTTTTATGAGCTCAACTTTAGCAACGTAGGCGGACTGGTAATGCCTATTATCATCGAATGGACGTTTAAAGACGGCAGCAAAGAAGTAGACCGCATTCCGGCTTATATCTGGCGAAAAGATGAAAACAAAGTAACCAAGACTTTTGCCAAAGACAAGGAAGTAGTAGCTGTACAGCTGGATCCTTATCGCGAAACAGCTGATATAGACGAAAGCAACAATTCATGGCCAAGAAAGGACCAGGCTTCTCGTTTCGAATTGTTCAAACAACAACAAGCGCCGCGTGGATCTTCAACAGAGGCAAAGCCTATGCAGCAATCCAGGCAGCGTTAGTACATTATAGTTAATTAAAAGAAGCCTAGCTGGCCTTTATCATCCATCTTGATGTCATCAGGATTGGTGATTTCAAAGTCAACATGCTTAGCCGGTTTTTCTTCCTGCTCAGGTGCTGCTTGCTCTGTAGCTTCCTCATTTTGCTTCTCAGGTTTTTCAGACTTTGCCTTAGCCGGTTTAGGCTCAGGTTTGTTCGTGGATGGCTTTTCTTTTGCAGGACTGTCCCATGCCTTTTTTGGCTTTTCAGGCTGTTGTGCTTCTTCTCCCGTTTCCTCAGTTACCGCACTTTCAGCCTCCGGCAAAGGTACCTCTTCTTCATCTGCATCCTTACTCATCGCCGGATCCAACAATTCCTCCTCATGATTGTCTTCAACAACAGTCTCAGCATCCTCATTCCCTTCAGATGCGGCCACAGGCACCGTTTTAATGGCCTCAACAGGCTCTATCTCTTTACTATTTGAAAGCGTCAGATCTTTAACATCATGTGCGGTAAGTCTGTTTCCATTCGCTTTGATGCCTTTGACATCAATAAATTCTGCCAGGACAATTTCCAGGGTTTCAGGCACCTGAGTTTTCCCCTTCAGCACATCTACTGTAAGTACAGCAGCAGGATTGCCGGTAAGGAATATAAACCTCGAACCATTCTCTTCACTAATCAGACTTAGTTTTTTCCCCACAGCAATCGATTCAAAAAGGAACCGTTTGATGTAGTAATTTTTTGCTTTACCTTCGTAATGAACTACTGCAAAAGGCTTTTCGGGATCAAACTTCTGAATCAACACCAAATCGGCATCAAAATGGTTACTCAGCTCAAAAGTGCTCAGTTCATACCAACCATCCCTATGTACCTGTAATATTTTATCATCTCCATCAAATTCTCCCAGGTATTTACCTCTGCCATCTACATTCAGTCGCCTCAATAGGTCGTCGTACCAAATCTTTAATCCGGATAAGGTAGACACACCTTTGCTTTTCAGCAAGACCTTTTTAATCGGGTATTTGGATACAATATTACCCTGCGAGCCACGTCCTTTAATGGCAATCTCTGCAAAGTCGAGATCAAACTGCAGCTTCTTTAATTTAGCATGCGGTTTCAGCTGTATCGTCACAAGTTCGGCCTCACCATTAGGGTTGGCTGTAAAGTACAATACTTTTGATCCCTTGCTGCCCTTTGTCAAATCATATTCCTTATCTCGGGTTACCCCTACTACAGCAAAACGCTTCACATAAGATATCCCGCTTGAGCCATCCTTATAGATCATGTTATAAATCGTCCGTTCATCGCCTTTTTTAAACACCTGGGCATGCAAAATACCTTTGCCCACAAAAGTTTTATCAGCTATTTTGGTGATGATACATTTTCCGTCTTCCCTGAAAACAATAATTTCATCAATGTCCGAACAATCGGCCACAAATTCATCCTTACGCAGGCCGGTTCCAATAAAACCGTCCTCACGGTTCAGGTATAATTTTACGTTGGCCAATGCTACTTTAGAAGCCTCCACCCGGTCAAACAAACGGATCTCCGTTTTACGTTCCCTGCCCTTGCCATATTTGTCTTTCAATTTCTGATACCAGGCGATAGCATATTCGGTAAGGTGCTTCAGGTTGTTTTTAACCACTTTAATCTCGTCCGAAAGCGCTTTCATCTGCTCATCCGCTTTTTTAACATCAAAACGGGTGATGCTGCTCATTGGTTTATCAATCAGCTTTTTGAAATCCTCAGGTAATATTTCCCTGTACAAATCAGCTTTAAAAGGGTCAAATAACTTATTCAACACCTCTACAACGATCTCAAAATTGCCTGAGTTTTCGTATTCGGCATTTTTGTACATCCCTTCCTGAATGAAGATTTTTAACAGGGAACTAAAAAATATCTTTTCCTGAAGCTCATGCAGTTTAATCTCTAATTCCTTTTTCAGCAAAGCTTTGGTATGCATTGCATTTTGAATCAGAATATCATTAACACTTAAAAACTGAGGTTTCTCGTCCTTAATGATACAGGTATTCGGCGAAATGGAAACTTCACAGGAAGTGAAGGCATATAAAGCATCAATCGTTACATCCGGAGATATCCCTGGTGCCAGTTGAATCACAATCTCTACGTTTGCAGCAGTATTGTCTTCAATCTTTTTGATCTTAATTTTGCCCTTATCATTGGCCGATAGGATACTGTCGATCACAGATCCTGTAGTGGTACTATAAGGGATCTCTGTAATAACCAGTGTTTTTTTATCTTTTTCTGTGATTTTTGCCCTTACACGAATCCGGCCTCCACGCATTCCTTCATTATAAGCCGAAAAATCGGCCATACCTCCCGTAAAAAAATCGGGCAGTATATTTGGCCGTTGGCCCTGCAAAGCTTCAATAGAAGCATCCAGCAATTCTACAAAATTGTGGGGCATTACTTTGGTAGCCAAACCAACAGCAATACCTTCGGCTCCCTGTGCCAGCAACAAAGGAAATTTAACCGGTAAAGTAACCGGCTCGTTGTTACGTCCATCATAACTCAGCTGCCAAATGGTGGTATCGCCATTAAATACTACCTCATTCGCAAATTTCGATAAACGCGCCTCTATATAACGTGGAGCAGCGGCATTATCACCGGTAATCGGGTCGCCCCAGTTACCCTGGCAATCAATCAGTAAATCCTTCTGCCCAATCTGTACCATGGCATCACCAATTGAGGCATCACCATGTGGGTGATACTTCATTGTATTTCCAATAACATTGGCAGCCTTGTTAAAACGCCCGTCATCCATCTCTTTCAAAGAGTGCATAATGCGTCGTTGTACCGGCTTCAGACCATCGTTGATGTGAGGTACAGCGCGATCCAGAATTACATAGGAAGCATAATCGAGGAACCAGTTTTCGTAAAGCCCGTTAATTGGAATTACGGTATGTTTGTTTTCTTCGTTTATATTGTTTTCTATTTCTTCGCTCATCAAAAAAGGATTGTAATGCTGTAAATATAAGGGTTGAAAACGAAATTTTAAGAACAGAGTTTTTAACAGTTCTTAGTTAGAGGCTTATACATTCCGAAAGGGATGCTATAGGGCCAACCGCTCTTCGGCAAATACAAAAGGCAACAGGTTCTTAATTCCCTTAACTTTAAAAATTTCACCGTTGATGCAATAAAACAAGACATTAATAGCCTGATTTTGCTTATGCTCAAATTCTGCCATCACCTGTAAGCAGGCACCGCAGGAAGTAACCGGTTTTTCAATCACAAAGTTATCAGTTTTTGCGGTAATTGCCATACTTTCGATTACCGCATTTGGGTGAACCGCACCAACGGTAAATAAGGCAACCCTTTCTGCACATAAGCCCGAGGGGTAAGCCACGTTTTCCTGATTGCTGCCCATCATTATTTTATCGCCCTTTAACCGGAGGGCAGTGCCTACCTTAAATTTTGAATAGGGCGAATAGGAAGTTTTTAGGGCTTCTTCTGCTTTTAAACAAAGTGTTCTATCGTGTTCATCCAGCTCATCAATATTTTTAAAAACCTGATAGCTGATCGTAAATTCCTTCTGATTCATTTTTTAAACTTACGCTTTTTTTTCGCCGGCATTACCGACAAACATAATTTAACATCATTTTAAACAATTTAATTATTTAGATTGTAAGTATATTGAACAACCTAAATATTGGCCTTTGGTGGCATGATTTTGGCTGCTCATTGCTTAAAACATTCAATTTAACTCAGTTTGAATAAATACGTACGCAAAAGTCTTAAAATTTTATTGTGGTGCATTGCCAGTATAGTTCTACTGCTTGTACTGATTGCCCTTTCGTTAAATATACCTGCTGTTCAGAACTTTGTTAAAGACAAGGCTATCAATTACCTTAAAGAAAAAACCAAAACTGAAATCAGTCTGGAGAGCATTAAAATAGGTCTACCAAAAGACATCATTCTGAACAAATTTTATATTGAAGATAAAAAAGGAGACACCCTATTATATGCACAAAAGCTGGCAGTAGACATTAGCCTGTTCAAATTATTATATAACAAAGTTGAGGTAAACAACATCACTTTGCAGAAAATAAGGGCAAACGTAACCCGTATTCATCCCGATACTACTTTTAATTTTTCCTTTTTAGCTGACGCTTTTATGTCGGAGCAAACTAAACCGGAAGCAGAAGTTGAAAAAGACAGTACCTCCACTTTAAAATTTTCAGTTAGCAGAATTAACCTCGAAGACATTGGTATTGTTTACCGGGACGACGTTGCCGGGAATGATATGAAATTAAATCTTGGTGAGTTTAAAGCCAACATCAAAGATTTTGACCTCGAAAAGCAACACTATGTCATCAAATCACTAAACTTAAGCAACACCTCGGTAAGCTACCTGCAACAAAAACCACTAACACAACTGCAAGCGCATATTGCGAATAGTATAGACACAACCAAAACCGAATCTGGCAAACTACCCCAGGTAGAGATCCAGGATTTTACGTTCAATAAAGTTAAGATCGGCTTCAACGACCAACTGTCCAGAACCAGCGCCAACGTGGATTTAAATAGTCTGGCGCTGACAAAGCTGTTTATAGATTTAACCAACAATCTGTACAAAGTTGAGGAAGGAAAAATCAACAACACAAAAGTTGATTTCAGAACCGCCACCTCGGCAATGCAAGCTAAAGTAAACCTCAATGAATTTGCATTAACACAACTGATAGCGGATGTAACACGCAGCAAATACCAGTTGAACGAAGCCAGTTTAAACCACTCCGATGTAGTTTTTGCATTTAAACCTGTGCCGGCGGAAAAAACTGTTGTCAAAAAAGATACTGTACCACCTGCTCCCGGAATAGCCCTATTATTGAACCGGGTCAATCTGGCCGACAACAATATTAAATTTGATAATCTAGCCGAAAAACCGGGTAAGCGCATGGATTTTAACCACCTGCAGATCCGCAAACTCAGCCTGCAAGCCGAAAAGATTGCCTACAGTGATGCAGGGATACTGGTAAATTTAAAATCGGGTTCACTAAAAGAGCAAAGCGGTTTTGAATTGTTAAAACTACAGGGTGATGTGGCCTATACCCAAAAACAGACTAAAATTAACAATCTGATACTGAAAACACCAAATACCAGTATTGATAATAATACCCAACTGGATTATACCTCGATGGACGACCTGACGAAACATCCGGAAAGGGTAAAAATTTATACTCAGGTAAAAAACACCAGTATAGGATTAAAAGATGCCGCTTATTTTAGCGATGCCGTACCGGAAAATTACCGCAATGAAAAAATCCGCGTTACCGCCCTGGCCCATGGGTACATGAACAACCTTGTGATTCCAAAATTGCAGGTCGACGGCCTGAAAAGCACCCACATAGATATTAGCGGAACAGCTAGAGGTTTGCCGGATGTGAACAAAACAGTGCTTAACCTGAACATTAAGCGATTCGCCCTAACCAAAAACGACTTATTGGTACTGATTCCAAAAAAATCATTACCAACCAATATCACTTTGCCAAATACCATTAATGCTACGGGTCAGTTTGCCGGATCGATGACCAATTTTAATACCGGGTTCAACATCAATACAGACATGGGATCGGCCAGGCTGCTGGCCAGCATGAAAGGACCAAAAGGTAAAGAAAATTATACGGCCAACATCAACCTGAACAATTTTAATGTAGGCAAACTTTTAAAGATGGAGCCTCAACTGGGCAGGATTACAGCAAAGGCAAATGTAAAGGGCAGCGGACTGGATGCAAAAAAAGCTTCAGCTACCATCAATGGGCAGGTTATCAGTGCCTATTATAACAAATACAACTATCACAATTTAAACCTAAAGGGCACCTACGCCCGTCAGAAATTAGATTTAAAGAGCAATATGGCCGATACCAATGCCAATTTTGGTCTGACCGCCCATATAGATATTTCCGGAAAATATCCTTCAGTAAAAGCCAATGCCAATTTGAAGCAGATAGATCTGCAGAAACTGAATTTTAGCCCTACTGAATTTAAACTGGCAGGCCTGATTAAAGCTGATATACAAACTGCCGACCCCGACTTTCTAAATGGTGACATTACCATCAACGGCATGCAATTGGTAAAGGAAGGTCAACACTTTAATGTAGACACCATTTTGGTACACGCCGAAGCTACGGACAACCATAACCTGCTCACTTTAAGATCAGAATTCCTGAGGGCTAAAATTGATGGCAAATATCAGTTGACCAATTTAGGTGCCGCAGTCATCAATCAGATCAATAAATATTACCAGTTTGGGACCGTCACCAAAATACCCGATCAACGGTTCAGATTTTATGTTAACTTTTACAATCCAAAAATCCTGAAAAATCTGATTCCTGAATTGAGCACCTTCGCTCCTTCCCGTATGGGAGGTTTGCTGGATACGCAAAAAGATAGTCTGATGATCAATGCCGTGTTCCCGCAAGTGGTTTATGGCAGCTATCGGGTAGACAGCACACGATTGAACATCAACAACGACAATCAGAAGCTGAATTATAAATTAACCATCAAAAGCCTGCAAAGCCCTGCCTTGTCTTTCTTCAACAATGAAATCAGTGGTGCGGCAGTAAACAACAATCTGGACCTGAACATCTTTTTGCGCGACAGCAAGCGTAAAGACAAATACGTATTGGGTGGGCTCTTCACCTCTATCAACAAGGACTTCAGGTTTAGTTTCGACCCACAAAAAGTATTGCTAAACTATGAAAAATGGACTGTGGCTCCAGAAAATTATCTGCAGTTTGGGGCCTCGGGTATTCTGGCCAATCAGTTTAACCTAAGTAATGGCGGACAGTTACTGAGCATCAACAGCGAAAGCAATACCCCTAACGCACCATTGAAGGTAACCTTTAAAGATTTCAGGATAGAAACACTAACCCGGTTTGCCGAAGCAGATAGTGCCATGGCGGGCGGCGCCATTAATGGAACGGTAGACGTCAAAGATCTGGCAGGAACGCCTAAGTTTGAAGCCAACCTTACTGTCGACCAACTCCGTTACCAAAAGGATATGCTGGGTACTTTGCGCATTGCTGTCAACAACAACACCGAGAATGCTTTTGAAACCAATATTGCCCTATCGGGCGTACATGAATTAAGGGCCAGCGGCTTTTATTATACTGCCCCTGAAAGTGCGTTGGACCTGACCCTAAATATTGACAAGATTGACTTAAAAGCTATAGAGAGCCTCTCTATGGGACAGATCAGAAAAGGAACAGGAACAGTAAGCGGCCAGTTGTCGGTAAAAGGCAATCTCGATGCCCCCAAAGTACTGGGCGATTTGAAATTTAACCAGGCTGGCTTTAATGTGGCTTATGTCAATTCATTTTTCCGAATGCCCAATGAAACGATCAGCTTTACCGATACCGGCATCAATTTCAATAAATTCACCATCCTGGATTCGCTGAACCAGAAAGCCATAATTACGGGAGGTATACTAACCAGCAACTATCGCGACTTCAAGTTCAACATGGATATTCGCACCACCAATTTCAGGGCCCTAAATTCAACTGCTGAAGATAATGAGATGATTTATGGTACCGTTTATTTGACCAGTACCATTAAGGTAAGGGGCGATATGAACCAGCCTAGCGTGGATATGAATGTCCGTGTAGAAGACAAAACCAAATTCTTTTTTGCCATGCCGCCTGATGATCCTTCAATTATTGATCAGGAAGGCATTGTCCAATATGTAGATTTCGATGCTCCGCCTTTTAATGGAAGAAAGGCATTGACAGCAGCCGACTCAATTAGCAAATCACCCATTAAAGGTTTTAATCTGAGTGCCACTATCCATATCGATGAGAATGCAGAACTCAACGTGGTGGTTGATCCTACCAATGGCGATGCCCTGAAGGTAAAAGGACAAGCAACATTGGCGGCCACCATGGACCCCAGTGGAAAAACCAGTTTAACAGGCCGTTACGAAATATCTGACGGCAGTTACAACCTGTCTGTAGGCCCTGTAAAACGTGCGTTTAAATTACAGCAGGGCAGCAATATCGTGTGGACAGGCGAACCGACCGAAGCCAATGTAAACCTTACGGCTTTATATGAGGTAAATGCTGCTCCTATCGACTTACTGAACGATCCAAGTCAGACCACGGCAAAAACAAAATTACCTTTCCAGGTTTATCTGATGATGACCGGCGAATTGATGAAACCCATTATCAAGTTTAAGCTAGACCTGCCCGAAAATGAGCGTGGCGCATTAGGTGGTACCGTTTACACCAAATTACAACGGGTGAATACCGACGATGGGGAACTGAACAAACAGGTATTCGCCCTATTGGTACTGGAGCGGTTTATTGCCGACAATCCTTTCCAAAGTCTTGCCGGTGGTGGTGTAAATGTGGGTAGCATCGCCCGGTCAAGCGTAAGCAAGCTGCTTACCGAACAGTTGAACAACCTTACTTCCAGTTTGGTAAAAGGGGTCGACATCAATTTCAACCTCAATTCTTCCGAAGACTATTCAACCGGACAACTACAACAAAAAACAGACCTGGAAATTGGTCTGTCCAAAAAATTGCTTAGTGACCGTTTGATTGTAACTGTAGGCAGTTCATTTGGTCTGGAAGGTACCCAGCAGCAACAGAACTCGACCAATATTGCGGGAAATGTGAATATAGAATACCTGCTTTCCAGAGATGGACGTTACCGTTTAAGGGCCTATCGTCGCAATCAGAATGAAGGAGTAATTGAAGGACAGATAATTGAGACCGGGCTGGGCTTTGCCCTGGTAGTGGACTACAATAAATTCAAGGAAGTATTCCAGAAATTCTCTAAAAAGAAACGAATAAGATTAGAACAAAGTGCTAAAGATGAAACAACTAACTAGATCCAGTTTATTGATACTTGTATTGGCGGGCTTAGTGTGGTCTGGCTGTAGCACTACCAGAAGTCTGAAGCCGGGGCAATATTTATACACCGGAGCTGACATCATTATCAACCCCGATAGCTCCACAAAAATCCCCAATCAAAAGGAGATTAAAGAAGTTCTGGAAAGTAAAACCATTCCAAGGCCAAACAAGTCATTTCTGGGCATAAAGTTTAAACTGGGCATTTACAATCTGGCTGGTGAGCCTACAAAACCTAAAGGAGGATTAAGGAACTGGCTGCGAAAAAATGGAGAACCTCCGGTATTACTTAGTGCTGTAAAAATCTCCTACAATAACGCCATATTAAAAAGTTACCTGATCAGTCAGGGGTACCTGCAATCGGAAGTAACTGGCGATACTGTAATCAGAGGTAAGAAAGGCAAAGCAGTATACACAGCAAAAACCGGCGTGAGGTATAAAATCAATAGCGTAACTTTTCCTAAGGACAGCTCGGGAATTGCCGGCGTTGTAAATCAACATAAAGACAAAACACTTTTAAAACCAGGCAGCAATTATGATCTGGAAGTTTTTAAAAATGAACGAATACGTATTGACAATGACCTGAAAGAAAAAGGATATTTTTATTTCAGTCCCGATTACCTGATTTTGCAGGTAGACAGCACTATTGGTAAACATCTGGTAGACATCAGGGTGAAAGTAAAAGATATTGCTCCGGATGCCAGCCTAAAGCCTTATAGCATCAAAGACATTAACATTTTCCCCAATTACAGTTTAAGACGTGATAGCGTATTGAGAAGATCCACACCAACTGTATACAAAGATTTTAAGATTTATGATACCAGAAACACCTTTAAACCCGGACTGTTTGACCGGTTGGTGTTTTTTAAACAAGGCGAATACTACAATAGGACCGATCACAACAAATCGTTGAACCGTATGGTCAATATCGGTGTTTTCCAGGCGGTGAAAGCCGAGTTCCTTCCGGTCGACAGCTTTAGAAACAATCAGCTCAACCTGAACGTATATTTAACTCCCTTAAAGAAAAACTCATTAACCTTTTCGGTTACCGGAACCAGCAAATCCAATAATTTTGTAGGTTCAGAACTTAAACTGACCCAAACCACCCGTAATTTGTTCAGAGGTGCAGAACAACTGGATGTAAGTGCCAGCGGTGGTTTCGAAACCCAGGTTAGCGGTGTGGCAAAAGGTTTGAATTCTTATTCCTTTACTACCGAGGCCAAACTAACCTTCCCAAGGTTCATTACCCCTTTCAAGGGGCTCAACAGCACCAACAATTTTATCCCGAAAACGATAGCTTCCTTATCGTATCAGTTGCTAAGCAGGGGCTCATCTTATAACCTGAATTCATTTAAAGCTGAGTTTGGATACAACTGGAAAGAAAACCAATACAAAGAACATACTTTTAACCCAATATCTGTCAACTACGTCACGTCAAAAGTAACAGCTCCCAGACCAGATAGTCTTTTCGATGCCAACCCCGGCTTGAAAAAAAACCTGGAAAAACAGTTCATCATTGGCAGCAATTACAACTTTACGTACAGCGATCAGATGAATACTTCGCAAAGAAATAACATCTATTTTAATGGAAGTCTGGAAACTGGTGGCAATGTATGGGGCATGTTTGCCTCTAAAAATGCAGAGGGTAAAAAGTCGATATTTGGCACACCTATTAATCAGTTTGTCCGCCTGGAAGCCGATTTAAGAAATTACTTCAAAGTAACCAAAAATATAACCTGGGCAAACCGATTAAACCTTGGTTATGGTTATGCCTATGGCAACGGCTCCTCCCTCCCATTTGTACGCCAGTTTTTTGCCGGAGGTACAAACGACATCCGTGCTTTTGCGGCACGCTCTTTAGGTCCAGGTACTTATTATTACAAAAATTACCTAAAACCTGGGCAGGATGCCAGTTATACCGATCAGAGTGGCGACATTAAAGCAATGATAAATTCCGAACTCCGGTTCAAAATGGTTAGCATTTTATATGGAGCATTATTTGTAGATGCCGGCAATGTGTGGCTTAGAAAGGAAGATATGGGTACACCACCAAGCCCGGAAGATCCGTTAGGAACACCAGCGCGTCCGGGATCAGGATTTAAAATCCAGAATGCACTAAAAGAAATGGCTGTAGGTACAGGTGCAGGAATTCGCCTGGATGCTACTATCTTTGTCATTCGTCTGGATGTGGCCTTCCCTGTGCGGAAACCTTACCTGCCGGAAGGTAAAAGGTGGGTATTTAACGAGATCGATTTTGGTAACAAAACCTGGCGTAAAGAAAACTTAATTTATAACATTGGCATAGGATATCCTTTTTAACATGACATTTTTCAAAAAAGCAAAACATTTTGTAAAGGCCACCGCTCATTTGTTCATTGCTGCCGGAAAAGGCTTTATGGAAGATCGTGTGATGAAACTAAGTGCAGCGCTGGCTTACTACACCATCTTTTCGTTAACACCGCTGATTATCATTGTCATTTCGGCTGCCAGCCTGTTTTTGGGTGATACTCCCGGCAATAATGATATTGGTATCAATCCAAGGGAGGAATTGTTTTCGGAAATACGGGACCTGGTAGGTCCGGATGCGGCGGCACAACTGCAAACCTTTGTAAACAATGCCAATACCACCGGAAAAAGTACTCTGGGCCTCATCATCGGCATCGTAACCCTGGTTATTGGTGCCACAGCCATTTTTATTGAAATTCAGGATAGCATTAATCTGATCTGGAAAGTAAAGGCTGTACCTAAAAAAGGTTGGAAAAAACTGATCATTAACAGGCTATTGTCTTTCTCATTGATCGTTTCCTTAGGTTTCTTATTGCTGGTATCACTCATTATCAGCAGTGTGGTAGTGGCCATAGGCGATAAACTTGGCTATCTGATCACCTCCAGTAAAATTGGGGAGTACATTCCTGTTGCAGGCGACACCACTACACTCCTGATCACTATTTTAAACAACGCCATTACCCTGGCCGCAGTTACAGCTGTATTTACCATCATATTTAAAGTACTACCGGATGTTAAATTAAAATGGAAACCAGCCATTATCGGAGCACTATTTACGGCTTTGCTGTTTAGCCTGGGCAAATTTGTTATCGGAATTTACATAGAAAAAGGCAATCCGGGTTCGGCTTTTGGAGCAGCAAGCTCCCTTATTGTAATTCTATTGTGGGTTTATTATACAGCCATTATCCTCTATTTCGGGGCCGAGTTTACTCAGGCTTATGCAGAGCGTTATGCCAAAGGAATTATGCCAAGCAAATACGCTGTACACACAAAAATTGTGGTTGTAGAAGAAAAGGTTGCCGTGTTGCCACCACAACATCCCGAAGATACCAAAGTATAGCTTATATATATTTAGCAATCTTATCAATCAGTTCCTGTTCCAGGAAAGGCTTTAAAACCAGGTCGTTCATTCCTGCTTTCAAGTAGGCATCTCTATCTTCCTGCATCACATGGGCCGTAATACCGAGAATAGGAATTCTGGCCTTGGCAAAATCGCCGTTGTACCTTACCTCATGAGTAAGTTCCACGCCCCCCATTATTGGCATTTGAATATCGGTCAAAATGAGGTCGTAGTCATTCTTTTTAAACAATTCAAGTGCTTCTTTACCATCGTATGCACAATCAAATCCCATTTCCCATTTCTTCAATACCGTTTGGGCCAGCAGCACATTCATTTTATTGTCATCTACCAGCAAAATATGTTTGCCGGTAAGTTTGCCCGCAGCAGGAACATCTGACGTTTTTACAGTAACCTCTTCTTTTATTTTAGTCAGTTCGTAAGGAATTTCAAAACTAAATACCGACCCTTTTCCCAGTACACTGGTCACATCAATTTTACCGCCCTGCAACTCTACAATTTTTTTACAGATAGCCAGCCCAAGCCCAGTCCCCTGTTTAGTCGCAGAATATACCTGGGCAAATTCATCAAAAATAAACTCCAGATCTTGTGCCGCAATGCCTATTCCTGTATCTTCCACATGGACCTTCAACACCGCCTGCTTTTTGCCATGATGCACCAGGTTTACTTTTAAAGTTACCTTACCACTGGATGTAAACTTGATAGCATTCGTCAGCAAATTCATTAGCAGCTGTTTCAACCTTAAGGGGTCGCCCAGCAGACAAACTCCTTTTTCCAGCGTAACTTTATTCTCCAGCAGCAGATTCTTATTCATGGCCAGCACATTCATACTGTTAAACACCTCCATGATTTCTTCATCAGGCAGAAAAGGCACTTTTTCTAAATTTATTTTACCAACCTCATATTTAGAGAAATCAAGAATTTCGTTTACCAGGGCCAGTAACATTTCCGAGGAGTTACGGATCGCTTCAACCTGTCCCCTTTGCTCAATGTTCAGGTTACTTTTGCTCAATTGTTCAGAAAATCCAACTACCGAATTGAGCGGGGTACGTATTTCGTGACTCATGTTGGCCAAAAAACGACTTTTTGAATGCGCATCCTGGGAAGCTCTTTTTCCCAGCGTGATCAGTACTTTTTCTTTTTTATACAGCTTAATGATATTGTATAAAATAATAACGACCAAACTAACGAGTAATAAAACATTGATCATGGTAATCCAGTCCAGTGAATTAATATCTAGCAGTAAATCATTACCTAATATAGCCCTGGTTTCCATCATATAGCCAATATCATCCTTTTTAAAAGCTTGCAGGATAAAAATGATCTGTGTTACCAACTTACTATTGAGTACCAGAATAGCCTTTTCATCGCTTTTCAATTTATTGGCGTTGTTATACAATCGCTTATAATACTCCTCTATTTTTTTGAGTTGTGTTTTATTAAAACTTCGTACATCCTGATTGACAACAATATTTTTTTCTGTCTTAATGATGGTTAGCGAGGTGTCTACCTTCTTTTTGGCAGAAAAAGCTTCCGCCAGTCGCCCAAAGAATTTCTTTTTCGGAACAGGCTGATGTTTGATAGTATCAAAGCTGGTAACGGTCTTAAACTCCTTTTTTGCTGTAGGCAATTCAATTTTAGCTTCTACTTCCCTTTCTACCAGACCAAGCTGAGAAAAACCGATAACCAGGCTATCTGTAAGTTTTCGAAGCTTCAGGTAGTTCTCTGTTTTTTGCTTTTTTTGTTTGAGCAGTCTTTTGATATCTGGTGCGATCACATTATCATCCACATTGATGTTCAGTTCACCCAGAAATGCAGACACTTTTTGTATTTGACCCGAGAATTTTTTGATGTATGCCCTATCCGCTGTAACGGCATACATACGAGAATTATTTTCTGCCTGATATAAGATATAGATACAACTGTCTACTTTAGAATAATCCTCTTTTAACTTAACCAGCTCTATTACATTCCGTTTCAACTCATTCATTTTCTCATACCTGAGGTATAAAAAAAAGGCAAAAAGAAACAGAATCAATATTAAAAATATGATCAGATAGTATCGAACAGGCGACCTTTTTGTGGCGTTAAGAGGCATAAAATTCTTAATTGACTACAGCTAAGCCGCAGAACTCATAAACTATTGCATCAACAGGGATCGATCACAATACAAGTATAACTCAAAAATCTTATATATCGCCTATAAAACTTTAAATATTAAGCAACATCCAAAGTGTCATCCACAGCTTCACCGGCGGTAATCTCCGCTTCTGTTGCCACGACATCTACTTCATCCTTCTCTATTCTAAGGTTTTTAATGATGTGTTGCTGTCTGTCGGGCGTATTTTTACCCATATAATATTCCAGCAAATTTTTAATCGTCTGGTCTTTAAGGATTACCGGGTCCAGCCTGATGTCTTTACCGATAAATAATCCAAACTCATCGGGCGAAATCTCACCCAAGCCTTTAAATCGTGTAATTTCGGGCTTATTCCCTAATTTTTCAATGGCCCTTTTGCGTTCATCATCACTGTAACAGTAAATGGTTTCTTTTTTATTACGCACCCTGAACAATGGGGTTTGCAAAATATACACATGTCCGGCACGTACCAGGTCAGGGAAAAACTGCAGAAAAAACGTCATCATCAGCAACCTGATGTGCATTCCATCCACATCCGCATCTGTTGCAATTACAATATTGTTGTAATGCAGTCCGTCCAGTCCGTCTTCAATATTTAAAGCATGCTGTAAAAGGTTAAACTCTTCATTTTCATACACTACCTTTTTGGTCAGCTCATAACAATTTAAAGGTTTTCCCTTTAAACTGAATACCGCCTGGCAATCTACATCCCTTGATTTCGTAATCGAACCCGAAGCAGAATCCCCCTCTGTAATGAACAGGGTAGTTTCATAACGTTTATCATGCGTACTGTTAAAATGAACCTTACAGTCTCTCAATTTTTTATTATGTAATGAAGCTTTTTTGGCCCTGTCATTGGCCAGTTTCTTGATGCCTGCAATGTCTTTACGCTCGCGTTCCGATTGTAAGATTCTTTTCAACAGGGCATCTGCCACATCGGGATGTTTGTGCAGGTAATCGTCCAGTTCCTTTTTAACAAAGTCATTGATAAATGTACGCACCGAAGGCCCATCCGGCCCCATATTTTGTGAACCCAATTTGGTTTTTGTCTGCGATTCAAATACAGGTTCCTGTACACGAACAGAAATGGCCGCTATGATAGAAGACCTGATATCGGAAGCATCATATTCTTTTTTATAAAATTCGCGTATGGTTTTTACAACAGCCTCTCTAAAAGCAGCCTGATGCGTACCGCCCTGAGTAGTATGCTGTCCGTTGACAAAAGAATGGTAATCTTCGCCATATTGCTGTCCGTGCGTCATGGCAATCTCGATATCGCTACCCACCAGGTGTATGATGGGATAACGCACGCTTTCTACATCTGCATGCTTATGTAAAAGATCATAAAGACCTCTTTCCGAAAAGTATTTTTGTCCGTTAAAATTAATGGTCAAACCTGCATTCAGGAATACATAATTCCAGATCATGCTCTCTACAAAATCGGGGATATAATGATAGTTTCTGAAAATAGTCTCATCCGGATAAAAGGTAATGGCAGTACCATTCCGTTGGGTGGTATCGATAACGTCATTTTCAACTACAATTTCTCCCTTAGAGAACTCCACCTTCTTGGTCTTGTTATCGCGGTAAGACTGTACCACAAAATTTGTTGACAACGCATTCACCGCCTTGGTACCCACCCCGTTCAAACCTACCGATTTTTGAAAGGCTTTGCTATCGTATTTACCCCCGGTATTGATTTTAGATACGCAATCAATTACTTTACCCAAAGGAATCCCACGGCCGTAATCCCTCACATTAACCTTCTGATCGGAAACCGTGATTTCAATGGTACGTCCAGACCCCATTACAAACTCATCAATGGAGTTATCTACAATCTCCTTCAGCAACACATATATCCCATCATCCTGGGCCGAACCATCGCCCAGCTTCCCGATATACATGCCGGGACGTAGTCTGATGTGTTCTTTCCAGTCAAGAGAGCGGATACTATCTTCGTTATAATTCGGTTCTGCCATGATATAATTGAGTAGAGTAGATTTACAAAAATAAGCGAATATGTATCGCAATCAACCACAAAGTTTCAACAAATGCACATTTATTGTAAAATTATGCCCATAAGCAAAAGCCCGATTTTATGTGTACCTTTGTCAAAAAAAACAATATTCTTTTGTTTCTATACATTTTACACTAAAATACAAACACATTGTTATTCAACGAATTAAATCTGATTGAGCCTATTTTAAATGCGCTGCAAACAGAAGGTTATACACAACCTACCCCCATACAAGAACAATCTATTCCATCTATACTACAACAACGGGATTTATTAGGCTGCGCACAAACAGGAACAGGAAAAACTGCTGCTTTTGCCATCCCAATGCTCCAATTGTTGACCAAGCCACATACCAATACAAAAGTACATAAGGCCATCAAGGCACTGATTTTGACACCAACCCGTGAGCTGGCAATACAAATTGAAGAGAGTTTTAAAGCTTATGGCCGGAACCTTCCGCTAAAACATCTGGTGATATTTGGTGGTGTTGGACAGAAAGCACAAACAGATGCACTGCAAAGAGGTATAGATATCCTGGTTGCCACTCCCGGCCGGTTACTAGACCTGATGAACCAGGGCTTTATCAACCTGCGCGATATCGAAATTTTTGTGCTTGACGAAGCTGATCGCATGCTGGACATGGGCTTTATCCATGACGTAAAAAAAGTAATTGCCAAATTACCTGCAAAGAGGCAGACCTTGTTTTTCTCGGCCACCATGCCCAAAGAAATACAATCACTGGCTGATACTATATTAACCAATCCGGTAAAGGTTGAGGTGACACCGGTATCGTCGACAGCAGAAAAAATACAACAACAGATTTTCTTTGTAGAAAAAAATGACAAAAGAGGTTTATTGCTGCATATTCTGAAAGACAAAACCATCGAAACAGCTCTGGTGTTTGCCAGAACCAAACATGGCTCCGACCGGATTGTTAAAGATCTGATTAAAGTTGGTATAAAGGCTGAAGCCATACACGGCAATAAATCACAAAATGCCCGACAAAGGGCACTGACCAATTTCAAAGCAAAAACAACACGGATTTTGGTGGCAACTGATATTGCAGCCCGTGGTATTGATGTGGACGAACTGGCCCATGTGATCAATTATGAACTACCCAATATTCCCGAAACCTATGTTCACCGTATCGGTCGTACAGGTCGCGCGGGATTGAGTGGCACCGCATTTTCATTCTGCGATCCCGAAGAAAAGGAATTTTTGGATGACATTGAAAAGCTGATTGGTTTAAAAATTCCGGTAACTGAAGATCATCCTTATGCCATGAGCTGGCAAAGTCTGATGGCAGGAGCCGCTGCAGCAAAAACTAAAGGCAAAGCAAAGCCTTCGCGCGGACAACGTCCTGAAAGAACTTCCCGTCCGGAGAAAAAAGAACGTGAGCCCAATTTAAGTGGCGCAAAAAAGACAGCCAATGGCAATCGCCGTTGGTGGAAAAAGTAAAAAGAAAGGCCTGCATAGCGCAGGCCTTTCTTTTTACTACTCTTTTTTTGCTTCAGGAGCTTTATCTATCAGCTCCATAAACTGATCCAGTTTAGGCGTGATGATAATCTGTGTCCTTCGGTTTTTACTTTTTCCTGTATCCGTATCATTAGCTGCTACCGGATTATATTCTCCACGCCCGCCCGCGGTCAAACGCTTAGGATCAACCCCATAGGTATTTTGTAGCGCCTGCACAACAGAAGAAGCTCTTAAGGCACTCAAATCCCAGTTATTCCTTATATTCGTCTGGTTAATGGGTACATTATCAGTATTGCCTTCAATCAATACGTCATAATCTCGATAATCTTTAATGATCTTGGCAATCTTACTCAGTGTTTCTCCTGCTTTGGGCAATATTTCGTAACTACCCGACTTGTAAAGCATATTATCAGAAAGGGAAATATAAACCACTCCTTTCAAAACCTGTACATCAACGTCTCTCATCTCCTCTCTGCTTAAAGAACGGGTCAGGTTATTGGTCAGTACCATATTTAAGGAATCGCTTTTGTTTTTTGTATTTACCAAGTGCTGAATATATTTATTGGAAGAATTAATCTCATCCACCAATTTAGAAATATTCACATTTCCCTGCTTGGAAGAAGAGAGACATTTGTTTAATGCAGCCTGCAGCGCCGCTACATTTTGCCTTTCGGCAGCAATCTGCTCTTCCAGACTTTTTACCCGAGATGTGGAACCTGCCAGCTCTTGCTGACTGCCTTGATACTTTTGGTTCATGTCCCTGCCTTTTTGCTGCAATTCATTATACCGGGTTTGCAACTCATTGTATTTCTTATTGCTTACACACCCAAATAGAAAAAGGCTTAACGTGGCTGTTAAAAAAAATATCTTCATAACGCTGTTTTTAAATAAATAATAGCGAAAGCATCCTAATCAGAACAACCAGAAGGGGCTAAAGTTTTAATTCACCTCCATAATCTACAGCTACACCATTTTTTAATGATTTTTTAATACCATCTCTGATTTTTTTTCGATAACTTGTAGTATACTAATGAATTAACATTAGCACAACAAAAATCTATATCAACTATGAAAAAAATGATGAACAAACTAATGGCAGCCGTAATGATACTTGCCATTATGGGGGCTGTTTTGACAGCTTGCAAAAGCAAGCCTAAAGATGCCGACTTGAAAGCTGCAATAGAAACCTTGTTACAGGCAAAACCTGCCGCCTCGGGTGTTACCGTTAGCGTAGATAAAGGTGTGGCCACCTTAACCGGGCAGGTAAACGATGAAGCTGCCAAAGAAGAATTAGGTAAGGCATCTGCAGGTATAGCAGGGGTAAAATCTGTAGTAAACAACCTGAGCATTGCAGTTGCAAGCGCCCCCGTAACCATCGCTATGGACGACCCTTTGACTGCAGCGGTAAAAGACGCGACCAAAGACTTTCCAGGTGTAGCGGCAACGGTATCAGAGGGTGTAATTACTTTAAAAGGAGAAATACAGAAAGCCAATCTTCAAAAACTGATGATGATGCTACAGGCGTTAAAACCTAAAAAAGTAGACAATTCTCAATTGGTGATTAAATAATAAAGGAGGAATACACAATGGCTTTACAAGAAAAATATAAAGAGCTAATAGATGCTGCCGGCAGTGCAGGCGTAAGCGATTTGAATGTACGCGAACAGGATGGCGTATTGTATATCGACGGTTCTACCAGTGGGACTGTAAAACAACAGCTATGGGATACTTATGAACGACTGGATCCAAACTATGCATCGGGCGACCTGGTGATGAATATCAATAGTGTAGCAGGTGTTTCGGAAGGCACAAAACTGAAAGTAACCACCAACAGTTCTAACCTGAATATCCGAAAAGGACCAAGCACCAATGATGATATTGTTGGAAAAGCGGCCAGAAATGAAGTTGTAACCCTGGTGAGCAAAGCAAACGATCAATGGTGGCTAATCAAAACCGATCAGGGAGAAGAAGGGTATTCTTTTACGCAATACCTGACACCCTTAGCGTAACAACGCGCCTCTTAAAAAAACAGCCTGCGGTTTTTCATCGCAGGCTGTTTTTTTATAACTAACTAATTGTATTTTAACTACAAATTCAGTGTCTGGAAAAGGACATAGGAATAATTGCCTTTTTCAGGCATTTGTTCCAGTCCGAAAACCGATCACTTAATTTGTCTTTCTGATTTTGATAATCCTCATCCAATGCATTATTTTCATGACCGGATAGGTTGGATCAAATTCAAACCAGCGTGAAGCGAAATTAGGATTATTTGGTTTTTTATGGTGATTGTTCTGAAACAACTCGCCCAGCATTAAAAAATCAAATGGCAACGAATTCTTACTATGATCGTTGTTATCATGATTCGAATAACCGTATTTATGGCCACACCAGTTTACAATTGCCCCATGTATTGGCCCCATTAAAAAATGAATCGGTAGCAACAGAAACATCCACCATGCTGTAGCAAAGGTTACATAGAACCATACATAAAAACTGATAAATATAATTCGTGTAATCCAGGAATCTCCTATTTTATCAATAATTGGCCAGGAAGGATAATTATCTCTGAATTGCTCTTCGGGCTCCACATTGTATTTGGAATAATTGAGATAAATATTTTTAGTCTGAATCATCATTCCCCAAACATCTTTTACAAAATGTGGCGAATGCGGATCTTTCTCCGTATCACTAAAAGCATGATGCATACGATGCAGTATGGCATAGGCCCTTGGATTTAAAAAAGAGGACCCCTGCGACAAAAAGGTGATCAGATAAAAAAACTTCTCCCAAAAAGCATTCATCTTAAACATTTTATGCGAAGCATAACGATGTAAAAAAAACGTTTGTGAAAAAAGAGAGAGAAACCAGTGTAAAAGGAAAAAAATTAAAATAACCATAAAGGGTTTAACGAATACTGTATATTAAAAGCTATAGATACGGACAAAGATCGCGATCGGATGTATTAACGTCCAAAATCATCTTGTACCCTAACAATATCGTCTTCATCTGAAGGATTACCTAAATCTGTATGTTGCCATATTTCCGAAACAATTCCCCAGTCATCTAAGCCAATCAGACGGTGACGCTCTCCTTGTTTCAATTTAATGGTCTGTCCCGGTGCCAGGTGCTGCACTTCTCCCTGCTCATCGGTATCACTGGTAATTACACCAACAGTTCCGTTTACTACTCTCCAGATCTCAGCACGACGGTGGTGATACTGCCACGAAAGTCTCGCATCCGGAGCAACAATTAAAATTTTTGGACTCAGTTTACCTGAAATCTTTAAATCATCAACATTTAGTTTATCAAAATAGACATTGGCAAATTGTTGTGCCTGTTCTTCATCAATTACGAAAAAACCTCCCCATGGACGGGTTTCATCACGGTTAACTACATTAAAACCTTCAATTTTTAAGCGTTGTGCTACACTATCGAATATTTCTCTTTTCTGATCTGACATTTAATTTGGTATTTATAAGCGCCAAAGATAATAATATCAATTTAAATGAAGCGCTCTTATGATAAACGGTCTATATCCTGCAGGTCAGCATTCAAATCTGCGATCAGATCGTACAACAAGGCTACATTTTTATCTTCCGAAAACACTTTCTGCTCCAGCAGCTCACCGTATCTATCCAGAAATTCGTCGTCATAAAATTCATCCGGCAACTCAATCTCCTGCCGGCTCAACTGAGTTGCCGTATGGTACAACAACCTGGCAATGGTAAAATAAACGGCGTTTAAATTAATCAGCAGGTCTTCATAAGTTTTATTCTCCCAGTCGATGATGTAAATTGCATAGTTATCAGAGGCCAGTTGGTGGTACTCTTCATTGTCCATCACTTCAAATTCATCCAGATTATTGATCAGAAAAAAAGTTTTTGAACAACTGATAACTTTATCTATAGACCGCAGCAACAACTGCACTGCCTCATCATCTACTACATCCAGTAGCTCAAAATCTTCTGCTGCAATAGAGTCCGGTTCAATCAGACCTTTCAAATCGGACAGGTCTTTTTCGTAAGCCAGCAAAAAGCCATACTTACAAAATTCGCTCACAATAAAGCTCAATACATGAGGCACAAGTCCTTTTATGGCATCTTCCAAATTCTATTTCTATTATTTAATAGATTTGAAGTTAATTACATCATCCGACTTTACAAAATTTTTACAACGGGGCCATACCGAACATCAATACCAGTTTATTGTTCTGATACAAGTTCAATGTTTGATCTGCTACATCATATTTAAAGGATTTATTGCCAATTAAGCCGAGAAACTGATGTTCAAGCTTGTTGCGCTCTTCACTGCAAGCCATCAACGTTCCAGCCATTTGTTTAAAAGTAAGTGTGCCATTTCCTTTTTCAAAGCCTCCAAAAAAGCCGTTACAACCCGAATTTCCGCTCACGCGTTTTTTGGCCTGATCAAAAACCATATAAACCGGCGATTCTGTTTGAGTCTGCCCATCCATCTGGATCAGTTTCCATTTGTGTTTCAGCACATAATCCCATGCTGTATTATTGGTAGCTGTTTTCATTTTTGTTTTCTTCACTACCTTCTTCAATTTATATTCATAAGCCGAGGCATCAGCAGGTACATTTTTCCTTTTGGTACGGTCGACCAACAATACATAACGGTAACCAGCCTGATGTTTGAAGCCCGTAATCTGGCTATAAAACAATTCCCAGTTTTTACTATTTTTATATTTTACCTGCATGCAGGTCATAGGCGCTACGCCTGTACAGCTGGCCAGATCTTCTTTAACAACCATTCTAATGACTTCTGCCTTGCTGGCGCTGGAGAGACCAAATACGATAACGAGCGTTAAAACTAATTTTGCACTAATGTTTTTAATAGACATATGATATTTATTTATGTGTGTTATAACAATAAGATGCAGTCATTGTTTCTTTTCCATAAAAATATTCGACATCACTTCACCGGAACTTATTTTTATAAGTCTGTATATTTATTAAACCTTATGAAAGGAAGCGTGTTTTTATACTGAAGAAAACCAGGTAACAATGAGCAAATATCAACAGGAATGGAAGCAGATGCTTCAAAAAAACGAAGAGTTTAAAGATTGGAAAATCCGGGCCAGCGGTAGCGACTTACTTGTCCGGGTACCGGAAGAAACCGATATGGATGTATTAAAGGTGCAATTTGCCGATGTCATCTCGCCAATTGCACCTTTAATAAAATCGCCCAAAACAACGCTGAAGTTTTTTGTCGGAAATACCGCCGAGGCTGATTTTATCTTCACTTTGAATTAATTACAATTCAGCGGACGATTAATTACAAACTAACCATCATACATGAAGAAAAAAATTACCTTCTCAGAGAACGGTTATTTTTTAAAAACTTCAAGAAGTTTTTTCTCCAGATTTTCGCCTCTCAAATCATACCCAATAATTTCTCCTTCAGGGTTGATCAGCAAACTAGCAGGAATTCCGGTTACATTGTACAACTTAGCCGCTTCATTTTCAAAGCCCTTTAGAGTACTGATTTGTGTCCAAGGCATTTGATCTTCTTTAACCGCTTTCATCCAAGCCTCTTTCTTATCATCAAAAGAAACGCCCAGAATCTCTAATCCTACATCTTTATAACTGTTGTAAGCCCTTAGTACATTCGGATTTTCGCCTCTGCACGGTCCACACCAGGACGCCCAAAAATCAACAAATACGTACTTACCTTTAAAATCAGTTAGTCCAACAGCTTTGCCCCCTGCAGTATGCTGAATGAAATTCGTAGCCTTAACACCAGTTTTTTTGTGGGCCAGTGTTTCATCATACCTGTATTTTATACCCTCAGCTCTTAAACTCTTTTTCAAAGTAGGAGCAAGTCCGGAAAAAGCCTTCTTTATTTTCAAAGCAGCCTCATACATCCTTTCATCCTGCAGACGTTCAAACCTTCCACTACCTTGCAACGCACTCGAAAGCGCAACTAACGCATAATATTTATTCGGGTATTTTTTTGCAAAAAGGATACATTGATCTTCATAAGCTTTTTCGGCAGCAAAAAGTTCCATTAAGGTACTCAGATACTCTTGTTCATCCACCTGCTTTCCCGATTGCTTATCTTTCATCATCGCTACCCAGCTTTTATTTAAAGCTGTCATTTTCATTTTCTCTACCTTCACAAAATCGGCAAACAGCCTTCGCTGTAATTCAAGGGTAGAAGGGGCAATCAATATACGTTTTACTGAATCCACAGCAGTTATTACATTGGCCCCGTTCTGCACCAGTAGATTGGTTTTATCCATATGATCCAATGTTTCATCGAACCGGTAAGAACGATTTTTCAAACTATCGGCAGTAACCCCGTCATGGCTCAATATCAGTTCTACACTTGTTGGTTCATTAACGGCAATACCCTTATAAAAAAAAGTGCCATCTTTAAGCGAAACGGAAGTACGAACCGGCTTTCGGTTTGCGTAATCATAATATTCAATGTACAATCTGGCCGGGGCATTCAATTTACCAAGCTTACCAGATAAGGTAAATACCTGCTGTGCCTGCAACAATCCCGGCAAAAGAGCAGCCAATAGCATCCCTGCCCATTTAATTTTAATGGTTTTCATTTTGTTTTCTATTTAAAATTTGAAGGTTATCTCTTGTTCAAAGGCATATTGGCATTAAAGCTTTGTACCATCAACGGAATCTGGAAGGTATAAGCCGTGCTTCCCGGTGCCAGAGTTGCAAGAACCGTCGTTCCGTCAGCGGCAATGCGCTTCACAGCTTCCATTCTCCCATCTTTGTCTAACCGCTTCATGTCTATCCAACGTAGTCCTTTAAAAGCAAGCTCTCTTCTCCGTTCGGCCAATACAGCAGTTATGGCAGCTTCGGTATTTCCGGCCGACAAAGCCGTATACTTAGCGGTTTCAAACCGGTTTTTCCTGATTTTGTTGTTCACAATATCCAATGCATCGCTAATGTTACCCGCCCTGGCCAAACATTCAGCTTTATCCAGATAGATCTCGGCATAAGTAATACCGCGGTTCGGATTGTAAATAAAAGAACCACCGAATTTGCGCACTCCACTCTCTACTCTAGACAACAGTCTGATCCTTAAATCACTGTTCAATTCATACTTCGAAAGCAAATCTTCCGAGTAGTTAAACAAGGTGTTATTACTGTACCTTACCCACAATTCTTCAGGATTGGAGGTGGTTTGCGGCAACGATGAACCCAGGTAAGCACTATAATTCAGAATATTTGCTTGCCCCGAGTTTAGGACCATATCTGCATATTTAGCTGCATTTATGTAATCGGCCATGCTCATATAAATGCGTGTCAGCATCCCATAAGCTGCATATTTGGTTACCCTGGTGTTATTGATGTTGTTTTCAGGCAGATCGGGGATTGCGGCATTGATGTCACTGATCAACTGTTGATAAGAAGCCTCCAGACTAGGGCGCGGAGGTGTAGCCATACTTACATCAGTTGAAGTTACATAAGGCACACCATAGTCGGCCGCCGCAGTGGTTTTACCATAGGCAGGCGAAAATACAGACAACAGATGGAAATAATTAAAAGCTTTGGCTACCATGGCTTCGGCATACAATTGTTTCCGCTGTCCTTCTGTTCCATCTTTAGCCGAAAGCACTCCTTCTGTAATTACGTTCAGGTTTGCAATCTGTCTGTACAGGTCTACCCACATATCGGGCCTTACACTGCTATTGTTGATATATTCCATCCAGAAGTATAAACTTCCACGGGGAGAGGATTGGCTTTGCAGATTAAAGGTGATATCTTTCAGATCATCAGTTGGATAAATGATCGGATTATTTGATCCAAAAGGATTTACAATGTCACCCGAGTTTAAAAGGCTTTCATAGTCCCCGATGTTTTCCGCAATAATTACCCCTTTAGGCTTTACATCCAAAAACTTGGTGCAGGAGGCAGTTAGTAAAACCGGAACTGCTAGTGTATATAATAATTTGCTCAATTTCATTTTTTGTCAGTATTATCAGGTTTGTACTTAAAAATTGGTCGAAAGGGAGAACGTATAAGACGGCACAACCGGCAGTCCTCTTCTTCCTGTAAAATCCAGCGTTTCCGGATCTACATCGTTTCCACTGAACACATATTTAACAGGATTTTGCACCTGCAAAATCAGTTTGGTACTACTTAGTCCCAGTTTTTTGGTTACCCTGTCTTTCAGGCTATAGCTCAACGTTACATTTCGCAAGGCGACGTAATCCATTTTTCGAACAAACTGGAGCCCGTTGTTATAGCCATTTCTTACTTCAACGTATTGCGGTGTGCCATAGGCACCACCAAAGCCTGGTACGTTGGTAGTCAGTTCATCGCCTGGCTTTTTCCAGAAATTTTGTATGCCATTTCCAGGTCGTTCATCAAAAATAGAAGGGGGACGCACCAAAGCAACATGTCCACCATAGTACATCAATAAGGCCGATAAATTAAAATCACCCAAACTAAACTGGTTATTAAAACCGAGCGCATATTTCGGATCTGTTACCCCTGCAAACTTCAACGCACTGAAAGGAACATCTGTTTGCGACATAAAACTCAACACCACCAGATTTCCCTGATCATCACGTACCATAGGTTTGCCGTCGGCATTTAACCCGGCATAATCCAGTGCCAGGATCGAACTCATCGGATGTCCTTCTACGTTTTCAGCCATCCCGGCGCGGGTAAAGTTGTAGAAACCTACATAGGTATTTTTTACTTTCAGTACCTTACTGCGATTGAAAGAACCGGTCACCTGCGTTCTCCACGAAAATTCCCCTTGCTTGACATTTAATGATGATAAGCTCAAGTCAACCCCACGGTTTTCTATCGACGCATTATTGGTCAGCAAATTGGTAAATCCAAGTGTAGGATCAGCTTCTATCGGGCTAAAAATATCTTTACCGCTTTTGATGTAATAGTCTACTGTCCCCGATAATCGGCCACTTAGCAAACCAAAATCCAAGCCAGCATTAAAGTTGAATGTTTTTTCCCATCTCAACGAATTATTGCGCGGTGCAGAAATGGTGTATCCCACTACCGGATTCGGCACATAGTTGTTTACCGAACTTCTCAGCAAATTAAAAGGACCGCTCCCCTTTTTAATGTTTCCGTTGTATCCGGCAGCCAGACGCAACTTCAGCTCGCTAAGCCAGCCAGCATTTTTCATGAAATTTTCGTTACGCAGGTTCCATGCAAAACCGGCCGACCACAATGGTGTATAACGGAATTTAGGATCTGTACCAAAAAGGTTCGATTGGTCAATCCTAATACTTCCTGTAACGCTATAACGACCATCGTAGGTATAAGCACCATTTCCGTAATAAGATAGAAAACGGTCATCCACAAAACTCTCGTTAAAAAACTGTGAAAAATCGGTTTGGTCAAAAGCAAAGCCTCCACCTACGCCCGACACAATCACATCCACAAATTCGGGCATGTAATTCTGATTGCCCAACAAACTCAGGTCGGCAGGTTTCACAATCAGGGTTTGGCTATCGTATCCAAAAATCGTATTTAGCTTAGCGTTGCTGGTATTTTTTCTTTGTTCTATACCACCTAAAAATGATAGGTCATGCTTTCCAGCTATCAATTTATTGTAGGTGAGCTGTGCCCTTAAAGTATAAGCCGTCAAATCGTTATCAGTTGTTTTTTTTACACCTCCTTGTGGCATACTAAAAACAGGCTTCCCGGTAAAGGGGTCTTTTTTAGCAAAATAATTCAACATGATCCTGGTCGGGTAGGCCTTTTCTGAGGCCAGTTCTGTATTGGTAAAATTCTGTTTTTCAAGCACCCCGCCCAATTCCAGGTTTAAGCCACTCAACAGGTTCACTTTTAAATTCCCCTGGGCACGATAAACATTGGTAACCGTTTTATTGCTCGATTCGAACATTTCTGTATAAGGCGAATACATTTCATCATATAAGCCCATAGCCATGTTCTCGGCATTTCTTGCTGCACTGATGGTGCCATCGCTTAGTCCGAATCCATAATAGTTTTCATTAAACGGCGCAAAATAACTGGAGACAGCATTTCCGGAAGCATCCATAAAATGTTGATAAGGCTTAAAAAAGTTGTATTCCGGAATTGGCACAGATTTGCTGTTACTATTGGAATAGGCTGTTTGCACATCCAGGTTAATGCGTTTTGAAAAATCAAAGGTTCCCCTATAATTCAGACTAGTCCGGTTATAGCCCGAAAACTTTCCCGAACCGGCATTGTTCTGATGGTTTACACCAAAAAAATAAGTTGCATTGGTACTGCCACCACTTACATTCATATCATAAGTTTGCAGCAATTGATTTTGCAAAAACAGCTTTTTATAGTCTTCGGTATTGTCATAAGCTGCAATCTCGTTATACATCTTATCGGCCTGTTCCTGGCTGATCTTTCCATTTCGCAGATCATCAGTAATGCTAAAAACGGGTGTATACGTCCCGTTCATCATATCAATCTGATCCTTCGAAGTGAAATTTTTATCCATATAATTATTTGCCGAGGCAATTTCAAAATCAACATAATCACGGCCTTTAATCAAATCCAGCTTATTGTAATCAGGTTTTGGCCTATAGGTCAAAGCAGTACTAAAACGAACGGCAGGTTTGTTATTCGATACCGACCCTTTACGTGTATTGATAACGACTACCCCGTTAGATGCCCTAACGCCATAAATGGCGGCAGAAGCCGCATCTTTCAGGATGGTAACAGATTCTATGTCATAAGGATTGATGGATTCTATATCCACTTCGGTGGGGTAACCATTTAGAACGATCAAAGGCTTTTTAATCGCCTGAAAGGTGGAAACACCGCGGATTACAAAAGGACTTGTATTCCCCTGCTCGTACCAGTTTGCCCTACTTTGATTGATGTTTAGCATCAATCCCGCCAAACGTCCTTCCAGGTTATCAGTAATGTTCCCGTTAGCAGGTACGCTCTGCATATAAGTGTCGCGACCAATAGAAGCATAGGCACCGGTTAGCTGCGATCTTTTTAAAGTTTGATATCCCGTCGAGATTACCGCTACCTCACTTAGTTTGGTTGGGGTTTCGGTCAATACTACCGCATTCATAACATTCAGTGCACTGGCAGATATTTCCAGCGTCTCATAACCGATGTAAGAAATAAGAATAGTCGCTTTAGGGTCTACATCCGACAGTATAAATATACCACTGGCATCTGTTGTGGCCACCTTTCCGGTTTCTTTTACCTTTACTGAAGCGCCTGGCAGTGAATTGCCATTTTTATCGGTCACTTTAGAACGGATATTGATCATGTTAAAATAGTCACTCAACCGGTCAAAAATTGTTGCATCCTTTTTTGCCACAATAGCAATTGTTTTGTCTTTAATCACAAAATCGAAACTGTTTTTCGGCAGGTATTCCCGCAATACATCTGCAAGTGGTGTGTTGTTAAAATTAGCATCCACCCGCATCCTGTCGTTTAGTTTATTTGTTTGCCACAAAATGTTGTAGCCCGTCTGTTTGCGTATCTCTTTAAATACTTCATTCAGGCTGATATTGTTTTTCGTCAGGGTCAGCTTTTGAGCCACAGAGGCAGCACTTACATGAAGCATCGTTGCAATAAGTACCAGGGTTGTCAGCTTCATTAACATCAGTGTTTTCCTGATGCAGGACATACTCCTGCATCTAAAATTTGTAGAAATTTTATACATTTGAGTTGTTTAGGTGTAATCGGTAATTAATTTGTTCGCATAAGTTATTCCGTACCTGGACTATCATTACCGGGATTGTGTTCAGCTTTCCCGGTTATTATCCAGCTATCATTTTCCTGTGCTAAGGATCGGCTGTTCTCTTCTTTTTCATTGCTGGTTTAGGTTATGTTTAGTTGTATTTATATTATAATTTCGACAAATATTATTTTTCTCTCACCCGTATTTCCTGCTGATGTACGCTAAATTCCAATCCGCCAGCCAGCTCCAATTTTTCCAGCACTTTAGATAAGCTCAAATTGCGGGATACGCTACCACTGAATTGTTTATTTTTAAGCGTTTCTTCATCATAGCTGATGCTTACATCATACCATCGGGCTATCTTTTTCATGATATCTTCCAGTTTATCCCCATCAAAAACAAATAAACCTTCTTTCCAGGCAATGGCCTGATCACCCTCTATTGTTTTCATTTTAAACCCATTGGCAGTCAGAATGACCTGCTGATCCGGCTTTAACAAAGTCGTGAAACCGGTGTTGGACGACACACGTACCGAACCCTCCAGCAAACTCGTTTTCACTGTTGCCTCATCAACGTAACTATCTATGTTAAAATGTGTTCCCAATACCTCAACCTTTTGTTGTGCACTTTGCACTACAAAAGGCACCCTTTTTTCCGGTGTTTCTTTCCTGCTCCATTTGGCAACTTCGAAATATGCTTCACCCTTTAACTCAATCCTTCGCTCGGTTTGCCCCAGGAAAGAAATGGGAAACCGGATAGATGAGGCAGCATTTAACCAGACTATTGTACCATCGGGCAACTTAATCTGATACTGCCCGCCTTTTGGCGTACGCAGCGTATTGTATCCTGCTGCATGCGCATCAGCTTTAGCAGCAGTAAGTTTATAAACCAGTTGCCCTGATTTAGACTTGCTAATGGTCATTCCCGGCTGTACAGCCACCTGTCCCTCGGTTACATCACTCAGTACAATCTCTTTCCCATCGGCCAGGGTAAGAATAGCCTTATTACCTCCCGGCGCTATATCATTATGTGCTTCCAATGGTGCCCCGTAGTTTGAAGTATGGCGGGTATATAGATACAGCCCGGCACCCAGGCAAAGAAAAACAACAGCTGCCGATGCCATGCGGTACCACAACCGTTTTACCTTAGGTTTTTGCTCTCCCTCCAATTCCACCACCCTAGCCTTAATCCTGTGTTTTATCTTTTTTTCCAGCTCTTCCAGTCCAAATTCGGCAATTCTGTCCAACACTTCCGGTTCAGCCGCAAACAACTCGTAATAAGCCTCCAGCACTGCTTTTTCCGCCATAGAAGCATTGCCGCTAAGGTATTTATCCTTCAGTTCAAGAAATTCCTTTTTTGTTAGCTGCGCCATAAAACAAATTGCCTTTTATATATAGTATACCTTAAAGCAACAATCTCCTATGGCAGAGGAAAATATTTTTTCAATGGGCTTTCATTGCCATAACAATTGCCGAGAGGCTTACAATTTTGCCAAGTGAGGCGCGCAGACTTGCGGTTGCGGTCAACAATTGATTTTGAACTGTTTTCTGGGAAATACCCAAAATCTCACTGATCTCCCTGGTGCTGAGTTCGTCCGAAAAACGCATCTTAAATATTTCCCTACGCTTTTCGGGCTGTAAAGCAAGCCAGACATCGATACATTCCCGTAGCTCCTTTTCATAAAAAAGAGAATCTGCCTGCAATGATTCCTCCGCCATATGCTCCAGGGGTTCTTCAAAAACCGGTAACGACTTGCCTTTTTTATATAACATAAATACCTGGTAACGCACCGATGCCGCCAGGTAAGGGAATAACTGTAATACCTGCTTCTCTTCTCGTTTCACCCAAAAATCAGCAAAAACATCCTGTATCACCTCCTCGCAAAGTTCTGCATTCCTAAGTCGCTTATAGGCCTCGCTATATAGTTTTTTCCAATAACGTCGGTAAGTTTCATCAAACGCTGCCTCATCCCCTGCCTTAATCAGCGCTGAGAGTTCCACATCATTACAAACATTATAAGCAATCATATCATTCATCCCCAGGAACAAAGATACACAGATTATTTTTTAGCCTTCAATGCCTCAGCCACTTCAATAGGCAAATCCGACTCCAATACATCTGCCCCCTGAGCAAAAGTTGCGTTATAATTCCTGGCCCTTTCTGCAGCATCGGGCAATTTATCATAAGTTGGTGCGGCCGAGATCATGCACATCACACCTTTGGCATGTAACATATCAAACAGCTCCTTATTTTCAGGTTTATTTTCAGGGCCTATATAGGCAATCATATTTTCCCATGGAATCCCGGCAGCTTCATATTCTTCAAAAGCTTTCTTTGTTTTCACGAAAGCAGACAACATCCATCTGGGGTTATAGTTGTAATAAAATTTCGCCTGTTCAGCATTATGCACGGTCAGCATGATGATGTCATTTTTACATTCCGTCAAAATTTTTGCGGTCATAGCCATCGGCAGGTCCTTTTTATCCAGATTTACTACTGTTTTACCCTTGCTCCAGGCAATCACGTCTTTCAGTGCAGGGATCTTGTAAGCAGTTACATTTCCTTCCGGATCTTTCAGTCGGAATTGTTGCAGTTCCTCAAAAGTATAATCAGATACTTTCCCTTTTCCATTGGTAGTCCTGTCCAGCGTGGCATCGTGCATCAGTACCGCAATACTGTCCTTCGTCAGGCGCGGATCTATTTCAAAAAATGCCGGCGTATACCGCAATGTATTTTCAAAGGTTGCAATACTATTTTCAGGAAAACCTTTTACCATGCCCCCTCTGTGGCCGCTGATGATGGGCTTATTTTTGCCCGTATGCTTAAAATATGCCTTTAGCTGACTGGTAGTTTTAAAATTAAGCGAATGCAACTGCTGTGCAGACGCTACATGCCCCATTCCAGATACGCAAAGCGTAAGTATCAATGTAAAATATTGGTTCTTGATCGTGCTCATTTGTGTGTGTTATTGACCGTTATAAAGTTAACGAACAATTTTGCTTAAACAAGAACACAAATGCCTATTCAAACAAAAGACATTTTATCCAAAGCAACAGATATTACGAGCTAAACGAAGAATCTCCTGAGCTGACCACCAACATTAGAAACCTGAACCGTTTTAATTGGCCAGCAGTTTATTAATCCTGGTTACGATATAGTCAATATCAAAAGGTTTGCTGATATAATCGTCTGCACCTGCGGCAATACTCCTATCTTTATTTTTATCGTTCGCAGACATTACGATTATGGGGATATGTTTCGTAAACACATCTGTTTTCAAATCAGTACAAATTTCAGTTCCATCGCCATCAGGCAACATTACATCTAAAATAAATAAATCGGGAACAGAATCCTTCAGCTTACTTTTTAGTTCACTAAATGACGATGACAGCTGTAATTCATAGCCTTCATCTTTTAATAAAACACCAATAATATATCTGATATCTTCATCATCTTCAAGCACATGTACCCTTTTTACCATAATAAATTTTGTTTTGCGTTTAAATTCTGTGTTTTACCTGCAACAATTTTGCCACAAATTCAATAAAGTTAAACGTAATTAAAATTATACTAAAAAGCGGCGGTTTTACGGCAAACTCCTTTCCCCGCCTGATTGCAGCGTTAGGGATGAATTACTGCCCAACCTTCCTGCTGGCGGATAATGATTTCACCGTTACCGCTGGGCACAAAACTGACAAAATCATATAAAGTACTTTTATCAATATTCCTTTCACGTAATGTGTTTTCGCACTGTGCCAACAACACGCCTCGCGATTTCAGATCCTTTAACTTCTCCAGGTATGGACTATTTTTATCGTACAAACTTACGCCATCTCCAAAAACAATCAACTCCACTTCCAACTTGCCTTTCAGGCGGGGATCTTCCAATGCATTTTTAATATTTCGCAGCGTACTGTTTACTCTTTTCTCCTCGCCATTGTTCAGCACATACAGTGCTTTGTAATGTTTTAGCGTGGCCTTTGCTCCCGTAAAAACATTTTTTGTCTGAGATTGGGCAGATATGGAAAAAGTACTGCATAAAAGAATGGAAAAAATAAAAATCAAGTGCTTCATATATTTAATATTGGGAGCCGCAATATAGCCCATTTTTTTAAAAGCCACCCCTGCCGAGCTGGTCCTATTGCATTCAAAATCCATCTTCGGGCTTAATTATGTTTTTTTACTTAAACACCTCAAAACTATATTGGGCATCATTCCAAAACTCATCAAGGGCAATTATCCTCGGTTTTAAAAAAGAGATTAAAGCCGGCCAATCTTCTTTTTTAAAGATACTTACATCGGACAAAACCTGATAAATGCGACTAATTTTCTTACCATATGCATCACTGATACCGGGCTGCCATATCCATTCCTCGCCCAACTGCGCCTCCAGCAGTTTTTTAAACGCGGTAAACTGTTCATAGACCAGTTCCTGTATACCTGCATCCGGATGTGTCATCTCAATCGCAATAGAAGCCTGATGTTTGTCAACTTCCATTTTAAAGAACAAATGTTTGATACCAGTTTTATAGTTGATCCAGTTAATTTTTAATCCTTCGGCCGAAGTTTGGGGTGCGATATACTGTCCAAATGTTGTCCAGAACTCTTGTTTTAATTGTGATACCTGATCTTTTGAGTACAATATAAATCGAATTGAAAAATAATAAACTTACTCCCTAAATTATTAAATGAGTATAATTTCCCAAAAATACGCAACAAATTAACGTACTAACAAAAAGGCCGGAATATTTTTTACCTTTAGACTTACCTAAACCACAAGCAATGTACTTTATGCAACTTTTAGCACTTTTACCACTCGTACTGTATCTGGCAGCAGCGATATTATTTTTTGTCTTATTCTATAAAATGTATAAGGCTTCTATAAATAGAAATGAAATATTAAAAGATATTCTTTCCGAGTTAAGATCGCGCAAAGAATAAGTCCACCGCTGACAATCAAGCAATAACATTGTAAGTAAAATCTTAACTTGAGTATATCCGTTAATATTTCAACATTTAATTTGCAGATTTTCTAAAAATGGTTACTTTTGCCCCACGCCTGTAAATAACAGGGATAGCAATAAGGGGGATTAGCTCATTTGGCTAGAGCGCTTCGCTGGCAGTGAAGAGGTGATCGGTTCGAATCCGATATTCTCCACCCTTAAAAAGCTTCAGAAAAATCTGAAGCTTTTTTATTTAAACATTTGATGGGGGGATACCAGAGTGGCCAAATGGGACAGACTGTAACTCTGTTGTCGCAAGACTTCGAAGGTTCGAATCCTTCTCCCCCCACAAAAATCACTAAAACTCTATTCTATAATTAATTGTCGGAATAATGCCGCTCCATTTCTGTGGCTCTATAACCCTTTTGCTCGAATTATAACGCATTCCAACTGTATTTTCCCGGTTCAATGCATTCTGAATATCCATAATGATCAGGTGACTTACCTTTTTTCCATTGATGCGGTAGCTGGAAGAAAAATCCATCCTGATATAAGGATCAGCCGTCAACGTATTGATCTTATCCTGGTCAATCACTTCCTCATCCAATCTGAAAGACTCTTCCACTAAAACCGGGCTATATTTCCTGCCTCCGGCATAAATCAGCTTGGCATTTAAACCAAATATATTGTTCCTTTTCTTTCCGGTTACCCATTCCTTTCCGGCCAACAGGTTGCCCACATAACGGGTATTAAAAGTTGTATTAAATTCTTTTCCGTTCAGTGCTTTAAATTTAGAGTCGAACAAAGATGAGGTGACTATAAAGTAATAGCCCTTGCTCAATGATTTCTCCAGGGAGAACTCAACCCCATAATTTTTTCCGGTTCCTTTGTTAATGAGCTGTCGGTACGATGCCGAACCTATTGCCGAATTGTCGGACACATTGAGCAAAGAAAAATTCACCGTCGGATCGGCTGATACCGGCACATCATACAAATGCTGGTAGTATACTTCCGTTTTAAATTTAAAATTCCCGCCAAACAATTTTTCATAGCCCATCACCGCTTGTGCAGATTTTGTAGGCTTCAAAGCTTTAGACGACAATCCTGCTTCAGCCGAGGCGCTTTTGGCAAAGTAATAGGAAAGTGGTTCCAAACGACTGTACAGTCCTGTACCAAAAGACAGCTGTTGTCCCCCGCCAAGTTGCAAGTTCAGTCCCAACCGAGGTTCAAAATTCCAACTTTTGCTTAAGGCAAAATAATTGGTATGTATACCGGTATTCAGGGTCAGGTTATCGGTCAGCTCTGCTTTATGTTGCACAAAGGCATCATAGCTACTGGTACTTCCCTCCTGATTGATCAATTCTTTTAAGCCCTGCAACCGGGTATCAAAACTCAATGCATAAAGATCATATTTTAGCAAACTCGCATTTACACCTGCCCTGATGGTATTGGCGCCATTGAGTTTGTAATTCAAGCTCCCGGCATAGCGGATGGCTGTATTGGTATATTCATCTTTATGGTCCAAACTAGGCTGATAGCTTTTAGTCAGCGTATCAGTGGTATTGGAGCTGCGACTACGCGATACCGAAATGATGTTGTTAAAATAAAGTTTATTGCTGGCAATGTACAAATGCTTCAGCCCTGCACTTCCGGCATTAAAACCAAGGCGCATATCAAAGCCATCAAAACGTTCTTCCCATTTGGTATAATCCCTATCGGCCACCTTATCAATTTTACCCAATCCGCCTATTCCGAATAAAGAAAAGGTACCTGCTTTTTTAGTAGGGAAAACAAAGTTGAAGGACAAGTCCTGATACTTCGGCGTACCCGCATCAGATACTTTTACGCCTGCCTTTTCCAGCAAGCTGAGCGAAGAATACCGATAGCTGATCAAGTAGGAAGCAGCTCCTCCTTTTTTAAATGGGCCTTCCAGTGTTGCTCCTGCACCCAGCACACCAATAGTAAAGGCATACTCACGTTTATCCGTATTTCCCTTTCTGAACTTTAAATCAAAAACACCCGATATGGCATTGCCATACTCGGCAGCCAGGCCACCTGTATAAAAGTCAGAGGTGCTTAACACAGTAGTATTGATCATGCTGATACCCCCACCTGATGCCCCCTCACTGCCAAAGTGATTGGGATTGACAATTTCAATGCCTTCCAATCGCCATTGCAAACTTTTTGGTGAGTTACCACGTACAATAATTTCGTTATCATCACCTCCGGCAACCACTCCCGGAAAACTCTGGGCCATTCTGGCCGGATCAAAAAAAGCACCCGCATAACGGTTGGTTTCTTCGGGCGAGAAGGAACGTCCGCTGGTCATGGCCATTTGGTTCAAAGGTTTTTTGCCTGTATTGGCATTCACCACCACTTCACTCAGGTTATTGCTCTGCGGTTCCATTTCTATGTTCAACACATTTTCTTTACCACTGGTAACCAGCAGTTCTGAAAAAATTACTGGTGCATAGCCTGTAATACTGGCCTGCAATACCTGGCGACCAAGGGGTACCCCCGTTAAACGAAATCCGCCCTTCTCATCTGTGCTGGATGTCTTTACCGATGGATTTGACGAAAGGCGGATGGTCACGCCTTGTAGTGGCAACCTTGTTCCCTTATCCAATACCGTACCTTTAATGGTTTCGGTAATGATCCTGTTATTTAAAGTTATGGAATCTTTACTCTGGGCCCTGATATTTAAAACCTGTAGCAAAAGGGCCGCGAAGAACATGATGAAATATTTTATATTCATGAGGTTTGGTTTTTTAACTAGGACAACCAATTTTCATTTCACCCCTATGCCGCATCTGATAAATTCTTATTTTTAACAGAACAACTGCCACTCAGCCCCTAAATCCCATATATGAACTTAGCTCATCAACCTGAATCAACAACTAACTACAAGCCGGTTAGCTTTTCTGAAACGGTTTTAACCGAATTAATGATACCCGCCTATGCCAATTTTGGCGGCAAGATACACGGCGGCATCCTCCTTTCGCTGATGGATAAGGTAGCCTATGTATGTGCCGCAAAACATGCCGGCAACTATTGCGTTACCGCTTCTATTGATACTGTAAATTTTTTGGCACCCGTTGAAGTGGGCGAACTGGTTTCGTTGATGGCTTCCATCAATTACGTGGGCAACACCTCGGTAGTAGTTGGCATCAGGGTGATTTCCGAAAATGTAAAAACCAATCAGGTAAAACACACCAACACCTGCTATTTTACCATGGTGGCCAAAGATGATCAAAATATACCCGTACAGGTTCCGGGTCTGGTCCTGGAAAACAGGGAGCAGGTACGGCGCTTTATTGAGGCCAAAGAACGCAAAGATATCCGCCGCCATTACCGCAAGGAACTGGAAGCCGTAAACATTCCCGAAAAAGATGAACAATGCAGAAACCTGCTAGCGGGCGAACGTTGCAAGATGATATAGGACAGCGCCGTTATAAACTCTGGCCCTTCAAATAAGCCAGTATCAACTGGGCTGTACGCTGTGACGCACCTGCGGTACCCATTTTGGCCGAAAGTTCTTTGTAGTCGGCCATCATCCGGTTCCGTTCATCACCGGATACAATACCTTTTAGCCTTTCGATAATATTTACAGTATTGCAATCTCCCTGAATCAGTTCGGTAACCACCTTCCGATCCATAATTAAATTCACCAGCGAGATGAACCTAATGTTGACCAACGCTTTGGCAATGGCTACCGAAATTGCACCGCCACGGTAAACTACTACCTGCGGTACATGAAACAAAGCGGTTTCAAGCGTAGCCGTGCCCGAAGCCACAATGGCTGCTTTGGCCACCGTAAGCAGGTTGTAGGTTTGTGCAAAAACAAGGGTTACATTATCCGTTTTGATAAACTGCCTATAATATGCCTCATTAAAACTTGGTGCCGCCGCCACTACAAACTGATGATCGGGAAAATGTTCGGTTACGCTAAGCATATCAGGCAGCAAACGTTCTATTTCCTGTTTGCGGCTTCCCGGCAGCAAGGCAATCACCTCCTTATTCAGCCGGTATTTTTCGCGGAAACCAGTATCCGGAGTAAACTGTGCAATTTCGTCCAGTAATGGGTTCCCAACATAATCTACCTCCATACCCCAGCCTTTATAAAAGGCTACTTCAAAAGGGAGAATGCAAAACATTTTGTCTACAATACGCTTTATTTTCAGCACCCTTTTCTGGTTCCATGCCCATACCTTTGGCGAGATGTAATAACATACCTTGATGCCATTTTCTTTGGCAAAATCTGCAATTTTGAGGTTAAATCCTGGAAAATCAATCAATATCAATACATCAGGCTGATAAGCCCATATGGCTGCTTTACAAGCTTTCAGGTTTTTAAATATGGTGCGTATGTTTAGCAACACCTCCGTAAAGCCCATAAAGGCCATTTCAGCATAATGTTTATCCAACACTCCGCCTTCGGCTTTCATTTTATTACCACCATAATACCTGAATTCAGCCGCCGCATCGCCAGCTTTAAGGGCTTTCATCAAATTGGCCCCGTGCAGGTCGCCCGATGCCTCTCCGGCAACTAAATAGTACTTCATGAACGGGTAATTTTATAAAAAAAGAATGCAAAGGCCCATACAAAGGTGGCACTGATAATGCCCCGACCAATATTTTCTTTATTCAGCTTAAAAAAATAATGCATAAACAAGGCATTTACAGCAATACAGCCAATCAACAGCAGATCGGCCTTTGCCAAAAAAGCAAACCGGTGCATCAGGTACCACACTATCGAAAGCAATATACCCGGAACAATTATTCCGATACCCAGGCCAATAAACACCGAATTTTTAAGTTCGGCCAAACGATTCCTGATCTCCATAACTAACCAAGTGAAGGGCCATCCGGAGCAGCTATTTTCCGTCCTTCGGTTTGTGCGGACTGAACCATTCCCGGCACATCAAATGTCCAGCTGTTCAACACCGGAATAGCATGGTGGGCCGTCAGATCAAACTGTACGGGAACGACCGACACATATCCATGTTCAAGGGCCCATACGTCGGTATCCTCACCTTTGTCGTTGTTCTGAAAAACACCGGTAAGCCAGTAATACGGGCGATCGTAAGGATCTTTGCGCTCATCAAACTCTTCCGCCCATTTTGCATTGGCTTGTCTGCATATTTTTATACCCTTCAGGTTATCGCCTTTCGGGAAGTTCACATTCAACAAAGTTGCCGGCGGCAACCCATGCGCCAATACCTGCTCCGAAATCGTTTTAATGAATTTTTTACAGTGGCTAAAATCTGCCTGGTGAGAAAAATCATCCAGCGAAAAGCCTATAGAAGGAATCTGCTCAATGGCACCTTCAACAGCGGCCGACATGGTACCGGAATAAATCACATTGATAGAATTGTTCAAGCCATGATTGATACCTGAAACGCAAAGATCGGGCTTTTTGCCCTTAAATATCTTATTTACCGCCAACTTTACACAATCTACCGGTGTACCCGAACATTTGTACATTTCTACACCTGGATACAAATCTACAGCGTCAAAACGCAGGGGCTTTCCGATGGTAATGGCATGTCCCATTCCCGATTGCGGGCCATCGGGCGCCACCACCACTACATGACCAATCTCCATCATTACCTCAATCAGATTTTTTATTCCCGGAGCGGTAATACCATCATCATTCACTACTAAAATATTGGGTCTTGCGTGCTGTTTTTTCATGTCATTTGTATTTTATAATATGCCAAAATCACCCATTTTACAAACAAAAGATGCCTTTAGCATTTGTAGCAGTAAAAGTACAAGAATTCGGATAATAAAGTTCAGCAATCCGTTTATATTTGGCTGTAACTTATTTAAGATGGGGCCGTCATAACATTGTACAGACCCAAATTCATAAAAAACCGATCTAAAATGAAACACAAACTATTATTGCTTGTCTGCTTACTGATTGCAGGTTCAAGCCTGATGGCACAATCTACCTATCAGTGGAAAACCGCCACATCCGGTGGTTATACTTACAAGTATGTCACCAACGACCCTACCAAAGCTCGTTTTTACACCCTAAAAAACGGACTTACCGTAGTGCTTTCGCAAAACACCAAAGAGCCGATTATCGAATTTCGCCTGGCTGTAAGAGCGGGAAGTAATACCGACCCAAAAACAGCAACTGGTTTGGCCCATTACCTGGAGCATTTACTGTTCAAAGGAACCGACAAATTTGGCACCTTGGATTATGCCAGAGAAAAACCTTTACTGGATAAAATATCGACGCTTTATGAACAATATCACGACACAACCGATCCGGAAAAACGTAAAGCCATATATGCCGAGATAGACAAAACATCGGGCGAAGCCTCAAATTATTCTATTGCCAACGAATACGATAAAATGATGAAATCTATTGGCGGCAACTCTACCAATGCCCATACCTGGTACGAGGAGACAGTTTACAATGAAGATTTCCCATCCAATGCCACCAATCAGTTTCTGGCCCTGCAGGCAGAACGTTTCCGCAATCCGGTATTCCGCATTTTTCATACTGAGCTGGAAGCCGTTTATGAAGAGAAGAACCGTGGCTTAGACAACGACGGCTGGAAGGTTCAGGAAAAAACAGCCGAAAAATTGTTCCCTACACACAACTATGGTCAGCAAACCACCATCGGAACCATTGAGCACCTAAAAAACCCTTCATTGGTCGAGATTAGAAAATATTACAACAAGTACTACGTACCCAACAACATGATTATAGCTTTCGCCGGCGATTTTAATCCCGATGAAATGATTAAAAAAGTTGATCAGTCATTTGCTTACATGAAGCCAAAACCATTTGAACTGTACAATCCTGCGCCCGAAAAACCACTTACAGCGATCCAGAAAATTGATGTATACGGACCTAGCGCCGAAAGCGTAAAAATCTCGTACAGAGGCTATGCCGAAAGCACAACCCAAAGCATGTTACTGGATCTGATTTCGAGCATCCTTTCTAACGGCAAAGCTGGTTTAATAGACATCAACTTACAACAACAGCAAAAAGTTCAGGGTGCCAGAGCAGGCTACCAGCAAATGAAAGACTATGGCGTGTTCTCTTTAGATGCACAACCTAAACAAGGCCAAACCCTTGAGCAGGCACAGCAGCTATTGCTGGATCAGATCAATATCCTTAAAAAAGGAAACTTTGATGAAAGCCTGATCAAAGCCACCGTAGCCAACAGCAAACTGGGCTTACTACAGGCCTTCGACAAAAACAGTTTCCGTGTAGAAGCCTTTACCAACGAGTTTATATTAAACCGCGGTACAAACTGGGATAAGAGCTTAAATAACCCTGATGCTATGGCCAAAATCACTAAAAAACAGGTGATAGAATTTGCCAATCAGTTCTTCAAAGACAACTATGTGGTGACTTACAAACACCAGGGAGAAGACAAAAGCATTGCTAAAGTTGAAAAACCTGCCATTACCCCTGTAAAAACCAATGCAACAGAAACCTCGCCATTTGCCAAAAACTTATATGCCATGGCGGTAAAACCAATTGCACCTAAATTTTTAGACTATAAAAAAGATTTGAATTTTGGTAAAGAAGCTATTGCAGATGTAATTACAGTTCAAAACAAAGACAACAGCATTTTTAGTCTGACCTACAAGTTTGACCTGGGTGCCTGGAATTATCAGTTACTGCCTTATGCAGCACAGTACCTTAGTTTTTTAAGTACCGATAAATATAGCGCGGAGGAAATCAACAAACAGTTTTATAACATTGCCTGCAACTATAGTTTCAATGTAGGCAACGAAACCAGCAGTATAACCATCACCGGTTTACAGGAGAATTTTGATAAAGCGGTAAGCCTGGTGGAGCATATTTTTGCCAATTGCAAAGCCAATGAGCAAACCCTGGCCGAACTTAAAACACGTATCCTGAAAGGGAGGGCCAACAGCAAGCTTAATAAAAGCAATATCTTAAGTGGCTTAACCACCTATGCGCAGTATGGTGCCAACAACCCTTTCAACTATACATTAAGCAACGATGCGGTAAAAAATATCACTGCCGATCAGTTGGTATCCCTGATCCGCAACATCAACAACTACAAGCATACCATTACTTATTTCGGGCCTAAAACATTACCTGCTTTTACTGCCGACATCAGCAAACTGCATGCATTGCCTAAGGAGTTTACGCCAGAAGCACCTGCAAAAAAATTCACTTATACACCTACCAATACCAATCAGGTATGGTTTGCCGATTACGACATGGTACAATCGGAAGTAAGGTGGTTGCGCAACAGCGGAACTTACGATCCGGCACAGGCTGCAAAGGTAACCCTGTTTAATAGCTATTTTGGTGGTGGTATGGGCTCTATTGTATTCCAAACCATCCGCGAATCGAAAGCATTGGCTTATTCAACTTTTGCCGTTTTCTCTGCACCGGATAAAAAAGACAAAGAATACGCAATGGTAGCTTATGTGGGTAGCCAGGCCGATAAAATGAATGAGGCGATAAAGGGCATGAATGAATTACTGAACGACCTGCCAAGGGCCGATAAATCGTTTGAAGTATCAAAAGGCAATGCCATTAATGCCATTGAGACCGACAGGATTACCAACGAAGGTATCATTGGCGCTTATTTTAAGGACAAAAAACTAGGCTTTGACCACGATTCAAGAATAGATGAATATGTAGCTTTAAAACCTTTAACTTTTGGCGACATCAAAACTTTCCATGAGCAAAAAGTAGCTAACAAACCCTACAACTATTGTATCGTAGCTTCCGAGAAAAATGTAAAAATGGAAGACATGCAAAAATTTGGCCCTGTAACCAAATTAACATTAGAGCAGATTTTCGGGTACTAAATCAACCCGGGCAAGATAAAGAAAAGGCGGTCCGATTCAATAATCGGTCCGCCTTTTTGTTTGCCAGCCATACCAGCCAGGTATAGCTAAAAAGGAATGATTTTATAGAATGGGCAGTAACAAGCCAAACTGGAACTGATTTGCCTTTGCGTCCTTCACTACTCCCGAAAAGTCTTTGTTGTTCCAGTTGTAACGGGCATACAGCCTACCTCCTGTATTTCTCGATCCCAGTTCTATCCCCGTAACGAAGGATACATGGCTTTTGTCAAAAGTACCACTCCGTCCTTCAGGCTGGTAGCCCCTGGAAGAGATCACATGACTGAACTGAGGACCAATGTTAAAGGTGAATGCCTCACCAGCATTTAGCCTTAGCAGCACCGGAAAGTTCCAGGTTTTGACAATGGTTTTCTGTTTATCCGTATTTTCGGGAGTAACCAGCAAAAATACGTTACGATTATACAGCGCCTCGCCCTGTATGCCCAGGTTAGGAACCAGATCAACCGTTACATAACCACCCACCTGATAGCCCCATTTGCGTTTGCCTTCTATATCCGGCGCAGTGGTTTTGGTTAGCGTACCGCCAAACTTACCGCCAAAATGTACAACGGGGCCTTTGCCTCCCCCCTGCTGAGCATAGCCCTTAACCGTTAGTAATAAAGTGAAAAGTGTAATGTAGTGTAGTACTTTCATGATCTCGATTTTTTATTTAATTCTGTTTCATTTGTATACTCTTAATACAACTGAAAAAGCCGGGGCGACTAGTTGACAGAAAAATAAATTCAGATCAGAGGCATGCCATAGATGGCATTCATTCTAAAAAGATGTACTATATGGAGATTATATTTTTGAAGTAAAAGGGAAATAGTATAACCCATTCCCCTTTTAACTAAGTTATTTCAGTTGTCCGGCTTTTTCAACGATCTCGGTTACTACCGTTGGATCCAGTAAAGTCGAAACATCGCCAATCTGTTGAGTTTCGCCTTCTGCAATTTTTCTTAAAATGCGGCGCATAATTTTACCCGAACGCGTTTTAGGCAGGCCCGAAACAAACAATATTTTATCCGGTTTGGCAATGGCGCCAATTACACGGGTTACGGTTTGCAGGATATCTTTGCGGGTAAGTTCCTCGTCGCTATGCACATTTGGGTTAATGACAAAAGCATAAATACCTTGTCCTTTTACATCGTGTGGATAGCCCACTACAGCACTTTCTACCACTCCGGCGTGCATATTAATGGCATTTTCTACTTCGGCAGTACCAATCCTATGACCCGAAACGTTGATCACGTCATCTACCCTTCCGGTTATTCTGTAATAACCATCCTCATCTCTCAAACAGCCATCGCCGGTAAAATAAAGCTCTTTGTAGGTAGAAAAGTACGTTAACTTACAGCGGTCATGATCTTTGTACAAAGTACGCAGCATACCTGGCCAAGGGAATTTAATACATAAATTTCCGTTCACACCGTTACCAACAATTTCCTGACCTTGCTCGTCTACCAGCATAGGCTGTATACCTGGCAAAGGTAAAGTTGCAAAACTAGGTTTGGTAGGTGTTACAAAGGCAATCGGCGAAATCATGATACCGCCGGTTTCTGTCTGCCACCAGGTATCTACTATAGGGCATTCACTTTTTCCGATATTTTCGTCAAACCAGTGCCAGGCCTCTTCATTTATTGGCTCTCCTACCGATCCCAATACCCTTAGCGAACTCAGGTCGACACCTTTAAGCGGCTCTTCGCCAAAGCTCATCAACGAGCGGATGGCAGTAGGTGCAGTATATAAAATATTTACTTTATGTTTTTCTACCACCTGCCACATGCGCGATGCATCAGGATAAGTAGGGATGCCCTCAAACATCAGCGTGGTTGCACCTTGCGAAAGCGGTCCATAAACGATGTAGGAGTGACCGGTAATCCAACCAATATCGGCCGTACAGAAAAATACCTCATCCGGCTGATAGTTGAATACGTTGGAGAAAGTATAACCGGCATATACCATATAACCGCCAATGGTATGCGATACCCCTTTTGGCTTTCCGGTTGATCCCGAAGTATATAAAATGAACAGCAAATCTTCAGCGTCCATTTCCTCGGCAGGGCAATTGGTGTCTACCAGTTTAATTTCATCTTCCCACCATACATCCCGGCCTTTCAGCATAGATACGGCCATACGGGTATGGGTCAAAACAATTACCCTTTCTACTGTCGGGCAACCGATCAGGGCATCGTCAATTACTTCTTTTAATTGTATCTGTTTGTTTCCTCTAAACGCACCATCAGCAGTAATGACTACTTTACATTCGGCATCATTGATACGATCGGCAATAGATTTGGCCGAGAAACCACCAAATACGACAGAGTGTACAGCACCGATACGTGCGCAGGCCAATACAGCCACCGCCAATTCGGGTACCATTGGCATATAAATACATACCCTGTCGCCTTTTTTAACACCGTTTTTCTTTAAAACGTTACCAAAACGGCAAACCTGTTCGTGTAATATTTTATAACTTAAAGTGATGCTTTCCTTTTGTGGATCATTTGGTTCCCAGATAATGGCCGGTTTATCTCCATTTTCTGCTAAATGTCTGTCTAAACAATTTTCAGTGATATTCAGTTTTGCCCCTTCAAACCATTTAATGTTTGGTTCAGAAAAATTCCAGGATAAAACCTTGTTCCATTTTTTTTTCCATTGAAAATTATTGGCAATCCCTTCCCAAAACTGTTCAGGGTAATCAACACTGTACTGATAGGTTTTTTGATACTCGTCAAAAGATTTAATTTGCATGGTTTAATTTGTTTCGGATACTAAAGTTCAAATATAACTTTATTAAAAAGGTATCAAAACTTTTAGATAATCTTTTACATCATTAACATAAACAAAATACGCAGTCATTTGTTTGAATTCGGTTGCGTACACAACACATCTGCAACAATTTACACGAAAGAATATTTCTTTTCTGATATCTTCCTTTCCTTTGCTGCATCATCTTTACCTGATATTTCAGAAAGGTAGAAAAAAATGCAATCACACATCAAACTTCAGGTTACGGCTGAACAGTCAGCAGTCCCTACAACCAATTTTCAAAGATCTCCTAACAGCATCGTGCTCAAAACTGCGGACATAGAAGAATTTCACGTTCGCGAAGGTCGTATAGCGGTCCAATCCATCAGCCATTATCTGGCTCATATAGAATTGTTTGATTACAACCTTGATCAGGAAAAACGGATAGAATTTATGGTTACCGAAGCTGCATTTTTTATGTATGCCGATCGCAGCAGCAGCACTTGTCAGCTGTGTTACCGGCCTGCCGGCAAATACGAAAAAACCCTGCCTGCAGGAAGCGGTCAATTGTTGCTGATCACCTTCAGGTCCGACTGGCTGGTATACAGATGCGGGCAGCTGCCCGATCTGATGCCTTTTACCGGAGCAGTTGGCAATCCTGAGCATAAAAAGATGAGCTTGAGCCCCACGGGCATTGCCGACAGCCTGTTTAGCGCACTAAAAAAAATGGATATGACACGCAACAGGCACCATGCTGACCACGACGGCTATATCTTTATCAATGGCTGTATCCAGAAATACTACAACAACCTGAAACGCCGGGATGCTACGGCACATTACCAACACCATAAGGCAACAGCTATTGCCACATTTGTGCGGACCCATTTTGCCTCTCCGGATGTAGACAATCTGCCGAAACTGGCTGCCCGTTTTATGGTATCAGAACGAAGCCTGGCGCGTTTGGCCAAAATGGCTTTTGGCATCCCATTGCACGAAGAGGTAATCAGGCTCAGGATCGATTACGCGAGTAAACAGCTATATCATACCGACAAGCCTATTTATGAGATAGCCCGGTTAAGTGGATATAAAGAGCCACACTATTTTAGTAAGGCCTTTAAAAAATTTATGGGCTATTGCCCTAAAGCGATGGAAAGACCGTTAAAGAAGGTAGCGGTATTCGCTTAACCGGGGGTAAAATCCTGCCAACAGGTCCCTATTCATTTTGGCAGGATTCTGCATTTTTTAATAAAAAAAAGTGCTGCAACTTTGAATTACTGAAACACTAATAAGAAATAACATGGAATCAACAATCAACAAATCGACTTACTTGCCGCTCTCAGCCAAAACCAGGGCAATCATTACCGATCTTGCTGTTTACCTGTTTATTATACTTTTTATGTATACAGCGGCCAGTAAAATACTTACTGTAAAATCATTTGCTTCTACCCTGGCCAAGTCGCCATTAATTGGAAGTTTTAGTATGGTGGTAGCCTGGGCCATTCCTGTTATCGAAATTCTCATCAGCCTGGTATTGATTTTTCCTGCAACCAGGAAAACCGGCATGCGTGCCGCCCTGCTGCTGATGCTCACATTTACTGTTTACCTGATTTATATGGTTTTTTCGGGCAGCACCTTACCTTGCCATTGCGGTGGGGTAATTAGTACCATGACCTGGCAACAACACATCTGGTTTAACATAGGCTTTATCGTTCTGGCCATTGGGGGGCTTGCAGCAGATAAGCAATAAAAAAATTTACGCGCGTAATACAGGTAAAAGTTGTAGCCTGTTTAAACAAAATACGACATGGGGAAATTAAAACAAAAATAAGATGAACAGAATTAAAAAAGCAGCATTTGGCGTTCTCGTAGCTGGTCTTGCCTTTGGATTCAGCGCTTTTACAACGGTTAAAAAACGTTCAATACTGGTTTATTATAAAACAAACTTGAGTTACTCCAATCCGAGTGATCCAAGAGGTTATACATACTTTGAGGAAGATAGATGCATAGCCGGGGGGAGCATCTGTTCGGCACAATGGGATATTGGTACAAATCCATTTCCCAGTGATGGACAGCCCTTACCTGCTGCTGGAGTTAGCTTCCAGACTGGTTCTATCCTTAGTGGTCATTTTGAATAAATCATATAAAAAAGGGGCTTCGGCCCCCTTTTATACACTAACGTTCATTTTGCTGTATTCCGCTTAAACGGATTTCATCTTCATCAATCGGGAAAACATATTTTTTATCATTTGGCTGCAACGTATAAGTAGTACCATTCAAGTTCCTGCTTAAAACGGTAGCAAACCTGCTATCTTTATTCAAACGTCGTAAGTCAGCCCAACGAATCCCTCTAAACAACAGTTCCTTTCTACGCTCCCGTAAAATATAACCCAATACCACATTCGCATCCGTACTTTGCAAGTCCTGATAATTGCCCTTCCATCTGCTGCGTAATAAATGGTTCAAATCGATTAAGGCTGCTGGCAATTCTCCGTTCCTGGCTTTTGCTTCCGCTCTGATCAGGTACATTTCATCAGTAGCCAATCCACCAAACATATTTCGGTCTCCATTGTAGCTACCTTTATAAGTAATCCCATTGGTTCCGTTAGTAAAGAATAAATTTCTTCGACAATCATTTAAATCATATGTATTATACAATGTTGGTTCTACAATTAGTCGTGTAGGTAACAAAATCGCATAATTAAAAACACTGTGATAAATCACCTCAGTATTGAATCTCGTTAATGGAAATGAAGCTGTAGTACTCAATTTGCTATAATCTAATAAATCCTGTTGAATCTGCAAAGCCTTATTGGCATATATACCCGCCTGTTCATAGTTTTCCATCACCAGGTAAACCCTGGCCAATAAAGCATAGGCTGCTTCTTTGGAAGGTCGGGTTTTATATTGAGGTTTTGTACTCAGCAAATCAGCAGCAGTTAACAGATCTGTAGTAATCCGTTCATAAGTCTGTTGTAAATTACTTCGCTTAACTTTTATATTCACATCGTACTCCAATCGCAAAGGTAGGCCAAGATCAGTATTTGCAGTATTAGATTTATAATCCCTGCAATATTCCTGAGCCAGATTAAAGAAATCAAAAGCCCTATAAAACAAAGCACTCCCTTTTATATTGTTCCAGTCCTGTTGTTCAGCATTCACAGGCTGTACTTTTTCAATCCCTTCCAGAACAATGTTAGCATTTAAAATCCGCTGATAACCATTTCCCCAGTCAATACTCTGTTCGCCTATGTAGAAATTTTCTGTACTGGCCCAGATATAGGCAGATTTTTCCTGCACATTAAAAAGAGACTCCCATATGGTAAACGTTGTATAGAAATCACCAGCACCTATTTCACCTAAACCACTACTCTAATTGATATTAAACAAGGCGGAATTGTCCAAAAGAACCTGAAAGTCTTTTATGCTTTTCGGTACCACCTGCGATTTATCGGGTTTAGCATCCAGCCATTCCTTTCCACAAGAAGAAAGGAGTAAAAAGGAGAGGATTAACCCTGCTACAGCGCTTATATTTCTCCACTTCCTCATCGAATCCATTTTCTCCTTAAAAATTTGCTTTAATACCTAAAGAAAAGCTTCTTGGTCCAGGATTTATTAGACGGTCAGTTGTAGAAGGAATAACATCCGGATCCAGCCCAAATTCATTCGCCTTCCAGATTATCCCCAAATTATTGGCATAAAAATAAAGCTGTATATGTTTCACAGGAATACTTTTCCAGTTAGAGCGATCCAAGTCGAAACTTAAACTGATATCCTGCAAACGAATATGATCGCCTTTCGCTACGGTCGCCGACGAATTATTATAAAAGCGATCTGCGGTCCCATCACTGCCATAGTTGGCCATTGCAGGCACATTGGTTCTTTGCTCATCCCCTGGCTTTTGCCAACGTTGCACATAATCACGATTCATATTATTACTCAGACTTATCTGATACATATCAAAATAATTTACAGAAGGTTTTCTAAAGTAATAACCCAGTTTATAACTGATGTTAAAACCCAAGGTAAATTTATAAAAAGAAAAGGTATTATTTAAAGCACCAAATACAGTTGGCCTTGCAGCGCCATGATATTCCAGATCTGCAATGCTCGTTTCATTTAAAATACGAGCATATTCCGTACTCACCGCTCCGTTTAAATAGCCGCGCGGTGCTCCATTTGCAGGGTCTAATCCTGCCCATTTATAACTGTAAATACCATAAACAGGCTTTCCTAATGCAGGTTTATAACTCGAGGTTCCCACGTAAAAAATATTATCAGTTTCCACCACATCATATACCGTTACCTTATCCCGTGCGGTCGACAATAAAAAAGTACTTTGCCATTTCAGTGCACCACCAAGATTACGTACCGTTACGGACAGATCCATTCCACGGCTTTTCATTTCCGAGTAATTTCCTCTCAGGACCTTTATTCCCGTGCTGGAAGGAAAAGCCTTATCACCCAACATATCAGTGCCATGTTTAAAGTAATATTCTACCCTTCCACTGATTATTTGGTCTTTCAGACCAAAGTCCAAGCCAAAATTAGCAATAGCTATTTTCTCCCAACGCAGTTCAGGGTTTCCAATATTGATGATGTTGGCAAAAGGAAGACTGGTATATGTGGCCCTCAATAAATTATTTTTAAAAGTAGTTACTCCGGTATTACTCCTATCCAGGTTTCCGTTATAACCATACGATGCTCTTAATTTCAGTACCGGTAACCAGTCCATCTTATAAAAATCCTCCCTATCTACATGCCATAAAGCTCCGGCCGACCACAATGGCACATTTTTATTCCTGGTTTTTACCCCAAAATAATTAGAACCGTCCATCCGGGCGCTTCCCGACACCGTATATTTATTGTTATAGGTATAAGCCAGATTGGCAAATACTGAACGGATCCTATCCAGTTTTCCAAACAGATTGGTATTGGTCACAATTTTTCCGGCACCAGAGGGGTTCAGGTTAAATGTAGTGACGCTATCCACATCGGCGAACTTACCGGTTTTTGGATCATAACCATAACGGTTAGACTTGCTTGCTTCGGTATCAAATTCCGACAACTCATACCCTGCAATGGCCGAGACACTGTGCTTTCCCCAGTCTTTCTGATAGTTCAACTGGGCCCTAAAATTTTTCGCCACCGCTTCTCTTAACGTCTGGAATTCAATACCACCTAATGGAATATTATAACCACTAACCTGTCCGGCCGTCAAAGCTGAATACTGATTGATCAGGCTCCGGGTTAAATAAGCTCCTGGGCCACTCAACAAAGTTGAATTGTTTGTGATCCGATGATACTGGTACCTCAATTCAGCTTTTAAACCCGGAAGAATCGTATAGTTTAAACTTGTATTGAAACGCAAATCGTTACCTTTCACCGTTGTCGGTGGCAAGCTCAACTCATCCAGCGGCACATAGCCCCAGTTCAAGAAACCTTTGGCCATTGCCTGTGCATTAAAATCAGCACTGTATTGCCTGCCAAACGTAGCGGCCGCCCCATTTTCATCTTTAAACTGATAATAAGGTCCAAAATTCAAACCGGCGGTCCCTAATATGGTACTATCCACTTTTGATACCGTCCTCGTATACGTCAGGCCTGCATTCAATTCCAGGTTTTTCAATAGTTTTACAGAATGTTGGGTATTTACGGTAAACCTGTTATCAACATTGTTTACCAGGCTCAAAAGTGCACGATCATAACCGGCCGAAAGGTAATGACTGGACTTGTCCGTTCCTTTACTGATGTTCAAAAAGTACTGTTGCGCAACCTGGTTTTGATAAAAATACTTCAACTCTTCCCTTCTGATGTCATTTCCACGCAGGGCATCTAACTGACTGGCAGTTACCGCGGCAGATTGCCCGTTTCTTTGCCGGTCCAGAATTTGCACAACCGGCGAAAGCACCGGGTAGTTCACTTTATCTGCAAGTGCGGCATCATACTTCCCGTTGTTAAACAAAAAGGTTTCTACATCTATAAAATCAGCGGAAGACAAATAATTCGGATTGTAAAAAACATCTGGCTTACCCGAAATGGTCAGGTTGGTATTTAAAGAAATGTTTAAAGGCTGCTTATAACCACCCTTTTTGGTATTAATCACAATCACTCCATTTCCGGCCCTAACACCCCATATGGATGCTGCCGCAGCATCTTTCAACACCGTAACACTGGCTACATCATTCGGATTAATGGCATTAAAATCACCATTAAACGGAAAATCGTTCAAAATAATGAGCGGCTGATCGTTGGCATAAATGGTGCTTCTGCCACGAATGGATAGGTCCAGATTCCCTGAATTTGAGCTCAGCGTATTTTTATTAAAAAGCAGGCCACTGGTTATCCCTTCTAGCCTGCTAAAAATATCACTACCTACTTTACGGTTCAGTTGAGCACTATCTACCCGTACAAAACTTCCCGGAGTTCTTTCCCTGGGCACCTGTTGATAACCCGTACTTACAATTTCAACTTCCTTAAGTTGAACCTCTCTGTCAGGGCGCAAAGGTACCGGCGATGTCCCGGGCGGTGCGTTCGCTGCATTTTGCAGATTGTCGGTTATCTTTCTAACCTTCACTACAATCATTTTTTCCAGTATGGTGTACGTGACGGGCAACCTGGCTGCCAATTCTTCCATCACCAATTTTAGTTCGGCATGTTTAAAATCAGCATCAAATCGCTGGCTTACATCCAGATCTTTTTCACTCCAGGTTACAGTAACCCCTGTTTGTTTTCTTATTTCCTTAAAAAGCCTGGCCAGTGATGAATTTTTCTGTACATAATTCAATTTTTGAGCATGTACTGCAATACCAAACAAGGATAATATGAAAACAATTATTCCCCCTTTTAACCTCATTATTCTAATACCGTAATCTTTTTCCCGTCTATTTTAAAGTGAACGTCAGCTGTCAATTCCAGCATTTTAAGCACATTAGCAATTTTTGATTTTTTGGAAATGGCTCCTCCCAAAGGTGTAGCACCTGTGGCTTTATCCTGATAAGTTACCTCTACATCATACCAACGGGCAACCATACGCATTACATTTTCCAATGGCATGTTCCTGAAGATGTACTCTCCGTTTGTCCAGGCCATGGCTTCGCTTGCATCTACTGTTTTCACCGCCATATCGGCACCAGTCAAAGTTGCTTCTTCGTTAGGTTTAAGTATGATGTCAGCCGCCGTAGTTTTACCCCCTTCGGCTTGCAGCGGATCAATAGTTCCAGGATCCATTGCAGCGAGTAATTTATCTTTTTGTGTAAACGGACTTACACGTACGCTTCCTTCCAGCAAAGTAGTTCTTACCGCTTTTTCATTCTCATAGGCACTTACATTAAAATGCGTACCCAAAACTTCTATTTCCTGTCCTTTACTGGATACAATAAATGGTATACGTGTGCCACGGGTAACCTTTGCAACTTCAAAATAAGCCTCTCCATTTAACTGAACGTTACGTTTTTTTACGCCGTCAAAGCTTGCCGGGAAGCTTAGGCTACTCATTGAGTTCAGCCAAACTTTAGTTCCATCAGGCAAGGTAAGCTGATAAGTTCCACCACGAGGTACATTTAACACCATAGAACCCCCACCAGCAACATTCTGACTCCCCACCTGGCTACCATCATTATAATTCAAATTGGTGCCCGCCATAATCAATCCTGTTTTTTGTGCATCAAGCTCAACATTTTGTCCGTTAGCCAAAGTCAGCATCAATTTATTGGCATTGATAACCGTCATTTTGTTTTCCATTAACGGCCCGGTACTTGTCGACTTAAAAAGGAACCAGGTTACGCCCAGCAACAACACTGCAGCGGCAGCCACAGCACTTAAGCCAAGGATCACCTGTTTGCCAAAACTAAACCGCTTAGGCTCCTTATGATGCATATCGGCTTTCATCTTTTTTATAGCCAATAGCGCGGTGCCAATATCAAAATTCATTTTATGTGCATACATACTGCCCAGCTTGTCTTTTTGGTTTAAAAAAGCCATCAGTTCCACATAGTTAATTTTGCCTACAAAACGATCTCCATCGTAAACAGGCAAGCTATTCACCTCACCATCACGCATTTGCGTTAGGGCTTCAGCTACCAATTGCTGCGAATATATTTTTATCTGATCCAATTTCTTTATGATAAGTTAATTTATCTCACACTCCAATATTCATTCCAAAAGTAAGTATTTTTATGCCTCAATCCATAATGGTTGGGCCTGGGGTCTGGTACATTCTAGATTTGAGGCTCAGCGTTATAAGAGAAAAAAGCGTTTTACAAAGGTAAAAGGTACGAATTATAATTGGAAAAAAAAATTATTGTTCTTTTTGTTCATTTTAAAGCAGTGCTTTTTTTGTTGATTTGTGAATTGAGGAGAAAAGTAAAGTAAAAATTCAGGCTTGTCTGGATTCGGAATGACAGCGCCATGAGAGCGCCATGAGAGCGCGGTGAGTCCGCCTTTTCCCTAGAAAAAGGCGGACTCACCGCGCAGCCATTACTTACTCAAGGTGGACTCATGTTATCGTCATCTATTACACCACCTTTAGCTTTGTTTTTAAAATATTTAGCGCTCGTCTCAAACTGGTTTTAACACTTTCCTGAGGTACATCCAGGTATTCGGAAATTTCCTGCCTGTTCATGTATTGTTTTCTGCTCAGTTCAAATACGATTCTCATTTTTGGGGGCAGGGCTGCAACTTCCTGTTCAATCATCGCAGCAAGATCATTATGGCGCACCCGATGATCTGCAGCCTCTTCCTCTATCTTTATGTACACATTCAAGCTGTCGATATATCTCTGACTTACTTTTTGATGTTTATAATGATCCAGGATTTTATTTTTAATCATCACCACCAGGAAAGACTCTATATTACCGGGAATATTTATGGTAGCCCGCTTTTCCCAGATGGCAGAAAACACATCGTGGATCAAATCCCGGGCTAGTTCCTTATCATTTAACCGCCGGTAAGTAAATGAAAACAGGAAATTACGGTATTTTGCAAAGATGGCGTTAAAAACGCCTCCATCTCCTTTTCTTAAAAGGGCGATGAGTTGCTCGTCGGTAAGTGTGCTGTAATCTGTCATTTATCAATTCGTCTATCCATCATTAACTCGGATTTAAAATTAAGAAAAGAAACAAAAACAACCAATATTTTCTTTAAAATTAATATTTAGTTATTTTATCACAAAAAATGAACACCTAAGCATAAATTTTCTGACAAACAAAATGGAGGTAGTAAAGACATTTCTTTACTACCTCCATCATCAACTGCAAAAACAGATCAATAAGTTTTGTTCGGAAACATCCAGATGGCCAAAAAGCCGAAAATACCTGTAACCGCTACAATAAGCAGATCAGGGATACTTCCCCCTATTTTCCGTCCCTCCCTCCTCATCAACACCAGCGAAACGATCAAAAGAATTCCATTTAAAAAGATCCAGCTATTTCCGGAAACCCTTACCAATGCCATTTTTATAAAATCAGTATATGGAGAACTTACATTGAGGTAAAATGGAAACAATGCCTGAAATATTTTACCTATGGCCATTTCCGATTTCAATGGCAGTGTTTCTTTAAATTGATCAATTGGCTGGTATTTCCGGTCAACGGTATACACCTTCACGGCTTCATCATCCATCACCGAAATGGTTTTATTAAAAAGATTACCAGAGATCATCACCGTTTGCTTCTCAGGATTATAGTTGTTGATGGGAAACTTCGACAGGCTATAATCGGCCTTGTTTATGGTATACAAGTGGTTATCATCAGAAATAACGACAGCATAAAACTCATCTGAATCAAAATCATTGCATAAGATATGTTTGAAACTAACTTTTTCCGGGTTAGGAACCTTTTTAAAATAAGGCTGTCCTTTCACCATTTTGAGATGAAACAGCTGCCCTGCCCGGTCCTCAATAAACCATCCCTGATCTCTTCTTTTCATCACCGAGGGGATACCTGCGGCCAGTTTGGCCGGGAATACGAAACCCAGCTGCTTAAATGCTGTAGTATACGTTTCACTTTTTGCTGCATTAATTTTGTTGGTCTTTGCATCAATAAATTCAACGCGCTCATTGATCCGGAACACATCGGCCGGAAAACGAAGACCAAATTCGGGTTCCGATTCAAACAAAGGATACAAACCATAAGATGGTGTATACAGGTTTTCGGGACTAATGAATTGAAAGATGCTTTCGTGTTGCAGTTGCTGGGCATTGAGCTTTACTCCGTTTAAAGTATCGGGCAAAGTGCCTCTGGACAAATGATATTGAAAATTGGCAATAGGGGTCACATCCATAAACTCCTGTTGTGTGTACACTTTTTTGTTCCGGTCAACAAAAGCGGGCTTCCCATCTATATTCCGCATTACGAAATATTCTTTTTTCAGCTCGCTATAGGTAACAAAGGGTGTATTGATACGGGTATCAAATAGGGTGTTATACACCGCCGGCAACACATATGCCAGGGTGATGATGGTTAATAACACAAGTAAATATCTGCTTAGTTTAGGTAACATATTACATTTCTCCTTTTCTGAATCGGTAAATCGAAAATATTGATGATATGCTGGCCATGAGTACACATAATACCAGCATTACGATAGATGGCGCATAGGCACCGGCTACATTGCTTTTATAAAAGATACTGATCAATACGGCGGCAGTGATTATGTAAAAAATCCGGTATTTCCAGATTGGCTCCAGAATGATGTAGGAAGCCAGAAAATAAACGGTTAAACCCGACAAAAACCAGGGCAAAACGGTAAGCGAGGCCTTTTGTACAATTTCGGAAGGAAAATAGACCAACCCCCAACCATAGAACAATATAAAAAGCGCAAAAAAAGTAACCACTACCGTTCCTGCACCAAAAGCGACCATTTTCAGCACCACTTCTTCTTCGTTTAATGGCAGGTGTAATGAAAGCTTAATCCGCTTCTCCATAATTTCGGGGACAAACTGTGCCACACCAATCAGCAGACCAAAAATGAGGGGAAAGAACTTGAAGATAGAGAAATAGATATATTTCTGATTGATGATCATATCCCATATTTTTTCGGCATCGGTAAGCACCAGATCGTGCCTTACACTGAGGTATATACCGGCGATAGCCAGCAACCCAACTATAAACAATACAATGGCAATTCTTCCAATTTTAAGCCATTCTTTATAACATATTGATTTTAACATCCTTTTAATATTTTCCGGTTAATCCTATAAATGCATCCTCGAGGCTCATTTCAACTCTGGTAAAGTTTTTATAACTGAAACCTAAGCCATTGAGGTAATTTTTCACGTCTTCTTCCTGGCCGTAGGTATACAATTCAACTTTGTTTTTTACCCTCTCGTAGTTCACCACCAGCGGATTTGCTGGCAAGGGCGTATCGTTGCTTTCGGTTTCGAAGTTAAACTGATGGAAAGTGCCCATAAACTGCTTAAGCGGCATATAGGCCAATACCCGATTATAGTCCATAATCATACAATCATCTATCAGCCGTTCCATATCCTGAATGATATGAGAGGTCGTGAAAATGGTCTTATTTTCTGATTTAGCATAATCGCGCAGGTAATCTATAAACAGACGACGATAGCCGGGATCGAGTCCCAGGGTAAAATCGTCCAGCACCAACAACTCCGGGTCTTGAGCCAGAATTAGTCCAAGGGCAACCTGAGAACGTTGTCCGCAGGACATGGTGGAGATTTTTTGCTTAGGTGTTACCTTAAGTTTCGACATCAGGTCGAAATAGGCTTCACGTTTCCAGTTGGGGTAAAAGCCCGAATAGAATTTTTCGATCTGGTAGATGTTCATAAACGCATACTGAACATGTCCTTCTATCAAAAAACCTATTTTAGCTTTTACCGCTGGCGAGAGGCTTCGTGAATTTTCGCCCAGTATGATGCATTCACCACTCCGGGGTGTAAGAAAACCATTTAAAATATTAATGGTAGTGGTTTTTCCAGCTCCATTTTTTCCCAACAATCCTAATATACTTCCACGACGAATATTGAAACTGAGGTTTTCATACACCATTTTCTTCCCATAATAGTGGGTAAGATTTTTACATTCTACAATGTTGTCCATAAAATTGCTATTGTTTATTATCTCTTGGATTTTGTATCATTAAATTGTTTAACTCGACCACCTTTTTAGGAATAGCCAATACATAATTGTTATCCTCCGGCTTTAAGGTATAGGCCTGCCCTCCCCAATCACGGTTAAGGGTTTGTTTGAAGCGTGGATCAAGGTTCAGCCGTTTCAGGTCAAACCATCTCCAGCCATCTTGCATCAGCTCCAGCCGGCGCTCTTTGAGCACCAATTGCAATGCTTCCAGATCGGTTTTATTTTTAGGATAGGCCTGATATTTATTGGCATCAAACCGTTTCAGGCGCAGGGTATTCAAATCGTCAACAGCCAGGTCGGGCTTAGATAACCGGGCATTGCATTCGGCCCTGATCAGTAGCAAATCGGGTGTGGTAATTCCGGATTTATAAATACGATCTTTACCAAACAACGAGTTACCATGCACATTGGGGCCAAATGGCCCACCTTCAACATCAGCAAAATAAAGCCTTCTGTCGCCAGCGTCATATAAAGCTCTATGCGCATCAGACATGTACACCGCAATCATGTACACAAAAGGAAGGTCATTTTGTTTGTCCCAAATAATTTCCTTGTTATCAATGGCCCGTGTAGGAAAATTGGCCAATCCTAAAAACTTAGGCAAGCCTGGTGTAAAATCATAATCCTTAAAATCGTATAAAAAGGAATTGGCTTGCAAGGCCAGGTCGGCATAAGATTTTGCCTGCTCGTATTTACCTTGAAACAGATACATTTTGGCCAACAAACCTTGTACAGCTGCTTTACTGGGGTGATAACTGAAGGTTGATTTTAGAGGCACCAGATCGAGGGCCGTCAGCAGGTCCTTCTCTACCTGTTCATAAACCTCTTTAACCGTGGCTCTTGCCTTTTTTGCGTTAATGTCAGGCTGAAGATATAACGGAACAGCCAGGTCGGTGATGTAACTTGCAGTATTATAATGTTTGGCATACAGATTAGCCAGCATAAAATAAGCAAAAGCCCGCTGGGCCAGCGCCTCACCTTTGGCCGTTTTTCTAAGCACTTCATTGTTACCTGTAGCAACATCAATTTTATCGATCACCATATTACATATATAAATTTGCGCGTAATAGGTGTTCCAATCCTTGTCATTGTCATCGGCATTGTTGTAGATGTAATCTTTCCAGAGATATCCGTTGGCAAACACATCCGGTCCAAAGAAAATCCGGCTTACTTCATCCTTATATATTTTAATTTCATCATTCAGGTAAAACACATTGATGCTGCTCACCTTCATGACATTGTAGTCGCTAAGTAGCTGGTAATAATCGTTCACCGTTTTTGGGATTACCTTCCCTTTTTCATCAATGTCTATATACTTATTGCAAGCTGTTAAAACAGCAACACCAATAAGTAGGGTTAGTATTTTTTTCATGTCGTAATTGCTTTATGTCAAAAATCTGCCTTAAGTCCGAAGGTGTATGTTACAGGCGGCGAAAGGTTAAGTCTGCCATCCCTCAGATTAGCTACTTCGGGGTCTACATCTTCTTTATTCTTCGTCCATAGCCAGATATCTGTTACCTGGCTTTGCAGCTGAATGTTCTTGAACACCTTGCCTGCAAAATGTTTGGGCAAATCGTAAGTCAGGCTAACCACACTTAACCTAACATAAGACGCACTGGCCTGTCTTGCGGTATTAAGTGTATAAAACTGAGCACGCATCAAGGGTTCATTAGGGTTAGTATACAATTTAGGCACATTGGTGTGCGCTTCGTCGCCAGCCTTTTGCCAACGCGTGGCAATGCTGGTAAGAATAGGACTGGCCGAACGTACATAAGTAGTAGGCAGGCGCATCATGTGACCTAACCTATAGGTAAATATTGGTGTAAGGTTAAACCCTTTATAAGAAAAGGTATTGATAAAAGACCCATAGTATTTAGGAAGGGTTGTCCCTGCGTAATCCAACCAATCGATGGTTGGCTGCGCACTGTTAATCCAGCTTACAGCTACACCTTTATCATCATATACCTGAGGCTCTCCTTGTGCATTTAAGCCCGCCCAACGTAGATTGTAAAAATAATCTATCGGCTGATCGACAATCTCGTTCCCTCTGCCACCAGCTAAATAGCCACTTAAGGTAGGGTTAGGATTGTACACTTTAGTTACCTTATTTTTATTGTAAGACAGATTGACTACTGAATTCCAACGGAACGCTCCTCTGAACACATCTGCCTTCAGGCTAAGATCAAATCCCTCATTTAGCATATTCGAGGTATTTTTATAAACCCGTTGAAAGCCTACAGAAGGATCGGCATTTACAAACCCCAGCAAATCGTAGCTTTTTTTATGATAAGCATCCACATTTAACGCAATCCGGTTCTTGAACAATACCAGATCGAGCCCGATGTTATTAACCTTGGTGCTCTCCCATCTGAGATCTTTATTTTCAGGGAATTGAACCTTCAGAAAATCTTCATCTGTGGAACCGGTATTTTTTTGCGGGATGGCTACCAACACCTTACTGGTAGATTTATCTACATTTCCGTTTACCCCGGTGGTTATACGCAGCCTCAAATCATCTATAAAACCTATTTTAAAAAAATCTTCTTTTGAGACATTCCAGGCCAGTCCAACACTATATAGCGGGGTAAGTTTGTCATTTACATTGGCACCAAGGAGATTGGATTTATCTATTCTACCACTGGTTGAAAGGGTATATTTATTCAGGTAGGTATAGGATCCATTAAAATACATGGAGAAATACCGGTTTTGCACGTCAATAAACTGGTTAAATACCGGGATATAGCTAACAGTGCTGCCATTCCATCCGACTACGCCTGCACTGAGCAGTTTTTCGTTAATAGGGCTGGATGTAAGCCGGGCCTTGTCATAATTGTGATATCTGTTCTGGGTAGTTTTTGATAAAATGCGGCTGATCTCGGTACCAGCAATAGCATTAATGCGATGCCTACCTTCGCCCAATTCTTTGTCAAACCGCAATTGATTGCGCCAGGAGGTAGACTGGCTGACCTGGATATAGGTATCATAAAATGCACCTTTTGGCAATTGATAGTTGAGCACGTTACCCGCACCTATAGTAGTCAGTGTATTGATCTGATTTCTGACATAATACAACTCTTCGTTCATGAAATTACTGCTGTTGTAATCCGACCGCTCATACTGAAATTTGCTGTCGAAAGCCAGACCATCAATAACCTTGTATGTGATGCCCAGGTTAACGCGGGGACTAAAAGAATGATAGGGTTTGTCTGTATTGTCAAACTCTTGTTTCAGGTTAAAATTCCAGTTGTAATAACCTTTGTCCTGAAGTTCCTGATTTCTTTCCAGACTACGAATAGATTGATAAACAGGCAAATAGCCCCCGTTTTCATCCACAATCAATTCGTAAGGTCGTTGCGCAATAAAATCACCTACATTTAGTCCATTACTGGCTCCTTTTATATAAGAAAGGTTCACATCAGCATCCACGGTAAGCTTTGGCAGCAACTGGTAGCTGTTTTTTATAAAAAAGGTAAGGCGCTTATCGTCGTTGCCTATCGCATAACTTTTATTTTTCTGATAATTTAAGGAGATGTAATACCGGTTACGCTCTGTTGCACCAGAAGCAGACAAATTGTATTGCTGCAGTAAACCGTTTTTATAAAACAGTTTACTTTGTGCACGACTGTCGTTGTTTCTTAAAATTTCATACTGCCGGTTGGCCTCATCTTCGGTAATCAGGCCTTTGGCTTTTTTACGGTAAACTTCATAAACAGGGGAATAACCACCATTGCTATTAGGGTTGTCAAGGTTGTACCAGCCTTTGCCAAGCGCCTCTATTTCTACGTCAATAGCTTCATTGGAATTGGCCAGCCTCAAATCAGAAAAATCAGGTACCTCCTGTATTTTAAAGGTGGACGAAAACGTAATGGCGGGCTTGCCATCGGCAGTACGTCTGCCCTGTTTAGTGGTGATAACAATCACTCCATTAGAGGCCCTTACCCCCCATATGGATGCCGCCGCCGCATCGCGTAGCACTGTAATGCTCTCCACATCGTTTGGATTGATGGCGGACAATGACAGTTCGGTAGGAAAACCATCTATCACAATAATAGGAGATTGATTGGCATTGATGGTGCTTTTACCACGGATGATGGCATTATTGTTGGTCATGAGCACGCCGGGCAACAAGGTTTTAAACTTTTCGGTAATATCCGACACAGCGATCTGCTTGTTCAGGTCTGCCTGCTCAACCAGCGAGAAGGAGCCCGTAGCTCTTTCTTTAGGCAATTTCTGATAGCCGGTAGACACCACATTGACCGATTCAAGTTCAGCAGGATTGATTTCCAACCTAATCAATAGTGGGATGCCTCCGCCAGATACGGCAAGCTCACGGGTTTTGTAGCCCAAAAAAGAAACCACCAGAACAGCTTTTTCATCCACCCCGCTGAAGCTAAATACCCCATCGGCATTCGTAATGGCCACTCTTTGCGTACCTTTTATCCTTACCGTAGCCCCAGGAAGAGGCCTGCCGCTCTCGTCCGAGACTTTACCCGTCACTTCAATTGCGTTGAGATAACTGTTGATGGCTTCCAAAAAAGAAGGTTCTTTTTTGGACAATACGATACTGTTATCAATAATGAGATAGCTGAGGGGCAGATTTTTGAGACAGGCGCGCATAGCCTCATCAATAGATGCATTTTTTACACTGATGTTTACCCTGGGCTCACTAATGTTATAGTCTTTGGTGAGGAACAAAAAACCAGTCTGGTGTTCAATAGATTTTAAGACTTCTTTTAAAGTGACCTGATACTTATCAAGCGTAATTTTCTGACCAAAGCCCCGCGCACTAACCTGCGCAAGCGCAATCATCAATAGGAAAGTGGTGATCTTCATTCTCATGATCCATTTTCTTTTACTTGCCGCACTCAGGCCCCGAAGGCCCTGTGTTATCCCCGGCAATAGCGTAGGTTTAGCCCATGGGCCCGACCTACCTTTGTTAAAGGCATTCTTTTGCATTTGTTTCGTTTTCCTCATCCGCTGGCAAAGCCCAACAATACTTAGTCGTTTATAGACTAAATATGGAAGGGGTTTCCTACTTTTGAGTTGGTTTGGGTTAATACTTAGATCGGTTCACATTGATTTTTCCCGCGGCGATGCATCACATCCCGCAGGAAGGGTTAACTCAAATTATAGCCGGAACGGTGTTCGCTGCACTTTCCGGCTTTCATTTTAGCCACCTTTACCTGGTTTAAGGCAATTGCTGTCGTAAATATGGATTCATGTTTTTGGTTTAGTTGAACATTTTGGTTTGGTTAATGGCGAGGGAGTATCAAGGCTCCACAATTATCTTTTTCCCCTGGAGGCTAAAATTGACCTTATAATACTTGAGTACCTCAAGCACTTTGGATAATTTTAGGTTACGTGAAATCTTTCCGTTATAGGTACTTTTTGGGATTTGGCCTTTGTATATGACTTGCAGATCGTACCAACGGCCAATTTGCCGCATTACCGTTTGCAAATCTGCATCTTCAAATAAGAATAATCCGTTTTTCCAGGCAATGGCATCATTGGCATCAGCGGGTACGACCTTAAAGTTATGATCTGCCAGCAAGGCCTGCTGTCCGGGTTTTAACATCACCGGGGAAAGTCCAGGTGAGTGGAGACGTACCGCCCCCTCCAACAATGTAGTCCGGATACCGTTTTCATCGGCATAACCATTGATGTTAAAATGAGTGCCCAATACCTCAACTTCCTGTACACCTGTTTTTACAATAAAAGGCATTTTTTGCGGGCTACTTTCAGGGCCTTGCGGCATCATTACTTTGGCAACTTCAAAATAAGCTTCACCAAGTAACTCCACTTTACGTGCTGTACCAGTAAACCTTGCAGGGTACTTTAAAATGGAGGCCGCGTTTAACCACACTTTGGTACCATCGGGCAAAACCACCTGGTAACGCCCGCCCTTTGGTGTACTCAGCGTATTATAGATAATTGCGGTTTCTTTTTGCGGCTGATAGGCTGCGGCATTGGTCTGATAAACCAATTCACCATCAGCGGCCTTATCCACCCTTAGCCCCGCTTGTTCTGCCAGCTTTCCGCTAGCTACATCATTTAAAGAGATTCGTCTGCCATCGGCTAAAATAAGGACCGCTTTATTGCCTCCAGGGGCAATGTCATTATGAGCTGAGATGACATTGCTTTGTGGTGTGTTGGTATAGAAAAACAGGACGGCAGAAAGTACCAGTAAAACAGCCACTGCTGCAGTCAGTTTATACCACAAATATTTAACAGGTTGCTGTATCCGTATTACTTTTGTTTGCTGCATACGGAATTGAATCATCCCGAGCATTTGTTTTTTTAGTGCAGCGGCAGAAGCATGTTTACTATCCGCTATATTTACTTCAGAATCGTCAAAAGCATGGTACCAGTTTTCAAACCAGACGCGTTCATCGTTGGTGATGGTGCCATTGGCCCATTTTTCTGCTAGTATTTCGACATTATATTTGTTATTGTTTAAATCCACGATATGATCCTTTAAACATATAGTCAAGCTAATGGCAGTAAACCCTTAGTGAGATTAAAAATATTTTTGCTTTATTTTTTTAGAAGATACAGCAGTACTGGAAGAGCGATATTTAAAGAATTTCTGATTTCTTTAAGAGCCCTGGTCATATGCGCCTCTACGGTCTTTTCGGCAATATTAAGGTCTTCTGCAATTTGGCGGGTGCTTTTCCCCTCCTCCCTGCTCATTAAAAAAACCAGTCGACACTTTTCGGGCAGGGAGTTAACAACCCTTTCCAGCTGAATACGGAGTTCTTTTTCGTCAAACCACAGATCTGTGCTTTCCTCAGCCTGCTCGGTAACAACGATGGTTTCGAGGTGTTTCCGTTTGCGGTGCCTTTTGCTGAGTTTATTGATCACCTGGTATTTGACTGCCACAGCCAGATAAGTACCGATACTATGCGTAAGCTCAAGTTGTAGCCTACGGTTCCATAAACTCAGAAATACATCCTGAACAATTTCCTCGGCCTCCGGTTCCGAGTCAACCCGATGATAGGCCACTGCAAAAAGTTTATCCCAATACCGATTGTAAATTTCAGTAAACGCGGATTCATCTCCTTTTTTTAGTAAGATGGTTAGTTCATTATCGGTTAACTCTGTGTAAAGATCCATGTGTTTGCGCAGAGCTAATTTAACCATTAATATAAATGATGTTCAAAATTTTCAGGAATTATTTACCTTTATGGTACAATTAACCTTGTACAACAAAGGATAGTGAAGTCAGATTATTATAGCTCATTTCGCAACCCCCTGTAAATAAATTAAAAATATTTGGAGCACCCCTTGACGATTACAAATATTTTATTGATATTTGCACACTCTTAAAAAAATTAAGAAAGTATATTTAACACTATAAATAAAGGCATGTCTAGAGTTTGTGATTTAACCGGAAAAATGGCAATGACAGGTTTTAATGTTTCTCACTCGAACGTTAAAACTAAGCGTAAGTTTTATCCCAACTTACAACTTCAGAAATTTTATATTCCTGAAGAAGATCGTTGGATAACACTGAAAGTATCTACTTCAGCTATCAAAACCATCAACAAAATTGGTATTACTGAAGCGATCAGTCGTTTCGTGAAAAAAGGATATTTGTAAATAACATTGGTTGATGTGAATCAACCTTAATAGTATATAAAATGGCAAAAAAAGGTAACAGAGTACAAGTTATTCTAGAGTGTACAGAGCATAAAACTAGCGGCATGCCTGGTATGTCTAGATATATCTCTACTAAAAACCGTAAAAACACTACTGAGCGTTTAGAATTGAAAAAATTCAACCCGGTATTGAGAAAAGTAACGGTTCACAAAGAAATTAAGTAATATCATTTAGTATATAACTAAATATAATCCTATTAAATCATGGCAAAAAAGGTAGTTGCTACCCTTAAAACGGGTAAAGGAAAAGAATATTCGAAAGTTATTACAATGACTAAATCACCTAAAGGTGCTTATTCTTTCAAAGAAGTTATTGTTCACAACGATCACGTTCAAGATGCTATTTCTGCATCTAAAAAATAATTTTAATATTTTATAATATTAAAGCCGTCCCTTTTTACCGGGAGGGCTTTTTTTGTTTTGTTATACATTAGTATGGGTTTATTCGATTTTTTCAAGAAAAAAGAAACTGCGCCTGAAGCACAAGAGGCTCTGGATAAGGGATTAGAAAAAACTAAGGAAGGCTTTTTTAGCAAGATTACTAAAGCCGTTGCCGGTAAATCGACCATTGATGATGATGTACTGGACAACCTGGAGGAAGTATTGGTTACCTCTGATGTTGGCGTAAGCACCACATTAAAAATTATAGATCGTATACAGCAACGTGTTAGCAAAGACAAATACCTCTCTACTACCGAACTGAATCACCTGCTAAGGGACGAAATTCAGTTATTGCTAGCTGAAAATAACAGCAACGATTTCCGTCAGTTTGAATATGGTCAGCACAAACCCTATGTAATTATGGTGGTTGGTGTAAACGGTGTAGGAAAAACCACGACCATTGGAAAGCTGGCCCATAAATTAAAAGCCGAAAACCTTAAAGTAGTTTTAGGTGCAGCAGATACCTTCAGGGCCGCCGCCGTAGAACAGATTAAACTTTGGGGCGAGCGTGTTGGGGTACGTGTAGTAGCACAGGCCATGGGCTCGGACCCTGCTTCGGTAGCCTACGACACCTTACAATCGGCAGTAGCCAATGGCGAAGATGTGGTAATTATTGATACCGCAGGCCGTTTACACAATAAGATTGGCCTGATGAACGAGCTTGGAAAAATTAAAAACGTAATGGAAAAGGTAATCCCTTCTGCACCGCACGAAATATTGCTGGTACTGGATGGATCGACCGGCCAAAATGCTTTTGAACAATGTAAACAGTTTACAGAAGCTACCGACGTAAATGCACTGGCCATTACCAAACTGGACGGCACCGCAAAAGGCGGCGTAGTAATTGGCATTTCCGATCAGTTTAAAATCCCTGTAAAATATATAGGCGTTGGCGAAGCCATGAACGACCTTCAACTATTTGATAAAAAAGCATTTGTTGACAGCTTGTTTAAATAGTGATTTTCATTATTTGAGCGATCGTCATTCTGTAATAATTCGATCGTCATTCTGAAATAAATTCAGGATGACGGATCCAAAAAAGGATTACGCTCTCAAAAAAGGGGAAAACGAAACCCAAAAAGGATGATAAACAATTAAATAAAAAGAGTACCCTAACATGAATACAAAAACACCGTCAAAGATAATACCCGTTAAAAAACCTAAAATCAATGTCATCACTTTGGGTTGTTCTAAAAACACCTACGATTCGGAAGTTTTAATGGGGCAACTGCGCGGCAATAGTATGGATGTGGTTCATGAGGCCAATAAAATGGGCAAGGATGATATTGTTGTTATCAATACCTGCGGTTTTATTGATAACGCCAAACAGGAATCTATCGATACCATATTACAATACAGTCAGCTTAAAGATGAAGGGAAAGTAGGGAAGGTAATTGTAACCGGATGTTTATCTGAACGTTACAAACCTGAGTTGGAAGCTGAGATTACCAACGTAGATGCTTTTTTTGGCACCAACGACCTCAACAACTTATTACATTCACTTGGCGCAAATTATAAGCATGAGCTGATTGGCGAACGCTTGCTGACTACCCCTTCTCATTTTGCTTATTTTAAAATTGCCGAAGGTTGTAACCGCCCCTGCTCTTTCTGTGCCATTCCGCTAATGCGGGGCAAACACGTTTCACGTGATATGCAGGAGCTGGTAAATGAAGCCAAAATACTGGCTGCAGGCGGCACCAAAGAACTGATATTAATTGCACAAGACCTGACCTATTATGGCCTGGATATTTACGGTAGACGTAACCTGGACGAATTGTTACGCCGCCTATCTGATGTAAATGGTATTGAATGGATCAGACTACAATATGCCTACCCGTCTGGCTTCCCTATGGAAATTTTGGATGCAATGAATGAGCGCGAAAACATTTGCAAATACCTGGACATGCCTTTACAGCACATTACAGATAATATGCTGAAATCAATGCGCCGTGGAATTACCAAGCAAAAAACCATTGATATAGTAAACCAGATTAGAGATAAAGTACCAGGTATTGCCATGCGTACTACTTTGATTTGTGGTTACCCAGGTGAAACGGAGCAGGATTTTGAAGAAATGATGGACTGGGTGGAAGAAACCCGTTTCGACCGTCTGGGTTGTTTTACTTATTCACATGAAGAAAAAACCCACGCGCATAATCTTGTTGATGATGTGCCGGATGAGGTAAAACAGGAACGTGTGGATGCCATCATGGAACTGCAACAAGGTATTTCGTTTGACATCAACCAGGAAAAAGTTGGAAAAACATTTAAAGTTTTGGTAGACAGGAAAGAGGGCGATTTCTTCATCGGACGCACCCAGTTTGACTCCCCGGAAGTGGATAACGAGGTTTTAATTGATGCCACTACCGGTTATGCCGCAAATGGCAGCTTTGTACAGGTAAAGATTGATCGCGCAGAAGACTTCGATCTATATGGACAAATTGTAAAATAAAAGCCGCAAATTAAGAATTATGGTTTATTAACTTAAATTCGTGGCAATGCAGGCAAAATACATCTCTTATCAGGAAACGAATGCCTTCTCTGCCGTTGTATTGGATTACATCAGCGGAAAAGACGAGTTAAAGTCTTTTTATCAATATACGCCGGATTTTAATGGCTTCCGCGAAGCCATTAAAAATCGCAACTTTAATGGCGACAGAACCCTGTTGGTAGAAACCATACAGCAGCAATATGCTGCTGTAAAAACTACCCCGATGGTTACCGAACATATCAAACGATTGGGAGATAGCCGGACTTTTACCATTACAACAGGCCACCAGTTGAATATTTTTACCGGGCCGCTTTATTTTATTTATAAAATAGTTACCGCAATTAACCTGGCCAGAACCTTAAAACAGGAATTCCCGGATTATAATTTTGTCCCCGTTTATTGGATGGCCACCGAGGATCATGATTTTGAGGAAATCAATCATGTAAAAATTGAGGACAAAATGCTGACCTGGACCAAGCCCGCAAGCGGAGCTACAGGCCGACTGGATACAAAAGATATCATTGAAACACTGGGGGCCTACAAAGGTTATTTGGGCATTGGCAAAAACGGATTGATGCTGTCGCGCCTGGTGGAAGCTGCTTATACTAATAACAACAAACTGAGTGATGCCACGCGGGAACTGGTAGATGCCCTGTTTGGCGAATACGGGTTGGTTTGCATAGATGCTGACGACCGGCAGTTTAAAAAACAATTCGCCGAAATCATACAACAGGACATCACAGCACAACATAGCTTTAAGTATATCACCGAAAGCAATGCAAAACTGGAAGCACTGGGTCATAAACCGCAGGTGAATCCGCGGGAGATCAACTTTTTTTACATGACCGACCAATTAAGGGAGCGTATTGTAGAAGAGGATGGCCTGTATAAGGTCATGAACACGGACATCCGCTTCGGAAAGGAAGAACTGCAACAGGAAATCACCAATTTCCCGGAACGGTTTAGTCCCAATGTAGTGATGCGTCCGGTATACCAGGAAGTTATTTTGCCTAATCTTGCTTATATAGGTGGTGGTGCAGAGCTCACTTACTGGCTGCAGTTGAAATCAAACTTTGAGCATTACAAAGTGGATTTCCCAGTATTGTTGTTGCGCAACTCGGCATTGGTTATCGACAGCAGAAGTGAAATGAGGATGCAGATTTTGGGCATTAGTCATAAAAACCTGTTTGCCCCTACCGAAAGTATTAAAAATGATTGGGTGCGTGCACATGTTAATCTGCAGCTTTCGCTGAATGACGAAGAACGGGCCATTAATGCTGTTTTTGATCAGATTAAGTTAAATGCCTATAAAATTGACAAAACACTCTCTCAATCGGCCGATGCCGCTAAAAGCAAGGGCCTCAAGCTCATTTCCAGTCTGGAGAAAAAAATGCTGAGAGCCGAGAAACGCAAACATCAAACCTCATTAGCACAAATAGAGGCGCTAAAAGATAAATTGTTCCCCAATGGTGTGTTGCAGGAACGTGTATTAAATATTGCCCCCTTATATGTATTATATGGTGATGAGTTTATCGACTCCTTAGTGGCTTACTTTAAGCCATTAGACCACCAGTTTACAGTCTTATTTGCCTGATTACCATGAAATTTCACACTTTCACCGAGCATCATCTGCGTCGCTTTACCGAGAACGTATTTTTAACGATGGGCTGTCCGGAAGCTGACGCAAAGCTGGCGGCCGATGTATTGTTGCGGTCTGACTTGAGAGGGATAGATTCGCATGGTGTGGCCCGTTTAAGTGGCTATGTAAGGCTATGGGAAAAGAAACGGATTAATGCGCTACCAAATGTAAAAATAGTGCACGAAACACCCACCACGGCAACAGTAGATGGCGATGGGGGATTGGGTTTAGTAGTGGCACCATTTGCCATGAAGGTAGCCATAGAAAAGGCAAAGATTTATGGTAGCGGCTGGGTTTCGGTAAAAAATTCAAATCATTTTGGAATAGCTGGCTACCATGCGTTGATGGCTGTAGAACAGGAAATGATTGGCATCAGTATGACCAACGCCAGTCCACTGGTGGCCCCAACCTATGCAAATGAAAGGCTATTGGGTACAAATCCAATGTGTTATGCTTTCCCATCCGGAAAATACCCTCCCGTAGTGGTAGACATGGCTACGGCGGCGGCGGCAAATGGCAAATTAGAAATCGCCCAACGGGCCAATTTGCCTATTCCTGAAGGCTGGGTACAGGACAAGAACGGTTTATCTTCGATAAATCCACACCAACTAAAAGAAGGCGGCTCACTATTGCCTTTGGGTAGCGATAAAGATCATGGGAGCCATAAGGGGTATGGACTGAGTGCTACAGTCGATATTCTATCAGCGGTACTATCGGGCGCAAATTATGGGCCATGGGTACCTCCTTTTGTGGCTTTTCTGGAGCCCCCAACAGACCCTGTTGGAGAAGGTATAGGTCATTTTTTTGGAGCGATGCGGGTAGATGGTTTCAGGCCAGCTCAGGATTTTAAAGACCATCTGGACAACTGGATTACCCGCTTCAAAAGTGCAAAGGTTGTTGAGGCAGATAAAAAGGTAATTATCCCGGGCGAACCGGAACACGATTTTGAACAGGAACGAAAAGTTGCCGGCATTCCACTGATTGATGTGGTGGTAAACGATTTGAATGAACTGGCAAAAAAACTGGGTATTGAGGGATTGAGTTAATTAGCATTCCTAAAGCGTGGTCGTCATTCCGAGTAAGGCGAGGAATCTCTTGAACTGTTTCTAAACAAATGTACTCTCCTATCGTCGAGAACGTGGAGTGTATAAAAACGTCATATAAAAAGAAGGGCCTGTAAAAAATTACAGGCCCTTTCTTTGAACCAAAAAAATCAAATTAAATATTACTGTTTATCCCACCAGATACGACCTTTGGTATCCAGTGCATCTTTACCATAAGCAGCATCTTTGCTGATCATCGTCTGAATTGCTTTATAGTAATTGTCAGAGTTCGGGTTTGAACCTGTGCTCAATTGCAATGCACTTCTTCTAGGGATCACTAAATCTGAAGTACCATTCCAAAGTGCCTCCAGGTAAGCGATACTTGAACCGTTACCAATTCTGTTTGGTACACCTGGTCTCACATTTTCAAACTGAGGATAGCCGGTACGTTTCCACATGGCCCATGCCTCTTCAGGCTGAGCCAGGAAGTTTACCCATGCTTGTGAATAGATACTAGGCAAGCCTAAATAAGGAAGATTTGTCGCAAAATTCCCAATCACTACCTGATTAGCATTCGGTACCAGGTTATCAATTGCTAGTGCTTTATATTCATCAAATGAAGCCTGAACACCCGCATAGAACCACTGAGATGCGGTTTTGCCTAAGCCATTGCCACCTGTTTCAGCAATCTCTGCCATCATAAAACAAGTCTCCGCATAACTCAAATACAAAGTTCTTCTTTTCATGACTACAGTTCTTTCTTTAAACTCCTCGTCAGTATGCATAAAAGTCTTAGCCGATCTGGCATCCGAACCACCAAAACCACCATTTCTAACAAACAAGCGCGACTGTATGGCTGACAATACACCTAGATTTTCATTTGTTCCACCTACCAGTGGGAAACCCACGCTTCTTACCCCTCCAGTCGCATCAAATCCACCCTCAACAGAAGAAGGGAATGCGTGTTTACCATAATAACGTACCTGGTTTGCAGGAAGTGCAAGTGTAGCTTTTGTTGCCGGAGTTCCATTGGTAACTGCATTATTATATGGTGCATAATTAGTCCCCAAGTCATTTTCACGAACCAAAAATTTGATACGAGGATCATTGGTCGATTTCAAAAACTCTACAAAAGCATAAGAAGCATTATAGTTGATAAGAATGTTATTGATATCATCCACATTGTCGTTCCAATCACGAGTATGCGTATAAGAAAATGTTTCAGGAACCGAGCTGATGATTTTACTCGCAAAATTGGTAGCAATATCATTCAATACGCTCGTTAAATTAGCCGCATCACGTTTTTGATAGCGTTGTGCAATTTTAATCCTCAAGGTATTGGCGAAAGCCTGCCATCTGCCATAATTCCCAGCATAAAAGAAATCCTGAGCGCTCATATCTATCTGACCGCTAGGGTTGTCTTTCAATAGTGTTGCTGCATCTTTCAACTTTTTATCAAAAACCTTATACAAATCAAAATCGAAATCGTAGGCCGGTAGCGGATAAGTACCATCATTAAAAGCTTGACTATAAGGCATTGCACCGAATGCATCTGCTACACGCCATGCATGATACACCTCTACAATAGAAGCCATGGCTTTTAAACCTTGGTATGACGCTTTTTTATCAGCAGGTAAAAGATTGATTTGGTCAATGATGCGGTTCATATCCCTTCCAACACCTGTATAGTAATCGTTATAGTAAAACAAACCAGGATTTGGTCCGGTAGTCCGGGCCGGGTTCCAGTAAGCTCCACTTAATCCGTCCGGAGTAGCTACATCCGGTACCAGGTACTGCATATAGGTCATGCTGGTACCATATTTTTTCATGGTCCTGTCCCTGCTGTTCAAATTGATGTCAAGCGTAGTTCCGGTAAATAAATATTCAGGTCCTACATTATCTAATAAATAGGGATTGGTGTTGATATCCACCAGCTCCTTTTTGCAGGATTGTCCAACAAGGGCAACTGCAACTAACATTAATAAACTCTTATTTATCTTTTTCATCGTCTTCTTTAATTAAAATTAGAACTTAACACTTAAGGTAACCGCGTAGCTTCTTGAAAATGGCACGCCACCTGTGATGTATGGTCTGAATGGATCGTTACTCTGTAATGACTCAGGATTTTGTCCACCAGACAAGGTTCTATACAAATAGCCGATATTTCTTGCGCTAAAGCTTAATCTTGCTCCCTGGATACGGGCTTTACCCAAAAGCTCATTCGGCAAGTTATAGCCCAAAGTAATTTCTCTCAGCATGATCCAGGAGTTTTTGCTCACTGCACCTCCTGTGTTTAAATTCGTACCCCATCCATTGGTGTAGGCATGATACCATGATGCTTTCCATGGCTCCACCAGTCCTGCATCATACGCCTCGCGGAAGGTTTTACCTGCCAGTGAAGTTCCCGGTTTTAATGGGCTCATTTCTCCCTCTGCAAATACTACATTTGGAATTACACCGTCGTAGCGCGTGGTTCCATTATAAGAATCGGTACGGGCAACACCTCCATGTTCCTGATCGCGGCCATACAATGAAGCCTCTAAGGTTCCTTGTCCCATCGCATAGCTATAAGCCTGTGAATAAACATCACCACCAAAACGACCATCGACCTGGGCAAACAAGCTAAAGTTCTTATAACGCAGATTGGCATTGATACCGCCAACCAGATCCGGCTCTACTTTCCCTAAGCCAATTCTTCTTTGTGTGGAAGTTTCTTCATTAACCTCATAATCATACAGTTGCACTCTATATTTAGTCAATGGATTAGTACTTTGCGCAACATCGCTCACCACAACCAAAGGCCAGCCTGTTTTTGGATCCAATTTTACTGTTGATCCGGGATTAGCGGTTAACACACCAAAGTCACCACCTTCATAGGCCCATACATTGGCTCCATCATATCCACCGCTCAATTCCCATTCTTTGATACCCCCACCAAATTCAATTATCTTACTTTTGTTGTGCGCTAAATTGACAGCAACGTCTAATCTCCAGTCTTTACTTCTGATTGGATTAACATTTACCAATAACTCAAAGCCTTTATTTTGGATGTTACCAGCATTCACAAATATTTTGTCACTACCCGTTTCCATTATTCCATCCAGTGTCAAAAGCTGTTTGAAGGTATTGGTTTTGTACCAGGCAAAATCAACATTGATCAATTCCCTGAACAAACCAAAATTAGTACCCAATTCGATAGAACGTTGTTTTTGTGGTCTAAGATCAAGATTTCGTTTAACATTCGGTTTGAATTCAGTTGCGCTACCAATAGCATTTCCAAAGCCATTAATAACGCCTTTTGGAATATACCCTTTACCTGTATCATAAGGTCCTGCCACGCCACCATTCCCCACATAAGCCAATGAAGCTCTCAAACGACCAGAAGAAAGCCAGGAAGGTTTCTGGGTAAGGTGATCGTAAAATGAATAGGAAAGATTTGCTGAAGGATAAAATACTGTATAGTTGTTGGCCCCCGGAATATTAACCGGATAAGTCAACGTAGAAAGCCAGTCGTTACGACCGGTCAACTCCAGATTCAGATAGTCTTTGTAATTTAAGTTCAATATACCACCTAAACCATAGGTAAGCGTGGACGGGTATTGAGGACCGGGATAATCACCATTTTTATAAAAATAATTACTTTGAATATCTCCTACCGAGTTTCCAAGGAAAAATTGATTTGGAACGATCAATCCTCCATTGGTCTTACCACCATAATTCTCACCTTTCCTGTCCCCATAAATTTCATTAATTACACGAAAATCAAGTTTCAGGTCTTCTGTAATGTCTCTGGTGGCATGTCCCATAAACAAAATGTTATAGGTGTTGGTATAACTGCCTCCTACTTCATAAGCTCCACCTCTGTTATCCTTTTCATTACCATAGTTTTTTGTTTCGGTATTGATTTTATAGAAGTTGACACTCAGTTTTCCAGAAAAATCTAACCAGGGTGCTACCTGCGCTTTTAACTGCGTATATCCCAAAATGGAATTCTCCTGTTTCTCAAAATTATTTTTGTCAAAACGAGAAAAAGCACCAACAATCCTATCCAGGTTTGAGTTACCGGCTGGGCTTTTTGTTGAATTATCTGCATTACGGTAATTGGCGTACCAATCAGCAAAATCAATATTTCTTGGTAAATAAAAAGTATTGAAACCTAAGTTTTCGCCACCACCATGGTAATAACGGCCTTGTCCATAATAATTTTTAGTCACCGTGTTGGCATATGAAATACCCAATTCAGATGAGAAAACTTTATTGATGTCTGCTCCAATTCTAAGGTCAACACTGTTACGTTTTAAACCATTGTTAGGCAACAATCCTTTGCTGGAATTGTTAGAATAAGAAAGACGATAGTTGTATTTATCGCCACCACCACTTAATGCCAGGTTGTTATTTACATAATTTCCATTCTGGTAAAAAGTTCTCCAGGAATCTGGTTGCGGAGAGTAAGGTACCATTTTAGTTGCATCATAAGGTGCAGGGTGTATACTTCCATCCATTTTTGGTCCCCAGCTACCGGCTGTTAAGGCCTGCGTTCCATTATCTGCGAAGTTACCTTCCCTTGTACTTACACTGCCCTGTCCGTAAACATTTTGAAATGCCATTGGGCTTTTATAGATGCGTTGAGTTTGATAGGTAGTGTTAAATTCGATACCTAAACCCTGGCCAGCTTTACCCTTTTTGGTGGTAATTACGATGGCACCATTTAATCCCCTTGAACCATAAAGAGAGGTTGCCGCAGCACCTTTTAATACGGTGATGCTTTCATAATCATCAGGATTTAAGTTTTTCAACTGAGAACCACCATCCACATCATCAGCATTAATCTGATTATTCTGGATCACGTTTCCATCAATTACAAAAATAGGCTGGTTGTTTGATTGGCCCGGTATATTACCCAAAACCTTTGCTCCCCTGATTTGAATATTAGGTGAAGTCTGTATACCTGCAGCGCCCATCACATTGATGTTTACACCGGCCACTTTACCTTGCAGGGCAGTAATCGGGTTTACAGTATTGGTACGGGTCAAGTCATCACCTTTTACCGTAGTTACCGCATATCCCAATTTCTTGTTGTCTTTTACGATACCCAAAGCCCCGACCACTGCTACTTCAGTTAAGGTTTGGTTATCTTCGGCCAAAGTTACGTTGATTACACTTTGGCTTCCCACCGTAATTTCCTGCCGCACATAACCAATTGCTGTAAACACCAGGACATCACCACCGGCTACAGAAATAGAAAATTTTCCGGTAGCATCAGTTTGTGTAGCTTTACTGGTTCCTTTGACGGAAACGCTTACCCCTGGTAGCGGTTGCCCCCCTTCTCTAACGGTCCCAGTAACATTTTTCTGTGCGAAGGCAAACACTGTTATCAAACTGAATAACAACGTTGCAACACACCTTAAGTACATCTGTTTCATCGTTTTAGTTTTAATTGTTAAGTTTTAGATAGTTAATAGTTAATTTATAATAATGTTGTTAGTTTAAAATTTGGGCTAGAAAAACTGGCAATGTTCCAGTACCAGCGTAGCGGCTCCTATCAATTGGGGTGTTGTTGTTAATGTTGAAACTTTAATATCCGTATGCGCTGCCAGTCGTGGAATACAGAATTCGTTGATGGCCTGTTGTATCGGGGCCATTAAAATTCTTCCTGCCTTGGCCCCTCTTCCACTTAACACAATCAATTTAGGGTTCATAATATGTATAAGGGTAGCCAAGCCTTTACCAATCAAAAAAGAAGCCTCCGAAAGTATAGATACGGCCAGTGGATCACCTTTTTTTGCCGCCACCAGGAATTGATCGCCCTGCAATTTGCTTTCATCCTGAAATAATACCTCCATACTTGAACTGGCCCCCATTGCCATTTCCGACTTGGCTTTTTCAACCAGTACCAATAAAGAAGTGTCCACTTCCAGACATCCGCGCTTGCCACAAGAACACAGTTTATTACTCTGGGAAAGTGGGATATGACTAAATTCGCCGGCATGACCACTATGCCCTCTAAAAATAGCCCCGTTGATAATCATCCCTAAACCGATACCCCACCCCACGTTTACCACCATCACATCTTTGTGCCCCTTGCCAATACCAAATTTCAGCTCGGCCAAAGCAATAAGGCTCGAATCATTATCTATAAAAACCGGCAAGCCAATTTCCTTACTTAAATAAGTTCTTAGATTTCCATCACCTTTAACTCTAAAAAAGCTATGGTTTATCCCTTCCTCCGCACTTACAAATCCCGGCATTCCTATACCCACCCCTAATAATTGATCGTAAGGAATTCCAGAATTGCCGATGTGTCTTTTGATCAGCTGAATCAATTCGTTTACCGATTCCTGATCATTGGCCGGCTGCATGGTAATGACTTCTATATCATTTTGGGCACGGTTCAATAAATCATAAATCACTACCTGGGTAACCAACTGGTCCATAGCAACTGCTACTACGTATCTTTTTTTATTGGGGTTTAATAAAAACGTTAAAGCCCTACGCCCTCCGGTTGATGGCGCTAATCCATATTCAAGTACATAACCATCGGCCAAAAGACCATTAACCACACTGGTAACCAAAGGCAGGCTTTTGCTACTTAATGCGCTCAGCTCGGTAAGGGTAAGCATCTCGTTGTAATACAAGTGCCGGATCACCTCCTTTCTTAGCTGCTGATATTTTTTAACTGGTATGCTCAAGGTTTTTTATTTGGTTGGATAAACTTAAAATATTTTTCTTAAAAAACACAATACTTTTTAAAATATTTTTTAAGTCTAGTGTTCTTTTAAAAATCAAAATTACATTTATCCGCAAAATAATATGCCCCAGCGCACGGCATACGCGGTTTTAGTCAATTAAACAACCTTAAATTATAAGCAAAAAAAAAGCGGCTTGTGCCATGCACAAGCCGCTCATAATAGCTCATATATTCTTCTAATGTATTCCTCTAAGCAATCTGCTCCACCTGATTTTACTAAAGAAAGAGCCGTTGGTATCATAACTCATCCAGATGAACAATGCTTTTCCAACAATATGATCTTCGGGAACAAAGCCCCAGTAACGGGAATCGGCAGATCTGTGCCTGTTGTCGCCCATCATCCAGTAATAATCCATTTTAAAGGTATAACTATCGGCCGGCTTGCCATTGATCAACCACCCGTTGCCAGATTTTTCCAGCTTATTGCCTTCATAAATACGGATGCTTCTTTCATAAAGCGGCATGGTAACACTATCTAACTTAACTGTCCAGCCTTTTTTAGGGATGATGATCGGCCCAAAATTATCCACATTCCAGTTCCTGTTTTTATCATAAGGAAAAATATCACCTTCACGTTCGCCTGGCAAAGCAGTAAATTCCTTTACGGATTGGATGAAGTCGAGTTTTTTCACTTTGTTCATCATCTCTTCCGTTCCGTTAAAGGTATATACATTAGGTGTCATGGTACCCCTGATGTCGTCAGAGATGTTAAAACCTAAATCTTCAAATACGGCCGGGTTTACATCAGGTGTTTTGAAGGTTACCTCATAACTGATTTGTCCGCTTGTTTTTAGTTTCTCCGGTTTTCCATTAACAGACACCAATCCACGACTCATCGTAATCGTATCTCCCGCAATACCGATACAACGTTTGATATAGTTTTCCCGCTTATCAACCGGTCTACTCACTATGGTATACCTGCTGTTGATGGCAGCCCAACCTTCGGCCCTCACCATCTGGTAGTAATCTACATCCTGTTGTTCCAGGGCTACCGTATCACCTTGAGGGTAATTAAAAACAACTACGTCATTTCTTTTGATGTCGGACAAACCGGGCAGTCTGCGGAATTTCCATTGTACCCCATCCCAATAAGCTTTTGTACCAGTAATTGGCATGGTATGATGGGCAAAAGGAAATGCAATTGGGGTCATAGGTATCCTTGCCCCGTAATTCACTTTACTCACAAATAAGAAATCGCCAACCAGCAAAGATCTTTCCATTGAAGCTGTAGGAATGGTGTAAGCCTCAATAAAGAAAACCCGGATGATGGTTGCAGCAACTACCGCAAAAATGATGGCATCAACCCATTCCCTGGTTCTTGTTTTTTTCTTCTTCGGCTTATCGTCTTTACTTTTTTGCCAGAATTTCCAACTCATATATCGTTATTTAAAATTAAATATATCGGCTATATTATAAAAGCCCTGTTTATTTTGTAACCATTCTGCCGCCACTACTGCTCCAAGCGCAAAGCCCGACCGGTTATGTGCAGTATGTTTCAATTCAATCTCATCTACTTCCGAGCTGTATAATACGGTATGTGTTCCGGGTACATTTTCAATCCGGTGCGATTCGATCAATAATTGCTCTTTTTTAACCACCTCATCAAATTGGGTACCTACCAGTTCATTTACCCATTCCTTTTTTCGGTCTAATCCTTCAATGATACCTTCGGCAAGGGTCATAGCTGTACCACTTGGAGCATCCAGTTTCTGGGTATGGTGAATTTCTTCAACCTGGACTTCATAAGCCGGGAAATCGTTCATTAGTTTAGCCATTAGTTTGCTGATGTGAAAAAACAGATTAACACCTATGCTAAAGTTTGATCCATAAAGTAAAGTATTGTTACGGCTCAGGCAGTCGTTTTTTACCTGCTGCAACTCTCCATACCAACCTGTAGTACCTACTACTACCGGTAGGTTGGCATCAAAACAGGCGTATATATTGCTCAATGCGGCATCCGGGGCACTAAAGTCGATGGCCACATCTGCCTTCGACAAATTGGCCGTGGTTAAATCGGCAGTATTGTCGATATTGATTTTTAAGACAATCTCATGGCCTCTTTCCAAAGCAAAACGTTCGATGATCTGCCCCATTTTACCGTAACCAAGTAAAGCTATTTTCATTTGTTTGTGGTTCTAGTTTTTTTTGTAATGAAGTCCTTTATCTTAACTTCATTTTATATTTTTTTATTTAAAAGCTGATTGCAATTTTCATTCCCGGTGCAAAGGTATTAAATCCATACATCTGGTTGGTATTCAACAGATCGGGTCTAATCTTTATGCTCGCCACATCACCTACATCAAAATTGGCCAAACGGGCATCAATATATGCTTCAACAATATTAAGCAAATATAATCCTGCATACGAAAAAATGATCACCTGTTTGTTTCGTCTGTAAATATCCTTTGCCTGGATCAGACGATCAGTAGGAGAATTGGCATACGGACTATTGGGAGGCGACTTGCCTCCATTTTGACTCCGATACTCCAGTTCATCAATAAAAATGTTGTACTGTTTGGAATTATCGATGTATGCTAACGTAAGCATAGTAGCACCGGTATATATACCCGCCACCTTTATACCTCTATAAAGATTAAAACCATTTCGTATTTGCCCCAGGCCCGGCAACATGGCCGATCTGATGGCGGCCCTTCTTCCGGCAATTTTTCCCTGGTTAACATAGGGCTTTACAGAATCTGTAACTGAACTGTCGGGCTTATTGCCAACTTTTGTGCTATCTTTTTTTACGGTCAGTTTTTCCTGAGCCTTTGCTGCTGAAACAGCAAAGAACAAGCAAACCGACAATAGCAGTATTTTGTACATTACCAGTCTAATAACTCTAAAATCCTGTTCAGATCATCGTCCGACATAAATGGAATTTCAATAGCGCCTTTGCCATTTTCGCCAACCTTTAATTTTACTTTAGTTGCAAACTTAGAGGTCAGGTCTTTTTGTAGTTTCTGATATTCGGCGGGCACAGCTTTCGATTTCAGCTGAAATTTAGGTTTCACCTCTACGCTATTGATGCTCCGTACCAATTCCTCTACTTTTCTTACAGATAGTCCTTTATCAATAATCTCCTGATGGATAAACAATTGTTTTTCTTCCTGCTCTACATTAATTAATGCACGGGCATGTCCCATAGATATTTTCTGATCACGGATAGAGATCTGGATAACCGGTGGCAGCTTTAACAAGCGCAGGTAATTGGTTACTGTAGTACGATTTTTGCCTACACGTTCGCCCAATTGTTCCTGTTTCAGGTTACATTCGTCCAGCATACGCTGGAAGCTCAGGGCAACCTCAATGGCATTCAGGTTTTCGCGCTGAATATTTTCGATCAACGCCATTTCCAGCATTTGCTGATCATTGGCACCCCGTACATAAGCAGGCACCTGCGTTAAGCCGGCCAATTTGGATGCTCTTAATCTGCGTTCACCTGATATCAACTGATATTGGTTTGCACCCGGCTGCTTTCTAACCGTAATGGGTTGAATAAGGCCCTGCACTTTAATCGATTCTGCCAATTCATTTAAGGCCACCTGATCAAACTCGGTACGTGGCTGGTATGGATTGGTTTCTATCTCACTGATATTGATCAGTCCGATGCTATTGTTATTCGGCTGGCTTTCCTGCCGGGTTTCACTTACCGGGTTAACCTCGCTTTTAGGCGGATTAACAGAATCGCTATCATCCAAAAGCGCACTTAGCCCTCTGCCTAAACCTGTTTTTCGCTGAAAAGATGTCATTAAAAAATAAATTATATAGTTGCCGTATTTACATCCTGCTCTGCTGCAACCAGTCCGTTTTTACGAACGATCTCACGTGCCAGGTTTAGATAATTGATTGCTCCTTTACAGTTCGCGTCGTGCATAATTACCGACACGCCATAACTTGGCGCTTCACTTAAGCGGGTATTTCTTTGAATAATGGTTTCAAAAACAAGTTCCTGAAAATGCGTTTTCACTTCTTCTACCACCTGGTTAGACAAGCGCAAACGTACATCATACATCGTCAACAAAATACCTTCAATTTCCAACTCAGGATTTAAACGGTTTTGTACAATTTTAATTGTGTTCAGCAACTTACCTAAACCTTCCAATGCAAAATATTCGCACTGTACCGGAATGATCACTGAATCGGCTGCAGTAAGCGCATTAATGGTAATTAAACCCAATGAAGGTGAACAGTCAATGATGATAAAGTCGTACTGATCTTTAATTTTCTCCATCACCGCTTTCATTTTATACTCCCTGTTGTTCAGATTGATCATTTCAATCTCGGCACCAACAAGGTCAATATGAGCTGGCAACAGGTCGAGGTTAGGCGTTTCCGTTTTTTGTATCGCATCCATTGGTTCGATATCATTGATGATACACTCGTAGATGCTGTTTTTGATATTTCTTGGATCAAAACCAATACCGGAGGTAGAGTTGGCCTGAGGATCTGCATCCACCAATAATGTTCTGTATTCCAGTACGGCTAAACTTGCGGCTAAGTTTATAGATGAAGTCGTTTTACCTACGCCACCTTTTTGATTTGCCAATGCAATAATTTTACTCATTTATCTTTTTAATAATTACCAATTATTTACTTAAGGCTTAATTTACATTGAAGTAAATCTATAAAAAATGCTATTTTTGTATTGTTTTAGGCATATTTTAACGATTAGCTAAGATACAAACTAAATGGCAAAAGTAACACTAATGATTTAAGTGTTTTACACATCTTATTAACAATTTACGCATGGTAACCATCATATCGGGGACAAACAGGCCTGGAAGTAACACTTTAAAAGTTGCGGAATACTATCAGAAAACATTGGCACAAAAAGGGTTACAAACTCATCTTTTTAATCTCGAGGATCTTCCCGAACACCTGATGACTGCGGATCTTTATGGCAAAAGGAGCCCCGAATTTGCACCAATACAGGAACTGATTGCAGCCACCAGTAAATTTCTTTTTATTATACCCGAATACAACGGCAGTTTCCCGGGCGTACTCAAAACGTTTATTGATGCCTGTAACTTCCCCGAAAGTTTTTATGATAAAAAAGCCGCATTGGTAGGTCTATCCTCCGGAAAATATGGAAACATACGTGGAATAGATCATTTTGGCGGCGTTTGCAGTTACCTGCACCTAAATGTGCTTCCCTTAAGAATTCACATTTCGGCCATAAAAACTGAGCTGGACGAGCAGGGTAATCTCTTTAAAGAAGATACGGTAAAATTTACCGGCCAGCAGATGGATAAATTTATTGCGTTTTAAAGCTTAGCCAGTCGATCCCTTCATTACCAAACACAAAAAAACCGGGGTAAAGCATTTCTGCAATATCTTCCAATGCAGCAATAAGATCTAACGGATCTTCAGTATCCAGATCCTGTCCATTCATTAAATAAACTCTATTGTATTCTACCGCGGGCCAGCTTTTGTCCAGCAATGGAGGTACCACGCCCATCAGCTCCAGCATACTTTTGCCTTTTTCTAAATAGATCACCACTTTGGCGGTAGCAGTAAAGTCCTGCAGCAGTCCCCCGGCCTTTAAAATCACCTCTTCCAAAGCATAATTTGGCCGGTTGCGGCTATCCAGACAGGTAACAGGTACTTTATCCATAAACTTTATTTTATGCTCAATTATATCTGCACGTTCCTGAAGCTGCTCTCTCAGGGCTTCATCTTTAACCTTATTTATAACCCCATTTAAAAAAGACATATCGATTTATTTATTACTTTGTACAAAATTACTATTCCTGAAGCGATGCACCGTATGATAAACAATATTTTTTATGTGCTGTTGATTTTAGCCTTCTTCTCCTGTAAAAATAAATCTTCCGACACGGAAAAAAAGGTTTTTAACATGAACCTGGATCAGAATGTAACCTCGCTGGACCCTGCTTTTGCACGAAATCAGAATGCCATATGGATGATCAACCAGATTTTTAACGGTTTAGTACAGATAGACAGCACATTAACACCACTACCCTGCATCGCAAAAAGCTGGCAGGTGGCCGATGATCACTTAACTTACACTTTTAATCTGCGCAATGATGTTTACTTCCACAACCACCCTCTATTTCCAGGTGGAAAAGGCCGGAGAGTAGTTGCCGAAGACTTTAAATATAGTTTTTACCGACTGATTGATCCTAAAGTGGCCTCATCCGGTGGCTGGATATTTAGCGACAAAGTAAAAGATATCAACAGTTTCAAAGCACTAAACGACAGTACTTTTCAGGTGAAGCTGATTAAACCATTTCCGGCCTTCATCAACCTGCTGACTACCCAATATTGCTCTGTAGTACCTAAGGAAATTGTTGAACATTACGGTAAGGATTTCAGGAGTCATCCCATAGGCACAGGCCCTTTTAAATTTAAATACTGGAAAGAGGACGAGATTCTGGTGCTGTTGAAAAATGAGCATTACTGGGAAAAACAAAACGGACAGCAACTCCCCTTTCTGGATGCGGTAAAGGTGACCTTCATCAGCGATAAACAAAGTGCTTTTATGAATTTCATTAAAAAGGACCTTGATTATTTTGATAAGGTGGATGGCAGTTACCGGGATGATATTCTGACTAAAAGTGGCAAAATGACCAGTAAATACAAGGGCAAGTTTCGCCTGCGCAAAGGACCTTATTTGTGTACCGAATATGTGGGCATATTGGTAGACACGTCAAAAATAATTGCCAAAAACTCACCCTTAAAGTTCAAAAAAGTACGTCAGGCCATTAATTACGCTATAGATAAACCCAAACTGATCAAATATTTAAGAAATAGCATTGGTATGCCGGCCACATCAGGTTTTATACCACATGGCATGCCGGGTTTTGATAGCGTGGCGGTTAGGGGCTATCATTATGAACCTCAAAAAGCCGCACAACTACTGGCCGAAGCAGGCTTTCCTAATGGTAAGGGCATGCCGCAGATTACATTGAGTACATCGACCACTTATAAAGATCTGATTGAATTTATACAGGGTGAACTGAATGCCATTGGCATTCATGTAAAGGTAGATGTAAGCCCCAATGCCAGTCTACGGGACCTGATCTCAAAGAATGGAGTTAATTTTTTCAGGGGATCGTGGATAGCAGATTATCCGGACGGAGAGAATTACATGGCCATGTTTTACTCCAAAAATAAAGTACCTAATGGCCCTAACTACACGGGCTATTTTAATGACGATTTTGACAGGTTGTTTGAGCAGAGCTATTATGAAAGCGACAATCAAAAGCGCTACCTGCTGTATCAGAAAATGGATAGAATGATTGTAGAATATGCCAATGTGGTTCCGATACTTTATGATCAGTCGCTGACCATGACACAGAATAACATCAGCGGATATTCGCTGAATGCACTGAACCTAATGATATTGAAAACGGTGAAGAAGGAATAATTCTATTTAAATCAAAAAAGAGTGGTATCATAAAAACTGATACCACTCTTTAAGCTACGTAATGATGTACATTTACTATTGAATCAGCACTCCATAGAAAAATGAAGAAGGCGTACTTTGATTAAGGAACCCTCCAACTGTTGCTCCTGAAGGAGCGCCCGCAGCGATATAAGCGATCTTAAAATTAGCGCTTGCAAAATAGTCTGTTAATGCCACCACATAAGTCCTAATTGTGTTTGCGTTTCCAGCTGGCGCTGCGGCTAGCGTAAACTTCGCAATGCCTGTATTGGCATCCAATGCCATATTATAAATGAAATCAGCATTGAAAAAACTAGTTGGAGAAGATGGATTTCTATACCTGATCTGGAAGGTCACCGTACCATTAGGATTAAACAACAACGTGATGTATTCAATATAGCGTCCTGCATTTTGATAAGTGCCTAAAGCAGCATTTGCTGTATTGTATTTCGCTATAAAATCAGCCGACAAATCGGATAAATTTGCCACATTGATTTGCATAGAAGTCCAACGGGAGCCGAGCACTGTATGCAAGGCTGGTGTAGTTTCTAACGGGAGGGGTGCAGGCGAAATCTCTATCTTAACCTTAGTATTGCCGTTCAAAAAGTAAAAATACTTATCTGTCGGCTCCCAGTATACTTTATCGAAATTATAAGCACCATATTTGAGCGAATTTTTCAACTTAAGCTCATTCAAACCAAAAGCGAAAACGGAGCTGGTTTGCCCCGCAATAGAAACAGATTTTCCTGATACATTAAGAGATACAGGTACTTGTTTATTATCCAACATTACATAAAGGATTTTCCCTGTTACAGCTGTATTTGCATCATCTATCATCTTCTTTAATCCTCCGGCTAAAATAGACTGTGCCTGAGCACTTGACAATTTCACCATAGACATCGGGTTTTTATTAAATGTGCCTTCAAACTTTACGGTATCCCCTACAACCCCGGTAAATGCAAATTCAAAATCAGAAGTTAAGCCCAATGCAGTGCTTGAACCTCCACTAACAGCAGAATTTGGGTCGGCCGGCATATGGATATAATTGTATCCGTCAAAAATCAATGTAGGCCGCTGCAAAGCTTTAAGTCTATATGTACTTTCGGCGGCTGTACCTGCGGTAGTAGCATTAAAGTCAGAGATCATGTTTACCGTACCATTGGCGGCAAATTTAAAGTAGAAAGAGAACCCCTTCCCTCCTTTTGGATAAATGGTTGCCAACCAGCCATCAGTGGCAGAAAGCAGCAAAGCTTTATCTTTTTCCAGTTCGGCGCTAAGCCTGGTATCAGGATCTGCCAAAACCGGATCGTTGTCCTTTTTACAACCGTACATTAAGCCGGTTAACAGGAATATATATATTAAAATTCTTTTCATCTTCATCTCTTTTAGTTACGTACGACTAATATTTTATTACACCTAAAGTTCCGAAAAACGAGGATGTAGGGTCTGAAACCTTTGTCCATTGTCCGAATTCAAGGAAATTGGCATCATAACGCCAGCTTACTGCAAAACTGCCCGAAGTCAGATAATTGGTCAAAGCAACCAATCCCGGAGCCACAACATCAGCATTTCCATCCCTTCTCACATAAGTCAAAGTCAGCTGATTGCTGGCATTATAAGCTACCTTGTAGACGAAATTTGCCACAAGGGTACCAGTAGTGTTTGCATAATTTACGCGCAAAACCAGTTCACCAGCTCTTGGATAAAAAAACAGCACAAAACTATTCAGTACTCTACCTGCACCACCAACCGCAGCAAGCCCTGTTTTGGCGGTTGCCCAGGTGGTCATAAAGTTTGCCGACATACCCGGTACATTATCAGGATCCACAGTAAGTGAAGTATACTTTTTACGGTTACCAAATAGTGTAGCCAAATCTGTAGGTGCATTTTGTGCCATGGCATAGTTTACCTTGTTTTGCAAGCGTGAAAATTCAATGCCGTAGCTCATTTTAAAATAGGAAATAACCGATTGCTCTTTTTTCCTAATTGCAGCCTGCGCAACTGTATTAGGGGATTCTCTTACAATGATAAAAGGAGGATTTGCTGCATCAGGGATTGAATCTAACTTGGGCACAACAATACTATTTACAATCGCATCATAGGAAGATTTCCCTTCGGTAAGCATAATCGAAGTCATCTCGGCAAAATCTTCATTAGGTGCTGCCTGAGCATACTGACTGATAAAACCACCACTATTTGCAGCAGCCAGGGTAGTATTGTTCCAATCGGCAGTATAGCCAGCCGGAGTGATTTGTGGAAACTCCTTTTGATAACTGATATTCTGATTTAAAATATGTGTAAACTCATGATGAATGGTTTTGAGCACACGTTGCGAAACATCCCTATTGGTTTTAGTGAAGTTATTCACATTAAACAAGGTCACTTTTACTCCTCCTTCGGCTTCTCCCAAAGTAACTGTTCCACCAGCATTATATTGTAAACTACCTACCAGGATATAGTTTTTAGGACCATATTTTCTGATAAAATCCATATTGCTTTCTGCAACATAGGGGTCAATCCATACCGATTTTACCATTTCCATCAAAGGCTGAACTTTATCGAGTTTTGGTGGGGTCAGCGTTTTTGCTACATCATATTCCGTACCATCCCATCTGTATTTAACAGACATATTAAAAGGCTTTGTAAAGTTGTTGTACAACCACTCGTCAATAGCCCCCTGCTCCCAGGTATCACCACCAAGGCCAACAATTTCCCTGTCCAGATTTTCGTTCTTTTTACAGCCAATCGTTAAGCTTAAAAGAGAAAAAATACCCAGTGTATATATAAAATTTTTCATGTTCTTTGGATTTATTCGTTAACGTGGATTTTGTTCAACACCTGATAAAGTAACCTGAGAAGGAATTTGTAATACCTTGCGGTTATCCTCGGCTGCTAAGTTAAATTCGTTACCAGCGGCATCCCTATGCAATACCGGCAGTTTATGCCTTAAGATATCCAGCCAACGCATACCCTCATGTACAAACTCGGCCTTTTTTATATCCAGTAATGCATTGATATAGGCTTGTTTGGTATCAGTAGTCACATTGGCATAGTAACTTTTTATTTTTGCCTCTGTTAAGTTATTTGCAGAAGGGCTATAGGCAGTTACACGGGTACTAATTAAGGTATTCATATCTGCCAGAGCCTCGGTATATTTACCCTGCACGATGTAAGCTTCAGCGCGGTTTAACAACACCTCTTCAGTAGTTAACAATGGCACCATGGTGTACCCGGTTCCACTGGTTGCATTAATGCTGGTACGAACAAAGTGCTCAGCAAATTTGATCAGATAGTAATAGGTAGAACTGTTAGAATAAGTTGGCAATGCTGTAAAGGTTACGCCTACAGGAGCCAATATTGTCCTTAGTCTGTTCTGACTGATAGAGTAAATTGGTCTCTTGTAGTTCCTGGCCAAACGCGACACGGTTTCTCCAATTAAAAGATTTCCCGGATTACCTGCATTCATATAAGCAGTTTCCAGTTCCTGAACATTAAAACCAGCGTATGATTTCCATGGCCTTACATTATCAGCAAAATTATTTGCCGGAAAGGTAAGGTTAGCATATTCAATCACTTTATCCATATTCTTTTTAAACAAATAATACCGGCAGGCAAAAGCATAGGCAGCCTTACGTGTAAAATGATAAGCAGGAACAGTATATTTATCCTGAATCAACGGAATACCCTCCAACAGGTCCTTTTCAATTTGCTGATAAGTATAGGCTACTGTTTTACGTTCGTAATTTTTAAACACAACCGATTCTGGTGTAGTCACATAAGGGATACCCGGGTCAGTTTCTGCCGTTGCAGGGTCATAACATTTGGAAAAAAATGTCACGAGCATAAAATGTGCATATGCCCTGGCCAGCAAAGCTTCTCCTTTTTGACCTACATATTGTTGAGGATCGGCGGCTTTTTCAATTGCATCAAGCGCCTGATTGGCCGTTGCAATGGCCGTGTAGCAAGCGTTCCAATAATCAGTTGGGCTGTCCTGATCTGTTGCTTGTACATCGTTCCAGAAATAGCCATCCTGATTTACAGGGAAGTCTATCCCGGCTGCACTTACAAATGCTGGAATATCTGACATGGATTCGGACAGTAACACAACATTACGCCGCGGGTAAGCGGTAACCAATAGTTCCGCTACTTTAGCCGGAGTGTTTAGCTTAGTACGATCATCAGGGGCCTGGTCCAGATATTTATTGCATCCAAGGCCGGCGATGGCCATAAAAAGGAAGAAGTATATCGTATATTTTTTCATCTCTAATTCTATTTAATATGATAGGTTAATGACTAGAAGCCAACTTTTAATGACAAAGTCAGCTGCTTCGGTATAGGCAGCGCAACACCACCAGATCCAAAAAATTCAGGATCCTGACCTTTTAGCTTTTTATCGGCATATAGCAACCAGATGTTATTGCCCTGCAACTTTAATGACATAGAACCCACGCCAATTGCATTACTGTATTTTTTAGGTAAGTTATAGGCCATAGACACCTGCTTCAGGCGGACAAATGAGCCATCCGCTACACGATCGCTGGAGTAGTTATAAGCTACATATGGATAAGTTCCGTTGAGATCCTTTCTAACCAGGTAATCAGCAATAGAAGGGACATTGGTAGCATTCTCGTCTAAAGGCAAGGTCCAACGATCCAAAAACTCTCTTGGCAGAGCCTTACTATCATCATATCTGGCAGCGAATATATTGTTTAGCCTAATTTTGTTACCTGCCTGGTACGATACAAAAAAGTTGAACGTAAAGTCTTTGTATCTGAAAGTATTGGTCCAGCCACCAGTATAAAGCGGATCAACAGCCCCTTCATATTTCAGATTACCGGTAAGGGTACTTTGAACATACACATTCGTACTCAAATCACCTCCCTCATCAATAAAGGTGGGTACGCCAAGACCATTCAAGCCTTTAAAATCAATAGAATATAAACCTCTTACCGGCCCTCCTTCCAATGCTCCGCCTTCTGAGATAATTAAATCATAAATTCTCGGTTTACTCTTTAAACTGGTGATTTTATTTTTATTGTATCCTAAAGTTAAGTTTGACGACCAGCTGAAACCTGATGTTTTAACGGGTGATCCGCCAAGCGTAAATTCAAAACCATGAGAATCCATATCGGCGAAATTGGCTGTTTTGATAGCCTCACCACCAATACCAGACGTGATCACATCGCCAATCAGGTCAAACCCTTTTCGGTTGTAATAATCGACAGCAAAAGTTAAACGGCTTTGAAACAAGCCCACATCAAGGCCTACATTGGCTTCATATTGTTTTTCCCAGGTCAGCTGTGAGTTTTCCAAAGCATCTAATACGATGCGTGGTTCAACTTCCGACAACCGCGGTCTAAGTGTTGTGCTATTTTTTAACACTACAGAAGAGTTGGTTGCATCACCCAAGCTGGCAGTTAAGCCGTAACCACCGCGTAATTTTAAATAACTGATCTGATCAATTTTCTTTATAAATTCTTCCTGATCCACATTCCAGGCCGCACTCAACGTCCAGGTTGGTAACCATCTGGCAGTTGCAGATTCGCCCATCCGGTTACTGCCATCATACCTTACTGTTCCGTTAAATATATATTTGGAATCGTAGGCATAATTCGCATTTAGGAAAAATGCTGCGTAACGATCATAAAACCTGTTCATCCCATAATAATTATAGTTTCCTTCCAGTAGCATTTTGATGATCCGATAGTCGGTAAAAGGTACCCCCCCTTTGTCATACTGGTAGCCATAACCATTGTTGAAACTATTTTGACGATCAGCAAATTTGGTTTGTTGCCCGATAAAGGCACCAACATCATGCTTGCCAAACTTTTGCTTCCAATCTACCTGATTCCTGATATCATAACTCATCAGGTTATCGTCGTTGCGATTGTAAAAACCTCCCTGTGGTAAAACACTTTCCTTGTCAATAATCTGTGGCAGGTCCGGATCGTCATATAAAAAGATATTATTATTTGCGATGGTCGAATTCGGCATGAACCGATAGGCATTTGCCATATTAGAATACTCCGTGATTTTATGTTCGCGGGTAGTTTTCACATAACGCAAGGCACCCACCGACTTGAATTCAAAATTCTTCATGAACTTATAGTTCAATTCCCCTTGTAATTTCATATCCATCATATCCAGGTCGATATAATTGTTTTCTAATTCCTGAAGGATATTGAAAGGTGCATAGTTGCGGGTAAAATATTCCAGATTTCCGTTCTCATCGTATGGAGTAAGCGTTCTGGTGGTTGTCAAAGCATAACTGAATGGGTTGATATCAAATTCGCGTTTATACTTTCCTTCTACCACATCGCTTGTACGGCCTAGCGTTCCGGGTGCTTTCTGCTTCCTTAAGGCACCTGTCCCTAATATACCTACGCTCAACTTAGGAGAAAGGGTATAATTACCTCTTAAGTTCATGGTGTAACGTTTGGCCTGATCTGCAACTGTCCAACCTTTGTCGTTATAATAACCTACAGAAAAATAATGCTGAGATTTTTCTGATCCTGAGGAGATACTTACCGAATGTTCCTGAACAAAGGAATTTTTAAAGAGTATATCAAACCAATCTGTATTGGCCAGGGCATATCTTTTTAAATAGGCCGAGCGACCTTCAGGTGTATTTTCGACACCAAACTGACCAAGACTGGTATCATAAGTATTAATTTTCTGGTACATTTTAGCAAATACACCTCCATCTTTATCATTTACGATATTAGGCGAGAAACCTCCTTTACGATAGATTTCCGCATAAACCGACATCTGGTCGGCAGAGTTCATGATATTGAAAGTACTGTAACTCGGCTTCAAAAAAGAAGAGAAGTTACCGCTATAATTCACCTGTGTATTACCGGCACGGCCTTTTTTAGTGGTAATTACCACAACACCATTCATCGCCCTTGCACCATACAGCGCTGTAGCTGATGCATCCTTGAGGATGTTGAACGATTCGATATCATCGGCATTGATACCAGCAACAGATGAGCCTAATAGCGTAGTTGCGTCACCACTGGATAGCTGATCATTAGAAATGTTGACTACATCTTCTAAAACAACCCCATCAATAACCCATAATGGCTTATTTTCACCCGAAATAGAGGTAGCACCACGCACACGAATTTTTGGTGCGGTACCAAATGTGCCTGAAACGTTCTGTACCGAAACCCCAGCCACTTTACCTTCCAGCATCCGACTAATGTCGACCACCCCATCCTGCTTTACATCGGTACCACTAATGGTAGTAGCCGATCCGGTAAACAATTTCTTATTGATGTTCTGAAAACCAGTAACAACTACCTCCGACAAAGCCTTGGTATCCTGCTGAAGTTTGATGTTAAGCGTAGTTTTTCCATTGGTCGGAACCTCCTGAATAACATAGCCAATCATGGAAATCACCAGAACATCACCTTCATTTACCCGGATAGAAAACTCACCACTGGAATTGGTTGAAGTAGACTTGGTTGATCCTTTTACTTTGATGGATACGCCTGGTAAGGGCAAACCATCCTCGGCGGCCACAATTTTTCCGTTGATAAGTCTGTCAGGTGCTGCGTCCTTCACCTTTACAATGATGTTTTTATCTTCAATAGAAAAAGTGAGCCTTTTAGGGCTAAATACTTCAGCTAAGACTGAAGAAACATCTTTATCCTTTACCTGAACGCTAACGGTTCCTGCGCGTTCAATGACTTCATTGTTGTAAATGAAATCGTAACCGGTTTGACGACGTATTTCTTTAAATAGTTCTTTTAAGCTTGCGTCACTCTTGGAAATGCTTACTTTTTGGGCAAAGCTCGAAGCTGTTGCCTGAAAAGTAAGGGCCAGAATGATGATTGTGGTTAGTTTGATCATCAGGATGAGCTTTTTTAGACCAATGACTGTCCTTTTTCGGTCTATACCGGAAAAGAAATGGGCAATAACGCCCGTTATTGAATGTGAATAATCATTCATATATTTGAAATGTAGGGTTAGGTGTTTAGTTGATTGACACGATTAAATAAGGGTAACCCTATATGCCTGCCGCCAAGCAGGATTTCTGACCTTTCCGGGGCGCAATCCGGAAAGGTTATTTTGGGTTAACCTATAAATTGGAATAAGTAGTTATCTCATCATGGTTGCCTCCTCTTGTTTATTTTAACTATAATCTGTTTATCGCCGATCTCAAAATTCACTCCACCGGCTTCTTCTATGAGATCCAATATCTTGGAAACATTATTGCTTCTTGAAATCATTCCTGTGATATGTACATCAGGCTTAGTCCCCTGATAAACAACATCTACATTATACCATCTTTTTATCTGACGCATCACCTGCTCAATAGGGGTATTATCAAACTGGAACAACCCATTTTTCCAATCAATCACCTCATCCATGTCTACATTTTTTAACACGATACGCTCGGTTCCGTTTTTAATGGAGGCTTGCTGCCCGGGCACCAGCACTTCCGAAGCCTTTCCAAGTCCCACACGAACCGATCCCTCGGCCAGTGAAACCTGGGTTTGTCCTTCATTTGTATAACACATGATATTGAAATGCGTACCCAAAACCTTTACCTCCGCAGCACCGGTCTTAACTTTAAAAGGATGTTGTTTATCCTTTGCTACCTCAAAATAGGCCTCTCCCACTAAAGAGACGTTTCTTTCAGCCCCGATAAAAACCGAAGGATAAGAGATAGAAGATTCAGCATTGAGCCATACTTTAGTTTTGTCGGGCAAAATTAACATATACTGCCCCCCGCTCGGTGTACTCAATGTATTAGTATGATTTTCCGTAACTATAGCCTCATCAGCAGCAGATTTACTAGCATCATACAACAACATCCCATCGGCGGTTTTACTGATCTTTGTACCATCCTCGTTGGCCAATACGCCACTGCTATGCCCATCCAATACAATCTCCGTCCCATCCGCCAGTTTCAGCACAGCTTTATTTCCTCCAGGGGCAATATCCTTTTTAATCTTTACACTTGTTGTGCTACCATTACCCGGCCGTTGCTGCTTATCCCAAATCAAAACCCCTATTGACAACAACACCAGTATAGCTGCAGCAATGGGCAGTAATTTAGACCACAATGGTTTCATTTTTGCCTTTACAGATCTGTCCTGATCCACTATAGCATTAAACATCTCATCCCAGTCTACCGAATCTACTTCGGTTCCCGGTCGCAATGATTTATAATTTTCATCCATTACCGTGGCCAGCCTATCCTTATATTCGGGTACTTCCATATAAGAAAACAGTTCCTTAAGTTCTTCAAGGCTGCAGGATTTATCTATATATTTATTCAGCAGGTGGTTAAACCGCTCTATAGTTCTTTCCATTAAAATACATAGCCACTATTAGGGTGGTTATATACATATAGTTACACAGAACCAGACAAAGGACCGTCTTAAATTGAATTATTTTTAAAAAAAAGACAAAAACCTGCAATGAGCCCTAAAATCACCGAATTTTGAGCAAGAAATATTTTAACGTATTTCAAAATTTCGACCATAATGTTCTTAACCCTGCTTTTGGATAAGCCCATTTCCAGCGCAACTTGCTCGTGGCTCATCCCCTCTTCCCGGCACATGCTAAATATTTTTTGTTTTTGTTCCGGTAACATGGCAAGTGCCCGTTTAATCAGGGCACTGCTCTCTCTTAAGTGCATGCGTTCTTCAGTAGAGTTTACTTCTATCTGCATGTTTGCCCAAACTACTTTCAGCATTTTTTCATCCCTGGCCACATTGCTCAGGTAACGCAGCGTTTTGTTCCTTACTATGGTGTAAATATAATTGCGGGGATGATCTACTCCTGTAAGGCTAAGCCTGTTTTGCCATAAGCTCATAAAGGTATCCTGAACAATTTCTTCAGCATCGGCCTTTGAGTGAATAAAATTCACGACAAAAGTAAAGGTCCGGCCTCTGTAGGTATCAAAAATTGACTTAAAAGCCGTTTCATCCCCCATCGCAATCTGCTGGAGCAATAGCTTTTCACCTGCCAAATCATATGTACCTACCTGAGCCACCATACTTGCCCTTATTACCAAGTTAAATTGAAAAAGAAGATACGATGGGCGTATCTTCTTTTTCAATTGCAATATAGTAATATTTTAAAATAAGACAATCCTTCACACAGTTGGCGATTCTTCACACCTTATTCACAACTCCTTCACATAAAACCCACAAAAGGGTACCTTTTTGTGAAGGATGTGTGGACTTGGTGTGAACTATGTGAGGAAAAGACCTTCACCACAACCTAATTTCCCTGCAAGCCACCTACGCCGCCGCCCTGTTGCTGTTGTTCTTCTTTCTTCAAATCGTCGTTATTTACACCCTTTTTCTTTTTCGGCTGGGCATTAAAGTTCATTTTACCGAAATTATAGCTAAAATTAACACCGAAAGAACGCAAAGGGTAATGAATATCCGTCCGCTGTATAGAATTAGGCGTGGTATTGGTAGTTTTTATGTTTAAGTCTCTGTTAAACGGATTTAAAACATTTAATCCAATGGTTGCCTTTTTGTTCAAGATCTCTTTTTTAACCGCTCCTCCATAAAAATACATCATATCAGTTTTTCCCTGAAAGGTACGTTTCGGTGCATTTATCACCCCCCAAAGCTCTGTACTCCATCCTTTAGGCAAAGCATAAGCCGAACGCGCAAAAGCCGTATAATTCAAAAATGTCCCTGTGTTTCTACTATTGTCGCTACTGCTGATTTCATAGGTATTTAAACCCAGATTGGCCATTAGCGTCCATTTTGGCTTTGGATTATAAGAACCAAAAACATTAAATCCGTAAGACTTACTGGTTCCTACGTTCCAATAAGTAGTTAAGTTTCTGGTTTCTCCATCTTCCACAATTGGGCGTATCGCACTTTCAATGACGTCGCTGGTATTCCGATAAAACACGGACGCATTAATCACTGATCCCTTAATAAAAGTAGAATATCCCAGTTCTATGTTGTCTGTCAGTTCAGGGGCCAACTTCGGATTTCCCTCAATGGGATTAAATACGTCACTCTTATTCCGGAAAGGGTTTAAATAAAATAAGCTGGGGCGCTGTACTCGTCGGTTATAACTTAACTTAAGCGTTGTCATGCCCTTTAAAGTTTGCGAGATCACCATACTTGGAAACAAATTAAAGTAATCATTATCAAATTTCTGAATATTACCTGCCAACCCATCGATTTTGGTATACTCAGCCCTTAGTCCGGCTTTAACTGTCATTTTTTTAGTCAGCTTAAATCCCATTACCCCATAGGCAGCCGCAACATTCTGGTCGTAATCAAAATCCTGTTCTGCCTGATCGTAATCACTGATTATATTTCTAAAAATCCCCTTCACTCCTGTTTCCAGTACTGTGGTTTTGCTAAAAGGATAAGTGTAATCACTTTGTAAGGTATATTCGTTATTTTTCCCGGTATTGTGTCCCAACACCACCAAATCAGGAAGTCCTGCACTGGTAAATGTATTGGTAAAATCACTACCGTTTCTGCCGGTCGATAACTGTGCCGAAACACTAAATTCCTCGCCTTCCTTTTTACTGGTTTTGCGGTAGTCCACGTTCCAGTCCAGGTTATTAAAACTCATGTCCATATCCCTTGCGTTTACCGACTCCACTCCATTGCGGTTGATCAATGAACTGCCTGGCCCACCGTTCGAAAAACGGTTTATTTTTACTGTGCTGCTAAAATTATTGTAGGCATTAACGTCATAATCCATTCCAAAACTACCATTATAACCCACGCGCGACCATTTGGAATATCCATCCTGTAAAACCGTATTGGCAACCTCATCTACAACAGAATGGTTATAAGTGACCACTTTAGAATTTTGCGGATAAGCCTGGTTTAAACCCAAACTTCCGTTTAGCGATAAGCGCCCGGTTTTGACATTCAGGTTAAATGAGCCATTATTGGACCGGGTACCTGCTGTAGCATTTAAATTCCCGCTAACCCCTTCGGCAGTTTTTTTCTTGGTAATGATATTGATGATACCACCAGATCCTTCCGCATCGTATTTGGCCGAAGGACTGGTAATGACCTCCACACTTTTGATCTGCTCGGCCGGAATCATTTTTAAGGCATCGGCCACACTATTGGCCATTGTTCCCGAAGGCTTACCATTGATCAAAACCCTTACAGAAGCGCCCCGCAGCTGCACATTTCCATTGATATCAACCGAAAGCATCGGTACTTTACGCATCACATCGGTAGCATCGCCACCGGCGTTGGTAATGTCCTGCTCGGCATTGTAAACCAATTTGTCTACTTTATTTTCTATCAGCGCTTTTTGCCCGGTAATTTCCACCTCCTTTAAATTCCCTGCCACAGGACTCAGCAAAATGGTGCCGGCATTATGATCAGGTCTTTCCGGACTGGTTTTCAGGTTCAGGTTTTTTGTCTTATAGCCCATAAAGCCTACCGACAACTTGTAGTCATCCGGCTGAACATTTTGCAACACCACCTTTCCTTTGGCATCTGTCATGCCACCATTTACCGATTTGTTGTCTTTTGCTTTCAACAACGAGACGCTTGCATAGTCTATTGGTCTTTTGGTTAAAGAATCTAGTATTATTGCTGTAACACGTCCTGTCACAGTAGGTTTTGAAGTTCCACCGCCAAGTGAGAACTGTGCTTTTGTGGTAATGGTAATTGCTATTGCAATAAATAATAGCCCGAGGTGTTTCATGTAGATTTTCATACTTCAATTAGTAGGCGAAAGGTAGAAAATGTTACAATGACAGGCTTAACTTTTATGTCAAAAAATAAAACTTAAACTTCCAGCAATTCCGGGATGGTAAAATAGAAGGTGGTGCCTATTCCTTTTTCACTTTCAACCCATATCTTGCCGTTGTGTTTCGACACAAAATCATAACACAAGCTCAAGCCCAAACCCGTTCCTTTTTCTCCCGCCGTTCCGTAAGTAGTATAGTTGGAGTTTTTGTTAAACATCTCATTCACCTTATGCGGAGGGATTCCAACCCCATTATCCTGAACAGAGAATTTTATACTTTTATCATCGCTTTCGGCCCTCACCAAAATGGTGCCCCCAACCTCGGTAAATTTTACGGCATTAGAAAGTAAGTTGCGGATAATGGTTTCCAGCATCCCGCTATCTGCATAAAGCACAAAATTTTGTCCAAGGCTTTGCACAATGGCAATCTGCTTCTTTACAGCCATAGGTAACACATTCTGCACACATTTATCAATAAGTGCCGAAAGGTCTTTAATCTCAACCGGATTAAAGCTTACCGCATTGAACTGGGACTTTGCCCATGTTAACAGATCCTCCAGCAATATATTTGCATTAGAGAGTTCTGTTTTCATCATCGAAAGATAGGTATGCACTTCATCAGCCGAGCTGGATTCAAAATCGGTTAATGTCATATCCAACAATTGCAAACTACCCGAAATCGGGTTTCTGAGGTCATGCCCGATGATGGAGAATAATTTATTTTTTTGTTCATTAGAAGCTGTCAATTCGGTATTTAAAGCCTGCAGCGCATTTTCATGAAATTTTCTGGTAGTTACATCCCGCATACTGCCCTCGGTTCCTGTAATTATCCCATTTTCTATAATCAAGCGGGCATTTACAGAGGCATAACGCAACTCTTCATCTTTAGTTTTTAAGCGGACTTCAAAATCTATGACAAAGCCCTTAATCCTGATCTGCTCAACAATACGTTCTCTGTCCTGGGTATAGTAATAAAAATTATCTACCGACTTCCCGATAATCTCGGTCCGCAAATAGCCAGAGTGCTGCGCTATGGAAGGGCTGATTTCGGTTACTATTCCCTCTTTATCGGTCTGATAAAATACATCCTGTACATTTTCAAATATGGTACGGTATTTTTTCTCACTCAGGAGCAGGTCATTTTCAATTTCCTTCCGCTTAGTGATGTCTTCTATCTGCGATACGTAGTGCAGGGGCGTACCCACACTGTCGTAAAGCATGGTAGCGGCGATCACTACCCATATAGCGCTACCATCCTTATGAAGGTACCGCTTTTCATATTTCATTTCTTCAATCCTTCCCGAGGCCAGATCTCCCAATACGGCAATACTCTTCATCAAATCATTGGGGTGGGTAAGCTCTTGTATGGTGAGTCGCTTCATCTCAGCAGCCGTATACCCCAGCATGTTACATAAACTCTTATTTACCCTTTTCCATTTCCCTTTAGGACTAATTAATGCCATACCAATTAGCGAATGCTCAAAAGCCTGCTTAAACTGTGCCTCACTTTGATAAAGCTCTTCTTCCAGTTTGATGCTTTTGGTTACGTTAAAAGCTATTGCCCCCACCATATTTCCCTGTCCGCTTTTATCTTTAAAAGGAAACTTATAAGTTTTATAATGTTGCAAATGACCTGCCTCATCTCGCAGGCTCTGATAAAATTCTTTGTTTTTTCCTGAAGCCAGTACATCGTGATTATTTTTCCTGGCATTTGAGGCAATGTCCTTTCCAAAGATCTCTTTCAGGGTCTTTCCTATTATTGTTGGTGGCAAATGCAAGGTATCAAAAAAGCATTTGTTTGCATATTTTAGCACACCATCCTCTGCCGCAATCCAGCACAAGCCGGGCAGTTCATCCATAAACAGTTGAAAACTATGTTCATTGACAGCAACATTGGCCTTCTTCTCATTATTGGTGATATTGGAAATCACGTCATCCAGTTCGGAAGCTGATATAGCAAGATAGTTGTGCAAAACTTCGATATCATTTACCGATGCATGATTTTTCAGCAGGTCGACCAACGACATGATACGTGTTAACGGCGCCCTTACTTTATGTGCATGCATCCAGGCAATATCGGTCAGCTTTTTATTCTGATCTTCGATTGCTTTGACATAGCTTCTGTTTTCGGTAATGTCTCTTTGAATGGAGGTCCAGTGCGTCACTTTACCCATACTATCGCTTACCGGGCAAATATTGATACTTACATCATATACCTGTCCATCTTTTCTGAAATTGACCAGTTCGACATTGCAAGGCACTTTATTGGACAGGGCCTCATCAATTATTTTTAAGCCTTCCTGCGCAAGCTGATTTCCATAAAAAATATCGGGTTGCCGACCAATCAATTCGGCTTTGGAGTAGCCCGACATCCTGACCAGAGCATCATTTACATAAATAATGGTAGGTCCCGGATTTGATGTTGCATCAGTAATCAATACCCCGTCGGTAGTATTTATCACTACCGATTCGAGTAATTTAGACCAATGTTCCTCCTCCACTCGCTTGGTTATATCATGTGCAAGTACAATTCTGGCTTCTACATCATTAAACACAATTGAATTACTTTCTACCTCAACAATAATGACTTTACCGTTTTTCTTTAAATGCCGCAAGGTATTTTTATAGAACCGCCCCGTTCTGGCGTTTTCGTCTATTATGTTTTCTACTTCCGCATGATCGTCCTTTGGAGTAAGATCGTATATGGTTTTACTTAAAAATTCTTCTTTAGAAAAACCATAATGATTTGTTGCCGCAATATTTACATCCAGATAGCGGAATGTTTTTACATCATAAACCCACATCGGCAGTGGTGATCTTTCAAATAAAGTATAGTAGTTCGCGTCGCTCATGTATATTTTAGCCAATCGTCCGTTTCCGTTTTCAAATGGAATGTAACACTATTTCATTAAAAACATAGTACAAGCGATATTGATTTAAATAATTTCTTGAGGAGTTGAAGCTGGTAAGGCCTTTTTCTTCGGATCATGCCGCCACAATAAAAAACCGGGCCGGCAAATGCCAACCCGGAATAGAGTGAAAATTAAAAATGAAAGCGTTAACGTGGCGTTACCGCCGCTAATATTTATTTCAGGAACACTTTTCTAACGGCTTTATTCTCGGCATCTAAAATGTATATATTTCCGTCTTTATCCACCACCATATCGTCCATTGAGGCCATTTTTCCTTCAACAAATGGTCCATCAGCAAAACCACGGGCCATTTTTACCAGCGTAGAAACTTTCCTCGCCGCTATATCTATTTCCCTGAGAGCAACGTTAGACCGATCTCCTGCAATGAGTTTACCCGGACCATATAAAGCTAAGCCTCCGGCAATACTATTAAACCTGGCTTCAGTACCTATGCCATCAGTATAGCCCGCATCGGAACTGCCAATCCAGTAAGTTTCATTTGTTCCGCCAGAAACAATTCTGGAAATTCCATTATTACTGGTTGATCCCGAATCTACATAATAGAGATTTCCTGCGGCGTCTACAATCGGGCGGGCCGATGGCCAGAATGGGCCGGCAATTTTTGAAAATCCACCAGCAATATTTACCTTTTGCATTCCTGCATAAATACCGTTGACATTTACATATAGGTTACCAGCGTCATCCAGCGCCATTAAGCCGGGAGAGAAGCCCGTTGCATGAGTCGTAACCTGCCCTGAAGGGGTAATTTTTCTGATCCGGTTAAGGCCAATATCAGATACATAAATATTGTTTTGTTTATCGATCACAATTCCAAAAGGGATATCGAAAGTAATATCAGCACCGTTCGATTGTAAAATGCTGACCACACCTGCAGGTGTAATCTTTTTCACCACTTTGTTCATTCTGTCGGTCACATAAACATTGCCGCTATTGTCAACCGCAATACCCGCCATAAAACGACCAAAAACTTCGCTGTTTGGTCCGCCCGCAAGAGTCATGATACCAGCTCTTCTGAAAGGCTGGGGTGCTAAAGCCTCTTCACCGCCTACTACCACTTTCAAGTCGCCGGTACTTAAGCCCTGAGGGGCGTCAAGCACCAGACTATTTTCGGAAGCTGTTTTTACCGTAGCCAATATCCCATTAAAATAAACCTTGTTATTTGCGGCCGTAGTGCTAAAGCCAGAACCTTTGATGGTTACGGTTGTGCCTGCCAAACCATTGTCGGGACTCACAGAACTGATGCCCAATGTCTGATCCTTAAATTGAGGCCCATCGGTACCCTGATCATTCACTACGACCCTGACCTGTCCGCTGCCTGTGCCACCCGGAATCACCAGTTTTAACTCATTTTCTGTGGCTGACTGAACGGCAACAGCAACGCCATTGATAAAGACCTTATTCTCGTCCTGCACTTTACTGAACAGTGCACCCGAAATGATCATTTCGGCACCCTTTGGACCACTTAATGGCGTAACCACTTGAATTGAAGGTGGCGCAACCACAGTAAAGGTAGGGCCGGTAGTTTTCTGTCCGTTAATATTTACAGAAAGCGGACCGGTTTTTACTCCATCCGGGGCCAGCACTATCAGTTTTTCTTTAGTAGCCTCCAATACCGTAGCACTGGTTCCGTTAAAATCAACCAGGTTACCTGCCACCAACTCTTCAAAACCTACACCTGTAATGGTCACTTTTGTATTTTTCCCTCCAGATAAAGGCTTAATATTGCTAATGGCCTGATAAGTAAAATTCTGTCCCTGCGACTCTTTACCGTCAACCTTTACTACTATTGGTCCGAAACCGGCATCTACCGGAACTTCGGCGACAATTAAATTATCAGAAACACTAACTACCAGCGCAGGTTTACCATTTATAAAAACGGCAGCAGGCCCTTTTGTGCTGCTAAAACCCTCACCTGTAATTCTGATCTGAGAACCCGCCGGACCATTAGCCGGGAACACCGTTTTTACACTTAGGTCCTGGTAAGTGTATTGCCCAATATCGAAATTACGATCTTCATATTTAAGGGTCAGGGCACCTGTGTTCCCTCCTTCAGGCATCCTGATCACCAATGCGGTGGCGGTTGCGCTGATTACCTCTACCCCTTTACCCGAAATTGCGGCCGAGTATTTACTCAGGTCAGTACCAAAACCCTCACCCACAATAGTGACTAAAGTACCCGCATTTCCACTATTGGGATAATAGCTCTCTATTTTAAAAGCTATAACAGGAACTTCTACTTTGTCTTTTTTACAAGCTCCAATAAACAACAGCAAAAACAGCATCAAGCTGATACTTATGTTCCATTTATGTTGATTAATCCTATTCATCTTTTTTATGATCTTATTTTTTACTAAAAGCTATACCTTAAACCCAATTGCATTTGTGTTCTGGAGCCAAAATAATCGATGCTATACGGCTGGCCAGGGTTATTAAATGTAAAAACAGGATAGTTACCCAGATTTTGCTGTGGCGGGAATAGCGATGGCGTTAGGCCCACGCTACTGGTTGAATTAAATGTATTTGGCGAAAAATACTGTACACCCCAGCTTTTGCTGATGAGATTGGCGATGTTCATCACGTCTACCGTAAAACTCAATGATTGTGATTTATTGTGATTTACAAATAATTCGTGCGCCAGATGTAAATCGGCCTGAACATTCCAAGGTGTACGGCCCTTGTTACGTTCAGTATACATGCCCCTTCTGCTCTTCAGGTATTCATTTCCATCAATAAACTGGTTGAAGGCCGCAGCTTGCTGCACAGCCGTTTGTGTTGGTATGTCTTTAAAATAATTCAAAGCTTCGTCACGCAATGGGATATAGGTTAAACTAACCTGCTGAGGCAAACCCTGGGTACTGGCATTTACAATGCCATAAGTAAAGGGACTGCCCGACTGTGCACTAAAGAACAGGCTGATATTTGTTCTTCCCGCCCCTTTCCATTCATGGTTATAGCTGATGCTGGATACGATACGGTGGCGAATATCAAAATTGCTGTAACTCAATGAAGGACTATTGGGTATCAGCGACTGATTCAATTGCCAGTTACTTTCCATAGAGTTACGCACACCATTGCTCAGATCTTTCGATTCGCCGTAAGTGTAGGAAGTACTCACATTTAACACTTTTGCAAATGTTTTAGCGATGGTTCCGGTAAGGCTATAGCGATAGCCTTCGCTGGTATTACTCAGGAGATAAATGTTGGAGAAACGAGGGTCGACCGTACCACCGTAAACAGGCTGTTGTTTTGCTTTGTCGTAACCATAATAAAGTGGATTGTCTTTGGTGTTTAATTGCTGGAACAAAACATCCTTTAAACTTTTGGTATACATTCCCTCCAGTGTAAAACGCCATTCGCTTTCTGTTTCGTAGTCGATACCCAAACTACCGCGTAGTACCTGTGGCATTTCAAATCCGTTATCCACCAGATCAATCTGTGTACGACCGCTATTTGGATTATTAATTACCGTTCCGTTTTGTTCAATAAAACCAGCAATACCATTGTTGCCTGGTTTAATGGGGTCAGTACCCGGCACAAACGGCTGCTGATCGGCCTTCTGGTCAATAGCACCAAAATTATTTCCCGTATTGTAGTATGCATAAGCCAGCCATGCAAAAGGAATACGGCCTGTAAACATTCCTATACCTCCTCTTAAAATCAATTTTTGATTGCCTAGTGCGTCGTACCTGAAACCCAACCGTGGCGATAATTGTACTTTATTTAAAAACTTATTTTCTATGCGGTTAAGCGGGGTGTAGGTATAAGTGTTACCAAAATTAGGATCAGCCAGTATGTTTCGGACCTTGTCGCTCAAGGCAGGCATTTCCGGCAAATTCACCATATCGGCACGTAAACCAGGTGTAACGCGCAATTTATCACTCAGTCTGATTTCATCCTGAACATATAAACTATACATGTTCACATTAAAATCTGCAGCAGGATTTGCCAGCAAGGAAGCCCTGCTGTTGTCAAAGTAATTGTAACTGCCTCTTACCCGATATGGCTTGTTGCTAATAAAATCATCAATATTCAGATAGTCAACACGGCCATTCCAGGCATTTACAAAGCCATATTGAATGTTATACAACTCGTTGTGCGTACCCACCAAAACTTTATGGCGTCCCTTGGTCCAGTTGATATTGGCTGTAAACTCCCATGTTTTCTGTTTCATATTAAAAATACTTGCCTCACGATCCGTCCCCAGATAAATGGTTGTTCCTGGCGTGCGCCCCATAATCTGCACCTGCGGCAAAGTAGGATCACTTAGTGGGTCACGATTATCGCTAACATGGGTAAAGCCCACCAGTAAATTACCGGAAAATTCATTGTTAAACCGGCTTTTCAGTTCGGCGACAGTGCTGGTTTGATTATTATTCTGTTGAAAAGCCATACTGCTGAAGCGGAAATCCTGTTGGTCGCGATCCATGTGCGTAGCCTTACTAAAGATGGTATTGTTTCTAAGCACCAGCTGATGTTTATCATTGATGTTCCAATCTAAACGGTTAAAGAATTTTTGAGATTTACTCCAATTCGTATAAATGCCTGAAGTACCTGCATCAAAGATATTTCCGTAACGACTTTTAACAGCATCGCTGATAGATTGAGCATCTGCAACACTAAAGATATGACTGGTTTCTGCTGTTCCGGCATACAACTGCGTTGGATCCTGACGATGCGTAATCTCCTCGTTGCTGAAGAAGAACAGTTTATTTTTGATCATTGGAAATCCGATACGGAAACCCGCCTGATAATCGTGAAAATCATTGTGCATTTTGCCTAAACCACCCACACGATCCTTACCGGTAATGGCTGCATTTCTGCCAAAACCATATACAGAACCACTTAGGGTATTGGTACCACTACGGGTAACGGCATTTACCGAACCACCTGTAAAATTCCCGATCTTTACGTCAAAAGGCGCCAGGTAAACCTGCATATCTTCTATTGCATCCAGCGAAACCGGATTGGTCCGGGTGCTGCTGCCATTCATCCCTGAAGTTCCGGTTTGTCCGCCCAATGAAGGACTAAAGCCAATGGCGTCGTTATTTACCGCGCCATCAATAGTTACGTTGTTGTACCTGAAATTGGTACCGCCAAAACTATTGTCCTTACTTCCCTGAGGGGTTAATCGTGTAATATCGGTCAAACTTCTGCTGATGGTTGGCATGTTTTTAACCTGCTCGGCGCTGATATTTTTACCCGTTCCATAGCTATCTGCCTTTTGTTTGGAAACAGCCCTTCCCGAAACAACCACTGTATTCAGCTCTTGAACATTATCGTGCAAAACAACATTAAGCTGTTGGGTGCCTCCCAAGCGAACCGCTATATCGTTACGGATTTCGTTTTTCATGCCTGTGGTAGAAACCGTAACCATATATGGTGCGCCAATGCGCAGATTATTTAAAAAATAGCGGCCATCTGCATCAGCCGAAACCGCGTACCGGGTGCCCGATGGCGTATGTACTGCTACAACGGTTGCTCCGGGAATGCCTAAGCCTTTGGCATCTTTAACCTGCCCGGTTAATGAGCCACTCGTTTCCTGCGCCATACTGCAAACTGCCATCAAAAACAGGGCCCACAGCATCGCGACTGAATATATAATTGTCTTCATCTTTTAATTTTAATTATTTACGAACTGATCTGTTATTGGGTAATCCGTAAAACACTGTTTATAATGTGCAACACACCATTGCCTGTCAGGATATCTTGTTTAAGCAGGTTTACCGGACTTGTATTTCCTATACCTTTTAAGCTGATTCCGTTAAAACTACCCGGAACACCAGGCGTAGGTACCAATGTAATGTTCACAGAGTTTCCATCGAGCATGGCCTGCCGGCTTGTATTGCTGGCTCCGGCACTCAGGATATAATCATAAATAAACCGCCTGTCCTTCAAAATATGATAGTTCACCAGTCTTTTAAGTACTTCCGGATCGGTACCATTTATCTGTTCTACACTGGTGTAGCCCATGGCCCGCATTGCTGCATTATCTGGTGCAAAAACTGTGTAAGGGCCGGCCTGATCCAGGGTTTGCAGCAGCCCCGAAGTTTTCAGAGCCTGGGCAAAAAGTGTAATGCCGGATTCAGCAGTTATGGCATCGCTCAATACATCATGCAGATAAGGAGTAAGCACCCGGTTCAATACCTGGATCAACCCATTTGATGCCGGAATATTTTGAGCCAGCACCCTTGCTCCGTTTATGGTAAGCACAGTATCCTGTCCTTTTATCCAGTGGGTTACATATAATTTTCCACCACGGGATTTCAATTCCTGATTGAAAAGAAACGGCATTTTATTCAGTTCGTAGCGACCATCTAAAGTGTGGTAATTGGCAATACGCGCAATGGTTGTTGAATTGGCAGTCAACACACTTACCGGACTTGTATACCCAGCTGCCGAAAATGCAGCATCAGAAGGAGCCAATGTAGTATAGGGTCCCATACCCTGTTGCAAATCTTTGTCCAGATTACCACGCTTAAGCGCCGCACTAAATGCCGACAGGTTAAAGTTATCGGCTATTACCAGGTTAATTTTGTTGTTGTCATAATCGCTCAGTCCCTGCTCGTCCTTACTACAGGATAGACCTAGTATGGCAAGCAGCAATAAAGACCATATTGTATTGTTCCTTTGATATAAATTATGCTTTACCATTGTTTATTTTAGTTTGAATCCTTTTGGAATAAATAATTGATCCACCACATGAATGGGGCCGTTTAAAGTATTGATGTCCGTTTCGGTAACCGTAGCTGCCGGGTAGTCTGATCCCTTTATCTGCATCTGGACACGGTTGTTACTAGTCGAGAACATGAATGGCATCTTATAACCATATTCAATTGGTGGGTTGCCGCCCAGATTAACCATATACTCATTTAAAACCGGGCTTAACACATTACCGTAAAACACGGTAGCATTACCATTTGCTTTGTCTCCACCAGCAGTTTCGGATTGATTGATCCGCCCCCAATTGCGGTGGTAGCTAAAAACGGTATCCATAGGATACCCTCCCCTTGGGGTATAGTAATCTTCGTCAAAGCGTACATTCCCGCGTTCATTTAACTTCAGCACATCCGCTACGCTTTGGAAACCGGCTTTATGAAAAGCCTCATCCGTTGGAGCAAATAGAGTCGATACCGTAATATTCGGGCCTATATATCCCTCATATATAGGCTTATTTATGCCCCAGCCACTTTCGTAAAAAAGACGCCCGCTGGCAGCCTGCATCACCTCTTCAGGTGAAGGCTTATATCCGTATAACGGTTCCATGGCCGTAGCCATAGTCTCAATATACAATTCATCGGCTAGTCGCTGCGACTCCACAAACATGGTAAACCTGCCATCAGCTTTTAATACCTCTAATATGGTTTTAACGGGTCTTTGCAAAGTTTTCCCGATGACATACAAACCGCCATTGATAGCCGGAGAATAATTGATTTTCCCGGTTGATTTGCCATTGATCAATAGTTCATCACCCTTAACGGCAACGTAATGCCGATAATAATAAAGGTCATATGTCCAGGATCCCGTAGGATTACCTTCATAGAATTTTACATATAGTCCAGGCCGTTGCAACATGCTCTTCAGCATGAAATTGTCGCTTCGGGATTTGAGTTCTTCCATGGTAACTGCACCTACAGTGGTATAAAACATCATCAGACTGTCCAACTCTGCCACGGGCATCGCATTAATTGCACTACGGTTTAAGCCGGCCGCCTCCATAGCTGCATCATCAGGCGCAAATACGGTAAATAATACTTTAGCCCCCTTTGCACTCAGGATATTTTTGATGTTACTTTTTTGCCAGGCAGTATAATATAATTTTGCTGCAGATGCAGCCAGCAATTCATCTACGGTTTTTGTAGCCTCACTTTGAAAAGGGACTTTCTCACCCTCCGGATCCGGCAAAAATTCTGTTTTATTACAGGCACTAAAAAAGATGATAACTGCTAATAAAATTGCCGGGCCTATATTTCTTAAATTAATCCTATTCATGATGTATTATTTTTTAATAGCCTGTTCTGGTCTCATTAATCCGTCAACCAGATGATGAACCAGCCCATTGTTACATAGATTATCGTTCTTAGCATTGATTTTGCTGCTTACCGATTTTAGCAGCTGGTCTGAGTAACTTGGGCCTGTACGTAAGGTTATTACATAACTCACTTTAAAATCAGGATACTCCTTGCCACTCGAAAAATCGATCAGGTAACTGCTATCTTTAAGGAAGTAACGATATATAGCATTGGCGTTGATCACAGAAAACACCTGAGAATCTGAAATAAAAAAATGTTTGCCATACATCATATAAGTACCAAAAAGTAACTCGCCCAGATATTTTTCGGCGTCCATCGTTTTCAGCGAGGTTTCAGTAATTCCAACGCTGGCAAGGCCTTGGTTATCGGGTGCAAAAACCGTAAATGGGCCTTTGGTGGCCAGCTGATCCCATAAACCAAACTTTTTGAGCCCCGCTACAAAAACGCTGTATTCAGCTCGTTTTGCCAGCCATTCCTGTACCGTTACACTGAAATGAGGTTTCATTACCTTGTTTAACACATGCAAAGCCCCATTGGCCAGTACCACATCTTTTCTTTCGGCCTCACATCCACTGAAATAAAGATTGTTAACCGGGCTACCACCTGTTGGGTTTTGTGATGCCAGAGAAGCATAGAGTTCCGATCCTTCTAATGTGGCATAACGGACATCTACACCGTTGGTTGGGATATCACTCAGTCTCAATTTTCGTGGAAGAATATGGTAAGCTATAACCTTTTTAAGGCTATCCACATTCATTTTATCAAAATCTGAAGGATTGTAAATACCCAGTTCGTTAAAAGCTGCGTCGTTAGGGACCAAAATGGTAAAAGGACCTGCACCATTTAGCTGATCTGTATAACCGACTTTTTTTAGTGCTGCGTAAAACAAACGCATGTCGTAATTATTTTTAATAAAATCTGCAGCCGGACGAATGTTTTCGTTAGGCTTTGCGATGGATAAATCGTCATGTTTACAGGAGCCTGTAAACATGATCGACAAAACCATTATAAATACATATTTAAATTGTTTCATTTGATCAGTTTTTTAGTAAACAGGCGGTGCATATTTTCGTTGGATGGTGGTTAAATAAACCTTACCATTTACTACTTCAATTGTATTTACCGTAGCAAACGTTGCGGGGTTGTGTATCCCCGAATGGATATTTACCAGTAAATTTGGTAGTGCTCCAACAGTTCCTGAGCCCGTTAACCCGGTTTTGTCATTTAACAAACAGTTTACCCACGCCCAGTTTCCTCCGTTATCAGAAGACCCGTCATAAAAAGGATTATTGGTGATATCCATTCCTGGCACAAAGAAGTCGAACCTCTGCCAGATATCCGTTCGGATTCCATTGGCAGCTTTACTAGCCCAAAGTGGAAAGCTTACATATGGATTAACTACACCTGTTTCTGTATTTAACTTTACATTGGCAAAATACTTGCCCTTATATCCGGGTACGGTTGGGCCTTGCGGGGGCATACTGGCCTGATTTTCATACAGAGAAAGGAAAACGTTCATATCCTCTTTTATTCCCCCCTTAAAACTGCCCAACCTATAATCATCGTCCTTCAATGATTTATCAGCCTGCCAGTATCCTTTACTACTCATGTTGTAAAAATTTACATAGACCAACGAATCTGATAAAGGCAGTTTATGAAAGGTCTCCTGCCGAAGTAAGAGGCCTGTTCTTTTGCTTACAAAATCTTTTTGCAGCAAATGCAGCGTATAAACTTCCTTACTGGTCAGATTTATGGTGGTATCAATCAAAATATCTTTTTTTAATGCTGCCTCCAATTGAAAAAAGGGGACCGTATTCATCGGCCGATAGGCAAACATAATCCTTACTTTTCCAGAAGGCACCTGGGCCCAGCTGCTTAAGTCAAATCCATTTAATATAGGTCCTACCAGTACATTTTCCTTCCCTGGATATTCGGGATTATTCCTGGATGTGCTGTTACCAATATGAGAAGGATATGGCGGTGCATAGGCATCTCTTTTATCCAGGAAGTCGCCCACAATTTCGGCACTTACAGGTACTCCGTTACCATCCAGTTTAGGATTGATAAACATGCAGAAAAACGGTACTTTGTTATCCTTACTGCCCATCGTTTGTACGTAATTTAAATTGTTAAATACACGCAGATAGGCAGGATCATTAATTTTACTGTACTCGACCTTAACACAGCCTGCAGCAAAAATGCTGACCATAGCTAAAACCCGCAGACTGATTTTTATAAATTGTAGTTTCATTATTTGTTATGTTTAACAATGATCATTCTTGCTTTATTTGCCGTTGTACTATTACTGCCTGACTGACCAATCAATGCAACAGTATAGATGCCGGCCTCCTGTACAGGCACCGCCCTACCAGGTTTTTGATATAAAGTTTTATCTGCAATAAATACCTCACTTTTCAACGCCTCAATATCGTTGGCCCACAAACCGGGTACTACATTGGGTTTAGAACGGTAGGCCATCACCTGAAATGCCGATTGTGCGTAACCACTACTTACATATGGTTTTTCAAAAACGGGCACACCGGGCTGCAGGTTAACTCCCGCATTGAGGTTATCGTAGCCAATTGTTGCGGCAGATTGCCCGTCGCTTAACGTAAAGGTGATATAAGGGTTCCCAACCGAGAGGTTTAAAAACCTTTTGAAAAAGAAATACCGAAATTGATTTCTGCTGAAAGTTGCATCATCCTGTGTTCCCCCGGTGAAAGTTGCGCCGCTTAAATCATTGGCAACGATGATCAGTTTTGCCGCTCCGCTCTGGTCCGGATAAAGCCAGGCCGTATAATTTTGTGCCGGCCGAAGTATCTGATTTGCCGAAGCAATAACTTTACCTGATGCATCCATTGCTTCGATAGTATGATTACCCTGAACAAGGGTCATATAATCACCTGCTGTTCCAACACCTAAATTGCTGCCAAGTGTTTTCCCATCCACACGGAAGCTAACCGAAGCCGTATTCCATGCATTTGCCCCTTGCAGCCTGAAATAGGTATTGTTGGCGGCGGCACTATTGTCGTTGATGATCTGAAAGGAGTTTTGATAGGTGTCTGAAGTCTCACTCATTTCATTAATCAGGTACCTGAACCGCTGAGGCGCAATAACAATGGTGTAAATGCCACCGGGCTGATAAGTCTGGATTGGCGCATAAGTCAAATTGGTAGAGCTATTAATGCTGTTTGGAATAGTAGATGTTGGCGGATCAATAACCGTAAAATCGTAGTTCTCCGATCCCAAAGCCGGCATTTGCCGTCCGTCCTGCATCAGTACCTTAAACTGGTAAGTACCGTAAGGTAGCTCTACATATTCCGATGTTTGTATAGCCGAACTGATGTTATTGGTTTGCGGAGCAACCAACGCACCATTGGCATAAGCAAGGGATACGCTTCCCGTTAAATCTTCTAACTGGCCATTGCTGTTATTTCCGGGATTTTTTATCCTTCCCGAAAGATTTACAATTCTGATTTTAAAATGATCGGGCTTGGAAGGTGTCGAAACACCACGCTTTACCGGAACAATTGCCGGCTGCCCCGACATAAAAAATGTGGGCATAAGGTAGTAGTCGGTCGGGTTATTGTAGTCATTCTTTGCCGTCAATTCCAGATCAAAATCATTCGATCCCTGAAAATTTCTTGACCCCAGTTTCAATTGTACGGTCTCCTGTGCATTAAACAGGTTTTGCGGAATGTACCAGCTTTTACCCAGCTGCCCGTTTACCGGAAAATAATCTGTGCCCGGAAATTTGTACCAATCGGGAGCATTTGGATGGCGGACCACAAAATTGGTCAGGCTATCGTTATTAAAAACAACCTGGTTCAGGCCCGCCAGATTAACAATCCGGGCATTTGAATTGACCCGGTTTTCCTGCAACACTCTGTTGTCGGCTTCGAAGTCAACTTTGTCCTTTTTACACGCCTGAAAAAAGAACATGGCAGTCAGGCAAAATAAGCCTAAGCGTTTATGATTTATCTTATTCATTATTTAAACAGATTATAGGTAAAGCCCAACATGATTTCGGCACCGCGGGTAAAACTCCGGTTGATGTATTCCTTACCGTACCATTTACCACCGGTTTGAGGGTTCGCATAAACCGTTTTTATATCGGGATTAAGGATATTTTTAGCATATCCTTTAAACTTGATGCTTTTAGTGATGCGCTGACTGAAAACAAAATCAAGAACAGGTACAGGCATAGTGTATAAATCAGGTTCGCCAGTAAGGTTAATTTGTACCAAACGTTCGCCCACCATATTAAATGTTAGTGTAAAGTCGGAGCCCGATTTTGGGTTCTCATAGTTCAACCAGGTATTGATAGAATAAGGAGCCTGTTCAAACAATGGACTATTTTTTGGTGTATAACGATCCAGTGAACGGATGGCTTCATAACGTTCGGGTGTTTTCTTGATGTCACTTTGCGCTAAGAGTAAGTTAGATCCGAAATAAAAATTCTTCAGCGGATCCCACACCGTGCCCAGGCTTTTTACTACTTCCAGCTCAATACCCCAAACTCTACCCTTATTAGGATCGTTCTGGAACTGAATAGTCGGAAACTCCGGATAAGTGGCCGCTAAACCTGCGGTTTGTAAACTAAACACCTTTACCAATTGATTTTCGATATGCTTGCCAAATGCAGAAATGGCCAATACCTCACCTTTTTCGGGGAACCATTCCCATCTGAAGTCCAGGTTTTGCGTGTACTGATTTTTAAGGTTTGGATTACCTACCACAAGTCCCATTTGAAAAGCGTCAAACTCAAAAACATTGGTAATCTCTCTTAATTCCGGTCTGGCCAAAGTAGTATTATAAGCCGCGCGGAAATTCATGTTATCATTTAACGTATAGGTAGCATTTACCGAATAGAAAGGCTTGTAGTCGGTTTTGTATATTGAATTAGGATTGATCGGATTTAAAGGAATACGGCTGCCATCAGCTCCCCCCGCTGTTAATGAGGGGTCTAAGAATACGCCTGCAGTATCTACTTTTGATCCGATATTTGTCATCTCAAAACGAACACCACCGGCTACACGCAGTTTTTCGGTCAGCTTCAAATCAACCATTCCATAAAAGGCATTCGTTTCAAAATAACCTGTGTAATTATTTGGCGATTTCTGACTGTTGTATAGAAAACCTCCAACAGGCATCATCCCTTCGCCCTGATTGGCAGAAGGCATTTTAACGCCAATAATTTCGCTGCTTACCAAACGGTTCAAATTACCTTCTGCATCGTATAGCGGGACAGCCTTATTCGTCGTAAAATTAGATCCCGGCAAAAAAAGCTGATTTTCGGTAAAGCTTCTGTCCCGGAACAGGTAATTGACACCTGTTTTTAGCTGCTGCATTTGCCCAAACAGCTTAAATGGTATATTTAAATCGGCCTTGTAATTGTAATTTTTCTCGTCCAGGTTACGCCATCTGCGCCCGTTGGGTTCGGCCTGAATAATGCCATAGCTACCAAAACCATTTACATATCCCGAGGTAAGTGCATAAAGGTGCTTACTGAATACCTTGCCTCCGGCACCACTTCCGGCACCCACCGCTGGCCTTTCATACCAACCTCCGCCACGCGGCATATAGTCGGCCAGACTTGCGAAACGAAAGTCGGGATCATTCTGCTTTGATCTGGAGCTAGCCACATTATAACTTAAACGGGGCGACAATTCCTTATCAGAAAGCTTATGTTCACCTTGTAAATTAAAAGTATTGAGGTTACGAAAAGTCTGCTTTAAAGAGTAGGTAGTTGTATTTACATCTCCCGGCAGGCCTGTATATTCGTAGCGACCGTACAGGTTTGTGGCCTTACTTTCGCCACCCCAACTACCCAGATATTGCATGCTGATTTCGTTAAGGCGGTTAAACCGATAGGTTAAACCTACCAAGGTACCGTAGTTAAGGGTTTCCACACCTGTATTTTCTTTATAAGTCTGGTATTTACCCATGTACAGACTATTAGGGGTGATGTAGTTTGGAATATTACGTGGACTATAAACATCTTTATTCCCTGTAACTACCCCCTGATAAATACTATACTGGGTTAAATCCCCGCCATTTACATCGCTGATACGGCGATAATAATTGCCCCCTAATACCAGACCCAGTTTGTGTTTTTTAAAGATGTCGTAACTATTTCCATAAGTAGCCGAATACAACTGATTGAGCGGGGCCCTTTTATATTGGGTAGTCATTACCGGATCAAACGACTGCATGATGTTGTTGATCCGGTTTACTTCCTGATAAGCTGTTGGACTGTAATTGCTATTGGCAATCATATTTTGTATGGACCCCAATCCGGCAGGATACTGCTGAGCAAGATTTTTAAAATCCGCAGTCAGATTTTTGTCGCTGATTTTACCCCCGAAAGTGCCCATATCACTATTCCAGAAACTATTATAACGGCCGCTTAAACCAACATTGGAGTTTAGGCCAGTTTGTGCGATGATTTCGAAGGTTTCCTTTTCGGGTACCGATTTGGTTTTCAATTCGACAATACCGGCTGCAGCATCGGCGGGTTTATCTGGTGTTACCGTCTTATAAATGGTAACGTTGTCCAATAAAGATGCCGGTACCAGGTCTAACGGAATGGTACTCCTGTCGGGATCCGAAGAAGCCAGACGAACGCCATTGAGCTGACCAATCACACTTCTGTCGCCCAAACCACGTATAGCGACATATTTATCGTCAGTTACTGTTACACCCGATACTCTTTGCAAGGCCTGTGTAGTGGTAATACTACCTGTCTTTTCAATCAATTCCGAAGAAATGGCATCTTGTATAATAGAAGATTTTTTCCTTTCATCCAATACTGCAACACTGGTATTCGCCTTTCTTCTGGCCTGTACTGTCACCTCGTTCAATGCGGTACTCGTGGCACTAAGGGCAACAGTTAAGTTATTGCTATTTTTATCTACTTTAACCTCCCGGTTATTGTAACCCATATAGCTGAAAACCAATGTAGCTTCGGATTGGGTAATCGTCAGACTAAAGCTACCATTGCCATCTGTTGTGGTGCCCCCCTGCACGCCTTTTACCCGGATAGACACACCCGGTAAAGTCTCCTTGTTCACTGCATCAATTACTTTGCCCGTGATGCGCTGCTGGACGGGGATGGCTTCAATTACCACATAATGATCCACAATTTTATATCGGATACCTGAGTTGGAAAGGACATTTTTAATAGCTTCGGCTACTGTAATAGCCGGAACGTTGATGTTTACTTTTTTCGCGCTGATGTCGAGGACCTTTTGCGGCAGTAAAAACTTGACCCCACTTTTAGCCTCTATCTGCAGCAAGCTTTCTTTAATCCCCATACCCTCAATCTTCAGATCTACCTTGCGGCTAAGATCCTGACCGGTAACGGTGTTGGCATACAGCATCCCTACCAGGGTAAGCTTAGTAAACAACAGGATAAATGAACATTTCATCAGCAAGTAAATTATTCTTAAAAATCTGGAGCCATCAGGTCCCAAAAAAAATGAAGGATTAGCTATTGATCCTTTTTGCATATATTTGAATGTTATACGGTTTAAAATGCCCTCGGGCAAATAATCTGTTAATAGGCCGGTTTCCGGCTTCCATTTCATCGTGCCTATGTGTCTTCCAAAACAATGCAGGCCGAAGAAATATATAAGCGTTCCCTTTAGCCTGCCAGGGCCATTGGGAACGTTTTGTTTGTAAAAACTAGTCAGTCATAACCACCTTTCCTTAATAAATTAAAATGTTCTTACCATCTATGATATATCTAAATCCTGCGCCCGAACTCAGCACCCTAAGCGTTTGGTTTAAAGGCACATTATCCTGAAGAGTTACGGTTACAATCTCTGCGGCCTTTACACTATGCTTAAAACTAAACTGAACATTATATGCGCGTTCCAACTGTGTGGCTATAGCTTTTAGCGGCTGATCTTTAAATACCAGTCTGGAATTTTTCCAGCCTTTGACATCAGCTATCGCTACCTGCCCGGTTACCGGGGCACTTTGCAAATTGGACAATTTTACCTCCTGCCCTGGCGTAAGTATGGCCAGGTGTTCTGTTTGTGGTCCGCCGATCCGATCAACCCTTACTTTCCCTGTGGCCACCTGCACACCAAAAGGCATTCCCGCAACAGCATTTACTTTGAATGAAGTGCCCAGCACCCGGGTTTCAACATTTCCTGTACTGATGATAAAAGGTTTGTGCGGGTTATGGGCTACTTCAAAGAAAGCCTCCCCCTCTAATGAAATACGTCTCGTCGTGTCGGCAAACTGATCGGGATATTTGAGTTTACTGCCTGGCCCCATATATACTACTGTGCTATCAGAAAGAATTACTTTTGCACGCTGCCCTTTTACCGTGCTAAATGTTTTCATCAGCAAGTTGGCGTTGAGCTGATGCGCCGGAGCTTCCGCCTCCTTTAGACGGCTCATGGCATATATGCCAATACCCAGCACCAGCGGAATCCATACCGCAGCATATTTAAGAAACGAATGACGCTTAAAAAAACCGGCCTGCTGCTGGTCATTTGAGGTAGGATGTACTGCAGCTTTCCTTTGTTCAAATTTTGCCTTCCAGGTTTCCATCTGCATATCGGAACCCGCCTCCTCAAAATGACCTGATCCTATGTTACACTCCAAAAACCTCAAACGCTCCTCAGTCTGTCGCTCCCAGTCTTGCGCCGACTCGGCTTCCATCAGCTGATGCAGCATTTCGGTAGCCCATGGCATCCTAAAACAGGCTTTTACGCGCTCCAATTCTGCAGGGCTACATTCACCCCTCAGGTATTTCTTTAATAATTCTCTATCTGTTTCTTGCTGCATATGCGATGTCCTTCAATAGGAATAGCGCAGAAAAAAAGCGACAGGGTGAATGCCTCGTGAAAAAAATAAAATTATTTAATAAACCAGCCCAAAAAGATCATTACGGTGGTCACATCCAGGTATTCCTGCATGCTTTTGCGAAGGTGATTTAATGAAAATGTCATATGACTTTTAACCGTATTGGCCGAAAGGTTTAGCTTACGCGCAATCTGTGGATAGGTCATTTCGTCTTCCCTGCTCATTTCATAAACTTTTCTACGTTGCGGGCTCAACTCATTCAGTTTTTGCTGGAAACAGTTTTCTATATCAGCATACATCTGATCGTGATCGGCCTGACGGGAATCTTCTACGGTTTCTTCATGATAAAGTTCAATAGGTTCGGTAGCCAGCGTTTTTTTCCTGAAAAAACTAATAATGCTATTACGCATCGCTCTAAATATATAGGCCTTAAAATTGCCATCAGGACAGAAATTAATATCCCGCTTTTGCCAAACCCACATCATCAGATCCATCGTCAGCTCTTCGGCCACCTCTGTATTTCTGACATATTTGAGCGACAAATTATAAAGGGCTTTGAAGTAGCGCTGGAAGATGGTATCGAAAGCTTTATCGTTACCATTGCGACAAAATTCCAATAGCTGATGGTCTGATAAAGCATTTAATTCCTTCATGATCGTCCTGAACTTAACGGCAGCAAACCTAGCAGGAAGAAATAAGCTTAAAGTTAAAGCGGGGTTATGGAATTATTAACGGGGGCAAAATAAACCGTTCTCTTCGAAGGCTGGAAAAAATTGCGCTGAAGAAGCGCAAATTATTCCTATGCCTTCTCTGAGAAGGTATATTTTGTTTTAAGTATAGAGCAGAGTTAAGAAGCACAGACCTGAGTTGATTTGATAAACACAAGGCCAGAGTTCATAAGCAGGGGTTGTCAGACATATTGCACAACCTGGAGTTGAGTAATAAGCACAGATCCAAACAGGAGGCTGATTAGCATATTGCACAAGCCAGAGTTGAGTAATAAGCACAGGTCCAAATAGGAGGCTGATCAGCATATTGCACAAGCCAGAGTTGAGTTGTGCATGGCTAGCCCCGAATTCATAAGCGCAAGGTCAGAGTGGATATATAAGTTCTGAGGTGTTGGTTATTGGATTTTGATGCTTAAACCTTTGATGGTCTGCCAACCTTCTTTGTCAGTAAGACGAATCATAAAGTGGTAATCGCCTGGATCGATGTCCGAAGGGATATTCAATTCGGTATTTAGCTGATAGGTCTTTTGTCCGGCCGGGATTGGAAAGTTCTGAATTAGCAGGAACGGTTTTACCGGTACTTTTTTAGGCTCCATACCACAGTCGTCAATTTCAGTACTATGGGTATGATGATCAAAATTGTGGTGGATATCTATACTAACCGATCCGAGTTGTACATTATCAGTTAATGTGGCCCTAAATGTAAATTTTTCTCCCCTTTTTAGCACGCTGCACTGCTTTGGAAAGGCATCGCTTGCTGAATTGTCAATTATAGGGTAAGCGGTATCAATACTTTCTTTGTCTTTGCTACAGCTACCCAGGAGTATAATTAATATGGCTGTCAGAAATGTGAGCTTATGGTATATTTTCATCTGTTTATTTTTTGTCTTTGACTTTGTTTATTTTGTTAACAGGTATACCCCAAATGCTTTTTTTGGCTTTTAGGGTATACCTGGAAGATTGATATTATCTTACTTACAGGGGTGAGTCGATGGTTATGGCAAATAACCTACCCTAAAACCTAATTAATAGTAACGGTAACAGGAATGGACTTATATACATTCATATTATGAGTCGTATTTTTATAAAGTATAACCCAATTGTACTGTCCCGATTCCCAGGCTTTGTTACCCGTTATAGGGTTTGCGGCCGGTTCGTTGTTATCCGCATTTGCCCCAATCGTAATATCCTGACCTCCCCAGGTGTCGTTGGCCAGTTTTTTTAGGGTGGAGATTTTTGAAGCGGCAGGCAAATCTTTGTGTTCTACTTTGGTAATGACAATCGCTTTACTCAAATCCAGTTGATCGATTGTTTCAGGGAAATAATTGGCTTTCCTTTTGATCAATACTGAGTATAGTATTCCATCACCTTTGATTCCGGTAATCTGCGCATTGGCCTTCAACACATCGTTCTTTTTAAATACGAGTTCCTTCTCTACCCAGGTATCCATATAATAAATCATAGTTTCGTTGCGGGAAAGGATATCACGTCCAATTTTAGGATCAACAGGCATTTTTGTAGGATCAACAATGGTAAAATCTACTTTGATTTCCAATTTCGTTCCGCTCTCATCATTCACGATGAAATAAAAGTCATATTTACCCTCCGGTGCATCGGCCGGGATGGTAAAGTGCTTATGTACATTGGTATTTTTTGCCCCTTTGTACTCCTCCCATAACAATTCCAGTTTCCATTTGGCCGTATAAGTTTCTGTGCTCTTTTGTAATATTTTGACCTGAACGTCTTTTATTTTATCCGCAGCTACCACGTCGGCATTCAAGTGGAAATCTCTTCCTATTAGTCCCTGCTTATTATTTCCAGAGCCAATTTCCATATTTTGGGCAGTAGGGATAGCCTTTTCCGGCTCCACTGTTTTGTCCTTTTTACAGGCGGTAAAAGTGGCTCCAAATAGTAAGAATGCCAGGATAACTTTAACGATTTTCATATTTTTTGTTGTTTAAATTTTAATTAAATAATTGTGTTACTAGTTGTGTCAACTGTTTTAATGGCTCATTTCCGAAAAGGAATAGCGAAAGGAATTTTAAGCGACAACACCAGGTTCCGCCCTGCCTCGGGCAATTCAATCAACCTGTAAAAACTGGTATGGTTCAAATACCTGGTGTTGAACAGATTTTGCACTTGCAGACTGATCACCAGTGGCTGTGCATGTAACTTCATCTTTGTTCCTGCCTGAACATTGACCACCTGATAACCAGCTGTCTTTTTTTCGGGTGGAACAATATGATGTTGACGGGCAGTGATGCGATAATCGACTGACAGATAAGTATCCTCGAATCCTCTGTTCCAGGAACGGGAATAAGTAAGGTTGAACAATGCAGATGCCGGCGGAGAAAATGGCAGGGTATATCCCTTTTTATCCCCTGAGCGTTGTTCTGCATATAAATATTCGGCCAATACTTCCGAGCTCAATTCTTTGAGCCATTTGTATTTAAACTGAAGCTCGCCTCCATAACGTATCACCTTACTTTCCGCATACTGAAAAATCTGGTTTCCGGCGCCATAATAACGATCGTGTTCTGCCGTCGGATTCAGGTAGATATAATTGGGAAAGTAATTGTAAAATGGGCTCAACTGCAGCGACCAGCGATCGGCATTCCAACCCAGGCTTACATCAATCTGATAAGATTGTTCGGGCGAAAGTCTCGGATTACCTCGCTCGTAACTGAAATAATGGTAGTTTACACCGTTGGCGCCCAACTCTTTGGCAATAGGCATGCGAAAGCTTTTACCAACATTGGCTTTCAGCATCAACCGGTCGAGGCGGTAATTTAACCCGGCCGACCATACCAAACTGTTAAAATTCCGGGTCAGGTTTTCGGCCCTGCTCAGGTAAGCATTGGTTTTGACACCATCTTTTAAGGTTTCTGAACTAAACCAATCTTTGTATTCAAACAGCTGCAGCTTACCATAATCATATCTGAAGGCACCATGTAGCAACACACGGTTATTCAATTTGAGTTGATCATGGACAAAGGCCCCCGCTGTGATCTGGTTAAAAGAAGGCACCAGAAAAGTCCAGCCATTAATGGTATTGTCCTGATATTCGGTATTGATACCTGCTGTAAATGTATGTTTTCCAACAGCAATGCGGTCGCGCAAATTGAAGGAATAAACCGATTTATCAAACTCCCTTTCCAGATTGGCCGGAATGGTCATATCTGCCGGATAGATGGCGGGCATAAAACCATGATTTACATAATGGCTATGTTCCTGTCTGAAATTTCGCTGATACCCCAATTCGGCTTCCAGCAAATGATCGGCGTTTTGATAGGCTGTACGGTTAATCAGTTTAAAATGATTAACCCGCTGGCTGGGCATCAATATGTCCCTGCTGGAGGCATCATGCAATCCCACATCCACATTTCTGGGTTCCAAACCATGCGCATTCGCAAAAAAACCACTATTGCTATAGGTATTGCTCAAGTAAAATACCGAGCGGAAATGATCCTTAACAAAGCCCGCATTCAGATGAATATTGCTTTCCTTACCTGCGGTATTCCTCAGCTGATTTTTATACAGCCGTACCGCGTAATCATACACATAAAGTGTATCAGCAGGAACACGGTAATCGCCATAGCTCTGGTAGGTAAAGCGGGCATCTGCAAACCAGTTTTGCTTTCGGCCATATAGGTTTATCGAGCTGCCATATAAACCATTATTGGTTTTGCCGATCAGATCAACCGAGCCACCAACAACGTTATCTATAGGCACCTTAGGCTGTTTAACCACAATTGCACCTGCGATGGCATCCGATCCGTACACAAAAGAAGCAGCGCCTTTAATTAATTCTACCTCCGAAGCTGCAAACTGGTCTATTTCCAAACCATGATCTGCCCCCCATTGCTGCCCTTCGTGCTTTACGCCTTTATCTACCACCACTACTCTGTTAAAACCGAGTCCACGAACCAATGGTTTAGACTGCCCCGAACCAATGCCAATGGTTTTTATTCCAGGTAAGCGTTCCAGTGTTTTCATCAAACTACCTCCAAGGTTGCGCTGTATAAATTCAGTGTCTACCACTTCAATATTTAACGTTTCCTCTTCTTTCCTCAACTGAATGCGGTTGTCCTTTACCACAACTTCTTTAAGCTGTTGTACCGTTGTGTTCTTATAATTGGTGTCAGCCACCTTAACCGGAGGCTTAACTTTCTGGGCATAAACAGGCCGTATCAGCGCCATACCGAAGGCCAGATAAAAAAGTATTTTCATGATGAGATTAGAAATTTGGAAAGAAAAAATTAAGCCGGAACGTTGCTGGAAGGGGGACCTTTATTGGCAAATCCCTGCAGGGTAAATTTGTAAATACCGGCATACACCCTACCACCAGGGGTAATGGACCGAGGCAAAAGTTCGGCCAGCAAAACCGGATGATCCAGAAATATTTCTTTCCCCTTTTTGTGTAAAAGGTAATCGCAGATCTTACATTTCCCGGCCGGAAAACCGTAGCATTCATCACTATGCTGATTACATTCGGTTTCTTTGGCATGTGTATGAAAGTAGGGTATAAAAGCAATAGAAAGCATCAATAACACCAACCAGAGGGCGGTTATTTTATGCAGTTTACCTAAGGGATTATTTCTTTGCTTTTTCACAGATGCATCAAAGTTGCATTATTTAAAACAATAATGCAACTTTGATGCAATAAAAAAAAGGTGATTCAAATGAACCACCTTTTCCCGTCTTTAAAATAAAGTACGAAGAGCGCAAAAAATCAAAGGTTTAGAACCCAAAGATTTCTTTTAATTTTTTATCCAGGCTTTCGCCACGTAAATTCTTCTCGATAATGTTTCCTTCTTTATCCACCACAACCAGATAAGGAATACCGCTAAACAAATAAGAAGCCATCACAGGTTTCGACTCTTTGGCATTCACCTGAGGCCATGCCATTTTCTCTTCGGCCATCGCCTTTTTCCAATCGGCTTCTCTGGCATCTACCGAAACAGCCAAAATGTCGAGCCCTTTATTTTGGTACTTTTTGTACACTTCCTTTAAGTGTGGAATTTCCTGGCGACAAGGGCCACACCATGAAGCCCAGAAATCGATAATCAAGTATTTACCTTTAAAGTCCTTAGGGCTCCATTTTTTGCCGTTTACGTCAGGATAAGCAAAATCAGGTGCTTTCCTGCCATTAGCAATTTTAGCCGTTTGGGCCATATTGTCCAGGATTTCCTTTTTTTGATCCTTCGCCTGTGTCAACCATGGATATTTTTTAATGAGGTTATCCAATGTCGACATTAAAAATTCGCCGTCCCTTTTCCAACTTAAGGCACTTAGCGCATACAATACAGCTGGTTGGTCTTTGTATTTGTTGATGGTATACTTAATGCGGGTATCAAAGTCTTTGTTGATATGATCAAACCCATTTTTTGCATAATTGATCCACAGACTGTCTTTCGATAAACCGGCTCTATAACGTTCCTGGCTTACCGCAATCTGGTTTTGATAATGAAGATAACTAATCAACTTTACATCATTAATCAGATCATTGTTAGTCGAAGTGTTTTCCATATAAATATATGGTGGGTTCTTTATTTTCCTCTTTGCCGTATCAATCCCCCTTACATTTACATGGATATTGTCTTTATCGGCCCAAAAATCAATGCGATCGAAATAATAAACCCGTACCTGATAAAAATCCGGTTTATCGGCAGGTACTTTAAAGGAGAAGTTATTGTTAGCATCTACTTTGGTACTATCAAAAGCTTTAAAGGCTTTTTTAAACCCTTCGCCTTCATATTTGCCTAAATAAATCTGGTATTTGTTTTCGGTATCAGGAAACTTAACGGTCCCTGTAAAAGTTACCGTTTTTCCTTTCTGGGCAAAGCAGCTGCCTGCCAATAACAAGGCTGTAACAGCCAGTGTTAAACTCTTTTTAATCATTTTGTTTGTTTTCTATTTAAATAAAATGGCTTACATGTATCCACGCATCAATCCGGGAAAGAATGTTCCTTGTTTTTCAAGTTCGGCCCTTAGTTTAGTCTGAGTGGCAATCATATTATCCATTTCCCTGGCCGATTCTGCATTTCCCATTTTACTATATACCGCTTTCTTGAACGCCAGCAGGTCAATCACATACACCACATTAACATCGGTCTTTAATAACAGGTCAGCCCAGTTTAGCGCATCTCCCAAATGTTCGGATGGTGCTACCGCCGTAAATTTTCTTGTAAAATTGAGCATCATGGAAGCTTTTGAACCCGCGCCTTTTACCGATTCTTCGGATTTGATCATGCTGGTCATCGCCTGGTTAAAAGCTGCCCAATCGCCTTTGTTTCTGCTGCTGATCAGACTCATTTTAACCAATAACTGCCTGGCCTGATCATTTTTAAAGTTATCCAGTGTTTTCACCAACCATGCTTCTTTAGCTGCATCAACAGGCTTTTGACCATAGTAAGCCGAACTTAAACCATTTACCTCTCCTGCTAGATTTCCTAATAAAAAGCTATCTACTTTATCAACCCCATGTATTTTTCCTAATTCGGCCCGGTTTGCCAGGAAGTATTTATATGTTTTGGAATCAATGTTATGCAGATACCGCTTCATCAATTCGAATACTTCAGGCTTATTCAATTCGGCTGCAGGCATTGTATCAAAATATGCTGTAGCTACAGTCCTGGTTCTTTCCGTATCAGAAGCATTACCAAGTGCTTTAAAGTAAGCCGTCATGGCATTTAACGAACGGTCTCCATCGTTAAACTTTTTCTCGAGCCCCTTTAGGGAACGCTCTGGATTAAGTGCCAGTTTTGAAAGTTCCATAAACTCTTTTACCGAAGGCGCGCCAACTATTTTATGCACTACCTGCCCCTTTCCATTAATAAACAACAAAGTTGGATAGGCATTGATCTCCGAAGCAAAACGTTTCTTTAATTCAATCCCTTCGCCCTTTTCCATATCGTAACCTACGTTGACAAAATTGGTATTAAAGTAATCAGCCACACTATCTACCGTAAATACATCCTTAGCCAGCGTTTTGCAGGGGCCACACCAGGAAGTAAAGGCATCAAAGAACAACAGTTTATTTTCTTTAGCTGCAGTAGCCAGGTGCTCATTAAAGGAGCCTTCATGTTTAAAATTAATGGATCTGTTTTGCGCAGTTGCACTTAACAGCGTACCAATTGTAAATGTTAATGTTAACAGTTTTCGTTTCATATGAATGGTTTCGTTTTAATAATAATTTTATTTCTGGTATCCAGGGTTCTGAACAATCGCCCCGCTGGTAATGCTAATTTCTGTTTGTGGAATAGGAAAGGCATACTTACCAACAGGAAGTACAGGATTTACAGGCAGCCCTGCCCGCAATTTGTCAAAGCGATCGTGCCCTTCAACAGCTAATTCCCACCGTCTTTCCTGCATAATACGGCTCACCAACGCATCTTTGCTTGCAAAAGAAGCCATAGTATAAGGAACAGGCTTTTGACCGGCTACAAAAGCGCGTTGATAAATGCTATTGAGCAAATCAACCGACACCTGGTTAACACCATCTCTTCTGGCCAAAGCTTCTGCTTTTGTCAAAACAACCTCTGCCAACCTGATGATCATTTCATTATCAAACATATTAGGACTGGTATATTTATTGGTCCGCTGGCTAGTCACACCCGACACAATTACAGATCTCACCATGGTTGTGCTCCGGATATCATTTGGAGTATAAGTGTTTAAAAACGAATCATCAAAATTATACTGATAACTATGCGCCGTATTACTGGTAGAGTATAGGTTCCAGCTTACCGGATACCCGTAAATCACTTCTTTGTTAAACGGAATATTTGAGGGGCCAGTAGTTACGGCAGTGTTGTTTGGGAATACCAAAGCAGGACTGGTGGCGAGCTGATAATTGGCGTCGCTCAATACCAGATCTGCGTTACTGATGGCACCGTCATAATTGTTTAAGTAAAGATATACCCTGGACAAAAAGGCACGACCAACAGACTTAACAGCTCTGGAACGTAACTTCACATCCTGAGTTCCGCTAGGAGCTTCGGGATAACTTACCGGCAAATCAGGAATGGCTTCTTCCAGATCCTTCAGTACCTGATCAATGATCTGTTTATTGGTTGCCCTTGGAATAATCTGCTCGGCACCTGACCTAAAAAAGCCTTCTAGCCGCAGCGGCACGCAAGGATTACTCGCAGCCGAAGTACCGTCAAATATTCTATCGCCATACAAAACAGCCAAGCGGAAATAACTAAATGCCCTTAAAAATTTAGCTTCGGCAATAAGCTTCTTCTGAATTTCGACATCAAACTTTGCCTTTTGGGGCAGGTTATTAATGATCACATTAGCAATATTGATGACTACATAATGCCCGGCCCATATATCTTTGGCAAGCGTTAAGTTTTCATCAATCGTACCCAAATAATAGTTATTTACCGTTTGAGTAGTGATTCCAGTGCTAAGGTCAACAACAGGCAGTGTATTCCGCTCTATTAAAAATTGCGAGTAAAAGCCACCGGCCAACAGGCGCTCGGTAGTAACTTTATCTTCGAGTACCTGATCTTCCACCAGATTATTCTCGGGTGCCAGGTCCAGTTGTTTATTACATGCGGTGATGCCTAAAATAATAAGCACAAGCAGTTGATATAAATATATTCGTTTCATGTTGTACAGTTTATTTAATTAAAAACCTGCTTTGATACCCACTCTAAAGCTCCGGGAGGTTGGCATGGTAAACTCGTCCCGTCCCATCTGCAATGCAGATGATCCAAATGCACTCACTTCAGGATCAATGCCCGAATATTTAGTAATTACGAAAACATTATCGGCCTGCACATATAACTTCAAATTGGAAACACCAATTTTTTTGGTCAGCGCTGGTTTGAGGGTATAGGCCACAGTTGCCGATCTTAATTTGATATAGGATGCATCTTCCAGAAACCTGGAGGTATTACGCCCCAGTGTATAGTCGGTTCCAGTTGGTGTTTTTATACCTGTAGTGGTATTGGTATTTGAGTTGGATGCATTTAACAGCGCAGGAATAGCTGTCTGTTGTCCAGGAGTTTTCCAATAATCCAGCATATCTGTTGATAGGTTGTTGACATCATTTCCAGTATAAAAATACAAATAGGCTTTTGACCCATTCAGCATCTTGTTGCCATAAGCGTAGGAGAAAAATGCATTGAATTCAATTCCTTTATAACTAATGGTATTATCCAGTCCGCCGTAAAATTTAGGTGCCGCATCGCCCATCATCCTGCGGTTATTATCCGCTCCGTTGGCCGCCAGTTGTATATTGGTTTCTGTTTTATTCCCATTTTTATCTACCCACAATGGATTTCCATTGTCAGGATTTACGCCTGCCCACTCGTACAGGTAAAATGCAGTGGCCGATTGTCCTTCAATCAGAAACCGACCGGTACTTGCTTCCAGATTTCGACCCAATGCAATAGGATCTGTAAGTCCATTTTTTTCATACAGTTTTTCTATTTTATTTACGTTGCGGGTAATGTTGAACATGGTATTCCATTTGAACCCATTCTTGTCGATATTTGAGGTGTTAATGCTAAATTCTATCCCTTTATTAGAGAGTTCCCCAACATTTTGTGATTGGCTGGTAAAGCCCAGATAATTGGGAATAGGGAAAGAGAGTATCGCATTTTTGGTCCGTTCATTATAGTAATCCAAGGTAATATTCACCGCAGATTTAAATAAAGCAATATCGGCACCTATGTTGTACTTGGTCCTTGTTTCCCATTTCAGATCCGGATTATTAGGTGTTGATGGAACAATAGCATTATCGCCTGCCCAGGTAGCGTTCCCAGATGCATTGGTATAAATACCTTTATTGCCATAATATCCCAAACCACCATCCGAGCCCGAAAGCCCCAAACTTCCACGAAGCTTTAGCTGGTCAATAAAGCTTACCTTTTGCATAAAATTTTCTCTGCTGATGTCCCAGCCGGCAGAGAAAGAAGGAAAGCCCACATATCGACGGTCGGCACTAAACTTTGAAGAGCCATCTAAGCGATAGGTTACACCAGCCATATAACGCCCCATATAGATATAATTGAGTCGCGTAAAGTAAGATACGAGTGCCCACTCCTGCTGCAATGCCGAACCAAAGGTTTTAGTCCCTGCGGTATTCAAACTTAATACCTTATCGTTTGGAAAGTTGCTGGCAGTTACCGCAACCGTGTTTTCTGTAGAAGATTCAAAACTTTGCCCGGCTACACCAATTAATGCATGGTTTTCAAAAGCTTTATTCACGTTAATGGTATTGTTAATTACCCACTTGCGTCTCCAGTTTTCGGTTTCAGAGGCCAGTCCGCCCAGTGTCCGCGGTTTATTGGTAAAACGGCTATAAGCGCGACTGGTTTCCCAATCTACACCAAGTTCTGATTTAAATTTTGCCCAGGGAAACAGTTTCAATTCGGCAAATACATTACCCACAATATTGTTATCACTCAAATAATTGATAGTTGTTGCGGCATAACCAACAGGATTAATATCACGGGTTACTGTAGACACGAGTGTATTTTTCCAGTTGTCCCATACATAGTTACCGAAATCATTATAAATTGGCTTATTGGGTGCTGCAACGGCAGCATCGCCATACAAAATCCCCGAACTTAATGCACCATTTTTACTGGTAGACAAGGTTAAATTTGTTCCCACACTTAGTACCTTATTTAAATTCTGGTTCAGGTTTACCCTTCCCGAGTAACGCTCGTATTTGTTGTTTACAATGTAGGGCGACTCATTGGCATAAGAGCCACTGATGTAATAATTACCTTTTTCGTTTCCATTGGAGATGTTGAAAGAAGCGTTGTAAGATTTTCCGGTTTCCTCTACCTCATCTACCCAATTGGTATTAATTCCTTTGGGAAAAACAAAAGCTTTATTCTGTTGGGCAAAATAAGAAGTATAAAAATCCGAATACTGATCTCCGTTTAATAATTTGTGTTTGCCAAATGGGCTGTTTACACCTGCAGAAATCTGTACATCGGCGTGTGGCATGTTAAGATGTCCACGCTTGGTGACCAAAAGAATTACACCCGAGGCACCGCGCGATCCGTAAATTGCCGTTGCATAAGCATCCTTTAATACCTCAACAGACTCTATATCTTCCGGATTGATTAAAGAAAGCGGGTTACGCTCGAAAGTTTCGCGTTGATTTTGTGAAAAGCCACTGGCGACATTACCTGTAAATCCGGAACCATAAATACGTCCGCTAAAATTTACTGTATTTGCATCTTTATCGGCACCATACATAGGCACTCCGTCTATCACAATCAATGGCGAGTTTCCTTTCCCGTTGATACTGGTAACTCCTCTTACGGTGATCGCAGAAGCCGATCCTGGTATGCCAGAGGAAGGCATCACCTGTACACCAGCCATTTTACCTACCAGAGCATTATCCAGATTGTTGGCTAGTGCGCCCAAGACGTTAGGCTTTACGGTTGCTACCGCACCGGTATTGCTTCTTTTCTCTATCACTCCGTAGCCCACAACCTGCACTTCAATAAGTTTAGCGGCTACAATATTGAGCTTTACAGCAAGTGTTCTGGTCGTTATTGTCCCAATTTCCTGATCGCCATAGCCAATGCAAGAGAATACCAATATGCTGTTTCTATTAGGCATATTGATATTAAACTCACCTTTAGCATTGGTGATGACTTTAATTTTAGTGCCTTTAACAGATACGGTTACCCCTTGCAACAATTCGCCTTTATCGTTAACCACCGTCCCTTTAACCGGTACCGGATCGGGCATCGTATTAGCCGGTTTATTTTTGATCACCACACTTTTGCCAGAGATGGAATAAGTAAATGGTTGATCGGAGAAGCACTCGGCCAGTGCTTCTTCAATAGTTGCGTTGTTGATCTTAATGGTTATAGGTTTAGCATCTTTCAACTCCTGGTTACTGTATAAAAAATCGTAACCGGATTGTTTTCTAATTTGCCGCATGACCTCTTCAATGTTCCCGTTTCTATAGGACAAAGAGATCCGTTGTGCGTAGCCTGCCGCGCTTACCTGAAGCAAGCCGGTGATCAATAAAAAAATGGTCAGTTTCATTATTCGCAGGATTTTATGTAAGGCATAAGTCTGTCGCTTATCGCCACATATAGCATATAATTTCATACATTTGAAAAGTTTGGGTTTAGTTAATGTTGGTTTCCAGCTAATGTTAAATGGGGCCCTTACTTTAGCCAGAGGCGTTACGACCGCTTCTGGCTTACTCATATGAAAGGCCTTAATCTTGAAGTAAAATTATGGCATCACAGTAATCCTCCTTCCTTCTATTTTAAAGTGCACCAGACCAGTTAATTCCAACAGCTCAAGTACTTCTGTGACCTGCTTTTTTCTGGATACAATTCCTGTAAAATCATTTCCGGTATAATTGTCCTGATAAACGATTTCCACATCGTACCACCGGGATATTTTGCGCATAATAGCTGGTAAGCTTTCCTTATTAAAAGAGAAATTACCAGTTTTCCAATCTATTGCCATCTCCGGATCAACAGTTGCTACAGTTAAAGTATTGTTAGCAAGGATAGCTTGCTGATTGGGTTTAAGTACTGCACTTTGGCTTAACAAGCCCATAGCGGCCACCTTAACCGAACCTTCTAACAACGTTGTCCTTGTATTTTCTTCATTGGCATAGGCATTGATGTTGAAATGCGTGCCCAATACTTCAACCTGCTGCTTACTGGTTTTTACAATAAATGGTTTGCTTTTATCTTTAGCAACTTCAAAATATGCCTCACCTTTCAACTCAACCACTCTATTCCTCAAACCTGCAAAAGCTGTAGGAAAACTAAGCGTCGATGCTGCATTTAACCATACCCGCGTACCATCTGGCAATACAATCTGGTATTGTCCGCCTCGAGGTGTGGTCACCGTATTGGTTTTACCAGCAGCATCTGCTTCCTGCTTTTCGGCCTGATAAACGACTTGCCCATCGGCTGTTTTCCTGATGCTGATTCCTGCCTGTTCGGCCAACTGCCCTTTTCCGGCATCGGTAAGGCTGATGACCTTTCCATCCGCCAAAGTCAGATAAGCTTTATTTCCACCTGGTACAACAAGACCTGCATGGCTGACATGAGCTGCCGGATCGAGAGCTGCGTTCTTATTAAATAGGATAATACCAGCAGCAACTACCATTAACAACACCGCAGCAATGGCCACATACCTGGTTAAGCGGTATATTTTAACACGAGGTGTCTGTTCTTCCTGAAGGCTTTCAGCAGGACTGGATTCCTCCTGAGTCACGGCCATGCCTTGAAGCGTTTTATTCCAGATGGATGCCTTATCAGGTGTATTAAATTGCATCACCTTAGCTGCCACATTCTGTTCATTAATGAGCTCCTTAAAAAACGTCCTGTTGGCCTCCGAAGCCTGCAGCCAGGCATTCAAATCAGCTTGTTGCTGTTCAGTTAACGCTCCACGGAGATGTAGTGCAATTAATAAGGAGATATTAAATTCTTTTTCAAACATGGTGCAAATAATTACAACTGATTTAAGCCCTACGGGCTGCTGTTATGATATAGAAACGACAGTGCACGACGAAACGCCCAAAAGAATTTTATTTTTTTATCGGTTTTGTAAAAAAAGCAACAAGGCCAGGTATAGACCTTCTGTCATGTGGTCTTTAAGAAAAGCCGTTTTGAGCAATGCAACCGCCCTGGCTTTATGGTTACGCACAGTTTTTACAGATAGATTAAGCTGCACCGCAATTTCATCTGTTTTCTTTCCCTCAAAATAGATCAGGTTAAAAACCTCCTTACATTTATCTGGAAGCAGCTGAATTTCCTCATTTAACAACTGTAAAAATTCTGCTTCAATAATCTGATAAAGGATATTTTCTTCACTTTCTGCTAACTGCTTAAAATATTCTTCCTGTGCTGCGGTTTTACGTTTCAGGTGTTTCAGAAAATCCAGGCAAGCGTTGCGACAACTGATGTACAGAAAGGCTTTGATGTTGGAAGCTGTTTCAAATTGCTCATGCCGTTTCCACAGTTTCACAAAACAATTGGCCACAATATCTTCGGCCTCCATGGCATCCTGAACCAAACGGGTAGCGAAGTAACTGAGGGGTTTATAATGAAAGTCAAAGAAATGAGCTAACGCCTGATTATTCCCTTTTCGGAATCCATCCATCCAATATTCTTCATCGTGTTTGACATCAGTTCCCATTTAAAAAGGTCATACTTTATATCCCTGTTCAATATTAGGAAATATTTTTGTGCTTTTATGCTTCTTATCAATTTAGCTTAAAAAAATCAACTATTACTTTATTTGCTTCCCGCGGATAATTATGTCCGCCAGCGTGCTGGTATATCACTACCGGATTACCCGAAGCTGAGGAATAGATTTTGGCGTTGGGAGCGAAGGTTTTTCCTGAATCTATATTACAGCCATTCAAATTTAACAAGGCTTTGCAAGTACTCCATTGCCATGTGGCCTTTACCAATTCATCATTTTCGCCCAATAAGTGCAGTACCGGTTTTGGTTTTAGCGCGCCCAACAATTTGCCAGCTACAGCTGCAGTAGGTGCAACAGCAGCAAATTTCGGTCCCCGGGTGGCCCAAAGCAGGTAGGTAAAACCTCCTCCATTAGAATGTCCGGTACAATAAACCCTGCTTTGATCAACCTTATAATGTTTTATCAGGTATTCCAGCATGGCATCAAAAAACTTCAAATCGCGGTCGTCCAATACGCCCGGACCTTTTTGCCAGCCTGGAAATCTGCCTTCCTGATCTACCAACGAACCGGGAGTATTTAAGCCCTGAGGACATATAAATATTGCTTCCGGCCAAAGCAAGTCAAACCGTCTGGTGGTATACATATTGGACATGGTACCACCGTGTCCATGAAAGGCAAAAATAACCGGAGTGCTGTTCGTTTTTGCACCGGGAGGGAGGTATACCAATGCCTTCCTAGTCGTATCGCCAATTTTCCATTCCATTAGTACGGGGGCGCCCCCCTTTTTTCCACCCTGCAATTTGGCATCCTGACCAAATGAGGAGGCTACCGACAACAACAAACAGCTTAAGAGGCCGGTACAAATCAAGTAAGCTTTTAAACGCATAGGATTAAGGATTTTACGGTGTATGCCATTTACACGTATAGAACCATCTGCGACTAAATGGTTTAATTGCGTTTGTACAAAAAATCCATCACTTCTTTTTCTTCCACCAGATTAGAAATCCGGTAACCGGAAGAGATGCGGCAATAATACTGGCGATAAAAACCATAATCTTTCCCCATATGCCCAGCACCGCACCGGTATGTAAATCATAATTTAATGATTTTAACTGCTCTGTACCCGAAAGTTCAGCAAATGGTTTGGTAGCTTTCAACAACTTTCCGGTATATCTGTCGTACCGGTACTGTAACTTATCATATAAGGAGCCTGCACTTTGATAAGCAGTTACACCTACGGTTCCACTTTTTGCTGAGGGGAAGTTATATAAAAAATAAGCAGTAGCAGGGGCCGCTGTTAGCGTTTGCTTCAGGATAAGATCGGCAGGCATTACCAGATCTGTCCTGGTAGTATCCGATAAAACTGGTGATTTTGTATCTGATGTGAGCTCAAACGACCAGGCCAAACCTGTCAGGGCAATAACCATCAGCACCAACAAGGCGTAAAAACCCAGTACATTGTGCAGATCATAATTCAGCCGCCTGAACTTTGCATTCCATTTCACTTTAAAACTTTTTTTAAGCTGCTTAGGTTTCCATCTTTTTGGCCACCACAATACCAGACCACTCAACAGCAGCAATGCAAAACAAACTACTGACCACCGCACTACAAAATGCCCTACGGTATTGCCCAGCAGCAAGTTCATATGCAAAGCCAGCACTACGGTAAAGAATTCCTTTTTGGCATTTTCTTTAAATACCACCTTACCAGTATAAGGATTGAGATAAACTTTTTGGTAATAAGTATAGTAATTCCAGTAGCCAAATGCTTTCCGATCCAATTTCATGGCCCTGAACATATAGGTTCGTCCAGCTTTTTGCGACAACTCTCCGCGCGAAATCTTACGCTCCTTACCCAAGGCTTTTTCAGCAATTGGCAATAGGGTACTTAAGGGCAAGCGCTGCCCATTTGCAGGGACATCTACATATAGTCTGTCCCGGTAAAACACCCCTTTCAATTCTTTTTCAAAAGTATAAATGGCGCCGGTAAGGCCCAATATAAACACCACTAGCCCGGAAGCTAATCCGAGCCAGAGGTGTATTTGTCTAATGATTTCTTTAATCTTCAATATTAAAATTTAAATGTAATGCTGCCAGCAATAGTTCTTGGCATTTGTGGAGTCAATACACCTTGTCCGGCAAAATACTTTTCGTCCGCTAAGTTATCAACTTTAACACCTAATCTATACTGGGGTTTGTCGTAAAATACAGTTGCCGTAGCCATAATGTAAGATGGCAAAGTAAATACGCCTGTAGTAAGCGTATTTGAAGTTTTATGTTCACCAATATAATTGATACCGGTACCCAATCCCAATCCCTTCAGTTCGCCATGCGGAATAGCATAACTAATCCAGGAATTCATCAATAATGCAGGTCCTGCCGACGGTGGTCTGCGTCCTTCAGTTTGCGTAGTTGCTTTAACCAGTTTACTATCGTTATAACTATAACCGGCAATAATATTCAGTCCTTCAATAGGATTGGTGATCAATTCCAATTCAACGCCTTTGCTTTTTTGGGTGCCGTTTTGTACAGTAATGTTATAATTTGTTCCACCCACCGTAATCTGCTCTGAGCGAGTCATGTTCTTTACAGAAATGTCGTAAGCGCTGGCAGTAAAACTCAGTTTACCTTCAAACAATTCCATTTTAACTCCCGCCTCAAACTGATTTGCCTGTTGAGGTTTAAAAGTTCCAGAAGAACCATCAGGCTGTGTAACCGGTTGCACGTACGCAAAACCATTCATGTAATTACCAAAAACCGAAACTTTGTCCTTCAAAACCTGATATACCACTCCAAACTTGGGCGATATAGCCGTTTGCATATATGAACTGTTTAAAACCAATGTATTCGTGATTTGGTTATTAGTACCACGGTTTTCAAAGCGATCTATTCGTAGGCTAAGCATTGCAGCTAACTTGTCTGTAACATTTAACACATTGGAAGCATATGCACTATAAATATTGCTTTTAGTATTGTTTTTTGTCGGAGGAAAGTTGTATTTCTTAGGATCCTGTTTATAAAGTCTGGCCAGGCTATCCAATCCTGCTTCTATTGCCAGACGCGAAATTCTTGTGTAATTGGCATCACCTGTGATACCGCTGGTGTTGTCAAATACCAGGTAGGGTGAGTTGTTATTATTTATCGTCTGGTTTAAATAATCCAGTCCCACAACCAATCTGTTGCGCAGTCCGACAATCTTAAAATCACCCACAAAATTTTGCTGAATATTTGTGGCCGTATTTACCGTATTTTGTAGGGAGACGTTACGTTCCAGCATTTCGTCCGAGGCAGCACCCCTGATAAATTGGTATTGGTAAAATCCATCAGATTTACGGCTATTGCTCGAATAAATGGTTTGTGAAGTCCATTGATCAGATATTTTATAAGTAATTTGTCCACGCACATTAACCGTAGGATTTCTCATCACAATATCATTGCTGGTAAAAGAGCGTTGCCAGTCATAATTTAGCTCCTCTGGCGTGGTTGCAATAAACTTACGTGCCCGGTTTAAAAAAATTGATGGGGTACTTGTCCCTTTCGATTCATAGAAACTGGCATTTAAGTTCAGTGTCAGCTTTTCATTTACCCTATATTCAAATGCAGGAGCAGCAAAAACGGTTTTTTTGAAACCTGCATCCTGAAAACTGTTCTGGTTTTGATAGGCGGCAGACATCCTGAACAATAGTTTTTTATCTTTATTAACCGGACCATATACATCAGCCGATATGCGGTTCAGACCATAACTTCCGGTAGTGTAGTTCAGCTCTCCTCCCAACGTATCTAACGGTTTCTTGGTCGCAATATTGATCAAACCACCAAAGGCAACTACAGCACCACCGTAAAGTGTTCCCGAAGGCCCTTTTACCAGTTCTACCCGCTCAACATTGACAGGATCAATCTCGCCATTGGTTTGTGAAGGTACACCGTCTACCAGTGAAGCCTCTGTACGGAAACCACGCATGGTGTATGAAGAGGCGCCATCTGTATTGATCCCCCTGCTTCCTTGTACCTTATAAATCCCAGGGCTATTTTTTAGTGCCATGCTAAACTCTGTCACCATTTGTTCGGTAAGCAACGTTTTAGGTATAGTTGTATAAATCTGCGGGTTTTCCAGGTTACCCAATGGCATCTTGGCAGCTGTGGTGGTTTTCTTTACGGCAAATTTATTGGTACTTCCTCCGTTTACCACAACTTCTTCCAGCTGTTCGTTGCTTTCAGTAAGCTCAAAATCAACTGAAACCGTCTGGCCAGCCACAACGGTAACTTCTTTCTGCTGAACAATCCGACCGACAAAACTGGCCACAAGCTTATAATTACCAGCTTCCACATCTTTCAGTAAATAATTCCCCCTTGCATCTACCTGTGCGCTTTTTACACCTTTGATCCCTATAGTAACAAACTCGGCAGCCTTTCCATCCTTTGTTCTGACTGTACCTTTGATACTCCCCTTAGCTCCAGAGGTCTGTAATTTTTGCTGGGAAAATCCCATAAATGGTTGACAGAGAAAGAGCGATAATAATAGTACAATTGTTACTATTTTGTTTGTTTGGGTACATCTTTTGTACATACTTTTGTTTGTTGTTTAAATTAATGTGAATTGATTTGCAATAGCCCGGTGTGAAGTTTGCCGACTGAAACCGGGTTTTTTATTTTAATATGGGATATAGCGCATTTCCTTTTCGCTGATAATTGTATTTGAGCACAAAACTGATACTGACTAAATCCGGACACAAGATTAAATTTTCTCCAAAGCTAAATAATTAACTGGAATCAATCTAAATAAAAAACAAAAATTTAGTCGAAGGCAAAAGACAAGGCAATGCAGAATCGCAGTATTCAAAAAAAACAATCAATTTCAGGAGCGTATTTTTCAAAGTCAAATCATTTTAGGGATAAATCCACTGTAAACAAACAAAATCAATAATAACAAGATGGAGATCAAGTCCTTTAGAAATGGACAGTCTACATTCTAGATTTACAGAGCATATAGTGATCGAAACGCAAAAAGGCCGTATCATAAATCATGATACGGCCTTTAAACTAGTTTTTATTAAAAAACAGGCTTTTACTTAGATGACAATGTTCACAATCCTACCCTTCACTACAATTACCTTTTTAGGCGTTTTACCTTCCAGATATTTCTGTACATCTTCGTTAGCCAATACTGCTTCTTCAATTTCTTTAACCTCCAAACTTAAACTCAGATTCAGGTTTAAACGGGTTTTACCATTTACAGAAACCGGATAGCTGAATTCATCCTCAACCAGGTATGCCGGATTAAAGACCGGATACGGCGTGTACGACAAGCTACCTTCCTCGTGGCCTAAAAGCATCCAAAGTTCTTCGCAAATGTGCGGAGCGTATGGCGAAAGTACCACAACAAGATCTTCCAGAACCTGACGGTTTTTACATTTCAAGTCTGTCAGTTCGTTTACCGCAATCATAAAACTGGAGACAGAGGTATTGAACGAGAACCTTTCCACGTCATCCTGTACTTTCTTAATGATTTTGTGCAAGGCCTTCAGTTCGGCTTTAGTAGGTACCGAATCGTTGACGTGGAATGTCAATGCCTCATTATGGAACAAACGCCAAAATTTACGCAGGAACTTAAATACGCCCTCAATACCGTTGGTATTCCAAGGCTTGCTTTGCTCCAGCGGCCCTAAAAACATTTCATACATCCGTAAGGTATCGGCGCCATAGCTCTCTATAAGCACATCTGGGTTTACCACGTTGAATTTAGATTTAGACATCTTTTCAACCTCTACACCACAAATGTATCTGCCATTTTCGAGGATAAACTCGGCGTTGGCAAATTCAGGTCTGAACAATTTAAATTGCTCAATGTTCAAAACCTCATTATCGACAATATTTACATCCACATGCAATGCAGAAGTTTTATAATCTTTTCTTAAGCCATAAGAAACCAGTGTATTCGTACCTCTTCCCTCTGCATCTATTACCCGATACACAAAATTACTCCTGCCCTGAATCATTCCCTGGTTGATCAGTTTTTTGAATGGCTCTTCTTCCTGTACATGGCCCAGATCTTTCAGAAACTTGTTCCAGAAACGGCTATACAGCAAGTGACCGGTAGCATGTTCTGCACCGCCAATATATAAATCTACATCTTTCCAGTATTTGATGGCATCCGAAGAAGCAAAGTCAGAATCGTTTTTGGCATCCATATAACGGTACCAGTACCAGCTTGACCCGGCCCAGCCCGGCATAGTGCTTAGTTCGTATTCATACTCATCTTCATACTTCCAGCCTTCGGCCCTGCCCAATGGTGGCTCACCGGTTTCTGTAGGCAAGTATTTATCAATTTCGGGTAACAACAAAGGCAGTTCCTCTTCCTGAATCAGGTATGGCAAACCGTTTTTGAAATATACCGGAATGGGCTCGCCCCAATAGCGCTGGCGACCAAAAATAGCATCACGCATGCGGTAATTGATTTTAGCCTTACCTACTTCCTTCTCTTCTAACCAGGCATTTAAGGTAGCAGTAGCCTCGGCATAGTTCATTCCATTGATAAAGCCAGAGTTGATGTATTTGCCTTCTTTTGTGGCATCGGCCTGATGCTCGATGTCTTGCTGTGCATCTAATATCTGCACTACGGGAAGATTAAAATGACGGGCAAACAACCAGTCGCGCTGATCGCCACTCGGCACGCCCATTACTGCTCCTGTACCATAACCAGCCAGTACATAATCGGCAATCCAAAGTTGAATGCGCTCGCCGCTAACCGGATTAATCACATAGCTTCCGGTAAATGCGCCTGATACGGTTTTGGTATCGGCCATACGGTCAAGCTCCGACTTCTTCTTGGTTTGGGCAATATAATTGTTGATCTCGTTTTGCTGTGCTGCTGTTGTCAATTGCGCGACCAACTCGTGCTCTGGTGCCAACACCAGGTATGAAACGCCAAATATGGTGTCTACACGGGTGGTAAACACTTCGATGTAATCCTGACTAGCTTCCGCAAGTTCGGCAGAAGGTTCAATAGCAAACCTTACACTTGCGCCTATGCTTTTGCCAATCCAGTTACGCTGCATCTCTTTAACCGGCTCTGGCCAGTCGATGGTATTCAAACCTTGCAACAACCGTTCGGCATATGCAGAGATACGCATGCTCCATTGCATCATTTTTTTCTGCTCAACCGGATAACCACCACGCTCGGAAAAGCCATCTTTTACCTCGTCGTTTGCCAATACCGTACCTAAAGCAGCACACCAGTTTACGGTGCTTTCTTTTAAGTAGGTGAGCCTGTATTTTAACAGTTCTTCCTGCTTTTCCTCGTCGGTCATGGTAGCCCAATCGCTCGGCATAAAGTTTTTGGTATCCTCATCACAAACGGCTTTTACATCGGCACTGCCAGCAGCATTGAATTTCTCAATGAGTGAGGTAATGTCCTCTGCCCGGTCAGTTTCCAGGTTGTACCAGGAATTGAACAGCTGCATAAAGATCCATTGTGTCCACTTATAATATTCCGGATCGCTGGTACGCACTTCTCTGCTCCAATCGAAAGAGAAACCGATACCATCCAGTTGTTTACGATAGGTATTGATATTGGCTTCGGTGGTTAAGGCCGGGTGTTGACCGGTTTGGATGGCATATTGTTCGGCTGGTAAACCGAAAGAGTCATACCCCATCGGATGCAATACATTAAAGCCTTTTAGCCTTTTATATCTCGAAAATATGTCGGAAGCAATATAGCCCAGCGGGTGTCCGACATGTAATCCCGCTCCTGAAGGATAGGGAAACATATCCAGCACATAAAACTTAGGTTTTACAGAATCTGCCTCTGCTTTAAACGTTTGATGCTGGGCCCAGAATTTCTGCCACTTTTGCTCTATTTCTTTAAATTGGTAATCCATTAATACTATTCCTTTTATAGCGCGAAAATAAAGAAATAAAGGTTGTTAGCGAAACGCTTTTATAAATTAGGCTTCGGGCAATGGTTTACTAAAATAAGAATACCTGATTTTGCCAAACAGGAAATGCCTGGCTGTTTTGTTTTCGGAAGTATTATAGATGCTGTGCCTGCCCGAAATAAAGTAAGACACCAGACAGGCAATGAACACATAAATTGCACAGGAAAAACCAAACAGTTCGAGCGCCATTACACAGCAGGCCAATGGTGTTTTTGCAGCACCGGCAAATACCGCCACAAAGCCCATCCCGGCCAGCAAACCTACCGGAAGCGGAAGAAACAAGGATAATGCACTGCCTAGTGTAGCGCCAATAAAAAACAGAGGAGTGACCTCTCCGCCTTTAAATCCTGCCCCCAGGGTAATGGCTGTAAACAAAATTTTTAAAGCAAAATCCTGTGTTGCTGAGGCAGCATCAAATGATTGGACTATAGCAGGAATGCCTAAACCGGCATATTTATAGGTTCCGGGGATTAGAAACAATAACACAACAATTACCCCACCTGCGAACGGCCGCAAGGGAGCATATTTGATTTTTTTGAACAAATGGGCAAAACCTTCCGTAATCCGGACAAATAAAATGGCTGCGGTACCAAAAGCCACTCCAGCCAGGGCGCTATATGCGACAGATCTGATAGACAACGGCTGGATATAATCGATATGATAATGGGTATGCCCCACTCCCCATAGTTCGGTTACATAAGCGCCAATAAAAGCGGCGGCCGCAGCAGGGAATATTGCTTTGAAAGGTGATTTGGCCAATAATAAAACTTCCATTCCAAAAATGAGTCCTGCCCAGGGCGTACCAAAAACGGAGGCAAAGCCGGCACTTAAACCAGCTATGAGCAATAAACGCCGGTCGGCAGCATCCAATTTAAAGGGTTTATGCAGCTGATCGGCAGCAGCACCGGCCATTTGCAAGGCGGTTCCCTCGCGGCCAGCCGACCCGCCAAAAAGATGGGTTATAATGGTTCCAATAAGCACCATGGGAATCATTCGAAAAGGAATGATATCCTTAGGATTGTGCACCGTGTCGAATATGAGATTATTGCCCCGCACTACACTTTTCCCTTTGTGGTGATATAAAACACCAATAAAAAAACCTGCCACTGGCAATAAGTATAACATCCAGCTATGCTGGTCTCTAAAGCTGGTAGCCAGATTTAGCATCGTTAAAAAAAAGGCAGATAAGCTACCGGCGGCTATGCCGACAAGCAGGACCAAACAGCTCCATTTAAGTATACTAAGGGAAAAGGATATCAGCGCTGCTTTTTTTAACATAATTTACGCAAAACGTTTTAATGTTTTGGTGCAGCAACAAATATAAAGGATTTTATTTTTGCCGAAAAAAGGGCTTGTATCATTAATCCAGTCATCATCCTGAATTTATTTCAGGATCTTGTTTAAGCAGGTTTTGAATATGATATTCGAGATCCTGAAATAAATTCAGGATAACAAAACCCATAAAAATAGCATAAATGGGATTAATGATACAGCCCTACGGGTTTCATTGTGGTGATTGTGCTTACCTTTTGAAGTAAAATTTCTCTGTTGTTTTTACGGTCGCCCCCTCTACATTCGCTGTAAATTCGAGTTGACTAGCCGAAATGGTGGTAATCTGTGCAGTACGCAATTTTCCATTATAAGAAAGATTAATGAGCTTGTTGTCCATTACAACATAGGTGCCGATGTAGTTGCTACCATTATAGTTTACCACAACCTCATCTTCTTCATTGTTACGGAACTCGAAATAATCGGCCGCAACACCGGTATAGGTAACTACGGGTGCACCAGCAACTGTAGTTTCGATTTTTACAACCTGCCATTTTCCGGCAACGTCTTTTTTAGTACTCGTTTCTTTGTCCTTTTGGCAGCTGGTGATTCCTGCTGTGAGGATGAATAAACTGATTGCAAAAGTAATTTGTTTTCTCATTGGGGATGATTTTTAGGTTATTTCAATAAGGGATTTATCGCTTTTTTTATAACGATTTAATTCGACTATAACGTAGAAAAAATACATTTGGTACAAAAATGTTACAAAAATAATATCTTTTTCTTCTTAAAGGCGATTAACTGCTTAATTAGAAAAACTTAAATAAAACCATTCGGCCAGGTCAGTAAAATATATTCTGATGAAATTACGTTGTACCTTTGTACTTTACTGGCTTATATTTTTTATTTTCGCAAAACATAAAAACAATTACATGGAAGAATTTGAAGTAAGCGATGCTTCTAAGAAGACAAAAACCATATATATATCGACAATATTTAGTATTGCATTGGTTTTATTGATGCTGGGTATGCTGGGTTTGATATTGGTACATGCAAAAAACCTTTCCAACTACGTAAAAGAAAACATTGTGTTGAATATTATTGTAGATGAAGGTGCGAAAGAAGCAGCGGTGCTACAATTTCAGAAAGACCTGAATGCTAATCAGGCTATAAAAAGTACGGTTTATGTAAACAAGGAAATGGCGGCCAGAAATCTGACCAGCGACCTTGGCGAAGACTTTGTCAACTTCTTGGGTTACAACCCACTACTATCTACCATTGATGTGTATTTAAAGGCCGACTATGCCAACAACAAAGGCATTGATGCCCTGAAAGCCAGCATTTCTAAAAACCCGATTGTGAAAGAGGTTATTTACCAGAGTTCGCTTATTGATATGGTAAACAAGAACATCAATACCATAGGCCTGATTATATTGGGTTTTGCGGTTATATTGCTTATCATTTCTATTGCGTTAATCAACAATACCATCCGCCTGGCCATTTACTCGCAACGCTTTTTGATCAAAAGTATGCAATTGGTAGGCGCCACCCGGAATTTTATCCGCAAACCATTTATTCTTATTGCTGCCTTGCATGGTTTAATAGCAGCCTTTATAGCGATCTTAATTTTACTGGGTATTTTATTTTATGCTCAAAAAGAAATTCCTGAAATGGTTATTTTACGGAACTATACCGAATTCGGAATTGTATTGGCCAGCCTGGTAGGTATTGGTATCATTATTACTGCCCTTAGTACCTCCTTTGCAGTAAGCAAATATTTAAATTTAAAAATTTACGATCTTTACAGATAATGACAGACAAGAAAACGACTCCTGCTAATCAGGGAAACAAAAGTGAACTGGTTTTCACAAAAAAAAATTATCAGTTGTTATTGATCAGCATTGCAATTGTGGTGGTGGGCTTTATCCTGATGATGGGAACAACAGACATTTACGATTTCAGAAAAACGCTACTCGCCCCTATGGTGGTGCTGTTCGGTTTTGGATTCGGAGTTTATGCCATTTTAAAAAAGTAAGCTTAAGGGATGGATTATTTACAGGCCTTTATTTTGGCTGTAATTGAAGGATTGACGGAATTTTTGCCTGTTTCATCAACCGGGCATATGGTTATTGCCAGTTCTTTTATGGGCATTGGCAAGGACGATTTTGTAAAACTGTTTGAAGTAGCTATTCAATTGGGAGCTATTTTGGCTGTGGTTGTTTTGTATTGGAAAAAATTCTTCGATTTCAGCAAATGGCAATTCTACGTAAAACTGATTATTGCGGTAATTCCTGCCTTATTTTTCGGTTTTCTGCTAAATGACTTTATCGACAATACCCTGGGCAACCCGCTATTTATTGCGGTAGTATTGTTTCTTGGCGGAATTGTATTGTTGTTTATTGATAAATTATTTAAAAACCAGACAGTTGATAATGAAAAGGACATCAGCAACCTGTCGGCTTTTAAAATTGGCTGTTTTCAGGTACTGGCGGTTGTTTTTCCTGGCTTAAGCAGAAGTGCAGCCACCATTATTGGTGGGATGCAGCAAAAGCTGACCAGACATGTTGCCGCTGAGTTTTCTTTTTTTCTGGCTGTACCTACCATGTGCGCAGCTACGGGATATAAATTATTAAAAGGCTATCATTTGCTAAATGCAGAAAACATCAAGCTATTGCTATTTGGCAATGTTGTTGCATTTGTTGTAGCCATCATTGCCATTAAATCATTTATTGGCTTTTTATCAAAACACGGATTTCGCATTTTTGGCTGGTATAGAATTATAATAGGTGTAGTACTGATTGCACTTTATTATTCGGGGGTTGAAATGAACGTATTGTAATGACAGACCAACAAGAAGAACCTTTAAAAAACAAAGTATTTCCTGAATTTAATTTCGCTGAAGGTGAACTCCTATTGATAAATAAACCCTATAAGTGGACCAGTTTTGATGTAGTAGGAAAAATAAGGAACTCTTTAAAACCTTTGAAATTAAAAGTGGGCCACGCGGGAACGCTAGACCCCCTGGCTACGGGATTACTCATCATCTGTACCGGCAAGTTGACCAAACAGATAGACTCTTTTCAGGCTGAAGAAAAGGAATACACCGGCACAATGATGCTTGGTGCTACAACGCCTTCTTTTGACTTGGAAACGGTAGTTGACCAGGAGTTCCCTTTGGACGGGATTACCGAAGCCGAGGTGTACGCAGCTACTGCACCTTTTATTGGCGATATACAGCAATATCCACCGGCCCATTCGGCAGTAAAAGTAAATGGCGAAAGGCTGTATGTGAAAGCCCGTCGTGGAGAAGAAACAGAATTGCGCTTGCGTAACGTAACCGTTTCGGCATTTGAAATCACACGCATTGAACTGCCTGAGGTTGATTTCAGGATCGTGTGCAGCAAAGGAACCTATATCAGGTCGCTGGTTTCAGATTTTGGCAAACAATTGAACAATGGCGCCTACCTGTCAAAACTGGTGCGCACCAGAAGCGGAAGCTTTTTATTGGAAAATGCTTTTGAAGTAAAGGAATTGGTTGACTATCTTAGAGCGAAAAAAGCATAATTATGCGGGGGCAACCGAAATCGACCAAGCTAAATTTTACAAAAAATGTATTTTTAATAACATGTGGCATTGTTTCGGCTTGTTTTGGCCTGAAAAGTTTCTTGCTGCCGAGTGGTTTTATTGACGGGGGTGTAACTGGTATATCACTATTGATGAGTAATGTTACGGGCCTTAAGCTATCGTACCTTATCATCCTGATCAATATCCCATTTGTGCTTTTGGGCTATCGGCAAATAGGTAAAGTATTTGCCATTAAGACTTCGGTAGCCATATCATTACTGGCCCTATTGCTCATTGTAGCTCCCTTTAAGCCTATCACGCATGATCCTTTATTGATTGCCTTTTTTGGAGGATTGTTTTTGGGCGGCGGAATTGGCCTGGCCATGCGGGGTGGCTGTGTTATTGACGGAACAGAGGTTTTGGCCCTTTACATCAGTAAAAACAGCACGCTTACTGTGGGGAATATCATATTGATCCTGAATATTGTCATTTTCTCGTTTGCGGCTATATTGCTCAGTATCGACACAGCATTGTACGCAATCCTGACCTATCTTTCGGCTTCCAACACAGTGGATTATATTGTAAATGGAATTGAACAGTACACAGGTGTTACCGTGATTTCGGAGAAAAACGTACAGATCAAAAAGTTCATTATTAACCAAATGAAGCGTGGCGTAACTATTTACAAAGGCGAAGGTGGCTATGGCATTAAAAAAGATATAGATATTTTATATACAGTAGTGACCAAGCTGGAAATGGGTAAATTACAAACGGCCATAAGGCAGATTGATCCCGATGCATTTGTGATACAGCAACAGATTGCGGATATAAAAGGAGGCGTGGTAAAACGTCAGGCCTTACATTAATTTTATGAAGATATATAATCATTTTTCTGAATTTAAAAGATTAAACAATGCAGTAGCTACCATAGGTACTTTTGACGGTGTACATTATGGTCATCAGAAAATTATCAAAAGACTATGTGAACTGGCAAAGGCCACAGGCGGCGAAAGCGTGATCCTTACTTTTTTCCCTCATCCAAGAATGATTATTGACCCTGAAAACCAGGATTTAAAAATGATCAACACCATTGCTGAAAAGGCAAGGATACTGGACAGTTTGGGTGTAGATCATTTAATTATAACCCCCTTTACCCGCGACTTTTCTAACCTTAGCGCATGTGACTACATTAAGAACATTTTAGTAGACACCATAGGCATTAAACATTTAATTGTGGGCTACGACCATCGTTTTGGAAAAGACAGAGCTGGTGGTATGCCCGAACTGGAAGCAGAAGCCAAAGTATACGATTATAAAATTGAAGTAATTCCGGAACAGGACATCAATGATGTAGCGGTAAGCTCGACCAAGATACGAAATGCGCTTTTAAACGGACAGGTAGCACTTGCTGCGAATTACCTGGGCTATCATTTTTCGCTATACGGGCGTGTAATAAAAGGCGATAAAATAGGCCGGACGATAGGTTTTCCGACAGCTAATATTTTTATTGAAGAAACTTATAAGCTAATCCCTTCGGATGGGATATATGCCGTAACGGTAGACATGTCGGGGCAGCAGTTTAAGGGCATGGCCTATATCGGGCAACGCCCAACCATTAATGGTATGACCCGAAATATAGAAGTAAATATCTTTGACTTTAATCAGGAAATTTACGGACAGGATATTACCATGACGTTTCTGCAATTTTTGAGACATGATGTTAAATTTACCGGATTGGAGGCCCTGAAACTGCAACTGCAAAAGGATAAAGAAGATACCCTGGCCTATTTCAATACCTTGCCTTAATCTCATTTAGAGCAACTTTTATTCGGGAAAAGCTGCTTTTTTTGCTATATTTACAGCAATGAGGTGTATTTTTAGCGTAATAACAATTATTTTTATACAGCTGATTTCCCTGCAGTATGTCTCAGGAAAAACATCAGGTGCAGCTAAAAAACATGCTGACAAGAAATCAGCCCTTTTAACGGCACCTCATTACAAACTCAGCAAAAAGCAGTCACCTTCCTTTAAGCGAATCCTTTTTGAGGACCTCCCGTTTGTACACTCAAACATTGAAAAGCCTGGGTTCAACCTACTGTTGGGGTCTTCAACCCAAGCAGGCTTTACGCAGATACAGGTTTTAGTCAGCAAAAACTACCGTTCCTTTTTATATCGCTGTCACTCAATTATATTTGATTATTTGTACCCCAAACATGTTTTTTGGTAATTATGCCTTATGCTAAACACATTTTAACATAATACTTATACCTCAATAAAATACACGTTTTATGATACATTTACCAGTATTAATTACTGATTTGGGCTTAATACTAGCTGCCGCCGGTATTACCACCCTATTGTTTAAGCGAATTAAACAACCTTTAGTTTTAGGCTATATTTTGGCAGGGCTAATGGTTGGCCCCCATATTGAATTTATTCCTACCGTTACAGACAAAGAGAGCATCCATATCTGGGCAGAGATTGGTGTGATCTTTTTACTGTTTAGCCTGGGATTGGAATTCAGTTTCAAGAAATTGGTAAAAGTAGGCGGATCTGCTTCAATTACCGCTATTGTTGAAGTAGTCTTTATGCTGCTGATTGGTTTTGTAGCAGGTAAGGCAATGGGCTGGGCCACTATGGACAGTATCTTTTTGGGGGGAATACTTTCGGTTTCCTCAACCACCATCATCATCAGGGCATTTGAAGAATTAGGTGTAAAGCATAAAAAATTTGCCGGACTAGTGTTTGGTGTATTGATTGTGGAAGATCTTGTGGCCATTTTATTGTTGGTATTGCTGTCTACACTTGCGGTAAGCCAGCAGTTTGCCGGAGCAGAAATGCTCGAGTCTATTTTAAAACTCTTCTTCTTCCTCATCTTGTGGTTTATAGGGGGTATATTTCTGGTCCCGACTTTTTTAAAGACAACCAAAAAGTTGATGAATGACGAAACCATGTTGGTGGTGTCGATTGCCTTATGCCTGATTATGGTATTGCTTGCCGTAAAAGTAGGCTTCTCTCCTGCCTTGGGTGCATTTATTATGGGTTCCATTTTGGCAGAGACCACACAGGCCGAACGTATTGAACACCTTACAAAATCGGTAAAAGATCTTTTTGCAGCTATATTCTTTGTCTCAGTCGGGATGCTGATTGACCCAAGTATTTTGGTAGATTATGCTGTGCCTATTCTGGTGATTACCCTGGCCACCATTTTGGGTAAGTTTTTGAGCTCGGGATTTGGTGCACTCATATCCGGACAGCCGCTTAAAACGTCGGTTCAGACAGGCTTGAGCTTGGCACAAATTGGGGAGTTCTCTTTTATCATTGCCACTTTAGGTGTTACTTTGAAGGTAACCAGCGACTTCCTTTATCCTATTGCAGTTGCGGTATCGGCCATTACCACCTTTACTACTCCTTATCTGATTAAAGCTTCTGAGCCCTTCTATTACTTTTTAGAACGCACCCTTCCCAAAAAATGGGTAGATGGTTTAAACAGATACAGTTCCAGTACCGCCGGTATGACTACGCTAAGCGATTGGAAGGTATTACTTAAAGCTTATACTTTCAATACCATCATCCATTCGGTCATATTAATTTCTATTGCAGTATTGGGCTCCAGATACCTGCAGCCCTTTATTACGGGAACAATCATAAATGGCAATAAAGGCATTGTGATTAGTCTTGTACTCACCTTAATTATTATGGCTCCATTTTTATGGGCGCTGGCCATCAGAAGGATTGAAAGAAAAGCCTATTCACATTTGTGGCTAAACAAAAAATATACACGCGGGCCGCTTATAGCACTGGAGGTTTTACGCATAGCGCTGGCTATTTTCTTTGTAGGCTTCCTTATTTTTCAATTTTATAGCACCTGGCTGGCCATTTCCATTGCATTGTTATTGATTGTATCGGGTATGTTTATTTTTTCGAGAAAGCTACAGAACTTTTATAACCGCCTGGAAAGTCGTTTCTTATTAAATCTAAATGCCAGAGAGGCCCAACATGCACAACCTGAAATTTTACCCTGGGATACACACCTTGCCGAACTGGTAGTAGCCCCGGAATCCAAATTGGTTGGACAAACACTAATAGAACTATCGATAAGAGAAAAATATGGCGTAAACATTGCGCTTATTGAACGTGGCAAGATCATGATTCCAACACCGGGCAGAGATGAACGATTGTATCCCAATGACAAAGTTTTGGTGATTGGAACGGATGACCAGCTGGCATCGATAAAAATGCTTTTTGAGGGTAGCGTAGATGAACATCCTGAAGAGAGTAGCTTCCCTAAAAAAGATATGACCTTACAAAAAATTGTGATCAACACTGTCTCTCCCGTTTATGGACAAAGCATACGCAGTTCTGGCATCAGAGAAACCACGCAAGGATTAGTTGTTGGCATAGAACGTAAAGGCGAACGAATATTAAATCCCGACTCGAATATGGTATTTGAAAATGAGGATATCGTATGGATTGTAGGAAACACAAAGAAAATTCCTGAATTGCTAAAATAAGCGAAAGGGCTATTTCCAGGTGGTCACTTATTTAAGATAATGCAGTTGAATTATCTTAAATAAATGACTACTTGTTTGATGATCAGATATAAGGCCAGAAGCCAAAGAAATATGGCAATGGATTTATTAATCAGATAGCTGCTTAGGGCAAATTTTTCCTGTATATAACGGGCAAAATGTGCATATCCGTAAAGCGCGATAGTAGACCCTATACCAGAGCCCACGCTGAAAATAACCAGCGAAAGATAATCGGTCCTGATCCATTCGTGTAAAATCACATAGTTACCAAAAAACAACCAGAAGGGAATTTGTACCGGATTTAAAATACCCAGTAGCATCCCGTAAAATACGCTGCCTCGCTTACTGCTTTCGTTATCCTTGGTTTTGGGTAGTTTATTGCGGTGCATCCAGGTAATCGTTCCCATGATTAAGAACAGCATCACCATAAATGCATCTATATAAGTACCAATTGCTACTTCATTGATATTGGTATCAATATTTACCTCGCTTGATACCCAACGGGCAAAGCGCATCATACCAAAGGTAAAAAAGACCTCAACGCAGGAAAAAGAAAGAATAAATGACCATGCCTGGCGCATCCCTCTATTGATGGTAAGCTGCGCAACCGTCAGGTTGATGTTTCCAGGGGGTATATAGCCCATGGCATTTAAAAATATGCCTATAATTAAAGTCAGAAAGAGCATAAGGCTGCTAAGATACTATTTGAAAATGGGTTTTTAAATATTGACCAGTATAGGAGTCCTTTGCCACTATCAAGTCTTCAGGTGTCCCTTCAAAAACCAGATTTCCACCTTTATCGCCCCCCTCTGGACCAATATCTATCACCCAATCGGCTGATTTGATCATATCCATATTGTGTTCAATCACCAGAATAGAATTTCCCTGTTCAATTAATGTATTCAGGGCGATAAGCAATTTCTTGATATCGTGAAAATGGAGACCTGTAGTGGGCTCATCAAAAATGAACATCGTTTTGTTGGCACTATTTCCTTTGATGAGGAAAGAGGCCAGCTTAATGCGCTGGGCTTCGCCTCCCGACAAAGTATTGGACGACTGCCCTAAATGAACATAACCCAGGCCCACATCTACCAACGGCTGTAACTTGTGCAATATCTTAGGTTCGTTGCTAAAAAATACTACAGCCTCCTCAATAGTAAGGTCCAAAATGTCGGCTACATTCTTATCCTGATAAGTGACATCCAGCACCTGTTGCTTGAACCTTCTACCTCCACAGGTTTCGCATGGAAGGTAGATATCGGCCATAAACTGCATCTCGATCTTTACCTCCCCTTCGCCCTGGCAAACATCACACCGTCCGCCTTCTACGTTAAATGAGAATGCAGCTGGTTTTAGTCCGGCAGCTTTTGAAGCCGGTAAGGCCGAGAATAAGGCACGAACATCATCCCAAGCCTTTACATAAGTAACCGGATTAGACCTTGAAGAACGCCCTATTGGGTTCTGATCAACCATCTCTACCTGGCTTACCAATTCATAATTGCCGTATATACCATCGTAAGCCCCTGTTTGTTCGCCAGAATAATTACCAATTGCCTTTTGTAAGGCCGGGTAAAAAATCTTTTTGATTAAACTGGTTTTCCCCGAGCCTGAGACACCACTAACCACAGTAAACACGCCTAAAGGTATTTTTACATCTATATTTTTCAGGTTGTTTTCTCTGGCCCCTTTAATCAATACATGATCTTTCCAGCCTCTGCGTCTTTGTGGTACCGCAATTTTTTGCTCACCCGAAAGATATTGCCCGGTCAGACTATCCTTATCTTTGATGATTTCTTTATAGGTACCACTAAAAACCAGGTTCCCACCATGGGTGCCAGCCTCTGGCCCGATATCAATAATGTGATCAGCCGCTTTCATCATTTCCTCTTCGTGCTCTACCACCAAAACAGTATTGCCGACGTTTCTGAGGGACTGCAGTACTTCGATGAGTCTATTGGTATCTCTTGGATGTAAGCCTATACTCGGCTCATCTAAAACATAGATAGAGCCCACCAGGCTGCTACCTAATGAGGTAGCCAGATTAATGCGCTGCGACTCGCCACCAGAGAGTGTATTTGAAAGCCTGTTTAAAGTCAAATATCCAAGACCAACATTATTTAAATAAAGAACCCGGTTTACAATTTCGGCCAATAGGCGTTTTGAAATCTGTTGTTCCGTTTCGGTCAATTTTAAGTTTCCAAAGAATTCCAATATCGTTGCAAGCGGCATCAATACCACATCCATAATGGACTTGCCATCAATTTTAACATAGGAAGCATCTTTGCGCAACCTGGAGCCTTTGCAATCCGGGCAATTGGTTTTGCCACGATACCTTGACAACATTACCCGGTACTGGATTTTAAAAGTCTGCTCTTCCAGTTCTTTAAAAAAATCGTCCAGTCCACCAAAATACTTGTTGCCTGTCCAAATTAAACGTTGCTCTTTTTCTGTTAGCTCATTATAAGAACGGTGAATCGGGAAATCAAATTTATCTGCATTGTGAATTAGCTTATTTAACCATTCGCGCATTTTTTCGCCTCTCCATGGGGCAATTGCATTATCATATATGCTTTTGCTCTTATCTGGAATCACCAGGTCTTCGTCTATACCGATCACATTTCCATAACCTTCACATTTTTTGCAGGCGCCGTATGGATTATTAAAGCTAAAAAAGTTCGGTGTAGGTTCTTCAAAACGTATTCCATCCAGTTCAAATCGGTCGCAAAAATGAGTGGATTTACCGTCATACTCTACATAGCAGTCGCCCTTGCCTTCAAAAAAAGCAGTCTGAACAGAATCGGCAATACGGCTCAAAGTCTCCTCTTCGGCATTTACAACTATCCTGTCAATTAATATCTGAACGGTTTTTTCATCTGTAAGTTCAAAATCTTTAAAGCCCTTATCTTCCAGTATTTCTTCTATTTTATGAATTTTATCCTGGTAAGCAACCCTTAAAAATCCTTTCTGTAACAGTACTGCAAGCTCTTCTTTTAAAGATCTGTTGTTGTGCGGAAATAAAGGGCAGAAAATGGTAACGACACTTTCATCGCCTAATGCGGAAATAAAATCGACTACCGTAGTTACCGTATCGCGCTTTACCACCTGACCGGATACAGGAGAATAAGTTTTTCCAATTCTGGAAAAAAGCAATTTCAAATAGTCATAAATCTCTGTTGAAGTACCCACGGTAGACCGTGGATTAGAAGTGATGACCTTTTGCTCGATAGCAATTGCAGGTGCAATTCCTTTGATATAATCCACATCCGGTTTATTCATCCGCCCCATAAACTGACGCGCGTAAGACGATAAACTCTCGACATAACGGCGCTGCCCCTCGGCATACAGGGTATCAAAGGCCAGGGAAGACTTACCGGAACCAGACATTCCGGTAATCACAACCAGCTTATTTTTGGGAATGGCCACATCTATATTTTTAAGATTATGAACTCTGGCACCCTTTATGATTATATTTTTATGTGGATCTTTATCGATTTCGTTATTCATTGATTTCTTGCTAGAATAGTGCTAATATAACCCAAATAACACAATTTTGGTTTTTTCAGCGATTGCAAAAATAAGGCTATCTGAGCACTTTTATTTTTTTTTAACACTTTTTATATGGTTTTGTAATAAAAAAATGCTTCTTTTGAAATATTAATGCATCAAGCAAACCACTAACTAACAAACTAATAGGAGAACTCATATAGAAGAAAACATCTACTAAGTATTTTTTTAGCAAGCAGCAAGGGAATTTAGTAAGGATACTCCTATGAAATTACAACAATCTAGTGATCAGGATTTGGTGAAGTTATACCTTAATGGGGATGAAACCGTTTTGGAAGAACTTTTAAAAAGACACAAGTCAAAAATTTATACATCTATATATTTATTGGTGAAAGACCAGTATTTGGCTGAAGATATTTTTCAGGATGCCTTTATTAAGGTAATCAATACACTCAGATCAGGCCGTTACAATGAAGAAGGCAAGTTTTTGCCTTGGGTAATGCGGATAGCACATAACCTGGTTATCGACTATTTCAGGAGGGAAAAAAGGACCCCTGTAATAACAAGTGCGGATGGAACTGATGTTTTTAACTTATTGCAGTTTCATGAAGAAAGTGCAGAAGATAAAATGTTAAGAGAGCAAACTCATTTTGACCTGAGGGCAATGATTCATTTATTGCCTGATGACCAGAAAGAGGTTTTAATTATGCGCCATTATGCCGACCTGAGTTTCAAAGAAATTGCAGATTTGACAGATGTAAGTATCAATACAGCCCTGGGCCGTATGCGTTATGCATTAAATAATTTGCGTAAGATGATGAAAGTTAAAGAAATCTCTTAGTTTATTGCCTTAAAAAGGCTGAATGGACTGGAATTTTTCTTTTGTAAAGAATATATTACAAAACAGAAGCAATACGGTGAAAATAAATGAATGAGAATAGCGTTTTTCATTTAAACTAATTTGCGCCACTGCTTATGATAGAAACCTTTACTTCAATTAACAACTTAAATTATCCTCAACATGGACAGGAAAATCCTGAGCCCGTTGACGGAGCGGACGACATGTTTTATGAAAACATTAAATCCCAGCTAAATATGCTTAAGAGAGATCCTTCAGAAGAGTCGATCGCGAAAATCTTAGCTTATTCAAAAGCAAAATAATTTAAACCCGAATTTAAGCTGCCGCGAAACCGGCAGCTTTTTTTTTTGCCGACCATTCCCCATAATAATATAATTTATCTAAGTTTGCCTATGCTCAAAAAAGAAAGATACCAGCTTTTTGTGTCCCATTTTTCTGCCAGGCAACCTAATGCGGAAACAGAACTTCATTATAATAATCCCTTTCAGTTGCTTGTAGCCGTTATTTTGTCGGCACAATGTACCGATAAACGGATTAATCAGGTTACCCCTGCATTATTTCAACGCTTCCCAAACGCAAAAGCCCTGGCCGAGACCACTCCGGATATTGTTTTTGATTATATCAGAAGCGTAAGCTACCCGAATAATAAGGCGAAGCACCTGGTGGGTATGGCAAATATGCTATTGCATGATTTCAATAATGAAGTACCCGCTGATGTAGTTCAGTTACAGAAAATGCCGGGTGTGGGACGAAAAACGGCCAATGTCATTGCATCGGTAATTTATAATGCACCGGCAATGGCGGTTGACACCCATGTTTTCAGAGTGGCCAACAGAATTGGCCTGACCAATGGCAAAACACCTTTGGCAGTAGAAAAGGATCTGGTGAAGCATCTACCCGAACATACCATACATGTAGCACATCACTGGTTGATATTACATGGAAGATATGTGTGTGTGGCAAGATCGCCAAAATGCAGCATCTGTGAAATCACACATTTTTGCAGATATTTCCAAAAAAATGATAAAATAACTAAAATAATTAGTGATTCGACTGAGCATTCAAAATAAAATAAACTTTATTTGTATAATTAAAATTAAAATACATTATATTTGCTAACATAATTAGCAAACAGATAAAACATTTATCTTTATAAATTAAAGTTCTATCTTATTCAAAGAATTATAACAACATGAGCACAAACGCAGATAAATTAAAAGCGCTACAACTTACTTTAGATAAGTTAGAAAAATCATATGGTAAAGGTACCGTGATGAAACTTGGAGATAATGCTGTAGAACCTATCGAATCGATTTCTACAGGATCTATCAGCTTAGATATCGCTTTAGGTATTGGCGGCGTTCCAAAAGGAAGAATCATTGAAATATACGGCCCTGAGTCTTCAGGTAAAACTACCCTTGCGACACACATTATAGCAGAAGCACAAAAAAAAGGTGGTATTGCTGCAATTGTTGATGCGGAACATGCCTTTGATAAAGGTTATGCAAAAAAACTAGGTGTTGATGTTGACAACCTGCTTATTTCGCAACCTGACAATGGTGAGCAAGCATTAGAAATTGCCGATAACCTGATCAGATCGGGTGCAATTGATGTGATTGTAATTGACTCTGTAGCAGCATTGGTACCAAAAGCAGAGATAGAGGGAGAAATGGGCGATTCTAAAATGGGTTTACATGCCCGTTTGATGTCTCAGGCCTTGCGTAAATTGACAGGTACCATTTCAAAAACAGGATGCTGCTGTATATTTATCAATCAATTGCGTGAAAAAATTGGTGTAATGTTTGGTAACCCAGAAACCACCACAGGTGGTAATGCCCTTAAATTCTACGCTTCTGTACGTCTGGATATTCGCAGAACATCACAAATTAAAGATTCGGATGAAGTATCTGGAAACCGTGTAAAAGTAAAAATTGTAAAAAACAAAGTAGCCCCTCCTTTCCGTATTGCCGAATTTGACATCATGTTTGGTGAAGGAATATCTAAGACCGGCGAGATCATTGACCTGGGTGTTGATTTCAATATCATTAAGAAAGCGGGTTCGTGGTTCTCTTATGGAGATACTAAACTTGGACAAGGCAGGGATGCGGTTAAGCAATTACTGCTGGATAATCCTGAATTATCTGAAGAGATCGAAGCAAAAATCCGTACTGAAGTTACAGGAGAAAGCCTGGAAGAGAAAGTTTAATCAAGCAATTTAAAATAAGCAAAGAGCTTATAGTAATCACTATAAGCTCTTTTTATGTTATCTATAACTTGGCATCTGATGTCTAAGTTTTGATCCTTCTCCAGTTTTCATAAATTTACTATCGTATTTTAGAATAGCAATTAAGGCGATAACTGCCATGGCAATCAAAACCAATAATCCAAGATAATTTTTTTTCTTATCCTTTTTTATAACCCAGCCCAGGAAAACTATCAGTGGAACCAATAACAATCCGAAAAAAACATAACTCGCGGCGTTCATAATCTTTTATTTAAGTTTAAAATTCCATTCTTGATAATGGCGCTACATCCTGGCCCACAAAATCTTTATTCAGATATTTATGATATCCGGCTATGGCAATCATAGCTGCATTGTCAGTACAATATTCAAATGCAGGGATATATACATTCCAGCCCAGCTTTACGGCCATATCCTGTAAAGTGTTTCTTAAACCACTGTTGGCAGAAACTCCTCCTGCTATCGCAATTTCCTTTATCCCATAAGCTACAGCTGCCTTTTTCAATTTATTGAGCAAAATATGAACTATGCTGTGCTGAACTGACGCGCAGATATCATTTAAATGATCAGCAATAAAATTGAGATTGTCCTTTTCCTGTGCCCGGATAAAATACAATATTGAGGTTTTTAATCCGCTAAAACTGTAATCCAGGTCTTTAATTTTTGGTTCAGGAAATTGATAAGCATTTGGATTTCCCTCCTTTGCATATTTATCAATTAATGGCCCTCCGGGATAAGGTAAATTCAATATTTTAGCTGTTTTATCAAAAGCTTCACCTGCGGCATCATCTAAAGTTTCGCCTACAATTTCCATATCAGAATAATCCCTTACCAATACAATTTGTGTGTGACCACCCGATACTGTTAGGCAAAGAAAAGGAAATTTAGGTTTTGGATCGTCGATAAAATGGGCCAGAATATGCGCGTGCATATGATTGACTGCGATTAAAGGCAAATCAAGCGCAAGGGCAAAAGATTTTGCAAAAGATACCCCCACCAATAAAGAGCCCAATAAGCCCGGTCCGCGGGTAAATGCAACGGCTTTAATATCTTTTTTATCTACTTTAGCATCTTTCAACGCCTGATGAATTACCGGAACAATATTCTGTTGATGCACCCTGGAAGCAAGTTCGGGTATTACACCACCATAATTTTGATGAATTGTTTGGTTTGCAATAACATTGGCAGTAATTTTGCCGTTGTTACATATGGCAACTGAAGTTTCATCGCAAGAAGATTCGATAGCAAGTATTACAGACACGGTGATTTATAATTAAGCTACAAAACTATTAAAAAACTATTACAAATACTTCTTTGGCTTGTTGCATCAGTAGTTTTACTAGTTGCCATTCTTATTTTTGCCCTGCAATTCAGGCCCGTGCAAACTTTTGTAGCAAAAGAAGCCGCTGCATATCTCTCCAAAGAGTTAAATACGACGGTGTCTTTAAGTGGCATTTACATCAAACCATTTAAGTCTGTGGTGATTGAGGACCTCCTGGTTCTTGACCAGCAAAAGGATACCATACTCAACACCCCGAAGTTCCTGGTAAATATTAATCAGTTTTCTCTTAAAAAAAGAATAATTGCTGTCAACACGGTACAAATTAACGATGGTTCTTTCTTTTTAAAATCTTACAAAGACAGATCCACTAATCTGGACTTCATCATAGATTATTTTGATTCGGGGCCACCAAAACCGGTTAAAAAGAAGAAAAAGCCCTACCTGATTTCGTTCGATAGGATTATCCTCAATAGCATCAACTTCAAATACAAAAACTACAGGGTAGATACCCTGATGAAAGGTATAAACTTTGACGATGTTGCATTAACCAATTTAAATGGCATTTTTGAGGGGTTCAATACCAAAGACCACATTCTTCAGACCAATATTAAAGATCTCACTTTTAAAGAGAAAAGCGGCTTCTACCTCAAAAACCTAACTGCTTTTACTACAATTGACACCAATAGTATTGAACTGAAAAAAATGATGCTGGTGACCAACAGAACCAGATTGTCGGATTATTTTCAAATGCGCTTTAAAAGCTATGATGATTTTGATGACTATATCAATAAAGTAAGGATGAAAGCCAATTTTGTAGACAGTCACATCTCTTCTCATGATGTTGGCTACTTTACTTCAGAATTGGACCATATGAATCTGGATATAGATGTTGATGGCCAGGTGACCGGGCTGGTGAACAATCTGAAAGCTAAAAAACTGGCCGTTAAGGCAGGAAAAGCTACCTATATCAAAGGGGATTTTATAGTAAAGGGGCTGCCCTATTTGAAAGAGACTTTCATGGACATGAAGGTAGATATGGCAGGAACCAATAAAGCAGACTTAGACGAAATTGTTGCAGACATAACCGGTAAAAAAGAGAAAATAGTTCCTAAAATAATTGAGAAATTTGGAAACATTAATTTCAACGGTTCCTTTACCGGGTTTAAAAATGACTTTATTGCCTATGGGGAGTTTAAGACCAAATTGGGCAGGTTGGTTTCCGATGTAAACATGAAGATCGATAAAAAGGGAATTCCCTCGTATACCGGTAACGTAAAAACATTTGATTTCAACTTAGGAGATCTGGTAAATGAAAAAATGCTGGGCCGACTCTCGGCATCCTTATATGTTAAGGGCCGTGGTACAGAAATAAATAGCCTGTCTGAAAAATTAAATGGCGACATAGATTATATAGATTTTAATAATTACCGGTATAGAAATGTTAAAATCGATGGAACATTTGACAAGAAGTTTTTTGATGGGAGCTTAAAAATCAATGACAAAAATATTCAGCTGGCTTTTGATGGGGGTGTAAACTTAAATCCCAAATTACCTGTATTTAACTTTAAAGCCAATATAAAAAATGCCAAATTAAAAGCGCTTAAGTTGTATAAAGACTCCCTGAAAATTGATGCCATATTCAGTACCAATTTTTCGGGAAGCAACCTGAATAATATTCAGGGAAGCCTTCGTCTTCAGGAAATAAAGCTTGATAATGTAAAAGGCATATACAATATTGACTCGGTTGAACTGAGGGCCAACGGCATAGGCAAGGACAGGAGTTTGACCGTAAAATCGGACATCCTGGATGCAAGTATCAAAGGTCAGTATGATTTAAATACTATCCCATCTTATTATAAGACGCTTGCAAAAAAATATATCCCTTCACTAAAAGCAGACATTGTTAAATTCAATGACCAGATTTTTCAATTCAATCTGAACATCAAACGGTTTGAACCTATAGGCCAATTGCTGGCGCCAGGATTGGAAATTGAGGATCAGGCTATTTTTGTTGGCAATTTCGATTCTCCTAACAATACAGCAACCTTAAACGGTTTTATCAAGAAGCTGAAGTATAAAGGTGTAGTGGTCAACAATATCATTGTTGATGAAAACACCAGTACAAATCAACTGCAAGCCATTATTACTTCAGACAGAGTAGACCTAAACGATAGCTTACATATTAAAAATGTAAATATCTCCAATATTTTGCGTAATGACAGCTTAACGCTGAACGTAAAACTTTCGGACGAGGAGGATGTAAATCAACTGGACTTAAACGGTTTGGTAGAGTTTGCCAATGACACCACAGCAAGGGTAAGTATCCTGCCTTCCATTTTAAAAGTTAATCACGAAGACTGGAAAATCCAGGAAAAAGTAAGGATCAATTTTCATGATGGAAAAACAGAAATTAACAACTTTGACCTAAACAATGGTAAACAATACATCACATTGGATGGCATACTTTCCAACGATCCAAAAGATTTGGTATTGGTAGGATTCAGAGATTTTAGTCTGACCACACTAAACCCCTTTATAAAAACACTTGGCATTAAGATTAGTGGAAACTTAAACGGAGAAACTACTTTATCCAACATTCTTAAATCGCCGGAGATCCACGATAATATTAAAGTTGATTCGCTTGTTTTTAACGACACTTACATTGGTAGTTTAACAGATACCTCTTCTTACGATGAATCAAAAAATGTAGCCAACATCTTTACCAATATTATTTCAGGTGATAGAGAAACCTTACGGGCTACGGGGCACCTCGATCTTGAAAAGAAGGAAATAGATCTGGCTGTGAACCTGGACAAAACACAGCTAATTGTATTACAGCCATTTGTTAAAGACCTTGTATCTGACTTAAAAGGATTTGCTTCTGCTAATTTGACCGTAAAAGGCCCATTTGATAAACCTGCAATAAAAGGCACCGTTGAATTAGACAAGGCTGCCATGACCATTAACTATCTCAAAACGAGGTATACCATATCTGACGAAGTAACAGTTGATAATAGCGTAATTGAACTGGAAGAACTTAAACTGCTGGATGTAGATGGCAACGAAGCGATAGCCAGAGGAACTGTAGATTTAAACGATATCAACAACCCGACGTTGGATGTAGACATTAATGCGACTAAATTTATGGCATTAAATACTACAGAAAAAGACAATTCATTATACTTTGGACAGGCATACGCAACTGGAACATTTAGATTTAAAGGCCCCACCAATCAACTTTTCATCGATATTGATGCAAAAACTGAGAAAGGAACAGTTTTTAATCTCCCACTCAACAGTTCCGAGACCGTTTCTAGCAAGGATTTTATCACTTTTGTAAGTAAAGACACTACAGCGTATGTAAAAAAACAGACCAGCTTTGACGGTCTGACAATGAGTTTAAAATTAAATGTTGATGCGAACAGTACCGCAAATATCTTCACTTCATTAGGAAATTTAAGTGGTAAAGGCTATTCTAAGAATCTTGCCCTGAAGATTAATAGCCTGGGAGATTTTGAAATGTCTGGCGACTACATCATTGAATCAGGAAGTTTTGACTTTACTGCCCAGGAAGTTATCAATAAAAAATTCAACATCAGACAAGGGGGAACCATCCGGTGGACAGGTAATCCAACTTCTGCACAAATCAATTTAAAGGCGATCTATTCGCTTAGAGCTAGCCTAACCGATTTATATGCTGCGGCCAACAGAGAGGGCAGTAATTCGAACGAAAGGGTGCTTACAGAGGTAGAAATGGGGTTAACCGGGCTACTGTTGAAACCAGATATTAAGTTAGATGTATTTTTCCCATCAAACCCTGCTATCAAAGAGGAAATGCAATCATATTTTAATGATGACAATAACCGGAACCTACAAGCCCTAAGCTTAATCATCAGGCGTAGTTTTGCTCCCGGATCGGGCAAAGAAGATTTGGGTAAACAGCTCACCTCTGGGGTGGCCAGCACAGCAACAGAATTATTGTTCAATCAATTTAACAATGTACTTTCCTCGCTAAATCTTGATTTTGTGGACATCAATATCCGTTCATTAAGTGAAGCCAATGCCTCTTTCCGCTTTTTCCAGGATAGGGTTATTTTAAATGCCGGCATTGTAGACAGAAGAAGCACCAATAGTGATTTATCGCCAATAGGTTTTTCGGGGAACAATGTGGGCGGTGAAGTTGAGGTGCTTGCACTGATAAAAAAGGATGGAACTTTGGTGGGTAAATTGGCCAACAAACCGCCTACGCAGCAAAGTATTTTCAATACGGGGGTAAACCAAAATACAAATGTTACCTCTCTGGGATTGATTTATACCCAGCAATTTGATAGTTTCAGAGAATTTGTTCAGAAAATAACAGGTAAAATACGCCGGGAAGAAAAGAAGAAAAAAGCAGAAGCCACAAAAAAGGCTGCTCAAGATCAGAAAAAATCCTCAGCAGCCCAGGTATCTAACAATAAAGAAGCGGTCACCAATAACCAGAAAAAGCAAAAAAGAAAATAAGTGCTTATCCTTTCATGATTTGATGCCCCATTTTATCACGTTTTGTTTTTAAATATTGTTCGTTGTGAATATTACTTTCAATTTCAATTGGAATGTTTTCTACGATTTCAAGGCCATAACCAATCAATCCGGCCCTTTTGGTAGGATTGTTAGACATCAGCCTCATTTTGGTTACGCCTTGCGCTCTCAGAATCTGAGCACCTACACCATAATCCCTTTCATCTCCTTTAAAGCCTAATTTAATATTAGCTTCAACCGTATCGAAACCTGCATCCTGAAGATTATAGGATCTTAGTTTATTGATCAAACCAATTCCCCGGCCTTCCTGGTTCATATAAACAACTACCCCTTTACCTTCTCTATTGATCATTTCCAGTGCCTTGTGTAGTTGCGGACCGCAATCACAACGGCAAGAACCAAAGATATCGCCAGTTACGCATGAGCTGTGTACTCTTGCCAAAACCGGTTCATCCGGAGACCACTTTCCTTTGCTGATAGCCAGGTGAGTGGCATTGTTATCGATCTGTGTATAGGCAGTCATATTAAAATCGCCCCATTGTGTAGGCAAGCTAACAGTTACCTCTTCTTTAATCAGAGATTCTTTGCTTAGCCTGTAAGCGATAAGATCTTTTATGGAGATAATCCTCAGCTGGTGCCTTTCAGCAATTTTAATCAGGTCCGGCAGTCTTGCCATTTCACCATCTTCTTTTAAAATTTCAACCAGAACACCTGCAGGCTGCATACCAGCCAGGCGAGCCAAATCTACCGTTGCCTCCGTATGTCCTGAGCGTCTCAATACTCCCCCATCCTTAGATCTAAGAGGGAATATATGCCCTGGCCTACCCAGTTCAGCAGGATCAATTTTTGGATCAATTAATGCCTGAATCGTTTTTGATCTATCTGATGCAGAGATACCAGTTGTACAACCATAACCTTGCAAATCCACAGAGACCGTAAAATTAGTCTCATAGGCGGCTGTATTTTTACCCACCATAGGCTCTAAACCAAGCTCATCACAGCGCTGTTCAGTTAGTGGAGCACAAATCAGTCCTCTACCATAGGTAGCCATAAAATTAATCACTTCAGGGGTAGCATTTTCGGCCGCGGTCAAAAAATCACCTTCGTTTTCTCTATCCTCATCATCTACTACAATGATTACTTTACCGGCTTTTATGTCCGCAATAGCATCTTCTATTGCATCGAGTTTAATTTCCATTCTATAAGTATATCAATTTTCAAATCTCTCATTGGCCATTTGAAAATTCATTAAAATTATTACAAAGTTACAACGTTCAAAAACAATTTCAGACCTTAAAATATCATAAATAAGTAAGGAATAACAGTTCCACTTAGCATTCTAACTGCCAACACTTTCCGATTGGCGTTTTCGGCTAAACCTTTTGAAAAATTTAAGGATAAGTTGTTTTGAATAGTTGATATCGAACAAGGCAGAATCCACTGTCGCCTTGTAAGTTAAAAATGCCCCCAGGGGGGATAAAATAATTATCGCCAGCCACATTCCAAAGAAAGGAGTAAGGGAGCCTTGAGTAGCCGATTTTTCGGAAACTGTAGCAATAATATGATAAAGCAGAAAGAACACAATGGCCACCACGACAGGTAAGCCAAGCCCACCTTTTCTGATAATAGCGCCTAATGGCGCGCCAATAAAAAACAATAACAAACAAGATGCCGCAAGTGTAAATTTCTTTTGGTACTCAATTTCAACTTTGATGATGCTCCTTACACGATCGGCGTGATCGGCCATTCTGCCCGAGGTGGTCTGCATGACAGAATTTGCCTGATCTAAAGCGCTCTGCAAAACGGCAAGTTTCTGATTTTTTGGTATAACCTTTAAAACCGGTTGCTCCAGTGCTTTAACTTTAGTCATTTCTTTTGTATAACCCTTAGTATAGTTATTCTGTTTGTAGTAACTACTCAGGTTTAAGGCCGCAAATTTACTTACACTATCCAATTCTCGCGACAGAGAGTCTTTCTTCTTTGTCAGCCCCTTTAAGTCGAGCATTTGGGTATTCCCTCTAAATCCCTCTTCATCTGTGCGGTTCATTTTAAAGCTGGAAATGTCAAATTTTTGATCGGTTTCTTTAAAACGCATTCGGGTTAGTTCCTGACGTGGATTATAAGCAGCATTTTTTCCACTCGACTCCTCATATCTAATACCATCATGAAGTTTCAGCAGCAAGTGATCCTCATCTTTCGACATCATCCCGTCTTTGGCAATGATAATTTTCGCAATCCCATTGTTCCCGGTATGATCATAAATCATCACATTGTGTAAAGCGCCATTGTCACTCTTTTTATCAACCCTAATTGAGTATCCCGGAATACTGTTGTTAAATACACCTTCCTTTATTAGAAAAGATAGTTTTTTATTTCTGATGTCCCACAGTAACGATCCAAACTTGAGGTTGGCCTTTGGCAGCATATAATCAGAAAAGATGAAGGAGCTGATGGCCAGAAAAACAATCAGCACCAGCAGCGGCATCATAGCCTTTTGTAAAGAAATACCTGCAGATTTGATGGCAACAAGTTCATAGTTCTCTCCCAGAGTACCAAATGTCATGATGGAAGACAACAAAATGGATAGCGGAAGTGCCATAGAAACATTTGCCGCCGAAGCATAGTACATTAATTCAAGTATGACATACCATTCAAATCCTTTTCCGATCAGGTCATCCACATACTTAAATAAAAAAAGCATCAATAGGATAAACATCACTATAAAAAAAGTGACGAAGAAAGGCTTAATAAACGCTTTGACCAGTAGTAAGTGAATCTTTTTCAATATACAAATGTAGGCAAAGCCAACGAAAAATTAAGCACCTAATACACTATGCAGATAGTTAATCTGGTTGTCCCAGATCAATGTACGCTCGGCCAGCGTGTCTTCAGTGGCAAAATCCGTTATAGAAAGCGCCACATCATTGGTCAATTCATCCTGAACAATTTCCATTTCAAAATAACAATGCGGTTCGTCATCCACCCACTTAAATTTAACCAGCTTATTTTCTTTTATACTTAAAAGTTTGGCCTTTTGTATTTCATCATCCCAGGTGAAGGTATATACCTGGTCACGAAAAATTACATCATCAGCAAACCATTGAGATAAGCCATTTGGCTCGCTAATGAAGCTAAATAAAATACGTGGAGACGATCTCAATTCATATTCCAGGGTAAATTTTTTCTTTTCTGACATCGTTAAACACTTATTTTCTGAATTTTTTAGACAATTTTTAACTTTTGTTTCTAAAGAAAAGTAATTTATTCTATATTTGCAACTCTTTAGAAAATCGCATTGATTTTTTAATAACCAAAAAGCCCGGCGGGGTAGCTCAGATGGTTAGAGCGCAGGATTCATAACCCTGAGGTCGGCAGTTCGATCCTGCTCCCCGCTACTAGAGACGCAAAAGCGGAATAATCCAGTCCTAAATCTGGTATTCCGCTTTTCTTTTTACCAACAACTTGCTGAAAATAAGCTAAATACAAAAACACCGAATTTATTCTGCTGGTTCGACAATTGTTGTTTTTCTTGTCATAAGTAATACCTGAAGGAAACACCAATTGTTGCAATTGTTGCTTGGTATGATAGTCTGCAAAAAGCCACTTTTTTGGCAATTCAACGCAGAATTTGAGCGCTACATCAACTACTTTTTCAAGGTTCGACACTTGTCCTGAGAGCTTCATCAAATTAGCCTCAATTTCAGCCCGTTCTTCAAGGTATTTAGCTCTATATCTCTGGTATAATTCAGCCCCAATTTGCTCTTCTATATAGCGCTCTTCCAACCTATTAACTTTGCCAGATAGCTCTTGAAACTGGCGCATCAATTCTTCTTTAGCATCCCGCTTCCCTATGCTCATTTGATTGAAACTGGCGATCATTTGTTGGCGCAAGAGTGACAGCGCATCTTTTGCAATATCAATTTTAAAATAATCTAAAATATTTGCGAACATGCCGTTCAATTGGTTAGCATTTTTATTATTACAACATGCCTTGGTGTTACATTTATAATAGTAGATGTTTTTCTTACGAGTATTATATCCCCGTAGTGGCTGACCGCAACTGGCACAAAATGCAAAACGCTTTAGAGGTATTTCTGCATTTTCCTCATTAATGGTATAACCTCGAGCATATTGATCCAGCAATCCATTAACTTTTAAAAATATGTTCTTAGATACTATAGGTTCATAATTACCCTCAACAACTTTACCTTCAAGCATTTTATGCGCCATCAAACCACAGTAGAAAGGGTTTCTGAAAGTTTCAGAGACCCGCTGATGATTCATCTTTAATCCTCTTTCTGCTAATCGCTCTCTAATTACTTCGTTAGTTACGTTTTCAAAGGCTTTCCACTCAAATGCTTGCCTGATCAACTTACCTTTACCATTAATGGTTATTTTCCTTCTGTTGCCATTAACCCTCTCATACCCTAAAGGGGGCTTTGTCGGCCACTCCCCTCTTAATAAACATTCTTTTATTCCTGCCGAACATTTTTGTTTACGTAATTGGTTGTCAAATTCACCAAAGAGAAATAAAAGCTTTTGTTGCATCTGACCTGAGGCGTTAGATGTATCAATCGGCTGCGTTACAGAAACGATTTCCGTACCCAATTTCCTTAACTGGTTAGTCAACCATATTGAATTATCATTCCTGGAAAACCTTTCTAAACTGTAAACCAAGATATGTGCTATTCTACCCTTGTACTTTTTAACAAAGGTGATCATTTCAACAAATTGTTTCCTCTCATCTGTTTCAGCACTCTCATAAGTCCCACCAAACGTAGCCATAATGTTATAGCCTAGCTTTTCAGCATAGTGGGTACAGGCTTTTAACTGTGTGGCGAGACTGAGATTTTCAGTTTGGTCTTTACTGCTCACACGGGTGTATATCACACAATCCTTACCGGATACGGCCTTAACCTTCTTTGTTCCCTTTGCAAAAGCATCAAAAAACTGGATATCAGACATAAGCGTATATTTTTGATTTCTAATTATCTATAAAATACAAAAAATCAGCCATTTTTCAAAGTATTTGCTTCACTTTTTTCATGATATTTTAAGATAATATTTGCCAGCAATTTAAAGGTGTCAACCACTTCTTGTGCCTCTTCATTAGAAAAACCAGAGAACACAGGAACGGCTTTCACTTCTTCAATCGTAATGTCGTGCATTCGGACTAAGTCTCCTGCAGTTATATACTCCATCTCATTTCTTTTAGTTGTTATGCTCTCACATAAGGTTAAAAAATATACTAGATTGTTCGCTTAGCCTCTACAAACTTGAAATTGAATTTAATAGGCATAAAATTTGCAATTATCTCAGGAACCAAATACCTTTAAAAATCCAAGGCCATGAAAACTGTTATCCTATTTTTCATTACTGCTGTAATCAGCACCGGTGCTCTTCTTTCATCATTGAGCATGAAAAGTTATCCGTTCATTGGACCGGCAATTGCCTTCGGAGTGGTGTTGCTATTCATTTCCCATCTTACCGGCAAATCCGAAAGACAAGCAAGACAACGGGAAAAGGAACGCCTGTTTTATCAGCACTTTACAGACCTGCAAAACAAACGTTCCAAATTTTAATTAGTTACGCCGCCTAGCCTGTACTTCAGTCAGGTGCCTTTCTTCCCCGTAATTCAACACTTCTTGGATTTTTATCTGCGAAGTATTAAAAGCAATGTATTCATTCTGGTCATCTCCCAAGCTGGAGATTATCCCATCATATCCGGCTTTTTTGAAAAGATCATGAGAGGGCTGGGTATGTAAAGCCTCATATAGTTCGGGAAGTTCAAATAGATCAATACCCCTATTTATTAAGGAGAGTGCTGCTCTAGGCTGAAGCACCCGTCCAAATGCAATTTCGCAAATCACAGGTGCCTGTGCCATATTTGAAAAGATGCCATGAATTCTTAAATCCAGTGGTTTGCTAATGGAAACCTTAGCACTATACACCTTCGGGCCGAATAAAAGCGCGTTTTCGATTTTATCAGCAAAAAAGAAACCGTGTATCGTGTTATCCCATTCGGTATTACTCCGTCTGTACCTATCGTCAAATTCAATAAAATCATAATAGGAGCCGTGGTAGAGCGGCTCCGGAATTTCTAAATCCATAATCTTATACTATCTTCCTCTGGATCGACTAATATGTTGAACTCTACTTCATTAAAAACATGACTGGCCATGCATTATTCTTCCAGAATCTTTAATTGTTCGGCAATAGGATAATTGGCAACCAACATTTCGGTTTTGGATTTTAAGTTACCGGACTTTGCATTAACCGATACCTTCTGTCTGATCGCCATTTTCTGCCAGTTCTGGTTTTTGGTGTACTTTTCGAGTACCGGAGAAGGGTAAGAAGAAAGAAGGAACTTACCCTTGATCTTACTCAGTAAGAATAAGAGACTCTCGTAATCTTGCAAACTGTACCCATCATAATGGCCGCAATCTGAATTATAATAAGGTGGATCCAGGTAAAAGAACGTATTTTCAGAATCTCTGCTGCCTATTATATATAAAGCGTCAGCGCATTCGATTTGACAGTTTTGTAAACGTATCGCCAGGTCCTCGGTAAATCCGGACTTATGATGGTGAATTTTCTTGGTAGTGGTGTTACTGGAGAGGTCAAACCCCCAGTTTCCATCCAGAATTGCACTAAAGCTTTGTGTACTTAAGACCCAGACTGCCCAAGCACGTTTCAATTCAGAAAACATATCCGGGTTTTTATAAATCACGGTCGCTTTCCGGTGCATGTCCCGGCTATGCAGACTGATCCGGATCTCTTTTTCCAAGCTGACGAAATCCTCCCTGGCGACCCGGTAAAAATTCACCAGTTCCCTATTCGTGTCATTGATTACTTCTATCTCAGAAGGCCTTTTAGCAAAAAATACGGCCGCTCCCCCGATAAAAGGCTCACAATACAAAATATGCCGGGGAATTAAGGACACTATGGTAGCGGCAAGCTTCTGCTTGCCGCCGTAATAACTGATCGGGGTCTTTAGCCGAACCTTTCTCATAAAATAGATTAGAATTAACGACCAATTTTGTGTTTAGGATCTTCTACAGAATCCTGTTGCCAAGGGTTTTCACTTTTGTTGGATAAGGATAAATTATTCTGCCCAGTATCATTTTGTGCAGGCTGTTCCACTCTCTCCATTTTATCCGGAAAAATCTGCCTATCTGAAATCCTGACCAGGTTCTTATCATAGATCTCAAGGGATCTCCCTTGGGGATTTGCGGCAACATATACCGGAAAAATCTGGTCAAATAAACGCATCTCAGCCTTAAACAACTTTCCTTTTGCCAGATCCTGCAAGGCCATTTCCCTAACTCCACCAGAAGCTAGATTAGTAAAAGGATATTTATCCAGCGCCGCTTCCAGATTATACCCATACTCAGGATGGAACTTTCGGATCGGATGCTGGTCATAAGCATCCAAAACATCCAGATCTATCTTCATCCAGATCTTTTTGGTTGGCGAAACCCCAGCTGCATTTACTGCTTCTTGCTCACGGGGAAGAAAAATCTGTTTTTCCAATGAAAAACCCGACAATAAGCGATACGCCTGCAAAGCTGTAACTCTGTGTTCGCGCTCCAGATCAAAGGTATGTGAACGTGGTGAGATCTCCATTGGTTTAAAGACAAACACTTGGTAATCGTTCAAAAACACTGAATCTGATGTCTTGCTTTTGCTGAAGTTGAGTCTATACTTTACAATATCCTTATGGGAGCTACCGGTGATCTTTGCTTCTTCTGAAAGGTAATGGTTATTGAGGCCCAGGGAAAAAGTGTTAAACTTTTTCTCCAAAGCCTGTTGTAATACCCCGTTTAACCTGCTGCCGAAACCGAGATTTTCAAGGAGTCTTTTAAGGTAATCGAAATTTTTCTCATTCATATTTTAGTAAGATTAAAACATCCGGAGCTTCGTCATAACTATCGCGAAGGACCTCGTCTTTGTGCCTGCATATTCTCCAAATCTACCTGTGGCATATCTTTTTCCGCCTGTTCTCGCTCCATAGCTGCCAGCGCCATTTTAAATCCGGCAGTATACTCTTCTTTTTGCTGCTGGTTATTATTCAACAAGTTCCGTAGCCCGCGAAGCAACAAATACGAAATTCCTCCATCCATCAATACTGATATCACTAATGCAATCCGATCTGATAAAATGCCTTTGCTGTCAGCAGCACTATGCTGGAAGGTCGTACCGTCTGTAAGTTGTACAGGCTCTCCAAACTGAAAGGCTTCCTTTTGTTTTGGAGTCAGCATCTCTCCGTTCACCCGCTCTGGTGCCTGAACTTCCTGAGGAGTATAGGAAATAAACTCTTTGGTTTGATCATCGTATTCAAATATCCGGGTGGTGGCCTTACCGCCCGTTCCATCTACAGCCTTGGCAATATTGGAACGGGACTTTCCAGTCAATTGCTGCATCTCCTTTTCATCTAACAGAGGGTGTTTTTGAATCTGGTGATGAATGGGATGAGCCTGCAAACTGATCCAGCCAGAGTCTGACCTATGTAATGACAATTTCACGTCCAATTGCCTGATCAGAAAGCCATCAGCCTGCACATTTTCTAAAGTAATTAATTCAGTGCGTCTTCCCGCAAGCATAGCCTGAAGGTTTTCTGAAGATATGGCGGGCTTGCCGTCCTTCCAAAGTCCAACGCGGACCAAATCATCTACAGGCAATTCAGATTCTAAAATTAAAGGTTGCATAAATTAAGATTTGAGTTTAACGTTTGAGACCGTAAGCGGCGGAAGTTTCCGGCTCCTGGTCATATTGTTTAGCTATAGCACTGGTAACATCCAACACCGGTTTGCTTACTTGAATAGCTTTAGCCTGTAACAGCGAAGCATACAGGCCATCAGATTTAGAAAGGATAAACTGTGCCCCACTTCCGAGATCCTCCACTTTGAAGCGTCCCTGTTTCAGGTGACTGGCAATACGGTATACAGTTCCATTATAGCCGATCTCATCCATGACCAGTAAACTTTTAGACGAAGGGATGCGCTGTATCTGTTCATTCTGTGGCTGCTGACCTTGTGTCAAATCCAGCTTCCGCTCAAAATCCAGCAGAAAATTAAAAATCTTTTCTGCATCAGCCGCAGCTGCATGGATTTCAAAAGGCGTATCTGTCAGGATTTTTACCCAGTCTTTAACATACGCTACATGCTGACCAGGATCGTGACCAATCTGTAGTTCCTGGCCTATCAGCAAGGAGGCGATTTCAGCACGCAATTCTTCACGGGCATACCCTTCAGAGCCGAATTTGTTGATCAAACCCCGGTCAAGTCTGGAGGGATGTCCACTCCAATGACCTGCCTCATGCAAAACCGTAGCATAGTATTTACCAGGACTGTCAAACTGCGCTTTAAGCGGCATAGTGATCTGATCAGCAAGCAGGCTATAATAGGCTTGATTGCCTGCTCGGTGGAAGATGTCGGCACCTGTGCTGTTGATTAACTGTTCCGCGCGCTCTAAGGGATCCCACCCCAACTCTGCCGGGGGTGTAATTTTTAGCTCCCGGATGCCATCCACCTGGCGGGCATTAAACACTTTCGCATTGTTGACAATGGGCTTTTCCAGTTTTACCAGCTCTTTTTCCGGTTTTCCGTCGGTACCTAAGATGGGTTTTCCACTTTCATCACGCTTTGTCCGTTCATCATAAAAGCGGACATACTGGATTGTGGTACCATGTTCTCCCTTTCTGACCTGCCAGTCTTTGGATGCCGCCTGGTTGTAGGTCATCCACCGGGGATCATCATATCCAGCCAGTAGCAAAGAAAAAGTATTGATGCCTTTATATCTGTTTCCGGAAATAACATTATATGGAAGCTGAAAAGCTGGGATCCCTGCCGAATTCCAGGGCCTTTGCCAAGGCGCTGTACCCGATTTCAGTCGCTCAATGAGCTTTTCGGCAACCTGAACGTGCAGGGCTTTAGGTGCTTCTGGTTTAGTGCTCATCTTCGTCCTCCTGTAAAATGTATTCGTCTTCGGGGAGCTCATCAGCGTAATCGGCGCCGTAAATAGCGGCTTCTTCTGGTGTCAGCTCCATCTCCTCCCCTTCAGCAAGAAGTTGGAGTTTACGTTCCAAGGACCTGTCAAAAAACCAGTCCCCGGATTCATAAGGATTGTTCATGATTTAAAAGTTGTTGAAGGCGGTCTTATTGATCGCCAGTCCATACAAAAAGCGCAGAGGATGTAAAAACTGTCCTCGAAATTTGACACTTAAGTGCAAATGTGGACCGGTCACCCTCCCCGAGTCACCGGTGATACCTAAAAGTTGTCCGGCAGACACCTGTTGACCAATCACAACCAACGAAGCTGATAAATGGCCATAAATAATTTCCAGGCTGTCCTGCTCAATCCGGATAAAGTTGCCCAGTATAGGCTGAAATCCCTGAGCAGATACTCGTCCTGATAATATGGAGTAGACCGGTTCAAATGTGGCAGATAAATCTATGCCTTTGTGAAAATCAGAAAATCCGGTTACCGGGTGTTTTCTCCAGCCAAATCCAGAGGTTAGCTTCATCTCTTGTAGAGGCAAGTAAAACTGCGCGTATAAACTAATTGGCCAGCACATACCTAAACAAAAGAAGATCAACATGGCTTTTACAGACGTAAGACAAGCGGAGGTCATCGGCCCATGCCTAAGCTGTTCTCTCGATCAAGGTCATCCGCATAATGAAGTTCCAAATGCTCTGACAAGGGACGTGTCGCAAACTCCAGTGCTGCTGTACTGGAACTCAATGCCGCAAATGCATCTACAATTTGCCGAGGGCTACCTGAGTCCTGGTGCATGCTGAGCCGGAGCAAACTTTTAAAATCATCGATTTCTAGCTGTTTAACTTTTACGAGCAAATCCTTATACAGTTCCTGAGGAGGTTTCAGCACCAGCAATGCGTCACTATGATAATTGCCCGTACCTTTATTCCCAAAGGCGACCATGATGGTATCACTGGCCAGATCAGCTCCAATGACCGTACCGGCCTCACCCCGCATCAATGCGGGGTCATGAGTTAACCGGGGATGCACCATTACCGGTGTTCCTAAAAGTTCATCCATAAATAATTGATTAATAGAAAAGATTATTAAAGTAAGCCGGCCCTCATAGAGCCTTTCATGGAAGAGGGTACTTGAGCGGGACGTGCAGCGGGCTTGAACTGCTTAACCAGATTTTGTACTTCTAAAGAGATTCGGTTGAAATTTTGCAATAGAATATCATCTCTGCGACCTTTAAAATCATAATAAAGCGGTAATTCCCGGTAGGAATCTTCTTCCTTACGAATGGCTTTCAGATCCACGTTTACCCGACAATGTACCGCGGAGGGTTCAAAATTTCCGGTATATTCATCCACTGCATCTGAGGCCAGTAACCCGACCATTTCTCCTGCCCGCAAAGCCGCAATTTTCCCCGCCGGAATTAGCGGCTCTAGCTTTTCACTTAACGACAAAGAAACTTTACTGCGATCAATGGATACGCTTTCACTCAGCTGTTTTACCTTGCCAAAAATACGTTCGAGCCAGTCCAGCGTGTCTTTATTCTGCACGGATCCGGAAAGTACGTTCCCAACAATTGAGGTGATGGTGGCCGCCGTTTCCTTTCCGTACTGCTGCTGTATCTGCTGCATAGACTGAAACCCAAGTAAAGTGGCTACCTTATTGGAACGCGCCTGGGCCAGAAGCAAGTCCAAACGGTTCACCATCAGTGAGGCCGCCTCATCAATGATCAAACCTACAGGCAAATTTCCTTTGGTGTTGATCAACTTGGTAATCCGATTGAGCACCACGGAATAGCATGCCGCATTGGTGCTTTGGGTCAGCGGATCATTGGCTAGGATCAGTAGTCCCGGTGATGCAGGATTATTGATTTTCAGATCAAAATCATCCCCGGAAAACACCCAGAAAGTTTCCTTCGTAGCGAGTCGGCTAATAAAAATTTTAAGTGTACCGACCTGACCTTCCAGCTGCTCAAAGGCCTTTGCCTTATAGGCTGTCATGAATGGAGAGAGCAGGGATCCCAGTTCTTTATTAGAGAAGAGAGTGCTAAAGATATCCTCATAGGAACAATTCAAAAAAGCCAGCACATGCGGCAGACTAGAATATTTACCGTCATCATGCTTACAAAAAAAGTAAATACAGGCGGCCAGGAAGTTAATCGCTGACTGGGTAAAAAACTGATCAGATCCTCCCGACTTATCTCCTTTCTTTAATGCTTCTACCAAACCTTCAGCAGTTTCTGAGGCATCAGCCAGGGTTTGCAGATATATGGCTTTCCAGGGATTGATCCTTCTGCTACGTTCCGGCTCATTAAGGTTAATTACATGAAAGCGAAAGTTCCGATAATCACCTTTTTGTCTAGCAAGCAGGTAATGATAATAAGCGATCTTACCAAGGTCAGGAAACTTTATATCATAGATGACAAGACACATGCGGTTGGCGATCAGCCCGCGAATGACCGGCATAACTACTGAAAAGCTTTTTCCGGATCCCGGAACGCCCAGCAAAATCATCCCCCGATACAAATTCTGCAGCACGATATATCCTTTGCGAATTCTGCGCTTGTAGTAAAAAAGCATAGGGATATTTACTGCATGGGCACTAATTACCGGCTTGGTGGCCTGCATGAAACTTTCCCCTTCAACATTCCATTTGTCTTTACCCAGTTTAGAGCTAATGATTTTGGAGATGTTGTCCATAGCGACATGCAAAAGCAGACACCCTGTAAAAGAGCAAACCATATAGCCGAGCTCATACCAGTTGGCCATCACTAGTACTTGTTTCCCCAGCTTTCCATAGCACCAGAGCGCAATGCTAAGAATAGTAAGAGCAGTGGCAAGTGGGTAAACGATACTGTTTTTTGGGTTAAGGTCTTTTTGTTTCCTGGCTAGAGTTCCTACTGAAGTCAGGCAAATCAGCAGCAAGGTAAATGCTTTGCAATACAGCGGTTGATGATATATTACCATGCGATCTAGTCCATAAAAAAAACGGTGAAGTCCATAATGAACTGCCCAGGGATAAGTTAAAATTTTAGTGGCATATACAAATACCAGGATATCAAAAGCCACAGATAGGTATATACCGAATTGCAGCAACCGGTGCAGGTGCTGTTGTTCTTTGGATTCTTCCATGAGTTTTCTGTGTTGGTCAACGGCTCCTGCCAGTCTTTTGCTGCTGGTCCAAGCGGTCTAATTGAAAATCTATCCAGTCCCTAACTGTAAAGACAGCCGCTTGTTTTATATTGGAATTCTCCATCGCCAAATCAAGAGTTATTTCATGTTGATTGCTGGCATGATGCAGATAAATGTTGAGTATGTCGACAAGTTCCAACCGGCTGAGCATTATTTCCTCAGCTTCCTGATATAATTTGTCTACGATCAGTTCAGGGGGAACCAACATCAACAAAGCACTCGTGTCATATAAGCCAAGCATCTGGTTCGGAAATTTCACATACACATCATTAGTATCATAAACGACATGGCTAATCTTTCCGATTTGTCCCCGCATATTGTAGGGATCTGTAGTCAGACCGGGATGTACCATTACTGCTACATCAGTTAAATCTTCCATAGGGTAATTTAAAATGTATCCGCCTTTAAAACATCCCCGTATTTGACCTTTAAAGTAAGCGCTCTTCCAGAAATCTGTTTTTCATTCAGCTCAATATTCAACACCTTATTCTCTGGAAAAGTCATTTTTTTCAATACAAAAATATTCCGGTGCTGTTTTTTAAAAGATACTGTCGGATATAACTGCCATATCGGTTTAATCTCAAGAGATTGAACATTGGTGGCTTTAGTAATCTTCCGGTCTTCAATTTTAAAACGTAATTCATCAATGGCATATTGAAGGCCTGTTCTGTTCTCAAAAGAAAGATCGAGAAAAATGTAATCCCCTAAAGTGTAAATCTGGTTGAGCTGGGCACCTATGCCGTAAACATCTGCTCTGCGAATTGGTGAAGCTCTTCTGTTAGACAGCAAACTGAGCGCATGTCCTTTCATGGAAGGAGTAGACAGATTGATCCCGTCAATAGTTAAGGAACGGCAATGCGCTGGTTCGATATTTAGCAAAGTTGGTGTTGTGCCAATTCCTGAGGGAATAAAACAAATTTGGTACTGGGCGATAAATGTTTCCCCGATAACTGTTACCACGGCCAAGGCATCCGTAGAACGGAGTAAAAGATATGCCGAATCAGGAATGACTTTTAGCCTCAATACATTCGGTTCTATTAAATCCCCAGCCATGGCATGGCTAGAAATATCAACTTTCTGAATGGGTTCAGGAGATAGAATATGCAAAGAGATCCCCCTGGTAATTTCCAGTCGGGGCAAGCTGTTCAGCGTAACCACATTTTGAGCCCGGGCTTCTATTGATAAAAATAAAGTTGAAAATATTAAAAAGAGCAACAAAATGAGGAATTTCCGACGAATAAAAAGAATTGACATAAGCTTAATAATTACTTTGATTTTTTCTGAGTGCTTCCGGATCTATCAAATAGACCAGGGTATTATATTTGAGTTTTGCCTTGTTCTGACGGATCAGCTTACCTACGGCAGTAGTGGTAGACTGGAACATTTTCTGTAGCAGTCCCATGACCAGCTGATTGTTGTTTTCCGCCTGTTGCTGTAAGGTTATACCCTGGGTGGTACTGTTGCCCAGTTCCCGTGAGAACTCCCTGAATGCTGATGCGGGAACATAGAGTCCAGATTGTCCATCATTGTCATAGACCTCCAGATGGACAGGTAAAATCTGCCCCTCCTGCATAATGGAAGTAACAACCAGATTCACTCGTTGACCACTAAATCCATTAATCTGAGCAAATAGATAAGCGCCCTTTTTGACCAGGAACTTACCGGCCATCATATCTTCAAGCAGGCGGATGCGTAACCTGGAGCCGGAATATCCGGTGATGTTCTGATCTACGATAGCGGTGATAAAGCTCTGATCTGAAGTCGCGGTAACAGTATTGAAAAAGGATGAGGCTGGTACCGCTTTGCTAACCTCCAATTTCTTTTCCGATTGCTGACGTTGTTTGTAAAACTCCCGCTGACGATTCTGTTCCTGTCTCGCTTTGGATTCCGGATCGGCGGCCTTACCCATACTATCCACCAGAGCCATTTGTTGACGAAACAGCTGCATAGCGTCCTGTTCCGCGGGGCGGGCTGGAGGAGAGATCATCGGTGCTGGTTTACTCATCTTGGCCAGCGCATCAGCGAGTGCCCTATCCTGGGTAAAAGAAGAAGCTTGAGCATTGTTCCTCCTAACAGAAGCATAGGCGCTTCCACGTGTTGTACCAACTGAAACACCCGATCCATCATACCGCTGTTTCATCACCTGATCTATGGAATCCAGCATACGTTTTTCCCGTTCATTGTATAAGGAACCGGTTTCAGTGGCCTGAGCTTGTTCTTCCTGGATCACGCCTATGGCGGTGTAACCGTCTGACTGCTTAAAACGGTCCCGATAGGCATCCAGCTTCCCACTGAGGGCAGAATTTTTTACCTGTTCAGACACCCCGGCCACGTTCGTTTGTAAAGAGTCCTTTCCGGCGATCTCTCCAGATGCTGGGTCAGCCACACCTTTATAGATATAGAAGAAAACAAATAGAAATGGTAATGAGATCAGCGGCAGGATATATCTGGGCTGTTTAAAATTTATTTTCATAATGACGAATGCTAATGGGCATTTGCCCGCTTGTAAATAGAGTCGATCTGCTTTAGTTTGCTTTTTAAAATCATGCTGTCAGCGTCAGTCAGGTAGTTTTTTTTTAGAATTTCTTTAACTTCCTGTCCCAATACTTCAAGCTGTTCCAGATCCTTGTAAATAATCATGGTTTTACCCAGTCCGCTTACTGGAGGCAACTTCATACCCGGCATCTTTGGCAACTGACCAGGCTTTTCCTTACGCATTACCGTAAAAGCCAGGCCTGCCGAAATCAGTATGAGTAAGATCATACCAACAAAAGCGGTACGTTTAATAATTATTTTTCTGGACATTTTCTAGGTCTTTATTCTGAAGAGTCTTCCAGGAAGTGATCAATACCGCATTAGGATTGTTGTCTGAGCGCACATCCAGATCCCGCAGATACCCTTCTGTGACCAGCGAACGGGTAATCGAGGAGCTGCGCCTGTCGATCTTTTGGGTACCATAGTACCGGAAGTATTTACGCGCCTCATCCAGTACCACGGAATCGGTACGGATAGTCAGAACCGAGCTGGAAGACAAGATAGAATTAAAAAAATTCCGCTCTTTTAAATTGTTGTATTGTGCAGCACCACTCTCATCGATCAGGTACATAGCCTGCTTCATCTGATACTCGATATACTTATCATCCGGGGTCAGTGAAAAAAACAGACTATGAAAGCGGGCAATGTGGGCACGGTACTCCGCCGCCCTGTTCATCTGCACATCGGTCTGACGGGCGAGAACCGGAATACCTCTCGGATCCAGAATATAAATACTCTTTCGGGCATTGCTCACTTGACGGTAGGCAAAAAAGCTGACCCCGATAGCAATCATCACTGAACAAATGAAGCTTCCGGCAGACAGAAAAGTAGCCAGGCGCACTTTATCCTCAATTTTTTTTATGATCATATATTATCCTTTCATCATTTTAATGGCCATGCGGGAGAAATTAGAAGCACCCCTACCCATACTGGAAGCGGCAGACGTAATTCCGGAAGTCGAGACGATCCAGGTGGAAATACTTGGTACGGTGAGCATTGTCAGTCCGCCAATCAGAAAGGTCACAATCACCATTCCGAAGGATAGCAGCCCGTTACCAGCAAAGGCATACAATCTTTCCATCTGTCCTGCCGGACCAGAGACCAGTTCCTGGTATCTGCTGATCTCAGCTTCCATCGCGTATTGCTGAAAAAGCGAAGCCACATACAGCACCAAGTAGGCGATCCCGGAATACAGATTCACAGAGATAAACCTGGCTACCCATGTGGTAAAAGAATCCCGAAAGGCAGGTAAAATACTAATCGCTACAGCGAAAGGGCCGAGAATGATCAGTATAGTGGAAAAAATGATTTGCACAATAAATATAATGTATACGCAAAGGCGAAGGATCCAAAGCGCCAGAGTTTCCAGTGTAGAAGTCGCCAAAAGCTGCAGACTCACCTGCAAACGGTTACGCAGCTCCACAATCGGGTTCCATACTTCAGCAAAGCCCTCCTTAACTGAAGACTTCACAGATTCCCAGGCATTCTCGTACCAGGTGTCTGCTTCCTTCTTCGCTGTTTCAGTTTCAGCCTGTATTGTCATCAGCTGATTGGCCACTTCATTCATCAACTGGGCACGCTGTAGGCGCAGGTTATTGACCTGGATCTGGCTGCCGTCAAACATAGCCTCTGTTTTATTGGCCACAATGTCTGTCGGAAAAGCTACAACCCTGGTAAAAACCGGCCACCAAAGAATCACCATGACCAGGCCAAAAGGACGCAACAGTGGCATCACCTCCAGTTGCTTGTCCCCGGCCATCATCTCATAACTCTTAACGGCGAAGAATACCAGCATAAAAATGGCGGATAATGCCTGCGCATCAGCAATAAATGCATCATAATGCGTCCACACGGTATTGCGCATGGCTTTCAAGAAATGCATCATTCCTTCTTCATAAACCCCGTTTCCCTGCAAAAAATTAAAGGTATTCGTAAAGGCCTCAGGGTTTACAGGTGAGGCCTGCAATAGCAGACCGCTACCCAGAAAAGATAAGGCCATGTTTATAGCTTAGATTTACTTAAGATCCGGTCTGCAATCCTTTTGTCTGATTCCGACCCTGGTGATGCTGGCAGTGCGGGTGTGCGCACCGCCTCAGCAGCTTCAGCCAGAGACAGGTACAGTTTAGATCGCTGCTTCTTTGCTTCCCAGGTTGCTCGAAGCATCCGATATTCTCCCAAGATGCGGTGATAGCCCAATATACGCCCGCCCCTATCTATGTTAGTCGAGCGCAAGGCATTCAGCCTTTCCCTGATCGAACGGCTTTCCTCCAGGAACCATTCTAAAAGTCCCGCTCTGGAAAGGTAAGCCCGCTCTCTGGATTCCAAACCTGAAAGAATGGCCGCATCGTCCTGTTCGATCAGGTCATCAAACTCCCTGGAATAATAAAGCATCCAAAGCGGGTCATAGTTGGAAACCATACCAGTATAATTATAAGCTTCGGTTAGCGCGGTATTCCGCAAGGTATCTGCATGCAGTTTAAAGGCATCGCTGCTCTGCTGCATCGCCAGTACCAAGCCCAGTCGCTGTGTCTGCGGCCCATAAGGCCCCAGTGGCCGCAAATCTGTTTTCGGATAATTTGGGTGCAAGCCCCAGGTGAGCCAGTACATCGGATTTAAATAAAGAAATCCAGGTTTTGGAACAAACTTGTTCTTATCCCATTGTTTAAATACCATTCGTTCCTGCTGGTAGCGGATGGCATCATCCCGGATAATTTTCTGGCCATAGGTCAAGGGAAAAGCCAGCCCAACAAAGAGCATGACTATCAAAAAAATCTTCATGATTGTTAATTTTCTAATTGTTTTAAATTGAACAGGAGCTCATCTACCATTCTTCTATCCTGGTTAATAAAGCCTTGATAGGGATTGAGCGAGCGTAACAGTCCGGCTTGTTTGGCCCAATACATGGAGCGGTGCATACTATATAACAGTGCACGCATGACCTGCAGTTCCAGAATGACTTTCTTAAGCAACAGATCCCGCTTATCAAAGTCCATAAGCACATTTTCTCCTTCTCTTAGCACAAAATCCGATACCTCAGCAACCAAATTTAGCCCCCGGCTTTTTAATTGCCGGGCTACATCCTCTGCGAAAAAGAGCAAATGCGGATCCGAACGTACCATCTCCAGCATCGAGTTACTTTCTGACACAATTTCCGTGACCAACCTTCCGACTTGCCGGGCCATAATACCGCTTTTGAGTACCTGATTTACTTCTACCAATGCACCATGCATAATATTTTGCACCAGCACAATTGAGGAAACATTAAGATTGATATCATCCAGGCGCTGTTTGATTGTAGACAAATAATTATTATGCGTATTTTCAGCAGCCAGACGCATGGCCCCGTTCTCGTTGACAGCGGTAAAATGTCGACGGTCAAAAATCAGTCGCTGAGGGAAAACAGGTAGTGTAGTGCAAACTAATAGAATAGGCAACATAGCAAATAAGCATTGTTTTCTCATATCAGGGCTGGTTTAAAATATTTGCCCGACGCATAATTTCATCCACCAGTCGCTTATCTTCCTGGATAAAACCAGCAAAGGGGTTGACCTTGTCCATTGCTTTTTTGTTGCTGGTGGCTAGAAGCGATTGCACCAAGCCGCGAGACGTCCCCGCAATACGCCGCAGTTCCACCACTATATGACCAAACAACATTTTACGGTCTGAGGCCTTCATCTGATTAAGATCACCGATACTGATCGCCAGGCCGTAGAGGTAATTGATCAGCAAATGTGCCTGTCCTATCAAATCGATTTCTACATCATAGGCGAAAGGAATGAGCAACGGATCTTCTGCTGCCAGTTCAAAAATCAGTTTCTGTTGGGCAACGATTTCATTTAAAATGGGCGCGGCCTGGATCCCAATCTGGGCAGCATCAATTGCCAGCCCTAAAATCCTAAACCTGGATTGCAGCTCCCTATATTTAGACTTCAGCTTAGCCATTTGTCCCCGGTTGATCTCTTCATTTGCGGAAGCCTGTGCCTGTTTGTCCCTGGCTTCTTTTTGCCTGGAGTTTTCTGACTTGCTCTGATCCACCAGCTGGTGGAGTAACGCAACGTTAGTTTGTGCGACAACCATTTCATGCATGCTCAACAGCAGCATTAATACTAAAACCATTCTCATTGCTTCAAGTATTTAGCTGTCCGTATGATGTCATCTGCAATGCGCTTGTCCATGTTTACAAATCCGCTATACGGATTTAAAGAGTTTATAATACCACGCTGTTTTGCCCAATACATGGAGCGGTGCATACCGTAGGCAACACCGCGCAAAATGGTCAGTTCGGTGACGATCCTGCCCAAAAGCCTTGCCCTTTCTCCCGAATCCATGAGGTTATTTACTCCTCCGGAAAGTACAAAAGAACTCACCTCAGCTGCGAGGGTTATGGATCGGGTTTTAAATTCTCTGGCACCACCTTCTGCAAACAGCAATAGTACAGGATTGGATCCGGCGATCTGCAACGCCTTGTTCGCATCCGAGACAATATCCATGCTGATCTCAGCGATATCCTTTACCGCGAGTAAATTCCGCACAATAGCAGACACTTCACTCAATCCCCGATAAATCTGGCTTTGCAGGTCATTGACAATTGTCAGCTGCCCGGTCACGGCCAGTTGTCCCCGCTGAATCAGCGTCAGGTTATCGTTCGTGCGGTTCAGCTGCGAATTAATGATGGTACCATGTGAGGCCATAGCAGCAGAGGTACTTGGATCGATATATATCGCCTGAGAAAAACAAGGGCTGTAAAGCAGCCATGCACCCAGCCATAAAAATAATCGTTTCATAAATTAATTGCTAAATGGATAAATACCAGACTTGTTGACCCCGGACACAAATGCAGGAAGAGAAAGTGCACTGGAATTCAAATGGGAGACAAAAGCATCTAGCGCGTTAGGGTAATTTCCAAAATGTCGAACATAGGTTTCCACGGCGTTCTTCTCTGGCTTTTCGGTTGTATAAACCAAATACTGATAAATCGAAAGTTCGATGCCATAAACTTCCCCGACGGACCCGCGTTTGATATACACCTCTTTAAAACGGCCACGACCTTCCTGATTTTCCAGTTTATTGATAGTAAAGATCTTCTTCTGCTCCGCTTCCGTCAGGGATAAAAGCCTGGCGATCTCTCTATAATTGTCTTTAAACTTATTTTGATCCAAAAGGATTACTGTATCCGATTCCGAAATGATACATTCTTTTAAAATCGGGTTACCCAGCACATCGGATAAAGACTGTGTCACCTCGATCACCTCACCCCAGAACTTACGAACTGTTTTATTCAAATAGAGTAAAAAACTGGCCATCAGCGGGCTTCCAATAGCCTTCCAACATTCTTCCAGAATCAAAGCTTTGCGCTGATGCGAGCGGAAGCGCATCTTCTGAATAAACAAATTCATTATAATGAGCGTGATGATGGGAAAAAGAATCTTGTTGTTTTGCACAGAATCGATTTCAAACACAATAAACTGCTCTGAAAAAAGAGAGGCATCTGCAGTTTCATTTAGGATCGTATCATATTCTCCACCCCTGTAAAACTTTTTCAACACAAAGCGAAACTCATCCAGGTCAAACAGGATTCTTTCCTGTTCCTTAATTTCAGGGATCCTACCAAGCGCAAACTCATAAAATGCATTAAAGCTCAGTTCGATCACGCAGCTTTCTTCATCCCGATAACCCAACGGAGAGAAATAAGCGGCATAGTAACTGGAAATTACCTGTGCGATCACATCCCGCTCTACAGCCGAGATCTGCCCTTCGGCACCTTTCCAAAGCAGTGAAATCAGGGTGATCAGGAAATCTTTCATTTCAATATTGTATTCCCCTTCGCCGATTAGAAATGGGTTCATTGTGATCGGCTTTTCCTCCTTATAGGTAATGTACCGTGCCCCGAGAAATGCGTTCAAGCCGGAATAGGAATGACCGACATCCACGATCACTACATCCATATTGTATAATAAATACTGCTCCACAATGGCATTGACACAAACCGACTTTCCTGATCCCGACGGGCCGCAGATCAGCTTATTTCGGTTGTTTATCCGATTGCTGCGCATTGGCAAATCACATGGATCGATGGATATGGGAATACCCTCCCGATTGGTAAAGCGGATCAGGAAGTCCGAATCTTCGTCCTGTTGCAGGTTCTCCTTAAAAAAGAAACAAAGTGCCGCATCGGCTGTAGTGAGGAACCAGTCATAAACCCTGAGTTCTACACCATTGCCAGGAAGTACGGTCCGGAATAGTTCCATCTGGTTATAACTCTGTTTACTTGGCAGAATGCCCTGCTGGAACAAGGCCGATTCCACGAAATTGCAGGCCCTGGAGATTTTATCCTGATCCGTGCAGACCAGAATATTAAAATGCGCCTGAACTAACAATTGGTTGTCCCGCGCCACATTTTCCATCAGTCGGTCAATATCCTGAACGCAAACCAGGTTAGCCGGATCCGGCACCCCACTGTGCCGCTTGCGCTTGAGTTCCAGTTTATTTAAAATCACCTGCTGCGCTGGTATTTCCAATACCTGGTTGTACACCATACAATGATAGTCAGGTACCTTATGCAGGAAAAAAAGATTGTCTACGGGAAAGCCCTTAAGCGCAGCCGATTCCTGACGCTCACTGTACGGCCCGATCTCTTCAGGAAGATCCATCACATCGGTATTGATCAGGGAGATACTCCGAATGGCACGAGCTCCCATACCTAGCTGCTGATCCCCACAAAGCAGATTGTCCATGACCGGGTGATCAGAAGAAAAGTCCATACAGAGGATTCTGGTCACGTAATCTTGGATTTGCGGTTCATCAAGCAAGACCGGAAATAAACCAGCTCCGGATAGCAGATCCATAACCTTCTCGGTATGTTGTATAAATTCCAACAAAACTTTTTCGCTATATACATAAAATGCACCTTTTTTAACTTGCCTGGTCAGCACCAGGTAAGTGTCAATACAAGCATGCATCCGACCCGAAAAATGTTCGTTGTACTTCTGCTGTAAAAATGTGGTAGCCGGACGGGGGCGAAAACCCTGGCGGAAAAATACATCCTGCTTTTGCAGAATATACCCCTCACCCAGGATTTTGATAACGTTCAGCAATATCTGCTGGTAGGTGAAATAGGGCTGGGCATCAGCTCCGTATTGCATCACCGGATTCTGGATGTGAAAAATCACCGAACTTTCGCCACCTTCACCCAGCAATATTGCCTTGCCCTGGAATACATCTATTCCTGCATAGGGCACTTGAAAGGGCTTTTTAGGTTGCTGATAAGTTTGCATAAGATTTCTGAAAAGGGATTGGATGGATCATTACGCCCCTGTGCCGTGTCCTGTTATAAAGTCCAGCTTTTTGCCGGTGGAAGGTATAAAACATGCCCCCAGAAGCATTCAAAATGGTAAAAAAACCACCTAAGTACATACTCGTAAGAGCACCGATTATACCACCTGAGACCAGCCCAATGATCAGGGAGCCTATGCCCCAGGCTATAAATTTGCCACGAAAGCCGCGATAGATAAGGGGCTTTTGGAGCCCCTTATAAATTGAATACCTGATCATTTAAACGCCGAAAAAAGCTTTGATCACCACAGAAACCAGTACTAAGAACAGACAGGAACCGCCCCAACCCATGATGTCCTTGTTGATGTCCTGGTCACCATTATTCCATTTGATGTACACGCGGACACCCCCGATCAGTCCCACCACAGCGCCAATGGCCAGGATCAGAAAAGAAACCGGGTCAACATAGGTACCTAAAGAGGAGGTCGCCGCATTGATCCCGGTCACGCCACCACCCTGAGCACGTAAGGAATTGGTCGCTGCCATAAATACAGCCAAAAACGGCAGTGCACTTTTACGAAATAATCGCATAAAGAAGAATTAAGAATAAAAAATAGATTAACTGAGCCCGAACAAGGCTCGGAGGAAAATGGCCATCAGCAGCAAAAACAGGCAGGAAAAGAACCAGCCCATCACCTGGGCGTCCATATGTCTTACACCGCTTTGCCAATTAGCAAAAACTCGAAGTCCGCCAAACATTCCGGCGATGGCGGCCATCACCAGCACCAGGTCAGAAAAGCTGAAATACCAGCGATGGACTTCATTCCCTGCGCTGTAGAATTCAGCGATTCCTGGCTGTGCCTGTAGCGGCACAGCAGAATAAAACAGGGCAAAAAAAAAGACAGCCGGAACTGTCTTTAAAATTTTGAAACACATAAAATTAATAAGGGATCGCCCGTGTATGCTCAATCAGCTCATCCTTCGCGCGGATCAGCAACTCAGCGATACTCAAAGCTCCGGTAGCCTGTACCAGACCAGTCTTCAGCAAGCTGGCTTTAGGCTGAATTTCAGTACCACCTAATGATGGAAGATCTTCGGCAGGAGAATCGGCCAGATAGGCGACCAGTTCTGGCGCTGAGGCTTCCTCAAAAAAAAGTTCTTGCTGATGCTCACCGGAGTCGGCAGACTTCGAGGAAATCAACATATCAAAAGCAAGGTTAAGTCCATACCAGGCCAAATAAGCGAGGCTGAGCCATAACCCAAAAGTAGTCCATGTCATAAATCAGGGTCTTTAAGTGAATCTTGAATGTAGCTGACCAGCCAGGAATGCCTGGCCAGCAATTGGTGTAGTGCAAATACGATTACTTTGTTCATCTCTATGCCTCGCACCAGCTTTAGGTGCCGCAAGAGCTTCATTGTCCGAGCATCAACTCGGATCATGCTCTTTTGCTCTCCATGATAAGGAAAAGCCTCCAGTTGCTGAAAGAATTTAGCGACCTGTGCTTCGGTATAAGCTGGGGCTGGAGAAGATGTCTGCCCGGATAGGGAAGCAAGAGGATCCACAGTTACCTTAACTAGAGGTGTATTTTCTTTTGGCGCTAATTCTCCTTTAGTATCCAAACCTCCCTGAGCAGGAACTTGCTCGCCACGCAGTTTTTCACGAATCTCATCCGCCAGACTTTTGATCTGTTCGCTCATAGGGAAACTCCTTTAACAATGTAGCTTTCGTACAACAGCTCTAAAAGAGGCAAAACCACTGGCAGTATAATCGCTGGTGTCTCAAAGGTGCTTATCCGCTGGAAATCCACCCGGTCGGCAATACTGGGACAGACTTTTCCAAACCGGGTAAGTACCTGATCTACCTGCTCCCTGGTTTCATAACGTACTGTTGTTTTAATGCGGTTGGGTATAAACAGCAGCGGTGCATGGTTATTAATGCGCTGGGTGACCATCGCGAAAAGTAAGGTAGAGTCTACAGAGAACTCATCGTAATTAAATGGGCACAGAATTAGATCAGCCGATAGAAAAACCGGGATCAGCCCATCATCATCCATCTTTCCGGGAAGATCAATCAACAGCAATTCACCTACCTTCCGTTTGATCGCCTCCAACAGAATTGGAAAATGTTTCAGGTCGCAGGGGATCACCTCGTAAGTTTCCGGATTCTCCAGCACCTTAGCTTTTTCATACTTGGTGACGATACTTTGCTGATAATCCATATCCAGTACGGTTAATCGTTGTTTGCGTACCAGACTGAGGTAATTCGCCAACAATAGCGTCAGCGTACTTTTTCCGGCTCCACCTTTTTGGTTGCCAATCAGAATGACCATAATAAGCAATTAAATTGTATAAAAAATTATCGGGTATTGGTGCGGGCTTTGCGTTTACGCCTACGTGTAGGCCCAAGAATTTGCTCATCATCCACATCATCGGCAATATCCAGGCTGAAACCTTTTATTGCTGAAAGGTGGAAATCTTCTTTTTCAGAGGTCACATCCCGCTCTGGAGTATAGTTTTCACCAGTATGTACACCGGCAATAACTAACTTATAATCATCTGGCGCCGCATCCGGTATGGAAACTTTCAGGGCTTCCATATCAAGTGTATCAGTTGGATAGTTTTGAATTTCCAAGTCTACTTTAGGTATAAGTAATTCTCGGATATCCATCAGTTCTTTCCCCTTCAAAACCATCTTTTCAGAATGATCAAGAACAGAGAAACCATATGGAGGCTTGCCCGGAGCGCCATGATAAAGAATTTGTACCCCAAACTTTTTTTGCAAAACTTCAGCGAGTTTAGAGGAGTAAGCGTAAGCTGGCCCGGCACGACCGCCTGGCAATGGCAAAGAAACCGGGAATACCTCTCCGGAATGCAGTAACCGGTATTTTTCCAGGATTGCCCGCAACTGCGTTATTCTCTTCTTATCCCTCTGGTATACCGACATACGCGCCTCTACTGTAGCAAGTGGAACTGTCCCCTGTAATGCACCAAACTTATAAAGCTCATAATTGCGACCTTTCAAACTGAGCTGATACCCTTTTGCTTCCAGCAGCATCGCAAATTGAGGCCTTGTAGAAAACCGGTAAGCCAATGCTTCAGCCAGGGAATTTGACAACTGCTCCCTGGTATCCTCCCCCATAATCCTGTTCAGTACCTGGTAAGCCTTACGGTGCTCATAAGAATCCCTGACTTTTTTTCCGGATCGGTCTATCCGCGTTGAAACAATGTGCACATGCGCATTATCGGTATCGTTATGGAATACCACAATGTAGGGGTGCTCTCCGTATCCCATGCCTTTCATCCATTGTTTGGCAATATTAGTTAACTCATGTTTGGTGTGAGAATCTCCTTTGCAGGATATTGCCACGTGTAACTGCGGAAATTGTATTCTGGAACTTTTAGCGGATACAGCCTCGAGATAATTGATATAATCCGAAGGGCGTAAGTAGTCCATGCCCTGCAAAGCCCCGAAACCCGACACAAGCATAAGTTCGCCTTTGTCCTTATCCACCTTGCGCGAATTATAATTGACCCCTTTAAAGGTTTCAGACTTGCGAAGGAATTTAACAATCATAAAATCAGCCTTTCATTAAACAGATCAATTGCCGCATCAACTTCTGGATTTCCATGTGATGCGCCAGATACAGCGAGAAAAGTGCGTTAAAGTCCGCAACGATGTCCCCATCCAGCATACCTCGTTTGCTGAGGATATTGGCATGGCGCGCCAACTGGTTGATGTTGTTGCCACTTCGTCCGAGCTCAGTGCCGATCTGGTCTAGCAAAACCAAAAGTCCACCGGCGTGTACAAGTACCTGCTTATGGTCAGCCAGCAGCCTGGATTTGATCAGTTCAGAACGGGATATTCCCAATTGTTTAGTCAAGTTCATTACCTGTTTATTCTCTTCAGCGGTCAGCTTTGCCTTGAGCAAAAATTCCCTTTTACCCGTAGCCATAGCAGGCCGACCTATTTTCTTTTCAGTTTTTTCCATAGGTAATATGAGGGGCATAGGCGTGTGCAAGAAAACCCCAAGTTGCGCGGGGTTTTCACTCCTTTACCCAGGCCTCTCCCCGAACAGGGGGTGGAGGCGGGTAAAGGCAAGTTAGTTTTCGGGTACCCGAAAACACAACTTGCCGAAAACAAAACAACGGGATTTCATCGCCGCCGATCAGCTAATCCGTTCAACACTGGGCCAGCTAAGTAATGGGCAGGTTAGCTAATGGGTTGCTTGGCAAATCAGCTGATAGACAATTAGCTAACTAAAGGACTATTCCACTTAACAGCCAACTGACTATACAATTGGCCAGCCAAACCATTAGCAAATTGGCTTGCCATTTCTCTCAACTGCCAATCGGCTCAGCCCTTAGTAAGCCAATGGATAGGCGCCTAATAGCCGATTATTAACGACGGTAGCTCTGCATGACTTTGCCAAAGATTCCTTCTTCCTCCCAGGGCATTTTCCGCACAGGATCAGCCATCAGCATGGCATTATAGTCTTCATAACCCTGGTAAATGGAGGATCCGTCCAGCGCCATCGGAAAGGTGGTGATAAATGAAGCGGTAGCTTTCCTCCCCGCATCGTCATTGTCAAAAAAGCAGGTTACCTCTTTAAAATCAGCCGCAGCTTTGATAGTTTGACCGATCATTGCAATGCTGTTCAATATAATAACAGTTGCTTCTTCTCCCGGATTCCTGGTCAGGTGACTGAGGTAATCCATCATGCCTTCAAAAAGTATTAGCCGGCCTGGATCTCCTTTAAATATGGTCAGACCTTTTTGCCCTAGGCAATGTTTCCAATCGAGTGCAGTTCTTATTTCCCAGCCTAGGTATTCATTCTGCCAACCTATCCCAAAAAGTTTTTTACCGATTCGCGGACCATGTATGCAACGTAGATAGACCTCAGAAAGTTTACCCTGAGCGGCTTCCCAAATCCTACGGGATTTCAGGTAATCTTCCAGTAGCGGGTTACTGCCCAATGGTTTGGTGCAGTAAAGTTCATGAGTCTGTATCTTTTCAGCTTTTCTTGGTCGCGGCTCGCGATTCTTTTCTTCGGCAAATTGCAATTTGTGTTCAGGCAGATCACAGACTTCCCGAATTTTATTGAGCATTTGATAAAAGCTTAGTACTGGCCAGAACAATTTCCCAAAAGTGATCAGATCGCCTCCTCCTGGAAGGCCGAAATCATACCATTCATTGGTAGTTTCCCTGACCATAAACGACGGTGTTCGGTCTCCATTGCGCAATGGGCTATGGTATTTCAGTTCCCCACCCGATTTACTGACAGGCTGATAGCCCAGCCGACGGAGCAGCTCAGGCAAACTCACCTGCTCACGAAGTGCGTTGGCATCTATATAGTGGTTCATAAGCTGTAGGTTTACAAAAGGTTTTGGAATGAAAATCAATAAAGTGGCGATAGCCCTCATTGAGCGGAGCGGAAGTGACCGACCGATCAATGATGTCCCCATATCTGAGTTGGATGCGCTTCCAGAAACGATCATTACTGAAAAACAATTCCGCTTTTCTGAAATAACGGCACAAAAAAATGCCTGCTTCCAAGTAATCAGAAGAGTTCAGCACAATGATTGTATGATCTGGAGCTTTAAACACCAAGTGCCATTTTAAAAAATCAAAATAAGATTCAAATACTGCTACTCTCAGCGGGCTCCCATTAATTACTGTTATAGCTTTCTGCCCCAAGAGCCCTCTCCATCTCGCATTTTGGATCACCCAGCCACCGGCTTCATTTTCCCATCCAAGTGCAGAGTAGGTTCCCGAACAGGCCTCACCAGATCTCCGATAATGTACCTCACTAAGCAGATCTTTGACCCCAGGCCACAGCCCCAGCTGCTTTAAATAGCGCGTCAGCACCCTGGTTGTACCTGCGGGTAAAATCCGGTCTATTACAAAATCAGGCTCCCGAATGAGACGGGGCCGAAGCCAGCGAACAGCAGCAGCGTCATCGGGGTTTCCGCCCATTTTTAAAAAAGTATCGTGATGAATTATCGACATAAGGAATAGGTTTTACTCTTAGTAGAAATGCGAAAGGGGCTAAAAAGCCCCTCTCTCCGACCGATCCCCTTGAAAACGCAATCATGGGAAAAGGATATCAAAAATGGAATTACCTGCGTAAGGATCTACCTCCTTTGCCCAAACGGACTGCCTGTGGATCACTGCATTCAGCCCTTTGTAACAATACAATTGAGCGAAAAACAGCTGCACTACAATTCCCGGCGGTTCAAGCCGGAAACGCTTAGTTCCATGATGTCAAAGACCTTGCTAGTTAACAAGGTCAAAGTTGTAGAGATAAAATTCACCATGTTCCCCATTTTCAAAAATGTGGTACGATTTATTTACTTAGCATTACGTTTAATGACTTTAAAGCGGTTCTTTTCTTCGATATGCGTATGGATAGCAGCTATCATTTCCTCCAGGTATTTCGTATAACTGCTGGCTTTACGCCGCTGTAAATCCGCAAACATACGATAAGCATCACTCAAATCCACACCTAAAGAATCTTCCAGCCACTCGACAATATCTCGTACTTCAGCTTTGCCTTCATTCATTCGTCTGGTGTAATAAATGCCGTAGGCGATCTCCACCAACTCGATTTTGTCTCCAGTCCATTTACGTTTAATGCCTTTGAGCAAAGCCTCCACATAAGTACTATTCGGGTTGCGGTAAAGCAATCTGAGTTTACGCCCAACGTATTCCTGCAAACGCTCAAAGGCCATAAATCTGGAAAAGGCATAACTTGCATTGGTTAAAAAACGCAGATTAACTGGAAACTGAACCATCAAAGGCAAAAGAGGCTGATAATTCGCCCTTAAAAAATAATTATCGTCTCTGTCAGAATGGCCTTCTAAATAATAGTCATACAAAATGCGATTCTGATTGAAAAAACGGTGTTGATAGTTGTATTCCGCCAGATAATAATCACGAAGCATCAAATCTGTTGCATTTGCTGGGAGTAATTTGTCAATCGAGAAAAGTTCAGTGTAATAGCTAAACCAGCAATAGAAACGGGGATAAATACACTTAAAAAATTCAACTTCTTGTGTTGGACTTTCAAAGCCAAACTCCAACACAAAAGCTTCCAATCGCTGTACATAATGATGAATGCAGCTCAGAGTTCCTGCATATTTCTCATTTTCTTTTTGAATGTTACTCCTGGCCTGATCAAGGGCAGTTTCCATTTCATTATACAATTCAGAGCAAAAAGTGTAAAACATTAGAATGAGGTTAAAGAGGTTAAAATTATTCATGAATAGGTAATGAGAACTTTACAAGGATCAAAACCTCGTAGTTCAAAGCAGTTGATAAGGATTAACAGGTATATTAGAATTGGAACGGTTATAAGAGCATTAGTTGCCTTGAGCAACGTGAGGCAAATACATGATCTAAAAGAAAGGGACTAGTGCCCCATAAATAGAAAGTAATACCCACGTTACCGCAGGCCTTAGATTTCATCCAGTTCTATAATTGGAATAGTTTGTTCTGAAAATGCATTTTGCACATTTAAAAATTAACCCCAGCTATAATATTTAACTCGGTTTTATCTACAAAAATTTGAAGATGATAAACAGAAATGTAAAAAACCATGCCGGATATTTGATAATTTATCCCACACTGACCGCTATATAATAACTGCTGAATTTGTATTCTAAATTTCTCCATGTCGTTAATTTTTTTTAATAAATGCAAGATCATTAACCTTTTCAAAACATCAAGTCCTAAAAAGGACATGACAACAATATTTTCATAATGACCTTTTATTATGTGTTAGTTTACCTTCCTTAAAGAGTTTCATACGAACATTACGAAGCGTTTTTTCGCTAATTAGCAAATATGAAGCAAGATCCGAATCAAACATCATATTGCTTTTCAAGAACTCTGGATAAACATTATAGAACTCTAAAATCACAGTTTCTGCATCATGTCTGAGTGAATGAAGCCGTTTTTGCTCTCTTTCAGCATTATTAGCAATGATCATCCGGGCTAGTTCCTCTGTACCTTCAAAATGTTCAAAAATATATGTCAAATGCGGGAAACTAATTGTTGCCAGATATGCACCAGGCAAAGCAACATATTCAAATTCAGAGCAGGACTGTTCCATAAAGCTTTTACTTGCAATAATACTATCCTTTCCAATAATACTAAGGACCTGCCGATGCCCAAATGCATCAAATCCATAAATAGCGATATAGCCATCGGATACAAAAATTGAATTACTCATCACACTTTGGTGTTCTACCAGCACTGTCCGTCTAATCTTCATTCCAGCTTGCATAACATCTGACAAATACTCTCGTAGAGCTGGAGATTGCTGTTTGTAACCGCATAGTAGTTTAAATAGACGTCTAATGACTTCATCATTTTTTCTCATATAAATAAATATTAAGTGATTGAAGTCTGCTATTTACTAAATACGATGTATGATAATCCTACACGTCAGCTTAACGTTACCTAACACTATCTGAGCTCCCGATAAAAATGGAAATAATTAATGCTAGTTACTATCATGAATCAAATTGATCATTTGTTATCCTTTCAACATGAATGTATCAACTCATTTGAAGGAAACTCTAACTGTCAGATAATTCATTTTTTAAAACTGGGAAAGCTTTTCTTGGTAAAAACTCTCGTGGAGAGATGCCCCAGTGGTCAGACAGAGTGTTAATGTGATTTAAATTATATTTAGCTCTGTTCGTGGGATTTTCAACGTCATTAATAAAGGAGGGATTAACTTCCAAAATGTAGGCTATATTCTTTTGACTTAATCCCTTTTGTTTTCTAGTTTTTAGTACAAAATCAACCACATATTGCTCAACATCTGTTAAGATTTTTTCCATTTTGCAACTAAAGAAAAAAAAACACTTGAATAATGATGCATGCATCATTTATTTTATTATATTTGAATTAACAGTTTTAAATAAAAGTCGTTCCTTTTTTAGTCGATCGACATATATATATAGTATACTGAACTAAAACTATCTAACAATGATTTGATTTTATAAACTAATATTTTTTTAAGAGTCTTGCGGCGATTATCTCAGGCCGTTTTTCGCAGGACAGTATGAAAACCCATAATCTATCCTTATATATGCTATATTTGCATGTCTAAGATAGATTTGGGATCTGCTGTAAATCCGTGAAAACGTAAGGCCTGAGAAACTTTAAGTCGCCACGGTTGGCAGATCCCAAATTTATCAATCCAACTTTCCAAGACTCATTTAAACATTCAACAATTAAATGAGACCAATATGGAAATGCAACCTTTGTCAATCGCCAGTGAACACTCAAAGTCCTTTAAAAGACTAATCAGACTATTAACCTGGAAATTCAAACCACAGCAACTTTTCTGTTTTGCGCAAAATCCAAGCCCTGCAAATATGTTAAGAAAGGCTGAAAAGAAATACCTGCATTACATCCAACTCATAGATGGTTTCCTTGCGGGAGCGACGCATTGTATTAAAAACCAACAGTATTCCATATGTATAATGATGCTCTATCATACTGTAAAGCATTGTACTGAGTTACTAATCAGTCTGCATCTTTCCTGTCCTATGCAACTACGAAGTTTATATGTTCTTATTGACCTATGTTGTAGTTTTTCAAATGAACCACAACGGCTTTGGCTGTTAAATGAATCCGATAAGAAGTTATTTGATCTGCTAATTAGAACCTACTCGGAGGCTGGATTTGGAATTACTTATCCTGTTTCAGAAGATGACCTTAGCAAATTATTTATAAAAACCACCACTTTCGCACACTTTACCAAAGAAATGTGCAAACAAAAGATTACCATACTTGATCAGCAAGCAGAAACTTCCAGAACACTCAAAAAAGAAAGTGGGGTTTATTATGATTAAGGAAAATACACCATCATTTTTGTCCCCCCCATTTTGTAGGCTTCCTTTTAAAGCCGGAACGTTTAAAGTTGAGACGGTTACCTTAAACCAATATACCGATTTCAGAATACCAAAAAAGCCATATTTAGACATTGCTATCAAAAAAATGGCTTTTGAACATGAATTCTGGACTTTGGCCGTAACGATAGACCACATCATGGAGCAGGTCTATATCAAAGTAACGCCTACGGAATTACTGATCAGTTGTAGTGTAGGTACAAATGAAAGTTTTTTAAGCAGATATGCCTACTGTACCGTATATCGGCTAATGGAAGCACATATCAGATCAGGATTTTATGACTACTATTGGCCGGATTTGGGAGGCGGGGAACTGCAAAAGAAATTTCTAAAATTATTACCATCAAAAACTGGTTTGGAAGTGCTATCCAGAGATCACCTGCAAGGTTTATTTAAGCCGGGGCAATTCCTGCCAAAGATCGAGAAGGATGTAATCGAAATACAAAGCACCTATGAACCCAAACCAAAAAAATTAACCTATGACCGGGAAAAAATAATCAGCTACAATTTACTGGCAACACCTTTTTATCATTTCAGGGCTATTAATCATTTTCCTTTTTTAATACCCTATCAAGGTATCTTAAATAAAGCCAAGACTACTATCAAACTATTTACCCGACATATTTTTGATTACACGAAACTATCTGCCGCTTATAAACTTAGCCCCGAAGAAAAGCAACTGAATGAGATCTGTTTTTCAATGATTACCCTTGCCACGGTCAGATCTACTTATGAAGGAATTGCTGAATTATCTGAAGCTGAAATTAGGCAGCTAAATATAGAGAACTTTACCACACTCTTCAAGTTATGGAAGCTGACTTATCCCTTGCTACATCTCAAAGACCACACTTACCATTTTTACACTCGTGGGATGCAGGAAGTATCAGAGAATCCAGTAAAGAGCAGGTTAACACCCTGCACCTTTAACAACAGCAAAGTAGAACTTTGTATTTTATGGAAAGAACATCCAGACCATTACGCCTTAGAGTTATTGGTTTGGATAGAGGGAAAAGCCTATCAGTTACCGAATCATTTTGATCCCTTTTTCTTTGTAGCAACGGCTGAAAAACCAAATGAGCATTACCTGTTAAACTCGATAACTGACTGTAGTGTATTGGCATTTTTTGCTGAAACAGATTATAAGTTGCTGGTTTTAAAGCTACATTATGATATGTATTTCAAGCTTTTTGAAGATCAACTAAGAACCGTATATAAATTCATCAATAGAAAATAAACTACAGAATTATGGAAGAAATAATGAAAAAACTGAACTACCAGCCTAACACCCTATCAGCTACGGAACTGAACAACCCCGAAATGGTTATAGCTGATTTTTTTGATAATAACGAACTTCACGAGGTGAGAGATAAACTTTGGGAACTCTATAAAGGTTGGGTGAACAATTCGGTCGATTTTGCCGAAGGACCAGAAAATGCAGATATGTTATACTTGTACGGCCAGCTGATCAATATGTTAAATGCTACCTATATCAGTAATGAAAAGAAAAAAAGCTAATGGTTACATATCTTGCATGTTGTCAGAAAAAGGCAAAAAAAGTGCTGAACCAGACCAAATGGCAGCACTTTTTTAGATTAATTTTCATGAGCTAATGACTTATTTCAAATTTCAGATCCTCGGGGAGGAAAGCAAATTTGGTCATTACTGCATACCTTTATATTTTACAAGCGCCTGCTTGAACCGGTCAATTATAGTTGGGGTCACAGTGCCTGTCTTATTTTTTTCGAGGGCAGCTTCGGCTAATTTAACAGCTTTTTCCTGATGCATTATCGCTTTTTTATAGTCTTCTGCTTTTGCAAAAACTTTTGCTAAGTCATTAAGATCAAAACTATTTAATTCTTCTACGCCATTGCGCTCATAAATATGTGCTGCCCACATCGCGATACGCTTACTCGCAATCACGCATAGCTGCGGTTAGAATTACTTTTGGCGCTATGGCTTTGTTTCGTGCTTGCCATTTATTCCCAAAGTCCATCACGGCTGCCTCGCTACCATATTCCAATAAGGCATACAACTCTGCACCATCACATTCAGTAACAAACTCTGGTCTTTTAACTCTCAATTCGGCGAGCATTCCAATCGCTTTATCCAAATCTTTCGCTAACAATGCCTTATGGATAGGCGTCATAGCCTCAATTAGATCATCATTACGCTTTTTTGATGCCTCATCTTGGCTTTGTATAGCAGCTTTAAATCTATCAACACTAAAGCTTCCTTCTAAAATTTTAGTCAATGTAGCATCAAGTTGATCGGGGCCACCTAACTACATCAGCTTTTGATTTTTAACAATAAACGTTGTCGGAATGCCTCTTTGACCAGATGCGGTCATCCATTTGCTTTCCATATACCTATCGTCGCTGTCTACCAATATTGAATATTCCATGTTGACGCTATTTTCCTTCACAAATTTCTCTATCACAGGTAGATTAGCAGAGTAAGGTATATTTTTTCCTTTGCCGAAGTCTTCCATAATGTTTGATCCAATAATGGTGACCTTTCCTTTATATTGTTGCTGGAGCTTGGTTGCATATTCCGATGAAACTGGTTCTTCGTCACTTTTGGTGAATTATGCTGACTTGGCGAGAACCATTTTTCTCAACAATTGAAAACCTGCCCTGCCGTACATTTTTCTCTTGATATTTTTTATTCGGTTTACCTGGCCTTCCACTTGTCCGTTGCTTATGTGTGTTAATACTGCATTATTTACTGCCTCATAGTCTTTCAATAGATTTTTGGCAAAGTTCTTCAGTCCGCACTCTGATTTTAGCGCCTCTTCAATCCATTTTTAATAGCCCATCTTCTTTAGCAACAAAAAGATGTTTAAAGCCCTTTACCAGTTGCTCTATTTGTTTTATTTGTGGTACTTTTTCAATCAGCAATTTCAAAAAGTCTTTATCATCATATCCCTTGAGCTGTTCTGGTTCCATATAGAGCATCAGAGACAGCCTAGTAGGTGACCAAGTCTTAACCGGCATCGGGCAAGAAGGTTTTAATCTAGGGAACGATTGGGTATTGTAAAGTTGATTCATATTAGAGCAAAACGACAAGTAAATTCAGGACGAACAATTACCAATGGCCTCATAAAGCTTTACCCATTCGAGGCGTTTTTTGATTTCATTGTTCATTGTTGTTAATTATGTTAGAATGCGGTAAAACCAGAGGTTTTTCCATCATTTTAACATAAAGTTATTGAAATGATCTGTATGAATCACCCAGATGATTTCAAAAATCAGTAAAAAGAGATGATTTTTACTAGTGATAAACAAACTTTAGTTGATTTTCTCCTTGTATTTCGCAAGTTCAGCTTCGTATTCTTTGACTCTGTCTTCCAGGATAAAGCCTGCAAATTTGCCATTTTTTAAATACTCTTTTGCTTTGGCTATGGCAATATCCTCCGCTATAACCACATAATTATTGTAATTAAGAATTTTCGCCTTGCATACATTTACGTTGCTCTTCTTCTGCTTGCTTTACTTCATCCTTTTCGGCAAGTGGTTTGTCAGTTTGAAGCTTTTTATTTTTAGGTAAATTTCCTTTTGCGTTTTAACAAGCGGTTTATCTGTGTCATGACTCCTTTTTTCATGCTTTTTCATAGCTATAATTATTAAAGGTGCATTAAGCCCGTCATATTTCTACATTCCTCTGCACAGAGAAAAAGCTTCTGCACATTCCTCACAATGCTCAGTATTGTGTTTACCACCTTCTGTTCCGCAGGCATTACAAATCTCCCCACAAATTTTACATAAGTTTTTCGCTCAAGGACTTCCCAAGCTCATCAATTGTGCTGTAGCATAACAAATCACCGCGCATTGCAAATCCAAGTCAATACAGGCTGCCATCATTTTTACATCTTCTTCTTTGGTACAAGAACTTGCGCAATCGTTACAAATTACTACGCACTTCAGACATGCATCAATTCATGATTTCCATTCATGATACCCCATAACTTTTGTATTTGTAAAATTTTATAACAAAAGATCAAACTCAACACACAATAAACCTGAATACTACCCATTTATAGAACAACACTTCCATTAAAACATAAAACTTCTTAAATAGTTTTCAAACTTATACTGTAAGCCGTCGTCCAATAATTTTCCCATTCGGATCGATTAGAAAATTGTGAAGGATATGGGGGGGGGGAATTTCATATAATTTAGCCACGGAGCCATTATTTGACCCTTTAGATGTTTCAATAAAATCTGAAGTTTGTGTCCATACCAACCGCTCTTTAAGCACCAAAAAGTTGTTGATCCGTATATGTCCGACATGACTTAATAGTTTAACTACCATTCAAACCAAAATCTGAATGGTAGTTAAAAAGGCTTAATCATCTTGATCTCAATACCACGGCCATTTCAAATGCCGGTAAAAATTAGTTTAGTACAAGGAATTCTTCTATAACACGATAAGCTCCCGCCGCACCGTACCCATACCTTACTTTATAGGTACGGGTAACCGGATCATAGGTGTTATTACATAAAGAAGACCCTACCCACGCAGCTACATAGGGACTCGGCAAGCCCGAAGTAAACATTGTAAACGGCGCTCCTGCCGAGCCTGGTGCAGCCGTAATGGTTAAGGTATTATCGGGATTAATAACGATTAAAGCTTTGTAACCACTACCACCTAAATCGCCTACATCTATAAGCATACCATTTGTACCATTTGGAACCATCGCTTTTACAGCACCAAGTGCTCTTGGGCCACTAGGATGGTATAAGTAACCTGTTGCAGTTGCAGAGTATGTTGCCTTGATCATATTTACCTTGCTGGAAGCGACTGAGAATACATCAAAAGTATTCGGCTCTGGAGCATATATAGAACGATAAGTAATATCAGTTCCTGCTTTATAGTTAGGTATCAGTGTTGTGGTTTGCTTAGAAGGAACTATAAGCGATTTAGCTGCCCCAGCTGCATCGGTGTAATTTATTTCTATATGTTGTTCACCTGTTATAACTGCACCCCAGGTAATAGTAACACCCTGTGTATAGCTTATTTGAACTGAAGCGACAGACCTGTTTGTTACTGTGGCCAGGTAGTTGTCGCTATACATATTACCGGCTACATTTGATACTACAGACATGTCGCCCTTATTGTTATAGGTATACACTTCGAAATTATTCGTACCCTCGTTTAAGTGTTTATCAGTAATTATATTTACAGTGTCACCATTGGTTCTTACCACTGGGATTTCTAAAGAATCGGCTTTGCTGTTCCAATAAGTTTTTATTTTTGTAATTGCAGGGTCTGGGCCCAAAACGACTCTTAATCGAATCCGTTTATTTCCTGCTTGAACAATGATCGTATCTGGCCTTCCCGGATAAGCACGTTCTCCATCTTTTGTAAATTTTTTATAATCGTTTTCCTTTGTACAAGAGATTACACATAATCCTACTACAATAAGAAAAGGATAAATCAAATATTTTATCTTTTCCATGATTTAATTTATTTAACTGATTATCATTCTGTCAATGCTTCTATTGCGGGTTTCCCCACATAGCGATTTCAAAAATCTGCACATAAGTTCCTGCAGACCAATTACTTAGTGTTTTAAACCTGATATACCTTACAGCAGGCGCAGCTAATGGAATAGGAATGGTTTCGCCTGCATCGGCAGCCTCTTTATCTGCTGTACTTAATTGTCCAGGTGGCAAGCCAGAAGGTTTAATTTGTTCATAAGTCGTTAACAATGTCCAACCGTTAAAACTTCCATCCTGGGCAGGATTGTTAGAGCCCCATATTTCTACTTTTCTTGGACTGTGCAGGTCAAAATAATACCCTTGTCTCATCCACCAGGCCATGCGGCTTAGCTTAGCGGTTACACCCATATCGTAAGTAACCCATTTAGGCATTGTGCCACCATCGCCGGTATGGTAATGTCCACCAGTTACACTCCCATCAAAAAGACCACCTACCGTCCCACCATAACCCAAAGCCGCATCTGTATTGGTTGATAAAGTTAACGCTTTCATCAATGTACGGTCCAACTTAACCTCGAATATAGGCGTAAGGGTTACTCTTAAGGTATCAGAAATATTGCCCCACCGATCTCGTACATAAACACCAAACTTTGTTTCAACTGCTTTTAGGTCTCTGGTGACAAATGTACCCTGTTTTAAATTGGTATAATTGGTATTGATGGGGGCAAACTCCCCTAAGGCATTGTTCATTAACACTACCATTGCTATATCACCTCCGTTAGCGTTTTGAAAACTAACATCTATCCCGCCAAAATTAGCTGCAACTTGTAATCCATCGCGGATCAGTTTATAGGGTGGTGTTAGCGGGTTAACTGTAACCGATGTAGGTTGTGATACATTTCCGCCTTTATCTACTGCATATAATTTTACTTCATACGGATCGGTGTCTGCAAAGCCAACAACCGTTATGGTATTGTTGTAGTAACTTACCTTGGTTTCTCTTTCTACACCCTGTTTAGTCTTGTACACTGCTTTTACATACAGTACATCAGGATCTGAAGGAAGCGTATACTTTAAAGTGGCCGCCCCGCTAAGGTTGGTTACAGTTACCCCTGTTACCAGACCGGGCGCCACGCCGTCATTTACTGTTGGCGCTATTTCTGATTGTTTGCAGGCTTGTGTAGTTGCGATAACTAACAGCCCAATGCACAATCTATTTATTAATCTTTTCATTTACTTAATTTTATAAGTTTAAATAATTTCTGATTTATAAACCGAGCGGGATAAATTACCAGCCCGTATTTTGTACTAAATTGGGATTCACAATCAGGTTACTTTCTTTTATTGGCCAAAAATAATCTCTTGGCGCATTAAAGGTTTGATTATTCAACAGTACTCTGGTGTTGTAATCTGCATAACTTTTTGAGGCGATATTCCAACCATATATTGGCGCATTTAACATCGCAGCTGCCTTCTTCCATCTTCTCAAATCCCAGAAACGACTACCTTCAAATGCCATTTCAATTAAGCGTTCCTGTTGTATGATATCTCTTAACCCCAATTGATTGGTGTATTTGCCGGGATTTGTTGAAAAATTAGTCCATGAACTTTCTACAGTTTGCAAACCAGCTCTAGCTCTAATTTTGTTAGTATAGGTTAACGCAGTAGTCATATCACCACTTTCGTTTAAGGCTTCTGCATAAAGCATGTAAAGATCTCCAAGCCTCATGATCGGCCATGGATAACTTTCGGTAGTTATTGAGTTTCCACTAGTTACCAAATTCCAATTAATTAGTTTTTTAGTATAATAACCCGTTACAGAATAGAAGAGAGTCTGCCTCCTTCCCGCAGATTGCTCTAGTTTGCTCTGGATAGGAAAAGTACCATTTTGCATATACATTTTCGAACCGTCAAATGCCATATCAGCATAAAAACGAGGTTCTCTGTCAAAATGCAGGCCTACCGTTTGGTAATCACTCTGCAGCCCTTTGTCTGTAGCTGTAGTTGGTTTTAACACGTAACGGTTGGCATAATCCCAGGTACGGTCTTCTGTAATAGGCACACCATTTTTAGTGTAAAATAATTCCGCCATTTTTAGGGTAGGTGCCAATTGTCCAAATAGAGCCAGGTTAAAATTATTTGGATCGAAATTGGGACAGGCGTGCAATTGAAGTGTTCTGGTTGAGCCAGTACTACCGAATATTAATTCTTTGTTCCATTTTTCACATACCGCATTTCTAATGCTCATCTCTATTTTGGTATCGTCATCAACTGTACCCAAGGCTGGATTAAATTTATACAAAGCTGCTCCTGCAGCTTCTGCAGCATCAATGGCGACTTTACAAGCAGCAGCGGCCCTTTCCCACTTCTTTACATCATAAGTAGTATTAAACAATTGTTTCCCGTCCTTATTCTTTAAGCCGCTGAAATCTGTATTTCCGTTAAATAACGGACTGGCAGCCGTTACCAACATCCTGGCTTTAATAGATAGCGCAGCTGGTTTAGTAACCCTGCCCAATTCATTAGCTAAATTCGAAATTCTATCTGGTAAGCCTGTGCCCGTTCCTGCGGCTGATTCATCCAATAAATTTGAAATGTAATTTACAACAGAATCAACCGGCTGGCGGCTTATTCTTACCTCTTCTACAGGGGCATTAATTGGTAAATTTTTATCAACAATCGGAATAGGACCATACATTCTGAACAAGTACCAGTGCAAATAAGCTTTCAGGAACTTTACTTCAGCTATCCACCGTTCTTTCTCATAAGGCTGTAAATCAATAGGTTTATCTACATTTTCAAGGAAGATATTGCAGTTACGAATTCCGCCCCACAAAGAACCAGCACCTCCAGACCCATCCCAATAATTCATATTTGGGCTTACTTTATTTTGAAGCCCCTGTGCAATATAAAAAGGCTCTAAAGAAGCATAATCACCGGCCCGAAGTGGCTGATAAATCCAAAATTCGTCCCCTGTATACATGCCGGGGTTAAAGTCCAGTCTGCCATCTATTGGCAAAGAAGCATAACAGCTAAATAAAAACTTTTCCGCTTCACTGCGGTTAGCAAAAGCATTATCAAGTGTAGGTACATTGTCTGGCACAATGTCCAGAAAACCTTTTTTACAGGATGGTATCACCAGCGTGAATACCATTGCTGATAAAATAAGATATGTAGTTTTAAATAATTTCATCTCGTTTTCTTGGTTAAAATTGAACATTAACCCCAAAATTGAATACCTTTTGAAGAGGGTAACCCAATCCGTTACTTCCCTGTTCAGGGTCCCACATTTTGAAGCTGCTTTTAACAAATAAGTTGGTACCGCTGGCATAAACCCTGATAGAGCCAATACCAAGTTTTGCTACAGATTTCCCAGAAAGATTATAGCCCAGTTCAACGCTTTTTAATCTTAAAAAGGAGCCGTTTCGCATCCACCAGTTAGAAGTTTGTGTATTGTTTGCACTAACATTAGGGCTTAAACGTGGCCAAAATGCCTGCATATTTCTATTGTCTTCAGACCAATAACTATCTGCAATACTTTTTAAAAGTCCATTCTGAAGATTTCCGCTAGCTCCACCTATTACAAATGGTGTGATTTTGGCCGGATCAATCCAGAATGAAGAACGTGTTGAGCCTTGAAAGAATCCGCTGATATCGAAATTTTTATACCCAGCAGATAAACCAAAGCCATATACAATCTCTGGCGTTGTAGGCAAACCTAAAGGAACAATATCTAGTGAAGTAATTTGACCATCATTGTTGATATCCCTATATTTAATATCGCCTCCTTTAACCTCTCCAAAGTTCTGCTTTGGAGAGTTTCTTACCTCTTCATCATCCACAAACAGTCTTTCAGCTATATAACCATAAGCCTGGCCAAGCGAGTTACCGACTTTAGAGAGATAGGCTAAATTAGCACCATAATTTGGTTCTTCATTAACCAGTAATTTGCTGCTTGCATAGGTAAATGTCCCCCTTCCCTGAACCCATACCTTTCCAAAAGTTTTATTGTAATCTAAGGAAACATCAATACCTTTCGATTCAGCTTCGCCAACATTGGCCTGAATAGCAGCAGCAAGTCCCATAGTAGTTGGTATGGTACTCCTTGTCATTAAAATATTGCTGCGGTGCGATTTGTAAGCCTCAAACACTAGATTTAAGCTGTTAAATAAGGTCAAATCCATTCCCAGATTTGTGGTCTTTGTTTTTTCCCAGGTAATGTACTCATTTGGATACCTTGAGATCGTAACGGCCGGCCTTGATGTTCCATAATCAGTACCGAATCTTCCTACTAAACCCTCATTTAAATTAACATTGGCCAAATAGAAGAAACGGTCTTCTTTTCTTCCAATCTGGTCGTTACCAATCAAACCATAAGTAGCTCTAAACTTTAGCTTAGAAATCGCGGATGATAATGGCGCAAAAAATTTCTCATTAGCCATGTTCCAGGCTACACCAACTGATGGAAAAAAACCATATCGATTGTTTCTGGCAAAACGCTCAGAACCATTATATCCAAAGTTTGCTTCAAAAAGATACCTGTTATCATAACCATAAGTAAGCCTACCTGAAAGCCCTTGGTTTCTGGCAGGAAGAGAGGATTGAAGGTCGTTTCCATCCGTAGTTAAATAGTTACGCATGGTAGTAACCAACAGCCCCCCAATAGCGTGTTTTTCATTAAAGGTTCTGTTGTAGTTTACAGCAGCCTCCATATAACTCGTGGTATTAGCTTTTCTACCACCACCATTATAATTAAGATATTCTGTACCGGTTAGTGGATTTAACACCGATAAATTATAATTTTCTCCTCTTGAATCTGTTGGCGTTGCAGAGTAAAAGAAAGGATTGTATTGCCTGGTTAAATCGAAATAAGAATACCTTTGGGTATAAGTCATAGCCCTGGCAGTAAGCCCCTTTGTAATAAAATTGAAGTCTTGCTTTATTTCCAACTGTATATTTAAGGTGGAAGTATTATATTCCTGAAAGCCAGAAACCATATTGGCATACGGATTATTGTAATAAAGTTGGGAACCGCCTGAATCACTTAACAATGAATTCCCGAATAAAGGGTGTTTCAATAATGGTAATGCTGATGCAGGATAAAAAGCAGGGAATAATACAGGATTGGACGATAAGGCCTGATCAAAAACACCAGATCCACCACCTATTGGCCCGCTATAATCGTCAAAACTACCAGAAGTCCTAACAATTCCCTCAGTAGTAGGCGTTAATTTAACATTTACATTCGAGCGTACCTGGTAACTCTTTAATTTGATATTGTTATCGTATTTATTGAGCGCTTCGTTTTTTAATACCCCATTATCAATATTATAAGTACCCGCGATGTAATACTGGGCCACTTTACCTCCTCCATTCATGTTCATGTTAAACCGCTGGTTTAAAGTATAATCCTTGATCAAAGCCTTTATCCAGTCATTATTTGGATATAACAAGGGATTCATACCTGCTGCAGTACGGTCAATTTTGGTTTGTGAATAAGGCAATACACCTAACGGGTTTCGCGTCAATACAGCCTCGTTTGCCATTTTCATATAGGTAATATTGTCCGCAAGCTTAAAATTCTCTGTATTGGAAGAAACAGAGTTTTCAGCCCTGAAATTAAATTTTGTTTTACCATCACTACCAGATTTGGTATTAACTAGTATCACACCATTTGCACCCCTTGCACCATACAATGATGAGGCAGCGGCATCCTTTAATACCGAAAAGCCGGCAATGTCATCTGGTTGCAACCTTGCAAGGTCATTAGGAGTAGATTCCATCCCATCTATCAATATTAAAGGATCTATTTTTCCAGCTCCAAAGGAACCAACTCCCCTAATAAAGAACGACGCGTTGTCCTTGCCAGGTTCTCCGCTTCTTTGGTAGGCAACCATTCCAGATACACGGCCAGCTAACATGGTAGTTAAGTTACTGGTAGGTCCTTTTAACTCTTTAGGGTTAATAGAGGTAATCGCACTTACCATGCTTTCCTTCTTTTGTGTTCCGTAGGCCACAACAACATTAACCTCTTCCAGGGAGTTATCGTCTTCTTTTAGCTCTACATTAATGGTCTTGCGGCCTGCAATAGCTATTTCTTGTTTCTTATAGCCGACAAATGTAAACACGAGAGTTGCTCCTCCACTTGTTAATTTAATAGCGTATTTTCCTTCTCCATCAGTAACACCGCCATTAGTGCTACCCTTCACCGTAACGCTTACACCGGGTAATGGCCCGCCTTTTACATCAGTTACTTTACCGGTGATTGTAGTGTTCGATTGAGCGACTGATTTAAAGGCCGTAGCCATTAACAGAAGCAGATAGCAGAGGTATTTCACTCTTAGCCAGATAAAATTTCTTCGATACATAATAGTTTAAGTTTGGTAATTGGTTTATTTAGCCAAACAACGATCAAATAATCCCAACCATTAAAAATCATTATTTGCATATACATATATACATAAAATAATTCTACACACAAAAATATATTCAGATTTTTTGTAAAAACGCAACACATAACACCTAAAAACGATAAAATCCCATGATGAGGCAGTGTATCCAAAACTACTAACATGTCCAACATCCAGCGTCAATTAAACTATAAGCATCATTTTTTCTTAGGCAGAAACTGGAGGCTTTCAATAGATCCCCAAATTAGGCTGCAAGTAACTTAACCATCTAGGAGTTTCGGCAAAACTCATTGAAATACGCACATCATAACACTTTAAATATTTCAACAACAAGCTTGCTAAACTGGATTAAGTTTATAATTGAAATGTAATTTATTTTTGAACGAGCATTATGTACACACAAACATTCATACATTTAAGTAACAATTACATCATATGAAAACAAAAAAACACTATTTTTGACTAATTTTTAAGCCGTATTTATTCGCTGCCCACACCATGGACCAAGTCAATCCAATGACCTTTAAGGGCAACCTCTAAATGCGTCATTATTAAACAGAATACTTTTTCACGGTAATTAATAGTCTTAAATGAAATATTCCATTGATCATAAAAGTCCAGTTCCACTTCATATCCAAGCCGAAGAATTGTTACGAAAGATAATTAAAGATCCGCTATACATCGATGGAAAACTGCTTCCCAACGAAATAGATTTGTCTAAACAATTAGCTATTTCACGGGCTACTTTACGCCAGGCAATCAGTAAACTGGTGTTTGAGGGCTTATTAATCCGGAAAAAGGGGATTGGCACAAAAGTAACGGATAATTCAGTCAGCTCAAAGTCGCATAACTGGCTTAGTTTTTCTCAGGAAATGGAAGCCCGTGGCATTCCTATAAAAAACTTTGAATTACATATCAGCTGGGTTTTCCCAGAAGACCATATTGCCAATTTCTTTTCGATTAAAAAGGATGCAAAAATTTTGAAACTGGAACGACTAAGAGGGCGGCAAGAAGGTCCTTTTGTCTATTTCATTTCTTATTTTCACCCTAGGGTAGGTTTAACTGGCGAAGAGGATTTTAAACGCCCATTATATGAAATTCTTGAAAAAGAGCATTCAGTAATTGCACATCTGTCAAAAGAAGAAATCAGTGCCAGGCTGGTTGATAAGGATATAGCAAGCAAACTTGAATTAGAAGAAGGTGATCCTGTATTACTTAGGAAAAGATTTGTTTACGACAAAGCCGACCGCCCAATTGAATATAATATAGGTTATTATCGGGCCGATAGCTTTATTTATACTGTAGAGAGCAGGAGGCAATAAACCACCTGCTCTATCAACTCCTCTAAATGTCTATTTTTTCAGGTTCTCAAACATTACTATAGTTGTATATAAGACCCCGGCTTCACCCCTAAAAGTTCCGGACCCTCTTGGTTCATTTTTAATAGAATACCATTCATAAAAACCATTATTGTCTTTTACGCGTTTCACCATTGGAAACATTTGCTGATATGCTTCTTCCACAAATCCATATTTAATCAATTGCTGGATCATCCGGCCACCAAACCAGGTCCAATCTCCCCCATTCTGATAACTGTAAACCGGGTTCATAATTTTATTAGCAAAATAACCTTCAGGATATGGAGGGTAAAGTGTAAGTCCTATTGAAGCAGCACCAGCTTGCTCCACTCTACTAATCATCTCATCAAGAGAGGCCTTCACCTCCTTCTTATTTAATAACCCAGCCTCTATAGCAATCGCAGTACCCCCAAAATAATAAATATCATTCTCATTAAATGACGCTGGAAAGGGTGAATCGTTTAAGTAAACATGAGGTATAAATTTTTGCCTCGTTTTATCCCATAGCCACTTTCTGCAGTTTTTAGCAAGTTTGTTCTTTATAGGGGCCCATTTAAACTTAGAAGACGGCATCATTTTCATCAAATTATCAAGTGCAAGGATGAACATAGCATTATCATAAATGTCAATAGCATAATGTGTATTATTGTCTAAATCTACTCCCCATCCGTGCTCAGGCTGAACATCTCCCCAGTCGGCCGTTGTAGCGCCATAAATTAATCCATGCTTTTTACTAAAGCGGTTTGTCATTAAAAAATCCATTGCCCATTCAAGCCGTGCACTTACTGTTTTATTACCCACCATCTCCGATAAGATCGTCCGATCACCGGTCAGTTGTATATACTTATAAACTGCCTGAACAAGAGAAGATTCCTGATCGGTTTCGACAGTATTCTTATGTGCAGCATAGCGAGTTTCTAACTTTGAATATGAAAAGTCAGTTTCCTCTTTACCAACCTTTTCAGCAGGAGTAAATCCATCTATAATATTTCCATCCTCACCCTGCATCCTAAAAAAAATCAACAAGTTCTCTTTCAAAACTTCTTTCGAATTAACTTTTGATGCCAACTCAATAAATGTATTATAATCCCTTATCCACACCTCTCGATAGCCATCACCCGCATTGAACCCCGTTTTCATTACTTCAAATGCCTTTGTTTTTACAAAAGCAAAGTATTTGTCTTCCCGAATTTTTTCGACCAGTGTTTTGTCTCCTACTTTTGTATCTTGAGCAGAACAAGTTAACGCGAGAAACAATGCAGTTAATATTGAAAAGTGTTTTTTCATTTCTTTAATTCATTTATCGTTACCAATCCGACCATTGGAGCTTTAAATACCTATTTATCTGTACTCATTGATGGAGGAGGGACTCCTACCCCCATAATGTATTGGGCAACGGTCTCATTTTAAAAATCAACGTGCCTCCATCAACGTTATCAATTGTCTATATGTATATACATATAACAAATATATACATTTACTTTGCTTTTAGCATAAAAAACAGAATAATATTGTCATGCCTCAATTTTATCCCATAACAACTCTATTTCAGTACTGTTATAGTTTTTTGTTTGGATTTCAATATAGAATACCTAGATTTCTTCTAAAAAGCTACCCTTATCAATACCCACCGAATAAGAAATGTTGGTAATCGAGTCATGAGTATAAATTAGTTTTTTATAAGCATTTTAAAGCTTATTCAAACATCGATTTATTCGAAATCGGATTAGCTTTGGTTGCCGGATTTCGAAATACAACAGGAGGAAATAAGTTGGCCCTAGCAATTTCATTTATTTCTACAGATTCCAGATTATTTTGCCTCCAGTCTAAATCATATTTAAAAGACATTTCACCAGGGCAATCTACCAAGTAATTCACTTCCCATGTATTATTGTACACCATCGATTTAATAACATTTACGTTATCTGGCGCTTTTTTTATTCTTGCATCTAAATTATGAGCACCAAAGGTGACCATAGGAGCATCATGAGTTGTCCAAACCCAACTTCCATAATTTGAGGTACTATATGCCACCCAACTATCAACAGCAAAGTAATCCTTACATGAATTTGGCAATTGGTCGGTGTATAAATAATATGGAAGTCCACCAGAAGAAGCCAAAGGAGACTTCAATTCTTTAGGCAAAGGAAAATCAATAAAAATGACTTCAGGTGCTATTGAAGAAATGCGATCAAATTTCACTTCTATGCTTATTTTTGGTTCATTTTTGAATATTTCAAGCTGACGCGTAGCCCATTTCATTCTGGGGTGCTTAATCTTTTGTATGTACTTTATTGAATATTGAGTTTCTTCAACCATTGCATCATTCTCTGAAATGGAATTAATTTCTGTTACCGTCTCTTTCAACTTAGCCAATCTGATGCTGTCTTGCATTTTGAAAATCGAACTCACTGACCACTGACTACCATTAATTTCAAGTGAACTTATTTCTGCCAGGCCTTCGGTTATTAAGGGCTTCGCCATTCCATCCCATTTAATATATTCGGGCCAATTATTTTTGTCAGTTCTAATCTCGGGCTTTGTCTCTTCTTGAATCGGCTTGCTCATCTCAGTACTTAACATAAATCGATTTATTTTTCCGTTCTTTAGGTTACTTGCCCAAAATTTAGTGCCCCCCCCATTCTTAATACTAATTCGTTCTTTGGTTTCTACATTCTCTATACTCTTATAATCAATACCACGAAAAGCAATGGGATCAAGTTCAATCCAACCTGAATACTCGTTTTTATGTGTATTTATAACATACAGACCCTCAGTTTTATTAGAAAGGAGGTTACTCACACGTTGAGCAAGCAACCATTTTGCTTTTTCATAAGAGCGATAAGCAAAAGTCCCTTTTTCATTTAATTGTCCTAGCTGCATAATACCATTAGGATTCGACAAGGATTCATTGGCAGAAAAAGTATGTTCGTAATAACGACATAACAAACGATTTATTTCATCCGATTTAGCCTGTACTTTCGTCGAAATTGTCCCCCAAGCCGGTGAAAGTGCTACTTCCAGATAGCGCGCTGCCTGTCTGGAAACTGAAAGTTCTCTTGGGTTAGCAGCAATACCAAAAGACCACCAGTCCGGCCATTCTCCCTCGTGCTCAGGAATAACTTTTCCAATACGTTTTTCAATTCTTTCCATCGCGTGGTCTACAGTAACAAGATTTAATTTGGGTTGCAATTCCAGTTCGTTCCATTTTTGAACAAAGGCTGTCAAACCGGGAAACGGACCATCATTGTCAATCCTCCACTGGTTTGTAATTGTAACTGATATAAAATCGTAGGGATAACCACCCTTTTTCATTTGCTTCACCCTTTCAAGGCAAATCTTATGGGCTTTCCGTACGGACACTTCGTCAGGTTGTAGCATATCTCCTTCACGAGGCGACCAAAACTGTAAGTTGCTTGCTTCGCGCTGCTCACTTCTCCATTCCTTTTCAGTAAAAAAAGAAAATCCTTCCCAATATGAAAGTCCACACCAAACCAACATCCTTCTGCCATCGGGCATTTTCCACCAAAAGGGATATGGCTGTGGAAATGGGGAGCTAGCTTTATGTTCATTGATCCCTGTCCACGCATATTTAATTCCTTTATCAAGCAGTTTAGCCGCAGCGGCCCGTGAAAATCCAGTTACATCGGACTGCATTCCAACATTAGGCTGGAATTTTCCCCATAGATCCTTGTTAACCCAATTCGTCATTGTATTCAATTGCGCATCCGGAGCGACTGGATTGAAATTGAAAGGTAACGCATTGATGCTAATTTGCTTATTGCCGATCAACCTCAATAATCCTTTTCGTCTTTCCGGAGTAGCTTCGTTCCACCAGCGTTCTACAGGTTCCATTGCCTCAGCAGTCCAGACAAAAGGTTGTTTTGCCCCTTCACTTTTCAAACCCAGTGACACTGCCATATCGAAAAAACGCGTTTGTAATTCTTCTATAATTACTGGATGATCGGTGTACCCATAATCAGTATGGGTACAATGAACAATATCAATATATTGAATCGTAGTATCTTTTTCTATCCCAACAGGGTGACCTGGCGTTTTTCCTTTTACATTTTTAAAAGAAAATAATAGTAAGCATAAGGTAATTGTTAAAATATTTTTCATGTTTTATTTTTAATCTATTCTATCACAAGTGTTGCAATTCCATGGGGTAACAAATGGATTGTGTTTCCAACTTCTTCGCCTGGACTTTCGTCCGCGACACAGGTCCGTATTAACTTTGGTCTGTTATCTGGGAACGATAAAGTTGCTGTTTCTGCCTTGTCGGATAAAGATCGCAGTCGAATAATCATTGACTTGCCATCCGCAGATGTTTTAATGATCGAAATAAAAATTTGTTCATTATCTATTTTAACCACAGGTTTAAGTGCTACTTTTTCTTTAACCGGCGCAACAATCAGCGGTTGTGATTGCTCCAACCCAAAACGATTCACTTTTACAGAATTGAATGTGTACTTATGGGGTAATATCCTGTAGCGGAAATTTAGTTTACCTTCCTGGTATAGAGGGAAATTTGTATGCCAATGATTATTAAGCGCCCAGGAATAAATGGTGGAGCTTGGCGGCAAGTGTTTAATCCATTCAGGAGAATGAAAAGCTCCTCCAATAATATTAGCAGTCATATTACCACTTTCGAAGGTAGGTGCATCAAGCGCGCACCAGGAGATTCCCTTATCCTCATTGGAAATATCCAGCCAACGCTGAAAACTCATCCAATTGCGATTTGCAGCAGGAAGTTGATCTTTTTCAACTTCCACAACACCCCAGGGAATATCCATTCGTGTACGTCCATTCGGAACGTCAAAGGCAAATCCAAAATGTATTCCTTCTTTTTTAGTTGTTGCTATCTTGTCTACCAAATTATCTATTTCAATTTCGGGTTTACCGGCTACAACGCGAACTTCACGAGTTAAACTGTTACAACCGTCAGCTTTTGAAGTGACCAGTATTGATGCTACAAGAGGCCCATTCTCCTTAATAACAGTTTTCACTTCTGTTGGACCAGTGGCTTTTACCAATTTCTGAGCATCACTATTCTTAACCTCATTTGTATTTGCAGCATATTGTGGTCCTCCGGATGCAGGCTCTCCACTTCCCAGAAGGTACCTGAAACTATTGATATTAGAAGCATCATTCTTATTTACAAATTCAACACCCGTATTGTCTGTTATATTGATAACATCTCCGGAAACAGGATCTATTATTACTTTGAATATCCCGTTATCCAGGATATTCCCTTTTGCCATTTTAACATCCGATTTCTCTTCTGCTTTAGTACTCAAAAAATAGTTTTTTGTTCCAAAAGCGGGAATCTCCGATGCTAAAAACACCAATTCTCCAGTACTTAATCGTTGGGAAGTAATGGTCTTTTTATGCTCATCTCTGACAGAATTAAAGCCCTTACTTTGCTCACTGGTAAGTGTTACCAACCCACCACGTGACCAGGACAAGGTATTAAATACACCCACAATGTTGGATGTTTCGGCTGCAATTGGTTTCAAAGTATTTGAAAGTATTTGCAGACTACTCTGTTCAGCTGTTTTAAAGAAATTTTGCTTTACTTTCCATATGACATCCTGCATATCAGCCTGATTAGGGTTCATGTAACACCAAGTGTGTTCCGATCCCATCAGGACATTACGCCAAGCTTCATCAAGTTCAATTCGGGGTGCCTTTTCTTTTGGACGGAGCATTGACCAAAGAATATCCGATTGAATTAACCGCTCTTTGGAGTTACGGTTCATGGATGTCTCTTTGGCTGCTGTACCAAGGCCATCTGTCCAGTACTCCGTAAAATCTCCTTTGTATGAAGGAATTACATCCCCATATTTTTTTTCAAAAGCTGACATGATTCCCGTTGAACTTGAAATGACCAGGTGAGGAAACGCATATTCTTCATTCCAGCTCTTCACAGCCTCAGGTAAGTCGGCATCTATAGGTGTATTGTCTGCCATGGCCCAGGTCATTGGAAACAAATCATATGGATACTCTTTATTGGTTTCCAGCTCATTGAGTTTCCCCCATAAATAACCATCAATAAAGTTTTCACGGGGATGAGCTGTTTTAACAATTTGCAATAATTTATCAGGATCCTTTTGGCCAGCCATTAAAGGCCAGTATTTAAATCCCTTCGCTCTTGCACCTGGCGTATAATCCCCTGGTTGAAGAAACAATACCTTTGAAACGCCATCCTGTCCAATCCACCAGAATGGTTTAAAATTGAATTTATCGGCCAATCCTATACGATCTGACCCATTAAAAGGAGCAAAAACATATTTTATCCCAAACTGGGCTGCCATAGGCACAATTCCCCAGGTCATGCCAGGAATATCCACCTGAACAATTGTGCTTACCGGAACGCCTGTTGCTTTTTCCAGTCTCTTTGCATCACTAAAAAACCTTGGAAATTCTTCATCTGCAGTAATACTTGTATTGTCATTAATATAACCGGCATCAAGATGAATGTAGCCTTTTCGAACCGCATCCAATAATTCTTCCCTTTCGGTTGGCGTTGCATTTTTTAAATAGCGTTCCACCGGCCAGATCACCTCTGGATTCCAAACATAACGAGAACCCTGGGGATAGTTTGCTGTTTCCTTGGCCAGCTTCATTCCGTTAACAAGGTTCCGTTTATGGATAATTTCAACATTGGCCTGAGTGTTTGTATATCCAATATCTACATGGGAATGTGGATATATGTAAACCGTCCATTGTCTTTGCGCAGCTAAAACAAATGATTTTTTTAGCGTTTTATTTCCTGATTTTACGGTCACCAATATAGAAACTTCTTTCTCTACACCAACTTCAGATGGCAGCGTAACCTTTGTTGATGCCAAACCCTCTTTATGGAATTGAACAGATGTGATTTCTGTTCTACCTTCTGCCGAAACTTCTATCTTGGAAGCCTGAAATAAATTACTACCTTTAAAATTGAGTATAACCTCCCTCCCCGGCTTTCCGTCTTTACAATAACGGTAGATGCTTGTTGAGGTACATTCCAAACCGCTGGGAAAAGGAAAATTTGGTTTATCAACTTTAAGCTTGTTGTCATGTATCTTGTTGTGAATACCAGAACCATCGGTCAAATGGCCAACACTTTGATCCGGACCAAAACTACTTGATGCCAAAACAGTAATTTCCTTTGCAGAGATATCCTTATTTATATTAAATGTGCTGTTTTGTGCTAAACCTTTAAAGCCAAAAAACAATAGCATGATACTAAGTGATGTGGTGATTTTTAATGTTTTCATTTCTAATTATTTATAATTGAGCTGAACTTTAATTTTAACGGCAGTTGTAAAAGACGAAACTAAAATCTTCTGTGGACAGTTATACCAGCGTCATTGCTGCCTTAATATATCCCAAAGCGTAAGCCATTCCTGCATACCAGAACCCCTCACAACTTAGTTGAGGTGTATGATCCGGTATAAGCACACCATTAAAGTTTTTGCTCTTTAGTATTTTAAGTATGCGTATCATATCTATATCACCTTCATCAACAAAAACTTCTTTGTAGTGAGGAACTTTTCCTTTTACATTTCTGAAATGAATATATGCGATTTGGTCAGCATAAAATTCAGTTGCGCTATACACATCACCTTCTGTCATCTCTGCGATAGAACCCAAACAGAATTCAAGTGCATTGCTTTTACTCGCCTTTATATTTAATAACCTGCTGTACATTTCAGGTTGATAAACCAGGCGTGGAGTATTTCTGACCACCGGCATTGGCGGATCATCGGGATGAGCTGCCAATTTAACTCCTGCGGCTTCTGCAACAGGGATAATTTCATTAAGAAAATATTCAAGACGTTGCCACAAAGTTTCATGGGAGACATTTTCAACGGTCCCAACAGAAGCATCCTGATCATAAACCATATTCCAAACCATACCATTGGGAATTGGCCGATCATCTACTCCATCCATTCCAACTGAAATCGCTCCACCCCTTGCAAAAGGTCCTGATATTCTACTGCAGACACCAGCTAAGCTAAAATTGTATCCAATCACTGGAATTCCTGCCTGCCCAACGTTACGGATTAGCCGTTTAATTTCTTCAATCTGGCTTTCTTTTCGCGGACCATCCAGTAAGATATCATACCAATCTGCCGGATCAAAGTTTTCTATTGCTTCCAGCTCAAGTCCCGCATTGTTTATCTCCCTTTTTAACTTTAACAATTCATCAACTTCCCATATTTTTTTTGAATGGCCGGCAAAACCCCAGCCATCATTGTCCCCCACAGGTTGATCATTTTTGTTCTTTTGATTTCCTTTATTGAAGTAATCTACAAGATGTACAACCAGGTGCGTGCAGCCGCATTGCTTAGCAAAATCAAAATGTGCTTTATTAAGCATGTGATAGTATAACCCTAATCCAAGTTTCATGTGATGTTTATTTATTTTTTACAGAATGCCATATTTTAAAAATGCTTCAGTAGCAAGCATTCCATTTTCTATTTCTTTCCTTACTACTTTTTCTCCTCTTGCCTTTTTCAAAGCATTTATAACCACCTGCTGTTCAACTTTTTTGGGAATCACTAGTACACCATCCATATCTCCAAAGACCAAATCACCAGGTGACACCCAAACCCCATCAATTTCAATATCGCATCTGTAATCTGCAACCTGTGTTCTAACACCCGAATCCTGCGCAAATCTTCCCCGGCCGAAAACAGGCCAATCTTGTTCTATTACCATTGGAGTATCCCGGTAAAAGCCATTAATTACAGCACCAGCTGCGCCTCTCTTTTTAGCCGTTGCAGTTAAAATCTCTCCCCAATAAGCACACCGCATGGCACCACCGCTTGCAATATAGATTTCGCCTTTTTCCAGTTGATCCAGCGCTTCTGTTAATTTACCAAATGGCTTTTTCTGCGGACCGTATACATCGATCATTAACACCGGCATTGCACGGCCGATAATTTTATCGGTAGTTCTCATGGGTTGGATTGGCTGAGGAAGAAATTGATGATAGTAGCCTATCTCATCCAGGATATCGCCCACAACAGGGGTATACAATTCCTTTCTAAAAATCTCAAACAAATCTGCGTCGTTTTCCCAATTTATATCTTGTTCTTTTAATATTTCTGATTGCATTGGATTGAATTAAAATGTTTATTTCTTTCGTTATTATTGTAATAATGAGCTGATAGCCCTAACAAGATTGTCCTGTTCCGTTTTACCAAGAGGACGATAGACAAAATCACCCAAATGCGTATTGCTTTTTTCAACGATAATAACTTCAGCATCTACAGACATTGCAATATTATGCCAGGCATTTACCGGGATATTGTACGTTGCACCATGCTCCATTTTTATCAATTCAAACTGAAACTCTGCTGGTGTTTCAATACCTGCTATGAGCACCGCAGTGCCTTTAGTCAGGATAAAAATCTCATCCGTTTCCATATGCTTTTCCAGCTTTTCTATAGACTGGAATCCTAGTTCCGGCATATAGTTCAATTGAGCCACCTGCCAATTATCCGTAATAAAAAAAGGATTGTAGCCCGCTCCCTTGTGATGATATGTTTCCACAATAATTTGATTCATGTTTAAGTCTTTTTAATTCGGGGATCATAAGGAATTGTGCTTTCCTTATACCCACCATCAATATAAATTGTAGTTGCGGTCATATAGGCAGCTTTCTCACTGGCAAGAAAAGCGCAGGTCCAGGATAAATCATCTACGATGCCTACTTTCCCTAACGGAATCCAATTGTTAAACTTCTCTCTGCCGAACGTATTTATTTCCTCTTTATTCATTTCAGTTTCAATTGCACCGGGAGAAACTGCCAATACTCTTATGTTATGTTCAGCGAGTTCAAGAGCCAAACATTTTGTCATCATATTCATAGCAGCTTTTGATGAACAATAGTGAACTAGTCCTTTACGTGGTACTTTATCATGGATGGATGAAATATTGATGATCACACCGGCATTTATGGCTATCATTCTTTTCCCAGCTTCCTGTGCACAAATGAAAGCCCCTCTCAGGTTAACGTTAAAAATCCTATCCCAATCCTCCAATTTCAAATCAACAGCGTGCTCAATAGTTTCGCATCCGGCATTATTCACCAGCACATTTACCGAACCTAAAGAGGTATCAGCAAACGAAAACATCTGCATCACTACCTCCTGGCTTGAGATATCCGCTTCGTATATGAACACATTTACATGATATAATTTGCGAATTTCCTCAGCCAGGACTTTAGCATTCTGCTCATCCTCAAAATGATTAATAAGCAAGTTGGCCCCACAAGCCGCCATTGCTCGAGCAATTCCAGCCCCAATTCCCCGACTGCCGCCGGTTATCAATACATTTTTATTTTTCAGGTTAATATTATTGTCCATAAAACCGCTTAATTTATTTTTGAATTAGCAATACGTAAGCTTTTTCATTTTAGTTTGCATCAAATTATCAGTCACCTTTCAAGCTTCTCGGGTAATCAGATAATATCTCGTACCCATTTCTTGTAATTAAAACATTGTCTTCAATCCTTACACCGGCATTCAGCTCAATGCCATAAATACCAGGTTCTACAGTAAGCACCATCCCTTCCCGCAAAACCTCTGTGGAATTCGGAGAAAGTCCTGCCCCTGGATCATGATAACGAAAACCGACCTGGTGTCCTAAGGAATGATTAAAATATGCCCCATACCCTGCCTCTTCAATGTACTTCCGTGAAGCTGCATCCACTTCATTCATTACCACCCCGGGCTTTAACATATCTATCGCAATTTGCTGAGCATTTTTTACCGTTTCAAAAATCTCCAGCTGCAAATCATTGAACTCCCCGCTTATCGCCGTACGGGTAATATCGGCCCAATAGCCATTTACACACACAGCCATTTCCAGCATGACAAGTTCGCCCGAAGCTATAACCTTACCGGTTGTCCTGTTATATCTACCCCCATTCCTGGTATTTTCACCCGATAGCACCATTGGCCAGGCCCTTGCAAAACTGATCTTGTCTTGCCCTATCATTTCCTGTACAGCATAATCAATCAGGGCAGCCAGTTTTGATTCTGTAATTCCCGCAATCACCTCCTGGTAAAACACATTTACAGCATTAGCAACCACCCTGTGCGTCAGTTTTAAACCTACCACATCTGCATCTGTTTTATAATCATACAAGCGCAGTAAATCTCCTCTGGTGTCTTTAAAACCAATATCGCTCAGGCTGCATAAACGCTCCGTAAAATCTGCTGGCAATGGAGGTTGTTCCCCCGACATTCTGCAGGGAGCTGTACCTCCTATATTTTTAATAAATGAAACTGGTTTGTTCACAAGATGCTTTTGCTGTAATACTTCTTTTATTTTCTCGTACAATATGCTCCATGGATCTATGCAATCCTTTACACCCCAGGGAAATGTCTTTATTGTGATATTTTCTGGCAGTAAATCTTCAGGTTCCAATTCCGGAACAAACAGCACAGGTTCATCATCAGCCGTGTAAACTAGAACTGACAAACCCCAAAGCGGCATATAACCAAGCATAAGAACCAGCTCATCCGGCCGCCAGAAAATAAGTGCAGATAGATCATGAGATTGAATGATACCCGAGATCATTTCGCTACGTTCCTTATACATATACTTCCTAATTTATGTTTATATTAAAATGATTTTCTACAATTAACTTCTGTCTGTTCATATGGTACTGTACTGTCTGCATTTTCATTCTTACCCTTTTCTTCCCAGTAACGCTCAATATCTTCCAGCGATTTTCCTTTTGTTTCGGGCACCAATTTTTTTACAATCAGAGCAGCTGGCAGTAAAGCCACCCCGTAAAGTATAAATGTCATTCCAATACCCAGGGACTCCCTTAGAATTGGATAGGTTTGCGTAACAAAAGTAGATCCCAGAAATAGAGAAAGTGTACCTAAAGACATCGCCCTGCCTCTGATTTTTGTGGGGTAAATTTCCGCAAGTACCACCCAGACCCCAGGGCCGAGTGTAGCCGCAAAAATTGCGATATAGAAGATAAATGAGCCTAATAGAAGACTGGAACCACTATCGGTATGGAACAACCATCCAATTAGCAAGAGTACCAAACTGAGTCCCATAAAACCCCAAACAAGTAAAGGTTTTCTTCCCCATTTGTCTATTTTAAAGATTGCTACAAATGTAAAGATCATGTTGAAAAAACCAATAACAGCAGCACTGCCCATAGCTGATCCAGACTGAAAGCCTGCCTTCTCAAAGATTGCAGGGGCGTAATACATTACGGTTGTAATGCCCGAAAGCTGGCAAAAAAAGGGAAGTACCAATCCAATGATCAATGCGATCCTCATTTTAGGATCCAGTAATTGACGGAAACTACCTTTTTCCTTCGTTATCGTATTTGTAAGATCACTTAGTTCAATGTCTGCTTCTGTAGGCCCACTGATTCTTTCCAATATTTTATAGGCCTCATTAGTTCTGTTTTCCTTGATCAGCCACCTTGGACTTTCCGGTATCAACAACAGACAAAAGAGGAATAAAGCAGAAGGTATCATATTCGACCCAAGCATCCCTCTCCATATCTCTTTTACCAGATAAAAATTAGCGCCACTACCATTTTCCAAAGCGTGTAATGAAGCATATTGCAACAAAAACGTATTGGATAAGTAAGAGCATAAAATACCAAGGGTAATGGCAAGCTGATAAACGGAAACAAGTCTACCTCTTAAATTAGCTGGCGACAATTCAGCAATAAACATAGGTGCTACCATTGCTGCGAATCCAACACCAATACCGCCTACAATCCTTGCGACAACAAGAAAACCTGGGCTTCCGGCAACCATACATCCAACCGAAGAAATGATGAAAAGAAAGGCAGACATCAATAGTATCTTTTTCCTTCCGTACTTATCTGACAGGTAGCCAGCAAGGGCAGCACCTGCTACACAGCCCAATAATGCAGAACTCATTACCCAACCTTCCATCGCCGGACTTAACCGAAATTGTGTTCTTAAAAAATTCACAGCACCTGAAATTACAGCGGTATCGAAGCCGAAAAGGAAGCCACCCAGCCCTGCGGTTGCACAAATAAGAATTACATAAGGTTTGCCTTTTAATTTCATCTGATTATTATTTTACAATTCACTATTTAAAATTTATGCCTAATCATCTCTCTAGATCATTCGGGGACTATTTGCTTTATTTTCCCAACAGAGGGTTAATCTGTACTTCCGCCAATGGAATAGGGAATGGCAAATACCCCTGTTTTACCACAGCACCGCTTGGCAATGTAAAACCAACAATAGGAACGAATACTCCTTTTTTTGCATCGTAAACCTGCTGGGTTCTCACAATATCAAAATACGTTTTATTTTCCGCTCCCAACTCCCAGTATCTTTCTTTCCATACTTCTGTCCTGAATGCATCTTTACTCAATCCATTCACCGGGCTTAATCCGGCTCTTGCCCTGATATCATTTACAGCTTTATAAGCAGCTGCATTAGGCCCATTGTCTGCTTCATTCTGCGCTTCTGCATAGGTCAATAGAAGATCTGCATACCTTAAAAGCGGGAACCCTTTTCCACTACCCGGGGACGTCGTTAAAATGCCCTTATCAAAAAATTTATATACCGCCCAAGGGAAATTATAAGTTACTGAATTGGTGGTAAAACTATTATAAAAGAATCCCATATTGTTTCTACCCCTTAAATCTGTAGGATTAAAACTGTCCAAATAAGCCGCATCCGGGTAAAAGCCTCCGAACTGTAGGTACTTAGGGGTGGTAAAAACAACTTCTTTAGGAAGAAAATAAACATTTAAACTTGACTGAAGATTCGGGTAATTATAGTTTAAATCCCAAATGTGTTCTTCTTTGTTATCAAAGGCTGCATTGTTCAATTTATCAAACCAGGTAGAATTTGCATCACTTTGAAATAATGAAAATGAATTGCTATTGATTACTTCTAATGCCTTAGTTTTTGCCAGTGTCATAGCATTGGCATCATTTACCGGATTTGCGGCCATGCTTAAATAAACCTTAGCCAGAAGTGTTTTCGCCGCTCCTGCAGAAACCCTTCCATTTCCGACAGGGGTTACATATTTCAAATTTGCTTCCGCATAAATCAAATCAGGAACAATTGCATTTGCGTAAATTTCCTTAACAGCAGATCTTGGAAGCAATCCATCTTTTCCAGGAACTTTTGTGGATGTAAGCTTTAAGGGAACATCTCCAAAAATGTTTACCAGTAGATAATAGTAATAAGCCCTCAAAAATCTAGCTTCAGCAAGCAAACTCTTCTTATCAGCCTCGTCAGAAAAAGAGATACCAGGGATATTGTCAACAACTAAATTCGCAGACTCGATTCCCTTATAGCAATTCGTCCAAAAATTACTGGTATAGGCACTCCCTGAAGTATTCAACAGCGTATAATAGGTTTCTGATTCTGGGGACACTGCTTTGTTATTCCACTGACCCGTAATTATCTCCAGCATAGTGTTGGGCATATCATCGTAACCACTTTTATTATAAGGGCCATATAGGAATGGATAAATTGCATTAACCGCAGCTTGGGCATCGTTTACACTTTTATAAAAATTGGCAGGGGTTTGTGAACTCCTGGCATCTTCCTCAAGAAATTTTTTACAAGAGATGAAACTAACCGAAATCAATAATGTAATTATAATAAAATACTTTTTCATGTTTGATAATTTTAAAAGTTTGCATTTATACCTAAAGACAGTGTACGAGGTCTCGGGGTTCCAAAAAAAGTTTGTCCCTGAGTCGCATATCCTCCGCCAAATGACGAGGCTTCAGGATCAAAATCTCTGGCCTTTGTAATCAAGAAGAAATTATCCAGATTAGCATATATCTTTAGGTTTTTAAAATTTATTTTATTGGTAATGAATGCTGGTATTTTATAGCTCAGGTTCAAACTTCTCCCTCTTACAAAAGAACCGTCTTCTAACCAATGACTATCCATATAGTTGGCAAAATCTGTACTCAGATGGTCAGCCTGCATTCTGAGTGCCGGAATCATTGTATTTTGATTCGTTGGTGTCCAGGCATCTTTCAATACACTCTTATACCCGGTTGAATAAGAGGTTCTGTCTTCAACAGTAAGCGCTCCGACATTCTCTATTTTATTACCTTGCCTGATCTGTATGTCCATACTCATATCCCAGTTTTTATATCGTATAAAAGTGGACAGCGTGAGATCATATTTACCAAATGGGCTCCCTAGAAACACTCTGTCCTTATCATCGAATTTATAATCATGATTCACATCCAATCTTTTGATGTCCCCTGGTACCCTACCATATTTAGCCGCTTCTGCAACTTCATTGGTACCCCAGGTTCCTATTCTTTGATAACCAACAAAGGACCCCATAGGTTTCCCTACTTGAAGTATGGTTGAAGACCCTAAAAATCCTGAAGAAATTACATCAGCATTGGTCGAGCCTAAGGCAAGAACTTTATTGTTATTCTTTGCAAACGATGCACTCAGATTCCAGCTAACATCACCCTTTCGGATAATATCGCCACCAAGCATAATTTCAATCCCCCTGTTTTGCAAGCTTCCAATATTAGTGGTTACTGAACTGTATCCAGACACCACAGAAACCGGTACGTTAAATAAGAGATCTGTAGTTTTCTTTGAATATCCATCTACAGTCAGCGTTATCCGGTCATTAAACATCCTGATATCTACTCCGAAATCAAATTGAGCTGTCTTCTCCCACTTCAATTCTGAATTAGGAGCACTTCCCAATCCTGAACCTTTTACGATCTGATTATTCAGATTAACGGTATAGTTACCAATTGAACCCGTCGAAGAATAGGCTCCTGGGGAATTCCCTGTAATTCCATAACTACTTCTTATCTTAAAGTATGAAAATAAATCCGAAAGCGTTTTATTGTCACTAAAGAACCGCTCTTTAGAAAGTACCCATCCTACGGCAGCTGATGGAAAAACTGCAAATTTATTGCTTGTCCCAAATACAGAGGAACCATCATAACGAGAACTCAAGGTTACCAGATATTTATTATCGTAAACATAATTAAGGCGGCCAAAATAAGAATTGGTCGTAATGGAATTATACCCGGAACTTACACTGGAAGGCTGTGACCCCACCCCCAAATTATTATATTGAAAGAAATCTGTGGTATATCCCGAAGAGGAAGCCCCCAAAGACTGATTACGCGTCGATGACCACTGGGCTCCCAAAAGTGCGGTAAAATGATGATCGTTCCCTACTAATTTATCATATGTAATAAAGTTATCAGAAGTCCAGGCTGATGTGCGGCCTGCTAACCCATTCGCATTACCTAACCCATTACCATCGATATTTGTATACGTACCCCAGGCATAATTTAAATTGGAATTTGCTTCATTGGTATAAATAGATTTAAAATCCAACCCTTTAGTCAGTTTTGCATTGGCAAAAAAGCTTAAACGCAAATTGGATACTTTAACAGGAGAAGACCCCAATGAATTATTGGATAATGCAACAGGATTATTCCCTTGCGAATAAATTGCCGCCGGTTTCCCATTAGTATCATATCCAAAATCTCTTAATGTTGAAAAACGCCCGTCAGGAAATTGAACAGGAAACAATGAAGGCATCTCCAGTAATTGTCTTGGTTGATTTACCCCTCCGGTTCCTGTGTTACTCGTTATTTCCTGATTTACAGACCATCCATTCAACTCTCCACCCACTTTTAGCCATGGTCTTAAATCATATTCAGTATTCAAACGGTAAGTGTACTTTTTTTGAAATTCGTTACCAAAGAGCCCTTTATCGTTGTTTAATCCAAGAAATATTCCAGATATAGATTTTTCATCCCCTTTGGTAATCCCTATATGATGGTGTGTTGAAACGGGTGATTTTAAAGTTGCTTCCTGCCAATCTGTATTATATATAGGCGTGTTATCAGCATTAAACAAAAGTGGATAATCTGTATGAAGTTTTGGTTTAATCACTGCATCATATGCACCCCTGGCCGGATCATACTCCCACTCCCTTTTTTTCAATTCCATATACCCATTGGCATCCAGCATATCAATATGTCGTGCCTGTGTTCCAGCACTTACATTCCCATCATAAGTCACGTTCACTTCACCTTTTTTACCTTTTTTAGTCGTAATTAATATTACTCCATTAGAACCTCTTGCCCCATAAATAGAAGTCGCCGAAGCATCTTTCAATACAGAAACTGATTCGATATCCGAAGGCGAGTACCCTGACACATTTGTAGTTATCACACCATCAATTAAGATAAGCGGTGTATTTGAGCCGGATATGGAAGAGAAACCGCGAATATTAAAACTCATATCTCCTCCAGGAGTGCCGTTATTGTTGTAAATATTAAGTCCTGCCACTTTTCCTGCCAATGACTGAAGAGGATTAGTACTGACACGTGTTTCTATGTCCTTTTTTCCCAGGGTACTTATGGACCCCGTCAGATCAGATCTTTTTACAGTTCCGTAAGCAACTACGACCACTTCATCAAGAGATTTTTGTGATTCTTCCATAGCTATGGAAACCTTATCACGACCTTTGATGTTAACTTCCAGATCATTGTATCCGACCATTTTAAATAGTAAAACATCAGATTGTCCCATAAGGGTTATTCTGAACGCTCCCTTACTATCAGTTACCGTACCGTTTGACGTTCCTTTTTCTAAGACTGTTACCCCAGGTAAAGAGGAATTGCTCCCATCGGTTACAATACCTCTTATACTTCTGTTGTTATCCTTATTATTCTGCCCCATAACCGGACTTGCATAAAGGAAAATGCAAAGAGCAAAGAAAAAAATCCATTTTAAATTGCTCATGTTTGTTTTGTTTTTTTTCATAATTTGGTTTGTTGGTCGCTTATAAATTAATAGAGGTAGGTATCTTCTTATCTTTGATAGATTGAATTATTTTTTTGATGGTTTTGTAATTTGCTCAAAGCTTCCCTTTTCGATCAATTGTCTTGACATGTTTAGAAGTTGTAAGTGATTTGTTTAATAATTGGTTTATTGCTAGGAGCTTACCAAAGGTACATTGAACAGATAGGCTGTCCTTCAAGTCCTTTAATGAATACTTAAGGTATTTTAATCAAAAAATGGATATTCTTTGAAAAAACAAGAATATTGCTGAAATTTACTACTTAAATTATATCGAAACTTAATCCTGCTATGAAAGCCACATTGATTGAAATAGCTCCTTCCCAATCTTCCTCAATTGCCATAAAGATGATTAAACAGAATCATTTTACTACCCCATTTCACTTTCATGATTACTGTGAACTTAACTATGTAAAAAAAAGCTTTGGAAAAAGAGTAGTGGGAGATAGTATTAACAACTTTTTTGAGGGGGATTTAGTTTTAATGAGCCCCAACCTTCCGCATGTCTGGTACAATGATCCGGAAATTTTAAAAGACCCTTCTATTTCGTGTGCAGAAGCAATTGTAACTTATTTCCCAATTGATTTTCTGGACAAACTCACCAATGATAATATAGTTTTATCAAAAACACAGCATCTTTTTGAAAAGGCAAAAAGAGGGTTACGGTTTTACGGCGAAACCAAAAGGAAGGTAGTCAATCACCTGGAAGCAATGGCCAACATAGAAACTCTTCCCTTATTAATTAAATTCCTTGAAATAATAAACATCCTTTTAAGTTCGAAAGAATATGAACCACTTGCAAATCTGGGATACAACCACTCTTATAAAGAAAAAGATGCTGAAAGAATGAATGGAGTATATAAATATTTAATGATGAATTTTGCTAACCCCATTTCATTAGCAGAGATTGCGTCTATCGCCAATATGACCCCTCCGGCGTTTTGTAGTTTTTTTAAGAAGAGAACTGAAAAGTGTTTTACTGATTTTTTAAATGAATTAAGAATAGGCCATGCTTGTAAACTTTTACAAAATCAGAAATTATCCATTTCCGAGGTATGTTTTGAAAGCGGATATCAAAATTTTACTACCTTCAATATGTCTTTTAAAAAAATAACAGGCAAGACCCCAAGTGACTACCGAAAAGAATATTTGCTTTCTGCCAATCAGTATTGATTCGATCAATATTCCCCTTAAACTTTCATTATCCCAGTTTTCATCTCACCATACCCCATTTTAAATTGGGTTTTTTACTCATCTCCAATACCAATGTACCTCCTCTAAAAACTTCACTTTGCAAAATCTTAAAATCCTGTATCAACTTTCCATTTAACTTTGCAGATTGAATATATTTATTTTCTTTTGAGGCATGGTGTGCTTCAATTGTAAATTTCACTCCTCTATTGTATTTGTTGTTAAATAGAATTGTAGTACGGGGATACCTAGGACTACCAATTTCATAAATAGGCTTTGCCGAACATCCTCCATCCATTTGAAAAAAACCAATAGCACTCATGACAAACCAACTACTCATTTGACCGAGGTCCTCATCACCCGGATAGGCATCATAAGGTGTCGTTCCATAATACTGTTCCTGTATGGCACGTGTCCATTTTTGAGTAAGCCAAGGTTTGCCAGCCCAGTTAAACAAATAAGCAACCTCCATAGCAGGTTCATTACCATGGTTAATCGGAAACGAAGAAAAATCATCTCCAGAAGCATTAAAGTTGGCTACCGCTGATTTTTCCATCGCCTCATTTAAGCGATTAACAAACCGCTCTTTACCCATTTCGGAAATAAGTGCTTCGGGATTGTGCGGAACAAACCAGGTATAATTAAAGGCATTCCCTTCTACAAAACCCGGTGTATGATAAGGGTCAAATTGTTTCAGCCAATTCCCCTCTTTGTCCTTTGGTCTTGCGAAACCGGATTCTTTATCAAAGATATTTCTCCAGTTTTCTGACCGTTTATTAAAGTGAGTATAGTCTTCTTTTTTATTTAGCACTAAAGCCATCTGTGCCAAACACCAATCATCATAAGCATACTCCATTGTATTAGATACCGACCCCATACCCAACGGGATGTATCCATACTTCATATAAGGTCCAATATCCTCCACACCTACAGTACCTCCGCCCAAATATTTTTGAGGAGATGTAGTCAGCATTTTTTTGAAACCTGAATAAGCTGTTTTGAGATCAAAATCTCGGATACCACTTTGCCAGGCACCTTGTATCTGTGAAACACCATGCATAGCCACCATCACTCCAGTATGCTCTATTCCAGCAGGATCGGTATTAAACCAACCGCTATTCTTATAGAGCTCAATACCAGACCGCGCCCATTTTGATGATATCTCGGGGGCAACTAAATTGAACAATTGCTGATTATTCCAAAAAGTATTCCAGTACTCCCCACTCACAATACAGTCTTCTTTATTGTCAAGCCGACGAATCTGCTCCTCTTCATCCACGTACCTACCATCAGCATCACTCCAAATGGCTTTGGCTGCAATCGCACGATATAAATTAGTGTAAAACTTCACTTTTTGCAAATGGTCATCCGTCTCTATCTGAATACGTCCCAAATATTCATTCCATACCTCACGGGCGTTTTGTACCACTTTTTCAAAATCCCAGCCGAAAGGTTCTATCATTTCTTTTTGAAGATTGTTTCTGGCTCCCTCTAAATCAACTAATGATACCCCAGTTCGTACCTCTATAGCCTCTCCCTGTTTAGTTTTAAAATTTAAGAACACTCCCAGATCCCCTTTTCCTTGTATCGTATTTATATTGTTATGTACAGTTGGTTGCGATTCAAATTCATGGGTACGATTCCATGCTCCAATATATTCGGTAACAGGCTTTACCTTATTATTAACCCAACCTCCCATGGATTGAAATGGTTTACTAAACTGCATCACAAAGTAAACGGTGTACAATTGTTCCAATGAATAACCGGTAAATGCGTTATAATAAGTAGCAACCCCTTCTATTTCGCTACTGGTAACTTTCGTCACTTTTGCCTCCTTCAAATTATGGGGATACTCATTTGGCGTAAACAAATCAACCAATATTCTTGCGGAGTCCAAAGCTGGAAATGTATAACGCTGAAGAGATGCCCGTCTTGTCGCGGTGATTTCGGCTTTAATACGGGCATCAGTCATGAACACACTGTATTTTCCAATTTGTGCAATCTCCGATTTTTTATCAATCCTTGAACGATAACCACCATCGGGATCCTTTTCTGTCCCTGGATTTACCTGTAGCTTACCACTAGTAGGCATAGTCAGCAAACCACACATCGTCCAATCGGAAAAATGGCTGAACCCCATAATATTTTCCACGGTGTATTCATACCCTGCTTTCCAGGTTTCGTCCTGATTGTCAGGAGCTATCTGAACCATACTAAGAGGCAATGAAGGTCCCGGCTTGAACATCCAGCGGGAGTTGCCGGTTCCCATCAGCAGATCAACATAGTCCGCATAAGTTTGAAGGCATTGTTTGGAACGGATTACATTACCAGTATAAATAATTTTATTACCTGATTTTATCGTAATGGGAGAATTCAAATGCTGTTTAGTACTTGCTACTGCTGGCATTGGTATTTCTATAACAGCATGCCCCTTTTCTATATTTTTTGTAACCGGGGGCAATCCGCCAATGTAAACACTAAGGGATTCTTCTTTATCCATTTGAATAATATCAATGAGCAAAGGTTGAATCCGTTTATTTCCCAGTTTCAGTTCGAATGGCGCGGCTTTAGCAGAAAGAATTAAGGATGAAGAAATATTTTCAACTTGCACTCCCCTATCCCCTTCCATTCGGATGTTGTCAAATACGGCCCATGATCCTGAAACCATACCCATTTGGATAATATTTAATCCTTTTTTCAACCATTTTTCCGATACATCAAAAGATGCCGTGATTTCTTTACCAGCAGAATCGTTACCGTCTAATGATTTGCCATTTCCAGCATACATCTTTAATTCCTGGCGGTGCCCGTTTATTTCTACCCGCAATACTGTCGGTTTCTCCGCATTAACATCTGTAAAATTAATAATAAGTTTAGAGGTGCCTTTTGAAACCGGATTCTTTAAATTGAATGCTATTTTCGGAAAATGACGCGGATAAAATCCCGACCAGTACCCACCGCCAGCCCAACTATCCAATGGGCCAGGCAACACATAAGGCCAATGCTTCTGCGGTGTAGAATGACCAATCGCGAATACCGCATTTTCGCCACCAAAATCAGCCAAAAAGCTACCTTTTCCAGCAGGAGCCAAAGCAAATTCGGCGGCACTGTTATCTTGTTTTCCTATTTGCCAAAGTGTGTATTTTTGGCTGTAAGTTGATAGAGAAAAAAAGTATATGATTAAAAGTAATCCGATTTTTTTCATTGTTTGTATCAATTTTTACTTTGTAATAAGTCCATTATTCCATCCCGTTTCTATAGCATCATTTTACTGCTTTCCACCCCAATTTTTGTTAGGTAACGGCCCCATCTCAAAAAGCAATTTCCCTCCGTTCACCATATCTTTAAAATGAATTTTGGCCCATGTTAAGGGTTTACCATTTAGAGTAGCCGATTGGATGTAAATATTTTCTTTCGAATTATTGTGCGCTTCAATAACAAACTCTTTTCCCTTGTAAAATTTCGGATCCAATTGAATTGTGATCTTATCGAACAACGGACTGGTAAGATCAAGCTCTGGGTTAGTTTCAGTACCACCACGCATTTCAAATAACCCCATCGAACTCATTACAAACCACCCACCCATTTGCCCTTCGTCTTCATCACCTTCCCAAGCTTGATAAGGTGTAGCGCCATAGAATGTTTCCAAGATATCACGAGTCCATTTTTGGGTTAGCCAAGGTTTTCCTGAATAATTGAACAAAAAAGCAGGTTGCATGTTTATCTCATTTCCCTGATTAATGTAAAACTCATTTCGTTCACCCGTTGTACGATCTAAAGCATGAGCTGCAAATTTATATTCCACCGATTTCTGAAAGCCTTCGTTTAATCGCTTATTAAATAAATTCTTTCCCATCAAACCAATTAGTCCATCCACATCATGAGGTACATAAAATGAATATTCCCATCCGTTTCCTTCTACAAAAGAATTGTTTGAAAACTCATCATAGTTGGACATCCATTTACCATTTGAATCTTTTGGAACTACAAATTTCAAATCGGCATTAAAAACATTCCGGTAGTTTTGTGAACGTTTGATGAAATAGTCATAATCGGCTTTTTTGCCTAAGGATTTTGCCATTTGTGCTACACAATAATCGTCAAAAGCATAATCCAAAACCTTATTGGTTTTACCAATTTCATAGGGAACATAGCCGAATTTCATGTATTCTTTCAATTTTGGATTTCCTGCTTCACCACCATAAATAGCAACTCCTTCGGTCATCATCATAAACTTTGCAGCTTCATAAATTTTTCTGGCAATAACTTTGTCTTTAATAATTCCTTTCTGATAAGCTGCAACCATTAAAGCTATTTCGTGCGACCCCTCCATGATACCAGAATATTCAAGTCCCGTTGGTCCTTTACCCGTCCAGCCTGTACGCTCAAATAACTCCAATTGGGTTCCTACCCAGTTTTCCATAATATCAGGTGCAATCAAACTTAGTACTCCGTTTGAATTCCAAAACGTATTCCAAAATGCATCACCACCGTATATACTTTTGCAATACTCTAAGGTTTGAACATTTTCAGCAGGATCTACATATTTTCCATTTACATCACTCCAGGTTTGCTTAGCAGCAAAAACTCGATATAAATTGGTGTAAAATTTTACCTTATCGATTTCCGTGCCACCTTCAACTTTAATAGTTGACAAAAGCGTGTTCCAGGTAGCTTCGGCGTTTTGCTTAACCGCTTCGATATTCCAGCCAAACGGCTCCATTTCTGTTTTTAAATTTAAGCGCGCTTGTTCAATACTTACCAACGAAATACCCGAACGTACATGAACCTGATCTCCTTTCTTGGTGTTGTAAGTAACGAAAGCGCCTACATCTCCTTTTCCAGAAATTTCTTTGCAATTTCTAGTTAGTTTTTTTCCAGTCCAGGCATTAAAACTTTGAAAAGGTTTATCAAATTGAAGGATAAAACAAACTTTGTAATCATTAAAACCTCCAGAACTTGATTCGGCATAGCCCTCAATTTCGGTATCCGTCACTTTCGTTATTTTAGCATCTTTTACATTAAAATCATATTCGGCAGGAAACTGCAAATCGATCAAAATACGCGATTCCTTTTTCTCCGGAAATGTATAACTTTGAAGTCCGCAACGAGTTGTAACCGCCATTTCTGCTTTAACATCATGATCATATAGATATACAGAATAATACCCCGGTGAGGCTTTCTCGGTTTCTTTTTGAATTCGTGAATGATAGCCAGCACCAGCACCTTTATAAGGTGAGTCGGTTGGTTCATCGGAATAGCTTAAATCGGCGGTGGTAGGCATTAATCGTAAGCCTGCCATGGTCCAGGCATGGAGGTGGCTAAAACCATCTACACTGTTTATGGCATATTCATAACCTGCCATCCAGTTATATCCTTGATTAGCTCCTTGATTATCGGGACCTAATTGAATCATTCCATAGGGCATAGTCGCATAAGGACCAAGCATCCAACGTGAATTAGATGTTCCCATAAAAACATCTACATAATCAACCGGTTTTTTTTCTTGCCCAAACAATACTACTCCAAGAAAATTAAGAAGACAAAATAATACTGGCTTAAGTTTCATTATTCACGTGGTTTTGATTGCTAATAATTATTTATCATAAGTCCTTCGAAGACTTATTATCTCTTTATACACAAAACTAACTTCTATTCTATTATAAGTGTTGTAATTCCATGTGGCAACAAATTGATTGTACTTCCTACGTCATTCCCTGGAGCTTCATCTGCAATGCAGGTTCGAATCGATTTTGGATTGAAAGAAGGAAACGAAAGCGTCACTGTCTCTGTCTTTTCGGATAAAGATCGCAATCGAATAATCATTGATTTGCCATCCGCGGATGTTTTAATGATCGAAATAAAAACATGCTCATTGTCTATTTTTACCACGGGTGTACTATTTACTTTTTCTTTAACCGGCGTAGCAATCAGCGGTTGTGATTGTTCGAGACCAAAACGATTCACCTTTACCGCATCATAAGCATATTTATGGGGTAATATCCTGTAACGGAAATTCAGTTTACCTTCCTGGTATAGAGGGAAATTTGTATGCCAATGATTATTAAGCGCCCAGGAATAAATGGTGGAGCTTGGCGGCAAGTGTTTAATCCATTCAGGAGAATGAAAAGCTCCTCCAATAATATTAGCAGTCATATTACCACTTTCGAAGGTAGGTGCATCAAGCGCGCACCAGGAGATTCCCTTATCCTCATTGGAAATATCCAGCCAACGCTGAAAACTCATCCAATTGCGATTTGCAGCAGGAAGTTGATCTTTTTCAACTTCCACAACACCCCAGGGAATATCCATTCGTGTACGTCCATTCGGAACGTCAAAGGCAAATCCAAAATGTATTCCTTCTTTTTTAGTTGTTGCTATCTTGTCTACCAAATTATCTATTTCAATTTCGGGTTTACCGGCTACAACGCGAACTTCACGAGTTAAACTGTTACAACCGTCAGCTTTTGAAGTGACCAGTATTGATGCTACAAGAGGCCCATTCTCCTTAATAACAGTTTTCACTTCTGTTGGACCAGTGGCTTTTACCAATTTCTGAGCATCACTATTCTTAACCTCATTTGTATTTGCAGCATATTGTGGTCCTCCGGATGCAGGCTCTCCACTTCCCAGAAGGTACCTGAAACTATTGATATTAGAAGCATCATTCTTATTTACAAATTCAACACCCGTATTGTCTGTTATATTGATAACATCTCCGGAAACAGGATCTATTATTACTTTGAATATCCCGTTATCCAGGATATTCCCTTTTGCCATTTTAACATCCGATTTCTCTTCTGCTTTAGTACTCAAAAAATAGTTTTTTGTTCCAAAAGCGGGAATCTCCGATGCTAAAAACACCAATTCTCCAGTACTTAATCGTTGGGAAGTAATGGTCTTTTTATGCTCATCTCTGACAGAATTAAAGCCCTTACTTTGCTCACTGGTAAGTGTTACCAACCCACCACGTGACCAGGACAAGGTATTAAATACACCCACAATGTTGGATGTTTCGGCTGCAATTGGTTTCAAAGTATTTGAAAGTATTTGCAGACTACTCTGTTCAGCTGTTTTAAAGAAATTTTGCTTTACTTTCCATATGACATCCTGCATATCAGCCTGATTAGGGTTCATGTAACACCAAGTGTGTTCCGATCCCATCAGGACATTACGCCAAGCTTCATCAAGTTCAATTCGGGGTGCCTTTTCTTTTGGACGGAGCATTGACCAAAGAATATCCGATTGAATTAACCGCTCTTTGGAGTTACGGTTCATGGATGTCTCTTTGGCTGCTGTACCAAGGCCATCTGTCCAGTACTCCGTAAAATCTCCTTTGTATGAAGGAATTACATCCCCATATTTTTTTTCAAAAGCTGACATGATTCCCGTTGAACTTGAAATGACCAGGTGAGGAAACGCATATTCTTCATTCCAGCTCTTCACAGCCTCAGGTAAGTCGGCATCTATAGGTGTATTGTCTGCCATGGCCCAGGTCATTGGAAACAAATCATATGGATACTCTTTATTGGTTTCCAGCTCATTGAGTTTCCCCCATAAATAACCATCAATAAAGTTTTCACGGGGATGAGCTGTTTTAACAATTTGCAATAATTTATCAGGATCCTTTTGGCCAGCCATTAAAGGCCAGTATTTAAATCCCTTCGCTCTTGCACCTGGCGTATAATCCCCTGGTTGAAGAAACAATACCTTTGAAACGCCATCCTGTCCAATCCACCAGAATGGTTTAAAATTGAATTTATCGGCCAATCCTATACGATCTGACCCATTAAAAGGAGCAAAAACATATTTTATCCCAAACTGGGCTGCCATAGGCACAATTCCCCAGGTCATGCCAGGAATATCCACCTGAACAATTGTGCTTACCGGAACGCCTGTTGCTTTTTCCAGTCTCTTTGCATCACTAAAAAACCTTGGAAATTCTTCATCTGCAGTAATACTTGTATTGTCATTAATATAACCGGCATCAAGATGAATGTAGCCTTTTCGAATCGCATCCAATAATTCTTCCCTTTCGGTTGGCGTTGCATTTTTTAAATAGCGTTCCACCGGCCAGATCACCTCTGGATTCCAAACATAACGAGAACCCTGGGGATAGTTTGCTGTTTCCTTGGCCAGCTTCATTCCGTTAACAAGGTTCCGTTTATGGATAATTTCAACATTGGCCTGAGTGTTTGTATATCCAATATCTACATGGGAATGTGGATATATGTAAACCGTCCATTGTCTTTGCGCAGCTAAAACAAATGATTTTTTTAGCGTTTTATTTCCTGATTTTACGGTCACCAATATAGAAACTTCTTTCTCTACACCAACTTCAGATGGCAGCGTAACCTTTGTTGATGCCAAACCCTCTTTATGGAATTGAACAGATGTGATTTCTGTTCTACCTTCTGCCGAAACTTCTATCTTGGAAGCCTGAAATAAATTACTACCTTTAAAATTGAGTATTATTTCTCTCCCCGGCTTTCCGTCTTTACAATAACGGTATACGCTTGTCGAGGCACATTCTAAGTCACTAGGAAAAGGAAAATTTGATTTATCAACTTTAAGCTCAGATAAAAACTTCACTTCACTTAATCCATAAACATTACCGCCCCAATTGGATTCAGCAGCAATAATTACTGCTTTTAAAGATTTTTTCTCCTTAATGACGACTTCAGTCGCCTTTCCATTCATGTCTTTAGCATTTGGCAATTCAAGTGTGCTTAACTGAAACCAACTGGTCCCATCAATTGTTCCATACACCTTTATTAAACGAAAACCACGGTTAGTCAGATTCTCCTGGTTATGATTCCATATCAATAGCCTGTTAAACGATTTTGGCATTGAAAAATCAAATCTCAGCCAGGCCTTAAATGAAGGCAATCCTTTTGCGGGGATACTACCTAATGGATTTGCAGCGGTATGCCACATGGTGAGTGCATTAACGTTATTGTCATGTAAATTGTTGTGAATACCGGAACCATCTGTCAAATGGCTAACACTTTGCTTCGAACCGAAACTACTTGATGCCGACAAGCTAATTTCATTTGCAGAAATATCCTTAATTATGTTGAATGTATTGTTTTGTGCTAAACCTTTAAAGCCAATGAGCACGAAAACTAAACTGATTGAGAGCGTGATATTTAATGTTTTCATTTCTATATTTCTAAATTAGTCATACTTATTTTCTATAGCTCTAATTAAATGATTCCACGAACTATTTCTTTAGATGCTCACACATCACAATTACAGTGTACGAAACACCAGCTCCTTGTCTAAAAGTGCCAGATCCCCCTTGGTGTATTAACACCGCCCCCCCTCCTAAAAACCGTTATTGTCTTTTATCCGCGTCACCATGAGTAACCTTTGTTAGTAACATTTACTTTATTTCAAATGTTGTCACGACAAAACCATGGTCAGAAGGATATAAAATTTCTTTACCATTCAGATTTATTGTCTCATTCCAAAACACCTTATAAGACTCGGATTTTATAGCTTTTAACTTTGGACTTTTGTAAAATATATAATCTATCCGATGGCTATCTCTTTCTCCTTTAGTATGCCATGTGATACCTGGGTGTGTGATAGAATTGGGATTCAAGGTTCTATAAGTATCTACCAGTCCAATATCCTCTAATACTTTTGTTGAATACCAGGGAACCACCAAATTATTATGTATTTTTTTTGTCTTTATATCCCAATCCAAATGAGAAGGAGTATTCAAATCTCCACCAAGAACCATCGGTATTGAATCCGTTTCTGCAGCATATTTTTTTATATAGGGCAACACCTTTTGTATCATTTCATATTTACTTCCTGTTTTTTCCCAAACAAGAAGTTCTTCTGCCGTTTTACCCATTTTTTCCGGCTCATTTTCCCATGGTAAATAATGAAACCAATTCGAGAAAAATCTTATCTTCCGGTTTTGAACTATAATTTCTCTTCCACCGAGATAAAAAGGAAAATCAGTATCAATTCGTTCCCCGAAAGGATACCTGGATATAATTGACAAATTAACATTCTTATCATCAAAAGAAGTACCTTCTGGAGCAATTAAATGAAAGTTGTAACCTAAGGAATCGGCTATTATTTTACCAGAACCGTAAGTTTCCACCATTAATATTACATCCGGGTTAATTTCCCTTATAATCTGTATTGCATGGGCTTTGCCATCCTTAACATCATTTGCTCCATGCAATATATTCCAAGACATTACTTTAAAAGTCTTTGGTTGCTTTTGAGCCTCACAATCCAAAAAAAATAATACTAACGTTAAATAAAATAGTGTATGCTTCATTGTGGTGTTTTTTTTTATTTTTATTAAAATCTAAACTCCCGTAACAACCAATTGATCCCCTATCTAAATTGAATAATTACTTTGATTCTGTTTGTGAATTCAAAAATCCTTCAATCTCTTCAAGGCTTTTACCTTTTGTTTCAAACAAGTTCTTTTTTGCATAAGCAAATGAGACAATACAAAAGAAAGAGAATATAAAGAAGGTGGCCGCTACCCCTAAGCCATCTCTCATGATAGGAAATAACATATTTACAATCCAGTCCGAAACCCACATTGTCATAATACAAATGGATAATGCTGTCCCCCGGATATGTGTAGGGAATATTTCTGTTGAAATCACAAATTTTAATGGACCGAGCGAAAATGCAAAGAACAAAAGGAATAAAATAACACTAAGCAACATAAACCATCCGGTTATATTCATTAAAAAGCAAAAGCCTGTTAAAGCCAATGCCATTGCTGCGCACAGTGAACCAGTAAGATACAAAGGTCTGCGGCCCCAAGTATCAACTTTTGAAATGGCAATAAAAGTAAAGAGTATGTTGGCTATCCCTAATATTACCTGATACAATAGTGCATCACCTGTGCCAATACCTACTGATTTCATAATCGTAGGTCCGTAAAAAATTACCCCATTAATTCCACTGAACTGCGACAAAGCTGTTAGTACCATTGCTAATGTCAACAATTTACTTAGCGGCAAATGCATCAATTCGCTGAGTCCTCCTTTTTTTTGATTCGCCATTTTTTCGATAGCATTTAACTCTGTACGAGCTGCTTCAGCCCCGTTAATTTTTGTTAGTATATTTAATGCCTCATCGTTTTTACCATACTGTACCAACCAGCGGGGGCTTTCAGGTACCATGATTAGCAATAAACAAAAAGCTATCGCTGGAATTGCACTGACTAAAAACATACCTCGCCAAATCTGATGGACAAACAACCAATTGAACAATCCAATACTATCACCTATATGTGCAACAGCATAACGCTGTATAAAGAAATTACTCACATACGCGGCTAATACACCAAGGGTAATTGCCAACTGATAATACGTTACAAGGCGTCCTCTCTTTTTTGCAGGAGCTACTTCAGAAATATAAAGTGGCGAAACGTTGGAAGCCGCTCCTACTCCCATCCCCGCAAGAATTCGGAATACAATCAAAATAGGATAAGCCTCTGTGAAGGCAAAACCAACAGCACTGATTAAAAATAACATTGCTGATATCAACAACACTTTTTTCCTGCCAATTTTATCACTGAGATAACCAGAAAATGCAACACCTGCAATACAGCCTAATAAAGCGCAGGATACAAATAAACCTTCCTCAGAGGAAGATAAGGCAAACTGTTGCTTTACCGGCTCAATGATACCGCTAACAACAGCCATATCAAATCCGAACAAAAAGCCTCCTAAAGAAGCAACCAGAGTAATTAGGGCCAGGTAAATTTTATATTTGTTATTCATACATTGGTATTATTTGTTTGGTTAGGTCGTTTGTAACTATAATTGAATATCATGTTTTAGGAAAGCCTTGATCACTTTCGCTCTATTTTTCCCATGGTTAGTTAGTTTGTATTGTTTTGTTGCCGCAGGAACAATAAAGGTTTCAGCATAATTGAATGAGTAAGATTCTTTATCATTAACAGCTACAGAAATAACTGAACCTTCAACAAGCATCAGTACATGACACCTGTCTTCAGTATTAATAATGATATCAGAATCAAATTCAATTCGTTCTATGTCATAAAAATGTTCTTTATGAGTTGGCAAATGAACCGTTCTCCAATCGCTTCCTTCCTCAATTAAAGTTTGTTGGGAAATCAATTCCTCAGTCACCCTACTTCCCTTTCGTTCAAATCTAAGGTTATTAAAAGCATGCTCTATATTTATTGGGCGAGGTTCCCCTTTAAGATCTAATGATAACCAATCGTACATTTTAAAAGTAAAAATATAGGGTGTGGCACTGATTTCAAGCACCATATTATTGATTCCAGAACTATGAACTGTACCATTAGGGATTAAAAACAATTCATGTTTACGCGAGGGAAAACTTTGGACATATTTTTCTATGACAATCTTCTGATTTTTCGACTGACTGTTTTCCAGTTCCTCACGAAACGCTACCGGATCTATATCATCCTGAAAGCCCAAATATACCTTTGCACCTGGTTCACAATCCAAAATGTAATAGGTTTCATCCTGAGTAATGATTTCGCCAAATTCTTTTTTTATGTATGATCTTGAAGGATGGCACTGAATAGAAAGATTACCACCGTTAAAAGTATCGAGAAAATCGAATCTGATCGGGAAATATGAACCAAATAATCCTGCATGTTTACCAAGAATAGCTTTATATTCCAGAAGCATTAAAAAATCAAATGGTATTTCTAGCAATTTACCATCACTTTCCAAAACCACACCATTTTCCGGCGTGATCAGTTCAAAAGACCATGCATAATTAACTTCTTCTTTATTAAGTCCCTTAAGATGTTCTTTCATCCACTGACCTCCCCATGAACCACTTTCAAACCACGGCCTTGCTCTTAAAACAGAATGACTAAGATTACTTAATCCTTCCATCAAATCTTTTTTAAAAATCCAGCTTATATTATTTAGCCATTGACCATCTGCAACAATTACGATCTTGTTGAGAATACTCTGTCTATGCTGGTTAAGCACCACCCAATCAACAAAATATAACCGCTTATACATATTAATAAGCGAATCTTGGTTGTGGATGCCCAGGTTATGTAATGATCCTGCTCTCATCCGGTACTGGATCTCATTCTTTGGTATTTCAAAATAGATAACAGGTGCATCCCAACTAATTAAGCCAGCCCCTGTACCAATAACAATATTAAGATCTTTAGTGTCATCGATTTCAATAGTGGAAATTTCTGCAGAATTAAAGAAGTCTTTAAGTTCCAGGTCAGTTCGCGTGCCCCACACATCATTTACCCCTCCTAAAAAAGGGCGTACCAGTTTCTCAATTTCAACCTCCGGCTTAAAGTAATCTTCCATGAAATGCCATTTTATGGTGAGTTGACGCGCCTCAAGTTCATTTTGAATCTGTTGCTGTACATCTTCAAAAAAAATACCTCCATATCCATCTATAAGTATTGTTTTTTGTTGAATGATCCAGTCAATAAGACCATTAAATCCAGTAAAGATTTTTTCACTCCCTAAAGAATAAAAAGGAGCGGGATCATAAAGATCTATAGCTGACTTCCTGTCCACATTTTGCTGCAGCAAGGGCTGCAAACTATCTCTCCGGTTATTTGTACTAATGTTCTTATGCGTTTGCACTTTATTTTTTTTTAGCATTCTCAGAAGTTAATGTATCATCGATATATGATCAATTAATAATACGAAATGTACGTACATATTAAAAATACAATTTTAACACTATTAATCAACAAGATGAACTAATATTTTAATACTAGGAACAAACGTTAGATTAATAATGTATAAACATACGTATTTAATAATTATTTGCAAATATATTTTCATACTATCGTAGTTTACAATACATACCTTTCAAAGAAAGTTTAAAGAAAAAGGACAGCTAAAAGTAATTCTTCCCAAAGGAAATGTTATTAAATATCCCCAAACTCAACTTCATTGGAATGGCCCGAATCAAATATCAGATTTGTTCAGGCAGCTATTACAAGCAAACAAAACAGCCCTACAGTCTGGCTTAAACATGTTACAGAAGAAGAATACAATGCTACATCGAAGAAAATTACAATCAAGACATTTCAGTTCAAAAATTGGAACAATTATCTAATTATTCGTACAGGAATGTCCAACGAGTATTTAAAAACATCTTCAATGAGTCATTAGGAGCATTTCAAAAAAGATTGAAAATTGAAAATGCTTACAGAAACTAATCTACACCAGTGATTCAATTACCGAAATTTCTTTTTCAGTAGGTTTTGATAGTCTACAATCATTTTTTTAAAATCATTTAAAAAACAGTTTAATGTTTCACCTATTAAGCCAGACAGGAAAAAAAATATTTTCAAAAGCTTTATCAATAACTATCGTGAAGAAAGTAAAAATATAGATTGCGAGATAGCGTTTAAAAGAAATCAAAGTGGAATCATAGTTGATCAACCTCTGGTTACTGATATGTTAAATTGCAGGCATGAAGCATCCTAATGATGCTGTAGCAAAATTATAGAAAATCTATATCCTAATAGAACTGTAGTAGGAATAGACCTGAGAAATTTGTATGCAAATGGGGGAATTATACATTGTGTAAACTAGATAATGTTTATCCCCCCATCCCCAATATTAAGGCAGAAGTTTAAAGGTCGTCACTAACGCTCCATGATCCGAAGGGTATGCTGTGTGATGGGTATCAATCACCTTCGACGCAATAGGAACCAAACCATTCCCCTTATAATAGATGTAATCTATCCTGTCTTTAAAGGCCTTAGGGAACTGAGGACTCCAGGTAATTCCCCTATCTTTTAAAGGATCGGGATGTATCACCCTGAAAGCATCTTTAAATCCGGCTTTCTCCATCAGGATTCCACTGGGAAAAGGCATAATATGTCCGTTATTTAAATGCCGGGTTGCGGCTGTCCAGTCCAGATGGGAGCCCGTATTGAAGTCGCCGCAAAAAATCACTGGCACCTCATTTCTCACATCCGACTTTATCGCTTCAAGAATCTGCTTTAGCTTCCCCGCATTTGCCTTTTCCATACCTGCTACCCACAAATCGCTATCAATTACGACATTTTTCTCGAGGTCATCCCAGTAATCGAATGGATAATTGAGCCAATTCGTTGCAAACAACACCTGTTTTCCCGATCCCAGGCTAATATAGGCAGCCCCATTGTAAAAAGGCTCCTCGCCGGTAATGGTCTCGGCAATTGGAAAACGACTCATGATAGAAAGATTGGTACTTCGGAGGTAAAAATAATAGCCCAGTGCATCCGCAATGCGAGCACCCGACCCATAAGTTTCCTGCATGGAAATAATATCGGCACCGGCCTGTTTGATAATTTCTGCAATCCGCATTGGCCCAATATACTTTCCGGTTTCATTTCCCCCATGCCAGATGTTGTAGTTCATCACCTTAAGCTGTCCGACAAACGGAGTGGAAACCTCTTTTTTCGAAGCAATGCCACCATACACCTCCACCTCATCCAACATGCCATTAAAGCTTTCCCATTCACCCAAATCGCCTTTTTCCCGCCCACCTATCGTTAACTGCGAATGTTTGGTTAGCAGGCTTGTCAGCTGGGGCGTATAATAAATGGCCACATTTTTCCCATCATAATACATCCGTACTTCTTTTTTCTCATCATTAAAGCTAAAAGATAGCTGGTGCCATTTCCCATCGTTAACGGGCTGACGTTGCAAAGTAGGCCGATATTCGTACCTGGTTTTACCACAAACCGCAGTCCAGTACCATGTCCCTCCGGCCTGTTTGCCCAACTCCCAAATGGTTTCGGTGCTGTCCATTCCGGCCGTACTGTTCGATAAAACAACGTAAGATTCGTCATCTACAGGAGCAGCTTTAATCCAGATGACCACAGTAAAAGATCCTGTGGATGGAGCTGCCGACAGCTCCATCCTTAAGGGTTTTCTTTTTGCTGCTGTCGCCGTCAGGTTTAAGGCTTTACCTTTAACTCCGGGCAAACTTCGATCGGCAGCAAGCTGTTCAAAATGCTCCTGCAACAGCACCTGACTTTGCCCATAGACAATAGACAGGTTAAATACTAAGGCATAAACAAGCAATAGTTTTTTCATAAATACACTATTTAATCAGCCACATGATTGCGTTGGTATTGTCTCCTTCAGGGTATTGACGGGCAACTGCCGCTTCCACATTTTCTTTATTGTATTGAAATTCGGCTAACGGATACAACCACCGCTTCGGCACTTTTCCTCCATTTAAAGTACCCGGCCCAACCCTGAAAACAGGAATTCCTGTCCGGCGTTGTTCATAAAAAGGTTCCCAACCCGAATTCATAAAGAAAGATAGGTATTTCTGCAGTAAAATCATTTCCAGTCCTTTGGCTGCATCATATTTCACCAACGCTCCGTTCAGGTAATCAGTAGCCTTGGTTCCCGTTATTTTATAAAAAGCCAGTGATGCCATAATACCGTTATTATAATAAGTTTCAGCATTACCCGAACTCCAGCCCCTTACTATCCCTTCAGCAATCAAAAACTCCTGCTCGGCATAGCCCAGTAAAATCATCGGCTCGTTTACAGGGGCTTTAAGGTCTACATAACGCCTTGCAATCAAGGAAGACTTTGATGCGGTGCTTTGCTGGTCAGCGGGCGACAAGCCAGCATCTACACCATTGTAACTTTCAAAAATTCCCGCAACCTGCCCGGCAACTGGCTCAGCAAAAGAAAACAACCTGGGGTCTTTGCGTACTTTCAGCAGATCGACAAAAGACTGCTCCAGTGATACCAGTGTAGCCACACTAAGTGAGCCCGAGGTGGGATAATAATTGCTTACATCCGAGTTGTTATACACAATCTGCCCGTTATCGGCAATACCACTCATTAAAGGATATTTGCTTGGATTGCTCAATATTGCATTAAACTGTTCTTTAATCTTGATCTTCGAGTTTCCTTCACGCTTCGACAAATGGATCAGCACTCTTAAACGAAAAGCATTAACCAGCTGTTTCCATTGCCCAATGTTGCCCCGGTAAATAATGTCTCCGTCAATCTTGACGGCATCACCAGCCCCCACCTGCAACAAATCGTTAGCCTGTTCAAGATCTTGTAAAATACCGACATACACATCTTCCTGGTTATCATATTTGGGTTTATCCTTTCCCTGATCTATCATCATAGCTTCTCCGTATGGGATATCTCCAAATGTTTCTGTGAGTTGTGCATAGAGCACTGCACGAAAAAACTTACCCAATCCCTGGTAACTGGCATTTCCCTGTCCCAGTTCCTCCATTTTTTTCACCTGCCTCAGCATACCAAAGTTGCCAAAGCCAGCGCGGTTCCAATTGTAGTTGATGGATTCATTTGGCCGCTCGTAATAGGTCAGGTGCCGTACAGCATAAGCTGAACTGATGGGGTTAATGTTAAATACAGTATTGCAAATGCCCGTTAACAACAACGCAGGGGTAGCATTGGTAGGCTGATTGGGATTACTGAGGTAATAATCAAACTTTTTACATGCTGTAAACAACAGAATGAAGGAAAGTAAGCCTGCAAATTTCTTTATATTCATGATTTCGTACTTTTAATACAAATGCTTAAAATTTTAAATTCAGGTTAAACCCAATATTGCGGGTAGTGGGTTCGGCAAGATCAAAACTAGTGTAACTTTCAGGATCCATATATGGTACTTTCGACCAAAGCATCAGGTTCCGTCCCAACACCGATAAACTCATTCCCTTAAAAGGTGTTCTCTTTAGCGTTGAAGCCGGCATCTGGTAACTCAATGTAACTTCTCTCAGCTTTACGAAAGTGCGGTCATAAAAGTTGGCTTCATCTATTCCATTGGTATAGGTGGCAAATACCCAGTCTATATAATTAACCCCTGTGGTATTTGGTGCAAAAGTCCGTGTATCACTGGTGATTTTTCCCTGTGCGTCATAGGTTACATTTCCACCTGTCTGCTGCACGCCTCCAGCAAAAAATGTTTTTTTACCTGCATAAGCATCGTCCCGGTAACTATTGGCCGTAGCAGGATGCATCCCACCCTCGTACATTTTGGCTTCCAGTCCGTTCCTCATCTTTCCACCTATGCGTCCGTCAAACGAAAAACTCAATCCAAAGTTCCGGTAAGCAAAATTATTACCGACGCCAAACTCCCAGTCGGGATTGGTATAGCCCATATTCACCAACTGGTTCACATATTGCGGAATTCCGCCTTCATAAACAATCTGTCCATCGGGTGAGCGCTGCCATACATAGCCTCTGTAAGCATCCATACGCTCTCCTACCTTTACTCCGTCCCTTATTTCCTGCCCTCCGTAATATTCTACAACCGTTTTGCGTAACCTCGAATAGTTGGCTACAATGTTCCAGCTAAAATCCTTTGTTTTTATAGGATTGCCACTCAAAACCACTTCAATACCGCGGCGTTTGTATTTATCGCCATTTGTTTGGGTTGAAGCATAACCGGTGGACAGTGACAAAGGAATCGGAACCACATTATTAACCAGATCGTAACTAAAATAAGTAAAATCCAACCCAATCCTGTTTTTCAAAAAGCGGATTTCGGTACCATACTCCTGTGCAATGGTTTTATTTGGCTTAAGTCCGGGTGCAAGTAGTTTTTCCGGTAAGGTTAAAGAAGGTGTTCCTGCCCAGCGTGTTCCTACCGTATAATTTGTAAGGGTGCTGTAGGGTTCAACATCGGTTGTTGCATTTGTCAATGCTCCCCTCAGTTTTACAAAAGACACCACTTCGGGTAGTTTAACCATCTCCGATACAATTAAACTCAGGGAGGCCGAAGGATAAAAATAAGCATTGTGAGGTGCCTCCAATGCCGAAGTCCAGTCGTTACGCCCCGTTAAACTCAAGGTTACCATGTTCTTATAACTCAGGTCCATATATCCATAAACCCCATAAACCTGCTTCTCCTTCAATGTGTTCGTGGATTTAACCGGCCCTCTGGAATTTGCAAGGTTATACCATTCCGGTACACTCAGCCCTCCAATGGTTTGCGATGACAAGCCATTCTGTTGGTCTAGCCTGCTGCTAGCCCCTAAACTGGCTGTAATATTAAAATCCTTCAGAAAACTCTTGTTATAAGTCAGCAAGGCATCCGTAATAAAACGCATGGTGTTGTTTTTATTCAAACTGTAATTGCCATAAGGGGCAGCATCCGTACCATAGTTGATGTAACTGTATGGGATTTTACTGTCGCTACCCGATTGACTATTGGTAATTCCGCCCCTGATCATAAACTTCAGGTCCTTATTGAAATCATATTTCATATTGGCCTGTGCAACAATCACGTCATTGGTATAGGCACGGATCTTCTCGCCCGCCAGAAACCAGGGGTTATTGTACCAGCTGTAGTTATAAGTAAACTGCTCCAATCCATCACGACCAGGTTTCCAATAGTTCTTCAAATCCATGATGTCTACCTCTGGTCCCATCCACAGCGTAATATTGTACAAAGAATTGTCTGGCGAATACTCGGATGTCGGATAATTGGGCGAATATTGTTTGTTATAAGATAAGGTAGCCTCCGCTTTCAGCTTATCGCTGATTTTTAGGCTTCCAGCCAGACTAAGGGTCGACGAGTTAAGTTTGGTGCCCGGCACCTGCCCTTTCTGGTACATCTGCGATACCGAAATCCGGTAATCAGCCCGGTCAGTAGTTCCTGCAAAACTTAAATTATGCGTTGTCAGCAACCCATTGTTTAAAAACCCCTGTAAGTTATCTTTGTTTCTACGAATCCAGGGTAGGGCAATCAATTTACCTGTTTTAGGATCGGTGGGGCTGTTGTATTGTGTAATCTCCACAAAACCACTTGCTGTACTGGCATCGGGCTGGTTTAGTTTTGGTCCCCATACATAACCGTAATCATCATTTAAACCGCCTCCTTTACCGTCTACAAAGGCATATTGTCCGTTAAAGCCCATTCCGTAATCATGCTGGGTTTTAGGAATTCTTAAGAAACCTGCCTGGAACTGGGTGCTGGAATTGTACGACATTTCTACCCCCGAAGCTCCGCCTTTTCCCTTTTTAGTAGTAATCATTATGGCACCGTTTTGTGCCAGCGATCCGTATAGTGCAGAGGAAGCCGTTCCTTTAAGCACGGTTACATTTTCAATATCATCGGCATTCAGGCTCCACATGTCAAATCCCGCTGGCGCAGGCACACCATCAATCACAATAGTTGTGCTTTCGCCCCGTAAGTTGATTTCCGGATTTTCGAACAACGTACTCTTGGTTTGAATCTGTAAACCCGCTATTTTTCCCACCAGATTGGCGGCCACGTTAGATTCCCTGGCCACCTTAAGCGATTCGCCCTTTACCTCCTGAATGGCATAAGTTACCTGTCGCTTTTCCTTGCTGATCCCCAGGGCAGTAACTACCACCTCGGTCATCAGGTTAGGAGCGGCTCTCAATACCACATCCATACGGGTGTTTCCCTTCACCGAAATACTTTGCTCCGCAAATCCTACATACCTAAAAATCAGTGTACCATCTGCCGGGGCCTTCAAAGTGAACTTTCCATTAGCATCAGTCATTGTCCCTGATCTCGGTCTGTCTTTAACCACAACAGAAACACCCGAAAGTACCCCAATTGAATCGCTTACCGTTCCTGAAACAGTAATATCCTCCTGAACGCTCAATACCTGATCTTTCGCAATGCTGCGGCTAATGGTAATGGTTCTTGCTATTTTTTTATAACTGAGTCTTCTTGAAACCAGTAGCTCCTGCAATACCTCATCCAACGACGCATGCTTTACCTGAATGGTTACCGGACCCGATTCCTTCAGCAACAGGTTATTGTAAAGAAATTTAAATTTTGTCTGTCTGCCAATCTCCGACAACACTTTTTCCAAAGGGTAGTCTTTCACAGAAAGATTGATCTCCTGTCCTTTGCTTGCAGCCCAGAGACCGGCAGTGAAAAATAAAACCAGGAACAAGGTCAGTTTCATGGTCATGATAATTTTGTTGACAATTGGGTAATATACAGTACTGCCATGCGGCTTTTTGCCGTGACGGAAATAATTCATAATTTTGAATAGTTAAGTTGTTTATCGTTATTCAGCTTTACACATTTTTTACGGAGGTGCCGAAATCACCTCCGTTTAATTTAGCTCTGATAGTCTCTATTTTGCCATACTTTGCGGGTTTTAAGTTTATATGTTTGGTTGGTTATTTAAAATCAATGATTAATTTTTGTCCGTCAATCTCAAATTTCGCCGGACTGATGGATTTTAGCATCTCCAGTACTTCAGAAAGCTTAGCATTCCGATCCAGACTTCCGGTATACAACGATTGCGGTATAATTCCCTCATACTGCAGCTTTAACCCATACCAGTCGGCTACCTCTTTCATAATCTGTTCAAAGCGATCGTTTTTAAAGTAAAAATAACCGTCCTTCCAGGCAGTAACCTGCTCCACATCTACTTTACGAACCAAAAAATCAGTTCCAGGCGCACTTAAAATCGCCTCTTGTCCGGGAACAAGTTTTACCGATTTACCCAAGGAAGACACCAATATTGAGCCTTCCGCCAACGTTGCCCTCATCCCTTGCGGCTCAGCTAAATTCACGTTAAACTGTGTCCCAAGGGCCTGTACAGTAGCCTTCCCTATCTGCACCCTGAAAGGCATATCCGCATTTTTCGCCACCTCAAAATAGGCCTCACCTTCTTCAACAAACACCCTCCTTTCTGTACCGGAAAAGCGGGTAGGAAAGCGCAATACCGAAGACGCATTTACCCAAACCCTCGATCCATCGGGTAAAGAAAGTTCATAACTACCCCCCTTGGGTACAACTAATGTATTCATCAATACCTTTTCACCGGGATTCCCGGTCGATCCTTCATAAACCAATAAGCCGTCTTTAACTGCAATCTCTGTCCCATCCAGTTCCTGTAGCGCAGTTTTATCTTTATCCAATTCTACCGACCTGCCATCAGAAAGAATCAACGTTGCCTTATTTCCTCCGGGCAGCACATCATTGGCATAACCATATACATTATCCTTAACAACACGCTTATTCAGGTTCCCAAACCAGCTCCACCAGGCAAAACCAATTAAAAGTACCGCAGCTGCCACCCCGCTAAACCAAGGCAGCAGGTTACGAACTTTCTTTACAGGTATATGTTCTTTTCTAATGCTAAGCAACAAACGTTGCTCTACCCTATCCATCATCTGCAGAACGGCTGCATCCGGCTCCCTGTTGGTTTCCAGCTCAATCCTGATCCGGTTCTCAAGCTCCTCCTTCGGAGTTTCAGTCTCAAAAGCCTTTAAAATCTCATTTAAATCGACTTCAGTATACTGATCATCCAGATAGGAAGAAAACAACTTTGATATATTTTTATTCTTTTTCAATCTTTGATTTTATACATATACGAACAACTCAAAAAAAGTCACTACGTCATCTTCATTTTTTTTAATGAATAGAACAATCTTAATTACAAAAAGGCGAAATTAAAATAAGTGTGATGAGGTAAGGCAGATGGGCAGAATTGGAAAGGTGCAATTTGAGGTGTCGCGTTGCCTTCATCAGGTGATTACTTACCGTATTTGGGGATATTTGCAACAACTTACTGATCTCGTCGTAAGACTTACCTTCCAGCTTACATAGCTTAAAAACCAACCGGCTTTGGGGTGATAAAGTTTCAAGCGCACGGTCAATAAATTCCCTTTTTTGATGATCGTCCAGCATTTCTTCAATGTGAGAGTAAGTCAGGTTGGCATTAAACGACAGATGCTGCTCATAAGTTTTGTTCCTTGCCGCCTTACGAAAAAAATCAATGACCATATTGTGGGCAATCCGGAAAAGATAAGCGCGTAAAGACTTTTCCTGATCCAAATCAGCCCGGTTCTCCCAGATTTTCAAAAACAAATCGTGTAACAGATCTTCAGCAACCGCGGTCGATTTCAATAAACGCAATAAGTTTGGTGCAATCTGGTGTTTATACTGATGGTACAACAATTCAAAGGCCTTTTCGTCCCCCTGTTTTAGCCTGGAAACCAATTCAGATTCAGAAATCATAGGTTCAGTGAACACCATATTCTTCATTGTTGTTAGCCGTAAATTTATCTCTGGTTAGATCAGCCAATGGCCTACCCACAAACATAATCAAAACAGAGAGGAGGATGTATATAAATTTACTAAATATTTATTTAGCTGCAAAGCTACGCACGACTTGTTAAGCCAATATTAAGAAATCGTTACCTGCAGCAAAATGCTTTAAAAAAATAGAACTGCACATTAACTCAATAGTTTTATTTCAAAAAAGAGATTTTAGAATGGTTAAAACGATGTGCTGTTCGTGTTAGTAGTCAACACAAATTATTTATAGATGAAAAAATATTTTGCAACTGTAATAGCAATATGCTTAACGACACTTGTTTTTGCGCAGCAAAAAAAAGGAATGGTAACTGTAAAAGGCACACTAAATGGGGATTTAAAGGGTCACAATATGATTTATATGTACACCCGCACCAGCAACGATTCCACTAAAATTAAAAACGGGCATTATACTTTTTCTTTCCCTTTTTCGGAAGCAGGCTTAAAGATGTTGTATCCAAAATACCTCGAGGCGATGGGCATGGCTTACCAGCCCTTTGGCATTTTAATAGCCGGACCGGGAACTTATTATGTTACTTCCGATATTTCCAAAGGAATGACCGCCTCTGAATTAAAAGGGCCTGAACCGATGGTTTTGTATAATCAATTTAACAAAGAGAAAGAAAAAGCTTTTGAAAAAGTGTATCATCTTATCGCTAAAGTTTATGGAAAAGAATGGTACCAGATTGAGGCTCCGAACCCTGTTTATGAACGTCTTCAAAAAAGTACGGATTCACTTCAGCATATATATGTTCTTCCGGCACTTCAAAAACTGCTGAAACAACATCCTGATTCTTATGCCAGTGCTTATCTGCTTTCCGACAGCAGGCAAATCGGTTCTGTAGCAAAGAAAGAGCAATTGTATCATATGCTTTCGGCAAGAATGCAAAAATCAGATGCTGCCAAAAAATATAAAGATTACATTCAGGGGCTTAAAAGCGCAAACGTTGGCAGCACTGTAGCTAATTTTGTTTTACCCGATCCTGCAGGGCAGCAGCTTGACTTTGCCAGGCTAAAAGGCAAATATGTATTAATTGATTTTTGGGCAAGCTGGTGCGTACCCTGCCGGCAATCATTTCCACACATGGGGGAAGTGTATAAAAAATATAAAAGCGATAAATTTGAAATTTACAGCATTTCTATTGATGAAGACAAAAGCGCATGGCTCAAAGCGGTAAAAGAAGAAAACAATCCATGGCTGCAATCATTGGATACAAAAAACATTTCTCAGAAAGGTTTTGCGGTAACCGCCGTACCTTCTACCTTTTTAATAGACCCGCAAGGAAAAATAATCGCCAAAGAAATCGGCTTCGACCCAAATGGCAATAGTGCAATAGAAAAAAAAATAAATGAAGTTTTATCTTCTCCTAACAAGGAAAACAAAAAATCGATACCGACGGCAAGAACAAATTAAGAACAAACCAAACTTATTCGCTTCCTTACCGTCTATCGGATGGTGGGGTTAAAAAAAGGACCTTTAGAATCTCAATAATAAATAAAGCCGGGGCAAGATCACGGCTTTATTTATTATTAATATTTGTTTTTTATTGTACTTTAGGAATCGGATATCTAACCAGTATCGATTGGACGCCATTATGAAAATTGTAACTAACAATAATGATATTATTAATGGTTTCAGAAATGCAGAAGAAGCAGCTTGCCGTCAATTGTATGCCCTCCATTATCGCCCATTATGTTACTTTGCACAAAAACTGGTATATAATAAAGAAGAAGCGGAAGATATTGTAGTAGATACTTTTTTAAAATTGCTGAAGAAAAAAAATGATTTTGATAACTTACCCGATGTAAAATCATTTCTTTACCTGGCAGTCCGCAACGCTTGTTTTGATTTTTTACGTAAACTTAAAACCCGTGATAAAGCCAACAAGGAAATTGAATACTTATCAGAACCTGATGAGCTTTTTGGCAAAGATGAAATGATCACCGCCAAAGTATTGCAGGTTATTTATGCCGAAGTTGAAAATTTACCCGGACAATGTAAACAAGTTTTTAAATCTATTTTCATAGAAGGAAAAAGCACTGGTGTGGTTGCATCCGAAATGGGTATCAGTACGCAAACCGTACTGAACCAAAAAACAAAAGCCCTTCAAAAACTACGTTTAATTTTATATAAAGAAAAATTGTATTCTTCTGCACTATTTATCTACTGCCTTTCAATTATTGCGGGCAAAAGTGGTTCTTGAGAAAGAACACAACCACCGCAAGCTAAAAATAAGCATCTTATTTTTTTACTCAAAAAAACAATTTTAGGATGGTTAAAATGAAGTGCTGTTCGTGTTAGTTATGTATTAAGGTTATATCAACATATTTTGATATTTAAATTAATAGTTTATGCAAGAAATGAACGATAATATAGACGATCTGATAGTACTTTTTTTACATAGGGAGTTATCTGAAACTAAAAATGATGAGCTAAATAAATGGATTGGAGCATCAGACAACAACAAGGCCCTCTTTGAAAGACTTACTGATCAGAAATGGGTGAGCGCCGAACTGGATTCATTTCGCCATTATAATGAGGACACAGGTTGGAAAAAGGTAATGGAGCGACTGACTTCAGACGTAGCTTCAACAAAAAAAGATATCAGAAATAATAAAATTAAAATGCAATTCCTTCTGAAAAGAATTGCTGTAGCAGCATCATTGTTACTATTAACCGGGCTTGGAAGTTACTTTTTACTGTCTAACAGACTCCAAAGGGAGATTAACATTGTCAAAACCATTCAACCTGTAAAAGATATTCAAGCACCAAAAGGAAGCAAAGCAATGATCATTCTGGCGAATGGGAATAAACTATATCTAGATAGCTTAAGCAATGGGGCGTTGACATACCAGGGAAATGTAAGCGTTATGAAACTAACTGATGGGCAAGTAATTTATGGCTCAGCCATCGAAATGGCAAACAAAAAAATGCAGTATAATACATTAACTAATCCGCGAGGAAGTGCTGTAGTACCTATAACGCTTAGCGACGGTACTAAAGTATGGCTCAATTCAGCATCTTCATTGAAATACCCGGTCACCTTCAGCAAGCGAGATCGAAAAGTAGAATTATCTGGTGAAGCCTATTTTGAGGTAGCCCACAACAAGACCAAACCTTTTAAGGTGGTAACGAACAATAATAGTTTGGATCAGGAAATTAAGGTATTGGGCACTCATTTTAACGTCAATAGTTATACAGATGAAAGCACAACCAAAACAACGCTGTTGGAAGGAAGTATAAAGATTAGTAATGGAAACCACTTTCTGGCTGATGTGCTACTTGCACCCGGCCAGCAGTCTGTATTGCAAAGTAATGGATTAAATGTATATGCAGCAGACATTGAAGAAGCTGTGGCCTGGAAAAACGGCTATTTCCAGTTCAATGAATCCGACCTGAGCACTATCATGCGACAACTTTCGCGGTGGTATAATATAGATGTTGTTTTTGAGGGAAATAAACACCCCGCCGAAGTCTTTCATTTTAAGGCTTCTAAAAACATAAGCCTCACAAAAATGCTCGAAATGTTAGAATTAAATGATATTAACTTTAAAATAGAAGGGAGAACGCTTATTGTAAAATCATAACCCATTAGATTTTACCTTTAAACAAAAAATCCGGGGATGTTTACAGCATCTCCGGATTAAAGTTTCGGGTTTAATAAAAAAACAGTCCTGACAGACCACATTATCTATCAACCCAAACCGGGGATTGTTGCTGAATTCCTAAAAGGAAAGCAGTCTGACCGCGGTTAAACCAAACAAAAATATGAATAAAACTTTAGACGTCCTAAGAGTCATGAAATTAATTATATGCTTATTGATCATTAGTTTCCAGGCCAGCGCTATTGCTTTTAGCCAAAGTATTACTTTGAACGAAAAAAATGCGAGTATTGAAAGCGTAATTAAAAAAATAGAAAAACAAAGCGGCTATTCTTTCATTTATAAAATAAACCTTTTAAGAAAGAATCCTTCAAAAATAAACTTATCATTAAAAAATGTCAATATTGACCAGGCGTTACTGGCAACGCTAAGCAACCAGTCCTTAACTTTTATCATTGTTGATAAAACGGTTATCATAAAATCGAAAATCCCGGTTAGTGCAATAAAAAAAAATCCGGAGGCAAAAAAAACCATCCGAGGCAAAGTAACAGATGGCAAAAACCCTATCTCCAACATTTCGGTGAGGGTTGATGGGACAAACATGGTCACCATGACTAATGCCGGTGGTAATTTCTCTTTAAACCTTGTACCCGGTACCTACCGTATTGGTTTCAGTTGCGTAGGCTACCTAAGCAAACTTATAGAGGTAGCGGTTACCGATACGGATAACCCAGAAATAAATGTAGTATTGACCCCGGCCATTGCCCATTTGCAGGAAGCGGTAGTAGTGGGCTATAGTACCAAAAAAGCCAGCGAAATTACCGGATCATTGCAAACCTTTAGCGCAAAACAACTGGAAGGAGTAACCAGCAACAACCTGATCTCGCAGTTAAAAGGAAAAATTGCAGGTATGTACATTACGGAACCTTCGGGTGATCCAAACAATAAAGCTTCCTTTGTAGTTCGCGGACAAGGAACATTGCCCATTACAGATGGTAACAGCGGCCTTCGGGTAACCAATAATCTGAACCCTTTGATTGTAGTAGATGGAATTATCTATTCTGAAGTAGTCTACCCCAGTGACATTGTTTCCACTACAGATATAGAAAGCCTTACTTTATTAAAAGATGCTGCCTCTACAGCCATTTATGGCTCAAGGGCCAGCCAAGGTGTATTAGTGATCACCACTAAAAAAGGAGCCGCAGGGAATTCGCAGTTAAACGTCAATAGTACTTTTGGAATCAGTCAGCGTTATATGGGCAAAATTAAGTTCATGAATACGCAGGAATTATACGATTATCAGCGTAAAATACTGGTTACCTCGTTTAACAGGGCCAATGAAGGATTAACTCAAGACGACTACCTGGCTAAATATCTGCCCTCTTCATCTTCATTGGGTACTTATACCGATTGGAATTCAAAACTTTACCGTGATGCCATAAACAAAACGGTAGATATGGGCTTATCGGGCGGAACTGAAACAACAAGATATTATTTTGGGGCCAACCGCTATGATGAACAAGGACCGCTAAAGGCTAACGACCTGGAAAGGACTAGCTTTAAGCTCAATCTTGATCACAACATCACCAGCAAATTGAGCTTAACGGCAAACCTGAGTGCTATTTTTGACAAAGGCAACAGAAGCCCAATAGGCGGTACCAGCGGACTTGTGCTGTTACCATGGTTCTCACCGAAGGGTGAGGACGGCCTTCCAAAAAAGATATTGGGCGCCGACGCATTGGGCCGTGTTTATCAAAACCCGCTTTACGATTTGCCCTTTAACAACACCACCACCAAAACACAGCAGTTACTGGGTGTATTTTCGGCAAAGTATAAAGTGTTCAACTGGCTGACCCTGCAGTCCAATAACTCGTACAATACCACCTTTGTTGCTACAGAAGACTACCAGGACCGCCTCTCGGTAGCCGGTACAACTGATAAAGGAAGGCTTATGCAAAATAAAATGGCTTCCAACGCGTTCCTTACCTCTAACCTGATCACTGCCCGCAAACAATTTGGCCGGCATACCCTGGGCGGTTTGGCTGGCTTTGAGTACAATAGAAACAATTCCGAGTACAATGCTTTAGCAGTTAGAAACTTGCCTACCGGGATTAAAGTTCCCTCTGCGGCTTCCGAATCCTGGAATTCCTTATCTGGAAAATCATTCCGGGGCGAGCGTTTTGCCCGAGCCTCCTATTCTCTTTTTGCAGAAGGCAACTACAATTACGATGAGCGCTATTTTGTGAATACATCGTATAGGATGGATTACTCGACAAATTTCGGAATTGACAACAGGGCCGGTCACTTTTACTCGGTAAGTGGTGCATATTTGCTGAGCAACGAGCAGTTTTTAAAAGGCAATAAATACCTGAGCAATTTAAAATTAAGGGCCAGTTATGGTACAAGCGGAAAAATAGCCGGTGAGGATTTCCTGACAGAAAGTTTTTATAATTTTGATTACCAGTACAGCGGCGATCCAGCGGCGGTTATCAACCAGCTGGGAAACAGGAGAATTACATGGGAGCGTGCCTATGTTGGCAACCTGGGTATAGATCTGGGCTTGTTTAACAGAATAACCTTATCGGCCGATTTTTACAGAAAACGCAATACCGATCTCATTCAAAGGGTGGCAACCTCGGCCTTATTGGGAGTCCCTAACCAATACCAAAATATTGGAGCAATGCTAAACAAGGGAATAGAAGTGATGCTGAATAGCAGAAACCTGACCGGTAAATTTACCTGGGAAACTGGCTTAAACTTTACTTACAATAAAAACAAGGTTACCAAACTTTACGACAAGAAAGTGATTTATGGAAATGCAGGTTTCATTAAAGAAGGCGACGATATCAGCAGTGTGCACGCAATTAAGTGGTTAGGTGTAGATGCCCAGACTGGTATGCCGCAATTTGAACGACTGGAGTTTGATGCCGCTAAAAATGCCTATACCGGCAAAATCGTAAACACCTACGACGACATTTTCGCCGGTCTGAGCGGAGATGATGTAGTTGCACAATTTCAATTGGTTGGTAACACCACCCCTAAATATTATGGAGGTATGTTAAATACCTTTGGTTACAAAGGCTTCGAACTGTCGGTCTTGTTAAATTTTGCAAATGATTACCTGGTATTCAACAATTCCAGAAATTCCTATTTCGCTTCAGAAGGCAATGACGTATTGCAAAACAACCAGATTAAACCAGCGGCCGGACAGGTGATATGGGAAAAGCCCGGTGATAAAGCAACTGAACCCCAGATTTACAGGAACAGGACAGACGGTGCAAACTATGAAACCTCCAGGTTTTGGGAGGATGCCAGTCACATTAGGGTACGTAATGTAAGGTTAGGCTATTCCTTACCTGCAAAACTAATGCGTAAAGCCTGGTTACAGCGTGCAAACATTTACCTGAGTGGAGACAATCTGTTCGTGTTTACCAAAAAAACCTTTTATGGAGTAGATCCTGAAGGTGGCTTGGCGGGAGATCAGAACAATTATGGTGTGGGTGCCGGGTATGGTGCCAGCCGTAAATACGTATTGGGTTTACAGTTAACATTTTAATGAAGCAAACCATGAAAAAGTACACACTATTAGTATACATATGTTTTGCAGCAATTGTTTTGTCAGGCTGCAAAAAAGCAATTGATGAAAACATCAAACCTTTTAATGATAAATCTGACCAGGAACTATTAAATACAATAGACGGATTGACCACAGCTACCAACGGTAATTACGCACTGCTGGTTACAGCCGCAGCAGGTGATACACAATATGATGTATCCTGGTTTAACATCAGCGAGCTAAAAGGGAATAACATTTGGGCGGCTACCCAGGCTTATCCGCAAACCAGGGACGACAGTTATACCTTTACAAACTCCCCAACTCTGGGTATCACTGCTTCTTTCTGGAGAATGTCTTACCGCATTGTGTTTGGTGTAAACAAAGTAATAAACGCTGTGGTTGATGGACAAGGACCTGCATATGATCAACTGAAAGGAGAAAACTATTTCCTCAGGGCTATGGCTTACTTTAATATGGTTAGGGCATACGGCCGACCGTATTATCAGGACAACGCAGCAGGGCTGGCAGTACCACTATCCTTAAGCTCAACTGGAGATAATGATAATAAGCCAAAGCGCAATACTGTTAAGGAAGTATATGCCCAGATCGTTTCCGACCTGGAAAAAGCCGCAGCTTTAATGACCCAGGCCAAGACGAACAATTATGTCCGCAAAGAAACTGCATGGGCCTTATTGTCCCGCGTATACTTATACATGGGTGGTACACCATCAGCACCACAGCTTGAGTACAATGCCAAATCAGTAGAATATGCTGATAAAGTAATCGCTTCAAATGTTTATACTTTGTTGCAGGGTGCTCCATATAGCAACTCCTTTGCGGTAGACAGTAAAAACAATAAAGAAGCCATCTTTAGTTTCAGACATGATGATACCAATGGCAACAAAATCAATGAGTTTTTAACCCCCAGGGATTTATTTGGATATCTATACCAGGGCGAATATGCAGCATCACCTGATTACATGGCCATTCTGAATCAGAATGACGGCGATCTAAGGAAGAATTTTATTACGGTTGAAACTGATGACAGGATAACCGACGCAGATAAAACCAGAAATTCGATCAATAAGTTTAATTATCAGCAGATTTCTGCTCCGGGTGGCTTCGACTTTAGTTCACAAAGCAGAAGTGGTACGCCTTACCTGCGTATTGCAGAAATGTACCTGAATAAAGCCGAGGCTTTGGCGAAACTAGACAACAATACCGAAGCTTTAATTGCACTTAACCTGGTAAGAACAAGATCGCTTGCGCCGGCCTGGACAACTGCAACGCTGGCCGCTGCCAACATGACCGTTTTTCAGGCTGCTTTAAATGAGCGCAGACTGGAACTGGCCTTTGAAGGACATTCATCATTTGACAATTTTAGAAACGGATTGCCTGTGACCAGAAACTATTCTGATTACATTGCTACTGCCGGTTTTACTGTTCCGGCAAATGACAAGCGCGTAATTTATCCTTTGCCACCAAAAGAAATTGAATTGAACCCAGATTTGAAACAAAACCCATTGTAATAAGAATATTAAGCCCGTGCCGGCCGGAACGGGCTTAAGCTAAATTCCGCTCAGAATTAACACAACAACAAAATTAACATGAAAAAACTATTTATTGGAATTGCTTGCCTGACGAGCATGTACGCCAGTGCTCAAAATCGCGAGATCGTCTTTAAGGAGGGAGACTGGAAAACGCAGTTGGCAACAGCAAAAAAAGAAAACAAGATCATCTTTTTTGATGCATACACCAGCTGGTGTGGCCCATGTAAAATGATGGCAAAAGATGTATTTACAAAAGACGAGGTGGCCGATATGTTTAACGGCACCTTTCACAACGTTAAATACGACATGGAAAAAGGTGAAGGCCCCACATTAAGGGAGAAATATGAGGTAAATGCCTATCCTACCTATCTGTTCATCAATGGCGATGGCGAAGTGGTGCAGAAAATTGTTGGCAGTATGTCAGCTCCCGAATTTATAAAGGAAGCAAGTAAAGCCTTAAAACCTGAAAGTACCGTTTTTGGTCTGGGTAAAAAATTCAATGATGGTGATCACTCTGAAACCACAACACTTGCTTATATGGACGCGCTTGAAAAAGCTTATGAAGCAACTAAGTTGGGCAGAGTAGCCAAAATATACTTTGACGGTTTGCCCGAAGCCTCGCTAATGGGAAAAAAGAACTGGACATTGGCCCAAAAATACCTTAACAATCCTTCATCAAAGGCTTTTGCTTATCTGTATGCCAATAAAGCGGATCTGGAAAAGCAATATGGTCCAAACCGGGTAAACAGATACTTTGAGGATACATTTGGCAGTTCAGTCTATGCCATCAAAAGAGCATACGAATCGAAAAGTGATTTGGAGGAAGCAAAAGAAAATATGACGGCCATCAGAAGTCTGCTGACCACACCAGGCCCTTTTTCTAAATCTATTCTTTCAAAGTTAAGCCTGACAGCATATGCCGCTGCAAACCAATGGGATCAGTTTGCCGCTGTGGTTGACGAAGCTGCGGCCGACAAAGAATTCCCCAGAATGAAGGATTTTGTAATCGATGCAGCAAATGATGTGGTGACATTAGCCCCTGCCTCTCAATATACGCTTGCCCTAAATTGGGCCAGCAAAATTGAGAAAGACTACCCCAACCTTTTCACCAGTATCCAGCTGGCCGATCTGCGAAAAAGGGTTTTTAAAAAACAAGGCAAAACAGCTGAAGCAGAAGCCATGCAGCATAAATCAGAGGAACTGAGAAATAAAGCTGCGGGAGATCAAAAGGCGCAACCACCCTTACTGAAAGATTAAAAATAAAATTAAAGCAAAACAAATAATTACACTTAATAAATAATAAATAAAATGAAAAAGATCATTGTATCACTATTAATCCTTACAGGTTTATCAACCTTAAAAGCAAATGCACAAATGGCTGCTGCACAAAACATCAAATGGGACATCACTAAAGAGGCAGAAATAGATATGGACCAGGAAACAATCTGGGCAATCCTGGGCGAACCGGAACTGATCGGTAAAGCTTCAAACGGTTATGTTAGAACGATTGCTGAAACAGATGAAAACAGTACGGCATCCAGAAAGATTATTTTTGCAAACGGCGATATTCGTTTGGAGAAAATTGTTCAGCACGACAAGGAAAATAATTTTATGGTGATCCATTTTGCTCCAGCATCTTTACCAAAAGGTGTTACATCGGCAGAGATTAGCATATTTTCAAAAGCTAAAGGTGATAAATGCAACATCGCATTGAAAGCAGTAGTGAAGGGAGATAGCGAGGCAAAAAAAGCTTTAATAGCCAAGCTGACTACTGAATTTGAAAATTATATTGCCGGCCTCAAAAATATAGCGGAAAACTCAGTCCCGGCAACTACAATGGAATAAAAAAAGATGTTTTTAACGATAAAGCAGCCGTTACTTAAATAGTGCGGCTGTTTTTATTTCAGCCAATGAAATTCTGAGTTAATTCAGCTACTAATTTTTCACAACCTAACAGAATTTAATGATAAATGGTTATTATTGACGAAAACAACTACTAATACTAGGTAAAGGGATCAAAAATGGCTGCTTACAGCGCGCTTACGGATGAGGAATTAACTAACTTATTACAACAAGGAGATCAATATGCCTATACTGAGATCTATAATCGGTATGAGTACTTAGTATATATTTTCACCTATAAAAGAATAGGGATAAGAGAAGAAGCCAGAGACATCGTTCATGAGGTATTTCTTTACTTATGGGAGCAGCGTAAAAGTTTGGTTTTTACAACTGGCTTGCTGCCCTTTATGTACACGGCTGTCAAGAATAAAATATTGAATCGGATTAAGCATAAAAAAGTATATTCAAGATACATTGATACTTTTCAAGATTATCTTGAAAAAAGTGACGAAAGTGCAGATTATCTATTACGGCATAATGAACTAGCAGCACTCATTGAAAAAGAAATTGCCGCGCTTCCAACTAAGATGCGCCGGGTATTTGAACTAAGCAGAAAGACGAATTATAGTCGTAAAGAAATTGCTGCCGAACTAAACCTATCTGAAGAAACAGTAAAAAGTCATATGCATCATGCTTTGAAGTTGTTTAAAGCAAAATTAGGCCAATTCATGGTGCTCGTTTTTATTTAAATTAAGTATCTCGATTTTATGGAAAGGTCTGCTAAACGACTTGTTTGCTGTTGTTGATTCCCAGATAGTCTAGATGTTATTTTTTTTCATTTTTTTTTAACCCTAAGCTAATACTTAGTTGTCATGTAGCTGAATCGCCCAAATGTGCTACAGTATGGAAGCTAAAAATGCAAGAGAGCTAATTGAAAAATATCAGGAAGGTACAGCCTTGCCAGAAGAGGTGGTATTAATTGAAAAATGGATTATCCTTGGTACTGTAAAAGATCTGGACCTGTCTGATGAAGATCTAAAAAGTGATTTTTCAATTATACGTAGCCAGTTGCCGTTGAAATATGAAGAGACTAAGCAGGTTGGCTTATGGCGATATATTGGTGTAGCTGCTGCTGTAGTAGCAATAACGTTAGGTCTTTGGTGGTATACATCTCGTCATTATGGCGACGGTCATCGTGTTGGGCAAGCACAGTATACAATGGATATTGCTCCAGGAAAGAACACCGCGACACTTACCTTACCAAATGGGAAAACAATAGTCTTAAGTGATGACAAAGTTGGATTAATTATAGGTGCTTCAAATTTAACCTATAATGATGGAACAGAACTTCTTTCATCATTACTGGCAGGAACTACGAGAGAAGCTCATGAGAGGGAGATCGAAGCATCTAACATTTCTCCAAATTACCAGACGTTAACTGCAACCACTCCAAGAGGTGGTACCTATCAGCTGACATTGTCTGATGGAACTAATGTTTGGTTAAATGCTGATTCAAAAATTTCATTTCCCTCAAAATTTGTTGGTTCGCAACGGAAAGTAATGTTATTAAATGGAGAAGCATATTTTGAGGTGGCAAAAGACAAAAAGCATCCTTTTATTGTGCTTACAGACGATCAGGAATTGGAGGTACTGGGTACGCATTTCAATATTAGCGCTTACGGGGAGGAAAACATTACAAAGACAACCTTGCTGGAAGGTTCTGTACAAGTTTCTTTATTAAAAAAAGAAAAACCACTTGCCTTGAAAAATGCAGCAGTTAAGTTGGTTCCGGGACAGCAAGCTATACTTAGCAATCACAAAATTGAAGTTGCATTCGTAAACACAGGTCTGGCTATCGACTGGAAAAATGGTGATTTTGTTTTTAGAGACGAAGGTCTGGAATCCGTAATGCGTAAAGTCGCTCGCTGGTACAATGTGGAGATAATTTATAAAATTGATTATCCCCAGAACGTGAAGCTAGGTGGTTTTATTTCCCGGAGTAAAGACCTCTCAGCAGTATTGAGACTAATCGAAGCTACAGGAAAAGTACATTTCGATATTAAAGGTAAAAGTATAATAGTCGGCAAATAAACCCGATATCAATAAACTACTAAATTAAATAATGATGAAAAACCAATTACAAAAAACAAACTAAAAACAACCAACAGGTTATTTAAATAAAAAACCGGAAAGTGTTGGAACCACAATCCGGTTATAGTTTGAGTAACCTTTCCCATCATTTAAGATCGGGATAAATAATTGTGCAACTATTCGTAAACCACTCAAACCAAATCAAAAGTATGAAATTAAATACTTTTAACCTAGGTCTGCCCATTAAATGGCTGCCACCTAAATTCTTACTAATTGTGAAAGTGATCATAATTATAATGACTGCCTGCATAATGCAGGTAAGTGCTTCGACATTTGCCCAGCTTGTTACCTTAAAAGAAAGAAACCTCTCATTGGAAGATGCTTTCGGAAAAATAAGAAACCAGACAGGTTACGATTTTATTTTTGATGCGGATCTGTTGAAAAAAGCAGCCCATGTAAATTTAGATCTAAAAGGAGCCAGTTTGCGGGAGGCCCTGACACAATGCCTGTCCGGGCAAAATCTAAGTTTTGAGATCCTTGAAAAATCTGTTGCCATAAAACAAAAATCTTTACTGGATAACCTGAGTGATTTTTTGAAAGCTATAGATGTGAAAGGTAAGATAACCGACGATAAAGGCAATCCATTGCCGGGTGCAGTTATAAAAGTTATCGGTACGAATATCCGCATAGCAACTAATGCCAACGGAGAATTTATGCTGTCGAATGTAGATAATATGGCTAAATTGAGTATTTCCTATGTAGGTTATAAAACAAAGGAAATAAAGCTGAAAGACAACCGGGATTTAATTATTGTGCTGGAAGAAGCACAAAATGATATGGATGAAGTGGTGATCAATACCGGTATTTTTAGAAAGGTAGATAAAAGTTTTACTGGTGCTTCGACTACCGTAACTGCTAAAGAACTGAAAGCATTTGGGAACAGAAACCTGGTAACCTCTTTACGTAATATAGACCCTTCATTTAACATTATAGAAAGTAATTTGTTTGGTGGTGATCCGAACCGTATTCCCGAAATTCAGATCAGGGGTAATTCCAGTTTGCCCAATGTAAATCAATTACAGGATGGTACACGAGTTGGATTAAACACTCCACTGATCATATTAGACGGGTTTGAGTCAACGTTGCAGCGCTTAATGGATATGAATGAGAATGAGGTGGAGTCAATTACCATTCTCAAAGATGCCTCTGCTACGGCAATCTATGGTTCAAGAGGGGCAAATGGCGTGGTCGTCATAACAACAAAGGCCCCGCAAATTGGAAAACTGCGCATCACTTACCGAAGTGATGTGAACATCGAAATGCCTGACCTGACCGGCTATAATCTATTGAATGCGAGAGAAAAACTGGAGCTTGAAAAAAAAGTTGACTTGTATGACAATCCACGTCCGCAATTTGACATTCCATTAAAAGCCTATTATAATTATTTGCTTAATGAGATCAATAGCGGAGTAAATACCTACTGGCTTTCAAAACCCCTGCATACGGCTATAGGCCAACGACATAACTTGCGGATAGAAGGTGGGGACGAATCGTTCAGGTATTCGGCATCAGCTCAGTACAATGATGAACAGGGAGTTATGAAAAAGTCTTTCCACAAAACTTTTAATGGTACAGTTAACCTAACTTACATTTTTAAGAATATCAGATTTACAAATAACCTCATTGTTGGAACGGGCAACAATTCAAATTCTCCTTATGGCAGCTTTAGTGACTATGTGAAGCAAAATCCTTATTGGAGAGCCTATGATGACAATGGAAATTTAATTAAAGTGCTTGGAGATCCTGGTGATGAAAGCTTTTCTTCGCGATGGTCTTCACTACCGACCAATCCACTATACAATGCTACCCTGAACACCTTCGATCTAGCTTCGAATACAACAATAACCAACAATTTTTCATTCGGATGGAGAATTTATTCTGATTTACAGCTTAGGGCCCGTTTAGGTGTTTCTAAGGAGAGCAGGCAAACGGATAATTTCAAACCTGCTGCTCATACGGATTTTGCTAATTATGCGGTTGCCGATGTTTTTCGAAAAGGAAATTATGCTTATGGAACGGGGAATTTGCTAAATTATGACGGCAGTATCAATCTGAGTTATTCAAAAATCATTAATGAAAAGCATTCCCTTTTTGCAGGATTGGACTATAATGTTCGACAGGATAAGGCTACAACTTATAGCTTTTTAGCGGAAGGTTTTACCAATGCAAAACTGGACTTCCTTTCTATGGCACTTCAGTATGCACCTAACAGTAAACCTTCAGGAACAGAAAGCCTCTCCAGAGCTATCGGGATAACCAGTAACTTAAATTATACTTACGACAACCGTTATTTTGCCGATCTGTCTCTGCGCATGGACGGCTCATCGCAATTCGGTGTACAAAACCGATTTGCCCCTTTCTGGTCAGCAGGTTTAGGTTGGAATATGGAACAGGAAGATTTTCTTAAAAATCTGGAATTCATCAATAAATTAAAACTTCGCGCTTCAACAGGGATAACAGGCTCACAAAATTTTAATGCCTATCAGGCTCTTTCTACCTACAGGTATTATTCAAAAGACCGTTATTATAACGAGATGGGAGCCTATCTGCTGGGGCTGGGAAATAATGCTTTAAAATGGCAGCAGAAAAGAAGTTTCAATATCGGAATTGAAACCCAGTTGTTTGACAATCGTATTTCCCTGGTCGCAGATTATTATTCAGATAAGACCGTTGATCTTGTTTCGGCTATCACCCTGCCTATATCAAATGGATTTTCCAGCTACATTGGAAATATTGGGAGTCTGCAAAATCGTGGATTTGAAATCAAAGCCACAACTTATCTGATCAGAAAAGAACAAGGTCTAACCTGGACGATCAGCGGATCTGTAGTAAACAATAACAATAAAATTACCAGTATTTCCCAGGCAATGAAAGATGCAGTGAGTGCAATTGAAAAGAATGGTGGTGCTAATCCAAACCTGTTGTACAAGGAAGGCTATTCAACAAATACTATTTGGGTAGTCCCGTCCTTAGGCATTGATCCCGGAACCGGAAAAGAAGTATACCTGAACAAAGAGGGGCATTCAACTTTTATCTGGAATCCGGTTGACTTAAGGCCAAGTGGGATCAGTGAGCCTAAATACCTTGGAAATTTAAGCACAATGCTCAGATATAAGGCTTTTTCGGCTAATATAACTTTTGGCTATCGTTATGGCGGACAATTGTACAATTCTACTTTGATCGAAAAGGTCGAAAATGCAGATTACAGGTATAACGTAGATGCTAGAGTTTACAATAACCGCTGGCAAAATCCCGGCGACAATGCGGCTTTTAAAGGTTTGCTGGTCACCTCGCCAACTTATATGACCTCCAGGTTTGTACAGGATGAAAGAACCTTTACGTGCAGAAATATCAATGTTCAGTATGATGTGAAATCTAAAGCATTGCATAAGACCCTTGGAATAGAAAGCCTTTTATTTTCGGGTAATGGCGCTGATTTGTTCTACATCTCTACTGTAAAACGTGAGCGGGGAACAACCTACCCCTTTTCAAAAAGATTTTCTTTAAGCATGAGTGCCACATTCTAATGTCTAGTTTCAGATCTAAAAATAATATTCAGATGAACACAATAAAATATCTCCTTATAGGGCTACTTGCTTGTCTCAGCTTTACCTCCTGCAAAAAATTTCTTACGGTGAACCCCAGAACTGATATCACCCAGGATGATTTTTATAGCTCTGAAGGTGGCTTTAAAGATGCACTCAGCGGAGTCTATATACAGATGAAAAGTACCACTGCTTACGGAGAAGCACTTACAATGACAACTATTGAACAGTTGGTTTCAAATTGGGATGTAACCAATGGCAGTATAGAACAGAAAATCGGAGCCTACAACTACAGCGATATTGGGGTTCAAAATAGGATGACGGCCATTTTTGCGCAAGCCTATTCTACTACAGCCAGTATTAATGCCATACTTGGGCAGATAGATCGGCGTAAAGATGTATTCACTACCCCTGGAATATATCAGCAGATTAAAGGTGAATGTTTGGCATTACGGGCCTATTGTCTTTTTGATATTCTTCGTTTGTTTGGCCCTGTACCGGCAATGGCCAATAACAGTGCTATACTGCCGTATCCTGTTACCATTTCAAAATCCCCGAACCAGCTGATTTCATTCGCTGATTTCAAATTACAATTGTTGCGCGATCTTTCAGATGCGGCTGAATTACTGCAGGGTGATCCCATCAAAAGTTATTCTTTAGATCAGTTGGGTAAACCTGGGACTGCGCCTTTTCTTCCTGCAGATAACTTAATGGCTTACCGCTATCTGAAAATGAACTATTATGCCGTTAAGGCGGTTCAGGCTAGGATATACCTCTGGTTCAATGACAGAAGCAACGCCTATACATGTGCAAGGGAGGTAATTGATTCAAAAAATTCTGATGGCACTTTGAAATTCAGACTGGGCGTAGCCGCTGATTTAACAGCAAAAGATTATGCACTTACTGCGGAGCAGATTTTTGGATTGTATGACTGGGACCTTTATGACCGTTATACAAAAATCTTTAGCAGTGGCCTTTTAAAAAAGGGCAGCAATGAAACCATGGTGAAGAACCAGCTGTATGGAAATACAGGAACAGATATTCGAGAAACTAACCTATGGAGTTTGGTCACCCAATTTAATCAGTCAAAAACCTACATTATCAACAAGTATCAGGTTAACCAGGCCCCATCCAGTATTCAACTCGATTTTAAAAGGATACCTATGCTGCGCATTAGCGAACTTTATCTGATTGCTGTTGAAACTGCTCCGCCGATTGAAGCACAAACTTTCTGGAATGCCTATCGTCTAGCCAGAAATATTGTAAATACGCCATTGCCAACAGAACTCAATCAGGTTCAGGCAATACTGCTGCCAGAGTACAGAAAAGAGTTTTATGCTGAAGGACAGGCTTTCTTTTTGTACAAACGGTTAAATGCTCCTGAATCAAGCGTATTATGGACTCCTTCAGGGGTTAATATCAATTACATCGTGCCATTGCCACAGGGCGAACTAGTAAAAACCTATTAATCAGTTAGAACTATGTATTCATTAAAACACTTTGCCGTGCTGATGGTCTTTGCAGCACTCTTCATATCCTGTAAAAATGACAAGTACCTTCTTTATGAGGGGGCAGCCCGTATACAATTCGGCCCTGAGCGGTCCAAAATATATCAGTCATCTTATAATTTAGCAGATACATTAAAGCCTTACTCTTTTGCTTACACTGATGCAGCGCAGGATACAGTCTTTTTCGATATCTATGCTATTGGTAAGGTTTCAGCAAAAGATAGGAACTTTAAACTGGAGCAAATCCGAACAAACGGTTTGGAAGATGCAATTCCCGGAACACATTATCAGGATTTTGCCAATTCTTCTATTGCAGGAAAATATAAAATTAAGGCCGGAGAAAGCCATGCTCGTGTTCCGATCGTTTTGCTTAGGGATCCATCTTTAAAAACAAAAACGGTAACCTTAAAAATTAATATTGCTGACAATGAAGAATTTAAAGTTGGGGAACCAGAATATACCTGGCGTAAAATAGAGTTAACGGACCGTCTGAGTCAGCCGGCAGCATGGACAGCCTTTTTGACTTCATCCTATTTTGGTAAATATAGCGTGGTTAAACATCGCTTTATGATTGAGCAGACTGGTGAACGCTGGGACCAGGATTTTATAACAATCGTTAAAAATAACGCCACATCGCTTGTTTACTGGCAGGGCGTACTTAAAACTGCACTTACCAATTATAATAATGCTCATCCAACCAGCCCCTTAATGGATGAGTTTAAAGAGCTGGTTATTATTCCTTAACCTAAAAAACAGAAACATGAAACCACTACATACTTTGATGTTCTCCATAATTATAATTTTAAGTTCTTCCTGTTATAAGGATAAGGGGAACTATGACTATACTCCACTTGAAAAAATTACCATCACCGGAATTAACAGCTCCTACGAACGTTTATCAATGGATGGAAAAATCAGTATCAGCCCAACGGTAAGTTCATCTTTTCCAGATGCGGATTTTGAATATACATGGGGCATTTATGATCCTAATGTGCCACTCATTGCTCCTGCAAAAAAAATGGATACAATTGGAAGAGATTTAAAAATTGATTACCTGGTTACACAAGCGGCCAAACCCTGGATATTGTATTTCTCTGCAAAGAATAAAAAAACGGGGCTGACTACAAGTACGACTACCACATTAAATGTAGTGACTCAGTTCACAACAGGATGGTATGTCGCAAAAGATGAAGCAGATAAGACGGATATTGATTTTTTTACAGTTGCGGCAAATGAAAATATACCAGAAAAAAGACTGAGCAATATTTTTAGTGAAAGAAATGGGAGAAAGTTAGACGGAAAAGTCGGCAATTTCTGTTTCGTTACCAATTTTCAGAGTCCGGACAATGGATCTATGGTAGATACAAGGGCATTATTTCTAACGTCCGAACGCGACGTTTCAGTAACAAGTATTAATACACTAAAGGAACTTGGTAATTACAATAACTTATTTTATTCAACTCCAGTAATTCGGAAACCAGGATTTATTACGCTAGGTTCATTAGCCTACTATTTTTTAAACGATGGTAAGATACATAGCATTTATTCATTTTCACCAAATGAAGGAAAGTTTGCCTCTGTCCAGATGAGGGATAATGCCAATACCCCTTATCAGTTGAGTAAATATTTCATCTCGGGCAGTTCGGCGAAGCCGTATTTTTTTGATGAAATAAGTAGCTCTTTTTTAACAAGCTCACCCACCAATACTGTAATGACACCTGTCGTTGATGGTAAGGATTCCAAAATGAGTGCCAATAACAACAATAAAAAGTTGATTTATATGGCACAGAAAACGCAGAGCCCATTTACCGGATATGCTATATTCCAGGATAAAACTGATTCCAGCCTCAGACATTTAGTAGCAATAACAGGGGCACCTACGGCAATAAACATGGTGCCTCAAGTTTTAAGCCCGTCAGATAAAATCTATAATGCTACGAAATATGCCCTCAACGATTCCGATGAAGACATCATTTATTTTGTAATTGGTCATCAGGTTTGGTCCCGGAATTTATCCAACAAATTTGAACAACTGCAATATACAGTGCCTGTAGATCAGGAAATTACTTTTATCCGTCATCGTAAATACACGAAGGCACCCTATGCGTACAATTTTGTTATGGTGGGAACAAAAAAAGGCAGCAATTATCAGATACGCATGTTTAACAAATCTTCGGGTAATCTATTGGCCACACCAAGTATAATATTGGAAGGACAAGGTTCAGCTAATGATGCTATATTTATCACACCTTCCGTTGTGAATAGTACTTATCAGCCTTCCCATTAAACGGCGCCCTAACTCAATTGCTGAATAAAATATTTCTAAGCTAAACGATATTTTCTGGGTTAAATGCCCGGAAAATATCGTTGAATAGAGAACTATATATGAAAATCCCAATAGTCCAATTCAAACATAATGTGGAATTTGACAATTATGCAGCAGATTTAAATAATATGATGAAAAATAGTGTTTCTGCTTTATAATTAGTATTTGAACAAATAATATGTGTAAACAAAAAGATACAACATTTTAGAAGAGAGGAAAGTACTGTTATTAAAGTGCACAATAATTTAAAAGAAACTACTTACATTTGATCAGCTATGCTCAATGCTCCCCTAACAAGATAACAACTGTAATCATCAATAATGACCATTGATATGGGGTTAGAAAAAATTCAACATATAATCAAATACATTGAAGAAAATTACAATGAAGACATTTCGATTCAAAAATTGGAACAATTATCTAATTATTCTTACAGGAATGCCCAACGAGTATTTAAAAACATCTTCAATGAGTCATTAGGAGCATTTCAAAAAAGATTGAAACTTGAAAATGCTTATAAGAAACTAATCTATACCAGTGATTCAATTACCGAAATTTCCTATTCAGTAGGTTTTGATAGTCTGCAATCTTTTTCTAAATCATTTAAAAAACAGTTTAATATTTCACCGATTAAAGCCAGGCTGGGGAAAAAAGACACTTTCAAAAGCTTTATTAACGATTATCATGAAGAAAGTAAAAATATAGATTGCGAGGTAGTGTTTTTTAAAGAAATCAAAGTGTTTTATATCGGAATCCAAACAAAAAACTACAACAGCACTGAGATAGAGTTATTATGGGATAAAATTGATGCTATTATTGAAAAAAAAGGTACAATAGAATACTTCGGAATCATAGTTGATCAACCTCTGGTTACGGATATGTTAAAATGCAGGTATGAAGCATGTATAGATAAAGATCCTGCAAATAAAGAATTCTTTTCAACATATATACTTGGCTGTAAGTATGCTAAATATATTCATAAAGGTAGTTATAGTTTAATTGAAGATACATACAGGCGAATTTATAAAGACTGGCTTTTTAACTCTACTCTAGAATTTGATAGTACTCCGATTATAGAACATTATGTAAAAAATGATTACAATACGGAAAATATAGATGACTATATCACAGAAATTCTTGTTCCAATCAAAAAAAAATAGTTGTCAATTTTGGACAATAGATCGATTTATTTTATCGATTACTTTGTGTAAAAAATAATTCCAAACTATAATGATGAACAAAATGCTATTCTTAATGATATCACTAATAACTATTTTCTCTTCTTGTCAAAAAAATGAAGAAGATACTCAACCAACTGATACTACAGTAATTTATAGAATGCCTGAAGAATCAGCACCACATGAAGGTACATGGCTTCAATGGCCCCATCAGTATCAATATGGCATTACCTATCGCAATAGGTTAGACGCAACATGGACCAAAATGACGCAGGTATTAGTAGAAAGTGAAAAAGTCCATATTATTGCCTACGATGAAGTAGAAAAGACCAGGATTACTGGCTTGCTCACTAATGCCAGCATCCCCTTAACCAATATAGATTTTAAAATTTACCCAACTGATGATGTTTGGGTAAGAGATAATGGGCCAATCTATGTAAAAGACAATAAAGGGCAGCTGGTTATAGAGGATTGGGGGTTTAATGGTTGGGGTAAAAAAGCAGATCATCAAAACTGTGACCTCATTCCTGCAAAAATCGCTAATGATCAAAACATCGAAAAAGTTAATCTGAACGGTGTTATGATAAATGAAGGGGGGGCTATTGAAATTGATGGAAGTGGAACCTTATTGGCGACAAAAAGTGCGATCCTGAACAACAATAGAAATCCAGATATGACACAAGCACAGGCGGAAGCTATTTTCACTAAATATCTAGGCGTAACCAAATTTATTTGGCTAAAAGGAAAAGCTGGTCTAGAAATCACCGATATGCATATAGATGGATTTGCAAGATTTGCTAATAATACCACCCTAATAACAATGAATCACGATGATTTATTAGATTGGCAAGTTCCTGAAGAAGACATCGCTACGCTTTATGCTGCTACTGATAAAAATGCGTCACGTTACAATATCGTTAAGCTTCCACTAACTCAAAATAACGTAGAAACAGCCTATGGAAAAAAACTGGGTTACAAAGGGTCTTATGTAAATTATTATATAGCAAATAAAAAGGTACTAGTTCCTAATTATAATGATCCTAATGATGCTGTAGCAAACAAAATTATACAAAATCTATATCCCAATAGAACTGTAGTAGGAATAGACGTGAGAAATTTGTATGCAAATGGCGGAATGATACATTGTGTAACTCAACAACAACCTCAATAAAAGATAGATTCAAACATTTTTAGGGAGCGCTAATAAATAACCACTTATTTTTAAAGTTTTGCTCCTAAGTTTTTTTTGCTTCGATATTGTCCAGGAAGTCGATTTTTTATCACTTTCTCAAAATTAACCACCGCTTCGCAATGATCATAAAGGTTCGACAAATTGCAGCTCGACCTACTTAAGGAAACAACCCACATAGGTTGTTTCCTTTTTTTACGCCAATAAAAACCTGTGGCCCAAACTGTTATCATCCGGCCAAATCGTGTTCGACAATCGCTAAAAAACCTCCTAGACTTTTATCCAAAAGAGTCTAAAAAATTGCATTAAGAACATATCTACGTCGATTTTAGCGAGTTCGATTTCTCCTTCGGGTTATGGGTGTTTTCCGCTTCTTCGTTCTTACTATAGTTCTTTGCTATCAAGTAAAGAAAATCCAAGATGATACTAGCCTCACTATCATCCACCTCAATACCACTTTTGGCCAAAATGAGAATTGCCCGCTTGACCGAAATCTTCCTTTCTATAAAGTTCATCTGTATAATTAGCCATTTTTGTTCAACACCAATATTTTTGACAATGCACCAATTAGTTCCAAGGAAAGTTCGCCCGTTTGAAAGTTCACATTGGTTGGCGGAAGAAGCTTAGCAAGGTGCTTTTTATCCGCTGAAGAAAAATCCATCTGACAACACTCGCTTCGGGCTGCTTTGGTGCGATAAACTTTTTCCCGTCAATCCCAGTAAGGTTTACAAATCCCATTGGGGCCTTGTTCGGATGTCGCCCCATCTGCCGAGCTCTACGCATTCCATTTGCAGTATTAAGGGCACGCCTCGTATTTTCCGCTTCCGGGACGGAAAGGTAGACGGCAAGCATTACCGAACTCTCCGGAATATCGAGATCGACAGGCTGATCGATGGCCATTGCCTTGGTATTGTACTTCCGTAATATACCGATCATCTCGTAGGCATATTGTATGTTACGACTAAACCTATCCCACTTGATGAATAAGATATTCTTTTCTTCTTTGGTACGTTCTTTTTTGACCGCCAATACAAGTTGTTTCCATTCGGGCCGGTTGAAGTTCTTTGCCGAAAAGTCTTCCCTGTAAACTCCTTTAACATGTATATTGTTGGATTCACAATACTTGAACAATCGATCCTCCTGTTCGGGCAATGAGTAGCCCTTTCTTTTCTGTTCGTCGGTACTCACGCGAACGTATAGATAAGCTGATTTCATAACGTTAAAACATTTGTTTTCAACCATCTAACGAATAAAAACAATTAGAGGTATTCAAATCGTAGAAGATAGAGCAAATCAAAAGCAAGTATTTTACAGTTGTTCATATAAAAACAGTCCCTAGTGGAAAAACTAAAATGATTAACCCCATTTCGCCAGGTTAAAATTTAAATATAATTAATTGACTATATACACTAAAGGGAATCAACCTAAGTTTGGCGACAAGGGGGCAATGATGCATGGTTTATGCAGATGTCATGTAATCGATTTGGGTCGGCATTTTTTATGTTTTCCATCATGGGTAATAGTTTAAAAGATCATCAAATTCTGGAATTAGTAATAAAACACTGCTAACAGTTACAAAAGCAGTATTTTATCACACATAGGTTCGCAAACGATAGACTAAAATAATCTACTGCTAATTTAAACTAAAGCAGTATATTTGTGCATAACCTTTATGCCATGAAGACGAAAAATCTCATATCGCTTTTTAAAGACCATAATGGCTACCTTACAAAAGGGCAACTGCCCAATCGGGCGCTTTATGACAAACTGCGCAAGCTGATCGACGAAGGCAAGGTGGAAAGGGTAAAAAACGGCATCTATTTCATGCAAGAGGCAACTGATAATCCTGAGCAGATCGACATCAGCCTAGTCGTTCCAGGTGGTGTACTTTGCCTGTATTCCTGCTGGGCTCATTATGAACTTACAGTACAGGTTCCCCAGGCTTATCATATTGCAATTGAAAAAAGCAGAAAGGTTACACTGCCAGACTATCCTCCGATCCAACTGCACTACTGGCAAAAAGAATACCATGAAATGGGTATCACCCAAATGAAAATAACTGGCTATCTGGTTAATATGTATGATATACATAAGTCTGTCTGTGATGCTGTAAAGTTCAGGAACAAGATCGGAATGGAAACAATGTCCGAAATTCTGAAGAATTACCTCAAAAGAAAAGACAGAAATCTGGCTAGGTTGATGGACTATGCAAAGAAAATGCGGGTAGCAAATATTCTGAAAACATATCTCGAAGTACAACTATGACCAAAGACTTAGGCAAATCAACAAAGGCCAAACTGCTTAATATTGCCAGGGCAGGAAAATTAGATCATCAGCTAATAGTTATACGTTTTCTGTATGAAAGATTGCTCTATCGCCTATCCAAAAGTGTATACAAAGATAAGTTTTATCTGAAAGGAGGAGTACTACTTTATGCCATGGAAAAAGAGTATGCCAGGCCAACCCTGGATATTGATTTCCTCGGTTTGGACATCAGTAACGATCTGGAATCATTAAAGGAGGTATTCAGGGAGATATGCAGCATAGATGATCCAGACACAGGCGTTTATTTTGACCTTGATACGATATCGGCCGAGGAGATCAATGAAACGAAGGATTATGTAGGAACGCGTTTATCAATAGTTGCTTACCTGGACTCTATCAAGCAGCCCTTGAAAATTGATATAGGTTTCGGGGATGTAGTGATTCCAGACCCTCAGCTCTTATCCTATGAGTCGATGATTCCCGGATTGGACCCTACGGATATTGTAGCTTACTCACTGGAAACCGTTGTTGCCGAAAAATTCCAGGCAATGATAGACCTTTCTGAGCTGAATAGCAGATACAAAGATTTTTACGATGTCTATACCATTCTGACAAAGTATCCACTGGAAAAGCAGCTGTTATTGTCCTCCATCCGTGCAACATTTAAAAACCGGAACACACCATACACGGAAGGCCATCCAATATTTACCACAGCATTCGCCAAGGATAAAGTGAGAAATCAGCAATGGAAACAGTTCCTAAAAAAAATAAAAGTAAATGCAGAGCTGGAGTTTTCAACTGTTATGGAGCTGATAAAGGACCAGCTAATGCCATTTTATGAACAGGTGTGAAAAAATGATTTTTTAAAGAACGTCTCGAAATATTAAGCCCCTTAAAGGGCAAATATTTATTAATTTAGAACTCCAGTTACAAAACCTTATTATTTACATGATTCCTAAAGATATACATAGTCTAAGCTTGAAGGACATCAATGAGCTATTCTACAGAAAAGGGCTTATTGAAAGTCAATCAATAGAAATCAAGCAGCAACCTGATAATTGTCCGGTAATCAATGATATTTCTTTAGCGATTTGAAAACTTTTTCATCTTTAAAAGAGCTGCTGGCAATCTTGAGTAGAGAGCACAAACTCATCACTGAAATATTTGAAAAGCGTAAAGTTTTAGCCTATAAGTACGATGACGCTCTGGCTGTAGTAGACTACAACGAAGATAAAATAAGTGCATTGATAGAATTCTCTGTATTAAGAGAAAATGGACCTTACCTGGAGATTGATGATCAATACCTTCAGTTTTTTGAGCAAATTCTGGAAGTAAACGAGGAAATTAACGTTTCGTACATCAATGAAAACCTCCAAAATATCAGACAAAACATCAACTATTACCTTCAGGAAAACAATGAACACAGGAAATATAATTACCTGAGACAGATTAAAAGTGCGTTCCGAAAAACAGGCGTTATCGCCATCAGGAATGTAGTAGATTTGAGAAGGAACATAGATAATACGTTTAAGAATGAGCCAAATTATAAAATTAAAAAGGCCAAGCTTGAACATTTGGATGTGAAACGCTATGATATTTCTGCGCTTGTGGAATTAACAGACCAACTGGTTTCTGGTGAAGAAGAGCAGACCTTTTTTAAAACTGCTTTAGATGAAGAGTTGCAAAGAATTATTGTAGGCTTGAAAATACAGCTCAATTCATGCCGACATAATTTAATAGATATCCAGAAGCAAATCATAGAGTTTTTAAACCGCTTAAAATATCAAAGTGGTTTAATGGAAAAAATCAGGCAAATAAAATATCTGAAAGATCAGTTTGAGCTAAGAAGTAAAACGAATATTGTTAATATACTGAATGCAGATTATGCACTGGTTTATGAGCCCAATCCTGCCTATCCGTTAAAACTTTCTATAGAACAGTTACAGGGCGACGACGAGACGCTTGATATTATAAAAAAAGTAGTTGGCCGTAATAAATCCGGAGTCAGGAAAAAACAGTCTGTTGCTGACAATAATTTAGCGGATTACCTGGAAACGGATACAGAAGAAATAACGCAAATCAATCTGGAAGAGGTTAAAAATAGTTTTCTGGCAGGCAGTAACAACCTGTTCGATTTCTTGCAAAGCTATGATTTTGGTCGGCCGGTTTCTTTTAATGAATGCCTAACTGTTTATTGCCAGCTCATTTCACAATATGATATGCATTTCAAATTAACCGACCAGTACCAGAAAAGAAATGATACCGAATACTTACTAATTTATCCACTATAGCACTAAAATATATGATTGAAATACCTAAGCAATCTGCCGACGTTTTTGAAATACTGAGCAAGGGACAATTCATCTGCTCTAATAGCGGAAGAGATCTTGTGCGCAAGTTATATAATGCGATCAACAATGATTTTGATGCTTACTACACCTATTTTGCGGGGATAAATTTAATCCTCGAAGAGGGCGATGAGTATTATTATTTCGTTCGTACAGACAATCGTGCAGATTTGGAACGCAAATTAGAGATTGCCATGAAGTGGATTGATATAATTGATTTTCTAAAAACTTTTGATAACGGCTTCGGCTCCGGTTTCCGTTTCAGACCTTCATCCATATTGGTGAGGTTGTCTGTGGACGCAGATTTAAAAAACAAACTGGAAGGGCTAAAAAAGTATGCCGGTGGAAAAGAAAAACATGCTGAAATAATCAATAAGATTTTAGACCAGTTAGAAAAGGATAATTTTATAGAGGTTGAAAATGAAATGACGGAAGAATATAAAACACTGGCTTCTTTCGCTTATCTGGAACAACTAATTTTAAATATCAATATCCCTGAAGATATACAGAATGAGATACCTGAATAAAATAATTTTTATAAACAGCGCTAATATCTTTTATTCGGAAATTAGCATAGATGGGAATGTCCACTTTATCGGGACACAAGGCGTAGGAAAAAGTACAACCCTAAGGGCAATCTTGTTCTTCTATAATGCAGATAAACTAAAATTAGGCATTGAAAAAGGAAAGAAATCATTTGATGAATACTATTTCCCCAATGACAATTCATTCCTTATTTATGAGGTAATGCGCGAGACCGGTCCTTTCTGCGTCCTGGCTTTTAAATCCCAGGGTCGTGCTGCGTTTCGGTTTATTGACGGACCATATCTTAAAGAAAACTACATCAGTCAGGATAGCAGGGCAATGACCTGGGATCAAATCAGGACTACACTTGCCGGAACATTTAACTATTCCAGGAAAATTGACCGTTACGAAGAATACAGGGATATTCTTTATGGCAATAATAAGGGCCTTCCGGCAGAATTCAGAAAGTATGCCTTAATTGAAAGTCGTCAATATCAAAATCTGCCCCGCACTATTCAGAATGTATTTTTGAATTCAAAGTTGGAAGCTGAATTTATCAAGCAGACAATTATCATGTCGTTAAATGAAGAAGACGTGAAGATTGATCTCGATCAATACGCTTTACACCTGCAGAATTTCCAGGAACAACTGGCGGATATCACCAAATGGAGTGAGAAGAATCGAATTGGTGAAGTGGTGGTGCGCACTGTGGCGAATAATATAGCTGCCTTGTACAGTAAAATTTGTTTTCTTGAAAAGGATAAGATAGAGGCTGCACAATTATTAATAGCAGAGCATTCCTTATTGCAGAAATCTCTTCCAGTAATGTTGAACCGGCTGAAAAATGAACAGATAAAATTGACTAATGCCAGTAAAAAAGTTGCAGAGGCCAACCAGAAATTTCAGGAGAAAAAGGAAAAAATAAATAAGGAGATCACTCTTTTAGATGCGAAACTGAAAGACGCTAAACAGAAATCTGAAGATTATGAACGGCTGAATATTGCTCATGTAATTCAACGGATAGCCAAAAGAATAGAATGGGAAGACAAGCGTAATAATTTACAAAAAGAACAGGAGCTGCTTTCTTCACGCTTCAAAGAGATAACAAGTAAGTATGACGCTTTAACCGTTCAGCTTCAAAATAGACTCAGCGATTTTATTAATTCAAAGAACGCAAAGAAGAATGAGTTGCAGAATAGCTTCTACACATCTAAAGAAGAACTTGTTAAACAATATGAGAAAATAGTCATTGAGATTGAGAAGGAGAATAGCGAAGTTAAAATCAATATGGAGCACGCGATCGTAAGCCATACCAATCTTATCCATGAGCTGGAGCTCCGTAAAAAAGAAGCCGAATTGAAACGCTATTTTGAAACTGAAATACTCCAAAGCAAACGGTTGATTAGTGATACGGCTCATAAGATACAAGCAGCTGGAGTTGACATCCTAGGCAGCAAGCGGCAGATTGAGTCTTTACAAAAAACATGGGATTTGGACATCACCAAATCTGATTCCGATTATAACTTTCAAACCACAAAAATTAGTGACCGCATTACTGCCTCCAGGTTGAAGATTGAACAGATCAATGTGATCATAGATAAAAGTAAGGATTCCTTGTATGCCTGGCTTCATGAAAATAAACCTGGCTGGGAACAAACCATTGGAAAAGTAATAGACCAGGAACAGGTGTTATTCCAATCTGGATTGTCGCCAAAGATTAACGAGGCAGACAATAGCTCATTCTTTGGTGTAGAAATTGATCTTAAGGAGGTATCAGCATCTGTTAGAACGATTGATGATTATAAAAGAGAAAGCCTGCAGTTTAGCGATCAAATAAAGAAGGCAGATGATGAGCTGATTTCTTTAAGTGACGCAAGAGGAAAAGACCAGGAAAAATTCAAGAAGAAATACCAGCCTCAGATTAAAGCTTTGAAAGATCTGATTGCTTTAAGGGAATACGAGTCTCAAAAGGCGGCTTCCGATAAAGACCTCGCGAGTATCCGGTTAGAAGAATGGAACATTAAGGCAGCGGAAGAACGCAAAAATACAATTCATGAAATTAAGCAGGAAATAGAAAAAGTAACGCAAGAAAGACAATTGGCCAACGAGCGGTTGCAGCTTCTTATTAAACAAACCAGAACTCAAATTGAAGGGAAAAAGAAAGAAAGGGAGAGCAGGATAGCTGCGCAACAAGAGATTCTAGAGGAGGATATACTAAAGCTCAATAAAGAAATCCAGGACGAGAAAATGGCCGTAAGCCTGCGTAAAGAAGAGATTAAACTGCAAAGCAATAACGCACTCAAAAATGAAGGGGCAGATATGGTAAGGGTTTCTGCCATTGAAAAGGAACTGGGTACTATAGGAGAAGAACTGCAGTTTATAGAGAGAAATCGGGATCTGGTTGCGGATTATAATAAGGATAAACGCGAATTATTTGATCATGTTGATATTTTTAAAGCGAATAAAAAAGTATCTGAAACCCGCCTATTATCGGAACAGCAGCGACATGAACTAGTCAAAGTAAAACTTCAGGAAGTTGTAGACCAGTTGAGCATAATCATTAATGAGCAGGAGGTGTTACGCAAGGAAGCGGAAGAGGATTTGCAGGAGTTCGACTCTTTTACCGGTACGGAGGTTTTCTCCAGACTAAATCATAATTCATTCCCGATGAAAGAGATCACTAAGCCTTCAAAGAGGCTTAAGATGCTTATTCAGGAACTAAACGACATCAGCTTTGGTCTTAGTGAAAGGCTTACAGACTTGCGTAGTGCAGTCAGCAAATTCTTAAGTAATTTTTCTTATAACAATGTATTCGGGTTCCAAACCAATCCGATTGAAAATGAAGATTATCTACGTTTTGCAGAGAACCTTAAAGAGTTTTTGGAAGAGGATAAAATTGAGGAGTATGAAAGACGCACCAATGAACATTTTGCCAGTCTGATTATTCAGCTTGGAAAGGAAACAACGGCACTTGTGTCGAAAGAGGGCATCATTCTAACTGTAATAAAAGAAATTAACAAGGATTTTGAAGAACGAAATTTTGCGGGGGTAATCAAAAGTATCAACCTCAGACTTTCAGACAGCGCAAATAAGATCGTGATGCTATTATCAGAAATACGAGCTTTTAATGATGAGAATAAACATACGTTGGGTAAGGCTAATTTATTTAGCACCGACAATACAGAAGTGAACAATAAAAAGGCAGTTAATTATCTTAAAAACTTTGCGGCAGAAATAGCCACTTCCAAAACGCATGAAATCAACTTGTCCGATACGTTTGAACTCGAATTTAAAATAGTAGAAAACGACAATGACAGTGGCTGGGTAGAAAAGTTGACCAATGTTGGATCTGAGGGTACCGATATTTTAGTTAAGGCCATGATTAATATCATGCTGTTAAATGTATTCAAAGAAAGTGCTTCTAAGAGATTTAAGGATTTTCGTCTGCATTGCATGATGGATGAAATAGGTAAACTGCATCCCAATAACGTAAAAGGAATACTGAAGTTTGCTAACGACAGAAATATTGTACTGATCAATAGTTCTCCGACTTCTTATAATGCGTTGGATTACCGCCATACCTACCTGTTGTCTAAGGATAGTAAAAGTGTAACTACAGTTAAAAAGCTGATTACAAACAATTAGGTCATGAAATTAAGCAAATCTTTAGCGGCTAAACTTTTACAATTAGCTAAGGGAGAGAAAATACCCGCGAGTAAATTAAACCATCCCCTAATAGCAGAATTACTTGCCGAGGGTATTATTGTCGACAGCAGGTCTGGCCGTTTAAAAAGCGTATTGTATATTTCCCATACGGAGTCTTTGGATGCTTTTTTATTTAATCGCTTTTCTATTGCTGACCTGGAAATCTATATTGATACGTTAAACCGAGATGATTTAAGCAGGGCATTGATGGTGCAATCAGCAGCAAATTCAAAAGTTAAAAAAATAAGGACATTTAAGGGATTTCTTATTAATAGTTATGAACCTATAACAGCAACTTTAAATCAACAGCAGATTACCATTCACCCTCCACAGGGAACATTTCAGTTTATTCATGATTTTGAGCATTTTATCCCTCAGCCAGATGTGACCATTGTAAGTGTAGAAAACGCTGAGAACTTTAGCCTGATCGACAAACAGCAATACCTTTTTAGAGGTCTTAAAACCTTGTTCGTAAGTCGCTACCCCCAAAATCAAAGTAAAGATTTGATCAAATGGCTCAGTGGCATCCAAAATCCCCACGTGCATTTTGGTGATTATGACTTTGCCGGTATCAATATTTATTTACAGGAATATAAGCGGCACCTTGGCATCCGTACAAGATTTTTTATGCCCCCAGATCTGGAAGATTTCTTTGCCAGGCTTGGAAACAGGAAAATATACGATAATCAGAAAGCCAACTTTGCATCAACAACAATAGAGGAACCGGAAATTCTGGAAATTATCGCGCTTTTGCATAAATATAAAAAAGGACTGGAACAGGAAGCTTTAATTTGGCTTTAATGAAGTAGTTTTACTAGCTATAGCTTCTTCTTTCGATATTCACCTTTAACGCGATTATTAACCAAATTCTCAAAATTTACTATAGCCTCGCAATGCTCATAAAAGTTCGACATATTGCAGCTCGACTACCATAAGGAAACAGCATATATTTGTTGTTTCCTTTTTTTATACCCCTAAAAATCTAGATTACAATTAGTTGCACCTCTCCCAATACCGGTTCGACATTTTCCAACCAGTTAACCTATACCAAAACAAATTTGGGTCTAAAAAAATCCATCAAGCCTATGCTGGGCAATTATTTGGCTTGTTCGACTTTTCCTTATGGATCTCAACATCATCCAATACCATTTTTCTGTTATGGATCTTGGCAATGAGATATAAAAAACTCGTTATGACCGCAGCCTCTTCATCATCAACGTCTATTCCATTCTTGGCAAGCAATGCTATCGCCATACTCCCAGAAACCTTTCTGTCTATAAAATCCATCTAATTTTCTCATCGTACTATTTACAAACCAATACCTTCGAAAGTGCAATATTATAACCTATAGATACCTCTCTTTTATTCAAGTCTATGTCCACTGGAGGGAAAAAGCTGACCAATTGCTTTTTATCCGCTGTATCAAGACTATCAAAGCCCCTAAATACATCTATCGAAGTCTGGAAGCCGAGCTTTCGCTGTTCTTCGATTGTCTTTAGTTTGGTGGCAACGTCACAAAGCTCCTTCTTTATAACCTCAGTAATCCTCCGAAATTCATTTTTCATTTCGCTATAGTCGTCGTATTTCAATATGTTCTCCACAAACAATTTTCTCGCTCTGGATAGCATTGTCTCCTGCTCGACTAACTGACGCCGAAGTGCTTGTCTTTCGTAAAGGAATCCCGTCTTTTGCGTATCCACGTTCCAGTCTGCAAGAATGGCAACGAACAGGTCACCTACTATTTCCGATAACTGCAATTTCTGGAGCTGATCCCTATAGCTGTCATTTAGCTTATCTGCCCTGACCCTTGCCCTACACCCCTTACGGCAATGATAGTAGGCATATTTTCTCGTATTGCCCTGGGAAAAACTTCCGGTAAGTCTCTTGCCGCATAGCGGACAGACCAGAAAACCTGTAAGAAAAAAAGTGGGCCTGAAATCGGCCCTTATCGTACTGACCTTTCTTTTGGTATTGATGACATCCTGCACTTCGTAAAAAAGTGCTTCCGGTATCAGTGGCTCGTGTATTCCTTTTATCATAACAACATCCCCATTCCCAAGTTTCAGCGGTATCTGGCCACAGTAAACTGGATTACGGATCAGTTTGGAAAAATTTGAACGTGTACTTCTCAGGCCTTTGTTCAAAGCCATTTCGCTCAAGTGCCCGATCATATATATATTCTTCGCAAGCTGACGGAACACCCATCTTATAATCCCACTTTCGGGTTGTTTCGGCACTATAATCTTACGGCCATCCAACGATGCCATGTTCACGTATCCCACTGGAGCCTTATTGGGATACCTACCCATTTCCTTTGCCTTTCTAATACCATTTAAGGTATTCATGGCACGCCTCGTATTCTCCGCTTCTGGGACTGAGAGGTAAATGGCCAGCATAACAGAACTCTCCGGAACGGACAAGTCTATCTGCTGATCGATTGCCATTGCCGACACATTGAGTTTTCTGAGAATGCCCAGCATTTCGTAGGCATACTGGATATTGCGGCTGAACCTGTCCCACTTAATGAAAAGGATATTGTTTTCTTCCTTTGCCCTGCCCCTTCTCAGTTCGGAAACTAGCTTTTTCCATTCTGGCCTATTAAAGTCTTTTGCAGAGAAGTCCTCTCTATAGATTCCTTTTACATAGATATCGTTCGATTCACAGTATTTGATCAATCGATCTTCCTGTTCGGGCAGAGAATAGCCTCTTCGTTTTTGTTCGTCAGTGCTTACACGGACGTATAGATAAGCTGATTTCATCATGTTGGAATATTTGTTTTTACTATTAAAACGTGTAAACAATCTTATGATGCAAAAAACATTAATTATACAATTCAGTATTCATGTCGTTAACTTTGAAATAATAGAATGAGAATATTCAAAGCGTGATAACTATTTTTATAGAGACTCATTTTTGCTGTGGATAATACGTATCCAATCAACAAGAATAGTGAAATGATCCTATAAATTTATTTTAACCATAACCTCAACTCAATGACGAAAGCCAAAAAGCAGTTTGATTGGAAAGATTACGAAGATCTGATTCATCAAATCTATACTGAACTGGAACCTGCTGCCGACGTTAGAAAAAATGACTTTATTCAGGGAAAAGACACCGGGACTAAAAGACAGATAGACATCTCGATCAGAAGTAATATCGCTGGCCACAAGATCCTCATTATTGTACAGGCAAAAAAGTTGAAAAAGCCAGCAGACATAAATATCGTAGGAGAATTTGATGCCGTCATTTATTTGACGGGGCACATATCCCTTTTCCAGAAGATACATTTAAGGCATTTCTAGAGGAATGGAAAAACGGAACTATTCCAAAATCTCCTGGAAAACACGCTTACGACTTTCATAATAAGGAAATAGACTATGACAAAGACATTATTACCCTTAAAAGCCGAATTGAATATTCCGTTACCCATAGACATCATTTCAAGTTTTTTGTGCCAATAGATTACAGAGGTTTAAAAGATTACATCACAAGTAATTTCAACCCTAGCTATATGACCTTTACCGAGAGCATTCCTTATCTAAATGATGGGACTTGGAAATATGTTAACAATCCTAAAGAAATCTCAATAAACACGAAATATCTTGATATAGAAATCATTGATATCGGCTTCTTGAAAAGAAAGTTACTGAACATTGCTTGGGAAGACACTAATGATAAGCATACATGATCACACTATATAACTGACTAAAACATATGTAACAAGATATTTCAAATGACATAATGGTTATGCAAATTCACAGAATGCCTAAACTCCTAGCAAACACCTACATTATTTGTCTCGACCAGTTCGTGGTAAGCGGAATGTTTGATTCTTCCGATAAATGGACAAAGACTAAAGAGCTCATTGAGATCACTGCTAAAAATGGGATTGCTATATATCCAATGCCATTGGAACACATCACGGAAACAGCTGGTAGATTAGAGGAAACAGCAAAGGGGAAACATAAATTTTTTAGTTCGATTTCAGAGGGATACTGCTTTAAGCATCCGGCAGAAATCACAGCACAAATACTTGTTTCTGCAGTAAGGAGAAACAATATAACACTTAACACATTCATTAAGCGCGTATCTCCTAACAACAGGTTTGAAGATTCACTTGATATCATTAAAGAAAATAATGGAAAATATCAGCGTATGATATCTGAAAGTACGATGTCCTTAAATTACATCCGATCCAATAGTAACCAGAAGAATATGGCTAAATCTGTTGCAGACACTATGATTTCTGCAGCTGTAGGGATAAACGCTAATGAATTCATCGCGAGACTGCAGGAACTTGTTTCCAAGGGTGGCATTATTATTAGGGGAGTCCAATTCAAAGATCAGCAGGTACCGCATTACATAGACCTTATAATCGATTACATGCTCAAAAAGAATAAGTTGCTTACAAGCGAAGCCTGTCAACTGCTAAAAAAACTAAAGAATGAACGCTATGACTTTGTCTCTATTTTAAATATCCGAGCCCATATTGAAGGACTATGGAGTGTTAAGAAAAAAAATGAAACTACCAGTGATCATATTGACCTATTACGAATATCAACAGCCCTCCAACCTTGTGATATATTGTTTACAGATAAAGCAAGAAAATCAGACCTGAAAGAATTGGGATTTGATATAAAATACGGCACTAAAGTGCTATCGGGAACTAATGAAGATATTGAATTTTTTGAAAAATTCTTGCTTAGTTTGATTGAAGCCAACGGTTCATATAACTAAAAGCGGAATTAACCCCAAAACCATAAAATGTCAGTCAAAACAAAACAGGCAATCACAAAGTGTCTTAATAAAATTGCGGATGACTCTTTCGATGAGGAGACCCTAAGGTCTCTTCTCATCATATCCCGTGAGCATATAAAATCAAATGGCCTTATAAAGGAGCTTGCTCATTTCGTTGCCCATAGCGATAGAAATCAAGGTATGTTTCACAAACAGGTTAATAATAGATATGCTAAACAAAAGCTGATAGATTCTCAAATGAAGGGCGCAGATGCAAAGGAGTTGATGGAAAAAATTAAAACTGAAGACGAGCTGAGCGACTTTCTTTTGAGTGGAATTTCGATTTATAAAATCGAGTCAAAACTCTTCCATATTCTTTACTCGGACGGACTGGAAGATATCCCAGAAGCCCATTTAATAAAGTACACAAACTTCACAAAGACAGAGGTGAAAGAACTTTTTGATCGTCATTATTATAAAAAAGAAGGATTTCACTACCTGAGCACCTTGAAAACTAGATTGCTTAATAAAAAAATTAGTGAGCTGGAGAATATCAATGACGAGGAAAGAAAAACATTTGAAGAACATAGATCAGGTTCAGAAATATTAATAGCTAATATTGAAAGTAAAATTGACCAAATCCAAAAGGTTATTCGAGGTGTAATATACTATACTTCCGTATTCGATTTAGAAACCTTCAACAACGAAATAGAGGCGAGTTTAACTATGGTTATAAAATCGTTCTCAATAGACTTAAAATACATACAGGCCGTCAATAACCGCAGTCATGATATTTTACTTTGTATAATGTCACTGTTACATGATAGTAAGTTTATATTCTATGATAAAAATGAGGCAAGGAACTTTCTCGGTTTCTATCTTCCCCCCTTGGGCTCTGATGGTACAGAGAATATGGACACCCGATCAATCTACGAATATGGTTTATTGGCGCTATACACCTCTGGGGCGGGCAGTGTTACCTTCCCCCTATATGTTTCTGGTTTGCGTGTAAAGGACTATATCAGCGCTGATGAGTTTAAAAAATTTCCTGAATTGACGAACTTCTCTGAGTCATTCTGGATTACGGCAGAAAGAATTGATAATAGACTTCAGCTTGTCAACTAACAGAAATGCTGACCACCTTCGGACAGTGTAGGTTTATACGGGTTTACTGGCTGGTTTTAACAGATTTTGCCCATTGGAGAAACTTATCTGTATATTTAGTACCATCAAATTTCGAAAACTAGATGAACAGCAAAGAATCGCCTCTTTATGTACAGACGCCAAGCCAAGGCTGGAAACAATTTTTGACAGCTAAGACCAGAATGCTAGCCGCCTATGACATCGCAAAAGAGCAAGGTAGCAACAGTCAGGTAAAAACAAGGCATGGCCTGGTCGCGGAAGCCGAATTTAGAAAATGGCTAGGCGAATTCTTGCCGAAGCGCTATGGTGTAACATCTGGCTTCATTATTTCACCTGGTATTTCGAGTTCCGAGCACATGGTTCACTTCGATGTGATCATATACGATCAGCTGGAATCACCAGTGTTATGGGTGGAGGACAATCCCGATTCCTCAGGCCAAGGACGGTCACTTGCGATCCCAGTGGAATATGTCCACGCAGTAATCGAAGTAAAATCAGCATTCAATAAACAATCAGCCAAGAAAGCGGTCGAACAACTGTCAAAGTTGAAGCCATTATTGGCACGTGTCGATTCTCCGAATAGCCACGGCAAACTTTATCTTCCAGCAAATTTCTTTTGTGCTACCGTATTTTTTGAGCTCAGGAAAGAAGACGAGAAGGATTTCGCAGCGCTGGACGAACTGGTGAACGCCACAATGATTCGGAGATTCTTCGGTGGAATAATACTCCGCGCAGAAACAGAATACAAACTCGACAGCGGAAAAATATTTTTCCGAAATGAAAACGTTGATACAGCACCGAACAATAGTACCTCATTAGCATTCTGGGCAACCTCAACATGCCTAAAATACAAAGAGGATTCTTACTTTAGCCTATTGTTGAACTACTCGGAAACGTATTTTTCAGAATTTGCATTTGATATTTTGGCCCTTCTGAAAGGCACTTACCAGCCTCATGTACTTTCCAGTCTCTACTGCATCGGCGCTACGTACCAGGAAAAAGGTAGCTGTACTGAAACACGATACTTTGATCCTGAAGCGGTAAAAAGATACAATGAAGAGACCGCTACAATCCTAAAGGCACAGGGATTTGTAGGTTTTGAGCCGTTATCGTAGAAGCTACATGCTCGAAGTTCAGTATGTTACTGACTGGCTTGATTGGTTAAATATTTTAACTAAAAATCCGCTTAAAATTGAAAAGCAGATGTGATTAGGATAAGCGTAAAAAATGTCATGGTTCTCATTTTAACATATTGATTTTTTAACAACGTAAGAATTTCCAGTATCTGATTGTGGATAAAATGGTATGGTAGCATTGGCTCTAGTTTCGTAGTTTTAATGTTCAAGAAAAAATATGTTATTACCTTTTGGACTAGATTTTGGACTTCGGCCCACAATGGCCTTACTTTTTGATACTGCATTTGTCGAGAATTATAGAAAGGCAGAATGTGGTGATCTGGCTTACTTCAACCTGGCAGACAGCGAGGGAAATGAGGAGCCATTTGAGTTTGGTTTTATGATGAAAAACGAAAAATATGCAGAGCTTTTTTTGGATTCATTGTTGGGTTGGCAGGAAAGGTCGGGGGGAAATAGCAATGCAGTTGATATGGAATTTTTGGAGCAGAAGAATGGAGATTACCTGCTTTCATTCGGTCCAGACCTCAAATTGACAATAGATCGCATGGTGCCCAGTCACCTTAAAGATTACGTTATACCTATGGCTATCCAAGCTTTCCAATCCAAGGCCGGGATGCGTATTAGCCATTCTTTTAGACTATTTAGAGATAAGTATGTTAAGGGCAGAAAAGTGGCGGTAAGATACTATATTGTTGACGATAGTCATAGGGTGAGGAAAAAAAGCGAAAGATATTTCGTCAAAACAGAGTTCAAGTTTTCCAAAGAAGGCGAGCTAACAGGAGATTCTCTATACAATCCTTTAATCAATCGTGAGTTAAAAAAGGAAAAACCGCCAAAAAAAATGATGTTGGGGGAAGATGTGATAATGGAGAGAATGAAAAAGCTTGGAGAGTTTTTCCCTTTAACACACATGCGTTTTTTTGAGGAAGGTTGGTTGTCTGAAATTACAAAAACCATTAATGCCCGATATAGTCGCGATCAGATCTTCCAAGCCATTTGCAATATTATTCTTTTCGAAAGGCTTAAAAGAAACGACCCCTTGAAGGTCAACACAGATTCTGCTGGCTATGACCTAAGTCTTTTAGAACATTTGATCGAAACTCACGAATCGTTCGATAGCTATTTTCCTGAAATTACTTTTTTCACCAAACAGTCAATAGAGAAACAGATAAGACTGGATGAAAAATATTTTAAAACACATTCAAATAAATAATATGGAAATCTTAACCTCTCTTTTGCAATTTTGGGATAGTGAACACGCAGGAATAATAAGTAAGATTGTAGCAAGTGCATCTTATGATACACTTAAAAAACACATAGATTTCAAACCGTTGTTTAGTAAAATAGACAAAATGTTCAGTAGCGCCGAAAAGGCGAAGACTTTTGTCAAGGAAATATGTGAACGTAAGGGTACCGGTTCACTGGGTCAAGACATCAATAAACTATATACAGAGGTCAGTGGTGAACAGGCACCTTCAGATCTATTTCCTATACTTAGTGACTGGGCAAAAGAAAATCTCCAGAATATCAAAAACATCAATGATTTTTCTGCAAGCCAAACCTCAGGCTTTGTTATTGGAAGCCAAACAGCTGGAAGAGATATCAATATGATTCAGGGAAATTATTATGCCAACCCCGAAAAAAATGAAGATTGATAAGCAGGAAACCTCTGGTTCTATATTTAATATCAATGGCGATTTTATAAACCAAGGGACCTTAAATGAGCAAAACGTCTACCTCGACAATGAAGGAACGATTCAAGAATTTGTGCGACCAAATCAGGAAACCTTGCGTATTCAATTTGGAATAAATTACATAGATGATCTATCTAATGAACAATCTGGAAAACGATTGATAGAAAGGGAGCATTTAAACCAAGTGTGCCAAATCCTAACTAAAAATAAAGAAATAGCGATCGTAGGAAACCCTGGAGTTGGAAAAACTTGTATGCTGTTTCATCTTTCCCGTAAAATGAAAGATGTTATATACATTAATTTAAAAAATAAGTCTCTTCAGACAGTACTGTTGCATATTATCAATAAATATAACATCACCGCGGGAGCGCAATTGATTGACAAAATTGATATTGAAAATGGCCTAGAGTTGCTCCAGGGACTACTTGTAGATAGCTCACTTACTTTTCTTATTGATGAATGCGAGAATGCCACTAAAATAATTGAACGACTTCTTCCCCTAAAAAAACATCAAAATACCTTTGTCTATGCCTCCCAGTTAAGGATAGACTTCGATGCTGAAAGTATTGAGGTAGTGCCGATTGGGAATTTTAAGAAATCTGAAGCGAAAAAATTTCTTAAGGAATATGATATCAGTCTGGACGTACTCGATATTAATGAGTTACTAGATGCTTCTCAGGGAAATGCACTTTATCTCTATTATTTTAGTCAATACAGCATATCGCCTTTTCCAAAAGGGGTGGATCAATACCATCGTGCTATCTGGAAGCAATTAGATGTATCGCAAAAAGAGTGTGTAATTTTTAGTTCACTTGCCCATTTTCCTATTACCACTGTAGAAGTTTCACAACTGCTTTTCAGTGGTGAACTTCAGAAAACCGTAGAGCTTATTGATAGCCTTAGACTAGTAAATAGATTAACCGAGGGCAAAATCGAAGTTTTTCATCCAGCATTCAAAAAATTTGTTGTTGACCAAACCAATACTGATGGACTATTAGATGTTTACAAATCTAGGCTTGGCAATTATTTTAAGGATGCGAAAAATTTCAGACAGGCTATTTATCTTCTGATAGATTTAGAGCCTGAGGCTCTTGAGGATTTCGGATTTGATATCCTACCGGAAATATACAATAGCGGGGAGTTTGAGTTTTCCAATAAGATTGCCTACGCACTTTTAAAAAAAACACGAGACCCGGCTACCGAAGGTTACTTGAAATTTTGTATTTATCAGAATCAAAGATTCCTACAGTTAGATAAAGATGCTGCAATGATGATAGAAGATGCCATCCAGCTTTTCGCAAAGGCGGGTAATCGCAGATTACATTTGGTTGCGCAAATGAATAAAGCAATGGATCTGGTAGAGTCTGGTAAAATTGCCCAAGGCCGAGAATTAGTCGATTCTATTCTGGAGCAGGATGATGAAGCAGATCCAGAACAAACCGGGCCATTGCTGGTTTCACTATCTAAAATCTATATTGATCTTCATCAGTTTAAACAGGCGGCTGACGTCTGCAAAAAAGCCTACGATCTCTTTGCCAAGCAGAAAAACCTATACGGAATGGTCTCAAGTATGGCGAATTTAGCTTCCAGTTTAAATCATTTTGATGGCTATAGAGACCTGTCAAGAAAGTATGCACATAAGCTACTTGATTTGGGACTTACTGACTATTATTTTGGTTTGGAATTGATTGCGCTGAATGCACTCACATCGATTTACCGGCAGATGAATAAATACGATGAGGCAAAAAAATATGGCGCCCTCGCGGTACAGCAGTGTCAGAAATATAAGCTGTTCAAAAAGGCGATATTGAACTTGATTAATTACGGAAACATATTCAGGGATACAGGTGAAACTGATGAAGCATTAAAAATTTATCAGGAAGCACTTTTTCACGCCGTTGAGATGAATATCCACAAGGAACAATGCAGAATCCATTGGATAATGAGTGAGATTTTCGTTGAAAAGAATGATTTGGAAGAAAGTCTGCGCCTTATTAATCTCTCGATTGGATCTGCGAAACTGGTAAATTATAGCTATGGGATTGCCCATGGACTGAAAGAACGAGGCTCGATACTTGAGGCAAAAGGAGAGTTTAAAACTGCTGCCATTAATTATGAGGAGGCTTTTGATATCTTCGTTGAAATTGGCGGAATGATCAAGGAATCAAACAGATGCCTGACATTGGCAATTCTGTTATACATGAAAACAGGTGAAAAAAATCGGCTTGAACGTCTTGTAAAAATATCTGTTGCGTCCTTTGGAGGAGAAAATTTTATTGATTTGATGGGCATTGCGGACTACGAAGAGAATACCGTCGATATTCACGCCTATTTTAGCCGGCTCAACGAAAAATATATTGAAAACCCAGAGCCAAATAATCAAGTCCCTGAATATCTCGATTATCTTAAGTATTGTAAGGATAATTTGGAAAGTTCTAAAGTACCGTTTAAAAAAATTGTCTTAGCACTGTGTGCAAATCATGGTAATAACCCAAATAGGCTTTCGCTTCTCTCTATCCTCATCGAACAGTCGGGAAAGTTGCTCGAAGTAGGTGAGCTTCAAGATGTAATTTCAGAAATTCAGAACAATATAAAAAGCTTAAAGATTCGAAAAACAGTTGGTGAGATTGTATTTCTTTCGATAGACCCCAAAGGTTTTAATCTGGAAATCAATGTCCACCAGGAAGATCCAATGGGAATTAAACTGTGTCTTGCGCTATTAATCTTCAGAATAGCGATACCTGAAATATTTTTGGTCGAAGGGATGGATATTACACAGAAATATTTTAAAATGTATTTCCATGAATATGACCTTCTAAATGAGGTAATGTCAGCTAGGGGCGGAATGAGCATAGATTTTAATGATGATTTGCAATCTCACATTATCAAATGGGAACAAGCAGAAATTCCGACTGCCGTAGTAGTAAATAGTGATTATGAGGCAAAAGCTGACCTGCTCAGGTTTCCTGACAATAAGTGCTTTATATATTTGCTAAGAACCTTTGGATGCGAGGTAAGCGCTTATTTTTATAACAAAGATATTGGTGAAATTTATGAAGTTACCCGTAGTATTACTGCTCGAATCGCATTAATGTTTGGATATACAAACGTGGACGATGACGCTGAGAAAAAATTTGATTATAACCTTGATCTTTCAAAGATTGAAGAACTCATAGCCGAATGATAGAAGACCTACAAAAAATTTTTGACTTGGCAATCCGTGCCTATTTACCTCCTTTGGACGAATCGAATTCGGTGCCAGTTCTCGGCATTGCGTTCGCAAATGTAAATTACCCCAAGCAAATTGAAAAAATATTGGCTCCAATTTCCGATAATTTTAACCTAAGTATAACCCCTATTGGTAAACTACTAAATTTAAAGGTGAGTAAATCTTCAAATGCGGAGAACCTTTTTGATGCCATGCTGAATTATGAGGAACGCGAGTATGAATGGCTTAAAAGCCATATAAAAAAAGAATGTAAAGGTGCATTTGTTGTAGGGGCTATAAATCATAATGGACAATTTATGATTGTGTCGGAAAATCCATCGTCATTTAGCCCCTACCAGGTAGAGTCGTTCAATATATTATAACTGCATAAATTAATTGTGTAGAATTTTGAATGTTTTTAAGAACTTTTATACCTAAAACGTAATCAGATAAAATATTAATAACAAGCAATTAATTGTCATCATGCTAAATCTTGGAATCGATAAGCGTTCAGAAGTACTACAATATGCATTAATAATTGAGAGCTTCACCTCGATATTTCTTGGGGAGCTACTAGGAATTAAGGATGTGAAAAATAGTCGCGTACTTGGAAATAAGAGTAACCCTATAAGTTTTAATCAAAAAATAACCCTATTAATTGAGATAGAGGCCTTGAAATCCGTTGAAAAGACAAAATTTCTGACATTTATGGAAGTTAGGAATCAGTTTATGCATAATATGGAAGCAAGTAGCTATGAAACCTGCTTTTCATATTTGGACGGAAAAGATAAATACCTGCTAAAGTCTTACCCTCAGGAAGAGGGAATATCAAAAGAGAAACAATTGGAATTGGCATTCAGAGCATTAGCCGAGGACGTAGTTAAATTAACTATAGGGCTATTAGATAAAGTGAAGGAGAAAATTGCTGACAATGTAAGGAGCACCGCCCATGAGGCATTTATGGGATATGCCACCGATGCCATCAGAGAAATTGAAGGCGCATTTAATTCTATTTATGAAAAAGCAGCAAAAAGTCAAAAACTAACGATCAAAATAACTGAGCTTAAAGAAATTGGAACCACGATACGGAAGATTTTTTATAAAATAGTTATAAGCAAGATGGAAAGAAAAGGAATAAAAGAACCTACAGCTATCCCAACAGCCGAAAGCCCTCGAGAAGCTAGAGATGTAGTTGAGGGATAATCCAATAACTGAAACGTGGTGGTTGCTTCTAACCTGATTTCCAACTTGATTTCATCGAGTGTTATTGTCCGTTTGAGCATTTTTGCCTATGTTGCACAAATTTTTTGACGCTATCATGTTATTAGTTAATATGTTCCCTGCCTCGTATGGCGATAGTTTTTTAATACAGTATCTGGAAGACAAAAAATCTGAAAATATACTTGTCGATTGTGGATTTGCCGACACATTCAATGACCATATAGAACCTGCACTGCAAAAGCTGCCAGCTGGTAGTACACTTGAGCGTCTGATCATTACCCATTTGGATAGGGACCATATTAATGGAGCGGTACCATTTCTTGAGGCAAACGGGAGCAAATCGGTTCCGAGATTAATTCCTATAAGGCAGATCTGGCATAATACGTTAAGGCATATGCAGTCATCCAAATTACCCGTATCTAATAATACGGCAGTGGAAGAGGTTCGTTTGGATGCCTATATTGCTGAACATCAGGAAAACGACAATCATGTTGAGGGTATCATTAGTGCGAAAACCAGTTCTGATCTTGGTGCCTTAATTCTGCGCGGAAAATATGACTGGAATACTGATTTTAATGAGCAGGCCGTAACAGCAGAGATGCCGACATCGGTGGCCATCTCTGATAATCTTTCCCTGATATTACTTGGACCAACAAGAGCGCGATTGGAGGATGTTGAGTATATGTTTAAAAAATCGCTAGCGAGGATCGGTATCGATCTGGATAAGCGGAATGATATAATTGATGATGCCTTTGAGGTATTTGTAAGTAACAAGTGGGATGAAGATTTACAATTGGAAGGATCTATTGGTCGCGTATCGCCTTATTCTTTCTTGACAATCGAAGATGTGAAAGACCTAGCTAAGCCGGATTTGTATAAGCCGGATGACGCGGAGCCTAATGGAAGTTCGATTACTTTTATCCTTTTGTCAGAAGGCAAGCGGCTTTTGTTTATGGCTGATTCATTTTCGGAAGACATGGAAGCTGCCTTAGATGGCCAGGATGGATTTTTTAACCTGATCAAAATATCTCATCATGGGGCGCACAAAAATACAAGCCCTTCTTTGTTATCCATGATCGACAGCGAACGCTACCTGATCTCTACCAATGGAAATCATCCAAGACACCTGCACCCTGATGCGCAGACCATCGCACGGATAGTAAGCCGTCCACTGCGGAATGGTATGGCTAAACGAACATTATATTTCAATTTCGTAACGCCGACTTCTAAGCTCTTTTGTAACCCTGCACTTCAGGAGTATTTTCATTATGACATTAAAATCGCCGGGGAGATTACACTATGAAGTTTGAGAAAAAAGATGAATTAAAATTAATCTCGTTGCCAATAACGTGTGGTAAGGTGAAAGGCTCAGGTTTTTTGACATCGGCGGGGATGATCTTGACTGCAAGACATGTGATTATTGAGCACATACTGGCGAAAAAGCCGATCACACTATTGTTATCGGGCGAAGAATTTACAGCGGAGCTTATAGATGAAGACAAAGATATTGATGCCGCACTATTGAAAATAGACCCGCAGCCTGCGGTTGAAAAGATCAATTTATTGAATAGCCCGGTGATCGTCGGGGATTTCTGGCAAACGTTCGGTTTTCCTGATTCCGGCACAGCAAGACATACGGGTGATACAGAAACGGGAACTATCCGGCGGGGACATATCAAAAGTGATGTGACGATTTTTGATATGGAACTGGCATGTGAGGACTATTTCCCCGGTATGATATATGAGGGCTACTCCGGTTCGCCGGTTATAATGCCACAAGGAGTAATTATTGGCATGCTGTTAAAAAAGCTGCCAAAAGGTTTGGGGGCAATTAGTATACAAAAGCTCGGGGACTTCCTGAAACAGAATGCCATTGAATTCGAAACGGATTATGAGCGCTACAACGAACACGATTTTGGCGCAAATTGGTTCAGACGACACGCAGAAAAGATTATTACGGACGCGGGTCCCCGTTATTCTCCAAAAGTGAATGTCCGGTTGGATGTTGAACAATATCTTGATGCGACCACGGCTGATGATCGGTTTTTCGCTAAGCTTCGTAAAACGCTGGGAAGTTTGAACAGCAGTATTGACTCTTTAAGGAATATTATGCCGGTCGGTACTGCTTATGAATCTACCCTTACCTTGATCGTTGATGCGGTTAGGCAATTGGCGCAGTTAAAAACTACACCAGGAATGCAAATTGACCGGGGTGTTCTGGAGACTTCAACAAAGGAATGGAGAATAGTCCTGGAGCAGGTACAACGTGACGTTCGTTCCAGCTTGTACACTATGCCGAATGCGGGCGGTGCATCTACTGCGCGAAATTTAATGGAAAGTGAATTATACTATCTGAACCGGGTAGTTGACGAACTGGATGAGCTTTCGGGTTTTGTTTCAAGCCCTTATACTAGATTGTTCAATCATCCTTATCTGCTGTTAACCGGGATTGCGGGTCAGGGTAAAACACACTTGTTGGCAGACGTTACCATTCGCCGGATCGAAGAGGGTATTCCATCGTTGATGTTTTTCGGACATCATTTTTCTGGAGGCGACCCATGGATGCAAATGATTGCCAAATTAGAACTACAGCTTACAAAAACGGAATTCCTCGAACGGCTAAACGAATTAGGTGCTGAACGTAAAAAAAGGGTGCTGATAAGCATTGATGCATTGAACGAGGGTGCAGGAAGATCATTGTGGTATGACGGTATAAGGACTTTGCTTAGTGATTTAGCAGAATATCCTTGGATCACCTTGGCGGTAAGCATCCGCACACCATTTGAGCAGATTATCGTTCCGCCAGACTTATTGGGCGATGAGGGGCTGCTCAATATAGTACATCAGGGATTCAAGGGATTTGAATTTGAAGCTGTCAAGACGTATTTCAGTCATTATGAAATAGAGCTTCAAAGTATCCCTTTGTTAGATCCAGAATTCAGCAATCCACTTTTCTTAAAGATATTTTGTCAAGGCTTGTTTGGTAAAAAACAGCGCCGTCTACCGAAGGGCTGGCAAAAGTTCAATGCAGTGTTTCAGAATTACCTGGATCAGAAAAATATGCTGATAAGTGCTTCTATTGATGCTGATCCGAAGCAACATATGGTTTTGAAGGCTCTGCGTATATTGGCCAAGGAGTTGCTATATACCAGTAGAAGGAATATGAACCGAGAGCGGGCCAACGAGCTTTGTGAGGAGGTACGGGCTTCAAACGGCTGGAGTAAATCTTTATTAAATCAGCTAATCTCGGAGGGTTTGTTGCTAGAAAGCGTTGCGATAAAGAAGGAGGGCTGGTTGGATACTATCGAATTTGGCTATGAGCGTTTTGGTGATTTTCTCAAGGCTGACTATTTATCCGGTTATTTTGAGGAACTACCTAGATATCGTGACCAACCGCCATTTAAAGATATTTTTGATAGCAACTGGTTTGCGCAATCTAATCTGATTGATGCACTTAGCATTTTGATCCCTGAAAAATTCGGACGGGAGCTTTATGAGTTTTTCCCTGAACTTGCAGAAGATTACGTGATGGCAAACAGCTTCCTGAATAGCCTTGCCTGGCGAGCATATCGCTCAATCAATAAGGAGAAGACCTTAGCTTATATCGATCGGGTACTGCCATCAGCTGATGGGCTGTATGAGCGTTTGCTGCATACTTTATTGTTGATCGGAAGCGATCCGCATCATCCCTTTAACGGTGATTATCTACACGATTATCTCATGGGCTATGAGTCGCTGGCCGAACGTGATCTGCAATGGACAATGATAGTGCATTATTGGTACAGGCAGCGAAACGATGAGTATCATAAAGCGGAAAAAACGCTGATCGACAGTTATATCCAATGGGCTTGGTCTGAGGATTCCAAGGATTATATAGATGATCCCTCTATGTTGTTGGCAGCTACGGTGATGGCCTGGTTGTTGACCTCTTCTAATAGGTTCTTGCGAGACGATACGACCAAGGCAATGATTGCCTTGCTAAAAGATCGTCCTCAAGTGGTAAACGCCTTGCTCAAAAAGTTCCAGCAGGTGAACGACCCATACGTGTCGGAAAGATTATATGCTGTGGCGTATGGTGTGGTTTTAGCATCGAACGATCCAAAGGTGGTAGATTCCATTGCTTTATTTGTATACGATGTCATCTTCAGGGACGGTGAGCCGCCAGTAGATATTTTATTACGTGATCATGCAAGGGGATGCATTGAGCGGGCATTTTATCTCAACTCTAAACTGGCTGTGGACATAAAGCTCGTCAGGCCCCCTTATTACAGTAAATGGTTTATTCCACCATCCCAAGCTGAGGTTGAGAAATATGAGGTTAAGCTTGCTGGAGAAAAATATACGCATGCAGAGATTGGCCAGTCTAGATTGTATTGTTCGGTAATGGGATTTGAAGACTTTGCTCGGTATGTAATAGGGACTAACAGCAGCTCCGATTGGACTAATATGCAAATGCGTGGCGAACGATACGCCAAGTTACTGAAAAAGTCCCTGAAAGGTGAAGCACGAAAATTATTGGGCAATGTGGAAGCTTTGCTGAAAGTAATAATACTTAGTCAAACTTACGCTAAACTATGGCCAAGTTCGAGCCTTGCGGATCCCTCGTATATTGATGGCTTGCCGGAAAAACTGGAAGAGATGAAGGCTCGGATTACACTGGCCCTTGATGAAGAGCAAAAAGAATGGTTTGAAAATGAGTTTCTTCCCCATGTTTGTTTTAAAGAAGCAAAAGATGCGCGAAAACAAAAAAGCCCAGAAAAATTTGATTTGGGAATCCTTCAGCGATTGATCATCAAAAAGGTTTTTGATCTTGGCTGGACGAAGGAATTTTTTGGGGAATTTGACCGGGATGTATCTCTCCAGGATGGCGGTAGGCATGCAAATAAGGAAGAGCGTATCGGCAAAAAATATCAATGGATCGGCTATTTCGAATACCTAGCCCGGATTGCTGATAACTTTTATTATAATGGAGGCGGCCACTATTCACCAATTTTGCCTTATGAAGGTCCTTTTCAAAGCAGCAGGGAGCGGGATATTGATCCGAGTATTTCACTTAAAAAACAAATAGATAAGCCGTCTTCTTTGTTCGATGGTGTTTTCTCCAACGATGTTTATAGGATCGATCGGGATACAACGCATTTTGAATGGGTACGGTCTGCAGATAATTTACCTGATGTTGGGCGATTTATGCAGCCACTCGATCATGCTGGTGAAAAATGGCTTATGTTGGAAGGGATGCTCGAATGGTCGGAGGATTTGGTTATAGCGGACGATAATTATTCTAAACCCAAAAAACAAGTTTGGTACCAGGTGCGTAGCTATTTGGTTAAGAAGGATAAGAAGACAACCTTTCTTTCCTGGGCGAAAAAGCAAGATTTTTGGGGACGTTGGATGCCGGAGTCGCACGACCATTATGAGTATTACCTTCGGGAAAGCTACTGGTCTCCGGCCTACTTGCTTAGCGTCCGAGAAAATAACTACAGGGATTGGATAAACCCATCCCAGCAAGGGCGCAAGGGTGGTACAGTTAATTGTTCGATTGCAACAACTTGTGAGATACATTTATGTGAGGCGGGAACTTTTGACTGCTCCGTGGAAAAGACGATTCATACGATGCTGCCGTCGCGTTTGATTGCAGAAAAAATGAAGCTTACCTTCGGTCAAAGAGATGGGTATATGATGGATTCTGATGGGTTATTGGCAGCGCTTGATCCTTCACTTTACGATGGTGGGCCTGACAGCTTAATGGTCAATCAGAAACTGTTTCAGCATTTTCTGGAAGAAAACGAGCTGGAAATAGTATGGACGCTAATGGGTGAGAAAAGAATATTGGGCAGTGACCATAGAGATCACACTAGTCTTGTAATCAATGGCGTTTTTCATTTAGATGAAGATATGAAGCTACAAGAAGCGGTGAATGCCCGTGTTTCTGATTAGACCCCAGAGTTTGGTAGAACAACAAGTTTGGTACGATACTATTTAACATATCCGGCTTTTTGGCGATACTGTCCTTCAACTTTACTTTTGATGGCTTTTTCAAAATTTACTACCGCTTCGCAATGCTCATAAAAGTTCGACATATTGCCGCTCCTCTCTACATTAAAAAAAGCCTTTAGATTACACCTAAAGGCTTTTTTTATATCCTAAACAGCTTAAAACAGCAATTTAGATATCAGGAGTGCTATGGGTTCATGAGAGAATATAAAAATCAAATCATCTTTTCTGAGGTATCCAAACTAAATCTCCTTCATTTGGCACATCAAATGACACAAATCTTAGAAGGTTACCTAAAGCTCCGAAACTAAGGTTCGGAGCTTCAAATAAAAAACCGTCCAATATTACTTTGCACCCTTAAACAAACGGACAACATCCAATTGATTGGAGCCCGGCGTAACAAAGTATGTACAGACCCGACCTTTCTCTGCGAAACCTGGAAGAAGAAGCGTACCTACTGGCGACTTACTCATTTGCTCGCTATCCTTAAACGCCCATTGGTCTGTTGTGCCCGACTTGGTAAAGTGCAGCCTCAAGGTGTTTTGGGGATCATTGAATTCTTCGGCAGTCAAATAATCTACGTAACCCCACTTGGAAGGTTGTACGTTTTTGGCCAGGTATGAAATTTTCCCATCTTTGTCTTTAAGGAAAATGTCTATCGCATCGTTACTTTCGGGATAATAGATGTAAAAAGCCATCCTATTGGTAGAAGGCTCAGATGCAGGAGGTTTTATTTCCAGCAGGCTGCCATTTATCAGGACAAGGGGAAAAAACACCTCAAGTTCATTGTTGTTTAAACTCAACTGCTGATGAAAAACTTCTTTTCCCGAAATAATATCTTTTACCTTTAATGAAGCCTGATTTTGATGGGAGGGATAAGTGTGGACTTTACCAAAATTGACTAAGCTATTTGGTTGAATCTTAAACTTATCGTAAGCTACCTCATCTATCGACACCTCAAGTTCAGCATTGCCTATGTTATAACCACTGATCTGGATGTCAATAGCCTTGGTAAACTCTTTTTCTTTATTGCAGGAAACCAGTCCCAATAATAACATAGCGAAAAAAAGTACTTTTCTAATATTTATAATGATTTGTCTCATTGTTTGGTTGTTATAGTGCTAAGCGTGTAAAAAAACTCATCGTATTTCCATTCGGAGCTTCAGAAAAGATATAGAGTTTGGAAGATGCTATTGATGCAGCAGGTTTCGGTGCCGAGGATGACAATGCATTCCAGGTGTAGGCCGTCCCGTCGGTATAGGGTATATTGGTACCAGCCTTACAAATACGGACAATAAATGAAACTGATGTAATTACCCCATTATAATCTTGCCTCCCGGTAGCAAAAGTTGGCAGGCTTACAGGTGCGCAAAATTCATATGGCTTCACATTTTTTGCCCTGGCTACCTCTTCAAACACCTGTGGTACAAGGTAATATTTACCCATCACAAAATCAACCGGCTCACTATAGTTGCTCAATGTGGGCTGGAACATATAAATCAAAGTGACCTTGTCATTTTCAACAGCGGGCTTAGCCGGCATTGGACCAATTCGGCCGTCCATATATAAAAAGTTTACATTAGCAGTGCCATCTGTTTTCTTCAATTCCTTTTCCAGCACCTGCTTTCCTGTGTTTTTTTCACTAACTGTAAGTTTCAATTTCTCTTCACCCGCTTTAAAGATATAGGCATTACTTTGCGCAAAGCTGGAATTGGCCGATAGTGGAATTGGTAAATCAAAGTCACCCAGTTTTATGAGCAGCTCTTCGCTGCTTCCATTATATCCCGTCAAGCTAACAGGAAACAGTTCATTTTTATAGACGAATTCTTGATTTCCCTTTTTACAGGAAGCTAGTGCAAGCAGTATAATGCTCAAACAGGCCAGATATTGTTTGTTCAATTTCATTGTTCTAAAGTTTTGATTGATATTAAAAATTATAGGATAAACTGAGGCTGAATGCGCTCCCTACCTTACGGATAAAAGTATCGGTATCACCTATACGCTTCACCGTTCCATCTTTAGAAGGCTCATAATAACCTTTTTCATATTTATCCGAAAACCCAAATTTCCATTCATATACATCCGAAAATTCCTTCATCGTCATGATACTTGCCCCCGGTTTTGTTTTATAGGTATCTTCAGAATTGATAAAGAAGCGGTAAGGACTATTGAGAAGGTTACTCATATTTAGCCTGGTCTCCAGCTTCCTGCTTTTTAGAAACTTGTAGCTTAACTGTGCATCCAGCTGATTACGTGGTCGTTCAATTTCCGAGTATTGGGGCTGCATCCCCACAGTAAAGGTTTTATAGCCAGAATGGTTAAAGGCAATATTTGCGCTCAAACGTTCTCCCACATATTGTAGCCCCATATTGTACAATACCGGTACCTGTCCATATAGCGGTCGCTTTTCTTTTAGATAGGTTTTAGTACGATAAGCATAGGTTTTACCATCTTTATCATTGCCAGATCCCATTGTAGCGTATCGAAATGCACTTGCCTGTACTTCCGAATTCTGCAAGGTGAGGTTTCCGCTGAAATAGATATTTCCCAAAAATGCCCAGCCATTATGAATAAACCCCAGACTCTTACGCAGATCAAACTCCCATCCCCTCACATTGGCATAGTCGGAGTTGGCCGTAAGCAAATCTATTGCACCACTGGTGTTGGTAATGTCCAGGTACATTTCAACGGGATTTTTAAAGTGCTTTTTGAAATAACCTACAGAGATCACCTCGCCCGCAGAAGGATACCATTCCAGTCGCATGTCATAATGAGAAATGATGGTAGAAACTACCCCCGTATTGCGCTGTATGCGTCCATAGAGATAATTGAAACGTGCAAAGCTCGAATTTTCAATCAGCGCAGGCCTGATAGCCGATTTGGCATAAGAGGCCCGTATGTTGAAATTGGCAGCTGGTGTAATGGTAAGATTTGCCGAAGGTAGATACTGCCATTTTTTTTCGTCGGCACTTGCGTCGTGGGTCTGATGTACCAGATTTCCCGTTTCCGGATCTACATAACGTCTGATTTCCAGATTGTCCAGCTCGCCCTGCCCTGCTTTATCTGAACTGGCATTCTTTATCTTTTCATATTTGTAGTACTCTCCCCTGATGCCCCACACCAGGCGAATCCAGTTGCTAAAACGACTATCCATCATCGCATACCCCGCCTGGTTGTTGTTCCGGCCACTATAATTATTGTTGTTGAAATCTGACGGATAGTAGTACAGGTCACGTAGCGGATCGGCAAAATTTACGTTCCATTCCTGTATCGGCTTATGACTATCATTAAAACCTAAAGCCACACCAATTGGCAACACATTCCAGGCGAAATCACCTTTTTTGTCCAGATACTGATAGCCCGTTTTGAATGTCTGCGCAAGCTTTCCAACATTAAACCTGTAGCTCAAGGCCACATCAGCTGCCCAATTGCTTTCAACATATTTGTAGGACGATCGGCTCAATGGACCTGGATTGGCCTTGCCGCCTCCAGGCAGATAGTTGTAACTGACGCCATTTAGTGCCTTAATAGGCGTCAAAGTGGCGTCTACGGCATCCTGTTCATGATTGTTCACACTATTACGGGCTACACCCCAATCAACCCTAAACTTACCGAAAGTATGCTCGCCGGTAATACGGTTTTGCAAAAGGCTGGTAAATTTCGGTCGGTCATATTCGTTAACCGCGGGATTATCGTTAAACCCCAGGCTTTCTCCCCAACCCGATACACGGAAGAACTGATTAGCTAATGCCCTTGAATAAAAATTGCGCAGGCTAAATTTATGATGCTTACTGTTCCAACCCAGGTTGACCAATGCCCCCAAACTGGTAGTAAAATTGTATTGGTTAGCTGTCGACTCCTTTAATTCCTTGTGAGTGACTGGATCATAGATATTATCACTAGACTTGTTAAAATTGCCACGCTCAAAATGTTGGATATCGTCTGTCGATTGCTCATTGCGATAGCTCAGCGACCCCACAAAACCGAAACGGCTATTCTTCATCTCATAGCTCCGGCCCAAACTGAACTGATAGTTCTGGCCCGGAGCCGCCTGATAAATACGTGTTCCTAACCTTTCCGTTCCTCCTATCCTTTTGTTCTGAGCTGCTATCATTTCCGGGGTAATCTTTTGGATCCCAGCAGGCGGTGAAGTACTGGCGGGGTTGGTAGGGTTGTAGTTTGACTGCGTAAAAGTTAAAATATCTTTTGGAAAGTGATTTCTACCACCATCATCAAAGCCCAGGTAGTCATTTTTTCCACGTCCATATCCCAAAAAATCCTTACCGGTGCTGCCATTGATGTACTTGCTCCCAATACTAAAGGAAATAAAATCCCGGTTAGGTATGGCCATGGTGTTCACCTGAACCAATCCACCACCAAAACCAAAACTCATGTCAGGGGTGGCTGTTTTGGAAACAACCACATTATCTACCAAATTGCTCGGAATAATGTCAAATTCAAAGTCCCGTACCTGCACATCAGTGCTGGGCAGTATAGCCCCATCCATCATTGCCAGATTATAACGTTCGGCAATACCACGCACCACAACCCTACGGTTGTCAGTGGTACTTACCCCCGAGATACGTTTCAGGGTCTCACCGATATTTTTATCCGGCAGGGCCGAAATCTGCTCGCGACTGATGCCATTTGAAATACCTGCATCGTTCTTCTGACGTGCATAAAGGGCTTTGACACTTTCAGTCTTGAAAGTTCCGGTAACGACAACCTGGTCTAAACTCCGGGTTGCCGCATTTAGTACAATATTAAGCGTAGTCAATTGTCCTGCGCTAACCTCTACCTCGGTAATACGTTTGGGCTGGAATGAAATGTAACTTACCTCCAGGGTATAGATGCCCGGATTTAAGCTGAACTGGTAGCTCCCATCAACATTACTTTGTGTCACCTTTCCATTTTCAGTTATTTTGACAGATGCACCGGGCAGTACCTCGCCCTTGTCATCTACAATTTTACCAGAAATCCGTCCTGGCTTTTGCATAGGTGGTAATTTCAGTACCGCAATCAAATGGCCCTCCTGGCTAAAATGAACTCCCTTTTGTGCGCCTATGTCTTTTAGCAGCTCATAAAGCGTTGAGCTTTTGTCTGATTGTATTACACCGGAAATATCTCCAATATCTTCTGAATAGACAAAACTAAATCCCGACTGCTTTTCCAGGTCAGTCAGAATGTCCCTTAGGACCGCACTTTTGGAGGCAACACGGATTTTAACCCCTTTAAGGTTTTGAGATTTTACGTCTGACGCCAATATCGTCCCCACAAAAGTGAGGGTGACTACGGTAACCAGAAAAGTTAATCTCGTCATAAAAAATAGTAGTTTAATTACACTTCTTTTTGTAGAATTGCACATAGCTTTTTTAAATAATTATTTTGTTGGTAACACAGTGATTAATGAAAGCTTATGGAGCGGAAGAGGTGAGATTCTTTCGCTCCTTTCTTTCTGTTGGTTAATGAATGTTTTTTTGACCTATCCCATAATCTCCTTTCTCTGCTGATTTGCTATTTTAATTATCCCTTACCAAATCTCAACAGTTCTGTCCTTTATTTTATATTCAAATCCGCCCACCATTCCAAGCATCTTAAGTACAGTTGCCAAGCTTTCGTTCTTCTGCTTTAGGGTAATCCGTTTGCTGTTCAATGAACTAGTCTTGATGGTTATGTCAACGTCATACCATCGTTCCAGTCTTTTACAGATCTGTGAAAGTGTTTCGTTTTTGAATACCAGTTCGCCTTTTTGCCAACCGGTATATTCATTAGGATCGACAACAGATTTCGCCGAAGTTCCACTGGCAACATCATAAGCAAGATAATCGCCTGGAACCAATGTCGAGATGGTACTGTCCCCCTTGCCAACCCCTACCTTTCCGGTAGCCACCACTACGCCGATCGTCTTGTCGGCTAAATAATGGCGCACATTAAAGGTAGTCCCCAAAACCCTGATATTCAGTACTCCTGTCTTGACAACGAATGGTTTTAGTTTGTTATGAGCAATTTCAAAAAATGCTTCTCCCTCCAGAAAAACTTCTCTGACACTGTCGGTAAAGGATTTGGGGAAGCTAAGTTGACTGGCACTATTCAGGGATACAGTTGAACCATCAGCCAGCGTAATGATCTTACGCTGGCCCTTGCCTGTCAATATACGGGACAAAATAACCTGATCTTTCGTCTTCGGAGACATAAACCACTGCAGGCCTACAATAGCAATAATTACAGAGGCTGCCACCGTAGCCGATAGCCACCACAATTGATGTCTTGGCTTTTCTTCCTTAGGCTGTGAAAAAATATATTCATAAAGATTTCGTTCTATCTTTTTCCCAATCTCTTCCTCTTCCGTTCGATCACGAAAAACCTGATCCTCTGAAAGATCGAGCCCGGTAAACCATCGGGCAAAGAAAGCCATTTCCTGCCTGTCTGCCTTCTTTCGAAATAACCTTCTGAAAGCGTTCGTAAATTTCCTTTTGTTCTGCATCTACATACATTATCCACGAATCGCAAAAAGTACCACAAAAAAAATGTTAAGTTTCGGTTAAGAATTTATTAACCACACTAAAACCATCATCTGGGTTACCGACAGCCCATTTTCTTTAGCAATAGACCTGATCCTTGCATGGGCTTTTCCAACTTGGTTCTTTACCGTTTGGGAGGAGATGTTAAGTGTTTCAGCAATTTCTGCAATGGAATGTTGCCCGCTCCTGCTCATCAGAAATACTTCTTTCATCTTATCCGGCATTTCCTCAATGGCTTGATAAACGAGGTCTACCATCTCTTCAAAAGCCAACTCCTTTTCTTGTGCGGTCTGGGGGTCTCCCAAATGTTCATATTGCTGGGCCTGCATCAGGAAATGCTGAAAGTTCTGATAATGTTTCTCCTGAAATCCCCGCGAGCGGAAGTATTTCGCCAGCTTATAGATCATCGCTGTACGAAGAAAATTTTTTATGGGAATATTGATTTCCAATGTTACCCGCTTGTCGTAAAATTCCATAAAAACGTTCTGCGTCAAGTCAGCAGCATCATCCTTATCTCCTATCTTTTTATAGGCTATACCATAAATATATTTCCAATAGCGACGGTAAAGTTCGTTGAACGCCGGATAGTCTGATTCTTTAATCAGTTCGAATAATTCGATATCGCTGGTTTCTCCCACAGCACAAAATTATCGGATCCAGGTTAAATCAATGTTAAATCCATTGCCATTTTAATTACCAGAAGATAACTTGAGTTTATTCTGTGAAGAAACTAATTTCTGCAATAAATTCTTTTGATGCTCGAATTACTTATAATGGGCTGCAAGTTTTAGTGCCTCATAAGCATTTACTATGCCACCACTCACGCATAATTCTCTAAAAGCCACTCTTTCACTTCCACCAACTTCACTCTCTTTTTTCACTTTCTGTACCACTTTTGTAACAGATTTCATAATAATTTCCCTTACAGCTTTTGGTTTGAGATCAGGATAATAACTTAAAATCAACGCCGCCAGACCAGAAACCACTGGTGCAGCCATACTGGTACCATCAAACTCTTCATATTTAGAGCCCGGAACTGTTGATTTAATCATAAATCCGGGAGCAAATACATCTACACTGTATTTGCCATAGTTTGAAAAAGAAGCCTTTAAACCAGCATCATTTTTATAAGCACTGGCCCCTACCTCAATCCAGTTACTGGCGCGGGGCAAATTAAACTTATTGCTATCTATAACAAATTTTGGGAGTGTTACAGGCATATTTCTACCCATGCCATTGCCTTGCATTTGATTTTGATTAGGTATTAGTGCAGCCAATGGGTTCCGTTCGGGCTTCTTGTGCGCTTTTCGGTAAGCAATAGCCTCTGGACTATCATAGTACTTGTTTGGGTAATTTTCTTCCACATCATTATTCTGGTTATCATTACCTGCGGCGTGCACCAGCAAAACACCCTTTTCTTCAGCATACTTCACAGCCTCATCTACAACCTCTTTATTCCATTTAAAACTTTTACCGAAACTCATGTTAATTACCCTTGCCCCATTGTCTACCGCATATCTAATACCATTCGCAACATCCTTATCCCGTTCATCACCCTCGGGTACCACTCTTATTGCCATAATACGAACATTATCCGCAACGCCGTTTATTCCAATACTGTTTCGTCTATTTGCTCCAATAATTCCCGACACGTGTGTACCATGCTCGGCATTTGGTCCAGCCACATCGTTATTGCCATAAATACGCTCACGGGCATTCTCATAATCATCACCAACAAGTTCCTCACGCTGATCATACTTAGGATTAAGATTATAACGTAACATCACATCATATTGCTTATATGCATCTTTCATTTCCTTATGAAACTTTTCCATAGTCCCACTTTCCCTGGCTCCTTTTCTTATGATCTTTTTACATTGTTCTTCCTCTTCGCTATCGGCTTTATAATTCTCCATATCTTCCAATGTGGGAATTGCCTTATGATGAATCTTAGCTACAGAATCCAACATCTTATTAATAATAGAAATAACAGCAAACGACTGATGAGCATCGTCATATTTTTTGCCAAATTCGGCAGTTACTTTTGTGTAAAGTGCGAATTCTTCTTTCTCAGTACTATCTAAAACCGTCGATTTGATCGTAGATCTATATTTTGGTTGATATTTTCTAAAAATTCTGACCAGTTCCAAATTATCATAGGCCAGATTACCCTTTTTTGAACCAATGAAATTCCAACCATGTATATCATCTACATAACCATTACCATCGTCATCGATCCCATTATTCGGGATCTCTTTTTTATTAGTCCACAATACATCCTTCAAATCCTCATGTGTAGTTTCAACACCGCCATCGATTACCGCTACAATAATACTTTCCTTTGGCTTTTTATCCTTTAGTAATTCTTTGTAGGCTTTTTCAGTACTAATTCCAAAATAACCATCCTGTAAAAGGTCAAGGTTATACCAATTTGCAGGCAACTTCACATTTTTATCCTGGGCAAAAGTTGTTGTACTCAAGAAAAGGCAGCTTGTAAGATATACTATATACTTCAGTTTCATCTGATAGTTAGTTTAGTCAATTAACGTAAAATACAATAATACGGTTTTATTATTTTCAGAAGCCAGATTTAGCATATTTTAACAAAAGTACCTGAGGGATAAAATAGCAGGGATAACTATTGAATGATAACGGCTCATGTTTCACCAGATGTTTTATCAACATTGATAAAAGTACAGATGGGATCAAACCTATTTGGGTTTGAGCAGGATTGTTTATAAACAAGAAAAGCCTTTCAGAATTCTGAAAGGCTTTCTTTAAGATTTGGCACCGACCTACTCTCCCACGTGTTACCGCAGTACCATTGGCTCTGGTGGGCTTAACTTCTCTGTTCGGAATGGGAAGAGGTGGACACCACCGATATAGGCACCTAAATATTTTTAATTGTTAGTAGTTAGCAGTTAGATTTTAGTATTTAGATCCTGGTCATACAAATGTATAACTACTCAATACCAACTAATCCATACTATTTACAACAAATGACATATTATTGAAAGAAGTTAAGTTAGGAAGAACAAACAACAGTGTTCTGCTTTTGAAAGCTTCGGATGATTAGTATTACTCGACTTTGGTCTCACAACCTTTACATCTGTAACCTATCAACGTAGTAGTCTGCTACGGTCCTATATGGAATTCTCATCTCGTGGCTAGTTTCGCACTTAGATGCTTTCAGCGCTTATCTATTCCCAGCGTAGCTACTCTGCAATGCCCCTGGCGGAACAACAGATTCACTAGAGGCTAGTCCAACCCGGTCCTCTCGTACTAAGGTCAGCCCCACTCAAAATTCCTACGCCCACAACAGATAGGGACCGAACTGTCTCGCGACGTTCTGAACCCAGCTCGCGTGCCACTTTAATCGGCGAACAGCCGAACCCTTGGGACCTTCTCCAGCCCCAGGATGTGACGAGCCGACATCGAGGTGCCAAACCTCCCCGTCGATATGAGCTCTTGGGGGAGATCAGCCTGTTATCCCCAGCGTACCTTTTATCCTTTGAGCGATGGCCCTTCCATGCAGAACCACCGGATCACTATATCCGTCTTTCGACCCTGCTCGGCTTGTTTGCCTCACAGTCAAGCAAGCTTATGCTATTGCACTCCTCATACGGTTACCAAGCGTATTGAGCTTACCTTTGAAAGCCTCCGTTACCTTTTTGGAGGCGACCACCCCAGTCAAACTACCCATCAAACAATGTCCTTCACTTAGTGAAGTTAGACACCGAATACAGAAAGGGTGGTATTTCAACGTTGACTCCACAACACCTGGCGATGCCGCTTCACAGTCTCCCACCTATCCTACACATCCTGTATCCAATGTCAATGTTAAATTGTAGTGAAGGTGCATGGGGTCTTTCCGTCCCGTTGCGGGTACCCGGCGTCTTCACCGGGACCACAATTTCACCGAGCTCATGGCTGAGACAGCGCCCAGATCGTTACACCATTCGTGCAGGTCGGAACTTACCCGACAAGGAATTTCGCTACCTTAGGACCGTTATAGTTACGGCCGCCGTTTACTGGGGCTTCGATTCAATGCTTCTCCTTGCGGATGACATCCCCTCTTAACCTTCCAGCACCGGGCAGGTGTCAGGCCTTATACTTCATCTTTCGATTTTGCAAAGCCATGTGTTTTTGTTAAACAGTCGCCTGGGCCTTTTCACTGCGGCTGATATTGCTACCAGCGCCCCTTCTCCCGAAGTTACAGGGCCATTTTGCCGAGTTCCTTAGCCATGATTCACTCGAGCACCTTAGAATTCTCTTCCCGGATACCTGTGTCGGTTTGCGGTACGGGTTTTTATAACCTGAAGCTTAGCGGTTTTTCTTGGAAGTCTGATTACCTGCACTATCCACGCCCCCGAAGGTTTGCGGTACTATCGGCCTTCAGCAATACCGGCGGATTTGCCTACCGGTACTATACCTAAAGCCTTCAACGATCTATTCCGTCAGATCGCGGCAGTGTCACTACTCCGTCCCCACATCGCAGTTATAAAAAGTACGGAAATATTAATCCGTTGTCCATCGAATATCCCTTTCGGGTTCTCCTTAGGCCCCGACTAACCCTGATCCGATTAGCGTTGATCAGGAAACCTTATCCTTTCGGTGGGCAGGTTTCTCGCCTGCCTTATCGTTACTTATGCCTACATTTGCTTTTCCAGAAGCTCCAGCAAAACTTACGTCATACCTTCGCTGCCGCTGGAATGCTCCCCTACCGTAATATTAATATTACCCATAGCTTCGGTGTACAATTTTATGCCCGTTTATTATCCATGCCCGATCGCTCGACTAGTGAGCTGTTACGCACTCTTTAAATGAATGGCTGCTTCCAAGCCAACATCCTAGCTGTCTATGCAATCGGACCTCGTTAGTTCAACTTAACTGTAACTTGGGGACCTTAGCTGATGGTCTGGGTTCTTTCCCTCTCGGCGCGTGACCTTAGCACCCCGCGCCTCACTGCCGTGTATATTTAATAGCATTCGGAGTTTGTCTGGATTTGGTAGGATTTGACTCCCCCGCACCCAATCAGTAGCTCTACCTCTATTAAACTCTACCACGACGCTGTTCCTAAAAACATTTCGGGGAGTACGAGCTATTTCCCAGTTTGATTAGCCTTTCACCCCTACCCACAGATCATCCGGAAACTTTTCAACGTTTATCGGTTCGGTCCTCCAGTACGTGTTACCGCACCTTCAACCTGTCCATGGGTAGATCACAAGGTTTCGCGTCTACCTCCCCTGACTATACGCCCTATTCAGACTCGCTTTCGCTTCGGATCCGTGTCTGAAACACTTAACCTTGCCAGAGAAGAGTAACTCGTAGGCTCATTATGCAAAAGGCACGCCGTCACGCCACCTGGACGCTCCGACCGCTTGTAAGCACACAGTTTCAGGTTCTATTTCACTCCCCTGTTCGGGGTTCTTTTCACCTTTCCCTCACGGTACTGGTTCACTATCGGTCTCTCAGGAGTATTTAGCCTTACCGGATGGTGCCGGCTGATTCCCACAAGGCGTCTCCGACCTCGCGGTACTCAGGATACTACTAGACTAATGGTACTTACGTGTACGAGGCTTTCACTCTATATTGCCAGGCTTCCCATCCTGTTCCACTTCATTGCATTATAATCACATCGTAGTCCTACAACCCCACACTTGCCGTAACAAGAATGGTTTGGGCTCTTTCCCTTTCGCTCGCCACTACTCAGGAAATCATTATTATTTTCTCTTCCTCTGCTTACTTAGATGTTTCAGTTCGGCAGGTTTGCGTACATTGTACGACTAGTCTTCAACTAGCCAGGTTTCCCCATTCAGAAATCTACGGATCAATTCGTATTTGCCAATCCCCGTAGCTTATCGCAGCTTATCACGTCTTTCATCGCCTCTGAGAGCCAAGGCATCCCCTGTGTGCTCTTAATTACTTTCTTCTTTCCATACCCTTTTGCGCATATGGAAATGCTTTTTTGATGGTTGTTAAATCTTCAGTCCAACTCTCGTAATTGCTTACTTCAGTCTTCCCTCCAATCAAACAACGTCTCTATTGTTGTTTGCTCTTCTTTTTTAACTTCTTCCAATATGTCAAAGAACTTTTCTATCCCGGGTTTCCTTTAGGATTCCTATTTATGTACCTTTTATATTAAGTACCGGTGATGGTGGAGAATAACGGAGTCGAACCGTTGACCTCCTGCGTGCAAGGCAGGCGCTCTAGCCAGCTGAGCTAATCCCCCGTAAGATTAATCTTAATGTAGTCCCGAGCAGATTTGAACTGCTGACCCCTACATTATCAGTGTAGTGCTCTAACCAAACTGAGCTACGGGACTATTTGTCTATACTGCAGTATGGAGCACTAACTATGCTTCATCCTATGGGTGTTGTCTTTTTTTTCTTCTTAAGAATACTGTCATTTATATCATTCAGCGTAGCGAGTAGTCAGAACTACTCCAGAAAGGAGGTATTCCAGCCGCACCTTCCGGTACGGCTACCTTGTTACGACTTAGCCCCAGTTATCGGTTTTACCCTAGGACGCTCCTTGCGGTTACGTACTTTAGGTACCCCCAACTTCCATGGCTTGACGGGCGGTGTGTACAAGGCCCGGGAACGTATTCACCGCGTCATTGCTGATACGCGATTACTAGCGAATCCAACTTCAAGAGGTCGAGTTGCAGACCTCTATCCGAACTGTGAATGGCTTTTTGAGATTGGCATACTGTTACCAGCTAGCTGCCCTCTGTACCATCCATTGTAGCACGTGTGTAGCCCCGGACGTAAGGGCCATGATGACTTGACGTCGTCCCCTCCTTCCTCTCTGTTTGCACAGGCAGTCTGTTTAGAGTCCCCAGCTTTACCTGATGGCAACTAAACATAGGGGTTGCGCTCGTTGCGGGACTTAACCCAACACCTCACGGCACGAGCTGACGACAGCCATGCAGCACCTAGTTTCGTGTGATTGCTCACTGATCTATCTCTAAATCATTCACTAACTTTCAAGCCCGGGTAAGGTTCCTCGCGTATCATCGAATTAAACCACATGCTCCTCCGCTTGTGCGGGCCCCCGTCAATTCCTTTGAGTTTCACCCTTGCGGGCGTACTCCCCAGGTGGAATACTTAACGCTTTCGCTTAGCCGCTAACTGTATATCGCTAACAGCGAGTATTCATCGTTTAGGGCGTGGACTACCAGGGTATCTAATCCTGTTTGATCCCCACGCTTTCGTGCCTCAGCGTCAATCACACCATAGTAAGCTGCCTTCGCAATCGGTGTTCTGTGACATATCTATGCATTTCACCGCTACTTGTCACATTCCGCCTACCTCTAGTGTATTCAAGCTCATCAGTATCAAGGGCACTGCGATGGTTGAGCCACCGTCTTTCACCCCTGACTTAATAAGCCGCCTACGCACCCTTTAAACCCAATAAATCCGGATAACGCTTGGATCCTCCGTATTACCGCGGCTGCTGGCACGGAGTTAGCCGATCCTTATTCCTTCGGTACATTCAGCTACTTACACGTAAGTAGGTTTATTCCCGAATAAAAGCAGTTTACAACCCAGAGGGCCGTCTTCCTGCACGCGGCATGGCTGGTTCAGAGTTCCCTCCATTGACCAATATTCCTTACTGCTGCCTCCCGTAGGAGTCTGGTCCGTGTCTCAGTACCAGTGTGGGGGGTCATCCTCTCAGATCCCCTAGTCATCGTCGCCTTGGTGGGCCGTTACCCCGCCAACTAGCTAATGACACGCATGCCCATCTTAATCCTATAAATATTTGAACATTGGATAATGCTATCCTGTGTTTTTATGCGGTGTTAATCCGAATTTCTTCGGGCTATCCCCCTGATTAAGGTAGGTTGCATACGCGTTACGCACCCGTGCGCCACTTTCATATCCAGCAAGCTGGATATTATCGTTCGACTTGCATGTATTAGGCCTGCCGCTAGCGTTCATCCTGAGCCAGGATCAAACTCTCCATTGTAAAATGAATTGTTCGAACCTGACCATTCTTAAATTAATTAATAATAGTCTGATTCTAATTATATATTGTCTAGTTAGATTCCAACTTTAAAATATAGTCCGGTATCATGTACTTTGATCTCGTACCTTATTACCTCGCTACGCTTATAAATGACATCTCTTTAATGAACTTCTCGAATCGCCTCGCGGGTCTTCTTTATATTTCTTCGCTTCCAATCCTCTGTTTTCTCCCGGTCTTATTCTTCCAGGATTCGGTTTCGAATCTTCAACGTTTCAATCTTTTTTATTCCGTTACTAAACTCCGTTTGGTAACGCCCTTGTTGTTTGGGATTGCAAAGGTAGAAATCTTTTTGCTATTGTCAAGAGTTATTTCAAACTTTTTTTTCTTTTTATTTCCAGGGCTTTTTTTAACCCGCCTAAAAGAACTGACCTTAACCAATCTCTATACTTTCATCTCCTCAAATCTTCCTTCTACTCATCCTTTTCACTGTTTCCCTTCCTCCGAAGCGGGTTGCAAAAGTAGGAAAATTATAGCTCCCCGCAAATATTATTCAACTCTTTTATAAATACAATCCATAACTCCCTATAAAACAATTAGAAAAAATGAAACCCAGGCTAAAACATTTGCAAGCAAAATGCCACTTAAGTTCAGCATCCTATTTCTTTTCTCCCATTATTCAGCGTTCAGCTGGCCTCTTTTCGACAACATATACTTTTGAAAACCATAGATACATGAGGAAAATTATCCGAAAACATGACAGCTGTCATTTATAATCAGCATTCATAATCGCAATTTTAAATATTATAAAAACGAGATGATCATCTATAAAATTTTTACTTTTGACTCTGCTCATTATCTACCCTATGTCCCCCAAGGACATAAATGCGGTGGAATGCACGGGCATACTTACACTTTAAAAATATTCATTTCGGGCTTTCCGGAAATGCACTCGGGTTGGATCATAGACTATACCGATCTTAAAAAAATTGTCAAGCCCATTCTAGACATCCTTGATCATAAATTACTAAATGAAATACCTGGATTGGAAAACCCAACCAGTGAAAATCTATCTATCTGGTTATGGCAAATGATCAAGCCTATATTGCCAACCCTGGCAAGATTAGAATTAAATGAAACACCAACCTCTGGAGTAATCTATGAGGGCTAGTCAAACTCAACAACTTTCCATTTGATTACATTCTGGCACATTGTACAACGACCATACAGACTTTACCTGATGAAGTCATCAGCTTTACAGCGCCAGGACGATTATTTAGTTTTCTTTCCAGGTTTAAAACTCATAGTGAAGTTCTGAGTCAGGTTTTTCTTTTGATCCAACTCATTTTGCATTCTCTTGATGGCAGTTTCCGCAAAAAAAATGGTCAGAATATCTGTGTCCTGATGTTTAGCCGACTGCTTTAAGGCCTCTATATATGCTGGTTTTTCAGCTGCACCAATAATCACATGGGGCTGATTGAATTTTGCGAGTATGAAATTTGAGATCAGACGACCAGTCCGTCCGTTCCCGTCAGGGAATGGGTGTAGGTAAATAAAAAATTGATGGAATCTTGTACTAATGTCTAAAGGATGGAGTTCGGCCTCTTCAATTGCTTTTTGTGTCGAATTCACCAATGACGGCATTCGGAGTATGCTCGTTTTATAGTCTCCAAAAATGGTATCTCCAGCAGCCATTTGCGTATCCGTATATTCGCCGGGTTCATAGCCTTTCGAAAATTTTATCGTGTTTTCCGTTAGTATCTTCTGCGTCTGTTTGATTAATTTTTCCGTCAATGGCTGATCCAGGTTATTAAACAAAAACTCATAGGCTTTGAAATGGTCGAGAATTTCATAAGCTTCATATAAAGAACGGTTTTGTAATTTTAAATTCATCCCGTGTTCTCTTAACTCACGCGTCTCGTCTACCGTAAAAGTATTGCCTTCTACAGCACAGCTATGCGCTGAAAACAAAATCTCATTGTATTCTTTGAAATCTTCAATACTGAAGCTTTCAACAATTGTTTTATTGTATTCCAGGACTATTGAGTCGTATCTCTTAAGCAATTCCTCCATCAGCTATGTTGTGAATTTAAATGCATACAATAAGCTTAATTAAAGCAAAATAATCAAACAGAATATATCTAACTACAAAAATAGCCTAATTTATCACATCTGTTGTAGAATTACCCCAACCCGTTCTGAATTCTTTCTTTAATTGAGTTGGGTTTGAGCAGAATTGTTTATAAACAAGAAAAGCCTTTCAGAATTCTGAAAGGCTTTCTTTAAGATTTGGCACCGACCTACTCTCCCACGTGTTACCGCAGTACCATTGGCTCTGGTGGGCTTAACTTCTCTGTTCGGAATGGGAAGAGGTGGACACCACCGATATAGGCACCTAAATATTTTTAATTGTTAGTAGTTAGCAGTTAGATTTTAGTATTTAGATCCTGGTCATACAAATGTATAACTACTCAATACCAACTAATCCATACTATTTACAACAAATGACATATTATTGAAAGAAGTTAAGTTAGGAAGAACAAACAACAGTGTCCTGCTTTTGAAAGCTTCGGATGATTAGTATTACTCGACTTTGGTCTCACAACCTTTACATCTGTAACCTATCAACGTAGTAGTCTGCTACGGTCCTATATGGAATTCTCATCTCGTGGCTAGTTTCGCACTTAGATGCTTTCAGCGCTTATCTATTCCCAGCGTAGCTACTCTGCAATGCCCCTGGCGGAACAACAGATTCACTAGAGGCTAGTCCAACCCGGTCCTCTCGTACTAAGGTCAGCCCCACTCAAAATTCCTACGCCCACAACAGATAGGGACCGAACTGTCTCGCGACGTTCTGAACCCAGCTCGCGTGCCACTTTAATCGGCGAACAGCCGAACCCTTGGGACCTTCTCCAGCCCCAGGATGTGACGAGCCGACATCGAGGTGCCAAACCTCCCCGTCGATATGAGCTCTTGGGGGAGATCAGCCTGTTATCCCCAGCGTACCTTTTATCCTTTGAGCGATGGCCCTTCCATGCAGAACCACCGGATCACTATATCCGTCTTTCGACCCTGCTCGGCTTGTTTGCCTCACAGTCAAGCAAGCTTATGCTATTGCACTCCTCATACGGTTACCAAGCGTATTGAGCTTACCTTTGAAAGCCTCCGTTACCTTTTTGGAGGCGACCACCCCAGTCAAACTACCCATCAAACAATGTCCTTCACTTAGTGAAGTTAGACACCGAATACAGAAAGGGTGGTATTTCAACGTTGACTCCACAACACCTGGCGATGCCGCTTCACAGTCTCCCACCTATCCTACACATCCTGTATCCAATGTCAATGTTAAATTGTAGTGAAGGTGCATGGGGTCTTTCCGTCCCGTTGCGGGTACCCGGCGTCTTCACCGGGACCACAATTTCACCGAGCTCATGGCTGAGACAGCGCCCAGATCGTTACACCATTCGTGCAGGTCGGAACTTACCCGACAAGGAATTTCGCTACCTTAGGACCGTTATAGTTACGGCCGCCGTTTACTGGGGCTTCGATTCAATGCTTCTCCTTGCGGATGACATCCCCTCTTAACCTTCCAGCACCGGGCAGGTGTCAGGCCTTATACTTCATCTTTCGATTTTGCAAAGCCATGTGTTTTTGTTAAACAGTCGCCTGGGCCTTTTCACTGCGGCTGATATTGCTACCAGCGCCCCTTCTCCCGAAGTTACAGGGCCATTTTGCCGAGTTCCTTAGCCATGATTCACTCGAGCACCTTAGAATTCTCTTCCCGGATACCTGTGTCGGTTTGCGGTACGGGTTTTTATAACCTGAAGCTTAGCGGTTTTTCTTGGAAGTCTGATTACCTGCACTATCCACGCCCCCGAAGGTTTGCGGTACTATCGGCCTTCAGCAATACCGGCGGATTTGCCTACCGGTACTATACCTAAAGCCTTCAACGATCTATTCCGTCAGATCGCGGCAGTGTCACTACTCCGTCCCCACATCGCAGTTATAAAAAGTACGGAAATATTAATCCGTTGTCCATCGAATATCCCTTTCGGGTTCTCCTTAGGCCCCGACTAACCCTGATCCGATTAGCGTTGATCAGGAAACCTTATCCTTTCGGTGGGCAGGTTTCTCGCCTGCCTTATCGTTACTTATGCCTACATTTGCTTTTCCAGAAGCTCCAGCAAAACTTACGTCATACCTTCGCTGCCGCTGGAATGCTCCCCTACCGTAATATTAATATTACCCATAGCTTCGGTGTACAATTTTATGCCCGTTTATTATCCATGCCCGATCGCTCGACTAGTGAGCTGTTACGCACTCTTTAAATGAATGGCTGCTTCCAAGCCAACATCCTAGCTGTCTATGCAATCGGACCTCGTTAGTTCAACTTAACTGTAACTTGGGGACCTTAGCTGATGGTCTGGGTTCTTTCCCTCTCGGCGCGTGACCTTAGCACCCCGCGCCTCACTGCCGTGTATATTTAATAGCATTCGGAGTTTGTCTGGATTTGGTAGGATTTGACTCCCCCGCACCCAATCAGTAGCTCTACCTCTATTAAACTCTACCACGACGCTGTTCCTAAAAACATTTCGGGGAGTACGAGCTATTTCCCAGTTTGATTAGCCTTTCACCCCTACCCACAGATCATCCGGAAACTTTTCAACGTTTATCGGTTCGGTCCTCCAGTACGTGTTACCGCACCTTCAACCTGTCCATGGGTAGATCACAAGGTTTCGCGTCTACCTCCCCTGACTATACGCCCTATTCAGACTCGCTTTCGCTTCGGATCCGTGTCTGAAACACTTAACCTTGCCAGAGAAGAGTAACTCGTAGGCTCATTATGCAAAAGGCACGCCGTCACGCCACCTGGACGCTCCGACCGCTTGTAAGCACACAGTTTCAGGTTCTATTTCACTCCCCTGTTCGGGGTTCTTTTCACCTTTCCCTCACGGTACTGGTTCACTATCGGTCTCTCAGGAGTATTTAGCCTTACCGGATGGTGCCGGCTGATTCCCACAAGGCGTCTCCGACCTCGCGGTACTCAGGATACTACTAGACTAATGGTACTTACGTGTACGAGGCTTTCACTCTATATTGCCAGGCTTCCCATCCTGTTCCACTTCATTGCATTATAATCACATCGTAGTCCTACAACCCCACACTTGCCGTAACAAGAATGGTTTGGGCTCTTTCCCTTTCGCTCGCCACTACTCAGGAAATCATTATTATTTTCTCTTCCTCTGCTTACTTAGATGTTTCAGTTCGGCAGGTTTGCGTACATTGTACGACTAGTCTTCAACTAGCCAGGTTTCCCCATTCAGAAATCTACGGATCAATTCGTATTTGCCAATCCCCGTAGCTTATCGCAGCTTATCACGTCTTTCATCGCCTCTGAGAGCCAAGGCATCCCCTGTGTGCTCTTAATTACTTTCTTCTTTCCATACCCTTTTGCGCATATGGAAATGCTTTTTTGATGGTTGTTAAATCTTCAGTCCAACTCTCGTAATTGCTTACTTCAGTCTTCCCTCCAATCAAACAACGTCTCTATTGTTGTTTGCTCTTCTTTTTTAACTTCTTCCAATATGTCAAAGAACTTTTCTATCCCGGGTTTCCTTTAGGATTCCTATTTATGTACCTTTTATATTAAGTACCGGTGATGGTGGAGAATAACGGAGTCGAACCGTTGACCTCCTGCGTGCAAGGCAGGCGCTCTAGCCAGCTGAGCTAATCCCCCGTAAGATTAATCTTAATGTAGTCCCGAGCAGATTTGAACTGCTGACCCCTACATTATCAGTGTAGTGCTCTAACCAAACTGAGCTACGGGACTATTTGTCTATACTGCAGTATGGAGCACTAACTATGCTTCATCCTATGGGTGTTGTCTTTTTTTTCTTCTTAAGAATACTGTCATTTATATCATTCAGCGTAGCGAGTAGTCAGAACTACTCCAGAAAGGAGGTATTCCAGCCGCACCTTCCGGTACGGCTACCTTGTTACGACTTAGCCCCAGTTATCGGTTTTACCCTAGGACGCTCCTTGCGGTTACGTACTTTAGGTACCCCCAACTTCCATGGCTTGACGGGCGGTGTGTACAAGGCCCGGGAACGTATTCACCGCGTCATTGCTGATACGCGATTACTAGCGAATCCAACTTCAAGAGGTCGAGTTGCAGACCTCTATCCGAACTGTGAATGGCTTTTTGAGATTGGCATACTGTTACCAGCTAGCTGCCCTCTGTACCATCCATTGTAGCACGTGTGTAGCCCCGGACGTAAGGGCCATGATGACTTGACGTCGTCCCCTCCTTCCTCTCTGTTTGCACAGGCAGTCTGTTTAGAGTCCCCAGCTTTACCTGATGGCAACTAAACATAGGGGTTGCGCTCGTTGCGGGACTTAACCCAACACCTCACGGCACGAGCTGACGACAGCCATGCAGCACCTAGTTTCGTGTGATTGCTCACTGATCTATCTCTAAATCATTCACTAACTTTCAAGCCCGGGTAAGGTTCCTCGCGTATCATCGAATTAAACCACATGCTCCTCCGCTTGTGCGGGCCCCCGTCAATTCCTTTGAGTTTCACCCTTGCGGGCGTACTCCCCAGGTGGAATACTTAACGCTTTCGCTTAGCCGCTAACTGTATATCGCTAACAGCGAGTATTCATCGTTTAGGGCGTGGACTACCAGGGTATCTAATCCTGTTTGATCCCCACGCTTTCGTGCCTCAGCGTCAATCACACCATAGTAAGCTGCCTTCGCAATCGGTGTTCTGTGACATATCTATGCATTTCACCGCTACTTGTCACATTCCGCCTACCTCTAGTGTATTCAAGCTCATCAGTATCAAGGGCACTGCGATGGTTGAGCCACCGTCTTTCACCCCTGACTTAATAAGCCGCCTACGCACCCTTTAAACCCAATAAATCCGGATAACGCTTGGATCCTCCGTATTACCGCGGCTGCTGGCACGGAGTTAGCCGATCCTTATTCCTTCGGTACATTCAGCTACTTACACGTAAGTAGGTTTATTCCCGAATAAAAGCAGTTTACAACCCAGAGGGCCGTCTTCCTGCACGCGGCATGGCTGGTTCAGAGTTCCCTCCATTGACCAATATTCCTTACTGCTGCCTCCCGTAGGAGTCTGGTCCGTGTCTCAGTACCAGTGTGGGGGGTCATCCTCTCAGATCCCCTAGTCATCGTCGCCTTGGTGGGCCGTTACCCCGCCAACTAGCTAATGACACGCATGCCCATCTTAATCCTATAAATATTTGAACATTGGATAATGCTATCCTGTGTTTTTATGCGGTGTTAATCCGAATTTCTTCGGGCTATCCCCCTGATTAAGGTAGGTTGCATACGCGTTACGCACCCGTGCGCCACTTTCATATCCAGCAAGCTGGATATTATCGTTCGACTTGCATGTATTAGGCCTGCCGCTAGCGTTCATCCTGAGCCAGGATCAAACTCTCCATTGTAAAATGAATTGTTCGAACCTGACCATTCTTAAATTAATTAATAATAGTCTGATTCTAATTATATATTGTCTAGTTAGATTCCAACTTTAAAATATAGTCCGGTATCATGTACTTTGATCTCGTACCTTATTACCTCGCTACGCTTATAAATGACATCTCTTTAATGAACTTCTCGAATCGCCTCGCGGGTCTTCTTTATATTTCTTCGCTTCCAATCCTCTGTTTTCTCCCGGTCTTATTCTTCCAGGATTCGGTTTCGAATCTTCAACGTTTCAATCTTTTTTATTCCGTTACTAAACTCCGTTTGGTAACGCCCTTGTTGTTTGGGATTGCAAAGGTAGAAATCTTTTTGCTATTGGCAAGAGTTATATCAAACTTTTTTTTCTTTTTATTTCCAGGGCTTTTTTTAACCCGCCTAAAAGAACTGACCTTAACCAATCTCTATACTTTCATCTCCTCAAATCTTCCTTCTACTCATCCTTTTCACTGTTTCCCTTCCTCCGAAGCGGGTTGCAAAAGTAGGAAAATTATAGCTCCCCGCAAATATTATTCAACTCTTTTATAAATACAATCCATAACTCCCTATAAAACAATTAGAAAAAATGATCGGCAATCAATCCAAAGAAGATTTTGAAACCGGTAAGGCTCCAGGCAAGCTGTTACCACCCCCTAAAATAAGCCTTTCTTAAAGCCTTTTCCTCACATGGTTCACACATTCTACACACATCCTTCACAAAAAGGTACCATTTTGTGGGTTTTGTGTGAAGGAGCTGTGAAGAATGGGTGAAGAAACCCAAACTTTGTGAAGGATGGTATTTCGGGACGCATATAAATCTAAAGAAATGAGTCGGCGAAGCTTCTAATACGAAATCATGAAACATAAAAAAAGTGCTGCGTCAAATGACACAGCACTTTTTTTATGTTTTATTTACTTAATTACGATATCCCAATGGCATTTAATATTGTCCTGTAGACAATAACACCAATGTACAAGCCTCTACAGGCTCAATACCATTCTTAGTCAGCAAATCTTCCAGCTCCTGATTTTCGGTCCCAGGGTTAAAAACAACCCGCTTAGGATTGGTTTGTAAAATATAGTCGTAATACTGACTCTGTAAATGTACACCTATATATAAAGTAACCGTATCAATATCATGATGAACTGTACCCGGTTTTTCAATTTCCACTCCGGCCACTTCGCCTTTCTTTATGCCTACATTAACAATATCATGTCCCTTGGCGGTAAGCATGTGGGCCGCCTTATAAGCATAGCGCTCGGCATTGGGCGTAGCGCCTATAATTAATGTCTTTTTCAAATCTTATTTTTTAGGTTAAATTTTAACGGTAATCCCGGTATCTTATCATTTATCATCACAAAGACCATTATAAATAACAAGTAGGAATGCTATCTGTTTTGTTAAATCACTTTTAAAACGGCATTCGCACAATTGACCCCATCAATTGCAGCCGAAACAATCCCTCCGGCATAACCAGCTCCTTCTGCGCATGGAAACAATCCAGCTATCTGTGGATGCTGAAAGGTATCTCTGTCGCGGGGAATGCGAACCGGCGAAGAGCTACGGCTCTCTACTCCTACCAAAATAGCCTCATTGGTATAATAACCTTTCATCTTTTTCCCAAATACTGGCAAAGCACTTTTTAGGCTCGAAGCCACAAAATCAGGCAAAGTATCTTTAAGCATAACACTTTTTGTCCCAGGCAGGTAAGAATTTTTAGGCAAATCGGCCGAAATTTTGCCTTCTACATAATCGACCATGCGCTGTGCCGGAGCCACCAGATTTCCTCCCCCCAGTTGAAATGCCCGCTGTTCAATTTCGGCCTGAAAGTGCATCATCCTCAAAGGATCATCACCTTTTACATCATCTAAAGTAATCTGCACTACAGTACCTGAATTTGCAAATGGATTATTCCTCTTAGAGGGCGACCATCCATTGACCACAATTTCATTTTCATAAGTGGCACACGGGGCAATAATTCCTCCCGGGCACATACAAAAAGAAAACACCCCCCTGCTACCCACCTGTTCAACCAAACTGTAATAAGCCGGAGGTAAAAACTCGCTCCGCACCTCACAATGATATTGAGCTGCATCAATAATTGCCTGCGGATGTTCGATTCTAACGCCCAGGGCAAAAGGCTTGGCTTCTATCAAAATATTTTTTTGATGCAGGAGTTCGTAGATATCACGTGCCGAATGACCTGTAGCTAAAATAACGGCCTCAGCCAGCAAACGTTCTTCATGATTCACAACCACCCCCTTAATTTTGCCAAAATCGACCATCAGATCAGTTACCTTTTGGTCAAACCGAACCTCACCGCCTGCATTTAAAATGGTTTCGCGTATGGCAGTTATAATATGAGGAAGTTTATTGGTACCTATGTGTGGCCGGGCATCAACCAAAATATCTGCAGCAGCACCATGTTGCACAAAAATTTGCAACACCTTATTGATATCCCCGCGTTTGTTTGACCTGGTATACAGTTTACCATCAGAATAGGTCCCGGCACCACCTTCGCCATAACAATAATTTGATTCCGTATTGACCAATCCGGCCTTATTAATGGCAGCCAAATCTCTGCGACGTTGTTTTACATCCTTGCCACGTTCTAAAACTATGGGTTTAAGTCCATTTTCTATACACTGTAGTGCGGCAAATAGTCCGGCAGGCCCGGCACCGACAATAATAACCGGCTTGCCATTACTGACATTTTGATAGTTTACAGTAAAAACATCTGCCAAAGGTACTTCATCAATAAATACCCTTACCTGTAACCGATAAATTACTTTTCTGGACCGGGCATCGATTGATCGTTTTATTATCTGATGTCCATTAATGCGTAACTGGTCTATTTTTAAAGCACTTGAGAGCTTACTTTTGAGTACCGCTTCAACCCCTATTTCTTCGGGGGCCAGGGTAATTTCTATTTCTTTTTGCATAACCTTGTCAGGTTTTTATCCTGAAGCTTGTAACAAAGGTACGGAAATTGAGTACTAATATGTAAATTAACACCTAATTACTAGAATGAAGCCGGCAAACAAACGGCTAGAAAAGATTAGAAAAGAACAGAATTTGCGGAAGCAGAATCTAAACAAATTAAACAAAAACATAAAAAAATGAAAAAAACAGTATTGGCAATAGTAGGGGTTTTGGCCCTGGTGGTAACAATGAGTGGATGTGGCTACAATAGCATGGTGAGTATGGACGAAGATGTGAAGGCAAAATGGAATCAGGTAGAGACCCAATATCAACGTCGCTCGGATTTAATTCCAAACCTGGTAAACACAGTTAAAGGTGCCGCAAAATTTGAACAGACTACTTTAACCCAAGTTACTGAGGCCCGTGCCAAAGCTACTCAGGTAACTGTTGACCCGGATAAATTGACACCAGAAAACATTGAAAAATTTCAGGCTGCGCAAGGCCAGGTTAGTCAGGCTTTAAGCCGCTTACTGATGGTTACTGAAAACTATCCTCAGTTAAAAGCTACAGAACAATTCAGAGATGTTTCGGCCGAGTTGGCAGGAACGGAAAACAGAATAGCTGTTGCAAGGAAAGATTTTAATGAATCTGTACAGGTTTACAATACAAAAATCAGATCTTTCCCTACCAACCTTACTGCCGGAATGTTTGGCTTTAAGCAAAAAGCAGGATTTAAAGCTGAGGCTGGCGCAGAAAAAGCTCCGAAAGTAGAATTCTAATATAAATATTGACAACATTTAGGGGTAATGCATGTTTAATTATCGAAACATACATTACCCTTATTCATATTAAGTAATTCTATCATGGGTATATTTACAGAACAAGAACAGGAGCTTATCGCCAATGCAATTTCAGAAGCTGAAAAAGCAACTTCCGGTGAAATTAGAATAGCAGTAGAAAAACATTGTAAAGGCCATGCTATTGAGCGTGCCGGTAGCTATTTCTCGAAATTAGGTATGGATAAAACAGCCAAGCATAATGGTGTGCTGATTTATTTAGCTTATGAAGACCATAAGTTTGCCATCATTGGCGACCGCGGAATTCACCAGCTTGTTCCGCCTGATTTCTGGGAAACCACTCAGGTAGCGATGAAAGCACATTTTTTAGGTGGAAATATTGTACAGGGAATCATAGCGGGCATAGTGCTGGCCGGAGAAAAACTGGCACTTTACTTCCCATTTGAAGGCGACGACATCAATGAACTGCCAAATGACATTATTTTTATGGATCAACACAAAACCACTTAGGCAATGAAGAAAAATATCATAGCCTTTTTATTGATCATTTTTTCGGCTATAGGCTACGCCCAGGATTTTCCTGAAAAACCGAATACGCTTGTTAATGATTATACAGGAACACTTTCTAGCGACCAGATCCGGCAACTGGAACAAAAACTGGTTGCTTTTGACGATTCGACCTCTATACAGGTGGCCATTGCAGTGATTAAGTCTGTTGGTGAATATGACATTAACGACTACGCCATGCAACTAGGCCGGAAATGGGGTGTGGGCACAAAAGGAAAAGATAATGGGGTAATGATTGTTGTGGCACTGGGCGACAGGAAGATAGCCATACAAACGGGTTATGGCGTAGAGGGCGTGTTACCGGATATGTATACCAGGCGGATCATCGACAATGATATTAAACCCTATTTTAAAGCGGGCGACTACTATCAAGGTCTTGAAGCCGGCACCAATGCCATTATCAGCCTTAGCAAGGGCGAATATAAAAATGACAAACCAAAAGCCGGCAAACGTGGTGGCGGCACTTCCAGTGTTTTTATCCTTATCATCATTATCGTTGTAGTGATAATACTACTAAGAAGAGGTGGAGGAACCGGTGGTGGTGGCCAGGTAATAGGCGGCCGTGGTGTAGCAGATGCATTATTCTGGAGTATGTTGCTAGGTGGCGGACGTGGTTCTGGTGGCGGCGGAGGCTGGGGCGGCGGAGGCAGCAGTGGTGGTGGCTTCGGCGGTTTTGGTGGAGGAAGTTTTGGTGGTGGTGGAAGCAGCGGAAGCTGGTAATCTATACGTCGGATGGAAATATTAAAATGGGAGAAGCTTTCGTCCAGGTATCTGGTGAAAGAAAAATGGGCAACACTTAGGGTTGATACCTGCAAATTGCAAAATGGAAGCATTAAAGATGATTATTATGTACTGGAGTATCCAAACTGGGTAAATGCTATTGCCCTTACTGCCGATCATAAAATGATATTGGTGCGCCAATACCGTCATGCGGCTGATATTGTTTCGCTGGAAGTACCAGGAGGAGTTATTGACGGCGATGAACTGCCCGAGGATGCCATCAGAAGGGAATTACTAGAAGAAACGGGCTATTCTTTTGAAAGTGCAGAACTGATCGCTACGCTTTACCCCAACCCGGCAACGGCCAACAATGTAACCTATACCTATTTGCTAAAAGGAGGCGTAAAGACTCACATGCAGCATTTAGACGAACATGAAATTTTAAATGTAGAAGTATATACGATTGAAGAAGTAAGGCAATTACTGGCTGATAACAAAATAGATCAGGCCTTGCATTGCGCGGCTTTATTTTATGGATTAATGAAGTTGCAGTAAGCGTATCATTAACCCAAGGCAACAAAAAAGCCTGTAAGCAAAACTTACAGGCTTTTTTGTGAAATGAACTTATATCTATTAGCTCATTTTTAATTTCTTTTGAATATCATGCACATATCCTTTAAATTTTTTGTCGGTATCAATAAGGTCTTCTACAGTCTGACAGGCGTAAATTACAGTCGAGTGATCTCTTCCTCCAAAGAAGGCACCTATTGTCTTCAAAGAAGATTTGGTATGGCTTTTTGACAGGTACATGGAGATTTGACGGGCCTGAACAATTTCTCTTTTCCGGGTCTGAGACTTTACCATATCCACCGGCACTTCAAAATACTCGCAAACCAGTTTTTGAATGTATTCCATTGAAATCTCTTTCGAAGTATTTTTAATGAAATTCTTCAGCATCTGCTTAGCCAGGGCCAGGTCGATATCTTTTTTGTTTAATGTGGATTGTGCCAGTAAAGACACCATGGCGCCTTCCAGTTCCCGAACATTATTATCAATATTATGTGCAACGTATTCTACTACTTCGGCCGGCAGATCGATACCATCGGCATACATTTTTTTCCGGAGTATAGCAATTCTGGTTTCCAGATCGGGGATTTGCAAATCAGCCGAAAGGCCCCATTTAAAACGGCTCAATAGTCGTTCTTCCAAACCCGCCAGGTCTTTAGGAGCCTTATCTGAGGAAAGGATCACCTGTTTACCTGATTGGTGCAGGTGATTAAAAATATGGAAAAATATATCTTGTGTTTTCTCTTTACCGGCAAAATTGTGCACATCATCCATGATGATGACATCCATGGCCTGATAAAAGTTAACAAAGTCATTAATGGTGTTGTTCTTCAGGGAATCCACAAACTGCTGACAAAATTTCTCGCAGGAAACATAAATCACCAGCTTATCGGGCATATTCCTCTTAATCTCATTTCCTATAGCCTGAGAAAGGTGCGTTTTACCCAATCCTACTCCACCATATATCATTAAAGGATTAAACGATGTGCCACCCGGCTTTGCAGCTACTGCATAACCTGCAGAACGGGCCAGGCGATTACAATCTCCTTCAATATAATTTTCAAAGGTATAATTGGCATTCAGCTGGGGGTCGACATTCAGCTTTTTTAAACCAGGGATAATAAAAGGGTTTTTAATGTCCTTATTTATAGAAACCGGAATAGGCATCGATTGTTTTTTGGCCTCGGCACCGTTACCGTTACTAGGCATATTGGTAGTATACGGAGAGCCGGTGTTAGAAGATTTATCGACAACTATATTATATTCAAGCCTTCCTTCGTCGCCCAATTGTTTTTTAACTGTTTTTCTGAGCAGTCCAACATAATGCTCTTCCAGCCATTCGTAAAAGAATAAACTAGGTACTTGTATAGTCAAAACTTTGCCTTCCAACTTAAGGGCAGATATTGGTTCGAACCAGGTTTTAAAACTCTGGGCCGGAATATTATCTTTTATAATTTGGAGACAGTTTTTCCATACTTCTGTACAAGTTTTTTCCATAGTTATGCTATAATTTGTTGGTTTACAGTTACGATAAGCGCATATAAAATGATCGCGTCCGAGAGATCGAATATTCAAAAAATTATCAACAAAAAAAACTTAATTTTCATTTATTTGGTAAGTACTTAAACAGCAATATCATACCATAGTTAACCTCAATTTTTTATGTGGATAACTATTTATTAACATACTTTTTAATATTCTCCAAAAACATTCCGCAACACATTGGCTATTTCGCCCAGTGTTGCATATACCTCCACCGAAGCAAGAATAAACGGCATTAAATTGTCAGTACCTTTAGCAGCATTCCGGAGTTCATCCAATGATTTTTGTACCGCCAGATTATCACGTTCGGCCTTTAGCTTTCTCAACTTTTCAGTTTGTATGGCTCGGATAGATTCATCGATGGTAAATACCTCCTCAATACCTTCCTTTTCCTGCACAAATTTATTAACGCCAACAATAACCCGGCTGGCCTCTTCCACTTCAACCTGGTAGCGATAAGCGGCAGCCGCAATCTCGTTTTGGATATACTCATTTTCGATGGCATTTACAGAACCTCCCATCGCATCAATTTTATCTATATACAACTGAGCCGCTACTTCAATTTCATGGGTCAGCGTTTCCACAAAATAGGAACCTGCCAAAGGATCCACTGTATCTGTTACGCCACTTTCAAAAGCTATAACCTGCTGGGTACGCAGGGCTATTTTGGCTGCAGCTTCGGTAGGCAATGACAAAGCCTCATCGTAGCCATTGGTGTGCAGAGACTGTGTTCCGCCAAGTACTGCTGCCATGGCTTGATTGGTAACCCTGATTACATTGTTGAGCGGTTGCTGTGCGGTAAGGGTTGATCCTCCTGTTTGTGTATGAAAACGAAGCATCTGGGCCTTTTCATCAGTAGCCCCCAGCGCTTTGGTCATATTTGCCCACATTCTGCGGGCTGCCCTGAATTTTGCAATTTCCTCAAAAAAATTATTGTGACAGTTGAAAAAGAAAGACAAACGTTTGGCAAAAACGTTGATATCCAATCCTTTTTCAAGCGCTGCTTTTAAATAAGCCTTTCCATTTGCCAGGGTAAAGGCCAGTTCCTGTACAGCTGTAGATCCCGCTTCGCGAATGTGGTAGCCTGAAATAGAAATGGTATTCCATTTGGGCACCTCTTTGCTGCAGTATTCAAAAATATCGGTAATGATCCGCATCGAAGCCTTCGGCGGATAAATATAGGTACCTCTTGCTGCGTACTCTTTTAAAATATCATTCTGAATGGTACCGGAAATCTGTCTGATATCTGCCCCCTGTTTTTTGGCCAGGGCGATGTACATGGCCAGCAAAATAGAAGCGGTAGCATTGATGGTCATGGAAGTCGTAATCTTTTGCAGCTCAATCCCATCAAATAATATTTCAATATCTTTTAATGAGTCGATAGCTACACCAACTTTCCCTACCTCTCCTTCGGCCATTGCATGGTCAGAATCGTAACCAATTTGCGTAGGCAGATCAAAAGCTACGGAGAGCCCCATCGTTCCCTGTTTTAGCAAGTAATGATAACGTTTATTGGATTCCTCGGCAGTTGAAAAGCCGGCATACTGGCGCATAGTCCACAAACGTCCGCGGTACATGTCTTTCTGAATTCCACGTGTATAAGGGAATTCACCCGGTCCTTCAACTGAAGCCGTTGCCTGGGTATACACCTCCTTTATTTCTATACCTGAAGTGGTTGTAAATTTTTTATCACTCATAATTAAAACAACTGATGAATATCTTTTTTAATCAAATCCAACGTTAAATCGTAGGGGTTATTTTCGATGCCAGCCATATGCTGTAACACTTTACGGCTCAGATCTACACCTGTCGCCTCATCTGGCAAGCTTTTGGCGCCATTGTTTACCATGGCAATAGTATCTTCTTTCAATTTTTTTACTACATTCCAGGTTTCGGTGCTGATATATAGTTGCTGGGTAATGTTATGTTGATATTCGGCCCTGATTTCATTTAATATAGTTGCGCGAAGTTCGGCCAGGGATATCCCCTGTTGGTGTACCCGAATGAAAAGGTTGGATGGGTTGATGCGCTCAATAAAAACGATCAGTCTTTCGTGCGCCTGCAAACGTAACGATAAAAGTGGGCTGTCTTTTTCTTTCTTCTGATCGGAAAACTTTAAACGGAGATACGTTTGAATATCCCCTCTGATCAGATAATATCCCGCCGAAACGGTTGCGACACCTCCAATTACCAATGCACCTGCCTCGGTTAAAAATCTATCTAAGTCCATTTTGCTTTGTTTGAATACCGTAATAATTAATGGTAACACCAACAAAAATGTACATTTTGATTTATATTTGCCTTATTGATTGATTTTTTATCAAAGGTTGAATAGATTTTTAACAGCGACTAAACACTATGAGTAATACTGTAGATACTGCATTTGCCCCTGTAACTTTTACAGAGACGGCTGTAAAGGAACTTCTTAAATTAAGAGACCAACAAGAAATAGCTGAAGATTTCGGCTTACGTGTAGGTGTAGAAGGAGGAGGCTGCTCGGGCATGAACTATGTGCTGGGGTTTGATCAAAAAAAAGACGGTGATCAGGAATTTTTGATCGACGGAATTAAAGTGTTTATGCACAAAGCCCATCAGATGTATTTAATGGGCATGCAGGTTGACTGGCAGGATGGTTTGAATTCAAGAGGTTTTACCTTCAGTAATCCCAATGCAGCCAGCACTTGTGGCTGTGGCACCAGTTTTTCAGTATAAAACAAATTATAGACTGTAACATTATAGCAAGTCCTGTTGTCTTAACAACAGGACTTTTTATTTTTTTCCTAAATTTATCTGCCTGTAATGACCTATACCGAAAACGTAAAATTAGCCCTTCAGTCTATCACGAGTAACCGGTTGCGAACCATGCTAACTGCATTGATCATAGCCATTGGCCTCTCGGCCCTTGTAGGCATTTTAACCACGCTAGATGCGGTAAAAAAAAGCATGACCGAAGCATTTTCGAGTATGGGAGCTAATTCTTTTAACATCAGAAATCGTGGTACAGGTATCCGGATAGGTGGTTCGGGACAAAGGCAAAAGCCTTTTAAATCTATACGGTATGAAGATGCGCTGGCTTTTAAAGATCGACTGAATACCCCTGCAAAAGTAGCTGTAAGTGTGGTTGCTACCCGAGGTGCTACTATAAAGTATGGTACTGAAAAAACCAATCCCAATATTAGCATACAAGGGGTGGACGAATACGGCTTAACCTCTCAAGGCCTGGAAGTGGCACTTGGGCGAAACTTTAACCTGGCCGAAACGCAATCGGGAGCAAATATTTGTATTATTGGCAGTGAGGTTAGCGAAAAACTCTTCAAAAACCAGTCGCCACTTGACAAGGTTATCAATGTTGGCAATAGCAGGCTAAGAGTGGTTGGGGTATTGGTTTCCAAAGGGCAAAGTATGGGGTTCAGTGGTGATCGTGCCGTGTACGTTCCGTTGTTAAAAGCAAAGCTGATCAATTCCAGCGCAAGTCCCTCTTACACCATCACCGTTATCGTTCCCAGCAACGACATTATGGAAAATGTGATTGGCGAAGCTACAGCTGAATTCCGTAAAATCCGTAAAATCAGGGTCACTGAACCCAATAACTTCGAGATTACAAAAAGTGATGCGATGGCACAAACCTTATTTGAAAACCTGAAGGTTATCGTATTAGGTGGTATTGCCATTGGAGTGATTACTTTAATAGGTGCTTCTATTGGACTTATGAATATCATGTTGGTATCGGTTACCGAAAGAACACGCGAAATTGGGATTAGAAAAGCTATTGGAGCAAATCCTGCAGTGATTCGCAAACAGTTTCTGATTGAAGCGGTGATGATTTGTCTGATGGGAGGTGCCTTTGGAATTTTTCTGGGAATAGCTATTGGCAACCTGATTTCATTAGGGATGGGTGGCTCCTTCATCATCCCATGGGAGTGGATTTTTGGAGGTTTTGCGGTATGTGTACTGGTTGGAATAGTGTCGGGATATTATCCAGCCAAAAAAGCATCTAAACTGGATCCGGTAGAAGCTTTAAGATATGAGTAAAATAAAAATGGCTCCTTAAAATTTAAGGAGCCATTTTTATTTTATCTACCCTGATACTGCGTATCGTAATAAGCCTGATAATTTCCAGAGGTGACATTGGTGAGCCATTCTTCGTTTTTCAGATACCAGTCTACAGTTTTTGCCAAACCTTCTTCAAATTGCAAGCTTGGAACCCAGTTCAGTTTATTTTGCAACTTGGTAGAATCTATTGCATACCGCAAATCATGGCCCGCCCTATCGGTAACAAAGGTGATTAGTTTAGCTGAAGTTCCTGCTTCGCGCCCAAGTTTTTCATCCATAATATTGCAAAGCAAATGAATCAGATCAATATTCTTCCATTCATTATGTCCACCTATATTATAGGTCTCACCTGTTTTGGCCTCGTGAAAAATGACATCTATAGCCCTGGCATGGTCCTCTACCCATAACCAGTCCCGTACATTCTCCCCTTTTCCATACACAGGAACTGGTTGATTATTTTTAATATTATTAATAGCCAGCGGAATCAATTTTTCAGGGAAGTGATGAGAACCATAGTTATTTGAGCAATTAGATATTACGACATTAAGGCCGTAAGTATCATGGTACGCTCTTACAAAGTGATCAGAAGAAGCCTTTGAGGCCGAATATGGGCTATGCGGATCGTAAGCTGTAGTTTCCGTAAACATTCCCGTCTCGCCCAAAGCACCATACACTTCATCTGTTGACACATGATAAAAACGTTTGTCTGCATAATCACCTTTCCAGAATTCTCTTGCTGCATTTAGCAAGTTTACTGTACCAATCACATTTGTCATTACAAAAGCCGTTGGGTCGGTAATAGACCTGTCTACATGAGATTCGGCAGCCAGGTGTATAACTGCATCTATTTTCTCCCTTTGAAACAGTTCGTTAATCTCTACAGCATCAGTGATATCTGCCTTAATAAACCTGTAATTTGGTTTATCTTCAATATCAGTCAAATTAGCCAGGTTACCGGCATAGGTTAACTTATCCAGGTTCAGGATTTCATATTGAGGGTAATTGTTTACAAATCTTCGAACCACATGAGATCCGATAAAGCCGGCACCACCTGTTATTAATATTTTCTTCATTGATTTAATACTCTTTTTCTGTTAGTAGTTGTATTACAACTGTTCGGGCAATCCGAGTGTTTTTGCTATCGCAGCTGTTTTATGATGATAAATTTTGGTCAATAAAATATTGAGGGAACTTTTAAGGTCAAATTGAAGGTCATCATGCATTTTATAGTATTTGTTTAAAACCGCACTTGTTGTTTTCACAAAATATACCAGCAATTTTTCATTAAACTTATATAGTGACGAATAAATACTTTCATCAAAATCAACCGGAATATTAATCAGCAAATGAATTCTGAGTTCTATTTCAGAATTCAGGTCTTTTGTAACTTTAAAATGGTGATTAATATTGCCATTTAATTTCCTCATTTTAAGCAAAGCCTCTTTCGAATTTGGTCGTTTAGCAACATTCAATTCGGCAATTCCCTGATCAATACCTTTTAATAATTGTTCATGCCGGATAGCCATATCCTGCTCATCTTCCAGTAATTTAAAATGAAGATGTTCGGTTAAGACTTTATCCTTGGCAATTAATCTGAGCAATAGCTTATCCTTCTCCTTTTCAGGAAGCGACTTGATCTCCAGTTTCAGTGCTTTATGCTCACTTAATAACATCTAAAAAGGATTGTCCTTCAAATATAGTTCCCATTTCCAGGCCGACGACATCATTTCGTTCAGGTCGAGCTCTGCTTTCCATTCCAGATCTCTGGTAGATTTGGTTACATCACCCCATACTTTTTCGATATCACCTTCTCTTCTGGCGCCAATGGTATAGTTTAATTTTACACCTGTCGACTGCTCAAAGGCATCAATAATTTGCAATACGGATGATCCTGTGCCCGTTCCAAGATTAAACACTTCATAGTTAGCACCAGCTTTATTACTTTCCAGACGTTTAATTGCCGCCACATGCGCTTTTGCCAGGTCCACAACATGAATGTAGTCTCTGATGGCGCTGCCATCCGGGGTGTTGTAATCATTACCATAAACAGTAATGGCTCCTCGTTTGCCAATGGCCGACTGCGTGATAAAGGGAACCAGGTTTTGAGGAACACCAATTGGCAATTCTCCAATTAAAGCACTATGATGGGCACCTACCGGATTAAAATAACGCAAAGAAGTTACTTTAAGTGTTGGCGTTACTGCACAAGTTTCCTGTAAAATTTCTTCTGCAATTTGTTTGGTGTTCCCATAAGGAGATTCTGCTTTTTTTGTTGGTGCACTTTCTGTTACCGGCAAAATGTCGGGCTGTCCATACACGGTACAAGATGAAGAGAATACCAGATTCACATTGCTGTTAAATGCATTGATCAGGTTGATCAATGAGTAAAAATTATTCCTGTAGTATTTCAGTGGCTGTTGCACAGATTCACCAACCGCTTTAAAGGCTGCAAAGTGAATTACTCCTGTGATATCGGCATGCTGCAAAACAAAATCCTTTACTTTGGCTTCATCACATAAATCAAGTTCTACAAAAGCAGGCTTATTTCCCGTTATGGTCTCTATCTGCTGTAATATTTTAGGATTAGAGTTAGAAAAATCATCAACAATGATCACTTCATAACCTGCATTATACAATTCAACAACGGTATGCGAACCAATAAAACCGGTACCACCGGTTACTAATATTTTTGCCATCTTTTCTTTTAACGGTTATATCCTGTAAAATCTTTATGATCTTTATTAAATAAAGCTTCTTGTGGTAATGATTTGAAGTACTCGTAAGTAATTTTCAAGCCTTCTGCTCTACTTACTTTTGGCTCCCAGCCCAGTATAGCCCGAGCTTTGGTAATATCCGGACGTCTTTGTTTAGGATCATCAACGGGTAAATCCCTTAATACCAACTTTTGATTGGTACCTGTAAGTTTGATAATCTCCTCACCAAACTGTTTAATCGTGATTTCATCCGGATTTCCAATATTTACCGGCAAGGCATAATCACTCAGCAACAGCCTGTAAATACCTTCAATCAAATCATCTACATAACAAAACGAACGGGTTTGAGATCCATCACCGAATACGGTTAAATCTTCGCCGCGTAAAGCCTGGCCAATAAATGCTGGCAATACCCTACCATCATTCAGTCGCATCCTTGGTCCGTAAGTATTAAAGATCCTTACAATCCGGGTCTCCACACCATGGAAGGTATGATAGGCCATGGTCATGGCCTCTTGAAAGCGTTTCGCTTCGTCATAAACACCCCTTGGGCCCACCGGGTTTACATTTCCCCAATATTCTTCCGGTTGAGGGTTTACATTAGGATCGCCATAAATTTCAGATGTTGAAGCAATCAGCATTCTGGCATTTTTACTTCTTGCCAATCCCAACAGGTTATGGGTGCCCAGCGAACCAACTTTTAAGGTTTGAATTGGAATTTTCAGATAATCTATTGGACTTGCGGGAGAAGCAAAATGAAGAATATAATCCAGATCACCCGATACATGCACAAACTTTGATACATCATGATGAGAAAACTCAAAATTCTCCAATCCAAATAAATGTTCAATATTTTGCAGATCGCCTGTAATCAGGTTATCCATTCCTATTACATGATAATCTTCTTTGATAAATCTATCACATAAATGTGATCCCAAAAAGCCCGCGGCTCCTGTAATTAAAACTCTTTTACGTTTCATTAATTTATAAGCTTACGGCCAACACTGTTATAATAATATCCCAAATCAATCATTTTTTGCAAGTCGTATAAGTTACGCCCGTCAAAAATCACTTTATTGCTCAGGCTTGCTTCCATTCTTTCAAAATCAGGATTTCTAAATACCGACCATTCTGTTGCAATTAACAAAGCATCTGCACCCGACAAAGCATCGTACTGGTTTTCAGCATAGGTAATTTTATCACCTATAATCGCCTTTACATTATTCATTCCTTCCGGATCAAATGCCGTAACGGTAGCACCATGTTTAATCAGTTCATCAATGATGTACAAAGCAGGCGCCTCACGGATATCATCGGTTTCAGGTTTAAAAGCCAATCCCCACAAAGCAAAATGTTTCCCTTTCAGGTCGCCTTTATAATATTTCAGCAATTTATCTACCAAAATGGTTTTTTGCTTTTCATTTACCTGCATTACTGATCTCAATATCTGGAAATCATAAGCATGCTCGTCGGCAGATTTGGCCAGGGCCTGTACATCTTTTGGAAAGCAGCTGCCTCCATAGCCAATGCCAGGGAACAAAAAGCGTTTGCCAATCCGCGCATCGGAACCAATTCCTTTACGTACCGAATCTACATCTGCTCCAACTATTTCACAAAGGTTGGCTACTTCGTTCATAAAAGTAATTTTGGTAGCCAGGAAAGAATTAGCTGCATATTTTGTCAACTCTGATGAACGCTCGTCCATAAAAAGGATCGGATTCCCCTGGCGTACATATGGCCCGTACAACTCCATCATTAATTTTTGTGCTTTATCGCTCCGGGTGCCAATCACTACACGGTCAGGCTTCATAAAATCTTCTACCGCAACTCCTTCACGTAAAAATTCAGGATTAGAAACCACATCAATCTCTACATTGGTATTTTCGGTAAAAACGGCCTGAACTTTATCGGCTGTACCAACCGGAACGGTCGACTTATTCACAATAACTTTGTATTCGGTTACCAGCTTAGAAATGTCTTTGGCTGCGCCCAGGATATAGGATAAATCCGCGGCGCCGTCTCCACCCGGAGGCGTTGGCAAAGCCATAAATATAATCTGGGCCTCTTTAACAGCCTGGGCCAGATCGGTAGTAAAAGTTAATCTTCCTTGTGCAATGTTACGGTGAAACAAGACATCCAGTCCTGGTTCGTAAATAGGAACTTCACCGGCTTGCATTTGTTTTACTTTTGCTTCGTTGATGTCTACACAAATTACATTGTTTCCTGTTTCAGACAGGCAAGTGCCTGTAACTAAACCCACGTACCCTGTTCCGATAACGGCTATTCTCATCGTTTTATATTGTTTTTGTTTTTAAGGTAATGAAGCAATCATGTCCAATAAATGCTAATTTTGCGCCAAAAGGCTCATGATGCTTTTATATTATTAATCCCGTTTTAATTATATTAAAGTATCTTCGGCTAAGATAATAAATAAACAAACAAAATGCTTTGGCTTTACAACATTGCAATTCAACTTTATAGCTTACTAATCAGGATACTTTCTCCGTTTAATACCAAAGCTTCTCTTTTTATAAATGGCAGAAAGCATATTTTTGACAAAATTGCGAAGAAAGTACGCCCGAATACGCCCCATATATGGTTTCATTTTGCTTCTTTGGGTGAATTTGAACAGGGTCGTCCTGTATTGGAGCAGTTAAAAACTGCCTATCCTGAAAAAAAAATAGTCATTACCTTCTTCTCTCCTTCAGGATACGAAATCAGAAAGAACTATACGATGGCTGACGGTGTATTCTATTTGCCTTTAGATACACCCGGCAATGCACAACGCTTTATCCAAACTGTTCAGCCCGAACTGGCCATTTTTACCAAGTACGAATATTGGTATCATTATTTTAAAGCATTGCATCAGCACAATATTCCATTGTTAATCATTTCAGGGATCTTCAGGCCTAATCAGATTTTCTTCAAATCCTATGGTTCCTTTCATCGAAAAATGCTCGGTTATGTGACCCGGTTCTTTGTGCAGAATAACGAAAGTATAGCACTTTTAAAAACGATAGACATTCAAAATGCAACATTAAGTGGCGATACAAGGTTTGACCGTGTTGCGGAAAATGCAGCATTATCAAAACGGTTGGACGTTATCGGGAAATTTTGCGGGGATATGCCCGTGTTGATTGCGGGAAGTACCTGGCCCGAAGATGAGCAACTGATTGCCCAACTCTGTAAAATGCATCCCAACTGGAAATTTATCATTGCTCCGCATGAAATTGGCATTCACCATATCCGGGAAATAGAAAAGCTGTTTCCTGAGGCCATAAAATACGCTGACTTTGCAGTCGACATTAGCGAGCATCACCCACAAGTACTGATTATTGATAACATTGGCATGTTATCAGCCCTTTATGCATATGGTAAGGCCGCTTATATCGGTGGGGGCTTTGGCGCTGGAATACACAATACGTTGGAAGCTGCTGCGTTTGGTATACCGGTTATCTTCGGCCCAAAATACGATAAATTTCAGGAGGCAAAAGATCTGATTCAGCTGGGAGCCGCAAAAAGCATAAACAACCTGAATGAATTGGAAGTAGCTTTCTCCACATTGACCACATCAGTTGACAGCGGACAAATTGCTAAAGATTATGTCAACTCAAAGACAGGATCAACGGATCAGATTGTTCAGTATCTGGCTAAATTTATGCGAACTTAGCCAGTTCAACCAATGCTTTGATAAACTTAGGGTCGTCATTTAAACTCTCTACCAACTGTACGTGTTCTCCCCCAAGTGCTTTAAATTCTTCATGGTATTCCACCGTGATTTCATAAAGGGTTTCCAAACAGTCGGCAACAAACGCTGGGCTAAAAACCAACAATCTTTTTTTACCTTCTGCAGCCAGTTTTTTCAAAACATCGGTGGTGTAAGGCTGCACCCAAGGCTCTTTACCTAAACGCGACTGGAAACATACCGTATAATCGGCTCTTGAAATGTTCATTTTTTCGGCTATCAGTCTGGCAGTATCATGTCCCTGTGCCGAGTAGCACATTTTGTTGGTATCATTTAGCTGGTCGCAGCAATTCTCCTTTTTTAAGCAGTATTGCCCTGTATGATCACATTTTAATAACTGACGCTCCGGCAATCCATGAAAACTAAACAGCACATGATCAAAAGTTTCAGGCTGATATTTCTTTGCATTTTCTGCAAAAGTTTCAATCATTAGTGGATTATCATGAAAAGAGCTTACAAAACTCACAGGTGGTATGGTTGCCCATTTGCTCACCAATTCCATTACCAGCTGAATAACAGAGCCACTACTGGCCGATGCATATTGAGGGAACAATGGAATTACCCGAATACTCTCAACAAGGTTTGTCTTCATCTTTTCAAGCGCAGATGCGATTGACGGGTTTTGATAACGCATGGCGAGTTCAACATGATATTCCTCTCCAAGTTCTTCCTGTACTAAAGCAGCCTGTATTTTACTGAAATACAACAATGGCGAACCATTCTCATCCCAGATTTCTTTATACAGTTTTGAAGTTTTGGGACTGCGAAACGGAACAATAATACCTTTAACTAATAAGGTTCGGTTAAATGCGTTGACATCTATCACGCGCTCATCCATCAGAAACTGATCCAGATATTTACGTACATCACCAACTTCCGGACTATCCGGAGTTCCTAAATTCACTAGCAATACGCCCTTTTTTCCCATAATTTGCTTCAAAATTAACCATTCAAACCATTAATCTGTTTTATCAGCCAATGGAATAAGAATAATTACTTTTTAATGATGATTTAAATTTTAATACGATAACAATTCAGCTTTCACCTGCTCCATTAACCACATCGGGGTTGATGTAGCACCACAAATACCTACTTTATCGTTTGGAGCAAACCAACTGACATCAATTTCCTCAATATTGGAGATGAAGTAGGAATGCTCATTGTACTTTTTGCATACGTCGTACAACACCTTTCCATTGGAAGATTTCTTTCCTGAAACAAACAAAATTTTATCAAAGTTGGCCACAAACTTCTCCAGATCCCCATAGCGATTAGATACCTGCCGGCAAATGGTATCATTTGCTTTAACATCGTATCCTCTTGCAATCAGCTCATCTTTAATTCCGTAAAATTTATCTGTGCTTTTAGTGGTCTGACTGTATAAAGTAAATTTGGCAGGCAAATCTACTTTATACAATTCTGCTATATCCTGAAAGACGATGGCCTTACCATCTGTCTGCCCCTGTAGTCCTATTACCTCCGCGTGACCATGCTTACCAAATATCAGAATCTGTTCCTCATCATCATGCGAATTCTTAATCCTGTTTTGAAGTTTTAATACAACCGGGCATGAGGCGTCAATTAATGTTAGCTCATTTTCAAGTGCCAGTTGATAAGTAGAAGGAGCTTCTCCATGTGCCCTGATCAGCACCTTTTCTTTTCGCAAATGTTGTAATTGTTCATGATCAATGATCCGAAGCCCTTTGTCCTTCAGCCTTTTCACTTCTTCGTCATTGTGTACAATATCGCCAAGGCAGTATAAATAGGGCTCATGATCCAATATATCTTCTGCCATATCAATAGCATAAACCACACCAAAGCAAAAACCCGAGGCTTTATCTATTGTTACAGCTAAATTGTATTTTACAGGCATAGTTATGGTATTGAACAATTGCAAAATTACAGAAAATCTGCTTGATATTTCTATTTCTTAAGTTTAAATGACCTTAGTATGCGGCGGCCAACTGTGCGAAGCAGCAAAACGAACATACATAACATCTGCAATGGATGTAGTAATGCACTCATGATTGGATTTTGAGCCGTCAGAAATGCTATCATCATCCTCGATAGGAAGATCAATCCTACTGGAAGAATTAAAAGCGCAGGATTAAAGCTAAATAATACCACTACAGGCCCTATCAGGACCAGCACCAGATAAATCAGGGCTACCAGACCACTATTTGAAAAATTCATCATCAGGCGTTCCGAAAAACTGTCCAGGTTTTTCAGCTCTACATCAATGCATATCATTTTATTTCCGATGAGAACCTCGGCATTTGACTGCTGTTGTTTAACCATTTTTACAACTTCGGTTGCAGCCGGCAGTTTAGTCCCGATATTTTTAAGCCAATTAAATTGTCTGGCCATAGCAGCGTCAAAAAAAAGACAATCGTTACTCCCCGCAGCAAAGGCAGGCAGCGAACTTAACCTGATCAGTCTTAAGGGAAGGAGATTGAGCAGCAAGAAATCACTCAGGGGGTAAACACATTTGCTCAAAAAGCCCGTTAGCCTATAGGTGGGTACTAAACTTAAAACAGCCAGATTAAAAACTTTAGTCCGGTATATCAGATTATTGATTAAGCCATGATGTAAAGTAGTTGCAGATGAAAGGAATAAAAAGTACTCCCCTGTGGCTTTTTTCATTAGTTCGGTAACACTTTCATGTCGCTGAACAATAATTTCAAGATGGCTATATTCTTGTGTATCGATAGAGGCAAGCAGCTTTTTAAGATCGGCAGGCGTATTGGGTGCCATTATTATAACCGATACTTTCGCAGCAAAATGTTTACCGTAATAGCCCAACTTTGGGTTAGATAAAAAATTAAATAACGTAACGCAAAAGCGCAAAACAAGAAATACCAGTACAGCGTAAACAAACTCAATCATAACGCATTTTACTTAAATTTTTTACGGCCTGATCATAATGTTTATTGTACTCTCTTTTTAGCAATTGCAGACTCATGTACTCTTCGGCCTCCCAAATTTTAAGGTCTGTATATACAGCAGGTTTTCTTGTAGTATGATCGAATAGGTTTGCTGCGAAAACGATTTGAAATTTCTTTTTTGACTCATTCACCACCTGCATTACCCCCTTCTCAAATGCAATGTTAGCCGCATAAGCCGGATACAACTTACCTTGAGGGAACAGCAGCACCAGATTGTCAGGATCATCTAATAGCTGTCCCGCATATAGCAGCGTTTCTACCACGTCCTTTCCTTTATGGGTCGCTGCAAAAGCTCCCAGATACTTCAGGAACCAATGTGCTTTATAGTCTTCATCGGTTACCAATACATGAAACTCCTTTTTAAATAACAGGCGATTTAACTGAAACATCAAAAATCCATCCCACCAGCTAAAATGATTGGTCAGCAATAATACTGCCTCCTGCTTATTGACCTCAATTTTGTTAAATTGATGCCCCGAAAAGTTTTTTTTTATGGCGTGCCTGATATACCAGGAAAAGATATTAAAAACAGCAAGGTTTTTACGGGACAGGTGCATCCCTCTAAAATGCAAAAAAATAGGTTTAAATGCAAACCCCTAGCTTAAATAAACCCGGTCTTCCTCTCCATCGACATCCATAATCACATCTACGTGCTCTTTTAGTACCGTAGCCATTTGCAATCCTACATAATCAGTAGCAATGGGGAATATTTTGTGACTCCGGTCTACCAGCACTACGGTTCTGATTTTTTTGTGTGGTGTATTTAAAAACACACCGAGGCCATAAGCCAGCGTTTTACCGCTGTTCAGGACATCATCCACCAGGATAATCACTTTATTTCTCCAGTGTACCTCCTCCAAATCAGTATTGGCTACAAGCCTGGTATTTTGCCTATCCAATTCAATTTTTAGCATGGTAATCTTCAGGTCAGAAATTTTGGCAAGCACTTTTTTCAACCGCAATGCCAACTTATATCCTCTGTCCCATATTCCGGCCAGCACAATTTCCTTTTCCGCAAGGTTATCTTCCAGTATCTGATAGGCTATACGGTTTATTTTCTGTTGTATCTGCTTTTTATCAAGAATGAGTAACTGAGATCCTGCCATTATTTTACCTTATTTTATGCTACAAAAGAACGATTTTAAGCGCCATAATCAAATATTTAAAAATATTTTCTGTTCAGATGAAACCTTTCCGTTTTATTGATGTCTTATAGTTAGTTTTTTAGTAATCCTTATCCATGTTTGCCCGGGTAGGGATTTCTTTTTTTTGGTCTATCAGGCTACTTTTTAAGTTTATAAGGATAATAAATAAAGTTAGCGCCTTCCGGTACAATTACAAATACACACATATAGTCTTCCGGTTTTTTATAGCTTTTTAAAAACAAAGCTTTTTTCTCGGGGCTAATGATTCCTTTTTCTACAAATTCATCAAAGGTTGAAGCTTGTATGGTCCATTCCGTATTCAGTTCTTTCCGGTCCAGGATAACCTCCCCAATACTTACGGTATGTTGATGTGCGATAAAAATAGGATGGGCAGAAATGCCTTCTACTATAATTTCTAACGCAATCTCTTTAATAGAATCGGCATAGAGTTCCAGATCTTTTTCCAGGCTCACCAGTGGACTTTTCTTTTCCTGTTCTTTTCCTCCTTCAGGTTGTTGTGGCATTAATTCTTCTATATCCATAGCTAAAATCCTTATGATTGAACTCCATTAATTAATTTCAACAGCACCACGTTTTCTACATGCTGCGTATGCGGAAACATATCCACAGGCTTAATGCGCAGTACTTCATATTTCTCTTTCAGCAGCGCCAAATCACGTGCCTGAGTTGCAGCATTACAACTTACATATACAATTTTTTCGGCCTCCATCTCTAAAAGCCTTTCTACCACATCTCCATGCATTCCTGCTCTGGGCGGATCTGTAATCACCACATCTGGCTTTCCATGTTCAATGATAAACGTGCTTGTCAGAATATCCTTCATGTCGCCGGCATAAAAAATAGTATTCTCAATCCCATTTAAGCGGGAATTAAATTTGGCATCTTCGATTGCAGTAGGCACATATTCTATACCTACCACCTGTTTTACACTACGCGCCACAAAATTGGCAATGGTACCGGCACCTGTATAAAGGTCATATACCAATTCATCACCTGTAAAACCTGCAAATTCTTTAGTAATCTTATACAGTTCGTGGGCCTGATCAGAATTGGTTTGATAAAAAGACTTTGCACCAATTTTGAACTTCAGTCCCTCCATCTCTTCAAAAATATGGTCACGACCTGCATAAGTCACCACCTCCTGATCAAAAATGGTATCATTTTTTTTCTGGTTCACAATATATAACAAGGAGGTGATCACAGGAAAGCCATCTTTTAAATGCGCCATCAATGCATCAATCTGCTCCTGTTCCACATAGGCAAAAACAACTACAACCATTACTTCGCCCGTCGAGGAGGTGCGGATAATCAGGTTGCGCAGATTTCCTTCGTGGTTACGTAAATCGTAAAATGTCAGGCCAGCTTTCAAGGCATATTCACGAACTTCATTTCTAATACTGTTGGATGGTTCAGCCTGTAAATAGCAATGCTGAATATCTAATATTTTATCGAAGCGCAATGGCACGTGAAATCCCAGCGCATTCATTTCCAGATCCGGATTTGGTGCAGCTGCATCCAGATCCTCAGCCCTTTCGGCCATATCCTGTTTATTCAACCAACGCTTATTTGAAAAGGTATATTCCAGCTTATTCCTGTAATATTTATTATTTGCCGAGCCCAGAATGGGTTCCATAGCTGTAGTATCTATCTTCGCCAGGCGCTGCAATGCAGCCTCCACATTTTTATGTTTAAATTTTAATTGCGCATCGTACTGCATATGTTGCCATTTGCAACCACCGCAAGTACCAAAATGCGAACAAAACGGATCAATCCTCAACTCAGATTTTTTCTGAAGATTTTCAATTACCGCTTCTGCAAAATTTTTCTTCTTTTTTATAATCCGGACATCCGCTACATCACCTGGCACTGCTTTTTCTACAAAAACTACCAGCTCATCAGCCTTACCTACACCCTTACCCTCTTCGGCAATATCTATAATACTTAAATCAGGAATGATGGTCACCACTCCGGCTTTTCTATTTCTACCCATTATAGCGGCAAATTTAAGTTTTTTTTCAGACATAAAGCTTTCTTCCAGACATTTTGGGATGCCGGCCGTAGAAAGAAATCAATGTCTCAAATGTTATCTACCAAAAACTTTAAGTATAAAACCCAAAACGCCTTCAACCAGATCAAATTTCACATCAAACTTCTCATCTACCAGTACAGAAATTTCCAGAATTTCATTACTCATCGCTACAAAAGTTATTATATCAACAAATATAGCTATTTTTATACCAGATACCGAAACGGTACAAGTTAACATTATGTAAAGAAATCCGTTTGTTAAATTTATTGCAAATGCGCTTTATAAAGCGGCTTTCACTAAAAAGGGAAGTAATTCTTTTTGGAAACTGACAAAGTTCTTGCGAACATCCGAATCACTCACTGAGGTAAAGGCAAAAGAAAACACTATATTTTTACTGGCTTTTAATAGGAATGCAAGCCCTTCCCTGCGTGAAGGGTGGTTTTTAAAATGATCAAGCTCCAGATATGCCGATAGCAACAGCGACTCCAGCTGATCTGATAAATGTTTCAGGAATTCCTGGGAGTTGGCATTTTCCCGTACAAAATCCCAACCAATAAACTCATTACAAACCGTATAGGTCAACCTGCAGGTTTTCATCACCAGGGCCTTAAGGTGCTCCTCCTCGTCTGCAAATTGTGCTTTATTTTTCAATATCTCATGCAGGTTCAGGTCCAGATAATCCATCAGAATTGCATCCAGAATCTGCTCCTTACTTTCGAAATACTTGTATATGGTAGCTTTTGCTATGCGTGCTTTTCTGGCAATTTCATTAACACTGGTTTTATGATAACCGTATTTTCTGAACAATTCCTTAGCAGCCCTAACTATGCTTTCTTTTATTTTCTCTGGTTCCATTAATTAGTTACATGTATTGTATTTCCCGCTATAACTGTATTGTACCTTTTCAATGCTAACTGAGCAGGTGCTTTTGCCGGGCTGCCGTCTTCCAACAAGTACTTGGCACCCGAGCATTTGTCCGTTACCGTAAAACTGGGATCATCCAACACTACCGCACATTTTTTTTCCGGATTTACCGTACTGCATCTGTCATAGCTAACATAACCTCCACTTAGTGTCCGGTATATGACAATACCAGCAACACCATAATTTTCGAAAGCCACTGCCCCTCCCGGACTGCTTAATCTCAGCAGTCTTGGATCGGTTAGTTGCAAGCTAAAGTTAACCGGCACATTAGGGATGACCAAATTTTCCTTTCCACAACGCACAAACAACAACACAACCAACAGCAATATGCCGGGAATGCCTCTCATTATATAAGTGAAGTTTTGTATTGCTTTAAAAACCTTGCATCGTTTTCCGAGAACAGACGCAGATCCTTAATTTCAAATTTCAGATTTGCAATCCGCTCAATACCCATCCCAAATGCAAAACCGCTATATTTTTTGCTATCGATATTACAATTATCCAAAACATTCGGATCTACCATACCGCAGCCCAAAATCTCCACCCAGCCACTGTATTTGCACATCTGACAACCTTCTCCCTTGCAAATGGTACAAGAGATATCCATCTCGGCGGATGGTTCTGTAAACGGAAAGTAAGAAGGACGGAAACGTACTTTGGTACCTTCGCCATACAATTCCTGAACAAAATAAAACAAAGTCTGCTTCAGGTCAGCAAACGAAACATTTTCATCTACATACAAACCCTCTACCTGGTGAAAAAAGCAATGTGCCCTGGCCGAAATGGCTTCATTTCTGTAAACACGTCCCGGCATAATGGCTCTGAACGGTGGTTTCCCGGCCTCCATCATCCTTACCTGAACAGAAGAAGTATGTGTGCGCAAAGCAATATCGCCATTTTCACCTCCTTTTTTGATGAAAAAAGTATCCTGCATATCACGTGCTGGGTGTTCTTCCGGAAAGTTCAATGCCGAGAAGTTGTGCCAATCGTCCTCAATTTCCGGACCTTCGGCCACCACAAAACCAAGCTTGTTAAAAATCTCGACAATCTCTCTCCTTACCAGGGCCAAAGGATGGCGCGAGCCAACCTCAAAACCCTCACCTGGCAAAGTCAGGTCCAGTCCTGCATCTTTAGAAGCATCAGTCACCTCGGCCTGATCTTTAAGCCCCTGATACTTAGCTTCAGCAAGCTGTTTAAACTCATTTAAAACCTTCCCAAGTGTTCTTTTTTCCTCCGGAGATACAGCTTTAAACTCGTCAAAGATATCTTTTATGATTCCTTTTGTCCCCAGGAACTTTATGCGGAATTGTTCTAATACATCAGCGTTGTCCGTAGAAAAAGCATTTATTTCTGCGGTATATTGTGTTATCTTATCTTGTAACATGGGTTCAAATATACAGCTATTTCTATAATTTTATAGCACGCCCAGGGCTTTACCTACCTTAGTAAAGGCGGCAATAGCTTTATCTAAATGGTGTTGCTCGTGTGCGGCCGACAACTGAACACGGATCCTGGCCTTTCCTTGTCCCACTACCGGATAGTAGAAACCGATAACGTAAATTCCTTCTTCCAACATTTTTGCGGCAAACTCCTGAGCCAACTTTGCATCATAAAGCATTACCGGAACAATTGGGTGTACACCTGGTTTAATATCAAAACCCGCTGCCGTCATTTTTTCGCGGAAATACTGTGTATTCCGTTCCAGTTTGTCTCTTAAATCAGTAGTTTCGCTCAGCATATCCAATACCGCTACAGATGCACCTGCAATAGCCGGGGCCAAAGTATTGGAGAATAAATACGGACGCGAGCGCTGGCGCAACATATCGATAATTTCTTTTTTACCCGAAGTGAAGCCTCCTGAAGCGCCACCCAATGCTTTACCCAAAGTACCAGTGATGATATCTACACGATCCATTACATTAAAATGCTCGTGTGTTCCGCGTCCGGTTTTGCCAATAAAGCCAGTACAATGTGATTCATCGATCATCACCAATGCCTCATACTTATCAGCCAGGTCACAAATCTGATCCAATGGCGCTACCACACCATCCATAGAAAAAGCACCATCGGTAACGATAATGCGGTGACGTGCATCCTTTGCAGCAATCAACTGCTGCTCTAAATCTGCCATGTCTGCATTTTTGTACCTGAAACGTTTCGCTTTACACAAGCGCACACCATCAATAATCGACGCATGGTTCAGCTCATCCGAAATAATTGCATCCTGATCATTAAACAAGGGCTCAAAAACACCCCCATTGGCATCAAATGCAGCAGCATATAAAATGGTGTCTTCCGTTCCTAAAAATTTAGACAGTTTTTCTTCCAGTTCTTTATGTACATCCTGGGTACCACAGATAAAACGTACGGAAGACATTCCGTAGCCATATTGATCAATCGCCTTTTTTGCCGCGTCAATTACCCTTTGGTCTGATGATAGTCCCAGATAATTATTGGCACAAAAATTAATCACTTCCTGCCCGGTGCTTACTTTAATATCAGCGCCCTGAGGTGTTACAATGATACGTTCACGCTTAAATAAACCGTCTTTTTCTATTTGGTCCAGCTCTTGTTGAAGAACCGGTTGCAGAGTTTTATACATAAGAAATTTGTTAATGCAGGCAAAGTTATACAATTCCGGGCATCGGTTGGTAACCTAAATAGGTGCGATTTAAAAATCTACGTGAATTCGGGCCCTGATACCTGATTTAGTCACGTTTGGATGATCAAGATAATTGAACCTTCGTATATAATCCACCCGCAGCAATTTAAAAATATTGGAAATTCCGACACTCGCTTCTATATAAGGAGCTCTATCCAATCCAAATGAGGTTTGCACTCCGTCCTTATTGGTCGCAAAGCGATAAAGGCGGGGATCATTGTCGGGCATATTTTTTGAAGAAATGCTACCATAAAGCACTTTTAAAGAGGCCATTTCCCTTAAATGCAGTTTTTTAAGCAAAGGCACTTTATTCAAAATTGCCCCGTTCAAAGAGTGATCAATATTGATACTTGCGTAGCGATCGCTCATAAATTCCATAAAATTCATCAGGTTATAGGCCTGAATCTGATAGGCATAGGTCTGATTGGCCCGATGGATAGCCAGCAATGGAAAAGGAACCTTTCCGAAAACCATTCCGCCTTCCAGAACAATATCTGAATAGCCAAAAGGTGAAATGAATAACCGTTTAAAGACATGCAGGGAGATGTTCTGATAATCATAATCGCCACTTAGAAAATCTTTTACACCAGCACTTCCTCTTAACGTAAAAATAGGATAAGCATTTTTTATAGGGCGCCTGTAACGTTTGCCCTGATAAAATTGTTCCCCGGGTGCCCACCTCAGCTCAGCTGTAAATTCCGACAGCTGTAGCTTTTGTACGGGATTGCCTGTAAGCGGTTGAAACACCAACCCTCCGGCAGGATTAAACTGTTGATTTCTATATCCAAACTTAAAGGAGATGTGATTTTCCAGTTCTCTGAAATATTCCCCACTCCATTTTTGATTATATAGCCATTTATCATTTACGCCTCTTTTAAAGGAAAGTAGAAAATTGTCGTCCTCCAAAAAATTCAGGTCCTGTCCGGGAATCTGGGTTTCAAAGCTATGTTTTACCGTAAAACTATGTATTGGAAATTGCAAGGGGTCTTTCGGTTTAAAAGAATAAGACATGCTTAGGGCATGTTTCCATTTTTCATCTTTCAAGCCGTACGCGACATGTCCATCCAGCACAATTTTATCACTAAAAACAGCATTGGTACGTCCACCTATTCTGAACCTGGTTCCTTCCACATTATTAAAACTATAAAAAGAACTTACCGGCCCCAGGTCAACCGGTCCCATGGTATGGTAGCCTGTAAGCACCAATGCACTTAATGCAGCCATACGTCTAAACTTTGGCGATTGTTTCAGACTATCGATATTATTGTAAGCATTTTGCTCTAAAGAGGTTAGAGCAAAGGGACGTTTAAAGGTATCCAGCACATCTCTTTTTGTAGCCAAAATTGGCGCGGTCGGAAAAGTATAATTTGTATCAACAAACTTATAGTCAGCAGTATTCAAACTACGCTCGCCAAATATGGTATATTTCCCCTTAAACAGGCCCAAGTCCATCGCCATTATACTATTGGAGATGTAATATTTGCCTTGTTCATCTTTCTTGTAACTGATTTTCGTTTCAAAATCTTTCACGAAATTCAAATTTACCGCCTTATTTAAGGTCAGCGTTACTTCCGTTACGGCGTATTTTCCATCCAAAGGAATATACATTTCTCCCATAAACAACTGATCCTGTTTATTTCTGGGGCTAAACATCAGATGAACCATGTTTGGCTGAACATTTTTCACCGTGTCCATGATAAAATACTTGTAAAACTCGGGGGCCATCTGGGCAATCGGACTCAGGAAACGCTGACTACCGATACCGAGATCATGATCATAAAGATCTACCGGTTGATAAATCTGATTCAGATATTCATCTATACCATCCTCATCAAAAAACTGGTCTATCCGGCTTTGCTTTTGGTCCAGCACCCTCGTTTTGTCATTCAAATGGTCTTTGGTTTCCAAGCATTGGCTCAGTTTTTCGCGCATAAACAACGGAATCAGCGCCCTTCCTGGCTGTTTTGCCCTATCTGCTGTTTTCGCCAGAAAAGGAAACTTACGCACAATGGCCGAGTGCTCTACCTGCTTTGCGGCCATACTTAAGGACAAACTAAGCTTTTCGTACTGTTTAAAAACTACTGTATTATTCTGCTCCCGTCTGTTTTTATCTCTATTGGCAATCACCTGGCGGATCATTTCTACCGCTTCATTATTTTTGTTGCTGTACCTTGGTCTTTTTTGCGCCACAATGGTTACATCATCCAAATTATTGGAGCTTTCATCCAGGTCTATCTGTAGCTGATGATCTCCGCTTCTTGGCAATGTATAGGTAAATGCTTTATAGCCGATGGCCGAAAAGCGGATAATTTTTACAGTTTTTCCGGTATGGATACGAAAGCGACCATCGTTATCTGAAACTGCATTAAGTTTAATTTCAGGAAAAGAAACCGTTACTGATGGGATAGGTTGCCGGGTTTGCTTATCTACAATAGTACCTTTTACGGTGGTTTGAGAAAATGCCGGGAAAGCCATGCCAACCAGCAGCATACATCCCAAAATTATCTGAATTATCTGCGGTCTAAAAACATATCCCTGTTTAAGAAAAAGCATAACCGCTACAACAAAAGAAAGAATTATCATTACAAAAACCACACTTAATTTACATTATAGCGAAATGTTGATATCCGTTGACCGTAATATTACTAAACTCAAGCTAACTAATTTTCGACAAAGATAGTTACGTTTTTCGATTTCCATTAATCTAGTTTGTTAAATAATGCTAAATATTACTAAGAATACCTACTAATAGGTATTTTTGGCTAAACTATTGATATACAAAGTCCATGAAGTATCTTTTATCCATGCTATTCCTATTTGTTGGTATACTCAGCAGTTCAGCCCAGCAGTATATTCTCAGTGGCACCATCAAAGATACCCGGGGCGAAGCTATTCCCTTCGTTTCCGTATACTTGAAAAACACCACCTCAGGCGTATCCGCCAATGTAGAAGGCATTTATCGTCTGAAAATAACTGAAGGTACATTTACAATTGTATATCGTGCCATCGGCTATAAGACCGTCGAAAAAACGGTCGGCATTGATAAAAATACTACCCAGGATGTGCTTATGGAATCCGAAACTTATACCCTTTCGGGAGTAACCATTGATGGCAACGCAGAAGATCCTGCCTATGAAATTATCCGACAGGCCATAAAAAAGAGGAAAACACATCTTACCGAAGTTAAAGAATTTACAGCCGATGTATATATCAAGGGAGTTCAGCGTTTGGTAGGCGCACCAAGAAAGTTATTTGGAAAAGACATTCAAAAAATGCTGGACCTGGACACCAATGGTAAGGGAATTCTATATTTATCCGAATCTACCTCAATCTTTTCTTATCAGTATCCCAAAAAGATCCGGGAGGAGATGATCTCATCAAAAACTGCAGGAAGAAATAATGCTTTTAGCTTTAATAAAGCATCCGATCTGATCATCAACTTCTACGATAATATTTTACTGGAAAACAAACTCAGCTCGCGCGGCTTTGTATCGCCAATAGCAGACAAGGCCCTGCTTTATTATCGGTATAAACTACTTGGTGTGGCTACCGACAATGGAGAAATGATCAATAAGATTATGGTTATCCCAAGAAGAGCTAACGATCCGGTTTTCAGAGGCATTATTTATATCAAAGACGACGACTGGCATCTTACCAATGCCGAACTTTATCTGATCAAAAATACGGGCATAAATCTGCTTGACACTTTACATATTTCTCAGCAGTTTTTGCAAACGGGAAACACTTATATGCCTTCAAGCATCAATTTCCAATTTAATGGTAATGTACTTGGTTTTAAATTTGAAGGATATTATGCCGGTGTATATTCTAATTATAACCTGGAGCCTAACTTCCCAAAAAATTACTTTACAGGCGAAATCCTGAACATCAGCAAGGCGGTTAACAAAAAAGACTCACTGTTTTGGCTAAACAACCGCCCTATTCCGCTTACCCCTGAAGAGCACAGAGATTATGCCCGAAAGGATAGCATTGAAGCAATCAGAACTTCTAAGTCCTACCTGGATTCGCTGGAAAAAAAAAGCAATGCATTCGGTGCCTTTAGTTTACTTATAGGTTACACCAGCAAACACAGGGCTACAGGCCGGCAATACGATTTTGAGCCCCTGTACAAATCGGTGTTGTACAATACAGTTGAAGGCTTTGCCGTGAAACCGGCCATCACTTATACAAAAAGACTGGAGGATCAGCGCTATTACAACATAAGGGCTGAAGCCCGGTATGGTTTTTCCAATCGCCTGCTTACCGGAAACATCTCTTCCAACTATTTTTACAAACCGGATAAGCGGGGCAACATTAGTTTTAGTGCAGGTTCTGGTATTTATGACCTCAACAATTATGGTTCTATGAGTCAGTTTGGTAACTCTACCAACTCTTTATTTTTTGAGACCAACTTTTCCAAATTTTACAAGAAGGAATTCATCAACCTGGGTACCACCCGCGAACTGATGAACGGTTTACAGGCCAGCATCAGTGCCAATTATTCAAAAAACACCAACCTTAGAAATACCTCTACTTTCAAGTTCAGGGATCTTGAAGACCAATATTTCACTTCCAACAATCCATTTACGCCTGATACAGAAACCCCATTGTTTCCGACATATCAGGCATTAACGTTCAAAGCATCGATTAACTATACTTTCGGACAAACCTATATTACCCGGCCCGATGGCAAATTTTATCAGCCTTCCAGATACCCCATTATTGACCTTTCGTATCGTAAAGGAATAAATGGGGTTTTGAGTAGCGATGTCAACTATGATTTGTTTTCAGCAGAAATATCTCAAGAGAAAATCAGTTCAGGCTTATGGGGTTATTCCTCCTTTGCGGTTAGTGCTGGCAAGTTTATCAACAGAAAACAAGTTTATTATCCTGAAGCGCAACATTTCAGGGGTAACAACTCATTATTCTCCTTACCTAGCCTGAGGAAGTTTTTGTTCCTGGATTTTTACCTGTTTAGTACAGACCGCGAATATCTTGAAGCACATTTTGAGCATAACTTTTCGGGATTGCTCACCAATAAGGTTCCGTTGCTGCGCAAATTAAAGCTGGAAGAAATTGTTGGAGCAAGCTATTTAAGCCAACCCATAAGAAAAAATTATACGGAGTTTTACTTTGGCCTGCAGCGTCTGATATTCAGGGCTGCTTATGGATTTGCGTATGATGGCGGCAAGAGAGTAGAACATGGTTTCAGGCTTTCATACGGATTTTAGCATCTATCCTGTTAACAGGAAGACTATAAAACACGTCATCCTGAATTTATTTCAGGATCCCGCACATGTTATTGAACACTTGCTCAAAAGGGATCCTGAAATAAATTCAGGATGACGACAGCCTAAAAGAAAGCTAATTATTTAATTGCTAATTTCTTACGTAAATCGGAAGGAATTCCGTTTTTATGTAATAAGAATGCAGTAGTTTTAAACTTCACAAAGTTTTTAGTTACATATAAATAACCTTTGTAATCGTTACTTGCACCCCATGAGTTTTTAACGATATAGTATTCTTTGCCTGACTGATCTTTAGCAATACCGGTAATTTGCATACCATGATCATCCGTAGTTTCGTAATCGTCAAAAGCTGCCTGACGTAAAGCTACAGTAATTTCCTTTTCAGGTTTAGGGCCATTAAACATGGCTTTCTTTTCGTCGGCACTCATGTCTTCAAAATTCTTTTCAGGTACATAAGCTACACCATTTTTCCAGCTAAAGCCTTTTTCGCTCACATCTGTTGCCCAGGCAACGGTGAATCCTTTTTTAACTGCATTGTCGATGATGGTAATGATATCATCCATCTGTACGTTGTATACCTGATCAAATGACCAGTTATCCGGCACCATCAAAACAGCTTTTTCATAATAAGGACTGGTGTTGAAAGACGAAAGTTCTACATAGTCAGCAGGGTTAATTCCTACAACCTCCTTAGCAAAAGTTTTAGGTGTATATTCCTTTCCTTCGTAAGTGAATTTCTCCGGTACTGCCCCCATGCATGAATCTATGGTCGCAATATATCTTGCTTTCCAGCTTGGATCGAACTTACCTTCTACCGCTTTTTTCAGGATCGCTTCTGTCAGTTTATTCATTCTGTCTGATGAACCTGGACTTCCGTAATCATTACCACTATAAGCAGATTGAGGTAAAGCACCATATTTGGCAAACATATTGATCACATCATGACAAGCACCGCCATCTCCCAAGGTTAAGGCACCATGCATGCGCACATAGTTAATTCCTTTTTCTACGTAGGCATTACGTGCAGTAAACAAATCGGCTAAGTCAACCGGCTTTTTACCCATGCGGATCATTTCCGATTCCAAAAATGAATTGGTACTGTAACTCCAGCAGGTACCCGATGATTTTTGGTTCTTTACTGAAGTAGCTTCAGTACTGACTACCGGAGTAAAAGTAAAACTACCGGCGCTGTTTGCGCTTTGATTATTTTTAAGAGAATTAACAAGATTGTCTTGTGCAAAACCAGCGGTAGCACTTAGCAGTAAACCGGCAGCCAACCACAAAGGTTTCATTGAAATTTTAGTCATTTTATGTTTAAAAGTTAGTTGTTAAATGTAACCACGCAAACTTAATCATTATCCAACATAAATTAAGCGAACTAACTGGGAATCGAATGAATTTACCCCTTTAAGGGGTAATTAAACAGGGGGTTTCAGTGCCCAGACACTAGATTTGTTACAAAACTCATTTCAATTCATCCATTACTTTTTCCACTGCCTGATTTAGCTTTAACAGTTTTTCGTTGTGCTGTGACAGCTTTTCGCCCTTTTGAATAACCTGGCAAAAAAATTCATAACTCTCGATCCTCAAATCACAATATTCCCTCAGTTTACCCATTCGAACCTTCAAATCAGCAGGGAGATTCATTTTTTCAATATCATCTATTATTTTCAGATTCTCGTTCCAGTAGTAAATGCCGCGCTCCCTGATTTCATATAGCAATACATCTTTAGCTGATGTATCTGCAAGGTTGTATATCTCAAGCGCCATAGATTCGTTGGAAGCGAAAAGCCTCATCTTTTCGGTAATTACTACGTTCTCTTCTTCATCGCCGGTTATCGGAACAATCCCAAGATTAGGCATCCCCAGACATCCAGCAAGTAAGCATACAGCAAACATTAAAAACGAGCGCAACAAATAATTCATAATCATAAGCAACGACAGCTTTTTTAATATCGTTACAGGACAGCTAATTTATAAAAAAAACACGTTACCTACTTCACTCCTGCCAACACGCCCTGCTGAACACAAAAATACCTTCTCAGACAAGACCTTCTGAGTCTCAATCCCCTTCATGGAGCCTAAAATCAGGCAGTCTTGGAAGAGAACAGTATTTTTTGCACTTTTGTGTCTTTATTTACAAAAGCATTAAACGCCGTTTGCATCGGTATCAATGAATTATGACATATCAGACACTACTTTACTATTGCTATAGTCCAATAGCAGCAGCAGAACAATTTGCTGACGATCACCTTAAATTCTGTAAATCGCTAGGTCTTGTGGGCCGGATCATTGTGGCCGACGAAGGCTTAAATGGCACGGTATCAGGAACAAAAGAAGCCTGCGAAGCTTATATGGCCGCAGTAAAAGCCGATGAGCGTTTTGCAAAAACCGATTTTAAGATAGATGATGTTTCGGAGCCTTCTTTCATCAAAATGCATTGCCGGTATAAGTCCGAAATTGTACACTCTGGTTTAAGGGATCCAAACATTATTGACCCGAACAAACGAACCGGCAAACATTTGGAACCGGTGGAGTTTCAAAAAATGATTGATCAGGAAGACGTGGTAATTTTGGATGTCAGGTCCAATTATGAGCACAACCTTGGCCGATTTAAAAATGCAGTTACACTGGATATTGAAAATTTCAGGGATTTCCCGGAAAAGATAAATGAGCTGGCCCAGTATAAAGATAAAAAAGTATTGACCTACTGCACTGGCGGGATCAAATGTGAAAAAGCATCCGCACTGCTGTTGCACCACGGCTTTAGCGATGTGTACCAATTGCATGGCGGGATTATTAAATATGGTAAAGAGGCCGGTGGTGAGGACTTTGAAGGTAAATGCTACGTTTTTGATAATCGTATTGCTGTTGATGTAAATACGGTAAACCCTACTGTAGTGTCTAAGTGTTATAACTGTGGCAAAACCACGCCTAAAATGATCAACTGCGCCAATCCTGAATGCAATGAGCACGTAACACAATGTGACGACTGCGGAAACGAACTTCAGGGCTGTTGTTCTGTAGCTTGTACAACCAATCCCCGCAAACGTAAATACGATGGAACAGGATACTATGTAAAAGTACCTCAGCCGGTAAATGTAGCTGTCAAATAGCTATCTTAGTATTTCATGAACCTGAAGTTTTTAAAATACTGCTTATGCTTTATTGCTGTATTATCTTTTTATAATGCATCGGCAGATATCATTAAAAGCATCGGAGTTCCTTATGTTCAAAATTATCCCAAATCTATCTATTTATCTGGCAACCAAAACTGGTCGGTAGCGAAGGATAAGTCGGGCATTATGTATTTTGGTAATGCCGAAGGCTTGCTTAGTTATGACGGGCGGTACTGGCAACAACACAAAATGCCGAACAGGCAAATTGTAAGGTCGGTGGCTACCAGCAGCAATGGCATTATCTATACTGGCAGCTTTGGCGAATTCGGCTATTGGAAAGTATCCGATAAACGCTTAAAATACCATTCATTGGTACAGTTTATACCCAAACCGTACAAAATGACCGATGAGATATGGAAAATCTATATAGATGGAAAGCGGATCATCTTCCAGTCCTTCACCACTATCTATATTTATCAGGATAAAAAAATCAATGTCATCAAAGGAGGTGGTTCCTTTTTATTTTTACACAAAGTAGGTCAGCGTTTCCTCATCGAGGAACTGGGCAAAGGGCTTTTCGAGTTGAAAGGGAGCCAACTGACCCCCTTAAACAATGTTGGACCACCGTTACCAGAAAGTGTGCTTTCCATTTTGCCTTACAAAGAAGGGAAATTATTGATTGGCACCAGCAAGTCCGGGCTATTCCTATATGACGGACAAAAATACACGCCTTTCCAGACAGTGGCCAATGCCTTTTTAAAGACCTACCAACTCAATAACGGGGTTCGCATTTTGGGCAAATATTATGCTTATGGGACCATTTTAAATGGTTTGATCATCCTCAATGAGGAAGGTCAGATTATTCAGCAGATCAACAAATCCAGTGGTTTGCAAAACAATACGATTTTAAGCATCTATGCTGATGATGAACAGAATTTATGGGCAGGCCTCGACAATGGCATTGACCGCATTGAGCTCAATTCACCACTCTATTTTTACTTCGATAAAACAGGTCTTTTTGGAACAGTATATTCGAGTCTCATTTATAAAAACAAAATATACCTGGGCACCAATCAGGGTCTGTTTTCCAGTTCCTGGACATCCGAAAACGGTCAGCCTTTTAAAACCTTTAATTTTAAACTGATCCCTAATTCTCAGGGACAGGTATGGGACCTGAGTTTGATTGACGGACAATTGTTTTGTGGCCACAATGATTATACTTTCAGGGTAACAGACAACACCATAGAAAGAATATCACATACAGGTGGTGGCTGGACTATAAAAAAATTGAATGACGATTACCTTATTCAAGGCACCTATACAGGTCTGGTGCTTTATAAAAAGGACGCATCAGGCTTATGGAAGTTTCACCACAAAATTGAAAACTTTACCCAGCCTTCCAGATATGTAGAAAAAGATGCCAAAGGGGATATATGGGTAAGTCATGCTTACCGTGGTCTTTATAAGCTCAGTCTTAGCCCCGATTTAAAAAAGGCAGTTACGATTAAATATTACGACGAACGCAATGGCTTGCCCAGCAGCTACAATGTAAACCTTCTAACTCTTGAAAACAAGTTACTTTATTCGTCAGACCAGGGCTTTCTAACTTTTGATGAGATCAGCAACAGGTTTACTCCGTACGAGGTACTGAACAAAGTAATCGGCACCTATGCCAATTCCAATAAAATCATTAGTGCCGGCGATAAAAAGTATTGGTTTATCAACCACGGTAAAATGGCACTTGTCAATTTTAAGCAGCCGGGACTGGTTGAGGTTGATTCGGTCCGGTTTAGTGTGCTGGATGGCCGCATGGTTCAATACTATGAAAACATCAGTAAAATCAGCGATCAGATTTACCTGATCAGTGTAGATGACGGCTTTGTGATTTACGATGCTACCGGCACCCAAAGCAATGCAAAAATTAATCTACCAGCGGTTCTTATCAGAAAGGTAGAAGACATTACCGATACCTATTCCACCATAAGTGAAGTTGGGAATAGCGATGCTGTGATAGAAATTCCTTTTAGCAGAAACAACCTCAGGATTTCCTACGCCCTTCCCTATTACCGGGCAGCAAAAATCAAATTTCAGTATTTTTTGGAAGGCTATTCCAAACAATGGTCGGATTGGAGCACTGCATCGCAAAAGGACTTTACCAACCTATCCAGAGGCAGTTATAAATTCCTGGTACGTGCCAAAATCAACGATCAAAAAGTAGGTGGAGTGAGCACCTTTGAATTTACAGTACTTCCACCCTTTTACGCCAGCAACTGGGCTTTTGTTCTTTATTTGATCTTGTTTATTATATTATTGCTTGTTGCCAAAAAACTATACGAAAAGAAATTGCTAAAAGATCAGCAGGCCATAAGCGCAAAACTCCAGGCCGAAAAGGAAGTCTTTTTAAAGAAGGAAGCAGAAGCAACCGAAAAGCAGATTGTAAAACTGCAGACAGAAAAACTGCAGGCAGAGCTTGCGGGAAAAAGCAGAGAGCTTGCCAACTCGGCCATGAGCCTGGTATATAAAAACGAATTGCTTCAAAAGCTTAGTCAGGAAATCCTGAAGCTAAAAGATGGCAATGGTAAACCACTTGCCGAAGATCAGCTGAGAAAAATCCAGAAAGTAATTGATGAAGGGATGAATGACGAGCGCGACTGGAATTTGTTCGAAAGCAGTTTCAATGAAGCACATGAGAGTTTCTTCAAAAAACTAAAAGCCCAGCATCCTGATCTGGTGCCCAACGACCTTAAACTTTGTGCTTACCTACACATGAATATGAGCAGCAAAGAACTGGCCTCTCTCCTCAACATATCACTCCGCGGAGTCGAAATCAGACGATACCGCTTGAGAAAAAAATTAAATGTACCCCATGACAAGAACCTTGTAGAGTTCCTGATGGAACTTTAGGCACTACAACATTACCTCTCATATCAGAAAAAAAAGCAGCTTGCCATCAGATTGGATTTAGCAGCTTGATGTAGTCCCCATAATTGGGTTAATCCTAAAGAATACGCATTTTTTATAGAACAAACTGCGATTAGCAGCTGTTATGAGATAGCAATATTTTGATGGATGATGTATTAATGTTGAGGTTGCACGACTTGTAATAACCAATAATCTAACGGAGTTTTAAACATCAATTTTAACCAAAAACTTAAACGAGTATGAAAAGATTCTTTACAAGATTTTCTGTTTTAACACTCCTTAGTTTGCTTTTTATCAACGTTGCCTTTGCGCAGAACATTACTGTAAAAGGTACAGTTACCGATGGTCAGGATAAAACTCCTATCCCGTCGGTAAGCATTAATTTAAAGGGCAGCAAAACAGGAGCACAAACAGATGCCACAGGTAAATTTGCAATTAGTGTGCCAGCAAATGGTACATTGGTATTTACCTACATTGGGTATGTCACACAGGAAATCCCTGTAAATGGCCAAACCACTATTAACGTAAGCCTTGTGCCAACTGCACAACAGCTGGAGCAGGTTGTGGTAGTAGGTTACGGAACTCAACGTAAAGTTGATGTAACCGGTTCGGTAGCCAGCCTAAAAGGTACCGAAATCTCCAAACAAGCTTCTACTAATCCGGTGGGTGCCTTACAGGGCAAAATTGCGGGTGTGGCCATTACCAATACGGGTACCCCAGGTTCTTCGCCACAAATCCGTATCCGCGGTTTGGGCACCATATTTGGCAACCAGGCCCCTTTATATGTGGTAGATGGTGTATGGTATAGCGACATCGCCTTTTTAAGCCCGGGCGACATTGAAAATATGAGCATCCTGAAAGATGCTTCTGCACAGTCCATATACGGTATCCGCGCAGCCAATGGTGTGGTATTGATTACCACTAAAAAAGGAAAATCGGGCATGCCAACTACGGTTAATTACGATGCCTACGCCGGATTTCAAACCACTACCAATAAAGTTAAGATGGCCAATGCACAGGAGTACGCGACCTTTACCAACGAGCTAGCGGCTTTAAATGGCGGAGGTCCGGTATTTAGCGATCCTTCAAGCCTGGGTCAGGGTACCAACTGGTACGATCAGATCCTACGCAATGCTTTTGTAACCAATCATAATTTAGCTGTTTCAGGTGGTGGAGAGAAGTCGACATACAACATTTCCTTAGGTTACCTGAATCAGGACGGAAACATCAAAACCAACAATTACAAAAGATATACCGCAAGGGTTTCAAATGACATCCAGGTATTTAAAGACTTAAAAGTAGGCTACAACATTACCGGGTTATCCAGTAAATCAAAAGATGTACCGTCTACTATTTTTCACCAGCTGTATTCGGCTGCACCGAGTGTACCTGTATTTAATGCCGATGGCTCTTATGGTGATCCGAAAACACAGAACCTTGGTGATGGTGCAAACTTTAACCCCCAGGCTTCTATTGATTTCTTTAACCAGCAAACCAAACAATACAGCGTAACCGGTAATATTTTTGCTGAATTGAAGTTTGCCAGACACTTTACCTTCAGAACAAGCTTCGGAGGCGAGTTTGGCCAAATGGAGAACAGGAAATATGCACCGGTATACCGTGCAACTGAAGCGCAAAAAAGCGACATCAGTACCCTGGATCTGAAACGTGTGGAAACCCGTAACTGGATTATTGAAAATACACTGACTTACGACAATACTTTTGCCGATGACCATAAACTAACGGTGTTATTGGGCCAGTCGGCACAAAGCAATAAAGCTTATACCCTTAATGGCAGTGCGCAAAATGTACCTTTCAATACCGAAGCCGATCTTTACCTGAGCTTAGGTGATGCCGCCTCCAGAAACGTGACCGATCAGGGCTCGAGGATCAAATTTGCATCTTACTTTGCCCGGGCAAATTATGCTTTCAAAAACAAATATCTGTTAAATGCTTCAATCCGTGCCGACGGTGCCTCACAGTTTTTTGGGAGCAGTGATGCATGGGGCTATTTCCCATCAGTAGGTGCCGGCTGGATACTTACCAATGAGGATTTCATGAAAGATCAGAAGTTTTTCAACTCTTTAAAACTAAGAGGTAGCTGGGGTATTATCGGAAACGCAAGCGTACCGATCAATCCTTCGCAACAAACGCTGGCACAAACAGGTGATTTGATTGCCATCTTCAACAACCAGCCCTTTACCGGAAAAACTCAGAACACCTTACCTCCCCCATCTATCGTATGGGAAAAAGGTATAGGTACCGATATTGGAATGGATGCAGCTTTCCTGAGCCACCGATTGACAGTTGAAGCCGATTTTTACAATAGAAAAACATCAAGGGCCATATTTAAAATCCCTGTACTGGGTTCGTTAGGTACGGTAGACAACCAAATGCTGGGTAACCAGGCCGACATACAAAACAGAGGTGTAGAGCTATCTGCTACCTGGAGCGACGTGACCAATGGCGGATTAACCTATTCCATTGGTGGTAATATCAGCTACAATGCCAATAAAGTGTTAAATGTACTTTCAGGCGAAACGCCTATTTACTCAGGAAGCACTGGTGTTACCAATGGTGCATTTGCAACCAGAACCATTGTTGGCCAACCTATTGGTATGTTTTACGGTTATAAAGTGGTAGGTATTTTCCAAAATGCGGCCGACATAGCCAACTCACCTGCTCAGGCCAGTGCTGCGCCTGGTGGTTTTAAATACCAGGATCTGAATGGCGATGGAAGAATCACATCGCAAGACAGAACAGAACTGGGCAATCCAAATCCTAAATACACTTACGGTGTAAACACCAGCTTTGCCTACAAAAACTTCGACCTTGCCCTGGACTTTCAGGGAGTTGCGGCTGTAGATATCTACAATTCCAACCTGGCTTACCGTTTCGGTAATGAAAACATCACTAAAGACCTGTTCGACAACAGATGGCATGGCGAAGGCACCTCCAATACTTATCCTTCTGCAAATATCGGTGCCTCGGCCAATGCCGCACCAAACTCCTTTTATGTATCCAGCGGCGCTTATTTCCGCGTAAGGAATGCCCAGTTGGGATATACCCTGCCAGGCCATATCCTTTCCAAATGGAAAATACAGAAAATAAGGTTCTATGCCAATGCTCAAAATGCCATCAACCTGTTTGGTTATAAAGGATTTAGTCCGGAAGTAGGCCCGATTCCTGTTGATAATGCCGAAAAGATTAAAACAACACCAACCAATACCACTTTAAATGCCGGTTTGGACGCCAATGTTTACCCACTTTATGCTACGTATAATTTTGGTATTAACCTTACTTTTTAATCTGCAACGATCATGAAAAAATATAACAACACCTATAAAAAAGCAGCATTGGGTATTGGTTTAATCCTTGCGACCGCCATTATTGCCCCATCCTGCAAAAAAGACTTCCTTAACGTTCCTGAAGAAGGGAAACAACAAAGTACCGTATTCTGGAAAACAGCCGATGATGCGACTGCCGGTGTAAATGCCATCTATGGTAACCTGCGCTCATGGGAAAATACTGCCTTCCCTGCCATTGCTATCGAAAGCATAGGCTCTGATGATGCAGACAAAGGTAGTACAGCCTCAGATGCCAGTTTCTTCCTGCAATTTGATCAGTTTACCATCGACCCAGATCAGGGTAATATTGGTGGTTTCTGGAACGGACAATACCGCAACATCAATTATACCAACCGTGTGCTGGATAATATCCCGGCCATTACCATGGATGAAAACCTGAAAGCAAGATACCTGGCAGAAGCAAAATTTGTAAGGGCACTTTCTTATTTCAGACTGGTACGTGCTTTTGGCGGGGTGCCATTGCGCCTGCATGTTCCTACCGATGCCAATGTAGATTACAACCTTCCAAGGTCGACCGTTGCCGAAGTATACTCACAAATTGAAAAAGACCTGACAGAGGCTGCTGCTGTATTGCCGCCAACTTACGGAGCAGCAGATATTGGCCGCGCCACAAAGGGTGCAGCTTTAACCTTGCACGCTAAGGTGGCCATGTATCAGAAAAAATGGAACGATGTGTTGAGCTTTACCAATACCGTAATGGGCATGGGCTATTCTTTGTTACCTAATTACGAAAAGGTATTCAGGATTGAGAATGAGAACAGTTCAGAATCTATTTTTGAAATCCAATGTGCTTTATTGCCCAACAACAAAGATGCATCCAACTCTCAGTACTCGCAAGTTCAGGGTGTACGTGGTATTACCGGTGGCGGTTGGGGCTTTAATGTACCTTCGGCCAATCTGGCTGCAGCCTATGAAACCGGCGATCCGAGAAGAGATGCGACTATTATTTTCAGAGGAGAAACTACACCATCAGGTGACTTTATTCCTTTGGTAGGCGACAACCCAATGTACAACCAAAAATCATATGTACCCTTTAGCCTTTTCGTATCAGGTTTTAACGAAGGTGCACAGCAAAATGTACGTGTGCTGCGTTATTCAGATGTATTGCTGATGAATGCAGAAGCGGCCAATGAACTGAACAATCCAACGCAAGCCATCGCTTCACTGGAAGAGGTTAGAAAAAGAGCCCGCCAGGGAAGCACCACCATCCTGCCCAAGGTAACCACTACTGACAAAGATCAGTTAAGGGCGGCCATATACAGAGAAAGACGTGTGGAATTTGCTATGGAAAATGACCGTTTCTTTGATGTGATTCGTCAGGGCCGAGGAGCCGAAGTTTTTGGTCCTAAAGGTTGGAAAGCCAACAGAAACGAAGTTTGGCCAATCCCTCAAACAGAGATTGACCTGAGCGGAGGCGTAGTGTCTCAAAACCCGGGTTACTAACAACTATAAAATTAAGAGCAGGCTGTATCATTAATCCGATTTATGCAATTTTTATGCATTCGTCCTCCTGAATTTTTCAGTAGTATTTAGCGAATTTTATCTTCAAGAATGCTACGCAGTTTATTTCAGGATGACGATTGGATTAATGATACCGCCACCTCTTTTAGCAATATCATTATGGTACAACGCAATTTTTTTACAATACTTTTTTTGGCGCTGACCTCCTGCTCCACCATGGTCCCACAACCTGTTGAAGCACAAAAAAGCAATACGAAAAAACTCCCTGTACAACTGCAGATTCAGAAAGGGCTTACCGACGACCAGTTACTGGATCTGGTACAGAAACAAACTTTCCGTTATTTCTGGGATTTTGCCCATCCGGTAAGTGGTATGGCACGTGAAAGAAGCAATACTGATTTTGGTTACGGAAATGAAGTGGTGACCACCGGAGGCACCGGATTCGGGATTATGGCAACCATAGTGGCTACCGAGCGCAAATGGATTGATCGCGAAAATGCATCAGCCTATTTGTTAAAAATGGTGACTTTCCTTAGCAAAGCCGATGCTTATCATGGTGTATTTCCACACTGGCTAAATGGTGCAACCGGCAAAACCATTCCGTTTAGCCGCAAAGACGATGGTGCAGACCTGGTAGAATCCTCTTTCCTATTCCAGGGACTGCTCACCGCCAAACAATATTTTAATGCCAATAACCCCGTCGAGAATGAACTGAGAAACCGCATCACCTGGTTATGGGACGAGATAGAGTGGGACTGGTTTACCAAAGGAGGCGAAGAGGTGTTGTATTGGCATTGGAGTCCTAACAATGGCTGGGCCATGAATTTCCCTTTAAGAGGTTACAACGAATGCCTCATTACCTATGTACTGGCTGCCTCGGCGACCAGATATCCGGTACCGGCAGCAGTTTATCACCGGGGTTGGGCACAAAGCAATTTCTTTATCAATGGCAAAGAATTTTATGGCTACAAACTGCCCCTTGGCTTTGACAACGGCGGTCCCCTGTTCTTCTCACATTATTCATTTTTAGGTCTTGACCCAAGAGGGCTAAAAGACAAATATGCCGACTACTGGGAGCAAAATAAAAACCACACTTTGGTAAACCGGGCCTATTGCCTGGCCAACCCAAAACAATACAAGGGCTATAGCGAAAAAAGCTGGGGCCTTACCGCCAGCGATAGCTGGCAAGGTTATGCAGCACATTCGCCCAACGAAGACCTGGGGGTAATTACACCTACCGCAGCCTTATCGGCCTTCCCTTATACCCCCGAATACTCCATGCAAGCCTTAAGGTACTTTTATGAAAACCTGGGCAGTAAAATATGGAGCGAGTACGGTTTTGTAGATGCCTTTAGCGAGCAACACAATTGGTACGCCAAATCGCACCTGGCTATAGACCAAGGGCCAATTATTGTGATGATAGAGAACTACCGCAGCGGCTTGTTGTGGAAACTGTTTATGAGCAGTCCCGAAATACAAAAGGGCTTAGTTAAGCTCGGCTTTACAAGCCCTTCGCTGCCTTCATCGTCCAAACCATAACAACAACACAACACACACATAATGAAACTCTTACCCTTACTTTCACTATCCCTGCTGCTGAGCATACATATCAGTTCAGCACAGCAAAAAAAAGCAGCACCTCCTGTCAACCAGAAAATGAATGCCTTTATCACTTCGCTGATGTCAAAAATGACATTAGATGAAAAGATTGGGCAGTTGAACCTGCTTACCGGCGGCGAAGCTACTACTGGATCGGTAGTGAGTACGGATGTAGAGAGCAAAATAAAAAAAGGGCAGGTAGGAGGCATTTTTAGTCTAACCACCCCAGCCCGTATCCGCAAGGCTCAGGAAATAGCCGTAACGCAAACCCGCCTCAAAATACCCATCATCTTTGGCCAGGATGTCATCCACGGCTATAAAACCACATTCCCTATCCCCCTGGCCTTATCCTGCACGTGGGACATGAGCCTGATTGAAAAAACAGCACGTACGGCCGCTATTGAAGCAACTGCCGATGGGATAAACTGGACTTTCTCGCCGATGGTCGATATTTCCCGCGATCCTCGCTGGGGCCGCATTTCCGAAGGATCAGGAGAAGATACTTACCTGGGCGCTGAAATTGCCAAAGCCATGGTTAAGGGCTACCAGGGCGACGACCTATCCAAGTACAACACCATGATGGCCTGTGTAAAACACTTCGCTTTGTATGGTGCGGCAGAGGCCGGCAGAGACTACAATACCACCGATATGAGTCTCGACCGCATGTACAACGAATATTTGCCACCTTACAAAGCGGCACTGGATGCCGGTGCCGGCAGTATCATGACTTCTTTTAACGATATAAATGGGGTTCCGGCCACAGCCAATAAATGGCTGATGACCGACCTGCTACGTAAAGAATGGGGCTTTAAAGGTTTTGTAGTAACTGATTATACTGCTGTAAACGAACTGATAGACCATGGTCTTGGCGATTTGCAACAGGTTTCGGCCCTTTCGCTAAATGCAGGTGTAGATATGGATATGGTTGGTGAAGGCTTTTTAACCACCTTAAAAAAATCGGTACAACAAGGCAAAGTAACACAGCGAAGGGTTGACGAGGCCTGTCGCCTGGTGCTGGAAGCCAAATACAAGCTGGGTTTATTTGACGATCCTTACCGGTATTGCAATGAGGAACGTGCTAAAACAGAAATTTTAAAACCCGAGCATTTACAGTTTGCCCGTCAGGCTGCTGCCGAATCGTTTGTACTGCTGAAAAATGAGAACCATACCCTTCCACTGAAAAAATCGGGCACTGTAGCCTTAATAGGTCCTTTAGCCAATACCGGGGCCAATATGCCGGGTACCTGGAGTGTAAATAGTGATCTGGCCAATACCAAATCGCTATTGGCAGGCATGAAAGCAGTTGTGGGCGACAAGGTTAAAATACTGCATAGCCTGGGATCTAACTTACTAGACGATGCCGCTTACCAGCAGCGCGCCACTATGTTTGGCCGTACCATACCGCGCGATGATCGTCCGGAACAGGAAGTAATCAATGAAGCCCTTGAACTGGCCAAACAGGCCGATGTAGTGGTTGCTGCTTTGGGCGAAAGCTCGGAAATGAGCGGTGAGGCTTCCAGTCGCACCAATCTGGAAATTCCGGCAGTACAACAACGCTTGCTGCAGGCCTTGTTAAAAACAGGCAAGCCCGTGGTACTGGTACTCTTTAACGGCCGGCCACTGGTATTAAACTGGGAGCAGCAAAATGTACCCGCCATTTTAAACGTATGGTTTGGCGGTACCGAAGCCGCAACAGCCATTACCGATGTATTGTTTGGTGATGTAAATCCATCGGGTAAGTTGACCACTACCTTCCCTCAAAACGTGGGGCAAATACCATTATATTATGCACATAAAAATACCGGAAGGCCACTAGCGGAAGGCAAATGGTTTAGCAAGTTCCGCTCCAATTATCTGGATGTAAGCAACCAGCCGCTTTACCCTTTTGGCTATGGTTTAAGTTATACCACTTTTGCTTACAGCAATTTAAAATTGAGTAAAAACAGCTTTAAAGCAGGCGAATCTGTTACGGCTAGTGTTGAAGTGAAAAATACCGGTACTACCGCAGGCAAAGAAGTAGTGCAACTGTACATCCGCGACCTGGTAGGCAGTTCTACCCGCCCCGTTAAAGAGCTCAAAGGCTTTCAGAAAATCAGCTTAAACCCCGGCGAAAGCAAGACGATAAGTTTCCAAATCACCGAAAATGAATTGAAGTTTTATAATGCAGATTTAAAGTTTGTTGCTGAGCCAGGTGATTTTGATGTATTTATTGGCGGCAATTCACGAGACGTCATGACAGATACATTCACACTGGCAAAGTAAGCTGCCCAAGCATCTCCTTGTCAGAATTTAATATCGAACCCCGCCTCCAGAGACGTCGGTTACAATGAATATGCAGCCTTACCTGCCCGCAGCCAAAGTGGTTATCAACCCATACATGAGGGCACTATGAATGCGGCATGAAAGTGCGGTGAGAGCGCCTTTTTCCTAACAAAAGGCGCTCTCACCGCGCTCTCATAGCGCTCTCACGGCGCTGTCATTTCGAACGTCGACAAGGCCAGACCAACAATTGAACCCAGCCGTTACTTTGCTTATTTTTTCAATTTTACCACATTAACACCAACTGCCACGTTCATCACATTTACAGAAGCCAGCTCTATAATAGCCAGTTTCTCCAACAACCAAACTATTTTTGCCATTTTTGTAACACAAGATAAACCGCACTATCTAAAGCGCATAAAATTCCCTATTTTAGCTTTATTATGGACAGTTTTAAATTGATTCTCCCTTTGGTTTTACTATTCTGCGCTTTCAGTAGCAAAGCTCAGGATCTGGAAAAATACGATAAAGGCAATTTTATCAAAGGTACAGATAGCATCAGCTACAGAATCCTTTTGCCCGAAAATTTTGACGACACCAAAAAGTACCCCATCCTTTTCTTCCTGCACGGAAGTGGCGAACGGGGCAATGATAATCAAAAACAGCTAACCCACGGCGGCAAGTTGTTTTTAAAAGACGAAGTCAGGAAACAGTTTCCAGCGATCATCGTTTTTCCGCAATGCAGTGCCGACAGCTATTGGTCTAATGTAGACATAAAGGTAAATGCGGCAAGCAGAAGGGAATTCATTTTTCAGGAAAAAGGCAAGCCTAGTAAGGCAATGCACAATTTGCTGGCTATGGTAGCCGATTTTGTGGGTAAACCTTATGTAGATAAGAAACGCGTATATGTTGGTGGCCTCTCTATGGGAGGAATGGGAACATTTGAATTGTTAAGGCGCAAGCCCCGCCTATTTGCCGCAGCCTTTTCTATCTGCGGAGGCGATAACGTAGCTAACGTACAGAAATACCAAAAGGTGCCGCTATGGATTTTTCATGGAGAAAAAGACGAAGTAGTGCCGACAGTACTTTCGACAAGGATTGCCGATCAACTAAAGGTATTGGGTAAACCGGTTAAACTAACGCTTTATCCAGAGGCGAACCACAACAGCTGGGACTCTGCCTTTGCAGAGCCCGAATTATTGCCGTGGTTATTTTCGCATCATAAATAGTTAGTATCAACTATTTATTCAGCCATATTGTGGTAAACTGCCTGAACGTCATCGTCCTCTTCCAGTTTATCAATTAGCTTCAGTACATCGGCCGCCTGCTCTTCCGTCACCTCATGGTGCGACAAAGCAATGCGCTCCAGTTTGGCACTTTTTAACTCTATACCTTTCTCTTCCAATGCTTTTTGCAGGGTGCCAAAACTTTCAAAAGGGCCTTGCGCTACAGCAATATCATTCCCATCTTCATCGGCTTCTACATAAAGCTCTTCCAGTCCGGCATCAATCAATTCAAACTCCATTTCTTCCAGATCCAAATCATCGGCAGGAACAAATCTAAAAATCGATTTTCTGTTAAACACAAAGTCAAGCGAACCGGTTTTACCTAAGGTACCATTGGTTTTATTGAAATAACTACGCACATTGGCAACCGTTCTGTTGGTATTATCTGTAGCAGTCTCAATCAACACGGCCACACCGTGTGGCGCATAGCCTTCATAAACAATCTCTTCATAGTTGGCCATGCTCTTATCAGAAGCCCTTTTAATGGCTGCCTCAACACGGTCTTTTGGCATATTTACTGCCTTCGCATTTTGCATTGCCGTACGCAGACGTGAATTGGTTTCAGGATGAGGTCCTGATTCTTTCACAGCCATCACAATATCCTTACCTATCCTGGTAAATTGTACGGCCATTTTAGCCCAACGCTTAAATTTTCTTTCTTTTCTAAATTCAAATGCTCTTCCCATTTTCTTATTTTAGTTTGTTTCTTTTGGTCGTCATCCTGAATTTATTTCAGGATCCCGGACATGTCAGGTCGTCTTTTTTTTTCGCGGGATCCTGAAATAAATTCAGAATGACGGAGTGCGCAGCAAGACTGACCATGCAGCATGATTAAGAACCAGGTTTCAAAACTAACTATTTTTTTAAATTCTTCAACATATCCGTTGTCAGTTTAGCCAGATCAAATTCAGGCTTCCATCCCCAGTCTTTGGTCGCATAACTATCGTCAATAGAGCGCGGCCAGCCATTAGCGATGTGCTGACGCGGGTCATTTTCGGTATAGGTTAAAGTAAATTCCGGAATATGTTTTCTGATTTCGGCCGCCAATATTTCAGGTGTAAAGCTTACACCGGTAAAATTATAGCTGGAACGGATCGAAATTTTTGAAGCTTCGGCATCCATCAGCTCAATGGTCCCCCTGATCGCATCCTCCATATACATCATCGGCAATTCTGTTTCTGCATTCAGGAAAGAAGCATAACTTCCTTTTATGAGCGCATCATGAAAAATGTGAATGGCATAATCGGTAGTACCCCCACCCGGAGCAGCTTTCCAACTGATCAGTCCAGGATAACGGATGCTACGCACATCTAAACCATACTTCTGGAAATAATACTCACACCAACGTTCGCCCGCTAGTTTACTTATCCCATACACGGTATTTGGGTCCATAACACTAAATTGTGGAGTAAGGTCTTTAGGTGAATTTGGTCCGAATACCGCAATAGAACTTGGCCAGTAAACTTTAGCTGTTTTATAAGCAATGGCCAGCTCTAAGATATTCAATAAACCGTTCATATTTAAATCCCATGCCAGCTTAGGGTTTTGTTCGCCCGTGGCCGACAACAATGCAGCCAGTAAGTATACCTGTGTAGGTTTATATTTTTGAAAGATGTCGTTTAACGTGTCTTTTTCCAGCACATTTACAAACTCAAAAGGTCCGGAGTTTTTAATGTCATAATCAGGGCGACGGATATCGCAGGCAATGACATTGCTCTCGCCATAGGTTTTACGTAAAGCAGTAACCAGTTCGGTGCCAATCTGGCCATTAGAACCTAATACTAATATTTTTTCAATCATAAATAAGTTAAGGATTTGAACAAAGGTAATTAAATGAGCAAACCTATTCAAAAATGTTCAAAGCAACCAAAAGTTACCTCGTATTAATTGAAGATAATGTGACTACCGACATCCTGAAATAAACTGCGAAGCATTTTTGAAGACAAAATCAATAAACCTGGCTGAACAATTCGAGACGACGGCCGGTTATTTTTAATCTCCCTTAAATTGTTAAAAAATTGAAATAGTAACAAAAACATTATATATTTACTTTATGGTGTATTTATAACACTAACTATTTTATTTTGCTTAATATTACAAAACAGAATATAGTTTAAACACACAATATCAACCTTAACAACCGAATATGAACAGAAGAGAAGCGGTAAAAAGTGTTGCCTTTTTAATGGGCGGCGCACTATCGGCAACTACAATTGGCGTATTTCTGGAAGGCTGCAACTCGGCACCCAACAAAGCGAAAGGCAGTTTATTTACCGACGATCAGCAAAAGCTGATTACGGAAGTTGCAGATATCATTATTCCAACAACGGGTACGCCAGGCGCAAAAGCAGCAGGTGTTGGGCCTTTCATTTCCATGATGATAAAAGATTGTTATCCGGATGAGGCACAAAAGGCTTTTGTAAAAGGGCTGGACGATTTGGAAAAGCAAGCAAAAGAAGAGTACAAGAAAAGTTTTCTGGAAATTACGGTAGCACAACGCCAGGAATTGATTGGTAAACTAAGGGACGCTACAGTTGCGGCCACAAAAGCCGAAAAAGAGCAGCTTGACCAACAGGAACAGGCTAAATCGAAAACCGAGAACGCAGGGAACCTGTCTATCTTACCCAAAGACAAGCCAAAAATGGAACCACGCTTCTTCGCTATCATCAGAGATCTGACCTTACTGGGTTATTTCACTTCCGAAATCGGAGCAACCCAAGCTTATGCATATGTTGAAATCCCGGGCCGTTATGATGGCTGCGTAGATTTGAAACCAGGTCAGAAAGTTTGGGCATAAACCTTTTATATAATTAAAGAATGAGCAATTTAAATGTTAAAGCAACAGCGCAGAACACTTATGATGCGATTGTTGTAGGCTCCGGAATTAGCGGTGGCTGGGCAGCAAAAGAATTAACGGAAAAAGGTTTAAAAGTTTTACTCCTGGAAAGAGGCAGAAACGTTGAACATATAAAAGATTATACTACGGCCATGAAAAAGCCCTGGGAGTTTGAACACAGGGGCTGGCTTACTGAAGAAGAGAAAGCATCACACCCTGTGCAAAAAAGGGACTATCCTTACCAGGAATTTAATGAAAGCTTTTGGGTAAACGATTTAGATTGCCCTTATACCGAGGTTAAGCGGTTTGATTGGTACCGGGGCTTTCATGTAGGCGGAAAATCGCTCATGTGGGGCCGTCAAAGCTATCGCTTAAGCGACCTGAATTTTGAAGAGAACGCTAAAGATGGGCACGGGGTAGACTGGCCTATCCGGTATAAAGATATTGCACCATGGTATGATTATGTAGAGAAATTTGCAGGGATCAGCGGACAGGTGGAAAATTACCCGCACTTCCCCGACGGACAGTTTCTTCCGCCGATGGAAATGAACTGCGTAGAAAAAGAGGTTAAAAAACGTATTGAAGCCAAGTGGAACAAATCGAGGATCATGACCATTGGCCGTACTGCAAATTTAACTGTAGAGCATGGTGGTCGTGGCAAATGCCAATACCGCAACCTTTGCAGCAGGGGTTGTCCTTTTGGCGCCTATTTCAGTACACAGTCCTCTACCCTGCCTGCAGCGGTGGCTACCGGCAATTTGACATTGCGCCCTTTCTCTTTAGTCAATACCATTATTTATGATAAAGAAACACAAAAGGCAAAAGGCGTAGTAGTAATTGATTCGGAAACTAAGGAAACTACCGAATACTATGCAAAAATTGTTTTTGTAAATGGCTCTACACTGGGTTCAACCTTTTTGCTGCTCAACTCTGTCTCGGCCGAACATCCTAATGGTTTGGGTAATGGCAGCGGACAGCTTGGTCATAACCTCATGGATCACCATTTCCGTTGTGGCGCTTCAGGGCGTATTGAAGGCTTTGATGATAAATACACTTATGGCCGACGGGCAAACGGCATATATATACCAAGATACCGGAATGTAGGCAGTGATAAACGCGACTACGTAAGGGGTTTCGGTTTTCAGGGTGGCGGAAGCAGAGGCAACTGGCATGCTGATGTTGCTGAAATGGCTTTTGGTGGAGAATTTAAAGACCAGATGACTGTACCAGGAGCCTGGTCGATGGGCTTAGGCGGATTTGGAGAATCGCTTCCATACTTCGAGAACAAAGTTTATATCGATAAAAACAAGAAAGACAAATGGGGACAACCTGTATTGGCTATCGATTGTGAGTTTAAAGATAACGAGCGTAAAATGCGTGTCGACATGATGAACGATGCTGCGGAGATGTTGGAAGCAGCAGGTGCCAAAGATGTAAAAACATTTGACAATGGTTCGGCCCCGGGTATGGCTATTCATGAAATGGGTACTGCCCGAATGGGACATGACCCTAAAACATCTGTCTTAAACAAGTGGAACCAGATGCACGAAGTAAAAAATGTTTTTGTAACCGATGGTTCCTGCATGGCTTCGGCCGCATGCCAGAACCCGTCATTAACGTATATGGCGCTAACTGCCAGAGCTTGTGACTTTGCTTTTAGTGAATTAAAAAAAGGTAACCTCTAATAATGAAAAGAAAACTTAGAATGGGCATGGTTGGCGGTGGTAAAGATGCATTCATCGGCGCCGTTCATCGCATTGCCGCAAATATTGACGGACAAATAGAACTTTGTTGCGGAGCATTGAGCATTCATCCCGAAGTAGCCCGGGAATCGGGAAAGATACTGTTCCTTCCTGAAAACAGGACCTACTTAAATTATGAAGAAATGATTACGCAGGAAAGTAAATTACCTGCCGATCAACGTATAGATTTTGTCACCATTGTAACGCCTAACTTTGCCCATTTTGCTCCGGCAATGATGGCATTGGATCATGGCTTTAATGTGGTGATTGAGAAGCCAATTGCTTTATCACTGGAGGAGGCCAAACAACTGCAACAAAAAGTACAGGAAACCGGCTTGACCTTATGCTTAACCCACACCTATTCTGGCTATCCTATGGTAAAACAAGCCAGGCAAATGGTAAAAGAAGGTAAATTAGGTACCATCAGAAAAATAATGGTCGAATATCCTCAGGGCTGGTTAAGTACCCTTACGGAAAGAGAAGGCAATGCACAGGCTGCATGGCGAACTGATCCTTCAAAAAGTGGTAAGAGTGGCTGTATGGGCGACATCGGCACGCATGCTGCACAGCTAGCAGAATACATTTCGGGCCTAAAAATCAGTAAACTTTGCGCTGATCTGAACGTAGTAGTTCCGGGAAGGGCATTGGATGATGACGGAAATGTATTGCTGAGATTTGACAATGGTGCTAATGGTGTTTTAGTGGCCTCGCAAATTGCGGCCGGAGAAGAGAATGCATTAAAAATAAAAGTTTACGGCGAAAAAGGTGGTCTGGAATGGCATCAGATGGAGCCAAACACGCTACTGGTCAAATGGCTAAATGAGCCTACACAGGTTTATCGTGTGGGACAGGGTTACATGTCTGACATCGCCAAACACAATACCCGCGTTCCGGGTGGGCATCCTGAAGGATACCTGGAAGCTTTTGCCAATATTTACAGAAACTTCGCATTAACATTGGGTGCCAAGCTGGAAGGCACTACACCTACTGAGGCGATGCTTGATTTTCCGAAAGTTGAGGATGGCGTAAGAGGAATGGCTTTTATTGATAGTGTAGTGGCCTCGAGCCAGTCGGATCAGAAATGGTTTGATTTTAAAATATAACAGATCATGACAACAATTAAAGGACCCGGAGTTTTTTTAGCCCAGTTTATTGGAGATGAAGCCCCTTTTAATTCACTGGATGCCATTTGCCAGTGGGCAGCAGGGCTCGGATTTAAAGGCATACAGATGCCTACGCTTGATGCACGCTTTATTGATTTGCAAAAAGCTGCCGAAAGCAAAACTTATGCGGATGAGCTGAAAGGTAAAGTACAATCGTACGGATTGGAAATTACCGAGCTATCCACTCACTTACAAGGTCAACTGGTGGCGGTAAACCCTGCTTACGATTTGGCGTTTGACGCATTTGCACCTGAAGCCTATAAAAATAATCCAAAGGCCAGAACAGAATGGGCAGTGCAGCAGCTGAAGTATGCAGCAAAAGCTTCGCAAAACCTGGGCTTAAATGCACATGCTACTTTTAGCGGCTCGCTGCTGTGGCATATGTTCCATCCCTGGCCACAGCGTCCTGAAGGGCTGGTAGAGGCCGGTTTTACAGAACTAGCCAAAAGGTGGACGCCCATCCTGAACGAATTTGACAATTGTGGTGTGGACGTTTGTTATGAAATACATCCCGGCGAGGATTTATTTGACGGCATCACTTACGAGATGTTCCTGGAAAAGGTGAACAATCACCCCCGTGCCTGCTTACTGTATGATCCTTCTCATTTTGTACTGCAGCAGCTGGACTATATCCAATATATCGATTTCTACCATGAGCGCATTAAGGCTTTCCATGTAAAAGACTCGGAGTTTAATCCTACAGGCCGCCAGGGAACTTTTGGCGGGTACCAAAGCTGGGCCAACCGTGCCGGGAGGTACCGTTCGCCCGGAGATGGACAAGTAGATTTTAAAACCATTTTTAGTAAACTGGCCCAGTACGACTATACCGGGTGGGCGGTAATGGAATGGGAATGCTGCATTAAAGATGCACAGGTTGGTGCAAAAGAAGGTGCAGAATTTATCACAAAAAATATTATTAAAGTAACAGACAGGGCTTTTGATGATTTCGCCGCTTCCGGAGGAAATGATGATTTCAACAATAAAATACTCGGTCTAAATCAATAAACACTTAAATGAAACGAACACTATTTTTACTTGGCTGTGCTATAATGGCAATGGCCGCATGCTCAAGTCCTGAAGAACGCGCTGCTGCTTCATCATCAGCAGGTACAGAAACCACCGCTGGTACAAGCGATAGCGCTGAGAAACCTGCTGAAGCACCTGTTGCCAAAGGTGAAGGCGAAAAATTAATTGCCAAATCGGATTGTATTGGCTGCCACAATAAAGTACAAAAAGTGATAGGCCCTGCATATGTTGATATTGCAGCTAAATATCCGTTAAATGACGAAAATGTAAATCATCTGGCTGACAAGATTATTGCCGGTGGTAAAGGTGTCTGGGGCGAAATCCCAATGACACCACATGCTTCACTCAGTAAAGATGATGCAAAATCAATGGTGACCTATATTTTATCGCTAAAAAAATAACCACACCACACACGCACATAAATGGAAGAAATCAACAAAAATCAGGAGAGCACGTCGAGACGTAACTTTCTAAAGACTACAGCCATTGCCGCTTCGGCATTTATGATTGTACCGCGTCATGTTTTGGGCGGGAGAGGCTTTCTGGCTCCCAGCGACAGACTGATTATTGCCGGAATAGGTGTTGGTGGCAAAGGACAATCCGATATTGCCAGCTTCTACAAAAGTGGCAAGGCCGATATCGGCTTCCTGTGTGATGTGCATGATAGCAGGGCCGCAAATAGCGTAAAAGCCTTCCCTAAAGCAAAATACTATAGAGACTACCGGGAAATGCTGGATAAAGAAGCCAAAAATTTTGATGCGGTTTCTATTTCTACACCCGATCATAGCCATGCCATACAGGCCATAGCGGCCATGCAACTGGGTAAACATGTATATGTGCAAAAACCACTGACACATGATATTTATGAGGCCCGTGCTTTGACTGCTGCTGCCGAGAAATATAAAGTGGTAACTCAAATGGGCAACCAGGGTGCCTCAAATGATGGCCCCCGGCTGATGAAAGAATGGTATGATGCAGGCCTTATTGGTGATGTACATACCATTTATGCCTGGACCGACCGACCGGTATGGCCTCAGGGGATTCCATGGTCGGCCAATAAAGCAGCTATACCAGCCGATCTGGATTGGGATTTATGGCTGGGCACTGCTCCTTTTAAAGATTATGTAAACAAACTGGTTCCCTTTAACTGGCGTGGATGGTGGGATTATGGAACCGGAGCGCTGGGCGATATGGGCTGTCACTTACTGGAAGCACCTTTTAGTGTTTTAAACCTTAAATATGCCACAGAGGTTCAGGCCAGTGTAGGCTCTGTTTATGTAGACGAGTTTAAAAGAGGATACTTCCCTGATAGTTGCCCTCCTTCAAGTCATGTAACCTTAAAATTCCCTAAAACGAATAAAACAAAAGGCGACATTACTGTGCATTGGATGGATGGCGGTATACAGCCTGAAAGACCAGAAGAACTGGCGGCAAATGAATCATTTGGCGATGGTGGCAATGGAACCTTGTTTATTGGAACAAAAGGCAAAATGATGGCCAATACCTATGGTGCCAATCCACGCTTGCTACCTTTAAGCAGAAATGAAAATATTAAAGTGGCACAAAAACTGGCACGTGTACCCGGTGGAGCCGACGGACACTATGGACAATGGGTTGATGCCTGTATTGCCGGTTATGGCAAAAAGGAACTGAGTTCTCCTTTCTCCATTGCAGGCCCGCTTACCGAATCCTTGTTAATGGCCAACCTTGCCATTAGGGGGACGGATGTACAACGCAAAAATGCAGAGGGAAAAATTAAATATCCTGGAAGAAACATCAAATTGCTTTGGGACAATGCCAATATGAAGATTACCAATTTTGATGAAGCCAACCAATTTATAAAACGTGAATACCGTAATGGATGGTCGCTTGGTGTTTAGGCGTAAGCATAACGAGCAAGGATTAAAGCTATTCTTTGCGACTTATCGTCATCCTGAATTTATTTCAGGATGACGATCGTATTAATGATACAGTCTTAAATTATAAAAAATTAAACAACAAAACAGATGAAACAATATTTTTTCTCGGCAATTATACTCACGGCAGTTATAGCCGGTACTGCTGCAAAAGCCCAATCGGGCAAAAAAGGGTTTACCAAAATATTTGATGGCAAAACCACCAAGGGCTGGCATACTTACGGTAAAACTACTGCTGGCAGCAAATGGAGTGTTGAAGATGGCGCATTGCATTTTAATCCCAATGGAGATAAAAACGGCGGTGGCGATCTGGTAACGGACAATGAATACAGCAATTTTCACTTGAAATTGGATTGGAAAATTTCGCCTAAAGGCAATAGTGGTATCATTTACTATGTAAAAGAAGAGCCGGCCAAATATCATCAAACCTATAGTACAGGGTTGGAAATGCAGGTATTGGACAATGACGGACATCCCGATGGCAAAATTACCAAGCACCGCGCTGCAGATTTATATGATTTGGTGAAAAGCAGTTCTGAGCCGGTAAAACCTGTTGGGGAATGGAATACTGCCGAAATCATTTGTAAAGATGGTAAACTGGAGCATTATCTGAACGGCGTAAAAGTAGTATCGACAACATTATGGGATGACAACTGGAAAGCACTTGTTGCAGGCAGCAAATTTGCGGGCTGGGCAGATTGGGGTACTTTTAAATCCGGCAAAATAGCCCTGCAAGATCATGGCAATGACGTTTGGTATCGTAACATTATGATTAAAAAGCTTTAAATTAATCGACAAATAAAGAAATACTAACCAAACATGAACTTAAACAACCGCATCAAATTATCCTTCATGATGTTCCTGGAGTTTTTTATCTGGGGCGCATGGTTTGTTACCTTAGGAACCTTCCTGGGGAGTAACTTAAATGCCACCGGTGCTCAGTCTGCCTCGGTATTCTCCACCCAATCCTGGGGTGCAATTATTGCCCCTTTTATCATCGGGCTAATTGCCGACAGGTATTTTAATGCCGAGCGTATATTGGGAGTATTACATCTTGTAGGCGCATTTTTAATGTATCAAATGCACAATGCTACAGACATAACCGTATTTTATCCTTATGTTTTGGCTTACATGATCTTGTTTATGCCTACGCTGGCGCTGGTCAACTCCGTTTCCTTTAACCAGATGAAAGATCCTGAAAAAGATTTTTCGACCATTAGGGTATGGGGGACCATAGGCTGGATTACTGCCGGATTATTGATCAGTTATGTGTTTCATTGGGATAATGAACAAGCTGTAAAAGATGGTTTACTTAAAAACACCTTTATGATGGGGGCTATAGTTTCTTTAATATTGGGCCTTTTTAGCTTCACATTACCTAAAACCCCGCCTAAAGTTGCGGCCGGAGAGAAAGTAAAAATATCGGAGATATTGGGACTGGACGCGTTGAAACTCTTGAAAGATAAAAATTTTGCCATATTCTTTGTTTCTTCCATTCTGATCTGTATCCCGCTGGCATTTTATTATCAGAATGCACACCCCTTCCTTTCAAATGTAGGAATGGACAATCCAACCGGAAAAATGACCATCGGTCAGATTTCGGAAGTGCTGTTCCTGCTGTTGTTACCGGTATTCTTTACCCGCTTTGGTTTCAAAAAAACCATACTGGTAGGTATGCTGGCCTGGTGTATCCGCTATGCATTGTTCGCCTATGGAAACGCCAGCGACCTTAGCTTTATGCTAATCATCGGAATTGCGCTGCATGGTATTTGTTATGATTTTTTCTTTGTTTCGGGGCAGATTTATACCAATGCTGCGGCCGGCGAAAAATATAAAAGTTCGGCACAAGGCCTGATCACATTGGCTACTTATGGTGTGGGAATGCTGATTGGCTTTGAGGTGGCAGGTTTAATTACTGACACCTATAAACTTGCCGATGGCTCCTTTGACTGGAAAATGGTATGGATCATTCCGTCAGGTATTGCCTTAGCTGTATTCTTACTGTTTGCGCTTTTCTTTAATGATAAAAAGAAAGTGGAAGCTTAAGCAAACAAATATGAAAAAAGAAGTAAGCAGAAGAACTGCACTAAAAAACATTGTTGCCGGAACTGCCGCATTAGGCGTTTCGGCAGCCCTACCAACTTTTGCTTTGGAACAATCTATATCCACAATGTTAAAAGGAAACGTAAATCACTCGGTATGCCGCTGGTGTTTTGGAAAATTGGAGTTGGATGAGCTGTGTATCGAAGCAAAAAAAATAGGCATCAAAGCCATTGATCTGGTGGGTCCCAAAGACTGGCCTACACTTAAAAAACATGGACTATATTCGTCTATGTGCAATGGCGCCGAAATTAACCTGGTAGATGGATGGAACGATCCTGCTTTCCATGCCACTCTGATTAAAAACTACACGGAGATGATCCCGAAAGTGGCCGAAGCGGGTTATACCCAACTGATTTGCTTTAGTGGAAACAGACGGGGTAAAGATGACGAAACGGGACTAAAAAACTGTGTAGATGGTTTAAAGCAGATTATTCCTTTGGCCGAAAAACATGGTGTAACATTGGTGATGGAGCTGCTAAACAGCAAAATTAACCACCAGGACTACCAATGCGATCGCACTTCATGGGGTGCAGAGCTGGCCAAAAGACTGGGTTCTGAAAATTTTAAACTGCTATATGACATTTATCATATGCAGATTGATGAAGGAGACGTGATCCGTAACATCCAAACCTATCATCAATATATTTCTCATTACCATACCGCCGGCGTACCGGGTAGAAATGAGATTGACGACACACAGGAATTGTTTTACCCTGCCATTATCAAAGCCATACTAGCCACTGGTTTTAAGGGCTATGTAGCTCAGGAATTTATTCCTAAATACGCCGACAAAATTAAATCATTAAGAGATGCCGTAAATATTTGCGACGTTTAATCCCCCATCCTATGAACTCGAGAAGAACTTTTATCAAAAACGCAGGTCTTGCAGCAGCAGGAGCTGTCTTATTGCCATCATTTGCCTGTACAGCAGCCGCTGCTGCAGGAAAAAAGGTTGGTATCCAATTGTACACACTTAGAGAGCAAATCCCCCACGATGTAAAGGGTGTAATTGAGAAAATAGCAAAGACCGGCTATAAAGAAGTGGAAACTTACGGTTATTCGGCGGCCAAAGGTTTTTGGGGCATGGACGCAAAGTCATTTAAAAGCCTCCTAAAAGCGAACGGATTGACCGCGCCAAGTAGCCATTTTGTAATTGACGATTTCATCAACAGTGGCGATAAGGAACTGTTAAAACCACTAATAGAAGGAGCCGCAGCAATTGACAACAAGTACTTTACTATTGCCTGGTTAGGAGAAAATCTGCGTAAAAATGCCGAGGATTATAAAAAAGTTACGGCGCGTTTAAATGAAGCTTCAGTATTGGTAAAACAATCGGGCATGAAACTAGCCTACCACAACCATGCGTTTGAATTTGACAAGCACGAAGGCGGCGTTACCGGTTACGAAATTATGCTAAACGGAATGGATAAAAACCTGACCAGGTTTGAAATGGATCTGTATTGGGTAGTACGTTCAGGAAACGATCCAATTGCCTTCTTTAACAAGTATCCGGGCCGTTTTGTGATGTGGCACGTGAAAGATATGGACAAGGCAAACAAGGGTATAAATACAGAAGTTGGCTCGGGAAGTATAGACTTCAAAGCTATTTATAAACATGCCAAGCAATCGGGACTGGAGCATCTTATTGTAGAGCAGGAGAACTTTTCGATGGATCCTTTTGCGAGCATTAAGCAAAGCTTTAACTATGTAAACCGTGAACTGATCTGATCAAAAATAATTGAATAAGGATAAAGGGATTGGTTAGCAAAAGCCAATCCCTTTTTTATGACTGAAAAAATGCCCATATTTGGGGACTTATTATTTCACCATAAATACAATTGATTAAATAATTAAAAACAAGTAAAACAACAAATTAGAAAAAATGAAACCATCAGCAGCTTTTTAGTTGATGATAGCTTCATGACCATTAAAATCCAATTATTAAAGAACATGAAAATTGCAGTAGTTGGCGCCACCGGTTTGGTAGGCACCGTAATGTTAAAAGTATTAGAAGAGCGTAACTTCCCGTTAACTGAATTGATCCCCGTAGCTTCTGAAAAGAGCGTTGGTAAGGAAATCACATTTAAGGGTAAGAAGTACGCTGTTGTAAATATGGAGACTGCGATTTCGATGAGACCTGATATTGCGTTGTTTTCTGCAGGTGGTGGCACTTCATTGGCCGAAGCCCCTCGTTTTGCTGCGGTAGGCACCACGGTAATCGACAATTCATCTGCATGGCGCATGGATCCGTCGAAAAAGCTGGTTGTACCTGAAGTAAATGCAAAGGAATTGTCTGCCGAAGATAAAATCATTGCCAACCCGAACTGCTCAACCATTCAAATGGTAGTGGCCTTAAAACCATTGCACGATAAATACAAAATTAAACGTGTAGTTGTTTCTACTTACCAGTCGGTAACCGGAACAGGTGTAAAGGCTGTTGAACAACTGATGAATGAGCGTAAAGGTGTTACTGATGGTCCTATGGCCTATGCTTACCCAATTGATTTGAATGTGATTCCTCAGATTGATGTTTTTCAGGACAATGGATACACTAAAGAAGAGATGAAAATGATACTGGAAACCCAAAAGATTATGGGCGATAACAGCATTAAGGTTACCGCGACTACCGTTCGTATTCCGGTAATGGGTGGTCACTCTGAATCTGTAAACATTGAATTTGAACATGATTTTGATGTGACTGACGTAAAAAACTTGCTTGCTGCCACTGAAGGTATCATTTTGGTAGATGATCCGGCAAACCTGAAATACCCGATGCCTAAAGATGCGCACGAAAGAGATGAAGTGTTTGTTGGCAGAATCAGAAGAGATGATTCTTTACCGAATACTTTAAATATGTGGATTGTAGCTGATAACCTGCGTAAAGGTGCAGCAACCAATGCAGTTCAGATTGCAGAGTATCTGGTAAGCAAAGAACTCGTTTAATTTATTCGGGTTTACTTTATAAAACTACGGCCATCATACTGACGCAAGTTCAGTATGACGGCCGTTTTAATTTTACAAGCTTATGTTTAAAAGATCCGCATTCCTTTTTATAAACGTCCTGTGCATAGGCAGTTTAGCTATAGCCCAAAGTCCCATACAAAAACTGGAGAAAGCTTATCAGTACTTTCAGGCAGATCCGCAAACAAAATATGCCACGACCTCGCTGTGTGTACTGGATGCCAATACTGGTAAACCTTTATTTGCACACAACGAACAGGTTGGTTTAGCTACAGCATCTACATTAAAAGTCATTACTGCCGCTACAGCTTTCAGTTTACTAGGCAAAGACTTTCAATTTCAAACTACTTTAGCTTATACAGGGAAAATTACAGCAGATGGAATTTTAAAAGGTAACCTGATCATTATTGGCAGCGGGGACCCGACATTGGGTTCCGATCGCTACCAGAACAAAGAAAATAAGGTATTAACAGAATGGGCCACAGCCATCAAAAATGCAGGCATCAAAAAAATAGAAGGAGCAATTGTGGGCGACGATCGCGTTTTTGGCACCCAAACTACCCCTGAAGGCTGGACATGGCAGGACATGGGCAATTATTATGGTGCCGGTACCTCAGGACTATCCTGGCGCGAAAACCAGTTTGACATTCACCTGAAACCGGGCGCCCGAACCACAGAAGCCACTACGATGTTAAAAACAGTTCCGGAAATCCCTTATTTAAAAATTGTAAATGAATTAAAAACCGGAGCCGCAGGAACAGGAGACCGTGCCTATGCATTTTTACCACCCTATGGCAATACCGCTTATTTAAGAGGCTCATGGGGTATTGGAATTGGTAAATCAAGCATTTCGGCAGCGCTGCCCGATCCGGCGTTTGATTGTGCTTACCGTTTACAGGATACCTTAAAGCGTATGGGAATTATGGCTACACAACCAGCTACCACTGCACGCATAATGGCCCTGTACAACCAACCAGTTGCAGCGGTTACACAAAAAATCAGTACCATTACCTCTCCTTCGCTTAGCGAAATCACCTACTGGTTTCTAAAAAAAAGCATCAATTTATATGGTGAAACACTGCTAAAAGCACTGGCTATGAAATCGGGGAAACCTGCAGCTACTGCTGAGGGTGCTGAAACCGTAATTGACTTTTGGGCCGAAAAAGGAATCGATAAAAATGCTTTAAACATCATTGACGGCAGTGGACTTTCGCCTGCAAACCGGATAACCACCATGGCAATGGCCAACATCTTGTTTCAGGTACAGAAAGAAAGTTGGTTTGGCGACTACTACAATGCATTTCCGGAATACAATGGAATGAAAATAAAAAGTGGCACCATCAACAACGTATCCGCTTTTGCAGGTTACTATACCAGCACTGCCGGTAATAAATACATCATTGTCATCAATGTCAACAATTATTCAGGCTCGGGTATCAACAGGAAACTGTTTGCTGTATTGGATGCTTTAAAGTAATTGGTAAATTTGCAGCCGTTTAGGGCGTTTTTATCCTGATAAACATGAATAAAATGAAAAACTTCTTTTTTGTATTGTGCTTTTGTCTGTTGAGCCAGGCTGTTATTGGCCAGAATCCTATTCCACAAACGGAATTGTCAATGGAAACTTCGGACGAGACAACTGTACCATCTGAGATTAACATTATACCTGAACCTGTAACAGTAATTAAGCATCCAGGCCATTTTACCTTACCTGCCAATGTTACCATTCAATGTCCTGCCATCCCGGAAACACATCAGCTACTTGTTTTTTTACAGGAAAGACTTTCAATACCTACTGGCAGTTATGTATCCACAATAAGTAATAAATCGGCAATTGCAACCATTAGGTTAACACTAAATGAAAAAACAGACCCCCTAATCGGAGCTGAAGGTTATCAGTTATCGGTAACCACCAATCACATTACCATAAAGGCAAACCAGGCTGTGGGTTTATTTTATGGTGTACAAAGTTTGCTTCAGCTGTTTCCACCGGCCATTGAAAGCAAAGAACCGGTAAAGGACATAACCTGGAAAGCGCCCTGTGTTGAGCTTACCGATTATCCTCGGGTAAGCTGGCGTGGTCTGATGTTTGATGTGGCGCGTCATTTTTTCACCAAAGATGAAGTAAAACAATACATCAATGCCATGGTTCGCTACAAGTACAACATCCTTCATTTGCACCTTACGGATGATGAAGGCTGGCGGATAGAAATTAAAGGTCTGCCCAGGTTAACCGAGGTAGGCGCGTGGAGCGTAAAAAAAGTAGGTGAATTTGGAAATTTTATTCCCCCTGCTGCAGATGAGCCCCGCAATTATGGCGGCTTCTATACACAGGAAGACATTAAGGAGCTGGTACAATATGCAAAAGAGCGATTTGTAAACATCCTTCCTGAAATTGATGTCCCGGGCCACAGTCTGGCCGTAATTAGCTCCTACCCCGAACTCTCCTGCACACCAGGCGCAGAAAACTATCGGGTACGTTCGGGTGAGCGTATTATGGATTGGTCCAGGGGAGCCCCGCCATTGGCACTGGTAGACAATACACTTTGCCCGGCCAACGAAAAGGTTTATTCCTTTCTGGATACTATAATTACCCAGGTAGCGGCACTTTTCCCTTTCGAATATATACATATGGGCGGAGATGAAGCACCCTTTAATTTTTGGGAGAAAAGTGAAGCCATCAAGGCCCTAATGCAAAAAGAGGGACTAAAAGACATGCACCAGGTACAAGGATATTTTGAAAAACGGGTGCAAAAAATTGTAGAGTCAAAAGGTAAAAAATTTATAGGCTGGGATGAAATATTAAATGGCGATATGCCATCCAGCGCAGCTGTAATGAGTTGGAGAGGGATGAAATATGGTATTGATGCAGCTAAAAAAATGCATGAAGTAGTGATGAGTCCGACACAATTTGCTTATCTCGATTATATGCAGGCTGATGCCATTACAGAACCCAGGGTGTATGCCTCACTCCGTTTGAGCAAGGCCTATGAGTTTGATCCTATACCGGCAGAAGTTGATCCGAAATACATCAAAGGGGGTCAGGCCAATTTGTGGACCGAGCAGGTTTATAATATCCGTCAGGCCGAGTACATGACCTGGCCCAGAGGGATGGCCATTGCCGAATCGGTTTGGTCGCTCAAAGAGAAAAAGAACTGGTCAAACTTTTTTGGCCGGGTTGAGCAACATTTTAAAAGGTTGGACATGGCTGAGACTAAATATGCGCCCAGTGTATATGACCCTATATTTAAGGTGAGCAGATCGGCCGACAGACAGCTACAAATTGAGCTCAGTACAGAAGTAGCAGGATTGGATATTTATTATAGTTTTGACAATTCCTTTCCAGACCACTTTTACCCTAAGTATACAGAAAAGCTGAGCCCACCAAAGGATGCCACCATGCTAAGGGTAATCACCTATAGAGATAAAAAGCCAATCGGCAGAATGATGAATATGCCAATAGAGGAACTGAACAAAAGAGCTGGAAGAAAATAATAATGTATAATAAGGAGTGCAAAGAAGTTGAGGTATTTTGTTCACATAGGATATAACGGTTTAAAGTACAACGGCTGGCAAAAACAGCCAGGTGTACTAAATGTACAGGGAGTTTTGGAAACGGCGCTTAGCCAGGTGTTAAAAATACCGGTAGCCATTATTGGCTGCGGTCGTACCGATGCGCACGTGCACGCCAGTCAGTTTTTTTTTCACATGGACATTGAAAAACCATGGGACTTTGACCTGATGTTCAGGATGAATAAATTATTGCCAGCGGGTATTGCCGTCTTCGATATAGTTCCTGTAGAAGCGCAAAGGCACGCACGCTTTGACGCGGTGCTAAGATCGTACGATTATTTTCTCCACACCTATAAAAATCCTTTTTTAAATGGGCTGAGTTCGTTTTATCTGCTGGATAAACTCGATTTTGATAAGATGAGCCAGGCAGCAGCCATATTGCCGAAATATAAGGATTACAGGGCTTTTTGTACCAGTCCGGACAAATATGAACACACCATTTGCAATGTCATGTCGGCCAGCTTATCTGTTGACGAATATGGCGACCAGCTGCGGTTTCAGATATCGTCAAATCGCTTTCTCAGTAAAATGATCAGAATCATTATGGGACAATTGTTGAAGATTGGCCGCGGGGTTTTGAGTGTAGAAGAATTTGAGAACTACCTGATTTATAATCAAACTCCTGAGCTGATTACGCCGGCACATCCCCAGGGATTATATTTGTCAAAAGTAAGCTACCCTTACCTGAACCTACCGCCACGACAGCAATTTTCTTCTGTTTTACAATTGCAGGCAGATCTAAGCTGGCAGCGTTTGTAAGCCACTTGCTGTTAATAGTTTACTATTGTTTGTTTCTTGTTTTTTTATTAACTTTAATAGAGGCCTTCATTAAAAAGAAGGTATTCTGTATGACAGTTATTCAAAAAATTGAGCATTGGGGCGATGTCCATCATGCCAAATGGCTTGACATTATCAGGATTGTATTAGGCCTGCTCATCTTTAGCAAAGGTATTGCCATTGTAAGCAATACGACAGCACTTCAGGACATGTTATTGCAAAACAACACTTATGGCTTCTCAGGCATGATGTCGAGCCTGGCTCTACATATTGTTGGTTTTGTACATCTGGTGGGTGGAATCTTAATCACCATTGGACTGGTTACCCGCTTTGCGGCTGTAATCCAGATTCCAATACTGATTGTGGCCGTATTTTTTGTGAACCTGGCACATGGCTTTTCTATTTTGAACAATGAGCTCTGGCTGTCCATTCTGGTATTGTTGTTACTGATCCTGTTCTGGGTAGTAGGTTCTGGCCCATTCTCAGTAGATCAGGCCATGAAGAAAAGGCCCAACATCTACAGATAAAAATAAACAGTTCAATAAACCATTTATTGCCTGTTTAATATCATTGCCCTCATCGCATCTGCGGTGAGGTTAATTCCATTTACAGTTAGCTGAGCCCGTTTATAGAACACATTGCGTTCCTTGAGTTTATTTTCTATAAACTCAATCATTTGTGTTTCATCCAAATCTTTTAATACGGGCCTTTTGTCTTTACCACCTTCCAACCGCTTGGCTAAAGCCGCGGCCGTCATTTCGATATAGACAGATAATCCATTTTCATTGATCCAGTCCATGTTGTCGAAAAAACAAGGCGCCCCACCTCCTGTAGCCACTACTGCATTTAGTGGGTAATCGAATCCCTTTAAGGTCTTATTTTCCAGCTTTCTGAAAGCGGCTTCGCCGTGAGTCGAAAAATATTCGCTGATGGTACTCCCCTCACTTTTTTCTATCTGATGATCAAGGTCTATAAATTCATATCCCAGCTTTTGAGCAAGCTTTTTCCCAAGTGTACTTTTACCACAGCCCATAAACCCTATTAAAAAAATTTTCATCGTTATGCTAGTTTTACCCTTGGATCGACAAAGGCATATAATACATCTACTAAAATATTAATTATAACAAACACCAGTGCAATGAAAAGAATGGATCCCATTACGACCGGGAAGTCGGACATTTCTAGGGCATTTACGGTGGTACGTCCCAAACCATTATAGCCAAATATATACTCCACAAAAAATGAACCCGCCAGCAGAGATGCAAACCACCCCGATATAGCCGTAATCACGGGATTTAAGGCATTTTTTAAGGCATGCTTGTATATAATGGCATTTCGGCTTAAACCTTTGGCGCGTGCTGTACGGATATAATCCTGCGCCAGCACATCCAACATTGCACTTCTGGTCAGCTGCACAATAATAGCCAGGGGCCTTAATCCCAGGGTAATCATTGGCAGCCATAAGTTTTTCCAGGTCATAATCTCACCTTTAAACGGATCGTAGCTGTAAAGACTTCCCGACATATTGAGGCCGGTATAGTCGCTTAGGACAAACCCAAACAGCCAGGCAATAATGATCCCCGCAAAAAAAGAAGGTGCAGAAATACCCAAAATGGCAAATGCATTTGCAGCTTTATCAATCCATGTGTCTTTATGAACTGCAGAAACTACACCTAAAAATACGCCGAGGGCTGTAGCAAATACCATGGCGGTAAGTGCCAGTACAAAGGTATTAGGTACTGTTTCTGATAAGATAGCGGTCACATCCCGTTTTGTTTGATAAGAACGCCTCAGGTAAGGCCATTTAAGCGCCATCACCTGATCGCCAAAACTGATCAGCCTCAGGTAATGATACTTTTCTTTACTTTCAGTTGTATTTTCATGAAAGCCCAGTGGCGAAAGGTCATTCAGATAAAGAAAAAATTGCTCAGGCTTGGATCTATCCAGGCCGAATTCTTTACGTACCGCTTCGAGTGAGGATACATCGGCCCGCTGCCCCATAGTCATCCTTGCCGGATCACCTGGCAATACATTAAACAAAATAAATACCACTGCAATAACGCCTGCCATTACGGCGAATCCATATAAGATTTTTTTGACGGCGTATTGCAGCATAGTTATTTACTAAAATATTGATCGGCCAGTTTATCAAAAGAAGGTACTGTATGATAATGCCATTTATCAATGATTACACCATTTTTAAGTAATAATACACCAGGATTTGATCTGACCATACTTTTTAAAGGTACAGCATCCGCATAAAAAACCTCGGCAAATAACTTCATACGTTTACTGAACTGCTCTGCATCACTAGCCGAATTAGAGGTTAACAATACCGTTCTGAGGTTAAATTGTTCAGTAGCATTTAGCGCAAGGGTATTCAGTTCGGCAATAGCCTTTTCGTTTACATCATTAAGATTATAAGCAACAATAACCAGGTTGTAGTAAGGATTTTCAATCAGCTCTTTGGTATAGTCTGTCCCTGAGGCATCTGTAATCAGCAGGTCTTTGATTTTAGGTTCATAACCTTTTTTCACCAACACCTTGTCGGGGTCACCTACAATTTCCCAGTTGTCATCTTTCCATATCTCCGTTTTGAGGTAGTCCTTATCACTCATCACCTTTTTTTCGCCAGTTTTTTTGTTATGCATTTTGTACATAATTGCATACTCATCACCTTTTTCTCCTTCCGGAATCTTCATCAGTTGGGGAAGATTGGCTCCTATTTTATAAGGTAAAAAATCGAGAATCGGCAACATATTGTAAGTATAAAGACCAAACAAGGTAGAAATCAGGGTGACCAATACAAACCAGCCTTTTTGTGCTTTTAAACTTGTGGTAACCGGTTTGATCAATTGATGATGTACAAACAGATAGATAATCAGCACCAGTAAGACCAGATCTTTAGAGAACGACTGCCATGGTGTTAAAGGAATGGCGTCACCAAAACATCCACAGGAAGTAACAACTTTAAAGGCCGCAGAGACGAAAGTTAAAAAAGTAAAAAAGATAATAACGGCAAGCAAACCGCCGGTTACTTTCTTAGCCCAGGCACCTAACAGTAGCAATGCACCCAGAACGATCTCAAACACACACAACAATATGGCAATTCCGGTTGCCATGCCACCTAAAAACGACATATGAAATACATCAAAGTATTCCTGCAGTTTATAGCCAAACCCAAGTGGATCATTTGCCTTAATCAGGCCAGAAAAGATAAAAAGAACACCAACAAATATTCTTGAAAAATTTAATATCGTCTTCTTCATTATTGAACGCCCAATTTAATCAGTGCAAATACCGAATAGTTTAACATATCTTGATAATTGGCATCTACGCCTTCAGAAGCCAGGGTTTGTCCCTGGTTATCTTCAATCTGTTTGACACGGAAGATTTTCATCAATATCAAATCGGTTAAAGAACTAATGCGCATATCGCGCCAGGCTTCACCATAGTCGTGGTTTTTATTGAACATCAGTTCTTTTGTGTCCTTTATTTTTTGATCGTAAGCCTGCTCAACCACTTTGAGTTCCATTTCCAGCGGATCATTCTCATTCAGCTCCAACTGGATCATGGCAATAATACTATAATTGATGATACCGATGTACTCAGCTGTAATGTCTTCTCCTACTTTTGAGATCTTTTTTTCCTCCAGCGTACGGATACGTTGCGCTTTAATAAAAATCTGATCAGTTATTGAAGCCGGCCTGAGTATTCGCCAGGCTGTTCCATAGTCTTTTGTTTTCTTTAAAAAAAGCGATTTGCAAACCGCTATTACCGCGTCGAATTCCTGAGATGTATTTGTTGCCAAAACAATAAAAATAATAAGTTCACACCCGTTTTAATACCCTATCTTTTTTATCTAAGTTTGCATTAAAACAATGGCTAAAGATACATTTTTAAACCGAAAGACCACACTAAACCTGCAAGGTAAACTGCTTGATTTAACTGAGCCTTGTGTGATGGGAATACTCAATATTACCCCTGATTCATTTTATAGTGACAGCCGTACTGGCACCATTGAAGAGGCGCTGGAGCGGGCCCAAACTATTTTAAACGAAGGTGGTCGGTTTATTGACATTGGGGCATACTCGTCCAGACCAGGTGCGGCCGACGTAACCGAGCAACAGGAAATTGACAGATTGGTTCCCGTTGTAGAGGTGATTCGCAAAAAATTTCCAGAGGCCTTATTGTCCGTGGACACCTTCAGGGCTGAAGTAGCCCGAGCGGCCATCCAGGCCGGGGCGCATATCATCAACGACATATCAGGAGGAGAAATGGATGGGAATATGTTTCAAACGGTAGCTGATTTAAATGTTCCATACATCCTAATGCATATGAGAGGGACTCCACAAACCATGCAACAACACACAGCATACGAAAACCTGATGCCAGAGATGGTGGCTTATTTCGCCGAAAAAATAAGCAGACTAAAAGAGGCAGGTGTAAAAGATATTGTTCTGGATCCGGGATTTGGTTTCGCGAAAACACTTGAGCAGAATTATGAGATTTTGCACCACATGGACGACCTTAATTTGTTTGAACTACCTGTACTTGCAGGCCTTTCCAGAAAATCAATGATCTATAAATTTTTAGGTGGAGGCCCCGAACAGGCATTAAATGGCACCACGGCACTAAATACCATCGCTTTATTGAAGGGCACCCAGATTTTAAGGGTCCATGATGTGAAAGCAGCCGCAGAATGTATTGCCCTGGTTACAAAAATGCAACAGCAGTAATATGGTTAAAAAATTCCTAACTTGCCATTTGTAAAGCATATGCAGCCTCATAGCCATCATAATTAAACAGCGGTGAAAACATTAGAATTTGATTTCTTAAAAGTGACCATTACAGATGCGGTAGATATTATTCTCGTCGCACTGATCATATATTACATTTACAACCTCATAAAAAATACCCTGGCGGTAAACCTGCTACTTGGTATGGTAATCATTCTGGTAATACACTGGGTAGTAGATGCCTTACACATGAACCTGCTTTCCAGCATCCTCAACCAATTTATGAGTGTAGGAATCATAGCCTTGATTGTGATCTTCCAACCTGAAATCAGGCGTTTTTTACTATTGATCGGAAAAAACACTTTTTTACAGCAGAATAAAGCATGGTGGGGTTATCTGTTTGGCAGTAAAAATATAGAGCAAAACAACCTTATCCGCATAAAACCAATTATTGACGCCTGCAAAAGCATGAAAAAATCAAGGACAGGCGCGTTAATTGTGTTTGTTAAATTTTATGACGACCAGTTGTTTGCCAACAGCTGTGAAATGATTGATTCTAAAATATCAAAACGCTTACTGGAAAGTATTTTCCAGAAATATAGTCCGCTTCATGATGGTGCAGTTGTGATTGCCGAAAACAAGATTAAAAGTGCAAGCTGCATTCTTCCCTTAACCGACAATGACAAATTGCCTCCTCAATTTGGGTTACGTCACCGGGCAGGCATTGGCGTATCGGAAACAACTGATGCTGTTGCCGTTATCATATCTGAGGAGACCGGAGAAATTGCCTATGCCAAACAAGGAAGGGTAAGAATGAATGTTTCTTTCGGGGAGCTGGAAAAATTACTCAACAAGGATTTTTAATTTCATTGTTATTAACTTTTTAATTACCATATATTAGCGCAAAAATTAAAATCATTAATTGATTAGTTGCAGATCATTAATTAAGTATTTTAATAATTCTTAATGGGATTAAATAGGTATTTTTATAGCGTATGGCTTGTGCTGTGCTGCTTTACAAGTTATGTTTTTGGCTATACTGATGCAACCATGCCTGTTGCAAAAGATGGGGTTATCGACCTGCGCCACCAGTCTTTGGCTCAAAAAGTTTCGCTAAATGGCGAGTGGCTTTTTTATTGGCACCAACTTGTTGACCCTACAGATCCAACCCCCAACAATGGAACCCTGGTAAACTTTCCCTATAGATGGACTGACAAAATAAATGGGAAAAGCCTGCCGGCATTTGGCTATGCCACCTATGCACTAAAGATCCTGCTGCCCAAAACCAACGAATACCTACGCATAGCAATGCCCGAGGTTTATACAGCATACAGACTATATATTAATGGATATAAGGTAGCCTCCAATGGGAAAGTAGGAAAAACACCCGTTGATTTTATGCCCTATTGGGAATATCGAACAGCTGAGATCCCACGTGGCACAGACACCTTAAACATTCTCCTTCAGGTATCGAATTTTGAACACAGCAAAGCTGGCGTAAAAAAATCAATATGGATTGGTAACAAGGAAAATATCATCTTAAAACGAAAGCAAGCTGAAGCGATAGATTTGTTGTTGACAGGTTGCCTGATGATGGGTGGACTATTCTTTTTAGGACTTTATCTGATGGGGAACCGCGACAAAGCAATATTATTATTTGCATTGTTTTCCATTGTTTATAGTTACCGGATTATCGGAATAGACAATTATGTATTGCATACCGTGATTCCGGATATAGACTGGTACTTTACCCTTAGGATGGAGTATTTAAGTCTGTTTATCGGAATAGGCCTTTTCGCACTTTACACCCGTTATCTTTATCCGCTTGATACGCATATCATCATTATTCGGATCATCGGACTATTGTGTTTCGGCTTCTCTCTGGCAACCATCAGTCTCCCTCCCTATTACTTTACCCAACTCATGAGCCCCTTTTTGGTGGTCATGCTTTTCTGCCTGGTATACGTTCCGTATGTGTATACAATGGCTTATATCAGGAAAAGACCAGGCGCTATTTATACCCTTTTAAGTTCTTTCGCACTAATGCCTGTTTTCGCAATAACATTGCTGCATTATTGGTCACTTATTCCACCCTTTCAGTTGCTGAGTTTTCTTTTCTACATCAGTTTTTTCTTCCTTCAGTCACTTATTCTTTCGCATCGCGTTTCCTTCGAGCTTAAAAAAGCAAGAGCTGAGGCCGAACAAGGGCTAAGGGCAAAAAGTGAATTTTTGAGCACCATGAGTCACGAGATCAGAACACCACTGAATGCGGTAATTGGTATGAGCCACCTGCTCTTAAAAAACACCCCCAGGGACGACCAGAAAGAACAACTTGATGTCATGCTTTTTTCAGCAAACAATCTTTTATCTATTGTTAACGACATTTTAGATCTGAATAAAATTGAGGCGGGGAAAGTAGCATTTGAACACATCGAAATGAATGTAGCCTCCATTGCCGGTAATATCGTTTCGGGTTTGCAGAGCGCTGCACATGACAAAGGCATTGGTCTAACCCTTCATGTGGATAGCACACTAAACAATAAATTATTAGGTGATCCTACACGTTTATCACAAGTGATGACCAATCTGGTTCACAATGCCATAAAATTTACCAACAAAGGATTTGTGCAGGTTGGCGTTACTGTAACCAGTCAGACAGAGGCTACCATTACGTTGAACATTGAGGTTAAAGATACCGGAATTGGCATTTCCAAAGAAAAACAAAAAGTCATTTTTGAGCGGTTTACCCAAGCCGACTCTTCTACATCAAGGGGCTTTGGAGGAACCGGCCTGGGACTGGCCATTTGTAAGCGGATATTGGAACTACAAAGTTCAGCACTAAACCTTCAAAGTGATGAAGGTAAAGGCTCGACTTTTTATTTCATACAAACGTTTGAGAAAAGTATAAAAAAGCTAGAGCATAAAACAACAGACCAACTCCCTGCAGAAAGTGATAAACCCTTAACGGGCATACATATATTACTGGTAGAAGACAACCTGATGAACGTACTGGTAGCACAAAGGTACCTGGAACGTTGGGGAGCTACCATTGAGGTAGCCCTAAATGGACAGGAGGCGCTGGACAAACTGGATGTAGGCAGACACAAACTGGTGTTAATGGACTTACATATGCCAGTAATGGATGGCTACAAATCCAGCATGAAAATGCGTCAGAACGGGGTTACGATACCAATCATTGCACTTACAGCTAATTTGCCTGAAGAGATAGAGCTTAGAGTGATGGAGGCCGGAATTGATGACATTGTCATTAAACCTTTTTTACCTGACGAACTGTATCGAAAAGTGTTGCACCACATTTCGGAAAAATAAAAAGGGGATATCTTATCAGACTCCCCTATAAACTTCTTGTTCAATTCGATTAGCAATATTGTTCAAATGCGCCAATCAGACTATCGGCAATCATTTGTGCAGGACGTCCCTCAATTTGGTGGCGTTCGATCATATGAACCAGTTTACCATCTTTAAACAAAGCCATCGCCGGCGATGAAGGAGGAAAAGGGATCATATATCCTCTCGCCCTATCTACCGCTTCTTTTTCCATACCTGCAAAAACCGTAACCAACTTATCTGGGTGTTTTTCGTTTGCCGCCGCCAACCTTGCAGCCGGTCGCGCATTTGCCGCCGCACAGCCGCATACAGAGTTGACTACAACAAATACTGTTCCTTCACCAGCAAGGGCGTTATCAACATCGTCTGCAGTTTTTAATTCCTCAAAACCTACTTTGGTAAGTTCTGCACGCATTGGTTCTACTAAATATTCCGGATACATATGCTTTAAATATTTTAATAATTTCTAATTTATAAATACAAATGTACTGTACTTGGAGCTATCATCAAAGATTTGGCTTGCCACAGGCTTAGTTTTTACCCTGAAATTACTTTGCATGCGAACGGCATAAACCTGTTTTACGACCTCAATGTCAACATTATATATTCGCACCATACTTTTTTGTTATTGATAAAGGAATGCTGTAAATTTGCATTTCATTTAAACAAAAAAATATGTCATCAGTAGAGACAACTTACGTTCCTTACAAAGTTAAGGACATTTCACTGGCAGAATGGGGCCGCAAAGAGATCGGACTGGCAGAGGCAGAAATGCCTGGATTAATGTCATTGCGTGAAGAATTCGGACCATCAAAACCTTTAAAAGGTGCTCGCATTGCAGGATGTTTACACATGACCATCCAAACTGCGGTTTTAATTGAAACATTGGTAGAACTTGGAGCAGAAGTGACCTGGTCATCATGCAACATTTTTTCAACTCAGGATCATGCCGCTGCGGCTATTGCTGCTGCTGGTATTCAGGTGTATGCCTGGAAAGGTTTAGATGAAGAGAGTTTTGACTGGTGTATCGAACAAACTTTACATTTCGGTCCTGAGCGTCAACCACTTAACATGATCCTGGATGATGGTGGTGATTTGACCAATATGGTATTCGATAGATTTCCTGAATTAATTCCGGCAATCAAAGGTTTATCTGAAGAAACTACTACGGGAGTACACCGTTTATATGAGCGCATGAAAAACGGCACTTTGCATTTACCGGCAATCAACGTAAACGATTCGGTTACCAAATCTAAATTTGATAACAAATACGGTTGCCGTGAGTCGTTAGTAGATGCGATTCGTCGTGCTACAGACGTAATGATGGCTGGTAAAGTAGCTGTTGTTGCTGGTTACGGTGATGTAGGTAAAGGTTCTGCAGAATCTTTAAGCTCACAAGGTGTACGTGTTATCGTTTCAGAAATTGATCCGATCTGTGCCTTACAAGCTGCGATGGAAGGTTATGAAGTTAAAAAATTCGCTACAGCTGTTAAAGAAGCTGACATCATTGTTACCACTACAGGTAACTGCGATATCGTTCGGGCTGAGCACTTCAAAGCCATGAAAGATAAAGCGATCGTTTGTAACATCGGGCACTTTGACAACGAAATTGATGTTGCCTGGTTAAACGAAAACTACGGCGATACTAAAGTAGAGATCAAGCCTCAAGTTGATAAATACACTATTGACGGTAAAGACATCATTCTATTAGCTGAAGGTCGTTTGGTAAACTTAGGTTGTGCAACTGGTCACCCTAGTTTTGTAATGTCTAACTCATTCACCAACCAAACGCTAGCTCAATTGGAACTTTGGACTAACACAGATAAATATGAGAACAAAGTATATGTTCTTCCTAAATATTTAGATGAGAAAGTAGCGCGTTTACATTTGGCTAAAATTGGTGTAGAACTTGATGTTTTAGATCAACACCAGGCTGATTATATTGGTGTTCCTGTTGAAGGTCCATTTAAGCCAGAAGCTTACAGATACTAACGATAGGAAAACAGTTAAATAGCTGTCAATAAACGAAAAGGGGATACAGTTTGTATCCCCTTTTCGTTTATTGACATGAATGACCTATTATTCAAATTCATCTTCAATACTTCCACTTAAATCATATAACAACCAATGTTTATTGGTAACATCTGCTTGTTTATTCCTTAAAAGCTGAATAAAATCTTTAACACCAACCGGTTCATTTCCATTGCCATGAATTAAAACTATACTGCCCGCATTAGCTATCTGACCTTTTGCTAACCAAGCATCGCTGCCAACCGGGATAATACCATAAGAGAGCAATCGGCTAACAACCTCTTTATCGGAAACCAAACCTGGAAACCTAAAAAAAACAGAAGGCAGCAAGCCCTGCTGGATCATTGCGATTTCCGTGCCCAATATTTCAAAATTAAGATCAGTCCCTGGCTCCAATAGAAAATTAGTTTTTAGTGGAGCTTTAGTACTTACCCAATGGTTGTAGGAATGATTTACCCAGGTAATATCGATATCACCTGAAGCAACTAACTCCTTTAGCCACTTTAAGTCATTACCATGGGTAAGCATCCATCTCCCACTGACAGACAGCGCAATCGGAACAGGCTTTTCGACTCGCTGAAATTCAGTCATTAATGAGGTAAAAATAATCCTATCAAGGGGTTTATGAGATGGGCAAAGATCAATGGTTAAAGTTACCCCTTTTTCTTTTGGAAAGCCATGAGTTATTCCGGCATCCTGCAAATTACCCGATAATTGCATAGCTACATTAATGGCTTTAATATAAGACGAGGCGCTGAGATTCTCGACTACATTTGGCCAGCTCATCTCTTTCGGTTCCAAACTGCCAACGGGAATTATTCTGGTGACCAATTCTGTAGGATCAACAATCAAAAAGGAATCAATATTTTCTCTTTTAAATTTGCGCAGTACTACCTGGATCTTATTTTCATAGTTAACCAGCGCAAAATACCGCTTATAGTTTTCAACTGTAATTTGCCCTCTGCTGGTTAATGTAATGCAAAGGAATAAGCAAAAGACCCCAACAAACTTCAAAGTACGACACGTATAAACTTTCATAACAAGAGGCATTTATTAATCAGGATTCTTTAGCATCCGGTACTGTACTGGCATTGCCATCCCTGATGGCCTGATAGTGTGGCGACATGATTTCGACACCTGCCGCATCAAATGAGAGATGGATATTTTTATGAATTTCGGAATAGATAGCTGGCATCTTATTAGGATTGCTAATATAAGCATTCAATTCGTAGGTCACATACCAATCTTCCAGACTAGTCTGCAAAACAAAAGGTTTCTTTTCCTTTATTACACCATCGGAGGCCAGTGCAGCACCGATCAATAGTTCATGAGCCTGGCTCCATAAAATATCGTAACCTAAAGTCACCGAAGTATGAATAATCAGGCCATCCTGAGCTGCCATACTACTATAATTAACGGTATTACCATTTAAAATAGCGCTATTGGGGATGGTAATTAATTCATTTTTAAAAGTCAACACACGGGTCACCAGCAGCGATTTTTCCTGCACCGTACCGCTGGTATCTCCGATTTTCACCACATCACCAATTTTAAAGGGCCGCATATAAGTGATCACCATCCCTGCAACACCATTGCTAATAGCAGATGAAGAGCCGAAAGAAATAAGTAGCCCCAGAAATACAGATATACCTTTGAATATCCCGGAATCCGATCCCGGAATAGCAGGCCAGATCACCACCAGCATAAATGCATTTAATACAATACGTACAATGTTATAGGTTGGCCTTGCCCAATCGGAATAGAAACCGTTGATCTTTAATTTTTCGGTCTCAATTTCATCCGCCAAAAATTTTACAGCTTTTTTGATGTAATGAAACACAAAAACAATCACCACAATTTTAATGAGGTTCGGAATAAAATCAATGACCGCACTAAACATATTTTTCAGCGGATTCAATACAAAACCGATCAATTCGTCGCTCCAGGGTTTTGTCCAGGGGAACAACCTGAATACAATAGGAAGCGTAAGATAAACCAGCACAAGAATGATCACTATCTTAATCAGATTCAGGAATTTTCTGATCAGGATCAATTCATTTTTCCGGTTAATCAGTTCATAATTTTTAATCTTAAATCCCGAGATCCTTTCATGGAGTTTTACGCGAAGCCAGGCATTAAAACGGTTAGAATATTTATTCAGGAAATAAATACACATTCCTAAAATAAAAATGATGAGCAAACCCAGGGCACCACGCTTCAGCAATTCGGTCAAATCTGTATTTTTTTTATAAGTATTGATGTTGTTAATGATAATTTCCTGGTAAGCTTTTGCCATAACCGTCCTTTCCATTTTCACAGAATCTGCATCTGCTTTAGACAGGCTCAACAATACATCCCCCTTATAAACTATCGCAACCAAAGTAGAATCAGCTTCGGTAACCAGTGAATCGGGAACAAATAGCAAATCCTCAGCCAGCGCCTCTACTTTTGCAGCAGTTCGATCGGCTCTCTCGGCTGCCGATAAAGAGCCCAGTTTATTCTTAATATGAAATAGCGTATCCGCATGCGCAATAACAGGATAGCCTTTAAAACCGGCGGCCTCTTGCTGAGCATAAGCAAAATTGGACAATCCCAACAGACATATAAATACCAGGTGTAGTTTTGCTGACATGTTGTAGTAGTTAATGATTACGGCAGACAACAAAATAAGAAATAATCTTTTAGTTTCAACACATTATCGAATTACTCATCAACTTAAATAAAAGGTGCATGATCAACAAAGCACAGAAGTATTCACAGCGACAAGTAGACGATAATGTTATAAATTGGCATTAATGGCCAAGCCAATGGTACGGGACATCGTTGCATCTGTTAACCTTTTTTTATATTGCCCGATATTTCTGGCGACCAAACTGATATTCACATTTTTAAGCACAGCCCCAATCATCTCTTTTTTAAATCGATATCCCAGGGATAAATAATTCAAATTGACAAAAGTACTTTCTTCCATATGATACTGCAGTCCGTTTCCGCTATTCGTTACTGTTAATAAGGGATGATCGAAATAAGCACTTCCGTTTAAGTTCAAAGACAGGTTAGCATAGGAAAAACCTTGCTGCATTCCCGCTTGCAGAGCAGGTTTATTTTCAAACTTTACATCAAACGAAGAGATAGCACCTAAATTTTGCTTGATCACCGTATTATTTTTAAACAGGTTAAATCCGGTGTTCCATTTAAACTTAGAATTTGTTATAGCATTAGCCGAGGCCCATAAGCGCCAACCCGTATTTTTAACGGGGAGCAAAAATGTCGTACCAGCCCCCATTCCGCCAGCTCCTGGTACATTAATGTACCAATATATATAGCTGTCGTTCTGGTACCAATCGCCAGACAAATGTAACCTGTCTCCAAAATATACTGTTTTTATACCGTAATTTTGCATCTTCATTTTTTCTGAGGAAAGGTTCAAAGCATTGTTATTGGGAACTCCTGGCATAAAGTCGTATCCAAAATTATCGGGAAGTCCCTGTACTTCAACATCACACCGGTATTGCCCATAGGAACTGTAAAAACGAAACTCATTAACTGCGGCCACATCCTGCAGGAATGCCTGCTTCAGATTTAAATCAGCGTAATAAAATGGGGCATATAAAGGTTTTTCAGATGAGCCCTTATATTTATCACCTCGAACACCAGCCTGGATCGACAAGAGATTATAAAGGTTAACCGTTAAATCACCCCCAAATACATAAAACTTCATTCTTGACCACATTGCATTCTCCATGGTCATTTCCAACTGCGAATTTGGACCTATATAGTTGACACCCAATATTTCCTGATCAATTTTAAGATCATTATACTGGAATATCCCAACCGCTTTAAATTTAATTTTATCAGCAGCAATACCCAAACGATAGCTCAGATTATTCATTAACGAAAGGCTATTAAATTTTATGCTCCCAAGGTCTTCGGAAGTGAATTGTTCATTACCATTATTAGTAACCTTTTTTGTATAAACGTCCGAACTGTTATTGTTTTTCAATATACTAACTTCGTTCAGCAAGCCTTTCAATGGTTTCAGTTTTATATTGAATAGACCATTCCAGTTATCCAGGCTAACCTTATTCTCAAAAACTTTTAAATCATAACTCCCTCCAATTCGCTTAACCGGAGCCACGCCATCGGTAGGCGCATAGTTTGCATTCAATCCCAATTCCAGCCACTGTACCGGTGCGAACCTGACATCTCCGTTCAGTTGAAGCTGATCCGTAAAATCATAACCGGTAAGGTTTCTCGAGGCCTTATTGTATACTGCAGATGCACGCCAGGAAAACTGCTCCAGCCCTTGCGATAAAACCATATGATATCGCTGAAGTGTACTTCTTTTCCCTCCCATCAACTCTTCCTCAAACGAATTGTTTCCTAGCAAGACGTTTATTTCTGCACTTATCGGTTGCCTGAACTTTGAAGTTTTAGTCGTAATCACTATTACACCAGCGGCAGCCCGTCCGTTCTGAACACCAAGTTTGGCACTTAATCCACCCCGATAATAGGCTATTTCTTCAATGTTGTGTATAGGAATAGCATCAATGCTTTGCCATATAAAACCGTCGACCAAAAAGACGATCTCATTTTCCTGTATCTGGACATTCATATGGTCCAGGCCAGGCAGTCGGCCCAATAGCATTTCAATAAGTTGCCCTCCGGGAAAATTCTTAAGTTCATCAGCTTTGATGATCAGATCCGGCCGATCAGTCAGGAATTGTTGATTTGGAGCATTCTGGCTTATTGCAATTGATGAAAACAACATTGCAACACACACTAAGAGCGTCGATTTCATTGATAAATATGATTTACTTTTTAGCCAAAAATAGATCATTTAGCCGATAAACGTAAAATTATTTTAGGTTTAGGCAATAACCAATGCTTTATGCTTCATACATGTTTATATGGGAATAGTTTTATATTTGTGCATGGCACACCTATCTGTAAATATCAATAAAATTGCTACGCTTCGCAATAGCCGTGGCGGGAATAATCCGGACCTTATAAAAGTGGCTTTAGACTGTGAACGTTTTGGTGCTGAAGGCATAACAGTACACCCCCGTCCTGATGAAAGACATATCCGATACCGGGATGTATACGATTTAAAAGCCGTAATTGCTACAGAATTTAATATTGAAGGCAATTGCAGGGAACAGAAATTTGTAGACCTTGTTCTGGCAAATAAGCCTGCTCAGGTTACATTAGTGCCCGACTCAGATGGACAAATCACTTCCAACCATGGTTGGGACACCTTAAAACATACCGACTATTTAAAAGAAATGGTTGGCCTGTTTAAGGCTGCAGGTATAAGAGTTTCCATTTTTGTAGATCCGGTGGTTGAAATGATTGAGGGAGCCGCCCTGACAGGCACAGACAGAATTGAACTGTATACCGAAGCTTATGCCCACAATTATTACGAAAATAGGGAAAAAGCCATTTTACCTTATATTGCGGCGGCTCATAAAGCCAATGAATTGGGACTGGGCATTAACGCTGGCCACGATCTTGATTTACATAACCTGAAGTATTTTGCACAGAGCATTCCGGGCCTGCTCGAGGTAAGTATTGGCCATGCGTTGGTTTGTGATGCCTTATATTTTGGTATGGAAAATACCATACAAATGTACCTGCAGCAATTGAAATCCTAAAATCCGGTAATGAAACCTGCATAAGCACATAACACCTATACTAATGAAAACACATACTTCCTTATTTCTTTTTTTGCTGATTTTTATTGCCGGTTGTGGCAACAATGCCAATCTGGATCAATCGGCGGCTTCAGACCTGATTACCGGCTATTTAAAATCAAACCCGGTATACGAAACGGAAAAGATAATGCTCGGAGAAATTAAAATTAAAAACGAGAACGACAAAGTCGAGCTGGCTAAATTTAAAGAGCTGGACGACAAGGGCTACATCAAAGTAGCATTACTGGAGCAGAAAAAGAAATTCCTCTCTAAAAATAGTATTTATACTTACCTGATCACACTAACGGATAAATCCAAGCCCTTTATACTGAAACAGGAACAAAATAAAGCCACTGTAAAAGTGATGGAATACACGCTGGATGAAGATCAACCGGCCACACTTGACAAGTCGGGAAACAAAAGCGCCAAAGTAACTGTAATGCTCAAAAAAGTAGAGAATGCATTTAGTATTTTTTATCGGGACAAAAATACCGGCAGCAGTTTCATCACCAAAACCTATAAACTGAAATACGAAAAAGGCACCGGTTGGGCTGTTGCCGGCGAATAATTCACATTTCTTACAAGTTTATGAAGTCTTTTTAACTGAAGCTAAGGGTATTTTTTATTACCTTTGCGCAACTTTTTATTCATAGACTTCATGAGCTTAGATATTCATTACAAAGAGAACTTTAAAGACCGCCACATTGCACCCAACACACAGGATACCAATGCAATGCTGCAAACCATCGGAGTAGATTCGGTTGACGAATTAATCGAACAAACTGTTCCGCAATCTATCCGGTTAAAACAGCCCTTAAATTTACCTCAGGCTAAATCTGAAGTGGATTACCTTGCGGCATTAAAACAAACGGCTTCCTTAAATAAAGTTTTCAAATCATATATTGGCCAGGGTTATTATGACACCATTACTCCAGGCGTAATATTGCGCAACGTAATGGAAAATCCGGGATGGTATACACAGTATACGCCATACCAGGCCGAAATTGCTCAAGGCCGCCTACAGGCCCTTTTAAATTTCCAGACCATGGTAATTGACCTTACCGGTATGGAAATAGCCAATGCATCCCTTCTTGACGAGGGCACCGCTGCAGCTGAGGCCATGTTTATGCAATATAGCTTGCGCAAAAACCAGCAAGCCACTAAATTCTTTGTCTCTGAATTACTATTTCCGCAAACCATTGATATTTTAAAAACCCGCGCCAATCCATATGGCATTGAACTGGTTATCGGCGATCACGAGTCTTTTGAGCTTAATCAGGAGTTCTTTGGCGCCATCATTCAATATCCTGCGGGCAATGGTGAAGTGTTTGACTATACCGCTTTTGCTCAGAAGGCACACGATAAAAATGTAAAGGTTACCGTTGTGGCCGACCTGCTTAGTCTTACCTTATTAACTCCTCCGGGAGAATGGGGTGCTGATGTTGTGGTAGGTACTTCTCAACGTTTTGGTGTACCGATGGGCTTCGGAGGTCCGCACGCTGCATATTTTGCTACAAAAGACGAATATAAACGTGCTATTCCTGGTCGGATCATTGGCGTAACCATTGATAGCAATAACAATTACGCTTTGCGTATGGCTTTACAAACCAGAGAGCAACACATTCGCAGGGATAAAGCCACTTCCAACATCTGTACAGCACAGGCTCTATTGGCTATAATGGCTGGTTTCTATGCCGTTTACCACGGACCAAAAGGCTTAAAATTGATTGCCGAGCGTACACATGGGCTGGCTGTTACATTAGCAAAGTCATTAGAAAAAATAGGCTACAAACAATTAAACAAAGTTTACTTTGACACCATACAGTTAGATCTGGGTGACCTGGCAGATTCGATTCACAGGGAATGTCTGGATAATGAACTGAACCTGCATTACAATGGCAGTATCGTTACCATCGCACTGGATGAAACAACGTCACTGGAAGATATTAAACTGCTGACAAAAATATTTGCAAAAGTAAAAGCAATTGCTGCTGATGCTGTGGAAATTGAAGATCAAAATGTGCAGACTGTAATTCCAGCAGTTTTACAACGAACTTCAGCCTATTTAAGTCATCCTATATTTAACGCTCACCACTCTGAACACGAGATGTTGCGTTACATCAAATCACTGGAAACAAAAGACCTTTCACTTTGTCATTCGATGATTGCATTGGGTTCATGTACTATGAAACTGAATGCAACCACAGAAATGATTCCGGTAACCTGGCCTGAATTCGGTAAAATTCACCCATTTGCACCTGCTGATCAGGTTTTAGGTTATTATACTGTTTTTAATGAGCTGGACAGATGGTTAAGTGAAATCACTGGTTTTGCAGCGATGAGCTTACAACCTAATGCGGGTGCTCAAGGTGAGTACGCTGGCTTAATGGTGATCAGGGCATACCATAATGATCGCGGCGATGCACATCGTAACATCGCTTTGATACCTTCATCTGCACATGGAACCAACCCAGCCTCTGCTGCCATGGCTGGGATGAAGATTGTAATCGTAAAATCACTGGAAAACGGAAACATTGATGTGGAAGATTTAAAAGCAAAAGCTGAAGAGCATGCGGCTAATCTTTCCTGCTTAATGGTTACTTACCCTTCAACCCACGGTGTTTTTGAAGAAAGCATTGTTGACATCTGTAACATCATTCACCAAAATGGTGGTCAGGTGTATATGGATGGCGCAAACATGAATGCACAGGTTGGCCTAACCAGCCCGGGTAATATCGGTGCTGATGTTTGCCACCTGAACTTACATAAAACTTTTTGTATTCCTCACGGTGGTGGTGGCCCTGGTATGGGACCAATTGGTGTGGCCAAACACCTGGTGCCTTACTTGCCAGGTCATGCTGTGGTAAATATCAATAACGAGAAATCTATCCATGCCGTATCATCTGCTCCTTGGGGCTCAGCTTCAATCTTAATCATTTCTCATGCTTACATTGCCATGATGGGAACAGAAGGTTTAACCAATGCCACAAGATACGCAATACTAAACGCCAATTATATGAAGGCACGTTTAGAAACCCACTACCCGGTTTTATATTCGGGTGCAAACGGGCGTTGTGCACATGAAATGATCCTGGATTGCAGAGGCTTCAAAAACTACGGAATTGAGGTTGTTGACATTGCAAAACGTTTAATGGATTACGGTTTCCACGCGCCAACGGTTTCTTTCCCTGTTGCAGGTACCTTAATGATAGAGCCTACTGAAAGCGAGCCAAAACACGAACTTGATCGTTTCTGTGATGCCTTAATTGCCATCAGGAAAGAGGTAGCGGCTGTGGAGAGTGGATCCCTTGACAAAACGGATAATCCATTAAAAAATGCACCTCATACTGCTTCGGTAGTCACTGGTGATGACTGGAACCATGCCTACAGCAGACAAACAGCAGCATTCCCATTGCCATATGTAGCGGCCTATAAATTCTGGCCTTCCGTAGGTAGGGTTAACGATTCGTTTGGCGACAGATCATTGGTTTGTGCTTGTCCGCCAATAGAAAGCTACGAAGAGCATTTCGCTTAAATAAAAAAACAGATAAGCGTCCAACCAGTTAAACCTTTTGATACATTTGTTTTCTATAGATGTATCAAAAGGCCAGAACTGGTTTCTGGTTTAACCACTAAATCATAAAAAAATGAAATTAAAACTTACATCCCTGGCTTTTATCCTGCTGGCCATCATTTCATCGGCTTTCATAGCACCGGTTTTAAAACCTGTAACCTACAAAGTAGATGCAACTCAATCTACCCTTACCTGGGTAGGCAAAAAATTGACCGGTAGCCATAATGGCACTATTGGCCTTCAATCAGGTAATCTATTGTTTGATGGCAAAAAACTTACAGGTGGGAATTTTGTGATCAATATGACCACAATTAAAGATGCCGATAAAAGCGAAAGACTGGAAGGTCATTTAAAAGCTGACGATTTTTTTGGTACAGATAAGTTTGCAACCTCGACATTTGTGATTAAAAAAGTAGTTTCAGCCAGTGCTGATGTTGCAAATGTAACCGGCGACCTGACTATAAAAGGTGTTACCAATTCTATCACTTTCCCTGCAACTGTAGTATGGAATGCTGATGGATCAATCACAGCAACAGCCGACAAAGTGATCGTTGACCGTACCAAATACGGTATAAAATACAGATCTAAAGGCATTTTTCCTGATGTAGGAGATAAAATGATTTACGACGAGTTTGAACTGGCCATAAAACTTGTAGCCAGAAAATAACCTCTGTTTGAACCAAAAAGCCATTATTGATAATGGCTTTTTTTTATTCTCAAAATAAAAGTTTATTAGTTAAACCAATTTACCGACATATTTCATAACTTTATATCAATACCAATATTTGGTTAGGGGCCAAACAACTTTATGATGGATAATAAAATTAACCTTCTCGTTATTGATGACGATGACATTAACATCTTTATCATCAAAAAGATAGTTGAGAAAACTGGTTATGACGTAAATATGGTATCCAAGGCGAATGGCCTTCTGGCTATCGATCATTTAAAAGCCACACTAAATCAGGAAAGCTTCCCGCATCTGGTGTTAATTGACATCAACATGCCAGTATTAAATGGCTGGGAGTTTCTGGATGCCTATGAAGAGTTACACGTTACCAAAAGAGTAGACATGTATATGCTTTCATCCTCTGTGTACGAGAACGACATTGAAAAAGCAAAAACTTATGCAAAAGTTAAAGGCTTTATTTCTAAGCCCTTGTCTATCGAAAGATTAATAGAACTCCTTAAACAACTTTAACTATATATCTGGATTTTAATAGATCTTAAATTGCCCGTCGGTAAGGCCAACGTATCCTGTAGCGCGCGATTTTCCGTGATAAAAAAGGCAGTTCCATTGCTCAGCAGCGGCTCTTTTTCCAAACTCCTCCCGTAGCTCCATTCCCTTTCTCCCATCAAAATCATATTTGGCAATAAACTTCCTCAGCAATTCTTCCGGCTCTGGCAAAACGTCTCCCCCAAAAAACACCTTGTCCTTTCCATCATCCAGCAAAAAAACCTGGTGAAAAGGCGTATGCGCACCCGTTAGCTCGTAACTAATCTCTGTGGTTAGCTCACCTGAGCCCTCAATAAAAGTAAGCTGAGCATTACGCTGCAAAAATTCAAATATCTCCGTTTTATAAGAAGAGGATTTATTGGTAAAAGCACTCTCCCACTCTCCACGTTGAATGACATAATTGGCATGCGGAAAACTCAGTTCCATCCGGCCCGCAGACTGATGAATCATCCCCCCCGAATGGTCAAAATGTAGATGAGACATCAATACCATGTCCACTTCATCAGGTTCAAATCCTGCTTTTCTAATATTTTCATGTAAAATTAACGCTCCATTTTTATCACTGTAGCCAAGCCCTGTGTCCAAAAGCACAAGTGAATTCTCCAGTTTAACCAGGAAAGGTTGTATGTGAACAAACAGCGATGCTGGTCGGCTTTTTGGGTCATCCGTTTCCGGATTAAAAGGAATAAACTTTTTGCTGATGTCAACAGAATAAGACCCCTCGTATAATGTGAAAACTTGCAATGGCGTAGTTATTAGTTAGAAGAAATTAAATGATATATTTACGAATCGTTGCAAAGATATGGAACCTGTACGAACTTATGGAGGATAATTGATGTCAATAAGGTCATGCAAAATTCATAACAATTGATATACAAAGAGATAATAATGAAGAAAAGATGGGTGCAGGAGGCTCAGGCCAGTCCGGGAACAACAGACCTGCTTGCACAGAAATTAAATATAGATAGAAGCTTAGCTCAAATTCTGGTTCAAAGAGGTGTTACTTCCTTTGACGATGCCCGCGAATATTTCAGGCCGCAAATGAGCAGGCTACACGATCCCTTCCTGATGAAGGACATGGACAAAGCGATTGAGCGTATTGACAGCGCAATAAAAAGTGGCGAAAAAATATTGGTATATGGCGATTATGATGTAGATGGGACCACGTCCGTAGCATTAGCATTTAGTTTTTTCAGGCAATTCACACCACATATTGCCTATTATATCCCGGATAGGCATAAGGAAGGCTATGGCATATCTACGGCAGGCATTGATTATGCAAAAAATTCGGGTTTTAGCTTAATTGTGGCTTTGGACTGTGGCATCAAGTCCGTTGACAAAATTGCCTATGCGAATAGTCTGGGTATTGATTTTATCATTTGCGACCACCATCTACCCGGTGAAGAACTCCCGGCGGCCGTAGCCATTCTTGATCCCAAACGTGCCGATTGTTCCTATCCATTTAAAGAACTTGCCGGCTGTGGTATCGGATTTAAACTGGCCCAGGCTTACTGTATAATTCATCAATTGCCTGCTACACAATACGAACAATATATAGACCTGGTAATGGTGAGTATTGCTGCCGATATAGTACCAGTAGAGGATGAAAACCGGATACTGGCCTATCATGGCCTGATCAAACTGAACACTGCGCCTTGTGTCGGCTTAAAAGCGCTGATGGATAGTTCCGGAAAAAACAAGGATTACACACTTACTGATGTCGTATTTACATTGGCACCGCGCATCAATGCTGCGGGACGGATGGATCATGCCAACCAGGCTGTAAAGATGTTGCTGTGCACAGAAAATGACCTGGCCCAGGAACAGAGTTTACTCATCAATCTGCAAAATACGGAACGAAAGACCTCAGATCAGAGTATCACTGCCGAAGCACTCGCCTTAATAGGAGAATGCGAGATCCTGATGGGTAAAAGCACAACCGTAGTTTACCACGAAAACTGGAATAAGGGAGTGATTGGAATTGTTGCTTCCCGATTAACTGAAACCTATTACCGCCCTACCGTTGTCCTGACAAAATCAAATGGGCTCCTTACAGGTTCGGCACGCTCGGTGGCAGGCTTTGACCTTTACGAGGCGTTACTGGGCTGCGAGGATTTGCTGGTTCAATTTGGCGGACATAAGTTTGCCGCCGGCTTAACCATAAAGCCCGAGAACATAGATGCCTTTACACTTCGTTTTGAAGAAATTGTCAAAGCCAGCATCACCAGCGACCTGCTTAGTCCCGAGATCAGAATAGACAATCAAATTCAGCTCTCACAAATAGACGGCAAATTCCAGCGCATTATTGCTCAAATGGCACCATTTGGTCCCGGCAATATGGCTCCGGTATTTGCAAGTCATGATGTAACTTTTGTGGGACGCCCATTCGTTGTTGGGACAAAACATTTAAAATTAACCATAAAACAACAAAATTCCCCTATTTTTGAATGCATAGGATTTGGATTGGCAGAAGCTTATGAACACTTGCTGCATCCAAATAAGCCTTTTTCTGTTTGTTATACCATTGAAGAAAATGTATGGAAAGCACAAAGGCGGTTACAGTTGAACATTAAAGGAATAAAACTGGAAGGAGAAATTGGACCTCAAAATCCAAAATCGTAATTCTACAACCATAATTACAATGATATTAAGAGCCGAGCATCTCATTAAAAAATATAAACAGCGCACCGTTGTTAATGATGTTTCATTTGATGTGAGTCAGGGTGAGATAGTGGGGCTGCTGGGGCCAAACGGGGCAGGAAAAACAACTTCATTTTATATGATTGTTGGCCTGATTAAGCCAAATGAGGGCACTATTTTTTTAGATGAACAGGATATCACAAAAGATCCTATGTATCGCCGGGCCCAAAAAGGCATTGGATATCTGGCCCAGGAAGCTTCCGTTTTCAGAAAACTATCTGTTGAAGACAACATCATGGCTATCCTGGAAATGACCGGTATGACCAAAGAAGAACGTCACGAAAAGCTGGAAGAACTCATCAGTGAATTCAGTTTACACAAAGTGCGCAAAAACCGAGGTGATTTACTTTCTGGTGGAGAAAGACGCCGGACGGAAATTGCGAGGGCTCTGGCTGCAAGCCCTAATTTCATATTGTTGGATGAGCCTTTTGCAGGGGTAGATCCGATTGCTGTTGAAGAAATCCAAACGATTGTAGCCAAGCTGAAACAGAAAAACATTGGTATATTGATTACTGACCATAATGTACAGGAAACCTTATCTATTACTGACAGGGCCTATTTATTGTTTGAAGGAAAAATTCTTGAATCTGGCACCCCTGAGGTTCTTGCTGCTAATGAAATGGTAAGAAGGGTATACCTGGGCTCAAATTTTGTACTTCGTAAAAAAAACCTATAATCCTTATTCAAAACATAACATATGGCCATTGTAAATTCAATTTTCACCTGGTATATGAAAAAGCGCGTTCACCAGATCGAGCTGTTTATGAAATATCCACACGATGTGCAGGAAGAGTGGTTTCATAAACTCATATCAAGTGCCGGATATACAGAGTGGGGATTAAAATACGATTACTCATCTATCCTTTCTCCACAGCAGTTTAAACAAAGGGTTCCCATACAAAATTACGATACCTTAAAACCTTACATAGAAAGAATGCTAAAGGGTGAACAGAACATCCTGTGGCCTTCGGAAATCAAATGGTTTGCCAAATCATCAGGCACCACCAGCGACAGAAGTAAGTTTATTCCCGTATCTGAGGAGTCTTTACAGGAATGCCATTTTAAGGGTGGTAAAGACATGCTTTCCATCTTCTGTAACAATCGGCCCGATAACCAGATCCTTACGGGCAAAGGCCTGGTTTTAGGGGGAAGTCATCAGATCAATCAACTCAATGAAGACTCATTTTACGGAGATTTATCAGCTGTGTTGATCAAAAATCTGCCCGTTTGGGCTGAGTATTACCGTACACCTAATATTTCCATTGCACTGATGGACAATTATGAGGATAAAATGGAAAGGATGGCAGAGGCAACCATCAAAGAAAATGTGACCAATATTGCCGGCGTACCTACCTGGACCATTGTTCTTGCAAAAAAAGTATTGGAAATGACTGGCAAAAAACACTTGCTGGAAGTTTGGCCAAACCTTGAACTTTATATACATGGAGCGGTTAATTTTAAGCCTTACAGAGAACAGTTTAAAGAGCTGATACCATGCAATGATATGTATTATTTGGAGACATATAATGCTTCAGAAGGTTTTTTTGGTATACAGGACGAAGTAAACTCCGACGAGATGTTGCTGATGCTGGATTACGGCATTTATTATGAGTTCTTACCCTTGGAACATATTGAGCATGAGCAACCCCAAACTCTCTCACTTGGTGAAGTAGAACTAAACCGAAACTATGCAATCATTATTTCTACCAATGGTGGATTATGGCGATATATGATCGGCGACACCGTTCAATTTACTAATCTTTACCCATATCGGATTAAGATTACCGGCCGGACCAAACATTTCATTAACGCTTTTGGTGAGGAAGTGATCATCGACAATGCCGAGCAAGCGATTTGCAAAGCCTGCATAGAAACAAATGCTGTCTTTAAAGATTATACTGCTTGTCCGATTTATTTTAAAGGACAAGAGGCGGGCGGCCATGAGTGGATTATTGAATTTGACCAGCAGCCAAATGATTTTGAGAAATTTGTGGACATTCTAGATCAAACACTGAGAGAAGTAAACTCTGATTACGATGCCAAACGTTTTAAAGATATGGCCCTGCGCCGACCTAAAGTGCACAATGCTCCGGCCAACACCTTTTACAACTGGCTAAAATCAAAGGGAAAACTGGGTGGCCAGCATAAAGTTCCCCGATTGGCGAATGACCGGAAATATGTGGAGGAAATTCTATCTATCATTTAATCAGACCATTAAAAATTTACCGTTTTTACAGCATACATTGCGATTCTGTTTTTTTTTAGTTAAATTTAATAAGCTAAATATGAATCGCTTATGAAAACCGTAAAACATTTACTCAGCACAAAACCAGGCCAGCTTTTTTCCGTAACCGAACAAACTTCTGTTTTGGAAGCCCTAAAAGTAATGATGGAAAAAAACATTAGTGCCCTGCTTATTCTAGAGGGGCAGGAGTTGAAAGGAATTTTTACGGAAAGAGATTATGCCCGGAAAATTATTTTACATGGTAAGTCCTCTGCCGACACCGATATCGGCGAAGTAATGACAGCCAATCCCGTTACGGTAAGTCCATCAGACAGCATAGATTTCTGCATGGGAATTATGACCGATAAACATATTCGTCATCTCCCGGTGATGGAGCATCAGCAACTACTAGGAATGGTATCTATTGGAGACCTCGTTAAATATATCATTGAAGATCAGAAAGACACCATCTCACAACTACAAAACTATATCAGCAGCTAAAAAGGTATAAAACCAACATAAGTTTGTAACGAGCACCTACAAAAAAGTCCGCTTCAAATAATGAAGCGGACTTTTTTTAAAATAGGAAATTTTCCCTTACCAGATTTTCACTCTCTTCTCAGGAGCAAGATATAAGGAGTCCGTCGGCTTTACATTAAATGCAGTATAAAACTCTGGAATATTCCTTACCACACCGTTTACCCTGAACTGAGCAGGTGAATGCGGATCAGTTCCTACCTGATTTCTTAAAGCTTCATTGGTTGATTTACTTAACCAGGCTTGTCCCCAGCCAATAAACACCCTTTGCTCGCCCGAAAAGCCATCCATAGCAGGCGCAGGCTTTCCGTTTAAACTTGCCTTATAGGCCTTCAGCGCAATAGTTAAACCACCAAGGTCACCAATATTTTCACCCAATGTAAAATCGCCATTTACATTCAGATCTGGAAATACCTTAAAGGAGCTATATTGAGCCACAAGTGCACTGGTTCTTTTTTTAAACTCGTCATTGTCCTTTTTTGTCCACCAATTACGCATCACCCCATCACCATCAAAAGTGCTGCCCTGATCATCAAAACCGTGTCCAATCTCATGCCCGATTACCGCACCGATACCGCCATAGTTAACCGCATCGTCAGCATTCATATCAAAGAAAGGGGGTTGTAAAATTGCTGCAGGAAATACAATTTCGTTCATTGGAGGATTATAGTAAGCATTTACGGTTTGCGGAGTCATCCCCCACTCGGTACGATCAACAGGCTTACCTAATTTATTAATACTTCTGTTGTATTCAAATTCAGTAGCGCGAATGTTATTGCCATACAAATCGTCCTTCACCACCTTCAAAGCCGTATAATCTCTCCATTTATCGGGATAGCCAATTTTAAGTGTAAATTTGCTCACCTTTACCAAAGCCTCTTTTTTAGTCTCTGGACTCATCCAATCTAAAGTTTTAATGCTTTCTTCATAAGCTTTCAAAAGATTGCCCACCAATTTCACCATACGTTCTTTGGCTTCAGCCGGGAAATGTTTCTCCACATACAGCTTACCTACCATTTCGCCCAGGTTTCCGTTCACTACATCAACTGCTCTGCGCCATTGTGGTTTTTGTTCTTTAATACCTTTCAGGGTTTTACCATAAAAATTAAAGTTTTCCTGATCCAGCGCGGTATTTAGCGTAGATGCGCTACCGGTAATAACGCTCCATTTCAAATAATTTCTCCAGGTATCTATAGGAGTATCTTTCAAAATTGCTGTCAGATTTTTAGTATAATCTACCTGGGTCACCACCAGACTGTCCACTCCTTTAATACCGGCCTGGCTCAACAGCGTATTCCAATCGAAATCAGCCAGCAACTTGTTCAGGTCCTTCACTGCATACTTATTATACAATCCAGCCATGTTTCTGGTCTCTTCCTTTTTCATATGCTTAGACGCCAATAAAGTCTCCAAAGCCATAATCTGATCTGCTTTTATTTTTGCATCAGCTATTCCAGCAATTTTCAACATATTTTCTATGTGCAATACATATTTGCTCCGAATCTCTTTGGATTTAGCATCTGTAAGCGTATAAAAATCGCGATCAGGCAACCCCAGGCCACCCTGCCAGGTAAACAACATGTATTTTTTCGGATCTTTAAAATCCTCCATTACTCCCAGGCTAAAAGGAATTTTGAAACCAAGCTTATTGGCATATGCAAAATAACTGGCCAGGTCTTTATTGCTGGTTAAGGCGTCGATCTTTTTAAACTCGGCGGTCAAGGGGGTTAAACCTACGGCATCCCGAACCTTCATATTCATATAAGATTCATAGAAATCACCTATTTTCTGTTCTTCCGACCCTTCTTTTCCTTTATTCTTCGCCGCAGCTTCAATAATTTCTTTTACATCTTCCTGCGCCTTGTCATTGATAATGTCCATCACACCATAGCGCGCCTTATCTGAAGGAATCTGGGTACTTTTCATCCATGCACCGTTCACATAGGCTGTAAAATTGTTACCTGGAACAACTGTAGTGTCCATGTTTTTGAGGAGTATTCCTGATTGTAAATCCTGTTTTACTTCCGAATGGCTACATGCCGCCAAAAATAAAGCTGTTCCTGCAAACAAGAAAATCCCTTTTGATTGATTCAATTTTATCATAAGTTATGAGTTAGTATATTCAAACTTAGTAAAAAGTTAGTTAACGATTTACAATTTGTATTCCATGGTCCAAAAAAATCACAAACACAGCCAGGGTCTCATTTGCAGGAATTTAACTTATGCTTTTACGGAAAGGTAAATGTCTACTTCTGCATCTTCCGGATTTTGGGCACGGTCGCCATAAACCTCAAAATCAGCAATATAAGCACGTGGAATTTCGGCATTCCAGATTTCCAGCCAGGCATCAAATACTACACCTTGCGAAAGATTTCCTTTTGCAGTACATTTCATATAGGGCCCCTCATCAATCATCATCCCGGTAAAGCCTTCCGGAACCTGATCCAGGTGCGCTACTCTATAGCCTATCAATGTGGTATAAGGTTGTGTATAATCGCCTTCATACGCGGTATAAATGCTATAAATGTCATTTCCCACTTTACCTGGTATTTGTGCAGCAACATCCGTTGCCCAAAATCTGGCCCAAAGCTCCGGAATATCCTTCGCCGCAGCCCCTTCTGCATTGCTGGTCCGAACTGTAATCCCTATCACAGGGAACGATCTTAATGTTTGCTTTTCCATGTTCATTAGCATATAAATTTGTTTACATAAGATGGCTTCCCATCATTTATCAGACAAATCTAAACCCACGTACTGACAACCTTATGTCAGTGTGCAGCTACCGTATCTTTTTTTATAGAATCAGTCAGTAAGCTATCTGATTTTTTAGTTTCAGCTAATGCTGTAGCTTCAGTGCCTTTTGGCTGAGGCGCTCTAAGCTGCAATTTTTTAGTGTTATCACAAGCGCTCAGGCTCACAACCAAAGCTGCCATAAAGACGATACGTTTCATAAAGATTTTAAAAATTCGGTTTCAAAATTAGAGAATAATTCTTTTTAATTGTTACAACACAATTTAAACAGAAGCCTTATTATCTTTTAATTACAAAAAAACTACAGTTGACTTTAAAACCTGAATAGTTAGCAATTATCAATTTCTTAACACTCCCTTAATATCAGTGCTTTAATTTTATTGTAAACACAAGCATATGGTTATGATCAGCACAAAAACTTTGTACAGCGCTGTTTTGAAAACAGAAAGAATTGACGATGCTCATAAGTTCCAACCTTTACCTCTGCCTTCCGGAAGTTATCCGTACCGGTTGAGCGTAGACTATGCAAAGCACAAAGAAAAACTGATTTTCCATATGGTTGGCGATACCGGTGGACTAAATAACGGAACTTTCCAGCAGCAGGTAGTCGCCCATATGACTGCCCAACATTGCAGTTCGGCAGCTGATGACAGTCCCGCATTTTTATATCACCTGGGCGACATTGTATACCATTATGGCGAAGCTGAACAATATAACAATCAGTTTTTAACACCATTTGAACATTACCCTGCGCCAATTTATGCCATTGCCGGCAACCACGATAGCGATATAAATCCGGATAATGAGGAGCACTACGAAAGCCTGGAAGCATTTTACACTACCTTTTGTAATACTTGTCCAAAAACCATTTATTTTGGAAAAGATACCGGGCGAAAGAGTCAGGTACAACCCCATGTTTATTGGACCATGGAAGCACCACTGGCCACAATAATAGGCCTATACACCAATGTACCCAAATATGGTAGTATAAAAAAAGAGCAAAGAAGCTGGTTTATCCAGGAGCTACAAAATGCGGCAAAGCATAGCGCCGAAAAAGCCATTATTGTTTGTCTACACCATGCCCCCTACTCAGCCGACATTAACCATGGCTCAAGTTTGAATATGATTGAATTTCTCGATTCGGCATTCGAAGAGGCTGGCGTTAAGCCAGATGTTGTTTTTAGCGGACATGTACACAACTATCAGCGTTTTAGCAAACAATACGAGGATGGAAAAACAGTACCATTTATCGTTGCCGGAGCAGGAGGTTTTGAGGAGCTCCATACCCTGGCCGATCCAATGGATCCGGCCTATTATACAGAAAGTCCATTGCTTGACCAGGTACAGCTTGAAAATTATTGTGATAACAGACATGGCTTCCTAAAAATTGCCATCGAGAAAAATCCGTTCAGTTTTAACATTAAAGGAGAGTATTATACTGTTCCACATAAAAATCATGGTGCGGAGCCCGCAGAAGCTACTTTATTTGATAGATTTGAGATCGACCTGACAGGCCGCTAAACGACTCAGCCTGACGCATGATTTTTTTGTATTGAAAAATTTATTTAACATTGGACCAATAAATTTTCATGCGTACAGATCAATCGGATTTTACTGGTGACAATGAGCTGCTAACCAAACTTAGGAATGGCGATCAGCTAGCCTTTGCCCAGATCTACAATCAGTACAGAAGCAAAATGTACACTTACGCCTGCAACCTTTGCAAATCGCCCGAAACTGCCGAAGAAATTGTTCAGGAGGTTTTCATACGTCTATGGCAAAAAAAAGAACAGATCAATATTGATTTAAATTTTAATGCCTACATCAAAAAAATCACACTCAACCACGTCCTGAACCATCTCAAAAAAGTAGCCCGCGAAAAAAGTCTGCAGGAGGAAGTATTAGGCTATATCGAAGCCATCCGCAATGCCACAGAAGACAATTTGCTGGAGAAGGAGCTGGTTAAGACCTACAATGAAGCCATAGCCTTGTTACCGCCTCAAAAGAAAATTATTTATCAGCTGAGCCGGGACGAAGATTTGACACACGATCAGATCGCTGAAAGGCTCAACATATCAAAAAATACAGTAAAAAACCATATGGTAGAGGCTACAAAGTTCATCCGCATCTATGTGAGCAAACATGGCAGTATGGTTTGTTTTATTATTGCTGCTTCAAATTATTTTCGCCCGCACTAGTCCCCTTTCCTTTTTCAATTGTATTGTAATAAACGGGTAGCCAAACCGCGGCCTGCAAATTAGAACTCAGTGGAAGAAAAAGAGCATTTTAAATACCTATATGATCAGTATCTGCACAACCGTTGCACTGCAGAAGAACTTGAACAATTCTTTGCATTACTGAACAAAAACAATAACGATCGGGAGATGACGGCTTTAATGTCGCATACCTGGGAGCAAATCGATGCGCAACCGGAACAGGGTTTAGTTCCTCCTTTCCTGAAACCAGAGGCAAAGCAGATCCGGTTAAAACCTGCCAGCCGTATTTATACGGGCTTACAGAGATGGATTGGGGTGGCCGCAGTATTGCTGATGTTGACCGGAATTTATTTTTACCGGAGCAACCTGACTAACCTGCTGCATACAGGCACATCGTATCAACTAGCCAATACCGCGGCCGGACGTCAGCAACTGCAGCTGGCCGATGGCACCAAAGTTTGGCTTAGTCCCAATAGTAAACTAAGCTATCCGGTTAAATTTGATGGCCCGGAAAGACAGGTATCTCTTGAAGGTGAAGCTTTTTTTGAAGTAAGCCACGATGCCAAACATCCATTTATCATTAAAAGTGGTGATGTAAACACCACGGTACTGGGTACCAGTTTTAATGTTACTGCCTACACACAACAACACACCATAAATGTAACCCTGGTTACCGGAAAGGTAACCGTGGCCCTAAAAGGCCAAAATCACACCCAACGTGATACCATAACCGCCAATCAGCGCATTATTGTTGATAAACAGGCATTGCGTATCACCAAGGTCAACTATCCGGAGGCTGCTGCTTTCCTTAATAAGCGGTTAGGCTTATATGATTATAAGGGAGCAGCACTTCAGGAAGTAAGCAACGACCTGCAAAACCAGTACAACATCAATATCCAGCTAGATGATGGTTTGCCGGCAAGAACATTTTACGGAAATCTAAACATGACCGATCCGTTAAATGAAACTTTAAACAAACTATGTACAGTAATGGAAGTTAAATGGAAGAAAGATGGAGGGCGCTATGTAATCATAAAATAAATGCCTGGCAATGCAAAACAAAACCAGGCAAATATCTCAATTCATTTAACATGCCCAAGCCTTGAGAACTAAAGGGCATAGATAAATCAATATTCAATTATAAAGTTATGAATCCTGCCCCAACTTATTCCCATAAAACAGAAATAATTTGAGACAGGACTGATAACCTTAACACACACACTATATGAAATCAAACGCACCGGTCAGGTTACTGACCTTTATTGCCCTCTTATTGTTACTGCTTTTGCTGGTGCAGAGCCAAACCTACGCGCAGGAACAACTAAGTAAAAAAATAACCCTTACCATAAAAAATGAATACTTAAAAGCCGCACTGGATAAGATTACCGGAATTAGTGGCATCAAATTTACTTACAATGAGCAGGTTGCCGTAAGTAAAATAAAAATTACTGTAACTGCAAAAGACAAAACCATCGCCGATGTGCTGGAAGCTGCATTTATCGGACATCCCCTTGAATTCAGTCCTTTGGGTAACGAAATTTTCATACGTTTTGACCCTTCTAAAGAAAAAAAGCCGGAGGCCGAACCGGCGGCAAATCCGGTTCAAAGTCAGGAAAAACGGACTTTAAGTGGTACTATTAAATCGGCCAGCACAGGCGAAACACTTATTGCCGCAACCCTGCGTGTTGCAGGTACTAACTATGTTACTGCCAGCAACGAATATGGCTTTTACTCCCTTAGCCTTCCTACGGGCAACCATACCATCACCGTAAATGCAGTGGGTTCAAAAAGTCGCAAGGTGAATGTAAACCTGGATAAAAACACCAGCCTCAATATTGCCTTAGACGATGACCTGAATGAGCTGGAGACGGTAACCATCACTTCAAACTCAGCCAAAAGAAATATCGAAAACCCACAGATGGGCATGGAACGTTTAAGTATCAGCGAAACCAAAAATGTTCCGGTACTACTGGGAGAGCGCGACGTAATCAAAACCTTACAATTGCTACCTGGCGTAAAAACTTCAGGTGAAGGAAGCGGCGGCTTTTTTGTACGTGGCGGTGGGGCTGACCAAAATATGATCCTTTTGGACGAAGCACCGGTTTACAATGCCTCCCACCTGCTGGGCTTTTTTTCAACCTTTAACTCCGATGCAATTAAAAATGTAACGCTTTATAAAAGTGGTATGCCAGCGCAATACGGTGGCGGCCTGTCGTCGGTGCTAGATGTAAAGATGAACGACGGAAACAACCAGAAGTTTGGTGTAAGTGGTGGGGTAGGACTTATTGCCGCCCGCATAAATGTAGAAGGGCCTATCCAAAAGGAAAAATCTTCCTTTCTCATCTCGGCCCGAAGAACCTATGCCGATATGTTTCTGAAGTTTTCGGCCGATTCTTCAACAAAAAATTCAAAGCTCTACTTTTACGACTTCAATATAAAAGCCAACTATATACTGGGCGACAAGGACCGTCTATATATATCGGGTTATTTTGGAAAAGACGTACTGGGTTCCGACAACCTCTCGGGGATCAACTGGGGTAATGCCACATCAACCCTAAGGTGGAACCACGTATTTAGCAGCAAGCTGTTTTCCAATACCTCGGCAATTTTTAGCAATTACAACTATAAAATCCAATCTAGCGGTGATGAATTCTCGCTAAGCTTATTTTCACAAATCAGAGACTGGAATTTCAAGCAGGATTTTCAATGGTATGTGAACGATAAAAATACACTCAGTTTTGGACTAAATGCCATATATCATACCATCAAACCTGGCGAGGTAAGGGCAACAGGCAATTCAGGTTTCAACTCCCAAAACCTTCAAAACAGGTTTTCAATGGAAAATGCGGCTTACGTCAGCAATACCTGGAAAGCCAGTAATGCACTAAACTTTACTTATGGCCTGCGCGTTTCCGCTTTCAGCATTCTTGGAAAAGGTGAATATTATACCCTGGATGCCGCCGGCAATGTAATCGGATCAACCAGCTACAAAAAAGGTGAAATTGTAAAGACTTATGTCAACTTTGAGCCTAGACTGGCGGTGGCCTTACAATTAAATGAGTCTACATCAGTTAAAGCCTCTTATGTCAGAAATGCGCAAAACCTACATCTGATCTCCAATTCAAATGCTTCCTCGCCAACAGACAGATGGGTGGCCAGCACCAATATCATTAAACCCGAACTGAGCGATCAGGTATCATTGGGCTACTACAAAAACCTGGGCGACAAGTATGAACTTACCGTTGAAACTTATTACAAAACCCTTCAAAACCAGATCGATTACAGAAATGGAGCTGATATTTTCACCAATAAGCCCATTGAAACACAATTGCTTTTTGGAAAAGGAAGGGCTTATGGAGCTGAGTTTTTATTGAAAAAGAAAGCTGGTAGACTTACAGGTTGGATTGGTTATACCATTTCCAAATCGGAAAGAAAAATTGACGGCATCAACAACAACGAATGGTACAACGCCAGACAAGACCGCACACATGATATTTCTTTAGTGAGCATGTATCAGCTTAGCAAAAAGTGGTCATTATCGGCCAACTGGGTATTCTCGACCGGAAATGCAGTTACTTTTCCCAACGGAAAATACAAACTTTTGGAGCACAGCTATTTCTACTTTTCCGACCGCAATGCCGACCGGATGCCAAGCTACCATCGCCTTGATCTGGGTGCAACACGTTTGCTGAAACAAACCAAAAAATTCTCCTCTGAGCTGAACTTCAGTTTGTACAATGCTTACGGGCGCGAAAATGCCTACCGCATTACCTTCAGAGACAAAGAAACAGATCCTAACAGAACGGAAGCTGTCCGGACAACGCTATTCAGGTTCGTTCCGTCAATTTCGTATAATTTTAAATTTTAGACTTATGAAAATATTACTTCGTTTTATACTTTTGCTCATCATATCTGTCCAATGGTCATGCGAAAAAGCCATAGAGCTGAAGCCCAAAGACAATGTACTTAAGTACGTGATTGAGGGTAGCATCACCAATGAACCGGGTATATGTAAAGTATACATCAGTGAAACCAAGGCGTTTAGCGACGACAATCAGTTTAACGGCGTTAGTGGCGCCAATGTAAAAATTGAAAACAAAGGAACTACCACAGTGTTAACAGAAACAGGAAAAGGCATTTATACCACAACAACAGTGAACGGCACTCCTGGCGAAACCTATAATTTGACTGTAAGTATTAATGGTCAATCGTTTAAAGCCAGTAGTACCATGCCACAGGTTGTGCCTTTTATGGATTTCACCCTGAAACCGGGCGACTTTGATACCACAAGGGTAACCCCAATGGTAAAATTTAAAGATCCAGGGGACATAAAAAATTTCTACTGGTTTCAGCAATATGTAAACGACAAAATTCAGAAACAATACAAAGTAATGAATGATGACTTTACAACCGGCCGCGAGATTAACGATTACCTGGTATTTCAGAACGACACCAAAAATAAAGCCCTGAATTTTAAAAGTGGCGATAAGCTAACGGCAGAAATGCATTGTGTTGATGCAGCAGTATTTACTTATCTGTTTACCCTCAATGGGGCCAGCGGAGCAGACAATGGTGCCGCACCAAGTAATCCAATAACCAATTTCAGCGGTGATGTATTGGGCTTTTTCAGTGCCCACACGATACAACGAAAAACATTAACGATACCTTAACAAAAAATGATTCAATTAGATAAAAGTATAACCGTAGTTGCTTTATTCGGTTTTGTAACCTTACTAAGTTTAATTGAAATGTATTTCAGTTATGCCCATGATAGAAAACTCTATCGTGGGCGTGACACCCTCACTAATGTATACCTAATGGTTGCCGCTTTTGTCATTAACGTGACTACAAAAGCGGCAACCTTCATGCTACTCGAGTATGTGTACCAGCACCATAAACTGTTTCAGATATCCAATGTCTACGTATACTGGATTGTATTAATTCTGGCACAGGATTTCCTGTATTGGGTTTTACACTATACCGGACACTATGTGCGGTTTTTCTGGGCCATGCACGTAACCCATCACTCCTCCGAGTATTTTAACCTGACTACCGGCTTCCGCTCTACGGTTTTTGAGCCGCTGTACCGCGTGTTTTTTTATCTGCCCCTGGCCTTGATGGGTTTTAATGCTTTCGATATCCTTTTTGCCTACCTCATCACACAGATTTATGGTAATCTGGTGCATACCCAAACCGTAGGTAAACTTCATCCCTTATTCGAATATATCTTCGTTACACCATCCCATCACCGCGTTCATCATGCCAGCAACCTGCGTTACCTGGACAAAAACATGGGCATGGTACTCATTCTATGGGACCGCATTTTTGGTACTTTCCAGCAGGAAATTGATGAGGAAGAAATCGCATACGGACTTACCAAACAACCGGAAGATACAGGCGCTGTAAACATCATATTTCACGAGTTCAGAGCTTTAATTGCTGATGTTAAAAAAGCACCCCGACTAAGCGACAAGATCAAATATTGCTTATATCCACCGGGCTGGAGCCATGACGGCAGCACACAAACGGCAAAAGTGATGCAGCAACAACTGTTAAAACAGGATTAAGTCTGATACATTTAAAACAGGACATCCTGAAGGTCCGGATTTTTGTCAAATACACTTTTTGCGTAAGGGCAAAGTGGTAGAATTTTCGTTTTATTGTCACGGGCATATTGAACGGCAGCCAACACCAGCTTTTTACCAACACCTTTACCCGAGAAGGCCTCGTTTACTTCTGTATGATCAATAATAAACTTTCCCGGACCGGCCCATACATAAGTCATTATACCTGCTTCCTGTCCATTTTCCACTGCCTTAAAAGAACCATTCTTATCTGTATTGTGTTGTTCAATATTCATGGGTATCAATCTGTGTTTTTATAACTGCCAATATACACTAATGTTTATCAGCAGCCGGGTCATGAGGTTTTACATTTTTGCTTTGCGGCGGCAGGGGAACAAAATCTGTTTCGCCGGGCACCGGTGCAAAAGATTGCTCCAGCCACATCGTTTTGGCTTCTTCAATCCTTTCGGCTGTTGAGGCTACAAAATTCCAATAAATGATGCGCCCTTCATCAAAAGGTTCACCACCAAAAATATAGATGGTGGTATTCTCCTGCATATTAAACTCACAAAGTTTACTGTCCTTTGCCACCAGCAATTGTTTTGGGCCAAAGGTATGGCCTTCACTTTCAACGCCTCCTTCCAAAATATATAAGGCGCTTTCGCCAAACAAGTCTTTACCTATTTTGATGGTTTGCGGACTATCGGTTTTCAGTTCCAGAAAATAAAGCGGGCTGTATACCGGTACGTCAGATTTTTTGCCAAAAACTTCCCCGGCAATCAGTTTAAAGCGCACGCCCTGCTCCGTCCATTCGGGCAATCCTTTTCCTTCCACATGAAAAAACTCGGGTTCCATTTCTTCCAGATGTTTGGGCAAAGCTACCCAAATCTGCAAACCATGCATCAATTTGTCCGAATTGCGCAGATAGGCAGGTGTTCTTTCCGAGTGAACTATCCCCTTTCCGGCAGTCATCCAGTTCACCTGACCAGGCTTTATCTCCACCTCCGTACCCAAGCTATCGCGATGCATAATGCTTCCTTCAAAAAGGTAGGTAAGGGTTGACAGGCCAATGTGCGGATGCGGCGGCACATCCATATTCTCGGTATCGCTCATACACACCGGTCCCATATGATCAATAAAAGCAAAAGGGCCTACCATCCTTTTTTCACGAAAAGGCAATAACCGACCCACCATAAAACTACCTATGCTGGCTGGGCGTTCTTCAATAATCAGGTTGATGTTTGACATAAAATCCTATCTATAGCTCTAATATAGCATAAATCGGGCAATTTTCAGCGCAATTCCTAAAGCCCATCCTGTCGCGTGTAGGCTTTTCTTAAAACTTATACGTAAACCCGGCTCCAAATATCTGCTTTACCTGCAAGGCTTTTCTGTCATCATCAATCAAATTTCCGGCACCGTCAAAAACCTTTATTTTGGTTTTATCATCATAAATCATTTGTACACCAGCATTAACAGTTACAAACTTGTTTACTTTCATAAAAATATTGGCTGTGTAATCTGTATAAATATTCTGTGGCTTATCCAGATAATTAGAATAAAGCTTTAAAATATTTTCAAACCCAATGTTTTCCATCAACTGAACTTTATAGTAAGCATCAACAGAAGCGCCGAATTCAAATCTGGTCTTCTTACCACGATCGACACCAAATGCACCTTCTCTAGACAGGCTATCATTTTGTACAATTACAACCCGCGACGCGAAAGGAGAAATATTGACCCTGAAATTGTCAGATTTCTTATAAGCAAAACCTGGCCCAAAAGTGAGGTAAGCAGGTGCAAATGCATCAGAGATTAAGGTTCGGGTTGTACCGGTATAACTATATCCCTTAGTAAACTGCGTTTGAAAGTTCATATAAAAAGTATACAACCAATATTGCGCAGCTTTATACCCCAACAAACTGTTTAGAATGAGCCTGTCGTCATTTTTCCGTAAGCCCAAATCTTCCTGCTTGCTTAAGCCATAGCCAACAATCACCTTATTATCCCAACTCCACTTGTCTTTTTTATAATTAAAATCGTAGTTAAACACCAGGTTCCCGGCAATGGAATTCACCCCTCCGGCCGACCAGTTAGAGAAAGAACTCTGGTTGATCAGAAAAGTATTTTCGCCATGAATGGTCCAGCGTTTTGTAGTGTCTACTTTGGCGGTTTCCTGGCTATAGCCGTATAAACCTGCCGTTATAAGCGTAAGTAGTAGTAATGTTTTTTTCATAGGGATGAGCTTATAAATGTATTTAGATAATAGGAATGAAGATAAAGGAATTAAATTATTTGCACAAATACTTATTTTTGGAGCTGACCTTATCCTGATACATGAACAACAGTTATCCAAAAGCATTTTTAGCGGCAGTTTGTCTCACCGGAATTTTCTTCTCTGCTTTAACATTTTTATTCAATGCCCTACAAATCCTTTCTTTTGACACCAGCAATTTTGACAATCCCTTAGTGATGGGAATCCCGCTTTACACCATTGCCACTACTTTTGCTGTCCCTACAGTAGGGCTGTTCACCTATCTTTTTCTCAATTCCAGATTTCCCAACAACGCACTTGAAAAGTTCAGTCTTTCTTTAAGTAACCTTTTACTGGGTATTTGTGTTGCGATGCTATTTTTTGGCTACCTGAAATGGTATACCCTAAGCACTTTTTTCATACTATTCATACTACTGATGTATGTTGAATACCGGAATAAGTTGCGATTTATGTATCGGTTTTACCGCAGCTACACGGCACTGCTGATTCCATTTTACCTGACCTGTATGTTCCTGAAACAGACACCTATCCTTACCTTCAACAAAAATGCAACATTGAAGCTGAATCTTTTTGATGTGCCTATTGAGGCCTACTTCTACTTGATGAACATGCTTTTGATGTCCGTATACCTGTTTGAACTTTTTAAAAGCAAAAGCGCTAAAGCTAATGGATAACCTGCCGGTATACACCAAACAACAGCTGGCCTTACGTAATGGGCAAGATAAGCCACAAATATGGGTAGCGTATAGGGGTATTATTTACGATGTAACCGAAAGCCGCTTATGGCGCAATGGCAAACATTATGAACATTGGGCCGGGCAGGATTTAACAGAAGAGCTACCTGATGCTCCGCATACGGAAGCCGTATTTGAAAAATTTACTGCCATAGGAAAACTGCCAGCATAAAAAAGGCCATTCACCATCGTGAATAGCCTCTCTAAAAATATGATTATCGCTTAAGCCTCGATAGTAAAAGAGCTTAAGTTCACAAACTCCTGCACACGTCCTGCCACTTCAGCATCAGTCAGGTTCAGGATTTTCTCAATACCAAATTTCTCTACGCAGAACGATGCCAGTGCAGAACCGAAAATAATGGCATTTTTCATATTGTTGAAGTTTACCGTTCCAACTTTTGCCATATAACCGATAAAACCTCCGGCAAAAGTATCACCTGCTCCGGTTGGGTCAAAAACCTCGGCCAAAGGAAGTGCCGGGGCCGAGAACACTTTATCTTCGTGAAACAACAATGCACCATGCTCACCTTTTTTAATGATCAGGTATTTCGGGCCCATCTGCAGAATTTTCGCAGCAGCTTTCACCAACGAATATTCGCCGGATAGCTGGCGCGCCTCAGCATCATTGATGGTCAATACATCCACCATTTTAATGGTTTCCAGCAAATCAGGCATCATAATGTCCATCCAGAAATTCATCGTATCCAGCACAATCAGCTTAGGCTTGTTTTTAAGCCTTTTGATTACCGTTTGCTGTACAATTGGTGTTAAGTTACCCAACATCAAAAATTCGCAGTCCTGGTAATTCTCCGGAATAACCGGATCAAAATCGGCCAGCACATTCAGTTCTGTAACCAATGTATCCCGGCTATTCATATCATTGTGGTATTTACCCGACCAAAAAAATGATTTCTCACCTTCCTTGATTTGTAATCCTTCGGTGTCAATACCATGATTGGTAAAGGTATCAATATCGTTTTGATGAAAGTCGTCGCCTACAACTCCCACAATTTTCACCTTATCGTAGAAGTAAGAAGCAGCTAAACTAGCGTATGTTGCCGCACCACCTACAATTTTATCCGTTTTTCCGAAGGGGGTTTCTATAGCATCAAAAGCTACAGTACCTATGATTATCAAGCTCATATAAATTATTTAATATTTTTTTTACTTTTTTCACTGCAAATATTGCATAAATAAATTAAAACCCCTAATATTGCATTCCCAAAACGAACAAATGTTTTACATCTTTAACAGATCAAAAACAACGTTTTGGCAACCAGCACTCCTTCTTAGCTCAGCTGGTTAGAGCATCTGACTGTTAATCAGAGGGTCGCTGGTTCGAGCCCAGCAGAGGGAGCTTAAAAAAGCTGCAACATATGTTGCAGCTTTTTTTGTTTATGATCGTATAAAGCCGACCTAACCAATGATCATAAATTTTATCTAAATTCGGCCCCTGAACGGACAGATAGTAAGAGATTAAGCTGCACCCTTTATCTGTGAGCTAAAAAGAGCGATCTTTAACAAAACCACCAACAAAAAAGAACAAGGAATGGACAAAATCAATTTATTAGTTATTGTAACCGTAATTTCCCTGTTCATTTCACTATTTCTTGCATTTTTTCTACTTACCGTCAAAACAAAACACAAGAGAAGCAATGCGCTGTTTGCTATTTTTCTATTACTAACAGCTATAGATATTAGCCAGCCTTTGTGGAACTTAGCCGTTAGTGGCCCTTCAAATCTGGGCATGTTCAGGATTACATTTTCTTTCCTACAAGTCCCTGTTTTTTACCTATACGTTTTGTCGGTTTGTTATGCCGATTTTAAGCTGAAGACTAAACATATCCTTCATCTGTTGCCATTTTTAATTGCGAATGTCGTTTTATTGCCCCGTTTCTATATGGTTGATATGGCGACTAAAATTGATTTTATCATCAATCGCCAAAGCAGGTTCGAATTGCAGTTCAACCATATACTTTTCCATCTTCAGGTAATCGCTTATTTTACTGCCATTTTTATGTTGTTAAGAAAAGCAAAAAAGCTATACCAGCAAAACTATGCAGGCAGCAGTATCATTTCATACAATTGGCTGTTTCAGTTTACCAGCGTACTTGCAACGCTATATATGATTGCTCTTTTAAAAAACATTTTAAAATTTTCTGATTATCCACATCTCTCTGAAGGAATAAGGATTGGGCTTTTGGTTTCATCGCTTTTTATGATTTGCTGGCACCTATTCAAAGCGTTAAACAACCCCGATCTATTTAGAAATATTGATTCAAAATTAAAATTGGTTTCCGACCTTGTTTTAGAAGAAAAAAACGGTGAGCAGCCAGCAGTAAGTGAAAAAGAATATCATGAAGACTTATTGAAATTACAGCAATATATGACGGACGAAAAGCCATTTCTTAACCCATCCTTAACCATTCAAGATGTCTCTAAGGGCATTAGGGTTCCTGTCCGTGACCTGTCACTTTTGATTAATCATCAATTGGGGCAGCATTTTTATGATTTCGTCAATACCTATCGGATCGAAAATGCAATGCATATTTTAAAAGACGAGGCAAAAAGTAAGCTAACCATCCTCGAAATTCTATACTACGTAGGCTTTAACTCAAAATCTTCATTTAATACTGCTTTTAAAAAGCATACGGGTAGCACGCCAACAGATTATCGCAAAAATTTGTAAAACAACAACTTGCAGTTACTCGTACGGGTGTTTTTAATTATCCGTACTTGTTTTTTTCGACAAATGCGTTCGACTACTTTTATTCGGTCGCACAAGTTTTGTTTCTTCCCCATGTTTGTATCGAAATAATTTTTAACCTAAAAAACGATACGATGAAAAGGGCCCTTTACTTACTCATTCTTATACTAACCATTTCTAGTTGCCAGATAAGAAATAAAGCATTGTCGAAAAAAAGAGACTATAGCTTTTTAACAGACAGTTTGAATATTGAACAACAATTACAGAAATACAAACTCCCGGGCTTCAGTGTCGTAATTTTTGAAAATTACAAAATTGTCTATTCCAAACAATTCGGAGTCAAGTCAGCGGAATCCCCAGAAAAGATAGATGAAAACACCGCCTTCTCTACGGCCTCTATCGCCAAGCCAATCACGGCACTTCTTTGTTTTATCTTGGAAGAAAAAGGTTTGATTAATCTCAATGAGCCAATTGACAAATCCCTAAAAAGATGGCATCTGCCAAAAAGCAAGTTTACGGAAAACAACAGCCCAACCTGGAAACAATTCTTAAGCCATACAGCCGGAACATCTCAGGAAGGCTTTGAAGACCATTATGAAGGCGAAAAAATCCCAACCCTAGAAGAAAGTCTTTTGGGAAAAATCCCGAGATACGACAAAGAAATCGAATTTCTGTTTGAGCCGGGAACCAATTGGCAATACAGTGGCGGAGGTTACACCATCATCCAAATGGCCTTGGAAGATACATTCAGCAAATCAATTGCAGCGCTCGCACAACAATACCTGTTTTCTCCACTTGGCCTGAAAAACACTACCATGATACAGCCCAATGAAAAGGAGTTTCTTACCAATGTAGCTTTGGTGCACGACAAAGACGGAAAAGTAATCAAAACCGGCCTGCCAATCACGCCCCAAGTTGGCCCGTCTGGACTTTGGTCAACACCCACAGAGTTAGCTGAGATTTCGATTGAAATTCAAAATGCCTTGCGCAACAAGAATAATAAGGTAATTTCTCGCCATGTGGCAAAAAAAATGACGGAAGTAGCCGCTTTAAAAAATGCCGTTGGAGGCTGGGGTCACGGATGGCAAAAGTCTTTCGGTTACGACAATTACGATTGGTTTGCCTGTAGTGGTTCCAACACTGGAGTTGGCGGCAACGTTTTGGCTACCATGACAGACGGTAACGGGATGGTATATCTTGCCAATGGCGAAAAACCGAATCGTTTTCCGGTAATGAATCATACTAGAGTAAAAATCCTCGCATTAATGGACTGGAATAAAACAGTCAATGAAGATGTTCAGGAAATACCATTGAGTTTAAAAAAACAACTCATTGGAACCTACAACGATTTCCTGTATGGACAGGGAATGGAGCCCAAAATCGTGGAAAAGAACAATCGTCTTTATGTTGAATCTCCGTTTCTGGATTTCTTTAAGGGAAAAAACGACAATGAATTGGTTTATCTGAAAAACGGATTATTTAAGATTGTGGATTATCCCAACCTATTAAAATTCGACTTCAGTAATGGAAAGGTCAATTCCGTTACCTTAACAAGAGGCACCCTGAAAACCGAAATTCAAATCACTAAAAAATAAACACAACTAATATTTAAACACAAAAAAGTATGAATCCATTATTTTTAATTCCAGTCGTAGTAATTATTGCAGGTGTAGCTTTCATGATAATCATGAATAAAAAACACAAAACAGCAAAATCAGAAATTGATTTAGATGTTGAAAGAACTAAATATAACCGGTACAAACAAGACCTTTTAGCCCAGGATTTTTCAAAACTAACACAATGGATGAAAGGTAAATCCATTGATGCCTTCACTTCCGCATCTGTTCCCCAGTCAACAGCCAATAAGGTGCAAGAATTGGTAACTGATGGGTTAAAAAATGTGGCATTATCCGCTGTTGGTGTAAAACTCAGACGAATTGAAACGGATTGTTTCTGGGTTTTAAGTGGAAACGATTTGCATTTTTTAAGCACCAATACCGTTGGTGAATTGGACGAGCACATCCAATTTGATACTTTTAGAATTGAAAAAGCGAGGCTTCGTTATGGAGGCATCCTAAAATCGCAATTGGGCGTCTATTCCAAATCATCAGAAGAATATTTGCCAAAAACGCATGTTATCACTTTTGATATGGATGGACATCCCTTATCGCTTGAAATTCACGATAGGCTTAATTATATCGTTGACCCTGCAGATTTACTCAACTTAAAAAAGCAATTAGAAACAAGAGCTAAATATCAGGTAGTTGGCGAAAAATTCGTAAAAACTTTACAAGACAAATTCCCTAACCTAAACATGTCCTAATGTACCATGGGATTCTTTTCAAAATCTATTACTTGGTTCGAGAATTCCCCGCTACAGGGAGCCAAATACAAAGCCTTTCAGTTTCACTGAAAGGCTTTTTTAGTTTTCTGACAAAAAAACACGATTCCCAAAAAGGCATAAAGGATTTAAATCATGAATCAATTCCAAAACCTATAAAACAGATGATAAAGAACTTCAACGATCAGCACCCTTTAACATAACCATGCTTTCAGCAAGCAACTTCAATACAGGTGCGCTGGCTACCAGATTAAAACTCCAGATGTCATCTGTGATGAACACATAATGCCCACCAAAGCTGTAAATGTAATCTCCACCTTCAATTCCAACTAACCAGCTTTCCTTTTTTAAATCCGGATACGTTCGTAAAACCAGCCAGCAATATTCCCGAATTTCTTCCTCATCCCGAAAAGTATCCAGCATCGGTACAATACTGTCGGACTCATTCAATCCAAACATAGATAGCATTTCATCAATCTTATTTGTCATAAGTTATATTAAACTTTATTTGATCAGCTTAGCAATGCTCCAATACTCCTCTGTAAACACCCCAGGCTGAACTTTCATTTCCAACATTGATAAAATTCTGTTATAATTCGGTTTAAGATAAAATCCCATACTCAACCCCAGTTTCCTGCCCGAATAGTATATGGTTGCATTTGGCGTTTCAAATTTCCCCAACCGCACCATATCAATTCCTGTAATATCGCCCCAGGAAAAATCATGTTTCCTTAAGCCACCAATATAACGGATGCCGGCATTTGAAATCACCAATTTTAGCCGCGTATACATCAGCATGGAAAGCACAACAAAAAAAATCAAAGGGACTACAAACAAAACCTCGGTAGGTGCATCTTTCATCATGAGCAGCTCAACACCCAGCAAGAACAATACAAAACTCGAAACGTAACATATAATTTTGAGCCACCGGGGTGCAGAAAAAGTCTCTTCAGCGAATATCTGTTGCATACCATAAAAATAATAGAAAAATCCAACATCTCCTGCCTGAAAAAAACATCAATATTATTTCTTAACAAAAAATAATACATTCGTGGCATCAATCTCGTTTCAACCTATGCAAGAAGAAATTCTTTTACAGATAAGCCTCAAAATTAAAGAACGCCGTAAAGAACTAGGCATTACTGTTCAGGAGCTTGCAGATAAAGCATCAGTAAGTAAAGGCCTTATTTCTCAGATTGAAAATAGCCGCACCATCCCCTCTTTAATGGTATTGATGGATATCATTAAAAGTCTGGAGATTGACTTAAACAGCTTTTTTAAAGACATCAATTTCCATAAAAAAGATGCACCGGTGCTGGTAAAACGGAAAGACCAGTATCAGAAATTTGAAAAAGAGCAGGCTATTGGCTTTAACTACTCGCGCATCTTAACCAAAAATATTAAATTCTCAACAGCCGATTTTGTGCTGCTGGAGCTGGAAGTAAATGCACACCGCCCAATGGTCAAAACCGAAGCTTTCGAATTTAAATACATGATTGAAGGCAAGGTAGAATATCAATTCTCTAAAAAGAAAATTATACTCGAAAAAGGTGATTCCATGCTTTTTGATGGTCGCCTTTCTCATACCCCCGTTAATATTGGCGATACCAGGGCATTAATGCTGGTGATTTATTTTTTTGAATAAAACAACTAAACAAAGTTTATAAATACTTAACAATACCCTATCTTCATACTCATAAATCACCATTAGTTTTGCAATGGTCAAAAATGTATGAATATGAAAACAAAATTAATAGGCGCATGGCTATTGCTATGCATAAGCCTATCATCCCTGGCACAAGTAAAAAAAATTAAACACGTTGTTTTAATCGGCTGTGATGGTTTTGGCGGCTATGCGCTGCAAGAAGCCAACATGCCAAACCTTAAAAACCTAATGCGCAATGGTTCTTGGACAGACAAGGCCCGCTGTGTGCTGCCATCATCAAGTGCCGTAAACTGGGCCTCTTTATTGATGGGAGCGGGACCTACCGAGCATGGTTATACCGAATGGGATAGCAAGATTCCCGAAATCCCATCTGTAACTAAAAACTCCTATGGCTTATTCCCAACCATATTCAGCGTAATCAGGGAGCAGAAAAAAACTGCCAAAACGGCCGTTATTTACAGCTGGGGCGGCATTGGCTATCTGTTCGAAAAAAACGCCGTTAATATTGTGGTTAATGGAAAAGACAAAGACGATTTCTGTACCGACACTACTGCTACGATCATCAGAAACGAAAAACCATTTTTCACTTTTCTACATCTGGATGAGCCGGATGGTACCGGGCACAGCATCGGACACCGTACTCCCGAATATTATAAACAATTGGAACAGGTAGATCAGCGTATTGGCAAAATTGTACAGGCCGTTAAAGATGCAGGTATTCAAAACGAAACCATTATCCTGGTTACTGCCGATCATGGAGGCACAGGGAAAGGCCATGGCGGGAAGTCCTTAGATGAAGTTCAGATCCCCTGGATCATTACCGGCCCCGGCGTACGCAAAAACCACGAGCTTAAAGATGTGATTATTACTTATGATACCGCCGCTACACTAGCCTGGATAATGGGACTGCAACAACCCCAAAGCTGGCGCGGAAGACCAGTGCTAGAAGCATTTACAAAATAACAGTAACATAAGGCGATACAAAATTAACAATTTGATAATCCAGACTTTTGTTTACAAATAATAAACATTGTTTACAATTGTATTATTTAAAAAAAAAACAAACAATATGTCAATCAAATTAGTGGTGTTCGATATGGCGGGCACAACCGTTAAGGATGAGAATTATGTGGGTCTTGCTTTTCAGCAGGCCATGAAACATTCCGGTTATGAAATTCCGTTAAAAGACATTAACCCGATAATGGGTTATGAAAAACCTTTAGCCATTAAAATGATGCTACAGGTATATGAGCCAAATACAGCCCTGATTACCGAAGAACTAATCGGAGTAATACACAAAGATTTTGTAGCCAATATGCTGCATTTTTATCAAACCTCCGATCAGATCCTTCCTCTTCCGCAAGCAGAAGAAACATTTGAAGCTTTGCGTAGCCAAGGCATCAAAATTGGCCTGGATACCGGCTTTTCTAAAGACATTGCCGATGTAATTATCGAAAGGCTTAATTGGGCCGACAAAGTAGATGTAGTAGTTGCCAGCGATGAGGTAAAAAATGGCCGTCCATACCCCGATATGATCTATAAGATGATGCAGCAGCTTGACATTACCGACACCGCAGAAATTGCAAAAGTCGGCGATACCGAGGTGGACATCAACGAGGGAAAAAACACCGGATGTAAATATGTAATCGGCGTTACCACGGGGGCTTTTACACGCCACGAACTGGCGCCATACCAGCCTACTCATATTATCGATAACGTAGCAGAGGTGCTGGACATTATTGCCGGCTAGGAAAGATGAACTTTCTTCATATTGCCCGCAATAAAGCACAAAAATGGCCTTATTGGTTAATCACTGTGTTTGGTGGTATGGCTGCTTTTGGCTGTTATACCAGTATGTACGCCTTTAGGAAAGCATTTGTTTCGGCCACTTTCGAGCATCAGGAATTTCTGCACCTCGATTACAAAGTCTGGTTGGTGGTTGTGCAAATGGCCGGCTACACCCTCAGTAAGTTTTATGGTATCCGTTTTATTTCCGAATCAAATAAAAACAACCGCGCCAGGAGCATTATTTTGCTAATTGTTCTTTCATGGCTTGCCTTATTGGGTTTCGCCTTGGTACCGGCACCTTATAATATTGTTTTCCTTTTCCTAAACGGCTTTCCTTTGGGAATGATCTGGGGCTTGGTATTCAGTTATTTAGAAGGCCGCAAGACAACCGAATTTATGGGGGCCTTAATGTCTATCAGTTTAATATTTGCCTCTGGTTTTGTAAAAACGATAGCACGTACCTTGATGTCGGTTGCCACAGTAAGTGATTACTGGATGCCTTTTTTTACCGGTCTTGTTTTTCTGCTTCCCCTGCTCCTTTTTGTATATTGTTTAGAAGTAATACCGCCACCCTCAAAAGAAGACAAGCAGCTACGCACCGAGCGCGTGCCCATGGACGCCCAACAACGGCATAAGTTTATAGTCACCTTTTTACCAGGCATTATACTCAGCATTATCATTTACGTGCTGCTTACCTGTATCCGCGATATGCGCGATAATTTTGAGGTAGAAATATGGGCCGGCTTAGGCATCCACGATAATCATATTTACACGCAAATTGACACTTTAATTTCGATTGTGGTGCTGGTCATGCTAGGGCTGTTGATCCTGATCAAAGATAACCTCAAAGCCTTTACCGTTATCCATGTAATGATTATTACCGGCTGCCTACTCATTGGTCTAAGCACCTATCTTTTTGACAAAAACTACATTAACCCAGTAAGTTGGATGGCCTTATTGGGCATGGGGCTGTACATGGCCTACATTCCTTACAATGCCATTTTCTTTGAGCGGATGATTGCCAATTTTCATTACAAAAGTAACATCGGTTTTATTATGTACGTAGCCGATTCTATAGGCTACGCAGGTAGTTTCTCAATATTGATGCTACACGAATTTGGGGCAACCCATGTAAGCTGGATGCACTTTTTTAAGCAGTGTTTAATTGCCGTGCCATTTATTGGTGGCATATGTAGTGTGCTTTCGCTTCTCTATTTCCGGAAAAAAAAGTTAGCAACACATAGAAAACAACAGATGGTACCTACAGGACCAGCATTAAGCAGTACACCAATTAAGTAGTAGAATTAACCATTTTTAATATAAATTTGAGCCAATCCGAAATTTAAAAAGCGGCCAGGCCTCAGCAAAAAAACAACATGACTCCTAAACATTTTGATCTTATTGTAATTGGCGGCGGTGTATTGGGCACTTTCCATGCTTATCATGCCTTAGCTGCCGGCAAAACAGTATTGCAGCTGGAAAAAGATAATTATCCTGTGGGCGCCACGGTACGCAATTTCGGTCAGGTCGTGCCATCAGGCATGGAAGCCGAATGGTTTGAATATGGTGTAGCAGGACTTGAAATCTATAAGTCTATCCAGCAAGAGTTTGACATTTCGGTACGCAACAACGGCAGTCTTTACATCGCCTCCGATGAGGATGAACAGACATTGATACACGAGCTGAAAGCACATTACGATAGCCTGGGTTATGACACCGAGCTATTAAATCAGGCGGCCATTTTAAATCAGTATCCTGCCATTAAATCTACTTATGCAAAGGAAGCGATATTTTTCCCACAGGAAATCAGTGTAGAACCCGAATTGATGATTTACCGTCTGCATCAGTACATGCAGGCTAAATTTAAAACCTATACGTTGCAATACAACAGTCCGGTAACAGTTTGCGAAAGTAATGGCAATGGCGTAAAAGTAGGTTTAAAAGCCAACGACAAGCCTTTTACGGCCCAGAAAGCGCTGATCTGTAACGGTTACGAATTTAAACTGCTATACCCCGAACTGTTTAGCCAAAGCGGCATCGTGGTAAGCAAACTCCAGATGATGCGTACAGTGCCTATGGCCGATATACGACTGGCAGGAAACATCTTAACCGGCCTAACCACCAGGAGGTACGAGAGCTTTGAGCATTATTGCCCTTCTTTCAAAACCCTAAAAACGCCTTCACATTACGAAGAGCTAAAAAAATGGGGCATCCATATACTGTTTAAGCAGGCAACAGACAACAGTATTATTATTGGCGATTCGCACGTGTACGCTGATGTAAACCATTTCGACGACCTGGGTTTCGATCTCAGTCACCACATTAACGAACTGATGCTACAGGAAGCAGCGCGCATTGTAGATTTTGATGTACGCAAACTACAAAGTACCTGGGCCGGCTTTTATCCACAGCACCCAACTAAGCACATCGTAACCTACGACATAGACAACTGTATCCACATCCGCACAGCAATTGGCGGCAAGGGCATGACGGCCAGCGCCGGTTACGCCGCAGAAAGTATTCAGAAAATATTTTAAAATCTTCTAGGCAATCTGAATGGAATTTCTTAATATTGCGCTCCCAAAACGGACACAAGTTTTGTATCATTAACAGATCAAAAACCACATTTTGGCAACCAGCACTCCTTCTTAGCTCAGCTGGTTAGAGCATCTGACTGTTAATCAGAGGGTCGCTGGTTCGAGCCCAGCAGAGGGAGCAAAAGCCTTTCACGGTAGTGAAAGGCTTTTCTATGTCCGCTCTATACATAAAAGGTACATCACACCTACTTCACAGGTACCTCATAGGTGTTATACACCAATAAGGCACCTTTAACCCACCTACTATGTACACCTAATCTAGCAGGTAGAGCTGGATACTGCCACTAAAAAGCATTAAATAGTTGTTAGCTAAAACTAGATATTGTATTAATTTTCAACAAAGCTGAAATAACGGATATGATGCGCTTCATTATTTCGTTTCTTTAGCGGGCCCGAATTTATGGCCGGGTTAATTTTATTTTTTTACATCAAACACTTTATGCATCCTCCTAAAATCAACATTCTCGACACCGAAATTCTTTCCGACAACTGGTACACCTTACGAAAAATCACTTATGAGTACCTGAAAAAAGATGGAAGCCTGCAAACACAAAGCAGAGAAGCTTACGACCGCGGAAACGGCGCTACAATTTTACTGTACAATGTGGAGCAAAAAACAGTAATCCTGACCAGACAGTTCCGTCTGCCAACTTTTATAAACGGAAATGAAACAGGCATGCTGATAGAAGCCTGCGCCGGCTTGCTAGACAAAGACAACCCCGAAGACTGTATCAAACGTGAAACAGAGGAAGAAACAGGTTACAAAGTAACAGCCGTAAAGAAAATATTTGAAGCCTATATGTCGCCCGGCTCAGTTACCGAAATCTTGTATTTTTTTATTGCCGAATATTCGAAAACCATGAAAGTAAGTGATGGCGGTGGCTTAGCTCACGAAGAAGAAAACATCGAAGTGTTGGAAATAGGTATAGAACAAGCCATAAAAATGATGGAAACAGGAGAAATTAAGGATGGAAAAACCATTATGCTCCTGCAATACTTACAGTTGCATCAAATTTTATAATCGACAATTCTTCTGCAAGGAATATTTAGACTGGCCACACCAGAATGGCCAGTTTTTGTTTATTTCCTGGCGTTCTTAACCTCTTCAATCGACACCGCATCAGCAGCCGGGCCGAACTGCTTACGCACGTAAGTGAGCAGCACCGCCAGGTCATTATCCTCAATAAAAGAGAATTTAGGCATCACCTTGCGGCCATTCAGCACGGTATGCAGCAGTAGTTTTTTATCTCCCGCAACAACCGACGACTTCAACAAAGCCGGGAAGGTATTTTCTACACCCTTACCGTCATCTTTATGGCAGGATGCACAATAATTGGTATACAACAAAGCACCTTTGTTTAGTATTTCGGTACTTTTATGGACAATAACGGCCGATCTAGCCCCGGGATGCGCATGTTTTGCATCCAATCTGTATATACGTATAATCCGGTCATCATTTTTGGCCGGCTTAGCATTAGGGTTCCAGTCGCGGTTACTGGTCGCAATATATACATCCCCCGCAGGCGACACACATACAGAACGCAAACGTCCAAAAACCTTCTCAAAGTAATTGATGTCTTTAATAATTCCGGTCCCGGCAGCATTTAACTTTAGCGCCCTCAGGCTATTGCCTTTAAGCGTAGTCAGCAACAATTGCCCCTTAAGCTCCGGAATCTTATCTGAAGCATAATAGGCCATTCCTGCCGGTGCAACAGTAGGTGTCCATGCCTGCAGTGGCGCCGTAACTACAGAATCTTTGGCAAAAAGCTTTTCTTTCTCTGTATCCACAAAACCTTCTACAAATGGCCATCCGTAATTAGCGCCCTTACGAATCAGGTTCACCTCATCATCGGTAGCATCACCATGGTCCGAACAATATAGCTTACCATTGGCATATACCAGTCCTTGCGGATTGCGCAAACCCCAGGCCCATACCGGATTTCCCTTAAAGGGATTATCACCGGGAATACTGCCGTCTAAATTATAACGCAGCACTTTTCCATTCGGCGATTTGATGTTCTGCGCATTATCGTCCTGTGCACCATCACCGGTAGAAATCATCACCTTTCCATCAGGCGCAATGGCAATACGGGAGCCAAAATGAGAAGTCCAGGCCGGATATTCCAGAAATACAACCGGACTAATCAACGTATCTTTTTGCGCATCATAAGTATAACGCACCACTTTCGACACCCTGCTTTTTGTTTTGGAATAACCCGTATAGTTAATAAAAACATAAGGTTTAATCTTCAGATCAGGATGCAAGGTCATCCCCAGCAAGCCCGACGTACGGTCGCGAATCACATCAGGCAGCCTTAGCAAGCGCCTTATTTTTCCAGTCTCCGGATTAACTTTGCTGATGTTACCCGATTGTTCGGTATACCAGATCTGCTGATCAGGGCCGCAGGCAATTTGCCATGGCACATTTAAGTTTGTAGCTACCGATTGTATGCCAACCGTACTTGCCCCTATCCGGAACTGCTGTTCGGGCGGATTATTAAGCATGGAGGAATTACAATGGATAAACAAGCCTGCCAATGGCAATAAAGCAATTATTCTGATCAGACGTGTCATAGCACCGGTCTTTAATATCATGAAACAGTTATTAGTTTTTTGCGAGAAAAGACCTCACAAAATCGTCATCTATAAGCTCGGGATAAGCCTTGCATACCCGACTAATCTCATCGGCTTGTCCCGGCGACAAATCCTCATGTGGATCCAGACACCAGATACCCTCCATCAGGCCCTGCCTTCTCAATACTTCGTGAATTCCAGGGATACAACCATGAAAACCGTGCGAAGGATCAAAAATAGCAGCGTTCATATCGGTTACCGCCACGCCCTTGGCCAGGAAATTAGCTACACCCTCATATCCCGCATCACGACATTGCTTAATTTCGACAAAAAGCCTTACCGCAGCCTCCGTCCATACCGCCCAATGCCCCAACAAACCTCCTTCAAATCTTTTGCTAACAGTTTCTCCATCAATCTCAAACCGATAAGTCGTCAGCAAATCGGCTACAATATTGTCATCATTACCGGTATAAAGGGTAATCTCTTTATTTCTTTTAGAATGGCACACCGCCCGCACCATATCCAGCGTTTGATAACGGTTAAATGGCGCCGCTTTAATGGCCAGTACATTTTCAATATCGGCAAACTGAAGCCAGAAATCATAAGAAAAGATACGCCCACCTACACTAGGCTGCAAATAAAACCCAAATACCGGCATTATAGCAGCCACCGCCCTGGTCCGGTCCAGTATCTCCTCCTCTGTTTTATCCTGCAAGCCACCCATGCTCAGCAAACCCAGGTCATAACCATAACTCAGGCTAAGTTTTGCCTCGCGAATGGCCTGATCGGTATCACCGCAAATACCCGCAACACTGATAAAACGATCCTGAGCACCCGATTTAGCAATTTCCTCGGCAGCCAGCGCAAGTACCCTTTCGTAGAGGTTAACCTGCGGATTGCGAATAGCAAACTGTGTGCTGTGTACCCCAACAGCTACCCCACCCGCACCCGATGCCAGGTAATAGCGGGTAAGCTGACGCTGGTAATCTTCATTCAATTCCCGGCTTGAATTAAGTGCCAGCGGATGAGCAGGAATAACCGTTCCTTGCCTCAGAATAGCCTGCTTTTGTGTGGATAATAATTGTGCTGCCATAACTTAAAATTTACCTGATCTTTCCTGAAAATGTGTTGGTTTGTTCAATGCTTCTCCCCCCTCCTGCATCCAGGTAGCCGTAAGCTCAATAATTTCCCGAACCGTAACTTTAGGATAACCAAATAAACGATGACATTCGGAAGCATTGTTTAATAAAGCAGTACCTGCGCTTTCATTTACAAAACTTGGCTCTTTACCAAAAATAGTTCCAAACTGGTGGGCTGCCCATTTAATGGACAGGGTTTCCGGGCCGGTAACATTTAGTATTTTTGCAGGCGATTCGCAATGCAGCAAAGATCGGATGGCAACTTCGTTGGCATCACCCTGCCAGATGACATTTACGTTTTCGGTACGCAGGTCGATGGCTTTTCCGCTCAAAACTGACTTCGCAATTTCTACCAACACCCCGTAGCGGAAATCAACCGCATAGTTTAACCGGTAGATCAGCATTGGGGTATCATTTTTTTGCGAAAAATATTCAAATATCCTTTCGCGCCCCAGGCAGGACTGCGCATACTCGCCTATAGGCTCGGGACTGGTTTCCTCAGACACCCCTCCTGAGGTAACCGGCACAAACGGCAATACATTCCCTGAAGAAAATGCAACGATATTGGAATTGCGGTATTTTTCGGCCACACGGCCAGGAAGATAAGCATTCATGGCCCAGGTAAAAGCCTCTTTACCTGTGGTACCAAATTTATGCCCTGCAAGATAGATCACATTGGGAGCATCCGGAAGTGCAGCCAATTCTGCCTCATTCAACAAATCGGCAGCAATAGTCTCCACACCCGAAGCTTCGAGCGCAGCACGGGATGCAGGGTCTGAAAAGCGGGAGACCCCAATAATGCGTTGACCGGTTCCTGCAATATCAACCGCCTGACGAGCTACACGAGCCATTGAAGGGCCCATTTTACCAGCAACGCCCAATAGCATAATGTCGCCTTTTATACGGCTCACATCTTCAACCAACGCTTCTGAAGGTTTTAAGATCTCTTGTTCTAACAGGGTTAAATTACTCATATTGTGTGTTTTTATGTTCGTTATTCCATTATTTTAAAAACAGTTCATTAAAATTATATATCGCCAGAAGAACCAGCAGCAAAATACCCGTAAATCCGGCATAGCGCATAAACGGCGTATTGACATAGCCCCCCATTAAACTGCGTTTATTGGCCAGCATATACATGGCCGCTCCAATAAAGGGCACTAGAAATATGGTTACACTCTGTGCAAAAATGATCAGCTCCAACGGCGGCTTTTCATACCCGATGGCAATGGAAGCGCCTATTATCATTACCAGCGCTATGAGTGCTTTTACTACCTTTGAGTCGAGCTGACTTCCATAGCCAAAACCATCAGAAAGTAGCGAACCACCAATAGTTGCGTTACCCACCAACGAGGAGAATGAAGAACCAAACAAGCCAATCAAAAACAACAGCGCAGCATTATGACCAAATAATGGCTCCAATGCCCTGGCCATATCCGAGGCCTTGTTTACAGGAATTCCCTGCTCGTGCAATACCGCTGCACCACATATCATCAGCACCGAGCTCATCACCCCTAAAATAATCATTCCTGCCAGCCCCTTACTGTTATCCAATACCAGATCGGGACTGATTTTTTTGCGTGCCTGAATTAAATAAGACTGATAAAAGGCCCCCACAATAGAAAAACAGGAAGCAAAAAAAGCAATGAGCAAGCCCCCCGAACCTACCGGAATGGAAGGAACAAAGCCTTTTACAATCCCCGTAACATCGGGCTTAGACAAAAACATGGTGGTTAAAAACGAAAAGAGCATTAAGGTTACAATGGTAATCACCAATCTTTCGAGGGTTTTATAAAAATTTCGAAAAAACAGTAGCCCGATGGCAATGGCATTAAAAAGGATAATCCAACGTGCAGGCGGTGTACCGGTAGCCTCGCCTACAGCAATACCAACGCCAATAGAGTTTCCTGCCTGAAAAGACGCAGCTACCAGAAAAATGCCAATCCCCATACATATGGAAACCCATTTGCCGTAATGGTTGCGGATAGTACTTAACAACGAAACATCACTGGCCAGGCCAATCCGTGAGCTGATGGAAGTAAATACAATCATAAAAAAAACAGCCACAACTGCTACCCACAACAAGCTATAACCATACATAGCCCCCATTTTTGAGGTAATTGTAATTTTACTTGGCCCAAATACAATAGCTGCAGTCACAATTCCAGGCCCTATGGAAACCAACCATTTTTTTAAATTTTTCATCAACCCGGTTTTTGGTAATATTTAGATTATTTGGCTACCTGTTTTGACAACAGACATTTAAAGTTCTCAAAACATATGTATACAAATATATAATTTTTTTGTATACAAAAAAGAATGTCGAAAAATATATTTGTGCCCGCCTATAAACCTGGCAAACAAAAACAGTAAACCCTTAAACACTGTAAATAAAAGGATTAATTAATTGAGCGATAAAAACTACGCGTATTTGATGTAGAAATAGAGCACCATTACGGTTACAATTGCCCACCAGATAAAAGGATTACGCCAGCCGCGTTGTTGCGCACGTTCTGCAAGAGGCAAAGAAAGGCTATCACGCGTCCAGATCAACCCTGTAAGTTCTGCCGCAGGCTTCGGTTTGGTAAGCAGACTAACCAATACACAGCACACCATGCAGGACCAAAAAACAATACCCGTACGGTTAAAAAACGGCATTCCAGGGAACCCATACTCAATAGCCAAAGACAACGGAATAGTCAACAGCCCGGCCACCAATGCCCCTGCATGCGTAGTACGTTTCCACAAAATCCCCAGCAAAAACATAGTGGCAATACCCGGTGTAAAATAGCCGTAAGCATTCATCAAATAAATAAAAATAGGTTTATGCGAATATTGTGTAAGCAAGGCGGTACATATAATACCCAATGTAATGATCACCACCCCCGTCACCTTTCCAAATCTTACAGATTGTTTTTCTGTCGACTGAGGCCGGATATAGGGCAAATAAACATCCATAGTTAAAATGGTAGTGCAGGAATTTATAGCACCCGAAAGGTGCGACATGACCGCAGCAATCAAGCCAGCCATTACCAACCCTACCAATCCGGATGGCAACAAATTCTCCACCAAAGTAGCAAACAGCAGATCCGGTTTATCCAGATGCGGAAACAATTTTGCAGCAACCAGGGCAGGAAAAATAATCAATAAAGGAAGTAAAAATTTCAGATAATCACCAAAGATGATCCCCATACGGGCGTGCCATTCATTTTTGGCCGCCAACGTACGCTGCACAATAAACTGATTGGTAGCATTATAAAAAATACTGATACACAACAAGCCCCCCAAATACATGGTCCATGGAAAATCGGGATCACTTGCCGGCATCATCAGCTTCCAGTCCTTAGTAGTTTCCAGCACCGCCGAAAAGCCACCGGCAGCATCTATGGTAGTATAGGAAAGCGCAAACATCCCCAACATCAACACCGCCAACTGCACCATCTCTGTCCAGATCACCGCACGCAATCCACCGGCAATGGTATAAATACCGGTAGTAATGGCCAATATCAACACACTACTGATCATAGGAATACCCAAAAGCGCCTGCAGCGATAAGGCCCCCAGGTAAAGTACCGCACTGATCTCAACAAAAATATAAGTCAGCAATACCAGTACTGAATAAATGGTACGCGCACCTTCACCAAAGCGTTTCTGCAAAAACTCGGGCATGGTATAAAAGCCATTGCGCAGATAAAAAGGCAGAAAAACCCAAAGCAAAGCGTTAAAACCAATCAATATCGCCCCCCATTCGGTCACCACAGCCACAAAACCCCTACTATAAGCCACTCCCATTACACCCACCAGTTGGTGACTGCTGATATTCGCAGCTATAATACTCCCCCCAACCATCCACCATGGCAACTTATCGCCAGCCAAAAAATAATCTCTTTTTGTACTACTGCCTTTTCTTGAAGCATAAATACCAAGCGCAATAATACCCAGAATATAAATACCGAAAACGGCAGCATCAAGGGCAGTAAAATTTGAGTTCATGTAGACTATTTGGTTAGGTCATCATTTTTTTTGCTATGCTAATAGCTGTCGCAGTCAATTGCTCCAGCGCCCCCGCAGCAAAGGGTGTTTGCCAAACGGCATACATATTTTTTACATATAGTTCCTGCGGTGGTAAGTAACCGGCATAACCGTTCACAATGTTCATCACAGCCACAGGATACGCATACAGTTGCTTACGCAGTTCTTGTTGAAAATAAGAATAAGCCTCATTCGGCTGCCCCACTATACAAGCCCCTCCCAATCTCCATACCCAAAGCGGCATCACCGACACATCGCCCTCACCTACCGTTTTGCGGATCCCCCGCATACGCCAAAGCCGCTCTTTTAACACATGGTCTTCACACTCGCTCCATTGACGTTCAATCTCCTGCAATGAAGGCAGTTTTTTTAAGACCATAGCCATATCAACCTGCTCAACACGCAATACCGTAGACGGTGGAACGGCATGTTTTTTCCAAACCGCAAGTGGCGCACCCGACTCCACCACCTCAGCTAAAGCGAGGCCCGTATTTGCCGGATACATCGACTCCAATACCGCCATAGCGGCATGCCCCAACTGGCGACCATAAGCATCGGCCAATCCGCAATCGCCCGAATATTGCTCTGCAGGCGCCAGTTCGCCCGAAGCACCTTGTAAAAAAAGACAGGGTGCAGTATAACTTTCCTCAAGCATTTCGCGCATTGCACCTACATAATCAGGAGAAATCAATTGGTTATCCCAGGCCAATGTAGTTGGGTGACAGGCATAATTTACAATTGTACCCGTAATCTTTCCCGTTGCGTCCACAATGCGGCCCACCAGCAAAGTATCATCTGCAGGTTCATCCGGATTAAATCCCACCAATAACCTGTCGCTGTTTACATCCGGCAAATCACGATTGGTGGCCAGACTGCATTTACCATAACGCCAGGAAAGTGTCGATAAAGCAGCACTTTTTAATGCCTGGTCAACCGCGGCAATCGCCCTTTCCCGGATCAGCTTCAAATAAGGGATAATATATTCGCCACCAGGCTTAACAGCATCTTCAGAAAACAGCGCAGGCCCGGCATGGGTGTGCGACAAACAAAACATCAGATGCGACGAAGGAAGCTGAAAAGCATCCAGTAGGGCACCTCGCAATTCCCGCTCATCTGCAGCACTTTTCCACCAGCCCATATCTGCTGAAATCAGGACCATAGGTTTATCCCCATTGCTTTGCTGAAATGTAGTACAGGTCAATTTTAATGGCCGGTGAACCCCTTCTGCAACATCCTGCAAGGCGGCTCCCCAGCTGCGCGCATAAATACCAACCGGAGGTGTAATGTCCTCCTGTGCTACCCCAATGATTCCGGTAAATGATTTATCGCTGATCATAAAGTGCGCAATGAAAGCCCGCCATCCATCAACAGGGTACTGCCTGTGATATGCTCATTGGCAGGGTGACACAAATGAGCAACCTGCTGCGCCACAGCGGCAGCACTCATAATTTTACCAACAGGAACTTTTTTGGCCGCTTCATTAATCAGCCCTGGGTTTTTGGCCCATATTTCGGCACTTAAGCCAGCCTCAACATACCCGGGCGCAATTTCGTTGACCATAATCTGATGCGGAGCCAGTTCAAGTGCCATACATCTGCAAAGCATCCTTACCCCTGCCTTTGAAACACAATAAGCAGGAAGATTAGGATGCACGGCCTCAGCCGCCCAGCTACCGATAAAAATAACGTGTCCCGGCAAGTTCGCCTCCACCATTCGTTTGGTAGCTTTTTGTGTCAGGAAAAATGAACCATCCAGGTTCACCCTCAGCTCCCGCGACCATTCCTCGGGTGTCATCTGGTGAATAGCCGCCTGGGTTACGGTAGCCGCATTGGAAATGATCAGACTGGGAACACCCAAATGAGACTCCACCTCCTGCAACCAACTGTCAACAGCTGCCGGATCGGCAACATCCACTTTTGTATAATACGAAGGCACGTTGCACAACTGCTTCAGTTCTTCTAAAAATACCTGCGCATCTGCCACATCCTGTAAACCACCAATGGCGATGGCTGCCCCCTGCCCTGCAAATTCACGACAGATGGCCTGCCCGATATCTCCCAGACCTCCGCTGATGACAAGTACCTTATCCTGAAACAATTTTTCCATTTGCCTTATTTTTTTGATCTACCAATCGCCAACACTACCATCTTTATAAAATGTTCTTTGCAACACTTCCTGCTCAAATGGGTGCTTCTTCACCTCTTCCTCATTGATTTCAATACCCAAACCAAGTCTTGTGTTCGGACGCACAACCCGGCCTTTCTTCTCCACCGTAAACCCTTCACTCACCACATCTACGCGCCATGGCACATCGTTGTGCACACTCTCACAAATAATATACCCCGGGGTTGCAAAACCAAATTCAATAGAAGCAGCAGTACTTACAGGTCCCTGCGGATTATGAGGCGCAATCGAAATCCGGTACGCCTCGGCCATAGCCGCAATACGCCTTACCTCACTCAATCCACCACAATGCGTAATATCCGGCTGAATTACACTAACCGCCCTCTTTTCAAACAATTCCCTGAAAGCATGGATGGTAACCAGCCGCTCGCCACTGGCTATTGGTGTAGATACAGCTCTTTGAATTAAAGCGATATCATCTATACTTTCCGGCCAGCAAGGCTCTTCAAAAAAATACAACCCATAAGGCTCCAGCGCTTTTGCAAACTGCATTCCCATACGCGGACTAGGGCGGGCATGGCAATCCACCATAATATCAATGTCATTACCTACCGCTTCGCGCATAGATTTCACACAAGCCTCTGCATAATGTATAGGTTTTAATCCCTCCAAAGGCATAGTTTCGGGTACAGCCATCGATTTGAAAGCCGTAAAGCCGTCCTCAACCGCTTGCCTGGCCAATTCGCCAAAACGATTGGCATCATCGGGCCGGGTCTGGTAAAAATCTTCCATTTTACCTCCGCCAAGATGACAATACAACCTGATGTAATCACGTACGCGACCTCCCCACAGTTCATGGGTAGGCACGCCATGTATTTTGCCTGCAATATCCCACAAAGCAATGTCAATTCCACTAATAGCAGTGCCTCTCACAATACCGTTACCATGCCAGAAATGCTGGCGGTACATCATTTGCCACAAATGTTCTATTCTGCGCGGATCTTCGCCAATAAGCAGCTGCGATAAGTCCTCAATAGCCCCCACAACACTACGGGTATGCCATTCCAGTGTAGCTTCACCCCAGCCCCAAAGTCCGGGCTGATCGGTTACTATCTTTACGAAGATCCAGTTCCTCATGCGTGCGTGGCACACAAACGTCTCTATAGCTGTTATTTTCATTTATCTGTTAAATAATGCCGACAATACTTTTTCATTTTTCTCCAGTGTCTCTTCTATATCTGCCATACTGTGCGCAAAAGAAATACTTCCCTGTTTAGAAGGCAATGGAAAATTAAATATTCCTTCCTCAATTAACTTATGGCGATATGCTTTATCAAAAGCAGCATCGTTATTCAAAGCAATATCGTGAAAATCTTTCGGAGCATGATCCATAAAATAAACACAAAATGCAGATCCCTGACGGGCAACATAAAAGGGCTTATCGTATTTGGAAAGGATATTATTCAAACCACTTTCCAGCACTGCGCCCAGTTGCTCTACATGCTGATAAACCGACGCCGTTGCCGAAGACAACTTCTGCAAGGTGGCTATAGCCGCAATAGTGGTCAATGGATGCGCATTAAACGTACCTGCAATGAGCACTCTTTTTTCTTTATCCGGATGCACAAAATAATCCATGTATTTGGCTTTACCCGCAATTACCCCCATGGGATATCCATTGGCTATGGCCTTACCGAAAGTACTCAGATCGGGCGTAACACCACAAATACTCTGAAAACCACCCAATGCATGACGAAAACCTGTTTTTACCTCATCAAAAATCAGCAGAAATCCATTATCATCAGCCATCTTGCGCAAACCTTCCAGATAGCCCTGCTCCGGCTTCACAATGCCCACATTTTGCAGGATAGGCTCCAGAATGATACAAGCCACCGGGTAACGTTTGGTAATGTATTCCACAGATTCCAGATCATTATAGTTGACCACATGAATCAATGCCTTATGCTGCTCAGGAATTCCTGCCGACAAAGAATCAAAGGGATATTCGCCCGGACTTACCCTTTCGCCTACATCCTGAAGGTTACTAATCACGTTTCCAGCCACATCATTGTGCCAGCCATTGTATCCACCTTGCATAATGATCACATGATCTCGTCCGGTAACCGCTCTTGCAATGCGGATAGCATGATATGTTGCTTCAGAACCCGTAGTGGTGATCTGCAATTTCTCGGCCGTAGGCACACTTTTACAGAACAATTCCGCAAATTGCCCTTCCAGATCTGTGGGACCTGCGCCCATCAATACGGACTGATCATTTATAGAAGCTAAAACTGCAGCATTTACATCCGGGTCGTTGTGCCCCAGAAACGCAGCAGCAAATCCAGCCTGGTAGTCGATATACTCATTACCCTCGATATCCCACACCCTGCTTCCAGATCCCCTTGAAAAACAGATATTCGGCTCAGATTTCCGATTAAGTGAAACAACCCCTCCAGGGATCCATTTTTCATTTTTGGTAATTACTCCCGCCGATTTTAGCCAACTATTTATCATTCCTTTAAGTTTTTAGATTTTACAAATGCCAATCAATTTGAAATTAGCCCCCTTTATAAAAAATGAAAAGCACGAACATATTGATTTTGTATACAAATATATTTATTTTTTGTATACAACAAAATGAAATAACATTTAATCTCATTTTTTTAATATTCTTTTTTCGCAAAAAAAAGAAGCCCGCATCACAATTGTGATACGGGCTTTTACTTATGCTATCATAATCCCGGCGCAGGCCAGGATCACTTCACTACTCCAGTTCCAATGAAGCCACCTCACCTCGGGTAAGGTGTTTAATTAAAGACTCTTCTGCCTTTTTCAGGCTCTTTGTCTTCAGCGACTTCAGAATCTCACGGTGTTCTTTATCCGTCAGCTCGTAATCATCCATATGGGTCTGCGACCTTCCAAGCTTCAAATGAAACAAAGGAATATTACTCAATTCATAAAGCTGCTTCAATTTAGCGTTTCCGGAAATATTGATCAGGGTTTCATGAAACTTTACATCTGCTTCGCAAGCACCCGAAAAATAACCGTTTTTCACCATCGCCGAAAAGTCATCACATATGCGATCCAGCTCAGCAATATCATCAGCAGTAACATGGTTAAAAGCCAACCTCAAAGCACCCAACTCCAACAACTCCCGAATCTCCCGGATTTCCCTGACGTCAGCTGCAGTCATCGTTTTTACGTAATACCCCCCCTTTTCGCCCAGTTCCAACAAACCTTCGCCCAATAAACGATTTAGCGCCTCGCGCACAGAAACGCGACTCACTTCAGTTTTTGTTGCCCAGACATCCTCCTTCAGTCTTGTTCCCGGAACCAGTTGATTAGACAATATCTTTTTCCTCAATTCAGAATATACTTTGTTTGATTGCGAATCCTCTTTCATGCCAAATATGTAAACAAATACTTTTATAAAAAGTAAACAATATTAAAAATTACTGCAAGATACTAAACATTTTATGCATTTAATACCCATCTCTATTTATTTCATCGTCAGCCTTTTGATGCCAATCGTCATTTGTTTACTGGCTGTTGTATTAATTACACTATTGATGTAAATATACGCTCTGTATTTACCATCAGCAGTCTCTACCCAAACTCCCGATTCGGCGCGTGTATTGATGGCAAAATCAGGCGCATCAGTAAAATTACGCTGCTGCAAATCCACATCATCCACAAATACGCTGGTGGCCAGCCCGGTTCCAATCACCAATTGCTGATCCCTGATATCCCATGCCTTAATAAGCTTTGTTTTATTGATTAGCCCGGCCGGCAAGGTTACCCCCGGCCTGTACTCGGCACTTGCCGTAGGCGCCACCAAAGCATGATTAAAGGTTACACCTGTAATGGCCCGATATAAGTACACCAGGTCGATTTTCGAAGGATTGGCCGCAGCAAATGTTGCATCGTAAACCGCCATATCAGCTATAGACAAATAAGATGCAGCAGGATCAATCACCACCAGAGCTTTCTTCATGTCCATTCTTCTGATAGGATAGGGGCCCGCCTTATAGCTATTTGTTTCACCGTTAGTTGAAGTGACAGAAAAAGTAAAAGTCACCTCTTTACCGCGTGCCTCTTCAGGAACCCGGTAAAAGTAACGTAAGGTAGCCGCCGAAATATCGGGGTTATACGTTACAGTTGTGGTGTTTCCACTATTTACCGATAGACTACCCACAACCGTTCCCACCTCCAGGCCACCTGATGTGGTGCTGTAAAACTTATTGTCCATATAAGTACCTGCAGCACCAGCAATAGAGGCTGTAACCGTCGCCGAGGCAAGCTTCCCTTTTTCCGGCAACAAAGCCATCGCATAAGCAAATTCAATATCCGTTCCTACAATGCCAGGCCCCAGCGATCTTTTGATCAGGTCATTCTGTAAACCCGATGGCGGCGTTGGAACTTCATATTCCTTTTCTTTGCAGCCTGTAAAAACAAGCATAAAAAGCACATATAAAATATATTTATTCTTCATGACGCTGTTTTTTTAATTTAATTTTTGAACAGTAAGATTAACCGTATAAGTTTTCCTGACTTTCCGGTTACCCGACACCACAGTCCATTTTTTTGGATTACTCAAGTCAGAAAAGTCAACTTTACCCGGAATTTTAGGGTCTAATTTGGCATCCGTAACCAGGGTAAACTGCGGATAAAGATTCTTTAAATCTGTACCAAACAGCACTTCCACGTTTACCGTCTGTGCGGTGGTATCAATCACAGCAGCTTTAGTCCTTACAGTCTGATAATCAGCCCCCAGGATTTCAAAGCAACTCACATAACAATCCGACCGGGTGGTAATCAGTAATCCATCCTCGTCCACAGGAAAGCTCTTTTTACATCCTGCTGCCAGCAGGGCTAAAAAAATCAGGCTAAAAAAAAGTGATCTCTTCATCTTTCTATATTTTTTTAAGGTTATCTCCATGGTGTATTTTGGGTCAGGTTTTTGTTGCGGGTACGCTCTGTTTCCGGAATCTGATAGATATAGCAACGCTGATAAGTCAACTCGGGTGCATTTTGAAAAAACCGCTCCCAATTGTTCCCATGCGTATCCATAAACCACTTCCCATCACCATACGCCGGCCCGAATACGCGCTCTATGGCTCGCCAGCGACGTATATCAAATGCGCGCTGACCTTCACCCACCAGCTCAACAATACGTTCCTGCTCAATAGCACTAAAAAATGCTGCAGCACCTGAAGTTTTAGATGCAGCCAAAGGAGGAAGATTACCTCTGCGGCGTACCCTGTTTACCAAAGCTATCGCATCTGCCTGCGGCCCATCTACCGCATTTGTTGCTTCGGCATACATTAAGAATACATCTGCCAGTCGCATTACCGGCCAGTTAAAATCACCATTACTCCTGGCCAAACCGCCATAATTCCTAACAAATTTCCTAAACTGATAGCCAGACAAATTGGTTCCATTATCCGTAAAATTAAAATACTCCACCCCATTGATGGTCGACTTACCAGAGAAGGTTTTATAAAGAAAATTTACATAGGCAGTCTGATCAATCTCTCCCTGTCCCATAATTTTTTCATAATCCCACAACATCGTAGCCTTCATCCGATAATCCCGGTCTTTATAACTATCAGGATTAATCGCTGAGTTTGGCGCTGTACGTGCTCCCGCTACATTCGGCTGTATCTGCACCAGCGGTGGTAGAAAGTCGCCGGTAATGGTCGACTGATAACGATTAGCAAGTTCGTAACGTGGTATAACCTGATTTTGCCCTAAGCCATTTAGCGGCCCCGTAAAAACACGTTGATATTCATCACCCTGTACTGGAGTCATGCCAGAGCCATGCGGCAGTACCATCAACATTTCTCCACCGGCATTTAAATTACCCGGATTAGGAATAAACATATAATAATAGTTAGGCAACACATCTGCAGCCCCCATTGTACCCCATTGTCCCGGATCACCTCCACGGAAAAGATCCAGACCAGGGGTCTGAATTACAGCTTTAAAATCGGCTGCTGCCGCCCTGTAGGCTACTTCTGCTTCAGTAACACTCGGAGTAAATTTATCCAGTTCGGGCCAGCCAAATTTATTCCAGCTTGCCCAAAACAATTGCATTTTACCCCTAAAAGCCAGTGCCGCAGGTTTTGAAGGCCGGCTAATTACCGGATTTTTTACCGGCAATTTTTCAAAGGCGTAAGTAAAATCGGCCAGAATAGAATCTTTAACCTGCTTAATCGGCATTCTCGATAATGTATCCACATTTATAGGATTATAGATAATCTTCCCTACATAAGGCACATCGCCCCATAAAGAAATTAAGCGCAAATAGGTAATTCCGCGCAACAAACGAGCCTCTCCGGCAATACTTTCCAAGCTTTTGGTAGCTGCATCGGTCTTTGCAACAGGCAGCATGCGCAGATTTATATTTTCAATAACATAATTCGCATGTGTGATCACACCATACAAGTTTTTGTAAGTCTCCAGGGCCGAACCTCCGTAATTACTCGGACTATTCACACCAAGTGGCGCAGGTGTAACCGCTCCTGTATTATACACTTTAACAAACTCCCCATGCCCATCGAAATGATAATCACGGTCGAAACTAGCCCGAAAGGCATTATAAACACCCATTAAAGCCGAAGTTGCATCAGCCTCCGTTTGCCAGTAAATAGCCGAAGGCAAGCCAACTGTAGATTTTTGGTCCAGCAAATCCTTTCTACATGAACCCAGTAAAAACGAGCCAAACAGGAGAATCAAGAGAGACAGCCGTATAAAATAATTTTGTTTCATGATGATCTTCTTTTATAATTCAACATTCAAGCCCAGTACAAACATTTTACTAATCGGGTACACATCATTGCTATAGCTCACCTTTTCAGGATCCAAACCACGATAATTGGTGATGGTAGCCAGGTTATCAGCCGAACCGTAAATACGAATACTTCCTACCCCTACTTTTTTCAGGTAAGGCTTATTAAATGTATAGCCAAGCTGCAAGTTTTTCACCCTCAGGTAAGTCACATCATCCAGCCAGAATGTACTGGCATTGGTGGTAAATGGCGCAGCAGCAGTTCCACTGGTCAAACGAGGCAATGCAGCATTCCTGTTATCAACAGCCCAGGTATTTAAATACTGATTCCAGTTTATCGCCTGATTGGTAGCCTGCGAAATTTTGGTATTGGTCATGTTGTTATTGTAATAATCTTTACGCCCTGTTGCACCCTGCAGCATCACCCCCAAATCAAACCCTTTCCAACTTACATTACCCCTAAAAGCAAAATTTGTAGTTGGCCTTTGCGTTTGAAAATTCGGATAGGCCACCTGATCATTGTGATCAATCCTGCCATCCCCGTTTAAATCCTTCAGCAAAATATCGCCAGGAGAAGCGCCTTGTATTGGCGCATTATATACATCTTCCCAGGTTTGCGCTATGCCGGACGATTGATAAGCATATACAAAATAATAAGGCATATCAATAAAAACAGCACTTCGGGCAAGGAATTCAGGCCATTTCTCTAACACGGTAGTATTATAACTGGCATTCAGGTTTAACATATACCCGAAATCCCCTCTATTCTCTTTCCAGGTCAAATTAGCTTCCAGTCCACGGTTCCGAAGATCTCCAAGATTTTTCCTTGGCCCCTGATTGAGTGGTGGGATACTAAGTGCCGAAGCCAGCAGGATAGATAAATCTCCCGGACGAATCATTCCTGTTGTCAACCTGTTATAATAATCAAATTCTGTAGTTAATCTATTTCCCAAAAATGCCATATCAAGCCCCAGGTTTAACATAGTCGTTTTCTCCCAGGTCAAATCCCTATTGATTAATTTTTTATTCTGAAAGCCCAGAACCGCGGTTTGATTTACAACAGATCCATTTAGCGTACTATTCACATAGTTGGTATTCGTCAACACTTCCTGCTGTTCGTACAAACCAACTCCATTGTTGTTCCCCAGAGAACCATATGAGGCCCTGAATTTACCATTGGTAAGTCCTATTTTATCTGTAAGCGGTTTGATAAACGACTCTTCTGTAAAGCGCCATCCTACAGCTCCCGACGGGAAAAATCCATATTGAGATCCTTTAATAAAGCGGGAAGAGCCATCAGCCCTGAAGTTCACCTCAAACAGATATTTATTAAACGCCGAATAATTTAAACGCCCGATATAGGAACGCATCCCCTCGGTACTGGACGCCCCATTGTTAGTGATGTTTACACTACCTAAAGCAGCATCTAATTCATGCAACAATGGATGAAACCGGTTTTCCCTGTTGGCACTTAGCGTTCTGATTTTCCAGAATTCTTCACTATAAGCAGCCATTACATTAAATTCATGTTTTTTGGCAATCACCTTATCGTAACTGATTTTCGCAGTAAGCTGTGTTTTAAAGTTATTTCTGTCCGCATTGTAAATTCTTTCGTTATCGCCAACATAAGCACGATTATTAAAAGCATCCAACTGAAAATTATAGGCTCTGGAAGGAATATCTGCGCGCCAGGTAAACTGACTCCCATAATTTAAATTATAGTCAATACGTCCTTTTAGCCCCGGAATAGGATTGTACTCGAAGTAAACATTTCCCATCGCCTCCTGCCGTTCCAGGTTATTTTTATTCCTATTGATATAATCCACATAAGGATTACTGGCCAGAATGCTCTCGTTATAAGCCATTGCACCACCATAATACCCGGTAACCGGATCATAAGGTGTCACCCCCGCAGGAGCGGTAAAAATATCCAGTCCACTGGTACCATTAGCCGTAAAGCCCTCTTCATAATTGAACTTAAGGTTTGACCAATTACCTGAAAACCGAACACCTAAATTGATGCTCTTTTTAATTTTTGCATCATAGCTAAAAAGTGCATTATACCGCTTAAAATCATTCTCTATCTGAATTCCCTTTTCATCCATTGCCCCCACAGAAAGATAAAAATTCGACTTCTCGTTTCCTCCCGTAGCTGAAATATTATAGTTGTTCAATTGTCCGTTTCTGGTGATAATATCCCACCAATCTGTATTTGGATAACGAAGCGGATCAATCATACTCTTCGCAAACCATTCGTCAATTGTTCCATTTTTAAATGTAATGGAGGCCGGCACCAAGCTAACCGCCTGCGCACGCTGCGTAACTGTTAGCGCTTTGGCATAATTTGGCATAAACTCAAAAGCATTGGTTGCTTTTTGTATAGTAGAACTTATAGAAGCGTTTATTTTTGTTCCCTGGGCACCTTTCCCTGATTTTGTAGTAATGAGAATTACACCATTTGCACCACGTGAACCATATACAGCTGCAGAAGCTGCATCTTTTAAAACCGAAACACTCTCCACATCGTTCATATTGATCCGGTTGATATTGACATCCGGCATCCCGTCTACCACAACCAGCGGATTGGCATCATTTACAGTACCCAAACCGCGGATCAACAGCGTAGCACTATTGTTGCCCGCCATACCCGAAGTCTGATTTACTGCCAGCCCCGGCAACATTCCCTGCAATGCAGAGGAAACATTTGGCAAGGACCTGCTGGTCAACTGATCATCCACTTTTATGGCCGCAACAGCACCAAGTAAATTTACTTTCTTTTGGGTACCATAACCCACCACCACCAATTCGTTCAGATTTTGAGCAGAAGAAATCAATGTTATGGTCGTAAATTTAAGATCTGCTATCTTTTCAACATCTGCATAACCCAGCAAATGAAATTTAAGCCGGTCGCCTTTTTTTGCTTTTATAGTATACTGGCCACTACCATTGGTTACTGTAACCACATTAGACCCCACAATCCTCACTTCTACCCCCGGCAAGGGTATACCTTCCGAATCAACCACCTTGCCATCTTGAGAGACAGGGTCCTGCTGAATGAACAAATGATTATGCAATGGTTCGGCCTTAGCCTGCAATATACCCGCTACAGAAACTATAGCAGTCAACCTCATTATTCTCCAACATTTAATAACGCCTTTCGGCCGAAAAAAATTAGTTTTCATTACCTATGTAAGATTTGCATAGTAAACACTCTATTATTTATAATTACTAGGATAGATCTGGATCGAGTAGCTATTTCACTTTCATGCTGGGCCTCCTTTCATGTTTAGTTTAAGCCACACCAACAATCAACAGCACATAAATTTGAACAAAACAATAGCCCGGACGCACATTCGACAGAACGGCATCAGCATTTTATAGCGCGATATGTTTAGATAATTTAAGTGGTACTAATGTTTGGTTTGGTTAGTTCTTTTTGGTTCGGTTCAGTTTCTTTTTTCACATTATGTATACAAATATATTATTTTTTTGTATACAACAAAACCTAAATGATCTGGAAATCATTTTATTTCATCATTAGACATAAAAAATGCCGCGTCAGTCACGACAACGGCATCCAAAAAACTAACCATATTAATTCAATTAAAGCCAAACACCCATAAAAAGGCTGTTACTTTATAGCGAAACACAATTCAGTCAGCGCAATACGTAAACAAATTAATACACAAAAAGTAAACAAAAAAATCATTTCAATTCAGCCACACCGTAAGCCCGACCGGGGCTAACCGTAAATTTACCTCCCGCAGATTTAAAGTAAATGGTATTTTTACCAGGAATCACATCACAGTTAAAGCTCAATTTGCCATCCGTACTGCTGACGTTCCAAAACCCAGGCTTCATTCCCATCAAAACAAATTCATAACTTTCGCCGGCAGGTACATCCATTACAAATGCCGACTGCAACAAATCAGCTCCCGCTGCCATACTCAACACCCGATCGGCAATCACCAGCTGATAACGCCCCCCTGTCTCCTTAAACACTAAAGGCAAAGGCTTTGCATCGGCGGCAGTCATTTGAAAAACAGTAAGAAACTTATCCTGCCGATCTACCTTTTTAGGCGAAATCATAATGCGGTAAGCATTGACTTCGGCCTTAGGCGAATTGACTTCAAACCGCTGACCAAAAGTGCTATTTGCTTCTTTTCCACCCAGAACCTCCAGCTTCCTGTCAGCAACAGCAGGCAGCAGCATGTTCACATGCGTTTTTCCGGTCAGCCCTTTAAAAGTATTGCTCAGGATTAAACCGCCATCTGTTTCAACCGGCTTATTTAAAGTATTAATCTGCCAATATTTTTGAAATTCGGGCTTTGCCGTCACCATATCATCAGTCAAAACAATTACTGCGGGCACATCCTCCCTACCCATATTCAGGAAACAAAATCCCCTATTGTAGCTACTCATTTTTGAAGTGTAAGCTCCGGTCAAATCGGCTTTAAAATAACTAAATGAAGGTTTTAGTTTGGAAGGGCCAAAATCAGCAGACAACACTTTGCCATTATCAAACCAGGGATCGGACATGGTTTCTTCAGCCGTTAGCGGGAAACGTTGGTTAAAACGGGTTCCGCCATCACGCAGTTTTGACCGGAACAACAATTGTTCTGTCGGATCCTGAGCCAGCATCATGCTGTGCGCTATGGATCGTTTGTTGAAATTATAATCATAAGGCGATCCGTACGACAAATACAAACCTATGTCGCCCACCTGTATGCCATGATAATAAATCTGAAGTGCCCCGGCGTCCGACTGCTGGTGGTTACCAAAATGGTAGCCGCCGCCTTTTATCTCAGCCACCACATCTTTACTGTTTTCCTTGTTGTCCCAACCAGTACGGACTACCATTCCACCCAATACTGTTCCAAAATCTTTAGTCAGCGGTAAACCGTTCAGGTTATGCTCAGCCTTCAGCTTTGGATCGTTCACCAGCAAAAACAACACCGGATTATCAGGCAATCCCCCTTCACGCTCAAACTCGCCTTTTATCAGCGGATCGTTGGCGTAAGCATAACTCAGCAACATCGTTTGTGGCTGTTTCCAGTAAAGTGGTCTTTCGCCACCAAACTTAACGCTAAACATATCCCCATCCCTCAGCATATAGCCATCAGGCAGGCGCATATACAGCCAATAATGTGGTAGTTTTTTTAGGTTATCATCAAAAACGGTTGTACCGCTCATCCGGTAAAACAACCAAGCAGCATGCATTTCCCAACCAAAGCGATAAGCTCCGTAGTCTACCCCTTGATTGTGGCGGGGCGACTCATATTCAAACTTTCGCATAGGCACCAGGTTTTCCAACACCGTATACGAAGTATATTTATAGAGCTCTGGATTTACATCATAAAGTGCAATGCTCATCGACAACAAATCGCGGCTAATCTGCGCCTCATTTCCATGTCCATTAATAATGCTGTCCATAAACGGTGGCCAGCCGATCTCCATTTCCCTGGCCAGCCCCATCATTTTATGATACATCAATTGCTGATCATCCTTACTCAATAAATCAAAACACCAATCGTATACCAGCGAAGCAGTATAAATGGCCCGTCCAATTTCCCGGGTAATGTCGCCATACTTTACATTTCCAAATTCCAGTACTGACAAATAGTTCACCATTAAGCGCGTAGCCTCAGCCCCAACCTTTTTGTCTCCGGTCATTAAGTAATAAAAAGCTTTCATCTGGACTGCCTTTTCCAGCTCCTCCTGGTAAAACACTTCTTTTTGAGGATTAAAATCAAAGGAATAGGGCACTTTTGCCGCAGCACTTACCTGGGCCCATACAGGCTTATTGTCGCCTTCCGTTAATCGGGCTTTCAACATAGGCAAAGTTTGCGAAGTGGCCCAAAGACGAGGGTGACCGGCCGGAGGGACAATTTTAGGCACATAATTACGTGCTGCCAAAGGCACTTCCGGCTCATTGTAGTTTTTCCACTCCAGGTATACCAGCTCCAAGCCTTTTGGCAGCCACACTTTAATTTCCTGGTCTTTACCCGTCAATTCAAATTTGCCCGACACCTGATTGGCAGCCTGATGTAAATCATACAAAATTCGTTTGGTTGGACGTTCCGTACCAATCTGCAGCTTTACATAAGCAGCAATGGTGTTACCCTGGGCATCCCTCGGCAAAGCAGATCCATCTCCTGCAGGAACAGCATAGGTTGCTAACTGATAAGTTCCCGCCTGCGGAACTTTAATGTGAAATACTGCATCCGGCGCCGAAACACCAGCATCCACCATTGCAGGAGCCTCTTTTTTCAGCACCAGTCGTTTTTCACCTCCCTGTGTGGCAATTTTTTCCGTTGTCTTAGCATTCACCTGTGCCTGGGCTGCAGTCAACCGCTGCACATATTTATCGCCCACCACATAGGGGTGAACCTGCGAAAATGCCGTCAACCAACAGCTACTGAGCAACAACAAACAAACAAAACCTATTTTTTCTTTCCTCATCATTTTTAAATCAAGGGTACCTAACCACCCTGCTTTATAATTAAACTTTAATGTAAATCTTATTCTTGTTTAAAATCCAGCCCACACTCCAGCAAAATAACATATTTGTAAGCGCAAAGAGCAATGAGCCGACCGGCCCAGGTAAAATAGCCTGAAAAACAACATTATTAATCTGCTCATACAAATTAACAGCACCAACCGGTATTTTACGCAACACCACCAACAGCAATTCTGCCAGCACATAGATAAACAGCGGATTTTTACCAAAAATGGTAAAAAAACTGACCCAGGACCTGTTTTCAGTTCCCCTGCCAGCGGTAAGCCACACCAGCAAAGAAAGCCAAATCAAATCAATGCCAATGGTTAATAGAGAGAACGAACCGGACCATATTTTTTTGTTAATCGGGAACACCACATTCCAGCAAAGCGCAATTACAACACTCAAAAACCCAGCAATCAATAAAGGGCGCAATGCAAGCCGGGAGCTTCCTTTTTCCTGAAGATATTTTCCGGCCAGATAGCCTGCAAGCGTATTCACTACCGCGGGCAAAGTACTAAGCAAGCCCTCAGGATCAAAAACACCATGATCAAAATAAAGATGTTTGGCTCCAAAAAGCCATATGTCCAGCTTTGTAATGGCATTGCCCTCCTGCGAAAAAGGATCACCTGAGCCAAATAGCAGCAAAACACCCCAATACAAAAGCAATATTCCGGCGCCAATGTAAATCAAATATTTACGCTGAATATAGCGCACCGCAAGTGCAGTTAGCAGATAACAAATGGCAATGCGCTGCAGCACACCAAAAATGCGCGTTTCGGATATTGGAAAAGCTACGATCTCATTTTGGGCATTCAATCGAAAAAATGGGAACCAGCACATCAGGTATCCTAATAAAAAAATCATAAAGAACCTTTTAAAGACGCGGTACAATGCCGCCCGTCCGGCCTCTCCGTTAAATTTATTTTCCGAAAAACTCAATGCATTACCTACAGCAAACAGAAAGGATGGAAAAACCAGATCGGTAGGTGTAAATCCATGCCATGGTGCATGGTCCAGTGGCCAGTAAGGCAAAGCACCAGAACCCGGACTGATCACAATAACCATAAAACATACAGTCATTCCACGAAAAACGTCCAATGCAGTAAACCGGACTTTATTTTCTTTCATTTTTTATCATTAAAGGAATCAATTGATATTGTCGGATAAAGGCTAAGCGATTAAACTATAATTCCCCGAAATAAGATCGGGGAATTAGGATTCAATTTAACCTGAACAAATAATATACAGGTCTCTTTAACAATTAATAACCTGGATTTTTTGCAATTCCGGGATTAGCAATTCTTTCCACTTCAGGAATAGGCTGCAATCTTCTAAAATCTGTAGTTTTTACGTCAGTATAAAAAGAATAAGCTTTAGATCCCATATTCTGACGGGTAAAATCAACATTCGTACGGGTCAGATCAAAAAACCTCAATCCTTCAAATGCCAGTTCTTTACGTCTTTCCAATATAATCGCATTGATCAGCGCCTGGCCCGAATACGTATATGCCACCAGCAAAGGATCTCTATTTTGAGCTACCATATTCAGGTACTGTAAAGCAGTTGGTTCATCCTTCAGGTAATAATAAGATTCGGCCAATGTCAATAACACCTCAGCATATCTAAACAATTTCACCTCATCCCGGTCGGCCACGCCTACATTCTGATACTTATTTACATAATAAGCCTGGACTATATTGGGGGCTACTCCCCTCGTACTATTCAGTATCAAATCTCTTCTCCTATCGGTTGCGCTATAAATGGCATAAGTATCATCTGTCACCAGGTAATCGCCCAAGCCTCCCTTAGCATACAACCAGTCCATCCCCTCTACACCATTATTGGCTGTTGCGGTATTGCTGATTTCAAAGATGGTCTCAACTTTGTCTGTCCGCGGCACCGTTGAGCCCCAATAAGCCGTAAAAGCTGATGCCCCATTAGCCAACGTATACCCTGCATTTTTTACCGCTAAGGCTGCATCACGAGCCTTTTCATAATCACCCTTATACAAAAATGCCCTTGCCTGAATAGCTTTCACTGCAGCTTTAGAAATAAAATTGGTATTGGTCACATGAATAGCTGGCGGCGTTTCCGGCATCATCTGATAAGCCTTATCCAGATCACTGATGATCTGTGCATAAACCTCGGCCACCGTATTTCTGGCAGGCAGGATCAATACTCCTGCTTTATCAGAAGAAACCGTAATCAAAGGCACACCATCAGCAGAAGGATTTACCATATAAGATTTCCCGTACCAGTTTACCAGGTTCAGATAAAGCAAAGCCCTTAAAGCATAAGCCTCCCCCCTCAACTGACTGGAATTTACACTTTCTTTTAAATCAGAACCAATGATCCTGTTGGCCTGCAATATCGCAAAATAACTCTGCGTCCAGATAAACCGGGACTCCGTAGCCCCCTCAGCAAAAGAATAGTTATTAAGGGTCAGTAACCTGGCCGAATTTTGTTGGCTCAGGTAAACATTATCTGCCAGTATATCCCCCATCATTACCGCATTGCGTCCAAATAAAAAGTAACTTTGCAAAATCCTGTAAGTCCCCGCAAGAGCCTCCATCATGTCGCCATCAGTCAATATGGCTTTATCTACCGATACTGCAGTTGTGGGATCCTCCTTTAAAAAGTCTTTACTGCAGGAAGAACCCAATGTAATCAACACCAGCAGTATGGCTATATATGTATGTCTAGTTTTCATTTCGATGTAATTAAAGTCCGACATTAATACCAAAAGTGAATGTTTTGTATTGCAGCATATCCTGATCGTCAAAACCAGAATAACCTACTTCAGGGTCAATTGGCAATCGCTTGTCAAAAGTTATGGTCCCCAAATTGGTTGCCCTTCCGTAAACAAAAACTTTGCTCAGCCCCAATTGCTTAAACAAGGCAATGTTCTTAAAATCATAACCCAGGCTAATGTTCCTCAAACGAATATGATCACCACGGTATAAACGATAAGTACTTGTAGAAGGATCATTGTTGGCATTTGTTGCATACTTAGGAACATCCGTCACCTGGCCAACTGTTGTCCACCTGTGATCAAAAATATACTGATACTTATTAAACAGGTACTGAGAGGCATTGGTAAAATAAATATCGGCAGCACTGGTTACCCAATACCCCAGGTTATAGTTCACATCCACACTTAAACTCACCCCTTTATAAGAAAAAGTATTATTGAAACCACCTGTCACCTTAGGGATCGCCTGTTTATCCTGTAAAATCAATTTTGCATCGGCAATTCTATTGGTTGTTGCAGCACGGCTTTCATCTACATAAAATAAAGCATCGCCATTCTGAGGATCTACCCCGGCAAATTCTTTCATATAGTAGACATTAAAGCCATAACCCTCTTTCAAATAGAATGAGCCATTTTGCAAAGGTGTATTGGCAGGCAAGCGGGTAATTTCATTTTTATTGAAAGCTGCGTTAAGGTTGGTATACCATTTAAAGTCGTTCAGCCTCAACAAGTCGCCCTTCAGGGTAAACTCCCAGCCCTTATTGGCCATGGCACCAATATTTTTACCTACCGAAGAAAAGCCTGTAGTCAGCGAAGTAGGAACATTGCGGATCAGTCCATAAATGTTGTTATAATAGTAGTCAACGGTAAGCATAAACCTGTCATCCGCAAATCCCATATCTATACCGGCATCAAATTTTTTGGAGGTTTCCCAGCGTAAATCGATATTACCACTGGTAGTGTATTGCTGACCGGTATAACCAGCATAACTATAAGCACTACTATAGCTTGCCTGCGGCACCCACGAATAATTGGTCATATTGGCATTACCTGTAGTACCGTAAGACGATCTTAGTTTTAAAGAAGACATGATATGCTGCTTTTTAAAGAAGTCTTCCTGATGCACATTCCAGGTACCGCCTACAGAATAAAAATAGGCATCCTGATTTTTGGTCGGAAACCTGGACGAGCCGTCTCTTCTTACAGAAGCACTTAAAGCATATTTATTTTTAAAATTCACATCAGCAAGCGCATACACCGAATTAAAAGTATAATTGCTGTACTGGCCAAAAGTTCCATTCGGCGTGGCCGCATTAGTGAGCGCCGTCAATTCAGATTGCGCAGAAGGAAAACCATAACCATCGGCAGCCAGCAAATACTCCTTAGAGCGCTGGGCCTCATATCCTAAAGCAGCGGTTACATAAAAATCCTGCTGACCATTGATGTCATAGCGATAATCTACCTGGTTACGTGCCAACCAGTTAAAGTAACGGGTATAATAATTTTTACTACGTCCTTTAAGTCCTGCCCCATCACCCATCACCGGATTCAGAAACAAGGTTTCTTCCAGCGTATTGTAGTCGATACTGAGATAACTGGTATAATTTAATTTATCCCATATGTTCCATTTGAGTTTGGTGTTGCCCAATACACGAGTTTGGGACAAATATTTATTGTCGTGAGCTGCAATCCACAAAGGATTATAAACGCCCGGAAAATTAGTATTTCCCGATGTAGCAGTATTAATCGAACCATCGTCGTTATAAGCCAGTTGAAAAGGCCTTAAAACACGCGACGCCCAGGTTGGGCTACCCGAAAACTGAGTCCCGTAGGGCGTATTCTGCCCTACATTTGAGAAATTAATCCCTCCGGTAAATTGAAATCTTTTACTAATCTCGTGGTCGAAATTAAACAAGCCTGATATTCTTTTTAAATCAGAAGCAATGGTAGTTGCCTCTTGTTGAAAATAGCCGGCAGAAGCAAAGAGTTTTGTCTTTTCCGTTCCTCCGTTCATACTCACATTGTATTGTTGCTGCCTGCCCGTTCTGGTGACCAGATCATACCAATTGTTACTTTTCCCACTATTTAATCCATAGCTTAATGCAGCGGCGTCTACCTGGGCAGGCGTATTACCAGCGTTGGTCAGGGCTTCCCTGAACAGCACCGCATAGTCATCCGCATTTAGCGCCTTACCGGCATCCGGATTATCCATTGCTTTCGAAGAGCCATACTCTGCATCTACCCGGATCTGTGTTTTGCCACTTTTTCCTCTTTTAGTGGTAATCAGGATTACCCCATTAGCGCCCCTGGAACCATACAAAGCTGTCGCTGCAGCATCTTTAAGCACATCATAGCTATCAATATCATTTTGGTTTAACCCAGCCAATGCATTGGCCGTGGTAGAGTTGTAACCCAGTTTCCCCGAGTTTACAATCATTCCGTCAATTACAATCAGTGGATTAGAGTTTAGCGACAGCGAGCCCAGCCCCCTGATCCGGATATCCACATTAGCCCCCGGTTGTCCGCTGGTGCTTGGTGCCACTAAACCTGCTATTTGCCCCTGCAACACCTGCCCGAACGTAGAATACGGTTTATTTTCGGTCACATTCCCCTTAATGGAGCTAATGGCACTGGTGTTGGCCGCAAGCGTGGTAACCCGGTAACCGTCGGTAATGACCACCTCGTTCAATGTCTTGATATCTGTTTGTAAACTCACATTAATCTGGGCCCTGGTTACTTTTACTTCCTGTGCAATGTAGCCGATCATTTTAAAGCTAAGTACAGCCCCCTCCGCAAGGTCTTTAAACTGGTAACGGCCATTTCCATCAGTGGCCGTGGCAAGGGAAGTCCCCAACACCCTAACCGCCACACCAGGCAAAGGAACACCATTATCATCTGTCACCGTACCACTTACACTGATCGCCTGCAACGCAATATTTTCGGCATTAAAAACAGCATTACCTACAACATGGGCATGAGACATATTGGAAACAGCGGCACGAGAGTAGCCTGCGGCCGAAGCCTGAGCGTTAAACAAATTGATCACAATTAAACAAGACAAGGGGAGCACAAAGGCACCACGAGCCCCCGCCCTGAAAGTGACTGCGCGGAACAGGACACCAGCCCCATTTCCAATATGAATTTTAAAACCCATATATTTTTATTTAAATGATTAAAACTAAATGATTAAATCGGTGGTTCAACTCATCCGTCCGGCACCAGCTCAAATATAAAAATGTACATTTGAGCGACCACCAGATGAGTCCTATAATATTTGGTCTAATTGTTAATCATATCCCTCCCTTTTTTGGTTAAACTAATTTACCCCCTCACATTCAATTCCGGATTACCGGAGTATTCAATTACGGAAAACATTTATTGTGTGTATTGTGTTAGTCTGTATCAACTGACAGCCGAACAGCTGCTAAAAAATATTTGGTTAAGTATATATGTATACAAATATATACTTTTTTTGTAAACAAAATAATTTTATTGATTTTTTTATTCTCTAATAAAACCAGTGCAGCACAAGACACATCAACCTATTAATCATTTAAAAATCAAAGCCTAAGCAAAAATAAAATTCCAAAAAACATAAAACAACGCAGCAAAAGGATCAACTTAGCTCGACCTACACCCTTCACACAGCAAAACTATGTAAACCAAATAACAACAAAAAAGTATACATTAGTCCAATACAAAATCAGTAAATAAAAAACTCAGCCTAATGCCCAGTTCAGCCACCCCTTCCGAAACATCATCAAAGGCCAATCTATTACTCGATTCCCGTTGCATGCTGGGGGAAGGAGCCATATGGGATTACCAGGCACAGCGACTATACTGGGTAGACATTGAACTGGGCCAGTTGCATTGGCTCAGTCCTTCATCAGGCATCAGCGAATATTCGTTTCCAGGAAAAAATATCAGCACTGTTGTCCCGACAAGCAAAGGAGCACTTTTAGTAGCCTTAAAAGATGGAATTTACGATTACCAGCTATCTAACCATCAACTGACGCTTATTCAGGCCAATCCGGAAAACCATTTGACCGGCAACCGCTTTAACGATGGTAAATGCGACCCTTCGGGACGCTTTTGGGTTGGCACCATGGGAGATGAACAATCGGCAGCTTTATATCGGGTAGACCGCGACTACGCTATATATACCATGCAAAAAGGAATCACCAATTCCAACGGGATTGTATGGTCGGCCGACAAAAAAACAATGTATTATATAGATACCCCCACCTATAAAGTTACAGCCTACACATACAACAATAAAACAGGACAAATATCCAACCCCCGCGTGGTGATCAATGTTCCAAAAGAAATAGGTTATCCGGATGGCGCTACCATTGATGCCGAAGGAATGTTATGGATTGCCATATGGGGAGGCTACTGCGTAGGCAGATGGAATCCTGAAACCGGCGAGCTGCTCAGCAAAGTAGCGGTTGACGCAAAAAATGTGACCTCCTGTGCATTTGGGAGCGAAGCGTTAGACACCCTTTACATCACCACCGCACGCACACAACAAAACGAAGAAGATTTAAAAAAATATCCGCACAGCGGCGGGCTTTTTGCATTAAAGCCTGGGGTAAAAGGTGTCAAAGCAAATTTCTTTGAACAACAATAAAGCAGCAGATTAAACAAAAAAAGGCACCTTCCTCAGAACGTACCTTTTTTTTGCGATTGGAACAAAATTGATTTTACACCATTTCTGCTCCAAGAATATCTTTTGAATAGGTTTTCAGGTATTTTTTAAGGATTTGACGAGCGACATGGATCCTTGTTTTCACTGTTCCTATTGGAATCTCCAGCATTTCGGCAATCTCATGATATTTATATCCCTCAAAATATTTCACAAAAGGAACATAGTATTCAGGTTGCAACATTGACAATGCTTTATGGATATCACCAATTACAAATTTACTTTCACTGGTATTTTTTGTGGCACTATAATGCAGGTTTGCAGACGAAATATCATCCGACTTTGTAATCAACGCATTTGTTTTTACCAAACGCCTGTAATTATTAATGAAGGTGTTCTTCATAATTGTAAACAACCATCCCTTCAAATTGGTTCCTTCTTTAAATTTACCGTAATAGGTAACCGCCTTCAACATGGTGTCCTGCACCAAATCATTCGCATCTTCAATGTCTTTCGTGAAGTTTAAGGCAAACGACTGTAAAGATCCTGAATGGTCGTGTAATTGTAAGTTGAACTCATTTTTTGTCATAGTCTTTTAATTTAGGGGTTAAAAAAACAAACAAACATGTATTGAGTGAGTGGCGCTCAAAATTTGTTTAATAATACATAACAAATCCTATACAAGATATGTACCAAAAAAACCGTTTTTATGTTAAGAAATTGATAATAGGGGCTGGCAATACCAAACAGCCCTATCTTAAAGAACATTTACTTCTCTTTCCAGAAGCACACCAAATTTTGCATATACCGTATTGATAATTTCTTCTGAAAAACTATACACTTCCTGTCCTGTTGCGGCACCATGGTTGACCAACACCAAGGCCTGATTTTTCCAGGTACCGGTCTGCCCTACCACCTTCCCTTTAAAACCACATTGCTCTATAAGCCAGCCTGCTGCAAATTTAATTTTATCATTTGGGGCAGGATACCATACGGCATCCGGGAACTTCAAAATCACTTCATCTGCCAGGGAACTTACTACAACCGGGTTCTTAAAAAAGCTTCCGGCATTGCCTATCGTAGACGGATCGGGCAGCTTGCTTACCCTGATATCGGCTACCACGCGCGAGATATCGGCGATGCCTGGTGTATCAATTTTTCTATGTGCCAGCTCAGCCTGTATGGCGCCATATTGAGTATTTATTTTTGCTGTTTTGCTCAACTTAAAACACACCGAAGTAATGATGTACTTCCCCTTCAGTTCATTTTTAAAAACACTGTCGCGATAACCAAATTTGCAATCGTCAAAATCAAACATCCGTTCCTGTCCCGTAGCAATTTCATACGCTGTACAGGAATAAAAAACATCTTTCAGCTCTACGCCATAAGCGCCTATATTTTGAATAGGCGCAGCACCAACCGTTCCGGGAATAAGAGTTAAATTCTCGACCCCGGCAAAACCATGTTCAACGCAATAATTCACAAAATCATTCCATACTACCCCGGCCCCCGCTGTCACAAATACCTCATCACCCTCGACCCGGGCAGAAATACCGGGAATACTCAGCTTCACAACCAAACCATCAAAATCTTTGGTAAACAACAGGTTGCTTCCCCCACCCAACACCAATAAAGGTTGCAGCTGCACCACAGACATGTCAAAAAGCACTTTTAAATCGGCCGCAGCAAACACCTCGGCAAAAAAAGCAGCGCGAACGGCAACGCCAAATGTATTGTATGGTTTAAGGGATACGTTTTCCTGTAAAATTGACATAAGTAAAATTAGATATACAGCACAAATGTAATTGTTAACACTTGTAATAAACATGTTAAAAGCAATATTTAAAAATTTTGCCTATTTTTCGGCTGGATTGATTGTCAAACCACATTTGTTAAAACCTATATCAAAAAAGAATTGTAATTATTATATGGAAAATCAGGATAAAAAGAAAGGGATCATTATTGAAGCTGCACTGAAGCGATTTGCTCATTATGGTTTATCCAAAACCACTATGACCGAAATAGCAAAGGATGTATCCTTCTCTAAAGCATTACTTTATTATTATTTTCCTGATAAACTGAGCCTTTATGTCAGCACCATAGAACATCTGATGCAGATTATTAGCCGCGACCTGGTCAAATCTATCGACAAAACCAGTACCTCTACCGAAGGCATCTATAAGTTACTTCAAAAAAGACAATTCTTCATTCAGAAATATTATACCTTGATGGAATCCACACAGGTTATTGCAAATGAACTGCCCGACGACCTCCACGAAAAGTTCAGCAAAGCCCGGGCATTTGAAACCATCATCATCGGATCTTTGTTTACCCGTGGTGTGGCCAGCGGCGAACTGGAGATAGAAGATCCTAAACTGACTACAGAAATTTTCCTCGACGCCCTGTCGGGTATACACTTCAATATCATGTCCAAAGACAAAAACATTTTCCCTGAAAAAGAGCAGTTTAAAAAGATCTTTTTAAAGGAAAAAGTTTTTGCAGAGATCTTCCTGCAAGGTTTAAAACCAAAAACAGTATAAATTCAGTCATACAATTGTAAGTTTCCGGTCATTTATGGACTAAAATTCCATAAGTAAAATTATGGCAGTATTTTTGACCCTCGAAATAAAAAAGTCAGAAAGTAAAAAAGTAGAATGGTAGAGACAGATAAAAAAAGAGATGTAATTATTGAAGGGGCGATAAAACGTTTCATTCATTATGGGATTAACAAAACCACGATGAATGAAATTGCTGAAGATCTTTCGGTATCCAAGCCCTCCCTGTATTATTATTTCCCTGATAAAAACAGCCTCGTGCTGGGTGTGATTGAAAAAATATTCAACGATTATTTTGAACTTGTAGAAAAAGATCTGGAGGCAAAAACGTCACTGGAAGACTGCATGGCTGGTTTTGTGGAGATCAGACATCGTTTTTTTCAAAAGTATTATATGTTGCACCTGTCGGGCGGCAGTCCCGACTCGTCGCTGAACTCAGATGAGCTGAAAGGGCACTTTATGAAAATGCACGAAAAAAACATACAGTTTCATGCCGACATATTTCAAGCTGCGATGGACAAAGGGGAGCTTGCCCCTGCCGAAGCCTACAAAACTGCTGAGCTGTATTTAGACAGCCTTGCCGGAATCACCTCGCTATGTATCATGCATGGCAACAAAGAATTGTTTCCAAGTAAAAAAGAAATGAAAAATATCCTGGAAAGACAGCTGAGCCTTTCAAGTATATTCATTAAAGGATTAAAACAACAATAGACTATATATGAACACAATAATTAAACAGATAAAAGTAGTTCCGGTATTATTACTGGGATTGTTGTTATCAAATACAGTAAATGCCCAGCAAGTGCTGACGTTGAAAGAGACGTTGAACTATGCTTTACAAAATAGCACAAAAGTGCGTAAGGCAAAACTCGACATCGATGGTGGAAAGTACAAAACGGAAGAAATAAGGGCCCTGGCTTTGCCACAAATTACAGGTAATGCTGGCTTGACTTACAACCCGATTATTGGTCAGTTGGTCGCAAATTTTGGCGACAAGCCTCAATCTATAAAATTAGGACAAACCTGGAACTCATCTGCCGGGATCCAGCTTTCTCAGCAATTGTTTAACCAAACGGTTTTTACAGGTCTGCAGGCTGCAAGATCAAGCGAGGAATATTACAACCTGACCGCCCAATATAGCGAAGAACAAATCATTGAACTGGTTGCCAACAATTATTATCAGGTATTGGTAAACAGACAACAATTAAATGTGGTAGACAACAACATTAAAAATGTAAAAGCCACAGAAAAAATCATTGCTAATCAATATGAAAATGGACTGGCAAAAAAAATTGATGTAGACCGGATCAGGGTCAAACTTACCAACCTGCAAACACAACGTGAGCAGACATTAAACTTCATTACCCAATTAGAAAATCAGTTAAAATTTGCCATGGGCATGCCGGTAAGTACGGAAATTACCTTACCTAAAACGGAGCTTACAGAAGTAACCCGCTTACCCCAGTTTACTGATTCAGTTGCATTAAGTAACCGAACAGAAATCAAGATTGTAGATATCCAGGACAAATTATTGTCCTTGCAGCGCAAAGCTTATGTATCGGAGTACTACCCTAGCCTGGCTTTAACAGGAAACTACACTTATTCAAGCCAAAGTGGCGGGTTTGACTTCCTGAGTTCTAACCGTACCGCTATTGGCTTTGGCTCATCAGCGGTGGGTCTTACTTTAAGAGTGCCTATCTTTAATGGTTTCCAGACCCGTTCAAAAATCCGTCAGGCCGATGTAGACATCAGAAAGTCTAAGGAAGACAGACGTGAACTTACAAACTCTTTGAATATGGCTTACGAAAATGCTAAAATTCAATTGCGCAACAGTCTAAACACCATTACAGCACAAAAACAAAATGTAGGACTGGCCGAGGAGATCTATAAAAGTACCCAAAACAACTACAACAATGGTCTGGCCAATTTAACAGACCTGCTGGACACCGAAACTTCTTTAACCGAAGCACAAAACAGCTACAACCAGGCGCTATTAAACTATAAAATCGCCGAAATACAATTAATCAAATCAAACGGAAATATAAAATCGCTATTATAATGAAAAGAGGAATAATTACAGTCTTGGTAATCATACTTGCCCTGGGAGGAATAGCCCTGGTACTGAGCAATAACAAAAAGAAGAACGAGGCCAAAACTGCCTTTATTGCAAAAGGCGGGGGTGCTGTAGCTGTTCGGGTGGCCACAGTAGAGAAAAAAGTAGTAGATCTTGATTTCAGTGCCAATGGTACCTTTGCCCCTAAACAGGAATTAGAATTTTTATCTGAATATGCAGGTAGGGTAAGCAAAATCCTGGTTGATGAAGGCGATCGCGTATCTAAAGGACAGGTTTTAGCACGTATTGATGCCGAAATCATCAATACAGATACAGAAACTGCAGCAGCGACCTATCAAAATGCTTTGAAAGATGAAGCCAGATATGCCAGCTCATTTAAAACCGGTGGCGTAACCCAGCAACAACTGGATCAAGCCAAACTGGCCACTCAAAATGCAAAATTACGCCTGCAGGCTTCACAAAGAAAATCAAATGATGCCAATATCAAATCACCGATTAGCGGTATCATCAACAAAAGATACATTGAAGTTGGTGCATTTTTAAACACTCAGGGAACTAAACTATTTGAAATTGTTGATGTTTCTAAATTGAAGTTAAAAGTAAATGTGAACGAATCGCAGGTAGCTAACCTTAAACTGGGCGACAAGCTAACGATTAGATCTTCTGTTTTCCCAACAGAAACATTTAGCGGACGGGTAACATTTATTGCACCTAAAGCAGATGCCAGCTTAAACTTCCCTATTGAGATTGAAGTAGACAACAATGTTAAAAACGAACTTAGAGCCGGCATGTATGGTACAGCAGTGTTCAACTTCCCTAAACAAGCACCTGGAATTTTGGTTCCACGTACCTCTTTTGTGGGTAGTGTAAGCAGCAACCAGGTATTTGTTTTAGACCAGGCCAGCAACACTTCTAAAGTACGCAAGGTAATTTCGGGCCGTATTTTGGGTGATGCAGTTGAGATTCTGGAAGGATTAAAAGAAGGAGAAACTGTAATTACAAGCGGACAGATCAACCTGGCTGATGGTACTGAGGTTAGTATCGTAAAATAAAACATTGCAGGCAGTAAATAAGTTGCGGGACAACGATCGCAACACGCAAAAACAAAGAAAATGAAGATAACTGATATTTCTATAAAACGGCCCTCCCTGGTAATTGTAGTCTTTACTGCACTTACCTTACTAGGGCTATTGAGTTACTTTTCGTTGGGCTATGAGTTATTACCAAAATTCTCCAACAACGTAGTATCTATTTCAACCATCTATCCCGGCGCTTCACCTGCCGAGGTAGAAAATACCGTAACCAAGAAAATTGAGGATGCGGTATCCTCCATGGAAAACATCAAAAAAATAAACGCAGTTTCATTTGAGAGTTTATCCACTGTAACCATTACCCTAACCGATGCGGCCAATATCGACATTTCGTTAAATGATGCGCAGCGTAAGGTAAATGCCATCCTTTCCGACCTGCCCGAAGATGTGAAAACACCTTCATTAAGTAAGTTCTCATTGGATGATTTACCGGTAATTACCATGTCTGCTTCGGCAAAAATGGACGATGTGAGCTTTTACGATCTCATCGATCAGCGTATTGCCCCGGTAATTTCCAGGGTTAATGGTATTGCCCAGGTCAACCTTATTGGTGGTTCTGAAAGGGAAATTCAGGTTTCTCTGGATGCCGACAAATTACAGGGATATGGGCTTGCGGTACCTCAGGTACAACAAATGATCTTAACGTCTAACTTAGACTTCCCTACCGGAAGTGTTAAAACAGAAAATCAGGACGTTTTAATTCGTTTATCCGGTAAATACAGAAACCTGGATGAATTGAGAAACCTGGTTTTAACAACTTCCAAAACAGGCGCTCAAATCCGTTTACGTGATGTTGCCGATGTACAGGATTCTCAGAAAGAAACGGAAAAAATTGCCCGTATCGACAGAAAAGGTGCAATTGCCATCCAAATCATCAAACAAAGTGATGCCAACGCAGTAGAAGTAAGTAAAGGTGTACATAAAATCATCGAAAAACTTAAAACAGAATATGCTGCCAATAACCTGGATATTAAAATCGTTAACGACAGCTCTATCTTTACTTTAGAATCAGCAGATGCCGTTATCCACGATTTAATGCTTGCCGTTGTATTGGTGGCCTTTGTGATGCTTTTCTTCCTGCACAGCTTAAGAAACGCATTAATTGTAATGGTATCCATCCCGGCCTCATTAATTGCAACCTTTATTGGTATCAGTTTATTCGGCTTTACGTTAAACCTGATGTCTTTACTGGGGCTATCGCTTGTGGTAGGTATCCTGGTGGATGATGCGATTGTGGTATTGGAAAATATCCAGCGCCACATGGAGATGGGTAAAAACAAAGTAAGGGCAGCTTCTGATGCGACAAGGGAAATTGGTTTTACCGTTGTATCTATTACCCTCGTAATTGTGGTGGTGTTCTTCCCTATTGCGGTAAGTACCGGTTTGGTATCCAATATCCTTCGCCAGTTCTGTGTGGTGGTAATTATTGCAACCATGCTATCCTTGCTGGCCTCGTTTACCATTGTACCTTTATTGTTCTCCAGATACGGTAAGCTAGAGCGTATTGAAGGCAAAAACATGTTTGGCCGCTTTATCCTTTGGTTCGAAAAACAATTGAGAAGGTTTACTTTATGGGTAACCGATATCCTGAACTGGTGTTTGAGCCATAAAAGACGTACCGTTCTTGCAGTAGTGATATTGTTTATTGCCTCTGTATGGCTGGCTGTTGCCGGTTTTATCGGATCGGAGTTTTTCCCTAAATCTGACAAAGGAGAGTTCTTAATTCAGATTGAGTTACCGAAAGATGCGCCTTTAGAGCAGACCAACTTTTACACACAACGTGCGGAAGCATTTCTAAATAAGCAACCCGAAATTACCCAATTGATTACCACAGTGGGTCAGGCCAGTGGCGATTTCGGAGGAACTCAGGCTACTGCATACAAATCGGAAATCAACGTAAAACTGGTGGACCGCAAAGAACGTGAAGGTGTATCGTCGGATATTTTTGCTACCAAAATGAGCCGTGCCCTTTCCAAAGAGCTGGTAGGAGCAAAAGTGAAGACCGTACCGATCAGTATTTTGGGTATTGCCGAAAATGCGCCTATACAGTTAATTGTTATGGGTTCCGACCTGGATAGCGCTTTAAAATATGCCGAAGGTGCACAAAAAGTACTGGCAAAAGTTCCGGGTGCTACCGAGATCAAATTGTCTGTAGAAAAAGGAACACCAGAGATCAATGTTCAGGTTGACCGTGATAAAATGTCGGCTGTTGGTTTAACCCTGCAAACTGTGGGTGCCACCATGCAAACCGCTTTTGCCGGTAACACCGATGGTAAATACAGAAAAGGTGAGTACGAGTACGACATCAATATCCAGTACCAGAATTTCAACAGAAAAAATGTGGATGATGTACGTAACCTGATTTTTGTAAATGATAAGGGCGCACAGATTAAGCTGTCGCAGTTTGCCACTATTACCGAAGGTTCAGGACCAAGTCAGCTGGAGCGTTTAAATAAATCAACTTCAGTATCTGTTAAAGCACAATCTATTGGTAGGCCAACAGGTACAGTAGTTGCCGATTTTCAAAAGAGATTGGAAAAAATGCAAGAAACCGGTGAGCTGAAAGCACCTATAGGGGTGAGTTATACCTGGGGTGGCGATCAGGAAAACCAGGCCGAAGGTTTTGGTACTTTAGGTATCGCCCTGATGGCTTCTATTATCCTGGTTTATCTGATTATGGTGGCCTTGTATGATAGTTTTGTGTATCCTTTTGTGGTGATGTTCTCGCTGCCACTGGCCTTAATCGGGGCTTTCCTGGCACTGGCATTAACCAACAACTCTATCGGTATCTTTACCATTTTAGGTTTCATCATGTTGATGGGTCTGGTAGCTAAGAATGCGATTATTCTGGTCGATTTTACCAACCACATGAAAGCAGAAGGCCGCTCGACCAGAGAAGCATTAATTTTGGCCAACCACGCGCGTTTGCGTCCGATCCTGATGACCACCATCGCCATGATTTTTGGTATGCTTCCTATTGCCCTGGCAAGTGGAGCAGGTGCCGAGTGGAAAAATGGTTTGGCATGGGTTATTGTGGGCGGATTAACCAGTTCGCTATTCTTAACCCTGATTGTTGTACCGGTGGTTTACCTGATTTTCGATATCATATTGGAAAAACTAGGCTTCAACAAAAAAGGTAAAACAATTGATGAATTGCTGGAAGAACCATACGATCATAAAGACGTTTTAGAATATGACCTTGATCATGGTCACTAAGTTTTAAAACTGAGGTTTTCAACCAAGGTTGAAAACCTGGTAAAAAAAGGGTTGTATCATTTGATACAACCCTTTTTTATGCTTTAATTTCAGGTATTTTGAGGTCGTTTTCGCAGTGGTTTGTGCTGTTAAAAATGATATCTCTACAGCTTTGCTTTTCTACATCTTGCAATTGGATTTTCCCGAAGCCGAGACGAACCAAAGCCGAGCCAGAGACGAACCGGCTGCGCGTATGCAGTACAACACGCAGCCAGCCTCAAAAAATTCTGATTAAATATGAATTGCCCTGTTTTCGGTAGCCGCCATAGCTGCCTCTTTCATGGCTTCTGTATAAGTTGGATGCGCATGGCAAATTCTGGCAATATCCTCTGCTGATGCACGGAACTCCATAGCTACCACGGCTTCAGCAATCATATCGGCAGCACGTGGGCCAATCATGTGTACACCTAAAATTTCATCAGTACTGGCATCGGCCAATACTTTTACAAAACCATCGGTATCCATGCTTGCTTTGGCCCGTCCGCTTGCTTTAAACGGGAACGAACCGGCTTTATAGGCCAATCCTTTTTCCTTCAGCTGCTCTTCGGTATAGCCTACCGAAGCCACCTCAGGCCAGGTATACACTACACCCGGAATCAGGTTATAATTGATATGCGGTTTTTGTCCGGCAATTCTTTCGGCTACATACACGCCTTCATCTTCTGCTTTATGGGCAAGCATTGCGCCCTTAATTACATCACCAATGGCGTATACACCCGGAACGGTAGTCTCCAGATGATCATTTACAGGAATTTTATTTCCTCTTTCTTCAGTTTTGATGCCAATGTTTTCCAGGCCCAATCCTTCTGTATAAGCGGTACGTCCAACGGCTACAATGCAGTAGTCCGCTTCAAAGCTTACCGCTTCACCTTTGGCGTTGGTAGCTGTAACCGTTACTTTTTTACCTTTGGTTGTTGCTCCGGTAACTTTATGTCCCATAAAGAACTCCATACCCAACGATTTTTTCAATACACGTTGCAGTTCTTTACCCAGGCCTGCATCCATGGTACCGATAATAGAAGGCATAAATTCAATTACCGACACTTTGGTACCCAAACGGGCATATACCGATCCCAGCTCCAAACCAATTACCCCACCGCCAATTACAATCATTTGTTTTGGCACTTCGGTAATGTTCAAGGCTTCGGTAGAGGTGATGATGCGTTTTTTATCAATTGGTAAAAAAGGCAATGCAGTCGGTTTCGATCCCGAAGCAATGATTACATTTTTGGCAGTAATCGTTTCCGACTTGCCGTCCTTAGTAATTTTAATGGTGTTTTTATCTACAAAAGAACCCACACCCTCAAATGAATCGATTTTGTTCTTTTTAAACAGGTATTGTATGCCTGCTGTATTTTGAGCTACTACATCATTTTTACGCGCAATCATTTGCGCCATGTCAACTTTTAAATCTTTTAAGTTGATGCCATGCGTTTGAAAAGTATGCGCGGCATTATGAAAGTGTTCTGAAGAGTCTAACAAGGCTTTTGAAGGGATGCAACCTACATTTAAACAGGTACCGCCAAAAGTTTTATATTTTTCTATAACTGCCGTTTTTAAGCCTAATTGGGCGCATCTGATTGCTCCAACATAACCGCCCGGGCCCGAGCCAATTACAACTACATCGTATTGCATATTAAGGATTTTTTTTGCGTAAAGTTAATAAACCTAAAGCGAATATTAGTCTTAACTCCTATTTCTTTAGTCATTTTTTAGCCCATCAAATCCTTATTCAATAAGCAATTCCATATATTTAAACCACAAAAAAACATTTTTCTATGCACCCTTTTAAATCTTTGTGGTTTGCCCTGTTGCTGCTTTGCGGCACTTCCAATCTATTTGCACAACAAACCGACTCGGCTTATGTAAGGCAAAATTATACCAAAATAGAAAGGCAAATCCCGATGCGGGATGGTATCAAACTTTTTACAGCCATTTACATCCCTAAGGATAAAGATAAAAAGTACCCTTTCCTGCTCAATCGCACGCCTTATACCGTTTCGCCATATGGCGAAGGGAACTACAAAACCAGCCTGGGCAACTTTCCTGCAGAGATGCGTGAAGGTTTTATTTTTGTATACCAGGATGTAAGGGGCAAGTGGATGAGTGAAGGCGATTTTGAGGACATCCGGCCACATGTAGCACATAAAAAGAGCAAAAAAGATATTGACGAAAGCTCGGATACTTATGATACCATCGACTGGCTGATTAAAAACATTAAGCCCAACAATGGAAAAGTAGGGATGTATGGTATTTCCTACCCGGGTTTTTATGCAAGCACGGCGTTGCCTGGTGCACACCCAGCACTAAAAGCCGTTTCGCCCCAGGCGCCGGTTACCGATTGGTTTATAGGCGACGACTTTCACCATAACGGAGCGCTATTTTTGGGCGATGTATTCAGTTTTATGAGCACTTTTGGCGTACCACGGCCAAAGCCAATAACGCCTGATAAAGGCCCTAAAGGGTTTAAGTTTCCTATTGCCGATAACTACCGCTTTTACCTGGAGGCCGGCTCTGTTAAAAATTTGAAGGAAAAGTATGTGGGCAACAACAATAAATTCTGGAACGATCTTTTCGCCCATCCCAATCTGGATACATTTTGGCGCGCCAGAAGTATACAACAACATTTTAAACAAATCAAACCGGCTGTAATGGTAGTTGGTGGTTTCTTCGATGCCGAAGATGCTTACGGTACTTTTGCCACGTACAAATCCATTGAAAAGCAAAACCCGGGTGCCAGCAATATCCTTGTGGCCGGTCCATGGTACCATGGCGGCTGGGTACGTGGCGACGGTAGCAGCTTTGGTGACATCCAGTTTGGGCAGCCTACCAGCACCTACTACCAGGAGAATTTTGAGCTTCCTTTTTTCAAATATCACCTAAAGGACGAAGGAACTTTTAACCCTGCTGAAGCCAACATTTTTGTAACGGGCAGCAATGAATGGAAAAAATTTAGCGCATGGCCTCCGCAGGAAACGGAAAGCAGAACTTTATACCTGCAGCCAAATGGCAAGCTGGGCTTTGATAAAGTTGGCCGTACCGATAGCTGGGATGAGTACGTGAGCGACCCCAACAGTCCGGTTCCTTATCAGGCCGGCGTACAAGCCAGAAGAACCCGCGAATACATGATCGACGATCAGCGTTTTGCCGCCCGCAGGCCTGATGTGAAAGTATACCAGACCGATATTTTGACAGAAGACCTTACCCTGGCCGGCCCCGTACTGGCCAACCTGGCGGTTTCTACTACCGGCACCGATGCCGATTATGTGGTGAAACTGATAGACGTTTATCCCGAAGATAGCCCTGCACCCAATTCTAACCCGGGCAATATCATTATGGGTGGTTACCAGATGCTGGTACGTGGCGAAATCATGCGGGGCAAATACCGCAACAGCTTTGAAAAACCTGAACCCTTTGTACCTGGGATGGTTACAAAAGTGAATTACGCCCTGCCCGATGTAGCGCATACCTTTAAAAAGGGGCACCGCATTATGGTGCAGGTGCAAAACTCCTGGTTTCCGCTGGCCGACAGGAATCCGCAGAAATTTATGGACATCTACCAGGCTGACCCTTCCGATTTTCAAAAAGCTACACATCGCATATTCCATGATGTAAACAATGCCTCGGCACTTACCTTAACTGTATTAAAACCATAATGAGAACTTTTCTGTATAGTTTGCTGATTTTGCTGACGGCTACGGCTAGCGTAAAAGCCCAGCTTTTGCAAGGGAAAAAGAGGTTTTCGCGGGCCGATAGTCTGCGTGGTGCATTAACACCGCTCCGCAGCTGCTACGACATCAATTATTACCACCTGGACGTGAAAGTTGATGTTCAAAATAAATTCATCAGCGGAAGCAATTCCTTTAAGTTTACCGCTACCCAAAACTTCAGCAAGCTGCAGTTCGACCTGTTTAGCAATCTTAAAGTAGAGAAAGTGATGTACAAAGGGGCCGAACTTCCATTCACACGTGAGTTTAATGCCGTATTTGTCAGCTTTCCACAGGAAATAAAAAAAGGCGCCAAAGAAAGTTTTACAGTGTTTTATGCGGGCAATCCCGTTATTGCCCGAAACCCGCCCTGGGACGGGGGATTTATTTTCACAAAGGACAAAGCCGGCAACCCATGGGTGTCGGTAGCCTGCCAGGGCTTTGGCGCCAGCAGCTGGTGGCCCAATAAAGACCACCAAAGCGATGAAGTGGACAGTATGATGATCAGCATTACCGTACCAAAAGACCTGCAGGATGTTTCCAATGGCCGGCTCAGAAGTATAGTAGAGCAACCTGAGGGCTACAGGCAATACAACTGGTTTGTGGACAATCCGATCAACAATTATAATGTGACCTTATACATTGGCAAATATGCACACTGGACAGATGTTTATGCGGGTGAAAAAGGCAACCTGACTTTGGATTATTGGGCTTTGAAGACCGACAGTACCCTTGCCCGCCCACACTGGGATGCGGATGTAAAACCCATGCTCAAATCTTTTGAACACTGGTTTGGCCCCTACCCTTTTTATGAAGACGGCTATAAACTGGTGCAGGCACCACACCTGGGCATGGAGCATCAAAGCGCCGTAGCCTATGGCAATGATTTTAAAATGGGCTATCGTGGTAACGACTTATCCGGTTCGGGCTGGGGCCTGAAATTTGATTTCATTACCATACACGAAAGCGGACACGAGTGGTTTGGCAACAACATTACCACCAAAGACATAGCCGATATGTGGGTACACGAAAGTTTCACCAATTATTCGGAGGCCCTGTTTACCGAAAGCAAATATGGCAAGGCCGCTTCAACGGCCTATGTAGTGGGCATAAGGGCCAACATTAAAAACGACATCCCTATTATCGGTAGCTATGATGTAAACCAGGAAGGGTCGGGCGATATGTATTACAAAGGTGCCAATATGGTCCATACCATCCGGCAATTGATAGGCGATGACGAAAAATTCAGGGGCATATTGCGGGGATTAAACAAAACTTTTTACCACAAAACCGTAACCACCCGGCAAGTGGAAGACTACATCATCAGCCAAAGTGGATTGAAACTGGACAAGGTTTTTGATCAGTATCTTCGCCATACCCGTATTCCGGTACTTGAATACCAGATCAGTAAAGGCCAACTAAAATACAGATGGGTTGCCGATGTAAAAGACTTTGACATGCCTGTAAAAGTAAGCCTCAAACCGGGCAGTTTCAGCTTGATCTATCCTTCTGCACAATGGAAGCAAGGTAGCATCGATTCCTCCATCAACAACAAGTCTTTTAAAATAGCATCTGATTTTTACGTCGGAAGCAGGTTGGCTAACTAAAACCGGGTGTATACGGCCAGCTGTACCACATTGTTCATGGTATTGCCGGCAGCTCCGTTTACAAACTGGTTCAGGTAGCCCGCCTCTATGTCAAATTGTTTGCTAAAGCGATATCCTACAGCACCATAAGCCCTGTTTTGATCAAACAGCTCACCATTCAGTTTATTTTTGTTCTGAATGTTGAAGAACAATTCATTTTGCAAGGCTACAAATGGCCCTTTCACAAAACTAACTTCAGCAGGTGTTAAAGGAAGTATAGCCCTGAAAAAGTACCTGAAGCGCTGAGCAAAAATATCATCGCCAGCCGTTTCTATAAAGCGTTGTTCCAGCCTGAAACGGTGCTGCATAAAAACAGGCTTTATTTTATGCGTCAGAATATATTGTTCCCAGATGCGGTGTTCGGTAAGGGTACTGCCTGCAACGCCATTTTGTTTGGAATAGGTATTGGCCAGCAGGTATCCCAGGGTTGCATTACTATTTTTATTGATGTAATAGGTAGCGCCTGGCCGGAACAGAAAATTTCTTACGCCATCCCAATTGTCTGCTGTTCGCAACTGTACGTCCAGGTGTACACCCCATTTATCGTTAATACGGGTACTGTTCAACAAAAAGAGCCAGCCTGAATTTTGGTTTTGAGTTTGTGCAAAACCATTCAGCATAAAAAGAAAAAATAACGGAGCGGTACAAATTAAACGTTTCATATATCAAGGATCGGGTAAAAGCGCTAAAATAGAAAACAAATGCCACAAAAAAGGCTCCGGAGATCTCTGGAGCCTTTTCTATTCAATATTTTACAATATTATACGCCTAAAAGCAATCTTGCCGGATCTTCCAGTAATTGTTTAACCCTTACCAGGAAGCCAACCGATTCACGACCGTCAATGATTCTGTGGTCGTACGATAAAGCCACATACATCATCGGGCGGATTACCACTTCACCTTTTTCGGCAACAGGACGCTCAATAATGTTGTGCATACCTAAAATTGCCGATTGTGGGGCATTGATAATTGGGGTTGACATCATTGACCCAAACACACCACCATTGGTAATGGTAAAAGTACCACCAGTCATTTCCTCAATAGTCAATTTGCTGTCGCGGGCTTTAGTCGCCAGTTCGATAACCGTTTTTTCAATCTGGGCAAGGCTCATGCTTTCTGCATTTCTGATGATTGGAACCACCAGGCCTTTAGGAGCCGAAACTGCAATAGAGATGTCAGCAAAATCGTTGAAAACTATCGATTCGCCATCAATACGTGCATTTACAGCCGGAAAATCTTTCAATGCTTCACATACCGCTTTGGTAAAGAAACTCATGAAACCCAAACCTACACCATATTTTTCTTTAAACTGATCTTTATATTTTCCGCGCAGGTCCATAATTGGCTTCATGTTTACCTCGTTAAAGGTGGTCAGCATGGCTGTCTCATTTTTAACAGCTACCAGACGTTTCGCTACGGTTTTGCGCAAAGGCGACATTTTTTCTACGCGTTCGTTTCTTGATCCTGCTACCGGAGCTGCTACCGCCGCTTTAGGTGCTTCTGCTTTAGCCGCAGGCTGAGCAGTTTTTTGCGCATTCAGGGCATCTTCTTTGGTAATTCTTCCGTCAACGCCGGTTCCTTTTACCGAAGCAGGGTCCACACCTTTTTCGGCCAGAATTTTACCTGCCGACGGTGAAGGGGTACCTGTTGCATAGCTCTCGCCTGATTTTTCAGCAACCGGAGCTGCAGCTTTATCGGCAGATGCTGCTGGTTTTTCGGCTACCGGGGCAGCTTCTTCCTTGGCTTTAGGCGCTGCTGCACCACCATCCTCAATTTTACAAACTACAGCACCTATGGCCAAAGTATCACCTTCGGCAGCTACTGTTTTTAAAGTTCCGGCTTGTTCTGCAGTTAATTCAAAGGTTGCTTTATCAGACTCCAATTCAGCAATCACCTCATCCATTTCTACTACATCACCATCATTTTTCACCCAGCGGGATAAAACAACTTCGGTTATTGACTCGCCTACTGGCGGAACTTTTATTTCTATACTCATAACAGGTGTATTATTTTTTCTAATCTACATTAAATACTTTACTTACAGACTTTTTGGCAATCTGCTTTTCTTGTTCCGTAACAGGCATTTCAAAAGCTTTTGCTAAAATATAAGCCTGCTGATCGGCATGTTGTTTGGCAAATCCGGTAGCGGTACTGCTGCTTTCTTTTCTCGAGATCACCTCAATATCGCCAAACATGGTTTTTCTTAACCGGCGCAATAAGTATGGCCATGCTCCCATGTTTTCAGGCTCTTCCTGAACCCATACGGCTTCTTTGGCATTTTTATATTTTTTGTAAACAGCTTCCATTTGCTCTAACGGTGTTGGATAAAGCTGTTCAACACGAACAATAGCTACATCTTTGGTTTTATCTTTCTGTTGTTTTTCTAACAGCTCATAGTAAATTTTACCACTGCAGAACAACACCCTTTTCACGTCTGTAGCTTTTACATTCGGATCGGCAATTACCTCCTGGAATTTACCTTCGGTAAAGTCGGCCAAAGGCGACACACATTGCGGATGACGCAACAAGCTCTTCGGTGTAAATACCACCAATGGCTTTCTAAAATCGCGTTTAAACTGTCTGCGCAAAGCGTGGAAGAAGTTTGCTGGAGTGGTACAATTGGTTACCTGCATGTTATAATCTGCACAAAGCTCCATAAAACGCTCAATCCTTGCAGATGAATGCTCCGGCCCTTGTCCCTCATAACCATGTGGCAACAACATCACTAATCCATTTTCACGTTGCCATTTTGTTTCGGCACTGGCCACATATTGATCTACCACAATCTGAGCCCCGTTAAAGAAATCTCCGAATTGCGCTTCCCAGATAGTTAAAGCATTAGGGTTGGCCATGGCATAACCATATTCAAAACCTAAAACGCCATATTCAGACAAGTGTGAATTGTAAATATCAAATGGCGCTTGCTGATCGGAGATATTTGCCAATGGGATGTACTCTTCTTCCGAATCTTCCAGTGTAAGCACAGCATGACGGTGTGAGAAAGTACCACGTTCCACATCCTGACCGCTTAAACGTACCCTTTTACCTTCGGCAAGTAAGGTACCATAAGCCAGCTGCTCGCCCATCGCCCAGTCAAATATGTGGGTAGTATTGGCCATTTTACTACGCTCTTCAAAAAGTTTCTCAATTTTTTTGAAGAACTTTTTGTTGGCAGGCAGTGTACTTATTCTTTTGGCAATTTCCAGTAATGTTGTTTTTTTAACAGCTGTAACCGGCGAGCTTTCAAAGTCCTTCGGTGTAGCAATACGCATGTCGGACCAGGCACCACCAAATTTCACATCCTGATAAGTTGAAGTAATTGCTTTAGCTTCATTTAAGCGCTCCTGCAAAAGACCACGGAATTCTTTTTCCATTTCTTTTGCCGAACTGGCTTCCAGCGTACCTTCTTTTACCAGCTGATCTATATAAATGTCCCTGGTATTGGCATGTTTTTCTATCGCTTTATACAGCAGGGGTTGTGTAAATTTAGGTTCGTCCGATTCGTTGTGTCCAAATCTGCGGTAACACAGAATATCGATAAACACATCGTTTCTATATTTCTGGCGATATTCCATGGCCAGGTTAATCGCATATACCAAAGCTTCCACATCATCACCGTTTACATGAAACACCGGCGAAAGGGTTACTTTGGCAATATCAGTACAATAAGTACTGGTCCGTGCATCTTTAAAGTTGGTGGTAAAACCGATCTGGTTATTGATGATCAGGTGAATGGTACCACCTGTTTTATAACCATCCAGACCAGCCATCTGAATCACCTCATAAACAATACCTTGTCCGGCTACAGATGCATCACCGTGAATCAAAATTGGTGCAAGACGGGCATTATCGCCACCGTATTTGAAATCAATTTTAGATCTGCTCATTCCTTCTACCACACCATTTACAGTTTCCAGGTGCGAAGGGTTAGGGCAAAGACTCAGGTGTACATTTTTGCCTGCATTTGTGGTTACATCGGTAGAATAACCCAGGTGATATTTCACATCCCCGCCAAACGGCGAATCTGCACTATAGCCTTTGCCTTCAAATTCAGCAAAAATATCTTTATAGGCCTTTTGCATAATGTTGGCCAGCACGTTTAAGCGTCCGCGGTGGGCCATGCCAATTACAAACTCTTCAATTCCCAGGTCTGCACCTTTTTCAATAACAGAGTCAAGAGCAGGGATCAATGCCTCGGCACCTTCCAGTGAGAATCTTTTTTGTCCCAGGAATTTAGTACCCAGGAAATTTTCGAAGCTAACGGCCTCGTTTAGTTTTTTCAATATCCTTTTCTTTTCCTCAATAGAGAAATTAGGGGTATTGCGCACACTTTCCATTTTATGTTCAATCCAGGAAAGTATCTCAGGTGTACGTACATATTTATACTCGGCACCTATAGACCGGCAATAAGTTTGTTTCAGGAAGGCTACAATATCGCTCAGCTTTGCTGCGCCGATACCCAGTTCAACACTGGCATTAAAAACAGTATCCAGATCGGCTTGCGAAAGACCAAAGTTTTCCAGGTCCAATGTTGGCAGGTGCTGACGTCTTTCTCTTACCGGGTTGGTGTGGGTAAACAAATGACCACGCTGGCGATAACCATTGATCATGTTCAACACATTTATTTCCTTTAAAAAGTGTTCAGGGGCTTCAGCGCTAACGGAAGTACCGGAAGCATCTCTTCCAAAATCAAAGCCTTCAAAAAATTTCTGCCATCCAAATTCAACTGAATTTGCATCTTGTCTGTAAGATTGGTATAAGGACTCTACGTATTCGGCGTTTTCGCCGCTGAGATAAGATAAATTATCCATTATGTTTAAGTATGCTATAAGTGTTGCAAAATTAGGATTTTACCTTATAAAAGAGGCAATTTTCTTTATAATTCTTCAAGAAAATCTACCATATCACAAACATTCTTTAAAGGGGTAAGCCGATCGTTTACCAGAACATCAAATTCCGAGATCAGACTGCCGGCAACCAGTAGCGGGACAGCTACATGGTCCATCACTTTTGCAATGATTTTATTGATGTCCTTTCCCAGGTTCAGGGAGGTCAATACAATAAATGCATAATCGGGCTGATAGGCCAGAATAACCTTTTTAAGATCGGCATAAGGAATTTCGCTCCCGAGATAAAGGGTCTCGTGCCCGCATTTTTTTAACAGGTAACGCGTAAACAGCAAACCGGTTTCATGCATTTCGCCTTCCGGCAAAAAAAGCACAAAACGCAAAGGGTTTTCTTTTTCTGTTTTTTTGAGTTTATCAATCTCCACAATGATGCGGTCGCGGATCAGGTTGGCGGCAAAATGTTCCTGAGCAGGATCAATGGTCCCGGTTTGCCATAGCATGCCAATCCTTTTCATAAAAGGAAAAAGCACCATATCCATCACCTTAATCAATCCCATTTCTTTGATGCAGCCGGCCAGTACTTTTGAAAACTCCTTTTCATCATACCGTAATGTGGCGTTGGAAAGACTCAGCAATTGCACGGTTTCATTGCCCCAATTGGATTTGAGCTGGGTAACCAGGTCCAGCATTTGTTGCCGGCTCATGGCCGCTATCCGGCTGATTTTATAGCCGTTTTCATTCAGTGCAACAATATTAAGCAGTGCTTTCAGGTCGGCCTCATCATAGTACCTGATATTGGTAGATGTGCGTTTTGGCGGCACCAGCTTATACCTCGATTCCCAAGCCCGTATGGTATGCGCTTTTATGCCTGTAAGACTTTCTATATCGCTAATGGAATACTTTTTCACCTTGATGGTTACAACAAATGTTAAACAACTTTGTTTAAAATACAATTCTGTTTAACCATTATCCATGTAAAAACCCTATTCAAGGCCAGTTTAACACGAGCCCGCAATTAAAGGAAAGAAAATCAATATTTTCAGGCAACGGAAGTACTGTCGGGGATAACGACTTCCAGCATCTTGATTTGTTTATTCAGGTCGAACCCATTTTTCGATTTGGCATCTTTACTCACTCCGGCTACACTTGCCCAGTTGCCCCAGTTACTGGCCGGTGCATAGTCAATCAGTTTTTCTTCAAAATAAGCTGCCCCACAAGTCCAGTGCACCTTCAATACATGAATCAGAAATGTTGCCACCAGCAAGCGGCCTGCGTGTGAAATAAAACCTGTACGGTTTAAGTCAGCCATTAACCTATCCACCACTTGATTGCCGGTTTTACCCGACTTCCAGTTTTCCAGTGCCGGATCGTTTACCTCTATAGCATTCAGCATGTCCTGCTCCAGGTCTTCTTCCTGAAAAAAGGCAATGCCATGTTTTTTAAACATGAAGCGAAAATAATCGCGCCACAAAAGTCCCAGTAACATCTGATTAAAATTACCGTTGCCTCCAAACTGACTTTCGGCCTCTTTTACCTCCCAGTATACTTTGCGGGGCGACAGGCACCCCAATGCCAGCCAGGCCGACAAGTGGGACGAAAAGCCCGGTTTATCTATATTCGATTTGCCACTTGTTTTTAAATAAATATCCGAATCTCTGGCCAACAATGTTCTCAAATGCTTCAGCCCCTCGGCCTCGCCTCCATGGGCCTCATCCGCGGTATGAATGTCGTAGCTACCGGGCTCAAACCCCAGTTCTTCCATTGCCGGCACCACACCCCATTCGTCATTTTCCACAAAGCTCATACTTTGAGGCGTTTCAAAGCAGGATTTTACAATAGCATCCCTTTCCGTTTTCTTTTTAAACTGCGCAAAAACATCAGGAATATCCTTGATGGGAAATGGAAGATCTTCTTTATTGTAAAGTGTATGTCCAATAAAATGCTTCAGGTTAATTTTTAGCGTCCACAACAGATCTTCAACATGACCTGATATGCGTGTTTCCTCCGGACCAACCTCACGGTGATGATACACCTCGGAAATATCATACCTTTCCACTAAATCCTTGATATGATCTTCGGGTTTGCCCAGCACCAGCAAAATATTACCCCCCATTTTTTGGAATGCCAATCGTAAAGCTGCGACACTTTGCAATAAGAAACGGGTCCTGAAAGCTCCTGTCTTAGCGGTATGGAACCTGGTTTGTTCAAAATAACGTGGATCGAAAAAATAAACGGGTAAAATACTGTCTGACTTAGCGATGGCTTCAACCAACATTTCATTGTCATGTAAGCGAAGATCATTTCTAAACCAAACCAATATTTTTTTATGCTTCATTAATTGCTGAACTAATAATTTAAGATAAACTTCAAAAATATGCCATTTTTTATCTTAATACTAATATTAGCCTAATCTTTACATAAGCAGAACAAAATATTTACCATAAAAAGATAATTTAGACAAAGCTAAAAGCATCTGCACATGAAAAAGCAAGTTTTAATAACTGGAGCGACAGGCATGATTGGTAGGAAATTAATCCATGCTTTGCAACAATCTGGCCATACGGTAGCTGTACTTTCCCGGAAAGCAACCCAGCTGCCCGATGTAAAGGTGTATTTATGGGATGTGTATCATAGCCAGATAGACCCCGAATGTATGAAGGGAGTGGATACGGTTATTCACCTGGCCGGAGAGAACATCGCAGAAAAAAAGTGGACAGCCAAACGTAAGCAGCAAATTATCGACAGCAGGGTATTGTCTACCCATTTGCTGCATCAGGCCATTAAAACCAGCGGGGCCAATGTCAGTTCGTTCATTTCATCGTCGGCGGTGGGTTACTATGGCGACTGTGGCGACGAAATCCTAACGGAAGAAAGCGCTCCAGGCTACGGATTTATGGCCGATTGCTGCAAGCAATGGGAGGCTGCGGTTGACCAGGGCAAATCATTGGGTATGCGGATTGTGAAATTACGTACCGGGGTTATCCTGGCTAAAAATGAGGGTGCCCTGGCTGCTTTTGAAAAGCCCATCCGCTTTTTTGCAGGTGCGGCGCTGGGCTCAGGAAAACAATGGATTCCATGGATGCATGTAGACGATATGGTGGCCATATATCTATATGCGGTCGACAACCCACTGCTGTCTGGGCCTTACAATGCCTGTGCGCCTTTTCCGGTTACCAATGCCACCCTTACCAAAGCCATAGCCCGTCAGCTCCATCGCCCGGTATGGCCTATTCATGTACCTGCCGCCCTGCTTAGGCTGCTACTCGGCGAAATGAGCGAGGTGGTTTTCAACAGCACCAATACCTCTGCCCAAAAACTGTTATCGGCAGATTTTAGATTTAAATATACTCAGCTTGAAGCTGCATTATCCGATATTTACGGCCGATAACCCTGTTAAATGAAACAAGAAATAAGTATTTGCTGGCTGCGCAGAGATTTAAGGATAGATGACCATGCCGCATTGTACCATGCCTTAAAAGGAAAATATCCCGTTTTGCTCATGTTCATCTTCGATGAAAAGATCCTGTCCAGATTGCCCAGCCCGCAAGATGCACGTGTGACCTTTATTTTTGATACACTGCAACAACTGAATAGGGAAATTGGCCAGCTTGGCTCGTCTATACTGATCAAGCATGGCCATACCGAGCAAGTATGGGCAGAGGCACTGGCCAAATACCGCGTTAAGGAAGTGTATACCAACCACGACTATGAGCCCTCGGCGCGTGAAAGAGACGATGCCCTGGCCGAACATCTCCGCTCGGAAGGCATCCCTTTCCACACGTTTAAGGATCAGGTTCTTTTTGAAAAGAACGAAATCATCAAGGCCGACAAAACGCCTTATACCGTATTCACGCCTTATTTCCGGCAATGGGAGCAAAAGCTCCGTGCGTTTTACGTCAAAGCCTATCCGGTAAATGCTTACCTACACAACCTGCTGCCCATCCAAATTGGTCCCGGCCCAAGCCTTGCTGAAATGGGTTTCGAGCGCTCAATACTCCCATTTCCCACTAAAGATTTTGCGGCTACGCTGCAGGCCTATGAAGAAAAAAGAGATTTTCCGGCTGCTGATGCGACCTCTCACATTGGTCTGCACCTTCGTTTCGGAACCATCAGTATACGTGAGGCAGCACGACAGGCCCTGACCCAAAAAGCCAGCAAATGGCTTTCGGAACTAGCCTGGCGGGACTTTTACATGATGATTTTATGGCATTTTCCGCATACCGTACATCAATCTTTTAAGCCTGCATACGACAATATCCGCTGGCGCAACGATGAAGCTGATTTTGAAAAATGGTGCCAAGGCAACACTGGCTATCCACTGGTTGATGCCGGCATGCGGCAACTGAATGCAACCGGATATATGCACAACCGGGTACGGATGGTAGTAGCCAGCTTTTTGACCAAACATTTGTTGATAGACTGGCGTTGGGGCGAGGCCTATTTCGCCGAGAAATTACTCGATTACGAGCAAGCCAGCAATGTTGGTGGCTGGCAATGGGCCTGTGGATGTGGCAACGATGCTGCGCCCTATTTCAGGGTATTTAATCCCGAGTTACAGGCCAAAAAGTTTGACCCCGACCATGCGTACATCCATTATTGGGTACCGGAGCTAAAACAGCAAAAGCATGCTGAACCTATGGTTGAACATGCTTTTGCAAGAGAAAGGGTCTTAAAAGTATTTAAAGCGGCACTAAATCAATAGTGCCATACGGATTAATTCGTTACGCTCAGAATCTCGATATCGAAATCCAGGCATGAGTTTGCAGGAATCGTTACTGATCCATTTCCATCCGTTTGGTTAAACTGTCCGTAGCCCCAATCAGACGGGATCAATAACCTGATTTTTCCCCCTACACCAATTTTTCCGGGAATAATTTTTGTCCAGCCCGCAATTACTTCGTTCAACTTAAAGTCAATGCCATCAGCACTGGAATCAAATACGGTCCCATTCAATAATCTGCCGGTATATTTTGCTTTGATTTTTGAGGTCTCCTTTACATCCTGCTTTCCTGTTCCTTCGGCGGTAATGATATACCTCACCCGGGTAGGGTCTAACACCGGTTGCAGGTTATTGGCTGCTATAAATTTATTGAGCAAAGCATTGTCCAGCTCCACCTTGTTCAAATAAGGCAACAAACCTACTTCGATGATCACAATCTCATTTGGCTCTACACCCAGGGCAGTCTGACCATTTTTTCCAAAGGCCATGCTTGAGGGCAGGATAATTCTGGCCGTTCCACCTTTTTTCAATTTCGACAAAGTAAGTCTTAGTGCAGGTAAGGTCCTGAAGCTAAATCTATCGGTATAGCCTAAAAAAGTAGCAGGAACCTGATAGTCGGGGCTCTTTAAAAATGAAGTGCCGTTGGTATGTTTAAAATCGTAACTATAAAATATAGAGTCACTGTTGGCTACCGCAGCTCCTGTACCCGGAGTAATGATCTGATAATAAAAACCCGATTCATCTTTTGTGGCAGTAATGTTATTTTGTTTAAGATAGTCCGCAATTGCACGTTCATCTAAGGTTCCAATAGATTCATATTCTTTTTTACAGGAATTGAACAGCACTAAACAGCCTAACAAGGCAATGGTATATAATGATAACTTTTTAATCATTTGGGTTTTTTATTTACAGAAACTATTTCTAAGGTAATATCTAATATTGAATTTGGTGGAATTTTCTTTCCGGCGGTGAATGTACGCTGCTGATAAGCCAGCGGCGAAGGGATCAGCAACCTAACCAACCCACCTAATTTTGCCAGCTCTACGCCTCTTTTCCATCCGGCTATATTGCCTGGCATGTTAAAGAAAAAAGTACTGTCTACACTTCGGCTAAAATACACGGTATCTTTCAAAATTTTCGCTCTGTAATTGGCGTATATTTTTGTGGTATCCATGTATTGAACATCCTCACGACCAGCCCTTATAATGTTATAATACAAACCAGAGGCATCCTTTGTGGCTTTAACATTGCTATCTGCCATGTATTTTACAATAATGGCATCATCAATATCCATCTGTGCAGCTTCATTGTAAGGCGCATCTTTCTTGCACGCAGCAAAGGCTGCTGCCATCAAAACAAAGCCCAACAAAGCACTGGTTTTTAACATAATTCACAAAAATAGTCTTTTATTGCTGATAGCACAATTTTTAACCATTTTTAACAAATCTTAGGCGAAGCAAAAGAAGTTAGATCATTCTCTGAAGAAAGCGAGATGACGGCCGATATCATCACACAAAAAAGCCCGCAATAAAATCACGGGCCTTCCAGTTTTAATTATGAATCGTTTCTTTTATACTAAAAATCACTTGTAACCTTAAATGATCTCGTTGATATAATTAATAACAATATTTATTAGCAGCAATCAATTGTTGTGCCACCTTTTGCCTCGCTTCTTTTACATTAAAAGCCTCCATTTTGGTAAACCTTTTCAATCCCACCATCATCATGCGCTGCTCATCGCCTTCGGCAAATGCCCACAAAGCTTCTTTACCTGCTTTGTTAACCGCATCTACGGCTTCCACAAAATAAATACGCATCATGTTCAGCTGTCCTTCGCAAGCCTCAGCTCCACGCATACTCACCAGTTTTTCGGTCCTCAACATGGCCGATTCGGCGATATACACATAACTGGCCATATCGGCAATGTTCATCAGTATTTCCTGTTCTTTAGACAGGCTCATCATCAGTTTTTGTACCGCAGCACCGGCAACCATCAATGTTGCTTTTTTCAGGTTCTGAATAATCTTTTTCTCGGCAGCAAACAGGGTATCGTCTTCTTCCCCGAAATCCGGGATCGACATCAGTTCGGCAGCCACAGCAGTAGCCGGGGTCATCAGGTCCAGTTCTCCCTTCATGGCCCTTTTCAGCATCATATCCACCGTCAACAATCGATTGATCTCATTGGTACCTTCAAAAATCCGGTTGATCCGGGCATCACGGTACGCTCTATCCATCGGCGCATCTGCCGAAAAACCCATACCTCCGTATATCTGCACACCTTCATCCACCACATAATCCAAAGCTTCCGAGCCCCATACCTTCAGGATGGCGCATTCAACAGCAAACTGTTCTGTTGATTTCAGCTTGGCCTTTCCTTCATCCATGCCAGCAGCAACCAGGGCATCAAAGGCATCGTCAATATTCTGACCTGCCCTGTAATTGGCCGATTCTACCGCATAAACTTTAGTCGCCATTTCGGCCAGTTTATAGCGAATGGCTCCGTATTTGGAGATCTGGCGATCGAACTGGATCCTTTCATTCGAATAATTTACAGCCGTATCAATTACCGCTTTGGAAGCGCCAATGGCAGCCGCGGCCAATTTAATACGCCCTATATTTAAAATGTTAACCGCAATTTTAAACCCATTCTGACGATCAGAGAGCATATTCTCGACCGGCACCGGGCAATCGTTAAAGAACACCTGACGGGTTGACGATCCTTTGATCCCCATTTTATGCTCTTCAGGATTCATGGTAATTCCACCAAAGGCGCGTTCGACAATAAAGGCCGTTAAGTTGGCATCATCATCAATTTTTGCAAACACAATGAAGATATCGGCAAAGCCACCATTGGTGATCCACATTTTCTGGCCGTTGATGATGTAATGCTTGCCATCGTCCGATAGTTTCGCTTTTGTTTTTCCGGAGTTGGCATCCGAGCCCGAATTGGGCTCTGTTAGGCAATAGGCTGCTTTCCACTCGCCGGTTCCCAGCTTAGGAATGTATTTATTTTTTTGCGCTTCTGTTCCATAGTACAGAATAGGCAAAGTACCAATTCCGGTATGGGCCGATAAGGCCACGGCAAAAGAGTGCCCTGCACCGATCACATCGGCCACCAACATCGAGGTATTGAAATTTTTTCCAAATCCGCCATAGGCTTCAGGAATAGAAACCCCCAGAATACCCAGTTCACCGGCTTTGTCCATTAGCGAAGGCATCAGTCCCTCTTCCTGTGTATCAATACGATCAAGGTTAGGATATACCTCTGCTGCCAGAAAATCCCGGCAGGTTTGTGCAATCATCTTTTGCTCTTCATCAAATTCTTCAGGAATGAATACATCCTGGTAAGTGGTTTCTGTTATCAAAAACTCGCCACCTTTAATTGTTTTTTTGTCTGTAGCTTCCATGTTTTCTATATAAGATTAAAGCATTTCAAAAATTCCGGCAGCACCTTGACCTGTACCTACGCACATGGTTACCATTCCGTATTTCTGATTTCTTCTTTTTAATTCACTAAACAATTGAACGGACAATTTAGCACCTGTACATCCCAAAGGATGCCCCAGAGCAATTGCTCCGCCATTTACATTTAAAATATCTGTATTGAGGTGCAGCTCCCTTACAATGGCCAGCGACTGAGAGGCAAAGGCCTCATTCAGTTCAATCAGATTAAGCTGGTCCAATGTCATCCCCGCTTGTTTTAAAGCTTTAGGAATGGCGTAAATAGGACCAATACCCATGATGCGGGGTGGCACGCCAGCAATTCCGTAGCTTACCAATCGGGCAATAGGCTCAACTCCCAGCTCCTTCATTTTCTTTTCCGACACCACCAATACAAAGGCGGCACCGTCTGAAGTTTGAGAAGAGTTACCTGCAGTAACGCAACCATCAGCAGCAAATACAGGTTTTAGTTTGGCCAGTTTTTCTACCGAAGTATCGGCACGTGGCCCTTCATCTGTATCCACCACATAACTGCGGGTTTTCTTTTTCATATCCGCATCCAGGTAATTTTCATTTACCGTGATGGGCAATATTCCATCTTTTAAATGACCATTTTTTATCGCCTCAACAGCTTTCTGGTGCGATTGATAAGCAAATATATCCTGATCTTCGCGGCTTACATTGTATTCTTTGGCAACGGCTTCAGCGGTTAGTCCCATACCCCAGTACCAATCCGGATTTTTCCTGGCTACATCAGCATTGGGGACAATCTTCCATCCGCCAAAAGGCATTCCCGACATCACTTCCACTCCACCGGCAATAATACAATCGGCCATACCACTTTTTATTTTAGCCACAGCAGTGGCAATCGTTTCCAGGCCCGAGGCACAGTAACGGTTGACTGTAACACCGGGTACTTTGTCGGTATCCAGTCCCATTAAAGAAATCATCCTGCCAATGTTGAGCCCCTGCTCCGCCTCAGGCGTTGCATTTCCAACTATGACATCATCAATTTGTTCTTTGTCCAGGTTGGGTACCGAAGCCACCAGTGCGCGGATCACATCTGCAGCCAAATCATCAGCCCTTGTAAAACGAAATACACCACGAGGGGCCTTGCCCACTGCGGTACGATATCCTGCTATAATATATGCTTCCATTGTTAGTATTTAGTAGTTAGATATTAGTATTTAGACATTACCAGTGAAGGAGGATTTCAGTTTTGACTGAAAAGCATAACTCATCTTTTGCCATTCATTAATTTTTTCTGTTAACACATCTAACTCGTTTATTGATAAATAATTTAAATTCCTAGAGATAATTAATTGTGTTTCGGTCTCGTATGAAGAAGCATGTGCTATTGATAAAAAATGCAAGAATTCTTTAGCTGAATTTCGTCCTGCCCCCTTTGCAATGTTAGATGGGATGGAAACAGAAGCTCTGTTGATTTGACTAATCAATCCAAACCTTTCCTTATCAGGAAATTTAGCCTTAGCGCAATAAACGTCCGTAACCAGTTCTATCGATTTCTGCCAAACTTTCAATTCTTTATATTTATGCATTTCTAAATACTAACTTCTAAATACTAACTACTTCTAATTCCTCAGCGGTTTTCCCTTAGTTACAATGCTCTGTATCCGCTCTAAAGTTTTGCGTTCACCACAAAGCGATAAAAACACTTCGCGTTCCAGATCCAGCAGATATTGCTCTGTAACTTCCGTTGGAGAAGAAAGATCACCACCACACATTACCCAACCCAGTTTTTCGGAAATCTTTTTATCATGTTCGGAAATATAGTGACCCGAATACATGGTGTTGGCACCAGCATAAACAATGCCCAATCCCTGTTTACCTAAAACCCTGATGTCTTTACGCCTTACCGGTTGGGTGTATCCGGCATCGGCCAGTTCAATAGCTTTGGCCTTTGCATCGGCAATCAACCTGCTCCGGTTCATCGAAATGGAGTATTTATCTTTTTGCAAATAGCCCAGTTCAAAGGCCTCAACGGCTGAAGTAGACACTTTTGCCATGCCGATGGTCAGGAACCTATCTTTTAATGCATTTTGTACAATCTGGTCTTCTTTGTATTCGTCGGAGGCCCGCAAGGCGAATTCCTTTGTGCCACCTCCACCAGGAATTACCCCTACGCCAAATTCAACCAGTCCCATATAAGTTTCGGCATTGAGCTGCACGTGATCGGCGTGTAAGCTAAACTCGCAGCCACCACCCAGTGTTAAATTATGTGGTGCCACCACTACCGGGATAGACGAATATCGGATGCGCATGGAAGTATTCTGGAACATTCTGATGGCCAGGTTCAATTCTTCCCACTCCTGCTCAACCGCCATCATAAAGATCATCCCTACATTAGCCCCCGCCGAGAAGTTGGCCCCGTCATTACCAATTACTACCCCTCTGTAATCTTTTTCGGCCATGTCAATGGCTTTGTTAATAGCTTGCAGGGTATCGCCACCAATAGTATTCATTTTAGAGTGGAACTCCACATTTAGGATACCATCTCCCAGATCGATGATCGAAGCGCCGGAGTTTTTCCAGATTACTTTATTGCCCCTCAGGTTATCCAGGATAATAAATTCTTCGGTACCAGGGACTGCCTTATAGGTTTTGGAAGGAATATCATAATACTGCTTAACCCCGTTTTCTACTTTATAAAAGGAAGTATTGCCGGCGGCAAGCATTTCATGAACCCAGGCTGCAGCTTCATGCCCGTATTTTTTCATACCCTCAATGGCATCGGCCACACCTACAGCATCCCAGACTTCAAATGGTCCCAAATCCCAGCCAAAGCCAGCACGCATAGCGTCATCAATTCTATATAGTTCGTCAGAAATCTCGGGAATTCTGTCTGATACATATTCAAACAAGCCAAAAAAGGATGCCCTGAACAGTTCGCCAGCCTTATCCTTGCCGGCAGCAAATACCTTCATCCGGTCTTTTACATTTTCGATAGGTTTGGCAAGGTCCAGTGTGGCCGACTTCACCTTTACCTGTTGCCGGTACTCCAATGTTTTAAGGTCTAGTGCCAGTATTTCAGTTTTCCCATCGGCTGATTTTGTTTTTTTATAAAAACCCTGTCCAGTCTTGTCGCCCAGCCATTTATTAGCTTCCATTTTTTCGACGTAGGCAGGCAGCTTAAACAGGTCATGTGCCTTATCATCCGGACAATTGTCGTACAAGCCTTTGGATACCTTGATCATGGTGTCCAATCCCACTACATCGGTAGTACGGAAGGTAGCCGATTTAGGGCGACCTAAAGCCGGTCCGGTAAATTTATCTACCTCTTCAACCGTCAGGTCCATTTTCTCCACCAGGTGCAATAGGGCCATAATGGAGTATACACCTACCCTATTGGCAATAAATGCGGGTGTGTCTTTACATAAAACAGTTGTTTTACCCAAAAACTTATCGCCATAATGCATCAAAAAGTCAACCAGCTGTGGGTTGGTATAGGGTGTTGGAATAATTTCCAGCAGGCGTAAATAACGTGGAGGATTGAAGAAGTGTGTACCGCAAAAATTTACTTTAAAATCATCAGAACGGCCTTCGGCCATCAGATGGATAGGAATGCCTGAAGTATTGGAAGTAACCAGGGTACCCGGTTTGCGGAATTGTTCTACCTGTTCAAAAACTTTTTTCTTGATGTCCAGATTTTCTACCACCACCTCAATAATCCAATCATAGCCGGCAATTTTTGGCATATCATCTTCAAAGTTCCCGGTAGTAATTTTGTTCAGCACCTTTTTTGAATACACGGGAGAAGGATTGGTCTTCACCGCATTTTGCAAGGCTGTATTTACAATGGTGTTTTTATCAACGCGCTCATTGCTTTCTTTGGCCGGGATATCCAGCAAAAGCACTTCTACTCCTATGTTCGCAAAGTGACAGGCAATACGCGAGCCCATAATACCTGAGCCCAGCACCACTACTTTATTTATCTTTTTGTTCATCATGTTCAACTGGAATTTTATATGCCAATGTAAGTTTGTTCAATTTTTGCAGGGTAACCAGCAGGTTATTTTTTTCTGTTGCAGTCAGGTTTTTGCCCAGGTATTCGTTAAAAGCAATTACTACGCCTTTGGCCATATGTCTTTTTTCATAACCCAGATCGGTCAGGTAAACTTTCACCGAGCGTTTATCACCCTCGGCAGTTTCCCTATATATTAACCCCAGGTCTTCCATATTGTTTAGCATCCTTGACAAACTGGTGGCCTTGACCCCCAGCAGGCCAGCCAGCTGCGAAACAGCGGTCCCTTCCTTATCAATATTGATCAGTACATAACCTATGGCCTGTGTAATTCCAAAACCCGACGCGATCTGGTTGTAAGCATTTGACACATTCTGCCAAACTACCTTTAAAAAATAATCAATTGTTTCCTGCTGTTTCATCAAATACTATGCTTGCATAACAAAGCTATCGAATTAAAAACGATAATGCAAATACATTTTGTCAAAATAATTCAACATAAAAAAGCCCTTCCAAATTAATAGAAGGGCTTTTTTAAACTAAATACTATTTCAGGCTAGAACAAAGTAAACTCTACCCTTCTGTTTTGCTGACGACCTGCAGCAGTTTTATTACTGGCTATAGGTTGGTTCATACCATAGCCTGTTGCTTCAATTCTGGAAGCATTGGCGCCTTGTGATACCAAATAAGCTTTTACAGATTCGGCGCGGTCTTTAGACAACCTCATGTTTAGAGCTGCAGAACCGGTATTGTCGGTGTGGCCGGCCAATTTCAGGCTAAAGTTTTTCTCGATTAGCAGCGCAGCTACCCGGTTCAGTGTAGTGTACGATTTTGAGCGAATAGTGGCTTTACCCAAATCAAATTCCAGGTTTTTAATAGCATCAGCTACAACCCTACGGTCAGCTTCGGTGATGATTACTTTCTCCTGAACAACCGGAGCAGGTACTTTTAGCGGGCAACCGGAACCATCAACCACCACACCTGCAGGAGTACCCGGACATTTGTCCAGTTTATCGGCAACCCCGTCGCCATCGCTGTCTTTCAACAGATCGTTCATTTCAGATCTTAACCTGGCGTTCTCCGCTTTTTGAGCTTCCAGATCGCCTTTCAAAGCGTTGGCAGTTTGTTTTGCCTGTAACGCTTCATCATAAGTTAAAGCTACAGGATTGTGCCATGCCAGTTGTTTTCCGCTACCCAGGGCAAACTCCAAACCTCCGTAAGCGTAATTGTATTTATCATTAGTGCCTCGGTAATAGCCATCCAGGTTATCGCCATCCACAAAGTTCACTGTCCATCCCAGATCCAGGTTTACTCTGTCGGCCAGTTTAAACTTGGCACCTACTCCAACCGGAATAATGAGCTCACTAATGGTTTTGCCGCCGGCATAGTCTGCTAAGCCTGCACTCCCCATAGCTGTTTTCACTTTATATCCTGCTAAACCGGCACCACCAGAAGCATACAATTGTACCGCGCTGTTTTTATTAAACATACTGATGTTAAACAGGTTTACTACAGCATTCAAACTTCCCGAATAGGAAAGATCAGTTTCGAAAGCACTAACCGGACTGGCGTTGGTACCACCACCATCCCATGGTTCAGAATTGTCTCCTTTTAATTTACCTCTAACACCATCCAAACGCAACGAGAAATAAGGGGTGATTTGTTTTTTAATGTATAAGCCATAGCCCAAACTTGATTTCCAGTTGGAGAAATCATTTTTACCTCCAAATGGGGAAATAGGAGAAAGCGCACCTGCATTTACACCAATTGACCAGGTAGAAAGCTGACCTGCTTCGGCAGGTTTTTCCTGTGCCTGGGCTGCACCACCAATTAATAAGGCCGAAAAAGCCCAAGGCAAACATTTAAAAAAATTTTGTTTCATAGTATGAGGGTTAAATAATTAGTAGAATTATTAATTCCTCAACAACAATTCAATTGTCAGGCCAAAATATAAAAACGTGCTTTTAGCTACAAATACCATCCTCCGCTGTGCATAATTCTATACAGGTTACCAGCCCAATGCTTTGTCATCACCGCGCGAATCGGCTCCGCCCTGATAATATCCCCATTTTGTTCGCAAAATGGCATCAACCCTACCTATCCCCCCACGCTGCAGCAGCTTATATCCTTTGTTGGTGAGTTTTAGACTGGTTACACTATCCAACGCTTCTTTTTCTACAAAAACGGTGTCGGGCAGCCATTGGTGATGAAATTTCTTTGCATCCACAGCAGCCTGCATGGACTTGTCAAATTCTATCACATTGAGGATGGTTTGAAAAACCGAGGTAATGATGGTAGAGCCACCAGGCGTGCCTACAATCATGAACAGCTTTCCTTCTTTTTCAATAATGGTGGGCGTCATCGAGCTAAGCATCCGTTTGGCAGGGGCTATGGCATTAGCTTCGCCGCCTACTAAACCATACATATTTGGGGCTCCGGGCTTTACCGAAAAGTCATCCATTTCATTGTTCAGCAAAAAGCCTGCTCCCTTTACCACCACTGCCGAGCCGTAGGAGCCATTTAAAGTAGTGGTTATCGAAACCGCATTCCCTTCTCTGTCTACGATAGAAAAATGAGTCGTTTCTTCATGCTCCGGGCTGTTCAAAACTCCGGCTTTTATTTCGGTACTGGGGGTAGCCTTTGCCCAATTCAGGTTACTCATGCGGTTTTTCAGGTAAGCCTCGCCTAAAAGCTGCGCCTGCGGCACATCAAAAAAGTCCGGATCGCCCAAATAAGTTGCCCTGTCGGCATACACCCTTCTTTCGGCTTCAACCATCACCTGCACGGTAGAGTCAGCATTCCAGCCCCAGCGTTTTAAAGGAAAGGGCGCTACTAATTTTAGCAGCTGTACCAAAGCAATGCCGCCACTTGATGGCGGTGGCATAGTGATAATTTTATAGCCCTTATAATCGGCTGTTACCGGCTTGCGCCATATGGCCTTATAACTTTTCAAATCTTCGGCATTGATCAGGCCACCGCCCCTTTTCATTTCGGCTAGCAGGCTGTCGGCCACTGGCCCTTCATAAAAACCGGCCCTTCCTTTGTCGCGGATCTGCTCCAAAGTTGCAGCCAGTTCGGGCTGGACCAACACATCTCCTTCTTTCCATTCGTCTTCTTTTAGCAAGGCGGTCCCTGCCGGATTGTATTTTAAAAACCTTTCCTTCTGCCCGTTTAGTCCAGCGGCCTCCTGTGCGGTAATTTTAAATCCATCACGGGCCAGGGCAATGGCAGGTTCAATGAGGTCGGCCCATTTCAAGTGCCCGTATTTTTGGTGTGCAGCAACCATACCGGCTACCGAACCCGGTACGCCCGCAGCCAAATGACCATCCAGACTCTTTTCTACAATAGGATTACCGGCCTGGTCAAGGTACATATCTCTTGAAGACCTGAAAGGACCTTTTTCGCGAAAGTCGAGCGTATTGGTTTCACCCGCAGCAGAGCGATAAACCATAAAGCCACCTCCACCGATATTACCTGCCCCCGGATAAACCACGGCCAAAGCAAACTGTACTGCTACGGCAGCATCAACGGCATTACCATTTTTCTTTAAAATATTGAGACCTACCTGAGAAGCATTTTCATTGGCCGCCACCACCATACCATTGCGGTACTGTCCGCTGTTGTTTTGCCCCAGCTGTCCACCAACACAACCTATCAAACTTATAGCAACCAGGCATACAGTGGCCCAGCCAGCCAAAGGTTTAACCCTTATAGCCTTCTGCATCGGCATAGATTTTATCAATAATAGCTGCATTTTTTTCGAGGATAATTTTCCGTTTTAAGCTTAGTTTCGGCGTCAGTTCACCACCATCAATGCTCCATGCTTTAGGGAGCAAGGCAAAACGTTTTACCTGTTCCCACTTGCCAAAGTCTTTACCGGTTAGTTCAACAATCTGATTAAATTTCGTAATCACCTGTTCATTTTTTGCCATTTCCTCATCGCTGGTATAATTGATGCCCTTTTTGGTTGCCCATGCTTTAAGGGCCACAAAATTGGGGACAATCAATGCTGCTGGAAACTTGCGGTTTTCCCCCAGCACCATTACCTGCTCTACCAATGGGGTTTCTTTAAACTTATTTTCGATGGTTTGCGGGGCCACATATTTACCACCGGCGGTTTTAAATATCTCTTTCTTGCGGTCGGTAATTTTAAGGTATTTACCACCAACTATTTCCCCGATATCGCCGGTATGAAACCAGCCATCGGCATCAATAGTTTCGGCGGTTTGGTCATCGCGCATGTAATAGCCTTTCATAATGGCATGACCACGGGCCAGCACTTCGCCATCTTCGGCAATTTTTATTTCCATACCTGCAATGGCCGGACCTACGGTTCCGAACATGGCATTCTCAAAATGATTTACGGTAATTACCGGCGAGGTTTCTGTCAGGCCGTAGCCTTCAAATACAGGCATACCTGCTGCCCAGAAAATGCGGGCAAGGCGGGGATTCAAAGCTGCGCCACCCGATATGATGACGATGATGTTTCCGCCCAGGGCTTCCTGCCATTTTTTGAAGACCAGCTTACGGGCTATGTTCAGCTTAAAATTGTAAAACCAGTTGGTTTTCATCTCATATTTTTCGGCCAGGGCTACCGACCAGAAAAAGATGCCCCGTTTAATACCGGCAAGGGCTTTACCTTTTTCCATAATTTTCTCATACACTTTTTCCAGCAAGCGCGGAACGGTTGAGAACACATTCGGTTTTACAAACTGAATATCGGCAACAATGGTGTCCATACTTTCGGCATAGTATACCCCCACGCCGGTATACATATAAAGGTATACCACCATGCGCTCAAAAATATGCGACAGGGGCAAAAAGCTCAGTCCTTTTCCAATGCCTTCGGGTAGTAGTACGGCCGAATTCTCGAAATTTTTGACCAGATTATTGTGGGTTAGCATTACTCCTTTGGGCGTACCTGTAGTACCCGAAGTATAAATCAGCGTTAAAATATCTTCGGCTGTTACACCGTTTCTGTAATCCTGCAGATTTACTTGTTCCTGGCTTTCGCCTGCCTTCAGCAGGACATTCCAGTTTTCGGCCCCCGGCACTTCATCAAAAGTATAAATTTTAACGGGTGATTTTAGCTGCTGATTAACTGCATCCAATTTTTTATATATAGTTTCATCGGCTGCAAAAACGATGGTTACCTCGGCATTTTCGAGGATAAATTTAATGTCATGTTCGGCCAGGGTTGGGTATAGTGGAATCTGGTAAGCACCAATTTGCATGATGGCGAAATCGCTGATGTTCCACTCGGGGCGGTTGTGCGACATGACCGCGACACGGGAAGCCTTGCCAATGCCGGTACTGATTAAACCTTTACTCAACAGATCAACCGTATCGCAAAACTTTTGGGTACTGTATTTTACCCAATTGCCCTTTACTTTACCACTGATAAATTCTTCTTTTGGAAACTTCTCGAGGTTGTATTGCAGTAAATCGAATACTCTTGTTATCGTTGCAGCCATATTATGATCAGCTTAATTAAAGATTTGGTTAAATGATTGTACTCCTGCAAATGCCTTTGTACAACCCTTGCTTCCCAAACTTAACTAAAAATAATCAATTTTTACGGATGTCCTTGCAGTTGATCAATCGTTAATATCCAGATTATATTTATCCAAAAGCCCGCTAAGGTTGTTTACCGAAAACTTTGCTTTTTTGAGTTTATTCCCTTCGGGATCTATACTAAAGTTAAACGCAGTTCGAAAATCGGCCTTTTCCAGAATGGTATTGGAAAACCTGGCTGCCAATAGGTCGCAATTTTCAAACACAGCCATGGACAAGTCAGCTTCTGAGAAATCGACTTCCTTAAGTGAACCTCCCGAAAACCGCGTTTTCTTGATTTTCGTTCCGAAAAAGGTGCTGTAATCCAGGTAACAATTATTGAATTCAAACGACAGCATAAACTTGTTACATCTGGTAAAATCGATCCCCAACAGCTTACACCCTGTAAAAACGACATCCTTAAGTCCTGCCCCATCCAATACCGTCATTGAGAAATTACAATCCCTGAAACGACAATCCACAAAATCATTATTTCTCAAGTCGCTTTTACTAAAATCGCAGCTCACAAACTCACAGTTTACAAACTCTCTATTGTCTAATCTTTTTTCCGAATAGTTTACATTAGAAAATGTCTTGTCCTGGTGCAATACCGACTCTGGCTCTGTGCTCATTGTTTTTTATTGATAAGATGGCCAAGAATACAATTATATGCATTCTTGCTAATTTGCAGCAAGCTACAAAATAGCGGTCAATCGCCAACATTTAAAACAAAAAAGGGCTTGAAAACTTCCAAGCCCTTTTTTGTAAAGTGATAAATATTATTTACTCAGGTTCCACCTCAGATTTAGCTCAAAACTACCATTGGTATAGGCGCTCAAAGCCGAAGTTTGTGTAGTATAGGTGCCACTGATCAAGTATTTCTTCTTGTAGTCCATACCTAAACCAAAAGTAGCATTTTCCGTACTGTGGTACATAGCCAGCAAGAACACCTGCTTATTGGCAATGCTCATTTGCGCACCTGCATCCCAGATGTTATCAAACCCTTTTACCCCGCGATAAGCTACTTTAGGTTCAATATCCATCCCTTCTATTCCTTCGCTAATACCAATCTTATAACTGGCGGCGGTATAAAACGTTGCCACATCGGCCAGTTTGATCACATCCTTTTTTAAGACACTTTTGAGATTGGGTATTGAGGCCTGCAGGTTGAATTTTCCCGAAGTATAGGCGATCCCAAAATCACCATCCAGGTAAGTTTTGCGATCGTTGTATTGCCCCACCATTGGATCGTTGGGGTTGCCATAGATGTCGGCATTTTCCAGTCGCTGGCTCATGAAACCTAATGAAACCCCAAAATGCAATTGGTGCCCGTTTTCGCTTAAAGGCAGGTGATAAGCATAGCTACCTACTACTCGGGTTTGCCTTTGCAAGCCTGCGCTTTCATTATTCACCGTTAAACCGATACCTACCTTTTTAAAACCATAATCGGCTGTCAGGTTTTGGGTTAAGGGCGAACCGGGTACATTGCTCCACAACTTGCGATAAGCTCCATTTAATTTCAGTCCTTCATCTGCTCCTGCCAGTGCAGGATTGATCAGGTATTGATTGGTATAGTACTGGGCAGACAAGGGATTTAGCTGGGCCTTTACTACATTACCCGCTCCTGTCAACACCAGGAGCAACAACGTACGATATGCAATTTTCATCTTTTTCTTTTAATGGTGTAGAAGCCTGTATCAGCAAAGCTACTGATACAGGTTTATTATTTTTAATCTTGTCTTACAACGGTAATGAAACCTTTAAATCTTGGTCTGCTGGTTCCAAAGTCAATCACATAATAATATGTCCCTTCAGCTAAAGGTAAACCATTTAGCATTCCGTCCCAACTGTTATCATATCCTTTTTTACTATACATCAAACGTCCGGCTTTATCAAAAATCTTTACCTCGTTGTTTGGATAAAAATCAATGTTATCGATCACCCATTTGTCGTTGTATCCGTCTCCATTTGGTGAAAGGATATTGGTTGCTTTGATTTTCGCATAATCCTCCACTACAGTTATGGTAATGGTTTGTACATCCTGACATCCACTGGCATTGGTAGCCGTAACGGTATAAGTAGTGGTTTGACTTGGCCTTACTTTAAGCGCTGGCACATTAAACGGACCTGCACTGCTGTTGGTTGTCGCCCAGCTATAGCTGGTGCCACCGGTTGCGGTCAACAGTACCGTTTCACCTTTACTGATCTGCAGCCCCTTATCGCTGTTAATAGAAACTACAGGTAAAGCATTTACGGTAATCACAAAAGTTCTGCTGTAAGTATCTACCCCACCATTGGCGGTACCGCCATTGTCTTTTACCGTTACGGTAACGGTTGCCGTTCCGGCAATTGCACCTGCTTTTATACGGTAGTTTAGGGTTCCTGTTGCTCCGCTGCCTGTTACGGTCAGGTTTTCAAATAAGCCGGCATTGTTGCTGCTTACACTTAAAACCGTGGTTTGGGCAGTTTCAGGGCCAGCACTGATACCTGTTAAGGCTACAGTTTGTGCTGTGGTAGTAAAACATATGGTTTGGTTACCAATTGCAGCAAGGGTTGGGATTTCGTTGACATCAGTTAAATTGATAGTCAATTCTTTCTCCAGCCAAAGGTTGTATTGTGTTGTCGAACGAACCCTCACTTTATAAGTCGCTTTGTTTTCGAAGTCGAGCACTGCAGCGGTATTGATTTTATTACCACTGATGGCAAACAATGCATTATCAGTATCACCGGTTCCTGCAACAAGGGTATAGGTAAAAGTTGCGGATGGATCATCAGAAGTACTGCTTAGTGTACCGGCGTTGGTGCCAGAAGCACTGTTTTCATACAAAGTAACACCGGCAAGCGTAATGCTGGTTGGTGCACCCGGTTTAATTTTGAGGTTACCGGCCACATAGCTAATGTTGTAGTTAGCTGCAGCAGCCCCCCCCACAGTAATCGGGTAATCGCCAATCGGACTTGTTGTAACCGCCGTAGTACTTAATGCAGGTTGGGTGGTCAGCACTGTATTGGTTTCGCCATTGGCAAAGCCATTGTAGCTAGCCGTTAATGTCGGGTTGGCAGTTCCTGCAAACTTCTCTTTGTTGTCGGCAGTAATGGTCAACGCTTTCTTGTTTACAGTTAAGGTACCATTGGCATAAGTTATAGCATAACTATCCAAGCCGGTTCCTATGGCCGCTGATGGTACAATCGGGTAAGTTGAACCTGCTATGGTTGCCGTGGCAACAGCTCCGGGACTAGTTAAAGTTACGCCGGTTATCGTATTGCCATTGATGAGTCCTACCTGAGTAAACTCTGTACCGGCAAAAGTTACCGCATCGCCATAAGTTTTAATGCGGTTACTGGCCGTAATGGTCAACGCTTTTCTATCAACGGTTAGTCCACCATTTAGATAAGTAATGGTATAATTGTCCAGTCCTGTTCCTACTGCAACTGTTGGTACAATTGGATATGGGGTTACTGAGGCCACAGCCGTAGCTGCCGCACCGGTACTGTTTAAGGTTACACCCGTTACGGTATTACCATTGATCAGACCTGCCTGACTAAACTCTGTTCCTGCAAAAGTTACCGCATCACCATAAGTTTTGGTACGGTTACTGGCCGTAATGGTCAGCGCTTTTTTATCAACGGTTAAAGTACCGTTGGTATTGGTCAGGTTATAGTTGGCCAGCTTACTGCCCGGATCGGACAGGGTAGCCACAATAGGATAAGTCGTACCAGTTACAGCCGTAGCTATAGCACCGGTACTGTTCCTGGTCAACGTAATGTTATCGCCATTGACCACACCGGTAAGGCTACCTGTAAAATCGGTATTGGTCAACACATCACCATAAGTTTTAGCGCGGTCGGTATTGACCACCACCAGATTCTGTTTATCTATGGCTAAGCTACCATTTACATAAGTAATGGTATAGTTGTTTAGGCCTGTTCCGGTGGCTATTGTAGGTACAATAGGATATGGGCCACCTGCAACTGTTGCTGCTGCCGAGGCACCTGTACTGGTTAAAGTTACTCCTGTTACAGTATTGCCATTGATCAGACCTACCGGAGTAAACTCCGTGCCGGCAAAAGTAGCCAGCGTTCCGTAAGTTTTATTGCGGTTATCGGCCGTAATGGTTAAGGCTTTCTTTCCTACCGTTAAAGTACCGGCAGGATTGTTTAAGGTATAATTGCTCAGTTTGCTGTCCGGATCGGCCAGGGCAGCCACAATTGGATAAGTGGTACCTGTTACTGCGGTAGCTACTTCACCTGTACTGCTCCTGGTTAAGGTAATGTTGTCACCATTGACAATACCGGTAAGGCTACCTGTAAAATCAGCATTGGTCAGCACATCACCATACGCTTTTGAACGATTATCGTTTACCACGGTAAGCGCTTTTTGGTCTACGCTCAATCCCCCGTTTACATAAGTAATGGCATAGTTATCCAACCCAGCTCCTACTGCAACTGTTGGTACAATTGGATACGGGGTTAATGAAGCCACAGCCGTAGCTGCCGCACCGGTACTGTTTAAGGTTACACCCGTTACGGTATTACCATTGATCAAACCTGTCTGACTAAACTCTGTTCCTGTAAAAGTTACCGCATCACCATAAGTTTTGGTACGGTTACTGGCCGTAATGGTCAGCGCTTTTTTATCAACGGTTAAAGTACCGTTGGTATTGGTTACATTATAATTGTCCAGCTTATTCCCCGGATCGGCCAAAGTAGCTATAATTGGGTAGGTACTAGTAGTTACAGCTGTAGCTATAGCACCGGTACTGTTCCTGGTCAACGTAATGTTATCACCATTGACCACGCCTGTAATACTTCCTGTAAAGCTGGCATTGGTCAATACATCACCATAAGTTTTAGTGCGATCGGTATTGACCACCACCAGATTCTGTTTATCTATGGCTAAGCTACCATTTACATAAGTAATGGTATAGTTGTTTAGGCCTGTTCCGGTAGCTACTGTAGGTACAATAGGATATGGGCCACCCGCAACTGTTGATGCTGCCGCGGCACCTGTACTGGTTAAGGTAACTCCTGTTACGGTATTGCCATTGATCAGACCTAAGGTCGTAAACTCTGTGCCGGCAAAAGTAGCCAGCGTTCCGTAAGTTTTATTGCGGTTATCGGCCGTAATGGTTAAGGCTTTCTTTCCTACCGTTAAAGTACCGTCAGGATTGTTTAAGGTATAATTGCTCAGTTTACTGTCCGGATCGGCCAGGGTAGCCACAATTGGATAAGTGGTACCTGTTACTGCGGTAGCTACTTCACCTGTACTGCTCCTGGTTAAGGTAATGTTGTCACCATTGACAATACCGGTAAGGCTACCTGTAAAATCAGCATTGGTCAGCACATCACCATACGCTTTTGAACGGTTATCGTTTACCACGGTAAGCGCTTTTTGGTCTACGCTCAATCCTCCGTTTACATAAGTAATGGCATAGTTATCCAACCCAGCTCCTACTGCAACTGTTGGTATAATTGGATATGGGGTTACTGAGGCCACAGCCGTAGCTGCCGCACCGGTACTGTTTAAGGTTACACCCGTTAGGGTATTACCATTGATCAGACCTGCCTGACTAAACTCTGTTCCTGTAAAAGTTACCGCATCGCCATAAGTTTTGGTACGGTTACTGGCCGTAACGGTCAGCGCTTTTTTATCAACGGTTAAAGTACCGTTGGTATTGGTCAGGTTATAGTTGGCCAGCTTACTGCCCGGATCGGACAGGGTAGCCACAATTGGATAGGTGGTACCTGTTACAGCCGTAGCTACTGCTCCTGTACTGTTCCTGGTCAACGTAATGTTATCGCCATTGACCACACCGGTAAGGCTACCTGTAAAGCTGGCATTGGTCAATACATCACCATAAGTTTTAGCGCGGTCGGTATTTACCACTACCAGATCCTGTTTATCTACGGTTAAGCTACCGTTTGTATAGGTAATGGTATAGTTGTTCAATCCTGTTCCTGTGGCTAAGGCAGGTACAATCAGATATGGACCACCCGCAACTGTAGATGTTGCTGCAGCCCCTGTACTGGTTAAAGTTACTCCTGTTACGGTATTTCCATTAACCAAACCTGAGGTAGTAAATTCCGTTCCAACAAAAGTAGCCAGTGTTCCGTAAGTTTTGTTGCGGTTATTAGCGGTAATGGTCAGCGCAGCTTTATCAACAATAACATTACCCTTTACATACGTGATTGCATAGTTGGCCGGGGTAAATGTACCCGCTGTTGCGTTGCTGGCGGTAATAGCAGCAAGGTATGTGTTTATGGGATCATTGGCTAATGCTCCGCCGGCATAAGCTACACTTATACTGCCAATAGTCTCTCCGTTCTGTAGTCCGGAAGAAGTAAAGGCAGTAGCTCCGGCTCCATCCGTCAACACCTGCCCATATGCCTTATTGACATTACTTGCAGTAACGGTTAATGGCGCCTGGTTTACAATGATGTTGCCCGGAGTATAAGTAATGTCGTAATTATTTGCATTAAAAGTACCACCTGCTGCAGCTGTCGCAGTCACAGTTCCGGTGTAGGTTGCAACAGCTTCGGTAGCCAAGGTACCCGTTCCGTAAACAACGTTTACCGTACCTATAGTTTCAGGAACTACCAGGCCTGTCGCCACAAAATCAGTAGAAGCAGCATTATTGGTCAATGCCTGTCCGTAGGTTTTGGTCTTATGGTTTGCCGCAATGGTAAGCGCCTTTTTACCTATGGTTAAAGTTTGCGTTGCCGATCCTGGTCCGTAACTTGCATTACCCACCTGACTGGCGGTGATGGTAACGGTTCCCGCGCCTGTAATGTGTACCGTTCCCGTTGGGCTTACTGTAGCTCCAGTACCAGTTAGCGCATAGGTAATTGGCGTAGTGGTATTGGTACTTGTTGCAGTTAAAGTATAATCTGCAGCTCCATAAGTTTTGGTATCGGTGGCGGCAAAAGTAAATACTGGCGGAGCCAGGTTTACAACTAAAGTATAGGCAATATCTTCGAAATAAGGTCCGGGAGCCGGAGATGACTCGGTAGTGCGTATGCTAAAATTATAGGTACCTGCAGCAGTAGGCGTGCCTGATATTATGCCACTATTTAAACTTAGGCCACCAGGTAAAGTTCCGATTACACTAAAAGTGTATGGCCCGGTACCTCCTGTAGCGGTTAAAGTTTGTGAATAGGCTTCGTTAAAAGTAGCAGCCGGTAACGTACCTGGTCCACCGGCCAGCAGGAAAGGTGTGGAAGAAGCTTCTACAGATTTGCCGCTAACATTAAATTTATCATCCGATGAGGCTACTTTATAGTAATACAATGTACCGGAGGCAAGTCCTGTATGAATAAAAGTCGTAGTGCCCGCCGGAACTCCACCAATCAGTGTAGTTGGATTTTGGCTGGTACCTCCGTATATGTTATAACCCAGCAAATCGGCATCGCCCACTCCGGTCCAGTTTAATACATTTGATTTGTTTCCCGGGATTGCCGTAAGGTTGGTAGGAACGGCAGGCGCCGTCACATCAAGCTGAGTATGTTTGATAATTTCCCCTCCGGTTGCGGTAGTAGCATTATTGCCATTTACACCATATATCTCATTTCCTATAAAAACCACTCCCCATGGGTAATATATACCATCGGTATTTAAGCTTCCATAAATTACCGAAGGGGTACCCGTAGCACCTGTATATTTAACCAGTTTATAATCCAGTACCGATGACCCTGAGTTTTCGTTAGAGTAAAGGTTCCCAAAGTTATCCAGTGCAATTGAAGTAGCATATTTACCTGTCGACACGTCACTTGGGGTATAAGCTGTACTGGCGGTCAGTTTGATTACCTTGCCCCCATCCGTACCTATTCCATCATTACTAAAGGCATCGGCAACAAACACATCGCCATTAATGCCCACAGCCAGTCCGGTAGGATAACTGTAACCGGGAGCAGACTTTAGCGTGGAGTAAAGAGAAACTCCCGTGGAATTTGCTGTATTGATATCGTTGTATTTGACAACACTGTACCCCGTCCCATTGTATTCCGTTGCATAAAGCTTATCCTGTGTATCTATGGCCAGAGCCGTAAAATACCTTCCGGTCTGAAAATCACTTGGTGTATAAATTGTTGCGCCGGCATTTGGGGTCAATTTAATGATCTTTCCCTCGGCCGGAGCGGCAAAATCTGTAGAAATGAATACAGTTCCATTGGAAGCTACCGCTATACCAAATGGATATTCGGTAACGGTATGTGTTAAATCTGTAATCAACACCAGTTCGGCATTTGTGGTCAGGTGACGTCTTACAATTTCATAAAGGAGCCCCGATGATCCGGTTTTTGCCCGGGAAAAATAAATAAAATTGTTGCTCCCATCTTTTGCGAGGGCGGTATACAATCCTTCCGAGGTTATTGTGGTAGCTGTGTATTGGGCAGCTGCAACCAAACTGATGCAGGAGAACAAAATAAAAAGCCCCAGAACCTTAATATTTTTTGTAAAAAATTTATTCATAAATTTTTAATTAGATGCACATGTAAGGGTTTTGCCATCCGGTCAGGATGTCGTTAGTTATGTCGTGGAAATGAGAAGAATTTTGGTCTGCACTCGTTTCCTGAGCTACAATGGTCTGGTGAATATGATTTTCGGCAATTTGGACAACGCGTATGTCAATTGTGGAGCGCTGATGATGCGAGGGGTTAAACCCGCGCTCAGCTCTTGGTCCGTAGATCTTACTGTTATCCAGAAAATTTCGGGCAGATGCGAGATCTCCTTTGTCGAGATAAGGTTTGATTTGCTGAATCGCCATACCGGTTTCATAGCCCATCATGGCAAATATATTTGCCTTTTGCCCCATCTGACGTTCAAATAATTTCACAAACGCCACATTTTCCGGAAGTTCAGCATCGCTGCTCCAGGAGTTGGCCGCATAAAACCTGCAGTTTAAAGCACTCACATCCTCCAGCACATCTTCATAAGCCATGTTTTCTATCCCGGTTAATGGAATATGCCGACTAAAGTCCTGTTCAAACCAGGCTTTCAGAAAATCATTAGCCGCTTTTCCACAGAAAATAGCATGTACAAATGAAGGTTGTTCCGTCCGGATCGCTTCAAAAACAGCACTAAAATCCATATAAGCAATATTGTCCGGATGCCTCGGAATAACCGACAATCCGATTTCCTTTCCCCCTGCAGCCTCAATACCTTTTTTAAAAGAGGCAAACAAATGGTATCCGGATTCATAAAAATGGGTGATACACACTCCGGTTCCTCCAAATTCCTTTTGGGCCCATTTGCCTAAAGCAAACTCACTTTGCCAGATCATTTGCGAATTGATAAAAATCTCTTTGCTCGAAACTTCCGGATAATGAAGGTTCTCTCCAAGATTGAAAAAAAAGGAGAGGACAGGCTTACCTTCGAGTAAAACTTTTAGCTCCGGTAAGGCATGAAAACTGATCAATCCACTGATGATGTCTACCCGTTCAAAAAAAATCAGTTTTTTTGCGGCTTCCATAGTGCTGTTTATATCGCCCATATTGGTATAGGCAGGAATAAACAGTACCTGTTGTTGTGCCGAAGGGTCGAGCCCCATTCCCAAAAGCATGCCACCCATTATATGCTGTGCATAATTGGGATAAATGCCCGAATAAGGACAAAGAAAGCCAACCTTTAAGGTTTTTACCATCAACGTCGGTTAGTTTCTTGAAGGGAATATTCCATACAAGGCTATCGAATGATAAATGCCCAGATATGGTGATCTGATTGCAAAAGGTATACTACTTCCTCCACCCGCCGGGGTATTGGCCTCTGTAGCCTGCGTTGCCAGACTTGACAGCGGTGTTGCAGTGTTGGTAAATGATTTTAAGATCGTTTTATTAGGCCCGGAGCCTGAGCTGATACCTTTTGAAAGATAAGCTCCGGCAGCAACATTGGTGTCACCTACCGCGTCGCTAACCTTAACATTAAAATTATGTGTATGTGGAGGTAGGGCGGGTAAATTTGAGGTTATTAAGCTTACTGTCTCGGTTCCACCAACTTGCCCCCACTGAATATTAGTTAAGCCAGGCCCGGTTCCCGGATGCACCGCTGAACGCCCCCTTAAATCGGGCAACGCAAAAGTTACCTGGCCATTACCACCATAAGTTGTCCCTAATAAAGAAAACAAGGCTGTGTTTTGAGCGATTGACATGATTTGGCCGTCACAAAAAGCCCATTGTGCAGGGGCGAAACCAAACGCAAAAATTTGTACCTGCCCGATAATTTGCTCCATAAAAATTGAGTTTTAATTTAAATTCTCTACGAAGAACGGATAATTTTTATTAACCAACAAAAAAATGTTTGATTTTATTTTTACTTTTTGAAAACATTTTTACCTTTACTTTAGTTTATTTAATTACAACAGGAGCTTTATGAATGCTAAGCGCAGATCATTTTTAAAAATATCATCACTACTGGCCGGAACAGCCGTTCTAAATAACCCATTGGAGTCTATCGCTGGCATTAACAGAAAGATTAATACTTTCGAAAGCGGTAATTTAAAAGTCAGTATTTTTCACACCAACAACCTTCATGGGGAAATTGAGGCCAGCTTCAAATCGTTCGGAGGACTTAAAAATGTTGCCCACAAGTTAAATGAGCAGGAAAATTCAGGCTTACTACTTGATGCCGGAAACTTTCTTTCAAAGAACAGCACATTTTCTAGCAGGTTAAATATGATTTCATCAATGAATAAAACTGGTTATCATGCTGTTACACCCGGAGTCAATGAAATGATATCGGGGGAAGAAGAACTGGCACAACTGGCTTCCTATATGGAATTTGACCTGGTCAATTGTAATTACAACTTTCAAAATGCTTACCTCAAACAAAGGGTTAAGCCTTTCACCATCATCCACTCAGGGAAATTTAAGATAGGAATTACCGGAGTTGGGAAACCGGTAAAAGGTATCAACTGCAGTGACCCCTTTGTTGCAGCAAACCGGATGGCTTCCTATCTAAAATTAAACGAAAAGTGTGACCTGGTAATTTGCCTGTCGCAACTTGGATTTAACCAGAAAACCAAAACTCCTGACAACAAAGAACTGGCCGAAACCTCCAAACACATTGACCTGATCATTAGTTCGGATCTTGTAAAAGCATCGGCAGAGCAACGCATTCTAAAAAATAAGTCATTTGAAGATGTCATACTAAGTCAGTCTGTCCAGAATGGTCTACTTGTAGGTAAGACAGAGTTTTACTTTGATGCAGAAAAGAACAAAAACCGCTTCGATACCATGCAAATGATTCCCGGACAAAAAAGGGATACCCGTTTTATAGACGCTTATCAGGAAGTTGTACAGAGTAAACTGGCTTAATCAGTCCCTCTGTCCGAATTTTCAAAACGCATTCCCGGTTTTACACCCAGCTCAAGAAGTTTAAATCCTGAAACATAGCCTTCCGCTATTTTCAGGATATTCAATCTCAGGAAAGAATGGCCTGAACAATAAACAAATGTACCATAGGAAGGATCCGCATAAATAATCTGTCCAGGCGTTGCTGGTTCATTTAGCTGAAAGTCGACAATAGAAACTTCGGTTAAACGCACTTCGCGCCCGTTTAATGTAGTTATGGCACCTATGCAATCCGGATTACAGGCATTCACCAAAAGGAAAATAGCGGTGGCTGTATCCTTATCCCAATTGATTTTAAAATCATTCAATTCCGGTTTGGGGTAATAACTATATGGCGTTGTTTGCGGGGCAGTTTCCGGTTTATCTCCATTGGAGCATACTTCTACCAGCTTAGCCAGAGATGGCAAAACCGCATAACTCAACCGTGCAGCATAACTACCAAAAATTTCCCCGGGTATTAAATCAAGATTTCCCTGAAATACCAGTGGCCCGGTATCCATATTTTCGTCCAGCTCAACGATGCTCCATCCGCCATTTTGCTGGCCATTTTTCAGCTGCCAGAATACCGGCATCGCTCCCCTATATTGGGGCAATAAGCTGAAATGAACATTATAGAAACCGAATTTTGGTATTTGCAGTAGTTCCTTATGAATTTTATAACTGAACGTAAAAACAATAGCAATATCGGGATTGAGATTTTTAAGATAGTCAACCAGCTTACCCTTTATTCCAGTTTTTGAAAATCTCAGAAAATTAACATTGTTCACTTTAGCCATCTCTTCCATCTGTATATTTTCGTAAGAAAATACATCCGTAGAAATTACGGTTAGCCTATGTCCCGAGTCTATCAGTTGCTTTAAAGCCGGCATGGCAAATGTATGGGTTGCGAATAACGCGATGTTTAGTTTGCTCATATCAGATTGTATTTTTTCTCATTCCCTCCAGTATCGACAATGCTGCCGGGGTATTCATTCTTTTCAATTCTTCCATCATCAGAAGTTGTTCGTTTAAAGGCATCTTTTTCTCTTCACGTATGAATGAAGCTTCGGGTGCCAATCTGTAAAATATTTGATCTGTCCATTCATTTCTTTTTCCGTCAATCACCAGGTGAATTCTATCTGTGGTCCCTTCATTTGTTACCGAATGTTCTTCGTTGGCGTTGATGTACCAGCAGGTACCTTCGTCCATCACAATACGCTCACCACCCAATATAAAATTCACATCGGGATTGGTGACTATTGGAATATGCAATCTGAAGTCCCCGTCTTCATAACCTAGCGCATTATCCCGATGCGGTTTGATGACTGCTCCAACATTTAGCCGCATCAACCTAACGGCAAGTTTTTCAAACTGAAAAGTATCCAGAACCTCGCGGATATATGGGCAGAAGTTCATGATTTCGGTCGGTTTTAAACTAGCAGCGTCCATAGAAGCATATATAGAAGATGATGACCCATCTTTTGAATACAAGGCCAGGGTTGTCCATGACCCGCTATAATCCGCTTGATTGTAATGGGCAATCCAACTTCTATCCTCAATACACCGGAGTTCTGTCAGCAATAAGGACCTGTCAAATTCAAAAGGTAACTTCAGGTGTTTTATTGTTGCGGTATTCATATCTGTGTTCTTTTTTTTAAATGACTGTAAAGATTTGTCTTTTTTCAGCATTACGTTCTCCAATACGAGTACATCTAGTGCCGTTTCAGTAAAAAGCGCGATGGCTTCACCTGGTGTTTCCACCATTGGCATTCCCTTTTTATTGAAACTCGTATTCAGCAGTACGGGCAATCCTGTCAATAAGCGAAATCCCTCTAAAAGTGAGGCAAAGCGTTTATTCCACAAAGCGTTTACTGTTTGAACTCTGGCTGTTCCATCTACATGAGTTACATTAACCAGTTGATCGAGATATTGTTCTTTAGTTTTGTCAACCAGAATCATATATGGACTACTACGCCCACTCTCGAAATATACATCAGCGTACTCCGGTAAAATGGAAGGCGCAAATGGCCTAAAGTCTTCCCTGAATTTGATATGCTGATTAATATGGTCCTTCAATCCTGGGATACCGGGATGAGCCAGAATACTTCGATGCCCAAGCGCTCTTGGCCCAAATTCTGCTCCTTCCTGAAACCAGGCAATTGTTTTACCCTTGGCAAGCAGATTTGCCGCCTCCCGGATTAATTCATTTTCCTTTGTGTAAGCCGTAAATGGCCAGCTACTATCTTCCACAGCTCTCTGGATTTCGGCTGAAGTATAGGGTTTCCCAAAACAAGTATTTCCGTTATGGGTTACTTTTGCTTTATTGAGCACCTGCATCCAGCCATAATAGGCACAACCCAAGGCAAGGCCATTGTCTCCGGCAGCGGGTTCAAGATAAAGATTCTTTACTTTTTTTGTATTTAACAGTACTGCATTTGCAACTGCATTTAAGGCTACTCCCCCTGAAAAGCAGACGTTGTCATGCGGCAATTTTGATAAACGCTCCTCGAAACAAAAAGATACAGCTTTCTCTACCTGCTCCTGGGCCCAACGGGCTACATCGGCATAGTATTGAAAATTGGTTTTGAAATCTGAATGATCCTTACAAGGGCGGTTAAACAGTTCTTGCCACTTGCAGTCTACAAATACACATCCTTCCTTAAATATGAAAGCATCTGCAGACCATTGCCCGGATCTTCCATAAGGAGCAAGCCCCATCAATTTCCCTACGTCATCCATATCTCTAAACACATAGCGACTGATGCTGGAATAGAATCCGCCTATAGAGTGTTTAGTGGACTGGTGATAAAAGAAATTGTTCCGAGGGGTGTCAAATTCACTAAAATCTTTGAAAATTGATTTTACCTCCTTGCCATCAAAAAAGTAAAAACTATCCTTTTCACACCAAAATGTTTCTTTACTTAAGTTTGGCAGATCGGTCGGAACAATCTCCCCATAATTAAGATCGATACATTGTTGATAAGGGCTGCCGGCTCCGTCAATAACCATAATTACGCAGTCATCAAACGGGCAAGTCCCCGCAGCACTATAAGCATGCGCCAGGTGGTGCGAAATGTTGAAAAGCCTTTCGTCATGCTGAAAAAACAATCGTTTCCCCTGATGACGGTCTGCCCGCGGAATTTCAAAATTTGCACATTGCACGATAACAGCTACATCATTGAGTGTAATTCCTGCGGCATCGAGACAATATTGTATCGCTAAGGTATCATTTCCACCATCATGCTTTCGCCTGGTAATTCGCTCTTTTTCAATCGCGACCCATACTTCACCATCTTTTAATAAAACTGCCGATCCATCGTGTGAAAGGCCGGTTCCAAGAACGTATATAGGTGTTGCCATCTACTGACCTTGAATTAATCCCGCAACCATTTTAATACGGTCGGGAATTCGGGCTGCCCCTCCTTTTGTGCCCTATCTTTACCAAGTGCGATTCCTGTCCATTCCAAAAAAGGCATACCGATATAGGTTCCGTTTTTGAAATTATTGATCAGCCATTCCGCTTCTCCTTTGTAACCGTTAGGATGAAATACCACTTCCTCTGGAATACCAATATATTTTAATGCCGCATAAGACCACAACATTGCCCCCATCTCTTCTCCGCCATTTGGCCAGTCGGCATCAATTTCCGGTGTACCGATTTTACTCCGCTGATCGGCATCGGTAACCGCCAGATGGCCCGCTTCGTGTAAAATATCGCCTGGATACCGCAACTTGCCATAATCCACGTAGATACAGTTTGGCCCCAAATTTAAGCCTGGCAAAAATGTGGTTTCCGGTAATTCGGTTTCAACAACTGTTATACCGATCTGCCGGATAAATGATAAAATTTTGTCGAGGACAACCTGATCAACAAGTGACAGCGTTTGTTTCATTGTGTAATTTGTTAACTGTACAAATATATAACAATGTGGCAAAGGCGGGCAGCTTTGATGATATATCATTGGAAAAACTTTTAGCAAGTCGCAACGTTGTTGAAACAACATTTTAAACGCCATCATTATTGATTTCCTTAACTAAGTTATACCTTAGCGTTATGCAAAGCAAATTGCCTGAACCTCATGTAAAACTGCTGATTAAAATAGCTGCAGGTGATCATTATGCCTTCAGGATATTATTTGACACCTACCACAATAAAGTATATCAATATGCACTGCGTTTTTTGAGACAGCAGGTTTTAGCAGAAGAGATAGTTCAAGAGGTTTTTATAAAAATCTGGTTAAAAAGAGATCTTCTGGAAAGCATCGAAAATTTTGGTGCCTATTTGAGGGTGATTACTAAAAATGAAACGCTGAATGCATTAAAAAAACTGGCACTTGACTTTAAACTAAATACTGCCGGCGAAAAAAACTGGACTGAAGTAGACAACAATACCGAAAGCTCAATTATACTAAAAGATACACAGGCTTTATTGAATAAAGCAATGGAAGAACTGCCAAAGCAACAGAAAATAGTTTACCAGCTTTGTCGCATTGAAGGCTTAAAACAGAAAGAGGTGGCCGAGCGGCTAAATATTTCTCCACTAACGGTAAAAACTCATTTGCGTGAGGCTACAAAAACGATACGCCATCTGCTGGGCGACCAGAACGACTTAATGATGCTAATTCCACTTCTCATCTACCTATCGAAATAATTTTTCATTCCCACTACCCCCTTTTTCATTTTGGATTGTCATCAATTAAAAGGGCAGTATATAGCTGCTTGAAAACGACTAATTATATTTCATCCTCCTATGGAAAGATTAACCGATTTGTTTAAAAAATATGCAGACAAAACCTGTACACGGGAAGAGTACGCAGAATTTATGGCAATAGTTAATAAAGAGCATGATTTCGACAAGCTTATGGATAGTGAATGGGAAAATGCGCTTAATGGTCAGGGAATAAACAAAGCGAAAGCCGACCAGATATTTAATACGGTGATGAATTCAGCACCGGCACCGCTAAAAACAAAAAAAGCTATAAGGGTAAGTTTGTTGTGGCCAGTTACTGCAGCGGCTGTGCTTTTATTAGCCATATTTATTTTCTTTTTTAAGACATCTAATATTCCTGATGGGGCACAGAAAAATGAAATCGCAAATATCAATGCCGGGGGAACCTTAAATGTAACCGCACAAAATGAACACCGAAAAATAAAACTACCTGATGGAAGTATTGTTATTCTGAACAATGCCAGTACGCTGGAATTTCCTGAAGTTTTTTCGGGTAAAACCAGGGAGGTAGTACTAAAGGGAGAAGGCTATTTTGACATTAAACACCGTAATGAGCAACCTTTTATTGTTCATACCGGAAAAATAAGTACAACAGTATTAGGTACGGCCTTTAACATTAGAGCATTTGATAAAGAAAAAGATGTGGTTGTAACGGTAACAAGAGGTAAAGTAATGGTCAAAAACGAAAATAAAATGCTAGGTTTTATTGTTCCTGATCAACAGATTGTTTTTAACAAAAGCCAGATGACAGCGGCCTTAATTCCTGTAACAGCCAGGGAAATTGTAGAATGGCAAGGAAAGGATTTGTTTTTTGACGACGTAACCATGAATGAAGCTACAGCAGAGTTATCTAAACGTTTCAACGTAAAGATAACATTTGAGAATGTTCAAAGTAAAGATTGCCGGTTTACCGCAACTTTTTTAAGGGGCGAAAATCTGGATGAGATATTAGAGGTTATTACCTCATTTAATCATATTACCTATAAAAAGAAAGCTGGAGAGATCATCATTTCCGGCAATGGATGTAAATAAATAATCAATTAGATAACCTAAACCTTAATTAAAAACCATTTATGAGAGAATTTTACCAACTGCGAATTTGATAAAAAAACTCCCTGTCGCTAAACAGGGAGCTGTTGATTGTTATTGCTTCAGCGCTAACTGAAGCAAATTGTTATAAACAATTTTTCGAGAATCATTTAAACATTTAAAATTATGAAATTTTCTGCAAAACCAGCAGAGGGTAGTAAAAGCTATTTGTGCTTTCCTATCTCCAGTAACTCACGATATATAATTCGTCAGATTATGCGTTTAAGCCTAGTGACAGCCATTTTTATCACTACAACTTTCCAAATCCTGTTTGCTTCAAATATCAAAGCGCAAGGTTCGGCCCAGGTTGAGGTAACCATGGAACTAAAAAATGAGTCGGTTTTATCGGCCATCAGAAAAATAGAACAGCAAACCAATTTCAGGTTTATCTATAGAAACAGCGACCTTAAAGAAGTCAAGAGTGTAAATATACCCTCGGGGACAAGGTCTGTTAAAGCTACATTAGACTTGATTTTGCGATCAAATGGCCTAACCTTTACTGAGGTTAACAATAAAATACTGATTTCCAAGTCAGGAACTTATGACAACGCCGCAGAACAGGCAGATGTAAGAATTACAGGAATAGTATTGGATGATGAAGGGGCTCCCCTACCAGGTGTAACCATCACACTGAAAGGAGATCGCAGTTCAAGTTATGCAACCGATAAAAATGGACATTTCAACCTTAACATTCCTTCAGACGGCAATCAAACGCTGATATTTAGCTACATTGGATTCAAAACGCAAGAAGTTGCTGTGGGAACATCAACTTCAATCAAAGTAACTATGATCGCAGCGCCGGGCAGTTTGCAGGAAGTTGTGGTTTTGGGTTATTCGGAGCAAAAGAAAAGCAACATTACCGGGTCGGTTGCCACAATTAGCGGCAATGAACTCAGACAAAGTCCTGCAGCAAATATCAGTAACTCGTTGGCCGGCCGATTACCGGGACTAATTGCCTTTCAGGGATCAGGACAACCCGGAAGAGATGATTCCAGACTGTTGATCCGCGGTCTAAGTACTTCAGGAAATTCATCACCATTGATTGTAATAGATGGTATTCCTCAGGAAGCCGTTGATGCAAACGGAAATAGTAAATCTGTCAATGCCAATTTACCTCATATGGATCCTTCAGATATTGAGAGCATCTCGATTTTAAAGGATGCCGGCACAGCCGCTGTTTATGGCGCCAGAGCTGCAAATGGAGTTATTCTGATTACGACCAGACGTGGAGATAAAGGCAAACCAAGCCTCAACTATACGTTTAACGGTAGCTGGCAAAAACCAACCCAGCTGGCAGACCTTGTAAACAGTTATGAATACGCGACATTGTTGAACGAGATGTACAAAAATGAAAACAACTTCCTACCTTCTGCAAATAGAGGATATACAGATGCACAACTAGAAGTGATCAGGACAGGCTCCGATCCCGACAGATATGCCAATACCGATTGGTATAGCGCCCTGATGAAGCCCAGTAGCTTTCAGCAAAGGCACAATATTTCTGTAAACGGAGGCGGTGAAAAGTCTAAATACTTTATTTCCACTGGTTATCTGGATCAGAAAGGGCTCTTTGAATCATCCGGTTATAAACAATATTCTTTGCGGACAAACCTGGATGCTGAGATATCGAAAAACCTGAAAGTAACCTTGAATTTAAACGGACGTATCGAGAAAACAAAGGATCCAGTTGCGGGAGGTGCAATAGTGAGTCAGTATCGTATGATTTCTCCTTTACTTCCAAGCCAGTTTAGCAACGGAACATACAACTACATTTCAATTGTAAGTGGATCTTCTTCATTAATTAACGGCAGCCCTTATTTAATAGGAAGAGGCGACGCTGGTTATGTGCATACAGACTTAAACGTTCTGGAAGGTGTTGGCGCATTAATTTACAATGTCCCTTTTATTAATGGATTAACCGCAAAAGGCACCTTTTCTTACAACAAGTACCAGACCTACATAAAAAATTTCACCAAACCTTATGTAACCTCGGTAAGAAATGACAACGGAACCTATATCACCAGGGCAACTGGCAATACAAGGGCTTCGCTAACAGAGCAGTTTATACAACGTCAGACAGTTATTGCAGAAGCTTCCCTGAACTACAAAAAAACTTTTGATAAACACAATATAGACATACTCGCATTATATACGCAAACTGAAAATCAGGGAAACCGGATACTGGCATCTCGAGGCAACTTTGCATCTCCGCAGGTTGATCAGATATTTGCTGGTGATGTCAACAACGACGACAATTACGGTGTAGGATTCAGAAATGCGCGTCAGAGTGTGGTTGGTCGCGCCGCCTATAACTATAGTGGCAAGTATTTGCTCGAATTCAGTTTCCGTTATGATGGATCGGACGTATTCCCTAAAGGCGACAGGTTTGGATTTTTCCCTGCCGTTTCGGCCGGATGGGTGTTATCTGAAGAGTCCTTCTTAAAAGACATACCGGCAATCAGCTTCCTAAAGCTGAGGGGTTCTTACGGGCAATTAGGGAATGACAGAACCGGCCAGTTTGATTACCTTAATACCTACACGCTAGGAAGTGGTTTGGACGGTTATTACATTTTTGGCAGCTCAGAAGTTCAGGCACTTGTTCCGGGTGTAATACCCAATGCCTCATTTACCTGGGAAAAGGCCAACATTTCAAATATCGGGTTAGAAGCACGTTTATTTGACAGCAAATTAGGTATAGAAGCAGACTATTTTTATAAAAGGACAAAGAACATATTAGGTACAAGATCATTTAGTATTCCTGCAACAATTGGAGGAACCCTGCCAAGTGAAAACCTGAATATCATTGACAATAGTGGTTTTGAGCTGGCATTAGATTACAAGGATCGTCTTGGCGCGGTAAATTACTTTGTTAAACCTAATGTAACTTTTAACAAAAATAAAGTAATCTACATGCCTGAAGCTGCCGGAGTTCTTCCATATCAAAGTTTGATTGGACATCCTTTTTACCTTCCGGCAGGTAACCTGACTTCCCCGGCCGGCTATATTGCCGAAGGCCTGTACCAGTCTACCGCTGAAATTGCTTCCGGACCAACACCTTTATACCCAAGTACAGTTGCGCCCGGAGACATTAAGTATAAAGACATTAACGGCGACGGTAAAATCACGGCAGCAGATAAAACAATAATCGGCAAGGGAGACTATCCGCAAATTATCTATGGTTTATCAATGGGGGCAAACTACAAGGGATTTGATATCAGCCTACTGTTTCAGGGAGCTGCAAAAGTAGAAAAATATATGACTGGCCTGGGCGAGTGGGCATTTGCAGGTAATGCAGTGCCGTCAAAAAAACACCTGGACAGATGGACACCGGATAATACGGATGCATCGTACCCACGTCTATTTTCCAGTTATAGCAACAATCAGGAAATTTCAAGTTACTGGCTGCGAAACGGATCGTACCTGAGGTTAAAAAACCTGGAACTAGGATATAATATCCCGGCAACTGCGCTTTCCCGCTTAAACATTTCGAGTGCCCGCTTTTATGTCAGCGGAACCAATCTTTTTACCATCACAAGTTTAAAAGATGTAGATCCCGAAGCATTTGCCTCTTCTTTTGGAGCAGAAAGTTATTTGATCCAAAAAGTTTTTAACCTTGGTTTAACTGTTAAATTCTAATCTATTTAAAATGAAAAGATATTCGATCATCATATTCCTGCTAGCCATTATTTTTGCTTCGGGATGTAAAAAAGACTTTTTAAACAGTCAGCCACTGGACAGGTTCAGTGATGAGGACGTATACAAGGATTCTACCTTAACCGGTTTATTTCTGAATAACCTTTACGCAGGCATCCCAACCGAATTTGGCGGAAGTATGCGTGATGCTTTTAGTGATCAATTGTATTCAAGCGGTAATCTAAGTATTTATCAGAACACCTTTGCCGCTTCGACTGCACCGTTTGGCCTTACCGGAGCCTATAACACCGCCTACATCAATATCAGACGCTGTAACATCCTGATTGCCAATATTGATCGCGTACCGTCAAGTGCAAAATTCAAAAATCAGACAAGAGATGAAGCGAGGTTTTTACGTGCACTAAATTATTCTTACCTAATCAACTATTTTGGTGCTGTACCCCTGATTACAAAAGCGCAAGACCTGGACGAGAATTTAAATGTCCCCCGTAATTCATATGATGAAGTTGTAAAATTTATCGTTGCAGAGATGGACGACATTAACAAAGGACAATTTCTGGCATATAAATATACCGGAGCCAACATCGGAAGGATCACTATAGGTGCTGCTCTTGCACTGAAAAGCCGTGTTTTGTTATACGCAGCCAGCTACAACAATAACTGGCAAGCCGCCTATAATGCCGCAAAAGATGTGATTGACATTACTTCAAAAACAGGTTATGGCTTGTATCCAAACTACGAAGCCATGTTTTATGAGATCAATGACAACAATATAGAAGTCATTTTAGATCACCAATATAAATCAAATTTCCAGGCTTACCAGGTACACCATTACAATTTACCATGGGGAATCGTTCCTCCGGGGCCAAGCGCGCTGAACCAGCCAACACAAAATATCGTCAATGAATACGAGATGAATAGTGGCAAAATGATTGGTGAATCGGGGTCTGGTTACAATCCGAACAAACCTTATGAAAACAGAGATCCCAGATTTTACGCAAGTATACTTTACGACGGATCAACCTGGCTTGGCAAAACCCTGGACTTCCTGCCAGGATCCAATTATAATCCTTCCTTTGCTCCATTGACAACGGGCTACGCCTTAAAAAAAATGCAGGATCCGGCATTCGACCCTATGGTAACGACAAAAAGTTATGGCGGCGGACAAAACTATATCTTAATACGCTATGCGGAGATCTTGCTAAATTTTGCTGAGGCAGCCTTTAAAATCGGACAGACTGAAGAGGCCAGAATATATGTGAATAAAGTGCGTGCCAGACAAAGTGTGAATATGCCTGAAATTCTTCCGGGACAAATTACGCTTGAAAAAATCATGCACGAACGTACTATTGAACTTGCATTTGAAGGTACCCGGCTGTGGGACATTCGGCGCTGGAAAATGGGGCCTCAGTTACTTGGAACACCTATAAATGGAATGACAATTACACAAAGCGGGACAAATCCACGTCAGTATACCGAAAAAGCAGTACTGCAAAGAAACTTTACCGACCGATTATATCTGTTCCCTATTTATCAGGCCGAACTGGAAAAAAATCCAGCCTTATTACCTAATAATCCCGGCTGGTAACATACACTCCATACTAACTTATTATTCAAAAATAAGCCTGACACCAGCATTTTAGCGCAGGTGTCAGGCGCTATAAAAAACATAGAAAGATGAAGACCATCAGAACAAAAATATTTTTAGTAGCAGGCCTGTTCCTAGGTCTGAGCAGTCCACTTCTAGCTCAAAAAAAGACCTTTACCATTAGCGGTACCATAATCAATCTCGCTTCGGGTAAGGTATACCTGGCCCACGAAAATGAAAAAAAAGAAACCATTACAGATTCTACACAAATCGTAAACAATAAATTCACTTTTAAAGGTATTATAAACGATCCTTCATTTTATACGCTTTATCTTTCTGATAAGCAACGAGGGGCAAATTTTCTGGTCGAGCCGGTTGCCCTGACATTTACAGCCAGCAAAGATTCATTATATAAAGCCAAAGTTAAAGGTTCTGTACTGTACGACACCTATCTGAGCTTTTATAATGTAGATTGGAAGCCCATTACAGCTAAGGCAGGAGACATTTACGGCCGATTGGATAAAGCAGAGAAGGAGGGTAAAATAAAAGCTGATCCATCAATTAGAAAAGGCTTTGATGAAGAGTTTAAAGCATTAGGAGTACTGAACGACTCGGTAGTAAATGCCTATGTAAAAAGAAACAGTAATTCTATTGCCTCCGCAATGGTGATCCTGGATCGATATATCAATTATCCTTACTACGATAACGCAAGAGCCCTGATGCCTCTCCTCAGTAAACAAGTACAACAGTCGTCTTTTGGTAAGCAAATTTATGCAGCGCTTGCATTAGATGAAAAGACTGCCACAGGAAAGCCGGCACCTGTATTCTCTATGGCAGACGCTGAAGGAAAAAAAGTTAGTTTAGGTGATTTTAAAGGTAAATATGTGTTAGTAGATTTTTGGGCAAGCTGGTGTGGCCCTTGCCGCAAAGAGAACCCGAATGTAGTAGCCGCGTATAAAAAATACCACGACAAAGGCTTTGAAATACTGGGGGTTTCACTAGACAGCAATAAGGAAGCCTGGCAAAAAGCGATTCATGCCGACGGTTTAACCTGGCACCATGTATCTGATTTGAAAGGATGGAAAAATGACGCAGCTGCGCTTTACGGAGTAAAATCTGTACCGGCTAGTTTTCTTATTGGTCCTGACGGAAAAGTAATTGCCAAAGATTTAAGGGGGGAAGCACTCCACGCGAAACTGGCAACCTTGTTTGCAGAGAAATAAGTATTTTTTTACCTTAAGCGGACAATTCGGCACAATAGTTGTTATGCATGTTTCACTTAATAAAACAAATAAATACTTTATGATTATGAAAAAATTACTTTTTACTTTCCTAGCTGTTGCTGCACTTTTTACCCTGAGCACAACCAATGCTAAAGCCCAGGGATACGAGCATGCTATTGGTGGTCGTTTTGGTAACGCCAATGGTATCAGTTTCAAAACTGGCCTGAACAAAGGCGCTATGCTGGAATTGATTGGTAACTTTAGAAGCAACAGCGGTGTTAAATATGCAAACTTAACCGGTTTATACGAAGTTTATAACCCAATTGGCGGTGCTCAAGGTCTTCACTGGTTTTATGGTGCTGGTGCAACAATTGGTTCTTATAAAGTTAAAGGATACGATGGCGACATCTACCTTTCTGCAAACGGTGTTTTAGGTTTGGATTACAAATTTAAAGATGCACCTATTAACTTGTCATTAGACTGGATCCCTGCATTACAATTAACTCCTGACACAGGCTTCTGGGGTGGTGATATAGGTTTAGGCGTTCGTTTCACATTCTAAATCGAGCAGTGATGAGATCCTGAAATAAATTCAGGATGACGGAACATAAAAAAGGCCCGGAAGTTTTAAAACTTCCGGGCCTTTTTTGTTTTTCTTCAGGGCAAAGGTTTCCAGCAATTGAGGAGAGAGGTTATTTTTACCCGTGATTGAAGAAAAGGGTTATTTCCCTCCCTGCGACCAACGCTCAAACACCTTCTTCTGCAAATCCGTTGCCTGCCCATCAATCTCCCCTACCAATTTTATTCCAGGATAGTTTTTAAGCGTTACCTTAATGTCTTTTAGCGCTCCATCTCTGGCCACTTTGATTACCACCACATCACCTACTTTTTTGCCGGTAATGGCTGGCATACGCTCAACTGCAGCTTCAATCGGTGTACCGTCAATACTGATCAGCTCATCATTCACATTCAACCCATCTACCCATGCAGCCGAATTGCGCAATACCGCTGAGATGAACATCCGGCCTTCGGTTTTTTTAGAAGTTACCCCTAAATAAGGCGTGCTTTTGCCTTCCAGTTCATTGGTTACCTTTATGCCTGCATAGCCAAAATATTTTTTATACTCCGGTAACTGGGTACCATTGATATATTTCGCCCAAAAATCGGTAAAATCCTGTCCACTCACCTTTTCTACCATCGCCTTAAACTCCGCATCGGTATAGCCTCTTTTTTGCGCTTTATTTTGAAGGTACATGGCCTTCATTACATCATCCAGACTTTTAGCACCCTTTGTAGCGTGTGCAATGGCAATATCCATCAAAATCCCCACTACTTCGCCTTTCGCATAATACGAAACTGTAGTATTGTTCGAATTTTCATTAGGACGATACAGCTTTATCCATGCATCGAAGCTGGCTTCGGCCACCGATTGTACCTGGGCGCCAGGAATGTTTGATACATTACTTACCGCGGTAACCAGCTGATCTACAAACTCCTTATCCGTTAAAAAGCCCGAACGCAGCATCAGTTTATTTTCATAATAAGCCGTAAAACCTTCTGCTACCCACAGATTTGTGGTATAATTTTCATTCTCATAATCAAATGGGCCTAAAGCAATCGGGCGCATTCTTTTTACATTCCATAGGTGATAATACTCGTGCGCAACAAGGTCTAAAAAGCCTTTATAACCTTCTTTAGAAGTATATCCATTACGACTTGCACCCAATACGCAGGAGTTTAAATGCTCCAGACCACCGCTGCCCTGGGTAAAATTATGTACAATAAAAGTATAGGCTTTATTAGGGTTTTCACCATAAATTACCGTGCCCTGCTCTACAATCTTAGCCATATCAACCTTCAGCTTTTCCCGGTCATAGTTGCCACCACCATACATGGCTACCTCATGTTTTACACCCGAGGCCGTAAACTCAAACACATCCTGGTTACCTACTTCAATGGGACTATCGAAAAGGATATCAAAATCAGATGCGGTATAAGTAAAAGGCTTGCCGGCAACAGGCTCCAGGCCAGTTGATACTTTATTCCAGCTTTTATGAGGGATAATTTTAACTGTACTTGGAGTTTTCAACAGTCCATCAGGATACATAAAAATTCCTGTGCTCGACAAAAATGCATGCGTTTCATCAATGAAAGAAGTACGTACTGAAACTTCAAAAGCATACACCCTGTATTTAATTTTTACCGTATTGGCCCTGGTGGTGTATATCCTCCAGGCGTTTTTTCTTACTTTTTCATGCTTCAAAGTTTTGCCATTGGCAGTGGCAGCAAAGCCTTCAACGCTTTTAGAAAATTCGCGTACCAGGTAAGAGCCCGGGGCCCACACCGGCATTTTTACATCTACATAATCTTTAACTAAGCCCGAAAGGGTCATTTCTACTTCGGCATAATGCGCCTGTGGTTCTATAAAGCTAACTTCGAACCCAATTTTAACTTGTGATTTGGCCGTCATACCTACTGATAGTAATATTACAAATGCTAATAATCGTTTCTTCATGAGAATAATGGTTTGCTAAACTGCGCCAAACTTAGAGAAATTTGCTTCTTAAAGCAAGGAAGTGATTTTGCAACTCTGGCTGCATACCGCTTGTTAACAAGAATTATACGCTGTAACACACTTAATACAAGCTATTGTACTCAATTTAAATATTTTTGTACCTTAAGTATCGTTTAGTATACTAAGCTAACATAGCAAAGACATGCATTCGCCAGAACCCGAATTGCAAAAAATAAGAACCACAACCAAATGAAAGTAAAGTACATTATTTACACCCTTATTGTTCTAGGTGTTGCCTATTTGATTTATTACAGGATTGATGCCAATAAAAAAATTGCCGAAGATGGTGCCGGAATGGGCAAAGGCAAAGGCGGGCCATCCAAAGGCCTGCAGGTAGAAGGGATTGTAGTACAAACCGGCGACTTTAACAATGAACTGGAGGTGACCGGAACACTGGAAGCCAATGAAGCCGTTGAACTACGCAGTGAAGTATCGGGATTGGTAACCAGCATTAATTTTAAGGAAGGGGCCAATGTAAATAAAGGTAGTTTACTGGTTAAAATTAATGATAGAGACATCCAGGCACAACTGCAGGAAGCGCTAACCAAACAGCGGTTATCGGCCACCAACGAAAACCGTTCCAGGCAGTTGCTGGAAAAAGGAGCCATTAGTCAGGAAGAATACGACACTTCACTGGCCGACCTTCAATCCTTAAAGGCGCAAACACAGCTGATCAGGGCACAATTAGCCAAGACGGCCATTTACGCTCCCTTTAGTGGTAAAATTGGTCTGCGCTCCATTTCGGTAGGTGGCTACATCACCCCCACTACCCTGATCGCAAACTTATCCAGCATCAACCCTTTAAAAGTTAGCTTTTCCATCCCCGAAAAATATATAGGCCAGATCAAGCCAGACACAGAACTTTCATTTACTACTGATGGATCAAATAAAAAATTTGCCGGGAAGGTTTTTGCCATTGAGCCAGGTATCAATACCCAAACCCGGACCCTACAAATCAAAGCGCTGGTTCCAAATGGCAATAATGAACTTCGACCGGGCTCTTTCGCCAAGATTAAACTGGCTCTAGCTACCATAAAAAATGCATTACTGATTCCAAATGAAGCCATTATACCGGTACTCAAAGGTAAAACCGTTTACATTAGCAAAGGCGGAAAAGCACAACAGGTAAACGTAGAGGCCGGAACACGAACTGCCGAATACATTTTGATTACCGCCGGCCTGAATGTTGGAGATACCGTGCTGACTACCGGCGCCATGGCTTTAAAGCCCGATGCACCAGTAAAAGTTACCCTGGTTAAACACAAATCCAAGTCATGAGTATTTCAACCACCAGTATAAAGCGGCCGGTACTGGCCATTGTGATGAACCTGATGATCCTGCTGTTTGGCGTAATCGGGTATAATTTTCTGGGCGTAAGGGAATACCCCAACATCGACCCTACGGTAATTAACGTACGTACCTCCTACCCCGGAGCCAATTCGGACATCATCGAATCGCAGATTACAGAGCCGCTTGAAAAGTCGATCAACGGAATTGACGGAATCAGGAACATCTCCTCGTCCAGCAACCAGGGTAGCAGCAACATCACCATAGAATTTAACCTGAATAAAAACATTGACGATGCCGCCAATGATGTGCGTGATAAGGTTTCGGAAGCCGCAAGGAGGTTGCCTAAAGATATTGACGGCAATCCGGTAGTGAGCAAGGCCGATGCCAGTTCGGATGCAGTAATTACCATGACCATACAAAGCGACAAGCGCAATGTAATGGAATTGAGTGATTATGCCGAGAATGTGATTGCCGACAGACTCCAGACCATTACCGGCGTAAGTAGCATCCAGATTATGGGGCAAAGAAAATACGCCATGCGCATCAGGATTGCCCCGGATAAACTAGCGGCTTACGGCCTTACCTCGCAGGATATAGTGGCTGCCCTGGACCGGGAAAACGTAGAGTTGCCATCGGGAAAAATAACCGGTGCCAATACCGAACTGATTGTAAAAACCCTGGGTAAACTAACAGATGTAGAAGGTTTTAATAACCTGATCCTGAAAAACGATACCGACAATGTGGTCCGGCTAAAGGATGTGGGCTTTGTAGAACTGGGATCGGAAAATGAAGAAACGGTGTTACGGGAATCGGGCAAACCCATGGTTGCGGTAGGCCTTATCCCACAACCGGGAGCCAATTACCTCGACATTTCCAAAGAGTTTGACAAACGTTTTGCCCAGTTGCAAAAAGATGTACCACAAGACATTAAACTCAATATCTCACTGGATACCACCAAATTTATCAAAGCATCGGTAACAGAAGTGGCCGAGACGATTATCCTCTCCCTGATCCTGGTGATCATCATTATTTATTTGTTTTTCAGAGACTGGGCCATTGCTATCCGGCCACTTATTGACATTCCGGTATCGTTGGTATTTACCTTTTTTATCATGTATGTTTTTGGTTTTTCCATCAATGTATTGTCTTTATTGGCCATTGTACTGGCAACAGGACTAGTGGTAGATGACGGAATTGTGGTTACCGAAAACATCTTTAAGAAGGTAGAGGAAGGCTACTCTCCTTTTGAAGCGGCAATTAAGGGCTCCAATGAGATCTTCTTTGCCGTAATCTCTATTTCCGTTACCTTGGCAGCGGTGTTTTTACCGGTGATATTTTTACAGGGTTTTGTGGGCCGGTTGTTCCGCGAATTTGGGGTGGTAATTGGGGCAGCGGTGCTGATATCAGCTTTTGTATCGCTTACGCTTACCCCGATGTTGAATGCCTACCTGATGAAAAATACAGGGCATAAAAAATCGAGGTTCTACGAAATGACAGAGCCCTACTTTGTAAAAATGAACGAGAGTTATGCGGAGAAACTGAATCAATTTCTGAACAGAAAATGGCTGGCCATTCCAATTATTGCCGTATGCGTTGGCCTGATTGTGTTGTTCTGGAAAATATTACCTAAGGAAACCGCCCCTTATGACGACCGTAGTGCCATTAACATGAACCTGACCACACCCGAGGGTTCGTCCTTTGCTTATACCGACCGTTTTATGATGAAGGTGCAGCAGATGATCAGCGACTCTGTACCGGAGAAAAAAGTAAACATCACCATTACTTCGCCGGGCTTTGGGGGCTCAGGGTCTACCAATAGCGGCTTTGTGAGAATGGGCTTAACAGATCCCGATGAGCGAAATAAATCGCAGGCCGATATTGCCGCTAAGCTGACCAAAATCACCAAAAAATATTCGGAAGGAAAAGTTACCGTTACACAGCAGCCCACCATCTCTGTGGGACGCCGCGGAGGTTTACCGATAAATTATATCATTCAGGCACAAAATTTTGAAAAATTAAGGGAAAAGATTCCGGTGCTGATGGACGAGGTGTCAAAAGACCCTACGTTTACAGTTTCCGATGTAAACCTTAAATTTAATAAGCCTGAAATTGACCTGACTATTGACCGCGACAAAGCCAAAAGCATGGGCGTATCGGTGTCGGACATTGGAACCGCATTACAACTGGGCCTTAGCGGGCAGCGTTTTTCGTACTTTTTTATGAACGGAAAACAATACCAGGTGATTGGGCAGTTTGAGGTTGGCGACCGCAAGGACCCTTTAGATCTGAGTTCGGTATATGTCCGTAATGATAAAAATGACCTCATACAGCTGGATAACCTGGTCATAGCCAAAGAAGAAAGTAGTCCCCCGCAATTGTACCGCAACAACCGCTTTACTGCGGCAACGGTCTCAGCAGGCCTGGCGCCTGGCAAAAGTATAGGAGATGGTATTGCTGCCATGGACAAAATTGCCGAAAAGGTATTGGACGAATCGTTCTCTACCGATCTGGGTGGCGAATCGAGGGACTTCAAAGAAAGTTCATCCAACACCCTTTTTGCTTTTGGCCTGGCTTTGCTGCTGGTATATCTGATCCTATCAGCCCAGTTTGAAAGTTTTATCGATCCGGTTATCATTATTTTAACAGTGCCAATGGCTGTTGCTGGTGCATTTTTATCCCTCTGGTTATTTGGACAAAGCTGGAATATTTTTAGTCAGATCGGCACCATTATGCTCATTGGCCTGGTTACCAAAAACGGTATTTTAATTGTGGAGTTTGCCAACCAGCTGAAAGAGCAGGGGAAAAGCGTACACGATGCCATCAGGGAAGCTTCAGTTTCGAGGTTACGCCCAATTCTGATGACCAGTCTGGCTATTGCAATTGGCGCCTTACCTATTGCCATGGCACTGGGCGCAGCAGCAAAAAGCCGTATGGGTATGGGAATTGTTATAGTTGGGGGCACAACCTTCGCTTTAATCCTTACCTTGTTTGTCATCCCCGCTATTTACTCCTACTGGTCGAAAGAACATAAGGCAAATACAGAATTAGAACAATCCTTAAAAGCAGCACTGGAACATGAGAATGCTTAATTATACATCAGCAAAAACTGGAATTGTGGCAATTTGCTTGGTAGCAGCATTGACAATGACTGCACATATGGGTCTTGCGCAACAGAAACTGGGACTGGAGGAGGCAATTGCCGTATCCCTCAACAACAACTACGACATTAAGCTGGTAAACAATGATATCCAGGTAGCCAAAAACAATGTAAATCCGGGCAATGCAGGCATGTTACCCCGCCTGGATGCCAGTTTTACGGATGGAGGCAACAAACAGAACATTACCCGTACGCAAAGCAATGGAAACCAGCAAACGCTGGATGGTGTAAGAAATACCAGTATGAACTATGGTGCCGCACTGGGCTGGACCATATTTGATGGCTTACAGATGTTTACCAATTACGAGCGGCTGAAAGAACTGCAAAAACAAGGCGAAGTGAATGCAAAGGCAACCATTTTAACTACGGTAAGTAATGTCATCAATGCCTACTATACGGTATTGAAAACACAGCAACTGGTAACCGCCAGAGACAGTGCCCTGGATATTTCGCAGTTGCGACTAAAAATTGCCAATAATAAACTAACCATAGGAAGAGGTTCTAAACTGGATGTCCTTGCCGCAAAAGTAGATTACAATACCGATACTTCGGCCTACCTGCAGGAAATCAATTTACTAAAAACCGCCAAGACAGCCTTGAATCAGGTGATGGCAAGAGACCTGAACATTGATTTTACGGTATCGGATAAAATTGCCATCGATGCTACGTTGGATTACAAGACCCTTGCCGGCCAGATGGCCAATCTGAACCCTGATCTGCAAAATGCCTTCATCAACAAAAAAATAGCGGAACTGAATTTAAAGCAGATAAAGGGCCAACGCTACCCAACTGTAGCTGTAAATGGTGGCTACGAATTTCAGAAAAGTGCAAGTCCGACCGGCTTTAACACCCAAACACGTGCCACTGGTTTTACATATGGCCTTACTGCCAGCCTAAATGTCTTTAATGGTTTTTTACAGCGACAAAATGAGCGTAATGCCAAAATCGGAATCAATTCGTCAGCTTTGGCTTTTGAAAAGGTGAAACAGGATATACAGGCGCAATTGATATCCACCTATCAGAACTACAGCACCAATCTGGATTTGCTTAAAATAGAAAAAAGTAATGTGGACATTGCCAGACAAAACCTGGACATTACCCTCGAAAAATACAGACTGGGTAGCATCTCTCCTTTGGAGCTGAGAGAGGCACAGAAAAACTCAATTGATGCCATTACTCGTTATCTGGAAGCCCAGTTTCAGGCAAAACTTACAGAAATTAGCTTAAAAGAAATCAGTGGCACTTTAAATATTCAATAAGATTACTATTTTTAGCAAATGATTCTAGTAGCAGATAGTGGTTCAACAAAAACCGATTGGAAGGGTTACAGCCCAAATGAACAAATCAACTTCAGCACACAAGGTATAAATCCTTATTTCCTTAATGCACACGACATTTTTAAACTTTTTTCTAAAAAGAAAGAAATTGCCCAATATGCAAGTCAGGTAAAGGAAGTTTATTTTTTTGGTGCCGGCTGTTCATCTCCCGATAAAGTAGAGATCATCTCAAATGGGATATCTTCCTTCTTTACCAATGCTTATGTTTCGGTAGAGCATGATTTAATGGGATCGGCTTATGCTACCTGTGGCGATAAGCCCGGACTTACCTGCATTTTGGGAACGGGATCAAATATCTCCTATTATGACGGAAAGAATTTACATCATGGCACACATGGACTTGGTTATGTATTGGGCGACGAAGGATCGGGTACCTGGTTTGGCCGGAAACTGATTACAGCTTATTTATACCACCAAATGCCCGCCGAACTCAGTCTGGAATTCAAGGAGGAATTTAACATCGACAAGGAGACAGTAATCACCAACGTTTATCAGAAACCTGCCCCTAATACCTATCTGGCCTCAATCAGCCGTTTCATGGTAAACCATAAAGATCATCCCTTTATTGTTAATCTGCTGCGTGCCGGCTTCCAGGAATTTGTAGATACAAACATCAAGGACTATAGCAACTATAAAAGTCTTGATTGTCACTTTGTGGGTTCCATTGCTTTTTATTATCAGGATATTTTAAGAGAAGTTTGCCTAAACAGCCAGGTGAAACTAGGACAAATTCTTCAAAAACCCATTGAAGGCATCTACAACTATATTTTAAGAAAAGAAGGCATTACTGTTTAATCCAACATTGCCCATTTGCTTCCGGCTAGTTTTTTCGCTGTCGGCGGATTTCACGTACGCCATATGCTGCCCCTGTCAGTAGCAACAGGCTTATTCCTCCGTCTAGCGGAACATCGGGATCCTCCCCAGGTAAGCCCGGGTCATTCGCTGTTGTGGTCATCACCCAACACAATAAGAGCAGCAGGCACAAAATATATTTCATATTCATTTAGTTTTTAATCACTTTGAAAGAAACGATAGTTTTATTTTTCTGCGGATCAAACAACTGTAAAACATATACACCACTATGGAGTTGATGACAGGGCAACCCCGTCTGCATGCCCGGTTCCAGTAAGGGCAGCTCAGTACGCCATACGATTTGTCCCGCAATGGTCCGGACAACGACCTGCAGGTTTCGTAAAGTTTGTTGGGTTGATTTCAGGAACAACCGCTCATTTACCGGGTTGGGATAGATAAAAATGTTCTCGTTTTTCTCCTTTTTCAGCGGGGTGGTTGCTTTTGCCTGTTCTATGATTAGGGAAAAACGAGCACTCCCAAAGGTCTGCTTATTTTCGATATCAATATAAAACGGGTATTCCAGAGCGTCGTTGGCAACAACACGTTGCAAATTCAGGTAGTGATCTTTCAACTTCAGCTCCGTCTTACTGTTCCCCATACTTTTTAAGCTCAGGGTATAGGTACCGTTGGCCCAACCTTTCACAAATAAAGGAATGGATCTGATGGTGGTATCTATTGCACGTGTATCAATGGCCAGTTTAATCCCATCTGCGGTTAACCCTGCTATACTTAAGTATCCCTCACCTATTTTCGCCGCATCCGCATCATCAATCGCATCATTTCCTTTGGAATGCAACCGCAAGGTATAATCGTCCGACAGGCCCGACCTGCTTATGCTTATTTTCAGTCTGGTTTCTTCCTTATTCCCCGCCAATTTCAACTGACTGGATGCCAGCCTATTTTGTGCTATAGTAGGTATCACATATTTTGCGCTCTCGGTAAAGGTAAGTTCCCCCATGACATGGCCACTGGCTACCCTTACAAAAAAGCCCTTTCCCGAATGAATGACATATTCAGGATCATCGGTTACCAGATAGGCATTATTTCTGGGGTCAAATACCCAAACAAAAGGCTGCAAGTTTACTTTACCTAATGCGCCCCAGCTTATGCCCGAAGCGTAAGGATTTCCGAGGAGATGATATCCGTCGCCCTCTGCCCCGCTATTCAGATTACTGAGATCCATTTTGAGCATACCCGTAAACAGGTTTCCACTGTAAGTAATTTTATAGGGCTGGGGATTGGAAAAGACAGGCCCCTGTAGCTGCTGTTGATAAGCCCCGGTTACATAACGGCTACCTCTCGAAAACGCATAAAATCCCCTACCACATGGAATTCTGACAGCCATATTGGGTATTCCGGTATATTTCTGCGAAAGTGTTCCGGCCAAGGCCTGATTGTGAGTATAAATACTAGACTTATTATTTGGAGAGGGATCGAATCCATTTTGTAACGGGGCCGGCCCCGTTACAAAAATGCTTTCCTGAACAGCGTTGAGGTTAAATGCCCTTGGGCTACCCGGAATCTGGAAAACCGGCGAACTGAGCAACCACCAGCCCCTGGCGGTTGAGGGGCTTAGAAAATCTCCATCTACATAATGCTGAACCTTAACCTCGCCAATAATTCCCGCATTAAAAATGTCATCAACCGGCATTAGCGAGCCATAGCTTGTTGGCCCCATCGCCAATAAAGTAAGTCTGCCATTTGCATTTAATGTACCTCTTTTCAGCAAAAGTTGTTTGGTTACGCTTATGGGCGATTGCAGTATAACTTGCCGGTCGGGCGTGACCATATCAACCAGAACACCGGAAACTGTCACTATACCCGATCCAGAAAACGTTTGTAAAGCCTCATCTCCACGAAACACCAGTTCACCCTGTTGTTGCCCCGAAACAATTGAGCCATCGTTGACCATATCTTTTTTTACAACCAGCCGTGCATCATCATGGAGTACGATGCTGGCAGCCGCAGCAATTTGGGCGGTACAGTTCAGCTCCAGATCGCTGTTTAAAGTTAAAGAGGCATTGCTTTCCAGCCTGAGCCGGTTTATAGACACAGGGTTTCCGGCCATAATTTGCACCGACTGCCCCGTTCCAATGATGACATTGGAATACCTGCCAGGCAATACACCATCACTCCAGTTGCCTTGTTCAGCCCAATTACCACTTCCATTTGCATTTGTAAACTCCTTTGCAACAACGATCTGCAGCGGATTAGTTTCCGGCATCGAGGAACTGATAAAGCTGGCAGGAGCCCGCTGATTTCTGTATTCAGTGAGCATCCAGTCTAAACTTTTTTCAACATTCAATATCCTCAATTCGTCAATTGCACCCTTAAAGTGACTATCGTTTTGCTTACTTATACCTATGCTGATTGCAGCACCTCGCCCCATCTTTGCGGCTGCGCCGCCGGCACCACCACCACTGTACAGACCATTAATATAGATTTTTTTCTGCCTGTTGCTGAAAACCAGCATCAGGTAATTCCAGGTGTTTAAGGTCAACGCAGCTATGGAAGTATGCCTACTGGTCAACCCGTCATTCAAAACATCAAAAACCAGGTGGCCAGCTGCATTTATTTTAATTCGATACCCACTTCCGGCACTATCGTTTGCCAGAATCATCTGCTCCGTTCCCAATCGACCAACATTTACCCAGGTACTGATGCTGGTCATGGTATTGGTGTCGGCCGCCACCATCATTCCATGGCCAACACCGTCAAAAAGAACGCCTTGTCCTATCCTTCCTGCCGAAAAATTAGCCATTATCATCCCCGGGCTCCCCACGACATTATTTCCCGAACTGTGATTGGCACTGCGGCTAAGTACACCACCATTATCAGCATTCATATGCCATACCTGCTGGTAGGCAGCAGGCCATATTGCCCTGGCAGCTACCGAAAAAGGATCATGGATACCATATCCTCCATAATAAAAATACAATTCATTCAGTCCTGGGCTTCCGGCCGCAATCAGTTCCGCTACCTGTACCCAACAGCTCAATTTCCCCTTCTCGGGTTCGTAACTGTCCACCTGAAAACCTATCGGTACATCAGAGTGGGTCTTTGTGGCAAAAGATATCGGCAAACTACTGATACTTTGTAATACCGGGCCACATTCGGACATATATTTTAATGCCTCATCCTCCAGTTCAATTAGTACATTAAAATTTAACAGATTGGATGGGCCGGTCACTTTAGATTTATCAATCGTAATCTTTTTACGGAATTGATAGCCTGCCATCCAGCTTTGCCCAATTGCAGTGCAATGCATCAACCCAAGGAAAAACAGGGTCGTCATCAGTTTTAAACAAAAAAATGAAGATCTCGTCATAATTTAATATTTAATTACAAAATAATTATTTGGTTAAATTAAGTAACTCAATATTAAATATTAATTTCTTTATTTCATAATCAAATCACAAAAAAGATAATTTAAAAGAAAAAGAAAGTGACTGCCCATAAAAAAAGGTGTTGTTCGGTTAAACAATTTAACCAGACAACACCTTTTTTATACTATTTGCGGGACTACTCAATTCATCATGCTGAATTCAGCAATTCAGGATGACGACCGCTTTATGTTATTTCAGCTTCGGGTTTATGCACAAACCCTTTGGGCAGTTCGTTTGTTCATTTCTTTTTGAATCATTTGGGCTACCCATTCCAGTTTTTCCTGTTCCTGAGGGAGAAAGTTTCGATGTGCTTTATCCACGATGCAAACCGTGCCTACCTGAATGCCCTCATCAGTAAAAACAGGCGCAGCAGCATAAAAGTTCATACCCAGCTCACCCGCAATTAAAGCATTTGTCATCAATTTTGGAGCAGCAGAAAGTCCCTCAAATGTACCCAGGCATTCACTTAAGATGGCCAGCGAACATATACTGGTTTCTTTATGCAAACCCGGAGGGCAGCATGACGGCTGCCCCTCTTTTCTCCACACACTGTCCTGGTCAACAAAGTTTATCACGGCAATCTGCACATTAAACGTAGTAGCGGTAAGCTTAGCCAACTCATCAAAAAACTTTGTCGACCTGGTATATAAAATTCTGTATGCGTTTAGCTTCTCTGATCCTGATTTTTCATCCGGCGCAATACTTTTCCTTATTTTCTTTTCCAATTTTATAAGATATAGATGTTCAATGGATCAGGCAATTACCATACCCCGTTCTTATTTCAAGCCGCTAAAACAGCGCCTGCGAAGCTTTGGAAACCCATTGAGCGGCAAATTATTCCACTTCCAAGGTTGGATGGCAGTATTTTCAGCAGCCCTCCTCTTCAATTCAGCTAAAAAAATCTCTCGCAATCCGAAAACCAATGCTGATGCAAAAACAAAAAGGGGGCAAAAATTACTCACAATGTTGAATTAAAAATGCAAACCTGCTCAGTACAACTTATCCATTCATTCTTCAGCTTTCTACCGGTTCGAAACGAATAAAATCCCATTCATTTTTTATATTCTTTTGATAGTATACCTTATAACTTTTGTTTGGCGGAATGGTAAAATGGAAAGTAAGCTCTTTTTCTTCAGAATTTTTAGGAATAAAGTCCGGTAGCAGGGTGTCTGCTATGAGTTTGATTTGCGCTTCAGCATACATAATTAACGCCTAAATTAAAGAATTTATTTTAAATGCTCGTTATACACAAAATTTATGTTATAATTGAACAATAAACGGCCATCTGAAAAAAATGAAATCATTTCTTAACCTCTCTTTATTGCTTTTGATCAGCGCATTGAGCTATGGGCAGGAAAATCCCCGTTTTACGCAATATATCTTCAATAATTATTTAATTAACCCCGCCATATCAGGGATAGACAATTATACCGATCTGAAACTGGGTTACAGAAACCAATGGAAAGGACTGGAAGGGGCACCGGTTACACAATATATTTCCATTCATGCCCCAATTGGGCAGGACTTTGTAAGGAGCTCGGTGAACTCCTTTTCAGGCGCAGGATACAATCCTTTGAGCCGCAGCTATGTCAACTCCTATACCTCGGCCGAACCTCATCATGGAATTGGCTTTTATGCCATCACAGATAAAGCGGCAAGGATAAGGCAAACCAATGTAAATGCCACCTATGCTTATCACCTGGGCTTAAGCTATGATGTCAATCTATCCGTAGGTATTTCTGCCGGAATAGCCTCCACCAGTATTGACGTGGCCAATATTACGGTAGACAATACCGCCGACCCGCTTTTGTCCGCCGACTACAACAATAAAATAAGACCTGATGTTGGCGGAGGTTTATGGTTGTACAGTCCAAGGTTTTTTGTGGGTGCCTCTGCCAAACAGATTTTGGGTTACCGGTCAAAAACGCCCAACAGACAAAGCAATTTACCGGCTTATCAAACCACTACATTTTATGGTACTGCCGGCTACAAGTTTTTTGTCGATGAGGATATCGCGCTCATTCCATCTACCTTACTAACTTACTGGCTAAGCGCCCCCACTACAGTTGATGCCAACCTGAAAATTGCCTATCAGGACAAATTCTGGATTGGCGGTAGCTACAGGAACAATGATTCCTTTTCGGCACTTGCAGGTTTCAACGTAGCTTCACTAGTCAACATCAGCTACTCTTATGACGTGACAACATCGGCATTAAGATCGGTTAACAACGGAACGCATGAAATTGTATTGGGCATTTTGCTCAATAACCGTTACGATGTAAAATGTTCTACCCGCCAGTTTTAATCAGCTTACCCTTTTAGCCCTATCTCAAAAGTGTAATGCTACCCGCTATCGGTTTACAATCGGCCCTTAAGTCGATACGATAATAATAAGCCCCCGCCGGCAGATCCTTACCTCTGAAACGTCCATCGAAAGGTTTGTTGTAAGGCCCAACGGATTCATATACCAACTGACCGCTTCGGGTATAAATTTTAATGTTGATATCTGCATGATCCGGCAAACCGGTAATCATCCAGAAGTCATTCATTCCATCGCCATTAGGGGTCATGGTATTTTTGATCTCCAGGTTATCGTTGGTCACTTCAATGTGTACTGGCGTAAAATCGCTATAGCAGGTACCCAGTTTGCGGCGAATGACATAGTCACCGGTTTTGCTGACTTTAAAAATAAATATCCCATTGGCGCTTTCCATTGTCGGGGTCGCATCTGTAGCATCCCGATACAATTGGTAGGTTCCCTCTTCCGGGGCCAGTACTTTTATCATGATCTCGGTAGCATAACACACCCGCATATCATTAGCCACAGGTGTAGCAATAGGGAAAGATGGATTTTCTACGGTATAATAATCCGAACTCTCTATACGTCCGCAACTGGTTGCATCCGTCAGTACCATTTTGTATTTTCCGGCTGGTACCCCAATCAGATCTGGTGTAGGCCCTGTATAAACCTGGGTGCCTGTTTCATTTACCCAGGTAAAGGTATAGGGTTCAACACCACCGTTATATCTAACCCCCTTGACAGATCCACGCGACAAACTACAGCCATCATTTGTGGCCAATCCACTCGCCGGCGTGATGGACAATATCGGAATTCTTTCTACTACAAATGGCCCGAACTCCAGCACACAATTGTTAACATCATAGGTGAAATACCTGTAGCTACCATTTGCCAGGTCTTTTATCTCATTAAATGTTCCTCCAGGCAAAATGTTGCCGTTGTCGTCCCTCCATTCAAACCGCTGTGGGTTTGCCGTGGTAAAAACTAAATTAATCCGGCCATTGTTCAATCCACAGGTAGCCGGGGTTACCCGTTCTGTCAAACTATAAACGGTTGGCAGGGTTTGATCAACCTGGAAAGTTCGGGTATCGTTACAACCTGTAACAGTATTCCGTGCCTTTAAGGTATATGTACCGGGAGCAAGATCTTTCAGTAGCAAGGACTGTCCCGGAGAATAAGCGCCTTCTTCTAAAATAGCTCCTGTTGGGCTAAGCCATTGAATGTAATTAGCCTCGGTTACTGTAACGCCGAAAATACTTCCGTTGGCTTTGTTACAGGTGGCCCTGGTAGTTTGGGCTGTACTGATAATGACAGACTTTATAATCGGAATGGTAAAAATTCTGGTTACCGGCGAACAGGTTCCCTGATCGGTCACAGTAAGCATATATTGCCCGCCTTCCACTCCGGTCAGCTCCAATTGTTGTCCAACCTCTGCTCCAATAAAAGGAGGAACAGTAGGATTGTACATATTCCATTTATAAGTAACCGTTCCTGTTGGTGTGCCAATGGTAAGCCCGGTAATGGCTCCATCTGGGAAGCCGCACCTGGCAGGGGTAGGCGCTACTGAACTAATGATAGTAGGCGTTGGCCGTAGTTTTATTTCCGGGCCCTGCTCACTCCGTTCGCAATTTGCCTGATCCTTTACCACCAGTTTATAAGTCCCCGGCCCCATGGTTACCGGCGTGCCTGTTCTTACCACGTTCCCTGCCTGGTCAAGCCACTGAAATGTTTTGGTTCCCTGGCCTCTTTGTACGGATGCCGAAAAGGTAAATGAAGTTTGTCCGCATTGAGGTGCAGGCCAGTTCACCACCAGGTCGGTAAGTTTCTGATCTCTGATGTCCAAAAGACTATGTTTAATTTCCCTACAGCCATCATTGGTAATCAGCTCATAGGAACCTTCCGTCAGGCCCAGGATTTCCTGGGTATTGCCAAGATAAACACGGGTGCCATCGCCCAAAACCTTATTCCATATGAATGTAATTCCTTCTCTGGGCTCCGGCACTTTAATGGAGCCATTTCCATTACAGGTAACTGGCTCTCTTACAATCTCGTTATCTAAAACTTCTGCTGTAGAGAAAGGCGACGTGGTCAAATTCAAAACCGTTGCGGTGGCAGTAACCTTTCTACTTATAGTGCCAGAATAAGTCCACCTTCCGTCACTACCGGTAAGTGCTGTACCAAAAAGCTCTTTCCCCTCGCATAGTCCATTGCAATTCTCTGTATAAAAAAGCTCGATGGTTGAATTTTCGGTAGCCTTTCCCGAAAGAAAGTTGGGCCTTGTGATCAGAATCTGAACATAGGGCTGGGCAATATTCTGTGTCTTACCTATTCCAGACTTTTTATTACAATACATACTATTGCGGGTAATGGTAATGGGCTTGGCAGAAAGCGACTCAATGCCAAACTCATTATTGGCTATTTTATTCGCTTTCGCATCTGTATCGCCACCAATAAATCCTACGGCCCCGGTTTCAATTTTAATCCCAATCCCATTTCCCAAATCCTCGGTGCCCAGTTTTCCTGTACCAATACTATTTCCGGTTACCACAAAATCGGCATTGGCAATAGAAAGACCTGTAGTCCGGTTTCCCGAAATCAGGTTGTCGCGCACATATAAATCTGTATTAAATACATCTACTTTTAATCCGCTTATTTCAACGGCTGAAGGGACATTAAACAAGTTTATATCGTGAAAATCTACGCTTCCGGTATGATCTGTTCCGATTTTATTATTTACAACGTTTAAAGAAAAACGAGCGTTACCCGAAAATGACCGTTTGATATCGACATTGATTTTATTGGCAGAAATCAGGTTACCATCTCCGGCATTGTCGCCACCAATAGTTATGGTCCCATCTCTGAAATCTATAGCATTAATTCCGTTAAAATTAGATCTTGCACTTAAACCGTCATAATGCAGTCCGATGATGTTGGACCTGATGTTGATATCGGTAAGTGGCTGCGTATTGAAGTAACTGGTTACGGAGCGTATGGCAATCCCGTTCTGGTTTCCGCTGATCACGTTCCCTTTGCCGGGGGCACCAATTTTTATGTTCTTTGCCCTGGCATCAACAATAATTCCGGAAGCCTGGATACTGGTATTTTGGATACTGGTAATCTTTGCGAAATCTCTGATGTATAAGCCATATATCTCTACATCGCTTGTCTGAATTTCCGGAGTGGCATTGATATTTCCAATGGTAAAACAAGAGCTAAAAAGTGGAGTCATGGATGGGTCTTCCGGCTCAATGATAATCTTTGCGCCAGAAACACCCAGGGCTAGCCCCGATTGAGAAGTACCATCAATGGTTACATTTGAAGGGATACCAGGCAACTGGCTCCTCAGCCTGATGGTACGGTTTGCATCATTTGACATATCACCAGGAAGATTAAAATTGATGATATAAGGAGTAGTTCTGATGGCCGGAATATCCAATAATGCTTGTCTCAATGTATTCGGACCAGCATCTGCCCTGCTGGTTACCACAACCGTTTGAGAACATACAGTTAAACAACTGAAGAGCAAAAATATAAGAGCTGCGTATTTAGAGTAGCGCATAATTTAAATTAAAAGCCAATTTACAATTTAATGTAATTATAGCATATATTTCGCAACAAGCAAAACCGAATACCCTAAAAGCAGAAACCCTGTATAAACTTTTAAAAAGTCTATACAGGGTCCTGCCGAAAATTCAACTATTTATTTTTTGGTAACCTTAAATTCTGTTCTTCGGTTTAGCGCCCTTCCTTCCGGATTATCTTTCCCGTTAGGCAGTTCGTTTGGTGCTACCGGCCGGGTTTCGCCATAACCTTTACTGGTCATCCTGCCCGCAGCAATTCCTCTTTCGACAAGATAATCGACACAGGATTTAGCCCTCCTGTTGGAAAGATCCAGGTTATAAATATCGGACCCTTTACTATCGGTATGTGCACTCAGCTCAATCTCAATGGTCGGATTGTCGACCATTATCGTATACAGGTGATCCAGCTTTCCTTTGGAATCAGGAGTCAGATCGGCCTTATTAAATTCATATAAAACGTCTTTAAGTACAATTGGCTTATCTATTTCGTAAGGGATCAGACACAGTTCGGGACTAAATAAAGTATCCTTTTGCGCCATCTGATCATAGCTAAACGTCAGCGTTTTACTGAAATACTTTTCTTTATCGGCTGTAAGCTTAAAATGGCGGTTGGAGCTCAACTTAAATGTATATTTCCCCATCTCATCTGTAGTGAATTTAAACTCCTGCAAAGAATCGGCAAGGGTAACCACAGCATCTTTAAGCGGTTTTAGCGTATTACAGTCCAGCAAAGTACCCTGTATCACTAAAAACTCTCTTTTAACATAAAAAATTTCCAGACAACAAACAGACTCGCGATCAGAACTGATGTAGCCGTCCGAATCGTCGTTACTGATTGGCGTAAAATAAAGATCATCTTTTGAAGAGTTGAAAGGATAGCCAAGGTTACGGGCTTCAGACCAATGACCAAAGTCGCCGGTACTTTCATAAAAATCAAAGCCGCCCATACCTACTTTTCCGTTACTGCTGTACAGTAGTTTTTTAGTCGCCGGGTTGTAATAAGGTGCTTCTTCATCTTCTGTGGTATTGATGATATTACCCATATTTACCGCTGTGCCCAAAGATCCATCCAGCCGAATAGGCGAATACCACAAATCAAATTTACCAGATCCGCCCGGTCTGTCGGATGAAAACACCAGATATTTCCCATCCCTGGTTACAAAAGGTTGCATGGCATTAAAACCTTTTACATTGATCTGGCTACCCAGTTCAACAGGTTCCGACCACTCTTTGGCTGCCCCCGGTGTGGCATTCAGCTGGTATATTTTTTTATTGCCCTGAGCAGTCCAGCTGGTCAGATAGGCAATTTTACCGTTTGGGTGAAAGGCAGGTGCTGCCGATTCGCGATCCTTACCCTCTACCGTAGTTTTTCTGATACTTACATTTTGAGTAAGCGGATTACCCGAAGTGATGTAAATGGCATTCAAATAGGGTGTTTCCTTTTTGGTCACTTTTACATCCCTGGCGGTTAGCACTTCTTTTTTACCACCGCCACCTACCGGACGGGAGGAAGTAAAGTAGAAGTTTCCTGCCTTTATGGTTGGCGTATAATTAGATCCTTTATCATTGATATCATTTTGCAAACGGCTCAATCTAAAAAGCCTTGGATAACGCAGTTCATATAAGGCAAACTGACAGGAGGCAATTTCTTGCTTTGCCTTTGCGGCATAGGCGTCTTTTACCTTATACTTATCTAAAAACACATTGAAGGCTGTAATCGCTTCATTAAATTTCTGGTTGGAACGCAGCGTTTCGGCATACCAAAAAGAGCTCAAAATATATTTAGGGTTGGTAAAATCTTTAGAAACCTCATACCAGCGCTCGGCATCTGTAAAGTTTTTATAAAGCCGCAAGGCTTCTCCCAGCTGAAAAGCACAATATTCGTAATCTTCTCTTTTAGGGCTTTCTTCTTTGATTTTGTTGACAAAGCCAAAAGGCACCACAAAACCGGCACTATCTGCAGAAATCTGTAAAGCCTTCTTATAATATTCGGCTGCAGCGTAATACTCCTTATTTTGAAAATACACATCAGCCACTCTTTTGCTATTAGATACAAATTGGGCCTGCACAGCAGAGGCAAGTAAACAGAGGATCAGCAGTATTTTTGTTTTCATCAGTGTTTCATTAATGGTTAATGAATTCATATTAGTTCAACTATAATCGTGGACAAAAGAAGTTAGGCCCCAGTATTCCTTTTCTACCGGTAAATGACACCGATAGTTCCAGGCCGCCTTTACTGCCCGTAACACGGTTTAGGTTGGAAGTGTTAAAATCATAACTCAGGCCAAACACCATATTTTTGAGGTGTAAGCCAAAAAAGGCAATAGCTGAATCATCAACCCTGTAATTGCCCCCAAAAAGCAAGTCAGAATCATTGTTCAGCATAAACTGTCCGTAGGCTCCGGCCGAAATCTCGCGTGCATTTCCCTGTTCCATATACAAACCGTTAGGTGTGATATCGAACACTTCCGAAACCCTTACACGGGCACCGCCATGCGCTGCATAACGGATGGGCATACGAACGCTGTTGCCCAAAAATTTATCTACCGGTCGGGTGATATGCGCAGCCATAACTCCTGCAAACGCATTTACACGTTGGTCTGGGTTACCATCAAAAAACATAACCCCTACATTCACATCAGGCACAAGCGTATTGGATGAAGAGAAAGATTCGCTGATGCCAAAGCTTGGATCATATCCGGTAACCGGATTATACTGACTTCCCAGGGTAATTTTTGACGGATCAAAGCTTTTATTCAAAATACCGGCTTGCAAACCAAAATTAACCATGCTCATTCCCTGCCTGCCGAAATGGATGCGATAAGCACCCGAAACCAAAGCACTCAAGTGATTGTAACTGATATCTCCGGCATTTTGATTCAGCACCATAGCGCCGAAAGCCAGGTTTTTAACCGGAGCCATATCAAAAGATGCGCCTCCGGTTAAAAATGAGTTGGAGATAGACCCCCACTGTTGTTTAGCATTTAGCGAAACCCTGTACTCTCCGTCGGTAACTCCTGTTAAAGCGGGGTTTAACCATAGCGGATGAGCATAGTATTGAGAGAAATGAGGATCAATTTGTGCTGTACCCTTTAAAGCTCCCAAACTTAAAAACGCTCCTACTGCTAGTATTCTTATTAGTTTCTTCATGACAAATTTGTTTTTCATTGTTTCCGGATACACTTTTACCTTAACAGGGTTATCGTTCCTTTTTTAGTTGTTTTTGTGCCGTCGTTAAATTCGGCCTCCAGGTAATAAACATATACGCCATTTGGCTGCATCTGCCCTTTATAAGTCCCATCCCAACCATTTTGAACGTTCAGCGATTCATATAAGAACTGACCCCATTGATTGTAAACGCGCAGTCTAATCTTGGCTATGGTATTTCCATATACGTACAACACGTCATTTTTACCGTCATTATTAGGCGTAAAGGTGTTTGGAACAAAGATTTCGTTGCCCAATGGATTCTGGCTTGTACCGGTAAAGGTTGTGGCATCGCTCAACTGACAATCCAGCTGTCCTTTAGCCCTTACCCTGATGGTCACTTTCTGATCAGGATTTAGTCCGTCCACCACATGTGAGGTTCCTGCAGCACCCGAACTTGGTGCAGTCCAGGTTAATCCGGCATCCACAGAAACTTCATAAGCGGTTGCCCCCGGTACAGCTATCCAGGCAAAAGTAATGCTGGTTGCGGTGGTCGTCTGCACAGAAACAACCGGCGCGGCAAGTTTAGTTGCTATCGTAACGGTAACAGCGGTACGGCTACTGCTTGCACAACCCGAATTCGCGTTGATGCTACCCACATAATAAATAGTGGTTACATTTGTTGCCGGCACCGTAAAGGTATTTCCTTGTGCAAGTGCCGCTCCACCTGTGGCTACACTGAACCATGCATATCTAAGCGATGCGTCTGGGTTATCAACCGTTAGCACCGTTCCGCTTCCCGGACACAATGGACTACCGGCACCCGAGACTGATGGCGGCGGCAATGGAATTGCCCCTGCAGTTACCGTTACAGCCGTACGCGCAGTACTGGTGCAATTACCAGACTGAGCTTCTACGTAATAGATGGTAGTTGCATTTGCGGCTGCCGGAGTGGTAAAGTTGGTGCCCGAGCCTAATATTTCTGTACTGTTGGCTCTTGCATACCAGTTGTAAATAACACCTGCAGCCGGGTTAGACACTGTTAATACCGCAGTACTTCCCATACAGGTATTTACCGCTGCCGATACAACTCCTGGAATCTGCGGTCGGCCATTAACAGTCAGGGTTACCTTAACTCTGCCTGTCGCGCTACCACAACCCGAAGCATTAGTGGCTTGTACATAATAATCCGTAGTTGAACTTGCATTTGATATTGGATAAGTAACCCCGGTATTTACCAGTGTACCATTAGTTGCAGCGGTATACCATTCGTAGGTTACGCCTGCCTGCGGGTTCTGAATAGTGAGCAAGGTTGCATCTCCCGAACATACGGTAGTGCCTGCACTACTGATAATCGGCACATTTGGTATCTGGTTTACGGTAACCATTACTATTTTGGCCGTTCCAGGTAAGTTTGCACATACGCCGGTACCGCTTACGGTAACATAGTACCTTGTAGTGGTATTCAACACTGGCGTAGTTACGTTTGCTGTAGTGAAGGCCACATCAGTTAATGCAGCATCACGATACCAGGTAAAGCTTGCTCCAGGTATGGTACTGCTGGCCGAAAGCGATGCGGTTTGTCCCGCACAGATGGTTTTATCGGCAGCAATAATGTCTGTAACTCCGGCATTACGCGTCACCGTTACGGTAACCACTTTTGCCGACGTCACATCATTGGCACAAACACCCGCGCCGCTTACTGTTACATAGTATTTGGTGGTCAGTGTCAATGCAGGGGTGGTAAATGTAGGGCCTTCAAAGGCGAAGTCTGTTAATGAAGCATCACGGTACCATCTAAACACAGGCGCAGTTACAGTGGTACTGCTGGCACTTAATATTGCTGTAGTTCCCGAACAAATGGTTTGATCGTTCAGTTTAATATCTGCGTCCGTAGCATTACGGTTTACCGTTACGGTTAAAACTTTGGCCGATGATGCACTGTTGGCACAAACATTATCGCCGCTTACCGTAATGTAATATTTGGTAGTTACGGTCAATGGAGGCGTAGTAAATGAAGTACCTCTTACAGCCAGGTCGGTAAGTGCAGCATCTCGGTACCAGCTAAATACCGGATTGGTTATTGTTGTGCTTGATGCCGTTAATGCCACTGCAGTACCCGAACAGGTCGCTTTATCAGCCGCAATAATGTCTGCATCAGTAGCATTACGGTTCACCGTTACGGTAACTACTTTTGCCGTAGCCGCAGTATTGGCACAAACACCCGCGCCGCTTACAGTAACATAGTATTTGGTAGTAGCGGTTAAAACGCCGGTGCTAAAGTCTGCACCCGTAAATGGAACATCACTCAGATCCGCATTTTTGTACCAGTTAAACACAGGGCTGGTTACAGTGGTGCTGATTGCATTTAACACTACACCATTTCCCGAACAGGTGGCCTTATCTGCTGCAGTAATGTCTGAAGCCACAGCATTGCGGTTTACGGTTACAGTAACTACTTTGGCTGATGCGGCGTCATTTGAACAGATACCCGGACCGCTTACAATTACATAGTATTTTGTAGTCGCAGTTAACGGAGGTGTTGTAAAGTTTGCACCTGTAAATGGCACATCACTCAGATCAGCATTTTTATACCATTTAAATGTTGCGCCGGTAATTGCGCTTGATGCGCTTAAAACAGCTGTACTTCCCGAGCAAATAGACTGATCGGCAGCGGTAATGTCGTCGGCTGTAGCATTGGCCCTAACCACAACGGTAACCTGGGTACGGGTAGCACTTGAGCAGTTGTTGGCATTAATGGCCGAAACATAATAGTTGTAAGTACCTACACCTAAATTGGCCGGTGTAGTATAAGTATTGGTATTTGTAGCCAGTACATTGCCATTGCTTGCTGCATCATACCAGGTATAAGAGATACCCGCTACTGCAGTAACCGACAAGGTAACCGGCGTATTGATACAAGTTGATCTTGGATTTGCACCAATCACCACCGGTACATCAGGCTGTGGCAATATGGTTACAGTAACCTTTGTTCTGGCGCTTTCGCATCCGTTACGGCTGGCTACGACAAAGAAATCATAAGTACCCGCAGCCAGACTGGCATCAGTCTGATAAGTTGGCAAAGATCCAAGTACAGTAGCCGAAGCACCCATATACCATTTGTAAGTAATGCTGCCATCAGTTACCGGATCTTTTACACCTAAGGTTGCCTGGCCTCCTTTACAAACAGAAGCTGTTGCTGCCTGTACCACTGGTGGTACGATCACGCGTTGTGCATAATTGAAATTGATAGCAGTCAATGCGCCCAACAAGCCCGAATTCAAACGAACCTCCACCCTGTCAAACTGACTTGCCGGAGTAAACTCAACCAGGGCCTCTGTTTGATTGTTCAGCAATTCCAGTAAAATCAATGGATTACTGATCGTTTTGGTATCATTATTAGAGGTAGCCCCGTTATAGGTAGTTACCTCAACACTTGAAAGCAGTCCCAAAGAAAGTAAATTAGATGGGGCTACCAGTTTTAAACGTACTTTATCACCTATGGTAGACAAGCCGTTGAAAATAGCTCTTTGGTAAACGTACGATCCTACGCCTACTGAAACGCGTAACGAAGAACCGGTATTGCTGTTGTTGTCGAATACCAGACCCGCATTATCTACACCTAAAAGCAATGGCAACAAGCCTCCCTTTCCGTTTTCTTCAGCTACTGCGGCCTCACAAGGTACATCACCCGGATTAGGGTCGCCCAATACCGTTACTACAACCGGAGCACCCGCCGAAGCGCAGAGCCCTGCCGTACTGGTTACCCAATAGGTAGTAGTAGCCGTAAGTACCGGTGTAAGGAATGAACCGTTCAATCCGTTAAGTGGTGTAGAAACAACCACCGCTCCAGGTAAGGCCGGATCGCGGTCGTACCAGGTAAAGGTTGCGCCAACTGCCGATGAAGTAGCGGTCAGCAGCGCACGTTCATTTTTATTGATGGTAACCGCAGCAGGTGTAATTACCGGAGGTGTAGGCGTACCCACGTCAACAGTGGCTGTTGCTTCTGCTGATGGTGCACCGCAAGAATTTTGGGCAAGAACTTTATAGGTTTCTGAACCCGTTACCGACGCAATAGTAAGCGTTGTTCCCGGGCCCGACTGTACAGGGCCTGGTGTTCCAACCTTAGTCCATACATAAGTTAATCCTGGTTGCGGATTGCCAATGGTGAGAACCACACTGGCGCCTGCGCAGGTTTTGATGTCGCTGTTCAATAACTGAGGAGTTGCCGGCACAGGCGTAACTGTCACATTCACCAGTGTTTTATAGCTTAAACATCCCGAAGCATTGCTGGCCGACACATAGTATCTGGTATTGGTTGTCAGGGCCGGAGTTACAAAAGTAACGCCATCGGCCTGATAGGCGCCAGCTGCATTGTACCATTTGTAGGTAAGGCCGGCTTTTGGCGACTGAACCGCTAAAGTTGCTGTCTGCGTTTCGCATCCGGTAACATTTGCAGATACCACATCCGGAGCTTTGGTAACACGTTGTGCGTAATTTAAGTCTACAGTAGTTAATGCCGACAATACACCGGCGTTCAGCCGTACCTCAACTTTATCAAATGGACTGGTAGGGACAAATGTCAGCAATGCTGCGCTGTTTCCACTAATCAATTCCAGATTGATTAATGAATTGGTCAGCTGCATCGCATCGTTATTACTTGTAGTATTATTATAAGTGGTAAGGGTAATTCCAGATAAAAGACTTAACGAAAGCAACTTACCTGGAGCCGACAACTGGATACGAACCGTATCTCCTACGTTAGAAAGACCATTAAATCCAACACGTTGGTATACTGAACCACCCAGTAAACCTACCGGAAGTACCAATGATGATCCTGTTTTGGTATCATTGTCAATAGCCAGTCCCGGATTAAATACCCCAGCTAGTAAACCGATGCCGTCAACGCCGTTCGACTCATTTACTGCTGCCTCGCAAGGTACCGGATTAGGTACTCCACCGTTATCTACATTGATGGTAATTTGTACCCGGCTTGAAGCTGCACAACCTGTAGTTGAAGAAACCGCTTCAAGGTAATAGGTTGTAGCCGCCATTAACGGAGCCGTTACATAGGTAGGACCTGTTTGTAATGGCGTAGTGGCGGTTGCCGAATCGTACCAGTTAAATATGATATTATTTTCTGTTGAAGAAGCATTTAATATAGCCGTTTGGCCAGGGCTTACTGTGGTGGCCGAAGCTTGTACCTGTGGCAATGCCGGAAGCGGATTTACCGTAACCAATGCCGAAGTACGGGTTGAGTTTACACAGCTTCCGTTAGAAGCCTCTACAAAATAAGTAGTTGAGGCTGTTAGTGGACCTGTTGTAAATACTGGTCCTTCAAATACCGAAGTACCACCAGTTGAAGCGGTATACCATTTGTAAGTTACGCCCGAAACAGGGTTGTTTACAGTCAATACCCCTGCTGATCCTGCACAAACCGCACTGGCCGAAGCCAATACCGGAGCGTCTGGCACCGCGGTTACAGTTACTGTAACAGGTACTCTATTCGTATTGGCACATCCGCCTTTGCTCACTTCGATATAAAAAGTAGTATTTGCAGTTAATGGTCCTGCTGTATTAAAAGTCTCACCAGTTCCCAGCTCTGTACCTCCGGAAGCAGCTGAATACCATTTCAAACTGGTACCACCATTAGCCACTGCACTTAAGGTAGTTGCATTACCTGAACAGATGGTGCGACCGGTACTGGCTACAGTTGGATTAGGGTAAACAACCTCAGCGCCATAAATACTTAAATTGCTCAAAGCTGAGACCAGGGCTCCAAAGCGGATCTCTACACGGTCGTACACCCCTCCCGCTACAAGCGTAGCTTTAAAGCGGTTCCCGCTCAGCAATTTCAAATCAAGCACAGAAGAATTTAAAGCATGTGGGGTACCCACTACCGTGTTGCCATTCATTACCGTAATGGTAATATCACCCAGCACACCCAAATCGGTAAGCCCCACAGGAGTAGCCAGATCCAAACGAATACTGTCAGTAGCAGCGCCCGGAGCAGCAAATATCAGACGCTGATAACCGGCCGATCCAACACCAACAGCAAGATTGATTTTGGTAAAGTTATCCGGATCAGCATCGGTTGAATTGCCCGGGTTTTCTATTGAACATAAGGCACAAATTCCTTCGATACCTGATTGTTGATTTACTGCGGCATTACACTTCGGACTAACCGGTCCAGCGGTTACAGTTACTTTAACTGCCGATCTGGTTGCACTGACACAACCTGTGGCATTTTCTGTTTCTACATAATAAGTGGTAGTTGCACTTAAAGCAGGCGTGGTATAGCTGGTTCCGGTAAAAAATGCAGCGCCTCCTGTTGGCTGTGTATACCATTTGACGGTATTACCGGCAGTGGTACTTACAACCAATGTGGCCGACTGCCCGGCACTAATGGTTTCATTTGCCGTAACTACAGTAGCCGGGGCCGGAGTAGCATTAACAGTCACATTTACCTGTGTCCTGCTGCTTACCGCAGTTCCCGAAACTGCTTCTACATAGTAAGTTGTATTGGTAGTTAAAGTTCCTGTGGTATAAGTAGTACCCGTAAATACCGGCGTATTACCTGTGGCAGCGTACCAGTTATAGGTAACACCCGGTTGTGCATTGGTTACCGAAAGTGTAGCTACCGATCCGCTACATGTGCTGGCCGCATTGGCAGTTGGCGCAGGTACATTTACCAACAGGTTATAGTCGGTAGAGGTACTTAGTCCGTTGCTATCTTTTGCCGTAACCGTTACAGTAAAAGTTCCGCCTGATAATGGTGTGCCTTTAATTTCCCGGGTAGCCGGTGTAAAGGTAAGTCCCGGAGGTAGACCAATAGCAGTATAAGTATACGGTGAGGTACCACCGGTTACCGCTGGCAAAGTCTGGGTTGCATAAGTGGTACCTACCAAACCGTTTGGCAATGTAGCACCTGGCAAAACCAGCTCTCCATTTACTTTTAAAGTGTAAGTCTGTGTTACCGTTGCACCATCAGCATCAGTTACTTTCACGCTTACATTATAGGAACCCGACTGGGTAGGTGTTCCTGAGATCTGGCGGGTAGCCGGATTAAATGTCAGTCCCGGAGGCAAATTTGTACCTATATAGGCATAAGGGCCATTTCCTCCTGTTGCAGCAGGAATCGTCTCAGTGGCATAAACAGTACCTACAGTCCCATCTGCCAAAGCTTTTGTAGCCAACACCAATGGGTTTCTTACCGTTATGGCATAATTGGTGGTAATGGTATTTCCTTCTGTATCGGTAACCTTTACAGGAACGGTATAAGTACCTGCCTGTGTTGGTGTACCTGTAATTTCTCGGGTAGCTGGATTAAATGCCAATCCCGGAGGAAGATCTGTATTTACCACACTATAGGTATAACTGCCGCTTCCACCGGTAGCCAATGGAATAGTTTGTGTTGGATAAGGAACATTTACAGTTCCATTTGCCAATGTGGTGCCGGCAATACCAGCGGGTCTCTAACCACAATGGAATAATTTTGTGTAACTGTATTTCCATTTGCATCAGTAGCCGTTACAGGTATATTAAATGTACCTTTTGCTGTCGGTGTACCTTTTATTTCTCTTGTAGCCGGATCAAAAGTCAATCCCGGAGGCAAGGTGGTATTGTTTACCGCATAAGTATAAGGAGTTGTTCCTCCTGTTGCTGCAGGGATAACCTGGGTAACATAAACGGTTCCAACCATTCCATTAGGCAATACCTTTGTGGCCATCGCCAGGGCATCTGTTACTTTTAGGTTGAACACAGCAGTAGCCGTACATCCTTTGGTATCGGTAGCGATAATAGAAAATGTAAAATCGCCAGCAACACTTGGCGTACCTGAAATGGCACCTGCTGCAGAAAGACTAAGTCCTGCCGGAAGTGCGTTAGCCGGCGCCAGGCTGTAAGTAAAGCCTGGGGTTCCGCCCGTAGCCGCCGTAATCTGTTTAAAGTAAACCGAAGCCACTGTGGCATTATTTAAGGTCGTCGTAGCAAAGTTGACCATCGGATTTACGGTGACCACTATAGGTACGCGCACCGATTCTTCAGTACAACCTATGGTCCTGGCAGCCACATAATAAGTTTTATTGGCTGTTAGCTGACCTGTTGTATAGGCACCATTATAGGCCGTGGTGGCCAAAACTGCTCCACCCGTCAACTGATCATACCAGCGCAGTTCATTTGCCGGCAATGTGGTAGCAGTTAAACTGGCTGTAGAATTATAACATACAGTAACCGCATTGGATGCCGGCGCTACAAATGTTGGCCGCGCCGCCGATCGTGTAATAGAATATAGATTAAAGGTTTGTGTTAAACTCAGGTTTAACAAAGAAGAAAGGGTTATCTTGACCCTGTCAAAAGGCACCCCAGGGGCAAAGGGAACCGCAACCGGCTGTCCGGTATTTAATAAACCCAGCAGGTCAAGATCCAGGACAGTTCCAAGCGTTCCTTCATAAACCGGCGTAGCCCCATTGTAAGCAGTAAGTGTTACATTATTGACCAACCCTGCATTTAACAATGCCGGCGCAGCCTGAATTTTTACATTAAATTCATCTGTTGATTTGGATAACGTTTCAAAATAGATATTCTGGCTTATGGTACCAGCCACACCCAATGCGCCCAGACTGATTTGGGAGAAATTATTTGGATCGGCATCAATAGCCCTTTCCATATCGGTTACACCGGCCTTTCCTAAACCCAGTAAATCAACTGTTAAGCCTGTCCCCTCATACGAGGTGGCAAATCCCTGTGCACATGGGTCTACCCCACTTCCATAAAAAGCATAATAAACATCAGTATAACTTGATGCGCCCAGGCCCAGCAAAGCATTGGTAAAATCTTTTACATATACCCTGTCGTAGGCCTGTTGAGGTGTTATGGCAATATAAAAGTATCCGTTTGCATCTTTAATGATTTTAATATTTTCGGTAGCAAAAGGTGTAGAGCTATTTCCTGATAAGACATTGTTCCCACTTCCTGTTCCCATACGGGCACCGGCCTCAAAATATCGGTTACCCAATGCCACAGAGCCCACAACATTGGTCAATACATTGCCTAGATTACCGCCAAGCAAGGTATTTAAAAGATCGGGATTGTTAACATTGATCCGGATATAAGAAGTTTCGCCAGCAGGAACAGTGCCCGGAAACTTCAGTTCCAGCTCTCCCTGGTAAGCAGCAATACCAAGTGCAAGTCCGGCACTTGAAGATACCCTTGCAAAAGTTGAGTTGTCATTCGTTTTCGCATTGTTGGGATCGGCTACAGTAATGGTATTGTAACACGCACCAAGTCCAAGGGGACCGCAGCCTAAAAGAGAAGACATGGCGTTAGGGCTTGCGACTACATCGTTCGCATAAACCCTGGCTTGTCCATACGATTTTGAACTTGCGAACGTTATACTTATTAAACCGAGAAGAAGAAGGTACTTTTTAAACAATTCGAGCAAGGTAGATGTCCTTTTCATAGGAGAGTGATTGAGATTAGCATATTTAATGCTACAATTTTAGGCATAGATTCGATCTCATCCTTTGTTCGAATTGTTCATTAAGAGGGCGCAACAGGTCTAAATCTGTTCATTTTGTTCATTATTGACGCCAACCAAAAGACGTTAACCTCCACAACCACCATTAAACACCTGTTAGATAGGTTTTTGCCTCTTTCTTATCTTTTTTATTCATTTTGGCTACAAATAATCGCCGTTCATTATTCTTATTAAAGCATTATATTCGTTTAGTTGAATTTTTTAACGCTCACTTATAAAGGTGTATGGATGAAATATCTATCTTAAATGAACTCAAAGGTTTAATCCTAATCAAAACAGGAATTAGGACAATTACTCCGGCTGATTGTAAAAGGATATCGATTGAAATCAGCAAAACATTAAATAAGAACGTTAGTGAAACGACGATTAAGCGATTGTTTGGCTTTGCAATGGTCAAACACAACTTTTCAAAATTCACCATTACCACCCTATCTGAATATGTGAGTGGCGAAAGTATCGACAGTTGGCCTGCAGCAATGCAAATCAATAACAACATTCCAACCAACTGGTCTGAGGTAAAGCAAAAGGTTGTTAAAATCACTGATTTTACCCTGAAAGGGATTAAAAACCGGTCGGGCATGCCTTATCAGATGACCATCAGCCGGAAATTTGCCGAACATGATTTTGATGAATTCTTCAAAAGTGATCATAGCTTTACCACTTTTATTTCCCAACCAGGATACGGAAAAACAATTCTGCTGAGTCACCTTGCCGAAAAGTTTATCAACAATACTGCCCCTGGATATAAAGACTCCGCCATTTTGTTTTTACAGGCCTACACGTTTTTTAATGCGGACCATCCTTCACTTAATTTTGAGGATCAGTTAAAAACACTGCTCAACATTCCAAAAAAAGAGAGCCTGCTGAGCTATATTCATCAGAACTATCAGCAGACAAAAGGGAAGTTTGTAATCATCCTGGATGGTTTTTCGGAACTTACGCTTAAAAAAGAACTAAAGAAACAACTGTTCGACAGCATCATCAATTTTATTTGTTCCATAGAAAATACAGATTCGGTTAAACTGGTCATGAGCATGCGATCGACCAGCTGGCTCCGTTTTTATGATCTGATCAGACATTCGGCCTATTTAAGAACCAAATGGTTCCCGGGAAATTACTTCAATACCAATGAAGTTTCTAATGTCCCACCGCTTACAGAAAAAGAGGTTGACCTTATTGTTGCCAATATAGACGGCCCCAACTCCCGCCAAATCAATCCAAAACTTAAGGCGCAGTTAAAGTTTCCTTTTCATATCCAATTGTATTACCAGTTACGGGAAGAGGATCCTTCTTTTAACTACTCTACCAACATCACTTTTCACGAACTGATTTCAAGATTTATCCAGGAAAACATCTACCGTTCAAATTACTACACAGAAAAGATCCTGTTCCTGAAAAAGATCATTCAGCTGACAAATTATGGCTGCATGGGCGAAGCTGTTCCAAAGGACAACCTGATTGCCGAGCTATCGGCATTCAAAAATGCCTATATGGAATTGCTTTCCGATGGGATAATTATGGAAGAAAAGCGATATGAAGATTATCATCCCCGCGAGTTTGTCCGCTTTATACATCCGCATATTTTTGAATACTTCCTCTTTATCGAATTACTTGAGATGTTCCATCTGCAAGTAGACAAGGCATTTTTTCAGCACATACAAAAAGAATATGAAAATGAAACCGTTCGTTTTCAATTGCTGCAGTGGACCATCCGTTTTATCATCAGAATTGGCGACTTAAAAGCCCTGAATGCTATATTCGATTTACCGCTGAATCATTTTGAGCACAATTATCTGATCCTTTTTATTGCAGAGAACTTAAAATACAGGTCGAGATATAGTGCCGATACGCCATACCTACTTCGGGAGCATAAACTTCATGAACAGCTGATTGAAGAAATGATCTACTTTGATTTTGTAGACCCCTCTTACAAAGAAGCCATAGAAGTACTTATTGACATTTCTGACACAGACGAACATACTTTGGTTTACCACGCCTTGCTGGCAGTGATGGACATGTTGAGTTTGGATGAGAAAAAAGTAAGCGCAAGGATGGAACAATTAGATTATCTGGACAGTTCCGGATGGGATGTTTCACCTTATGAGATCCTGCAACTGGTTCATTCTAAAATTACTAACAAAGAAATTGCGGGAAATCCGCTGATCACACAAATAGAAGAGCTTCAATATCCTTTTCTAACCGGTCAGGCTCCGTTAAATACCAAACAGGGTGTTACGTATTTGCTGGTGATCATGTTAAATTTATTCTATGGATCGGACGAAGGAACCATAAAAATTATTGAAACCATCATCAAGCTTCATCCCAAAGAATTTTCAAAACGATCGGCTTTCACCATATTTATGATGAACCTGATGGCCTTATCTCTTTCAAGAATAAACCCTGGTCCGAAAACAGATCAGCTGGAAAAAGTGCTCAATTATTTTCACGACAACAATGACCGGTTCAAAATTACGCAGTACGCTTCTTCTATTCTAAAAATGACGCGGGCTTACCAGCTTAAAAACCAAGGCCATTATGAATTGGCATGCGATTACTGCGATGAATGTATACATCTTTTCAAAAGAAATCACCTGAACCTGAATTGCCTGATGATGTACAACCTGGTAATTGCTATTTATTCAGAGCTGAACAACATTATCAAGGTAAATGAATACAAGTACGAACGGCTTTGTTTTATGGAGGAAAACCATATTTCGAGCAAGATGTTTGCCCTGCCCAGGGAGTTCAGCGAGTTCAAACAGCGCTAAGATATAAATTAGGACATAAAATAAGGGGCAATCCGTATTGGATTGCCCCTTATTTTAAACTATTCTACTCCTTATTACTTATATTCGGCTGCCAGTTTCAACGCATCGTAAGCATTTACGATGCCACCTGTAACACATAAATCAGCAAACGGAACCGTTTTAGTATCTGTTTCTGTTTTAATTTTTACAGACTGGTTTACCTTAACCACAGATTTAAGAATAATGTCTTTTACCTGCAACGCGGTCAATTTTGGATAATAAGAACGGATCAGACCGGCCAAACCCGCTACTACCGGTGAAGCCATACTTGTACCGCTTAATTTTTCATATTTTGATCCCGGAACTGTTGAATTGATGTCAACACCAGGTGCAAAAACATCCACCTTCGTTTTACCGTAGTTAGAAAAATTAGCTTTAATATTTTCGTCATTTGTCCATGCTGAGGCGCCAACGGTAATCCAGCTAGCTGCCTTACCTCCGCCTACGTATTCCGGACTAGGGAAATTGGCTTCTACCTCAAGATCTTTGTTGTCATTACCGGCAGCATGCACCAGCAACACATCTTTAGCAACTGCATATTTAACGGCCTCGTCAACTATGGCTTTATCCCATGAGAATGATTTACCAAAACTCATATTGATCACTTTAGCTCCATTATCAACTGCGTAACGAATAGAGTTGGCCACATCTTTATCACGCTCATCGCCATTAGGTGTACATCTAACGCCCATAATCACTACATTATCGGCAACGCCTTTAATGCCCAGGTCATTTGTACGAACCGCACCGATGATTCCGGCCACATGCGAACCATGTCTGGCATCGGGTCCGGCCACATCATTATTGCCATAAAAACGCTCTTTACTGTTGTTCGGATCATCGCCTACAATGTCACGTGGATTATAATCCACATTCAGGTTATATTCTACCTGGTTTTTATAATGGTCAAAAGCAGGTACAATCTGGCTATTGTAGAAATCATTAAAGCTGTTGTTTTTCAATTGTGCCACCATAATCCGCTGAATATTGGTTTCCATATCGTCAGCCGGTTTAAACGCCTGGAAATCTTCACGTGTAGGATTTTCCTTACCAATTTTTTTCACTACAGCATCAATGGCATTCTTAATTCCCGAAAAACGCTCGTAGCCCATTTTAGCTTCGGCAAGTTCCTGATCAAGCTCTGCTTTATTTTTTTGATATGCTTCAAAAGCAGCTAATTCATTTGCTTTTACCGAAGTGGCATCGGCATTTGCAAATTTCTGATTGTCTCTTCTTACCAGACGGGTTAACTCTAAAGTTTCATAGTTTACAGAACCTTTTGACGATCCCAGAAAGTTCCATCCATGAATATCATCGATGTAACCGTTTTTATCGTCATCTTTACCATTGCCTGCCTTTTCTTTTTTATTTAACCAAACCAGGGGTTTTAAATCTTCATGTTCAACATCAACCCCACCATCCAGAACGGCAACAATAACAGTTTTCGACTTTTTTCCTTTTAACAATTCATTATAGGCTTTTTCGGTACTGATACCAAATGTAGAATCTGCTTTCAAATCCAGGTTCTGCCAATTAGGCTTCTGTGCAAAGGATGCAAAAGGCATAACCGCAAGCAAAGCCACACACCATCTCCCGCGATCGAAAAAATTTACGTTCTTCATATTCATAGTTTTCAAATTTTGTTCAAAGTTAATTAAAATAAAAACCATCAGTATAACCCCATATAAGTCAATATCACCAGAAACAAAAAAGCCAGGCATAGCCTGGCTTACATTTGTAAAAAATAAATTACTTCATCAGCGTTTCGTCACTTTCTCTGGCAATTACATCAGCAATGGAAGTCTGTGCAAGTACCTTTAAAGTGGCATCTCTTACATCAATAAATGTTTTCCTGATGCCGCAGGTAACTTCATCGTGGCATTCGTCACATTTACGGTAAAACTTCAAACTGGCGCAGGGCACCATAGCTATAGGGCCATCAGTTATACGCAGTATATCGGCCAGATAAATATCATTCGGATCCTTATTCAGGCTATATCCACCTCCTGCACCCTTCTTACTATATAAATAGCCTGCGTTTCGCATATCCAGCAGAATCTGCTCCAGAAATTTCCGGGGTATCATTTCCTGCTCTGCCAGCCTCACTATTTGCATAGGAGGATTTTCTCTATTCTTGCCAAGAGCAACCAGTGCCTTTATTGCATATTTCGTTTTCTTTGACAGCATACTAGCAAAGCTAAGAAAAGATTTATGTATTTTGATAATATCCCCTAAATCCATAAGATTCTTTCCACAGCATATATTTCTTCACAAGGTTTGCGATTCTTCACACCTTATTCACACCCCCTTCACACAAAACCCACAAAAGGGTACCTTTTTGTGAAGGATATGTGTAGAATGTGTGAACCATGTGAGGAAAAGGTATAAGCAGAACCTTTTAAACCAAAAATTGAACAGTTACGCTACATATTGTAGACTTTCTCTACAGTCTTTTTTAGGCCAAAGGCTTTAAAAGCCCGATACGGCTCTTTTGAACAAAAAATATCACTTTGGCACCATTATGTACTAACCTAAAGCGTAATCATTTAGCAAAAGAATAAAAAATTATAATTATGAAAAAGATCATTTTATCAGCAGCGTTCCTGGCCTTCGCAGGATTAACCACAGTAAAAGCAAGCGACATTAAAACTCCGGTTGTAAAAAGCATACAACAAGATAGTACGACCAAAAAACCGGTTGAAGTAAAAGATCTACCTGATGCTGTTAAAACGACCTTATCGTCCGACAAATACAAAGAATGGATTCCAACAGCAGCATTTCTGGTAACTAAAGCCGACAAATCGGAATATTATCAGGTAGATGTTAAAAAACAAGAAGAAACTGCCTCTTTGAAGATAGGAAAAGACGGCGTAGTTATCGAATAATCCCTATATCCCTAATATAATAACAATTTAACACCTTTCAAAAGCCGGATTTCGTCCGGCTTTTGTATTTTTGCTATATCTCAAGCGAAATCCCTATGGCAAAAATACTCATCATTGAAGACGACTCAACTTTTTCGCAGGTACTTGAAGGCTTTCTAACAAAATATGGCCATGAACCCCATATTGTAAATGATGTGAAAAAAGCCCTTGGCAAAACCGACCATGAAAATTTTGAATTGTTGCTGATTGATTATCGTTTACCCGACGGAACCGGATTAGACATTCTTTCGCATGTGCGCGAAAAAGGTTCTATGCAACCTGCTATCATCATGACCAGCTTTAATGATGTGCGCACCGCTGTAAAGTCTATACAATTGGGCGCATTTGATTATATCACCAAACCAGTTAACCCTGATGAATTGTTGATGCTTATCAACAATGCCCTCGATAAAAAAGAAACCGGCAAAGCGGGCCATTCAGTAGAACATACTGATGCTATAAAGGGAAAAAGTTCTATTGCCGATAAACTTTATGAACACATTGCATTGGTAGCACCCACCGACATGTCGGTTATTATACAAGGCGAAAGCGGTACCGGTAAAGAGTATGCTGCCCGCACCCTGCATATGCAAAGTAAACGCCACAACAAACCTTTTGTAGCCATAGATTGTGGGGCGCTATCAAAAGACCTTGCCGCCAGCGAGCTGTTTGGCCATGCAAAAGGAGCTTTTACAGGTGCGCTGGCCGAGAAAAAAGGGCAATTTGAAGCAGCCAATGGTGGCACACTTTTTTTGGACGAAGTAGGCAATTTAAGCTACGAAGTTCAGGTAAAAATGTTACGGGCCCTTCAGGAAAGGATTATTCAACCTTTGGGAAGTACCAAAACCATTCCGGTTGACGTAAGGATTATTGCGGCTACAAATGATGATTTGAAAACCAGCGTAGCCAATGGTTCGTTCCGGGAGGACCTTTATCACCGTTTGAATGAATTTAAAATATTATTACCCGCCCTGAGAGAAAGAGGTAAGGATATAGAATTGTTTATCCATCATTTTGTAAATCTATCCAACCGCGAGCTAGGCAGAAACGTACAGCATATTTCGGCCCAGGCCAAAACACTTTTGCTGACATACGATTGGCCGGGCAATCTGCGCGAGCTTAAAAATGTGATCAAAAGAATGGTACTACTTACACCAGACGATACTGCAGATGTAGCTTCACTTCCTGAAGAAATGATCATTTCCATTAATCAGGCACCAAAATTAAATACATCTGACCTGAAGGCAATTAATGAGGTGAATGAGAAGGCTATGATCATTGAGACGCTGATGAAGGTAAAATACAACAAATCGAAAGCTGCGAAACTTCTAAATATTGACCGAAAAACGTTGTACAGTAAAATGGAACGCTATGATATTGAGTAAGCCGCTATACCTGTTGCTTTAGCTGAGCCAAAAGCAACAGCAGTTGTGACAATAAGCCTTGCATTGTCTGCTTTTTGTCGGGGCCAAGCCCTTCGGCAGCCAATTCCATTTCCATACTTCGGAATCTAGCAGCCAGCTTTCCGGCGCCCAGCTGTGCAATCCGTCCTGCCATCCTGTGGGTAATCAACCGGAGCGTAGGTTGGTCATCATTGTCCATCGCTTCCTGTATTTCCCGGCTATCATTTAAGCTGTCTTCGCTGAACCTGACCAGCACACGTTGCAATTGTTCCTCATCATAAAAGGTCATTTTTTTCAGGTTACTCAGATCCAATTCAATGGTTTCCTGGTTTTCAAAACCAGGCATCTGTATGCCGGCCCCGGGTTTAAACACGGCCAAAAGTTCTTCCTCTTTAAAGGGTTTCATCAGAATCCCATCGAAACCATTATTTAATAGCAATTCGCGTTCATCTGGCAAAACCTGCGCCGTAATGGCGTAAATATTTACTTTATCGCCCAGGCGTGCCCGAAGCAGTTTGCAAAGTTTCAAACCGTCCATTTCAGGCATCCGCATATCCATCAGCACATATTTAACACCATCGTCCCATTCTGCCTCCAGCAGTTGAAGCGGCGAGTTAAAAAGTCGGGCTTCAATTCCGCGCGACTGAAAAATGACTTCGCACAGGTCCAGGATCAACTGATCGTCGTCAACCAGCCAGATTTTTCCGGTGTATTGCTGAGGAGTAAATGCCGTATTTTCGGCCAGCGGCTTGGCAACAGCGGTAAAAGTCAGATAAACCGTAAAAATACTCCCCTCCCCTTTTTTACTCTTCACGTATACCCGTCCGCCCTGCTGCTCAATCAACGATTTGATAATAGGCAGGCCCAATCCGGCGCCCGCTTTGTTCACTTCCTCGTTGTCTACCGGACTGACTTGTTCAAACTCGTTAAATATACGTTTGCTTTCGGCTTCCGTAAGTCCAATACCCGTATCTTTCACCATAAAAGTAAAGTGCAACAAATCGCCCTGGCGTTTGTAAAAAACAGCAAGCACCACTTCTCCTCTGGGGGTGAACTTTATAGCATTGCCCAATAAATTGTATAAAATCTGCTTCAGCCGGAAAGGGTCACCTGCTACATAGGCCAGTCCCTCCAAATCAAATTCTGTACACAAACTGAGCATTTTATTTTCGGCCTGGGCGCGCATTACCGACACCACCTCGTTCAACTGCCCGACCATATCGAATGCTTTTTCCTGGAAGGTAAACTTACCCGAAATGATTCGGTTATAGTCCAGCACTTCATTCACAATCTGTAGCAAATGCTCTGACGAATGGTATATGGCCTCCACATCTTTACGTTGCGGATGTGCCTGCTTTCGGATGATTTCAGAATAACCAATGATAGACTGTAAGGGCGTTCTGATCTCGTGGCTCATATTGGATAGAAACCGCTGTTTGGCCATGCCATGATATTCGGCTTCATCTTTGGCCTGCTCCAGTTGGGCCCGGTACTTATTGCTGCGCGTAATATCTGTTAAAATAAAATAGAGCAGCAGTATGGTTAAAAAGAAAAATACCAGCATAATGATGCTGATGGTACTGATACCCGTGTTCACCACATTTTTGGCCTGGATGCCATTGAGTTCAATTTGTGCCACCACCTCGCTTTCTACCTTTCTTAAAACATCCAGCATCTGGCTCACCAGCAGGTTATTTGCATCGGTTAAAATAGCTTCGCGGTTCAGGAAGCTTTCATTTTTTATCCGCTGCTCTTTTTCAATCACCTTTAACGATGCTTCCAGGTTTTTGGTCATCCGGGCTTCGGCCGATAGGGCAATGGTATCCCTTTTTACCTTCTCTTCGTTTACAATTTTAACCCCGTTATCTTCCTCATTGGTTCTTTTTTTCCCAAAAATCTTGCTAAAAAAACCTCTTGGCCGCTCTTCGGTTGGATAAATGGTAGTGGTAGAAGTTTTTTGTTCGGTGGCAACAATGGTACTGTCGGCCTGCTCCGAGCCTCTGGCCACTATAGCCGACAGGTTTTTTACCTGCGCCGAAAATGATCGGTTATTAACCAGGCGCTCTCTTACTTTAAGATAATTGATAAACTGCTTATCCCTTTCCCTTAACAGCTTTTTAATGGTCAAAATCCGGTTTAGCTGAACCGAATCATCGGTATACAATCCCGCCAGGGTATCCAGGACCAAACGCAGTTGCCTCGACTCTTTAAACAGCTCGTTGTAGTTTCCCGGATCGTTAAATGCCTGCTTTTTCTGCCGCTGGTCGAGATTGCCGATTTTTCGGGAGATGGCATTCACCACCCGCAGTTTCTCGCTGGGTGCGGTGATGTTTTCTACTGTAGTCAGCATCTCTTTAAAGGCAACTTTACTTACCCCCCAGGCCATAAATAGGGCAAAACACCCTAAAAGCAAAGCGATAATGATTTTCCCTTTGATGGCTTTTAAAAAGAAATTCTGGGTTACATGCCTCATCTAGTTTGTTTATCGTAAAAATGGCAATAGCTTCAAAACAAAAAGCATGCTACAATTTTTACTACAAAGAGCCCAGCGACCTAACGGCCTTTAAAAAATCCCATGTTTTTTTATTTGACGAATGTTTTTGTTCTTCTATCAGCAACCTGACCAATTTTGTTAAATGGGCTTCGTTTTCACTAATAGTGCGGTCGCCCAGAGCCACCAGTTTTTCGATGTTGGAGGGGCTTGCAGCGCCCAAACCTTCCTGGATGCTTTCCAGGCTATTCGGTTCTATACGGATATAGTTTTCACTTCTGCCGGCCGAATTGAACAGCTGCTGCAAAAAGAAATCGCTGGTTTCAGCCACTCCACTCATCATAATATCTAATATGGCAGGTACAATAGCCATGGCACTGCTTTTTTTAAAATGGTCATAATCATACGACCGTCTGGACCGCCCGGTTCCCAGCGATGCTAAAAAAATATCGTTGATGCGGGTTTGATTGAAAGCCTTGGTTACCTCAATCAGGCCACTCAATGCAGGGTTGGTGGCAAATACCCCACCATCCAGCAATGGATAACGCACATTGGCCAGAGAGTGAATTTCGGCCACACTAAAATAGGTGGGCGCTGCTGAGGTGGCCCGGCAAACATCCCTCAGGTAAAAATCGCGGATCTCGCCCCTTGCAATGGCATTCTGCTGCCTGAAAAAATGTGTTTTCCGCAGTTCGATATTATAGGCGCTGATGATACAGGGCTTGATGAGCTCACTAAGCCGGGTATCGCCAAAATAGGTTTTCAATACACCCTCAAAAATTGCACTGTTATAGCGTTCGCCTGCAAGTCCGAATTTGGCCCGGACACGTTTAAAAAAACTCATTTTAAAAATCTCACGCCCATGCTCCAGGTATAAATCCAGTGCGGCCCTGGCCGAAAACCGGGGTCGGGTATGGTCTTCTTCAGAGGGACACAGTAACAGACAGGTCAGGATTCCACCGGTACTGGTTCCCGCAAAAAAATCGAAATAATCTACTATTGCCGCGTCAGGGTTTTTACTTTCCCGTTTCAGCTTATCTTCAAGAGCGACCAGAATCATTCCCGGAATAATGCCTCTTATTCCTCCACCGTCAATAGAAAGGATCTTCTTCATAATACAAAGGGCTTACAGTAAATATAGGTTTTCTGCCAGAATTGTTGAATATCTGGCTATATATATTTAATCATAAATCACGATTTTTAACCACAAATGAATTGATTATGAAACATCTGATAGCTTTATTCTTTATTTTTATAATGGGTACCACCCTGCCAGCTCTGGCTATAAAGGAGAATAAAAATAAATCAGGCACTGAAATAGCCATCAGCAAAATGGCCACCCACGTAGCTGCCATTACCGACAATACCCTTGTGATGGTTACCGGAAGTACTTATTTGTTTACTGTAGATACTCCGGAGGATAAAGGTTTGGTTTCGACAGGCATTGGAGCTAAACAGCTGGCCGGGCAGCTGGTTTCAAAAGACGGCTCCATCCAAAAATATACGGTAAGCGATAAAAACGGAGTACTAAAAACAGATGGTGCATTAGCAAATGGAGACCAGCTAATGGTTACTGCTGAGGACGGAAAAACCACCAAAACTTATCAGATTATATTAAAATCAATGGCTGTTGCCGCACAGCTTTACCTACAGCAGCAAAGTATAACGGCAAACACGGGGACTGATTTGACCCTGTATTTTAGTGCCGGCCAGCGCAGTCCAAATACCAGTGTTCAGCTGTTTTTACCTGCCGGCATTAACGTTACCCTTCAAAATACAACAGTAAATGTGATAGGACGTGGAGATGTCAAATTAAAAGACCTGGCCAGCCAATCCATTGGACGGGTGGGTGGGGCTTATCCCTATACTAAAGTGGGCACGGTATCGATATCAAAAGGCAGCAATGGCGGCTCTGTAATTACCTTCAGTCAGCTTGATCTGAGGCCCGCAAACGGGCCTGACCTTAAACTGACCATTCAAAATGTCGCTCTAAGCAAAGTAGGCAACTATGCTTTCAGTGCAACTTACACGACGGCCCAACCGGAAGTACTAACCAGCGCTGCTACAGGATCGGCTTGTGCCGGGCTGACCGTGACCAGTACCGTTTCGGATCTGGAAAGAGTATTAAATAAGGACCTTCGGTATCAGGAAACTCCTGATCTGTACACCAAAGTAAACCTTAAATGGGGCACAAACAGCAACATCAAAAGTGTTGGCCTAATGCAGTCGGCCGATAATGGCAAGACCTGGAAGACCGCCACCGCATTGATTGATGTTAAAAGTGCTACCGCCATGGTATCGGCATTGTTGCCGAAAAAAATGTACTTGTTTAAGCTCAGCGTTAAAGATGGACCAAATAAGGGCTTCTCTAATGTCCTGAAGTTTTATTCAGGAAAAATGGACATCAAAAGCTTCAACGTAAAAGGGGACGGCAATACGGATGATACCGAAACTATAAATGAGGCTATTGCAACTTTAAATAAAATGGGTGGAGGTACTTTGTTGTTTAGTGCCGGGGTATATCAGGTTCGGACTGTACATCTTAAAAGCAATGTTTACCTCTTTGTAGATAAAAAAGCGGTCATTAAAGCCATTAAGGGCGCCGACGCACCAGAGGCCACCTGGTTTAGCGACAAAAAGTACCGCTCCGGGCTCTCTCCTACCGATGCAGGCCCTTATGCTGACCCGGAAAATTATATGACCAAACAGGATGTTGGTCATCATTATTTTAGGAACACCATGTTTTTTGGAGAAAGGCTGGACAATGTAAAGATTATTGGCAATGGGCTGATTACCGGCAATGGCAACCTGGTAAACAGCGATAAGGTGATGAGCAATGCACCGGATAACCGTGCCGACAAGATGTTTACCTTGAAACTGTGCACCAACCTGGAGATTGGCGGAGTTTATCGCGCCGAAGACCTGTGGTATGACCCGAAAACTGACGAGCCTTATTACATTGGAAAGGACGGATCTACCATAACAGATATAGACAACATGTTGAGAATTGATCGCGGCGGGCATTTTGTGTTACTGGCCACAGGTACCGACAACATTCATGTACACAATACCTATCTGGGCAAAGAGAATCAGGGCAATGCCCGCGACATTTACGATTTTATGGCCTGTAATAATGTTACCGCCACAAATATTTATTCGAAAGTAAGCTCCGATGACATTATAAAGCCAGGATCTGATTGTTCACTGGGGTTTACCCGCCCCGCGCGCAATTACAAAGTCAGAAATATTATTGGCGATACCAATTGTAATCTTTTCCAGATTGGATCGGAAACGGCAGATGACATTAAGGACATCTGTGTAGATAACATCTATGTGCTGGGAGCAAACAAGGCAGGGTTCTCTATTTCAACAAATGACGGGGCACACATCAGCGACATTCATTTAAATTGCGGGCATACCGGGAAACTCCACTCCAGGTCGAAAATGTACCGCAGTAGGGCCCCTTTCTTTATTTCTATTTCCAACAGGGCAAGAATTCTGGGGGCAACCGTTGGCCGCTATGTCTTTACCGAAAATGGGGTAAAACATGATGAATTATTGGCTCAGAATGTCAATATTGGCAAAGTAGAAAACATCATACTCAACGGAATAGATATATTTGAAGTGTATGGTGGAAGTTCATATGGCGAAAAAAATGGCCGATGGAAAGCATATGATGGCAAACAGGATAAAGCTAGTCCGATTATTGCGGGCTATAAGCTCCCAGATACGGAAACGGTAACCGGCGGTCTGGATTTTAAACTGCCAAACGGCCAACATACGGGTTACATCAAAAATATTGAATTTAATGATGTACATGTATTGGTTAAGGGTGGTAATCCGGCATCAGACACCACCAATCTGGCTCCAGAACTGGGTGTAGGCCAATACAATGTGGCCAACCTCAAAGTACAACCCTCCTATGGCATCTGGGCCAGGCACGTTAATGGCCTGACCTTAAAAAACAGCTCCTTTAATTATGAAAAACGAGACAGCAGGTATGCTTTGTTTTTTGATGATGTACTGGGTGCAGATTTGTCTTCGTTAAAAATGGTACAGGCTAAGGACAACGATGTGGTGTTGAAACTCAGAAATTCATCGGCTATCAACGTCAACAATCTAAGTTATTTTAAAGATGAATGGGGTGTTTCGCCAGTTCAACTGCCCGATTTTAAACAAACAGGAATGAGTTCGGCAGGGTTCCCGAAAGCTAGCCCTGCAAAGTTTTAATCAGTTCATCCACAAAGAGGGTAGCAGATTTTTTCCTGTAGCCCCCCTTTTGCCATAAAATATAAGCCTGCTTATAATATTCTTTTCCCGATATCGGAATGGCCACCAGGTTTTCCCAGGTAATGAGGGCCTTCTCATTAAGGATAGTCGCCCAGCTGCCGTCATCTACCAGAGAGAGCAAAGAATGAATATTATTGAGCTCAATTTTGATCAGAGGTGAAAGATTTGCCTTATGGAACAGCTCGTCCAATAAGTCACGGGAGCTAAAACCTTTACTGGGCAAACAAAGTTCTATTTTGGCAAGGCTGGCCAAAGAGATCTTTTTAAGTTGGGCCAGCGGATGATGTTTGGACACCACCATCATAATCCTTGAGGAAAAAAGATGCTCCATCTCCAGACTGGTATTGTCGCTATCTGTCTGCTCATGAAAAGCAAGGAGCACATCCAGATCGGCCTGCTTCAGTTTATACTCCAATTCGGCTGCTGTGCCATATTCAACTACTATTTTGATCCCAGGATATTTCAAGGAAAACGGGGCCAGTGCAGGCAGCAATACCGAACTGAATGCCGAAGTAACCCCTATCCTTAAATCGCCAATCACCAGATTGTTCAACTCAAAAATTGCTTGTTTGGATTTGTTTACATCCAACATGATTTGCCGGGCATGTTTCAAAAATACGCCTCCGGCCTCAGTTAAATGTACATGTTTCCCAATCCTGTCAAACAACAACATGCCCAATTCTTCTTCCAATTGTTTAATCTGTTGCGAAAGGGTTGATTGGGTCACAAAACAAGCTGCCGCCGCTTCCGTAAAATGCAGCATCTCGGCTGCCTTAATAAAATAATTGATTTGCCGTATTTCCATTTTGCCTACATATCAATCGTTAAAACTAATCAATATCATTAAAACAATCAATTTTACCACTTTAAATGTTATCCCGAAATTTGCGCAGTAGCATCACCATAAAAAAACACCTATGTTCAGATCATTAAAGTACCGCAATTTCAAACTCTTCTTTTACGGACAATCCATATCCCTTATTGGGACGTGGATGCAGAAGACGGCTGTAAGCTGGCTGGTGTACAGGCTCACAGATTCGGCCATGATGCTTGGTTTGGTGGGCTTTGTAAGCCTTATCCCTTCGCTAATTTTATCGCCCTATGCAGGAAGCCTGATCGACAGACATAACCGTTATAAAATTTTGCTGATCACCCAGGTGATTTCCATGCTACAGGCCGGCGCCCTGGCATTGTTAATTTTTTTAAAGTTCTATAACATTCCCATTATTATCTTTTTGAGCCTGGTACAAGGCATTATTAATGCTTTTGATGTAACCTGCAGGCAGTCGCTGATGGTAGAAATGGTAGAGGATAAAACAGATTTACCCAATGCCATTGCACTGAATTCTACCATGGCCAATCTGGCACGCATTGTTGGCCCCGCCATAGCCGGGGTTATCCTGAGCACCTTTGGCGAGGACTTTTGTTTTATCGGAAACTTTGTTAGCTATGCTCCGGTTTTGATCTGCCTGTTACTGATGAGACTGAACATTACCGTGGTGCCACATGGGCAAAAAAGCATCTGGACTGAACTGGAGGAGGGCTTTAAATACATTTCCAGTGACAAAGACCTGAGCAGTATGATTGTGATGATTGGCATCAGCAGCCTGTTTGTGATTCCTTTTAATACGCTAATGCCAATTTTTGCCAAAGACTTGTTCAGGGGAGACGCAGGTACCTTTAGTTGGTTTGAAAGTGCAGCTGGACTGGGTTCTGTAGCCGCGGCCATGTACCTGGCCAATCTGAAATCGGCCAACCCCATGATGAAGATTACCATTATTGCCAGCATTGTATTTGGGCTAAGCCTGGTATTTCTTTCCTACTCGGCTGTTTTACCCATTGCACTGGTATTTATGGCCCTGAGTGGTCTTGGAATGATGGCACAAACCTCATCCATTAATACGTATATCCAAACACATGCCATCCCCGAAATGAGGGGCAGGGCCATCAGTTACTACGTAATGGCCTACCAGGGCATGATTCCCATTGGCAGCTTATTGATTGGCTGGACTGCCCATGCCTTTGGCCCACGATTGGCAGTTTGCCTGTCGGGGTTAATAGGCTTGCTGGCCACAGTCGTATTTGTTTTATATAAAACCCGGTTTTCGGGAAAAAGAGCAACGGTGCTGATGTTAAGATCCTAAGAAAGGGCTTAACCTAAGCACCGTTCGGGTTATTACTTACAGTCTGCAGGACCAAACGTAAACCTTCCTTTTTCAAAACTGATGGGCTTACCCGGCACAAAATACGATCTACCCAGATTGGTTTCTATCTGACCAACACCCAATATCAGCTTCCCGTCTTTCTTTAAAAAGGCGAGTGGATTTTTATACTGGGTTTGATTGCTTGTCCCTATTTTAAAGGTATAATCTACAAACAAAGTGTCTCCACGATAAGCGCCTGATATTTCCCCATCATTTTTTCCTTTATCCAGATAATTGATCACCAGATGTCCGGTTATTTTTTTTCCACCGTCAAAGTTATTGAGGGTTAAGTTGGCGGTGTCCTTAGCATCAACCGCTACATAACATTCCTTTTTACTTACAGTATCTGCGGATACACCTAAACTGTCTTTCAACTCGGAACTCTTACTTCCAGTTTGACTACAGCTAAACATCAAGGGCAGGGCAAAAAACGACAGGTAAAGCAATGGCTTTTTCATAAGCGTATGTTTTGTTTTTTAATGGTTCCAAATTAAACATTCAGCAATTGATATACCAATACAAGTACGGGGCATTTTGTTTTATTTATTTTTCTAATTTTATTCATCATGAAGTCGACCCCCACTAAAGAACAGTTAAAAATACTGAAGGAAAACATGGACCAGCTGAGTCCTATTGCCAGCGAAGAATGGGATAAATTTAGTCAGTTGTGGACCTGCATCAAGATACCTAAAAAGAAAACAATAACCCGGGCAGGAGAAGTAGAGCCCTACATGTATTTTGTTCTGGATGGGCTTCAGCGAATATATCATTTAGCAGAAGATGGAAAAGAAGCCACCATCATTTTCAGTTATCCATATTCTTTTAGTGGAGTTGTAGATTCGGCAATGACACAAACCCCTGCCAACTATTTTTTCGAAACCCTATCTGGAAGTATATTCCTGAGGGCACCGATAGACAAGTTCCTTCAATTGACCAAAGCACATGTGTCAATTGGAGCCTTTGTAAACCTTGCGCTTTCTTATAACATTAAAGGTTTATTACATCGGTTGGTAGAGATCCAAAGTCTTAAAGCAGAAGAGAAATTCAAACTTTTCATGAAAAGAAGCCCTCACATGCTACAAATTGTACCTCACAGGTACCTGGCCAACTATCTAGGGATTGATCCCACAAACTTCAGCAAGTTCATAAATAAGATCATAATTTAGTTGCAAAATATTGGTAATTACCAATATTTTGCAGGAAATGGCTGGATACCTTTGGCCACATATGAACACTAAGCAAAAAATATTCAGCTATCTGGGACAGGGATTGGTTCTACTGTCTTTATTAAGTCTGGTCTATGTTTCGGGCATGGCCTGGTGGAATCCAAGAGCGATTATGGCATTGGTACACGAAAAACTTACGAATACCGATTCCATCAGCTCCATCAGGGGAGTTTACGGTGGTGTAGGGCTATTTGTGGTGTCGGTGCTTGGCTACCTTTGGTCTACCGGCTTGACTATCACCATGCGATTCTTATCCATTTTTTGGTTCCTTTACGCTGCTTCAAGACTGCTGACCTGGGTCGTCGACGGCCCACTGGGCTCATTTGGGATGCAGTGGCTTGTGATAGAACTCTTTTTAGGAATTTCTTGCCTGATGTTATCTTATTTAGTCAAAACAGAACCAGTGCCAGTGCCGGTTTGACCCCAATTCTACGCCAGAATTTGCTACGTTACAGGATTATAAAAGTCGCTCTACTTTCGTAAAGCGGCATTTATAACCCGTAGTAAGGTTTGTGTTTTTATTTCGCGTGGTCGTAATTTAGAAACCAATGTATTCCATATCTGTCAGTTAGCGTCACAAGTGTTGAATTTACAGAAGTTTCAGAGAAATCCATTGTTACCTTTCCACTTGTTTTTAATTTTTCAAAGACTTTTCGTTGGTCGTCCTGGCTGTCGAAACTGACACTAAGCGCTATGTTACTTCCTATGGTTTCTGTCTGCCCCTCAAAGCCGTCAGAAGCGTAAAAGTGAATATTGTCTGCACGGAACTCTGCGTGGGCAACCCTATCTTTATATCTCTGTGAAACCTGATAATCGTCAATATCTGAATATCTTTGTATAAATATGATCTGCCCACCAAAGCAATCTTTATAAAAGTTCAATGCTTCTTCACACTTTTCGTTGATGGTGATATACGGAATTAAAGTCTTCATTTTTTCTTCTCTTTTTATGCAAAAATCCACAAAAGGTTAGTCAGAAAATTGAATGTAGTTGCTATTTTATGGATTTATTAGGGGTCACACCGAACGCATTAAGATAAGTTCTGTTAAAGTGGGATTGATCAGAAAATCCACCTGTATATGCCGATGATGTAAGATTTTCCTTGTTAACTAATATTGCCTGCATCGCCTTAACCAATTTTCTGTGTAACAAATATTCTTTGAAACTCACTCCTGTTTCTTGTTTGAACAGATGGGAAAACCGGTAAGTGGAGATATGATTGATAGTGGCTAACTCGCCTAATGTTATACGTTCTAAACTCCATATCAAATCAATAGATTTTTTTATTCGGCTATCAATAACCTGTTCCGGGGCATCCGAAGCAATTTGTTTAGCAATATCCTGTATTGCAGTCTCGGTAAGTTTTTCGGAATTGCCTTCCTCTTTGTACCATTGATTTAAAATATGCACTATTTTTTCCATCTGTTCGGGAAATAGTTCTTGAAACGAGTTGTTTTTATTCAAAAGAGACAATCCTGCCGAAAGAAAAGGCTCGATATGCACAAAAGCAATAAGATTATTCGGATTACAGATATACTTCCGATAGGTATTTGGTTGAGAAATCACGCCCAATGTTTTGATTTTTTGCTTTTCATTTTCAAACTCAAATTCATTTTTAAAAGACAATGCAATCGTTATGGCTTTATGCTTATGCAGTTTTAAAGGCTCAAGTTCTCCAATATAAATCCCCCCAACTTTTGAAAATCCTATTTTTCTGTAATTTTGCATCGTCTTTTTTAATGTACTGACACAAAGCCAGACCATTCTTTAGTCACTAACTTAAACAAAAAAATAAATATCTCCTGCATTTGTAAAAAAGGCGTAACATCATAACACCAGCATTAAGTACGACAAACAAAATGGGAAAGTTATAGGGGAAACAAAACTTCTAAATACGATGATACCGAACGATACCCGTAAACGAAAAAAAGTTGGTATCCAGCATTACCGCCTTAAACCAACTTTTCATTTATTATGTAGCCCGTAGGGGAATCGAACCCCTGTTTCCAGAATGAAAATCTGGCGTCCTCACCCCTAGACGAACGGGCCATTTTAAAAGTTGCCTCAACTGTATTAAAGTTGCGAACTTTTTTGGTAGCGGGGACCAGACTCGAACTGATGACCTTCGGGTTATGAGCCCGACGAGCTACCAACTGCTCCACCCCGCACTATATACAATTCTTAAAGTTGTTGTTATTTGATTAACTCTTCTTCCGAATTGGAATGCAAAGATATAATTCGTTTCTTTGTCCTGCAAATTTATTTTAAAAAAATATTTTCATGTCGCATAAAGCAGGTTTTGTAAGTATCATCGGTAAGCCCAATGTGGGTAAATCAACCCTAATGAATGCCCTGGTGGGCGAAAAGCTCTCTATTATTACCCCTAAAGCACAGACAACCCGTCACCGCATTTTAGGAATTGTGAATGAAGAAGCTTATCAAATTGTTTTTTCTGACACCCCGGGCATCATAAAACCGCTATATGGTTTGCAGGATTCGATGATGAGTTCGGTAAAAGGCGCATTAACTGATGCCGATTTAATCCTTTTTGTCACCGATATCAACGAGCAACATGACGAAAATGATGTGCTCGAAAAAATTATCCATACCGAAATCCCCTTGGTAGTCCTTCTAAATAAAATTGACAACTCTACACAGGGACAAGTAGATGAGAAATTCGCTTACTGGCAGCAGAAATTAAATCCTAAACATATATTCGCCATCTCGGCCCTGCACAAATATAACCTGGAAGGCATTTTGCCGATGATATTGGACTACATCCCCGAGCATCCGGCTTATTACGATAAGGAAGAATTAACCGACCGCAGCCAGCGCTTCTTCGTTTCGGAAATTATAAGGGAGAAGATATTCTTCAATTTTAAAAAAGAAATACCCTACAGCACCGAGGTGATTGTTACTGCTTTTAAAGAAGACCAGAGCAAAAGCGGACCAATTGTGCGCATTACAGCAGAGATTGTAGTGGAACGCGATTCGCAAAAAAACATTCTGATCGGAACTGGTGGCAAGATGCTTAAAAAAGTAGGCATGGAAGCCCGCAAGGACATCGAGAAGTTCCTGGATCAGAAAGTTTTTCTGGAAACTTTTGTTAAGGTCATCCCCGATTGGCGCAGCAAAAAGAATTACTTAAAAAACTTCGGTTACGAGTAACATTGCTTAACAAAAACTAAAATCAGACATATCCACGGGGATTGTGTATCTTTGTGGCTTTTAAAATATTCGTAAAAACACCCATGTCAAATATTATTGCAATTGTCGGAAGACCAAACGTAGGCAAATCTACCCTTTTTAACCGCTTAACAGAGAGTCGTAAAGCTATTGTTGATGATTTCAGCGGGGTAACACGCGACCGCCATTATGGTTCGGCAGAGTGGACAGACAAACAATTTACCGTAATAGATACCGGAGGTTATGTAGCCAATTCAGAAGATGTTTTTGAAACTGCCATCCGCGAGCAGGTAGTTATTGCCATCGAAGAAGCTTCTGTATTGCTATTTATGGTTGATGTAACCACAGGCATTACCGATTTGGATGATGAAATTGCTCAATTACTAAGACGCAGCAAAAAACCCGTATTTATAGTTGTCAATAAAGTTGACAATACACAACTGCAAAATGATGCAGCCGAATTTTATGGTTTCGGCCTGGGCGAAATCTATCCGATATCATCTATGACCGGATCGGGAACCGGAGATTTACTGGACGAAGTGATCAAACACTTTGAAGATGGACCTGAGGAAGAAAACACCCTACCTAAATTAACCATTGTAGGTAGGCCGAATGTTGGAAAGTCATCACTGATCAATGCTTTGATTGGAAAGGAAAGAAATATTGTAACCCCGATAGCCGGTACGACCAGAGATTCGATACACATCCACTACAATCAATACGGTCACGAATTTATGTTTATTGACACCGCAGGTTTGCGTAAAAAAACCAAGGTGAAAGAAAACATAGAATTCTATTCAGTAATGCGAACCATTAAGGCGCTGGAAGAAGCTGACGTGGTAATCCTGATGATTGATGCCATGGAAGGCCTCGAATCACAGGACGTAAATATTTTCCACCTGGCAGAGAAAAATAAAAAAGGAATCGTCATCCTGGTCAACAAATGGGACCTGGTAGAAAAAAATAGCAAAACGGCGAATGTTTTTGAAGATCAGATTCGCAATAAGCTACAGCCATTTACCGATGTTCCAATCATCTTTACTTCGGCCATCAACAAACAACGTATATTTCAGGCAGTAGAAACAGCGCTTGACGTATATAAAAACAGGAGCAAAAAAATACCGACCTCAAAATTAAATGACGTAATGTTGCCAATTATTGAAAAATACCCACCTCCTGCGTTAAAAGGAAAGTATATCAAAATAAAGTACATTACGCAAATTAATGGTACATCGCCCATGTTTGCTTTTTTCTGTAACCTTCCTCAATACATTAAAGAGCCTTATAAGCGCTTTATTGAAAATAAGTTACGTGAAAACTTTGATTTTAGCGGCGTACCCATTCAAATATACTTCAGACAGAAGTAAGAGAATTATTGCAGGCTGGCAACAGCCTGCTTCACCATAGGATCACTTAGGTTTAGTGCCTTATAGTAACCGGCATCACCCAAGTGATATTTATACAAAAGCAACTTAACATCATTATAGATCAGCTGTTTGGAAGCAATCAGTTGCTTTTGGTCAATTGGCACACCCCTATTCTGAATATACCTCAATAAATCGTGATAATCGTTATCACTGATGTTAAACCCGGCAATATTCTGATCCAGGTAGGCGGTATTGTATCGGTTTGCCAATATATCATATACAAAGTCAAACAGAATCTTTTTAGTAATCAACTTATTATAAAACCTGTTGTAACCGGTAGTATCCAGCTTTACATAAATATCAGGCTGTATTCCACCCCTTGTAAAGTTCTTGTTCCGTAGTGAATCTCTAAGAGCATATCCATTATCAGCGGTCAGCTCACCATCATTAAAACGATCATCAATCTCATTTTTATAGGCCGTATATCCTTTTTTATAGGACTTTTGAATGCTTCTGCCCAAAGGGGTATAATACCTGGCGATGGTAAGGTTTAAAGCAGACCCATCACCGAATGGGAATTGTTCCTGTACCAGGCCTTTTCCAAAAGAACGACGACCAATAATCAATCCCCTACCCCAGTCCTGAACAGCTCCTGCAAGAATTTCGCTGGCCGAAGCGGAATTTTCATTGATCAGTACGGCCAGTTTCCCCTGTTCAAATTCTCCTCCACCGGAAGTGGTGTAATCTGTCCGCGGCTCATGTTTACCTTCCGTATATACAATCAGCTTATTTTCCTGTAAAATCTGATTGGCTAACCCTGTAGCCGCACTCAGGTACCCGCCACCATTATCTCTCAAATCCAGAATCAACTTTTTCATTCCCTTTGGCTTAAGCGCTCTTAAGGCTTCAATAAAGTCTTTATCTGTATCTGCCCCGAATTTGCTGATTCGGATATAGGCCGTTTCGGGCGTTAATAAATAAGCGGCGTCAACACTGCTCACCTTCACCCTGTCGCGATTTACCAGAAAAATTACCTGCTGGGTATCTCTTGGGTGAACAATCGTTAGCTTTACGGCGGTACCTTTCCTCCCTCTTATCCGTCCAATCATCTGATCTCTCGGCAAAGCTTTACCACTCACAGTAACCGTATCAATCTTCAGGATTTTATCTCCCTGTCTGATCCCAGCTATAAATGCAGGCCCATCTTTTACCACATTGGTTACCAATAAGGTGTCCTTAAGGATATAATATTCGATGCCAATGCCCTCAAAGTTTCCTTCCAGCGTTTCGCTCATTTCATTGGCTTTGGCTGGAGGAAGATATATGCTGTGCGGATCCAGCTGATGAAGCAGACTGTCTATCGGTAAATGGTTTAAAGAATCCGCATTTACATCATCCACATAATTCTTATTAATAATATGAATGATTTCATCTACCTTTTCGGTTTCTGTGCTGTTACTGGCAAACTGAACCGGTCTTTGAAACTGAAAGCCCTGATCTTTCAAAAACTTATACCCAAAGTACATCCCACCTATTAATGTAACCGAATAAGTGAGGGCTATTAAGAGATTATAACGGGTATTCTTTTTCATGACTAAATGCAGCGTAAAGTTATGAAATATGCTAGTCAATTAATAAATTAAACTGCATTCATTTGCAATTGTTTAGATATTTCCCGGAATTCATTAAAAAGCAGCCCAACCAATGATAAATTGTACTGTTTTTGCGCTTAAATTTCTTGTTTAACAAGAAAATGCCGAATTTTATAAAAACATTGGGGTCTCCTATTTGGGAAGCAGACAGAACAGGAAGTAGAATAGAGATACCTTAACCGTTAGAGAAGTAGAAAAAAGAATATGATAAGAATAACCGAGCAAGAGTCAAAGTATCATGACATCGACAAGATGTCGGTACTTGAAATTCTGAAAGGCATAAACACAGAAGACAAACTTGTGCCACTGGCCGTAGAGAAAGCAATTCCACAGATCGAAAAATTAGCTACTGCTGTAGCAGATCGCATGCGTAATGGAGGAAGGTTATTTTATATCGGAGCAGGTACAAGCGGCCGTTTGGGTATCGTAGATGCCTCGGAATGCCCGCCAACCTTTGGTGTACCTTTTGACTGGGTAGTGGGCATCATTGCCGGTGGAGACACCGCCATCAGAAAGGCGGTAGAAAATGCGGAGGATGACACAACACAAGCCTGGATAGACCTGCAGGAATACAACATTAATGCTAAAGACTGCCTGGTAGGGCTTGCTGCATCGGGCACAACACCGTATGTGATTGGTGGTTTAAACACAGCTCGTCAACATGGTATCCTTACCGGCTGTATTGTATGTAATGACGGCGGACCTGTAGCGGCCGAAAGCGATTGCCCGGTAGAGGTAGTCGTTGGCCCCGAATTTTTAACCGGATCAACCAGGATGAAATCAGGAACGGCGCAAAAGCTGGTTTTAAACATGCTGAGTACCACTGTAATGATTAAACTGGGTAAAGTAAAAGGCAATAAGATGGTAGACATGCAGTTGACCAATCATAAACTGGTTGACAGAGGTACGCAGATGGTGATGGATGCTTTGCATATTGATCATGATCAGGCTGCCGATTTGCTGCTACGTTACGGAAGTGTCCGTAAAGCGGTTGAAGCCAGCCACAAATAAAATAGCTTATGCATGAAATTGAACCTTTTTATCTGTGGCGCGATGATTACATCGCCGCCGAAGATGAACGTTCGCCATTTTACAATACCGAATATTCGGAGTTTTACTTTGATAAACAATTGTACAACTTCCTTATTCATCCCCAATGGGACGACTTCGGTTCGGGCACACTATACCTGAAAGTATTGTACGCCGACTACGACAGGCATTATGCCATCATAGAATTTATTGGAGAATGGAATGATGCCATAGGAAACGACATTATGCTTTTAAAACGGGAAATTCTGGAGCTGATGATGGATGAAGGCATCAATAAATTTATCCTTATTGGCGAAAACGTACTGAACTTCCATTCTTCGGAAGAGGACAGTTATTACGAAGAGTGGTTTCAGGAAGTGGAAGAAGGCTGGATTACGGGCATCAATTTCCAGGAACATGTGATCAGTGAGTTTAAAAACAATAATATTGATTACTACATCAATTTCGGCGGACAACTTGACGATTTGGCATGGCGGACCTTAAAACCACTTCAATTCTTTAAAAAAGTTGAAGAAACCCTGACAAAAAGGCTCGGGGCATAGCTTTTGTAAGAAAGAAACAATTAGTACCTTTAAATAAATTAAAAAAAATGGATAATAACAATAATCAAAACTGGTCAAACCAGTCTGTTTTTGTAGAAGATATAACGGGCAAAGTTGCCAAAAAATTCTTTGCCAATGTATTCTTATGGATGTTTGTAGCGCTAAGCTTGTCAAGCTTGGCAGCCTATTACATGGCAAGTACACCCGAAATGATGACCTATCTGATCAATCAGGAAACCGGAAAAATGGGTATGCTGGGTTGGGTAGCGATGCTAGCCCCTCTTGGCTTGGTACTGTTAATGAGTGCAGGCCTTAATCGACTCTCCTTTGGTGCACTGGTTGGTGTTTTTATTCTTTATTCCGTATTGACAGGAATTAGTTTAAGCTTTATTCTCCTCCTTTACACCTCAGGCTCTGTGTTGAGCTGCTTTATTGGTGCAGCGGGCATCTTCGGTATCATGGCATTTATGGGCTACACCACCAATATTGACCTGAGTAAATTCGGACCAATCCTGATGATTGGGGTAGTGGGCCTGGTAATTGCCAGCGTAGTAAACATGTTTATTCAAAGTGAAAACTTTAGCTTATTCATGGCGTTTATAGGTATTGCCATATTTACTGCTTTAACCGCTTATGATGTTCAAAAACTGAAAAGAATTGGTGCAGGACTGGAAGAAAGTGGTGCAAGAATGGAAGATGCCGACACCAAAAAATTGGCCATTATGGGTGCATTATCACTTTATCTTGACTTCCTGAACATTTTCTTATATCTACTAAGAATATTCGGCGACAGAAGATAAGTCATTCCATACAACGGTATAAAAAAGAGGCTGCATCAATCAGCCTCTTTTTTTTGTGCTTCGTCATCCTGAATTTATTATACTCCTACAAGGCAAAATAAAAGCCATCAAGGGAAACACAAAAGCCATACACGTAACTAAAATGCCCCCATAGATTCGAAGCCCCGACGTCGCTGAAACAAAACATAATTCCTTTTCCAACAACAAATTGGCCATTTACAACAATAATATATGCTTTACCACCTGTTTTTTTGGAAATGATTTTTCTTTGTTGCACCTTTGTGGTGCTTATAGAGAAAGACGGAGGGATTAGACCCTGCGAAGTCTTAGCAACCTGTACTTATAAGGTGCTACATTCTACAGAAACTGAAACATTGGTTTCTGACAGATAAGTTGAATTCGCTACAACACCAGAATTCCGAGTAAGCTTTGTATATAATGAGTTCGGCACTTGTTTAGGCTCAGGCCTCTATCAACTTTAGCTTATTATATGCTCATATGGATTTTTTTTAAATGAACATTAGAGAAGAACTAGAAAAACGGATCCTGATCATCGACGGTGCAATGGGCACTATGATACAGCGTTACGTTTTATCTGAAGAAGATTTTAGGGGCGAGCGCTTCAAAAATCACCCATGCGATGTCAAAGGGAACAACGATCTGTTAAATTTAACACGCCCAGACATCATCAAAGAGATACATACCGAATACCTTAAGGCCGGTACTGATATCATTGAGACCAACACTTTTAGTACACAGCGTATTTCACTGGCCGATTACCAGATGGAAGAACTCGATTACGAAATGAGTTTTGCAGGGGCAAAAATTGCAAAGGAAGCTGTAAATGAGTTTATGGCAGCCAACCCCGACCGCAAATGTTTTGTGGCTGGGGCGGTAGGTCCAACCAACAGAACCCTATCTATTTCGCCCGATGTAAACGACCCTGGTTTCAGGGCCATTACTTTTGATGAACTGGTAGATGCTTATGACCAGCAGGTACGTGGACTGGTAGATGGTGGCTCGGACGTACTGCTCATTGAAACCATTTTTGATACCCTAAATGCGAAGGCCGCTATATTTTCTATAAAAAAATATGAAGCCGAAATTGGCCGAAAAATAGAAATCATGATCTCGGGTACCATTACCGATGCCTCGGGAAGAACCCTAAGTGGTCAGACTGCCGAAGCATTTTTGAATTCCGTGATCCATGCCAATCCTATCAGTATAGGCTTTAACTGTGCCTTGGGTGCCAAAGATATGAGGCCCCATATTGAAGAGCTTTCGGCAAAGGCACCTTGCTATGTTTCAGCCTATCCAAATGCAGGCTTACCCAACGAGTTTGGGGCCTATGACGAAATGCCACACGAAACAGCTCATCTGGTTGAAGATTTTATTCAGCATGGGTTTGTAAACATAGTAGGCGGTTGCTGTGGCACCACTCCCGAGCATATTGGCTGTATCGCAGCGAAAGCCAAAAATGTAGCTCCTCGTAAAATTCCGCATATTGAGCCATACATGCGCCTAAGCGGACTGGAGCCTGTAACCATTACCCCCGAAAGCATTTTTGTAAATGTGGGCGAGCGGACAAACATCACAGGATCTCCTAAGTTTTCAAAGCTGATACTAAGCGGCGATTTTGAAGCCGCGCTAACAGTTGCCAGACAGCAGGTAGAAGGTGGCGCACAGGTAATTGACGTTAATATGGATGAAGGAATGATTGATTCCGAAGCATCCATGACCAAATTTTTAAATCTCATTGCTTCTGAACCTGATATTTCCAAGCTACCAATCATGGTCGACTCCTCCAAATGGAGTGTAATTGAAGCCGGATTAAAATGCCTGCAGGGGAAAGGTATTGTAAACTCCATCTCACTGAAAGAAGGAGAAGATAAATTTAGAGAAAGTGCCCTCAAAATCATGACCTATGGTGCTGCCGTAGTGGTAATGGCTTTTGATGAGCTTGGACAAGCCGACAATTACGAACGACGTATAGAAATCTGTAGCAGATCGTACAACATATTGGTAAACGAACTCGGGTTCCCTCCACAGGATATTATATTTGACCCGAATATCCTTACGGTAGCAACGGGACTGGAAGAACACAATAACTATGCGGTAGACTTTATAAATGCGACCCGCTGGATTAAGGAAAACCTGCCTTATGCAAAAGTAAGTGGTGGGGTATCCAATATTTCATTCTCTTTTAGAGGAAACAATACGGTTAGGGAAGCCATGCACTCCGCATTTTTGTACCATGCCATTAAGGCCGGTATGGATATGGGTATTGTAAACGCCGGGATGCTGGAAGTTTATCAGGAAATACCACCAGAGCTATTGGTACTGGTAGAAGATGTATTGTTGAACCGCAGAGAGGATGCAACCGAAAGACTGGTTGAATTTGCGGACACCATCAAATCAAAAGGGAAAGAGGTTGTAAGGGACGAAGAATGGCGCAAAGGATCGGTAGAAGAGCGTTTATCGCATGCCCTGGTAAAGGGTATCATCGAATATCTGGATAACGATGTAGAAGAAGCCCGCCAGAAATATGCAAGACCAATACAAGTGATTGAAGGTCCTTTGATGGACGGGATGAACATCGTTGGAGATCTTTTTGGTGCCGGAAAGATGTTTTTACCACAGGTAGTAAAGTCGGCCCGTGTGATGAAAAAAGCGGTAGCTTACCTATTACCTTTTATTGAGCAGGAAAAACTCAGCAACCCTGATCAGGACCAGAATTCCTCGGCCGGAAAAATACTGATGGCCACTGTAAAAGGAGATGTGCACGATATCGGTAAAAACATTGTAGGTGTGGTACTGGCCTGCAACAATTTCGAAATTGTGGATATGGGCGTAATGGTACCCGCGCAGGACATTATCAAAAAAGCAAAAGAAATCAATGCTGATATCATCGGATTAAGCGGGCTGATTACACCTTCACTTGATGAAATGGTTCACTTTGCCAAAGAAATGGAACGTGAAGGTTTTACCATTCCATTAATGATTGGCGGCGCTACAACCTCGCGTATTCACGCGGCTGTAAAAGTTGCACCAAACTATTCAGGCCCCGCCATCCACGTCCTTGATGCCTCGAGAAGTGTAACTGTAGCCAGTACGCTGATGAACAAAGATACCCGTGAGGACTATATTGCGGGGATAAGAGCAGAGTATGATAAAGCACGTGAAGCACACTTGAACAAGCGCTCGGACAAGCGCTTTAAAACCATTGAAGAAGCACGTAAGGAAAATTTTAAAATAGACACCACATTGGTTGCCCCTGCCCCAACATTTACCGGGACAAGGATATTTGAAAATTATCCACTGGAAGAACTGGTCCCTTATATTGACTGGACCCCGTTTTTCCAAACCTGGGAGCTTCGTGGAAGCTACCCAAGGATACTGGAAGACAAAACCGTGGGTGATGAAGCCAAAAAGCTGTTTGCCGATGCACAAACGTTGTTAAAAAGAATAGTAGACGAGAAATTGCTGACCGCTAAAGCAGTAATTGGCTTTTGGCCTGCAAATGCAGTTGGTGACGATATCGTATTAGATGTGGAAGGTAAAGAAGTAGTGATCCATACCCTTCGCCAACAGGCAGAAAAGACTGCGGACCAGCCATATTATGCACTTTCGGATTTTGTGGCCCAAAAAGAAACCGGTATACCCGATTATTTTGGAGGTTTTGCATTAACTGCAGGTATAGGTTGCGACGAACTGGTTGCCGAATTTGAGGCCCTTTATGACGATTACAACAGCATAATGGCCAAAGCGCTGGCCGATAGGTTGGCCGAAGCTTTTGCGGAAAAAATGCATGAACTGGTACGTAAAGATTATTGGGGTTATGCAAAAGAAGAACAATTGGACAATGAAGCGCTGATTAAAGAGGAATACTCGGGCATACGTCCGGCACCTGGCTACCCTGCCTGCCCGGAACATACCGAAAAAGGCACTTTATTTGAACTGCTGGACGCAGAAGCTAAAATTGGTCTGCGGCTGACCGAAAGTTATGCCATGTATCCTACTGCTGCTGTAAGCGGCTTCTATTTTGCGCATCCGCAATCCAGATATTTTGGCTTGGGCAAAATTACCAAAGATCAGGTAGAAGACTATGCGGTAAGAAAAAATATGCCGCTGGATGAAGTAGAGAGATGGCTTAGCCCTAATTTGGCTTATTAGACATGAGATTTGAGAGGCGAGATTTGAGATGGCCTGCAACCAACCTAAAAATTTAATGCTAAATACTAAAACCCGACAATGAAAATAATTGACCATATCAACAATGCAAAAGGTAAAACCTTATTCTCATTTGAATTGTTACCACCCATTAAAGGGCAAAGCATCAAAGGAATATTTGATGCCATAGATCCCTTAATGGAGTTTAACCCACCATTTATTGACGTAACTTACCTGCGCGAAGATTATATTTATAAACAACACGCCAATGGCCTGCTTGAAAAAGTAGCTTACCGCAAACGCCCAAGCACAGTGGCTACCTGCGCGGCTATTATGAACAAATACAAAGTAGATGCCGTACCACATTTAATTTGCGGCGGCTTTACCAAAGATGAAACGGAAAATGCACTGATAGATTTGCAATTTCTGGGCATCGACAACGTATTGGTTTTAAGGGGTGATGCCCGGAAAAGTGACAATTCGTTTATACCTACACCCAATGGGCATGCCTATGCTTCTGAATTATTGCAGCATGTGGTGAACATGAACAATGGCAAATACCTTCATGATGATATGGAAAGTGCCGAAAAGACTGACTTTTGTATTGGTGTAGCCGCCTATCCCGAAAAACACTTCGAATCGCCCAACCTGGATACCGACTTTAAATACTTGAAACACAAAGTAGATGCCGGTGCTGACTTTATCGTAACCCAGATGTTTTTTGACAACAAAAAATATGGCGAATTTGTAGAGAAATGCAGGGCAAATGGCATTAATATTCCTATTATTCCCGGATTAAAACCCATTACCAGCAGCAAACAATTGATCAGCTTACCTAAAATCTTTCACCTGGACATTCCTTTGGAGCTTAGCGAGGCAGTACAGTCCTGCAAATCGGAAAAGGAAGTAAAAGAAGTTGGTATCGAATGGATGATCAACCAATGTAAAGAATTGAAGGCCATGGGTGCTCCTGTTTTACACTTTTATACCATGGGTAACCCAGAGCCTACAAAAAGAATAGCAAGAGCCATTTTCTAAAGTTTAACGTGGAAACTGTGTATTTCTGAAATACTCTTTGTATCTTCACATTAACGTTAAACTTACTATTATATAAAGCCTGCACCAGTTTGCCGGGGTAAAACCCAGATAACCAGTGCAGGCTTTGTAACCATAAAAGAAAATCATATGAGAAGGCTGATGCTGTTTACGGTGGTTCTTGCAAGTTCTTTTGCAGCATGTACAACCATGAAACCTGGAACAATAGGCAATGGTGGTTTATCACAATTGGGTGGTAGCTGGGAATTGAACTATATATCAGGACCAAGGATTGCTTTCAACGGACTTTATCCTGGCAAAAAGCCAATCATTAAGTTTGACATTGCTGAAAAGAGATTTAGTGGCAATACCAGCTGCAATTCTTTCTCCGGTCAGCTCCTCGCCGATGACACCGCCATCAACTTTACAAAACCTTTTATGATGACAAAAATGGCCTGCCCAGGTGAAGGAGAGGCCACTTTTATCGAAATGCTAAAAAAAGCAAGTACTTACTCCATTACCAGCGATACCACCCTGAATTTTATGATGGGCGATATCGCCATTATGCGTTTTAGTAAGAAGTAGAAAGGTAATTTTTGAACGACTCGAAGCTGATATCCATATTTGTAACCTGCTTTTGTTTCCCAGCTAAACTCTTTACCTGTTCCGGAATTTCAATTTCAGCTTTCATCGCCTCCGGAAATATATCCGGAAACTTACAGGCATGTGCAGTGGACAGGAATACGCCTGTTGTTCCCTGGTGATCTTGCTGATAAGCTTTTAAAGCCAGCCAGGCAATTGCGGTATGCGGACAAGCGATGTAATTGTACTGTTTGTAAATATCCTTTATGGCCTGCAGCGTTTGCGAATCTGTATAGCTGTCACTTTGCAGCACCTGCTTTAATGCAGCTTCATCATTTTTAAACAGGTCCATAATTCTGACCCAATTACTTGGTGCCCCTACATCCATAGCGTTGGCGTATGTTTGCACCGAAGGGCGCGTTTCATAAACACCGGTGTTTAAAAAACGTGGCACCGTATCATTTACATTGGTTGCTGCAATAAAATGTTTTACTGGCAGGCCCATCTTATAAGCCAGTAAACCCGCTCCAATATTACCAAAATTACCACTAGGAACCGAAAATACAACGTCTGTTTTCCCTTGCCTTTTTAACTGCGCATAAGCATTAAAATAATAGAAGGTTTGCGGAATTAGCCTGGAAATATTGATAGAATTGGCCGAAGTTAAACGAAGTCTGGCATTTAATTCCTCATCTGCAAAAGCCTGTTTTACCAATGCCTGGCAATCATCAAAAGTTCCATCCACCTCAATAGCATGTATATTTTGTCCATTTGTACAAAGCTGTAACTCCTGGATATCGCTTACTTTGCCTTTCGGATATAAGATGGTTACACGGGTATTGGGCACCCCTAAAAAACCAAGGGCTACCGCCCCTCCGGTGTCACCGGAAGTCGCTACCAATACGTCTAATATCTGCTCGTTTTCCTTCAGGAAATAAGCCATGATGCGGCTCATGAACCGGGCACCGAAATCCTTAAAAGCCAATGAAGGGCCATGAAAAAGTTCAAGCACATAAGTTTCCGGATCAAGCTCAACTACAGGCGCATCAAAATTAATGGCATCATCGATAATCCGCTGCAGGTGATCCGGCGGAATGGTATCTTTCATCAACGCCGCAGCTACTTTATAGGCAATTTGCGACAATGTAAATTGATCAATATTATCGATGAATTCCTGATCCAGCTGTGGAATATCAACTGGCATATACAGGCCTTTATCTAAAGGCATACTGTTAAATACAGCAGTTGGAAAATCGACGCTAAGGTTATGGTTGTTGGTACTGTATAATTTCATGGTGTTTAATATTATGGTAATTCCAGGTCGATCGTCATCCTGAATTTATTTCAGGATCTCTCCCCTATTATTAAAAACATGCTCTAAACCAGATCCTGAAACAAATTCAGGATGACGGAGCGTTTACAGCATGAAGCCTGCATCAATCTAAAATAATCGGGCCTTTTTTATTTACTTCAGAAACAAAGGCCAGACTATTAATGGCAATGTCTTTTAAGTGCTGCTGTAATTGTTGTGTAATCCGTTTAGCAGTTTCTGCATCTTTGGTTAGTGCAAATACAGAAGGTCCCGATCCTGAAATACCAAAGCCTACAGCACCTGCAGCCATGGCCAACTCCCTTAACCGGTCAAAGTCAGGAATCAAGATGGAACGCGTTGGTTCTACCAGCACATCAGTCATACTACGGCCAATCAGTTCGTAATCGTTCATAAATAATCCGCTTACCAGGCCCGCAACATTACCCCATTGCGTTACCGCATCTTTCAACAATACTTTTGAACGGATCATCTGCCGTGCGTCCTTAGTTGGCACATCTACCTCCGGGTACACAATTGCGGCATGCAGGTCTTGCGGAAAAGGGAGACTAATGATATCCAGCGGGCTGTAACTTCTGATGAGTACAAAACCACCCAGCAAGGCCGGTGCCACATTATCGGCATGGCCATATCCGCAGGCCAGTTCCTCACCCTTCATAGCAAAAGGGACCAGCTCTTTATTGGTCAGCGCGTTATCAAACAAGGTATTAATGGCAAACAAACCAGCAACGGTACTGGCCGAACTGGAGCCTAAACCGCTGCCTATCGGCATTTTTTTATGCAACTCTATTTCAATACCTACATCGGGCCGTCCTATATGTTCCAGATAATGTTTAGCAATGGCACTCACTGTATTTTTATCAGGACTTAAAGGCAAACGGCCTTCATCGCCTGTAATTTTTAACAACGATATACCCGGCTTATCAGTCAAACGCATAATCACCTCGTCCCCTGGCTCATTTACAGCAAAGCCAAGTACATCAAAACCACAAACAACGTTGGCAACGGTAGCTGGGGCAAAAACTCTTATTGATTTCTTCATAACTTAATTATCTTTTACCCACGTTTATAATGTCTGCAAATACACCTGCGGCAGTTACTTCTGCACCGGCCCCAGGGCCCTTTACTACCAACGGACGTTCTTTATACCGATCGGTTGTAAAAGAAATGATGTTATCACTACCCGAAAGCATATAAAAAGGATGGTTGTCGTCAACCATCTGCAAGGTAATGGTTACCTTACCCGCTTCCAGTTTGCCAATGTACCTTAATACCTTATGGCCATTTGAAGCCTCCTGTTTCAGTTTTTCAAAATAGGAGGCGTTATTTTCCAGTTCCTGATAAAAATCGGCAACAGTATTAGCCGCCATACAGGCATCAGGAAGCATACATTCAATGGCTACGTCTTTTTCTTCCAAAGCATAACCGGCATCACGCGCCAGAATCAGCATTTTCCGCATAAAGTCTTTACCATTCAGGTCGTCCCGCGGATCGGGCTCCGTATACCCCAAATCCTGCGCCTCCTTGACCACTTCATGAAATAACCTTTCGTCTTTAAAATTATTAAAGATGTAAGAAATGGTGCCCGACAAGATCGCTTCAATACAAGCAATGCGGTCGCCACTCAACATTAAATCTTTCAACGTACGGATAATTGGCAAACCTGCCCCCACATTGGTTTCATAATAAAACTCTACCCCATGTTTGCGGGCAGCTTCTTTAAAAGCCACATACTGGTCGTATTCGGCCGAGTTCCCGATTTTATTGCAGGTAACCACAGAAATACTGGATTGCAAAACATCCAGGTAATACTGAATGGGATTATGACTTGCCGTATTGTCTACAAATACACAGTTGGCCAGGTTCATGGCTTTCATCTGTTTAATGAACTCACTCAAGTCTGCCTTTTCGCCGCCTTGTTCCAATGCATCCTCCCAGTTATTCAGGTCTATCCCTTCGGGGTTCAGGTACATTTTACGCGTATTGCTAATGCCCATCACCTTTACCTGAAGATCATTATTCTTGGCCAGAAAAGGCATTTGATGTTCCAGTTGCTGAAAAAGTGTCTTACCAATATTACCTGTACCCAGACAAAATATATTGAGTGTTTTTTTCAGATCAGAATAAAAAGCATCGTGAACGGCATTTACCGCTTTGGAAAGATCAGTCCTGGACAGGATCACCGAAATATTGTATTCGGAAGAGCCCTGCGCAATCGCCCTTATGTTGACTCCATTTCGGCCCAGGGCACTAAATAAACGACCGGAAATACCTGGCGTCCGTTTCATATTTTCACCAACAATAGCCAGTACCGAGAGACCGTTTTCTACCTCTGGATATTCCAGTTTCCGGGCCTGTAGCTCCAGTTCAAATTCTTTATTGATCAACGACAGCGCCTTCAGCGCATCAGCAGGCTTTACCGCAAAGGTGATACTATGCTCTGATGAAGATTGTGTAATCAGCACTACGTTTACCTGTTCGCGCGACAAAAGAGAAAATAACCTTCCACTAAATCCGGCCTTACCTACCATCCCGCTTCCCGAAAGGTTGAGGATGCTGATTTCGTCAATAGAAGAAATACCTTTTATAGGCAGGCTTGACGCCTGAGCGCCATGTTTGATATAAGTACCCGCAAAATCGACATTGAAAGTGTTTTTAATGACGATGGGTATTTTCTTTAAAAATGCCGGGGTCATGGTGGGCGGATAAATCACCTTTGCTCCAAAATAAGAAAGCTCCATGGCCTCAATATAACTTAGCTCCGGTAAGGAGAATGCTTTTTTAACAATTCTCGGATCGGCGGTCAGCATTCCGTCAACATCTGTCCAGATCTGAATTTCCTGCGCATTTAAAGCTGCACCCCATATGGCAGCGGTGTAATCACTGCCACCACGACCTAATGTCGTAATACGGCCTTCATCATTGCTGGAAATAAAACCGGTAACGAATAGTAACTTATCGCTGTTTAACTCATAAAATTCGCGGATCAACAGCTCAGTAACCTGTGTATTGACTTTGGCCTGGCCAAAGTTGCTATCAGTTTTGATCAGCTCAGATCCATCTACATACAATGCATTTGGAAATTGCTGACGTGCGATGTGGCTGACCATTACATTGGAACAGCGCTCGCCATAACTAAGGATCAGATCCTTAGTCTGAAGGCTCAATTCGCGCAGGTTGTACACCGACTGCAAAATGTCTTCGAGCTCATTAAAATAGATTTTTAATTTGGTAAGTACGGGATTTTGAGCCCCTGCAGGCAATAACGCACGAATCACTTCAAAGTGCTTCGTCTCAATCATTTTCAGCTGATCAGTATATTCCTGAGCATTCCTTGCACGCTCTGCCATTTCCAACAGGGTATTGGTTATGCCCCCCATTGCAGAAAGGACAACAATAGGGTTCTCATCTCCCTTTTCCCGCTTTAAGATATCTATCAGCGCACTAATGCTTTGTGCTGAGCCGACAGATGTACCTCCAAATTTTAAAATATTCATAGTTGTTGGTTAAAAAAAAAGCGCCTTCCCCTGTTAGAGGAAGGCGCTTTTTTGTGGTTGTTATATTTTCTTTTTTTCAGCCACTAGCTTACCTTCCTCCGAACTATGCCGGTGGTTGTGGTTGTGGTAGTAATGGTTGAATTATTATACATTGTAATTTTTACACTATCGGTAACTGGGCGTAAAGTAAAGTTATATTTTTCTAATTAGCAAGTGTTTTTTTAAAGTAGTTAGTATTTAGTCGTTAGTACTTAGACAGATTGCCCATTTCAGCGGCCCTGTCTCCAGCTATCCAAGCCTTATCGGTTACAACATACCAACGCCTGGGACCAGAATCTAAATACTAATACTTACATCTACCTACTAAATACGAACTACAAAATACTATTCTTACCTTTACAACATCATATGCAAGGACTAATAATTAAATCGACCGGAAGCTGGTACCAGGTACATGCCGAAAATGGGCTTGATTATGACTGCCGGATAAAAGGCAAGTTCAGGATACAGGGTATCCAAACCACAAATCCTATTGCTGTTGGCGATCGTGTAGAATTTGAATTAGAACCAAATTCGGAGAATGGAGTGATTTACAAGCTGCATGACCGAAAGAATTATATCATCAGAAAATCCATAAACCTATCTAAGCAGGCCCAAATTATTGCGGCCAATATGGATCAGGCCTTTCTGGTAGTTACGCTCGCCTCTCCCCGTACCTCGCTGGGCTTTATCGACCGCTTTCTGGCTACTGCCGAAGCCTATGATATTCCCGCTGTGTTGATTTTTAATAAACTGGACCTTTTTCATGAGGAAGGTCTGGAAATATTGGCCGAATATGCAGCCATTTATGAACGCATTGGCTATCCATGTTATTCAGTTTCCGCTTTGGAGGGCACCAATATCCCTTTAATTGAAAGCTTATTAAAGAATAAAACAACCTTGTTTTCCGGCCACTCCGGCGTAGGCAAATCAAGCCTGATCAATGCGCTTTTGCCAGGTAGGGACATCAAAACCGGCGAAATTTCGGAAGCCAGCGACAAAGGGCAGCACACCACTACTTTTGCAGAAATGCACACCTTGCCTTTTGGTGGGTACTTAATTGACACACCGGGAATCAGAGAACTGGGTATTTTCGATATCAGGCCCGAGGAACTGGGGCATTATTTCAGAGAAATGCGTGCCATGATGAACCAATGCAAATTTAACAACTGCCGACATGTAAACGAGCCAGGTTGTGCCGTAATTAAAGCTGTTGAAAATGGAGAGATAGAACTGAGCAGGTACGAAAGCTACCTGAGCATTTACAATGGCAATGAAACCAGGGCTTAAACTATGAGAGCAGTTATACAAAGAGTGACTACCGCCAATTGCGAGGTAGGAGGCAGTGTTACAGGTACCATTGGCTTGGGGTTTGTGGTATTGCTGGGCATAGAAGACGCCGACACTGTGGAAGACCTGGAGTGGCTGGCTGCTAAAATTACAGGGCTGCGCGTATTTGCTGATGAAAATCAATTGATGAACAAGGCCCTAAACGATGTAGACGGCAATATTTTGCTGATTAGCCAGTTTACCTTATTTGCAGCCACAAAAAAGGGCAACAGACCCGGCTTTACCAGGGCGGCAAGACCAGAAAAGGCTATCCCTTTATATGAAAGCATGATTACTTTACTTTCTTCGCAATTAAATAAGCCCATCCAAACCGGAATATTTGGTGCAGACATGAAGGTCAGTTTAACCAATGATGGGCCCGTAACCATTATCATCGACACAAAAAATAAAGAATAATGACCATAAAGGAAGCACAGGAAACCGTAGACCAGTGGATCAAAACAACAGGCATCCGCTATTTTAACGAGCTAACCAATACCGCCATTCTGATGGAAGAAGTTGGTGAAGTGGCCCGGATCATGTCGCGCAAGTATGGCGAACAATCTTTTAAAAAAAGTGATGAGGCTGTAGACCTGGGCGATGAAATGGCGGATGTATTATTTGTATTGATTTGCCTGGCCAACCAAACCGGTATCGATTTGACTGCCGCCATGGAAAAAAACCTGGAAAAGAAAAGCATTCGGGATGCGGACAGACATAAAAACAATGAAAAACTAAAATAATAGCAGCACACTCCTAGCCATCCGCTTTTAAACATTGAACGGGATTCACATTTGCGGCTTTCCATGCCTGGGTACATACAGTAATCAGTGATATGAACAGCGCCAGAAATCCTGCAGCAACAAAATACCAAAGCTGAAGCTCAATTCTGTACGCAAAGCTATTGAGCCAATAGCGGACCAGCACATAGCTAACAGGCAAAGCAATCAATATAGCTGAGATAACCGGTCTGGTAAAATCTTTAGATAGCGTATAAACAAGACTAAAACCGCTTGCACCTAGAACTTTTCTGATGCCGATTTCTTTTAGTCGCCGCTCGGCGGTAAATGTTGCCAGGCCAAATAATCCAAGACAAGAGATCAAAACAGCTATGACAGCAAAATACCTGGACAATACCGCTACCCTGCTTTCGGCTACATATTGTGCCTGAAAATCCTGATCCAGAAATTTAACATCAAGGTTAAAACCTGGATTATAGGTTGTGTTCATTTTCTGGAGCTGATCCATCACTTCTTTTATCTTCCCCGAGCCAACGCTTAGCATAACCCTATTGGTAAACTCGGGTCTATATCTCAAAAACATGGGCTTAATGGTTTGATGTAAAGATTCAAAGTGAAAGTCCTTAATCACGCCAATAATCTGAAAATCCTGCCCCCAAACGTTAAAAATTTTCCCTAACGGATTCCTTAAGCGCATCGCTTTTAAGCCCGCTTCATTGACAATAATCTTTGAGGTATCTGCTCCAAATTTATCCGAGAAGCTCCTGCCGGCCGCCATTTTTATACCTACTGTTTCAATCAGACCACTGTTGACATAGGCATGCTGAAATTTAATCACTTCCTTTGGGTCCCTCCCTTCCCAATTGAAATCACCAAAAGTATAATTCAGATCGCCAAGTAACTCCCTGTTTATACTGGAAGCATTGGTTACACCAGGAATCTTTTTAATCACATCAATGGCAAGGTTGACATTGTTTTTGAATTTTCCGTTAGCCTCAAAATAAAGCACATTCTCTTTCTGATAACCCAGACTTTTGTGCTGGACGTAAGCAATCTGTTTATATATCACAAATACAGCTACAATTAAGATCACAGAAAGTGTAAATTGAAAAACCACCAGGCCCTGTCGGGTCCATGATGCAGCCCGGGTTAAATTAAGCCGGCCCTTTAAAGCAAGGACAGGTTTAAGACCCGATAAATAAAAGGCAGGATAACTTCCAGATACCAGGCCAGTAAAAGTGGTTATAGCCAGCAAAGATAAAATAAGAGACATGCTGTAATGCAAACTAAGCTGCTTATCAACAATGGCATTAAATTGTGGCAACAACAACTCTACAATAAGTAATGACACAAATACCGCTATAATCGTCAAAAGCATTGATTCGGCCATATATTGCAAAATCAATGAACTTCTTTGTGCCCCCATTACCTTTTTAACGCCTACTTCTTTCAGTCTTCTGGACGCCTTGGCCGTTGAAAGATTCATAAAATTGATACAGGCAATAAGCAAAATAAATACGGCAACAAGCCCAAACAGTTTCACATAATCAATTCTTCCTCCACTAACTTTCCCATTTTCAAACTGATTATACAGGTAACTATCCGCATAAGGTCTGATGAACAAGCTAAGATCCCTTTGTCCCTTAGTTTTTAGAAAACCTTCAATCTTTGCATTAAATTGCACCGGGTCAGCCCCTTCCTTTAAAATAAAAAAGGTATTTGGCCCCGAATTCCCCCATTTTAAATAGTTTGGAGCAGCGGCAAAAAACACATCCAGAGAAACGAGGAAATCAAAATGATCAGAAGAATTTGAAGGTAAATCTTTAAAAACACCGGAAATCATTGCGCGATTTTCGCTCTTCATATCAGCATTACTCCATACAAACTCTTTCCCGATCACGTCGATACTATGAAATAGTTTTAAAGCCAATCCCTCCGAAACAACAACGGTATTTTTGTCCTTAAGCACCCGATCTGCTTGGCCAGCCAGGAGTGGATAAGCGAACACTTTAAAAAAGTCGGCACCGGCAAATTTACCTGCAGCCTTTAAAGCGGGTTGATTATTGGCCGAAACTTTACTTTGCCCCAACCAGTAGGTTGGCGATGCAGTAACTGCCAATGCAACCTCCGGCATCTCTTTTACCATGGCATCCGCTAAAATTGCGGGTGTGCCATCTATTGTATTTACACCATCAGCAACGTGCTGATTTTCCATAACCTGATATAACCTTTCGTCATGAAAACCATCCATTTGCATCTCGTCATTTACCCATAAATAAATGAGCAGGGCACAGGAAATACCGGTAGACAGTCCTATCAGATTGATAAAAAAAGAGGTTTTATATCGCTTAAAATTTCTATATATCAATAATAAATGGTGCCGAAACATAATTCATATTTATTTTACACCTCTTAATTCAATCCCTGTGCCATAGCAAACCAGTGCCATCTAAGATCTAATATAAGCTATATTTAAAACAAAGTGTACGAATATGAACAGCGGATGTACGGTTGCGAACATCAACAAACAATACGGGCATCAATGAACAATACAAACACACATAAATAAATATGCACAACGCTAATAAACAAAAAGCAGGAGCAAATCATGCTCCTGCTTTTTGTTTTATGCAATGCTGTTTAAAGAAAAAACTGGTTCCTCTGAGCAGACCTTGGAAATTTTTCCGATTCTTCATCGGGAAAAGATTCCCGGCTGCGAGGAGATACCTGTTTTTTAAAGTTAATCTTTCGACAATGCAATCTTAATCTTAGTCGCTGCTTCAGCAAGCGCTTCCTGCGTTGGCTTCAGTTTCGCTTTACTAAAGTTCATATCATCCACATTGTTCATCGGAATCAGGTGAATGTGTACATGTGGCACTTCCAACCCGATAACGGCAACGCCTACTTTTTCACATGGAAAAGCCTCTTTTAATCCTGTGGCCACTATTTTAGCAAACAAAGTTAATCCGAAATAGCTTTCTTCGTCCATATCAAAGATATAGTCGATCTCTTTTTTAGGGATCACCAAAACATGTCCCATCACCAGTGGATTCACATCCATAAAAGCTAGAAATTCAGTAGTTTCAGCAACCACATGGGCCGGAATTTCACCACTTACTATTCTTGAAAAGATACTTGCCATTGTCTTGTTTTTATCTGCTGATCTCTAAAATTTCAAATTCCATTTTCCCTGCCGGAACTTCAATTTCTGTAGTATCACCAACCGATTTACCCAACAATCCTTTCGCAATAGGCGATTTCACAGAGATCTTTCCTGTTTTCAGGTCGGCCTCTGATTCTGCCACCAGTTGGTAAGACATCGTAGCTCCGTTTTTTGTATTTTTTATTTTTACAATCGAAAGTGCAAGAACTTTCGATGTATCCAATTTGGATTCGTCAATTAATCTGGCTGTAGAAAGTGTACCTTCCAATTTAGCAATTTTAGCTTCATGTAAACCTTGCGCTTCTTTGGCGGCATCATATTCGGCGTTCTCCGAAAGATCACCTTTATCTCTTGCTTCTGCTATCGCCTTAGATATCAACTGCCTGCCAGTAGTTTTTAAATACTGTAATTCCTCTTTAAGTTTATCTAAACCATCTTGGGTATAATATGTTACCTCTGTCATAGCTCGTCTATTTTTTTGTAAGTCCTCTAAAAAACAAACAAGACTATATAGGCCCATATGCCTACATAGTCTTGCTTCAATTAAAACGAAGATAACAGCGCGCCACCATAAAACCAAATTTTTAACAGTAAAATGATGAAATGATGTCGAAACCCCGGAAGATAATTCAGAGATAAGGCTGGCCTTTAGCCATGCTTGGTATGACTGCGCCGTGAGAGCGCCATGAGAGCGCGGTGAGAGCGCCTTTTCTCCATAAAAAGGCGCTCTCACCGCGCTGTAACGGCTTACACATTACGCTGTCATTTAAAGGCTGATTAAAGCCTGGAAAAAGTAAAGGATAAAAGAGTCGAAAGGGCTTCGCTACTGAGAGATTTCCTCAAGTTTCCCGGCCAGCACCTCCGAAATTTTGCGATAAGACTCAAATGTCCAGCCACCAACATGAGGCGTTAGGATCACTTTGCCCGACAGTTTAAGGTTGTTATACCAGTTCTGATCGGCCAATGCCGGAAATTTCTCTACCTCCAGCACATCAAGGCCGGCACCTAATATTTTACCCTCTTCAATGGCCTTCAACACCGCTTCGGTATGCACCACCTCGCCCCTGGAAGTATTGATAAAAAAAATAGGTTTGCGGAAGTGAAACAGGTACTCATCATTTACCATTTGCCTGGTTTCGGCAGTTAAGGGGGTATGCAAACTCAGCACATCGCTATGCTTTACAATTTCTTCCATACTCACTTCCCTCGCATATTCATCGCTAAAGCCCGTCTTGTATTTATCGTATGCAATTACATTCACCTCAAAGCCCGAAAGTTTTTTAGCAAAACTCTGCCCCATAAAGCCATAACCAATAATACCTACAGTACGTCCTTTCAATTCATAACCCCGGTTCCCTTCCCTGTCCCACACTCCATTACGCACCTGGGTATCCGCAGTTCTGAAATTGTTCATCAGGCTCAACATCAAGCCCACAGCATGTTCACCTACGGCATCCATATTTCCTTCCGGGGCATTAAGCAAGCTGATGCCTTTTTGCCTGGCAAAGGCTTCATCAATATTATCCAAACCCGCACCTGCCCTTGCAATAAATTTAAGTGCTGGTGCAGCTTCCATCAATTCCTGATCTATACGGAATTTAGTCCTTACTGCTATGCCACTATAACCGCCAATAACGGCCATTGTTTCGGCCCGGGTAATGAGCGGACGATCGTCAACTTCGTATCCTAATGCAATTGCCTTTTCCTTAAATGAAGCATGCAAATCGTCAACAATTAATATTCTTCCTTTCATGTCTGTACTACTTCTATTATTTCGAAAGTTTAGTAAGATGTGCCGTAAGCTCAACAAAATCTGCCACACTTAACTGCTCAGCCCTTTTCTCAAAAAAAGGATGGGTATCCATTTTATCTTTTGGTACCACGCCCGAAAGTGCATTACGTAAAGTTTTTCTTCGTTGATTAAAACCCGCTTTTACAGTGCGCCAGAATAGTTTTTCATCGCATGGTAGTGTTTCTACCTGGTTGCGGCTCAATCTGATGACGCCCGAATTTACTTTTGGCGGCGGGTTAAAGGTGCCTGGTTTAACGGTAAACAGGTATTCTATATCATAATATGCCTGAATCAGGACACTTAATATACCATAATCCTTTGTGCCCGATTTAGAGGCGCAACGCTCGGCTACCTCTTTTTGAAACATGCCTACCATTTCAACAACCGACTGCCTGTTTTCCAAAATTTTAAATAATATCTGGGAAGATATATTGTAAGGAAAATTACCAATTATGGCATATTTTTCTTTGAAAATATCAGATAGGTTTAGCGCAAGGAAGTCGCCATTTATCAACCTATCACCCAATTGAGGGTATTTTTTCTGTAAAAAATGATAAGACTCCACATCTATATCAATCAAATGAGTTTCAATATCTGTACGTTCCAGTAGCAAATCAGACAGAATACCCATTCCCGGTCCAACTTCCAGTACTTGTTTATACTTATCTGTATGTACCAGACCGTTTACAATCTTTGCTGCGATATTTTTATCGGTCAGAAAGTGTTGCCCTAAATGTTTTTTTGCCTTAACCAAACTCATATGTGCGCCCTTAAAAGATGCAAAATAAGTAAAGTTTTACCAGCATCTGGCCAACATTAATTGAAAATCTGTAATTTGCACCAAATTTCTATTCAGGCATGAGCAATAAAATTAAAATCGGGATAAGCATTGGTGATATCAATGGGATTGGATTAGAAGTAATCTTAAAGACTTTATCGCACAACAGCATATTTGACTACTGTACGCCCATAGTTTACGGGCATACCAAAGTTGCTTCCTATCACAGAAAAGCTTTAGGGTTGACAGATTTTGCTTTTAATGTGATCAACGATCCATCGTCGGCCAACCCTAAAAAGCCCAACCTGATCAATTGCTGGGAAGAAGATGTAAAAATTGACCTTGGAGTTTCGAACGAAACGGGTGGAAAATATGCCTTATTGTCGCTACAAAAAGCAACAGACGCCTTGGTAAAAGGAGAAATCGATGCACTGGTTACTGCACCAATCAATAAACACAATATACAGTCGGACGACTTCAAATTCCCCGGACATACCGAGTACCTGCAGGAACAAAGCAACAGCAACGATGTGCTGATGTTTATGATCAGCGAGGACATCCGCGTGGGTGTAGTAACCGGACATATTCCTGTTAAAGACATTTCCCAGCAGGTAACGAAGGAAAAAATTGTGAAAAAGCTGGTATTGATGAACGAGAGCCTGAAGAAGGATTTCTGGATTGAAAAACCAAAAATAGCGGTATTGGGACTAAACCCGCATGCTGGCGACAATGGTTTATTGGGCAAGGAAGAAGAACAGGTGATTATCCCGGCTATACAGGAAGCATTTGACAAAGGAGTGATCTGTTTTGGCCCTTATCCGGCTGATGGCTTTTTTGGAAATGGTAGTTACAAACAATTTGATGCGGTACTAGCCATGTATCACGACCAAGGTTTAATCCCTTTTAAAACTATTGCATTTGGTAGCGGAGTAAATTTTTCGGCAGGCTTGAAAATTGTACGTACATCGCCGGATCATGGAACAGGATATGATATTGCAGGAAAAAACCTGGCCGACCCATCTTCATTCATTGAAGCTGTATTTGCGGCTACACATATTGTGAAACACAGACGCGAGCAGGAAGCCTTGTTAAGCACTCAGTTAAGAAGCGGAGGAAAAGTTATTGAAACTGCGGCGGATATGAAAGATGACGCGAATTAAAAAAGATTTGCAACGATTAAAAATAATCTCTACATTTGCGGGCTAAAATTTTGTTACAATTGAAACCATTAAAACAATTTTCAATCCCCTTTACAGGCTTAAAAATTGGCAAACATCAGTTTGATTTTGAGATTGATAACAGCTTTTTTGATGCCTTTGAGTATTCCCTTGTAAAAAAGGGTAACCTGAAAGCGGCGCTAGAGCTTGACAAACAAGAAACAATGCTGATACTACATTTCCACATCAATGGAAACATAGTATTAGATTGTGACAAGTGTTTAGCGGAATTTGAGGCACCAATTGAGATACAGGAAAGGCAGATTGTAAAATTTGCTGAGGATGAACTGGAAAGCGATGATCTGGAGATCATTGTACTGAATAAAAAGGAAACTGAGATTGATGTCTCGGGTCTGATTTATGAGTTTATCACGGTATCGGTACCTTATATTAAAATATGTGAGGAGAATGGTACGGGCGTAAAGTGCGACCAGGAGATGATTGCAAGACTGGAAAGTTTAGCGGTAGGATCACAACAGGAAGAAGAACAACAAAATGACGACCCAAGGTGGGCAGCATTAAAGAAATTAAAATAATAATTAAACAAATCAACAATGGCACATCCAAAACGTAAAGTTTCTAAGAGCAGAAGAGATAAGAGAAGAACTCACTACAAAGCAGAAGCTCCTTCTTTAGCTACTTGTCAGACAACAGGTGCAATCCACACTCCTCACCGCGCTTATAACGTTGATGGTAACTTATACTACAACGGTAAACTGGTTATTGAAAACACCTCAATAGGTTAATTTTCTTGAAAAATAGTTTGTGTTTTAACTGCACTATAGTTTAACTTAGAGCCGTTAAAAAACGGCAATTTTGCCGACTACACAAACTGATTTTACTATGAGAATAGGTCTCGATATAATGGGCGGAGACTATGCTCCTAAAGCAAATGTTTTAGGAGCAATAGCAGCTCATCCCTTGCTATCTCCAGATGAGCATCTGGTACTTATTGGAGATACCCAGCAAATTAAGCCCATCCTAACCGAACACGGATTTAACCCCGATCACTTTGAGTATATACATACCGAAGAAGTGATTGGTATGGGCGAACATCCCACTAAGGCTATTGTTCAAAAGCCTAATTCCAGCATATCTATTGGTTTCAATCTTTTAAAAGATGGTAAACTTGATTCATTTGCCAGCGCCGGAAATTCGGGTGCTATGCTTGTTGGTGCCGTATTTAGTGTAAAAACAATTCCAGGTATCATCAGACCCTGTCTGTCTACTTTTCTTCCAAAATTAAGTGGTGGTGTAGGTTTAATGGTTGACGTTGGCGCAAATGCCGATTGTAAGCCTGATACCTTATTGCAGTTTGGTGTATTGGGAAGTTTGTATGCTGAAAACGTTATGGGCATTAAAACGCCAAAAGTAGCGTTAATGAATATAGGTGAGGAAGATGAAAAAGGTAATATGCTTAGTCTGGCTACTTTCCCTCTCATGAAGGATACCAATTTGTTCAATTTTGTAGGCAATGTGGAAGGTCGGGATTTATTTAATGATAAAGCAGACGTTATTGTTTGTGATGGCTTTACAGGGAATGTGATGCTTAAACTGGCAGAGTCTTTTTATGTACTAACCTTAAAAAGAGGCTTAAAAGATGAATTCTTTGACCGGTTTAATTACGAAAATTATGGAGGCAGCCCTGTTTTAGGGGTAAATGCACCTGTAGTTATTGGCCATGGCATTTCAAGTCCCCTTGCTGTTAAAAACATGATCCTGCAATCCAGAGACATGATTACAACCGGCTTGGTTGGAAAAATACAAGCCGCATTTAAATAATTTTAAATAAAATGAGTAAAATTCACGCTGCGATTACAGCTGTTCATGGCTATGTACCCGATTACATCATGACCAATAAAGAGCTTGAATCAATTGTCGACACCACTGATGAATGGATTACATCCAGAACAGGGATCAAAGAGCGAAGAATATTAAAGGGCGAAGGTTTAGGCACCTCGGATATGGCAGTACATGCCGTAAATGGTTTGCTTGAAAAACGAGGGATCAGTGCGGAAGAGATTGAGTTGATTATTTTCTGTACCACCACTCCCGATATGCCTTTTCCGGCATCTGCCAACATTTTAGCTGATAAAATTGGGGCTAAAAATGCCTGGGGCTACGATCTTCAGGCAGCTTGTTCGGGTTTCATCTACGGACTTTCAACAGGATCACAATTCATAGAATCCGGTAAGCACAAAAAAGTACTGGTAGTTGGCGGCGATAAAATGTCGTCCATTATTAATTATCAGGACCGCACAACCTGCATCATCTTCGGAGACGGTTGCGGTGCAGTACTACTGGAACCAAATGAGGAAGGACTTGGAGTAATGGACTCTATATTGAGAAGTGACGGGGCTGGTAAGCAGTTTTTACATCAAAAAGCTGGCGGTTCGGCCCGACCGGCAACTCACGAAACCATTGATAATAATGAGCATGTAGTTTATCAGGAAGGACAAGCCGTATTCAAATTTGCGGTAACCAATATGGCCGATGTTGCGGCAGAAATCATGGACCGCAACAACCTTACTTCTGAAGAGGTAACCTGGTTGGTACCGCATCAGGCCAATAAACGAATTATTGATGCCACAGCATCAAGAATGGGTGTTGGCTCGGAAAAGGTAATGATCAATATACAACGTTATGGCAATACCACTAATGGCACTATACCTTTGTGCTTGTGGGAATGGGAAAATCAACTAAAAAAAGGCGACAATTTGATATTAGCTGCCTTTGGAGGTGGATTTACCTGGGGTTCTGTTTATTTAAAATGGGCCTATTAATTTTATAAAATAAATAATCTTAACTTAGATAGTTCTAAAGACGTACTATTTTTTCTAAATAACACCTAAAAAATGGATATTAAACAAATTCAGGAACTTATTAAATTTGTTTCTCGTTCGGGCGTAAATGAAGTAGCTATTGAGCAGGAAAACTTCAAAATCACAATCAAAACCAATCAGACACCTACCATTGTTCAGGCAACGGTACCTGCTCAGATTGCTCCTGCTGTTGCAGCTACGGCTGCGGCTCCGCTACCGGTTGCCCCTACTGAAACCAAATCAGCGGCACCTGTTGAAGATACCTCAAAGTATATCACCATCAAATCGCCAATGATTGGTACGTTCTATCGCTCGGCAAGCCCGGATAAACCTTCTTTCGTGAATGTTGGCGATGAGGTTTCTACAGGAAAGGTAATCTGTATCATTGAAGCGATGAAACTTTTCAATGAAATAGAAAGTGAAGTTTCGGGTAAAATTGTAAAGGTGCTGGTTGACAATGCGTCGCCGGTAGAATATGACCAGCCTTTATTTTTAGTTGAACCAATGTAATATTTGCTTACAGCAAATTATACGAGATAGAATATATGTTTAAGAAAATATTAATTGCCAACAGGGGCGAAATTGCATTGCGCATTATTCGTACCTGTAAAGAAATGGGCATCAAAACCGTGGCTGTTTACTCTACTGCCGACAGAGAGAGTTTACACGTTCGCTTTGCTGATGAAGCTGTTTGTATTGGCCCTCCACCAAGTAAAGATTCTTACCTGAGCATTCCTAATATCATTTCTGCAGCAGAACTGACCAATGCGGATGCTATCCATCCGGGCTACGGATTCTTATCGGAAAACGCTAAGTTTTCGTCAGTATGCCGCGATTACGGAATCAAATTTATTGGAGCAACACCAGAACAGATCAATTCTATGGGCGATAAAGCATCGGCCAAAGAAACGATGAAAAAAGCGGGTGTACCAACTATTCCCGGTTCGGAAGGTTTGGTAGAAAACATCAAAGAAGGCATTGCAATAGCCAACGAAATTGGTTATCCGGTTATCCTTAAGGCAACTGCCGGTGGCGGTGGCCGTGGAATGCGTGTAGTATGGAAAGATGAAGATTTTGAAAATGCATGGGATAGCGCCAGACAAGAATCGGGTGCGGCTTTTGGCAATGATGGTCTTTATTTAGAAAAATACATCGAAGATCCACGTCATATTGAAATCCAGATTATTGGCGATCAGTATGGTAAAGCCTGTCACTTATCGGAGCGCGATTGCTCTATTCAACGCAGACATCAGAAACTGGTTGAGGAAGCTCCTTCTCCTTTCATGACTCCGGAATTACGCGAAAGAATGGGTGAGGCTGCCATTAAAGGTGCTATTGCAGTACAATATGAAGGTGCTGGTACCATAGAATTTTTGGTAGATAAACACCGCAACTTCTATTTCATGGAAATGAATACCCGTATCCAGGTAGAACATCCGGTAACTGAAGAAGTAATCAATTATGATTTGATCAAAGAGCAGATTAAAGTTGCCTCAGGTGTTCCTATTTCCGGTAAAAATTATTCGCCAGACATGCACGCCATTGAATGCAGAATAAATGCGGAAGATCCATTTAACAATTTCAGACCATCACCAGGAAAAATTACTAACTTCCATTCGCCAGGTGGGCATGGAGTAAGGGTAGATACGCATGTTTATGCAGGCTATCAGATTCCTTCAAACTACGACTCGATGATTGCGAAACTGATTTGTGTTGCACAAACCCGTGAAGAAGCCATCAGTACCATGGAACGTGCCCTGAGTGAATTTGTGATTGAAGGTGTAAAAACGACCATTCCGTTTCATCTGAAATTGATGAAAGATCCTAATTTCAGAGCTGGTAATTTTACGACTAAATTTATGGAGACTTTCGAGTTTTCGGAATGATAACTTCCATACTTTAAAAACAAAGTGTACAGTTTAAAAACTATTTAATAGATTTAAAACGTAAATACCATTCTACCTAAAAGAATGGTATTTTTGTTTTACAAATAACTTCCATGAGCGATAATAAAAAACGTGACCTGATTGGGGCCATAAAAGAAAAAGGAAAAACTTTAGAGGCGGAGATGTCTTTTTTTGACCATATAGATGTACTCAGAAAACATCTGTTACGTGCTTTATTGGTGGTGGTATTGTTTACCATCGCAGCTTTCTGGTTTTCGGATTTTATTTTCAATGATCTGATTATGGGGCCTAAAAACCCTGATTTCTGGACTTACAGAATGATGTGTAAAATGGCTGCCGCCTGGCCTCACCTGATTGGCTCGGATTTTTGTATTACGCACATTGACGCGAAGATCATCAATACCGAAATGGCGGGTCAGTTTACCCTTCAAATTAATGCCTGCGTAATGGTTGGTATTATTTTAGGCATTCCTTATATCCTTTTTGAATTGTGGTTATTCATCAAACCGGCCCTGCATGAAAATGAAAGGAAATCGGCCAGCAATTTTGTGATGTTCGCTTCCGCATTATTTTTCATCGGTGTACTTTTTGGCTACTATATTGTTTGTCCGCTATCGGTCAATTTCCTAACCAATTTTACAGTAAGCCCTGACATACAGAATACCTTTACCATTACCTCCTATTTATCATCTGTAGCTACATTAACCATTGGATCTGGTGTAATTTTCCAGCTTCCTGTGGTGATCTATATTCTTTCTAAGTTTGGCATCATGACGCCTGCATTCATGCGTTCGACCAGAAGATATGCTGCCGTGATCATCCTGATTGTGGCTGCCGTTGTAACCCCAACTGCCGATGTGATGACGATGCTTGTGGTTGCATTGCCACTGTTTGTATTGTACGAATTGAGTATCTTTATATCGGCAAACATAGAACGTAAAAGAAATAAAGAACTTTACGGTGTGGCCAAAATAAAAAAATAGAAATACTAGCTAAATTATTCCATAAAATAAACCTAAAAAATGTCAACAGATACCAAATTTAAGATTGCAATTGGCTCGGATCATGCCGGTTTTGAATACAAAGAACTACTCAGATCCTTTTTAAGTGATTATGAAGTGAAAGATTTTGGCACCTACTCTGCTGATTCTGTTGACTACCCGGATTTTGCACACCCGGTAGCAGAAGCTGTTGAAAGCGGCGAGGCAACATTTGGTGTATTGGTTTGTGGCAGTGCTAACGGGGTTGCCATTACGGCCAACAAACACCAACAGATTCGCGCGGCAATTTGCTGGCAAAAGGAAATAGCTGAGTTGGCCAGATTACACAACAACGCCAATATCATTTGCATACCGGCCAGATTTGTTTCTGAAGAATCGGCAAAAGAAATGGTCTCTACTTTCCTGAATACTGCCTTTGAAGGCGGTAGACATGCAGGAAGGGTAAGTAAAATGTCATGCTAAAACAGAACTGATGAAAAGACACTTTTTATACACCAGTATTGTGCTGCTGATGGGTTGTACCGCTGTTGCGCAAAACAGGGAAGCCATTAAGTATAGCCAAACCATTAATAAAGACAACGCCTACAAACACCTTTCGGTATTGGCTTCTGACGAATATGAAGGAAGAGAAACCGGTAAAAAAGGTGGCTGGATGGCTGCAGAATATATTAAAACTTTCTTCAAAAATCTGGGTTTGAAAGGCCCTGTAAAGGGCGATTATTTCCAGCCTATAGATATGGTAAACTATGGCCTTTCGCAAGTTTTAACTATTGAAGGGCAGCCTGCTGAACCTTTTACTGATTTTTATGTGATGCCTCCTTCGGTATCTGAAAAGGGTTTTGCGTTCAATGCAGGGCAATTACTATTTGCTGGATATGGGCTCAATAAAGAAGGGTATAATGATTTTGCGGGATTAGATATCGCCGGAAAGGTTGTCGTTATCTTTAAGTCAGGTGATCCGGCAGGCGCATCAGCTGCTAAAAACTCTGGAGGGAACATCAACAATAAGATCAAATATTTATCTGAAAATAAAGTTCAGGCGGTATTGGTTATAGATCCGATGGTTGACGTGATGCCCGAGAACCTAAAAAGTTATCTTCAATCGGAACAAATGGTGATGAAGACCAAAGAAAACATGGACCGCATGAACACTACATCGGGAATCCCTGTTATCTATATCAATACAGCCACGGCCAATCTGTTACTCAAATCGGCAAATACGACAGTTGAAGCCATTAAAAAGAAAATTGCTGATACGGGCAAACCTGCTTCGCAAGCGCTAAATGTAAACGTTACCGCCAGTGCAAAAAAAACCGAGACCAAAGTAAGGGCTGAGAATGTTCTGGGCTTTCTGGAGGGTTCGGATCCTAAACTGAAAAATGAAGTTTTGGTCATTACTGCGCACTATGATCATATCGGCATTACTCCAAATGTAAAGGGTGATGACAAAATCAACAACGGTGCGGATGACGATGGATCGGGAACAACAGGTGTGTTGATGATTGCTGAAGCTTTTATGAAAGCAAAAAAAGCAGGAAAAGGGCCTAAAAGGAGCATTCTGTTTATGACGGTTACAGGTGAAGAGAAAGGCTTACTGGGCTCGGAATGGTATTCCGAATATCCTATTTTCCCATTGGCAAACACCATCACCAATTTAAATATTGACATGATTGGCCGTGGAGATAAGGACCATGCGGCTGACAATAACTTTGTTTACATCATCGGTTCGGATATGTTGAGCAGTGACCTGGATCGCGTAGGTAAAAAAGCCAATAAAGATTATGTAAAAATGAACCTGGATGAAAGGTATAACAATCGTACAGATCCAAATCGTTTTTACTATCGTTCTGACCACTATAATTTTGCAAAACATGGCATTCCTGTCATATTTTATTTCAACGGTGTGCATGACGACTACCATCAGCCGGGCGATGAAATCAGCAAAATAGATTTTCCGATGTTGGCAAAAAGGGCCAGACTCGTTTATTTTACCGCTTGGGAACTGGCTAATGGTGCCAAAAGACCCGTGGTAGATAAGAATGAAGACGGTACAAAGAAAAATTAAAAAAAGGGCTGCATATTAGTCCTGTCGTCATCCTGAATTTATTTCAGGATCTGGTTTAAGCAAGTTTTGAATGTGATATTCAAGATCCTGAAATAAATTCAGGATGACGTGATGCATAATATCGATTTGGGATATAATCCCCTAAAGGTATTTATTTTTATATTTGGAAGATGATGAAGGTATCTGAGGAATTTTTAGTGAAGGCTGATGAAAAGGCCTTTGATTTAGATCATAGAAAGACGATTAATTACAATATTGGCAAGTACAATACAGCTGTTGAACGGGGTCTGTCTAGATTTGAAAACCTGGAAAATTCCAAGAAGAAGGCTCACGTGATTAAATGGCGGGTAATGGAAAATCTCGACAAGTTCTTACCCGAATTTGAGTCGAACTTCCAACGCAGAGGCGGAAAGGTCATATGGGCAAATAATACCGCCGAAGCTCAAAAAGAAATACTCAACATCATCAATAAAAAAGGGGGAAAAACGGTGATCAAGTCAAAATCGATGACCACCGAAGAGATTCACCTCAATGAATTTCTGGCAGAACACGGCATAGAATCATTAGAAAGTGATCTGGGCGAATATATTGTGCAATTGCTTGGCCAACCTCCTTACCATATTGTAACACCCGCAATGCACCTGAATAAGGAAGATATTGCCAAGTTATTCCACGAAAAATTTGGAACACCATTAGATTATACACCCGAGCAACTTACCCAAAAAGCCAGGGAACTGCTAAGGGAAAAGTATCTGAAAGCCGACATCGGCATTAGCGGAGGGAACTTCTTAATTGCCGATACGGGAAGCATTGCATTAACAGAAAATGAAGGTAATGCAAGACTTTGTACAACTTTTCCAAAAATTCATATCGCCATTGTAGGTATCGAAAAAGTTATTCCTTCCATGGCCGATCTGGATTTGTTTTGGCCGTTGCTGGCCAGTCATGGTACAGGTCAGAACCTGACCGTATATAATACCATATTGAGTGGACCGAAACGTGGCGAAGAAACAGATGGCCCGGAGGAAATGTATGTCATTTTGCTTGACAACGGACGGACAAATTTACTGGCGCAGAAAGAGCAACGTCAGGGGCTGTACTGCATCAGGTGTGGCGCCTGCTTAAATGCCTGCCCGGTATATAAAAATATTGGAGGCCATACCTATAATACCACCTATAGCGGTCCGATAGGCTCAATTATTACGCCTCATTTAAAAGGGATGAAGGATTTTAAGCACCTGAGCTATGCTTCCAGCTTATGTGGAAAATGTTCAGAAGTTTGTCCGGCGAAAATAGATATCCATAAGATGTTGCTGCTAAACAGAAGAGATGCGGCAACGAACCACGAGAATAAAAAGACGGAAGAAATTGGCTGGAAGATCTGGAAAACGGGAATGTTAAAACGGTCGAGAATGGATAGTTTTGGTGGAAAGTTTAAAAATTTTCTTCTTCGGTTTTTGTTCAAAAAAATATGGGGCAAATATCGTGAAATGCCAGAAGTGGCACCTAAGTCTTTCGCCAAATTGTACGAAGAGAACAGCAAATCGAATAAAGATATTTAGAGGTTACATAACTAACAGACCGATCAGGTACCTGTTGCTTCCATTATCACTTCAGCCAAAGGATTAAATAAGTAGACATGCCCATTGTTTAAGCAGGTACAGCGATATCTTTTTCTAAGTTTCAGCCCCTTTTTAAACTGACGTCCATCTTTGATGGTAAACACCGCATCAAGTGGCAACTCCTCAAGCCTCGACATATCTGCCGATTGATCATATTTCTTCAAGGCCCTTGAAAGCTTCAGATCTGTACAACTTGCAGCGCTGGGATTGCCCAGATAGCTAACAATTGCCTTTCTAACATCCTCCGGAAAAACACTTTGCTCCAGAAAAGGAGCCATCATCCTTTTGAAATTATACTTCCACTCCTCACCGTGGGGTTTCACCCTGTTCTTATGGTCATTCCAGGTAAGCAGGTGCGCAAATTCGTGCACCGTAGTAACCAAAAATGCATAACAATTAAGGTTATTGTTGACAGAAATTTTATGCCCCGCTCCTTTATAAGGGTGCCTGTAATCGCCCAGTTTTGTTGCCCTGCCCTTGCTGATCTTAAACTCGCATTGAAAGTAGTCAATCCACTTGGCTATTATTGGTGCAGCTGCCACAGGCATGTATTGTGATAAAATGCTTTCCTTTTCCACTACCACAATATAACTATTTTACTTTAAAAGCTGATAAGCAATTAAGCTGGCCACGTAGGCTAATGTAGTCATATATACCAGCTGAATGCCCGGCCAGCGCCATGATTTTGTTTCCCGGTATACCACTGCCACCGTACTCATACACTGCATAGCAAAGGCATAAAACAACATCAACGAAAATGCGGTAGCAAATGTAAATACAGGCAGTCCGGTATCCGGATTTCTGGCCGCCCTCATTTTGTCTCTTATCGTGGTTACATTCTCATCTCCGCCGTCTACACTATAAATGGTAGCCATCGTGCCAACAAAGGCCTCCCGGGCCGCAAAAGAGGTAATTAATGCAATGCCTATTTTCCAATCGAAACCCAATGGCTGAATAGCAGGTTCAATGGCATGTCCCAATATTCCCGCGTAAGAATTTTCGAGCTTTTCGGCCGATCTGTCCCGCTCCAGTGTACTGATCTGTACACTATCTTTTTGCGCTTCAATGGCTTCATATTTTTTGTCGATCTCGGCAAAACGCGATGAGGGTCCATAACTGGCCAGCACCCATAGAATAATGGAAATGGCAATAATTACCTTTCCGGCTTCCAATACAAAAGTCTTCGACTTCTCGTACATCGTAAAAAGCACATTACTCCACCTCGGCATCCGGTATACCGGCAATTCCATAATAAAATAGGACTTCTCCTTTGCTTTGATAAAAAAGTTCATGACAAAGGCAACCACAATAGCAGCCACAATACTGATGACATACATTCCCATCAATGTAAGCCCCTGGAGATTGATGAATCCCCATATCATTTTTTCTGGTACCACCAGCCCGATCAGTAAGGTATACACGGGTAACCTGGCCGAACAGCTTACCAATGGTGCCACCATAATGGTAATGATCCGGTCTTTCCAGCTTTCGATATTTCTGGCACTCATAATAGACGGCACAGCACAAGCCAGACTGCCAATCATGGGAACTACTGATTTGCCACTTAGACCAAACTTTCTCATGATCTTGTCCATCATAAAAGTAACCCTTGCCATATAGCCTGTATCCTCAAGGATAGAAATAAACGCAAATAGTATCGCAATCTGAGGGATAAATATGACTACTCCGCCCAAACCGGCAACAACACCATCTAACAACAAATTGGTCAGAATGCCTTCGGGCAGATGTTCGTGCCCGTATTGTGTAAGCCAGGCAAAAGTATATTCAATCAACTCCATTGGATAAGATGACCAGGAGAAGATAGAATTAAAAACAAAAAACAAGATGGCAAGAAAAATACCAAACCCCCAGAAACGGTTGGTCAAAACTGCATCTATCTTATCACTAAAAATGAATTTCTTTGCAGCGCCAGTATCTGTTACGATGCCAGTCAATACTGTTCCAAGGAAGCGGTAACGTGCAATGGTTTCTGCAGCCTGCAGCTTAGACGATTCAAAAACATGTTCCTTTCTGATATTTCCAAGGGCCTGTCTGGTGCCTTCCGAAAGAACTTCCAGTGTTTCGTATTGGTGCAGTACCTGCAATGCAAAATAATCGTTATCGGTATTTAATACCTCTTTGGCCTGGTCTATGGCTTCAGGTGCCAACACATGCACATCTGTACCCGCTATCTGAGTAGCGATGTTATTGGTATGATCAATTGCTTCTTTTAGCTGAGCTAAACCTGAATTGCTTCTGGCAGAAATAGAGACAACCTGAATACCTAACCTTTCGGCAAGTTTATTCACGTCAATTTCTATGCCCTCCTTTTTAGCCATATCCGTCATGTTTAGCGCCAACACAACCGGTAATTTTAAATCGGCGACCTGTGAGTAAAGCAATAAATTTCTACGCAGGTTTGTAGCATCTGCTACCAGTACCACAACATCGGGATGACTGGAGTTTTTTTTGTCGGCCAATACCTGAAAAACAATACTCTCATCGCGGCTTTTCGGGTATAAACTATACGTCCCTGGCAAATCAATTACCTCGGCGTGTTTGTCACCGCTCAATTTGCAGTAGCCTATTTTTTTGTCGACTGTAATCCCAGGAAAATTCCCGATCTTTTGATTTAACCCGGTAAGAAGATTAAAGAGTGTAGATTTTCCGGTATTGGGATTACCAACTAAAGCAATTTTAATATCTTTTCCCAAATCACTATTGAATTATAATAACAGATGCTTCACTTTTGCGCAAACAAAGCTGATACCCGGCAACGCGGATAGCTATTGGACAACCCAATGGCGCAAGACGCTCAACTTCTACAACCTCACCAGGCAAACACCCCATTTCCATTAATTTAACAGACATTTCCAAATCTGTAAACGCTACAATAGTTCCTTGTTCTCCGGGATTAAGCTGTGAAAGTTTCATCTATATTAAGGTTTGTAAAATCTGTTGACGGGAAGGATAAATCCATATTTGTCCTACAACAGGTAAATGGCGCAATTTAGACTTAATTTATAATAATTCCAAATAAAGACGGTATAGAGGAGTCCCTCTATACCGTCTTTATTTGGTCATTTTACTTTAACTGTATCTTAGTCAATGTAGGATTAACGTTTGGGATAAGCATTATAACTTACTTTGGGGCAGTGGCAACCTCCCTTAAAAATGCTGCAGCTGCTTATCGCAGCCATCACCAGAAGCAGAAACAACTTAACTACCAGTCTTTTCATTATAATTTGATTTATGAAGTAAGATGTAACTGAACACACCCATAAACACGCCAATCATATCGCAGCCAAAGTCCCACCATTCGGCAGATCTGTAACTGAAAAACTTCCATTGTAACATTTCTATTCCAGCACCCAATGCCGCCGTAATTACAATGATTTTAAAGATGGTTAAGGAGCTAAAGCTGTAATTGTGCTGATATCTGATTTTACCGAAAAACAACAGTATGGTCAGCACAAAAAAGAAGCCCATATGGACGAACTTATCAAAGCCTTCAAAGAAGAAGCCCGAGCCACTTCCTGATGGCATTCTGATACTACAAAGCACTACAATTACTATGGTCCATAATACGGCCCATATCTGGTACTTCAGCTGTCCAAACAAGCCCATCTACTAAGCGCCTACCAGGGCTTTGTAAGCATCTGCAGTTAATAAACCATCTACCTGGCCTGCATCTGCAACAGATACTTTAACCATCCAGCCCTGACCATAAGGATCTGTATTTACCAGTTCAGGATTATCATTTAAAGCAGCATTTACTTCCTGTACAGTACCTGTTATAGGCATAAATAAATCTGAAACCGTCTTAACGGCTTCAACCGTACCGAATACCTCATCTTTACTCACTTCATCACCAACGGTGTTGATGTCAATATATACGATATCACCTAGCTCACGTTGCGCAAAATCAGTTATTCCTATATAAGCCTCATTACCTTCAATTTTAACCCATTCGTGGTCTTTAGTGTACTTTAATTCTGATGGAAAATTCATTTTCTTATTTTATTTGTTAGTTGCAATATTCAAAATACAATGAGGACTGTTATCCCCCTATCCGCTTCAAAGGTAATTAAATCCGATCATTTAAAACAACTCTAATTCAGGGTAATCCTCAAGCTGAAGCCAAAATTACTGAAAGAAGTATTAAAGGTCTGTGAGGTATATGGCTTAGTTACATTTGAATCATAAAATACCCTCACATTAAAACGCTGATTTAGTATATAATCAACACTTGGCCGTAAGGTAATGTTTTTGGCACCCGACGAAACTTCCGCCTCCGCCACGTCGGCCCGGTAAATCACCGTTTTATTATCTCTTATGGCCACATCCAGCTTAAAGTCCATGTTGTTGTCTGTTTTTAATCCCTTAAACAAGCCAAAAGGGAACCTGAATTTAGTAGTGCGATAGCCCAAACCGAAAACCATATTGTTTTCCGATAATTGTGCCAGCTGGCTATTTGCCAAGCTCAAGCCCAACATACGTGTCCTTCCCAGTTCAAAATTTGCAGTCATGTTATTTTTCAAGCGGGTATCTACTCCGATTAATGGCGAAAACTGTTCGGCAATAGTCACCTGCGAATACTGATAAAAAGGAAGGAAGTTCTTATTTTCATCTCTGCTACTCACAAAACCGTTGGTTTCCTTATAGCGAATCAAGGAATTGAATCCATTAACACTATAAACTGAACGATAGGAATGTCTGAGATCTATAGAACTAAAGTTCTCGCCCAGGAATCCAATACGCGTAAGTCCCCGGTAATTCAATCGCCAGTTTGGCAATGGAATTTTTGGCAAAGAATTTAACCCGATAGACGACGCACTTTTACCGGTGTATGCAGCCAGAAAGGCCGAAACAATTACATCCTGCGAGTTTTTGTCATAGCCATCAGCATAGCCTGGCGAAGAGCTACCTACCGAATTGCTGTTTTGAGCGCCCAAACGCTGAGAAATGATCTGCCTGTTGGACATAAACTGGTTAAATAACTTCGATACCGTACTACCTTGCTTCTCAGAAAAAGCCGTTCCCAGCGAGATAAAAGAGATACTATAATCGCCCGTTGTGAATGGGCTCAGGTTTTGAAAACTCTGAAGTGACTTGTCGTACCTAAAATTACTGGAATAATTGAGTGTTCTGTTTTTATTTGCGGTAAGCGTAATGGTCAGGTCTTTGATCGGCTCAATCAGCCCGGTCAGACTTAAGTCTTCCCGAAGTGTATTGATATATAGCTGTGTTTGTAAAGTATCCCTTGTAATCCATCCATTGTTCAGTGCCATTTCACGAATGTCGCGCTGACTTCCAAATACGAATCCAAGACCAGGTGCACCGGTAGCTTCGTCTAAACCAAAATAACTTACCCTAGGCAAATAACCCGGTAAAAACGTTCCTTTGGTTTGTGTAAACGCTCCATTTATGTTCTTGACACTGGTGAGCAATCCCACAAAGAAAGCTCCTCCTGATGGCTTTTCTCCACCGGCATTTGCTCTTCTTACAAACCCGAATTTATTATATAAACCTGCCAGGTTCAGCGTGGGATTAAGCTGTATGGTTCTTGAATTCTGAATGGTATTTCCCAGATCGATTTGCGGATCTCTTAAAGTTGACAAAGGTTCCGTTTGCCAGTTAAAATTAGTCCCATACCTGGTAGCCACCGTTACCCAATCCATACCAGGAATTTTATTCAATGGTAGGGAATAGGTGATGTTCATGTTATGGTTGTAATCCGTAGTTCTCCCCAGACGTTTTAAATTCTGCCATAACGTGTCTCTTTTCAGCCCTTCAATTCTACCTTCGGGCTCATCAATGATGGAATAGTTTGTGGCATCAAAATCCAGTGTCAATGATTTGGTCAAATTCCAGGAAATGCCATATACCCGAGTAACCAGGAAGTTCTTATTAAATGTAGTATTAATTGGAATCGAGTTATTCGGATCATTATTTCTTAATGTATTTTCCGAATAATACCGGTCGACATCAATTCTAAAGTTTAAAGCATTGGGCACCAGATTCAAATTAAAATCTTTTAACAAAGCCAATGTGTTCGATTTAATGATCTTGGCAAATGGTTCAATACTTTTCGACTGGCCGGAATAGCTATAAGCAAGCGAGCCCCGGTAAGTTTGCTGGGTATTTCGTTCGTTTATAAAATCGCGGTGCGCCAGCTTGGTATAAGCATAACTCACATTGAAGTTCTCAATATCCCAGATTTTTGCTTTCTGGTCAGGATTTGTACGTTCCTTTCTTACGTTGGTAAAGTTGATACTGTTTCTGGTAGTATAATCCTGCGCATATTCCAGTATCGCTTTCCTTTCTGATTTTGAAGCCTTATCCAATGCATTGTTTAATTCAATATCGGGTGTTTTAGGATCGAATTGCGGTGTACTGATCTGACTGGAATAACTCACAAACATTGGAATTTTGATGCCTGTTTTTTGAGGAAAGAATTTGCCGAGTTCCATACTTGATGATATATCAAAGAAGACATTGTCGGCGCGGTTTCTTTCACTCACGCGTTTTTCTAATGATCCGAATCCTATGGTTGATTTACTTCCTGAAACATTGACATCTGCAAAGTCGGCCAGTTTAGCGCTCATCCTTGCCGTTGCAGCCCAACCGCCCCGTTCATCAAATTCCGTCAGTCTCATTTCGTTGAACCATACCTGAGCATTTTTATCCAGGCCATCATCTCCCGTTCCTGTTGCCGCATTTCTATACGGATTCAATATCCCGAGCATATACACCCTCACCTTACTCATATCAGGCTGCCCCTTTACAACAATTGTTTTCCCATCAACCACATACCGGAACGGCTTACTGATGTTCCATGGCAAACCATCGGCATCAAGTGCTTTGTTTCTGGCGAGTTTTGCCTGTTGAAACAGTTCCAATGTAATGTCCATTTTATTCTGATCGGGCCATATGGCGTAGGGGTCGCTTGTTCCTGGACGCGTCACTTTCAGCGGCTGCGAATATTCGTAATAATTGTCCTGATTATCGGTACCTATTCTTAAAAATGCACTCAAATCATTGTCATTCAAAACCGAATTGCCCAGTGCTTCCAGGTGAATATACATCTCCAGATGCTTATATGACCTAAAGTCGTTCAATGCAGTCTTAAAAGTTGCCCTGCCATAACCATCGCGAAGATTTTTTACGGTTGCCGCCAGCGATTGTTCATTTTGACGGGTGTCTCCGCGGTAGTTGCTGAAATCCCTTTCCCTTTCAATGCCCGGTGGTAAAACGTATGGAATCGGTGTTCTTTTTCCGTTCTCCTCGATGTTTACCGTCGAGATTTCTATAGTTGAATTATCCGGGCCCAGATTTTGAAGCGCAGGGTCAAGAATCACTTGCGAGGCCTCATTATTGGCATTATATTGTCTCCACTCTCCTCTAACCAATTGGATCTTTCCAAACCTCAATACGGTTGTATCGGCAAAATTTGTGAGGAACATCCGTACAAAACGAATTGATTTGAAATCCTGAATGTTACCCACCTTTTGCTGATACTGCGCCAAAGGTATACGGATCTGGTACCAGGTTACAGGTTGGGTTTGCCCATTGGCCAATTTTACCTGAGAGGTCACTTTATCCGTTACAAAATTCTGTCCCACCATCAAATCTCCGGGACGCATAGAAACCTTATACTGAAAGTACTCATCACTTTGGGTCATATTGTTGTCCCTATTGATGTCTTCACCATCAGGCAATGAAGTTGAAGCGGAATTGTCTACTCCAAAATCTTCCTGCGACTGCTGCGAGGTTTTGGAATTTCCTTCGGGACCATTGTAGCGCTGATAGCGTTTCAATATTCCCGCATTGATCTGATCCTGCTGCCTTCCTCTGAAATAAGCATAATCATCGGATGAAGGATCATTGTCAAATTCAGTAGCAGCATCAGGATTTAATTGTGCTTTGATCTGGTTAATCTGATCAACAAATTTTCTTTTCTCATCAGCATTGGACAATCCATCCAACCCAACATCCTGAACCTTTCTTGCCGCCGGATCATTGTCAAAAGCCTGTATTACAGGCTGAAGCTTTGGTACCCGGCCCCATTCGGTCTCATCATATGCGTTTGAGTCTCCATTTGCCGGCAAACCATTTTCCAGCGACTTACGTCCATCTTTTAAAATATCTTCAGAAATGTTTCCCAGGTTGAAATACAAATCGCCACCAGCGGAGTTGGGTTTGTAGATATTCGGGTCCATTACCCAAAGCTCGATGTATTCAATATTCAGCGCCTGGAAATCTGTAGTCTCAATCCTTCTGAACAAACCTCCCCATCTTGATTTAGGGTTGGTTAATGTTCCATTTGCATTAAACCCTGTTGTCGTGTAGTTATATGGTCCACGAATAGTGGGATAAAAAGCAACATCAAGTGTAGGCAATGTGATAGCCTGCCCGGTACTTGTTTCTTTAAAAGGAAATACCTCCTGTTCAATGATTTCCCGCACATAATGATTAGAACGTTCGGCGACATTGTTACGCAGACTTGCAGGTATATCTCCCGAATTTCTATTGTAAAAAATGGGGTCAATATTATAAAACGCAATTCTTGCACGATTAAAACCATAGCTCAGGTCATTAATCCGGCTCGCTTCGGGAAAAAGCTGTGGCGTTCCCGACAATTGCCAGGCTATGGCACTTTTTAAATCTATTACGGATCTTGAAGCTTCAAAATCATCCAGATAACTTATACCACCTTTTTTTCCACCAAAATTAAGTGCACTTGGGTGGCCGGGAATCAACTGGGCAAATTCGCCCGCAAAAGTAAAGTTAGAAGGCACCTTGGTTGACAGAAATGGAAGCTTATCTACCAGTTTTGTTAAGAACCTGGAGGGCGAGCTATAGTTCAGGTCCAATCCCCACATGGTATTGGAGATGGGCTCTTCACCTATGTTTACCTTTGGCGTAAGCGGCTTTTCGGTAAGGTTCATCAAGGTACCACCAAGGTTCAGCTTATTGTTTACCTTATAATCGAAACGTGTGCCAAACAAAGAACGTTGCTGCAGCCCGAACAATTCATTATTTTCTGTTGAAATCCGGATCGGCTGACCCGAGCTCAATAAGGCAGGGTTGATAATCCTCACCCTTCCGCCCTGGTAATCTACCGTAAAATCAATCCCCTCCTGCAATGGAATCGTCCCGGCAAAAACTTTTACCGAACCTTCGGGAACATTAATCGCATTTAAGCTGAACTCTGAAGCCACTTCCGACTGATATGCCCCTTTAATCACATACCTGTTCTGATTGCTAAACAACTGCTGTGCAACTACTTTAGTGGAATCGTACAATGCTTTAAAGGTATATTTATCAATCAATGGTTGTTCGCCAGGTAAGAACTGGTTTGCCAGATCTCTACCAAAAGGCTCTGTGACCGGAAAAATAATCCTCCCATTTAAAGGGTCGATGGTGATATAACCATTTACGGTATTGGTTGAAAAATTGATCTGATTATTTGAGGTTGAACCACTGTTGTTGCCATTATTGAAGGACGAATTTTGTCCGTTATTGGCACTCGACCCAAAAGGTTTGTTTTCCGTCTCAAAATCAAATACACCATCCGGTTTACGTTCTTTTTGCTGATTTAGCCTATCCAGTCCGGTCACTTGTATCCATTGTTTGCCATTAAGCGGTCGTCTGTCTGCATCCAGTTTTTCCCCCTCCTGTATCAAAGGTTTCTCTACTCCGGTCTTTTCGTCAATCCTTAAGATATCAAGTTTAAAGTTTTGCGGACTGATCTGATAGCCTCCGATGGAATATATATTTTTCATCATCAGGCCCCAGGTAGGCAAATTGGTCTTTATGGTCTCGTTTTTCAGTAATTTGGTGTACAATACTCTCGGCATCGACTGATCAAAAGGGACGTCAGTAGAAAACTCTCCCACCTGGTATTCTACACCATTATAGGTGTATCTGAACGCAACGGTAAGTACCTCATCGCTATTTAAACTATTATTTAAAGAGATATAACCGAGTTGAGGGTGAAAAGTATATTCCCGGTCGGCCAGTTTCCGGGCATAAGTTAACTTGGCATAGTTATCAGTCCCGCCACTGCCCGCAAAAAAAGAAACAATATCATTGGAATTTGTCAACCTGGCTGTTGCAGGTATCCTGCTCAAAAGTTCATTTGAATTTCGCGGAAACACCGGATTGGTAAAACCCGATGGAAGGACAGAAAAGCCTCCGGCAATACCTGAGTTATAGGGTTTATTTTCACCAAGATCGATAAATCCCAATACATCTCTGGAATCCTGTGTACTACCAGCTCTATTGGTAATCCAAACCTCAATTTTGGTAATCAGCATCCCCGAGGTTATAGTGGGCGGATTAATCTGTGATTTATTGTAATTATCTCTAAAATACTGAGCAAGAAAATAATGCTTATTCGCTTCATAATTATCAGCACTGAGTCGGAACTCATTTTGCTGAGCGCCATTGTTAATCTGTATTTGCCTGGATTGCGACTTTTGTTGGGTAAAAACAGTACTTACATTTAGTTTTCCAAACTTCAACTGAGTTTTGACCCCAAACAAGGCCTGAGTTCCATTAATCAGCGTAGTAGTCAACGGCAGGCTCACATTGCCCGCTTCAATTTTCTGGATAATATCGTCCTCTCCTCCGGTATAATCCAGCTTTACCTGGTTTTCAAAATCAAACTGAGCTTCGGTATTGTAGTTCATGTTGATTTTCAGCTTGGTACCGATATTACCAATCACATCCATCTGAATGCGCTGATTAAAATCGAAATTCCCCTGCACCCGCTGGCGTTCATTAAACAAAGGGTTCTCATTTTTATTGATCCTGCCCAAAAAAGTAAGTTCGGCTTCACCTCTTGGTTGAATATCGATGGTAGTTCCGCCGAAGATCTTCTCAAATGCCTTGCTATTGATTTTCAGACTTGGAATGATTCCTGTTTTTCTAACCTCAGTTACCTCCTGATCGGAAAGTACACGCCAGTTGTCGCGCTTAATTTCACTGTTTATCAGACGCAAATATTCCTCTACAGTCAGGTATTGAACTGTACCAAAAGGCTTATCACCAATCAGTTCCTGAATAATGTATCGTTGATTTTTCGCATCATACTCTACCTTCCGGTGCACATTGTCGGGCAGCGGATAAAAAGGGCTAGACATAGACCTTATTCCAAGTCGTTGCTTTTCTTTCAGACCGAAAGAGTTCTTTACCGTATCCTGTTTAGCTCTTCTGGGGGTAATCTGCGAAAATGCCTGTTGTCCACCAAAACAAAGCGTCAGGAAGAGAAATAGCGTTAATAAAGTTTTCAATGGCAATTTTTATAAATTCTTCAATGCGATTTTTATCATTTGTTCAACAGACAAATCTTGTCCACTAACTTTCACCGCATTGTCTATTGCCTTTTCAGAAGCAGGTTTCGCAAAGCCCAGCATCATTAATGCCGACAAAGCCTCTTCTCTTACTGTATTGTTTAAAGGAGCCGAAATTAATGATCCCGAGCCCTCTTTTTTCAATTTATCCTGCAATTCAAGCACCAGTCGCTGTGCAGATTTAGCACCTATCCCTTTAATTCTTTGGATGAGTGCCAGATCGGCATTCACAATGGCAGTTTGAATTTCAACAGGCGTGATGGATGACAACATCATCCGCCCCGTATTCGGACCTATCCCGGATACAGAAATTAAATGTAAAAAAAGCCTGCGCTCCCCTTCATCGGCAAAGCCATAAAGGGTATGCGCATCTTCTTTTACGTGCAGCCAGGTATAAATCTTACACCTTTCGGTATTAGCCAGGCTACTATAAGTATTTAAAGATATATTCAGATGATAGCCAACGCCACCAGCCTCCACAACAATATAAGTAGGGCATTTAAATGCTAGCTTACCATCAATATATTCAAACATAATCTATTTTTTTGCTATTCTTTTTAACAAACCGCCCTTTTTAGCACTTGTTTCCTGCTCTTTACCCTGAACATCCAAAACAGCTAAGGTAACCATATTTACAATCTCTCTTACCGAACTTCCAAGTTGAACAATATGAACAGGTTTGTTTAAGCCTAATAAAATTGGCCCAATTGCCTCTGCTTCGCCCAATTCCTGCAAAAGCTTATAAGCAATATTGCCAGATTCCAGGTTAGGGAAAATCAGCGTGTTTGCCGGCCCGTCAACCAGTCTGCTAAAAGGGAAATTATCTTTTAATAATTCATGGTTGATGGCAAAATTGCCCTGCATTTCACCATCAACTACGATATGAGGGTGTTGCTCATGCAATATCTTCACTGCTTTTCTTACTTTTTCCGGAATCACGCCTTCATTAGAACCGAAATTAGAATAAGAGAGCAAAGCAATACGTGGCTGGATATTGAATTTGCTTACCGATCGTTCCAGAAGTAAGGTCAAATCAACCAACTCTTCTGCCGTAGGATCTACATTAACTGTTGTATCACCAAAAAACACAGGGCCTTTTTTGGTCATCATCATGTACATACCAGCCACCCGGTTTACACCTGGAGCCGTACCAATTACCTGTAAAGCAGGTTTAATGGTGGACACATAATTCCGGGTTAATCCCGAGATCATGGCATCTGCCTCACCAAATTCAACCATCGATGCACCAAAGTAGTTCCTGTCGCGCATCAATTTAGTTGCTTCAAACAAAGTCAGGCCTCTTCTTTGCCTTTTTTCATACAGGAACTGACCGTATTTCTGCATCAATTCGGGCTCTTTAAATGGATCAATGATGGTCACCCCTTCCAAATCCAGGGCACTTTCTTCAATGATCTTTTCAATCACCTCTTTATTTCCCAATAAGATAGGGATGGCAATGTTCTCATCCTTAACAATCTGGGCAGCTTTTAAAATCTTATAATGATCTGCCTCAGCAAAAACCACCCGCTTAGGATCAGATTTAGCCTTATTGGTAATTGCACGCATAATGGCATCATCCATTCCTAATCTGTGCTTCAATTCCTCTTCATAGGCATCCCAGTCGGTAATCACCTTACGCGCCACACCCGACTCAATAGCAGCCTTGGCTACAGCGGCTGATACATTTGTCATCAACCTGCTATCCATCGGTTTCGGAATGATGTATTCCTTACCAAATTTTATATTTTTTTCATTATAGGCCATATTTACAGCCTCAGGAACTGATTTTTTTGCCAGTTCAGCAATTGCCCTTACCGCCGCAATCTTCATCTCTTCATTAATTGCAGTAGCTCTTACGTCAAGCGCTCCTCTAAAAATGTAGGGGAAGCCCAAAACATTGTTTACCTGGTTAGGATAATCTGACCGTCCGGTAGCCATGATAATGTCTTTTCTGGATTTGATAGCCAGTTCATAGGCAATTTCCGGGTTAGGATTTGCCATAGCAAATACAATTGGATTTTTGGCCATTGATTTTAACATTTCTTCCGTTACACAATCTGCCGACGACAAACCGATAAACACGTCAGAATCTTTCATAGCTTCTTCAAGAGTATCCAATTTTCTGGAAGTAGCAAACTCAGCCTTAATGGCATCCAGATTTTCCCTGTTATCTCTGATGACGCCCGAGCGGTCGCACATCACAATATTTTCTTTTTTTGCACCCAAAGAAACATACAAACGTGAACAGGAAATGGCCGCAGCACCGGCTCCATTTACCACGATCTTAATTTTGTCCATTTTCTTTTTCTGCAGTTCGCAAGCATTTAACAAGGCCGCAGCAGAAATAATAGCTGTACCATGCTGATCGTCGTGCATTACCGGAATATTCATTTCCTCTTTCAAACGACGTTCTATCTCAAAACACTCGGGGGCTTTAATATCTTCTAAATTGACGCCACCAAAAGTAGGCTCCAGGGCTTTCACAATTTTAACAAAATCATCCACATTGGTGGTGTCCAGCTCCAGGTCAAAAACATCAATATCGGCAAATATTTTAAACAGCAGGCCTTTACCTTCCATTACCGGTTTTCCGGCTTCAGCACCAATATTTCCCAGTCCTAAAACTGCTGTACCATTACTAATTACAGCCACCAGGTTGCCCTTGGCTGTATACTTATATACGTCTTCTGTATTTTCGGCTATTCTTAAACAAGGCTCTGCAACACCAGGTGAATAAGCAAGCGCCAGATCCCTTTGGGAGTTTGTTGGTTTGGTAGGTATAACCTGAATTTTCCCTGGCCGCCCTTGCGAGTGGTAATCTAATGCGTCCTGCTTCCTATTAATCTTACTCATAAAATGATCTTATATGTAAGGGGCCAAAGTTACAATTCTTTTGACAAGGCATAAATAAAAAAAGACACATAAAATTTATTTTATATGCGGTGTTGTTTTCTAATATTTTAACCTCTCATCGGACTGGCGCTACGTTTTCCTTCAAGTGCATGATAAATCTTTAGCCGCTGTCCCGGAACAATAGATGATCCCTTTAAGTTGTTCCAGACTTTCAGATCCTGTACCTCTACATTATATTTATCTGCTATAATACTTAGGTTTTGCCCTGCACTAACCTTATGATAAATCACCGAACCTTTGGTGCCGACTGCTTTGGTCGCGCCTGGCTTGCGTTTAGCTCTTCCATCATTAGACGCCAGCACTATTTGTCTGTCTACTTCCAGGTCTTCCTCATTTAACAATTGATATACCTTAGCAAAACTAGCCAGGCTAACCTTGGGCAGGATTACCCGCTTGGGCGAAAGTTCCGTACCGTTTACGATTTTCTTTTTATAAGATGGATTAAGGCTCCACAACTCGTCAACATCCGTCCCCAAAGCCTCGGCAAGAGAAGGAAGAGAAACAAAACGGTTTACCTGAATGGTATCTGTATTTTTAAAAAATGGTGACTTCTGGGCTTTAATCTGATGATTGCCCGAATAATTCATCACATATACGGCAGCAATAAACGCCGGCACATAATTACGGGTTTCCATTGGGAGAAATCTTCTGATTTCCCAAAAATCCCTTGAGTCGGCTTTTGCAATGGCACGATTCACATTTCCCATACCACAATTATAGGCCGCAATTGCCAGCAGCCAATCGCCCAGCGCCTCATAAGCATCTCTGAAATACGCCGCAGCAGCATAGCTGGCCTGAATGGGATCTTTGCGTTCATCCACAAAATTATCCATATTCAACCCATAGTCCTTAGCTGTAGCAAACATAAACTGCCATAAGCCTGTGGCCCCCACGCGGGAAACCGCATGTGGATTCATCGAAGATTCGATGATAGGGAGGTATTTAATCTCTTCGGGAATATTATAACTTTTAAGAGCCTTTTCAAAAATCGGGAAATAATAATTTGAAAGACCAAGCATTTTTCCCATCATGTCTTTGCGCCCTGCGTAAATATCTATATAGTTCTGAACAAATTCGTTGTAACTAAGTGGCACCATTTTTTGAATCGAATCCAACCGGGCTTTATAAACATAATTATGGTTATGAAAGGTAGGGGTTTCATCTACAACAGGGACATAAGTCGTATCTGTTATCGCCAACTTTTGCTGTTGTTGTGCAGCGGCAGATAGCCCGGTTACGGCTAAAAAACACGCAGACACAAGGCGTACCATGATCTTCATAGGCGTATTATTTCCTTTTTATCGGTTAATAAAATCTATTTCAGGCAGTATTTTAAAAGCGGTGATGGTTTAGTTTGCCTGGTTTGTTAACTGGTCAACATTTTTCCTGCTCAAAAAAGCATGGGACAAAGACAATAGCTCCTGCTCCCCAAAATGTCGCGCCATTAATTGTATACTTAACGGTAATCCATTCATATTATTGCCCAAAGGGATTGCAATTGCAGGAATTCCTGTTAAAGATGCCAAAACTGTAAAGATATCGGCCAAATACATCACCAACGGATCATCTATATTTTCACCAATATTAAAGGCCGGCGTAGGGGTCACAGGACTAATCACAATGTCAAAACGGCTCAGCATTTCTTCCATTTTTTCTCTGATCAATCGCCTTACCTGCTGCGCCTTCTGATAGTAAGCATCATAATAACCTGCACTCAATACAAACGTCCCCAGCAAAATGCGACGCTTTACTTCTTCTCCAAAGCCTTCAGCTCTGGATTGTTTGTAAAGTTCGTTTAAGCTTGTAGCTTCCAGATTTCGATGCCCGTAATGCACCCCATCATAACGAGATAAATTAGAAGAAGCTTCGGCTGTGGTGAGCACATAATAAGCAGGTACCAGATAGTCCAATAAATCAAAAGAAACATATTCTACGGTGTGTCCCTCTGCTTTAAATTCTTCAATAGCCCGTAATATAGCTTCTTTAATATCAGCATCAAGGGCCTCACTTTCCAAGCTTTCTTTTAAAACAGCAATCTTCTTAGCGCCTCCATTTTTCAATCCCTCCTCATAGTCCGGCACAGTTAGTTTCGCTACAGTACTATCGTGTTCATCTGCTCCTGCCAGCACTTCCAGCAAAACAGCAGCATCACTTACCGAAGAAGTAATGGTTCCTACCTGATCAAATGACGAGGCATAGGCAATCACTCCGTATCTGGAGATCCTTCCATAAGTTGGCTTTAAACCTATGCAACCACAAAAAGCAGCTGGCTGTCTAACTGAACCACCAGTATCGGTACCCAGGGCCGACAAGCACAAATCTGCCTGTACAGCTACTGCCGAACCACCTGACGATCCGCCAGCAACCTTCTCCCAATCTGCAGCATTTTTAACCGGTCCGTAGTAGGAAGTTTCATTGGATCCACCCATCGCAAACTCATCACAGTTCAACCTGCCAATGATTACAGCATCCTCATTGATCAGCCTTTCAACCACTGTTGAGGAATAGGGAGAAACAAAACCCTCCAGCATTTTGGAAGATGCAGTGACCTGATGGTCTTTATAGCAGATATTGTCTTTTATTCCGATCACCATCCCTGCCAGTTTACCGGCAGTTCCGGCATCTATCTTTTCCTGTACAGCTTTAGCCTGAAGGTTTGCAGAATAAAAAAACACCTCATTAAACGCATTGAGGTGTTCATGTTTTTCTATTTGCTTAAAATAATGATCTAATAACTCTGGCAAACTGAGCTTTTTTTGCCCAATAAGCGTTTGTATCTCTTGTAAGGAGCTATACTTCTTCAAAATCAGAAATTCATTAAATTAAAAATCGGGTCTCTAAACCTACAAAGGCTTGTTTGTACGGTTTTGTTCAGGAGTTTCATCCAAACCGTCTTTGCCGTCTTTAAATTCTTTGATACCTTTTCCAAGCCCTTTCATAAGCTCAGGAATTTTTTTACCTCCAAAAAGTAGCAATACAATTACTACAATGACAGCAATCTCTCCGCCACCCAATCCAAAAGCTAATATTGTTGTGTCAAACATGATATTTTAATTAAAGTTTAGTTTTATCTGTTTCTATTTTTGTGTTCTCATTATGATCAGCAGGTGCTGTACCCGCTGCATTTTCATCCGGTGCCGTATGACCAGCATAACTACTGCCATGATCATGGCCTGTTTGTTCGTCAAAGCTACCCCCAGTTTCTTCCCTGTGGTTCACTGAATTATCTTCGGGCTTATATTCATATGGATGATGTCTGCTGTTATCAGCATCATTAAAAGTTGACTTAAAATCATTAATCTCATCAGTAATCCCCGCAGCATTGATGTTTCTATGAATTTCACGCTTAACGCCTTCAGATGCATCCTTAAAATCTCTCAGCCCCTTCCCAAGTCCTCTTGCCAATTCAGGTAATTTTTTACCTCCAAATAACAAAAGTACTACCGCAAGGATCAGCATGATCTCACCCCCACCCATATTTAAGAATTCCACTAACGTGCCTGTATACATCTTAATCTCTATTTTTACTTCTATAAAACAAATATAAACAATTAATTGCAATAGTTTATCTGGCAATCCAGGATGCCGGATTCTGCGCTACTGCCCCTCTGTAAATCTGAAACTGCAATTCAGGGATATCTCCTGAAGAAGCCACGGTTCCGATGTTCTGTTTTGTGGTCACATCATCTCCTGCACTCACACTTACCGACCTCAAATTCTGGTATACTGTAAAGAACTGTCCGTGCTTAATCAATACATAATATCTACCCAAAGCATTTCCTACCTTACTCACTTTCCCATTAAATACTGCCCTTACCCCAGCTCCCTCTGCCGTTTGTATGGTTACCCCCGCATTATCGTAGCTCGCCTGTCCCTCTTTATGCTTACCAAAACTTTCGGTGATAGATCCTGAAGCGACAGGCCACGGCAAAGCCCCCCTATTGCTTTCAAACGCGGCCGACAGTTTTGCCGCTTCCGGTGTTGCAGCCAGGTAGCCACTACTATTTGCTTTTGGTTTAGCTACAGGAGCGGCGGTAGCCGGCGCCGGCTTATTTTCGGCCCTGGCTTTTGCAGCGGCAGCCTCGGCAGCGGCCTTTGCTTTTGCAGCAGCAATTCTGGCTGCTTCTTCAGCACGTTTACGTTCCAATTCAATTTCACGTACAATTGCCGCACGAATGCTTCTATCCAGCTGCGCCTGCTGTTTTTTGCGACTGGCAATGTCTTGTCTGAATTGCTTTTCCTGTTTACTATATTTATTCAGTACTGCTGATTGCTGAGTTTTATCCTTGCCCAGTTTATCTTTTTCGTTTTCCTGTTCATGCAAAAGGCTACTCTTTTCTTTCAGGTTTTTATCCAAAACACCAATTTTATAATTCAAATCCTTTTGAGTACCCTGTATGTATCCAGCTTGTTTTTTTCGGTATTGCCCAAATTGCTGCAGATATTTAATCCGCTTATAAGCCTGGTTAAAATCTTTTGCTGCAAAAATGAACATCATTTTATCATAAGCATTTTTATTGCGTTGGGCAAACCTGATCATAGCAGCGTACTCCTTCTTCAGCTGCCCCAGCTGCCCTTTCAGGTTAATTACCGTATTGGTATTCTCATGAATCTGATTGTCCAGGTTTTTGATCTCGGAATTGATTACCGTGATCTTATTCTGCATTAAGCTTATTTTGGTATTTAAGGCATTGATCTGGCTTAAGGTTAGCTTCTTATTGTTCGCCGTCTTATTCAGATTCCGCTGCAGCAACTCAATTTCTCTTTGTATCGCTTCTTTTTTTCTTTTAAGTTCCGAGCTGCTTTGGGCAAATGCAACTGATGTGGACAATATAAATAGCAGGAGGAAGAGAAATTTGCTTTGCTTCATTGGGTCAAAAGTATAAAAAAAATCAGTTTATTACTTCATACTTCCCTGGAACACTAAACGGAAATTCAAGTGGAACATTGCGTTCTACATTGTAATATTCCAGCTCGATATTTACGGTCTTAGTACCGCTCATTGAATTTATGGCAAGTCTGCCCGGAAATAACCAGCCACCCAGATCCTGATAGGCCCCGTTATACAGCACCTTTAAAGCCTGACCGGCATTCACATCATTGATGTTATTTTCAGTTACTTTTATCAAACCATCAAAAAACACCTTATAGTCGAGCGTTCCTTTTTCACCTTTTAATAACCAGCGTCCATTGTTTTCTTCAACATCCGCATTTTCATTTAAAAAATCGGCGATAGTATTGCCTGATAAGATAGATTCCAGCCAATCAAAACTCACCTGTTTATTGGTAAATTTATGAATATAGCTGAAAGGTTGTTTTAAATATACATTTTGAAAATTGTTCCGAACCTTAATGCTATCCGGAGTAATTAATGCCCTGGCCACCTCCATGCCCGCCAATACGGTAATACTTACCCAAATTTTACGCCCCTTTTCCATCCTGATGTTCATGGTTGCATTGTTCTTGCTACCGCCAATATCCAGTTTTGCTTTTGCTTTCACCGCCAGGGTATTGAAGGTAAAATCTTTAGACCTGAGCAGGACAAGGTTTTCCGCCTTTTTATTGCTCAGCTCAGTTGCTACAGGCACCACCGGTCTGGGCACTGTTGCCTTTCTGGTTTTACAAGCCAGCAAGACTACCGAAAGCAGGCATAGCCATAAGAAGTTATTCCAAATATTTCCGCTCATTGATCTTTTTATTTAATTTCTCCGACCCATTCCCAGCAGCTTTTGCCTTTTTCCATTGGTTGATTGCATGTTCCTTATCACCCATCAAATAGAGGATATCACCATACAACTCCAAATAAACGCCATTTTCGGCATCTAACTGTAAGGCCGATTTTACCTGTATCAAAGCGGGTTCATTTTGGTGATCCTGCTGCAGGGCCAAAGCCATAAAATAATACAAAATAGCCTGGTTGGGATAAATTGCTAATGCTGATTCGGCCGTTTTGATGGCATCTTTATACTGCTTCAACAACAATTGTATGTTTAAAGCCTGCTCCCAAGCCTTGTAAGGTTGCTCATCACTCTGCAATACCAATTTAAACTGAGCCAGCGCAGCCGGCAAATCACCTTTTTTATATAAACTCTCGGCCAGTAATATCATCTCCGACTCTGGCGCTGCTACCACAGCCTGATCTTTCTTACTACCTCTTTCGGCACCTGAGGTTACCCGTCGCCGTGCCCTTGACAACTCATCAGAAGCTCCAAACTTTTTCTCCAGTTCGTCATAACCTTTCATGGCCTCTGCAACCTTACCGGCCAGCAGGTAAGCATTAGACCGATCAAAATAATATTCGACCTTGTCTGGTGAAAGCCTGATGAGCTGGTTTAATGCAACTGCCATGGCATCCATATCCCCCTTCCGTTTGTACACTTCGGCCATCATCATCCAGTACCAGGTATTGTTGGCTTCAAGGGTTGTGGCTTTTTTTATAGCCATTTCGGCCTCCGGCAAATTATTCTGCCGGTAATTTACCACTGCAATCTCATAATAAACCGCGGCATTTTGTGGGTCCAATACAAGTATCTGGTTAAAATTCTCATTCGCCTTGCTATAATCTTCATTCAGCTTATTTCGCAAGCCGGCAAAAAAAAGTGTTTTAATCATGGCAGTATCTACCACGGGCTTCTGGGCAAATGATTCAGAAACATAGGCTAACAAAACCAACATCAACACTTTGTACCTCATTCGTTTTTCTTTTTATTTATTTGCCGGTATGACCATAACCACCTGCACCCCGGACGGTATCACTCAGTTCGTCGACAGCATTCCAACTAACTGTTTCATGCCTTGCGATAACCATCTGTGCAATTCTATCGCCATTATTTACCACAAAATCGGTGTCCGACAAATTTACCAGCAGCACTTTAATCTCGCCTCTGTAATCTGCATCAATAGTACCGGGAGAATTTACTATGCTGATACCATGTTTATATGCCAAACCGCTACGTGGCCTGATTTGCGCTTCAAATCCTACCGGAAGTTCTATATATAAACCAGTTGGAACCAATACCCGTTGTAAAGGTTTAATCGTAATTTCTGTTTCTATATGTGCACGTAAATCCATTCCCGCAGCATGAGCCGTCTCATACTGGGGTAAGGCATGTGCCGATTTATTAATAATATTTATATTCATTTTCAAAATTTATTTCTTCTCCATTCTGACTTATACTATCGTCATCCTGAAATAAATTCAGGATGACAACCGGTTAAAAAATCATTTCTTCGTCAATATAAGTTTCAACTGATCTTTTTCAAAATAAATAATCCCTGCAAAAAATAGCAATAGCAGGCCATTGCCAATATAGATATTCCTGTTAAATACCCAAAAAGAGAGCACTACCAATACGATAGCGGTGAACAGGTAAACCAGGATTCTTTTCAGATCATAAGGTATCGGATAATACTTTTGTCCCAATACATACGAAATTACCATCATTACAAAATAGGCCAGCATGGACACCCAGGCCGAGCCCATATAACTATATTTTGGAATCAGTACAAAATTCATCACAATAGTAATAACGGCGCCTACGATAGAAATGTATAAGCCAAAGCGGGTTTGATCAGATAAACGATACCAGATGGATAAGTTCATATAAATTCCTAGGCAGACGTAACCAAACAATAAATAGGGTACTGCCGGCAGTCCAACCCAGTATTCACTTTTGCGGATAAAATATTTAAGCACCTCAATGTTGGCAATTAATCCAACAAACAACAATGCCAGGGCGATTACAAAATAATGCAAAATGGTAGCGTATGTCTTTTTAGCGTTAGCATTTTTTGCGTGGCTAAAAAAGAAAGGCTCAGCACCTAGTCTGAATGCTGTAATGAAGATGCTGATGAATATTGCAATCTTACAAACAGCCCCGTAAATCCCTACTTCATGATCTGCTACTCCATCCGGCAGCAGCCTGCTCAGCACAATTTTATCAAGGTTTTCATTCACAATAAAGGACAAATTGGCCACCAGAATAGGCCAGGAATAAGAAAACATCTTACCAAACAGAGGCCGGTCAAACCGAAACCTCAGCTTCAGAAATTCGGGCAGCAACATCACAAGTGTCAGCATACTGGCAATCAGGTTAGCCACAAAAACATAACCCACCCATATCCCACGATACCACGTCGCTAACCAATCGGCCAAAGGCCAACCCTGCGCAATGATCATTGGAATGATATAAATAAAAACCAGATTAAAACCTACAAAACAGCCAATGTTCAGAAATTTGATCAGGCTATACTTAAAAGCTTTATTATCTGCCCTAAGCTTTGCAAAGGGGATAACACATATCGCATCTACAAACAGTATCCCAATAAAAAGCTGCACATATGTTTTATAATCCTGTAATTGTTTGGGGCTGTCGGTTAAATAGGCTGCAATTGAGCTGGAGAATACCAGGCCTGTGATTAAAAACAGCGTAGAGATAAATGCAATACACAAAAAAGAGTTGTTATACACATCCTGTTTTCTGTCCTCATACTTATTCAGGTATCTGAAATAGGTACTTTCCATTCCAAAAGCCAGCACCGCATTGATTAATGAGGCATAGGCATACATCGTGGTAAATATACCATAGGTACCTGCGGCAAATTTACCGGTATAAATTGGTGTCAGGATAAAGTTAAACAGCCTTGAAAAAACAGTACTGATACCATAAACTGCAGTCTGTCCTAAAAACTTTTTTACTACTGACATCTATTTCTTAATAATTTCAAAATTACGATAGTTCTTCAGTTCACCCGGGGTTATTTCTACATGCTCAATCTTAGCTCGGTCTGTACCTTCGTTGCACCAGTCGGTAAATACCTCCAGCAAAGTATCATCACCTTCAGCTTCTATATACACGCTACCATCGGCTTCATTTCTGATCATTCCCCTAACCCCCATTTGATCGGCCACCACCTTGGTCACCGCCCTAAAAGATACCCCTTGTACTTTACCTGTAATTTTTATTGTAATGTGTTTTTTTTCCATTCTTATGTTTGTTCAATGCGACAATCGCGACAACTATACCCTAGAAATTAAAACCTCATGCCGGACAGTCGTTCCTTCTCCAGCAAAAACTCCTCCCAGATTGCATTTAATATCTCTGCAGCAGGTTTAATTTCTTTCAGCATAGCTGATACCTGACCTATTTCCAGTTCTCCCTGCTCTATATCTCCTTCAAACATACCCATTTTTGCTCGCGCCCGCCCTAACATTCTTTTAAGCACCTCTGCATCAGCACCATCTGATTCGGCTCCCGCCACAACATCTGCAAATTCATTTTTAAGCAACCGAACCGGGACTAATTTTTTCAGGCTCAATCTGGTGTCTCCTTCCACAGCCTGAATAATCCGGTTTTTAAAGCGTTCATGTGCCGACGACTCTTCGGCTATGGCAAATGCAGAGCCGACCTGTACCCCATCTGCGCCCAAAGCCATAGCAGCCAGCATTGCCCTGCCACTACCAATCCCACCGGCCGCAATAAGCGGTATTTTAACCATATCGCGTATCATTGGAACCAGGCACATGGTTGTGGTTTCTTCCCTCCCATTGTGCCCTCCGGCCTCAAAGCCTTCGGCTACAATGGCATCTACCCCACATGTTTCCGCTTTAACTGCAAATTTCGCATTTGCGATGACATGAACCACAGTAATTCCTCTTTCCTTTAAAAAACTGGTCCAGGTAGCCGGATTACCGGCCGAGGTGAACACAATACGCACACCTTCCTCCACAATAATCTGCATAATTTCGTCAATGTCCGGATACAATAAGGGCACATTCACTCCAAAGGGCTTACTTGTAGCCGCTTTACATTTCCGGATATGATCCCGCAAAACCTCCGGATACATAGACCCTGCACCAATAAGCCCCAGTCCACCAGCATTCGCAACCGCCGAAGCAAGTCGCCAACCGCTACACCAGATCATACCAGCTTGTACAACCGGATACCTTATTCCAAAAAGCTCAGTAATCTTATTTGCCATATTGTTCAAACAATTTTCTACTTGTGGTCGGCAGGCCGTACACTAAAACAAGCGCCTAACCTTATTTCCTAAAATCACTTTCCCATCTTTTTCCGTAAAATCAATCAGATTTACGCCTGGCTGCTTGCCTTCTTCGAAACTACCAAAGCGCTGCGCTATTTCCAAAAACTCGGCTCCATTAAATGTTGCCCATCTCAGTAGCTCTTCAACCGGCACATCAAAACGCTCCTGCAACACATTCATCTCCGATAAAATACTCAGTCCGTCATTACTGGCCAGACTATCCGTCCCCAGCGTAATTTTTATACCGGCCTTACGCATCATATTCACATCAGGTAACCTGTTTTCTATATATAAATTTGCTTTTGGGCACAGGCACCAATACAAATTGGGATGAATGCAGGTAGCATAAGCCACATCTTCGGCCGACGTATAAGTATTATGTACCAGTAACGTTTTTAATTGAGGCGATAAAAGAGGCAGATAGGTATGTAATGAAGTTTTACCTGAAGGGGTATAAAAGCCGATATCCTGTCCCAGAAATTCAAACAGCCTTAAAAAGCCTCCCGCTTTTTGTTCAAAAAACAGGTTCTCATCAGCGGTTTCCTGATTATGAATACTCAATGGCCCATCCTGAAACTGGCTATAACTGGCAATCTCGTTAAATAACTCAGCCGAGACAGAATATGGGGCATGTGGCACCAGGGAAACAGGCAAAGGAGCAAAGTCGTTTTTCAGCCGTTTTGCATTTTCTATCGCCTTCTGCGCCATTGTAGGGTTAAACCCCATCAGTTCTAAAAAAGTAAAGTAATAAATTGACGAATCTGATTTTAAGGCTTTGGAGATTGGCAGATTGGAAATATCCCCAACAGCAACCACCCCATTAGCATATAATTCAGCATCTGCACTGATCATAGCCTGGTTCGTTTCGTCTTCATCAGCACGGCGCAATTTGATCACCGATTGCACAAATTCGGGCAAACCTGTTCCTTTCGCAATTTTCCCCTTAAGGCTAGACAATTCGAGGTGACAATGTGTATTCACAAAGCCTGGAGTCAACAAACCTTTGTAATGAGTGATATGGTTAATTTGTCTTTCTTTTGCTTGCTCCTCTGTATAAACTGCTTTGATTATCCCCATAGGATCAACCGCAAGTACACCATTTTTAATAGGATTGCCGGTTACAGGATATATATATGCTGCTGAAATATGCGAAATCATACGCAAATAAAAGATTTTTCCCTCTAAAAAGCACTATATCAGCCTGACCTGCTACGGTATTATTACTTTAAACAGGTTAAGGCCCAAAATTTCAACACCTAAACAATTATATTTGTAGGAAGAACGACCTATGAACAGAATAGACCGACTTTTTGGGATCCTTTTATTATTGCAGACTAAAAAATATATTTCTGCAGATAGAATTGCTGATCAGTTTCAGATCAGTACGCGAACGGTATACCGCGACATAAAGGCACTGCTGGAACAAGGTGTTCCCATCAGTTTTGAACAGCCCAAGGGCTATTATATTGTACAGGGGTATTTTTTGCCTCCTGTGTCATTTACTTCAGATGAGGCCAATGCTTTACTGATTATGGAACGTTTGGTGTCCCGATTTGGAGACAAGTCTATCTTTACCAATTATACTTCCGCCTTGAATAAGGTTAAAGCGGTATTAAAACATACTCAAAAGGAAAAACTGGAATTGCTCAACGAAAGCATTAAGTTTCAATTGAACCCCGAATGGTTCAACGACGAATTTGATCACCTCTCTGATCTGCAAAATGCCATCTCCGACAAATGTATTATAGAGATCGATTACCAGAATCAAAATAAAGAAAGCAGCAAGCGCGAAGTTGAAGCTATCGGACTCATATTTTATGCCTACAACTGGCATCTCATTGCCTGGTGCCATCTTCGTAAAGAATACCGCGACTTCAGGGTCTCGCGTATTGTAAAAGTTAGAAACCTGAACCTGCCCTTCAGAAAAACCGATCATATGCAGGTTAGTGAATACATGAAGGTTTTGCCTGTCAGCCACTAAAAACAACTCTCCTTAATCGCTGGAAACCTTTGCCCTAAAGACGGGCAAAATTTTCCTATGCGCCTTCTGAGAAGGTAATTTTTAACTCAATAGCATGGTGCAAAATCAATTTGGTTCCATTAATTTTATCCAATGATGAAAAAGCTCCTCTTTACCTGCCTTAGTTTTTTGGCCTTTAATCTTAGTGCCCAGCAAAAGCCTAATATAATTTTTATTCTGGCCGATGATATGGGATATGGCGACTTGGGGTGCTATGGGCAAAAGCTAATAGAGACCCCAAACATTGATAAACTGGCTGCCAACGGTATGCGTTTTACACAGTTTTATGCCGGCACCTCGGTATGCGCCCCATCGAGAGCATCTCTAATGACAGGCCTGCATACCGGACACACACCTATAAGAGGCAATTATGAGATTAAGCCGGAAGGACAGCTGCCCCTACCCGATTCGGCCTATATCATGCCCGAAATGTTTAAAGCTGCAGGCTATAAAACCGGGGTGTTTGGTAAATGGGGCATGGGCTTCCCAGGTTCAGCAGGAGATCCGGTTAAACAAGGGGTCGACAGCTTTTTCGGTTACAATTGTCAGCGCCAGTCGCATAATTTTTTCCCGGATCACTTATGGGATAACCAAAAACGGATTGAATTAAGTAATACCCTAACCCTACAAAAACAATACGCTCCGGAACTCATCCAAGCGCAAGGCATATCATTTTTAAAGGCCAACAAATCCAATCCCTTTTTTATGTATCTGGCCTATACATTACCACATGCCGGCCTGCAATTGCCAGATGGAGACCCGATCTTTGCACATTACAAAAAGAAATTTAATGAACAACCCAAGGCAGTATCGCACAATTGGGACGGCAATGGCTATCAGCCACAGGCATATCCTCATGCGGCTTATGCGGCAATGGTGACCAAACTAGACAACTACGTGGGTGAAGTAATTACACAACTTAAAAAATTGGGATTGGATAAACAAACGCTAATTGTATTTACCAGCGACAATGGACCGCATCAGGAAGGGGGCAATGACCCCAACTTCTTTAACAGCAGCGGTGGGTTTAAGGGAATAAAAAGACAACTTACCGAAGGCGGCATCCGCGAACCCATGATTGCTTACTGGCCGGGTAAAATTAAAGCAGCAACCATTTCCGACCATATTGGAGCATTTTGGGATTTCATGCCAACTTTTGCTGAACTAATTGGCCAGCCACTCGCCGGTAAAACAGACGGAATCTCTATCCTTCCAACATTTGTGCAAAACAGTCGCCAAAAACAACATGATTTTTTATACTGGGAATTTCATGAAGACGGGGGACGGCAGGCTGTCAGAATAGGAAAATGGAAAGGCATTAAAGAAAATGTAAAAAAGAATCCCAATGGCCCGGTTTTTCTATATGATCTCAATACCGATCCTAAAGAAGCCAAAAACATTGCAGACCAACAACCTGGTATTGTCAAAAAAATACAGGATATCATGATCAATCAGCATATTGAAAACAAAGATTTCCCTTTTATTTCAAATAAAATTTAACCTGAAAAACAGACTGCCATAGGGTTGTCACTCGCCCATGTTTTCTTTGTACAAGCAAAACAAAAGAACTATGAGCAGAATAAATATGTACCTAGCGGAGTTGGAGCAGGAAGCCCTGACTACCCGCAAAATGTTATCAAGAATCCCAACGGATAAATTTGACTGGCAGTTGCACCCAAAAAGCATGACCATCAAAGCCCTGTCTACCCACATCGCAGAATTACCTACCTGGATTACAATGGCCATAACCACTGATGAGCTTGATTTCGCTACAAATCCTTATACCCCACAACCCATCAATTCTACAGAAGAATTGCTTGCTTATTTTGAGCGGTCGCTTGAAGATGGCAGAACTGAACTTAAAGCCGAAAATGAGGCTTTGCTGGATAAAACATGGACACTAAGAAATGGCCAACAGGTTTACACAGAAGAATCAAAAGCCGCCATCATCAGGATGAGCTTGAGTCAGATCATTCATCACCGGGCACAATTGGGCGTGTGTCTGCGTTTATTAAACATCCCTATCCCCGGCAGTTACGGACCAAGTGCAGATGAGGCGTAACCTTCAATAACAGCACTTTAAAATATTTTGATAGTTTATATGGGTATAAATTGATTTCTTTGTAAATAATTTCAATTTATACCCATACGCATGTCTGATTCTACTACAAGATTAAATAAATACATAAGTGAAAGCGGCCTTTGTTCCAGAAGAGCAGCCGACAGATATATTGAGCAAGGAAACGTATTTATTAATGGCAAAAAAGCCAAAGTAGGCGACAAAGTATTTTTTGGCGATATCGTTACGGTAAATGGGCAATCCATAGAACCAAAACAGGTTGAAAACTCTATTCTAATTGCGTACAACAAACCCGTAGGGATTACCAGCACCACCGAAGCTGGCGTAAAAAGCAATATTGTTGACCATGTAAACCATAGCGAAAGGGTATTTCCCATCGGCCGGTTGGACAAAGATTCTCAGGGTTTGATTTTCCTGACCAACAACGGCGATCTGGTCAACAAAATTCTGCGTGCAGGCAACAATCATGAAAAAGAATACGTCGTTACTGTAAACAAACCGGTTACTGAGTCGTTCATTGCCGGCATGGCCAAAGGTGTTCCGGTGCTTGGTGTAATGACAAAAAAATGTAAAGTACAACAGGAAAGCACCTTTACATTTAGAATTATCCTGATTCAGGGACTAAATCGACAGATCAGAAGAATGTGTGAACACTTCGGCTTTGAGGTGACCAAGCTGGAGCGTGTCCGCATCATGAATATCAGCCTTAAAGGCATCCCCGTGGGCGAATGGCGTGAACTGACTCCGGAAGAGCAAACCGAAATATTTAATCTGGTGGCAAAATCAAGCACTTTAGAAGCTGCCTCTGCACCAAAGCGCATAAATAAAAAGCCCAAAGCAAAAGCTGACGATGATTTTTTAGCGAATATTACTCCAGGTCGGTCAAGAACTGCTGCCGCTAAACCTCCGGGAAAAAGATCGGGTAAAAAAGCACCCGCTTCTATGACCAGAGAAGATCGTCCTGCCGGTGGTAAGGGTAAATCCTTTGGTAAAGTTCCCGCCGCAGCGAAGTCAAAAGGAAGCTCAGCAGGCAATGACTGGTTCAAATCTGGTGGTCCAAGTAAAAGACCGGTAAGACCAGGCAATGGAAAATCTGGCACACCAGGAGCAAAAACCAGAAGCCCGAAACGATAACCAGACATAGCTTTACGCTATTACGACCATTCGTATTACATTTTTTTGGTACCTTTGCATTTAAATGCCTGCGACAAATAAAATAGACATCCGTTCATTAGACCTTCCACAACTTCAACAGCACTTTACTGATATGAAGGAACCTGCCTATAGGGCAAAACAGGTTTATCAATGGCTATGGGAAAAATCGGCACGTTCATTTGCCGAAATGAGCAATCTTTCTAAAGAACTCAGAAATAAACTGGATGAACATTATGCCATTAATGTTGTAGAGGTAAACAATGCGCAATTCAGCAGCGACCATACCATCAAAAATGCATTTAGATTATACGACGGCAACATAGTTGAAGGGGTATTGATCCCTATGGACGATAGGATGACCGCCTGTGTAAGCTCTCAGGTAGGTTGCAGCCTGACCTGCAAATTCTGTGCGACAGGGTATATGGACCGTAAGCGGAACCTCAACGCCGACGAGATCTACGATCAGGTGGTATTAATTGATCAGCAGGCCAGGAAAAACTACAACGCCCCTCTTACCAATATTGTTTATATGGGAATGGGCGAGCCCCTGCTCAACTATGCCAATGTGATGAAATCTATCGAGCGCATTACTGCTCCCGACGGATTAAACATGTCTTATAAACGCATCACCGTTTCTACCGCCGGTATTTCCAAAATGATTAAAAAACTGGCCGACGATGGTGCAAAATTTAATCTTGCTTTGTCCCTGCATGCCGCAAATGATAAGAAACGTAATGAAATCATGCCCATCAATGAGCACAATTCATTAAAGGCGCTTGCCGATTCCTTAAAATATTATTTTGCCAAAACCAAGAATCCTGTAACTTACGAGTATATCGTTTTTAATCATTTTAACGATGAAATTGAAGATGCAATGGAACTGGCCAAATTCTGTAAGCACATCCCCTGCAAAGTCAATCTGATTGAGTACAACCCAATTCAGTTTGCAGATTTTATCAATGCCGAGGGCGATAAAATAGATGCCTTTTCGAATTACCTTAAAAATCAGGGGATAACCACCAATATCAGACGCAGCCGCGGTAAGGACATTGATGCAGCATGTGGACAACTGGCTGTTAAACAACAAAATTAATTTTTTTACCAACGAAACGCCTAAACAGCTTAGATTGACCACATGATGTGGTTAAAACTTCTTTTTAGAGACCTGATTGGCCTCCTATTTCCCAACCTGTGCTGCGCATGCGGGGCCTACCTATATCCTGGTGAGCAACAGCTGTGTACAAAATGTATATACCAGTTGCCCTATACAGACCACCACCTGCATGCCGAAAATAAAGCGGCCAGACAGTTATGGGGTCGCGTGCCCTGTAACGCAGTCATGTCGCTCCTGCATTTTAAAAAGGGCAGTCGCACCCAAAACATTATCCATAGCTTAAAATACAAGGGCCGGAAAGACCTGGGTGTAAAACTGGGGAGCATGATAGCAGCCAAATTGCAAGCAGGCACTTCCTATAAAGATATAGACATCATCATCCCCGTACCCCTACACCCAAGTAGGGAAAGCGCAAGAGGTTACAACCAAAGCAAGTGTATCGCCGATGGGATTTCTAAAACGTTAGGCTTGCCTGTAGACACAAAATGCCTGCTACGCAGCCGGAGCACCCGAAGCCAAACAAAAAAAGGAAGGTATAGCCGATTCAAAAATATGCAGACTGTTTTTTCCGTGACAAATGCCGCTCACATAAAAGGCAAACATATCTTATTGGTAGATGATGTGATTACTACCGGAGCAACCCTTGAGGCTTGCAGTCTGGTATTGCTAAAACAGAAAATCGGAAAATTAAGCATAGCTACTGTAGCATTTGCAGAATAAATAAGGAGCATAAAAACGATGATTTTCAAAAAAAACAATAATCTGACAAAAAAAAATGAAGATATATTTGGCAGTTCAAAAATAATTCTCATCTTTGTTGTGAGAGCGTTAATTTAAGGGTCGACTACTTCACACTCGTGAATTGTCGGCCCTTTATCTTTTAACCGGTTTTGGATTTCCCAGGTCATTATTCATTAAATACTCTAGTGATATAAATAGGAAGAAAGCAAGCTTCTGATCTCCTCAGGCTTGAAAGGTTTCAGAATGTGTCCGTTCATGCCCGAAGCTTTAAACTTACTGTATTCATTATGGAGTGTAGAGGCAGTCAAGGCAATAATAGGAATGGTCCTGAAATAATCTCCTGACATACGTCTGATCTGTCTGGTTGTCTCAAAACCGTCGATTCCCGGCATTTTAATATCCATAAAAATCAGGTCATAACTATTCGCCTGGACTTTTTCAATAGCCTCTTCACCATTAAAGGCGGCATCGATATCTAATCCAAATTTCCCCAGGATTCGTTTTGCGATTAAAACATTAATCTCATTGTCATCTACAACCAACACCTTCTTCCCGGCAAAAGTAACAAACTGCGGAAATTGAGGCAAGCTGGACGTTTCGGCAACAGCTTTCCCTAAATTCAGGGTAAAAGAAAAACAAGTCCCCTCGCCTTCTATACTGTTTACATGAATATCAGCATGATAAAGCTGCAACAGTTTTTTGGTAATCGCTAATCCTAAGCCCGTGCCTCCATATTTTCTCGAAATATCTGTTTTAGCTTGAGTAAAGGTTTCAAAAATATAGGACAGTTTATCTTTTGGTATGCCAATTCCGTTATCCATCACTTCGAAATGAATTTCGGTACTGTCCTGATGAACAAAGACTAGTTTAAGTCGCAAAACAACTTCACCATGGTCGGTAAACTTGATGGCATTTCCCAATAAGTTCATCAGAATCTGGTAAAGCCTGGTCTTATCTCCGGAAACCAGTTCGGGGATAGCCTCATCGTAGTCCAGTCTTAGCTTATTCTCTTTTTTTGCAGCATTTACACTTAGCGAAGTGATGATATCTGTAGCCAGTGCCTTCATGCTAAAGGGCATAGGTTCCAGCTTTAGGTTCCCAGTTTCTATTTTCGTAAAATCAAGGATATCATTAATGATGTTCAGCAGGTTTTCTCCCGAGAATTTCAGGATATTTAAATCCTCTACCTGCGATAGCTTAGGGTCATTATCCATCAGCAAATGCGTCATACCAATCACCGCATTCAACGGGGTCCTGATCTCATGACTCATCACCGAAAGAAACATCTCTTTTGCTTCACTGAGTTGAAGTGCCTGCTCCTTTGCTTCCACAAGTTCCCGCTCTACCTCCTTGCGCTGGGTAATATCTGTAATCAGCTCAATCTGCCTTTCCAATTTACCCATAGCATCAATTACGGGGGTATTTGAAATCGACAACCATACTATTGTCCCATCTTTTTTCCTGGCCTGAACTTCGATAGAATAAGATTCTTTATTTTCGGCCTTCCTCCTCGACTCCTCAATTAATCGCAGCTGCTCAACATCGTTATCTCCCGACAACACATCTCCCAATCTATGTCCCTGCAGCTCGGCCAAATCATAACCGGTAAGTTTTTCCAGAGATTGATTCACCCAGGTGGTTTTACCTTCGGGGTCGGAGATATTGACACCAGTATTAGTTTCACTGGCTACAAGCGACAACACCTGCAATTCCTCCTCGGCCTTCTTTTTGTCTGTAATGTCGATAATGATTTCCACCTCGGTCTCCACCTCTCCTTTTTCATTAAACACCACGGTATTATAAATGGACAACCAAATGGGGCGCTTATCTTTTCGATAAGCCAACATATCTACTGTAAACGATTGGTTTTTTTTAGTAAGTGATCTGGCCTGCTCCAGCAACTTTAAATCTGTTTCAGGGCCGGCTATTAAATCGCCCAGCCGCTTTCCTTTCAAATCTTCCAGATTAAATCCGGTGATTTTTTCAAAAGCTTCATTTACCCATGTTACATGATTATCGGCATCATTAATGACAATCGCATTGTTTACCTTACTGGCTACAAACGAAAGCTTCATCAGTTCATGTTCAACCTTTTTACTCTCTGTAATATCCCTTCCATAAGCATACCAACGGTTATTTTTGGCTACCATGGTCCAGCTAATCCATCGAATAATGCCCGTCTTGCTGACCACCCTAAAGTCGACCAAAAATTCCTTGATTCTTTTCCTTAGCCCGTCTTCTATAATCGTCACCACCCGATTTACATCATCGCGATGGCAAAAACCCCAGATATTCAGACCTGTTGCTTCCTCAACACTATATTCCAATATGGTGGTCACCGCATTATTGATAAACAACAACGTCCCGTTGTTGTCAAGAATACAATGGATTTCCGGCGACACAGCTGAGATATTCAATAAATCTTCAAAACGCTGTGTATTTGCGGCCAGTTCAGCACTTTTTCTTTTTAGGGTGATGTGGGTCATCACCTCTCTGGATAGCGTTTCCAGCCCTTCCTTCTGCGCAGCAGTAAGTGTCCGCGGTACCACATCAAAAATGCAGACTGTACCCAGTTTAAAGCCATCCTCATCAATTAAGGGGGCCCCGGCATACGACCTCACATAAGGTTCATTAATTACCGAAGGATGATTTTTGAACAGTTCATCCAACTGTGCATCATAGACTTCATAGACATTCTCCTGCTCACTCAGGATGGTTTGTTCACAAAATGAAATGCCTCTCGGCATTTCATTAAATGTAATTCCTATGGAAGATTTAAACCATATCCTTTCTTCATCAACCAATGCGATGAGCGCAATAGGCGCATCACATATCAGCGAGGCAAGTCTGGCTATATTATCGAATTGATATTCTATTGGGGTATCAAGAATATTATAGCCATGCAATGCGCTGATGCGATTACTTTCATTAGTTGATGAACGCTGGTCTTTTGATGACATTTAGCTTTTTGTAAAGCCGTTATTTATATAATGGGAAACGGCTTACTAAACTTATCACTTTTTCTTTTACCTGTGCTAAATTATTTTCATCTTCTGCATTGGTCAGCACCTGATCAATCAGGTCAACAATTTCCTGCATTTCAGTTTCTTTAAAACCTCTTGTCGTAATCGCCGCTGTACCTACCCTGATACCTGAAGTTACAAATGGAGATTTGTCGTCAAAAGGAACCATGTTTTTATTTACAGTAATCTCAGCTTTCTCTAAAGCGGCCTCGGCCAGCTTGCCGGTAATATTTTTATTGCGCAGGTCGATCAGCATTAAGTGATTATCCGTACCACCAGAAATGATACCATAACCTTTAGCCACAAAAGCTTTTGCCATGGCCTGAGCATTGGCCTGAACCTGTTTTACATAGGCTAAATATTCGTCACTTAAAGCCTCACCAAAAGCAATCGCTTTAGCAGCAATAATATGTTCCAAAGGCCCACCTTGTGTACCAGGAAAAACAGCCATATCTAAAACAGACGACATCATCCTGGTTTCTCCTTTAGGAGTTTTCAATCCGAATGGGTTTTCAAAATCCTTGCCCATCATAATCATACCGCCACGTGGCCCACGTAAAGTTTTGTGTGTGGTAGTCGTAACAATATGGCAATGAGGAAGTGGGTTTTGTAACAATCCGCGGGCAATTAAGCCTGCCGGATGAGAAATATCTGCCATCACTAAGGCTCCGATTTTATCAGCAACACTACGTACAAAAGCATAATCCCACTCTCTTGAATAAGCAGAAGCACCAACAATGATCAGCTTAGGACGCTCAGCCAAAGCCACTTCTTCCAGCTTTGCATAGTCAATTCTGCCATCTTCTTTGGTCACTCCATAAAATAAAGGACGATACAATTTTCCCGAAAAGTTAACCGGAGAACCATGTGTTAAGTGTCCACCGTGCGAAAGATCAAAGCCCAGAATTTTATCTCCAGGTTGGATTACAGCCAGCATAACCGCAGCATTAGCCTGTGCACCTGAGTGCGGCTGAACGTTTACCCACTCCGCTCCAAAAAGCTGTTTTGCACGCTCAATGGCCAGGCTTTCAATCGTATCCACCACCTGACATCCACCATAGTATCTTTTACCCGGAAGGCCTTCAGCATATTTATTGGTTAAACATGAACCTGCAGCCTCCATCACCTGTTTGCTTACAAAATTTTCAGAAGCAATCAGCTCCAGACCATGCTCCTGACGGCCCAATTCTTTGTCAATCAAATCAAAAATTAAAGTATCTCTAGTCATTTATCGAAGTATATTTTTGTAAAATTAGCGATTTTCCTTCTTAGTTTAATAACAAAATACCTTACTTTGTATTTTCTATTCTATAAAGCCTGCATGGAAGATATTAACGGTCCGTTTTTACCCAACATAAATTATCCTGCTGATTTAAAGCGGTATAAAGAACAAGACTTAGAGCAAATTGCCCAGGAATTGCGCCAGCACATCATCGATGTGGTCAGCGTAAATGGTGGTCATTTTTCTTCCAGTCTGGGTGTTGTGGAGCTAACGGTTGCTTTGCATTATGTATTAAATACCCCCTACGACAAGTTGGTATGGGATGTTGGTCACCAAGCTTACGGTCATAAAATACTGACCGGAAGGAAATCTGTATTTCACACCAATCGCATCATTAACGGTATCAGTGGATTCCCTAAGATCAGCGAAAGCGAGTACGACACCTTTGGTGTAGGACACTCTTCCACCTCTATTTCTGCAGCTTTGGGTATGGCCGTTGCTTCGCATTATAAAGGTGAAACAGACCGCCAGCATGTGGCTGTAATTGGTGATGGTGCCATGACGGCAGGACTGGCTTTTGAGGGTTTAAACCATGCCGGCATTGAAAATTCAAACCTGTTGGTCATCCTGAACGACAATTGCATGTCAATAGATCCCAATGTAGGAGCCCTAAAAGAATATTTAACCAACATTACCACCTCCAAATCGTACAACCGATTCAGAGAAGATATTTCGCAGGTGCTTTTCAAGCTTTCGGAACTTGGCCCAAATGCACATAAGTTTGTAAAGAAAATAGAGAAAAGCATTAAAGGCACTTTGCTCAAACAGAGCAATTTATTTGAGGCCTTAAATTTCAGATACTTCGGACCAGTTGATGGACATGATGTGCAACGTTTGGTACAGGTGATCAGAGACCTGAAAGACATTCCCGGCCCTAAACTGTTACATTGCGTAACTTTAAAAGGTAAAGGTTTTGCATTAGCCGAAAAAGACCAGACCAAATGGCATGCTCCAGGTCTGTTTGATAAAATTACAGGCGAAATCAAACGTTCTGTATCCGATAAACCACAGCCTCCAAAATATCAGGACGTTTTTGGACATACCCTGGTAGAACTGGCAGAGGCCAATAAAAATATTGTAGGCATTACACCTGCAATGCCTTCCGGCTCGTCCATGAACATCATGATGAAAGCCATGCCAACGCGTGCATTTGATGTAGGCATTGCCGAACAACATGCCGTAACTTTTTCGGCAGGACTGGCTACGCAAGGTCTTGTACCATTTTGCAACATCTACTCCAGCTTTATGCAAAGGGCATACGATCAGGTGATACATGATGTAGCTATACAAAATCTGAATGTAGTATTTTGCCTGGACCGTGCCGGCGTTGCCGGATCAGATGGCGCTACACACCACGGCGCATACGATCTGGCTTACATGCGTTGCATTCCAAACATGACCGTTGCAGCACCAATGAATGAGGAGGAGTTGCGCAATCTGATGTATACAGCGCAACAGGAAAATGCCGGGCCATTTTCTATCCGTTACCCTAGGGGAACCGGCGTAATGCCCGACTGGAAACGTCCTTTTAAAACCATTGACAAAGGCAAAGGCCGGAAAATATGTGATGGCGAAGATGTTGCCATCTTAACCATAGGTCACGTAGGCAATTTTGCTGTAGAAGCCTGCAAAGAACTCAACAGCGAAGGCATTCACCCCGCTCATTATGATATGCGTTTTGTAAAACCACTGGATGAAGACTTGTTGCATGATGTATTTAAGCGTTACAAACATGTAGTTACGGTTGAAGATGGCTGCATTCAGGGCGGAATGGGCAGTGCTGTACTTGAATTTATGGCCGATCATCAATACAACGCACAGGTAATCAGACTGGGCATACCTGATGAATTTATAGAACATGGCGAGCAACCTGAATTATGGGCGTTATGTGGCTACGACACCAATGCTATTATCAAGACGGTCGAAAAAATTGCGGTTAGCAGAACCACTAAAACAATAGCGTCTTAATTACAAGGTACTAAAGCCAACTGCTATACAATTTCGATTCCTGCCGCTGTATATGGCAGCAGATCGGCATGCGTTGGTTCAATATCTGTAATAATTGTATCAATAGCTGTTGCAGTACAAATCAGGTAAGGTTCTGCCGTCCCTATTTTTTCCAGCGTCGAAAGCGCAATTACACGTTTGGCCTTTTCTACCATCATTTTTTTAACCTGCGAATCTTCATAATCCTTTCCGGTTACTCCGTTATGGATGTCAATGCTGCAAATTCCAAGGAAACAAATATCCGGACTAACGCCGCCCAATGTACGGATCACCTCATGACCAGAGGTCGAAAATGCCGTTTTATTGAGGCGTCCACCAATAAAAATTACCTCGGCATTGGGATGATCTTCCAATACCGAAGCAACCGGGAAACTATTAGTAATAGCGGTAATTTTCCGTTCTTTAGGCAAATGCGTGGCTACAACCAGTGCCGAAGTGCCCGAATCAAAAAGCACCACCTGTCCATCTTTGATAAACCTGAGGGCCTTTTCTGCAATAATCTGCTTATGGCTCACATCGTAATGTTCCCTGTCCCGGAAATGTAAAGGGATAGGTGAATGTAAAATCGCACCTCCACGAACAGCCTTCAGCAAGCCCTCGTCCGAAAGTTCCCTGATATCTCGTCTTACAGTATCTTCAGACACATTTAACAGCGTGCTCAATTCACTTAAAAGTACCTTTTGATCTTTGCTGACATGGGAAATAATCAGCTGTTTTCTTTCTGCCTTAATCATAACTTAACTGCAACATATTGCAAATATAACAATAATTTCATGCAATATTTAGCGATATTATTTGCAATATATTGCAATATATCACTACATTTGTTGCAATATCATTCAAATTAATGCCTCAAGACACATAAATAACAAAAACATAAGATGAAGAAAACAATTGGAATAGACATGGATGGAGTTCTGGCCGACATAGAAGCACAATGGCTAAACTGGTACGAAAGAGAGTACGGCGTAAAACTTGGCTCAGAGATTTTTCTTGGTGTTAGGGAGTCGGACGCATTCCCGGATAAAGAAGCCGTACATAAATTTGTATACACACCCGGTTTCTTCAGAACCATCCCTGTAATGGAAGGCGCCATAGAAGTGGTAAAAAAGCTCTCTGAAGACTTTGATATTTACATCGTTTCTGCGGCAATGGAATTCCCGCTTTCGCTGTTTGAAAAAAGAGAATGGCTGGCCGAGCACTTTCCTTTCATCAGCTGGAAAAACATTATTTTTTGTGGTGACAAAAGCGTAATAGCTACGGACTATCTGATTGACGACCATTGCAAGAACCTCGATTACTGCAAAGGCACCCCAATCATGTTCACTGCTGGACACAATATCAATCATACTCACCACATCCGGGCCAACAACTGGCGGGAAGTGTTAACGTTGATGCAAATACATTCCGATAAAGCTGTTTTATCCAACGAATGTCTTTCTTAAATCACTTGGTATTAAACATATAGCAACTGAAATTCAGCAGATCAATTCTTTTCCCTCCAACAAACATGGATATTTATGTTATGCTGCATAATACATGGGGAGCATTATATTTTAAATTGTTTCAAGGTTTATGTATTAAAGTTTTAACTTCGTGTAACATTATATTTTAACGACTTGCATCTGATATTTATTGTAATTATTGGTTCGGTTTTTATACTTAGTCTGGTCACAATTAAGCTTCTCATTTTCGGCAGAGACCGACGTTATTTGAACCTTTTGCTGTGCATTGCTATATTTGGAATAATTTGGTACAGCATTATCTATTTGCTTACCAATTCCGGGCTGATAAAGGAGTATCCCGTACTTTTCAATAAAGGTCTGCCATTTTATTATCTCATAGCACCTTGTTTTTTTCTTTATATCAGAGGTTCTCTGTACCCATCTCATGCTGTATTCAAGTTAAATCATCTGCTATATCTTAGCATTATTATTCCGGCGTTAGTTTCTATTATGCCTTATAGTCTTGCCGATGCTGCCACCCAGCAATGGGTAGTGAACCAAATAGAAAGTAATGTAGCATTTGCCTTCAGCAACAACAAGTATATTGTACCCAACTGGCATTGGTTCACTTTTCCTCTATCGGCGCTCGTGTTTACTTTACTGCAATTTCGACTGGCCATATTGGCTGCAAAAACAAGACAATATGAAAAAAAGACACATACCTGGATTTTCTCCTTTACGATTATTTGTGGTATGATTTTTTTCGGGATGCTTGCCGTAAATTTAAATGTGCTGGCAAATTTTGATGATACCTGGCGTATCCTGAAATCCGGAAAACTTGTGTTGTTCATAGGGTTGGCATTGCTAATGCTTAGTGGCTCATTTTTTCTGAGTCCGGCTCTGATCTTCGGTTTTGTCAGGATAAAACCGAAAGGATATACCAAGGCCGAAGCTCGTTTAAGCCGGCAGGAAAATGAATCCGACGAAAGCCGGGTTAAATTATATGATAGTGCTCTTGTTGCCAGGGTTGAAGCATATATCAGGCAAACCCAGGTTTTCAGAAAGGCCGGGCTTACCGTAAGTGATCTTGCTTCCCTGCTGGAAGTCCCCAACCATAAGTTGTCCGATCTTTTCAATAACCACTATAAGCTCAACTTCAACACCTATATCAACAATATGCGTGTTCATTATGTAAAAGACAGGCTTGAGGCTGGTGAGTGGAAGCAGTTTACTTTGGAGGCAATTGCCCAAGATGCCGGATTTTCCTCCCGCAATACTTTTTCTGTTGCTTTTAAAAGAACAACAGGCATAACACCATCAAACTACCTTACTGCGCTGAAAGACAAAGCTGCGTAATAGATGTCCTGATTTTCAAAATCAGTGCATTAAAAGCCTTCTGTTAGGCAATAAAAGTAGATTTATTCATGAATTTTTGCGCTGTGGAAGTGCTCATCCCCAGATCCACAGATAAGCCAAACATTTAATTGTTCATGAACAAACGTCTTCTTCTTTTTTTTATTGCGCAGATTTTTACCTGCGCTGCGGCCTTTGCGCAATTTACCTTAACCGAGAATTTTAAGAAAAGCTCTGCCCCTGGTATTGTTATGGGGGGCGATGCCATTTTGACCTCCGGGGGCATTGATAATGTAAATCAGGGCTGGTTGAGGCTTACCCCGAATATTGGTAACAAAAGAGGGTATGCTTATATAGATAAGGCATTTCCATCAACCTTGGGGGTATTGCTTGATTTTGAGTATAAAACCTGGCATGATGACAATAACAGCGGTGCGGACGGCATCGTGGTTTTCCTTTTCGATGGTTCCGTTACATCCGGTCAATTTGTGTTGGGTGGCACAGGTGCCGCGTTGGGTTATACCCCTAGAACGGATGTGACCCCAAGCCAGGCCGGGCTGAAAGGAGCTTATCTTGGCATCGCCCTGGATGAGTTTGGAAATTTTTCCGCCTCTGCCGGCACCCCTGGTGGAACAGCACCAGGGCTTACAGCACAGCAAAGACCGAACAGTATTACTGTAAGAGGCCGGGAGTCGGATAATTACAGAATATTGGCTACTTCGAACCCTCCCTCAGGGCAGATACAGTTAACTACACAAAGTTCATCCCGGCCAACGGATGCCAGTTTCTACCGGAGGGTGCAAGTGGAGATCAAGCCAAATGCAACCGGTAAATATGATATTATAGTAAGATGGGCCACTTCGCCGACCGGGACTTTGTCGCAGGTATTCACCTATACACTAGTCGATCAGCAGGGAGTTAGCTATGCGCCCCCTTCTACTTTGAAAGTCGGTTTCACTTCTGCTACGGGTGGTTCGCAAAATAACCACGAGATCCGAAACCTCACTGTAACCACCCCTGGAAACGTGCGGGTTGCGAAAAGAGCGGATAAAGATGTACTGCGTACAATTTCTACGGGAAATGCAAACCAGGTGACCTACACCATTGAAGTGGTTAATGCCAATACAGTTGCATTGAACAATATAGAGTTTAAGGACAAATTAACTGATGTCAATGGTAATTTAATCCCTTTGAGTGCTTTTAACATCGGCACTGTTAGCCACACCGGCTTTTTAGCCGGCACAACGGTAAATAAGTCGGCTACTACCAACGAGATTACAGGTAGTTTGAACATGGCTGCGGGAGCTACCGGAAAAATTACGGTAACAGGAACATTAAGTGCCGTCCCTGCCGGAAATACACTGCGAAATATCGCGACCATTAACCCGACAGATATTACCGACCTGGACCCGGATAACAATCTTGCTGAAGTCAACACCCCCGTACTGGCCGAGAATGTAGACCTTACGATAGCAAAATCGGTGAGCGTACCGTGTCTGAACGCCAACGGAAATGATTTTAACGTAGTGGTTTCCAATGTTGGCGCGGTGGGTACTTCGGGAAATAAGATCGTTGTGACCAAAACCTGCCCTAGCAGTTACACCTTTACTAACCTGTCCAATCCAAATTGGACTTTTAGCACCGGCACGCCATCTGGTGGGAACAATGTTTATACCTATACTTACACCGGCGGGAATTTGGCATCCGGAGCCAGTACATCGGCGATAAGCTACCGGGTTAAAGCTGCTTCCGGAACCAGTTCTTATATAGATGTAGCCCAAGTGGGTTATTTAAATTCTTCCAATATAAATCTTGAAGTTAACGAGAATCTGGGCAACAATTCCGCGAGTAATACCATAGCAACGGTATCGGGTAAACCAACAGCCGCTGCCAATGTTACGTATTGTTTAAATTCTACTGCATTGGCACTTTCTGCTACACCTACAAATGGGAACACGTTATTGTGGTACCGGAACAAAGGTGGCGTATCTTCTTTAAATGCTCCTGTACCAAGTACTGCGGTTGCCGGAAATACAACATATTTTGTCACGCAAACAAATGGAAGCTGTGAAAGCGATTATGCTGAGATTGTGGTTACCGTACAGGCTGCCGTTAATGCCGGTAGCATTGGCAGCAACCAGACCATTTGTAATGGTGCAAGCGCTGCAGCCCTGACCTCTTCAACAGGAGGAAGTGGCGGGACTTCGGGGGCAACTGCAGCTTACAGGTGGGAAAAATCTGTAGATGGCGGTGCCACATGGGCAGCTATAGCTGGCGCTACGGCTACAACCTATGCCCCTGGGGTACTTACAACGACTACACAGTTCAGAAGGGTATATAGTGCTACACTGAATGGTGTTTCCTGCGATGCGGCTACCAGTTCCGTTACCATCACGGTTCAGGACATAACCGGGGCCGGAACAATTGGTGCCGATCAAACCATCTGTACAGGAGCCGTTCCCGCGGCTTTTACTTCTGTTACCAATGGAAGCGGATCAGCAGGCGCTGCAATCAGCTATAAATGGGAAAGCTCTGCAAACGGAACGTTGTGGACTACCATTAACAATGCGACATCAGCCACCTACACACCAACTGCAGCTTTGACGGCAACTACCCAGTTCAGAAGAACAGCAATTTCAACACTTAACAGTGTGGCCTGTTCTTCCATACCTTCCAATGTAGTTACCGTTACGGTGAACCAAAATCCTTCCGTTGCAAATGCCGGTACGGATGCAGAACAATTCAATTCCGGGGTGTTTACCCTGCAGGGCAATGCGCCAGCTGTCGGAACCGGCTTATGGTCGGTTGCCAGTGGAACGGCTACTATTGACGATCCATCTAACCGCAACACTACGGTAAGCATTGCAGAAAATACCACTGCAACTTTAAGGTGGACTATTAGCAATGGCCCTTGCGCAGTTTCTGCCGATGATGTGAAAATTACCTACACCAGAAGAACCGATTTACAGGTTAGCAAAACAGTTGATAAGACAACGCCAAAAGTTGGAGAGAATGTAACCTTCACCATAACGGCCAAAAACAACGGACCAAGTGATGCGAGCGGGGTTAAAATCGTCGACATTTTAAAAACAGGGTATACTTTTGTAAGCAGCTCTTCTGCGAATTACACTGCTGCAGACGGGATCTGGTTGCTAGGGAATCTTGGAAATGGCACTGCCCAAAGCCTTACCATCATTGCCAGCGTGAATGCCAATGCCCTGACGGCCGATTATACCAATGTGGCCACAATCTCCGGCACAGAAACAGATCCGGATGGAACAAACAATATTGCAACTTTAAATAACATTGCCCCTGTACCATCGGCAGATATTGAGATCAATAAAACGGCAACACCCAAACCTGCCGTTGCCGGGCAAGCACTAACCTATACCATTACTTTAAAAAACAACGGTCCAAGTACGCTTAAAGCTTCTGATGTTTTTGTACTTACAGAAAATCTTCCGGCAGGTTATAGCGCCTCAACGTTTACGGCTTCCGCCGGAACATTTAACCAGGCCACCGGAAACTGGAGTGGCCTTAACCTGGCCACAGGGCAACAGGCAACCTTAACCATTGCAGGCATAGTAACAGCTGCAGCGAGTGGAACGCTGACCAATACAGTATCGGTTGCTGTGCCAGCCTCAATCTCAGACCCGAACATCAGCAACAACAGTAAAACCGACAATACAGCAATCACTCGCCTGCTTGATCTCGGCATTAGCAAAACATCATCGCCTAAGCCTGTAATTGCCGGAAACAACTTAACCTATACCCTTACTTTAAGCAACAATGGTCCTTCGGCTTTACTGGCATCAGATATTGTAAAGCTCAATGAAAACTTTCCCGCAAATTATACCGCCTCAACCTTTACCCCATCAACCGGCACTTTCGACAAGAATACCGGCAACTGGACCGGGTTAACATTAACCCAGGGACAAACTGCAACTTTAACCATTACAGGTGCAGTTGCAGCAAATGCTGTAGCAACACTGAGCAATACGGTAAGCGTTACTGCACCAAGCGGCACTACCGATAACAATACGGCAAACAACACCGCTACCGAACTGACTACAGTTAACCGTTCTATCGATTTTGAAATTACCAAAACCGCAGCGCCAAAACCTGTAACAGCTGGTGAAACCCTAACCTACACCATAACGGTGAGCAATAAAGGCACCAGTGCAATGACCGCCGCCGATGTTTTAAAAGTTACCGATGTTTTGCCATCAGGCTTTACCGGAGCCAGCTATAATGCATCAGCAGGTACTTATAATGCAACCACGGGAGACTGGACAGGTTTAACCCTAGCCAGCGGGCAAAAGGCCAGTTTAACCATTACCGGAAAAGTGGCTGCAAACGCCACCGGTACCCTGACAAACAAAGCCGTTTTGACCCTACCTACCGGAATAACCGATCCGGTCGGAACCAATAATGAGGCTACAGACAATACCAGCATTGTGGCTAAGCCTATTCTGGCCATTACTAAATCGGGGGCTTCAGGCTTAACAGCTGGTTCCACAGTAAATTATATCCTCAAAATTGTAAATACCGGAAGCAGTGACGCCATCAACGCGGCGATCAATGATGCCGTCCCTGCATCGGTAGAAAATGTAACCTGGATAGCTACGCCTAATGGAGCTGCCACATTGGTTTCCGGGGGTACCGGAAATGGTAATGCCGTAGCAGTGAGAGCCAATATTCCGGCGGGAAATGCAAATAACTATATCAGCGTCAATATCAGCGGCACATTAAACCCGGGGGCTGCTGGTAATATCATCAATACCGCTTCTGTACTACCGGCAGAGCCTCAGGGCTCGGGGAGCAATTCTTCGGTAAATGCTAATGTAACCAGTTCATCCGGAATTGTGGTGTCAAAAGCAGGGTTATCTTCAGCCGCAGCCGGAGATGCAATTACTTACAGGATCGAAGTAGGAAACAATGGACCAAGTAATGCAACAGGAGTTCAGGTCGCAGACCTTGTTCCAGCGGCTCTGACCAATGTAAGCTGGACAAGCCAGCCCCAGGGCGGCGCTGTCATCACAAGCGGAGCTACTGGCTTGGGAAATAACATCAACCTGATTGCGAATGTCCCGGCGGGCGCACAGCATAAAGTAATTTTGAATGTAACGGGAACAGTAAAACCCGATTATGCAGGCTCAATTACAAATACCGTTGTTGCTACGCCTCAGGAAGCGGGCAGTACACCGGTACAGGCGCAGGCAGTAACAGGCATTAACAGTAAACCTGTATTTACAATTGTAAAGAATGGCCCAGCTACAGCAATTGCCGGCAATGCAATTGCCTATACCATAATTGTAAGAAACACCGGTCCTTCAAATAGTTTGAACACCGTAATTACTGATAATATTCCTTCTGGTATTAATAATGTAGCCTGGACAAGCAGCGTTACGGATGGTACCGCCAGCATTACTGCAGGTACAAGCGGAACAGGAAATGCCCTGAGCCTGACCGGAAACTTTAATGCGAACAGTACAGTACAGATTAATGTAACCGGAACAGTAAGTTCAGGACTGCTGGGCAGCATCATCAATTCGGCAACGGTTACTCCGGCCGAAGCTGGTGTTGTACCGGTTACGTCAAATGAAGTGAAGACTTCAGTAAATACAAAATCTGGATTAACCATAGCCAAGAACGGGCCATCCTCAGTCATCTCGGGCTCCAATATCACCTATACCATAGAAATTGGAAACACCGGGCCAAGCGATGCCCTGAATGCAGTAATTACTGATTTAATTCCTGCAGAAATACAAAATCCTTCCTGGACCACCGCTACAACGGGTGATGTAATAATAGTTAGCGGTGGGACCGGGAATGGGAACAGCCTTCAAACTGTAGCCAATATTCCGGCCGGGACAGGCAATAAAGTGGTAATTACCATTACCGGCAAAGCAAGTGCAGCCTATAATGGAAGCGTAACCAATATCGCAAGCGTAACGGCAAGTGAGCAAAACAGTGCTTCACCACAATCCTCGGTTACCACAACAATAAACAGGCTGCCTGCGGTATCAATTACCAAAAACGGTCCCTCATCAGTTATTTCGGGTGCCAGCATCAGCTATAGTATAGATGTCATCAATACCAGCACTGCCGATGCACAAAACCTGGAGATCAAAGATCTTGTTCCTTCAGAAATCAGTGCAATAAGCTGGACAGCTGTTACAACAGGAGCAGCTACTGTAAACGGGATTGCTTCAGGAACAGGGAATAATATCATTTTGACAGGAAATATCCCTTCCGGAGCAGCAAACAAAATTACACTGCACATCACCGGAAAGATTAGCCCTGCCTATAATGGTACACTGAGTAATACGGCAACGGCAACACCTGCCGAAACTGGTACGACAGCAAAAACTTCGACGGTTAATACTGTAGCACAAAAAATACCGGTGCTTTCCATAGAGAAGACAGGGCCGGAAAACATCAGTGCAGGTCAAAACATCAGTTACATTTTAAAAGTTAAAAACAATGCTACGGCTAATGCCGATTTGGCTGCAATTACAGATAATGTTCCTGCAGCGATCCAAAACGTAACCTGGTCTGCAACGGCAAGTGGTGCAGCGAGCATTAACGGCCCGACAAATGGTACTGGGAACAACATCAGCTTGCTTGGCAATATTCCGGCGGGAAGCGGAAATGAAATTTCGGTTACCATAAACGGAAAAGTAAACCCATCGGCAAATGCCAGCCTGGTAAACACGGCCACGGTTACACCTGCAGAAAGCGGTGCTTCGGCTAAAATATCAAATATCATAACCACCCAGGTAAACAAAACGCCTTCGGTTAATTTAATTAAAACCGGACCGGCTACAGCCAAGGCCGGGGAAGCGATTACCTATATCATAGATGCAGTTAACACCGGTCCCTCTAACGCCGATAACCTGGCGATAGCAGATGCATTGTCTGCAGTGCTGACCAATGTTACCTGGACTGCCCTGGCCAGCGGAACCTCAACTGTTGCCGCTACATCCGGTACAGGAAACCTGGCCCTGACCGGGAACCTGAATGTCGGCGATGCCAACAAGATCCGGGTTACCATTAGCGGGACCATCCCGGCAAACCAGTTAAATACAACCATTTCAAATACAGCAACAGCAACTCCGGCAGAGACAGGCCTTACGGTCAATTCCAATCCCGCCAATACGGTTATTGCTAACAAGAGTAATATTTCCATCGTAAAATCGGCCCCTGTGTCTGCTAATGCAGGCGAGCTGATAAACTATACGTTATTGGTAAAAAATACGGGGCCAAGCAATGCTTTAAATGCAAGCATAGCCGATGCTGTTCCTGCCGATATCCAGAATGTAAGCTGGACAGCTGTTGCAAACGGAGCTGCAAATATAATCTTTGGTGCCACAGGAACCGGGAACACAGTAAATGTTAAGGCCAACCTTCCTGCAGGAGAGGCTAATACTATCCTCATACAGATAACAGGGAAACTAAGCCCGGCATTTACCGGTACATCAATCAGCAATACCGCTTCGGTGACTCCTGCTGAAGCCGGAAATCCCACAGTTAACTCCAATACTGCGAGTACTTCGGTAAGCAAACAGGCAGATCTGAGAATTTCCAAGACCGGCCCAACCAACCTTTTTGCGGGTGAACAGGCTACTTATACCATTACCGTAGAAAATCAGGGGCTGGGAGACGTAACTGGCGCAACCATCAGCGATCTGCTTCCTGCAGCTATTATCAACGCCAGCTGGACTGTCGCTACACAGGGCACAGCTACCACTAGTGTAAGCAGCGGAACCGGAAACCTGAACCTTAGCGCATCGCTGAAAGCTGGAGGGACAGATAAAGTTGTTATTACTTTGGTTGGTACCGTAGATCCTGCTTACCAGGGAGCAAATGTAATCAATACCGCTACCGCAACACCGCCATCAGGAGTCATAGATCCAAGTCCGGCCAGTGCCGTAGTAACTACGTCAATTGCCCGTAAAGCCAATGTCAGAATGGTGAAATCCGGCCCGGCAAATGCCAAGGCCGGTGAAGAAATAGCCTATACCTTAAAAATTACCAACCAGGGCCCAAGTACGGCCACAGGTACAACGATTGTTGATCTCCTGCCTGCCGGCATCGTTCCGTTATCAGCTACATGGACCGCCACGGCTACAGCTGGGTCCAGTGTAAGCGTAGCTTCGGGAACAGGCAATATAAACCTCACAGCGGATATTGCCCCGGTTTCAGGGATCATAGAAGTAAAGATCAAGGCATTGGTAAGCCCTTCGCTAGCCGATGCTACTTCGATCTCGAATACAGCAACCGCAACTGTTGCTGCTGGCATCACAGATCCGGAGCCTGGAAACAATACTTCATCTTTTAATACCGTTATAGACAACGATCCAAATTTCACAGTGGCCAAATCCGGACCTGCAAATGCAAATGTAGGCGATCAGATCACTTATACGATCCTCGTTAAAAATACCGGATCGGGCGACATTACCGAAGCCTTTATTGTAGATAATGTACCGGACGATGTTGAGGTCCTTAACTGGACAGCAACAGTTAATGGTACCGCTTTGATTAAATCGGGATCGGCATCATCGGGTACAACGAACAATGTGTATACTGTTGCAGATATTCCTTCAGGTAACAACAGTGTATTGATTACCATTAATGGAATGATCAAACAAAATGCAGGCTCTACCTTCACAAATAAAGCGGAAGCAACTTCCGGTGTAGTTAAAGGCAGCTCTGTATCTACAAGTGTTAACCGCTCAACCGATATTGCGGTAATCAAAGCTGGTCCTCAGACTGCCTCGGCGGGAGAGCGCATAACCTATACGGTAAATGTGTACAACAATGGTTCGGTTGATGTTAAAGATCTAGAAATTACAGATAATGTGAACACCTTACTTACAGATGTAAGTTGGACTGCAACAGCAACAGGCTCGGCACGAATCAGTTCTGTGCCAAATGGAACAGGTAACAATGTACAGTTAACCGGGGATATTTCGGGTGGCCAGGACAATTTTATTACGATTACCATTAATGGAAAAATTCCTTCGAACGCTGTTTTAGGCCCATTGTCCAACACTGCCATGGTAACACTGTCTTCAGGTGTTACGGATTATAATATGGCCAACAATACCTCGCAGGTAAGCACGGATGTGATCAGTACCCCAACCTTGGTGGTACAAAAAACAGGGCCTGCTACGGCTTCTGCAGGAAATCAGATCACCTACAAAATTAAAGTAGACAATACCGGGCCAAGTGATGCTGCTACGGTAAACATTGCAGACCTTTTACCGGCTGAACTTAATGCGGTACAATGGCAGGCCACTGTCGATGGTACAACTGCAAGCATTACCGGAGCAAACAGTGGAACAGGAAATGTGGCTGTAAGTGCCGGTATTCCTGCTGGTGCCCGCGTGGTAGTAGATGTGACAGGAACCATTAACCCCGATTTTGCAGGGACCATCAAAAACACCGCAACAGCTAAAATAGGCAATAACCCTGCAGTATCTTCACCGGAGATCAGCACGGTTGTAAGCAAATTAACAAACCTTACCATCGTTAAGTCTGCCGCAAATGCTTTGAGTGCAGGTCAACCTATAGTATACACCATAGAACTGGGCAATAATGGCCCTAGCAATGCTACCGCTGCGGTATTAACAGACAATATTCCGGCCGAGATACTTAACCCAACCTGGTCTTCCAGTGTCTCGGGGGGTGCTATGGTTACTGCAAATGGCACAGGAGGCGGAAATACCCTGTCTCTGACCGGAAACATTCCGAAGGGCGGAAAGATCTATGTGACCATTAATGGCACATTGGCAGCCCATGTAACCGGAAACGTTTCAAACTCAGCAACCATTAGCCCTTCAGAACCAGGAAATCCTCCTGTTGTTTCCACTCCGGCTGTTACAGTGGTAAAACAAACACCTAATCTGTTACTCACGAAATCTGCCCCAACACTTTCTTCTGGTGGCAGGAGCATTACGTATGCCCTTAAGCTAAGTAATTCAGGGCCTTCTGATGCCAGAGGAACGATTTTAACGGATGCTGTTCCCGGGAATATTGAAAATGTGAACTGGACCAGTAGTGCTGTAAACGGGGCAACGGTCGTCTCCGGTGATACAGGTTCAGGAAATAATGTATCGTTAATCGCCGACATTCCTGCAAACGGAAGTATAGATGTAGTGATCAGCGGTACAATTAACCCATTGTTCAAAAATACTTTGGTAAATACCGCCACTGCTACGCCGTCAGAACCAGGTATTGCGCAAGTGCAGAGTACAGCTTCCACATCGGTTACACCGGTAGTAGATTTTGTGATCTCCAAAAGCGGTCCGGCAAATGTATCTGCAGGTGAAACCATAAACTACCAGGTTGTAGTCAAAAACAATGGGCCGAGTACCGCACTGAATGCGCTGATTGCAGATGCTGTTCCGCCAGAGATCAGCAATGTACGCTGGACTACTAGTGCAGAGGGCTCAGCTGCAATTTTATCTGCAGATCAAGGCACAGGCAACAACATTTCAGTAAATGCCGACCTGCCATCAGCAGCAGCCGACCGTATTGTTATCAATATTACCGGAACTGTTTTATCTTCATTTAATGGAACAATCAGCAACACGGCCAGCGTTACCCCTACTGAAACCGGCATACCGGTAACTTCTGCACCGGTTACAACAGCGGTTAGCAGACAACCTATAATTAAGGTCACCAAAGGCGGTCCGGCAATCTTAAGATCAGGCAACAGGATCAGCTACCTGATCAAGGTGGTAAACGAAGGGACTGGAGATGCTATTAACCTGGCCATAAATGATGCAGCACCGGCTGCGCTTACCAATTTAAATTGGACTGTTGAAAATATTGGTGCAGCAACAACTTCTGCGGCAAACGGATCTGGCGACATCAACATCACGGCAAACCTTCCGGCAGGAGCAGCAAATGGGGTCAATATCTATGTGAGCGGAGAGATCCCTGCTGCTTTTGACGGAACCATCCTGAATGCAGTTACGGCGCAACCATCGGAAAGCGGGGCTTCAGCTTCCACATCTTCCGTATCTACAACGGTTTACCGCTCTTCTTTAACCCTGGTTAAAACAGCTTTGAATGCCGTAAGTAAAGCCGGAGATGTCATCAATTATGAACTGACCATCAACAATACCGGTACTTCTGTCTTAACAGATCTGGTACTGGAAGATGCAGGTGCAGATGCAGGAAGCATTACGCCAGCGGGCATAACCTCACTGGCCGCAGGGGCCACGATTAAGGTAACCGCCAAACATACACTTAGTCAGGCAGAGGTAGACCAGGGCAGGTTCAGCAATAGCGCGCTGGTACTGGCAAAAGCTCCGGATGATTCCGAAGTTACCGATGTTTCCGGAAATACTGCAGGTGATGATTTGCCAACAGTAGTACAAATCACCCCTGCTCCGGCAGTTACATTGCTGAAAGAAATAGCAGGCAACGTTCCGAACCAGGCGGGGCAAATCATAAACTACAATTTAACGGTTAAAAATACAGGTAATGTTACCTTAAACAATTTGCTGATAACAGATGCGAATGCAGTTATAGCCGGTAGTCCGATCCCTCAGCTGGCCCCTGGTGCAACTGCTGTTGTTACAGCAAGCCACATACTTACGCAGGCCGATGTGGATGCCGGAACTTATATCAATACCGCAGAAGTTACAGCCAGTCCGGCAATTGGGGTCAATGTTTCTGATAAATCAGGGACAACTGAAACCAACGATGATCCGACAGCAGCTATTATAGTACCAAACGGTGCTATGAGTTTGACAAAAGTGGCAAACAATACCGGTAGCAAGGCGGGAGATGTGATAAACTACACTATAGTGGTAAAAAACACGGGTAACGTAACCTTAAGCAATGTGGTGGTCAGCGATACAGGCGCAGATGCCGGATCTGTTTTACCTGCAAGTGTAGCTGTTTTAGCTCCGGGAGCAAGTGCAACCTTAAGCGCAAAACATACACTAACCCAAAGTGATGTTGACAACGGAAGTTACAGCAACCAAGCTTCTGTTGCAGCTTTGGATACTAAAGGAACGTTTGTTTCAACGCCAAAATCTGACGATCCGAACACGCCTGCGGTTGACGATGCAACAGTAGTTAACATTGCCGAAAGCGGTTCACTGACTTTGACCAAGTCAGCAGACAATACCGGAAGTAAGGCCGGAGATGTCATCAGCTACACCATAGTAGTTAAAAATACGGGTAATGTTACTTTAAACAACATTTCAGTAATTGATGCGGGTGCAGATGCAGGCTCAATTAGCCCGGCAAGCATTGTAAGTCTGGCACCAGATCTAACTGCCACTGTAACCGCTAAACATACCTTAACACAAACAGAAATTGACAGTGGAATATACAGCAACCAGGCTTCGGTTTCAGGTAGTACGCCAAAAGGAACTGTAATTGGTAAGCCACAGTCAGATGATCCGAATACGCCTGCAGTGGATGATGCCACAGTAATTACCATTGTACCAGCCGGAGCTATGAGCTTAACTAAAGTTGCCGACAACATGGCGACAAAAGCTGGCGATGTGATCAATTACACCATCGTGGTGAAAAACACGGGCAATGTAACTCTGAATAATATAACCGTGAGTGATGCTGGTGCGGATCCCGGTTCGGTTGGTCCTGCAAACATTGCAAGCCTGGCACCTGGGGCTACAGCTACAGTTAAGGCCAAACACACCTTAACCCAGGCCGAAGTTGACAACGGAAGCTATAGCAACCAGGCCTCAGTTGTTGCCAAAGACCCGAAAAACGCAGTGGTTTCAACACCTAAATCAGACGACCCGAATACGCCTGCGGCTGACGATGCCACGGTAAGCACGATTGCAGCAAACGCAGCCATGCGTTTAACCAAAGTAGCCAACAACATGGGGGCAAAAGCCGGTGATGTAATCAACTATACCATTGTGGTAACCAACACGGGCAATGTAACCCTGAGCAATATTGTGGTAAGCGATGTGGGAGCAGATGCTGGTTCGGTGAGCCCTGCAATTATTGCAGTTCTTGCACCGAACGCAAGTGCCACTATAACCGCTAAACATACATTAACGCAGGCTGAGGTAGACAACGGAACTTATAGCAACCAGGCCTCTGTTACAGCCAAGGACCCTAAAAACGCAGTGGTTTCAACACCCAAATCGGACGACCCAAATACACCGGCTACCGACGATGCAACGGTGAGCAACATTGTACCAAACGGGGCCATGCGCTTAACCAAAGTTGCCGGTAACACCGGAACAAAAGCGGGCGATGTCATCAATTATACCATGGTGGTAACCAATACAGGTAATGTTACCTTAAACAATGTTATGGTAGTCGATGCCGGTGCGGATCCAAGCTCGGTTAGTCCTGCAAATATTGCAAGCCTGGCACCAAATGCAAGTGTCACTGTAACTGCTAAACATACCTTGACACAAACAGAAGTAGATAATGGAAGCTACAGCAACCAGGCTTCGGTTTCAGGTAGCGATCCGAAAGGAAATCCGATAGGCAACGTCAAATCAGACGATCCGAATACATCGGCACCGAATGATGCAACGGTGATCAGTCTGGCTTCCAACCCTGTAGTTACCCTAGTTAAAACAGGCGTGGTAAGTACAGATGCCAATAGCGTGACCTATAGTTTCAGCATTAAAAACACAGGAAATGTTACCCTATCGGCCATTATCATCAGTGATCCGAAAATAGGGCTAATCAGGACAGTTGCTGCCCCATTGTCACCAGGCATGTCAACCATAGAAACAGCTGTTTACACACTGAGCCAGGCCGATAAAAATGCCGGAAGTGTAAGCAATAGCGCTACAGTAACAGCAAAGTCACCAAGTGGGCAAACCGTAAGCGACGTATCGGGAACTGCTGAGAGCAACAATACGCCAACAGTAACGGTTGTACCTCAAAAGGCCCTGATCTCCCTGGTTAAAACAGCCAGCTTCAGCGGAAACAAAATTACCTATACTTTCAGTATTAAGAATCTGGGTAATGTAACCTTAAATGCGGTAGAACTGAGCGATACCAAACTGGGCATCAACAATAAAGCCATTACCCTGGCAAACGGCTTACTGCCTGATGCTACCGTTGTAATTACAGAGGTCTACACTTTAACACAGACTGATAAAGACCTGGGTCAGGTAAGCAATACCGCTACCGTACAGGCCAAGGGACCTTCAGGAGCTACAGTTCAGGATGTTTCCGGAACGTCAGAAAGCAATAATTCGCCAACGGTAACTGCTGTTCCGAAATCGCCGGTTGCGGTCGACGACAAGGTAGAAACCAAGGCCAACAGCCCGATTATCATACCTGTTCTGACTAACGACGATCCGGGTAATTCAAGCCTTGATGTGCTCACCATTGAAATTGTAACACAGCCTCAACATGGTACAGTTAAAGTCAATGCCGATGGTACGGTTACTTTCAGTCCTACCCCGGGATATACAGGAGCTGACTCCTTCCAGTATCGTGTTAAAGATGCTTTTGGCTACTATACAAATGTGGCTACGGTATCGCTCAACGCAAACTTCTTTGAAATCCGTGTGCCGAATCTGTTTACACCAAACGGCGATGGCATCAATGATACTTTCGAAATCAGGGGGTTAAACCAATACCAGGACAATGAGCTGGCCATCTTTAACAGATGGGGTAATGAGGTCTTCAAACAGAAAGGCTACCAGAATACCTGGACGGGAGAAGGCTTGAATGAAGGTACATATTACTACATACTGAGGGCAAAACGCGTTGGAAGCAACCAGTATGAAGTTTTCAAAGGTTATGTAACCTTGGTCAGGGCATTTAAAAAATAGGAAACAGACAGGACCGGGCTATTTTAATTACCCGGTCCTGATCAAAAGGATAGAAGATGAAGAAACTAATATTATCAATTACAGGATTAATATTTTTCCTTGTACAACCTGCCTCAGCACAACAGGATGCACAATTCAGCCAGTACATGTTCAATGGCATATATATCAATCCTGCTTACGCAGGGTATCGGGAACAACTCAACGTTCAAGCTTTTTACCGGAGCCAGTGGACAGGTATAGAAGGTGCGCCGAAAACAATGTCACTGGCGGTAGATGCCATCGCTAATGAAGGGAATGTTGGTCTGGCTTTACAGGTGTCGAATGACAAGCTGGGGGCACAAAGTAACCTTTCGGCCTATGCCAGTTATGCTTATCGTTTAAAAATGAACAGCGACGGAACATCAAGGCTGGCCTTCGGCCTGAGTGGAGGGATTATGCAATTGGGAATAAATGGTGGATTGCTTAATCCGAACGATCCGGAGCCTTTTCAACCTGTGGGCCTCCAAAGCACTGTTGTTCCCGATGCCAGGGTGGGGGTATATTATTCAGACAACCGCTTTTACGCTGGGTTTAGCCTTGATAACCTGCTGTCGCAATATATCGATGTTAAGAAACATGCTTTTATTCCGCAGCCTAAGCCACACTTCTATTTAACAGCGGGAATGTTGCTACCACTATCTGCCGATGTTTTATTAAAGCCATCCTTCCTGCTGAAAGATGACCGTGGCGGCCCGACAAGTCTGGATGTAAGCGCATTTTTTATTTTGGCCGACAGGCTTTGGGTTGGCGGGGCTTACCGTACGGGGGTCAAGCTGTATGATAAATCCTATATCCAACAGGGACTGTCCAATCTCAACTCGGCTGTGGCAGCTGTGCAGATTTTTCCAACTTCAAATTTAAGGATTGGTTATGCCTACGATTTTTCAATGGGCGCAATGCGGGGTTACAGTAGCGGAACACATGAAATGTCAATCGGCTACTTCTTTAACCGCAAAAAAGCCCGGATGTTAAGTCCACGTTATTTTTAAAAACATAAAGAAATGAAGAGAACCCTACCGCTAATATTGACCATTTCCGTATTGCTGTTGCACCTTGGCCTTGCAAGGGCACAATACCTTTCAAAGGAAGCTGATCAACAATTTGAGCTGTTTAATTATAACAAGGCAATAACTTTATACCTGCAGGCTTATAAAAAGAAAGCAACAGCACATACCGCCCAGCGTTTGGCTGAAGCGTACCGCTTCAAAAATGACTACCAGGCTGCAGAAAGCTGGTATGCGACTGCTGTAAACCTGCCAGGAAGTAATACCGAAAATACCCTGAACTATGCAATGGCACTACAGCAAAACGCAAAATTTAATGAGGCCAAAGCCCAGTACTTAAATTACTTCAGCAAAAAAAATACAACCTCCCCGAATGTAAAAAACGATTTGCTGGCATCCTGCGACTCTGCAATAAAATGGATGAACAACCCTAAGCAGGTTCAGGTCAATAACCTTAGTCCTGTAAACGGGCCGCAATCAGATTGGGGCAGTACAATTTATCAGAACACATTGGTATTCGCTTCCGACAGGGAAAACCCAAGCGGAAATAAACAAATCAAAACCCCATTTTTAAAATTCGATGGCACGAAATTTCCCGACAGGAAAGTTTATGGCTGGACTGGAAACGCATATCTCAAGCTTTACAGCAAACAAGAGAACGACAGCATACAGGTTTTTCCGGTTAACGTAAAGACCAACTACCACATCGGACCGGCAAGTTTTACCGCCGATGGGAACAACATATATTTTGCTTTGACCCGGATCCCGGAAAAATTGCTCAAAAGCACGAACAATATTACTAACATTAACGTAGAGATTTACAGTAGCAAAAAATCTGAAGGAAAATGGGAAGAAGCAGTCCCTTTTAAGTATAATAAGGTAAACGCGTATTCCGTTGGAGACCCTTTTATTTCCAATGACGGGAACAGACTTTATTTTGTTTCAGACATGCCAGGTGGCCTGGGTGGAACAGACATTTACTACGTAAAAAAAAATGAGGCGGGTGAATGGGGAGATGCCGTTAATTTTCGTGAGGTAAACTCTGCAGGAAATGAACGCTCCCCGTTTATGACTGAAACAAATGAGTTTTACTTTTCTACCGATGGCAGGACAGGAATGGGTAGCCTCGATATTTTCAGGCTGTATAAAAAAGCCTTCGGACAAAATCAGATCGAAAATTTAGGATTCCCGGTCAATTCCCCCCAGGATGATTTTGCGTTCAATATTGACGCAAATACCGGGATATCCTATTTTTCTTCCAATCGTTTTGGCGGAAAAGGAGGAGATGATATATATAGTCTGGAGCCTAAAATAACTGATAAGCCCATTGCCCTTGTAAAAGAGCAGACAGATCCGGTAGTTGCTAAAAAGAGCATACCCGATTCACCAAATGAAAACAATAAGCCCATCAGGCTGGAAAACATCTATTATGATTTTAATAAATGGAATATCAGGGCTGATGCTGCGGTGGAACTGGAAAAACTTGTGCAGATCATGAAAGACAATTCAAAGATTTGGATTGAGCTGGGTTCACATACGGATAGCAGAGGAAACGATGCTTACAACTTCACATTGTCGCAAAAAAGGGCCGAATCTGCTGTTAAGTATATCATTTCACGAGGAATAGATAAAGCCAGGATAGAGGCCCGGGGATATGGAGAAACGCTATTACTGAACCACTGCCCGAATGGCGTAAAATGCACCGAAAAAGAACACCAGCTAAACAGAAGGACAGAGTTTAAAATAATTAACGATTGATAGTTCATTGAGCTGTGTGTTCCGTTTTTCTTTAACGACGGCATGATCTCAAAAACTTCTATTACAATGAGGCCCTTAAAGTCAAATGAAACGGCACTTCCACATGCCTCTTGGAATCCTCAATAATCGACTTCGCCGCCATCTCACCCATTTTCCTGAAATCGGTCGAGATGGTAGTGATGCCGTTTAAAATGATCTTTTTCAAAGGCGTTTCATTGTAGGAAATTACCCCTACATCTTTGCCCAGCCTCAGCTTCATGTTGATAATCCGCTCAATCAGGGTAACCAGATCATCCTCCATCAGATTGATGTAGACCTCCCCCTCTCCGATTTCCTCGGTCAGAATTTGATTGATTACTTTCGGCGTAAAAGCGTATTGCTGACAAAAGCGGTAAAAACCCTTTAAAATCTCCATAGGATAATAACTCCGTTTGGGCATAATGATTTTAATGGTATGGTATTTACTCAATTGTTCCCTGGCCTGGTCAAGGGCATTGTAAATATCATTCTCAAAGTTTTCGTATACTGCCGCATATTCGCCAACCACCCCTGGCACCAACTTGTCCAATATCACCAACTTTTCCGTTGGGATCTGGTTAATCACCTCATGCACCAAATCATGACCTTCCATAAAATGAGGAATGATCACATAATGAGAATAGGCTTCTTTTTTGTTGGACAGGAGTTTCTTAAAGAGGTTAAAATCGTTATTATAGATATAAAAATCAACCGCAACATGCTCTCCAAGCGCTTTGATAAAGGCATCGTAAATGATCTTTTTATGGGCACTCAGCTTATTAAAAAGCAGGAATATTTTTAACGTACGTCTAAAATCGGTACTGATGATGTAATACCCCTTACCGGGTACCGAACCCACCACACCAATTTTTTTCAGGTATTTGTACCCCTTCTCCGCAGTATCCCTGGAGATGTCCAACTCAAAACTCAATTCATTGATCGAAGGTAACAAGTCATCCTTTAGAATCTTACCCGATTCAATAGCGCTCAAAATGGAATTGGTTAGCTGCAGGTACTTTGGCGTCGACGAATATTCGTCGACATAAATGTATTCAAAAAAATTCACAGGCTTCATTTATACTATTACGTGCTAGGGGTTTGTTATAAATTTTAGCACAATGGTTTGCATTATTCGCAAGGTCGTCATCCTGAATTTTTCAGTAGCCTCTCTTGAATCTTGTCTTCAAGAGGGCTATGCCGTTTACTTCAGGATGACGAAGGCCTGAAGCAGAAGGCCGATGTAATCGACTAAAAGATACAGCGCATTGTGTTAAAAACTTAATGTAGTACTAATTTAGTACAAAACCTTCCCCGCAGCGTAATATTTTAACTCAATAATATCATTTGGCAATGGCTTGGTATTCCAGGACTTGTGGATGGCCAGCGCCGCACCAACAGCCGTTGCTTGTGCCATATAAGCAGCAAACACTTCCAATTCAGGAAAAACAGCAGCCAGCAAATTCATAAATATCGTATTTTTACTAAAACCACCATCCACAAATATTCGTTTTACCTGGGTTCCCTTAAGCACCCGACTGGTCGAAATGAATTGCTGGTTCACGAGATCAAAAATTAGCTGGTGATAAGCCAGGACATCCGAATCGTAATCGTCCAGGTTGCGTCTCCCAAAAGGCGACTCTTTTAGCCCCTTATTCCTGTCCTCTGCAAATTCACCTTCTTTATCCATCAGCTGAATCTTTTCAACCAGTTTTGGATCAAAAGCCACCGATCGATAGGCAATCACATCTGTACCATAATGGGCTGCAATGCGTTTTACCTGCTGCTCGTGTTCATATCCGGCAAATAACCGCGAAGCCTTAACCGGTTTCCCTTCGTATTGCAGGTAACACAAACAATCATTTTCCAATTCATCAGCAGTCAGCGGTGTAGCATTAAATGGGTTTAAACTGATACACCAGGTGCCGGTAGACAATAGCATAAAAGGCTCATGAAAATTGACCAGGTAAGGCACCAATGCGGCCGAACTGTCGTGAAAACCCGGTCCCACAGCATAGTTATTACCCGGAAAGGCAGCCGGAATTACACTATCGGACGGCACTATAGGCGCCAACTTATCTATTACCCCCTCCTTTCGCACCCATTCATGGTAATCATTTTTGCTGAAATCCCATAAATTGGTATGGCAACCTATACTGGTAATATCAGAATAGGCATCCCCGGAAATCAGATAACTCAGGTACTGAGGCAAATGCAAAGCATATTTCATCTCCGCAAACAACTCCGGCTTTTCGTGTTTGATGCGGTACAACTGCATACCCGAATTCAAACTGCCCAATACCGGCGATGCAGTCAAGTTAGAAAATACCTCTGCTCCACCGTACGTATCGTAAAACTGTTTTTTCAAGGCCTCCGGATATTCCTTCAGATAATTATATAATGGAGCCAGCGGCTTACCATCCTCATCAATGTACACAAAACTTGCTCCGTAGGTCGCAAAATTAATCGCTTTAATCTCGAAGGCCGGATTTTTAAATACCTCCCTAAGGGAATCAAAAATAGATAACCGCAGACTCTCCAGGTTTTCACAAGGATCGCCATCTTCATCTACTGTCTCCAGGAACCTGGCCGATCTTTCAAAAACAATTTTATACTGCTCATCAAAAAGAAACAGTTTTTTATTTGTTTTCCCCACATCAAATACCGCTATTACAGGAGTTGGCTTCATATTTAATCCCATTAATTACAATCCGGTTGCTACGGTTTTTAAGCCACGGCTTTTGATCAATTCTGCTCTCACATTGCTTGACCTAAATAACTGAAGCGGTGCCAAAGCTGCGCCTGCACGCAAACGTGCTTCCGCTACCAGGGGACGCAAATCTGTACGAAAAGCCTGTTGTAAAATCTCCTGCGCACGCACCACATCATTTTCTTCCTGAGCCTGCTGCAAAGCTTTGCGGTCTACCGACAAAGCCTGCGCATAAGCCAGCATAATCGCCTCTACAGATTGTAATAAATCCTCCAGCGGGTCTTTCACATTGTGCGAAGCATCAATCATCCAAGCCAGATCTTCTCTGTGGTTCATACCACGTGCATCCATTCCTTCTACCAGTTCATTAAAAATCAGGAACAACTGATAAGGCTTCATACTTCCAGCAGTTAAATCATCATCCCCGTATTTTGAATCGTTGAAATGGAAGCCACCCAGCTTACCTTCCATCAGTAGCAGCGAAACAATCTGCTCGATATTGGCATTAGGCAAGTGATGGCCCAGATCGACCAACGTAAAGGCTTTAGGACCTAACTTATTGGCATACAACAACGACTGTCCCCAATCGCCTACCGTTGTCGAGTAAAAATTAGGTTCAAAAGCTTTATATTCTACAAATACCTTCCAGTCGGCCGGCAAGGCAGCGTATATTTCCTGCAAGCTCTCTAAAGTATTCTGGAAAGCCTTTCTAAAATTCAACTGGCCTGGAAAGCAAGATCCATCAGCCAACCATACCGTAAGGGCTTTAGAGCCCAATTCCACACCTTGGCGAATAACTTCGATATTATGATCGATAGCTTGTTTCCTTACCGCCTTATCCACATGCTGCAAAGAACCAAATTTATAACTGTGCGCCTGTCCCGTTTGATCCTGAAAAGTATTCGAGTTCATGGCATCAAATGTCAAACCGTGTTGCGCAACCAACGCTTTAATAGCTGGAACATTGTCGGCAGTATCCCATGGAATATGCAAAGAAATGGCCCCACTTGCGGCATTCAGCTTATGCAACAAGCCTATATCTTCAATTTTTTCTTCAATGTTACGAGGTTCACCGCCCGAAGAAAAACGTCCAAAACGTGTTCCTCCAGTCCCTAAAGCCCAACTTGGAATACCAATCTGGAAATCAATCAGTTTTTGTACAATCGCCTCTGCATTCGAAACCTCATCCGCAACCACCGCCAGTTTACGCTGATGTTTTGGCAAAAGTTCATTATTATGGGCTTCTATCTGATAGTTCTCTAATTTCATTTTGTTTATATTTTGGTTATCGTCATTCTGAATTTTTCAGCAGCGTCTATTGAATCTTGTCTTCAAGAGGGCTGCGCCGTTTATTTCAGCCCTCCTCTTAATCATGTTTCTGAATAATTGGTGCCAGATTGAAATAAATTCAGAATGACGACCGTATTAATGATACAGTTTGCCTATTATTTCTATTTTTTAACGAACAAATGCAGTAGCAACGCCACCATCTACATTCAACACATTACCGGTCGACTTATTCAACAACCCACCTACAAAAGCGAAGCAGGCATTAGCAATGTCATCCGGCAAAATAATTTGATTCAGCAAGGTACGCTTTGCATAATAAGCAGGCAACTCTGCCACGGTAATTCCGTAGGCTTTTGCGCGCCCTTCGGCCCATCCACCGGCCCAGATATTGCTATCGCTGATCACTGCATCCGGGTTAACCACATTTACACGAATACCATCTGCACCTAGCTCTGCGGCATTTAGCCTGCTCAGATGTAGCTGCGCCGCCTTTGCACTACCATAACCAGCATTATTTGGCCCGCTAACCAGTGCATTTTTACTGACAATATTCAATACGTCTCCTCCAATACCCTGCTTTTTCATCACTGCAGCAGCAGCCTGGGTTATAAAAAACTGACCCTTCACCAATACATCATACAGCAGGTCCCAATCTTTTTCGGTATGATCGGCTATCGTTTTTGAAATCGACAGTCCGGCATTGTTTACAATGATATCTACACCGCCAAAAGCCAATGCCGCCACATCAAATGCCGCAGTAATATCTGCAGCGCTGGTTACATTCATTACCGCTGTAGCATAGCTGTCTTTGTCATACTTATTTTTAAATTCTTCGCCAGCGCCTTCCAAACGCTCTGCATTCATGTCGTTCAGCACCACTACGGCACCTTCTTCCACAAACTTTTTAGCAATAGCCTTTCCAATTCCACCTGCGCTTCCGGTAATCAAAGCTATTTTTCCCGACAGTGCTTTCGGCTTAGGCATACGCTGCAGCTTTGCTTCTTCCAAAAGCCAATATTCAATGTTAAACGCTTCCTGTCTCGGTAAAGAAGTGTACTCAGAAATGGCCTCGGCACCTTTCATCACATTAATGGCATTGGTATAGAATTCTGCAGCGACCCTAGCCGTTTGCTTGTCTTTTGAGAACGAGAACATACCTATTCCGGGATATAAAATGATCACCGGATTGGCATCACGTATAGCCGGACTGTTGTCATGTTTGCAGGAATCATAATACTCGGCATACATTTTACGATAAGCGGCAAATTCCGGAGCCAGTCTTTCTTTTAAAGCAGCTAAATCACTCAAATCTTCATTCGCATCCAGCCGCAATACCAGTGGGCTGATTTTGGTTCTTAAAAAATGATCGGGGCAACTGGTACCTAATGGAGCCAGCCTATCCAGGTCGTTCGAATTGATAAACTCCAAAACCCGGGCATCATCTGTAAAATGACCAATCATGTGCCTTTCGCTCGAGCAGAAGCCACGCAACACCGGTGCAATTGCAGCAGCTTGCAAGGCACGTTGCGCCGGCTCAGCGCTCACTACTTTCTGTCCACCAAACACAGGTCCTTTTTTACCGTAGTTTTCTTCCAGATAGGCTGCACATCGTTCAATTACCTCCAGGGTGTTCATATAACTTTCATAAGCCGTGTCGCCCCAGGTAAACAAACCATGAGAGCCCAGCATAATCCCTCTGATACCAGGGTTTTCGTCCAGACATTTGCGCAGCATCAGACCCAACTCAAAACCTGGTTTTTGCCATGGCACCCAACCAATAGTTCCATTAAACAACTCTTTGGTAATGCGTTCACCATCTTTGGCTGCAGCAATAGCAATTGCAGCATCAGGATGCAGATGGTCTATATGTTTAAAAGGCAAAAAGCCATGTAAAGGAGTATCAATAGAAGGAGCCTTACTGGCCAGGTCATAAATACAATGGTTAAACAATTCCACCATTTCATCTTCGTATGCCAGTCCACGGTAAACACTTTTCAGGTTACGCAACCTGTCTACATATAAAGCAGCCAGTCCGCTTTTCTTTAATGTGCCCAGATCGCCACCAGAGCCTTTTACCCACATCACCTCTTTCTCTTCGCCCGTTAGCGGATCTTTGGCCAAAGCCTTACAGGAAGTATTACCACCTCCATAATTGGTCAGGCGCAAGTCTGCACCTAATAAATTTGAACGGTAGATCAACAGTGCAACTTCGTCGCCGGCCATTTCAGCAGCCTTTGCATCATCCCACAGGTAGCTTACATGTTTAAAATCAGTTGTTCGAGTACTCATAACAGTATTTAGATTAATGGTTTTACTTAATTGAATTTCCATAGCCTACAATGAGTATGGATAAAATCAGGGTTACGATCCCCACAACGACGGTTCCAAAGGTCTTTTTTCTCACGCCACTCCATTCCTTAAAGAAAATCCCCCAGCCATTGGCCACCAGAATGATACAGGCCATGTGCAAAATCCATCCGCTGGCCCCATTGCCCAGTTTACTTTCGCCCATTCCATAAAAGAAGAACTGTAAGAACCAGGTGGTTCCTGCCAAAGCCGAGAAGATATAGTTTTTAAGCAGTGGCGCTTTTTTATCGGTATAATCACCAAATGTCTTGTTACGGGAATTGAGCAGCATACACCAGAACAAATTGGTAGTCAAGCCACCCCATAAAATCACCACATAGGTTACATTGTTCTGAAACAGAAATTCACCCTGACCAGGATTTATAGCCTTCCAGGCTTCATTGGCATGCTGCGCCATATCTTTTCCCGCGTCAATACCAAAGGCAAAACAGGCACTTAACACCCCCGAAACGATTGATACGATCAGCCCGATACCTAATTTATATTCTTTATTGGATGGATCCGCTTTCCCCGAAGCCACCAGGTCTTTTTCTTTCATGCTTCCGGCCAAACCACATACTACAATCCCGATCACACAAACCAGCAAACCGAGCAATACCATTTGCCCCCAATGACTTGCAGCCATATCTGACAAACTGTCTTTACCCGTTGTCGGGTTAAAATCATAATAAAGAGAAGGGATTAAGGCTCCAAATACAGAACACAGGCCCAATATAATGGTACTACCCAGGGATATACCCAGATAACGTACACCCAGGCCATAGGTTAAGCCCCCTATACCCCACAACAAACCAAAGAAATAGGTCAGCAATAATATTTTACCATCCGTCTGCACAATGATATCCATAAAGCCGGGAATGGTTAGCCAGGCGGCCAATGGAGGTACAATCAGCCAGGAGAACAATCCGCCCACAATCCAATAAGTTTCCCAGGACCAGCTTTTTACTTTTTTGAAAGGGATATAAAAACTACCGGAAGCAAAACCACCGATAAAATGAAAAATTACGCCTAAGAGAATCTGCATGTTTAAGGTTTTAAATTTGGTTCGACTAAAATAGGGCAATCAGGATACACTTCTGTCATGTACTGTCATGCTCGCAAAAGCAGGTTGCTTTGCATCGTTTCGCACTTCAGACTAATAAACCGGTTTATGCGATACATCATCCCAACACAGGCCAGTAAAGCAAGTTCAACCAGCTCCCCGTGCCGTATACCATTGCTCCACGTCATCTCGAGGATACGAGAGATCTCTCGTATCCTCGAGATGACGTGCGATTTAATTCTTAAAAAAGTTCTTTGTTTTTAAATGAATAATGGCCAATCAACTCAAACAACCTGCCACTGAAAACCAGCTCCTGAAGCGACCTGAGGTGGTGTAAATGATGCAGGTCTGTACCCGCAAAATCATACCTTTTTTCTTTCATAAGCTGGCCCGCCGCCAATTTTACCGCTTTTCCGTAATAGCCCGATACCGACAACAGGTTCAATTGAAACAAAACGCCCATATCTTTTAGCCTTTGATAGCGGACTGCATTTTTATGATAATAGGCATACCGTTCCGGATGGGCAATAACCGGCTTAAACCCCATCAGCTGTAAATCAAAAATCACCTGCTCAATATTGGGCATTTCAGCCAGGTACGACATCTCAATCAATACATGTTGCCCCGGCAAACACAGCAAATTATCTTTAACTTTAAATGTTTCATCCACCATATATTCAGCAGCCGCGCACATTTCAATTCCCAGTCCTGCCTGCATCACGACAGCTTTAACATCCATTAAAGCCGCAGTAATCGTCTCCAGATTATTCGGGTACAACCCTGTAAAAATATGTGGTGTACAAACGAACTTGCTAAAACCCATTTCCCACAAAGCTTTGATAAAATGAAAGGACTGCCCAATATCCACCGCCCCATCGTCAATACCGGGCAGCAAATGGTTATGCATATCTACACTCAACCAGGCCGTGTCCCTTATCTTATTTTTTCTATGGAAAAATGAGATCATTACGAGTACTTAAGTGATAAACTGGGTAATTTTCCTCAAGGGCTTCAGCAGAATTCCTAAAACCGGGAAATTTATTTTATGATTCGTCATCGCTTTAAAATCATACTTCCAGGCCTCCAGTCTATTGTAGATATGCCGGTTGCTAACGCCACCCGACACCATTTTAACTATTACTTTATTCAGGTATCGGACCCTGGCTTCATTTGGATACATAAACCGAAGCATCAGTTCGTAATCTGCAGCCGTGCCATAGTCCATATTGTACTTACCCAAATTCTCAAACAACTTTCTTTTGGCATAAAAAGTAGGATGCGGGGGCATCCAGCCCCAGTTGAATTTCCCAGGCGAATAATTGCCCGATCTCCACCGTCGCATCAGCCGCCCATCCGTGTCCACATAGTCCAGATCAGCATATAGAATATCCGGATCATACTGTTCAAAAACACCAGCTATCTCACTCAACACATGCGCATTAGCAAAATAATCATCTGCATTTAGTAAGCCAACCACATCGCCTGTGGCCTGTGCCAGCCCCTTATTCATCGCATCATAAATTCCCTCATCAGGTTCCGATTTAAAGTAGTGAATATGGGCCTTATTTTTCAAAATAACCTCCCTGGTTCCATCGCTAGAATTACCATCAATCAAAATGTACTGTATGGGCCCAAATGTTTGGCTAGCGACAGAATCAATGCATTTCTGAATCGTATCAACCGAATTAAATGATATTGTAATTAAAGAAAGTTTAACACCACACATGGTAACAAATTTAATAATTAATTATAATCATTTACAATTAATATGTATTTTTGAAACCGTAGCCTATTGCTATAAGGGATAAACTTAGGTTTTAATATGTATTCTGGTGAAAAAATCATCTTTTTGGCTGCGGCTTTTGCCTGCTCAATTGCTAGTTTTTCTTGCAAATACAAGCAGCAACAAGTGCTTTTTGAGAAAAAAAGCAGCTCGGATAATACACCAAAAAGCAATTTCGCCCCGAAACCCTATCGGATCAATCCACAGGACATTCTGCAGATCAGAAACCTGGGGAACAAAAAATACATTGTGAATGACCCCATTGCAAAGGAAGCTGAAGCCTCCGGCAATAATGAAGGCCTAAATTATCAGGTGGAGGCCGACAGTACAGTGGCGCTCCCAATGCTTGGACGTGTAAAGGTAGTAGGCCTTACCCGGTTCGAAGCTGCACAACGCATTGAGACCCTTTACCGCAAAGAGCTCAAAGACCCAATAATCGCTTTAAAAATTATTAACCTAAAGGTAACCTTGCTGGGCGAAGTAAAAAACCAGGGCATTTATACTTTGGAAAAAGACTATACTTCCCTGGTCGAAGTCATCGGCGCAGCGGGAGGCCTTACCGACAAAGCAAGCAGTAAAAATATAAAGATCATCCGTGACAACAGACAACATCCCCAGGTTTTCGAGCTTGATCTGAGCAACATTGAAACACTTTCCGATTCCCGAACCATCCTTCAAAACAATGACATTATTTATATAGCCCAACATAAAAAAGCCATACGGTCCGAAAAACTGCAAAGTATGTCGGCCGTTTTACAACCCGTCATTACCCTATTAAATACAGCATTAATCATCTATACGCTTACTCGTTGATGAAGACAACAGAACAGATTCAAAAAAGACCCTCCGGCCGGGAAATTGACTACCTAAAAATAGTCAGTATACTGCTTAGCCGCTGGTATATGCTTGCCGGATCTGTATTAGTCGCAGCACTCATCGCTTATGCCTATTTATGGTATACCCCAAAAACTTATGCTACTTCGGGGATGCTCAAGTTTGATGAAAAAAAATCCGAGCTAACAGACCTGGTCAATGTGATGAACAATTCCGGAAGAAGCCCTGCCAATCTGCAGAGCGAAAAGTTTATCATACAAAGCCGAAGCCTGTTGCTGAACGCCATTAAGCAACTCAATTACAATATCAGTTTTTACATTTCCGGAAGGATACGAAACTACGACCTCTATCCTGTGAAACCTCTTGATATCAGTCTTTCGAAATTTGACAGCCTGAACTTTTTCCGGGAACCAATTACATTTAGCCCCCTAGATCGAAAAACATTTAAACTGTATTGGAATGTGGCAGGCACCGAAGTCCAAAAAACTTTTCGCTACAACAGTCTTGTAAATATTGGAAATACCAGCTTTACATTAGCATATAAAGGACCAATAAACACCAATATTTCCTACCTGTTTAAATTCAACACACCCGAAACACTTCTGGAAAGGGTAAGCAGCGGACTACGAACAAATGATGTTGTCAAAAATGCCAATATCATCAGTATGCAGCAAACAGACTCCAATCCTCAGTTTGCTGCCGATGTATTAAATGCGGTAATGAATGCCTATCGCGACTATGATCAGGGTCAGAAAACACAATCGGCCAGCCAGATCATTAGTTTCATCAACCAGCAACAAACTTACCTGTCTGCCGCAGTAAAAGATTCAGAAAGTTCATTGGAAACGTACAAACAGCGATCAGGCATTATGGATATCGGTACATCAACCAATATCACCTTATCTAAGGTAAGCAACCTGGAAGCACAACGTTCGCTATTAAATATCCAGCTGATTGCTATTGATCAGTTGAAAAAACAAATCGCCGGCAACCAGAATGAAGTCAGCTTAAATTTCAATCTTGAGGGTAGTATCGATCCTTTGCTCGGTAATCTGGTCAGCAATCTGAATAGTTTATTGAGAGACAAAAACGTACTACTGAAGACTTACAATGCTACTTCCGGACCAATTGCCGATTTGAACCTGCAAATTGCCGAAATAAAAAATACCGCAATCCGGAACATCAATGCTTCAACCCAGAGAATTCAGAAAAACATCAATTATTTAGAAGCCCAACTTAGCCAGGTAAACAAACAGGTAGCGGCTTTACCTGCTGCAGAGAAAGATATGATTAGTTTACGCCGTGATTTCGAGATCAATGAAAAGGTATATTCTTTTTTGTCAGAAAAAAAGCTGGAGGCGCAAATCAACAAATCGGCCATACTCCCCGGTGCCACTATTATTGAAGAGGCACAGGTTAACTATACTCCTGTTTCACCCAATACCGCCAAAATTTACCGCAGCGCTGTTCTTTTTGGTCTGCTCGGTGGATTGGCAATTTTGGTATTAATGCGCGTATTGAACCCCTACATATATGACAAAGAATCGGTTGAACAGGCAACAAACATCCCTATTGTAGGGATTATTCGCAAATTTCCGGATAAAATTGACGAGAACAACACCCAGATTCTGGCATTGACCAAACCGAGGTCCATTTTCGCCGAATCCGTGCGTGCCGTCCGCACCAACCTTAACTTTTTAGCTTCAGAAAAAGAGAGCAAAGTCATCTGCATCACCTCCGAGGTTTCGGGAGAAGGCAAATCCTTTGTGGCGCTGAATCTATCCAGTACACTTGCCCTCATTGATAAAAAAGTGATACTCATTGGTGCCGATTTGCGACGCCCCAAATTACATAAGGCATTCGGAAGCGCTAACAGCAAAGGACTTAGCAATTACCTGGTTGGCCAGTGCCTCAGTGAAAACATCATTCAGCCAACCGCACATAAAAATCTTGATTTTATCAGTTCGGGCCCCATCCCCCCAAATCCTTCCGAGCTCCTCCACCATGAACGCTTGTCCAGGTTACTGGATGAGCTCAGGCAGCGATATGAAATCATCATGATCGATACAGCACCTATTGGCCTGGTATCTGATTCGATTCCGCTGATCTGCAAAAGCGACATCAATCTTTTTGTGATCCGGTATGGGAAATCCAAACATCACGCAGTGGCTATACCTGAAGCCCTTGCTCAGGAATACAGATTAACCAATATGGCCATTGTACTGAATGCCTTTGAAGAAAACCGCCTGCAGTCGGGATATTATAAAAGCAGCAGCAACCAGGGCGCGCTTCATTATTATGCAGATTACAATGGGCATAAGTATTCAGGTTATTATGAAAACGAGGAAAAGCTAAAATGGTGGAACATCAGGAAATAAAGAAATGGCACCCGGTCTACACGCAATCACGTGCAGAAAAAAAAGCTTATCAGGCTTTGCTCAGCAAAGATATTGAAGCTTATCTACCCTTGCAGCGCCAACTGAAGCAATGGAGCGACCGAAAAAAATGGGTAGATGAGCCTTTGCTCCGATCTTACCTGTTTGTACACATCAATCAGCGGCAGCAAACCGAGGTACTCATGACCAGTGGCATTTCCCGCTTCCTTTATTTTTCGGGTAAAATCGCTACCATGCCGGATAGGCAAATCAGCGACCTTAAGCTACTGCTAGCCAGCCCTTATGAACTAAAAATCACGGAAGAAGACCTACGCCCCGGCGAGCTGGTAGAAATTAAAGCAGGCCCATTGAAAGGAATCAGGGCCGAAATTATAGAGTACAGATCACACAAACAATTGCTATTGCGATTGGGAGATATGCAACGTTCCATTATTGTAAATGTATCAGCTGCGTTTCTTGAAAGAATACATTAAAAGTTAGGTCCAGATATAAAGGCTTAACCTCATTATTTTATTAAAGCAGTAATAAGTTATCGCAAAATGTGACTTAGGGAGCGAAGCTTTGCATAGCCTGCAACTTCCACAATTAATGCATGCCTAAAAAAATATTATTTCTGAGCCCCGAAACCTTCAGCGGAACCGGAGGCATTCAAAACATGAGCCGTACATTGGCCTACACGCTACACCAGTTGGGTAAAAAAAATAATTGGACCTTTAACCACTATAGTTTAAACGACCAACCTGCCGATCTTATCACTTCCTATTTACCCGCCTCCCTTTTTAAAGGATTTGGCAAAAATAAAGTCCGGTTTACCCTGCAAAGTATATGGTGTGCACGAAATGCCGATGTGTTGATCTTAGGGCACGTCAACCTTTCCATGATTGGTGAGGTGCTCAGTTGGATTAACCCCGGCTGTAAAATATGGCTCATTGCCCATGGCATAGAAGTCTGGCGCCCCCTTCAGGGCTCAAAAAAAAGCATCTGGAAAATCGCAAACCAAATCATTTGCGTCAGCAACTTTACCAAAAAACAGGTGGTTGAATTACATCATGCATCCCCTGTCCGCTGTATTGTCTTAAACAACATATTAGATCCTTTTATCAAACTGCCCGAAAAATTCGAAAAGCCCGCGCATCTTTTAAAGCGTTATGCACTAACCACTTCACAAAAGGTGGTATTCAGTCTAACCAGGATGTCGGCCGCCGAAAAATTTAAAGGGTATGAGCAGGTCATTTCGGCCATAAGCAGAATTAAACCTGGGCTGACGGATATTCGTTACCTCCTTGCCGGTCCCTGTGATATGGCCGAGAAAAGGCGTATCGAACAATTTGTGGCCAGGCATGGACTCAGCAGCAACGTGATACTAACCGATTACATTGAGGCCAGCGAACTGGCAGATCATTTTTTGCTGGCCGATCTTTTTGTACTGCCCAGCAAAAAAGAGGGCTTCGGTATTGTCTTCATTGAAGCCATGGCATCCGGTCTGCCGGTTATTTGCGGCCATAGTGATGGCAGCACAGATGCCGTGCGGCATTCGGGTATGGGCACAACTATCGATCCGGATGACATAGATGCCCTGGAACTGGCCATCAGAAAAGAACTACACCGTACATTAAAAGCTGAAGAAAGAAGAAACATTCAGCAGGAATGCTTAAAACACTTCAATAGCCAGCGGTACGCAAGTGTGCTGACCCGATTAATCCATCATGAAACAGCCAACTGACACTCACTGGGACATGGAAATAGGTTCCAGCCGCCAACTGCTTAGCTTCAGATTAAATGAAGTATGGCATTACCGCGACCTATGGTTCTTGCTCATCAAACGCGATTTTGTATCCTTTTACAAACAAACCATATTGGGGCCATTATGGTTTTTCATACAGCCTTTTTTTACTACCATCATCTATACCTTCATTTTCGGAAACCTGGCCGGAATTTCCACAGATGGCATTCCACAACCGTTATTTTATATGGCCGGCATTACCATCTGGAACTATTTTGCCGATTGCCTGAATAAAACCAGCACGGTATTTAAAGACAATGCCCAGCTTTTTGGAAAGGTATATTTCCCAAGGCTGATTGTCCCCCTAAGCATTATTGTTTCCAACCTGGTACGCTTTGCAGTACAAATGTTACTGTTTATCCTAATGATGGCATATTACCTGTATACAGATGCGCATTTCAGCCCCAACTGGTACATCCTGTTGTTTCCCATCCTGCTGGTATTAATGGGCTGCCTGGGTCTTGGCACTGGTATGATCATTTCTGCAATGACCATCAGGTACCGCGATCTTGCATTTCTGGCCAGCTTTAGCATACAGCTGCTCATGTATGCCACCCCTGTTATTTACCCTTTATCTGTGGCCCTTGAAAAATATCCCGACTACGCTTGGATCATTAAATATAACCCCATGACCCCTGTTATCGAAACCTTCAGATATGGCTTTTTAGGCAAAGGTAGCTTCAGCTGGACAAGCCTCTCCTATTGTACCCTCATGGCCCTATCCATTACAACTGTCGGAATCATCACTTTCAATAGGATCGAGAAAACATTTGTAGATACCGTTTGATATGATTTACTTTTTAATTTATGTGCAACTTGGTCATTAAAGCAGAAAACCTGTCCAAAGCCTATCAGTTAGGCGAAATAGGTACGGGAACCCTATCCCGCGACCTGGAACGCTGGTGGGCAAAATTACGAGGCAAAGCCGATCCCTTTTTGCGTATCGGCGAGACCAAAGGTCATAAAGGTCCAAACGGTATCGTTTGGAGTTTAAAGGACCTTGATTTTGAAATTGATCAGGGCGATGCCGTAGGCATCATTGGCAGTAATGGAGCAGGAAAAAGTACTTTACTGAAAATACTGAGCAGGGTAACTGCCCCCACTACGGGCAGTGTAAAAGTCAAAGGACGCATTGCCAGCCTCCTGGAAATAGGCACAGGCTTTCACCCCGAACTTACCGGCCGCGAAAACATCTTTTTAAATGGAGCTATCCTGGGTATGCGTAAGGCAGAGATAAAGCACAAATTTGACGAAATCGTCAACTTTTCGGGCGTGGAGCGATATATCGATACACCAGTAAAACGATATTCATCAGGTATGTACGTACGGTTGGCCTTTGCTGTTGCTGCTCACCTGGAATCAGAAATACTCATTGTCGACGAAGTACTGGCCGTAGGAGATATGGAATTTCAGAAGAAATGTCTGGGAAAAATGGACGAGGTGAGCAAAGGAGAAGGCAGAACTGTACTTTTTGTGAGTCATAACATGGGGAGCATCGAAACGCTCTGTAAAAAAGGTATTTACCTGAACGGAGGAAAAATAGAGGCATACGACAACGTCACAAATGTTGTCGACCTATATTTAAATACTAAAAACAAATATCAAAACCTGCCTCTTATCTATCGAAAAGACAGAACCGGAATCGGGAACGTAAAAATCAATGCAGTTTTTTTGGAATCCGGCAAAGCTATAGTAACCGGGCAGCCGCTAAACATCACCGCCCAGTATGAAAAAAACACTGATGAAGACATCGCGATAAAAGAATTTGGTGTATCCATCTGGACAGAACGCGAAATAAAACTGATCAGCCTGTCTACAGAATTCAAAGGCGAGCTGGCCGACAAAACGATACCCACTTCGGGAAGCGTAACCTGTACCATACACCACTTGCCTTTAGTAGAAGGTGCCTATATTTTAAACTTCTTCATCAGCTCCCAATATGGAATTGAGGATTACATCACCAACTGCTTAAATTTTAATGTGGAGTATTCCAATTTCTATACCAGCGGAAAATCTGTCCATCCCGAATGGGGCGCCATAGCTGTCAATCATAATTGGGAAATACAATGAGACCATCATGAGTTTACACTCACAAAACACAATGAATATAAACTCATGATAGCTTCATCACCATTAAAAAACAAATATATTCCAATGAAAAATACCATACAATCAATTGAGGAATTAAACGAATGGCATAGCGTGGACGATCCATGGGACTATCACAGCAATCCCGAAGACAGAAAAAGGAAAGAAATTCTACTGACTGAAATCCCAGCTTTAGCTTACAAAAATGTATTGGACATCGGTTGTGGCCAGGGTTTTATCACCACCGCCCTCCCCGGAGAAAAAGTAACCGGAATCGACATATCAGCCGAAGCCATTAAAAGGGCACAAACTCATCAAAGGCCGGGATTACAATTTCAACAAGGAGATATTTTTAAGCTATCAGAGCTGGCTGCCGAAGAAAAACATGATCTGATTATCATTACCGGCGTACTTTATCCGCAATACATAGGCTATTCAAACAATTTAATCTATCATATTATCGACCAGATTTTAAAGGAAAAAGGAATACTCATTACCGTGCACATCGACGAATGGTACCACAGCAGATTCCCCTACCTGATGGTTGCTGAATATGCCTACCAGTACCAGGCCTACTGCCATAGATTGGAGGTCTATTCAAAATGATTTTAATGTACCATAAAGTTTACCCTTTCAGCCCAAGCATCTGGTGGGTAAAAACAGATGATTTCTATCGTCAGATGTGGGAACTGCAGAGCAAGAAAGTTGTGTACCTGGATGATTACAACCCCGATGATCCCACACATGTGGTGATCACTTTTGACGGCATCTACAAAAATGTCCTGCAATTTGCCGCTCCCATACTTAAAAAATTCAATTATCCTTTTGAATTGTTCATCACCAGCGATTACCTGGGCCTGGATAATGAGTTTGACACCACAGAACCCAGGGCCGATTTTACAACACTGGTGGAGTTGAAGCAATTGGAAAGCCTTGGGGGAAGAGTTCAATGGCATACCCGATCTCATCCCGACCTGCTCCACCTCCATGATCAGGAGGAAATAACACAGGAATTAACCGTTCCCCAGGATCTGTCAAATACATTCCCCGCACCAGCCTTACAATGGTTTGCTTATCCTTATGGAAATTTTAATCCCGATGTGGTCGCCATCGCTAAAACATTATTTAAAGGTGCATTAAGCTGTGTTCAGGGAAATAACCACGACCAACACATTTACAACCGCATCACCGTAAGCAATGAAACCACTTTTAAAACCTCCACCATTGCCTGTATCATTTCCTCCTATAACTATGGTGCCTATTTAACCGAAGCCATCGAATCGGTCCTGAGACAGACCATTTTGCCCGACGAAATTCTGATCACGGATGATTGTTCGGATGACTCCACCCAGGAAATTTCGGAACATTACGCTTCAAAATACCCTCAGCTGATCCGCTTCAATAGAAATCAAAAAAACCTGGGTATTGTAGCCAACTTCAATAAAGCTGCAGGGCTGACTACCGCCGATTACCTTTTTTTTCTTGGGGCCGACAACCGGCTTGCTTCCAACTATATAGAATCATGTGCAGCACTACTAAACACCAATCCCGACATTGGCGTTGCTTATACTGATTATCATTTATTTGGCCCCAGGGCCAAGCTTATTTTCGACACCAATTTTGCACACCGCTATCAAAGTAAAGTGATACTGAATGCCTTTTACCATATTATATTTCCCGATTTTGATAATGCCAGGACCGGGAATTTAATAGAGCAGAAGAATTTTATACATGGATCGGCTATGTATAGAAGAACAGCTTACAATGAGGTTGGAGGTTACCGGCAACAAACCGATAAACCGGAAGATTGGGATTTCTTTTACCGGATACTCCTGAAAGGTTTTGGAGCTAAAAAAGCTGCAAACACAACGCTCGAATACAGGCAACATTCCAAAGACCAGGCAAACAATAAATACATCAGTCAAAGCCTGCTCCTGCACTACATGGGGCGGGCCAGGGCATCTGAATTAAAGTACACGACTTTGTTAAACCGTCCGGATTACCGGCTGTTTTCAAAATATTTAAAATTCCGGCATAAACTAGGCCGGCTTAGGTTTCATCTGAAAAAAGGAAACTTCCGCTTTGTGCTGCAACAGTTTAAAAAAGCCTTATAATTTTTAAAGTACATGGAACAAATCAAGCCTATCGCCATCCACCTCCCACAATTTCATCCCTTTGCGGAAAATGACGAATGGTGGGGGAAAGGGTTTACAGAATGGACCAATGTAACCAAGGCAAAGCCCTTATTTAAAGGGCACCAGCAACCACATTTGCCGGCCGACCTCGGGTTTTACGACCTGCGCCTATCCGCAGCCAGGATGGCACAAATGGAGCTGGCAAAAGCCTATGGCATTTATGGCTTCTGCTATTATCATTACTGGTTTAATGGCAAAAGATTAATGCAGGAGCCTATCGACCTTATGCTAAAAAACCCAAAAGAAGATTTTCCATTTATGCTATGCTGGGCCAACGAGAATTGGACACGTCGTTGGGATGGAATGGACAAAGAAGTGCTGATTCATCAGGATTACAGTCAGGAGGATGATATCGCACATATCCATTTTCTTTGTCGCTTTTTTTCCGACAGCAGATACATCAGGGTTGACGGAAAACCATTTTTTGTCATTTATCGGCCCGCGCTTTTTCCGGATATCAAACAAACACTAGCTACCTGGCGCAGCGAAGCCATACGCATGGGCATAGGTCAGCTTCATATCGGCTTTATGAACAGCTTCTCCTTCAATGAAGCGCCCGAAACCTATGGCTTTGATTGCAAAATCGATTTCCAACCCAACTTTTCGGCCCTACCCAGGCAGGAGTTCGCTCCCTTGAGGGAAAAAATCCAGACAAAACTCGGCATAAAAAAATCGGCTTATTACGGCAACCGCATCCTCTCGTACGATAAATATGTGGACAAAACTATAAATGAATTAAAAACAATTCCCAAAACCTATCCGGGGATTACCCCAGGTTGGGACAACAGTGCCAGAAGAGCCAGTGGCTCAACCATTTTTAAAGATGCCACACCCCAAGCCTATGGCAGATGGCTAAAACACATCTGTAAAACATATAAGAACCAGGACACTTTTCTTTTTATCAATGCCTGGAATGAATGGGCCGAGGGAAATCATCTGGAGCCTTGCCAAAAATGGTCCAGACAGTATCTGGAAATAACAAAAGATGTTTTAAGCAATGGTTAAGGTCTCCGTCATCATTCCCAACTTTAATCATGCCCCTTATCTTAAAAAGCGTATAGATTCGGTGCTGGCACAAAGCTACCAGGAGATAGAAGTAATCCTGCTGGACGACCGCTCAACCGACAATAGCGTTAACATTTTGGAGAGCTACCGACAGCACCCTAAAATCAGCCATATCCATTACAACCACCAAAACAGCAAAAGCACGTTTAAACAATGGGCAATGGGCATTAAACTGGCAAAAGGAGCTTATATATGGATAGCCGAAAGCGATGATTTTTGCGAACCTTTCTTCCTGGCTACCCTCATCTCCCAACTCGAGGGCCACCCAAACATCGGACTCGCCTATTGCAAGTCATTGCCTGTAAATGCTGAAGACTATATTTTTGATGATTCCGATCAATGGATGAAAAGAGTACATCAAACACGCTGGGAAACCGATTTTATCAATAACGGAAGTCAGGAATGCGTACATTTCCTCTCGGTACAGTGCACCATCCCAAATGTAAGTGCCGTATTGTTCAAAAGGGAAACGTTGGAAAATTTAGAGCTGGAACATATTCCTTATCTGGTTTGCGGTGATTGGTTTACCTATATCAAAATCCTAAAAAAATACGACATCGCTTATACCGCGTTGCCACTCAACTATCACAGAAGTCATTCCGGCAACGTCAGGACAAAAAATCAGCATCGATTATTATTAGAACAGCTTTCCGTAATGGCTTACCTCAACAGCAATTTCAAGGTTAGTCGCAGCAAACCCTATAACACCTCAGTGGAAGAAAAACTATCTTTTTGGCTGGCGGGTTTGCGAAAAGGGCAGTGGACTGTACAAGAAAACTATCAGATCATACGCCTGCTGATGTCTACAGATCGGCTGTTTCCATTTCGTTTGTTAAAAGTGGCCTTATTGAAAATCATGAATGTAAAAGTTGGATTCTGACCGGATGAAAATTGCCTTTGTAAGTTATGAGCACCCCTTAACCTATTCAGGAGGAGGTATCGGAACATACATCGCTCAAATTGCAAAGCTTATGGCTTCCAGAGGGCACCTTGTGGAAGTTTTCAGTGCTGCAAATGATACCATACCAAAACACACAAAAACCATCACCTTGCATGGCTATCTGCTGCACCTGATTCCGCATGTCAATCGTAGCACTTTCAAAAAAGAAGTGTTAAATACATTTTTCGAAAGGCACCGGCTTATCGTTTTTGACATTATGGAATCGCCGGAATATGGTGCGGATGGACTGATGATCAAAAGAACATATCCTGATTTGCCTACTGTGGTCAAACTACATACACCCACATTTTTAACAGCTACTTTAAACCAATACAAAAATAGCTATGTTGACAAGTGCAGGTATATTGTGGGCGGACTGGTCCGCGGAAAACTGGTAAAACCTTACTGGACCTATCATAAAAACGCCGATCCTGAATTTGAATTATACCAAATAGCCGATGCTGTATCCAGCCCTACCACAAGTCTGGCTAAAATTGCAGGTCAGAAATGGGGCACTGACAAGCCCATTCAAATCTTGCCCAATCCCTTTATTGCTGATGATACACTGCTCAAAATACCCCCCAAAAAAAGCAATGGAAGTATAGTGGTCAGTTTTATCGGCCGCCTTGAAAAACGTAAGGGCATTTTAGATTTGATGAACGCTATCCCATTGATATTAAGAAAAAACCCAGACATTACTTTTCGCTTTTTAGGTCATCCACAGCTCTCTCCTTCAAAGGGGATACTGATGGATGAATACCTAAAAACCAAACTTGCCGCCTATCAACGCAACCTGGAATTCGCGGGCAACAGGCCCTACAGCGAAATTCCTCAGTTTTTAAAAGAAACAGACATCTGCATCTTCCCAAGTATATGGGAAAACTTTCCAAATGTTTGCCTGGAGGCTATGGCATCCGGCAAAGCAATAGTCGCTTCTGAAGCCGGGGGCATGGCCGAAATTATTGAGCATGGTAAAAACGGCCTGTTGGTACCACCAAAAAAACCAAAAGCCATTGCCCAGGTCATATTGCAGTTGGCCGGCAACAACATCTTGATCGACAATCTTGGACAACAAGCCAGGGCAAAGATAATTGACCAGTACAATGCAGTAAACATCGGGCAGCGCACGGCTGAATTTTACCTTAGCACCATACATCATGTCAGAAAAAAATTGGCTTGCAGATCAGCGTTCAATGCCTAAACTTTCGGTAGTGATCTGTACCTACCATCCCTCGCCACAAGTCTTTGAGGAGGTTTTGAATGCATTACAACTACAGGACCTTCCTCAGTCGCAATGGGAAATTATTTTGGTAGACAATGGCGGGAAGACTCCCTTAGAAAGCATTTTTGATTTTTCTAATCTGCCTGCACTCCAGGTGATTGTAGAATCAACGCCAGGCCTGGCTCATGCCCGGCTATGCGGAGTCAGGGCAGCAGCCCATCCACTCCTGGTTTTTGTAGATGACGACAACGTGCTTGCCCCCACTTATCTGAGTGCGGCTCTCGACTTTTACCGCAGAAACCCACACGTGGGATGTTTTGGGGGGAGGTCTATCCCCGCATTTGAGACCCAACCACCTTCCTGGTTTTTCAAAACCAATATCAACCTGGGTTGTCAGGAATATGGCCATCATTTGTACATCTCAAACTTTGCAGCCACTGGCTTTAAAATTACCGGCTACCCACAATTTGCACCCATTGGTACAGGAATGGTGATCCAGAAAAGAGCATTTATGGCCTATGTTGTTGAAGCGGAAAACAATATCTACAGGATGGCGCTGGGACGAATAGGGAAAGCGTTATCATCAGGAGAAGACAACGACATCATTCTCACCGTTGTTAAGTCAGGTTATGAAATTGCCTATGTACCCAGCCTATGCATCAAGCATATCATTCAACGGCACAGATACAGCCTGGCTTACCTCAAAAGAATGGCCTACGAAAGCAACAGGTCCTGGGTCAAGGTGCTATACCTTCATGGCATCAGTCCATGGAAAACCATATACAGCTGGACATTACCCATTAGAAAACTAAAAGCCCTGCTCAATCTTAAGCCCTGGCAGTCGGAATTAAGCAGCATCCGGTTTCAGTCGGCCATAGGAAAACTGCAGGGCTTATCAGAATTATCGGGCACTCCCAATCAAAAATAATGATCCAAAAAATCATCAATATACTCTATCGCCATCCACGGTCCGCATACCGGACTTTCAAACACTTTGGTGGTTTGCTCAGCTACCAAAAGATGAAAAAAGAGCGCAAGGAAATGCAAAAACAAGCCGGGCTACTCCCACCTGTAACGAGCTATCCCGATGGATTAAACATTTACTTCCTTACCGGCAAGAAATACCTCTATCAAACGCTGTTCTGCATACAATCCCTGACCAGGGTAAGCCAGCAACATTATCATTTTACCCTGATAGATGACGGCAGCTTCGACCACAGTTTAATTGAACAGGCAAAACTAAAGCTCCCCGGCTGCCATATCCTACTCAGCAAAGAGATTGAAGACAACCTAAAGCTATGCTTACCCGAACATCAATATCCCAAGCTCCACCATAAAAGAAGGATTTATCCGCACCTTAAAAAACTGACCGATATACACACCTTGCCGGGCAACAAATGGAGATTGGTTTTGGATTCGGATATGCTGTTCTGGCAAGAGCCACGGGCAATGAATGCATGGCTAAAAAGTCCCCGTCAACCACTTTTCATGCGCGATTGCAAAGCGGCTTATGGCTACTCGAAAAGCCTGATGGAAAAATGCGCAGGAGGACGAATACAGCCCTTATTGAATGTGGGCGCGGTGGGGCTAACTGCTGAAATGATAGACTGGGCTGCAATTGAAAACTGGATTGAAGTTATGGAAGCCGAAGAGGGTACCTCTTACTTTCTGGAACAGGCACTCTCGGCAATGATTGTTGGCGCTACGCAAAGCCTGATATTACCCGCGCAGGATTATCTGGTAAATCCTACGGCCCGGCAACTGAACCACAAACAGGGCATACTGCATCATTATGTCGACCTTTCAAAAAAGCATTACTATACCGAGGCATGGAGAAAAATTATCCTTTAGTGTCCATTTGCATGCCGGCCTATAATGCAGGTAAATTTATCACAGCAGCCGTCATGTCTGTTGTGCATCAATCTTACCTCAACTGGGAACTCATCATCATCGATGATGGTTCGACCGACGATACAGCACTGCTACTAAGCTGCATAAACGATCCGCGGATAAGGTTATATCCGCAGAAAAACAAGGGCCAATGTGCCGCAGCAAACCGCGCCTTCTACCTATCAAAAGGTCAGCTGATTAAGTTTATGGATGCCGATGACCTCCTCTCGCCCCAGTTTATTGAAGCACAAGTTAAACGAATTGGCCATACCCCTGCCTGCATCGCTTCAGCTGCCTGGGGCCGGTTTTATAACGACCTTTCCGACTTCAAATTAGATACAAACATCGTCAGGTTAAACACCAAACCTATTGAATGGCTGGTCGCATCCATGTATGACAAACAACCCATGATGCAATGCGCCCTATGGCTAATCCCCAGAGCAGTGCTAAATCGCTCAGGCCTATGGAACGAAACACTCAGTCTGATCAATGATTTTGAATTCTTTATCCGGGTACTACTCCAGGCTGAAGAAATACGTTTCTGCGAAAATGCCATTTTATATTACCGAAGTGGCCTTCCGAATTCTTTATCTGCTCAAAAAACACGAAAAGCTGCCGAATCGGCCTACCGCTCTATACAGATGGGAACTACGCAACTGATACAATATGAAAACAGTCCACGCGTAAAAAAAATTGCTGCCGACTCTTTTCAAACTTTTGTATATGGCTTTTATCCCCAACATCGTGACCTAACGGATCTCGCGCAGAAAAGGACTGATGAACTGGGTGGATCCCATATCGGCTTTCCGGCCGGAGGACTAACAAAAATTTTGAAAACATTAATTGGATGGAAACTGGTAAAAAAGATAAAAACCTACCTCTAAAAATAGCGATACTCGTTAACCCGCTGATTCCCGTACCTCCACAACAATACGGAGGCATCGAGCGGATTGTTTTTTTGCTGATTCAGGAGCTTCAAAAACAGGGGCATCACATTACCTTATATGCCCATGAAAACTCCAACGCCGGCTGCCAGCTCATCGGATACCGGGAATCTGCAAATTATGGCTGGAAAGATTTTATAAAGATCAACAGCCTGACTGCAAAAATTGCCTTTCAGCATTTTGATCTGGTACACACTTTTGGGCGGATGAACAACATTGCCTTCCTGATGCCTGGCCAAATCCCGAAGCTGGTCTCTTATCAACTTCCTCCTACATTGTCACAGGTTAAAAAAGCAGCCCGGATTTCCCGCAAAAACAGCTTACATTTTACCGCATGCAGCAACTTTATTGCCCGCCAGATCAACAAGGACGTTGCGGTTACCACAATTTACAATGGTGTAAGCCTGTGCGATTACCAGTTTAAGGAAACAGTTTCCAGCGATGCACCACTGGTATTTTTGGGAAGAATACAACAGGAAAAAGGAACAGCTATTGCCATACACATCGCAAAAACAACCCATCGTAAATTGGTTATTGCAGGAAATGTCCCAGCCGAAAAAATCCATCAGGATTATTTCGAGCAACAGGTAAAACCATTTGTCGACGGCCAACAGATCAGCTATATAGGACCGGTTACCGATGTTCAAAAAAATGAATTACTGGGTGGTTGCCTCGCAATGCTGATGCCGGTAACCTGGGACGAACCCTTTGGCATCGTAATGGCCGAGGCCCTGGCCTGTGGAACACCGGTAATTGGTTTCAACCGGGGTGCCATACCTGAAGTGGTCCGCAGCGGATTAAATGGTTTTGTATGTGAAACAACTGCTGAAATGGTAGCAGCTGTTCATCAAATCACCAGCATCAGCCGAGACAAATGCAGGCAGGTTGCCGAAGAAAAATTCAGTGCAGCTGTCATCGCAAAACAATACGAGCGGCTTTACCAACAGCTTATTTACCAATCGTGAAAAATGTCACCTTTATTACAACCGGGCAGCCCAGCACCAATCCGCGCCTTGTTAAAGAAGTCCAAACCCTGCAGCAACAAGGTTACCAGGTAAAGGTCATCTGCTGCTTTTATCAGTCCTGGGCACAAGAATTCGACAAGGACATTATCGATAAAAATCCAGGCTTATATATATATTGTGGTGGGGACCCGGTTCGGTATAAAACCAGGTACTTCTTCAGCCGGCTGCGTCAAAAACTAGGTCTGCTGTTCCTCCGCCACTTGAAACTAAAGTTTTTTGCCGAAATCGGCATCAGTCGTTGCCACCCCGAAGCCCTTTCCATAGCAAAAAAAATCAAAACAGACCTCTATATCGCCCACAATCTGGGTGCTTTACCCGCAGCCGCAATAGCGGCCAGAAGGACAGGTGCACAACTGGGTTTCGATGCCGAAGATTTCCATAGAAATGATGTCAGCAATCAACCAGAAGATTTTGATGTCAGACTAAAAACGCATATCGAAAACAAATACATTCCCCAGGTAGCTTATTTAACGGCCAGCAGTCCAGCTATTTCCGAAGCTTACCATACACTCTATCCGGGCAAAAAACCCGTTTGTATCCTCAATGTATTCAACAAAACAAAGACCAGTCCCGAAGAAGTTGACGCGCACACTACGGGCCCCATTAGGTTGTTCTGGTTTTCACAGACTGTAGGTATCAACCGGGGCCTGGAAAACTTAGTTCTGGCCTTAAAAAGCATGAAAAATAGCCCTTTCGAGTTACATCTGTTGGGCAACTGCAGCAAGCAGTTTAAAGCAGAATTGAGCCGGGAGGTGAAGCAAATTTATTTTTACCCTCCGCTTCCCCCTCAGGAAATATTCAGCTTCGCTATCCAGTTCGACATCGGTATGGCACTTGAACCCGCCTTTTCCAGAAACAATGACCTGGCCCTGAGCAACAAATTATTTACGTATATGCAAGCAGGTCTCGCTATTATTGCCAGTAATACCACCGCACAAGCGGCATTTTTAAATACATACCCCCAAATTGGTCAGCTGTATAAAATCAATGCGGTATCCAGTCTGTCAGAAGCGCTGTTACACTACGCCCAACACCGCAATGAGTTGCTTACAGCCAAACGGGCCGCATTAAAACTGGCTCAAACCAGTTTAAACTGGGAAAATGAAGAACTGAAATTTCTGGAAGTCATTAAACAAACTCTCCACCTTGAACACTAAAGTCCTCATCATTTCTCCTTATTTCCCACCCAGCAATGCAGCCGATATGCAACGCGTCCGCATGAGTCTCCCTTATTTTAAGACCTACGGCTGGGAAGCCGAAGTGGTTACCGTGCAGCCACAGCATTCGGATATGGTAAAAGATGATTTATTAATGGAAAGCCTGCCCTCAGATATCATAATTCATTACGTGCAGGCCTTTGACAAGCGATGGACTTCAAAACTTGGCCTGGGCAGTATTGCCTTAAGGTCACTTTGGTTTTATAAACAAAAGGTTGATCGCTTACTCAAACAAAAAAAATACGACCTCATTTATTTTTCAACTACCCAGTTTCCGGTTTGCATTTTAGCTGCCTGGTGGAAAAAACGCTTTGGAACCCCCAGTGTAATTGACTTGCAGGACCCCTGGCATTCTGATTATTACAGAGATAAACCCAAAGCCAATCGGCCTCCGAAATACTGGTTTTCCTATCGATTGAACAAATACCTCGAACCGATAGCGATCAAAAGTGCCGCCGGACTGATCAGCGTTTCCGATCAATACATTACGGGGCTAAAACAACGTTATCCCAATATCACAAATATTCCTGCGACAACCATTACTTTCGGCGGATTTGAGCAAGACCTGCACATCGCCAATATCCACAAGCAAAGATTTAGCACGTTACTGGACGCAAAGTTTACCAATATCGTGTATGTTGGCCGTGGCGGGGCCGATATGCAACAAGCTCTCGTCCCTCTTTTTACAGCTTTGCAAGCGGGATTAAAAACCAATCCGACACAATTTAGTCAAATCAGGCTTTATTTTATTGGCACCAGCTATGCCCCCAATGGCCAGGGCAAACCCAGCATCTTTCCACTTGCCGAACAGTTTCATATTGAAAAGCAGGTGATAGAAATGACCGACAGGATTAGTTATTACCACGCACTCACGATTATGCAACAAGCCTCTGCACTTTTTATTCCCGGCTCAGACGACCCCAGGTATACGGCTTCAAAAATATTCCCTTACCTGTTAATGCAAAAGCCCCTGCTGGCCATATTTCATGACTCCAGTTCGGCCATAAATATCCTGCAGCAATATGGTGTCAAACATGTGTACAATTATGGGGACGTTACCCAAAACCATGTGCAGACCTTCCTGGAAGAAACAATAACCGAAAAAAATAAACCAGTTGAATACCATCACCATGCCATCAATGCCTACTCTGCCGATGAAATGACCAAACAACAATGCCTGCTCTTTAATCAAGTAATACAATGCGGTTAGCCATCGTTACCACACATCCCGTCCAATATTATGCACCCTTGTTTAAATTGTTGTACGAGCTGAAGCAAATGAGTGTCCGGGTATTCTATACCTGGGGCGCCGGAGCACAGGAGAAATACGATCCCGGCTTCCTTAAACCGGTGCAATGGGACCTGCCCCTGCTGGAAGACTACGACTACGTATTTCCAAAAAACAGCGCCCGTCATCCCGGTTCTCATCATTTCAAGGGTATTGTTAATCCTGATCTCATTGAGCAACTCGAATTTTGGCAGGCAGATGCCATCTTAGTTTATGGCTGGGCTTATCATAGCCATTTAAAGGTTTTACGCCATTTCAGCAAAAGGATCCCCTTGCTGTTCCGTGGAGATTCGACACTTTTAGACCAGCCCCGAGGGATAAAAAAACAGGCCAGAAAATTTTTCCTGAAATGGGTGTATGCACATGTTGACCATGCCCTTTTTGCCGGTAGCCACAATAAAGCCTATTTCAAAAAACATGGCTTAAAGGAAAATCAACTCACCTTTAGCCCACATGCAGTTGATAATGAACGCTTTTCAATCAACAAATATGCAGCCGCCCAAGAACTAAGGGCCCGGTTCAAAATTCCCGAACAAGATATACTCCTCCTTTTTGCCGGCAAGTTTGAACAGAAAAAAGATCCAGAATTGTTGCTCAGAGCCTTCCTCGGACTAAACAGGCAGCAGTTGCACTTGTTGTTTGTTGGGAATGGCGTATTGGAGCTGGTATTAAAACAAAAGGCCAAATCCTACGGCCAGATTCATTTCCTTGACTTTCAGAACCAGCAATATATGCCCGTCGTTTACCAGGCCTGCGACCTGTTTTGCCTGCCTTCGTCGGGGCCAGGCGAAACCTGGGGACTGGCCATAAATGAAGCCATGGCCTGTTCAAAAGCCATTCTTGCATCAGACAAGGTAGGCTGTGCAACCGATCTGATCAAACCCGGATATAACGGAGAAATTTTTAAAGCCGGATGTGCAGATAGCCTCAGCCAGCACCTCAATCTGCTATTGATTAAAAACAAAAAAGGTCTGGCAACAATGGGCCGCTGTTCAAAAAAAATCATCAACGAATGGACTTTTCAAAAACAAGTACAAGCCATCAGACATGTCACCGCAAAATATGAATAACCGGGTTTTCAACGACCGTTATGTCCTGCTGTTTATCCCTTGGGTACTGGCCTGCTTATTTTCAGATTACCCCGCTTTTTCTTACCTGCTGGCCTGGATGGGTTCTTTCTACATCTTTTACATCAGCCTCACCGGCCGGGTGAAGCCCTTATCGGCCGACCGCGATTTCGCGGGACAACTAATGCGGCCTATCATTCTGGTACAACTCATTTTTGCCGGTTATATGTGTTGTACCTCTATATTTTACTTTTTGGATGTACTGGGGTATGTTGATTTTATCAAAGCAGATATTTCTTATCTGGTAGACGAGAAAAGACTACACCTTACTGCCCAATGTCAGCGGTACTATTGTCTGGCCCACGCTTCCTTTATTAGTGGTATACTGATTTATATGCGACCAGGCCCTTCACCGACCTATTCCTACAGGAGTGCCGACTTCAGCGGCCTGATTTTTAGAATTGCAGTGATTGCCGCCACGGCATCCTATTTATTAAGCTTTGCCGATGGCTTTTCACAGTTTTCTCATCAGCTAAATACCTTAAGTTTTATTGCCGGTACATTGGCCCTTGCATATGCCATCCCCGAGCCGGGGATATGGCGTACATTTTTTTGCCTGCTCATTTACGCGATTAACTTTTATCATGCACTAATTTCCGGATTTAAGGAACCTATCATTTTAAGCATCCTGATACTAGGCCTTTTCCTGTACCCGGCTTACAAAAGAACAGTTGTATTGATTTTTGTCCCCCTGCTGCTTAGCCTTTTCACACTGCTGCCCACGTACAACCGCATTTTCCGCGAACAGGCCTGGTCAGCAGAAGTCGCTTCCGATCAGGCGCGCGACCTGGCATTGGAGGGTGCATTTAATTTTGAAAATGACGACAGCAACTGGCCATTTTTAACTTATAGGCTTAGCGAGATCAGCATGTTTACCAAATATGTACAATCCACACCTGGTTATACAGATTATTATGGCTTCGATCTGATCCAGCAGTCAATCGTTGCTGTTGTACCCCGTATCTTTTGGCCATCCAAACCGCTTACTGAACAACTGGTGATGGAGCGCGTTTACGAGGCAGGTGTGGTATCCCGCAATTCTCAGGTGTCGGCCAAGCCGGCATTTGTAGTAGATGCTTACCTGTCAGGGGGCGCCTTCGGCATTTTCATTTGCCTGTTTAGTTACGGCGCCTTATGTCAGCTAATCGCAAACAAGGCCGAAGAACTGTTTGGCGGCTATATGTTGGGCATAACTTTAATATTTACCGGACTGTTCCAGGTTTTCTGGCGCGGACAAAGCTTTGAATTTCTGCTCAATTCCGTTTGCTGGAGCTACATAAGTATGTTAATGATTTTCTGGATTTTACGCATCACCCACATCCTAAACCCTACATGAACATTTTACAAATTAATGCATCTTATAAGCCCGCCTATATTTATGGCGGGCCAACCATGTCTGTCGCCCAATTGAGCGAGCAACTGGTAAAAAATGATTGCAACGTTCAGGTATTCACCACTACGGCCAATGGCCCCCGGGAACTGGAAATAGCCACCACCGCAGCACAACAGGTAAACGATGTTGCCGTCAGCTATTTCCCACGGCTCAGCAAAGATCATAGCCATTTTTCCCCCCGGTTGTTGTTCAAACTATGGAAAGAGGTCAGGTCATTCGATCTGGTTCATATCCATGCCTGGTGGAACCTGGTGTCCATTTTATCCTGCGCTATTGCACACCTGCGCAAAGTCCCTGTTATTTTATCCCCACGTGGCACGCTAAGTCCCTATTCTTTTGTCACCAATCATACCGGCATAAAACTTTTATTTCACCGTTTCATTGGCAAGTTTTTATTAAACCGATGTCATTTGCACAGTACCTCCGAAAGAGAACAGGCTGCACTTAAAAAACTGCTAAAGCCCAAAAGTATTTTTAACATACACAATCTGGTAAGCCTTCCAAGCCAAATCCCTGCTCCTGCATCCGAAAATGGCTTACTCAGACTACTGTTCCTCTCCCGTATCGAACAAAAAAAAGGAATTGAGCTACTGTTTGCCGCATTAGCCGACCTGACTATACCCTATCAGCTTACCATTGCCGGCAGCGGTAATGCCGCCTATATCGCAAAATTAAAAACCTTAAGTCACCAGTATCATATTGAGCAACACATCCGCTGGCTGGGTTTCAAAAGTGATGATAAATTTGAGCTGATCGCACAACATCATATATTGGTGTTGCCCTCTTACGATGAGAATTTCGGCAATGTGGTTATCGAGAGCCTGTGTGTAGGTACCGCAGTTTTAATCAGCAACGAAGTAGGTCTGGCCAGCTTTGTAGCCGAAAACAATATGGGCTGGATTTGCGAAACCAATAGCGAGTCCATCAAAAATAAATTGCTGCACATTTATAGTCATCCGGGCAAACTGATCATCATCAGGGAATTTGCCCCTATGCTGATCATTAGTGCATTTAACGACCAAAAACTCATCCAATCCTACCTGAATATGTACCAAAAAGTAAGCCGAAGGGCGACAACTCATGATTAACCCTCATTTTTCCATCCTCATTCTGACCTATAATGAGGAGATACACCTGCCCAGATTGCTAAGCTCTGCTTATAGCTTAAATGCAGCCACTTATGTGCTGGACTCGGGCAGTACCGACCAAACCCTGAGTATTGCCCAGCGCTTTGGTGCGCATATTAAACAGCACCCCTTCAGCAACCATCCTCAGCAATGGCATCAGGCACTCCGGCTTTTTCATATAACAACCCCTTGGGTAATTGGCCTGGATGCTGACCAGATCATTTCTGAAGAGCTTAAAAACCATTTGCTTGATTTCAAGGCCGAAAATCACCAACATATAGACGGAATCTATTTTAATAGAAAAAATTATTTCAAAGGAAAATGGATTAAACACGGTGGTTTTCAGCCTTTTTATCTGTTAAAGATGTTCCGGTATGCGGTGGGTTACTCGGACCTGAACGAACGTATGGACCATCGTTTTATCGTACCCGGAAAAACCCTGGTTTGGAAAGATGGCTACCTGATAGAAGAAAATCTGAAAGAAAACAACATCAGTTTCTGGATCAACAAACACAATACCTACAGCGATTTACTGGCGCTTGAAGAAGTAGAGCGCCGGGGGCTGACCCGTGGACAAACCCTAAAACCCTTGTTTTGGGGCACGCCCGATCAAAGGACGGCCTGGCTAAAAAGACTATGGTGGCAAATGCCCCTGTTGCTCCGCCCCGGTATCTATTTTATCTATCGATATTTCTTCCGTCTGGGGATACTCGACGGATATCAAGGTTTTCTTTTTCATTTTTTGCAGGGCTTTTGGTTCCGGCTGATCGTAGATATCAAGATAAAAGAAATTATTTCCGCACATGAACCAGACTGACCTATCTACCTACATACATTCGGCAGCGCACCGAAAGGACAGCTGGCTGAAAAGAATACTTTGGTTTTATTTAAATGCCTTGATTTTTAAAACATCCTGGCTCCCGTTTAGCGATCTGAAAGTACAGTTATTACGTCTTTTTGGTGCTAAGGTGGGTAAAGCTGTAATCATCAAACCCGGCGTCAATATCAAACACCCCTGGTTACTACATATCGGCAATCATACCTGGATTGGCGAAAACGTATGGATTGATAACCTGGTCAACATTTATATCGGCCATCATGTATGCATTTCACAGGGAGCCTTACTCCTTACAGGAAGTCACAATTACAAAGACCCGGCCTTTGGCCTGATTACCGGGAGCATCATTTTAGAAGATGGCGTGTGGATTGGCGCCAGAGCAGTTGTCAACCACAGCATCAGGGCCGAATCGCATGCCGTGCTGAGCGCCGCTGCCGTGGCCACAAAAAATTTAGAGGGCTGGTCGGTTTATCAGGGCAATCCGGCAGTTAAAGTCAGAGCCCGAAATATGTCATCAGCCATCATTTAAATCCACTATGATCAATTATTTCCATCATTACCAAATGCTGTATTACCTGCTTACTGTGCTCAGTTCTTTGTCCATCACCTTGTTGGTTATTCCTTCCATTATCCATGTTGCCCGCACCAGGCACCTGTACGATGACCTCGGAAACCTCAGGAAAATCCACAATCCCGGAATTCCCCGTCTGGGCGGTGTGGCTATTTTCGTCAGCTTTACCATTACGCTGCTGCTTTTTGGCATCGATCATCCAATGCTTCCTTTAAAGTACATCCTTACTTCCTGCATCATGCTTTTTGCCATAGGAATTAAAGACGACCTGGCAGGCGTAGGGCATCGCAGCAAGTTTTTAATAGAATTTATTGCGGCATGGGTGCTGGTTATTCCGGGCAATATACGCCTCAGCAACCTGCACAATCTATTTGGCATTTACCAGTTGAATGATGTCTCCAGCATATGCGTAAGCATCGTCCTCCTCCTATTTATCATCAATGCTTTTAACCTTATTGATGGAATTGATGGTTTGGCTGCAACCACCGGCATCGTTGCCCACAGTATGTTCTCCGCCTTATTTATTCAGCTCCATCAGTACGAGCTGGCCACGGTCTCGCTATCACTGGCAGGCGCTATTTTAGGCTTTCTCAAATTCAACATCACCCCGGCAAAGGTATTTATGGGCGATACCGGTTCTTTGCTGATCGGACTGATTTCAGGGGTAATGGCCCTGCAGTACATCACCATAAGCGGCAACTTGCAGCCAGAACCACTCGCAAAAGACTCTTCGGCATTGGGCCTTGTGCTGGCCATCCTGATTGGGCCGGTATCCGACACGCTAAGGGTCTTCATCATCCGTCTGGCCAAAGGGAAATCGCCATTTCTGGGCGACAGAAACCACATTCACCACCGCATCCTCAAATTGGGCTTCAATCATTTGCAAACTACCCTGATCCTGGTTTTGCTAAATGGCCTGATCATTTTGCTCGCTTTTAGTTTTGCCGATTATGGCAATACAGTAATGATTATACTGGTAGCCACAACTTTAATCCTATTTAACTGGCTCCTTACCTATTTTGTTCGTTCGAAAGAACGCGACAGTTACAGATTAAAAAACTTATTCCTGTAGGTCAAGGTGTTAAACCGTATCCAGACAAAAAGTCTATTTCTATTCCGCGCCAAGTAAAAAATTCGGTCATGAGTTAATGTTTTTTTTGTATTATTGAGCAAAGAATAGGCAGATTAAAAAATAGTGAATTCTATTTATGCACATTTTCAGAAAGAAACCAGCTCTTTATTTATTTGCATCTGCATTACTTGTCGTTTTGGCTATCTCCAGTTGTTTCAACAACAATGCCCTGTCGGGCAAAAAAAATTACATCCAAAAAAAAGACGGAAAGTATCAGCTGATTAGAAATGGGAAGCCTTATGTCATTAAGGGGGCTGCAGGCTATACTCATTTAAATGAGCTCAGGAAAGCAGGAGGAAATACCGTCCGTGTTTGGGATACCACCCGTCTTAGCTTGGTTCTGGATAGTGCAAAAGCCAATGACCTGGCAGTTATTGTGGGTTTACCTTTCACCAACAGCAACGATTTCTCTTTTTATAACGACAGTAGCAAAGTTAAAGCGCAGTACAAAGCCCATCAAATCCTGGTCAACAAATTCAAACATCATCCCGCGGTGCTGATGTGGTGCGTGGGCAACGAGCTCGATTTCCCCTATAAATTATCCTACAACAACTTTTACAATGCATTTAATAATTTAACAGAGATGATCCACCGGGAGGACCCTGACCATCCCGTGACTACAACTGTGCTCAATTTTGACAGAAAGTATATTTTCAACCTTATGACACGCTGCGATATTGATATCGTATCCTTTAATATCTTCAGCAGAATCACCTCGTTCAAATCCGACTTAAGCAGTATCTCCCTATTTTGGAATGGTCCATATTTGCTGGCCGAATGGGGGATTGACGGTCCCTGGGCTGGAACTGAAAAAACCGCCTGGGGTGCATACATCGAAAATACAAGCAATAAAAAAGCCGAATTTTATCTCAACCGCTATCAGGACCACGTACCTGTCGATGACGGTAGGTTATTGGGTTCCTTTGTTTTTTTCTGGGGCCACAAACAGGAAGGTACTCATACCTGGTTTAGTATGTTTGATGAAGCCGGAAGAACATCTGAAGCCGTAGATGTCATGAAATTCCTGTGGACCGGCACACGAGATAACAGCACATACCCCCAAATCAGGTATATGCTGCTCGATAAAAAAGGAGCCAGAGACAATATTATTTTATCGCCAAACGCGATGAGTACCGCAGAAGTACTGATGCTGGACCAGCATAAAATCAAATCCATAAAATGGGAGATCTATGCCGAAGACTGGTATCGAAAAAGTGATAAAAGCAATGAGAAGAAGTTAAAACCGATTCCCGGTCTGATAAAAACGGAGCCGTCCCTCCAGGTTAAATTCTCAGCGCCATTAAAAGAAGGCCCCTATCGCATTTTTGCTACTATATATGATCACAATGGCCATTTTGCCACTTGTAATACACCTTTTTATGTCATAACAGATCAATGAAAACGGCAAAAACAATATCCCCTCCTACAAAAAAGGAACAGTTTACATTGAGGTTAATGATTACCCTCGGATTGGCTTCTATGGGCTTTTTTTTGAGCAGCGTGTTTGAACCATCCATTAGAGGCTATGCGCCATTATATTGGATGTTGATTGCAGCCTTTGTGTTTACCTGTCTTAAAACCCTACACGAGTGGAGCCATTACTTTTATATCACCATCCCAAAAACACCTCCGAAAACAAAAAATTACACGGTCGATATATTTACCACCTTTTGTGCCGGTGAGCCCTATGAAATGATTAAGGAGACGTTGGTGGCCATTCAGGCCATCACCTATCCGCACCAGACTTATCTGTGTGACGAAGCCAATGATCCATATCTTAAAAAACTGTGTACAACTTTAGGTGTAAACCACGTTACCCGAACAGAAAAAATCAATGCCAAGGCCGGAAACATCAATAACGCCCTTGCACTTTCATCAGGAGAGCTCTGTGTGGTTTTAGATCCTGATCATGTACCCACTCCTGACTTTCTTGACCCCATTGTTTCACATTTCAACGATCCTAAGATTGGTTTTGTACAAATTGTCCAGGCCTATAAAAACAATTATGAAAATTTAATTGCAAAAGGTGCCGCCCAGCAAACCTACCAGTTTTATGGGCCGATAATGATGACGATGAACAAATATGGGACGGTATTGGCCATTGGTGCGAACTGCACTTTTCGACGTACAGCATTAGAATCTATTGGCGGTCATGCAGCCGGGTTGGCCGAAGATATGCATACAGCAATGAAACTGCATTCTAAAGGGTGGAAATCGGTTTATGTACCCAGGGTACTGGCCAGAGGGCTGGTCCCATCTACGCTCTCCGCTTATTACAAACAACAGCTTAAATGGTCGCGCGGAGTTTTCGACTTGCTCGTTACCGCCTATCCAAAACTTTTCCATGGCTTTACCTGGCAACAAAAAATACACTATGCAGTTGTTCCATTTCATTATCTTTCCGGACTGGTTTACCTTGTCAACTTCCTGATTCCCATCCTCTCTCTATTTTTGGATGTCAGTCCCATCCGCATGAACATTGCCAGCTTTGGCATAACGGTATTGCCCTTTATTGTCTCCACCCTGCTCATCCGGCATTTTGTACAATGGTGGGTAATGGAAGATGAGGAAAGGGGCTTCCACGTAGTGGGTGGCTTGCTGATGATAGGAACCTGGTGGATTTTCATTTTAGGCCTGGTGTATACCATTATTGGCAAAAAAGTGCCCTATGTACCTACACCAAAAGATGGCAATGAAGCCAATAACTGGCCCTTAAATATTCCAAATCTTGCTGTTGTTGTCCTATCAGTAGTGGCTGTTATTTACGGTCTGAATACCGACTGGAGCCCATACAGCTTGATGATGGCTGGTTTTGCAATCTTAAACAGTCTGATTCTTTGCTTTAACATTACCGCCAGCAGGCAACAGCGATACCGCGACATCAGGGAGAAGAGGCCGGCAATCGACAGCTTTTTACTGAAAATAGAAAAGATTAAAATAAATTTTTGGCTCATGCGCCGCCGACTATATGCGGGTATCAGGAGTACCGCTTTAATGATTACATTGATCTTAAGCTGTTCGGTACTATACTTTGCAAAGTTCGCGTCCAAAACAGAGGCCATCGCTTCTTACCCCGATCATAAAAGCAATCTTTTCCTCACCGGTATATTTTCGCCGGCAGGCTTTGACGGTATTTCTTCTGTGCGTCAGGCCCATCAACATCAACAGGATTATGATACCCATTTTAATCTCATATCTGTCTATGTTCCATGGGGCAATCAACCTCAGTGTAATCTACCCTCAAAAACGATCGACTCGATTTATAACAACGGGTCTATTCCTATGATAACCTGGGAACCCTGGCAAAACCTGTTTGATGAAAAAATACATCAGGCCGACAAAAAGGTTTTCCAAAATATCACCGCCGGTAAATATGACTCATACCTTCAGCGTTTTTCGGATCAGGTGAACGCACTAAAACGTCCTGTGTATATCCGTTTTGCGCACGAAATGGACAATCCATTTTATCCCTGGTCAGGAACCGGCGAAAACACAGCAGAAGAATTTAAAGCTGCCTGGAAATACTTGTATCAATTCTTTTTTAAGCGTTCAGTATACAATGTTGTCTGGGTATGGAACCCCTGGAAGGCAGAAAATATAGATGCTTATTTTCCGGGAAAAACTTATGTAGACTGGATCGGCGTAACCAATCTGAATTATGGCAACCTAAATTCATCCGGCAAATCGGTCTCCATGGCCGATCTGTATGCCCCTTTTCACCAGAACCCAATTTTCCGCTCGGGCTTGCCCGTGATGTTGGCCGAAATGGGTTCATTGTCCAGTGCGGGAGAACAGGACCAATGGCTTACTGCTGCATTTAAAGCCAGAAAAAGATTCAAAGAGATCAAAAGCTTTGTATTTTTCAATTCAGCATACGACAAAAATGTACCTAATGATCCTGCGCAAAACAGACTGAATTGGGATATCATAAATCCTGAAAATCTGAGAAACCTGCTAAAAAATGAAACCCCTCATCCGGATCTGCATAAAGCAGCTCCAACGGCTCGGCTGCAAAGCATTTCAGTCAATTACCCGGCAACACCGATACAAAAAGAAACCTTATTTCTGGGAATTAAGGGCATAAATTACAACAGCGGGCAAGACTGGACAAGAAACTTTCAAATGCTTACCATGCGGAATATCGTAGCCGATTTCCGGGAGATGAAAGGTTTGGGTATTCATACCATCAAACGTTATGGCCCCGACATCTATGATCGCAACATCCTAAAGGCGCTGAAAGCCGAAGATATGTACATTCATTACGGTTTCTGGATATCAGACAAGCTTGATTTTGTCGCCGATACCAAAGAACTGGAAAAATTACGGTCCAAAATATTAAAATCCGTTGACCTGTTGAAAAATGAAGAACGTATTGTGTCCTGGAATATTGGCAATGCGGTATTTCAAAAGCTTGATCTATATTATTACAAACCTGAATTGATTTATCAGCAAAATGCTTACTTGTCCTGGCTCAAAAAACTCCTTATAGATATAAGGAAAATAGATCCTAAACGTAGTATTAGCGTTGATGTTGAAGTTTCGGAAAATGTGATTTTTACTGTAAACCGGCTTAAAACAACCATTTCAGAGATTGATGCCTACGGACTGGTTATCAATAAAAAGCTAACAGGATCACAGCTGATAACCGAATTAAAAGTTCCCTATTTTTATAGCGATGTAACTGTCCCGGCCTATGCCGCGCTTAGTGACCGTTATGCGGGTACATTTATTGCAGGCTGGCAGGATGAGAAAAAAATTAATCATGTTAGGGTAGACGGCATCAAAGACTACGAAGGAAGAGAAAAACCTGAGTATACGGCGCTTGCCCATTTGTGGAAGTCTGGTCCTAAGCCTGATCCAAGTCCTGAAATCAAAATCCTTAAACCGGCAATGGCTACCGATGCCGGGAAAAATCTGGATTACCATGCACTGATTAAAAACAACAATAAATGGGAACTGGCCAGCGCTTTACCCGATGATTTTAAGTTTGAGTGGAACCTGGCCAAAGTGGACCAATTTGAAAACCCGGTTTCCATGAATTGTTTGGCCACGGGAGCATCATTTACGCTCACTATTCCTCAAAATCCGTCCACCTACAGGATTTATCTATTCGTGATAAAAGGAAATAAAGTAGTAAAAATGATTAAATCTGAACTCAACACGCCACTTATGGTTTCCGCGAATTAATCTTTTTTGAAATCAGCATTACTTTATGCGCCCGCTTTCATTGTCCAGGGCCGAATTCCTCACCCTTGGTCCTTTTAGTGTGCCCTTACTAAACCTGTAGGTAAAATTAAGTTTCAGCTGACGGGACTCATAATAGCCATAGTTATAAGCATAGAAACCCGGAAAACTCTCGGTGGATTTATACTGATTGCCCTTATAGATATCATTAAGGGCCAATCTGATGGTAGCTTTATCATTTAAAAACACCTTTTGCAAACCCAGGTCTACCTGACTAATGGCCCGGCTAAGATGATTGGCTCCACTTAGCCTTTTCGAATTGTAGGAGGCTACTACCTCGGCTTTCATTTTAAAAGGCAGGGTAAATGTTTGCTGTAAACTCATTCGCCCGGCCATTTGTTTCAGGTTCAGATTTCTATATGCATCAAAAGAAATGTCATTCCGGATATAATAGAGCATTCCACTAAAAGTGGCATCCCACCAGGCCGCAGGTGTTATATTCTGGGTCAATGATAAGGACCAGTTCTGTTGTGTACCCATATTTCTGTTTACCATCACAATCTTTTCCTGTTCCAGCGTGTCGGTCACCTGAGCATTAAACTGATCGGAATAAGCATAGTTAAGTGTTACAATAGTAGCGCTTTTAAAAGCATAGGTCAGCGCCAGGCGATGGGTAAGTTGTGGCTTCAGAAAGGGATTTCCCTGCCAAAACGAGAGCTCATCCAACATATAAACAAAGGGATTCAAGTCCTGATAAGCCGGTCGTTCAATCCGTCGCGAATAAGAAAGCGAAAAACTGTGCTTAGCCACAGGCTTTACCGCCACACTAAAAGCGGGGAATAAATTGGTATAATTCCGATCTATATGTGTCACCTTGCTGATGCCATTTTCCCGGAAATACAGTGCCCCTTCAGAATTGGAATTTTCCAGGCGCAAGCCTCCCTCAAAAGACCATTTGCCCAACTTTCGCTTATAATTCAAATAAGCTGCCGAAACGCGTTCGTTAAACTTAAAATCGTTTGAACGGCGGTTATCCAGACTATCGGCACCATTTTTCACATGAAAAAAACGGGCATCATTTGCCGACCCAACATCCGAATATTTCAATCCCGACTCCAGCTGACCTTTCCATAAATTGGTAGTATAGTCAACCTTTATTCCTTTCAATTTGATGTCTATTTCATTGAGGGTATGGTATCGGTTCCCACTCAGTAATTCCTGCTGCCCATCACGGTAAACATTGTCCTGCAGATTTCCATTCCACTTATCAAAAAGACCATAATCGGCATCCACATTTAGCATATGCCCAAGTGTGTCTTCATATTTATAGTTCAGGTTAAAATTATAGCGGCTGGTATGCTGACCATAATAGTCATTAATCGCATCAAGACTTTGATCAATATCAGCTGAAGGGGGAATGGAAATAGCAGTTTTGGTATCCGTAATTCCACCACCGAATATAAAATTCCCGCTGGCCAGAAATCCGATGACATTTTTATCGTTCAACTGGTAGTCCAACCCCAATCGCCCCGACATTTTATTCCGTTTGTCGACATCGTCTGTATAACTATTGTACGCTTTACCATTCTGAAGGCGATTGGTTCCATAGCCGTAATTGTAGTGACCAAAAAAATGGCTGTAACTACCATAAACGTTTACTTTATCAGAGCGGTAGCTTAAAGCCAGGTCTTCATTCTGTTTCAAGCTTACCCCATAAGCCACACCTGTGGTAACTGTTCCGCTAAAGCCCATCAACTGCGTTTTATTGGTTTTGATGTTGATGATTCCTGCAGATCCGGAGGCATCGTACTTTGCCGAAGGGCTGTTCATGATCTCGATGGCTTTAATGCTGCTGGAAGGCAAAGATTTGAGCAGGTCTATCAGTTCCTTCCCCGAAAGATAAATTTGTTTGCCATCCAGCATGATCTGGGCACCTCCCTTGCCGTTGAGCGTAATGTTACTTTCATTTTCTACATAAATACCAGGCGCCTTTTTCAAGGCCTCCAATGCCGTTACACCCTGGGCGGCAATGCTATTACCGACATTATAAATGATAGTTCCACCCTTCAATTCAACGGGATTTACTTTTGATTTGATCTCCACTCCTTTCAGGATATTCTGGATGGCCGATAGCCGGACGGTACCAAAATCAACATCTGCCAGGCTAAAAACGGCCGACTGGTATTCCTTATACCCCATGTACCTGATCCTGATGCTGTACTTTCCGGATATGGCATAAGTTAATTTGAATGCGCCGGCGCTATCTGTTGCGCCATGCAAAACTATTTTCTGATTCAAGTCATGCAAAGAAACCGTGGCCTGCGGTATCGATTTTCCAGTTTCGTCCAATACCCTGCCGAAAAGACTTTTGGCCTCCTGGGCCGCAAGCGACATTGTACTGAAAAGGAAGCATAAGGATAACAGGATTTTAGGTAGAAACGACGAAATCATAAAAGTTTAGGCAAAATCTGAGCGTGCGGAAAGGTTCTATTTTTTTTGAAGGTAACAATTCCGTGTAAAAGATTCCAGAAATTCTTTATAAAAACTGCTAAAACAATACTTCTCAACTAATTTTGATGGCAGTTAAGCACACCGAATTATCTCCGCTGAAATTCAGGTGATCCGATAATGATGCCAACCACCTGGGCCAGTACATTGCTGTTAACGGGGGGCGAAACTTCTTTCTTTTTCTCGGTCAGCTCTTCTGCACCCGATACCGCATCCATACCCGAAAACTTATTAGCTACAACTACTGGCGGAGGTATAGCTACAGATTTAGGAGATTCGGGTTTTGCTTTTGCCACCACATCAGGTACCTGCAGCAATGGGATAAGCTGTTTATAGGTCTGGTCCAGGTTCCGTTCGGGAATCATCAGTTTACTATAGGTGCTCAATGCAGTGGCAGCATTTTCCTTTCCCCTTTGCACACTCAAATCGGCCAGTTTTACTACAACTCCGGGAATGCGTCCCGAACTGAGTGCCAAGCCAAAGTTCATCCTGGTAAGCAAAGCACCGGTGTTGATCCAGTATTGGCCCCTGTCGGGGAAACCTGTAGGTGCCTGATAATAGTAAATCCGTTGTCCCATTTTCGACATCCAGCTAAACAGCTGATAGGGCTGCTGAATATCGGCATTTAGGGCCCGTATGCTGCTAATGGCCAGTTCAAAGGGCGATTTTGTTTTTTGGCCCAAGGCCTTTACATCCCAAAACTCCCGCGAATTGACCATGGTAAGCAGTACCTGCCGGATATCTCCGTCCTGTGAACTAAATGTCTTGACCATCTTCCGGATCAAGCTGGCGGGCGGGTCATCGCTTACAAATCGGACCGCCAGTTTTTTACAAATAAAGCTGGCCGTAGAAGGATGGTGGGCCAACATTTCCAACAATTCCATCCCCTCCTGATACCCCCCATTGGCGGCAAAATGTTTCCCCAGCACCAGCTTTTCACCTTTATCGTGCCTGTTGGGGGTGAATAAAAAGTCTCCTTCGCGTACAAAACCTTTGGCGGCCAGGTTACTTTCACCAATTTTAGCCACCAGTCCTTTCATGGCACTGCCATATCCCGTACTACTGATTGGATAAATGGTCCAGCCGGTTAAAATGCGGGCGGCCTGTGTTACGTCCGACTGTGTGTAGCCCCCATCCACGCCCAGCGTATGTAGTTCCATTACCTCGCGGGCATAGTTTTCGTTCAATCCCGGGACATTTTTAGCTGGCACGGCAGGTTTGCTTTTTTGCGGGCTTTCGGCCGTCATCATCATTCCCATTGCCGGCTGACTTGCCGGCGCCGCAGCCCCCTGACTGGTGAAATTGTCCAGAAAATACAACATAGCGGGAGATTTGGCCGAAGCGACGAGCAGCTGATTAAATTTCCCCAGTGCATTTGGCCGGATGACATCCCTTTCATAAGCGGGAATAAATTGTGCGCACTCCCCTTTTGTAAAAGAGACATTAAAATGGTTGAACCAGAAATCCGACAACACTTCCCTCAACTGATTCTTCGTATAGGCGGCTCTTAAAATATGTTGTGAAATAAATTGTTTGTACAGATCCTGATCAGATTTAAGTCCCTTGCTGGCCATATAATTCTGAATCTGCTCGTTGTAGGCTTTTTTATCTACGGCCTTTCCAACAGAGTCTTTGCTGATCACACTGTCTTTTAGGGCCATTTGCAAGACTACAAAGCCCGGCGGGTACTTGCTCAGCACCTCGGTATTGCTCAACTGAATGGCATCATAACTGCTCAATCTGGTTTGCAGCGCATCATCAGGCAAATCCGCTGCCAATTGTTTGTTAAACCAGTTTTCAAGCCCTATGGCTACCACCTCGTCAATTTGTCCCGGTGTTGCGCCAAAAGTAAAACGACTTAAAAGATGTGCAGCAGCCTGACGTTCGTTTAACCCTGCATGTTTATAAGGGAAAGCAGGTTTTACCTGGGTTTCGTATTGGAAAGCAGCTAACAATACCGTTACCATCAACAGCGATACAACCCAGCACGCAACTTTAACAGGTGTTCTCATAGCAGTATACTTTTAGATATAACGTCTGGGCACTGAAATTGTTTATTCGATATCCAAACCATGGCGAAGTCCGGGTTCATCAAACCTTTTAATTGTCTCTGATGACGTGTGCCGTACCCGATATTGTATGCGAAAGATGATATCCCTGCCCCATCTCGGTCATGACAATTTCATTATATGTACCGCTAAAATTCACATCAATGTATTGCCCAACTGCACCAACATTCGTTAAGTTGTAGCTGATATTAAATGTATTAAACACAGGATTAATGTTATTACTTAGCCCATTACCATTGATTTGAAATCCGGATGCCGTACTATATGTCCCCGGAGTGATACTGTTTCCATTGATATCTAACCCATTCAACTGACCGGATGTAGACGCAGAAATAGCGAAGGAACCCGCCGTTACAGAAGCCACAATATTTGTTGAAATGGTTTTAACGGCGCCACCATCTACTGTATAAGTTATAGACTCTGCACTGGAACTGCAAGCTGAAATATTGCCAATATTGGTTGTTGGCGAAGTTAAACTATAGCTTAATGTACCTGTATTTTGGTTGTTTTCTAAGTCCTCTCCTAAAACTGTAATAGAATTGATACCACACATTACCATTTGAAAGTTAAAAGTGCCATTGTTAACGAGGACAAAATAAGTTTGCGGTCCCTGTTTAATAGCCAGATAGCCGTTGGTAACGTCGGTATTGTTACATTTTTTTAGTACCCCTGTTAAGGTACTGTATTGAACTGTCGGCAAATTTAAAACAACATCAGGCAAAATATTGATACTAGCCGTAAAAGGACCTACACTTTGGGTATGAATCAGGTTACCACAAACATCATAAACCTTTAATATTAGCGCTTCATTTTGGGGTACCGCTCCGGTTATCGTACCATTAACTTCGGTATAAGCAGCATAGGAAGCATAAGCACCACCATTTCTAAACAACATGGTCTTGACATTAGCCAGCGGGTGGTTAGTTGCATCCACCAATTTTACCTGGAGATGCACAGCGGGAGTTAACGGCACATCAAAATTCCACCAACTGAAATGGGCCACCTGCCCAACGTACTTATTCCCTACTTTGCTTGCTATGCCTTCCTCTTTCCAGTATCCAAGTACTTCGTCAAAATGCCAAAGTGGAATGCTTGCAGGTGCGGCACTTAGTTGAGCTGCAGTAATGTTCATTTCTATCAGTGCTTTGTTGGCAATCTGTAGTTTCTGCCCTGCACTCCCCCTTAACTCCACATTCAACATGCCATAAGTTTCCAATAAACGGACATCTCCACCAGCATTCTGCGCATATAACATACCAGGCATTTTGTTAAACAGATAAGCATCCGAAGCTTCTAATGCATTTACTATTACACTTACGGCTCCATTATAAACTGCACCGGCCTCGGTTTTAAAATTACCGTCGAACGTGACTTTAGTTCCATTAGGCAAACTTACATTACTGCTTACACCTGAGTTTACAATAGCAGTGACATTGTTGGGCAACATCATTATTTTAATGGTATTGGCGCCCATTGATGGCACTAATGCCCGTGAGCCGTCAATAAATCCAGCCTTTTGAGCAGTAAGATAAGCAAAAAGCTCATAAACACCTGCATTTTTAACTACAGCAACTCCATTTGCATTGGTTTGGGCAGTAACTGTGCCAATTTTAACCGCAGCACCGGAAATCGGATTATTCGCTATATCTATAACCTGCACAATAAAGTCTCTGGAAACGGGATTTCCAAAGTTTTTGGCAAAATCAGTTGCTGAAATTACAGGATCGGTTACGGAAGGCAGTGGCCCGCCAGGGTTATTTTTTTTACAACCCGTAAACCACAGTAAGAGTAACGTTAGGGTAGAAAGTAGAAATATGTTTTTCATGATATTTACAGTTTAAGGTGATTATTTATAGGGATATCAACAGGGATTGAGAAATGTTACCCCTTTTTATTTTATTCTGTGCAGCAACCCCTCCCGGCTAACGCCGTCCGGAAAGGGTCAATTGATCTCACCCGAAAATTGTAGTGTGATCATGAAGCCAAGGTAGGGGCAAAAGGAAGGTGACCGTTATGTAGAAATGCATACTTTGTTCCGGCAGAATTGCGGAGTTCAAACAGAATTATTTATTATTGGTGGAAATAATGGTTAAGTTTATCTAAGAATCCAATTCAATGACAACCGGGGCGGCATATAATGATCAGGAACTTTTTGTTCTCCTTCGGGAAGGAAAACCGTCGGCTTTTGCAGAAATCTACAACCGTTATAGCACCTTATTGTTTATTCATGCCGACAATAAACTAAGAGACAAGGATGAGGCTAAAGATGTAGTGCAGGATGTTCTGGCAAAACTTTGGGAAAAACGGGAAGAACTGGATGTAACGGCAAATCTTGCCGGATACCTATATACGGCGGTAAGGAATAAGATTTTTGATCTGATCAAACACAAGAAAGTCATCAGTGGATATATGGAGACTTTTTTTGCGCCCGACGCCAATGGGGAGGAATATGCAGATCATTTGATTCGCGAACGACAGTTTGCCGCCATGATTGCCGCCGAAATTGAAGCCTTGTCGCCACGAATACGTGAAGTATTTGAACTTCGCCGATTGGAAAATCTATCTAACAAAGAGGTAGCCAAGCGTTTAAACATTACCGAATCTACCGCTGCCGATTATATGAAAAAGGCCATCAAGATCCTAAAACCACGCATTGGCCTGATTTTAATCTGTGCTTTAATGATGCAAAACCGACTATAAAAAACAATCGGTTATTTTTTTTACATTTCATCCCCCCGATTTCCGGTTTAAGATCGTCTTACCATTATAAGCCATTTTTATGCAAATGATGACGGAAAAAGAATTTCGGGAACTACTGATCAGATACCGCAATGGGCAAGCTAGCGAACAGGAACAGGCCATGCTGGAAAGCCGGTACCTACGCTGGAACGAGGAAGGAAAACCATTACATTCCGTTGAACTATTGACTGAAGTAGATGCCGAGATGTGGAGCGCCCTTAAAGAACGCCTGCAACTGGGCGAGCCTCAAATTAATCGCAGGAGAAGCATATGGCCAAAAGTAGCTTCCGCGGCAGCTGTTCTGCTGGTTGTTGCTGCAGCTTTCTTTTATTTTAATCAGCAGAAAAAGGATGGTCATACGCTACAGGCCGGCGTAAATGATGTTGCCCCCGGAAAACAAGGGGCGACTTTGATGCTGAGCAATGGTGAACGGATCAAACTGACCGATGTAAGCAGTGGCGAACTGGCCAGAGAAGCCGGAGTGGCCATCCGTAAATCGCCCGATGGGCAACTGATTTATGAACTGCTTCAACAAGATCAGGGCAAGAGAGAGCGCAATGAAATGAATACCCTATCGACCGCCAAAGGCGAAACCTATAAACTTCGTTTACCCGACGGGTCATTGGTGTGGTTAAATGCGGCATCAAGTTTAACTTATGCGGCGGGCTTAAACAGGCACGGGAAACGCAGCGTAAAGCTTGAGGGTGAGGCCTATTTCGAAATCGCCAAAGACAAAGCGCATCCTTTTGTCGTAGAAAGCAGAGGGCAGGAAATTGAGGTATTGGGCACCCATTTCAATGTAAGCAGTTACGCTTATGAAGCAAACGTAAAAACCACTTTATTAGAAGGTTCGGTGCAAATTACCCCCTTACAAAACCCGGAAAAGAAAGTGGTATTGAAACCAGGTGAACAAGCTGTGGCGACAAGAGAATTTTTAATACTGCCGGTTGATGTTGAGGTGGCAACGGCATGGAAAAATGGCAATTTCTACTTTAAGGAAGAACCGTTGGAAACCATTTTATACCGGTTGGCTTATTGGTACGATGTTGAATTTGTGTATCAGGGAAAAAAACCGAAAATGATCATGTCGGGTATCATCAAAAGAAGCACAAAGCTATCCAACGTATTGGAGTTGATAGAAAGTACGGGCAAAGTAAAATTTCAAATAGAAGGGAGGAAGGTATTTGTGATGAATTAATTGCTACATCTGACCTACATCATCCTATTGAAATAAGAACCTGGTAAAAGAAGATCAGAAGTGCTGGAAACACCTCTGATCAATGTTCATTTTACTTAGGCGCTGCGTGAAACAGTCAACTAAAAAAAACTACAACCAAATGTATAAAATTTACACAAGATTATGGTGTAGGCAAAAAGCCTATGTCATACAATTTCTGAGGATTATGAAAATCTTAATTGTGCTTATGATTGCTTTTTTAACGCAAGTTAGTGCAGCAACATTTGCCCAGAAAATAACGCTTCATGAAAAAAATGCAAGTTTATTGAGCGTTTTCGAGAAGATCAACAAGCAGTGTGGCTTTAATTTCCTGGTGGATATTGAATTGCTGAATACCGCCACTCCGATAAACATTGCGGTAAAGAATGAAGATGTGCAAGTGGTTTTGGCCAAAATATTTGCCAATCAGCCGCTCAGTTATTCGGTTCAGGATAAAGCAGTATTGGTGAGCAGAAAACAAAGCTCCTACCTGGATAAAGCCAGGGAGCTGATGTTAAACCTGATCAAAAACATAGATTTGAAAGGCAGGATACTGGACGAAAAAGCAAAGCCTTTATACGGCGCTTCGGTAAGTGTACAGGGAGGCAACCGGGTGGTAACTACCAATGACAAAGGCGAATTTACATTAACCAATGTAGATGAAAACGCAGTTATCCAGGTCAGTTTTGTAGGCTACAAAAACAGGTATATCGCTGCAAACAAAATCAAGAGCAATCCGGATATCTATCTCGAAATTGATGCTGCCGAGCTGGACGAGGTACAGGTTATGGTAAATACAGGTTATCAGACTTTATCTAAAGAAAGGTCGGCCGGGTCCTTTGCCAAACCAGATATTGATATTTTAAGAAACCGTAGTGGAAGTACCAATATCCTGCAGCGACTGGACGGACTGGTACCGGGACTTACCGTCAACAATGCCCCTTCTGCCAGCGATAACCCGCTGCTTGTCCGCGGGCTTTCTACTTTGGGCTTTTCCAAAACCGGAGGCCGCCTCCTCACCAACAGAAACCCTCTGTATGTGGTTGATGGAATTCCATTGGATGATGTGTCGATGGTGAACCCACAGGATGTAGATGACATTACCGTATTACGCGATGCAACGGCAGCTTCGATATGGGGTGCCCGGGCGTCAAACGGGGTCATCATCATTGCCACCAAAAAAGGAGTGGCTGGCGACAAAGTAAAAATACAATATGACAGCTATGTTAACCTTCAGGGCCGGCCCGACTTTAGCTATATTCCTACACTAAACAGTAAGGAATTTATTCAGGCTGCCGAGGAGGTTTTTGACCCGGTGGTGTATCCATGGGCTGCAGTTTCCTCCTACCCCACCTATTACTACGGCGTTCCTCCACACGAAAGAATTTTATACAACAGGTACAGAAACCTCATTTCCGGTACCCAGGCCAGAAGTAGCCTGGACAGCCTGGCCGGGTTAAACAACACCAGCCAGATCAAAGATCTATGGTACCGACCGGCGATGCTGATGAACCATACCCTATCGGTTTCGGGCGGAAGCGATAAGTATACCTTTTATGTCTCGGGAGCTTTTACCGACATCAAAAGCAACAGACCGGGCGAGGCGAACCGCGTTTTTAAAATCAACGGCAGGCAGGACTTCCGCTTTGGCGAACGTGTAAAATTAAGCCTGATTACAGACCTGTCCAATAATGTGAGCTCGTCAAAACAAACCATTGACGTAGACAACCGCTTTTTACCTTATCAGCTGTTTAAAGATCATACCGGCCGCAACCTGTCGATGCCTTATATGCAGCAGCTGAGCGACGAAACGAGAATAGACTATCAAAATCTGGCCCGCATCAGCCTGGATTACAATCCGCTTGATGAGTACAACTACAACACCACCAGTAAAAATGACATATTTAGCCGCAACATTCTCTCGCTTGGCGTAAAAGTAATTAAAGGCCTGCGATTTGAAGGGACTTACAGTTATATGCGAGGGGCAAACCGGGCCGAAGTGTACAACGACCTCAAAAGTTATGGCGTAAGAAGCGAGCTGGTACATTTTACTGTTGCACCCAACACGGCTACCACACCCGTTTATTACCTACCTTCCAATGGCGGTACTTATGCGGTAGACCACCTCAGCCAGAAAAACTGGACCGTCAGAAATCAGCTGGTTTACGATTTAGAGTGGAACAACAGCGAGCATCAGCTTACTTTGCTTGCCGGCCAGGAAGCCCAGGAGCAATTTACGATGATCAATGGAAGCAAAGTAAGAGGTTACAATACCTTGCTGCAAACCTACGGACCGGTTGACTATGCCACGCTTGGAAATGCCGGATTGGACGATCCCGTATGGGCCAACGGCTCTTCAAACAGCATTTTAAGCGACGATTCATTCAGACAAGAGCAATTGCAAACCAGGTTTACCTCTTATTATTCTAATGTGGGTTATACTTACAGCAAAAGATATTCACTAAATGCCAGTATCAGATTTGACCGCAGTAATCTGTTTGGTCTGGACAAAGCTGCACAAAACCGTCCCGTATATAGCATTGGCGGTAAATGGGAGCTTGGGGCCGAGGAATTTATGAAAGGAGCAGATTGGCTGGATCAGCTAGCGCTAAGGGCAACTTACGGTATTACAGGTAATTCGCCAAGTCCGGGGACAGCTGCATCCTATGACGTTATTGGTGTTCAGCCAAGCCCGTTTTTTCCGGGAGGCACAGGGGCATTTATCAATACCGCATCCAACCCACACCTGAGCTGGGAAAGAACCAGCAACATCAACCTTGGGCTGGACTTTAGTATGCTCAATAACCGGTTGCAGGGTTCAATAGATTTATATAGAAAAAATACCGACAACCTGATTGGCAGCATGCCTACCAATGGGTTTACCGGCTATAGCACCATTGTTGGAAACGTTGGCGATATGCAAAACAAAGGAGTAGAACTTTCATTAAGGTCCCTGAACATCCAACAAGATGATTTTAGCTGGAGCACTGCGTTGAATATTTCCTACAACAAAAACCAGGTAACTAAATTTAACCCATTTACAGCCATTACTACGGGAAGTGGATTGATCAATCAGAACTTTGTGGAAGGGTACCCGGCATTTGCGGTGTTTGCCTACCAATATGTAGGATTGGATAACCTGGGCGATCCATTGGTTAGACTGGCCGATGGATCGGTGACAAAAACCCCGAAAATAACCAAACCACAGGACCTGAAATACATGGGCACCTACCAACCGGTATGGAATGGCGGCCTGTCCAATGTTTTTAAATACAAAGCCTGGGCACTAAGTGTAAATACCGTATTCAATTTTGGTAATGTAATGCGCAGGGACGTGAACCAGTTTTACACTGATCGGCTTACCCAGAAACCAATGGCCGACTTTACCTCTGGAAATGTAAATTCCGAATTTACCCGTCGCTGGAGAGTGGCTGGCGATGAAGCCACAACCAATATACCTTCATACCTGTCCAATGCATCGTTAAGTCAGGCCCGCAGGGATGTTACTTATTATACGTTGGCCGATGCGAATGTGGTAAGCGCGGCCTATTTAAAAATGCGCGACGCGACATTGAGTTATCAGCTTAATGCTGCTTTTCTAAAAAAGATAGCTGTTGAGCAGGTAACCCTGCGTGCGCAGGTGTCTAATGTGATGCTGTGGAAGGCCAATAAATATGGCATCGACCCCGAATATCATTATGCCCCTACAGGAGCAAGAGAACTTCTTTCCAATCAGGGCACGCTTTCCTTTGGTTTAAATGTTAGATTTTAATGCACGAAAAAATGAACCGGATATATAAAAATATTTCAGCATCAGTTTTACTGATCATTTTAATTACTGCATTTTGGGGATGTAAAAAAAGCTTTTTGGAGGTAGAACCAAAAGGCAAGCTAATAGCGCAGACGGTTGCGGATTATGACCTGCTGCTCAACAACCTCGAATTGCTGAACATAGGCACCAATGCACAGATTCCTATGGGAGACGAACTGGCGGCTGTAGAACCTTATTTTTTGAGCTCTTCGCTAAGAACGCAAAGGCTGTTTCGCTGGGAAGATGTGATTTATCAGCCTACAGAAGATGCCACAGAAATGCTGGTACCTATGCCCAATCTTTACCTGTACAACAAAGTTATTGAAGAAATTGACAACGCAAAGGACGGTACAGCACAACAAAAGGCTTCTTTAAAAGCAGAAGCCCGGGCCGGACGGGCATGGACCTATTTTATGCTCATCAATTACTACGGTAAGCCTTATAACAATGCTACCTCGGCAACTGATCCGGGTTTTCCTATCATCACCAAAGCTGATGTAACCGAAACAAAATTTGTGAGGGCTTCTGTCAAGGCAGTGTATGACTTTTTATTGAACGACCTGATGACCGCCATACCCGATTTGCCTGCGCAAACCAGCAGTCGCGTAAGGATGTCCAGAGCAGCGGCTGAGGGGCTTTTAGGAAAGGTATATGTATTTATGGGTCGCTATAATGATGCACTTGTGCAACTCAATGCAGCCATTGGGCATGCCGCTGCCGGCGGACTAAAAATAGCATTATACGATTACAATGTAACTTTTGGCCCTGGTGGTGCCTTTTTGCCCATTACCACCCGAAGTGCATCATTTCCGACTGTACCCAACAATCAGGAGATCTTGTATGGCAAACAGGCATCTTCGCTATGGCAATACTCGGCCAATGAGCTGGTGCTAACTCCGGAAGCCGCTGCGTTATACAGCGCCGGCGATGTACGCCTGCGGCTTTACAACAAAAATGCTTATAACGGCGCGGCCTACACCTCGGGTTTACTGCGCAGAGGAGCTGCATCCAATACACAGATTGGGGTGATGCTGGCAGATTTGTATTTGCTGATGGCAGAATGCAAAGTCAGAACGGGCGATTTGGGTGGCGCAAAAGCTGATGTCGAATTGGTACGTTCAAAGCGGATGACTGCCGCTGATGTGGCTGTGCCAACTGCAACGGCAGCCCAACCGGCTTTGTTGTTGCAATTTGTGCTCAACGAACGCATCAGGGAGTATGCCGTACAGGGCTATCGCTGGTTTGATATGCGCAGGCTTTCGGTAGATCCCTTGTTTGCCAACCTGACCTTTAAACACACCCTCTACAAAGCTGACGGCACCACACAAGTATTTAACCTGAAGCCGGAAAGACTGGTGCTGCGCTTCCCTCAAAAAATAATGGATCAAAATCCAGGTATGCAAAACAATCCTTAACCCACATGAGACATATGAAACTTAGTTTAAGAAAGGCATTTGTCTGCTGTTTGCTGCTGCCTTTGATGTTGCAGGCGCAGGATAAGCACTTTACCCTGAAGGCAGCATTAGGCAATGTGCCGGCTACTGCCACGGCTTATCTGGTATATAAGCCCATGGATGAAACAAAAATTGATTCGGTAAAGGCCGAAAATGGCGTGTTTACCTTTGAAGGCAGCATTGCGCAGATTACAAGTGGTTATTTGCTGCTGAGCCCCTATGGCGATGGCCTGCGGGGAAAAGACTACAGCGAATTGCAATTGTACCTCGAACCCCGGAATATACTGGTTAATAGCCCTGACCGGCTGATTGATGCAAAAGTTGAGGCAGGCCAGGTCAACGCCGATCATGCAGCAATAAAATTGCTACTCAAGCCCATAACAGCTAAGGAAAAGCAACTGCGGGCTGCCTTTCAAACTGCTGTAAACGATCAAAAGAAAGCGATAGAACTGCAATTGGAACAATGCCAGGCACAACGAAAAGTGGTTTACCAGGATTTCATTACCCGCCATCCCGATCATCTGATGAGTTTTTTTGCCTTGAAAGCCAAGGCAGGTTCTGTACCAAAGGTTGAAGAACTGGAGCCTTATTTTAACCTGCTTAGTCCCGGGATAAAGGCCAGCAAAGACGGCCTGGCCTATGCGGCATACCTGGCTGATTTAAAAGTAGTGGCTTTGCGTGCTACGGCACCAGCATTTACCTTACCCGATACCAGTGGTAAAATGGTCAGTTTGAGCGGATATAAAGGCAAATATGTACTGGTAGATTTCTGGGCCAGCTGGTGCAAGCCCTGCAGGGAGGAAAACCCCAATTTGCTTAGGGCCTATCAGCGTTACAAAGACAACGGCCTGGTGATTATCGGCATATCATTAGATTATCCCAACGGCAGGAAAACCTGGATTGAGGCCATTAAAAAAGACAAAATGGAATGGATACAGTTATCCGAGCTAAAGGGTTGGGAAGGTAAAACCGGTAAGGCTTATCTGGTGAAGGCCATTCCGCAAAACTTCCTGCTTGATCCTGATGGAAGAATTGTAGCCAAAGACCTGAGGGGGCCGGCGCTCCAAAAAAAACTAGAAGAAATATATAATTAAGCGTTGCTTTAAAACAAAAAATATGAAAAGATTATTAAAATGGACAGTTGTGTTGATGATTTTAGGTTGTCCCGGTGTGTTATTTGCTCAAAGTGGAAAATTCACGTTAAAAGGGAAAGTCGGGCATTTTTCAAGCCCTGCAAAAGCCTTTATAATGTATACCGACACTGCGGGCAAAATGCTGACCGATTCGACCGGAATCAAAGATGGACATTTCAGCTTTAGCGGGATTGTGGACTACCCAAAAGAAGCCTGGGTGATATTCAACACCAAAGGTGGAAATTCTATGGATGTATCCTGGGACTGGCGAAATTTTGTGATGTTTTACCTGGAGCCAGGCCAGCTAACGCTGAGTAGTCCAGATACATCTATTGCCAGGGCTGTCATTACCGGCGGACCGGTAAATAAGGATAATGAGCAATTGAGGCTTACCATTGCCCCATTTCAAAAACTGCAGAATGATGCTTACGATGCTTATTACGCAACGCCAAAAGAGGCCCAAAGAACAAAAGCAGTATTGGAGGCGTTGGATAAGGCCACCAGTAAGTCGTTGGAAGCGCGTAAGCCTATCTGGAAAAAGTTTATTCAGCAAAACCCCAATGCCTTTAGGAGCATTTATGCCCTTCAAAGCTATGGAGGCCCTGCACCCGACGCAACTGATGTGGAGCCTCTTTTTAATTCGCTTTCGCCAGCAATTAAAGCCAGCAAACCGGGGGTGAAATATAAGCAGCTGATGGAGAAAATGAAAACTTATGGCGTGGGTGCCATGGCGCCCAATTTCACCCAGAATGATACTGCAGGTAAGGCCATATCGTTACAGGATTTTAGGGGTAAATATGTGCTGATTGATTTTTGGGCCAGCTGGTGTGGCCCCTGCAGGGCGGAGAATCCAAATGTGGTTACTGCCTATCATCAGTTTAAGGACAAAAACTTTACAATATTGGGGGTTTCATTAGATAAATCGAAGGACAATTGGCTGAAGGCCATTAAAGATGACGGACTGGTATGGACACAGGTATCAGACCTTCAGTATTGGAAAAATGCGGTAGCAAAGTTGTATGCCATCAACGCGATCCCGCAGAATGTTTTGGTTAATCCAAGTGGCAAAATTGTTGGCCGTAACCTAACCGGGGTAGCGCTTACCGAAAAGCTGAAAAAACTGCTTGGGAAGTAGTAACAGGAAATCGTTTTGATGCAAAGCGCCCCGTACGATGTGCCGGGCGCTTTGTATTTATTTAAAATTTTCCTAATCTCCTTTAGCTTTCTACAAAAGCCAGCATTTCTTTGAGATCTTTATCTGAGATATTTTCTTGCTCACTTTTATCAAAAATGGTTAGCAAATAAACTGTACCTCGAGTGATCTTAAAACAGGTAATAACTCTTGATCCACCAGATTTTCCTTTGCCTTTACTGGTTATTGCCATTCGGATTTTATAGCACTCATTACCAAGTGCAGTGCCTTGTGAGGGATCTTCTTTAAGTGATTGTAGTAAAACAGAAGAATCGGACTTAAGCGATGAGAACTTTTTTGCCAGTCGTTTAAGCTCCTTCTCAAATTTTGGGATAAACTTAATCCTCTAACTCATTTAGCAAGTCATCAGCATCACGTGCCTCTAATTTACCAGATAGCACTAAGTTTAACTCATCAACAGCTTCCTTAACATCTTCCAATACTTTAGCTTTGTAAGGTGTAAGTGGCTTAGTTTTTACATAAGGCAAGTCATTTAGTAATGCCATTAGCATTGCTACTTTACTTTCTTTAACTTCCAATACAAATTTCATAACGCAAAAATGACAATAATATCCAACAATAACTACAGCAGTATTTGGTAGCTACATTGATCAATATGTCTTAGTCAATTAGTGTTTGTCATTTAAACAAATCCTCCAAACCTTGCCGAACCTCGGCTTCTTCAAAACCCTTGTATTCGCAAAACTCCTTAACAGTAACCGCCTGATGTTTTTGTTTGTTTAATTCTTCGCGGACCGCCTTAAAGATCCGCTGAGCCTGTCGTTCGCTGATGTTCAGTAGTAGCGCTGCTTCCTTGGGATAAATGCATAATCGTCCCATGTTTTGGTTTTTAAAACCGCAACAGAAAAGTGGCGCATAGCATAAGGTTTCCTAACCCATATGGAACCCAACTGGCAGTTGGTTTATATTCAATTAATTGTGGCGAATATAACAACGATCAGCGTATTGTCATGTCAACACGTTTACATAATAAGCTTTATACCCATTTTCGTAAAGATAATATTGTCTTATTCCAAAAGAGGTTGACAGATATTGATTAATAATAACTTACCTGTCTATCTGAAAAATCCTAATACCACTATGGGTTTACATAGGTTTGTATAAAATTATTTCTTTTTTCCTGCTTTTTCTTTTTTTCCATCTTTTTTTGAGTCTTCCCTGTTTTGTTTGCGCTTTTTCCGGGGTTAACATATCACAACTTGAATGTGGCCTAAGTGTATTGTAGATATTGATGATTTGATTAATTCGATCGCTTGCCTTATCAAAATCATCATATCTTTCATGGTCTATCCACTCTCCCTTTAAGATACCATTCACCCGTTCAGCTAAAGCATTTTCATAGGGGTCACCGTTCTCGGTCATGCTTATTCGTATATTATTGTCTTTTAACATCTTTACGTATTCTTTGCAACAATATTGCACCCCTCTGTCCGAATGGTGGATCAATCCCGGCTGACGGTGTATCCCTGTATTTTTGATCGCCATTTGTAATGCTCTTATGCTGCCACTACTCTCCAGGGTGCGATCAAGGCTGTAACCTATGATTTTATGGGAATAGGCATCAGTTATCAATGATATGTACGCAAAACATTCGGCAACGACAATATAGGTAATATCACTAACCCATAGTTGATTAGAGCGGTTAAAGTCAAATCCCCGAATCAGGTTGGGCCATTTCCGCATCCAGTGGTTTGAATTAGTGGTAATGGCGTATTTTTTCCTTCTGCGAATCAACAGTCCGTGGTTTTTCAGAAAATCGTAAAGTACTTTCCTTCCTATCCTGCACCCGGACTGATTTATCAGAAAATGCAGTTTCGTACCGCCCAAGCGGGGCATTTGTTTACGGTAATTGCTGACTATATCAAGTAGGACTTCTTCTTTTAATAGACGTTTTTTAGTTGATTTCATCTGTTTGTAATAGGCTTGTCTTGTATAGCCAAACAATCCACACAGGGTTTTCAGATCTATTTTTGCATATCTTTCCCTGAGCCTGGTAACTGTTTGGCTTCTGACTTTTTTAGCAAATCAATACCATACCGCTCCTCCAGTATATCGCCCATAAGTTTATAACCTTCAATTTTTAACTGGGCATCCTTAAGCTGTCGGCGCAACTCGTCAATTTCCCGCATTAGGTCGGTGTCACTAACTGTTTTAGATTTGTTTCTCATAGCCGCTGAAACTATTGGTCTATCATCTAAGGTAGGTAAAAATCTATCTCTGTATCTAGAAACCATCTTCCTTATAGCTTCCGTACTCATACCGGTCTCTTTACTTAACATCGAAGCTGTTTTTACACCGCTTGTATACTCACAAATCATTCGCTCTTTCACCTTTCGGGGTATTCTTGAATTGTTTAATTCCATTTTTAGTTGTCATTTTAAGCTGTCAACCTTTTCTGGAACGAGACATATCCTACAATAAAACGACAAGAACGACATCTTACGACGTTTTGCGTTATAAAACGACAGTTTACGACATGCGCCATTTCCGGGCTTTTTACTTTCGGGAATGAGACAGAAACAACCCCATCATCTTTTCCTCAAAATCCGGACAAAGCCGGACAACAGTCTAGCTTTCCTTGTAGTGTGGTGTATACATCAAAGGACTCTCATTCGGGTATCAAAGGAGTATCATAGGCCTCTCGTTCGACAGCCCAGGCCTAGGGAACTCCTTTACAACCCTAGTGTAGGCCTAACTTCGTATAGCGCAATCTGCGCCAAGGTCTTCAGTCCGAAGCCAGTTCAACAATTCGAATATTAACCTTAAATGCAAAAAATCATGGCAAATTAAAAAAAGGAATTCTCGGGCCTATATCCGGAAAATTAGGTTCAATAGTAGGCGCATCATGGATGGGCATCCCCTATCTGAGGCGGGCGCCTAAGGTAACAACAGAGCCTCGACCCCGATCAGTGGCACAACTGGCCAACCAACAAAAAATGAAGTTTGTAAATCAGCTGCTGGTGCCCTTTCATCCTTATATAAACATCGGCTTCGCTAACCTGGCCATACAAAAAACTGCATTAAACGTGGCCTACTCTATTAATTTTCATCAGGCCATTACCGGTTTACATCCAAATCTGGGTGTAGATTATTCTAAAATGGTGATCAGCCGAGGTGATTTGCCAGGACTAAAGGATCCTGTACTCAGCTTAACTGCCAATGATACAATTGCTATTAATTGGGCACAAAATACCAATAGCAGGGCATCTTTTGACGATCAGGTGATGCTGGTACTATATTGTCCTGCATTACATCTGGCAGATGGTTTTATAGGTGGTGTAAAAAGGACTGACAAGCAATGCTATTATAAATTTTTACCCGAGCTGATAGGTAAAACTCTGGAGGTTTATCTGAGCGTTACTTCGTCAAACCGAAAAAAAATAGCCGATAGCTTATATCTGGGAAGGATAGTACCCTGATGAATACGTCCTACAAATACAACTACATGGCCCATAAACCTGATGCGTTATATGGATTGGCAGCGCAATGTCTGGAACTATTGCTAAAGCAGTTGGAAGGCGGTGCAGTAGGATTTCTAGCCGGCAAGATGGCCTCGTCGGAAGCCGGGTTGCAAGATCACCGGATCAGGGTATCGTTTTCGGTCGACGCGCTGGCTTATTTTTTTAAGCTGATGCACAAAGCCGGCGGATTGGACGCTGGTCCGGTAGCTCAGTTGCTGATTGCGGTCTCCAAAAATTTTGTCACCACCGGTTTGGGTAATGCATACATTTCGGTGGGTAGCCTTACTGTAAAGTACAAGCAGGTGGTCCAAAGATCGGCCACAACAGTTAGGGCTTTGCTGGTGAAAATGCTGAAACAGCTGGACGAGGAATTTATTTTGCGCTGATTTTTAACAAAAAAATAGTTGCCCTATTAGTGTTTATACATTGTTTTCTAAGGCTTTTTGCTCAAACGTACGGTACGGGCTGGGACTACCACAGGTCTGCCCGATTTTTTCTCTTTGTCTCATCATTTGCCAACAGCTGGAATGACGGTTTCAGCTGATAAAGATTTAGGGTGACGATTTTAATTCTTCATGGTAAATGATTTGGCCATCAATGGTGATGTTGCTTTTGATGGAAATAAACAGATTTTTTAACCTTTTAATCCTTAAAAATTATGGGAATTATCAGACAAGGAATCCTTGGTGGGTTCAGAAACAAAACAGGGTCGGTAGTAGGTGCTTACTGGCGAGATTTAAATGTGATCAGGGCCTTGCCCCGGGTGAGTAACAAGCCCGCAACCCAGGCACAGATCAATCAGCGCTTTAAGTTTGGGCTGGTCACCGGTTTTCTGAGTGGCTTGAGCGACCAGATTGATGCCGGCTTTAAAAAGGGTGCCGGATCGGTATCAGCCATGAATGCGGCGGTAGCTTATCACCTCAAAACAGCCATTACCGGTGTGGCACCCAACTTTACGCTGGATTATACCAAACTAAAGTTTAGTACTGGCAAGTTGAGTTTACCCGTTTCGATTGGGGTGGATGTAACGGCCCCGGCCAGATTGGATTTTAACTGGACACTGGATGGTGCGAATGCGAAATACAAAGACGCCACCGACATGGTCAATGTGCTGGTGTATAACCCTGCCAAGAACCAGTTTGTATCGTTGATGAATGCGGCACCGCGGTCGGCCCTGGGATTTAATTTGCCGGTACCGCCTGATTTTACGGGTGACACGGTACATACTTATCTCAGCTTTACGTCTACGCTGAAAAAGGACTTGAGTTCCAATAGTATACACATAGCCGCGATACCGATAGCGTAGTGACTTGATTAAAGGCTGTCGGGGCCTCTGTGAATGCGGTTTAGACGGACATTGGCATGACGTGCAACTGGCGCACAGGGCCCGGGCAGCCTTTATTAATTCGAGCGTTTTTAATTGCAGGAGTTTTTCAACCGGAGAACTACTTTTTAAAGAAGCGCATTGGCTGGGATCGGGACTTTATTTCTCCTGCGATCCGAAAGTTTAATGCTGTAACGATGGGCCTGGCCACCATAGGCAGCTTAGTTTGTCCGGAACAGACCATTTAAAATATATCAAAATATGAATACACTAAAATTAAATAACCTTCATGTTTCATTAAGAAACGTTAGGAAAGGCTGGCCTATATATGGGTTACGCCTCGGGAACTATTTACCATACCTGTTTCTGGTGGGGCTCGCCTTGCTGTGGCCTGTTTTACAAGACTTATTGAGGGGCACAGACCCTACAATTGGCTTTATCGACCCCAACATCTGGCTGCTGGTATTGCTGGGTCTCATTTGCTTCCTGGTGGTTACCGGTTTAAGCTGGTGGCTGCTACAGAAGTTCTGGATGAGTTTGGGTTTGCCCGACCTGGGCGAGATGGTAGTACAGTTTAAAAATATGGAATCATGGAAACAGTTAGGTTTTTTCTGGCTCTGCTTTGCTTCGCTTTTATGGGCTGGAGTGATGTGTTTGGGGGCGATTTGTTAAATCTCTTCTTTAGCCGTAGCCCAGGAGATCTAACTCGGAATTCTTGTGCTCATCTTGTCTCGTTGAGCTCGCGAATGGCTCAGTTCTCCTCGCTGCGCTTCCGTCGGGATGACGGGCGTATAGTTCTAAGTAAGGGATATGAAGACGAAAGAAATAAGCTACTTGGTATTGCGCGTGCCGAAATCGGCGTTCGGGAGAAAACAGGTTGCAATGATGGTAAACGTATAGAGGCCTATTTAAACGCTGTTGGCTTACGTAAAGGTAGCCCCTATTGTGCGGCCTTCGTTTGCTGGGTGTTTAAACAGACTGGCTATGCGGAGCCACGAACGGGCTGGTCGCCGGCTTTATTCCCCGACAGGGTATTGGTGAAGTCTGTTGTTGCAGAACAGGTTTCGGGCCTGGTATTCGGCTTGTATTTCCCTTCTTTAAAAAGAATAGCCCATTGCGGTTTTGCAGAACGCCTGAAAGGAGATTGGTTGAATACTATTGAGGGCAATACCAATTTACCCGGATCGCGTGAGGGTGATGGCGTGTATCGGCGCATGCGGCACATCAGGACAATTTATCGTTTTGCAGATTGGACAAATACTAAACAAAACAGGATGTCTCTGAAAAGACATTGAGGGCTTTGCGCTCAATGACGCAGTATTCCTAATACACCTCGTGATCCCGGCAAAGGCCGGGGCCTCGCCCCTGCCATGCGCCATTTTCTAATATTAAAAGTATGAAAATAACTTATATACTGCTTATTGTGACTTGCCTAAGCAGCTGTGCATTGTCTAAAAAAAACACCAAAACAGTTGCTCAAAATAATCTGCGTACGGAAAAACAAAGCTATCTGGACAAAACGGAAGTTAAAACCACCGATAAAGAAACCCGTACTTATGCCTGGTGGAATGATAGCACGATGTACCAATATCAGCACGTTCGCGAACGCCTTGATGAAGCAAAAACTGGGAGTTTAAAAACAAAAGAAACAACGGCTACCAAGGAGGAAGTGCTTTCCAAATCAAATACTTCCTTCTATATCTTGGTTTATGCGGCAATAGTAATGGCCGTTATTTGTGGCTATATTGCTTACAAAAAGTTATAAGTATACTTACAACTTTACCATAAAAACAGATAAATTATAAGTATGATTACAACTTTCATGGAAAAAGGGAAATATTGTAAGTATACTTATAATATAGAAAAATCTGTTTCAGACTATTTCCCCTTGGATTATTGCGCTTTCAGTCTTTCGATACAGGTTTTGAGGCTGTCTCTCCAGTAAGGAACTTCTAAATTAAAGGTGGTTTTAATTTTGGTTTTATCCATTACCGAGAACTTTGGCCTTATAGCTCTGGTGGGATATTGCGATGTTGGAATAGGTTTTACTTTGACATTTGTATTGCTGATGTCAAAGATGCCTACAGCAAAATCATACCAGGAGGTTACGCCTTCGTTGCTGTAATGATAAACACCGTAATCTTTTTGGCCTGATGTGATGATCGTTAAAATCGCTCCAGCGAGGTCGATGGCGTAAGTAGGTGTACCAATCTGATCGGCTATTACATTCAATTCATCTCTGTCGGCGCCAAGCTTTAACATCGTTTTTACAAAGTTATTAGCGTATTCAGAATACAGCCAGCTGGTCCGTAAGATGAAGTACTCTTTTAAGGTATTGATTACCTCTTGTTCCCCTTCCAGTTTGGTTACTCCGTAAATATTGATCGGCTCGGCCAGGTCGTCTTCTTTTAACAGCTCAGGCTGATCGCCCTTGAAAACGAAATCTGTGGAGACATGTACCAATGTGGCGTTGTTTGTTTTGCAGACATTTGCAATGTTTAACGCGCCATCCTTATTGATCTTCCTGCACAGGTCGATATCGTCTTCTGCTTTATCCACCGCGGTATAGGCCGCACAGTTGATCACGTGGGTAGGTTGTTCCTCTTCAAATAAGGCTTTCAGGAGGCCAATATCCAGGATATTGCCTTTGCTTTCATCAGGGAAGCTGATGTTGGTGATATTTTTTTCTGCAGCAACTTTTTTGAGGCATTGGCCAAGCTGGCCTGAGGCTCCTAAAACTAGTATTTTCAAGGGTTATGAAGTTAATTTTAATAGAAATAAAGGTAGAATCATTTTTTTTGAAAAAAAACATTTTTCTAGATAAACTAAAAGAGAGGAAGCTATGAAAGCTTCCTCTCTTTTAGTAACAATTGGAAAATTACCTTACAAAGCGAAAGCGGCTTTCACTTTATCTACAAAATCCAGTTTTTCCCAGGTAAACAAGTCAACTGTTACAACTTTCTCCTCACCATTTGGTGTTCTGAAAGTTTTGGTAACCGTTTCCGGCTTGCGGCCCATATGTCCGTAAGCAGCAGTTTCGCTATATATTGGATTTCTTAATTTTAAGCGTTGCTCGATGAAGTAAGGACGCATATCAAAAATGCCTTCTACAATTTTGGCAATCTCACCATCCGTTTTACCTACTTTGGCTGTGCCATAAGTATTGATATAGATACCCATAGGCTTGGCTACACCAATGGCATAACTTACCTGTACCAGGATTTCTTCGGCAACACCGGCAGCAACCAGGTTTTTGGCAATGTGACGGGTAGCATAAGCTGCTGATCTGTCTACCTTACTTGGATCTTTACCCGAAAATGCACCACCACCATGAGCACCTTTACCACCATAAGTATCTACGATGATTTTACGGCCGGTTAAGCCCGTATCACCATGTGGCCCACCGATCACAAATTTACCGGTTGGGTTGATATGGTATTCAATTTTATCGTTAAATAAATGCGCGTACTGAGGGTATTTGGCAATGATACGTGGAATCAGGATATCTACCAGATCTTTTTTGATTTTGGCCAGCATTTTGGCTTCTTCATCAAAATCATCATGCTGTGTAGAAATTACAATGGCATCAATGCGTACCGGTTTATTATCGTCAGAATATTCCAGGGTTACCTGCGATTTGGCATCCGGGCGTAAATAAGTGATTTCTTTATTTTCGCGTCTTAAGATAGCCAGTTCCTGCAATAAAGTATGCGACAGGTCTAAGGCCAAAGGCATGTAGTTTTCTGTTTCGTTGGTAGCATAACCAAACATCATACCCTGGTCGCCCGCTCCCTGTTCTTCTTTGCTGGCGCGATCAACACCCTGGTTGATGTCCTGCGACTGCTCGTGAATGGCAGATAAGATACCGCAAGAGTTGGCCTCAAACATGTACTCGCTTTTGGTGTAACCGATTTTTTTGATCACCTCACGCGCAATTTGCTGTACATCCAGGTAGGTGGTTGATTTTACCTCGCCGGCCAGAATTACTTGTCCGGTAGTCACCAAAGTTTCGCAGGCTACTTTTGATTCGGCATCAAAAGCCAGGAAGTTGTCAATTAAGGCATCCGAAATTTGATCTGCTATCTTATCAGGATGGCCTTCGGAAACAGATTCTGATGTAAATAAATACGACATTAAATAGTTTTTTTAGTTATAAATTAAAAATCTTGATATAGGTTTCTGAATGTACTGCGCAGACCAAAAGTAAATAAGGCAGTATTTGTATTTTTTATGGAGTTAGTTTCTCTTCTTAGCACTCCGCCAACTTCCAGGCGCAGGTTGTATTTTGGATTGAGCAGGTAAGAAGCGCGGCCTTCAGCGAAGTAAAGGTTGGTTCTTATGCCTTGACCGATGTTGTTGCCGTAATCAGCAGCTCTGGTATTGTAGCTTTTAAAAATATCTTTACCGTAATTCATACCCTCCGGATCTAAGCCGTACCGGGCATACATCATTTGCCCTTGCAGGTCAAATCTCTTATAACTATAATTCAAGATACCCAACACTTCTTTAAAATTTGCCCCCATAGGATGCGCCAATGGTTGGTTCATTGCAGCATAATTAGAAACCCGATCAAAGTGCGCATAGGTATAAGGTCTGGCCGTATTAAACTCGGCAAGATAGTTCAGGTTCTCTACCTTAAACAGGTCAGAACCTCTGAAGCCTAATTGTAGTGCCCATTTATTTGCCCAATAGCCTTTATTACCAAAAAATTCTTTGGCAGTAAACTCATCAATCATAAACTGGCCGTAAACGGTAGTTTTATCCAGTATTTCATACTTCGTATTGATACCCAAACGCATCTTATCAGGGGACGTAGTGTTTGCCCCCTCAACTGACCTTAGGAAAATAAAAGGATGCACATAGTTGAAATCAAAGCCTCGTTTTCCTTCTTTTTCGGCATCAGCCCAGGTAACCGCCTGAAAAAAACCAATAGAGAACCGGTTAGTAGCATTCCAATCTATATAATGCATCGCTGCCCATTTCCCTCTGTCCCCCAATCGTCTATCAGTCGTTAGTTTCTCTGCCCCAGGATCCAACATGTAACCGAATATGGTTTGATACTGTACATTACCAAGGGTAGCTCTTACCCTTAGAAAAGAATAATTGGCGGCAACGTCAGATAGCAACATTGACCGATAACCATCTCCTATGAAGTTTTTATCATACCCTAGTGCTATATTCAAATGTTTATTAGGCGTGTAAGATAACAAGGCGGTAACGTACGACCAGTCCTTCGTTTTTTTGTCCAGTTTCCCCGACATCTCACTTGGAACAACACCATTGGTATTGATAAAATCGGTAATGTAGTTGGCAAATACACCCTGATTTTCAAAACCATTGGTATAAAACGAGAATTTGTCTCCTATAGTTCCACCGATTTGGAAACCTCTTGTATTTTTCCAGATCGTAGTATTGTTCTTAAAATCACGACCTATTTGAAAATCAGGAAGAAAATCCGCATAAACGGTGTAATCATCACCCTGGAAATTTAATAGATGTTCTTCAGTCAATTTTCGACGAACCCAGGAACGTTTGTTCAGGGAATCTGTTCCCATTTTCATCATGTTCTGATAACGATTCACCAATAAGGAGTCGTCTGCATAAAAACCTTTGATTGCAGAATGCGAACGGCTATTCACATCATACACTGATCCATTTAACTTCTGGTAAAATTGGTAAGAGTAGGGTATGTTTACGTTAGGTGTTTGCGCTTTTAGGCTACTGAAAGCCAAAGCCATCACACCCATCAATAAATATTTTTTCATTAGGTTAGGGATTTTGTTCAACCTGAATCTGAGCGTCTAATTCTTCAAATACAGAATTTTTGCTGATAAATTCAGGAACAATGACCTTCATTTGCCGTACAACCTGCCTGGTATTTCCAGTAGTGGCATGTTGCAACAATTGATAGATCTGGGTTTCTATTTCATTAAAAATATATTCTCTTACCTGTCCAATCATGATTTTTTCATGATGGGTAGGTTTAGTAATCTCACTATCATTTAACAATTCTTCAAATAGCTTCTCACCTGGTCTCAAACCAGAATAAGAGATTTTAATATCCTGATTGGGAACCAAACCGGCCAATCTGATCATTTTTTTAGCGAGTTCAACTATTTTAACCGATTTACCCATGTCAAAAACATAGATCTCCCCACCTTTACCCATACATCCTGCTTCCAAAACAAGACGACAAGCCTCTGGAATAGTCATGAAATATCGGGTAATTTCAGGATGGGTTACGGTAACAGGTCCACCATTTTCTATCTGTTGTTTAAATCGTGGAATTACAGAACCATTTGAACCCAATACATTTCCAAAACGGGTAGTAATAAATTTAGTAATCGGTTTAACATTACTATCGTTCAGATAGCTTAAGCCATTCGTAAAAATTAAATCCGGATTATTTAACGAATTATTTAGAGACTGCACATAGATTTCAGCGATACGTTTGGAGGCCCCCATTACATTGGTTGGGTTTACTGCTTTATCTGTAGAGATCATTACAAATTTTTGAACCCCATGTTTCACAGAAAGATCGGCAATGGTCTTGGTTCCCATTACATTCGTTTTGATCGCTTCTGGTGGGTTGTCCTCCATTAATGGCACATGTTTGTAGGCCGCGGCATGATAAACGTAATGTGGTTTATAAGTGGTGAATAAAGTTTCCATGCGTTTCACATCTTTCACATCTCCTATAAAAGCATGAAAATTAGTATTTGCATGGGTTTCTTCTAACTCCAGATAGATATTATGCAAGGCCGTTTCACTTTGGTCACACAGGATAATCAAGCCAGTTTCAAATTTTAAAAGTTGCCTAACAATTTCACTACCTATTGAACCTGCAGCACCGGTTATGAGTATCCGTTTATCTTTTAATTGATTTTGGATACCATTGATATCAATCTCAATTGTCTTCCTATTGAGCAAGTCTTCAATATTGATATTTTGGATTTGTGCCGTAGTTACATGCCCTTTGGCCCAAACTTCAGGTGAAGGGATATTTAGAATCTTTACGTCGTTTTCGAGGCAAATATCCACAATCTGATTTTTGCGTTCTGACGGTATGGTATAGGAAGCAAAAATGATCTCATCTACTTCATGCTTGGTTATCAAGTGTTCTAATTGTGCAGCGTCTAAAATACGTACACCATCAATCGTTTTACCTACCTTCCTAAGATCATCATCCACAAAAGCAATAATGGTTTTATTTACTTTAGGATCATGATCAAAAGTTCTTTTTGTTGCAACCCCAGCTTCTCCCGCTCCGTAAATGATAATCCTGATTTTGTCCAGATTAGCATTCTTTATGTACATAAAAAAGTACTTTACAATAATTCGATAGGTAATAAGTAGAAGAAAATTAAACAATGTATAGACTATAATCACAACACTACTGATCACATGTTGTCCGGTTATGACTATCGCCAGTGCATGCGTAAAAAACAAAATCAAAGAACTCAGGACAACAGCAAACAATATTCTGAAAGAATCTTGGGCTGAAGTATACCGGACTATTCCAGCAAAGGTTTTAACACTATAAAATACAAAAGAATTTACCACAATCACCAAAACCACAGCCTTATAAAAAGCCAGGAAATCTATATTATTGATGATAAAATTGTTTTGCAGGATAATTGCAAATAACAATGCTAAAATGCTTAAGCAAATATCTATTGTAAAAATAATCCAGCGTGATACAATTTGTAGTTTTGTAAACATACACCTTACATAAAAACGATCTTTGCAAAACTAACAATAATTAAACCAAATTGTTATTTTATCGAATAGTAAATGTATTGTTTACTTAATTTGGTCTTATAACTCATTATTTTTCTTGTAGAACAATTTTAATCTGATTAATTACCCTATTCAAATCTTCAGATTGCAAATTAGATCCAGACGGCAAACATAGGCCATTCTTAAACAATACTTCAGAAACATCGCTACCATAATATGGACTACCTTCAAATATTGGCTGCAGGTGCATTGGCTTCCATAGAGGTCTGCTTTCGATATTTAAAGCTTCAAGTCCCAATCTAATATCTTCGCGGGTCACCCCTTTTGTTTTCAATGGATCAACCAAAAGTGTAGTTAGCCAGCGATTCGAAAAATAGTTTTCAGGTTCTTCCAAAAATGTAATTCCCTCAATATCCTTTAAGGCAGACTTATAAACTTCAAAGTTGTTCCTTCTCAACTGAATATGTGCATCCAATACTTCCATTTGGCCTCTACCAATCGCCGCGCAGACATTACTCATTCTATAATTATATCCAATCTCACTATGCTGATAATGTGGAGCCGCATCTCTTGCTTGTGTGGCTAGAAATCTTGACTTTTTAATATACTCTTCTACATTAGAGATTAATGCACCTCCGCCCGAAGTAGTAATGATCTTATTTCCATTAAACGAAAGAACACCTTTTAATCCGAATGTTCCGACGGCCTTACCATAAATGGTAGATCCCAGTGCTTCCGCTGCATCCTCAATAACGGGTATTTCGAATTCATTAGCAATAGCCATAATTTTCTCCATCTGAGCAGGCATGCCATACAAATGAACTGGAATTATCGCTTTCGGCTTTTTACCTTTTGCAATCCTATCCTTTATTGCCTGCTCTAACTTATCCGGGCACATATTCCAGGTCATCTCTTCACTATCAATAAATACCGGCATCGCTTTACAGTAGGCAATTGGATTGGCACTTGCTGAAAAAGTCATAGATTGGCAAATCACTTCATCGCCAGGTTCTACTCCCAACATGATCAGAGCAAGGTGGATTGCACCGGTACCGGAGCTTAGCGCTGCAACATGCTTAGCTTTGGTATAATTAGCCAGATCCTTCTCAAATCCATCAACATGAGGTCCTAAAGGCGCTATCCAGTTCGTCTCAAAAGCATCGTCTACATATTTCTGTTCTGTTCCACCCATATGAGGAGAGGAAAGCCAAATTTTGCTGTTCATTGGTTTTAGATTTTGTTATATTTAATTATTCTTCCTGGATTACCTACCACAACTGCATAGTCGGGAATATCACGAATGATTACTGCTCCAGCGCCAACCGTCGCCCATTTACCAATATTTATCCCCTGTATTACACTTGAACCAATTCCAATGTGGGTACCTTCACCAATAGAGACGTTCCCTCCGAGTGCGACATGAGGTGAAATATGCACAAAATCAGCTAGTTTACATTCATGATCTACTGAGGCATTAGTATTTAAAATAACGTAGTCCCCTATCAAAGTATCCGCATTTACAGTAACATTGGCCATGACAACCGTTCCAATACCAATTTTTGCAAATTTTGATATTACACTTCTAGGGTGAATTACCCTTGCCTTATTACTTCCCAGTTGACTGGCCATTTGCTTTCTAATGAAGTTATTTCCAATAGCTATAACAAATTGTTCCGATGACAACTGTTTAAAAGCCTTAAAATCTCCATATATAGTATATCCCAAAAGGAATTTTAAATTGGAATTTTCATCCCAAATACCACTTATATGTTGATTGGATTCCAACAGAATATCCAAAACAACTTTCGCATGGCCACCAGCTCCAATAATATGCATTTAATTCCCTTTAAATTTTTCCATCGTTACAGAAGTATTAGACGAAATGCCCTCCTTAACAATTACTTTTTTTATGGTTAGCCCTATTATTCTCAAATCTAACCAAAAACTTAAATTATCAATATAATACAGGTCCAGTTTAAATTTTTCATCCCAGCTTATGGCATTTCTGCCATTAACCTGTGCCCATCCAGTAATCCCTGGTTTAACTTCATGTCTTCTTTTCTGATCTGCTGAATACAAAGGTAAATATTCGGTCAACAAAGGCCTAGGACCAATTAAACTCATGTCTCCTTTAATTACATTCAGCAACTGGGGAATTTCATCAAACGATGTTTTGCGGACAAAGGAACCGATCCGTGTTAGCCTGTCTTTATCGGGGAGCAAATTTCCAGATAAATCTATTTTATCATTCATCGTCTTAAACTTAATGATCTTAAAAAGATGATTCCTTTTTCCGGGTCTAACCTGAAAAAAAAAAGGCTTTCCATCATTAGCTATATAAAGACCTATAGCTACAATAATAAATATTGGTGAGATCAAGATTAATCCGATCAGGGCACACAGGAAATCTATTAAATATTTAAAAAAATATCTATACATCACTAAACTCTTTCAGATAGTTAATATATCTATTAGCCAATGCCTTTCCATCAAAGTTCTCCTTAGCAAATTTATAACCGGACTCCATTTGACGAATAATAATCTCAGAATTAAACATATAATACCTCACTTTATCGGCAAAATCTTTAGGATTTTCAGGCTCCACATAAACTCCCGCATCTGCCTTTTCCACTAAATCTCTCGATACGCCGTCAATTCCTATGAATATTGGTTTTTTACAGGCCATGTAATCAAATGTCTTATTTGAATATACTGTCTTAAAAGTCTCAACGTCTTTTAAAACCGAAGCACCCATATCTGAAGCGAAAATGTATTTAAATACATCTGCCTTTGACACAGGATCTAAAAATAGAACATTATCTAATTTCAAAACAGCTCCTATTATATGCATATATTCTTTTAATTAGTTGTCAATTGTTGATACTCTTCTAATATCGCCTGCCAAACCAAATGTTGCTCATAGCGCGAAATGATCATTTTTCGAGCATTATTTCTCAATTTATTTCTCAAATCATCGGCGGATATCATTAGCATCATTGCTTTATAAATGGCATTCGAATCCTTTACGGGAACAATAAATCCATTTTCATTTTCTATAATAATTTCATTGCAGCCATTAATATCTGACACAATACTAGGGAGCCCCATTGCACCAGCTTGCATGACAACATTAGGAAATCCTTCTCTATAACTAGGAAAAATCAGTGCATCTGCAATAGCAAAATGAAGACGCACGTCTTTCAGATATCCTGTTGAAATGATATTTCTATTCGATTCAATTTCCTTTAGGGTTTCTAAATTCAAAGGATCCAGTTCTTGTTCAAAGGGGCCTACCAATAAGAGTTTTACATATGGCTTTTGATGATTAAGTTCACGAAATGCCGTAATCAATTCATTGATCCCCTTATCGCCAACCATTCTACCGACAAAAATAAACACAAAATCTCCATTTTTAAGGTTGAGCTGCTTTTTTAGATTAGCACTGTCTTCAGCGGTAAAATTTTTAGAATGAAAAAAATTGGTATCTATTCCATTTGAACTCCCATTTCCTAATACCTTCAATTTTGATGCCCTACAAAATCTCTGGGCAATAATAATATCTTTCAATGCAAAAGAATTAGGGTAGATCTTGGTTGCGCAGGCATATGTTACTTTTTCTACAAAATTTAAAAGCCTTCTCACGTTTCCGGTACGCTCCAAAAGTGGCAATCCAGCAATTGTATGTAAACGATGTGGAACTCCAGCCAATTTAGCGGCCAGCATACCCACAGTTCCAGCTTTGGGAGTATGAGAGTGTACAATTAATGGCTTTTCCTTTTTAAAAAACTTGTATAATCGCCATAATGCCAAAAGATCTTTTAAAGGAGTAATTTGGCGGGTCAATTCTACTGGATAGGTTTTGATACCCTCATTTATCCCAATTTTCTCCAGCCTTTCCTTATCAGCACTAACTCCAATTACATCATAATGCGCTTGCATAAACCTCAATTGATTTTTCAGCAAGGTCTCTAAAGAAAGTGGTATGGTTGTTATTCGAATCAGCTTATTTTTCATATGTTGCTGAGTACCATTTTTGAAAACAATAATACGTCCATACCATAAAAGTATGGTCTACTTTGCCGGCCAGGTGATCGGAAACCAACATCCGAATCTCATCCACATTAAATATGTTTTGTCGGTTTAGGAAATGTGGTTCAATATAACGTTTCAACTCATCGCTTAAACCCTGTCTAAGCCAATCACCTACAGGAACGCCAAACCCTTTTTTACTCTTATTTAAAAAATCCCGGGGAAAATATGATTCAAATGATTTTTTAAGAATATGCTTTTTGTCCCAGCCATTCATTAAATATTTTTCCGGCAAATGCTGCGTTAAATTCCAGAGTTGTTTATTTAAAAAAGGTGCCCGACACTCAAGTGAGGACAACATGCTTGTGCGATCTACTTTTACCAGCATATCACCTTCAAGACTTAAAAGTCTATCAATATTTCTAAAATCTGTTAGTGTGCTGCCTTTATGGTTGACCTGTTGTTTATAATAATCGAAAACATTCGATTTTATAAAAGACGGTTTTATAAATTTCAGGATTTCATTTTCCTGAAATCCCAAAGATACAATGTTGTAGTAGAAATCACCATCATAATTAACGGACTTAAGTAGCTTACTCGCCTTAAATCTCATACCACGTTTATCATCTTTTGTTTGCAATATTGCTCCTAAGGAACTCTTAATGGAATTATGCAAGCCTTTTGGTACGACCCTAGAATAATAGCTATTAAGTTTGCCAATATAATATTTGTTATAGCCTCCAAATATTTCATCTCCTCCATCTCCAGTTAGGGCAACCTTGACATACTTTCTTGTCTCATGTGCCACGAGATAACTTGCTAAAGAAGAAGAGTCAGCAAATGGTTCGTCAAAATTGAGCAAAATTTCATCTATATTGACCAATAAATCCTTTTCCCCAATAATAAATTCATGATGATTACTGTCAATAACCTGAGCTACCGTTCGTGCTTTTAATGACTCATCAAATTCTTTTTTGTCAAAGCCAATTGAAAAAGTATCAATTTTCGAACTGCTTTCTTGAGCTACACAAAGAGAAACAATAGAAGAATCTACCCCACCTGATAAAAAAGTACCTATCGGGACATCAGCAATTGTTCTACTTGCTACACTTTCTTTAACTAAATCATGGGTTAATTGTCGAGCCTTTTTAAAATCGATCTGCAAATCAATCTCCTCAAACCTTTGTTTTATTTCATTAACTTCAGTTGATCCGGTTGAACAATCATAAACTAAATAATGATTGGCTTTTAACTTATAAATATTGTCGTAGATAGTGTAAGGAGCAGGTATGTAAGTTAATCTAAAATAAAGATTTAATGATTCCCTTGAAATCTGAGGTTTATTTTCTAATACTTTGAGTATCGATTTCAGTTCGGAAGCCCAACAAAAATTTCCATTCTCCGAGGTAAAGTAAAGCGGTTTTTCTCCAAAATAATCTCTGGCAATGATGATCTTATTCAACTCAATATCATGAATACTAAAAGCAAACATGCCATCAAGTAAGCCGAAGCTTTCGATACCATATTTTTCATACATCTTAATGATCACTTCTGTATCCGAGGTCGTATTAAAAACGACTCCGTCTGCTTCTAGTTTTCTTTTTAAGATTTTATAGTTATAGATTTCGCCGTTAAATACTATTACTTTTTGTTTATCCTGCGAATAAATTGGCTGTTTCCCTGTTGAAAGGTCGATAATGGATAGCCTGCGCATGCCCATAGCAATCCTATTATCATATATATATTCACCATCTTCATCAGGTCCACGGTGCAAGATTCTTTGGTTCATCAAGCCAATTTTTGTTTCTAATTGCGAATCTCCTTCTTTTAATATTAGCCCATTAATTCCACACATATGTATACTGATTTCCTCTTTGGTTCAATCACACCATTAAAATATTCATTCCCAATTTTAATTACTTCATCATCATCAAAACTATTAAACTTTGACTATTCTTCTCCAAATGAATTGATAAAATCTGCACCAGAATTTGTAATATTCTGATCTGCATCAAATACATAAATTGGATTATCTCCTTTAATAACTCTAGAAGGTACTCGATTAAATGTTGTCATATTAAAATAAGTTAATTATTGACCAGAAATAAGAGATTCATATTTTTCGACGATGCTATTTACTTCAAATTCTTTAACTCTCACCGGGCTACCTTCTTTATATTTTAGTACTAAATCCGGTTGAGAAAACATTAATTTCATAGCATCGGCAAGCAAAAATTCGTTACGCCGAGGAACCAATATTCCGTATTTGCCGAGTTCAATATTATTTTTAAGACTATATTCAAAATCTGTATCAGGCGCGAGTAATTCTCTCGGACCAGAAAAGCAATCAACACTTATTATAGGTATACTGTTAACCATTGCCTCCAATAATACATTAGGAAAACCTTCGAAATCTGAACTAAGCACCATGCAATCCGTCTGTGAAATTATCTCGAATGGATTCGGATTAAAGCCCCCAAAAAGTACCTTTTCATTCAATCCCAATGCATGAACTTCATCAATAACGGCTTGTTCTGTTGGTCCTTTTCCAACTAGCAAAAGCCTTACAGGTAATTCTTTTATCTTCTCAAATGCTCGTATAAGTAATAAATGATTTTTTTCGGGTCTAAATTTTCCAACATGTATAAATGTAAAAATATCTTTCTTATTTCGATCAGTCACTATATTTACCTTGTGTGATTCCACAGGATTATATATTACTGAAGTCTTTTCAGCAGGGATATTGAAGCGATTGATCAAATCTCCTCTCGAATATTTAGAATTTGAAATTATCAAATCAGCCAGCGGATAAAGTTTTCTAACTAAGATTCGACTAAGTATGGCAGAAAACCTACCCAAAGAAGCATGATAAGCGGATGTGGATGTACGTTCATTTATAATGCATCTCGTATTAGTTCCTATCAGTTTACAAAATCCTAAAACGAAATTTGGTCGGCTCAGGAATGAAAGACAGGTTGAAATACGATTTCTTTTAAAGTATCGATTTAGCTTAATTGCTAATATTGGCAATTCTAAAATCTTGTAAAGAGATTGATTAGTTCCGGAACCTAGTAAATATATTGTTATGTTTTTTGGAACATCAAATTCAAACTTATCATCAAGCAAAATTAAATGGATATTATATTTAGCCTCAATATGTTTCATCAATAGAGATACTACTCGTTCTGCTCCACCACTCTCCAAAGAATTTATAAAAATCGCGATATTTCTCTTCATCTTAAAAACTTCAATCCCAACTGTAGTTTATAGTCATATAAACACTTTATAGTTCCATATATCAAATTATTTCCAATCATTACTTGTCATTTCTTTTAGGACCGAAAAATCTGGGCCCTGCCGGAAAACTTCCACGCTTTCTTAAGTTCCACACCAAGGTCGCTTTATGTAGAATTAAATTAAAAAACAAAGACATTTTAGTAATAAAAACATTTGCACCCTGCGGTTTCAGATTAGCATAAACTTCTGGCTCTACTGATTCTAGGTTACCTTTAATACTGGCTTCCCAAATCGCGACATGCTTTTTCGCGTAATTGTCCCAAGTCCAGGATTCAACTGCACCTGTCAATATTTTTCGCTGTCTTGTTAGCTCTAAAAAAATATCTCTCAATTCATTAAAACTGGTAAATGAATGGGTAATTCCATTAGGAGCATCCAGATGAAATCCCTGCGGCTGTACAATTGTCTTAACTCCAGCAGCCAATGCATCAATAAAACCAGCAGAGCCTTCATCGCTTCCTAAATACATATAGTAATCTAATCTCGACATCAGCTGCATATACTCATTGTAATCAAACTCTTCTGCATACCTCACTTCAAATCCTTCCTGACGCATTCTCTCCACAGTAGATGCCCATCCAAATCCCATTATTTCAAACTTGAAGTCTTCTGGTGAAATAACCGTTAATAATTTATTAAAATAATCTTCCCTTTTACGTCCATCAGCGTATAACCGTGTAGTAAACCCAAGGGTTATTTTTCTAGGTAGGGCAACGCCGTCACTAGCCATGTGGGCATACTGCAGCTGGTCTTTTGGTACTCCAAGCCTAACCAATTCTTGCATTGTACCTTTAGACATGCATATTCCGACCTTTGCAGTCATAAGGTCCTTCTTAATCTTACTTAGCTTACTAGAATTATCAATATGGGTAATCATTAAAGAATGAACCCCTTTGTCAGTTGGCTTATATTGAAGGTAAACAATATGGTGGTTAACATCTGCTTGTGGATCGATATCTGAACTCATCGTTACTTGATGACCTATTAGAGATAAGCTATCTTTTAATCTGGTAGCTATTTTAGTCAAAATCCAAGGATTAGACTCTTTATACAATACTATGTGAACCTTCATTTGTACTCTAAGATATTAAAAACCGTAAAGATAGACCAATCTGAACCAACAACCAAATCGTGGATAAAACATACCCGAACACTCTATATTTTTTTGTAGAATAAGAAAAACCAATTGCTACAATCATATAATACAGGGGCATCATAATTGTTTTATGCCTCGTTTGAAGAGAAAAAATCCCCACAAGTAAAAACCCAATAATAAATACAGCAAGCCACAAATATTGTTGTCTGAACTTCGAAATCTTTTGAAAAAGGACAGAAAAAAACCATGCATTCAACCAAAATAAATAAAACGGATAAACTATATTTAAAAGGAATGCCCTGGGATCTATCCCTTCAGCATTTGTCAGCCCAGAAATAGTAAAAAAAGGATATAAAAATACATAAAGACTGCTCAATATGCCCTTGACAAAAAAGTTTTGATTTTGGATGAAAAGAAATATCGCATTACCCTCCCCTTCGGTTAAATTATCATAAACTTCTCTGCCAGATGCCGTAATTCCCTTCTCAATAAGTAACGCCGTTACTTCTTCTATTATTAATGATCTGGCAAAATATAAACAAGTAACTAACACAGCGATGATTACCACAAAATATGGCAAATTCTGCTTCTTAAACAAAAACGCCTTTATATCCTTAAAGTAGATAATAAGGTACAAGCAAAAATAGATTAGCGCCGTCCCACTTCTTAATGGAAACTGAATCAATATTGCAATTAAAGCTGGTAGGAATCTACCGCGGTTAATAAAACAAATAGACAAAACAAATAAGCTGGCGACAAACGTATCTCGTATCAGTATTGCTCCTCCATGCATTAAGAGAAAAGGGCAAATTAAACACAATAAAAAAGCAATTTTTCCCACTTTAACATCATCCGTTACCTGAATTGTCAGTTGCTTAGTATAAACGGCAAGTATGGCTGCAACCCCTGATTGAAAATAAACAGCATCCAGTGGATAATAAATTTTAAAAGGGCTAATGAATTTGATTATATCTGTAAAGAAAGATGTATATAAATAATAGTTTTCCCGATCGATATACATGTCGACCGGCAACTTTTCTGCCAAAAGACTAAAGAAAAATGAATCATCTGTCCAGGCTCCGAGAGAAGAGGTTACACCGTATGTTGTTGGATATACAAAGCTTTGCATGCATATGTATATTGAAGTAAAAAAAGCATTCACAATGAATGCCCGCACAAAATCATTTTTTTCTCTACTATCTAAAAAGAAAATGAAAGCAGAGAAAAAAATAAAAAAATAAATAAGTGGGATTACACTATAAAGGTTTATTATCCCTGTAAACAGTATAGTTAGGCTAAAAAGAAGAACGTTTAAATAAATACTTTCCTTTTTTAATGACAAGCTCATATTCCAGTTATATTAGCACTTTCTTTTTTTGGAGGTATAATAAATAAACGCCACACAAACTAACTAAAACACCCACACCTATTTTTATTAACGCGGCATTCGTCAGGAAATTGGTAACAATAGAAACTGTCAATAGAAATATCACTTTTAAAAGAATCCATTTATTCTCTGAAATAAAGTCAATCGACATAACAAATCCAACGGATTTCTTTAAGATAATAAGATAAGAGATTATTGTTATTAAGGAATAAATAAAAAAAGAAAAGTAAATACCAATAAGTCCATGATATTTAGATAAAAAATAAGTTATAAATGTATAAATTATTACTATCAATAAGTCAATAAAGTTAACCAGACGAAATTTTTCAGCAATATAAAATAACCTACCAGCAAACGCCGACAGGATTAAACAACTGGTGGAGAAAAACAGAATTTTAATTATGCTGGCATCAATATTGAAATTTATTTTATGGCTTATTATATCGAGTTTTCCATAAAGGTAGTCATAAGACAGCAATAGAAAGCTTGCAGCAATAAAAATCAAAAGCAAGATTGTCAGGATACCATTTTGAAATGAAAGAAAGAGATCCTTTTTATTGTTATTTATCCAAGATTCACAATGCCTGGTATAATATACATTTAAGATAGGTGTGATTAACACCGTTATAACAATATTCGTTAAATAGTTCGTATATGTAAGCAATGCAATACTTCCATCTTTCATATTGGAAGCAAAACTATTTTGAATTAAACTTACGGAACGAGAAACTAATAACATGATCATAACAGTAGCGATCTTACCAAAGAGGCCTTTAAAATTATATGCGACAAAATTTTCATTCACATAATAGTTCTTAATATAATCAAAAACAAAAAACACAAGCGTTAACATATTACCGATAAGAATGCAGGATATTATTATCGAGGGGGTAATCCCGTTCTTAAGAATTAGAAGCAACCCAATGGAAACGATACTCCCCATCAAAGAAATTACACCAACAAAAATATTACGTTTTATTGTGACATAAATACTACTAAACGTGGAAATTGTTAATTGCACAGGCACAAGAAAAATAGAGAGACCAAGCAAACTTCTTGCGATCTCAGCTTTGTCTTCATTGAATCCCGGAGCTAGTATGTGTATCATCATATTACTAAAAGTCCACAAAAAAAAGCTTAAGACGATTATTATTAGAATCAATTTATACAATAACGCTTTGCAAAAGCTGAAGTTAAACTTACCATTGATATATTGAGAAACCAATAAAGGCGTGAGTTGATAACTTGTACTCCCTGTCCAAATAACCAAAAATAAACTTGGTATAGAAAGAGCCACCAACAAACAATCAATTAATATTTTCTCCTTTAAAAAGAAACTTAGTGAAAGGTATATAAATGCACTGGCCAACATCTGGCCTAACGCAAGCGCCACATTAACGGATAATCTCCTCAAATTATTAACATCTATTTATATTCTTTACAGATATTTTAACATCCAAAAGCCAGTTCTGTAACCAGACAGAAAGTATGTATTATGATTTTGCTACCAAGCAGACATTCCATGACCCAAGCTCTGCCTGCTCTTCTTTAAGCCATTCATAAAAACATACATTATCAAACGTATGGGCATCTAAGAATAATCTCAATTCTGGTTCAAAAAAATACCTCATGGAATGTTTTTCGGTGAGTTCAAAAGTTTCATTAGTCAATTTATCATTGACAAATAAAGTATAATTTACATCAACTACATTAAGGTTAGCATGAATTTCCGGTTCTGCAATCCTTGTAACATCTAATGACGCATTTTTCAGTCTCTTAGCCCTAACAACAGGGGGATCGGATAGGACTCCGGGGCCATACCAAAAGTCGCAAATAAACACTCCATTTGGATTAAGATGCTGTTTTACATTTGAAAATACCTTCTGTAAATCTCTATTATCATTAATGTAACTAATTACATGAAATAGAGAGACTACCAAATCAAATTGTTGCTCCAATTGAATATTTCGTATATCAGCACAATGAAAGTCCAGCATATCCGAGTGAGATTTATAGTCAGTTTTCTTCTTTGTATCAGCAATGCTTATCATTTCCTCCGAAAAATCTATACCGGTTACAACATATCCTTTTTTTGCCAAAAGATAGGCATGAATGCCCGTTCCACAGCCCAAATCAAGTATAGTTTTTGCATTTGGATGTACTTTCTTGATTAACCGATCTATATAATTTACTTCAGATTCATAATCTTTATCTTTATATAAAAGATCATAATATTCAGAATATCTATTAAATACACCCATTATATAAAAATTGATTTAAGTGCTTCGGCAACATTTTCTGCATTTTCTTTTGTCAGCGAAAGCCCACTTGGAAGATAAAAACCTCTTTCTGCAATTCGTTCAGAAATAGGATAGGAATCGGATTCTGAAAATAGGTTCATTTTTAAAAACACAGGCTGCTTATGCATTGGATAAAAAAATGGTCTTGTTCCAATTTTTTTATCTGATAATCTCTTCATTGCTTCAAGCGCATCAAAAGGAACATCATCAGTCAGAACGACTCCATAGACCCAATAAATATTTTCTGCGTAAGTTGTATTTTGTATCGGTAATTGTATTTGAGAAATATCCTTCAATAATTCATTATACCAATTTCCGATTTGTCTCTTTTTTTGCAAAAAAAGATCTAACTGCTCAAGCTGTGCGACCCCCAATGCGGCCTGCAAATTTGTCATTCTAAAATTCCAGCCAAGATCTTCATGGATGAATCTGCGGGGAGGAATAAAGCATAAATTTCTTAATTCACTACATTTTTTAGCAATTTCATCGTCGTTGGTCAACACCATCCCTCCCTCTCCCGTAGTAATATGTTTATTGGGATAAAAACTAAAAGTAGAAATATCACCAAAACTACCACATGGTTTTCCCTTGTAGGTATGACCTATGAGTTGTGCTGCATCTTCTATAACTTTTAAATTATATTTCTTAGCCAAATCAATTATAGGGTCCATATCAACAGGGATTCCATATATATGAACTGCCATAATTGCCTTTGTTTTTGACGTAATTTTGGCCTCAATATCCTGAACCTTCATATTCCAGGTATTTGCATCTGCCTCGATAACTACGGGTATGGCTCCTGCTCTAACTATCGGAGCAGCACAAGACATAATGGTAAATGTTGGCATTATTACCTCGTCACCAACACCAATACCTAAAGCAGAAATAGCTACGTCTAGCGCAACAGAACCATTGGCCACTGCAATCCCATACTTCCTTTGGCATCGATTAGCAAAGTCTGTTTCCAGTCTTTTTACAAACGGTCCCTCCGAAGATATCCATCCGGTATCAATACATTCATTTAGATATTTTTTTTCATTACCATTTAGTAATGGTTCATTAACTGGAATCATACTATTATACCTTAAAAATGATTTGTTGTGTATTTTCGCAAACTGGCTCAAATCTAACCTTATCCATTTCACCACAATAAGGTCCTTGTTTAACTTCAATAATCTCAGATTTCTCCAACATTTTAAATCCATGCCCTCCAGTCGCCAATAAGACTACGTCTCCAGACTCGACAATCCTACTTTCCAAGTAGACCTTATTGTTATCATAATAATCAACTCTTACTTTTCCGCTTTTTATAAATAAAACCTCCTGAGTTAAAGTTATACTGCGGGGCACTAAATTATGAACATGCGGCGGAATCTCATATCCCTCCGGTCTATTCATATACCCCAATTGCTGAGAAAAATCATCCGGGGTAAAAAAATCTATCCCATCCTTTGTGTAATTACTTCTGATAATTACTGACAATAGTTGATTGTCGTGTAATATTCTTTCAACCATATTCTTTAATATTTAAGCATTATAAAAAAAAGTCTTTTTCAGTCCCTCTTCAATATGAACTTTAGGCCTGTATCCTAAAAACAATTTTGCTTTACTAATATCTGCTAAACTATCCCTAACATCTCCGACTCTTTCTTCACGATAAATAGGTTTAATTTGAGTTCCTGCTATATCATTTAGTTTTGCCCATAATTCATTTAACGTGATTCTTTCTCCTACAGCTACATTGTAAACCTGATTAACCGCCTTAAGATCATCACTTAACATTGACCTTACATTTGCCTGAACTACATTCTCAATATAAGTAAAATCTCTAGACTGTTCTCCATCTCCATTTATGAACGGCTGCGACCCCTCCATTATAGCTTTAATAAATAATGGAATAACAGCAGCATAAGCCCCGTTAGGGTCCTGTTTAGGTCCAAATACATTAAAATATCTTAATCCAATTGTTTCTACACCATAAGTTTTAGCAAAAACATCAGCATATAGCTCGTTTACATACTTAGTAACAGCATAGGGCGATAAAGGTTTTCCAATATGGTCTTCAATTTTTGGCAAAGACTTACTATCACCATAGGTGGAAGAAGAAGCCGCGTATACTATTCGTTTAACACCGGAGTTCTTAACGGCAACTAACATATTCAAAAAACCAGAAATGTTTACCTCATTAGTGGTAATGGGATCATTAATGGATCGGGGAACCGATCCAAGAGCTGCCTGATGCGAAACAAAATCAATTCCTTCACATGCCTGTCTGCAAACTTCTAAATCGCGAATATCACCTTCAACCAATTCAAAAGCAGGGTCGGATAAGAAATTTTCAATATTTTTATGATGTCCATTACTAAAATTATCCAATACCCGAACTCTCTTAGCATTGTATTTCAATAAAAATTCGGCCAAATTGGATCCTATAAATCCCGCACCTCCAGTTATGAGAAAACTGTATTCTTTAATTCTATCTAGCTGAGTATCCATTTATAATCTTTTATCTATTAATTGTTTTGGCAGAACACCCTTTACGTCATAAACTACAGAATTGGCTTTCTTCAATCGCTGAATATCTATTTCCATGAATTCGCGATGAGCGACAGCCAAAATAATTCCGTCGTATTCTTTATTACTTGACTCATTTAAATCATTAATGATTTTCAGTCCATATTCATGTTCCACACTTCTTTTGTCTGCCCAGGGATCTAAGATGGTAATATCAAGATGATATTTTTCCAATTCTTTTACGATATCAATCACTTTGGTGTTACGCACATCAGGACAATTCTCCTTAAATGTTATTCCCATTAACAATATTTTAGCCTCAGCAACATTAACTTGTTTTTTTACCAGAAGCTTCACTGTTTCATCTGCGACATAGGCACCTATGCTATCATTTAATCTTCTTCCCGCTAGTATAATTTCCGGGTGATAACCTACTTCCTGTGCTTTTTGCGCTAAATAATAAGGATCAACCCCAATGCAGTGTCCGCCAACTAGTCCAGGACTAAATTTCAGGAAATTCCACTTGGTACCCGCGGCCTCTAATACCTCTTTGGTATCAATATCTAATAAGTTAAATATCTTTGACAGCTCGTTTACAAAAGCTATATTGATATCTCTTTGAGAATTTTCGATAACCTTAGCTGCTTCTGCAACTTTTATACAAGATGCCTTAAAAGTACCTGCAGTAATAACCGATTTATATAATTCATCTACAATCTCTGCAATTTCTTCAGTTGAGCCAGAAGTAACCTTCAATATTTTAGAGACCGTATGTTCCTTATCTCCCGGATTAATCCGTTCTGGAGAGTACCCCGCATAAAAATCAGAATTGAATTTAAGTCCTGAAACACGTTCTAACACAGGGACGCATTCTTCTTCAGTAGCGCCAGGGTATACAGTAGATTCATAAACAACGATATCTCCTTTCTTCAATATCTTACCAACGGTCTCACTCGCCTTTCTTAAAGGCGTCAGATCAGGCTTGTTGTATTTATCAACTGGGGTTGGTACTGTGATTATATAAACATTACAACCCTTTAAGTCCTCCAAATCCGAGCTATAATTTATAAAAATACTTTCCCTTAACTTCTCTGTATCTAACTCAAGTGTTTTATCGTAGCCTGAATTTAATTCACCTATTCTGTTATCATCAATGTCAAATCCAACAGTATTGTATTTTTTCCCAAACTCTACAGCTAGAGGCAAACCTACATAACCAAGGCCAACAACACCAATTTTATATTTATCCATTTAAAATCTTTTTAAATATTCTCTTAATTATTAATGCTACTATAGTTAAAAATCCACCTAAAATCCCGCCTAAAAAAATGCCTTTCCCTTTACCGACCCTCTCTACTTCTAGTGGCAATATTGGTTGATCTACAACTTGGATTAAAGGAGTTTCTTTCAGGAGTGTAATTTTAGATAGTTCAAGGTTTTTTATCAACTCACCCAAGACCGCTTTATTTGTTTCTGCCGAGAATTGCGATTTTTGAACCGGAGCTATACGCTGCGCCTGACGAGCGGGATTTAAATTTGGGGTCGCATCTACTATAGCCGCCGCAGTACCAATTGCACCATTCATTACCCTTCGAACCGAATCAGTTTTATGTTGAAGAATATTAACATTTTGAAGCGCCTTTTTTGTTTTTGTTTCAATATAAAATCTGTTCACAGAACTAACAATTTCATCTGCAAATGCTTTAGCAAAAGCCTGGTCTTCGGAACTAACATCAACCTTTATGATACTGGATTTTTTATCGAGCTTACCTACTTTTAAATAATTTTTATTAACATCCTTTACAATTTCCCTTAAAATACTATCTTGAATCACACCAAACCGTGCAATGTCAGAAAAATCAGCTTTATTCCATTTGGTTTCTTTCCATTTTTCCTTCAAGTCGTTAAAATCGACAAATCTGTCAAGAAGCAATTGCTTTTTACCATCAACCATTCTTTTAGCGAGCAAAGCCTGTTGTATCATCGCGCGAGACTTATACAACTCCAAAATGTTATCCCCCATAAAAAGGCCTCCACCGCCGCCTACGTCAAGACCAACCATAGAAGCCAGGCCTCCCAAATTGCCTAATGGATTACTTGCACCTCCTTCTTCCAATACAAAAGTAGTTGTAGCGGTATAAACTGGTTTTTTGAAATAAGAATATATTAAACCAAATATCCCGCCCACTATTACAAACACCAAAACAAATATTCCTTTTGAAAATAAATAACTCAACCATTCCTTAATACCTAAGATAAAATCCTTAATTGAGATATCATCACTTTCTTTCATCGCTTCAGCTTTCTGATTTTCTGTCATCTTTTAAATCAAATATCTCTATCTTAACAAACTAACAATAATAGCTGCCAATGAAGCAAGGCCGGTACCTATGCCTATCCAACTTTGTGCGGTCAATCCCTCCTTTTGCGCTTTCTTAGGAACCAATATCTCCGCACCTGGTTTTACCTTCGGAAAGTTGTAAAAAAACAAGAATTTACTTCCAGCTTCTACAGAACCATTTGCATATTTAATATATGCTCCTCTCTTCAACGCGCTAGATGTAAAACCTCCTGCCCCGTTCACATATTGTTTAAAACTTTTGCCAGGCAAGTAAACAATACTGTTAGGGTTCAAAACTTCTCCCGTCACTTTAACGGTTTGAAGCTGACGTGGCACTCTAATAATATCTCCGTCTTCAACTATCAGATCATACTTTGAATAAGGTTTATGTAAAATACGATCTAAACTAATTCCAACCAAGTCTGATTGAATTAATTGCTGCTCAATTTCAGCTTTAACGGTATCTTTTACGCCAGCTTCCTGTGCACGTTTTAAGTTTAAATACTTCTTCTTTTCTTCATCTTGATTGTTAATCGCATTCTTATCTCCAGGGTTAACCTTTTCAGCTCCCGGCCTTTTTAATGAAGCTCCTTCAGCATACGCAGAAGGTGTCAAACCACCAGCTCTAGCAATCAGATCAGAAATTCTTTCATTTTTTTGCTTGATGGTATAAACACCCGGATACAAAACCTCTCCTTCCAACTTAATCTGTCTTTGCTCCTGATACCCTTCAGAATTACGAACTGCAATCACATCAAAAGGCTTCAATACAAAACCTTTGTTCAGCAACTTCAGGTTTTGATCAACATTTACGGTAAATACCTGGGCAATCTTCGCAGAATCAGATCTTGCGTCAATATTTTTCATCCTACGCGAGATTTCAATTCTCCGTGCCGTGGCCCCCTCCTTGAAACCACCCGCCATCTGAATCACATCTTCCAACGTCATATTTTCTGCATACTCAAAAGTTCCTGGAGCTCTAACTTCTCCTAATATTTTTACCTTATATTCATCTCTTAAATCAAATAAAGAAGAAATTGTTACTTTATCTTCACGCAATAATGGAATATCTTGCTCTGTACCAGCCACAATCTTTGCTACATCGAAAGAAATCAATGCCAATGTATTGTCTGGATTTAAACGGTTAATATAGCCTCGATTTAAAAATGCATCCTCGGTCAGGCCATCAGCTTTTGCAATCAACCCATTTAAGGTCAGCCCTTTTTCCAGTTCAAACTTGCCCGGACGAAAAACGGCTCCTGAAATTTCCACCCTATTCTCAAAACGATCCAGAATTGTTTCAACGATATATTTGTCACCGTTTAATGGCCCATAACTTGCAAAACGCTCTGCAGTAACGTCTGATATTTTACGCTCCTTATTTGTATTTTGTAAAACTTTAATTTGCGCAGTATATGCCTGATTGGTGAAACCACCTGCAAAACGGATCACATCTTCCAGACTTTCATTGCTTAAAACCTCAAACAAGGCAGGACGCTTAACCTCTCCTGTAATTTCCACTCTGCTTTGATAAACGGGGATGTTAATTACATCCTGATCCTGAAGTCTGATGTTATTTTTCTGAATACCGTTCAGTAGAAAATCATATACATCAACCGTAGAAACAACTTTATTCCCTCTTATAACCTGTATTTTACGGAACGAACCGTTTACATTAGGCCCTCCAGAGGCATTTAACGCATTAAAAACGGTCGACAAAGAAGATAATGTGTAAGAGCCAGGCTTGACCACCTCGCCTAACAAAGTAATTTTTATACTTCTGATATTGCCCAAATTGACAGCTACACTGGTACGACCACTTTTCAGAGCTGGATAAGTACCAACTAGCTTTGTGCGAATCTTAGCTGTGGCTTGTTCTATCGACAGCCCTCCAACTGAAACCGGTCCAGCATATTGTAATCGAATAATCCCCTCCGGACTAACCTTCAATTTATAGTTAGCTTCGTTATCACCACTCAAGTCAACCAATAATTCATCATCCGGACCAATTACATAGTTTCTTGGGGTGGCCATTCTTAAATTTGGCTCAAAGGAAATATTACTATTTGCAAATAATTCCGAACCAAAAATTTTTGGTCTAAAATCATCCAGCAGATTAACAGATTTAACTGGCTTGTCTACATTTACAAATATTCCTTTTTTTTCTGTAGCTCCCACAACCTGCCTCTCTTTAACTTCAGTGTCCAAACCGTCATTGGTTGGAGTTGCATTTGAACCACCTCTGATTTTTGTTACCCTTGCGCGCAGTTTCTCAATTTCCTCTGCCTTCATGCCCTGAGCCTTTGCCATTTGTTCCAATTGTGCATCATTGTAACCAATGGATTCTGCACGCTGAATCATTTGTCTGATTTGCGCATCTGACAAGTCATCAACTTTAATATCAGAGTAATTAGACTGGGAAAAGGCAGTCTGTGTGACCAGAACGGCAAATAAAAATAATATTGCAGTTATCGCTCTTTTAAAATTCATATTGTGTGTAGAGAGGTAATGGTTTATTCAAAATTCTTGTTTCATCGGCGGGTATTTTCCATAAAACCAGAAAAACCCTCATAATCTATCTGGTTACGGGATCAAATCTTGCGCTATCAGCTTGGAAACGGCTTGTTCATTCGGAATAGAGAGGTTAAAAGGGTATATATTGGTTAACTCAACTTTCATAGGGTAGATGTTAGTTTTAGTATCGGCTGCAAATATATGATTTTAATTGAATTGTGATAAAACTATGATACGATGAGACACCTATCGGTTACTACCCAGATTGACCTGTATCCCTATAGACACCGGGTTTAGTAAAAATTCCGACTTGTTATATTTATTTAGCGTCCTTGTATTGTTAATATCCTGCGCTACAGTCTCCTGTCGCTCGTAAGAATAAAACCACTGCAAATTACCCTCGGCAAATAAGGTAACCTGTGGAATGGGGTTAACCTTAACTCCGATTACCGGTGCCATGGTAAAACCGGTCTTGCTGGTTTCTACTCCATTAGGCGCAATAACACCTCCGCTTCCTACTGAGTTCAAAACATTTTTAGACATCAATGTTCCATCAAATTTATTATAGCGGAAGCCGATATCGAAGCCAAAATAAGGTTGAAAAACGGCGAAGTTCAAATTCTTTTCAAAACCGATAGTGAAACCATAATCTTTCATTTTTCCATTGGCTTCCTCACAAGTGGCACAATCATTGACAATCCGAACATCCTTATTCATATAACTACCACCTATCCGGTAGCTGATCTGATTATCGTTAAACTTAATCATTCCTCCTCTAAACACCGCATCGGTAAATTTCTCCTGCTTTTTTTGGTTCAGTATTTTGGGCATTTGTATTAAGCTGTACCCTCTTACAGCGAGACTGTAGTTATAATCGCCACTTGTTTGCGAAAAGGCAACGTTGTACAGTAGAATTGAGAGCACAATTAGTAGACTTTTTTTCATTTATTTCCCCCCCGGGCATTAATAATTCAGTTCAAAAGTAAAAGTTTTATACACAAATACAACAAAATTGTGGCATTCATTTCTGTTCATTTATTGTGCCACAATCTGATTTATACGTAATAATAAAATAAGATTATAAAAACTTAACCTATTGTTGTGTTTATTTGTGAATATTTTAATATCTTTAAAATAAGGGAACAAATGAACGCAATCAGCACCAACATCAAACGCATACGCCAACAACAAGGCTGGAGCCAAGCCCAAATGGCTCAATATCTGGAAATGTCTGTCTCCGCATTTTGCAAAATTGAAATTGGTGTAACGGACATCAATATAACACGCTTAAAACAAATAGCCATGCTGCTCAAAGTAAGCGCTTCCGAGTTGATGTCGGAAAATTATGAGGCAATGGATAAGGAACAGATTTCGGAGATCACACTGTTGAGACAAGAACTCGCCAAAAGAAATGCTGAGTTAATTGACCTACAAAAAGAACTGATCAGGCTTTATGAAAACGGGAACAAACATTAGAATCGCGAATATTCTTTCATTACTAATGAATAAAGCTTACATCTGCATATAATCAACTTAACGTCAGATGCTTAACAAGATAAATTACGATAGTAATAGATGCACAGCAGGAGCATGAATACTTCACACCACCTAAAGCCTTTTAAAGCTACAAAACAAAAAGTTCTGTGTAGTATTAAAGGGAGTAACATGATCCTCAGTAATGCAGCGCAGCTTTTGAAAACCATCAGCCAGTTGAAGATTCAGCTGTTTTTCGGAGTATTGTTTAATTTCCAGGCCACTACATTTTTCGGGACCGTTTTCTGAAAATGTACCCATGACAAGATATCCGTCAATCGCTTCCTGTGCGATTTTTAAATAGCTTTCAATTTGCTCCGGCTTTGTTAAAAAATGAAAAGTAGCGCGATCGTGCCATACCTCATATTGTTCGGTCGGCTTAAACGCTGTGATATCTGAAACAATCCATTTCACCATCCCGCTTCTTTTTCCTAACCTTTGCTGGGCCCGTTCTATTGCTTTCGCTGAAATATCCAATACGGTAATATCCTGATACCCCTGGTCCAGTAAGCAATCAACAAGCTTGCTGTCACCTCCTCCGATATCGATAATTTTTGCCGTTTTTGGAAGGTCAAAACCATTTATAAAATCAAGCGATGTTTGCGGGACATCCTGTGCCCAGCTTACTTCATTGGGTTGTTTGAAGGTGTATACATTTTCCCAATGTGATTTTCTTTCCGTCATGATCTAAGGTAATATTCAATATATCGTTTACCGCACAAATTTACTTGTTTACAGCTTCAATTTTCAACAAAGTTCGTTCAATATATTGTAGTTTTCCATTAGGTGCCTAATGATTTTCTCCGAAGTTTTTACCGACATTTTGGCTATACACTTAACGCCCCAAAATACATCACTATCATGCCATGTGATGCTTTTATAAAAGCCTACATTTTTTACCAACATATATACAAATCAATATAGACTTGCAAAATGACAACAATGTTAAAGTAAGCGAAAGAATAAATGATTAAACTTTGCCCATTACGTACATCTGTTCAAGCGTAGGGCTTGGACTTCCTCCTCTTTTCTCTAGCGTAATAGCGAAGGCTTGAGCAGTTTTGATGGCTGTCATTTTCTGTACAGTGGATCCGGCATCCTGATCAAACACACCCAGACTTACCGGTTTACCATCCACTATTGCCCACAATTGATATTGATGATCTTTTGAAGGTTTCGGTAGATTTTCCAATGCCAGATAAACCTGTTTTGAGGTCTGATCAAAATAGACTACAGCCCTCATATCCGGATGTTTTTCTACGCCCAATAAGTGGATGCTCTTCACAGCGGGGTTATTGACCATATCCCATCTGCTCTTCAGGTTATTGTAGTTCAGTTCGTCTTTCGTTTTGGAGGCCTGCAATACCGCTAATTGACCCTTAATACGATTTTGACGACCATTCAAATAAAGATTTAATGAAATACTGGCAACCAGCAGCACTGTTGCCGCCACGGTAAGCCATTTGAGGCGGCTATTGCTATGCTCAATAACTTGCGAAGGATATAGCGGTACGGTTACTGCAGCAGATGCATCCTTTACATCCGAAGGTTCATCTGCTTCCTGCTTAACTTTTGCCCAGATTACAGACTTGAGCTCAGCAGGTGGAGCAATAGCCTGACTGGTCACAAAGTCTTCCAGGATGCTTTGAGCATCCAAAACAGCCTGTCTCACTTCAGGGCTATGCTTTTGGACACATTCAAAAATACGGACTTCCTCTTCCGAAGCTGTCCCCATTACATAGGCCTCTACGATGCCAGACGATATGTATGCTTTTATATCCAATTTATTTATAATCCTTTAACAAGCCTTTCAGCTCAATCAATGCACTCCTTGTTCTTGTCTTCACCGTGCCTATAGGTATATCCAGCCTTTCGGCTATCTCCTGTTGGGTATACCCCTTATAGTAGGCCAGTTCTATCACCGTTCGCCACTCATTCTTCAGCTGCATCAGCACTTCTTTCATCCCAATATGATCCACATCCAAAGTTATCGAATGTTGTTCGTCGTCATCTACGGACTCGGGGAGATTTTGGTTTTTCTGTTGGTGCTGAAAACCTTTTGACCTGATATAATCTATAGCAGTATTTCTGGCTATGTTAATCATCCAGGTGTACAAACGTCCCCTTTCAGGATCAAATTGTTTGATGTTCTTCCAAATTTTCACAAAAACATCTTGAAGGGCCTCATTGGCATACTCCTTTTCGCCCACTATCCTCACTACGACACCATAAATAGCCGGCGCATAATTATCATAGAGATAATTAAAACCATCCTCGTCGTGTTGCAACAACAACTGAATGAGATTTTCTTCCGATAATTTTTGTTGGCTCTTCAAAGTCAAATACTTAAAACAAACATAAAAAAAAATAACTGAATGGATTATTTTTTTTATTAAACCTTGATTTTTAGACAGATAAATAAAATCTGTAAAAAAAATCCCTACCCTAAAAACCAAAATCTTCATTGTCCCCGTAGATGTCGGTATCAAAACAAAATCTTAACCATAAAAATTAAACAACATGAAAGAGTTAAAAAAAATTGTAGCCCTTGGCGTATTGTCACTCAGTTTTATATGCTTTAATACGAACCTGGCCCCGGCGCAGTCCAAAGAAAAAACAGTCATGGTTGGCGGAGCTGCCATGTACCCAAGCAAAAACATTGTAGAAAATGCGGTGAACTCCAAAGACCATACAACGCTGGTAGCGGCAGTTAAAGCAGCCGGACTGGTAGAGACCCTATCTTCAACCGGTCCGTTCACCGTCTTTGCACCAACAAACGCTGCATTCAGCAAGCTACCAAAGGGCACTGTCGAAAATCTCGTTAAACCAGAGAATAAGGCCATGCTAACTAAAATCCTCACGTATCATGTGTTGGCGGGCAACTACAGTTCAAAAGCAGTTTGGGCTGCAGTAAAAAAAGGGAATGGCAAGGCAACTATGAAAACTGTGCAAGGTGAAAACCTTACCTTTTGGACTAAGGGCAAAGATCTTTACGTAAGTGATACCAAAGGTAACAATGCCAAAGTGACCATTGCAGATGTGAACCAGTCCAATGGTGTTATTCACGTCATCGATACCGTTCTAATGCCATAGTTTTTCAGAAATGAAAAATATTTCAGCCCTTGTAAACACTAATCATCAACCTTTTAATTACACCCTTTAAAACTTGTGTTATGGATAACTTAAAAGAGAACCAACCCACAACTAAACCTTCTCAGAAAACAGATCTGATGGATTTCAGATTGGAAAGGAGGACTTTTTTACAATATGCCGGCGCCGGAGCAGCCGCAATGGCCTTAGTTGCCGCGGGCTGTAAAAAGGACAGGACCCCGAACATGTCCCTTGGTGCTACCCTTGACTTTAAGGACGATTACGGAGTACTGAATTATGCCTATGCCCTGGAACAATTGGAAGCGGCTTTCTACATCAGGGTGGCCTCCGCACCACCATCCGGCTTTACCCAGGCACAGGTCAATTATTTTAAAGATGTCCAGTTCCATGAGATTGCACACCGCGAATTTTTCAAAAACATTTTGGGTACGGCGGCCATCGGAACCTTGGAGGTAGATTTCTCTTCAATCAATTTCAGTGACGGTGCCAGTGTACTGGCCGCCGCCAGGGCTTTTGAGGATTTGGGTGTTGCAGCCTATAATGGTGCAGGTGTGAGGCTAAAAACGGATGCATTTCTGGTAGCTGCCGGGCAGATCGTTTCGGTAGAGGCCAGGCATGCAGCCTGGGTACGGGACCAAATCAGCAACGGAAGCTTTGCCGACCTATCCAGTCTTACTTCTTCAGGTGCCAGCGTAAGCGGCGGACTGGATGCCGCCCTGACACCAGACAAGGTACTATCTGCCGCAGGCAAATACATCAAGACAAAAATCAACATCATCAATCTTTAACCTTTAAAACCTACAAATCATGAACATTTTAAGCATTTTAGATGAAATAGAGAAAGTTGATGCCGAAATCTATGAACGTATCAACCCACGCAGAAAGGCGATGCAGGATTTTTTCAAATTCGGCAAAAAGATTTCTCTGGCCGCAGTGCCCTTAGCGCTAGGTTCTTTATTCAACAAAGCCTATGGACAGGCGACCCCTACAGCGGTAAATGAAGTGCTGAACTTTGCACTGACACTGGAATACCTGGAATACCATTTCTATAACCATGCGCTGGTGGCAGCACCTGGTCTGATCCCTTCTGGCGCACCAACAGCCGCCATAACTACTATCAGGGACCACGAAAAAGCACATGTAGATTTATTAAAGGGCGCCCTGGGCACAGCGGCAAGAACACCTTTGGAATATGCCAACTTCGATTTTACGGCGGGCGGCGCCTTCAGTGCTGTATATAGCGACTATCCGACATTTCTAAAAGTGGCCACTGCTTTCGAGGATACAGGTGTAAGGGCCTACAAGGGGCAGGCGCCCGTATTGAAGGGCAACGCCGTATTGACCACCGCCCTGCAGATTCACTCGGTAGAGGCCCGACATGCTGCTCACCTCCGACAGATGCTGGCCGCTAACGGTGCCACCGGATTGAAACCATGGATCAGCCTGGGGGCCGGAGGGGCCTCCAATGATACTGGCATTGCTGCAGTAGATCCGGTATACGTACGTGAAAATACCACGATACAGGCCGGGGTTGAACTAACGGCCATTAATGGAACTGCTGTGACCAAGGCCGCGGCGGCCGAATCCTTCGATGAGTTTTTGACCAAGGCTGAAGTGGTCAGCATCGCCAACCTGTTCCTCAAAACAGGATTTAAGCTTTAGTCCACAAAACGAAAGTCCGTCATTCCTCTTGTTACCCCAAAAGGAAATATACCAGGCTTCATTTTTAAACCCGTCGAATTCGACGGGTTTAAAATCCGTATTGTTGGGCCATAAGCCTCCATCATAATTGGTTACCCCCTATATTAAGTTACAAAAATTATAGCGAACATATACATAAATTATAATAGGTTGGTAAAAAAAGTAAGCAAAGTAGTAACAGGCTCTGGTTATTTAGAATTATTCAAAATAATTTGTTTTATCAAAAAAGGAATAATAGCTTTGAAAACTGTTTAGAATAATTCTAAACAAAAGACATTAAGCCCTGTTGATCTGCATCAGTTAATGCAGGTACAGCAGGCGCCAATTCATTAAAAACTGGAATATATGTGTAAACCAACAGTAATTACGCAAAAAGGAGACATATCGGTAACGCAATGCCTGAATTGCAAAATGGTAAACATCTGGAATAAAAGTGTGCTGCTCAGCTTTTCATTTGAGCAGTTTCATGCTTTTATAAAAGCCACAGCAAACCTTCCTTTTGACGATTACCTGGAACACACACCCGACGGCACTGAAGTGGTGATACTGGCCACCCCTTACCCCGATGTAAGCCTGGTATTTACCAGGATAGAATGGTATGAGTTTTTTAATTCGATAAATGAAGCGGCTTTTATGCAGCAGGTGTACCAGCTGGTGCATAACTAAGCCCAGGTGCAGTTTTTATTTACGGATTTTGCTGATGATTTGTTTGATGGCCTTGTCAAGCTCCTTTGCTGAAACATCCAGATAGGCCAGCAACTTTTCTTCGGCCGGCGCATCTGTATCGGAATCGCTCAATAATTCTACAATCCCCATAATACGGGCCAGTGGGGCCCTTACCAGGTGGGTTTGTGCCCAGGCAATATCGCGAAGCTGGTGGTTTTGTTGCTCAATGGTATGGATATAATTGGTGCGTTCCTGTATGTCCTGCATCACTTGGGTAATGTCAAGGCAAGCGCCAATCATCTTTACAGGCAAACCGTTCTCCAGCTTTAACTTGCCCCAGGATTTTAAATACCTCAGCTCGCCATCAGGCCTGATGATGCGCTCTTCAAATTCGGTGTCCTGGTGCGTGCGCAAAACATTCTGTATTTTATCGTACACAAATTTGCGGTCGTCGGGATGCAGCAATTCCTGATAGCCCTCAAAAGTGGCTTTAAACTCGTCCTTATTTAATCCATAAATACTGAAAAGGGAATCGGACCATTTTACTACGTTGTTTTGAATGTCCCACGACCAGGTGCCAAAATGGGCCAGTTCCTGTCCCTGGGTCATCAGCAGCGTGGCATCGTTCAGCAATTCGGCATATTGCCTGTTTTCCAAAAGCACCTGCAACAGCGAACTCGCCCGCTCAATAATGCTGAGTTCATCGGCATTGGGTTCTTTTACCTGATGGTAATAAATGGCAAATGTAGCCATTACTACACCCTCCGAATTGATGATGGGTTGCGACCAGCAGGCGCGCAGGTTATATTGAAGGGCCACATGGGCAAAACTAGCCCATCGTGTATCGTTTTCTATATCGGACACAATGATATTCCGCTGTAGAAAAGCTGAAGTACCACATGAACCTACATTTTCGCCAATCTCCAGTCCCTCTATCTGCTGACTGTAAGCTGCCGGAAGGGAGGGTGTGGCCCATCCATATAGCCGGTTGTTTTTGACCTGCATAATGGAACACTTCATTTGTGGAAACAGGGCCTCAATTCCGTTGACATAATAAGTTAATACGAATGCGGTAGATACACCTGGCTTTGCATTTAAAGCAAGGACTTCCTTTTCCAGCAAAGCGAAGTCATTGGAGCGCTTATTGAGGGTAATTTCTTCTGAGCTTTGGATAATGTATTTTACCGAACCATCATCGTCCAGTAAGGGATAGGTATCTACCTTCCAGTAGCGTAAATGTGATTCCTGTGTTCCCGATTCCAGGTCGTAGCGATGCTCTTTAATGTGGTGCCGGTGCTTGTGGGCCAATACCTCTTCAAATGCGCCTTTAATAGATGCCCGCGCATGGCCGTCATCATCAGGTTTTACCGGAAAGCCTTCAAAAAAGCCCTTCCCTACAAAGTCCTCTCTTTCGGCATTTACAATTTCAAGAAAAGTTCGGTTTACCGCTACAACCGTAAAATATGGCGCATCGGGCTCGACGATGATACTTGCCGTAGGCAACGAATTAAAAATATATTCAATATCATCTAAGTTTAGCATGGCGTTATTTGAATATAAAAGTAAATTATTGTAGTACAATTTACAATTATTTCTAATGAACCCAATTGATTTAACTGAAAACTTTTACGGCAAGCTCAGTATCTCGTTTAAGCAGGGTTTAACAGCATGTGCGGGATCTTGAGCTAAACTCAGGATGACGATGCTTATAAAAACAGGATGAAGTAAGCGGGCAAAGAGACGGCCTATTTTGGTCGGTCTGCGGGTGCCGTACCCCAGGTTGGCGAAGGCTTGCTCCCCATAAACAATACCAGTTTGCCGCCTTTAACCAGATCGGCATGCAATAAGTACGATTTAGGATAAGGTTTACCATTCAGCTCCACGCGCTGGATGTATTTGTTTTGCCGGTTGTTGTCTACCACTTTTAGCTCGAACTTTTTACCACCCGGTAAACTGATAACCGCATCATTTACAGTTGGGCTACCGAATACATACACACCATTGGCGGGATTAACGGGGTAAAAGCCCAGGGCAGAGTATACATACCAGGCCGACATCTGTCCAAGATCTTCATTGCCACACAAACCATCAGGCTTTACCGTATACAGGGAATCTGTTACCTTCCTTACCACATCGGCCGTTTTATAGGGTTGCCCCGCAAAAGCATACAAATAAGGGATATGGTGATTGGGCTCGTTGCCATGGGCGTACTGCCCTATCAAACCGGTAATATCTGGCGAACTGCCTTCGCCCATTTTAGAGCTCATGCTAAACAACTCATCCAGTTTTTTGGTAAAAGGAGCATCGCCACCAAACAACCCAATTAAACCTGCAGGATCCTGAGGTACCAGCCAGGTATACTGCCAGGCATTACCCTCGGTATAATCATCTTCACGGTGTTTGGAAGCAACAGGGTCAAAAGGCGTACGCCAGCTGCCGTCCTGCAGTTTGCCCCGCATAAACTGGCTTTGCTGATCGAAATATTCCTTATATAACAAGGCCCTTTTGCTGAAATAGGCATAGTCGTCGGTTTTGCCCATAGCTTTGGCCATCTGGGCAATACACCAATCGTCAATGGCATATTCCAGCCCCTTGGCCACGGCCTCTATCACTTTATCGGCCGGGATATATTTCAGCTGCTGCGCATAATCAATACCATCTGTTTTTTGCATGGCGCTATGTTTTGCCGCTTCGTAGGCCAGTTTGGCATCAAATCCCTTAAAACCTTTCAGGTAAGCATCGGCAATAATGGGAACGGCGTGGTAACCAATCATGGTATTGGTTTCACTGCCCATCAGGTGCCATACCGGCAATTTGCCCTGCTGCTGATAAATGGCCAGGAAAGAATTGATTACATCTGATACCTTATCGGGATGCAGGATAGTGAACAAAGGATGGTAAGCCCGGTAAGTATCCCATAAAGAGAAAGTGGTATAATTGGTAAAAGGGGCTTTAGGATATACCTTTTTATCCGTTCCACGATAGTCGCCATTTACGTCATTGAACACCAATGGTGCAATCATGGTATGGTACATGGCGGTATAAAATTTGGTTTTGGTTTCCGGATCGGCTTCGATCTTTACCTTTTGTAGTTCCAGGTTCCATTTCTGATCGGCTTTGGCTACCGTCTGCTCAAAATCCCATCCCGGTAACTCGGCCTGTATATTGGCCAGCGCATTTTGGTAACTGACTGGTGAAAGCCCCACTTTTAGTTTTAAAACCTGTGCAGCGATGCCGCCGAACTTGAGATAGGCTTTTACTTTGACCGCCTTCAGGCTGTTGCCTGGTTTTACAGCAGTACTGTCGTACAGCTCCAAGGTTTTTAGCGGCTGCGATAATTTTATGGCAAAAAACAAGCGTTGATCATTAGACCAGCCTTTTGAAAAGCGGTAACCCACCAGCGTGGTTGGGTTTAACAGTTTTACATACGTATCTACCGGCATGTCCCAGCCCAGTCCGGCGGCCAGATCCAACATCAGGTGCGCATCCTTTTTCCCCTTAGGAAAAGTATAGCGGTGAAAACCTACCCGCTCGGTAGCTGTCATTTCGGCCTTGATTTGATGTTTTTGCAACAATACGCTGTAATATCCCGCTTTGGTAACCTCCTGATCATGAGAAAAAAGAGAAACATAATCGCCGCCAATGGGACCTGTAGCCGGCATCACCAGGATATCGTTCATGTCGCCAATACCTGTTCCGCTTAAATGGGTATGCGAGAAGCCTGTGATGGTATTGCTGACATAATTGTAGCCGCTACACCAGTCCCAGCCCCCAAACACGTTGCTGGGGCCCAGCTGCACTGCGCCGAAAGGTACATTGGCCCCCACAAACACATGGCCGTGGGCTGCCGATCCGATATGCGGATCAACACATTTGGTCAGTTTTTCCTGGGCAAAAACAGCACCCGTTAAAAAAGTTGCAATCAGTATTAAGCTCAGTCTACGCATCGTTCTCCTGTTGTATGGTATTTTTTGTAATTAATGACCTGAACTGACTGGTCTCTCCAGGTCAGTAGATTTGAATTTCTTTAAGCAGAATAAGCCAAACCAGGCTACATAAGCATAGCACAATACGGGTAACAGGAAGGAATACTGAATGCCTACGGCATCAGCTACGCTACCTTGTATTAACGGGATAACTGCCCCACCCAAAATGGCCATTACCAATAGTGATGAACCCTGACTTTTGTATTCGCCCAGCCCCGATATAGACAGAGTAAAAATATTAGACCACATGATGGAATTGAACAGGCCGATACCCAGCAAACACCACATAGACAAGGCGCCATTACTAAATACCGTGATGAGCAGCAGCGTGATATTGATGGCCGCAAAAATGCTGAGCATTAGTGCAGGTGCCGACTTGCCGATACTGAAACCAACCAGGTTGATGGCGATAAAAATGAGGAACCATTGCATTTGGGCGAACTGCAGGTCGACAATGCTGTACAGCAACACAAAAAGACCGGCACAAACCAAAATCATGTACAGCATTTTTTTGCCTTTGCTCAGTACATCATTCATGCTGATGGCACCCAGGAAACGGCCAATCATGGCCCCGCCCCAGTACAGCGAAAGGTAGTTTTTGGCCACTGTTTCTTTTAGGCCCATGATGTTGCCATGCTCCAAAAAGCTGATCATAAAGCTACCAATGGTTACCTCGGCCCCTACGTAAAAGAAAATGGCAAAGATACCGCCCTTTAGCTGCGGGAAACGCAAAGCGCCTAAACCATCCATACCGGCCTCGTGACTGGCAAAATCGGGTAGTTTTACTTTATAAATGAACAGGGTCAGCAATACAAAGATGCCCGAAAAAATAAGGTAAGGGATTTTGGTGGCACCTGCAGACAAGTGCCCGTTGGCCGCAAAAAAATGGAAAATGAGGTAACCGCCCAAAATAGGTGCAATGGTGGTACCAAATGAGTTGAATGCCTGTACCAGGTTTAAACGGCCTGAAGCGGTACTTTCTTTGCCCAAAAGGGAAACGTAAGGGTTTGCCGTGATTTGCAACAGCGTAAAACCCAGGCCAAGGATAAAGAAAGCAGCCAGGAACAAGCCATAAACAGACAGTGTAGCCGCAGGATAAAACATCAGACAGCCCAGGGCGGATACGACAAGTCCAAGCAACAAGCCGTTTTTATAGCCGATGCGGTTGATGGGATCGCCTTTGAAATAGGAGATGAGGAAATACACCACTGAGCCAATGAAATAGGCGCCAAAGAAACAAAACTGCACCAACATGGCCTCCAGATAACTCAACACAAACAAACCTTTGAGGTGTGGGATGAGGATATCATTCATACAGGTGATAAATCCCCACATGAAAAACAGGAATGTAAGGGAAATGAGGGGCGTGGTGTAGCTTGGGCTCACGCGGGTGGTGGTGGTTTGTGCTTCGGTCTGCATTTTTTTATCGTTTAGGATTTTATTGATCGGATAAGGAGTAAGGACGATCGGCATTGCCGGTTCCTCTTTTTAAGTTTGGTTTGTCGGTCATCTGAAAATCGATGGTTGCGCCCTTCATTAAAGCAGCGTGATCTAACCAGTTTTTGGTTTGCGGCTGCCCGTTAAAACGCATGTTGCTCACATAATAGTTTTGGGCGTTGTTGTTGGCCGCAGTGATGTTTACCTTTTTCCCGTTTTCGAGGGTAAGGGTTATCTTTTTAAACAAAGGCGCCCCCAGCACATACTGATCGGATGCCGGGCATACCGGGTAAAAGCCCATGGCCGAGAACACATACCAGGCCGAGGTTTGACCGTTGTCTTCATCGCCACAATATCCGTCAGGTGTGGGTTGGTATAGCTTGTTCATAATTTCGCGTACATGCTGCTGGGTTTTCCAGGGCTGCCCGCCATAAGCATACAGGTAAGGCATGTGCTGTATGGGCTGGTTACCATGGGCATATTGCCCCATATTTACAATCTGCATTTCCCTGATTTCATGAATCACCTGTCCGTAATAACTTTCGTCGAATATTGGTGGCAGGCTGAAAACCTGGTCCAGCCTGGCATTGAACTTATCCTGGCCACCCATTAGGTTCATCAGGCCTTTGATGTCGTGAAATACGCTCCAGGAGTAATGCCAGCTGTTGCCTTCGGTAAAGGCATCGCCCCATTTGAAGGGGTTAAAAGGGCTGGCAAAAGAACCATCTTTATTTTTACCACGCATCAGGCCGGTAGATGGATCAAAGAGTTTGGTATAATTTAAGCTTCTTTGTTTATATAAATCAGTTTCTGCCTGGGGCCGGCCTAAGGCTTTGCCCAGGCGGTATATTGCAAAATCATCATAGGCATACTCTAGTGTTCTTGCAGCATTTTCGTTGATGCCTACATTGTAAGGCACATAACCCAGTTCATTATAGTATTTAACCCCTTTTCGGCCTACAGCATCCATCGGGCCTTCGTTATTTGCGCCATGCAACAAGGCCTGGTACAGGGTTTGGATGTCATATCCTCTTAAGCCTTTCAGGTAAGCTTCGGCCACTACCGAGGCCGAGTTGTTGCCAATCATCACATTGGCATAGCCAGGGCTTGACCATTCGGGCAAAAAGCCTCCTTCTTTATAGGTATTGATCAGCCCCTCCTGCATTTCTTTGTTGATGCCCGGGTATACCAGGTTGAGGAAAGGGTATAAAGCACGGAAAGTATCCCAGAAACCGGTACCGGCAAACATATAGCCGGGCAATACTTTGCCATTGTAAGGACTATAGTGAATAATCTGGTTGTTGGCATCCAGTTCATAAAGCTTGTTTGGGAACAATAGCGTGCGATACAAACAAGAATAGAAAGTTTTGGTTTGTGTTTCGGTACCACCAGCTACATCCAGCTTACCCAAGGCTTTGTTCCAGGCTGTTTTAGCCTGTTCTTTGATGTTTTCGAAGCTGGCTTTTCCCTGCTCGCGCGACAGGTTCAGTTCGGCCTGCTCGGCACTGACAAAAGAAGAGGCCACGCGCAGGTGCACCTGCTCGCCCCTATTGGTTTTGAAACCAATGACCGCCAAAGCATGCTCGCTCTGCATTTCGAGGGTACCGCCCACCTTACCGCCATTGTAAGTTTTGGCGAAGCTAAACGGCTTGCTGGAATAGATGACAAAGTAATTTTTAAAGTTGGTTAATGAACCAGCTGCATAGCGGGTTGAATAGCCAATGATTTTATTTTCGGAAGGAATGACTTTGATATAAGAGCCTTTGTCGAAGGCATCAATCACCACAAAGGCACTATCCGTTTGTGGATAGATAAACCGGAACTGTGCCGAACGTTCGGTTGGGGTCATTTCGGCCGTAACATCCTGATCGGCCAGGTATACGCTATAATAATAAGGTTTTACGACTTCTGTTTTGTGCGAAAACCAGCTGGCCCTGCCCTCTTCGGTTACCTTTAACTTCCCGGTTACGGGCATGATAGAGAATTGTCCGTAATCGTTCATCCAGGGTGATGGCTGGTGGGTTTGTTTAAAACCCCTGATTTTGTTGGCGGTATACATGTACTGCCATCCATCGCCCATTTTTCCGGTCTGCGGCGTCCAGAAGTTCATGCCCCAGGGCACCGCTACCGCCGGATAGGTATTGCCATTAGAAAGTTCGTAGGTTGAACTGGTACCCATCAGCGGGTTTACCCAGTCGGCCGGGCTTTGGATATTGACAGGCTGTGCAACACTACTTTGTGTAGTTAATAACAGTATAAGACCGCAAAAGGAACTGAATTTAAAAAAATGGCTTAGGTTCATGATATGGATTGTGGGGTTTTCCAGCAACTGGCCGCGCCGGCCAATGCTGCTAACTCGGTCGTTTCAGAAATGAAGACAGGCTGACTGATTTCCAGTTTTTTTAGTGCCCTGTTTAATCCCGGCAAGAACCTGGATGCCGCACGGGCAATGTTGCCGCCAATTACAATGGCATCGGCTTTGGCTTGCCCCTGAAAATGTTCCAGGAAAGCTGCAAGGTGCTGTACAAATTCGTCAAAAATCTGGCGCACGGTATCCGACTCGTCGTACAAAGCTGTCATTTCTTTTACGTTTAAAATATTGAGGCCGGTAAGCTGATGATAACGTTTCAAAAACCAGCGGGTAGAGATATAATCTTCGGCAATGCTATCGCCATAAGGGATGCACCATAAGTTGGCATCAGTAACATCGTTACCATCAAAAATAGCCGACCCCAGGCCTGTACCCAGGGTAATGCCAATAACACGGTTATAATTTTTGGCCGAGCCAGAAAAAGTTTCGCCAGCCAGAAAGCAGGCTGCATCATTCTTCATCAGGATGGCCTCGGGACCAATACCCAGCGCCTTTGCCAGCAGCTCTTTTACGTTCAATTGGTACAAAGCTTCGTATTTACCAGTACCGGTGATCAGAGAAATGCCATTCTCATAATCAAAGGGACCAGGCATAGCCAGACCCACCTTTTCCAGTTTTACACCAGCCTTTTGGCAAGCTTCGTTCATGACTTCCGTCCAGCTGTCCATAATGTGACTGACCGGCGCCTGTGAATTTAGCGAACTGCGGCTAACGGAATGCTCCAGCATTACCCTGTTTTCCATATCCATTACTGCGGCAGTAATGTGCGAGCCGCCAATATCAGCACCCAATACATATCTATACGCACTCATACTCATCTGTTTAAATCTAATCCCTTAGCAAAGTAGGGTTTTCTTTGAACACCTTCCATAAAAATTCTCCATAAATGGTATTGGCCCAGGCAAACCAGCTTCGGGTAAACTGTGCAGGATCGTCTTTCTGAAACGACTCATGCATAAAACCGGTGCCGGCATGGCTGGCTTTCAGCATTTGCAAACAATGTTTTATTTCTTTCGGATCGGTGCTGGTAAGTCCACGGGCAATGATGCTCAGTGGCCAGATCATTTGATCTTTGCCCACGTGCGGGCCACCAATGCCTTCCATGGTTTTACCTTTGTAAAAAAACGGATTGCTGTCAGACAGGCAGAAGCGACGCGTATTCTGGTAAACCTGATCGGTGACCGGCATGGCATCCAGGTAAGGTAAAGCCAGCAGGCTTGGGATATTGGCATCATCCATCAGGTAGCGGTTGCCCATTCCATCCACTTCAAAGGCATAAATCTCGCCAAATTCGGGATGCTGATAGGTAGCGTGTTTTTTTAATCCTGCCGCCACTTCTTCGGCCAAACCGGTTAAAGCTTGTGCCAGTTCTGCATCCTTGCGCAAAGCACTTACCATTTCGGCAGCCTGCCTTAAACTCACTACCGCAAAAAAGTTGGAAGGAATCAAATAAGGGAAAATGGTGGCATCGTCACTTGGCCTGAACATAGAACAGATCATCCCGGTAGGTTTTACCGGAAAGCCATAACCCTCCATAGGCAGGGTATCGGTAGGCTTGGCCGTTTCGCGTTGAAAATGATAAGGCCCGCGATCTGTTTTTCGTTGCTGCTCTTTAAAAGTTTGCAGGATCAACCGGATGGATTTTTCCCATTCGGCATCAAAAGGCTTTTTATCATTTGTTTTTTTCCAATAGGCATGCGCCAGGCGGATGGCATAACACAGAGAATCGATTTCCCATTTACGCTCATGTACCCCCGGTTTCATGGTGGTCATATCCGATTTCCACTCGCTTTCCTTTTCTCCATCTTTGAAAAAAGCATTGGCATAAGGATCGCGGATGATGAGTTGCGCCTGGCGGTTGATGACCCCTGCAATTAAAGTAGCCAGCTTTTCATCATCATGGATAAAGGGCAGATATGGCCAAACCTGCGCGCAGCTGTCGCGCAGCCACATGGCATCAATATCGCCGGTAATGACATAGGTATCCGGGCGGCCATTTAGGGTACCTGGAAATACCGTAGTATCCAATGTATTGGGGAAACAGTTTTCGAACAACCAGGCCTGTTCTTTATCGGCAACTCCTGCTTTGAAGGCTTTTATCGCCGCTTCGACGGTTTTGCTGGTAAATTTACGCGCTGCCAATGCAGGCCTTACTACCGGGAAGTCGGCAACTGTGGTTTCAGTCGCAAAAATATCAGTTGGGCGGTATAATAGCGCTGCCCCCATCAAGGCCGTATGTTGGATAAAATTTCTTCTTTTCATTTTAATTATGGTTGAATAGGTAGGGTTTGGCTTTTAACATTCCAGCCGTATACTTCAATACTTAAAGGCGTAGCCCCTTGACCGGGGAAATCTACCGTCACCGTTTTTTCTTCGCCCGGCAATACGGTAAGGTAGTTGTCGGAGAAAAATGCCGGCAATATGCGTTCGCCGGTTTTGGAATTGATGACTGCAATGCGGTTAAAAAATGCCACAGGATTGCCCTGGTCATTTTTCAGGTTCAGCGATATTTTTCCTTTTTCCACTACTTTGCTGCTTAGCTTCAATGTAGCCGCTTTCATTTCCTGAAGTCCGCTGTAATTGCCATCATGGCCCGACATCCAGTACAGGTTCTCGCTCAGCACCTGTTGCTGGGCATTGAGCAGCTTTAATTCCACAAAGCATCCCTTTTTAGCATTCAGCTTTTTAAGCGCCTCATTTACCGGGAATGTTCTTTGCGTGGTACTGGCCGCCACTTCGGCAAAGGCCTGAATTTGTTGTTCTAATTTCCCTTCCAGGTTGTACAGATTGGCCTGAACCATTACGTTGCGCTGTATGGCAAAACCATTGTTGACAATAGTGACCATGCTATCCAACGGGTTCATCATAATGTGCAAAGGTTCGGAGCCTTTACGCAGGCCATACAGGCAGGCGTTGACATCCAGGTAATAATCGTACATCTGCCCGCGCATAGACGTCCATGGGTTCTGTGTTTTCCAGATCATCACGCCCGTATACCAATCCCACATGTGGGAAGAAAAGCCCTCCATCAGCGAGCGGTATTGATTGTAATTGACCAATTGGGCCTTCATTGCAAAGTCTTTGGCATCTTTGGCTTTTCCATAAGGATCGATATGCTGATCGTAAGGAATGTATTTGTGATATGCCCATACCGAGTCGGGCTCTTGCTTATGTTGCGGGGCAATCAGGTTTGATGCCGGGATAAAACGTTGAAGCGAAGCATAATCGCCCACCCCTACCGAACCCACCTCGGTGTTGTAGGGATAAGTTTTGAAAGACCAGAAAATTTTAGGGTCCTGTATGGTGTAAGGGCCATCGCCATTGCCGCCCAGAAAATTGTACGACATGTCGTTGGAGTTGGAATAGTCGAAGAAATAACGGGTACCATCCAACTCGGGGAGGATCTTCTCTTTCAGCGGGAATAAGATGTCATCAGGCGGGGTCATCTCATTGCCACCGCACCAGAAAGCCAATGAAGGATGGTTGCGGATCATTTTGATCTGGTCGGCCGCAGCAGTCAGCACCAGCTCATGGTCGTCTGGATATTGTCGGCGGGTCCACTGATCGTCTTTCTTCAGCGGATCGGTCCATTTGCCATTACAATCGCCACTGAACCAGAAATCCTGGAACACCAGCATACCATACTTATCGCAGGCCTGATAAAATTCAGGGCGTTCGGTAATAGCACCTCCCCAGATGCGGATGAGGTTGAGGTTCATATCGCGGTGAAAACGAACTTCGGCATCATAACGCTGGTCGGAGAAGCGCAACATCGCATCGGAAATAACCCAGTTGCCTCCTTTGATAAAAATCTTTTGTCCGTTGACCAGGTTTTCGCGGCTACGGGTATGTTCATTCCAGCGAGTGGTGATTTCCCGTACACCAAACTGAACTTTTTCGGTTGTTATGGTTTTTCCGGAAGCATCCACAAAAGTCATGTTGATTTGGTACAAGGGATGTTCGCCATAACCCGCCGGCCACCAAAGCTTAGGACTTTTCAACTCCAGGTCGGGCAGTTTTACCGTTTTCTTTTCGCCGGCTTTGAGCTGTACCGCCGTTTTGATCAATTGTCCTTCTAATGCGTACTGCAGGTATCCGCTTACCGGTTTGGCCAGTGGATTTTCGATTTCGCAGGAGGTACGGACAATTGCTGGTTCCTGCTTACCTTGAGGTAAGCGTTTGCCCGGAACCAGTGTAATGACGTGAGGATTTTCTAAATTCACTCCGCCTGTAGTTTCTATAAATACTTTGTCCCATATACCTGTATTACGGTCGCGGATAGGCTGTATCCAGTCCCAGCCTGCCGTATACTGTGTAGTTAAACCTTTGGCAATGGTCCCGTCGCCACCCTGTCCGCCGTTTGGTGCACCCGGGAAATCAGGTGGAGAAACCAATATGACCAGCCTGTTGTTGCCATTTGCGGCCAACAGTTTGGTAATGTTATATTGTTGGCGCAGGTGCATACCCACATGAGTTTGAGGGTTTACCTTTTTGCCGTTCAGATAAATGTCGCTTTTGTAATTTACGCCCCTCAATTTGAGCCAAACCTGCTCGTCACCTTTGGCACCTTGTGTAAAAGATTTTACAAACCAATAGGTATAATAGGCATTGCCGGTATCATAAATGTCTTTAATGTGCTGATTGTTCATCCCATAAAATGGGTCGGGCACTTTTTTCTGGTCCAACAAGGTGCCCAGTACCGTTCCGGGAACGGTGGCAGGCATCCAGCCCGATAAATCCTGACCAGGCTTGGATAGTTCGGCCCCGCCGGCACTTACTTCTGTGATAGGCTTGCATTGCCATCCCGTATGCAGTTCATATTGGTTTTGGGCATTCAATTTAACCGCAGTTAATAATAAAAATAGTATAAGGTAATTTTTCATTCAAAATATCTGGTTAAAATAAAGACCACTTTTTCCATTCAATTGCCTACAAAGGATTCAAAAAAATACAAGCACCAAAAAACTGTTAGTCAAATTGACCATGTTCCACTACCAGACTGGCCGCAGCCAACAACTCGGCGTCTGCAGCCAATTCAGAAAGTATAATGGTTGTTTTATCTGCAATTCTGGGTATACAAAACTCATTAACAGCCTGCTGTACAGGAGGCAACAGGATTTTTCCGGCAATTGCCCCTCTTCCGCTCAGCACAATACATTCAGGGTTCATGATGTGGATTAGTGTTGCCAGTCCTTTTCCAATCATAAAGGCGGCATCAGACAATATGGAAACTGCCAATGGATCATGACCTTTGGCGGCTTCTAAAAATAACTCGCCCACGTTGCGCTCATCCTCTTTGAAAAGTTGGGTCATGCTGGTAGCTGCGCCATTCTCGATCTCCTCCTTTGCCCTTTTGGTCATCAACAGCAAAGATGTTTCGACTTCCAGACAACCGCGTTTGCCACAAGAACATAGGTTATTAGTATTGGACAATGGGATATGGCTAAACTCACCGGCGTAACCACTGCTTCCTCTGTAAAGCTGCCCGTTTACAATCATGCCCAAGCCTGTGCCCCAGCCAATATTGGCCACCAGCACATCGCGTTTTCCTTCGGCGGCACCAAAATTCAGCTCGGCCAATGCAATCAGACTCGAGTCGTTGTCCATAAACACGGGAAGTCCCAGCTTTTTGGTCAGGTACTTGCCTAGGTGTTTGCCATCTTTTGTTTTCAGGTGAGAGTGGTCGGTCCCATTTTCTACATCGATAAAACCAGGCACACCAATGCCCACGCCCAGGATCTTTTTGATATCAATACCAGAAGCTTTGATATGGACATCTATAAAATCAAGTAACTTATCTGTTATCTCGGCCCCTCCGGGAAGTGTAAGCTCAATGGTTTGAATGGGGAAAACGATATTACGGGCCAGATCATAAATGGCCATCCGGGTAGTAAACTGATCCATCGCCACGGCAACAATATATTTCTCCATTTCGGGATTGAGCAGAAACAGAGAAGCCCGCCGGCCCCCAGTAGATGGAGCCAGGCCTTGCTCTTTAATATATCCCTCCACTACTAGATCGTTTACCACCTTGGTAACCAGCGGTAAACTCTTGTGGGTAAGCTTACTAAGTTCGGTAAGCGACAGTGGGTTTTTATAGTAAAGTTGTTTGATGATATCCGCTCTTAGCAGCTGGCCCTTTTCTATTGTCATGTTTTATTTGGTTGGGATGCTTTAACAAACTTAATAATTTATAATAATACTTTTTAATTCTTTTTAAAAAAATTATTAAGTACATCCATGTTTATAAAGTTGAACCCAGCAAATAAACACAAAAAAAATGTATTTTAATACCTACTCAAATACGACGGTTTTATTTTTGTAAACAAATACGCGGTCGTTGAGCACCAGACGCAATGCTTTTGCCAGCACTGCAGTCTCAATTTCCTTTCCCGATTTTACCATATCGGCGGCAGTAAAAGAATGGTTTACGGGTATGATTTGTTGTGCAATGATGGGCCCTTCATCCAGGTCGTCGGTTACGAAATGTGCGGTAGCACCGATGAGTTTAACGCCGCGCTCAAAAGCCTGCTTATAGGGGTTTGCGCCCACAAAAGCGGGCAAAAAGGAATGGTGTATATTGATAACTTTATGCGGAAAGCTGGCCACAAATGAGGCCGAGAGGATGCGCATAAATTTGGCCAGAACAATGTAATCCGGATCATAGGACCTGATCTTGTCGATGATCTGTTTTTCGGAGATATTTTTGTCTTCGTGGTAAGGCACCAGAAAGAAAGGTATTTCGAAACGGTCACAGATTTTTTGCAAAACTGCATGGTTGCCGATGACACAAAGTACTGAAGCACCCAGGGTCCCAAAATTGTTCCGGATCAGAATATCTGCCAGGCAATGATACTCTTTGGTCACCAATACGACAATCTTTTTGTCCGGAACGGGATTTACATGAATTAACGCTCCGGCTGGCAGAATCTGCTTCATCTTTTCTTCCAGACTGGTTTCTTCGGCTAGTCCGTCTACTTCCAGCCGCATAAAGAACCTGTTTTCGGCCTTGTCTACATGCTCGCGCATGGAAATTATATTCAGTTGCGCTTCGGATAAGATCCTGGAAATATCTGCCACCAGGCCTACCCTGTCCTTACATTGGATAATGATAATCATTTAGATGTAACTATTAATAAAAAAGCAAGATAACAATATCTGTACTATGATATTAATCCTATTTTTGAAATATACGCTTCCTAATAAAAATCATATGTCGACGCCTGTAACTAAAAAAGCTTCTCCCTTGATGGTTATCATTGCCTTTGCGGTAGTGTACATTGTTTGGGGATCTACCTATTTCTTTATCCAAAAAGCCCTTGGAGGTTTCCCTCCATTTATTCTGGGTGCATTCAGATTTCTGGCAGCGGGACTGCTACTGATGGGCTGGTGCGCCCTGAAAGGAGAAAAGATTTTTGACAAAAAGAGCATTAAGCACGCCATTATAGGGGGTATTTTGATGCTGGGAATAGGAAACGGGATGGTGATATGGGTTGAACAATCTATTCCAAGCGGCCTGGTGGCCATTCTGGTTTCTTCGGCGGCCATGTGGTTTGTGATTCTGGATAAACCAAAATGGGGCGAGAATTTGCGCAACAAATCGACCGTACTGGGTTTGATTATTGGTTTTATTGGGGTAATCCTTTTGTTTGCCGAGCAGGCCATGCAAACCTTAAACAGCAATGGAGCTTCAACACAGCTTACAGGCATAATTTTGCTGCTCCTGGCACCTATTGGCTGGGCTGCCGGCTCGCTTTATGCCAAATACAATTCAACCGATGCCGTATCTGTATCCGTAAGCACCTCCTGGCAAATGCTGGCCGCCGGAGTCGCTTTTATCCCCGGCACCATCATCGGCTCGGAGTTTAAAACATTTAACTGGCAGCAGATATCAGGCGATGCCTGGTTTGCTGTCATCTATCTGATCATATTTGGATCTATTGCGGCCTTTAGCGCCTACGTATGGCTATTGACCGTGCGCCCGGCCACACAGGTAAGTACCTATGCCTATGTCAATCCGGTAGTAGCCGTGCTGCTAAGTGTTTTGTTTACCAGCGAAAAAGTTACCTTTATCCAGATTATAGGACTGGTAGTGATTCTGGGCAGTGTATTGCTGATCAACCTGGCCAAGTATAGAAAAGAAAGCAGCCTGAAAAAGGCTACGGCTTATTCGAAATAATTAAGTGTTTTAAAGCCTCCCTGTTTCAGGTATTCATCTTTTTTCATCAGATGCAGATCTGATTGGATCATGTCTTGCACCAGCGATGGCAAATCGTATTTAGGTTTCCAACCCAGCTTGGTGTTGGCTTTGGTAGGATCGCCCAGCAAAAGATCAACTTCTGTAGGACGGAAATACTTTTCATCTACCTGCACTACAATAGTACCCGGTTTCAGGTAAGTGTCATTCAACCCTAGTTTGGCTACCATTTCCTGATCTACATCAATGATTACCCCACGTTCGTGCTGGTCTTTGCCACTAAATTCAACTTCTATCCCCAGTTCAGCAAAGCTCATCTTTACGAAATCCCTTACGGTAGTGGTTATTCCGGTGGCAATGACATAGTCTTCGGCTTGTTCCTGCTGAAGGATAAGCCACATGGCTTCTATATAATCTTTGGCGTGGCCCCAATCGCGTTGTGCAGACAGGTTGCCCAGGTATAAACAATTTTGCAGACCAAGGGCAATTTTGCAGGCCGCCCGGGTAATTTTACGCGTTACAAATGTTTCTCCCCTAAGCGGACTTTCGTGGTTAAACAAGATTCCGTTGCAGGCATACATTTTATAGGCTTCGCGGTAATTTACAGTAATCCAATAACCATACAATTTGGCTACAGCATAGGGCGAACGTGGATAAAAGGGGGTAGTTTCGCTTTGCGGAACCGCCTGTACCAGGCCGTACAGTTCGGAAGTGGAAGCCTGATAAATTTTGGTCTTTTTCTCCATTCCCAGAATGCGGATGGCCTCCAGTAATCGCAATGTACCAATACCATCGGCATTAGCCGTATATTCGGGCATCTCGAAGCTGACATGCACATGGCTCATCGCTGCGAGGTTATAAATTTCATCGGGTTGAGTTTCCTGAATGATACGGATTAAATTGGTTGAATCGGTAAGATCGCCATAGTGTAGCTTGAAATGCACCCCGTGTTCGTGCTGATCCTGATACAGGTGATCAATCCTATCGGTATTAAATGATGAGGCCCTTCTTTTTAAACCATGTACAAAATATCCTTTTTTAAGCAAAAATTCTGCTAAATATGCACCATCTTGTCCTGTAACGCCTGTTATTAAAGCTACCTTCATCAATGTAAATGTTTTTTAGTTTTCCGCAGCAAACATACGAAATTATTTATTTTTTCCTACAGCCCCCCATTCTCAAACCCGACGTAAAAAAGTAATTATATATCAAGAAAATAGATTTGATTGTTAAATTCTAAACTGGACTAGGAATGGCTGCTTAGAGTCCTAGCCATCTAGATTGTACCGCTTCACATGATCCTTAACTAATACTATTATAACTGACCAATTTTAACTCAACAACGTATTTACTCCCACTTTAATAAACCTAAAATTTCGGCGACCGAAAATTTAGCTCCGCAAACAAATTCATCGGCAGCTCCGTAATAAATGGTCAGTTCATCACCCTTCACGATATGTCCATTGGTAAACACCACCTGCCCGAAAAATCCTGTCAATTCGTAGGTTTCTGTAGGTACCATGATGGGTTCCTCGCTACGTGCCAACACCTTATTGGGGTCATCCAGGTCCATCAAAAAAGCGCCCAGACAATAACGGTGCCCGGCATTAGCGCCGTGATAAATCTCCAACCATCCTTTATCTGTTCTGATAGGTGCTGCACCGGCACCAACCCTGGCGCTGTCCCAATGGTTTGCGCGGGTAGTAACAATACACCTATGCCGTCCCCAATGTATTCCGTCAGGAGATTCTGCTATCCATATATAATTTCCTCCTATGCTGACACTACTTGGCCGGTGCAACGCATAAAACTTACCATTGATCTTTTCTTCAAAAATGGCGCAATCTTTATTATGCGGGGGAATGATCATTCCCTCAGTGCTAAAATTTTTCCAGTCTTTTGTTGTCCGCAACCCCACTCCAACTCCCTGCGCGGATACCGCAGTATAAGTGAGGTAATAGGTTCCTTCCATCAAAGCTACCCGACAGTCCTCTATTCCAAAGGCTTCCTGTAAAGTTTCGCCCTGCAAAAGCGGATAATCTTCCGGCTCATAAAACTGAATACCGTCATCGCTACAAAGTAGCCTCAAGTGCGACAATGTGGTCAGGTAATCGATGCCCGCATACCTGATTACCCTTGGATCATCGGTATTCAGGTCGGGGTCATTCGCCAAAATTTCAATGATTTCAACCCCGTCACCTTTCAGCACCGGGAAAGAGATCACTCCATCTTGTTGGGCAGGTCTTTCTGCTACACGTACCAATAGCCAGGTCTTGCCTTCAAAGATAAAAACACCGGGGTTTAGCAAACAGGTAATCTCCAGTCCGGGCATGCTTGGTTTTAGGTCCCTGGGTGATAACAAGGGGTTCTGTACAAAGCGCTTGGCAATATCAGTCTTCATGTTTTGTGCATAAGATGTTGCTACAAAACAAATGGTACGGCACTTAGTTGTTATTTTTATAAAGATTATCTCTTCAACTCCACTATGAACGTTGCAACTATTCCAAAAAAACATATCGAGATTGTTACTAACCCCAGGAAAAAAGCTGACTATTATCTGCTATTTTTAGATATAAAAGAAATCGCTCATTAACGTCTAACAACCAACGCTTCAGTCTCAACAATTAAATCTTATATTAACATTTAAATCTTAAAACATGAAAAAATTAACTCTATCACTATTCTCACTCTCATTGATTTCTATTCTTACCTTATCATCTTTCACTTATACATTGTCTAACAAAAATGCTTCTGCAAAAGTATTGCAAGGAGGGGGGCCATTAGATGACGATGATAAAGACGGAGTGATTAACAAAAACGATAAATGTCCTAATACTCCTTTGGGACAAACAGTAGATGCAAATGGATGTCCTATTTGGGTTTTCTAGACCAGGTCTTCCACAAAAGTGAATAAAGTAGGAAAGCCAGCGTCTAAAAGACGCTGGCTTTCCTACTTTAAAATTTACCACATTTTAAAAATTTAAGAGTGCTCATAGCTTTACAAACATTCTACTGGATAAAAAATAACGAATCTTAATTTCACTTCCCTTCTAACAAAATATCAATCTGAGCTGCCAGTTTATGTTCCAGTTCCGCGCCTTCAAAACCAATGGTTCGGAACTGCATTTTCCCCTCAGCGTCTATCACTGCAATTGTGGGAATCAGCGTAAAGCCCACTTTCTCTCCTATATCCGGGTCATTGTTAAAATAAAGTGGAAAAGTATACTGCCGGTTTTTAGCTTCCCAACCAATGGCATCTTTGATGGTATTCTTTGCCCCGCTGTTTACGACCATAAACATCACCTTCGGATTGTTTTTATATTTATCGTACACTTTCTGCAGATAGGGCATTTCCTGCATACAAGGGACACACCAGGTAGCCCAAAAATCAAGCACAACGATTTTGCCCTTCATCATCGATTTTGTCACGGTTTTACCTTTCAGGTCCGTCAATCCGGAAAGTTCAGGCCCGGGCTTATTCATCAATTGTTTTTTTAACAAGGCCTTAAGTTGAGTAAGCTTCAGCGCTTCCAGCTTTTTAATTTTCTCGTCAAAGGCAGTTTCCGACGTGTTGAATTTCAGAAAATTTGCTTTCGCTGATTTTAATGCAGCAACATTTGCAGGATCTTCCAGCAACACTTTCCAGGTCGCATCAAATGCCTTTTCAGGAGCGCCAGCAAGTTCATAGAGCAATGCAAGGTCCATTAATCCCACTTTATCCACACCTGTATTTTCGGCTTTAAGTGCATATTTCATAGCTTCATCCTTATAACCGAGATAAAATTTATTGAGGGCGATAAGTGCATATAAACCTGCACTTTCCGCTGCAACAGTTTTGGTCCGTAGGCTATCGGCCACAAAAGGCAAGATATGCCCGTACTCAGGAAAATACCTGATGACACCTATTGGCCACTGTTCTACAATTTTTAGGGATGCCTGCGCATAGGCAATTGCGGTATCAGGAGCCAGTTTGGCGGCAGTCAAGTCGCTGGAGATGGTTTTTAACCGTTGCGGAGTATAGGGATTTACAGCCCCCAGACTTCTGCTTGCATGATAAATTGCTTTCTCTTCATTTTTCTTTGCCACGTAATGTTCAAAAAGCATCCGGTGTATCTCTGTGGAGTTCTCACCATTTTCCTTACCCTTCTTTAACAATACCTCCAGCTGTGCCACTTTCTTCACTTCATCTTTTTCCTTAGCAATAGCAGAAATCAGGTAATCTTTAGCCAGATCTGATTCGGGGAACCGGGTAGAAACAACCTTTCGGATGGAGTCGAGCCTGGAGTTTTCTCCAATAATTAAATAACCCATGGTTACTTTATTCAGGTTGCCGCCAAAAGTTGGGTTTTCCTCAAATTTGGCAGCGATGATCTTTCTGGCCTCCAACCGGTGTTTTAACTTCTCCTCCGGTGTTTTTGCCATGGTCATTAATACACTTTGCTCACGTACCTTTGCTTCATAATTGTCGGGATAGTTGGCCAGTTCTTTTTTCAATAGCGCCAGCTGTAAGGCTGGTAATTTTGGCGACTTTGGCATTTGGGCACCCAAACTATAGGACTCATGTAGAAAGCCATCCCTAACCCGTTTATTTCCATCAAATACGGAAATTGAATAGTGTCGATCAGCTGCAGGCTTATCAATAGTATCGCCGCTTTGTACGTAAAAAGAAGCAAAAGTTGCATACCGTTGTAACACAAATGAGGCTACCCAGTCGTTGCCTTGTCTGATCATCGGTAGTTTCCAGGGTTGTTCATAAAAGGTCGAATAACTGAAATTGACGATTACGTCCGTGGCATCTTTGCTAATAGCAGCACCTGCGGCATTGGGATGATAAGTAATGGTTACCTTTTCTCCACGCTGAGGTTTTTCGGGGGTAATTTGCACTACCTGCGCCTGTACTTGTATAAAAGCAAGTACAGACAGGTAGCTAACTAACACATGTTTAAACATAGGGATGTGAATTAGTTATAACCAGGGTTAGGGGTCAGGTTTTTATTTGTGCTTCTTGCGTCTGCCGGAATAGGCATAAGTATGGCTGTCGATTTCCAGTTTGTCTTTGTAAGTGGAAGAACATCGTCGGCACGTGTTTTTGTAGGATCACCTGTTACACTTTTCCATCTTTTTAAATCATACCAGCGATGTCCCCATTCTGAAAACAACTCTACCCTGCGTTCCTGTTCTACCTGCATCATCCCTGCAGCAACAGTGGTTGCCAGGGTTGCCAGGCCCAATCCGGCACGGCCACGGATAATATCCAGGTCTTCTTTTGCAAGACCAAATTTACTTTGCTGCATTCTGGCTTCTGCTCTGATCAGGTAAGCTTCAGCAAAGCGCATGATCATTGAATATTCTGTTACCGGGGTTCCAGTACGCACTTTATATTTATAAGGGAACGTATGTGTTAATGGAGGTGTAGCAGTTGTGTTGTAACTTCTGGTCCAGTTGGCTCTTCGCAAATCTCCCCCTTCAAAAGCATCTACCAATCCTCCGACTCCTTTGGTCAATCTGTAAAAGGCAGAGGGAACCGGAGCGGTAGCATTTGCCGGCGTCATTGTAAAGCCTTCCCAGGTATTGCGGTTTCCCAAAGTATTTACTACTTGTAGCTGCCAAATGGCTTCTCTACTATTGGCCAGAAAAGTCTGATTCATTGCGTTTCCCTGAAGTAAGGAATAGTTGGGACTGGCGATTACCTCTCCTGCTTCAATTTCTGCCTGCGCGTTGTTACCAGTATATAGGTATGCACGTGCTAATAGTAAGGTAGCAGCCCATTTGTTCGGACGGGTACGGGCGCCACCTGTTGGATAGTCGGGGCTTAACAATCCCTTTGCAGCAATCAGATCTTCAATAATAGCTTTATAGACGTCTGCTGAAGGCGTTCGTGGAAGACTTGTATTTTTAAGCACATCGGTGTCCAGAATTAAAGGAACATCGCCAAAAGTATTCACGAGATAGAAATGTAAAAATGCCCTCATAAATTTCGCTTCACCAAGTAATCTTTTTTTAACATCGGGACTTAGCGTAGTTGAGGCCGTTACCCCTTCTATGATTGCGTTGGCACGATAGTTATATTCATATGGCTGCGACCATAGCTGCCCTACAAATCTATTTGTAGGCAGTACATTATTATTTTTCCACTCATCAAATTCGGCAAATGTAGCAGCATAAGTAAACTCATCAGCACCCATGCCTCCCATAAAGGTCGTCAGGACATTTGCGAAATAATAATTTAATGCATTCATATCTGCATAAATACCTACCATTGCGGCAGTGGCTGAGCCATCGCTTGCAAAAACGCTTCCCTTAGCGAGTTCTGCTTTAGGGTCACCTATGTCTACAAATTTTTTACAGGAGGTTACTCCGCTCAGTAAAACCACAAGTATGATATAATTAATAACTTTCATCAGTTTAAGATTTTTTAGGCCAATAGATTTCTGTACATTTTTTTTCATTACTTTCATCATTCAAAATTTAGGGTTAAAATGATAATTGTAAGCCAGCCGTATACACTGATAAAGGTGGCAAAGACATTCCCTTCGTTTCAGGATCAAACCCATCATAATTGGTAATAGTAAAGAGATTCTGTCCTTGCACATAAACCGTAAAATTGCTGGATTTCCATCCTTTAATGACATTCCCAATATTATAGCGCAGTGAAACATTTTTTAAACGGATGTAAGAAGCATCTCTCCATAATGCACTTGACACACGATATTTACGATACTCGCTATAACCATCAGAACTTGCAGAAGCCGTTGCGCCAGGAATTATCGCCGACTGCCCGGGGGCAGTCCATCTGTCAAGTGCACTAAGGTCTTTGTTCACCATGAACCCATAGGGATTAGAAAGATACCCGTAGTTAAGTCCTGGACCTTCTTGCTTTACAAATTGAAGAAAGAAATCAAGACTCCATTTTTTTATCGTAAAGCTGTTGAGTATTCCGCCATAAAATTTAGGTGTAGTGGTCCCCAATATAAAGAAATCATTTTCTTCATCTGTTTCTCCGTCGTTGTTCTTATCTGTAAATTGCGGAATTCCCGTCTGAGGATCGATGCCTGTGAAAGCAAAACCCATCGTCACATTCAATGGCTGTCCGATAAACATCTTGTCTGCGTATTCAGAAGCTTCCAGTCCCGGGTATTCGAGCAACTTATTTTTTGCGGTAGTAAAATTTAATGTAGTACTCCATTTGAAATTTGATCTCGTAAGGTTGACGGTATTTAATTCAAGCTCGAAGCCTTTGTTTTCAACAAGAGCAGGCAAATTGGCAGTATAATCTCTGAATCCTGATTGCGGTGACAATACAAAACCGATGAGTTGATTGCCAGATCGATTGCGATAGAAGCTGGTAGTCAGCATTATTCTATCTTTTAAAAAGCCCAGTTCTAATGCGACCTCTAATTTCTTATTCACTTCCCAGCTATAGTTGGGATTAGGGAAACGGCTTGGAAAAAGTCCACCAGAACCTGCATACGAATAATCTGTAGACTTCCAACTATCTGAATAACCATAATCACCGATCTGGTCATTGCCCGAAGTACCATAACTTCCACGAAGTTTTCCAAAACTTAAAAAGTTCAGCTTATCTTTTATAAAGTTCTCATTGCCGAATAACCATGCAGCTCCAATTGCACCGAAAGTACCAAAGCGTTTGTTCGGTCCGAAACGAGACGATCCATCGCGACGAAATGTACCGTTTAGAATATATTTTTCATCATAATTATAAGTAGCCCTGCCGAACACGGAAGTATATTTATATTCCGTGTTATTATATCCTCTGGAAATCAGCGATACTGCTGCCATGGGATTGTTAAGTTGGGCATCACTTGGGTAACCCTCTCCGTATAAGAATTGACCAATTCTGGTGGTTTGTTGCCAGGTTCCGCCAGCCATTAATTGTAAATTCCCCTTGCCAATTTCTTTGATGTAATTAACCTGAGGCTCTACAATATATGAATTAAGATCATTTTCGCCGTAATAACCCTGACTTCCTGCATAGCTAACCGGGTTAAACGCTTTTTCGGGCAAGGTTTGAGTTTGCGACATGGTCATTCTGTTGTAACCTAAACTTGCCTGTATATTTAAACCAGGAAGCAGTGCATATTTAGCCACCATATTTCCAAATAAATTTCTGGTCTTAGATTCGTAAGCACGCTCAAAAAAAGCCATTGGATTCTGATCAAATCCTACCCAATAGTATTTACCGGTGCCATCATAAACAGGAAAATTTGGCGCTGCATTGTAATATTGGGTTACATCAGCAGTAAGCAGATTACTCAGATCTGCAACATATTTTACAGAAGTATTGATGTCAAATTTGCTATCGGCTGAACGATGATTTAAATTGAGATTGATGGAACCACGTTGGAATCCCATATCGGTTGGCAATACGGTTCCCTCTTTACGATAGGTTCCACTCATTAAAAAATTGGTAGTTTCGGAACCTCCAGATAAGGAAAGTTGGGCCTGAGTTACGTTTGCTGTACCGCCAATTAATTTATCCTGCCAATTGGTATTCGCATTTTGGTCCCATAACTTAAGATCCGGAGCATTTTCTTCAGTAATCTCGACATCATCATTAGCAAAAGCCTCTTTACGCAAAGCCAGATATTGTTGTGTATTGAGCACATCTACTTTGTGGTTAACATATCCGGCGCCACTATAAACATCGACCTTGGTTTCTGTCTTACCCGCTTTTCCTTTTTTTGTCGTGATCAGAATGACACCGTTTGCTCCCCTTGATCCGTAGATCGCTGTAGCATCGGCATCTTTTAAGACATCGACCCGCTCGATATCGGTAGGATTTATTGCATTCAAAGGGCTTGAATTCCCATTTGCGCCGGTAAACTGATTCATAGGCTCAGAAATAAACGGGATTCCGTCAACGATAAATAAAGGATCATTGCCAGCACCGATAGAATTAATTCCACGCAGACGTATATTAAAAGATGATCCTGGATATCCTGTTGTTCCGGTAACATCTAAGCCGGCAACTCTCCCCTGCAATGCAGAAAGGGGATCAGATACCGGTTGACTGGCAATATCTTTCGATGTAATGGACGCAACAGATCCGGTATTATTTCTTTTTGTTGTAGTTCCATATCCGACTACCACCACCGCATCCAATGAGCCAATATCGGGCTTCATGTTGATATTGGTCATGCGGCCGTTCTTTACCGGAGCCTCTACCGTAACATATCCTATATAGCTAAAAACAAGAATAACATTTTCGTCAGGCACCTGTATAATATATTTACCATTTGCATCTGTCGTTACTCCCTTATTGGTTCCCTTTATCTTTACAGAAACCCCTGGTAACGGAAGTTTGTTTTCATCTGTTACCAGACCATTGATGCCAATTTCCCGGGCTAATGCGTCCTTTACAGGTTGTGCATTTTTAAAAATGATAATGCTGTTGTTGAGTTGTTTGTAGCCTAATCCTGTTTCCCGCAGCAATTCGTCCAAAATACTTTTAACGGAGCGGGTTTCTTTGTCCACACTTAAGCTTTTAAAAGCGGAGATCAACTCATTACGGTAAGCAAACCTGAAATCTGTTTGCTTTTCTATTTGTGAGAAAGCATGGCGAAGCGTCCCCTTATTGAGATCGATGGCAACACTTACATCGGAAAGTGTTTGCGCAGCCCCGGGCGAAGCAGTCAGGCTGCTGACTGTAAAAAAGATGACCAATAAAAGGATCGCGTTCACTTTCATAAAAAACTTTAATTTTTTAGTATTAAACGGAGCATAAAATGCCGGAACACACCGGCTTGCAAAACGAGTAGAATTGTAATACATTGCGTTGGTTTTAGTTTGAACTGATACAAGAATTAAGACCATCTGCAAACTCCGGTTGCAGCCGGGGTTTGCTTCTTCTGGTCTGAGCAGAAAATATTAGGGCGAATCTTTATTATTCATCTTAGGGTTGTTTAGGTTTTATTGATTTTAACATCCCGGTCCGTCAATGGTAACCAGGTTATTTTTTAAGGTCAGGGTCGCTCCCGTGATATCTCCTACCACAGTTAGCACTTGTTGAATATCATTCCGATTCAGGAAAGCTGCCGTAAAACGACATTGCTTGACCTTCTCGTTGTTGAACTGAATTTTTACACCATACCGCTCCGCAATCATTTGTGAAGCGGCTTCCAGTGTGATGTCGTCCATGATCAGATCGTGCTTTTTCCATTCAACAATTTCCGAAGCCTTCACTTTCATCTTTACAGGTTCAGGAAGTTTAGCACTCCAGGCCAATTGCTGGTCGGGTGTTAAAACTGCCAATACACGTTTACCATCTTCCACTCTCACTTTCCCCCTGGTTACTGTAACTGTTACCGCATCGTTGGCATGATAAGCACTGATGTTAAAGGCAGTCCCCAATACAATCGTTTTAATTTTCCCGGTATGGATTACAAAAGGATGTCGCGTATCGTGCTTAATATCAAAGTAGGCCTCCCCAATCAGACGAACTTCCCGCATGGCCTTACCATCAAAGGAATCTGGATATTCCAGGTAGCTGTCCCGATTCAGCTGTACTGAGCTGCCGTCGGGCAGTTTCACCCATTTATGGGCTGCACTTTCTGACTGCTTTTGTTTTTTCTCTTTTACTTCCGCTATTTTTGGAGATTCATCTTTCGACTTTAACACCAACAAGCCTATACTCATAGCCAGAACAAGCATTGCGGCGGCGGCTATCCAAGCAAAGTTTCTTCTTCTGTTTATCTGTTTTTTTGAACTTATGGATGCTTCTATTTTATTAAATATTCCCCCCTCATCTATTACTAGCCCCGAATAGTTAGCATTCACAAACGTCTGCTCTGTATCTTGCATCGCAGCGCTCCACTCTTCTTCATAACCGCCTGTTTTCAATAAATGCTTTACCTCAGCCATCTCTTCCTGACTACAGCGGTTTAGAATAAAATTTACAAATAATTGCCTGATGGGATTTTCCAATTTGCTTTGTTTTTAAAGTCTGGTTCGAAACAATTTCAAACAGACCTATACATTACAATTAACCAGGCAGGTACATGTACTCCTATTGAAAATAAATATGTTTTTTTTCTAAAAGTTAGCTTCGGTAAAACAAAACCAGCAATAAAGCACCATTACGTGCCATAAAATCCTTAATGGATTTTAGTGCTTTTACCATTTGACTATTCACGGTAGTATCTTTTATCCCCAACTTTTCTGCAGCTTCTTTATAAGAGTATCCATAATTCCGGCAAAGGTCATAGATCAACCTGCGCTGCGGAGGTAGCTGATTTATGGCCATATCAATAAATTCGCCTGTCTGTTTTCGCTGAGTGTATTGCAGACCATCTTCCTGTTGATATATGGCATAGGCAAATATTTCATCTGAAATCCAGGTTTCTCTGGCAGCCAGCTTAATTATGTTTAGCGAAAGATTCCTGGCAATGGTAAAAAGGAAAGCCTGTATGGATCTATCGGTTTGAACAGATGTGGCATGCTCCCATAATTTCACAAAAGTATCCTGAGTCACATCTTCAGCAAGGGCAGGAGATTTCAGTATCCCCAAAGTATAGGCATAGATTTTCTTCACATACAAGTTATACAACTGCGAAAATGCCTTTGGGTCTTGTAGTTTAAGTTTTTCCAATAATTCTATTTCCAAGGTAATGGACGCCCTCATACTCTACAAATCTAGTAGATTTTACTCCAAAAACTTAACTTTCCGATTATTAATAGGAAAGTTACACAAATTTAACAGGATTTAAAATCAGTAGTAATTGTATAGCGCTATCCGCTAAAAAAAGAATGCCCAGACCACTGCTCTTAATGAGCAATGATCTGGGCAGACCTAAAATTAATAATCGTTATTAGTTAAACAATTCTTCCAATTTTTTATTCAATACCTCTCCCATCAAGTGACTGCCAATGATTTTCCCATCCGGGCTAATCAGGAAATTAGCTGGCACACCAGAAATGCCATATACCTTTCTGGCATCACTTTCCCAACCTTTCAAGTCAGATACCTGAGGCCAGGTTAGCCCATCTTTTTTAATGGCCTCCACCCATTTTCCCTTATCGTGGTCTACAGAAACCCCGAGGATCTCAAAGCCTTTATCTTTGTAGGCGGCGTATTGTTTTAACAGGTTGGGACTTTCGGCCCTGCAAGGTGAGCACCAGCTTGCCCAGAATTCAACCAGTACATATTTACCTTTAAAACCAGATAATGAAAGTGGTTTACCATTAACATCATTTTGGGTAAAATCAGGTGCCTTTGAACCAAGAGCGGTTACGGTAACTGCATTTAGGATTTTGTAAAGCCCCTGGCCTGTATAAGATAACCGCAGCTGCTCACTTAAATTATTAAATAGCGGCAATGCAACGTCTGATTTCACACCATATCCGCTCACCGACTCCGATAATGCCTGCAATGCAAAGTAAGAGTTGGGGTTATTTTTTGCAAACTGCAGCATCTTTTGCCCGCGCGAAGCCCTTAAGGCCTGCACTTTCCGGTCCAGGGTCTTGAAATAAGCCGTATCTTTCTGCTGCCCGGGGCTGGCATTTTTCAACTGTACATTCGCATTGTGATGCACAGTCATCACCGTCGGCCCCACTTCGTTGTCGAAGGCTTTCATTTCGTTGTATATTTTGGACCCGGTCCATTTCGCATTATACAAGGAGTCTGCTGAATTGATCTGGATATTTTCCTTTCCAAAGCTAACATAAATCACATCTCCGGTTCCAGACGCATAGATTTCCTTATCTCTGATCCCCTCACGTGAAAGTGTCATCCTGGAAGAAGCAATCCCTGCAATATTTCCCGTAAATTTAAATACGCCGTTTACAAGGGTTGCAGAATCTGATTTACCCTTTCCTTCCGAGCTATAGTCGATATAAATTTTTGCCGGTGCATTCAGGTTTCCTATTTTACCTGAAATGGTAAAATCAGGTTTTTGTGCCAGGGCTATAAAAGGTAAGATGACGATAGCCATCAATAATTTTAGTTTCATTTGTACTTATTTTAGTTGTGATTTATTATCTGATCACGACATCCACCGGATCACCGGGAATACCGCTTATGGTTTTGGTGATGTTTCCATCTTTACCAACAGTAACATCAAGCGTATATACAAAGCCATTTGTACCTGCAGTAAGCGTATTGCCGTCATCACTGATTTTCAACATCGTTACTTTTTTACCGTTAAAGTTTGCAACCAGCTCTGTTAAACTCTCATTTACAGGATTGTACCTCCATATTTTATCATTCGATGAGAAGTAAAATACATTGAGGTTGTTACGTACCCATTTGGAATCTGCATTTACAGAAGAGGAACCTTTAAACACTCGTTTATGACCTGGAATGATTTCCCTGTCCGTTCCGGTAAGCTTATAGCTGAACATCAATTCATAAGTATTGCCATCGGCCTCTCTGAAATAGGCGTAGGAAGTACCAGACTCACCCGCCTTCATAAAGATCAGATTCTGCATACCCGTTGCTTTTGGATTGAATATAGTGGTTTCTTTAACCAGATAGGTAGTTCCCAGGTAGCTGCCATCTCCGCCAAAGACTACAAAAGCTTTGCTCTTATTGTCGAACCCGAAATAAAATGAACTGCCGTGCGTGAAAAAGCGCGAGAGTTGATAATCACCATTCTGCTCGTTTGCGAACTTTCCATAGTCAGGTGCAAACGGTGCAGTACTGGAGATACCAATGTACAGTTTATTGTTCATCACACCATTTGATATGGTCCCCATTACCGGCTCTATATACCCCGGCACAACCGCAGCCGGTGGCAGAAAGAACTGTGACCTGAAATTATCTTTGTATAACAGCGTATTGGCATCCACAATGGCACTGCCTTTCGAAGCATCGTTGCAAAGTACCCAGTATTCTTCCTTGCTGAGCAGCTGATAAGGCAATGGTTTTGAATAATACAGTTGTACCGGATTTTCGGATAGGGACTGGTTATTAAGGCCCTGATAAATATTTGACAATACCGTATTATCTGGTTTTACAAATGACAATTTAGCAAGGCCACCATCGCTGCTCAGCACCACCGTGCCAGTGGAAAACTGTGTAGTTCCCGTTACCGTAAATTTAAACTTATAAACAAGGCCGTTTCTTTTATCAGTAACGATCAATGTAGAAGGCCTTTCCCCCGGACCAAGTCCGTAAAGCATTTTTAAGGGATATCCCGTATAAACGATATTCTTAAGTTCTTCCAGTACGAATATGTTCCATTCAAAATTAAGGTCTTTCATTGGGTCGGCCCCTTCCAGGCTAACTTTAGGCTTAATGATCAGTGTATCACCTGTAAGCGCAGGAAAATTAACACCCTTAACTCCTTCCACTATCGGTTCCGAGGGAGGTGAATAAGTATAATTCCCCAAGTCCTTTTTACAGGAAACATAGAAAATAGCTGTAAAAGCCAATAGATATATATATTTCAATTTCATGATTTTATTTTTAATCGATTAACTACATGATGATTTGTTTCCCTGCTTCGTTCATAAAGAAATAGCCGTTTACCTGGGGAAAAAACTTCACATAAAATTTGATTTCCGGGGAGGCAGAGTTGTAAAAATCATAGTCCTGAGTGCCGTCGGTCCGTTTGGTAAGTACATATCCCTTCTCGGCGTTCCTGCTCACCCAGGTAAATGGATCTTTAACAAATAACCTTACATTTTCCAGGTAATAAAGTGTTCTCGGTATTTCAAGGTATGCGGTAGGCAAAGTAGGATTTACCAGGTCCTTACCCCCGGAGATCAGAAACAACTGATGGGTTACGCGGCTATATTCTCCCAGTTGTCCCTGCCAGTACATCCACCACGATGGCTTTTCCAGTCTGTTCGAAAAAATCAGTTTTTTGGTGCGCAGCTTAACCGGCAGGTCCTGTTTGAAGTCGGCATTTCCAGTCAGGCGAAAAGTTAAGGCTACAGATTTGCTGGTTAAATCCTGATCAATATTTTTGATGATCAGCGGGACTTTTATTTTCCCCGAATCTGCAGGCATTACATAAAAAGGTTTCAGTGGTTCATAATGTTTATCCTTTACTGCGGTAGTAGCCGTATCAACAATGGATAAAATAAACTGCCGGTCGCGGTTCTCCCGTTTTCCGGATATAACAACAGGTACCCAAATGGTATCTTTTGCTAATCCCGGACTGGTAGAGAACGAGTAGCTGACCGCCGAAGTATCGAAAACGCCGTCGTTATCATAATAATTCAGATAGATATTATCAGTGGATTCGTAAGTAGTGATATTGTTTTTTTTACAGGCAGACAACAACATGGCCAGCATAAAAACATAAAATATATTCTTTTTCATCGTCTATGTGTTTAATTTCTGTAAGCTTGTTCATCAACCGGGATAGGCGACACAAAAATGCTATTTGAAGCAGGATAGATCAGTCCGTTGGCATTGATCACATCCCTGTTCAGTCGCTTATGCATAAAGAAGATCTGGCTTTCTCCGTAAAATTCCTTCCGTGCCTCGCCAACAAGCTTGTCGATAAACTCTGATCTTGTGATATTTTTAGGCAATGGCGTCCCAATGCCACGGTGTTTGCGTACCGTATCTACCAATGCGGTTGCATTGATGGGGTCGCTGTCAAAACTTGCTTCTGCCGCGATATAATACATCTCCGACAAGCGCAAGGCTGGTGCCACCGTTGGATGAAGGTTTTTTAATGGTGTTGAATTTGTGGTATATTTCTGCAAGAATGCCTTCCCTGTATTGTTAGAGGATGGTACATCAAGGAACCACTGTGCACGGCGCCAGTCGTCAGCCCCAACAGTTGCTTTTTCATAGATCAGGTCTTTCTGCGTAATAGAAGGCGTATACATCGCATCATTTTTTGTAAACAACGCAGCAAAATGATCCGTCTGGTTTTTATCCTGAGCCACAAACCAGGCTGTAATCAGTTCAGGATAAAAGATCTTGTCCCGAAGTTCAGGATTGGTATTGTTAAAATCGGAACTCAGTGTCCAGGGGAACTTTTTCGCATCAATCACTTCCTTCGCATTTTGGAGGCTATTTGGAAAATCATTTTTATACAGATATACCCTAGCCAATTCAGCACAAGTACTGTAAAAGTTCATCCGGTGTCTTCTGTTTTGAAGAAAAAGTGAACCGCTCTTGGTTTCCGTTGCTTTTTTTGCTTCTGCGGTTCCTTCCGGATATACTTTTTCCGGGTAACCGACAATGTATCCTGGACTTAAAATGGGATCTGAACCACGGAGCAGGTTTTTTGCGGCGGACAGATCGGCGATAAGTTTGTCCAGAACCTCAGTTACCGTAGAAAAGGGTGTACTTTTAATAGATACAATTGTTACATATGGAATCGCTGGTGCCGAAGGGTTGTTTTTATAAGAAGGGGCGTACATTCTTAACAGGTCGAAATGCAGGTATGCACGGAGTGCAAGGGCTTCTCCTTTGATCAGTTCGTAGTTTTTATCCTGAAACACTGCTTTTTTCTGATCAATCACTTCAAGTATGGCATTACAATTACTGATTGCGCTGTAACCGGATGCCCAGATCTGGTCATATTTGCTAATCAGCGTCTGATCAGTATACTTAAATGCAGCGATTTTTTGCAGGTTAAGGTCCGTAAGTGTATAATTCTGTGCCATAATATCCAGGTTCGATATCGTAAGGTTCCCACCATACAGGTCGCGGGTGGCACAATAGGTATAAACACCGTTCAATGCTTCTTTGAAGCCTTCCTCGGTGGTGAATAACTGTTCTTTTGTCACCTCCGACTCGGGCTGTACATCAAGAAATTTCTTGCATGAAGTAGAAACCAGCAGGCAGATGATAAATAAGTAAGCTAATTTTAATGATTTCATGTGGCTGTTTTTTAAAAGGTGGCCTGTAAAGAAAATGTAATGCTTCTGGCGAAAGGTGAATCTATACCCCGCTCAATTTCTACGGTCGACGTCCTGAAAATGTCATTCATCGTAATTGCTGTTCTTAGGGTCTGAAACCCTGCCTTACGTATGAAATCCTTTTTAAAGTCGTACGACATATAAACCGATTGCAGATCAAGCAGGCTCTCTTTCTGAATAAACCTTGAGCTTGCCCTGGTCAATGAAAGGTCTTTAATGTTCTTGTATAAAGCCTGATCGCCAGGATTAATCCATCGCTGCGAGAGGGCCCTGCTGTCTACATTAAACCTTGGGTCGGCATTTTCAATCCTGTCTACCAGCGTCTGGTTATAGATCTGTCCACCTATACGGTAATAAAAGCTAAAGCTGAGCATGAAGTTCTTATAGCTGATGTTGCTGCCAAAGTTACCCGCAAACTTAGGTGTGCTATCGCCCACAGGCTGGGTATCTTTAATGTCATAGTCATAAGTTAAAGTACCGTCTCTTTTCACATAGATCTCCTTACCGTTTTCAGGGTCAATTCCTAAAGATTTTACTGCGTATATGGTATTGAGCGACTGGCCTTCATTATATCTCAGCAGTGGCATTGACAGCAGTCCACCTGCCGCATCTTCATTGTTATTGGGATCACTCTGTATGTCGTCAATCTTACTGTTCAGTACTTTTAGAGAGTTGGACAACTTAACCAGTTTATTGGTATTGTGGGCCAGGTTACCGGTAATGTTTACATTCCATCCTGCATTATTGACCGCATTGGCTGTCAGATATACCTCGTATCCTTTGTTGGCCATATCTCCCAGGTTTTCTTTATAGGTGGAAAAACCTGTTGATGGTGAAAGGCTGATATCAGTGATCAGTCCTTTGGTCAGCTTATAATAATAACGCGGGGAAAGAACTATGCGGTCTTTAAGTAACCCAAAATCCAGTCCCACATCATATGTATTGGTTTTCTGCCATTGCAGGTTGCTGTTGCCATAGCCCAGCAGCTTGGCACCAATACCTGTTGAATACCAGCTCTGTGAATAGTAACCATACATAGACCGCGACATATAGGGTTCAAACCCTACCGAGCCCACACTCCCTGCACTGGCCTTTAACCGCAGCTGACTGATCAATGATGATCCCTGGAGGAAGTTTTCATTGTGCAGATTCCACCCTATACCCGTGGCCCAGAAAGGTGCAAAACGCTTGTTTGAGCCGAATGCTGAAGAGCCATCCATTCTGAACGATCCGTCGAACAGGTATTTATTTTTATAAGAATAGTTTCCCGAAAAGAAGGCGCCGGCAGTTCTGTTAATCAGCACATCGCCACCTGGTGCAGAATTTTCTTTATAGGTTCTGGCAAAACCGATATTGCTAAAACGATCGTTAGAAAAACCCTGTGCTTCTACAGATTTAAAGTCAGACTTCGACGACAGTACATTAGCACCCAACACCAGGTTGAAAAAGTTGTCCTGGATCTGCTTGTTATAATTCACTGTTAAGGTTCCGTCGACAGCAGTCCTGCCTGTTGTGGTATAGCGGTAAGAGCCCCTGTTTTTCAACTGATCCGTCGCATAGTCGTAAAATTCATTGCTGGCGGGCGACATAAAAGCATCACTTTTTGAATTTGTCTGGTTTAAGCTGATCAACGCCTTGATACGCAGGCTTGGTGTCAATTTGTAATCAGCAGAAAATGCATCTATAATCTCCAGATAAGATTCTTTATTAAAATTGTTTAGACCGGCTTCGAACAAAGGGTTAAATACACGGACATTTATATATTGATTATCCTGGTTTCTGAAAGTATTTACACGCCAGTTGGCCAGTTCCTGAATGACCCTGCCTGCGCTGTCAGTTTTAGGATAATATGGATTCATCAGGGCATAAGTAGAAAAGCTGCCATAAGGAGAATTTACCCCATTTGTTTGATTGATGGAAAGATCGTTCCTTAATATCAGCTTAGGTGAAGGGTTATAGGTAAAGTTCATACCGCCGCTATACCTGCCACGGGTTGCGCCTTTCATTACACCAGGCTGGGTCTGATACCGCATATCAATGCCATAACGAAAATTCTCATCCCCACCCTGCGCATTGATGGAATGCTTCTGTGCATAACTGTTACGAAGGGGCTGAGACAGCCAATACGTATTTACGCCACTTGCCACATTTCTCAATCTGGAAAACAGCTGCGCATCTAATACATCCTGTTGTGTATCGCCGCTTGATGCGTTTGTCCGGTCATACATTCCTGCAAGCTGTTCATAAGCTATTTTATCTTTGGCGTTGAGCACACGATAATCGGAAAGATCCGGACTTGAGAAAGTAAGTTCATAGTTATAACCCAGCTGTAGCTTACCAGCCACCGGAGCTTTTGTGGTAATGACCATCACCCCGTTGGCAGCCCTTGATCCGTAAACTGCGGTTGCGGCGGCATCCTTAAGCAAAGTAATGGAGGCAATGCGGTTGATATCCAGATCTACTACTTTCTGGAGTGATACTTCAAAACCGTCTAATATAAAAGCAGGCAGGTTGAAGGAGCTGGATAAATTGTTGCGGTCAAGAACATCGTTTTTATTAGCTGGAATTCCTGGTAGCGCGGTAGCGCCACGAACATTTATTCTAGGCATGGCATTTGGGTCTGAGCCAGCAAGGTTATTATCGAGCAACCGGAAGGATGGATCAAAGGTTTGAATGGCTTTCAATACATTTTGAGGATTGGTCCTTTTCAGGTCTTCACCCTGGATCACAATGGCATTTCCGGTATAACTTTCCTTTTTGATGGTCTGATAACCGGTAACGATCACATCGCTCATCAGGTTCACCTGATCTTCCATTGTTACGGTTATAAACTTACTGTCACCAACCTTCACTTCTTTTTCTTTAAATCCGATATAGGTAAAAACCAGAATATCGCCTGGCTGGGCATTGATTTTAAATTCTCCCTTATTGTTTGTTTGGGCCCTTACATTTTTATTCCCTTTGATAGTGATGTTTACGCCTGGAATTCCAATCTGGTTTTGAGGGTCAATCACTTTTCCAGTAATGTCAATCCATGCGTTAATAGCCTCGTTGTTGTTGTCAGCAATTTCATTTCGGATTACAATGGTCTTGTCGACGATATTGAACGTTAAATTCTGATCAGTAAGACAGGCTTTAAGCGCTTCCTGCAAAGGGACATTCTTAAATTCGACATTAAGTAGCTGTCTGTTTAGGTTTACTTTCCCACTGTAGAAGAACAGATATCCTGTTTGTTTTTTAATGTCTCTAAAAACGGTTTCAAGCGAGGTGTTTTTCCTGGAAACAGTAACACGCTGTGAATAGCTAGCGGCAGACAAGTGCATGGTGCCGATCAGTAATAAAATAGCAGTTAATTTCATCACTATTAGTAATTTGTACTTTACCTGCCGCATGAAAAATACGGAGTTGTAAAGAAAAGTTAATTTCATACTTTTGGAATAGAATTAAGTGAATAAATAGCAACCCGGTCTCAACAGCTGGCTGCTGACTTTTTTTCGACCGGAAGTGGTGAGATACTTCCGGTTTTTTAGTCAAATCATTTTTATAGTTCGTGATCTAATGTAGCTTTCTTCTCATTTGATTTGGTTTAGTTGGTTAAAGATTAGGTTATTATTTTATTGATTTTGGTTGATTTAATCGCGTCGATTGTTGTTCATAGGAAACTTTAATCGTTTTTCCCACAGCATCAAAATGCACATTATTGAGTTCAAGTATTTTAAAAACTTCCGAGAGTTTACTGGATCTGGAGATCTCTCCAAAATATTTCTCCTCGCTGATCGCCCCTACATAGATAACGTTGACATCATACCATCTCGAAACTTGTCGCATGATGGATTTAAGGTCATCTCCTTCAAATGAGAAAACACCGTTGATCCAAGCTGTTTCTTTAGCTGTATTTATGCGTTGTTTAAACAGTGTATTTCCTTTAGTGCGGGACAATACCGCTTGTTCACCGGGTTCAATCAACGTAGATGCATCTGATGTCGAAACTTTTACCGCACCTTCAAGGAGCGTTGTTTTAATGGTCTCTTCATCTACATAGGCGTTCACATTAAAATGGGTACCCAATACTTCTACAGTTTGCATTCCTGAAATTACCCTGAACCGGCTGTTTTTCTGCTTCGCGACTTCAAAATATGCTTCACCAATTAGCTCAACCGACCGATCCCGTCCATGAAGCGATGTAGGAAAAGTTAAAGAGGACGCGGAATTGAGCATTACCTTTGTTCCATCCGAAAGCATGATGGTATATTGCCCGCCTTTAGGTGTCGAAATTGTATTCCGCATATTAGTCGTTCCCCCCGGATCTGTGTCCACCGCAGTATAAATTAGCTCTCCATCCCTGGATTTGCTAACGCTGATGCCCGACTGCTTGGATATTTCTCCTTTAGCTACATCATTTAATACAATTTTTTGTCCGTTGGCCAATGTTAAAATTGCCTTATTACTTCCGGGCGCTATATCGGCAGCTATTGTATTGTTTTGCAGATTTCTAGTACTATAGAAGTATAAACCCGCGGCAAATACAATCAGAATCATTGCTGCTGCAACCATACGAGGCCATAGCTGCAACCTTCCTGATGTCGCTTTGGTTTTCAGTCCCGATCGCTGTAAGGTGCCGTTCCAGATCTCGTTCTTCAAAAAAAGAAAATTGGCGTCTTGTTCCGAAAATTTATACTTAAGCGATTCATCCAGATACCAGTTTTCCACCCATGCCCGTTCTTCTGCATTCGCTAAGCCATTGTTATATTTCTCTATAAGCTCTTTTGCCTGGTCGCTATTCATTCTTCTTTTTTAGACAGTCAATTTAATGAAAGAACAGACGAAACTACCTTTGGGGGTATACGATATGAAAATAAATTTTAAAAGTTGCTGATTTTATTCAAAAAACAAGCTTAACGCAGAAAAAACAAGACAAAAAGGCCCGACTCTACCATTGGGATTTTATTTTTGATAATTTTTAATGCATTTTGCACCTGCTTTTTCACAGTCTGAGGGGAAAGGTTTAATTTCTCTGCAATTTCTTTATGAGACAAATTGTCTTTTCGACTTAACTCAAAAATTTCCTTCATCCTCGGTGGCAGATTTCTAATTTCCGCTTCAACTATTTCCAAAATTTCCCGTTCATCAAACCATGTAGATTCGTTTGTTGACTCTGTTATAAAAGTTGCAACTGAGCTTAAGTAGTCATTGCGAACTTTATTTTGAGCCAGAAGGTTCAACACCTTATTCCTTACCGAAATATAAAGATATCCCGACAATTTGATTCGCTCGTTGAGCGAGGATGACTTTAACCACAAGGTACTAAACACATCCTGAAGGACATCTTTCGAGCTATCTTCATCTTTTAGCATTCGAAAAGTGTGGTAGTACATTTCCGCCCAGTAACGGTTGTAAATTTCGGTAAAGGCTAGCTGATCATCCTGTTTTAACAAAACGGTCAGTTCTTCATCACTGAAATTGCTGTAAATCGGCATTGCGTAATCGATCTGATTGGATCTGAACGAAAATAGGCTTTTTATTGGCAATTAAAAAATCCGGAAAAGTGGCGTGACATTCTTCCTCATATTTTATATAAATTTGTAAACAGACATAAAAAAACTGACTATGACTTATCAGGAAAAACTAAACGAGATCCGTAAACAGATGAAAGCCGACGGTGTTCAGGCCTACATCATTCCCTCAGCCGACCCGCATATTAGTGAATATCTACCGAAACGTTATAAATGTATCCCTTTCGCCTCCGGATTTAAAGGTTCTACAGGCACCCTGGTCATTACACTTGATCATGCAGGTTTGTGGACAGATTTCCGCTATTTTGAACAGGCTACGGATGAACTGAAAGATTCCGGTTACGAATTAATGAAACAGAAAGTGCAGCATGCTCCTGAATATATTCAATGGTTAATTGAAAGATTAGATAAAGGAAGTGTAGTTGCTGCCGATGATAAGTTGTTATCAGTGTTACTGGGTGATCTGCTGACACAACAATTTTCTACCAAAGAAATTGGTCTGACCAGTAGAGATTACTTAAGCCCGATTTGGAAAAACCGACCGGAACTCCCAGCAGAGAAAGCGTTTCTGATAGATGAAAAACACATCGGACAAAGTGTAAAATCTAAACTGGAACAAGTACGTGTTACGCTGGCAAAACAAGGAGCCAGTCACCACCTGATCTCTTCGCTGGACGACCTGGCCTGGCTATTCAACATACGTGGTAAAGATGTAAGTTACAACCCGGTAGTTTTGAGTTTTGCCTTGATCAATCAGGACCACTCCACCTTATTTGTTGACGTTGATAAACTCAGCAATGAGGAGAAAGAAAACTTGCTAAGAAGTGGTGTAGAAGTACTCCCTTATCAGGATATTGAACGCGCACTGGCCAATATCCCGGCTAACAGCTCCATTTTTATTGATCCAAAACGCAATTGTTACGCCTATTATAAATTAATTCCGGCATCGGTAAAAATTATTAAGGACACCAACCCCACCACCAACCTGAAAGCGGTTAAAAATGAAACTGAGTTGGCCAATACCCGGACGGCAATGCTTAAAGACGGTGTTGCTATTACCCGTTTTTTAAAGTGGCTTTCTGAAAATATCGGAAAAACCACCATCACAGAACTATCAGCTGCTGCCGAGTTAAGAAAATTCAGGATGGAGCAAGATGGTTTTGTTGGCGATAGTTTTACCACCATCAGTGCCTATAAAGCACATGGCGCCCTACCCCATTACAGCGCATCGGAAGAAAGTAATGTTGAAGTAAAAGCCGAAGGCTTGTTTCTGGTAGATTCCGGAGGTCAGTATTTCTACGGAACTACAGACATCACGCGTACCATACCGATGGGCAACAATACTGAAGAGGAAAGTACTGATTATACATTGGTCTTGAAAGGTATGATTGACGGTTGTAGGGTCCGTTTCCCTAAAGGAACATGTGGTTACCAGATTGATGCCATCACCAGAAAGCCATTATGGGACTATGCCATCAACTATGGCCATGGAACTGGTCATGGTGTGGGCTATTTCCTGAATGTACATGAGGGGCCACAGGTATTTAATCCTACCGCTAATCCCGTGGCCATTGAGCCAGGGATGATTACCTCTGTTGAACCAGGTGTTTATCGCCCTGGAAAACACGGCATCCGTATCGAAAACCTGGTGAATACCATTACAGATGTAAGCAATGAGTTCAATGAGTTTTATGCCTTTGAATGCTTAACTATAGCCCCAATAAGCACTAAAATTGTGAAAAAAGAACTATTGGAGCAATCGCAAATCGTATGGCTAAACAGCTATAATGCATTAGTGTTTGAGAAACTAAGTCCTTTATTAACTGCCGATGAAGCAAACTTCTTAAAAGAAGAGACCAAAGCGATATAATTATTTATTGCAAAAATTGAATCTGCTATTCAAAATCCGCATTAATTCAGCGCGCTGAAAAAGCGGCGAAAGAATGCCAGGCTTTTTCATTAGCAGATTCAATTTTGGTTAAATTACACACCAGGAATGGCCCAATATTAACAAAAAAACTGTTATATGATTCCAGCCTTAGAATCATATAACAGTTTTTTAGAAGATTTTAAGCGTTACGCCGGGCTAATAGACCTGTCTAAATGCACATATCCTCCATCTACGTAAACCAATTGTCCTGTAGTATGACTGGAAGCATTTGAAAGCAAAAACACGGTTGCGTTGGCAATTTCCTCTGCCGTTGTCATCCTTTTTCCAAGAGGGATTTTGGCCTTAATCGAAGCCAGCTTTTCTTCCGGATTCGGAATAGAATTTATCCAGGTTTGGTATAACGGTGTATAACATTCTGCTACGATAACCGCATTTACACGAATCTCATAAGGCAATAACTCCAGGGCCCATTCTCGTGTCAGCGCATTTCTTGCGCCATTAGATGCCGCATAAGCAGAAGTACCACCCTGCCCTGTCTCCGCCACTTTCGACCCGATATTAACGATAGCTCCTTTTGAGGCCTTTAATGCTGGCAAAGCATGATGGGCCATCAGATAATAATGGATTACATTTTTATGTAAGCTCTCCACAAATCGCTCATAATTACCACTTTCCAATCCTACACCATCGTTTACACCGGCATTATTTACCAATCCGTCGATCCTTCCAAATCGCTCCAGAACCAGCTCAACAGCTTTTGCTGCTGCTTCAGGATTGGTCAGCTCTGCTGCTACCTGAAAAGCCTGCCCACCGCCTGCTACAATATCATTCGCTATTTTGAGGTTGTCCTGCTCATTTCTACCCACAATAACCGGGATAGCGCCTTCTTTTGCCAATACCCTTACAATACCTTCTCCTATGCCCTTGGCTCCACCAGTAACAATAACTACTTTATCTTTTAATTGTAAATCCATAAAAGCTTCCTGATTATAAATTATAAAATTTTGTGGCATTACCACCCCAGAACAATTCCTGCTCATGGTTTGATAACTTTGATGTATATCCTTCTACCAGGCCCAGTACCTGCTGATATGTACCCGCGACGAGGCAAACCGGCCAATCAGATCCATACATTAATCTTTCAACGCCAAATGCTTCAAACACAACATCCAGATAGGGACTAAAATCTTCCTGTTTCCAGTGTTTCCAATCGGCCTCGGTTACCATACCCGATACTTTGCAGCACACATTTTCATACTGTGCCAAAGTCTTTAAATCCTTTTCCCATTCGTCGATTGCCCCATTTTTGATTGCCGGTTTCGCGATGTGGTCCAGCACAAAAGGCTGGTCTGGAAACTGTGCAGCCAATTCGGCAGCATACTTTAGCTGATCAGGAAAAATCAATACATCGTAGGTATAACCAAATCGTTGCAACATATTTATCCCGTTTACAAATTCAGGTTTTAACATCAATGCTCTGTCTTTTTCGCCCTGAAGAATATGCCTGAAACCTTTTAGCTTGGCATAAGCTGACAAGCCGGAAAGCTTGTCTTCAATGTCCTTGGCTTGCAAATCAACCCAACCTACAACACCTTTAACGAAGTCGTATTCTTCTGCATTTTTCAGCTGAAAAAAATTTTCTGCTTCAGACTGATCAGACTGTACTACTACACACCCATCAAATTGATGCTGCTGCAATTCAGTCCACAATTGCCCCGGTAAAAAATCGGCTCTCAACACCTCCATATCAGGCGTAATCCAGCTATCCCTTACCTCATCAAAAATCCAGAAATGCTGATGGGCATCAATTTTTAACATAGTTCTTTACCTGCTGTTTAGACGTGCCCAAGCTATCAATTCCCAGTTCAACAACATCGCCTTCTTTTAAATATATTGGAGGGTTAAAACCCAAACCTACACCTGCAGGAGTTCCTGTCGAGATTACATCGCCAGGCAGCAAGGTCATAAACTGACTTACATACGAAACCACAAAAGGCACGTTAAATATAAAATTAGACGTATTGCCATCCTGCATCTTCTCACCGTTTACAGTAAGCCAAAGGCGCAGATTGTCTACATCCGAAACTTCATCTTTCGTAGCCAGGAAAGGACCAAGCGGTGCAAATGTATCACATCCTTTTCCCTTGTCCCAGGTACCATTTCTTTCTAATTGGAACTCGCGTTCTGATACGTCATTGTGTAAAGCATATCCGGCTACATAATCCAATGCTTCTGACTCCTCTACGTAAGAAGCTTTTTTGCCAATAACTACGGCAAGCTCTACCTCCCAATCAGTTTTAACCGAATTTTTAGGAATCACAATATCATCAAAAGGGCCAACCATGGAAGTCGTTGATTTCATAAAAATCACCGGTTCAGGTGGAATAGCGGCACCCGTCTCTCTGGCGTGATCAGCATAATTTAATCCTATACATACAATTTTAGAAGGACGCGCCACCGGCGATCCCAACCTTGTGCCAGCCGGAACAACAGGCAATTTATCTGCATTCGCCTTAACAAAGGCCTCCAACTTTTCCAGTCCGTTATCTTTAAAAAACTGCTCGTTATAATCTTCGCCAAAAGCCGAAGTATCGTACCAGGTATCATTTAAAATTACACCGATTTTTTCCTGATCGGCAGCGCCCCATCTGATTAGTTTCATTTGTTTATTTTTTTCCTATTTAATTTTCAATTCAATAATGGTGTCAATGTCATCCATCACCACACCATCCAGGTATATTATAGTTTCCTTTGTGGTTTGCTTAAACTTCAATTTTCTTTCGTCCTTCATTACTGAAGCAGAAAGCACTTTCTGTTTTAGCCCCGGTAAATTAATAAAAGTCTGAGGAATTTTGTTAATAATATGTGCGTATAAAGTTTTGTTTTTAGCTGTTACCAATCCCCAGGGCTGCACATCGATCACATCTCCACGTGTACCGTAAATACTGGCACCATATTGTTTCATCCAATCCCCAATTTTAGCCAGTGTATCCACATTTTCAGGTTGGATTACACCATTTGGCATCGGCCCCACGTTTAACAAAAAGTTTGCGTTTCTTCCCGCATCGTTTACCAGATAGTGGATCAGTTGTTTTACCGTTTTGTATTTCCTGTCTGTAATGTTAAAACCCCAGGAATTATTCATCGTTTCGCAAGTCTCTAACGGTAACTGCGAAACACTGGCTCCACCAAAACCTGTTGTATTATGCCCTGGCAGATCCTTCTCAAACATCTGAAAGTCCTCCCCGTCGATAGGAGACAAATGATGGTTGTTACCAACCAGACATTGTGGCTGTAATTTATGGATCAGGCTATAAATCTCATCATAATGCCAGTTTACCTTTGATTTTAAAGTTTTATCCTTGTCGTTGTCCAGCTGGTCCCAGTGCCCGTCAAACCATATTCCACCAATCTCCCCATAGTTGGTCAACAACTCGGTTAACTGTGCCTTCATAAAAGCAATGTAATTGTTCCAGTCATCTTGCTTTGTCCGGCCAGTGCCTTTACCAGTCTTGCCTGTTGCATATTGATAATCGGTGCGCGACCAATCCAGTAATGAATAATATAAAAACAGCTTTATCCCTTCTTTGTGGCATTCCGCTGCCATCTGAGCTACAATATCTTTCCCATAAGGAGTTCCCATGATGTTCCAGTCGGACTGCTTTGTATCCCAGTTACTAAAACCATCATGGTGCCTGGTAATTAGCGTAATGTATTTCATACCCGCACTTTTTGCTGCGGCAACCCATTTTTTTGCATCAAAGGCAGTAGGGTTAAAAATATCTTTTAACCGCTTGTAATCTTCCACCTTAATGTTTTTGTTGTTCATTACCCATTCTCCATCACTCAGTACACTAAAGGCGCCCCAATGGATAAATAAACCGAACTTCATATCCTGAAAATCTTTTCTGGAAGCCAGATTTGCTGCAGTAGGGATATAATGCTGCGCCTTTAGATCAGTTAAAGCACAAACGAGAGCAACTAAGAGAATGATTTTTTTCATAACCAGGTGATACTAATTATTCAATTTAATAAAGCCCCCATCTAATGGATAATCATTGCCGGTTACAAAACCTGCCTCATCCGAACAAAGATAAAGCGCAAGGGATGCAACTTCCTCCGGTTTACCCATGCGGCCAATAGGCTGGCTTTTCGATAATTTTTCAAAGATTTCAGCTTCCTGTCCTGCGTAGTTTTTTGCAATAAACCCATCTACAAATGGAGTATGTACCCTGGCCGGCGATATGCTATTACACCTGATGCCTTCGGCCATATAATCTTTGGCAACAGACATGGTCATTGCAAAAATTGCCCCTTTACTCATCGAGTAGGCAAAGCGGTCTGACAGTCCAACCACGGCACCAATAGAAGCCATATTCAGCACCACACCACCACCTTTTTTCTTCATTGCCGGGATTGCCGCATAAAGACAATTGTAAGCCCCTTTTACGTTTACATCAAATACCTTAACAAAATCGGCTTCGCTGGTATTGTCGGCTCTACCGATGTGAGCTATCCCCGCATTATTTACCAGAATATCAATATTCCCTATCTGCTCAAAGACATTTACAACAGCCGTCTGATTACTCACATCACAACCATAAACATCGGCCATACCTCCCGCTTCTTTAATTTCATTTGCGGTTTGCAACCCCGCATCAGCATTCAGCTCTATGATATGAACATGGGCACCCTGCATGGCAAAAAGTGTAGATATAGCTTTCCCAATACCACTTCCGCCACCTGTAATAATTGCTGATTTTCCTTTTAAACTAAACATTCTTATTAATTATAATGAAACACCTCTTTTCCATGGTATAAAATCATCCTGGTTCAATTGTACTGCCTTAGGGATCTCTTCTCCACTTGCAGCTTTAATACAATATTCCAATATTTCCGCTCCCATTTCCTCAATCGTTTTTTCGCCACGAATAATGGCACCTGTATCAATATCAATAATGTCGCTCATCCTGGTAGCCAGTGCCGTATTTGTTGCGACTTTAATTACCGGACAAACAGGGTTACCGGTAGGGGTTCCCAGTCCTGTGGTAAATAAAATAAGCGTAGCACCACTGGCCGCCTTCCCTGTAGTCGCCTCCACATCATTCCCTGGCGTACATACCAGGCTTAGTCCCGCTTTCGTTACCGGTTCAGTATAGTCAAGCACATCCACCACGGGTGAAGTACCTGCCTTTTTTGCGGCACCTGTACTTTTTATTGCATCGGTAATCAGGCCATCTTTTATGTTGCCCGGCGACGGGTTCATGTGAAAGCCTGAGCCAACGGCATGTGCCTGTGCATCATACTCCTGCATCAACCGGATAAACTTCTCTGCTGTCGGCTCGTTTACGCACCTGTCAATTAAATTTTGCTCGGCTCCGCAAAGTTCGGGGAACTCTGCAAGTAACACTTTCGCACCTAAAGCTACCAATAAATCTGAAGTATATCCAACTGCGGGATTAGCGGAAATACCACTAAATCCATCACTTCCGCCACATTTTACTCCCACACATAACTTGCTCAACGGCGCTGGCTTCCTTTCATTCTTATTAATTTCCCCTAGTCCAACAAATGTTTGAAGGATCGCATCCTTAATTAATTGTTCTTCACTCTGACTCTGCTGTTGTTCAAATATCAACACTGGCTTATCAAATGAAGAATTTCTTTTTTTGATATCCTCCAGCAGGTGCTGGGTTTGCAAATGTTGACAACCCAGGCTTAGTACAGTAATTCCGGCCACATTAGGATGATCTGCGTAAGCAGCCAGCAACTGACTTAAAAGGGCCGAATCCTGTCTTGTCCCTCCGCAACCACCCTGGTGATTTAAGAATTTAATTCCATCAACGTTTTTAAATACCCGTTTCGTAAGCGGCTTTGCAGCAACCAATTCATCAATCTGGAATGAAGAAAGATCTTGTCCCTCCTGATAAGCTTCCAGCAACTGTCCGGTAAACTGCTTGTATTTGTCTGTAACCGTATACCCTAGTGTATTATATAATGCCTCCTTAATCACATCCAGATTTCTGTTCTCACAAAAAACGGTCGGCACAAATAGCCAGTAATTTGCAGTTCCTACTCTCCCATCAGCACGGTGATAGCCATTAAAGGTCTTGTCTTTAAATTTCGACACATCAGGCACCTGCCATTCATAATTTACATTGCGATAGGCATAATCCTGAGAGGCGTGATGAACATTTTCCGTTGTCATCAACCCTCCCTGTGGAATAAAGGTTGTCGCCTTTCCCACCAATACTCCATACATTAAAACTTCAGCACCGGCAGCCAAATCAGCTATAAAAAATTTATGCTTGGCATGTACATCATCCTTTAAAGTAATTTGCTCACCATTCCATTCAATAACTTGCCCTTTCGGCAAATCCTGCAAAGCCACCAGCACATTATCATCGGGGTGGATTTGCAAAAAACTCTTCACTGTATTCGTCACCATCAGGCCTTTAAATCAAATATTTTATTCATCATTATCCACTTTTCGCCAGGTTTTGCTCCCGGGATTGCCTGCTGATACTTCCACATCAGCTGCTCCCACTCCTGCACCTTTTCATTGGTGGCATCCATTGCTCCCTTCTTTTCGAAGCTGAATAGCTGATTTACCTCCATGATCATAAACAAGCGGTTTCCCATCCTGTAAATTTCCATAGCTTCAATGCCAGAGGAGGTTATGCTCTCTATAATTTCCGGCCATACTTTTCTGTGCATTTCTTCATACTCCGCAATTAGCTGATCATCCGGAATCAGATCGAGGGCTAAACAATATCTTTTATTCATAGTTTACACTTTTAATTACTTTATGGCCTTTTAATCCGAACAGCAATACCACAACAAAACATATCAGGGGCACAATATATCCGATCTGAATATTATGGGTCACATCACTGATGTATCCCATTACCGGTGGTAAAATTGCCCCTCCAACTATCGACATAATGATTAAACTACTACCCAGTTTGGTATCGCTACCCAGGTCTTTGATACCAAGAGAAAAAATAGTAGGAAACATGATAGACATAAAGAAGGCAATACCAATTACCGACACCAACGCCAGGGTACCACCCGATGTAATGGCAATTCCGCATAAAACCACATTAATCAAAGCATAAATTACCAGTAAAGATTCCGCCTTTATGAATTTCATTAAAAAAGTACCAATTACCCTTCCTAATAGGAAGGCAAGTCCCATTCCATAACCGGCATAATCTCCTGCAGTCTGTTCAGAAATACCCGCAGCCTTTGTGGCGTATAATATAAAGAAACTGAATACGCAGACTTGTGCACCTACATAGAAAAACTGCGCAGTCACGGCCCAGCTTAAGTGTTTATGTCTCAAGGCATGGAATATGCCTGTTTTTTTCACATTCCCCTCTTCCTCGTCCTTAATTTCAGGCAGTTTTAAAAAGATAAATATCAACGCAATAACCAGAATGATACTTCCCAGAATCAGATAAGGTGTTTTCACAGAAGAAGCCTCTGACGCCAATGCCAGTTGCCGGGCCGACTCAGTCATCTTATTCAATTCCTCATCCGAAGCGCCTTTAATCAAAATTACCCTAACACCAACCATTGGGGCTAGTGTAGCCGCCAAACCATTAAAAGTCTGCGCGAAATTAAGGCGAAAGGTAGCCGTTTCCGGCGGCCCCAGTAAAGAGGCATACGGATTGGCAGCAGTCTCTAATATAGTAAGGCCACAGGCTATAATAAATAGTGCCCCTAAAAAGAACACATATAGTTGTGTATTGGCTGCCGGAATAAATAAAAATGAACCTATTGCAAAAAAAGCCAATCCAATAATAATCCCCGTCTTATATCCATATTTTTTCATGATGAACCCTGCAGGCAACGCCATCACGAAATAAGCAATAAAAACCGCCGAATCGACCAATGAAGCTTGCAATGTGCTCAAGCTAAATGACCGCTTTAAATGCGGAATAAGAATTGGATCCAGATTATGTACAAAGCCCCACATAAAGAATAGTGAGGTAATCATGATAAAGGGGAAAAGGTATTTATTTTTCGTCATCTGGTTTAATTATTTGGTTATTCAAAGAACGCGAATTCTGTCTTTGTTTATTTTATGATATTATCATATGATTAAACGATTTTAGCATATAAAGTGACCATTCTCCTCAAAGTCGGCATAATTGCGCTGAAGAAGCGCAAAGACGCTATGCCTTTTCGGAGAAGGTAACTTTATTTTTTAAACCAGATGTAAAGCAAAAAAGCTTCGGATAACCGAAGCTTTTTTTATTAGAAATAAAGTACAAGAAACCTAAAACACTTTACCAGAGTGTATTTATTCCTAAACGGAAATGCACAAGTCTTGTCAGTATCTTACTTACAAGATCCAAATTCTTTACCCAACAAGACCTGGAGGTTTATCAACAAGCCTGAAACACTTTACCAGACAGTACCATTCCCAAAAACGTTATACGCAAGTCTTGTCAGTATCTTACTTACAAGATCCAAATTCTTTACCCAACAAGACCTGAAGGTTTATCAACAAGACCGAGACATTTTACCAGACAGTACCACTCCCAAAAACGTTATACGCAAGTCTTGTCAGTATCTTACTTACAAGATCCAAATTCTTTACCCAGCAAGACCCGAAGGATTATCAACAAGCCTGAAACACTTTACCAGACAGTACCATTCCCAAAAACGTTATACGCAAGTCTTGTAGGTATTGTCCATTACAGGTTCTAAATATCAAGCGCATTATGCGTCCAATTTAACCTATAAAATTAGCTTCTCTGAAACGGCATAGCATCTTTGCGCTTCTTCAGCGCAATTATGCAGCCGTTGAGGAGAATGCTTATTTTATCATCTTCAACAGGTACTCCCCATACCCGCTTTTCACTAATGGGGTAGCTGCAGCCCTTAACTGTTCTTTATCAATGAAACCCATACGGTAAGCAACCTCTTCGATACATCCAATTTTCAGTCCCTGACGTTCCTCAATAACCTGTACAAACTGTCCTGCCTGCATCAGCGAAGCAAAAGTTCCAGTATCTAACCAGGCAGTTCCCCGGCTCAATACCCCTACTTTTAATTTCCCCTGCTCCAGGTAAACTTTATTCACATCTGTAATTTCGTATTCTCCCCGCGGCGATGGTTTGATATTTTTCGCAATCTCCACTACGCTGTTATCATAAAAATACAACCCTGGAACAGCGAAATCCGATTTCGGCTGAACTGGTTTTTCTTCAATTGAAATTGCTATATTTTGCTCATCAAATTCGACAACACCATATCTTTCGGGATCGGAAACCCTATAGGCAAATACCACGCCGCCATCCGGATCGGCACTACTTTGCAGCAGTTTAGACATCCCGTCGCCATAAAATATATTGTCGCCCAACACCAATGCCACTTTATCCTTTCCAATAAAATCAGCTCCGATTACAAATGCCTGTGCCAGTCCATTGGGCTGTTCCTGCACCGCATAAGAAAATTTGCAACCCAAACGAGATCCATCACCCAATAACTTTTCAAAATTGGGCAAATCATGTGGAGTTGAAATAATCAGTATCTCTCTAATACCGGCAAGCATTAAAATAGATAACGGATAATAAATCATCGGTTTATCATAAACAGGCATCATCTGCTTACTCATCACCAGGGTTAAAGGATGCAGTCTTGTACCGCTTCCTCCAGCTAGAATAATTCCTTTCAAGTGAATATATTTTGAGGTTAATATTTAATTGTGTCCGGTTTGAACCTACTTATCCGAAGATACATTATTTTCCAGTTCCGCAAACCATTCTGCACCATATTTTCTAATCAGCGGGCCTTTCAGAAACTGATAAACCGGCACTTTTAACTCACGTCCGAACGAACACGCATCGCGGCAAATGTGCCATCTATCGTAATTCAGCACTTCAAATTCGGGGTACCGGGTAATTCTGATCGGATACAAATGACAGGAAATTGGCTTCTGCCAGTCCACCAAGCCCTGTTCATATCCTTTTTCTATGCCACACTTGGTAATTCCATTTTCAAAAGTAACGTAGGCACACTCCTTGTTCCCGTCTACACACGGTGTAGTCAAATCCCCATCGGCATCCACTACCGAGGTTCCCTGTTCCTCTATTGCCTTCACTCCCTTTGGCTCCAGCAAATGTTTAATCTTTGGATAAATTTCCTTGAGAATAGCGGTTTCCGCCACATCAAGTGGGGCACCAGCATCCCCTTCCACACAACAAATGCCCTTGCATTTGCTTAGGTTACATACAAACTGCTCCGTAATAACGTCCTCATGAACCAATGTATCCCGTACTTCTATCATTTTCTCATTTAACTATGGCCAGTGGATATTTTAATCCATCAGCCGATTTAATTTCCATCGTTACAGCGCCAACTATAATCTCAACCTGAGCCTTTACAGGCACTCTATTTCCATCATCTGTTATCCACAAATACAATCTACTATCCTTCCTGAACACACGCCCAGGCTTAATAGAGGGACTAAATTTCAAACACCTGATTTTACCCAATTTGGTTTTTACCTCTTCTCTTCCCACAAACTGTATTTCCAACTCATTGATTTCATCTCCCAAAAAATAATTCAGTTTCACAAAATCGCCAATTTTCATTTTTGAAATATCCAGACTCCGGGCAAAATAATAGGCCGAAACCAGATCAAAGGTTTGTGCCGTCGGCGTATTAAATGTTCCCTGTGTGGCCACCACCTTCTTATTATCCTGCTGAAACCTGGCTTTGTCCTGACGGCGATATCCCCCTTCCCGTATATTCTCCTGATAGAAATAAGGTTTTAAATTATCTTTATCAATAAAGGAATCATAATGGTCCCTGATCTTATAAAAGATATCAAATGTTCCCGAAGTTGCTCCATCAACCAACAATTTGAATGTAGGCTTACCATCAAACTTAAGATCCGATTCTTCTACTTTCAGTGTCCCCTCGGCGGCAGTAATAAATCCATATTTCAATTTATACTTCAACACCTCACCAGCCTGAAAAACAGGTTCCTTTACAAAAGGGAGTTCCTGTGCAAGTCCTTTAAAGCCTAGAAAAGTAACAAAAATAAACAACAGGGTTTTTCTCATATCTAAGCTAAATCAAAAAGCAAACCAAATTAATCCTTACGCTTAAAAATAGGCACCGTTGAACAAGGTTCACCATACATTATACTCTTCACAACAGGAGTAAGCAGGTTTGTAATTTCTACATAAGCTGCTACGGTCACATCAATATCTGCACAACCTTTAATGACCACACGTTCGCCCGCAAACGCGGCGAGGTCTATTTTAGCCAGGGCTTTGGTAAATAAAACAGCTTCAAGGGTTTCCAGACTTCCGAAAACAACTTCATTGGCATAAGGCTTCATTTTGTTGGCCAACAACATATAGGCCCAGGTCGGAACAATTGCATCCGCACTACAAACAATCGCAATATTTTTCCCTTGATAAGCCGTCCAGTCGTGATTTTTTATAAACTCCCTAAAATCCTTCTCCCTCAACATCAGTCCATGAAAAAGATTCTCTTTAATATCGTAAACAATCCTTTCACCGGGATGAAAGTACTCTTCAAGGTTCAATGTGATCAAACCACTTGCCGCTACCTTATTAACGAAATTTTCTTGTATATCCATGTCGTAAATATCCTTAAATATAAAAAAACCGGAAGCTTTAAGGCTTCCGGTTACAAAATTACGTAAAATAAGATTAATAGAATTTCACTCTATTGTCTTTTATCGTACTCTTATCCTGCAATGCCTGGAATGCAGCACCCAAAGAGCGTTGTGTATTCGCTTGCATCATCGTTTCTTTTTGTTTATAAGTATTAGCCAACGGAGCAGGATTACTGAAACCATCTACACTAAATACATATACGCCCTGAACACCGTCAACAGCTTTAGAAAGTTTCCCTGGTTGTGAACCAAAAACAGATCCTACCAATTTATTCTCCTGGGCAGCACCCGGAATAATTGGATTCGCAAATACGATATTTTCAACCGGGGCAACAGTTTTGCCTAGCTTCTGAGCAACCTGATCAATTTTTGATGCACCCTCCAATGCTTTATTTACTTTCTCGGTAAGCATTTTAGCTTTTACTGCAACACGAACCATAGGCTCGATGTCTTTTTTAACAGCATCCAAAGAAAGGGTTCCTTTTGGCTTAACGTCTGTAACACGGGCAACAACATAAGCATTATCCATTTGATAAACTTCTTTCAGTACATCGCCTTTATCGGCAGCATAAGCATCACGAATCAGCTGACGTGGATTATCCAATCCAGGGGCAAAGCCTTGTGTTGGCGTAACTTTATCTGCAACACCCACAGTCAGCTTTCTTTGTTGAGCCAACTCGGCAAAGTTATTGCCTTTTACCTCATTCAGGAAGCTGCTAGCTTGTTTGTAAGCTGCATCTCTTGTCTTATTACTCGAAACCAGTCCTTTCTCAATATAAGCCAGCTTAGCCACTTTAGAAGAACCAACTTGTTTTTCAATTTTGATCAGGTGAACTCCAAACTGAGAAGTAACAATCTTAAGATCTCCAGGCTTGCCATTAAAAGCAGCATCTTCAAACACCGGAACCATTTGACCACGGCTAAATGTACCCAGGTCTCCACCTTTGTCTTTAGAACCATCAATGCTATATTGTTTAGCCAATGAAGCAAAACTAGCACCATTCTGAACTAAAGTTCTCAATGAATCGGCCAATTTTTTTGCTTTATCTGCTCCCCCCATTCTCGAAGGATCAATTAAAATATGACTTGCTTTTACAGAGTCTGGCGAAAAACGAGTATCAATAACTTTAACCAGTTTATAAGAATTTCCTGAGAACTTTGGACCATAGTAGCTACCTGCAGGAAGATTAAATACTACCGAATCAACGGCCGGATCTAACTTACCTTTTGACATATAAACATAAGGCACTTTCACATCAGAGTTAACTGCAGCAAATAAAGAGTCATTTGCCGCTGTTTTGAAATCTGCAGCCAATTTCTCAACCTGTAATTTTACTGCCGCAGAATCCGCTTTTGTAGGATTCACACTAAAAGCGACATACTCAAATGAACGCGTTTCTGTAGGATTCTCAAAACGCTTTTTATTTTCATTATAATAATCTGAATAGTCAGACTCTGTAAGCTTTACATTGGCATCAGGTAAAGACGCGTAATCCAGCACAGTATATTTGAAACTGGCCAGCTTATTACGGTTCAGGTATTCATCATTAGCCTCCAATGTAGTTACATAAATAGAATTGCTGATTAAATTGGCATATTTCTTTTGCAATGCCTGTTTCTCAATCTCATTCTCTACAGCTCTCAGTTGAGGTGCAATTTTAGGATCCTTATAACCTTCTTTAAAAGTCCTTAATACCTGAGCTCTATCCACTTCTCCTGTTTGCGGATTACCAAAATATTGCACGATTATAGGACTTGGATTGTTTCCTTTTATCAGATCGGCCAATTCATCACTGGAAACCGTCAAACCCAAACGGGTATATTCTTTACCTAAAAGGATACTCGCAATTTCACCTTGCCATACATTATCTACAGCCATCGCCTGCATCTGTGCATTGCCAGATCCGCCATATTGTTGCTTAAACTGAGCCAGGCTTTGCTCCACTTTCGGGCTAAACTGGTCTATGTTAATTTCTTCACCGTCAACCGATCCTACAACTTTTTGAGATTCCGCCCAAAATGGCTTACCTACGTTAATTGCATCACCAACTAAAAATGCAACAATTGCAAAACCGATAGCTCCTATCAAAATATAGCCAGCGCGATTCCGCAAAAATGTCATTAATCCCATAATATTCTTATTTATAATTCTTTTTTAAGAGCGCGCAAGATACAACTTTTGCGAAAAAAAGAAAACATTAAATTATTCGCCAAGTTTTTCTTCAATATAAGTCTCTCCGTAACCACTTCCTGCTTTGTAATAACTGAAATCCTGAGGGGCACTGAAGTTAACCGCATTTGCAAAAGAGCCGTCCGGTTTTGTAACAATACCCTGAGGAGAAAAAAACATTCGCTTATTCTCATCCCAGATCAGCTCTTCAGTATTAAAAGTGAGTGACTGATTTATGACCACTACATTTCTTTTAAAAATTGTCAGTTTTTCCGACTCTTTCATAATCGCGTAATCCGAAGTGATAGAGCCCGTAATGTTTGTATTTTCGTCCAGAAATTCAATCTTCACCCCCTTGGGCATTTCAGAATAAGCCGCTCCACTGGCGGGGGTGATCTTATCCATTACCTTCGCAAAGCCTTTTGCTTTTACCTTAGCCGAATCGCTATAAATAATCTCCACTCCGATCGTCCGATTGGTATCCAAACTAATCTTTTTCGAAAGTTTGGCTGCCTTTTTAAGGTCATCCTCACCACAGGAGCTCAACGAAATCACACAAAACATCACTATACAAAAAATTAAACCCGGACTTTTTATCCAGGTATAATAATTTCTTAATAATAATGAATTTGCCATAAGCCAATCATTAATCAAACTTAAATCGCCTGAACCAGGTATCGTTAAGTGTAATTCCTAAATGAAGGTTGATATAGTTTTCCTGAACAAGTCCATTGCTTAAACTTCCTCTCCTTCCCAATTCAGCAGTAAAATTCAGCTTATTAGGAGAAAATCTGCTAAACGCCAATGGCAAACCTAAGCCAAAGCTAACAGCCATTTGTTTTACGTCCTGATTGGCAATCTGGATATAAGTTTTATCATAGCTAAAACCAAGGCGGTAATCTACCCTGTTAAAATAACTGCCGATAGAATTCATATCAGGTGTAATCTGGCCGCCCACTGATGCTCCCCAGCTATTTTCAAGTCCGCTATTTACACCATCAATGCTTAATTTCGACCAGTTTCCCATTCTATAGTCGGCACCAATTAACCATTTATTATCTCGTTGTATTGCAACACCAAAATTGTGCACCAAGGGCAGTTTCAACTTTGCCGAAGGGTTTTGTACAAAGGTTGGGGTATCCATTGCGGTACTTTCGTCTCCCGAAGTTTGACGGATATACCTTGTTACCACAAAACTCCTCTTTGAATTGATGCTAGCTGGCGAGGAACCTGAATAACCAAGTGTGATGCGGCTCTTTGCACTTAAAGGAATTTCATATTGTGCGCCATAAGAGAAACCAATTCCACCTACGCTGTTCTTATCCTGTTGTTTTGTATTCACAGAAGGAATACTCTGCAACTCTAATCCACGATTCTCAACCAGGTTTCCAAAAATATACTCCACATTTACACCAATCCTGAAGTGATCGCCAAACTGCTGTCCTAATCCAAAATAGGCTTTAGTCAAACCACCTTCTCCTGAATACAATTTATTTACGGTATTGGTATCCAATTTTTCGGTATTACTAAATTCATATCCAAGGTCTGTATATGGCATCAAACCAAAACTCAAACCTGTGCGACCCGCTTTTATTGGAAAGGCTAATGCCAGGTGACTCAACGTTCCGTTAAAGCTACCTTCGCTCAGACTACCCTTTTTCAATTGTTTAAAGCTGCCGGTCATACCCATGTCTACTGTAGTCAGCGTAACACCCGCATAAGACGCCGGATTCTGCATGTTGATATTGCTGTAATAATCGTTGGGTTTGTAAATGGCTGTAGAAATTCCACCCATTGCCCTAAACTGAGGAAGCAACAGCCCTCTTACATTTCCAAGACCATATCTTGAATAGGGTGATTGTGATGTCACCTGCGCCTTAACATTCACGCCGGCGCATAAAACCAATACTGCTACTATATAATTAATTTTTTTGTACATATTCAAATGCAATAACTTCATTTAATCCTTTTAACACCAAATACGGATCGTGTATAATTTGAGGCGCAAAGATGCTGTTTTTTAATTGTTCTAGCAAAAAAGCAGCGTCACCACCTGTTAACAATACCGTCAGGCCATTATTTTCTTTATTATAAGAGGATATAAAACCCTCAACTTCATTAATTACTCCTTGTAAAACTCCATTTTTTATTGCTGTATTGGTATCAGTTCCCTTGGGGATCTCTCCTTCTTTATCCCATCCTACCAATGGCAGTTTTCCTGTAAAATGATGTAGAGCTTTAAAACGCATCGCTATTCCAAGGCTTATACTCCCCCCAAAATACTCTGCACCACTATTCAACAGGTCGTAAGTAATACAGGTCCCTGCATCTATCATCAAACAATTTTTTCCCGGATAACAACTATTTGCGGCAATTACTTTGGCCCATCTGTCGAGGCCAAGCGTAGATAGCGTTTGGTAGTAATTTTTTATCCCCGTATTTATGCCGGTAGAAAAAGGAATATAATTGGTGTTCGACTTTAATACCTCAATCACCTCACCTAAATCCGCCCTGACACTCGAAACCGCCGAATTAACAACGTCATACTGCCTGATCAAACTGATCAGTGCAGCAGGTACAATGTCTTTAAGAACCTGGTATTCCACTAAAGTCTTTTCACTAAAAACAGCTAGCTTACTCTTTGTATTACCAATGTCTATAACCAGATTATGCATGAACAATTCCAAACTTCATTGCACAAAGCTATTAATCTTTAGCTAGTTTCAAGGTTTCAAATTGTTAAAAAAAGTTAAACAAACAAAAAGTACTGAATGGCAAAAACAAGGATAAGAAATAAGCTTTCATAAAACCATCGTTTTTTGGCATTTGAAAAATAATAAGCCAGCAAAACCGCTCCCGGTGGCACACACAACAGGAAATGATATAACCTGAAATCGGGCTTGGTATAGAAACTAACAATACTCACCAAAAACATAAAAAACAACATTTGAAAAGCCTTCCTCGTACTGATAAAACTTCTGAAAAAATTCTCCCTCAGTTGAAGTACTGCAAGCACCATCATCACAACTACCGGCACCAACACCAGGTAATCGTTATAATTGATCTTAAAAACAGACGGAAATTTATTGCCTAAAGGAAGCCATATTTTGTAGAACATCGACAAGCTGTCATTCCAATAGTAAAATACGCCAACAAAAAAGAAAATCGTTAAAAAACCTACCAATCCCGAAACCCACTCTCTCCAGTTAAATGACCGGTACAACAATAAGGCAAGCCATATCATCACCAGCATCACGATAAATGGAAAATAAATTAATGTCCCGATAGCGATGATCATTCCAATATCAAACATGATCATAATGGCATTTGGCGACTTTCCGATCTTCAAGAATTTGTCCATCATCCAAATCAACAAAAAATTACAGATCAGCGTAGGGCTAAGCACCAAAAAAGGCATAAACAAACTCGTTCCGGTGATATACATCAGCGCAGGTAAAAAACCTGGCTTGTTCAACAAACCATGATTATTAACTACCCGGTTAAATAAAATAGCCTGAGCATATGTCAAAATCCCTGCAAAAAAAACATTGCTCGAAGCAGAAAACAAACTCTGTACAGGTATCTGAATAAAAAATCTGGTATAAGATTCCAGGAATTCAAAATTGAGCTGAGCAGGGAGTTCCGCAAAAATAGCCATCCGCATAAAAAAAGTATATGCAAAAAGTATCAGCAGGTTTACAGGATTTAAGGTTCTAAATTGATTGATCATGCCAAAAGGCAAAGTAAAGCAAATTATCTGGCAAACTGCTTCACAACTTTATCAATTACCTCAGCTGTTTCATCTGGAAAATAAAACTGATGTTCCTGAGGCCTACTCACCCAATCCTTAATCACCGGCAGCCAGTTTTTATTGCTGCCCCAAACTACAGGTAAGCCAAATTGTTTCAAAGCATAGGCATTACATTGCTGCTCATATTGAAATTTCATTGGTGCCACCAATAATTTTTTACCTAAGTAAAGCGCCTCGGCGGGCCCCTCAAATCCACCTCCGGTAAATAAACCTTCGCAGGAAGCAAGGCTCTTGTTAAACAACTCATTGTTAACAGGGTGCACACTTATATTCCCATCGACATAGGCCTGCTTGCAATGTTTCGAAAAAACCTCCCACTTAACTAACGGTATTTGCTTCAGCAGCGGCACCAGATACTGGTCATCTATGGCTGGCAAATAAACTGTATAATGCCCCAGGTTACTTGTCAACATATTTCTGATTTCGGCCCTGATAACCGGGGTATAAATAAAATCATCATACCGGTCAAAATGGAAGCCAACATAATGTGTTGCCGGAGCATAATATTTCATCACCAACTGGGCCCAGTCTATACTTTTAGGCTTGGGAACTTTTCTGGATTGGAAAGAGGCCTGGTGACTAAGGCCTACACTTTCTATTCCTTTTGTTTTACAGGCCCAGGCCGTAACCGGTTCAAAATCATTCAAGATCAGGTTATAATCTTTTAACGGAATTTCGCGCATATCCTTGGCAAAACGTCGCAGGTTCATACTTTTCCAGGTTTCGTAATGGTTTACCCCACCCTTTTTCCCAAAAATAAAACTAAACCCGTGTAATTGATATTTCACTTCCTGGCTCAGTTTTACATCAGCCTGTGTACCACTGATCAGCAAATCAACATCACCATATTGCTGTAATAAAGGGACAATCTCTCTGGCACGGCTGATATGGCCGTTACCTGTACCCTGTATGGCGTAAAGTATCTTCATCCGCACCGAATATCTGTAATTTTCATTAAAATCTATTGTTTTTTATAGGTTATGAAGCTTCCATGAGCTGAATTAACTATAAAAAATGACTTGTAAGTTCATGCAGGTTTCTTCCCTAAACAACTTCTAGCTTAATCTTTTGCAACAGGGCGTTGATATCCAGCTTACTGTGTAAGTCTTCTCCATCAGACAAATCCCCTTCTTCCACTTCATCCTTCTGAAAATTTTTCTGTTCATATTTAAAAATCTTCCAGGACTTGTCGTAATATTCCAGGGCCGTCAGGTTTTCTACCCAGTCGCCACTATTTAAATAAGTAACTGTTCCATTATCGGTTACAATATTGCGCATTTCCGGCTGGTGGATATGTCCACATACCACATACTCATAACCTTTCTCAGCAGCCAATTCAGCCGCAGTATGCTCAAAACCATTGATAAATTTTACGGCATCTTTGAATTTCGCCTTAATTCGCTTCGAAAAGCTCATCTTTTCCCTACCCAATACACCCAGCAGCCAATTTACAAAGCTATTGATCAATATCAGCGTATCGTAGCCTACAGCGCCCAATTTGGCCAACCATTTAGAATGCTGCATGGTCACATCAAATACATCTCCGTGAAAAAACCAGGCTTTTTTACCATCCAGTTCTACCACCAGCTTATTCTGCAGATGGAATGCACCCATATGCATATCTGCAAACTTGCGCAACAGCTCGTCATGATTGCCTGTCAGGTAATAAACAGGTACCCCCTCCACTACAAATTTCATCAGTTTCCGCACTACTTTCATATGCGTCTCGGGCCAGTACCTTTTACTAAACTGCCAGATATCAATGATATCTCCGTTTAAGATCAGCATTTTGGGTTTGATGCTCTTGAGATATTTCAAGAGTTCTTTAGCATGGCAACCATAGGTGCCTAAGTGTACATCCGAGATTACGGCAATTTCAACTTCTCTTTTAGATGTCATCCTCTTCCATTGTCAGTTCGTAGGGGCTAAAAAAGAATGCCAGTCCTGCTACTATACATACAATCAGAAATAATTCAGACATGGCATACTATTTTACCTTGCAAAGGTGCAACAGCAAGATTACCAAAAAGTTAAGCAGATGTTATTTTCTAGCGTCAATTTAATACAGAAAACAATCAGAAAATGCTAATTCAAAGAAACATACAGCTCGCACTGTGTAAGCCATTTGCCCTTAACTTTACGCCACATAGCCGAATAATTGCCATGATAAGCTGCGTTTTTGTAATTCCAGGTCCCACTTTCCCAGGCCAGGCTACCATTTTCACTAATTTTGATCTCCTGTGGCAGACGTTCAAACAGTGGACTTTCCCTGGCAAACATATATTTCCAATCTGCAGCTATTTTAGCCTTACCTATCGTATGACTCCCATCACCTGCAATCTGTACAAAATCAGGCATCCAATATTTGGCAACGCCATCTACATCTTTCTTAGCAATACAGGCATTAGAATCTAATCTGGCCTGTTTAATTTGAAGCTCGTCCGTCAAATTGTTTTTTTCCCCTTCTTCTCAGTGTAAAAAGCAAAACCCAAACCGGCCAGCAACAAAATCGAACCAGCCAGTGAAATTTTCTCGCCCATATAATAAGAAACCGGTTCAAATTTAAATTCAACCTTGTGATTGCCCGCTTCCAACTGTGCGGCCCTCAATACGTAATCAGCTCTGAAATAAGGTTTTTTAGCCCCATCCACATACATATTCCAGCCTTTATCGTAATAAATCTCAGAGAATACTGCAATCACATCTGTTGGTGCGCTATAGGAATAAACCAAATGATCTGGATGATAGCTATCCAGCGTAATGATTGCACCAGTACCTGGTCCTAAGCGCTTCTCATCAATCATACTTTTATACCTTACGTCTACAATAGCTTCTTTTTTAGGATCAAAACTACTGATCGCCTTCATCTCTTCATCCGCATCTTTAGCAAACTGTACGTGTGGCACTATCCAGGCATGTCCCGAAGCTGTTGCATTGCGTTGCATTTTATAAGAACCATTTTGCTGATCCTGGGTAATGATATACTTCGTGTTGAGCATATCCAGCACATCCTGGTTCACGCTCTTGCTGAATTGATTTTCAATCAGTTCCTGATAACGCTTCAATTTAGCTGCATGATATCCTCCAACCGTCTTATGGAATGCAGAGGCACTTGCACTCGAAAAAGTATTAATGGTCATATCAAACACCCTGAAATCAGGGTCTTTATCTGCGGTGATAAAATTATCTACATCCCTTGGCTGGAAATGATTGGCTAAATCGCTCTTAGTTGCAAAATTACTGTTGTTCAGATAACGTCGGTCTACCTGCCACATGTCCACTAAAACCACAAAAGCCAGTAAGCCACAGGCCAGCTGAACATTCATTTTCTTAGTAATCAATGCCCAAACCAAACCAAAACCAATGGCAATAAAGATAAAAGAACGGAAGGCATCGGCACGTGCAATTGCAATCCTGTCTTCTATCAAGGCATTGGCAATCTTATGTGCCAACGCTGCATTGTTCTGTAAACTTTGCGTAAGCGCTTGTACTATCTCCTGATGGTTGGCTGTAGTAAAGCTAAAAAATACCGTAGGTGCAATGGCAACAATCAAAGCAAAACCGCCAGTAATACCGGCCGACCATTTTAGTTTTTTGATCAGTTCTTTCTGATCAATCTTGCCTTCTAACGCTTCTTTCACCGCTAAAATGGCCAACATTGGCACCATCAATCCAACTACGGCCAGAATTGACTCAACAGCTCTGAATTTGTTGTATAGTGGGAAATAATCGAAGAACAAATCTGAGATCATCGGAAAATTCTTTCCAAAAGAAAGCAGAATAAACAATACAGTCGTAGCCAGTATCCACCATTTTAAATGGCTTCTTACAATGAATATCCCAAAAACAAAGAGGAAACACAGAATTGCACCGAAATAATATCCGCCGGAAGTACCAGGCTTTTCACCCCAATACTGCTGCATATTCAGATTTTGGGCCAGCTGTTGAATGGCTTGCAGCGTCTGATTTGGATCACCACCTGTAACCTCCGAAAGCGCTTTAAACATATGGCTTTCCGGCTTGGCTAATTCATTGATACTGGTTGCACCACCATAAAGATCAGGAATCAGGAAAGTAAAACTTTCACCAACACCCTGACTCCAGCCATAAGCATAATCTTTGGCTTTGGCATTAGCGTCACCTCCGTCTGCTGTGGCTGCCGCCGTCAGGTTTGACTTTCCACGGATGGTCTCTTTTGCATATTCGGCTGTTGTCCATAATAAACTTGCATTCACCATAATCGCCAAAACCAGCGCTGCCGATAGCACACCGATGGTCTTGCCCAAAGCCGGTAATGTTTTATTTTTATAAGCCTGGTAAAACTCAATCCCCATAAAAATAAGGATACACAACAACAGATAATAAGTCATCTGCACGTGATTTGCCCTGATCATCAACGCCAGAAACAGCGCTGTCAAACTTCCTCCAAGCAGATATTTCCCCCTAAAGGTTAAGATAAAGCCAGCAATAATCGGCGCAAAAAAGCCTATAGCCAGCACTTTATTGTTGTGCCCCGCAGCTATCAATACAAAATTATAAGTCGTAAATGCAAAAGCAATGGCCCCCGCAGCGGCCAGCCAGGGATTTACCCGAAGCACAATAAACAGAAAATAAGTTCCGGTTAACAGTAATAATATCGATCCGACAGGGGCCGGGAATGTATTCAAAATCAGCTTTAAACCATAAGTTGCACCATTGTAAGCGTACTGTGCCCAAATCTGGTAAGCCGGCATACCGCCAAACATTTGATTGGTCCATAAAGGAGCTTTACCGTCTTTGTCCTTATATTCCATGATCTCTTTTTGCATGGCTTTTGCCTGCAACACATCATCCTGAGCAGGAGCCTTGCCTTGCAGCACAGGACTGAAATACACGAAACAGATGATAACAAAAAATCCAATGATGGCCAGATGAATGCCATTCGCTTTTAACCAGTTATTCATTAAGGTTTGTCTAAGATTAAACTAACCCCAAACTTAGATAAAATGATTTATTTTTATCTGCCTCCGGCAACTTTTTTAAAAAAAATCTTTAGAACCATGAAACACAGCTATTTCAGCTCTTCATAATCTACAAAATCTCCAAGCTGATCCGTTTTCCCCGTTTTAGGCTTTGGTGGCATATAATCAATCGAAATAGATCCTTCCGGTTTCTCATTCCGTTGTCTGGCCTGGTTTTCGGCCTGTTGCTGTACCTTACTGAACATGCTTCTCAAAACCATTGGAAACACTAAACGAAGAATAATGCGTATGATATATATGATCAGTAGGGTGATTAATATGAATTTTATAAGTGCCATTTTATAATTTTTTAATTTCTATTATAGACGGAGTTGAAATTTCAATATTACAGCACCGTTCTGTTTATTGCATAGCAATTACAATACCATTGCCTCAAATGTCATCCACTACATAGGCTACCCTGCCTATTTGTCCGTCTTCCAACCTAACCTTTATACCCCTGGAGTGAAATGCGGCTGAAGTCAGCAAATTCGCTACAATTCCGCGGGTCAATTTTCCACTCCTCTGGTCTTTCTTCAAAATGATATCCACTTCCAATCCAGGATATATGTCCTTTCTGTTCTTTCCGTCCATCATACAAACTTACGACTTAGCAAATTTTTCTTCAAACATTTTTTCCATCGCAAACATTTCATCCCTCAATCTGGCTGCCAGTAAAAAGTCCATATCCTTGGCCGCCTTACCCATCTCCTTACGTGTTTTATCAATAGATTTCTGCATTTCTGCCTTGGTCATATACTGAACAATAGGATCAGCAGCCATACTCACTTCATCCACTTCCACATAAGCTTTGGCTCGTTTGGTTTCGCCCGAGCTGAAGTCCAGCACCGAAGTCTGTTCCAGTATTGCCTCTCTGCTTTTACCTACTGTTTTAGGCACTATGCCATGCTCCAGATTATAGGCAACCTGCTTTTCTCTACGCCTGTTGGTTTCTTCTATGGTACGCTCCATCGATTCCGTAAACTTGTCTGCATACATCACCACCCTTCCCCTGTCGTTCCTGGCTGCCCTTCCAATGGTCTGGATAAGCGCCCGATCTGAACGAAGGAAGCCCTCCTTATCCGCATCAAGAATAGCCACCAGAGAAACCTCCGGTAAATCCAGTCCTTCACGCAGCAAGTTAATTCCTATCAGTACATCAAACTCACCCAAACGCAAACCACGTAAAATTTCTACCCGTTCCAATGTTTTCACCTCCGAGTGAATGTAACGGCATCTGATATTCAACCGGTCCATATATTTTGTCAGTTCTTCCGCCATCCTTTTGGTCAGCGTAGTCACCAATACCCGGTCGCCCTGTTTAATGGTCTTATCAATTTCATCCAACAGATCATCCACCTGGTTAATTGCCGGGCGTACCTCAATCAATGGATCTAACAACCCTGTAGGCCTGATCACCTGTTCGATTACCACACCTTCCGATTTCTGCAATTCATAATCCGCAGGTGTTGCACTTACATATATGGTCTGCGGGGCCAGACGCTCAAATTCATCAAAATTCAAAGGCCGGTTATCCAGTGCGGATGGCAAACGGAAACCATATTCCACCAGTGACAATTTACGCGAACGATCGCCTCCATACATCGCCCTGATCTGTGGTACAGTAACATGGCTTTCGTCAATCACCATTAAATAATCTTCAGGAAAATAATCCAACAGACAGAAGGGACGCATCCCCGGGGCACGTCCGTCAAAAAAACGCGAATAGTTCTCAATACCCGAGCAATAGCCCAGTTCCTTCATCATCTCAATATCAAAGTTGACCCGTTCTTCTAACCTTTTGGCCTCCAGCAAATGCCTGTCCCCAATCAACTGATTTTTACGAACCTCCAGTTCTTCCTGTATACCCCATATAGACGAGTTGAACCTGTCTTTAGGTGTTACAAACAAGTTGGCCGGGTAAATGGCCATATCTTCCAGCTTATCCAGAGTCTTGCCAGTCACCGGATCTATCACACTCAGCTCCTCAATATCATCCCCAAAAAAAGAAATGCGGTAAGCCGTATCCAGGTAGGCTGGGAAAATATCCACTGTATCTCCTTTTACCCTAAATGTTCCCCGCTTAAAATCATTCGTGGTACGTGCATATAAAATCTCAACCAGGTTATGTAAAAAGGAATTTCTCGAAATTCTGGTTCCAACCGAAAAGCGGAATACCGATCTCGAAAAATCTTCGGGATTTCCCATACCATAGATACAGGAAATGGACGAAACCACTATTACATCCCGACGGCCCGACATCAATGCTGAAGTAGTCCGCAACCTCAGCTTTTCAATTTCCTCGTTGATACTTAAATCTTTCTCTATATAAGTGTTACTGCTGGCAATAAAGGCCTCAGGCTGGTAATAATCATAATAAGAAACAAAATAGTTGACCGCATTTTCGGGGAAAAACTGTTTAAACTCTCCATACAACTGGGCAGCAAGTGTTTTGTTGTGACTCAGGATCAACGTTGGCTTTTGCGTTTCCTGAATGACGTTGGCAATCGTAAAGGTTTTTCCCGATCCGGTTACCCCCAACAGGGTCTGATAATGTTCTTCGTTATTTACACCTTCTACCAATTGTTTTATGGCATTGGGCTGATCACCTGTAGGGCTATAATCCGAAACGATATTAAATTTCATCCTTAAATCTGTGTTAATAGTAAGGTAAGATGCGACTTACACCTTCAGCAACAAGGCTTTGAAAATGTACAATTTGTAACTATCAAATATAGGTATAAATAAAAACTCCCCCAAACGCAGGAATATTTTTAAAGCGCTGTGATTTCAGTATTTATATGGTAAATTTATATACAAACTACAAAACATAAACGGATGACACTTTTGGTATATGTTCCACAGCTTAGCCCCCGTGTAAAGTATATATTCGGCTTTATTTTCAAGGATATTCTTAAAACCGAACTTAGTTTTACCAGTAATCAAGGGGACTTTAATGCCTCTCCGCTACCCAAGTTTAGCTATGCAGCCCAGCCTTTAGGTGCCGAATTATTTTTTAAAAGTACCAATCTGCTTTTTGAACATAAGATAACTCCACAAAGCACCGCTACTACAATCTTTGGTAACGTTAAAGTACCTTTTCCCGTTACCAACAGCACCCTTCCCTTTGATGTGTTTGCGGCCTCCTTTTATTTTTTAACACGCTATGAAGAATACCCCCCTATACACAACGCCAATGATCAGCTCTATCCTGGCCAAAACAGTTTGCAACATCAACTTGGGGTATTAAAGCTTCCGATTATTGACGACTGGGCATTGATTCTCAAAAATATACTCTTAAAACACTTCCCCTCTTTGTCTTTTGGTGCCAAAGGCTTTACTTTTCAACATGTATATGTCTCAAATGCCACAACAAAAACAGTCTCTTTCATTTCCCGAACCATTAGCAAAATTAAAGCCCTCATTAAATCAAAATTAAACGGCCAGGGCGAAAAAATTGCCGGTATTCAAGCAGTCCTTGCCGACATGCGGCACTTTGGGGGAATCAGCAGCCGGGGGCTATTTATCCCCGATCATCAAAATGAGCATCATTTTAATGCCGCCATGAAAATGCCCAAAAGCTATGTCAAACTAACCGCACACAAGGCCAAAAATGACTACAGCATACACTATCTGGACTATCCGGGCTTCAGGGCCGGAACCTGTACGCCTTTTTTCTGGTATGACCTGCAATTGGATAAAGACACACAACTACGGTTGCATCCTGTAGCTGCAACAGACCTTGCACTCCTTGGCAACAAAACGTCTGAATCGATGTTGTTACAAATGAATGAACTTATTGCCAGTGTTAAACTGGTTAATGGTCATTTTTATTTTTTATCTTTATGTAATGATATTCGACCTCAGTAAAACCAATTCTATTGCAAATGTTTTTATCGCTGAGATCAGGGATGAACATATTCAGAAGGATGCCATGCGTTTCCGAACCAATATGGAACGGATTGGAGAGTTTTTTGCCTTCGAGATCAGCAAAACACTCGAGTATAAACAAACAGAAACTCAAACCCCTTTGGGTGTAGCCCAAACGGTTCAGCTTGCCGAACAACCTGTCCTGGCCACTATTACCCGCGCCGGCATTCCCTTGCATAAAGGGTTGCTTAACATCTTCGACCGTGCCGAATGTGCCTTTGTGGCCTCCTACAGAAAGGTCCATAAAAGTGGCAACTTCGAAATTGCAATAGAATACATTTCCTCGCCCGATCTGACCGACAGAATTGTCATCATGGCCGATCCTATGCTGGCCACAGGCAGAAGTATGGAACTTTGCTGCAAAGAGCTGATGGGCAGATATAAAATCAAAGAACTACACATCGTATCGGCTATTGCCAGTACTGAAGGCGTAAGACATGTCAGGGCAAATTTGCCCAAAGCAAAATTATGGCTGGGCGCAATTGATGAAGAAATGACGAGTAAATCGTACATTGTACCCGGATTAGGTGATGCAGGTGATCTCGCCTACGGAGCCAAGGTTTAAGCCCTGCAGCCCGCTCCCTCCTTTTTAAAACAGAAACAAATGATCAAACATATATTTTTCGATCTGGACCATACCATCTGGGACTTTGACCGGAATGCCGAAGAAACACTTAAAGAACTTTATCAATTGTATGAACTGGAAAAACTGGGCCTCAGTTCCTGCGATGATTTTATTGCTACCTATACAGAAAATAACCACAACCTTTGGGCACAATACCATATCGGTAAAATCACCAAAGAACAATTAAGATCCGAAAGATTCCATAAAACATTCAGGCAGCTGGGCGTAAAACCCGATAAAATACCGGCTCAGTTTGAAGAAGATTATGTACGCATTAGTCCAACCAAAACCCATCTCTTCCTGGGTTCCGAAAAAGTACTTGGTTATCTTTACCAAAAGTATAGCCTCCACATTATCTCCAATGGTTTTAAAGAAACCACATTGACCAAAATGAGTGTTTCAGGCTTAAATCCTTATTTCCGCAACGTGATCATTTCAGAAGATGTAGGGGTAAACAAACCGCATAAAGCCATTTTTGAATATGCACTAAACAAAGCCGCCGCCGAAAAACAAGAGAGCATCATGATTGGTGATAGCCTGGAGGCTGATATCCGTGGCGCTCAGGATTATGGCATAAAGGCCATTTATTTTAACCCACTGAAAAAAGAAAAACCGAGCGATGTGGAGTGGCAAATCAACAGTCTGGAAGAACTATTGATTCATTTTTAAGCACTGAGGCTGCATCGAAAGCAGTCTTCTTTCTGAATTTACACCAGTTTTTCGACCAATCTGATCAATGGTTTTTCAATCAGTCTGTAAAATACAATACTGATCAGCAAGCAAAGCGGTATAATCACTATCAGGTAAAACACCGGACCCAACGACAAATATTTAAAAACATAAGCAATCATCAGATACAGTTTGGTATGGATCAGGTAACAAGAATAGGAAGCATCTCCGGCTAAAACCAATATCGCCGGTGTGCTTTTCTTAAAGGATTGCATGGTTAAAATAGTGCCCAGCATAAACATGGCCGAAGGCAAACCCCATAACAAAGCGCGATAGAAAGCCTTATCATTTTCATTTTGCACCAAGGTGATGGAATGTAAATTAAATCCTGGTGACACAAAAATGGTAACGCACATCAAAGCCAATCCAGCCAACATCAAAGTCAGAGCAATAGCCCTTTGCCGCTCAGGCAAAAGGGTTAACGTATTAAACTTTTGATAAGCCAGACCAGCCAGTATGCCAAAGGCAAATTCCAGCAATACAGGGCTCATTAAAAATTTTAGCAGTGGACTCTCCAACGGCAGCAACAACCCCGCAGTACTTAGTGCTACAATAAGCAACAGCATCCTACTATAAATATCCTGCTTAAAAATAAGCAACACACCAATTAAAGTATAAAAGTAGATTTCATACGACAAAGACCAACCCACCCCCATCAATGGCGATACAATACTTCCCTTATCAAATATTGGAAAGAAAATCAATGTTTTAACTACGCTTTGAATATCCAATGCTTCATGACGTACAAACACCGATGTAAAAACCAACAAACCTGACAACAAATAGTACAATGGCAAAATCCTTATCGCTCTTTTGACAAAAAAGGTTTTCCAGCCACCTGGTTTCGTATATGCAGGCAATACTATCGTCATGATAAAACCGCTGATGGCAAAAAAAAGATCAACCCCAATGGCTCCCCAGGTCTCCAGGTGATAAAATGAGCCAATCGGATTAGCTGTAGAAAATTTGGTTACCCCGTTAGATCCTGCATGGAGCAATACAACCAGACTTACGGCAATAGCCCGTAACAATTGTAATGAATCAATATTTTTCCTTTGAGTCACAAGCAATGCTTAACAAGATGAAACCGGTAAAAAACACATACAATTAATCATTCGTTTTGCGGTGCCGGATGTAATACTGAGCAAGGTTAAAAGCAATAAAAACATGATTCACCAGGTTCGGAATCAGTCCATAATATTTGGTAAAGATTTGAAAACGTTCCTTTAAACTGGCCAGGTGTTTTTTCTTCGAAACTCCACCTACCAGATATTTGGCCACATATGCATGCGTATTTACAATACTTGATGCATTTTTAGCTGCACGGATGATCCAGTCAATATCAGCACTATACTTATATTGAAGATCAAAAGGTTCTGCAATGCTCCTTTTTACATAAATGGCCTGATGGCTGATGTTCATGCCATGTCTGAAACTTTTCCAGTTAAAGTTTTCAGGCGTACAGTGGCGTCTTTGTCCCAGGCTTTGCCAACGTTCATCAAACATTTCCGTTTCACCATAGTAAATGTCAGCTGCTGCTGCCGATTCAAAAACCTCGGTTACTGTTTCAGGCGCATAAATCTCGTCCCCCGAGTTCATAAATAAAACATAATCGCCTGTAGCCAGCAAAAGGCCCTTATTCATGGCATCATAAATCCCCTTATCAGGCTCGGAAATAAATTGCGCCAGTTTCGACCGGTAATTGTAAATGATATCTTTTGTACCATCTGTCGACGCTCCGTCAATCACAATGTACTCGATGTTCCGGTAAGTCTGGTTTATTACCGAAAGCATAGTACGCTCAATATCTTTTACATTATTATAAACGATAGTGATGACACTTAACTTTGGCTGCATGCGGCTATAAAATTATTTGGGTTGGAGATCTATAAGAGATTGATACAATAATAAGTGTTTTTCTGCAATAACTGCTTCAGAGAATTGAATTAATATTGTTCTGCGCGCTTCTTTCTGTATATCAGGCGCATTTTCATCATGGTAAAGCCACTCAATACCAGTAGCCAGATCTTCGGCCGACTTATACTCGGCCAGGTATCCATTTTCCAGGTGTTTTACCATATCCGGAATACCTCCTGTTTTAAAAGCCACCACCGGTGTGGCACAAGCCAAACTCTCCATTACCGTATTGGGCAAATTATCTTCCAGGGAGGGTGCTATAAATACATCCGCAGCAGAATAACACTTCGCCAGATGCTCGTCATTATTGATCGACCCTAAAAATGTTGTCTTAAATGGAAATTCGGGCATCTCCACCTTATCTTTATTCCCAAATATAACAAGCTCTATATTTTCTTTTATGATTCCCGGTCGGCCCGCCAAATCATTTAAGGCATCCATCAAATAAGACGTTCCCTTATGTTTGTCATTTTTAGAGGGCATAAAACCGCTCATCATCACAAACTTATCGGGATTGATTTTTAATATCTTCTTTGCCTCCGCTTTCACATATGGCTTAAATACGTTCGTCTCTATTGTATTCGGAATCACGGTAACTCCTCTGAAGCCCATTAAACTACTCAGCTTAACCGAATTTGCCATCCAGTTACTGGGTGCAACAATATGACAGTTCAACTCCGAATACGCCTTTTTCTTGCGTTTCCAGTTTTGATGAGAAAAGTCGTTCTTACCACTAAAGCGCAACAAGGGGCAAAAGCCACATTCCTTATGATAATTTTCACATTCATAACGTACATGACAACCTCCGGTAAAGGCATTGCTGTCGTGAAAAGTCCACACAATGGGCTTTTCCAGTTCATCCAGCTGAGCCAAAAACTTTGGTGATAGAAAACCATGGTTTACCCAATGCAAGTGAATGATATCGGCCGACTTCACTTCGGGATGATGAATAACCGAACGGCCAAACCATTGCAATGAAAAAGGGGTTTTTACCGCTTTGGCTACGGCTTTCGATAAATAACGTTCGGCCAGAATATTAAAAACAGCTTTTGCTTTTTGAAAAGGCCCCTTACTAAAGGAACCTACTTTTGTACTTTCTTTAAACTGGAAATACACCATAACTTTTGACGATGTACCGGCTGCATTAAGCGCATCGCTTAATCTCAAACAAGCTCTTCCCGCCCCGCCGTTTCCTTCGTATGTATTCAGATGTATAACCTTCAATCAGCACCTCCTTTTTATACGCTATGCGCGCTTCATTTTCATTTTTGTAAGTATATGATTCAAATAACGTAACCCACGCTGTAAATAGCTCCCCTTACGATGTTTCAAAAAGTGGCGCACCGCCATATAACCGGGTTTGTATTCTTCCAGTACCTCAGGGAATTTATTAATCCTGAAATTATTAATGGATCCCTTATAAATGGTACTGACACCAGAGTGTACCCCCGAACCGTCATGACCAATATTTTCAATCAGGGATAGTGCAGGATTTACAGAAAGACCTTTTTTCAAAAACACAGATGCATACCACCTGATGGCCCAGGAGTTATTTCGGCCATGTTTAAACTCCATCACATGTTTCCAGAAATTCATGCCCCCCTCCAGCTCAAACTGGTACTTAGCCGGTTCATCAAAGCGGGCAATCAACTGGTCAATATCCGGCTCAAAATGTTTCCATGCCCGGTCCCAGGTAGCCCAGGCCTGGCTACTGGCAATCCTCAGAAAAAATGTTTCCGGCAGCCCTGCATGCGGAATCGGATACATATAAGCCGTCACATGCATTACCCGCTCTACATCATTATATTTATTTAAGGCATCATTAAAATACTGCAACGAATAAGGAGAGGTCAATACGTCATCTTCCAGTACAATGGCCCTGCCATAATTAGTACATAACCTGCTTACCCCCTCAATAACCGAATTGGCCAATCCATAATTGCGCTCCCGCTCCACCACCTCAACCGATTTAAATCCGGTGATGCTATGGGCTAGCTCTCTTACTGCGGCTACATTTTCTTCCTCGCCCGGACGGGCACCATCCGAAAATATAAACAATCTCGACTCTTCAGACAAGTAGTTCTTTTGCAGAAAATTAAGCGTTCTGCGCGTATGTTCAGGACGGTTGTAAACAAAAAGAGCAATAGGCGCAAAATTTTGCATTCGCAATGGGGTTAAATAATTATACTTATAAACGCCGATGAGGGCAGGAATTATACACCCAAATCTAACTATTGTTACTGATTTATGATTCTAAACTTAACTAATTTTTTCTGCCATTACCTTCCCCAGCTTGCCCGACAAACCATCATCAATAGCCTTTAGCAGCTTTCTGTAGTTTTCCTGTTTGCCAGTTAACTTGCTAATGATCCATTGTCCGCTCAGAAACAAACACTTATTGATCGCAAAAATTACCGGACGGCTTACATTTGTGCGAGAAAAAAAATAAACACTGTTGCGCACCTGATAATAGGTGCGAAAACTCCATAAGTCCAGATAGATGGACCGCCAGAAACGTTTCACATATTTTATACCGTACGATTGGTCTATATCAGTAATCCGGCTTGAAGGAATCAACCAGATCTGCCCGGCTTTTTCGGTAATCCGGTAAGTGTATTCCGAATCATCGGCATAAACAAAAAAGCTTTCTTCCGGGTAACCGATCAGCAATACCATACTCCGGTGAAAAAACATACCACCATAAGGTGCATAAGGCATGGTTGCTTTATCCATAAGCCCCACCGGTGCCTTGAATTTATCCAGAAATTTATGGTATTGATTAAGCGGTATCCTAAACAAATTGAAGCCCATGAAACTGTTCTTTGCCAGAAAAAAACGATTTGCATCCGCTCCTTGTGCCACCCTTACATGCTGTAGCCTATCGGGACGCAACGAAAACAGCGCCTTTTGCTCATCACCCCCCGGTACAACCGGCCATGCAGCAGTCAGTTCCTGCAGTGCATCGGCGGCGGGCAGGTTGTCGTCGTCCAGCAACCACACAAAGTTGGCACTGGTATGATTTATAAAATACTCCAACCCCTGTTTGTATCCTCCCGCCGAGCCCAGATTTTCGGCGTTGGTAATCACTTTAATCCGCTCGTCGTGCATTAGCGCGGAGTTTTGCGCCACACTATAGGCCGAAGCGTTATCTACTACGATAACATCCGTTACATTTTCAAGCGCCTTAACGCCCCTCAGTACTTGTTCTAAAAATTGCCACCTATTGCTATAGGTAACAATTAACACACAAATATTATATGTTATCTTTGCCATCTTATCCTTGCAAGTTTACAACATAAACGCACATATTACAATATGGCTAAAAATTAATTTACACAACAAGAGATATAAATTAAGGTAAAAAACGATCTTTATTACAGATGGGTATTATTCAGCAACAAACATTAAAAGGAACCTTCTATTCTTATCTCGGCGTTTTTATAGGCTTCTTTTCCTTTTATCTGATACAACCTCATGTATTTAGTCCCGAGCAGGTCGGGTTGTTGAGCATCCTTACCTCTTATTCCATACTTTTTGCCCAGATGGCCGTTTTGGGCTTTAATGCTACAGCGCGTGTTTTCCCATATTTCCGAAACAGCAAAAATCACGATAATGGCTACCTTGGGCTGGCCTTTTTAATTTCATTTGCCGGCTTTATCATTTTTTGCATAGTCGCATACCTGTTAAAAGACCAGATTGTAGCGCAAAAAAGCTCCGACAACTCCCTTTTCCAGAGTTATTACTGGTATTTAGTGCCCTTAACTTTTTTTACGGTGATCTTTAATATTCTGGAACTGTACTTGCGGATGCAGTATGATACCACCACAGGAAGGATATTACGTGAGTTTACCCAACGCATGTTTATCCTTGCAGCATTGCTACTGCTGCTCGTAAACTTAGTCAGTTTCGAAACTTTTATGTGGATATGGCTGCTCTGCAATATTGTTCCAACGTTCATGATTGCCTTACGCCTATACAAACGAAAACAATTATCCCTGCACCTTAACCTTAAATTTCTTAATCCTCCTATCAGAAAGCAGATTATTGATCTTTGTGTTTTCGGAATTCTGACCGGCACTGCGCCATTCATTATCGACAACATAGACAAATACATGATCAACAGCGAGTTTGGCCTCAAATACACGGGAATATATAGCCTTGCGTTTACTTTTGGTACGATTATCAGCCTGCCAGCGCGTTCCTTATACAACATTGCCTATACGGTGATTGCCGAGGCCTGGAAAAATGAAAACCTGAAAGAAATCGAATCCGTATACAAAAAAAGCTGTATTACCCAGCTCATTGCTACACTTTTTCTGTTCCTGCTCATCTGGGCCAATATCCACAACATCTATGCTATTTTGCCTGCGGAATATGATGCAGGTCAGTATGTAATATTCTTTGTCGGCCTTGGTTACCTTATCGATGCTTCGACAGGTGTAAATGGTGTTATCCTGGCCACATCACGTTTTTATAAATACAATTCCTTTTTCTACCTGATTTTAATAGGCGTAACCATCGGTGCCAATCTGATATTTATTCCAATGTATGGCATCACTGGGGCAGCCATAGCGTCGGCCTTAACCCTGTTTATTTTTAACCTGTCACGATACCTGTTTATTCTGTTTCTATTTAAGATGCAGCCCTTTACCTATAAAACGCCGCTGACCATACTTACCGGTGTTGTGGCTTATTTTATAGTTAATGCCATCCCTCCTTTTTCCAACTTTATTATCGATGGCATGATGCGGGTAGCCCTGCTCAGCATTTTATTTGGCGGAACAGTTTATGCACTTCAACTGTCGGAAGACATTAATGGAGTAATTAATAACCTGGTTAAAAAATACCTGCCAAACAAGAAATAAATAATACGAAGTGTCTTCTCACATAGTGCGGATCAGGTTAAAAAGCGGCTCCTTTTGCCAGTTATCAATTGTCAGGTGCCGCAACAGCTCTTACCAGGCCCTTCCTAAAAAAAGGTGCTGTTAAGATCTCATCTGAACTTAAGAAAAACATCACACCTTTAGTAGTACTGGTTATATAATTTCTTTCTGCTAAATAGGCACTGAATTTATTAAAATCACCCTGTTTATGATAAGTACATAAAGCTATTTTGGGATGATGTTGTTTTACCATTCGTTCCATCCCCTTCAGCACACGGTCTTCGGCTCCTTCTACATCAATTTTAACCATCGTTGGACCATCCTGCTTTTCTTCCAGAAACGTGTCGATGCAAATATTTTCTGCATCATTTACATCAGATACAAACTTGGAGATGATTTCGACTTTATCCTTCCAGGGCTCAAATGTAGCCTCCAATGCTTCCACCCATTCCGGTTCCCTTTCAAAAAGGTAGGCCTTTTTAAGCTTAACAATGTTCGACAAAGTAAATATCCCTTCGGCCGATCCTACATCCAGTAACACATCGCCTTCCGCAATATCAAATCCCTCAGCTGTATAACGGTGTGGCGATTCCGGATCCTGTTCGGCAAGCAGTCCATTGTACAACAACTTTATGGTAGTCACATTATAGGAACGTTTAAAATAGAGGCGATGGCCTTCGTGATTTACCCACAAAAGATCCTTATCCGTATCCTTATGTACCTCAATTGATTTGAAATTATACTTGTGGGTAAACGAATCCGGGAATACACTCAGTGGATGACTTTTAAGATAATTTACTGCAGCCTTAAGTTCGGCATCAGCAGGTTCATGCTGTCTGAAATAATCTAATATCGTTGCTTTCCTTTTTTCTGCCCGTTGTTTGGCCTTATAGGTATTTAAGCGGCTTTTAACTTTATATTGAAGCTTATTAAACAAATTCATGAATAAATATAGGTCGTATTTTCTTAAATAAAAAAGAGGGTGCACCATAATTTATGACACACCCTCTCTAAATGATTTTATACTAAAAAATCTTAAACAAATTTCTTAGCGTTAATCTTACGCTCATTCTCGGTCAGGTAAATTTTACGCAAACGCATGCTTGCAGGCGTTACTTCAATGTACTCATCAGCCTGAATGTACTCCATTGCCTCCTCTAACGAGAATTTAATAGCCGGAGCAATACGTGTATTATCATCCGTACCTGAAGCACGCATGTTGGTTAATGCTTTACCTTTAACAATATTGATCACCAAATCATTGTCGCGGATGTGCTCACCAAGGATTTGACCTTCGTAAATATCAACTCCCGGATCAACGAAGAAACGACCACGATCCTGTAATTTATCAATAGAATAAGCAGTAGTATTACCTTTATCCATAGAGATCAATACCCCATTTAACCTGCCAGGGATATTACCTTTCCAAGGCTCGTAAGCTTTAAAACGGTGCGCCATAATAGCTTCTCCAGCAGTGGCAGTCAATACGTTATTTCTTAAACCGATGATACCACGTGAAGGGATTTCGAATTCTAAGTGTTGTAAATCGCCTTTAGGCTCCATAATCAACAACTCACCTTTACGCTGCGTTACCAATTCAATTACCTTACCGGCAACTTCACCCGGTACATCAACGATCAACGTTTCAACCGGCTCACATTTTTTACCGTCAATTTCTTTAACAATAACCTGTGGCTGACCTACCTGAATTTCGTAACCTTCGCGACGCATAGTTTCAATCAGTACTGACAAATGGAGGATACCCCTTCCATAAACCAGATAAGCATCAGGAGACTCAGTCTCAACCACTTTAAGGGCTAAGTTTTTCTCCATTTCTTTATATAAACGCTCTCTGATACGTTGTGAAGTTACAAATTTACCTTCTTTACCAAAAAATGGTGAGTTGTTGATGGTGAACAACATGTTCATCGTAGGCTCATCAATTTTGATAACCGGCAATTGCTCCGGAGCATCAAAATCGGCAATGGTATCGCCAATCTCAAACCCTTCAATACCTACAACAGCGCAGATATCACCAGATTTTACTTCAGTAGTACGGATTTTTCCTAGTCCTTCAAAAGTATATAATTCTTTTACTCTCGATTTCATTACCTTACCATCACGTTTAATCAACGTTACCGGTTGGTTTTCTTTAATGCTTCCACGATGTACACGTCCAATGGCAATACGACCCACAAAAGATGAATAGTCTAAAGAGGTAATCTGCATTTGTAAAGTTCCATCATTGGTTGGTGCAGCCGGAATATTGGCAACAACCGCATCTAGCAATGCAAAGATATCGGTTGTAGGCACTTTCCAGTCTGTACTCATCCATCCTTGTTTAGATGAACCATAAATTACAGGGAAGTCCAGTTGATCTTCAGTCGCTTCCAGGTTAAAGAACAATTCAAAGATTTGCTCATAAACTTCTTCCGGACGGCAGTTTTCTTTATCTACTTTATTAACAACCACAATAGGTTTCAAACCAAGGGCCAATGCTTTTTGCGTCACAAAACGCGTTTGAGGCATCGCACCTTCAAAGGCATCACACAATAATAAAACACCATCAGCCATTTTAAGCACGCGCTCAACCTCACCACCGAAATCGGCGTGACCAGGTGTATCAATGATATTGATCTTAACATCTTTATATTTGACAGAAACGTTTTTTGATACGATGGTAATCCCTCGTTCACGTTCCAGATCGTTGTTGTCAAGTATTAAATCTCCCGACTGTTCGTTATCGCGGAAGATGGAACAAGAGTGTAAGATCTTATCAACCAGTGTAGTTTTACCGTGGTCAACGTGGGCTATGATGGCTATATTTCTAATTTTTTGCATAAAATGCGTTTGATTTTTGGCGCAAAGATACGGTTTAATATCGATATATCAAGCAATTAGCTAAACCCGTATGTTAAGTTTTAACACATATATCGATTTTCTACGATATAGAATTCTATTCACGGCATCATACAATAGTGCCTGCGTTTGATATGACAGCGCCTTGACAGCGCCATGACAGCGCGGTGAGTCCGCCTTTTACCGGGGAAAACGCGGACTCACGGTGCACTCACTTCGCATTCAACGCGGTAAGAATCAAAGCTGATCTGCGGTCGTAACTTTCCGGCCAAAAGCCCAGGTCAAAAATGCAGGCATTGCCTTTCCCCAACTGGGAACATCATGTTTACCGCCTACCATTTCATAATAGCTAATATCCTGAGGGCGACGGTATCCTTTTTTTAGCAATTCCTTAATCACATCTACTGTATCGTCAATAGAATCAATGATAAAATTCCTATTCCGGTCGGCCGTTTCATCTTCCGTTCCCGTCATCAGCCAGAATTGAAGCGCCGGCTTTCCTTTTGTTTCTGCAATACACTGATGCAAAATGCGGTCTGCTTCAGTATAACCATCGGCAAGGTCTTTTTTACGCCACCAGAAAGAACCAGAGAATACACCAACGGCATCAAAATAGCTGTCGTTGTTCCATGCTACATCAAAGGCAGTAAGTCCGCCCAGCGAAAATCCGGCAAAGGCTCTTTTGCCATTTATCGGCAAATTCACTTCTCCCTGCACAAAAGGCAGCAGTTCTTTAACAATAAAATTGGTATATGCAGCTGCATTACCGCCGCGCCCCTCAAAATCAGGGTGACCAGCCACACCATATTCCTGAAGCCGGTTTGATGAGGCCTTTATAGCCACCACCAACAGTGGTTCAATCTTAAAATTCCGGTAAAGTTGGTTTAACGTATCCTGTAATCCCAATCCATCAGTATCCTGTCCGTCATTGATCAACAACAAATTCAATACCTCATTTCCCAACAAATCCTCCGGAATAAAAAATTCAAGTTCTACATCTCTTTTCAGATGAACAGATTTTAAAACTTTTTCAGTTTTGACAACTTCCGGAAGCAACATGGTAGTATACATAATTCAGCGAATCCCCTTTCTCACAAATTTTGTGCAAAGGTAATATTCTCATTAGAAAATATTTAGCCATAGATTTTTTTTTTACAATACATTCAAAATAATAGGAATAAATACAAGGAATACTTGTCTTTTAACAAATTGTTTTTCTAACTTAAAGCATCTAATTATTACGTTATGGGGGAAGAATATAAAAAATGGTACAGTCACAACCTGAATGCCGATTTTGAACTCCTCTGTTTTGGACATAGCGGGTATCCGATATTGCTGTTCCCTACCAGCATGGGCCGCTACTATGAAAACAAGGACTTTAAAATGATCGATTCCATACGCTGGTTTATTGACGAAGGCAAAATTAAAGTTTACTGTGTAGATGGCATCGACAGCTGGAGCTGGTACAATAAGGACATTCATCCGGCAGACCGGGTGAAACATCACATATGGTATGATAAATTGCTGTTGGAAGAAGTGTCGGCCCTGGCCAGGCAGGAAACCGGACATTCGAAAATCATTACCGCCGGCTGTAGCTTTGGAGGCTATCATGCTGCCAATTTTGCCTTCAGGCACCCCTGGCTGGTTAGCCATATGTTTAGCATGAGCGGAGCATTTGACATCAGAGGCCAACTGGATGGTTTTTACAATGATGATGTATACTTTAATAATCCGGTAGATTTTATACCAAATGACAGCAACCCTGAGTTGTGGCAGATGAAGATTATACTGGGCACCACCGACAGGGATATGTGCCGTGTGGATAATGAACGGCTATCTCAAACTTTAAATGAAAAAGGAATTCATCACTGGCTGGATGTGCGGCAAAATGCTGATCACGACTGGCCCATATGGCGACAGATGTTGCCCGAATACCTTTCGCAGTTACCTTAAAATTAACAATTAACACAAAACCTTTATACCCTTAAATATCTATGAAACCGTCATGATTTTTCAGTCACCCCACAAAATGATTGAATCACGATAGCTTCATTACCCTTAAAAACATCTGATACCTATGAAAAAAATTGGAATACTATTCGGAAGAGAACGATCTTTTCCGGAAGCTTTTGTAAAACGTGTAAACGAAATTGGCGGCAAAGAATTTAAAGCAGAATTTGTAAATATTGATAAGATATTCCAGGCAGAGCCACTAGATTATGCCGTAATTATAGACCGCATTTCTCAGGATGTACCTTTTTATCGTGCCGCCATGAAAAACGCAGCCATTACCGGCACTGCAGTTATCAACAACCCTTTTTGGTGGAGCGCCGATGAAAAGTTTTTCAACAATGCCCTGGCACAGAAACTTGGTGTACCGGTACCAAAAACAGCTTTGATTCCTTCTTACGAGCAACCCGACGACACCTCTGACCAGTCCTTCAGCAACCTTGCTTTTCCGCTGGATTGGGAGGCCATCTTCAAATATACCGGCTTTCCGGCCTACATGAAGCCATTTGATGGCGGTGGCTGGAAAGAAGTATACAAATTACATGACAAGGAAGACTTTTTTGACAAACATAGCCAAACCAAACAAACGGTAATGATGTTGCAGGAGGAGATCATTTTTGATGAGTATTTTAGATGCTACTGCATTGGAGGTAAGTATGTACGCATTATGCAATATGAACCGCGTAACCCCTTCCACCTCCGATATGTTGTAGACACCCCTCCTTCGAGCCAGAAATTACTGCAAACCATTCACGACTATGTTTTAAAATTGAACCAATATCTGGGCTATGATTTCAATACCGTCGAATTTGCCGTACGCGATGGTATTCCTTATGCCATTGATTTCTGCAACCCTGCACCGGATGCAGATGTGGCCAGTGTGGGGCAGGAAAATTTTGACTGGGTGGTAGAAACCAGTGCAAAATATGCCATCGAAAGGGCAAAAGCACAGGTTACAGGCCAGGACAACCTAACCTGGGGCGAGTACATCAAAACATCGGCTGCCGGAATCCCTCTTATTGGAAAATCTCCTGTAAAAAAGACGGCGGCAAAAACAGCCAGGCCAGTGGCGAAGAAAGCCATTACTACTTCAGAAAAAGCAGCGCCAGCTAAAAAGGTTACGCCAAAAACAGCAACAGCTAAAAAAACAACAGTAAAGAAATAAGTAGGATTAATTAGAGGGACAGATATGATGAACGAATTTACACTTGGTATAGAGGAAGAATACATGGTGATAGACCCTGTGACCAGGGAACTGACATCGCATGATCAAAAAATAGTAGAGGCTGCTCAAAAGATCCACAAAGATCAGGTAAAGGCCGAAATGCATCAGGCAGTAGTTGAAGTGGGGACGGGAATCTGCAGAAATACAGAGCAGGCCCGCGAAGAGATCGCTCAATTGCGCTACACAGTATCCCAACTGGCAGGTGAACTTGGTTTGCGCATTGGCGCTGCCGGTACACATCCTTTTTCCCACTGGGAAAAACAACTGATTACTGAGCATCCACGTTATAGTGAGATTGTAAATGAGCTGCAGGAAGCGGCCCGCTCAAACCTGATTTTTGGCCTGCATGTACACGTGGGCTTCCAGTCGCGCGAACTGGCCATACATATTGCCAATCAGGTGCGGTATTTTTTACCACATGTTTTTGCCCTTTCTACTAACTCTCCTTTCTGGGAAGGTAGAAACACAGGGTACAGGTCGTTCCGGACCAAGATTTTCGACAAATTCCCCCGTACGGGAATTCCGGATATTTTTAACAGCATTGAAGACTATGACAATTACGTAAAGTTGCTGATCAAGACCAACAGCATAGATAATGCAAAAAAAATATGGTGGGACATCAGGGTGCATCCCTTTTTTGAGACTATTGAATTCAGGATTTGCGACTGCCCGATGTTGATTGACGAGACCATGGCCTTTACTGCACTTTTTCAAGCCCTTTGTGCCAAGTTATACAAGTTACGTCTCCAAAACCTCAATTTTATCAGCTACTCGAGAGCGCTGATTAACGAGAACAAATGGAGGGCAGCGCGCTATGGCATTGATGGGAATCTGATTGATTTTGGCAAGGAAATGGAAGTCAATTGCCGGAACCTTGTTTTGGAGTTACTAGACTTTGTAGATGACGTGGTGGATGAGCTAGGTTGCAGAAAAGACATCAACTATGTGTTAAAAATATTGGAAAATGGGACTGGAGCCGACAGACAATTGTCTGTTTACGAACAATTTGGTAACTTTGAGGCGGTGGTAGACTATATCACCACACAAACACTAATTGGGGCTAAATAGCGGGTATGACTGATAGAAGTAAGATAAAAGTAGCCATTATTGATATGAATAATGGAGTGACGAACCAGGGGATGCGTGGAATACAGGAGGTCTTGTTACGCTATCAGAAAGAGATGGGGATCAATTTGCCTTTTGATATTTTTGATTTGAGGCAAAAGGGAGAAATACCGACCCTGGATTATGACATATATATTTCCAGTGGTGGGCCCGGCAGTCCATATGAAGGCGAAGGACAACAGTGGGAAGGTGATTTTCTGGCACTTTTGGACGGCATTGAGGATTTTAATTTGAAAAGCGAACACAAGAAAAAGCATGTTTTTCTGATTTGCCACTCTTTTCAAATCGCCTGCCGCAAATTTGGGTTGGGCCAGGTGATCAAAAGACGCTCTACTGCCTTTGGCATCTTCCCGGTGTTTTTAACAGAAGAAGGTGAAAATGATGCACTTTTTTACGGTTTACCTAATCCTTTTTATACCGTAGATAGTCGCGACTGGCAGGTAACCAATCCTGATGATAGCCTATTTGCCCTTAACAACTCAAGCGTTCTGGCCCTGGAAAAAGATAGGCCACATGTGGATCTGGAGCGTTGTGTAATGGCTATCCGCTTTACAAAGGAGATCGTAGGCACACAATTCCATCCCGAAGCCGATCCTGTTGGCATGAAGCTTTATCTGTTGCAGGAAGATAAGAAGAAAGCAATTGTTGCCAATCACGGTTTAGAAAAATACAATGACATGTTAAGCAGCCTTGACGATCCGCGCCGCATAGCTTTAACACAACTTGTTGTTTTGCCTAATTTTTTGAACGAAGCCATTCATACCTTAGCAGAAGCGTCTTATGATTGAACGGTACCGGAACCTATTTAACCAGTCCTTTTCGCAGGAAAAGTATACTCAGTTTCTCGAAAAACTTGAAAAAGGATTAATTAAGATCCCGTTTCGAGTTGCAGAAACGCCGGTCTTTATACCAAAAGATCTGAAACAACAACTGATAACAGCCGGCGAAGAGATTATTGCGTTGATTAAACGGCCTGACTTTAAAAAGCTTACACAACACGCCATTCCTGCACAATGGCATGTTCCAGGCGAAAATGAGCATCCGCACTTCTTGACTTTCGATTTCGGGGTTTGCAAAGATAATCAGGGTAAGCTTGTGCCCAAATTGATAGAAATGCAGGGTTTTCCATCTTTATATGGATTTCAGGCCTTGCTGGGCAAAACTTATAAAGAGGTTTTTGATCTCCCTGAAACATTAACACCTTATTTTGAAGGGTTAAATGAGCCGGAATACATCGACTTATTGAAACAGGTAATTTTAGGTGATCACCTGCCGCATGAAGTTGCCCTGATGGATATTGATGCCGATCAGCAAAAAACAGCTATCGACTTCCTGGTTACCCATAACTTCCTGGGCATTAAAATACTCAGTTTAACGGACATCATTAAAGAGGATAAAAACCTTTTCTATAAAGAGGGTAATCATAAAATACAATTAAAAAGGATATATAACCGCCTGATATTTGATGAGATTGAGGGACAGACCGCGCTTTTTACCAATAGTTTTGACCCCAGGGAGGAATTGAATATTGAGTGGATTACCAATCCAAACTGGTTTTACCGAATCAGTAAGTATACGATGCCTTTTCTGAAAAGCCAGTTCGTTCCCGAAACCTATTTCCTGAGCGACCTTACAGCTGTACCAAAGGACCTGGAAAACTATGTCCTGAAACCATTATTTTCTTTTGCCGGAATGGGCGTAATTATTGATGTAACACCAGATGACATCAACAACATCCCCGATCGGGAGAACTGGATATTACAAAAGAAGGTGGTTTATGAACCTGTTGTACAAGCTCCGGATGGCGGCGTAAAAGTTGAAATACGGTTGATGTATTTATGGGCTGATGGAGCGGAGCCCCGGCTCTGCATCAACCTGGCCAGGTTGAGTAGGGGAAAAATGATTGGCGTAAGATACAATAAAGATTTTGACTGGGTGGGTGGCACCATTGGCCTGATGGAAGGCTAAATTTACATTTATCAGACCCCAAATGACAGTGGGCTTATTATTTTTGTGATATGGATATTCAAAGCATTTTAGTGATTTTACTTTTTGCCGCTGCCATATTTTATGTCGGACGCATTATTTACCGTGCCGTATCTCCTAAAAGTGGCGGCTGTGCTTCAAACTGTAAATGCGGGGTCGATTTCTCCAATATAGAACCTAAGAAAAAATAGATTTTATCTATAAGCTATGCTGGAACAGTTTAAAACCTATTTACAAAACAAGGTAGCCTTAACAGACGAACAGTTTGACCAGATTTCGGGTAAACTAAAAATAAAGCGTTTTGAAAAGAATGAGATGATACTGATGAAGGGAGAAGTTTCGGCACACGGGTATTTCGTGATGAGCGGCCTGCTGCGCAGCTATTCCATTGACAGTAAAGGCAAAACCCATATCATACAGTTTGCCCCCGAGCAGTGGTGGCTGTCCGACCGTAATGGTATGCTTTTTAACGAGGCTTCTGATTTTTTTATTGACGCCATTGAAAACACGGAAGCCGTGGTTATTCCAAAAGACTATATTAATGAGGCCGCTAAAATAGTGCCGTGCATGCACGATCTGAACCATACCATCCTTAACAATTCCATCAGATTTATGCAAAAACGCATCAATATGTTGCTGAGTGCAACTGCCGAGGAGCGTTACCTAAATTTCATAAAACTTTATCCCAACCTCACTCTAAGGGTACCACAATGGATGATTGCCTCCTATCTGGGCATCACTCCAGAGTCGCTAAGCAGGGTACGCAAAGACCTGGCACATAAGCATTTTAAAACCTAAAGCTTTCTTATCATACATCAATGTGGGCCTAAACATATCGCCTTAACTTTGTGTTGTTAATTAAAAGAAATAAATTAAAACACAATATTATGGCAACTACAAACTGGATTTTAGATCCTACCCACAGTGAGCTTCAATTTAAAGTAAAACACCTGATGATTACTACTGTAACCGGGAGTTTAAATGTATTAACTGCGTCATTGACCAGCGAATCGGATAATTTTGAAAATGCGAACGTTAAGTTCGAAGCAGACGCAGATTCAATTGACACCGGCAATACTGACCGCGATAATCACCTAAAAAGTAGCGATTTCTTTAACGCTGATCAGTTCCCTAAAGTTAGCTTTTCCTCTACTGCTTTCACAAAGGATGGCGACGACTATACTTTAAAAGGAGATCTAACCATAAAAGATGTTACCAAGCCGGTAAAACTAGCCGTAGAATTTGGTGGTATTGCCACTGATCCGTGGGGAAATACCAAAGCAGGTTTTACCATCAGTGGAAAAATAAACAGGACAGACTTTGGCTTAACCTGGAATGCAGCCCTGGAAACCGGAGGGGTAATGGTAAGCGAAGAAGTAAAAATTTTAGGTGAATTACAGTTTGTAAAACAGGCTTAATAAAGTCCTGACAACAATCAATAGCGCGTCCAGTCATAAAATAGAAAGGAGACAAAAAATGGAAGCCAATATTAAACAGGTATCAGCAGTTTTAAAAGCACCGGCCCCTCATATGGTTGGCGACGGCTTTAGGGTACATAATTTTTTCCCTAGCGGCTATAAACTAAAAATGAGCCCGTTCTTTTTGCTCGACTACAATGCTAAAATCGAATTTTCGGCCCGGAATGAACCGCGCGGTGTTGGTGTTCACCCTCACCGTGGGTTTGAGACAGTTACTATCGCTTATCATGGAGCAGTAGCGCATCACGATAGCGCAGGCAACAGTGGGGTGATTTATCCCGGCGATGTACAGTGGATGAGTGCGGCAAGCGGCATTCTGCACAAAGAGTACCACGAGGAAACGTACAGCAAAAAAGGTGGCGATTTTCAAATGGTGCAATTATGGGTCAATTTGCCTGCAAAAGACAAAATGAGTCCACCTAAATACCAGGAGATTAAGCATGATGATATCGCAAAATACAATTTGCCTGATAACACTGGCAGTATCGAAGTGATAGCGGGCGATTACAACGGGACCAAAGGTTCGGCCAGTACTTTTACGCCTATTAATGTGTACAATGCCAGACTTAACAATGGAGGAAAAGCAACATTAAGTTTTCCTGCAAATCACAATACCGGCTTTGTCATCGTTGAGGGAAGCATTCGAATCAATGGCAACGAAATCGCAAGTACCGATGAATTTGTTCATTTCAAAAATGAGGGCACCGATATTCATATTGAGGCATTAGAAAAAAGTGTCGTCCTGGTGCTTAGCGGCGAGCCAATTAATGAGCCAATTGCCCAATACGGCCCCTTCCTGATGAATACTGCGGAGGAAATACAACAAGCCATCAGCGATTATAACCAGGGGAAATTTGGATACCTGGAAGAGGGATAAAATGACCGTTCTCGTCAAATCCAGCGTTCTTGCAATGAGCAGCAAAATTACCTTCTCAGAAACGGCCTGGCGTCTTTGCGCTTCTTCAGCGCAATTATGCAGCCGTTGACGAGAACGGCAATTTTTCACATTTTTTGTATGAGACACACTGCGTACGCCACAACCCCTTCTTCCCTGCCAATAAATCCCATTTGTTCATTGGTTGTTGCCTTTATCGAAATATCTTCGACAGCTATACCTGCAGCTTCGGCAATATGTTGTTGCATAGCAGGTATATGCGGATTGATTTTAGGCGCTTCCAGGCACAACATGGCGTCGATATTCCCAATTTCATATCCTTTTTCTTTAAGCAGTTTTACACTCTCTTTTAACAGGATCAGACTGCTGATGCCTTTCCATTGTGGGTCGGTATTTTTAAAATGATAACCAATATCCCTCAAATTGGCTGCGCCTAGTAATGCATCGCATATTGCATGCAAAAGGACATCGGCATCCGAATGCCCAAACGCACCACTATGATGCTCCAGGTTAACTCCCCCAACAATAAAAGGATGATTTTCTTTTAACTGATGTACATCAAATCCAAAACCTACTTTAATCTTCATTAACCTATTCTTTATTTTAACTATTTACTATTTTAATGTTTCCGATACCAAATGTATGATTTAAGTGCGGCTTTATCTGCCCCATCAATTTTGAACCACTATAACAGGTCAATTCGCTGTTTTCCCAAAATTGAAGAGCAACGAAAACCTTAAGGTATTAGCTAAAGGGCTTTTTTGTGCATTTGCCAGCAGATAAGCAATATCCATGTTAAAAATATTATATTTTAACCCAGCCCCCAATGTAAAATAACGTCGGTTGCCCTTATCCGGACTTTCATAAAAATAACCAGCCCTAAAGGCAAATTGCTGATTATACCAATATTCCATTCCTGCAGCAATGCTTACCTCTTTTAGTTCTTCTGAAAAGCCTCCCGGCGCGTCGCTAAATGAACCGAAGATACCTGCCGGAACCGAACGATCCGGATCCTTACCTGCAATAATTTTCCCATTTGCATCATGCAAAGGCTGTGTAGGCACCATTAGCTTATTAAAATCCAGCGCAAAAGTGAATTGGTTAAAATCATCAATAAGAAATGTCGAAGCACCGCCCAGCTTAAAGTTGGCAGGCAGAAAAGAGCTAGCTCCATTCTCAGTATAACTAACTTTAGTACCGATATTCGATAAATTGAGCCCGGCCGAAAGAATAGCATCTGTACCTAAAAATATAGTAGGCTTTTTAAAATAGGCCGAAGCGTCAATAGCAATTGCAGTTCCCGGTTTGGTCTGCTGTCCTGATGAAAACTGTCCGGAAGTAAGATTGGAATAAATATATCTGACTGAAGTCCCCAGAGCAAACGATTCGCTCATTTGCCTTGCGTAAGTAACGTCAAATGCAAGTTCATTGGGACTATAAACACCCATATCCTGCTGATTGATATCGGTCAGCTGTATCTCCCCCAAATTAAAATACCGTAAAGAAGCACCAATTGCGGTCTTTTCGTCCGGTTTATAAAACCCTGCCAAATAGGTTAAGCTCACATCAGGAACCAGGCTTTTTAGCCAGGGACTATATGACACAGAAAATCCATATTTTTTATCCAGAAAAGCCAGCTTTGATGGGTTTATCCCCATAGCATTGGCATCAGGTGCCACGGCCACACCGGCGTCCCCCATACCACCCAATCTGGCATCGGGTACAATGAGCAAAAAAGGTACTGCAGTAATGATATTATTACTTTCGCTGCCATTGGTTTGAGTGCCGGATTGTACCACCTGTCCGCACAGTTTTGAACAAACCGCAACCAGGGAAAACACACTCAATACACTTTTAGCAAAGTACCCTAAATTCATCAATTCTAAATAATTTAACAATTACTGAACGCAAGTTAACATAGCGTTTATTAATTTCAAAGTATTCTGTCGTTAACCCACAGTTTTAAATTGAGCGCTTATTTTAACTTTATTAATTATGTTCTTGGAGCATAAACCTTTTTTTACGTAATTTTAACTCTTAGTAGTGTTAAAGGGCATTTACACTCCTTAAAAACGCTTGAAGATAGATATATACCCTATTTAAATGAAAAAAACATCCTTATATTCAATCATTTCCCTTATGGCTGTAGCCGCCTTTGTTTCCTGTAAATCTAAATCAGGATCCTCAGATAAAACGGGAATGGCCTACAACAAACAGGAATATGGTGGTTTTACTGTAAATAACAGGTACAAAAGAGGACCTGGCCCCGGATTAGTAGAAATTGAAGGTGGTGCCTTTGTGGTGGGTGGTAGTGCCATTAATGTACCCGGTCAGGAACTGGGCAATTATAATCACAAAAGAGAAATTACAGTGAACTCCTTTTATATGGATGAAACTGAAGTGTCGAACACCAACTGGTTGGAGTACCTGAACTGGATCCGGACCAATTTCCCGAAAGATTACGAATATTATTATAACGAATTACCCGACACCTTGGTTTGGCGTCGTCCCTTATCTTATAATGAGCCTTATGTAGATAATTATTTAAGACATCCTGCTTATCAGGATTATCCGGTAGTAGGCGTAACCTGGGAGCAGGCAGAACGCTATTGTGAATGGAGAACAGACAGGGTTAACGAATTGTTGCTGCGCGAGCGTGGCTACATGACCAGCTTTAAAGATCTGAATGGTACCGGACGTGGAAATGCCAATGCCAATGCATCAGCCAGTGCAGCAAAATCAGCAGGTCCCTTTAGTACCGGAACATACTTAAATAATCAGATTGACGATAAAGGTAAACGTGCGATGAAGGATTTAAACCCAGCCGCCGCAGGAACGGGTACCGGCAAAAATGCAGCTACCAGGAGTGTGAGATTGGAAGACGGTATTTTAAAATCGGCATACCGTTTACCAAGTGAAACTGAATGGGAATATGCAGCATTGGGCCTCATTGGCAATACCCAATATGAAAACATCAACGACAATAAAATTTATCCATGGAGTGGTTTGGGCTTAAGCTCGGCAAAGAAAAGTACCAGGGGCTTAATTTTAGCCAACTTTAAGAGAACCAAAGGAGATTATATGGGTGTTGGTGGTTCATTAAATGATAAAGGTGGTATAACTGTAGCTGTAAGATCGTACACGCCAAACGATTTTGGACTTTATAACATGGCCGGAAACGTAAATGAATGGGTTCGGGATGTATACCGCTCTGGTACTTTCGAAGCTGCAGATGCTTTCAATCCATTCAGGGGAAACCTTTATCTCGATAAGAAAGTATCCGACCCAACTACCGGAAAAATTGCCGTTGACAAATATAACAGGCCTGTAATGACAGAGGCACTTTATGCCAAGAAACAGACCTGGGCCGAGAAACAGGCTGCAGCAACAAAACCTGCTGATTCTCTGAAAAACACTTATGCCGATCAAAGAGGCTTCCGCGATCCACAAAGTGAACTTTATGGAGAAATCACCTTGGTTAATGATAAATCAAGAGTATACAAGGGTGGTTCATGGAATGATCAGGCCCTTTGGTTGAATCCGGCTACCAGAAGGTTTATGCAACAGGATGAATCTTCTGCTGATATCGGTTTCCGTTGTGCCATGGATATGCAGGGGGCTCCGGAAATCAGGCCAAATGGAAAACCTCAGTTTAAAAACAGAGCTTCAAAATCATTCCGCGGAAGATAAAAAGAACAAATAAGGACAAAATACAAAGCCCCCAAAAGTATAATACTTTTGAGGGCTTTTTTATGACTACGCTATACTGTCGGCTATGAAAACTGAATCAGGATCTGGTTCTTTTCCACCTTATCTCCCTTATTCATCAAAATCTTTTTAACTGTTCCGTTACTTGGCGACTTAATGATATTCTCCATTTTCATGGCTTCAAGTACCAACAGATTATCTCCTTTGTTTACCTCTTGTCCAATCTCAACCATGATGTTCAATACCAAACCGGGCATCGGCGCTTTAATCTCCTGCATCTTGTTGCCCTTTGCATGATCAAATCCCAGCTGTTTCAGCAAAAGATCGTATTGATCTTCAATAGCCACATTGTAAAGCGTCCCGTTTACCTTAATCACACTGGTTTTTTCACTTTTATCTTCAGAAACCAATTCCAGCTTATAAGATTTATGCTGGTAAATGATGTGTGCATGTCCAGCTGAAGCAGCAGCCAGATCAATTTTTAATTCCGCACCATCTACTTTAAACACCTGTTGTTCGGCTTCAACTTCAAAGCTATAGCTATCATTCACTTTTACATTCATACTTATTGTGTTAATACATATTGAATCAAATTAGCGCCCATTTTTAATGCGCTGTTACGCTTTTCCTGACTATCTTCAGGGTAAGTACCAAAATCCTCCCATCCATTCCCCAGATCGCACTCAAACGTATAAAAACATACCATTCGTCCCTGCAACATTAAAGCGTAACCCTTAGCTGGCTTGCCATCATGTTCATGTATTTTTGGTAATCCGTTAGGAAATTTAAATTTTTGGTTATAGATACGATGATTTGAAGGCAACTCAACAAATGTCAGTTCAGGAAATACCTTTTTCATTTCAGTACGGATAAACTTATCCAGTCCATAATTATCGTCAATATGCAAAAAACCGCCCCCTGTTAAATACTTACGCAGGTTTTTAGCTTCTGCATCGCTGAAAACCACATTTCCGTGCCCCGTTAGATAAACAAAAGGATAATTAAAAATATCTGCGCTACCTACTTCGACAATAGATTCCTGCGGAGCAAAATTAGTTTTGAGGTTGTTGTTACAAAATGATATGAGATTTGGGAGTGCTGTGCGGTTAGCATACCAATCGCCACCTCCGTTATACTTTAGCTTTGCCATCTTATAGGTAGGCACGGAAAAACTACTGCTTAGTATTACCAGAAAAAAAAGAAAAAGCTTTATCCTCATCTATTTAAGTAATTCACCTCAAAACATGCTGCCAGGGCGGCCGTTTCTGTTCTTAGTCGTGTATCACCTAAAGTTAAAGGTTTATAACCATTTTGCAAAGCCAATTCAATTTCGGCGGTTGTAAAGTCACCCTCCGGCCCAATAAGAATGGTATAAGTTTGTCCTGGCCTGCTCACTTCCGAAATAAACTGTCGCGGCTCATTATCTACACAATGCGCAATCATTTTTTCCGAACTGTTGGCCTGTTTCAAAAAAGCCGACAAAGTAGTCTGGGGATTTAATATTGGATGATAGGCCTGAAGAGACTGCTTCACCGCCGAGGTAATGACTTTATAAAGGCGGTCTTCCTTAACTACTCTCCGTTCCGACCGGTCGCATATAATCGGAGTGATTTCTTCAATCCCAATTTCAGTAGCCTTTTCCAGGAACCACTCCAGGCGATCTATATTCTTTGTAGGTGCAATAGCAATGTGGAGATGATGTTGGCGTTTGCCATATTCACGTTGAACGTCTATTACATTAAGATGAACATGTTTCTTATGTTCAGCAGTAATTTCAGCTTTATACAGTCCGCCGACTCCATCAATCAGATAAACCAGACTGCCTGTACCCAGGCGCAAGACTTTTGTACAATGCCTGCTTTCTTCCTCATTTAAAACATACGCATTAGCGTTGATATCCGGAGTATAAAAAACATGCATTGTTGTTGATTTTAGTGTAAATCTATGGCGTCACTTTTATTGATCACCAGTTCCAGCTTTATGGTCTCTATATTCTGTTCCGTTTTTTTCAAAATTGTAAATAGATAGCCATAGCACTCTTCACTATCGCCTACCTCAGGGATTTTACCAAAGGCATGTGAAACCAATCCTCCTACTGTATCAAAATCTTCATCTTCCGGCAGGTCATGAGGTAGGTGTTCATTTACATCGTAAACTGTGGCATAAGCATTAATGATAAACTCTGTATCTGAAATCTTTTCTACAGTAGGTTTTTCCTCATCATACTCATCCTGAATTTCGCCAACAATCTCCTCAACAATATCCTCTAATGTAACCATACCGGCAGTTCCGCCAAATTCATCAATTACAATAGCAATCTGGATACGCTTTTGCTGAAGCTCGCTCAACAGGTCATTTATCTTTTTAGTTTCAGGGACAAAATAAGGCTTTCTGATGATGTCGCTTAAAGTCCAGTCTTTATTATCGGCTAGTAAAGGAAGGATGTCCTTTGCATGCACAATACCAATGATCTTATCAATAATATCATCGTATACGGGCAGGCGCGAATATCCTTCCGATATGATTTTTTCAACAACTTCCGCTTTTGGGGTCGATAGTTCTACACCCGAAATTTTGGTGCGGGGAACCATAATATTTTTTACCACGCGCTCATTAAAATCAAAAACGTTTTTAATCAGCTCATGTTCATTTGTGTCTAATGCACCACTTTCTTTTCCCTGGTCCAACAAGTAATGTAGCTCTTCAGTACTGTGAACAGCATCATGGCCACCAACATTCGATATACCGAATATTTTAAGAACTACATTTGCAAAGCCGTTCAATATCCATATAAATGGTCTAAACAACCAGTAAAAAGCCTGAAGCGGCAAAGCAATAAACAAGGTAGTGGCTACAGGTCTTTGGATCGCAACCGATTTTGGTGCCAGTTCTCCAAATACAATATGCATTACCGTGATAAACATGAAGGCTATTCCGGTAGAAATAGACGTGATATATACCTCAGAAAGGGAAAAGTTAATCAGCAGGTCGTGCACAATACTGTGCATTACCGACTCACCAACCCAACCCAGGCCCAAAGAGGCCAGGGTAATTCCCAGCTGCGTTGCGGCAAGATATCCATCCAAATGCTGTGTAATGTGCTTTGCAATATTTGCAACACGGCTACCAGATTTAGCTTTTATCTCAATCTGGGAAGCCCTCACCTTTACAATTGCAAACTCTGCCGCAACGAAAAAGCCATTAAGGGCTACCAGGAAAAAGGTAAAAAATATTTTAAATGCTTCCATTTAAGATTTATTTCTAAACTTCTTGTCGTAAAGCTCTATGCTCTCTTGTATCACTTTATGCGCGTAACGTACACCAAGTAAATGTTCAATGGTTACCTTTTTTTCTTCTAATGCCTTGTAATCCTGAAAAAACTTCACAATTTCTTTCATGGTATGTGGAGGCAGTTCGGCCAAATCATTAATATAGTTTACCGACATATCGTTTTTAGCCACAGCGATGATCTTATCATCCTGTTCGCCATTATCAACCATATGCATTACACCAATTACTTTAGCTTCAATAATGGTCATAGGATAAACATCCACAGAACACAATACCAAAATATCCAGCGGGTCATTATCATCGCAATAAGTTTGCGGGATAAAGCCATAATTTGCCGGATACATTACTGAAGAAAATAGTACGCGGTCTAACTTAATCAGATTTGAATCTTTATCAATTTCGTATTTTGCTTTTGATCCTTTAGGAATTTCAATAATCGCATTCACAATCTCCGGCACATTGTCGCCTGGAGATACACTATGCCACGGGTGATGGTCGTCTTTACTCATTTTTATTGTTCAGTGTTTGATAATTTATCATTGTCATCTTTAACCACTCTCTTTTTCACAAAAGCGACGATTAACGGGATCGCGGCGATAACAATGAAGCCTATAATTATATATAATAAATAATCGTTAATCTCCTTTTCAAATCTTTTGCCCAGAAAATAACCCAACAAAGTTAAGGATGCTATCCAAATTAAAGCACCACTTATGTTATATAACGCAAATTTTTTAAAATCAAGTTTTACTACTCCCGCAAAAATCGGTGCAAATGTCCTTACAATAGGAACAAATCTTCCCATAATCAATGCAAAAGCACCTTGTTTGTGGTAATATTCTTCGGCAGCTTTTAAGTAACGTTTTTTAAAGAAAAAAGACTCTTTCCGATGATAGAGCACGGGGCCCGTCTTACGTCCAAACCAATAGCCCACAAAATTACCCGAAACAGCAGATACAATCAGGCCAAAAATAAGGACATAGATGTTGACATCTAATTTGCCGGTGGCAACAAACATTCCTGCCAAAAACAACAGATAATCTCCAGGCAGAAAAAAGCCAAAAAACAAACCTGTTTCGGCAAATATCACGAACATTACAACGTAAAAACCACCTTCTTTAAGTAATTTTTCGGGATCAATGAAGTGCTGTAATGAGTTCCAGAAATCGTGCATATTTTAATTATTCGTAAAACTACAAATAATTATCTGTAGATGTGCCTATATCAAATTTAAAATTACCGACGGATATACCCCCAGGAAGATCGTTATCAAGGCCGAAAAAACAAACACCAACTGGTACTGAACGGGCATTTGCAAATCGGTCTCTTTGCCTTCTTTAAAGTACATTGCGACAATCACTCTAAAATAATAATAAAAGCCAACCAGTGCATTTAAAATGGCAAAAGCAACCAGATAAGTCTGGTAAGCCGTCATCACATTTACAAACATCAGGTATTTCCCGATAAAGCCTGCGGTAAGCGGTATCCCTGCCAGCGAAAGCATCGCAATTGTAAGTACAAATGCAACAAAAGGATTACGTTTAGCCAAGCCATTAAAGCTGTCGAAATGATCGTTACCGGTTTTTTGTTTCACCAGAATTAAAACCGCAAAGGCAATAATGGTAGCAAAGGTATAAGCCGCTGCATATACCAATACATTGCTTGCTGAATTGGCGGTCAGTGTGATCAACGAAAACAACAGATATCCGGCATGCGAAATACTGGAATAAGCCAGCATCCGCTTAAAGTTCTTTTGAAATAATGCCGTCACATTTCCAATCAGCAATGTTAAGCATACAATACCCATCATCGGTAGCATCCAAAAATCGTGCAAAGGCGCAAAAGCGTCTGCAAATAACCTAAGGAAAGCGGCAAATCCAGCAGTTTTAACAATGGTGGACATAAATGTGGTGATCAATGTTGGCGCACCTTCATACACATCCGGTGTCCAGAAATGAAACGGTGCTGCACCTATTTTGAAACAGAGGCCGATCATCAGCAAAATAATGCCTGGATAAAACATTGGAGATACCGTTTTATAGTTGGCAACCAGGTATTGATTGATCACTCCGAGATCAAAAGATCCTGTAGCGCCATAAATCAATGTAATACCGAATAAAAGAAAACCTGTAGAAAAAGCACCCATCAGGAAATACTTTAGGGAGGCCTCATTAGATGCAAAATTGCTTTTTCGTATACCGGCAAGGATATACAAACTTACCGACATAATCTCTACACCTATAAACAACATCGACATATTGGTATAGGAAACCATAATTACTATTCCAGCCAGTGCAAAAAGGATCAATGTGAAGTATTCAGCAATATTTTCACTGTTTTCGGCAAAGTAATTTTGGGTCAGCAAAAAGATAAGTAAAGTCCCAAAAACAGTTATCCCTGTAAAGGCCAATGCAAAATTATCCATCCGCATCATCCCGTAATAGCCCTGTTCCGCATTCCATCCACAAGCAACAAAGCCCAATGAAACGAGTAAACCGATCAAGGTAATGGGTAGTAACGCTTTTTTTGCTTTAAACAAACCTGCGTAAAGCACCACTAAAGCTGTAACAGTTATTGTTATAATGATATTCATTTCCTTAGTTTACCGATGTTAATTTTTGTGTTACCTGTTCTATTAAATGCTGTACTGATGCTTCTGAAAGCTGTAAAATTGGTTTTGGATAAACGCCCAATACAATAACCAATGCGCAGATCACATACAATACCAACTGCTCTGACCCTTTGATATCTGTAAAGCCAGCGGTAAGCTCATTGGTTTTACCCAACATGATGTTTTGATACATTCTGAACATATATACCGCACCAAAAATAATCGTCAAACCTGCAAATACTGCGGCCCACAAACTATATTGATAGATACCAATTAATAAAAGAAACTCACCAATGAAGCCATTTGTACCAGGTAAGGCTACTGTTCCCAAAACAATGATCAGAAATACAATAGCAAGCTTTGGTGCTTGTTTGGCAATCCCACCAAGTTCAGCAATTTTATAGGTCTGCATTCTGCTGGCAATAATATCCAACACAAAAAATAAACCAATCACATTAATACCATGACTCAACATTTGAATCATCGCTCCTTGCATCCCTTGTACATTCAACGCAAAGATCCCCGCAGAAATTAAACCAACGTGCCCAATAGACGAATAAGCTACCAAACGTTTGGCATCCTTTTGTGTAAATGCAATTAACGAAGCATACACCACACCAATGATAGATAAAATTATGGCCAGGTGCCCCCATTGCTGAAGTCCCGCAGGCACAACAGGTAATAACCACCTGATAACCCCATAAATACCCATCTTTAGCATTATGCCCGAAAGCAACATCGTTCCCGGAGCAGGTGCTTCTGTATAGGTATCAGGCTGCCAGGTATGGAAAGGAAATATTGGCATTTTAATCGCAAAGGCGATAAAGAAGGCCCAGAAAATCCAAGCTTGCTGGGTAGCATCCAAATTAAGCTGATAAAATGCCTGTATATCAAAATTGTTGGCAGGGTTCTGCAGATAAAGATAAATGATCCCCAACAGCATAAATAAAGATCCTGCAATGGTATACACAAAAAACTTCATGTTGATACGGATCCTGTCTTTGCCACCCCACACTGCACAGATAAAATAAATAGGGATTAAAGCAGCTTCCCATCCAATATAAAACAGGAATGCATCCATTGCCGTAAATACCACCAACAATCCACTTTGCATAAACAAAATCAATGCGAAAAAAGCATTCGCACTTTTATATTGATGCTGATACGCCGAAAGAATAATCAATGGAATCAATACATTGGTAAGCAGTACTGTAACCATACTGATCCCGTCGATACCTGCATGAAAAGAAATACCAAGATCTTTTATCCAGGGACAGTTTACCACAAACTGAGTACTTGCATCTGGTATAAAATTACATACCATAACCAGGGCCAGGCCTAAAGAGACAACTGCCGAGACCAATGCAACATGTTTTGCTGCATTTCCCGAGAATGCGGTAACCAAGGCGCCAACCAATGGTAAAAATATGAGAAGTAGTAAAAGTTGTTCCATTATCTTTTCTTGAACGATCTTTTATAGAGATAAATAAGTATACAATAACAATGAGATGATGCCTACCACCATCATAAAAATATAAAAACCAACGTTTCCGGTTTGCAACAGACGTAACCCTTTACTGGCCTCCGTTGCTGTCCAGCCAAAACCGTTTACAATACCGTCAACAATTTTACGGTCGACAATTTTATAAAAGAACCCGGAAATCGCATCCAAAGGCTTTCTGATCAGGGCATCATATATCTCATCAAAATAAAACTTGTGGTAAGACAGGTTGGCCAATCCACTACGCTTAGCCTCATCAGGCACGGGGATGTGATGCTGTTTCACGTATTTTCCATAAGCAACAGCTATAGAAATCAAAACTCCTACTACCGAAACGGCCATTAAAGCATATTCTGTTGCATGATCAGGTGCCTCTCCTACATGTTTAATTACAGGCGATAACCAGTGCGACAACCAATGGCTTCCGCCCAAAGCTTCAGGAACACCAATTGCACCTCCAATGGCCGATAATACTGCAAGCACAATCAATGGAACAGTCATAGATTTTGGCGACTCATGGATTTTCTCTTCTGCATGGTGTGTGCCGCGATACTTTCCGTAAAAAGTAAGGAACAACATTCTGAACATATAAAAAGCAGTCAGGAATGCGCCAAATACCGCAATACCCCACATGATTTTGTCATGCTGATAAACGTGCGCTAAAATCTCATCTTTAGAGAAGAAGCCTGAAAATGGTGGCAGACCAGCGATTGCAATCGTGCCAATTAACATGGTTAAGAAAGTAACAGGTAGTTTCTTGCGTAAACCACCCATATGACGCATATCCTGTTCGTGATGCAAAGCATGGATCACAGAACCTGCACATAAAAATAACAGAGCTTTAAAGAAAGCATGGGTAATTACATGGAAAAAAGCACCATTATAAGCACCAACACCAAGTCCTAGGAACATATACCCCAATTGGGATACTGTAGAATATGCCAAAACCTTTTTGATATCTGTTTGTGTTAACGCTATGATTGCAGCGACAATAGCGGTAGCCAAACCAACGATAGCTATAACGTGCTGAATGACCGGAGCCAGATCAAACAACAGGTTCGATCTTGCAATCATATAGATACCCGCGGTAACCATGGTTGCAGCATGAATCAATGCCGAAACCGGAGTTGGTCCCGCCATCGCATCAGGCAGCCAGGTAAACAAAGGTAACTGGGCCGACTTACCGCAGGCACCAATAAATAAACACAATGCAATTAAAGCAATGGTACCATTACCAGGTAACATATTGGCTGCCTGAGGGAATATTTTACCGAACTCGACACTGCCGAATGTGGTGAAAATTAAAAATACCCCCAGTAAAAATCCAAGGTCACCAATACGGTTCATTACAAAAGCCTTTTTGGCAGCCGATGCATAGCTGCTGTTGGTATACCAAAAGCCGATCAACAGGTAAGAACAAAGTCCTACACCCTCCCAGCCTATAAACATCACAATATAGTTTGATCCTAAAACCAGCAGCAACATAAAGAAGATAAACAAGTTCAGGTAACTAAAAAATTTACCGAAACCTTCATCGCTATGCATATAACCAATAGAATAAATGTGGATCAGGAACCCTACCCCCGTAATGATCAACAGCATCAATGAGCTTAATGGATCAACCAGAAACGATAACGGGATGTGTAAACTACCTGCACTGATCCAATCAAAAAGAAATATCTCATGCGATTTATTCGCATCAGCACCCAATTCAAAAAATATCCCTAAACTGATGGCGAATGAAATGAATATTACACTGCTCCCAATAAAACCGATCAGGTTTTTGGATAATGAATTTCTGCCAAGGCCATTTATTACAAAGCCCAACAGAGGAATCAACGGAACCAGCCAAACTAAATTTATCATCTTATATTCTTCTTAATAATTACCACTTAAGGCGATTCAACACATTAATATCTGTAGACTGGGTATTTCTGTATACCATTACAATAATACTCAGGCCAACCGCAACCTCGGCTGCTGCCAGTGCCATAATAAAAAACACGAATACCTGACCGGAAGGATCATTACTATGTACCGAAAAAGCAGTTAACAACAAATTTACCGCATTAAGCATCAGCTCAACAGACATAAATATCACAATGGCGTTTCTACGTGTCAACACACCAATTACACCAATAGTGAAAATGATTGCACTTAGCCAGATGTAATGGTTAAGCGGAACCCCTTGTAATTCCTGAGTAATGTTGCCCATTATACTTTTTCTTTTTTAGTTAACAATATTGCACCTACCATTGCCGAAAGCAATAAAATAGAACACAGTTCAAATGGCAGCATAAATGGCCCGAATAATTCTTTGCCCAGGTTTTTCACCAAACCAAGATTAGGAGTCCTCAATACCACCGGATCAGAAATTGCCGTTGCTTTTAAAGCACCTGCCAGCGTAACCAGCAGACAGCAACCCGCAATTACTCCCACAATCTTAACCAGGCCAGATTTTAGCGGTTCGTTGTCTTTATTCAAATTCAGCAACATCAGTACAAAAAGGAACAATACCATAATAGCCCCCATGTAAACAATAAAGTTTACTACCGCCAGAAACTGTGCATTGAGCAGGATGTAATGTACCGTAAATGTGAAAAATGTAACGATGAGGTAAAGCACACTATGCACCGGGTTTTTAGCAAAAATAACCATCAGTGAAAAGAAGATACTTAACGTGGCAACAAAATAGAATACCGATGTACCCATTTATTTATATTTAAAACTGTTTATGTGAATAGCCCGAAAGCTATGTATGTTTATTATTTCTTATTTAATGGTTGTTCAACAAGCTTATCTTTACCGTAAATAAAATCTTTACGTAAATAGTCAGCTGGCACAATTGGTCCGTCAAGGTAAATTGCTTCTTTCGGACAAGCTTCTTCACATAAACCACAGAAAATACAGCGCAGCATATTGATTTCATATACAGAAGCATATTTTTCCTCACGATAAAGTGCTTTCTCCTCAGGTTTACGCTCAGCAGCAATCATGGTGATTGCTTCTGCCGGGCATGACAATGCGCATAGGCCACAAGCCGTACAGCGTTCCCTGCCTTCCTCATCTCTTTTTAGCGAGTGCATACCTCTAAAGTTAGTAGAGAACTCACGCTCTACCTCAGGATACCTAATTGTCGCTTCTTTCTTAAAAAAGTGACTGATGGTAATAGACATCCCCTTTACAATAGCAGGCAAATACATACGCTCTGCCAGCGTCAGGGGCTTTTGTTCTAATACTTTCTTTTTACTGGTCAATGGTTCCATTAAACCTCCTTATTATTTCCCACTCTCGTGGATGTTAAAATCCTTCAATTAACGCAATCACCACGCCGGTAACCACTATATTCGCTATAGCCAGAGGAATCAATACCTTCCAGCCCAAATGCATTAGTTGATCATAGCGGAAACGCGGAATGGTCCAGCGTACCCACATAAAGAAAAATATGAATGCAAATATTTTGATAAAGAAAACTGCTACTCCGAAAAGTGGCGCCCATGTTGGACCTAACCATACAGCCATAGAATCCATTCCAGGATAATTATATCCGCCAAAATATAAAGTAGCCATTACCGCTGCCGAAACAAACATATTGATATATTCAGCAAATAAATAGAATCCTAATTTCATGGACGAGTACTCCGTATGGTATCCCCCGATTAATTCCGTTTCACATTCCGGCAAATCGAAAGGTGCCCTATTGGTCTCTGCAAAAGCACAAACCATAAACAGAATAAAGCCTACCGGTTGATACAGTACATTCCAGTGCCATCCATGTTGTCCCTCTACTATTTCTTTCAAACTCATGGTACCCGTTACCAGCAACAGAGCGATAATGGACAGGCCCATTGCAATCTCATAACTGATATTTTGCGAAGCAGCCCGGATTGCACTCAGCAGGGAATATTTGTTGTTAGACGCCCAGCCACCAATCATTACACCATATACACCAAGTGAAACCACTCCAAAAATGTATAACAGACCAACGTTAATATCAGTCACTTGCAAAGGAATTACTCTATCTCCAATCGCTATAGGACTGCCCCAGGGAATAACCGCAGTACCAATACAGGCGGTTAGCATAGCCAAGCCCGGGCCAACCATAAATAACCATTTACTTGCATTGGCAGGAATAATTTCCTCCTTCATAAACATCTTTACCCCATCGGCCAAAGGTTGTAGGATACCAAAAGGCCCGGCCCTGTCAGGTCCCAGCCTGTCCTGTAAAAAAGCAGCCACTTTTCTTTCTGCATACGTAGAATACATAGCAATCAAAAGGCTGATACCAAAAATGATAGCTACAAGTACAAATTTTTCTATTACAAAAGCTATATCCATTAGAATTTAGTGGTTTTTTCTAGTTCAATTCTGTTTGCCTCCTGCAACTTATGATTGGGCTGAATTACTGGCAACGGCTTTAAAGTTTCATAATGATTAGAAGCTATTACCGAAGTATCACTGATGGCCGTAGGATGTTCAATTACCCAATCTGCCGTTTTCTTCTTATCAAATCTGCAGGTATTACAAATAAACTCTTCTACCTCACCGTAAATGTCTTTGCGGGCAGTCACCCTTAATACATCCTCACCCTTATACCATAAAGTTACCTTACCGCTACAGGTTGGGCAATCTCTGTGTGCATCAATAGGTTTGGTAAACCAAACCCTGTTTTTAAATCTGAAGGTTTTATCTGTTAGCGCACCAACCGGACAAACATCAATCACGTTACCCGAGAAGTCGTTGTCTACAGCCGTTTGAATATAGGTAGATATTTCAGAATGGTCTCCTCTGTTCAGGATACCATGAACCCTTTTATTGGTGATCTGATCGGCAGTAAACACACAACGGTAGCATAAAATGCAGCGGTTCATGTGCAATTGAATCTTATCTCCAATATCTATACGTTCAAAAGTTCTGCGTTCAAACTCATATCTTGTTTTCTGCAGACCGTGTTCGTAACCCAGATTTTGAAGATCGCACTCTCCCGCCTGGTCACAAACCGGGCAGTCCAGCGGATGGTTGATCAACAACATCTCTACCACTCCACTGCGTGCCTCAATTACTTCCGGCGAAGTAATGTTCATCACTTCCATACCATCCATTACAGTAGTACGGCAGGATGCAACCAATTTAGGCATTGGACGAGGGTCTTTTTCAGATCCCTTGCTTACCTTAACAATGCAGGTACGGCATTTACCACCGCTGCCTTCTAATTTAGAATAATAGCACATAGCTGGCGGTACAATATCTCCACCGATCTGCCTTGCAGCATTCAGGATAGAGGTACCAGGAGCTACTTCTACTGTTATTCCATCTATAGTTACCTTAACTTTATCGCTCATTGTTGCAGCTATTCTATTGTCTGATGTTAATTTTCTGTCGTAACGGCTTTTGCAATGGGCTCAGCATAATTTGCCAAACCATAATTTGTATTCAAGCTCTTTACCGGCTCTTTCACATGCCATTCAAATTCGTCCCTGAAATGTCTGATGGCACTGGCAACAGGCCATGCCGCTGCATCTCCAAGCGGACAAATCGTATTTCCTTCTATTTTTTTAGACACGTCAACCAGCAAATCAATATCACTCATTTTACCATGTCCGTATTCCAGCCTGTGCAATACTTTTTCCATCCAACCTGTTCCTTCCCTGCAAGGTGAGCATTGTCCGCAACTCTCATGGTGATAGAACCTCGAGAAGTTCCAGGTATTTCTAACGATACACTGATCCTCATCGAAAGCAATAAAGCCACCAGATCCCATCATCGTTCCGGTAGCGAAACCACCTTCAGACAAAGACTCATAACTCATCAACCTCGGTTCGCCATTGGCCAGTTTCAGGGTCAGGTTTGCAGGCAAAACAGGCACTGAAGACCCGCCGGCCACTGTAGCCTTTAATCTCTTACCGTTGGCAATACCACCGCACCATTCATCAGAATAGATAAATTCCTCAACCGGCAAGCCCAGTTCAATTTCATATACCCCCGGTCTTACCAGGTTACCTGAAGCAGAAATTAATTTTGTACCGGTACTGCGGCCAATACCAATTTTAGCATATTCATCTCCGCCATCATTTACAATTGGTACAACAGCGGCAATAGATTCTACATTGTTTACTACAGTTGGACAGCCATACAATCCCGCAATGGCCGGAAAAGGAGGTTTTATTCTTGGATTCCCTCTTTTACCCTCCAATGATTCCAGCAAAGCTGTTTCCTCACCACAGATATATGCACCACCACCTGGCTGAACGTAAAGTTCCAGATCATAACCGGAACCTAAAATATTTTTACCCAAAAAGCCGGCATTTTTTGCTTCAGCAATCGCCTTTTCCAGGATACGGATTTGTGGCATCATCTCACCACGTACATAAATATAAGATGTGTTTGCACCCAGCGCGAAACTGGAAACAATCATCCCTTCTATCAAAGCATGTGGAATATGGGTCATCAAATACCGGTCTTTAAAAGTACCCGGCTCAGATTCGTCAGCATTGCAAACCAGGTAACGCGGCACACCTTCCGGCTTAGCCAAAAAGCTCCATTTCATTCCCGTAGGGAATCCTGCACCACCACGGCCGCGCAAACCCGACTTCTTAACCTCCTCCACCACTTCATCTGGAGTAAGGGTTTTTAAAGCCTTTTCTACGGCACGGTACCCGCCTTTCTGACGATAAACATCAAGTGTATTGATGCCTGGTACATTAATATGTTCTAATAATAGTTTACGGGCCATCTTTTATAGATATGAGATGTGAAACCTGAGATTTCAGACCTGTGTCCTGTGCTCAAATTTCAAATCTGTGGTCTCAAATCTTACCTTTTAAATTTTCAATCAATTCGTCAACCTTTTGCTCGTTCAGGTTTTCGTAAAATGTATACTCGGGGCCAATCTGTAAAACCGGACCATACCCACAAGCAGCCAAACATTCCACCCCTCGCCAGCTAAATAAGCCATCGGCAGTTACTTCATTTTCCTTAACACCTAATTTCTGCTCAATATGACCCATCAGTTTCTCGGCACCTACCAAACAGCAAGGTCCCGTTCGGCAAACCTCCAATACATATTTACCCTGAGGCTTTAAAAAATACATGCTGTAAAATGAAGCCACTTCGTACACCTCAATGTCCTGAATGTCCAAATAAGCAGCAACTTTATCCATGGCGGCTGCGCTTAACCAGCCCAGCTCGGCCTGCACTTCATGCAGGATTGGCAGCAATGCCGATTTATGCTTGCCTTCCGGATATCTTTTAACGATCTCATCAAACTTAGCAATCAAAGCTGATGAAAACTCTACAGGTTGTTGTTCTTCTACTTTAAGCATCTAATTCTCCTGCAATAATATTCATGCTACTCATGTTGATAATGGCATCTGACAACAGCATACCTTCACTCATGGGCGCAAACATTTGATAATTTATAAAACTAGGTCTCCTGAAATGTAAACGGTAAGGCGTCCTTCCACCATCATTAATCAGGTAGAAACCAAGCTCGCCATTTCCACCCTCTACCGCATGGTAAACTTCGGCTTTAGGCGCATCAATCTCACCCATCACAATCTTAAAGTGATAAATCAATGCCTCCATGTTGTTGTACACTTCTTCTTTTGCCGGCAAATAGAATTCAGGAACATCTGCGTGAAAAATACCAGCAGGCTCCTTCTTCAATTTTTCCATGGCCTGTTCAATAAGGCGCACACTTTGCCACATTTCCTCGTTACGAACCCTATAGCGATCATAAATGTCGCCACTTGTACCTACCGGAATTTCAAAATCAAAATCCTCGTATGAAGCATAAGGTTCACTTACACGCACATCGTAATCAACCCCTGTTGCACGCAATAAAGGACCAGTCCAGCTATAGCTTAAAGCGGTTTCGGCAGTTACCCTCGCTACACCGGCAGTACGATCAATAAAGATCCTGTTACGGTTTAGCAAACTTTCAAATTCCTTCAGCGCAGCAGGGAATTCTTTCAAAAATTTATTGATTTTTGCAAAGGCAATATCATTAAAATCTCTTTCAAAGCCACCGATACGACCAATATTGGTAGTCAAACGTGCTCCGCAAATTTCTTCGTATATTTCGTAAATATGTTCTCTGAACTGAAAAAGGTACAGGAAAGTAGTCGTTGCTCCTGTATCCTGGGCAATAATTGTATTGCAAATGATATGGTCAGAAATCCGTGCCAGTTCCATAATAATTACCCTCAGGTAATCTACACGCTTCGGCATCTGAATATTCAGCAACTTTTCTACCGTCATGTGCCAGCCCATATTGTTGATAGGCGACGAACAATAATTTAAGCGGTCTGTTAACGGCGTAATCTGATAAAACGGTCTGTGTTCGGCTATTTTCTCAAATGCCCGGTGAATATACCCAATCGTAGAAACACCACTCACAATACGCTCTCCGTCCAGTTGCAGGACATTCTGGAACACACCATGTGTTGCCGGGTGGGTTGGCCCCAGGTTAAGGGTTACCAATTCACTCTGCGGATCATTATCTGTATATACTGGTTGATTGTGATTCATATAAACTTATCTACCAAAGTATTCGTCTTTTTTATCTACTCTATTCGGATCTTCCAAAGGATATTGTTTCAACATCGGGTGAACTCCCAGGTCGTCCATATTCAGAATCCTTCTCAAATCAGGATGTCCTTCAAATTTCACACCGAAAAGGTCATAAGTTTCGCGTTCCATCCAGTTGGCTCCATGCCACAGGGAAGTGGCTGTCGGGATCACCGGATGCTGAGTGTCTATAAACACTTTCACCCGTATCCTTACCCGCTTAACCATGCTATGCAGATGGTAAACCACCGCAATACCATGTTTTTTTTCCGGATAATGCACCGCTGTGATGTCCGTAAGGAAGTTAAAGTCAGCAGCACTGTTTTCCTTCAGAAACCTCAACACCTCGACCACCACATCTTTAGTGGTCTCTAAGGTAAGCAAACCATAAGGCTCGTTCACATTGGTGATCTTATCGCCAAACTTTTCGCTCAATAATTCAACTAAACTCTGATTAGCGGTCAATTCTAGCTCTGCCATTATAGTATTCCGTATGAAGCCAACATTTCTTTGTATTGATCTGAATTCCTTCTTCTGGAAGACTCGTTTTTCACCAGTTCCTGAATTTTAGCAAAGCCATCTAAAATAGCCTCAGGCCTTGGTGGGCATCCCGGAACATACACATCAACAGGGATGATCTCATCAATCCCCTGTAAAACTGAGTAAGTATCAAAAATACCACCGCTTGATGCACATGCACCAACTGCCATTACCCAACGGGGCTCTGCCATCTGTAAATAAACCTGCTTTAAAACCGGACTCATTTTCTTGGCAATGGTACCCATTACCATTAATAAATCAGCCTGGCGGGGAGAAAAACTTAAGCGTTCTGACCCGAAACGGCCAAAATCATAATGAGAACCCATTGTTGCCATAAATTCAATACCACAACAAGAAGTTGCAAATGGCAAAGGCCATAATGAATGTGAGCGGGCCAAACCAATAACTTTGTCTAAAGAGGTGGCAAAAAAACCAGATCCTTCAATGCCTGGTGGCGCTTCTACTATATTGATGTCACTCATGATACAAAACGAAAAAGGCTCATTCCTTTAAAGAATGAACCACAAATTTACAATTTTTTGAAGCAAAAGGCCTACGTCATCTGCATTTAGAACCGATCTAAATAGATCAATTCCAATCCAGTGCTTTCTTCTTCAAAACGTATATAAAGCCCAGCAACAAGGTCCCCATAAATACAAACATTTCTATCATACCGGTCATTCCCAATTCTCTGAAATTAACCGCCCATGGATACATAAAAATGACCTCCACATCAAACAGTACAAACAAAATTGCAACCAGGAAATATTTGATAGAAAATGGCTGACGCGCATTACCAATTGTTTTAATCCCTGCTTCAAAAGTCTCCAGTTTATCTTTAGTTTTTCGTTTCGGGCCTAAAAAATGTGTCGCTACTAAAGTTGTAACCACAAATCCTAAAGCAACAACAACTTGAAATATAATGGGTAGAAAATCTACAGGTACACTTTGCGTTTCCATCTTGAAAATAATTTGAGACAAAAATAAAACAAAAAGGCAGGATAACAACCCTGCCTTTTCATTTATTATTTAATTTATTACTTTTTCCTAACTGGAGCCTTAGGTGCAGGTGCGGTCAATTGTTTTAAGCGCTCCTGTGCTCCTGCATTCTGAGGATCGATAGCCAAAGCCTTATTCAGGTATTCTTTAGCTTTTTCCTTATCCGTTTGTGCATAATAAGAACCTACATAAACATAAGCCTCAACCAGATCTTTTGCCGAAGCAGCAGCCAATTCCGGTTTTGTTACCGTAACCAATTGGATCAACTGCTCATAGTAAGGAACAGCAAGCCATTTAGGGTTATTTGCATCATCAGCATATTTTGCAATACGACCTCTGTAAGTATAAGCCAGGGCAAAATCATTTTTCACTTTAATGATATGTGCAAAAGCAGAGTCCGCATCAACTAAAATTTTTCTGTCCGGATGTTTACCATCCCTGTCTTTCAATGCATAATCATAATATTTTGCCACACCCAGGTAATAGTAATTAGTTAGTGTATTTTTTCCGTTAGGATCAGCTTTAACCGATAACGCGAATACATCACCTGCTTTACCATAGTTTTTGCCTTTAAACAATGACATCGCTACTTCTTCCAGCGCTCCGGCATTGGTTGAATCTTTTGCTACTGCCTTTACAATGTTATTTAAGGCCAAACTATCTTTACCATCTTGCAATAAAGCTTTTCCCAGGTATAAGTAGTCAGAGGCAACAATACGTGAAGTATCTTTTACCTTTGCAAAAAAGTCATTCATGTACTCTAAACTTTTTGGATAGTTTTTATTCTCAAAGGCCGAATAACCACGTAATCTTGAAACCACAAGTGCTTTTGGATCATTAGGATTTGAAGTTGCCAGTTCTGAAGTTACCTGTTCTAATGTTTTAAAATCTTTTGCATAAAACAAGAACTGAGCATAACGCAACTTAGATTCGTAAGATTTATCTGTTAAATCAAGATATTTTTTGTAGTTCTCTACGGCCTGAGCTGATCTGGCTGCAAATTCGTTAGACAACTGAAGTGCCCATTGCATATACAACTCGGCAATTTCGCGATAAGCAGGACCATAATTAGCATCTTTAGAGATTGCTTCTTTCAAACGCTCCTCCGATTCTGGAAATGCCCTCGACTCTTTGTACATACGGCCAATCTGAACTGTAGCTCTCAATAAAGACTCATTAATATTCAAGGCTCTCATGTAGTTCTGTAAAGCTTCAGAGTTTTTCTTTTGCAAGGCATAATAATCACCCATTGCTAAAAAAGTCTCTGCATCTTTATCATTCGCATCCAATTCTTCTGCTTTTTGAAGATATGGCAAAGCCGCTTCGAAATCCGGCTTATCTACCGCGATATAGGCTTTTCCAATATACAATTGAGGAATCCAGTCTTTTTTTGAAGAAACTTCAACTGCCTTCGCAAAGTTTGTTTTTGCTGAAGCAGCATTATTATCCACTAAATCTGCTTCACCTAAACCAATATAATTCAATGAATTTTTAGGATCGGCAGTTACACCTTTTGTAAATACAGCACGAGCCGAATCCACATAGTCCATACGTAAATAAACCTCACCTAAATTATAATAATTTTCTCCTTTGCTGGCTTGTGTATTCACAAGGTTTTTTAGCATTGAAGCTGCTTTTTGATACTGCTCGGCATCTAAGGCCTTCTTTGCGTCACTTAAGCTCTGAGCAAAAGAGGCAGAACCCATCACTACTAAACCTAAACTTAAGGTTATTGCTTTCTTTGTCATTTTCATGGTTCACTATTGTTTTTAGTTTTGTTATGAAGTCCCTCACATAGGCTTCATTCTTCAAATATAAAATTTAGTTTGTATTCTTAAAATTAAAATCTCTGGAAGCCAGCTTATGCGGACCTAGTCCGGATTTGAGTACAATCAATTGTCCTCTTGGGCTTACTAACCATGTAGCAAATCCCGAGCCCAAACCATCTCTTCCTTCTGCATTTATAATATATATATTTCTTAAAAAAGGATAAATACCGCTAATCAAATTTGCCTGAATAGGCTTATAGAACTCGTTATCCCCTTTTTTACCTTTCACATTTTTCACGCCCATCATCTTTACCTTTTCCAAATAACCGGCCATTTCCTTTTTATTGTCAATAAGCCAGTTTACCCCAACAACACCAATAAAGCCTTTATTTTGGGCGATGTATTTAATCACATCATTATTGGTCTGTAAGGTATAAATTCCTTTTTCCGGTATTGTTTTAACGCCTGCCAGATCTTTAAAATAACGTAAAGTACTGGAATAAGCGTTGTCAAATACTAATTTCTTATCACTTTGGGAACTTCCCTTCATGATGTCTGTTACTTCATTTACGGTAATATTGCTATCAGGGTTTTCTGTGTTGGTAATTAAAGCAATTCCGTCTATTCCAAATCTCGAAGTTTTAGGAATGATATCTCTGTTTCTGTATAGCTTATCCTCTTCTGCGGTAAGCATTCGTGATAAAATAATCACCCGCACACTGTCATTTAAAAAGGCCGGGAGTATTTTCTGTTCGTTACCTTCAATTACGGTAAATTTTGTATCGGGATAATCTGTCTTAAATACCTCTATCTGATCTGCCAGCACCTCTGCGAAAGATTCATCTGCCAGCATCGTGATGGTTCCCGAAGTACGGGTTTCTTTCACCTCATTGGCAGGCTTTGGTTTCTGCTTACAAGCCGAAAAAGCCATCAGAAGTAATAAGATAAAACTAAGATTTTTCATCAGTATATATTTTTATTGATTGCAAAACTATCCTGAGCTACAACTACCGCTAAATATGTATCCCAAACCGATAATGGCTTTATATCAATTTTCCTCAGGCTTCTGATTAATTAAGCGGGTAAAGCGAATCAATGCATATACGATTAACAAGCATCCCAGCAAAATTCGATAAATCGGCTCCAATTGGTTCACCAGGGTATTCCCAAAGATCAAAAGACCGCCAAGAATCAGGTAAAACAAAAACATGGCAAGGCCTAAAATGAACAGAAATCGCTGTTGAGGCGATTTCTGTTTAAATGTTCCAAAATTAAACATTCTAATTTGATAAGGTAAAGCTGATTGGAATGTTGTATTTAACACGTACCGGCTTACCGTTCTGAATACCCGGTGTCCAGCGCGGACTTGCTTTTAATACCCTGATGGCTTCCTCATCGGTACCGCCACCAAGTTTTCTTTCCACTTTAATATCTGTCAGGTCTCCGTTTTTCTCTACTACGAAAGATAAGAACACTTTACCCTGAATGTTATTTTCCTGGGCCATAGCCGGATATCTAACTGCTTTTTTCAGATAAGCATAGAATTTCTCCATACCGCCAGGGAAACCTGGCTGAGTCTCAATACTCACAAAGTCATAAACCTTCGTATCTTCAACTACAGCGGCCTGTTTCGGACCATCTCCAACCGGACCAGCGATAACAATATCAGCTGTAGGGTCACCTTCGATGGTTTTTTGTCCCGGATCTGCTTTTTTCAAATCTTCAATTTGAACAGGTTCTTTGTCAACTACCTCATTATCCGGTTTTACAATCGGCGGAGGGAACTTAATCTGATCCTGTTTCGGCGGAGGTGGCTCTACCGGTGGCGGTGGAGGTGTTTCCGGGTTTACTGGAGGAGGTGGAGCAACCACAACCTCAACTTGTTTTACTACCTCATCTTCAGGTAGCTTGCCTTTGATCAAACTGACGATCTTAGGCGCCACAAACGCCAGTATAAATACTGTCGATGCGATGACAAGCGCTTTAGTGGTATTTGCTGCACTTTCTCTACGCAGCTCGTAAGCTCCGTATTTTTTGTTCTTGTGTGCAAATACAACGTCAAGCCACTCTGTCTTTAATAAATCTATCTTAGAACCAAACATAGCTTACTATTTTAATATCGTTAATTATTATTTAATTATAAAATTCCAGCCTGTTTCATGAAATCTTTTTCAGCATCAGTGATGTTTTCATCATCAATCGCCGGAGCTGTTTTAATCTTAGTGATTGCCAGCTCATCCATAATATCAACAAAATTCTTATATGTAGCTCCTGAAGTTGGTTTGATCACCATAATGATCTGCCTTCCACCAGTAGCATCTGCTACTTTCTTTTTATTGTCTAATATTGATTTTCTGATATCAGCAAATCCTTCAACATTAGGTTTTGATTTACCAGCTTCTCCCATATACCAGGCTACTTTATTGTGCTTGCCCAACAAAATGGTCATAGTTTCTGAGGCACGTAATTCATTTCTTTCAACCGAATTATCGTCTTTATCAGGCTTTGCAATATCCATTGCAATTGGTTTCGACAGGGAGGTAGTCAACATAAAGAATGTAATCAGCAAGAAAGCCAAATCCACCATGGCGGTTAAATCTACCTTGGTACTTTGTTTCTTACTTCTTACCTTTTTGCCTTTGTCTCCCCCGCCGGAGGTATCTAATTCTGCCATAATATATAATTATTATTCCGCACCGCCTTCGGCAGATGTGATTAAACTGAATTTGTTAATTTTCTGCTTCTGAAGGATATCTACAATTTTCTTAACCACAGGATACTCTTCTTCTGCATCTCCTTTAATACTTACACGCATTTGCGTTGAATGCAATTCGGCAACAGACGTACGGGATTGCAGAATCCACTCAGCCAACTGATTGTTGGTTGAATCTGCAGGAATTCCGCCCGAGGCCTTTTGATAAGCCGTTCTTTTCTCGCTATCCATTGCAATGAAGTCTTTCAAGTTTTGGATTGGAACACCGAAAGCGCCAATAACACCAAAACGTTCTCTCTCTTCAGGGGTGAACTTAATGCTGTATTTTTCGCCCATTTTGTCCAGCGTAGACATTTTAATGTCTTTTCCTACGATTTCATAGAACACTTTTCCCTTACCTATTGACAATATCCCCATATCCAAATCAGGAACCTTTAATTTATAGGTTGATGAAGGAATAGTTACATCCAAAGGGTCAGGCTGGCGTGCTGTTGCTGTTAATATAAAGAAGGTAAGCAATAAGAAAGACACGTCGCACATGGCGGTCATATCAATTGCTGTACTCTTTCTTTGAACCTTTGCTCTTGGCATAATTTTTAAAAATTACTAATGTTTTTACTAATGATGTTTATTCTCCCGGTTTTCCATAAAGCCGGTAAAAAAAAATTCATTATTTTTTATTTATGCGTACTAGCGTAAGTTTGGATGATGCTGAAACCAGCTTCGTCAATTGCATAAGTTAACTTGTCAATTTTAGAAGTAAGGATGTTGTACATGATAATCGCCAATGTAGAAGTACCGATACCTGTAGCTGTGTTGATCAATGCCTCAGAGATACCAGTTGCCAATGCAGCCTGATCTGGAGCTCCAGAGTTAGCCAAACCACCGAAGGCCTTGATCATACCCGTTACTGTTCCTAATAGACCCATCAAAGTACCTACTGATACTAATGTAGCAATTACAGTTAAGTTTTGCTCTAACATTGGCATTTCTAATGTAGTAGCTTCTTCAATATCTTTTTGAATTGCTAAACATTTCTGATCTGTATCCATATTAGGCTCTACTTCCATTTCACGGTATTTTTTTAAGCCTGATTTGATAACGTTTGCAACAGAACCTTGTTGTTTGTCACACTCAGCCATTGCAGACTCGATGTTGTTTGAATTCAAAAGTGATTGCACTTTTTTAACAAAACCATCTAAACTACCTTTACCAGTAGCTTTACCAATAACAATAAAACGCTCGATGGAGAAAACGATTACCATTAAAAACATCCCCATTAATACTGGTACAATTGGACCACCTTTGTATGCCATACCAGCATAGTTTCCTGGTTTAGGTAAATTCTCAATGTTATCGTCGATAAAGTTTTTGGCATCTCCCAGGATAAACTTGTAAATACAGATACCGATAATGATACAAATAGGGATAGTTAAGGTTGCAAATAAATTTGAAGCTGACGAGCTCTCTTTTTTAACTGTTGTTGGTTTTGGTGCGTTTGCCATTTTTTTTTAGTTTTTTAGTTTTTAGTACTTTGTTTTTTAAAATTAGATAAATATTCCGTAATACACACAACGACCATTATAAACAATTGTTGTAACAACAAAATTATAATTTTGATTTTAATTCCAAATTAAATTATCGTTAGCCTATTACCCCGAGTATTTCCCTTCACGTAGTTAGTATAATTAAAAAAGATTGTCCCGGTGGAGAGACAATCTTTCGCAATTAAAACTAAAAAAAAATTGAAATGCAAATTTTTCGAGAAAAAAATGCTTTTAATGTGCGTTTTCGACAACTTTAGGGAAGGATGCGAGCATTTCTTCACTTGCATAAGCTTCAAACTGCTTAAAGTTGGCGATAAATGCCTGCGCCAATTCGCATGCTTTTTTATCATATTCTTTGGCATCGGCCCAGGTATTTCTTGGGTTCAATATTTCAGTAGGAACGTTTGGACAACCTACCGGAATACATAAACCAAATACCGGATCTGCTTCAAAAGCAATATTTTCAAAATCGCCCTTCAGTGCAGCGGTAATCATAGCCCTTGTATAAGCCAGTTTCATTCGTTTTCCAATCCCATATGGGCCGCCACTCCATCCTGTATTGATTAGCCATACGTTGACCTGATGCTTTTGCATTTTCTGCCCCAGCAAACTGGCATACCTGGTAGGATGCAGAGGCATAAAGGCCTTACCAAAACAGGCAGAAAACGTTAACTGAGGCTCTGTCACCCCCGCTTCCGTTCCGGCAACCTTAGCTGTATAGCCCGAAATGAAGTGAAACATTGCCTGTCCAGGTGTCAACTTCGAAATTGGCGGCAATACTCCAAAAGCATCTGCTGTTAAAAAGAAAATATTCTTGGGCATCCCCGCAGTAGAGGGAATAATTGCATTGTCAATATAGTCAATAGGATAAGCAACCCTCGTATTTTCGGTCTTATCTATATTGGAGAAATCTACCGTCCGTGTTTGCGGGAAATAGTTAATATTTTCCAACAACGAACCAAATTTAATTGCATTAAATATCTGGGGCTCCTTTTCAACTGTCAGGTCTACACACTTGGCATAACACCCTCCTTCAAAATTAAACACACTCTCATCACTCCAGCCATGCTCATCATCACCAATCAAACCTCTTTCCGGATCGGCAGATAAGGTTGTTTTTCCCGTACCCGAAAGTCCGAAGAAGATAGCAGTATCGCCATCCTTGCCCACATTTGCCGAACAATGCATAGACAACGTCTGTCGTTGTTCCGGCAAAATGAAGTTCAATACTGAAAATATACCTTTCTTTATTTCCCCGGTATAGCCCGATCCGCCAACCAGAATCATTTTTCTGGTAAAATTGAGGATAGAGAAATTAGGTTGTCTGGTGCCATCCATTGCCGGATCTGCCAAAAATGTAGGCGCGGCAATAATTGTCCATTCCGGTTGGGCAATAATTTCGTCTTCCGCAGGCCTCAGAAACAAATTATTGGCAAAAAGATTCTGATAAGCCGTTTCGGTAACCACTCTAATCGTTGTCTTATAGCGATCATCTGCACAAGCGTACCCATCTCTTACATAAAAGTCCTTCTGGTTCAGGTGCGCTGTAATTTTCTTAAAAAGTGAATCAAAATTTCCTGGATCAAATTTAATGTTGATGTCACCCCACCAAACGGTATCCTGAGTAATGTCATCGCAAACAATAAATCTGTCTTTTGGAGAACGTCCGGTAAATTTACCGGTATCAATTGCCAATGCTCCGCTATCGGCAAGCGTACCTTCTCCATTTTTCAAGGCCTCTTCAACCAATTGTGCTACATTAAGCTGAAATAATGCATTGTCCGAATCCAGGTTCAGATAGTTTAAATCAGGCTTAAGCATAAACGCTTTGCTCATAAATAAAAAGTTAGTCCGACAAAGTTATACAGATTAAAAGGTAAAACGTATGTTTTTACCTTAAAAATTTTACTTATTGTCGCCCATACACTAACAATCAATAACCTGAAAATCAATTATTTAAAACGATTTCATAAAGCGATTTTAGCCGCCTGATTTTTTTACTTTGTAACCTTCTTTTTGCATCAATAACAACACTTTATCTCTAAAGTCGCCCTGAATCAAAATTTCTCCATCTTTGGCCGCCCCTCCTACTCCGCATTTAGTTTTCAGCATTTTACCCAGCTTCTCCAGTTCCTCTTCTGTTCCAATAAAACCGGTAATCAGGGTAACAGCTTTTCCACCCCTATTTTTTTTATCCAGCATCACCCTCAAGTTCTGTTGGTTATTGGCCAACGCCTCCATGGGCTCTGCATTTTCCTCCTCGTAGCTAAAATCGGGGTCGGTTGAATACATGATTCCACCCAGATCGCTTAGCGTTTTCTTTTTAGGTTTCATAATCAGGTGTAATGATATTTAATGATAAGGGGTTTACTGAAACTTCAATTTCTGTTCCCATAAAAAAGGGCTCCCCATCGATATGTATGGCGGCTTGTTCTACCCTACTGATGTGTATATTTTTGCCTTTAATAATTTCAACCAGTTTCGATCTGTCAGTTTTTGAACTTAACATTTCATAAGCCAGAACGGGCAGTTTATACATTGGGAAGGCTTTTACGATACAAACGTCCAAAAGTCCGTCGGTAACTGATGCTGTTGGCGCAATATGAGCATTGTTGCCATATTGAGAAGAGTTGGCTACACTAACCACAAAAGCCTGGCGCAAATATTCCTTCCCATCAATCACGATACGGTAAGTTTGCGGTTTATAACTCAGTACTTCTCTGAGCCCCAGTTTTACATATCCGCTTAAACCCCGCCCTTTATTGCCTGCAAATACAGAACTGATATGCGCATCAAAGCCCATACCCGCCATATTAAAGAAGTTTTTTTCATTAAACGTGGCCGTATCAATCACCGATACCTTACAATTATTGATCACCTTTATCGCCTTTACCGTATTCATCGGTATTTTTAAAAATCTGGCCAGCCCATTTCCAGAGCCAAACGGCAAAACACCCAATATTTTATGCTGCTGCATTACTTTGCTGGCAATTTCATTGATTGTCCCGTCTCCACCTACAGCAACAATCACATCAAAATTTTTATTCGCTGCCTCTTCAGCAATTTCCGAAGCATGACCAACATATTCGGTAAATGCAAAATTTGCATTGAACTTCTGCCGGTCCAGATTTGCATCAATCAGTGCCGGGATCTTTAGCTTATCCTTACCTCCTGATATCGGATTTATGATAAATAGAATATTTAGTTTTGACAAGATCTTCCCGCTTTATTACAATACAAAATAATCGATATTTTTTGACTATTTAAATATATAGCGTAATTTTGCAGCATTAAAGTGGACTGATTTGCGATGCTAAATAAAAAATAGCGGGATTGCAACCACGTAAAAAAAAGTGCTAACCAATTATACACTTCATTTTACAGCCTGTTTTTGCAGGATCAAACTCCATTTTACATAATTGTTTAACATTAAATTAATTATTTAAAATGTCGTATTTATTTACATCAGAATCTGTATCCGAAGGTCATCCTGATAAGATAGCAGATCAAATTTCGGATGCCTTAATTGACAATTTCCTGGCTTTTGATGCCGAATCAAAAGTAGCCTGCGAAACTTTAGTGACTACCGGACAAGTAATTCTGGCCGGTGAGGTAAAATCAACAACTTACCTGGATGTACAGCAAATTGCACGTGAGGTGATCAAAAAAATCGGTTACACCAAAAGCGAGTACATGTTTGAGGCCAACTCTTGCGGTATCTTATCTGCCATTCACGAGCAGTCGCAGGACATCAACCAGGGTGTTGATCGCGCCAGCAAAGAAGAACAAGGAGCGGGCGACCAGGGTATGATGTTTGGTTATGCTACCAACGAAACCGAAAACTATATGCCATTGGCGTTAGACCTGTCGCATACTTTATTGCAGGAACTGGCTATCTTAAGACGCGAAAATAAAGAAATCACTTATTTACGCCCTGACGCCAAATCGCAGGTAACCCTGGAATATTCTGACGATAATAAACCGGTACGCATTGATGCCATTGTAATTTCTACACAGCATGATGATTTTGATGAAGAAGCCAAAATGCTGGCCAAAATCAAAAAAGATCTGGTAGATATCCTGATTCCACGTATCATTGCCAAATACCCTCAGTACGCGCATTTATTTAACGATAAAATTGAATACCACATCAACCCAACCGGTAAATTTGTGATCGGTGGGCCACATGGTGATACGGGCTTAACCGGCCGTAAAATCATCGTAGATACTTATGGTGGTAAAGGTGCTCATGGTGGTGGTGCATTTTCGGGTAAAGATCCAAGTAAGGTAGACAGATCAGCAGCTTATGCTACCCGTCACATTGCCAAAAACCTGGTTGCTGCCGGTGTTGCCGAAGAAATCCTGGTACAGGTAAGTTATGCCATTGGTGTAGCCAAGCCTATGGGTATCTATATCAATACTTATGGCACAGCCAAAGTGGATAAAACGGATGGTGAGATTGCCAAAATTGTAGAAGGCATTTTTGATATGCGTCCTTACTTTATCGAGCAGCGCTTAAAATTAAGAAACCCTATATATAGCGAAACTGCTGCTTATGGACACATGGGCCGCAAGCCGGAAACGGTTACCAAAACTTTCAAAACACCAAATGGTGAGGAAAAAGTTGTAACAGTTGACTTGTTTACATGGGAAAAACTGGATTTTGTAGATAAAGTGAAAGCCGCTTTCGCTTTGTAAAAAGACTTAAATAATCCATTTGTAAAAAGGCTTTTCTTGAAATACAGAAAAGCCTTTTTATTTGGAGTATATTAGATATTTGGTTAGAGTAAGTCCATATATAGTCCATGTATAGTCCGTGTTTTTAATGAAAAAAGCCGGAGTAATTATGTAGCTTATATTTATTTAATATTTAGTTTTATATCACTAATGTCCACTGCCCGAAAGCTTATATTGGGGCAAATGTAAGTCCTGCTTCAAACTATTTCTTTCCAAAGCTGTTTTAATAGGAAAACATAGAACCCATGGAACATCCGATAGAAATGAATACGCTAAGCCAGATTTTAGAGAAATTAAGACAGAAGGGCCTGGATAACGAAATCAAAATGACCGACCATGGCAAAATGCAGGGAGTCGGCCTCAATAAGATTTACAATCCGGAGGATCTTACGATCATCAAAACTTACCGCTTTGAAGGGGATTCAGATCCCGCCGATAACTCGGTGCTTTATCTGCTGGAAGATCAAGACCAACAAATTGGTTACATATTAGATGCTTACGGCATGTACACCTCGCAGGAAAATGCGGGTTTTGACGATTTCCTGAAAAAAATACCTACTGCCGACCGCGACTTACAAGAGTTGCTGAGTTGATATTAAATAAATACAAGAAGGTGTTTAAAGCAGATTTGTATTAAACACCTTCTTGCATTGTAGCATATTGCATCAATAATCTACATGGTAATCTTTGGCAAACGGTTTTCCCGCCCAAGCTTGTTTTGCAGTCCAGGCTACGGGAGCACCTTTCCAGAACTCATGTTCAGCAGGTAAGCCCAATGGTAAAAAGGACAATGTAGCCATGTACAAACTTCCTGTAGAAGTATAATAATCGGCTATTTCCGGCTGATGGCCACAAAAGCCCAGTTGCAACCAGCCATTTTTATCAAACGTGCCAGGAGTTTCGTACATATTTTGTTTCACCTTTGTAAGTGCACAACGCACCTGGGCAGGCTTAATGCTTTGTGGAAGTTTTTCCATTAAAGCCACCTGACTCAATAACTGAAAAGCACCGGTACGGTAAGTGATAGACCGGCCTATTGGCGGGTAGGTTCCTTCGGGCGAGATCATGCGCTCCTGCCCTATGGCATGACGCTGCATCCGCTTTAAGGCTACATCATATACTTTCTGTTCAACCAATTTTTTATATGCCAATACAGCCAGTACATCTACCATCATCGGGTGAATCACAAATGAATTGTAATAGTCCAGGGCCAGATTAGGGCCATCACCGTACCAACCATCGCCTTTATACCATTCATTGATCATTTTGGGCCCCTCGTTTAAACGTTCGGCATCATAGTCTTCACCAATAGTCAATAAAAAGGCCTCTGTCATTGAACCAAATAGCAGCCAGTTGCTTTTAAAAGGCTTTCTGTTTCTTAAAGACTTAAAGGCTGAAATAATCCTTTGTTTGGTTTCGGCTTCAAGTGGTTCCCATAATGCCTTAGGTGCGCGTAAAAAAGATTGCGCCAGGTAAGCAGCATCAACAATTGGTTGATGATCTTTGGCGAAATTCAAGGCATCCGGGCTACCAGGTGCAAAGCATTTATTTAAACCTTTAACCGCGTCTGCTTTTAGTTTTTTTCTGGCAACACCTTCTTTGGTCTCATCGTCGGGCAAAGTGAGCCAAGGGGCAATCCCGGCATAAGTACGCCCTACGGCTTCAAGATAGGTTACCGTGGGCGACCGCTTGTCAAAAGTGGGCGACTTTTCGATCGGCATATTTTTAATTAGCGTGCCATTGGCCAGGTTGCCAACAACCGGATTGGCTATTTTAATGAGTAATTTCCACCAATACTCCCTATCGCTGCCCGCATACATATCTATTGCTTCTTCTTTGCCTTCAGCAGCCAAAATCTTTTTAGGATTTATAGCACTTATAATTCCTGCCAGAGACAATGCGCCTATAAATTTTCTTCTTTCCATATTGTTATTCTATAAATACCAGTTTTTGTAGCGTATTAATGCTTCTAAATAATAATAATCGGCGTAGGTGAGGGGTACATCTACCTCCGACTTAAGCGGCAATGCGCCAGTACTGTGCATCAGCAAAAATCCACCATTTTGTCCGGGTTTGGAAAGATAAGCATCAGAAGACAATGAAGTGATCATTTTTTCGGCTGCATCCACATAGCCCTTACTTTCTTTCTTCCCGGTATACTGACCCAATTCGAGCAAAGCGGAAGCAATTACCGCCGCCGCAGAGGCGTCTCTGTAGGTATTTGGAATATTGCTGGCATCAAAATCCCAATATGGCACCATATCGACTGGCATGTGGGGATGATTCAATATGAACCCGGCAATGTGTTTGGCTTGTTCCAGGTAGCGTTTGTCTTTTGTGCACCTGTACATCATAACATAACCGTATAGGGCCCAGCTCTGTCCGCGGCTCCATGCCGAGCTGTCGGAAGCTCCCTGAGCGGTTCCCTTCTTAAGTACCATCCCGGTGTTCATGTCATAATCTACCACATGATACGAACTATAATCTGATCGGAAATGATTTTTTAGTGAGGTATTGGCATGGTTGATGGCAATCTCTTTATATTTCGGATCTCCCCCATTGTCGCTTACCCAAGCCAACAGTTCCAAATTCATCAGGTTATCCACAATAACCGGCCCTTTCCATTTTTTTGAGGCATTCCAGGATTGAATTACTTTCGCTTTGGGGCGATAGCGCGTCACTAAAGACGCCGCAGCAGTATCAATTGTGGGTCTGTACAAGGGATTTTTTGTGATGCGGTAAGCATTCCCGAAGCTGCAAAACATCATAAAGCCCAGATCATGATTTCCAGTATAGTGTTTTTCCTTTTCCAGGATGCTCAAACGTCTTTCGGCTTCCTTCAAGGTGGCTGTGTCTTTGGTATACTCGTAAATATACAAAAGCGAACCCGGATAAAAGCCACTGCACCACCATTTGGTGTCGCTTGTTTCTACTTTATTTGTTTTGGCATTATATGTTTTGGGCATCACCTGCACCGGAACATTTTTGGCCAGCAGCTTATATTGCTGTTCGGCGAAGGCAAACTGCTGATCAATTAATTGCCTCATTTGTTCCTTCTTCCCGTTTGCCTGTTGCGCACTGACTAAACCTGTGGCCGCCAGAAAGCAGACAGTAAACCATAATTTCTTCATAGTTCTGTGTGTGTTATAAATTTCTATTTGTGTGTGTTGTAAGTATGTGCTATGTTTTTGCTTTGTCGTAAACATTGCCAGTGCCGGTTGCGCCAGTTTTTGTTTCCACAACAATTACAAATGGCTGGCCGGTAGTTTGCGTTTTCAGATGAATGAAATACTCGTTAGCCTGAATTTCTTCGGTTGTTAGGCTTTGATCAGGTTTAGCCAGCAAATATGATGTTGCAATGCTTGTTTTTGCGGGTAATTTGAGGCGATAAGCTCCCGACACCGGCACATTAAAAACAATCATGTAAAGCTTATTACTACCTGTTTTTTTGGTCAGATAACCCCAGTCCTGTTTTTCCAGCCCGGCGTACTCGCAATTGTATATGGCTTCATTGTTGATTTTCATCCAGGCGCCAATTTGCGCAGCCAGCTGTTTTTCTTCCTTGCGGATGGCGCCATCACCCTGTGGACCAAAATTGAGTACAAAATTTCCGCTCAGAGAGACCGATTTTGCCGTCATCTCTATCAGTTCATTAGCGGTTTTGATGTGCCCTTTCCAGGCTTTGTTATAACCCCATTGGTTTTCGGGAACCGTCATTACACAGTCCCAATCGTTGCCATGTACATCTTCAATTTTATTAGGCAGTTTACGCTCCCAACCCTGTTCGTAATCGCCCATCAACACATTATTTGAATCGAAATGGCGCTTGCCATTTTCATCGGCCCTAAATCTGCTGCCTATGATTAATCCCGGTCTTAGTTTCCGCATTTCCGTTTCCAGCTCATCGGCAAAAGCGGCTTGTTTTACCCACGATTTGTCCCAGGTTCCATCAAACCATAAACCTTTGGCGGTTGGATACAGGGTTAGCAATTCTAAAAGCTGATTACGGGTAAATTGTTTAAACCCTTCAAAAGCTACACTATCTTCTTTTGACTTAATATCATAGCGCCATCCCGGGTGGTTCCAGTCCATAACCGAAAAATACAGGATCACATCAATTCCGGCTTTATCATAAGCATCCACCAGCGGTTTCATGATGTCTTTTTTCCAGGGAGAATTGGCTATGGTATAAGATGTGTATTTACTTGGCCACAAACAGAACCCATCATGGTGTTTGGTGGTAATGGTAACATATTTTGCCCCCATCTGTTTGGCGGTGGCAGCCCATTCTGTGGCATTAAAGTTTACCGGATTAAATTTGTAGATCAGCGAATCATATGTAGATTTTGGAATACCGCTCCAGGAACGGATCCATTCGGCAGCACCATTGTAGGCTTTGCCATTCCATTCTCCCCCGGGGATAGCATACAAACCCCAATGAATAAACTGCCCCAAGCCATAGCCACGCCATTTTTGCATTACTGCATCGGTACGTTTACCAATGCGGTGGCTGCCGTGTTTCAATTCGATTGGTTTGGCTGCCGATACTGGCTGTTGTGCTTTTATGGAGTTTGGGCTAAACCATAATCCTGCGCAAAGCAATGCGAGTGATATCTGTTTCATGATTGATTTCCGATTTTATAATTGATTTTATCTATACCTTCTTTTTACACCTTCAAGCTTATCCAGCATCCTTAAACCCAGGATAAGCAGACCATCAATTACCGTCAAAACCAAAATGTACCATTGATAAGATTCCATATGTTATAGATTTTTAAGCAGGCATACCTGAGTATGCCTGCGGTTTGTAATTCAGATCAGTTTTTATGAATTTATTTGTTATTGAATACTCGATGATTTCATGGTTCGGATCTTATTATTGGCAGCGGCAGCTCCATCACCATCAGCAATGTAAAATACTCCGGTATATGGATCGTATGCTATTCCTACAATACCCGAAAATAAGGCTGTAGCTGCGGCACCATCTGCATATCCTCTTGTTGTGCCTCCGGTTAGCTTGCTGAAAGTCGACGCATTTCCAGGAACCTCATTTTGCATTTTTGAGATATAGAAACCAGCTGTATTAGAGATAAACAACTGATTTGCAGGGCTCACATACAAACCTCTTGGTTGTGATGTATTGGCTTTTGCGGTGCCCAATACGGTAACCGAATTATCCGACAATTGAATTTTACTTATTCCTGTTCCGGTCCAGCTCGAAACATATAGCGAATTCCCATCTGCACTTAACTTTACTCCCCATGGAAAATTGAATGTCGCGGTAGCACCCACACCAGCGGAAATGCCCGCGGTTCCACTACCTGCAATTAAACTTACCGTATTAGTTGCCAAATCAACTTTCCTCACTCTATGTCCACCCCACTCGGCTACATACAGGCAGTTACGGCCTTCATCATAGCAAAGTCCTGATGGACGACTAAAGGTTGCTGCGGTCCCTACACCATTAGCTCCTCCTGCAGATCCACTTCCGGCAATGGTAGTAACTGTTGCCTTATAAGCAGCATCTATTGTAATTTTCCGGACCTTATGCGATCCGGTAGCGGCTGTATTGTCTACCGTATATAAATTCCCTTCCTTGTCTATAGTTAAACCCCATGGGCCATAGAACTGAGCTACCGTTTCATCGCCATTTACAGAACCTGCTACGCCTGTACCGGCAAGCACCGTGGTATTTCCTGCCCTATCTATCCGGATGATCCTATTGCCACTTCCTTCACTGATGAATCGGTTACCTAATTTATCAATCACAATATCCTGAGGGGCATTTAAACTTACACTGTTATTTAATGCTAGTGTCCCTACCTGAAGACTGGTAATTGTCGGTTCAGGATACTTAGGCGCGGTGACATCCAATATCAGATCTATGGCTTTTAATTTCGTATCAATATTCGTAAAATTAAGGGTTTTGTCTGCAAAGGTCTGATCACCGGCCACTGTAAATCTGAATTCTTCAGCAAAAGGAATATTCAAATTCAGCTTACCGTTGGCGGCTATTGATCCTGTAGTAAAATCTGTAAAAACAGATTGCCCTTTTTTCCTGTAACTCACTTTTACGTTGGTCCCATAGGCATTTCTTTTATTGCCAGTACCGTATACCGTTGTAAACACACTCAATTCAACTGCAACAACCGGGTTTTGACGTTTAGACAATAAAGTTATACTTCTATTCTTTTCATATGCCAAACGAGTTTCATGAGAATCGCCAAGAAAGTAGACTTCATCATTTATTTTCACCAATACTTCGCCAGAGTAAGGTGCATTCAAAATCACCTTTCCTTCCTGATTTGTGGTGCCCAATAATCCTATATCTTTAAAATCAGATTCCCCGGTCAACTTTCGTAATACCGCAATTTCCACATCTGACAATGGATTACTATTGTCCTTATCTAACACCGTAACTTCAAGAGGTACCGTTAGCGGCTTTAACTCGGTTTTTAGCGTTACCGATTCTCCCCTGATATTTTTCAAACTGGTCAGTACAGTATCTGGAAAATACCTCATGGTATCCGCAACGGCTACCCTGACGCTGTTTGGATAAGGCAATGAAACGATGAGTTTGCCTGCAGCATCGGCATTTTCCGGGCCGGTAGACAACCAGTTTGTTTGCTCCGGGGTCCGACTGCCTACCGAAAGGCTTATATTTGAAATCGGCAAATTTGTTTTACGGTCGGTAACCGCAATACTAAGCGGGGCCATTCCATATTTAGGTGTAGTGTGCAAGGTAACCTTCCCTCCATTTTCAGTTACAAATTCCAATTGCTGTGCACCGGTATGGTAATAGGTTGTATCTACATCAATCTTTAAATAGTTTGGATAAGGAAGCTCCATGCTGATCTGCCCGGACGCATTGGTACGGATGGTATCGATCTGTATATAATCTCCTTTTGGGGAGATTTTACGGCTTACGATAACTTTAACTCCTGCAACCGGCAACTGGTCGTCATCGTTGATCACAGCAACACTGAGCGGAGCTTTTAACACCGGGACAACCTCCATAGCATCGGTAGCCAGCTTTTTACAAGCCAGAACCACTACAAGTAGCAATAATAGCTGAAATGATTTATAGATTTTTTTCATATTGAAATGCTATTTAATGAACTCAGATTCGTAACTGGACAGAAATATTTTACCATCAAGCTTCCAGCGGTCTTCTATGGTAATCCCATACCAGTAATATAGCTGGGCGGCGATGTCTGTATTTCTCAACGCGAATTGTCCGGGAAGGATAGGAACCGGTGTACCACAGGTTGGTTTCTCCAGGAAATCCCAGATGTAATTGCCTGTTAATTCCAGGTCTTTGCCTTCAGCCAACGGACTATAATTTTTAAAATGGGATAATCCATCGTTGCATGGCCAATAACCAATAAGATTGGCATAATACGGATCAGATGAGTTAACAACATCAGCGCAGACATCTTCAAGAATTTTGCTTTCCGGCAAAGCCGTATTCCAGATACGGATGTTTGAAACAGCTTGATTGGTATTGTTACCAAAGCCGGTTTTCCAACCCGCAAACAGATCAGCGGGGGTAGTAATATCCTCACCCGTAATTTCCAATGGAGCAGAAGCTTTTACCCCATCCTGAAAAAGAACCATGAAACGTTTGCTTCCCTCCATGTAAACCCTTGCTGCTAATGTATACCATTTGTTTACCACCATTGCAGGAACAGCTTTAAGGTCGGCTGAATTTACCGTTTTGGCAGCTCCCCCCGTAGCTCTTCTGATGGCAAATCTCCAGGTTCCATTAGAACCATTATGTATAAACCACCATCCCGGGTTTGTATTGGCAGGACTATTGGACTTAAAGAATATAGTAGAATTCTGAGTTCCAAAAGCCTGGATCCTTAACCTGAACTCTAAAGTATATCCTCCGGTCAGGCCAAGATCGTAAATAGCTGCATTTGCTCCGGCAAGTTTGGCTGTTATTCCACCCTCGGTAAACTTCACACCATCCAAAGCTACCGGAGGAATAATTTCCTGAGACTTAAAACTGGCGTTATAATAAAGGGTCAGCACATTTCTCTCCCGGTCCCTGTTGGCGATATCTCCAAAGCTTTTTCCCGTACCTCCATGTGTAGCTGTAACTACAACCAGCCATTCTTCATCGCCATAAGTTTTTCGGCCTTTGATTACGTCAAGCAATTCGCCAATGTATCCGTCTGTTTTCAAAACAGCGTCTTTATATTCAGGAACATTTGCTGAATACCCGAAGCTTTGACCTGCCTTGTTTACCTCGTTAAAGTTAACAATCACCAGATCGTCGCTTACCGATTTCAATTTAACCACTGCCGTATCTTTTGCTGCAAGATCATTGCTAACTGCAATAGACTGATCGGCATAGATGAGCAGTTTATTATCCAGTTGAGTCCATGGTGTAATGGCCGAAGTACGGCGAATTTTACCTGAGGCCTGCAGCCTTTCGATCAGTGTTGGCCAGGAAGTAGCAGCGTCATGTTCATGACCATCATCATTGGGTGGCACATCAAATGAATCATCCACGATACCGTGTTTACCAACACCTACCCCTGTCATGATGTTTTTCCATGTTCCGGCATCACTTGGTATAAAATCGGAAAGTGCATTCCAGCTATACTTACTATTGCTCAGCATTGCTGTTAATTTTGGAGGAGCAATTGCTTTAACCTCGGCACCTGTAGCGCCATCAATTACAACAAGCAATACTTTTCTTCTCTTTTTTGATGCATCCTGTGGCTCTTCATTCACATAGGGTGGATCGAAATACTTTTTACAACCTTGCAGACAGAACAGCACTACTACCATTGCAATGGCAGCCACAATTAAAGTGTTCAGTCTGTTGGTAGAGTTCTTTATATTTTTCATGACTATGAATTTATATACGCATTTATTTACTTGGATCGAACAACCATACCTGCTCGGTTAACAATGGAAATTTCGCGGCAATCTTATTTTTTGAAACACTGCTCACATATAGTCCCCACTGTTTCATAAAAGGTTCCATATCTTTTTTGGTCCACTCCGAAAGGCGTTCGTAAAAAAAATCCTTTTTATCCTGATCGTTCCCGGCTCCAAACCTGGCCATACGGGCTTCTGTACACAGGTAAGTCATAAAATCATACCCATATTTTTCAAACACCTGAATAAAGAGTCCCATGCGGGCGTCATTACTTGCAGCACTGAATAATTTTGTATTTCCGGTATTTGGGGTAGATGCAAAGGCAATTGCGGCGGGCATTGCACGATAAAGGTTACTGTGCTTATATCCATGTCTGTTGGTAATTTTAAAAGAGAAGAGGTTGTTTGACACCTCACCTAAATCCGACCAGCTCCAGGTAGAACCCATTTGCATATTATGCCCGATTTCGTGATAAGTTCCCCAGTTAGACCCAACCACAAGGCTCAGCGTAACCGCTTGTTTATAATAATTTTCATTTGCAGTTGCAACCACGGGATAACCAGAATGTTGCGCACCTACACTGGGCTGAATATCGTGAACAATTCGCCATGGTAATGTTGGATTTCTATTTCTTACGTCTGGTGTAGTTTCAGACAATCCATACCATTCCCAGTAACTGTGCAGGATTTCTTCGTCCCAGGCCGTCATCAAAGCCGTAGGACTTTCAATAGGAAACTTAACCAGTTTTTCAGTTGGGAGCGTAAAAATCATGCGTTTGCTACGCAGTTCAAACCAGGGAACTTTTGTTTTTGCAATCATCGCCTTCCATTCCGCATCTGTTGTTTCGCCCAATACAAAATCAGGTGACTTCACCGCACCGCTAAAAAGCAGGTCTACCTTACGACCAACAGGCCTGTCAGGAATAATAAAAATTGTCCCGCCAAAAAGATTTCGCACATAATTTATCCCCGGGAATAACTGCGCCCGGGTATAAATTATCGGTGCCCTCTGCAGTGGTGATAAACCAGTAAGGTTATCATCATGTGCGCCAACCTGTACCGCCAGGCCGTAAGTATCAGCAGGCACTTTGATAGTGATGAGCTCTCCAGGGGCCGCATACGTTCCGGTACTAAACCAACCTTGCGGAACCACACTGATCCTAAGGTCACTAGATTTAACCTGGATATAGTCAAGATCCAATGTCACCTTATAATCTTTGAGTCGGGGTTCTTCAACGCCTACCATGCCAGGAAAAACCCTGGCTGCATTAAACTGCGACTTATCAACTTTAGACATCGATGTGTCTAATACCAAATCAAATGTATCTTTGGGGTGATTTCCATCAGTGGTACCATCAGGGTACATCACTCCATAATTTTTTGTACAGCCCACAACCAGGGCAATCAGGGCTAAAGCAATTGTGCTGTTAACTATCTTCTTCATCTTTGCTCAGGTTTAAGGATTAATACTTCTATAGGTAGGTACCCAGGTTTTACCATCGAGGTTTAAGCCCAAAGACTGTATGCCCATCCATCCAAATATGAAATTGGGGATGTCAATACCGTTAGGCATCCGGGTATAAATATCATCGGGCAGATCTGAACAAAGGTTTTCACTCAATTCATTAAATGGTGTCCAGGCATAGGCTCCGTTAAGCGTAAAATTTCTTTTACTCGGGCTAAAGTCCGTTAGCTGGTTTCCTATTCCATCCATAGAAGGCCAGTAGCCGATCAGGTTTTTATAATACACATCAGTAGGTTTCACATCCGTTTTACAATAATTAGCTGCGATATAATCATCCGACAGTGCTGTATTGTAAATCCGTACATCAGTAATGGTAGTTTGTGACGTTCCGCCACCAAAAGCAGATTTAGACGACCCTATGTTCAATCCGGCTGTTGTTGAGGTACCATTAGCAGTCATCGCATTCTGGTTGTTTAAAACACCATTCGTAAACACCTTCATTCTCCTGGAGCTACCCTCCATATAAAGCTTACCTGTTAAAGTATACCAGGTATCCAGATCGAGGGCTGTGCCTGTAACGCTAGAGCCTGCCAGCTGGAAGCGCCAGGAGCTATTAGCTGCAGTTAACAAAAAAGACCATCCCGCCGAAGAATTACCTGTATCATCTGCTTTCGCAATGATCGGTGGATTATTTGTTCCCCTGTTTTTAATTTTAACCTTTAACTGCACCGTATATTCACCACTGGTACCGAAGTTATAAATGCTTGAGCTCGCCGCATCGATACTCCCAAAAATGGTACTGGCATTATAGCCAATTGCTTTCCCTTCATATGGTACAGCGGCAGCATTTGGTCTGGAGAAGAACTGATAATTAAACCTTGAATTGTATAAAAGGGTAAAACTATTTAACAAAGGATTGCTAAATAACGAGCCGTCGTTTTGCGAAGGTGGGATAGTGAAATTTCCACCCTGGTTGGATGCGACAACAATCAGCCAGTTCTCCGATTCATAGTTCTTTCTTTGTTTAAGCGTGGTAACCATTTCGTTGATATAATCAAAAGTCTGATAGATAGCATCACTATAGGCTTTCACACTGGCATCATAGCCGTATTGCTTTCCAGCACGGTCTACCCCATTCAACTCGGCAAGAACAACACTTGCCTTTTCCTCTTTCAGTTCGCCGACAACGGCATTTTTAACCGCTACGTCGTCGTTATTAAAACTTAAGTTTACATCTGCATGGCTTACCAGGGCAGTACTGAATAATGGGGTCGATGCAAAGGCTGCAGTACGCAGACTTGCGTTTTTATCTTTGATATATTTAAAGAACATCGGATAATTAGCCAGGTTATTTCCTGAGAAATCAGCTTTTGTTACCTTATGTTTATTTTTCTTTACGCCAGTAAGCATGTCAGCCCAGGTAGTGGCAGCCAACCCACTCTCATCACTTACAGAGCTGTAACTCTGGAGCGAATTATCTGCCAGATCAGGTAAGGTTGCCGCTTTTGTGGTGTTAACGCTTGCCCCTCTGGCGCCGTCGATAATAATGTAAAGCACTTTTGGCACTCGATATCCTGTTTCGCTATCTGGTTTGGCAGACAGGTCAATTTTATTTTCAAAATCCTTATTGCAGGCTACCAGGACCAGCAGGCAAAGCACCAATAAAGGCATGCCAGTAACCTGGGCTCTTTTCTTATACAGCTGATATTTTATCATTTCTTTATTTGTTAATGTCAACAGATGTGTTCCTAATTTTTTGCGATATATGTTTAAGGTTCATAAACTACCTTAATGATATTTGGTACAGCACGGTTATCGAACTTGAAGATAAAGCCAGCCATGATAAAGGCAGGGAATCCCTGTGGAGAGGTGGTTTCATAAATATCATTTACTATACCTTGGAAAACACCGGTGGTATTGTATCCCGCAGCAAGTGTACCGTCAGCATTCAATACCATAAATCCCTGTCTGATAATGCCATTGTATTTGTTAAAGGAACCCGTAACAACAACCAATCCATTGCTAAGCTGAGCAGAGAAGCCAATTCCTCCCCCTTCAATTGTTCCCATATTAAATGATTCATCAACGGTTCCGTCCTTTTTCAGCATTACGATGCCATTGGCCGCCTTGCCGTTGAAACTTTTGAAAGCTCCTGAAACTATATATTTCTGGGTGGTTACATTAAAACGAATATTACCAATCGGCCCGTCAGCTCCCGAGCCTACCTGAAAGGAAGGGTCGACCATCCCATTATTATCTACACGAGTAATCCTGTTCACCCCTATTCCCTGGAAACGCGTAAAGTTACCTACCAGTATTACCTTTCCATCAGGCTCCATAAATGCGTCATTGATACTACCGTTCGGCTTTTCGTAACTGGTTTTAGTTGCCGCGTTAAAATTATAGCTTTCATCCAGTTTGCCATTTGCTTCAAGGCGCATCAGCATATCCATGGGGGTGTAACCAATAACTTTTCTGTCACGCGTAGAGCGTTCATAGAAGTACTCACCATAACTACTAAAATTGCCGATAAGTATACTTTTGTTATTATAAGCGAATAATTTTCGTACTGATCCCAACACTCTTCCATTAAATGCCGCTACCGTATCAAAGCTGTTTTTTGGCTGCAACGGTGTAAGGTTGACCACTTCTACAATTGTACTGTCCAATGATCCATTCGAATTTAAGCGCGTCACACCGCCGATACTTTTCCTGTTGTTATAACTTGAGAATGTGCCTCCTATCATATACTGCCCGGTAGTTAAACGGGCGATGGAATTAAGCGATCCATCAGATCCCAACCCTGAGGCAAGTGAAGGCAAATAATCTCCATCTGAGTTGATGAGCACAATATTATTAACCGGCCTTTTTAATGACGCTTTCTTTTCATAGTCGGTGAAACTGCCTACCAGGATCATATTCCCATTCGTTAAAGGCATAATCTGACTAACACTTCCATTAGGTCCGATTGTGGGTTTAAACGTCGCATCGTAAGAGATTTTGCCAGAAACCGTGAATTGAGGGCCAAAGAAAATCTGACCATCTACAATGATGGTCAATCCACCGGAACTTGCTCCTGCCGGTACTTTTATTTTGATGGTTTTATCGGTAATCTCCGTCACCTCCACTTCTGTTTCATTCAAATAGCATTTTAGTTTGTCCTTGTAAGGGATTAGTCCAGACACCGTATACACTACCTGAGAACCGATCAATCCATAAGTTGGTTTAGGTAACGTATTGGAAATTCTGATACCCAGCGCTTCTTTTCCACCCGCGTATGGATCCTCAGCAAGTTGCGTCGACTTTTTACAGGATGAATAAGCCATCGTAAACAGGAGCAATCCTATGAAATATGCTATGTTTCTTTTCATCGTTTGATTGTTTTGAGTTTTATCGAACATATTATGATCTCCTGTGTTATTTGCCAATACCATTTTCTAAGGCCACTGTAACAAAATTATAGGGGTCAAAGCCAAAAAAATGATTGCTGAATTTTATCGCGTGAACAATTCCGTTGGTTGGATTGATATCTGATGAAGATACCTTTGCATTGATCCAAAAAGCCTTAGGATAGGCTAAATCAGGAATATAAGATACCATCAACTGACGATATCCCCCGTATTTGATGATAGTCCTGTTGTCAACGGGTCCATTAACCGCATCGTTAAATACTACGCCAATGTTCATTGGCTTGCCATTATAAGCTAGATAACCCTGTCCAGAATAAGTATCCAATGCCAGCGTATCTACCTGGCGATAATCCTTAAGTCTGTTGGTTCCTTTAAAAACATACATTGACAGCATCTCCCTCCAGGCCTTAGGTTTAATATCCGAAAGGGTTCTTACAGAATCTCTTCCCGTTCGGTTGAGGTACGCATTTAAGTTATCAATCACGGCCCCTATAGAAGGGTCTTGTGGCGCAAAAAAAGTAATCTCTTCTTTGTTGAATACCTCTTCCATTCCGGCAAGCCTGATTACCTGGCTTAGTGTGTCGAATTGAAAGGGTTTTGAATCCAGATATTGCATAATGGTACCGTCAAATTTTGCGTTGGTGATGCCCGTATCCTGATAGTACTCATCTTTTTTACATCCTGTTAAGATGAAGGCGATACATGTAATGAATGTGAGTCCTTTTATAATCGTTTTATAGTTGTACATCGTCTGTGTTCTAAATATTGAAACCTATTGCCAATAGCTATTTAATGTCATGTATGGATTGTTTGCAAGCGCAGTACTGCTAATTGGCCAGGTCCATGCTTTTGAGATAAATGCAGAAAACGATAGTGGACTATAACAATAAGTCGGGTTCATAATTTTCCGGGTGCGCACCAGGTCGTAGAAATAATGTCCTTCACCCAGTAATTCTTTGCAACGCTCGTAATAGATGGCATCTTTGATCTTTCCTTCGCCTGGATTTGCAGGAAACAGCTCTGCGCCCGCGCGACTTCTAATTCGGTTCAGTAAAATTTCGGCAGCACCATCTTCTCCTAGTTCAGCAAGGGCCTCTGCATGAAGCAGCAATACATCAGCATAACGGAAAATAATTGGATTATCGTCGTCTCCCTGTGTTGGAGCTGCCCGGTTAAAGAATTTGTAAATTATCGCTTTTCCTGTTTCGTCATAGATGTCGGCAACATCAAACCAAACGTTCTTTCTTTTGTCTGCTACAGTCTCCGGAAAAATTCTTTTCATATAGTCAGATTTAAAAGCAAATTCACTCTGTAAACGATCTGTTGAGGTCAGGAATGGCAAATGGGCAACACCATTTGAAAATTTATAACGACGATCGCCACTTACCTCGCCCGAGTTATTGCTCAGCTGAATTTCAAAAAGACCTTCCTGAGAGCGGCCAAACATCACCAGATAGGTTTGTTCAATCGGCAATAAGGTATATGCACCTTTTTCAGCTTCTCCAATATTTTCTATTTCTTTACCCAGATCGTCAACAGCCCGGTAATAACTGTTGGTATTTGCCTGATCAAAACCTGCACACCACATATTCATATGCATCATTAATGCTATGGCGCTGCCACGCATTGCCCTTACTGCACGGTTTGCAGGATCTTTGTAAGTCCATGGTAAATCATTTTTTACTTTATCCAGATCGGCGATACAGTTCTTTAATACGATAACCATATCTGTTCTTGGAAGTGGCTCCTGATTGTAGGCATTGGTATAATAAGGAACATCGCTGAACAGTCTGACTAAGAAAAAGTAAGAGAGACAGCGCATAAATACAGCTTCGCCTTTATATTGTTTACGGTTCGCTTCTGAAAACGCAGGGTCCTGAATTCTGTCTACTTCTTTGTACAAGATATTTGCGGCTTGTATGGTTTTATAAAATGGTTTCCAGTCAGGAATCAAATCATAACGTGCTCTTGCCTGGTACCACTCCAAACTGGCGTTGTAGTCGGGACGTGTACGCGTAGCGTCTGCTGCAAGTAGTTTTTTCATGTTATTTACAGCCAGGTAATCCAAATCATAACGTTTTGGGTTTACTGATGTAGCCTTTCCCGGACCGTTACGGTAATCACCCATAGCCAACATGATACTGGACATGGTAGATACCCTGAACAAACGGTATACATCTTTTGTAAAATCTTCTGCATCTTTTGATGTTTTCCAGAAGTTATTACCTGATAAGCTCGTCACCGGCTCTACGTTTAAGAACTTTTTGCAGCCTTGGTTGGCAATCAGAATCATTAATAGGGGTAAAATGTAAAAGATCTTCTTCATAATAAGTTTCATTTTAAAACTGAACATTAAGACCAATAGAATAACTGCGTCGACTTGGATATCCTGCAGAATTGTCCCTGCCCAGATCCGTTACGTTTTCAGGATCGGGACCGCTGTAATTGGTGAAGGTATACAGGTTATTTCCAGTACAGTACACACGCATAGAAGTGACACCGAGACGCGAGGCTAATTTTTTATCAAAAGTATAAGCCAGTGTAAGGGTATTGATTTTTAAGTAAGATCCATCTTCCTGGAACAAGGTTTGGTCATATCTGTAGGGTAGAAACAGAGATCCGCCTTTAACGAACTCCGAATAGGCACCATACCGAAGGAAACTGTATGGATTGGGATAGGTTGCTACGTCACCCGGTTGTTTCCAGTAATTATATTGTGATATCGGCACCAGGTTATTTTGTTCGGCTGGGTTTGCGAAGTTCTGAAAGCGTTGTGCCAGGGCATTGTTTAGGATATCCCTTTTTAACGTATAGGAAAGATTGATGTTCGCTGAATACGGTCCCCAGGAGAAGAATGAGGAAATACCTCCTGTAACTTGTGGAAATGAGTTACCGGCAATTACCAGGTCTCTTTCATCAAGTTTATAATCTCCATTAATATCGGCCCAATAAGGATCGCCTCCCTGGAAGAAAATAGTAGAAGTACCATTCTTTGTACTGTATCTTTTTCCTGTTGCGGGGTCAACTGCCACGTCATCTGTTGTACTATACACACCCTTGGTATTGTACAAAACATTAGACAAACTGTTACGTCCCAAACGATAAAGAATAGACTGGCCGGTTTGCGTATCCTTTTGCAGAATCTGGCGAACGCCGTCAGGTAATCCTGTCAGTACGTCTTTATTAATGGCACCATTAAACGAAACTGTCCAGTTATAATTACTTCCTTTTGGCAATGGCCTTACCGTCAAGCTAAACTCATATCCATAATTAACCAGACTTACTTCATTGGTCTTGATTTTATTAAAACCATTGTGGTCAGCCAGTGCCTTTTGTCTGAGCTGATTATCCACCATTTTATAATAGGTATCGAAAGTGATCTGGTATTTACCTTCAAATAAGCCAACATCAAGTCCGGCATTAAACTGAGTTGTTACCGTTGGGGTAAGTGAGGTGTTTGGCAGATTCTCAAAGTTTACGCCAATCGCCTGCGATCCATTATAGATTCCGCTAAAGTTATAAGAGCCAAAGGCGTCGAATACAGTTCCATTTGGTACAATATTTTTCCCCCAGCTGGTACGTACCGAACCGTAATCCAGCCATTTTGAGGTAGCGAGCAGGTTTTCCTTATTAAAGTTCCACCTTAAGCCGACTGACGGATTTTTAGACCAGGGCACGTCCGGCCCTGCGTTAGACACGCCGTCCCAGCGATAAGAAAGGTCAATCACATATTTTTTATCGTAGTTGTACGACACTGAGGTTGCCAATGCTGCAGAACGGGATGCAGAATAATTATCGAGGATACCTCCCCTAGACAGGTTGGCGTCAAAACCTAATGGTCCCTGATACTGGTCGTTGGGTGTCTGAAGCTGATTGATCGTCCCAGCCTGGTAATTACGAATGTACATCTCATTGAAGGCAAAAACACTGATATTGTGCTTCTCCTTTAATGATTCCGTAAAGTTGATCATGTTACGGTTATACAATACACTCCGGCGTTCGTTAAAATTGTAAACGATGGCTGTATTATTGTTTAGTACCGCAGGCTTATAAATGTCAGCCGTACCATTGTTGTAATCGTAATTGACTACACTGGTCAACGATAAAGATTTTAGAAACTGGTAACGCCCCTCAAGGTTGGTTTTAATGTTACCGGTTTTGTTATTGTTGTCCGTCAAAAATACTCCTGTCGCATCACCTGAGCTGCTGAACAGCGATGGGGGTGGTAGAAGAGAAGACGCTGAACTGCCCGAAGCCACCCCTGTCTGCTGTACACCATTCCCACTCCCTTTTTTACTGATACCCATGGCGCTGGACACGTTTGCAAATAAGCGGAACTTTTGGCTGGGCTGATATAATACATTCATCCCGAGCGAATACCTTTTTAATCCGGTATTTTCAATAATTCCCTTTTCATCGTAATAACCCACGTTCACTTTGTAGTTAAAATTCTGATCACCTCCGGAAGCGTTGATATTATGTGTTTGATTTACTGTAGTCCGGAAAAACACACGCTGCCAATCAGTAGAGTTGTTAAAAAAAGCATTTAAACTATCTGAAAGAAATGGGTTATTGTCAATGCGTTCTCTTCCTGTAAAAATGGTCGAATCGTTGTTCATGATTTGCCATAACCTGCTATCTCGTTCTCCCTTTCCTCCAATCACCGACCTTAATTTAGGCGGTGTATTTACAAAAAGGTTGGTTACATACTGGATAATAGGTGTTTTCGATTTACCTCTCTTTGTGGTAATCAGAATTACACCATATGCTCCCTGGGAACCATACAGTGAGGTTGCCTGTGCATCTTTTAAAAGGGTAACTTCCTCAATGTCTTCTGGTGGAATTAACGACAGCGGGCTGATACCAGGACCTCCTTGTGAGAACCCATATTCATAGTTTGAATTCGCATCGAGCGGAACTCCGTCAATTACAAATAACGGAGAGGTTGGGGTAAGAAAAGCATCATTACCAGACCCCTGAATATCAATACTGGATAGCCCCCTTACAAAAATGGATCCACGGGCACCAGGACTACCGCTGTTATTCTGGATATTTAAACCAGCAATTTTACCTTGCAGCAATTCCATCACATTGGCCACAGGAACATCCTGCAATGCTTTACCACTGATGGTGGTCGCGGCTCCTGTTAAAACCTCCTTTGTTTTTGTGTTGTAACCTACGGTAATTTTTACCACATCAAGATTGTTGCTCGACTCCTGCATCATTACCCTGAAATCAGATTTTGCAGCGGCCTTAATGGTTTGGTTGGCAAATCCGATATACCTGAACACTAAGGATGCATTTTCGGGTACACTTACTGAAAAGTTACCTGCGTTACCACTACTTGCAATCACTTTTAAAGGTGTACCCGTTGAAATGGTCACCCCCGGAAGTCCGAGGTTGGTGGATTTTTCAATGACAGTTCCTTTAACAACAACCATTTTCTGGGCATATGCCGGAACTGTTGCCGCAATGCCCGCCAGAATAATGATAAATATCTTAAACAAGTGCTTCATAGCCATATTTTGTTTTAGCGTGTTTAGCTTAAATATTCTTTTATCTCTATGTTTCATCATTCGTTTGTGAATTTTGGGTTGTCTCTGGTAAACGAAAAGATAATTTCCCACTCACCCTTTTCATAGATGTTAAAATTGAAGCTCATATCTGCGATTTCCTTTACCCCGCCAAAGCCAAGGCGATCGTAAGAAAATTTAAGTGTAGCTTCCTTCCCGTCAACAGTTGTATAAGGAGTCTGGATCTCTACCAGGGGTATAGGATAAGCAACATTGTATTTGACATACGTACTGGTTTTTTCCATATTAAAACCGTGTATCAATTTATTCCAGGCGGTTAAATTGAATTTTGCCGGATCAATATTTTGTCCGATACTATCCAAAAAACGGAAGGTTAATGAGCTACCGCTACTGCCCTGTTTTTTGTTAAAGTCCACCTTTACATCACCAATAGTAAGCGGATCGCCGGTACGTTGCGCTTTAAAATTATTTATTGAATTTAACCGGATCGGAGCATTGCTACTTGCCCCACTAATGGCATCTATTTTATTAGGCTCATAAGCACGCTCTCTATACGCCTGAAGCTTCAGATTATTAAAATACCTGCGTCCACCATTGTTGGTTACTTCTACATCAAAAGTATAACCCGAATCCGGGAGAGCTTTGAGTACCCGTGAATTGGATGCTGCCCAAAGGATAAATTCTCCCGAATGCTCCCTGATCTCAAAAAGTGGATGTTGTTCTATCGCTCTTTTGTTTTCAATCTCTTCAAGGGAGGTTTCCTTTCCTGTATATGCTTTTTTCCAAACCAGCACGTCGAATGGTTTGATAAGTTCCGGTGCAATGATACCATCGCTATTCCTCGGATTAACTATTTTGAATGTCAATGGCTGCGATGAATTTTGTGCGTCAAAATTGTTACTCATCACAGTTGTACGCCCCATTACGGGCTTATATAAGACTTGCGTGAAACGGGCTTCCGTATTGAAGTAATCGCGGTCTGTAGGCAATAGCTTTTTACAGGCACTTAATAATGCAAGTGCAAACAGTATTGGCATTACTCCTGAAATAAAATGTTTTTTGTTGATCATAACTTTACTAGCTAAAACTCCCTGATTATTTATTAAGCCTTCTTGTAAATTCGCTAAATCCAAATTCATGTGATGGAGAAAGCACATGTACAACCGCATTGGTGGTAAAAATATTTACCGCCTGGGTATTGGTACGCTGCCATTCCACAATATATTGGGATCTTTTTACGTCGCTGTAAATGATACTTTTTGGTCCTCCATTTACAAAACCGTAGGCATTTGCACTCTTATTCTGCCCATGCATCTCGTATTGGTATTTTATGGTGTTTAACAGTACACCTTCGGTTAGCAGCAAACTGTCTGTGGTAAACTTTCCGGAAATAAAATAACGGTTAGTCAGTGAATCCAGCTCTTTTATATTTACTGTTGCCAGGCCAAGAACGGGTTTATTTTGGGTTTTCCTAACGTTATTGAGATTCTGTAATGCGAGTACAAAACTGCGGTTTGTGGGTGCAAAAAGAGTGAATGTGGCGGGTGCACTTAAAGTATCCTTTAGCCAGGTGATACGGTCAACAACCTTAAGCAAGGAATCGTAAACACCAGGTTGTGACTTTAGATAGGCGTAAACATCTCCTTCGTAAACATTTACCTCATTTTCAAAATTATAGGCACCTTCTTCTTTTTTACATGCTGTAACCAATAACATTGCAGCAAATAATAAAGCAAGGCCTTTAAATAGGTTTAATTTTCTTTTCATAATTTAATTACCTCCAGAATTCATTTTGAACCAATAAAGAATTACGATTGAGTACATCCTCGGCGATTGGCCAGAAAATACCGTTGGTGCTGATGAGCTTATTGAACTCGGTATTGGTTCTTTTGATCCTGTTGTAACGCACCTGATCGTACCAGTTCCATCCTTCGCCAATGAGTTCTCTTTTACGCTCCTTAAAAATGGCATCAATTACTCCACTGTTGGGCCCTGTATAAGGGGTAAGTCCACGCGCAAGTCTTACATTATCCAAGGCATCAATGGCCGGCTCAATGTTTCCAATTACGGCCATAGACTCCGCATACAATAAGCTGATCTCTTCCAGACGGGTGAAAACAATTGCTGAACTGAATAGCCCCAGTGAACCATCAGTTGAAGCATTACGGATACATTTAATTTTGCTGAACACCGTACTGAAGCTTCCAAAATTTGCAAAGAAATCGGTTACGGCGCGCCCGGTTATTGGGTTGATAGAAAACCGCTGGTCTTTATCTTCATTATAGATTGCTAAAATAGCAGCATCAGGAACATAAATTTGCGGAACCGGTTTGGTTACCAATGGCGCGGCAAGGGTAAGGTCTTCAATGTGGCCTACAATGCTAGCCTCACGGTCACTCCAAGCAAAAGGAACGCCAAATATCTGTGATGGATTTTTATCATAGAACAGACCATCTACTTTAGAGATGCCTGCGGTAAGCGTATAACTGGCTCCGGAATTCTGATAATAGGTTAATACAAAATTTGCGTAGCCTGAAGCATCAATGTATTTCTCATTCCATGCCGCGATATGTGCAAGGATTGCATATGCAGATATTTTAGTCAGCAATACCCCGCTCCAATAAGTGGTGGTCTGTCCGTAATACAACCCCGGAAAAACAGGATCTAAAACAGAACCGTATCTGAATGGAAGGTCATTTACTGCTTTCAGCAATTCACTTTCAGCGTAACCAAGTACAGCTTCTTTCGGGCTACGTGCTTTCTGTTCAAAATTCCCGTCACCCGCAGCGGTAATCAAGGGAACATCTCCCCATATACGGGTCATATAAAAATAGGCAAAAGCACGTATGGCACGCATCTGAGCAATGTCTACCTGGTAATTTTTTTCAGTGTATTGCCTGTCATTTTCCAGTACTTCATGCGCACGTTCGATAAATATGCTGGCGCTATTGATAACGGCATAAAATCTTCTCCAATTGCTAAGTGACTGGACTACGGGATATGGCGCATTTAAGTTGCCAGCAATTACAGCCTTCAAATCAAGACGAGAGGTAGCTTTAAAATCCCCGCTCCTAAGTTCTCCATATAACCAATGTCCGTTATTATCAGCCATAGCTGCCCGAAGCAATCCATATGCACCCAGTAATGCAGATCGGGTATCGGTGATTGATTTCCAATGGTTTTCCTCATTCACCAGGTGAGAGGAGGGAACATCCAGCTGTTTATTACATCCAGAGCCCAATAATCCTATGATCATTACTAACGTAAGGACACGAAAGGGAATAGTTCTTTTAGTAAACATCATATCTTTTTCTATAAATCGATTTTGAAACCTAGTGTATACGTTCTTGGAATAGACAATCCATATCCTGAATCGATGCCGGTATACCCAACCAGTTCGGGATCGCCGCCTGTATACGGAGAGATTGTAAACAGATTTGTTGCAGTTACATATACCAGGAACCTGTGTTGTGCCTTCTTATCTTTGTTAAGAAAACTCATCCCCGCAAAATCATAGCCCAGGGAAAGTGACCTTAATTTCAGGAAAGACCCATTTTCAATGAAGATGTCCTGATCGGCGCGATAAGCCTGTACAGCACTCCAGGGGTTATAAACCGGGTAATTTGCAGCATTAAGATCTTTTTTCCAGAAAGTGATTTCGTCTATGGATGAAATATCATTCTGCCCGCCCCTATTAATAAAATCAAAACGATTGGCGGCAGCCTGGTTCAGGATATTGCGGCCTAAAGCAAAGTACAGGTTAAAATCAAGGCTGAACTTGCGGTAACTAAAGTTATTGGCGAAGTTTCCGGTTAATTTTGGCATGTAATTACCCAATGCCACCTTATCTTGTTCATTTATAGTGTAATCTCCATTGAGATCTTTCCAGCGAGGGTCTCCACCTTTAAATGGTAACCCTTTGTAATTCAGAATCTGATAAGTTTGAGGGTTTACGGGTACATCTGCATCGGTATGAAATGCTTCACCTTGTGTTTTCAGCACCCAGAATTTATCAATGGCCTCGCCTACTACAAGCTTTTGTGTTCCGATTAATATTTCTGAAATGCCCCCGGGAAGTGCCTTTAGTTTATTTTGATTATAGCTGGCATTTAAACTGGCAGCCCAGTTTAAATGATCTTTTTTACCTTTAAATATATTGGCCTGCAAGGTTAGTTCTACGCCGCTGTTATTTACGTCCATTCCACTCTGATAAGCTGAGGTATAGCCCGATTCTGCTATTACCGGCATGGCCAGTAACATGCGGTTATTATTTTTACTGTAGAGTTCTAGCCTCGCCTGAATTCTGCTGTCCAGAAAACCCGCATTTACACCAAAGTTTGTTTCCTGAACGTAAGACCAGGGAATATCATAACCAACCCAACCGGCAGTATATGGTCTGGATAAAGTACCAAAGCCTGCGTAAGAATAGAAAGCGGGATTAGCTGACCAACCCAGATCAACAGTGTACTGTGGCCCGGCGGCAAATCTATCGTTCAACAACAGATTGCCAATACGGCTCCATGAGGCCGTTAGGGAAAGTGATGAAATGGCAGATTTGTCCTGAGGCAACAATTTGCTGAAGTTATATTCTGCATTGACAATTGGTGAAAAGAACCACCTTGCGCTTGGCTGCATATTAGAAGAACCATCGGTTCTTGCTACCGCAGTTAATGACAACTCATCGTTATAGTTATATTCTGCTTTCGCAAACAATGAACTTAAATTCGCTTTTTGTCTGTCTGTAAAACGAAAAACAATAAAATCTTTAGGCAATAAATAATCTGACTCCTTTGAATTTCCGTTTACAACATTAATCCTGATGTAATCACTTGATCCTTTATATCCGTAAGCATAGTTGTAACGGTTAAAATCTGATTGAAAGGACTGCCCTGCTTCAAGGTTTAGTGTATGCTTTTTGTTAAAAGCATGTTTGAAACTGATGGAATTTTCAATAATCACCCGTTGGTTATAACCATAATAATTTGAAACATAATTATTCCCGTCGAGCATAGTTGAAGGGAAAAAAACATCACGTGTGCTTTCGTTGTAGTCGAAACCTACACGCGAGGTAAAATCCAACTTCTTTAATTTTGCGGATAAGGAGAAATATCCCTGAATAGCGCTGTTTTTATTGTCGTCAAATGATTTTGCTTTATACTCATTTAACAAATTGCCATAGATGATTTTATTAGGTGCAATGGGACTTGTTAAATCTGGGATATACTGCATTTCCGAAAAACGATCGCGAAATGACCTGTTACGGTCACGTTCCAGCCTTGTCGCATTGATCATACTGGAAACTGTCAGCCACGGCAATGGCAGCATATTGATGAAGAAAGAAGCATTATATTTATCCAGCCTGGTGTCGTCCGCATTACCAGAAGTACTGGTGTTTGCTCCAAAAAACCGGAAATTTGAGCGGTTTGTACCTCCGGTTATACTGGCATTTACCGATCGTACCGGACTGGTTTTATAATAAAGGTCTGTCCAGTTAGAAGGTCCATAATAATTCTCATTGGTTGCATCTCTTAAATAAGCCGGGTAATTGTCCATATCGGCAGAACTGGCAAATTTTTGGTAGAAAGGCATTCTAAATGCACTTTCATCCTGGGCATTGGTAGTCGTTACATTATCTTTCAGGGCCATCCCAAAATAGCTGTTCACGCTAATCTGTTTCATACCAGCCTGCGCATTTTTGGTGGTGATCAAAATAGCTCCGTTAGCGGCCCTCGGACCATAAATAGCAGCTGCAGCACCTCCTTTAACCACATTGATAGACTCAATATTGTCCATATCAATGGTAGCTAACAGGTTTGTTGCAGTTCCGATTGGAGCGTAGTCAAATTTCTGAATATCGAACATAAAAGGATTATCCTGTATCAGTGGAATACCATTCACATATACTTGTGGTTGTGCCTGATAGATATCCTTTCTGGAAAGCAGCGGCATGGAAAGGCCCCTAATCAGTATGCTTTGCTCTGTAGTACCAGGTTCTCCATTTGTCTCCTGTACATAAACACCCGCAGCGTTCCCTTTCAGAACTTGTTGCAGAGAAATAAAAGGATAAATGGCGATCTTTTTGACCTGCAGAGAGTCGACATTTCTTATGGATACAAAGCGTCTTAATTCTACAATTCCTGAATCTTTTTCTGCCGTGTCTTTTTCGGACTTACCGGCTGTTACATCCTGGAAAAAAAACAAACTGTTTTTATGCAGGGCGCTAAAGCTGTATCCACTTATCGGAAAACCAAGACCAACAAGAAAAAAAGACACAAGAATCCATTGATAAGACCTGTGTTTAATAATTCGGGTATTTCTCATCCGTTATAATTGTTTTTTCGTTTTATTTATTTCGTTGGATAATTTTTTATTCTTTTTTAACACTCAGGCCTGGTTACCATAGCAATACTCGTTAGTGCAGCATGGTCCAGTAATTGACAGGCACAGCCAATGGCCTTTCATCCTGATTGAATAAAATACTTATGAAAATTGATTGATAAATTCAGATGGATGAAAGGCATTATACCTTCATCTGAATCCTTTAAGGTTTGGTAATTGTTTTGTTCATACAGTTTGGTTTAGGTTCGTTTGTTTCGCTCAATAAATGTTACGGCGTCTAAAGCTGGTTAATGCTTTTTACTTTTGCCCGCCTCCTCGTTATTCAGCTTGGCCGTCATTAAAATATCATCATTGAGATATCCAAATCTGTGATATTATTCTTTAAAAAAAGATGAAAAATCTAAACAAAAAGGTAGAAGATTCTAAAAAATAAGCCCAAAAGGGAGAAAATGAACAGATATTTCTATCTTTAGTCTCAAGCAACCAAACCACCCCTATGAATTTAGCTATGTGGAGATTCATTCTCTTAAGCTTTTCTGTTACTGTAATCGGCCAGACTGCTGCAGGTCAAAAACCTGTCGCATTTAACAGCCTTACAATAGAAAATGGACTGTCACAAAACTCAGTAATTGCCATCATTCAGGATAAATCAAATTTTATGTGGTTTGGGACCCGACAAGGCTTGAACCGATACGATGGTTACCAATTTAAGATTTACAGGAATAACCCTGCCGACCCACGCAGCATTTCTAACAATGAAATTCAATGCCTGCTTACTGATAGTGAAGGAACAATGTGGATAGGTACAGCAAATGGGCTAAATCGATATAATTCGGATAAAGATACCTTTACCCAGATCAGCACGCGAACAAAAAGTGGCTTGAGTAATAATGGAATTGAGCGCATTTACGAAGATAGAGACAAAAATATTTGGATAGGCACATTGGGGGGGCTCAATCTGCTGACTGATAAGAGCAAAAACACATTTAAATCCTTTCGTTTTAATCGGCTAAAAGCGGATGGAATTAACGGCATTTATGCCCTTTACAAAGATACACGGGGAAATATGTGGATTGGAACAGGTGGCGGGTTATTGTGTATGCGTTTAAAGAATGGTCGCTACCATTACGAGCGTTTTAAACATGACCCAAAAAATGCCTCTGGCATTAGTTCAAACTATGTTACAAGCATCAATGCCGATGATCAACAAAATCTGTGGATTGGAACATCTAACGGAATTTGCTTGTACAATTACGCTTCAAAATCCTTTACAAGATATGGCCACGATAACAAAAACCCCAATTCACTTACCCATAACGATGTAAGAAGCATTACCAAAGATGGACAGGGATTGCTTTGGATAGGCACCCAGGAAGGACTGAGTATTTTAGACCCCATAAATAAGAACTTCAGTAATTACCTGCACGATCCGGAGCTTAAAAACAGCATCAGTCACAATTCTGTCCATTCCATTTATCTGGATATTAATAAAACCATGTGGGTGGGGACTTATTATGGAGGCGTTAACTATAGTCATACTATTTCTACAAGATTCAAAACTTATCAAAACAGCCGTCTGCACTCCAGCATCAGCAGCAATATTGTGAGTTCAATTGTAGAGGATAAGCAAAATGACCTTTGGATTGGGACTGAGGGTGGTGGGTTAAATCATTTGAATAGAAAAACGAACACCTATACCGTTTATAAAACCAATCCAAACGATATGTCCAGTATTACCTCTAATCTGGTTAAGATTGTTTGTAAAGAAAACTCAGGAAATGGAGATTTAATTGTTGGCACCCATTATGGCGGTCTCAATATCTTTAATCCTAAAACCGGTCATTTTAAACATATCGTAAATGTAAGAGACACTAAAAATAAGATCGGTACGGCCGAGATCCTGGCGCTGAGACAGGACAGGTATGGGACAATATGGGTTGGATCCAGAAATGGGCTGTCAATTTTAAGGAAACACAACGGCGATTTCCCCGATCATACCACCAAAAGTGTACTTGACAAATACACCAAACAAAACAAAAAGGGTGTTCAGGTTCTTTTTGAAGACAAAGCACAAAACCTTTGGCTAGGTACATCGGCAGGTTTGTACCGTTATAATTTCAGCTCAAAAGTGCTAACGCTTTTCACCAAAAATGAAGGAGACAACAACAGGCTTCAATCTGATTATATCAATTGTGTGGTTCAAACCTCCAAAGGGTTAATATGTGTAGGTACATATTTTGGTGGGATCAGTATATTTGACAATAGTACCAATCGTTTTAAAACCTATACCGAGGCAAATGGCCTGGCCAACAATAATGTGGTGGGCATAGTGGAAGACGATTCAGGTAAATTATGGATCAGTACCGCTAATGGACTTTCGGAGTTAAACCTAACCACAGGAAAATTCAGAAATTATACTAAAAGTGACGGATTGGCTGGGAATGAGTTCAATACCCGATCGTATTTTAAAGACAGTAACGGAGAGATCTTTTTTGGAGGTTTAAATGGCCTTACGTCCTTCTACCCTAAAGAAATAGAGACCAACACTTATGCCGCTCCGATCGTTTTTACAGGGTTGAAATTGTTTAACCAACCTGTTGATGTGGGTGGTGCGGATGAGTTGCTGAAGGAACAGATTTTAAAAACAAAAGAGCTTACATTTAAGCACGATCAAAACCATTTTACCCTTGGTTTTGCTTTGTTAAATTATATTAAAACTGACAAAAACAAATATGCCTATAAACTGGAAGGTTATGATCAACAATGGAATTATACTGATCATCCAAGTGCTACGTACACCAATCTTCCTTCGGGGAACTATCATTTTGTGGTCAAAGGCATTAACAATGACGGTCTTTCGGCAAGCAACCAGCCGGGCCTGAATATCAAAATCCTGCCACCAGTTTGGGCAAGCTGGTGGGCTTACGTTTTGTATATCGTCCTATTTTCTGTGCTCTTATTTCTTACGGTAAGATACCTTTTTATCAGGGAATTGTTAAAAAGATCAGAAGATGTACAAAAGATGAAATTAAACTTTTTCACTTACATTTCACATGAGATACGCACGCCATTGACCCTGATACTCGGGCCTCTGGAAAACCTGGTAAAAACTACCCAGGAGATTCCGGAGATAAATAAACAGGTATTGCCCATAAAAAATAATGCGGACCGGCTGATGAGGCTCATTACCGAGCTCATGGACTTTAGAAAGGCGGAGACGGGACACTTAAAATTGCATGTGAGCTGTGATAATATCATCGCATTTGCAAGGGAAATTTTCATTGCCTTTAAGCATGTGGCAGATACCCGCGACATCGGCTATACATTCGACTTTGCAAAAGAGGACATAGCGGTGTATTTTGATAGGATACAATTAGAAAAAGTATTGTTTAACCTGCTTTCAAACGCATTTAAATTTACCGGTAATCAAGGCATTATTAACATGGCTATTGAAGACAATACTGATGAGGTTATTATCAAAGTACGGGATAACGGCAAAGGAATACCTTATGAGAGTCAACAAAAATTATTTAGTGATTTTTTCCAGGTTGACGAACAGGGATCAGGTCATATTGGCTCAGGAATTGGCCTGGCTTTATCCAAAAGCATTATCGAATCTCATCATGGAAGTATCAGTATAGTGAGCAGTCCGGCTACGGCAGACCAGCTTGGCGATACCTGTTTCACTATATCTCTTAAAAAAGGCAGAAGTCATTTTAAACCCGATGAAATTATATCTGTTACACACCCCATTGCAGAAAATTCACTTTACAAACCTTTACAGCCAGTAAGTAACACTATAGCGTTGGACAAGACAAAACCTACATCCGGAAAAACAATTTTGATTGTAGAGGATAACGAAGAAATCCGACAGATGTTAAAGCAGTTTTTAGCTGATGAATACGAGATTAGGGAGTGTACTAACGGTCTAAGTGGTTGGGAGACCGCGACCGACTTGTTTCCTGATCTGGTTATTTGTGATGTGATGATGCCGGTAATGGACGGTTTGGAGCTATGCCGTAAACTCAAAACGGATGATCGTACCAGCCACATTCCTGTCATCCTGTTAACGGCAAAATCCTCTCACGTTCATCAAATGGACGGACTGGAAACCGGTGCAGATGTATATATGACCAAACCATTTAGCACCGATCTGCTAAAACTTAATGTCAGAAACCTGCTTCAATCCAGACAAATGATGCGGCAGAAATTTAGCCAGGAAGTAAATTTGCAGCCTCAGAACATTACGGTAAACACAGTTGAACATACCTTTATGATTAAAATAGTTCAGTATATTGAAGACCACATGGCTGATCAGGATTTTAACGTCCCTGAATTGTCGACTTATATGGGTATGAGTCAGCCGGTATTGTATAAAAAAATCAGAGCAATTACCGACCTTTCTGTAAATGATTTTATTAAAACCATACGATTGAAGAAAGCGGCTCAATTGCTGGCCCAAAAAACATATAATGTTTCTGAAGTGTCCTATATGGTTGGCTTTAATGATCCTAAATATTTCAGCAGAGAATTTAAAAAACAATACGGGCATAGTCCGAAGTTGTATTCATTGTAATGATCAAGATGTTGCTGCCTGATATCAAAAAATGACTTCAGGCAGCAATGTCTGGTATTATTCCTATTGCTGCAGTTCCAATACAACAGGTCCTATTAAGCCTGCTCTTGGATTTCCACGATAGGCAGATGGAATAGTCTGATAGTGATTGGATAGTGTGCTGTAAACCAAAACTTCTATTTCATTATCGCCAGCTTTCAAAAATGAAGTAATTTCAGCTTTATAGGGTTTAGACATCATGGTTGCCACTTCTTTCCCATTTACTTTAACCGCACAGGTGGCTACAACCTCGCCGAGGTCGATACTGGCTTTTCTCTTCATCTGCTCTTCAGTAAGGGTAATTGTTTTACGGTAGAATAATCCACCGGAATAATGCTTCATTTGCCCCGTTTCGGCCCAGTTACCAGCTGGAAGCAGGCCGGAACTACAGAATAACTTAATGGGAAAAGGGAAAACGGCCACGTCCTGAATACCGGTTTCAGCGGTTAGCTCCATAGCAACTTCTGCAATTCTCGCTTTCTTTTCCGGTAAAATGACCTGATAGGTATTTAAGCCATTTTCAGTTTTCAATAGTTTTACATATTTCTTTTCCAGAAGCTTGCCGTCTATCCAGCACAATAGGTTTTTCCCATAAATACCCATTTCCATTTTCTCCAGTCCTGGCGCAGCCACGAAACGATAACAATAAACAGGGTCCAGTCCTTTGTCCGGGTCAAACATCAGGTGATCTGTATGGTACCAGCGCATGGCCAGAATCTTCGAGTAAGGAGAAATGGGTTCAGGTACGGGCTGTGCTGAAGGAATAAATACGATAGCACTCCTTGGACGTTCATCCCGAGAGTTAGGCCCGGTTTTGTATCCTTTTTTAGGTACACCAGCATAAGCAGCTAATATGGTGTGCCAGCCTTTGCCCAGTTTAATTTCAGTTCCGGTAAAAACCTTTCCATCTATGTAAAAACGGTCGGGTTTCCTCTCGCCCAGATCCACACGATATAACTGCTCGAGAGGAGCATAAACATAGGTTTTAAATAAGTGGTCACCCGCGCCATCTAAAATGAGAAAACCATCGTTTACTTTACCTTTTAATCCATGATAACCTTGCGGCCCCGGATGATTCCAAACACCAAAACGCCAGCTGAACCGGTAAGGTTTCCAACCTTCAAGTTTTTCCTCCAGCGCATTACTGATTAATCTTTCAAAATTATTGGATGTAGAATCCCGCAGCCATTGCATCTGATAGCCATAGTCGTAAATACCCTCCTGCCAGCTGTTGTCATCAAAAGACTTCGCCGTCCAGTCGTTAGCTGCTTTTACCTTCTTGCTGAATTTAAAGGTACGTGCTTCCGTACCGATCATCCTGTCGAAAGCAGGCAAACGGAAATCACCCCATTTGTTATTCATGGTAGGCAGAAATTCAATTTTCCAGTCACCGTCAAGCAGTTTTTTCTCCACTGCTGCTGTTTCAGTCTGTCCTTTATTTTCGATCACCGGCTGTCCGGGAGAAAAAACAATAATAGAGGAGTTGGTGTATCCCACATCAGAGCGGATAACGGTACCCTCCCTGGTTTGTTTAACAACAGGTAAAACTTTCGTCTGCCCGGTTTTGGCGTCCCATAATTCAGGGCGTCCCTGCACGCGGTAAAAAACTTCGTTTCCAGGTTTGATGTTCATAGTCATGTACAGGTCTTTGTCGCCGATTTTGCGGTGCAGAACCTTCCCTCCTCCTTCACCTGGAATAAAATCTGGTGTAATGTGTTGTGCAAGTACGGTTGCGATATTCAATGTATCAGCAAGTAAACCCTTTCCTCCGGACGCATTTTGATGGAGGCCGGTCTTTTTACCTGCTTCCTGTTCCTTTGCCGTTAAACCGAAAATTTCCTTAACAATCGCATCAACTTGCGAATCGTTACTGCCTTTACGTGTACTGGCCATAGGTAATGCACCCGTGGCTACGACGATTCCTCCTTTTCGGTAAAAATTTAATGCCTGCTGCAAGGCCTCATAGTGCATCGCCTTCATATCAGGCAGGATCAGGATCTTGTATGCCATGTCTGATACTTTCAGGGATTTGGCACCGATCTCAGTTTTAAGGAGTGACCTGTAATCCATAAAATCATAATCGAGGCCAGCATTGCTTAATGTTTTTGCGGTAGCAAAACTCACATTAGGTCTGGTTCCGGGGAAAGCCTGCATCGGTTCGGTTGGGTACATCAAAGCGATATCACTAACGTGAGTACCCTGACTCATCACAAAACTTAAACGTTCACCATATTCGAGCCATTTTTTCATGTGTGGCCAGTAAGGCATACGGTAATGAAAATCGGGTGGTGCCCACTCCCACCATCCGCCATGCGTTGTGTAATAAAGGCCATGCATACAAATGAGATTACCTCCCGCAATAAAGTGATGGTCCAGCTGTTCGGTCAGCCATTCGCCACTACTGCCCCAGCCCATGCTATGAAAGGCCTCCAACCAGGTGCGTGGACGCTTGTATAAATGCGCCACGGAGCTGGACACTTTGGTTTGTATAAAGGAAGAACCTCTGGCGGGGGCATCATTTCCTGGTGCGGTATACCAGCTTTCTACACGAAAATAGTCTACATAATTGAGCGGCTCCAATCCCCGGTCCAGGTTATCTGAGCCATAAATAAGGCCGCGACTTGAATGCCAGTCGTAGATGGGTTTGAAATATCTTTCTTCTGCCAGTTCCATCAACACATCCGCATAATCCATTCGAATTTTAGGGGTAATTGCGCCAATATTTTCTTTTAACGCGGGCAGATAAGGAAGCACATCATAGCCTTTTATGCGACTAAACTGCTGAGCAAAATCTTCAGACCAGGTATTCATATTAAATGGAATGAATAGTTCATCCTGAAAAAAATAATTCATCCCTTTACGTCCCTGGGCATCCATTTTATCTTCAAAGCGCTGAAAATAGTGTTTTACCAATTCTTTACCATGATCGGGATGCAACATGTAGTTATTGCTGGCCACAATGGTATACACTTTCCAGTCGCCGTTGTTTGGGGCTTTAAACTCAATATGGCCGTCTTTAACTTTTCCTTTCAGGTCGATAAGTGCAGCGTTACCGTTCGCCGGCCAGGCAGTCAGACTAATCAGATCAGGCGGTACCATTTTTTTTAGCGTGGAACCACCTTTTATGGTATCGATTTTTATAACTAACGTACCCTTATATGATTTAAAACGTTCCAGGTCTCGTACCTCGTCGGTAGAATAACCATTTCCCACCCAGCCGATGGTATAATCGTCTAAACCTACGGCCATGCCTCTTTTGGCAGCTTCGCCGGAAAACCAGTTCCAGGTTTTCCACCACTCGGCGGAATATACGGCGGGATTGCCATGCTCTGTCCGGCCATAAAGACCATAACCGAGCTTCTTGTTGAGCTCGGCATCAGCACCTTTGGGGTCAGTATGCAAATAGCTGACGGCAAAACCATCCGTCGCTGATTCTTTGAGGATATCCAGTTGTTCGGTTAAACGTGCCCGGGACAGGGTATCACCATTCCACCAGAAAAAAGGAACATTTCCATACCCCTTGGGTGGACTACGGAAACCCGGACGCACATCAAACCCCGGATCTCTCGTTGGATATCCGCTAAACTTTGTATCGTGCGGAACACCATTCTTTTTTTGGGCAGAAGCATTTCCCGTTTGCAGGGTCAGGGCGATTATCCCACATAAGGAGCATATCATTACTTTGCTTTTCATAGTCGTTCTGTTTAAACCAGGTTTGCTTTAATTTGCATAATCTTTGTATCGTTTTAAAGCCTCCAGGTAATAGTAATCACCATAAGTAAGTGGTACATCCACTTCCGATCCCTTTGGCATGTGGCCCACCCCATGTTTTAATATAAACCCGCCATTGGTACCAAGTGCTGCTTTGTACTGCACTGATGAAAGTGTCCGAATCATCTTTTCAGCTGTTTTGAAATATAATTGTGCCTGATCGGATGTATTGTACCGGCATAGTTCCAGCAATGCCGCCGCCATTACCGCCCCTGCTGAAGCATCTCTTAAAGCTTTGGGTATATCAGGTGCATTGAAATCCCAAAAGGGTATTTTATCCTCGGGCATATTGGGATGTTGGAGTAGAAATCCGGCAATATGATTGGCCTGATCCAGGTACCGCTTGTCTTTTGTCTCACGGTACATCAGCGTGTAACCATAAAGCCCCCAGGCTTGGCCCCTTGCCCAAGCTGATTCATCGGCATAGCCCTGGTCTGTTCTTTTTTCTTGTACCTGCCCTGTTTCAGGATGGTAATTGATCACGTGATAAGAACTGTAATCCGGACGGAAATGGTTTTTCATAGTCGTATTGGCATGGGTAACAGCCATTTTATAATAAGTCGAATCGCCAGTTTCCCGCGTGGCCCAGAATAAAAGTTCTAAGTTCATCATGTTGTCGATGATCACCAGGAACTCATCAGGTTTGGCATCCCAGGACTGGATGCAGCCCACCTTTGGGTTAAATCTGCTGGCCAGTGACCTGGCGCTGCTGATTAAAATATCTTTATACTCCGGTTTCGGGTTCATCGAATTGGCCATGCCAAAACTGCAATACATCATAAAACCGAGGTCGTGTGTGGTTTTGTTGTTCTTTTCTTTTTCAAGTACTTTCAGCATCCTTTCGGTTTCTTTGTAAAGTATGGTGTCTTTTGTCTGCTCATAGATATAAAGCAGGGAACCCGGATAAAATCCACTCACCCACCAATCTGAATTGCAGGCTTCAAATTTTCCGGTAAGGGGGTAAAACGTCTTAGGAAACTGGTTGGGCGGAAGGTTTTTCATCATCAACTGATATTGCCGATCCGCATCAGTAAAACTGCGGTCGATACTTTTTAACAATGTCGGGTCTGTTTTAAAAACAGTTTCTTTTACCGTACATCCTACTGCAATCATGACCACAAGCAGTATACTTAGATAGATGTTTAATTTATTCATTACGATCTGGTTAATTTCTATTACAACTGCGACGGAGTAGACAAAATATGATAAAGATTCCCTGCCAACGGTCGTTAATCATCTGACAGGGAACCACCATTACTTTACTGTCACATCTACTTCCCCTAAAACCACGAACGTTTGTGGCCCACTTACAGCCACAACTTTAAGGTAGCGTACTTTTGGAAGATTAGGAATGGTAAATATCTGTTCATTATTGGTTAAGCGGTCAAAATTGTAGGTCCCCAGGTCCGTCCATGTAACGTTATTTGTACTTCCCAGGTACTGCACAACATTAGGCCCACGCTCATCAGGTGTAGCTTGCACCCATCGCCAAAGGCTCACCGTTTTGATAGTCCTTAAGGCACCAAAATCCACAGTAATGTGATGCGGATATCTTGAAGTTGTGGCCAGTGAAACCCATCGGGTAGCCGGATTACCGTCAATCATGTTTGCCGAGATGCTGACATTATTGGCATCTGGATTTTGGGAAGAGAAATCAATCACTTTCCATTCAGATTTGTTGAGTAAAAAATTATCAACCAGCTGGTCGTTGGAGAAGAAAGGATCAACTACGTTAGCTTCCAGATGCTGGGTTCTCAGCTTATAACCGGTCTCCGTTTGATAGTCAGTTAGCTGCAGAGCTAAAGTGCCAGGCAGAACGGTCACCGTCTTCAATGCTCCGGTGGTTGTGGTATATTCAATTTCTGTTTTTACAATTGAACTGCCAGGCAATACCGGCTCAAACTGTAGCGAGAGTGTATTTGCGAGGTTAAAAGTAGAGGAGCTAACTACACGGTTTAGTAAGGTGGAACGATAACGGTCTCCCAGGGCCGCTCCCGAAACTTCTACAGGAACGGAAACACGTCCTTCTTTGTCGTAAGTCTTAATGGTGAAACTGTAAAAATTTTCTGCGAGATTATTGACGGTATAACGAATTACCGGCTGGTCTGCAGGGATGGCCAATTCTGCAGAATCTGTAAAGTTATTCCAGAAAATCCTCGCTTTGACTACCTTCGGGTCTGACCCCCGAAGCCAGGAAAGCTGTACCTTATTTAGCCCTGATTTAACGCTGGGCGCAGTGGCTTTACCAGGGTAAATGATCCCATCCGGCACAACGTACCGCGCATAGGTGCTGTCCATTTTTTTACAGGCGAGAAATGTGCAAGCACCTGTCAATGCAATTGATAAAAATATTTTGGTCTTCATATGAACTGCTTAAAATTATAATTTACCCCAAAAAGTAACTTCAGCAATGGTAACCTGACCTGTTCCGCCCCAGGTTTCCAGCGTTTTGAAGCGCAGGTAACGATATGCAGGCGGAATCTCTGGCATTTCGAAATCTTCGCCATTGATAAATGCATAGTTATGATCCTCCGTGGTCAGGACTCCAGGCCCTGATGGTTTAAATGAATCGAATTTACCTATCAGTGTCCAGGAAGCCCAACTCCCATCTAATGCAGGCGCATTGGAACCATACAGTTCAAAGACTTTCACGTTAGCACCCGTATAGGTATATGGAGAAGTCCTTTGATGAGCTTTCATACGGCTCAGTACAACGGGTACTTTAAGGTCGATGGTAAACCATTGTGGAATCGGCGAATTGTTTGCTGACGCATAAATGGAAGTGTTAACTAAGCCATCCCATATATTTGCGAGTACGTTCGTACTTAGGGCTGCCTGATCTGTTGGCAATGCGTACATTCCGAAAGGCTTAGGCACACGCTGTTCGAACAGCGGTGTCAGGTCCTTTACGATTGCCAGTGATTTATTACCCCAACGGTCCCTGAGGTACACGGAAAACTTTTTCTGAGTGGCGGAAAGCCCTCTGACTGAAAAAGAACCAGCAGCAGATTTTGTATAAAAAGTTTGCAAAGGTCTTAAAAGGCCATTGCCTGTAGTATCAGCATCAATAACGATGGCAAGATTTGCTTGCAGGTCATTCTTAAGTTTGATTTTAACGCCCCCGAAACCGGCTTCCATAGTCAGGTCATTGAATGCCAATGCAACAGGTGGAGCTAATGGATTTATTTTGACAATTACGGGTTCCGATTCTTTCGCATTTCTACCGACACTGATGATTTTCACATCATATTCTTTGACTTCTCCGAAACCTTCCAGCTTCAGGGTGTCAGTATAAATGGAAGATTTCGACTCCTTAAATACTCCGGGCTGAATCTCATATATGGCTTTCACATAGGCTAAGTTGAGATCTGTATTTAATTTATAAGTAATGTTTGCTCCTCCAGGCGTATTTTCATGTTTAAAATCGGTCACTCGTTGTGGTGCAGGCGCATCGGGGTTAGTGTGGTCTAACCTTGGATCTTCTTTACAGCCATGCAGGCTCAATGTGGTTAGCAATGTAAAGGCGATGTACAATATTTTTTTCATCACATTTTAGTTTAAAATTATGAATACTACCAACCTATGTTTTGAACGAGGTTTCTATTGTTTAATATGTTGTTGTCCCTAATCGGCCAGAAATAGTCTTTCAATCCGAACCTTGGAGAAAAGATCAGCTTCCTGCGATAATAAAGTGCAGCTGTCGCCTGTTCAATATCCCAACCTTGTATGGGCTTAACATATTCCTGCGGTGCTTCTTTCCACCTCCTGAGGTCCCAGAAACGAGCACCTTCAAAGGCGAGTTCTATTAAGGACTCCCTATGAATAATGGCCCTCAAACCCAGCTGCGTTGTATACTTGGTTTTGTTTGTTGAATAAGTAGACCAGGCTAGTTCCACTGTTTGCAATCCAGCTCTTTCACGGACCAAATTAATGTATTTATACACTTCGTTTCCTGGCCCATCCTTCTCATTCAAAGCTTCGGCATACAGGAGATACAATTGTGCCAGTCGGAATATAGGCCATGGGTAATTGTTGATGCTGTATTCATTTCCTGCACCTTGTGTATTCTGAAAATGCACATACTTTTTGATAAAATAGCCGGTTACCGAGCCATAGTCGGGCTTGCCTTTACCATTGGGCTGTCCCTTTTTAGCAGAAACGTAATACGTACCGGTTGGTACCGCATCGTTATAATAGCCCTGACCATACCACACGCCACCATCAAATCCCAGGTTTGCATAAAAACGGGGTTCACGGTCGAAATTTGTTGATGAAGTTTCATAGTTCAGCTTGATATAACGCTGATCAGCTGTGGTCCCCGCCTTTATAGCAGGCTGATTGACATTCCAGCTGGCATCTTCTTCTATCGGGATTCCATTTTTGGAATAGAACATGTCTGCAATTTTCAATGGTGGTGCAAGTTCATAACCGATAACACTATTGTCCTGGTACCGAAAATCAACATTTGGCGTAGCGATGAGCTGAATATTAGCAGATAAACTTTGGCTATTCCCCCAAATTACTTCTGTATTCCACCTTTCTGCGAAAGCATTCCTGATGCTCAATTGCTGTACGATCTGGTCTGTTAGTACAGAAGTGGAGCTGGCCCTATCGAATTTATACAAACGATGTCCTGCGCCTTCACAAACTTCTATTGCTTCTTTACAGGCCAACACCGCATCATCCCAACGCGTTGCCACATATTGCTGGTTGAACAACTTCAGGCCATCTGGATTTTTCAAAGTTGCCTGTTCTGTATTTCCATTATAGAGCGGGCTAGCGAAAGTAACTAAAACTTTAGCCTTTAAAGCATAAGCGATGGGTTTGGTAATCCTGCCCAGCATTTTCACGGGATCGTTAACAATTGGCGGCAGATCATCTTTAGCCTCATTGAGCAATTGTACGATGTAAGCAAAACACTCATCTACCGGTGCTCTTGAAATTTTCACTTTAGAGATATCAACTTCAACGGGCAAATTTTCTTTGATCAGCGGAATGGGACCATACATGCGTACCAGGTAAAAGTGGTAGTATGCTTTCAAAAATTTCACTTCTGCGATCCACTGGTTTCTTTCCTCTTCACGAAGATCAGGAACCTTACCAATATTTTCCAGGAAGATGTTACAATCCCGCAATCCCCGGTAAAGATTGACCCAGATGCTATACGTATCTAACGGTGAACTGCTGTCACCTTTTGGATTCACGGTAGCTTGCCTTCCCTGTGCGATGTCGAACATGCGATGGTTAAACGTAGGTCTTGGCGGGCCATCTATCGCCCAGATCTCATCTCCGCCTAACAGCGACGGGTCCTGCTCCAGATTCCCGTCTTTAGGCATATAAGCGTAACAGGTATATAAATATTTCTCCGCTTCGGATCGCATGGTAAATGAATTGTCGATCGTCGGAATGTTATCAGGAATGATATCCAAATACTTTTTACAAGAGCTGAATGCAGAGAAAAAAATAAGGATGGCTGCTTTTAAACACCAGCTTCCTTTTCTTAAATATTTCATGTCATACATAGGATTAGCTATTAAAAGGTTAAGTTGAGGCCCAGGTTGAAAACTTTTTGCAAGGGATAGCCTAAGCCGTTTCCAGCCATTTCAGAATCCCATATTTTGAAATTACTGAACATCAACAAATTGGTTGCACTGGCATAAATTCGGAAGTTAGCGGCTTTGATACGATCCACTAAGCTTTTAGGAAAAGTGTAACCAACTTCAACTTGTTTTAGCCGTAAAAAGGCTGCATTACGCATGTACCATGTACTCACCTGACTATTATTCGCGTTTGGTGTATTGCTGAGTCTGGGTAAGGTGGCATAAACGTTTCGATTCTCTTCAGACCAATAGCTGTCGGCATAGGCCTGTAACAATTGATTGGTATACTGAATTCCGGAATTCTGTTCTGTGGTGTTGTAATAGAATGGGACAAAAGGTGCGGTTGCGGCCGGATCAATCCAAAATGACTGATTAGATGAGCCTTGGGCAAATGCAGAAAAGTCGAACTTTTTATAACTTACCGAAAAACCAAATCCATAAACCACTTCTGGAACTGTAGGATTTCCAATAGGCACCATATCGGCTTCGTTCACTTTACCATCCCGGTTTACATCTGTATATTTGATATCGCCACCTCCATATACTCCACCAAACTCTTGTCGGGGTGAATTCGCTGCTTCCTGATCATCTATAAACAGACGTTCTGCTATGTATCCAAAATTCTGCTGCAAAGAGTTCCCGACCCTGTATTTCCATGGCTCTGCATATTGAGGTTCTTCATATACCTCATATTTACTGGTTGCATAGGTAAAGTTTCCACGTACAGAGAGCCATAAATCTTTGGACCAGGCATGTTGCATGTCTAATGAAATATCCACACCTCTACCATTTGCTTTACCTAAATTAGATCTGGAAACGGACGAAAGCCCCATGGTATTCGGAATGGAAGCTCTCGACATGAGGATATTGTCCCGTTTTTCTGTGAAATATTCAGCAACGACATTGGCTTTTCCAAACAGGCTCAATTCCATCGCCACATTTTGTTTGGTTGCGCGTTCCCAGGTAATATTTGGATTGGCGTACCTCAATACCACCACCCCATTTTTGATTTCGTTGAGATCTCTTCCAAAAACTCCCCTCCGACCGACATTGTTTAAATCTGTGTTGGACAAATAAAAGAAACGGTCATCGACATCGCCGATCTGATCATTACCCACAAGGCCGTAAGTATAGCGGAACCTCAGGTTCGTCACCACCTTTTTTAAGGGTTTAAAGAATTTCTCATTGGAAGCACTCCAGGCTAAGCCTGCGGAAGGAAAAAACCCAAATCGGTTGTTCTCTGCAAATCTTTCTGATCCATTATATCCGAAGTTAAATTCAGCAAAATATCGCCTGTCATAGGCGTAGGTTGTGCGACCGGAAATGCCTAAATTTCTCGAAGGCAGGGATTGGAATATATTCTGTGCATTGGCACCACCAAGACTTTCCCTGGCAATCATGACCAATAACCCACCTACTTCATGTTTGGAAGCAAAAGTCCTGTTATAATTTACGGTGGATTCAAAATAAAACGTAGAATTTAAAGTCTTCGGGCCTTCAGTAAAGCCCAGATATTCCGTACCTGTCGTATTTGACTGGGAGATTGAATATTGATTGGTCAATAGATCATAGCCGGCAAGTTGATAATAGAATGGATTAGAAGCTCTGGAGTAACTGAAATTGGAGGTTCTGGTTAAGTTCACCATCGCCCGTGCGGAAAGTCCTTCTGTAATCGCCGACAAGCCTTGTTTGAGTTCAAGTTGCGCCAGCATCTGAGATCGGCTTTCATCGCGATAGCCCCTCACCATATCCGCATAAGGATTTACAAAAGCATTGGTTAATCCCGAGTTTCCAAACATGATGTGTCTGACAAATTTATGATCTTCATCCAGCGGATAGTAGGCTGGAAAAAGCACAGGGTTGGAGCGCATCACCTTTCTGTACATGGATGTTGCACCATCAATCGGGCCATTGTAATCATCAAAATTTCCACTCAGACGAACGATTAACTCCGTAGATTTGGTGAGGTCAATATTAACATTAGATCGTAAGGAATATGTTTTGAAGTCAATATTGTTATTGAAATTGTTTTTATTGTCTACTTTAAGCAATCCATTGTCTTTACTAAAAGATCCCGCAACATAATAGCGTGCTACGGTACCGCCTCCGCTTACATTTAAATTATAGCGTTGTGTAGTCGCATAATCTTTAAACATCATTTTCCTCCAGTCATTGGCAGGAAAAATTAATGGGTTGACCCCGTTTGCGGTATTTTCAATTTTATCTTCCAGGTAAGGGATCGGTGTGATCGCGCTTCTTGTGGCCGTTGCTTCGTTGGCCAGTTTCATATAGGTTACAGGGTCGGCCAGTTCAACATTGCTGGTTGCGGCGCTGGCAGAGTTCTCTACTCTTAAGGAAACTTTTGCCTTACCTGCTACCCCCTGTTTGGTGGTCACAAGGATAACACCATTGGCACCACGTGCACCGTAAAGTGCCGTTGCGGTGGCATCTTTCATAATTGAAAACGTAGCGATATCGTCTGTTTGTAACCTTGCCAGGTCTGTCGTAGTCAACTCGATTCCGTCAATCAGGATCAGTGGTTTGGTATTGGTACCAAAGGTGGTGATCCCCCGTACGAAGAAGTCCGCATTGTCGGCGCCTGGCTCTCCACTACGCTGGTAAGCAATTACCCCCGCCACCCGGCCGGCAAGTGCTGTGGTAAGGTTGCTGGAGGGAACTTTAAGGTCCCCAGGTTTTACGGTGGTGATGGAACCGATCACACTCTCCTTTTTTTGGACACCAAAAGCCACCACGGAAACTTCGTCTAAGGCATTTTTAGGATTAGGTAATAATTTGACATCTAATATTTTTTGATCACCGATGGTGATTTGTTGACTGATGTAACCGATATAGGAAAAAATCAATATTTCTGTATCGCTGTTAATTTGAATGGTATATTTTCCATCAATGTTAGTGACGGCTCCACGTTCACTACCTTTTACTTTGACGGTAGCTCCTGGAAGGGTAAGCCCGCTTTCATCATATATCGTTCCGGTAACTACACGCTGCGTGGTTTGTCTGTAGGTATCAATGTTGGTGTTGTGGTTAAAAACACGCTCCATTTTTGAATGGGCTGCCAGCACCGAATTGATGCTGCACATTAGTATACATGCAAGAAGAATGGGTATTTTTCTCATGTGGTATAACTTGGTTAATTGTTATGATTCACGAAAACAGAGGTTTGTTTGGTTCTTTCTCCTTTCGTTATGAATTAGTTTGGTTGCTTCTCATTTGCGCTGACGGACTGAAAAGTTATCATATAAGTACCCGGTTTAAATCATAAGCATCTCCTTTCTGCAGTTTAGCTGGTTTTTTAAGGGTTAACATTTGTTCAAGCGTATGTCTTTATTTAATTGGTTCAGGGAATAGAATGGTCGGCAGGCATATTTACTCCTCCCCAGATTTTTTTTGCCGTCCAGGGTTCCGGTGCTGCAGTCCAAAATGCATCTTTTGGAGGTAAGCCCAGGGGAAGTAATCCCACTGTACACAGATACAAACTTCCGGTCGACATATAATATTCTCCAAGATCTATCTGATGACCGCAAAATCCTATGGTAAGCCAGCCCTTGCTATCGAACGTCCCGGGAGCTTCGATCATCCGCTGAATAACGAGCGACATGGCTCCTCTTACTTGTTGTGGACTAATGGATGGCGGCAACTGTTTCATTAGCGCTATCTGTGCCAATCCTTGTAATGCGCCAAAACGGTACACAAGTGATCTGCCTACCGGCGGAAATGTTCCTTCAGGTGAAATAGACCTTTCCTGGATATCCGCATACCTTACCGCTCTTTTTAAAATGGTATCGTATACTTCCTGTTTCTCCAGGCCTTTGTCGACCATTATTTTTATAACGTCAATGAGCATTGGGTGTATGACAAAACTGTTGTAATAGTCAAAATGAAACTTCGGCCCGTCTCCGTATATCCCGTCTCCTTTATACCATTCCTCCAATTTTTTAACGGCATAATCTATTCTGACTACGTCACCGTCTTCCCCAATTTGCATTAGAAAAGCTTCTATCATTGCCATAAATAATAGCCAGTTGTTATAGGTTGGCTTAATGTTGCGCGTGGATTTAAGCGCATTGATGATGTCACTTTTCGCTTTTGCTGATAAGGGCTCCCACAGTTGTTTGGGAGCCCTTATCAGCGCATGTGCTAAAAAAGAGGCGTCGACTAATGCCTGTTCGTATTTTTGGGATGTGAATTGCATGAAATCTGCCGAGGAAGGGTTGACCGCATGGGCCAGACTTTCTCTAGCCAGAACCAGATACTTAGCCCTTAGTTTTCCTTCTTCGCTTTCATCGGGGCCAAGTTCCAACCAAGGGGCCATTCCTGCCATTAAACGACCAAATGCTTCCAGATAAGTTACCGTACTCCGATCGTAAGTACTTTTGGGGTTAACTTCAATCGGCATGTGTATTTTCAGCGTTCCACGGCTCAAATGCTGTAATACCGGATCGGCGATTTTGGTAAGTACATTTACCCAATACTTTCTATTTTCCGCATCTGCTTTAAGCTCCATTTTTTTTTCTTCCGGCTGTTTAGCATCAGCATCCAGACCAAGTCCGATTAAGGTTGCAGGAGGTATTAAAGATAAAAAGTGGCGTCTGTACATGTTTCTATAGATTTAATTTCACTTTAGCTGAAGTTTAACAGCTTTAAATTCTTCTGAACCAGGCCCTACCATAACTGTAAAGCTACCTGGCTCCGTAATCCATTTTCCATCTTTCCAAAACTCTAATGCCTGTGTGGATATGGGAAAAACTACTTTTTGAGTTTCTCCAGCTTTTAAACTTATTCTCTTGAAAGCTTTTAGTTCTTTAATGGGACGCGCCAGAGAGGATACATCATCACGAAGATATAGCTGCACAATCTCGTCGCCTGCCATTTTTCCTGTATTGCTAATCTCCACTGCTACAGAAATAGTCTCTCCGGTAGTCATCACTGGTTTAGAAAGTTTAAGCTCGCCATACTTAAACTGGGTATAGCTGATACCATATCCAAAAGGATAGGTAGCTCCCTCTGCAGTCCCCCACATCATTCTTGGCCGACCAGGAATCAAAGTGTTGTAGAATGCCGGGACCTGGCCCACATTTCGGGGATAGGTAACCGTTAATTTACCTGAAGGATTGATATCTCCAAAAATGGCTTCGGCAACTACCCTTCCTGTTTCCTGTCCCAGAAACCAGCCATCCAGAATTGCAGGGACATGATCTTTTGCCCATTGTATGGCAGCAGGCCGACCGTGCAATAATACCAGTACAACAGGTTTGCCGGTTGCAACGATGGCCTGCATCAATTTATCCTGGTCACCAGGCAAGGTAATATCATCCCTGTCTACGTTCTCCATTACTGTTTTGTCATCATCTCCCAACACCAGTACACAGACATCCGCCTGTTGTGCAACGACCACTGCTTCGGCAATCTGGTTTACCTTAGGCTGCTGAATATTTGTACCTTTTGCATACAACACCTCCACATTCTTACCAACCGCAGTTGCTATGCCTTCCCTGACAGTAATAAAATGTTTAGGTTGTTGTGTAGAATAGGTCCCCAGGCGAACAGTGTCGGCATTGGGTCCTATGACAGCTATTTTTTTAAACTGGTCCTTTTTAAAGGGCAGAAGGCCGTTTGCATTTTTCAAAAGGATAATGCTCTTTCTTGCCGCCTCCAGCGCGAGGGCATCATGTGCTGGATTGTTCAATACAGATTTCCAATCTGATCTTGGGCTTGATAATGAACCGTCTATCTGAGAAAAGAACACATCTGCATTTACGTCTGCATCTTTGGCTCCTTTCTGTAGTTCTGTCATTTCTTTACCCAGGGGATTTTCTTCTTCATCAAGATGTAGGGCGATTTTAAATTCAAGGACTTTTCTGACGGCATCATCCAGCAGTTGTTGTGGAACTTTGCCGTTTTTTACTGCGGCGACCAATGGAGGTCCATACATTCTTTTATTGGCCCAGGTTTGTTTAAATGCAAGTTCGGTATGTACACCTGCTTCAAGGCTTTTCTTAATGGTTTCTTCTCTGGCTTCTGTGGCAAATAAACGATCCTGAACCCATCTTAAATCGTTGTTATCTGACACCCCAAGTCCATCGAAGCCATACTCTTTACGCAGCACATCGTTTAAGGTATAAGTGTTGATGTGACAGGGAATACCATTTAAAGTATGATGTGCAGGCATTACAGAACCAACCTGAGCTTCCTGCACCGCTGCTCTGAAAGGCGGAAGGTGAACTTCATGTAAACTTCGCAGGGATATTTCGACAGCTGCGCCATTAGCCCCTAGCAATGGTTCGCTATCCGCGACAAAGTGCTTGGCTGTGGCGACGACATGGTCTCTGTTGAACTTGTCTTTTCCCACGCCTTGTAAACCTTTGATGAAAGCTACTCCTATTTTACTTACCAGGTAAGCATCTTCTCCATAACCTTCTTCAAAACGCCCCCAACGCGCATCACGTAACACCCCAAGCATAGGCGTATAACAATGATGGATACCTACAGCCCTGGCTTCCTTTGCGATTGTAGCTGCTACCCGTTCTACCAGTGAAGGATCCCAGGAACTGGCTAACGAGATGGCCTGAGGAAATGAGGTAGCTCCAGCTGCAACAATACCATGTAAAGCTTCACCCGCCTGCATATGCGGGATGCTTAATCTTTTATTGGCATTTGGATAAAATGAGGCCAGCTGATGTGCTTTTTCTTCCAAAGTCATCTTGCTCAACAACATTTCAACTTTTTGTTTTTCCTGTTGCGTTAAGGGAATGTAGCCACTTTTTTCCTGTGCATTTAGAGTTAAAGCATGCGAGATTATAAATAAGAATGGTATGTACTGAATGAACCTCATGCGCATTTAGTTAGCAATAGATTTGGTTAAAAATTAAGCCGCTGCGCAGGAATCTATCCTGCACAGTCGACGATTGTGTGTATTGAAAATTATTAGTAGCCTGGGTTGTTGAGCATCTGGAAACCAACATTCCTGTCTATCGCCGTTTGCGGAATAGGCATCAGGTTATTGATCATTTGTACTGACTCCTGTGACCGTTCGTATCCATACTTTTTGGTTCTTTCATACAATTTCCCCAAACGGGTAAGCGTCATCACGCGAAACTCTTCTCCAAATAATTCCCTTGCGCGTTCATCCAGAATATAGTCAATGTTGACATCTGCTGCAGCAACTATTGTCGCATTTGCGCGACGACGCACTACATTTAAATCATCAGCGGCAAGATCTGGTCTTGATTTCCCCAAATAGGCTTCAGCTCTTAAAAAATAGGTTTCCGGAAGACGCGTCACATAGAAATCCCGTACATGACCATTATCTGGCTTTTGAGCGATGTGCTTGTCGGTACCAAATTTAGACCAGTTTGGATAAATGTACATCATTGTGTCCTCACGCGCAGTGAGGAAAGATTTTGGAATAAGCTGTCCCTTTTTAAAACCAGGAACATCTGCAGCGAAATAATACTTACGTTTAATGTTAACCTCATTGTTCCGCATATCGGTTCCCGAATTTTTCCAGATCGTGTAATTGGTATAATTAGTAGGGCGACAAAAAGCAACTCCCCTTCCAGTACTGTCCTGTGCAACGTTTGAATAGCCTGCCTTCACTAAGCCCCAGTAATTACACCACATCATTCGCTCAATTAAAGGCCTGCCGGCAAATTGCGTTCCGCCTATAACAACCGCACCCGTTGGGCTTTGTTCAAACTGTGCAACAAATATTCCCTCGGTGTTACCTGCCTGCCTATTCTGGTTGCCCATTACAAAAAGATCATAGTAGTAGTTTTTATCCGCTTCTGAGCTGCGCGCTCCAAATCTTGCTTTTACCAAATCATATGCGCCGTCTGTACCATCAATCACCCTTGTAGCGGCTGCGATTGCACCATCGTAATCTTTAAGGCAAATATTGACTTCGGCAAGAAAATGATCGGCCGCTGCCCGGGTTACCCGCCCAATTACAGCGGTAGTTAACGGCAGATTAAGTCTTGCAAACTCCAGATCTTTTTTTGCAAAGGCCCATACCTCATCACGTGTACTTCTTTGAAAGTCAACTTTTGCCTCTTTTACCGGGCTCTCCACAATGGGGACGCCACCATACATATTGGCAAGGTTACGGTAAGCGAACCCCCTGAAAAAATAACCTTCGGCCAAAGTTTCATTTTTTTGTGTGGCAGTTGTCCACAGCACACCGTCCTTAGATGCATTTTCTATTAGCGTATTTGCGTCTCTGATAATAGTATATTGCAAATTAAACCAATCTGCCGAAAAAGTCTCCTGAGAATTTACCAGACCCCAATTGTTAAACTTAGCCGCATCATCTCTTGGATCAAAGCATACGTCTGTTCCCATTCCAAGGATAAAGGCCTCATGCGTAACATCGGCTGTATTATAAATTAACTGTATACTGCGGTACATATTAGCACTCAATGCGTCAAACTGCGCTTTATTGGCATAAGCGGTTTCTGTACTCAATCTGTCCTTCAATTTTTCATCGAGAAATGCATTATCTTTACAGGAAGCGAATAACAGCAGACCTAATGCAGCGGTAATGATTATATTTTTTTGATTAGATTTCATAACTATAGTTTTTATTTAAAAGCCTACGTTTAAGCCAAAAGATACAGTACGCATTAAAGGATTCGAGATATTGACATTTCCATTTGACGAACCTCCATTTCCTCCAATTTGAGCACCATTTGCAGGATCGAGGCCTGTCCAACCGGTTAAAGTGATTAAGTTGGTTCCACTTACATAAACTTTAAGATTATCGATTTTCAATTTTTCTGTTATGGTTTTTGGAAAAGCATAGCTAAGAGAAGCTGTCTGCAAACGTACAAACGTTCTGGATTGATAGAAACCATATAAGAAAGGGTTAGCATAATTTGGTCTTGGGTATTTGTTATTTTCATTGCCTGGCATCCAATAAGGAAGGTCTACCCAATTGGCAACTGTAGGTAAGGTAGCTGCCGGATATAACCCCCTTAAATTTGTAGAACTAAAGAAATTGTCTTTGCCACCACCAATAATGGCATTAACACTAAAGAACAACTGGAAATTTTTATAGGTTAAAGTGTTCGATATGTTGAAGTTAAAATTCTCCTTATTGTATCCAATTATAGACTTGTCCAACTCATTAATCACACCATCATTGTTGATATCTTTAATCTTCAAATCGCCTGGAAAAAATATCTGGGTACCACTCACCGTTTTGTACGTATTCATATACTCCGTATCCGAACTTTGAACGATACCTTCTACTGTATAATCATAATTTCCTCCCAGGGATTTTCCGATAAACAACCCATTGGCGATATCATCATCTTCTTTGCCGTCTTTGTTTACATCCAGGCCATATAAGTGAACCAATTTATTCCGGTTCATCCAAAAGCTAAAGCCTGAATTCCAATTGAATCCCCCGTCAGATTTAATATTTACCGTATTTAGGGTAATCTCTATCCCCCGGTTTTGTACCTCACCTTCATTAGCTTTAACAGAGCTAAAGCCTGTAAATATTGGAATTGCGCGATTTAGCAGCTGATCAATTGTTTTACTTTTGTACATATCAACACTACCAGATAGACGGTTATTAAAGAGCTGAAAATCAAACCCGAGATTCAGCACATCTGTCTTTTCCCAGGTAAACCTATTATTGGCAAGATTTGCCGGAAAGCTGGTTGCTGTTGTAGTACTGCCAAATACAGTATTATTTACGCCACTGGTGAAAGCTAAAGTTTCATAAGGCAAGACGCCCTGGTTGCCTGTTCTGGCATATGACAGTCTGACTTTCAGGTAATCAACAAAAGTTTTTCCTTTTATGAAATCTTCTTCAGTTATTGCCCAGGCTACAGAACCTCCAGGAAAATAGCCCCACTTATATCCATCAGCGAAGGCAGAATTGGCATCACCTCTAAGGTTAAATGTAGCGTAATAACGTTGTTTGTAATTGTAGTTTAACCTGCCAAAATAACCTACATTTTTTTTCTCAGTCAAAGAATTTGTTCCATCTTTTGTAGTCGCAAATTGAAGACCATTATAACCTAAAGATGTGGTTCCGGCTTTCAGGAAATCCAATCCGATAAATTTGGTTGACTGGACACTTGCATAATCTCTGGTATACCCGAACAGTGCGTCTATATTATGATCACCAAATGACCTGGTATAGGATAAGAGACTATTAATTAACCAGGAATTGGTCTGCTCATTAGTACGAGATCCGTTAGCAGTAGATAGAAACTGTAAAGGATTGGCCACATTTGCAGGAAGCAGTGTATTCACTTCCCCAAATTCATGATGAAAATATCCCTGTTCATTTGTCCCTTTATTTCCTGTAGCCTCGAAACGATAATTTAAACCTTTAATAAAAGGAACCTTTATGTTCACAAAGCCCGTTCCCCGAATATTATACTGTTTGTTTAAGTCATCATCGTACATACCAGGAAACAAAGCGTTGGTTGGGTTTCCCCAAAAGGGATTAAACAACGATGTATTTCCAGACGGATATCTTTGTAAAATCTGATCGTTAGTACCATCCAGATATTTATAACTAAAGGGGGACATATATGTTGCCATGTACATATTTGGCGAGAACCCCGAAAAATCACGTGAAGAATAATAAGCATTCATCCCAAACGAAAGCCAATCTGTGATGTTGTTTTCCAGTTTTAAGGTTAAGTTCGGTTTGGTAAACCTATCGTTGTACAACACCCCCTTCTGGTCGAGAAAGCCGCCTGAGAAATAATAATTCAGTTTTTCTGTTCTACCTGAAACACTCAATTCATAATTCTGCACCGGCGCATATTGAGTAACCTCATCCATCCAGTTCAATTCATGACCTTCATTATAGGCTTTAAGCTCAATTGGTGTAAGTACTTTAGTTATATCCGTAATATCTGTACCACGGATAGACAAATTATCTTTGCGCCACTTCAGAAAATTCTCTCCAGATTTCATCTTAGGTACCCTTGTCCAGTTCTGAACACCATAATAAGTACTGAAATTAATCTGTGCTTTGTCAGTTTTACCACGTTTCGTAGTAATAACAATTACTCCATTTTGAGATTGGGATCCATAAATAGAGGCTGCACTCGCATCCTTAAGGATGTCATATGTTGCAACATCGTTCATATTAATCTCGTTCAAATTCCCATTGAAAATAACGCCGTCCAGGACAATTAATGGGGTTTGATTGGAACTTATGGAATTCTGGCCACGGAGTACAATATTTGGAGTAGCACCCGCCGAAGTAGAGGGGCCGATATTGACACCTGGTGTACCTTGTAAAGCTTCCATTACATTGATAAAAGGCATGGCAGTTTTTGGGCCCTCTTCAAATTTAATCGTTGTAATTGCGCCAGTTACATCTCTTCGCTTCTGTGTTCCATAACCAATTACCACAACATCATTCAATTGATTAGGTGAGGCAACAAGTGTAATGTTAATCTTTGTCCGGTTATTGACTTTGACTTCCTGACTCACATACCCAAGGAAGCTGATGGTTAGCGTAGCTGTACTTTCGGTTGTTAAACTGTAATTTCCATTGGCGTCGGTTACGGCACCACCTCCTGCCGAGCTTTTGATAGTTGCCCCAATGATGGTTTCCCCTTTCTCATCCATTACCTTGCCTGTAATGGTAACGGGGGCCGGCATTTTCTTCGCGCCCATAGCTTGACCGGCGACCCCCAGTAAAACTACAAAAACAGAAGCAAACAACATTTTTGTAACCTTTAGGTTTAAAAAGTTACAATTCCTTAGTTTGAGTTTGATCATACTTCATGAATTTAGGTTGGTTATTCTTGTACTTGGTTATATTGGTTAGTATCTGAGATTAAATTGCCCAGTCAATGGTTCATTGTAAATTAAGCAAACATACATTAAGTGTGCGAACACAGAATTACCCTCATATGCTTACACAAACATAACAAAATATTAATGTGTGCGAACACAATTTTGAAAATATTTTTTATTCCCGATTTTTTGTTACTATGTTTGAGTATTGCATTTTCGCTTTTAACGCAACAGCTGAAGACGTAGACTAATGCCTTAAATGCTTAAAAACAGCTAATTTGCATAACCAACTATAAACCAATCGATTTGTCTTAATAAATCAACAGTTATGAAAAAACTATTATTTTCTTCTTTTATGCTTATTACATCTTTTGTGTCCGCACAAAACAAAGACAAACTTCTTCACGCTATAGATGTTGATGCCATTAGAGAAACAAAACTGACAGGATATATTGGACTGGGACCAACCATTATGTCAAAACCAGCCTCAACACAGCAAGTCAGCTCCTTACTGAAGAAATTTCCTGGCAAACCATATTTCACCTTTCCGGAGAGTCGTGAAAATCCTATTCGATTGTTAGATAGTCTGCCCGAAAAATGGACAAACTACTCAAACGAAGCGCTTACTAATTTTAATGGACTCGCTCAACCGGGAGAATACTATGTATTCCAGGTAGGGTTATATGCTCCGACACAATCGTTAAAAAATATTAACGTTCATTTTTCTCCACTTCGCAATACCAATGGACAGTCTATTCAAGAGGTAACATGCTTTAATACGGGCGGCACCTCCTTTAAGGGTGAGCCTTTCTCTAAAACTTTAGCGCTAACAGCGAAAAATGTATTGCCTTTATGGTTTGGCATCCAGATTCCCGAAGATTTTAAAGGTGAATATAAGGGCATCGTTAAAATCACTCCTGAAGGCCGGGAAACCACCACCATACAGGTACGATTGAATGTGTCTGGCAGCATTATAAAAAATCACGGCTATAACGACGAAACTAAATTATCAAGATTAGCCTGGTTAAATACTAAAGTAGCACTTGACAGCGGACTCACCAACGGATTTAAACAGGTAGACCGGACACAAAAAAACATCAATATACTTGGCCGATCTATAAAGCTATCCGATCAGGGCCTTCCGATAGACATCCAGACTTACTTTGATAAAAATAATGAATTGATTTTACCCAAAGGCGAGCCCATTATTGCCGCCCCTATTCAGTTTGTGATTGCTCAAAATGGCAAGGCCTTAAGCCTTAAGTCCGGAACGTTAAAATTTGAAGATCATTTTCCCGGATCAACACACTGGGAAACGAAGCTGACAAACGGGGAAATCACCGTTCTCATAAAAGGCCGTGCAGATTATGATGGATTTATTGGATATAGCGCCACGGTGAGTACAACCCGTGATATACCCATCGATGACATTCGTCTGGAAATACCGATGCGTCCGGAAAAAGCGATTTACATGATGGGCTTGGATAGAGAAGGCGGATTAAGTCCGAAAGAATGGAAATGGAAATGGGATGTGATCGAAAAACATCAGGATGAAGTGTGGATGGGTGCAGTAAACGGCGGACTGAAACTCAAGTTAAAAGGAAAAAACTATCAAAGGCAGTTGGTCAATCTTTATTATCCTTTTGGCCCGCTTCATGAACCAGAATCATGGGGAAACAGCAATAAAGGCGGTGTAGACATTTACCAAGATCATAAAACAGTAATGATTAAAGCCTATTCCGGCAACCGCATCCTAAAAAAAGATGAGACTTATCAGTTTGATGCCGAATTTTTAGTTACCCCTTTTAAGCTCATCAACAAAGACATTCAGTTCAATGACCGTTACTATCATTCCGACATTGACACCACCAGCAACACCATCAAGCTTGCACAGCAACACGGCGCCAACATCATCAATATTCACCATAAAAAAGACATCTATCCTTTCCTGGATTATCCTTTTGCCAATGACAATGTACCTGACCTGAAAGCGTTTATTGACAGCTCTCATACCAAAGGGTTTAAAACCAAAATCTATTATACAACAAGAGAAATTAGCGTAAATGCTCCCGAATTATGGGCTATGCGCGCCCTGGGTGATGAAATTATTTTCCCCGGGCCGGGGATGGCCACCAGAACACTTGTTAACCCCAATGGTGTACACCCATGGCTGGGACAAAATCTTAAAAAGGATTTTATCCCGGGGTGGGTCGCCACTTTTACTTCAGGCAAGTACAAGGGGCGTCAGGACCTGGCGGTATTAACCAGACCAGACTCTCGTTTGAACAACTTTTTTCTGGGGGGACTGGAGTGGATGTGCAAAGAAATAAATATTGACGGGATCTATATGGACGACCTGGCACTTGATCGTGAGACCATGCAAAGAACCCGTAAGATACTGGAGAGAGAAAGACCTGGATCCAAAATAGATATGCACACCTGGAACCATTTTAACAAATATGCAAAATGGGCCTCTTCCCTAAACTTATATATGGATATGCTCCCTTACATTGATCACTTGTGGGTTGGCGAGGCCAGAGATTACAACCGCTCTTCAGACTATTGGCTCATAGAGGTAAGTGGCGTGCCATTTGGTCTCTCCTCTCAAATGCTCAACAAAGGCGGAAACCCATGGCGCGGAATGGTATTTGGCATAACGAACAGACTCGGCTGGTTTAAAGCCAAAACACCTGAACACATCTGGAAATTTTGGGATGACTACCATATTGAGAAGAAGCAGATGATTGGGTTTTGGAATGATGAAATACCTGTTAAGACGAACAACAGGAACACTGAAGCCACCATTTTCAAGGGCAAAGACGAAGTTATTATTGCCGTTGCCAACTGGAAATCGGAGGCGCAAACCTGCAAACTAAATATTGATTGGAAAGCACTCGGTTTTTCAGCAGACCAGATAACGGCAGAAATCCCAGAAATAATTGACTTCCAGGAGAAAAAGAACATCGACGTCAGCAAAGAAATTACACTAGATGGAGAGAAAGGATTTCTTATTGTTATTAAACGAAAATAAATTTAGTTTGAAAATGACTGATAATTTTATAAAAAAAGCATTTTTGGGGCTATTCTTAGTCCTAACAACAACATGGGGCTATGCACAAAAACCAATTCAGATTTATGTATCTCCGCAAGGATTGCCTAAGAATAAAGGCTCGCTTAAAAAACCAACATCCAGCATTGCTAAAGCGCTAGAGATTGCTCATAAAGCAAGTAAGAGAACTAAAAAGCCAATCGAGATCATCTTACGAGGGGGAGCTTACCCTATGTCAGCAACACTTGAAATTGTTCAGCATAAGACATGGAGCTCTTTAGTGCCTTTGCTGATTAAAGCATACGAAAATGAACAGCCGGTTATACATGGAGGAAAGATCATTAAGGACAGTCTAATCAAACCTGTTTCAGACCCTGTTTATTTAAGTCGCTTTCTCCCTGAAGTAAGGAATAAAATCAGGCAGGTGGCACTAAAAGACGCAGGGGTAAGTAATGTCGGCAAGATTAGAATGACAGGTTTCACAAGGCCCTTTGCCCCCTCCTGGCTCGAAATCTTCACCAATGATGAGCCTGGAAAAATTGCACGTTGGCCAAATAAAGGATCAATACCTATTCATAAGGTTTTAGATACGGGGTCAATCCCAAGATGGGGTGATTCAACAAATCGTGGTGCTGTATTCACATACGATGCTATTCAACGTCCTTCAAGATGGAAGGAGCCAAACAAAGCCTGGATAGCTGGCTTTTTTATGTGGGGCTACGCAGACGATGCCGTTCCGCTAAAGGGTATCGACACGCTTACCAAAACGATCACTACGCTAAAACCACACACATATGGCTTTGGCGCCGGGAAACCCTGGAGAGCCTGGTACGCTTACAATTTACCGGAAGAGATTGATCAGCCTGGGGAATATTATGTTGATACTGAGCAAAAAAATCTATATTTCCTACCGCCGGAAAACTTGAAAAAACTGGAAGTATCGGAACTTGAAACTCCACTATTTGCCATAGACGACGTACGTAATGTAACCATAAAGAACCTCCAGTTCACCTGCAGCAGGGGGATTGGCATCACTATGGAGAGAACTGAGGGCGTTGTAATAGATGGCTGTAAGTTTACAAACCTGGGTATGTTAGCCATATTTATGGGCAAAGGATTACAGGCCGAGTCTGACAGCCTGAGTGTATATGCCATCAAGCCTGAATCTCGTGTTATTGGCAGCATAGTACCTTATGTTTACGACAATACCATCTTTAACAGAGAAGCGGGCAAAAACAATGGGATCATCAATTGTGAGGTTTACAATACTGGCACCGGCGGCTTTTTTATTAGCGGCGGCAATAGACTAACCCTGGAACCTGGCAATAATTATGTTAAGAACTGCAACATACACGACTTCAACCGTATTGAATTTTTCTATCGGCCAGGAATATGGATTTCAGGGGTAGGAAATCACATTTCAAACTGCGACATTTATAATGCCCCCTCAACAGGTGTATTTATGCACGGTAATAATCATGTCATTGAATACAATAACTTTCACCATTTAGTAATGGAATCAGATGATATGGGAGCGCTATATTATGGCCGTAATCCTTCAGAGCGGGGACATGTGACCAGGTATAATTATTTTCACCATATTGGTGGAGATCATAAAACCATGGCTGTTTACCATGACGATGGCGCCTGCGACATGGAAGTATATGACAACGTGTTTTACAAAGCGGGTACCGTTGCGGGATTTATTGGCGGGGGTCAGGACAACAGGTACTACAACAATATTTTTATAGAGACTAAATTCGCGGCTCACATTGATGACAGACTAAAATCCTGGGCAAAAGCAATGCTTGTTAAAGGTGGCACCTATCAAAAAAGGCTTGAGGCCGTAAACTATAAGAATCCACCATATGCTATCCAATATCCACAACTTGCTAAATATTTTGACGATGACCCGGCCATGCCCAAACGAAATGTCTTCAGCAACAATGTATTTGTAAAAATTCCTAAAAAAGTTGAAGGTAAGGAAGCCTTACTATCATTCACCGGAATTAATTACGAAACTGAACAGGATCCTGGTTTTGAAAACTACGAAGCCGAGAATTTTAAATTAAAGAAAGACGCCATTGTATTCGAAAAAATTCCTGGCTTCAGAAATATTCCTTTTGAAAAGATTGGCTACAGGAAGTTAATGCTGGTAGAGAAATAAACTTAAAATCTATTGTAGAGCAGAGAATCATCTATATAGTAATTCAGATTTTCTTTGGTTACGATATCCAAAGGCAGGAACTTTATAGCAGAAATCTCCTTTTTAAGTACCAGGTGGTCCAGGAGTTGGTTAATACCCCAATATCCCTGACCCAATGGATTTTGATTAATCAGAAAGCTAATTGAACCTTTATTCAGGTAATGTAAATTCTGAGGAATAAGATCGTATCCAATTATTTTGATATGATTTATAAATTTCTGCTCAAAATATTTGGCGATTTCAAATGCCTTAGAAGTTGTTACAAAACAAAACTGAAGCTGAGGGTTGCTTTCAAAGATCGCATCCAGTTGCTCCACAAACAAGGCATAGTTCCTGAGATTTAACTCTGCTTTAATGATCTCGTACTGGTGATCAAGCTTATTTTGAATAAAGTAATTTCTTAATCCCTGTTCCTTTTTGGTAAGGTGGGCAGAATTGCTGATTTCTTCATCGATATGCGCAATCAAAACAGACGAGCCTTGAGATTGCCCGTAGTGAATTAGCTTTCCGGCAACCTGGCCACTTTGATAAGAGTCCTGTCCAATATAACTTAAGGGATCAGCCTCTGCAATCTGGGTATTAAATAGTACAAAAGGGATCTCCTGCGTTTTCCAGGCTTCGAAAAAAGGAAGTACTTCGCGATAGAACATCGGTGCAAGCAAAATTCCATCAGGATTAGTCCGGGTAACCTCTTCAGCTTTTTTAACAAAGGAACCAGGATCGTATGGATTAAACATATACAGAGTCACTTTGACACCGTACTGCCTGGCCTCCTTTGCAGCTTTCTGAATACCCGATTTTGGATCAAGCCAATATGCATCGTAACGGGGATCTCCAATCAGGGCCGCAAAATGATACTCTTTTTTTGTACCCAATGCCCTTGCCATCAGATTAGGCTCGTAGTTCATCTCCTCTATGATCTGGAGAATCCGCTCCTTTACCTTTTCTGAAACATTTCCGCGATCATGCAATACCCGGTCAACAGTACCAGCAGAAACTTTAGCCTTGGCGGCAATATCCTTAATACGGATGTTCTTCATTTTCCTATTTTATTTTATACAATTTAAAAGCTCCACTATTTCACTAATCATTGCATCCAGACGGCTATAAAAATTTTACAAATGTATCTAATTTAGTTTACAACATTTGCATAAACCCTATGCAAACTACACAACCAGGCATCACTTTCCGGTTGTCTAAAATACCTAAAATTCACGAAGATTCTCATCGCCTAACACGAAATGTATACGTATTACAAAATAAACACATTTATTAGCATATAAGCATTAAAAACAAACTGTGTGCGCGCACATATTTTAAGAAAAATGCTTGCTTATTAAGTTATTGTTGATTAAGTTTGATCATATAAATTTTACAGGTGCCGCAATGCACCCTGCTCCATCAACATTATCAAATGGAAAACACTAAAATCATAGAAGAAGCTAAGATCAGGAAGGAACTCGTCGTACTCAAAACATACCCTTATTCAGATCCAAGTCCTATACCTGAGTTCGGACGACTATATCCATATAACAGATTCGATGGTTACACTACTAACGGCAAAGATCAGGCCTGGGAAATGGTTGTTATGGAAAACCCTTATATCAAACTCTGGATCAATCCGGCAGTAGGTGGTAAAATATGGGGAGCCATAGAAAAAGCTACAGGAAAGGAGTTTATTTATTTTAATCATACCGCAAAATTCAGAGATGTGGCTATGCGCGGACCATGGACTTCCGGTGGCATGGAAATCAATATGGGTATTATCGGGCACAGTCCATCATGTTCAGCAGATGTTGACTACAAAATGATCGAAAATGAGGACGGTAGTGTTAGCTGCTTTATAGGTGCTACAGACTGGCCATCACGCACCCAATGGCGTGTGGAAATTAATCTACCCAAGGATACTGCATATTTTAAAACCAAAAGTTGGTGGCACAACAACACATGCCTTCCACAGTCCTACTATCAATGGAACAACGTCGGTATTAAAGCATCCGGGAATCTTGAATATATTTATCCGGGACAGCAAAGACTGGGACATGATGGAAATGCGCTAAGCTGGCCGGAAGATGAGGCTAACAGAAAAATATCTTTTTATGATCAGAACGATCACGGCGAGTATAAGTCCTACCACGTCATAGGTTCTTATTCGGATTTTTGGGGTTGTTACTGGCATGCTGACAACTTTGGGATGGGGCATTTCGCACCATATGATGAAAAGCCAGGAAAAAAAATATGGATATGGGGCTTATCCAGATATGGAATGATCTGGGAAGACTTACTAACTGATAAAGACGGTCAATATACAGAAGTTCAAAGCGGTAGACTGTTTAATCAAAGTATTGCCTCCAGTTCCAAAACTCCCTTTAAACATGCCTCGTTTTTACCCCACACTTCCGATACCTGGGAAGAGCACTGGTTTCCTGTTAAAGATTTGGGTGGACTAACTTATGGATGCCCTAAGCTCTCGTTCCACATCACCAGGGAAGAAGGCAAAACGCAGCTTCAGTTGTTCAGCAACGAACCATTGAATCATCAGCTGATCATTTTAAATCAACAGAGGAAATTGGTAAGTCAACATATCTTAATGAATACCATGCAAACCTTCGTCATTGATCTACCTGCCCCTGTCAGCGCCACGACATTGACATTGATCTTAGATGACACTATCATCTACAACGGCCCGGAGCAACATACTTTATTAAAAAGACCGGTAAAGATTAATGAAGGATATAATTTTAATTCTGTTCAGGCTTCCTCCATACAAGCCAGGGAATGGGAAAGGCAACGTTTTTTTGACCGTGCAATAAGCAACTACAAAAACTGTTTGGAAAAAGATCCTTTTTTTATAGAAGCTCTTAATGGGCTGGCCGGACTTTATTTTAAACAAATGAAATACACGGATGCCCTAAGATTATTAAACACATCTTTAGCTGTCGACACCTATAATCCTGAAGCAAATTATTTTTATGGATTGGTAAATCATCGACTACAGAATACTGCAGATGCAAAAGATGGCTTTTCTATCGCCAGCCAGTCGATAACCTACAGAGTTGCGGCTTACATCGAACTAGCCAAATTATTTCTGCAGGAAGGCCAGCTTGAAAAAGCAAGCAGCTATGTAAGAAAGGCGGGACAATCTGGATCTATTAATCTTCATTCTGTATATTTAAGCATCATTATCAACAATCTAAAGGGGCAACATGATAAGGCTATGGTCTTAATACAGCAGCTATTGATTACAGATCCCATTAACTATATGGCGAGATTTGAATTGAATAAAGCAAAAGGTCTGCCTATTGCGCAGCTAACCGATAGCGAACTTCCCTATGAAACCTATATGGAACTGGCCTCATTTTATGCCAGTTTAAATTTATACAAAGATGCCCTACTACTCATTGAAGCTGCCCCCGAATACCCTATGGTTGGAGTTTGGAAAGCTTATTTATTTCAAAAAATAGGCTTTAAAGAAAAGGTTGATCCGACCTTAAACAGCGCGGCAGCTTTAAGTGCTGATTTTGTTTTTCCACACCGGGAAGAAGACATCATGCTGTTACGCTGGGCGATCGACTTACATCCTTCCTGGAAATTCAGGTATTTTCTGGCACTGGCCTACATCCAGAACCTTAAGAATGAGAATGCGCTGAATCTGTTAAATAGCTGTAATGTAGCGCCAGATTTTTATCCTTTCTATATTGTAAGAGCAGATTTAAGACAAAAAATGGGTGAGCCAGGTACTTTGGAAGATTTGAAGCAGGCTTATCATCTTGCTCCAAATGACTGGCGGACAATCTTAAGCTTATCTAAATATTATGCAAAACATGACGATTGGACCGCTGCTCTTTCCATTACGAGCAAGGGCTACAAACTTTACCCTCACAATTATTACCTGGGTTTAAAACTAGCCAGATGTTTTATGCATACCCAAAAATTTGAACAAGGCATTTCCCTAATGACAAATATGTCGGTTTTACCAAATGAAGGTGCTTCGGAAGGCAGAAATAGCTGGCGTGAAACCCAATTACGTTGCGCGTTAAATGCGATAGATATGAGAAATCCGAAAAAAGCGATCTACCATATCCATATGGCCAAAACATGGCCAGAAAACATGGGCATTGGAAAACCGCATCTTGTTGACGAACGCCTGGAGGACTTTATGGAACTGATTTGTCTGCAAATGGCAGATAAAGTAAAAAGGAAACAGCTGATTCAAAAGATTTCCGATTTTAGAGCATCTGGTGATTTTACACCTTATGGATCGATGGATTTCATCAGTATTTTTTTGATGCAGGAATCAAATGACCAGCAAGGAATAGAACGGATACTGAAGGCCTGGGCCCAGGAGGATCCGGAGGCCTTACCGCTGAAATGGAGCATAGCATTCTTAAATAATAATCAACAGGAGCTTAACAGGCTTTCTAAACAAAAATTATTGGTTAAGGAAGTTTTACCATATGAAATTCCATTCGAAGACCGGTCTTTTTTCTTTATAAAAAAACTATACAGCAAAGGGTTATTTAATAAGCAAATACATTTAGCAACCATAAAATAACAGATTATTGGATTAAAAAATAGCAGAATGAATACCAACGAACTTAAAGACCTTTCCGAATACCATCACCTGGTCTCTGATTTTTTCAAATGGCCAACTAACAAAGAAGAATGGGAACAATACCAGCTTAATGATGCACAGGTTAGTTTTTTTAAAGAAAACGGCTACTTAAGCGGCATTAAATTTCTGGAAGAATGGCAGGTAGATCAACTCAATGAAGATTTAGTCCGCATTTCTGACCCGAACCTCCCAGACCACACCCTATTCCATCAATTTTTTTCTAATGCTTCTACGGACCCTAATTCGGTTTTATTTCATGCATTAGGTGCATGGCGGATTACTCCTGGCTTTCATGACATCCTTTGGAATCCTGCATTTGTAATGGCTGCCAGTCAACTTCTAGGGAATAAAGCAGTACGATTCTGGCATGACCAACTTTTTTGCAAACCAGCTAAACACGGCGGAGTGGTTGCCTGGCATCAGGATTATTCTTACTGGACACGCACGATTCCATTACAGCATCTTACCTGCTGGGTAGCTTTGGACGACGCTAACACTGAAAATGGCTGCATGTACTATGTACCTAAAAGTCATCAATGGGGCCTGCTCCAAAAACCGGAACTTGCTGGCGAAATGGAGGGATTGATGGAGTTTTTAACCGCTGAACAAAAGGCTGCATTTCAACCTATCCCAATGGAACTAAGAAAGGGCTATGGTACTTTTCATCACCCCCTGCTGGTACATGGTTCTTACGAAAACAGATCGGAAAGGTCAAGAAGAGCATTTGTACTCAATATGTTTGCTGACGGAACCATTTCAGACACTGACAATGAGCTTATGCCAGGTGCTCCGGCAATTCCAAAAGGAGAAAAAATAAGCGGACAATACTTCCCTTTATTGATGGATCCGACAAAAGAACTGGCAGTAAAAGTGTGAAAATCTTATTCTTTTGCACCTACTGGGGTAGCGAACACCTGAAATGGACTGATTTTTTGACCAGGGTTAAAAAATCAGGTTATGACGGTGTGGAGTTCAGTCTACCTCATAACGCAGTATCACAAGCCAACATGATTTCTGCAATACATGATTTCGGTTTGCAATGGATTGGTGTACACTGGGACACGATCACACCTAACTTCCCTCAGCACAAAAAAGAAATGACTGAAAGATTGCTTACTCTATCTGCTGCAAAACCTTTGTTTATTACCTCTCATACAGGAAAAGATCATTTCAGTTTTCGTCAAAACATTGCCTTACTGTCAGCAGCTCAGGAAATCAGCAATGCCACAGGAATATCCATTCTACATGAAACCCATCGTGGTAAATTTAGCTTCGCAGCCCATTACACACAAGCTTTCTTAAAGGAACTACCTGAACTATTGTTAACCCTTGATATTTCGCATTGGTTTTCAGTCGCAGAAAGTTACCTCGAAGACCAGAATGATGCCCTTGAGCTTGCTTTATCCAGAACCCGCCATATCCATTCGCGCATTGGTTTCACTCAAAGTCCACAAGTAAACGATCCGCGTAATATCGTTTGGAAAGAGGCCCTGCAACAACACCTAAAACATTGGGACAAAGTGGTGGCCATGCGAATTGCAGAAAAAGCCGACTATTTTACTTTTACATCTGAGTTTGGCCCTTTTCCTTATATGCAATGGAGTCCCGATGGCAAATCGAATGAAACGCATCAATGGGAAATAAATGAATATATGAAAGAACTATTAAAAAACAGATATTATGTCCAATGAAACCGTAGCCATACAACCTGCAGCCAAGAATGCCATAACTATGCAAATCGCCACCATTGGCGCCTTTTTTTTCATTTTTGGGTTTATTACCTGGGTAAACGGCACCTTAATCCCTTACCTGAGAATAGCCTGCGAACTGGAAGAATGGCAGGCTTACCTGGTCACCTTCGCCTTCTACATCTCATACACCGTTATGGCCATCCCTTCCAGTAAGCTGCTTCAGTATACTGGCATGGTAAAAGGGATGAGTGTAGGACTGGTTATTATGGCAATTGGTTGCGCATTATTCATCCCAGCTGCAATGATGCGGTACTATCCTTTATTCTTAATCGGGTTGTTTATTGTTGGTACCGGGACAACACTATTACAAACCACGGTTAACCCTTATATCACCTTGTTAGGTCCTCCTGAGAAAGCAGCACAACGCATCAGCATTATGGGCATATGTAATAAGTTTGCAGGAGTAATGGCTCCAATTGTTCTGGGAGCAATCATTTTGAAAAATTCTGACGGACTTATTGCTGAGCTTCAACAGATGGATGATATCAAGCGCAACATTCGACTTGACACACTGGCACATGCTGTAATTATGCCTTACATCGCGCTTACAATTATTTTACTGGTAATCGCCTATGTGATCAGGTTTGCACATCTACCTGAAATTGAAGCCACTTCAAATGACGGTGCAGAAGAAATCCATCAACATGTGAAAAGCGCTCCTATATCGCGTAAAAACTTTGCATTGGGTTTTATCGCAACTTTCTGTACAGTCGGGCTTGAGGTAGTAGCCGGTGATACGATTAGCAATTACGGCATCTATCATGGCGTGCCTTTAGATATAGCAAAAAATCTAACTTCATATACATTAGCATGCACTATGCTGGGGTACCTGTTTGGTGCTTATGCCATCCCAAGGTATATTACACAGGAAAAAGCATTCACCTATTCCTCCTGGCTTGGATTAATAATTCTGTTGTTCGCCATTTTTATTCCTGGTGAAATATCCATTTATTTTATAGCCTTGCTTGGACTGGCCAATGCATTACTGTGGCCCGCAATATGGCCACAAGCATTAAAAGGGCTAAGTGGCCAAATACTAAACAAAGGATCAGCTATTTTAATTATGGGCGTAGCTGGTGGTGCCATTATGCCCTTGGTTTATGGTGCAGTGGCCAGGCATACCAACAATCAATATGCATATCTGATACTTATCCCTTGTTACCTGTTCACCTTGTATTACAGTTTAAAGGGGCAGAAAGCATCAAATAAAACATTGTAAACGACGTGCGTCCAATTAACATGTATTATAGTGTTTTTCATATCTATTCGATTATTTAATTTATAATAATTCTAAATAAATTTCATAACTCTGATTTTAGTTCATAGATTAGCCTAATTTTTAATCAATCTAAATAACAGAAAACAATGAAATCACTACTACTTGCATTATTGTTTACATTAGGCACAACTCAACTATTTGCTCACGCGTTGTGGATCGAAACTGAATCCAATGGCAAAACGGGCCAGGCCCAACAAATAAAAGTATATTACGGCGAGTACGCTACCAACGAACGCGAAGAGACTTCAAAATGGTACTCGGACGTTAAAGAGTTCACATTATGGCTTTCCGCGCCCGGAAAAGAGAAAATTAAACTGACCACCATCCCTGGAGACAATTTTTATTCAGCAACTTTTACTCCTGAAAAAGCCGGGCAATATATATTAACCGTTAGCCATGAAGCAAAAGAATTGGGCGGAACGACAAAATACGAATTTTTATCGACAGCGATTGTTACTGTCGGGAAATCAGCAGCTATTAATTATGATGCAATACCTACAGCCCTTAAGGTGCACACAACGGAGTCAAAAATCTACAAAATTAACACATCTCTGCAGATTAAAGCCGTAGCCAATGGCAAGCCTCTAGCCAAAACAGCAATTTCCGTTTTCTCTCCCGAAGGATGGAGCAAAGAGATCACTACTGACGAAAATGGACTGATTACTTTTAAACCGATATGGCCTGGAAGATATGTTATTGAAGTATCCGCACGTGAAAAAACGGAAGGTACACATAATGGTAAAACCTACACTACCGCTTGGCAAGGTGCAACATCAAGCTTTGAAGTAACTAAATAAATAAAGCCCTGTTTGCACACATACTTTGGTTAGAATGTGTGTAATACAGGCACAATTTGATAAAGAGCAGCAACTCTTTAACCAAAAAAGCCGTACAGCAGCAACTGTACGGCAAATACCTCTGAAAAGAGGAAACTTCTAACGTCAATTAAAAGTACATGCAAATTAAGAAAATTTTGCTGACGGGGATCTTTTGTGCCCTGAATTTATTTTGTGTTTATGCACAGTCCGGAAGCGCAACAATCGCCGGAAAAGTTAAAGATGAGTCTGACAAACCTATTCCAGGTGCAATGATAAAGATCATTGGTGCCAACATCTCCAAAGCAGCAGATGAAAATGGGCATTTTAGGTTTGAGCATCTTTCAAGTGGTAAATTCACAATCGCCGTCACAGCAATTGGAATGAAGCCACAGCAGAAGACTGTTTACACTAAAGCTGGAACCATCACGGACATTCATTTCTCCCTCCTATCCAGCGTTCAGCAATTGGAGTCTGTAAACATAAATGGCAGAACCACAACCCAGGAGGTGAACAGACAAGCTTACAATGTTACAGCAATTGATGCCAAAAAACTTCATAATACTTCATTGGATATCGGTCAGGCCCTGGATAGGGTTTCTGGCATAAGGGTGAAAGAAACCGGTGGATTGGGATCTGACATGAGCATTTCTTTAAATGGTTTTACAGGTAATCAGGTTAAATTTTTCATTGATGGATTACCGATGGACAATTTTGGCTCATCATTTCAATTAAACAATATTCCCATCAATTTTGCAGATCGAATAGAAGTGTATAAGGGAGTAGTACCTGTGTGGCTTGGTGGCGATGCCCTGGGCGGAGCGGTAAATATTGTAACCAAAAACACGCCTCGTACCTATCTTGATGCGTCTTATTCTTACGGTTCATTTAATACGCATAAAACTACAATTAATACAGGTTATACCGCAAAATCCGGTTTTACTGTTCAACTGAACGCCTTTCAAAACTATTCCGATAACAATTACTGGGTGGACGTCGATGTCGCAGATTTTGAGACTGGGGTTTACACCCCTATGCGGGTAAGGAGGTTTCATGATAACTACCATAACGAAACAGCAATACTCAATATAGGCGTAATGGGTAAAAAATATGCAGATCTGCTACTATTGGGTATTACGTTAGGGCAAAACAAAGCGGATATTCAAACAGGCAACCGAATGTATGACGTATATGGTGGCCGTTTAAGAAGGGGGAATATTGTTCAGCCTACACTTAAGTACATTAAAAAGAATTTTTTTATCAAAGGTCTGGATGTACAGATAACAGGAAGGTACAATTTAGGTGAAGAACGCTCTATTGATACTATGTTTCGTCAGTATAACTGGCTGGGAGACTTTGTTTACAAAGACAGGAATAATCCTTCAGCAAAAGGAGGCGAATCGGGCACCAGACGAGATTACCGCTACAAAAACAACAATGGCGTATTCTCAGGAAATATAGCTTATCTGATTAATGAACATCATTCATTTAATTTCAATCATATCACCACCACATTTAACAGAAAAGGGTTTAATGCATTAGATCCTGGGAACCTGGCCGACCAGCAGCCCGCAAAAACGACAAAACACATTACAGGTTTGGGATATCGTTTTGATTATAACCGGAAGTGGAGTACCACCGTCTTTGTAAAAAATTACTTCCAGCAAAGTTCCAACAGCAAGTTGCAAGATGGAATTTATACCAACGGCAAAGGAAATATTTCTGAACTTGGATATGGCCTTGCCACAACCTACTATATACTTCCCAACCTTCAGTTAAAAGCTTCCTATGAAAAAGCGAGGAGATTACCTGAAAATAATGAACTATTTGGCGATATCGATCTTCTGTCGCCTAACCAGAATCTTTTACCCGAAAGCAGTAATAACATCAACATCGGCGGTAATTTCAATTTTAACATCAACAATAATCATCGGCTCAGCATTGATGCTACTTATTTATACCGGGGTGCGGCCGACTTCATCCGATGGGTACTTCAACCTGTTAGTTTCGACGGAAAACAGGCCCAAAAAGCCGACAATGTAAGGGATGTCAAAAACAATGGAATAGAAGGAGAAATAAATTATTCTTATAAAAAGTGGCTCAATGCCGGCTTCAATATTACCTATCAGAATTTGAGGAACAATTCCTTATATGAACCTGGGAAGACCGAAATCAGCACCACATATGGAGACAGGATACCGAATATGCCTTATCTTTTTGGAAACGCAAATACCTCGGTTGTAATTGATCATATTGGTAAAGGGAATAATTCCCTGACAATCGGTTATAATATGTTATTTGTTGGCAAATTCTACTTGCGTTGGCCAAGCCAGGGAAGCCAAACTTCAAAACTGGAAATTCCACACCAGGTATCGCACAATGCCAATATAGTTTATACTATAGCCGGAGGCAAATACAATCTGTCGCTGGAATGCTTTAACATCGCCGATAAAGTGCTGTATGACAATTACAGCTTACAGAGACCCAGTCGTTCGTTTTCCGTGAAGGTTCGCTATTTCTTTAGCAAAGACATTTTATAACCGAATTTTAATCACATACACAATAAACTTTTAAATGATATGAAAACAATAGTCAACTATTTCTTAGTGTCTGTATTTATAGCAGGCATACTTGCAATCAGCTCATGTAGCAAAAAAGATGCTGCCGAGATTGATAATAGTAATTCTAATACAGGCAAATCTAAATTTGTATTTGTAGTATTTACAGATGGCTCTGGTGGTGAAGCCAGCAGATATATCGTAACAACGGATGAGGTGAAATCGGGAATCTTATCTACTACAGGAAACGGGATAGAAACAGATGCTTACTCTTTTATCCGACAAAACAATAAGCTTTTTGGTATTGTATATGCCGCCCAAGGCCCTACTACTCCCTATAAATTAAACGCAAAAGGCGAGTTGGTACTTGCCGGAGCCTCTGTAAATACTGAGATGACAGGGGTATATGGTACCGTAAACAACAACGAGTATGTTGGTGGCTCCGTAAACAGAAGTTTAAGTAGTTCAATAGCTACTTTATACCGCTTTGATGCAGAAAATTTAAAGGTAGCAGGAAGAAATACAGTGGACCTTTCTAAAATCACAGGAATTAGTGAAATGGCGGTATGGTCGGGTATTACCCAGGTTGACAATAAATTATTTGCACCTGTGTACTACACACCTGGCGTAACCGGCCAATCTACCAAATATGTAGATAGTACCTGGATTGCTGTGTTTGACTATCCATCCCTTCAATACAGAAAAATGATCCGGGATGGAAGAACCGGCTTTATTGGAAACTGGTTTGGTATGCAGGGTGTAAAACAAGTTGAAAATGGCGATGTATATGCGTGGTCTACCGCTGGTGGATCCGGCACTTTAAAATCTACCAAGCCTTCCGCAATTCTTCGCATTAAAAAAGGGACAGAAGAATTTGATCAGTCTTATTTTTTTAATGTAGAAGCACTTACAAAAACCAAAATTGCTCGGGGAGAATACATTAAAGATGGAAAATTTTTAATGACCTTGTATGCAACCGACGAAGTAGGCGGTGTTAGTGGCGGCAGAGTAAAACTGGCAATTGTTGACGTGATTAACAAAACGGTCAACTATATTACCGGAGCTCCGGAGCATGCTCAAATGAGCTATAACATGAAAGTTTATGTTGAGGAAGATGGAAAAACAGCTTACTATGTTTTAAAAGAAGATGCCGCAAACGGTGGTGAGCATTATTTATATGTAATTGATGTGGCAACAGCTACAGCAAAAAGAGGCGTCAAATTCCAGGGGATTGCTGATGTTACCTCCATCACAAAATTAAACTATTAAAATAAGTTAAAAAGCTTCGGATAAGCATTTATCCGAAGCTTTTTAACTTAATGTTTTCCAAAACGTTTTTCCTGTAGCAAATCATAGTTTTTAACATAATCTGGATGTTCCGTTCCCATTAATCTGTCCCACACTCTTAAATATAACCCATAATTGCCCTTAAACTTTTGATGATGCAGATTGTGATATGTAGAGGTATTAATGATCTCAAATAAAAAGGTATGTCTGAAACCTTTGGGCATAATTTCATACCCAAGATGCCCATAAACATTAATCACAAACGAAGAAAGTGCAAATAACCCAATGGTTAATGGATGTAAAGGCATCGTAAAAACAAGCACAATCACCACTGCCCCTTCGGCTAAAGCTTCCAGGAAATGAAAGGAATAGGAAGTCCAGGGCGAAGGATTGGTACTCTGGTGATGCACAAGATGAGTTATTCTAAATAACTTTTTGTGGTGCAACATCCGGTGCATCCAATAAAAGTAGGTATCGTGCACCACTAAAGTAAGTACCAGGCTTACCGGAATCCACCATATTGGATAGGCATTCATATCGGAGTAAATGAAGGTGTATGGCCGTAGCCAGCCAGACAAAGCAATGATGGAAGTAATGGCCAGCATAATGCTGGATATCGACGAATGCAATACTTCTCTCAGAAAATCGGCCCTCCCCGCCAGCCTGCTTTGAATTTTATTCGGTAGCAGACTTTGGGGAAAAAGCAGGTAAAAAACTAAAAAAAAGACACCTGCAATAATGAAATAACGGCCGAGAGTAATGAGAAACGCCAGACTAATGGATTGAAATAAATGATTCATATTATTTACGTTTTCTACGAATTAAAAGCACTAATCCGATCAGGAACAAAGTGCCCGGTATTACACCATAAAATAAAATCTGCAAGCTTTTTATACTTGTCTTCGTTAGCGTAACAGTATTATCCCTTGAAGGCGGGCGACTGGTATCTATCGGGAATTCCTCATAAGAGAACCAACGGAATATACTCATCGCAAAAACGGAATTCATGGTTTGCATATTGTTACGGCTCAGTTCCGTATTGCTAAAAAAGTCTGCATCAGCAGACACAATGATTCGCTGCTCTTTATTGCTCACCTTTCTTGTCAACATGAGGGCAGTTGGAAAGCTTCCTTGCTGGTCGCCATTAAGATGGTCAATTGTCAATGCTGCAGAGTCCAGCACAAACTTCCTCTTTTTAATCCAACTGGACCTGGCATTGGAAAGTAACAGCGGATGAACATTAAAGCCCCCCTTTTTCGTAAAGCTCAATGCACTTGTCCCCGGCATAGATACAACCAATCCATATGAATAAAATTGTTGTAAACGTTTATCCATCGCAACGGCCCCTGCAGCTAAATTCGGTGTAACCAAATCGTAGGAATAATCTCTGCTTTGCTGAACGAGAGTACCATCCAGCATCCGCACCCCCAGTGAATCCAGCAACGAATTCACCACATTTTGTTTTCCGGGTTCACCAGCAATCATCAGATTTCCACCTTCGGCAATGTATTTATGAAGTTTTGCCTTTGCAGCCTCAGTAAATGCTACTCTTGGATCGGCGATGATCAAAGCCGCAATATTCTTTGGGATCTCATGGTGTTCTAAAGAAACACTATCTATATCAAATCCCTGATTAATCAAAGAAGCCCTGGAAGTTTTGCTATTGGCCAATACCTTGTAATCCCTGTCACCCATCTTATCCATACTACGTTGATAACCATTTGTTGCAAAAACCAGCTTAGGAGGAGTAACGATCAAGCGTTTCAGCGCTGCACCAATTTCAGCCTCATCTGGCCAGAATTTCTGATCTGGAGCGGGGAAAGTTCTTAAAAAAGTCCTTTTCCCTTTATATTTTAGTTGCATTACCAAGCGGGCGTTTTCACCTTTCAAATTCACTTTTTTTGCTACTTCCTCCGGACTTTCAAAATTACTCAGATCAAGCTCAAGCAAATCTGCCACCCTGGTCACATACTGATTAAAATTCAGCTTTTGTTCTATCAAAAATGGAGTAACCCCAGGAATACTATCGTAATAATACACCCATTTCAAATTAATATTGGATTTAAAACGAGAATAGGGTTCCCAACGGGAAATATTCTCAATCCGTTCTGCGGGTGATGATCTGAAGTACGAGTCGTCCAATCCATTAACATACGACGTAATTTCGACAGGATCATTTCCCATATCCTTGAGGATTTTCTGCCCGGTTTTGGTAAGGGTGTTTACTTTCGTTGCTGTGGCATCATAATACCCAATTAGGGGCTGACGGGAGCTCGTATAAGCTATTGTTAAACCGATCAGCAAAATTATGGCATACCGTGTAGCCTGTTGTAAAGTTGATTTGGATAACCTTTCCAATTCTAACTTTGTGATGGTAAAAGCCAGGAACATTCCCGAAATCACCAAATAATAAATAACATCTCGTGTATTTAATAACCCCGCTATCATCCGCTCAGTCCTGCTTGGCATAGAAAGGCTATAGGTTAGGTCGCGGATAAAGTCAAGATCCTGTCCAACTTTTCCAATATAATTCATCACTGCCAGCATCACAAAGGTACTGATAGCAGCAACCGCCTGATAGCTTGTTAAGCTAGACACAAAGATACCTATAGCTGAAAAAGCACTTAACAGCAAATAAATAGCAAAGAGGGCAACAATAATATGGGGATAGTCAAAATTAGGAATAAACCAGGCTCCAGCCAGCACAAATAAAGTCAAAACACCAATAATCATCAGATTGTATATCAGCATTGAAATAAATTTGCCATAAATTACATGACTAAGTTTTACCGGGGAGGAATAGAGTAGCCTGATACTTCCGCTACTAATCTCTCGGCTAATGATGCCCATAGTGATTAAGGGAATATACAAATACAGGTGTTCCAGCATTTTCGACAGTACCCCAAGTTCTTCAGGATTGGTAAACAATTTACTGGTTAAAAAGCTAAGGTTCTGTGCTTGTGCAAGCTGAGGTATTACGGGTATAAACAGAAGGGCCATCTGTACAACCAGCGCAATCATCAATAGCCAGGCAATTGGTGAATAAAATAGCAGGCTGAGTTCCAGCCTGGCTATTTGTATGATTTTCTTCATAATTTTATTATCAATGGTTAGTTTTTTCGGGCATCAATACCAGTCTCACATAATTCTTGTCCTGGATATAGGTAGCGGCAGCCTGCCGAACTGATTGTGCACTGATACGGTCAAGTGCCGCGTCATAGTCGAAAAACTGTGTTAAGGATTCTTTGTTTATCGTTTGCCCGGCCAAATAATCCAGCCAGAATTCATTATTGGTTGATCCCGTTTGCAGACCAACCCTGCGTGCTGCTTTAAATTTCTGCAAATTTTCAACTGCTGGCCCGGCCGTTCTCATTTTGTTTAGCTCGTCTTGAGCAGAAGCAATCAGCTTTTCTACGTTCTGTACTGCACAATCAAAGGAAATCATCAGGCTAAACCTTTGTTTCGGGAACTTGCTTAGATTCAGCTGTACATTCGGTGTGTAAGTTCCCCCCTCCTCGTCACGCAGGCGCCTGGTCAAACTGATCTTTAAGGCATCCGCAAGGGCATTCATTTTAATCGTATTCTCGAAATTATAATCGAAAGCACCTGAATAGGTAAGTATTACGCTTGATTTCTGTACAGACCCGCTGTATATCGTTTTGGAAATACGTCCCGCCGGAATGTTAATCCCCAAATCACGCATCTGTTCTTTTAAACCTTTCGATGGCAATGACCCAAGGTATTTTTCCAATAATGGTTTGATTGCTTCCAGATCCATATTTCCTACAAAAAGGAAAGTGAAACCAGAGGCATCAGCAAAACGCTCTTTATAGATCGCATAAGCCTTATCCAGTTGAACGGCATTGATTGTGTTCATACTTTGGGGTCTTTTACGGAAATGATAGCTCCCCAGTACCAGATTTACTGTATCTGAAAATACCTGGGCAGGGTTATTTGTTTTACTCGAGAAAGTTTCTCTGGACCTCTCGATCAGGATATTGAACGCCTCTTCATCTTTTCGAGGTTCAGTAAAATAGGCATTTAATAGCTCCAGAGTACTAGGTAGTTCCTCCCTGGTACACATCCCATTAATACCTTGATAGGTATCATTTACAAAAGGGCTGAGTTGTATCTGCCGGGCTGACATAAATTTGGTCAACTGTTCGGCATTGTAGTTCCCAACACCGGCAACAGTAACTACATTAGCGGCATTCATAGCATTTTGATAATCTGCATCAGCATATAGAGATGCACCTCCTTCGGCAAACCCTTTAAATACAATCTGATTGTTCTGAAAATCTGTTTTCTTTAACAATACGGTTATCCCATTTCCGAATACCAGCTTTTGAACATCAACTTTTTCAATAGGGGTAATAGCGGTAATCTTGCCTGGAACGGGCATTTTTTTCAGCAGCGGAAGGTCCTGAACATCATCCACAAATGGGCTTAACGGTTGCACGTAGACTCCTTCAATCCAGCTCTGCACAGTCGCTTCGTCTGGTAGGAATGCTCTATTTTCTTCGGATGATTTTACAATAATATCCCTATTGGCGCCCGTCATCCAGGATTTCATCAGGTTATTGATTTCATCTATGCTCAGATCTGCCAATATACCCTTGATCAGTTCCTGCTCTTTCACAATCCCCGGGGGGATGTTACCGGTAAGGAAATGTTGCAAGTAAGACCCGATTAAGACCTGCGACATTGTTTTATCTTTTTCCTTTACGGCTTCGTCCATCTTTTGCTGATAGCTCTTTTTCACCCGATCCAGTTCAGTCTGCAAAAATCCCTGTTCCTCCATTCTGCGTAATTCCAACCACACACTTTGCAGCGAGGGCTGTGTTTCAGCAGGCTTGGTTGTTACATTGATCCTAAAGGCAGACAATCCACCTGTCAGATCGGTAAACGTAGCAAATGGCATTTGTCTGAATCTGGCATTCACCAACTGTGCCAACAGGTTTTTTAGCAGATTATTCCTGTAGTCAGCCTCAGTTCTCACTTTAAGCTGAGGTTGCTTCATCAGAATTTCTATCGAAATCCCTCCCCACTCCCGATCTATAAACTGCATATATTGGTTTTTACCAGTTAGTTTTGCATGGTAGACAGTCCGCTCTTTCTCCTTGTCAGGATTTTTAAGGTCAGCAAATTTTGTTTGAATCGATTTTTCTATCTGGTCAACATCAATGTCTCCAACAACAATCAAGGCTTGCAAATTAGGTCGGTACCAATCCTTATAAAAACTCCGTATTTCCTCGGGAGTTACCTTTAGTAAAATTTCTTCTGTTCCAATAGGCAAGCGGGAGCCGTAACGGGAACCATTAGTACAAAACGGAACACTTTGTTCTTCATAACGTTGCTGCAAGCTCTGACGGTAACGTTTCTCCTCCAAAATTACATGACGCTCCCGCTCCACATCCTCGGCCTCTATATTGGCGTCCTGGGCCCAATCGCGCATAATCTGCAAACCATTGGCCAATAACTCAGGATTGTCAGATGGCAAAGGGAGCTGATAAACCGTTTCGTCTGGACTGGTATTCGCATTGATATCAGCTCCAAAACGTACACCGGCCTTCTCCAGGTAATCGGTCAAAGCCTTCTTAGGAAAATGTTTGGTCCCGTTAAAGCTCATATGCTCTACAAAATGAGCAACCCCTCTTTGCTGATCCGTTTCCAGGATAGACCCCGCTTTTACGGCAAGGTACATCATCACCCGTTTTTCGGGCGTCTTATTTTTGCGGATGTAATAGGTAAAACCATTCGATAGTTTACCTGTTCTTACTTCCGGATCCAACAATAGCGACTGGTTAGACAATCGTGTTTTACAAGCCAGTGGAATGCAAAGTACAATTGCAAACAAAAAGCTTAAAAATCTATATCTGATTAACATGTTATAATTTAAGGTTAAGTAGTTACCGGATCGTTTGTTTTGATAAGCTCAACAATTTTTTCATTTTCAATAATGATCATCCCCTGCCTGTCGGTAGTAATTCCTGATGCGAGGGTATATGGATATGTCGGTACACCATCCTTCATTACCGTAGGCAGGAACGAAAATTGCAGGTTATTACAGGCTTCTCTCAAGGCTTCCCCTACTTCAATAATGTGTGTAGAGATCACGAAGAAACTGTTCCTGTTCTCAGCAAAGGATTTGCTTACCGCCAGTGTGGCGTCGTAGGCGTCCTTCACATTGGTACCTTTAAACAGTTCATCAAACAAAACATACAGGTTCATGGATGCATTTACCGATTTTGCTACAGTTTTGGTTCGCAATACTTCTGCATAAAAATGACTGTAGCCCATATCCAGATTATCTGAAACATTAATGGAAGAGAACAGTCCATCTTTAACTGAGAATTCCATCCTTTTTGCCGCCACCGGAAAGCCCATATGTGCCAGATAAACAGCAATTCCCATTGATTTCATAAAAGTAGACTTGCCAGCCATGTTGGCTCCGGTCAGGAACAACATATTACGCTCAGCGGTAAGGTGTAAGTTATTGGTTACCGCATTTTTTAACCCAGGGTGGCGGAAGCCTTCCATGTCCAGCATCATCTGGTCTGCAGCTAAAGCCTTGGCATATACAAAACCCTGTTCTGCCGCTACCGCCGCCACACCCGAAAGTACATCCAGCTCATAGATCAGCCGGATTAGTGTTTCCATCTGACCAATCATGGCATGACGGATCAGGTAGTCGTTACGGAGCAACTGCATTAATGAAAGCTGCTCTTCAGGTGCGCTCAGAATCTCCTGAAGTCTTGGATCTTGCAGAATCTTTTGCGCAGTAGCCAAATCCTGCCGATAAACCTCTATACCTTCTTTAACTGCCAGCTCTTTAAAAAACTCCCGAAAGGATTGTAATACTTCAATAGTTACAGATTGCCCGGCCTGTAACTGCAATAGCTCTGCATTATGAAAAAGCATCTGTTTAAACTTCCTGGCAAAAATGCCCCAGGCAACTCTTGGCAGTGACGCACCGGAACCACCAGCCAGGTAATCCTCCATAGATTCGACCTGCGATCGAATCACAGGAAATATTATTCTGTGTTGCTGAAAAAATGCAAACAGGGCACTCCGTTTGTTGATTTGTTCGGGGTCATTGAGTGGATGAGCAAACATCCCTTCCAATACCTGTTCCCCACCTCGGGTTTGCAAGCGGTTAAACAAGCTGTAAATAGATTGCTGCTTAAACTTTCCCTGCAGGTTCAAATCTTCTATCGTCTGTGTATCCGCTACAAAATTTGGCTCCTGCTGTCTCACTTTCTTTTGATCATTAATCAACTCTATTACCCCCTCATTGTTGATAATGATCATCCCATGACGGTCATCAGTAATACCCTCGGTAAGTGTATAAGTATATACTGGTTTATTATTTTCCATACGTGTGGGTAAATACCGGAAAATCATATTGTTGCATCTTTTCCTAAGTACCTCTCCTGCTTCCATGATATGGGTAGAGATTACAAACAGTGAATACGGTTTACTCGCAAAGGCTTCCATCACAGCGATTGTACCTTCGTAAGCATCCTTTACATTAGTGCCACGGAAAAGCTCGTCAAATACCACAAACAGATTTTTCCCAGCTCCCAGTTCTGTTGCCACTTTTTTCACCCGCAGCACTTCTGCATAAAAATGGCTGGCACCCATCGCCAGGTTGTCGGGCAGGTTAATGGTTGTATACATACCGTCACATACCGAAAATTCCATTTTCTGAGCGGCAACGGGAAAACCCAGGTGGGCCAGATACATGGCAATGCTCAACGATTTCATAAAGGTAGATTTGCCACCCATGTTGGCCCCCGTAAGGAACACAATATTGCTATCAGGGGTCATTTCAAGACTATTGGCTACCGGTCTATTTAATAAGGGATGATACACTCCCTGCAATTGCAAACTATTGGCATTACGCTTTAAGGCCGTCGCAAAAACATAAGCTCGTTCTGTCGCTACTCTGGCAATGGAGATATATACATCAAGCTGATAAATATGTTGTAATATTTTTTCCATCAACGACCGCTGCTGAAAACGCAGAATGTTATCATACTCGACAATTTTACCGGATGAAATCTTACCGTTGTTATGGTCAGAAAAAATGAGTTCCAGCTCTTTGGCCTTCAACAGGCTCAAAACTAACTCAACCTGTTTACCATAAGGGTTGGTAGCTACAACAGAGGATATTTCCAGCATAAAAACCTTTAGCCCCTGCAAAATTTCAATCAATGCCGTTACACTCTGCCCGGCAGTTTTAAAATCGGCCATGCTAAAACCCTGATTGGAAAGTCTACTGCGCGGATCGGTATTCGCCAAGTATCTTTCTGCTTCTTCAAAGCGGTTACCCTGCAAGGGAAAAGCCATCTTGCTTTCCTGAAAAAAACGCAGTACAGCAACACGATCATTGATCGCTTGTTCATCTGAAAGGGGGCTCCTGAACATTTCCTCCAGCAAGCCTGCCCCGCCCTGTGTATAAGTCTTATTAAAAATATGATATATTGAATCACTCCCCGATCTCGAGAAAATATTCAAATCATCAATCGTTTGTTTATCCGTTATAAAGCTCATCATTATTTACGTTTTCTACGGATGAGCAGCACCATACCCAAAAGGGCAATAGTGGCTGGAATCACCACATAATACAATATTTGCACAATTTTAACGCCGGTCTTGTTCAACCCCAGCTTATTGTCTTTCGGCGATGGGCGCGACATATTTATTGGGAATGCCTCATTAGAGAACCAACTGAAAATAGAGATCGCCAACGATCCATTGGCCGTTTGCATGTTGCTTCGTCCTAACTCCTTATTGCTAAAAAAATCGGCATCGCCAGTTACCAGGACCCGCTGTTCTTTATTATTTATTTTACGTGTCAGCGTCAATGCACCTGGAAAACTACCTTGCAGGTCGCCATTTTTTGCTTCAAAAATAAGTGTCGCTGAGTCCAGCACAAATGCTCCTTTTTTTATCCAGCTTTTCCTTGCATCTGTCATCAAAATACCTGCAGCCTTAAAACCACCTTTAACTTCATAACTTAATGCCGCGGCACCAGGCATCGTAATCGGAAGTTTATCCTGCTGAGGCTTGGTCAATGCAGGACTCATCTCTACTGCAGCTTTTGTCATTAGCGGTGTAACCAGCCCATAGGAATAATCCCTGCTCCGCTGAACAAGCGTTCCGTCCATCATTTTTATACCCAATGCATCCAATAATGGATTTACCACACCTTGTTTACCAGGCTCGCCAGCAATCATCAGGTTTCCTCCCGCCTGTATATAACTCCGGAGTTTAGCTAGTGCAACCTCGCTATAAGCCACCTTGGGGTCACCAATTACCAATGCCGCTATTCCACCGGGAATTTCCTGATGCTCCAGCGAAACACTATCTATATCAAATCCCTGATTAATCAGCGACGACCGTGCACCTTTTACATTCATCAACATTTTATAATCCCGGTCGCCCACTTTGTCTACACTACGCTGATACCCATCCGTTGCAAAAACAATTTTAGGTGGCGTCACAATCAAACGTTTAAGTGCTGCCGAGATCTCAGCCTCTTCTGGCCAGATCCCTTTGCCGTCGTTAAATGTTCTAAGAAAAGCTGCCTTATCCTTGTATTTCAGTTGCATCACCAAACGTCCCTCTTCACCGCTCAGGTCCACCATTTTCCGAACTTCTTCCGGAGCCATAAAATCAGCCGTATCCAATTCCATACTCTTTATCCGCTCCTTAAAAAGTGTCTTCAGACTTTTCCCCTGATTGGCCGGATAATCCCAGAGACCAGGAACATTATCATAATAATATACCCATCTCAATTTAATGTTCGACTTGAACCGTAAATAAGGCTCCCAACGAGCTAAATCACCTAAACGGTTAACGGGGTCCCCTTCACTGTAACTTCCGTCCATTACGTTGATGTATTCGGTCATTTCAACCGGATCATTGCCCATATCTTTCAATATGTTCTGACTGGCCTTAACAATGGTATTCTTTTTCGTTTCTGTAGCATCATAATAAACAATCAACAGTTGTCTGGAACTGATGTAGGCAACAGATAAACCGACAGTCACAATCACTAAATAGCGTCCAAGCTGGTACATAAATGATCTGGACGTTCTGGCCATTTCAAGCCTGGCAATGGTTAGTGCCAGAAAAATGCCTGAAATAACCAGATAGTAAATGACATCTCTGCTATTCAATAGCCCCCCAACCATACGATTGGCACGGCTTGGCATAGATAAACTATAAGTCAGGTCACGTATATAATCGATCCCTCGACCAAAACTGCCTATGTAATTCAGAAATGCCAGGGCCAGAAATGTGCTGATGGCCGCCACCACCTGGTAAGAGGTTAAACTGGACATAAAAATCCCGATCGCCGAATAGGCACTTAGCAACAGAAAACAGCATAATAAGGCTACTAAGGGATGAGGATAATCAAAATTTTCAATAAAGAATGGTCCAAAAACAAGGAAAAGCCCTGTTAAACCAATAATTACTAAATTAAAAGTCAGCAATGACAGAAATTTTCCATAAATGATCTGACTAATTTTGACAGGTGACGAGTAAAGTAGTTTGATACTCCCGCTGCTGGTTTCCCGGCTGATGATACCCATGGTGATTAGTGGTGTATACAGGTACAAACTTTTGAGGATCAGGAAATAAACCCCATGTGTTTTGCCCGAGCTTGTGGTGTACAAGGCATCTGTCACGAAAGGGAATTCGACGCCAAATTTTCCCAAAAACTGGATGATCCTCACTGCTGATACAAAATCGATGGCCATCTGTACAAAGAATATCATGATGAGCAACCAGGCAATGGGCGAATAAAATAGCAGACCGAGCTCCAGTTTGGCTATTTGTATTATTTTTTTCATTTCTATGGAATAATTCTAATTAGAGATTCTGGATAATTGGGCAAAAGTTTCATCTAAAGAGTTCTTTTCCATATTCAGCTCGCGCAACCGCCAACCTTGTTTTGCACTTTCCAGGACAACCATCTCAGAAATACTTCGATCGCCGTTAAAGTAAATTCGAAATTGTCTTTCGGTCAGTGTTTCTACTCTTATCACCCCTTCTATTCTGAGCAAGGTTTCTGTAGGAGGTGCATTTTCCATCACAACCATCATACTATGTGGAGCGATATAATTGTCGAAAGCTTCCATGGTGTCGGCAAACACAATCCTTCCGTTTTCAATCATTACGATATCCTTGCACAGGTATTGTACCTCAGTTAGAATATGGGTAGAGAGTATCACTGCCCGTTCGGTAGCAATATCTTTAATCAAACCGCGCACTTCAATAATTTGATTTGGATCAAGACCATTGGTTGGCTCGTCAAACACTACAAGTTTGGGTTGGTGAATAATGGCCTGAGCAATACCCACCCGTTGTTTATACCCCCCGGACAGATTCTTAATCAGCCTTTTGCTGATGTGTGTGAGGCCACAACGTTCTTTTACGTCTTCGAGTGCCCGCTTCAATTGCTTTTTTTCTACCGAACGCAAAATAGCGGTATGTACCAGATATTCATCTACAGTTAAATCCATGTACAAGGGTGGCGTTTGTGGTAAAAATCCAATTTCCTGCTTCGCCCGCTCTGGTTCTTTACTCAGATCAATACCATTGATGACCACTGATCCCGTTGTTGGTGTCAGTACACCACATAGAATATTCATAGTAGTGGATTTTCCTGCGCCATTGGAGCCCAGCAATCCTACGATGCCACTCCGTGGGATGTCAATATTGATGTCTCTGATAGCCCAGCTGGTACTGTAACGATGCGACAGTCCGCTGATACGAACAATTGGTTCCATATTTTTTATTGAATTAGATATTTTATGTGTTAAAATGGGTTAAAAAAAGACTGTAGCCTACTACCCTTGCTGCAAACCAGCAAAGCAAATGGCAATCAGGAAAATCGTTTTTTCGCTAAAAATCCTGAATTAGAAAAGGATCTGTTACAAGTGTACTGTTGGTATCTTCTGCCCCCCAAACCAGGGTATAATTCCGGTAACGCCACAGATTTTTTTCCTGGGTGGTCGTGCCTACATCCTTCAGCGTATATGTTTTTAAAAGTACTCCCGATATCTGGTCAAAAATTTCGATAAGCACATCGCCTACTTTGATATTGGCATTTACAGTCAAATAATCGGTAACAGCCTGATAAGTGAGGTTGCTAACCGACAAACTTGTTCCTTCACCTGAAATCCGAATACGCACCGGGGTTTTGGCCGCAGCCAAATTGATGATACGTAGGCCAAACAAACTATCAGCTGCAGCATGATATGGAGGCATTTTTGTGACCAGCAGTTTTTCCGGATGTTCTAACGTTCCAAAAAGAAATAACGTGCTGGCCTCGCCAACTGTAGGGTTAAGGGTAAGCTGATAAAAGGGCTTATCCTGCGCATTAACTGCCGGAGTTTTATAAATCAGTAAAGGCTGCTGCTTTGCCTGAATAGTAAGATGGTTGTCAGGCACATAGGTCCGGTATTTGACATATATTCCGCTAGCATAACCACCGCTAACGGTATAGTTGGTATTAAGATTGGCCACCAGATTCCCTGAACCCGGTATCGCATTTACAATGGTCAATGAAGCTGTTGCTTCCACACTCAGTTCTTTTCTACAGGAAACCGCCAGCAGTAACAATAAAGTGGCCTGGATATATATGAATATCAGTTTTTTCATGACGTTTGATGATAAGGCTGTTTCTAATAATTTGGGTTTTGTTTAAGAAAATGATTTCTTTCCAGTTCAATTTTTGGAATAGGATATAACAATTGATAATTTCCTCTCCAGGGCTGCTTGGCCGGAATTGCAGAAAGTACGGCTTCTGCTTTTCCTGTTCTTTTCAGATCAAACCAACGATGTCCCCACTCCCCAAAAAGTTCCGCCTGCCTTTCCTTCGCAACAGCGGTCAGAGCTGCTTCTCTTCCCAATGTTAAAGGCAAAAGGTCTACATTGGCACGTTGGCGTAAAACGTTGATATCCTCAATACCAGCGCTGATAGCCCCATTCAATACGCTTGCCTCACCTCTTATCAAATACATTTCAGCAAGTCTCAATACCATATAGTACTCGGAGGCAGCAGCGTTAACAACTTTATTATGCCGACCTGTTTTATATTTATAAATAAATCTCGAATGGATCATATTACCTCCCGAAACGAAATCTGTACTGTCTATCCAGGCAGCTTTGCGAAGATCCCCTTCGTCAAAGGCGTTAAGCAAACTGGCAGAAAGGTCACTAGACGTCCCCGTATGTAGTGGATTTGGCATTAGATAAACAGACTCCGGAATAGCATTCCCAGAAAAATCTATTTGCGTGCTTTGCTGCAATTGCCAGATTGTTTCCGAACTATTTTTCAAAAATACCTTGTTCAGATCAGTCATCTCCAACTGATAAAGACTAGTCTGGTTAATTACGTCCGATGCTTCTGCAAAGGCTTTCCCATTATCGCCGGTATACAGATAAACCCTGGCCAATAAGGCTTTTGCGGCCCACTTATTAGCCCTGATCCTTTCGCCGTTACCTGCAGCATAATCAGCCGGTAATGCATCTGCCGCTTCTTTAAGGTCATTGATGATCTGTTGGTATACTTCACTAATTGCCTTACGCTCTATATTTGTATTTTTTGCCAGGTTAATGGTCAAAACCAACGGAACATCCCCATAGGTATTGACAAGATAGAAATAACAAAAAGCACGGATAAACTTAGCCTCTGCCGTCAGTTCTTTTCTAAGCCGTTCGCCCAATAACGGCGATTTTGATTCAGCAATACCTTCTATCATACCATTGGCTCCATATATGGATTGATAAGCAGTATTCCAAATCCCGTTACTCTGGCTGTCCTGAGCAGTGAGGGCATTTCTATAATAGTTATCTGTTGGATTTAATACTACTCCTAATTCGTCGGACGATGCCATGGCCAGCTGATTAGTAAGACCGGCACTAAAAGAACTAAATGCGCTGACATTGATCATTTGTGTAAGTACTCCGGCCATTGCCCCCTTCGCTTGTGCCTCATTGTTAAATACTTTTTCGGTAGTAAGGCTATTTTTAGGCTCGGGAATCTCAAGGAGTTTATTACAGGAAACCAATAAAAAGACTGACACAAACAGCAACACTTTGATTGTATGATAGTTAAACATAATCATGATTTAAAATGAAAGGTTAAGTCCAGCGGTAATAATTTTTGGAGAAGGCATTGACATGAAGTTCTGTGTATCAGGATCTATTCCTTTATATTTTGTAAATACCCACAGGTTTTGCGCATTTAAAGAAAAACTAAGCTGCTTGTTCTTCAACACCTTATCTGGTACTATATAATAAAATGAAACATTCTGCAATCTCAGATAAGATGCATCGGTATAGTACAGATCAGACCCCGTTACCAATCCATTCATCCCACCCGAAGTAGTGGTCAATGCTGCATATTTAGCCTGTTGTCCCGGTTGCTGCCAACGGTTTTCAAAAATTTCCACTGGTATATTTCCGACATTTCCGGCAGGCATACCAGCATGAAATGCGCTAACACCCATCTGATTTTTGTAATACAAAGAGAAACTCAGCGTTATATTTTTATATCTGAACCTGTTCTCCATACTTCCACTAAATTTCGGATCACTGTTGATCACGATATAGCGATCGTCGTATCCCTGGCCTGGTTTTCCTGTTGGATTTGAATTAATTACACCATCTCCGTTGCGATCTTCAAAAGCATATTGACCCGTCATCGGATCAATTCCGATATAATGCAAAAGATACTTATCGTTTACGGATTTACCGATCACATACTGAGTTGCATAAGGAGACAATTCAAGGTCAGGGTAATTCTGCAGGATATTTTTATTGGATCCACCATTCAGACTTAAATCCCAGTTAAAATCCGGTTTGGCAATTAGGGTGCTGCTTAAGACAAACTCCCAACCACTATTCTCCACAGTAGCAGGCCAATTGGCTGTTACACCACCAAATCCCGTATAAAGAGGCGTTGGGTAAGAGGTGAGCTGGTTACCACAGCGGTTCCTATAATACATCATGTTTAACGTTATTCTATCTCTAAAAAGCCCCATTTCGGCTGCAAGCTCCAGCTTTTTATTGACCTGCCAACGATAGTCCGGGTTTACCGCATGCAAACTTACCAAAGGAGTAATTCCTCCATAGGGATACAAGGGTGTGCCACCTGGCTGGCTAGACCATTGGCTAATATATTGGTAGTCGCCTACACCATCACTGCCTGTCAGCCCATAACTTCCCCTGAATTTTACAAAGCCCATAAATGAAGGCAGTACATTTTTAACCCAGCTTTCCTCCGACGCGATCCACGCCACCCCCAGTGCACCAAAATTTCCATACCGTTTTCCTGGACCAAAACGTGAGGACCCATCTCTTCTTCCACTCAAATTAACAAAATATTTATTGTCCCATTTATAAGAAATTCGCCCCGATACTGCAGCATATTTATACTGCCCATAAGTGTCGTTGATCATCTTAAAAGGTGCAAGTGCGATAGATCCTAGCAGGTTGTCATCCTCATAACCAAAGCCCATCGTGTTCTGACCAGATGCAACGCTCCCAGAAAATGTTGCGCCCAGAAACACAGATAAATTACCTTTCGCAATAGCTCGTTCATAATTCAGTTGTGGTTCAATGTTCCAGTTCTGGTTGTCATTGGTTCCCACCATCATGCCACCTGTCGGGTTGTTTACCGGATTTTGTGAGGAAATCGGAGATGTTCCTCCTGCAGTATTGTGGCTCATATTGTAACCAAAAAGACTGCTCAGCTGAAGCCCGTTAAATAACTCATATCCAATATTCAAACTGCCGAACATCAAGGATGTTTTGGAGTAGGTCAAAGCATTTAGCGAACCAAAAGGATAGGAATCGGGTAATCCCGCCTCATTCCATTCTTTAAAATTTAGCTGTCCAATATTATCGAATATTGGAGGTGCATTAGGTGCCAGGGTAGCTACCGAAGGTGTCGAATTGGTATTAACATCTGTAAAAGTATAAGCTCCCTGAAAACTGGTTTTTAACTTTTTGTTGAAAGCGGAATTAGTGATGCTAAATGCCAGGTTTGCACTTCTATCCGATCCACTATTGGTCATAATGTCCGTTGTTTTTCCAAAGCCAGGACTAATACTGAACTGGGTATTTTCGTTCCCACCGGCAATACTCAAATTAACCCTGGTAATTTTCCCTGTATTTCCCCATAACTCCTTTTGCCAGTTGGTATAACGGGTGGTATCCCAGGCAATAAGATCAGGTGCATTAAGTAAGGTAGGTGTTATCCCATCATTTTTAAATGCTTCTTTTCTCATTTTTACATAATCTTTCGTATTTAATAAATCCCAATACCGGGTAACTACATTAACCCCCTGGGAAACATTAGCCGATATGCCCCCAGTTCCTGGTTTCCCTTTTTTAGTGGTAATCAGAATCACACCATTCGCCCCCCTTGAACCATAAATTGCTGTAGCATCCGCATCCTTTAACACTTCAATACTTGATATATTGGCAGGATTAATGTTAAATAAAGGGCTTTGCCCCCATCCGGCAGTATAAGACCCGTTTTGAATAATACCCGGAGAGCCGGCTTCATAACTGGAATTCCCACTGATATCCAGATAAGTAAGGGGCACTCCATCAATAATATATAAGGGGTCGGAAGGATAGTTCGAACTTAGGGTACTCCGACCACGAATTTCTACTTTAATGGTGCCACTTGCATACCCTGTATTAGGCGTTACGGTCATTCCTGGTACTTTCCCCACCAATGCCAGCAATGGATTCATCACCGGTTGTTTTGCTATTTCCTCTGCTGTAACCGTAGTAATGTTTCCTGTAGAAAAACGACGGCTGGTTTTTCCGTAGGCCATCACCTGAATTTCATCTAATTTGGAATTACTTAATTCAAGTCTAATGCCCAATAACCGGTTTCCAACAGGTACCTCTTTAGTTACATAGCCCATAAAGGAAACCTGGATAATAGCATCATCTGCAACGTTTTTTAGAATAAACTCACCACGGGCATTTGTAATGGTTCTGGCCTTACCATCTTTAACCGCAACTGTAGCTCCCGGAAGGGGCTCACCTTTCGCATCGGATACCACACCACGAACATCTGTGTCTTTAAAGACCTCCGTAATTTTATCTAGTAAAGACGGAGCCTTTGCCTGCACCACAATTGACTTTTTAGATATGGAATATGTGAATGGCAACCCATCAAAAATCTCTTTCAGCGCTTCTTCCAGAGAAACATTCTGAAGTTTTACATCAATTTTTATTTTGGTCAGATCAGCGTTCTTCCAAAAGAAACTATAGCCAGTCTGATTTTCTATATTAGAAAAAACTTTGGTAAGCATTACATCTTTTTGATTCATGCTTACATTTTGCGCGTATCCAATTGCAGATACCTGCACACAAGCGATGGTGATTATGAAAAAAATCAGTTTCATTACCATAATGATTTTACGCAGTCGCCCCCTTGGCTTTCGGGAAACTTTCGCATATGAGTATAAATTCATACGTTTGTATTGTTTGGGTTTGGATTAATTTTCAAGAATTATTCATCATTCCGATTTATCGGATCAGATTGGCCCAAACATAAGTCCGGAGAAAAGTGTCGAAGCCTTCTCCGGGCTTTTTTAAAGACCAATCCCCTAACAGGCCTAGCCGCTCTTTTGTAAAGATCTTGTCATTCTGGTTGATTTAGTTTTTGGTTCGTTACTTAGTTGATTGCTGATCGCGTTAGGGTGTCACTATAATTTTTTTCCCTTCAATTTTAAAATGAATATTACTTAGCTCAAGCACTTTTAATACTTCAGACAGGGTATAGCTGCGTTCAATTTTTCCATAGAATTGCTCATTTTCAACATTTCCCTCATACACAACTTCTACATCATACCAACGGGCAATCTGTCGCATTGATGTTTTAATATCTGTATGGTCAAACTTGAATAGGCCGTCTTTCCAGGCTACTATATCACCGGCGTTCACTTGTTTTACAATAATCTGATGACTCGCGCCCAGAATGCCTTGCTGATTTGGTTTTATAACAATTCCATTGATATTTACACTACCTTCCAGAAGGGTAGTTTTAACATTTGGTTCGTCTGTATAAGCATTAATGTTAAAATGTGTACCAAGCACCTCAACCGTCTGACCATCACTGATGACCTTAAATGGCTTTAGCTTATTATGTGCCACCTCAAAATAGCCCTCCCCGCTTAACTCAACTATTCTATCAGCACCTTTAAAGCTTGTGGGATACTTAAGCGATGACGCCGCATTCAGAACCACTTTAGTGCCATCCGACAACCAAACCGTATACTGCCCTCCTTTGGGCGTAGTGATCATGTTAAACAAAACAGCTGATTTAGATCCTTTACCTCCTTGATATATCAGCTGCCCATCTGCAGCCTTTTTTATGAGCGCATCATCTTCATTGGCCAATGCGCCATTTTTTGCATCAGTCAGTACAATTTGTTTACCATCTGCTAACGTTAGTATTGCCTTATTGGAGCCTGGTGCGATGTCATTACTTTTTACCAGATTTAAACCTCTCTTTCCATCCTGTGTGCTATTTACAAAATAAAATAGGCCTGCCGCAATCACAAAGACAATTGATGCAACAGCGGCAATACGAGGCCAAAGCTTCACATGTTTTATTTCAACGACATCTTCTTGTTCTTTCAATCCGGCATATTTAAAAGTCCGGGCCCTTAATTCCGTATCTATCCGATAAAAATCAATCTCTCCGTCTTTCAGAGACAAAGACTCAGCATGCAGCATATACCAGGTTTCAAGCATCGTTTTTTCCTCTGCCGTTACCAGTCCCTGATTATACTTTTGCACTAATTCTTTTGCTTCTTCTCTGTTCATTCTTTTGGGAGTTCGTTTACAGGTAAACGGGCGAAATCAAAACTGGGGGTAGAAGAATTTCAAAATATTTTTAATTTACCGCAAAAGCAGTAAAAATGCCATACTGATTCCCATATTGTTAAGCTTTGGCTTTATCACCTTGAGTGCATTTTGCACTTGTTTTTTTACCGTCTGCTCAGAAATGCTTAAACGGACAGCAATTTCCTTGTGGGAGAGGTCCTCTTTCCTACTAAGTTCAAAGATTTCCCTCATTTTTGGGGGCAACTTCTGTATCTCTCGTTCCAGTATCCCGATCAGCCGTTTTTCATCAATGTTATCGATCTTCTCGCTTAGAGGATTCGATACAAATCTTGCAATTTCTCCAATATAATCGCTGCGCACTTTATTTTTTTCGATCAGGTCAAACACCTTATTTCTGGCCGACACATACAGCAATCCGGAAACATTCGCATTATTTTTAATGGCTGCCGCTCTGATCCATAAATTGCCAAAAACTTCCTGAACAACATCTTTAGCATCATCCTCGTCCCTAAGCATTTTGTAAACATGTGCGTAGATCACTTTCCAGTACCTGTTGTAAATTTCGGTAAATGCAGTTTCGTCTCGTTCTTTTAACAAGATGAGCAGCTCTGCATCCGGAAAATTACAATAAACAGTCATGAATAAACAATGTTAGCAAAATACAACGAAAATCATGCTGCGTTAAAAAAAATAATCCCCGTCAATTCAGAACTTCAATCGCTACATCATGACAAAATCAGTTAGTAATCAGCCAATTCGCATGACTCCTAAAAAAAAAAATAAAGCTAGTTTTAACCAAAAGAACCAGGATGACAAAATTCGTCGCCTTAAACAGAGCATCCGAAAATCTTTAAAAGAGTAGGAATAACCTAATTTTTTAGCCTATCGAAACATTAATTTAAATTATCATCCAGAGACAATAGCTTTCATCAAACGCTATGCGCTCCGCTCATCACACCCGGTGTGATTTAAAATTAACATTTGTCTTCAACTTAATTTAAATGAAACGACTAATTATGAAAAAATTATTATTTGTGCTGTTCCTCTCCTTTGCATGTTCCAGTATTTATGCACAAGTTAAGGAAACCAATGGCGGCCAACCTACCTATGCAAATGGCGATTCGTATGGTTATTATATAAATGCGATACCCGGCGCCATCTCTTATGATTGGTCTATTCAGGGGCCAGCAAATGGATATATAATCTATCCTGCCGGTGACAGATGGATGGATGTCATCTTCTCTAAAGTTGGTTACTATGACATCATTTGTGTCGTTACAATGAGCGACTATTCTGAAGTCACTTATGCAATCTCTATTCCTGTATCGGAAGAATAATCTGTTACTTAAAAACTATTTAAATCCATTAATTATGAAAAAGTTATTATTGATATTGGTCATTTCATTGACCTGTTCGACTATTTATGCACAAACAAAAACCAGCCCGGCCGGTGTTCAGCTAGCCAGCAGCAATACATTAACCCAGTATTATATTAAAGCAAACCAGCCCAGTTTCCCCGTATATTCTAATGGCGAAGCTTATGGTTATTATATTGACGAAATACCAGGAGCAGTTTCGTACGAATGGTCGATTGTGGGCCATAATGTTGTACTGTGGTTATCAATGTGGGATGACAAAGCGGTTGATCTTACCTTTTCTTATCAGGGTTATTGTACACTGACCTGTACAGTTACCATGAGTGACAACTCCGTTCAAGTCTATAACTCCGACATAGGAGCCTCTGACGATTATTAAATATAAAAGAGCCTGTCATTATTATTGTAGTGCCCCCAAAAGTCAGACACTTTCCGGGGGCACTTTTATGGGTCCTCAATTTGCCAATGAATTAATATAGGCGGCGATTTTTAAACCTTCTGCTTTTGATACCTGAGGCATCGGAGGCATTTCAGTAGCATAACCAGGCCAGTTTTCAGGCTTCGGGTTATGAATCAGCTGAAGAATTTTCTCCCCAGAATATTTTCGTTTGGCGATCTCTAAAAACGCAGGACCTATCTGTTTTTTTGTTGGATGATGGCAAGCCACACAAGTATACTTGGCTAATAATCCCTTAACCTCTGCATAGCTCACTGCTTTAACCGGTTCCTTTAGGGCCACACCCTCTGCTTTAATGGTCTTTTCTGTGATTGCCTTTTTCCCATCCTGATTCTTTTTTCCCACCCCTCCTGTAACCGCAGCTGGTTTTGCAGAGTTTTCTATACTCAGCTCATTTATGCTCAGTCTTTCTCCCGAGGGGATATTGTTTAACGTATAATACGCCATAGGGTGCAATACCGGATGAAGGCTTTGTTTTGCTTTTACCCCATTTACATTAACTGCATGGATATAATACCTACGCAGGTCATTTACTACAATCCGAACTTTTAAACCGTCTGCCGACACCTTAACGCCTTTTATGTTTAAAATTTCTGTATTAACCGGCGGAGAACCATACACTGGCTGATACTTATAAATAAAGGACTCTACATGGTAAGATGCAAGGTCACTTGCTGACTTCAAATCGACAGGCCCTGTAAACTCTATTTCAAAACCATCGGGCATCGCCCTTACTGCTTTCATTTCAAATGGGTTTTTCCCATTGTATACCAATCGTTCGAGGCCTTCATTAGCATCACCTGCCGACCCCCAGCCCCTGTTGGTTTCCCCGACAAAAAGGGAACCGTCCTGTGCCCAGGCCATACGTAGTACCCCCGAACGAAAACCGCTTCGGAACATAAATGCAGCTCCCTGCTCTTCACCATTAACCTTTTCTAGAAAAACCCTCGAGATAATGCTCATCCCCTGGTCACCCACTAAAATTTGCCCTTCAAACGGGCCAAATGTTCCCTTAGGAATTTTTACAGGCTCGGAACTCGAAATACCAAGAATACCATGGGGCAGCCATACTGACGGTAAACGAAGATCAGCAAATTCCTTTTTCATTTCAAAAAGGGTCCTAAAATTCTCATTCAGACGGTTTTCGGGTTTAATGTAACGACCGTTCACATCCTTTATCCTCCTTTCATCCAATCTGGAGTAAAAAAACTCAGGACTTAGCTTTAAAGGGCTGTCCGATCTCTTTGTCCAGGCCAAACCGGCCGGATGCCCCATAAAATCACCTTCGTTAACTTTCCATAACCCGCCCGACGCAATCCAGTCGCCCTGGTTTTCGGTATAATAAAGTTGACCGTCTATTACGTTTAAACCCGCAGGTGAACGCATTCCCGTAGCCCAGGGCTTCATTTTTCCATTATCGGTAATATTCATCGCCCATCCTCGCATGGGCACCCTGCTTTCTGCCCGCCACCATTCCTCGTCACCAAAAGCTACATTTCCCGTCACAAAGAAAGACCCATCGGGCCCAATTTTAGGCCCAAAGCTATACTCATGGTAATGTCCACTAAGAGGCCAGGCATAGACAGTTTCATAAACATCGGCCTTTCCATCCATATTCTTATCCATTAATTTGGTCAGCTCTCCGCGTTGCGCCACATAAAGAGCTCCATCCTTATAGGCAAGTCCTAATATTTCGTGTAAGCCTGTTGCAAACCTGCGGAAATAAGGTCTGTTTCCTGTGGGATTTTCCACAATAAAAACATCACCCCGTCTGGTAGAGATACCAAGGTCACCATTAGGTAATGTAACCAATCCGCCTACTTCCAGTACCGGCCCCTCTGGCACACTAACTTTTACAATCTTAAAATAATCATCTTCTTTTGGCGCTTCCTGAGCTTCTGCAATCATGTAAACTAAGCTCAATCCCAGTATCGCCAGCGTTTTAAATGTGTGTTTCATCTTTGTTGAGCTATTGTTAGAATGAAATGTAATATGTTGATTTTGCTCCCAGCGGCATGATCAGTTCCTTTTTGCCATCTATTTCCCTGATTATAGGCTTATCGGCAGCATCGGTTTGAATGTAAAAAGACTGACCATCTACAAGATATCCCCCCTTAGTGATCTCCTCTATATCAGATGACTTTGCCAGCAATAGATACAGCTTTGGAAACGTAGATGAAAGCATTTTTGAATCCGGCTTATTGACAGTAACTGTTCTGGAAAGCCTCTTACCGTCTTCAGCCAGTTTTATGGCATCATTAACCTGCACCCCGTAGGTTTGGTATATAAATTCGGGTCTGTCTTCCTGATCCATTATGTAGCCCTTTGGTCTGAAACCAGTACCTGTGGTATCGGCAGGCCATGCTGTCTGCAAATTGGCTAACTGTGCGACAGCTGGGATCAGCTGTTCTGCAAACCGGGTTACTGCCCCATTGGGTCTGGAGGTACCATCGCCCCTACCATCCCACATGGGCGTGGCATCAATGAAGCCTCCATGCCAACCCTGCAAAAGCGAGCCATGATCCAAATCATAACTATAGTGCAAGCCATTCGGACTACCTACAGAAATGGCATGAACTGCCCGTAAGCCAGGTCTCACGTCCACAAAACTACGGATCATGGTATTTACAGGAGCCTCAATATAAATAGGATCCGCCCTTTCTCCGCCCCTTTGCATACCGTTAAGCCAGGCGCCGGGCAGTTCCGAGATCGTTATATTTCTGAAAGCTACTGCTCCGTGGTCGCCCTGAAAGCGCAACGGTCCTACCGCCTTTTCTTTATCGGCCGCCCCTCGTGTTGGACCAAAAAGAACTACCTGGTCATGAATAAGCACTCCGTTTAATTCTACAGCAAGTAATTTGGCATGGCCTATCTTATTTCCAGCACCATCAAACTGAGGTGCCTGAAATACAATTTTAAGGTGCTGCCACAGTCCCGGTGCCTTGCTTGCATTTTGCCGCGGAGCATAACCTTCAAAACCCTTCTGACCTTCGGGCCTGCTATCGTCCCATCGCTCATAAACACCTCCGTTATCTGATGAGAGTGGTTTTATCTTGCCCCATGAATCTGTCAGCTGAATTTCGTAATTCCCTTGAAGGTAAATCCCTGAATTTGAGCCCTTGGCCATCAGATAGTCCAGTTCCAGAACCATATTTCCATAAACAGCATTTGTAAGCAGGTCAGTACCATTTTTCCCTGGACTATTCAACAAAACTCCCGTCCCTTTCAGGGCTTTCAATTCAGCTGCGACTTTTGAATCGGAAATAACCTTTCCTGCAATACTCCAGTTACTACCTGGATTGTTAAATGCCGAAAGGTCGTCCAGCCTAAGGTTTTGTCCCGCCGTTAGCTGCTGTGCCGTAGCAATTTTCCCTGCAAATAGTGCCAGAAAGGCAATCAAGCCTAATTTTAAATCACTCCATTTCATTGTTTGTATATTAGAATTATTTACGGCCAAAAACCTTAAACTCATAAATACCGGCAATCACATTATCCTTGGCAGGCATCAGCGTCACCCTCACCCATCTGGCTCTGGCATTACTTTCGTCTACATAACATGGAATAGAAAGTTTTGTATTGGCCGTTTTATCTGCAAAAACAGCCCATTTCTGGTTATCAACAGAGTACTCTATCTTATACTGCAAGCCTTTATCTACAAAATCTGTAAAGGTTTCACACCTGGCTATCTGCTGTACTTTCTCCAGGTCAACCGTGAAAACTTGTGGCGTTCCGTCGTTCTTTCCACGCCATTTCGAAAGACTATTGGCATCAAATATATTGATCAGCTCATGTCCTTTAGGATCAGCAGGTGAAGTTGCCGGCTTCCAGGCCGAAAGGAGTTGACCAGATGCGGGGGTATAGTTGAGCACGAGGTTATCGAATTTGGCTATATTGAAGCCAGAAACATAACCTGCTGTACCTATTGAATAAGTATCGTCTTTTATCTCGGCAACCATGTGGCCATCAATAAAAGCCTTAATGCTGTTTCCTTTGGTTACAAGTTTAAGATTATGCCATTTCCCGGCGTCAATATCGCCGCTTGCCAGTATGCTGGTCTTAGTCTGCAGTTTCCATGTGCCATCTTTATAAACATTAAAGCGATAGCCAAAAGGGATATTCGCTTGCGAGGCCTTATCATAAGCTCCTCTTACAATCAGCCCTGCATATCCTGTACCGTTAAATGCATTATTTTCTACAAACACGTCGGAAGATATCTCTCCTTCATCCCATTCTGTATCCTGACTCACAAAGGTATAGGCACACTCATCCGGGATCCAGTGGGTGATGTCATTTACCAGCGATTGTTGCAAATATTTTTTACCATCGGCATGCTTCAGCTCAAAAGCACCCGAGTTGTCGTAAAAGTATTTAGGAGATAAGGGAGCCTGATCTAAAGTATACTGATCAAAATTATCAGCATATTTCAATGGAAAAGCCTTTGCCTTTGGAATGCTGTGCGAACCTTTTTGCTGACCGGTTGTGGTAGTGATAGAATAAATGCTTTCTGCGTCGAGTGATAGTGTAACGCTCCCATTAACCGCAGTAAGATCTACCTGTTTCTGAAACTGGTTCTTGCTATCAGATTTCCATACATACAGCTTCTTTTTTGCCAGATCAGAAATGTTAAAGCTAAGCCGCTGTGGTTTTGTACCGTTTACAATTACAATACTGTAATCGTTGTTACCATCCAGACTTTTATACGTGCAATAAGCTCCTTCACCTTCCAGTTCACCACATCCGCTATCAATGTATTTCCATCCCGGTTTAGCAAACTGATTAAAATGCGCGACGGCCCATACCGTAGGCCATACTTCGTAATAACCAGACCATGGATTGGTACCCTTCATGATACCTATGTTAGAAAAACAGGTCAGGTCGGGCATAGAAGCAATGGGGCACCACATATTTACCTTTACAATCTTCTTCCTGATGTAACACCTAAGAATGTTCTTAGCCAGGTACATGGTATTTCTCCAGGATTTTCCCGGCAAGGAAAAATCTTCGCCAGACCATAATGGCAAACCGGTATCAAAGGCCTTGGGGTTCATTTCTTCTCCCCTGTCGTACCACATGTATGAATCCGGATAATGGTAGCTGATAGAAGAAATCGTATTCCTGAATACAGAGTCCTTTACTAACACGTCTGCTATAGCCCAGGCCTTGCCTGCTCCTTCTGGAGCATTGATTTTGACATGCCCAAAGCCCTTCTTGTCCAACGTAGGGCGAAGCGTATTTACAATCCAGTCCCTGTTGTAATCACGTTCGTTCCAACAGCCGGCAATATATTTCAAGTCAAGCCCCCAATGCTTTGCTCCTTCAAGAAATTTAACCAGGTAGTCGGCATTGTCCTGCGACCATACTCCGTTAAACCAACCCGGCATACTCCACTCCAGCGCATCCAGCTCAATGTTTGGATTCCTGTTTACCGCTTCTTTCATCATCCAGTATTCGTACCCCCTGTTATAGTTAGGACTCTCCATTTCGGCTCTGGTCCGGGCAAAACTTGGTTCAGATCCGCAGGTCGTATTTCCGTCGCCCCCAATTTCCGTTTTGAAATATGTAAAACCTGCACCAAAATTCGGTTTGAAAAGATAGTCCAGGATAGCGCTTCGCGATTGTTCCGGATAATCGATCAGCAATCTTGAAGAAGCTCCGGCGCTAACTGCACCAATGCCATCAAAAATTCGTCCCGTTCCTTTACCATCTACATTGATAATTTTCGTTGTTTGTGCTGTCGCCACATTTACAAAAGCCGACAGGCAAAGTGTTTTTACAAGAGTTTTAAGCATAATTATTTCATTTGTGTGTATATTTTACCAATTAGGATTTTGTATCAGTTTACCTTTATAAAGCGCTATTTCTCTGGTGGGAAGCGGCCGAAGATAATGCTTTTCGGGATCGAATTTCCTCGTGGATGCAGGCTGCGCAATTAAAAAGCCAGAGGCATCAGTTCTTGACTGATAGCTGACCCCGTTATAAGGTGCTATGTTCTGCCATTCAGTTCCCTTAATTTTAATTCCCCTGATGTCCTGCAGCATTTCTGTTTCAGCAGTTTTCCATCTTCTGATATCATCGTAGCGGAAGCCCTCCAATGCAAATTCTACGTTTCTTTCCCTACGCAACTCTGTCTTCATATCCAATCCATTTGTGGTGACAAAAGTATTGGTCAATGCAGGCATATTTACACGGTTACGGACCAGGTTTACCGATTTATCGAGATCCTGATCTGAAATTACCCCGTTCTTTTCAAACATAGCCTCCGCATAAATCAGCAGCACTTCTGCATAACGGATAATATGGCGGTCATAGCCAAAGTTGTCACCGTTATTGGTGTTTCCAAATACATTTTCGGACAGGTATTTATAAGTAATATAACCTGTGTTTCCGTTACGTTGCGGAGAGTTAGGCCAGTTAACTACCGGAACAAGCGGGTTAAAAACCTCGATGATAGCAGTACCCGGTATCACCATCGTCATGGTCATGCGCGGATCACGGTTATCATATTCAGAGCTGACCGTATTGTAACCGTTAAACTGCAGGGATTTTGTAATGGGTAATCCATCCTTACACAAGTACATATCGGCCAGTTTCCGGGTAGGCAGATAACAAACGGTCCCCACCACTGAATAAGGATATTGCTGCCCGGAAATATTAACCTCATGCCTTCTGTCGAGCACACACTCTCTTGAATCATCCCCCTCTTCAATAAAAAGATAGCGATAACTTTGTGCCCCCTTTCCTGTAAACAGATCATATTCTTTGCTACCCATGATTGTAGTTGCAGCAGTGATTGCTGTATTTAAATAATCTGTGCCATTTTGTCCCCTGTACTTTTGCCAGGTACCTTCAAACAATGCAACCCGGGCCATCAGTGCATAAGCGGCACCACTGGTAATCCGCCCCATATCACCTGAAACTACCTTGCTCCTTAAAGGCAGGTCAGGCACCGCTTCATTAAGGTCTCTAAGGATAAAGTCCACCGTTTCCTTCCTGCTCGCTCTTGCGGTATAAAGTTCCGGATCATCTACATCCATGCCCCTTGTAATTAGGGGCACACCACCATAAAGGCGAAACAAAAGCCAGTAATTATATGCCCTAAAAAAACGGGCCTCCGCTATATAGGCTTTTATACCCACATCCGTTAAACCAACGCCTTTGCTAATGATGTTATTGGCATTACGGATGTAATAATAAGCATCCGTCCAGGTACTTGAGGTTTCCGAAGGCAGATAATCGCCCGAGCTCACTGCGTTAGCTGTATTAAAGGCGATATCGGTTTCTGTATCGCTGAAATTAAACCCTTCCAGCGAATTATAAAGTGAGTTCGCTGCAAGTTTAAAGTCTGCAGGAGTCTTGTAAAAAATCACGTCCGACAAAGTATCTTTTGGTTTAAGATCGAGTTGTTTTTTACACCCTGAATTCAGTATTAATCCTATCGTGAATGCCATCATCAACGATAGCTTTGCATAACTTTTCATAATCATCTCTTTTATCCTATTCTAAAATTTAACATTCAGGCCAACAGATTTCACCTTGGTAAAAGGATAAGTTTGTTCATTGGTCATCTGATACCCTTCTTCCGGATCAAAAGAATGACCCCAGGTTCCTTTTGAAATAGTAAAGAGGTCCTGGCCGCTCACGTACAACCTGATCCCCTTAACCCTTAATCTTTTACAAAATTCTTCAGGTACATTGTAACCTATAGTAATGACCTTGAAGCGCAGGTAGGCCAGATTGTTTACCCGCATAGAAGAATACCGCCAGTTGTAATTACGAAGGTTATCGAAACCCACGGCACCCGGCACCAATCTTGGATAAGCAGCTCCCGTATTTTCTGGTGTCCAACTCTTGCCATAAAAATAATCCAGCGGCTGGAAATAAATCTGGTTCATTGCTACAGAGAATTCGCCATCCCTGATGTTCATTTGCTTCCCTACTCCCTGCAACATTACCGAAACATCAAAATTTGCGTAAGAGGCACTCAGGTTTGCCGAATAAGTATAACGTGGCAAAGTAGTTCCTAAGTAGACCAGGTCGCCCTTAGTCCCTTTTAATGGGTCGCCAAAAGGCGTAATATTTCCATCACCATCCACGTCTCTATACATCACATCCCCAATTCCGATGTTACTCGGGATTCCTGTCATTTTTTTATAATTGGCCAACTGCTCGGCATTCTGAATGATACCAGTAAAGTCATAACCAAAATAACTATTTAAGGAATAGCCCTGGTGAGCGAAGTTGAGCCCTTGCTTCAGAATGTCGTTACCTTTCAGCTCAACCAGTTTATTCCTGCTATCGTTCAGCATTGCGGTAACACTATATTTTAGTTTACCTACATAGTCGCTCCAACCCAACGACAGATCGAAACCTTTGGTAACCAGATGGCCTAGGTTTTGACTTGGTGGAGTACCTCCAAGGGTTACCGGAACCTGTACATTAACCAACATGTTGCGGTTTTCCTTGTTATAAATATCTATGCTACCAGTTAAACGGTTCCCTAAAAGGCCAAAATCAAGTCCAAAATTGGTTGTCTCGATGGTTTCCCAGGTCCTTTTATCGGAGGCTATACCTGACACTGCTCCTGGGAACCTTGCATTTGGAGAACCAAGCGGATAACCGCCGCTAACTGTAATGAGTGGAATATAACCATAGTTGCTGAAAGCTCTGATTTCCTGGTTTCCGGCCTGGCCCCATGATGCTCTCAATTTAAAGGTGCTCATCAGGTCCATTTTTTTAATAAAACTTTCCTCGGCCAGGTTATATGCCGCAGAGACCGCCGGGAACGCAGCACTCCAGCGCTTGTCGGGTGAAAATTTTGAGCTGCCATCTAGTCGGACCGTAGCATCAATGAAGAGCTTATTTTTAAACCCATAACTAAAACGACTAAAATAAGAGCTCAACGCCCAGTCCGTATTAAATCCATTTAAACCTGTATAATCTGCCTTAGTCAAATCGGCCAGATTAAGTGTAAATATCTCGTTCCCTTTAAAATTAGAACCGGTCACAGTAGTACCCAGATCCGTATTCTTTTCAAATGATGTACCTGCCATCAGACTTAGGTTATGATGGTTGCCAACCAGTCTGGCGTATTCAATTAAACCAGTATAGGATTTAAAAATATTTCTGCTATTGGCATAATAAGCTGAGTTTAATGGATTTCTGTAGCCATCAATATTCCCTTCATAATCGTACAGGTTAAATGTCCTGGTATTGGCGTGGTCGTTGTAATTACCCATATTTACACCGGCCTGTCCGGTGATTTTAAGCCCTTTTAAAATCTCAACATCTGCTTTCACATTAAAAGAAAAGGTATTGGAATTAGACTCGCGAGTCCCTCCTTCTTCCAATTGCTGGGCAGGATTGATATAACCCTGGTAGGTATAGTATTGACCCTTTTGGTTTCTTAAAGGAACAAAATTAAACAGCCTTGGAATATTCGACATGACGTCGGCTAGCGAAGAAGGTTCTTTTACAATGTCATTATTAAAACTGTTCCGCGTTTGAACGTTGATCTTATCCAGCAGCTTAAAATCATAATTCATCCTCAGGTTATAGCGGTTTGAATTATTTTCTCCATATCTGAAAACACCATTATCATTTGTGTATCCCGCCGAAAATAAATAAGAACTGTTTTCAGCTCCACCGGTCACACTAATATTGTGTGTCTGTTGCATGGCATCGCCAAACATGATCTTATTCCAGTTGTTATCTGTATAAAAACCCGGGTAATCCTGCAGGTAAGTAACCCATCCTTTATCAGCATCGGCGGGAGCACCCTGTCTGATTTTTGTAAATACCTCTTCTGGCACGCCGGCTAGCCCTACATTGGTAAGTGCTTCATGCGTCATTTCTGCGAAACGCAATGTAGAGGTTACCTGTTTCAGGTAGTCTGGTGTTTTTAAGCCCAAGTTTGTGGTATAGTCTACCTGCGGACTGCCTTTTGCCCCACTTTTAGTAGTAATCAGGACAACCCCGTCGGCCGCACGGGCACCATAAATTGATGCTGCCGCATCCTTCAGTACGGTTACACTACCTATATCATTCGGATTTAAGCCATTCAGATCACCCGGTACACCGTCAACTAACACCAGAGGCTTATTCCCATTTACAGAAGAGAAGCCTCGGATTTGAAGATCATATCCCTGACGGCCAGGCTGACCACTGCTTCTCACTACCGTAAGGCCGGATACAGCCCCCTGTAATGCACTGGAAGTATTAACCAGAGGCCGCGATTCAAATACCTTCTTGTCTGCCTGTGCAATTGCTCCCGTTACTGAGGTTTTATTCTTTGTAGCATAGCCCACCACAACAACTTCTTTTAATTGTTCATCGTCGCTCGCAAGGCTTACATTGACAACTTTCCGTTTCCCAATAACCTCTTCTTTGTTCAGAAATCCAATAAACTTAAAAACGAGGGTTCCATTGCCATTAACTGAATGAAGAGAATAGTTCCCCTTATTGTCGGTTGTTGTACCTGCATTTGTGCCTTTAAGTAATACAGATGCCCCAGGTAAAGGCCTGCCGTTAAGATCGGTAACTCGTCCGCTGACTGTCAGCGTGTCTTGCCTTGCAACATGGTCTGCAAAGCCCTTATTTATTGAAGACAAGAACAGTACAAGACCAATTAGTAATTTTAAATTCATGCGGTTACTGTATTTGGTTAAAAAAAACAGTTTATGGCAACGTTAAAGCCGTCATAATCTGAGATGTGTTAAATGTTATATTCAAGATTTTTTATCGTCCCAGAATGATTCTATCTCCTCCAGCGATTTGCCTTTGGTTTCAGGCAGCAGCTTATAAACGGTTATAAAAGCAACCAAACAAAAGAAACCAAAGACCCAAAATGTGACCGCGGTACCAGTATGCTCCAGTAAAACAGGTGTCACTTGCCCCATGATGGTATCTGCCACCCACATCACCATAATGCTTATTCCCAAGGCTCTGCCTCTAACCTGTGTAGGAAATATTTCCGAAGCCACGACAAACTTTAACGGGCCAATCGAAAAGGCAAAGCAGGCCAGAAAAACTGTAACACTGATCAGCAAAAAAATGCCTGAAGTGATGTCATAGGCGAAAAGAAAACCGGTAGCACATAAACTTATAAAAGCCCCCACTGTTCCGACCAGATAAAGTGGTCTCCGTCCCCATTGATCTACCTTCCAGATGGCAATAAAAGTAAATACCAGATTGGCAATACCAAAGATGACCTGACCCAGGAGGGAATGTTCGAGAGCGATACCAGCATCATTCAGAATAGAAGGGCCATAGTAGATAATAGCATTTATGCCACTGAGCTGCGAAAACAAAGGCAGTAAAATCCCAAGCAACATTGCCTTTCGCAATCTCGGAGAGAATAGCTCGCTATAAGAAGCATTGGTTTCACGACTTTCCCCTAATTCCCTTTTTCTAAGCCATACCTGACTTTCCGGCACAAAGAATAAACCTGCCAGAAAAAGCAACGCCAGCAAGGCACCTATACTGAACATACCACGCCAGACTTCCTTCACGTAAACGAGGTCTGCAAGCCCCGAAAAAGCAGTTCCCGAGTGTTTTTCTGCATAGTTCAGTAATAGTGCATTTGTTACATAAGCCAGCAAAATACCTACAGTAATAGCCAACTGATAGCAGGTAACCAGGCGTCCCCTCCTATCGGCAGGGGCAATTTCGGAGATATATAAAGGGACCACGATAGAAGCCACCCCCACACCTACACCTCCCAGCAAACGGAAAATGATCAGCCAATCGAGTGAATTAACCACCGAACAACCTATCGCAGATATCAGGAATAGTATGGATGACACAAACAACAGTTTCTTCCGGCCAATTTTATCGCTGAGGTTCCCAGAAAACGAGACCCCAATAATGCAACCTACCAGGGCAGAAGAGACGAACCAGCCTTCATAAAAAGCTGTAAGTTGGAATTGCTTTTGCACAAAGGGCAGCACACCTGATATCACTGCCATATCGAAACCAAAAAGCAGTCCGCCCAAAGATGCGACAAGTGTAATCAGTGCAACATAAATAGTATTTTCGTTATTCATAAACTGTAGTTTGGCTGGCATGGCTATCTTATAACTCGATATTATCTTTGAGGTAAACCTTAATTACTTTGGCCCTTTCTTTTCCCTGATTAATTAATCTGCATTTCACGACCGCAGCAGGTACTATAAAAGTTTCAGCATAATTAAACCGGTAAGATGCACTGTGACTAGTTTCTGCTAAAATTGACGTCCCTTCCACCAACATCAACACATGAGATTTGTCTTCGGTATCAAACTCCACAATGGTATCAAACTCCACACGTTCTATGCGGTAAAAATGATCCGGATGTGTAGACAATTCTATCAACTGCCAATCTGCTCCCTTATCCACTACGCTTTGACGGGAAATTAATTCCTCTTCTACCCGGCTACCCTTACGTTCAAAACGCAAATTGTTAAATGCGTGATTGATATTAATAGGTCGTGGCTTTCCATCCAGACCTAAGGTAAGCCAGTCGTACATCTTAAATGTAAATATGTAGGGGGTGGCACTGATTTCCAAAACCAGATTGTTGGTCCCAGAGCTATGTACAGTACCATTGGGAATTAAAAAAAGTTCGTGCTTATGGGAGGGAAAATTTTGTATGTAACGGTCAACTTCAATTGCCTCTCCGGTTAACTGACTCTTTTCCAATGACGCACGAAATTCTAGTGGATTAATGTCCTCCTGAAAACCCAGATAAACCTTTGCCCCGGGCACACAGTCCATAATGTAATAGGTTTCATCCTGAGTGATCATCTCTCCGAAGTTCTCTTTTATATATGATTTGGAGGGATGGCATTGAATGGAAAGATTGCCCCCACTAAAAGTATCCAGAAAGTCGAACCGGATTGGGAAATAGCCGCCGAAAAGATCTGAATGCTTACCAAGTATGGCTTTATGTTCCAGATTCATTAGTAAATCAAAAGGTACTTCCAGCAATTTGCCTCCACTTTCCAGAACTACGCCATTTTCAGGTGTGATCAATTCAAAAGACCATGCGTAATTGATTTCGTCTTTATTCAATCCCTCCAAATGATCTTTCATCCACTGCCCTCCCCAAGAGCCCTTTTCAAACCATGGCCTCGCCCTTACCACTGAATGGCTCAACTTATGCAACCCTTTTTCCAAATCCTGTTTAAATATCCAGTTTACGTCATCCAACCATTGTCCGTCTGCAAGCACCTGAACTTTTTTCAACAAAACCGATCGGTAATCGTTAAGCACCACCCAATCAACAAAATAGAAGCGCTTATACATACAAGAGGGATGCTGAGCGGTACCACTACCAAGATTGCAAACAGATCCGGATCTCATCCGGTATTGAATCTCATTTTTGGGTATTTCAAAATAGATAACAGGAGCAGCCCAGTCTACTAACCCTGCTCCCGTACCTATAATGATATTGAGCGTTCTTGTCTCATCTTTTTTAAGCTTTAACAGATCGTCATACCTAAAAAAATCTTTAAGCTCCAGAGCAGTCTTTTTACCCCAAACTTCATCCTTTTCGCCAATAAAAGGGGCAACCAAAGTGTCGAGCTCATCTTCAGGCTTAAAATAGTCTGACGTAAATTGCCATTTCACAGAAATATTATGCGTATCGAATTGCTGTTGAAGCCGGTGTTGTATTTCTTTAAAAAATACACCTCCATAACCATCAATCAATACAGTTCCTTGCCCAATTATCCAGTCCGCCAATTTTTCAAAACCATTAATAATTTTATTATCCCCTATGCTGAAATAAGGCAAAGTCTCATAACTTTTTAACGATAGTGTTGTATCGACTGTTACCGGCAACAATTGCTGTAAACCAACACGCCAGCTTTTATTTCCAATCCCCTCAGGGGCTTGTTGTTTGGTTTCCAAACCGTGTACAGATTCTTCGGTCATAATTACATCTATTATTTCAAACAAGGTATTTTTATCGGTTTACTTTCTTTTCCAGTTCCGTAATTGCAGTCCAAAGCACCCCTGCTTCTCCCCTAAAACTTGCGGAGCCCATAGGCTGGTTATCTGGAGTATACCATTCGTAAAAACCGTTATTTTTCAAAACCCGGTCCAACATCGGCGTCAATGCTTCAGTAGCTTCCTTAAGCAGGCCATAACGGATAAGCTGCGACACCATACGTGCCCCAAACCAAGTCCAGTCGCCACCATTCTGATAAGAATATGGTCCCATCCCTCCATTTTTAAAATAACCTTTCGGATAAACCGGATAAATAGTAAGCCCAATTGTTGCAGCATTTGCTTTCCTCACATTTTCCTGCATCTTCAGATAGGCTGCTTTTACTTCTGTTTTGCTTAAAAGATTGGCTTCAATAGCAACAGCAGTCCCTCCATGATAGTAAATCTCCGATTCATTAAACCCAGCCGGAAAAGGCGAACCTTTTAGATAAATATGAGGTATAAACTTCTGGTTCTTTTTATCCCACAGATGTTTACGCGAATTCGTTGCAATTTTTGCACTGATTCCCTTCCAATACTCCTTCTCCTTTGCCGTCAACTTGGCCATTTCCAGGAAATCATTTATGGCAATAATAAACATGGCATTATCGTAAATATCAATGGCCAGGTGAGAACTGGAATCCAACTCAACACCCCAGTCATGCTCCGGCTGCACATCCCCCCAGTCAACGGTCGTGGCACCCCACAACAACCCGTGCTTTTTATCAAACCTTTTGGTCAATAAAAACTTCATGGCCCACTCCAGACGTTTCTGTACACTTACACCTCCAATTTTATCGCTCAAAATGGTTTTGTCACCGGTGCCTTTAATGTACTTTGCAACGGCCTGTATAAGAGAAGTCTCCTGATCGGTCTCAACGGTATTTTTGTGCCCGGCATATCCTGGTGCCAGTTCAGAATGATAATAATTATAGGGAACTGCGCCTTTTCTTACCGTGATATAACCATCCAGAATAGCACCATCAGGCTGCTGAAATTGAAAAAAAGTAAGCAAATGCTTTTTTATCAACGATTTGTCATTCACCTTACTGGCTACTGAGACAAAAGTGTTCAAATCTCGGATCCATACCTCACCATAGCCATCACCGGCAGTAAAGCCTTTTTTTACCAGGTTTTCTGCCATCTCTGTCACCGTCCCCATCTTTTTGCCAACATCCTTGGGCAAAACATGCTGCCCTAAGGCATTCTTACCAAAAGGAAGAACACTCAGGCAACTCAACATTAACATTTTTACTTTCATTTGTGTGTTGTATTTATGGTTTTATTAAAACTTAGCGGTCACTGGTCCAAAAAGTAAGTTCACCCATCGTTATGAATGAGCCATTTCCCCAGGTTTCCAGAATCTTAAGTCTGATATACCTCACCTTTGGTGTTCCCGAAGGAAATTTAAACTCTTCTCCCGCCCTTGCATATTCTTCATCGGCAGCAGTCATTTCACCTAAAGGCAGGCCAGAGGGTTTTACAGACTGGCAATCTGCAAGCTTTGTCCAGCCTGTCCAGGACCCATCTGCAGCGGGGTTATTACTACCCCATATCTCAAATTTTTTCACATTTTCTGATCTGTAAAGTCTGTCAGAAGCTTGCCAGGTTTTGAACCTGCTGATGGAAACAGACTCGCCCATATCAAAAGTAAACCACTGTGGAATTCCATTGGTACTAGCAAATCCCGGTGTGTTGTAATCCCCGTTCCAGAGGTAAGGCATCAGCCAACCCCAGGCATCACCTACATCTGTTGGAAGCGCATACTGTTTAAATTTCGATTTATCAAGCTGTCGCTCAAATACCGGTAGTGCCACTTCAGTATAACCAACTGAAAATTCATCTATTGCCTTAGGCTCCGGAAGATATATTGATCTGTAGGTAAGTTTGGTGTTGCTCTTATAACCAGATATCTCAGTTTTTAAAGCTCCTCCGGGAACAACCATAGTCTGTATAGTCCCTGCCTCATCCGTATATTTTAATTCTATGGATTTCTCACCATCCAATGCTGCGTTCCAATCTATAACCACCTTATTTCCATCCAGAGAATAGCCTAGCGCTTTAACCGTGCGGTTCGACAATACTTTAAGGTAATTATCTCCATATACTGTCCCGGTTACCTTTTTAACTATTGATTTGGCATTCTTACCGGTATAGGTATACACATCAAAGGAATAGGTGCCTTGGTTTAAGTTGTTCACCAGCATATTTATAACATCCTTTCCTGTCGTCTTCGTTACACTCATTTCCACTGAATCCCCATTATTGTTCCAAAAAGCTTTCACCTTGGTTATCAGCGGATCATTTCCCAGATGAACCTGCAACTCAATCCTGTTTTTGCCTCCATGAGCAGCTACACTATCTACCTTGCCTGGATAGTAAATCTCTCCATCCTTGGTAATTTTCTTATAATCATCTTCTTTTGTACAGGAGCTAATACACACACCTGCAAGAAAAAAACAGGCTAAATATTTTATCGTTTTCATAATTTCTTCTGTTAATTATAGTTGCATTAGCTTTTTATTGGGGATTTCCCCAAAGAGCCAGTTCTGTAAAATTCACATAAACACCGTCGGACCAGTTCCTTAGTGTTTTAAATCTGATATACCTTACCGCAGGTGCCTCTATAGGTATGGTAACGGTCTCCCCAAGAAGGGCCGCCTCGTTATCTGCATTGGAATTTTGTCCCGGTGGCAGGCCAGACGGCTTGATCTGTTCATGAGTGGTCAACAATATCCAGTTTGTAAAACTCCCATCCGGGCTTGGATTATTTGAGCCCCATATTTCTACTTTTCTAGGATTGTGGAGGGCAAAAAACCACCCTGGTCTCATGAACCATGCCAGGCGGCTCAATTTGGCCTTTTGCCCCATATCGAAAGTAAACCACTGTGGCATGCTTACCGGATCAATCGTATGATAAGCTGTGGTTGAACTCACATCACCATCAAAAAGATATCGGACTTCATTTCCCGGATAATTTTTCGCATCGGTCTTATTGATATTCGATTCTACCATTTTCGTTCTATCCAGTTTCATTTCGAAAAGTGGTGTCAGGGTTACATAAGTTGTATCAGATAAATTATTCCATCGATCCCTGACCACAAGGCCAAATCTAGTTTCTACCGCCTCAAGATCCCTTGCACCAAAGCTTCCAGTTTTAGACTTTGTATTCAATGTTCTGATCGGCACAAAATTGCCCAGCTTATCATTTGCAAGGATAACAATCGCCAGTTCAGCTCCTGTTTCATTCTGATAGCTAACATCCAGGCCTCCAAAAGCGGCATTTGCTGCCAGCTGGTCGTGAACAAGTTCAAAAGGAGGTCTTTTGGGATGGACACTTACAACTAAAGGTGCGGATTCATTCTCACTCTTATCAACAGCATACAACCTTGCTTCGTAAACGTCAGCGTCTCCAAAACCCTCTAAAATTACATTATCCAGGTACCTGCTCACTTTTGTTTCGCGAACCAGCCCTTGTTTGGTAGTATACTCTGCCCTGATGTAAAGCAAATCATCATCTTTGGGTAGACTATAAGTTATTTTTGCCACTCCAGGTAAGTTTTCTACCTGCGCATTACTCAACGGACCGGGGGCCTGGTGATCATTTTTATCCATTGTACCCACCACCGTTTCCTTACAGGATTCACTTGTCATCATAAACAGTAACCCTGCACATAACACATATATTAATCGTTTCATTTTCCTTTTTTTAATGATGAATCATTAATTTACTTTCTGCAGCATCCTTTTACCAGCCAACATTTTGAACAAGGTTCGTGTTTACCAATATGCTCTTGTCTTTTATCGGCCAGAAATAGTCTCTCGGGCTGTTAAAGCTCTGGTTGAATAGCAATACCCTCCGGTTGTAATCTGCGTAATCTGTGCGGATCACATCCCATCCATAAATGGGCTGGTTCAACATTTCCGCAGCCTTTTTCCAACGTCTTAAATCCCAGAAACGGCTTCCCTCAAAGGCCATTTCAATTAAGCGCTCCTGCTGAATAATATCCCTCAAACCATTCTTATCTGCATACTTACCCGGATTTTTTGAAAAGTTTGTCCATGAAAACTCCACAGATTTAAGTCCGGCCCGGGTCCTGATCATATTCACATATTCCAGTGCCTGTGTTCTGTTGTCCGTTTCATTTAATGCCTCAGCATATAGTAAATACAGATCGCCCAGCCTCATTACTGGCCACGGGTAACGTTCTACCGTTATGTTTGTCGTACTGGCTACCATTTCCCAGTTCACCAGCTTTTTGGTGTAATAACCTGTTACAGAATAGATACGACTTTGTTTTTTACCAGAATACTGCCCTGATTTACTTTGAATATTAAAATTTCCATTTTCCATAAACCACTTGGAACCATCGAAGGCCATATCTGCGTAAAAACGAGGTTCCCTGTCAAAATGCAGGCTTACCGACTGGTAGCCATTTTGTATACCAACATCCGCAGCAGTGCTTGTTCTTAGCCCAAATCTATTGGCATAATCCCAGGTTTTATCTTCGGTAATCGGCACACCGTTTTTGGTATAAAACAACTCTGCCATTTTTAATGTAGGTGCCAGCTGTCCTTTTAAGCCGGAGTTAGCAACATTCTGCTCCAACTGCGGACTGGCATACAATTGCAGGGTCCAGGTATCATTAGGTTTGGTCGTTGTTCCCCAGATCAATTCCGTGTTCCATTTTTCACACACGGCATTCCTGATGCTCATTTCAATTTTTGTAGCTTCATCCACTGTGGTTGTTGAAGAATTAAAACGATATAGGTCGGTACCCGCGTTTTTTGCGGCAACAATAGCTACCCGACAGGCTTCTGCTGCCCTCTCCCATTTCTTTTGATCAAACGTTGTATTAAACAATGCCTTTCCATCGGGATTCTTCAAATTACCAAAATCAGGATTGCCATTAAATAAAGGGCTGGCAGCAGTTACCAAAACCCTGGCTTTTATAGCCAATGCTATAGGTTTGGTAATCCTTCCCAGTTCCGTACTTAAGTTCTGAATCTTCTCCGGCAACCCAACACTTCCCTCGCCTGCAGCTGCCTCATCCAAAAGATTCGCAATATAATTGACTACCGAATCTACCGGCTGCCGGCGTACTTTTACTTCGTCAGGAGAAGCCGAAATTGGCAGGTTCTTATCTACAATGGGAATTGGCCCATACATTCTGAACAGATACCAGTGAAAGTAAGCCTTCAAAAATTTAACTTCTGCAACCCAGCGGTCCCTCATGTAGGGTTCCAGATCTCTGACCTTGCCAATGTTTTCAAGAAAAATGTTACAGTTTCGGATCCCATGCCACATAGACCTGCCATCATATCCATCCCAATAATTCAGCTCCGGTTCATCTCTATTCTGAAGCCCCCTTGCAATATTATAAGGGGATAAGCTCGAATAGTCTTCACCGGTAGGCATAGGCCAGTAAATCCAAAGTTCATCACCGGTATTCATCCCGGCATTCATTTCCGGATGCCCTTCCCTTGGCAAACCGTCATAACAGGTAAACAGAAATTTCTCTGCTTCGTTACGGTTGGAAAAAGCATGATCTATAGTAGATACATTATCTGGAACCACATCCAAAAACCCCTTCTTGCAGGAGCTCATTATGAGCATCAGCAATGCTGTCGAAAAGGTCAAACAAAAGGTATATCTTTTCATATCTGATTTCTTGTTTTGGTTAGAATTGCACATTTAGTCCAAAATTGTATACTTTTTGAACCGGATATCTTAGGCCGTTTCCACCCATCTCAGGGTCCCATAAGGAGAAACTACTTTTAACGAATAAATTACTGGCATTGGCGTATAACCTGATGGCACCCAAGCCGATTCTATTTATTGATTTGCCCGATAAATTATAGCCTATTTCAACTGTTTTTAAGCGCAAAAAAGAACCGTTACGCATCCACCAGCTGGAAGGCTGCAGATTGTTCCTGTTCAAATTTGGACTTAAACGAGGCCAAAAAGCATAGAGATCCCTTTTTTCTTCCGACCAGTGATCTTCAGCTACCGCCTTTAAAAGGCCGTGCTGGTAAGCCCCATTTAAAACAAATGGACTGATTTTGTCAGGATCGATCCAGAAGGAAGACCTGGCAGACCCCTGAAAGAAGCCACTGATATCAAACTTCTTATATCCTACAGACAAGCCAAACCCATAAATGATCTCAGGCCTAGTGGGTAATCCCAAGGGAACGTAATCCAGAGAAGAAATGATCCCGTCTCCATTGATATCGCGGTATTTAATGTCCCCGCCCATTACTTCGCCGAAGCTCTGTACCGGCGAATTCTTCACTTCTTCATCATCAATAAACAACCTTTCTGCAATCAGGCCATAGTTCTGGTCAAGGGAATTTCCTATTTTGGACTGGTAAGCCAGTCCTGGAGGATAATTAGGCTCTTCATTGACCAGCAACTTGCTGGTTGCATAGGTAAATGTGCCTCTTGCCTGCGCCCACATATTTCCGAAATCCTTCTTGTACTCTAACGAAAAATCGACTCCCTGGCCTTCCGCCTCGCCAACGTTTGCCCGTATATCTGCCGAAAGCCCCATTGTTGTAGGGATATATTCCCTCTTCATTAAAATATTGTTCCGGCGTTGTTTATAGACATCTACAATAATATCTACACTGTTAAACAGGCTCAGGTCCATCCCAATATTGATGGTTTTTGCCTCTTCCCATGTGATCGATTCATTAGCATACCTCGAAATAGATACCCCATCCTTAGCATAGGTATAATTTGTTCCAAAGGAAGACCCACGACCTCCATTTCTAAGATTCACGTTCGATAAATAAAAGAACCGGTCGTTGGTATCACCAATCTGGTCATTCCCTACCAGTCCATATGTGGCCCTGAACTTTAATCGCGTGACTGAATTTCTTAAGGAGCTAAGAAACTTTTCATTAGATGCATTCCATGCTACCCCTATAGAAGGGAAGAAACCGTAGCGGTGGTTTTTAGCAAACCGTTCGGAACCATTCAGTCCGAAATTCGCTTCCAGCAAATACCTGTTGTCATAACCGTAAGTAAACCTTCCGGACAAGCCCTGATTCCTGAAAGGAAGCGAAGACTGAAGATCACCTCCATTACCGGTAAGAAAATTCCTCATCTGGGTAACCAAAAGCCCTCCAATGTTGTGTTTTTCTGAAAAAGTGCGGTTATAGTTAACAGCTGCCTCCAAATAGGAGACTGTATTTAACACCTTTCCCCCTTCAGAATAATCCAGATACTCTGTTGCCACTTTTTCGTTCAACAGCTCCAGGCTATATTTATCGCCTTGCGCACTGGTTGCATTCCCCCTATAGAAAAATGGAGTGTACCTTCTTCCTACATCAAAAAAAGAAAACCGTTGTGTATAGGCCATTACCCTTGCCGTAAGGCCAGGTGTAAGAAATTTGAAATCCTGCCTAATTTCCAGCTGTACATTTAATGTTGAGGCATTGGATTGCTGGAATCCGGAAACCATTTCAGCATAGGGATTAAAATACAAGGCTTCGCCTCGCTCACTAATTTTCGCATTCCCAAATAAGGGATGCTGCGCATATTCCATATCCGACGCCGGGAAAACTGCAGGAAACTTTACCGGATTTGCAGCAATAGCTCCCTGAAATATATTTCCACCTCCGCCTATAGGCCCCTGAAAATCATCGAAGCTTCCTGAAGTTCTTACAATCCCCTCCGTTGTAGGGGTCAGCTTGACGTTAACATTTGAGCGGATTTCATAGCTTTTCAGCTTAATGTTATTGTCAAACTTGTTCCCGTATTCTGATTTTAGCACACCATTATCCACGTTGTAAGTACCTGCAATATAATACTGCGCCGTTTTGCCACCCCCGCTCATGTTCATATTAAGCCGCTGATTAAAGGTATAATCCTTGATCAATAAGCCAATCCAGTCATTATTGGGATACAGCAGAGGATTCTCGCCCGCAATGGTCCGGTCGATCTTGTTTTGCTGATAAGGCTGTTCTCCGGTACGGTCCCTGGTCAATACCGCTTCGTTTGCCATTTTCATGTAAGTGATGTTGTCGGCCAGTTTGAAATTTTGCGTATTAGATGAAAGTGAATTCTCTAAACGCACGTTAAACTTGGTTTTGCCCTCTGTACCAGATTTGGTAGTAACGAGCACAACGCCGTTGGCCCCCCTGGCTCCATAAAGTGACGATGCTGCAGCGTCCTTCAATACGGAAAATCCAGCGATGTCATCCGGCTGCAGCCTGGCCAGTGCATTTGAAGTAGACTCCATACCATCTATCAGAATCAAAGGATCCACTTTACCAGATCCAAAGGTGGTGATCCCACGAATAAAGAACTGCGCATTATCGGCACCTGGCTCTCCACTTCTCTGGTAGGCTACAACACCCGACAATCTTCCGGCAAGCATTGTTGTTAAATTACTGGTAGGTCCTTTCAGCTCCTTCGGGTTAATGGTGGTAATGGAACTTACCAGACTTTCTTTCTTTTGCTGCCCGTAAGCTACTACCACCACTTCGTTCAATTCTCCTTTATCTACCGGCAGCAATACATCAATTTTGTCTTTGCCTTTAATTTCTACTTCTGTTTTCAGGTAACCTACGAAAGAAAAAACAAGAACACCCTTTAATGCTGGCACTTTTAGCTTGTAATTTCCTTCGCCGTCTGTGGTGGTTCCGACTGTACTATTTTTCAGCAATACGCTCACCCCCGGCAATCCGAGTCCATCTGCATCTTTTACTTTGCCATTCACGGTAACCGTGCTGGTCTGAGCAAAAGAAATCTGCATGCTGATCCCTAGTAAAATACTTAAGATGTACTTCCATCTCAGGTACAAAAAGATACTTTGGTTCATAATATTGGTTTAATTTGGTTTTTAATGCACTATCTAAATATATTTTGGGAATACCATGCACATTCTATTCGTTAACCCTTCCCATCAAAATGAAACTATCCCTATGGATCCATTGTTATTCCACAATTACCCCTGCCCGGTCTAAATAGGATGTAACCGTTCTGTCGCCAGCAAATGTGTATTGGCTCCAAAATGCATTACGTCCTGTTCCAGTACCCACTCAAATTCCTTTCTGGCCTTTTTCAGATCACCTAGCCCTAACATCCCCAAACCGATCAGGTAATGGCAATGGATGTTATTCCTGACATTCAGATCCGCTTCAAAGATGAGCAGGTCAGGCAGAGAAACTGCAAAATAGTCGATCTGAACCGATTGGTTTAGATGCGATTTTCCATAATTGATCAGGTTATGGAAAATCGTATTTGCCCTTTCTTGTTCACCCAGTTTAATCCAGGCCAACCCCTGATAAAAGATTTTATCAGGCTGCTGATCGTTATAAAATATAGCTGCGGAAGGCTCCGATAGGCCCTTTGCTGCGATCTCATAATATTTTTGGGCAACATCTTTTTGGCCAAGCTCTTCGTGGGCATAACCCAGCCAATAAAATATATCATTTTCCTGTATCCCGTATAGCTTACCTTCGCCCAAATTGTGCGGATATGCGGTTGTCATTTCTAATTTATCAATAGCTGCACGATAGGCTCCGCCTTGTAAATGTTGTTTGGCCATCTCTGTCAAACAAAAGAGGTACTGACCGGAAACCTTTCCTTCTCCCCCCTCCCAAGGGTGAAAATGTCGAGACATCAACAGCTCATAAGCCTTTTCATACCTACCTGTAAAATTGTATAATGCAACCTGTTCCAGGTAAACATCATCTCTAAAGAAAATCAATTGCGGATGCGCCTCCAGCAGTTTCAAACGCACCGCCGGCTCCACATTCAGTCTTTTGTACAACTGATCCAATTCCATAAAAATTCGCGCATCTGTCTGGTCCAATGCAAAGGCCTTTTCAAAACACGCCAATGCCTTGTCACGATCGTTCTCTTTGTTGAAGTAGGCAATACCCAAATTACGCCAGGCAGTAGGAAAATGCTCATCTCTTTCTACCGAGCAATTCCACATGTCCATTGCTTCTTTATACTGCCGTTTATCGTACCATAAATTGCCCAGGTAATAAGGCGCTTTGCTATCAGTTTCATTCATCTCCATCGCCAACTGCAATATTCTTACATCCTCAACCCGGTTAGGGAAGCAATAATCCGGATTAGCCAGCGCGGCTTTTTCGAAGAAAAACAAGGCATCCTTCTCACTCCCCATTTGGAGATTAAACCAACCCAAATAATAAAATACCATCGGATAGGTATTACGTTCATCATCTTTCAGTGCAAAGCTCATCATGGCCAAAGCCTCCGGATATAGGCCTGCTTCTGCATAATCCAAGGCATAATTCATATAATTATGAACCTCTTTTCTGGATAAGCAAAATAATGTCTCCAATGTGGTCGACGCCCTTTTCTCATCTCCGGAGGCCTCATATATTTTCGCCTTTTCAAAATAAATCGTCAGGTTAAAACGGTCCATCTCCAGTGCTGTCTCTGCGGCGGCGGCAGCTTCCTCCAGTCTGCACATTTTTCTAAGCACCGCAACTTTTAGCATATAAGCCTTGTTATTCCCTGCATTCCTTGCTATCGATAACTCTATGTGACGCAAGGCCGCTTCAAAATCTCCGCGGGAGATATCAATAAGTGCCAATGAAAAATAAGCCCCATCCTGCCAGGCACTGTTCCAGGCTGCTTTATAAAAATTATCGTAAGCTTCGTCAAACCTTCCCTGCTGCTTTAGGCAAACGCCCAGGTTGTAATAGGGTTCTCCATCATAAGGATTTGGATTGCGGGAAGTTAGCGTATCAATAGCCTTTAACAAATAGTGTTCACTTTTACTAAGTTGTCCTTTTCTTAAATACCATTTTCCAAGCGCATTATTTGCCCGTACATCCTTTGGATCCCTACGCAATGCTTCTTCATAATAATCAATGGCATGATATGTGGCATGGCGATACTGTTCGAGATGAAGCCCCGTTAGAAAAAGCTGTTCGTTATTCTCTACCTCAGAAGGCGGTAAAGCTGCACTTGCCGGTTTTGGAAGCTCATTATTTTGATTAACATCTGCCGAATAACTGATCAGTAACTTTCCACTATTATCAGTAACTGTTAATAAAAGATCTTTTTCTTTAACGTCTGCCGGTAAAGAGATTTCTCTTTCAAATACCTGTTCCGGACAAACATTAAAAGTTTCCGAATAAAAAGGCTGATCACCGTTGAACAGATTAACCGTATTTTTGTCCTGGGTAGATGTAGCGAACACCTGGATTTTGGCCATTCCATCTATTACAGTTAGGTTTACAAGAACATCCCTGGTAGCATTTTTAACCACTCCAAGTTTCTGATAAGGCATAAAATACTGTACAAAAGACTTCTCTTCATAGGGCATCAGCCAGGAAAAATCAGGTTGATTATCTGTATAAACCCCTGTCATTAATTCTATATAGGGACCATCCTCGTCGGTAAGGTTTCTATCCCAGGCCTTTCCAAAATCACCATTTCCCCATGTCCACTGCTTTTTACCGGGCGAAACATGATGACTAGCCACATGTAATAAACCTGCTTCAGTATCATTTTCATATCCACCTACAAAATCATAATCCGAACGAATGGCCATATAAGATGTAGGTACCGGAATATTTTTATACCTGGAAATATCTGTTCCCGGCGCATAGTCGACCTTATAATAAGTGCCCTTTGCGATAGGAAAAGAAGAAACATCTCTTTTTCCATGATCGAACACTGCATTTACATCAGGGGGAAAAACCGACTGATAGTCATCATTTACTTTTACCGCAGGATTTGCCCACCATAAAAATGTTTGCGGTAAACTGGTTCTGTTGTACAATTTGCCTTTTATTTCCAGGTAGGCCTTATCCGGATGCAATGTAAACCCGGCCATCCCCTTAGTTAAAAACATTTTCTCTACCTCATTTACCCATACAGTTTTGCTTCCATCGGCATTTTCCTCTATGGAATAATCAACCGGTTCAAAAGTACTGGGACGATGATGTTGTGGCCAGTTAAACTCTATCCCTCCCGAAATCCAGGGCCCGCAAAGTCCTACCAGCGCCGGTTTAATCACCTGGTTGTAATAAACAAAATGACGTTGCTTAATCTTATCATAGGCCATTTGTACCCTACCTCCCAGTTCAGGAAGAATCATTATTTTTAAATACTTGTTTTCCAGGTACAGCGCTCTGTAAATTCTGTCTTCTTTATCATCATAGATTTTTTCGATTACAGGATTTGGATAAACCGCACCGCTACTTCCCTGATAAATCCGCTTTTCAAAAAACATAGGATTTTTTTCAGGCTTGCCAGTCGCGTACGTAGGAATCCCCACACGCTCTTCCCAAGCATTTACAAATAATTCACTCATATATAATTTTCTTATGCTAAATAGATGATCGACGATATTAATGTCTGACTAAATCCTGCTCCAATTCTTCAAGTGTTTTTCCTTTGGTTTCCTGCACCTTGCTCTTCACAAATAAAAATCCGAGTGCACAAATCCCGGCATACAAATAAAAAGGCCCATAGGTCCCCAACTTTTCCGCAAGTATTGGAAACGTAAATACCAGAACGAAATAAGCTCCCCAAAGGGCTACAATAACAACCGAGGAAGCAACGCCCCTTATTTTATTTGGAAAAATTTCGGAAATAAGCACCCAGGTAACTGGCGCAAGGGAAGTGGCGTACATACCTATGGCCAGTAAAACAAATACCGAAACTATGCCGGCTACAGCCTGATTTTGAAGTAACACGGCTAATATGATATAAACAATAGATAAACCCAATGAGCCGATCAGCATTAGCGGCCTGCGCCCCAGCTTATCTACCTGCCACATGGCTACGAGGGTAAAAACAAGATTTACAAACCCGATGGCTACAGTTTCAAACAATTGGCGGTCCAGACTAGCGCCTACTGATTCAAAAATCGTAGAGGTGTAATTAAATACGACATTGATTCCACACAATTGCTGAAAGATAGCGAGACCAACGCCCACAACTACTGCCGGTCGTACACCTTTTGCCAACACAGCTTTATAAGATTGCTTTTCGCTTCCAATTAGCGATTTTTTAATATCGTTAAATACATTTTGCGCATAATCAGTACTGCCAATTTGACTTAATACCTGCTGCGCCGCTTCAAAGCGTTCTGCTTTAATCAGCCACCTCGGACTCTCCGGAAGCCAAATCACCCCAATCAGAAACAAAACTGAGGGTACTGCACCCATTCCAAACATCCACCGCCAAGCTTCAGGTCCATTATCCGATAGGGTATAATTTACCAGATTGGTAACCAATATGCCTATCACAATGGTAAGCTGATTGATCGCAACATTTCGACCACGGATACTTGCCGGAGAAACCTCTGCTATATACATTGGGCTTAGTATGGAGGCCATACCTACACCAAGACCCGCCGCAAAGCGCATGAATATAAACATCTGTAGTCCACTCGAAAATGCCATTCCCAGCGATGATAGTGCAAAAATCAACGCAGCAAGCATTAATCCCGGTTTACGGCCGTAACGATCACTCAGGTTTCCCGCCATCAAACATCCAACAATACACCCCAATGCCAAAGAACCCGTCAGAAAGCCTTCCCACCAGGCACTAAGCGCAAACTCCGTACGTAAAAAAGGAAGGGCGCCGGAGATAACAGCAAAATCAAAACCGAACAAATATCCTCCAAGTGCAGAGATAAATGAAATGCAAAGAATATAACGACTTTTAAATGTAAACTGTTGTTGACTAATAGTTGTATTCATATTTGGTTTTGGTTATAGCAGGCTGTCTGTATGTTCAAAAGTAAGCGACATCTGCAGAAGTTAAAATGTGTAATTCTCCGAAAAAGATGGATTTTTTTACGATTATGATTTTCAATGCAATCACCAAAACAGCACCAAAACACAAAAAACAAGCATACCCAGCAACTAATGGACAATATTACGAACAAAAACATCTAATTAACATGAACCGCAGAAACCCCGGATTAAGGGAAACAATAAATAGATCAACCTACCTTCTCAACTATCCTAAAACAATCTCCTATAACTTAACCGTAAATTTATTCCGGTATTCCTTTGGCGACATACTCATCACTTTTGTAAAAAGCCTGGAAAAATAATAAGGATCTTCCATACCTAATTGATATGCAATCTCTTTTACCCGCATGGTAGTAAACTGTAAATACTGACAAGCCTTTTGAACCTTTAAATGGTTAAAATACTCAATAGGAGAAAACCCTGTCTTTTTTTTGAACAGAAAAACAAAGTGAGATACCGATACATTTGCATGCACAGACAAGTCCTGAAGAGAAAGCGCAGAAGACATATTTTCCTGCATATATAAGATCGATTCATGAACAACATCCAATAGCTGTTCGGTGGAAGAGGCCTCATTGAAAATACCATCAAATAAAAAAGAAGACAAAAAATGAAGTAGGAGCAGGTTTACATAACTAAGGTTATCGTGTCCATAGCCCCGTTCCAGGTGTTTATATAGTTCTTCAAAAATATCTATCCTCGATTGATTATAAGACAAGGTACCAGCATAAGACCCGGTACGCTCAAAATAAGTCTTTACAAATGCGTCTGCTGTTGGCCCTTTAAAATGGATCCAATAAATTGACCAGGGATTTTTTTCATCTGCTGCATACCGGTTGGCATATCCCGCCGGAACAATAAAAAAATCACCCGAACCAATGTTATATTTCCGGTCTCCAACCTCAGCCCAGCCTGAACCCTCCTGGTTATAAATTAAAATATGCTGATCTATTCCCTGCGAACGCACACGGTAATGAAATTTCGCTTTGGGATAGTAGCCAATATCTGTCAGGTAAGCACCCGAGATCAGTGAATTGTCAATGCAATACTTTGAAATGATGGTACGCGGCAATACAATTGCCTTTTGTCCCTGAAAACCATCTTTCTTTTTTTTCACTGCCAAAAATAATTAATCGTAATATAATCTATCATTATAAAATATCTGTCCATGTTTTAAACAAACCGGAAAGATAATTTTGTTTATTAAAATAAGCTCAATACTAACCAAACTTTATAAACGTATGAAATTAATTTTACCAAAAAGAACAAATTGGCGTAAACTGTCAACCTTCAATCACGCCAGTAAATACCAATTCCATATATTGTAGACACCAATAAAGCTCACATACAAATGAAGAAAATATCTTTTTGCTTATTTATAACCATATTTACGCAGTACGCCTTTGCACAACAAAAGCCCTTAAAACTCTGGTATACTCAACCCGCTGCATTATGGGAAGAAACACTCCCCTTGGGTAATGGAAGACTTGGAATGATGCCTGACGGAGGAGTTATTAAGGAAAACATTGTATTAAACGACATTACGCTTTGGTCAGGCACCTATCAGGATGCAAATAATTATCAGGCTCATCAAAGCCTGCCACAAATACGCAAACTCCTGTTGGAGGGAAAAAATGATGAGGCTCAGGCCCTGGTCAACAAAGCATTTATCTGCACAGGAGAGGGATCAGGGAGAGGCAATGGCGCAAACGTTCCCTTTGGCTGTTATCAAACCTTAGGTAACCTTGTCATTAGTCATCATCAAAATCAAGCAAAAGACAGCTATTCTGGCTATAGCCGCAGATTAAGCCTCGACAGCGCAATAGCCACATCTCAATATCAATTAAACGGAGTTACCTATACCAGAGAATATCTAACAAGTTTTGATAACGATGTGTGTGTAGTCAGACTAACAGCCAGCAAAGCAAAATCACTAAATTTTACTATTGGCTTAAACCGGGCAGAAAGATATACCGTAAAAACCACCGGAAATCAATTACAAATGTCCGGTCAGCTGAACAACGGAACAGATGGAAAAGGTATGAAATATTTAACGCTGCTAGAGGTAAAATCGGGCGACGGGAAGATCGTGTCTACCGGTACTTCCCTGACTGTTTCTAATGCCAGCGAAGCTATCATTTATTTGTCTGCCGGTACCGACTTTAAAAATTACGGCTTTTTAGAAAAGACAGCAAGTACATTAAATGCCGCAATGGCAAAGCCCTACAGTCTATTAAAGAAAAATCACATTGCTAAATATCAAAAGCTGTTCAACAGGGTGGCCTTGCAAATGCATAACGATAAAAATGATCAGCCTACCAATGAGCGGCTGATCGCGTTTAATAAAGGTACAAATGACAATGGACTCCTGATTTTATATTATCAGTTTGGGCGTTATTTAAGCATCAGCAGCACGCGCCCGGGCTTGCTTCCTCCAAACTTACAGGGTTTATGGGCCAACCAGATCCAAACGCCATGGAACGGAGATTATCATTTAGATGTGAATGTACAGATGAACCATTGGCCTCTGGAAGTTAGCAACTTATCGGAACTGAGTCTTCCCCTGGCCGATTTGGTAAAAGAACTGGTAAAACCCGGGGAAAAGACAGCTAAAGCATATTACGATGCCAAAGGTTGGGTAGCGCATGTAGTTACCAATGTATGGGGCTTTACTGAGCCCGGCGAAGACGCATCATGGGGGGCAACAAACTCTGGCTCCGGTTGGCTATGCAACAATTTATGGGAACATTACGCCTTTACTAACGACAAAAAGTATCTTAAAGAGATCTATCCGATATTAAAAGGCGCTGCGGAATTCTACAATAGTGTATTAACTAAAGAAAACGCCAATGGATGGCTGGTTACGTCACCGTCAGTTTCGCCGGAAAACAACTTTTACTTACCAAATGGCAAAATAGCCAGCCTATGTATGGGCCCAACCATTGACAATCAAATTGTACGGGAACTATTTAACAACGTAATTACCGCATCCCAAACACTAAATATTGATAACCACTTTAGAACAATATTAGCGCAAAAATTAACCCAGTTGCCACCGGCTGCTCAAGTTGCAAAGGATGGTCGAATTATGGAATGGCTGGAAGAATATAAAGAAGCTGAGCCGCAACACCGACATATTTCGCACTTGTATGGTCTATATCCGGCAAACCTCATTACCCCCGATCATACACCTGAATTGGCAAAGGCTTCAATGGCCTCTCTTAACGCACGGGGAGACAAAAGTACAGGTTGGTCAGAAGCTTATAAGATTTTATTCTGGGCACGTTTAAAAGATGGCAACAGGGCCTTTAAAGTACTGAAGCAACTGCTGTTCCCGGTTTATAGCAATGCGGCTTCAATGAACTACGATGGCGGAAGCTATGCCAACTTGTTCTGCGCCTGTCCTCCTTTTCAAATTGACGGAAATTTTGGAGGCACTGCAGGCATAGCCGAAATGCTAATCCAAAGCAACCAAGGTTATATAGAATTACTTCCTGCGATTCCAGATGAATGGAAAAAATCGGGGGAAGTAAAGGGTTTAAAAGCCCGAGGCAATTTCGTGGTAGATATGACATGGAAAGATGGCCGGATAACAGCCTATAAAATCTCCTCTCCGGAGAAGAAAAAAGTCAAAGTCAAAGTGAACGGAATAGTAAAAGAAATCAAAAGCGTATAAAAACACCCTATCGAAAAACAAAAAAGCCTTCAATCGTGAGATTTGAAGGCTTTTTTATGTTTTCTGCGGACCGGACGGGACTCGAACCCGCGACCTCCGCCGTGACAGGGCGGCATTCTAACCAGCTGAACTACCGGTCCATTTTCCTTTTCAGGAGGGCCAGAATTTGCCCTTACTCTATACTTTAAACAAAAAAGCACCCTTCTGAGTGCTTTTGCGGACCGGACGGGACTCGAACCCGCGACCTCCGCCGTGACAGGGCGGCATTCTAACCAGCTGAACTACCGGTCCGTTGTTCCCTTTCGGGATTGCAAATATAGAGGCTTTATTTCTATTTGCAAACTATTTTTTAAAATATCTGTAACTAGCTATATCACAGATCCTTCTTTCATTTTTTCTGCATTTTCAGCGAACTGCAAAGCATCAATCAGCTCCTGAACACTACCATCCATCACTCCACTAAGGTTATAAAGTGTTAATCCAATGCGATGATCTGTTACCCTTCCTTGCGGATAATTATAAGTTCTGATCTTAGCCGAACGGTCACCTGTCGAAACCATCGTCTTACGCTTCGCGGCAATATCTCCGTTTTTCTTCTGCAATTCTATATCGTACAGCTTGCTCCGCAACATTTCCATCGCAATAATCCGATTACCCAACTGAGAGCGCTCCTGCTGACAAACCACTACAATACCAGAAGGCTTGTGGGTAAGCTGTACCTTGGTCTCTACCTTGTTTACGTTCTGTCCACCTGCACCACCAGAACGCGAGGTTTGCAACTCAATATCAGCCGGATTAATATAAAGATCTATTTCCTCGGCCTCTGGTAAAACAGCTACTGACGCAGCTGAAGTATGTACACGGCCCTGAGTTTCTGTATCAGGAACCCGCTGAACCCGGTGTACACCTGACTCATATTTCAGTTGTCCATAAACATCTTCGCCACTCACCTTTAAAATCACCTCTTTATAACCACCAGCTGTTCCTTCGGTTACATCAACAGTCTCAACTTTCCAACCTTTTTGCTCAAAATAGCGGCTATACATCCGATATAAATCACCCGCAAACAAAGCAGCCTCATCTCCACCTGTACCACCTCTGATCTCAAACACAGCATTCTTAGCATCTTCAGGATCTTTAGGAATCAACATCAGGCGAACCTTCTCTTCCAGTTCCTCCTGTTGCTTTAACAGAAGCTCCATCTCCTCTTTCGCCATCTCACGAAGTTCAGCATCCTTCTCATTGGCAAGGATATCTTTATTTGCCTCGATGTTGCTCATCACATTTTTGTAAACCTTATACTCGTCTACAATTTTACCTAAATCTTTATATTCTTTATTTAAAGCGGCAAAACGTTTCATATCCTGAACGGTATCAGGATTACTTAATTGCTCCTCAACATCCTCCCAGCGCAACTTTATGGCTTCTAATTTCTCTAACATATCTTTTTTCAGAAAATTTAAAATATACTCTTTTCACTTTACAGCTATTGCTGTAAAAAAGCGGCATTATTTTATTTGGGCAGCAAAAATACGGCTTTTTCAGTTAATGCCACTAAAATTTTATTTGTAAAGACAGTCATTCCAAACCTTTTACTCTTTTTCAAAATACTTAAGGCTTAAATCATTGCCGTCAAATACGGCATAAGAACTAAAATTAATCCATTCGCCAAGGTTCACATATTTACTTTTTCCCCCAAGATCAATATCCAATGGCAAATGCCTGTGCCCAAAAACAAAATAGTCAAAATGCTCCCTCTTCAACAGCTCTTTTGCATAAATGGCGAGCCATTCGTACTCCACACCGTTAAAAACCTCTTCTTTATGATTCGCCGCCCTGCTGCTGCTCGACCACCAATTGGCAATTCCTAAGCCAATTCTTGGCGGCACCAGCGAAAACAGCCACTGACACACCGGATTTCTAAATATGCTTCTCAGAACTTTATACTTCCTGTCGCCGGGACCTAAACCGTCACCATGATGTAAAAAGAAACGCTTTCCTGCCCGCTCAATGATCAGTTCATCACTCACAATCTCTATCCCCATCTCCTCAGTAAAATAGGTATTTACCCACATGTCGTGGTTTCCCTTAAAGAAATAAACCTTTATTCCGGCATCCGTCATCGACGCCAGTTTACCTTGCAACCTCACAAATCCTTTGGGCACAACCGTCTGATATTCAAACCAAAAATCAAAAACATCCCCCATTAAAAACAGCTCGCTACAGGTTGATTCTATGGAACTTAACCACCTTAAAATGCGGTCTTCCCGTTTGCGGCTCTCGGCATGATTAGGAGAGCCCAGATGGAAGTCAGAAGCAAAATATATGTCCTTTTTCATTGATGCAACCAAAGATATGCAAAATAATCTGTCAGTATATTTTCACATGTTCTACAGATTATATAGAATATTAATAAATAGAATCGTTATTAATAACAAAAGTTCGTAAATTCGCACAAAATTTAAACTATGATTTCTACTGATATAGCCATCATTGGCGCCGGACCTGTAGGTTTATTCGCAATCTTTGAAGCAGGTTTACTAAAAATGCGCTGTCATTTAATAGACTATCTGCCACAGGTTGGCGGACAGCTTTCTGAAATATATCCTAAAAAACCTATTTACGATATTCCCGGTTACCCTACTGTGCTAGCTCAGGAATTGATCGATAACCTTATGGAACAGGCCAAACCATTCCACCCAGGTTTTACACTAGGCGAACGTATAGAAGGCCTGGAAAAGCGTGGCGAAGGCGATTTCGTATTGACTACAAATATGGGAACCATAATAGAATCTAAAGTTGTAGTTATTGCAGGTGGATTAGGCTGTTTTGAGCCTCGCAAACCAGCTGTAGCAGGTTTAGAGCAATTTGAAAATGGCAGAGGGGTAAATTATATGATCCTTGATCCTGAAAAATACCGTGGACAAAAAATGGTAATTGCCGGAGGAGGTGACTCTGCATTAGACTGGACCATATTTTTAGCTGATATTGTTGATGAATTGACCTTAGTACACCGCAGCGAAAGCTTCCGTGGCGCACCAGACTCTGTTAACAAAGTAATGGAACTTGCTGAAAGCGGAAAAATCAATTTGGTACTCAACAGTAACCTCAATTCGGTAAACGGAAACGGTAAGCTGGAAAGCGTTGAGCTGATTCACAATAAAACACTTGAAACCAACCTTGTAGCCGCCGATCACCTAATCCCGCTTTTTGGCTTAAGCCCTAAATTGGGTCCTATCGAACAATGGAACCTGAACATCAGCAAAAGTGCCATTGAAGTAAACACAGACGACTATTCAACAAATATACCGGGCATCTATGCTATTGGCGACATCAACACTTATACCAATAAGCTAAAACTTATCCTTTGTGGATTTCACGAAGCTGCGTTAATGAGCCACAGTGCATACCAATACATGAATCCCGGAGTTAAATACACCATGAAATACACTACTGTAAACGGTGTAGCAGAATTTTAAGCATGGAAGAGAATAACATTACCCTACACGTCCAAAATCCAGACGGTAGCCGAACTACTTTAGAAGCTCCTGTCGACATGGGCTTAAGCCTAATGGAATACCTGAAAGCTTGCGAATACGACATCCTTGCTACCTGCGGAGGGATGGCCTTATGTGCTACCTGCTGTGTGGATGTATTGGAAGGAGAAGAAAAACTGAATGAAATGACAGATGACGAATATGCCATGTTGGATACATTACCCGATCTGTTGCCCAATTCAAGATTAGCTTGCCAGTTACAACTGAACCCCGCAATGGACGGGCTCGTGGTTAAGTTGCATCACGCAGAATAAAAAGTATTAATCATTATCTATAGCGGCAGCTACTGTTTTCACAGGGCTGCCGATTGTTTTATATTCTCCGGCGCCCTTCAATATGGCCAGCATTTTATGGCTGTCATTTAACAACGCTTTAGCTGCACTCAATTCCCGGTCATATTGAAAAGCCTGTGTCACCTTGCCTTTTTCATAATAATAACGACTTACAATCTGCGTTTCCAAAACCCGTTTAATTTCCGCTTTATAAGTACTTAGGTCTGCTTTTTTAGCCCCCAGCATCTTACTCTTCAAATCATCCAGATCTGCCTTTACTGCGGCTAATTTATTTTCTTTCTCAGCCTCTGCTCTCAAATCGGTAAGTAATCGTTCCGTACGTGAAACATAAGAATAATCCTTTCCCGCCAGCGAGGCCACAAACTGTGCATAATCCGCATCGCTCAATTGAAAAGCGGCTGCGGGGGCAATAGTCTTATTGTTCTTTTTATAGCTATTTGCATAGTCAAAAAACAAGTACTTATTGATCAATGAGATGGTAACCGGACTTAACTTTGACGCACTTACGGCTACGTCTGGATAAATACCGTTCCCATCGTACACATTACGGCCCGTTTTTGTATTGAATTTGGACATCAGAGAATCGGCGATCTTCAACGTTTTACCATTTGCATCCTTATGTGCATAATCCAGAGCCTGAATGCACCTACCCGAAGGTGTAAAATATTTTGCTACAGTTACCTTAACCAGGCTATTATAAGGCAAGTTAAAGGTCTGTTGAACCAGTCCCTTCCCATAACTTCGCTGACCGACAATAATTGCCCTGTCAAGATCCTGAAATGCCCCGGCTACAATTTCAGAAGCCGAAGCAGACGAACCACTAATCAGCACCACCAAAGGAATTTGTGGGAACAAAGGCTGATTGAGCGTTTTGTAACTAATTGTCTTTTGAGGATTTCGTCCCTTTTGGGTTACAATCATGATATCCTTATCGACAAAAATATTTACGATTTTCACCGCTTCCTGCAATATACCTCCGCCATTATACCGTAAATCCAGTATCATGCCTTTTGGTTGTAGCTTTCCTAAGGTCACAGCAGCATCTTTCACTTCCTGTGCCGAATTTTCCAAAAATTTATCTAAACGGATGTAAGCAATATTATCATCGGTCATACCAGAATAAGTAACATTTGGTTGCTTAATCTCATCACGAACCAGCGTCTTGGTAACAAGCGCCCCTTCTCTGATCATGAGCAATTCAACTGCAGAGCCTTTAGGCCCACGCAACAGCTGGCTAATCTGTCCCCGTTCCTTCCCTTTCACCTCATTGCCATTAATCTTTACCAACTGATCGCCAGGCTTTACGCCCTGTTTGTCTGCCGGATAGCCCTCATTCACTTCATTTACAAACAGCTTACCTTCAATAAAAATAGTGCTTGCACCAATACCTCCGTATTGCGTACTTACATATTTCAGCTTATAATCTTCAACTTCCGATTCGGGTACATATTCGGTATAGGGATCCAGATTATCCAGCATGGCATCAATACTGGTACGCATCAATCTGGACGGGTTGGTTTCTTCTACATAATTGACATTGATCTCCTTATATAATGAGGCAAAAATATCGAGGTTTTTAGATACCTGGAACAAATCTTCTTTAAATGACCAGGTTAAACCGGCAAAGGAAATCAACAATGCAGCGGCGGCAATTTTATAAGTTTTCATCATACAGCACTTCTATTCGTCAATGTGCTGATAAATTTACAAAAAAGCCTTGTATATCAATAATTACAAATGCAATTAAAGCCTGTTGCCTTCAGGGTCGGCCAAAGCCTTTTGAATGGTAAATTCTATATATGCCCGATCCCTTTTTACCAGATCCATCAACTGGGTTACCAACTCATCTTCTTGTCCAGGTACAAAAGCAAGGTCCACTTGTGCCAGTTCACGATATTTTCTTAGAAATTTAATTTTAACCTTTTTCCAGGTATCGGGAGTCAATGTAAAATTCGCCATACTGCAAAAATATAAATAATTGTAATACTGCGTTCTTTAATTATGGCTGAGGTGCACCTTTTATATTTAAATCTTTTAGCTGCTCCCTTATCTTTTTCATAAAATCAATTCCCGGATCTGTTTTTTCGGTCCGGTACGAAGGATCGGACTCTTTCCATAATGCTGTCCCTTTAAATCGGGTATACTCATAATGTCCAATCACATACTCAATCGGGTATTTCCGTTTCAGGTACCTGATCAATTGTTCGTTGGCGTTGAGCTGCGCTGCAGTTAGTGGATTGTTATCGCTACCTATATTTTCGACACCAATGGCGCAATAGTTTAAACCAATCACATGTCTGGCAAAAATGGTATCAGGCAATAGCCTAAAAATCGTCCCATCCCTATCTATCAGAAACTGCGAAGACACATTCAGCAAGCCAGCTGTCGCGATCTCTTTGCGTGCGCCGGGTAGTTTCGACTTGTTAAATGCATCAAAAGTCTGTTCAATGGTTGGGATGGCCGTCCAATGCAGTACCACCATTACCGGTTTAATCGTCGGCTCGTCTTGTTTTAGTCCGTGCCGCTTCTGCAGATATTCCAGCGAAAGCTGCCTGCGCTCTGCATCAAATACAATTGGTTTATCAAATATCCTGAAAGTAGCCTGCGCCCTTACATGAAGGGTCGCAGTGCTACAAAGTAAAATCAAACCAAGCTTTACAGCATGTTTCTTTATCATCGTCTATTTAAAATTACTAATTTGTATCCCACCATAGAGGAGTTAACAAGCGGTATCTTTCCGTATTGTCGCCAACATTATCAGGATTTCTGGTAGCTTCATTACTTTCATACACCATCCCCCTGATCCACTGATTGGGATTACCCGCATCAAATATCGTCGTGTTCAGGTTCAATGGCCTAACCAATGAAGGGCCATAAATAGCCTGACTAAAATCAGACCTCCGCATATCTACCCAGGTTTCAGGGTTCAAACATAAGGATATATATTTTTGCCTCATAATATGACTTAAGCCCTGTGTAAGATTGGCAAAATGAGCAGCTAATCCATCCGCCACCTGAGCAGCCCAGTAAGTATTAATATCTACCGCAGCAACCCCCAGCTTGCGCATATTTGATTTTACCCCCTCCTCATAAGCCAGAAGCGCCCCTGGTATATCACCAGATCTCAAACGAGCTTCTGCCTCTATCAATTTCACTTCAGAATAAGTGATAAAAGGAAAAGGAGACGTTTGTTTGGTATAAAAACCGCTATTGCTAAAGCGTCCGTAGTCATTCGCATTTTTCTTTGTAGCATCTCCCGGCTGCCCGTTGGCCAAAATACCTTGTCCGGCTATCAAACCACCTCCCGATCTTAAACCACGATACTGTCCATCAGAAACTGCGGCCTGCATTATTTTGCTGATTCTTGGATCTTGTCTTACCGTATTCGTAACAGGTAACGTAGTCAACATATTTACGAAAAACTGGCTCCATGCAAAATACCTTGGGTTATAAGCATTATCATTAGGATCTACTGCTGGCACAACAAAGCCTCCCCAACTAAACCATGGGTTTTCATCTGTAGGCAATGCACCAGCCAGATAAGGAAACTCAGCATCCATACCATCAGCATTAAAAGCATTCCCACAGGCCTCTATAATCTTCGTCGGATTATACAAAGCAGTTTTTTTAGATAAATGGTTCAGATACCTGGCTTTCAATGCCCAGGCAAAACGTTTCCATTTATCAATATTTCCCTGGTACATGATATCCCCCGCCGCAGAGTTTAAGGTGGTGTTGTTGGTCGGACTATTAAATGCAACGATGGCATCATCCAACAGCTTATCTATGCGTTGATAAGCAGTCTGTTGATCCTGCATTTTTGGTGTTAAAGCGATCTGCGTTTTTCCATTATAAAATTCATCGATTACAATAGCACCGTACTGGTCAGCAAGCATACCAAAGTTCATCGCCAGCAATGTTTTTCCTGCACCAACAAAACATGGGCTCCCCTCTTCTTCACCTAAATTAATCAGATCCACACAATTAGGCATGGTAAACACATAAGTATTCTGCCAGGCAAAATAACTGGCCGTAAAGCGCCAGGTCTCCGCATTCAAGTTTGTGCCCGTTAATAGCTTGGTTACACCATATTGGGTTACACCCGCAATTTCTCTTGATCCACGCCACATTGCTGCTCCATTTGACGTAGTAATGGCTCCAACCAACCGGTTTGCAGCACTTACATGTGTTGGGTTATTGGGATCTACATTCACATCCAGAAACTTCTTACAAGAACTGGTTAAAAGGATGGTTCCTAAAACAAGGCATGCTATTCCTTTTTTATATATCATAGTCATAATCAATTCTCCTCCTTATAAAGTTAACTTTAAACCTAAATCAAAACCTCTGGTAGCTGGCACGCCAAGATTATCAAAGCCAAAGGAACCAGTACCACCCACACCAGCGCCACTACCTGAAACTTCCGGATCCACACCCGAATAATTGGTAATCAAAATAAGGTTACGCCCTGTAGCTGTAAATGACAACCCCTTAATTTTCAGTTTACCCAGGTATTGAGTGGGCAACTTATAAGTAAGCGTCGCGTACCTCAACCTGGTCCAGCTACCATCTTCTACAAAATCGTAGCCCTGATTGGCATAAATCGTCTGATAATAGTTTTGATTCAATGGTACAGCTATCGTATTCTGTACACCTGTCGATTCGATGATCCCATCAAATACTCTGGTTCCCCGATCCAAAGTTTTAAGACTTAAGCCTGATCTAACCAGCGTATTTTCCGTGGCATTAAATACCTTTCCACCTGATCGGATATCAACCATAAAGGAAAACATAAAATCTTTATAGTTAAAAGTATTGGTGATACCCATCGTAAACTTAGGGTTTCTATCCCCAATATTGGCCAGAGCAGGGGCCACCTGAGGATATCCGGCATTAGTCAACAAAAGCTGCCCCTGGGCATTCCGCTTCCAAACATTCCCATTTATTCCAAACAAACTACCGCCTAAAAAGGCAGCGCCCTGCGCCACATTGTTTGCAGCCCATGCATCCGACAATTCTATCCGGTCTATTTTGCCCGGCAACTCCTTAACTACAGAAGTATTGTGAGCAAAGTTGACATCTATAGACCATTTAAATTCCGAACCCATAACTGGCTTACCGGTTAAAATAACCTCTACTCCTTTATTGCGAATCGCCCCTCCGTTTAACGTCGCCAAAAAAGACCCCGATGAAGGAGGTGTTCGTAAATCTAAAATCTGGTTATTTGACCTGCTGAAATAATAGGTCGCATCAATACCTAAACGATTTTTCAAGAACCGAAAATCAGCGCCAAACTCAAAAGACCGTGTAAACTCAGGTACAAGTAAAGGGTTTCCAAACGAACCATTTGAATTGATGATAAAGCCACGCGGATTAATGGTAAAATCATTAGTTAAAGTATTAAGCGGGGTAACCAGCTGATAAGCTCTGGCATCCTTACCCACACCAGCATGCGCAAATCTGATTTTTCCATACGAGAATATGCGATCATCAGATTTAGCACCCATTTCTTTCAACAAATCACTCACAATTAAGGCACCACTTACAGAGGGGTAAAAGAATGAAAAATCTTTTACCGGCAGAGTAGATGACCAGTCATTTCTACCTTTAAAGTTAACATAGGCTATCCCTTTCCAGTCTACAGTAAAATCACCGAACCAACTAAATATCCTCCTTCTAATCAAACTTTCTGAAACTGTTCTGTCTGTGGGTTTAGAATTGTTGATACTCGCAAATGTAGGATCCAAAAAATTAAGCGCAGTAGAAGTAGTAGTCTGCACAGATGATACTTCAATGTTGTTGCCGACTGCAAGGCTGAAGTTAAAATCCGACAATGATTTTTTAGCTGTTAAAATAGCAGTTGAAGTGGTCAGCTGATTGTTAGCTACCGATTGGTTGATTGCCCCCTTAAGCACATTCGGCTCCAATGTACTCGGCATGCGGATAGATTTAAAAACTTCAGAATAATAATCAGTACCAATCCGATAGGTAAAATTTAAAAAGCTAAAAGGATTATAGTCCAGATTACCCTGTACAATCATCCTGTTCACCTTGCTCGTAAAAGGTTTGTTTTTAATTGTCCAATATGGGTTGTCCGTTCCGGTAGTATTGATAATTTTCTGCGTACCATCTGGTTTTAAATAATCCTTCATGTCCAGATTGCGTGGCCAGGATAAAGCACCCATCACTCCATTAAAACTTCCTTGTGTAACATAATTTCTGTCTGTTCTGATGTAATTAGCACTTCCACCCAGAGTTAGCTTTTCGCCAATTTTGGTATCTGCATTAATACGGAATGACTTTTTGCCAAAAGTCGAATTGTCTACAATAGAACCCTGCTCCAAAAATGACCCTGAAGTATAATAATGAGTCTGCTCAGTGCTTCCACTTACAGAAAGATCATGCGTTTGTGCAAAAGCATTTTTAAAAATGCCGCCCAGGTTATCATAAATCTGCTCACCTGATGTAAAGGCAGGCCCCCAAGAGCCTAATGCTGTAGCGTTGTAAGCCCCCTGTTCCCCCTGTTTATATTGCGATTGCAATTCGGGAAGCTTATTTACATGGTCAAAAGAGAAATTATTTAGGTAAGTAACCCTTGCAGCTCCTCCAGATCCCTTTTTTGTAGTGATCACAATAGCACCCGAAGCGGCCCGAATCCCATAAAGCGCTGCCGCCGCAGGGCCTTTCAATACGGTTATTGTTTCAATATCTTCCGGATTGATATCGATTGCCCGGTTTGATGCAGGCGCCACTGACGCGACCAATCCGCCCTGAGAAACAGGCGTATTGTTATCTACAGGAATACCATCTAAAATAAATAACGGCTGATTGTTTCCACTCAGCGAACTTCCCCCGCGGATCATGATATTGGCCGAAGCCCCTGCCGCACCACTGGAATTGGTAATCTGTACCCCCGCAACCTTACCTTGCAAGGCATTTACCACATTGGGCTGCTGCGATTCTACCAGTTCCTGAGCCTTTACATTTTGGGTAGAGAACCCCAAACTTCGCACTTCCTGCTTTACACCAAATGCGGTTACTGCTACCTCGTGTAAAATACGACTATCTTCTACCAGCTTCACATTTAGGACTTTTGCCCCATTTATTGGCAGTTCCTGCGCCGTCATGCCAATAAAACTAAAAGCCAGTACGTCGTTATTTGCAGCCTCGATACTATATCGTCCCTGCGCATCAGTAGTCGTCCCACCCGACTTCCCTTTAATTTTTACCGAAACTCCGGGCAAAGGCAAGCCATCAGCTGCCGATGTCACTTTACCTGTAACTGTTATTTGTTGTGCGATAACCTGTGTGGTCAACAGTGCTATCCCCAGAAATAACATGAGTAGTTTTTTTTTCATATAGATCAATTTTGGTTAGTAATTATATTTTGTATTCAGACAAAATCACGCGCAAAAAATCGAGTTCCATGAAAACAGATAACTGTAGTTATCCTAACAGACAAAGTAATCCTGCAACTGTAAACTACCCCAAGCTATAGTGAAACCTATAATCAACCTCCAGGATACCGCAAAGAAGAATGCTATAAAATAAAAAAACAACCTGGGAGGCCAGGTTGTTTTAATTAACTTCATTTTTTTGGACTTTTATCCAATCTTTTAATTAGAGCCCTTCTCTGGCCGCTCTCACTAAAGAGTTCGCCCCGGTTGCATCCTGCCCCAATTCCCAAAACATAATGCCATTTGCACTCGCCTTGGCCAGCTTGGTTTTTGCTATTATTGTCGGAAATCCATTATAGTAATAGGTTGCGTTACCAACAGTAAACTCTGAACCATTTTTATCAGCACCAGCTTTCACTAAATCCTTAAAAGACATCGCCACATTCGCATCATTTTTGCCATATGCAGGCAATCCAATTACGGCCTTTTGTTTTGGCAGATTTTTTTCTGTCAACCAGATATTCAATACCCTTTCGGCCATTGCGTAAGACGAATGATCTTTTGGTCTGGCCGCATCAGTTCCAATACCATCATAAGCCATCAGGTTTACAAAGTCACATGCATCAATTGCATTTTGGTTAATACCATCTTTTACCGGCCCCGCAAAAATGCCCGCTGTTACCGCCATACTTAATGTCCTGTGCCAACTGTGCAGCTCAGCCGACAACTCTTTCATAAAGATACCAAATGTCACATCGTTTCCTTTTGTCGCATTTGGATATTCCCAATCCATATCCACACCATCAAACTGATTTTCCAGGGTATACGTTACTATATTTTTAATCAGCAATTGTCTTGTCTGAGGATTAGAAATTAAGGTAGTATAAACTTTATTGTCACCATTTAAAGCAATAATAGCCTTACCATTATGACGTTTAATCAGTTTCACTACATTCTTTACATTTTCTTTAGAATCATCTAAAACCAATGAAGCATCTGCCTTGGGTTTTAAAAATGAGAAAATAATATGCGTCAAATCATCCAGAGCAGTGGTATCAATATCAGCAACGGCACGGTAAGCAGGAAAATAAGCTACCTTTTTAAAAGATACATCAGGCACGTACGGCGTAGTTGGTTTTACAAATTCTTTCGCCCCATATCCGTCGGGTACCTGAGCAATCTCCTTAGTACAGGAGCCCAGAACCGCAACGACAGCTATGCTTAAAATCAAAAATCTTTTCATAATCTAATGTTATTAACTTACCCGAACCTCAGTTCGGGTAAGTATATTTTAAATATTATCGTTTCACCTGATCAATTGCCAAACCATATGGCGCATAGCCTTTCAATAAAAAGTCTACCGGTTGTGTACCATCCAATTTATAACGCATAATACCCGACTTAGCGCCCGACCCAACCGTCTGAGGTGCATTCGTTCCGCTGGCATCCGCCTTATTCCTGTAGCCGAAATACAGATAGCCTTTACCAGTTGCATCCACATCAATATCCATTCCGGTCACATAGATCGACTCGTTTGAATTACCACCTGTATAACCCTGATCACTAAATCCGGTTGTAGTAAAGCCCATCACCGCTGCCTCATTATAGATTGGCCTGATGTTGTTCCCGGTTAAATCTGAGCGATAAATACCAGGCTCCAGAGAAGTTGATTTATTTACAGCGAAATAAATATGTCCATTCACCTTGTCTACAGCAAACTGTCTTATGCCATGGTCCTTGATTGCTCCTGGTAAAAGCTCAATGAAAACACCTGCCTTGGTATAACGTGCTATCCCTAAACCAGCAGTACCAGTCAATGAAACCCAAACCTCATCATTCACTTCCTTAATACCACTATAAAAATGCGTGGTTGTTGCATACCCCGTAAAGCCACCTCTAAATTTAAATGTAGGATAAACCGCTTCCGAGGCTGTAGAATTCATGACAAAAACCCCATTGGTCCTGGTCGTCCACCAGATGTTGCCATCTTTGTCCACCATATTCATCCATGGGTCAACATTATATCCCGTGGTTGATACATCCATATTTTTCGTGATCAGCTTTTCTCCTGTTCCATCAAGGTTAAAAGATTTCAAATAACCATCGCCCTGATAGTGTCCCGTTGTAGCTGTAAATCTTAACCCATTTCCAGCTTCCGAATAGAACAACTTAGTGCCCGCTATTGACAAGCCCAAAGGACTTACTCCTGTAGTTACACCCAGATCAAGAACCTGTGAAGGCGACAAAGTAGTGAGCTTAAACCTGTATATCTTTTTTGTAATCACATCAGTAAAATAAATCGTCTTAGCCAATTCACCTTTCACCTGAACCGTCACCTCAACATTGATCTCTTCAACCCCATCGTTCACTTTCAGTTTCACAACTCTGGGCCCTTCTGTGGTAAACTTCACAGTAGGACTTTTTAAAGTAGAAGTTCCTGCAGTACCAAAATCCCACAAATACGTAATGTCTTTTCCGGGATAAATAAATGCAGCAGCATCAAATTTCGCATCCTCAAAAACAGCAATATTTTCAGGAACTTTAATCCTTGGCTGCATCTTTTTCAAGGTAATTGTTTTGCTAATTTCTTCCTTCTTATCTCCTTGCCAGCTGGTCAGTTTTACAGTATACACTCCGGGAAGCTGGTAATAAATGGTATCAGGAACCATTTTTTCTGATTCAGTAACATCAGACAATCCGCTTTTAGTCAACGTTTTTCCACCCGCATATTCCCAGTGAAATTTATCCGCATTTTTTGAGCGATTGGTCAAAACTACCTTGGCGGGCGCTGCAAGTTCCCCTATTGGAAAATCAAAGTTTGCCAGGTAATTTCCCTGCTGCCCTATGGTTGAAATATCATCTTTTGAACAGCCCAGAAAAACAAGGCCAATCAAAACATATATAAGTTTAAATTTTTTCATGATCTTATAAAGCTATGTCAAACGTTCGTGTACTTGGTGTAATGGTATTGGTTTGGGTAATGGCTTCCACATCAACAACAATACTATAGTTACCCACCTTTTTTATGGTCTGCACAATACCCACCAGGCCGGCTTTGGTTAAGTTTTGTCTCAGGTTAGCCATCCCTTTTGCCGACAAAACATAAGTACCACCTGTCGTAAAATGATCCGCAGCGGCTCCGGGGAATAACGCCAGATAGTCATTTTTGGTAATCGAATAAGCCAGAATTCCTTTTAAAACATCAAAATCAGCATCAGACAGCCCCTGAATCAAAGTAACATCATTTGCATACTTACCAGTTTTTTGTTTTACCAGGTATTCATGCCTGATCACGTAATTGTTAGAAACTGTAACCCAATACCTGTCCATATCTTCTGCCTTTACCTCCAGCATAATACTTTTCTTAAGTATCGAATCCACAACCGACAGCGTCGATTCATCAGCGTTTTTTGTCACTACAGAAGTTCCGTTCTTCAAGGTCATATTGATACCAAAAGTCTCCACAACAGTTTCATAAAGGTCCACTTTCTGAAACTTATCATCCCTTTGCCAGGTAGATGCAGACACCACCAGTGTATCACCAAAGGCAACTTTTGTATTGTTATAACTTACCCTTAACTGCGTTGCAAACTGACCATTAGTATCACCCAATTCGTCAATCGGATCGTTTTTCTTGCAAGATATCATGAATAGGCACATCATGAAAAATCCCATATATATTTTTACACTTGTTCTCATAGCGTTCATTTTATTCCTGAGCTTTTAAAGTTGAATTATCTGCCCACCATACCGGTGTAAATACCCAGTTTCTTACCTTGGCGCCCAATCTGTCTATCTCCTTAGGGTTAAATACATACTCCGTTTGCGGATCGTATGGGAAGCGCTGAATAGACTTACCTGCCCATTCTGCCAATGCATACCGTGGATAATAAATATTAGGATAAGCCTTTTTGCTGTAACCATATCTTCTCATATCGGTCCAGGTTTCAGGTTGCAGATACAAGGCAATATATTTCTGCATCATAATATCGGATATCACAAAGTCAGTGGTATTCTGTCTCACCTTCGCAGATCCCATATAACTGATGATTTGTCCTTCCTCTACACCTAACCGGCGTAAATTCAGCTCTATACCAGTGCGTAAAGCCGCCAATGCGCCATCCTTATCGTTCAGGTAAAACAGCGTTTCTGCCTTAATAAAGTACAATTCCTCTTTAATCATAATCGGATAAGGTGAGTTATCGGCAGTCCAGTATCCATTATACAACAAGGCAAAATCCTGAAACGTTGTATTTGTCGGTAAACTTGCATCCCTTAAGCCTTCCGACATTTTAGCTCCCAGGTATTTGTTTTTTATACCAGGAGTGGTGAGCTTAAATAAACGTGGATCATAAACCGGGGTTGGCCCTTCGGTAACAGTTAGTGCCTTCATCAGGAAGTCTGTAGGCAAGGTATTCACCAGATCATTTTTAATATCGGCAAATTGAAATGCTTCAGCTGCCGGCGGTGGTAACGTAGGTCCCCACAAATTGCTGGTCCAACCTGATGTATTTGGCTCAGGATATCTGAATAGCGCATCCTGAAACTGAGTAAGCGCATCGTTCACAATATCCAATAGCTCCTGATGCCCACTTTTAAAATTCGCGGTACGTAATTTTAGCCTGGCCCTGATGGCCTTTGCAAAAAATTTCCACTGCACCAGGTTTCCTTTATAGATCAGGTCTGAAGTCCCATCCATAGTCTGGGCAAGCTCATTTACATTATCCAATTCGGCAACGCCTTCATTTAATAACTTCTCAACACCTGCCAGTACATCTTCCTGCTTGTCATATACCGGATTAAAAGAGCCAGAATAGGCTTCCTTAAGTGGCATATCACCAAAAACATCCGTTGCCGAAAGGAAACTGGCCGCCAGAATAATTTTACCGACACCCACAAAGTTGTTTGAATTATCTGCAGCGGCCCTGGTGATCATTCCATTCACGTTAGATCCGACATCAAAATAATGCCATCTCCAGGCCCCCATTCGCGTGATACTATTGTAATTCCAGGTATCTGTTGTGGCCACACTATTCCCTGTCCTGCTTGTCAGGTAATAGCTATGATAGGCCGAAAATCTGGCCTGAGAATAAAAAGAATAGGCCAGATTGGCTTCAATTCCCGGTAAACGTTGCTTGGCCGGCACGGTTACCGGCTGTACCGGATTCACGTTTAAATCCAGCTTATGACATGAACTAACGCTGATAACAACGATGGCTAATGCTATATTTCTTAAAATCGTTTTCATAATTGTAAATCTTAAAGCGTTACATTAATACCAAAAGAGAATGAACGAGGCAAAGGAATGGCTCCATTGTCAACCCCCATTGTACTCGCTCCCGATCCGCCTGCATTAGGTCCCGCACTGTTCACCTCAGGATCGCCTCCCGAATAATTGGTGATGATAAATGGATTTTGGGCCGCAACCTCCAATCCAACCGTCTTAAGCCCAAGCTTCGTAGCAAATGTTTTAGGCAACTGGTAACCCAGGGTGATGTATCTTACCCTAGCCCAATTTACCTTTTCAACAAAGTTGGTTCCTACCTGGTAATAATTGTTGGCAAAATAGCTGTAGTCCAGAACTACTTTCTTAGTGTTCTTAACATATGATCCATCATCCTGTTGTACCACACCATTAAACACAAACTCTTTATCTCTCCACTGACCGATGTCGTAAGCTATACCGTTGGACATCATACCCTGGCGACTTGCATTTAAGATGTCACCGCCGAATCTGAAATCCCATAAAAACGACAAATTAAACTGCTTGTACTTCAGATTGTTGATAAAGCCGATGTTAAATTCAGGCTCCCTGTTTCCGATATATTTCTCCTTGTTGTTATTATCTAGTACAGGATAGCCGTTTTTATCCACAACAACATAACCATCATCATTTCTTTTGTAGTCAGAACCGACAATACCAAGCACTGGCTCGTTCAATGAAGTTGCCGCCACCCCTGCGTTCAGCTGGGCATTGGTATATTTAAAGGTTACAATATCACCAGCAAACTTCAACATTTTAGAAGTGTTTTTCCAGGCATTCAATGTAGTAGTCCAGGTAAAGGCATCAGTCTTAACCGGTGTACCGCTTAATGACACCTCAACACCACGGTTACGCAACGACCCTGCATTAAAAGTCATGATTACATATCCCGAAGGTAGAGGCACCCTTGGGGTCATGATCATGTCTAAACTTTTACGTTCATAATAAGTAACATCTACATTTAATCTTCTTTTAAAAAAGCTCAACTCCGTTCCCAATTCAAACTCTTCTGTTTTTTCTGGTCCCAGGTCAGGGTTTCCGCCTGTAGCACTGGTTACAAAACCGCCGCCAACTGTGTTTGTCTGAACCAGGTTGGTATTGGTTCTATAGATAGGTGCATCCTTACCTACCCTCGCATAACTTACCCGCAGTTTACCATACCAGCTATCTTTATTTTCGAACAGCTCAGAATAAGTAAAACTTCCTGAATAAGAAGGAGAAAAGAACGTACGTGCATTTTTAGGCAAAGTAGACGTCCAGTCATTACGACCTGTTATCCCAAGGGATAAAATGTTTTTATATTCCAGTTTTAAATCTCCGAAAACAGCGTAACGTTGCCTGCGTAACCAGGCTTCCGTTAAAGTAATGTTGTCTTTTGTAATTACGTTTGGCGAAAAGATATCACCAACCAGAAAAGTATTACCGGTATAAGCCACCGATTTACTGTCGTAATATTCGCTACTACCGCCCAAAATCAAAGTAGCCCTGAAATCGTCCAAAAATTTGCGGTCAAATGTTGATGTAAAGTTGGACGTAATATATTTTGTGATACCATTGTTTTCTGAAACAGCACCATCAAAATTACCTCCGGGCGTTCCCGGGGTGGTAATAGTTCTGTATTTCGAATTGGTGTAATCCTGACCTAGTCTGTAGTTTAACGTAACCCAGTTTACAGGTTTGTAAACCAAACTATTGTTAACCAGGAACCTATCCACATTGTTGTTTCTCGGGTTTCTCATCACTCCCCACATTGGCGAAATCCTGGCTTGTGTGATATCTCCGGCTTCCACATACGAATACAAAGGCTCTCCGTTAGGCTTTTGATAACTTAAAATATCATACATTCTTGGGTAAGTCAGGATACTGTTGATCCATCCACCTGCCGATGCACCTCCTAAACCTTCTTGGATATCATTTTTGATATAGTTCATGGAGGTTGTCAATTCTACTTTAGAACTCAATTTTGCAGTACCTTTCATCAAAAGACTTATCTTTTCCTGATCGGTATTGGGCACCATAGAGCCCCCATTTCTATAACCTCCCGAAACATAGTAGTTCAATTTTTCAGAACCACCATTCACATTCACATTTACATCGTGGGTAAGTGCAGTCTCAAAAAAGCGGTCAATATTGTCGTAGATCTTTTCGTCATAACGAAACTTCCTACCCCACGAGCTTCTTGTCGACTCATCAAACACTCCTCCTGTACCTACGGTGTAAATTCCCTGCTGGCGCGGAGTACGTCCCATCGTTTCTACGAAGCTTTTGTAAGACCCATTAATCTGAAGTGTTCCGGCCTTACCGGTCTTGGTAGTAATAATGATCGCACCCGAAGCTGCATCAATACCATACAATGCTGCCGCAGCTGCACCTTTAAGGATAGAAATATTTTCAATATCCTCCGGATTAAAATCAGCCAGACGGTTTACTGTACCATTAGAAGACGAGTTGTTTACCCGAATACCATCCACAATCATCAGAGGCTGATTATCACCAGATAATGTAGTCGACCCCCTTAAAATAATCTCTGAAGGCAAACCCGGCGAACCACCTGAAGAACTGATCTGCGCACCAGCAATCTGTCCCTGCAAACCATTGATAATATTGGCCTGATTGGTTTGTCTAAGATCATCCCCTTTTACATTTTGAACCGAGTAAGTCAGTGTTTTTTTACTGCGCTCAATGCCCATTGCAGTCACCACCACCTCGTTTAGTCCTTTTGAGTCGGGTTTTAAAATCACGTTGATTACGCCTGCGGCACCTACTGTGTGTTCATCCGATACAAAACCGATGTACGAAAACTGCAACACATCTCCGGCTTTAGCCTTGATGGAGTAAACTCCATCCATATTGGTCTGAACAGCTGTTGGCGTACCTTTAATCCTGACAGAGGCTCCCGGCACACCCAGCTTGTCCTCAGCAGAGGTGACCTTACCTGTAACCGTAATTTGCTGAGCCATGGCATGTGCGGCCAACAAAAACGTACTCAAGAATAACATGAGTATTTTTCTTTTCATAAAAGCTAATTTGGTTAATAATTCAAGTCCTGTTGTTTTAGGTTTTTGCCTGCGCACCAAAACACGCAAATAACCGCAAAAACCTAAACAGCAGTAAATATCAATATTATTTTTCAGCTTTTACCCGCAAAAATTACTCAAAACAGCATGATTTGTAAAATTAATGTTGCACAAACCCGCATAAATACGCAAAAAAAGAATAATGCACCAGCAAGTCTTATAGTTAAAAAAGGCCATCTGAAATAAATCAGACAGCCATTTAAAATCGAGAATTAATATTAATTATCTTATTAAGAAAAAAGACAAATAAGGCTTCTGTGCATTTGCTGTTTTCCCACTATACCCACAGGCAAACGCCGTATACACACGCTGGTTAAGAAAAAGACTTGAACTTGTATAAGAAGCAATTATAGTTGCAGATGTTATGGCAGCCCCTGCAGATCTGATCTTCCAGGTTTTAGACTGCCCACTTCTAACCTTAATCTCGTTCGAGATGTTCAGGAAGTTAATGTTACCCGCCAGCAAAGTATCCTTCGTTTGATCTGTAGCACTGTTACCATAATAAAGATCTATCGCAGAAACATTTGGCATCAGGTTAACAAAACGATAACGCGAATAGGCAGTATCAGGCCTTACAAAGCTCTCCTCAGTTAAAAATGTTTTAGTATTGGCCGAAGTATCTGTAATATGGGCCACATAACTTTTTCCAGCCAAAAGCTGAAGGTTAGTGGTATATAATTCCACTGAATCCATACCATTATCTTTCTTGAAAGGCAGGATCACCGACAACTTTACATTTCCCGGACTCACCGCAAGAAAATCAGGCCTGGAGTCGCCACCTGTATTGTAGCCGCCCCCCGGAAATGGGGTTCTCCAGGTAACAACGTTACTTACTCTTTTATCATTTATTTTGAAAGCTACGCTACGGTTATTGGCATAGGCTGACACGTAATTAATTTTTAGCAAAGCCTGATCTGAACCTACTTTTTCTATCACGCCATAGTCTATTGTATTTTTATTACAACTCATTATTACAAATAATAAAATGCAAATTGATAAAGCTGAAAATATTTTCATGATGTTTCTTTTAAATGTTAATTCAAATTAAGGTTGACTAAACCAAAGCTCTTGTGTCATGTAGTTTGGATTTAATCCACCCCATTTGCCCAGTTCCTCTGTATTCCATACATATTCAGAGTTATAACGCGGTCTAAACCGATACGCATACTTGCCACCATTAGTTGCTGCAATTTCTCCCCCTGTTAATTGATAATAATTCCTATATACCAGCGGATCATAATGATACTTCCTCAAATCACACCATTGCTCCAGCCCGGCCCAACCCCATTGCGCGATATATTTCTGCCCCATTATATCGGCAATACTCAAATCAGCCCCATTTTTAGCAACTTCGGAAGAAGCTATATATGCATTAATCTCTGGGTCGCCAATCGCAGCATCAGGTGTTTTTGAGGCACGTCCGTAGCGGTTATAGAAATCCATATGTCCTTTTATCCCTTTTATATAAGCGGTAAATGCGTCACCAGTATTCCCCTTCACAAACAGCGCTTCAGCCTTGGCAAATTGCAATTGCGAATAAGTCATCAATGGATACCGGGCTGCATCGGCAAAAATGTATTTTCCGTTATAGGTACTTGACCCTGCCGGAATAGCACCATAAACGATTGGAACAGCAGTAGTATTACTTCCATGAGTAGGTTGAATTCCCATGTACACCCCTAATGTTGCCGTAGCCGTGCTTGCTGGCAACATGCGGCTTAACCTTGGGTCAACAGAAGTTTTAGGATCAGGAGTGGGAACACCCCTCACCCCTCCGGTGAGGTACTTTAAAATCGTTGTGGTTGGTCTTCCATAATAAGTTGTATTTGCACTTAAATACCCAAATTGTGGCCCCAAAGGGTTCGAATCATCAGCACTTGTTGCAGTAAAGTTTACAGTAGCAGATTCAGATTCATCAACGAAAGAAAGATCAGCATACTTAACAACACTATCCGCATAGCTTGTTTGAAATTGCGGCTTATTTCTGAGGTGGCTATATTGAAGCGCATACAAAGCATAAATAAATTTTCTCCATTTAGCTTTATCTCCTTTATAAATATTATCTCCGGTAACGCTCGCTAATGTAGGCGCATAATTCAAGGGGCTCTGCATAGCGAAATATTTCAACGAAAGTGCGCCATATTCACGAACCTTCGCATACACATCCGGCTGATCATGATAAGGAAATCTCAACCTTCCAGGAGTAAAAGCCTCATCCAATATAATTGGTCCGTGCAAATCTGTGCACATCTGATAAGCCCAGGCTTTTATGGCATAGCCAATGGCAGCATACTCATACTTTTGATTGGTTATGCCATCATTGATCATATTCTCCAGATTTAATCCCAAATCAACATAGGTCATCCGCCAGATAACACCTCCATTATCGCTTGCGCTTGGAAAACCATGTTGCTCCCAAATCAGCGGTCCCGCAAGAGCGGAAGTCCCGCCCATGTCTTGCGTAACTTTCCAAATAAACCTGTAATCTTGCGCAGTTCCATTTGTCATCTGATAAATAATTGGCGGCAAAAGAAACTCCGCCCTTGTAACCTGTGGCACAGTCGGATTGCTGTTAATATCTAAATATTTCTTGCAACCTCCTACCATTAAAATCAACATTAGTATCGCCGAAATCCTTAATATGTTTTTCATTTTCATCTTATTTATTCCTACAACTTAATCCTAAAACCTAAATTAATTCCAATTGGCTTTCCAACATTCCCATAGTCTATTCCAAAACCACCAATCCCACCAACACCAGGCGTATTTGAATTACTTTCAGGATCGCCATTAGAATAATTAGTCAGTAGCACCGCATCAGTAACTGTAATAAATGCGCCAAGTCCCTGGGCAAATTTCAATCGACTGACTAAAGATTGTGGAAGATCATAACTCAAAGTAACATCTCTCAATCGAAGGGTCTTGATATTCCTTTCAATAAACATTTCAGGAGAAACATTTGTCGTATAATACACAGAAGTATAATATGGCGTCACAGAGATGGTGTTTCTGGTTGGGTTGTCGGTGTTTTCCAGCCCATCCTTGAGCACTCCTGTTATAATTCTTGGTGTTTCCCGATCTAATGTTTTTAAACTTATACCTCTGGTAAATGCAACATATTCGGAAGCATTAAGCACATCCCCTCCATAACGCAAGTCCCAAAGAAATGACAAGCCCCAACCTTTATATCTAAACCGATTAACCAAGCCAATTGTAAACTTAGGCGTCCTGTCGCCAATTGGATAATATTCCGTATCAGGACTTGACGGCAAGCCAGTAGTTGGGCTAATCAAAAGATCACCTTTCAGATTTCGCTCAAATCGGGTACCACTCAATGCCGCTGTGCTATAACCCGGATGAACGGCGGTACGAACTCCACCCACGAGTTGGGTATCTGACTCATAAAGCTCAGGAAGATCATCTGACAGCGACAAAACAGTACCTTTATTATGCGTAAAATTCATAGTAACATCCCAATTTAAGCCTTGGCTTCTAATTGGAGATCCCGTCAGCTGCATCTCAATCCCTCTGTTTCGCACTGTACCGCCATTTCTCAATTCCAAAACAAAACCTCTTCCATAACTCAGTCTTGGATTAATGATCTGATCTTTACTTAAAAGGTTATAATAATTGAAGTCAATTCCTATTCTGCTATCTAAGAAATGTAATTCGGTACCGATTTCAAAGTTCTCAGAGCGCTCCGGCTTAAGGTCGGGGTTACCGCCATAATAAGAATATGCAAATCCGCCTCCAGTAGATTTAGCAGCAACATAATTAGTCCCTGTAGAATACTCCCTCCAAGGCTCTTTTCCTGTAATTGCATACGAACTACGCAATTTACCCGAGCTCAACCAAGGCATTGCCTCTTTTACCGCCTGCAGATCGGTGAAGTTAAATGCTAGACTGGCAGAAGGATATGCAAAATAAGGGTTATTAGGCATTAATCTTGAAGCCCCATCTAACCGGCCAGACAAAGTCAGATAAATTAAAGTTTTATATCCCAATACAGCTTGAGCAAAAGCCCCAACATTGCGATATCTATTCACATAAGTCAAAGTTCTTTGTGTTGTTGGAAGCGTATTATTTATACTATAGAAATTAGGATCGTACATATTTGTACCCAACTGAGAATCAGTGGTAGAATTAAAATCATTAAATGTGGCCCCAAGAATATAAGTATTGTTAAAGTCTCCAAATTTATGTTTGGCACTAGCTGTCAAAGACCCATTCAGTATTTTAGCAAGCTGACTATAGGTTACAACTCTTCCGCCTGTTGGCGCAGTAGCTGAACCTGAACCTTTATAGGACTGAGCGTGATAAACCTGTATACCTTTGGTCGTAGCAATATCAGCTCCAATTATTCCATTAATACGCAACCACTTAAGCGGTGTAAGCTCGATATTGGTATTTGCCAGAAACCGATCAGTTTTATCATTATTAGAATTCTTGTACACATCCCAAAGCGGATTATCGAACTCGCCATAGATACTAGAGGTATGGAGCCTTCTATTTCCTTTTTCATCTTGGTAGTCATTGATGTCAAATGCAGAGCTAAAACGCATTAACTCAACAAGAAATCCATTTGGCCCTTTACTCACTTTATCGTTCGAAGAATTCATGTAGCTAAAAGTTGAAGTCAGCTTCAATACCGGAGAAATTGCACCAACACCGGTTACACGTGTAGAAAACCGCGTATATCCACTGGTTGGAACAGTTCCTTTTGTATCCGTATATTCATTTGACCACCGGTATGTATACTTATCTGTCCCACCTTCAAAAGCCAGATTATGTTTTTGAGAAAATCCTGTTTGAAAAAATTCCTTTATATTATCGTAAATCTTCGTTCCAGGTAAAAAAGCAGGCCCGTTAAACGTTGTAACGGTACCATCAAAAACACCATTTGTTCCTGAGTTGTATACCTGTTGAATTTCGGGAAATCTATTTACCTTCTCCACTCTAAAGGAATTGCTATAAATAATACTTCCTTTTCCAGCCTTACCTTTTTTGGTCGTAATGAGAATTGCTCCACTGGCCCCAGCATTGCCGTATAAAGCGGTAGCCTCAGGCCCTTTCATAATCGTATAGGTTTCAATATCATTTGGATTGATGTCCATACCACGATTAGAGTAATCGCGATCCGCGTTTGCAGCCCCTGTCACCAATTCGCGTGTTTCATTCAAGGTACTGTTATTAACGGGCACTCCATCAATCACAATTAACGCATTGTTATCGCCACTAATAGAAACAAACCCTCTCAATACAATTTGAGCAGAAGCTCCCGGGTTGCCATTAGTGCTGTTGATGGAAAGTCCCGGCACACGTCCTTGCAGGCCACCAAAAAAATCATTCCTTTGGGTTTCACTCACCTCATCACCTTTAACGATGGGGGTAGAATAACCCAAACTCTTTTTATCCCGGTCAATACCATACGCAGTAACCACAACCTCATTCAATGATTTATTGTCTGGGTTCAGCACTACATTTACTGTCAGGTCTGCCCCAACAGTCTTCTCCTGCGCTGCCATCCCGATATAACTAAACATCAGCACATCGCCAGCTTTAGCTTTGATGGCATACAGACCCCTGGCGTTGGTCTGTACAACAGTTTGTGTCCCTTTAACTTTGACGGAAACGCCAGGAATAGGCAGCCCGTCGTCAGACGCGGTTACTTTACCTGAAATGCTTTTTTGCTGGGCATAGGAATGCGCATACAGCAAAAAAACACCTAATACAATCAGGAGTAGTTTTTTTCTCATAAAGCACTTTTTTAATAAAAAATAAGTAATGAATAGGTTAAATGTTTGGTTTTTGTAATCGGCTTGGTACGATTAGAATCGGGCGTTGATAGTTGAAGCGTCGGCTTATAAAGCAAAATGCCAAACCTGCATTAACCCGCAGGACGACAATCACATAGTAAATATGAATAAAGAAATTTACATTTACCACAAAAAAATGAACTATTTTTCAAATTATTTAAAAACAATCCCGCATGACCACGCAAAATCCTGCATGTTGTTTTATAGATTTTTTCTTTTACATTAGCTAAATTTTTTTACTATGCTTAAAAAAGAAAGGCACGATTTTGTCATGCGCCAGATCAACCTGCACAACCGGGTACTCACTTCCGATCTTGTTCAATTGCTTAATGTTTCGGAAGATACCATCCGTCGCGATCTGCAGGAACTGGCCGAAAAAGGGCAGTTATCTAAGGTCCACGGTGGCGCACTCTCAAAATCTTACCAAAGTTCTTTTGACGATAGTGAGGTATACGCCAAGGATGCCAAAATCAGCATTGCAAAAAAAACCATCTCTTTAATTAAAGACGGCATGGTGGTTTTGACTGGCGGAGGAACCTCGATTATTGAGCTGGCCAAACAATTGCCCGAAAATTTAAATGCTACATTTTTTACCATTAGCCCTTTTGTGGCCATTGAGCTGGCCAAATACGCCAGAGTTGAAGTAATCCTGATTGGCGGCCTGTTTTCTAAAAACTCGCAGGTAACTTACGGTGGCCATGTGATCAATCAGCTTTCAGAGATTAACGCTGACCTTTGTCTGCTAGGAACCAGCGCCATACATCCGCATGATGGTTTAACTGATACCGACTGGGAAATTAACCAATTAAAAAAGGCAATGTTCAGTTCATCTAAAAAAGCGGGCATCCTATGTATTTCCGAGAAACTGGACATTTCGTTGAGATTGAAAGTTGCCTCACTGGAAAATATAGATTATTTAATTACCGAGCTTGATCCTCAGGCACCGGAATTGAATGCCTACCGGATAAAAACACTGCAGATTCTTTAGCCCATTTTTTTACTGTCCATCAGACTTAAACCCGCCTCCCGTCGAGGTTCGGAATGATAGCGTAATGTCTCAACCATGAGCGCGCAGTGAGTCCGCCTTTTGCCAGGAAAAAGGCGGACTCACCGCGCTCTCATGGCGCTCTCATGGCGCAGTCACTCCGACCTCAGACAACACCCTACTTTTGCAACAAAAAGCCCTGGTAGTGACACATGTCGCTACCAGGGCTTTTTCAAATTTAAACTTTCCCAATTAGAACGCCGGATCGGCAGGAGTATTCGGATTGTTGTCTCTTTCCGTAAACGGATATGGGAAAAAGTTCCTTTTCCGATCAGTAAGTGGCTGGCCAAACCTGCGCATATCTTCCAGTTTTAACCCCGACAAATAAAGTTCTATACAGCGGTGTTTATAAATCAACGGTAGAATCTGCGCCGGTGCTAGTGGCCCTACAATAGGCCCTAAACCCGCACCAACACCAAAAGGATCGGCGGCGGGCTGTTTAGTCACCACATCATTTAACCTCGCCAATGCCAAAACAGGATCAGGCGCAGCCTGACGGGCATAAACCTCTGCTTTGATCAGCGTAATCTCGCCTGGCAGATAAAGCGGAATAGGCGTACTGGCAGTCAACCCAAAACCACCTAAACGCGCAACCGGAGGTGTGGCATTAGGCACAGTATAAAAAGCGAGCCTTTTATCAGCCGGATCGGGCGCATTAGTTCCTGTCAATCCCAGGTTAGCATTGGTAGGCTGAAAAACATTATTTGTCGACGTTGCAATCTCAAATAACGGATTTAGTGTCTGCGCATCAAAACCAAAAAATGATTTTTTAGTCAGATCTACACTATTTGCTGCTGCCAGCGCAACCGGATAATTTCCAGCGAAAAGTGCATAGCGGGCTTTTATAGCATACAAGGAATTTTGTATGTCGATACCCGCAGGCATATTACTTAAAAAGCTTGCACTGATGTTATTAGCCGCAATAACAGCAAGGGCGTTATCAATTACACCAACGGCTTTATTAAGCCCATCAACACGACTTATAAAAGTTACTTTTTGTCCTGTACCCGACGGAATATTTTCCCAGCTTTGCGCCATGTTACCTAAAGCCAGGGCTTTAAAAAGGCTGGCATAAGCAATTAAACCCGCCGCGTAATTCTTATCGGCCAGGTTTGCGGCATTGGTAATTACATTATCTGCATCAAAAATGATTTTGTTTGAGTAGATCCATAAGTTGGCGAGGATGGTATTGGTTCCATCCACACTAGCCCCTCCGGTAAACAATTGTAGTTCGGGAATGTTACCAGAATTCATCAGTAAAATCTCATTGGTTACAAAACCATTACTCGAAACTGAATTGTAATAAAGGCCAAGACGGCTGGTAATATAAATTTTCTGCAGCCCCACCACAACACCCGTTAACCCTTTGGGCGTGCTCAGTACATCATCTGCATTTGCACCTCCGGGATTTCTGTATTCCTTTTTACAGGATGCGATTATAACCAGTACCAATAGGGCACATGTTATTTTATATATATAATTTCTTTTCATCAGAATATGATTTTTGTCCTTGATTAAATTAAAATTTAGCTTTTACACCCAAACTAAATGTTCTAGGGATTGGTACTGAGCCAAAGTCGATGTTCCGAAGGGTAGTTGATTGCCCTCCTGAATTCAGTTCCGGATCATACCCTTTGTAATCGTCCCATGAAACCAGGTTTCTTCCACTCAGATTGATAGTCAGATCCTGTACAAACTTCACTTTTCCGATGTTATAGCTTAACGAAACCTCTCTTAACTTAACATACGAGCCATTGTCTATACGCCACTCTTCCGTAGCATACACTCCAGCCACATAACCACGAGGCAAAAGCCCCATCTGTTCTTGTTCAGCTACTTTACCATTACCTACCCCCTGACGAGTCCGCCAGTCCGCATTCCAGACATCTGCTCCATGCGAAGCGTCCAACTGAACATGCAGACTTAATTTCTGATAATTGAAATCGTTCACAAATGACCAGGTATAGTCCGGATTTGGGTCACCAATTATCTTACGTAAAGTTGTTCCGGTAGGCAAACCATCCGCACCTCTTTGCGGGGTGTAGGTGGTACTGGAGTTTTGAATACCACGCTCTAATTGTGGAATTCCGGCAGCATTGGTCAGCAGGCTTCCGTCAGCATTACGGGCAAAGAAAGTACCGTAAAACACACTGGAAGGAGCGCCGTCTATGATGGCGACAGGAGCACCGGCATTTGTAGCCAGTAATTGTGTAACTCCTGTACCCGAAGCTTTATTTCTGTTCCGATTAAAAATTATAGTCGTGTTCCATTTAAAGTCCTTAGCCACTATAGGTGTACCGGTAAGCATCAACTCTATACCCTTATTGGTTAGGGTACCGTTATTCTGAAGTAAGCTGATATACCCCGTAGTAGGCGCAATAACCACCGGAAAAAGCAACTCATCAACTTTTTTGTTATACCAGTTGAACACCAAACCCAATCTATTTTTAAAGAAAGAAAGATCGGTTCCCAATTCCAGCTCGGTCTGCCTTTCAGGGGCGACATCAACATTGGCAAGCTGCGTTTTAGAGCTTAATATTGTTTTACCCAGATAAGAAGAAGGGAGGTATTCGTTAAACCGGGCATATGGGGCAATACCCGTCAAGTTCCCCGACTGCCCGTAAGCTGCCCGGAGTTTAAAGGTATCCCACCATTCCGAAGCTCCAAAACCTTTCCAATATTCTGCCGAAGAAAGCACATAACTGATATTTCCTTTCAAGTACACTTTGGTCCTGTTTTTTTCGCCAAAAACAGTCGACTGATCTACCCGCACAGCACCGGTTACAAACAAGTGATCTTTGTACTTAAAGTTCTGTTGCAGGTAAGCTCCGCTGATAGATTGTTGTAGCCGATCGTCTGCATTAGGTAGAATGGTACTTGCAGCACTTACACTTGCAATAAAGGGAGCAAGCCCCCGTCCATTAGACATCAGGTAATTGTTTTTTTCATACTGATAAGAACCACCCAATTGTGTAACGGAAAGCAGCACATCACTTATTTTTGCGTCGTAAGTAAAGTTTAGCTCGTGATTAAATAACGTTGAGGTTGCATTTGCAGCACTCGCATAGCCATTTAAAGTAGGATCTAAAGTAGCTCCTCCACCATAAAAACCAGTACTCACGTTATAAGCAAAGGGAGGAATAAAAGTGGTTCCATTCTGAATCGTATTGTCTACACCAATCGTATAATCAACTGTCAGGTTCTTAACCGGATTCAATACCAGTTTCGCATTCGCAATTACACGGTTAACGGTCTGGCGTTGTTTGATATCCTCGATTACCGATACCGGATTTACCCTTCCGCGCTCTCCAACAGATTTTAAGTTACCCAGGGCATCTCTGGTAAAGATGTCGTGAAAGTTACCGATGATGGTTACCGAGTTCATTGGCGAGAAAAAAGAGTTGCCATCCGGCTTTTCATTCGCATCACTATGAATATAATTCACTCCGGCAGTTACTTTCGCCCAGCTGTTGATCTTCTGGTCAAGGTTTGCCCGCATATTATACCTTTTGAAATCTGTATTTTTAATGATCCCCTGGTTAGAAAAATAACCTAACGAGGTGTAAAATTTAGTATCTTCACTACCTCCCGCCAATGATACCGTGTTATCGGTACCTATTCCAGTATGGAAAATATAATCCTGGTAATTGTACCTGGTTACTGGCGTAGTAGTGGTAGCCAGCGCGGGAGGCGTACCCGTTGTCTGAATTACATCCTGGGTAAAGGCATCCACAGACCCCCCAAATTTCACGGGAGATTGATTGTATCCTATCTGTTTCCGTAACTCACTAATGGTAAAGCTGCTGGACAAACTAACCTCCGGCTTGCCACTTACACCGCGCTTAGTAAAGATCTGGATTACACCGGCATTAGCCCTGGATCCGTAAATAGCGGCCGCGGCGGCACCGTTTAGCACCTCAATACGTTCAATATCGTTAGGATTGATATCGACCATCCTGTTTTGCCCGATAGCGCCCACAAAGTTTCCATTCCCCCCAACACCACTACCTCCACCATCATAATTGGCCGAAGTATTGGTTACACGGGAAGTGGCGTTATTGACAATTACTCCATCAATAATGTACAACGGGTCGGAACCGGAGTTGATAGAGCTCACACCCCTTAACCTAACCGACATACCACCGGCCGGATCGCCCGAGTTCTGACTGATCTGCGCACCGGGAGCCTTGCCCTGCAAAGCGGAAAGTACGTTTCCGCTAGGCGCCTTTACCAGGTCATCGCCCTTAACTGAAGTAACATAACTACCCATTTGCTTCCGGGTGGTTCCCTGCGAGGTACCGGTAACAATCACCTCATCTAAACCGATGTTATCGGCTGCCAGCGTTCCGTTGACCGTAACCGTTGTACCAGCCCCCAGTTCTACTGTCTTAGTTTGCGATTTGTAACCGATAGAAGAAAATACCACCTGATAGGTTCCCGGGGCCATATCGGCCGTAAAGCTGAACTTACCATCCCCGTTGGTTGCAGAAGCATGATTAGTGCCCTGAATTTTAGCAACTACACCTGGTATTGCAACACCCGAGGGGCTTTCGGTAACCCGACCTGTTATGGTGTAGCGTTTGGTCTGCGCATTGGTCACCTGAGTAAGCATGAGCAGAAAGATAGGCACCCAGAAAATCAGCCTGATTTTGCAGTACCCGCATACGTAAAGTTTTTTCATACTTTTATTTGGTTTATTTTCTGTAATACACCATTAAAAGCAGATTGTTTTAAAATCAACCAAATATTTTAAACAAATGTCATTATTTTGGCAAACATACTTTCCCCATACAAACTGAAGGAATGCCTTGGCGGTTTCCGAAATCAGTTTTTTCGCCCACCAGCGTCTCATTGGCAAGAATTGCAAAGAGAACTGCTTCCTTAGCGTCCGGATTTATTTCAAGCGCATCGGTGGAATAAAATCCTGCATTTTTCAATGCTGATTTTAACTGACTCAACACTAGCGGATTGTGCATTCCTCCGCCACTGATGTAAATAGACGGAGTCGTATCTTTTCCAAAGCATAACTGGATGGCATTGATAATTACATTTGCCGAAAAACTACACAGGGTAGCCATCACATCTGCATTAGAAAGAGATAAAGTACCCGATTGCTGCTGTGCATGAGCCAGGTAGGCCAGGTTAAACAGTTCCGGACCTGTCGTTTTTGGAAAACCCGCTTCCAGAAACTCCGCCTGCATCAACTGATCCAGCAAAGCTTGGCTAACCGTACCCGAACTGGCTATGGCAGCATCCTCGTCAAAATAAAGTCCCGGATAATGTTGCTGAACAAACTGATCCATCAAGGTATTTCCTGGTCCTACGTCGGTAGAGAAGACCTTAGTGGCATCATTATCGCCCGGCAGATAGGTAAAGTTTGCGATCCCGCCAATATTGAGCATAATGCGGTCTTCGCCTTTTTTAGAAAAAAGCAGGTAATCGCCATAAACGGCCAACGGGGCGCCCTCGCCACCTGCTGCTATGTGTTTTTGTCGGAAATCGGCTATGGTAACAATTCCGGTCTTCACGGCAATATGGTCGCCATCGCCAATCTGCAAAGTAGCATCCGGATAATCGGCTAACCCATGCAAAGATCTGGGCGCATGAAAAATGGTTTGCCCATGACTGGCAATCACATCAATCTCTTCGGGCTTGCGGCCCCATTCGGCAATGGCGTTCAGAATCATTTCAGCATGTATCAGCCCCACCTTTTCATTCATCATACATACCATTTGCAGGTCGGCATCATGTCTGGAAAAAATGGCCTTTATTTCGGCCTTGAAGGCGTTGGTGTAGGAAACTGTTTTGAATTCGAGCAACCGAACTTTTGTATCGGTTCCACTTCCACTAACGCCACAAAGCGCCACATCCAGACCATCCATAGAGGTTCCGGACATCAATCCGATAATTAACCGCTCAGGTTTTTGAATGATGTCGAAGATTCTTTTCCAGTTTGTGTTCATATCTTCCTGTTTTGCTGTGTCTTATTTTTTATCCAATCCAGATTTCACCTCGTCCAACTCCATTTCTTCCACTCTAATTTAATCAATCTGAGTTGTTTTCCTACGGTCAATCCTTAGGGTTTCGTATCTGATGAATAAAAGCGGCTTTGATTTTTTCTGAAAACGGATTGTTTTCTTTCTCTTTCATCCTTTCGGGATGCCATTGTACGGCCAGCATAAAAGCCTTTCCGGTTTTATCTTTGAATTCCAGACCTTCCACAATAGGATCAGCCGTATCGGAATAAGTATTTATCATCAGATTATTACCCAGTTTATGTGGTTTTACGGCCTGATGGTGTGCACTATTCACTTGTCCCTGCTCCATTCCAGTAATGGCATATAGTAAACTGTCTTTGTAAACATTGACACCGTGTATCTTGTCTTCCAACCCTTTTTTATGCTCCTGGTTTATCTTTTCCCCATTATCTTCAAAAACCTGTCCACCTTCCAGAATATTGATATACTGCATCCCCCTGCAAATACCCAACAAGGGTAGCTTTGCCTTTTGCGAGTATTCATATATTAATTTTTCAAATTCATCCCTTTCAGGCAAGAACTGATCGGGCATAAAAGGATATTCTTCGGCCCCACCAGATAAAGCAGGCGTCACATCAATGCCCCCAGTGAGCAAAAAACCATCACACTGTTCAATATCAGCCTGATTATTTTGCAAAAAGGAAAGCTCTACCAGTTCTATATCATTTCTCAGGTCCCGTTCAGTAAACCAGTTCCAGTAGTTCTGAAAGTTGGCTTCTGAATAGCTTATCCCTAACTTTTTCTTCATGAGACATGAGTGTTTAAGTTTTACTTTTAGGTGCCCGAGTGGGTTACGAACGTCCTCCCGGGACGGATTCATTCTTGCACCTGATCAACTTTTAAATATACCAGTTTAAAATCTTTCCTCTAAAAAACATTTTCTTAAAAATGCCTCCTGCTTATTGATCAACCGTTTGCGTATAGTCCCCATAGCCAAATCCGCTAAAGCCCGAGGGGAAAATAAGTCAGATATACTTCTTAAAAAATTTGATAAAGTCAATAGAGTGCCTATATTTACTGCTCCGTACAAAATTTAAGAACAAAACTAATGGCTAGATTAAATCTTCTGGAAGAAACACGCTTTGAAAAACTGCCTGTTTCTGTCTTTGAAAACCCCAAAGCAGCATCACTTAGCGTTGCTCATCGCATCGGGAACCTCATCAGGGAAAAACAAAAAAACAATGCTCAGGCAGTTTTAGGTTTAGCTACAGGTGCTACTCCAATTGCCGTTTATGCTGAACTGGTAAGAATGCATAAAGAGGAAGGTTTAAGTTTTAAAAATGTGATCACCTTTAACCTGGACGAATATTACCCTATGCAGCCTAATGCTGCACAGAGTTATGTGACCTTCATGAATGAGAACTTGTTTGATCACATTGACATTGATAAAAACAATGTAAACATTCCGGATGGGACATTGAGTCTGGAAGAAATTCCTGCATTTTGCCTGAATTACGAGAAAAAGATTGGGGACCTGGGAGGATTAGACATACAAATCCTCGGTATCGGACGTACAGGTCACATCGGTTTCAACGAGCCGGGTTCTGCGCCAAACTCGGGCACACGCCTGGTTACTTTGGACGACCTGACCAGACGTGATGCGGCGAGAGACTTTGGAGGTAAATCTTTCGTTCCAACAAAAGCCATCACCATGGGTGTTGGTACCATTTTCAAAGCCAGAGAGATTATTTTGATGGCCTGGAACAAGAAAAAAGCACCTATCATTAAAAAAACTGTAGAGGGAGAGATTTCCAGCGATGTTCCGGCAACGTACCTGCAGTTATCTGATAATGTAGAATTTATCTTAGATAAAGATGCAGCATGTATGCTGACACGCTTTGATACACCTTGGTTGGTTAAAGATTGTTCGTGGGACGACCTGGCACTGACCAAAAAGGCGGTAATATGGCTGGCTAACACACTTAAAAAACCAATTCTTAAGCTTACCGAAGATGATTATAACAATCACGGTATGGCTCAGCTAGCCGTTGAAAAAGGGCCGGTTTATAACATCAACATTGATATTTTCAATAAATTACAACATACCATTACCGGATGGCCGGGAGGAAAACCCAATGCGGATGATTCGCAAAGGCCGGAAAGAGCAGAGCCTGCTAAAAAACGCTCTATCATTTTCTCTCCGCACCCTGATGATGATGTAATCTCAATGGGGGGGACTTTTATCCGTTTGGCTGATCAAAAGCAGGATGTTCACGTTGCTTACCAAACTTCAGGTAATACCGCCGTTTGGGACGATGATGCACTTCGCTTTGTAGAATTCAACATCGATTTTTCTGAAAAAATGGGTCTTAACACCGAAGAACTGAAAGCATTGTATCAAAACATGCGTTCGTTTATGGAGAAAAAGAAACCCAACCAGATTGATACTCCTGAAATACAGACCGTAAAAGGTTTGATCAGAAAAGGCGAAGCTATTGCCGGAGCAAGATATTGCGGTTTGGATGACGACCACATCCATTTTATGGCCCTTCCTTTTTACGAAAGCGGAAAAAGCCAGAAAAATCCGGTTACCGAAGCTGATGTGTTATTGACCATGGAACTATTACAAAAGGTAAAACCACATCAGGTGTTTGCTGCTGGTGACTTTGAAGATCCACATGGCACGCATATCGTTTGTTTCAACATTATTCTTGATGCCCTAAAACGTTTGGCTAAAACTGAGGATTGGGTTAAAGATTGCTGGTTGTGGATGTACCGTGGTGCATGGCAGGAATTTGAAACACATGAAATTGAAATGGCTGTGCCACTTAGTCCACAGGAAGTTGAGCGCAAAAAAATGGCAATTTTCAAACATCAGTCGCAAAAAGACACTGCCGTTTTCCCTGGTGACGACCCAAGAGAGTTCTGGCAACGTGCCGAAGACAGAAACAGAGAAACTGCTCAGTCATATGACAGTTTGGGCTTAGCAGAATATGAAGCCATGGAAGCTTTTGTTCGCTATAAGTTCTAGTTAAATTATTATATTTATAACCGCTATCAGTTAAACTGATAGCGGTTTTTTTGTTTAAAAAGCTTAGTATGGCCTCATCTTCAATTGGGCAGGATACACCTGCGAGACTATTATCACTGGATTTTTTTAGGGGCGCAACGGTTGCGGCAATGATTCTGGTTAATAATCCGGGCGACTGGGGGCATATTTATGCACCGCTTGAACATGCCAGCTGGAATGGCTGTACGCCTACAGATCTTATTTTCCCTTTTTTCCTGTTTATAGTAGGTGTTTCTATCTCGTATGCAATGGGAAGTAAAAAAACAGACCCGGCATCACACGGAAAAACCATTAAGAAGGCCTTGAAAAGAGCGTTGATATTGTTTGGTCTGGGTTTGTTTTTATCACTTTATCCCAAGGTATTTACCGAACCTATAGAGGCATTCAAAAATGTACGTATTCCCGGAGTATTGCAGCGCATTGCTGTAGTCTTTTTTATATCCGCCATTATATTTCTTAAAAACAGCGAAAAAAACATCTTCAAAATTCTGATTGCACTCCTGGCAGTTTATTGGGCGCTAATGACTTTTGTTCCGGTTCCGGGCGTAGGTTATGCCAACCTGGAAAAAGAAACCAACCTGGGTGCCTGGCTAGACCGCGGCCTGCTTACAGAAGCACATTTATGGAAAGCTGCAAAAACATGGGACCCTGAAGGTATTTTAAGCACGATACCTGCCGTAGCGACAGGCCTGTTTGGCATATTGGTAGGGGTATATTTAAAACGTAAAGACATTGAGGCCGCCACCAAAATAGCCTGGCTGTTTTGTACCGGACTGGCAGCCGTTGCATTAGGTTTATTATGGGACCTGCAGTTCCCCATCAATAAATCCTTATGGACAAGTTCCTTTGTACTATATACGGGTGGACTGGCCACTGTAATCCTTGCCTTCTGCTATTGGATTATTGACATTCAAAAATATAACCGTTTTACCAAACCTTTTGTAGTTTATGGCGTAAATGCCATTACGGTTTTCTTTTTGTCGGGCCTTATTCCAAGAACCTTACGAATGTTCACAGTAAAAGGGGCCGATGGTTCGGAGATGAACTTACAAGCCTGGCTGTATTCAGGCTTTACACCCTACTTCTCTCCCATCAACGCCTCATTGGCCTGGGCCATTACCGTGATTTTGTTCTGGCTGGTTATTTTATGGATCATGTATCAGAAAAAAATATTTATAAAGGTGTAATCGGCCAGAAGTGATATTGGCATATAACTGTTAAATAATGTTAAATATTAATGCCTCCTGACCTCCTGTTCGTAGGTTTGATTGATTAACTTATGGAATTCATGACCAAGAAAATTAATGTCCTAAGCATAGGACTTGCAGTGGCGTTGACCGTAAACCTTCCTGCATTTGCTCAGAAAAAAACTACAATAGCTAAAAAGCCTGTTGTAACAAGCACTCAGAGTTTACCAGGGACACTTATCCCCAACGACCCCAATGTAAAAATAGGAAAACTGGCCAACGGGCTAACCTATTATATCCGAAAGAATTCGGAGCCTAAAAACCGCGCCGAACTGTATCTGGCTACACGTATAGGTTCGTTAATGGAAGATGACAACCAACAAGGACTGGCCCATTTTACCGAGCATATGGCCTTTAACGGAACCAAAGATTTTCCGAAAAATGAGATGATCAACTACCTGCAAAAGGCAGGCGTACGCTTTGGTGCCGATTTGAATGCCTACACCAGTTTTGACCACACCGTTTATCAACTGCCTATTCCTACTGACAGCATCTCGGTATTTAAAAATGGGTTTAAAATATTGGCCAACTGGGCCGGGAAAATTGTGATGGAAGGCAGTGAAATTGATAAAGAAAGAGGCGTAATTATTGAAGAAGACCGCCAGCGTGGTAAAAACGCGCAGGAAAGGATGAGCAAACAGCTGCTGCCCGTATTGCTGAAAGGATCACGTTATGCAGATCGCCTACCAATTGGAAAAATTGATATTTTAAACAACTTTACGCACGACAAGATCAGAAATTTTTATAAAGACTGGTACCGTCCAAACCTGCAGGCGGTAATTGCCGTGGGAGATTTTGACGTCAATGAGGTTGAACAACTGATTAAAAATAATTTTTCCGATCTGACCAATCCTGCTAATCCGAGACCTCGTTTGAGTCACGATTTACCAGACAATGCTGCGCCATTGGTAAAAATTATTACCGATCCGGAGCAGCAATATAATGTGGCTCAGATTATGTATAAACAACGCGGTGGTGTACAAAAAACCACAGCAGATTATAAAAAAGGCTTGATGTATGGCATGATCAACAGCATGCTTGGTGCCAGGTTTCAGGAGATCATGCAAAAAGGAGACGCTCCTTTTATACAAGGACAAAGCGGATATGGAGCGTATCAGGGCGGCCTGGTTCCTGGAATTAATGCATTTCAGTCCGCAGCGGTATCTAAAACCGGCGCTGAGCTTGAAAAGGCCTTTACCGCAGTGCTGACAGAAAACGAACGCATGAGCAAATATGGCTTTACCTCGTCGGAACTGGATGTGGCAAAAAGAAATATCGCGGCAGGAAATGAAAAACGATTAAAAGAAAAAGACAAAACGGCCTCGTCATCGTTTGTACAGAAATATCTGAACAATTTCCTTACCGGAACAAGCATCCCTTCGACAGAGTTTACTTACGAGTTGACCAAAAAGATGCTGACGGAGATTACATTAGCCGAAGTAAATGCACTAGCTAAAACACTCATCACCAGAGAAAACCAGATCATCATAGTACAGGCTCCGGAAAAGGAAAAAGCAAACCTGCCAACTGAAGCAAAACTACTTGCTGCTTTAAAAAATGCCTCGAACAATGTAACTGCTTATGTTGACAATTCCGTAAACAAACCTTTGCTGGACAAAAAGCCTGTAGCCGGTAAAATTGTAAACGAGCAAAAAGATGATAAAATTGGCGTTACAACACTGACTTTAAGCAATGGCATTAAGGTATTACTGAAGCCCACAGACTTTAAAAATGATCAGGTTATTTTTAACTCCTTTTCTAAAGGAGGAACCTCATTGGCTACCGACGCCAACTTCCAGTCGGCCGAAGCCGTTGGCTTGATTCCGGAAAGTGGTGTTGGTGAATTTAACCCTACTCAATTGAACAAACTGCTGGCAGGAAATACAGGCAGGGCAGGTGCATATGTTGACAATTTATACCAGGGTTATAACGGCAGTGCTTCGCCCAAGGACCTGGAAACAGCCTTCCAAATGGTGTACGCATATGGCACCAATCCACGCAAAGATCCCGCTATTTTCAATAAGAACATCAGCGACTATAAAGTAATGTTGGCCAATAAAAGCGCCGATCCGGGAAGTGTTTTTGCCGATACCGTACAGGCCGTGCTTTCGTCATACCATAAACGTGGCATGCCAATGACCTTATCAGATCTGGACAAAATTTCGTTGGACGAGGCATTTAATTTCTATAAAGACCGTTTTGCCGATAACAGCGACCAGGTATTTGTCATTGTGGGTGCATTTAATACCGAAAGCATTAAGCCGCTTATTGAAACCTATATTGCCAGCTTGCCTGCGCTAAACAAAAAACAGAGCTTTGTTGATAATGGAGTAAAAGCACCAAAAGGAAAAATCAGTAAAACGGTATACAAAGGACTTGAAGACAAGGCTTCAGTACAACTGTATATCCATGGCGACTACGAATACAATGCCGACACTAATATTCAACTGGACGCTCTAAAAGCAGCCTTAGAAAATAAGATACTGGAGCGCCTGCGCGAAAAAGAAAGCGGCGTTTACAGTCCGCAGGTTGGATTAAGCGTAAATAAATATCCAAATGCACATTACTACTTCACCATTTCTTTCAGCTGTGCGACAGCAAATGTAGACAAACTGATTGCTGCTGCACTTGATGAAGTGAAACAGATTAAAGAAAAAGGTGCTACGGCTGATGACATCGATAAATTTAAATCAGAAGAACAACGTCAGATAGAACTGAGTTTAAGAGACAACAACTTCTGGTTGAATTACCTCACCAGTCGTCAGAAAAATGGTGGTGATATGGATCAGATCCTGAAGATTCAACAGCGACTGAACGCCGTTACTGTTGAAACTTCAAAAGCTACGGCTCAACAATACCTAAATGAAGACAACTACATTCGTTTGGTACTAGTGCCGCAAAAATAAAAAGCAATATTCGTTAGCCCTGCCGTAGAGCAGAGCAACAAAAAAGGTGCTGTATCAAATGATACAGCACCTTCCCTAGCGGTCGAGATGCCGCGTAGCATAAAGAAAAGCAGTTACTCTGCGCTTGCCAACTCCTTGGTTTCGATACCTACCGGGCCACTTGGTTCACTTTCATTTTTAAGCCGGTCTAATGCCGTCACCAGATAGTTATACCGTTTCCCTTTCTCTACAGTAGTGTCTATAAAATGGGTAAAATCTTCAAAACTGATTTTAATGATCTTCTTCGCATCGGTAATACCTATTTTTTCTCCTTCATTAAAACGATAAATTACATATCCAGAAGCTGTTTCACCATCAGTTGCAGGCGCTGGTTTCTCCCACTTCAAATGAACACCACCAACCTGCGCTTCAGCAGTAAGATTAAGCGGATGATTGGGAGCAATATCGTCTAGCCATGGCATTTGAGGAGGCAAGGCCGGATATTTATATAAATTATTTTTCAATGAATCACTTAACGCCCTGGCAACAGTTGAAAAGGATTTAGAGCTGAAAAATACACTTCCCTGAATGCGGTTATTTTCGCGAATATGCCTGATCTGGTTAGGGATCTGATTAGGGAATGCCCAGGCAGCTTCTTTTCTTGTCGCTCCATTATGAATAAGATATGCGCCCTGACCTATGTAAACATGCCGGCCAAAATTGTTATTACTCCACCAATCAACCAGGGTTCCAAATGGTGCTGCCCGACGGGTAAAACTAAAGTAAATCTGAGGATTGATGTAATCTACCCAGCCCTCTTTCACCCATTTTCTCGAATCGGCGTATAGCTCCGTATAATTTGACAAACCACTTGTAGCGGACCCAAGACTATCCTCTGCAATATTTTTCCATATCCCGAAAGGGCTTATCCCAAATTTCACGTACTTTTTATAATGATGTATACTGTCGTCCAGCTGTTTGATCAACATATCTACATTATTTCGACGCCAGTCGGCAACATTGGTAAATCCATTTGGATATTTACTAAATGTTGCTCCATCGTTAATGGTTTGACCAGCAATTTTGTAAGGATAAAAATAATCATCAAAATGAACACCATCCACGTCGTAGCCCTTTACCACATCCAAAATCACCTGTACGATATATTCTCTGACCTCGGGTATACCCGGATCAAATTGTTTTTTTCCTCCATAAACAAAAAACCATTCTGGCCTTTTTCTGGTCATGTGTTCGGCACTCACTACGGTATTGGCGCTCATAGTTGCCCGGTAAGGGTTAAACCAGGCATGGAGCTCCATCCCTCTAAAATGAGCTTCCTTAATGGCAAATGCCAAAGGATCATATCCAGGTGCAGGTGCAAGCCCCTGTTTCCCCATCAGCCACTGACTCCAGGGCTCTCTTGATTTGACATAAAACGCATCCGCAGCTGGTCTGACCTGCAACATAATCGCATTCATTCCGTTCGCTTTGTGCTGCTCCAACAGGCCAATTAATTCCTGTTTTTGCTGATCAATGCTTAGTCCGGGCTTGGACGGCCAGTCGATATTAGCAACAGTTGCAACCCAAACTCCTCTGAATTCTCTTTTTGGAGCAATTTTTGAGGGGCTCTGTGCTATTAGGGAAATAGGGATTATTAGTATTAATAATAGTGCATATATTATTGTTTTAAACATTTTTTTGCTTTAGTTGTGATATAAAATTGGTTTCATTTCGTTGTGTTCAGTATACAGTGCAGGTGTTGTACATAAGCAAGTAAACGATTTTTTTTTATGTCTCATATAATTCGAGTGTTTTTTTACCTAATTGTGCATTAAGCTATTCCTTTTTTACTGTTGATTAAAACTATAAAATGTCAGACAAAAATGATATTGTAAATAAAGGCGATCGCAACAAGATTTATTTTTTGATTGTGGTTATAGCAGCATTACTGGGTACCAATGCTTATTTATACATTAAAGACGAGCAACAAACGGAACGTTTTGTGTCTATCAACACAGAAAAGGACCGCTTAAAACTTGAGGTAGAGAAAATTGAAGTCGAACTGGATAAAACCAATAGTTTGAACGTAGTACTCACCGAAAAGCTTCAGCAGGAGCAAAAATCGGCGCGTGATAAAATAGCAGAACTTAAGCTGGCGCTGGAAAAAGGAACTTTAACACAACAAAGTCTGATTGCTGCTCAAAAAGAAGTACGTGAATTAAGAGCGTTTGTTAAAACTTACAGTGAGCAGATTGCCCATCTGGAAAAAGAAAATTCACTGCTCAAAACACAACGGGATAGTTTAAGACAATTTGCAAACTCCGAAAGCCTAAAGGCTGATGAACTGGCCAGAAAGAACGCCGAACTTACTGCCAAAGTAAAAACAAGTGCGGCGCTAAAGGCAGGTAACGTTCAAATTTTTGCCTATAGGGTAAAAAGCAGTGGCAAAAATATAGAGGTGACACGCGCAAGTACTGCTAAAAAGCTAAGCGTGAAATTTAATATTGTTCCAAATCAGCTGGCCGAAAAAAGCTATCATAAAATTTACCTGCGCATTTTTGATCCTGCGGGCAACCTGATTGCCAATGACGACAATATGTTTGAAGCAGATGGCCAGGAAATGCAATACACCTCATCTACAACAATACTTTATAATGATGATATTGGTGCAGGCTATACAATGGATTGGGTAAACCCAAATACGTTTATAAAAGGTGATTATTCAATTATTTTGTATACCGATGGCTTTACTATGGGCAAAGCTGCTATCACTTTAAGATAACGGAAAACTAAGAAAAAAGGTGGTTCCTATACCAGAAATTGATTTGAAGTCAACTGTTCCACCTGCATTCTCGACGGCCTGCTTTACAAATGCCAGCCCTAATCCTGTACCAGAAGATTTAGTAGTAAAATTGGGTACAAATATCTTGTCCTGCAGGTATTGATCTATGCCTTTGCCATTATCTTCAACCTCAATAAAAACATCTGAATCGTTATGAAAAATACGGATTTTGATGACGCACCTATCATTCACATTGCCGGCTTCAATTCCATTCTTCAACAGGTTATTAAAGGTTCGCAGCAACTGATCTTTATCTCCCAGTATAACCAGATCTATACTGGCATGGTTAAAGATATAAATTTCCGCATCCTCTGTATTGGTAAATACATTTCTGGCCTGTTCAATAATAGGCAATAAACGAAGCTTCTCGAGCTTCGTATCGGGCATTTTGGCAAAATTTGAAAACTCTGAAGCGATGGTCGACAAGCTGTCAATTTGCTCAATAAATGATTTATTGAACCTTTCAAATTTCTTTTCAAAATTAGGATCTTTCTCTTTCCAGGATTTTTCGAGCAGCTGTACGCCAAGCTTAAGTGGTGTAAGCGGGTTTTTAATTTCATGAGCTACCTGTTTTGCCATTTCCCGCCAGGCACTTTCTCTTTCCGAACGGGCAAGCTTGGTGGCACTCTCTTCAAGAGCAGCAATCATTTTATTGTATTCCTTAACCAGGGATCCGATCTCATCATGCCGCGACCATTGAATGGGCTGATTTTTTTGTCCCAGTTTGGTTTTTCTGATGCTATCTTGTATAAAAGTTAGCGGGCTGGTAATCTGATTGGCAAGGAATACTGCAAGGATACCAATGGCCACAAATACCAGGGCATAGATGTTAATGAGGGTATTGATAAAAAGTCCAATTTTGGCCTGATAATCGGCCTCATTGCCGTAATATGGCAATCCGATATAAGCAATTGTTTTATTCTGCGCATCTCTGATAGGCGCATAAGCCGAAGCATACTTAAAATCACCAATCTGTTCGGCAGGGTTAATGTATTCTGATGCTTGTTGTAATTTAAGATAGATGTATGCCGAAGCCTCCATCTTTCTGCCGATAATTCCCAGATCATAAATCCTTGGAAGAGAGGTAAACCTGACATTTCCATCTGTATCAAAAAGATTCAGATAGGCTGCATTAATATTGGCGAACTGATTAAAATCGGCATTGGTTTGATCGGTTATTTCCGGGATCAGGCCAGTGCTAAAGACTTGTTTTTCGTACGACAATTGAACTTTCCTGATTTTCTCTTTTATAAAGTTCTCCTGTTGCTTACGGTATTCGTCCCTGATGTAGAAATAGGTAGTCCAGCCAACAATTAATAAAGTAGCCACCACCGACAGGACAATAGAAAACTGAATCCTGGTTTTATATAGGATTTTGTTGGCATTGATCATCAACGAGCGGTTGATGTTGAACCAGCCTCCCCAGCGTTGATCAATGTTTTTGACCAGCCAGATCAAGGCATACAGCGTGACCGAAAAAAGAATAAAAACCAGGAAGAAAAAAGACAATGTAGCCAGCCTTACGACATAGGATACCTGCTCCTTACTAATGACAATAATTTTTGAACTGGCAGGCATATACACCAAATGTGTATAATTTAGCGTGTCGGTCACGATCTCACCTTTACCGATCTGTCCCTTAAATCCCGTTGGTGAGAGCTTATAGGTATACTTTCCGGATTGATTGACAAGTTTCCCTGAGTTGTAAAAAGCAAAAGAGTAACTGCTGTAATCTTCCTCTCCTTTCGCTTTACCATCAACCAATATTTCAGGCAACTGACTGTTGTAGTTGTATTGTGGCGACTTCAGGTCGATAACCAATGTTCCAAGGATATGATTATCCACAAAGATTGGAATGATGCCAAAATAATTCTGATAGCCAAATGTATAATTAAGCCGGTAGAACGACCTCGAATCTGGTACCTTAACGGAGCCGGACCTCACTAAATTTTTGTAATAGCTTAATGGGATTGCTCCCTTAGCCGAAATGGCCGAGTCTTGCCCATTGTACTCGTACAGGTTGTATTCGTATTGGGTAAGGTAGCCCCCCAGAAGGATTTTATTGACATGTTTCTCCAAATCAAATGAGCCAGCCAATACCGGCTTCTTAAAATACTCGGCAATAAATGCATCTGTAGAAACGGCCCTTTCCAGGCTTTCAATAGAGCTGATGATTTTAGGGTCATCGGCATAGCTTAATTTTTGAGCGATGTTATTGCGCTTATTTTTTTCCTTTACATCGGTAAAATGCAAGTACTTAATAGAGGTGATAAACGCAAGACAAAAGAACAGTGCAGCAAATATACCAATGGAGAATTTATTGTTCCTGATATAGACATTCCAGCCCATGATAAAAATAACCAGAGCAAAAGCAATAAAGAATATGCTAAAACCTGTAGTTACACGGAAGATGAGGTAAACCAAAAAAGCAGAGAGGAATAACACCAGCCGTTCTTTATTGGTTACATTAAGCTTCAGCGTGTGCTGCATAAAGATATTGCCTACCAAATAAACATTAAACCATACCAGGCATAGAATGATGATACTGATCCAGCTGATCCAACCGAGATTGATAATATTGGTAATGTTGAAATTGATTTTCGAGTTGAGAATCAACCCTAAAAACACCTCATCAAACAAGAACGCAAGTCCGGAAAAAGCGATTAACAGCAAGAGATGTAATCCTAGTCCTGCTACTTTATTTACAGCCAGCCAGGTTGGAACTTCATACTTGTCACGGTAAGTATACACAAATAAAACAACCCAGGTTATAGCGATAACATTGAGTAAAAAGTCGCCCAACGAGGGTAGGAAGAAACTTTCTCCATATATGGTTGGGCTAAATATCTGGAGGTTGAACTGATGGTTAAACCAGCCATACTCCAGATCGGTAACCCTCACAACGAGGAAGAATAAAATCAAAAGACTGGTTCCAGCCAATAAATTACCCCGTCTGACCAACCAGGCGCAAAAGGAATTAAAAAACAGACAAAAGCTAAAAAGGCCAATTATCCACAACCACACTTCAATGGTCCCAAAGATATTTTTAGTGTAGCCTTGTTTCAATTTAACTTCAAACAAAGGATCTCCCTTAATATTCTTTATACCAAATACTTCTGCATCGGCATAAGTGGCTAGTGACAATGAATTTGAGGAAGAAAGATATTTTGAGATGGTATTTTCAAGGTAATGATTCTGGATATCAAACTGGCTCTTTACCTCAATGAGAAAAATAATGGTATAATCGCCGGAGGTTTTCCTGATCAATTCATAAGAACCATTTCTGAGTACAACAAAGGAAGAGCCTTCCTTAATAGATTCGGGAGAAGAGGGAAAGGCATTGAACGAGCTCCAGAACTTGAGGGTATTATTTTTATAAACTAAGAGGTTGATCCCCTTGTCTGTGTAATTTTTGATAAAATCTGAGCCTGTACGCTCATTCTGATCAAATTTTTTAGCTTTGGCTAACAGCGAGCTATCGGAGAGAAAGGTGTATACACTTTGCTCTTTAACCTTAAGGTTGTCCTGAAGCTGACGAGCATCATATTTAAGCAGCTCCTTTTTGGTAATGGAATGTTTTAGCGATAAGGCAGTAATGATACAACAAGCGCCCAGTACTAATAAAAGAAATCTGATTTTACCTCTTATACTCACGCTTGTTATATCTTTAATGATTCATCATAAATTATACATTGGTTGCCGAACTGGTCTGTATAGCTCTATTTACTTTCTTAACCAGGCCTTGTAGTACATTTCCCGGGCCAACTTCTACGAATTCGTCAGCGCCATCTGCAATCATCTGCTCGATGGTCTGTGTCCACCTCACCGCACCCGTAAGCTGGGTAATAAGGTTTGCTTTTATTTTTTGAGGATCAGTATTAGGTACCGGATCAACATTCTGATAAATAGGACACACAGGTGATTGTATGCTCACTTTTTCTATCGCTTCCTGCAATTCTAATCTTGCAGGCTCCATTAAAGGCGAATGAAAAGCGCCGCCAACATTTAACTTCAAAGCTCTTTTTGCACCGGCTTCCGTAAGTTTCTGACAAGCAATATCAACACCTTCTATAGTTCCCGATATTACAATTTGCCCCGGGCAATTATAATTAGCAGCAACCACTACTTCTTCAATACCGGCACACACGTTTTCTACCACGTCATCGGCAAGTCCTAAGATTGCTGCCATGGTAGAGGGTTGCAATTCGCAGGCACGTTGCATGGCATTGGCCCTGGTAATCACCAGTTTTAAACCATCTTCAAAGGACAAAGCTGATGCGGCAACTAACGCAGAAAACTCACCCAGGGAGTGTCCTGCCACCATATCCGGTTTAAAGTTTTCACCAAGTGTTTTGGCCAATATTACCGAATGCAAAAATATAGCCGGCTGGGTAACTTTAGTTTGTTTAAGTTCTTCATCGGTCCCCGAAAACATGATATCGCTGATGCGGAAGCCAATGATTTCATTTGCTTGCTCAAATAAGGCTTTAGCGGTTTCATTTTCATAAAGTTCTTTGCCCATGCCCGAGAACTGAGCTCCCTGTCCGGGAAATACGTATGCTTTCATTTATTATTTCTTATAAATTTTGTTTGTCAAATTTTTATTGAGATAGGAGAGATTAGATTTGAGAAGTGAGACAAATGATTAACGTACCTCCTCTCTCCCGTCTAAAATCTAACATCTCAAATCTGATGTCTCATATCTAAACCTAATGCAAGTTAGCCGTAATCAGTCTTAAAAACTCTGCTCTTGTTTTATCCTTGGCAAATTCTCCTGTAAAGGCCGAAGTGGTCGTTACTGAGTTTTGTTTTTGTATACCTCTCATAGCCATACATAGGTGTTTACATTCGATAACCACAGCTACACCCGCAGGGTTTAAGGTTTCCTGTATGCAATCTCTAATCTCGTTCGTTAACCGTTCCTGCACCTGCAGTCGGCGGGCAAAAGCATCTACAATCCTGGGAATTTTACTAAGCCCAACAATATGACCATTCGGAATATAAGCCACGTGGGCTTTTCCAAAAAAAGGCAGCATGTGATGTTCACACATCGAGAATACTTCAATATCCTTAACCACTACCATCTGACTATAATCTTCTCTGAACATTGCTCCTTTAAGGATTGCAGCCGGGTCAAGATCATAACCATGGGTAAGGTACTGCAGGGCCTTAGCTACGCGTTCGGGCGTTTTAATCAATCCTTCCCTCGACGGATCTTCGCCAAGCTGCTTTAAGATATCACCATAATGATTTGCTACAGCATTGATTTTACCTTCGTTATAACGGTCTATTTTAATGTAGCCGTCCTCTGTTTCATCTAAATGATCTGTATGATTATTCATGTTTTAAGGTTATTGACCGAAATATTCCACAAAATTATTTTCGGTCTCGTAAATTTTTATACTGTGTAACTGAGCTCCCGATGCAGCAATAAGTTCAAACAGTTGTTCCCAGATGGCAATGGCCAGATTTTCTGTTGATGCCAGCTTACCTTGCATAAAATCAACATCAAGGTTCAGGTTTTTATGATCAATTTTATCTACCACGTAAGTATTGGTGATATCCTTAAGCCATTTCAGATCTACCAAAAAGCCCGTTTCGGGGTTAATTTCACCTTTAACGGTTACATATAACTGATAATTATGACCATGCCAGTTCGGATTGGCACATTTACCATAAACTTCAGTATTTTGATCCTCTGTCCAATCGGGTCTGGACAATTTATGTGCTGCGTTAAATGATGCTTTTCTGGTTATATAAATCATGCGATGTAATATTATTGACAAATATACGCAGAAAGGTTAAAGTAGAAAGGTTAAATATCTAACTTAGCTATTATGAAAATTCTTTTGGTTGCAGCAACAAGAGCAGAAATTGGGGGCTTAGCTACACATTTCCAGTTGCCTGAACATGATTTTGTAAGGGCCAAAGATTTTGATGTGCTTATTACCGGAGTTGGCATGACTGCAACCGCTTACGCCCTGGGCAAACACTTATCAGCCAATTACAAGCTGGTACTGAACCTTGGTATTGCAGGCGCCTTTAATACCCGGATTCCCCTAACAACAGTAGTAAATGTAACTGCAGATGAATTTGCTGAACTGGGGGCCGAAGATGGAGAACAATTTATCCCCATTGATCAGCTGGGCTTTGGTCAGGCCCGATACATCGCCAGAAATAATCTGCTGCACCACGACGTAGAAGCGTTGCTCCAGGTACGCGGAATTACGGTAAATCGTGTTCATGGAAATAAAAACAGCATTGAAAGCATCATTGCCCTCTGTAATCCTGATGTGGAAAGTATGGAAGGTGCGGCTGTACTTTATTGCTGTACAGAACACGGTCTACCTTGTTTACAGATACGGGCAATATCTAACTACGTTGAACCCCGAAACAAGGCAAATTGGCAAATTGCCCATGCAATAAAAAACCTTAACGATTGGGCAATTGGATTTTTGACAAATACATAACGAATCCTTTTTACTGAGCCCTTACCTTTACTCCATGAAACTTAGTCTTGGCTTTTCTCCCTGCCCCAATGATACTTTTATTTTTGATGCCTTAATTCATCATAAAATTGATACCGAAGGTTTAGAGTTTGAAGTTTTTTTCGATGATGTGGAAACACTGAATCAAAAAGCTTTGAAGGGTGTTTTGGACATCACCAAACTCAGTTTTCATGCCTTTGCTTATGTATATGAACAATATGCCTTATTGGATTCGGGTAGTGCGCTGGGTTTCGGTGTGGGCCCCCTGCTCATTTGCCAGGATAAAAATTTAGCCGAAAAGGGGATACTCCTAAATGAACGCTATAAGGTGGGGATACCCGGAAAGTATACTACTGCAAATTTTTTACTGGGCATTGCTTTCCCCCATTTGACAGATAAGCAGGAAATGGTTTTCTCAGAAATAGAGCCTGCCTTAATGGACAACAAGATAGACCTGGGATTGATTATTCATGAAAACAGGTTTACTTATGCAGACAAAGGCCTACATAAAATTGTCGACCTGGGTAATTATTGGGAACAGGAAACAGGATGTGCAATCCCTTTGGGTGGGATTGTCATCAACCGGGAGCTTGACCAGCAAACTAAAGAAAAGGTAAACAGGCTAATAAAAAAATCTGTTGAATTCGCTTTCGCGAACCCCAAATCGGGCTTAGCGTTCATCAGGCAACATGCTCAGGAAATGAGCGAAGAGGTAATGTACAAACACATTAACCTATATGTAAATCAGTATAGTATTGAACTGGGTATTGAAGGCCGAAAAGCTGTTGATGTGCTATTTAAACTGGCCCAAGAAAGAGGTCTGATTGCACCGATTCAGCAAAATATATACCTAACACCTTAGTTACAAGGCCCATCAGGTATTTCTTTAGTGATTTTTAGGAGTTTAGTAACGACCATGGTGGAGTCAAAATCGGCCGACATACTTAGGGTATCCGATTTAACAGTATGGCACTCTACCTCTATGTATACGGGTTCGTAGGGTTTTTCAAAGCCCAGGTTACTATAAGCAAGCTCAAGCGTTTTGGCACTATCTGCCACCCAATATTCATTCCCCTCCTCACACTCGGTAAAAGATTTTAATTCAGGCCCAAAACTATACAAACCCTTCATAACCCGTATATGCTTATCATCTACTGATGAAGGTTTGGAATTACAGGCAACTATTGTAAAAAGAATTGCGACGATTATAAATAATTGATTTTTAAATATATTCATGATGTTTAGAGATCTTGATTTAAATGGTTTATCTTCTTCACACTCAAATTAGATGACAAAGCTGATGCCATAAAAGAAAAAATGCTGACTGTTAAAAATACAAGTATAAAATCTTTCCATTTTAAGGCCACGGGGTAAGCGTTGGTAATCACCAAATTATCCTGAGACATCTTTATCCATCCAAATTTTTGCTGCAACAAACAAAATATTAGCCCGATGATTAAGCCTGATACACATCCGGCCATGGTGATCATCATGCCTTCAAAAAGAAAGATGCGTTTAATCAGCGTTTTACCTGCTCCAAGACTACTTAAAATGGCAATGTCCTTCAGCTTATCAATCACCAGCATAGTCAAAGAGCCGATGATGTTAAATATGGCAATGATCAATATAAAGGTCAGAATGATATAGACTGCCCACTTTTCACTTCCCAAAATATTATACAATACCTTATTTTGCTGTATCCTATCCTTGATTTCAAACCGGTTTCCGATTTCATTTTCAATGGAGGCTTTAAACTTATCCGGGTCAACTCCCTTATTCAAATTGATTTCGACAGATGAAATCTTTTCAGGCTCCTCCAGTAGCTTCCGGGCAAATCTGAGGGGCACAATAGCTACATTATCAAAATCCTGTTGCACCTCGAACACACCTGAGACGGGGATAGAGAGAATGGTAAAATCATCGGCAGGATTAATTGAACTACTCTGACTACTTTTCTTTTTAGGCGAGAAAACCTGCAAGGGATTAAAGGGGTCGGTGGTATTGACCATCAGAAAGGTTTGAATTGCCGAACCAATTACCGCATAATTGAGACTTTTATTTTCGAGCTTAAATGTACCATCAATAGTAATACTGTCCAGATTTTTATTTTTCAGGTAATCGGTACTGACTCCTTTTACCAATCCAACGGACTGCTTGTCGTTATACCTCAACAGCGCATTTTCGGAGAGTACTTCGGTATAAGAATAAATTTCCTTCTTTTTTTTCAGTTCGTTAAAATAGGCCACATTGGGATCAAAAGTTTTCCCCTGTGCAGGTGATATCACAATCTGTGGGGTAATGGTATTAAACATCTTTAATACCACCTCTTCAAAACCATTGAATACCGACAATATGATAATTAAAGCCGCGCTGCCCACAAAAACACCTATTACAGAAATTGCAGAGATGATATTGATGGCATTGGTAGATTTCTTAGCAAAAAGATACCTGCGGGCGATATAAAATGGCGTATTCAATATTTAATACTTATTGTAAATGAGGATTATGCTGTTTCTCAAAGCCAATTGTAGTCGATTGCCCATGTCCGGGATAAACTATGCAATCATCAGGCAATATAAACAAGTTATTTTTGATACTATTGATTAATTGCAAATGATTACCCCCAGGCAGGTCTGTACGACCAATGCTGTAATAAAACAAAACATCGCCACCAATTAAAAAGTTATCGGCCGCAGCGTAAAAACAAAGATGTGCAGGCGAATGTCCCGGTGCAAATATCAGCTCGAGCTGACTATGACCGAAAGTAACCTTACCCGACTCAGGCAAAAATATCTCCGGCTCGGGCGACAACTCATAATGCAGCCCCATTTGAGGCACATAACCAGGAATGGCTTGCAAAACATACAGTTCACCCTTGTGGAATTGTGGCTTTAACCCCCATTGGTCGTAAACGAATTTATTTCCAAAGACATGATCGTAATGACAGTGAGTGTTTAATAAAAGTACAGGTTTTAATCCTTCCTCTTTAATAAAATTTACAACCGCATTCTGCTCTTCGCTGTCATACATTCCTGGGTCAATGATGACACATTCGCCGGTTTCATCAAACAGGATATAGGTATTTTCTCTTACCGGGTTAAAAGTGAATTGTTTAATACTGATCATAAACTATATTGATATGTAAATTAGTTTTTCCATTTAAAAGTGCCGATCATGTGATCCAGGTCTTTTTTTATAAAATTAACTACTGGTTGTATCGAATCGTACTGTGGTCTTTCATTAAAATATAAGGCTGCCCGGAAATAGTGTTTCAGGCTATCAGTCAAAAAGAATTGTACTGAAGAAGCCGTGTTCCCTTCAATGGCATAATACACACCATACACTTTCTTTTCGGGATAATTGATGATTTTCTGATCAATCGCATTGGCTTTTACCGTATGTTTAAAAGCGAATGTCCTGGCGTCTTCAACCAGATTTTCATATTCCTTTTTTGAGGATACATCATAATAGGTGAGATGAAGCCGCCCGTTAAATTGTGGAAATGTGAGGTTGTACCAGCAGGGCTGTGTATCGCTACTGCTATCGGCCAACAAATTGGCGTACGTCGGATATTCAAATGAAAACGGGCAATCTTTATTGTACAATTGGTAAGCTTTGGCCGGGAAATCAATTCTAAAATAGCCCCGCGGCTTTGGTGTATAACTGTTGTTGCTACAGGCAGCGCAGGCCAAAACATATACCCACAGAAAAAGAAAGCAATATTTTTTCATTTTATGAATTCCATATCTCCCAGGAACGGATGGCTTGCAAATGCAACATTTCCAATCCATTTTTTGTTTTTCCTCCCCTATCTTTTACCTGTTTCAGGAAAAAAGTTTCTTCCGGATTATAGACCAAATCGTAAGCTACATGGAGGTCGGTTAGAAATTGATAAGGAATATCAGGATAACTGTTGATGTTAGGCGACATTCCCAAAGGGGTGGTATTGATCAGCACAGTATGTTCCTGAAGCAAAGTTTCATTTACCTGATCATATAAAATACTGCCTTCGGCGGGTTTACGGGTTACCACCTGAAATGAAATATTCAACTTATCCAGCACATACTTGATGGCTTTGGCGGCACCCCCATCACCAAAAACCAAAGCTTTCTGATGATGTGGCTCCAATAAAGGCTTCAATGACTCTTCAAAACCATAGGCATCTGTGTTATATCCTTTGAGCCAGCGCAATCCATCCTTCTCTCCTACATAAATACAGTTTACCGCACCTATTTCGGTCGAGGCTTCATCCATTTCATTTAAAAAAGGTATAACCTGAACTTTATAGGGTATAGTTACATTAATACCATTAAGCGCTGACTGTTCTGAAAGCAGTTGTGTAAACTGTTCGATCTTTTCTATCGGATAGAGTTCGTATTCACAATCTGGAATTTTCTCTTCCTTAAATTTTTCGGTAAAGAACTTTTTTGAAAACGAATGTGATAAAGGATAGCCTATTAAACCAAATTTTCTCATTTATATATGTGGATGGCTTGACGGAACTATTTCCCTAGATTTAAAAAATGATCAAATGTATCACCTCTTAATCCCAGTCGTATGGTTTCCAAGGGAATAACTTCTGCAGGGGCAATATTTCCAATATTAACGTTAGCCCCCAACAATTTAATAAACCACACTTGCTGTTCTTTCTGAGGGGCTTCCCAAATGATTGTTTCTTCAGGAATCTGTGTCAGGATCTCATCCACCAAACCTTCACGTACTTCACCTGACCCCCTGTAAATACCTACATTACCACCTTCCCTTGCTTCGGCAATTACCTTCCAGGAACCAGCTTCAATTTCGGCATTCATCAGTTTAATCCATTTATATGGTGCAAATATTTTAGTTGCGTCTTTAGACCCAACTTCGGAAATTACAGTTACTTGTTTCGCAAGTTTCTGAATGAATTCGCATTTCAGCTCATGTTCGATGGTAATAGATCCATCAGACACTTCTGCGTATTCCATTCCAAACTGATCAAGAACCCGGCAATAATCATCAAACTGATTACGTATCACAAAGGCTTCAAATAATGTACCTCCAAAATAAGTCGGGATTCCGGCGTCTTTATAGATTTTCAGTTTCTCTTTCAGATTGGGGGTTACAAAGGAGGTTGACCAACCAAGTTTTACAATATCAGTATGTATTCCGGCTACTTCTATAAAATCTTCAGTTTGTCTTAAACTTAATCCCTTATCCATAACCATTGTAATTCCTTTATTACGTGGTTTTACTGGCCGCTCCGGTATATTATTCAATGGGTAATTCATATAGGTCACAAAGGTGAAAAAAAATTAGACAGTTTTTATCAATACTATCTAATAAAAGGCACAATACTATTTAATATACCTATTGATAACGTCAATAATGGCACTATTATCTTGCAATTGAGGTAAATATTCAAACAAAATATAGTGTTTTTCCGGGTCTGTCACCAGCGCAGTCTCAAGATACAAAAGTGCCTCATTCTTTTTGCCAAGCGCAAATAAGTAAGCTACCATACGGTAATAGAGTTCTGCCGCATCGGGATTATTTTTAATCGCATCGGCAATGGTTTCCGATGCTTCAAGCAACTTACCCTGCTCATACAATACAGTCGAGAAATCGAGCCAGGCCTCTACATCTACCGGATTATATTCCAGTACTTTGTAGTAAGCTTCTACAGATTCTTCTATCTGACCAAGTTTATAATGTGCATCGGCCATAGCAAACCAGAAATCAGGATTTTCTCCATCCAGCTCTAATGCCTTTCTGTAAAAATGTAATGATTCGAAATAACGTTCTTCAAAGTTCAGGGTAACACCGATTCCAAACCATGCATCAGCCATTTTAGCATCCATTTTTACCGATTTCTTGTAATAAGCCCGGGCTTCATCCATTTTTTCGAGCTTCTCGTAGCACTCACCAATCGCACAATAGGTATCGGCATTTGGGGGTTCATATTCAAAAGTCTGTTTATAAACCTCAATAGCTTCCTGATACCGGTCCAATTGAACAAGGGCATTGCCTTTGTTATAATAAGCCGAAGCAAAATTATCTTTGATCAGGATGGCATAATCATAGGCATCAATTGCCTTTTCAAAAAGGTCCAGTTTATGATAAGAATTGGCCAGGTTATACCAGGCAGCATAGGAGTAAGGATCGTTATCAATATATTCCTGGTAAAACTGGATGCTTTCTTCCTGTTTATCCAGTATGTCGTAACAAAATGCGAGCTCATACAGCCCATCTTTGTTTTCCATATTCTGCTCAAGACTTTGCTTGATATATATTATTGCACTTTCGTAGTCGAGCATATTCTGATACACATAGGCAATCTGCAACAGGATCTCATCGGTAGTTTCGGCAAATTCAAGTGCTTTTTGAAAATTATCCAATGCTTCGGAATACCTTTCCAGGCTATTAAAAATATTCCCTCTCAAAATATAAATTTCTGCTTCTGAAGCTTCCAGCATCTCCGCCTTTTGCAAAGCTAAGAATGCCCTTTCGGTTTGGTCGGTAATAAAAAGCAATTGGGCCTGCTTCACCAGAAAGACGGCGGCATAAGGATGTTGATTGACCGCATACTCTATGACCTGCAATGCTTTAATCGGGTCACTTTTCTCAATATAGTAATCAATAATATTTTCAAAAGCCTGGGCATCAAAAAAATACTGATCCTGATTACGTATCATCTCTTCGTAACGCTCAACAGACCGTTGGGCATCATCACTAAAATCAAAGTAAAATTCCTCTTCCATGTATCGAATAATTAAAGAACAGATCCCCGTTTGTTAAATACAATATAAGTTTACAACTATTATGATTGGTATGCGCTAAATAATTTTCAACATACACACACCCTTCATGTTAAGTAACTGATTATATTAATCATGCGCGAGGTCCCTGACCTGAATTATTTTACAAAATAACACAAGATTCTCCATAATCAGGTAAAATTCAGGTCATGAAAAAGCCGATGCATGATTTGCATCGGCCGGCATTTCCGTTTTTACGGGCATTTTTATCTTACGCTACGTTCTGCAATTACTGTATCTCTCGGAAGCTCCTGTCTGTCATTTAACGCCAGCGCCTCAGTATCAAATGAAGCGGTTTTGAGTGCCATAAAATCCTCTGTTTTCAGTTTTGCTATACTTCCTTTTACCGATACATGGCCTTTTGAAGCTCCTTTGAGTTTCAAAACAGACTTATCTTTTATTACGGTGTACAGTGTCCCCATGTTTCCATTTACATATGCGCTGGCCTGATCTTTTAAAAATACCTGCAATGCCTGAACCGCAAATTTTCCTCTTGTGGTTACCGATACCTTATTGCAGGCATCTATCCTTTGCAGGTCTTTCATATACACAACAATAGTAATCGGGCTATCTTCGTTGGAATTAATAAATAATTTATCTCCTTTTTGCAAAACGGAGGTTGTTGATTTGTTGTAATTGTCATACACCACAACATGTTGCCTTGTAGACTGTACCAATTCCACATTTACATTACCAGTGATGATCACTTTGTTAAAATCGATCAGTGGCGAAACAACAGAAAGTTCAAAACCTTTATTAGCTGCCAGCGACGTAAATGCTGATGTAGCTAAAACGAGCATTGTTAAAGCAGAGGCGAATAATGTTTTTACTAGAGTTTTCATATTAAGGCTGTTAAGTTTGTTAAATTGTTTACCTATATAAGTCTCCTGCCAATCAAAAACGTTACATCGTTTTTGATCCTTTTAGGCAACTCCAAAGTAAAACCCGACCAACAGCCTTATTTTTTCGACCAACGGGAATCGAAAAATTTATGCCCCCATAAGTTAATGATTTCCGTTACCAGGATTTTATTTACATAAAAACAATAAAAAAAACCTTAATTTATTTGATAACACTTCAAATTGACGTAAGTTTAAAGATTTTTAAATGCTTATCCCCACTTTATTTTAATCTTTTGCCAATGTTACGTGTAGATAGCTCAAAACCTTGTAAAATTGTATATTCTATATGTAAACACGCATACTTTGGTTATTTAATTGAACCACATATTGTTCAATTAAACCCTCAGGGTGATTTTTCGTTAACATACCAGCGTATATTTTCGCACACGGCAAAGGAATTCGCAAAACATCTGACAGAAAGAGACCTTAAACTCATCAAAATACTTGATGAAACAGAACAGGATTTCATTATTAAGAAATATCATAAAAAAGCCATTCGCCCGGTAGAGTTCTTTAGCAAATTTTTCAATGATAAATTTTATGAGAATGTTCGTCCAAAGATCGAAAAACGGCTCTCGGAAGTACTGGAGTTTTTAAAGCAGGAGGGCCGTCTATACCTCATGGACAAAGATGGCTGGCCTGCCGAAAGAAAAATAGACATAGCAACAGAACCTTCAACCGTTTTATTTCATTTTAGAAGAAATGAAACCGAAACCCGCTATTTCCCAACGATCAAATACCAGGGCATGCGCATCGATTTTATGTTTAAAGATGCACAGATCATCAGCAACCAGCCATCCTGGCTATTGCTAAATGATATGCTTTATTTTTTTGAACAGGATATTGAAGGCAAAAAATTACTCCCTTTTTTAAACAAACGATTCATCACGATTCCGAAATCTACTGAGGAAGCTTATTTCGGAAAGTTTGTGGCTCCCCTGATTGAAAAATATCATGTATATGCGGAAGGGTTTGACATTAAGACAGAAAAACATGAGCCCCGCCCCATTATAAAGGTTATTTATGTAGATGCAGGAATATCCCAGCTTCAACTGTATTTTAATTATGGTGAGCATATTTTTGCCATGGGCAACGAAAAAAAAGTAACGGTTCACCTACACAAAGAACAAGACAACTATATTTTTACCCGAATCAAAAGAGATGTAGCCTGGGAAAAACAAAAGTTTAATTACCTGCTTGATTTAGGTTTAAAAAAAACAAGCGCCCTCTATCATCACCTGGAGGTACCTGTTCATGAGGATGAAGATCAATCTTATGCGGTGATAAACTGGGTGAACGAGCACCTGGAACTACTAAATGCCGAAGGATTTGAAATAGAACAACACAGAGGCAATAAGAAATTTCTATTTGCAGTGAATAAAATCAGTTTTGAAATTAACGAGGACAACGACTGGTTTGACATTAATGCCATTGTTTATTTTGGCAGTCATCCTATCCCTTTCATTTCATTAAAACAGCACATTCTTCATAAAAAAAGAGAATTTATATTGCCCGACGGCTCAATTGCCATTATACCGGAAAAATGGTTTACACAATACGGCAGTCTCTTTAGCCTTTCGGAAGCAGGAAAAACCCTAAAGCTTAAAAAACACCATCTCGGTCTGATCAATGAACTTGCGGAAGACGGTATTGCCAATATCACTTTAAGCCGCAAGCTCCAAAAACTGAACGATTTTGAAAACATTGCCGATACACAGATGCCCCTACACTTTAAGGGTGATTTACGGAGCTATCAAAAGGCAGGCTACAACTGGTTTAGCTTTTTAAGGGAATACAACTTTGGCGGCTGCCTGGCAGATGACATGGGTTTGGGTAAGACCATCCAGACACTGGCCATGCTTCAAAAACTAAAAGAGGAAGATCAGGAAAATGACAGGCATAGTACCTCACTCATTATAATGCCTACCTCATTAATATACAACTGGCTAAATGAAGCAAAAAAGTTTACACCAAAATTAAAGATCCACGCCCATACAGGCACCAGCAGAAATAAAGATGTAGGTCGGTTTGCCGGTTTTGATATCATCATTACCACCTATGGTATTACCAGGGTGGATATTGATGTACTTAAAGACTTTTACTTTAGTTATATTATTCTGGACGAGAGTCAGAACATCAAAAACCCTTCATCCAAATCTTTCAAAGCGGTTAAGGCCCTTAAATCGAGACATAAACTAATTTTGAGTGGTACACCTGTCGAGAATTCGGTAAGCGACCTGTGGACACAGCTTACTTTTCTAAACCCTGGACTACTGGGAACGCAGGCTTTTTTCAATGAAGAGTATGTACAGGCTATTGAAAAACGGAAAGATGAAGAGAAAGCACGAAAATTGCAGGCCATTATCAAACCCTTTGTACTGCGCCGCACAAAGGAGCAGGTAGCTGCAGAACTTCCTTCAAAAACAGAACAGATTTTTTATTGTAATATGAGTGAGGACCAGGCCGCCTATTACGAAAAAACTAAATCTGCTTACCGCAATGATCTTTTGACGAGTATGGACGATGGCACCTACGCGAAGAAGCAGGTGCAACTATTACAAGGACTTACCGCTTTACGACAACTTGCCAATCATCCGGTGATGATTGACGATAGCTACACCTCTGATTCAGGTAAATTTGAAAATGTGGTGCACACCCTTGACAATGTGCTTAAAGGCGGACATAAAGTGCTCATCTTTTCTCAATTTGTTAAACACCTGAGTATTTTCCGCCAGTATCTTGACGAGGAGAAAATCCCGTTTGCCTATCTGGATGGCACCACAAAAAACCGGGGAGAGATTGTGGCCGACTTTCAGCAAAACACAGATTTGAAGGTCTTTTTAATTTCCATAAAAGCAGGAGGTGTAGGCTTAAACCTTACCCAGGCCGATTATGTATTTATTCTTGACCCATGGTGGAACCCAGCAGTTGAGCAACAGGCCATTGACCGGACGCACCGGATTGGGCAGGACAAAAAGGTATTTATCTATAAGTTTATTGCAAAGGACACTGTTGAAGAAAAGATTTTGGCTTTGCAAAACCGTAAAAAAAGGCTGGCCAGCTCTTTGATTACTACTGAAGAAAGTTTCTTTAAATCACTCAGTAAAGAAGACATTAGTGAGCTGCTTAAATAGGCTGCTTCAAATAATGACTATATTCTTCATTACTTATCATTTTGGCGCCTAAACTCAAAAGGTGATCATTAGGCAGTTGGCAATCGATCAGCTGAAATGATTTATTTCGACAAAGCCATATCAATGCATATTTAGATGCATTGCTTACCTTACTGAACATGCTTTCGCCGCAAAATACATCATTAATTTGCACACCATATAAGCCCCCAACCAAATGGTTCTCCTGCCATACCTCCACACTATGTGCGTAACCCCTACGATATAATTCTATATAAGCCTCGCGCATATCGTCTGTAATCCAGGTACCATCCTGTTCTTTTCTATCTATTTTGGCACAACTCTCTATTACTTCTTTAAAAGACTTATCATAGGTAACGTTAAAATAGGCCTCCTTTAGCAATTTCGACATGCTTTTACTAACTGCAACATGTTCAGGAAAAATAACACACCGTTGAAGTGGCGCATACCAACATATGGGATCTCCCTCACTAAACCACGGAAAAATACCATTATTGTAAGCCAGAATAAGCCTCTCCGGTCGTAAGTCTCCTCCAATTGCTAATAACCCGTCCGGATCGGCCAACATTGGATCCGGGAAAACGATCCTATTGTCGTCTAACTTAAAAACCATTTACAATATTAATACAATTTTTCGATGCTTCTAACAGCAAAAGCAACTAATCCATTAATTTAATTGCCTTAGAATGTAAAATCGCTTCCTCACTACTATCATATAGGCAGGTACTGATATTTTGTGCGGATTCTACCTCATCCAGCAAGGCCTTAGCTTCATCTGCTTTTTCTTTTCGGACATTACGAATATATATAGCAACAATTTTTTCCGGATGTTTCATGGCAATAGTGCGGTAAATAGTTGGATCCTGTTGGGAATTATCTCCAAAAAATATAAATTTTTGATGTGGGAAAGCATCCAAAATTCGCATTACACGAATTAATTTTCCTTCATGTCCCGTTTTACCTGTTTTAATCAAATCTTTCCATCTTTTAATCTGGTTTAGCAGAAAAGCTCCCTCGGGCATCCGGTTAAACCTAAATGCCTCTAACAGGTAATCATATAAATTCCATTCACTACTAGACACGTAGAAGAAAGGATTCGGCTGTCCCACATCGGTATGTGACAGAGATAGTAAATGATAATGCTTTTGCGTGTCAGAAAAAGTTTTTCGCGTTCGCGGATTTTTAATAAAAAGTTCCCTTAGCCTCCGACCAAAGGAAGCAGAATGCGAAATGATAACGGTATCATCAATGTCGGAGATAAAAGCAAACTGTGTAATGTGGGGCACATATACCAATCCTTCATTAACAGCCAGCACTACATCATTATCTCCCAATGCCTCCACTTTAACTCCGTGCCAACCTGCAGCAACATTTTTTTCGGCTTGCCACTCAAACTTAAAAAAGCCATCGTATTCTGTATGGCTATCTATAGTTTGGCCATAAAAATGCAGTCGAACTTTTATAAATGGATAAGGCTTAAGCACAAACAGCTTCAAAAGGTGAAGCATATTTACAAAAAAATTCCGGCTATAAATCTGCTTTACTTTTGCTTTAAACCGAAACACATGTCCATATACTACCAGATTATGGGCATGTCCGTAACCGTGATATACCTTAACGCTAACTAATTTATTCATTACTTATTAAAACAGAGGAAGTCTGCCGTTGTTTTCTTATTACTAATGATGGAAAAGATTTTAAAGTTACTGTTTATTATAAATCCTGGTTCAGGGAGTGGAGAAATCAACTTCAGGGAATTGATTGCAAGCTATTTTGCAGACAAGCCTCATCATTTTGAGCTTTATGAGCTCAAGGTTACCTGTTCAATGGAAGAAATTAAAACTGTGATCAAAGCATCAAAAGCCGATAGGGTAATTGCCGCGGGAGGAGATGGAACTTTAAAACTGGTCGCCGAGTGTTTGCTGGAAACGGATATCCCTATTGGAATAATTCCGGCGGGATCGGCCAACGGTATGGCCCGGGAACTCGGCATACCAAAGGTGATACCACAAGCACTAGACCTTGCACTAAATGGTCAGCCCAAAAAGATACATGCAACAGTAGTAAATGACGAATTATGTATTCACCTGGCCGATATTGGCTTTAATGCCTACATTGTAAAGAAATTCGATTCCCTTCCCGAGCGTGGTATGCTCGCCTATGCAAAAGCCGCCTGGCGGGCATTGTGGAGCCATCATAAAATGCAAGTTGAATTTAGGATCAACGGGCAACTGATCCAGGCCCAGGCTGCCATGGTGGTTATCGCAAATGCGACCATGTATGGAACGGGGGTAAAAATCAACCCTGATGGTCAACTGGACGATGAACTTTTTGAAGTGATTCTGGTTAAAGAATATTCAGTAATGGAAATCCTAAAAATCAGATTTACCAATCTTCCTTTCAACCCAAAAAACATCGAGTCGTTCCAAACGGGCAGTCTCTATATAAGGGCCAAACACAAAGCTCATTTTCAAGTTGACGGAGAATACAGAGGGAAGGTAAATAATGTAAGGGCACATCTGATCAAAGATGCCGTAACAATTGTTTTTTAAATCCTTGTTATTTGCAATACTTATCCAGCATTTCATTGGCCAGATCAGAGCCCATATATTTTACAAAGAGAAAATCTTCACAGGCACCTTGCTTGTCTTTTTGTTTTAACTTTTTAAACCCATCCTTAATGCGGGCTTTGAAATAGTCATCATCATATCCCAACTCGCCTTTTAAAGCAATAAACCTGCCTTCTTCTTCAGGTTTATAAGTTCCTTTCTCTTTATTTCTGTAAAAGTTTAAGATAGAATTAGTCAATCCTTCGCTGGATTTATAAGCAAGAATCGCCCTTTTAATTTCCTGAGGGTCTTTATCGCCACAGTTATAGCCTGACAGGCTAAATTTGACAGGAGCAAGAAGTGATATAGTTGTATCCTGATGCTGAGGTACGGTCCATTTACCACTAGTCAGCCTGATCAATCGCAAAGCCTCCTCGTCTAAGTCTGTGCCAATACCCGAACTGATTTTGGAATAGTACACCTCGCCACTCTTATTCAGCTTAAAACTAATGGTTACTGTACCCTCTATACAATTGCTTAGGGAATACCTGGGATAAACACTATTTGCCACCAAAAAGGCCTCCAGCCCTCCTTTAATTACAGGCTGAGCCTTTAACCCAAATGTGCATACGACCAAAAAAGCGAAAAGAATTTTTGCCATGTACTAATTTACACATTTTAATTCAGAGCAAAGATATCCTTGCACTTTCTTATTTATCCTTCTTCCGGCCCGTTTTCCTTACGGTCTTTAGAGATTTTTTCAAACAGTTTATCCATATGTTCCACATACTCATTTGTATCGTCTACAAAAAAGGTGAGCGTTGGGATTACCCGTGCCTGGTGGCGAATCCTCGCTCCCAGTTTATACCTGATCTCGCCGGCATGAGAATTAACTTCCGCAACTGATAAAGCAGTATTATTTGTATTCAAAAAGCTAAGGTATACTTTTGCGACAGCCAGATCTGGGGAGACCCGAACTTTAGTAATTGTAACCAATGTATTTGGCAAAAAAGCCGCCCCTTCACGCTGAAAAATCGCAGCTAATTCCTCTTGTATAATCCCGGCAAATTTCTGTTGACGTTTACTTTCCATAATACTTCCTTTCTATTAATATAACAACTTATCATATGGATATCTGGCTGTATGTAAAGCCACAACCTTATCGTATAATAACTGTTTAAACTCTTCTAAATTTTCTTTGTGCAGCGCTGATATAAATATGGCAGGAGCATTCTCAGCACTCATCCAGCTTTTTTTGAAGTCTTCCAGCGTAAGCTCAACCTTTTCCTCTTCTTCGTGATCCGGCTCAGGACTTACATAAGCATCAATTTTATTGAAAACCATAATAGTCTCTTTGTCTCGTGCACCAAGGTCTTTCAATGTTTCATTTACGATACTGATCTGATCCTCAAAATTAGGATGCGAAACATCCACTACATGAATCAGGATGTCCGCCTCGCGCACCTCGTCTAATGTAGATTTAAAACACTCTACCAGGTGGTGTGGCAACTTCCTTATGAACCCTACGGTATCCGACAAAAGGAAGGGTAAATTCTCAATCACAACCTTACGTACTGTAGTATCCAATGTAGCAAAAAGCTTGTTTTCGGCAAATACTTCCGATTTGGAAAGCATATTCATGATGGTCGATTTGCCTACGTTGGTATACCCAACCAATGCCACACGAATCAGCTGACCCCGGTTTTTTCGCTGCGTTTCATTTTGTTTGTCGATCAGCTTCAGGCGGCTTTTCAAAAGAGAGATCTTTTCAAGAATCATCCTTCTATCACTCTCAATCTGGGTCTCGCCAGGTCCACGCATGCCGATACCACCCTTCTGGCGCTCTAAGTGAGTCCATAAACGCGTTAAACGAGGCAACAGATATTGCAATTGGGCCAACTCCACTTGTGTTTTGGCCTGTGCAGTCTGTGCTCTTCCCGCAAAAATATCAAGGATCAGGTTACTGCGATCAAGCACCTTTACCTGCAATTCTCTTTCAATATTTCTGAGCTGAGAGGGAGAAAGTTCATCATCAAAAACAACCATATCAATCTCTTCAGACTTCACATAAGCCTGTATTTCCTCCAGTTTTCCTGTCCCTACAAAGGTTGCACGATCCGGCTTCAGCATTTTCTGTGTAAACTCATGCTCAACCAATCCTCCCGCTGTATCTACTAAAAAAGCCAGCTCATCCAGGTATTCCCTGGTTTCTTCAGGCTTTTCGCCCGGCCGGATCACTCCGACAAGGACTGCCCGTTCCTGCTTAATTGCGGTATCGTAATATTTCTGTTTTGCCATGTAAAATACAAAGATACAAAAGTTATACCGAGATCATGTTTCTGACAAAGTCTGACATCGCTGCTCCCGGGTGCGCGGTTTTCATAAAATTCTCGCCGATAAGAAAACCGTCAAAACCTGCATCCCGCAACTGGTTGATAATTTTGGGATCACTAATGGCACTTTCAGAAATCTTAAGGAAGTCGTCAGGGATCTCATCTACCAAATCGAAAGAGGTCTGTATGTTTACTGAAAAATCAGCCAGGTTACGATTGTTTACTCCTATGGCATCCAACTCAGGGATAAGGCTTCTCTGCAGTTCTTCCAGGTTATGCACTTCCAATAACACATTTAAGCCCAACCCTTTGGCTACTTCGGTAAGATGTTCAATTTCATCCGGACTTAAAATAGCTGCAATCAGCAGAATAATATCGGCCCCCATAGCCTTGGCCTCGATAATCTGATATTCATCAATCATAAAATCTTTGCGAAGGATAGGAATCTGGTTAGCTGCCCTGGCCTCCAAAAGATCATTCGCGTGTCCGCCAAAATAATCGGTATCGGTTAGCACCGACAAAGCAGAGGCGCCCGCAGCGGCATAACCCTGAGTAACTTCAGCTACCGTCACTTTGTCATTAATAATTCCTTTCGAAGGAGATTTTCGCTTAAACTCCGCAATGATACCGGTTCTTTCTTCCGCCAGTAAAAAAGTTTCGAAGGAATAAGGGACACGGTTAAAATGAATGGCCGCTTCCAGTTCTTTAATGGAAACAGTCTGTTTAGCCAGCGCCACCTCTTCCCTTTTACGCAATACAATTTTATCTAAAATAGTCATATCTGATAACCTTTAAAATCAACCCTCTAACCAATTTTTCATCATTTGTTTTCCATACTCTGTCAACACGCTTTCCGGATGAAACTGAACCCCACGTACATCGAACTCGTTATGTCTTAGCGCCATAATCTCCGCATCCGCATCAGTAGCTGTTATGGTAAAACAATCGGGTAAGCCTTCATTGCTTACTACCCAGGAATGATAACGACCAACATTTATGGTCTCGGGACAATCCCTAAACAACATTTCTTCTTTGTCCAGTACTTGTATTGGTGTAGCAATCCCGTGCATTGGCCTGCCCAAATTTAACAAAGTTCCACCGAAAGCTTCAGCAATGGCCTGTTGACCTAAACAAACACCAAAGATACTTTTTGTAGGGGCATAAGTCTTGATTACCTCCAGTAAAAGACCTGCTTCTTCGGGTATACCCGGGCCAGGCGATAAAATTATTTTATCGAACTGTTCTACATCAACAAGGTCAAACTTATCATTCCTCCAAACCTCCACATCTCTACCCAGTTCGTTTACCAGATGTACTAAATTATAGGTAAAAGAGTCGTAATTATCAATAACCAATATTTTCTTTTGTATGCTCTTGTCCATTTTCTTAAATATCTGTAGCCATTTGTATTGCTTTGCGCAGGGCCGCAATTTTGTTATTTACCTCATTTAATTCATTTACTGCAACCGAATCGGCCACAATACCTGCTCCAGCCCTATAGTGCAACTGATTATTTTTACTCATAAAAGTTCTGATCATAATGGCATGGTTAAACTGGTCGTTAAACCCCATGTATCCAATAGCTCCGGCATAAAAATTACGCCCCAGACCTTCATACTCATCAATCAGCTGCATAGCTCTGTATTTTGGCGCACCACTTAATGTACCTGCAGGATAAGTGTCGGCAACAACCTTAAACGCAGAGGTATCGGTTTGCAGATTACCACTCACTTTAGAAACCAGATGGATCAGGTGCGAATAATATTGTACTTCTTTAAAAGACTTCACCTCTACTCCACTACAATGTCTGCTCAGGTCATTTCTCGCCAGATCTACCAGCATCACGTGCTCGGCACTTTCCTTAGGATCCTGCTCCAGCTTGCGTGCCAGCTCGGCATCTTCTTCATCATTACCTGTGCGTTTAAAAGTACCGGCAATAGGAAAAATATTGGCCACATTGTCCTTTATGGTAATCTGTGCTTCGGGCGAAGAACCAAAAAGTTTAAAACTGCCGTAGTCAAAATAAAACAAATAAGGGGAGGGATTAATTGACCTCAAGCACCGATAAACATTAAATTCATCTCCTAAAAAGCCCTGATTATAAGCCCTGGAAGGTACGATCTGGAATACATCTCCACGCAAAATGTGTTTTTTCATCTTCTCCACAATATCCATAAACCCTTCATTGCTCAGGTTTGACTGTTCTTCTCCATCAATTTTGAAGCTATATTCCGGAAAATTTTTGTTCTGAATAATGTACTCCAGCTTTTCCAAATCATCATTATCGTCGTCATTAAAGGTATTTTTGAACAGGGTGATCTCATTTTTAAAGTGATCAATAGCAATAATGTACCGATAGATATGATATTGCATAACCGGGATTTCCTGTTCCTTCGGTGTTACAGCACTAAATTTAATATCCTCAAAATGTTGAACCGCATTCCAGGTAAAATAACCGAACAAACCACTGGAAATATACCTCGAATCTTCTACATGATCTGGCGTAAACGCAGCTTTGAAAGCCTCAATTTCCTGTGCCAGAACGAATTTGGCCTTTTCCTGACCTTGTCCGTCTGGAAAATAAGTAGACAACAAACTATCCTTCAACACAATCCCTGCAACGGGCTCGGCGCAAACATAACTTACGGAGTTGGACCGGCTGTGATAATCGGAACTTTCCAACAGAATGGTATTTGGGAATACATCTCTTAAACGAAGATAAATGCTCACCGGAGTAGTTGTATCGGCCAGCCTTTTCTTTGAAGTTGTTTTAATTAGGTAATTACTCATGTGCATTGTCTCTCTGAATTCTGTTCAGTATATTTTAAAAATTAGCTATATAAAAAAACCCGACGTGTGGTCTACGTCGGGTTCTCAATGTGGTTTGGTTTAGGTTGATAAACTATAAGGTACACAAGGCTACGACAAGACTCTTTTGAAGAGCACTGCGCCACTGCCATGTATGTATATTGTTAATCATATGTCACAAAAATATAAATAAATCTAACAAAGCAAAATTAAATTTGTAATTTTTATGAAACACCGAAAAATGAACGCGTCGGATCTACCATTGTCATTTGTATAATTGACGCTATAATAATGATCAATGCAAGTCCGAAATAAAGCGCCACAGCTTTATGTTTCGCTGCCGGAACATCCCCTTTTTTTGACCTTGCATTGCCTATTGTAACTAAAATAGCAGCAAAAATCATCATCCCTATATGCTCCATCTTCCAATATCTTATACCGGCCTCAACAAGTGGGCTCACAAAATACAATACCAATCCAATTAGGATCTGAGTATGTACAAATATTAATGTGAAAAGATTTATTTTTCTGTTCCCCTCAGTATAAGGCTTTTTACCCAGCCAACCGGCAAGTGCCTGAATAATTGCAACTACCAATAAAATTAAAACCAGGTAACGCCAACCTGAATGTGCGCTTTTTAAAATCTGATACATAAAAAAGTTTTTCTTTCAAACTTAACTAATTACTTTTTGATTAGGACAAAAGGCAAACTGTAAATATTTTTTAGAATCATTATAAATTACCTATCCGTCTAATCTCTCCATTTTCATTATATATTTATCAATTCCTTTTGCAAAGCCATCCGGAATTACTTCAATCGTCTTAAAACCTCTTTTCAGGTAAAATCCAGCTGTATGCTGGGAGGTATCTACCTTATAAACTTTATCAGGATATACTTTTTTCAGCAGCTGAATTCTATATTCGGTAAGCATTTTACCAACACCGGTTTTATGCTGGCTAGAATGTACCATCCCCCAGGATAAACCTGCCTCATCACTATCCTCATCCAAAAAAATACCTCCGCAGGCTACAATCGTTCCTTCGTTTTCTACCACATAGTAATTGTCTTCAATATCGTGATCTAAAAAATCAATAAATAGCTTTTCCTCTTCTAAGGCAAAGAATTTAGGCATATTACTCTCGAAAATTTCCAGGCATTGCGCTTTATAAGCAGAAGTGTATTTAAGTATCTTCATCATTAAAGGGTTTATTTGGTTTGCCCCAAGTTACAAATCTTTTGACGTAAACCTCCCCTAAAATTGTCGCCAACGCCCCCTGCAAAAAAAACAATTAGCTGCGATATTTGTATTCAACCCTAAAGCGAAAAGAGAATGAGTACCGAAAAAACAAAATTTAAGACCGTTGAAGAATACATCGATACGTTTCCCGAAAACGTACAATTTCTACTGGAAGTCATCAGAGAAACAATTAAAGAAAGCGCCCCTGAAGCAGAAGAATTAATCAGTTACAACATTCCGGCCTTTAAACTCCATGGCATGCTTATTTTTTACTCGGCTTACACCAATCATATCTCTATTTCTATCCCGCCATCTAAGGTATATGAAGTGTTTAGAAATGAGCTATCGGCTTACAAAGTGAGCAAATCGGCTATTCAATTACCGCTCAACCAAACCTTACCCTTAAAATTAATTAAAGAAATGACCCGGTTTAGGGTGAAAGAAAATATAGAAACTGCTCAGCAAAAAAAAGCAAAGCAATTAACCTCATAAATTTACAACTATGGAAAAATTAAAATTCAATATCTTAATTAACGCTTCTTCCGAAAAAGTATGGAAAACCTTATGGGAAGATGAGACCTACCGTCAGTGGACCACCGCCTTCAGTGAAGAATCCTCTGCGCACACCGACTGGAAAAAAGGAAGCAAAATTCTATTTCTGGATGGTAAGGGACAGGGCATGGTATCGAGAGTAGCAGAAAACATACCCAACGAATACATGTCTATTGAGCATTTAGGTTTTGTGAAAGACGGTGTTGAGGATCTGACCAGCGAAGAGGTAAAGGCATGGGCAGGGGCACATGAAAACTACAGGCTTAAGAACATAAATGGCGCTACAGAAGTAGCTATCGATATGGACATTACTGATGAATACAAAGAGATGTTTACCGAGATGTGGCCAAAAGCTTTAACAAATCTTAAGAGCCTGGCAGAGCAATAAGCAAAAAAAGAGTAATCTCATCCAAGATTACTCGTTTTTAACTAACTTATTATTCATAAAAAAACTGGCTGTTGGGGAAGGAGTCGAACCTTCAAGGGGTAGTTAGCTACAGTTCAAAAATTAATTTGTGGTCAACCCATAAACTGCGTTTATCCATTTATCCCCACCACCGAGACAAGAAGGCGTGTCTGCCAATTTCACCACCCAACATAATTTAAAAGTACTATTTTTTTTTATATTAAGTAGTAAGATTTTGGTTTAGGTTGATTGCTAATCTTACTACTTAATTGCTGTAGGGGAAGGAGTCGAACCTTCAAGGAGTAGTTAGCCCTTACGGGTTTTCCATATTCTCCACCACCGAGACAAGGAGGTGCGTCTGCCAATTTCACCACCCTACAGAATATAAGCAAACGTTAAAGAACTATCTTTTTTTCTTACTTGCTTGATACAAATGTAACAACACCCTCATAATGTTGCAAATATTTTAATCATTTAATTTTATTTTTAGCAAATTAATAATTATATTTGATTATCGTTAACAAATATCAAAATCATGCTTAGAAAAGAAAGCCAAAATTTAGAAATTGATAACCTGGATATCGACATCTTAAAACAATTGATGCATGACGCTACCAAACCCTATACAGAAATTGCAAAAGATCTGATTGTTTCGGGTGGAACCATACATGTGAGAATGAAAAAACTACAGGAAATGGGCATTATTAAGGGATCTCACCTGATTATTGACCCTCAAAAGGCCGGATATGATGTGACCGCCTTTTTGGGCATTTACCTGGAAAAAGGGATTCAGTATAAAGATGCAGTTGAACAACTCAGTAAAATTAAAGAAGTGGTTGAACTGCATTATACCACCGGAGCCTACAGCATGTTTGCCAAAATTATTTGCCGGGACACCAGTCATTTGAGACATGTATTAAATGAAGAGATACAGGCTGTGCCAGGAATACAGCGCACAGAAACGCTGATTTCGTTGGAAGAAAGTATCAGAAGACAAATAGAGCTTTAAAAATAACCGTTCTCCTCAATCGCGGGAAACCTTTGTCCTGAAGAAGGACAAAATTTTCCAATGCGCTTTCGGAGAAGGTAATTTTTATTTAAAGTTTAAACACCCAGCTCCTTATCCAGGTATTCCGCAACTTTCACCACGGCATTGTCAATTGCTCCGCTTAAAATGGTAATAAACGACCCTGATTTTGCGGTTGCAATCAGGTATTTCAGACAATCATCTCCATTGTTGTTGATGATCACCTCCATGCCTGGCTTTACCTCGGCTACGCCCTCCAATAGCAGATCAATTAAATCCTGTTGCTGGCTACCGCGAAGGTACTTTTCCTGGCAAATGATAATTTCATTAAACATCCGGGCAGCTATACGGGCTGTTTCCTTAATATCTTCTATTCTTCTGTCACCTGTGGCACATACGACACCAACATGCTCTGTGGCTTCAATAGATTTTAAATAGCTTTCAACACCCCTAAAACCATCGGCATTGTGCGCAAAATCGACCAATATTTTAAATTCCTTAAATCTGAAAATATTCATTCGGCCCGGAGTTTGCGCCGCAGAAGGGATAAAGGTTTCCAGCGACATGCGGATATCTTCAATCTTATAGCCCCATAAAAATGTCGCCAGTGTTGCTGCCAGCACATTCTGGATCATAAAGTCTACACTTCCACCAAAGGTCAAAGGGATATGCGTCACCTTTTCTACCCTGATTTTCCAGTCACCTTTTTTTACGGTGATGTATCCATTTTCATAAACCGCTGCTATGCCTCCTTTTTTATTATGTTCTGCAACAACCGCATTATGCTCGTCCATACTAAAATAGGCTACGTTGCAATCTGCTTTTGCTGCAATTTTCAGGCAATATTTATTATCAGCATTTAATACCGCCCAGCCACCTTGTTTAATCGAACCAACAACAACCGCCTTTACCCTGGTCAAATCATTCAGTGTGTGAATATCAGAAATCCCCAGGTGGTCTTCCTGTATATTGGTCACGATACCGATATCGCAACGATTAAAGCCCAATCCAGCCCTTAGTATACCACCACGGGCGGTTTCCAGCACCGCAAACTCTACAGTAGGGTCTCTCAATATAAATTCAGCACTTACAGGTCCGGTGGTATCTCCTTTCATCAACATCGTATTTTGCACGTAAATACCATCCGAAGTAGTAAAACCCACCCTCGTGCCGTTGCTTTTCACAATGTGGGCAATGAGTCTTGTGGTAGTGGTCTTTCCGTTGGTACCTGTTACAGCAATAATGGGTATCCTGGACGATTTACCCGGAGGATAAAGCATATCAATAACCGGTGCCGCAACGTTTCTGGGCAAACCCTCACTTGGCGCCAGATGCATCCTGAATCCGGGAGCAGCATTTACTTCCAAAACCACCCCTCCATTTTCGGGCAGTGGCTGCGTAAGGTTTTGGGCCATAATATCTATTCCGCAAATATCCAAGCCAATAACTCTCGAAACACGTTCACAAATAAAAACATTTTGTGGATGCACCAGGTCTGTCACATCTATTGAAGTCCCGCCTGTACTCAAATTCGCTGTCGATTTCAGGTAAACAATCTCCCCCTTTGGCGGAATCGTTTCCAAAGTATATCCTTTTTTCCTCAGCAACTCCAAAGTATCCCTGTCTACCCCTATTTCTGTTAAAACTTTCTCATGCCCATAGCCCCTTCTGGGATCTTCATTTTCTTTATCAATCAGTTCCTGTATGGTATGCTGGCTATTTCCGGTTACGTGAGCAGGCACCCGCAAAGCCGCAGCGACCATTTTATGATCTATAACCAAAACCCTGAAGTCGTACCCGGTAATAAAGCGCTCGACAATAACCTTACGGGAATAGTTCCTGGCATACTCAAAGGCATCCTTTGCTGCTTCATCCGTTTGCACATTGATAGAGGCCCCCTTCCCATGATTCCCATCCAGAGGCTTAAACACCAGCGGGTATCCGACCTTATTTATTGCATCAGCCAGTTCCTCTATTTTTGAAATGGTTACCCCCTTTGCCACAGGAATAGCCGAGTCCTTCAAAATTCTTTTGGTTTCTTCTTTGTTACCGGCAATATCTACTGCAATACTATTGGTCCGCTCGGTCATGGTCGCCCTAAAGCGAACCTGATTTTTGCCATAGCCCAATTGTACCAGCGAGCTTTTGTTTAACCTGATCCAGGGAATGTCTCTGGAAATTGCTTCATCCACAATCGATCCCGTACTAGGGCCAAAACGTTCCATCTCCCTCAACTCGCGCATTCGTCTTATATCTGCTTCCAGACCATACTCCTGATTATTGATCAGCGCTTCTGCTATTCTGACTGCAGCTTCGGCAGCATACACGCCGGCCTTTTCTTCAATATAGCTAAACACCACATTATAAATGCCGGCTGTTTTGGTCTGCCTTGTTCTGCCAAAACCAGTATCCATTCCTGCCAGAGTCTGAATTTCGAGCGCTATATGTTCAATGATATGCCCCATCCATGTCCCTTCGGTTACCCTGGCCAAAAAGCCTCCAGGCTCGCCTTTCGAACAACGGTGAGTATACAAACTGGGAATCAATTGCACCATCCGCTCACCGAAACTATCTATCATATGGCTAGGCAGCTGTTCCAGTTCTTCAAGATCCAGACGCATCTGAATCAGTTTTTTTCTATTAATCGACCATATATTCGGTCCGCGGAGTACCTGTATGCCTAAAATATTCATGCTGAATTTATTACTTCTTATGGATTGTGAACCTATGAACGGAGTCAGGTAAGTTATCTGGATAGGATCAAATGGAGAATTGCTAACATCTATTTTTTTGCCAAAATAGGCGTTGCATGTTAAGTAAAAGTTAACATGCAGGCTCATTAATATTAATTTAAAAATGCTAATGTTAAATCTAAATGCATATATATTTGACGAAAAGATAATACGGAAATTAAAGGGACAAGATGACTCCAAAAGGCAAATTAATCATTATAGGTGGCGCAATAGACACAGGCAGTTTTACGGAAACAACATTTGGTCTGACCCAAAACATGAACTTTTTTGAACGGGGCATTTTGAAACGAATCACTACGGCCTCCTCCAAAGGCAGCGAGTCCAGGTTCGAGATCATTACCACAGCTTCCTTAATTCCCGAAAAAGTGGGCATAGAATATATCAATGCTTTTGCTCAGCTGGATGTTCACAATGTGGGTGTTTTGAGCATAACGAACCGCGAACAGGCCAATGCTGCCGAAAACTGCACGCGCATCCTCGAGGCGGATGTGATTATCTTTACCGGAGGTGATCAGCTGCGTTTGTCTTCCATATTTGGAGGAACCATGATACACGATATTATGCTGGACAAATACCAGAATGAAGCCGTTGTAATCGCAGGTACTTCCGCTGGCGCTGCAGCCAGCTCCAAAAACATGATTTATCAGGGTAGCAGTAAGGATGCATTGCTAAAGGGAGAAGTGAAAATTACCGGAGGACTAGGCTTTATTGACGGTGTTATTGTAGATACGCATTTTGTACAGAGAGGACGTATTGGACGTTTACTTTATGCTACAGCCAGCAATCCGGGCATTTTAGGTATTGGACTAGGAGAAGATACGGGTCTGTTTATTTCCAATGGCAATACCATGGAAGCCATAGGCTCAGGCATGGTCATCTTAGTTGACGGCCGGAACATGGCCGATACCAATCTGACTGATGTAGAAATGGGCCAGCCGGTATCCATTAGCAACATGACGGTACATACGATGTCCGACGGGGATGTTTACGACCTGAAATCACACCAGCTCCACATTCATCACCCAAAATCAGTTTCAGTAGATTAGCCATGAAGATCATCATTCACGGAGGCTTTTTCAGCGAGTCGGCAACTAATCAGGAAACGAAAAAGGCAAAACAGGATGCACTGGCAAACATTGTACAAAAAGCTTACGACTACCTACAAACCCATACCGCCTTAGAAACTGTTGTTTTTGCGACAGCATTACTGGAAGATAACGAGCTATTTAATGCTGGCCTGGGCTCGCAGATACAAAGTGATGGCAAAGTGCGGTTAAGTGCCTCTTTAATGGATGGCCAATCGCAAAAATTTAGCGGGGTGATCAATATTGAAAACGTACAGCATCCCATACAAATAGCCGAACAGCTCTTATCTTATGATGACAGAGTGCTGAGTGGAGATGGGGCATTGGCATTTGCCCGAGGCAAGGGATTTAACTTTTACGATCCCATCACTCCACAACGCAGACAGGAATATGAAACCAGGCGCGATGAATCTTTACGCAAAGGAACTGTAGGCTGTGTCGCCCTCGACCAATATGGCTATCTGGCCGCCGCAACTTCCACGGGCGGCAAAGGTTTTGAAATTCCGTGCCGGGTAAGCGACTCGGCAACCGTTGCCGGCAATTTCGCCAATCGGTATGCTGCCATTTCCTGCACAGGTGTTGGAGAGGATATTGTGAGTGCGGGTCTGGCAACAAAGATTGTTACCCGGGTAACAGACGGGTTTACACTACAAAAGGCTTGTGATAAATCATTTGAAGAGCTAAAAGCCATTAACGGTTTCGCAGGAGTAATCGGCATTACAGCCAGCGGCGAAATATACCATACTGATTCTCACCCCTACATGGTCTGGGCAGCTTTTGATAAAGCCCTAATCGTTTTTGAGTAAAAAAATTCCTTAGCATATAAAAATAATCCTGCCTTTGCATCAATACATACCCCATTAAACGTCAGTAAATTAACATTTTGACTATAAATAAAAAGGGGGCTAGCAAATCTAGCCCCCTTTCTGATGATATTTTTATTGTTCGTATATCTCTTAAAAGGAGTACCCTACAGAAAGGTTAAACCTGCGTCCATTGCCTCTTACATAGTTAATTCCACTTCCATAAAATTGCGATATACTCGGATAATAGGTTTTGTTCAATACATTTTCGACACCCAGATTTATCTTCAAAGCCGGGATAAACTGATAACCCGCTGCAAAATTAAACAAATCAAAAGCCCTCACCGGCCCCTCGCCAATAAGATATTTACCTGTCGAAGCATTTGGTTTAAAGCGATCTCTGCTACCAATACGCATCCAATTTATATCTATAAGTAGGTTTTTAACCCCTGAGTATTTAACATATGCGGTTGTTTTTGACGGTGGTATACGGGTTGTATTTAAATAAACATCCATAGGACCATTAAACTTGCCATTATTGTCAACATCACCTTTTCCTTCCACTTTCGCATAGTTACCCCCTATTGTCAACGATTCCAGCAATTGGTAATCCGCCTGAATTTCGTAACCGTAAACTTCTTCCGGAATTCTTTGCGAAATATACTTTCCGTTAACCTCCAGCAGATTCGCGCCTAGCTTTGAGGTACTGTAATAATAAGCGGCACTGAGGTTAAATTTACCTAGCCTGCTGCTAAATCCGCCTTCATAATTGTTTACAATAATGGGTTTGGTTTCCAGTTGAGAAAGCGTATTGCTCTCTGCCGCTCTTAACACCCTGCCAAGTTCAAATACAGAGAATGATTGGGCATAACTGATAAAAGGATTAAAGAACTCAAATTTCGAATACCTTGCCCCCGCATTAAATACAAAGGCATTATAATTTAAAGTCCCACCCTTTACCGCGATACTACCAGCACCATTAGCTCCTGTGGCCAGGGTATTGAAGTCATCCACATCAATATTGATATTCTCAACTCTTGCTCCGGCTTTCAGGGTTAGATCAGGGAACAGGTTTGCGGAAGCCTGAAAATAAGGTGCGAAGTTTACCATGTTCATTTTCGGCACCCAGCTTCTACCGTCTACCAGGTTCTGAGCTGTTTTATCATTCATCAGGTCAATCCCGTAATTGATTTGCATCGGAACCAACTGAGCAATTCTAAATGGTGTATTCAGATTCGCACGCACCCCCTTTTTTGTGGAAGTAATCGCCGATTGACCTCCTTCAAAAAAAGACGTGGAATTTGAATAAATAGTGTAAAAGTCCTGGTAATAGATATTTGCGGTCAAATCGGTATTCCCAAACAGCTGCTGATTGGTATACTGAAGATTGGCATTATGATTAAAACGGGTTCCTTCATCAACCCCCAGCCTGTTTCCAGCAACACCAATCGCAGGGGTAGATCCGTAAACACCCGCTTTTGTGACATACCTTGAATCCTGCCTGGAGCTAAAATAATTATACATTAACTGAATCCTTTGCTTATCATTAATGTCATATCCTACCTTCGCAAAACCATTATACGATTTTGTTTCTCCCAGGCCATATTCTGGCGAAATTACCAAACCTTCCGCATCACGAAACACACCTGTTTTCTCGAACATTCCACTTACAACATAATCAAGCTTATTCACTTTTCCGTAAAACTGCTGGGTTGCGCGGTAGCCGATAGTACTATCCCCTTTAAGGTTGCCGGTCATTCCAATTTGCGAATAACCTCCAAACGCTTTTCCAGCATTCCCTTTCTTTGTAATGTAATTAATCAATCCCCCTTCGGCACCATTGCCATATATAGCAGTTGCACCTTTAATCACTTCAACACGCTCAATAACGGACGGATCTATACTTCTGATATCCCTTCCACCTGCTCGCAATGGGGTAGATTGTGGAATACCATCAATCAGTACCAGCACATTTCTTCCCCTTAAAGTTTGCCCTGAGTTTCCGGTCTGATTCGTAGCAGTCCCAAGTCCAGGTACACTATAAGAAAGGATATTGGCAATGTTTGGGCTAATAACAGATTGTGTAGCGATATCCTTTGCTGTAAGCACAGTAACAGATGAAGGCGTTTGAGCCAGAGACTCCGGCCTTCTACTGGCAGAAACAATCACTTCATGCAAATCCGCATTCGCTTCCGTCAATATAAACTCAATGGCTAAATTCTGACCAGGTTTCACCAATACCTGTTGCTCCAGTACTTTATATCCGGTTATAGAGACCCTAATCGTTTGGTTTCCTATAGGCACTCCAGCTAACATGAACTTTCCTGATTTATCAGAAGTAGATTTTATCTTCAATCCCTTTACCTGGATATTGGCGAAAGGCAGGACATGCATTAAGCTGTCTGTAACTATACCGTTGACTGTGCCCTTAGTGTCTTGGGCAAATAAATATAGAGGAGAGGTTAATAAAAGAAACAGAAGCGCAAGGTTAATCTGTATATATTTCATTTAGTTGGTTTTATTGCGGGCAAATATAACTCTATTTAGAATTAATACAAATAAAAACAAATAGAGTTAAACCAAAAAAACACATGATACAATTAAACCACAAAGGGCAGGAATTTAGCCTCCTACCCTTTGTATTTTAAAAAGGAAAATTACCTTCTCGGAGGAGGCATCGGATTCATTTGTTTTTTTATCGAAAAAACAATTTATTCCAGCCTCTAAAGAGAACGGTTATTTTCCTCCTTTATTTGAACAAATTCTTCAACGCTTCCAGCTTCATCTGCAAATCCCCATCAGGAAGTGCCTTTTCTTTCTGTCCGCTTTTATGCTGAGGTTTTACCGTTTTTTTATGCTGCGAACTTCCGCCTCCTTTCGCAAAGCCTTTAGCCTTATCATTTGATCGATGCTCCTGTTTAGACTTACCCCCTACTTCCTTTTTCATTGATAGGGAAATCCTTTTACGATCCACGTCCACTTCTACTACGGTAACTTCTACTTTTTGATGCACCTTTACCACATCAGCAGCATTAGCCACAAACTTGTCAGAAATCTGACTTGTATGTACCAACCCGTCCTGATGTACACCTATATCCACAAAAGCACCAAAATTGGTAATATTCGTGACAATACCCGGCAGTTTCATGCCTATTTTCAAATCAGCAATCTCGTTTACACCATCAGTGAAGCTAAACACCTCAAACTGCTCACGCGGATCTCTTCCCGGCTTGGCCAGTTCGGCCATAATATCGTTTAATGTTGGCAAGCCAATCTCCTCACTCACGTATTGTTGCAGCTTGATCTGCTTCTGCAGCGTTGCATCTTTAACCAGCTGGTTGATGCTACAATTTAAGTCGCGGGCCATTTTATGTACCAGCGCGTAACGCTCAGGATGCACGCCACTTGAATCCAGCACGGCTTCTGCATCTCTGATCCTCAGGAAACCTGCTGCCTGTTCATAAGCTTTGTCTCCCAAACGTGGTACTTTCTTCAGGCTTTCACGATTTTTAAATGCACCATGTTCGTTCCGGTATGAAACAATATTTTGGGCCAGTTGCGGGCCCAACCCCGAAACATAAGCCAATACCTGTTTGGAAGCTGTATTTAGCTCAACACCTACTGCATTTACACAGCTCATTACTGTATCATCCAATGATGCCTGTAATTTATTCTGATCTACATCATGTTGATATTGTCCTACACCGATTGACTTAGGGTCAATTTTTACCAGCTCGGCAAGCGGGTCCATCAGCCTGCGGCCAATAGAAACGGCTCCCCTAACGGTAATGTCCTGCGTCGGGAATTCCTCACGTGCTACTTCCGAAGCGGAATAAATAGAAGCGCCATTCTCGTTTACCATTACTACAACAACGCCCGGGATGTTCAAACCACGCACAAACACCTCTGTTTCGCGACCAGCGGTACCATTACCAATGGCAACAGCCTCTATTTCATATTTGCCGCAAAGCTCAGTTATTTTATCTGCTGCTTTTTTAACATTTCCCTGTCCGGTATGCGGATATATAGTTGTATTCTCTAATAATTTACCTTGTTTGTCCAGGCATACTACTTTACAACCAGTACGGAACCCCGGATCGATGGCCAGTACGTTTTTCTGCCCCATAGGTGCAGCAAGCAACAACTGACGGGCATTTTCGGCAAATACACGAATCGCTTCTTCATCAGCCTTTTCTTTCGAAATACCACGAATCTCCGTTTCCATAGCCGGCCCCAATAAACGTTTGTAGCTATCCTGTACAGCCAGCTTCACCTGTTGTGCACAGTCGTTATTTCCCTTTACAAACTGTCGTTCCAGGATATCTATCGCTCCTTCTTCTGCAGGCAGGGCATCCAGTTTAAGGATTCCTTCATTTTCTCCCCTGCGAATGGCCAGCACACGATGTGAGGGCGCCGTTTTAAGGGGTTCCTCCCAATTAAAATAATCTTTATACTTGATGCCTTCTTCTTCCTTGCCTTTAATCACTAAAGATTTAAATGCTGCTTTCTGCTGAAAATAATTCCGCATAGCAGTTCTGGCTTCTACATTTTCATTCACCAACTCAGCAATAATATCTCTTGCCCCCGCCAAAGCATCAGCTACAGAACCTACGCCCAGTTCATCACTTAAAAACTTACCGGCTTCTGTTTCCGGCGATCCTTTTCCTTGCTCAAGAATCAGCAGAGCCAGCGGCTCCAATCCTTTTTTGCGTGCTTCAGAAGCCCTTGTTTTGCGTTTAGGTTTATATGGCAGATAAATATCTTCTATTGTAGCAATATTTTCAGCCGCGTTGATCTGTGCTTCCAGTTCGGGCGTCAGCTTATCCAGCGCAGCAAGCGCTTTCAAAATAGCCTCTCTACGCTTATCCAGTTCCCGCAACTGTTGAAACCTGTCGCGCACAGCTGCTACCTGCACCTCGTCCAAACTTCCGGTAGCCTCCTTGCGATAACGCGAAATAAAAGGAACAGTTGCTCCCTCGTCCAATAATTCAATAGTCGCGATAACCTGCTTTTCCGTTACTGCCAGTTCTGCAGCAATGATTTTCGAATGATTGCTCATTTAATTTTTTTTGATCTCCTAACGTACAATTGCCGGCAAAATTAATCCTAACAATTGACATCCTCAAATAAATAAAATGTTAAAAAAAATCCCGCCGGGTCTGCCAGCGGGATCATATGTCCTGATTGCCCCCTCAAAGCGGGCAAGTTTTAACTATTTATTTACATACATCACCTCTTTTACTGCTTTCACCACGCGCTCTGCGTTTGGTAAGCTTGCAGCAATCAGGGTTGGTGCATACGGAAGCGGTACGTCAGCGCAGGTAATACGCAATACCGGTGCATCCAGATAATCGAATGCATTCTTCTGAACGTTAAACGCAATCTCAGAAGAAAGTGAAGCCAATGGCCATGCTTCCTCTACGACAACCAGGCGATTTGTTTTTTTCACCGATTCGATGATGGTTGCATAATCAATAGGACGTACTGTACGCAAATCGATTACCTCTACATTGATTCCTTCTTTAGTCAGTTCTTCAACCGCAGGGTTCACCACACGGGTTAGCATTTTACCAAAAGTTACAATGGTTACATCTGTACCTTCTTTAACTATATTGGCCTTACCAATAGGCAGGTAATATTCTTCTTCAGGAACTTCACCTTTGTCGCCATACATTACTTCCGACTCCATAAAGATAACCGGATCTGGATCTAAAATAGCCTGTTTCAGCAAACCTTTAGCTTCGTAAGGTGTAGAAGGAACTACAACTTTTAAACCCGGACAGTTGGCATACCAGTTCTCAAAGTTCTGAGAGTGCTGTGCACCTAACTGGCCTGCGTTACCTGTTGGGCCGCGAAAAACGATTGGAACAGGGAACTGTCCGCCGCTCATTGATAACATTTTAGCCGCGCCGTTAATGATCTGATCGATAGCAACCAGAGAGAAGTTAAAGGTCATAAACTCTACAACCGGGATCAACCCGTTCATAGCAGAACCTATAGCAATTCCGGCAAAGCCCAATTCAGCAATAGGTGTGTCAATCACACGTTTATCGCCAAACTCATCAAGCATACCCTGACTAACTTTATAAGCACCGTTGTATTGCGCAACTTCCTCGCCCATAAGGAAAACGTTTTCATTTTTACGCATTTCCTCGCTTAAGGCTTCACGCAAAGCTTCTCTAAATTGAATCTCTCTCATTGTATATTCAAATATTAACTGGGCACAAACTTAGATAAAATTGCATTCAAATGCAAGTTTATCAATTGGGCTGAAACCTTTGAAAACAAAGCGTTAGGGCCACAAAACATATGTTTTGCAAGTCCTTCAAATCAGCGTGTTTTAATTACACTTTGTACCTTACTTGCCAAATAAAGTTTTATAAATAGAATATTTATAATTATCCTCGATAAGGCTCGATTTAAAATAAGGCCCCTCAAATAACTCTGTGAGTTTTTCCCGGAGGGCCGATAAGAACTCCGGTTTCACTTCTTCCAGGTAAGCTCCCGATAAACTCTGCCGTCCCGATTTAAACCATACCCCATCCTGGCTCATCGTTTTAACTACATACAAATTGGGTTCTACACCGGTTTTTCCGGAAAACTGTTCATAAACATAGGTGTATAGCAAAGTCTGAATCAAGGCCTTATTGATGTGTTTCCCATCTGTATTGAACAATTCAGGGATATCTTTATAGCTGAGCTTATCACTTCCGGTTTTATAATCAACAATCCTGATCACTCCATCTTTTAAATCCACCCGGTCAATAATCCCTCCAATCCTGATGCTCGCTTCTTTTCCGCGAAGCGGGAAACTGACATCTGCTTCCACCCGCTGCTCCAAACTCTCAATCCGAAAGGGTACCTGTGTCTCATCCTGATTAACAATGATATGAACATACGCCTCCACAATAGCCAGGATTACCTTTTGCATCCCTTTAAATGCCACCGGTTTATCAGGATTTTCAAATATAACCTCTGCAAAAGCCTTTTCGGTCATAACCGGAATCTGCTTCCGTTTTTCCTTAAGCAACGGAGCCGTAATCTCCTGGCCAATACAATCCTCATAAAAATACTCCATCACCTTGTGCAGGATAGATCCTACTTCATTGGCTTCTACTACTGCCGTAACTTCTTTCGGCTCTTTAATTCCGGCAATATAATTGAAAAAGAAATCTATGGGGTTAAGAATATACTGCGTCAGTGCCGATGGAGAAAGTGTTTTCTGCTTATCCAGGTACCGTTGCAAACCTTTCTGAATAGCATCATTGCCTTCTTTCTGAATCATTATTTCCTTAAGCGGTTCTGTCTTTACCTTCAAATTCAGCGAATAGTAATTAAATTCAAAGCCACTTTCATAGGCCAGTTGTTTCAAAATTCGGCTCGGTTCGCCAGACGTCGACTCGTCAGTAAGACTATTGTAAACAAAACTGATGTCTCCGGCACGCTGAATAAGTCTGTATACCATATAAGCCGAAATCGCATCCTGATTTTCCAGAACAGGTAAACCATAAACGCGGCGGATGCTATCAGGGATAAAGCTGTTCCCGGCCGAAGATTTTGGCACAATTCCTTCATTAAAGCCCAGCATCACCACCTTATCAAAATTAAGGTTCCTAGTTTCCAATAAACCCATCACCTGAATACCGGTCAGGGGGTCGCCCGAAAGTGGCACCGCCAATCCCATCAGCGCTTTTTGCACCAATGAAATGATAAACGAAATCTCCTCCTGATCCACATGCTTTCCAAAAGTATCATATAGCCGGTTCAGCTCCTGGATCGTTTTCACAAATAGTTCGGCATCGATTTTCTTCAACACACCCGCGTTTGAAAGCCTCGACAGCACCATATTCATCATCTCCAGTAGCCGCTCCATTACTTCACCGGCATGCAGCAGCTTTCCAAAAAACACTTCAAAAAGACCTTTCTGGTTCATCAGCCTCGCATAGGGAACTTCCACTTCCTTCTCGGCCAGCAAAGCTGTTTTAATCTTATCGCGCATATGCTGACTTAGGCCGGTTAGCGGATGCGCCAAAAAAGAAGCCACATTTTTATACGATAAACGTCCCGTTTGCTGAATTTCCAGCTGACAACTACACCATAGATCAATCAGCCCATATACACTCGAAGCAGCGAGGGCAAAACCCATAGTGACATTCAGCGCAACATCTTTGTCCTGATAAGTGGCCGGAATGGTCTGCAACGTGGGGATCAGCAAACTCTCATCAGCCAACACAACTGCCACCGACCTGTCACCGGCCACCCCCAAATAATCCTCTTCTAAAATATTGTTCAGGATCTTAGCTTGTGCCGACTGTCCCTGCACATTGTATACATTCACCCTGTGTTTTTCCCTGCGCATCAAACCAGGCTGTTTTTCAAAGACATTTTTAATGCCCAGCTGATAAATGTTTTTTCTTAAAAACAGTCCTGCTTCCTGCAACGGATCATCCAGGTAATAACTGTCGGCATCAAAATAGAACAAGGCCTTATCTGCCGCCTGCAAATTCACAAAAATTTTTGCTTCGGCATTGCTTAATGCGTTAAAGCCGGCAAAAATGATTTTCCCCTTTTCAAACCCTTTTATAAAATCCTGCTCACTTGCATTGCCTTCGGCCAGCCCCCTGTATACGGCACCATTGGTCACGTATCCTTGTTCTTTTAGTGCCACATGAAACTTATGATAAAGCTTAGGCATCCTACGCCACATCTTTATGAATAATTCCTGCTGCCTTTTATGCTTACCTTCCGAATAGGAAGTCCAGAATTGCGATAAATACGCATACTGCTCCGGACTTAAATAATCAAATTCTCTGTTGATCACCGAAATATCCTCCAGATCGCGGTAAATTTTATCCGCATCAACCAGGTCAATATCTATCTGCGAAAAATCGGCTAACATAATCTTGGCCAAAGGAAAAAATTTATTACCCGAAAAGGCTTCCATTCCTTCTTCCTTCAAGAGTTGGTTATAAATTTTATGCAGTGTAAAAAACTGTATATAAAAATCGGCAATGCGGTATTCGGTCCACTTGGCAAAAAACTCCTGGACAGTAAAAAAAGAAGGGCTAAAAAAAGGTTTTCCAATCAGATCAGCCAAATGCTTCTGCAAATAAGCCGCTGGTCTTTTATTGTTAAAAATGATGGCGCAATGCTGTAGGTTATCCCCAAATTTTGTGACCAGATCTGCTGCTACTTCCTGTAAAAATGGCTTCATGCTTAAATAGATTTGAGTTGTTTGGTCACCGCGTAAAATAAATAACCACTTACCTTGCTGTAGCCCATTTGGGTAAACAGCTCTTTATAATTCAATACCTGTTCTATATGCTCCTTCGCCTCCTGCAGCGTAAATTTATAGTCCAGAATAATCACCTCATCGGCATTAAGCAGTACCCTGTCCGGCCGATGCATTTTTCCTTCTGCATCAATAATATTCTTCTCAGTAATGCTCTCTGTGGCCCTATCCAGTATAACCCTTAGGTCCGTGTTGTTCAAAACATCCAGTACCGAAGTACGTAATTCGCCTTTCTCCTTTTCCAATATCAATCCTTCCAGCACCAGGCCATCCAGATAACCGTCAACTTCTTTAACAGTTCCCACATTTGCCAGTACATCATGCAGCAAAGATCCTCTTCTACCCGATTTCTGAATGTTTAAAAGATGTTTCAGGTGTTGCTCCTCATTCGGGATATATAGCTCTGCTAAACGACTCGTAGTGGGGTAGTGACTCAGCGCTATCTCTTTTATAGCATTTTGCCTTCCTTCCTTTGCCGGCACCTCATCTAAAATTTCATAAATATTGTTTTCATCAAAATCATTTTCAAAGGACATGTTCAGCACATCGCCAATAGTACTCAGTTTGCCCGCATCCTTTTTTGCCATAGTGGCGATATATAAATAATCCCGGGATCTTGTGGTGGCTACATATAGCATATTTAATGCGTCCATATGGTTATATAATAACTCCTCATAATAAGCCTTTGCAACCGTCGAATTACTAAGCGACTCATTGTATCTCAATGGAATACCCCGTAATGCATCAAAGGCCGTGTTTTCCGAGGACACCCAAAAAACAGAGTTGACCTTTCCTTTGATCTCCCAATTACAAAAGGGAATAAAAACAGCCCTAAAAGCCAGTCCTTTTGATTTGTGAATGGTAATTACCTGTATCGCATCAGCGCTTTCGGGCGAAGGCAAAGATTTATATATCCCTTCTTCATCCCACCAACTTAAAAAGGCCACAATTCCCTTTTCTCCCAATCTGGTAGCATTACCAGCCAGATCCCTGAATGCCAGAAGGTAAGGTAAATGCGTTTCCATCTCGCTCAAACCATAGCTCTCAATCAGCATTTCTACCAGTTCGGGCAAGGGCAACTGTATCCAACTTTGCCAGTTTTCACACAGGGACGCGGGCAATACTGCCCCCAAGCTGCTAAAGGAGGTATGATTTAAATTGAGGTAATGATTTGCGTCCGGACTTATATTTTTTAACGAATTATATAAAGCAATACAATTAGCCTTATACAAAGCCGTTTCGGCATCCAATCCGATAAGCGCTTTCATCGTATCAACAATCAGCTGCACTCCCAAATTGTTGGCAATCTGTAAGGCTTCGCCCGAAATCACATCTATGCCGTGCCCCATCAGCTTCTTTACTGTGGTTATCGCTTCAGTGTTCGATCGTACCAATATGGCGATATCTCTTGCAGCATAGCCCTGCTCAGCTTTAAGGCGCCCAATTTCAACAACAATCTCATTTAATGCAATATCTCTAAATACTGTCTCGGTAAAACGTTGCTCTTCCGGCACATCCTCTTTCCCTATTTTTCGCAGCTTTATGGTTCCGCCTATGGCCGTTTTAGGAGCAAACTGCTGTGTTGATGTACTGTATATATCTGTAATGATCCGATCAAAACTTTGCTGCCGCCACCAACTATTCAATGCTTCCGGCTTACCTTCCAGGCCCCGATTCAGTTCATTTTGAAGCAACAGCGGAATTTGCTTATAAATGTAATTGTTAAAAGTGATGATGTGCTCGGCACTGCGATAATTCTCTTCCAGGCTTTCCTCCAAAACGCGGTCGGCACCAATGTCGTACTTTGCCTGCCGGTGCAGAATATTCCAATCTCCGTTACGCCACCTGTAAATAGATTGCTTGGTATCGCCCACTATCAGATGGTCTGTAAATTCCTCTGTTGGCGTGGCGATCGCATTGGTTAGCAGTGAGCGGAAGCTGTTCCACTGACTGGTTGAGGTATCCTGAAATTCATCAAACAAAAAATTCCGGTACCGGGTACCTACCTTTTCCCATATAAAAGAGGGATTATCTCCCGCGTCATCAGTAATTCCGGTAATCAGCTTTTGCGCATCACTAATCAGCAGGTTATCATTTTCCTCGCGGTAAACTTTTAATAACGATGCCACCTCCTGCATCAGGCGTAAATAATAGAGATTTTTACTAAAAGCGATGGCTAGTGTATAATTGGGCAGATGCTCCAAATAGTATGTTCTGATCGCTTTCAATATTGGATTCATGGCCTGGTAAACTTCATCCAGATTGATATTTTTTTGGAACCACATGTCCGGTTCATCAATATAATTAAAAAGCGGCTCTATCTTAGATAAGTCCCCCTTGATGATGAACGGAATTTTGGCCAGAGGGCTTACCGACTTTCTATTTAAATGCTCTTTCTCTACCCCAAACCGGTTAAATACCTCCTGGGCCTTTATAGCCAGGTTGGTCAGTTCTGTTTCAAAGCTTTTTACCGCCGCTTTAGTTGTATTTACATATTCGGTAAAAAGCGCATCAATGCTATCGGGGCCAAGGGCATCAATAGCTTCTTCAAAAACCTGGAACCGCTCTTTAAATATTTCACCAATCAGGTTATACAGCTCAGCCTTATAGTTCCAGCTCTTATTGTCATTTATCCTTTCTATCGCCAGATCAATAATCCATTGCAAAAGTTGTTTGTTATGATCCAGAGCCTCATCCAGCTTAGTTACCAGGTCATCTTTAACCTTATCATAATTCATTTCCAGGTTGTACCCGGCATCCAGTCCTAATTCAAAAGCAAAACCCCGGATTACTTTTTGTACAAACCCATCAATGGTACTTACGGAAAACCGGCTGTAATCGTGCAGGATTTTCCGATAAATCTTATCTGCCTTCTCTTTCAAACTGCTGGCATCCAGCGAAGGATTTCCCTTGATCACGATATCCCTGTAGCCGTCAAACTGTGCATCACCTGTGGCAAAACCATGCAACACTTCCATAATGCGGGTTTTCATTTCCTCGGTGGCCTTATTGGTAAAGGTTACCGCCAGAATTTCCCTGTATTTGGTTTCTCCGGATAACAGCAAGGTTAAATAATGCGCTGTTAAACTGAATGTTTTGCCTGATCCGGCAGAAGCTTGTAATATTTTTAATGGCTGTTGAGGCATTAGGTAAAAATATGTAAAATTGTATATAAAAATATATTCATAATGAAAACATCAATCTTTCTCCTGTTCGCAGTTATCGGCCTTTCCAGTGCAACATTTGCACAAGGCAAAAAGGATTTTCAGGTGCAACAGGCACAGCCGGTAAAAGTTTACAATCCCAACGCCAATGCCAGGGCCGATATTGACGCCGCAGTGGCCAAAGCCAAAAAACAAGGTAAGCATGTATTCATTCAGGTGGGCGGCAATTGGTGTAGCTGGTGCATCCTGTTTCATAAAATGGTTGATGCCACGCCTGAAGTTAAAAACTATCTAAATGACAATTACGAAACTGTTTTGGTCAACTACAGTAAAGAGAATAAAAATGCGGATGTAATGGCTAGTTTGGGCTACCCAGGCCGCTTCGGCTTCCCGGTATTCGTTATTTTGGATGGAAACGGCAAAGTGCTCCATATCCAAAACTCAGCCTATCTGGAAGAAGGAAAAGGTCATAGCGTACCCAAAGTAATGGAATTTTTAAAAGGATGGACCTCTGCTGCTATAAAACCGGAAAACAACCAGTATTAGGTGTCTCCTTGGGATTATACCATTAATCCGGTCGCTATTCCGCCCCGGAGCCCTCAGGTAAATTATTTTGCTTTTGCAGGTTTCTTTTTTGCCGCGATTCGTGATGGCCGCGTGGCCATCACAATCGGCTGGCCTAACAGATCTCTGATAGCCACCGAAGCACAAACACCTCCAAAAGCTGCCGGCAGATACGAAATAGTCCCATAAGCAGAACGTTTAAAATTGCTGCCATCAGTCATCACCAACGACTCCTTAGCTACGGTCTCAGTCGAAAATACAGCCTTAATCCGACTGTAGTTTCCCTGTTTCTTTAGTCTTTTGCGAATAGATTGAGCAAAAACACATTGATAGGTATCGGGCAACCAGGTTACCCGTAACTGAGTAGGATCCAACTTACCCCCCGCTCCCATGGAACTGACTATTGGCACATTTTTTTCCAGCGCTTTGGATAACAGGATCGTTTTAGGTGTCAAACTGTCGATACAGTCCATCACATAATCAAAGGGCTGCTCCATCAGCTCCCTGCATTTTTGCGGCGTTAAAAAATCTTTAATCACATGTAGCTTGATATCCGGATTAATAGCCCGTAAACGTTCCTTCATAATGTCGGCCTTACTTACCCCATGATTGGTAAACAATGCCGGTAACTGTCTGTTACGATTAGTTGGATCCACAACATCCCCATCTACAATAGTCATCTCACCTATGCCCGAACGACACATAAACTCGGCAGCAAAAGAGCCTACACCGCCAAGTCCAACTACCAACACATGTTTCTGCTGCAAAATATCAATCCCCTCATTTCCTACCAGTAAGGCAGAGCGCGACAACCAGTTTAAATCAGACATATATTATCAAATTATTTTTTCCCAGTTGGCAAAAATAAGCGCTTTTAATTCGGCTACCGTACATTTTTTTAAATTTGCCGCAACCTCATAAATTTCGGCAATCCCGCAATCGGCATCATCTGTTTCCAGAAAGAAAATATCAGCCTCCTTTAATAACACAGCAGCCCCCGAATTGGGGTTCAGAATAGCTTTACCAAAAGAGAGATAGAAGCCTTTAGACAGCAGTTGCCTGCCCAGTGCCTCATTTTTGTTGAAACCATGAATAATCATCGGTACACTCATATTCATTTCCTTTTTCAAGCCCATCAGTTCGTCAAAGCATCGCACACAATGCAAAATTACCGGTTTACGAAGTTCTTCGGCCAGACTTAGCTGCTTTCTCAGTATCATCAACTGGTTGTGCAGACTTTCGCCTTTCAGTCTATCCAGGCCACACTCACCAATCATTTTTACCTCAGGCCTTTTAGCCTCCAGTTCAAGCAACTGATAATCTCTTTCCAGATGTGTCAAAGTAGCAAACCAAGGATGCAAGCCTACACTTATACCACCTCCACTTGCTATCGCCCGTTCGATTACCATTGGAAACAGCTCCTGCGAATCGCCAGTTAACGAAATACTTAAGATGCTGATTGTTCCGGCAGCCTGCCCTTCATGATGCGTATGGATGTCCAAAAACTGCATCGCCCAATCCTAAAGTCCGTCGCCGTACTTAAAAAACGTATTCACGGTAACCGGTAGTTTTCCGCTAGGCACCACCTGGTTTTTGATCACCTCTGCAGCAGCCTTTTGCATAAAATCTTCTTTCTGATAGGCGACCAGCAAACCGTTGCTTTTTTCTAATCCTGGTATAGCCGCCAGATTATAGGGATTAGCAAACAGGGCAAAAACCGCATTGCTCAACGACATATCTTTAATAAACTGCTTCAGATCGGCACTCAGCACCATTCCATTTCCAGGACGCGTACGTGTATCATGAATTCCTATAATCAGTTGATCAAATGCTTTAAGCTCCCTCAACACCTTTGCAATAGCGTTGGCACTGGCATTTTTATCCAATGTATAAAAAACTGCATTTTTATAATAGGCACCCAGTTCGCGCTGAAACAAAGTGACTTGAGGTGTTCCAATGCTGATGATTACGGTCCGTTTCTCGGCACTAAGCTGTTGAATATTTTCTTTACCCCTTAACAAGGTCATTGACGCTTCGGACAATTGCTTTAACAATGCCTCGCTTTCCGGACGGTTTACTTCTGCCAATACATTGCTTTCCTTTACAGTTTCTTTAACGTTTAAGCCTGCCCAATATTTAGCCATCAGAATTTTTCTCACACTCTGATCTATCTGATCCATGCTAATCCTATCTGCACGAACTGCCTTACGTACCAGCTTTATTGCCCTTGCGCTGTTTTCCGAAAGCTCTAAAACATCGTTACCGGCAATGATACCCATCACATCGGCCTCACCATCTTTAAAGTGTTTCACCACCCCGTTCATGCCCATCGCATCAGAAATCACAATTCCCTTAAAACCAAGCTCCTCTTTTAATAGACCGGTAACAATAGGTTTGGACAAGGTAGAAGGCATATTTGGTGTATTATCCAATGCCGGGATGTTCATATGTGCAATCATCACACCCGCAGCTCCCTCTTTAATTAGTTCTTTAAAAGGATAAAGCTCCAGACTGTCCAAACGGTTTTTGGTAAACTTTAACTGTGGTAAATCGTAATGCGAATCTACATCGGTATCCCCATGTCCCGGAAAATGTTTAATACTAACCAACAATCCACCATCCTGCATCCCTTTCATATAAGCTGCTGCTTTTGTGGCTACATTATATTTATTCTCGCCAAAAGAGCGGAAGTTGATCACCGGGTTTTTAGGATTATTGTTCACATCCACATCTGGTGCCAGGTTCATGTGCATCCCAATACGTTTATAGTCTTTAGCTACCTCCAGTCCCATTTTATACAACAATTCTTTGTCTTGCACAGCACCCAGGGCCATTTGATAAGGATAAGAAATGGTACTGTCCAGTCGCATACCCAAACCCCATTCTCCATCCGAAGTGATCAATAAAGGTACCCTGGCCAGCGACTGATATTGATTGGTTAAAATCGCTTGTCGCCCCGGGCCACCTTGAAAAAAAACCAATCCGCCTATACGTTCTTTCTTAATTACTTTACCTATCGAATCTTCATAGGCTTTTCCAAAATTGGTATGTGCCCGTACAAAAAACATTTGCGCAATTTTTTGTCTTTTACTCAAGCGTTTAAATACAGAGTCGACCCATTCATTAGGCTCGGCCAAAGTTTGCAGGTAACTTTTTCTTTGTGCTTGTGCTGTAAATAAACTAGCCATTAAGAGTAGTGTAACGATGAAAAAGTGCTTGAAATTCATTTTGTGCGGGTTTGTTAAATTCCAAAGTTAAGGATTTTTCCGCTTCTGCATGCTTAAAATAGCATCCGGTATGGTTATTGGAAATTTTACAAAAAAAAATCGCACTTCACCTCTCAATTGTATCAAATTTGATACAATTGAGACTTTACTCCCTTTAGACTCTACGTTATTTAAATAACTGTTAAAACACCTGATTACCTGACCATAACTCACGTTTTAACATTTTTTAACAAATCGTCAATGGCCTATTTTCCAGAACTGGCACATTTCTTTCGTTTACAACCTTAATAACAAAAACTACACAACATGAAAAAATTACTTATCCTGGCCATAGGCCTATTCGCAGCAACCGCAACAAATGCCCAGATCAGATTGGGTGTTAAAGCTGGTCTAAACGTTCCAAACATCATTAAGGGTGATGGGAACAATGATTTTAAAACAAAAGTAAATCCAGGTTTCAATGCCGGGGTAACATTAGACATCCCTTTAATTACAGGTTTGGCATTTACCCCCGAGCTGCTTTATTCTACCAAAGGTTACAAAGCTGAAACCCTGTTTGGCAATTTTACACAAACCACCAACTTTATTGATATTCCTATTCTGGCCAGTATCAATTTGGGCGGCAGTGGTTTAAACCTGGTAGCAGGACCACAAGTTTCATTCCTGTTGTCGACCAATAACAAATTCGAAAATGGATTTGGCACAACCGAGCAACAGATTGTGGAAGACAAGTCTGACCGTTTCAAAAAGAGCCTTGTTGGAGGTTTGATTGGTTTCCGATACGACATCAACAATAAAGTTGACATTCATGGCCGTTATGCCCTTGACTTCCAGAAAAACAATGAAAACGGAACAAAGGAAACACCTGAATATAAAAATCAGGTATTCTCTGTGGGCCTGGGTTTAAAGTTCTAACCTTCAACGAAGGCTATACATTCTAAGCTCCCAAATATCCCTTTTTTTCTTAATCCCTATGGGAGCCGATACCCCGGTCGCCTTTTTGGCACCGGGGTTTTTTATTGCACATTTCCCCCCTGCCTCCTGTAATTTGACCGTTTGATTGAAGAAGGAAATCATGCGCATTTACCTCAATTTACAAGTTATACATCAAATAGTTTTTGCTAAGTTTAAGCTTAAAATAAAGGCTGTCGAAAAAGACCAGGCAAACAACAAACATGAAGAAACTATCACTAATTTTAATGGCGGGTTTATTTCTGACACCCGGAATGGCGCAACAAAAAACAGCCGGGCAACGTCCCAATATTATCGTTTTTCTGGTTGATGATATGGGCTGGCAGGATACTTCAGTGCCTTTTTGGGAGCAGGTTACCCCATTAAATAAACGCTACCATACCCCCAATATGGAACGTTTGGCAAAAGAAGGAATGAAGTTTACCGATGCCTATGCACAGCCGGTATGTACACCAACCAGAATCAGCATGCTAAGTGGTATGAATTCAGCGCGTGCAAGAATCACCAACTGGACTTCACCCACAAAAGATAATCCGACAGACAATCCAGACGAGCAATTTAAAGCCCCTGAATGGAACTACAATGGCCTGAGCCCCGTAATTGGCATACCACACACCCAATATGCAACACCTTTTACGCAATTGCTCAAAAATGCAGGGTATTTTACTGTTCATGTTGGCAAAGCACATTGGGGCTCGGCAGGTACCCCCGGAGCAAATCCCTATAACATGGGCTTTATGGTCAACATTGCCGGCCATTCTGCCGGACACCCGCAAAGCTATTTGCCTGAAGACAATTACGGAAACCAGCAAAATAAAGCAAGCATACAGGCCGTCCCCGATTTAGAAGAATATTATGGAACCGATAACTTTTTGACCGAGGCCCTGACTAAAGAAGCGCTAAAAAGCCTCGAAAGTCCGATCAGGGACAAACGCCCATTTTACCTGAACATGGCACATTATGCGGTCCATGTCCCCCTGATGGCCGATCCGCGCTACTATCAAAAATATATAAATGCCGGACTTGAAGTTCCCGAAGCCAAATATGCCTCATTGATTGAAGGCATGGATAAGAGCCTGGGCGACATTATGGACTACCTGAAGGAAAAACAGGTTGATAAAAATACCATTATCATTTTTATGAGCGACAACGGAGGACTAGGTCTGGCACCACCAAGAGGCGGACAGCCCAACACACAGAACCTCCCGCTAAAGGCAGGTAAAGGATCGGTAAACGAAGGCGGCATCCGCGAACCCATGATTGTAAAATGGCCAGGAGTAGTAAAACAAGGTTCAATAACCCATCAATATGTCATGATAGAGGACTTTTTTCCAACTATACTTGAAATGGCCAGAATAAGCGGGTATAAAACCCATCAGCCCATAGACGGTAAAAGCATGGTTCCGATTTTAAAAAACCCAGCCTATAAAGATGATTTAAGGTCATTGATATGGCACATCCCCAATAAATGGATACCCGAGGATGGGCCCGGTATTAATTTTCAGAGCGCCATCAGAAAAGGAAACTGGAAACTGGTATACGACATGCGCGACGGTAGCAAACAATTGTACAACCTGAAAACGGATATCGGCGAAAACAACAATCTTGCTGCCCAACATACCGATCTGGTTAGTGCTTTATCAAAAGAACTAGCCCAACAATTAAGGCAATGGAAAGCCACAATGCCTGTTGACAAGAAAACAGGTATCGCGGCAAAGATGCCTGATGAATAACAGGTATCCTGGCCAGATTTGGCAATATGTTAAAAAAAAATCATGATTTTCGCATAGTATCTTTTACTTTCGATAATGATTACGTATACTTACGTTTTGTTACACATCATTGCAATTATAAATTATGAGCAAATTTATTTTGTCCTTTGATCAGGGAACCACAAGTTCAAGGGCGATTGTATTTAATAAGGAGGGAGGCATTGTATCCATCGCACAAAAAGAGTTCGAGCAAATCTATCCTCAACCAGGATGGGTAGAGCACAATGCCAGCGAAATATGGACCACACAGATCTCTGTAGCCACCGAAGCCATTGTAAAGGCAGGTATTACCCCAACTGACATCGCCGCTATCGGTATTACCAATCAGCGGGAAACCACTGTTTTATGGGATAGAAAAACCGGAGAACCACTGTACAATGCTATTGTATGGCAAGACAGACGCACCTCGGCCTATTGTGATGAATTGAAGGCCAAAGGCCTCTCCAAAAATATACAGGAAAAAACGGGGCTCATCTTAGATGCTTATTTCTCGGCCACCAAAATAAAATGGATCCTTGATCATGTGCCCGGTGCCCGCGAAAAGGCTGCAGCGGGAGACATTGCTTTCGGAACCATCGACTCCTGGCTGATCTGGAACCTGACCGACGGACGCGTACACATTACAGATGTGAGTAACGCATCCAGAACCTTGATATACAACATCCATACGCTGGAATGGGATCAGGAATTACTAGACCTTTTTGACATTCCAAGAAGCATTCTTCCTGAGGTAAAATCATCCAGCGAGGTATATGGAGAAACCACCGGCAATGTGCTTGCCGCAAAAATTCCTATCGCAGGAATTGCCGGCGACCAACAAGCAGCACTGTTCGGACAAATGTGTACCCAGGTAGGCATGGTAAAAAACACTTATGGCACCGGCTGTTTCATGCTGATGAATATCGGCGATAAGCCTATTGTTTCGCAGAATAACCTGGTTACCACCATCGCCTGGAAAATAAATGGCAAAGTACAATACGCCCTGGAAGGCAGTATCTTTATAGGTGGGGCAGTAGTACAATGGTTACGAGATGGCCTGGGCATCATCAAGACCTCTGCCGAGGTAGAACAACTGGCCTTACAAGTGCAAGACACAGGTGGCGTATACCTCGTACCTGCATTTGCCGGACTGGGTGCCCCTCACTGGAATCAGGATGCACGCGGTACCATTACCGGGATTACCCGCGGAACCACAGCCGCACACCTGGCCAGGGCGGCAGTAGAAAGCATCGCTTTCCAGACTATGGAAGTGCTTAAAGCGATGGAGGCCGACTCGGGACATAGCATAAAAGAACTAAGGGTAGACGGCGGAGCAACAGCCAACGATATGCTGATGCAGTTTCAGTCCGACCTATTGGACACTACCGTTATCCGCCCAAAAGTAACTGAAGTAACGGCATTAGGTGCCGCCTACCTGGCAGGTTTAGCAGTAGGCTATTGGAACAGCATGGACGACATCAGCGGACAGTGGAAAATTGATAAAAACTTTAATGCCGGAAAGGCCGAAAATATTGCCGACCGTATTAAAGGATGGAACAAAGCTGTAAAGGCAGCAAAAGCAGCAGCAGAAAACTAATATATTTATAACCGAATTTAAACCAAAAAAACATGTCTCCTTTTTTAGCCGAAATACTCGGCACAATGTTTATGATATTATTAGGCAACGGGGTTGTGGCCAACGTGGTTTTGAAAGGAACCAAAGGGAACAATGGTGGATGGATGGTGATCACCACTGCCTGGGCCCTTGCCGTGTTTATCGGCGTGGTTATTGCCGGGCCCTATAGTGGCGCGCACTTAAACCCTGCGGTAACTATTGGTTTGGCCATCGCCGAAAAATTTGCCTGGGCTTCGGTGCCAATGTATATTGCAGCACAATTTATTGGCGCCATGCTGGGGGCTTTCCTGGTTTGGTTGCTGTATTGTGATTTTTATGCCGGAACAGAAGACAAAGGGGCAAAACAGGCTACCTTCTGCACAGCTCCTGCTATTCCAAAAACAGCGTCAAACCTGGTTAGCGAGATCATAGGAACTTTTGTGTTGATTTTTGCCATATTCCATTTTACCAATGCCGAAATGGGTGTAGACAAAAGTCCTATCGGACTGGGTTCCATTGGCGCCCTGCCGGTAACTTTCCTGGTATGGGTAATTGGTTTGTCACTTGGTGGAACCACAGGCTATGCCATTAACCCCGCCAGAGACCTTGGCCCAAGAATTATGCATGCCATACTACCTGTTGCAGGGAAAGGCGGCAACAATTGGGGCTACGCCTGGATTCCGGTTATCGGCCCTATTATTGGTGCCTCACTTGCCGCAGCATTATACCTTTACGTTAAAATTTAAGCGCTTCTGACTTGTTGAACAAAAAGATAAGACAAACCTTGTCAGCGTTCGGAATGACTGCGCCATGAGAGCGCCATGAGTCCGCGGTGAGAGCGCCTTTTTCTTATAAAAAGGCGCTCTCACCCTGCTTTCACCCCGCGTTTATGGCGGGATCATACAAAGCCGGACAAACAGTTAAACAAGGGGGCAGATAAGTAGATTAAAGAATCTGCATGCGTTTATACAAAACGTTTCTATACGCATCAGAAACCGGCACAAGGTTGCGACTCACAATCAGTGTTCCGCCCTCAATAGTATCAATCTTGCTGATATTGATGATAAATGACCGGTGCACCCTTACAAAAGTATTTTTAGACAGCTTCTCTTCCACAGATTTTAAAGACGAATGAATGGAATAGGTATGATCAGCAATGTTGATCCTTACATAATCTCCCCTTGCCTCCATATACAGAATATCGCTTACTTTAATTCTGCGAACCACATTCGAATCTCTGATAAATACAAATTCATCTTCTTTATCTACAACCGCCAGGCTTTTTGTCATAAACATTCTTTTCGCCTTTTCTACAGCCAGTAAAAACCGGGCCGGCGTAATTGGCTTAATCAGGAAATCGACAACATTTAAGTCAAATGCTTCAGCAGCATAATCCATTGATGAAGTGGTAAAAATCACCATAGGTCGCTTCTCTCCCATGCTTTTTACCAGCTCTATACCGCTCATGCCAGGCATTTCAATATCCAGAAACACAAGTTCAACTTCAGTTTGTTGCAGCAATTGATAGGCCTCGACGGCATCGAAACATTCGCCCACTATAGTGAGGTCTGGCGCCATACTAATAAGCTTTTTGAGGACTGTAAGCGCTATAATATTGTCATCAACAACCAGGCAGTTCATTTTTTAACAGGGAAAAGATTACCCTAAAGTTAAGTATAATAACCAGCATATAAAAGAACTGAACAAACTGAATATCCCCTAAAAACCGAAACCTCCCACAGCAATGGGCTCCTGAACCTTGCTCCTTCGAAAATCTTTCATAGATTTTGGCTCTTTGTCCTCCAATGTAGCAAAATCGACTACTCCGGTTTTTTTTGCCCAGTCGAAATATTTTACAGATAGCTGACTTACCAGCTCGTGATTTTGTCGGGCCAGGTTAGTGGTTTCACCCCGGTCGGCTTCCAGATCGTACAACTCCCAGCTATAGGATGGCCAATGCGAAACCAGTTTCCATTTCCCCGCTCTGACCGCCCGGTTACCGGCACGCTCCCAAAACAAAGGTTCAGCCCTTTTCAACTCTTTTTCCCGTCCAAATAATACCGGAAGTAAGCTTTTTCCCGGCAATGGGTTGGCTACCACATTTTTATATTTTGAAGGGTATCTGGCACCCGCCAGTTCATAAAAAGTAGGGGCCAGATCAATGACATGCCCCGTTCCTTTGGCGATAGTCCCTGCAGGAATTTTGGCTGGATACCAGGCGATAAATGGAGAATTGATACCGCCTTCATACAGGTAATCTTTAAAAGCCAAAAAAGGTGTATTAGACAGGTACGACCAATTTTTACTTTGCGATTCGTAAGAACCCGGAGTACCTACAGGGCCACTATTTTTTACAGCACCGTTGTGCCATTTCACCAGGTCTTCGGCAGGGGCACCGTTATCAGAAACAAAAACAATCAGCGTATTATCGGCCTCTCCAATCTGCTCCAGCTTTTCCAGCACTTTGCCCACACCCTGATCCATGCGGTCGACCATAGCAGCAAATACCTCCATTTTTTTTGCCCATTGCTGACGCTGGTCGTACGACAGGCGGCTCCAATCGTAAATATCCTCGTCTTTTTTGGAGATCCTGGTATCGGGATCAACGATGCCCAACTGTTTCTGACGCTCAAAACGTTCTGCTCGTAACCTATCCCAGCCCTTATCGTACTTGCCTTTGTACCTGGCAATATCTTCGGGCAAGGCCACTAAAGGCCAATGCGGGGCAGTATAGGCCAGATAAAGGAAAAAAGGATTGTCTTTTTTATGCGCCTCATCTATAAATTTAACTGCATTTTTTGTGATCACATTGGTCTGAAAGTAATCGGATAGAATAAATCCTTCGTTATCGGTTACCATAGTCCTTTCCTGTGGAGCACCCGAACCGGCAGCAGCGTCATCACGTGGGTATACGAGGTCGAACCCCCGCTGCCAGGGCAGACTTACATTTTTACCCGATACATGCCATTTTCCCGAAGTAAGGGTATTATAGCCATTCGATTTAAGCACCTCAGCCAGGGTTAGCGACTCCTGATTGATATACCCCTGATAAGCCGGCAACCCCAGATCGTTGGAAAAATAACCTACGCCTGCTTTGTGCTGGTACTGCCCGGTCAATAATGAAGCCCTGGTGGGGGCGCAAATAGAATTGTTGTAAAATTCCTGTAGCCTTAATCCCTGTTTGGCCAGCCGATCCAGATTGGGCGTATTGATTTCAGATCCGTAGGCCCCCAGGTCAGAATAGCCAAGATCATCGGCCAGAATCAGGATAATATTAGGCTTTTTCCTTGTTTTTTGTTGTGCCTGTCCTTGTATGGCCAATGCAGCAAATATGAAGATTAGAACTCTTTTCATGTTTATATTTTTAATTCCTTTTTAAAGATTGCGGCTGGGTGAGGCCGAATTACGGTTTTGCTGTACACCTTTTAACTTGTTGTAATCGACCACCTCATTCTTTTGTGCCCAGACTTTATATTGCTCTTGCAGCTGACGAACAACATCCGGGTACTGCGCCGCCAGATCGGTATTTTCAGCTCTGTCTTTTTCGATATCATAAAGTTCATATTTGTCATTGTTGGTAGATACCAGTTTCCATTTGCCATCCCTCACGGCCTTGTTCCCTCCTCTTTCCCAAAACAACGGTTCGCCGCGGTTCACTTTATCCGACTGCCCGGTTAATACAGGCAACAGGTTTTTGCCCGGCAGGGTATTGGTATGGATGCCTTTGTATTTTACGGGATAAGACACTCCTGCCAGCTGATAAAACGTAGGCGCCAGATCAATTAGATGCGCAGTGCCCTGCGCAATGGTGCCGGCCTTGATGTTTTTAGGGTACCAGGCAATAAATGGTGCACTGATTCCACCTTCGTACGGGGTACCCTTATAGTTACGCAATGGCGAGTTTCCGGTTTGCGACCAGTTGCTGTTTTGCACCTCGTAAGATCCGGCGGTACCCACAGGGCCTGTATTCCTGGAAGTATAAAGCCTTAAATTATTCCCTCCCTGGGCACCATTATCAGAGATAAAGACAATCAGCGTGTTGTCGTCCTTTTTCAGGTCTTTCAGCTTTTTTAGCACCTGGCCTATGCCCTGATCTACCCGGTCAATCATGGCAGCATATACTTCCTGACGGCTTTGCCAGTATTGCTGCTCATCATAGGTAAGTTTGTTCCAGGGCTGAAGCTTATCTTCTTTCTGCGCTATCTTCTGGTCTTTATCAATCACCCCCTCTTCTATCGCGTTTTTGTATCTCAACGTTCGTAGAGAGTCCCAGCCAATACTGTAGCGGCCCCTGTATTTAGCAATATCCTCCGGAAGGGCTTGCAAAGGCCAGTGCGGAGCATTGTAGGCCAGGTAGAGGAAGAATGGTTTTTTCTCCTTATCCTGCTCATCCAGAAACTCAAGGGCATTATTGGTAATTTCTTCGGTCAGGTATTTGTCTTTCGCCAGGTAATAGGGCTGACTATTTTTGAGGAGTTTTACATCTTCATTTCCTTTTTCATTGATCTCGAAATAGTTGCTGGCACCGCCAATAAAACCAAATGACTTGTCGAAACCCCGTTGTGCGGGCCATTGGTCAGGGTCATCGCCAACATGCCATTTGCCAGAAATAATGGTCGAGTAGCCTCCACTTTTGAGTACTTCGGCAAGAGTTAAAGATTCCTTGTTTAAAAATCCCTGGTAGGCCGGTAGTCCTAAGTTTACGTTAAAATAACCTACTCCTGCCTTATGCTGATACTGGCCCGTCAATAGGGATGCTCTGGTAGGAGCACAGATAGAGTTGTTGTAAAACTCTTTGAGTTTGATGCCCTCGGCGGCAAGGCGGTTGATATTGGGTGTTTCCAGATCAACCGCTCCATAAGGGCCGGTATCAGAAAAACCAAGGTCATCCACCAGGACCAGGATGATATTTGGGCGCTGCTTTTTTTGTGCCCAAACCGAGGTATAGGTAGCCGTGGTTAACGCCAATACTCCTATTATCATTTTACCGAAACTGATATAATTCTTCATTTCTTTATGTTTTAATAGTTTATCCATTCTGGATGCTGTTTAAGTTTGGGGTTTAAATTGAGTTCGCGCTGCGGGGTGGGAAAATGCACATGTCGTGGAGCCGCCATGGTTTTTCCTGCAGCCTTAAGCACGCTTACATAATATGCCGGACCGCGGCGTGCCAGGTCGAACCATCGCTGATATTCAAACACGAGCTCTTTCCGCCGTTCCTGAAAAACTGCTTCCCTAAACTGATCGGGGCTTAGCGACGGACTGATATCCTTCAGCTTAGGGATGTGAGCTCGCTGCCGCACTTTATCGATGGCCCAATACGCCTGATCTACAGGTCCACTTTTTTCGTTTAATGCTTCGGCATAGATGAGCAGCACCTCGGCATAGCGTATAATCGGAAGGTTTTTAGAGGATTGACTCTGGCTCCCTATTACCGATTCGTCATAGTATTTATGAAACTGTGGAGGCGACAGGGTATACAACTGCCCGTTTACCGGGCTGATTATTTTAGTTACAAAAGTGACCGCTTTACGGGTATCATTGTCACTAAAACTTTCGTATAAGCCGCCGGCCACGTGCAAAGCATCGGCATAATCGCCATTGATGCCCGGTACGTCGGCAGGTGCCGACCTACTGGCCAAACTATTGCCCTGATAACCGGCATTGCCTTTAAACTGGGCAGAGAAGATGTGCTCTTTCCCATTCTTTTTAGCCACCGCAAATACATCTGCAAAATCATCAAACAGGTCGTACCCTTCGTGGTCTATGACATCTTTACTTTTAAGAATGGCATTATCCCAGTCTTTTTGGGTCAAATAAACTTTGGAAAGCAGACTTTTAGCTGCACCGGAAGTAGCCCTTCCAACATCTGCAGCACTATACTCCGTCGTTTTGGGCAAGCTCTCGGCATCTTTTAAATCGGCAACAATTTGCTGGTAAACATCCGCTTCGCTAGATTTTTCGATAGCCAGGCTTTCTGGCGCCAGAGAAGTAGTTTCATGCAACACCAATGGCACCGGGCCAAACCATCTTACCAGGTTAAAATAATGCAATGCCCTTAAAAATTTGGCTTCATTGATCAGCCTTCTTCTGATGGTTTCATTGATTTTTGAGGCATCGATAAGGGCAATTTTATCGATGGCAATATTGCTGGCATTGATGCCGTCGTAACTTTGCTTCCATAATTGCTCCATCCTGTCGTTGGAAGAATCGTGTGTAAGTCCGGATATGGCCCTTACGTGTGCATTTCTGGCCCTGGGGCCGGCCTCATAATCATCGGTGGCCATTTCCACACCAATTTGAAAGAGGCTATTGTAGAGGGCCTGACCAGATTCGTATAACTTGCGGTACAGACCGGTAACTGAGGCCGTAGCCTGGCTCTCATTTTGATAAAACTGCTCGGATACCAGAAAAGACTCCGGTTTTTCATCAAGGGTAGAGCAGCTATTTAGAAAGAGCGCCAGCAGGGTACCAAATAATATGCTTAATCTTTTCATATGCATTTTGTATTAATGATTTTTTGGGCCAGGGTTTTAAAAGGTTACCCTTAAGCCTGCAAGAATGGTTTTTGCGATAGGATAAATACCAGAATCCGTTCCGGGCGATACGTTGCTTCCCGAGGTAACTTCCGGATCAAATCCGGTATAGGATGTCCAGGTAAGCAGGTTCTGTCCGATAAGATAAATACTTAGCGAATGAAGATTTAATTTATTGGTTATGCTTTTCGGTATGGTATAACCCAGACTAACGGACTTGAGTCGCAGGAAAGATCCATCTTCAACAAATCGATCGGAAAAAATTGGCGCGGGATCTAGTTTGGCCCGCGGAATCGTGGTACTAGGATGACTTGTCGTCCATCTTTCCAATGCTGTAATAGATGCATTTTGCTGCCCCGTAAACATCTCCAGGTTTTGCCTGTTGGTGTTGATGACCTGATTGCCATAGGCCCCCTGAAGAAAAACAGACAAATCGAAACCTTTCCAGGCAAAGTTGTTGCTGATACCGAAAATAAAATCAGGCTGTGCATTGCCAATAATAGCCCTGTCGGCCGCAGTAGTAAAGGTGCCATCGCCACTTACATCTTTATACAGCCTGTCGCCGGCCTTTGGTGCAGCGCTGCCTGTAAATTTCCCCTTAGCGGCTTCTTCGCCCGTTTGCAAAATACCATCCGTTACGGTTCCATAAAAAGTTCCCAGCGGTTTCCCTACTTGTATAATGTAGTTTCCGCTGATATAAGATGAAGCCCCATTGCCTATGGTCAGGACTTTATTTCTGTTGACGGAGACATTGAGGTCGGTATCCCAATGAAATTCTCCAGTCAGGTTTTTAGTTCTTACTCCCAGTTCGAGCCCTTTGTTGGCTACTGAGCCATAGTTTTGCAGGGAACTGGCATAGCCTGTAGTCCAGGGAATTTCGACATTCAACAGCAAGTCTGTTGTTTTTTTATAATAGCCATCTAAGGTAACCTGCAACCTCTTATTAAAAAAAGCGATATCCAGTCCGGCATCATATTGATAAGTGGTTTCCCATCCCAGGTTTTCATTAGGAATTCTGTTTGCGGCAAAACCTGTCAGCACGTTCCCTCCCAAAAGATAATTTAAACTGTACAAAGTAGACAAGGATTGATACTGCCCGATTTCGAGATTGCCAGTGGTACCAAAGCTGGCCCTTATTTTTAAATCATTGATTTGATGAAGCAGGGGCTTAAAGAATTCTTCATTGCTTAGTCTCCATGAAGCGGCAACGGAAGGGAAGCTTCCCCATTTGTTGTTTTTACCAAACCGGGAAGAACCATCTTTACGTATACTTGAGGTAAAGTAGTAAAGGTTGTTATAATTGTAGTTGATGCGGGCAAGGTAGGAATGGAGCACCCAGGAATAGGTGTCGGAATTGGGTCTGACCAGTGTTGAGCCACTTTGCAGACTGTTGTAGGTAAGGTCGTTAGACACAAACTGTTCGGCACCAGCCTTAAAACTCTCATTGCTGGCTTCCTGCTGCGTAAAACCAATGAGGACATCAAAATTATGCTTGCCTATGTTTTTACTATAGCTAATGGTATTTTCGTTGAGCCAGGAATAATAGTTTAAGGCCCCTATTCCGGCGGTGCCATTGCTGGTTTTTCCCTCATAAATGGTAGAAGGCACATAATATTTATCTTTTTCATTGCTCACATCAACACCAAGCAGCACCTTAAAATTTAAATCTTTGAGGATGGTATATTCGCCGAAAGCAGAACCCAGTAGCCGGTTGACGGTGGATTTATTGATGGTTTCCTGCAAGGTGGCGATGGGGTTGGCAAAGATATTTTCGAAAGGATTACGCAAGGTATAACTGCCATCGGGCTCATATATGGTGGCGGTTGAAGGCATAATCAGTAAGGAATTGATGATGCCTGAAGGCGCAACATTAGCGTCGGATTTATTGGCGGTAAGGCTGGCGCTCACCTTAAACTGGTCTGAAGGTTTTGCATCTACGTTGGCACGAAAGCTGATTCTGGAGAAGTCGGTATTTTTGATGATGCCATCCTGCTTAAGGTAATTTCCCGAAAGCAGGTATTGAACCTTTTGGCTACCGCCGCTTATAGAAAGCTGATGGTTTTGGGAGGGTGCATGTCTGAATGCCTCCTGTTGCCAACGGGTACCTGTGCCCAGTTGATCTATTTGTGCCTGCGAAAGATATTGATAGGCGCCACCTGACGGTTTGCTATCCAACAACACTTCATTTCTTAAAATCGCAAAATCTTTGGCACCTAAAACATCAATGGTTTTGAGCACACTTTGCGTGCCGAAGCTGGCCTCATAGGAGATGGCGCTACGGTCGGCTTTCCCCTTTTTGGTGGTAATGATAACCACTCCGTTGGCCCCTCTGGAACCATATATGGCAGTTGCGGAGGCGTCTTTAAGAATGTCGACACTTTCTATATCGCCGGGGTTGATACTGGCCAGGGGATTGGTGGGGGTGCCGCTCAGCACATTGGTAGTGCCGGCGCTGTTGTATAGCGGAAAGCCGTCGATAACATATAAAGGTTCGTTTCCGCCCTGTATGGAGGCGCCGCCACGGATGCGGATACTGACCCCTCCACCGGGCTGACCTGAAGTTTGTGTAACCTGCACACCCGCTGCAGCCCCTTTTAAGGCCTGATCGATGGAGCTTAAGGGTTGTTTTAAGGCCGATTGGGACACAGAAGACACCGCACCAGTAAGGTCGCTTCTTTTTTGAGTGCCATAACCCACCACCACTACTCCACTGAGTTCGTTAACCAGCTCTTTCAATTGGATGGTTATGGGCGTACCATTGGCCACCACACGCCGCTTTTCGTAACCAATGTAACTTACAATCAGCGTGTATGGAAATTTTTGCCCGGTTATAAAATCGAATTTACCACGGCTATCGGTTTGCACCTGATGGGTAACTCCTTCAATCTGGACAATAGCCCCGGGAAGCGGTTCTTTAGTTTTCTCATCGATAACTGTACCGTTGAGTGTGGAATTGATGAGTGGCTGGATCTGTGCGCTGGAAAACACAGGCGTAAGTACCAGGATTAAAAGACTGCTATGGCTAAGCAAAGCACCTTTTAACAAGGCATAAACATTTATTAAATGCTTAGCCTTTTTAAAATTTTGCATAATTTTAAAAAGTTTTAATTAATGATCTATTGGTTAAAACTGCTGGCATTCAGTAAGTGATTGGCGTTGCGTACTGAGTGCTGCTGATAAAGGCAGGGCAACCTGTCTTTATCTTTTTTCATTTAATGTGGAATGGCTGGTTGCCTGGATCAGCAACAACAACAGATGGAGGCTTCCATCATTTTTATTAAGTGCAGGGCGTTAATATTGCTGTAGTGTAGTTGTTTTTCCATGTGCTTTTAAACTATTAATAAACGGATTACACTGCAAATCTAACATCATTTATTACAATACCAAAATATTCTATAGATTTAGTAGTCTTTTATTTTTAAAAAAATATTTCAATCCCAATTACTCAAACGGTGACAATCAAGTGATTTTTAATACATTTAAAAAATTAATTACATGAAAGATCATACGTTAAGAGACCTTTTTTATCAGCACGAGGGGAGAGTTATCCATAAATGGGACCATTATTTTGAAATTTATGAGAAATACTTTGCAAAATACAAAGGTCAACAACTTAACATTCTGGAGATTGGGATTGCCCATGGCGGCTCCCTGGAACTTTGGAAAAAGTACTTCGGCGACCAGATTAACCTGTATGCGATTGATGTGAACCCGGATTGTAAACAGTTTGAAGATGAGCGCACCAAAATATTTATCGGCTCGCAAAGCGATAAAGCATTTTTAAGTGAGGTCATTAACCAACTGCCGGAGCTTGACATTGTGATTGATGACGGAGGCCATACCATGATACAACAAAAAACGTCCTTCGAAATGTTGTATTTAAAAGTAAAAGAAGGCGGGCTTTATCTGGTAGAAGATACCCATACCTCCTACTGGTATGAATTTCATGGTGGGCTAAAGAAACCGGGCACTTTTATAGAGTATTCAAAGAACCTGATCGATTCTTTATACAGGGATCACATTAATAAGCAAGAAAAACTAACCTTAAATGAGCTGACCAATCATATCAATGGAATTTCATTTTATGACAGCATTGTTGTTTTTGAAAAGCTAAAACGTAAGGAAGCCTTTCACATCAGAAAGGGAAATGATACCATCAGTTACTGCAACCCTACTGACTTGAAAAAAAAATCGCTGTGGATGAAAATAAAATCCAGACTGTTTGGGAAAGAGGTAAATAAATTTGTGACCAACGATCGTGGGAAAGTGACAGACTAACGTCCCTAAAAAAAGCGCCTGTATCATTGATTTAATAATACAGGCGCTTTTTGCTTTGTGGATAGGTTACTCTCCTTTTTTCATTTTGTCGAGGGTTGCCTGATATTGATTCTTTTCGTTTGCCGGAACCAGGTTTACCGCTTTCTGTTGCATGGCAATTGCTTCTTCTTTTTTACCCATTTTATAAAGCAAGTTTGCATAAGTATCTAAAAACGCAGGCTCTTTTTCCTGAGTTTCTTCTACACTTCGTTTACTCCATGCCATGGCAGATGCAACACAATCCTGATCTTTACAGTTTTCAAAAACCGACCAGGCAAAATTATTCAGCATTTCGGCATTTACCTCTGTACCATATTTTTTCATGTAGGCCATTACAGCTGGCTGGAATTTATCCCATTTTTTTGTACCCTGGTAAAACTGAATTTTTAGCAGATCGGTAGACTTGCTGATATCGACAGTAGGGTATTTGGCCCTGGCAGCTGCAATCAGCGAATCAATATTTGCAGTTGGTTTTCGTAAGCCGGGATGAATGTTTTCCTTCATGATAATCTTGCCCAGAATTTCGCTTGCTTTTCCATTTCCGAGTACAGCATCTATCTTTTTTGCATTTTTTAGCATCAATTCGAAGCCTTTACTTTTGCTGTTTTTTGTGTATTTGCTTAAAAACTCCAGGTTGGCTTTTGTGTAAAGATCTTTCTGAGTGGCCAGGTAAGCTGTTGCGAATTTCGAGGCATTGTCTTCGTCATAAGCTTCTTCTGCAACAGAGACAAGCTCTTTTAAGGTCTCAGGAGACGGTTTACCTGCATCGTATTTTTTTAACAGGGTGTAATACTGTGTTTCCGGGTTCAATGCTTTTTGCGCTTTAGCGATAAAGCCATCCGCATCCCCGCCACCAACAATTCTGTGTACCAGTTCACCTTGTGGTGAAAAAATCAAAAAAGTCGGATAAGCTACTACCTTGAATTCTTTGCTCATGGACTCTGCGTCGGCATACCAGCTTTTTACCTCTTCACTATCCCCTTTAGTTTTATCGAACTGTACTTTTACGTTTACAAAGTTCTTGTTAAAGAAATCGCCTACTTTTTCCTGAGGGAAAATAGTGCTGGTCATGTATTTACAAGGGCCACACCAGGTAGTAAAACAATCTACAAAAAGGTATTTGTTTTCTTTTTTAGCTTTTTCCTTTACTTGTGCCCAGGAAAGTCCATGTTCGAAATGGGTTCCTTTATCCTGTGCAATTCCAAGAAAAGGGGTAAGCAGAAATAATAAAATTAGTTTTTTCATTGTTCTCTAATTAGTTAGATTGTAAATTTAAATCAATTTAAAGTAAAGATTTTAAGCTTAATAAATATTTTACAATGTTGATATTTAACAAAACTTCAAATGAATTTAGACCGATTTTGAAGTATTTGGGGAAAAAGCACAAAATCTGTTGGATGCAGAAATAGACTTTTTAATTGCGGTAAAATAAATCACAAAATGATTCAGGAACTTCATCACTATTATCTGAACAAGGAAGAACCCAACAAGAGTTGTTTGCTTGCGTTGCGACATATTATTCTTGACCAGGATACAAACGTTACAGAAACGCTAAAGTGGGGAATGCCCTGTTTTTGCTATAAGAAAAAAATGTTTTGCTATTTGTGGACTGATAAAAAAACGGAGGAACCTTATATCCTTATGGTTGAAGGAAAATATCTTGACCATCCAGAATTGGAAGAAGGTAACCGTTCCCGAATGAAAATTTTTAGAATTAACCCCAACCGGGATTTACCAATGAAAAAGATTGAAAAAATTTTACAACAAGCATTAAACTTATACAGAACAGGGATAATAAAAGTTAAAGACTGACCATTAGAAAGCGTATCTGCCCAACCACTACGGAAAGAACGGAGTAAAACGCTAGGACCCATAAAAAAACAGGTCTGCTCAAAGGAAGCAGACCTGTCAATTTAAAAATTCGTTCTTATTAAGCGGAGAGCCAGGGATTCGAACCCTGGATACCCTTTTGGGGTATACACACTTTCCAGGCGTGCTCCTTCGACCACTCGGACAGCTCTCCGTTTTGCGGATTGCAAAAGTATAAAAAAAATTGAATGCTAAGGAATATTAATCAATAACACTCACTTTTAACATATTTGTTTTGCCTTTACGTTCCATTGGAATTGCCGCCGTGTTGATGATCACATCGCCACTTTTGATCAATTTATTTTCTTTAAGCAGGTTATTTACGTCCTGAATGGTTTCGTCAGTACTTTCGAATTTATCGTAGTAAAAGCCTTGAACACCCCATAACAAACTCAAACTATTTAGCAAACTTCTGTTGCTGGTAAAGATGTAAGTATGTGCTTTTGGTCGGTGACTGGAGATTTCAAATGCAGTATAACCACTCAAGGTCATGGAAACGATACCTGCGGCATTGGTTTGTTTGGATAAGAAGCAAGCTGTATCACAAACTGCATCGCTTAAAAAACTATCAGCCTTAGGTTTCAAAAATTTCTCCGGGTGGAAAGGATAGTTATTCTGCTCGATGTTCTGGATGATCTTTTGCATGGTTTCAATTACGATCAAAGGAAACTCACCTACAGAAGTCTCTCCACTTAGCATTACGGCATCAGCGCCATCTAACACAGAGTTGGCCACATCGTTTACCTCCGCACGCGTAGGTCTCGGTGTAGTGATCATACTCTCAAGCATCTGGGTAGCCACAATTACAGGTTTGGAAGCCGCACGGCATTTTTGCACAATCATTTTTTGTAACAAAGGCACTTCTTCCATTGGCATTTCCACACCAAGATCTCCACGGGCAACCATAATACCATCCGAAACCGCTATGATTTCGTCGATATTGGCTATAGCCTCCGGTTTTTCGATTTTAGCAACCACACGCGCACTTTTGCCTCTTTCTTTAATGATATCTTTCAACTCAATGATGTCTTCTGCATTACGAACAAAAGAGAGACCGATCCATTCTACATCGTTTGCGAGAACGAATTCAAGGTTTTTGCGATCTTCAATTGTAAGTGAAGGAATGGAAACTTTAGTATTTGGCAGGTTTACACCCTTTCTTGAAGTCAGAATCCCACCATGAACCACCTCGCAAATTACCTCATCTACCAGGTTAGTTTCTAAAACCCGCATTTGCAGTTTTCCATCATCCAACAAGATAATTTCGCCTGCCTTTACATCTTTCGGGAAAGCCTCGTAAGTAATGTATATGCGTTCTTCATTGCCCACACACTCTTGGGTAGTAATGGTTGTTTTCGCCCCATTAACCAACTGAATACCACCATCTTTAACCATACCGATCCTGATTTTAGGGCCCTGCAAATCAGCCAATATGCCGACGTTATAGTTGTGTTTTTCATTGATGCTCCGGATAGTATCCAGTACCTCCTGATGATCTGCCTGAGACCCATGAGAAAAGTTCAAACGACAAACGTCCAGTCCGGCGTTGAACATACTATATAAAACATCTGGTTTTGCTGAGGCGGGGCCTAAAGTGGCTACGATTTTCGTTCTAGAATGAAATGGTTTCATTGAGTTATTTAAATTTTATTACAGACCAACAAAACGAGAGTTTGTGATACAGAAAACCGATGCTAGTCTGATTTATTAAAGTTATCTGTTTGGTTATGTAAATCCAAATATAGTGTATTTTGTACACCTTCAATATAAAATTTACATTACTAAATTTTCTTTCGACCTTAACTTGAGCGGATCTATCTGTGCAGCAACCTGAATATCAGGAAGTTTATTCAACCCGGCAAGGATATAATTGAGGTCTTCCCGGTCAATATACTGATGAATAATCATAAAAAAATCGACTTTATTCATCTCCGGAATAAGGAATCCTTCAGCATTTCTGTTGTTTATAATATAATATTCTATCTCTCCTTGTTCAACAAAAAAATAATATTTAGAAAAGGCAAGGGGCTCTTCGTCAATATTGAAATAAACTTCATGGTCTTCCACCTTTTCAAAGCCGAAATTTAGCCTGGTATTGATTTGATGGCACAACATATAATCTTTTAAAGACGCGGTAATGGCAATTAGGACAAAGTCGAGATCTAATGAAAGTTTTAAATAAGTTTTGTTCAAAACAGAATATTTTACGGAAATACGAAATTATAAAACTAATTTTACATTGATGTTCAAAATAAAAACATTAAAATTGGTACAGAAATAAAAACATTTGAAAAGTGTAAGAATTTATTTTTCTTTGCACTGAATTATTTAACCATTAAATTATAACATTATGTCTGATATTGCTTCAAGAGTTAAGGCTATTATCGTTGAAAAATTAGGTGTGGATGAAAACGAAGTTACACCAGAGGCTTCTTTCACTAACGACTTGGGTGCTGATTCTTTAGATACAGTAGAACTTATTATGGAGTTTGAAAAAGAATTCAATGTAGCAATCCCTGATGATCAGGCTGAGACCATTGGCACAGTTGGTCAAGCAATTGCTTACTTAGAGAAAAACGTTAAGTAAAAAATACGGTTTCCGTATAATCCGTATAAATGGAATTAAAAAGAGTAGTAGTTACAGGGTTAGGTGCGCTCACTCCAATTGGCAATACCATTCCAGAGTTCTGGGATGGTTTGATAAATGGGGTGAGTGGTGCCGGCCCTATTACCAGTTTTGACACTTCCAAGTTCAAGACAAAATTTGCATGCGAGCTTAAAAATTTCAATGCTGAAGATTTTTTAGATAGAAAAGAGGCCCGCAAGTTAGATCCATTTGTTCAATACGCCATTGTTTCGACGGACGAAGCCGTGAAAGACGGTAATTTCGACTTTTCACAACTGGACACCAACCGTGTTGGCGTGATCTGGGGTTCGGGCATTGGTGGATTTAAGACTTTTCAGGATGAGATGAAGGCCTTTTTCTTAGGCGATGGTACTCCACGTATCAATCCTTTTTTTATTCCAAAAGTAATTATTGACATTGTTCCCGGCCATATTTCCATAAAATATGGACTTAGAGGACCGAATTTTGCTACCGTATCTGCCTGTGCTTCTTCTACCAATGCGATGATTGATGCGTACAACTATATTCGTTTGAATATGTGTGACGTAATCATCAGCGGAGGTTCTGAAGCGATTATCAATGAGGCCGGTATTGGTGGTTTTAATGCTATGCATGCCCTTTCTACCAGAAATGACGATCCAAAAACGGCTTCCAGACCTTTCGATAAAGACCGTGATGGTTTTGTTGCTGGTGAAGGTGCGGGAACGATTATTCTGGAAGAGTTGGAACATGCTAAAAAACGTGGTGCTAAAATCTATGCTGAATTAGTTGGCGGAGGTATGAGCGCAGATGCGAATCACATTACAGCTCCTCATCCTCAGGGACTGGGCGCAAGAATGGTGATGCAGAATGCCTTAAATGACGCCGGACTAAGTACTGCAGACATCGACTACATCAATGTTCACGGCACTTCGACTCCACTTGGAGACATTTCGGAAAGCAGAGCGATTGTAGACCTGTTTGGCGAAGATGCTTATAAATTGAACATCAGTTCTACGAAATCAATGACTGGACACTTATTAGGTGCCGCCGGTGCAATTGAAGCGATTGCTGCAATTCTGGCAGTGAAAAACGACATTGTTCCGCCTACCATTAACCATTTCACTGATGATCCTGAATGTGATTCAAACTTAAATTTCACTTTTAATAAGGCGCAAAAACGGACCATCCGTGCTGCTCAGAGCAATACATTTGGTTTTGGTGGTCATAATGCGTCGGTGATTTTCAAAAAGTACGAAGAATAAGTCGCTTTATGTGGGAGCCACTTCGGTTGCTTCCTTTAATTTTTTTAATAATTAATGCCATTATTTGATCTGTATAAGCTTTATTTTTCACCCAATAAAGTCTTTATAAGAAAGTTGAAAAACATTTTGGGCTTTGTGCCTGGAAATGCTATTTTATATAAAATGGCATTCAGGCACAGGTCTGTGGCAAAGATTTTAAAAAATGGCAGTAGAAGCAGCAACGAACGTCTGGAGTTTTTAGGCGACGCAGTACTGGGTTCTGTAATTGCAGAATTGCTTTTTAAAAGTTATCCCTACAAAGAAGAAGGCTTTTTAACCGAAATGCGTTCTAAAATTGTAAACCGCGCGAACTTAAATCAGCTGGCCCGAAAAATGGGCTTTGACCAATTGATCGTTTTCGATCAAAAAGCCGTAAATGTCCAAACCAAACATCATTCTATGCTTGGTGATGCCTTTGAAGCACTTATAGGAGCAATCTATCTAGACAAAGGCTACAATTTCACAAAAGAGTTTCTGCTTAAAAGGATTGTTAAGCCGTATGTTGACATTCACACCCTTGAACAAACTGAAACCAATTTTAAAAGTAAGCTGATTGAATGGTGCCAGCGCCATGGAAAAGACATCACTTTTGATATGGTACAGAATGACGAAGGTGAAAGTGCCAAATTGTTTACCATTCAGGCTGTAATTGATGGCGAAAGTTACGGTGTAGGCCGCGATTACAATAAGAAAAATGCCGAAAAACTGGCTGCTGAAAAAACCTGCGAAGCCCTTTCTATTTAAAATCCGCTAATGTTTTCCTAAAGTATCGGTATATTTTTTATACGAATCCCGGATGTGTTTAATGGCATCGTACTGTGTCCAGTTTTTAGCCTTTTCGTATTCGGGCCGATAATCGAGCATAAATTTTTCAAGGTCTTTACCTTTCAAATCGGTATTGTTCTGTATCAGGAATTCATTAAAAAAACCATCAATCTGACTTTGCTGCAATTCGGTTTCGTAATAACGTCCAAACCTACGGGCATTTTTCGGTGTTTTACCAATCAACTCATAAACAGCCGTTAATGGCTTAAATAAGAACGCCAGGAAGGGTGGCTTCCCCTGATAAAAGGAGCCTTTGTTTTTATAATCTCTTTTGAGTTCCTGCAATTCTTGTTTTTTAGTCTGCCCGCTAATGTCCACTTGTCTTAACATCCTACCCCGTTCCAGGTAAATCAACAGATCTTTACTCCCGGTAACGACAACTTCGGCATCTGAAAAATCGCGTTTTATGACCAAAAGCGTATCACCTGCGGCAGATTTAAGCTGAAACATTCCAAGATCGTTGCTGGCCACTCTAAAGCCTGATCGTTTATTGATCACCTCGGCACCTGCCACACGGTTTAAAGTTCCTTTTTCAAATACAACTCCGCCCAATAAAAAATCCTGCGCATAAACGGCAGGCATAGCACTTAAAAAAAGTACCCCAAACAGCAATATATTTAGCGGTTTTATTTTCATCTCAGGTAAAATACGATGTAAAACTAACCATTGTTTAGCAATTACCTTAGTTAAAAAAAGTTAAATGGGTGCGGAAAGCCAATAAATTATATCTTTGCACATGATAAAATCAATGACAGGATATGGCCTGGCCTCTACAGATCATCAGAATGTAAAATTTGCTGTAGAGATAAAATCCTTAAACAGCAAGTTTTTAGAACTCAATCTAAAATTACCTAAAGCCTTTTCGGACAAGGAATTGTTATTACGTAATATTTGCAGTAAGGAAATAGAACGAGGTAAGGTAAGTGTATCCATAAATATTGAACGGGGCGAAGAAGCCCTGAAAGGTGCCACCATCAATGCGGCGCTGCTGAGTAAATACTACAAACAACTGGAAGAGATTAATGTCACCCTGGGCGCAAACTCGAATAATCTTTTGCAGGCTGTACTGAACTTCCCGGAAGTAATCAGCTACGTAGATGACGAAGTAAGTGAGCAGGACTGGACTATCTTAAACAACACTTTTAATACTGCGCTGGCTAATTTTAACCAGTTCAGAGAGACTGAAGGTGCTGTTTTAAAAGCCGATCTGGAGCTGAGGATCAAAAATATTCTTGATTTTTTTGGTCAGATTGAAGTTTTGGAACCGCTTAGAATTCCTCAGATCAAAAACAGGTTAAATCAGTTTTTGGAAGAAAATGTAGGCAAGCTTAACGTTGACCAAAACCGTTTAGAGCAGGAGCTGATCTATTATATTGACAAATTAGATATTACTGAAGAAAAAATCCGTCTGAAAAGTCATTGCGATTATTTTATGGATACTTTAAAAAGTAAAGATGCTAATGGCAAAAAGCTGGGTTTCATCTCCCAGGAAATAGGCAGAGAAATAAATACCATGGGAGCCAAAGCCAATGATGCACAGATTCAGCAACTGGTTGTTGGGATGAAAGAAGAGCTGGAGAAGATTAAAGAACAATTATTAAACGTTTTGTAAGCCACAATGAAACAAGGTAAACTGATTATATTTTCTGCACCGTCGGGCGCAGGTAAAACCACCATCGTTAAACATTTGCTTACGAAATTTCCTGCTTTAAGTTTTTCTATATCAGCCACAACACGTGAGTCGCGCGGGGATGAAAAGAATGAAAAGGACTATTATTTCATTTCCAAAGAAGATTTCCTTCACCGGGTGGCCCGTCAGGAGTTTGTGGAGTTTGAAGAAGTATATAGTGGCACGTTTTATGGCACCTTAAGGTCTGAGATTCAACGCATCTGGAACAACGATCAGCATGTGATATTTGACATTGATGTAGAGGGCGGCTTGCGGTTAAAACGTAAGTATGAGAAAGACGCATTAGCCATATTTGTACAACCTCCTTCGCTGGAGGTTTTGAAAGAACGTTTGACAGGCCGTGGTACAGATAGTGCCGAAAAGCTGCAGGAGCGCTTTATAAAAGCAGAAAAAGAATTGGCTTATGCCGATAAATTTGATGTGATTCTTAAAAATTTTGATTTGGAGACCGCTTGTCTGGAAGCAGAAAAATTGGTGGGCGACTTTATAAAAAAATAAACCAGTAAAATATACTGATGAAAACCGGACTCTTCTTTGGCTCGTTTAACCCCATCCATATTGGCCATTTAATTATAGCCAACTATATGGCCGGTTTTTCCGGGCTTAAAGAAGTATGGCTGGTGGTTTCACCTCATAATCCATTAAAAAATAAGAACGGTCTTTCGAATATGTACGACCGGTTGGAAATGGCGCGACTGGCCACTGAAAACTCGGACCAGATTAAAGTAAGTGACATTGAATTTAGCTTACCACAACCCTCCTACACCATTGATACCTTGGCTTATTTACAAGAAAAATATCCGGGCAAAGCGTTTGCGCTGATTATGGGTGCCGATAACCTGGCCTCTTTTAAAAAGTGGAAAAATTACGAGATCATCTTAAAAAACTATGAGATTTACGTGTACCCCAGGCCTGGTGTTGATCTGACAGAATGGAAGGATCATCCTTCAATTCATCTTACAGAAACTCCACAGATGGATATCTCTTCTACCTTTATCCGCAAGGGAATAGCCGCAGGTAAAAATGTTCAATATTTTGTTCCGGATAAGGTGCTATCCTTTATCGACAGCAAGAATATGTATCGTTAAGTGCGGTAAATTAAAAATATCGTTGGTTTTTTATGCAGGTCTATCCGCTCCTGTCTCCATTGCCCCACGCTCATTGTTTTCACAAATTCATCTTCTCCTGTTAAATTACAAGCCACACACAGCAAAGTTTGTGCAGCTGCATTTTTGAGGATATCTTCAAATAAATGATTGTTACGAAATGGCGTTTCGATAAACAACTGGGTTTGCCTGTTACGCTGCGCCAATTGCTCCAGTTCTTTAATACGTTTTCCTCTTTCGGCTTTATCGATAGGTAAGTAACCGTTAAACGTAAAGCTCTGTCCATTGAACCCGGAAGCCATCAATGCCAGCAAAATAGAGCTTGGCCCCACCAGAGGCACCACTTTAATCCCCCGTTTGTGTGCTTCCAAAATCACCTCTGCACCAGGATCAGCCACCCCCGGACAGCCAGCTTCGCTCATGAGGCCGACATCTTTACCGGTCATTAATTCCTTAAAATAGGGCACCATTGAGTCGTTACGCTTGTGTTTGCCATAGTCGTGAATGGTCAGGTCGCTTTGAGGAATTTTTATGCCTGCTTCTTTTAAAAACTTACGGGCAGTCTTCTCATTTTCAACAATATAGACACTCAAGGAATTAATAGTATCGCCCAGAAAAGCAGTAAAAGACTTCTGAGCAGCATTTTCTGCCAGCGGAACAGGGATAAGAAATAAGGTACCTTTTGCCATTGCCATTTGATTTGATCTGCAAAAGAAGATAATTATTTGCTGTTATACACATATTTCGTGATATAAATAGTGTGGCCTGTATGTAAACTTAAGCCAAAAAAACGTTACAAGTTATAGAAAAGCCATAAATTGTATAGGGAATTCTTGAATTAAAACCTGCAATACTAAGTGTTAAACAAATTTAATTAGGCCATACAACAACATCACAATGTAATATTTTAGTGGATATATTAATCCTTCGGGGATTTTTGGAACTCAAATTGATATAGTAAAAGCGTTAGGTAAATTTAATACACACACAAAATGAAAAACATGATCAAATTACCGGCAATAGTACTTGGGCTCATGCTCTTGCTAACCGGAGTAACACAAAAGGTTATGGCTCAGGGAGAGGATGTATCTATGCAGTCTTTCTATGATGAGTTGTCTCCTTATGGAACCTGGATTCAGGATCCGCAGTATGGATACGTGTGGCGGCCCGATGTGGAGCAAGGCGATTTTAGACCTTATTACACCAATGGTCGCTGGGTAATGACCGAATATGGTAATACCTGGGTATCCAATTACGACTGGGGTTGGGCTCCTTTCCACTATGGAAGATGGGTTTATAACCGCTATAACCAATGGATATGGATTCCTGATACCACCTGGGGACCTGCATGGGTAAGCTGGAGAAGCGGTGGCGGCTACTATGGCTGGGCACCCATGGGTCCGGGCATGAACATCAATATTAATTTTAACATCCCCGACCTTTGGTGGGTATTTATTCCGCAGCGAAATATTTATTATGATAGCTTTCCGAGATATTATTCGCGTCGAAATGTGGTCATCATCAACAATACCACTATCATCAACAATACCTATGTAAACAACAGGCGGACTTATTATACTGGTCCGAGGGCCGATGATATCAGACGTGACACCAGACAGGATGTACGGATTTATAATGTAAATAATACCTCTAGGCCAAGCCGAAGCAACATTAGCGGAAACAACTTAAACATGTATACGCCAAGGCCAAGCAGGGGAAGCTCCAATGTTACTGCAGCACCCCGCGAATCTATCAGAGGCGAAGGATACACAACGATGAGAGATCGTGGCTCCAATAACAATGGGTCGGTATCCGGCCGTCCTTCAAGAGGAGGTGATAATCAGGGAAATGACAATAGAGGCAATACTTATCCGGGCAGAGACAACAACAGAACAGGTGTAACGCCACCCTCCAGAGGGGAAAGACCAGGGTATGACAACAATTCAAGACCTTCAAGAATGGGGCAGCCTGAAAATAATGGCTCTGTACAACCAGATCGGAGCAACAATGGAGGCCGTTCTGAGCGTCCTTCCAGAAATGTTGAACAGCCGTATCCACAGGCAAGACCCGAGCAACCACAGCGCCAGGAAAACAGACCTGAGCCGCAAATGCAAAGGCCTGAACGTCCGTCGAGAAATGTAGAGCAATCTTATCCTCAAAGCAGGCCACAACGTGAGGAAAGCAGGCCAGCTCCGCAACCGAGACAAGAGCAACCACAGCGGCAGGAAAGCAGGCCACAGCCACAAATGCAAAGGCCTGAGCGTATGCAGCAAACTCCTCCACCTTCCAGAGGTGGCGGCGAAAGCAGAGGTTCATCAGAAGGATCATCAAGACCAAGTCGTGGTGGAAGAGGTTAACCAACCAGACTAATATTGGAAAAACCGGCGAATATAATCGTCGGTTTTTCTTTTATATATTATAATTATCTTTGCAGCCGCATCAAGCGCGCTAGGCTTAATTCTTTATGATTCACCCGGAAATAGAAAAACGAAAAACATTCGCCATCATCAGTCACCCTGATGCCGGCAAAACAACCCTGACAGAGAAGTTCCTGCTTTTTGGCGGGGCCATTAATACAGCTGGTGCGGTAAAACGCAACAAGGCCAACCAAAGCAATACATCTGACTTTATGGAAATTGAGAAACAGCGTGGAATCTCTGTGGCTACTTCTGTAATGGGTTTTGAATATGCAGATAAGCGCATCAATATTTTAGACACCCCTGGTCACAAAGATTTTGCCGAAGATACCTATAGGACGTTGTCGGCGGTAGACAGTGTGATCCTGGTAGTAGATTGTGTAAAGGGTGTGGAAGAGCAAACGGAAAAATTAATGTCCGTTTGCCGTATGCGCAATACCCCTGTTATCATTTTTATCAATAAAATGGACCGGGAAGGTAAAGATTCTTTCGATTTGTTGGATGAAATAGAAAGCAAACTAAACATCAGCCTTTGTCCTTTGTCCTGGCCAATTGGGCAAGGTCATTCCTTTAAAGGTGTTTACAGCATTTACAACAAACATTTAAACCTGTTTGAACCTGATAAAACGAAGATCAGCGAGCCGGTAATTGAGGTAAATGACCTGAACGATGAAAATCTGACCAGGTTTTTAAAACCCAAAGAACTGGATGGTTTAAAAAGTGACCTGGAACTGGTTCATGGTGTTTATGGAGATCTGGACAAAAGCATGTACATTGAAGGGTTGCTGGCTCCGGTATTTTTTGGTAGTGCGATCAATAACTTTGGTATAAAAGAATTGCTGGACACCTTTATCAATATTGCTCCAAGTCCAAAAGGACGTGAGGCAGAGCAACGCGAAGTGGCTGCAGAAGAAAAGAACTTTTCGGGTTTTGTGTTTAAAATCCATGCCAATCTTGATCCCAAACACCGCGACAGAATTGCCTTTTTGAGGATTTGTTCAGGTAAGTTTGAACGCAATAAATTTTACTACCATACCCGCCAGGACAAAAAGCTTAAATTCTCCAATCCAATGGATTTCATGGCGAATGAGAAAAGTATTGTAGAAGAAGCCTGGCCCGGCGACGTAGTAGGTTTATATGATAGCGGGAACTTTAAAATAGGCGACACCCTTACTGAAGGCGAGAAACTTCAATTTAAGGGCATTCCAAGCTTCTCTCCTGAAATATTTAAGGAGTTGGAGAATAGAGACCCATTAAAGACAAAACAGCTGGAAAAAGGCATACAACAGCTTACTGAGGAAGGTGTAGCCCAATTGTTTATCATGCAGCCCGGAAACCGTAAGGTTGTGGGAGCTGTAGGTGAACTTCAGTTTGAAGTAATTGCTTTTCGACTGGAGCATGAGTATGGTGCCAAAGCCGCTTTCCGGATGTTGAGTTATACCCGTTCCAACTGGGTAACCTCAAAAGACAAAACCAAGCTTGCGGAATTCCTGAAAAGGAAACAGCAGCATATTGGTGAGGATAAAGACGGCAATCCTGTTTATCTTGCAGATAATGAATTTATGATCAACATGACAATGAGAGATTATCCTGATATTGAATTTCACAAAACATCAGAGTTTAAATAACAGAAAGGCCGAAGATTAAATCCTTCGGCCTTTCTGTTATTAACTATATGACAATACTCCCTTACTAAACCAGCAATTTCGCTATCGCCTGGTGTATTTTTTCAAATTTAAATTGCGACAATACTTCAGTCATCATCCCTTCTATTTCGGCATTACACAGGTTCCCTATACTTCCTTCATGAGTATGATTTACAGCCTTTCCAGGTGCAAAAGTCCCCTTATCAATAGATTCGCCTACAATTTTATAAGCCTCTCTAAAAGGAGTGCCGTTCAATGCCAATTCATTTACCACTTCTACACTAAACAAATAGGCGTACTTCTTATCATCCAGAATGTTGTCCTTAACCGTAATATTTTGTAGCATAAAAGTGGTCATTTCCAGACATTCATTTAATGACGTGATTGCCGGGAAAAGATTTTCTTTCAGCAATTGCAAATCACGATGGTAACCTGAAGGCAGATTGGTGGTCATTAGGGCAATTTCGTTAGGCAGCGCCTGAATTTTATTGCAGCGCGAACGGATCAACTCAAAAACATCAGGGTTCTTTTTATGCGGCATAATGCTCGAACCGGTGGTCAACTCATCAGGGAAGCTGATAAAGCCAAAATTTTGATTGATAAACAAGCAAACATCCATTGCCATTTTTGCCAGCGAAGCCGCAACAGATGACATCGCCTGCGCCAATATCCTTTCGGTCTTGCCCCTGCCCATCTGTGCATATACTACATTGTAGTTGAGACGCTCAAAACCCAGCAATTGAGTGGTCATGGTTCTATTTAAGGGAAATGAAGAGCCATAGCCCGCAGCCGAACCCAATGGGTTTTTATTGCACACTTTCCAAGCCGACAACATCATTTCCATATCGTCTACCAGACTTTCGGCGTAAGCGCCAAACCAAAGTCCAAAAGACGAAGGCATGGCAATTTGCAAGTGAGTATACCCCGGCAGCAACTTATCCTTATGGGTATTACTTAGCGAAATCAGCTGTTGGAACAATACATGAGTATTGCCCACCATTTCTTCAATACAGCTTCTGAAATAAAGTTTCAGATCAACCAGCACCTGGTCGTTCCGGGAACGTCCGCTATGTATTTTTTTTCCGGCTTCGCCGATACGTTGGGTCAACAGCCATTCTACCTGCGAATGCACGTCTTCAACAGTTTCTTCGATAACAAATTTTCCGGCTGCTATTTCCGCATATATTTCCTTAAGTGCCAGCTGGATCTCTGCAAGTTCGGGCGCGGTAAGCAAGCCTATACTTTCTAACATTTCTACATGCGCCAATGAGCCTAAAACATCAAACGCCGCCATTTGCAAATCCAGTTCCCTGTCTTTACCTACTGTAAAAATTTCAATCTCCTTGTTTACATCAATATTTTTTTGCCAGATCTTCATGTATCTATTATTATAGTCTCAAAAATAGAGACCCTTTAATTATCTATTTGTTGACTACCGCAGCCAACATTTTTATGTACAGTTCAATTCCTTCTTCAATTTCATGGACATGAATGTATTCATCGGCCATATGCGAGCGTGCAGAATCGCCTGGCCCCACTTTTAAGGAAGGAATACTTAACAAAGCCTGATCGGAAGTAGTAGGTGAGCCATAAGTACTACGGCCCAAAGCAATCCCCGACTGTACAATGGCGTGCTCCTTATCAATGGATGAAGGCTTTAACCTCACCGACCGGGGTTTTACATCGCAATCAACATTGGTACGAATAATTTTCAGCACCTCTTCATTGGTATAAGCGTCGGTTACCCGCACATCAACCGTAAAAGTACAGGTAGCAGGCACCACATTATGCTGAGAACCTGCATTGATGATGGTTACAGACATTTTTAAAGGTCCAAACATTTCCGACACCTTCGAAAAACGATAGTTACGGAACCATTCAATATCTTTTAATGCTTTATAAATGGCGTTGTCTCCCTCTTCACGAGCTGCATGACCGGCTTTACCATGCGAAGTACAATCCAAAACCAATAACCCGCGTTCGGCAATGGCCAGATTCATTAAAGTTGGCTCACCAACGATGGCGAACTCCAGCTCACCTAAGTCGGGCAACACATATTCTAAGCCATTATTACCCGATATCTCTTCTTCGGCAGTTGTAGCCAGGCAAATGTTATAAGCCAGGTTTTCCGAATCATAGTAATATAAAAAAGTTGCAATAAGCGATACCAGGCATCCTCCTGCATCATTACTACCCAGGCCATATAATTTGCCATCTTCAACAGTTGGCGCGTAAGGATCGCGCGTATAACCTGAATTTGGTTTTACCGTATCGTGATGTGAGTTGAGCAGTAATGTTGGCTTGCTTGCATCAAAATGTTTATTGTAGGCCCAAACGTTGTTCAATTTACGGTTGGTTTGCACATGGCGCTGTTTCAAAAACAGTTCAATCGCATCTGCAGTTCCATCCTCTTCTTTACTAAACGACCGGATGCTGATCAACTGCTTCAACAGTTCCAGGGATTCTTTCTTTAAATCTTCTATTCTTTTTAACACGCTGCTACTCATAATTGTAAATCCAGAATCGTTTATGCCTTTTTATTCTTTTGTATATAAAGCGCCAGCCTTAACCGCCGACAGCTTAATTCCTTTGATCAGTGAGGAGCTAAAACCATTGTGCTCCATCTCGTTCAAGCCGGCAATAGTACAGCCTTTAGGCGAGGTTACCTTATCGATCTCCTGTTCGGGATGCGATTGCATCAATAACAACAAATCGGCGGCCCCTTTGGCGGTCTGTACCGCCATTTTTAAAGCTTCATCGGCATGGAAACCAATCTCTACCCCACCCTGTGATGCGGCCCTGATTGCTCTTAAAAAGAAAGCAATACCACAAGCACACAATGCCGTTGCAGAGGTCATCAAATCTTCATTAATTTTAACTACAGAACCCACAGTTTCAAACATCCGGGTTACCTCAGCCACATTTTCAGCCGTTGCATTGTCGGTTGCTACACAGGTCATAGACTGCCCAATGGCAATTGCGGTATTCGGCATCGCACGGACAACCTGTACAGATTCTCCCAGTTTACTTCTGATGTCGATACAACTTACACCCGAAGCAACAGAAATAAATACCTGCTTTTTTGCGTCAACCACATCGCCTATTTGCGATAAAAGATTGTTCAATTGCTGTGGCAATACCGCCAACACTACAATATCCGCATTTGCAACAACGGCCGCATTATCATCGCTCACCACAAAACCCTGCTGGGCAAGACTACTCAGGCCTGCAATGTTTCTTCTGGTCAGACTGATTTGTGCCGGTGTGGCATAGTCTGACTTAACCAATCCTTTGGCCAATGAAATGCCAATGTTTCCGCTTCCCAAAATGGCAATCCTGCCTGTAAACTTCTTCATAACTACTTGATTAATCTGGTTCCGAAATTATTTCCACTTACTTGTGACAATTCATCAGCCTTACCAATGTATACAGCCGACACTCCGCTTTTTATAGCTTCAAAGGCATTGTGTAACTTGGGGATCATCCCTCCCGAAACCACACCTTCATTTTTTAAAGTTTCAAACTGATCGCTCTTTATTTCACTAACCACAGAATTGTCATCATCAATATCGCGCATTACCCCCCGCTTTTCAAAGCAGTAAATAAGCGAGGTTTCATAAAAACCCGACATGGCGACAGCTATCGAGGAGGCTATCGTATCGGCATTGGTATTTAAAAGTTGGGTATGGCCATCATGTGTAATGGCACTAAACACCGGAATCATTCCAGCATTCAGCAGAGCAGTTAAGGTAGTTGTGGACACTGATGAAGCATCCAGATCACCTACAAAACCATAGTCGATGTCCTTTACCGGCCTTTTTACCGCCTTTATCACATTACCATCTGCCCCGGTAAGGCCTATAGCATTACAACCTTTTGCCTGTAATTGGGCAACTATATTTTTATTGATCAGGCCGGCATAAACCATCGTCACAATCCGAAGCGTTTCGATATCTGTAATACGTCTTCCCTCTACCATCTTTGCTTCAATACCAAGCGAAACGGCCATTTCAGTAGCAATTTTGCCTCCTCCATGAATTAAAATCTTATCTCCGGGGAGTGCGGTAAAGTCCAGCAAAAACTGATGTAGCTTTTCCGAGTTATCAATTACATTTCCACCGATTTTAATTACATTGAGCTTCTTCATATTACAATTTTTCTAGCATTTGCTTTAATACTGCCTGTGCAGCCCACAAACGGTTACCCGCTTCGTGGATCACCAGGGAATTCGGACCATCCAGAATTTCCGACGACAGCTCCAGATCTCGGCGAACCGGCAAACAATGCATTACTTTAGCATTATTGGTATCTTTTAGCTTCTCATTGTTCAGCATCCAGCCTTCCGGATAGGTCAATACCTTACCATATTCTTTATAGCTTGACCAGTTTTTTACATAAATATAGTCGGCACCAGCCAAAGCTTCATCCAGGTTGTGCGTAATATTTGCACCTGGTGTAAAATCTTCATTCAACTCGTAGCCTTTAGGTTGGGCGATGGTAAAATCCAGTATACCATCCTCCTGTGCTTTACACATCCATTCAGCAAATGAATTGGGTACCGCCTGAGGCAGGGCTTTGATGTGCGGTGCCCAGGCCAGCACTACTTTAGGTTTAGTTGCGGCTGTCCAGGTTTCCTTAATGGTTACCAGATCGGCCAAACTTTGCAAAGGGTGCCGTGTTGCACTCTCCAGACTAATCACCGGAACCTTGCAATATTTTATAAACTTATTAAAAAAATCCTCGTTGTAATCTTCATCACGGTTCAACAATTTAGGGAAAGAGCGCAGGCCCAATACATCACAATACTGTCCCATTACCGCGGCAGCTTCCCGGATGTGTTCAACAGTGGTACCATTCATCACTACCCCATCCTGCGTTTCCAACGCCCAGCCCTCTTTATCCATATTCATCACCATCACATTCATCCCCAGGTTAAGGGCTGCTTTTTGGGTGCTTAGGCGGGTTCGCAAACTTGGATTTAAAAAAACAAGGCCCAGGGTCTTGTTTTTGCCCAGATGCTGATGCGCATAAGGGCTTTTTTTAAGTGCCAATGCTTCTTCAATCAATTGGCCGATGTCTTGCACATCATTTACAGAGGTAAATTGATTCATCCTTTTAAAGCGGTTTTAAAATCATTTAAAAATTGATCTGCCTGATCCTTAGTTAAATTTAAAGCTGGTAATAACCTGATTACGTTAGGCTTTGCTTCGCCCGTAAAAATCTTATACTTAAACAGCAAGTCTTTTTTAACGTTCGATTTGTTTTCAGGAAGGTCAATTCCTATCATCAAACCACGGCCACGTACTTCGTTTATTCCTTCAATCTTTTTCAATTCTTCAATCAGGTAATCGCCAACCTTCGCTGCATTTTCCAGCAAATTATCCTGTTCAATAATTTCCAGAACAGCCAAAGCTGCTGCACATGCCAAATGGTTACCGCCAAAGGTAGTACCCAGCATGCCATGCCATGGTTTAAATTTAGGTGCAATAGAAATTCCAGCTACCGGAAAGCCATTGCCCATTCCTTTTGCCATGGTATAAACGTCGGCCTCAACACCTGCATAATCGTGTGCATAAAATTTACCGGTTCTGCCATAACCACACTGTACACTGTCGGCTATATAAACCGCATTGTACTGGTCGCATAACGAGCGGATTTTTTGCAGAAAACTTACCGAAGCTTCTTTAATTCCACCAACACCTTGAATACCTTCAATAATTACCGCGGCAATGTCATTGCCTTGCTCGGCAAAAACTGCCGCTAAAGCTGCTTCATCATTATGTGGCAGAAAGATAATGTTATCGGTTTCGTTCACCGGTGCAATAATTTTAGGGTTGTCAGTAGCAGAAACCGCTAATGATGTTCGGCCATGAAAAGCCCCTTTAAAAGCAATTACTTTTTTTCTCCCGTTATAAAAAGAAGCCAGTTTCAGTGCATTTTCATTTGCTTCAGCACCAGAATTGCACAAGAAAAGCTGATAATCAGGCTTTCCCGACACTTTGCCTAACTTAGCGGCCAGCTCAACCTGCAAAGGAATTTTAACAGAGTTGGAGTAAAAACCCACCTTATTTAATTGATCCGTTAAACGGGCTACATAATGCGGGTGGGTATGTCCAATAGAGATAACGGCATGGCCGCCATATAAGTCCAGGTATTGTTGTCCGTTTGCATCCCATACTGTACTTCCGGATGCTTTGGTAATTTCTATATCATTAAGAGGATAAACATCAAATAAATTCATTTTTTAAGTTTTTGTGCTTCACGTCATCCTGAATTTTTCAGCAGCGCCTATTGAATCTTGTCTTCAAGAGGGCCAGGCCGTTTACTTCAGAATCCCGATTTTGCAGATTGGAGACTATACATTTTGAGATAACAGCTAAAAAAATGCGCACCGGGTTTAATTAAAACGCCGATGCTTTAAGCCGCAGTCCCGCCTCCTCTTCCAATCCAAAAATTAAATTCATGTTCTGTACCGCCTGTCCACTGGCGCCTTTCAACAGATTGTCAATAATGCTCACAATAAACAGCTTTCTACCATGTTTTTCTACATGAACCAATCCCTTATTGGTATTTACCACCTGCTTCAAATCAATGTTCTTCTTACTCACATGAGTGAAGGGGTGACTGGCATAATAATCTTCGTAGATACGTTGTGCCTCTTCAGCGGTAAGGTCGCTATCCAGATACATAGCTGCCAGAATTCCTCTGGTAAAATCTCCACGTTGTGGGATAAAGTTTATCATCTGGTTAAACCCTTTGTCCAGTTTTTTCAGACTCTCACCAATCTCATTTAAGTGCTGGTGTTCAAAAGCTTTATATACCGATAAATTGTTGTTGCGCCAGCTAAAGTGCGAAGTAACCGATAAGCCCTGTCCGGCTCCTGTTGATCCAGTGGTAGCATTGATATGTACTTCACTTTTTAACAAACCTTTGGCAGCCAAAGGCAGCAAACCCAACTGAATACAGGTCGCAAAGCAGCCCGGATTGGCAATATAACTTGCCTTTTTAATTTCAGCCCTGTTCATTTCAGGCAAGCCATAAACCCAGCTGGTACCTGCATTTGCTTTCAGGCGGTAATCCTGACTTAAATCAATGATCTTGATTGACCTGCTGATGTCATTGCTTTCCAGAAACTTCTTTGCGTCGCCATGTCCTACACATAAAAACAAAACGTCAATATCTGCCGAAAGTTCATTGGTAAAACGAAGGCTGGTATCTCCAAAAAGATCGGTATGTACATCAGAGATCAGGTTTCCGGCATTGCTGTTGCTATGAACAAACTTAATGTCTACAGACGGATGGTTGATCAGGATGCGTAACATCTCGCCACCGGTATATCCGGCCCCACCAACTATTCCCGCTTTAATCTTCATGACCGTTCACTTTATGCCAGATCATCACCTGATTGCCAAAAATTTTAGAGAATCCTTTTACATCTTCACCGCTCCAGGCATTATTCATTTCGCCATAACTACCAAATTTATTACTCATTAAGTCGTGATCCGACTCAATGCCAATGATATTGAAACGGTAAGGCAGCAATTCTACAAATACTTTTCCGCTCACTACTTTTTGGGTATCGGCTAAAAAGGCTTCTATATTGCGCATAATTGGGTCATGAAACTGGCCTTCGTGCAGCCAGTTGCCATAAAAAGTAGACAATTGCTCTTTCCAGGACAATTGCCACTTGGTTAAAGTGTGTTTTTCCAGTGTATGATGTGCCTTAATGATCACAATCGGGGCCGCAGCTTCAAAACCTACGCGTCCTTTTATGCCAATAATGGTATCACCCACATGAATATCCCTTCCTATTCCATAAGGTTGGGCAATAGCTTGTAATTTCTGAATAGCTGCTACGGGGGTCAGCGTTTCACCGTCTATACCTACCAGCTCACCTTTTTCAAAGTTCAGTTCCAGTTTGCGTGGATTGCTTTCCGAAACCTGGGTTGGCCAGGCTTCTTCTGGCAGGCTTTGGTGCGAGGTTAAAGTTTCCTGACCACCCACCGAAGTACCCCATAGTCCCTTGTTAATGGAATATCTGGCTTTTGCAGCACTGTATTCCACACCATGGGCATTTAAATATTCTATTTCCGCTTCGCGGGATAATTTCAGATCTCTGATTGGTGTAATGATCTCTACATTAGGGATAATGATGTTAAAGATCATGTCAAAACGTACCTGGTCATTTCCGGCACCGGTACTACCATGGGCTACATAATCTGCACCTATCTTTTTAACATAATTGGCAATGGCCGTTGCCTGGCTTACGCGCTCGGCACTAACCGAAAGCGGATAAGTGGCATTTTTTAATACATTACCAAAAATCAGATATTTAATACAGCCGTTATAATAATTTGTAGTTTCATCAACTACAGCATGAGAAGCCACACCCAGCGCATAAGCACGCCTTTCTATTTCCTTCAGCTCCTCTTCAGAAAAACCACCTGTATTTACAATTACAGAATGTACTTCAAGTCCGCGGTCCTGAGCAAGGTAAATACAACAAAACGAGGTATCTAAACCTCCGCTAAACGCTAAAACAACTTTCTTCTTCATCTTAATATAACAGCTATTTAAATAAAATACTAAACAATAGAAACAAGGATTTCAGGCCTTTTTTATTTTGTGGCTTTGCCTTGAGTACCAGTCTTTGTTTGATGCTCATGAAGCGCTCATACAAGGTTGGGTTTTTATGTAGTTCCTCAGCAAATTTCTTTGCGGCATCATGCTTTTGCTCAACAGGATCGTATAACATTGCTGTGCACATACAGTTTTTACGCTCCTTCATTTTTAATATTTCGAAGTTCACGCAACTCTGACAGCCCTTCCAGAATTCTTCATCCTGGGTAAGTTCAGAATAGGTTACCGGTTCATAGCCCAGATCGGAATTGATCTTCATTACGGCCAAACCAGTAGTTAAACCAAATATTTTAGCTTTAGGATATTTCTGTCTCGAAAGATCGAAAATTTTATGTTTGATGGCGTTTGCCAGTCCGGCTTTACGATATTTAGGACTTACGATAAGTCCTGAATTGGCCACAAATTGTCCATGGCTCCAGGTTTCGATATAACAAAATCCTGCCCATGAGCCATCCTTATGAAAAGCAATAACTGCTTTACCATCGGCCATTTTACCTGCTACATACTCCGGAGAGCGCTTAGCGATACCCGTACCTCGTGCCTTGGCCGACTCGGCCATCTCATCACAGATTTCTTCTGCGAAGACACGATGTTCAGGAAGTGCAACTTGCACTATAAAATCGTTTATATTCATTAATATGATAACGAAAAAAATAAATGTTCTGGTTAATTGTTTTTTGAGAGGCAATCCTCTGTGGAAATGCGCTGAGTTTTCACTCAGAGATTTACTCAAATGCGCGGCGTATAATTTTGCCGGTTTGTTGTCACAAAAAATATGGGTCGCAAGCGCTCAATAAACAAACTCCTGGAAGCAATATTTTTTGCTTCTACAATAGAAAGTTTATGTGTGGTGTGCTTAATCATTTTCTGCGTATAATAATAATTTGAATGAGTTGAGGCGCAAAGGTTTAAATAAATATTGAGTTGTGCAATACGTTTTTAATTTTTTTACATTTTTTAGTGAATTTTAATTCGCTTTTTAGGCCCCAAAAGGCCATTTAGGAGATTTCACTTTCTTCGATTAATCATTTGATAATAAATACCTACTCTTTACTTAACGTTGAAACCTGAAATAATGTGATAATAAATCCGGATTTCCTTCCATCATACGAATGATCATATCGGCACCTATTACCGAAAAAGTGATGCCATTGCCTCCAAAGCCGAGAAGAAAATAACTGTCCTTAAATTTTGGATGAGTCCCCACGTAGGGCAAGCCATCTTTGGTCTCCCCAAATGTGCCACACCAACAGAAATCTTCCATAAATGGCACATCAGGCATATATTTTTTCAGGGTTCGAATTAATTTATCTTTCTTCCTAGCCAGTAATAAGTCTCGTTTAAATGCATTTTTAAAATGAACATCCTCGCCACCCACAAGCAAACGGCCATCTTCGGTCGTGCGCATGTATAAATAGGGCTCATCAGTATTCCAGAACAGTGTTTGATCACAAACTGCCACATGCCGATCCTCCCTTTCGCTAATCATAGCATAGGTACTCTTTAAATCCACAATCTTCTCAGGCAACATCGCCTGGGTTTCGTATCCGGTACAATAGATAATTTTTCTGGCCCGTACCACTGCATCGGTATGCAACAATACTTTAATCCCCTCCTTTTCATATTTTACCTTTTTCATTTCAGTCTTATCAAACACCCTTAGTCCTTTTTCCACATTATGATAAAGCAGGTCGTGGGTTAAACAAAAAGCATCTACACTTGCTCCATCTGCCGATAAAATAGCTCCCTCAGCCACTAGACCATAAATATCATGCAATTGCTGCTTATCTAACCATTTAACGTCAAACCCGGCCAACAAACGAGCTTCATATTCTGTTTTAAGCCATTTTAAATCTTTCTTATTACCAGCGAAATAAGCAGACGCTTTCTTTTCAAAACCTGATGTCGATTTCAATTCCTGCACAAGATTTTCCAATTGGTATATGGCATCACGGCAAGCCAGATAGCTGGCCACAGCTCCCTGCTCTCCTATCAATTGCTTTAACTTATACAAGGGGGTATCAATCTCGTACTGCAACATAGATGTTGTTGCTGACGTACTGCCATTGGCGATCTCTCTTCTGTCTATTAATACGGTATTGTATCCTTTCTTTACCAAAGCGTGGGCCATTAATGCCCCGGTTATCCCTCCACCAACAACCAATACATCCGCTTCTATGTCTTCCCTTAAAGAAGGGTACGAATGCTTAATCCCATTTTTCACCAGCCAGAAAGGTTCATTAGATCTAACATCCATAAGTTTTAATTAGTCTTTTAATAACAGCCCATTTTCAATTCTGTTTACATATATTTATGAAAACACAAACGAAACACCATACCCGACACCTTTTGATATGAAAAAGTGCCTACTCATTTTATGCCTCATCGTCCCGCTAAAAGTCCTGCCGCAGGACATCACGCTCACCAGAACTATTCTGGACAGCCTTACGGCTAAAACGATGTGGGGAAGAGGCTATACCAACGGTGGCCTGGACAAAGCGGCCAATTATATTGAGGCGCAATTTCAAAGCTATGGCTTAGCTCCGATGGATGAAATATCATTTAAACAACCATTCACTTTCCCGGTAAATACATTTCCTGGTAGAATGGAATTGCAGATTAACGGAAGACCGTTAGTTCCTGGAAAACAATTTATCGTGATGCCTGAAAGCAACGGTCAGGTTGCCAGCACCAAACTGGAACAAAAGGACAGCTCCGTTTTTATTTCCTCCACAAATAAGATTGTTCTGGTGCTAAAGGATAAACTAACCTGGTCGGTTAGCAATAAACAGGCCGACTACACCGGTATTGAAGTTCTAAAAACTGAAGTCAGTAATCCTGAAACTATTGACCTCAATATTGAAAACCGGTTTATTCCCGAGTTTAATGCGGCAAATATCTGTGGAATAGTAAAAGGTAGCCTTTATCCTGATTCTTTTGTGGTATTTACTGCTCATTACGACCATTTAGGTGGCATGGGTAGCGAAACTTATTTCCCGGGGGCCAACGACAATGCCAGTGGCGTATCATTTTTATTGAGCATGGCCCAGCATTATGCGGCCAATCCAGCCCCCTATAGCATCGCATTTATCTGCTTTGCAGGCGAAGAAGCCGGACTACTGGGCTCCCGGCATTTCACCGAGCAGCCGCTTATTGATCTAAAAAAAATCCGCTTTCTGATTAATCTGGATATGGTGGGCACAGGTGAAACCGGGATTACAGTCGTTAATGCGTCTTATCATCCAAAAGAATTTGCCTTGCTCAATCAGATTAATGATGACCATCACTACCTGCCCAAAATCAATCCGCGAGGCAAGGCAGCAAATAGCGATCATTATTTTTTCACGGAAAAAGGGGTTCCAGCCTTCTTTATTTACACTACCGGTGGCATAGCTGCCTATCATGATGTTTACGATCAACCAGGCACACTTCCCTTTACTAAATACAACGACTTGTTTAAATTATTTATCGACTTTAACAGCAAGTTGATCCGGTAGCCCTCTTTTTTATTTTATTCAGCCAACTTTAAACCAATTTCCCTTAATTTCGTTGTTATATTAAGCCATCATGAGTTTACCTTAAAAAGCGATGAGTAAAACTTGCGATAGCTTCATTAACAATTAAAAAGAATATATACTACTGAAAAAATAACCTGATTATGTTTGATAAATTAATGGCGGCGCAACAAAAAGCCGACGAGATAAAAAAACGCCTGGATACCATTTCTGTTTTCGGAGAAGTTGAAGGAGGTGCAATTCGCGTTACTGCGACAGCAAATAAAGCCATTACTGCAATAGAAATTGATGCCGATTTTCACAAAGAAGCAGATAAGGAAGAACTAGAAGAACTGCTGCTAACTGCAGTAAATAAAGCCTTAAATCAAGCCGAGTTGGTAAGCGCTACGGAAATGCAAGCCGCAACCAAAGATATGCTTGGGGGACTGGGTGGCATGTTTGGCCAATAGTATTTACAACCTAATATCCATCGACGATGAAATATACTTATTATGGCCAATCTTGCTTTATGCTGGAGGCCGATGGGAAGAAGTTTCTTTTTGACCCTTTCATTACTTACAATACCCTGGCCAAAAACATTGATGTAAATAGCATTGAAGCTGATTACATCCTGGTAAGCCACGGTCACGGCGACCACATTGCCGACCTGGCAGCCATCGCCAACCGCACCAAAGCTAAAGTCATTGCCATGGTAGAGGTTGCCGACTGGATTAAAAAGCAAGGCGTAGAAAATGTGACAGACATCAACTTTGGTAAGTCTAAATTTGATTTCGGAACATTACGTACCGTTTGGGCAGTTCACTCCAGCAGCAATCCTGATGGTAGCTATGGAGGAAACCCGGCAGGTTTTGTGCTGGAGCTGGAAGGAAAATCGATATATTATGCCGGAGATACCGCCCTGACTCTAGAAATGAAAATCCTTGCTGAACTCTATAATCTGGATTATGCGATTCTTCCCATTGGCGGGCATTACACCATGGATGTTGATGATGCTATTGTGGCTACCAAATATCTGGATTGCAATCAGGTGATTGGCGTGCATTACAATACATTCCCACCTATACAGATTGATACAAATGAAGCTCAGGCCAAGTTCAAAAGAGAAAACAAGACTTTATTACTACCCGCAATAGGAGAGACTATTGAACTTTAACGAAAAAGCATGCCTTTTCATAGTACGCATGCTTTTTTGATAATTTCATAAAAAAATGCTGGTGTGATGAGACGACATTCAAATCTTTGCCCTTCTTCAGGACCTAAGATTTGGCGAGTCGAGTCATTCCAGCATTTTCTTCATAGAATTCCTTCAAATTAATGCGCTGCCAGCCAATTATCACCCTCACCAATCTCTACTTCAATTGGCACATTGGTTTTAATGGCTGTTTTCATTCGATGAGAAATGATCTTTTTCATCGCTTCAACTTCAGTCTTCAGCACATCAAACACCAACTCATCATGTACCTGCATGGTCATTTTTGATTGTAACCCTTGATCCTGAATATCTTTATGGATATTGATCATTGCAACTTTAATCATATCTGCTGCAGACCCCTGTATTGGTGCATTAATAGCATTTCGTTCTGCAAAGCCCCGCACCGTTTGATTGGCTGAATTGATGTCCCGCAAATACCTTCTACGACCTAAAATAGTTTCTACAAACCCATTTTCCCTGGCAAAATTCATGGTATCTGACATATATCTTTTTATTCCGGGATATTGGGTAAAGTATTGCTCTATAATTGCAGCGGCTTCTTTTCTTGGGATACCTAAGTTTTGTGACAAGCCAAAAGCCGACTGCCCGTATATGATTCCAAAGTTTACGGCTTTTGCATTACGCCGCTGTGTTGAATCGACCTCATCAATAGCAACACCATATACTTTAGCCGCAGTAGCGGTATGAATGTCTATCCCTTTGTTAAAAGCATCCAGCATATTTTCCTCTTTGCTAATCTCGGCAATGATGCGAAGCTCTATCTGCGAATAATCTGCCGAAAGCAGCACATGGTTTTCATCCCTGGCAATAAATGCTTTACGCACTTCTCTTCCCCGCTCCGTACGGATAGGAATGTTTTGTAAATTGGGATTGTTGGAACTCAATCGTCCCGTAGCAGCCACTGCCTGATTAAAGCTGGTGTGTACACGCCCTGTTTTAGGATTTACCAATAAAGGCAGGGCATCGACATAAGTTGATTTTAGCTTTTGCAGCTGACGGAAATCCAGGATATCCTGAACAACGTCACTTTTATGGGCCAGTGCCAACAACACATCTTCTCCGGTTTGATACTGACCAGTTTTTGTCTTTTTTGCTTTAGGGTCAAGCTGTAGCTTATCAAAAAGCACTTCACCCAGTTGTTTTGGCGAAGCAAGGTTAAACTGAACACCACATTTGTCATATACGTTCTGCTCAAACTTTCTGATATCTTGCTCCAATTCTTTTGAATAATTGATTAAAGTCTCGATGTCTATCCTCACCCCCTCTTTTTCTATATCAGCCAACACATATATTAATGGGTTTTCTACCTCCGTGGCCAGTTTTTCGGCATTCAGCTCCTTCAGCATCGGTTCAAACACATTGGCCAGTTGTAAGGTGATATCGGCATCTTCCGAAGCGTAGTCCACCACTTTTTCTACCGGGACATCCCTCATATTACCCTGTGTTTTTCCTTTAGCTCCGATTAAGGTGGTAATAGAAACAGGCGAATAATTCAGATAGTTTTCTGAAAGGACATCCATATTGTGCCTTGTGTCCGGATCAATCAGATAATGCGCCAACATGGTATCAAACAGCTTTCCTTTTACAGATACGCCATACCACTTCAGTATCAGCATGTCGTATTTTATATTCTGTCCTATTTTTGCAATCTGCTCATTCTCCAGCACGGGTTTAAATTCATTTACAATTGCTTGTGCTGCTGTGCTGTCGGCAGGTATCGGAACGTAAAACCCTTCACCAGGCTTAATGCTAAACGAGAGGCCTACTAATTCGGCCAGATTGGCATCCGTACCTGTTGTTTCGGTATCAAATGACAAGCTTTTCTGTTGAAGTAAAAGCGTTATTAATGATTTTCGCGATTCAGGTGTATCAATCAGCTTATAATCGTGTTCCGTGTTTTCAATGGTGTTTAAGGGCTTAGTCTCGGTCAATTCTTCTGCTTCAACTTCCTCAACAACCGTTTCCACGTAAGTGACCGTTTCACCTACAACATTACCAAACAAGTCGGTTTGCTGCGAAACAACCGCCGTTCCTCTGTTAAAGCCCTCACCAAATACACGTTTGCCCAAAGTCCGGAATTCCAGTTCCGCAAACAAGGGCTCCAATAGATCTCTGCTTGGCTCTTCCAGTTCCAGCGCCTTTTCATCAAATTCAACAGGTGCATTTAATATAATCGTAGCCAGCTTTTTAGAGATTATCCCCTGCTCGGCATAGGTCTCTACATTTTCACGCTGCTTTCCTTTCAATTCATGCGAATGTGCAATGATATTTTCTACCGACCCATATTGCTTGATCAGCGATTTCGCCGTTTTTTCACCAATGCCGGGAATCCCCGGGATATTATCCACCGCATCGCCCCAAAGGCCAAGTATATCGATAACCTGCTCAACATGGTCAATTTCCCACTTCGCCAGCACCTCCTTTACGCCCATAATTTCCATTTCATTACCCATCCTTGCAGGTTTATAAATGAAAATATTGTCCGACACAAGCTGCGCAAAGTCCTTATCCGGTGTCATACAATATACCTGAAAGCCTTTTTGTTCTGCTTCCTTGGCCAGGGTACCAATAATGTCATCGGCCTCAAATCCATCTTTGGTGATCACCGGAATCCTGAAACCTTCAATCAGCTTAAAAATATAGGGCAAGGCCGCAGAAAGATCTTCCGGCATAGCCTCCCGGTGCGCTTTATACGCTTCAAATTCAGTATGCCTTTCGGTAGGTGCAGCGGTATCAAAAACCACCGCAATATGTGTAGGTTTTTCTTTTTTAAGTACTTCCATCAGGGTATTGGCAAAGCCCATCACTGCCGAGGTATTGATTCCTGTTGAAGTAAACCTTGGGTTTTTACTTAATGCAAAATGCGCTCTGTAAATCAGCGCCATACCGTCAAGAAGAAAAAGTTTTTTCATCTGTTTATCGTTTGTTTTTTATCTGCAATGAAGCTATCATGATTTTACTCATACCAGTTGTCAGTTTGAATGATCATAATAGTCTCGTATTGCTATTCATCTTATCCGATAAAGGTACTAATACTCCGTCGATCATGTTAGTACTTACAATAATTTTCTCGGTCTTTACAAAATTTCATCGTTCCAGGCCTACTTGCAGCATATACTAGCCATGCACGGGCAGTACTTAAACAATTTGTTAACCTGTACCGATAACAAAAACAGAATTATTTCCGTTATTTGATCATTATGGAACAGATAAAAGTACATGCATTATTACTGGTCTTCTTTATGGCCGGTGTTGTGGCAAAAGCCCAGGACGCGGTAATAATTTCAGACGGAAATTTTGTTAGGGGAACCATACAGGGGACCGATTTTTCGACCGTGCTATTAAAGAATGACGACGAGTCAGTTACCCCATATAAAGCCAAAGACATCAAAGAGTTTCTATGGAATGGCGAAACCTATGTGAGCAAACCCATTGTAATCAAAAAACGTATGGAGATCCGCTTTTTTAAAGTAGTTGAGCGGGGAACCATCAATCTGTATAGCATTGGAGGAAGCACCGGAACTGAGGAACCCGAGCCCAAACGGGCGCGCATCAGGCCAAGTATAGGCATTGGTGGGGGTACAGGTGGCCTTGGCGGACTTGGTGGCGGCGTAGGCATCAGTATTGGCGGCGGTGGAAGAAGCAGATCTGATGATCAGCCCCGGCAAGCGACTCCGGCAGCATACTTTTTAGAGCGATTTGGCACTGGCCCCATGGTAGAACTTCCGGTGAATGCCGGCAATTCCGACAGCAAAAATCAGCAGATTAAAAATGCTTTATTACAAAAGCTGACCAATGATGAAGATTTGGCCGAACGGATAAAAGCTACCGAAAGTTTTGATGCAAAGCTGATCAAGGCTTTTGTAGCCGCATACAACGATATGCACAAATAAAACTACCTGCTGATGCAATTGGCCAAATGGTCGTTTACCATTCCGGTGGCCTGCATATGTGCATAACAGATGGTGGTACCAAAAAACTTAAATCCCCGTTTTTTCATATCCTTACTAATCGCATCCGATATTTCTGTTCGGGCAGGCACATCACCTAAAGTTTGCACATTATTCAGAATTGGCTTCTTATCGGGCAAAAAGCCCCACATATAATCTGCAAAAGAGCCAAATTCTTTCTGAATGACGATGAATTGCTTTGCATTGGTAATAGCAGCCTTTACTTTTAGTCCATTCCTGATAATTCCGGGATCGTTCATCAGGCGCTCCTCATCTTCGGCGGTAAAAGCGGCAACTTTTTGCACATCAAAATCAGCAAAGGCCTTGCGGTAACCTTCTCTTCTTTTTAAAATGGTAATCCAGCTTAATCCGGCCTGGGCACCCTCCAAAATCAGGAACTCAAACAATATCTTATCATCATAAACAGGCTTTCCCCATTCCTCATCATGGTATTTTATGTACATTGGGTCGGTACCACACCAGCCACATCTCATCTGCTCTTTCATACGTTAACTACTTAGTTCATCCCAATATTCAACGGCCCTGCGGTAGTGTGGAATCACAATAGACCCACCTACCAGATTGGCAATCATAAATACCTCATTCATTTCCTCATTGCTCACGCCTTCATGGTAACATTTTTCGAGGTGATATTTGATACAATCATCACAACGCAACACCATCGAAGCCACCAAACCAAGCATCTCTTTGGTTTTTACATTCAGTGCTCCTTCGGCATAAGTGGTAGTATCCAAAGCAAAAAAACGCTTGATATTGGTGTTTGCACTTTCCATAATCCTATCGTTCATCTTAGTCCGATAGCTGTTAAATTCTTCTACTAATTTTCCCATGTTATAATTCTTGTAAAGGATCCCAAAAATGCTTCTTAAAGTGCTGGATTTTATCTCCTTTGACCACAATGCCCTCCTTTTCCAGCAATTCCTGCATCAGGTCGGGTGTTTTAAAATGGAACTTTCCGGTAAGCAAGCCTGAACTATTGACCACCCTATGCGCGGGGATAGGCGGATGGGCCAGCCCCGCATTGCTCATGGCATAACCAACCATACGGGCCGAACCGCCTGCACCCAGGCTTTTGGCAATGGCACCGTAAGAGGTAACCCGTCCTTTTGGGATCAGTCTTACCAACTCAAAAACCTGGTCGTAAAATGATTGATCCATTTTCATTGTTCTTAGTCTAAAGAGAACTGAATATAGTTGATGTTTTTATCGTGCTTCAAATAAATCCGTTCATAGTGTGTTTTGATAGAAAGTACTGCATCATAAAATTCAGACTTATATAACTGGTCGGTTTTTTTATGACATTTCAACCCAAGTTCCTCTACCTTTTCTACAGTATAAAGATACAAACCATCGTTATCCGTTTTTAGATTGATCTTTCCGCCCGGTTTCAAAAATCTTTTGTACTTATCCAGGAAGCCCGGAAAAGTTAGTCTTTTCTTTTCACGGCTCTCCTGAGGTTGAGGATCGGGAAAAGTAATCCAGATCTCATCGATCTCACTTTGACCGAAAAACTCCATAATATCCTCAATCTGAATCCTCAAGAAAGCCAGATTGGCAATCCCTTCGTCCATACCGGTACGGGCTCCCCTCCATATCCTGTTTCCCTTCAGGTCAACACCTATAAAATTTTTCTCCGGAAACATCCGGGCCAGGTTTACCGCATATTCGCCTTTACCGCAAGCCAGCTCCAATACCACAGGATGGTCATTTTTAAAATGTTGTGATGCCCATTTCCCTTTTAGTGCTTTACCAGCATCCAGCTGATAAACATTTGGGAAGGTATCTATTTCAGCAAACTTTCTTAATTTATCTTTACCCACTACTTACTTTATTTTTTATACAAACTTAGAGAAATTGTTTTTGAAAACCATGATCCCTTACCACTCCCCTTCACATTCATACTTCAATACTTCCGGGCATTTCGTACTTTTGCAACCTTACTAAGGCATACGTGGAAAAAAACGCAAAAATATATGTTGCCGGGCACCGTGGAATGGTGGGCTCAGCTATTTACAGAAAACTGCAAAAGGAAGGTTACAGCAACCTGCTTACCCGCACATCTACAGAACTTGATCTTCGCGATCAACAGGCCGTTACCGACTTTTTCAACCAGGAACAACCTGAATATGTTTTTCTGGCCGCAGCAAAGGTTGGCGGCATTATAGCCAACAATACCTATCGGGCCGATTTTCTGTACGAAAACCTATGTATCCAAAACAATGTTATCCACCAGGCTTATAAAACCGGTGTTAAAAAATTAATGTTTCTGGGCTCTAGCTGTATTTATCCTAAAATGGCTCCTCAGCCTTTAAAAGAAGAGTATTTGCTTACCGGTACGCTTGAAGAAACCAATGAGCCTTATGCCATTGCTAAAATTGCGGGCATTAAAATGGCCGATGCTTATCGCGCCCAGTACAACTGCAATTTTATTTCGGTGATGCCTACTAACCTGTATGGTTATAACGACAATTACCACCCGCAAAACTCACATGTGTTACCAGCTTTGATCCGCAAGTTCCACGAAGCAAAGCTCAACCAGCAGCCCGAAGTTACCATCTGGGGATCGGGAACGCCCATGCGCGAGTTTTTGTTTGCCGATGACCTGGCCGATGCCTGTTATTTTTTGATGCAGACTTACAACGAACAGGGATTAATCAATATCGGTACAGGCGAAGACCTGACTATTAAAGACCTTGCACTGCTCATCAGAAAAGTAGTAGGATATGAAGGGGGGCTTACCTTCGACAACAGTAAACCTGATGGCACACCACGCAAGTTAATGGATGTATCAAAATTACATGCTTTAGGATGGAAACACCAGATTGAGTTGGAAGAAGGGATTGCACTCGCTTATCAGGACTTTCTGACAAAACATAGCTAAAATTGATATATTTGCTAAAGAAAAATAAACTTTAGCTATATGACATTAGTTCAACTGGAATACATCGTTGCGGTAGATACCTATAGAAGTTTTGTAGGCGCTGCCGAGAAATGTTTTGTAACCCAGCCTACGTTAAGCATGCAGATCCAGAAACTAGAAGAAATACTGAACATTAAAATTTTTGACCGCAGCAAACAACCCGTAGTACCTACCGAAATTGGGGCTCAGATTATTGAGCAAGCCCGGCTGGTACTTCAGGAGAGCCAGAAAATCAAAGAGATCATCAGCGACCAACAGCAGGATGTTACAGGGGAACTTAAAGTGGGCATTATTCCTACCGTTGCCCCTTATCTTTTGCCTAAAGTTATTGCCGCTATGATGGAAAAATATCCGGATTTAAAATTGGTAATCTGGGAATATACCACCGAAGACATCATTCATCATTTAAAAACAGGGGTACTGGATTGTGGCATTATGGCTACTCCACTGGGCGACAACGCCATTGAAGAACTGCCGCTTTACTACGAGAATTTTGTAACCTATATCAGCAAAAACAGCAAGCTGTATAAAAAGAAAGCCATAGATGCCGATGACCTGGAGGATGAAAATATCTGGCTGTTGAATGAGGGGCACTGTATGCGTTCGCAGGTATTAAACATCTGCCGGTCTACCAAGCAAAATCGGCTACAGGGCCTTACTTACAATACAGGCAGTGTAGAAACACTGATCAGAATGGTGGATATGAACAATGGCGCTACTTTGCTGCCAGAACTGGCACTTGAAGAATTGAGCAGCAGACAATTGAGCAAAGTAAGGTATTTTAAGTCGCCCGAACCCGTACGCGAGATCAGTCTGGCCACTCATAAAAACTTCATCAAAAAACGGATGCTGAATGCCTTAAAGGAAGAAATCCTTGCCGTGATCCCCAAAACCATGAGGCAGAAAAAGAAGAAAGATGTTGTAGGGATATAAATCTAATTTCCCTACAACACCTAATGATATTTTATTGGCCCGACGAGCCGATAAGGACGCCAGAAACGCTCCATGCACTAAAGCTGGTTCCCTCCGATTTCCCCAGGGGTATAGCCACTTTTAGCGTATGTTTACCGGGCTTCAGCTCAGGTAGCGGAACATCCACAGGCAAGGTAATGGTACCAGGGCACCAGTTAGACCGACTCAGATCGGAGGAAGAAAGTCCGTTGCCAAAATTTCCTGAAGCGGGATTCAGCATTCTATAGGTAGCACAATCCTCTCTCCATGGAATAAAATGATAAACCCTTTTTCCGTCTACAAATATTTCATTTTGTTTGGGCACAAATTCGTCTCCATTGCCCCAGCCACCATGCCCTGTAGTCAGGTATCTCAACCGAAGGTTGCTTACACCTTGCGGCACCTCTACAGATACGGTAAGCGAGTCCTGATCAAACATGGTCCCATATTCCTGTCCGGCCATTTCCATCACATTGGTGGTATTGAAAACCGGCATAATCCAATCTTTTTTCCCTGCTTTTGCTTCATCTCCATCACCCGGATAGTATTTAAAGTTCAGACTTACCTTGTGCCCTCCCTTATCATAATTCCCAATAAACACGCCTATCCATACCTCTCCCTGCAAAGCGGGTAATAAAGTGCTGATGTCCTGTTTGTAAACAACAGAATCGGCCCAGTTGTAGCCCTTTATTTTAGCTTGTTCGTTAAAATGCCCCACTCCAAAAGAGGTAAAAAAGCGCATCAGCTCCAAAGGAGGGAGATATTCATCAGTGGCAGTCACCCCCTGATACTTTTTGCCGTTTCTGGCATTGTACACCGGCAATACCTGCAATCCTTTCTGCATGGCCTGTAATAAAGAGACTTTTTTGCTTATAGGAATCATAAATACCGAACCGGTGCGGTCATAGGCGTCTCCGTTCGACCGCTGTATCAACTCGGCAAACAGCTGTTGTCCGCCTGAGCTGGCCGGCAGTTTTACTTTTTTAAGGATCACCGTTCCACCGGCAAAGTGATAAGTAACATTCGATTGATCCGGAGCTGGGTTTTCTGCTTTCCGGCCAAAATGAATTTGCTCGTCCTTAAAAATGGACAAGGTAGCGTACCTGCTTTCGATGATCTGTCGCTGATAAGCGGCCTCGTTTACAAGGTTTTCCCATTTCGAAGGCCATTGGAGTTCCTCAGGCTTAATTTTCCTGTATTTTATGGCTGTGGCAATGGTTTCCGAATTGCCATTACGAACTACTTTCAATACCAGTCCCATCCCCGGCGCTATAGAAATGGTAGGCGTACCTTTCAACTTCATCTCATTATTATACCATACCTCAATTGTATTGGATCGGATAAAAAGCTTGGCCTTACGACAGGCAATCCCACAAATGGTATCTATTCCTGGCAATAGTTCGGCTTTTACATACTCGGCAAAGGGCTTTTTAAAGGTGTAGGAAACGCCTTTGCTATTCAGCACCTGATAGCTGGCCGCGGCTTTAAAATCCAGGAACTGTTGTTCTGTTTGCGGGCCCTGGCGTTGTATCCTGGCCTGGCTGCCATCGATAAATAAATTCAGTTCTCCGCCAGTCACCTTCCCATTGTTACGAAATTGGTAGGTAACTACAGCCTGAGCAACATCAGTGTTTTTTTGTGCGAATAATGATGTGCTCATTAAAAACAAGGCACATCCGGTCAGCAAGATTTTCATTGGGCTAAATTAAACAAACTGAAATCAATTTAAAACGCTGTATAAAACCTATTACCTCACAAAAAAACAAAAGCCCGAAAGTATAAACTTCCGGGCTTTTTTATATGATTGATCCTGCAATAAAGCAGGTTATAAATTACGCTTTTTTGAAACGCTCAGCTACAGCATCCCAGTTTACAACGCTCCAGAAAGCAGCGATATAATCAGGACGTCTGTTTTGATATTTCAGGTAGTAAGCATGCTCCCATACATCCATACCTAAAATTGGCGTACCTTTTACTTCAGCGATATCCATTAATGGATTATCCTGATTAGGAGTAGAAGAAACTACTAATTTTTTGTCAGCACCAACGCTTAACCAAGCCCATCCCGAACCAAAACGGGTTGCACCTGCTTCAGCAAATTTTGTTTTGAAATCGGCAAAAGAACCAAAAGCTGCATTGATCGCATCAGCCAGCTCACCTGTAGGCTCGCCACCTTTATTTGGGCCAATAACTTCCCAAAACAAAGAGTGGTTATAATGACCACCACCATTGTTTCTTACAGCAACAGGAAATTTAGAGATATTTTTAACGATCTCTTCGATGCTTTGGCTAGCCTCTGGCTTGCCTTCTAAAGCTTTATTTAGGTTGGTAACGTAAGCCTGGTGGTGTTTACCATGGTGGATTTCCATAGTTTGTTTATCGATATGCGGTTCTAGTGCATCTGTTGCGTATGGTAACGCAGGTAATTCAAAAGCCATACTATTATGATTTAAGTTTAAATAATTATTTAATTCACGCCCGGTCTTTAAAGCCCCGGGGCTTTAACAGCAAATATAACAATCGGGGGTTAAGTTTTGTTCAATACTTTGTCAAGTTTAGCCCCTTTTATTTTCGAAGAATTTTTTCATCAAAGCACCGCATTCCTGTGCCAATATCCCACTCGTTAAAATGGTTTTAGGGTGCAATAGCTGACTGTTTTTTGTAGTAAATCCACGCTTAGGCTCCGGTGCTCCATATACCAGCCTGCCAATTTGTGTCCAGTAACTTGCACCGGCACACATTACACATGGCTCTATAGTCACATATAAGGTACAATCTTTCAAATACTTTCCACCCAGGGTTTGGGCTGCTGCAGTAAATGCCTGCATTTCGGCGTGGGCGGTTACATCATTCAACTGTTCCGTTAAATTATATCCCCTTCCAACAATGCGACCTTTGCAAACCACAATTGCCCCTATCGGGATCTCCTCCGCCTGATATGCTTTTTGTGCCTCCTGCAAAGCCAAACGCATGTAATGTTCATCCTCTGCCGCAGGGTTCTCTTCTTCTGAAAAATTATAAAAGCTCATGCTTCAAAGATAGCGTTATATCAATTTACTCCCGTTAGGGACTTTTCCACTTACCGTAGTCAGTACAATGGCTCCATTTTCATCAGCAAAACCTGTTACCAGGAATTCTGACATAAACTTGCCGATCTGCTTTTTAGGGAAATTGACCACACCCACAATTTGTTTTCCAATCAATTCTTCTTTGGTGTAAAGCGCAGTGATCTGAGCGCTGCTCATCTTAATACCAAACTCACCAAAATCTACTTTTACTTTATAAGCAGGTTTGCGTGCTTCGGGATAGTCATAAACTTCCAGTATCGTTCCGGCACGGAGCTCTACCTTTTCAAAATCATTCCAGGTTATTTCTTCCATTTTAGCAAAACTAAGCATTCTTCTCTAAGACTGGGAATTTTCACACAATTATGCCCCCTGGTATCCCCGCTGTCCCCTTTTCCAAAAAATTAGTTTCTCAGAGGAGGCCTAAGCGCTGTGCTCTTCAGCAACAGATGCCAGACTCCGAAGAGAATACTAATTTTTTCTTGTAATTTCGCCAAATGATTGATATAATACTGAAAAAAGGCAAAGAAAAGGCCGCCGTGCTACGCCACCCCTGGATTTTCTCTGGAGCAATAGATAAAATTAAAGGTAAGCCCAAAAATGGAGAGGTTGTAGCTGTACGATCTGCAGAAAAAGAATTTCTGGCCTATGCCTATTATAACGATCAATCGCGGGTAGCACTCCGTTTATTGGAATGGGACGAAAGCGTTTCAATAGATAAAAACTGGTATAGCGAAAAACTAAAAAGCGCCATTGCCTCCCGTGCACATGTGTTAAATGAGCAAACCAACACCTGCCGGCTGGTATTTAGTGAAGCTGATTTTCTGCCAGGTTTAATTGTAGACAAGTATGCCAATTTCCTTTCGCTACAGATATTAAGCGCTGGAATAGAGGCCGTACAGGATGATATTATTGAAATTCTTAAACAAGAATTAGCCCCTAAAGGGATTTTTGATAAAAGTGATGCCGGAGCGCGCAAGCATGAAAACCTGGAGCCTGTTCAGGGCTTGTTGTGGGGCGAAACGCCCCCGGAATTTATTGAAGTAAAAGAAAATGGTGTGCTTTATCACATCAATATAGCCGAGGGGCAAAAATCAGGTTTTTATTGCGATCAGCGCGACAACAGATTATTGCTTGCCGCCTACACAAAAGACAAAACCGTACTCGACTGCTTTTGCTACAGTGGCGGTTTTACCTTAAACAGTTTAAAATACGGTGCTGCACACGTAACCAGTGTAGACAGCTCGGCCCTGGCCATCGAAACGTTAAAACACAATCTGGAATTGAACGGATTTGCCAGCGAACAGCAGCACAGCATTCAGTCGGATGTAAATAAACAGCTGCGCGCATTTAAAGAAGAAGGAAAAAACTTTGATGTACTGGTTTTAGATCCCCCAAAATATGCACCTTCCAGATCGGCGCTAGACCGGGCCGCAAGAGCTTACAAGGACTTAAACAGGCTGGGCATGCTTTTGCTTAAGAAAGGCGGCATATTGGCTACTTATTCTTGCTCTGGCGCGGTAGACCTGGAAACTTTTAAGCAAATCATTGCCTGGGCAGCTTTGGATGCAGGCAGGGAAGTACAAATCATTAAGCAGTTTAGTCAGCCCGAAGATCATCCGGTACGGATTTCCTTTCCTGAAGGAGAGTATCTAAAGGGGCTATTGTTAAGGGTGCTTTAAACAAATAAAAAAAGAGGGTGATACACCCTCTTTTTTGTAATCAGACTAGTCTTCAGGCAATTTATCATACTCACCTTTCAGCGCGTAATAGCCAAATATGACCAGCCCTGTACTAATAGGGATGAAAATGAACAAAATAATGCCCCACTGCAGGGCCGTATTGGTTTTATGTACCCCTGCTTCTGCCAGGCCTATTTTTTCAAATGCCTGCATAAACATAAATATGATGGATGCTGGTCCTAATAAGATCCAAACTATTCCGAGTAATTTCTTTAATGCGTTCATGAGTTGAATATTTTAATGGATTTCAGAATCGGCTTCTTGATGATCAGGCTTTTTATTGGATAAATACACGGCACCAATGATCAAACTTAAGGCTGCAATCCCTATTGGATACCATAACCCTGATAAAGGTGTGGAACCGGAAAAACTGGCAATCAGTGTTGCGATAAATGGTACTAAGCCCCCAAAAACACCATTACCCACATGATAAGGTAAGGACATGGAAGTATACCTGATTTTGGTTGGGAACAATTCTACCAGGAAGGCAGCAATCGGTCCGTACACCATAGTCACTAACAAAATCTGGAAGAAAATGAGAAGCACAAATTTCCAGAAAATAGGTGTAGATAGCTTTTTGTCCTTATAAACATCAGGTTGTTCGGCCACCGCCTTGCTTGCATCAGCAAATTTAGTGTGCAACTGTATCTTTTGAAAAGATGCCCCGTCAAGCAGGGTTACAGTGGAAGTAGTGCTAATTAAACTATCGGTAGTTCCGGCAATAGCCGTACGTGTAACTACTGGGTTAGAAATTTCTTTAATATCCTTCTGCTCTACTTTAGAAACATCGGTATCATCCAGAAAGGTCTGATAAATTGGGCGGTAAAATAGGATGCCCAACAACATTCCGGCAAGCATAATCCACTTACGCCCCACCTTATCGCTCCACGATCCAAAAACAACGAAGAAAGGTGTTGCAAAGGCAATCCCCCATAAAAGGATGTACCTGGAATCGTTAAAATCAACATGGCAGGTATTTTCTATAAAAGATTGTGCATAAAACTGTCCGGTATACCAGATGACCCCCTGCCCCATGGTAGCGCCAAATAAAGCAAGCAACACCATTTTAAAATTTGCCTTATTGTTGAAGCTTTCTTTTAAAGGATTTTTAGAGACTTTACCTTCCGACTTCAATTTACTGAACATCGGCGATTCATGCATCTTCATCCGGATGTAAATAGAAACTCCTACCAATAGGATAGACAAGAGAAATGGGATTCTCCAGCCCCAATCAGCAAAGCTTTCTGCACCAACCAGGTTTTTGGTCAGCACAATGATTCCCAACGAAAGGAATAAGCCTCCTGTTGCGGTAGTTTGAATCCAACTGGTAAAAAAGCCCCTTCGGTTTGCAGGGGCGTGTTCAGCAACGTAGGTAGCTGCACCACCATATTCTCCGCCCAAGGCCAGGCCTTGCACCAAGCGCAAAATTAACACCAAAATGGGTGCCGCATAGCCGATACTGGAATAGGAAGGGATAAGGCCGATGAGAAAGGTTGAACCACCCATCAGTACCAGAGTGAGCAAAAAAGTATATTTCCGCCCAATCAAGTCGCCCAGCCGCCCAAAAACAAGGGCTCCAAAAGGACGTACGATAAAACCTGCTGCAAAAATAGCAAGGGTATTAATCAGTGCAGATGCGCCTGCATCCGCCGGAAACAATTGTGATCCGATTATGGTGGCCAGACTTCCGAATATATAGAAATCGTACCATTCAATCAGCGTCCCCAGAGAGGAGGCGCCAATAACTTTAAAAATGCCGCTTTGTTGTGGTTCCTGGCTCATATTTGGTTTAAAGGTTTGACTTAAAAAATAAATCTACAATTTATTCCCAACTATGAGCAAAGCATTTTCGTAAAAATGTTAAAGTAATTTATACATTTTTTACAGTATCGAAATAATTACAGGCTTTTTTTCACAAATCCGCATTATTCCAATATCAGGGTGTATCATTAATCCAATTTATGCGTCTCGTCATCCTATGATACACCTCCCTTGTTTACTCTTCTTCTCTGAAGAAAACCTTATAGTAATTCATGGATTTATCATCATCAAAACCTTTTTCAATCAGTTCTTTATCGCCATGAATGTAAATGTGAAAGTTCTTGTCCAGCTTCAACACACTTTTGTAAGCCCTAACCTGCTTTTTTACCGCTGCTCCTGAGATGTCAAAACTATCGGGAATGGGTTGATCAAACTCTTCTTCAAAATTCTTTTTATAGTCTTTAAAAGACGCAATACCTTCCGCATTACCAATTACCTCATTCGAGAACTCCTCAAGATCAAAACTCTCCTTTTCTTTGAAGTACTTCATGGACTTGTTCAGCAAATCTATTTTATCCGCTTTCGAAATGTCAAACTCTTCGTCCAGTTTCTCTGTCACAAAATTCTTATATACCCCCAATACACTAGCGGTCTGGTTAAAACTATCATTCCTGATTTTAAGCTTCAGAAACTCATCTTTCCAATATACCGCTTCTGCACTTCGCTGATCAATTACCGCAACTTTAAATCCTTCCTCCTGATCCGCATTAAAAATCAGACATCCTTTGTCCAGCTTATTGATATTGATAGCCTCCTGCTCATAACTTAACCCAAAGCCATCCTGCTCCGGGAAAACTTTCAAATAGCTTTCCTTTGTTTCAGATTTAAAGATGCCGATAGCGTCGTGTAACTCGCCTTCTATCTGTACATTTTCAAAATAGGCCACATAAAGCTCTCCGGACTTAATTTTTGGATGTCCGGAAACATCATACAGGTATTTGGCCAATTGCTTGCTATTTTCATGAAAAGTTTCGCCATTGGCAAATATCTCAGTAGCAAAATGATAAGCCTCATTCAGATTCAAATCGCCGTTAGGATGGATAAAACGATAGATCTCATTTACCTTTTCATATGGGCTTAAAAAGTATTGCTGCAACAAATTACTCAAGGTAATGTCTCTGATCGCAATGGATTTTTCGGACAATACGTAAAACTCTTCTTCGGATTTATTTCCGATGCGGTGTATAGACAACTCGGCCAGCGAGGCCTCAAAAAAAGAAATCATTAAGAAAAATTAAGCCTTAGTATCGTTTTCATTTGGTGTATTGCGAAGCTCAACCGGTTTTTGTGCATTTTTTTTCATTTTCAGATTCAGCATCTCCACTAAAATTGAAAAAGCCATAGCAAAATAGATATACCCTTTAGGGATATGCTGATCCAATCCTTCGGCCAATAAAGAAACACCTATCAACAACAGGAAGGATAAAGCCAGCATTTTTACTGTAGGGTGGTTATTAACAAAATTACTTATTGCACTGGCAGATACCATCATGATAATTACTGCTATCACCACCGCAGCAATCATAATCTCCACATGTTCGGCCATTCCAACAGCGGTAATTACCGAGTCCAAAGAGAATACAATATCAAGTAGCAGGATCTGAATAATTACGCCACTAAAAGAATATACTTTTCCTTTCAGTTCCTTCTCTTCCTCACTTTCCAGTTTGTCGTGTATCTCGTGCGTACTTTTATAGATTAAAAATAGTCCTCCGATGATCAGGATAAGGTCGCGACCTGAAATGGCCAGCTTCTCTAACCATTCTCCATCAGTTACACCAACCAATCCTCCCAAATTAAACAATGGAGTAGTTAAGGTCATCACCCATGTTAGCGATAAAAGCAGCAGGATTCGGGTAATCATGGCCAATGCCAGTCCCACCTGACGACCTTTTTTTTGCTGATGCGCAGGCAGTTTGCCTGACAGGATGGAAATAAAAATAATGTTATCTATTCCTAAAACGATTTCCAGAACGGTTAGGGTTAAAAGTGAGATCCAGGCCTCAGGGCTGCTTAAAAGTTCCATAGGTAATTATATAGCCGCTAAGATATAAAAAAGCTTGCTGATAAATCAACAAGCTTTTACGCCCAACCGGGTTTAATTTTTAGTTCAGCATTACTGAGCCGTAGCTGGCAACCAATTTTACGTTGGATGACCCGCCGGAACCAATTTTACCTGTATATCTTTTATTCTGCTCGTTTTGTTCTACTCTTGCCGAAATCCTGGGGCCATACTTCAGGGACAAATAATTGGTCTGGGCATCGAGGTTACCGTTATAGCTATTGTTAAATTTGAGCTGCGTTCTTACATAACCACAGTCCAAATTTAAGTCCTGGCACGCTGTAGTAATATCATTGATCATTAAACTATTGTATTGAATGTTTAGTTTAGCATCTCCATTTAGTCTTCCTATTTTAACATTGCTATATTGCGCAGTTAAATTCAATTCATTGGCTGCATCTATATTCAGGTCACTATATTGATGGGCAATTTTAGCTCCCCCCTTTATACTGCCAATATTAACATCTGCATAGGCCGCATTTAGTACAAGCTGACGAACCGAGCCAATATTTAAGCCAGCACCATATTCCTGGGCAATGGTGGCTTTTTCAGTAATGGCATTGATCTTTACCGCTGCATAGGCTGCATTGAGTACCAATGACCCAACATTACCTATGGTTAACCCATCTCCGTATTCCTGTGCTATTTTGGCATTGTTGATGTTTTTAACAAAAGTGCTTCCGTAGCTGATGGAGAGATCGTTATTGCTATTTTTCAGTTCTCCTGCGATAAAATTCCCATACTGGATTCTGGCCACAACAGCTCCGGTAAAATCGCCGATACTCACATTTCCATATTGATGTGACAGAGCCAAACTGTTGCTTTCGGGCATATAAACCTGAAAGGTAATCCTGAATTTATTCCCATTTTTGCGTTTTAACCGCGTCTCTAAAACTACCGCACCTTCTTTCTTTACTGCCCTCACATCTACTATTTCCAGTAATTTGCGTTCATCTAAGTCAGCGCCCCCAACTACCATCACATCCAGCTTCACCTCGTTTTTATTCCAGGTTTTTACATTCAAAGTGCCATATTGGTTATCCAGGATCACCTTATCGGATGCATTTACTGCAAAAGTTTTACTGATTCTGCTCGATCCCGGGTCCTGATCTTCTATCTCCCTTGTTGGCACCGTAGCTTTACAAGCTAAGGCATAAATAATGCAACTGAGTACAATTGCACTAAATACTATCCCGAATTTTCCTTTTGGTTGTTTCATAACTGATGCTCTCTTTTATGGTTATCCACCTGACTGATTACCGACAGCTGCTGGCTCACAATCTGCAATTGGGTTTCCAGATTTTGTGCCATCGCCCGAACAATAAGCCGCTGATCAGGGCTTCGTTGTAACTCCTTTTTTAACTGTTCATAGTCGTTGCTCAGCGATTTTAGGTCTTCATTAAATTTTTGATATAAATCAGGATTATCTTTAGCATAAATCAGCAAACTATCCCTCTTCTCTTCAATCAGGCTGGCAAATCGCATTTCATTTTTGGCGTAACCCGGACTTATTGCCGAAAAATTGGTCCGGTTATTTTTTTTATTAACCTGATACAAAAAGACCAATCCAACCACCAGTATTAAAGATGCTGCAATACTTAACCAAAAAGGAAATTTTCTACTTTTTTTCCCTTTTTGCTGATCCAGGCCCTGCTCAATTTTCGCCCAAAGCCCATCTGAAGGTATTTTAACATCAAAATCAGCTTTATTCCTCCTAATATAGTCCTCCATTTTTTTCATCTTTTACCCCACTCTTTATCAATAAATCATTTAACTTCATTTTCGCCCGCATAAATTGTGATCGCGATGTTCCTTCCGATATCTTCAACACATGCGCAATTTCACTGTGGTCATACCCTTCCAACAGATATAAACTCAACACCACCCTATACTTATCAGGAAGCTGCATAATGGCCTGCCGCACTTCTTCTACTTTTAGCTGTAGTTCTTCCGGGTCGGCCTCTTCCTGTTCGGCCAGCTCTACCTCTTCAATATTTACAAAATCCGCTCTCCGTTTTCTTAATTGGTTGATGGATTTATTTACCACAATCTGTTTTAGCCACAAGCCAAATGTCGTTTCGGCCCTGAAACTCTCAATCCTGGTAAAGGCATCTAAAAAAGCTTCCTGCAAAACATCCTCTGCCTCTTCCTCAAAATTCACAATCCTGTAAGCCACGTTGTACATAGCCTTTGCATACAATTTGTAAATTTCAAATTGTGCCTTACGGTTCCCGTACCTGCATTGGTCTACAAGGGCTATGTGCTTATCTATGTATGTGGTTTCCAATATTTGTCTGATTCGTTATATAAGACAACCTGTGTTAGGAAACGTTGCATCTTTTTTTAAAAATTTTTGAATATAGCAAGTAAAATCGCCACGGGTTGAAATATGTGGTTCAAAATGAATATTTTTGCCGCCTAAGACTTTAATAATAATGTTAAGAACAACTACTTGCGGAGCTTTAACCATCAAGAACCTGGGAGAAAATGTAACCCTGTGTGGCTGGGTACAGAAATCAAGAGATTTAGGCGGAATGACTTTTATCGACATTCGCGACCGATATGGCATCACTCAACTGGTTTTCAATATGGACGACAATCGCGAATTGTGTGAAGCCGCCCGAAATCTGGGGCGTGAATTTGTCATCAAAGCAACCGGACAAGTAGTAGAGCGCTCTAACAAGAATCTTAAAATACCAACCGGTGAAGTAGAAATAAAAATTACGGCACTGGAAGTATTGAACCAGGCTAAATTGCCTCCCTTTTTAATAGAGGATGAAACTGATGGCGGGGATGACCTAAGGATGAAATACCGTTATCTGGACTTGCGCCGTAATCCGGTACGCAACAATATGATCATCCGTCATAAAATTGCACAAGCCGTTCGCCGCTATCTGGATGGATTGGACTTTATTGAAGTAGAAACCCCGGTATTGATCAAATCAACGCCCGAAGGAGCAAGGGATTTTGTGGTACCAAGCAGAATGAATGCCGGCGAGTTTTATGCCCTGCCTCAGTCGCCCCAAACTTTTAAGCAACTGTTAATGGTGTCGGGCTTCGACAGGTATTTTCAGATTGTAAAATGTTTCAGAGATGAAGATTTGCGCGCAGACAGACAGCCCGAATTTACACAGATTGACTGCGAGATGTCGTTTATTGAGCAGGAAGATATATTAAACACTTTTGAAGGACTGATCCGTACTTTATTTAAAGAAATCAAAGGATTTGACCTGCCTGAGGTACCAAGAATGCAATATGCCGATGCCATGCGTTTGTATGGATCGGACAAACCTGACACGCGTTTCGACATGAAGTTTGTAGAGTTGACAGACCTGGTTAAAGGAAAAGACTTTCCGGTATTTGATCAGGCGGAATTGGTTATTGGTATCAATGCAAAAGGTTGTGCCGGTTATACCCGTAAGCAAGTTGATGAATTAACTGATTTCATCAAACGTCCACAAATTGGTGCTACAGGCCTGATTTATTTAAGACATAACGAGGATGGTTCGTTAAAATCATCTGTAGATAAATTTTACAGTGAAGATGAGCTTAAAAAATGGTCGGCAGCCTTGCAAACACAACCAGGCGATTTAGTCCTGGTAATGGCAGGGAACACAGAAAAAGTACGTAAACAGCTGAGCGAACTTAGACTGGAAATGGGAAGCCGCCTGGGCTTACGCGATAAAAATGTATTCAGTGCGCTTTGGGTACTGGACTTTCCATTGCTGGAGTGGGACGAAGAAACCGAACGTTTCCACGCCATGCACCACCCTTTCACCTCACCAAAACCAGAAGACATTGCCTTACTGGACACCAAACCTGCCGAGGTGAGGGCAAATGCTTACGATATGGTTATCAATGGCACAGAAATAGGTGGTGGATCGATCAGGATTCACGATAGAGCATTGCAGGCCCTGATGTTTAAGCATTTAGGTTTCTCGGCTGAAGAAGCACAAAAGCAATTTGGATTCTTAATGGACGCCTTCGAATTTGGCGCGCCTCCACATGGTGGTATCGCCTTTGGATTTGACCGTCTGTGCTCGATATTTGCAGGACTGGATAGCATCAGGGACGTTATCGCTTTCCCTAAAAATAACTCGGGAAGAGATGTAATGATTGACAGCCCTTCAACAATTGATGAGAAACAACTGAATGAGTTAAAAATTAAATCAACGATTTAATTCGTTTGTTAAATACAAAAAAGGCTTCATAACGTTATGAAGCCTTTTTTGTATCAGATTAATACGTTTCACTATCAGGAGGAATTCCGTAATCTACATACTGCGGCACCTTCTCGTTGTTTTTCTTTTTTGAGCTGCTAAACCACGATTTTATAGAATTGAAAATGGCTGATAAATGTTCTGCATCCAATGTTTTTCCAATTTTATTAGAGGCCAAGCCAACCAGGGTTTTGGTTAAAAAGCCTGAACCTTTAAACAAAGTAGTATTCATAAAAAAAGGCAATACCATTGACATGATACTGCTACTGATGTTCAGTTTATCATCAATTTTAAGAAAAGCAGAAGGGGTTGCATATTTTTTAATCAATCCACCAATAGTAAATTGTTTAAGATAGATTTTACTATCCTTAAGCAATAAATCGCCTTTTGCCTGATGTTCCAGCTTTAAACTGTTTACCATTGCATGCAGCTCTTCTATATTGTTTATATTATATCTTCTGCTCATCTTCTTCGTCCTTATCAGCCAGTTTGTTAAAATAATTTCGGATGGTAAAGTTAATTATAGCCTTCTCAATATATTTCTCCTTGGTGTAGTATACAACGAGTGCTAAAACCACATAAATGAGTGCTACGCAACCAAATCCGCGGGCATAACTACCCAGTACATCTGACAGGAATAAGGCCAGCGTAAATGTGCCAAACAAAAAAGCCAAAATAAAACAGATGACAACAACGGCATTGGTAACCAGGTCGGCAAATATTTTCGACACCTTTTCTACCAGATACAGCCTGGTATATTCGATTCTTGTATCAATATACCCTTTCGCATCTTCGTATAGCTCTTCAATACTTTTCTCTTTATTTTCCTGCATTATTGAGTAGTTTTTGCAAGTTTTAAGCGTGTTCTAAATCGTCATCAATAAATTCTTCTTCAGACTGACGAAGTTTACTTTTTACCGAGCTTACTACTTTATCTTTCAGATTGCTCAAATTATTGATTTCATCAGCAGCTTTGTCCTTAATCGAATCGCCAAGATCTTTTAACGACTGACTTAAGCGATCTCTTGTTTCACTTCCCTTTTCAGGGGCAAAAAGCAAGCCGAGTGCGGCTCCGGCAGCCAAACCAACCAACAGCCCAACTAGCACTTTTGAATTATCATTCATAACATTTAAATTTTTAGGGTTAACACTACTTTAATTTTCCGGAATACCACTATTATAACTCCCCAGGCTCAGAAATTGTTTTAATTCTTTCCAATCTTTCCGGGGCCATAGTGCTTGTTTCCTATATTTTAATCAGCAAAACAAAATGCGAAAGCAACAATGGGCAAAAAAAACAGTCCTGATATTCCGAATAAACTTACACCAATAACTACGCCAATTACGGTAACATATACTTAAAAACTGACCTATTTTATCCCTTTTATTTCTCGAGATTGATGGCCCTCATTTTATTGTAAAGCGTTTTACGATCTATATTCAGTATTTTGGCTGCTTTCGTTTTATTGAAATTAACTTCCCGCAGCACCTTTAAAATAGCTTCATACTCTGCTTCCAGGGCTGCATTCTTCAAGTCTCTCGGACGCTCTGCACGAGACATCGTCGTCTCTATCGCATTAGCCTTTGCATAAGTCGAAATCTCTAGAGGAAGTGCCTTAAGCTGGATTTCCTGAGATTCTGTCAACAAGGTAGCCCGTCTGATTACATTTTTCAATTCCCTAACGTTCCCGGGCCAATTATAGGTCAAGAAACATTCTTCAACCTCTTGCGAAAAGCCAAGCACACTCCGCCCCAGTTCCTGATTGGCTACTTCCAGAAAAGTATTGGCAAAGATTAAAATATCTCTTCCCCTTTGACTTAAAGGAGGCAAATCAATAGAAAACTCATTAAAGCGATGATACAAATCCTCTCTGAACTTTCCTTTTTGAATAGCATTGGCCAGGTTTTCGTTGGTCGCAACAATAATACGCACATCCAGATCAATTTCTTTCGTACTGCCAATACGCTTAATTTTCCGTTCCTGAACAGTTCTTAATAGCGCAGCCTGAATGTCATAAGAAAGATTACCTACCTCATCCAAAAAAAGCGTTCCACCATTTGCCATTTCAAAATGACCAATTTTGGTATATAATGCACCGGTGAACGAGCCTTTCTCATGGCCAAAAAATTCACTACCCGCCAGCTCTTTAGTCAGCGATCCACAGTCCATTGCCACAAAGGGATTATCTCTCCGGGGGCTATTTAGGTGAATGGCTTTGGCAACCGACTCTTTTCCGGTACCACTCTCGCCGGTTAAAATAACACTGTAAGAGGTAGGCGCCACCAGCTGTATTTGTTTTAACAATTGTTTTGAGGCATTACTTTGTCCGGCAACAAAATTATCGGTCTGACTATAGATTTGCTTTTGGGCCCTTTGTTTCGGTGTCTCCGAAGCTTCAACCTGAGGGTCAGTATTTAACGCAATCTGCGTTTCAATTGATTTATTGATGGTATTCAGAATCTCATCCGGATAAAGCGGCTTGGTAATGTAATCATAAGCGCCAAGCTTAATCAACTCTACAGCAAGTTTAATATCAGAATATCCGGTTATAATGATTACCCCTGTTCTGGGATATTTCTCTTTAATCTTAATCAGCATCTCCTTACCGTCTGTGTCTTCCAAACGGTAGTCACATAATACTAAGTCATAGTATTCCCTGGATAGATATTCCATCGCTGAAACACCACTTGTGGCAGTCGATACACTAAATGAATTGCGCGTTAAAAATTTAGATAATAGTATTCCAATATTTATCTCATCATCAACAATTAATATTTTTCTCATAGGTATTCATTGAATAATACTGAGATAAATATAACTAGTTTTTTTGTTATGGGAAATATTCTCTACACTTTTTGCAAAGACATGCCCCTTAAATTTTGTAAAACTTTTGTTAAGATAACATAAACAAAAAGGCAGAAAGCATGCTAAAAAGCGATTAAAGGCCTATTTCCCGAGAAAAACCGGCTTCCTTTTTTCTAAAAAAGCATTTGTTCCCTCTTTAAAATCTTCGGTATTAAAACACTTGCCAAATTCCTTTATTTCTACTTCAAATCCATTGACCTGAGGGTTATGGGCCGAATTGACAGATTTTATTGCAGCAGCCACAGCCAATGGAGCCCTTAGTTTGATTTTGTTCAGCACCTCTTCAGCTTTTTCAATCAAAGCATTTTGAGGAACCACATGGTTTATCAAGCCAATCTTTTCGGCCTCCACTGCAGCAATCATATCAGCCGTAGCAATCATTTCGATTGCCCTGCCCCTACCGACTACCTGAGTAAGCCGCTGTGTGCCTCCGTATCCGGGAATAAGTCCTAAAGAAACTTCCGGAAGCCCCAGTTTCGCATTTTCAGACGCAATACGAATATGGCAAGCCAAAGCCAGCTCCAATCCTCCGCCTAAAGCAAAACCATTAATCGCCGCTACAACGGGCTTCGGGCAATTTGCTATGGCATCAAAAATCTGTGTCTGTCCGTCTCTGGCCAGGGCTTCACCTTGTGCACTATTGTAGTCAGAGAACTCCGAAATATCTGCGCCGGCAACGAAAGCCTTTTCTCCGGCCCCTGTCAAAAGCACTCCCCTTACCTCTTCTTCATTTGCAGCAAAAGAGATTACATCTGCCAGTTCGGCAAGGGTCTCTTTATTTAATGCATTCAGCTTATGTTCCCTGTTAATGGTAACATATAAAATCTGATCTTTTAGTACGGATAGAATGTTTTGGTAAGTCATGATCTAAAAATTTCTATTTTCGGCAACCCAGTTTTTAATATAATTAACAATAGTTTCCATGGTGGTCCCGGGAGCAAATAATTCTCCTACACCAATCTGCTTCAGTTTTTCCATATCCCCCTCAGGTATAATACCTCCACCGGTAAGCAGCACATCAGTCACGTTCTTTTGCTTCATAATGTCTATGATTTTTGGAAAAACCGTCATATGTGCGCCCGATAAAATGGAAACCCCTATAGCATCCACATCTTCCTGCAAAGCGGCATTTACCACCATTTCCGGCGTCTGCCTCAGCCCCGTATAAATCACCTCCATGCCGGCATCCCTTAACGACGTAGCGATTACTTTGGCACCCCGGTCATGGCCATCCAGTCCAACCTTGGCCACCAAAACCCGGATAGGTCTTTTTAATGCATTGCTCATATTTTATGCTAATAAGTAGGCTGTAAATGTAACTAAATTAGCGGTTTTATGTTAACTTTGACCAAAAATTTACAGCTTATATGAGTGAGGAAAGGTCATTGAACTTTATTGAAGAGATCATTGAGAACGATTTAAATAGCGGAAAATATAAAACATTAATCACCCGCTTTCCACCCGAACCTAATGGATATTTACACATTGGCCATGCCAAAGCCATTTGCCTAAACTTCGGTCTAACCCAAAAGTATGGCGGCTATACCAACCTTAGGTTTGACGATACAAATCCGATAACAGAGAAAACAGAATATGTAGACAGTCAGCAGGCCGACATTAAATGGCTTGGTTTTGATTGGAAGCACGAACTCTATACTTCCGACTATTTTGACACCTTATATGGATTTGCCGTTAAGCTGATTGAGAAAGGATTGGCCTATGTAGACCATAGTACTGCAGAGGAGATTGCCGATTTGAAAGGTACGCCAACTGAACCTGGAAAAGATAGTCAATACCGTAGCCGCAGCGTAGCCGAAAACCTGGACCTGTTTACCAGAATGAAAAACGGCGAGTTTGCAGATGGCGTCTGCACCTTACGCGCCAAAATAGATATGGCCAGCCCCAACATGATTATGCGGGACCCTATCATTTACCGCATCAAACATGCCGAACATCACCGCACAGGAAATAAATGGTGCATTTATCCTATGTATGATTTTGCCCATGGTCAAAGTGACAGTATAGAAACCATCACCCACTCTATCTGTACACTCGAATATGTTTCACACAGAGAATTGTACGATTGGTGTATTGAGAAACTGGAAATATATCCTTCAAAACAGTATGAATTTGCCCGTTTAAATCTTTCCTATACTGTAATGAGCAAACGCAAGCTGCTTCAACTGGTTAATGAAGGTGTAGTGAGCGGCTGGGATGATCCACGAATGCCAACAATAAGTGGTTTAAGACGCCGCGGTTATACACCGGAGAGCATTCGCGAGTTTTGTGAAAGAATTGGTATTGCCAAAAGGGAAAACCTGATTGAACTGAGCTTACTGGAATTCTGTATCCGCGAACATCTCAATAAAACAGCCAACCGTGTAATGGCTGTTTTAGACCCTATAAAACTAGTAATCACCAACTATCCGGAAGGAAAAGAAGAAATATTAACCGGTGAGAACAATCCGGAGGCGGAAGATAAAGGCGGAATCAGGGAAATACCATTTAGCAACGAATTGTGGATTGAACAGGAAGACTTTATGGAAGAGCCTGCAAAAAAATGGTTCAGACTGGCCCCAGGGGCAATGGTACGCCTGAAACATGCTTACATTGTTAAATGTGAGAATTTTGTAAAAGATGCTAATGGCAAAGTAACGGAGATACATTGCAGCTATATCCCTGAGTCGAAAAGCGGTGAAGACACCAGCGGCCTTAATGTTAAGGGAACGATCCACTGGGTGAGCACCAAACATGCAAAAAGTGCCGAGATCAGAATGTACGACCGGTTATTTAGTGTTGAATCTCCTGACGCTGAAGAAGGCGATTTTAAGGACTATCTGAACCCGAACAGCATGGAGGTGATTAAACAGGCTTATATTGAACCTTACCTGGCTACAGCGGATAAAGATAGCCGCTATCAGTTCATCCGAAAAGGTTATTATTGCCTGGATAAAGATTCGACCCCGGAGCACCTGGTATTTAACCGTACGGTATCTTTAAAAGATGCCTGGGCTAAAGGAAATAAATAAATAATAAAGGCGCCTTAAAAGCGCCTTTATTGTTACATATACTTTTTATACAGGTTAAATAGGATCAGCTTATCAGCTGGTGTGAGCTCCTGCGTAATATCCGTTTGTACAAAATGAATCTTAAAAGCCTCAATTGCAGCATTCAGATTTTTTACATTGTAGCCCATAATCCGCAATGCACTTACCGCATCAAAATTCTCGGGAGGCATATTCAGGACTTCATCATACCATAATCCAAAGCCTCTCTTCGCCAATACTTTCCAGGGAAAATTCTTAGGATCATTTTTCCGTCCTGGAGCAATATCAGCATGTCCGATAAAATTAGCGGTTGGAATATTGTAACGCTTTTTCAGATTATCTAAAAGTGTAACCAGGCTACGGATCTGTGCATCGGTAAAAGGATCTGTGGTGCCATTGTTATCCAGTTCAATACCAATAGAGGAAGAATTCAGGTCACTGTTATTACCCCAGCTTCCTACCCCGGCGTGATTGGCGCGCAGATAGTCATTTACCATCTGTACCACTTTGCCGTCTCTTCCCACAACATAATGCGAACTAACTTCACTTTTACCCTTTACAATAAACGTATTGATGGTTTGCTGAGTCGAATTCTGTGCGGTATGGTGTATAATTACATAATTAGGTTTGCGAATACCAAAATTTACCGACCCTACCCAGGACTGCGATGCCGGATCCAGGCCATCAATAGTCTGTACAGGAGGAGGTATCGTCTTTATGGTCGCTGCAAAAGTCTTTGCTTTTTCTTTATATATTTTCTCGCTGGCAGCATACCGGTTGGTTGTACAGGCCACAAATAAAATAGAAGAAACGACGAGCAGTCCAGTTTTTGTAAATTTTGAGTATTGTACCATAATCAGGAGATAGAAGGTGTGAAATTACTATTTTTTACTATTTTAGTCGCAAATAATTCAATATATGAATCCCCTAATACCTTATAGCGGCCTCATAAATAATAAAACTAACTGACCTATGAAACAAATTAGCAAAGCAACTGTTTTTATTGCCGGATGCTCAATTATGATGGGAATAGCTTCATGCAACAACCCGCAGCAAAATAGTAACCAGCAAACCAATAAACATACTTCAGCAGAAGATAGTTTGCAAAAGTATGTAGACGAACGGCTTGCCATTTACGAAAAAGTAAAGCTAACCACAAATATCAACGACCTTACTGTTAACGAAAGGAAAATATTACCGCTACTGATCCAGGCCGCCCAAATTATGGATGAACTGTTCTGGAAACAGGCTTATCCGCAGCGTGACAGCCTCCTGAACACCCTTAAAGATGAAAAAACAAAAGCTTTTGTGCAGATTAATTATGGCCCTTGGGATAGGTTGAACGGAGATAAACCGTTTATTTCGGGCATTGGTCCTAAACCGGATGCCGCTAGTTTTTATCCGGCTGGTATGACCAAAGAAGCCTTAAAAATTTCTGACGTAAAAGACAAATACGGACAATACTCCGTAGTGCAAAAAGATAGCACAGGCAAATTGTTTTCTGTCCCTTATCATACGTTGTATGCCGCGGAATTGCAAAAAGCTTCAAACCTGTTAAAACAAGCCGCATTACTGGCAGAAGATGCAGGATTTAAGAAATACCTCAATCTGCGCGCCGACGCCTTGATTTCAGACAATTTTACAGCGAGCGATTATGCCTGGCTGGACATGAAGACCAACAACCTGGACATCATCATTGGTCCTATTGAGAATTATGAGGATAAATTGTTTAATGCCCGCGCATCCTATGAAGCTTACGTACTGGTAAAGGATAAGGTTTGGAGCAAAAAACTGGCAAAATATGTAAGCATGCTCCCTCAGTTACAACAAGGCTTACCGGTTGAGGCGAAATATAAAAAAGAAAAACCGGGTACAGACTCTGAACTGAATGCTTATGATGTGGTGTACTATGCGGGCGACTGCAATGCCGGATCAAAAACAATTGCTGTTAATTTACCGAACGATGAGGTGATACAGCAGAAAAAAGGAACCAGACGTTCGCAATTAAAAAATGCAATGAAAGCTAAATTTGATAAGATTTTAATGCCTATTGCTAAAGAACTAATAGACAAGGATCAACTTCAATATGTCAATTTTGATGCATTTTTCGCAAACGTGATGTTTCATGAGGTGGCGCATGGCTTGGGTATAAAAAATACCATAAATGGAAAAGGCTTTGTAAAAGAGGCCCTACAAGAGCAGTTTTCATGGCTTGAAGAGGGAAAAGCAGATGTATTGGGGCTTTATATGGTTACCGGACTACTTAAAAAGGGTGAACTGGAAGGTGATATTAAACAATATTACACCACTTATATGGCCGGCATTTTGCGCTCGGTGAGGTTTGGCGCAGCCAGTGCCCACGGAAAAGCAAATATGCAATGTTTTAATTTCTTTAAGGAAAATGGGGCATTCATCAGAAATGAAAGTGGCACTTATCGTGTAGATTTTGCAAAGTTCGAAACTGCGATGAATAAACTCAGCAATCTGATCATCACCCTTCAGGGCAATGGCGATAAAGCTGCCGTCGAAAAAACACAACGCGAAAAAGCCATCATCACTCCCGAATTACAATCTGATTTGGATAAGCTAACCAAAAAAGGTATTCCTGTAGACGTGATTTTTGAACAGGGTGTAGATGTTTTAGGTGTTAAATAGCCAAATGTTTATGGATAATCTCTTCAAGCTCTTCAATGTCGAAGGGCTTGGACAGATATCCATCTGCACCAGCCTGAACAGCCAGGGATTTGACATCATTATTGGCAGAAAAATAGATTACAGGAATATTTTTTAAAGTTTCATGCGCTTTCAAAGCTCTTGTTGCATCTTTCCCTCCTACATCAGGCAACCAATTGTCCATAAAAATAATATCAGGCATATAACCCATCACCTGGCCAATAATATCATTCGACGTTGACGACGTTTTGATGTCATAACCGGCGTCTTCTAAAATGATCGTGCACAATTCTAAAATGTCTACATTATCATCAAATACGAATACTTTTTTGTTTTTAGCCATTTTAAATCCCGAGATTAAGACAACAAATTTATAAATTTTGCGATAGCTTCTATAGCAAGGACGTGATCAATCGCCACATTTAATTCGGCCTGCGCCGGCATATACGCCACCTGAGCAGATTTAGGGTCCTGAATTAAGGCCAAACCACCCCAGGCTTTTACGCTTTTTAAACCGTTTACACCATCTGAATTTGATCCCGAAAGCAGCAAACAGGCCAGATTTCGCTTGTATACCTCGGCTGCAGTCTGAAATGTAACATCTATAGAGGGCCTCGAGTAATTTACTTTTTCTGAGTAATCCAAAGAGAAAGTTTCGTCCTGCTCAATCAGCAAATGGTAATCGGAAGGCGCAATATATACTGTGCCGGCCATTATTTTTTCTTTTTCGTCTACTTCCTTAACTAAAAGCCTGGTGCGTGTTGACAAGAGTACTGGCAAAAGCGAGTCCGAACCATGTTTTCTGTGTACCACTATAATAATCGGAAACGAAAGGTCCGACCGTACATCTGGCAGCATCTTTAGCAACACATCCAGACTACCTGCCGAGCCTCCTATGATCAATGCTTTACATGCTCCCATCAACCTACCTTCCTCCATATTTTTTCTCCCGGTAGCCGTTTATACCTTTTAGAAATCCGCGAAAATTCAACCGTTTCTTTTGTTCCCAGGGCCAGGTACCCCAAATCCTCCAGACTATCATCAAACAAGTCCAGCACATTATGCTGCAATCCACGATCAAAATAGATCAGAACGTTTCGACATAGGATCAGCTGGAATTCATTAAAAGAATGATCAGAGACCAGGTTATGCGTAGAAAAGATGATCTTCTTTTTCAACTCCTCATCAAACTTGGCCAATGAATAACTTGCCGTGTAATAGCTGGAAAAGTCTTTTGTCCCTCCTGATAAGATATAATTCTCGGAGTATTGCTTCATCTGGCTCATCGCAAACATACTCTGGCTAGCTTTATCCAATACCGAAGGATTAAGGTCTGTGGCATAAATCAGCGATTTATTCAGCAAATTCAATTCCTTCAAAATAATGGAGATAGAATAAGCTTCCTCTCCTGTAGAACAGCCCGCAAGCCATATCCTGATAAAAGGATAGGTGCCCAATTTGGGTAACACAACCTCTCTTAAGGTCTTAAAAAAAGAAGGATCTCTGAACATTTCGGTCACATTGACTGTAATCTGTTCCACAAAACGCTTAAAATAAACCTGATCATTCAAAACCTTATACCTGAACTCAGCAAAACTTAAGATCTTATCTAAGGTGTATAGTCTTGAAATGCGCCTTTTCAAAGATGCTCTTGAGTACCCCGTAAAGTCATAGCCATACTGTTCCAAAACGTCGGAAAGCAACAGCTCTACATGCTCATCAGTGATTGCAACAGTATCCAAATTTTAGGTGGTTAAAACGTAATGGTTTAATAATTTAATCAGCTCCTCAACATTTATCGGTTTCGAGATATAGCCAACAGCTCCTCCATTCAAACAACGTTCCCTATCGCCCAACATTGCCTGTGCAGTAACGGCAATAACAGGAATATCTTTGAGCCCCGGCTGGTCTTTCATCCTTCCCATAGCCTCATAACCGTCCATTCCAGGCATCATCATGTCCATTAACACAACAGCAATGTTGTTCTCAGCAGCAAGTATTTCAAGGCCCTCCTCGGCTCCTGTTGCCGAAAGACATTGATAGCCTTTAGCTTTTAAAACGGCTTTTAATGCAAAAATATTTCTATTATCATCATCAACGATTAATATCTTCTGCTCTGTCATAGGTAACTATATTTAGCGTCAGACTTTATTGTAAAGCCAAACTCTTAGTAATGAAATCAATTGATCAATATCTACCGGTTTTGAAATATAATCTGAAGCGCCCGCTGCAATACATTTATCCCGGTCGCCCATCATTGCTTTTGCTGTAACAGCTAAAACAGGTAATTGTTTATATGCAGAAACCTTCCTGATTTCTTTTGTGGTCTCATATCCGTCCATCTCAGGCATCATCATATCCATCAGCACAATATCTACCAATGGGTTATCTTTCAATACCTGCAAGGCCTCTTTTCCATCCGTAGCAGCCAACACTTTCATCTTATGTTGCTCCAAAGCTTTTGTCAGAGAGAAAATATTCCGGACGTCATCGTCTGCAATCAGCACCGTTTTATTGTTAAGCACATCATACAATCCACCCAATTTTTCAACGGATGTTTTTTTATGTTTGTTTTCCACTTCATTTTCTTCAACCAGATGAAGAAAAAGGGCTGCTTCATCCAAAATCCGTTGATAAGAGTGCGCTGTTTTAACCACAATAGAATCCGCATACTGCTTGATACGGCTTTCTTCTCCCTTAGAAAGGTTTTTCCCTGTAAAAATGATAATAGGCAGATTTTCCAAACCTCTGCTCTTTTTAATCGTATCCAGGGTTTCATAAGCATTTTTATCGGGGATGCCCATGTCCAGAATAACGCAATCTACTTCATTCTTATTTAAAGCCCCAATACTCTGTGTTACATTACTGGCTACCTCTGTATGGATATTATAATTGCTCAGAAAATAACTGAGGGCTTCAGCATGCTGTTTATTCTCTTCAACAATTAGTACTTTTTTGGGATATCGGCTTAATGCATCTTCCAGTTTTTCAAAAATCTGCCTCATGTGCTCCAAAGCCACCGGTTTATTGATAAAGTCAACCGCCCCTTTCAGCAGACTCTCTTTTTTTACCTCCAGAGAGGACATAATGTGTACCGGAATTGGTCTGGTAGCAGGATTAGATTTTAACTCTTCCATAACCTGCCAGCCATCTTTTACGGGCAATTGTATGTCAAGTAAAATAGCCAGAGGCTGGTAATGGTTGGCCAGCTCTATGCCCATATCTCCACGAACGGCTACAATACCCTTATAGTCTCTTTTCCTGGTAAATTTCAACAGGGTTTTCGCAAAATTCGTATCGTCTTCAATAATCAAAATCACCCGATCACCCGGTTGGATACCGTTTCGATCGTCCTCAATTTCCTGAGGAATATGATCAACTGTAAAACGTTCGGCAACAACAGGCTCTAATCGATCTACAAAAACAGGTTGAATCAGCACATCCTGAACCGGAAGTACCGGCTTTATCAGATTACGTTGTATAGGCAATGAAAAAATAAATTCGCTTCCTACATTTTCCTTACTGGTCAGCTCTATTTCTCCACCCAAAAGCTTGGCCAGTTCGCGACTAATAGACAGACCGAGCCCTGTACCTCCAAATTTACGCCTTGTTGATCCGTCCGCTTGTTGAAAGGCTTCAAAGATCAGCCCCTGTTTATCAACAGGAATACCAATGCCCGTGTCTGTTACCCTGAACAGCAAATTCTGCCCCGATTCATCCTGTCCTATAGTCAATGCCACCGTACCCGCATCCGTAAACTTAATCGCATTGGAAAGCAGGTTTTTCAAAATCTGTTCCAGCCGCATTTTATCTGTATTGATTACTGAAAGCTGCTCATCTACCTCAATCACCAAATCCAAGTGCTTATTCTTCGCAACGGGATCAAACAACGATCGCATATCAGTTGCCACTTCCCTGATATTGATGTCCGCAAACTCCAGCTTCATTTTGCCAGCCTCAATTTTAGACAAGTCCAAAATCTCATCAATCAGACCAAGTAGGCCCTGGCCCGAACTCTGTATCACCTCAGCATATTCAATATATTCCTTGTCCAGTTCCTTATTCTCGGACATCAGTTTCGACAACAATAAAATGGAATTTAACGGTGTACGCAATTCATGAGACATGTTGGCCAGGAACTCCGATTTATATTTGGTACTTTGCTCCAACTGCTCTGCTTTGTGTTGTATATCCAGGTTTCTTTCCTGTATCAACTGATTTTTTTCTTCCAGCAAACTGGTGCGCTCTTCCAATTCGTGGTTGCTCTGTAGCAATTCCTCTTGTTGCACCCTTAATTCTTCTTCCGATGTCTGTATACGCTGTGTTTGAGCCTCCAATTCAGCATTTAACCCCTCCAACTCTCTATGCTGAGCCTGTAATTCCTCGGCCTGAGCTTGAGTTTCTTCCAAAAATTCCTGTAACCTTTTACGGTTCTGAGAAACATGTATGGCTACCCCTATATTGTTCGAAATGCTATTAAAAAAATCTATTTGCAAAGGCGTATAGGTTTGCAACGACCCAAATTCCATCACGCCTACCACTAGTCCGCTTCTAAAAATTGGCACGGCAATTACGTTACGCGGGATACTACTTCCTGCTGCATAACTAATGGTTAATTCACCTTCCGGAATATCGTTAACCAACATCGTTTTACCCGACTGTACACATTGCCCAATAAGTCCTTCACCCAATCTGACGTTTTTACGCTTCTGCGTTTCCATTAATGCGTAGCTTCCCACTAAATGAAGTGATTTATCATCCTCAACAATATAAAATGCGGCAACCTGACTATGTGTCCGTTCAACGATCTCTTCTACAATATCATGTGCCTGCTCTTCTACACTTTTTTCGCCTACCATTTTATCATTCAACCCCGCAATGCCCGACTGCAGCCATTCCTTATCTGCCAATAGTGAAAAAGAATACTGCAGAGACTCTGCCATAGTATTTAAAGAGCCTGCAAGACTTCCCAGTTCGTCTTTTTCATCATCGTCCAACCGCATTTCATAATCGCCGGCCGAAATCCGGTTAGCAATCCCCTGAATTACGGCGATCCTGCTGTCCATTTCTTCATTTTTATCCTGCAACTCCTGCTGTAACTTTACGCGGGCATTAAAATCAGAAGAAACTTTCCTGTAAAAAAAGATAGTGATTAAAATTGCCAGCAAAGCTGCAAAAACAATCAAAGCCGGGGTATACCCCGCCATCTTATTCATGTTAGCAGTTCTTGCGTCCAACAAACGATGCTCTTCCCGCGACATCTCTTTAATCAGGTTTCTGGCGGCATCCATATAGACCTTACCATTCACCAATTCCGCAACCCCTACTGTTCCACCACGCTTTTTGATATCCACTGTCTTCTTTAGAATCAGCAGCCGCTCGTTAATAACTTCCTCCAGTTTTTTAACATTCCGTTGCTGTACCGGATTGTCTCTGGTTTCACGACCAATCGCCTCCAGCAAATCCAGCGCATTCTGTCTGGCGCCAACGTACGGGGTCAAAAAGTCCTTCTCTCCTGTCAAAAGATAGCCCCTTTGACCAGTTTCCGCATCCTTTAGGGTCGAAATTACACCTTCAAGCTTAGAAATAACTTCATTGCTATGTCCAACCATCTCCCCGCTTCTGATGAGGTTTTTGATACTCAGGTACGAGGCCAAAGACGTAATGAACAAAATTAACAATGATAGCCCCAGGCCAATACGAAGGTTATTTTTAATGGTCTTTTTACTCATAAACCTTGGTCTTTTTATATTGATTCAGGTGAAGCATGTAAAGGCAGTGTGAAAAAAAACTCAGAGCCTTCGCCCAATTTACTTTTTACACCAACCTCACCGCCATGCCGGTTAATAATTTCAGCAGATATATATAATCCTATGCCCAATCCCTGGAAATGGATTGAGGTTTCTTCTACTCTATAAAACTTTTCAAACACACTTTTTTGTAGCTCAGGTGCTATGCCAATCCCAAAATCGCGTACACCAACATATAGCTGATCGTCGGTTGTTTGAACATTAACCTGAATTTCATTAGTGCCGGGAGAGTATTTAATCGCGTTGGTCAGAAAATTCACAATAACCTGTTCTATCCTCATCTCATCGGCATAAATTGGCTGAGGTACAGTGCCCTTTCTGATGATCTTAAATTCAGGATTAGCCTGGTGAATAACCTCCACAACGCCATCCAATAAATGATCCAGTTCAAAGTGTTTTTTATTGAATTTGAGTTTCCCGCTCTCGATTTTAGAAATATCCAAAAGATCGGCAATCAGATCATTCAGCTTTTCCAATTGCAGCTGGGCTTTTGCAAGATGTTTTTTTACAGTAGGGATATCTCCTTTATCTACACTCCGTCCCAACAGCTGAACATAGCCTTTTACACTGGTTAAGGGTGTTTTCAATTCATGACTGGCGATACTGATAAATTCGTCTTTTTTCCGTTCAGCTCTTTTTCGGAATTCAATCTCGTCCAGCAATGCTTTCTGAATCTCAATAAGCTTCCTGCTTTGCTCGTAAATCCGGTAAAAAGTCTTCACTTTTAACAAAAGGATATCCATGTCAACTGGCTTGGTAATGTAATCCAGGCCTCCCGAAGAATATCCCTTGGTAATAAACTTGAGTTCAGTATTTGCAGCAGATAAAAAAATGATCGCCGTCTCTTTGGCCCGGCTATAGCCTGAAATGGCTTCTGCAACTTCAAAGCCATCCATTCCTGGCATTTGAACATCCAGGATAATTAAAACATACTCTTGCTTGAGTACTTTCTTTAGGGCTTCTTCTCCCGATGATGCTGTATCGACTTCAAAATTATGTCTTTCCAGAACCTTTTTTAAAGAAATCAGATTCTCAGGGGTGTCATCTACAATTAATATCATTACTAACTATCATGGGCTTTAAAATTCCTGTTGCTGTATCCTGGCTGTTATTTTTTTATAACTAATTTATACAAGTTTATAAGTTTAAACTTATAAACAACCATTTTGTTGCAAAAAAAACAAATTACAGTCTATCGGAATTAAACGTATCCCCTTGCTTGATATCTCCTGTTTCAAAACCTTTTTTGAACCAATAAACCCTTTGAGCAGAAGTACCATGAGTAAATGCATCCGGCACCACCTCTCCCTGGGCCTGTTTCTGAAGCTTATCGTCACCAATAGCATTTGCAGCAGTTAAAGCCTCTTCTATATCTCCCTCTTCCAATTTAAAATCTTTCAGGTTCTGCGCCTGATTTGCCCATAAGCCTGCAAAAAAATCGGCCTGCAACTCCAATTTAACCGACAGGCGGTTGTATTCTTTTTCACTTAGCTGCCTCCGCGCCTGCTGCAACTTGTCAGATATCCCCAGCAGGTTTTGCACATGGTGCCCAACTTCGTGTGCAATTACATAAGCCTGAGCGAAATCGCCCGCCGCACCAAACCTATCTTTCAGGTCCTGATAAAAACTTAAGTCAATATATACCTGATGATCACCGGGGCAGTAAAAGGGGCCAACAGCAGAGCTGGCATTTCCACAGGCCGACTGAACCATATTAGTAAACAAAACCATTCGAGGCTTCTCATACTCCCGTCCCATAGCCTGAAATTCTTTCTCCCAGACCTGGTTGGTCGACTCCAGCACCCCGTCTACAAATTTGCCTTCGGCATCCGTAGGGTCTCCCGTTTTTCCTTCTGTTTGAGTCATTTCTCCAACGGGTAGCTGGCTAACTACCCCGGTCAAATCTTTACCAAACAACAAGCCCAAAACGATGATGATGATACCTACACCACCACCAAGCTTGGCGCCGCCGCTCATTCCTCTTCTGTCGTCTATATTGCCACTTCCTTTACCGAACCATTGCATATCAATTTTTTTTATTTGATGAATGAAAAGTTGCGGCAATTGTCATACCAAAACCACGAAGAGTTTTGTTTAATTAAATGCCGCTATTGCATTTTGAATTCTTTGTCGGGTTTCAGCAGCACCAAGTACCACTGCAATATCAAATACACCAGGTCCGAATTTCCCGCCAACCAGCATAATTCTAAAAGGCAGCATCAACTCTCCAGGTTTAAAATTTTGCTCGGCAGCAAGCGCCTTAAAGCTTTCTTCAAGAGCCGTTGCCTCAACCCCATCATTGACCGCTGAAGCATAGGCATCAAAAAAAGCAGCTTTTTCTGCTGTCCACTTTGGTTTTACCGCATCCAGATCATACTGGCCCGGGGCAATAAAAAAATACTTGCTTTGAAGCACAAAATCTGTCAGCAGGTTGCAACGGTCCTTAACCAGATCTATTGCCCTTTCAACATAGGCATCATCCTTCCAGATCATGTCTTCTCCTACAAATACCTCTTTCACTAAAGGAAGTAACGCTTTTGATGCTGTGTTTTTAATCCATTCATGGTTGTACCACTTCGCTTTTTCGAAGTCAAACTTAGCGCCCGCTTTGCTGATCCGCTCTATCGAGAACTTATCGATCAGCTCTGCCAGGGAGAACAATTCCTGATCTGTGCCATCATTCCAACCTAGCATAGCCAGTAAATTCACAAAAGCCTCGGGCATAAAACCCAATTCCTTAAATCCTTTTGTCAGATCGCCAGTCTTAGGGTCTGTCCAATTTTGGGCATAAACCGGAAATCCAAGCCTGTCCCCATCTCGTTTGCTCAACTTTCCGTTTCCATCCGGCTTCAAAATTAAGGGCAAATGCACCCACTGCGGCATCTCGTTGCCCCAGCCCAGATACCGCCACAACAATATATGTATAGGTGCCGAAGGCAGCCATTCTTCTCCTCTAAAAACATGACTGATTTCCATTGCCCTGTCATCTGCAACAACAGCCAGGTGATAAGTTGGCATCCCATCAGCTTTTAGCAAAACTTTATCGTCTACTAAATTGGTATCAAAACTCACGTGTCCTCTAATCAAGTCTGTAAAAGATACCGTTTCATTTTCAGGCATTTTTATGCGTATCACATGTGGCGTGTCAGCCGCCAAAAGGGTATTCACTTCTGCTTCCGACAAAGTCAACGAGTTTCGCATACCGGCTCTGGTGGCCAGCCCATAGGTAAAATTTGGAATTTCTTTCCTTTTCGCATCCAATTCTTCAGGGGTATCAAAGGCATAGTAAGCATAGCCATCAGCAATCAGCTGCTCAGCATATTGCCTGTAAGTCGCTTTCCGTTCGCTCTGGCGATAAGGGCCAAAGCTGCCTTCATGCGAAGGGCTTTCATCAGGAACCAAGCCACACCATTTCAAACATGAGGTGATATATTCTTCTGCACCCTCCACAAAACGGGTTTGATCGGTGTCTTCAATACGAAGAATAAATGTTCCGTTATGCTTTTTTGCAAACAGATAATTGAACAAAGCGGTACGTACACCACCCAAATGTAGTCCCCCTGTTGGGCTCGGGGCGAATCTTACTCTAACTTTCTTTTCCATATTACGATTTACAAAGATATATTTTTTACCGCGTTACCGTTCTATTGATGCATTTTTGAATGCTATTTTGTAATTTGCCATCAGGTACTATGAATCCATACGAAAAAAAACGCCGCTGGAAATTCTTTTTATTGATCTTTGCCATCGTAATTGGCACAGCGTCTGTTTTTTATAGCGATTTCTTTGTCAAAAAGATGGAACGCGAAGAACAGCTTCAATTTCAGCTGTATGTAAAGGTTACAGAACAATCTCTGGCGATGTACGATGACGACAGGTACACCAGTTTAATTGACCTGATCCGCACCAATACAAAACTGCCGGTTATCATGATCGATTCTGAAGGAGGCATCCTGTCTTATCAGGGGCTTGATTCAACAAAAACCAATTATGAAGTTGAAAAACAGCCCAATAAGACTTACGATCCAGTATACTTTTCCAGAGAGCTTCGAAAAATGAAAGAACAACACCCGCCTACGCCTATTATTGGCCTGGATGGTACACGTTGGTATATTTATTATAAGGATTCGGCCACTTTAACGCAGCTCCGTTATTTCCCTTATATACAACTAGCCGTAATTGGCCTATTTTTACTCACGGCCTATGTCGCATTCAGTTCAGCCAGAAAAGCAGAGCAAGATCAGGTATGGGTGGGCATGGCCAAAGAGACAGCGCATCAGTTGGGTACGCCTATTTCTTCATTGATGGCTTGGGTGGAACTCATCAAATCCAGGTTCGACGCAGAAGACGATCCCCTGATTGCAGAAATGGAAAACGATATCAAGCGCCTGGAAGTTGTTACCGACCGCTTTTCAAAAATTGGCTCCAAGCCTATCGTAGAAGACCATGTGGTATATACCGTAATCTATAATTTTGTAGAATATTTCAAGCTTAGAACCTCAGACAAAATTATTTTCAAAATTATTGGAGATGAGCAGGTCCGCGCACTTTTAAATGTCCCCCTGTTTGATTGGGTAATTGAAAATCTATTAAAAAACGCCGCAAATGCCATTGAAAACGAAGGGAACATCACCATTAACATTATCGAAAATTTAACAAAAGAAGAAGTATTTATTGATGTAACCGACACCGGAAAAGGAATTGCCCGGTCTAAATTCGATGCCGTTTTTCAACCGGGATACACTACCCGAAAAAGAGGATGGGGACTCGGGCTGTCCCTCACCAAAAGGATTATAGAAAACTATCACAACGGACAGATCTTTGTTAAAGATGCTGAGTTGGGCAAAGGAACAACATTTCGTATCATTTTAAAAAGCAGTATTACTTATGAACCGACCTCAAACACATGAGTATCCCGTATGGGCTGAACAATACATTAGCCTTGTTGAAGGCGATGTGATGGACCTGCTAAAAAGACAGGCATCCGAATTCACCGATTTTATCAACAGCCTGGTAGAGAAGGCAGACTATGCTTATGCCCCCGGAAAATGGACCATTAAAGAACTAATCGGTCACCTTATTGATTCTGAACGTGTATTCGCTTATCGTGTAACCTGCTTTGCCAGGGGTGAAAACCATGCATTACCCGGATTTGACGAAGAAGAGTATGCCGCTAATGCCCATTTTCAAGACAGAAGCCTGCTCAGTCTTTCAGAAGAATTTGCACTACTCAGAAAAGGAAACCTATATCTATTCAATTCCCTCAATGAAAAAGAACTGAACAGAAGCGGAACAGCAGCAGAAAGGCAAATCACAGTAAGGGCCTTGCTGTTCGTCATAGCCGGTCACATCATCCACCATACCCAAATTATTAAAAGCCGTTATTTATGATCTGGTTTACCAACTTTACACCCGAACAGTTAAATGACAGACCAAAAAACCATATGGGTGCTTTCCTCGACATTCAATTTACAAAAATTGAGGAAGATACCTTGACAGCGACAATGCCGGTAGATGAGCGCACACATCAGCCTGCCGGCATTTTACATGGGGGCGCCTCTGTTGTCCTGGCCGAAACATTGGGCAGCATCGCTTCCTACATGTGTATAGATCCTCAAAAATACCAGGCTGTTGGTCTTGAAATCAATGCAAACCATCTGCGCCCAGTGAAGTCAGGTTTGGTTACAGGCGTTTGTAAGCCCCTGCATATTGGTGCAAAAACCCATGTATGGGAAATCAAGATCTATAATGACAAAGGAAAAATGAATTGTATCAGCAGGTTAACTGTAGCAGTCCTGAATAAGCCTTCATAACTTAGCGCCGAGCTTTAGTACTTAACCTCCGCCCGAATCCTGCTTAGCGTAACCTGGGTAACACCAAGATAAGAAGCGATATAACCTAGCTGCACTCTTTGGACGATGGCGGGGTTACTCATTAACAACTCTTTATAGCGTTCGGAAGCAGACTTAAATAACCGCGCAATGAGCCGTTCTTCAGTTCTGATCAACTCCTGCTCGGCCAGTTTACGCCCCCAATTGGCCAGCTCAATCTCTTGTCCAAAAAGTAACTCCAGAGCCGCAGTCTTCATTTCATATAAGATGCAATCCTCCAAAACAACCACACTTTCGTAACCTGGCAAGCGGTTGATGTAACTGTTGTAGGAAAGAATAACATCTCCCTCCATACCGAACCAGAAAGTGATTTGATGCTCAGAATTCTCACAAAATGCCCGGGCAACCCCCTTCTCAATAAAGAAAATAGATTTTTCAACTTTTTCCGTATGAATAATCCTGCTGTTTTTAGGCACCTCTACCCGTTCCATTAAATCCAGCAGCTGATTCAAGTGCTGTTCTTTTAAAGGATAAATACTTTTTAATGTATGAATAACGTTCTGCAAGACGGTAACTGTTTTTGCAAAGATAATTCACCAAGGGCTTTTTTTAACATTTGTAAAAAAATAAGCAGACCAATCACGGTACTTTTGTGGCAAATATTTAAATTATGAGTTGGATTATATTAGTTATTGCAGGCATTTTCGAAGTTGGCTTTACCACCTGCCTGAAGCTTTCGAACAATTTTAGCAACATGAAATGGAGTATTGCCTTTTTTGTTTGCATCACGCTTAGTTTTATATTATTGAACAAAGCCGTACAAACTTTACCTATGGGTACTGCCTACGCCGTATGGACAGGCATAGGGGCCGTTGGAACTGTTCTTGTAGGAATTTTCTTTTTTGAAGAGCCCGTAAATTTCTGGAGAATATTCTTTATCGCTACCCTGATTGGGTCCATATTAGGCCTTAAATTTATTGCCGGAGGGCACTAAACTCTCCCGAGTTACTTCATCCCAATCGGTAACTCAACCATGGTGCGGTCCCAGGCCATTATCAGATTTGCCCCTTGGGGCTGCGCCATAAATGTAATAGAAAACGTCTCTATGGGTTTCTCTAATAGCTTAACGGGAACATCTGTCCTAACCACGTCTTTAGTCGCATCATAAGAAAAAGCACCCCAGCGATCGGTTTGCGTATTGATGATCAACGTCCATTTATCCTGGTTAGGGATTGCAAACAGGCTATACGTTCCAGGCTTAATCGTTTTTCCTCCAACACTAACCCTTTTGTAAAACCGGATTTCAGCATTTTCATTAGCGCCAACACGCCAAACCTTCCCAAATTGTTCCAGTACACCAAATATATCACGGCCTTTTTTACTTGGCCTCGAATACACGATTTTAATTGACGGAACCGAATTATCTTTTGCTTTAGCTACATTGAGTGGAAAATAAACAATGTCTGCAGGACTTGCATCAACAGGAGCAAATTTTAACTCCTGGGCACCTGCAACTAAAGCAAACAATGCAAATACCCCGATAAAACTAATTCTTTTCATTAGAGGTTGCCTTAAAACTATAATAATTAACGATTAGTACTCGCGGCCTTTAACGATTCCGTTTAAGAAAACAGCACCAAATATAAATCCTATAATTCCCCCTAATATTGACCAGCCAAAGCTGCCAGTAATAATTGCCGCGGTTAAAATTCCAAAAAACAGGCCTAAAACATAGTAAACCCAGTCAAAACTGTTGTTGCTTTCTTCTTTAATCATTGTATTATTTATTTGGCCCAAAGATATTGATTTATTTTATCTGTAAACAAAATATTGGTCCATTATTTACCCAGCAAATCATTAACCGTTACAAGCTTATAGCCTTTTTGCTTAAAAAAAAATAGCAGATCTTCCAATTTATCGTAAAACTTATCCTTTCTCCGCGGGTCGGTTCCGGCATGCAGTAACAATAAAAAGCCATTCATACCTTTTTTCAACTCCAAATCTACAATAGATTGGTAAATATCCATGCTCCCAATATAGCGACTCCCCATCTCAGGGTAAGTATAATCGGCATTAGAACGGGTTCCGGGTGTATAATTTATCAGCCTGAAACCTGCATCCGCCGTCCAGTCGGCTATGTTTTTATTGTACCATTCATAGGGTGGCAAAAAAAATTCAGCGTCTAGCTTGCTGATTCCGAATCTGGCCATCTCTTTGTAATTGGCTGTCAGATCGCTCAAAAACGATTCCCTGCTGATCAGCAAACTATCCCGCTTTCCCCAATCACAATACAAAAGATGCCGGTCCGAATGTCCGCCCAAATAATGACGTTCTTTTTTTAGCTGTTTGATAAATGGCGCAAATTGTGGGTTTCTATAAAAATCTCCGGTGAAAAAGAATGATGCCTTTGCCCCGTATTTGTTTAGCGTTTTGTCAATCTGCTGCAGCCCTTCTCCATATTCATGCCCTGTAAACACCAGTGCAATTTTCTTTTCATCAAGCCTCCCGCGGATAATGCCCCCCTGCTCTGTCTGAAATCCGGATTGGTCAGGCTTGGTCCGACTATCATAGGCCGCCAGGAGATAAACCAATGAAGCGGTACCATCCATCGTGGGCTCATTGGTACTATAATCTCCAAAATCATCGTGGTAAACGACCAGGTCTGATTGAAATACCGCATATTCATCAGGCTGGTATAGTTTAATCCCAATCAGGTTTTTATAAATACGACCATAAACAGGTCCATCGACCAGTCCGCCATCAATTGGATATTGTTTTAAATGGGTAAATGCCGAGTGGGGATCTTTTGGTGTATCGCCCCAGGCAGGCAGGCCGTAAACCATTGATGTGCCCCAGGGATTACAGCCAAATAGCCAGTCAAAATTTGCCTGCGCCAATTCCTCATATTCCTCATCACCACTGGCTTTACGATACAAATAAGCCTGAATGGCAAATGAAGCTGTTAAATTATTGGAACACCACACAAAAGGCACTCCCCGGTAAAAAACATTGTGTTTTGCTTTTTCCCAAACCCGCTTTAAGCCCTCCCGGTAATAGGAGATCGCTTTATCTGAAATGGAGACGTTCTTGTTTTTGGCAATTTCATAATGTCCAAAGTTGTGAAAGGGATACCATTGATAATGTCGCGCCGTATCGGCCCCCATCCATGGCGTTACCGGTTCCATAGCAGCGTATTTTACTGCCTGTTTTAAGAAATCCGCTCCTCCGGTTGTTTGATAAAGTTCAGCCGCCGCCAGCTCCATGTCATCGGTCCAGTTGTCCTCTTCATAAAAATAGGGTGCTCTATTGGGCGCAGTCTGCTGCACTCCGGGCTGTTTCAACCCGAATGCATAGGCCGATCTGGATTTTTCGAGCAGCTGTTGGGCATACTTAGCATTTATATCCTTAAATAACCTGCTTCCAAGTGCAAAAGCACTCCCAAATTTCGCGGCAACTGAAGCCGTCCCCGTTGCCCTGCTTTGAAATCTACCTAGCCCCTGAGGCTTGCCGTTTGCGAAATAAACAGGTCTTTCTTTTCCTTTGCCATAGCTAACCGCATCCTCATTCGGCAATCGCAATCCCTGGTGATCTCTGTCATCGGCAATCTGGTTAAACAACCACGTCTTTTTAGGGTGCATTTTCAGTAGCCATTGCAAACCCCAGTTCGCTTCATCCAAAATATCAGCCTGCCCATTTTTCCCAACCAAACCATTGGCTTGAAAAGCATCTGAAAAAGACCCCGGAAAATCCCGGTAGGCGGCCAGCAAATGATAGGTAGCATTGGCCGAGGTGGTGGCATATTGTAAATAATCTGAAGCATCGTGCCAGCCCCCGCTAACATCAATATGCGTACTGTCGGGCATGGGGCCATACATCGTATATCCATCGCCGGTATGGCAACTGTCTTTTAAAAAGGGGTTAAATCCACTACGCTGCTGGCGCATATAACGTAAGGCAAAGTCTGCGGTATGGCGGTATACATCGGCTCCAATAATCACCTCCGGGGAAGTTGCCGTTCCGGCCTTAATAAAATAACGTCCCGGGCTTTTAAAATCACTGAAATCTAATCTACAGGTAGTCTTAAATGGCCCATATGCTCCAAATGCTTTAACAGCACCAGAAGTATAGACCTGCTTTCCTGTCTCTTTTTCGATAATTTCAAATTTAACCGGTTGCGATACTTCATTTTTGCTCGCCCACACAGCCACCTTAACCGATTGAGGTTGATAACCGAGCTGGTTAATCCTGATCCATTCGCTTTCTACATCCGGTACCTGTGCGGATCCCTGAAAAGAAATCCCTGTTAAAAAAACAAGCGACAAGCTGGCTAACAGACCTCCTATTTTCATAACATACTGTATTTTAAGGTGGAGTATAAAAATAACAAACACTTGTCAGCATTTCGTCAATTATTTCAAAAAGAATATCATTTCAATAAAACCAATCAATCGATTGATTAATTTTGCGGTCACAAATAACGAAATGGAAAAAACAGATAAAAAAGCGAGTATTCTGGAAGCAGCAGAAAGCCTTTTTGCGGAATGGGGCTACGAAGCCACATCTACCCGACAAATTGCGAAGGAATCTGGCGCAAACATGTCAATGATCAATTACTATTTTGGCTCAAAAGAAGGTGTCTTCATGGAAATCATGAGTAAAAGAATTGCCGATTTCAGCACACAACTAGCCAGCATCAATCAGGATAAACTTTCCGGAATGGAAAAGTTGCTAAAAGTAATTGAAGGCTATGCCACAAGAGTATTATGCAACCACGCCTTTCATAAAATGATGCATAGAGAGTTGTCTATGCCGCATCGCCCCGAAATGTTTTTTAAAATAAAAAACTCCATGGCCCAAAATCTGTTGGTGATAGAACAGATCATCAACGATGGCATTACAGATGGAAGCTTCAGGTCCGTAGATGTAAGAATGCTCATTGCAACCATAATGGGTACCATTAGTTATGTCGCTATATCTCCATCCAAAATTACTTCGGGAACCACACTTGACATCAACAACAAAGAAGATAGAAAAGCGATTACCGACAGATTAATTGCTCACTTAAACGATCTTATCATCACGTATTTAACACCAAAAAATGATATATAAATCCATCAAACTAAGTTTCTTAACTTTTGTGCTGCCAGGCATGCTCTATGCCCAGGACATCAAAAAATTAAGCTTGCAGGAAGCGGTTACATTGGGCATCGAAAACAGCAAAAATCTAAAACTTTCGCAAAACAAGATAGATCAGGCAATTGCAAAACTAAATATTGTGAAAGACAGTGCGTTGCCCACAGCAAAGGCTTCCTTTCTCTACAACCACGCCGAAATCCCAACCAATACCCTAAGTATCGGAGGGGGGAACCCAATTCATTTGCCCAAGCGGGCAGATGCCTTTGTAGGTACCGCGGCTGTTGAAGAACTGATTTATGGAGGTGGCAAGCTCCGTTATGCAGAAGAATCAACCCGACTGTTGACTGAGGTTGCACGTTTGGACGCAGATAAAGACAAAGAAGAGATTAGCTATGTCGTTATCAATACTTATTATGCATTGTTCAAAGTACTGCAAAGCAAAAAAGTGATTGCTCAAAACCTGGAATCAATTGATAGTCAACTCAAACAATCGCAACGTTTTTTTCAACAGGGCATCGTTACCAAAAATGACGTGCTCAGGTTTCAGCTTCAGCAAGCCAACGTATCGTTGACAGATATGGAAGCCGAAAATAACAGGAAAATCATCAACTACAACCTGGATATCTTACTTGGTTTAAATGAAAATACACAGATTGAAATTGTAGATCCGGATGCCTCATTAAAAGCAGCAGCACCTTTAAGTAGCTATCTGGAAATGGGGTTTGCTGGCCGACAGGAGCTGAAGCAACTGGAGCTTCAGAATAAAGTTGCAGATGTAAACATTAAATCGGCTAAAGCCAACACCCTGCCCACCGTTGGTGTAGGTGCAAATCTATATTACATCAATCCAAGCGGCAAATTCATCCCACCAACAGACCAATACATTATGCCTGTAACTGTGGGGGCAAACATCTCCTGGAATATCGGAAATCTGTGGACCAATAAACACAAAGTAACCGATACGCGGATCCAGCAGCAAGAGATCAGTATACAGAAAGACATCTTTGCTGATCAGGTTAAAAAGGAAATCAACAGAAATTATCAAAACTATCAACTTGCTATCAGCAAGATCAAGGTATTAGAAACCTCAATTGCCCAGGCTACGGAAAACGATAAATTATTGGCCTCAAAATATAAAAACAATGTTGCCTCTGCAATAGACAGGATCGATGCCGAAACCTTATTGTATCAGGCAAAAATTAACCTGGAACTGGCTAAGGCAGATGCCGGACTCGCTTATTATACCTTACTAAAATCTACCGGAAAAATTTCTCAATAAATACCAAAACAAATTAGGCAATGACAACTGAAAAGAAAAAAAAGAATAAAGTAGTCCCAATTATATTAGGCGTACTGATCATATTAGGCGCCATATTTGGTACCAAAGAATATATCTATTACAGCAAACACGTGGATACCGACGATGCCCAGATTGATGGCGATATCAGTCCGGTGGTAGCGCGTGTAGGTGGTTATGTACAGGACATCAAGTTTGAAGAAAATACCCGTGTTGCCGAAGGTGATGTGCTGGTGACATTGGACGACAGAGATTATAAAATAAAGCTGGAACAAGCTATGGCCGGCCAAAAAGGCGCAAATGCTGGTGTTGGGGTTTCAGAATCGCAAATTGCAGCAACCGCAGCCAATACCAGTACCGCAAAAGCAAATATAGAAGCTGCAAGAGTTAAATTGAACCTGGCACAAAAGGATTACGAACGTTACCTCAACCTGATAAAAGATGGATCAATTACCCAACAGCAATTTGATCAGGCCAAAGCCCAAAAAGAATCTGCGCAGGCTGCCTTTACTGCCGCAAATGATCAATATAACGCTGCCGTAAAACAAGTGGGTACTACCCAGTCGCAACTTGCGGTAAGCAACACCGGCGTAACGCAGCGCCAGGCCGACGTTGATTTTGCTAAGCTTCAACTTTCTTATACACAAATCAAAGCTCCGGCAACCGGCATAGTTTCCAAAAAGAATATTCAGAAAGGACAGCTCATCCAACCTGGCCAGTCATTGTTTTCTATTGTCAATGAAAACAGCATTTACATCACTGCAAACTTTAAAGAAACGCAGCTGGAAGACATCAAACCGGGCTCAAAAGTTAAAATCGATGTTGATGCCTATCCCGATCAAAGCGTAGAAGGCGAAGTTTACAATTTTGCACCCATTACAGGCGCCAAAGGGTCATTACTCCCTCCCGATAATGCCACAGGTAACTTTGTTAAAGTTGTACAACGTGTCCCTGTAAAAATCAAAATCACTAAAGCTCAGAAAGAAATTCTTGAAAAACTGCGCCCGGGAATGAGCGTTAAGGTTTCCGTTTCTATAAAAGATTAAACAATGGCCGAGAAAGGTTTAAAAAAGTGGATCATCACCTTTACCGTCATCACGGCTTCATTACTGGAGCTTATTGATACGACGATTGTAAACGTGGCAATCCCTCAAATACAGGGTAACCTTGGTGCGACACTGGAAGACGTGGCGTGGTTATCTACCGGTTACGCAGTTGCCAATGTAATTGTATTGCCGATGTCAGGATGGCTGGGCAGCCGTTTCGGCCGAAAAAATTACTTCCTTTTTTCCATCATTCTGTTTACCATTGCTTCATTTCTTTGCGGAAATGCAACCAACCTTGAAGAACTCATTGTTTTCAGGATTTTACAGGGTCTTGCCGGCGGAGGGCTAATATCAACTGCACAAGCCATCTTAATTGAAACCTGGCCGCGCGAGGATGTCGGCATTGCTACCGCATTGTTCGGCCTTGGCGCCGTGGTTGGTCCTACTGTAGGGCCTACTATTGGTGGCTACCTGCTCGAAATCAGCACCTGGCCTTTAATATTTTATGTCAACATTCCCGTCGGAATTCTGGCTGCATATTGTACCTATACCTTTGTCAGGGAAACGCCCAAGGATGGAAAAGGCATGCCTGTCGACTGGTGGGGGATCGTTCTACTGGCTGTTGCCGTTGGTAGTTTGCAAACCGTACTCGAAAAAGGAGAAAGTGAAGATTGGTTTGCAACTCCATACATCACCGCATTGGCCGTTACTTCGGTACTGGGTCTATTGCTGTTCATCTGGAGAGAGCTGAGTACCGATCATCCCATTGTAAACTTTAAAATTATGCGACACCGCAGTTTCTCTGTCGGGATGTTCACCTCCTTTATTCTGGGCTTCGGATTGTATGGCTCCGTATTTGTATTCCCCGTTTTCTGTCAGAATTTATTGGGTTTTTCGCCGCTTCAAACCGGAGAACTGTTGTTTCCCGGAGGGCTGTGTACCATCGTCATGATGCCTTTTATAGGGATTATGCTGAAGAAAAACATTCCTGCGCAGTTCATGGCCACAATTGGTATGTTTCTCTTCTTTGTATTCTGTTCTATGCTCAGTAAGTCAACCTTACAATCTGGCACTAACGACTTCTTCCTTCCGCTCATGATTCGTGGGGTGGGTATGGCCCTATTGTTCGTTCCTTTAACAACTTTGGCTATTCAGGATTTGAAAGGTGCCGAAATTGGCCAGGGCTCTGGACTCAATAACATGATGAGGCAACTGGGCGGTTCATTTGGTATTGCTGCGCTAACCACCCTTATCCACGTACGTCAGGGCTTCCACCGGAGCAACCTGCTGGTCAACGTAAATGAGTATAATCCGGCCTTTACCGATCGTTTTAATGGTTATGTGAACAATTTTGTTGCCAAAGGTTATACCTATCTGGATGCCAAGGCGCTTGCAGCTAAAGCCATAGAAGGCGCAGTAACCAAGCAATCGCTGTTGCTTACCTATAGTGATGCGTACTGGGTAGCTGGCCTTATTTTACTATGCTCTATCCCGCTATTATACCTGCAGAAATTTAAGAAAAACGTCGCCGTTCCGGCAGATCTTCATTAATAAAAAATGGCCGTTAGCTACACTAACGGCCATTTTTACCCCAAAAAAATAACAATTAAATGCATGGTACAAGCGCTTCCACTTCTACATGCACATTCCTTTTAAAGATCATTATTGAATCTCTATGCCTCTAAGTTAAGGCTTTTAATAAAAAAATCAAAATAAATTATTGGCCTTTTAGCCCGTTTTTTGGATGTTTTTTGCTAGATTAAGCGCGAAAATTTTTCGTTTAAATTATGATGCAGAAACAAAGAGCAAAAGGTCAGCGAGAGTCTATATTCAACAATGAAGTCGTATCCCGGTTCGAACTTTATAACAGCCTCTTCCTTACCCTTCCGTTCTACAAAATTAAAGACACCGGTACTTTATTACCTCTTTTTATTAAATACTGTGAAGATGGCGTAAACAATCACGATACGCCTGCAGATATTATAAATGTGTTTTTTAAGAAGTACACCCAAAAACATTCCAATAAGGATGTGATTGACCTGCTTTTTCGTTTTATACAATATATAGAACGTCAGGTTGTATTGTTTGATGCCGTAGAAGATGCCTCATTTAATAAGTTAAATGCTGCCGACGAGCACAATGCCCTGCTTTCTTACCTTAAAAAAGGAATAGACAATAAACCACTGAATGATAAGATTGAAAAACTGATCGAAGAGTTTTCTCTTCGTTTAGTACTAACCGCACACCCTACCCAGTTCTATCCTGGTAGTGTGCTGTCTATCATTACCGACCTCACTACGGCCATCAAAACCAATGATATTTCAACCATCAACCTGTTGTTGCAACAACTCGGAAAAACGCCTTTCTTTAATAAAAAGTCGCCAACCCCGGTTGATGAAGCATTGAGCCTGGCCTGGTATCTGGAAAATGTGTTTTACTTTGCCGCAGCCAATATTCAATCTGAGGTAGATAAAAGCCTGAACGACTACAATCTGCAGTCTAAAAAAATCATCGAACTGGGCTTCTGGCCAGGGGGCGACCGCGACGGGAATCCCAACGTACATACCGACTCGACGATACAGGTTTCTAAAATGTTGCGCCAAATCCTGTTCAGATGTTACTATCGTGATTTCAGAAACATGAAACGCCGCATCACCTTTAGGGGTGTGGAAGATCCGATTGCTACTGTACAGGACGTATTGTACAAAAATGCTTTCGATCCGAATATAAAAATGGAAAATATTGCCGATTTCTTAATTGAAAACCTAAATAAAATCCTCAATACCCTCAACGAAGATCATGATGGCTTATTTGCCGACCTTGCGTCCGACCTGATCCGTAAAGTTGAACTCTATGGTAGTCATTTCGCATCTTTAGACATCAGGCAGGACAGCCGTGTGTTAAGAGATGTACACGCTTTTTGCCGTCAAAGCAAGCCTATCGTTTCTCTCTTCCCGGAAAACTATGACAGTCTTTCTGAAGCGGAAAAAATCAATAGCCTCTCCTTTAAAAGCGCTAAATTAAATTATACAGAGGCCAACAATTCCCTGATAGATGATACCCTTCAAACCATTGCCGAGATCAAACAGATCCAGGAAAGCAACGGAGAACTGGCCTGTCACCGCTTCATCATCAGCAATTGCCAGCAGGCAAGCGATATCCTGCAACTCATAGAACTCTTTTTATGGAATGGCTGGGAAGAAAATGACCTCTCGATAGATTTTGTACCTTTATTTGAAACCGTACACGATCTGGCCGATGCGGCAGAAATCATGAACACGCTATATGCGCATCCTTTCTACAAAAAACACCTGAAAAGACGCGGCAATAAACAGCACATCATGCTGGGCTTTTCAGACAGCACAAAAGACGGTGGCTACTTAATGGCCAACTGGTCTATTTTTAATGCCAAAGTTGCGTTGACTGAAACAGCCAATCAGCACAACATACAACTCGCATTTTTTGACGGTCGCGGTGGCCCACCTTCCCGTGGAGGAGGTAAAACACACCGTTTCTATGCTTCCATGGGCAAAGAAATCGCCAACAAAAACATTCAACTGACTATACAGGGACAAACCATCAGTTCGCAATACGGATCAATTGACAGTGCCGAGTTCAACATCGAACAGCTGATCAATGCCGGGATGTCTGCAGGGATAAAGGAAATGCACAACATCCTGCTCGACCCAATGCATAAAGACCTGCTTGATGCGATGGCTAAAGAAAGCTATGATCAATTTGTAGCCTTGCGCCAGCATCCCCTGTTTTTAAGTTACCTGGAGAAATTCTCGCCACTTACGCTACTGTCTAAAATCACCATTAGCAGCCGACCGGTAAAACGCAATTCGGGCGGGTCCTTAAAACTGGAAGACCTTAGGGCCATCAGTTTTGTAACCGCATGGAGCCAGTTAAAACAAAACATCCCCGGGTTTTATGGTATGGGTACCGCATTAAAAAACCAGGAAAAATTAGGCAACTGGGATAAAGTGGTCAAAACCTATCAGGAATCCGGCTATTTCAAAACCATCATCGACAACTGTATGATGTCGATGAGTAAATCCGATTTCTCTATCACGGCTCACTTTGCCAACGACAAAGAATATGGTGCATTCTGGAAAATGCTGTACGACGAATTTGAGCTTTCAAAAAGCATGCTTTTAAAGCTATCGGGTCACACTACCCTGATGGAAAATTACCCGGTTGAGAAGAGCTCTATTGCAGTCCGGGAAAAGATTGTGCTGCCGCTTGTACTCATCCAGCATTATGCGCTTGAGCAACTGCAAACGGAGATTACTGATCAGGAACAACAAGCTTACGAAAAGCTGGCCATCAGAACGGTATACGGCATTGTAAATGCGGGCCGAAACCTGGCATAATCATAATCAACCAATCATAAAAAAGGCGATCCGGTAACCGGATCGCCTTTTTTATACCTCAGTACAAATGACTATCTGTCGATGGAACCCATCACTTTCTGTCCGAAAGCATTCAGGGCATCCTTTTCTGAAGCACCTTCCAGTACGTTCTGATGAACTTCAAGCGCTCCGCAAATATTGGTAATCATTTCACCTGCCACATCTATTTCCGCCTCACTTACCCCTCTGAATTCACAAAAAGCTTCTAAAACTGTTAAAGTCGCTTCCAGGTTTTCAGGAGTGCTGTTTTGGAACAGCTGTCTTATTACCGGTATTTTCATGATCTTACTTTATTTTATCAAATAACTCCGTCAATACTTCTGCTTTGTTGGTTTGTACCTGATCTACCAAAGCTCCGCCTTCAAAGGCTGCAAACGTTGGCAAATTATCTACATTAGCCAGTTTACGTGAGCCTGGAAGCTTTTCAGCATCCACGATCAAAAAAGTAACACCTTCATTTTCTGCGGCCAGCTTTTTAAACTTTGGCTTCATAATCCGGCAGTTTCCACACCATGACGCGGCATACTGAACCATTACTTTGTTGTTTTCGGCAACGTATTGTTGAAGATTATCTTCTGTTAATTCTAAAAACATAGCTTTTTAATTAATTAGCGCTCAGGTATTCTGCAACACCGGTTCTGTTAGCGCTCATTGCTTCCTTACCTTCTTCCCAGTTCGCAGGGCAAACCTCGCCATGTTTCTGAACGTGTGCGTAAGCATCAATTAAGCGTAAATATTCTTTTACATTTCTACCTACAGGCATATCATTTACACTTTCGTGGAATACTTTACCAGTCTCATCTACTAAATAAGTAGCCCTGTAAGTTACATTTGAACCAGAAAAAGATTCGTTTCCTTCTTCATCGTACTCCACTTCCTGCTCAACAATACCTAAAATATTGGCCAAATGTCTGTGTGTATCTGCTAAAATTGGATAAGTTACACCTTCAATACCGCCATTATCTTTTGGCGTGTTTAACCATGCAAAGTGAACTTCGTTGGTATCGCAAGAAGCACCTATTACCAGGGTATTTCTTTTTTCAAAATCAGGAAGAGCAGCCTGAAAAGCATGTAATTCAGTTGGACAAACAAAAGTAAAATCTTTTGGATACCAGAATAATAAAACTTTTTTGCCTTTACTTACAGCCTCTTCAAATACATTAATCTTTAAATCGTCGCCCATTTCGGACATTGCATCGATGCTTACACTCGGGAATTTTTTACCTACTATTGCCATAATTATATTTGTATTTATTATTGTTTTTTTGACAGTGCAAAGGTACGCCTATCCCCCATCAAAAACAACCATATTGCAGATATAACACATACTTAATCTTGATAAGCATATAGACAACATCTATACTATAGAAATAAAAATTAGTTTTTATCTATGGATTTTTTAGCATAGTTTCAAACAGTTTATATATCCGTTTGTACTCGTCCGTCCAACTGCTAGGGACGGTAAAACCATGATCCTCTACCGGATAGACGGCCAGCTCCCAATTGTTTTTCCCCAGTTCTATCAACCGCTGCGAAAGCCTAACCACGTCCTGAAAATGAACATTTACATCCACCATACCGTGGCACATGAGCAGGTTCCCTTTCAGTCCCTCGGCAAAATAAATCGGCGAACTTCTCCGGTAAGCAATTTCGTCGTTAAAAGGTTCGTTTAAAATATTTGACGTATATCCCTGATTATAATGCGCCCAGTCGGCAACCGACCTTAAAGCCGCCCCACACCTAAAAACATCACCCTCCTTAAACAAGGCCATCAGCGTGATAAAACCTCCATACGAGCCTCCATAAATTCCTACATGCTTCGGATTCATCTGATACTTATCTACCAGCATTTGCACGCCATCCACCTGATCCGTCAGGTCCTTCCCACCCATATGCCGGTAAATTCCTGTCCGATGGTTGCGCCCATAGCCTGAGCTCGCAGTATAGTCAATATCGATAACCGTATAGCCGTTGTCGGCAAGCATATTGTTAAACATGTACTCTCTTGAATACTGGCTCCACCAATAATGGACGTTCTGCAAATATCCCGCTCCATGCACAAACACTACTGCCGGGTGATTGGGATGTGGATTTTTAGCCGGATAAACCCGTGCATAAACATCGTCCCCGTACCTGTTTTTAAAAGCGACCAGATCAGGTTCCCTCCAGGGGTAGGAATCAAATTCAGCTGTGGTAGAAGCCGTAATTTTTACTGCCTTTGCGCCAGCTCTGTTGGGCTGCAGATACAGCTCCCAGGGTTTATTCATATAAGAATAATTGATGGCCAGCCATTTTTCATCCGGCGAAAGCCATACCTGATTGCCCCCTTTCATATGGGTAAGCTGGGTCATCGCCCCTCCGTCAACACTCAGCTTATAAAAATGTGTTATTCCCGGATGCTCCTTGTTGGCGATAAAATAAAAATGCTTTTTATCTTTCGAAAGCTGCAAACTCTGCACCTCCCATTTGCCTGAAGTCAACTGTTTTTTCTGTCCCGTATTTACGTTGGCCACATAAATATGCGCATAGCCACTGGCCTCACTTCTGTAATAAATCCGCTCCGCATCCAGCCAGCCCAATTCTCCGGCACCAGGCCCTCCAATCCAGGCCTCATCCCTTTGCCTATCTACACAGGTCAAACTTCCCGTTGCCGCATCCAGTTTCAACAACCATAAATCCTTATTGTCCTGCGCTGTCGCAACCAGCACAGCCATGGTTCCCTTTTCACTCCAGTAGGGTTCGCTCAGGTCAACCCTGCGCTCGGCATTGCCTTTTTTACGGGATTGCAACTGCGCAGGATAATCCTTTACATAATCGGGAAGATCCTTAATACCCGGGATCTGCCCCAAACGCAGCTCGTAAATGGTGTCACGTTCCACATTATATACATAGCTGACCGATAATTTCTGCGGGCTCCCCACCTTAGCCCTGGCATTCAGCTCCGCAGTATAACCCGAAGCAGTTACATATTCCGGTACAGCAGTACTCTTTTCTTTCTGCGTATTTGTAGTCAGCTTATAGGAAATATAGTGAGCATCCGGACTAACCACCAAATTTTCCATGCGCTTATCGCCAATATAGATGGCTTTTATATTGCGCGAACTATCAGTAGTCTCCTTTGTCAAAGTCCCCAAATCCGCTTTGTTCTTTTCTTTGATCACTTCAAAAAGCTCCGATTGCTGGTGTTTCAGCCAATCAGCTTGTTCGTTACTTTGCTTTTTAACCGCAGCTCCTTTTTCCCCTCTAATAAAATTGGTGAGCTGCCAAAATTCACCCGTCCTCAGGTTCAATTCAAAGGCATTTTCTCCTTTTTGAAAAACAACATGACCATTTCGCAAAAAAGATGGATTCATTTCATAATCCATGGTATGGGTAATTTGCAAAACCTTCCCACTTTTAACCTCGTAACGATATAAATCGCCTGCCTTTTCTGCAATGCCAAATGACCGGTCAGCATTGTAACCCCACACCAACCCCACTGCTTTATCGGCTACCTTTTCGGGTTCTTTTGTAAGCTTACCTGAAGCCACGTCCAGCGCATACAACATTTTGGATTCCTTAAGCGCAGATTTCCAGTCAAAAAATAAGGTCTTACTATCAGCCGCCCAACGGTAGGCCGAAGGCGAAATGCCAATCCATTGCTGATCCCGCATAATTTTTTCTACCGACAAGGGGGCCAATTGTTGTGCTTCCACAGCAGTAGAGATCAGTAAACAAACAAACAAGCTTAGCTTTCTCATAATGTTCTTATAACGCTCTTATACGCTCTCTTTATCTGATCACCCTCCCCGTCCTGTCTACATTCACATTAAATGGGTTCAAATACTCATCCACCAGCACAGCAAATTCCCTGCGGCTGGCATTTCGGTTCCAGTCCAACTCGGTAACAAAGCCATATTGTTTTTTCCATTTCTTCGTTATTTCGGCTTTTGTATTTTCGGGGGCTCTATTGCCCACCATACAAACCATGCGCAAAACCGCTTCTAAAGTCATTTTCTCAGCCTTATAGTCATCAAACCAAATCTGAGCCTTATAATAAAACTCCTTTAACGGCTCCCGTATTTCTGCGGTACTTACCTGCTGATCGGGCATAAAATTGGCCGTACCATTCACAAAGGTCGCTTTCAAAAAGCCCGATAAACCGATCACTTGTATCGACTTCCAGTTTGCGTCCGCATACCCAATATCCGCAAAAGGAATCGCCGCCAGATTGTAATTAATCAATTCTTTCTGAATCAGTTTTAGCGACGCAAGTGAAGTCTTTGTCCTGAAAAACACCGCATAAGCCGCCGTTGCCCCCGCAGCCTGTCCCGCCGCCATGCTTTCATTTTTTGTATCCAGCACAATCAGGTTCTCCTCTTTTGGCAACAAAAAATTATACAATGGGATCATATTTGCAGTGCTACCGCCCAATGCATAACCTGCGCTGACACTTAAACGGTAAAGGTTATTTTCATAACCAAATGGCTGCCAAAGTTTAACCGGCTGCTGTCCTATCGCTTCATTTAAATTCCCGCCACTAGCTGCATTCACCAATACTTCGGCCTTTATGGTTCGTCCATCGGCCAACAAAACATTCCAGTTGTTGCCCGAACGCTTAATCCTCGACCATTTCATGTTCCGCATCACTGTCAGGTTTTTAATGCTGTCGGCCCAGGTCTTCAGCACCAGATTGGCACTTGTACCGTCTATATAAACTTTGCTACTATCCTTTACGCCCTTTGCCTGACGCATTTTTTTCAGAAAATTTGCCTCCAGGCCCGAATGTATATTGTTATCCAACGAGGCAACCAGCAGCTCGCGATCCTGAGTCAACATAATGGTTTTAACACCGGATATGGCCGATTGAAAGCCCGCCCCAATAGCATTGCTCCCATTACCAATCACCAACACCCCGGTTTTAATGGTTTGCGCCCCCGCAAGTTGCGTAAATACTGAAATTAAGAAAACAATAAATAATCCCTGTTTCATTTGTATATTTAGTTAATGATCTTCTCTATCGATTAATGATTTTATAATTCAGCCTAATAAACATCCTCATGACGCAAACGATCAGTTCTGTTTTTGAAGCTCAGCAAAAACATAAATATACGCTTAGAAACAGCAATCCGGCACAAAGAATTCATAAATTAAAAACTTTAAAAGCTGCTATTGAAAAAAATGAGCAAAGTATTTATGATGCCCTGCAGCAGGATTTACGAAAAAGTTATTTTGAGGCGGCCGTAACCGAAGTCATATTTATTTACAGCGAGATTGATTTTGCCATAAAACATTTAAGCCAATGGATGAAGCCCCTGCGTGCGGGAAAAAGTGTTGCCAGCCTGATGGCCAAAAACAGAATCTATTACGAGCCAAAGGGCTGTTGCCTGATCATTTCTCCCTGGAATTACCCCTTCCAGTTAATGATGGCCCCACTGCTATCGGCCATTGCAGCAGGCAACTGTGCCATCCTTAAACCATCCGAGCTGAGCCCTGCCACAAGCGCAATCATCAGCAAAATTGTAAAAGAATGTTTTGAAGAACAGGAAATTTGTTGCTTTGAAGGCGATGCCAGCGTATCGACCACCCTACTCAGCTTACCTTTTGACCATATCTTTTTTACCGGAAGCACAGCAATTGGAAAGGTAGTGATGGAGGCCGCAGCCAAGCACTTAACCTCAGTTACCCTCGAACTTGGCGGAAAATCGCCAACCATTATCGACCAAAGTGCCAATCTCAAAAATGCTGCAGAAAAAATTGCCTGGGGCAAACTGATCAATGCCGGACAAACCTGCATCGCTCCTGATTATGTGCTAGTTCCGCATCAGCTACAGGAAAACTTTATTACCGAATACCAAGAGGCGGTGAAAAGGCTGTTTTTTAAGCAGGATCAGGTCAATGAAAACGCATATGCCAAAATCATTAACGAAAAACACTATAAAAGACTACTAAACCTGATACAAGACGCTAAGGCTAAAGGAGCAAAAACAGCATTTGGCGGCGAAAGTGAGGAAACAACACAAACGATAAACCCTATAGTACTTACCCAGCTACCAGCGGATGCAGCGATCATGAAAGAAGAGATTTTTGGCCCCATATTGCCCATCGTCACTTATCAAAATACGGAAGAGGCCATTACATTGGTCAATACCGGGAGCAAACCGCTGGCCTTGTACATTTTTAGCGAAGACCGGCAAAATATTCACCACATCCTGAAAAACACCTCTGCCGGAGGCTCCTGTGTAAATGATGTGCTCATCCATATCTCTAATCCCAAACTTCCCTTTGGGGGTGTAAATGGTAGCGGAACGGGTAGTTGCCATGGCTTTTTTGGTTTCAAAACCTTCTCGCACGAAAGAGCGGTAGTATTTCAGTCTTCCTTAAACATGAGCAATATGATTTACCCACCTTATGAAAATAAACACTGGTTGCTCAAATGGCTCAAAAAGTTCATGTAGTTAACCTACCCTTACCGAAGTCATGGTTAAAGAGCCACCCACGGCTTTGTCATTAAACAAAGATACTCCTTCGGTTCCGCTCTGTAACCCAAGAGTATACATCAACGGCAGATAGTGTTCGGGCGTTGGGATGGCCAGCATTGCCGCACTGCCCAGACTGCTGTAATTGGCCAGCTGCTGATGTTCGTGATTCAAAATCAGGCTTTTGAATTTATCATTCATCTCCAATGCCCAATCATAGCCTCCGCCATGAATCATCTCCCAACTCATCATCCTCAGGTTATGCACCATATTGCCACTCCCTAAAATCAAAACTCCTTTTTTACGGAGGGCATACAGCTCTTTCGCCAGGTTATAATGATAAGTCGCATCTTTGGTATAATCGATGCTAAGCTGAAGCACCGGAATATTCGCATCAGGATACATATGCCTTACCACAGTCCAGGCCCCATGGTCGAGCCCCCAATCATGATCAAGCCCAACTTCTGCACTATGAATCAAGTCCGCCGTCTCCATAGCCAGTTCCGGATGGCCGGGTGCAGGATATTGCACATCAAATAAGGCCTGAGGAAAACCTCCAAAATCGTGTATAGTCCTCGGAAAGTTCATCGCGGTAACATGCGTGCCCCTGGTAAACCAATGCGCAGAAACCACCAGCACAGCGGCAGGCATAGGAATATCCTTTGCAATACCCGCCCACTTACTACTAAATTCATTATCCTCAATGCCATTCATGGGCGAACCATGCCCTATGAACAAAACCGGCATCAATGTGTCCTGAAAAGGCAAATTTCCGGTAAAAGTATTAAACTGTGATAAATTAGACATCGTATATGATTAAAGAAGCTGTATTATTTTGCCTGTACAAATTCCAGGTTCAAGGTAACCTTAATATCTTTAGCAACACCTGCCCCTGTCGGATCGTACACAATGTTATAATCTAACCTGTTGAGGTTGGTTGTAGCTGTAAAACCTGCTTTTGTATTGCCTTGCTGATCTTTGGCCGTTCCGCCATAAATCACCGAAAACACCACATTTTTTGTCACATCACGAATGGTCAGCTTACCACTCAAAGCATATACATTCCCTTTAATTTTTTTAAAAGCCGTACTTTCAAAAGTCATTTTCGGATATTTTTCCGCATTGAAAAAATCATCTGTTTTAAGATGATTGTCTCTCATCTCCACACCTGTGGTAATGCTGTTCACATCAACCGTAAAGTCAATTTTTGCATCCGTAAGATCTGCCTTAGCGGCATCAACCGAACCGTCAAATTTCTTAAAAGAACCATCCACAAAAGAAATGCCCATATGCTTTACAGAAAAATTCACAAAAGAATGCATCGGATCTACAGTCCAGCGGGTTTGTGCAAAGGATGCAACGCTGATTGAAACAGCGACCAGAAATAAAAATACCTTTTTCATAACTATATAATTTTGTTTTTAAGGGTTTAACAATCTTCCAATATTAAGTTACAAAGCTATAACCAATTAGAACCGTAATTGTTGATGTATGATAAGAAATTGTAAAGCCAACATTTCAATGGGCCCTACTGAATAAAGCAGATTTAACTTAACTTAGCCGGGTAAAGAAACTGACCATGAAGAAATATCTTACCCTGATACTTTGCCTGTGCTTTATTTCCGCTTTTTCGGCGAAGCCAAAAAATCAGTATGTCAAAATTGCAACCGAACAAGGTGAATGTATTATCAAACTGTATAATGAAACCCCGCTGCATCGCGACAATTTCATTAAATTAACTGAAAAAGGCACGTATAATGGCACCCTGTTTCACCGGGTAATCAAGGATTTCATGATTCAGGGGGGAGACCCCGATTCAAAAACAGCTGTAAAAGGAGCTTTATTAGGCGAAGGAACCGTGGGCTACACTGTCCCTGCGGAATTCCGCGACAGCCTTTTCCATAAAAAAGGAGTACTGGCCGCAGCCAGGGACGATAATCCTGAAAAAGCCTCCAGCGGTAGCCAGTTCTACCTGGTTCAGGGTAAAAAATTTACCGACGAGCAGCTGGACGCTGTAGAAAAAAACAGGCTTAAATTCAAAATACCCGAGTGGCAAAGGGCAGTCTATAAAACCCTGGGTGGTACTCCTCACCTGGACAGAAACTATACGGTGTATGGTGAGGTGGTTAAAGGAATTGAACTCATTGACAAAATTGCGGGCGCAGCAACAGATGGCAACAACAGACCAACCACCGATGTAAAAATGACCATCACCGTGCTCAAACGCCGCGAGACCCGGAAATTAGAAAAAGAATTTGCCAAGCAGGGCAAGGCAACAGAGAAAATAAGTTAATCACACAAATAGCGATAAGTATCCTCATGATAGCTTCATTACCATTGAAAACAAAATTAGATCCCAATGAAAATAATCTCCTATAACGTCAACGGCATCCGATCTGCCTCCACTAAAAACTTTTTCGGCTGGCTGCAGGCCACAGATGCCGATATGATCTGCCTGCAGGAAGTAAAGGCGCTTCCTTCACAGATCCCGGAAATTATTGTGCTGATTGAACAGCTGGGCTATCACCATTACTGGTTCCCGGCCGAGAAAAAAGGCTATAGTGGCGTGGCTATCCTAACCCGCATCAAGCCAAACCACGTAGAATATGGTTGTGGCGAAGAGTGGATAGACAAAGAGGGGCGGATTTTAAGGGCCGATTTTGACGGGTTTTCGCTAATGAGCTTGTACATGCCTTCGGGTTCAAGTGGCGACGAAAGGCAAGTTAAAAAGTACGAATTCATGCGCTTTTTTGACACGTACATCGCTGATTTGCGTAAAACACATCCCAACCTGATCATTTCCGGAGATTACAACATCTGCCATACGGCGATAGATATCCATAATCCCAAATCCAATGCCAACTCTTCAGGTTTCCTGCCGGAAGAACGGGAATGGATGGAGGTATTTTTGAACAATGGCTTTATCGACACCTTCAGGCATTTTAATAAAGATCCGCACCATTATACCTGGTGGAGCTTCAGGGCCAATTCAAGAGCCAAGAACCTGGGCTGGCGTATCGATTATCAACTCGCAACAGCCCCAATGCTCAATAAACTTAAAAATGTAGCCATCCTTGCCGATGCCATTCATTCTGATCATTGTCCCGTTTTACTGGAGTTAAACCCCTAATCATGGCCGCATTACTCATTACCCATATTGGCAGCCTGGTTGGCTTGCACCCTGCCGACACGCTGATGTTAAAAGGGCAGCAGATGCAGGAACTGCCCAGCCTCGAAAATGCATGGATCCTTTGTGAAGACGGAAAAATCGCTGATTTTGGAAAGATGAATCAGCTACCGGAAGCGCTACCCAATAACCTGGCCACTCACGATGCCAAAGGCGGTTTCGTTTTTCCTTCCTGGTGCGATTCCCATACCCACATCGTTTTTGCCGCCTCGCGTGAAGAGGAGTTTGTCATGAAGATAGATGGTAAGAGCTATGAAGAAATTGCTGCCGCAGGTGGAGGCATACTAAATTCAGCGCGCAAACTACAACTGGCCTCCGAAGATACACTTTATGAATCGGCGGCCCTACGCCTTACTGATATGATCAGACAAGGAACCGGCGCAGTAGAAATCAAAAGCGGTTATGGCCTAAGCCTCGACAGCGAGCTTAAAATGCTGAGGGTCATCCGTAGGCTAAAAGAAAATTTCCAAATCCCTGTGAAGGCTTCTTTTTTGGCTGCACATGCTTATCCACCCGAGTATAAAAACAACCACGAAGGTTATATCAAACTGATTATAGACGAAATGCTGCCCAGAGTTGCGGATGAAGGACTGGCAAATTATATGGATGCCTTCTGCGAACATGGCTTCTTCTCTGTGGACGATACCGACCGCCTGCTGCAGGCAGGAGCCAAATATGGCTTAAAACCTAAGATCCATGCCAATCAGCTTTCCGTGTCAGGAGGCGTACAGATAGGCGTAAAACACCAGGCCATCTCTGTTGATCACCTGGAGGCCACTGACGACGCTGTTATCGAAAGCCTGCAAGGCGGCAACACCATTGCCACACTGCTGCCTTCCTGTTCGTTTTACATCAATATCCCCTTTGCAAATGCCCGGGGGCTTATGAATGCCAATATTCCTGTGGCCGTTGCCACCGATTATAACCCAGGCTCTACGCCATCCGGCAATATGAACCTGGTGGTTTCCCTGGCCTGTATCAAACTTAGGATGCGCCCCGAGGAAGCCATCAATGCCGCCACCATTAACGGTGCCGCAGCAATGGAATTGAGCAGTCAAACCGGCAGCATCGCCAAAGGCAAAAATGCCAACCTGTTTGTTACACGCCCAATGTCTTCTCTGGCCTATCTACCCTATAGTTTCGGACAGTCGCAAATTGAAACCATCATCATCAACGGAAAAATAAGCTAATGGAAGGCTTTAAACTTTACGGAGAGGCCGAACTATCGGCAGCGACCAATACACGCGAAGGAGAGCTTAAAATAGGTCAAAAAGCCCATTTTGTCTCTAGTCTGGATGAAATAGCCAACTCAGCTGCCCGCTTTGTACTCATCGGCATCCCCGAAGATATTGGCGTGCGTGCAAACCACGGTATTGCCGGCACTGCATCCGCATGGCAACCGGCACTCAAAGCCCTGCTAAATATTCAGAGCACCTCTTTTTTTAGCGGCGAAGAGCTCCTGGTATTGGGCCACTTTGACTTTACAGATCCCCAGGAGATAAGTCTGCAGCGGTTACAACAGAAAGTGCAGCAAATCGATGATACCGTATACCCCATCATACAAAAAGTAATTGCTGCCGGTAAAATCCCTGTTGTTATTGGCGGAGGACATAACAATGCCTACCCCATCATCAAAGGAACCTCATTGGCCTTAAAAAAGTCAATTGACGTTATCAATATTGATGCTCATGCCGATTTAAGGCCAGCCAATGGCCGCCACAGCGGCAATGGATTCAGCTATGCCATTCAGGATGGTTATTTAACCCGCTACGGATTGTTCGGGCTCCATCACAACTATAACAACAGCGCCATACTTCAAACCATAACCAGCAATCCGCACATTTATCCTGTGTTTTTTGACGATCTGCTGAAGCAGGACCAACCCTTGCTTGCCACATGGAAGGGGCTGCTCAAAAAAACAGGGGCAACAACCGGATTGGAGCTCGACCTGGATTCCATCAGTCATGTATTGTCAAGTGCGGCGGGGCCTTCAGGCTTCTCCTTAAACGAGGTCAGACAGCTTATACTAAATAGCAATAAGAATTTTGCCTATCTACACATTTGCGAGGGCGCTATTGCATTAACTGATGGCCGGCAGGACCAAAATACCAGCAAGACCATTGCCTATCTCATCAGCGACTTTATCAAGGCACAACGATAATGGACACAAATAAGGCCCTGCAATTGATTTTGCAGGGCCTCGCCACTCCACTAAAACTAACCTCACTAATACTTCAATACCTTGATCTCAGTCCTTCTGTTGGCCTGATGTTCATCCTCGCTGCAGGCTACCCCATTGCCACAGCGGTTTAGCAAACGGCTCTCGCCATATCCCCTGGCCACCATCCTGCTCCGCTCTACACCTTTACTCACCAGGTAATTTACAGCAGCTTCGGCTCTTTGTTGCGACAGTCGCAGGTTATAGGCATCTTTGCCCCTGCTATCGGTATGAGAAGACAACTCTATCCTCAATGTCGGGTTCTGCGACATCACATTTAACAGGTTATCCAGAATTCTTCCCGCATCCGGCCTGATGTACGACTGGTCAAAGTCATAATGGATATTTTTAAGGACAAACACCGCGCCCGCATCCAGGTTGCTTACACCAAGCTTTAGTGTTACATACAGGGTTTTACTTCTATCCAGCCCTTTGGTGGTCACACTTTCCGTTTGCGAGAATTTGCCCGATTGATTGGCCACAATATTGTAATCCGAACGCTGTTCCAGCTGATACACAAATTTTGCCTCCGCATCCGAAATTTGTGTCATATTGTTACTGTTCGATGTATTAGTCAACACAGTCCCTATTCCCGGCAATTTGCTATTGTCATTGGCCCTGACTGTTTCACCAATTAAGGTAAACCTCGGGTCATCGTGAAAAATCTCCTTGTAAATCACATTACCTGCTTTGTCAAAATCAGCCATATCAACCCCTACCGGCTCAGCAGCGATGCCATTTTTTACCGCTGTAATCTGATAAGCTCCTCTTTCGGCCTTTAACACCCGCTCAGCCTCGCCATTGGCATTGCTGATGGACGTATTGTCCATTTGGTTACGACTGATTTTCACCGTAACTCCACTTAAAGCCAAACCGGTTTGTTTATCCTTTACCACTACCAGGATATCCTTAAATTGTACCACCGCAGGTGGGGCTACCGTTTTAGTAACCGGCATCACAGGCATAGCTTTCCGTTTGGCTCCAAACGTATATTTAATACCAAGGCCTATGTTTACGGCCTGTACAAAAGTTTTTTGAGTAATGGTTTGTTCTTCATAATAATCAAGTATGTTGGTGATTTGGTTGCCTTTAACAATCAGCACATCTTTTGGGGTAAGCGCCTTTTTCTCCTGGTATTTAGTGATGTGAAACTCACTTGAATCGCTGCCAAAGCGGGTCCCGAAGGTTCTCAGGTAATCTGCCTGCGCAAATACGCCCCAGTTTTTATCCAGGGCATACGACAAACGCAGCCCACCTAAGCCCATCCATGCTTTGGTAATCCGTTTAGGATTGCTGGTATAATAGGTGTCGCCCATTGCCACAGCAGGCCCCACTGCCTGATTGATATAAATCGACTGCTTATATTGCGGGAAGCCCTGAAACAATACCCCTCCACGAAGAAAAGCCTCCAGATCCAGCTTGCCAAAATTTGACTTATAGGTAGGCCCTATACTAACCCCTATATGTTGAAAAGAAGCATGATTGATATAATCCGTAGCTACATAGCCATTGTCAAAAAAGACACTGTCAAATTTCCGGATGTCGTGGTTCAAAAACCGGGCATCTATACCTATACCCCATTTATTTCCTTTAAAATACTGATCGATGGCCAATCCACCATAATAACCGTTTTTTGCGCGACCGATATCGCCTTTATACTTGCCCAGTGGCATGCTTAGTCCGCCAAAAGCCGAAATCTGTAGTCTTCCAGACCTATTGGCCGTGGTATCCTGCTTCTTCTGTGCCCAGGTAAGGCCGGTTAATAAAACCGCCAGTACCATTAATATTAACTTTTTCATGATGTTCTCCTTTCGTTTAAATCAAACTATTTGGAGATATATCAGGCAACTGAAGAAATTGTTACCCCTATCTGGAATATTGTTAAAACTTATAAATTTTATCCGGCGTAATACAAGCATCCAACCGCACGTCATAGGCATTTACATCCTCAATCAGTGCTACCGGCTCAAAAAAAGACAGGCCAATCTTCCGGGTATTCAATCCGAATAAAAAACGATCATAAAACCCCTTACCATAACCCACACGATAACCCCGACGGTCAAAAGCCAGCATCGGCACCAACACCATATCTACATCACCCGAATGCAATTCACCTTCAGCAGGTTCCAGAATATTATACAAATTTTTTACCAGTCCCTCTTTCCCCCTATACACGTAATTGGCCATTAAAGAATTGTCGAAATCAGCTCTGGGTACAATAATTTTAATCTCCGGATGATGAACCTGAAGCCAGTCAATCAGTAAAAATGTATCCGGTTCCTTCTTCTCTGCAATAGGTAGAAAAATATGAATAACCTTTACCCCAGTAAAATCCAGCGAAGCAAACCGATCAAGCAAAGCCCTGCTATAGACCTCTACCTGCTCCTCGGAAAGCCCTTTCCTTTGCCCTGAAGCCATTTTCCTAAGCGCTGCTTTTGTCATCTCAACAAATGTAATTTTGTCATCAAACCAAAGATAATAAATATATAATGCGCCCCATGAAATCCTCTTCAACTAAGCACCCTACATAAAAACCTCCTCAACCCCGACGCGCACATTGATTTTTCCCGAGAAATTCCCGCAAAAAAAGAAGGCTTCGGGAACCACTCCGAAGCCTCAATCAACCTAAACCTAAAACTAAACTATGAAAATTCTTATTTTACTCTTTCAACATAGTCACCTGTACGTGTATCAATCTTCACTTTATCGCCCTGATTGATAAACATTGGGACTTTTATTTCTACTCCTGTCTCTACAGTCGCATATTTCAATGCATTTGTAGAAGTATCGCCTTTAACTGCAGGCTCCGAGTAGGTTATTTCTAATTCAACATGTGAAGGTGTTTGCGCCATGATCGGCTCGTCACTTTCAAATGCGATAATTACATTCATTCCTTCTTTCAGGAAACGGACACTTTTACCGAACAACATTTTTGGAATGTTAAACTGCTCATAAGTATTGTTGTCCATCACCACCAGTGCATCGCCATCTTCATACAAATACTGGTAATCGCTGGTTTCTACACGGCAAATCTCTACTTCTTCATCAACACGGAACCTATATTCAACCAGTTTACCTGTTTTTACATTCCTCATTCTGGCCTGGTAAAACGCACGAAGGTTGCCCGGCGTACGGTGTAGAAACTCTTCTACTTGTACCAATTCTCCATTGAAACGAAGAATATTACCATTTTTAATGTCAGATGCTTTTGCCATTTTCTTTTGAAATTGTGCCTAAACTTTCGGCCTTTTTTCGTGCCGCAAAGGTAAAGACTATTTATTAATTATACAATAGTAATTTAAAAATATTTTTACAAAGGTATTTTAAGCTTCAAAAAGCCCCTTTTACCTCATTTTCAAATATAATTTTTAGTTATTTATAATCCGTCAGTTGAACAAAATGATTACAAAACGAATACTCTTGTTCCTGGTTCGACCCAATAATCAGCATTCTTTCTTTCGAAAAACGTTCAATCAATTGAAGATACCAGTCCATTCCCTGCTTATCCAGATTGGAAGTCGGTTCATCCAGTAAAAGAATCGGCGTATCCGCACAGCAGGCCAGTGCCAGCTTGGTACGCTGCTTCATCCCCGATGAGAAGTATTTTAAGGCCTTATCCTGCGATTTCGCCAGACCAAGAACTTCCAACACTGATTCGGCATTCATCCCCTTGTAAAAGGCTTTAAACTTAAAATGAAAACGAATCGTTTCCTCCAGGGTAAATTCTTCAATCAAATCCAGGTAAGGCGCAGCAAAGCTGATGGACTTATAAATATGCTCCACAGCGATCTCCGTTCCTGCATGGTAAGAAATCTGCCCCTCAGACGGCGACAAATTGCCCAGCAATACACTCAGCAATGTAGATTTGCCTGAACCATTAGGCCCTAAAACCGCGTATTTGTCAGCATGATTAAATTCATAATCTACCCCCCTGAAAATCCACTCCTGGTTAAATCTCCTGCCAACATTCGTTAAACTGATTTTCATGCGGTAACACGTTCTTTAAGCGGTCGGCCGGTTTTAGCTCCCCGAACCAAAACCTTTCATCACGCCCCGGTTAGAGTTTCTGATGAAATCAACAATCTCATCCCTGATTTCAGTAGGCTTAAACTCCGCTTCTATCATATCCAGGGCTTTGGTCACATTGTTATGTTTCACAAACAAAACCCGGTAAATTTCCTGAATCTCATTGATCTTTTCGGACGAGAAGCCTCTTCTTCTTAAACCAACGGAGTTGATTCCGGCGTAAGACAAGGGCTCACGCGCAGCCTTAACATAAGGAGGAACGTCTTTTCTAACCAGTGAACCGCCCGTAACAAACGCATGCGAGCCCACTTTTACAAACTGATGGATGGCCACCAAACCCGCCAACACCACATAATTACCAATGGTAATATGTCCGGCTAGCGTGGTACTGTTCGAAAAAATACAATAATCGCCAACCTCGCAATCGTGCGCAATATGCGAGTATGCCTGAATCAGACAGTTACTGCCAATGACTGTTTTCCACTTGTCTTTGGTGCCCCTGTTGATGGTTACACATTCTCTGATGGTGGTATTATCCCCAATTTCTGCAGTCGTTACCTCACCGGCAAACTTCAGGTCCTGCGGCACGCCTGAAATGACAGAGCCCGGAAACACACGGCAGTTTTTCCCTATCCTGGCGCCGTCCATAATTACTACGTTCGAGCCAATCCAGGTACCTTCACCAATTTCCACGTCTTTATGAATTACAGCAAAAGGCTCAATAACCACATTGTCTGCTATTTTTGCCTGAGGATGTATATATGCTAAAGGTTGTATCATGTAGTTTCCGTTTCTTTTACTTTTATGATTTGGGCCATCATTTCTGCTTCTACCACCACTTTTCCGGCTACCATTCCAACACCTTTCATCTGCGCAATTCCCCTTCTTATCGGTTCCATTAAGTCGCACCTGAAAACAATGGTATCACCAGGCAGTACCTGTGCCCTGAAACGGACATTGTCAATTTTTAAGAACAGAGTAAGGTAATTTCTCGGGTCAGGAACCGTGCTCAAAACCAAAATTCCCCCTGTCTGTGCCATCGCTTCAATCTGGATCACGCCAGGAAAAACAGGTGCGCCAGGAAAATGCCCTCTGAAGAATTCCTCGTTCATGGTTACATTTTTTACCCCAACCACATGGGTCTTCGACAATTCCAAAACCTTATCTACAAACAAAAATGGCTGTCTGTGTGGTAATATGTCCATAATCTGGACAGTGTCGTACAACGGTTTAACACTTGGGTCATACACATGCTGTACCTTTTTGTTTTTTTCCTTTTTGATAGCTGCTTTGATTTTTTTTGCAAAAGCCACATTGGCTGCATGACCAGGCCGTGCTGCCATAATATGACCCTTTAAATGAACACCAACAAGGGCAAGGTCACCAATCATATCCAGCAACTTATGTCGGGCCGGCTCATTCTGGTGCCTCAGTTCCATATTGTTTAGAATTCCCTGCGGGGCAACTTCTATTTCTTTACGCTTAAATATCTTAGCCAGGTGATCCAACTCATCTTTGGTAACTTCCTTATCCACAATCACAATCGCATTGTTCAAATCGCCACCTTTAATCAGGTTATTTTGCAATTGATATTCCAACTCATGTAAAAAGCAGAAAGTACGACATGAAGCAATTTCCTTTTTAAATTCAGCAATGCTTGATATACCGGCATGCTGGCTGCCCAATACAGGTGAATTATAGTCGATCATACAGGTAAACCTGTAATCATCCAATGGCATAGCCACTATTTCAACCTTTCTGTCCGGCTCGGTATAAACAATATTATGAGGGATTTGAAAATACTCCCGGTCCTTTTCTTGTATCTGTACCCCAGCACTCTCCAACGCATCCAGAAACTGAATGGCACTACCATCCATAATAGGCGTTTCGGGCCCATCAAGCTTCATTAATACATTATCAAGGTCCATCCCCACCAAAGAGGCCATAACATGTTCTACAGTACTTACACTGGCTCCATTTTGCGTAATGGTAGTCCCCCTTGCCGTATCTGTAACATTATCACAATCCGCATCCACCATCGGGCTTCCTGGAAGATCGATTCTTTGAAATTTAAAACCGTGATTATCAGGTGCCGGACAAAATGTGAGTGTAACATTTGCTCCGGTATGCAGGCCTACGCCCTGTACCGAAACTTCATTTTTTATGGTCTTCTGTTTAACGTTCATTATTATTTTGGTATTGTACTGTTTTGTTCGATGATCAGGTTCAGCTCCTTTATTTTTGCTTCAAGGTTTGCTATTCTTTTTTCAACGCTCGGCAGCTGCTTAAAAATTACTGAAGCACGCATCCAGTTTCTTAAAGGTTGGGCCGGGCTGCCATGCCATTGTCTATTCTCTTCCGTTATATTAAAATTGATTCCCGCCTGGGCGCCAATCTGAGTCCCTTTGGCCAACGAAAGGTGCCCTGCGATACCTACCTGTCCACCAATTACCGATTTCTCGCCCACTTTAGAACTCCCCGAAATACCCGTCTGCGCCGCGACTACACTATGCTCACCCACATCAACATTATGCGCAATCTGAATTAAATTATCCAGTTTAACGCCTTTTCTGATAAAGGTAGAGCCCATCGTCGCCCTATCCACAGCTGTATTTGCACCGATCTCCACATCATCCTCTATCACCACATTCCCGATCTGCGCAATTTTGGTATATGTACCATCCGGTTGTGGCGCAAAGCCAAATCCATCACTTCCAATTACGGTATTAGAATGAATAACAATATTATTGCCAAGAACAGAACGGTTATAAATTTTTACGCCCGGAAAAAGACTGCAGTTTTTTCCAATCAGGCTATCCGCGCCAATGTAAACCTGCGCAGAAACCTTACAATCGTCTCCGATCTCTACGTTTTCGGCTATATAAGAAAAGGCACCAATAAATACATTTCTGCCAATTTTTGCTGTAGGGTGAATAAAACTAGGTTGCTCGATGCCAACCTGCGTATTGCTTTGGTTTACCACCTCGTTATACTTATCCAGTAACACCGAAAAGGCGCTATAAGGATCAGCCACCTTAATAAGGGTGCTACTGATGGGTTGTGAAGGCGCAAAATCCCTCCCAACGATAACTACAGACGCATTGGTCTGGTATAAATAACTCTCGTATTTTGGATTAGATAGAAAGCATAAAGACCCGGTCTTACCATTTTCTATCTTGGAAAGCTCAGTCACCCCAACGTTTTCATCGCCTTCAATGGTACCATCTATAAACTCACTTATCTGCTTGGCAGTAAATTGCATTTTACAAAGTTATATGTTAAATTGATATGAACAAATAAACCTATTTAGGTTGCCGACCCAAGTCTACCTAATCAACGACCAAAAAAAGGGTTTAATTGTCAGTTATTTTGTTAAAAAGTGCTAAATAATTCTTGGGTAGCAAAGTATGTGTTTTTTCACCGTTTTGTCTAAAGACGCTAAGTTAGATAAATCAGATGCCTTTGCAATATCAATAATTGTATTGTTTTTCAGTAAAATGTTAATATTTCCGCTTCCGGCATTATACGCCCTATTCCGGATCACATCGGTAAATACAAAATAGCACACTTCAGTGTCATTAAGTTCCAAAAAGGCTGCTGTACGGTCCCTCAAATCCTGAACTCTGCTTTCCTCCGGCGCATCATTACTAATCTCTACCTTGTATAGGTTTCGCTGTGTCAGCATCCGGCAAAGTTGCGACAAAATTCTATCAGGATGCGCGATCCACACTTTTACAGAAGCAAAAATATCCTGATCATCCAACTTCGAAAAATGCGACAAATGCAAATCTGTTTTAAAAAATTCAGGTTCTGTAACCTCATTTTTAAGAAAATGCTGCAATGCCGGCGTAGCAAAAAGATCGGCCCCATGTGAAGCCAGGTGTTTGGCACGTTCCAGTATTTTTACCAATACCATTTCACCCGCAACAACTGTCTTATGCAAGTAAACCTGCCAATACATCAGTCTCCGTGCGATCAAAAATTTTTCAATCGAGTAAATCCCCTTTTCTTCAATCACCAGCTGATTGTCCAGTACATTGAACATTTTGATGATGCGGTCAAAACTGATCACGCCCTCACTTACCCCTGTAAAAAAACTGTCACGATTCAGGTAATCCATCCTATCCAGATCCAGCTGGCTCGATACCAGCTGAGGAAGAAAACTCTTGGCATAATCTCCTTTAAAAATCGCGATGGCTAATGTCAACCGACCGTCAAACTCCACATTCAGCTTTTCCATCATCATCATGGAAATGTCCTCATGTTTAATTCCGTTGACCAATGTATGCTCTAAAGCATGAGAAAATGGCCCGTGCCCAATGTCATGCAACAAAATCGCAATCGTAGCAGCCTCCTCTTCCTCCGGCGTTATTTCATGCCCCTTTGCCCTCAATACCTCAATAGCCAGACTCATCAGGTGCATAGCCCCCAATGCATGATGAAAACGGGTATGTAAAGCTCCCGGGTACACCAGATGTGTCATTCCCAACTGCTTAATGTACCTCAGCCTTTGAAAATACGGGTGCGAAATCAAGTCAAATACAACTTCCGAAGGAATACTAATGAAGCCATATACCGGATCATTTATGATTTTCTTTTTGTTCAATCCTTAAAAATAAATTATGCGGTACAAAAATTGCTATTTTTATCCATACTTAAAAGACCGTATGTAAAAAGGCACGCATGTCATCCTGAATTTATTTCAGGATCTAACACATGCAGGATTGACTTTCTTTTACGAGTTCCTGAAATAAATTCAGGATGACGTAAAGCCAGGAACAGCAATATCCCTTTTCAATGCGCTTCAGTAACTTAAATTTATATTAATGATGCAAGAGACTAAGATTTTATGGGCCGATGATGAGATTAACTTATTAAAACCACATATATTACTATTAAACGAAAAAGGATACCACGTAACCACCTTTACCAACGGCAACGATGCCCTTGAAGCCTTTGAAAAAGAGCATTTTGACCTGGTTTTCCTGGACGAAAACATGCCCGGGCTAAGTGGACTGGAAACCCTTACCGCCATAAAAAACATACGGAACGACGTTCCTGTGGTCCTCATCACCAAAAGTGAAGAAGAAAACCTGATGGAAGATGCTATCGGATCTAAAATAGACGATTACCTGATCAAACCGGTAAATCCGAAGCAGGTTTTACTGACCATTAAAAAGATCATCGACAACAAAAGACTGGTTAGTGAAAAGACATCCATGGCTTATCAGCAGGATTTCAGACGCCTGGGCATGACGCTAAACGACAGACTGAGCTACGAAGAATGGGTAGAAGTATATAAAAAACTGGTGTTTTGGGAGCTGGAACTGGAAAAGCTGGACGATCCGCAAATGCATGAAATCCTGACCATGCAAAAGTCGGAAGCCAATATGCAATTCTCTAAATTCATTGAAGATCACTACCTCGGTTGGGTAAACGGCAAAGGTAAAGCGCCCCTGCTCTCTAACGAATTGCTGAAAAAGAAGGTGTTTCCATTAATCAATAATAACACCCCTGTTTTCTTTATTCTGATTGACAACCTGCGTTACGATCAATGGCGCATCATCAATCCCCTGATTACGGAATATTTCAGAATGGACGATGAGGACACCTACTCGAGCATCCTGCCTACGGCAACACAATATGCCCGCAACGCCATATTCTCGGGATTAATGCCCCTGGAAATGGAAAAACGCTTTCCAGGGTTGTGGCAAAACGACGATGACGAGGGTGGAAAAAATATGCATGAAGGCACCTTTATGGCCGATAATATTAAACGCAACCTCCGAAAAGACTGCAAGTTCAGTTACAACAAAATATTAACCTACGATGATGGCCGCGCCCTTAATGAGCAAATCAACAACCTGTTGCAGAATGAATTCAACGCTATCGTCTACAACTTTGTAGATATGCTTTCTCATGCGCGTACGGATATGCAGATGATCCGTGAACTGGCCAATGACGATGCGGCCTACCGTTCGCTTACGCTTTCCTGGTTCGAACACTCTCCATTGATGGACCTGCTGAAAAAAATTGCTCAGAAAAAAGTGAAACTGGTGATCACCACCGATCATGGCACCATCAGGGTAAAACACCCAAGTAAAGTTATTGGCGACAGAAATACCAATACCAATCTGCGCTACAAACAGGGCAGAAACCTGAATTTCAACGCCAAAGAGGTCTTTTTAATTAAAAACCCGCACGAGGCCCAATTGCCAAAAATAAACATCAGTTCCAATTATATTTTTGCCAAGGAAGACCGCTATTTCGTTTATCAGAACAATTATAATCAGTTTGTAAACTATTACAATGAAACTTTTCAGCATGGCGGCATCTCACTCGAAGAGATGATTATCCCTGTTGCCACCTACAGTTCCAGGTAAACGATTTCGGATTAATTTTTAAGGAAAGGAGCGATTTAGCTCCTTTTTTATTGCCACCTTTCAGTTGTCCTTTCCGGCCTTCCTTTAATGCTTTGGGCTGCTCGGCCTATTGATGCTAAAAAACAATGGAATTCTGTTAAATTTGCTGTACATGGAAAGTACAACAATTGAAGTAAAAGGCCTGGCAAATCTGGACGATGCCGCTAAAAAAATCGTTGAAGTAGCGCAAGATGAGCGTTTCTTTATTTTTGAAGGAGAAATGGGCGCAGGCAAGACCACCCTGATCAAAGCCCTGGCCCGTGCAATGGGTGTAACGGAAGTCGTTTCCAGCCCTACATTCTCTATTGTAAACGAATATGATGCCAACGGTAGGATCATTTATCATTTTGATTTCTACCGGATTAAAAATCTGCAGGAAGCCTACGACATTGGTTACGAGGAGTACTTCTATTCGGGAAATACCTGTTTTATAGAATGGCCAGAAAAAATAGAATCACTATTACCTCAACACTATCTGAAAATAGCCATCAGCGTACTGAATGAAAATGACCGGCTATTGTCAATTTCAAAAATTTAAATGTCAAACGCTCTTTATTTCAGCTATTTTGCTTAATTTCAATCCAAATCTATAAATTACAATGGCTACAGGATTACGCGAAGGTATGGCCTCCATTGCCCAGAAAGGTTTAATACAACCAAAGGAGGCAATGTCAGAAATAAACCAGAAAAACAACAGCTTATACATAGGCATCCCTAAAGAGATTTCTTTCCAGGAAAACAGAATTGCTTTAACGCCACTTTCTGTCGCTCTGCTGATCAATAATGGTCACAAAGTAATCATTGAAACCGGGGCCGGTGTAGGTGCAAATTTTTCTGACAATGATTATAGTGAACAGGGCGCAACCATCTCCTTTAATAAAAAAGAGGTTTTTGAAGCAGATATCATTGTAAAAATTGCCCCGCCAACCCTCGAAGAAATAACCTTAATGCATAAAGGTCAGACCTTAATTTCGGCCCTCCAAATGGGTGCACTTAAAGAAACTTACCTGAAAGCCCTGCTGAATAAAAAGATCAATGCCCTTTGTTTTGAAAACCTGCGCGATGAAGGCAATATTCTTAGCGTTGTCAGATCTATGAGTGAAATTGTTGGAGCAACCTCTATTCTAATTGCAGCCGAATACCTGAGCAATGTAACCGGCGGAAAAGGACTGATGCTGGGTGGCTTCACGGGTGTTCCTCCTACCGAGATCGTCATACTTGGTGCCGGAACAGTAGGCGAATATGCGGCACGTACGGCCATTTCGTTAGGCGCCGAAGTAAAAGTATTCGACAGCTCTCTGTATCGCCTCAGGCGCTTGCAAAATAACCTGGGCACCCGGGTATTTACCTCGGTAATGCAACCTATAGTGCTTAGCAAAGCCATTACCACCTGCGATGTAGTTATTGGCGCCATTCGCGCTTCGCATGGCAGAAGCCCCTGTGTCGTGATGGAAGAAACTGTCGCCAAGATGAAACCAAACTCGGTGGTGATAGACGTCAGTATAGACCAGGGAGGATGCTTTGAGACCTCGGAGGTAACCAACCATAAAGACCCGGTATTCCGAAAACACGATGTCATCCACTATTGTGTACCCAATATTGCCTCCCGTGTACCAAGGACGGCATCTTACGCCTTAACCAATATTTTTACTCCCATTTTAGTCGACATCGGTGATATGGGTGGGCTAATGAACGTGGTATGGAACAAACCTGGCATCAGAGAAGCCCTTTACATTTATCAGGGCCACCTAACCAGTAAAGACCTTGCAGCCATGTTCAACCTTCCCTATAAAGACATTGAATTGCTGGTAGCAGCCAACCAATAAGCCTGCCCCAGATGAAAATATTGTTCTTGTTTTTAATGATTGGGTATGGTTTTGCCGCTAAGGCTCAAAAACCGAAATCCAATCCCTATGGACTGAAAGTGATTGCCTATACCGATTACCTGGACTCCTGCAAAAAGAGCAGCAACTATCAATTGCTTGAACTTAAAAAACATATTCCCGGCATTGTGCTGGATATCAGATATGCCACTACCAATAACTTCATGAAACGTGTGATGTACCAGCAGGCCCGTGCATTTGCCCGAAAACCTGTGGTTGTTCAGTTAAAAAAGGTACAGGCGCTATTGAACAAAAAAGGCTATGGCTTAAAGATTTTTGATGCTTATCGTCCTTATAGCATTACAGTAGCCTTTTATAAGGAAGCCAGTGATAAAAATTTTGTAGCCAACCCTAAAAAAGGTTCCAGGCACAACCGGGGCTGTGCGGTAGACCTGACTTTAATAGACCTGAAAACCGGCAAAGCAATTGAAATGCCTACCGCTTATGATAGTTTTGCCCCCGAGGCTGCTGTAACTTACAACAAGCTACCTGCACATGTCATCAAAAACCGCACCTTGCTAATCAGTACTATGCAGCAGTTTGGATTCAGGGTATTAGAAAATGAATGGTGGCATTTTGACTTCATCCACTGGCAACAGTACGACCTGATGGACATTCCTTTTCAGCGTCTTTAACCCGAATTTAATCATTATTTATCGCCTCCAGCAACTGGTCTATACTTGTCCTGCTGGCCATACTACTCATCACTACCCTATTTAAGACAGGGCCATCCTGATCGGGATAAGGGAACGAAGAAATAAGCACCTTATTTTTGAGCAAATGCTGGTACAAGGCTTCATCCCTGCTAAAATAAACCGGATAATCTGCAACAAACAACCAATTGCTCCTATCCAGCTGACTTCCAAAATAAGCCATATTTTCATGAAGCCTTCCCAAGGCCTCCTGATATAGGTTTCCCGCTTGCATAAATGCATACAAGCCTGCCGCCGCCGGTGGGGACGCGCCCAAAAACTCGTTCCGTTGTTTGAGTTGAGCAATAATATCTGCACCGGCCAGAATAATACCCGCATCCACCCCCAGAGCCTTGGCCATAGAGGCCACGACCACTACCCGTACCTGCGCCGGGGCCTGGATCAGGTTTAAAATCCCTCTTCCGCCGTTCAATATCCCTATTCCATGTGCATCATCCACAATCAGCACAATTTCCTTATCAGGAAGCAGTTTCTGTAAAAAAGAGAAATCGTACAATTCGGGGAAGAGGTTATTTAAGGAGTTACTGATCAATACCCAGTGTTTCTGATGACTCTGATTGATTTGCGAAACGGTATTCTTGGCCCATGCCGCGAAATCTGGAAAAGAGACATCAGGTTGCCCGTTTTGCCATAATGCGGGATGTGTTTGGGGCGCATACAGTACCCTACCGTAAGTAGAAAACGACTTAACTGCCAGCTGGGCCGCCATGTATCCGCTGGAGGTGATTAAAGCTGCCGGAGCCCCAAAATAGCTTGCAGCATAAGCTTCTGCCTCATCATAAATACCTTGTTGAATATTATTGCCCCTGCTGGTTCCATTGTTCAGCCCATATTTTTTAAGCCCTTGCACATACCAGTTCCTAAAATCCTCGTTCTGGGGAATCCCCAGGTAGGCCGTGCCACTGAAATACAGGTACAGCTGCCCGTCCAGGTTCAGCCGCAAAGACAATGGCCCCTGCAGTTGTTTTAACTGCATTTCAATACTTTTCATGAATATAAGTCATAATCCGTACCATTTCCTTTCGTACTTCTGTTGTGGGCACTACAAAATTGTTGTTCATGAACGAGAAAATAAAGGTTTTTCCCTTTTTGCTGATCAGATAGCCACTTTGGTTGTGCACGCCCGAAAGGGTTCCTGTTTTACCAAAAACAAAAGGTTGTCCCGTTTTCGGATAAGCATTGCGCAAGGTGCCGCTTTTACCTCCTGCTGGTAACATACTAAATAAACGCTGAGGGTTATTTACCTGCTGATAAATCAATTCCAGAAGTTTAACCATATCTCTGGGTGTAAACAAATTATATCTGGAAAGGCCCGATCCATCGGCCCATTGAGGAGGATCGGGCAGTGTATTTAAATAATTTTTACAGATATAACTAATGGCCTTTGCCGTATTCAGCTCTTCGCCAAATTGGTTGGCACAAACCAGCAACAGCTGCTCGGCAATAAAATTATCGCTCGGCAGCAGCATCTCTTTCATCACCGAATCCGTTTTCATGTTATAAATGGTCCTGGCCCCCTCAGGCATTTTCAAATGTACCAACCCCACAGGCTTGTGCAGCGTGTCCGAAAGTAGACTTAAAGTAAGCGGCAGGCTCAATTTATAAGGCACTTGCTGACTAAAGCCATCGGGCACAGGCATATCCGGATAATTAAATTCATTCTGTTCCAGACTACGGTTAACGGAAAAGTTTTTCTTCTGAGCAAGGGAATCCATCTTGAAACAGGCTTCAAACGCAACAGGAGAAACAACCAGTTTCCGGTTTTTAGTTTTAATGTCCACCAGGTTGTCCATCAGCGGAAGCTCATTAATTTCGGCCTGATAATAATCGTTATAGTCGTCCCATTGCCAGCCGCTTCCATAAAAAGCACCAGTATACCGGCCCGGGGCGTAAAACAGCTTTTTGGAGCTGTTTCTTAAAAAATCAGCGGCCTTGGTTCCTTTTAACTTAGTTTGCAGAAAGGATGGGTCGCCGGTACCCCAAAAAATAAGCGAATCGCCCCGCTCCACATACCTCAGGGACGGGATAGAATCGGGCATCATCTTCAATCCGGCATAAAAGGTAAACAGCTTGGTATTGGATGCCGGCGTAAAATACTGATCGGCATGCTGTTCAAACAACATTTTCTGCGTAGCCATATCGTATAAAGCAAATCCGGCATAATACTGCTTCAGCACAGGCGACTGGGCAAAGACCGATTTTAAATTTCTGGAGATCCGCTTTTCGGTCACACATCCACTTAAAAAAAATAGCCCAAAAACAAACACAGCGCATATTGACTGTATCGAGTTGCAATTATTTTTTTTTAAAGCAATAGTTTTATGCCTAGATTGAACCATACTGCCACTAATTTATTAATTTAGTTTAATGAAATTGTTAATGGGCATGATTAATTTCAATAAACTCAAAATTTATCTGATACTGCTGCTGATTCAGCTATGTGCTGCCTGTAACCTCCATGCGCAACAATTTTATTTTAAAGGAAACCGGAATAAAGATGCCATTTCATTTACCCTGGTCAAAAACCTGATTATTGTGCCGCTTTACATCAACAATAAAGGCCCATTTAATTTCATTTTAGATACCGGCGTTTACCCGATGATTATTACAGAACCAGGCCTGGCCGATAGCCTGGGGCTTAAACGGAGCCGTACCCTAAAAATTGCTGGACTGGGTAAGGGGAGCGAAATTGAAGCTTTTATATCTAACGACGCCTCAGTAAGCCTCGGCAAAGCCCATATGGACAACATTCCTACCGCCATATTAAAGGAGGATATTTTTGGTTTATCCAACTATCTGGGAACAAAAATTTATGGCCTGTTAGGGTATTACTTTTTCAAGAGTTTTATTGTTGAACTGAAATATTCTTCAAAAAGGCTGCTGTTCAGAGAACCCGGGGCAGGGGGTAAAATCAAAGGAGAACGGGTCCCTATTGAAATCATTGGTTATAAGCCCTACGTTACGCTTAGCATCGAAAGTCCCGAATATGGGAAAAAGGAGATTAAAGCACTCGTAGATAACGGCGCCAGTCATGCCATTTCGTTAGAAAGACTGGATGAAAAACCTTTTCCGGTTCCTGCCTCATCTATCCCCGCCAATTTGGGCGTTGGCATGAGCGGTCCTATTGATGGCAACCTGGGCCGCATATCGGCCTTAAACCTGGGCAGCTTTACCCTCAAAAATGTGCTGGCAGCTTATCCTAAATACGATGATGTTGCCGCCAAGATTTTCCTAAAAGATAGAAACGGTAACCTGGGCGCCGATATTCTCAGTCGTTTTAATATCATATTCGATTACGAGGATAATTCCATTTATTTAAAAAAAGGCGCGCAGTTTAACCGACCTTTTGATCATGATATGTCGGGTATGGAACTGTACCTTCAGGAAGATAAAACCAGACACTACTTCGTAAGCCGGGTAGAGCCGGGCTCTCCGGCCGATAAAGCAGGAATAATGATCGACGATGAGATCGTGTTCATCAATTTTACACAAGCCTCAACCTATAGCCTTAACGAGATCAATAATCTTTTCAAGTCGGCGGATGGGAAAACCATGATCGTTACCGTTTACCGCAACAAGGAACTGGTGGTGAAGGTATTCAAGCTTAAACAAAGAATTTAAAGGATTCTTTTAACTTTGCGTTTTTATAAAGAAGCCCTGATCAAACATGACGAAATCCGGTATCCTAAGCACCCTAACAGGTCTTGCCCTGCTGATGAGCAGCTGTAATACTACGCCCAAAGCGGGTCAGAGACCAAGGGGTCGCATGTCTTTTGATTCTATCATGGACATCAGGTATCACGAGGTAAAACGGCGCTTCAGCACCGGGCTTTCCTTTAATGAATTAGGCTTTCAACAGGAACCAACATGGATTATTGAGTTCAAGGCAAAGGATACCATCAGCGCTTACAGCCCTCAAAAGAAACGAATGCAAAGCTTTTTTCTGCATTACGATCATGGCGATGTGTATAATTTTGCAAAGGAATGGTTCAAGATCAAAAAGATCAGCAAAGACAGCCTGGTTTTTCAAAGGCTGCATTTAACCGGCCGGGAAATTTCTAAGGATATCCGTTCGGACGTAAACATCACTTATTACGCCGAAGATTACATCACAAAAGTACTTAAAACTACCGCAGAAGCCTTACAGCGCCCCACTAAAGCAGATACGCTTTACATCCAGAAACTAGCCGAAAAATCAAACAGAAACCCGGAAAACCCCGACAGCGCTTTTGCTGGTCGCAAACCTGTCGAATTTATTCCGACAAGCAAAATCATCAGCGTAAAAAAGATAAGTACAGTAGATAAGTTACTAGGTCGGACAGAGTCCTACGACTATCTTTTTCCACGTTACCGGATCGATATTGTAAATGCTTATGATGACTTTGGCTACGAGTTTTCGGCTGTTGTAGATACAAAAGGGAAGATTTACCTGGGTAAGTTCAATGTCAGCTCTACAGAGAATTATGAGCCCAGAAAGAAAACACTGGAGGCAATTATTAACGTTTATCTTCAAAACCTGCTTAGTGTTATTCCAGGCCGAACACTTGGTATTGCTCACTCCAGCGAAATTAATCTGGTGGTTACAGGCCGCATAAAAGCCCATTAAATGGGCTTTTATTTTATATTTATCAAAAAATGAAGCATTTGCATATTATAAAAAAATAATATGTACCTTGCACACTTAATTTTAATAAATAATACAATGCAAGAAGGAACAGTAAAATTTTTTAATGTAACTAAAGGTTTCGGATTTATTATCCCTACAAACGGAGATAACGAGATCTTTGTACATTCAACAGGCCTTATCGACGAAATTCGTGAAAACGACAAAGTTGAGTATGACGTTGAAAACGGCAAAAAAGGGTTGAATGCGATTAATGTTAAAGTAATCTAGATTATTAAAAACATAAATTGTACAGCATCGCGGATAACCCGCGATGCTTTTTTGTTTTATAACCCCGTCATGCTGAATTTATTTCAGCATCCGGGAATAAAGTCGTTAGACTCTCTTATTAAGCCTGCTACTTATCTTTCTTGATCAAGTCCAAAAGCAATTCAGGTTCGTTCGTCGTGATTAACTCTACTTTATTGTCCAACAGCCACTTCATATCCGCTTCAGTATTTACTGTCCAGGCATTAATGGTTAATCCCAGTTCTTTGGATTTTGCAAACCACTCCCCTTTTTTGTATACGCTAAACTGATAATCTGCTCCGCTCATTTTTGCAGCTTTCAGTTCTTCAAGCGATTTGTCGCCTTTAAGATAGGCGATATGTGCTTTAGGTGCAATTTCAGTCAGTCTTTGCATCACATCCCAGCTAAAACTAATGTAATCCACCCACGCTTCAGCCTTCAGTCGCTTAACCAGGGCAACACAAGCATCGGCTAATGCTATGTCTCCTGTTTTACCCGTTTTAGTAGGCTTTATTTCGAATACCAGACGTGTGGTTTTTTGCTTCATCCCTGCTTTGATATAAGCTTCTGCGGTTGGGATTGACTCTCCGTTACTTAATTTCTTTTGCAACAGTTCGGCATAAGTAGATTGCTCAATATGCAGGCCCTGAAAATCGGCATCATGGTTTACAACAAGCACATTGTCTTTCGTCATATGGACATCAAACTCGGATCCGTGGCAACCCAGACGAACCGCTTCATTCAAAGAAGCTATAGAGTTTTCAGGAAGCCCTTTGGCCTTCCAGGCACCCCGGTGCGCAATCACTTCATTTTTGCTCCAGGTTTTCGCCTTTTTTTGCGCAAAAGCGCCATTTAAAGTCACTACCATAAGGATAATGATTAAAGATGAATGTTTCATTTTATGTGTTTTTTTTACTAAAATATCATTAAAAAAATAATATCTCTGTTTTCTTATAGTTAATAAATTAATAGTGTTTAAATAAAAGCAGGATTAATATCTCTATTTTTATCAAAAAACCGGGCTGGGTTTAGCCATTTTAACAAAAAATGAATCGCAACTACGAACTTTTAATTTCAAAAATTAATGAGTTTACACAGAAGTTTTATCTTAATAAGCTTTTGCGTGGCAGTATCTATGCCGCCGCTTTTTTGCTGATTTTATATCTGTTGTTATTTGTACTGATTTATTATACCCAGCCTGGCGCAACCATCAAAACCCTGTTATTTTTCGGCTCCTTGACCTTAGGCCTTGCTGTAATTGCCATATTGGTCATTAAACCGGCCCTCGCTTATTTCAAACTCAGCAAAAATCTGAGCATCGAACAGGCATCCACCATTATTGGCCATCATTTTTTTAATGTAAAAGACAAACTGCTGAACACGCTGCAGCTTAAAGCCATGGCCGATGCATCACCCGAAAATAGTCCGCTCATCCTGGCAGGTATAGACCAGAAAATTGCTGAACTGAGGCCCATCTCTTTTTCCAGTGCCATAAAGCTGGCCGAAAACAGAAAATACCTCAAATATTTCCTCGCCCCCGCCTCAGCAATACTCCTCATTGCCCTGCTTGCCCCTGCAGTATTAAGGGAAGGGACCAGTAGTTTTGTGCAATACAATAAGCAGATTTTACCCAAGGCTCCTTTTGATTTTAGGCTTCTGAACGGTAAAATGGTCGTGGCACAGGGCGACGATTTGCCCTTAAAATTACAACTGCAGGGAAATGAAATACCTCAGGATGTATATATAAATGACGGCATCAATACTTATAAACTGGAAAAAGAAAGCAACACCCGATTTAATTATACTTTCAAAAACCTGCAACAGACAAAAACGGTGACCTTTTCGGCTGGAGGCTTTAATTCGGTTCCCCATGTAATTGAGGTAAAACCTCGTCCCTCGGTTATTAATGTAAATGCAACCTTGCAATATCCCGCTTACCTGAATAAAAAGAATGAGCAGATCAGCAACGCTGGCGATATGCTGCTACCAGAAGGCACACGCATAACCTGGACATTAGAAACAAAGCATACCAGCCAAATCCGCTTCAGCGTAGGCAGTAAAACATGGCTGTTGAACGCCTTAAATAATTCCTTTTCGTGTAGCTACCTCACTCGTGAAAGCGCGAAATACAGCATTATTCCAAAAAATAATTTTATCAGCAGCGCAGATTCACTGAGCCACCAGATCAACGTGATCAAAGATGAGTTCCCGGGGATATCGGTTACCGAAGCGCCCGACTCATTGAGCAGTAAAGCCCTGTATTTTTCAGGAAAAATAACGGATGACCACGGCTTTAGTTCTCTTAAATTCAAATACCTCATCAAAGAAAAAGATAAGACCAAAATGATAGTGGCCAAAGGCATCCCTGTAAAAAGAAATCAGCAGGAAGGATCCTTCTTTTACTTCTGGGACCTGAACGAGGCGCTCATTAAACCAGGACAAACTTTAGAGTACTATTTCGAGGTGGCCGACAATGATGGCGTAAACGGCCCTAAAACGACCAAATCGGAGCTAAAAATATATGCCGTTCCTTCCTCGCAACAGGTAGCAGAAAAAATAAATGAAAATAGCCAGGCCCTGAAACAGAAAATGGAAAAAACCATCAAACTGGCGGCACAAGTAGAAAAAGAGAGCAAAAAGCTAGGCGAAACACTGCTGGACAAGAAACAACTTTCATTTGACGACAAGAAACAGATTGAACAACTGCTGGACAAACAAAAGCAGCTGGAACAAGCGGTTCAGGAAATCAACAACCTGAATAAAAAAAACACCATAGAAAAAGAAGAAAACAAGATACTTAAACAAGAACTGGCCGATAAACAAAAACAAATTGACGACCTGTTTAACAATGTGCTGGATGATAAAACCAAGGCCTTGCTGGAAAAGTTACAACAGCTGATGGACCAGAACAATAAAGATCAGACGCAACAGGAACTGTCTAAAATGCAAATCGACAATAAGTCTCTTAAAAATGAACTGGATCGCATTTTAGAGTTGTACAAACAACTTGAATTTGAACAAGGACTGCAAAATCAGGTAGACCGACTGAACGAACTGGCCCAGGCACAAAAAGAACTGGCCAAACAGAGTTTAAATAAAGATGCTCAAACCGCCGACCTGAAAGACAAACAAAAGGAGTTGTCCAAAGCCGCAGATGAACTGAAAAAGGAGATGAAAAAACTGGATGAAAAGAACCAGCAGCTGGAACGGCCAAATCCTTTTCAGACTCCGGAAAAGGAAATGCAGGAAATTGGACAGCAACAGAAACAAAGCGAAGAACAACTGGGCCAAAACGACAAGAAAAAAGCTGCCAATAGTCAGCAAAAAGCTGGTGAACAAATGGAGCAGCTAGCAAAAAAACTTGACGAGATGCAACAGGATTCGGCCGAAATGGAAAACAACCTGAATGCCCAGGAATTACGTCGATTGCTCGAAAACCTGCTAAAAACCTCCTTTGACCAGGAAAAAGTAATGCTGAACCTGAGGCGCTTAAACAGCAACGACCCTCAATATACCAGCAATGTGCAAAAACAGCGGGAGATTAAGGACAACATGAAAACGATAGCCGATAGCTTGTTTTCTTTAAGCAAACGTGTTCCGCAAATTGAAACGGCTGTAAACGAGGAAATGCAGAAGATCAATTTTAACATTGATAAAAGTCTGGAAAACCTGGGTGAAAGGAATACCAACGCAGCCGGAAAAAACCAACAGTACACCATGACTTCTGTAAATAACCTTTCGTTGATGCTAAATGAAGCGCTGGATCAGCTGCAGGACATGATGAAAAACAGTAAAGGCGGAGGAAAGGGCAAGAAAAAACAAAGCATGAAACAATTGCAGCAAATGCAGCAGCAATTGAACAACAATATGCAAAAAGCCCGCGATCAGTTACAGAAAAACGGAAATAAAGGAAGTGTGCCAAAAGGTAGCATGAGTGAGGAATTTGCAAAAATGGCCCAACAGCAACAACTGATCCGTGAAGCCCTGCAAAAGATAAACCGCGAAGAAAATAAGGACGGGAAAGGTGGCCTGGGCAACCTGAATCAAATGATAGAAGACATGAAAGCCACTGAATCCGAACTGGTTAATAAAAGACTGGAACAGGAAACCATGAAGCGTCAAAAGGAACTGCTGACCAAACTTCTGGACGCTGAAAATGCGCAACGTGAGCAGGATCAGGATTCCAAAAGAGAAAGTAAAGCCGGTAAAGACTTCCCTCCTTCTTACCAGAAAATGCTGGAAAAATTCAAAGCTACGGAGAAAAATGAGACAGAATGGTTGCAGAAATTACCTCCAAACCTCAACCATTATTATAAAAATAAAATTGCCGAATATTTTAAATTGCTAAATTCGGGGCAATAATTTATACGTCCATGAGCAAAGCAAGCATTCATTTTTTTAACGAAGAAACCAGCTATAACCTAAAAAACAAAAAGGCCATCAAAACCTGGGTAGCATCGGCCATTGCCCAGGAAGGTTATGTTTTGCAGGAACTCAATTTTATTCTCTGCTCGGACGAATATCTGTTGCGTATGAACCAGGATTACCTGAATCATGACACTTATACCGATGTGATTACTTTTGATAACTCTGAGGCGCTTAAAACAATTGTGGGGGATATATTTATCAGTATAGACAGGATTAGGGAAAATGCCAAAGATCTGAAGGTTTCTGTAGCCGAAGAGTTATGTCGTGTAATGATCCATGGCACCTTACACCTGTTGGGTTATAAAGACAAGGGCAAAGCAGCAAAAACTTTAATGACCGCAAAGGAAGACCAGTACCTTTCACTTTTTCCGAAGCCTTAAAAGGCAATCAGTTTATTATTGTTGTGTTTTTATGCTTTTTCGCTACTGAGCAAATTTACTTTACAACACCGATTTTATATTTTATTCCATAGGGTTTATAGTTTTTTACAAAAACCTGAAATTTTCTAAAAAAATGGTGCTTTTTTGTGGGCGGCTATTTTCATCGTATAAGAAAAAACACAGCTCGTCGAAAATACCTTTTTTAAGCCACTAAACGAATCTAACCTTGTTTATGAGCATTATATTAGATCTTATCCCGATCTGCGCTCAGAAGCGCGCTATAGAGGTCACTTTTTACCCCCTTTTTACCTCGAAAATAAGCGCAGCTGTATACCAAATAATTATTGCTTACTTTTGTGGTAATTTCTTATCTATAATATCGTTAAACACAGACTTTGAGCACACTTATCGCAGCCGAAAGCTTAGGCCATGCTTATCACGACGAATGGCTATTTAAAAATTTAACCCTGGGTATCCAAACCGGGCAGCGCGTAGCGTTGGTAGGAATCAACGGTGCCGGAAAAAGTACCCTACTGAAACTGCTTGCCGAAAGGTTTGCTCCTTTGGAAGGAAAAATTGTAAAGAACAAATCCGTTAAAATTGGTTTTTTGGATCAGGAACCCAGTTTCACAGAAGGGCATTCTATCAGCGATTTTATCTTTTCATTGGAAAACAAACAACAACAGCTGATCAGGGAATATGAGGAATTGATTGAAGATCCTAACCCGGACGAAAAGAAACTGAACCGTTTATACGAAGAACTGAGCGAACACAATGCCTGGGAATATGAACATGAAATAAAAACCATTCTGAGCAGAATGGGCATAACCCATTTGCAGCAACAAATTTCTACCCTATCCGGAGGACAGAAAAAACGTTTGGCTCTGGCTAAACTGTTGATTGAAGATCCGGAGATATATGTGCTGGATGAGCCTACCAACCACCTGGATATAGATACGATCGAGTGGTTGGAGAAATTGCTGACCACTGGCAACAAAACTTTGTTATTGGTTACCCACGACCGTTATTTCCTCGATAATGTATGTAATACCATCGTAGAGCTCGACAGAGGCAAAATATATAACTACAATGGAAACTACGCTTACTTCCTGGAAAAGAAATCGGAAAGAGAAGCGGCAGATGAGAGTACTTTTCAGAAGAACAAAAATCTGCTGAAAAAAGAATTGGAGTGGATGAGAAGAATGCCTGCTGCAAGGACTACAAAATCTCAATCCAGGATTGATGCCTTCTATGATTTGGAGTCAAAAACAAAACAAAGATCTGATAATCAAAAAGTTACACTAAACGTAAAGATGTCCAGACAAGGCAATAAGATCCTTGAACTGAATCATATTGGTCAATCTTTCGATCAAAAAAATATCATCAACGACTTTAGTTATACCTTTAAACGTGCAGACAGGATTGGTTTGGCTGGGAAAAATGGTACAGGAAAATCCACTTTGCTCAATATCATTACCGGATTTTTACCACCAGAGAAAGGAAGCGTAAGCACAGGTGAAACTACCGTATACGGATACTACAAACAAGGCGGCTTAGCTTTCAATGAAAAAGAGCGCGTGATCGATATTGTAAAGTCGGATGCCGAATACATCAAAATGGCCGATGGACAAACCATCTCCGCCTCGCAACTCTTAACCCTGTTCCTCTTCCCTCCCAAAAAGCAACACGGCATGGTAGAGAAATTAAGCGGAGGAGAAAAGAAACGTTTACACCTGATGAAGGTATTGATGCAAAATCCAAATTTTCTTATTTTGGATGAACCTACCAATGACCTGGACATTGACACCTTAAATGTATTGGAAGAATTTCTGGAAAACTTTCCAGGCGTTCTGATCCTGGTTTCTCACGACAGGTATTTGCTGGACAAAATGAGCGAGCAATTATTTATCATGGAAGGCAATGGTGAGGTAGCCATTTACAATGGAAACTACTCAGAATACCGGATCAGTCTAGACACTCCGAAAGAAAAAACTGAAAGTAAACCCAAACAAAATACAGCAGCAGTTGCCCCTACTACGCCGACAAAAAAACTAAGCTATAAGGAGCAGCGCGAATTGGAAGAATCGGAGTTAAGAATTACCGAACTGGAAAATGAAATCAATAATTTGACGTTATCTTTATCAGACATTGATAACGGAGATTATGTAGAATTACAGCAACGTACCGACAAAATAAAAACGTTAAATATTGAACTGGAAAAGATAACCGAACGCTGGTTAGAACTTTCGGAAAATCAATAAAAGATCAGGGTTTGGAAAAGCCGAAATCCCGCAGATTAACTTTACAAAACAGCTATTTTATTTATGCACTTTCTAATTTTTAATTATCAAAATAAGCTCTTCTAAGCCCCGATCTTTACAAATAAACGAAATAGATTACCCACAATAAAGTAAATGTTCCACGTGAAACAACCTTAAAAAAAACAAACAAAATGTTTAAAGAATATGATGTAATAGTTGTAGGTGCCGGACATGCCGGATGTGAAGCAGCAGCGGCAGCAGCCAATCTGGGCTCCTCTGTTTTGCTCATCACCATGAACATGGAAACCATCGCCCAGATGAGTTGTAACCCGGCAATGGGTGGCGTAGCAAAAGGGCAAATTGTACGCGAAATAGACGCAATGGGTGGATATTCGGGTATAATAAGCGATAAAACTACCCTGCAATTCAGAATGCTCAACCTCTCTAAAGGCCCCGCTATGTGGAGTCCCAGAACACAAAATGACAGAAAACGGTTCGCAGAAGAATGGCGTCTTGCACTCGAACGCACCCCAAATGTCGACTTCTGGCAAGATATGGTGAGTAGCTTAATTATCAAAAACAATACCGTAGTTGGCGTAAAAACTGCCATAGGTGTAGAGATCAAAGCCAAGTCAGTTGTGCTTACCAATGGCACATTTTTAAATGGCTTAATCCATATCGGAGAAAAGAAATTTGGAGGTGGCAGAACCGGAGAAAAAGCAGCTACAGGACTGACAGAACAATTGACAGAACTGGGCTTCGAAGCAGGAAGAATGAAGACTGGTACCCCACCCCGAATTGATGGTCGATCGTTAAATTATAGTGTAATGGAAGAGCAATGGGGAGACCAAAATCCAGGTCGTTTTTCTTATACAAATGTAGAACTTCCAACCGAACAACGCTGCTGCTGGATTACTTATACGAATGCAAATGTTCACGAAACATTAAAGGAAGGATTCGAAAAATCTCCAATGTTCACCGGACGTATCAAAGGTCTCGGACCACGGTATTGCCCTTCTATAGAAGACAAAATAAACCGTTTTGCTGAACGCGAAAGACATCAGATTTTTGTAGAACCAGAAGGCTGGAATACCTGCGAAATCTATGTCAATGGCTTCTCTACTTCCCTACCGGAAGACGTACAATACCGTGCTTTGATACAGATCCCGGGCTTTGAAAATGCCAGAATGTTCAGACCAGGTTACGCCATAGAATACGATTATTTTCCACCTACCCAGCTTTCTCTTACTCTTGAAACCAAATTAATCAGCAATTTGTTCTTTGCAGGTCAGATCAATGGCACAACAGGATACGAAGAAGCTGCTAGTCAAGGTTTTATAGCTGGAATTAACGCACATCAAAAGGTATTTGACAAACATGAACTGATCATGAAGCGTTCTGAGTCATATATTGGTGTTTTAATTGACGATTTGGTTACAAAAGGTACTGAAGAACCTTATAGAATGTTTACTTCAAGAGCCGAACATCGCCTCCTCCTGCGCCAGGATAATGCCGACATCAGGCTCTCTCCTATTGGTCATCAACTCGGATTGATCAGCGACGAACGACTGGATATTGTCCATAAAAAGGTAGAAAACTCGGACGCAATTGTTGCCTTCGCCAAAAAACAAGGAATAGAAATGAGCAGTGCGAATGCGATGCTTGAAGATTTGGGAACAAGCACATTGAACCAGAACGTAAAAATATTTAGTTTACTGAGCCGACCACAAGTAGGCATTGACGATGTAAGAAAAGTGAGTCCGGCCTTAAATGAGCTACTTAATCAATTTGATAAAGAGACCATCGAACAGGCAGAAATTAAAATTAAATACGAAAGCTATTTTGAAAAAGAACAGGAAATCGTAAACAAAATGCAGAAGATGGAAGATAAAGACATCAATCCTAATTTTGATTATTCTCAATTAGTATCTTTATCTAAAGAAGCACGTGAGAAACTGTTGAAGATAAAACCTAGAACTTTAGGACAGGCTTCCCGAATTTCAGGTGTTTCACCCTCTGATATATCCGTTTTAATGGTACATATCAGCAAATAAAACATAACTTATTGTTTTACAGATAATTACATAAAAAATAGCAAATTAAAAACTAAGCCATTTTAAAGCGATTTAAAGAACTTTTAATCTTTTTTAATAGTATTAGTTAGAAAAACATATAAATCAAATACAGCTCATATAAATGGCTAAAAAACGAAGAACACAAAATTTAAGGAATTTTATTGCACTACTTTTCGTTAGCATAGTGTTTTATGCCTGTGCAAGCATGCAGCAACCTCAGGGTGGGCCAAAAGATACCGAACCACCGAAGATGTTAAAAATCACTCCGAAAAATTTGACGGTAAATTTTACCGCTCCAAAAATTGTGATTGAATTTGACGAGTATTTCAAAATACAAAATGAACTTAAAGAATTCTCTGTTTCGCCGGAAATGGAAAAACCTCCGCAATTAAAAACTAAAGGAAAAAAGCTGGAAGTTACCATAGTTGATACGCTAGAAAAAAATACGACTTATACCCTCAATTTTGGCAAGGCTATTGCCGATGTGAATGAAGGCAACGTTGTTAAAAATTTTACATACGTATTTTCTACTGGTCCACAACTGGATTCTCTCAGTATCAAAGGAAAAGTGGTGAATTCCGTAACAGGTTTGCCTGAACTGGATGCTCTCGTTTTTATTTACCCTTTAAAAAGAGACACCCTATTTGGTAAGGCCAAACCTGCTATCTTCACTACCACAGACAGCAGCGGCAATTATGCCCTCAATAACCTTAGAAAAGATACTTACAAAATCTACGCATTAAAAGAAAAAAGCGGCGACAAAATCTATCAGCAGTTAACCGACGAAATAGCCTTTTTAAAGGATTCCATTGTATTGGATAAAGTACTGGATAACATTAATTTAAGCATTTTTAAAGAAGATGCGACCGTTTTCCGTGTATTGGATAAACGCCTGAACACTGATGGAAGCATCTCCATGTCTTTCAATCAAAAATTGATCAAACCCGAAATAGTGGTTACCGAACCGGCCGGATTGGATCCTACAAAACTGATTAAATTTAGCAAGAACAACGATTCACTAAGAATTTGGCTTAAAGAACTCAACTTCGACTCCACCAAAGTAGCCATCAAAGAAGGGGGAAAAGTATTGCAAACCGTCAATTTTACCAGGGGTAAAAAAGAAACTTATACCAGGGTATTGAGTTCCTCCGACAACATTGATAATCGTCTTTTAAACCCAAATAAGCCCTTAAGAATCACTTTTAACTTTCCTATAGAAAGCACTGATATCTCTAAAGTAAGCCTATTAGAAGACTCTGTAGACCGTAAAAACTTTACCATGATTAAAGATAGCACCGACCTACTCTCCTACTATTTCCGCTATCCCTGGAGACCCAAAAAGACTTATGACATTAAGTTTGGTGCAGGTGCCGTAACTGCCATATTCAATACCAAAAACAAGGAGTTCAGCAAATCTTTCCAGCTGGCCAATAAAGATGATTACGGTACACTTGTAGTAAAAATTGTGCCACCTGAACCCAATAAAAGCTTTATACTTGATGTTTTAAATGAAGGCAAAAGCGTAGTAAATACCCTGGTTATTACCCGCGATACCACCGTTAGATTTGCCAATTACAAAGCCGGAAAATACTGGATCAGAATAAGTTATGATACCAATAAAAATGGAAAATGGGATACAGGAAGCGTAAAGCTTGGCCTGCAGCCCGAAAAAATATGGAACGAACCTAAAGAGCTCTCTATCAGAGCCAATTGGGAACGAAACGAAACCATAACTATTCCAAAAGAATAGTTACATAAACCAACCCGAATAGAGAATATAATTATCCGGAAGCTTATTTAATAAAGCCCTTTGCTCATCAGTAATGGGCTTTATTTTTTTTGCGGGTGTACCTGCATAAATGAACCCGCTTTCGCAATGTGTATTCTCCAATACCACAGAACCTGCAGCAATGATACAATATTCTTCCACTAGCGCATTATCCATCACAATAGCCCCCATTCCGATCAAAATATGGTCTTTTAATATACAGCCATGTACAATCGCATTATGCCCTATCGATACCCTATTTCCTATCGTTGTTGATGCCTTAAGATAAGTAGCATGTATTACCGCACCATCCTGAATATTGGTTTCATCACCAATAGTAATGCTGTTTACATCCCCCCTAATCACCGCATTAAACCATACGGAGCAATTATTTCCCATCAAAACATCGCCTACAATAGTTGCATTTGGCGCTATAAAGCAATCCTTTCCCCACTTTGGGTCCTTATCTTTAACTGGTAATATTACGGCCATGTTTTAAAAAATTGTGTCTTTTAATTCTGTAGAATGATTTGGATAATCAGTTGTATAATGCAGTCCCCTACTCTCTTTTCTAACTTTAGCTGCCTTTATCACTAAAAAAGCAACCTGAATAACGTTTCTCAATTCACATAATTTAACAGAAACCTTATTCGCTTTATAAAATTCTTCCGTCTCTTCATGTAATAAAAATAACCTTCTCATGGCCCGTTCCAATCTAAAATCAGAACGCACAATGCCTACATAATCACTCATTAATTTCTGCGTTTCACGCAGGTTATGTGTCACCAGAATATCCTCATCCGATTGCATAACCCCTTTGGCATCCCATTCAGGGATATTTTCAGGAATTACACTATTTTTAAATACCTTAATGGCATCTTCATAAATGCGGTGTGCAAAAACCGGAGCTTCTAATAACGAATTGGAAGCCAATCTATTAGCTCCATGTAACCCTGTTGATGAGCATTCTCCACAGGCATATAAATTTTTAATAGACGAACGTCCATATTCATCTACCATAATCCCTCCACACATATAATGGGCAGCCGGAGTTACCGGAATTAGATCTTTGGTCATATCAATACCTATAGATAAACATTTGGCATATATATTAGGAAAATGCTCCAAAATATCTGATTTTTTCCTGTTCCGAATATCCAGATATACAAAATCTTCACCCGATTTCTTCATCTCCGCATCAATGGCACGGGCTACAATATCCCTTGGGGCCAACGAACCACGCTGGTCATATTCGTACATAAATTCATCCCCATTCTTTCTTCTCAACACGCCTCCAAAGCCTCGTACGGCCTCCGAAATTAAGAAAGCAGGATACTCACCAGGGTTATATAAAGCCGTAGGATGAAACTGTATAAACTCCATATTACGCACTTTTCCTTTAGCACGATAAACCATTGCCATACCATCACCAGTAGCAATAACCGGATTGGTTGTACTCGAATAAACATGTCCTGCACCACCTGAAGCCATGATAGTCACATTAGCTAAGATCTTTTCCACATCGTTAAGCTCTGTATTAAAAGCATATATACCGTAACAGTTGATATCTTCAGAACTCTTATCCACATGCTGCCCCAAATGATGCTGTGTAATCAACTCCAAACAGAAGTAATGTGTTAATATCTCGATGTTCTTATTTTGATGAATTTGCTTCAATAAAACGCTCTCAATTTCATATCCTGTAACGTCTTTATAGTGCAAAACACGGTGTTCTGAGTGTCCTCCTTCCTTTGCCAGATCATATACACCAGTTCTGTTTTTATCAAAATTAATCCCGTAATCAATGATTTCCTGGATTCGCTGAGGTCCCTCTTTTACAACGATTTCCACAATCTTTTTATCGCACAAACCATCCCCTGCTATTAAGGTATCTTCTATATGTTTTTCGAAAGAATCGTCTTTATCAACAACTACAGCTACCCCACCCTGAGCATACTTGGTATTCGACTCGTCTTCGTTTGATTTTGTAACAATTAAAACCTTACCATGCTGAGCAGCCTTTAAAGCAAAGCTTAAACCTGCTATCCCCGAACCAATTACCAAAAAATCTACTTTTTTCATTACTATACTATTGTATTTCAATTAATTATAAAGTCACTATAAACCTTATTACTCACACTGTTCAATAAAAAAACTACCAAAACACACTAATTTTCACACTTTGTTAACAACGTTGATATTAATGTTGATTATATGTCTATAGAAACAGAGCAAATATTTTTGAATGTTTAAAGCTAAGCTAAAAAGGGAATTTGCCACAATATTTTAAGTAATTTTTAAGCAGGTTTGGGTAGTTTATTAACTTTTTATACACCAACTAACAATAAACATATTCCTATTGATAAAAATATAGCCGTAAAAATATCTTGTTGTAAATCAGCTCATATTTTAAATAAAAATGCAATCTAAATGTTAGTAAATTGCTAATAACTCAAATAACAGCACAAAAAAATGATATTTACAAACAATATCCACACACTAATAAACAATAGAAATCTGTTTATATTAAATTAATTATAATTTATTGAAGTGTTGAAACTGCGTACCTTTACAAAATCTTCGGAAAAACAAATTGAGGAATACGCTCATTTGAAATAAAAAAGAGATACTAACATAAAATCGATTCTGATGAACATGGACACGTTAGCTGAATTAAACAAAAAAGGTTACCTGGAGGAAAGTATTGATCCTACGCTAGACCTATTTGAAGAAATTGAAAAATTAAAAAAAGAGAAAAATGCAATCATCCTGGCGCATTATTACCAGGATCCTGATATACAGGATATTGCAGATTATATAGGTGATAGTTTAGGACTTTCGCAGGAAGCGGCTAAAACTGAAGCAGATGTGATTGTATTTGCAGGAGTTCATTTTATGGCCGAAACAGCAAAAATTCTTTCTCCAGAAAAAAAGGTGTTATTGCCGGATTTAAAAGCAGGATGTTCGCTGGCCGATAGCTGTCCACCTCATTTATTTAAGAAATTTAAAGAGAAATATCCTGATCATCTGGTAATTACCTACGTAAATTGTACTGCGGAGCTAAAAGCTTTGAGTGATATTGTTTGCACGTCCACCAATGCTGTTCAAATTGTGGAAAGTTTACCTAAAGATCAGAAGATAATTTTTGGTCCGGATAAAAATTTAGGTGCCTGGGTAGCGAAAAAGACGGGTAGAGACCTGGTTTTGTGGAATGGAGCATGTATGGTGCATGAAATATTTTCGAGAGAAAAAATTACCAAACTGAAAGAACGCCACCCAAATGCAAAATTTATTGCGCATCCGGAATGTGAAGAAGCGGTGCTAAAAATGGCCGATTATATAGGTTCAACCACTGGTTTGCTAAAATATTCTATCAATAGCGATGCTCAGGAATTCATTGTAGCAACAGAAAGTGGAATTATTCACCAAATGGAGAAAGCTAATCCACTCAAAACTTTTATTCCGGCACCACCAAATAACAGTTGTGCCTGCAATGACTGTCCATATATGAAAAGAAATACACTTGAAAAGCTGTATTTATGCATAAAAAATGGTCTTCCGGAAGTTACCGTACCTACCGACATCATTGTACAGGCTCGTAAACCGATTGAAAGAATGCTGGAAATTTCAGCCAGTTTGGGCTTGTAATTAGCCAGAATTGTCATCCTGAATTTATTTCTGTATCTCGAAGTTGCTGTAAGGCAAAATAAAATCAGCATGACGCCAGGCTAATGAATAGAGAAAAAAATGGTGATAAAGAAATGTGGATAACTGTGTTAATTAATTGTAAATAAGTAGATAATGTTTGAAAATAAAGAACGTACAGATATAGCTGAATTGGGTGAATTTGGATTGATAAAACACCTTACCGATCATTTTAAAGTAAGACATGAAAGTAGCATCAAAGGTATTGGTGATGATGCTGCAGTACTGAATTTTGAAAACAAAGAAGTACTGATTTCTACGGATCTTTTATTGGAAGGTATACATTTTGACCTGGCTTATGTTCCCCTTATGCATCTGGGGTACAAGGCAGTACAGGTTAATTTAAGTGATATTTATGCCATGAATGGTATTGCTACCCAGGTGACCGTTTCTATAGGTTTGTCGAGCAAATTTCCGCTGGAAGCGGTGGAAGAAATCTACAAGGGGATCCAGCTGGCCTGTGATAAATTTAACATTGACCTGATTGGCGGCGATACTTCTTCCAGCAAACAAGGCCTGGTGATTAGTGTAACCAGCATAGGCTATGCCGAAAAGAAAGATGTGGTGTACAGAAACGGTGCCGGCGAGGGGGATTTGTTATGTGTTTCCGGAGATCTGGGTGGGGCGTATGTAGGCTTGCAGATTTTAGAAAGAGAAAAGCTGATTTTTATGGAAAACCCTAATATACAGCCTGATCTGGAAGGAAAAGATTACATCATTGAGCGACAGTTAAAGCCGGAAGGAAGACGCGATATCGTGGATTTACTGGCGCAAATGGATATTGTTCCGACTGCTATGATTGACGTATCGGACGGCTTGGCTTCCGAAATTTTACACATTTGTCAGCAATCTGAAAAAGGCGTTACGTTATACGAAGAGAAATTACCTATCGACCCGATGACTTATCAGACAGCAAGAGAACTGGGACTTGATCCAACGGTTTGTGCATTGAATGGGGGGGAGGACTACGAATTGTTATTCACAATTAAACAGTCTGATTATGAGAAGCTTAAAAATGATGTAGACATCAGTGTAATTGGTCACATCACCGAAAAAAGCGCCGGATGTAAAATGATTTCTAAATCTGACAGGGTACATGAATTAAAAGCGCAGGGTTGGAATGCTTTTAACAAAGCATAATTGCTTTAAATTATTCCATATCCTCATCTAAAAATCGGGTGTCAATTTGCTTGGTGGCTTTGGCACCTAATTTTTTGATCTTTTCGGAGGTATTGCTTAGGTTGCCTGAGCCTGTTGATAACTTGTTAATTGCTTTATCATAAGCATCCTGGCTTGATTTTAAGTTGCGTCCAATGCCTTCCATATCGGCCAAAAATCCAACAAATTTATCATACATGCTTCCACTTAAACGGGCAATTTCCAATACATTTCTATTTTGACGTTCCTGTTTCCAGATGCTGGAGATGGTTCGTAAAGTGGCCAGTAAGGTAGATGGGCTAACCATTACCACCCTTTTTTCCCAGGCGTAATTAAATAATTCGGCATCTTTTTGTACGGCCATTCCAAATGATGATTCGATAGGAATAAAGAGCAGTACAAAATCAGGTGAGTCTATCTGATAAAGTTCCTGATAATTTTTGGCTGACAGGCCCTGTATATGCGTTTTAACAGAAAGTAAATGTTGTTTTAAATACATTTCTTTTTCCTCTTCCGGTTCGGCAGCTACCCATCGCTCATAAGCCATTAAAGAGACCTTAGAATCGATTACAATATGTTTGTTATCCGGAAGATCAATAATTACATCCGGCTGCATCCTGGAGCCTCCTGATGAGCTTAAACTGGTTTGTATCCTATACTCTCTGTCCTTTACCAAACCAGATCCCTCTAAAACCCGTTCCAGGATGACTTCTCCCCAGTTCCCCTGTTTTTTATTGTCGCCCTTTAGTGCTTTGGTCAAATTGTTGGCATCTTCCTGAATTTGCTTGCTTTGGTCCATCAGTTGAGAAATCACGCCTTTCAGCACGTTTCGCTCATCCGATTCGGCTTTGTATACTTTATCCACTTTTTCTTCAAAAGCTTTGATATTTTCTTTTAATGGATTCAAAATGATGTCCATATTGGTTCGGTTTTGCTGATTAAACTTTTCTGTTTTATCGTCCAGCACTTTGTTGGCTATATTTTCAAATTCAAGTTTAAAGCGTTGTTGCAATTCAGCAATATATTTTTCCTGTTCCAGACGTTTTTGCTCCTGGGCCAGTAAATTCTCTTCGGCTTTGATCACTTTGCTACGCTCGGCCATAAACACAGCGCGTAAATCATTCAGGTCATCTTCCAGCTTTTGTTTTTCTTCCTTAAGCCAGTTCAATGCCTTCTGATGTTCCTGTTCCTTTAGCTCCAGTAATGCCGTGCCATTTTGGTTACCAGCTGGTTTCTTAAAAAAAAGTATAATAATTGATACTAAAATTATGATCAACAAAGGGACTAAAAGTGATTCCATACTAATATTTTTATCAAAATTGGGTAAAAATTATGGCATTATCAAATGACGTTTTATGACGACTAAATTTTAGGATTAACTACAGATACAAGCTGTGAGGGGATTTTTTTGAAGGAGGTGTAGAAAAAAATATAAGGCCTGAAGCGGAAATAAATGCTAATTGTTTACCTCATAACCGTTTAATTTACGGTTTAAATGAAATTGGGAACACTTTTTGATTGATATTAAACGGAACACAATTATTATATAAAATGGGAACTTATATTATATTGATCATTCCGATACTGATAATTAGCATGTTTGTGCAGTGGCGATTTAGGAGCAGGTTTGCTAAATATGCCGAGCTACAGTTGAATTCAGGGTTTTCGGGAAGGGAAGTAGCAGAAAAGATGCTGCATGACAATGGGATTTTTGATGTAGAGGTGGTGAGCACAGACAAAGCCTTATCTGATCATTATAATCCAGAAAATAAAACAGTTAACTTAAGTACAGACGTTTACTATGGGCGTAGCGTAGCCGCTGCTGCTGTAGCCGCACATGAATGTGGACATGCCGTGCAGCATGCCAGGTCCTATCATTGGCTGCAGTTGCGTTCTAATATGGTACCAGTGGTAAGCATCACTTCCAATCTGTTGCAATGGGTATTGATTGCAGGTGTTTTGCTGATTGCTTTTACCTTTAATCCTATTGTTTTGGCCTTAGGCGTAGCAGGATTGGCTTTAATTACCATATTTAGTATTGTCACCCTACCTGTTGAGTTTGATGCCAGCAAAAGGGCTTTATTGTGGTTAAGAAACAATAAAGAGGTGCTGTATACTACAGAAGAACATGTACAGGCTAAAGATGCCCTATGGTGGGCAGCCATGACTTATCTGGTAGCAGCCCTGGGTGCCCTGGCCAATCTTTTTTACTATGCTTCTATCCTGTTTGGAAGAAATAAATAAATTTTAATTTAAGCGGTAAGGAACAATCAGTTCAAATTCAGGGATATCTACTATAAAATCCCGGTTATCGGCAATCCTGTGCATCAGGTAATTGCCACTCATACTGCCCATATCGGTATTTAAATTGCAGGCAGAAACGTAGGTATGACGTTGGCCGGGTTCAATAACAGGTTGTTCTCCTACTACGCCTTCGCCTTCTACATCTCTTTGTGTACCATTTGAATCAAAAATAAACCACTGCCTTCTTTTTAGCTGAACGGTGTAATCGGTCAAATTTTCTATTGTGATGCGATAAGCAAACAAAAAATGCCCCTTACCCGGATCAGAATGTTCGTCCTGATAAGTTGTTTCAACCGAGATTTTAACACCTAATGTGATCGCTGTAACCATTTTAACTTTTATTTATTTGATAGTTTTCAAAAATCAGGCCATTTCCCTGTCTGGGCAAAGGTGTTGATATTTATCTGCTATTTCGTCTAAAATACTGTGTATTGTTTCAATATTGTCTTCCTTAACCAATTGCATGCGATAGGTTTTGAAGTCGGGCATACCCTTAAAATAATTGGCATAATGCCTTCTCATTTCAAAAATACCTACTCTTGGTCCTTTCCAGGCTATCGATTTTTCAAAATGTGTCCGGCATACCGCTACCCTTTCTTCAATAGTTGGTCCGGCCATAATTTCTCCGGTATTAAAAAAGTGTCTGATTTCCCTGAAAATCCATGGATATCCGATTGCAGCCCGGCCAATCATGATGCCGTCTACCTCATATTCCAGTCGCCAGTCGGCCGCTTTTTGTATGCTGTCTACATCCCCGTTACCAAAAATGGGAATTTTGATCCTTGGGTTCCTTTTAATTTCGCGGATCAAAGTCCAGTCGGCCTGACCTTTGTATAATTGTGCACGGGTTCTGCCATGAATGGTCAAGGCCTGAATACCGATATCCTGCAGTCGTTCGGCCACTTCTTCCACATTTTTTGTGGTATCATCCCAACCCAGCCTGGTTTTAACTGTTACGGGCAAATGAGTAGCTTTTACAACTGCTTCGGTCATTTTCACCATTTTGTCGATGTCCTGCAGTAATGCCGATCCTGCCCCTTTACAGGCTACCTGTTTCACCGGGCAACCGTAATTGATGTCCATTAAATCCGGCCCTGCCAGGGTAGCTATTTCGGTAGCTTCCCGCATGTGATCAATCTCACTGCCAAATATCTGAATACCAATAGGTCTTTCGTATTCAAAAATATCCAGTTTGGCCCTACTTTTTGCAGCATCCCTGATCAGTCCTTCCGATGAAATAAATTCTGTGTACATCATATCCACCCCGCTTTGTTTGCACACAAAACGGAAAGGCGGATCGCTTACATCCTCCATCGGAGCCAGCAATAAAGGGAATTCTCCCAGATCAATATTTCCTATCTTTACCGACATTTCTCTATCTTCAAGCCAAAATTAAAGGCACAAAGGTACAAATTATACAAATAATGAACTCCATACAAAAAAACAGGGAAGAAAACAGTCCCTTTGTTCAGGTACTGATGTTGGTTTTTTATGCCATACTAGGCCTTATTGTGGCATCGGGTATAGGTTTTGGTCTGGTTTATTTACAATACGGTGGCAGTATTTTAAACGATTTAGGCTGGTTATCAGGCACAAACCCGGTTTATTTACCCGCCCAAAGGATCATGTTGACTTCACAGCAGATAGGACTTTTTTTAATTCCTGCCTTGTTACTGGCCAAAACCGAAGGACAAAAAATCAATGGGTTTTATGGTTTTAAAAAGCCTGATGCAGGTTTGCTCCTGATTGTATTGTGTTTGATGGTATGTGCCATGCCTGTTTTGGAATATGTTACCCAGCTGAATCAGAAAATGGTGTTGCCGGAAGCCTTTAAATCACTGGAAAAGTGGATGAAAGATGCCGAGGATCAGGGAATGGAAACCACTAAAGCACTTTTAAAAATGGAGCATACCGGCATATTGATCATCAATATTTTAATGATTGCGTTGTTGCCGGCGGTGGCCGAAGAACTGATGTTTAGAGGTGCTGTACAGCGCGCCATAGGACGTAATTTTCAAAATCATCATGTGGCGATCTGGTTTTCGGCCATTGTGTTCAGTGCTATCCACATGCAATTTTATGGTTTTTTACCACGCATGTTTCTGGGAGCTGCTTTTGGCTATCTTTATTTTTGGAGCGGCAGTTTATGGTACGCCATGTTTGCCCATTTTATAAATAACGCTTATGCGGTGGGTGCGGCATGGTATATGCAAAAAAACAACATACCTTTGTCAGAAGCTGATAAAACAATGGATATAGCCTGGTATGGTTACCTCATCAGTGCAGTGCTGACGGTTTTGCTGTTCCGGTATTTTAAAAAACAAGCCGAATAAAGTACCGGGTGTTTCTGCACAAAAAAGCAGCTGGGGATAGCTCAGGAAAAAGGATTAACAATTAACAACATAAATATATTCTGATGAAAACAAGAGCAATAACTGCTTTCTTTTTTACGATTGTGATGCTGGGGTCCATTTTTTTAGGGGCCTATACTTTTACTTTTTTCTACCTGATTTTGAGTCTTGCCGCCTTGCTTGAATTTTTTGGAATGATTAAAACTGCCGGGATAAGACCGCACCGAAACATCGCTTTATTTGTGGCAGCAATCATATTTTTGACAGTTGCCGGTTATCATTTATTGCAATTTGAAACCAAATATATGTTGCTCATTGTACCTTTAATTTTTTCCATATTTATCAGTGAGTTGTACAAAAAGGACAAAATTCCGTTTTCTAATATTTCCTACACTTTTATTGGTTTTGTATACGTTACCGTGCCATTTTGTTTTTTTTACGCCCTTGGGTTTATTCAACATCAGGGAGCCTATAATTTTCATTTGCCACTTTCCTTTTTGCTGATGCTTTGGGCAAGTGACACAGGTGCTTACCTGTTTGGAATGAAATTGGGAAAAACCCGATTATTTGAGCGTCATTCGCCTAAAAAGTCCTGGGAAGGTTTTTTTGGCGGCATGCTCACCAGTGTGGTAGTTTCTTATGTTATCTCCTTATTTTTCATAGAAATAAACCCTTTTGTATTGGGCGGAATGGCCGTTTTGGTGGTTTCCTTTGGTACACTGGGCGATCTGGTAGAGTCGATGTTGAAACGCAGTTTAAATTTGAAAGACTCTGGCAACATATTGCCTGGCCATGGTGGCTTTTTAGATCGTTTTGATGGACTTTTGATTGCTGCGCCGGTAGTTTATACCTATCTCTATCTGATATTGAATTAAACAGCTTTATTGAAGATCTCTATTAAAGTTTGGATACAGGCTTGCAATCTGCCTGTTTCTATTTCCATTCAAACTCAATTTAAAATCTGTGTATACTCCGTTATTTTAATGAGAAAACACGGACTATACATGGACTATACACGGACTATATATGGACTTACACTAATCAAAAGTGCAACATAGTCTTGTCCGTCTATAGCTATAGTTTCGTCCGGATATGATTATCCAGTTTGGCCAATTATTTTTTTCTGAGGGGTTGAAGCAGGTATTCCAGGCCGTTTAACCTTATTTCGTACATGGTGGCAATCATTTCGCCCAGTTTTCCGGGCGGAAAGCCCTCTTTATGAAACCAGATCAGGTAAGATTCGGGGAGGTCGCAAATTACCCTGCCTTTATATTTTCCAAAAGGCATTTGCATGGTAACCAGGTCTTGTAACAGCTGTGGATTCATTTTAAGAGGTTTAATTCACTACCATTTCCAACATTTCTACGGCCTCATCAACCGTATTCAGGTTATCGAAGGCAATGCGGAGCGAGTCTTTAACTTCCTTCAGGTTGCATAAACGTGGATGGATCTGTGCAAAGTGCAATATTTTATTGAACATGATGGAATCAAAGAAGGCCGATTGTTTGTCGGTAATGAAATAACCGCGCAATATGCCCTTTTTAAAACTCAGCTTTTCAAATGCGAGTTTTTTGGCCACCCATTGTAACCTCAATACGCTGAGCATGGTTTTTACCGGTGCCGGCACAGGACCAAAGCGGTCTTTCAATGACAGTTCAAAAGCCTTCAGCTGGCTTTCATTTTCAATTTTTGACAGCTCCGTGTACAGGTTATACCTTTCGGTGATGTTGGTTACATAATCATCAGGAATATAAAGTTCCAGGTCGGTATCTATCTGGGTAAAATTAACGAAAGGCCTTAGAGGTTCATCTTTAAACAGATCTTTAAATTCATCGGTTTTGAGTTCCTGTATGGCTTCATCCAAAATTTTATGATACATTTCGAAGCCTATTTCGGCAATAAAGCCGCTTTGCTCGGCGCCTAACAGGTTTCCGCTCCCGCGGATATCCAAATCCCTCATGGCAATGTTAAAGCCGCTCCCGAGGTCTGAAAACTCTTCTATGGCGCTAAGGCGTTTTCGGGCTTCCGAAGTGAGGGTAGATAAAGGAGGGCTTAACAGGTAACAAAAGGCCTTTTTATTGGATCGGCCTACCCTGCCCCGCATCTGGTGCAAATCGCTCAACCCAAACATATGGGCATGATTGATGATGATGGTATTGGCATTTGGAATGTCCAAACCGGCCTCAATAATGGTGGTAGCTACCAGCACATCCTTTTCGCCGTTGATAAAATCGAGCATCACATCCTCCAGCTGATCGCCATCCAGTTGCCCATGGGCAATACCAATACGTGCTTTTGGCACCAGGCGCTGTATTAAACCTCCTAATTGAGGCAAATCATTTACCCGGTTATGGATAAAAAATACTTGCCCGCCCCTGTCCAGCTCAAATTGAACGGCATCCTGGATCAGTTTATCATTAAAAACATGCAATTCGGTATTTACCGCCTGCCGGTTTGGTGGTGGCGTACTCATGATAGACAAGTCGCGTGCACCCATTAACGAGAAATGCAAAGTACGTGGAATAGGCGTCGCTGTAAGGGTAAGCGTATCTACATTAACCCTTAAAGCCCTTAATTTTTCTTTAGAGCTTACACCGAACTTTTGCTCTTCATCAATAATCATGATGCCCAGATCCTTGAATTTGACATCTTTACTAAGCAACCGATGGGTGCCTATAATGATATCCACTTTGCCTTCGGCAACTTTGACCAGGGTATCTTTAATTTGTTTATTGGTTTTGAAACGGTTGATGTAATCAACTGTGCAGGGGAAATCTTTTAAACGACTGGAAAAGGTTTTAAAGTGCTGCAGGGCCAAAATGGTGGTTGGCACCAATACTGCAGCTTGTTTTCCGTTAGCTGCCGCTTTAAAAGCAGCCCTGATGGCAATTTCTGTTTTTCCGAAACCTACATCACCACAAACCAGCCGGTCCATAGGATGTGGAGCTTCCATATCTTTTTTTACGTCGCTGGTTGCTTTTTCCTGGTCGGGGGTATCTTCGTAAATGAAAGATGCTTCAAGTTCGGTTTCCAGGTAGCCATCCGGACTAAAAGCGGTTCCTACCTGCGATTTTCTTAAAGCATATAGCTTAATCAGATCGCGGGCAATGTCTTTAACTTTTTTTTTAGTTGTTTTTTTTAGTTTGTCCCAGGCTTCGGTACCCAGCTTGTTCATTTTGGGTGCGGTACCATCCTTTCCGCTGTATTTAGCAATGCGGTTTAAGGAGTTGATGTTGACATACAGCAGGTCGTTATCGGCATACACCAGCCTGATCATTTCCTGGGTTTTGCCATTCACCTCTACTTTTTCCAGGCCGGCATACTTGCCTATTCCGTGGTCTATATGGGTTACAAAATCGCCAGGCTTAAGGTCCCTCAGTTCTTTTAAAGTGATGGCCTGACTGCGTTGATAACCTCTTTTGAGCTTGTATTTGTAAAAACGGTCAAAAATCTGGTGGTCGGTATAACAAGCCAGTTTTTGTTGGCCGTCTACAAAACCCTCCCTTAAAGGAATATGTACAGGGGTAAATTTGGCGGTTTTATCAATGTCATCCAGTATGGCATACAAACGTTCCGTTTGTTTAGTAGAGGCGCTAAAAATGAAGTTGTGGATGCCTTGTTTTTCATTTTCCTTAAGGTTGTGAATCAGCAGGCTGAAATCTTTGTTAAAGGAAGGCTGAGGCTTGGTTTCGAATTGAAAAACATGATCTGTTTTATAAAAAAACTGTTTTCCAAATTCTACTACGGCAAAATCATGGAACATATCTCCCATCATTTTTTCATCCGTAAAGGCAAATTTAGGGTCTATCCAGTCCTGGTTTTCCTGTTTGTCCTTTGCCGGCAGTGCTTTCCAAAGCTCAACCGCTTTTTTATAGCCCCCTTTTACAATATCGAGTGTAAATTCTATATCCTTAAACCACAGCTGGGTGTCTTTTTCGATATAATCGAGAATGCTGATGTTGTTTTCCGTAAGGTATTTGCTTTGTACATTGGGGATGATGGTGAGGGTTTTTACATCTTCTACCGAAAGCTGACTTTCTACTTCAAAAGTGCGGATGCTTTCGACAATGTCACCAAAAAACTCAATGCGGTACGGCAGGTCGTGCGAAAAAGAAAAGATATCTACGATACCACCACGGATAGAAAACTGCCCCGGTTCGTATACAAAATCGGTACGGTTAAAGTCGTAATCGATTAAAAATTCGTTGATAAAGTCGATGCCCAATTTGGCATTTAAACTAATTTCGAGTGTATTTTTTTCCAATACCGAGCGGTCAATTACCTTTTCGGCAATGGCCTCGGGGTACGACACCATAATTTTTCCGTATTCGGAATGGTGGTTCAGTTCATTTAAAACCTCGGCCCGGGCCAGTACATTGGCGGTATCTACCTGGGTAAAATCGAAGGCTTTACGGAAAGAAGAAGGGAAAAGCAGCACTTCTTTGTCCAGGATGCTTTCCAGGTCGGCCAAAAAATAAGAGGCTTCTTCCCTATCCGGAAGTATAAATAACTGAGGCTTGTGTAAAAGGAAATAGCTAGCCATTGCAATTGTTGCATCGGAAGAGCCTACTAAACCTTTTAGCTGAAGTTTGGTGCCTTTGCCAGCGTTAAGGGCTTTTGCCAATGCTACAATACGCTCATCTGTTTTATATCTGTTGATCAGGTCGCGGATGTTCACCTTACAAATGTAAGATTTATGACGGGCTTTAAATGTAACAAAGTTTCAATCCATTGATCTAAAGTTAAAAGCGGATTGGCAGGAGCCGTTTTATAAGGGATTTAAGGTAGATTGCTTATATTTAACCCGATTGATGAACAGATGGAAACATTTACCTTTTGAGCTGTTTTTTTGGATTACAGCTTTGGTTTTGCTGGGAACAGCAGATGTGAGCGGACATGAAACACATTTTACGCTTTGTCCACTGGCCAATATGGGATTTAAATGGTGCCCGGGTTGTGGCATAGGACATGCCATAGCACACTTACTGCAGGGAGATGTTGCAGCAAGTATAAAGGCACATTGGTTTGGGATACCGGCCCTGCTGATTATAAGTTACAGGATTGTAACGTTGATTAAAATGAATTGGAAGAAAATTAAAATAAAAAATAAGGAGGAAGGATATGTTTGATTCACCATTTATGTCGCTGCCGGGCATTTCGCCGCAGGAATATTCGTACTTGCAGACTGCGACTACAGGATTTAGCGAACAACAGCTGAGGGGATTTTTAATGATTTATAGCAGCAAACGCCGCAACCCGGATGATATGATTTTGTATTGTATACTCGGTTTTTTTGTATTTGGGCTATCGAGGTTTTTAGTAGGACAGATTGGGATGGGTATTTTGTATTTCTTTACCGCCGGATTGTGTTTTATTGGAACCATTATAGACCTGGTAAACCATAAAAGCCTGGCTTTTGAATACAACCAGAAAATGGTTTTCGAAAGTTTGCAAATGGTTAAAATGGGCAATATCCAGTAATTAAAATCTATCGTATATTTACGGGATATGAAGTTATCTGTTTTAATAAAGCACCTGGAGGCCTTTGCGCCATTAAATTACCAGGAAGATTACGACAATTCCGGCCTGATAGTGGGCGATCCTGAAGCCGAAGTTCATGGCGCATTGGTGGCACTTGACTGCCTGGAAAAGGTGGTAGACGAGGCTATTTTGCACCAGTGTAACCTGGTGATTACCCATCATCCGATTGTTTTTAAGGGATTGAAAAAAATTACCGGCAAAAATTATGTAGAGCGGGTGGTGCTAAAGGCCATCAGAAATAACATTGCTTTGTATGCCATACATACCAATCTGGATCATGTGCAACATGGGGTAAACGGGGTGATCAGCCGCCGGTTGGGCCTGAAAAACACAAAAATACTAAGCCCAAAAAGCGGCGTGCTGAAGAAACTGGTTACTTTTTGTCCAACCGCACAGGCCGAAATGCTTAGGGACGCCCTGTTTAGTGCCGGTGCAGGAGATATTGCCAATTACAGTGAATGTAGCTTTAATGCCGAGGGCTTTGGCACTTTTACGGGCGGTGAAGACTCGGATCCTTTTGTGGGAGAAATAGGAATACAGCATCAGGAGCCCGAAATTAGAATAGAAACCATTTTTAAGGCTCAGGACGAACGAAAAGTGATGCTGGCATTATTTGAGCATCACCCCTATGAAGAGGTTGCTTACGATATTTATGCATTGGAAAACAAGTTGGACAATGTTGGGGCAGGAATGATTGGCTGGCTGGAGGAAGGCATGGAAGGTACTGATTTTTTGAAGATGCTGAAAAACAATATGGACGCCACCGTGATCAGACATACGCGCCTTTTGCCAAAAAAAGTCAGAAAAATAGCGGTTTGCGGGGGCTCTGGCAGTTTTTTACTCAATGCAGCCATAGCCGCAGGAGCAGATGTGTTTGTGACAGCCGATTTTAAATACCACGAGTTTTTTGATGCAGATGAAAAAATAGTGATCGCCGATATCGGACACTTTGAGAGTGAACAATTTACATCTGATTTGTTGATAGATATTATTCAAGAAAAATTTCCTAACTTTGCAATCCGTTTAACGGAGCATAACACAAACCCCATAAATTATTTCATTTAATGGAACAAACTGTAGAGCAAAAGCTAAAAGCTTTATACGAATTACAAACCCTGCATACCCAGATTGATAAAATACGCCAGATACGCGGAGAGCTGCCAATGGAAGTTGCCGACTTAGAAGATGACGTAGCAGGACTGGAAACACGTATTCAAAAATTCAAAGCTGAATTGGACGATACTGAAGATGCAATTGTAACGCGTAAAAATATGATCAAGGAAGCTCAAAACCTGATCAAAAAATACGAGACTCAATTAAAAGATGTTAAAAATAACCGTGAGTACGATGCCTTAACTAAAGAGGTTGAGATACAAACGCTTGAGATTCAGGTTTGTGAGAAGAAAATCAGAGAATTCGGATTTGATATTACTCAAAAAACTGAGATTTACGATAAAGCATTGGCCGATTTAGAGTCGAGAAAAAAAGACCTTGAGCTGAAAAAGAGCGAGCTGGAAACCATTACTGCTGAGACAGAAAAAGATGAGCAGGGATTGCTTAAAAAAGCAGAGCAAGCAGAAACTCAAATTGATGAGCGCCTTTTGGTGGCTTATACCCGCTTAAGAGGAAATGCAAATAACGGATTGGCTGTAGTAACTATCGACCGTGATTCTTGCTCAGGATGTTTCAATCAGATCCCTCCTCAGCGTCAGCTGGACATTCGTCAGCGTAAGAAGATCATCGTTTGCGAACATTGTGGACGTATTTTAGTAGACGAAGCGTTGACTCAGGAAGTTGCGCCGGTTTAATATTGTCTAAAATAAGATATAAAGGGTCAGAAATTCCATCTGGCCCTTTTTTGTGCTTTAATCTGAAAAAATTAGGCATTGTGGTTAAAAAATAAAGGGCCGGCGAAAAATAGAAGGGGGTTGGCGGGCGTTATATGAAATTGATATTCCTAGAAAAATTAAAAGATGCAGAAAAATATTTCACTAAAACAGACGGGATTTTTAGCAGTATTGCTGTTGTTTTTACCAGGATCTTTGTTTGCAAAGTTTGATTTCAACGCAAATTGTTTAAAGGCTTACGGTCTGATTTTTGAACTGAAGTTGCATAGCGCCCGGCAGCTGATTGCAGCCGAAAAACGGACCAATCCGAAAAATTCTATAGTGCCTTTGCTGGAAAACTACGCTGATTTTTTTCAGTTGCTGACCTCTGATAATAAAGAAGATTTTGATAAACTGAAGGGCAATAAAGGTGCCCGGCTGGATCAGATTGAAGAGGATAGGGAGGCTTCGCCCTATAGTTTATATGCCCAGGCAGAAATTAACCTGCAATGGGCATTAATAAGAGGCCGCTTTGGCGAGCAGTTTAATGCTGCCATGGAAATAAAAAGGGCCAATGCTTATCTGCAGGAAAATGCTAAGAAATATCCGGCTTTTGAATTGAATTATAAAGGTCTGGGGCTCATCAATGCTGTTTTGGGGAGTTTGCCCGATGGCTTTATGAAAAGCACACTCTCTACCTTCGGCATAAAGGGCAATGTAAAAAACGGCCTGGCTATGATGCAGAAGCTTGCTGCCGGTTTACCGACATCCAGCTACGAACCTTTTTATGAAGAAGTCGTCTTTTATTATTCCTTTGTGCTGGTAGATGTGGCGCATAGCGAAAATGCTTACGCAGAAACGATTAAATTTACCGGAAGGATAGCAGAGGCCAGTTTATTGAAATCGTATCTTAAAGCGTATGTATGCGCCAAAAAGGGGCATAATGAAGAAGCGATTACTACCCTTTCGGAAAGGCCGTCAGGAGCGCAGTATCAGCCTTTTCCCTATCTGGATTATCTGATGGGAATTGCGCGGCTAAATAAGCTTGACCTGACGGCCGCTGCTTATTTTAACAAGTTTTTGCTGGCGAATAAAGGCGTAAGTTATGTAAAAGACAGTTATCTGCACCTGGGCTGGATTGAATTGATTTCGGGCGACCTGAAGGGCTACAATCAGTATGTTGCCAAGGTAAAGGGTGTTGGTATGACCATTAATGAGCGCGATAAGCAGGCTTTAAATGAAGTGGCTGCCGATCCTCCAAATGTTGGCCTGTTGAAAGCCCGTTTGCTGTTTGATGGTGGTTATTACAGTAAATCGCTGGAAACCTTATCGGCAGTTAAAGAAACGGAACTAGGCGCGGTTAAGGACAAAACAGAGTATTATTACCGCCTGGGCAGGAACAATGATGAGCTGGGCAAATGGGATGCCGCACTTGAAAATTATCAGAAGGCAGTAAACTACGGAAAAGGCTTGAAAGCTTATTTTGCGGCCAATTCGGCCTTGGCTATGGGCAAAATTTATATGAAAAAGAGGAACTATCCACAGGCCAGGGCAAGCTTTAATACAGCGATTAATATGAAAGGCCATCAATACGAAAACAGTATTGAAAGTGAAGCCCGGGATAGCCTTAAACGGATGAACTAAAAGCGGTATACAAAAGCGTTGATGTGCATTCCGGCACCAACGGAAGCAAACACTGCATACTGGCCTTTATTTACACTATAATCTTTAACCTTTCCTTTTCTAACCAGGTCCAACAAGGTAGGAATGGTAGCTACGGAGCTGTTTCCAAGCCAGGAGATGGTCATGGGTACCAGGTTTTCGGGCACCGTATCCAGGTTGTAAAGCTTAAATACACGTTTCATAATGGCATTGTCCATCTTTCCGTTGGCCTGGTGAATAAAGACAATTTTAATGTCCTCGATGCCAATTCCGGATTTGTCGATGGCTGTTTTTACCACCTGAGGCACAGTTGATACGGCAAATTCGTATAGTTTACGGCCGTTCATTTTGAGGTAGGCATTGCCGTTTTGTTCATCGGGGTTATTACTTTTACCCATCACGAGCAGCGAACCGTGTGTGGCCGCATAAGTTTGTGTTTTATGCGCAATGATGCCCAATGGCTGTTCGTCCTCCTGCGCTTCAAAAATGACGGCTGCAGCACCATCCGAAAAAATCATGCTGTCGCGGTCGTGTGGGTCAATAATCCGGGAGAGGGTCTCGGCACCGATGACCATTACCCTTTTGGCGTCGCCGCTTTGTATCAGGTAATTGGCCTGTATGGCCCCCTGTACCCAGCCGGGGCAGCCAAATATAAGGTCGTAGGCTACACAATCGGGGTTTTGAATTTGTAAAATCTGCTTGATTTTTGCGGCCAGCGAAGGTAAAATGTCCATGCGGTTGCTGCCGCATTTTACATCTCCAAAGTTGTGACAGAATATAATATGATCCAGACTTTCTTTGTCAATGGCTGCATCGTCTATTGCGCGTTGCGCTGCAATTGCGGCAATGTTGCTGCTCACCTGATCTTCATCAATGTACCTGCGTTCATTGATTTCGGTAATCTCCGTAAATTTGCTGATGATTTCTGTATTCTCCTTTTCCAACTTTACGCCATTGTCGTAAAAATCAGCGTTCAAAAAGGCATTCCCTGAGATAATATTCTCTGGAATATAACTTCCTGTACCCGTAATAACCGAGTTTAACTTTGTTTTAATGCCCATTTTGAACCGTATACTGTTTTGGTGTACGGTATAAACTTAAGATAAATATATTAGATTAAGAAAAATCGTCAATTAAAAATACGAATAATTCTTTAGGTCCGTGTGCGCCAAGTACCAAAGTTTTCTCAATATCGGCTGTTCTACTCGGCCCTGTGATGGTACTGATCATCGACGGGATCTGATTGCCATATTTATCTTTGATCATTTTGAAAGCGTCTTTAAGATCCATTACCATTTGCCCGGTACGGGCTATTACAATATGATGGTGCGGGAATATACTAAGCCTGCGTCCTGCTGCGTTTTGATTGGACACCATTACAGAGCCATTACGGGCGATAAGCGCTTCACATAGGGTTATACCTACCTCAGCCATTTCAAAGTCCTTATCGGTCTTGTAAAAGGGAAATTCGTAGGTGGCCAGCAGGTCCTGTAATTCGGGTTCCCAGCAGTATATTTTTCTCCAGTTGAATTTTTCGGCCAATTGGAGGATATTTTCAATAAATTCTATGCCGTTTTCACAATAGATAAAATTTCCGGAAACTGCGGTAAGTTGTTCTGCAAACAGAATTTCGGGATATTCTGTATGGTCGGCACTCTCCTGGTATAGCGGGGTGTCTTCTAAATTGGGATAAGGGTTGTCTCTTCTTTCCAGAAGGGCTTTCCTTATCTTTTTTAGCATGAGCTCTTTTGAAGAAATGTTTTCCTGCATAGAAAATGAAAAAGGCTGTCGCAGGCGTTACCATACGACAGCCTCTGTTGGTTTATAATTTAAGATTCTGTATGGGCTGGGGTGATGGGGCTGGCAGGATCAGCAGGTTGGGTTACCCCATCGTGCAATAATCCTTCGGCAGCGGGTTTCTGATCACCTGTTCCGTTTACAAATTCATCGTATGTAGTGCGGTTGTCGAAAGGACGTTTACCCAATATTTCCTCTAAATCTGCCTGGAAAAGAATCTCTTTTTCGATGAGTTTCTGAGCCAGTTTTTCTAAGCCTTCTCTTTTTTCCGTCAACAATTCCTTGGTTCTGGTATATACGTCAGCAATTAATTGTCTTACTTCATGGTCAATCATTTCCGAGGTTTTTTCAGAATATGGTTTGTTGAAGTTGTACTCATTTTGCGGATCGTGGAAGGATACATTACCGATGGTGCCGTTCATACCATATATGGTTACCATGGCGTACGCCAGTTTAGTGATCCGCTCCAGGTCATTCTGTGCACCGGTTGATATTTTTCCGAAAATAATATCTTCGGCCACACGTCCACCCATGGTCATACACATGCCGTCGGTCAATTGTTCTGTAGTATACAGGAACTGTTCTTTAGGAAGGTATTGTGCATAGCCTAAAGCAGCAACGCCACGAGGGACAATAGATACTTTTACCAAAGGATCGGCATGCTCAAGGAACCAGCCGGCTATGGCATGTCCTGCTTCGTGATAAGCTACTATGCGTTTTTCTTCAGGTGAGATGATTTTGTTTTTCTTCTCTAAACCTCCAATAACGCGGTCTATTGCATCCTGGAAATCCTGCATGTCCACAAACTCTTTATTGCGGCGGGCAGCAATTAATGCCGCTTCGTTACACACGTTGGCAATTTCTGCACCGGCAAAGCCCGGGGTTTGTGCCGAAAGCTTTTTGGCGTCTACAATTTCATCTGTTTTAATTGGTTTCAAATGCACTTTGAAGATCTGCTCACGACCAACCAGATCTGGTTTGTCGATAGATATCTGTCTGTCAAAACGGCCTGGTCTTAACAAAGCCGAATCCAGTACGTCCGGACGGTTGGTTGCTGCAAGGATGATAATTCCGGAATCGGTACCGAAACCATCCATTTCAACCAGCAACTGATTTAGGGTGTTTTCCCGCTCGTCATTGCCACCCATCATGCTGTTTTTACCACGGGCACGACCTATGGCATCCACCTCATCGATAAAGATGATACAAGGGGCTTTGTCTTTAGCTTGTTTAAATAAGTCGCGCACACGTGATGCACCTACCCCTACAAACATCTCTACAAAGTCTGAACCTGAAAGAGAGAAGAAAGGAACCTGTGCTTCGCCTGCAACGGCTTTGGCCAGTAAGGTTTTACCTGTACCCGGCGAGCCTACCAATAGGGCTCCTTTAGGGATTTTACCCCCCAGGTTGGTATATTTTTTAGGGTTTTTAAGGAAATCAACAATTTCCATTACCTCTTGTTTGGCTTCTTCCAATCCGGCTACATCGTTAAATGTAACGTTTACCTGGCTTTCTTTGTCAAATAAAGTGGCTTTGGACTTTCCAATATTGAAAATCTGGCCACCACCACCTCCGGCACCACCGCCCATACGGCGCATGATAAAGATCCAGAAGCCAATAAACAACAGTACAGGCAGGATAATGGTCAGGAACCAGGAGTTAAATGAGCTCTGTCTGGTTTGTTTTTCGGCACGGATCTGTTGATCTAAAGGAATGTTTTTCTGAGATTCTTTCAGGTCAGCATCCAGACCGTCCATTGTGCCGGCATTAAAATATACCGTAGGTCCATCATTGTTGCCAAAGTTGTTGCGGCTCAGGTATTGTTTATACTTTGGATCTTTTAAACGGTCTTTTTTAATAAAAACCTCGGCCTTGATGACATCTTCATGTTTGTAGGCAATGATTTTTTCTACATCGCCAGGTATCAGCATTTGTGTTTCAAATGTACGATACGGGATGGTTTTTGCGGTGTCCCCGCTAAACAGGAACTGCAAAAGAATAAGCCCTAAAATAATAGCGGCATATACCCAAAAGATATTAAATTTTGAGCCTTTTTGAGGCTTTTTGGGAATATTGGGGATTCTCTTGATCAGTTTGGGCTTCGTATTTGGATTCTCTTTCATCGTTAAATCAAAAATGGGGTGAATGATCAGGCACTTTGATAGGAAGTAGACTGGGCGTCGCCCCAAAGGTCTTCAATTCCGTAAAATTCGCGCTTTTCAGTTTTAAATATGTGTACTACTATGTCAAAATAGTCCAGAATAATCCAGTCTGCATGATCCAGACCTTCTTTTCTCCATGGACTAGTTTGTGTATTTTTATAGATTTCTTCCTCTACACTATCGGCGATTGCCTTTACCTGAGTAGCGGAGTCTGCGTTGCAGATGATAAAATAGTCAGAAACAGAACTGTTCAGGTCCCTTAAGTCCAACCTTACAATATCATTTCCTTTTTTTTCCTGTATGCCATGTACAGCTATCTCTGAGAGGTATGTAGAAAGGTTTCCAATTTTCTTTTTTACCATTAAAATGTTTTAATTTTGATAAACAAATATACAATCAACACTTGCAAAATAACACTTTTTCAACATTATTTGTTGGTCAAAATTTGATCAGATTATCTGAAGTTGATTCTACCAATAACTTTTTAAAAACTAAGGTCTCAAATTCCGAGCCATTACCGGAAGGAACTGTTATTATGGCAGATCATCAGTTTGCCGGGCGCGGGCAGCAGGACAACACCTGGTATGCCGAACCTGGTATGAACCTTACTTTTAGTATTTATTTGGCCCCTGCTTTTTTGCCGGTAAGCAGCCAGTTTATGCTTAATATGGCTGTGAGTGTAGGTATTAGGGATGCACTGGCCGGTTTTATGGGCGATGAGCTAAAGGTGAAATGGCCCAATGACTTGTATTATAACCACCTGAAACTGGGTGGAATATTAATCGAGAATATCCTGTCGGGGATGACCTGTAAAGCCAGCATTATTGGCATTGGAATCAATGTTAACCAGTTAAATTTTCATCCTGCGGTGACAAACCGGGCCACATCGATGTCTAAAATTTTACAACGGGATGTTAATTTGATGGAACTTTTAAGCAAAATACTGAGCCATATTGAGTCTCAATACCTGAAATTGAAGTCGGGAAACTTTAGTCGGTTACATGCCGATTACCAAAATGGGCTGTACAGAATGAGGGAGAAAGGCTTTTATCGTTACCAGGGAGAAAACTTTGAAGGGACAATTACGGGGGTAGCGGACAACGGTATGTTGGTTATTTTGGCCGGTGGTGCAGAAAAACAATATAATTTTAAAGAAATAGAATTTTTAAACAACATATAAAGATTATAGCTAATTTCACGGCCTTGTTGCACAAATGATTTAAACCGGCTGAAAATAAATGAACAAAATAAAAAATATTGGAGTATTAACTTCTGGTGGCGACGCCCCGGGAATGAATGCTGCCATTAGGGCAGTTGTTAGAGCGGCAATTTATTATGATTTAAAGGTTACCGGGATTTTAAGGGGCTATGAAGGTCTGGTTCATGGAGATTTTATTGAAATGGACAGGAAATCGGTTGCGAATATCATTCAGCGCGGTGGTACCATTTTAAAGACAGCGCGCAGTGATGCTTTCAGGACCCGGGAGGGTCGTGAAAAAGCACATGAGCAATTGTTGAAACACCATGTTGATGCTTTAATCGTAATTGGAGGTGATGGAACCTTTACCGGTGCCAATTTGTTTACCCAGGAATTTGATTTCCCGGTTGTTGGTTTGCCAGGTACGATTGATAACGATTTGCAGGGTACCGATTTTACCATTGGTTATGACACGGCCATCAACACGGTGGTGAATGCGGTAGACAAGATCAGGGATACTGCCGAGTCGCACGATCGTTTGTTTATTGTAGAGGTGATGGGCAGAGATTCGGGATTGATTGCGCTGAGAAGTGGAATTGGTGTCGGGGCTGAAGCCATTTTGATTCCTGAAGCAAATATGGGTGTGGACGGATTGATTTCCAGATTGGAAAACGGACGTAAGGATAAAGCTTCAAAAATTGTGGTAGTTGCGGAAGGTGACGAAGTAGGCGGAGCCTTTAATGTAGGTGAGGCCTTGAAACAAAGGTTTCCGAATTATGACATTCGGGTTTCGATTCTGGGACACATTCAGCGTGGAGGCAAGCCGAGTTGTATGGACAGGGTGCTGGCAAGTCGCTTTGGTGTGGCCGCGGTTGAAGGCGTATTAAACGGGCAATCGGGTGTAATGGTTGGACAGGTAAACCGCGAGTTGGTATTTACCCCATTTGATCATGCAATAAAACATATTGATGCACAGCAAGTGAGTCCGGCCTGGTTAAAACTGGTAGAAATACTATCATTATAGACAATAAAAAAAGGGGCCTTAAGCCCCTTTTTATTATTCAATAATTACCGCTGTGCCGGTTGCTGCAACCATCAGCATACTGCCACCACTACCTACGGTTTCATAGTCGAGGTCGACACCGATAATGGCATTGGCGCCCATTGCTGCTGCGTACTGCTGCATTTCATTTACCGCTGTTTCTTTGCCTTCTCTTAAAACCTGTTCGTAAGAACCGGACCGGCCGCCTACGATGTCGCGGATACCCGCAAAAAGGTCTTTAAAAATGTTGGCGCCAATAATGGTCTCGCCGCTCACAAGGCCAATGTATTTTACTATTTTCTTGCCTTCTATGGTGTTTGTTGTCGTTACTAGCATGTTATTTTTTTTATGGTTTGACACAGATGATTTGCTGATGTTACAACGGAGGATATAATTTATCCAATACCTGTTGCCAGTTGTCTACCCTTTCATATCCGGTAATAAGCATATTGTGCGGGGAAGAAAACAGGAGCTTTCGGCCATTGAAGTTAGTGAAATTTTTAATCCGGTCGTCTATCATAATGTCAACATCTACAATTTTATCGCCACACAGTACAATATTTTTCCAGCTGATAAAGGGAAAATGTTCGGCCAGCCAGTCGACTTTATCTTCCAGCGAGTTCCTGAACTCCATAGCGGCCGAAACCACATATATATCATAGTCCTGTTGCAGTTTTTTAATCGCCTCTATGCTGCCGGGTATGACGGGAAGGTCTCTGAAGAAGCCTTTTTCGTTGATATAGGTGTACCACTTCCGATTGGCATGTTCGGGAACATGGTGATAAATTTCGTTTCCGGGTAGCAACTTCAGGTCGAGGGGAACACCATAGTCGCGGTTGTACAGCTTAATGAATTTACTGAGGGGGTCGGCCAGTACTTCATCCATGTCTATCCCAATTTTTAGTCTTTTCATCTGTAGCGGATTGATTGTCAGTTTGTCCAAATATCCTTAAATGGTTCAATAAGTTAGGATTATTGAATTAAAAAATATTGCATCTTGTTAATCATTAGTATTTTACTTACTTTTGCAGCCCCGCAAGCATGAAGCTCCGGGAACTATGTTGAATACATAAACAAAAAGAAGAAATGGCAACTAAAATCAGATTGCAAAGATTCGGTAAAAAAGGTAAACCTTTTTTCCACGTAGTGGTAGCGGATTCCCGTTCACCAAGAGATGGTAAATTTATTGAGCGTTTAGGTTCTTATAACCCAAATACCAATCCTGCTACTATCGAAATTAATTTCGATAAAACTTTAGACTGGGTAAACAAAGGTGCTCAGCCTACAGATACTTGTCGTGCTATCCTTTCTTACAAAGGTGTTTTGTACAAAAAACACTTAGAAGGTGGTGTTAAAAAAGGTGCATTAACCGCAGAACAGGCAGAAGTTAAATTTGCTGAGTGGTTAACTGCAAAAGATGGCCGTATTGAAGGCAAAAAAGACAGCTTAACTAAATCAAAAGAGGAAGTTAAAAAAGTTGCTTTAGCTGCTGAAGCTAAGAAAAATGCTGATCGTGCTGCTGCTTTGGCCATTAAAAATGCACCAGTTGTAGAAGAAGTTGTTGCTGAAGAAGAAGTAGCTGTTGCTGATGAGGCTCCTGCTGCTGAGGTTGCTACTGAAGAAGCTCCGGCTACTGAAGAGGCTGCCCCTGCTGCTGAAGAAAGCAAAGAAGAAGAAGCATAATATTTTTTTATGCCGAATGATAGCGAAGAGATTCATGCAAATGAATGCTTCGCTATTTTTATTTTAAAGTAATTATGACACGAGAAGAAGCATTTTATATAGGCTATATTACCAAAACGAAAGGATTGAAGGGCGAGGTTCAGGTGTTTTTTGAATATGATGAGCCGGATTTGCTGGACCTGGATGTAGTTTTTGCGGAAATAAATGGCAAAATGGTTCCTTTTTTTGTGTCGTCATGTAAGTTGCAGCACAATAATACCGGCAATTTCTATTTTGACGATATCGATCATATTGATAAAGCACAGGGCCTGGTAAAGAAAAAAATCTATCTGCCTTTAACTAAAATGCCCGACCGTTCTGATGATGATTTTCGCTATAATGATTTGAAGGGCTTTACGGTTTCGGATGAAACGCAGGGAGAGCTTGGTGAAATTATTGAGGTGAATGAGTACCCACAGCAATTTGTGGCCACGGTTTTATATAAAGGAACTGAAATCATGTTTCCTTTAAACGAGGATATGATTATAGAGATAGATGAAGAGGAGGAGACTTTGCTGGTAGACTTGCCGGAAGGTTTGCTGGATATTTATCTGTCTAATTAATATTAACTTTACAGGATGCGTTTCGACATTATATCTGTTTTACCCGATTTGTTGGGTAGCCCTTTTGCCCATTCTATTCTTCAGCGCGCCCAGAAAAAGGGTATAGCTGAAATTGTTGTCCACAATTTGCGGGATTATGCGTCCAACAAGCAGAAAAGTGTAGACGACTACCCTTATGGTGGTGGAAGTGGCATGGTGATGTCTATTGAGCCCTTTGCGCGATGTATAGAGGCGCTAAAGGCCGAGCGGGTATATGACGAGGTGATTTTTATGAGCCCGGATGGGGAAACGTTTAACCAGACGATAGCCAATGAGCTGTCGGGGAAAGGCAATATCATGATTTTATGCGGCCATTATAAGGGAATAGATCAGCGGATCAGGGATCTTTTTGTGACGCGTGAGATTTCTATTGGCGATTATGTGCTTTCGGGTGGCGAGCTGCCTGCCGCGGTCCTTGTGGATGCCATTGTAAGGTTGATACCAGGGGTGCTGAATGATGAAACTTCGGCTTTGTCTGATAGTTTTCAGGGAGAGCTGCTGGATGCGCCGGTATACACACGGCCGGCCGACTGGAGGGGACATAAAGTTCCTGATGTTTTGCTGAGTGGGCATGAGGCGAAAATTAATGAGTGGCGCCATGAGCAGGCCTTGATTCGTACGCAAGCCCGCCGACCGGATTTATTGGAAGACTGATAGCCTTTGCAGGGGCTTCTGATCCACCATTCCTGAATTTCTTTGTGTGTTTTTTGCTGATTTTTATTTGTGTTTGCTTAAATTAATTTGCATTGATACGAAAAAATATATCTATTTATTTGGTTTTTGAGTTTGTTCTTGGTAAATTCACACTAAAAAATTAAATAAATCGATTCTATGACTAATAAAGCCAGGAAGTATAAAATAAATGACTTTTTGTTGCGGCTGCCAGTGCCCCAGTATAGGGAGGCAGTAAGGATTATTCCCCGGATTATGGGAATTTCTTTGAATACGTTCCACAATTACCGAAATATCCTGATTGGAGATAAACAGGATATACCACATGAAAAGGTGATCATGTTTGAGAAAATGTTTGAAATGCGTGTTGGAGATCTGATCAACCGGGATATCCGATGTAAGCCTTTAAAAGAATTACTGCAGCAGGAATGCTGGAAAAGGTAAGCAATAAACAGACAGGAACGATTAACTTTTTGAATAAGATGTACAAATACAAAATCAACGAATATCTGTATGGATTGAATGTGGTTGAATATTCTGCTGCCCGTAAAATTATTCCGAGGGAACTGGATATATCCTTAAATACTTTTCATAATTACCGGAGTATAAAAATCGATTCTAGTGCCGACATCCCTTATGAAGTTGTGAGAAAACTGGAGATTATGTTTAATATGAAAAGAGGAGGTTTGGAGAATTCGGTGATCAAAGCGGGGAATTTGAGAACATTAATTTATAAAGAAGCAAAATAACCGGCGTGTTTTTTTTTCGGATGGGTGTGCATTATTTTTTCTTTTAAGGCTGTAAATGAAATGATAAGAGACGATAATGGGCTTGAACTGCCATTTTGGGCGGTTTGATGGAAGAACCGGCTTGCCTTGGTTTTGTGGAAATATAAAAGAATGTGGAAAAAAATAAAAAAGGCTTTTATTTTTAAAATAAAATTCCTAATATTGCAGTCCGATTTTAAACAACAAAAAGTCGGCTTAATAGCTTAAAATCATGGATTTAGTAAAATTTGTTGAAGAGCAGGTAATCGTGAAAAATGAGTTTCCTGCATTCAAATCAGGAGATACAGTGAGTGTTCACTATAAAATTCGCGAAGGTAATAAAGAGCGTATTCAAATTTACCAAGGCGTAGTATTACAACGTAATAGCGTAGGTGCAAGCGAAACGTTTACCGTTCGTAAAATGTCTAACGGCGTAGGTGTAGAGCGTATATTCCCTATTAACTCTCCTAACATCGCTAAAATTGAAGTGAATAGCCACGGTAAAGTTCGCAGAGCTAAATTGTTCTATCTGCGCGAACTGACTGGTAAAGCAGCACGTATAAAATCTAAAAGAGTTTAATTCTCTTAAAAAAAAATATATTAACCTCACCGATCATATCGGTGAGGTTTTTTTGTTTGTATATCTTTGCGCAACTAACTTAATATAGATAATGAAAGAACTGTTAAAAAAATTCGAAGAGAAACGACCGGAGATTGTATTTGAGTGGAAAGATAAGGAGTCTGAAGCAGAAGGATGGGTGGTGATCAATTCACTTCGTGGAGGTGCTGCCGGTGGTGGAACCAGAATGCGAAAAGGTTTGGATAAAAGAGAGGTTGAGTCTTTGGCGAAAACAATGGAGGTAAAGTTTACCGTATCAGGCCCTCCAATAGGTGGTGCCAAATCGGGAATCAACTTTGACCCTGCTGATCCAAGAAAGAAGGAAGTACTGGAGCGTTGGTATAAAGCCGTAATGCCTTTATTGAAGAATTATTATGGTACCGGTGGCGATTTGAATATTGATGAGATCCATGAGGTAATTCCCATCACCGAAAATTATGGCTTATGGCATCCGCAGGAAGGAGTAATCAACGGACACTATCACGCCCGCGAGAATGAACGTATTCATCAGATTGGTCAATTGCGTTATGGTGTTTCCAAAGTGTTGGAAGATTTAAGCTATACGCCCGACATCAAAAGAAAATATAAAGTTGCGGACATGATTACCGGCTACGGTGTAGCCGAATCCATTGCTCATTTTTATGGCATTTGGGGTGGTAACCTGGCAGGCAAAAGGGCTGTGATTCAGGGCTGGGGTAATGTAGCTGCAGCGGCAGGTTATTACCTGGCACAAAATGGAGTGAAGGTTGTTGGTATTATTGACCGTGTTGGTGGATTGATCAAACCTGAAGGTTTTAGTAAAGAGGAAATTGTAGACCTGTTTAACAACAGGGTTGGAAATACACTGGTTTCGCCTGACCTGATTTCATTTGAAGAGGCCAGCAAACAAATCTGGAATGTAGGGGCTGAGATATTTGTTCCGGCAGCAGCATCAAGATTGGTACAGCAGGCCGAAGTAGATCAGCTGATTGCCGGTGGACTTGAAGTAATTGCCTGTGGCGCCAATGTGCCTTTTGCTGATAAAGAGATTTTCTTTGGCAGTATTATGGAGCATGTGGATGAGAATGTAGCGGTAATACCGGATTTTATTGCCAATTGCGGTATGGCTCGGGTTTTCGCTTATTTGATGCAGCGAAACGTAGAAATGAGTGACGATGCCATATTTAGTGATGCTTCGCAGGTGATTTATAAAGCCATGAAAGCAGTGCATGAGGAGTCGGCAGCAACTACACAGCTGTCTAAAACAGCATTTGAAATTGCATTAAAACAATTAGTATAAATCATTATGGACAATCAATTTTTTGAACAGGTTTTTTGGGGTAACACGGTTAAGCAATATGGCGTTTTTGTTGTAGTTATTTTATTGGGACTGCTGTTCAAAAGATTGGTTTCCAGATTCTTTAGCCTGGCTCTTTTTAAAATATTCAGCAAGTTTGCGGAAGAGGTGAAGGGCGAAACTTTTGTTTCTTTGCTGTTGAAGCCGATAGAATCTTTCATCACTTTTTGCACCATTTACATTGCCATTAATAACCTGAGCCATCCACTGGATATTGTGCTTTGGCATAAGTCCAAGACTAAGGTTGCGGTTACGATGGGTGATTGCCTGGATAAAGTGTTTCTTTTTCTTATCATCCTCTCTGTTTTCTGGATCATTTTAAGGATTGTCGATTTTATTGCTTTTGTTTTAAAGGAGAAGGCAGCAAGGACCAATAACCGCGCAGACGACCAGTTGGTTCCCTTTTTAAAAGAGCTGACCAAGACATTGGTTTGCTTTTTAGGTTTTTTTGTATTGCTCGGATTTGTATTTGAAGTGAACGTGCTTACCCTGATTACCGGTTTGGGAATTGGTGGTATTGCCATTGCACTGGCAGCAAAGGAGAGCCTGGAAAATCTGATAGGTTCTTTTACTATATTTCTGGATAAGCCATTTACCGTTGGTGATGTGGTTAAAGTGGATGGTATAGAAGGGACCATTGAAAAGGTTGGCTTTAGGAGCACCTGGTTGGTTAGCCCCGATAAAACAACTATTGTTATCCCCAACCGGGCCATGATAGATGGGGTACTTGAAAATGTTACTTTAAGGAACTATAGAAGAGTAAATTTCTTTATCGGAATTGTTTACGAAACCGATCCTGCCGATATTAAATTGATCACCAAAGCTATTGGTGACTTTTTGGAGGCCCATCCGGATACAAAGGATGGTTATGCGGTGTTTGATAATTTTGGAGATTCGGCCTTAAACCTGCAGGTTGTTTACCTGGTAAACAATATGGAATATGGCAAGCATATCCGGGTGAAAGAAGAGGTCAATTTTAAGCTGCTGGAGCTTGTTAAACAGTATCGGTCGGACTTTGCCTATCCAACGCAGCGATCGATTGCTGACGGGGCGTCAAATGCCAAACAGGGATAAATGCAGTATAACAACAGCTATAAAAAAAGGCAGGAAATAATTTCCTGCCTTTTTTTATAGCTGTTATGGGTGGCTGACTTAAGTAAGTTCAGCAAGTACTGTAATTCCTCCTTTTACTACCTGGTTCAGTTCCAGATTTACCTTGGTTCCAACAGGCAGGAATATATCCACCCTTGAGCCGAATTTGATGAAGCCGAATTCTTTATTCTGGGCTACTACATCGCCTTCTTTTACATACCAAACTATTCTTCTGGCCAATGCTCCTGCAATTTGTCTGAACAAAACAGGCGTTCCATTTTTATGTTCTACCACAACAGTGGTTCTTTCGTTTTCAGTAGACGATTTAGGGTTCCAGGCGGCTAAATATTTTCCGGGATGGTATTTAAAAAATTTAACGACACCCGAAATCGGGTTTCTGTTGATGTGCACATTTACAGGCGACATGAAGATGGATACCTGTAACCTTTTATCTTTAAAATATTCTCCTTCTTCGGTTTCTTCTATTACAACCACTTTTCCATCTGCCGGGCAAATCACCAGGTTTTCTCCATTGGTGAATGTACGGGAAGGGTTTCTGAAGAATTGTAAAACGATAACAAATAATGCAAAGGAAAAAATATAGATGAACCACCTTAACCAAACTATGTCCGCAAACTTGTAGTCAATAAAAGCATTCAGAACAAAAATGAATAAAACGGATAGTGCAATGGTGGTGTAACCTTCTTTATGTATGGTCATTGATATGGGTATATAATTTTCACAAAATTGTGAAAAAAAATTAGATTTAAGGCAAATGAATGGGAATAGTTTTCTCGCGGTAAATGTCTTTCAGGTTTCTGCCCAGGCCATCATAATCCAGGCCATAGCCTACTACAAATTCGTTCGCGATTTCGAAACCTACATATTCAAGTTCTTCAATAGGCACTTTTAATGCTGCGGGCTTAAATAGCAGCGTGCATACTTTAACCGAAGCCGGTGCTTGTTTTTGTACCTCTTTCAGCACATGATCCAGCGTTAACCCGGTGTCTACAATGTCTTCCACAATGATGACATCTCTATTGTTCAGGTGCCCGGGTAGGCCGAATGTTTCCTTAATTTTTCCACTGCTTTCGGTTCCTTCGTAAGAGGAGACTTTGATAAAGCCAATTTCACATGGAATTTCAATTTCCCGCAGTAAGTCGGCCATAAAAAGGAAGCTGCCATTTAATACTCCAATAAATATCGGACACCTGTTTTCGTAGTCAACATTAATCTGGATGCCAATTAAACGGGTGCGTTTGCTGATGTTGTCATTCTCCAAAAGAATTTCAAAAGCCCTATCGTTGATTTGAATTTTATGCATTTGTATGTGTTAAAGCGATTTTGCTTTTTCTTTTTCCTTCTCTTTTCTTCGTTGCTCGCGTCGCTCCTGTCTCAATTCTTTGCGGGTTTTTGTGGTATCTACTTTTGCGGGTTGAGTACCTGTAGTATCACTTTTTTTCCTGCCAAAGATCCTGTCGAATAAGCTTTTTGATGCATCATGGGTTTCAATTGTAGGGAGTGGATCATCGTTATCAAAAGCTGTGGTATCGATTTTGGTAGAGTCGGGCAGCAGGTATTTTCTGAGCCCTTCGCGCAAGCGCACATTGTAGAAACCGTAACCACTGCTGTCGGTTTGTGTAAGGCCGCGCCCAGCCATAATTTTCCCTATAAATTTGAAATACGGGTACAGATAGTCTTTAAGTCCCCCATCGTCCTTAAATTTATATAAAGCAATTTTAGGTCTGGGTACAATATTGGCGAGGAAAATCCCCTCACCAATGTTCAGGTCGGAAGGCTTTTTCCCAAAATAATAGCGGGTAGCTTCTCCTATTCCGTAAATATTCTGTCCCATTTCAATAATGTTAAAATAGACTTCCAGCATACGGTTTTTGCTCACCAGCTGATTGTTTTCAATGAGCCATACAATCAGTATTTCTTCTACTTTGCGCGATAATGTTTTTTGCCTGCTCAAGAATATATTTTTTACCAGCTGCATGGATATGGTGCTTCCTCCCCTGACAAATTTCTTTGCCTTAAAATTGACGGCGATAGATTTGCGGATAGATTCCTGTACGAAGCCCTTGTGGGTAAAAAAGGAAGGGTCTTCGGAGGTGAGAATGGCATTTTTAAAGTTGCTGGATACTTCAGAAAGCGGAGTATAGTTTGGATTGGCCGGCCCGATTAAGATATCGCGCATCGGTTTTCCTCGCTCGTATGGGGTATAAACGAAATCCCGGTTTATTTTTTGAAGATCGGTTTTTCCCCATTTCAGTATTTTAAAATTATTGGGCGTTAGTGCCGAGCTAAACTTTACGCTATCGGGTACTGAACTGTCCAGGTAGAAATTGAGGTCGTAGCTTATTTTTCCGCGCACTTTCATACCATCAAGGGATTCAAATAGCCCCTGCGGAAAAGCGCTAATTACCTCCTGTGCGTCTTGTTCGGGGGCATGAAGTTTTACCTCATATATTTTGTTTGGCGATAAGGTGTATTTGAGGTAAGGATGGATGGCTGCTTTTTTCAAAAAAACAGTAGAGGAGCTATCCAGGGCTACGAAGTTTTTTCCGATGAGCATGTCTGCATCAATTTTTGCGTCGTCAACTACGATGTCATTGGAGGCAATTTTAGGGTGATTGATCAACAGATTTTTGATAGACCAGGAACCCGATATTTTAAAGTTATCGCCACTATAATCGGCATTTTTCATCTCTGTCCGTACCGTATCAAAACTAAATTTTGCACGCAGTTTACGTTCCAGGTAAGGGAGTTCTACCTTCTTGTTGTCGGCAAACAGCATGACATCCAGTTGTTTTTTGCCAGGTTTTACCGTCCCGTTGATGTGCCAGGTAGATTCTGTTTCATTAACCAGAATGGTAGAGTTGAGTTCGCCGTCGTCAATGGTTGCCCTGCTGGTCAGAAAACTGAGTTTCGCTGTGTCATTATCGTTTATGTTCAACAGAAAATCTTTAATTTCCATGTTGTCGGGTATTTTATACAATACCTGGTTTAGCAGGTTGTGCGCGAGATCGGCCAGACCAACTTTAGCTTTTTTCTCAGTATCGTCTTTTTTCTTCCTTTTCAGCAGAAAATCCAGATTGCTCAGCGAATCTTTAAAAACAACGTTTAACCGACCAACGTTTAGGTTGATTTCCGAAAGTTTAACATCGCCAAAAATTAATGGGAAAAGTTTAACCCCAATTGTCATATCGGCAATTGTGGTCAATGTATCCCTGTCTTTGGGCACCACAGAAATATCTTTCATATGGACGGTATTGAATCCGTTAAAGCCATAGTCTGCAATTTTTACCTCCAGTCCATAATCTTTTTCCGCTTTACTGATCGCTTTTGCCATCATTTTGTCTAACAGGGCTTCTCTTTTGTTGTAAGCAATAATGCCTGTAATGATCAGCAGAAGAAGAAAGATCCCCAATACCCACGCTCCGGTCTTGATGTACTTTTTAGGGATGTTTATTTTAGGAAGATGCATGCTATAAAATAGATTTTATTGCTAACGTTAAACTCAAATGTTTATTTCGTGTTAAAATTACAATAAAAAGGAGCATTAAAAATTAATTGTGGCCGTCTTTTGTTAAATTTGGCTAATGATAATTAGCCCAGAACAAGTTCTAGCCGCTTTGAGGAATGTAGAGGATCCCGATCTTAAGAAAGATCTGGTGACGTTGAACATGATCAAAGACTTAAAAATAACCGGTAACCAGGTGAGTTTTACCCTGGAATTGACTACGCCTGCCTGTCCGATGAAGGATCTGTTAAAAAATGCATGTTTAAATGCGGTAAAGCATTTTGTGAGCCAGGATGCGGAAGTAGAAATTAACATTACTGCAAAAGTAACCAAGCCGATGGATACCACTCAGCTGAAGGCCATCAGAAATATTATTCTGGTTTCTTCGGGAAAAGGTGGTGTCGGCAAATCGACTGTAGCCAGCAACCTGGCCATTACCCTTGCGGCTGATGGTGCAAAAGTGGGGCTGATTGATGCCGATATTTATGGGCCTTCGGTACCCATTATGTTCGATCTGGTTGGGGCCAAGCCTATGGCACGGGAGACAGAAGAGGGTAAGACCTTGATTATGCCCATTGAAAAATATGGAATAAAGCTGCTTTCGTTAGGCTTTTTTGCCGATCCGGACCAGCCTGTGCCATGGCGCGGACCGATGGCTTCTAATGCGGTAAAACAGCTTTTTAATGATGCAGACTGGGGCGAGTTAGATTATTTGATTGTAGATCTTCCTCCGGGCACGGGTGATATTCATATTACCATTACACAAAGTTTCCCAATTGCGGGAGCTGTAATTGTGACTACCCCGCAACAGGTGGCATTGGCCGATACCCGAAAAGGATTGGCTATGTTCAGAATGCCGGGAATTAATATCCCTGTGCTGGGCGTGATAGAAAATATGGCTTATTTTACACCGGAAGAATTGCCTGACAATAAGTACTATATTTTTGGCAGGGACGGCGGAAAAGAGCTGGCTAAATCATTTTCAGTGCCATTCCTTGGCGAAATTCCAATTGTACAGGGGATTACTGAAGGGGGCGACAATGGGGTGCCGGTAGTGATCAACCGCAGTCACAAAATCGCAGTATCTTTTACTGAAATTGCCGGCCGGGTTGCGCAGCAAATCGCCATAAATAATGCCCAAACTGCCGGAGATGTTTCCGTATCCGTTTAAAAGGGTACCAAATGAGGAAAAAAATTACTATTTTTATATTTTTAAAATACCAAAAATGAATTTAACAGAACAAGTAGAGCAAGCATTAGAAACCATCCGTCCTTATTTAGTGGCCGACGGTGGAGATGTTGCTATAGAAGAGATTACAGCCGAAAATGTAGTTAGGTTAAAATTATTGGGTAACTGCGGATCTTGCAAAATGAGCTTTATGACCATGAAGGCAGGAGTTGAACAAGCCATTATGAAAGCTGTTCCACAAATTACCGCTGTTGAGGCAATTAACCTGACCGAGCCGGTTTAAATCATTTAACACAATTTAACTAGCCGTTTTATTTATAACCGCTATTTTTGTAACATGAAGTATGTATTGACCATCATATTGTTTCTATTCGTTTCTGTTGCAATTGCGCAGGATAGGAAGGAGAAGCCATTGATTCAATTCACCGGTATCATTACCGATGTGGATAGCAATACGGTTGTGCCTTATGTTACGGTGACTAATCTGACCAACAAAGAACAGCGCTATGCTGCAAACTATAAAGGTTATTTTTCTTTTATAGCCCATCCGGGCGATACCATCCTGTATACTGCCATAGGCTATAGAGATCTGTTGTTGCCGATTCCTTCGCAAATCAACGACAGCAAGTATACAGCGATGATTAAGATGAAAGCAGAAATTGTAAACCTGCCCACTGTACGTGTTTATCCATGGGCAACGGTGGAAGAGTTTACGCGAGACTTTATGTCGATGAAAATTGCTGATGATGATTATGTAATCGCGGCACGCAACCTTTCGCCGGAGAGCCTTAGTGGATTAATTATGACTTTGCCCAGAGATGGTGGCGAGATTCAGAGTATCAATAACAGGCTAAACCATGATCGTGCGTTAAACAAGAACATGGTTCAGACCAATCCTTTATTAAATCCATTTGCATGGGGCAAGTTGATGCAATCTATCTTTAAAGGGGATAAGATGAGAAGCGAAGGCAATTAAAACAGCTTAATTTGCCCGCTTAACGCCTTTTGCTTTGCTGAGGGAAACGCATTTTATAGTCAGCCTTAATATTTCCTTTAGAAATCGCATCCAGCTTACTTTTGAGCATTCTTTTACGCAGCAGACTTAAGGTATCTGTAAACAGTTTTCCTTCAATGTGGTCGTACTCGTGCTGTATTACCCGGGCAGGCATTCCTGTCACCTCTTCTTCATGCAGTTGCCAGTTTTCGTCGTAATATCTGATCAGAATGTTTGGTTTACGCATCACATCTTCTCTGATGTCCGGGATACTTAAACAGCCTTCGTTAAAAGCCCATGGTTCGCCGGTTTCTTCTATAATCTCGGCATTGATAAATACCTTCTTAAATTTATTTTTATCGCCCTCATCAGCTCCGGTATCTACAATAAATAAGCGTATTGGCAATCCTACCTGGGGTGCGGCCAAGCCCACGCCATGTGCATTATACATGGTTTCGAACATGTTGCTGATCAATTGTTTCAGGTCGGGATAGTGTTCATCAATTGGTGTACACACCTTTTTCAGAACCGGATCTCCGTAAGCTATAATGGGTAGTTTCATAATGCAAAAATACAAATATTACCCTAAAGGATAAAAGGTTAGGGAGCTAAGATTACTTTCATCTAATATTTCATTGGCAATATTGGCCATATCGGTTGTGCTAACTGCTTGAATTTTAGCAAAAACAGCTTCCAATGAATCGATTTTGTCATAGTCGATGAGGCTTTTGGCCATTGCTATAATCAGCCCGATCCTGTTTTCTTCGCCCAATGCAATTTGTCCTATAAATTTGTTTTTCGCTTTCTGAAGCTGAATTTCGGTTAGTGGGGTGTCCTTTATTTTTTTAAATTCTTTATGGATCAATGCCCAGGCCCGGTTTACTTTTTCTTTATCGGTGCCAAAGTATAAAGTAAAAATTCCGGTATCACTCATCGGACTGTAGCCGGTTTCGATGGTGTAGGCAATGCCATATTTTTCCCTGATCTGAAGGTTCAGAATAGAGCTCATTCCTGTGCCACCAAGCAGGTTATTGAGTAAAAGTAAACCTGTTTTGTAAGGATGGTGCAGGGAATAGGCCTGTATGCCCATCATGGCGTGGGCCTGTTGAATGGGTTTTTGGAAGGTTTGTGTTACCGCAGGAACTTTGAGCGGTGCAATTCTGGAGCTGGTATGCAGGTTTGAAGGGATATCTGCATAATGTTTGCTCCCTACTTTAACCACTTTGTTTAATGGATAATTGCCCAATACCGCAACTACTATTTTATCTGTATGGTAATTGGCTTGTATAAAGGACAAGATATCCTTTTTACTCAGCTTATTCACGCTCTCGGCAGTGCCTAAGATATTTCTACCCAAAGGATGCCCGGCAAAAACCAGATCTTCAAAATCGTCATATATCGCCTCTTCCGGCTGATCCAGATAGGATGAAATTTCATCCAGAATGACACTTTTTTCTTTTTCCATCTCCTCCTCCGGAAAAGTGGAATGGAATACGATATCGTTAAATAACTCTAAAGTCCTATCCAGATAGGGGTTTAGAAAGGAAGCGTGAATGCAGGTATATTCTTTGGTAGTATAAGCGTTTAAATCGGCGCCTACGCTTTCCAGTCGGTTTAAGATCTGGTTGGTGTTCCGTTTTTCTGTGCGTTTAAAAATCAGGTGCTCTACAAAATGTGCCAAGCCCGAATTTTCGGCTTTTTCATCGCGCGAACCACTGTTTACAATGATGCAGGCATGAGATATGGCCGATGCTGAAGGGACATGAAGTAAGCGGATGCCATTAGGCAAAGTATGAACGTTGTATTCCATTGAAGGGCAAAGGTACGTAAGAATTAAGCTTTTGGTAGATAATATTTTGGTCAAACTCTTTCACATCCTGTAAAAGGATTGTTAAATTTGATTATGCCGGATGGGAGGGATAAAGTCCAATGGATAAAACTAATCGGGAGACAGACATTATAGAGATGATCGTGCTACCGGGCACACTCAAAGATAAGGGGGAAGCCTGCTGGCATGGGGGGAATCTGATCTATCTGCTGTGTGCGGGGAGTCATGGCATTCATCTGGGAGCCGATTATCGCTGGTTGCAAGCCAATGACCTGGTTGTGGTGCCGGAAAATTTCAGGTATACTTCAGCATATCTGCGAAGCTGCAGAGGGTATTGTATTCAGTTCAGAACAGCATTTATTCAGCCTCTTCTTAATGGAGATATTGCCGAAGACTTCCCTTGTTTTGATCTTGAAGCAGAACATGTGGTTCATTTGACGGCACCACAGAGTAGCCTTCTGAAGGCTTGTTTTAAAGATATCCAAAAAGAATATAAACGTTTTTCGTCCGAAAAAGAGGCCCTGTTGCGTAGTTTTGTTCATATTCTTTTGCTTCGAATCAGGAGTATTTATCATCCCGGGACAAAAATTATCAACGAAAATACAAACAGCGCACTTAAGCTGGCCAATGGCTTCAAGCACCTGGTAGAAAGAAATTTTATTGAAGTGCAGGAGGTAAAAAAATATGCAGAGATGCTGCACATCACCACACGCTATCTGACTGCTGTAGTGAAAAAAATTATGGGAAAATCTCCTCGTGACATTATTAAAGATCGACGGTTGCTGGAGGCCAAAGTATTGCTGGGGACGGCAGCAAAAAGTATTACGGAGATTGCCTACCTCTTGAACTTTTCAGATCAGGCCCATTTTAGTCATTTCATTAAACAACATACCGGTTATACACCTCACCAATTGCTGGGAAAGTACTGATTTATACATATAATGCCGACGTATTTACAAGCTTATGGCAGGTCATGCGCGTATTTTTGTGCTGTTAATTTCATTGTAAACTTAAAAGAAAAGATTATGAACAGTACTTTAGTATCCAGAGACATTGATGTCCAGAAAGTAGAAGCTTTTCTTGGACGTGTAATTACTGATTTTGGTGCAGCTTTGGGGGTATCGCTGGCTTACATAGGAGATCGGCTTGGTCTTTACAAAGCCATGGCTTTTGCAGGTCCTTTGAGCAGTGCCGAAATAGCCGAACGCTCGAAAACAAATGAACGCTATGTACGTGAATGGTTGATTAATCAGGCTGCAGGTGGATATATTGAATATGATGCAAAATCAAGAAAATATAACCTCCCGGACGAACATGCCGTTGCGCTTACCGACGAAGAGAGTCCATATTGCGTAGCAGGCGGCTTTCAGGTGATCAACGGACTGTTAAAAGCGGATGAACGGATTAAACAGAACTTCCTGAAAGGGGGAGGAATGAAATGGGGTGAACACCATCACGACCTTTTTGAAGGAACTGAACGTTTCTTTAAGCCTGCTTATCTGGGTAATTTGCTTTCCGGCTGGCTGCCGGCTATTCATGGTGTGGTCGACAAATTACATTCGGGCATCGCTGTTGCTGACCTGGGTTGCGGTCATGGGGTTTCTACCCTGGTGATGGCCCAGGCTTTTCCGCTGTCGCACTTCTTTGGCTTCGACAATCACGAGGCGTCTATTAAAAAAGCGAAATCGAGGGCGAAAGAAAAAAAACTAACCAATGTTACTTTTGAGGTTTCCGGAGCGATAGACTTTAACAGTCAGCAATATGATTTTATTACCTTTTTCGACTGCTTACATGACATGGGAGACCCTATCGGTGTATTGAAACATTGTAAGAAAATGTTGCGAAAAGATGGGGTGATTATGGCCGTTGAGCCTATGGCCGGAAGGAAAACCGAAGAAAATTTTAACCCTGTTGGAAGAGTTTATTCTGGTGCCTCTGTGTTGTGTTGTACCCCTAATGCTTTGGCAACCGGAGGATATGCGTTGGGTACAGTGGCTACAGATGAGGAACTGGAGAAAGTAAGCAGAACTGCCGGATTCAAACATTTTAAAAGAGCAACGGAAACACCGTTTAACCGGGTTTTTGAAATCAGGGACTAGCATTTTTTGCTAAGATTTGCACAAATAGGAACGGGTTGTATCATAATTTGATACAGCCCTTTTTTATACTATTCGTTATCCTGACCACGCAGTAGCTGCGAAGCAAAATAAATTCAGGATAACGACCGCGTTATGATGCAAACTGTCAATTTGACAACAAGAGGAGTTTGGAATAGGCATTGATAGGAGTGTTATGTACTTAAAAATGAGTTTACATATGAGCATAGAAGAAAAAGGAAGCATATCCATTCACACGGAGAACATTTTCCCAATCATCAAGAAATTCCTGTATTCAGACAACGAGATCTTTTTAAGAGAGCTTGTATCCAACGCCGTTGATGCGGTACAAAAAATTAAACGTCTGGCCGCACTTGGACAGTATAATGGTGAACTGGGCAATCCTCTTGTAGAAGTTTCAGTAGACGAGGAGAAAAAGACCATCACCATTACAGATAATGGTTTGGGTATGACTGCCGAGGAGATAAAAAAATATATCAATCAGGTGGCATTTTCGGGTGCCAGCGAGTTTGTTGAGAAATTTAAAGACGCCAAAGATGCCAACGAAATCATTGGTAAATTTGGTTTAGGCTTCTATTCTGCTTTTATGGTTGCCGATCTGGTAGAAATCCAGACGTTATCTTATCAGGATGGTGCAGAACCGGCCCGTTGGGTGTGTGACGGCAGTACCGAATATGAAATTACTGCTGGTAACAGAACCACACGTGGTACTGAAATCATTCTGCATATCAATGCTGAGTCGGAAGAGTTTTTGAGCAAACACAAGCTGGAAGAAATTCTGGATAAGTATGGTAAATTTTTACCTGTTCCGATTAAGTTTGGAACAAAAACTGAGCAAGAGCCTGATGGCGAGGATGAAGAAGGAAAGCCTAAGACCAAAAGCGTAGAGGTTGACAATATCATCAATACTACCAATCCGATCTGGACCAAAGCACCTGCAGATTTGTCAGACGAAGACTACCTGGCTTTTTATAAACAACTCTATCCTTTCTCGGAAGAACCTTTATTCTGGATCCACCTGAACGTAGATTATCCTTTTAACTTAACGGGTGTATTGTACTTCCCTAAAGTGAAGAATGACTTCGATATGCAGCGCAACAAAATCAAATTGTTCTCGCGCCAGGTATTCATTACTGATGAAGTGAAAGACATTGTTCCAGAGTTTTTAATGCTGTTGCATGGGGTAATAGACTCGCCGGACATTCCATTGAACGTTTCAAGAAGCTTTTTACAGGCCGATAGTAATGTTAAAAAGATCAACAGTTACATTACTAAAAAAGTTGCTGATAAATTACAGGAACTGTACAATAAAGACCGTAAAGGATATGAAGAGAAATGGGCCGACATTGGCTTATTTGTAAAATACGGGATGGTGAGTGAAGAGAAATTCAACGAAAAAGCGAAAGACTTTGCTTTGCTGACCAATACAAAAAATGAGCATTATACACTTGAGGAGTACCGTGATAAGGTAAAAGATATCCAAACCGACAAAAACGGGCAAGTAGTTTATATTTATGCAAATGATCCGGCCAAACAGGATAGCTTTATTCAGGCGGCCAATAAAAAGGATTATGATGTTTTGTTGATGAATTCTCCAATCGACAATCATTTTGTGCAGCATCTGGAGCAAAAGCTGGAAAAAACCTCGTTAAAACGTGTGGATTCGAGCGTAGCCAGTAAGCTGATTGATAAAGATGAGAACGTAGAATCAGTATTGACCGAAGAGCAATCGAAAAAGGTTGCTGCAATATTTGATAAAGCCATCAATAAACCGGGTTATCACGTAGAGATTGTAGGCCTGAATCCTGAAGAATTACCTGTTACGGTAACGATGGATGAGTTTATGCGCCGCATGAAAGATATGGCAGCAATGGGTGGCGGAATGGGCTTTTATGGCAATATGCCAGACAGCTATAAGGTAGCCATCAATGGTAACCATAAATTGATTGGAAAAATCATGGCTACTGATAGTGAAGAAGAACAGGGAACCCTGGCTAAGCAGGCCGTAGATTTGGCATTGCTGGCACAAGGGATGTTAACTGGTGCAGACCTGACTGCTTTTGTAAGCAGAAGTGTTGAATTAATTTAAAAAAGAGCCGTTCTCTTCGAAGGCTGCATTAACCGCTGAAATAGCGAAGAAAGCTGAGGCCTTCTCAGAGAAGGTGATTTTTTCTTCAAATAAAAAAGGTGCAATTCAATTTGGAAATGCACCTTTTTTGTTGAATAATTTTTAATGTTGGTGTTATCTTAAAAATGGTATAGCCGGGTGGTAAATCACGTTTTTGTTATAGGATCAAAACGAAAGCAATTTATTATTTTTTCTTTACGACTTGTTTACGGCATTTTTACGACAGGCCTGCCGGTGGCCGATTAAATGGTGATTTTGACGCTTTGTCAAAACAGGAGTGCCGCTGGTCAAATGTTTTTTTGCCGGGGCTGTTGAGTTTCTTTCTTCGCGTTCGATTTATAAAGGAATCGATACAACAACATGAAGAACTTACACTACTGCCTGATTTTGGTTGCATTAGGCTTAAATTTAAAAACCAATGCCCAAACAGGTGTTATGGGCGCATTGAAGGTGGAATATGTCCCCTTTTCTAATTATGTGAGGCCGATAGATAGCCTTAAAACAGGGGCCACCAGTAACTTTAAACGGATACAAGCTGCGGTTAGTATCCCGCTTTCGGTTAAAACAGATGATGCAGGAAAGGCGAAAACCTGGTCTTTATTGCTGGAGGGCTCTTATGCAACGATGACCAATAGAGATTACGAAGAAAATCTGTTTCCTACCCGAATGCTGAATACCCAGATTGGATTAATGCATATGCGTCCATTGGGCCAAACCTGGTCGCTGATGACCATGGCCTCTATAGGAGTATATACGGACATGGAGCAGATTGATACCAAGGATTTGCTGGCGCAGGGAGGTGTAATGTTTGTTAAGCATTTTAATCCTAATCTGGCGTTTGGATTTGGGCCTGTAGTAACCAATACATTTGGTATACCAATGATTTTACCAGGGATTTATTTCGATTGGCGGACTAAAGGACGTTATCAGCTGCATGTTAATTTGCCACAAGGAATTGAGTTCGGTGCAAAGATGGGCCGCGATTTTGAGCTAAAAACAGTGGTGGAGCTAAGCGGGATGACGGCAGAGGTAGAACGCAACAACAAATCGATGTTGCTGGGCTACCAACAGATTATTGCAGGTCTGCGCCCGGAACTGAAATTGGGGAAATATTTAACTTTGTCTGCTACAGGAGGTGTTACCCTGGTCAGGTCATTTGATCTTCAGAGCCGGAAGCTAAAGGACTTTTTTAAACAGATGGATGAGGCTAAGCCACGGTTTACAACTACAGCATATGGTTCGGTCGGGTTGGCATGGAATTTTGCGAAGCCTCTAGCGACTAAGTAATTTGGTGTACACTACTTCCTTCAGCAAATCGTCCCTACGGGTTCTGGAAATCGGTAATTCATTTCCATTAATGAATACCCGCCCACCCGAAACAGAATCAATGTGTGCAATATTGATGAGATAAGACTTGTGAATCCTGAAAAAATTATCCCTGGGCAGACTCTCTTCCAGGGATATCATGGTTTGATGAATAATCAATTCCCGATCTTTAAAATGCAGGCGCGCATAATTCTGCATTCCTTCAATATACAATATGTCTACCCAGGAAATCTTTTGAAATCCATCTCCCTGGCGAACGTACAGAAAGGTATCTGTTGCCTGTTGATGTTTAGTTGGTGTGCTCATCAGGTGCAGTTGCCGGGCTTTTAAACAAGCCTGATAAAAGCGTTTAAAAGTGATGGGTTTTAATAGATAGTCTACAATTTGCAGTCGATAGCCTTCCAGGGCATGTTCGGAGTAGGCCGTAGTCAAGATGGTCAAGGGTGGCTGTTCCATTGATTCCAAAAACTCTAAACCGGATAGGTAAGGCATATTGATATCCAAAAACAACAGATCAATACCGCCGTTCTCCACAAAAGTTGCTGCTTCTATGGCCGTTGCACAAGCGCCTGCTACCTCCAGAAAATCAAGCTTTCCAATAAAATCGATAATGCCTTCTCTGGCTAAGGGTTCATCGTCGATTACCAGGCACCTTATTGGCGCTTCAGCAGAGGTTGGGTTTTGGTTCATCATGATGCTAATGGTTGAGGGATGAATTGCAAAGTTAGGGTAACACGAAAGATCTTGTCCATTTTTTCTATTTCCAGAATATAACGCTGCGGATAAAGGATTTCCAGCCGCTTGCGAACATTTTCGAGGCCTAGTCCATGACTGTTATCTTTTCGGGGCTGCTGTACAGAACTGGAGTTCTCTATCATAAATACCAGCTGCCCTTCCTGCTGTGTCAGCACCAGGTTTACAAAGCCTTTTTCGGAAGGCATGCGTGAAACATGCTTAAATGCATTTTCTACAAAAGGAGATAACAAAAGCGGCACAATCTCCTGCTTCCCGTTTGTTACATCCCAACTGCAATCAACTTTTAGTTCCTCTCCCCAGCGGATTCTTTCTACCTCCACCATATCTTTCAGATATTTTACCTCCCTTTCCAACAATACTGCTTCGCGGTTACACTCATATAACTGGTAACGCAGGATGTCCGAGAAGCGGATCAATAGCACTGAAGCCCTTTCTACATCCTTCTGCATCAGGATATGCATATGGTTTAGTACGTTGAACATCAGGTGTGGATTGATTTGATCCTGAAGGATCCTTAGCTGCGCTTCCAGATGGGCCTGTTGCAATTGGGCGTGATTCTTTTGGATCCGATTGTGTTCCTGATAAAACCGTATTCCGCAGGCCGTTCCGTTTATCAGGGCGGCTGCGGGCATTGCGCTAAAAAAAGCACCCCAGGAAAATGCGTATACGGCCAGTTTATCGGTACTGTCATGGGGCGTACCATAAACAGAATTCCAATAAAAAAAGGACATAACGATGGTGATATAAAGTGTCTGAAAAAGAACAACGCAAACACTTTGGAAAGCAAAAAGGTGCATCTTTTTCCTTTCCAGTGCTCTGGGTAGCCAAATGTCACTTAAAATATGCGCACTAATGAAAGCTCCCAGTAAAAAAATGAGGCATTGTAGTATTCCCGGCCATAAAGGGAAATCCCGGTTGATCTGTGACCAGATGGTGAGCGTCAGAACAACCCAGAATATAACAATAATGACCCGTTGCGTATTTAGCGTAGTTGTGGTTTTCATTGGAATATAATTTTGTTTTCAATGGTTATGAAGCTTGCATAAGCATATTCATTGCTGTTGGTAAGCTGTATGCTTATGCAGGTTTCATTAGCATTTGATAGATGTAAAATGGATTACGCGCGCAAAAAAGTACGCTCTTCAAATAAGCAGAATTTCAAACAAAGAAGGGAATTATTTTGACGAATGGTAGTTATGGGTCGACCTCCGGTCATTAAAGATGGTGTAATAGGTGGTATCATTAATCCGGTCGTTATCCTGAATTTATTTTGTTTCGCAGCTACTGCGTGGTCAGGATGACGAAACACATAAAGAATTGCATCCATCGGATTAACGATACCCCAAGTTAGGCTATAAAATTAAAGCAGGCTTTTCAGGTCGGCCGGCGAATAGTTAATAGATTTTAAAGTTTTATTGTCATTTGTTCTGTATACCAGGAACAACGAGTCTTCCTCCTTATGATAGGCGTCGCACTGTTGGGTGGTTCTGTAGTGCTGTATGGTTTCGTGTGCCTCTTCCAGCGATTTGCAGGCTTTGCTCATGTTAGAGCGGTGTACCTCATCAAAAAGAGGTTTGAATTTATCGCCTAAGCCAAATTCCAATATGGCACCTGCCAATACATATTGCAGGTCGCACAAAGCATCCGCAACTTCAACAAAGTTATTGTCTTCAATGGCCTGTTTCAATTCATTCAGCTCCTCGGCCAACAAAGAGACCCTTAGGTTTGCTCTTTCTATAGAAGGGATTCCCGGTGTTTCTTTTATCGGGTGCTTAAATGTTTTATGAAATTCGGCTACCTGGTTTAATGAATTGGATTCTTGCATATGTTTGATGAATTATTTGTTGTCAAAATTAAGGTATTCTGATCAATTTTTTTTGCAGGTAAGGATTTGAAAAAAAAGATTGTACTTACTGTAGCGTTTTTAACAGACATCACGTTTTAGGAAGAAAAAAGAGTTAATGGCCATTGACTAATTGTTTGATAAAATTTAAAAATAAACAGATGAAACTAGCTAATAATTTCAAAACGATATTTAAAACATTTATTGCTGTACTTACAGTTTCTGTAGTTGTTACAGCCTGTTCAAAAGACCGGATAGAGCCTCAGCAGGTTGCTGGCCTGTCTATCATCATGGCTTATCCAGATACCTCAACGTTGGATTTTATAATTGATCAGACCAGGGTAAACAATGCAAAAGGGTTAAACTACAATGCAAAAATTGATTACCTGAACCTGTTTCCGGGAAACAGAACATTAGGTATTACCAAGAGAAATTCTAATAAGTTTCTGATGAATCAGAATTTTAACCTGGTTTCGGGTATAGGATATTCGGTTTTTGTGCTGGATACAGTTAAAACCAATACCAAAAGATTTCTGTTAACAGAAGATGACTTAAGTGCACCAGCTGCCGATAAAGCAAAAATCCGTTTTATCAACTTAAGTAAAGACGCCCCTGCATTGAGCCTAAAAATCCGTGGAAAAGAAACAAACCTGTTTACCGACAAAGCATTTTATGAGTATACTACCTTTTCTGCAGTTGACCCGGGCGAAAGTGTAACTTTTGACATCAATGCAGGTGCAACAGCCAAAGCGAGCCTTGCAAATGTTAAAATTGAAAAAGGTAAAATCTACACCATTTATGCCAAAGGAATTTCGACGGCTACAATAGATAGCCTGAAAACAAGCGCAGCAATATACACACACAAATAATATCTGCTTATATTAGAGGATATGCTGCACTAACAACAGTATATCCTCTTTTTATTTAAAAGATGCGTATGAGAATGATCCACAAATAACCTAACCCTGTAACTGTAGAAAAAAGGAATGCTCAATTTTGAGGACGCTATAGCGGGGTGTTTAAGGAATGATAATAAGAGTAAAGAGATGGTGTATAAATCATTCTACGGCTATTTAATGGGGGTAACTTTACGTTATGTGGATGACAGGAACGATGCCGAAGAGTTGGTGAATGATAGCTTTATTAAGGTTTTTAAGAGTATTGGGCAGTTCAATGCCCCTAAATATAATGACCAGGTACAAAAAGCTTTTAAAGGCTGGATTGCCAGGATTTCGTCGCGTACGGCTATCGATTTTTTGAGAGGAAAAAGAACCTTTTTATATGTGGACGAGATTACAGAAGAACAACAACCGCTTACAGAACTAAATGCGGTTTCACAGTTAAACGTGCAGGATATCATGAGGCTTTTGAGCCAACTGCCTGAAACGCATAAACTGATTTTTAATATGTATGAAATTGAAGGCTTTTCGCACGAAGAGATTTCAAAAATGCTGAATATCCCTGAAAGCTCTTGCAGGGTTTACTTAACAAGAGCAAAAAACAAATTGAGAGAGCTGTATAAAAACTCCCTGATGAATTCATATGAACCGAAAACAATTCAAAATATCCGAAGAATATGAAGCCGGTAGATGATGAGCTGTTTGCTCAGATAAAGGAAAGTTTGACGGAACATGAGGAAGCTTATGTGCCGGGTGCCTGGGAGCGCTTCGAGAAAAAGGAGCGAAAAGGAAGAGGGTTGCTTTGGCTGCTGAGTGTAGGTAGCGCTGCAGCAGTTTTGCTGATTGGAATTGTTTTGTTTTACAATGACCATACACCGGTTGACCGCCTGCAACAACAGGTTAAAAATAAAGGAGTAGAAATCAATTCAGACCCGCAACCGGATACTGCCCCAATAGCTGGAAAGCCGGGCACGGCAATTGAAAATCTGAATATTAAAATAGGCGAAAATAAAAATATTGTAACACAAAGGGTAAATAACAAGGTTGCCAACGATCCTTTGATTGTTGGTACTAAAAATACAGGTACAAGTTATGTGGATACCGCTACAGCGGCGCCCCTGGTTTCGACTACACAGGCCCCAGTATCTAATAGTAATGCTATTGCGCTTGCTGAAAATAAAGGTGTAAAACCAGCATTTGCAGATTCAGCAGCGATGGCCAAAGTTCCGGCGAAAGAAAAGGAACCTGTAAAAGAGCCTAAACCACACAATTTCCAGGAGTTTTTGGATGCAGAGGTGAAAAATAACAGTAAGGCATTGGCAACAACTAAATCAACGGCAAGAAAGGCTGATAAATGGGATCTGGGTGTAATGGTTGCCCCTTCTATTGGAAATGGTAAAAAGCTGAATATGGGCTATGGTGTAAGCATGGACTATGCGCTATCTGCCAGAGTTTCCATCAGCTCGGGTATATCTTATAATGAAATGGGTGCTTCAAAAGATATGACACGTTCGGGTAGTGAAATCATGAATAACCCCGGACCTGTCAATGCAATGGTACAGGACACCAAAAGTCTGGAATCGGTAGATGCGAACCTGGTGGGGATTGATATTCCTCTTGGCATTAAGTATTTCCTGACCAACAAGTTTTACACCAATGTTGGTGTATCGGCCTTTGCGGTTTTAAATCAGAAACAAAGTAATAATTACTTGCAGGGCGCTGTTGAACAACGTATGGCCGCAGATCAGCCAGCCGGATTTTCCGCTGTTTATCAGCAAAGAGCCATTTCTGAGCCGGTTCCATCCGGAGAGATCAGAGGCGGCAAATATTTAGGATTTTATAACATTTCGTTCGGGTATCAGCAGAAGATATCAGGCAGCAAAGCCTTTTCTGTGGAACCTTTTCTGAAGTTGCCTATGAAAGAATTTACCAAAGAAAACCTGTACCTTTTGGGCACAGGTGTGAGACTGAAATTCGATTTTTAAATCTTATTCCTCCTGGGGAGATATATTTCGTTTGGTAAATAAATCCATATAGCCGGGCTTTAACAATGAAATGTCAAAAGCTGAGGCAATAGCATCTGTTGAGCATATAATCTTGTAGCTTTACAAAAAATGCTTTTACAAACGCTTATGAATAAATTTTTCAATAAAAAGAATTTTGTAAACATATTGGTGATCGGTTTTTTTCTGGCCCTGATTTTTGTGCCTTCGGCAAAGGCATTGATGATTAGAGGACTGATGGAGATTGGCCTGTTCAGTCCGGGGGTAGAGGCTACTGGAACGACTGAAGCAACAGCGGGTACAATGGACCTTTCGGGCATTAAATTCAAAGATGTCACGGGCAAGGTTATTGACCTGGGGCAGTTAAAAGGTAAGGTTGTTTTTCTTAATTTCTGGGCTACCTGGTGCCCACCATGCCTGGCCGAAATGCCTTCGGTAAATAAGTTGTATGAGCAGTTTAAGGACGATAAAGAGGTGGTTTTTATCCTGGTGGATGCGGACAGTGATTTTGCAAAGTCGCAAAAGTACATGAATGGAAAAGGCTATCAAATGCCCGTTTACAATGTGGCGAGTAACATCCCCGAGCAAATTTTTAAAGGATCACTACCTACTACTGTTGTGTTCGACAAGCAGGGCCGAGTAGCTTATAACGAGGTGGGGGCCGCAAACTATGCCAGCGCTAAATTTATCGATTTTATAAAAAAATTAAAGGCAAGTAACATTTAGCGCTTTACTTACGTCTTAAGTTAAAATAGGTTAAATTATTTATGGAGTTTAAATTTTCCGTAAATTTATATAGCATTAAACGTAAACATTTATACAGATGAAAAGGAATTTGATTTTTATAATGAGTTGTATTGCGGGCCTGGCCTACACTACAGCCGGTTATGCGCAAGGCGTAGATCCTGTAAAGGATCAAAATCCAAGATACCAGGAAAGCAGGGCCAAATATATTGAGCTTGCCGACTCCCTGAACCGTACGCAGGGCAGTACCGTACAAAGCACTTACAAAGCTTACGACTGGTACGAGGCCCGCGAAGAACGCCGGAAACTAAGGAGAGAACGGAACTATCAGCTAAACCTGAACAGTGGTTACTATTATGGCAGCCCCTATTTTTACCCTTCCATCAGCTATGGTAACTATGGCTTTGGTGGTGGCTTTGGTTATGGAGGCCATATAGGCTATAGCTGGGGCAACAGTCGCCCTTGGGGAAGATGGTAAACAGCAGAATTAAAAACTTTATATATAAAAAAATGCAGATAAAAAAGCTAATGACTATTGCGGCTATCGCCGTTTCGGGAATGATAATTAGTTCGTGTTCGCGACAAGTGACCAGGGTAAGCACTGATCAGGCCATTGATGTAAGTGGAAACTGGAACAATACCGACTCCAGATTAGTTGCTGAAGAAATGACGCAGACCATTTTAGGCGGTAAATGGTTGCCTACCCATTTGGAAGAGAAAAAAGGCAAACGACCTGTGGTAGTAGTTGGCGTGGTAAAAAATAAAAGTCATGAGCATATTGATGCCGAAACTTTTGTGAAGGATGTAGAGCAGGCTTTTATCAAAAGCGAGCGCGTAAGACTGGTACAAGGCGGTAAAAAAAGAGAAGAACTGCGTGCCGAAAAAGCTGATCAGCAAGACAATGCTTCAGTATCTACCATGAAAAAATTTGGATTGGAAAACGGAGCTGATTACATCCTTCAGGGATCTATCAACTCTATCGTTGATTCGCATAAACGTAAAAAAGTGGTTTACTATCAGGTAAATTTAGAGCTTACCGATATCCAGACAAATGAGGTGGTGTGGATAGGCGATAAGAAAATAGCTAAATACGTTAAAAATTAGTCGGCATTACCCGTACTAAATATAATATGACACAAATCCGCAGGAATATTTTTAGAGCATCATTCTGTTTAGGACTGATGCTTTTTCTTTTCGGCTGTTCCAGCTATAATGACATGATTGCGTCTTATTATAAGCAAATTTCTACCGGGAATTATACCGAGGCAGTAAAGGAACTGGATAAGAACAAACTGTTGCAAAAACCGAGAAATAAGCTCCTGTTTTTGATGGAAAAAGGCAAAGCCAGTCACCTTACCGGGGATTACGAAAACAGCAACCGCTATTTTAATGAGGCCGATCAGCTGTTGGAAAATGGGATCGGAGGGGCTATGGATGCCGTTGTAGGCACCCTGGTAAACCCCATGACACAAAGCTATAAAGGCGAGGATTTTGAAAAATTCATGATCCATTACTATAAGGCGCTCAATTATGTGTATCTGAACAAAAGTGAAGACGCCATTGTAGAAGCACGCCGGATTAGCCTCCAGTCGCAAGAGCAAGGTGATAAATTTAACAATAAAGACAGCCGTTATTCAAAAGATGCTTTTTCGCTGATGTTGCAGGGACTGATTTATGAACGCGATGGCGATGTAAATAATGCTTTTATTGCTTACCGCAATGCCGCCGAAGTTTACCTGAAAAGTAAAGATCAGACTTATTATGGTACTAAAATGCCTGAAGAGCTGAAGCAGGATGTTTTGAGGACGGCCGACCAGAATGGATTTGCGGCAGAAGTAAGCCGGTTTGAAGATTTGTTTGGAATAAAATATACGCGTAAGAAAACTTCGGATGGTGGAGAACTGATCTTTTTCTGGGAAAATGGAATGGCACCTATCAAACAGCAGGAGGAGCTATTCTTCTCGCTCATTAAGGGTACGGGTGGCGATTTATTCTTTACCAACCTGGGTGGGACTATTATTATTCCTTTTAATCATGCATATAGCAACAGCAATTTTAGTCTGAACGGTGTGGAGAGCCTTAGGGCAACCTATCCAAAATACGTTGCCAGGGCACCTTATTATAGTACGGCCAGCTTAAACAACGGGACGCAGACCGCTTCATTCGAAAAAGCAGAAGACATCAACGAACTGGCATTTAAAACGCTGGAACAGCGCTTTATGAAAGAAATGGGGGCAGTATTGACCCGTTTGGCTGTTAAAAAAAGTGCGGAGTATGTACTAAGGCAAAGCGCCAAAGGGAATGGCAAGGATGGAAAAGACAATTCCTTGTTGCAAGGTTTGGGTATCGGAATGCAGTTGTATAGCCTCCTTTCCGAAAAAGCAGATACCAGGAACTGGCAATCGTTGCCTGCCAGTATCAGTTACAGCCGGATTCCTTTGCAGAAAGGAAGTAATACAATTACCCTTCAGCTAAAAAGTGCCAGCGGTGCTGATGAAAGCAAGACAATAGAAATTACGGGGACAGGAAAGCTGCAGTTTTATAATTATTCAACTTTACGCTAACTTTGGTGCCACCAATCAAAAAACACAACATGCAGGAGCCATTCGACATTACTATAGGTACCACAGATTACGCCGTATTTCCGGAAGGGAACGACACATACGTTATTTTTAAGGATGGAAAGGAATATGTCCAGATCCAGAAAGATACCGAAGAACAATGGTTAAAGCTGGATGATGAAACCGCTTTGCCCTTGTTTGAACCTAATGAAGAAATCAATGCCATAGGTAAGGCCATTCTGGCTTATGTACCTGAAGAGGAAGAAGAGGATGAGGAGGGCTTTGACGACGACCTGCTGGATTAGATCTTAGCCCGCCCAGTTGTCGCGGTCAAGACTGCGGTAATGTATGGCTTCGGCCAGGTGTTCCAGTTTAATGTCCTCACTCTCTGCCAGGTCGGCTATGGTTCGTGATACTTTCAAAATGCGGTCGTACGCCCTTGCAGAAAGTCCAAGTTTTTCCATTGCTGATTTTATGAGGGCTTGCCCTGCATTGTCTATTTTGCACATGTTGCGTACCATATTGGGGCTCATTTGTGCATTATAATGCAGTGCGCCATTTGCCTGGAACCGGGTGTCTTGTACAGCCCGGGCCTTGATAACACGTTCGCGTATGGTAGCACTTTTTTCGGCTTCAAAGACTGATGTCAGTTCATTAAAATTTACAGGAGTTACCTCTACATGCAAATCTATGCGGTCTAACAATGGACCTGAGATTTTGCTCAGGTATTTCTGTACCACACCATGACCGCAGATACATTCCTTCTCGGGATGGTTAAAGAAGCCGCAGGGACATGGGTTCATAGAGGCAATAAGCATAAAACTTGCGGGGTACTCTACACTTAAGCGCGAACGGGAAATAGTTACACTACGCTCCTCCAGGGGTTGGCGCATCACTTCCAGCACACTTCGTTTAAACTCCGGCAACTCGTCTAAAAACAGCACTCCGTTGTGTGCCAGAGAAATTTCTCCGGGCTGTGGGTTTGCACCACCACCTACCAATGCCATATCTGATATGGTATGGTGCGGATTGCGATATGGTCGCTCTGTCATCAACGAAGCGGCCGCATTCAGTTTACCGGCTACTGAATGTATTTTAGTGGTTTCCAGCGCCTCCTGCAAATTTAACGGCGGTAAAATGGTAGGCAGGCGCTTGGCCAGCATGGTTTTTCCGGCGCCGGGCGGACCAATCAGGATAAGGTTATGTCCTCCTGCCGCGGCAATTTCAAGAGCGCGTTTGATGTTCTCCTGTCCCCTTACATCCGAAAAATCATGTTCGTAACGACTTATATTGCTGAAAAATTCGTCCCTCGTATTGACCAATACGGGCTCTGGTTTTTCTGTGCCGTTAAAAAAAGCCACAACATTAGCCAGGTTTTTCATTCCGTAAACTTCCAGCTCGGTTACAATTGCCGCCTCACGTGAATTGTCTTTGGGCAGTATAAATCCTTTGAACCCTGCGGTACGGGCTTGTATGGCAATTGGAAGTGCTCCTTTTATGGGCTGTAAGCCGCCGTCTAAAGAAAGTTCTCCCATAATGAAGTATTTGTCTGTCTCTGTGCTCTCTATTTGTCCTGAAGCCGCCAAAATGGCTATGGCAATGGGTAAGTCGTAGGCTGATCCTTCCTTTCTGATGTCTGCCGGAGCCAGGTTGATTACAATCTTTTGGCGGGGCATTTTAAGTCCTGCCGATTGGATGGCGCTTTCAATCCTTCTCAGGCTTTCCTTAATTGCATTATCTGGGAGGCCCACAATGTGGTATCTATTGCCTCCGCCTATACTTACTTCAATAGTAATGGTTAGCGCGTTTACACCAAAAACAGCGCTGCCATATGTTTTTATGAGCATAAAATTACAAGATGAATAATGGGCGTAATCTATGCTGATTTGATGTTACGTTGGTAAAAAATTTAACATATACAGCAAAAAAAAATCCCGGTCCTGTTGAATGGGCCGGGATCGGTTAGGTTGTTGTAATTACAAATTATCTTTGAGGCATTTTAGGCATATTCTTCATCATCCTTGCTGCGGTAGCCGGATTCGAGAACTGTTTCATTACTTTTCGCATATCTTCAAACTGTTTAATCAGTTTGGTTACTTCTTCAATTTTATTACCCGACCCTTTCGCAATACGCAGGCGTCTGCTTTGCTGAATGCTATCAGGGTTTTCGCGTTCAAATTTGGTCATCGACTGAATAATGGCTTCCACGTTTTTAAAGGCATCATCTTCAATTTCCACATTTTTCATCATTTTACCTACGCCGGGAATCATACCCATCAGATCTTTCATGTTACCCATTTTTTTGATCTGTTGAATTTGGTTGTAGAAATCGTTGAAGTCGAACTTGTTTTTACGGATCTTTTTCTGAAGTTCGGCAGCCTCTTTTTCATCAAACTGCTGTTGGGCACGCTCAACAAGGGAAACCACGTCACCCATTCCCAAAATACGTGAGGCCATCCTTTCCGGATAGAACACGTCAAGGGCTTCCATCTTTTCGCCGGTACCGATAAACTTAATCGGTTTATTCACTACCGATTTAATAGAAAGGGCGGCACCACCGCGGGTATCACCATCTAATTTGGTCAATACTACCCCGGTAAAGTCTAACCTGTCGTTAAATACTTTTGCCGTATTAACAGCATCCTGACCGGTCATGGCATCAACAACAAATAAGATTTCGTGCGGTTTCGTTTGTGCTTTTACTTCCGAAATCTCGTTCATCAAACTTTCGTCGATCGATAAACGACCGGCAGTGTCAATGATGATGACGTTGTTGTTATTCTTTTTACCTTCAGCTATACCCTCAAGGGCTATCGCTACAGGATCTTTGGATTCTTTATTTGCATAAACCGGAACGCCAACCTGTTCCGCTAAAATTTGTAACTGATCAACCGCTGCCGGTCTGTAAACGTCGCCCGCTACCAGCAAAGGTTTCTTGCCTTTGCTTTTAAGGAAGTTGGCCAGTTTACCGGTAAACGTGGTTTTACCCGCACCGTTCAAACCAGCAATCAATATAATGGTCGGATTTGTTTTCAGGTCAAGTTCGGTCACCTCGCCACCCATCAGGGCAGTAAGTTCATCGTTCATTACTTTGGTAAGTAACTGACCGGGCGAAACAGCTGTGAGTACGTTTAAGCCCAAAGCTTTTTCTTTTACCTCATCGGTAAAGCTTTTGGCTGTTTTATAGTTTACGTCGGCATCTAACAAAGCCTTACGGATCTCTTTCATGGTTTCGGCCACGTTGATCTCTGTAATGCTTCCCTGTCCTTTTAAAACTTTAAACGCACGATCTAGCTTATCCTGTAAATTTTCAAACATTTTCTTTTAATGCTTAGTGTTCAATTTTTTGTAGCCCCAAAGGTATTAATTTTGGAGGAAACTTGAGGGGGTAATTAAAAAGTATTAGCGTGGGAAGACAAATGTGACACCAAGGGCAAGTGCCTGGCTACCCTGTATCTTGGTATCGTTGTCGCGGTCAAACAAGCCTACCCCGGTAAGGGATACATTCATCAATCGGTTCAACTTGGAGGTGATGGATACATCCAGACGATGATCTATGTTTACCAAAGCCCTGTCGTAAGGAATAAACATCTGGTATCTTGCCTTTAGCATGGTATTGGTAAAAACCTCTTTCTCAAAATTACTTACAATCTGGAAAGCCAGCTCATTTTTAAATTTCTTATTAAATTCTACACCATATTTCGGGGCTACTGTTCCATCTGCCTTCGGTGCGTCGTAAACAGCCGAGTCTAACACGAAAGTTTGCCGGGCACTACCTGTACCAATACGGGTTGAGAAATATTTATTAGGCTTATATTCAAAACCGAAGGATTCGGTAAGGTAGCCGGGAGCCATAAATCTGGAAATAAGATTTGCAACTTCGTTCCCCTCTTTGTTCTTACTATAAGAAAAACCTGCGTCAAACTGCGATTCAAAACTGATTGATCCAAAGAAGTACCAGTTTTTAGATAGTTGTATTGCAGCTTTGTTGTCCCAGAAAATCCTGTCGCGCGTTTTCTTCTGCAACTGATCTTTGTTTTTAACCTTACCGTATTCCAGGACTACCTCGCTTACGTAACTGTAACTTTCTTTTGCATACTCGGCCTTGTAGTTTACCAGCCCTGCTACCGCCAGTGAGTTTACCCCACCGCCTTTCCAGTTGTTGGAAAAAGTCGCCTGGTTTACATTAATGCCGACCGAAGTTCTGGTCTTCCAATAATTTACGCGGGCATCAACTACTTCCGGAGCTATTTCTACAGGTTTAAAAGGGATGGTTCCTGTCCTTGAAGGTAGCGGACTACGTTTTAATTTAATATCCAGACCTTTGGTATTAATAGGGATAGTGTCAATCTCCTGAGCATACAGGCTGGTAGTACCGCTAAAAACTAATAGTAAGTAAGCATAAAAACTCTTCATTACTACAAAGAAAAACAAAAAAGTGGTCGATTAAAAGTTTAATAGTAAACTAATTGGATAAGTACGGGCTAAGGGCTGAACTTTTAACAAAATTTTAACCAGGAGAAAAAACGCCTTTGCGTCAAATAATCGAGGTTATCATCGCAGGCATAAGCTTCCTTCTCAAATACAATGTTCAGGTAAGCCCTGTGATGGTTACGGTATCTGATCAGGTTAAAAAGATAATGCAGCAAATACAGTGCGTAAAAAGGCAATACCAGTAATTCGAGTTGTTGTCGCAGGTGTATACGCTCGTGATTGATCAGTCTTTTATTGGTTTTATACGAGGCTTCTTTCAGCAGGATAAAAGGGAAAATGGCCATGGCGCTGGCGGGTATTTTGGCAAAAATAAGCACAATTGGTCTCAAAACTTTTCTATGGTTATTTTTGGAAGTGCCGGCAGCTTAAGGGCATTAGGGTTTCGCTTATAATTGGCATAATTGTTTCTCAGGTATACCACAAAGGCATAATCTGAAGCACTCAGGACAAAATCGTACGAAGGGCGGTACTGCTGCATAAAATCTTCAGCCTCATAATCGCCAATCTGTAGCACCCGCTTTACATAATCAGGCTTAAATCTGTAGTCAACAATGGCCTCCCGGTAATCCCGCTCTAGTATCTTTTGCAGGTGACGGGCATTCTTTCCCTGCCTGCTCAACAGGTTGTAAATGGCATCTATACCTAAGCCAGCCCCACCCAGACCCAGGTTTAGCAAATCTTTTGCTTTTCCTTTGTCCAGCTGGTATTTATACTCTTTAAGCGTCTGCTCATGGCGTTCCCTCGGCGTAAATTTATCCCCAATAATGGCCACCTCCCGGAGGGGAATGCCCAGCGATTTCAATTGAAAGTATACTGCTTTCTGGCTGTTCAGTACTACTGTATCTAATGCATAACCTTGCAAAACAGCAAACAGAGTATCTCCCGGCTTGGCTTTAATGCTGAATTCCCCCTTTGGGGTATTGTAAATGCCTTCGTCATTGGCTGGATTATAAATATACACCTTGGCCAAACGAAGTTTGGAATCCTTATCCACCACAAAGCCCTTTACCATATTCTGTTGGGCAAGGGCTTTAAATGCAAAGCAATAAAAAAGGAGTAAAAGGCTATAAAACTTCATTCAGCAACAAAATTACAAGATAACGATATCCATGTAATAATATTAACATTATTTAACTAAGATCAGTTTCTGGCCTATTTTGATCCCAGTGTCGTTCAAATTGTTTAGCGATTTCAGGTCATCAATAGTAATGTTGAACTTTTTAGAAATCCCATAAAGTGTGTCGCCTTGTTTTACAGTATAGCTACCTGGTTTAAATACGGGTGCGATATCGGGTTTGGCGGTTGTATCAACTGCTGGCTGGTATGTAGCTCCAGAAGCTGATATCCTCAGTGTATCAGGTGTTTTGACTACTTGTTTTGAGGGCGGCGTTTCTACCGGTGTAAATTTCTTTTTTTCATTTGGGATATTGGCATTGATTTCTGAAAAGATCTTATCTTCCCGCTTTATTTTGTCTCTTTCCGATTCCGGTTGATCGTACTGATAAAGCTCATAACGTTCAATCACACTGATCAGCATCGACGGATATTTAGGGTTTGTGGCGTAGCCCGCTTGTTTTAAGCCCGAAGCCCAGTTTTTATAGTCGTTTTTATCCAGCTCAAACAAAAAACTGTAGCGCTTTCTTTTCAGGAACTCCGAGTGATCTTTATACGATTCGCGGGCATCCTTGTATACTCTGAAACAATCGTCGGCCTTGTCATCATCTTTGTAATATCCCTTGCCTTTCCAGTCTGATGTGCATTTGATGCCAAAGTGGTTGTTGGCATATTTGGCCAGACTGCTGTTGCCACTTCCCGATTCAATAATCCCCTGGGCAAGGGTAATGCTTGCCGGAATGCCGTATTTGTTCATTTCCTCTATAGCTACCCCTTTGAAGGCTTCAATGTAGTTTAATGTGGTATAGGATTTGGCATCAGGATTGGCTTTATTGGCTGCTTTTTCAATCTGTTTGTTGTTGCGGCTATATTTTCTGGATTTACAGGCGCTAAAAAAAGCAAGGCTCAATAAGGCTAGGGCTAATATTCTGTTGTTCATTACAATTTAAGTTTTTGTCCGGGTTTTAAAGCATGGCTTTTTAATCCGTTCTTTTTCATGATGGCTGCGGGAGTTGTACGTCGTGCTTTGGCAATATTGTGCAGGTTGTCTCCACGTTTTACAGTATAGGTTTTGGCAGTTGACTTTCTGGGTTTTGATGAAGAAGACTCAGGCGCCGGGGGCTCATTATAATCGTCCGGTCGTTCGTCGTACTGTGTTAAATTGTTCTTTTTTATGATGCCAATTACCTGCGAAGCCCATGACCTGCTCCGGGCATATCCACCACGTTGAATGCCCCTTGCCCAGTTTCTGTAATCATATTGATCGTATTTTTCGAAAAGCCGGTTAAAGGAAACCCTGCTTTTTAAAAATTCCAGAAAGTGGTCGTACGACTCATTGACGGATGGATAGTCTTTATAAGAGGACCGGATTTCCGTATTGCTGTTATCCCCTTTAATGCCAAAATGATTGTTCAGGTATCGGGCTATTTTACTGGTTCCGGCGGCCGATTCGTGGATGGCAACTGCCAGAATGATACTGGCAGGGATTTTATATTCCCGCATCAGTGCCTGGGCATGTTCGGCATAAGCATTAATATAATCTTCGGTGCGTTGTGCTTTGCTGCTCAAACTAAAGCAGCTTAGAAATAAGCCGATATACAATGCTGTTCTAATCATATTTATTTTTTTCTGATGATAAACAGACCATCTCTAACAGGAAGGATGAGTTTCTCTACCCTGCTGTCTGCCAAAATCTTATCGTTAAATGTAGTGATATTTTTGGTGTCCTTGTCGGGGTTACTGTTCAGTACTTTTCCACTCCACAGTACATTATCCACAATGATCAAACCGCCCTTGCGTACCCTGTCAAAAATAAGGTCGTAATAAGTTCCGTTGTTTTTTTTATCTGCATCAATAAAAACAAGGTCAAACACTTCATCCAGGGCATTGATTGTTTCGTTGGCATCGCCCAAAATGTATTTGATCTGGCTATTGTAGTCTGATGCGGCAAAATTGTTGCGCACCATTTCTTCCAGTTCTTCGTTGATGTCGAGTGTGTAGAGCAGGCCCTCATCGGTCAGGCCTTCGGCCAGACAAAGGGTAGCATAGCCGGTAAATGTGCCGATCTCCAGGATCCTTGAAGGGCCGATCATTTTGCTAAGCATGCTCAGCACACGGCCCTGATAATGGCCCGAAAGCATTCTTGGCATCAATACTTTCAAATTCGTTTCCCGGTCTATCCTTTGCAATAAAGCACTTTCCGGTTCGCAATAATTGAGCAGCAATTGCTGCATGTCGTCATTAATTAAACTCATATTTTCATGTAGTGGTGCTTCCGCAAACGTTGTTATAAACGATGTTGCTCCATAAAATATTGTAAAATGATGGTTGCAGATATGGTATCTACCCTTTCTTTATTTTTCCTGTCCTGTTTTTTTAATCCGCTTTGCATAATAGTTTCATGCGCAATTTTGGAGGTGAAACGTTCATCTATCCAGTGTTGAGGAATGTCGGGGAAGGTTTTTTTTAAAGTTTTGGCAAATCCTTTTACATGCTGTGCAGAGTCGGACGGACTGCCATCCATCTGTTTGGGATCGCCCAAAACAAAGGCCTCTACCTCTTCGGTTAACAGGTACTTTTTCAGGTATTCCATAATATCCTTGGGATGTATGGTGTCCAGTCCGGTAGCAATAATCTGTAATGGATCGGTAACGGCAATGCCGATACGTTTGGTTCCATAATCAAAAGCAATAATCCGTGGCATGCGGCAAAGATAAGTAAATTAATTGCCGATCAGGTTACTGCAGGGATTTGTCAACTTTAGTGCTTGTTGCAGGCAAGTGTTAAAATTTTGTTATTTTGCACCAAATGCAGTTTAAAGAAATCATCGGTCAGGAAAATATAAAGCAGCAATTGGTACAAACCGTTGCAGAGAACAGGATTAGTCATGCCCAGTTGTTTCTGTCGAGCGATGGCAGTGGTGCTTTGCCATTGGCAATTGCGTATGCGCAGTACATCAATTGTCTGGATAAACAGGCCGATGATAGCTGTGGGGTATGCTCATCCTGCCGTAAATATGAACGATACATTCATCCCGATCTGCATTTTTCTTATCCTTTTTTTGCATCAAAGGATGTGAGAACGGCGGTTGATGTACTGGAAGAATGGAGAAGCATGCTGCTGGCTGATGCCTATTTTGATATGGACATCTGGCGGTCTAAATTGAGCGCCGAAAATAAGCAAGCCAATATCAATATTGCTGAATGCCACGATATCATTAAAAAACTAAGCTATAAAGCATTTGAAGCACAAACCAAGGTGCTGATCATGTGGTTGCCGGAGTACCTGGATAAAGAAGGCAATGCCTTGCTAAAGATCATTGAAGAACCTCCTCAAAATACGTTGTTTATATTGGTGGCCAATAATCAGGAGCAAATCCTATCTACACTGTTATCGCGGACACAGATTGTTAAAATACCAAAACTTCCGCATGCCACGGTAGAAAGTTATCTGATGGACGGGCATGGCTTGCCCGAAAACCAGGCTACTGAATACAGCTTTCTGGCTGATGGCAACTTGATTGAGGCTAAATTGCTGGTGGCCAATACACACAATGACAATGCCGACAAATTTGCCGAGTGGTTGCGCATGGGCTATGGCAACCGGGTGTTGGATTTGACTATTTTTGTAGAGCAGATAGCGGGTTGGGGAAGAGAAAATCAAAAGAATTTTTTAAAATACGGAATCAGTTTTTTGCGCGAATGCAGCTTATTGTTGAGCGGGGCCGATGAACTGGTGAAATTGCCGGCAAGGGCACTGGAAACAGCCAAAAAGCTGTCGGTGCATGTGCTGGATTTGAACATGGCGGATGCCATTATTGCAGAATTGGAAAAGGCACATTATCACATTGAACGAAATGCGAATCCTAAAATTCTGTTTTTAGATGTATCTTTACAATTGGTAAAAATAATTAAGTTTAAAACGCTCCCGAAAGGGACTCAATATATATACAGTTAGTTATGGGATGTGGAAGTTGTTCTACAGGTGGCGGTTGCGCCCCCGCAGGCTGCAAAAGTAATGGCTCATGTGCCACCGGCGGATGCGGAAAAATGGAAGTTTACGATTGGCTGTCCAACTTGGATATGCCCTCAAATTATAAACCTTTTCAGGTAATAGAAGTTAAATTTAAAGGTGCAAGGAAAGAGTTCTTTGTCAATAATGACAACATTTACCTTGAAATAGGCGAACTGGTTGCAGTTGAAGGGCCAACCGGCGGTTACGATGTGGGCCATGTTTCCTTAACCGGCGAATTGGTCCGGATACAGATGAAACGCAGAAAAACCACTGTTGAGCAGGTCACCCGGAAAATCTACAGAAAAGCAACTGAAGCTGATGTAGAGAAATGGAAAGTAGCCAAATCAATGGAGTGGGAAACCATGCACAAAGCACGTACACTGGCATTGGATCTGCGTTTGTCGATGAAAATCAGCGACGTAGATTATCAGGGCGATAAAACCAAAGCTACCTTCTTTTATACTGCCGAAGGCAGGGTAGATTTTAGGGAGCTGATAAAAAAGATGGCCGAAACTTTCCGTATCAGGATTGAAATGAGGCAAATCGGGATGCGTCAGGAAGCAGGCCGGTTGGGTGGAATCGGATCATGTGGAAGAGAACTGTGCTGCTCTACCTGGTTAACAAACTTCAAAACGGTATCCACTGCTGCGGCAAGATACCAGAATTTATCACTGAACACGTTGAAGCTGGCCGGACAATGCGGTAAGTTGAAATGCTGTTTAAACTACGAGCTGGATACCTACCTGGATGCGCTGAAGGATATTCCTGATCGCGTAGATAGCTTGCAAACCGAAATAGGTGTAGCCAGGCACCAGAAAACAGATATTTTTAAGAAACTAATGTGGTTTAGTTATCCAAATACGGAAGATTGGATCCCGCTAAAGGTCGACCGTGTGAAAGAAATCATGGCGATGAACAAAAGGGGACAGAAACCAATTAACCTTAAAGAGGAAGCAGTAGAACTGGTTGCCGCTGCGGTGTTGGACAAGAGCCCTGATTATGAGAACGTAGTTGGACAAGACAGCTTAACACGTTTGGATGATAAACCAAGAAACAAAGGCAACAGGAACAACAATAACCGCAACAATAATCGCAATAAAAATAACGCGGATAGAAACGATCGTACGGACAGACCAGAGCGTACCGATAGACCAGAAAGGACTGATAAGGGCGAAAGAGGTGGCAAACCTCAGCAGCAAGCTAAAAATAGGCAGGATGCAGGGCGTAAGGAAAATGCCGGGGGCCAGCAGCACGGTCAGGGCAAGCCTAAAGGACAGCAGCAGGGACCAAAACAAGGTCAGGGCGGCAATCAACCTAAGAGCGAGCAAGCTAAAGGAGAACAGCAGGTTCAGACCCAGGGCACACCGCAACCGCAGGGTGAAGGTAAACCTTCGGGGAACAGAAATAACCGCAATAGAAACAACCGTAGAAAAAAGCAAGCTGATAAGCCTAAAAATGAAGAATAATAAGGTTTTAATTTTGTTCGCAGCCGTTTTTGCTTTGTTGTTGGGCGGCTGCGATACCAATATTATTGCTGATGTGAATCAAACGATGCCTGCACGTAACTGGAGTTACGCCAATCGTGTAAAGGTAACTGTTGACATAAAAGACAGCAACAAGGCTTATCATATTTACTTTAAATTGCGGCATACTTCCGATTATCGGTATTCCAATATTTTTGTATGGCTGAATGTAAAAGCTGCCCAAAAAAAACGTAGCCGTCGATACGAGTTTAAGCTGGCAGAACCAGATGGACAATGGAAAGGGTCGGGCTCCGGAAATTTGTATACCTATGAGTTCCCATTACTTACGCATTTTAAGTTCCCGGCTCCCGGTAAATACGAGCTGGAGCTGGAACAGAATATGCGCGATAACCCTTTGAAAGAGGTGAGTGATGCCGGCATAAAAGTAGCCATAGCACAATAACTAAAGTAGCGGTAGCAGTTGCTCAAGTGCCATTCCGCGTGATCCTTTTAATAGAACAAGACTATCATTTACCGGATTGTTTTTTAAAAAAGCTTCGGCCTCGGCTGGAGTATTAAAGAAAAGGCCCTTGCGATCTTGTCGGGCTTCATAAAAAGCGTGACCTATAAATATCAGCGTATTGATGTTTAGCTTTTCGGCCTGCTCAATAATGTTGCGGTGTTGTGTTGCCGATTCGGCTCCAAGTTCAAACATGTCACCAATGATGATCGTTTTATTGGCGCTGCTTAAAGCATCAATATTGGCAAGCGCTGCAGCCATACTGCTGGGGTTGGCATTGTAAAAATCACAGATTACTGTATTTTTAGCCGTTTTGGTAATTTGTGACCGGTTGTTGTTGGGCTGATAACCCGATAGACCGGCGTTAATCTCTGCTGGTGAAACCTCAAAAAACTGCCCGATACAAATGGCTGCCAGGATGTTTTCAAAATTATATGTGCCGGTCAATTGTACATTTGTTTGGAATGATCCGGCTTTGCTATCCCATGAAAGCTCGATCAGGGGGTCTGATTTTAACAGTTTGCCCGATACCGTATTGGTGGTTTCTGTCCCGTAATAAATGATCTTATCTAAACCGTTTTTTTCACTCATCTCCATCAAATAAGGATTATTGTGGTTGATGAATGCAATACCGTCCTGGTCTTTCAGGTAAGCAAACAATTCGGCTTTACCTTTTTTTACGCCCTCAAAGCCTCCAAATCCGTCTAAATGTGCCATGCCGATATTGGTGATCAATCCATGTGTAGGCTGGGCTATACCACATAAAAACTCAATTTCCTTTTGATGGTTTGCCCCCATTTCTATCACGGCAATCTCCGTTTGTGGGGTAAGTGAAAGGATGGAAAGCGGAACGCCAATATGGTTATTTAAATTTCCTTTGGTAGCAAAGCTTTTGTATTTCTGTTGCAATACGGCATTGATCAGCTCTTTGGTGGTGGTTTTGCCATTGCTTCCGGTTAGGCCTATAACCGGAATGCCGAGCTGGCTGCGGTGGTGCCGGGCCAGATCCTGTAAGGTGGTCAACACATCGTCAACCAAAATACATCGGTCGTCGGTACGGTAGTCTTCATTGTCTATAATAGCATAAGCCGCACCCTCAGTAATGGCTTGCGCAGCAAAGGTGTTTGCATCAAATTTATCACCTTTAAGGGCAAAAAATAGGCAGCCTGCTGTGATGTTCCTGGTATCTGTACAGATAATGGGATGTTTAAGGTATTGCTGATACAGAGATGCTATGTTTGTCATTTGCTGAAATGGTATAAGGCCCTAAATTTGGTTTATTTATCCAGGCTCTTTCTTTATTGAACAACAAATATATCGGGATGAAAGAGAAACAAGAAATATTCTTTATTATTTTGGTATATTAACTGTGTGTTTTGTAGCATCTCCAACATAAAGAAATGATATGATAAAATGCTTTCTGTTTCCCTTTTTGTTTTTGTTGTTGGATTGGAGCGGTGTAAATGCACAGGTCAAATCGCCGGATGAGTTTTTTGGATATGCCCTGGGTAGCAAATTTACCGCACACGATAAAATGCTGGACTATGTTAAACACCTTGGCAAAACGACAAAAAACGTTAAAGTTGTAAGTTACGGGAAAAGCTACGAAGGGCGCGAATTGCTGGTGGCCATCATATCGTCCAGGGAGAATATGGAAAGGCTGGAGCAGATTAAAAAGAATAACCAAAGCTTAAGTAAGGGCGAGAAGTTATTGGGAAAATCGGCAAAGCACCCCGCAATTGTTTGGTTAAGTTACAATGTACATGGCAATGAAGCCAGTTCGACAGAGGCTGCACTAAAAACTTTTTACACCCTGGCGGAAGCCAAAACTTCAAAAATACAGAACTGGTTAAGCAATACCGTAGTGATATTGGACCCTTGCCTGAACCCGGATGGACGAGAACGTTATGTAAGTTATTTTAACAGTGTAGCAGGGTTAAAGCCAAATCCCAATCCGATGGCCCGGGAGCACATTGAACCCTGGCCAGGTGGTCGGTCCAATCATTATTACTTTGATTTGAACCGCGATTGGGCCTGGCAGTCGCAAGTGGAAACCCAGCAACGTCTGATCTTGTACCGGGAATGGATGCCCGAGGTGCATGTTGATTTTCATGAGCAAAATTATAACGAACCGTATTATTTTGCTCCGGCAGCGGAACCTATACATCAAGACATTACACCATGGCAAAGAGAATTTCAGGTTACTGTGGGTAAAAACAATGCAAAATACTTTGACCAGAAAGGCTGGAAGTATTTTACGAAGGAACAGTTTGATCTGTTGTATCCTTCTTATGGCGATACCTATCCTTTATATAACGGTGCTGTGGGGATGACTTATGAGCAAGGAGGAATTGGTGCTGGTTTGGCGGTGATTACGCTTGATGGGGATACATTGACCTTAAAAGATCGTATAGATCACCATTTTACAACCGGAATGGCGACCTTGGAAACGGTTTCGAAAAACGCCGACAGACTGGTTGAGGAGTTTGGGAAGTATTTTGAACAGGCGAGGATCTCGCCTCCCGGGATTTTTAAAAGTTATGTGGTAAAAGGCGAAAATTTTGGAAAAATAAAACGCCTGGCGACACTGTTAAAACGAAATGGGGTGGACTTTGCGTTTGGCGGTGAGGCCTCGGCAACTGGATATAGTTATGAAACGGGTAAAACTGAGCCTTTTAAAATTGAACGGAATGATTTGATTGTAAATATGGCCCAGCCGGCTGCCGTACTAGCCAATGTTTTGTTTGAACCACAAACCAAGGTAAGCGATTCCAATACTTACGACATCACGGCCTGGGCCCTTCCTTATGCTTATGGCTTAGGCGCCTATGCAACAAAGGAATCCCTGAAAGGGAAATACAGTTTCTTGGAGGAACCCAATATTGGCGCTCCTGTGGCCGAGAAGCCTTATGCCTGGCTTTTGCCCTGGAATTCGATAGACGACGCCAGGATATTGATTGCCTTGCAGAAGTCGGGGGTTAAAGTGCGGTTGGCAGAAGAAGCATTTGTTGTGGGAGGAATGAGGTATCCCGTGGGTTCATTATTGATATACAGGGCCGAAAATGAACGCACGATTAAAGATTTGCCAGCCCGGATCGCAGCTGTGCAAAAGGAATTCAAGGCTGTGTTTTTTTCCGTATTGGGTGGTTTTGTGGACAAAGGAAAAGATTTTGGTTCGTCGGTATACCCGGTTTTAACGGCGCCAAAGGTGGCCGTTGTTGCGGGACCTGAAATATCGGCCCAGAGTATGGGCGAAGTGTGGCATTTTTTTGAAACCGAACTGGGCTATCCAATAACGGTAATAGGCATGGACGATATAGCTGCCCTGGACATTAACAAAATTAACACCCTGATTTTACCGGATGGAAATTATGGCGACAACCTGAATGAAAAAGTACAGGATTGGATAAAGATTGGTGGAAAACTGATTTTATTGGAGGATGCGATATTAAGTGTGGTGGCAAAAAAGCCTTTCGACATCCAGAAGAAAGAGACATTTAAAGATGAGTTTTCTACAAGCGATATTCCCAAATACTTTAGCCGCAGACAGATCAATTTATCCAATGCCATTCCGGGTGCCATATTTAAAGTAGAGTTGGACCGGAGCCATCCCATCAGTGCCGGATTGGGGGATTATTATTACGCTTTAAAAACGGACGACAAGCTATATGAGTTTTTGAAACATGGCTGGAATACCGGGGTTTTGAAACCGGGTAGCTATGTTGCAGGTATTGCGGGCGAAGGCGTGCTTAAAAAGCTAGGGACTGGTATGCTTTATGGTGTGCAGCCAGAAGGAAAAGGAGCGATCATTTATCTGGGGGCAAGTTTGCTTTTTCGTTCTTTTTGGGAAAATGGAAAGTTGATGTTTGCGAATGCAGTTTTCCTGGTCAACTAAAGAGGAATGGCCTTTAAATAGGTAAAATCTACGGTTTTAGTGGGTTTTGATTAAAGTGATATATCTTTATTAAAAAAATTAAGAGCAACTGTTAAATTTTGTTAAATGTTTGGTGGTGCTTGTTTTTTGTTGGCTGAGCTGAAATAATATTCTGAGTTTGTTGTTTTTTGGCTTATAATAGTTGGATTTAACGCGTTTTATAGATTATTGTTGCCTATTTGTTGTGTCATTTAAATGTCATAAATGTGTTAAGCTTTGTGTATAAGCTATGCATGCATACCAAAAAGGCTATATTTATCCATTATTAACTAACCTAAATTTTAATTTCTTATGAAAAAACTTTTACAAAGTTTGTTCATTTTGGTGTTTATTGCGGGAGCTGCAATGGCACAAGACCGAACAATTACTGGTACAGTTACGGCGAAGGAGGATGGCCTTCCACTTCCCGGAGTTTCTGTAAAAATCGTTGGTACGCAGAATGGTACTTCAACGGATGCAAATGGAAAATACGCCCTTAAGGTTGCATCGGGGCAAAATTCAATTGAATTTTCGTCAATTGGTTATCTACAACAAGTTATCACAATAGGCTCTTCAAATGTAATTAACGCAAGTATGATTGCCGACGCAAAACAATTGGGCGAGGTTGTGGTAACCGCGATGGGTATTACAAGGACAGCTAAATCTCTGGGATATGCTGTTACAACAATTAAAGGTGACGAAATAACCAAGGCAAGAGAAACTAACGTGATCAATGCACTTGCTGGTAAAGCTGCGGGTGTTCGGGTAACTTCTCAGTCAGGTACCGTTGGTGGATCTTCTAAAATCATCATCAGGGGAAACTCTTCTTTCAACTCTAACGGAACTTCAAACCAACCGATTTTTGTTATCGACGGGTTACCTGTAGATAACAGTTCTCAGCAGATCAATACCATTACAACCAGTTCTGTTCCACAGGGAAGTGCGGGTTCAGATTATGGTAACAGGGCTGGGGATCTTAACTCAGACGACATCGAGACCCTTACGGTGCTTAAAGGTGCGGCGGCAACGGCTTTGTACGGGGCAAGGGCAAAAAATGGTGCAATTGTAATTACTACAAAAAAAGGTAAAAAAGGACAATCTTCTGTTTCTTTCAACTCTTCAACGCGTTTTGATAATGTTTTGAAACTTCCAAAGTTTCAGAACGAATATGCTCAAGGCGTGCAAGGTGCTTACAATAGCGCTAACCCAGCACTTAATAGTCCGAGTGTGAATGGTTGGGGGCCTAAAATAAGTGAAGTTCAGGATAAGAAGTATACCGATTATTTGGGACGCCAGATCACTTTACAGGCTTATCCGGATAACATCAAAGATTTCTATAACACCGGAAAAACTTATATCAACTCTGTTTCTTTCGAAGGTGGGGGTGATTCCGGAGATTATCGTTTTGGATTTACCAATACCACACAAAATGGTATTGTTCCTAATGAGAAACTTAAAAAGAACTCTTTGAGCTTAAATGCAGGCAGGAATATTTTCAAAGGCCTGGATGTGAGGACTAGTGCAAACTATACACGTACAGTTGCCGATGGCCGCCCTGTTCAAAGTTCTAATAACCCAAGTGTATTGCAGTCTATTGTTTATGGTTTGCCAAGAACAATTGATGTAAACCTGTTAAGAGATAATTATGTTGACCCGGTTACTAAACAGCAAATTGCGTTAACATCTACAAGAACAGGTAACAACCCGTTCTGGGTAGTAAACAACAACAACTTCTCTAACGTTGTTGACAGATTTTTCGGTAATGGAATTGTAACTTATAAACCATTGGAGTGGTTAACGATCTCTGATAACCTGGGTACTGACTTTTACAATGAGTATAGAAGAGGTGTAACCAGACAAGGAACAATTGGATCGTTAACAGGTGATTTTTATGCAGCTAACATTTACAACAGGATCATCAACAATGACCTGATCATCACTGCAGAGCATAAATTAACAGAAGATCTGCATTTGAAAGTAATTGGTGGGTATAACGTTTTTGAATCATTCTATCGCAGAGACCTGACTGATGCACAACAATTAACGGTTGACGAACTTTATAATTATTCTAATGCTGGAAGTGTGGTAACTACCAATACCCAAAATAAAAGAAGGATTCAAGGACTTTATGGCGATATAGGGCTTTCTTATAAAGATTATCTGTTCTTAAACGTTACCGGAAGAAATGACTGGTCTTCAACTTTACCTATTCAAAACAGATCATATTTTTATCCATCTGTGAGTTCAAGTTTTGTGTTTAGTGAGGTTTTACCAAAAAGCAGTTGGTTTAACTACGGTAAGTTAAGGGCAAGTTATGCAAACGTAGGTAGTGATACCGAGCCATATCAAGGATTGTTCACTTATACACCTATTAGTGCTGCATTCGCTCAGTATGGTTATGGTTCTACTTTCCCTTTCAATGGTGTACTTGCATTTAGTAGCCCGGCATCTATACCTAATCTCGACCTGAAACCACAAAATCAGGCTTCATTTGAGATAGGTACAGAATTGAGGTTTTTGGATAGCCGTGTTAACCTGGATGTAACCTATTACAATACTAACACTTCTGACCAGCTGATAACTTTGCCACTTCCGCAATCTACCGGATATTCAAACATCTTCAAAAATGCAGGATCGGTAAAAAATAAAGGTGTAGAGGTAACTTTGGGACTTGTTCCTGTTAAAATGAGAGATTTTACCTGGAATATGGATCTTAATTTCTCGAGAAATGTTCAGACTGTAGAGTTGCCACCAGAATTGACGTCTTATCAATTGGCTAGTGGCTGGAGTGGTTTGTCTATCAAAGCAGAGCCAGGCAAATCATTTGGTATATACGGTGTGGCATGGCAAAGAGATCCTTCAGGAAACATCATTATTGATGAAGCAAACGGTTTGAGAAAAACCTCTCCTGAAAAAAGATTAGGTAATATGAGTCCTGATTGGTTGGGTGGTATTAACAATACATTCTCTTATAAAGGCGCCTCACTTAGCTTCCTTATTGATATTAGAAAAGGTGGCGTGATCTACTCAAATACTGTGTCGACGCTAAGAACGAGCGGGCTGTCCGAAGAAACATTGTTAAACAGAGGAAGAATCTTTATTGACAAAGGCGTTGTTGCTTCAGGAAGTACCTTTGTTCCAAATACTGTTCCAGTTACCAGTATGCAAGAATACTGGGCGCAATATTCAACAACCAATACCGAAGGAAATATTTTTGATGCGTCCTATGTGAAACTGAGAGAGGTAAGATTGTCTTATGTGTTGCCATCAAAACTTTTTAGAGGAGGTGCTAAATTTATAAAGGCTGCTGAAATAGGATTGGAAGGTAGGAACTTATGGATTATACATGATAATGTTCCACACATCGATCCGGAAGCGAACTTCTTCGGAACGGAGAGTGTTGCTGAGGGGGTTGAGTTCAATTCAATTCCTTCTACCAGAACCCTTGGTTTTAACTTAAGACTTAAGATTTAATAGAAATGAAAAAATTTATATATACGTTTAGTGTCATAACGTTGCTGTTATCACTATCATCCTGCAAAAAATACCTGGACATCAATACGAGTCCCAATACAGCTACTGCTGTCGACCCCAAATTGTTGTTTTCTTATGCATCAGTGGCTTATATCAATTTAAGATCAAGTGGCGATTTGTACATCCCAATCGGATTGGCCAGCCAATGTCTTGGCGGTGGGGGTAATAACCCAACTGGTTGGTCGGGCGGAGATCCAAGTGCTGATACCTATACTTTTTCTGCGAACTTTTTAAATAACACCTGGGTGTCACTATATGTGAGAGCTGGAGCAAACCTTAAACAGGCCATTAAATTGTCGGAAGCAGCAAGTCCAGCTAATAATAATGCTGCAGCACAAAGTAAAGTATTGTTGGCTATGGTTATTTATGATATCACCACTACTTTTGGTGATGTCCCTTTTACAGAAGCCTGGAACCCGGATATTATTTATCCAAAGTTTGATGACCAGAAGACTGTACTTGAAGGAACCCTTTCGATTTTGGATGAGGCCCTGGCACAGTTTGATGAAGCAAGTCCTTTGAAAATCGGGGCTAATAATGATGGCTACGATTTGATCTATAAAGGAGATATTGCCAAATGGAAAAGACTGGCAAAATCACTTAAAGTACGTACATTGCTAACGATGGTAGATAAAGATCCTTCAAAAGCTGCAGCTGTTGGAGCCATTATATCTGGAGGAACAACAAGCCTGGTGAATTCGGCAGCGGATAATGCACAAATTGCTTATCAGGATGTAGCTAATAAACGTAATCCTAAATATGCAATTGGCTTACAATACAACGGCGGGGTTAACTTCTTTTTTGCAACCAAACCGGTAACAGATATCATGGATCCTACTCCGGCACTTGCTGTGGCCGACCCGCGTTTGCCTAAGTTTTTTGATAAACCTGCTGCTGCCACTAAATATGTAGGTGTTGTACCTGGAGCAGATGCAGTAGATGCGGTAAATCCAAGGATTGCAAAAACGCTTCACTCGGCAACGGCACCTGAGGTAATGTTTACCTATCAGGAGGAATTATTTAACGAAGCTGAGGTTTATGCCAGAGGCTTAGGTGTTGCTACGGATCTGGCCAAAGCCAGCCAGTTGTATAAAAAAGCGCTGGAAGTATCATGTTTGTATTTTGGGGCTGATGCAACTTTATCGGCAAATTTTGCAAATCAATATCCGGTAGGAACTTTTGCAACACAGGCCGAAGCTGTTAAGGCTATCCATGCACAACAATGGGTTGATAAAATGGACAGAGGTTTGGATGCTTTTACACAGTGGAGAAGATCTGGTCCTGATGGAAGCGAAGTTCCTTTGTTAACACTTCCTGTTGGTGCGCCGGCTGGTCCTATCTTCAGAAGATATGAGTATCCGATTGTAAACGAGATTTCAAGAAATCCGAATGCACCTAAAGAGACAATTAGGTATAATGTAAAAATGTGGTTTGATTTATAACAGAGATATGAAAAGGATAATAATATTACTATCAATTACTGCAATCTTTTTATTGCAGGCTTGTGAGAAAAAAGGGCCGGGAGATAATTATGATTTTAGCAATAGTTTGCCCCCTTATGTAGCATTAAGTAGCACTACGGCTTTGAATCCAGTACAGGGAACTCCTGCAAATGTGACTTTTTTAGTTAAAACAGCGATACAACAAAAAGTTACGATTACCTATAAGGTAGAAGGAGCAATCAATTTACCAAATCAAACTGTTGTACTCGATAGAGAAGCATATACAGTTGCTGTTTCAATTCCGACAGCAGGAACAATTGTTGCACCTGCAACTACAGCAACGGCAACGCTGACGCTGGTAAGTGCGGTTATGGCAGATGGTACAGCTATGACAATAGGTTCAAAAAATGATCCACAGAACCAGAAAGTTGTAATCAACATAAAAAAATAGCAAACGCTATTAGAATACCTTAGTTGTAAAAACGGTATTTACCAGGCACCTTAAAAATAGACCTTACGTCTATTTTTAAGGTGCCTTTTTATTTGTTAATCTGAAGCAAACTTGTTTTTCTGTGTAAAACCTTTTTGTTTGTTTATTGTTTTGTTAATGAGCTTGGTAGGTTCTTTTTGTTTTGTATGTTTTGATAAAATACATATGAAATTTCGAGGACAGCTTGCGCTCGCATTTACTAACTTAACTCTACTTATCTATGAAAAGATTTTTACAAGGTTTGTTCGTGATGGTGCTCATTGCCGGAGCTGCGATGGCACAGGACCGAACAATCTCAGGTACAGTTACTGCAAAGGACGATGGACTACCCATTCCCGGAGTTTCTGTAAAAATTGTTGGTACCTCCATAGGTACTTCAACAGATGCAAGTGGTAAATATGCCCTTAAAATTGCATCAAATGCAGCTTCAATCGAATTTTCTTCAATCGGCTATTTATCGCAGATCAAAACCATCGGTACGGCAAACGTAATCAATGCGGTTATGGCTACCGATGCTCAGCAACTGGGCGAGGTGGTGGTAACGGCTCTTGGTATCAAAAGAGAAGTCCGGGCGCTGGGATATGCAGCGCAGAGTGTGAAAGGCGATGATTTAACAAAAGCAGACCAGGGAGATGTTTTAAAATCCCTGTCGGGCAAGATTGCGGGTGTCCAGATTACATCTTCTTCCGGTACGCCTGGTGCTTCCAGTTACATTCAACTTCGTGGATCCAACTCCCTTACCGGAAACAACCAGCCCTTATTTGTAATTGACGGCAGCCCGATTGACAATTCCCAAAACTATTCGGGAGACCCTTCCGATGAGCAAAACAATTTGCTGCAAGGAGCTTCAAATTCCAACCGGGGGGCCGACATAGATCCGAATGATATTGAAAGTATTACAGTATTAAAGGGCCCTGCCGCTGCTGCAATTTATGGTATTGATGCGGCAAACGGCGCAATTGTTATCACCACCAAAAGAGGCAAAGCGGGCAAGATACAGGTCGATTTTAATACCGGTGTTTCCTTTGATAAGGTAAACAGGTATCCCGGTTTGCAAAACCAATGGGTTAAAGGATCAGGTGGGGTTATTGCCCCCTTCAGCTCTACCAACCGTTATTCCTGGGGGCCAAATGTAAAAGACGTATCCTGGAACGGCATTCCGAATGAATACGATGTACATGGAGATGTGGTTTTAAATACAGATCCTTCGGCAAAAACCCCTTTTGTACCCTATGATAACATGAGGAGCTTTTTCAGAACAGGGTCTACCTTCAGCAATTCGGTGGCTGTAAGTGGTGGTAGTGAAGTAGCAACTTATCGTGCGTCCATATCAAATGCCTATTCTAATTCTATCGTTCCGCTTCAAAATTTCCAGCGGACTTCGGTAAACTTTGCCGGAGATCTCAAAATCTCAGAAAAATTAAAATTAGCAACCAGTTTTAATTACATCACCAGCGATGGTAATATGCCACAACAGGGAAGTAATTTGTCGGGTATTATGCTGGGGCTAACCAGAACCCCAATCTCGTTCGACAATTCTAATGGAGCCAAGAAGGCGGATGACCCTAAGGCATTTTTATTCAGCGATGGTTTGCAGCGGTCGTACCGGAATGGAATTTACGATAACCCGTACTGGACAATCAACAAGAACCCTTATAAAACCTTGTTGAACAGGTTGCTGGGTAACCTGCAACTGGATTATAACATTGGAGATGGATTTAGTGCTACTTATCGTGGCGGTTTAGATACTTATAATGATAACCGGCATCAATACTACGAGATTCAATCCGGAGCCTATTCCGGCGGGCGTATCTTTGATGATCGATTTACCTATCGAAGTATAAACTCTGATTTGATTTTGAGTTATACTAAACAAATTAATGATAAATGGCGCTTCGACGGAAAGGCCGGTGCTAACCTTTACAATAGAAAGCTGGATGAACTCTATGTTCAGGGTGATGGACTGATTTCGCCTGATTTTGACAATATTTATAATGCGAGTACCATAAAATCGGCAAACTTTGTTACCCCTTATAGAAAAACAGGTTTGTATTTCGACCTTAACCTTTCTTATAACAATATGTGGTTTCTTGAGGTCACCGGCCGGAATGACTGGACTTCTACCCTGCCTAAAGGTAAAAACTCGTTCTTCTATCCTTCCGCCAATATGAGCTTTGTGTTCTCTGAGCTGGAAGGAATAAAAGGTGGCGCATTGAGCCTTGGTAAAATCAGGGCCTCCGTTGCGCAGGTAGGTAAAGATCCAGGACCTTTTTTACTGAATTCTTACTATGTGCCTACCACATTTCCTGATGGCTATACCAGCGGTATTTCTTTCCCTTCAAACGGCTTTGGCTCGTTTGGCTTGAGTAATGTACTGGGAAACCCCGACTTAAAGCCAGAGAAAACAACAGCATATGAATTGGGGGTGCAATTGCAGTTCTTTAACAACCGATTGGGGATGGATGTGACAGGTTATTATAGCAAAGGTAAAGACCTGATTGTTAAGGCTCCGGTTTCAGGCTCCTCGGGTTATCAGTTTGTTACCCTAAACTCGGGCTCCATCCGGAACCGTGGACTTGAGGTTCAGATAACAGGTACACCGGTTAAAAACACGGATTTCGAATGGAACTCCTTTCTGAATTTCAGTATGAACAGAAGCAAGGTGCTTTCGCTGGCCCCTGGTGTAAACCAGATTACGCTGAATGGATTTACGGGAACAGTAATTGCACAATTGCCCGATATGCCTGCCGGAACTATATACGGTTATGGTTATACCTATGATAACAGTGGAAATATCGTTATCGACGACCGCGACAATGTAGGTTATCCAATTGCAAACACCAATGTTCAGAAGAAAATCGGAGATCCTAATCCAAGGTTCCTGATGGGCTGGGGCAATACTTTTACCTATAAAGGACTGTCCTTGTATACATTGATTGATTGGAAGTTTAAAGGAGATTTGTGGAATGGCACCAGGGGCTCCCTGGCTGCTATTGGTACTTCAGATCTGACCAATAACAGAAATACCAATACCGTATTTCCGGGAGTGTTGGGGCACCTGAACGATAATGGCGATTTGGTACACTTTGATGGAAGCGGGAATGAAGTGGCAGGGCCGGGTGCAAGAAATGCCAATAGTGTGGTGTTAGATGAGAACTGGTATCTGGGCGATGGGGGCGGTTTTGGTAACCTGAATGAAGCATTTATTGAAGATGCTTCTTATATCAAATTAAGAGAGATCTCTTTGTCGTACAATTTTGGTAAGCTGTTTAATAAAAATAAAACAGCATTTGTAAAGGGATTAACTGCCGGGGCTTTTGCCAGGAATATCATCATTTGGACCCCTTATCATGGGATAGATCCGGAAACAAGTTTAACAGGAGCAACCAGCTCGCAAGGGATGGATTATTTTAATAATCCCGGAACAGCCAGCTATGGCCTTAACCTGAAGTTTAAGTTTTAATCTATTGGATATGAAATTTTTAAATATAAATAAGTTCACAAGAGCAGGCTTAATCTTACTTATCGGGATGATAGGTTTGGTGACCTCTTGTAAAAAGGGATATTTTTATGATGGGGTTAATGACGACCCTTCGCAATTGAAAAATCCAATCCCTTCCAGTCTTTTGCCTGGTATTATACAATCTACAGGCTATGTGTGGGGAGGTGATGCCTCCAGGTTTACCTCTATATTTATGCAACAAACAACCGGCGCTGCCAATCAGTCGGTATCGGCTAATCGTTACTCTGTATCAGGTGACGATGTCGATAATATGTGGACCGCAGGTTTATATGGCGGAGGTATTATGAACAATATCTATGCGATGATCAACACGGCTAACACCTTAAATCAAGGTCATTACGCAGCAGTAGCTAAAATAATGATGGCAAATAACCTTGGTTTGGCTACCGATCTTTGGGGTGATGTTCCTTACAGCGAAGCGTTTAGAGGTCTTGGAAATTTGCAGCCCAAATACGATACACAACAACAGATTTATACTGCTATTGATAAGCTGTTGACCGATGCCATAGCCAGTCTGGCCACTTCAGATGGCAGTCAGTTTCAGCCGGGGGCCGAGGATATGATGTTTAAAGGTGATCTGGCAAAGTGGGGAAGGTTTGCGCATGCCTTAAGAGCAAAATTTTTCCTTCATCTGGCAAAATCAGACAAGTCATATTATGATAAGGCTCTTTTGGAAGTTCCGATGGGCTTTTTACCGGGAGAAACTGCATCAGTATTATATGCCGGAACCAGTTTACCTACACAAAGCCCTTGGTTTCAATTCAATGATCAACGTGGGGATATTGCTTTTACCGGGTATATTTATGATACCATGGATGCGGCAGGTGATCCACGGCTGGCCGCATATAGTGATGGAGAAGAAGGGTTAGGCACTTTATATGGTAGCCCAAGCTCTCCGGTTGTAATGATGAGTTACGATGAGCTAAAATTTATCGAGGCCGAATGTCAGTTTCAGAAAGTTGCGCAAAATAAAGCAGGAGCAGCAACAGCGTATAATGCTGCGGTAACAGCCAACCTAACAAGAACGATAAATGATCCGTCTTATGCCGCTACCGTTGCAAAAACTGCAGCTAATATTACCCTTACCGATATCATGTCCCAAAAGTATATTGCTTTATTTTTAAACCCTGAAGTTTGGACCGATTGGAGAAGAACAGGTATTCCCGCACTAACAGCTCCTGCGGGTAGTGCTTTAGGTGGTGCGTTGCCACGATCGCTGCTTTATCCTTCCGGTGAGCAGAGAAATAACACCAATGCGCCCAGAAATACCAGTATGTTGAAAAGGGTATGGTGGGATGTGCCTTAAAATAGAATGTGATAGGTACAAGGTTATGTTTCAACATAAAAAAGACGGAATAGAATTCCGTCTTTTTTAATAGATATATGTTGGTGATTCTTACCTCAGCTGATGTAGTGATGTTTTTTCATTTTGGATGTCTAATTTGACCACCTTCCCCACAACCATTGCCCTATTGTCATCAATATGGCCGACAGGGAAGTTAAAACAAACCGGATAATCGTATTCCTTTACAATATCCCAGATCACCTGCTCCGGACTGGCGCCAAAAGGGATAGATTCGTCGGCTACCTCATTAAACGCCCCTACAATCAGGCCTTTTAATTTGGCCAGTTTTCCTGCCCGTTTCAGCATACGCATCATGCGGTCTATGGCATATTCATGCTCACCCACATCTTCAATAAATAAAATTTTATCTGTATAATCTACTTCCGATACAGAGCCCTGAACGGCCACCAGAAGCGTAAGGTTGCCTCCGGTAAGTACACCTTCGGTAACGCCAGCCCTGCCCGGAAATGTTGGGGTGTATTGATATTCTATATGGTCGCCAAATAGCGCCTGCCTTAAGGATTCAAGCGCCTCCGGGGTTGAGCTTTCAAAAGTATAAGGCATTTGACCATGAATACTTTGCGTTTTCAATTTGGCCAGCAGATGTGAGAGCAATACCGTAATGTCGCTAAAACCTACAATCCATTTGGGATGGGCTTTAAACCGGGTAAAATCAAGCTCATCTATAATTCTGATGGTTCCATAACCACCCCGACCGGCAATAATTGCCTTTATCTCCGGATCATCTAAAAATCCTTGTAAATCTGAAGCCCTCAGTTCATCATCGCCCGCAAACTGATGATGCTGGGCAGTAACGGTTTTGCCGATGATCACCTCCATACCCCAGCTTTGAAGAATGGCTATTGCAGGGGCAATGCTGCCCGGTAGTTTCTTGGCTGGACAGACAATTGCAATTTTATCGCCCTTTTTTAAATAAGCCGGCTGTTTAATCATAGGTAAAACGCTTATATTTGACAAAATAATAAAAATAGTTTTGGATAACAGTAAAATAAAAAGATATACCGTTACAGCGGCCTTGCCCTATACTAACGGACCAGTACACATAGGCCATTTAGCAGGTGTTTATTTACCTGCCGATACCTATGTAAGGTATCTGCGCTCTAATAAAAGAGATGTAAAATTTATTTGTGGTTCTGATGAAAATGGAGTTCCAATTACGCTGAAAGCGAAAAAAGAAGGCGTAACCCCACAGGTTGTGGTGGATAAATACCATAAAATCATAGGCGATTCTTTTAAAGAATTTGGTGTTTCTTTTGATATTTATCACCGCACCTCGTCGCTGATGCACCATCAGACTGCTGCCGATTTTTTTGAAACCCTGTACAAAAAAGGCGTTTTTACAGAAGAGGTTACTGAACAATATTACGACGAAAAAGCGCAGACCTTTCTGGCCGATCGTTACATTACCGGAACTTGTCCGAAATGTGGAAATGAGAATGCTTATGGCGATCAGTGCGAAAACTGCGGCAGTACTTTAAATGCTACAGACCTGATCAATCCAAAATCGACCCTTTCTGGTGAACCTCCGGTAAGGAAAGAAACCAAAAACTGGTTTTTGCCATTGGACAAATACGAAGATCAGCTCCGGACCTATATTGATGGCCATAAGGAGTGGAAACCAAATGTTTTTGGACAATGCCAATCCTGGTTAAACGCCGGGTTACAGCCACGTGCCATGACCCGAGACCTGGACTGGGGTGTAAAAGTGCCGGTAAAGGATGCTGAAGGAAAAGTACTATATGTATGGTTCGATGCACCTATTGGCTATATTTCGGCTACCAAAGAACTGTTTGAATACGGCCGCCTGGGCATCTGGAACCCTATAGCTGATGAATATTACATCAACCAAAATGTAACACACAACGGCAATTGGGAAGACTACTGGAAAGATGACGAAACCAAGCTGGTACACTTTATTGGAAAGGACAATATCGTTTTCCATTGTATCATTTTCCCGGCCATGCTGATGGCCCACGGAGGTTATACTTTGGCTGACAATGTGCCTGCAAACGAATTCCTGAACCTGGAAGGCCAGAAAATTTCCACCTCAAAAAACTGGGCTGTTTGGTTAAATGAGTACCTGGTTGAATTTAAAGATAAACAGGACGTATTGCGTTATGTGTTGACCGCTACAGCGCCCGAAACTAAGGACAATGATTTTACCTGGAAAGATTTCCAGGCCAGAAATAACAATGAACTGGTTGCTATTTTCGGCAATTTCATCAACCGCGTAGTGGTGCTAACCCATAAGTATTTTAATGGTAAAGTGCCTATGTGTATGCACATTACTCCCGAAGATCAGGAGGTAATAGATGAACTGGCTGCTGCTCCGGCAAAAATCAGTGCTTCTATTGAAAACTATCGCTTCAGGGAAGCCTTAGGAGAGGTTATGAACGTGGCCCGACTAGGAAATAAATACCTGGCCGACACCGAGCCATGGAAGGTGATTAAAACAGACGAAGACAGGGTGCGCACCATCCTGAACATCAGTTTGCAGATTGCTGCCAACCTGGAGATATTAATTGAGCCTTTTTTACCTTTTACGGCAGATAAGCTGATGAAAATGCTGAACTACGGTGGGCATACCTGGGAATCGGCAGGTCAGATAAATTTATTGCACAGAGGCCATCAGCTAAACGAGCCGGTGTTGTTGTTCGAAAAAATAGAGGACGAAGCTGTACAGGCCCAGATAGATAAACTAAATCAAAGTAAAGTTGATAATAATGCGGCGGCTGTAGTTGCTGCACCTGCAAAGGAAAATATCCAGTTTGAGCAATTTACCTCGGTTGATATCCGTGTAGCCACCATTGTGGCGGCAGAGAAGGTGGAAAAAACCAAGAAGCTGCTAAAATTGACCCTGGATACAGGAATAGATCAGCGTACGGTAGTTTCGGGTATTGCAGAATACTACAAGCCTGAAGAAATCATCGGACAGCAGGTAAGCCTGGTGGTGAACCTTGCGCCTCGTGAGATTAAGGGCATTGTATCACAAGGGATGATCCTGATGTCGGAAGATGCGGATGGTAAGCTCGCTTTTGTAGCACCTATCGCTAAACATAACAATGGAAGTGTGATCAGGTAACCTGATCACGCTCCTTTATTTTCTTCCTTTACTTTTTTTCGTTTCTTTTTATCATTGTAGGTGATTTCCCGCCATCCATTTTTCGGGACAGTTTGACCGGGGCAAAAGTCTGCTTTTAATATAGCAGAAGGGTTTAGCTCTTTGTTATTGAGGACCGCTTTTCCTGCAAATGTGCGCTCCGAATAAAACAAGCCAAGTGCAATTATGCAAAGGCAGCCCGGCGAACCTTCAAAAACCAATTGCTGCGCAGGAACATTAAAGGCTTTGGGTTTCCATTCAATTTCAAACGACTTGATTTCATTACTGAAGCACTGGTCGGCACCAAGGTCGAACAGTGAAACGCTAAAGGCGACCGTGCAGTATTTTGCTTTTTCAGGAAACTTCAGTTCCTTGGGAATTTTTATCTCCGGCAGATCAATTGTTACGGTCTGTTCAGTAAGCGTGACGATAGGCTGAGCAAACAAATAATTTTTCACAGGGGACTCAATATTAAACTCAAAGCCATTCAATCGGTTAAAATGAGCCTGAGTGTAATCATATACATTTTGCTCTGCTGTAACCGCTTGCTGAACAATCAGATTGCATTCGCCCGTAAAACGGGGAATCATACCGCCATCGTAGAATCCGATAATGGGGTCTATCTCAATTCTGATGTGTGAGGCCAGCGTACTTGCACGTCCAAATACATAAGCCGCATTGTAAGTCGCGGCAGTCATATTTATTTGTTTCTTTTTGGTTTTACCCTGTATGACTTGTTTGTCTTTAATTTTTCTGAATATAAGATCTCCGGCTACTCCCCGGATAAACTTGCCATCCATTCTGGCCATATTGTAAAGGATTTAAGAGCGAACGAAAATGAGGTGCGGGAACGGCTTGAAAACGGCGGGACCCGGATTTTATATAAATCCAAACTTAATGTATAAATAATCTATATTATATCCAAGTTTTTATGTGAAAATATGGACTTGATATGGAGTAGATATGGACTTACTATGGAGTCATAGCATTTTTATGTGCCAGCGATATGCCACTGAAGTACTCAGTTACTAAGGATTTAGGCCGGTTTAATTGAATAGATTAACTAGGTGGGCTTGAAGATTAAAGCTTTTTTAAGCGTGGTTATTTTGTATTCCCTTTAAGAATTTCAACTTTTTCACGCTCGCTTTGGAGAAGACGTTCCAAAAGTTCTACTTTTTCGTTGTAAAGTTCTACAACCTTGTCTATTGGATTGAATGTACAGTGATGATTGGTTGATGAGAAAAAAGCACCGGATCCACTGTTGTCGTTAAAGGTGTTAAAATAATTTGTAATGCCTTCTTCACTGAAGTTTTTAATTCCATCTATAGTAAGACCCAACACTGCCGCAATCTTTTCTAGTGTAGAATCTTCAACTTCTTCGCTTTGCTCGATTTTTGAGATGGCCTGTTGACTTACACCTAATTCTGTAGCAAGTGCATCTTGCTTAATGCCCCGTATTTCACGAATGCGACTAATTTTTCTGCCAATATGCACCTTGTTGTTTTTAGTTGTGGTTTCCATATAAGCAAATATAATTAAAAGCAATCAGAGTAAACAACAATTGCAAAGTTGTACGATACAACTGTGGGTGGTTCTTTACGGCAAGTTCTTTTTGAACATTTGGGTTCACTTAAATTTAAAAATTATGAAAATGAAGCATGCATCCAACCCATTAAATGAAGTTCATTTTAGGGAACTCATTTTATTACTTGCTGAAAAGTTTGATCCGATTCAGATCATTTGTTTTAGTCGACGGTTTTCATCAGCTGAAATTAATGGTTGTTTTATCAATTCATCATTAATTCAAAACGGGCATTACGCCTTACTTATGGTTACTGAGGGGCAAAATCGTATAGATTCTGAAGTACAGGATTATGCTAACGCACACTATAAACAAGGTACAGTTACGATTCTTTGCCATAGCCGGGCTACTATTGAAGAGGCTATTAAGGCTAACAGTCGTTTTTTCATCGGGGTTTATACAAAGGGAGAACTATTATATAGTCAGAATGGCTTGCCGGAGTTTTGTTTTGATGCCCCTTTTGTTAGTTTCGAGGCTGCAGATGCTGCGAAAAAACATTTTAACCAACGTTTGCCCTTAGCTGAAGGCTTTTTGCATGGAGCCGCACAATGTTTGTCAAAAGATCAGGATAAGGTTTGTGTGTTTATGCTTCATCAGGTAATGGAACAAGCTTGTATCGCTTTGATTAGGGTACATATTGCTTATCGTTTGGAAATGCATAATTTACACCGATTGCTTCGCCTGAGCCTTTGTTTTTCTGATCGGCCATACAAGGTATTCGTTACTGGTATAGCTGATGACGAAAGGCTTTTCGATATTTTGATAAAAAGTTATTCCCAGGCTCGTTATAAAGACAGTTTCTCTGTAGATAAACAAGATGCAGAGTTACTTTACGATCGCGTTTCGACTTTTTTAACGCTTGTTAGGGAAATGTGCGAAAGTAAAATTGCTGAACTACAACAGGAGGCAGACCTGTATGAAAACGCTTTGTTAAAAGAAGCTTGAAGAATAAATAGAATGTAATTGTTTAATCTCTTATTTAAACAAAACGTTTTATTGTTATATTTGCGCTCCTGTTAAACGTTATATGTTAAAAGCGGGTATGGTTTCGTAGTTCAACGGATAGAATAGAAGTTTCCTAAACTTTAGATATGGGTTCGATTCCCGTCGAGACCACGTGAATCCCAACGGGATCACTAGAAAGCCACTCTTCGGAGTGGCTTTTTTTGTTAAATACCTACAAAATCAAGGGTTTCAACAGAAATTAATTTACAACTTTCATAAAAGATATATAAGGTCTGAATTGAGTAATTAAGTGAGTGCATTTTGCGACTTATATTTACTCACCTCGAAAGACTTTAATGTGCGTGTATTAGGGTTTTAGATCGAGCGAATAAACATTCGTTAATCTAAAAAGTGTGTAAAATGAAAGTCAATGAAAAATTATTTTTGACCTTGTATTTAAAAAAAATTAAAGGCCGTAACAATCAATGTAGAGAAGAAAGGGCGATAATGTTGCGAATCCACATCGCTGGCCCTCCTGCTGAAATTTCAGTTTGTAATATCCTTCCAAAAAATTGGAATGCTTATGGAAAATGTGCAAAAGGTAACTCAACAGATGCAGTAAGAATCAATAACGCCATTAAGCGGACGCTTACAAGCGTAGAAAACCATTATGAGAAACTTACTAAAGGCTCCACAGCAATTACAGCAAAGCTATTAAAATTGGCCTACGATGGAAAGCTCGACAAGAAAAGAGAATGTGAAACGTTTCTTCAAGCCCTTGATTTTAAAATAACCCGATTTGAGGCTTTTGTGAAAGTAGGAAAAAGGGCTAAAACAACGTTGAACAAATGGAAGGCCACAAGGAATAAAGTGGTGGAATTTCTCAAATGGAATAAAAAGATACCAGACATTTTACTTGATGATATGAGCTATGCCTTTGCAGAGGATTTACTCGATTTTTTAATGATCGAAGGTAATCTTCAACAAAACTCCGCGATGAAGTACCTAAAAAACTGCAAAGAAGTGCTTAAAATGGCAGTTCAAAGAAAATGGCTTATTGTAAACCCGCTTCTTAGTTTTAAATGTCCCTATCTGCCAACTACGCGTGTAATTCTAAATCCCAAAGAATTATATGATTTAATAAACACGCAAATGCGTGTACAAAGATTGGAGGAAGTAAGGGATGCATTTGTATTTCAGTGCTTCACCGGTTATGCTTTCAAGGATATTTATAGCCTAACGCCTGAAAACATCAAACTCCATTTTGACGGGGAAGAGTGGCTCGTAAAAGACCGACACAAATCGCTTAATGGAGTTGTATGTGCAGAAAATGTACCGCTTTTACCAATTGTAAAGGAAATAATTGAAAAGTACAAGAACCATCCTTGTAGACTTAGGCATAACCGCCTGTTGCCGGTTAATGCGCTATCCAATTATAATGGATACCTAAAGGAAATTGCTGCGATATGTGGTATCGAGAAAAAATTAACCACACACGTTGCCAGGCACACATTTGCAACTACTGTATTGCTCTGTAATGGCGTTCCTATTGAAACGGTTATGGTGTTATTAGGCCATAAAAATATTAGATCGACGCAAATTTATGCCAAAATCACAGCTATGAAGATCAGTGAAGATTGGAGTATATTCCTAAATGCGATTATGAATCGCACAAAAAATATCATCCCGATTTCTTACATTCAATCGCGTCCAGTGGCGGTGTAGGGAAAATGCCGGAACCGAGAAGGCTCCGGCATTTTAATATTTTGATACAGTCTAACTTTTTATGTATGCCTTATTGGAAACGCTATTACGGAAACACATTCTTTATGTGATACCTCTTGACATTCTTCAAGTTAAAAATCCAGTCACAGGCAAACGTTTTCCAATTCCGTATGGGCGCACCAGAAGGCTTCAACCATTTCATTTTTGTATTGTGTTTATAGAACTTTTGTGCATGGGCACTCGGAATGCCCAGTGCAGAAAAGTATATAATCACATTTTCAAGTTTTGGAGGTAGCTCTTTGCCCAAACCAGTATTATTCTTACTCATGTTCGTTCAAAACTTTTGAAATTGCGTTTTTAGAGTAATACCACACCCCACCGATTTTTTTTGCAGGAATTTTTTCATTGATCCGCATAGTATGTAATGTTCCTGCGCTACAGGAAAGTAGTTTCATTACTTCCTTAGATTTTAGAAATTGATCTTCGTTTTGCAGTAACCCTTTGCCAGTATGGCTAAAGAGCAGGGTTAGAAAGTCTTTTAATTCTTCTTTAAACGATTCTAAATCCTTTACTGTAATTAGTTCATCACGAGTTGTTCTCATTTTGCGTTGGTTATCAACTTAGCAATTCGAACAATGTGGAAAGGAGGAATTCAAACTTATACAAATAGAATCAAAAACAGTCTACCGTATTAAATTTTAAATAAGTGGCTACGATGAACACACGTTTTTGTTTAATAATTTTGAACTGTGTTTCTTTCACAAATCTTAGACGACTTGAAAAGATTATTAACATGGTAAAAAGGAACTTTATAGCTAAAATTGCAATTTGTTCATTTTAGTATGTATTTGATGTAATTATTTTATTGTTAATTGATTAAGTATTATATATTTATTTTTTTTAAAAAATACTAAAAAATCCTTAGCCCTTTTTTTCTTGAAAGGATGTCATCTATATAGAGAAAGTTTCCAGGATCTTTGTCTAGTAGTGCGTAACGAATTAAAGTCGGTTTTTCTAAAAAGATGTCGTGAAAAAGCACGCATAAATTCTATCACTATAAAGGCAGTTTTTTATAATAAACTACATTGATCACAGTGTGGTAGCCTTAACAAATTTGCTTATGAGAACGATAATTTTTTTAATGCTTACGATCTTAATTGCAAAACTTGTTTCTGGTCAACGTATCATGTATACTAACGACCCCAATAATCTTTACAATGGCCCGGAAAACTACCGTTATTATGAAAATGTATTGGACAATCTACACCCCTATTTTGAAGGAAAGGATTTCCATTCTGCGAGTATTATATTTTCGGGAAAATCATATGAAAAGATTCCGCTTAAATACGATCTAGTAAAAGATCAAATCATCACCCTACACCCAAAATTCCCCTATGAGGTCATATTGTTGAAAGCTCAAGTGAATGAGTTTTCGTTCAACAATAGAAAGTTCGCCCTCCTTAGTTATAAAGGTATAAACCCAGGCTACTATGAAGTGCTTTACGATAAAGGAAAGTTTAAAGTACTTGTGAAGTACCGGAAAAAATATACCCAACAAATTTTTTACAACGACAACTTCGTAAACAAAATAGATGAATTTTCTCCCGAGTTTTACCTCGTTGAGAACAACCAGGCACATTTTATTAAGAAAGAAAAAAGCCTTTATAAATTTTCAAAATCAATAAAAAGCTTTATTCGGCAACACAACCTGCCGATTGAAGAATTTCCATACTCTGCGTTACCTATCGTAGCAGAGTACTTAGATTCAAAATAATTTCGGATGAAGTATTTCTTTTTTATTGTAGTCATGCTCATGGCTGCTGGCTATCGCCATGCACATGCCCAAACTATCTTGGATCAAAAAATATCCATCCAATTCGATAGTGTTGGAATTGACCAATTTGTAGAGGCTATTGAAGCAAAAGCAAATTGCCATTTTTATTACAATAAAAGGGCCTTTGATAGCTTTTTTGTGAAGCATACGTTCTATGATGAGAAAATTAAAGAGATTTTAAATAAATCCTTTTTTGACTATAAAATTTACTATGCTGCTGATGACGACGGGAGTATATATTTAACTACAGAAAAACCTATTGTACTTGCTTTAGGTGAGTACATTCCTTTGCCCATTGAAGCCGGTGCGGCAACCAAGAGAGAGGCAGGCAGCAAAAAAATTAATAATGACGTATACAGTCCTTTAAAAAGAGCGGCGTTCGAAGAAAACAAAATTTATGACATAGGTTATAAATCTTCAACGTTTAACTCTGGTAATGCTACATTGGCTGGATATGTTAAACATTCAAAATCTGGTGAAGGTGTAAGTGGTGCAAGTATCTCGGTACTTGGTAGCACAACAAGAACTGTAACCGACCAATTCGGTTACTACTCGATAACACTGCCCAAAGGCCCGCATACAATAAAAGTAAATTTCATAGGGCTTGAGGATACAAAAAGAAATATTAATCTATATAGTGATGGTAAACTGAATATTGCGATGGTTGATTTTATTACCGCATTAAATGTCGTAACAATATCAACAGAGAAATCAAGCAATGTGAAATCCACCGTAATGGGTGCGCAAAAAATTTCCATTAAGAATGTGAAACAACTGCCCCGGCTCCTTGGAGAAGCAGATTTGGTACGAGTCCTATTAACTCTACCGGGCGTAACCAGTGTTGGTGAAGGCAGCACCGGGATGAATGTACGCGGTGGCGCCGTGGATCAAAACCTCGTTCTATTTGATGGAGCCACAATCTTTAACCCCGCGCATTTCTTTGGCTTTTTTTCCGGCTTTAACGCAGAAGTAGTTAAAGATGCGGAATTATATAAAAGTAGCATACCCGTAAAATATGGCAGTCGCTTGTCCTCTGTACTGGAAGTCGTAACCCGTGAAGGGAACCGTAACAAAATTTCAGGTTCAGGTGGTATTGGGCCGCTATCAGGTAATGTAACCTTGGAAGGCCCGATAGGGAAAAAAACATCTTTTATTATCGGGGGGCGTTCTACCTATTCTGATTGGACACTTGGGTTACTCGAGAATGAACAATTCAGACACAGCAGCGCGAAATTCTATGATGCGAACCTGCGCATTACTCATGATATCAATGATAAAAATACAGTTTACTTAACGGGCTACAAAAGTGGTGATCGGTTTAAGCTGGATGGGGATACAACGTATAGGTATGGCAATTCAAATGCGGTGCTAAAATGGAAACACAATTTCAATAATCGCTTGTTCAGTGTTTTCGCCGTTGGATACGACCATTACGATTTTAATATGATAAGTGATAGGAATACTATCAATGATTATCATTTTAATTTCAATATTGGACAGGTTCACGGCAAAGCCGAGTTTGTCTATACGCCCAACGCTAAACATAAATTTGAGGCAGGCTTGTCTGCCATTCGGATTAGCTCGAATCCGGGTGATTATAAGGCGATCGGAAAAGGAGCAGCAATACCGGTACATATACAACAAGAAAATGCCCTGGAAACAGCATTGTATTTTTCTGATAATTATACGATCAATCCTAATCTATCCTTTAACCTTGGTTTTAGGGCAAACATGTATAATTATCTCGGCCCGCGCGAGGTATATCAATATGCGCAGGCAAAACCAAGAACAGAGGAGTCAATTACCGATACGCTACCGCGTACTGGTAATATCAAGAATTATTTCGGTTTTGAACCACGCATTTCTGTGCGTTATAGTTTTTCTGCAAACGCAAGTATAAAACTGTCATACAACCGCACCAGGCAGAATATTCACATGCTAAGTAATACTACCGCTGTGAATCCAACAGACACATGGAAACTAAGTGACGAATATATCCGCCCGCAAATCGGAGATCAGTTAGCCATCGGCTATTTTAGAAACTTCAAGGACAATTCCATTGAAACATCACTGGAAGTATATTATAAGCGTATTCAACATGCTTTGACATATAAGAACGCCGCGAAACTGCTTTTAAACTCACACATTGAAACCGATGTAGCTAATGCTACCGGTAAAGCCTACGGCCTTGAACTTTTGATAAAGAAAACAGCCGGAAAACTCAATGGCTGGATCAGCTATACCTATTCAAGAACACTAATGAAAATGGACGACCCGTTGGTGGAAGAACCTATCAACAAGGGAAATTATTTTCCAGCGGATTACGATAAACCACATGTTTTCAATTTTATCAGTAATTACAAGTTCTCACATCGTTTTAGTGTGTCTTTAACTGCAAATTATGCAACTGGCAGACCCATTACGATGCCGGTGGCAAGGTATTACTATGGCGGTTCTTATCGCATGTTATATGACGATAGGAATAACAGCCGTGTTCCCGACTATTTCAGAACCGACCTATCCATAAATATAGAAGGGAACCATAAGGTGAAAAAGCTATTTCATAGCAGTTTCACCTTAGGTGTATATAACTTAACCGGCAGACGCAACCCGTATTCCGTTTATTTTACTGCCGAAAACGGTAAAATTAATGGTTATAAATTATCGATAATCGGCACGGCAATACCATTTGCCACATACAACTTTAAATTTTAAGAGAATGAAGAAATTCCTTTTACCCTTCATTTGGTTATACGTTTTTTCTATTGCGCAATGTAAAGATGATTACGAACCCGATATTGTGAGTGCTTCTCCAAAGTATTTAGTTGTAGACGGTAGCATTGTTGTTGGTGAAAATTCATCTACAAAAATTAGGCTATCCTACACGCTAAATTTGTCAGATACAGCAAAAGTGATTCCAGATTCTACAGCTAAACTAACAGTTGAAGTCGAGGGTGGCCCTAACTATAATCTTGCTCATCAAAAATCAGGTAATTACATAATTGACGGTTTAAATATCCCTGCTGGGAAAAATGTACGGTTGAAAATTCAATCGGGAAACAAAGTCTATGCGTCATCCTATGTTCCTGTTAAAACAACACCGGCTATTGATAGCATCGGGTTTACCCGTCAACGAGGCGACTTTCAGGTGTTTGTAAATACACATGATGCGGCCGCTCAAGCACGCTATTATCGTTGGGTATATGATGGCACCTATGAATATAACTCACAGTATTATGCATATAATAAATTTCGGATTGAAGATTCAAGCCTCATACCTGTTAACAATAAGGAGCGCGAAAAATTGTATCGTTGTTGGCAACAAGACCCAAGTAACCAAATTTTCATCACATCCACCGACCACCTTAATATCGATGAGGTTTATCAAGCATCATTAAAACGGTTTGATTTTGGTGATGAAAAACTAGCTGTTGGTTACAGTATTAATGTATATCAATATACGCTCACACGTGAAGCGTATAAGTACTTTGAGAATATTCGTAAGATAACAGAACAGTTGGGAGGCTTATTTGACCCTTTACCTAGTGAATTGAAGGGGAATATTAGAAATATAAATGATCCTAAAGAGATCGTGATAGGCTTTATAACTGCTTCTACAGTAAGTACAAAACGACGATATTTTAGTAGGCCCGCCGATTGGAAATATGAGTTTAATTGCTCTTATGCAGATACAGTGAAAGATTTTTCCAAAGCGGGACTGTATTCCTATTTCGGGCCATACCGTGGTTATCCGGTTTATATCGATAACAGTACCTTAAAACCACTAGCTGCTATTTTAAATTATAGATGCATTGATTGCAGCCTACGTGGTGGTACAAATGAGCGTCCTTCTTTCTGGCCCTATTAAAATCCGTTTATGAGATTAAAAATCCTTAGTATAATCTTTGCTGCTTTCCTGGCACTACCAGCACGAGCGCAGGATAAAACAGCCTCATTGTTGCAATTACTGGAAGATTTCAATCGGAAAAACTTCCACGAAGTAGTTGATATAGTTAAAAATGATCAAGGCTATTATATAGCCGGTGAAACCATTTATTATTCTTTAACTATAAAAATAAGGCCCTTTGAAGAGATCACTGATCAAAGTAGTATAGTTTACGTCGAGATTCTCGATGCAGAGAATCGTCCAGTTGTCCAAAACAAAACCGCCATAATCAACGGCTCCGGTCAGGGAAGCATTTTGCTTCCCTACACCTTGCCGACAGGAAGGTATACACTTGTAGCATATGCAGCATGGATGAAAAATTTTGGCGAAAGCTGCTTTTACAAATGCAGTTTAGATATTTATAATACTTTCCAGAATTTATCTCTATCAAAAAAGTCTGATGCTGTAAATGTCCGAATAATGCCTGATGGGGGGCATATTATACCTGGTGTACCCAACCGTATCGCATTACACGTGAGTGATTACAGCGGAAAACCTTTAAAAATCAAAGGAAGCTTTTCAGAAACAATCTTTGAAACCGATGCAAATGGCATTTCTGCCATTAATTTAATTCCCCAAAGGAATGCCAAATACCAGATTAAACTTAGTTACAACAATAAGGATACTATTCTTGAATTGCCGAGGGTTTCTGATGCTGGTTACACTTTTACAATAACAGATAGTGCTAATGTTGCTCATGTAAGATTGTTCAGTAGTAACCATTCGCCCGCTGGCACATTTCATTTAGCTGTTACCGCAGGTGGTAATCTGATTGCTGTTGATAAGGCTTCGTTTATTCAAAGCGAAGCATCATTTTCGATCGGATACTCAAAATTAGTTGAAGGTGTAAATCAATTCACCATTTTAGATGAACAGAACAATATAATATGTTCAAAAAGATGGTATGTAAACAAGACAAATGCTGTAAATACTAAAATTGCGACGGATAAAAGTATTTATGGGAAGCGGGAAAAGGTAGAAGTTGTTGTTGAAGGTGATTTGTTAAAAAATATAGTCATCGATGTCAAAAGAAAAGACGGTAAGGCTGATGTAGACTTTGCCAACGTTCTTGATCATCAAAGTTTAGGGTATACGTTTAAATATGATGTAAATGATATTAATGACCTATTGATTTTATACGGTAAAGACAATGTTAATTGGCAAACCGTGTTAAATCCTAGGGAAAAGTTAAGTATAATTGCTCCAGAGCTTGGGGGGCACATTATCACCGGGAGTGTTATTAATAGGCATACGAATAAACCGATGCGGGATATTCCTATATTTTTTTCTTTCCCCGGCAAGTATGTCAAATTTTATGTAACTAACACAGACAGTGAGGGCAAAATCTCGCTCGAAGTACCTTTATTTTACGGTGATGGAGATTTAATAGTACAACCCAGGCCGGAAGATAGTGCAGCATTAATTTCGATTAATAGCCCATTTTTTGCACATGCTGCACCTAAAAATGCTGTTCGCCTCGATGTCCCTATCTTAACAGATAAAGACAAAGCAGAACTTTCCTTGCGCCATAAGGCTATTCAAATACAACACGCATTCCATAACGATAGCTTAAACCGCTATGTAAAAGTAGAAGGAATCGATACCCTGGCTTTTTATGGTAAGCCAGACGAGTCCTTTAATCTGGATGAATATAATCGCTTCACGACTGTTGAGGAAGTGTTCCGTGAATATGTGCATACCGTGATGGTTCGAAAACACTCCGATGGCTTACATCTAATGGTGTTGAACAAAGGAATGATCGTACCAAAATACTTTGAAACCGATCCTTTGGTACTTATAGATGGGGTGCCAGTTTTTAATAACCATATTTTTTTTGCTTTTGACCCGCTGAAACTAAAGAAAGGGGAAGTAATTGCTTCAAGATATTTTTATAATACCTTGAAAGCTGATGGAATAGTAAATCTGCAAACTTATAAAGGCGACCTTGATGGTTTGCCACTGGAAGGCAATGTAACAGTGATTGAGTACAACGGCTTGCAGATAACTAAAAAATTCTATTCGCCTGATTATACACTTCGTGTTTCTAAACGCATTCCAGATTATCGTACGGAATTATTTTGGATGAATGGAGCCAATACTAAACAACCATTTTCCTTTTTTACCAGTGAAGTTGTAGGACAATATGAAGTGAAAATTACAGGAGAAAATGCTAATGGAGATAAAGTATCGGCCTCATCCTATTTTGTAGTCAATTGAGCAACCAAAACAAAATCAACATAAACAAAGATGCCGGAAGGGCAATTTCGCCCTTCCATTTATATTTTGGTTAGGAATCCGGTTTTCACTATTTTTAATGATACCCCCCTTTTTCCAGAATGCGCGAATCAATAAAAATAAATTACTTATTACTTTATTCTGGCTCTTTAGAAGAATTTAATAATGTATATTATAAGTACCGAGCATGGATTTGTGTTGTTTTGCTTTCGCAAGGTTTTAGCGAAAATGACACAAACGTAATTGTTGACGATTTTTTCATTTCGCTTTCGAAAAATCAGACTTTAAGCAAACCTACATTCACCAACGATGAAGAATTGAAAGAGTTTCTATACACAGAGCTATCTTCTCACGTATACAAGAAAATGAATGGGTCAAATAAAATAGAGGAAATGTTTATAGCCATGTGGCAGTACCTTGGAAGTAAAAAATCTCCCTAATGGGGGATTTTTTTGCTTTTAACTATACTTGTATTCGAAATGGTGCTTTATTTACAAAATATTTTTATATTGAATAGATCATCCTTAAAATCGTCTGATTAAATTTGAAACCTTAGCCAAGTAGAAATTGAGGGGGAAAGTAAATTATGTTAACCTAAGCGATGGAGAACTCGTTAGTAGTTATTCCCAAGGAGATAATCTTGCCTTTGCTGAAATATACCAAAGATACTGGATGCAACTATTAAATCACGCCCGAAGAATGCTAAGGGATGAAGCATTAGCCGAGGATGTAGTGCAGGATGTTTTCACAAAACTACTGGAGAAACTAAAGCAGATGCAGGTTAGCGATTCATTGGCAGGTATCTTATATTATCTTGTTCGTAATGCAGTCATCTCACATATTCGGAGAGAAAAGGTTGAATTGAACTACGTTGAGTATGCAAAGGTTTATGAAAATTTTATAGCTAATCCACCTGATACCGAGCTGATCAAAAAAGAATTAAACACAGCCCTCGATAAAGAGATTGACCTATTTCCACCTAAACTCCGTGAAATTTTCCTGCTTCGAAGGCTAGAGTTATCCAATAGGGAGATAGCTGAAAAGCAAGATATAAGCGAGTATACTGTAAAAAATCAAATCAAGATCGGACTTAAAACATTACGAAGGAAACTCACTTTACTCATGCAGGTATTTGTTAATATGATAATATTTTTATCATAGTGAAAACCTAATACTCAATTTCTGCGTTAATATCGCTTAGTGTGCCCGGCTCCCATGTGAATGCCAATGATCTAAAACCTCACAATGAGTGACTATTCAAAATATAGTGACCAGGATCTCATTCACCATTTCAAAAACGGTGATGAAGCTGCATTTGCTGAAATTTATCAAAGGAATTACATTCTTTTATTTAATCACGCATCAAGGATGACCCAAAATTTACAAGCGGCTGAAGATTTAGTGCATGACACATTTCTAATTTTTATAGAGCAGAAGGCAACTCTTGATGAGAAGAGTTCTCCCCGATATTTGTTGTTTACCATACTTCAACGGAAGATAATTAACCGCTTTAGAAAAATCGGTATCGAGAAGAAATTCCTCGAAAACAAGTATGTAACCTCGTCTGTAGATGAAACTGATCTAATAAATGAGATAATTAAAAATGAAGAGGAAGAGATGCTTAGAGAAGGAATCTACAGGTTACCCAAAGAAATGCGAAAGGTATACCTACTCAAAAATTATTCAGACCTAAGTAGATCTGAGATAGCGAAATTTCTAGGTGTTTCCGAAAACACTGTGAAAACGCAAATTCAGCTCGGAAAGGATTACCTAAAAAGGATAATTGGCAAACTTCTCTTCTTCATTTTTTGACTATAGATTTTTGATTATAAGTCAGTTATGTGTTTTAATTATTTTTTTTTAAAAAAAGTAAATTTTCTCTTAGCCCTTTTTTTCCAGCAAAACGTATTATACTATACGAGGTAATAATTAATTAACAAATGGATAACAACGAAGAACTTGACAAATTGTTAGCGAAGTACAGTTCGGGAACTGCCAGTGCGGAAGAAGAACGCTTTGTTAACCAGCTTTACGATCAGATTCAAAAAGATCGTAAACCTTTGTATCCTGAAATTGATTACCACGCGACCAAACAACGTATTTGGAACAAATTACACCCCTCAAAGAAAATATTCAATATCCGAACTGCACTAAAATATGCAGCATCCATTGTTGTTTTAATCTCAATTGCTTCCGCCATTTTTTTAAATTATCACAAAAATGAAGCTCAGGCAAAACTTGTTGCAATACCAGGTAAAGCCACATTAACATTGGCCGACGGCTCTCAAGTAATTTTAGATAATCATGGTACAATCAAAAACCAACCAGGATCTTCGGTACAAAATTTAAACAATAGGCAGTTACTTTACATTGCCGATTCGACAATAAAAGGAAACCCGGATGCAAAGAACATTATTACTACACCAAACGCTACACAGTACCAGGTTGTGCTTCCTGATGGTACCCATGTATGGCTGAATTCGGCTTCATCCTTGAGCTTTCCTACTTCCTTTAAAGGTCTAGGCCAAAGAGTAGTTAATCTAAAAGGTGAAGCCTATTTTGAAGTAGCTAAAGACAAGTCACATCCTTTCATTGTAAATTCCACGCTCCAAACTATTCAAGTCACTGGCACCCATTTCAATGTATCGGCCTACCCGTCAGAACCAACAGCAACTACACTGTCCGAAGGTGGTGTAGTTGTAACAAATCACAACACCGGGAAAACATCTACCCTCACACCCGGTAAAAAACTAGTAACTACTGAGAAAGAATCCATTGTTTCAACAGTTGATCCCACCGATTATACGGTTTGGAAAGATGGCTATTTGAAATTTAATCAAACTCCACTTGACAAGGCAATCGTTCAGCTTTGCAGGCACTACGATGTCACATTCCAAAACGGTTCATCCAAACTACCCGACAAAAACATAGATGGGAAATTCTCATCGACCTTACCGCTCTCTAATATAATTGATGCCATAAATGAAGTCTATGGTACAAAGTTAACATTAGAGGAAAGGAGGATTATAAATAAGTAAAGCCCCCCAATAACCAAAACCAGATATAATAATTAACCGCGAAAAAAATAACCGGCGTGCTAGGAACACGACCGGTTGAAAGTTTTTTTTTCGCGTATGATCACATTCACGTTTTAAAAACTAAAGTAAAGGTATGAATAAAAAAAATATTCATGCAGTAGGTATTTTATTCATAAAATATTCAAAGCAACAACCAAATCACTTAAAATTAATTTTGGCCATGAAACTATTCATAATTTTATTGGCTTTTACAACGCAGGTATCGGCTGCATTTTCACAAAAAATCCGTGTCCAGAAAACTAACGCGAAGTTGGAGGATGTGATAAAACTTGTGTGCGATCAATCCAATCATGCGTACATGTTCAGTAGCGACGTTTATAAGATTGGAAAGCCCGTTACCATCGATATTGCTTCAAATGACATCCGCGAGGTTTTAGATGCCATTTTCAAGGATCAGCCTTTTACTTATACCATTTCCAAAGATGGAACAGTGAGGGTCAGTATTCGAAAACCGGAGGAGAAAAAGCCAGCGCCCGCTGTAGAGGAACCCGATCCGCCGGTGCGGATTAAAGGACGTGTGACAGATATGAAAAACCAACCCTTAATTGGTGTCAATGTTGTAATTAAAAATTCTAATAGAGGTGGTGTTACAGACACTAATGGCGAATTTTCATTGTTGGTACCTTTCAATTCAAATAATCAAGAAATTTTGATGTTCTCATACATTGGTTTTGAGAAAAAGGAGGTCAAAATTACGCCTGAAACAACAAATTTATTCATAACATTGCTCGAATCGAGTGAGCAGCTTAGAACAGTAGTTATAAGTACCGGCTACCAAAAAATTTCTCCTGAAAAATTCGTTGGATCTGCTGTATACGTAGATAGTACAATAATAAAAAGAGGTACAAGTCCCGATTTAATCAGCAGGTTGGATGGCATGGTAAATGGTTTGCTATTCAATAAGTCTGCTGGGAATTTGAGATTACAAGTCCGTGGTGTTAACACAATCGGAGGTGGAATAGATATCGCAGGAAGGAGTAATTATAACCCACTGATTATTCTTGATGATTTTCCATATAATGGCAATCTAAACAACATTAATCCTAATGAAATTGAGAATATTACCATTTTGAAGGATGCTGCCGCAACTTCAATCTGGGGCGCACGTGCGGCAAATGGGGTATTGGTAATTACATCAAAGGCTGGATCACTCAATAAAAAAACCTCGGTAAATTTTAGTTCGAATGTAATGTATTCTCAAAAACCAGATCTGAATTACTTCCCAAGAATGTCGAGTTCGGATTTCATTGAAGTAGAAAAATTTCTTTTTGGTAAGGGATTCTATAACTTCTTGATTGGCTTTCCCCAATTCGGAGTCTATACTCCTGTAGTTGAAACATTAAAACAACAGCGTTTAGGAGTTATTACTGAATCAGAGGCTAATAAACGAATCGCGGAATTAGGTAATCATAATGTTATGGATGATTACAAGAAGTATGTTTTGAGAAACGCAGTGAATGTTCAGAATTATTTGAATATATCTGGCGGCTCAAATAATGTTGGATACAATTTATCGATTGGATCTGATAATAATAATACAAGTATAAAGGGGCCAGGAAGCTATGATAGATACACAATCAATTCAGATTTAATCTTAAAACCATTGAAGCCCCTCCAGATTACAGCAGGTATTAATTATTCTAATGAAACATCACTTACAGATGGGCCTGGCTACAATATCATCCCGGGAGGTGGCCGTACTCAAATTTATCCTTATGCCAGACTTGCTGATGAAAATGGAAATCCTCTTTCAATTCCAAAAGACTTTGTAAAATCATTTATTGATACCGTTGGAGGTGGCAAATTATTAAATTGGAATTACATCCCATTGGAGGAGAATAAACTTGTAAATTATAGAACAAACACTCAGCTTTTTCAATTCAATTTTGGAGGGCAATATAATTTTCTATCATGGCTGAACTTAAGTTTAAAATATCAATATGGGAAACAAATGGTTAATGAAAGGCAGCTAATTGATAAAGATGCATATTATGCAAGAGACCTTGTGAACAGGTATACAGACCCATCTACTCTGGTTCGAGCAATTCCAATTGGAGGTATCCTAGATCAAGCCTTTTCAAATATGACCAACCAAAATTTCCGAAGCCAAGTCAATATTAATTACGATTGGAGTAAAGTACATGAAATCACTGGACTGATGGTTGCAGAAATTGGTACTGTCGAATTAAAGCAGAATGGCAATCGTATTTATGGATATGATGAATCAAATTTGACTTATTCTTCAACTGTAGACTATTCAAATTACTATCAACAATTTTTTGGAGGAACTGCCATGATTCCAAATAATTTGAGACTTGTTGATCGAAGTGATCGCTTTGCATCTTTTTTAGCAAACGCTTCTTACACTTACGCTGGTAAATATAGTATTTATGCGAGTGGAAGAAAAGATGGTTCAAACATTCTTGGAACTAGAACGAACAATAAATGGAAGCCTCTCTGGTCTGTTGGTATAAGATGGGACATTTCAGATGAATCATTTTATAAAATTTCATGGCTTAACAACCTATCATTCAGAGTTTCTTATGGATATTCTGGCAACGTTAACAACTCCATAACAGCATTAACAACAATTTCGTACTTCCCTATCAAAAACATTTATGATCAGCCGATGAGCACTATTAGTAATATTGCCAATCCTGATCTTAGGTGGGAGGAATTAAGAACATTGAACTTTGGCGTAAACTGGAGTATGCTAAATAGGCGAATCACTGGAGCGTTCGATTATTATCGCAAGAAGGCAAAGGATTTAATTTCAAATGTAAATGTTGATCAAACAGTTGGAGTGCCTTCTGTTACAAAGAATGCCGCGTCTCTAAAGGGACATGGACTTGAGCTACAATTGACAACGCGAAATTTAATTGGAAAATTGAAATGGACTACTACATTGAATCACTCATTTGCGAGAACTATGGTAGACGATTTCTATGGAACTGAAACCATTACACCATTAGGAGCATCAATTAGGAAAGGTGAATTATTCGGTAGCCTTTACGCATACAAATGGGCCGGACTTGATCCAGAAAATGGTGATCCAAGAGGATACCTAAAGGGTGAAATAAGTAAAAATTATAGGGCTATTGCTGTTGACTCTGCATCAAACCAAGCATATATTGGATCATCTTTCCCGCTGTACTTCGGAAACTTGTTGAACAGATTTGGATACAAGAATTTTGAACTATCGTTTAACATCATCTATAGAGGTAATTATTACTTTAGAAAACCATCATTAAGGTATGATAATCTATATGTAGGTTGGGTAGGACATAAGGACTATGAAAAAAGATGGAAACAAAAAGGTGACGAAAATTCCACTAATGTTCCGTCAATGCCATACCCAGCAAATGTTCAACGAGAGAAGTTTTATGCTTTTTCTGAAGCAAATATTGAGCGCGGTGACAATATACGCCTGCAAGATGTCAGACTTTCATATACATGGGGTAATTCTCGCAGAACGAAATTTCCTATAAAAAACGCAGAGATTTATTTATACGCAAACAATCTCAATGTCTTTATTTGGAAGGCTACCAAGTCGGGTTACGACCCAGACTATTTGACGAACGTAATTCCACCTCTGCGAAATTACTCTTTAGGAATAAGGCTTGGTTTATAATAACATAATATTAATGAAATGAGAGTCTATATTAAAAAAATAAAGGTGCTGATTTTCCTTCAAGGAATCATGGCAATACTCCTGTTTGGATGTAAGAAATTTCTAGATGAAAAACCAAACAAAAGTATTACGACAGTTAGAAATATTGCTGATTTGCAATCAATCTTAGATTATAATATTGGGACCTATTCATCTTTGCTATCTGCTGGTACGGATGAATATTACCTTACAGATGAATCTTGGGCGTCTAAAAGTCTTCAAGATCGGGATGCATACATTTGGGAATCTAGTACAAGTTATTTGAACGACTGGACATTAGCGTATGCTCAAGTCTTCACGGCCAATACCGTTTTAAACGAATTAAGTTTATTAAGATCAAATGATCTTAAAGGGAGCGAATATATAAAAGGTCAAGCCCTAGCATTACGATCATTTGCTTTTTTTCAATTATCACAACTTTATTGTCCGCCATATAGTGATTCCTCAAAACAATTACCAGGGCTTGCTTTACGACTTGTGCCTGATGTAGAAGTGACATACCCAAGAGCAAGCGTAGAGGAAACATACAACCGAATGATTACTGATTTAAAAGAAGCAATTGTATTATTACCTAATGAGCTAGGAGCAAATAATAGGGCCACAAGAATTAGTGTTAACGGTTTACTTGCGAAATTATATCTAAGTATGAGGGATTATAAAAGCGCAGGTTTTTATGCAAATGAATACCTGAAAGCGTTAAATACTTTAACTGATTTCAATTCGCTGGATGAATTTGCCGATCCTCCTATTATTTCGCTTAATCCAGAAATAGCATACATGGCAAAATGTGAAGGAGCTATTCCCCTAGATGACGCGCTAATTGATACTGCGTTGGTTAATTCTTATGATTCGAATGATTTAAGAAAAAAATTATTCTTTATAGATAATGGTGATGGTACATATCGATTTAAAGGAGGTTACCATGGTGAATTAGGTTTTGCGCCGTTTTGTGGCATTTCAACCCCTGAAATGCTGCTAATATCAGCAGAGTCATATGCCCGTGAAGGTCTGATAGCAAATGCTATGGATAATTTGAATTATTTGCTATTAAGAAGATGGAAAGCAGGAACTTTTATTCCGAGAACTTCTGCAACAAAAGCAGAGGCTTTAAACTTAATTCTTAGTGAAAGAAGAAAAGAATTGATGTACAAAAGTACAAGGTGGTCGGATTTAAGACGATTGAATTTAGAAGGTTATGGAATTGAATTGAAACGAACTGTTCAAGGTAAGGTATACAACTTATTGCCAAACGATAATCGATGGACTTGGCTAATTCCAAATGAAATAATGGCATCTAATAGAGATTGGAAACAAAATAAAAGATAACAAATGAAACATTTAAATATAAAACTAATAATTTGCTTATTCATTATCATGCAAATTGGAAATTTATCATCAGCTCAACTATATAAAAAAAGCTATCCAAGCGCACTGAAATTTAATGAAATTATTTCACAAATCTATGTAGAGAGTATTATCGATCACAATGGAAATATAGAAAAATCAAATGATGTTTTAGCAAAAGAAAGCAAGCTTAAAGGGAAACTAATAATTCTTGATTTTTGGAGTACTACATGTGGTACCTGTATTAATGGGTTTCCAAGAATGTCAGAGTTACAAAAAGAATTTGGTGATAGTTTGCAAATTTATCTGGTTAATACTATAGAAAATGATGATAAAATTTCAAAATGGATTAAAAACCTAAATTCAAAATCGTATGTAAGAAAAGTGATTCCACAAAACCTTAAAATAATTACATCAAAAAAGCTAGCTACCCTTTTCCCCCTAGTAAATGAAATTGGGTATTCTGTTTGGATAGGTAAAGATGGAAAATTTTTGTTTCGAGGGATCTCCGAAAATACAAATTCGCAGAAAGTTAGAGAGTATTTTCGCGGTTCTACATTAAAATTCATTGAGGACAAACCATATTATAGAATAGATGCTGATAAGCCATTTTTTGCAAAAGAAAATAGAAAAATTCAGTACAACTCTACATTTACAGATTTTCTTGATACCTTAATATCTCCATATGGATTTTACGCCCGTAATGTTGTTGATTCTACAAAAGGGACTCGCAGGTACACATTTTTAAACTTATGGATACAAGATGTACTATCTGAATTATACGCAAATAATTTTCCAAAAAAAATCTTATTGATGCCTCAAAAGTTAGAATTAAATATTAAAGACAGTATTAGACGAAGTATTTACGAAAAATCAATTCAAAAGGAAGATAACGATGAAACATATGTAAATGCTAGGATTTGTTATGAACATATATCTCCAGTCTCTATTTCTGACAATGATTCAAGGGATTTAATGAAGGAAGATTTAAATAACTATCTCAGGAATACGAGAAAAATTAAAGTTCAGCAAATTCAAAAAAATATTACATGTTATCAATTAGTTATTTTCGACAAATCTAAGTTGAAGCCTAATACTGACAATGCAACATGGATTTCTGCCGTAAAGCCAAATGATCGTCCAGACAAAATGGAGTATGCATATAAGGGGTTTGAATTGGGTGAAATGCTAAGACTTTATCTTTTACAGGCTGACTACAAAAGGATTAATAAAATAGTTGTTGACGGTACATTAGATAAAGGTAAATACGACGTTGTATTACCTAGTTCTGGGTATATTAAAGACATAAATGAGCTTAATAACTACCTGAAAGTGTCTGGGTTAATGCTAATTGAAAAGGAATTGGAAATTCCATTTATTGAAATTTCAGATATCTAATTATTTGAAACTTTTCAAATTGAATCAGATCTTTTTAAAGATAGTAGTTATAGGTTACTTATCCGAATAAATCTAGTAAAGATGGTTGAACTAATTTAGAATTTAAATATAAGTAAATACAAAAATTACAGATTAATATCAAATATAAAAGTTAAATCTATTTATGAATATTAGATAGACAACTTTGGACAGAATAAATTTAAAAATATCATTGCATTCAATTTTAAATTGAATGCAATGATATAAGATGAAAGATTAGTTTCTTTCGATAATTGTACGACCATTTACAGGAAGTGCAGATTCACCTGGTGTAGCCAAAGCAGCTTGAATTTGAGTACCTAAACCGCTAGTGCTAACATCGTCAACTTTTGGTTTTCCAACTAAACTTGGATCGAGAATAGCTGCTGGATCAGTAGCAACATACAAATCTGATGCTGGAACAATAATGTAACAAACTTTACCATCACTTGGGCAAGATCCAGATGTACCAGGTTGGTAGTTGTGTGGATCGAATTGATCTACAGTAGTTGAAACTTTGAAAGGAGAATCTGCTCTTTTGAAAGCGTTTGCATTGAATGCAAATACACAAGCTACTGCTACGATTAGGCCGAAAAGACCTGCTAATTTCAATTTCATTTTCTGTGTTTTTTGTTGTTAAAAAATAAAAAGTGACTAATAATTATCCGTTATGGATTAATTTCTTTCGATAATTGTACGACCATTTACAGGAGTTGCTACTTCACCTGCTGCAAGTAACGCCGCTTGAATTTGAGCTCCTAATCCACCTGTGTTAAAGTCATCAACTTTTGGTTTACCAATGTAAGAAACTGGTAATCCTAGAGAAGCTACTTCGGCAGCGGTATATAAATCTGTTTCTGGTACTACGATGTAACATACCTTACCATCACTTGGACAGTTTACTGCAGTACCTGATGTGTAATTGGTTGGAACAAATTGATCTAAACCAGTTTCGATTTTCCAAGATGAGTTTGCTCTTTTGAAAGCGTTTGCATTGAATGCAAATACACAAGCTACTGCTACGATTAGGCCGAAAAGACCTGCTAATTTCAATTTCATTTTCTGTGTTTTTTTGTTAAAAAATAAAAAGTGACTAATAATTATCCGTTATGGATTAATTTCTTTCGATAATTGTACGACCATTTACTGGAGTTGCTACTTCACCTGTTGTAAGTAATGCCGCTTGAATTTGTGCACCTAATCCACCTGTTGCGTAGTCATCAACTTTTGGTTTACCAATGTAAGAAGTTGGTAATCCTAGAGAAGATACTTCAGCAGCAGTATATACATCTGTTTCTGGTACTATGATGTAACATACTTTACCATCACCTGGGCAGGCTAATGTAGTACCTGGTGTGTAATTGGGTGGAAAAAATTGCTCTAAGGTAAAGTCGATTCTCCAAGATGAGTTTGCTCTTTTGAAGGCATTTGCATTGAAAGCAAATACACATACTACAGCTATGATAAGGCCGAAAAGACTTGTTAATTTCAACTTCATTTTCTGTGCTTTTTTTATTAAAAAATAAAAAGTGACTAATAATTATCCGTTATGGATTAATTTCTTTCGATAATTGTACGACCATTTACAGGAGTTGAAACTTCACCTGGCGTAAGTAACGCCACTTGGATTTGAGATCCTAAACCAACTGCTGAGAAGTCGTCAACTTTTGGCCTTCCAACTAAACTTGGATCGAGAATAGCTTCTGGATCAGTACTAGTATACAAATCGGTTGCTGGAATAATAATGTAACAAACTTTACCATCACCTGGGCAACTTGGAACCGTACCCGGAGCGTAGTTATGAGGATCGAATTGATATACAGTAGTTGGAACATGCCAAGCAGAATCTACTCTTTTGAAAGCGTTTGCATTGAATGCAAATACACAACCTACTGCTACGATAAGGCCGAAAAGACCTGCTAATTTCAATTTCATTTATTGTGTTTTTTTCGGGTTAAAAATGATTGTCACCTAACAATTCTAAATATTTTGACGTTATAATTAGTATCTCTCGATAATAGTTCTGCCATTTACTGGGGTTGATACTTCACCTGGAGCTATTAATGCAGCTTGAATTTGTGCACCTAATCCACCTGTGTTAAAGTCATCAACTTTTGGTTTTCCAATGTAAGAAGTTGGTAATCCTAGAGAAGCTACTTCGGCAGCAGTATAAATATCAGAGTCAGGCACAATTATATAGCATACTTTTCCATCTCCAGGACAACCTATAACCGTACCTGGTGAATAACCTGTTGGATCAAGATTACTTTTACCAAAATCTAATTTAAAAGCCTGATCGGCTCTTTTATGGCCTTTAGCATCAAATGTGAATGAACAAAAAGCCGCTAAGATTAATCCTAAAAGAGGTAATGCTTTGAATTTCATTATCGTAAGTTTAAATGGTTTCAATAGTTTTGCATTCAATAGGTTCAAGAATTTTACTTAACTCATAGCCACTCGTAAATAATTCTTCCATTTACAGGGATATTAACTTCACCTAGAGTTGATAATGCATTTTGTATTTGAGTCCCGCGGCCTGTTGGAAAGAAATCATCAACTTTTGGCTTGACTGTATAACTTGTTGCCAAGCGAAGTACTGCAGCCTCCGCCGCGTTATAAACATCAGCCTCAGAAACTGCAATTATGCAAATTCGCCGAGCTCACATATATCGATGGCACGCCTCCTACTGAATAATTATTTAGGATAAATGGGTCTAATATTTCTAGTGGCAACTTAAAAGTCAGGCTTACTCTCTCTTAGAGGTGATCGTACAATATGCGAATACGCATATTATACCCAGCAATTATTATAATTTGGTTTAATGATTTTATCCTCCTAAACTAGGATTTAGATATTTGCAATTTTATACTTACTTGCCCCTATCAATTCCGCTCTATAATTGTTCTTCCATTTATTGGTGTTGAAACCTCCCCAGGTGCTAATATAGCAGCTTGGATTTGTGCGCCTAATCCCCCAGTACCAAAATCATCTACCTTTGGTAAACCCACATATGATGTTGGAAGTCCAATGGCCGAAACTTCAGCGCTTGTGTAAACATCGTGGTCTGGAATAATTATGTAACAAACTTTACCATCAGCAGGACATATTGCAACTGCACCTTGAGTATAATTTAGCGGCACAAAATCGTTCAAGGAAGAAGCGACTTTGAAAACATTCAGTCCTCTACTTGTACCAGTAGTACTTAGAGAAATTATCATTGTCGTTAGTAATGCGACAGAACAAGGAATTGAATATTTCATGGATTTTTTTTAGAATATGTTTTTGAACTTAGAACTCTTCATATATAATTCTACCTTTTTGTGGAAGATTATTTTCACCGGCTGTGATAAGTGCAATTTGTATTTGATAACCTAAGCCACCAGCACTAAAATCGTTGACTTTTGGGAAACCTATGTAAGTAACCGGTAATCCTAATGCGGCAACTTCATACGGAGTATAAACATCTGTCAGAGGAATAGAAATTGAACAGACCCTTCCATCTCCCGGGCATGATATAATAGTGCCTGAAATATAGTCAGTCGGATTAAATTGATAACCACCAAATCCTAGGTAGAAAGTGCTGCTAAACATAGAATGTGTTTCTTTGTGTTTAAACGAGCAAAAGATTACAACCACGACAATGAACAAAAGATTTATGAGTTTCATATCTAGCCGAAATTAATTATCTATAGTTTTTCGTAAATAATTCTTCCCCATGGGCTAGATCCTTCTCCAGTTGTTTGCAATGCATAAGCAATATCATCCGATAATTCACCGACATTACCTGTGGCTATATCTACTTTGGGCTTTCCTGCGTAAGCAAGTATTGGAGCATCCCACACAGTATATACATCGCTATCCATTATAGCAATCGCACAAACATTTCCATTAGCTGGACAAGTCGGGACTGTTGTTGTTTCTGTATAATTTAAGGGATCGTATGGATCTGTCCCTGGCGTTAAAACAAATATCCTATAGACTCTTTTTGATGAAGAATGTGAGTATCCTTGATAAATGCTTGTAGATAATGCTATTGAGGTTAATATTATTAGTTTTAAAAGCTTTGAATGCATTGTGAAAAATTTGAAATTCTCAATACTTTTTTATCAAGCTTCTGCTTAATGCCACGCGCAATGAGTGCCGATATTAATGCATTCCTAATGATTTTTGCACTTAATATGCAACCTTAGTATGTATGGAACTTTGACCACCTTGATTTTGCTTCCTTTGAACTACGATTGCAAAAATGGAAAGAACCAAGAATGCCGCGTTGAAAATTAGGTGTTGGTTCCATGTAAAACTACTTATAATGCCCCCACAAGTACATGGTGCTTTACTGCTAAAGGTCACCATAGCACCAACGTATATCGTAAAAATTGTAATCAATACAAAGGATAGGTATAGCGCTAGTTTCTGCGTTTTTTCAATGGCAAACATCCCTGCTACAATTAGCTCAATTCCTGGAACCAAATAGACAAGTACGTCAGCAAGTGGAGATACGAATGGTGCATCCGCCATTTGATATTTGAACATCTGAAATTCACCAAGTTTACTGATTGCGGCATATGCCCATAGAATCGTAAAACTTAAATAGGAGAAATTCAAAAATAGTTTTCTAAAGTTCATGACGTTTGTTTTACTTTATAATATAACTAGAGATAGTATATTCAACATTTGAGATATTTACATCCATATTAATTAACATAGAATACATTTTGCCACTTTGTCTAAAATTGGAGTATTAGACTGATTAAAATTTTTCAAGAATTGTTACACAATCTGAATCTGGGGTTGTAACCTCTCCGAACGTGGCCAACGCTAGATTAATTTTATTCATTAATGGAAGAGCATCAACTTTGGGCCTTCCAATATATGTAGGTGGCAAACCTAAAGTATATACTTCTATAGATGTGTATATAAAGCGACCGGGCACCAAGATTGCGCACAATTTTCCGTAGGATGGACAGTTTGGTGCTGTAGAAACCTGTTGGTATTGTGTTGGGTCATATTCTTGACCGGGGCTCCCGTTAAATACGAAGATCGTTACCATACAACCTTGCAATCCTCTAGCTTGGGTAGTATTTAAGCTTACCGCGAAGACAAGTGTTAAGTACAAAAGTAATTTTCTCATGTTAATCTGTTTTTGATCCTATTATGATAGGGCCTATTACTATATCTTTGGTGTCAAAGAGCAGTAATAATTTTCTATTGGGGAAAATGAGTTATTGTGATTTACCTTTCGTGCTTTAATGTTATCTCAATTTATATGGTTTAATATCGTGTCCTTTATACCATGCAAATTAGAATAGCACAATTGTAATTTGAATGCAGTCAAAAAAAATCCCGAAAAAAATATAGGACTGCTAACATATTGCAGTTCTCATTAGCAGGATTCTATTTCTCCTAAACAGGAGAAACTTTTTCCTATGTAATACGTAAATATTCATGCATAAAATCATTACTAATCGCTGGTATTTTTGTTTACGGTTTTTCTTGTAAATACAAAAGGCTCCCTTTCAGGAGCCTTTTGTATTAAATGCAATTTCGCTACCGCGTTTTTTGTAGTGAGAGGGCATATACCTGATATACCCGTATTCATCCAGTTGCCGGATAAGTTTATTATAGGTAGCTGTGCTGGAGATTTTGGCAAGGGGCATCATCTGGTTGCTGAACACGTTTATCTTCTGCGGAAACCCGGCACTTTCCCAGTACAGGAAAAGGCTTAGAAACAATGCCAGGTGCGCTTTGTTTAACCGGCAGTCCTGTTGGCTCTTCTGGTAGAATAGCCTCAAAATATCTAGCATTTCCTTTTCCATCATCGTCTAGCTTTTACTTTAGGTATGACGCGCTCGCTTTTAGCTACCGTAAGTTTAGCTTCATATTTACGCTGTAGCGTTACCGGGTCTAACTTTTGTTTACACTGCTTGTCCTCATAAACCTGTACGCCATTGTGTGGCTTCGCTTGCAGGTACACTCGTTTGTCTTTCCCTACAGGGATACTTGGCCGCTCACCGTTTTCTAGCTTGTCGATCAGTTGACGTTTTTCACCTTCGGTCAGTTTTTTACAAGCGGCACATTTGTCCAGCTCGTTTTGCAGGTTCATACTATCATATGCATACGACTTCACTTTGATGTTGCCCTTGGCATCTTTATCATTAAAGTCACAAGTCAGCCAGATAGGGTCGCCATTGTGCTTTTTATGCAGCACAGTGCCGCCTTCCAAAAGCCGCTGCGCCATTTTCGGCGGTACAAGCGTATTATTTCGCGGGGAAAGCAACACAGATTTCACGTTGCCTTCGCGGGTATCTACGATGCTGGCCTTGTATTCTTCCGCCGTGTAGCCATTGTCGGTCTTTTGTGCGTCGATACGCACATCAAGCCGCCGATCCTGGTCAATTTGTTCAGTTCTGGTCAACCTCATTTTATCAGCATCCTGAATCATCTTACTGCGTATTTCTGCATCGCTGATGTCAATACCCATGTTTGCTATGGCAAGCATCATATTTTGAATATTTCTTTCCTGCTTTCTGGCATCCATACGGACTAGAGCAAAATTCTGTGCCTTTTTAAAAACGGCATAAAACAGCCGCAGGATAGGATTTTTAATCCTGTTCCTGCGGAGTTCGCGATTTTTATGGTTGGCTTTGCGCAGCATACGCTGCACAGCTTCCGAAGGGCTATTGCCATATTTGCGGTTCAGCTTATCATAAAATCGCATGCGCTCACGTTCGTTTTCTGCCGTATTACGGTCATCTCCAAATAAACCGTTTACACGTTTTTCCTGGTTCTCAAACTTCTCAATGTCCCTGAAAATTTGTTCCTCTTCCATTGTAATCAGGTTTTAAGCATTACATTTTCATTCGTGATCTTTTCGTTTGCCTATTGTTTTTTTTTACAGCGGTATTCGATTTTGAAGCCTGCGCAGTTGAAACTTTTTTCTCACCGGCTACGCTGTTGCTTTGCTTTGCTGCATTTTTTGCAGGATTTGCATCCTGCACGGGGGCCACCGTAGGAGTTGTTATCTTAACACCAGCCTGGATCTCTTGCAATGTATTTTGCGGATCATGTTGCTCCTTAGCTTCTGTTTTGCCCGGCAGTTGGTCAGGCGTAACCGGTGTATTTTCTAAAGGCGGTGGTTCAGTGTTAACGCTAGCTTCTGTTTCCTTTTGAATGGTTTCAGGTACTTGAGGCCCGCTTAATGTTGTTTCGCTTGGTGTTTGCTCCGCAGCAACATTATCCTGCCTTTCTACAGGCCCATTTTCAATAACCTTTTGCAAACGGTCATCAACGATTTCCATCTTAATCGTTTTAAATTCTGGTGTAGCAACAAATGATACTTTATAGGTTTCCTCTCCAGATTTGTAATCCGCGATTACTACATCTCCTTTGGCAAGCCGCTTGATCATTTTATCCCGACTTTCATCGGTAATATTAGCAAGTGGTAGATTGGCTATCTTGGATTTAATATCAAATGCTTTAAAAAACTCTCTCGGATAGTTACCGTATTTATCCTTTTCTGCATCCAGTTTTAACTTTACCCATAGATTTTTGTATGTTTTCTCCTTAGCATCATAAACGATTTTCAGCGCGGAACGCCCTTCAAGCATATTCAGACATTCGGAATAGACATAGTTTGTTGAACCGTACAGGTTTAGATCGCGTTCAACGTAGGCTTTGTATACATTAAAGGTGTTGCTTTTATCACCTAAACTAACTTCCACCTTATTAAAGTAATAGATGTCTTTATCGTTTGCTTTCTCGAAATGTAAAACAGCGGTTGCTTCTTTACCTTTATATTCTTTAATAGGGGCCTTTAATGTAAATTGTTCTTCGCCTTTCTTTAGCGCTTCCATCAAACCAAAGTCAAGATCATTACCAAAGCCGGAATGCTTAATTTGATCTTTTAGGTACGTATAGTTGTCTTTTCGATTTTCCATGATTGTTGGATTTGGGTTAAATAATCAATGATTTCACGATGCGCTTATTGGAAAGCTCAATGTTCAGGTGTCGGCCCCCATTTTTTTCCTGTAGTTCCAGGATCAGTTTTTTTCGATCCTGGATAGTGAATTTCTTTACCGCATACACTACCACATTTTTGGAAAATGCCTCGACACGCGAGGTCGGGTTAAATACATATACCGGTTTAATTTCAATTTCCTGGCTGGAGGTGCGCTTTGACCTTTTCTTGTCCGCAGTGTAAAACCTCAATTGCTCAATATCATAGCCAATACTACTGGAATTGTCAACCTCGATCTGGAAATACAAAATATCGTTCTGGATGTAAAGGCCGGTCAGCTTAAAGGCTACATCGTATTTTCTGGCGTAAGCGTTTTTTATTACAGCCTTGCGTGTAGCAATCTCCGCACTGTTACTGATCATCTTTGCCTCGTTATCATTGTTGGATTGCAAAATGCCAACCACCTGCTGCTGCGCGGAAGAAAGGGCCAGCGACAGGTTAATAACTGTAGGGTCGGATTTATAGCTGATCAAAAAAGAATATAGGGCACCGTCGCTGGTGATAACCGTCAGGTTTGTTTCCTGGAACTTATCCGTAGCTGCCTTTACTTGCAGGATGTTTTCAACCCCGGCGGCCTGCTGCGCCAGTAATTCCCTGCTCCCGCGGTCAATGCTCTTGATGCTGAACGGGAAAATCAAATTTGTCGTCTTGTTGTGGGAAACGCCCAGGTGCAACGGGATAACGCTTGACCTGATCTGCGTTGAAAGGTTCTGCGCATTCGCGCCTACACATGTGATGAACATGATTACCATCATCACAATACTCATTCTCTTCAATTTCATGTTACTCTGTTTTTAATTATTTCTTTTCCTTTGAATTTTCATCGCGCAGCAATACCTGGTACCCGGCTTTAACGGTTACACGTACCATTTTTACTTTCCTGCCAATAAGGTTTTTTGTGATTTCGATACCCGCGGTGGCGGCCTGCGCGCCGATGCTGGGGTCTAAACCAGAAAGGCCGATGGAGCTGATCGCGTCGGATCCGCCTTGCTTGCTGATCTCCCGCGATATTGCTCCGGGGATGTGGATACCATTTAGCCCGTCCATATCATAAACGGTAAGCTGTACAGGGAAAATGATGTCCTGGTACTGGATGTTGGAGATGCCAATGTTCAGCCGCTCGCCATCAAGGCTCGCAAGGCCGTACAAAAAGTTATCCTTGGGGATTTTAAAGCCATTTACGTAGATGTCATTCAATAAGCGCAGCTTAATGACCGCCCCGGCTACAATGGTCTGGTTTTGATGTACAACAGCCTTTATCGTACCTGCCGGTGTTTCCTGCTCCTGTTTGCTGTTCTCGAACGCAAAGAATCCATTGCTGTGTTTACTGATCTTCTCGGTATCGTTGTACAGCGCGGTAATTTCCCGCTTGGGGGTTTCGCCGGTGACCTGGAAAACCTGGCCCCGGCTTTCTTTAGAGTTTTTGCGCATCCGCTCCTGCACCCGTGCCGGGTTTTGTATATCCAGCAGCTTATCCAGCATCCCGTCAATGTTTTTCATTTCCGGGTCTTCTTCGCCCGCACCCGACGACATCATTTTCATCATTTTCTCCAGGCGGTCAACCTCACCGTTCATCGGCTCACTTTCGTTTGCAGGGTAAGGATTATTTGCCGGTGGCATGGGTGCCGGTTGGTTCAGTGTAGCATTTAGCGCGTTCAAACGGCTGTAAACAGCGTTTTCTCTCGCTTCCGGCATATATGGCCCTGGATTGTAACCAGCGCCGTAATTTGGCCCGTATGCACTCGCCGGGGGCATCGTGCCGGGCGGCTGGTACGCATACGCATTTTGAAAGTATGGGTCATTGCGCATCTGCTCGCTCCGCTTCGCTGAATCCTGCTCCGCAGCTTCATAATAGGAGAGTTTATTTTCCGGCTCCTTTTTTACATTCGCATCCGGTAAACCGGCTTGCAGCCCTTTAACCGCTGCTTCTTGCAGCGGGTTTGCAGTCCCTTCATCTTCCTTAAAGCTGTAAAATATAGCGGCAAGGAACGGGATCACGATTAATGGTAGAACAAGGAGAAACTTCCTTCTTTTTTCAACCTTTACATTTTCACTTTTCATCTTCACTAGGTTTTATTTTCGTTAAATCGCAAACAGCATGCGCTGTTTATCTCTTTTTGTCTATTGTGTCGGGCACCGATCTGCCCGGCATCACTGGTATTTTTATGCTTGCTGGTGCTTCCATCAATCTGCCGTCCCCGGCCAGTCCATCATAAATTAGCTTGCCACAATACACCGCAATCAAAATTCCGATGCTCAAAAAAATGAGCTTTTGTTGCCGCAGGCTAAGACGTACAAATACCGAATGCATGGCATTCGCCCAACGCCTTTGCGCAAGCAGGATTTTCTGCGAAATATAACCTGCCGCCCGTTCGTAGTTTTCACTTAATTCTTTCCTGCGCTCTCCCGCTCTCGCTCTCGCTCTCACTCTCTTTTTCATTAGTTCCTGTTTTCTACCGATATATCGGCGTTATCAACGATTTTCCATCTCTCAATTAAAAAGCCATGGCTGTTGTTATCGCTCCTGGTCACATTCCGTAGATACCCTTCGGTAACAAGCCTGCGGACAACAATACTGGTAGGCCGCGTCAATTCCTGTTTGCCATAGAACCTGAACACATAAGGGTAATGGCTAACATCCACCTTAGTAGAATCAATGCTAATTGTCTGGTTAACATTCCCGCTAATGATAGAAGTATAATAATTGCTTTCCCGCAGGTCATCGTACTGTTTCTTAGCGGAGTTATCGGCCAGGTACAGTGCCCTGCCGATATTGCTCTTGATCGCTTTATCATCAGGGCTATAGGTAAAGAAAAAACGGTGGAAGGTTTCCACATGATCCTTTGCCTCGATAGGGATATTCTCATTACGCGATGAGGAAAAGGCTTCGAATGCTTTCCCGTTGACCAGCACATAAATCCTTCCTTGTGAAGAATTTGAAAGCTCGAAACATTTATAAATGATCACACTGGTGATCGTAGCAAACCCGGCTATCACTATTATACTTAGCGTTCGCATATAGCGGTATGCACTATCTATATCTTTTACAACTTTGAACATAACTGCACATTTTCCAATTCACAAATTCATCCCCGGTTAACTCTTGCCGCTTACCTTGCTATGCTGGTAAGCGCCGCCACCTTTTCCACCGCCGTCCATTCGGCCAATAGCTCCCCATACACCACTGCCGGCATCATATTTACGGCCGTCGTCATAGCTCTTTTTGGCATCTATTGAACCGCGGGCAATGCTCATAGGCGTAGCCTGCGAGGTCATACTGGTGATCTTTTGTAGCATTGCATTTCCACCACCCGCATTTACAATAAAATTGCTCACGCTCGGCACCGTGAAATAACCGACGATACCGATGAGCATAAAGATCAGGTACCCGGTATCCGCCTGCGAGAAAAAGGTATCGCCATATGCAGCCATCTGGCTCAAATCGATCTTCAACATGTTTTCCTGCACCTTACCAATGATGCTGCCGAAGATATTTGCAACAGGAAGCCATAAAAACACGTTGATATACCTGGAAATCCAATTGGTAAGCGTATGCTGGAAGCCGTCAAAAACCGCCATTCCAAAAACAAGGGGGCCAATGATGCCCAGTACGATCATTTGAAAGGTGCGCAGCGTATTGATACAAAGTGCTGCCGCCTGGAATACCACCTGCAAAACTTCCGACATCCATGCCTTTACGGATTGTTTAAACTTATACTCCTGCTTTTCCGCAGCAAATAAAAGATCGTTGCCAATCCCCTCGAACATACCCTCTGTAGCAGGGTCTTTATCATACGTGTACTTGTACCAGGCGTCTTTGTCACCTTTTCCACCTATGCCCACATACATCTTCCATTTATCGGTTTCCCTGATCTTACGTTCCTTCTCTTTCAGCAATGCAGCCACAGTTTTGTCGCTATTATATACCATTTTTTCTGTGCCTGTTTCCATTGGTTTTAAGATGCCGTTTATCAAATCCATTGTTAGGGGGAAGAACGCAATACAGAAGCCCAGTACAAAGGGCCTGAATAAAGGATAGAAATCTACTGGTTCAGCATTCATGATATGTTTCGCCACACGTGTACCTATATAAAAAAGTGCTGCGAAACCCGCAATGCCCCTGCCTACATTAACAAGCCCCTTAAAGAGGGGGGACATATCCGTGTACAGTTTGGTCAATACTTCGTTCAGGCTTTTGATATTATCAGCAGTAGGCCCGGCCATGCTCACCGCAGGCCACAACACAATTAAAACTATAATTCCAACACACAAACTCCTTTTCATCATTATTCGCTTTAATGTTATTCAGTTAATATTTTCACGCCTTTTATATCCTTCATTTCCCGCTCCCTGGTCAATGACAGCATCGAGGCACTCACGTTAAAATCGCGTGTGAAGATGAGCTTATCCTCTACATCCTTAAAAATGCGGTCAATCGCTGCAAGCCGCTCGTCGTCCGACATGCGCAGCTTGCCCGCCGTGATGACCAGGATCAGCTCGTCAAGGTTCTTGATACTGCTTTTGGTCACATTATCGAACACGCCAGCGATATAGGTGATTTCTTCGGGGTTTAGGAACTTACTGCCGCGAAACCGCTTTAAAGCAGCTTTCTGCTCATTGATCAGCTTAACCTGGTAATCCGCGATCATGGCAACCTTACGGTACTTCTTGACCACCGGGCTTACTTCCATAAGCGCATCCAGAAAAGTTTTATGAACGTTGAAGTTGCCTTTGGTAAGGTCTTTAACCGTATTATACCCCTTGCTTAAAATTTCGTAACCTTTTTTAAGCGAAGTCAGAATACTTTTTAACTGGGCCAGTTTCTCCAGGTTGAGCGCCAGTTGTATCACTTCCTTAACCTGTGCGCTGGCGCTGGTTTGCAGTGCAAAACACAGCATCACAAAAACAATAAACTTTTTCATGGCATTTTCCTTTCTAATCCATAATTCAGATCAATACTTTTTATATCCGAATGTTCCAATGCGCGTGCATTGGACAGGTACAACATCTCATTACCAAAATCAGTACAGATGGTATAATCATCGAGTGTCTGCTGGTAAAGGGAATCTATTCGCTTGATGCGCTCATCATCTTTCAGCTCCAACTGGTTGTCGCTGGTCAGGGTAATGAGTTCGTCCAGCACCTGGATGCAGTTATCTACCAACCGGTCAAACACTTTTTTGCAATAGCCCATTTCGTCGGCATGGATGTAACTGGATTTACGCGCCGCTTTAATGTACCTGGCGGTACTTTGTACAATGGACAACTGTAAAGCGATCACATCTGCAACCCGTGCATATTTTTTGACGCGGGGATTGATCGCTTTAAGGGAGTTGAAATAATTCCGGTGCAAGGAAAAATCACCGTTCTTTATATCTTTTACAAGGTTCCAGCCGCCTTTAACGATGTTATAACCCACTTTAAGATACCCTTTGTACACTTCCAGCGCCGCGATCTGCTGCGCCAGCATCTTTTCCTGTTTGCCCTGTGCTTGGCACAGGCCGGTGACCAGGAACAGAAACACGGTCAAAATCAAATTTTTCATACGCATAGCTTTAGTATTCATACACGGGATCGGTCAAACCATACATCTTTTTCACCACATCTATTTCATGTTGGGATTGCGCTCGTTTTAAACTCAAAATGGCGTTCTCACTGTTAAACCGCCGCAGATCATCCAGGTTCTCATCAACCTTGTTGTCTACACTCGCAATGATCTCCAGCCGCTTCGCATCACTCATTGTTGTGATAAAGGAATTGACTACCAGCGATAGCTGGTCGATGTTTTTTACCGTTTCTTCCAAAATTCCTTCGTACACCCGGCCCATTTCGGCTATTTCATCAAACGTAAAGTGTTTGTCACTGCGGATCATGGCCCAGGCACGTTTGTATTCGGAAACCAGTTGCGCCTGTTTCTTGGTAATATCCTTGATGCGCTGGTAATAGCTGATCAGCGTTTTTACTTTGTGCAGCTCGTCAAAATATTCCTTGTAGATTTTGCGCTGCTTTTCTGTCCATTCGCCGATCTCTTTTAACTTTAATTTAGAAAGGGCATTTTCAAGGGTCTTCTGCGCGTTTTGCAGCCAGATCACTTTGTTCTGCTGGCGCTGGATTTGCAGGTCTATGGCCTGTAACACCTTTTTGATTGCCGCGGTTATCACCTTCCACACAATCGCTTTGCTTTCCATGGTTGGCATGGCTGCCAGCCCTATGGAAAGAAAAAAAATCAATACATACTTTTTCATAACTCACTGTTCTATTTTGCATTTTGTTTATTTTCTGCTTCGTAACTCGCTGGCAAGCACCTTGATCCCAAGATCAATACTGCCGTACCTTTGCGAGTAATCCTGAACCATCACTTTTTCACGTTGGTCGGTAGTATAGGCGAGGTATTCCTCAAGTGAAACCTCGGTACGGTAAACACGGGAATAGGTACCGCCCAACGAAATGAATACCTCTTTGTATTTTAATTTTGGATCATTGGACTTGTTCAGTGACAGTACAAGCGCTTTCTCTTTTTCAGTTAGGCCCAAAAACTCCTGGATCTGATCGAACTTGTTTTGGTATTTCGATTGATCGAGCATAATTTTACAATCACTGTTATTAATGATCGCCTGCTTTACAATCGGTGAAGCTAAAAGGTCATCGACCTCTTGGGTAACTACAATGGCCTCACCAAAAAATTTACGAACGGTCTTAAACAGGTATTTGATGTACTCCGCAAAACCCTCTTTCATCAGGGCTTTCCAAGCCTCTTCGATTAGGATCATCTTTCGTACACCACGGAGTTTTCGCATCTTGTTGATGAAAACTTCCATGATGATGATCGTTACGACAGGCATCAACGTTGGGTGCCCGGTGATTGAATCCAGCTCAAAGACAATGAACCGCTCTTGTAGCAGGTTCAGGTTTTCCTTTGCATTAAGCAGGAAATCGAACTCCCCGCCTTGGTAATAGGGCCTTAGAACATAAAGGAAGTTGTCAATATCAAAGTGATGGTCTTTAACCTTGTCTTCTGCAAGTATGGCAACGAAATCATGCTTTAGAAATTCATAGAAGGAATTAAAGCCTGGGAAGATTTCCGGGTGTTTCTCCAGCTTGTCATAATACAACTGGATGGCATTTGACAATGCCACATATTCCGCACGTCTGTATTCCTCGTCATCCTTTTTCCATAGCGCAAGGAGCAGGGTTTTGATCGATTCCTTTTTTTCGGTATCGAGTGAATCACCCTCGCCAATAAAAAATGGATTGAACTTGATTGGGGTTTCTTCACTATAGGTGAAGTAATACCCATTGACCATATCGCATAGCCCTTTGTAGCTATGGCCCACATCGACAAGTACGATGTGGGTGCCCTGCTCGTAGTAACTACGAACCATGTGGTTGGTGAAAAAAGATTTACCACTGCCCGACGGCCCTAAAATGAACTTGTTGAAGTTTTGGACAATGCCTTTTTTATAAGGCCAGTCCGAAATATCAACGTGCAGGGGCTTCCCGGTAAGCCTATCACCCAGGCGGATACCAAAAGGGCTGATGTTATCCTCGCAACTGCTTTCCAGGTTCAGAAAGCAGCACGCTTGCTCCGCAAACGTGTCGAAAGTATCTTCAACCGGAAAATCCGCCGCATTTCCCGGTAGTCCGGCCCAAAATATTTGTGGGGCCGATGCGGTTTCAACCTTTGAAACTGCGTCCATCTGCGCCAGGCCGCTGCTTACAGCGCTTTTGATTTCCTTAAACTCGCTTTCGTTGTCACTCCAGGCGAGGATATTGAAATGCGCCCGAACAGGTAAACGCTGTTCGGAGATCGCTTCATTTAAAAAATCGTTCGTCGCATCCCGCGAGATCAGGTTCTCGCGGGAATAGGCCGAAAGCGATTGCAGTCGCAATCTTTTGCTTTCCAGCCGTTGCAAAGTCTTGGCCGCATCTTCAATGAAGATGTACTGGTTGTAAATATGATTTAACGGGAGAAGCTGGCCGAGGGTAGAAGAAAAGCCAACAGAGAATTTTGTTTTGTCAGTTGAGTACCGGTCAAAATTCATTCGACTGCCGCAGAGCGCGGGCAGGTCGGCGGCATCACCTAATGTAAAAAGTTGGCAACGCTGGTTGCCAACGGTAATGCCATCCTTAAACTGGATGTCCTTGATCTGGAACTCATCGGCTGTTTCCGATAGGAAACAGTACTGTTCCAGTATACCTGCGCTGCGCGCGGTACTTACGATCTGTTCCTGCGTTAAACGGGTTAATTCAATTAACCCGGTGTCTTCTAGTATCCTTTTGAACTGCCCGCAGCAGTCCAGGAAGTCTTGTAGGAATTGGGGTTTAAGCAGCTCACCCGGAACAATCGTGTTGCGGATAAGCGTAGAAAACAAGCTGCTGGAGGTTTTCCTGCCAGCAGGCTTTTTAGTAATAAATACCCAGCACTTATGCTCTAAGAATGGGCGCTCATTGAAATGCCGGTTACTGGCAAAAGAAAGTACCGAGCTTTCTTTTTCTACATCGCCCCGGAAATTCTTGTTTAAAAAACGATCCTGCTTGTGAAAAACACAGAACTTGGGTAGTGTCTTGATCGCTTTGATCCAAGCCTGGTGGAAACTCTCGTAGTCATGATTCGATAACGAGAAAATTTCCGGTAATTGTACACTGTAGGCAACGGTAATGTCACCCTTCTTACTCACTATGCAATCATGCTCGACGGCCATTATAGGCCACACGTCGGCAAATTTTTTTTCCATACATCACAATTTTCAAACTCACAAAAAATTGGCACTACATCCTAGTGCTACCTCTTAAACCTGCGATAGCACTGCTATCAACCCGATCTCATGTTTTTTTATTCAGTTCTTTTTCCATTAATGGCCTAAGCCACGTTTTTTTTTCCGCTCGTTGGTATGACGCTGTTTATTGTCGGCGTTTTTATGCTGCTCCCGTGCCTTGAGGTTTCTTTCGACCAGCTCTTTTAAAGGGGAATCTTCAATACGCGTAATTTGTGCCATGGTATGGGAGCGGATAGGGTAAAATTTGTTGTAGTAATTCAGGTCATGCCCATGCATCTCGTTTAGTTGCTCGTAACCATATGGATCAAGGGCCATCGATTGCGGGAAAGTAACCATCACCACGTCTTTTGGCAATTCGGTAGTATCTTCGGAAATCTCTACAGGCTCCTTAGTTTTTTCATTGTAGTAGATTTGATGATTCCAACCGTTTTCGTCAAGTGGAAGGTTCTCCAGGTTCGCAATTGTGATTGGCAAGTCCTTGTACCTAAGTTCATCGTTATTGACATCAACAATAAAAACATCGTTTCCAATTCCAAGTGTAGGAAGTTTCCCTTCCGCTCTTAGTTCCAAATTTTGGGGATTCGAGCGCAAGTCTGAATCCCTTTCAGGCAGCTCATTCCAGTTCATTTCATATTTTTGACAGATGCCTACGGGATCGGTCTTTACAAATTGTGGTACAGATGCCCGAACAGGTTCAGGGTTCAGCTCATCGCCAAGATAAACATCTATATGATATCGGCCGTCTTCGGCGGCTACGCCCCTGATGTTAATCTCCCGGCCGTAATCATCCGCTAATAATAGGTAGTCTGTATTTACTTTGAACGGTTCCCCGTGTACATCAACAACAGGCAATTCGCCATTTAACCGGTTGTAGTAATCATTGCTGATAAAAGCAAGGTTCCAGTTATTTAACTTGGACGTTGTATTAAATAAATCAATTAGTTTTTGATCGTTCTCAAAGCCTTCCTGTAGCGTGACGTAGGGGATAATTATCCTTGTTTTTGAATCATCTGTGATCTCTGGCGATTCTGCTGGCTCAATCCTTTTCCTTCCAGGATCATAATCTACATATACATAGCCTGGCCCGTCTGGTTTTAATTCCGCAAGGGCAAGGTGATTGGCCGGGTTACCAAATTCCGCCAGCGTTGCTTTTTCACGGTCAAGCTCATAAAATTTATGACCCAATTGCAAAATGTTCTTTTTCATCTTTCAGTCCTTATCATTGCACATTTTCTATTTTTCTTTGCCCAGCTCTATAAAAATGGCCCGGCTGTTAGTTTTAACCACTTTGGGTAGGGATTTCGAGGCAATGGCTTTGGTCAGACCAAACTCGCCATATTTGGAACTCATGGCGTAAATTTTCATTAGCAAGAATGCACCCACGACCAGGATCACTAAAATGCTGATGTAAGTATTTACGCCGATAAAATACATAATGGCGTAAATGATCATTAACACCACTATGCCGCCACCCAGGTACCATATGTATTGCGCTTTTAACCCTTTGAACTCTATGGCGCGGTTAATTCCTTTGTTGATCTGGTAAACACTGTTTTCCATTATATATTTATTTTGGTTCTACTACATGGCAACTAATGCCGGGCATTTCTGCCGCGGCTCTTTTTAGCACTCACTTGTTTCTTTTCTAAAATTTCTGGCCGCTGGATTTCCCTGTATTTGATATTCTTGCATAGCTGGTCAATCTCTAGCAGTGAGGGGCACTTTACAAATACAATGTGCTTTGGAATATATTTTTGTTCAGGGGGATCAAGTGAATTGAACTTCGAGGCGAGGGGTACATTTTTATCCAGCCGATCAAAATAAAAACCGGTAGCGTTTTCAGTAGTAAGGATTTTATTAAAGTCGATCTGGTTCCACCTGTTATGTACCTGTCTGAAACAATGGCGTTCAGGGTCGATATAAAATTCAATACCCTGAAAACTTTTTTTTGGTAATGGTGAGGTGTAATACTCCTGCCATCTGTCAGCTATGTCAGGTCTTAAATCCATACCATGGGGGTCAATTGCTGGCAACGGCCTGATCTCCACCCAGGATACATGGGAGCGTGGCAAGCCTTCGTCCCATGGCCCAGCATAAATATTTTTAGTATTCTTGTCAAAGGCAAACTCATACCGGTCATCGTAAATCTTCATCAGCTTTGTATTAAAGCGGTTTCCCGGGTTGTCTTTTTCTATAAATTGAAAATTCAAGGCATCAGCAAAAAAACTAACGTCTTCAATTCTTACCAATGGTAATACACGATTCTCCATACACAACGTTTTTTCGGGATGATTAAATTTGAACAAAATGTAAAGAACGGCCCAGGATTAGGCCGTTCATTTCATTCTGTGTCTTTTACGGTTTGTTTACGGGTAAAATCAATCAGGTAGGCATGAATTACCGCGATAACGGCATTCCTTAAAAAATGGTCTTCCTTATTACGGTCGTTGAAATCGAACACTTCAAAAGTTTCCAGGCATAGCTCAACCATATTCACAAGCTCGTATTTCAATACACCCAAAGCAACAAACCTGTCATAATCTTCGTGGAAGTCGCTTTGTAAAAGGGATTGAATGTATTTCGCTTTGGATGGGCCTAATACCTTTATCAGTTCATTGAAGCACAATTTCTCGATCTCGGTCAGGGTAAGCCCATTGTCCTTGTAACCAGCAATCAAAGGTTCGATCATTTGTATCTTATCATTCAAATAATCGTTGATCGAATATTCTATCGATTGCCTGCAAATCAATTCAGGATGGTTTGCCTCAATGTGGGCCAGCAATCTTTTGCGCAAGTTCGATTTCATAACGTCAATTTTTAAACCGCAAAGAATGCTTTGATCACCGTGGTAACTATCACCAGGAAAATGCAGGAGCCAAACCATGCCGCTGCAACTTTCGAAGTATCCTGGTCGCCCTGGTTCCACTTAGAATAGACCTTAACGGCCCCGATCAGACCTAACACGGCACCAACGGCGTACATGAGTTTAGTGCCGGAACCGAAATACTCACGAACCTTTGAATCAGCTTCGTCAATTCCTGCGGCACCATCTTGGGCAAAGGCCGCTTCAACACAGATTGATAGCAGCACTACCGCCGCTACACTGCAAAATTTTACAATCGAGGTTTTTCTAAAACCCTTTCTACACCTTATCATACATCACATTTTTAATAAACAACCTCACAAAAACCCCTGCGCCACTGCGCAGGGGGCATCTCGAATTAGTACCGCAACCGCCCGTCCCCACCAATCAACCATGCACCAAAAAACAGGGCGAGTTGCGGATTTTACTTATGAACTATCGATGCCTTCCCGCTTTTGCGGGAAGGTCGATAGTGGCCCAGTTACCCTCTCCACATCGTATCGATTTCTCCCTCACTGGTAACAGTGCCAATTTTTTTCATCTCGCTTACCACCATTTCATTGATGCCTGATCGAAGCACGTCGCTTTTGATGTCGTTGAATGGTGCCAGCTCTTCCTGCAACATATCATGCGCCAGGATGTCGCCGCGTGAAACGCGGGCAAAACCAATAGTCAGTTTCCTTGCAAGCAACTCAACCCTGTCGAACTCATCGTCAGGTATAAAGTCGTATTCATCATCTTGCACAGGAGTATTTTTCTTGGAGAAGATTTTCTTGATTTCTTGCGGGTAATAACGAAGTATTACAAATACATAATAAATCATCGCGGCACATCCAATAAATGCAAAAAACTGTGCCCAGGTTAGGTTACTCAACATACAATGCCTTTTAAAGTCCAAACAATTCAACCATCACAGGATTAACTACAGTGGTCAACAATTACATCACAAAGTAACATTGCGCGCAAAGGCGTTTCAAGTTCCATTATTTTAGAACCCTTGCAGAACCCTTCTCAAAACCGCCATAAACGCAGAAAAGCCGTTTCAAAAAAAATTGAAACGGCCTAAAATAATTTTTGAAAGAGTAGTTATAGGGCTTCGACCCCTTGCTTTATGCTTTCCAGGATTTCAATGGTAATTCGTTTATCGCGTTCTTCACCGGTATAGCTTTTGTTCTTGGCGCTGACCCAGGAAAGGTTCTCTTTTGCCTCTGTGGAGAGAAATGGCATGAGCATTTTGTAGACTATGCTTAACGATTTGGCTTTTATCACGCCTATCATGGTCATCGCACGTAAAACGAGGCTGATCTGGTCTATCGACATCATGACCATGACCTTCAATTTACTGGAACTGTCTTTTACAGTTTCCGAAATTGGCTTAAAACCAGCAATTTTCCTTTCCAGCAGGGCTTTTTCGCGAACTAAAATGCCATCAAAATGTTCTTTAAAGCCTTCGTAACGTTCATCATATCGTTCTTCTATCTGTGGAATGCTATGTAATTTTTTCAGGTTTGCTTCTACAAACTCCAGCTTTCCTTCAAGTGTAGTTAAAGCATCTATGCGTTGTTGCATACCCGCACTAAAATATTTTACACAACCAACACTGTTCAGGTTCCAATGTATCAATAGTTCATGCAAGGATGGACAGGTTGCATCAATGGCGACATAGTCGCTGTCAAACTCAATATTCTTTGCAACCCTTAAATGGTAATTCAGTTCCTTTTCATAAATAGGAGCCTTGTCATCGATCTTCCTGATAAAAATTTTGAAGATGCTAATAACAATTTCACAAAGTCTTTCATCATTTTTAGCTTCCGAAAGTTTCTTTTCCAATACTGGTATTTTCCTTTGTAAATCATCACGTATTTCGATCAGCTCAGTAACAGGTATCCGAACATTTTCTCCAACGTAGTGGGGAAAGTCATTTTTGATTTTTGAGATCAGCTCTTGTTTAACTTCAAGCAACTTTTCGTTTACTGCGCGTGTGTTGGTTTTTCCCGCGTCGACATGAGTGGTATTCACGTAGGTTTTGTCAATCAGTACGACTAACCCATCATGTAATTTTTTTACCGTGGAACTCACGTGGTCTTTTTTTTTGATCTTGTAAATGATCTCGTTGATTTTTTTCTCTACATTGATTTTCTCATTTTCGATGGTTTTAAAGTAATTAGTTACTTGGTTTGGGGTCAATGCTGAATCTAATTTTTCCGGGTTGACATCGTAACTAATCAATTCTGCGAACATTTGGTAGGGGTAATTCGTGTTTTCTTCCATTAGGATTGATATTTGGGTTAAATTGATAACAAAACTCAAAAAAGTACGGCAGGTTGTAATTAGGAAGGATCGGGCGTTAAAATGTAAATACAATTTAGCTAACAAAAAGTTGCATAAAAAGAAAAAAATAAAAAAGGCCACAAGAATATGGCCTTAGAATAAAAAACTATTAATAATGACGAATTTATCACATAGGTTATAGAAATAACGTCATCATTGTTTTCAAGGGATAGTTTTTTTCATAAAAAAATGACAATACCTAATTCTTTTAAAGTAGGGGTAGGCATAGTAGTATCCCGAAGAATTATGCGGCATAATTTACAAGTCTAATAACCTAGCCAAATATCAATTCGGATTTGACATGGCCGTTATCATTGCATACATTGAATTTAATATTGAGAAGCTCCGCGTACTGTTTACAAACATAGAGGCCAAGGCCAAAACTTTTTCTTTTGCCCATTGAAAAGTACGGCTCAAACATAGTCTTTAGGGTTTCCTCATAGATGTGCCCTTTGTTTTTGATCTCAATCGCTACTGACCCAAATTCATGCCGATTTACTGTTATATCTATACAGTGACCATCCTTAGAATGTTCGATTGCATTATTTAGGAGATTGTTTACAATATCCCCAAGCATCTCTTTGTCTGTTACCACACGAAAATGGGAATCTTCATTTACATGAATGTTTATTTTTTTATTCATCGACATTGCATATGGACTAAATTCACTAATAAGTAGTCTTAGCGATTCTGCAATGTTGATAGTTTCAAGCTTAATCGCTTGGATTTCATTGCGTTCAAATTTCTCCGCTACCAGGTGATCCTGTCCATATGCAATAGCGTAGTTAGCCCTACCGATAGCAATATCGATAAGGTTTTCCGACCTGAAATCAAAATTCCTGCTATTTTCTATGAGCTGTGGCAGTGGGATTATAATCCCGACCAATTGATGTATATATTTCTGGAACCTTAATTTTTCCTCATTCATCTGTTCGGTCAACTTTTTGTTTTGTACTTCCAATTCCTTGTTTTGCAGTTTCAGCTCTTTAATTAACCGGTTCACAGCGGCAACGCGTAAAGATTTTGGTTGAAGACTATTGTTGAGTCGTGTCATAAATGGTAACATTTGTCAGGTTATAGTATGGGCCATCCCTTCAAGCACGGTAAAAGCCCATACCCGTTAAATTTTCTTTATACACTTTCTAAAAATGAAGAAACGTATATATAGAAAACAACCACTTTTTGAAAAAAGGGTGAGGTAAATAAATTTTTTTCTTTCATTTTTTTACTTTATACACGGGAGTTTTTGGCTGTAATCCAATCGCAGCTAACTGGCGTAACTTTATTGCAGCAACTGCACAAATGCAAAAGCAACTATTGCTCAAAGCGAATTTTTAAGAGATTTCATGATTGTTAAACATGAAGGAAGGCTGTGCGCACAGCCTTCTTTTATGCCAAGTCTACGGGTCTGAAAATTCATATTTGGCAAACAACGCGAATTTTACTTTTTTCATTTTTACGGCCACCTCTTTTGGGGTGGCCTTTTTATTTAAAAGGCCGCAAAGAATTGCAGCCCGGTTTTTAACCATTTAGACACAGTGCCTTCTGTTCACCGCGCGCTGTGACATCCGGCACCCGAATACTCCTGATATTGTGTACACTTTATCTGCTTCAAATTAATCAACTCCACTGCCTTCCAGTTGCATCAATATTTCACCCAATCTTTGTAGTATGGCTTTCGAACATTTTTCCTGCTGCCTTGGCACATGTTATGAATAAGAAAAGGCCGCACTTAAAGAAGTGCAGCCATCATTTCCTTAAAGACACGGAAATTCATTTGCCTTGCGCGCAGGCAAACTCTTTTCCACAAAAAATCTTGTACAACAAAGTTATCTATGCCATCTGCATAATTGTCGCAGTGTAAATTTTAGAGCGCATGTTGTTCTTGTTCCCTTCTTCATTCAATCAACATTCCTATTATCACCATTGAGATTATTGGTACAGGTGCGGTACCTGAAATTTTTGTGTTGCTGTAAACCCCTGGGTTATCCAAACTTTTGTCTGTGCCTGTAGGAGCGGTAAAAGAGTTTGCAAAGCTAATTAGGATTTTCTTGCTCTCGACTGCAAGGGTTCGTCTTCACAAGAAAATCCTAATTCTTCCACTTTGCATTCTTTTATCCGCTTTACAGGCACTTCGCAAAAAAGCTGGGCAAAAGAAAAAAAGTTAACCAATCAATTCACCAAAAAAAAATTACGAAAATGGCACACAACATTTTTCAAAATCCGCAAACGCTCCAGCACAGTTTTTTTTCAACCAAACAAAAAGCATGGCACGGATTAGGCCAGGTTGTCGAAGATTACCCAACCAGCGCCGAGGCAATCAAATTCGCCGGGCTGGATTTCCAAGTCGATAAGCGCCCGTTGTTTACTTTCAATTCAGAAAATTTTACTGGAAACCCGGAATCCGACATTCTTATTCCAGAAATTAAAGTACCCGATTCTTTCAGTACGGTGCGAGCAGATTTAGAAATTCCCTTGGGCGTTGTGGGTAAGGATTATAAAGTCGTACAGAACGCCACAGCTTTTAATTTTTTCGATAGCTGCGTAGAAAGCGGCCGAGTAAAATATGAAACCGCCGGAGCATTGGGCAAAGGCGAAAAAATTTTCATTACCGCAAAACTTAAAGAACCTACTGTCATTGGTAAAGATGACCCGATTGAAAACTATTTGTTTTTAACAAATGACCATAGCGGTAAAGAGTCGATTACCATCGCCTTTACACCGATAAGGATAGTGTGTAACAATACCTTAAATGCAGCTATGAAAAATTGTACCAACCGCGTCCGCATACGTCACACGGAAAACGTTGAGCATTATTTGGCACAAGCAATAAAAGTAATGGGACTTGCAGACAAACTATCCGTTCAATATGGTGAAAAGTTCAACAGATGGGCGAAAATTAAGATCACAGACAAAGAAGTTAAAAAACTGATACAGGCAGCGCTTGCACCGTCCGTAGAAGTTTATACCGACCTATTAAAAGGTGTTGAAGATACCATGTCCACAAATCTGCGTAACAAAGTTGAAAAGGCTTTTGAATATGCAATGAGCCACCCGACGCAACTAATGGAAACTACCCAGGGCACGCTTTACGGGGCCTACAACGCGGTAACCGGGTATTTTCAGAACGTGAGTGATTTTAAAACGGAAGAAACCAAGTTTCGATCAATTGTTTTAGAAGGTAACACAGAAAAATTTGTGCAAACCGCATTCAACCTGTGTCACACTTTTGAGCAAAACGGTAGCATATTTCTTTTGAACAACTAACCTGAATTGCCGGGCGCATTTTACGCGCCCGGTTAATCCTAAAATTAAACGCGCTTTTATGAACCCTCTCGATAAAATGACGCTGCCGGAAAAAGGCCGGTTGTTACACCAGCTTTTCCCAGCCGAGATGAAAACCTTTTTAGAATTTTCCCTGGAATATTGCCGGGGGATATTGGAAGCTATCCAACAGCATAAGATTTTGGTTACTGATGGAAATTTCGGCACCGATGTTCAGGAAGCACAGGCAAGGCGAACAATTTTTGTGCTTTCACGGTATAAAAAATCTCTCCTGCGTAGGCCGCGCCGCTTTGGCCGTTTATTTTTTGACCCGGCAATTGCAAGTTTGAACCAGCAAATACTGGTGGCGTATTGCCAATCGGTAAGGTTACCCAATGAAAAGTTTCGCGGTATGGTTTTTATAATATTTCCTTTGTAAATTTAAAGTATGAATAACATATTTCAAGCAGAACCCTGGGGCATTGCAGCCATTGTACTGGCTGTTGTGATATTTTTCGCCCGTAAAGAATTTATGCACTCCCGTAGATTAAGCACGGGGTATTATTTTTATTCGCGCAGCTATATTGTTTCTTCGCTGATTATTGCGGCGCTTACTGTGCTTCGGCTACTTACAATAGCCCTTTTTTTCTTTGGCTTGTTTATGGTAATCAAGTTTTAGGCTATGTATGGCGCTTTTTAGCCTTAAAAAGCGGTGATTGCTATGCTTTGGGCAATATACTTCCGGTTCCAATAAAAGGCCGAAAATCGGCTTGGTTTTCGATAAAAAAACCGGCGGCCGTTGCAAGCAACGACCGCCGGTTTTTTTTTTTGGAATTTTTGTAGGCCCTGAAATTTTACATCTCCTGAAAATCCTACTTACTAAAAAGGGTTTTCAACCTTTGCATCAAATCACCCATTTCAGATTTTTCAAGGCATTGTGTAATCACGTCGCTCAGGTCTTTTTTTGCTTCTTCGGGTACCAAGGCAAAAAGATCACCTTCCGCCGCTTTCCCTTCTTTCATGCCCCGCTCAATTGCTTGAACGAGCATCACGACCGTTTTCCTGCTAATCTTTAAATCGATTTTTACCAGATTTGCCATCCCCGGCACTGCCAATACTGTATCATAATAATTGGATACATCTTTCACTGTCATCATAGCTATAATTTTTATTTTTTCTTTCCCTAGCAAAATTACTTTTTACGCGTAGCCGCACTTATTTAGAATTTAATAGGGTAAAGGTTTTTACCAGCTTCGCCTATAGTTTTGTATCACTTCCAATTGTGAAAACGAAAAAAGTGATGTATGAAAAAAACGAAGTTAAATTGCCAGGAGGCCAAACAGATCGACCTCGTAAATTACCTTGCCCGCCAAGGCTTAAAGCCTTCCAGGATCTCCGGTAACATTTATTGGTACTTATCACCATTCAACGCAGAAAAAAGCGCTTCCTTTAAGATCGACCGAAAAAGAAATACCTGGTATGATTTTACTGATGGGAATGGTGGAACGTTGATTGATTTCGCTATCAGGTTCCATGACTGTACAATTGCTGAATTTTTAAATCTTGTTAGTGATCCTGCAACTGTTGTTCCAGGGCGTACCCCGCAAGAGAGAAAACAAATTGAGTCGGTTCCCAATAACCCTATTGTAGTTACCAAGGTGACTCCATTATTGTACGATGTGCTGGTCGCTTATGTTAAAAGCCGCGGTATACCTTTTCATCTTGCAGACGAATACTGTAAGCAGGTGCATTTTAAAATTGGCGATAAACCCTACTTCGCTGTGGGGTTTAAAAACAATTCCGGTGGTTACGAGGTGCGAAACGCTCTTTTTAAGGGCAGTTCCTCACCAAAGGACATTACCAATATTGATAACGGGAGCAATACCCTGGTGGTATTTGAAGGCTTCTTCGATTTCCTTACCTACCGCGCAATTATGGATGAACGCGCAGCAAAGCATAACTTCTTAATCCTAAACAGTACAACCTTGTTATCTAAAGCCGAGGAAATTATCAAATCGCACAAACATGTTCATTGTTACCTGGATAACAATAAGACCGGACGCAATGCAGCAAAGCAAATACGGTTATGGAACAAATCAGCTCGGAATTTTAACCGGCTTTATAAAAATTATGCAGACCTGAACGAAATGCGCTGCGCTTTCGGGAATGTGCGTCGGAAAGGGAATGCCCGAAGTTTATAATATTAAATTAAGTTGAGCTGTTTCCCCTGGCGGAAACGGCAAGATGTACAAACGTGACACGTTTGGATTTTGGTTTGTGCCGCTTATGCCTCCAAAGTCGGCAGCGGCGTTTTGAAAATGTGAAAATGATTAGTGATGAAAGATAAAAACTTGAAAACAAAATGGGTTCATTTTAGGCTAACCGAAGATGAATATAATACACTAACTGGCAATAGCAAAGTTACCACTGAAAGGCAATTGAGTTCCTATTGCCGTAAGATGTTGACCCGCCAGCCGATGATTAAAGCAGTGAGAAATTTGAGTGCAGACGAGTTGCTTATAGAGTTTTCTGCGCTTAATAAAACGCTGAATGGACTTGCCAATAATTTTAACCAGTCGGTACATAAACTGCATACCCTGCAACTACCTGTTCAGTTCCAAAAATGGCTATTGGCGAATACAGCAGATAGGGTAAAGCTACTGGAAAGCGTCGATGAAATCCGGGAAATGGTACGCAAAATCATGCAAGCATGGTGACGGTTATGCGTACCGGGAAAAGCATCCGCCGCAGTTTTATGTATAACGAAAACAAGGTTGAAAAGGGCGTAGCACGGTGTTTATTTGCTGAAAATTACCCGCTAAATACAGACCAACTTTCCCAGTCAGATAGGCTAAATCTGCTTCTACAAATCGCCGCAAAACGCGAGAGTGTCACCCATAATAGCGTTCATATCTCGATAAATTTTGCTCCTGGTGAGCAATTTACAACCGAAAAATTATGTGCTATTGCCCGCGATTACATGGAAGAAATCGGCCTCGGATCACAGCCCTACCTTGTTTACCAGCACCATGATGCCGGGCACCCGCATCTTCACGTGGTCACAACTAAAATAAGCCCCAAAGGTGAAAATATTAACCTGCACAATCTCGGTAAAACCCTAAGTGAGCCGGTACGGAAAAAGCTGGAGGAAAAATATAACCTGGTACGTGCCGAAGACCACAAGCGGCAATCATTTCAGTTAAAACCGATAGATGTTATTAAAGTAGCTTATGGTAAAAATGAAACCCGGCAGGCTATTGCAAAAGTACTGGAGCATGTGCTGAATAGGTATAGTTACACCTCGCTAAATGAGCTGAATGCTGTATTGAATTTATATAACGTACATGCAGATCATGGCGCGGAAGGCTCCAGGATCAACCAAAATCAAGGGCTGGTATATAGAATCTTGGATGCTGATCGAAAGCCTATAGGCGTGCCCTTAAAGGCATCCCTTTTTTATAACCGGCCCACATTAAAATATCTGGCCCCGCTTTTTTTACGTGGAAAAGAAAAACGAAAACCCCACGCGGAAAGGTTGCAAACCGCAATTGCACTGGCCCTGAAAAATTCTAAGGTCAATACCCTTGATGATTTTACGAAGAACCTCAAAAGATCGGCAATTCAGGTAGTGCCAAGGATCAATGCAAATGGCAGGTTATATGGGATTACCTATGTTGACCATTTTGGTAAATGTGTGTTTAATGGTAGCGACCTGGGCAAAGAATATAGCGCAAACGCAATCTTCAATAGACTTTCCGGTTCATCTATTCCACTAAGTAGCCAGAAAATTGAACCTGCATTTTTGCCGCCAGTATCTTACCGGCCAAGTTCCGGTTCAAGCCAGGAACAAGGTACACTGGACATCCTTTTCCAGTACGAGAATACCCCCGAATACCTGCCACCAGAGCTACGCGGTAAACGAAAAAGAAAGAAAAAACAACATTAATAAATCAGTTAACCTAAATATTATGGCACATCAAACAGGAGAGAATATTCAGGCATTGCACAAAATACTGGATATGACGCGGTTGATCAGTCTTGTGATCCTGTGTATGCATTTTTACTATTTTTTATACCTCGCTTTTGCCGAGTGGGGCCTGGTATCCGAATTTAGTGACAGGCTTCTACAAAACGTTTCCAATACCGGCCTTTTTAAAAACTTTCACCGCTCTAAGTTTATAGCGCTCGGTTTTTTAACCATTTCTTTAATTGGTGCAAAAGGGAAAAAAAGTGAAAAATTAAACTACCGTATCGCGCTATCATATATCGTTTCCGGCTTGGTACTTTATTTCGTCGCGTACCTTTTTCTACAGCTAAAATTAACTATAGTAACGCTGGCAGCCGGTTACATGACTATAACCGGTACCGGTTTTTTGTTGATCCTTTCGGGTGGCTCCTTGCTTTCGCGGATCATCAAGGCAAACCTGAAAGATGATATTTTCAATGAGGAAAATGAAACCTTTCCGCAGGAAACCCGCCTTATAGAAAATGAGTTCTCGGTGAATATGCCCACTATATTTATGTACAAGAATAAAGTACATAAGGGCTATCTGAATTGTTGTCAGCCGCAACGTGGTGCTTTAATTCAGGGCAGCGCGGGAAGTGGAAAAACGGCATTTTTTTTAAGACATGTGATCACTCAAAGTTTAGGTAAACAAATCCCTTTTGCCGGACTGATCTATGATTTCAAGTTTCCAGGGCTATCCGTAATAGCTTATAACCATTGGCTGCGCAATAAACATAAATATGGTGTCAAGTCCGATTGTGTGTTTATTAATTTCGATGACCTTAGCCGCACCCACCGGCTCAATGTTTTTGACCCGCTTGGAATGAATGATGTAACCGATGCTACGGAATCATCCCGCACGATTCTCCTAGGGTTGAACAAAAGCTGGCAGACCAAGCAGGGCGAATTTTTTATCGAATCGCCAATAAATTTCTTTACCGCTATCATTTGGTTTTTGCGCAAATACAAGCAGGGTATCTATTGCACATTACCACATGCACTGGAACTTATACAAATTGAATACGACCAATTATTCAGTATTCTACGACTTGAAAAAGAGATCGACGTACTTGTAAACCCATTCATTACCGCGTACATCAATGATGTAATGGAGCAGCTTGAAGGCCAGATCGCAAGTGCCAAAATCGCCTTGGCCCGGCTCTCATCACCTCAAATCTACTACGTCCTTTCGGGGTCAGATTTTAGTCTTGATATTAATAACCCGGAACACCCAAAGGTACTGTGTATGGGTAATAACCCGCAGAAGATACAGGTACTTGGGGCCGTACTTTCTTTATATGGTAACCGCATTCTAAAGATTATCAACCAGAAAAATAAACACAAATGTTTCCTGCTCTTCGACGAGTGGCCCACTTTGAATCTGGAACTAAATATGGTGGTTTCTACCGGTCGCGAGAATCGTATTTGCACCTATGCCGGGGTGCAGGAAGTAGCGCAAATCCGCGCCATGTATGGTAAAGAAAGTGCCGATGTAATTATAAACATGATGGGTAATATCATCAGTGGACAGGTAAGTGGAGATAGTGCGAAGCTGCTCTCTGAACGTATAGGAAAGATCAACCAGGATCGAACCAGCCTTAGTATAAACAGTGGCGACACATCTGTTAGTAAGAGCAAACAACTTGAATACGCGGTGCCTGCATCAAAAATTTCCATGCTTTCATCCGGGCATTTTGTTGGTGTGGTAGCCGATTCCCCCCAGCAGCCCATTGAGCTAAAGGCATTTCATTGCCAGATCGTAAACGACTTTGATGCGATAAACCGCGAGGAAAAGGCATATAAGCCTATTCCTGTTATTCGGGATGTAAGTGAGGAAATGGTATATGCCAATTACATGCAGATCAAACAGGATATTCAGGATTTGGTAAGTAGTGAAATATCCAGGATGCTTGCCGATCCAGAGCTGGAGCATCTTGTAATCAATAAAAATGGATAATACTAGCCAGATATACTTTAATACTACCAGCCCTGTAATTCTAAGCGTATAAGTAAGCATCAATTATTTCAAAAGTTCGGCACCAGGCTTCGGAGCGGCCAAAAAATTCCGCCATAAACACAAAATCCGCGCACAAAGGCTATCATTTATTGCGTTGCTTTTTGGGCTTGCTCACCTGCTACCGGCGTGCATTCCATAATTAATTCTTTAACTCTTTTAAACTTTATTATTATGGAAAATTCAGCTAACGAAAAGAACCAAGACATTAAACAAAGATTTGTAGGTAGACATGTTAAATCACGTGTTACTGCAATGGTCGAGTACATTTTGCAATCGGCAGAAAACTTTGAGATCAAACCGTTTTCCTATGACAACATTGAAAATATTTGGGTATTTGTAAGCAGCGAAGGCATCGAATACCCAGGAAAATCAGGCAAAGAAATGTTAGCCCAATTAAGTAAGGAACTTCATAATCTTGAATCAAGTGTAAGTACTGCTACAGATCATGAAATTGTCCTCCTTACCGAAAAAATCAAAAACTTTGAACAAGGATATGAAACCTACCGTGAGGTATTGGAATGGTGGACAGTAAGCGACTTTCTTGGTAAAAAACTACAGGAATTTGGTTACGTCATTTTAACCGATGGTGACAATTACATATGGGGCCGTACGCAACAAGACTATGAGATTTGGGATGACAAGTGCATAGGGGTTATTTGCAACGATATGGAAATTCTGGAGGGACAGATAAATGCGATACCTTGATATATTACGCTGGTGGTTGTAACCACCAGCGTTTTTTTATTTGCTGCATCAAACAATTGTATTGATTAAATCGTGGTGGGTTCACAAATTTTAAGGATATTTATATCCTGTTCTGAACAGTATTCAATCATTTTCATAATTACATCAATGAAGAAATTTCTTTGCTACGAGTGTATAGGTGATAAGCACTTGAGATATATAGTTGAAAATTCTGGTGCAAAACACAAATGCTCACACTGCCATCAACATAATCAGGCTTTTAATTTAGCTAAATTGGCGGAGGAAATCGATAGCGCGTTTAAAGAACATCTTCAAATGTCACCTGTTGAGCCACAAGGTTATGATTATATTGCTCTTACTCAATTGAACAAGGATTATGTTCCTAAAGGATCGCCGGTAAATGAGGCAATAGAGCTTCACGCTCAAATACCCTATGAATTTGTCGAAGAAATTCGAAAGGAGCTTGACGATAAACACCAAGATTGGGATGGAATTGAACAGTATAACGACTTTTGTGAAGAGGCTTATTATACTGAAAAAGATGCAGATTACAGTGAGTACTTAGAGCAATGGAAGGAATTTGAAAATGAAGTAAGGACAACCTCTCGATATTTTAGTGAAACCGCTACTGATATCTTAGAAACTTGTTTTGCTGGGCTTGACGAGATAGGCATTAATGGAAGAAATCAAATTATTGTTAATGCCGGTAAGGATTCCGAAATACCTTTTCTATATAGAGCACGTGTATTTCAATCACCTTCAAGATTTGAAGAAGCACTAAAAAACCCTGATAAACATATTGGCCCGCCACCTCATGAATTCGCCGCCGCTGGTAGAATGAATGCTAGGGGAATATCTGTGTTTTATGGAGCTTCAACACCAGAGGTTGCAATTGCGGAAGTTCGTCCACCTGTAGGTAGTAATGTGGTAGTTGGTCGATTCAATATTTTGAGCCGCCTAAAGTTATTAGATTTAGGTGCGCTTATACATGCCACTCCCAAAGGCAGTATTTTTGACAGAAAGTACCTTTCTATCCGCCAAAGATTGACGTTTTTAAACAATTTATGCTTAAAAATGTCACAACCTGTGATGCCCGATGATGAAGGATTGGATTATGTTATAACACAAGTCGTGTCGGAATATCTGGCATCGAGAACTGATTTTGATGGGGTTATTTTCCCTTCTGTACAGCATGGAGAAGATGGAAATAATGTTGTATTATTTCATAAGGTTTCAACGGTAAAGGAACTTGATGTAGATGCTGGTTTGATAGGTATTAGGATTGAAAGAAAATATGACTACGATAACTACGAACTATCTAACTACACTCGAAATGAGATTATAGGTGAGGGAAAAGCTGTTAGATGGAACCTGGGGCAAAATAGTGACCCTCAAATTGAATTAGATTTAAATGATCTCAAGGTTTACAATATAAGGTCAGTTAAATTCAATTTTAAAACTTACGACGTTAGAACAATAAAAAGCAAGCGTCAACCAACTAAATCAACCAGTAAATGATCTTGATCCTGAATTGTTTTAACGGTTTTTTGGGGGTTTGTGCTGCTAGACTTATACGATTAATTATTTGGCAATTCAAAAGTTATAAAATAGTTTTGCGTTACTTCAACCTACCGTCTTGATTGATTTGGAATATTTGATTATTAATCAAAATTGCCAAAGTCATGAGTTTTAAACAAAGACAAGCCTTAGCCATTGATCAAAATTATCTCGTTGCTAAGAGATTTTACAGTAGCGTTTTCCTATGGATGGTCATCGCTATAGCTGCTACTGCAACTACGGCCTATATCGTTAATACAAACGAAGAGATTCATAATCTATTTTTTGATGATACCTCTTCAAGACCCAAACTACTTGGTTTTATTGTGATTTTAGCACCGTTTGTAATAGCAAGTCTATTACACTACACGCACTATAAAAGATTGCCCAAGGCTTTGTCAATACTGCTTTTTATGTCTTTTGCTGTGTTAATTGGAATCACTATTTCTACGATCTTCAGTAAGGTTCCAGTAACCACAATTCTAAGTGCTTTTGTTGGAGCAGCCGTGATATTTATTGTAATGGCGGTTATGGGCTTTACTACCGATAAAGATTTAAGCAAGTTAGGGCCGATTTTATATTCAGGATTGATTGCATTATTGCTTGTTACATGTATCAATATATTGGTAAATAGCATAGACTTCAATCTTCTAGCATCATATTTAGGTATTACCATTTTTACAGGTTTAATTGCCTACGATGTGCAAAAAGTGAAAAACCTAGAATTAGAAATTCCTACTGATCAAATAAATATAATTACTATTGATCCTCAAAAGGTAGCTATAGTACATGCACTAAATCTATACATTAGTTTTGCCAACATATTTAATTACTTATTGCAGATATTTAGTGGTAAGAGGTAATTATATCATTTTTTAGCTCGGTGTAAATTTTATCTCTCGCGAAATTAAACACAGGCCCGAAATAGCAAAGAAATTCCGGCATAAACCGGCTGCGCCTATTTATTCCGTTGCTTCTTTGCCTATTCAGGCCAGTATTTATGCAAGTGCCATAATAAAATTTAAAATTATGGCACATCAATCATTACTCAACGTTTCAGAAATTGAAGTAAACTATCGTACTCATTACAGCATTAATGAAAGACCTGTTATTGTCAGTTCAAAATTGGCCTACGAAATATTTATGGAACACTGGCCTACTGGTAAAATCCAAATGGTAGAGGAAACGTACATGCTTCTGTTAAATAAAGCCAATAGGGTATTAGGAATTGTTCATATTTCAACTGGAACGCTATCTGCTTGTCTTGTTGATTTTAAAGTTGTTTTTTCAATAGCTTTAAAAGCATTAGCTTCCAAAATACTCATAGCTCATAACCATCCAAGTGGAGATCTTCGACCAAGTGTGGAAGATATGAAACTAACAAAAAGACTAGGAGATGCAGCAAAGCTGTTGAATATTGAGTTCTGCGACCATCTGATTATTACCACTGATGGTTATACAAGTTTTATGGATGAGGGGTTAGTGTAAGCCCCCTTTCCATAAAATTTTTTTGTGTACTGCCAACAAAATTTTAGTTTTGGTACCCGGGGGCTGCGAGATTATTTGCATCTCTATCCTTAGATAAAGCCTCATCTATCTTAAATTGTTCCACATAGAAAATCAGTATCACTTGAGAAAGGATATATTAAATGTGTTTGTTACATATGCTCATGGAGATAAGGAGCATAATAACCGTGTACATTCTTTCACCAATCGATTGCGAAAAGCAGGGTTTAACGCGTTCAACGATTTGGTATTACGTCAAGAAAAAACCAGTATAAATTTCAATGAAATGATCCTAGACAATATCCGGGATTCTCAAAAGGTAATCGTTGTATTAGATTCAACCTACAAAACAAAGGCGGAAAATTTGACCGGAGGGGTTGGTGATGAGTACCGGACAATAAAGGAAGAAATAAAAACTAAGCATAACAAGTATATCCTGATTACTTTTGAGGCTTTTAATAAGAATATACTTCCAATAGAGCTTCAAGCGCATGAAGTTGTTAGTATAACCAGCGAAGAAAATTTTGAACTGGTAATCGCCAAATTACTTGATAAAAACCTTTTTGCTTTTTCTCCTGTAGCTGAAAAACAAATCGAAATTCAACCTCGTGAGATTAAAGATTTTATTATTCAAGGTCAAAATGTAAATACAAATAAATAATATCCTATTTACAGAAACCACTTTTTTAATCAGGCATCCACTTTCTTAATCCCTTGATGTTTAATATTTCGTCATTGCTACAAATTATGCCTACACTATATCTTGCTCTTGTTATAGCAACATAAAATTTGGCAATATCAAATGCAGGTACATCTTTTCCTTTCACTTTTTTAGTTAAAATGCCGTTTTTTAAATATGAAATAATTGACGCCGTTGGATAGATTAAAACCCGGTCAAATCCTAATCCTTTGCAATTTCCATAATTCCATTCCGGGTTAACTGCAAGTTTGTATCGCAAAATTGTAGGTGAGTATTTTTTCTTGTACAACTCTGTGTCTTCTTCAGAGATTAAAAAAACACCGGTGTGTGTGACAGAACTTGATCTGCAATTACTGCAAATACATGGCTCGCTTTTACTTAGTGCCGGATATAAATTTGAAGAAAAAATACAGATTTCAGCATTATTCCTATGAGAATACTTTAATGTTGTTTCGTCAATTGCACATAGGTTTTTACACTTTTCCAGAACAAACTCTTTGATTTTTCCATTCTTATAACCGCTATGTAACTTTTCATGATGTGTGAGGTAAGTTACTTGACGTGGATCACCAACCATCGTAACACTAGTCGCACTATTAAAAAACAACTTCAAAACTTCCAAATCATTGCCAGCTAAATCTTGAACTTCGTCGATAAAAATATGAGGATACAACCGAGCAAGACGATCTATTAAATTTCCGCCACTCTTTTCGTTGCATCGAATTACGAATTTTGCCAACTTATCGGAATAGAGCTTGCCGCTTTTAGTAAAATAATGTTTCTTAAACTCGGATGATTCTTTGTATGGAATTTTAACTCCCGATTTGGTTACAAAATTTATACCGGATGCTTCGTTAACTAATAGCATGCCATTAATTTCATCTGAATAAATACTACCTTGGTAGGGCTTGACACCGTGCTGAATTAGGAATGAAAACCAGGTTTGAATTGTTATGTTTGCTGGGATAAATCTGTTAATCTCCAGAAATTTGCGCCTAATCTCTTCTTCGTTCGCCTCGGTATAGGTTGTGATAAGTACATTGGTATCTCGTACCTTTAAGGCTTGATTGACAATATGGGTCGTTTTGCCAGAACCCGCAACCGATATTAATAACTTGTTTCTACTCGATGGCATCTAAAATATATTTTGGGAATTTTAGCTGTTCTTTACTTTCAAATATCTTTAGAGCACAATCAGTTTTGTGGGCCTTCATATACTTATGCAGATCATCTATGGATGTTTCGCCCCCCAAGCCTAAAATCTTTAACGTTTGTACCAGCCCATTTTCTTTTAAGAATTTTGGCTCAAGCGTATTATAGTTAAACGACCTATCTTTATACTTCAAATCCCCACTATCAATGATTTCATCAAAGCAAATCTTAATATGGTCTTTAGCATTAGGAGCTAAATAGTCACTGTATTTTTTCTTTAGTTCGTCTAATTTGCCATCGGTGTCGGTTACAACGCAAACGCGTTTTCCAATTTTTTCAGCGATTTGCAAAAACCTCAAGAATGAAGTCCCTACAGATATCACGTCAATTTCATCTTCTATCGGTAATTTGCCATATTTATCTAAATATGCACGTTGTACTAAAAGTTCATCACAGTCGCCTTCAACTAAAATGGCTTTTTTACATAAAATCATTCTCAAGGTATCATATCCCGGAATTTTTTTAAAGAAGTTCTCCGTATCAGGAGCCAATGCCGTTAATTTAATCTCTTTCTTGTCATTTATCAGGATTAGCTTGTCTAAACCTAGTTTATTAGCAACATAGCTGGAATGTGTAGAAATCAATATTTGTTTTGTGCTGCACTTACTATGAACGTCCTTAATTAGTTGGTTCAATTTGCTATGAGATAAGTGATTTTCGGGTTCTTCGAGTAAAATAATATTAGCTTCTTTCGCCTTTTTATGCTCCAATGCCAATTTTGTTTTAATGACAGCTTGCTCCCCTTTACCTATATGATGAAATGGGATGTTTTCAACACATGTCAAAAAACTCGATTCCCAAGCATTTTTGGAGGATAGATCAATTGTTAATGTTACATTCTTGTCCTTAGCTATATCTTTAATGACGGTATTTACATTTATCACAGAGGTATCAACAGCAAATCCTTCCTGCCATTTTCGATGTGCCTGAATTAATCCATTCTTTTGTTGATCATTTAAATGATCACGGATTATATGCGAAATGTACACATCAGAGCCATTCTTATATCTATTACTGCTAGAGTCAATTAATGCAGATTTAATCGGAATTGTTCTTGGTGTAATTGACTCTCGCGCAAAAGTCATCCAGTTGATCTCATAAAATTCTATTGGGAGTGATTTTAACTCACCTGTCGCAATCAGTTCGTTATATTCAGCCCTGTATCTATCATCGAATGATATTTTTAACTTAATACCACATCCCTGTCTACCCGTACTATTATAATCTCCCTCAAAAAGTGGAAGGTTTTCTCCGGCAATGTAAATTTCAATTTCTATACTTGGTGGTTGAAACGGTTGACTTGTTTTTAAACTTGCTAAATATTCCTGCCTCAATTCATAATTAAAAAAATATTCAGAAAGATCATTTTTGAAATACCTACCGTTTGACAATCCTGATAGTGCTAAATGAATGGCTTCAAGTATCGTTGACTTTCCAGCCTCATTATTACCGACCAGGATATTTAACCCTTCATTTAGATTTAGGACGAATGCATCTTTAAATGATTTGAAGTTTTTAATAATGACTTTGCTTATGTACATAATTTTGGTTGGTGTTAGCGTTAGTGTGATTAGCGTTTAGTTTGGGAACTCGAAGCATTCGATAGCTATCTTATTGCAAAATAAGCATTCTCCGTAAAATAATTAAGATTAAAAAACATCGGTATATTGTCTAAAAATTGGAGAAGAAAGCTTAACAACTTTGAAGACCAATACACATGCCTTTCTTAGCGTTCATTCTCAAATATCTATTAAAAGTGAGTGTCAGATATACGGGTTCCCGTAACGTACAACACTTTATTATACTATAACAGGCAAAATTCAAAAGGAAAAAATGAGTTTTTTACTCATTAAACAAATACATTTTTTGCAGGTCAATTTCGTTGCTGTTGTCGTTAAGAAAATGTACCGAACTCAACAACCCAAATTCTTATTTTAAAGTAAGTGGCTCATTTATTCTCACAACATCAATAATCCAACTGATCTGTTTTTCCATTTTCTTATTGAATACATCTTCCTTTTCCATATAATCCAACCAATCTTTTACATAAAATTCATTATGGCAGGCCCGACGGGTTCTGCCATGATTTTTATAACCCGTTACCCCTAAATATCCATCCCTTGTGTCAGCGTCTTTATAAGTAATTTCATCAAACACCACTGAAAGTTTTGCTAGAATAGCATTTCGCATAGCTTTATATACTTCCACATTACATCGGGTTTGTAATTCGTACGCAGCATTATCACCAATTATCATTACGCCCTCTTCCAATTGCATGCCAGTGGTTGGATTACCTAGTATTTCTTTTAGTAACAGCAAGTTCTTATATGAACTATTGAAATGTGGATCATTCGGGTAAGCACGTGCGATAGGAATGTTTAATTCCAGAAACCGCTTGACATCAGGAATTGTCTGGGCATAACGAAGTCGCACTCCTTTGGGTAATTCTGCACCCTTGAAGTATTCTTCTAACTCATCAACGGTCATGGCAATAGTTTTACAGCCTCAAAAATACTAAAATATTTAGTAATAACCCTCTCAATTCGCTTCCCAAAAAACAGGTAAAAAGCACCGCGAACGTAATGGTTTTTCCTGATCCAGCGGCATAATGCATTGCAGGCGCTACGCCTTGGAGCCTGCAATGCACCCTTTGGGACTTATACGCTGAAAAAGGAAAAACCATTCCCAAATTCTTTCTTTTTTCCTGTTTTTCTTTTGGAAGCAGTTATGAAAAAAGAAGAAGCAAAAAAACTTTCACAATTAAAATTTAAAAATTATGAAACAAGTAAAACGCAATGCGGCTCCAACAAGATTAAAAACTACCCAAACCAAAGGCGCACCAGTAGTTCCATTACCAGCCCAAAAGACAGAACCGAGCGAAACGCCTGCTGGACAAGAAAAAAAACAGGAGGTTAACCCCACAAAAAGTGAATTGCGGGCAGCACTTCCCCAAACCCGGAATCTTGATGCAACCATTGATGTAATAGAAGTGCTAAACAGGAGGGTTAAGGGTAGAGAAAAATTGATCGAAACACTTAAAGACTTAAAACAATTTTCACTGGAAAATAAAGAAGATATAGTAGCAGAAACGGACAGTTATTTCGGCTGCTCACTCACAATTACAGATAGTAAACGCAAGGAATTTACTACACGTATACCTAAGCTAATTTCCTTACTAGTAGCATATCTTCAAAAAGTATGTGAGGAAAAATTGACTGAAATCGAAACAGAAATCGTACTACCATAATTACCAGCACACGCCCGTTCACGCGGGCGTGTGCCTAACACTACCATTATGAAAAGAGAAATTTTGTATAATGGCGTGCCGGTAACTATGGGTTCAATGGACATACTTTTCAACATTAGTTTACCAAAATACCAGCAAGCCTTTTATAAAGGGGAACTTGAACACTATACCGGGCTTTCTCCGTTAGACTACTTCGACACAATGTATCGGTTTAATTTTCGCTTCCCTTTTCCTGATGAAGAAAATTTACCCTTCGGGAAAATCAAAGGGCACGAAAACAGGTATTTACCGGTTTTGATGGAAAGAGGGGAGGTTTTTAGAGATGTAAGATTCGACCAAGGTGTAAAATTTATAAACGGTCGCAAAAAATACTTTGATAACCCCAATAATGGGGGCGAAAAAATAAAACTATGGATAACTGCGCAAAGGCTGATACTCAAGAATGATGGGAAGTTTGTCGTTGGCTTGGTCTTGGTATGCCCCTACTGTAAATGCGCCTATGTTGTAGATACTGTGCAGGAAATATTTTACATCGCCCGGCAAATTCAGGAAAACCATTTCGAAAAATTACCACTTGCACGTCAAAAAATATTTTGGCAAAAGGTAACCGTCGCTATTAAATATGGTAATTATTTAGCAATATAACGTTTTATGTTTCCAGGGCTACCAGTTGGCCCTGGAATTTTACGCCCGGATCGGCGCGCGCCGTTCACTTCGTGCCCGGCGCGCGCCGCTTAATATTTGGATGAAATGAGTAAGTAGCTGGAATTATTCTTTACAAACCCATCTTCATCCTCAAATATATCATTGTATTGTTCAAGCACTAGGTTGCTAAGTTCATCTTCGCTGAATTTTCTCTGGGCAATTCGTTCCTCATGTGCTTTTAAATCAAGGTAGTAGATAACCGTTCTTTCTTTTTCGACTGCTGCATTTAGTTGTTATCAATTGTGAGAACTTAGATTATAAACATGAGCATTTTGGCTAATTTTATTTTATAGCTTAATTTTATTCTAACTTCTAAAATACCATTACAATGAAATTTCTTTCCGAGGGTGTGGTACTCCAACTCGCTACTAAATATAATGCTGAATACTATTCGAAGCCTTTACCTACACTTGATTTAGGCGGTTATGGTTTTGAGGCAACTGAAAACGATAATTTAGGTATGTACGGCTGGCGATATTTCGGCGATTTAGAAAACCAGGATCTTGTGATTGATCTTTGGAATGATCTTACAGTGGTAAGCATTAACAAGCCCCTTTTGACCATTGAAGCTGCCAACGAGCTGCTTAATAAAAAGGTAAGATTAAGTTACTGTGATGATAATGAAGGTGAAATGATATTGTTGATCTATGCTATTGTGGAAGAGCCATCTAGTAACATAGGCCAATCCACATCAAAAAAAATACACTATTATATAATTGAAAATGGTGTGGTGCAACCCGAGCTAAAAAGAAATGGTATATATGAATGGCAAGGTATCTTTCGCAGGGGGAGTGGCGCAGAAAGGCTGTTCATAGAACAAGTATATCAGGAATAGTTTTTTGGGTTGGGTCAATTTATTGCTTTAATTTACAGGACGATTCAAAAGCCTGCGTTTTGTTGGGTAAAAGGATCATTCGGAGAGCTTCGGTTCTCCTTTTTTATTTTTGCACCTATGATGAAAAAAAACTAATAGAATTGTTGTTTTATATTACCTTATAAATATAGTAGCACCGCGATTCTCTTTTGTAAGTCAGCCCATCCAATTTCACTTCAAAAGTAAAAATTTGACCATCATCCAATTTATAGGTAATTACCATCTGAAATAAGGAATATTTTAATAGCATAAAAAAGTCATTGATGAACTTTTCAGGATTGGGTCGTACAAATTTATCCAGGTATGGTGTCCTAAATATGTTTAGGTCTACCACAGTATGAAACTCCCCGGTAACTTCAAATAGTTTGTTAACGTTATCAAGATTATTATTCAGTTTGAGATTATACCTAGCAATCGACGTAAGACTGGTACATAGATAACTTTTTGTGTTGACAAACTCCTTCATAATTCAATTCCTTTAGTGCAAAAATGCTAAAAAAATTAGTATTTTGTTTGGCAAGATGAATTATTAGTATTCAACTTCATAAAAAAGGCCACCAGATCACTAGACACAGTCTTTTTGATGTTTGCAGTTCAAATGGGCCAATTACACGAGTAATCAAAGATATTTGTAATCTTTGATTATATTTGTGTTCGTTCTTTCTAAAAACTGGTACACAAACTTAAATAAACTTTGAAGTGAGTAATTAGGTGAGTGCAGATCACATATTTATTATTTATATCTATTATAGAGTGTAAAATAGCTTATTGTTGGTCTCCCGTCGAGACCACAAGCCCCTTAAGATGTCTTAAGGGGCTTTTTTATGCCTTCAAATATGTTTTTGTTGGTATTGTCGCTGAGTAATCTTAATATTGTCGTTAGATTCTTCAATGGTATTTGTTCAACTTATCATAAAAAACGCAGTGAAAACTCAGTAAATCACGGCATCAGTCTCAGTAGTAATACAACAAGGAAATAGAAAATCAGACGATACTTGGAACGTTAACATTCGGATTTGGCATAATGGGAAGCCAGCTTTTATCCCAACTGTGCATTACGTAGACAAAAATCAGCTTAAACCAAAAAGTAAAGGAAGTAAAACGCTTGTGCTTAAAGACACCTTTGTACTGGATCGTATTGCCCCTGATTTGAAAAAGTACCGGGATTGGATAACAGACAATGCTGATAGGGTTGTAGACCTAACAGCGCAAGAAGTCAAAGCTCGATTGTTGGATATTGAAGCTGAAGAAAAGCGCCGTAGGTTGCCGGTAGCGAAACCAGACGAGATAAACTTTTTAAGTTTCTGTGATGACTATCTAACCAAGATGGAGAATACGGAATTGAGAAGGAATGCCCGGCCGCTTCGTACCGTGTACAATAGTTTAAAAGACTACTTTAAGTCTGATTACGTTCCGATAACAAAGATTAGATACCAATTCCTGCTTCTGTTCGGTATTGCAACTGGAATATATTCGGTAGAGGCTAGACTTGTCCGAAAGAAGACTGTTGATTTCCAATTGTAGCGAATTTTTTCTGCGCTTGCTTTCCCATAGTTTCTCCTCAAGTTCTGATAATTCTGATCTCAATTTTACATTCCATCTGTCATAAACAGGTTTTTCTATGAGATTATTTATAAATTTCTCTTCAAGCTGTAAAATCTTTCTCTCGATCAATCTTCTTTTTCTGCTCCTCTCCATATCGATTCTCTGTTCTGCAATCCTTGAAGCTTTCAATAGAGGTTTAGCAAGTTGGTTGATCAGATGGGCCTGATGGGGCAGGAAGTGTATGTTTTTGAGTATCGCTTCGAACTTTCGATGTATGATATCGCCCGAAATATTTAGATTATGATGCCCTGTGCATTTATAATACAGGTAATATTTGGACCTACCTTTTGACCACGCGACCGTTAGGTACCTTCCACAATGACAACTGAGCACACCACGTAAAGGAAAATCTGCCGCTAACCTACTTTTTCTTGGCTGCTTTTTTGAAAGCTTCTGTTGTACGTTCCAAAAATCCTCTTCAGATATTATCTGGGCATGAATAGCTTTTACATACCTTTCTGGTATATCTCTTTGTAAGGGAATTTTGACCAAGCCTGCATACGTACAGTTTTTTAGTACATTATATAATGCATTTTTTCCGTGGTTATGGAATCCGATATCCCTTGCATTTGTATGTATGACAGGTAAGGGAATGTTAAGAAGATAATCCCTGAATATCTTTCGTACCACTTTAGCCTGGAAGTGGTCTATTTTGATATAACTTTCCCTATCGGATTTTACGTTGCGATAACCATAAGGGGCCTTCCCCAGATATCTCCCATGTTCCTTGGCATTGAGGATTCCTTGGCGAACCCTTGTTCTGATGTTAAGAAGTTCATGGTTTGCCATGAGGTAATCAAAAGCCCTTTTCATGAAAACGTCGGGATCGGCGGTGTTCATGCCAATTCTTTCGTTAGTTGAAATAACAACTACACCATATTTTTTCTCGAGTTCGGCAATCTTGAGTAATGCTTTGGGGAGGTTCCTACTGAATCTGTCGTGGTCAAGTACAACCAGGTACTGGCATTCTCCCTTGTGCGTCCTGATGAATTCTTCAAGGGCGAGATAATCTGGTCTATCGAAAGTGTAACTATCTTGTCCATTATCGCTAAAAATTTCTAAAATATTAAGACCATTGTTTTCACAGTAGTTTCTTATGATATTTTCTTGGTACTCTAAAGATTTAGACTGGTCCCTTGTGCTCAGTCTTAAATAACCTACAACATTCATATCTTTTTGATTTAATTTGTTAATTTAAAGCGAACGTCGTTTGGCAAAAATAGTTGCGGAAAAGACACGGTTGATGGACTCGAGGTAGTCTTTGGCAATAGACTTTTAGAGTATAAAAATAATTGAATTGTGATATCTCGTAGTTCGGCCCAGTTATGAACGAAGAACAAATTGTTCAGCATTAGGAACTTAAAAAGATAAGCCTAGAATTTAAATTATTAAAGTAGCTGGGGAAGAACCACTTTTAGCAGCCCACCATTTGACAACTCAAGATAAATATTTATTGGATTTCCTTATTATCAAAAAGTTGTTTGGAGCTAAATCCAGCGATCAGGCTTTCTAAATCCTTACAGAACAATAGTCCCTCTTGGTTCTTTTCTAGGCCTGCCAATACGGTGGCTGCACCAATGGCGATCCTGAACCTTTTTTCCAAGTTGCCGAGTTCTATCGCTTCGGCCTCTGCGTCAATCTTTCTGGTCTCGGCCCTGGTCTTGGATTCATTGGCCAACATCAGGTCGATCTCGGTCAACAGTTTTTGGTTTTCTATGGTTGGACGCTCTAGTTTGGCGTTGGCAAAATCCAATAGGTTGCTGCTGGCTCGCTTTATTTCATCAGCTGTCGTTTTACCGTCTTTATGGATTTGGGCTTCGAGTATCTTGGTCACTATCTCCATGAGACTGGCCTTGCATTTTTCCCAAATAGCTGAATCATTGCCCTCGACATCTACTTTTAATATCGTGCTGCGTTCTACTTCTTCTTCCTCAAACCTCATTATACACAGGCTAGATGATTTACAATATCGAACTGGCTCATGCCCCGGATAACTAGGTCGTCGCCGGAATGGTTGTGGTAGAGCTCGGAAAGCAGCGAGATGATTTCTTTGATCTCTTCATTCGAATATTCTTCTGTATTGAAATAAAGGGAAAGTGGGCTTGTAGCCTGCTGTGAAGAACGTAATTTCATGCTCACATCCTTTAAGCGAAGTATTTTTTCTTTTGATGCTTTAAGTTGTTCTTCTATATTTTGCTCAGTTTGTGTTTCCGTAGTGGTTTTTTTTTCGGCCGCACCGTCTAGATAAATGTTTGCCTTGAGGTCTTCGAAGGAAAACCCTAGCTTTTCCTGAAGGTATGTTAGTTCTTCTAGGTTGATCTCTTCGAGAGTGGAAATCAAAAAGTGTATGGTATCTATCTGTCCCAAATCGCCATATCTTAAGGCTGTTTGGTAACTAAGTTTTAGCGCTTTTTCCGCACTCCTCGTCAATGGTACGTTGCCAGTGGGAAGCGATTTTGCTTTTCGCATCGAAGATGCGATAATAGCTTCCAGTGCCCTACATAGGTAATCAATTTTCACGCCAATTGACTGAAGGCTTTTCACGGCCCCATTGTTCTGGAAACGATTGGTACTCTCGGTCCTCAGCATGCCTAATATCAACATTTCTGTGGATATTGCATCATAACCAAGGTTGAGACATTCGGTTCTTGAACGTGCAATCGCAATTTTGACTTCTTCGCTGAATTTAGATTCCATAATCAAATATAATAATTTCCAATAATTGCCAACTGTCTACATCAACCCTAGATCGTATTTTTCCATTTGGTTGTAGGCAATTATGTCCAGTTCGAAACCCTGTTCTTGCGGATGTTGCCGAAGCCCAATATGATAAAGAGAAGACTTTCCATTTTCGACATAGACCCAGGGCATATGTTCGGTATCGAGATACCAGCTCTTGCCCGACCAGTATTTGCCCCTGCGAATGCTATCGATGTCATCGGGAGAAAGTTTAGTATGACCAAGGGAGTCCGTTCCATAGATGGCCGTGAGCAAGTCGACCAAATCCAAGACCAAAGGGATGGATACTTCAGTACTGGTATGATAGGTCACATGGGTCTGTATTTCCATACTATACTCCGCATCGGTCGAGAATAGCCGAACTTTGGCACGATCGAACAGTCCGAATTCCGGATCCTCCAAAAAGAAGTCATAATCAATGAACTTGATTTTGCCGTTCTCCTCAAATGGCAGTCTTTTTAGGACCTGTTGGAAATCGTAATGGTAGAGGGGGTTTCTGAGATGGTCGATCAGGGTTCCGTTGCTCCTTTTCTCTAAGTCTTCGTGCTGTTCTGCCTTAAGGGTAACTGAAAACAATAGCTGTCCCAATGGCTGGATTCTATAGTTGAGCAAGCTGGTAAATCCGGAGACGTTCCAGAGATGGATGAGTTCGTCGGTGTCGTTAGCATAGATCCCTCTAGCTAGGTCGATTACCTTCTGGCGTTCACGAAAAGAGGAAAAATGCTCTCCCTCTATCAATCCTTGGCCTAAAATTTCTTCTAGCTGCGAAAAGAACAACAGGATCTTGCTAGGATTGTGTAACTTCTCATAGAACATCAGGGTAATGTCGCCTCTGTCCCGGTGTTTGACCAATAGTGAGCTGAAGAGTCCGAAGAAATGCTTGCCAAATATTTTTTCGACCCTGACCACGCCGTCAGAGAGGTCATCAGCATTTTCCAGCATCTCCTCCATGCTGGCCTGTTGGATATCCGAAGGCTTTAGTGCCAATGCGGCTTTATAGTTGCGGGAATCCTTTTCCAGCCTATCTATAAAATCCTTCAGACTTTTTTTGTTAGGGCCATTTCCATATAAAAGATTTGAAAGCATATCTAAAATTAGTAAAGAATTTCCGGATAATACAAATTGTGAACGTAGTAATTCTAGAAGTCGGGGGGAGTAAAGTGCTACGGATGGTGAATTGACAACATCCAAAAATACTATAGCTTCCTCTCGTAGCATCTGAGTAAGTGCGCAATTTGGGTTCGGTTCACATATGTGGTAATCAGAGAGGCCAGGCTGGGATCGGTTGTAAGCAGACATTCGCTGCAAGTATTGATTGGCGGAAACTGCTGGTTTCAGTTTTTTTAATCGGAATATCCAGAACCTAGTTTTGGCATTCCAGAAAATGGTTCAAATTTTACCCCGTATCCTCGCTTTGATTTCTTCTCAAATTAATCAAAAGCTGTAAATCATCTATAAAGCGGTTCAAGTTTTCCCTTGTGTCGCCCACGACTTTTGCCAGTAGTTATACATAACTGCTGGCTTTTTTTGCCATTGGGCTAGAAAAGGGGCGAGTTAATTTGATTTGAAATGATTAATATCAGTATTTTAACAACGCTAACTCATTCGATTTTTAGGATAAAGATTGAGCATGAGGAAAAAACTCTTTAAGTAACTAAGTTTCTTCTCTCTTATGTTTTTCGTATTTAACACCTTCGGCACCGACACTAAAGGCTTTGGTAGGGCTAAGGTTAATTCTATTAACAAGTTTATCTCGCTTTTCAAATGCACTTTTTGTGCCCAAGATTTGACCTGTTTTACTAATTAGATAGGAGAATTGCCACTTGTTTTTTTCATTGAGGACAAAATAAATTTCAGAGATATCGATGTTTTCCTGAAGATCTCTAATTTGGGTGTGAACTTTGGAAAGTTTATTAGAAGTCAGAGCCTTGACAATTTTGCTTGAGTCATCAGATTTGATATGCAACTCTATATATGGATCTCCTGGGATCTCAAAAATTGTCAGGAGAGTTTTGTTTTTAGGGATAGTATCTTTTCTAATCAGCTTTACTGTATCAACAAGATTGTTTATTAACTTTTTAGCTACTTCTTTGCTATTATCATAAATATAATCTGAGATTTCATCTGCCATTTTTTCTCCTATCCTTTTCAAAATAGGCTTGAGCAAAGGGTAAAATATAAAATAGTACTTTGCTAAAGTAATGACTACTTGAGGGTCTGGTAGGAATGCTTTACGGGTATTCGCCTCCAATATAACTGAGCCACGGTATAAATTGTGAAGGTTCAATCCTGTTTCATTAAATGAATCGAATGAATTGAAGTTATTTTTATCTAAAGAAATTCGAGTTTCTTGAACATTGTCCTCGGTTCTTTTGATAAACGATACGGAGCTATTGCAATCTTCTATAATGAAATTGGCATCCCAGTCTACTGGTTTTCGATTGGTAAAAGAAATTGGTTCTACCACTGCATGATATATATCTTCTTTTTTTATGATCTCTCCATTATCAAAATAACCTATAGGGGGAATGTCTCTTCTATGGTTTGCAAGGTATCTCATTTTCAAAACACCGTTAACCGATTCGACATACTTCTCCATGAGTTCTAAAGGTGTTTGATCCCCGTGCCTATCGATCGTTGATGATCTTACAATTACTTTTTCTGTCATTATATAATCTATTAATGGATTTGAAATAAAATTACACATTATTCCAATAATGACATGTCTTTAGGAATATCAGTGTCTGATTTTCCTTTGTTACTTTATGATTTAGTCAGGGCCTGTCGAGAGACAGCTCCTTTTTTGTTTTGGGTCATTTTGCTTATAATTGGTGTAATTTAAAAATTAGCACTCATGGATTTAAATAATTTCGGGCCATTTAGCGCTGAGGTATGGGGCACATTTTCTGATTGGATGATGGTGGTTGTGATTGCGGTAACCGGATTTTTAATTTGGCTTACATTTAGGTCTCAAACAAGGGTACAAAAGCTTCAACAAATATCAGCGGGAATTGAACAAAGTCGTTACGAGTCCGAAATACGGCCGGATGTGCTAGCAAAATGGGGATTTTTTAGGGACGAAGTCCATGTGTCATTAACACCAGTAAACAGAGAGATTCGTAATCTAATTTACAAAACGTCACAACTACCGGATTATGTAATTGATAATAATAAAATAGAGGAAATTAATTTCAATAATTATTCAGTAAATCACCCAATAATATTTAAATACACATATAATCTTAAAACAAACATAGTTAACACTTTATTTTCAATACACTTAGTTTATCAGGATGAAATAGGTATAAACTACGAACTAATAATCCTAATTAATTCAGGTGGCATAGCCTTAAAAAGAGGGCCTCATAAAATACTTTAGTTAACCTGTCTGCTTTAAAGATTGTTGTTAGCTATGCGCTATCCATTCCCTACTTCCTTGATATTTAAGATTTTAAAAGCTTTATTTATAATGGAAAATCCCAAAGAGACCACTTTTTCTTGTCCGAGAGGGACGAAAGCTATTTAACTAAGGTTAGAGAAGTGATATTCGTTGCCCTCTCAAAGAAAAAGTGTGTTTGATGATCTCTAGGTGAATTTGATTAAACTCATTTTTTCACAGGATAGTCTGATCTCGAAAGCTGCGGAAAGAACTTTTGATTTAAATAATGTGTGCCCTAGTTTGCGGTCGAAGCGCTCATGCAAGCAGCTTTTTATTTGTAGCTTCTTTATTAGTAGTTTTAGCAGAACTTAAATCAAATAATGAGCAATACCAGCAGTACAGTTCAGCTTGTCGAATATTCCAGAGTCTTTGATGAACAACCCACCAGCCTTGAAGCCTATCTGACAGGGATCAGCAGGAAAAAAATGTTGACCGCCGCCAGTTTTTTGCTGGGATTTTATAACAGGGAATCAAAATTTGATGATTTTCGTGAACTATTGGAAATGTTTTTCTGTGAAGAAAACAATGAGTTTGCCAATGAGGTGTACCAAAAGCTAAGAGCTAACGAAATTCAGGTAAGGGTGCCGTTGAAGATCATTAACCCTTTTAGCGCATTGCAGATCTTTGAGTACAGCTTTGACCATTTGACCGATGAAGAAGTACAAAGTAATGCAGAAGCAGAAAGAAATATTTTTAAGGCGATCCTGTTTCAGAATGAGGTAAATACAACCAATCAGATGGCTGCGTTTGAGTCTACAGAAGGAATGTCAATTCCATATAGGGTACCATATCTGGCAATGGCACAATCATTCCCGTTCTCTGAGCTGATTAATTATGATAAGGGAGAAGTGCTGGCGGCTCAAATTGTGAAATCTATTTTTTTGTTTGAGTTTTTGGCTTCTAATGATAAAACACAAGCTTTATTGGCCGCTTTTCTTCATTATTTTGGGTGCGGGAGCTGGCAGGACTATCTAAAAAGAATAATGCCTTTAGTTTTAACCGAAATCAAAAATCCAAGGGAAGCGCATATAGATATTGTGGTAGAACCTGATGAACACTTTCAGCAAAGTTGTGAGTTTATCGAAAAACTGATAATCACTAGTGAGGATGCGGTTGCTGATTATGATTTCAAAAAAATACGCGCGAAGCCATTTTATAAAATTGGCGAGGGTGTTTATAGACTAATTTTTGAACTGTTCATTATGGAAATGCTTTATAAAGGACTTTATTTTAAACTCAGTGAGATCAATGATACCTTGCCAAAAGCAGATAAGATCAAGAATCTAAGAAGTTTTTACTGCGATGATTTTTCGGAACGGTATCTTTTGTACACAATTTTGGAAAGTATATACCATAAGCGCTACATTCAGTTTACGGGCACAGAGATGAAGGAATCTTTAGGAAGTGCAGAACCTGATTATTATATCAGGAATGGCAATACCACCTTTCTTTTTGAATCCAAAGATATTCTTATAAATGCCGAAGTCAAGGAATCGTTCGATTTTACAAAGCAGGAAGCTGAATTTAAAAAGAAGCTATATTTTGAAGATAAAGGAGGCAGAGTTTCCAATAAGGCAGTTTTGCAGCTGATACTCAATATAGAAAAATGCCTGAAAATGGAGTTTCCGTTCGACATGAATTATAAAGCAAAAAATCAGTTTATATACCCTATAGTGGTGCTACATGACCACATGTATAAAGTTCCGGGCTTAAACTATATGGTAAATCAATGGTATTTAGCTGAGTTGCAGGGCTTACGTAGTAAGGGATTAAACGTTGACAGGGTGCAACCTTTGACAATTATCGATATCGACACGTTTATCTTTCATCAGGACATTTTGAGAACACAGAAGATCAGGCTGGAAGATTTGATTGACAGATATCATAGCTATACATTTCTGGATGTGAAAAAGAAATATGCCGATATTACGGATGCCAAACAGAAGCTGTATAACAAGAGCGTGTCTTTTTCGACTTTCCTAAGTAAGTATGTCGTTGATAAGGGGCTGTACATCCCACCAAAAATGATTATGGAAAAAGGAATAAGCTTGTTTAATGATCAGAAAGAGTAAGAATTTGAACTCTTATTGAAGCTCCTGATTGCCTCAAATATTTCTATAACCTAACTAATATAATATGAAAATGCACCCAGACGATTTGCATAGGTATATGGTAAAGTCGCAATTGCATAAAGTAAAAAAGACGAAATCTTACTTGTCGGCTGTGTGGTTAGTTGGATTCGGACTAGAACTAAAAAGCTATTCTTTATCATTTTACACTGTATTCCATAGTAAATCTATTCTTTGTGTAAGAGTAATCGAACCAACAACGAATATTTAATTGTAGGCACTAATCATTTGAAAGAAGAGTAATGATATTAGAGTTGCTATTGAATTAAGCGAAGACGTACTAGAAGGGACGAGGCTTCTATTTGAATCTATATTGAGAATAAATTATATAATGTTTTTAACTACTTAGACGCCATGCTATGGCCAATCACAATATTTAGTTCAGAAATCCATCTCGAAGATTTATCTTTTATATCTTCGAGATGGGGTTCGAACCCATGACCCCCAGATTAGCAATCCGGTGCTCTATCCAACTGAGCTACACGTCCATTTTGGATATGCTTAAAAGCAATACACAAAGATATATAAATTTAGTCGAACTCGGACTAGAACGAAAGGCAATTGTTTGTTATTAGAAATCATATTTCATAAAAAATCCGCTCCATAGGTAAAGTAATAGGGCGGATTTATATAAAAATAATTAGCTACTTAGTATCGTAAAACATTGGCTCTTTGTTTTCCATTTTTAATTCATTAATCTCTTTGCGGTAATAATCGAAGATTGTTCCACCCAACGTAGCAAGATCAGTTGGTATATTATGAATTAATTGGTAATCTCTAAATGGAATTTTCCACTTTTCTGGAAACCATGCTCTTGCATTATAGTAGAGTAGCAACTGTTCAAAATCTGATAGTTGAGCCCTCAAAATCTCCATATATTCGACCTTTTCACTTAGCTCTAAAATTTTGTTTTTTATAACGAATTGCACCGTTCTATAAAGATGACGATAATAGTGCCCTAAGTGATTCAGGTAGCCGTCAAAAGGGTAGAAATACATTTCAAGAGTGTACTCATCGGCACTTGTCGCTAATGGCTTATCATAAATTTGAAGCCCCCTATCAATGGTAGATTTCTGTCCCTCTAAGTACTTTTCTTGACATGCTTCAAGTCTTGGCTTAATCCTTTCAAATAATTCTTTTGTAGAAGTATCCAGATCAGGTAAATAATGTTTTTCTGAATTGATCCCAATGCCGTAAAAGAATATTTTATAAGAAAACTCGACCAAATTGGTTTTCCTTTTAATCTTTTTCTCTTTTCGAAGAGCTTTCTCATGGAGTTCTGTCCAAAGATAAATGTATCTAAACTCTCGGTAAAAATGTATGAATAGTTTTCTTCCTTTTATCTTGCCCGCAACATCCATTTGATCAACATTGGTCCTGTGGATTTTCAACAATTCAAAGAACCGAGTTTCAAAACGTTCTTTTTGCCATAATTTATCTCGACCTTCTTCATCTTTTTTGCGTTGTTCCTGTTCATTAACGAATGCCGTCCTTTGATGCAAATTTGCTTGATATTGAACCCAAAACGCAAGAAACGTAAGTAGAGCTGCGGCAAAAGCGATAAAAGGGGCTGCGATACCGTTAATAGTATTAGCAACAAAACTCGCAGGCTCTCCAAACTCCATGATTTTCCAAGGAGCTTTTATACTAAATATAAAAGGCAAAATAAAAATTGACAATACACCAAATATTGCAATTATCCATAAACAGGTGGCGAACAGGTTTCTTTGCCTTTGATCAAGTTCATAGGTTAGTGTACTTTAGAGTTTTCGTATAGGGGACATGAGCGTTTATTTGTTGGGTAACTGCTAATGTAGAAAAACATTTACAAATGTGGTAAATGTTAGGGCAATTTTAGGCCCCACCAGTTTAAAATAGAAGAACTTTTGTTATAAATATACGGTCTGGTTCTTCTAATGCTCAGGATCTACTAACGTGAATGATCGATAATAGTAGCAGGCTTGGTAGATTCTTTCCCAAATTGAATTTCTACCCATTCTACATCGAAAGAATTTAGTGCATTTTTTATCTCTGTTCGTATGGCTGCAAGGTATGCACTCGCTTCCCCAAAAAAACTAAAACCATCTGGAGCAATGAAAAATGATCGGTAATTATTGCATTGCCCTGGAGTTATCTGGGTTAGTAGGCCAGGTAAATTTTCATCATCAATATCCTTATCCTTTAGTATTCTATAAGTTGCATTATGCGCTTTTTCGATTTCTTTGTCCACGAATCCAGTAACTATTATTGCTCTGTGAATGTAGGTACTCATTTACTCAATGTTTATAACTCAAATTAATATAAAATCATCACTCTTAATTTGCTCGTTACCAGGAACTGGTTATCCAAAGGCATCCAGAACTAATTTTCGGATAGATTTTTTGCATTCACAATGCTGTTTCACAAAAAAGGCCACCTCATCCTAGGTGACCAGTAGCAAATGTTAGAGGGGACTAACTATACATTGCCAAAATTTTGCCTCTCACTCTTTAATCGCGACTACACACTGGATCGGTTAGATCGGTGTATGTGGTTACTGTAGAAACGGAGAGTTAAGCTATTTTTTAATCAGAGTACAAGTATGTTTGGCTTGCTTTCAGTTTCCACTCACCTTGCTCAGCTTCAAAATACCAGGCAATACCTGATCCAGTACCAGATTTGCTAGAATGTAGGGATGTAGTGCAAAACGCCTTCCTTCCATCCTTTGAAAATATTATCGGTGCGAAAACAACTGTTTTATTAACCGGATTACTTTTTTTATCTGGTTTGAAAAAAGGTGTCCCATTTTTTGACAGAGGATAATCTTTCACCTGGGTTGTATCTACCCCCGCAAGAAAACTAATCCATTCTTTGTCATTCCAGGGCTTTTTGGATATGGTATCGACCCCTCTTTCTTTGAAGTTGAAATCAGCATATGCTTTCTTTTTAGTATTCGGAAATACCGTATACCCAGCCCCACTACTTCTTAACGCTTTTACAATTGTATTGTGAATGGTTAATCGATCGTTCATCTTTGTCGATTGTGCTAAAGCAATATTTATTCCTGCCACAATTAATAAAATGGATATTTTCATATTAGCAACTTTTCTTTTTTGTTGAACTTGAACTGTTTGTTTGTTCCTTTAACAAATTTGCCTGTATTCTTGATTTGCTTGGTGCATATAATCTGTAGGCTTTTGTAGCACTAAGACCACCCCATGCCAGGTCTTTGCAATATTCTGCCAAAGTCAAAGAAGAGTCGGGGCTGGTTATGCCATTTGTAGAAGCATACAACTCAAGCATTCTAGCCAAACCTTCAACATATTTCGTCGCAATTTGCTCATGTTGGGCGTCATTCTGGTCGTCAGCAGGATCACCTCCCTCCTTAAATAGAAGATCGTTGGCTTTAACAAATTGTGCATATCCAGGATCAGTTATATTGAAAAGTCCATATGTAAAATACGCATGCATCAATTCATGAATCATTGTTCTCGCTATTGCAAGGTCGGTAGCCTCGTTGAGGTAATTTTTATTAAAGGATATACGTATAGACCCTTTAGAACCATAGGTATGAGCATTGACCCTCCCGGTGTCTCCGGTTACCGGATCAACAGTATCAGGGATAGTCATCTCGTCTATTGTAACATTCCAATCTGCTGAATTAGCGATGCGTGTGATCATGCCACCCACAGTATTAAAATCTGTAGCATTTGCAAAAATCTTCTGATATTCGGTTTCTAAATTGGCGATCGCACCTATCTTTCCTGCAAGTGGCTCAATACATTTTCGAGTAAGCGTATCAACTCTTAATTTCCCTGTCCAGGGAGTATACATACCGCCACCGCTACCTGGAGGCGAGCAGTAGATTTTGATAGCTTGGCTTTCATCCGCAATGTCAATCATCACGTTATATGACCACATTAAATCCGGTATAAACAATTTTAACAAGTCAATTTCCCTCTCGAGTTCTTCGCGAGTATTAAAACGCCTACCATCGTAAGTGTGGAATTGCCTATTAAAATCAGCACTAGCTGCATCGATATTCGCCTGTTCACCGCTAATATACAGCGACATCCTTCCCAAGTAATAGTAACAATCTTCCATCATTGAAATTTTACCTTTTGTGCCTGCACTAGTTTTTACATTTGCACTGTTTGGAGACTCATAACTGAACGTTTTACGTATTGCAGGCTGCTCCTTCTTACAGGATAAGCTTATTGATAAAAACGTTAGAAACAATAACGCTAAGCTTATATGCCGGCGTCCTGAGGTTAATTTAATTGAATTCATAAGGGTTTTATATATTTATTGTTATTAGTTTATACAGACGTATATTATTTTTCATAGCCATATTTTTTTTAATCCATTCTTTAGTAAAGGATTTTTTATTTGCTGAATTAGAGCTATTGAAGCCGGAGTTTTGCGACGATTCCAGATTTCGTTATGGTCGGTAACCAGAAAACATAAGAGATATTCTCGAACAAAAATATCGGGATAGGCTTGAATATGCTGTAAAGTATTGCTGAAGTCCTTGTTAGTTTGCAAGCCACTTCCCTTATAGTAAACCAAACGATAAAGGTAGTTTTTGAAAATTTCTTCCATACGCCGGGTATAGCTGGTATCCGACGGGACAAACACGGTATTTTGAAATTCGTGTTTCACCTGCTGTGAAAAGGCTGGCCATTGATTCCGGTACTGCTTAGCAATATCTCCTTCAAGATTCGCTAAGACAAATAAGAAGTCAAGTCTTTTCTTACGTTTGATGAAATCTTTTTCATGTCAGCATTGCTGAGCGTCTTTAAATTTTTCACAGGCATGGTTTTAAGTAGAATAGCTAATATAGCTTTCAGCTACAGCAAACCGAAACATTTTACGTCAATGATAGAATATGCTACGCGAATACTGCTATTTTCTCTAAATCTACTTATAAATAAAGTAGCTGTTAATTTAGGCAAATTGATGGATGTGAATGAAAAGTATGTATTTCCTCATTTGGGACACTTAAAAAATTATACCAGGACGAGACGCAGTTTATTTGAGGGCCAGTTTTGCCGAAACTCCCAGACTAGACCCAAACGTCTTTTTTGATGTATAGCATACATATTCCAAAGAAAATCCGTCCTATAGGTAAAATAATAGGGCGGATTTTTATGTAAAATTGGATACGTTTTCTAGTTAAAAGCGTAATATTCGGCTCTATCATTACCACGGTATCCTAATACATCAATGACCTTTACGTAGGTGAAAGATTTGCTCAACACTTAATTGCTATTTGATTTGGCACTCGATTCTGTAAAAGACTTTAATTTATGTACTAATCCCAGAATAATGATAAATTCCAAAGAGTCTATTGACTTCATTTTGATACGCTATTAGTCAGAAGTGTAGTATTCGTTGTTCTCTCAAAAGAAAATGAGCTTTAAGCTTTCAGTAAATTAAACGATATTTAAACCGCCACCAATTTCAATTGTAGTATAAATAAGGATGTCACATACACCTCGTTACGAAATTTTAGAATCATTACCAGCTTATGGCCCGATGTATATCCCTATTAGTGAAAATAATGAGACATATTATTCAGAAGGCTTTGTCGTGCGCTTTTATACTTCTGAAAATACGAATTGGGTTGGAAATTTTGAGCCAGGATTGACTGATCTAAATGCTGTTTATGAATTTGAGCATAACATTTATGTTTTGGTAATCGCAGGAGGAACTTGTTATTTGATGAATCCAGATAATCAGAAACCAATTTCAATATTTGGTGCGGGATATGAAACTGTTATAAAAACCTTGGACGGAAGACTGATTCTTCAAGACTCAACTCATTTGACAATATTTGAAGCAAGCGGAGAGTACTGGAGTCCCAGACGGATTTCATTAGATGGGATTAAAGAATTAACGATTGAAAGGAATCTGGTAAGAGGGATTGCTTATGAACCTACTGCAGAATCTGAAGAATGGGTTGAATTTGTTTTAGATCTTGAACAACGAATAGTTACGGGAGGAAGCAACTTTCAATACGAAATAGAGGAGGTTAAAAAACCCTGGTGGAGAATCTGGTAGAATTATGTATTTTTCAGGATAAATGATATTGCTATTTTGGGATCTATCTTAAGTACAAAAGAATGAAATTTATTTGCCTGATCTATTTAAGCTTAATCTTTGTTTGTACGTCTCGTGCGCAGGATAACGTCTTTAGTATTAAAGAGGTTATCGATACGACAATGGAAAAGAAGTCTCCAAAAGACTTTCAAAAAATATATCCTGTCTTCTTTGAGGATGATGATTATGTTATTAGTAGGACATGTAGCGGTGAATGGGGTGGCACTATTAAATTCAAAAGTAAGAAAACAGGGATTGAATATGCTTGTAGTTCTACCTGTCCTGTTGTAGTAAACAAGTTATTCGGGAAATATATTGTAACTAACACATTGGCACATCTAAGTGGATTCTCTGAGATTATTGAAATAGAAAACCCGAGTTTGATGAGTCTTTATAAGCTGAGTAAACCTCGGAAGGTGAAGGGACAAAAAGTTCGCTATGTTGGTGATGATGAATCTAAGTCCGTAGCAGGAACACGCAAGCTAGTTGACAGCATTGGTGTCTTGACACTTGCCAGTTTCTTACACAATGAGCAACTATTTCATATAATAACGGATTTTCACAAAACATTACTGGCTAAAATCCAGGATGGAAAATTTGTAACTATAGACACGATCTCCAATAAAAGTATTTGGACATATAATCCAGAAGTAATTAAAACCATTGACAATAGATGCATTGTTTTCTTTGAGAATAAAGAAGTGAAAGGGTATCTTGAGGTGCATGGCAACAAAATCACTTTGATGAGATGTAAATAAATATGTGAGAAAGGGTCAGGAAACAGATGAAGATACAGATTATAAGTGACTTACATCAGGAATTTGGGATTTCGGATCTAAACTTTGAAAATGCCGATCTTGTTATTTTAGCCGGGGATACCGATCTTGGAACAAAAGGGATAGAATGGGCTAAAAAATATATACTCAATAAACCTGTAATTTATGTCCTCGGTAATCATGAGTATTACAAAGGCTCATATCCAAAAACACTCCATAAGATCATTGAAGCATCAAAAGGCTCAAATGTGTCTGTTCTGGAAAATAATAGAATTGAATTTGACGGAATAAGATTTCATGGGGCAACTTTATGGACGGATTTTTCCTTGTTTGGAAATCCAATTGAATATGGAATTGTTTGTCAGACTAAGATGAACGACTATAAGAAAATTCGTATAAGTCCTTTCTACTCTAAATTGAGAACAGTAGACACTTATAAAATTCATCAGTATTCAAAATTATGGCTCCAAGAAAGCTTGGAAGAATCTGATGGCTACAGAAATGTGGTGATTACCCATCATGCTCCAAGTATTAGATCTGTACCCGAATTATACAAAAATGATCCAGTCACTTCTGCATATGCATCTGATCTCGAGGAACTGATTACAAAATACAAACCTGAATATTGGATACATGGTCACGTCCATACTCCAGTGCGGTATAAAATTGATCAAACAGAAATCATCTGTAATCCACATGGATATATTGACGAAAAATATAACGGGTATAATAAAGAATTAATAGTTGAAATTTAAAACTAAAATAAACCTTGTTAAGACGGATAGGTAATAGGGGTAAATAAAAGGGAAACTTATTTGATCAAAAATGATCGGATTTGAACAAACATGACTCAATTTAAGTCGAGCCTGTAAAAAATGGATGGTCTGTTTGTTAAAATAACTTTTTATCAGAAAATTTGAAATCCTGTACCTTTGGTAAGGGTCTAATTAAAACTATTTTTTTTCTTTCACTTAATATTTTCCCTGAACCTAATTTATCATCAATTTCGGTTCTGAGCCCTGTAATCAAGTTAAAATTAGTTTCTGTAAATATTGTATATTCATCAACATATCCTTTGGTAGAATTATTGGTTAACTTTTTTACATTAATTAATTCAAAATTGCCATTGCGGTATTTGAAATCGTAACTAATATTTCCACTTTTAATTTCACTCCGCATTGTTAAAATCCCTTTTTCAATAAAAAAATATGGAATTTGGAATTCACTAGGTTTTCCATGGTTTTCAACAGGATATTGTGGTTCAATTATTTTTGTTGAAGCTACGGCTAAAATTAATTTTCCATTTGGCTGAGATAGAAAAATTTGCAGTATTAATGGCCTTGTTTCACTTACAGTATCCATTTTTACAAGTATTTTGTCCATTTTGCCATCATGATTTAAGTCGCCTTCTTCTTCTCTTATTACATAAGTATAATTGTCTTCCTTTTTAATATTTTGAGCGAATAGATTCGTTTGGACTAAACTCAAAAGGAATACAAAGCATAGGGAAATGTTTTTCATAAAAAAAAATATTCATTTTTCGGTTTTTCTGAAACCGACGGCTGGCTCGTAAATATATGCAATATATATTGGCAAAGTAAGTGGTCCCGACGATAGAAAAAACGGTGATTTTTGTGGGTCAATTGGCCTCAGATCAATTCATATTTAGTCAAGTTTGATCAAATAACTTTGAGGAGCTTGCTGCTTTAGCGAAATAACCAAACAAAGTGGTGGTGGCGTATTAATCTGCCAAACCTTCAAGCAAAGGCTCCACCCAATATTCATATCTTTTTATCAGCATGGACTTAATCATCGCGTCTAATTTGTTAGATGACTTTAGTATCTCCCCCATCTTCCTGCCTATTACTCTGGCAGAAATTATTTGAAAATAATTAGGTTCTTCCACATCATATTTATCCATTAAATCAAAATGCTCATCGTAGATATTTTCGTCGCAAAGATTAAAAAACACATCAAAAATATGTTCAATGTCCGAAATGTCTTTAGTTCGCTCTGGCCGATCTCGATAAGAAATCAACTTTAATATGATTATTCCTTCTAATGGACATAATTTTATCGACAACCCATCTTCTGATACAATTTCTTCAACAAATGGGTAGACCTCTTTAAAACCCGGCATACTAAGTGAAAAGCTATTCGGAGGTTGTAAAAACACCATGCCGTTACCTGCTTCGATTTTACCAAAAGGGAGTAGATCTACTTCAATTCTTCCTTCATAAAATAGCTTAATATGCTCTGTAGGGTGAGCTGTAAATTTTCCAGATTCAATCAGTTCAGCTTTTATCGAATTGAACTGACCTGCATCATTGAGTAAAATGGCTAGATCAACATCATCAGTTTTTCTTAATGCAGCTGCTTCCTCTGCTGCTGAAAGGTGATAATCACGAGCAGTGGCGCCTACTATATAAAAATCAACCCTGAAACTAGCAAATATCACCTCCATGTCTTTCAGCATGCGAATTATTTCTGGTGCAATTGAAGGTTTATTTTTCAAGGTATCTTTGCTTTATCCGTAGTGCAGTTTCCTGACAGCGACTGTCAAAGCTAGTGATTAATTCTGCATAGGCCAACAAAAACGGTACTGTCCTAACAATTTCATTGGGTTCATATGGGCTGGTCCAAAACTGCTCCATAATTTCAACCCGCCCGTTTTTGTCAGGTATTAGTTTAAGTTCTTTCATTAGTTTAGACGGGCTGACTTCGGTATAAATGGTAAGCTTCTCCGGAGAAAGATAATTTGTCAATAGCGCTCCGGCTGATTCAGCGCCCCATAAAAAATCATACTGCTCTATATTCTGCCAGTCTTTGAAATCCTCCTGGTACATGAAACGGTATGTGCCTTTAAGGAGTTTTGGACGAAGAACAGCCTTGAATAATTCCGCCCATTTTTGAATCAGCCTTTCGCTTTGCTCAATAAATTTGAATTTTTTGTTTCCGCCTGAGCTTCCTGTTTTTAAAAAACCTTCGGCTTCCAGTTCATTAATCAGCGCACCAACTGCTCCAAGGGCAATATCAGAAAATTGCGCAATTGCCCGGTAAGGTTGATTGAGCAGTTCAGGGAACTGTAAAACAGCAAAAAGAAATTTTAAGCCAGTAGGATTCCAAAGCTTTCCCTCTGCTGGAAGTCTGGTTTCTGTAACTGGCTGATCATTGATATAAACGAATAAATCTTCCGTCTGGATAAAAGCGTTACCCGCTGCTTCCAGATAATTTACACTTTGGGATTTGAGTTCCTGCTTTAGTGGTTTGGGTATGTATTGACTGATGATCAGTGGTGCATAACCATTGATCAAATCTAACTGGTGCAAAATGCGTGGAAGCTGCGTACTGCGAAGTTCATTTTTTACCTCTACGTTAAACTTTCTAAGCTTTTTTCCCGTGCCGATAGAGATCAATGCGTCAATCTCACGTCCTTCTGAGATATACTGTGTTTCTGACACATTGTATTCAAGGCCTGTTAGTTCCTGGAGTTTGTCCAAGGCAGTATATAATATTTTTTGTTCAGACATGGCAACTGTTCGTGATTCATGAACATTCAAATATAGTGAACAGCAAGGAGACTTGCAATAGTGCCTAAATATTGTTCAGTAAAATAAGTAGTTCGTGATTCATGAACGAAGAAAAATAATGAACAAAATATCCCCCTTTAAGAAATGGGTATTTCAGTAGCACTAACATGATGGTGGACAAGAGATGGATTCCCGTCGAGACCACAGGCCCCTCAGGATTCCTGAGGGGCTTTTATATGGGCTCTGGTTATCTTTTCGCCCTTTCCATTGGATGTTCTTTCAGTAATTGCTCTGTTGTATAGAAATCCTTTTTATCTTGGGTGGCCCTCCTTACTGCTTTTACTTTTTCCGGTGAAACAGCAGGGCCATTGTTGCCAAAGGAGTTTCGCAGATAGGTTAATACCGCAGCTACTTCATGGTCTTTCAGTAGTCCGCCAAACGGGGTCATCGGAACCTGGCCGGGGTATTTCTTCCCATTTACCTCTATTGGCCCCATTATCCCTTTCAAAACCAGCTTAATCAGTCTTTCGTCACTTCCATTTATCCATTTATTGGGTGTAAGCGGCGGAAAACCGGAAGCTGGTAATCCTTTCCCATCAGGCTGATGGCAGGTTACACAATATCCTTCTTTGTTATAAATGATTTTTCCCTGATTAAACAATGCAAGCGTTGCACCCTTGAGTTCTGTTTTTTCCTTTTTCTCCTTTTCTTCTTCCACATTCTTCCCATTCAAATGGGCCAGGGCGGTTTTATAGGCATGCACCATCCAGCTATCCAGCGGTAATTTATTTGCCTCAGCTAAAACAGGAAGCCCTTTTTCTTTTCCTATCCATGAAGCGGCGACGATAGCCATCAATCTTACACGGCTATTTTTATCCCGGGCGGCTTCCATCAGTAAGTTCGCCTGGTCTGGCAGCTGATGCCCTGTATAACGAACCACCTGCACAGCAGCAGCTCTTGCCCGGTAATCTTTTGCTTTCAATACCTGTCTTAAAAGTCGCTGGTCTACTTTATTCATGCCCCAGCTTACCCAAAGACCTTCAAGTAAATGATGTTCATATCTTGCATCATTGGGATCGAGTTTCGATACCCAGGTGCTGAGTTTCGCCAATACCTGGGCAACATCGCGCCCTCTCAGCTCCCGGCGGGTCCTGTAGCGGGTTCTGTACTCTGGCAGTTTGAGGTTATTCAGGAGCTCTTCTATGCTCGCATCTGCTATTTTTGCTGGCTTTACCAAAGGTCTTGAAGGATAAGTAATTCGGTATATCCTTCCATGCGAATGATCACGCAGGGGGTCACGTGCATTGTGCTGCATATGGCCGATGAGGACATTATGCCAATCGATCACATACAACGAGCCATCGGGCGCAAACTCCAGATCTACCGGACGGAAATTAGGGTCATCGCTGGTCAGCAGGTCCATGCGAAAACGGCTTTTGTAGCCTGTCCCATCCTCCTCCAGTGTATGTTCTTTTGTGCCCAGGAAGCCAATGGTATTGTTGATCAGGAAGTCGCCCTGAATGTCATCCGGAAAATGGCGACTGGATACAATTTCAATGCCTGATGTTGGCCGTACCAGGTGTTTCTGCTCTATCAGTTGTTTTGACTTGTGTGTGGCTTGTCCATATCTTGGCAATACAGTTCCCGGAAGCATCCAGCGGAAATCCGGACTTGATGTTTCAGCAAAGAAAGGCTGGCCCCAGTCATCAAACGTAATACCCCATGGATTTGGGATGGCCAGCTGTGCCGTCCTTTCCAGTTTACGGCGATGGGTGTCATATCTGTAAAAACCACCATTGGTGGCATAAACAGGGCCATAAGAGGTTTCTACATTGGTGCGGAGGAATACCCCTTCGCCCGAATAAATGGCGCCAGAGGGATCGGTTGTGAATGCATGACTGCTGTGATGCGAATCGTGGTCATCAAAGCCGCTCAACAAAATTTCTTTCTTATCGGCTTTATCATCACCATCGGTGTCTGTTAGCAGGATAAGGTTAGTCCCCTGGGCTACATACACACCTTCCGGTGCCAGTTCAAAACCGAGTGGCAAGTGGAGCCCTTCTGCAAAAACGGTCTGTTTATCGGCCTTGCCATCCTGGTTGGTATCTTCCAAAATAATGAGCTTATCGTTGGGCTTTGGGTCGCCTACTTTGTACTGTGGGTAGGTAGGCATCACGGCCACCCAAAGCCGTCCTTTGTTGTCGAACGATAACTGCACCGGTTTGGCCAGAAAGTTAAATTCCTGCTCTGAAGCAAACAGTTCTACCTTATAGCCCGGAGGTACTTTCAAGCTGTTTACAGCTTCCTGGCCAATAAGATATTTAAGGGTTCCGTTTTTACGGCTGGGGGTATAATTGGTTTTAACCTCGGGTAACACACTGGTATGTTTATCAGCAGCTTCCAAATCCATTTTTTCGCCTTTAGCCGCCGCAAGCCAGATGGCGGTATCTCTCACAGCAGTCATCTCGCGGGTCTTCTTTATTTCGGCAGGAAAATTGTCTGGCCCATAAGGTTTATACCTGCGTCCATATACATGTACCCCGTTAGGAATCTTAAAATCATTCAGCCACATCCAGTTCTTTTCGTTTACCGCATCGTTAACCAGCTTTCTGTTATTTTCTGCAATGGGAGTACCTTTTCCAAAGATCTGGTCCGCCAGCAATACACCAAGTTTTTTATATCCTTCTTCATTGAGTTGAGAACCATCGATGGTTAATGGCGCAGTAGTTTCCTGATACCATTTTAAGGAAGGGGTGAATACATCTATGAAAAGGACTTTATTTTGAGCAGCAATCTCCTTCATAGCATTAGTGTACAGTTGGAGGTTTTCATTTTCTTCCCGTCCGTCCGGCAAATCGTATCTGCTTTTGCCGGTCAGGTCTTCAAAAGCAATGGGCGATACAATCACGAGCTTCGGTGCCGAAGTTCCATTATATTTTTGCTTCAGGGTCCATTTAATAAAAGCATCCAGTTCCGCTTTATAATTGGCCAGTCCGGTTTTTCCTTCAAATGACTCATTAAACCCAAAAAAGGAAATGATCACATCCGTTTTGAGCCGGCTAAGCCACTGATCAGGGGTTTCAAAAAAGCCTTCGCCAGGGTCTTCCATTTCTAAGGTGCCGCCGGCATCTTTCCTTTTAACGAGGTTTGCCCTTTCTACCTGAAACTTTTCGGCTCCGGGAAAGGCCCATGGAGAGTTTCTGCTGGCATGAGGCCGGAAACCGGGCGTTTCTCCTTCTTTACACATATTGCGGATGAACAATTCATACGTTGGAAAACGAAGCTGCAGTTCCGTTTCAAAATTATCATAATGAATCATTCTGGATCCCAGGCTGTTACCAATCAGGGCAATGCGTGTACCCTTAGCAATAACTATGGGTGTGTCTTTATATTTAAACGCATTTATGATCATCATCGCCGGTACAATTGCGACGAGGCACAGCAAGCTGATTTTTATTATTCTCATCATCTCTGGCAGGTTTATTTAACAATACGATAAGGGACCTGGATATCCATTTTACCTTTCCATTTCTTTGGTACTTTCAGGCCCAGTTCATCGTGAACAGCATTAATCACCAACCGCTGAAACGCTTCAACCCTGAAATCTTCGGGATGACCCAGCGTGGTCATAAAGATCTTTCCGCCAAAAGAGTTTGTTCCTGTCCATGCTACGGGGTTTTCTACGGCTTCTCTTTGCGGGTTTACCGCTTTTCCGGTAAGCAATGTGGTGGAACCTTTCAGGGGATAGTCGGGCACTATATGGTACAGCCACGAGCGCACATGAAAATCCTTTGCTACACCGGTAAGGATAGGATGAGTTGATTGTTTAGGAATGATGCTTACATCTGTGCTGCTATTGTGTCCATAGTGGGTATGTTTAGCTTTCCCTCCCCATCCCGGGGGCGCGTTCAACGCAAACTCTCCGAAAGCATTCCATTTTTCACTGGTATGTCCTTTAGGAAAATTGAATGCGTGCGTGGTGGTCCGAAAACCCATTACAGGTTTTCCCGATTTCAGGTATGCCTCAATATGTTTAAGCTGTTCAGGAGGAAGCCTTCTCCAGCGCAAGTAGAAAACGGCTAAATCCGCATCCTTTAAAGCTTCCAGTCCGGGAATATTCTCTTCGCTGTTGTGATCGGGAGCTGCTTTGAGCACGATGGTCCTCATGCCGTAGTTTTTTTCCAACTCGGCAGCAATAATGGGAAGTGTTTCTTCACCACTATATTCGTGATCTCCACATACAAAAACAACAAGTGGTTTTTTAGCTTTTTGAGGAGATGGCGTGCAGAACAATGCTGTACTTAGGGTTAACAATAAACTTATACAAAAAGTATTCATCTTAATCAGGATTAGTGGTTATCATACAAATGAATTGCGATTATATACACTGCTTAATTCGGGCTGCTGTCCCGCAAGTACAGCCAATACATTCTTTACCGTAAACAGGCACATTTGCCGGTAGGTGGATGCGGTAAGGCTGGCAGAATGGGGTGTGATCATGGTGCGTGGGTGCTGTACAAGGGAGCGGCTTTGTACAGGAGGTTCATCTGGCAGCACGTCGGCCGCAAAACCGGCAATGCGCTGTGCATTTAAAGCATCCAGCAGGGCAACGTGGTCTATCAAAGCACCTCTTGCGGTGTTGACCAGAAATGCCTGAGGTTTCATTAGTGCCAGCTGCTCAGCACCGATCAGCTCATTCGTTTCTTTAGTTAGAGGTAGGTGCAGGCTAATTATGTCTGCTTGCTTTAATACTTCGTCCATCGGTAAGCTTTGCGCTGACCTGCTCCAGTACTGTACGTTCATACCAAATGCCTCTGCCAATCTTGCTACACGTTTTCCTATATTTCCCATTCCCAGTATGCCAAGGGTTTTGCCATTCAGTTCATCTCCGCTATATTGATTGCGCCAGTTCCAGTCGTTCTGCTTTACGCAGTTTACCGAATTGTACATGTCGCGCATTAACATCAGCATTAAGGCCAGAGTATGTTCTGCAATGGTAGCGGCATTACTGCCCGGCGCATTGATCACGCGGACCTTTCTTGCCGTTGCCTCGGCCACATCTAAGTTATCAAGCCCCACACCACATCTTGCTGCCACCTGCAAAGCCGGGCAGGCTTCCATCAAGGCTCTATCTATGTGCTTTTTTCCCCTCGTAATAATAGCATGTACTTCTACGCTGTTCAGGGTATTTTTTAATTCGGACTCATCGTATCCTGTGTACACATTCGCATTTTCCTGTAGCAGGGTTAATGCTTCCTCTGCAATGGTTTCAAGTAACAATACGTTCTTCATCATGGCTTGTTATGATATAAGGTCGCGTCGTCAGATTTGAGCCCTCTGAAATCGTTCCTGTTTGAAACATATAAGCCTTCTTCATACAGTTCATCTTTAAATATGCGGTCGTCTACTTCTGCTCCTGGTACGGAAGAAATCTCAACAAGATTACCGGAAGGGTCTCGGACAAACATCTGCATGGCCCCATCTGGAAGCTTCCGCACTTTTCCCCAGGGACTTACGTCAATGGCATTCAGTTCTTTCATTCGGAAAAAGATACTGTTGAAATCGTCTACCTGTACACAGATGTGGCCACGAAATGAAGTCTGGTCGTCCCATTCTGAAATATGCAGTTGCTGTTCATCATTAAATTTGAAGAACATCACGGGATAATCGAACCGAAAAGCGGGTAGGGGTTCGAGGCCAAGTTCTTGTTTGTAGAACTCTGTGGCTTTTTCCAGGTTGTTTACGATGAGTGTAACATGGTTAATTTTAAGTGCTTTTGCCATAAGTAATGATTTAAACCGATTGCTTAAACTGTTTTACAAAATCCCAGTTGGGGCTTAGTCCTAATCCCGGAGCAGAGGGGGCTGCTATCTCGCCGTTTTCAACGGCAATCTGTTCGTTCACCAGATCATACATCATGGGGTTTCCTCCCAGAGAAAATTCAATAACTGTTGCAGAAGGCGATGCAAAAGCTACAGTTAGCCCTGCCATAAAAGAAAATGCCGAACCCCAGCAATGTGGCGCCAGCTCTACCTGATGCACACTGGCCAGATGACTGGTACGCATGGCCTCCGAAATACCACCAATGATGGCCGCATCCGGCTGAATAACATCTATGGCCCTTATTTGCAAGAGATCGTGAATATCAAAACTGGTAAATTCACTTTCACCTGCGGCAATAGGTATGTGCGTGGAAGCCCTTACCTCTGCAGTTCCTTTCTTATTGTCGGGACTAATGGGTTCTTCAAACCAATATATATTGCAGTCTTCTACTCCCTTACAAAATTGTTTCGCCTCGGGCACACTGAAGGTTCCATGTGCATCTACCATCAATTTGATATCCGGCCCGAGGGCAGCTCTGGCAGCCTTTACCCGGTCTACGCTTTTCTGAACAGTATCGTCCATCACGCCAACACGCATCTTCACCCCCTGAAATCCCTTGCTTACATATCCTTTTAATTGTTCGCCGATACTGTGCTCATCTGCCCAGCCTCCACTTGCATAAGCCGGCATTTTTGCCCTGCATGCCCCTCCAAGCAGGTCCAATACAGGAACGTTGAGCATTTTGCCTTTCAAGTCCCATAACGCTGTATCGATGCCGCTCATGGCCGACATGGTAAGGCCCCGCCTGCCGAGTATAGGGAATTTTCTCCCTCTGGATAGTGCATAATGGTCTCTTGTTCCATTGTACATTTCTTCCCATAAACGGGTAATGTCCTTTACGGGTTTACCCATCAGTATCGGTTTCAGTTCGTTTTCGATACAATTTACAATGGAAGCACATACTCCGGAAGATCCTACTGCGGCTTTGGCTTCTCCAAAGCCTTGCAGTCCTGAATCAGTTGTGATTACCACCAGGGTCATGTCAAAATTGGTGAGCAGTCCATAGTCCGAGCTGTGTTGTTTTGCTTCAGGGATTGGGCAGCGCAGCCAAAATGCTTCTACGTTAGTTATTTTCATTTACCTATTATTTGTTTTTTCAGCAGTATTTATTGTTTGTTTTGCCTTCAAGCTGCCTTCGGCGGTTTTATTTGTGATGAGGCTATCATGATGAAAAATCATGGCGGCTTCATGCTTTAGATAAGTTTTGATAAAGTATGATATGATTCTTTGCTGAGCATGGTGTAAAATTCGTCTGTAACGGACGAGCTTCCATGATCTATCAGGAATTTCTCCTGCTCCGGGCTTAGGTTTTGGGGTGTCTCGTCAATAGAACCCGGGTATGGATTGGCGGGGGTGCGGTCTATTGGTGCACAGAACTCTACAGAAAGTACATCGTTGTAATTGATTTGCCGTAGGGTATCGATAATCTTTTGCCAGTTGAGCTGCCCCATTCCGGGGGCCATCCGGTTATTGTCGGCCACATGAAAACCTACCAGCTTGCCTTCGGCCAGTTTAATGGCTTCGTATATATTGTTTTCTTCTATGTTCATATGAAAGGTATCGAGGCATACGCCGCAGTTTGGGCCAACTGCTGCTGCCAATGCCAATGCCTGTTCTGCACGGTTGATGAAATAGGTTTCAAAGCGGTTAATAGGCTCTATGCCGAGTAAAATACCGGCAGATTCACTGTATTCATATATCTCTTTCATGGAGTCAACAGCCCAGTCCCATTCTTCTTCAGGTCTCCCATCCGGGACTATTTTTCCTACTGTACCCGGCACTACAGAAACCATATGTCCGTCCAGCTCTTTTACCATCTTCACTACATCTTTTACATACCTGACAGAAGCTGCCCGTTGTGCTTCATTGCGGGCCAGCAGGTTCCGTTCGCCAAGCATCAGCGTTACAGAACCCCAGCACGAAAGATTGTGCGCTTTCATTAGTTTTCTCAGGTCTTTTGTGTTGTATTGTTCCGGGCTTCCGGCAATTTCAAGCCTGGTATATCCGATTGCGGAAACTCTTTGTATTGTAGTTTCTATAGTCTCGGCACGCATCCAATTGTGTATCGCAAGTTCCATAAAGAATGATATTAAAAGTGGTCTGGTTTTGATTGTTGGCTGTTCATAACGGGAAGCCAACATAACAAACTTATTCAGATATCCCTTGAAATAAAAGTACTGCATTTGCCAAATTTTGATACTATATTTACCTTAATGCTTAATTTTTACTTCTGAAAATGAGTATTGTACTAAAAATGAGTCATATGAAAGCTTCCTACCGACAGATATCTACTTCTGAGGATGCCAGTTTTGCGATTAAGGAATACTGTCAGCCCCGGTTCACCAATACCTTTCATTTTCACCATGGCTATGAAGTGATTTTAATTGTAAAAAGCTCTGGTCAGGTGTATGTGGGTAACAAAGTGATGGACTATAAAGAAGGAGAAATTTTTATGTTCGGTCCGGGGCTGGTGCATTGTTTTTCCAGTGATAACCTATCTGTTGACAGCGCTGAAGTGGCGCATGCTATTGTAGTGCAGTTCACGGCAGATTTCATGGGCAAGGAATTTTTCGAGACCCTGGAGCTGAGAAAGGTAAAGGAGCTGCTGCAGCAATCGGCTTATGGCATAAAATTCAGTACAGCAGGCCCCTCCCTTAGCAGCAGTTTTTTTCAATTCCAGCCTAATCAGCAAATGAAGAACCTGATACTTTTGCTGCAGGTATTGGAAGAGCTGTCCCTGCGCAGTAGAGAAGGCGCTTTGTTGCTTACAGAAGATATCAGAAAAATACGGTACAGGGAAAGTGATTCTAAAAAACTGGCTTCCATTTTCAACTATGTGTTTGAAAATTATCATCATAGTATTGATATCAGATCGGCGGCTTCTATGGCCTGCATGAATATGGCCGCGTTTTGCCGTTACTTTAAAAGGAGCACGCATAAAACCTTCTCCCAGTTTGTAAATGAGATAAGGATTAGTCATGCTACTAAATTATTGATGGGAAAAGAACATAACATTACGGATATATGTTATGCCTGTGGTTTTGATAACGTGTCCTATTTTAACAGACAATTTAAAATTCATCAGGGGATGTCGCCCCGGGAATACCGTAAGGTCTTTATTGAGAGTAATGCCGGTTTCCCTTTCTTGCGCCCTACTGATTGATGATTATACTACCTCCGGTATATGAAATGACTATTTATAGCAGTTCATGAACTTATGATAAATGAGCATACAAAAAGAGCGATCTAACGATCACCCTTTTTATATGCAGCAAGTGTTTTGATGTATGCTTCTATGGTGCTTTCTGTAACGGAGCCTGCAAATTTGCCCTCCTTTACATACCGTTTGGCCATTTCAATGGCTTTTTCCTGAGCTTCAACAGCGGCATCTATATTGCCCATATTGGCGTAGGCTACCGCAATATGGTTATACATCAGCGAGCCAGGTTGCGGATTATCGGCCTGCTCTTTCAAAATGTTGATCCCATACTCGTAAAAATCTTTAGATAGTCCCTTCTTTTTGCAAATTGCTATCCCTGCCGAGCTTTTAAACCCAGGGGCAGTGCTTTCCCATTGTTTCATAAATTCCAGTGCTCCGGCCTGGTTGTAATCCAGTAATACCTGAAATTTATGGTATCCAAAAAAGGGCGCCCATTGAGGCAGCTCTGCCGAACCGGTATCCAGTATCGCTACTGCTTTATCGTACTGTTTGTCTTTTGCTGCAGCTGCAAAGTCTGCCCTGATCTTTGCTACTTTGGCGTCTACACCAGTAGCTGCACGCGTGGCCTTTGCGGCATCACTTTTCCTGCGGGCAGCTGCGATATCATACTTGCTGTCCTGAACGATTGAAATCATGGAATCGAGTTCAGCGGGATGCCCGATCCACATGATTTTTCCATTTTTAATCATAAATGAACATGGTATTCCCGACTGACCGGCTGCCTTCATCCAGTTTTTTCCCATGTATTCTTCATTGTTGTCCATCACAATGCTGTAGGTCACTTTGTTGCCCATACTTTTCAGAAAGCGCTTTACACGGGGCTGATTAACATCATATGGCTTCTCTCGGGGCTTATCAGCTCCGTGTGAATCCTCCCAGATGTTTACACCAATTACTGTAACATTGCCGGCATGGGTCCTGGCAATTTCAGAAAGATGCGGCATCATCCCTACGCATGGCCCGCACCATGTTGCCCAGAATTCTATGATATATAAATGGTCTTTTTGGTATTCTTTTATAGGCTTACCTTTTAGCCATGCGCCGTGAAGCAGTTCTGGTGCTTTGTCGCCAATACCAATTATTGGCTTAGTGGCATTTTGAGCTTTTGTGCTGGCGGAACAAAGTGTTCCGCCAATCACTATACCGATCAGGCATTTTAATAGGTTACTTTTTATTTTCATGATCGTTTATGCCTCCGTTATTGAATAGGATAGCCACCGGCATTTTGCTGGCCAAACATAGGGTTGGTTTGAAACTCTGCCACCGGTACACCAAACCATAGTTGTGTCACCTTTGTAATGGTAGGGCGCAATGAGGTGATGGTATTCAGGGGAAAGCGCACAAGTGCGTTCCAGTCTATACCGTCTTCATTGGTAAGATTGCGCAAAGTTTCATAGTAAGCCTGAACCCATACATCATTTGGCGTATTGGCGTCGTCAACATTAGCAAAATTGGTTACTCCGGCCCGGGCCATTACGGTTTTGATGTCGGTTTTGGCATCTGTCAATGATCCGCCCGACCGTGCAAGGGCCTCTGCCCTCATTAGGTATACTTCTGTTAGTCTGATGGCATACTGTGTTTCTGAAAGCTGTGTGGCCGCAGCTGCAGGCCAGGCACCATATTTTGTGAAATATTCATCATCAGGACGGCCTACCTGATTGGTTTTTGCGCCAATCATCCAGGTTTGTCTAGGGTCGCCGGTCAGCAGCGTACGGAAGGCTTTTTTGGAAATAAAACCACTACTGGCGCCCAGACGGAAGTTGTTGCTCTGAATTTCTCGGTTCACTTCCTGGCTGAGCTGCGGTCTTATCCCCAGAATTACTTCTTTACTTGCCAGTCCTTTGCTATAAAAAATGTCCTTTAAATTAGGTTCCAGCGTATATTTGTTGCTGCCGATTACTGCGTTGGTTAGTTCCAGTGCTTTCGCAATATCGGCAGGCTGACCTCGTGTAAGTAATACGCGGGCTTCAAGAGCCATAGCTGCATATTTGTTCACAAAATAATTTGGGTTGGTTGTGGGGCCGTTTGCAACCGCATAGTCCAGGTCGCTCAGAATGATATCATAAGATTCGGCAACACTGTTACGGGTTTTTATCGCTGTACTTAAACCTCCCAGCTCGGTTCGCAATAAAACCCCGTTTTGACTGGCCAGATCTTTCCACTCCGAAAAATATAGCAATAATTTAAAATGAGCATGTGCCCTCACATAACGGGCCTCAGCAAGCATCTCAGCCTTACGTGTAGGTGAGGCGAAGTCGCGGTCAGGCAATTCGGTTACGCCTTCTATAAAACCATTGGTTTGCGCCAATAGTACATACGCATTGCTCCAGATAGAGGGGATGAGCATGGGGTTGAGGTTAGTGTTGCTTTCAATCTGATAGGCACCGCCAAAAGCATAACCCAAATTGCCACTAAGCATGGCTGGGCCAACATTCTGAGCGGTCCAGCTGGTTTGAGTAGCCGATGCATTGGCAAACCTGTAATATACGCCGTTTAGTACAATTTGTGCAGTTCGCTGATCGATGATTGCCGTTCCGTTTACCTTTGCATTGGGCGGCGGTGTGCTCAGTTCTTTATCGCATGCCGACAACGCGAGCATGCTTAGGAGCGTGATACCGTATATATTTAATTTTTTCATGTTATAATTCCTTAATAATTTACTAGAAACTGAACCTTATCCCCATACTATACTGACGCGATTGCGGATAAGCTCCGTCGTCTGTAAAGCCACCTTGTATACTGTAAGGGTCGTTACTTACCTCAGGATCTGGTCCCGGGTACCTGGTAATAGCAAACAGATTGGCACCGGAGAAATAAATCTGACCGGACTTTACTCCTACCTTATTTAACCATGCCTGTGGTAAAGTATAGCCGATGTTGATTGTTTTTAACTTAATGTAAGAGGCGTCGAATATCGACATGGTACTTGTACCAGAGAAGCCTGAATAGTTATTGCCTTCTTTTAAGGTTAATGTTGGTCTGTTTGATCCTGGATTTTCAGGGGTGTAATAAGGCTGCATTACGCGGGTTATCCTGTTGCTCATATCGGCCAGCCCAAAGGTGTTCGATTCGGGCAGATACAGTAAATCGCCACCATAAGAATAGGTAAATAATGCGGTAACACTCCATTTTTTGTAATTAAGGGACTGGGTCATTCCTCCATAAAATTTGGGTTGCCCTGATCCGATCCTCACCCTTGCAGGTGCAAAGCCAAGTGATCCTGCTGCAGAGCCATACATATCCCTGTAGCTGGTAAACACCGGCGATCCGATACCATAATAGCTGGCTGTAGTGCCTCCAAAAAATGTTGGGAATGCATTTGGATTTGCCCGTACGGCATCCAGTTCGGCCTGAGTTCTGATCAGTCCGGTAAATACCGTACCGAAAATTTGACCAAGCGGCTCTCCGGGAATAAGTGCGGTATTGCCTATGGCTTCGCCTATGGTTACGGGGTTTCCGGTAGTACCAACAGAGTTGGCATTAGGGAGCAAACGGTTCAGCTCTCCTAAGCGTGAGCGGTTTGCGGAAACATTGAATGCCATATTCCAGCCAAAATCATTGCCTTTGATGATGGTTCCCCTCAGTTCAAGCTCTAAACCTTTATTGTTGATATTGGCTTTATTCAGGTATACTGATGAAAAACCTGAACTGCCTGGTATTTGCGAAGGAAGTAATACGCCTTTGGTATTTTTTTCATAGTAGCCGATGGATGCTGCCAGGCGTCCGTTGAATACCGATATGTCCAGCCCCAGGTCTTTTTGTAAGGTTCTTTCTGGTTTAAGTAAGTCGTTGCCCAGCTGTGATACGACTAAGGCATTGGTTCCGGCCAGGGATGCGGGAGTAAACAAGGTATAAAAAAGGTTGTTCCCCAGGTTCTGATTACCTGTATAACCTGCGCTGGCGCGGAGCTTCAATTCATCAAGCCATTGCACATTCTTTAAAAAAGATTCCTCTTTTATCCTCCAGGCTACACCAAAAGAAGGCGTATAGAATACCCGTGTGTTCTTCGGAAATTTGGAAGAAGCATCCGATCGGCCCGTAAGGGTTAACAGGTAGCGGTCTTTAAAAGCGTAATTTGCCCTAAGGTAAAAGCTCAGCATAGAAGCATAGGATTCGCTGGCAGTTGGCTTCAGATATACTGCTGCCGAAGAAAGGCCATTCAGGAAGAAATCATCCGGATAGCCCTGACCGTTGGCCCCAAAAGTTTTGGAAGTAGTTTTTTGCCAGGTTGAGCCGCCTAAAATATTTAAACGGTGGTCTTCATTGAACTGTTTGTCCCATGTCAGGTTGGCTTCATAGAACATGTCACGATTGCGGGTCTGCGATTGCCCGCCAATACCTGCATTGGTTTGTGTAATACCCGCCCCACCCTGGTTGATTACAGTTACGCTGGAGGGCTGGTAATTCAGCTGGTTGTTGCCCGAGTGGTTGATGGATGCGGTGGCTCTGAATTTCAGGTCTTTTAAAATGTCATACTCCAACGCCAGCGATCCAAGCAAAGTATTGCCTTCGCTGAAATTTGTAGCCTGTAGCATGGCCAGTGGGTTCACAATGCCTGAACTGGTAGCCATAGATCCGGCAAAAACAGCGGTATTAAAGGTTTGAAGTGAACCATCGGCATTATAAGGCTCAAAAGTTGGCGGGGCTAGGATTGCGGCACCATAAGCCCCATTGGTAATGTTATTTTTGGTAAAACCCATATCCAGGTTGGCAATGAGTCTTAACTTCTCGTTCAGTTCATTAATCAGGTTGATCTTGCCTGCCACGCGCGAGAAATCGGTACCTACAATAGTACCCTTGTTGTTATTGTAACCAAGAGACATGTAATAGCTTGAACCGCTGCCGCCACCACGCACGCTAATATCCGCATTTTGCGTAATGCCGGTACGAAGTACCATGTCCAACCAATCGGTATTGGCTGTACCTAGCAACGAAGGGTTAGCCAGGTAGGCCGATGCCGAAGCGTCTGCCGGCTGGTTGTTTGCTGCCAGCCTGGCATTCAGGTTGCGTGAGCCCTCCAGGAATACCTGTCTGTACTGATCTGCGTTGAGGACCTTTTGACTAATGGCTTTGCTGAGTGCTGTATAATAGTTTGCCTCGAGCAGGGGTTTTTCGTTCTTTTTGCCTTTTTTTGTCGTGATGATGACCACTCCATTGGCCGCTCTTGAACCATAAATTGCAGTAGCGGAGGCATCTTTCAGAATGTCGATGCTTTCGATGTCATTTATATTCAGTCCTGCAAGTGTGTTTACCCCGCGCCCGAAATTGGAACGCAGACCGGAGTATAAATCATCACCCGCCGCTAAAGAAATCTTGCCCAGGGCTGCTATGGGGTTTTGTACCTCAAATCCGGTACTTACATAAGAGTTACTTACCTGAAGCTGTACCCCATCGATGATGTAAAGCGGGTCGTTACCGCCCAGTAGCGAGGCGCCGCCGCGAATGCGGATTCGTGCTACACCACCCGGAGAGCCGTCGGCCTGGGTAACCTGTACCCCCATTGCCTTGCCCGCCAGGGCCTGGTCTATGGCCACTAAGGGAGTGTTGTTGATTTCATTTACACTAACCGAAGCAACCGATCCCGTAAGATCTTTACGCCGGGTTGATCCATAGCCTACCATCACAACTTCATTCAGCGCTGTTGAAGATGCCTTCATGGTGACGGTAAGGTTGGCCCGGCCATTCAATTTGACTTCTACGGGCTCATAGCCAATAGAGCTGAACCGCAAAGTGACTTGTTCATCTATATTCGTGAGCTCAAATTGTCCGTCGCGGTCGGTGGAAATGCTTTTCCTGGTGCCGACAACCGAAACCGTTATGCCCGGTAAGGGTTTGTCTGTTTGATCTACAACCCTGCCCCGTACGTTGACGGTTGCAAAAAAAGCAGATACCTTATCCAGAAATGAGCGGTCGGCCTCCTTTATGATTACCGTGTTGTTTTTGATGCTGAATACCAGGTTGCGGGGTTCAAGTATCCGCGATAACACGTTTTTTAACTCTTCCTGATCCGCTTTTACACTCAGGTTATTTAAGTTTTTCAGGTTTACACTGTCAAACAGAAAGTCGTAGCCTGTTTGGGTACTGATGCGGTCTAATATCGTAGTCAGGCTCACATTATGTTCAGACAAAGAAATGCGCTGGGCATAGGTTGATGCACTGACCTGGAGTATACCTGTGATCAAAATTAGCGTGGTTAGCTTCATAATGAGCAGTAGTTTGGATATGGCGCACGGCGGCTGCCATAGTTTTTGGTTAAAAACTTTGTACATTTGGTTTTAGTTGATAAGTGCGGTGCCGGTTACTTTTCAATGAGATGGCATCACGCGGGTTAGTGAATTTAATTTACTTGCCAGTCAATTCCCGGCCATATGGGCTGCAACCCCGTATGGCCTTTTATGCTGGTTATTTTAAGATAGGTAGCATTTATTTTTCAGTAATACGGATCCTCCTTTCATCGATTTTAAACTTTATCCGGTTTGTTTCCTGTATCAAACCTAATACATGCGAGATATCGTTGTTTCGTGAGATTTTCCCCGTCAGCCGAAGCTTTGTCAGGCCTTCACTTAATTCGATTTTTACATTGTACCAGCGTTCCAGTTGTTTTGTTATCTCGGACATGCTGGTTTCATTAAACCGGAAATAGCCATCTTTCCAGGCACAGGCAAGTCTGACGTCAGTTTTACTTACTGTCAATTCATTGCCGTCGTTCAATGCCTGCTCACCAGGGCTCAGCAGCTTTGCTGTACGGGCATTTTTTACTTTTATCAAGCCCTCTATCAGCGTTGTTGTAGTGCCCGGGTCGTTGCTATAATTGCTGATATTAAATTTTGTGCCCAGCACCTCCACTTCCTGATTTTGGGTCTTTACAACAAAGGGATGGGCTGCATCTTTGGCTATCTCAAAGTAGCCTTCACCTTTTAACTCTACCCAACGCCGCCCCTTGCTCAATAAAGCGGGATGATAGCTCAGACTTGAACCTGCATTGAGCCATACCACCGAGCCTTCGGGGAGCCTGACACTAAAAGTCTGTCCGGGAGCGGTAGATAGGGTGTTTGTCTGATCTGCATCGGAATGTACCCCACTAAGTTCATAAACCAATTGCCCCTTTGGAGATTTGCTGATTTTTACGCCTGCCTCTTGTCCCAACGTTCCGGTGGGCGTGTTTGACAAGGCGATGGTTTTTCCATTTGCGAGGGTGAGTGTTGCGCCTGTTTGGCCCGTTACAATATGGTGGGCCTTTGCCAGGGCGGCAAGGTCACTTTCGCTTGGTTCGGCATTAAAAAACCATAAACCCAATACAATTCCGGCAAGTACTGCGGCAATAGCTGCCAGCCATACAGGCCTCCATACCTTGATTTTTGCACTTCCCTTAAACCGCTGGTCCTGTTTCATGCGGGAATAGAGTACATCCATTTCTGCTGCGGTGTGAAATTCCCGGATTTCTCCATCTGCCCATACCTCATCAAAAGCGTTCTGGATCATTTCATGGTACTCAGGGTCATTAAAGCGCAGCATCAGCTCTTTGTATTGATCTGGTGTTATGCTGTCATTAGCATATTGCCTGATCAAAAACTGTACGTCTTTTTGGTTGGTCATGGTTTTTCTTTTGTCCCCCTTTTATCACCATTACACGACAAACGTAAAAGAGGACTAGCTGGAATTGAAATTATTTGAAAAAAAATAAGGTGAGTAGGATGAAATAGGAGGTGTCGGACCGGTTAAAATGGGTTCTTAGTGTTTTTAATGCTGCAATAAGGTGATTTTTGACGGTGTTCCTGGAAATATTTAACCTTTCGGCGATCTCGTCGTAATTCAAGCCCTCGTATCGGCTCATCCTAAATACAAGCTGCTGCTGTGCAGGTAACTGAAGTATTACATTTTCCGTAAATTGCCTCAAATCGTTTAATAGTACCGCCTCCTCGGTTTCATTGCTCAATTTTTCCATTTGGTCCCAAAGGTTGTCCATTGCCTTTTGCGAGGTTGCTATATCACGTAAGGCATTCAAAGCCAGCCTACGCACAATGGTATAAAGATAAGGCAGCAAGGGAAGGTCTGGATTCAATTTTTCGCGGTTAACCCAAAGGCTTAAAAAAGCATCGTTAACAATTTCCTCCGCCTGGCTCCTGTTTTTTAGAAACCGAAAGCTAAAATTATAAAGCCTCCTGAAATGCAGATCAAAAACTTGTCTGAAAGCAGGTTCCTGCCCCGATTTTAAACGTAGGGCCAGATCTTTATCAGGAAAATCTACAACTGGTCTCATTAGAGATGCTAAATTATAGAATAACTTCGATTTACCAATAAATTCAGCATCTGTCCTTGCAAGGCCTCCTGCCGCTCCGGTTGTATGAAATTGAAGCTGTTATCTCTTTTGTTTTATGACTAATTTTCGCACCTCCTGCAGCTTTTCTCCGTCCCAGCGGTAATAGCGGATGATCTTATGCGTAATTGCCATCACATATGCCCCGTCTTTGCCTATTGTATATTTTCCTTTGGAATCAGTCAGGGCTTCTCCCTCTTCTTCAATTTTTACGACCAGCTGGTTTATAGGTATGCCACAGTCTTTGGGATAAGGAATGGTTTTTAATGTAACATTCCAGTTGTCGAACATATTCTGGCTGTCGGCATTTTCTACTAACAGTATTTTTCCTTTGGCAAACCTAAGTGGCATATATACTTTGGTGGTTTCATAAAAGACGCCTTCACCCGTTGCACTTGCGCTAATAATTTCTTTCATCTGTCCATCGACAGATGCGATAAAAACATTTCCTTCGCTTTCGGGGCAGCTTTCGCCATGGTGCCAGTATAGCCTGAGCAGGTTTGGCATATTTTTCAATGCAATATTGCCGATTCCTGTTAGGTAGAAATGATTAAAATAAGTTATCGGTCCTATATTGAGATCGTAGCCCGCTACCCCCAGTAATTTGCTGTAATTTTTATCACTGGCCCTTTCAACGGCATTTAGCCTGAATAGCGGGCTGTTTAGGTCTTTGTCCAGCACAGGGCTTTTGCCCAGTACAAAATCCAAAGCATTTTTGTGGGAATTGCCCCTGACTTTCCCTAAGCTTAACAACTCATCGGTGATATAGCCTGTGTTTTCTGTGTAAATGCCTTTTTTATCAAAGGTGTATCTTACTTTAAGCCATTGCTGTCTGGTTTTTGGATCTATTCCATGATACAACAAAAACACATTTGTAAAAGGAAGGATGGTGTCGGTTATTTTGGCTGCTTTGCTGGGCTGGGCATACACAGAGGTATGGAGGTGTAGGGTGCTTCTCTCCTGGGTTAATCCCAGGTCAAAAAAGCCATCGATTTGATCATTGTTGCCAGGGTAGAATTTTTCCATAAAAGAGGTATCGGCAGGTAAAATGGTCTGCGCCTTCGCCTGGATCGCACAAATGAATGTTGCAGACAATAATAGGCATAGCAATTGCCACCTTTTTGTTATTTCCATCCCAAAATTAGTTTTGCGGTTATAAAATTGCCTGAAATGTCAGTACTTCCCTGATCCTTTAGTTTATAATTGGCCGTGTTGTACTGTAATTTTAAGCGAATGAAAGTATGGTCTGAGACAAAATATCTTGCCCCGAACCCTGGGTTGAGGTACAAACTGGATTTGTCATAATCCTTAGTCTCGGCCCCTTTAAAGGATAAAGCGCCATATCCTGCGCCTCCTATGGCCTCAAGGGCAAATCTGTTTCTGCTGTATAGTTCGTGACTATACTCCAAACCAAATTGGGCCCCAAAGTATCTGTCGGCTTTAAGCACATCATTGTCTTTTTTGAGGTATAAGGTGTCTGTCGTGCTTATTGAGGTGATCAGATCAAAGCTGAATGCAAGCGATCCCCTTCCGCTTTTGAGTTCCAGTGCCAGGTCAAAAAGCAGGGGATTTCCCAATATGGTGTTTTTCCCTGTTCCAAACCATGTGCCTGTACCTGCTCCTAAATAAAAACCGTCTTTTTTTAGTTCAGACCTGGTATTTTCTTGTGCCAATAAAGTGTTTGGTATGCTGGCTATTAGAAACAGGACCAGAATCGGTTTGAGAGAATTTTTCATATCTGTTTATTATTGATAGAAGCTTTTTGCAGATAAATGTTTGGCAGTTATATATTGGATGTAATAAGGCTTCAGCGCTGGTGGAATGTCTGCTAAGACTTTCAGGAGTTCTTTTTTTGGACTGCATCTGCCATTGTCATCACAGCGAAAATCCAGGTGATGGAAATAAACCTTGTTTTTGTAAAATACGGCATATGTTACCCTTTTGTCGTAATCTTCACTATTTCCACAGTAGTATGACGGCACAAAAACTGCGTTTGATCCATTTACTCTTTTAATGGCTACTTCTGAACTGTTGAAATAGATCAGCGACATCTGTGGGTTGGGAAGGTTGTAAGAAATTCCAGTTTTTTTTTTGCCCCTAATCAAGGCAATTTCAATCAAACAGCGCTCGGCATCCCATGGAGGTGTACTGAGTACGCATGGGTTTTTAAGCATAACCTCTAGTCTGTTTTTTCCTGTTTCATCAAAAAAAATCTTTGTGAATCTTATCGTTTTACGCTCTTTTTCTTCAACTGTAGTTTCCTGACCTATAACAGGCAAAGCGGTCAGCATCAATAAAATGTATGCCGCAGCGGTTTTGAAATTTCTTGTAGCGTATCTCGACATTTCAATCCATTTTTTTGAATATGGGAAAAGTAATTTAATTAAAAATTTTACTGGCAAAACTAGTGCCACATCCTAAAATGGTTATTCCAAATTGCGCTCAGGAACTAAAGTGAATGTCGCTTGATCACTTTTGTAGGGTTTCTTTTGGTGATGACTTTTTCTTCGAGAATAACTTGCGCCACTGTTTTGCCCATAGCTTCAAAATCAGTTGAAATAACCGTGATCCCATCTTCAAGTACCTCTTTCACATCGGTATCGTTGTACGAGATTAAGCCAACGTCTTTACCCAGTTTAAGTTTTTTCTTCCGGGCCAGTTTAATTAACATGACATCGTCGGTGTCGTACCTGCTAAAGGTTACATAGGCGTTCCCTTTTTGAAAGGTCTTTTCGTCAATTTCGGATTGTATAAGGTAGGGGTGTTCTATTTCCGTACAATAGTGCAAAAAGCCTTCTATAACCAGTCGGGCATGTACAGCTTCAGGGTGGGCAACCAATATGAGCCGGTCGTATTTTTTTAGCTCATCTTTTAGTTTGTGAAGGCTATGGTAAATGTCATGGCCGTAGTCCTGGTATATGCTGCTGTAATTGCCTGATAGGCCTTGTTCATTTAAATCAATAATTATTCTCTTTTTATCCGGGATCAGGTTCAACAGCGGAGCTACGTTTTCTTTTAAAAAAGTAGCAATAACATAATGGGTATAGGTACCCAGGTTTTCTTTGATTAGTTTTTCAAATACCTGATAATTATGATGGTGAAAATAAATGTCTATATCTGCCCGGTTTTCCAGTTGATTAAAAAGGGTCCTGTAAAACTGCTCCCGCAAAATATTCATTTTGTCGAGTAACAGAAAAACCCGGAATGAATGATGGATGGCTTTTTTGCGTACGTAGTATCCCTTTCTGTATACAGACTCAATGATGCCCTTTTCTACCAGCTCATTTAGGCCTTTGAGCAGGGTTTCCTTACTCATTTTTAATTGCTGCTGCAGTTGCTTTAGCGAAGGGAGCTGATCGCCAATATGCAATTGGTCAAGTTCAATCAATGAAGTAATATGGTCGGCCAGTTGCTGGTATTTCATTTTTGCCTGACCACCATTTTGTGGTTTGTTTTCTATCTGAACCTCTGTCATAGAAGATACTATTTAGGCAAATGTAATTAATAGACCACACAAACCAAACCAGACAACCCGCCAAATTTTCAATAATCCTTTATTTTGGGCTTCTGACTAAGATTTTTAAAATTTTATTTTTTTAATAGAAATAAATTACTTTATATTTGTTTAGCAGACCAGACCATACCATACTAGATCTTTTTTAAGATGAGTTTAAACGAGCCGGAGTAATCTGTTTTGTTATGCTATATACAGTTCGGGCAGAGCGAGCCACGTTTGTAAGAATACCAACCAAATATAAATAATGAATATGAAACCAAACTTACTCTTAATGATGTTATTGGTTCTGGGTGTTCCGCTGGCCAGTCTGGCCCAGGCGGTAAAAACCATTACCGGAACGGTTATTGACGAAAAGGGAATCCCTTTGCCGGGTGTTAAGGTAATCCTGCAGGGGAAATCTGCTACCGGGGTAACAGATGGCCAGGGTCGCTTTAGTCTTTCCAATGCCAAAGAAAGTGATTTACTTGTAGCTTCCATGATCGGCTATAACAACAAAACAGTTGTGGTAACCGCTCAAACCCAATATAAAATACAGCTTGAACCTAGTAGTACGGCATTAGATGATGTGGTGGTTATCGGTTATGGCGAAGTAAAACGGAAAGACCTTACGGGTTCTGTAGGCTCGGTCAACATGAAAGATATGGAAAAGGCACCTGTGGTTTCTTTTGAAGATGCCTTGGCGGGAAGGGTTGCCGGTGTGCAGGTAGGTTCGGGCGATGGTCAGCCGGGTAGTATGAGCAACATTACCATCCGTGGAGGGAATTCCATTACCCAATCCAACTCTCCTCTATATGTAATTGACGGCTTCCCTTTGGAAAATCCTGATAACAACGTTATTAATCCGGATGATATAGAATCTATAGAAGTATTGAAGGATGCTTCTTCTACCGCAATTTATGGGGCAAGAGGCGCCAATGGGGTGGTTATGATCAAAACAAAACAAGGTAAAACCGGACCTCCGGTGGTTAGCTATAGCAATTGGTTGGGTTATCAATATCCTGCTAAGCAGATTCCGGTAATGAGCCCATACGAGTTTGTCAGATATCAACTGGACCTGAACAAAACAAGTGCAGAAAAGATATATTTAGCAGGAGGTAAAGCCCTTGATGCGTATAAGGATGAAAAAGGGATCAACTGGCAGGACCAGGTGTTGCAAAATGCATTTATGCAAAACCACAGTTTTTCTTTAAGGGGTGGAACTGCGGCTACCAAATATTCACTTAGCAGTTCCTTTCTGGATCAGAAAGGAATTGTGATTAATGGAGGCTATAAGCGTTACCAGGGCCGTTTTCAGATTGATCAGCGTGTTGGTGAAAATTTCAGATTGGGTGTAAATACCAATTATACCTATGCAATTAAAAATGGACAGATTGCCAATTTAACCAGCGATAACCTGAACAGTAGTTCGGCAGGGAATGCGAGTTCGTACCTGATGTATAGCGCCTGGGGGTACAGGCCGGTAACTGGAAAGGGAGATGACGATACTTTCATCGATCAGCCTTTTGATGATGAGGTTGCCGGAAATACAGACTTAAGAATAAATCCTGTAGTGAACTCCAACAACCAGTATATGTACGCTTTTACCAAATCGTTTACAACCAATGCTTTTTTGGAGTATTCTTTTCTTAAGAATTTCAAATTCAGGGTGAATGGTGGTTTGACAGATGTAAACCTGGCGCTTGAACGTTTCAACAATTCTAAAACGGCTGCAGGGAATCCGCGTACAGTTTATGGTACTACCTATGGTATTAACGGATCAATTGAAAACATCAATACGCGGAGTCTGCTGAACGAGAACCTGATCACCTTTAATAAGACCTTTAATAAAAAGCATAAGGTAGATGCGGTGGGTGGTTTTACCATGCAAAGAAACAGTACTGAGGGCGACGGTTTTATTTCTATTCTGCTACCTAACGAGGTGCTGGGGGTAAGAGGGCTTGACCAGGGTACTATACTTGCAAAAACCACGTCAGGAACATATTCAACATTGGTGTCTTTCCTGGGCCGTGTCAATTATTCGTTTAATTCCCGTTATATGTTTACGGCATCCTTTAGAAGGGACGGGTCTTCAAAATTTGCTCCAAAAAACAGGTGGGGGAACTTTCCTTCGGGAGCATTTGCATGGAATCTGGGCGAGGAAAAGTTTCTTAAAAACGTTAAAGCTATTTCCAATGCCAAGTTAAGATTGTCGTATGGTATAACCGGAAATAACCGGGTTTCAGATTTTGCCAATTTGAGCGGGCTGGATCTGGATGTAGGTGCCAATACGGGAAATACAAAAAGCGGCTACTATTTTAACGGGCAATATATTAAAGGGACTGTACCGGTTATTGTAGGAAATGAGGACCTTAAATGGGAGTCAACAGGTAGTTTAGATCTTGGACTCGATTTCGGTTTATTTAACGACCGTGTGAGTGTGACAACAGACTACTATCGTAAAAGAACATGGGATTTATTGCTGAATGCATCTTTGCCTACTTCGACAGGTTATTTGACCGCCTATAAAAACATAGGTGTGGTGGTAAATGAGGGGCTGGAATTTACGCTGAATACGATAAATGTACGGACAAAACAATTTACCTGGACTTCCAATTTCAACATTGCCTTTAATAAAAACAAAATAGAGGAACTGAACCGCGACCAGCCTAGCTTGATTACGCGCGTTACCAACTGGAATGCCAATTTTAATAACTCACTACCTTATATTGCTTTGCCGGGGCGTCAGGTAGCCTTACTATATGGTTATGTTTTTGATGGACTTTATCAGTTAAGTGATTTTAACGTATTGTCTGGCGGAGGGTATGAGTTAAAAGCGGATGTTCCTAATAATGGTAATGCACGTTCTGGCATCAAGCCTGGATTTATCAAATATAAAGACATTAACGGCGACGGCATCGTGGATGCAAATGATCAAACCGTTATCGGCAATCCGAATCCTAAACACATTGGCGGCTTTTCCAACAATTTCCGCTACGGACAGTTTGACCTGAATGTCTTTTTGCAGTGGTCTTACGGCAATGATATTTTAAATGCCAACAGGATTGTTTTTGAAGGTGCAGAGGCCAGGGGAAATTTAAATATGTTTAAAACTTATGAAAACCGTTGGTCTGTAGACAATCAGAATAGCTTATTGCCGGTGGCGGGTGGTTACGGGCCCAATGTATTCTCCGACAGGAATATTGAGGATGGTTCTTTTCTTCGATTGAAAACAGTTTCGCTTGGTTATAATTTTTCACCTACGCTGATGAAAAAGTTAAGAATACAATCTGCCAGGGTACATGTTTCGGCACAAAACCTGGCAACGTTGACTAATTATTCTGGTCTGGATCCCGAGGTTTCTGTACGTCACTCTGCACTTACACCGGGCTTCGATTGGAGTCCGTACCCAAGAGCGCGTACCATCACCCTCGGAATGAATCTAACTTTTTAACGATAAATGTTTTTAGCATGAAAACAATTTTATTTTATATCGGTATGGTGCTGGCAATGGTTGTCACATCATGCTCAAAAATTCTGGATACCACTCCCCAGGATTTTGTATCACCTGTAAATTTTTATAATACGGAAAGTGAATTGGAGTCGGCATTGGCTGGGGTATACGACCGCATGGGCGACAACCGGGTTTATGCTCAGGGGATGTCATGTTACATGGTTTTTAGTGATGAGTTCTTTATGAAAAATCAGACCTCAGGAATGAATGCCAACATTGTTGATGCCTCTACTCTTGAACTGAACAGACATTGGGAGTCACTTTATACCGGCATTGAAAGGGCAAATATGCTACTGGATAACATCAACAAGCCCGGCAGTCAGGTGTCTGAGGAAAAACGTGGCCCAATAGAGGGGCAGGCGTTATTTTTAAGGGCTTATTATTATTTTCTGTTGACCGACCAGTTTGGGCCTGTTCCCTTAAAGCTTAAATCGACTAAAACGCCGGAAGAGGAACCGCTTCCCGGAACGCCAATAAAGGACATTTACGCTCAGATTGTAGCAGATATGAAGCGGGCGGAGGAGTTGGTGAAGCCGGTGTCAGCGTACGGGTACAATACGCGCATTACAAAAACCACTGTACAGGGTATACTGGCAAGGGTTTACCTGACCATGGCCGGGGCTCCGTTAAAGGATGTAGCCAAATATGCCGATGCCAAAATTTATGCTCAAAAAGTTATGGATTCAAAACTACACGACTTGAATCCCGATTTCAAACAGATTTATATCAACCATGTTCAGGAAATTTTTGACACTAAGGAAAATTTATGGGAAGTAGAATTTAAAGGCACAAACCAGGGCGAAATACAGGAAGGCGGCATGATTGGCAGTTATAATGGCATTACCTGTGGTGTTATTGAGGTGGGTTATGGTTATGACTACGTTCATGCTACCGCAAAGCTTTATAATGCCTATGGAAACGGCGATTTGAGAAGGGATTGGACGGTTGCTCCTTTCCGTTATGTGACCGCTGGCACTACTGCAGTGAAAACCAATTGGGCGGTCGACCAGATATACGATAGAAGTAACGGTAAATGGAGAAGGGAGTATGAACTCACTTTGCCAAGAACGCAGAATTATAACGGTACCAACTGGCCGTTGTTAAGGTACGCCGATGTTTTACTGATGTTTGCTGAAGCTGACAATTATGTAAACAACGGACCTTCCTCGGATGCTTACAAGGCCATCAATATGGTGCGCCGAAGAGGCTATGGTAAAGATATTTTAACGCCTGATGTACAGGCGGACGCATCTGCAAATTTATCGCAGCAAGATTTTCTGGACCTGATCAGAAACGAACGTCTGCGCGAACTTGCTTTTGAAGGGCTTCGCAAACACGACCTGGTACGTTGGGATATTTACCCTTCTGTTATGCAGGCACAGGCAAGAGAATATCAAACCAATATGCCAGGTACTTTAAAAGATGCGGCTATTGCACAGGCTCAACGGGTAACCGACAGAGCGGTTTTATTCCCTATTCCAAATAGTGAACTGGCTGTGAACCCAAATATGAAACAAAACACCGGATGGTAACCACAAAATTGTATAAGATGAATAAGCTACTAATTGCATCTCTGCTATGCTTTTTTCTGGCCTCTTGCCAGAAAGACAATGAGTTGAAACCGCTGGATGATTTTTCTATTGAAGTGGAAAAGACCAGCTATAAAATTGGCGATACGGTTAGGTTTATTGTAAAAGGTAAACCGGAAAATATCGTGTTCTGGTCGGGCGAGGTGGGAAAAAAATATGAATTCCGCAAAAGGACTGTTGTGGAAGGGAATTCCATTTCATTAAATTTTAAATCTTTCGCTCAGTTTGGGCTTTCGCCTGTTGATCAGTCGGTGATGAAACTGTACGTGTCGACCGACTTTAATGGAAAATACGATGCTGCAAACGTGAAGTTGGCTACCTGGGAAGATATTACCAATAAAGCTATTTTTTCTTCTGGTGTGGATCAGACCCCCTCTGGCAATATCAGTCTGAATGATTTTGCCGCCCGCAACAAAAACATGGCCGTTGCTTTGGTTTATAAAACTACGGTGATTAAACCAGAAGCACAGCAAAACCGTTGGGTAATCCGCTCTTTTGACCTTAAGAGTACCAACCAGCAAGGGGAAGAAACCGTTCTGGCTACTATGGCTACAGCCGGTTGGACCGCATTTAACTTTAGCGGCCCGGCAACCAATTGGAGCATCACTTCGGCCCAGTTACTTACCGTAAGAAACAGTACTGAACTAGATGACGATTGGGTGGTAACCAAACAATTTAATCCGAACAGTACCGTGCCTGATATAGGTGAGCCTATTAAAAATATCTCCCAGAAATTAACTTCCTATTCGAGGGTTTACACTAAAGCAGGGGTATACAAAGTTACGTTTGTGGCTACCAATGCGAACCTGGAAGGATCGGCAAGTGTTGTAAAAGAATTAGAATTAAATATCACACAATGAAAGTTAACCGGGTACACATAAACCGCCTGCGGGTTGCCTGCTGTAATGGTATATTGCTGTTGTTTGTATTTGCTGGTAGCAGTTATAGCCAAACAGCCGGCAAAGCCGGGTTAACAAATCATGTACTTAGCCTGAAATGGGAAAATGCGGGGAAAGGATATAAAGTACAACAATTGTCGGTAAAAGGGCAAAATGGCTGGCAATCCTTACCCAATTCGCTGGGGCTGTATACTTTGCTTTACAGTGCAGCGCAACCTGATATGAGCTCGCAGATTAAAGACAAAAATGGCAAGGAGCTGCCTTTTCCGGAGCCCGAGTACCGCTATATCATCCCTACCTGGAAAGCCAATACTTCGGCCGTTTCTTTAAATATGGAAGGCCGTTCCATTTCATTTTATCCACAGCAGTACAAGCAGGTAGGACATGCAGTCGTTTTCCAGCAAAAAACAGATGTGGCTACAATGGAAGCAACCTGGCAGTTAGATCCCATTTATAAAAACGATATTCGCGTTTCCATCCGATTAACAGCCGATAAACCGGGCTTTTATTCCATTGCCAGCCCTGCTCTTGCTGCAAATGATAAGAGTAAGTTCCAATGGGCTTGTATTCCAGGCGTATTTCAGGGCAATAGCATCAATAGCAACTTCATTGATGCCTATGCTTATGGTCATGGTATTCCGGATAAACCTATGGTGGTCAGGGAAAGGACTGCTGCCGCACTTACAGCTATACTAACCAACAAAGCGGGAGTTACGATGGCCGTTACGGCCGAGCCGGGAACAGGAAGGGACCCATGGGAATATGACAAATCCACGCAGTCGGACTGGCTGCTTGGCCTGTCGATGATCAACCGTCAAAACCAATTGAGCCCAACTTTATATCATCCGGTATTGGGGCAGACAAAATCATACTTGAAAAAGGGAGAAAGTATCTCATTTGATTTCCGCTACACCATTAGTACCTCAGATTGGTATGCCGCATATAAACATGTAGTGAATGATGTATACCAATTTGACAACCTGCTGCATTTAAAGCAAACCCGATTGTCCTTATCGGAGCGACTGACACAGCTGCTGGATTATGTAAAAAAAGACAGTACCTCGCGCTGGCATACATTTGACTATAATGGCCGCCAGATTGGTGCTCAGGATTATCTGGGCGGCGTATATGATTCGGAAAAAGATGCCGTAAAAAATGCAGATTACGGAGCCATGTGGATGCTGGCAAAAATGACACAGGACCCTGTTCTTGTTCAAAAGCGTTTGAAAGATGCCATGAACTTTAAATTGGCACAACAGCATACCACGGGTGGATTTTTTAATGGTGCTGCCGCCGGGCAATATTATCTGTACAAATCCAAACGTTTTACCGAAGAATGGGGCCCCTATACAGAGCCGATAGCTACTACCTATTACATGCTGCTGGATATGGGAAATGTGGCGTTGTTTGAGCCCGGTAATCAGCAACTGAAATCGGGAATACGCTTGGCTGCCGACTGGCTGCTGGCTAAAATGAAGGCTGAAGGCTATTGGGAAGTGGCTTACGACAACAATACTCAAGAGCCGATGTTTAAAGATCTGAAAGATTACAGGCCTACATTTTACGGATTGTTAGTTGCTTACCAGATACTTAAAGATGAAAAATATTTAAAAGCTGCTGTAAAGGCTGCCGACTGGTATATCAAAAACGCCGTTGATAAGGGATACTTTTTAGGTGTTTGTGGAGATGCCCGCTTTGCACCCGATTTTGCAACCGGACAGAGCGCACAGGCGATGCTGGACCTGTATGAGATTACAAAGGAGTCCAGGTTTAAACAGGCAGCTGTAAAAACGGCTCAGTTCTATACCACCTCCATCTATTCTCACCCCATCCCCAATCATAAAAATAAGAAAAACGGGACCAGACAACTGGAAGACTGGCAGCTGAGCCAGGTGGGGTTAAGTTTTGAACACGGGGGGATTTTGGGCTCTGCTAACAACAGCGGCCCGATTATGCTGGCCAGTCATGCCGGTATGTTTGTGCGGCTGTTTGCCCTGACAAAAGATTCCTTATACCTTAAAATGGCCCGCACCGCTGCTTTAAGTAAAGATGCCTTTGTAGATCCTGCAACGGGTGTAGCCTCTTATTACTGGAGTGCCATGAACAAAGGTGCCGGTCCCTTTCCTCATCATGCCTGGTGGCAGGTGGGGTGGATTACCGATTATTTGATGGCCGAATTGTCGTTGCGGTCGCAAGGCCGGATTGATTTTCCGGCAGGATTTGTAGCGCCTAAAGTTGGCCCACATAAAACATTTGGATTTAGTCAGGGGAAAATATTTGATAAACAGGGAGAGCTGGCCCTCATGGAAAAGCTGGTTACGATATCTAATCCTAATATGGATTATTTATGTGCATTGAACAAGGAGGACAAGACATTTTATTTGTTTATGATGAACAATGACGATGAAGTCCAGGAGGGAATACTTCAGCTGGATGCAACCAAATTTCTTCCACAGCACCATTTGAAATTGGAAACGGCCGAATGTTTTGCCGCATCAGGTACGCGAATTCCTTTTTCTTTTGGTGATAAGATTAAAATAGGCCCTTACGGCCTGCAGGTGTACGCATTTAAATACCAATAAATTTTTAGGCTTATGTCACAGAAAACCGGTTTATGTTTAATGCTTCTGGCATTCTTATTTGTAAAAACAGGAACAGTTAATGCCCAGCAGGAAAAATATCTGGTGTTGGGGAGCGACTTTCAGTTTAAAGGTAAGTGGTTTGCCGAAACCAACAGGGAGGGGATCAGTGGCAATATTTTAAGATTTTTGGACGGAGAGCTGGACCAAACATCTGATGCTATGACGGTGATAAATGTGCGTAAGGCAGGCCGCTACGCGGTTTGGATACGGACTCCGGATTTTGAAACATCTCCCCGCACGCGGTTGTTTCAGCTCTCGGTGGATGGGGTCAGGTTAAAAAAAGCAGGCGGACACGGAAAGCCCGGATATGCATGGGAGCCTTTAGGCTATGCGGACCTAAAACATGCAGAAGCATTGTTGCGCCTTCATAATTTTAATTTCGGTCGTTGCGACGCCATTGTGTTTACACAGGATAGTACCATTAATCCAAATAACATAGATAAAAAAGTACTGCTTTCCTGGAAAACACTTCCTGCAACTCAAGAAGTGTTTACTGAAGAAAAGAAAAGCGTCACGCCCCCATTGCAATTGAGTGCGACAGACCCGGTGATAGCTGGCATTGAAAATGAGTCCGTACGTATACAATTCGTTAGGGCCGGCGCAGACCACAGGGCTATAGCTTGTCGTACCGAAATAAAAAGGGACGGAAAATGGTGGCAGCCGGCAAGTGCAAACGCAGAAGACCATCATGTTTTTTTAATCACCAGCGATGCTACGGCCATCAGATTTAATAAATACTATCCAACCTGGGACAACCAAAAGCCGAAATCCCATTTTGTTTTACAGGGGCAAAAATATGCCGTACACAAACCTGGAGATGATTTTAACCCCTTTGAGTCGGGAAACCTTAGCGAGGCTATTCCGGTTGCGGTAAAAGCCATTGATAAACAAAAATTGGAGGTGCAGTACGTTACCCGGAATGGTTCGGCCATCACTGGTTTGTGGTTCTTAACACCAGGTAAACAGCATATTGGTGTGCGGCTCATCTGTCGTACTGCCCAGCCAGGCTATTATAGTATGGGGATTGCTGCATTTCAGCCCGTTGCGGATCAGGATCTGGAAAACGTGTTGATGGCGCCGATGTTTCAGTACAAGCGCATTTCTGATGGCCCTCAAATGATGATCACTTCAATGATGCAGCAGCCGCTGGCCATTGTGTCGTCAAAAGCACAATCGGGGCTAGTGTCCAGCTATGTTGCCGCAGGCCCTGCTTTGTTTAAAAAAGATTGGGGCTCTGTAGATTATGCACCTGCAGGTTTTACACTTAAGAATCACAATAACCAGTTGCAACCGGTGATGTTTTCGCCGGTACTGGGAATGAAGGATTCAAAATATCGTGCAGGTGAGGTAATAGACAGGCAGTTTATGATGGGGATAACGCCAGGGAACTGGGATTCGGCTATGGATGAAGTATCGAAAAACGTATTTGAGGTAAAGGACTATAGGAGGCAGGAACAGGCGTCACTTACCAATGCGGTGTTTAATATGATCGAGCTGATAAAAAATGACAACGCTGCGGGATGGACCTCCCGTCTAAAAGGGTTTTATGACATTGAAGGTGACCCTACTACAGCACCAACAGTTGTAAATGCAACCCCTTTGGCCAATATTGCCCTCTCGGTACTGCAAAATGATGAAGCGTTTTACATCAGCAGGTCGTTACCCACCATAGAATTTACACTTTCGCGCAGCGGATACCGCTGGGCTACAGATATTGTTCCTACTGCCTATAATGCTACACGGAAAACGTTGGAAATGAATCCTTTTAAGTCCCAGTTTACCACCTCCTACTATGCCGGTTTAGATCGTTTGCTGGATGGCCTGAATCCCTGGCTGAAAGGTCTCGCTTTACCGGGAGACAGTCTGAGAGCGGCAAAAGGCTATTCAACAGACTTTATTCCCTGGAACCAGGCACTTTGGGCGTATCGCCTTACCGGACAATCCAGGTGGTTGCAACTGGCCAAAAAAGATGCGGATCTTTTTATTCAGCAAAAAATATATCAGAATACCAGCCAGGTGTTGAGCCATATTCCCTTTTATAACGCTACTTTTTATGCACCCTGGTGGGACCTGCTGGATTTGTATGATGCCACAAAAGACAACAAATATCTGAAAGCTGCAGAATACGGGGCCTATTTTACCATTGCCGGAATACGCAGTTATCCAAAGGTGGAAGACAGCTTGCAGACCATTCACCCCGGAAACAGTTATGATGGCGTTACACGGATCTGGTGGAAAGGTAATGAACCCTATCGTTTAGGATTTCCCAGAAAAAAGGGAGATGTTCAGGAAAAGCAAGTTCCCGAATGGCTGGTATCGCCTGTAGGCCTTGGCCTGGAACAGCCCAGTACCTATTTTACCAGGGTAAAAGGGCAGACCGTTCACCCCGTGTTGATGAGCAGTTGGGCACCGCATCTGCTGCGGTTATATCAATACTCGAACAAGTCGATTTATGAAATATATGCCCGTAATGCAGTCATTGGACGTTTTGCCAATTATCCGGGGTACTATAGTACCGGTTTTACGGATGTACCGATGTCAGCAGATTTTCCCTATAAAGGACCCGATGTCAGCTCCATTTATTATCATCACATTCCCCCTCATATAGCATTTAGCCTGGATTATCTGATCAGTGAGACCATACAACGTTCTAAGGGAAATGTAATGTTCCCCTATAGCAAACAGGAAGGTTTTGTATGGTTTAATAACCGGGTGTATGGCGGTGGTAAGGGCAAAGTTTTTGGCGATTCGGAAGTAAGCCTGCGCATGAAGAAGGATTTGGTTACCATTCAAAATCCCAACATTAATTATGTTACTGCAGTTTCTGATAAAAACTTCTGGATTCTGCTTTCTTCGGAAGGGGCAACAGCACAAAAGGTAACGGTACAGTGGAATGCAACTGCCGGGACCTTGAAGGAAGGAAAGGGATTGTCTTACGAACCTACTGGTGCGTCGGCTGCTTTGGACTTCAAAGACGCGAAGGCGGACGTTATTATTCCGGCCAAGGGTTTCAAAGCCATTTCTATTCCCCTGGCTGCAATTCCTGCGGTGAAAAAATATCAACCAGTTAAAGAAGGAATGAAAATAATTGACCTGGGGGCACCCTGGGGACGTGTATTCCTGTTCCGCATCCGTTCGCCATTTGGTTGGGACACCAGCTATGGATTTGCAGAAACAGCTCCTTTAAAAGGCTGTTCGGTAAGGGTTACCTGTAATAAACAAGTGCAGGAAATAAACCAGTACCCTTATGAATGGAGCTTTAATAAACTGGCGATGGGCGAAAGTGCGGTAATGGAACTCAGCTTTAAAACAGAGGATGGGAAAACAAAAACTAAGAAAATTGTACTCAATGGTAATGAATAAATCTGGCTTGAAAATAGCCTTGCTTAGCTGTTTGTTGATGTCGGCGACTGCTTTTTCCCAAACCGATAAGGACAAGATCGCGGCTTCGCAGGCCGGGGCCTCGCCCATTTATTTTAATGCTTCTGCAGCCAATATCCCGTTAATTGAACCGGGAAATTTTTATAAGGAGCTGGAATGTAGTGCCCGATTGGGCCTTCCGGCGTTCTTTGAAAAAATAAGTCTGGGGAAGAAGGTAGTAGTGGCTTTTATTGGAGGAAGCATCACTCAGGCTAATTTTGGCTATCGACTACAAACTGCCAGGTACCTGGAAGAGGCTTATCCGCGGGTGAATTTTGAATGGATTAATGCAGGTGTTTCGGGCACAGGAACAGAGTTGGGTGCTTTCAGGATCAAGGAGCAGGTATTGAACCAGAGGCCCGATCTTATCTTTATTGAATTTGCCGTAAATGGGGCTTACCCTGGCGGAATGGAAGGGATGATCAGACAAACGATTAAAGAAAACCCTAAAACAAATATCTGTTTGCTGTATACGATTTTAACCGGACAGTCTGCCTTTTATCAAAAAAACGAATTGCCGCCAAACATTGAGGGCTTAGAGCGGGTTGCAGCACATTATGGTTTGCCTGCCGTGAATTTAGGAATGCAAGCAGCAGCCCTGGAGGCTGAGGGAAAATTGATCTGGAAAGGAAACGCTCCGACTGAATCTAAAATTTTGTTTTCGGAGGACGGCATTCATCCCACAACCGCAGGTGGAAATCTGTACGCTGCGGCTATAGCGAGGGCTTTCCAAAAGATGGAGAAAATTAAACCAGAACAAAAGAAAGTATTGCCGGCTCCATTAATTACTGCTGCCTGGGATGAAGCAACCATGTTGCCCCCTTCAGCTGTAGCAATATCTGTTAGTGGCTGGCAATTGATGCCAACGGGTACCGATCCCAATCTTAAAAAGTTCAGTCCCTGGTTTTCGGATGTGCTAATGGCAAATAAGCCAGGGGCCACATTTAGTTTTCGCTTTAAGGGAGATATGGTTGGTGTATTTGACATTGGCGGCCCTGAAGTTGGACAGCTGGAATGGACGATAGATGGGAAACCTGTAAAACTAAATAGAGAAAAGGAAGGGAACTTTATATATTACCAGGCAGTAGAAACCACAGGAGATGAGGCCTTAAATAGGTTTAATGCTTATTGCAACAACCGTTACCGCGGGCAGTTTGATGTAATTAAAGTGGCGCCGGGTGCTCATCTGGTGCAGGTAAAGGTCTCTGCCCGGCAAGCCAATAAATTAGAAATATTACCGGAAGATAAGCGGGCGGATATGGTGAGCCACCCTGAAAAATACAATCAGTCGGTGATTTACCTGGGCCGTATTTTATTAAGAGGAACATTACTGAAATGAAACAGAAGATGATGTATACTAAAATCATTTGCCTTTTTATTTCCTGCTGTTTGTACACGATGGCCAAGGGCCAGGCAGTAACTGACAATAAGGGATTTGAAATTGTCTCACAGGGCAAAACTTATTGGTTTAAACCTGATTTTGTAGTTATTTTTAATGAAAAGGATCCTGAACTGGCATTAAAGCCCTCGGGTTTAAAAAAGGTTTCCTACAATATTCCCACCTGGAAAACTCAGGATAGCCGTTTGGCGGATTACAATCAGCAATCAGTTAGTGCCAGCGTTGCCGGGGATGGATTTGATGACCGGATACTAAGAAGCGCAAAGCAAGACAGGACCGCCAATATATACCATGCCGGAACCACCTATTTTTTAACCGCTGTTAAGACCATAACTGCGGGAGATTCTATCAGTTTTATCTTTCCTGAGCATGCCCTTTTCAGCTTAAGGGCATGGTTAATTAAAGATCGGTCGTCCTATCCCCGCATGAGGTTTTTGTTTACACCTAAAAAGAATGGCTTTTACAGCGTAGGTTATGTGGGTGCCCCATCTTTTAAAAGTGAGGAGGCTGACGAATTATGGCAACCCCTCATCTGGACGGAAAAAAGAGCTCCCCAGCAACCCTATCTTACTCCCTCTTTTATGGCTACATTGCCTACTACGCTGGTAAATGACGGGCATAACTCAATTGGTGTGCTGGCCGACTCCAGGTATTTGCCTTTTCAGCCTTTACCATTGCTTACCAACAGTCAGTTTGGGATTGCTTTGTTGAACCATAAATCGCAGCTGCAACCGCAAATTTTTGCGCCTATGCCGGGAGGTTACAATTCCAGCATGCTGGCGGGACATGCTTTTGAATTTTCAATGAATCTTGTTGTGGAGCCTTTAAGTATTACCAAAACTTATGAACGGATAGCCACAACTGTATTTGGGTTTAAGGATTACCGGACCAATGCTACTGTTTCGATGAATACCACTTTAGATCATCTGATAGCTTATTCAAAAACACATTATGCCTGGTTTGTGGATAGTTTGAAAGGCTTTGCTTATTCAACGGATGTGCCTGGCGCGGTAAAAAATGTTTCGAGTTTAAACCCTCTTGAATTGTCCCTCATCAGGGATGATAAGGAGCTATTCGATAAAAGGGCCTACCCTTTAATGGAATTTATGTTGTCGCGGGAGAAATTCCTGTTTGCCATTGACAGTAATCAGAAAATTCAATCACCATCGAGGAAACTGAGAGGGCCTATTGCCCCATTATCCGAGTTACAGGTGTTGTACAATGTTTTTGGTAAGAGTAACTCTTTTTATGCCGAAATGGCTAAAAAAGAGTTTGGTACTGCACGCGTCCGAAATCTTGATGAGGAACAAAAAGGGCGTAACTGGGTCAATGCCATGTTTATGTTTAAACTCAGCTGCGACTCCTCTTATTTGTCATTGAGCAAGAGTCTGGCAGATAATTACCTTAAAGAACGGGTAAACACACGGATCACACAGTTTGGCGATCCGCTGTTTAGCTCTAATTTTTTCTGGCCAACATTTACCAATAACTGGTCGGCGCTTTTGGAATTGTATGAGCTTACGGGCGAACAAAGATATCTTAAGGCTGCACAGGACGGGGCCAGGCATTATACTTTGTTTACCTGGATGGCACCCAAAATATCCGATCAGCCAATTACGGTGAACAAAGGTGGGAAAGCACCTATGTACTGGTACCTCAAATCCAAAGGGCATCATCAAATGTATTATCCGGAAGAAACTGTTCCGGCATGGAGACTGTCAGAAATGGGCCTTACTCCCGAATCATCGGGTACTTCAACCGGTCATAGGGGCATCTTTATGTCTACCTATGCACCCTGGTTACTCCGCATTGGCTATCAAACAAAGGATTCCTTTTTGATGAATGTTGCCAAAGCCTCAATAGTTGGCCGATCTGAAAGTTTTCCGGGATATCATATGAATACCGAAAGAACTACCGCTTATGAAAAGGCCGACTTTCCGCTTCATGAGCATAAGGACCAAAGCGTAAACTCTTTTCACTACAATCACATCCTGCCAATGGCTTCCATGTTTGTGGACTATCTGGTGTCGGATGCCTATGTCAAAAGTGAGGGCGGGATCGACTTCCCAAGTGATTATATCGAAGGATACGCTTATCTGCAGAATAAGTTTTATGGGGCCAGAAAAGGCCAGTTCCTGAAGTTTCGGGATGTTCAATTGTGGATGCCTGCCCGTTTATTGCAAATAGAGGATATTGCTTTAAATTATGTTAGTGCCAGAAAAGGCGATACACTTTTACTGGCCTTTATGAACCAATCCAAAGCGGAGATAAACACTTTAGTTTCCATTGATCCTTCATTGGTTGCCTTTTCGGGCAATAGCGTGATACGGAATTTATATCCATCGGAGCGACCAGGAGATTTGAATAACGGAAAATTTCGGCTCTATGTTCCTGCAGGTGGTATGGCTGCTGTGGCTATTTCAGGTGTAAAAATACGGAGCAGCTTTCAGGAGCAACTGCTTAATGTAGCCAAAGACGATAGAAGTGATTATGCCGCTATTCCGGAAGGTGACACAAAAGCGCTGTTGTTTAAGCTTGGCGCTTATGCACAGCGGCTTTTTGTATTTCTTCAGGAAGATGATACCAAATGGAAAAAGGCAAGAATGATTTATAAAATCAAGGGAAAAGCAGAAAAAGTGATCGATAAAAATGAATACCCATTTGAGTTTACCGTGCCGGTAGATTTGGGTAAGCCGGTTAGTTTTCATCTGGAGCTAACGGATACAAAAGGCAAGCTGACCAGGTCGGGGGTAACGGAATTAGGCAGATAACTAAAAAAATAGAGTAATGATACGAAAAGAGGAAGAAGAAAGCCGTAGTTTAAAAATTGAACAATACCATACAGATTTTGCCGTAGTTGGCGGTGGGATGTCTGGTGTTTGCGCTGCGATAACAGCAGCCAGACAAGGCGTAAAGGTGGTGTTGATACAGGATAGGCCAGTATTGGGAGGAAATGCGTCGAGCGAAGTCCGGCTGTGGATATTGGGTGCTACGTCTCATATGGGCAACAACAACCGCTGGAGCCGCGAAGGAGGTATAATAGATGAATTGCTGGTAGAAAATACTTATAGGAACCCTGAAGGAAACCCGGTCATACTGGACATGATCATCCTTGATAAGGTAAAACAAGAAGCTAATATTACCCTATTGCTCAACACGGCAGTTTATGAAGTCAGTAAAAAGAATACGGATAAGATTGATAGTATAAAAGCTTTTTGTAGCCAGAACGCTACAGAATACATCATTCATGCGCCTTTATTTTGTGATGCTTCTGGTGATGGAATTGTTGGTTTTCTTTCGGGAGCCGCATTCAGAATGGGCGCCGAGTCGACAGAAGAGTTTAATGAGCCCATGGCTCCTGATGCCAGTTACGGTGAGCTTTTGGGGCATTCTCTTTATTTTTATACAAAGGATACAGGAAAACCGGTACGTTTTACGGCACCGGCATTTGCAATGGACGTTCAAAAGGAAATACCACGATATAAGAGTTTTAATGCGAAAGAACATGGCTGTAAACTTTGGTGGGTAGAGCACGGTGGACGCATGGATACGGTGCATGATACCGAGCAGATTAAATGGGAATTGTGGAAAGTAATTTATGGTGTATGGGACTATATCAAAAATTCAGGCAATTTTCCTGAAGCGGAAAATTATACCCTGGAATGGGTAGGGACAGTGCCTGGTAAAAGGGAAAGCCGGAGATTTGAAGGAGACTATATCCTTTCTCAATCCGATCTGATTGAACAAAAAAATCATGAGGATGCAGTTGCCTATGGAGGTTGGTCTATTGACCTTCACCCGGCGGATGGGGTTTTTAGTGAACGATCGCCTTGTAATCAGTGGCATAGCAAAGGAACTTTCCAAATACCTTACCGTTGCCTTTACAGCAAGAATGTGAGGAACCTGTTTATTGCAGGACGCATTATCAGTGTGAGCCATGTAGCGTTTGGCGGCACAAGGGTAATGGCCACCTGCGCTTATGTAGCGCAGGCTGCCGCAGTAGCGGCTTCGCTATGTTTGAAGCATCATAAATTACCTGCCGAGTTGTATCAGGAAAACTATTTGCCGGTTTTGCAGAAGGAACTGATCAAAACAGGGCAATATATTCCGGATGTGCGTTGGGAAGATCAGGAGGATCTTGTTCAGCTGGCGCATTTACAGTCGAGTTCGGCCCTGGAGCTGAGCGGATTTTCCAGAAGGAACCTGATATTTAAACCGCTTTCTATTGCTGCTGCCCAAATGTTGCCTTTCTCCGCTGGTAAACTACCTTCTTTTGAAGTGCCGGTTAAGGCCAACGCCCCCACAATATTACAGGTGGAGTTAAGGACCAGCAGCAGGCCGGGTGGTTTTACTCCAGATACTATCCTAGCCGTTCGGCACATTGGGTTGCAGGCTGGAGAACAGCAGCTGTACATAGATTTTGATCTCATTCTTGATAAAGCACAATACGTTTTTGTTTGCTTTTTGATCAACGAAAAAGTGCAACTGGCTTATTCTGATGAAAGGATTACCGGAATACTGTCTGTTTTTAACGGGGTCAATAAAGCGGTCTCTAACAATGGCAAACAAGTGGCCCCTGAAGGCTCGGGTGTAGACAGTTTTGAATTCTGGTGCCCGCAAAGAAGACCGGAAGGACAGAACATTGCGTTACAATGTGCAGAGGTTATTCATAGATTTAGTGCAGAGGATGTCAGAAACGGGACAGATAGGCCAACTGTACAGCCGAATGCATGGGTAGCGGATAGGGCTGATCAGGCGCCGACTCTTGAATTGTCATGGGAGGAAGTTCAATCAGTTCAAAAAATTGATTTGGTTTTTGATACTGATACAGATCATCCAATGGAGTCGGTACTCATGACACATCCTGAAACCGTAATGCCTTTTTGCGTAAGAAATTATCATATTGAGGACGAGCAGGGAAATGAAGTTTACCGTAAAAAAGACAATTACCAAACCCGTAATGAAATCATATTTGAATCTCCCTTAGAAACAAAAAAACTAACGATTATATTGGAGCATCCGTCAGCCCAAGTGCCGGCTGCTTTGTTTTCGGTGAGATGTTATTCATTAAATCAATTAAAGTCATGATAGATACCGTAGTTGTGGTCGTTTTTTCTGTTTTCATCATGCTGGTTGGCATCAGCTTTTCTAAAACAGGAAGAAATTTAAAATCTTTTTTTGCGGGTGGCGAATCTGTTCCCTGGTTCATTGGAGGCTTGTCGCTATTTATGAGCTTTTTCTCGGCCGGCACTTTTGTAGTCTGGGGTGCAATAGCTTATCAGCATGGCTGGGTGGCCATTACCATTCAATGGACAATGTGTTTGGGGGCATTGATTACCGGACTTTACCTGGCGCCCAGGTGGAAGGCAACCGGCAATCTCACCGCTGCCGAGTTTATAAAAGCAAGGTTGGGCAGCAGTGTTCAAAAAAGCTATATCTATATCTTTACCATTGTATCGGTATTTATAAAAGGATCTGTTTTATATTCTGTAGCGAAGCTGGTGTCGGCCTCATTGGGTTATCCCCTTATGCCGGTTACTGTCGTTTTGGGGATTTTAATGATCTCCTATACGGCTATAGGAGGCTTGTGGGCAGTAATGGTTACCGATATTTTGCAGTTTGTGGTTCTCACGGCGGCGGTCGTTATTATTCTTCCCCTGGTATTTAATGAGGTAGATGGGATACATGGTTTTGTAGACAAAGCCCCTGACGATTTTTTTAACCTGGTCCATGGAGAATATACCTGGGGTTTTATTGTTGCTTTTGCCATTTATCATATCTTTTACATTGGTGGAAACTGGACATTTGTACAGCGTTATACGAGTGTAGACGCGCCAAAAAGTGCTTCAAAGGTAGCCTACCTTTTTGCTGGTCTTTATATCTTAAGTCCTATCCTATGGATGCTGCCACCGATGGCTTACCGGATTATTAATCCTTCTCTTTCGGGCCTCGATGCAGAGAATGCTTACATTATGGTTTGTAAACAGGTGCTTCCCTCGGGTCTTTTGGGCTTAATGCTGACAGGTATGTATTTTTCCACTTCGGCATCTGCCAATACCGCACTCAATGTGGTGTCGGCTGTTTTTACCAATGATATTTATAAAGGTTCTGTAAATCCCGGAGCCGATGATAAAAAACTAATGTTTGTGGCGCGGGCTTCTTCCTGGTTTTTTGGGATACTGATGATTGTAATTGCTCTGGGGGTTCCTTATTTTGGAGGGATCGTTGAATTTACCTTAAGTGTAGGTGCTTTAACGGGTGGCCCTTTGTTGTTGCCACCAATCTGGTCGTTGTTTTCAAAACGCTTATCCGGAAAAGCTACCATTTACATTACATTGGTCTCCCTGTCGGTAAACCTGCTGTTTAAGATGATTATACCTTTGACGAACGGCTATAAATTGTCGCGGGCCAATGAAATGCTGGTTGGGGTTTTACTGCCATTTTTTATGCTGTTGGTTTATGAAATCATTGTGAGAAGAAGGATCAGTGTAAGTACAGACTACAGCAATTACCTGACGTATAAAGCAAATAAGAAACAGGAGGCTTTGGAAATCGACGACGATGAAAAGCAGATGATCAAAAACCAAAATGTTTTTGGCCTCAAAATGATCAGTTTTTCATTGTTGTTTATGTCGCTGCTATTGCTGATCCTGGCTTTTATTACCTCAAAAGGAAGTGGGTTGGTGGTTGCCATCTCCATTGCAATCATGTTAGGGGCCATCATTCCATGGAGGGCCGCGAAGCTAAAGGCGTTATAGCAAGACGGTTTAAACCATGGGCTATATATTTAGTGATTTAAAGAATATGAGGCTGTATCGTTAATTCCGTCGTCATCCTGAAATAAATTTACATTGTAGCTTTCCGCTGCACCCCAGGTCAGGATGACGAAACGCATAAAATGGCATAAATTGGATTAATGATACAGCCTAATATATCAGTAATGAAGTGGGTTCACACTTTGCAAAATGCGTTAGGTATTGTTCACTTCAAAACCACCATAACTTAACATTTCGGCATTATGGGATACCGTCAGGTTCAGGTTTAATTTTTCTATAAGTGCTTTGGCCTGACTGATGTTTTTATGCATGTCATTGATGCCACGGATTTCAATCCCACGGGCCATGAGCTTAAATTTGTTCGGTTCAAACTTGTCAATGAATTTTTGCAGATCGGAGCTGATGTTTATTGCTGTTTTTTTCATGCTAAACTTTATAAGTTCTTATAAAGCCAAAACACGGCTACTTGTTTTAACTCATTGCTGTGCTAATGTTACGTTTTTGGTACATTATCAACAGGTGATGATAAGTTAACATGGTGTTTATATCGGTCCCTTACTTTTGCAGTATAAATATTTGGTTAGTATTTATAAGTTTAGGTTTAGTTGATAAAAAAAGCTTTGATGGATGTCAAAGCTTTTTTTTGTCAGTTATTTTAGGCTGCTGGTGTTCAGGCTCTTCATGAATCCTTCCAATTCCGACAGACTATATCCGCTTCCATCTAAGCTAATCGAATACCTGTCTTTGTATAGATATTTGATGGATGAGCTTACCGAACTTTCCGACTTGGTTTCTTCCGTTACAGAGCGGATACCATTTACCTCAGCTGTTTTGGTTTTTGTACCATTTGATTCAGATTCCGTATCCATAGCTAGAGTCATTGCCATTAATGACACAATAGCGCTTCCTGCTTCACCTGCTCCGTCCATAACACTAACCTTTACCGTTTTTACATCATCTCCGTATTCTGCTTCAATAGAGCTCATTCCACTTACTGCTGCAAAGCCACCAGCTGTAAAGCTTTTTCTCTTTAAGCCATTTAAGGTTTCCGGAACTACCGCTTTCAGCTCATCGTTTGTTAGTGGCGTCATTGCTTTTAGCTTGCCCGATAGCTCTTCCAGCTTGTCGGCCGATTTGGCCATTTTGTTCAGGTTGCTCACATTGTTAATCGCCTCACTAATTCCTCCGCTACTGTTTTCTTCTTTTTTTTCATTACCGCAAGAAAGCATTAAAAATGCGATGCCTGCAATCATTGTTTTTCTAAGCATGAGTTTATTTATTTAAATGCAATCGAATTTAATAAAATTTGCAGATAATTACATTCTCCCTTTTATTTCTTCACTGCTGGTGCTTCTTTCATTTGATGCCTGGCCTTTTTTGCCAAAATGGTAGCTAAACGATAGGGTGCCATATCTGCTGTCCGAAATTCTGCTGCTTTGGAACAAAACGGTTTCATAAGCCATTTTTCTTTTGATGCGGTAGCCTTCAAAAATATCATTGACCATAAATTTCACATTGCCCTTTCCCTTGAAGATTTCTTTTTGTATACCCGACGAGATGGTGTGATATGGTCGCGTTGTGCTAATTCCGGATGTTTCCTGTGAAATGTAAAAGGCACTCAGCTCAGCTTTCCATCCCTTGCCTAAGGCAAAGGTGTTTTGCGAATTAAAACTTAAAGTATTTCCGCTGTTGACCAGGTTGGCCGTGTTGCCTGCAATTTTGTACCTGTTGTGGTATAAATTTAAAAACTGACTACCTGTCCACCATTTAAAAGGCTGTACGGAAGTGGTGAAGCTGATACCCAGGTTATCAAATGAGCCCATGTTTTCCGGACGTTCGAAGGTGATGTTTTCTTGGCCAAGCTGACCAAGTTGTTCGGCTATTACATCGCCGGTATGGTTATAACTCAATGTGACAAAATATTGGGACTTAAATGCATACCCAAGCTCAATGGCATTTACTATAGAAGGTTTCAGATATGGATTTCCCTCGTAAAAAGTGAAGGGGTCGTCGTATACCCTAAAGGGGTTCAGGTCCCAATAGCCTGGTCGTTTGATGCGGCGGCTATAGCCTGTTTTTAATTGGTGTGCTTCATTAAAATCCCGGGTAAGGAATACACTTGGAAAAATGCCCAGGTAGTTTCGTTTAAAAGAAGTGTTTGAGGTGAGCTGTTCGCCTTTTGTACCAGTAAATTCGGCACGAAGTCCTGCCTGAAGCTGATATTTATTCCAGCTGGTATTGAAGTTAACATAGGCTGCCTGGATATTTTCTTTGTAAATGAAATGGTTACTGGTACTGGCATCCGGCACATATTGTCCGGTTTTCAAGGTGTCGTATTGTAGGTTGTTTTCGGTGCGCACATAGCTCCCTTTCCAGCCGGCTTCCAGTTTAGATACTTTGCTTAGTGGCAAGATATAATCAATCTTACCTGCATAGACATCGTCGTTGGAAGGGATGTTGCCCCTGCGCCCGGAAGAAAGTGCCGAAGGTGTCCCATCAGCAGCCAGGTATCGGGTATTCAGTAACTGGTTCATTCTGGAGAAATGGTAAATGTAATCTACATCAGCCTTCAATTCATGACCATTTTTATCGAACTTATGTACATAGTTGATGTTGTAAAGAAGGTCTGTCCAGTTCTCGCGATCGGTAGTTTCGGTCAATGCGATCCTGCTTGCTGCGGCGTTTGCATTAAACAGCCGATTGCTGCTGGGCTGGGTTGTTGGATATTTCCCTATTGCGCCATTCATCAAAAAGCCCAGGGTATTCTTTTCGTCAAGATTGAGGTCTGCCCCAATCCGGAAATTATGGGCCCGGAGTTTTGCCTTTTCCCGATTTTCCTGCAGTGTACTTTGCACCAAGGCTGGATTGTTGATCAGATTGCCGTTGTAGAATTTGCGTTCAGCCCGACTGCTGCTTTCCAGGTTCTGATTGTGGGCGCTGTAACTGCCATAAAGGTTTAGCTTATTGGTGTTATAACTGAGGCTAATGCCTTCGCTGTGCCTGAGTCCACGTCCTACGCCTATGTTTCCGTTGATGTTTCCATTAAACCCGGTGAGCAGGTTTTTCTTCATGATGATGTTTACAATTCCACCGCTGCCCGAGGCATCAAACTGGGCAGTAGGGTTTGACATTATTTCAATGCGGGAAATGGAAGACGAACTGGTACCTTTTAATAAATTGGCCAGCTGATCGCCCGATAGGTAGGTGGGTTTTCCATTGATCATTACCGTAGTGCCTGGGCGGCCCTTTAACGATACTTCTCCGCTTTCCGAGACAGTTAAACCTGGTGCTTTGCTGAGCAGTTCCAATGCGGTGTTACCTTCAGCAAGGATACTTTTTTCGATATTCATCACTGTCCTGTCCAGTGTTTGCTCAATTAAAGGGCGTTGCCCGCTAATATTTACCGTATTCAGCAATCGATTGTCAGTATTTAAGCGGATCAGGCCAAGATGGTGCTGATTCCGGGATTCGTTTAGTTCAATCACAGGAGAATAGTAATCCTGATAGCCGATGCAGCTGATTTTGATCAGGTATTTTCCATTTTTCAGGTCTGTCAGGATAAAGTTTCCTGCGGTATCAGTCATTGCGGTATGGGTTTTTACCGAATCGGCAGATCGTAATATTGTAACGGAAGCAAATGGAATGTGCTGCGCATTTTCATCCAATATCTTGCCCGATATCTTTTTCTGTGCCGATGCAGCAACAGAAAGGATACAAAGAAAGGCAGCTATATATGTTTTTATCATCTTATAAGGTGCTTAAAGCCGGCCTGGGCTTGTTCTTTTTTTTCTTTTTTCCCCACCAGATGTAAAATCCGGTGATGGGCAGACTGGCACAAATGAGGCTGGCCAGAAAGTATAATATTTTTGTCGTCAGTCCGCCTATTGCGCCCACATGGATGGCGTAATTCAGTTTGCGTATTTTATCGGGGAACTTAAGGTCTCCCAAACGTTTTGTTGAATTGGGAAGCAATTCGAGGGTTAAAGGATCAAAATTAAGATCCCTCCAGAAACCCAGCGTCATGTCTGTACAGGCATAAATGGCCTCATCTGGTTTTTCTGCAAAGTGTATAATCACCTGATCTTTGTTGTACAAGGCAATTTCATTGACTACTTTGTGCCAGATCAGGTCGGCATTTTGTAATGCAGTATTTACAGCAGGACCCGAAACTTCTGTTTTTTGTCTTTTCTTTCGTGGAGTATTTTCCCCTCCGGTTAGCCAGTAAACACCTTTGCCGAACCACGAGAAGCTCATGATGAGGCCGGTAACCGCCATTAGTATGGCTATCAATAAAGAATAGAAGCCCAACACATTATGCAGGTCGTAATTTAAACGCTTAAAACGCGCCTTCCATTTAACCTTAAAGCTTTGTTCGCGTGTCTTTTTAGTCCATTTTTTTGGCCACCATAAAATGATGCCGCTAATGAGTAAGAGAAAGAAGATAAAGGTAGACCAGCCCACAATTTGTTTACCCAGTTTGCCGGGAATCCAGAGGTGACGATGGCCTTCATCAATAAAGTGAAAAAAATCTTCATGGTCAACCATGGCAATCACTTCGGCCGTATAAGGGTTTACATATACCATGGAGTCCGATTCGTGTATGCTGAAATGCGCGGTACGGTTTTCACCGTGATACCATACCGATTCAATATGCTTGCCCGGTAATGCCTGCTCAACTGAGCGATGCAATACGGAAGGGGCCAGTACTTTGGCATTTGCCGGTCGCTCGGCATGTAGCCATGGCGAGGTCAGGCTTTTAATTTCATGTTCAAATACCAGGATGCATCCGGTTATACTGAGGATAACGACTACAATTCCTGAAGCCAGTCCGAGCCACAGGTGCAACCATGCATTTATTTTGGATAGTAAAGATCTCATCATTTAAATAAGCTAAAAAGGGCAACTATTTATGTTGCCCTTTCGCAATTTTAGAGCGGTTTTTAGTTTAACTTATAAAGTACAGGCGTGTCATTGTCTCCACCTTCAATTTTAGCGCCTTTTGTAAGCTTATCTGTTTTGGAGTCGTATTCCCAAATGTAGATGGCATCGGCTGTAGGATCGTTGACGGCGATGTAAGCTTTACCATCATGTACTACTGCCGAACGGGAATTTAGCAGGCCCGGGAAGTTCAGTTTTTTTACTACCTGTTGTGTATTTACATCTACTACAATGTATTCCCACATCGGTTTGTACCACCAGTCATCTTTTTCTTTGACCACGTTTTTGGCATCACGAGCATTGATCAATAGTGCTCTTCCGTTTCCTAAGTAAGCAACGCCAAGCTGATTATCACCTTGAGTGATGGCACTGATGTTGAAGAAATATCCCGGATCGGTAACAGTTGCGCCTTCTTTTATACGGAAAAATCCGGTTGGCATGTTGGGTTTATTACCACCAAGCATTGGCATAGGATGTGTAAGCACGTAGGTATTGCCATTGTCGGTAAATTTGTGAAAATATCCGTTGCGTAAAGCACCCAGCGGAGCAGAACGTGTATCCTTGCCGGTAATTTTAAAGTTATCCATAGCAGGGTAGTTCAGGGTAGCGGTATAAGCGGTATCATAGCTTTTGCTGGTAATTTTGTTTTTCAGTCCAAAGCCCAGGAATATCTTTCCTCCCTGCGGGATGATGGAATGTACAGATAGCGAATGGTCGGGCGGTACTTCCTTGCCGGTATCAAATGTGCCGCTTTTTATGACATTCATGGCATTTACATCAATCACCGCATATTCGCTGTTGCCGCGTCCACCTATCATCAGGGTCTTGTCATCTAACCATACATGCCATCCCAGGTATAAATAAGACATAGCGGTAAAAGGGATTACTTTGATGGTTTGTAAGGTCCCGTTTTCGAAACTGTATTTTCCAAACTTAGCAGAGTTGGGCTCAAGATGGTAGTAAATGTTCCCTTTTTGTATGATGTTTTCCTCCCAGGTAAAGATGTTTGTTACGTCGGTCCCTTTACCGATGGGCGAAATGGTGCCTGTCATCAGGTCGGCAATAGGCAACAGGTAGGAGCCATTGGCTGTGCTGTACCATAACGCGAAGTTTGGCTTGGCAGCCGGATCAGGCGCTTTGTCGCCATCAGATTTACTACAAGCGGCAATTGATGCTGCCATAAATAGCGCCCCTGCAAATAGCAGCGTGCGATTTTTAAATTTGTTAAACATATTTATATTGATTTATTGAAATGAATGGATATTATATCTCAGTTTCACAAAAATGGCCCGACCGGGTTTTTGCTGCTTAAATACGTCGTAGGCAATCTGATCGGTCAGGTTGCGTCCTTCGGCGGTAAGGTTATACCGGCCATTTTTTATGGAATACGTTACCGCAACGTTTTGTATCCATTGGGCCGGTATATAGTCTTTGGTTGACGGATCGGCCAATTTGGACCAGCTCACTGCAAATTCGTTTACAAACTGCATGTACCAGTTTAACTGCAGGCGGTTGCCTTTTTCGCCAAATACATTGCTTTTCCCGATGCTAAAATCGGTGTTGCCGTATAACCATGGTTCGTTGGGCGTGCGACTGCCGTAAGTAATTTTTACGCGGTCTACCGTTCCTTTAATGTATTTTTCACGATCTACCGCATCGTAGTAGCTCATGTTTACCATTGCCGATAATAAATCGCCATAAGTATACTTTACTTCAAAATCGGCCCCTTTTATTTTTATTCCGCCTTCATTTGTCGACCACGAATAGGCACCTAAAGGGCCATCTTCAAAGCGCTTTGAAATGATGTAATTCTTTGCATTTCTGTAAAACACAGACCCGTCGGCACTAAAGCGATGTTTACCGATGGCTTTGCTAAAGAAAGCCCCAAGGTTGTAGTTGTCGCTGTTTTCTGGCTGCAGGTTGTTATTGCCCATCACATCAAGGCCATTTCCAAACAGTTCAATCATCCCGGGCAGCCTGTATGCATGTTCATAAGATACCTTCAGTCCCAGATCTTCAAAAATTCTATAGCTGGAAGCTATACCATACCCATAAAATGCCGCCGACTCCTTTTTATCAGCACTGCTGCCCTGACCGTTAAATCCAAAGTATTTTCCAAAAAATGAATTGATCAGCTTATTGTTAAAAAAGTTTTGCTGGTAACTTAACCCTAAAACGGTTTTATATACCCTATTGGTTTTGTTATACGTCTTGTTGTAAGGGTCTATCTCATCATAGCCTTCGCGGGTATTGGCGTTCAGGTTGTAATTCAGATTGATCAGGTGCTGATCGGAAGGCTGATAATTCAGATTTGCCTGTACCAGTGCATTGTTGGTATTGTAATGAAGAATAGACTTTTCTGCACCTAGTTCGGCACTATTGGGGAAGTATTTGGCACTTCTGTCCCATTTGTAAAATTTATAAGAGCTGGTATCTGTCCGTACCTCTTTACTGATAGACATGTTGGCAAAAATGGTGGCCGACAAACCGTCAACCAGCAATCTGTTTTTGCGGTAGCGAAAGCTGGGTATAAGGCTGTGGCTATTGGAGTGCACATTGGCCAGTACCATCTCCTGGGTTGCACCTGTTTGCCGTTCGCTATAAACATTGTTATAGGTTAGGCCAATTACAGCAATATCTGCCCATTTTTTGTCGGCAACTCCAAACTCCAACTGGCCCATGTACGATTGGTAGTCATTATTAAACCTTTTTGCCGATTGAATGGTATCCAGATTTTTCCCATCGGGAGTTTCTATATCCAGGTATACATTGGCTTTTGGATAGGTCCTCATTTTGTAACTGTTATCCGAGTAATTATAATACGAGTTTACATTTACCTTTATACCGCTTTTTGGATAGGTATAACTCCCGCTTATGGCTGTACGATGGGTGTTGAAAGAACCATAGCTGTAACTCACATCCAGCGATTTACCTTTGTCGCGATTGGTGATGATATTTACCGCGCCGCCCAGTGCATCCGAGCCCAGATGTGCCGGCACTACCCCTTTGTATACCTCTATGCGCTCGGCTATATTGATGGGAATATTATTGAAAGACATGCCGCTTCCATAAGATTCGAGGGGAATGCCATCAATAAAAAATTTGATGTGATTGCCCGACAGGCCATTAATTGAAAATGAATAATTTGAGCCTAAGCCCCCCTGTTCACGGATTTTAACTCCTGTACTCCGGTTCAATACCTGGTTAATGTCGGAGTTGGTATTGGCATATTGTTTCGTTTCGATCACATTCACGGCGTATCCCGATTCTTTGATCTTCGCTCCTTTTGTCTTTCCGTTGATGGCAACATCTTTAAGCTCATGTTGCGCGCTTTTCATGGAAATGTTTAAAGTCAGCTCCTGAGCTGTTTTGAGGGTAACTTTTTGTGTTATCTTTTTAAAACCGACAGCGGTAATCTCGAGGATATAATTTCCGGCCTGCAGATCGGAGAATTGATAGCTCCCCTGCAGATCGGTTGCTACCGTTTTGTTTCCCGGAGACAGCTTTACGGTGGCGAACGGAAGTTGTTGTTGCTGCTCATCAGAAACCTGTCCCTGGATGCTGCTTTTGTTTAATTGCTGTGCTTGCACACAAAATACCCAGGCGCATAGTATGCCCGTTAGCAAGATTTTCTTAATTTGCATTACTTTTAAATGTTTCGATTTAGGAGTAACCCTTTACAGGGCTTGGGTCATACAGGTGCGAACTGTGTGACCCTTTCTATATACTAATTCGCATAAGTGGCGTGTTTCCCCTACGCTATTTAGAATATTTTTAAATAAGATGCGGTTTTATGGTTTCAGCTTGTTGATACGTATTACGGTGCCCTTAATCCGAGCGCCTTTTTTAAGGCTTCCATCCTTGTGGTTGTACTGCCAGAATTGGCTGCTTCCGTCTTTTTGATAGACAGAGATATAGGCGAGGTCATCTTCCCAAATGGTATTGAAAATCCAGTCGAGATGAACTTCGGGAAGGTTTAAGGGGATTTTTTTTTGGTGCTCCAGGTCGAGCAACACATAGTGCGCTACCCTGTTGACCATATAATTCATGAAATTTTTAATGCGCGCAGTGGGCACTACACTGGTTATGGCCAGGCCATGGCCGATATCATGAAGGGTATAGGCCTCTTCATTTTTTGGATTGGCGATTTCGAAATCATAATCCGGATCAAAAGAATTGTTTTTGGCATCCAGTTTTAGCACAGAGGATGCTGCGGTTTTATGATTTCCGGTGCGGCCGCCAGGCTGGCCCAATACATAAATATTGTTTTCATACACCAATGAGTTGGGGGCCAGAATGGTATAACTGCCCGGCCACGTTGTGCGTTTATCGGAAGTGGTACTTTGCAGTTGTAGGTCTGGGTAACTAAACTGGGCGACAAACAAAGTATCGTTGCAGGGAACAATATGTTCTCTCATCATGCCCTTCTGAAAGGTGTAGCTTACAAAAAGTTTATCTTTAACCAGTTGAGCAGATACGCCGGCATAATTGTTTTCCTCGTTTGTTGCAGGAATAGCTAAACCGCCATGCCGCTTGATTTTCATCGCATCCAGATCGATCTCTATATAGCTGAATTTTCTTTTGTTCACCGTTCCAATCAGGATGGTATGGGCATCTACCTGATTTACCCAGGACATGTAAGGCTCCCACGGGATATCTTTTAAGGGAATAACCTTGTCCATCTTGAAGCCCGAGGCACCGGCCAGGTAACTCACAAAAAGTTTTTGCTCATTATCCATCACATAATACCGGTTTTCCTTCTGTGCAAGAATAAAACCGTTGATGTTAATTTCAGCGCCCCGTGTAAGCTCTTTCGGCTCCATAAAGGAGTTGATCCCTGTAAAATAGGCTTTATTTGCTACACTATCGTAGGTAATCAGACCGTATGTACTTGCTCCATTGTTGTCTTTCGGCTGGCAAGACAGTAAGGAAACCAGCAATAAAAATATAGTGATGGTACTTAAAATGGCTTTATACTTGGGCTGACAGGCGTTCACTGGTTTAAAATTAAAGATTAAACTGTTGTTTCATATTCATGGCCAGGGCCGGAGGAATCTCGTTCATGTTTTGCTTGTCCACTATAATCACCTCCTCATATTTAAAATTAAGGTAGCTTAACAGGTAAGAATGCCCTTTGCGCAGGCACATTCTTTTCACTTCATCATTACGGTGTTGAATGGTGATGTGCTGGTCCTCGGCTGATTTATTGCTCAGCATCACTGCCCCTAAAAACTGCAGATCTATATCGGCTTTTTTATGCTGATTGAAACTAACCTGGCTATTTTTGGCCAGTTGTACCCTAATCCCGTTAAAGTTATGGTCTGTCTGGCCGGACTGTGCCTGATATCTGAACACTTGAGAACGGTGCAGATCATGACCTGTACGAAATAAAAATGAAAGGTAAAGTACGCAAAATAAGCTGGCCGCTATACCAATGCCAATGGCCAGATTTTTTCTTCGTTTGTGCATACGGTCCAGCTGTCCATTTTTTTGTATTACCCTGTTTAGTATGCTGTTCTTTAACCGTTCAGTATCCTGGCCCAGGTTATCCAGGTCGTCATCTGAGGCATCTCCATTCATCCAACCGAGGTACGCTTCCCATTCGCTCGCGGACGCTTTGCCAGATAAACACTTTTTTAATAAATCAGGATTCATGGCTTAGTTTTATATATATTATCAAATGACTTCAGTTCCCCCTATGTCATTCTATGTTCTTGGATATTTTTTTAGTCCCTTGCGTAAAAAATTCAGCGCTTTAGTGAGTTGATTTTCCACAGTCTTTTCAGAAATAGACAAACATAAGGCTATCTCTTTGTTGTTAAGTCCTTTATTTCGGCTTAGGTGATAAACATCCTTGCACCGTTCCGGCAACAAAGTAACCAGTTTTTCAATGTCCTGTTTTAAAAAATTATACAGTACCTGTTTCTCTGTTTGATGATGAGCCGAGGGCTGCTGTTCTTTAAGTTCATTGATCTTTTTGGTTTTTCGGATTTCATCGCTGTAAATTCTCGATATTTTAAAGCGGACTGCTCTAACCAGATAATTTTCAACAGTATCCTGATGTAATAGCAGGGTATCTTTGCGTTGCCATAAAGAGGTAAACAGCTCTTGCACTACCTCCTCAGCTGCAAAACTATCGCCAAGATATTTTAAGGCAATCTGATAGAGTTTTTGCCAATAACATTCATACAACTGAAAAAAAGTGTTTTCATCAATTGTGATTGTGTGGTTTGAATGATATGTGGGCTGGTCGGGCAAAATTATGTATAGCTGCCGGCAAAGATAGACTTATTTATAATCGATCCAAATAGTTTAATTAGCCAAAGGCTGCTATATTTGTTGTATGTCATCACACCATATCATCAGAGAAAAACAGGAGCCTGCTTTATACATTCATGAATTGGGCGCTTTTAATGAAGAATATCTGGGCCAGTTGCTGGAATGGAGCCCAACTTTAATTGTTAATGGCCCGGTTTACGAGAAGGCAGTCAGCATGGGGCTAAAAATCGATGCGGTTGTAAATTCTTTGGGCACAAATACCTATCAGGAGAACACCAAAGTGATTGAGGTTAGGACCGAAGCGCTGGATGCTGTACTCGATTTTTTGATTGCCGAGGGCTATGAAGCAGTTAACGTTATTGACACTAAAAGTAATTTGCGGGAGCTGGGCAGTTATATTTCCGAAATTAATATTGTAGTTTTTACAGAAACGGAAAAAGCCTATGCCATAAAACCGGGTTTCAAGATATGGAAGCCTAAAGGAAGCATTTTTAAGATCGAAGTCATGTCATATTTTGAAACCAGTAACCTGAGGCAGGAAGAAAATGACGACTTTGTGGTCATAAACGACGGATTTGTAGAGTTCAATTTTACAACCGCCTATTTATTTATCAGCGAGCTACTATGATTATTTTAAGAAAAGGAAAAGAGGAAGATATAGAGAGCATACAACAACTGGCCTACCGTACATGGCCAGAGGCCTATGGCGATATTCTTTCGGCCGAACAGATTGACTATATGTTGCAGAAGATGTATAACAAAGGAGAACTGCTTTCGCAATTGGAACAGGGATATATCTTCCTGATCGCAGAAGAAGACAATATTGATCTGGGTTTTGCCTCTTATTCGGTTTTTGATTCTGCCAATCAGGTGTATAAACTTCACAAGCTATATGTGCTGCCTCAAACCCATGGCAAGGGAGTGGGTAAATTGCTCATCAACGAAGTGGTTAACCTGGTAAAAAGAGTGGGTGGAAAATCGCTTAAATTAAATGTAAACCGGGATAATAAGGCGATCGAATTTTATAAAAAAGCAGGGTTTACCGTAAAGGAAACCGTTGACCTTGATATTGGCAACGGTTTCGTGATGGAGGATTACGTAATGCAATTGTCCCTTTAGTCGTGGCTTTCTACTAATCTTGGTATCCGTGTTGGGGTATCGGTCCCTTTCACTATACTGATAGCGCTTTTTGCAATGGCTTTAATGGTAGCCAGAATGTTTTCTGTATCTAAAGTACTGTATTCATCTTTCACCGTGTGATAGAATTGGTCGGTGTCAATCTGATCAGTGCTGATGGTGTGTGCCGGAACGCCAAGTGCAGCAAGGGTGGCATTATCGCTTCTGTAGAACAGGTTCTGGCGGATGTAGGGATCAGGATGAAAAGCAAATTCTGTTCCTGCCAGGTTTTTTTGCAGGATTTTTCCGAAGTCAGATTTATCAAAGCCTGTGATAAAAGCGGTATTTTTTCCAAACTTACTTTCTTTTCCAATCATCTCTATGTTAAACATGGCTACTACATCATCCGGATTTAGCTTTTTGGAAAAGTGTTTTGAACCAAAGCCACCCAGTTCTTCAGCTGTAAAAGCTACAAAAATGAGGGTACGCTCGTTGTTATTTAAGGCTTTGTAATATTTGGCCAGGGCAATCATGGCCGTAATGCCCGAAGCGTCATCGTCGGCGCCATTGGCTATGCTGTCTTGTTCATTACCTTTTACAATTCCCAGGTGGTCATAATGTCCTGAAAATATCACCAGTTCTTTGGCTTTAGACTTGCCGGGAATCATTCCAACTACATTAAACAACGGTTTCCCATCTTTTTCGAATGTTTGTCTGAAGCCACTTTCGCCATCCAGTGGTTTCAGTCCAATTGTTTTGAACTCCGATTCAATGAATGCTGCTGCCTTATCAATACCTCGGCTAAAAGTGGCCCTGCCTTCCATTTCATCACTGCTTAGTGTTTTAATCAGTCGGTCTACATATTGGCTGGTGATGATCTTGTTGATGTCTTGTGCCCAGGCAAACTGGGTAAACAGAAGGGCTAATAAGGTGTAAGTGATTTTCTTCATTATTCGTTTAGTTGGTTTTTTCTTCTTTCAATGGTTTTGCTTACCCGGGTTTCGTGAACGCCATCTATGACTTCAATTTCAAAGTCTTTGTCCTTGTCAGACTCGTAAACCTGGGCAAGTTCGATATTTTCTACTGATTTATCATATGGCCCCCGGCTGCTCATCAATTTAACAAAAACGGGCAGACATTCAAAAAATATAAACAATAGGCCAATAAAGGTTACCGCCAGGTAGGTGCTGGTGTCGCGACTGCCATCCCTGTTAAAGCTCAGCTGGCCAAGGGCCCAATTGCGGTCGGCAAACCCTGCAATACTGGTCAGGCTATCCAGTTGCTTACCGGTAAACAGTTTTTCCGACATCAGTCCGTCAAACTGTTTTCTTCCATCCACAAATTTTTCAAGAGCACGTACATCGGCGGTTAGGGTGTCCAGTTCCTTTTCCCGTTGTTTCAGTTCGGCTTCTTTTCTTTTGGCATAAGGACCATATCCCATTACACCCGATGTTTCGGTAGTTTTATTGCCAAATATTTCAAAATTCAGTTTCTGTCTGTCAGCTTTTATAGCGCTGGCCATCGAGTCCCTTTGTGCCTTGGCTTCATTCAGTTTGCCCATTTCTATGGCATATTTGTTCTCAAATGCGGCATTTAAGGTGTCAATTTTTGAGCGTTGATTGTTCAGGTAACTGACCTTTAAACGTTCTTTAATCTCTTTGTCGAATATTTTTAATTCCAGGGGGCGCGAAATCACAATGCCTATCATGATGGCCAGCAAAATACGTGGCGTGGCCTGTAAAATCTGTTTATTTACCGTGGCGCTTTTGTTGATGCTGGATACAATGTATCTGTCCATGTTAAAAATGGCCAGACCCCATATCAATCCAAAAAACAAGGCAAAAAGTACAGCACCTTCATCTCCTTTAAAGACAAAGTACATGGCATAGCCGCCCGAAAGTGCCGCAAATAGCCCGGTAAAAAATATGGTGGCACCAATGCCTATGTATTTGTTGTGCTCTGTCTGGTGCTTTTCGAGGGTTGCCAGATGGGCACCGGAGCAAAACCAAAAAAAACGGGATATCGCATTCATGATGTAAAATCAAAGTTAATAAAGATTAACTATTAAACGCCCGGCACATCAAGTTGTTACAGAAAATTGGTAGTTAGATATTAGTATTTAGACAGGAACGGCAAGATACAAGCCTATCTGTCCTGACATATATAGTTTGATTTTGCTTCTAGCTATGAATGTCTAACCACTAACATCTAACTACTCATCAACGCAACTACTGTAAACGCTTGATTTTGTTTCTAAATACTAACTACTAAATACTAATTCTTATCTTTGAAAAAATCAAATAACATGATAAAAGAAATAACCGTTCAGGAGCTGAAAGAAAAGATCGATAATAAGGAAGATTTTCAACTGATTGATGTACGTGAGACCTTTGAGTATGAAACATCAAACCTTGAAGGCCTGAACATCCCTTTGGGTGGTATTTTAATTGAGGCCGACCAGATTGCGCAAGACAAGCCAGTAATTATTCACTGCAGAAGTGGCAAAAGAAGTGCTGCTGCGGTAATGCAATTGGAGCAGCAATTGGGTTTAACCAATTTGTATAATTTAAAGGGAGGTATTCTTGCCTGGCAAGAGGCTTTTGACCCTAACATGCCGGTTTACTAAGCATGGGAAAGAAAATAGCATTAAATGTTTTTTATAACCTTGGTATTATCCTTTCCATTTTTGGGATTGTATGGGGTTATAACAACACAAAATATCTGGTTATTGTACTGTTTGTAGCTACTGCCGCATTTTTTCTTTATTTAAAGCTTCAGCTGGTAAAGGAAATGCGCAACAACCTTAAAAAGCGTCAGTAAATAATGCCGGGTTTACGCCCTCCAGGCCTAAACCCGGTAATTGGTTCAACAGGTATTTGCCATCTCTCATTTTTGGCGCGGTAAAGGGATTGTTTTTGGTGAGCCATGGGCCATCCAAATCGGCCCAATCGCATAGTGGAGCCAATGCCATGCCTGCCTGGGTGGCACAGGATGTTTCGCTCATACAACCGATCAATACTTTCATTCCCATTGATTTGGCCTTCAGGATCATCTGATGACCTTCATGCATACCAGCGCTTTTCATCAGCTTAATATTAATGCCATGGTAGGCCCCTTTCAGTCCGTCCAGGTCTGCCAGGCGCTGAACGGCTTCGTCGGCTAAAATGGGTATCGGACTTCGGCCTGTAAGCCACGCATTACCGTCCAGATCTGCCTTGTCCATGGGTTGTTCTATCAATTGTACGCCCTGGTCGTGCAGCCAGTAAATCATTTCTATGGCCTGTTTCCGGTTACTCCAGCCCTGATTGGCATCCACATACAGGGGCAGGTCGCTTACGCTTCTGATGGTATTGATCAGTTCTTTATCATTATCCCTGCCGAGTTTAATTTTTAGCACTTTAAACCCGTTGGCATCGGCCACTTTTTCGCGGATCACCTCGGGGGTGTCTATCCCAATGGTATAAGATGTAAGGGGCATTTTTAAGGGGTCGGTGCCATACATTTCATAACAAGGTTTGTTTAATAGCTTTCCGCTGATGTCATTCAAGGCAATGTCGATGGCTGCTTTTATAGCGGGGTGCCCCTTTTCCAGGCTGTCCAGGTACGCTTTTATTTCATCAAAATTAAAGGGGTAAATAAAGCGCGACCAGTCTACTTTCCTTAAAAATTGAATGGCAGTTTCTTCACTTTCGCCCATATAGGGCACCATCGAAGCCTCGCCATAACCTTCAACGCCCTCGTAATTGAGCCTGATGAGCATGATTGGGGTGCTTGTTCTCGAAAACTTCGCAATAGAAAAAGGATGTTTCAATTCAAGGTTGTAGGGAGTGTAAGCAATTTTCATAGCCGGAAAAGCTTTTGGTAATTTAAAAGTTATAAAAAGTAGTGTAAAAGCGAATGTAAAAATAATATACCTAATATTGTGGCCAATATGAACAGCACCATATACCAACCTTTTAAAAACTTCGATTTTAAATATAAAAACTGCTTTTTAAGTGGAGATACATTCAAATCGCCAATTGAAGAAATTAACGTATTGCCGGCATGGTTGCTGGAAGTGGCAAATTTTAGTGGCAACGAACAGATTAAACTGCTGGATGAAAGCGTAAGATCGTACAATACCTTAAAGGTGCCTTGTAATACCGAGGTAATAGCCCATTTTGTTGAGCCACTGGAAGATAAAATAGCCAAAGCTTTTGCTGAAGGTTATGCCGGGGTATCCCAACTGGAGGAAGCTGATCTTTTTAAATGGATTGGGAAATTTATGTATAGCCTTATTTACATAGAGATGAATGCTGCCGTGCGTTTACAACAGATCAGTGACGATGGGGTAAACATGTCGCAGGGCTTGATGCATAAGTTCGGTAACCTGAATACCATGATCCAGAGTATTTACCTGGATGTGGTGTATGAAGATTTTACGCCGTGGTCTATTGTGGTGGTGCCGCTGGAAGATAAGGATACTCCGTTCAGTTTCCGGGATGAGATCAACACGCTTACTTTTTCGCTAAAGCTGAAGGATTTTGGAATTATTGCCTGTTTGCAGGACAACGGAACCAACAAAAAATATCATGGTGAGCTGCTGGAAAATATTGGCACTGACCCTTTATCTGCGCAGCAGTTTGAAGAGCTTTGCGCCCGTTTTTATTATTCTGCCTATCTGTTTAACCGCTTGCCTGAGTATGCCATTATGCCGGTTGAGGGCTCTATTTACATTGATGCCATGCCACTTAAAGGAACCTTAAACAAGCCTTTGTTTGACCACTGGCAGCATAAAACCTATGCACAGGTGTTGCAGGATTTTTGGAAACCATGGGGGCATACGCTGTTCGAGATTATTAAAGATCCAACAAGTCCGATCAGCTATTTTAATCCCCCGGCTTTGCCCGATACGAATTAATAGGGTCCGTTTGACCGTCGTTCTGAATGATTGACCATTTGCGGTCGGAATAGTTTTAGAAATTTCTCTAATTTTGCTGTATGGACGTTTTTGGAGAAGCCTTAAAAGATCAATTTATAAAGCCCCCGGCAGAAACCCTTTGGGTACACAATTCTTATGATGAGCCCGAGGAAATGCCTGTCGACATTTATTTCAGAGATGAGCGTGAAATGCCCGAGCTGGAACTTAGGGCGCTTGACCTCTGTAAAGGTAAAGTGCTGGATGTTGGGGCCGGCGTAGGCAGTCATGCCTTAATACTTCAAAAAAGAGGTTTGGATGTAACAGGAATGGATATCTCGGTTCCAGCCGTGACCATTATGAGACAACGAGGCTTGAAACAAGCTATAGAAGGGAATATCCTTACCTACAAATTGCCTGAGGGAGCGCAGAAATACGACACTTTGCTTTTTATGATGAATGGAATTGGCCTTACCGGATCTATTCCAGGATTAAAAGCCTTTTTAGGACATGTTAAAAGTTTAATTGCCGAAAAAGGACAATTGGTTTTTGATAGCTCCGATCTCTCTTATCTGTATCTGGAAGTGCCTTTTCCCGAAAATGGTTATTTTGGAGAGGTAAGCTTCAGGTATGAATATAAAAGCCAGAAAGGCAATTGGTTTAAATGGATTTATGTAGACCAGAAAACACTGATTGATATTGCCAAAGCTACCGGTTGGCATGTAGAAATTATATTTGAAGATGATTCAGATCAATATTTAGCCAGGTTAACCCTGGCTAAATAAGAATAACTTATGCGCGCTCTTCCCAGATGGCGGCAATATTCACAATAGTTTCCACGGCCTTTTCCATATCCTGAACCGATGCCCATTCCTGCTTACCATGAAAAGCATGTTCGCCGGCAAAAATATTCGGACAAGGCAGGCCCATAAATGATAACCTAGAGCCATCGGTACCACCCCTGATGCTTTGCTGTTTAGGGGTAATGCCGGCACGTTTGATAGCCTCGATACCGTATTCAATAATCTGAGGATATTGATCCAGCACCTGTTTCATGTTACGGTACTGCTCGGTAATTTTCAACTCATAAGATGAATTTGGAAAATCTTCGATGATGTTCTGTACCGTAGCATCCAGTAATTCGCCATTGGCGGCCAGTTCTTCGTCATTAAATGCACGCAGGATAAACCTGGCTTCAGCCTGTTCTACATTCCCGCTAATGGTAACCGGATGAATAAAACCTTCTTTCAGCTCTGTCGACTCTGGCGAAAGGCAATCTGCAGGCAAGGAGCTGATGACATCAGATAATATTTTAATGGCACTTTCCATTTTGCCTTTGGCAAAGCCCGGGTGTGCACTTACGCCTTTAATGGTCAGTACAGCTCCGTCGGCCGAGAAAGTTTCATCTTCAATAGAACCCAGGGTTTCGCCGTCAATGGTATAGGCAAAATCGGCGCCTAGTTTCTCCAGGTTTACTTTATCCACCCCGCGACCTATTTCCTCGTCAGGCGTAAACAATATTTTAACCGTACCGTGTTTAAAATCAGGGTTCCCCATTAAAAATGCGGCTGCCTCCATAATCTCTGCCAGTCCGGCTTTATTATCGGCGCCCAGCAGTGTAGTCCCGCTTGCTGTGATGATGTCGTTCCCAATCTGATCTTTCAGATCAGGATGTTCATTCATTTTCAAAATAACGGAATGGTCATCCGGCAATACCAGGTTCTGACCCTGATAATTTTCGTGAATAATGGGCTTTACGTTATAGCCGCTACAGTCGGGCGAGGTGTCCATGTGCGAGCAGAAGCAAATCACAGGGACTTTTTTATCAGTATTGGCCGGAATGGTGGCGTATACATAGCCATACTCATCCAGGTGTGCATCCGTAATGCCCAGTTCCAGCAATTCGTCAACCAGTACCTTACCTAAATTCTTCTGTTTTTCGGTCGAAGGAACAGTCGGCGAAGAAGGATCGGACTGGGTGTCTATCTGTACGTATTTTGTGAACCTGTTTTGAAGGGATTTGTTTTTATTTATATATTTTAGCATAGTCTTATAAAACTCCAAAGTTATATAAAGATTATAGTTTTGCCTACATACTTAAAAGAAGATACGTTGAAACCAATTTTTGCATCGTTACTGGCACTCTCTCTTTGTTTAAATGCCACAGCACAATCTAATTTTTATAAAATGACCATCGGCGCGGGCGCCGGAATTACCCAGTCTTTTGCTGATTTAGCGAAGCACGACTATGGCATTGCCGGTTATGGGACATTTGATTATCTTTTTACTCCCTTTTTGAGTCTGGGCTTTGAAGGTCAAATGGGCGAAATTAATGGCGGTGATGTAAATACAGATCCCAATTACCGCCAATTTATAAACCGATATAAGGCTTTTGCGCTGAATGGCAAGGTATACCTGGGTGCATTGATTAACTATGAAAGAAGTGGCTTTGCCAATGCCATTAAGGGGCTTTATGCAGGAGCTGGTGCCGGAATAGTGATGAATACGATGCATTTTGTTGTCCGTGAAAAACCTTATGATGCTTCGGGCTATGTTTTTCCGGGAAAAGACAACTCAAAAGACCTGATGATTCCTTTAAATCTGGGTATTAATTTCAATTTCATGGACAGATATGGATACTATAAATATGGTGTTAACTTTAACTACCAGACCAATGTTACCCTTGGCGAGGGTTTAGATGGCTATGACGACTCGCCACTAAAATTTAAAAGCGGCAAGCCCGATATTTATACTTATTTTTCCATCGGTCTGAAGTACCATTTCGGATCTGTAGGCTTATCTACCAAAACATTATATTAAAATACACATTATGGAATACCTGAGCCATACCCCCGTTGCCTCGATTATCTTTTTATTTACCGTTGTCACCAGTATTTACGCCTTTAACGACCATGCCTTATATGGCAAATTTATGCTGCATCCTTATAGCGTGTCACGCAGATATAAATTGTATACCTTAATTACCAGTGGATTGATCCATGCCGATTGGATGCACCTGATATTTAACATGATGACCTTTTATTTCTTCGCTTTTCAGCTGGAAGGGGTGATCGGTTCCTGGCGATTCGGGGCGGTGTATTTTCTGGGCCTGGTTTTAAGCGATATCCCATCGGTGATAAAACATAAAAACGACATGTGGTACAATAGTCTGGGGGCTTCGGGAGCTATCAGTGCCGTATTGTTTAGCTTTATTTTATTTCAGCCTTTCTCTAAGATGATGATCTTTCCGATACCAATACCCATTTGGGCGATCGTTTTTGGACCGCTATACCTGGTGTATTGTGTGTATGCCTCCAAACATTCCCGGGACAGTATCAACCACGACGCCCACTTTTTTGGTGCGCTGGCCGGTATGATTGTTACGGTGCTAATTGTGCCGGGAGTAATCCCACATTTTATCCAGCAATTATTGGCAAAAATCGGTTAGTTGATGGCTTAATACTATCGTCATCCTGGCGTAGGCCGGGATCTCTTGGTATGGTGAAAAGTCCTGTTCTTGAGAGATCCTGAGATAAACTCAGGATGACTGCCCAGTAGAGCAGCTACTCAGGATGACAACAGAATGGATGTAATCACTTAGCTCAACTCAAATTCCTGATGATATTCTGGTATGGCAACATTCCTAAAGCCGGCATGCTGTAGTCTTTCAGCAAATTTCTGCTGCACATCATATTCGCCATGAACCAGAAATAGCTGTTTAACTTTTGAAGCGTTCTGTACTGAAAGGAATTGCAAAAGATCCTCATAATCACCATGAGCGCTCATCGATTTAATCGATCTGATCTCGGCAATCACATCGTAATCCTGTCCAAAAAGCCAAACCCTTTTTTGTCCGGCCATCAGGCGGCCGGCCAGGGAGCCCGGACTGGCGTAGCCTACCATTAAAATGGTATTTTTACGATCGCTGATGTTGTTTCTGATGTGATGCCTTACCCTTCCGCCTTCGGCCATTCCTGAAGATGAGATAATCACACAGGGGTGCTGATCGCTGTTTAAAGCTTTAGATTCCTCTACGCTTTCGATGAACCTCAATCCTTTAAATCCGAAGATGTCCTTATCTATTTTGAGCACTTCCTTTACCCCGTTGTTGTATACCTCGGGATGACTTTTTAATACTTCAGTTGCCTCCAGGGATAGCGGACTATCTACATAATAAGGGATGTTGGGCAGTTTGCCTTTCAAGTCCAAGGCATTTAAGGCATATAGCAGCTCCTGCGTACGGCCCACGCTAAAAGCTGGAATAATTACCTTTCCTTTTTTCTCCAGACAGGTTTGGGTAATGATCTGGCCCAGCATATTTTCAATAGGATCCAGATCGGCGTGTAAAGAGTCGCCATAAGTAGATTCCATGATGATATAATCGGCTTGCGGGAAGGTCTGAGGACTTTTTAATAAGAGATCGCCATACCTTCCTACATCACCACTAAAGGCGATATGGGTAGTTTTGTCGTCTTCGGCCAGTTGCAAATGGATTGCTGCGCTACCCACAATATGCCCGGCATCGGTAAAGCGAAGGCTGATGTGGTCATCTATTTTATAATCCTGTTCGTAAGGGATGGTTTTAAACTGACGGAGCGTTTGCTGCACATCTTTATCAGTATACAGCGGCATTTCCTGGTCTTCCACCTGCTTAATCTTTCTATTGGCATATTCGGCGTCCTGCATCTGTATTTTTGCCGAATCAAGCATAAGTATTTCGGCCAGGTCTTTGGTGGCGGGGGTGCAAAAAATGGTCCCGCTAAAACCCTCCGCTACCAAACGGGGCAATAGGCCGCAATGGTCAATGTGTGCGTGCGACAGGATCATGTAGTTTACTTTGGCGGGGTTAAAGCCGAACGATTCGTTTAAGCGTTCGGTGATATCGCCCATTCCCTGAAAAAGTCCGCAGTCTAATAAAATTTCTGTTCCGTTTTTTAATGTAATCAGGTGTTTGCTACCTGTAACAGCACGTGCTGCCCCATGAAAAGCTATCTTCATTTAAGCTCTTACTTTCGCTATGGTTTCTTTTACCTGATCAGTTACATCGGCCAATTTCTCTTTCGAGGCATCAAGGAGGTCGCAAAACCAGTCTGACATTTTATCTTTCATCTCTCCGCTTTTGTCTGATGATAATATTAAGGCTACCGCTGCGCCTAAAGCTGCCCCGGCCAATATACCGGCAATTATTTTAGTTTCTTTCTTCATGGTATTTAAATTTTAATTTTTGTCAGCCCATGCAATAGGTACTATCGTCATCTATGTATTCTCGTCATCCTGAATTTATTTCAGGATCCCGCACTTCCAAAGCCGCCCTTCTGTTGAGAGATCCTGAAATAAATTCAGGATGACGATGTAAAACAACATTTGCTATAACCCCGGGTTGCCTGTTGCCTAAGATAACAAAAATAGGACCGAATAGTTTATCGAAAAACATTTTCGGGCATAAAAAAACCAGGTATGATTTACATGACCTGGTTCTTAATAGGGATGGGTAAATATTATTTTACGCTTGGACCTTCAAAAAATACAACCGTGTTGTTAAAGTTATAAGCCATTTCCAGGTTGATGGTTCCATTGCTTTGGAAGCTGAATATCATTGCACCGGTATTTCCGCTTGCGTACATATTGGTTGCACTGGAGTATATCATGTTAGGGAAACTGATTGAGGCAAATGCAGGGTATGCTTCGCCGCTTACCGGTTCAATAGCTACTTCATTTACTCCTTTGCGGGTAATTTTTACTTTGGCATTTAAGTATTCTTTCGTAGCGCCAGATGTGCCCAGAGTTAGCTTGCCCTGGTAAGTTAATGATACTTCGGCAGATTTGTCGGCACCGTCTGGTCCTTTGTCTTTGTCCTTGCTGCATGAAGTAACGAATACGGTAAATAACAATAAGATGGGGATGATAATTGCTTTTTTCATAGTGAAAAGGTTAAGTAATAAAAATGATTAACCCTCCCATTAGAGAAAACTGTGCCATTTTTTGAATTATTATGCGGTTTTAACTATTGGTTTATCGCTTTAGGCTTTGAAAATTAACAAGTTGTAGTTCTTGTTCTCTTTGTATGATAATTTGATTTGCTGGAGAAATTGAGTGCTAAAAGCGGATGGAATGTATGTAAAATGAAACAGGGACGATCTGGCGATGCGTCCCTGCTATTAAGATGGTTGATCCACCACAGATCAACCTAAACCAAACAAACTGCAACTATAACGGTGAATGTTGCAGAAAAGTTTCGATTGATCTAAATAAAAATGTTAGATGACATTTTGCTGACAGGAGCCTTATTTTTTGATTTACCTCATACCCACAGTGAAGTCGATATTTGTTTTATTTAACTAGCTGATATTTAGAAAAATATTGGACTTTTGTACAAGCCCTTGTACTATATGAGAGGTTGATGACGGGAATATTAAATAGCCTGAGCAGAAAAAACTAAAAACTTAAAAATAAAACTATGAGAGCAATCAATCCGTGGATCAATTTCAATGGCAACGCCGAGGAGGCATTCACCTTTTACAAATCAGTTTTTGGCGGAGAGTTTATCAAGATTATTCGTTTCAAGGATCTGGAAGGTCCTGAGTTTCAGGTTGCAGAAAAGGAAGCAAATAAAATAATGCACATCAGTTTGCCTATTGGTAAGCACAATGTGTTGATAGCTAATGATGTCCCTGAATTTATGGGACGGGTAAATGAAAATGAAAACAGGTCTAAAATATTTGTGAGCACTGAAAGTCGTGAAGAGGCCGACAAAATATTTAACGGATTATCAGCAGGAGCTGAGGTTGAAGGGCCTATGGACGATAGTCCCTGGGGTACATACGCCGGAATGTTTAGAGACAAATACGGTATCGAATGGATTGTGGAATTTGACCCGAGTTTATAATGTGTCCAACTCAATTGCGTCGACACCGCGACGCAATTGGGAAAGGTTTATAAATTGGCTGTGCTGATTTAAATAATATATTCAAGGATCCTGTTTGAGTGCCTCTATTTCTTCAGCGGAGAGTTTGGTGATTTTGATAATTTGTTCAATCGAAAGTTCTTCTTTTTTCATCTCGAGGGCTATTTCTAAAGTTTTTTTATATTCACCTTCTTTCTGGCCTTCTGCCTTGGCTTTTTCCGCTGCGTAACGAATACCGGCATTCCAGTCAGATTTTGCTTTCACATCCGAATAGTATTGTTCACGTTCTTCTTTGGTCATTTTACTCATTTCCGCAATTTTAAATACTTTCTGGAACACCCTTTTGTCCATGAAATCAGGAATCTTGTCCAAACGACTCAGGTTCTTTAAAAGATAAAACCATTTGTCCAGATCGGTCACCAATTCGCTTTCCTTCTTATCAAAGTTAGGTAATTCTAAAAACTTATAGCCCATGCCTTTGTAAAATACCTTGCTTGTATCTTTGTTCATCAGGGCAATATGATGCAGATAGTTGTCATTGATGTTGTTGAACTGGAACTCCATAATACCTATCAGGTATACTTCTTTTAGCGGAACGTCCCAATCGGAACTGCCTCTTGGCAATTGCCCGCTAATGAGCCTGGACATGTAGAATACGCATCTGTCGCTAAAAAATTTCTGGTCGGCACGCTGCATTTCGAGGATGAATTTTTCCCCATCAAGGCCTGTGCAGGTCAGGTCAAAGAGTACTTTTTTCTCTTTGGCGACTTCGCCGCTGTGTTCTGTGGGGCTATAAACGATGTCGACAATGACTTTTTCACCTTCAAATAAGGCGTTTAAGAAATCGATCATAATGTCTTTATCGGGCTCACTGCCAAACAAGCGTTTGAATCCGTAATCTGTAAGCGGGTCGAAGTAGCGGTTGTCTTTTATTTTCGTCATATCATTTGATTTCAGAAAAATTAAGCCTACTTGAATCATATCACCACACAAAACCTAATATTTATTTTGTGTAACTATCTGATATTTAGAAAAATATTGGAATTTTATGTAGGTTCTTGTGTTATGTATAGAAATTATGAGCTTTAACCAATATTACGTTAGCATTGATAAAGCATACGAAGCCAGCATCTCGCCTCTGCAAAAAATAAATCTGATAAATTGTTACCACGCATTACCGATTAATTTCTACACTTGCAATAAACTTTTCTTAAATTTAATGGAGGGGGGAATTTATTCTTATGGCTGCTTACAGCGAATTTACCAATCAGGAGCTGTCCGGCCTGCTAAGGCAGGGTGATGAGCCTGCGTTTGCTGAACTCTACAAAATTTATGGCCCCAGGATTTACAGTAATCTGAAACGTCTGACCAAGGATGATGAGCTGGCGAAGGAATTGCTTCAGGAGGTATTTTTTAAAGTTTGGGAGAAGCGCGACGGCCTGAATGTAGCAGTTTCGTTTCAGGCTTATTTGTATAAGATATCTGAAAATATGGTCAGGGACTTTTTTAGAAGGGCAAGCCGGGATAAAAAACTGATGGAGCACCTGGTGAATGCGGCGTCGGAGTTTTACAGTACGGTTGAGGATTTATATATATCTAAAGAAGATCAGGGCTTGTTTCAGAAGGCCATAGATGAGTTGCCCCCGCAACGGAAAAAGATTTTTAAGCTTTGCAAAATTGAAGGCAAAAGCTATGAGGAAGTCAGTGTGCTGCTTGGGGTTTCTACCTCTACCGTTAATGACCATATTGTAAAAGCAACCAAGGCCATACGCTTGTCCTTAGGTGGCGCAGGGCATAATGCCATGATCGGCATTGCAGCGTCGCTTATTATGTTGAATGTTTAGCCTCTGTAGGTAAGCGATAGCGTTCCCAATTTAGTCTACTCGACAGGTGTAGTACAAAGTGCATATCGGAGGGTAATTATCTGTACATTAAAATAGCCAAGATTGATGTGATAAATCCTGCGAGTAACAGATATTTTATGGTTACTTTCCCATATTTCGATGCTGAAAACAACAATATCAACAGACTAATCAATCCAAAAGGATAAGAAATCACTAAAGCTGCATTGTAGGTCCACAGCCAGGAGGTAAGCGCAAACCAGACTGCGAATATAATGCCGATAATGTTAGGTAATTTATTCATAGATATAGGGTGTCCAATAGTCGTCAATCAAAAAGGGAAAACATTAGGCAAAGTACTCAATGGTTTTCATCCAACCAAAACAGTTAAAAGTGTAAATCACAAAAACTAAAAAATATTTTAAAACCGAGCAGATGGTTTTTGTCCGGCGAGCGTCTTACCTATTAAAACAGCAAAAATAGTGGACAACCAGGTTTATACCATTTTAGAGAAATATTACCGGAACGAATGTTCGCCGGAGGAAGTGCGTGTACTAATGGCCCATTTCAATACGGCTTCTGAGCAGGATCTGATGAATTATATCATGAAAGGCTTTGAATGGGAGAAAAAGGATTTCGGCTATAATACTGCGGACAAGGAAGCGCTGGATGCTGTGTACCGAAACCTGGAGGAAAGAATCAGACAGGCTAAAGTTGATTACGTTATGCCGGTTGAAAGGAACTTACCAAAGGCTGGTCACAGCATGCTAACGATTGATGACACCACAACAACAGTCCGCAGGCCTTTATGGCTGCGTTATATAGGCGTGGCCGCTTCAATAATAATCATACTTGGTGCTGGTTTGTGGTTTTATCGTCCTGCCGTCATCCTGAATTTACTTCAGAACCCTATTGCGCTGACCATGAAAAATGATATAGCTCCCGGCCACAACGGCGCAACACTTACCCTTGCCAACGGCAGGGTGATTGATTTAAGCGATAAGCAAACCGGAGTAATTATCGAAAATGATAAATTGATCTATAATGATAATACACACGTCATCCCGAGCGAAGCGAGGGATCTCTTGAATAGCACAGACAAAAGATCTCTTCCATATGGTCGAGATGACGACAAGGGCGGCAATGACCAGAAGAGTGAAGCCTTCATTGCAAGCACCGCCAAAGGCCAGATTTACCAGATAACCTTACCTGAGGGCACCAAGGTGTGGCTCAACGCCGACAGTAAATTGGAGTTTCCTTCAAATTTTGGCAATAGTGTACAAAGAATTGTGAAACTTAAAGGCGAAGCTTATTTCGAAGTGGCTAAGGTGATGATTAAAGATAAAGGAGCGAAGAGTCATAACAAAAGAATGCCTTTTATTGTAGAGTCGGCAGGGCAAAGCCTGGAAGTACTGGGTACCCATTTTAATGTGAGTGCTTACAAGGGAGAAGGAATCAGGACAACTTTGCTGGAGGGGAGCGTGCGGGTGGCTTATACGTCCCGTCATCCTGAACCTGGTTTAGGATCTGGTATGGGTAAGTCAGTCAGGCAGTTGCGAGATCCCGGCCTGCGCCGGGATGACGGACAAGGTGGGGATTCCGGCGTAGGCCCCCATTCTGCAACGGGACATGCTGTTTTAGATGGTAGTCTAAATACTAAATACCCGGTACTAAGTACCATTTTAAAACCCGGCCAGCAGTCTCTTGTCACAGCCAATTCGAAGATAAAAGTTAGAGAAGTGGATGCGGCCGAGGCTGTGGGCTGGAAAAACGGGATGTTTATGTTCAGCGATGAGTCTCTGGAAAGTGTAATGGCCAAAATATCCAGATGGTACAATGTGGACGTTGTGTATCAGGATGGGGCCCGCACTGCCGAAATATTTGCCGGAAGTATCAATCGTTTTGAACAGCTATCTAAAGTATTGGAAATGCTGCAAAAGGTTGGCGATGTGAAATTTAAAGTAGAAGGAAGGAGGGTTACCGTAATGAAATAAACTTTACTTGTTGCGGTAATGCTGTAAAAAAGGCCAGTTGTGGTGGAGCACGACTGGCCGGCGCAGGCATTACGAAGAATAAATTTGTGATTCAATCAACTTAAACCTACACAACTAATGTACGAATTTTATACCACCAAGCAAGGTGTACTGAAACGGTATGCCTGCAAAATCCTGCTTGTTATGCGAATAACTACCATCATATTAATGGCCAGCCTGATGCAGGTAAGTGCGAGTACCCTGGCCCAGCGGATTACCTATTCAAAAAAAGAGGCTTCATTTGCCGAAATCTTTAAAGAGATCAGAAAGCAAACAGGTTATAATGTGCTTTGGTCGGCCAGAAAAATAAAAGATGAGGTAAAAATCAAAGTCGATTTTAACAATACCCGGCTGGAAACCGCTTTATTTAAAATACTGGAAAACCAGCCTTTCAGCTATGAGATAACCGACAATACAATCATGATAACGGAGAAAACACCTTCTATTCTGGACAGAACAATTGAATTGTTCCGGAAAACAGAAGTGAAAGGTGTGGTGGCAGATGGCAAGGGTAAGCCACTTCCCGGTGCCTCAATTGTGGTTAAGGGACGTAAAGGCGCTATAAGCACGAATGCTGCGGGCGAATTTACCATAAGCGGAGTATCAGAAACAGACATACTACAGATCAGCTATGTGGGCTTTGCCAGTAGAGAAATCAGTGTGGCCGCACTGAAACAGAACCCTATGGTGATATTGACCGAATCCACCAGTGAGCTGAGCGAAACTGTAGTCGTGGGATATGGTGTTCAGCGCAAAGGCGACATCACCGGATCTGTGGCCACAATTGGTGAGAAAGACCTTGGAAAACGAAGTTTAGGGAGTGCAAGTTTTGACCGTGCTTTGGGCGGTTTGGCAAAAGGTGTATTGGTGGCCGAGAATAACGGAGAGCTGGGGGCAGCAGCCAGCATCAATATCAGGGGCTTTACTTCACCTTTTTCGGGCGGTAGCAACCGGCCGCTTTTTGTGATTGACGGCGTGATCCTGAACACCGATGCACAATATGATACCGGCGGAGAAACTATGTTTACCCCTCAAAGCAATCCGCTACTGGCCCTTGGCCCGGACAATATCGAAAGCATCAGCATTTTGAAAGATGCCGCGGCCACCGCCATATATGGTTCAAGGGGGGCAAATGGGGTAATCATTGTCAGCACCAAAAAGGGCCGTAAAGGCGAAAAATCGGTTATCAGCTTATCATATGCCAATACCGTTGGCCGCCCGGTTAACACACTTGAACCGATGAATACCGCACAATTTAAAGCTTTTACTGACGTGCTGCTTCAAAATACGGTAGCGGCCGTAAACGCCGGACAGGTTCCCGCATCACGGTTATCCTACTATATAGGCACCGGACTGGCCAATATCAGTCAGGACCCGGTTACAAAAAAGTATAGCTATACCGGCCTGGTGGATAGTTTTTTTGGGAATGCCAATGTTGACTGGTTTAAGGAGATTTACCGCGACAATGCCAGCACCAGGCAGGCCAACCTGAGCATGAGGGGTGGCAGCGATAAAACTACTTATAGCTTAAGCGGGGCCTATTACGACCAGCAAGGCCTGATGCTGAATAGTTCGCTAAAACAATATAGCTTTAACCTGAACCTAAACACGGAACTTAGCAAATATATCAGCACCGGAGCCTCCATCAATTTAAATGCGAATACCAATAAAGCGGGGAGCGACCCAAATAACGACATCAGGGGGAGGTTTTATCTGGTCGCCCGACCCGATTTGCCAGTGTACGACGAGCAAGGCCTGTTTTTGCGTCAGCCTAGTCTGGTGAGCGGGCCCGGTGGTTATAAATCTAACCCGCTTGCACAGTTACAATACGAGAGTACTTTTAAGGGCTACAACCTGTCCGGAAATGCATTTGTAGCTGCCGAGCCTGTAGCCGGACTTAAACTAAAGGCTGCTTTTAACGGAGGGATGTTCCTGACCAAATCAGATGAATTTTCGCCACAGGTTGTTCAGAACATTACGCCAGGTTATCCGTTTTATGACTCGGGATTGAGTGTTTCGGATGCCTTGGTAAACAACTATATTACCGATTTAAGTGCCAATTATGGTTTAAAGCTAAACGGGCAGCACCAGTTGGATTTTACCGCAGGGTATATCTGGGACCGCACGATGGTAAGAAGGACCTACAATTATTACCAGGGCTTCCCGGACGATAAGATCTTAAATAATGTAAACAACGCGAGCACCGTATTGGCTTATGGCGGCGGCTCTATAGAAACCGGCTTGAACTCTATATTTGGAAGGGTAAATTACAACTTTAATGACAGGTACCTGGCTACTGTAAATTTCCGGTCAGACGCCTCTTCAAAATTTGGACCGGGCAATAAACGCGGTTATTTCCCCTCCATTTCTTTTGGATGGAACATCAGCAACGAAGGCTTTTTTGATAAAAGCGGGGTTATGGAGCGTTTAAAACTTAGGCTGAGCGCAGGTAAAACGGGTTCATCCAATATCAGCGACTTTGCCTATTTCCAGTTCTTTCAAAAAGGTTTCCGCGAGCTGGGTCAGTACAATGGCAGTCCGGCCGTAGAATTTTCGGAAACCCTTCCTAACCCTAAAATTTCCTGGGAAACCACTTACGACTACAACGCCGGGCTTGATTTTGGCTTCAAAAACAGGCGCATTTACGGGAGTGTTGATGTGTATTACAGAAATACCCCAAACAGCATTGCTGCAACCCCGTTTTCGGTTGAGCTGGGACCTGAAAGCTTTTCATCAAACCTGGTAAGTATGATCAATAAGGGAGTTGAAATTGAACTGGGGGGTGATATTTTGCCACGCGCTGAAGGTTTTGGCTGGACTGCTAGCGTCAACTGGTCATTGAACAGGAACAAGATCAAATCTTTAAACAATGCTACCATAGATCCTTTTTTTCAGGATGCCTTTATCGTGGGCAAGCCTTTGGGTACCATAAAGGGCTACCAAACGGCCGGGATTTTCCAGAGCCAGGCCGAAGTTGATGCTTTAAATGCGGCAGCGGTTGCAAAGTACGGTGCGGGCAGCTATTATGATTTGAAGGGTACCGCCCCCGGAGATTTTAAAATGGCCGACGTGAACGGAGATGGAAGAATTACGGTTGAGGACAGGATCGTTCTGGGTAGTATTGAACCCGATTTTTTTGGTGGGTTCAGTAATACGTTTTCGTACAAAGGATTTGAGCTGACTGCATTTTTTCAGTTTGTAAAGGGCATCGAGGCTACCTGGAACAATTCATCGCCAAGTGCCAACCCTTTGGACAATAACCTGGCGATGTTTGCCGGTAATACCTGGACACCGCAAAACACGGGTGCCAAATACCCAAGGGTGGTATACGGTAATCCCGGGCAAAACTCGCGTGGAAACGATCAGTTGGTATACGATGCATCTTACCTGCGGTTAAAAACATTGTACCTGAGCTATAGTTTTGGACAAAAGATAACCGAGCGGTTAAAAATGAAAAGCTTATCGGTATTTGTTTCTGCAGCCAACTTGTTTACCATTTCAAACTGGCCGGGAACCGATCCCGGAACATTGTACAGTGGAAGTGTTTCGGGCAGGCGCGAAAACAGGGACCCCTATCCTTTGGGCAAAAGTATTTCGATGGGTTTAAATGTTCAATTTTAAAAAATAGAGAAATGAAGATATTTTCAAGAATACTGATGGTGCTGATGAGCTTTGGAATGAGCTTTAGTGCCTGTAAGATAGATGACATCAAGCCGATGAATGCGCTTACGGACGAAAATGTGATCAGTAATGAAGCTACTGCCCAATCGGTGCTGAACAGCGTGTATGCAAAATCGAGGGTGTTTTATACCGCTATGTCGGGTTATCTGATTGAGTTTTTGGGCAATGGCCTGGCCAATCTGCAGCCTGCATACGGTAGTCAGAATATGGATGTCAATGATGTTCGGTTTAATGATGATTTTGTCTCGGCATATTATCCGGAACAATATCAGTTGATCAACCAGGCCAACTGGCTGGTTTCGTTGTTGGAGCAAGGAAAGGCCGTAGGGCTGGGCGAGCAACGGAAAAATGAAATGATTGCTGAGGCAAGGTGCCTGAGGGCTATGGCCCATTTTAATGTACTCAGGTTGTACGGTCAGTTCTATGACCCGAACTCAACCTATGGCATTGTGATCAGGACTACTCCGGGCAAAGGCCTGGAAAATTTGCCACGGAAAACGGTGCAACAATCGTACGATGCAATTGTGGCCGATTTGGAGTTTGCGGCAGCAAATGGCCCAACCGGAGTGGCACACCGGCTGGTTAGCAGGACCACTGCAAAAGCTTTTTTGGCGAAGGCTTACCTCTATATGGGGAATTATGGAGCGGCTGCGGCCCAGGCGCTTGCGGTGATTGGCAATACCGATGGCTACGCATTGGAAAACCAGTATGCTGATGTGTTTAAAAACCGATTTGATTCGAAGGAAACTCTCTTTTCCCCTTTTGTGAACGGCTTACAAGAGCAGGCCGGACCGGTTTATCAGATCAGGAGCAGCAGCTTTTCGGCCGATCTGGAACAGCTGGCCAATGCCGCAGTTGCGGGGCCTGGTAGCCTGAGCGGGGCGGGCTCTGGTTACGACCCAAGGTTTAGCTATGTGTATGCACAAAACTCAAAAGGAATAAATAACAACGGGAAATATCCTTTTTATGTAGCTGATCCGGGCAATGGATCGGCGTTTGGGAACACCATCTATCCGCTCAGAATGGCCGAGGTTTATCTGATTTATGCGGAAGCCAAAGCCCGGTTGTCCACGGGTGTAGATGCAGATGCTGTATTGCGGGTAAATGAAATCAGAAAACGCGCCGGTGTGGTGCTTAGCCCTATTGCCCCTGCTGATAAAAAAGCCCTGCTACTGGCTATTTATCAGGAAAAAATGTTGGAGCTGGTGGGCGAAAACGGAGAGCATTGGTTTGATATGGTCCGTTACGACAGACTGGGCGATATTGCAGCTGCAACCACCAAGCCTAGTATTTCCAATGTCAATAAACTGATTATGCCCATACCACAAACGGCAAGGGCAGGTAATAAGGAGCTGGTGCAAAATCCGGGATACGAATAGGTATATTTATTAATCTAATCGCCTCATCACAGATAAAAGATAAATTATAAAACAGATGAAAAACTATAAACAAATGAAAAAGAAAATAATGACGATGTTGCTGATCCTGTGCGGGAGCATAGGTGTTGCATCAGCACAAAGCAAAACAAAAGCAACAGGTGCTATTGTTGAGCTACAATACCCGGTTAAAGTAGATTCGATGTGGGTGCATGACCCCTCAAAAGAGGATGTTGAGATGGTGAAACCCAATCAGCAGGGGCGTTTTGTGCTCAATTTTAAACCATCTTTTCCGCGTGTAATTACCGTTGGAGCAGAAGTTCCTAAGCGCTGGAGAAATGACCTGCACCTGGAAAGTGGAGACCATATCCAAATGGTAATTGACGCTGCGGGTAACATCAAATTCTCGGGAAAAGGGGCGATGAAACAGGAGATTTTGTATGAGGACAAAAAGAGGGAAATAGGGCTTTGGGATAAAGCAGATTTTGAAAAAATGTCTGGAAATGACCTCCTGAAGTTGTTTACCCAAATATCCGACGCGTCTATCAACTTTTTAGCAGCCAACAAGCAAAAGGTGAGCCCGGCTTTTTATAAAGATCAGATGGTCAATTTCGTGTATGCAAAGAAAAGTAAGGCTTTTGGTACACCGGGCACTTTGCGGATCTACGGAAAGCGTAAACTATCAACGGTGATACCGGATGGTTACTGGGATCTGGACAAGGATGTGAAACAGGATGATGCGCTGCTTTCCAACAAAACTTATAGTAATTTTATGACCTATACCTATGTCGACTTTTTAAGGTCAAAAGTGTTGGCCGGACAGGGAATGTTGGACAGTACCCTTTCTATTGAAAAACGGACGGCAATGAATTATGAGCTGATTGAAAAGCATTTTACCGGTAAGTTGCGTAGCCTGGCGCTGGGCAATGCGCTGCAATCGGCCTTTAACCGCGCAAAGGATGTAGAGACGTTTAAACCTTTGCTGGAAAAATATCTGGCCAAATATGCCCTTGGTGAAGATGGTAAGAAAACTTTGACCAGCTATGATAATTATGCTAAAACCAATGTAGGTAAGGTACCGCCGCATTTTGTGTTGACAGACGAAAATGGAAAAGATGTAGAGATGAAGGATTTTGCGGGTAAAGTGGTGTATATGGATTTTTGGGCCAGCTGGTGTGGCCCATGCAGGTATGAAATGAAGAATGGCAGCCCTAAGTTGCATGCTCAGTTTAAAGACAATAAAAATGTGGTGTTTTTATATGTCAGTATAGATGACCGGAGCGACCTTTGGAAAAAAGCTATTGCTGAAGACAAAATTGAGGGTGTTCATTTGTTATCGGCCGGAGGTTTTAAAAGCCCGGTAGGACGTGCATTTAATATCAATGGCGTACCCCATTACATCATTATTGGCAAGGACGGGAAAATTTTTGACAACAATGCACCAAGGCCGAGCCAGGATATCACAGTCACTAAAATAAACGAAGCCTTAGGGGCAAAGTAATTTTATAACTTTTAATCAGGCTGTATTATTAATTCGGTTCATGTTATTCTTTATGCGTTTCGTTGTCCTAACCTGGAGCGCAGTGGAAAGCTACGAAGTAAATTTATTTCAGGATGACGATCGCGGATTAGTAATACAGCCTGATTGTTTTTATGCAATCAATAAAACTATTTGATAGTATCATATTCGGAAACAGATGAAGAGCTTTTTGCAAAATACCCTATCCTGGAAAACTTAAGAAGAAATAGACGCTAGTGAGGGATTTCTTCTGTCAGGATTTCATTGCCGGCTTTGTCGTAATAGGTACAGGTCATTTTATCCATGCATATTGCCCACTTTTCGATGCCACATGTTGCACACATTTTAATGAAAGTAAGAAAATCCGTTTTTCCCTGTTGGTGAGCCAATAGTTGTGCCTTAAATTCTTCAGCGTTTGGGGTGTCGGAAATGGATATGGTTTCATACTTTGCCTGCACTTTCGCTGTATAGCCGCCAACGCCGTGATAGTCAATATGCCCATCGGATACATAGGCTTCATAGTGGGTGACACCTAATGCCTTAATTTCCTGAATGTATGATGGAAAATCTGCGCCTGATTTTACTTTGTCGTGGGCCGTTTTGATTTGTTCTGCTGTAAACATTTTTTCTAACTTATCTATAAAGATAAGCACGAAAAAGCAATAAATGAACTAGCAGGCCTTTTGAAAAAACTATTGTGGCAGCGTATAATTTCCAGATCCGCTAATCGTTTCTCCGCTATTGAGTGTACCAGTAAAGGTAAAGCTATTGGGGCCGGTTTTGGTAAGGGTTAGATTGGGCGAGGTATAGCGATATTTTCCGCTTTCGAACCAGTACAGGATGACATTGAGCGCGCAGGATCCACCTCTACTATCAGAGGTAAAGGTTCCGCTGTCAGCTTTGGGCATGGCATAGATCGTCAATTTTTTTCCATCGCTATCATCGGGATCCAGGCCAATGCGGATGCTGCCTGGACACTGTACTTCATCTTTTACAGCCCTGACACGGTAGGTACCGCGGGTTGCCTGCAGGGTGATCTCAGCGGTATTCGGTTTGGCCGAAGCCGTTCCGGATTTTTGGGCGGGACCTGATCCTGAGGTTGATCCATTAATTGCTCCGGCAGTTGTACCGGATCCTGACCTTGAAACTGAGTTGGAGCCGGTATTTGAAGCCTGACTTGTGCCACCACAGTTAGATACGCAGTATTTTGTTCCGTTTACGCAGTTATAAGACGGGCCGCCTTTTACGTCACTATAGGCCGATATAAAGAATTCCATAGCACTTGCCTGTGGTAGTATTTTATTGTATCCCGGTGAATGGGTATACAATTGCCCTGGATCGAGTGTAAATAGCCCGCCGTTCATCTTTTCCTTCGTTTTGCCATCCGCGGCAACGATCCATGGCGCAAAAGTGAAACTGACGCGTTTGTCTGAGCGGTTCTCGATGCGCCAATTGAAGGCATATGCAGTTACCGAAGGTTCATAGCCAAGAGACATATAGGATACATAGAGATTGGGAAAGCAAGGCGCTGGTTTGGCTACGCTCCAGGCTGTCCGGTGGTCGCCCCGGTTTTGGGCCAAAACCCGGTAAAAGCTTAATAGTATCAATAAGCAAAAGCAAAATCTTTTCATAACAATAGGGGTTATTGGTTAGATCTAATAAACTTCAGCATTTGTCCCAGCAGAAACAATAGCTAGTGCTAGGTATTTATGATCTCGTGCCCTGTCTGCCTGGAAGGTTTTTCTGACGGGTTCCTGGGGAGTGTAGGTCTGGTAACTTCCTTTTGGGATAACCGTCAGGAGCCAAAGAAGCTACTGGAAATTATAATTTCTAAATAATAGGCTTTGTGTAGTATGCCCTAGGGCATTTTTTAAGGTAACCCGACCTGATTTATGTGTATTTTTGCTTTTATAGTGATGGCAGAATATGAATAATCGTGAAAATGTTTTTGAGGTATACAACAAAATAGCCGGTTGGTATGATGAAAACCGATACCGGGGTTTACTGGAAAAAGATTATCTGGATAAGCTCCTCAGTTTTTTAGAGCCGGGTGCTACTGTTTTAGATATAGGCTGTGGTACCGGGATGCCTATTTTGAATTATCTGCAAACGCAAGGCCTAAAGGTGGTGGGCGTAGATGCCAGTTTTAAAATGCTGGATATTGCCATTCAGAACTTTCCTGCTACCCGGTTTGTACTTGCCGATATGCGGTATCTGGCTTTGAAAGAACAGTTTGATGCGGTAATTGCCTGGGATAGTTTTTTTCATTTACAGACGGCCGACCAACCTGTTATGTTTGAGATCTTTAAAAAACATTTGAAACCTAAGGGCATTTTGCTTTTTACCTCCGGGACAGAACATGGCGAAGCCTGGGGAATGAATGGAGGCGAAAATCTGTTTCATGCATCCTTAAGTACCGAAGCATACGCCGCACTGTTAGAAGAGAACGGGTTTAAGGTGCTGAAACATAAGGTAAACGACCCCAACTGTGGCAATGCGACGGTTTGGATGGCTCAGCTGAAGGAACTTTAATGTACCGCTGCGGGCTTGCTGTAAATGAAATAATTGTTAGCAGTTAAATAAATATTTGTTCAACTGTTTGACAATTAAATATTTCTATCTATCTTTGCAGTCCCTAAAATTTTAGGGGAATAAATAATTGTTAAACAAATTAAATACAAGCAAGTGAATACGTTAAGTTACAAAACTGTCTCTGCCAATGCAAAAACTGTTAACAAACAGTGGGTTGTTGTGGATGCTGAAGGCGAGATTTTGGGGCGCTTGTCATCGAAGATCGCTATGATCATCCGTGGTAAAAACAAGCCTGAGTATACCCCACACGTAGACTGCGGTGATAACGTTATTGTTATTAATGCAGACAAAATTAAGTTGACCGGAAATAAAATGAACGACAAAGTTTATATTTCTTACACTGGTTATCCAGGTGGTCAGCGTTTCATTTCTCCGAAAGAGTTATTGGCGAAACACCCTAAGCGTGTTATCGAGAAAGCTGTTCGTGGTATGTTACCTAAAACTAAACTTGGTGCTAAATTATACACCAACCTTTTTGTTTATACAGGTGCAGAACATCCTCATGCAGCACAATCACCAAAAACCATTAAACTTTAATTTAAGAAGAAATGTCAGTTACTAACACTTCAGGAAGAAGAAAAACTGCAGTTGCACGTATCTACTTAAAAGATGGCAACGGCACTATTACCGTAAACGGTAAAGATCACAAAGAATATTTCCCAACATTGCCTTTACAATACATCGTTAACCAATCGTTCGAAGTTTCAGAACTTGTTGGTCAGTATGATGTAACTGTAAATGTTGCCGGTGGTGGCGTTAAAGGTCAGGCAGAAGCTGTTCGTTTAGCTATTGCTAAGGCTATTGTTGAATTAGATGCTGAGAAGAAACCAGCATTACGCGCTAAAGGGTTAATGACCCGTGATATGCGTATGGTTGAGCGTAAAAAACCAGGACGCAAGAAAGCACGTAAGAAATTCCAATTCAGTAAACGTTAATCTTAAGGAGACAAAACAATGGCAAGAACTACATATCAAGACTTATTGGATGCAGGTGTACACTTTGGTCACCTTACCCGTAAATGGAACCCAAAAATGGCCCCATACATTTTCATGGAGCGCAATGGTATCCACATTATAGATTTAAATAAAACTTTAACTAAAACTGAAGAAGCTGCTTCAGCAATCAAACAGATCGTTAAATCTGGTCGTAAGATTCTTTTTGTAGCTACTAAGAAACAAGCTAAAGAAATCGTTGCTGATCAGGCAAAAAAAGTAAACATGCCGTACGTAACCGAGCGTTGGTTAGGTGGTATGTTGACCAACTTTGCTACTGTACGTAAGTCAATCAAAAAGATGGTTACCATCGATAAAATGACTAAAGACGGTACTTATTCGATTCTTTCTAAAAAAGAACGTTTAATGATCCAACGTGAGCGTATCAAATTGGAAAGCTTATTAGGTGGTATCGCAGACTTAAACCGTTTGCCAGCTGCTATCTTTTTAATTGACGTGAAAAAAGAGCACATCGCTGTTAGCGAAGCGTTGAAATTAAACATTCCAACTTTTGCAATGGTTGATACCAACTCTGATCCTTCTAACATCGATTTCCCTATCCCGGCGAATGATGATGCTACTAAATCAATCTCTTTAATTACTGATGTAATCATCAAAGCAATTGAAGAAGGTTTAGATGAGCGCAAACGCGAAAAAGATGAGGAAACTGAAAAAGAAGCTGTAGCTGCTAAAGCTGCTGCTGATGCTCCGGAAGCTGCTGCGCCTGGTGCAAGAAGAAAAAAAGTAGAAGCTGATACTGAAGAAGGTACAAGCGAAGAAGCTTAAATAATATAATTGGGTTGTGTATGGTGCGTTGCAGTTTATACTACAACAAGTCGTGCACAACCCTTAATTTTTTGATAAAAACTTAAAAAGAAATAAAATGTCTACAGTACAAATTTCTGCAGCTGATGTAAACAAATTGCGCCAACAAACTGGTGCTGGTATGATGGACTGCAAAAAAGCGTTAATCGAAGCTAATGGTGATTTCGAAGCTGCGGTTGATTATTTACGTAAAAAAGGTGCTAAAGTTGCTGCTTCTCGTCAGGATCGTGATTCTAACGAAGGTGTAGTTATCGCTAAAGCGACTGCTGATGGCAAACGTGGTGTAGTAGTTGAATTAAACTGCGAAACTGACTTCGTTGCTAAAAATGCTGATTTCGTTGCTTTGGCTGGTAAATTTACTGATTTAGCTATCGAGAAAAACGCTGCTTCTTTAGAAGAACTTTTGGCTCTTGAAATTGATGGACAAAAAGTTTCTGATATCATCGTTGAAAACACTGGTAAAATTGGTGAGAAAATCGGTATCTCTAAATTTGCAACCGTTACTGGCGAATTAGTAGTTCCTTACATCCACGGTAACTACCGTTTAGGTGTTTTGGTTGCTTTAAATCAGGCTGGTGCAGGTGTTGAAGAAGCTGGTAAAGATGTAGCTATGCAAATTGCTGCAATGAACCCGGTTGCTTTGGATAAAGGTGATGTTGATGCTACTACTATCGAGCGTGAAACTGAAATTGCTAAAGAACAAATCCGTGCAGAAGGTAAACCAGAAGAAATGGTGGAAAAAATTGCTGCTGGTAAATTGAACAAGTTCTACAAAGAAAGCACTTTGTTGAACCAGGAGTTTGTTAAAGATTCATCTAAAGATGTACGTAAATTCTTAAATGATGTTGCTAACGGTTTAACTGTTGTTGCATTTAAACGCGTACAATTAGGAGCTTAATATTTAATTAATTTTTAGAAGGGCCTTCTGTTTTCAGAAGGCTTTTTTTATGCCTAAAATTTGACCAATCATTCTCTTATCTTTGGATTATGACCGCTATAACCAATTGCAAGCTTTTTAAAGATGATGTGTTGTGTATAAACCAATCTGTTTTGGTTGAAAATGGAAAAATTGCCCGCATTACCGATGCGGAAATTCCGGCAGGATACGAGCAGATTGATGCCAGAGGTAATTACCTGTGCGCAGCCTTTATTGATCTCCAGATTTATGGAAGTGGCGGCCAGCTTTTCTCTGCCTACCCTACTGCAGAAACCTTACAGCAAATGGAGGCCGACCTGATGGCTAAAGGAACAGCGGCCTTTTTAGCATGTGTGGCTACTAATAGTATGGAAATTGTGTACCAGGCCCTGGAAGCAGCAAAGGCTTATCGCCCCCATGCCAAAGGTTTTAAAGGATTGCATCTGGAAGGCCCTTACCTGAATCCTAAGCGCCGGGGAGCACATGTGGAAGCCTATATTCATAAGGCCGAACTGGATGAGGTAAAGCGCTTACTGGATGCTGCAGATGGCACTGTAAGTATGATGACCCTGGCGGCCGAGCTACAGGATGACAAGGTGATCAATTATTTGCTGGATAATAAAGTGGTATTGTCCTTAGGGCATAGTGACGCCAGTTTTGAGCAGGCTACAGCCGCTTATAACAAAGGTTTTGCGACAACCACTCATTTGTTTAATGCGATGCCTGCCATTCATCACCGGGCACCTAACTTACCGGTAGCTGTACTTAATCATTCCAAGGCTATGGCCAGCATTATTGCCGATGGAAACCATGTGGATTTTGAAATGGTAAAGATGAGCCATAGACTGATGAAAGATAGGTTATTTTTGATCACAGATGCCGTTACGGAATGCCATGTTGGTCCTTATCAGCATCAGCTATCGGGTGATAAATTCATTACGCCAGACGGAACGTTGTCAGGATCTAACATCACCATGCTGCAGGCGGTGCAAAACTGCGTGGCGCATTGTGATATTCCTTTAAATGAGGCATTTAAAATGGCCGCGTCATTCCCGGCACGACTGATGGGCTGGAGCGATCAACTGGGGGTTTTAAAGCCAGGAAATACGGCCAACTTACTATTGCTGACACCGGAACTAAAGCTGGATAAAGTTTTTGAAGCGGGTTTGCAAATTTGATCCCTGGATAATTAAAACAGTTAACTATTTTTTCGCAGCATTTTATTTTTTCAATTGCAGCGAAGAGATTGATAAAATTGCTCTTTTCAGCAATTTTATCTAAGTTTGGCCCCATGAAATATAAACGGATCCTACTAAAATTAAGTGGCGAGTCGCTGATGGGCGAAAAGCAATATGGTATTGATAATGAGGTGGTAAGACAGTATGCAGAAGACATTAAAGCTGTGCATGCCCAAGGCCTGGAAATAGCAATTGTTATTGGGGGAGGTAATATTTTTAGAGGATTGAGCGCCGAAAAATCGGGTATGGACCGTGCTCAGGCCGATTATATGGGAATGCTGGCCACGGTAATTAACAGTATGGCTTTGCAGGATGCCTTAGAAAAGGTTGGTTTGAAAACACGTTTGCTTACCGCAATCAAGATGGAGCAGATTTGTGAACCTTTTATTCGCAGAAGAGCGGTAAGGCACCTCGAAAAAGGCCGCGTGGTAATTTTTGGCGCCGGTACAGGCAATCCTTATTTTACTACCGATTCGGCAGCAGCACTGAGAGCTATAGAAATAAAAGCCGATGTGGTATTAAAAGGAACCCGGGTAGATGGAATTTATACAGCTGATCCTGAAAAAGATCCTAATGCCACTAAATATGCCGAAATTTCTTTCAAAGAAGTTTATGATAAAGGCCTAAATGTAATGGATATGACTGCTTTTACCCTTTGTGAAGAAAATAAATTGCCGATTATCGTTTTTGATATGAATAAAACAGGTAATTTCATGAAAATAGCAAAAGGTGAGGAGATTGGCACGCTGGTTAGAAACTGAAACTAAATAAATATTTATATTTTTGGTTAAATTTTACAAAACATGAATGACCTCATAAAGAAACAATTACAAGATGCCCAGGCAAACATGGACAAGGCGATTGACCATTGTGAAGCCGAATTGACTAAAATACGTGCAGGAAAAGCTTCTGCAGGGATGTTGGACGGCATATTTGTAGATTATTATGGAAGCGCAACTGCTTTAGCCCAGGTAGCAAGTATCAATACGCCGGATGCACGTACTTTGATTGTTCAGCCTTGGGAAAAAAATATGTTGGTGCCTATTGAACGCGCCATTATGGAAGCCAATATTGGAATTAATCCACAAAACGATGGTGTGGTAATTCGTTTGGTTGTTCCGCCACTAACCGAAGAACGCAGAAAAGATCTGGTAAAAAAGGTTAAAGAAGAAGCAGAACGCGGTAAAATTACCGTTCGTAACATCCGTAAAGATGCCAACGAAAAAATAAAAAAATTGAAAGGCGACGGTATTTCTGATGATGAGATCAAAACCGGAGAAGGAGAAGTTCAGAAAATAACTGATGCTTACATCCTTAAGGTAGATAAACATTCGGAAGCCAAAGAGAAAGATATCATGACCGTGTAACGCGGATTATAATCTACTTGTAAATTAAAGGGAATGAGGATAATGCTTCATTCCCTTTCTTTATTTTTGACAGCTATTTTTGCTTTTATCCATCCAAACATATAACGCATGAAGATTTTATTCAGCTATTTGAAAAACTATAAGGGACTGATAGCCCTGGCCTTGTTTCTGGCTGCAGTAAACCAGATTTTTTCTTTTCTTGACCCCTATGTATTTCGTCTGATTATTGATAAATATGTAACCAATTACAAAAATTTTACCACGGATGAATTTATAAAAGGCGCCGGAGTGCTTATTTTGCTGGCTATGGGAGCGGCAATGGTATCAAGAATTGCCAAGAACTTTCAGGACTATTATGTAAATGTCATTACGCAACGATTAGGCGCCAAAATCTATTCGGATGGTTTGGCCCATTCTTTGGAGCTACCCTACCAGGTGTTTGAAGATCAGCGCAGTGGTGAAACACTGGGGATACTGCAAAAGGTAAGGATAGATACCGAAAAATTGGTACAAGCGGTAATCAACGTTTTATTTACCAGTATCATCGGGATCATATTTGTAACCGTTTATGCCATATCGGTATATTGGGTTATTGCTGTAGTATATTTCTCGGCCATTCCCCTGCTGGGCTTTTTAAGTTCCTTTTTGAGTAAGCGGATTAAAAAAGTACAAAAGAATATTGTGGCAGAAACCACTGCCCTGGCCGGATCTACCACCGAGTCGCTGCGTAATATAGAGCTGGTAAAAAGTTTAGGTCTGGCCCAGCAGGAAATTAGCAGGCTGAATTCTACCACTACCAAAATATTGGGACTGGAGCTTAAAAAGGTTAAATACATCAGAAGCTTGAGCTTTATACAGGGTACATTTGTGAACCTGCTGCGCAATGGTTTATTGTTTTTGATGATGTACCTGATTTTTGCCGGCCGGATTACAGTAGGAGAGTTTTTCTCCCTGTTTATTTATTCCTTCTTTATTTTTGGGCCGTTACAAGAACTGGGCAACATCATTAATATATATAGGGAAACAGAGGTTTCGCTGAACAACTTTGAACGCATTATGTCGATGCCAAAAGATAAGAAACCTGAAAACCCGGCAACGCTGACTAAAATCACAGAACTGGAATTTGAAAATGTTGGCTTTAAACATCAATCGGCCACTACAAATGCGCTTAATGGAATTAGCTTTAAAACCGGCATAGGCGAAACTGTGGCTTTTGTTGGGCCTTCGGGTTCCGGAAAAACTACCCTGGTTAAGCTTCTGGTAGGCTTATATGGGCCAAAATCGGGCGAGATTAAATACAATGGGGTTAGCGGGAAAAATATAGATTTGGATGTGCTGAGAGAAAAGATAGGCTTTGTAACACAGGATACACAGCTGTTTTCGGGAACGATACGCGAAAACCTGCAGTTTGTAAGGCCGGGCGCTACAGATGAAGAGTGCATGCGGGTGCTGCATCAGGCTGCCTGTCAGAACCTGTTGGCCCGGGCTGATAAAGGTTTGGATACCTTGATTGGAGAAGGTGGTGTTAAAGTATCAGGTGGCGAAAAACAACGCTTGTCTATAGCCCGTGCCTTGTTGCGTAAACCGGATATCCTGGTTTTTGATGAGGCCACATCGTCACTGGATTCATTAACGGAAGAAGAAATTACGGCTACGATAAGAGAGGTATCTGATATTGATAACCACATTACCATTTTGATTGCCCACAGGTTATCGACCATTCGTCATGCAGACAGGATTTATGTGTTGGAAAAAGGAAATGTGATAGAACAGGGAACGCATAATGAGCTGGTTGCGCAAAATGGACTATACTATGCCATGTGGAGGCAGCAGATTGGCGAGCGGCTGAGTACCGTTTAAACTTTTTGTTCATTGATCTCCTGAAGGCTTAATTTAATTAAGCCTTTTGTTTTGAGATAGGTAATGCCGGCAATAAGAATGGTCATACTGCCGCCAAATACGACAGCAGGGACAGTACGCATCAGTTTGGCGGTGAGGCCCGATTCAAAGGCCCCAATCTCATTGGAAGAACCAATAAACATGCTGTTTACTGCCGATACGCGCCCCCTCATTTCATCAGGTGTAAGCAGTTGCATGATTGTTGAACGGATAATTACACTAATGCTGTCAAACGCGCCTTCCATAAACAGAAATAGCAGTGTGAGATAGAAGTTTTTGGATAAACCATAACAGATAATGCTGGTGCCAAATCCGGTAACTGCGATAAGCAGGTTGCGCCATGGTTTGTTCATTGGCGAAAACCGGGTCATCACCAGCATGGTAATAACCGCACCCCCTGATGCTGCTGCACGCATAAAGCCCAGGCCCTCTGAGCCTACTTTGAGGATGTCGTTGGCAAATACAGGTAGCAGGGCCACTGCACCACCAAAAAATACGGAAAACAGATCGAGGCTCATTGCACCCAGCATCATTTTACTTTTGAATACAAATTGAACCCCTTCGGTAAGGCTTTTTACAATGCTCTCTTTAGGAATGAAAGTTGGTGGATGGGGCTTTAAAAAGAAAATGCAGACCAACGCGATGGCAATGAAAGTAATGATAACGATATAGGTAACGGTAATGCCATAGAAGCCATAAATTAAGCCACCAGCTGCCGGACCCAGAATAGAGGCCATTTGCCAGCTGGAACTGTTCCAGGTGCTGGAATTGGGATATAGTTTTTTAGGCACAATCTGTGCCATTAAAGAAAAGGTGGCGGGGCTGAAAAAGCCTCTTGCAATACCGATTCCAAATATCATGCAGTACATAATGGGCACAATATAACTGGTGGGCACGTAGGTGTGCATCTGTTTGGTGGTTACCACCAGCATCACCACTGAGCATAAGAATACGCCGGTGAATATTTTTAACAATAAGCCCCGTTTTTCTGTTTTATCGGCCACATAGCCACCATACAAGGCAATTCCTATGGCAGGGATAGCTTCACAAAGGCCTATTAACCCCAGGGCAAGCGGATCTTTGGTGAGGTAATAAATGTGAAAGCCGATAATTACGGCCTGCATCTGATAAGCAAAAGTAAAAAAGAAGCGCATGCCCAGGTAGGAGCGGAATTCTCTGTAGCGCAGGGCAGCAAATGGGTCGGGTTTCTCTATCGGTATATGATCTTCCAACAAAAGGTTTTTTTAAACAAATGTATGCCATCAACAGGCAATAACATACATTTATTTAAAAAGTATTTACATGATCTTGTCATAAAAAGCCAGATAGGCTGCATGCATATCTTCGGCCTGGTTAATAGCGGCCGAAGCTGCTATTCCAAAAATTCCGGTGTGCATCAAAGGATCAATATCACTTTCGGTGATACCACCTACTGCCAGCACCGGCAAGTCGATATGCTGTTCCTTTAATGTTTTCATCGCCTGTCTGTACCCTTCTACTCCTATTAAGGGTGCATTATTGGGCTTGGTGATGGTGGTATAAAAAGGGCCAAAACCGGCGTAGTCAGCGCCTTCTTTAGCCAACCTGATCAAACCCTCTACCGTGGTGGCCGAGCCGCCAATGGTGACATCCTCGCCCAGTATCTCACGTATTTTTACAAAATCAGCATCAAAATCCTCGATGTGGAAACCTTGTATGTCGGCTTTGCCATGTAAATGTATATGATCTGTAACGATCAGGGTAGTACCCCAATCATCACAGATTTCGGCAATAGCATTGATGTCTTCCAGCAGTTCATCATCATTTTTACTGAGGCAACGGTATTGTACCCACTTGGCCCCGGCCTGACAGGCGATAAGAACTTGTTCGACATGGCTATGCTGATGGATGTCGTGCGTAATGAAATGTAGTTTTTCTATGAACTTTTTCATGCGTATATAAAGTCCGAATTTAAAATTTCAGATTAAGCGAAAGTAGGAAATTTGTTCCGGCCTGAGGGAAATAAAAGTTTTCGGTAACGGTGGCCCATGGATAAATAGAGCTGTAGGTATAGCCGTTGCTTTCGTATTTTTTGTCGAGAATATTGTTGACCAATAATCCGATGTTAATGTTTTTTATTCCCTTTAAGCTGAAGTCGTAACCCAACCGTGCATTGTTTACCCAATAAGCATCTAATTTGCGGCTTTCATTTTGGGTGTTGTCCATATATTGTTTACTCACATATTTACTTTGCCATGCCAGCGCAAACCCTGCCAGAGGTTTATAAACCAGCTCGCCAAACAGAACGGTATTTGGAGAGAAAGAAATATCAGGATTTGCATAATTGGTAGCCTGTACCTTGACCAGGTCAAAGTTGGCATCGTATTCAGAAACATAATCAACATAGTTTTTAATTTTGTTTCTGCTTAGCGCCGCATTTGCATTTACTGCAAATTTAGGACTGATGATGTAAGACGCATCAAGTTCGAGGCCTATACGGGAGCTTTTGTCTACATTTTGACGATAAGCATCCGAATATTCATTGATCTCTCCGGTAAAAATCAGCTGATCCTTATAAAACATACCATAAACATTTACGCCGGCATTTAAGCTTTTGTTTTTAAAACGATACCCGGCTTCAACATTGTTTAAACGCTCGGGTTTTGGAATGTCGCGGCCCGCCTGTAAATTGGTAAAATCGTCGCGGTTGGGCTCTTTATTGGCCACGCTGAAGGATCCGTACACATTACTTTGCTCATTTAAGAAATAAGTGGCACCAAATTTTGGATTAAAGAAATTGTAGTTGTTATGGAAATCCAATGTTGCGCGGTTCTTGTCGGTTCCGGTAATGTCATAAGCTACATTTCGGTATTGCAGATCGGCAAATAAACTGAGCTGACTGATGGTGTAGTTGACCTTTGCATAAGTGTTGAAATCATCTTTATTTCCTTTGCCATCGTAATAGTGATAATCATTTTTTGACGTTGATGCGTACTGCGCCCATATTACCTCGCCAAAATGCTTACCACGGTATTGGTTATAAGCTCCACCAAGGGTAAAGGTTAAGTTAGATTGAGCATTGTAGTTGAAAGCATAAGTTGCACCATAAAAATCATTGTCTAACCAGCGGCGACGGACTAGGTCTGTCTTTTTAATAGTTGTGCCGCCAATAACGACATCCGGTAAACCATATTCTACCAGCTTGCGTTTGGGTTTATATTCTTCAAAATAACCTTTTCCATCTGTATAATGCAATGCCCCATTGAAGGAGAACTTTTCATTGAACTGTTTGGCATATAAAGCCTGGTAATGGCTTTGGTTATAGTTGTCGTTTTGGTCCTTATACGTAAACTGATTGTAGCTTCTGTTATTGGAGTTGAACAAGTTGTCGCGGTCAGCATCCGTAAAATACAGATAATCTAAATTGTTCTCATAGTGAGTTTGCAAACCGGCCATATCGCCCCGTAGTTTTGCTTCGGGAACACCATTCCAGGCCTGATATGTTTTCTCAGATCCGCCAAATACGTTTATTCTGAGCAGGTCGGTTTTTCCCTGATAAGCACCCGATAAAAAGAATGATTTTAAGTCGGAAGCAGCACGGTCAATAAATCCATCTGATTTGATACGTGACAGGCGGCCATCGACACTCCACTTATTGTCGATTAATCCGGTACCTAGTTTAACCGTATTTTTTAAAGTATTGAACGACCCGAAAGTATTGTTTAGCTCGGCGTAAGCCCGAGGCGATGAGGATGTGGTTTGGATATTTACACTTCCGCCAAATGCACCTGCACCATTGGTAGAAGTTCCTACTCCGCGTTGAATTTGGATATTGTCTACAGATGAAGCGAAATCGGGCATGTTTACCCAAAATGTGCCCTGGCTTTCGCTATCGTTATAAGGAATTCCGTTAACGGTGATGTTTATGCGGCTGGCATCGCTTCCCCGGATGCGTATTCCGGTATAGCCTACACCCGCTCCGGCATCGGAAGTGACTACAACACCAGGTGTGTTGTTCAATATAAAGGGCAAATCCTGACCAAAATTATTTTGTTCAATTTCGGCTTTGCCAATGTTTTTATAGGTAGTGGCCGATTTTTCATTGGCCCTGGTGGCTTTGATGATAATTTCATCGAGTCTGACTGTAGTATCCTTTTTGGATTTAACAACAGTTTTGGTTTGCGCATTTAATAAAACAGGCGCAAGCAACACAGCTAAAGCTGCGATAATTGATTTTTTCAATTTGTGTTTTTTTAAATAGATTTCCATAACTCCAATCCCTACGCCGGCATTATCCGGATCAGGTGCATATATCTGCGTGCAGATATAATGGGTATACTCTCAGCCTGTTTTTGTGTTTTTATAAAACAAGGCACCCCCTTTTGATGAACCAAAGGTACCTGCTTATTTTGTGATTACCAAGAAAATGAGGTTTACTAAATCGGGCGCAGGAAATGGTCTACAGCTGAAACGGCATTTTGGAGCCTGTCTTCCAGCCCTCCAATTACAACATAGTTTGCATTTAGTGCCTGCAGCTCTTTATGCCAGACGTCCATAAAATGTTCCCGCTTGTGCGGAAAATCGCGCAAGGGGTCTTCCTGCCAGGGCAGGTCAATGTCCATCAGCAAATACAGGTCGTAATGATACTCTGGGAGGGCATTTAGCACAATTTCGGGGGTCTCTGCAAAAACTTCATCACTCCATATTTTTACTGTAAGAAAAGTAGTATCGCAAAAAATAAAATCCTTCTGGGCAATGGCTAGTATGGATTCTTCGAGCGCTACCTGCCCGTGAAACATGTTGATCTCGTCCTGCAAATTGCAAGGTGCTGTTAAGGCTGCGCAGTAATACCGGGCATATTCGGGTACCCACAAAGTGTTGTAATGCCGGGCTAGCTGTTGCGTGATGGTCGATTTTCCGGTACTCTCTGGGCCAACTATGGCTATTTTTTTAATTGGCTTGTTCACGGTACGTTTTCCTCCAGTCTAAATATCCTTTGACGGCAATGGCCACCAGAAATGCATAAAATATGGCACTAAGATTTAAATGTTTATAAATATACAACGGAATGTAACATATGTCGACAACAATCCACAGGATCCAGTTTTGCAAAATTTTTCTGGTGAGCAGCATTTGGGCAACAAAGCTCAATGCAGTACAAAAACCATCTTCGTAAGGTACGTCGGTATTGGTAAAATTGTCCAGGAACAAGCCAAGCAGAACAGATAACACCAACACCGCGGCAATGGCCAGTATCCATCCACGTTTGCTTAGGTTTTCGATGGGTTTGTCATGCGCTTCCTTTTTTTTGACCCAGTAGTACCAGCCATAAAAGGCAGTAAACAGAAAGTAAAACTGAAGGGCCATATCTCCGTACATCCTTGCCTCAAAAAACACCCATGCATAAGCAACAACGCTGATGATGGATATGGGCCAACTTAAAATGTTTTCTTTAGCTGCCAGATAAATGCAGATAAAACCGGTTATTACCCCAAGCCATTCGGGCCAGGTGGTATGCTTAAACTGATCTGCAATTAATTGAAAAAATGAGGAGGCATCGAGTAACATAGGTCAAAAGTAACCTATATTGCTTTATATTTGAAACAAAAACCGACGTGGTTTGTATAAAATAGTAAAATACACTGCAATGAAGAGATCAAGTATGGTAATGATGACAGGCTTGTTACTAAGCCTGCTTGCATTTACCTTTATAAAATCAGGAAATATTCAGGGCAAAGTGCTCCCTGCAGATGGGGCCTTGGAAGTGCAGGCCATTATGGGTACAGACACTTTACGAACAGCCTTGAACAACGGCAGTTTTATATTCAAAAATATTAAAACAGGGACATATGCTATTTTGCTGAAAGGGAATATGCCTTATAAAGATACCACCGTAAAAAATGTGGCGGTAATTGACAGCACAACAACTGATATAGGCTTGATTCGTTTGGCGCAGTAAGGGTTTGCTGGTCAGTAAATTAACCTGTTCTGTTGCCTGGCTTTTTTATTTGTAACTGTTTTTTAAAAAATAGCTGATTTTTAACGTGCAAAACTGTATCTTTGCATCCCGACAGAAGAGTCGGAGTTTTTCGCCATATCAAATGGATCTCTCTTGACTGCTCCGGTCAAAAAACGCATTTTTTACCATATTTTACATTAGACTTTTCAAAGCCTTATGCCTAAAGACACCTCCATACGCTCAGTATTAATTATCGGATCAGGACCTATCATCATTGGTCAAGCTTGCGAATTTGATTATTCGGGATCTCAAGCCGCCTTATCTTTAAAAGAAGAGGGAATTGAAGTTTCGATTATCAATTCCAATCCTGCAACAATCATGACCGATAAAGTGATTGGTGACCATGTTTATCTGTGGCCTTTAACGGTTGATTCTATCGAGCAGATTTTGCAAGAACGCAAAATTGATGCGGTATTGCCTACCATGGGTGGACAAACAGCACTGAACCTTTGTATCGAAGCATCTGAACGTGGGATTTGGGAGAAATATGGAGTTCGGGTAATTGGTGTGGATGTTGCTGCAATTGAGAAAACCGAAAACCGTGAAGCCTTCCGCCAGTTGATGGTTGACATAGGTGTGGGTGTGGCGAAATCAAAAATTGCCAACTCTTTCCTTGAAGGTAAAGAAGCTGCCCAGGAAATTGGTTATCCTTTGGTTATCCGCCCTTCTTATACACTGGGAGGCTTTGGTGGTGGTTTTGTACACAGGAAAGAGGAATTTGACCAGGCTTTGCAACGCGGACTTGAGGCTTCACCAACTCACGAAGTATTGGTAGAGCAAGCTGTATTGGGTTGGAAAGAATATGAATTGGAGCTGTTAAGGGATGGTAATGACAATGTGATCATCATCTGCTCTATTGAAAACTTTGATCCGATGGGTATTCATACAGGTGATTCCATCACTGTAGCACCTGCAATGACCTTATCTGATCGCTGTTATCAGGACATGCGTAACCAAGCGATCAAAATGATGCGAGCAATAGGAAACTTTGCGGGTGGCTGTAACGTACAGTTCTCCGTAAATCCGGATAACGACGAGATCATAGCTATCGAGATCAACCCTAGGGTGTCGCGTTCATCGGCACTGGCAAGTAAAGCCACAGGTTATCCAATTGCTAAAATAGCCGCTAAACTGGCCATCGGTTATAACCTGGATGAGCTGGAAAACCAAATTACAAAAACTACATCAGCATATTTTGAGCCTACATTGGACTATGTGATTGTAAAAGTCCCACGCTGGAACTTCGATAAATTTAAAGGCGCAAATAAAGAACTGGGCCTACAAATGAAATCGGTAGGTGAAGTAATGGCCATCGGACGTACCTTTATCGAGGCGATACAGAAAGCCTGTCAGAGTTTGGAAATTGGCCGATCAGGCTTAGGTGCTGATGGAAAACATAACCGTAACATCGACGAGATTATGCACGGCCTTGAGCATGCCAGCTGGAACCGTTTGTTCCTGATCAAAGATGCGATGAGCATGGGGGTGCCGCTTGAATCGATCCGTAAAGTAACCCGTATCGATAAATGGTTCCTGTCGCAGATTCAGGACCTTGTTCATCTGGAAACTGAACTGAAAAGATATTCACTAAATAATATTCCTAAAGACTTCTTCTTTACCTTAAAACAAAAAGGTTTTTCTGATGTACAGATCTCTTACCTGCTTGGAAATGTAACAGAGGATGAAGTATACGAACGCAGAAAATCGCTGGGCATAAGACGTGTTTACAAAATGGTAGATACCTGCGCTGCTGAGTTTGCCGCACAAACACCTTACTACTACTCAACTTTTGAGGAGGAAAATGAATCTGTTCCTTCTGATAAAAAGAAAGTGATTGTACTTGGTTCTGGTCCTAACCGCATCGGTCAGGGGATAGAATTTGACTACTCTTGTGTACATGGTTTATTGGCAGCCGAGGAAAGCGGTTTCGAAGCCATCATGATCAACTGTAACCCTGAGACCGTATCTACGGATTTCAATATGGCAGATAAGCTGTACTTTGAACCCGTATTCTGGGAGCATGTACGCGAAATTATCGAGTTGGAAAACCCAATTGGGGTAATTGTTCAGCTAGGTGGTCAGACTGCCCTGAAAATGGCCGAAAAGCTTCATGAAAATGGTATCAGAATTATTGGTACTTCCTACAACGATATGGATGTGGCCGAAGATAGGGGGCGTTTCTCGGACTTGCTAAAAGAACTGGACATTCCTTATCCTAAATATGGGGTTGCAGAAAATGCTGAAGAGGCAATTGTTGTAGCAAATGAGGTTGGTTATCCTGTACTGGTAAGACCAAGTTATGTACTGGGTGGACAAGGAATGAGCATCGTGATTAACGATGAAGACCTGGAGAAAGCAGTTGTGAAGTTGTTGGGCGACCTGCCTGGTAACCGCGTACTGATTGATCACTTCCTGGACAGGGCCGAAGAAACCGAGTCGGATTCAATTTGCGACGGTGAGGATGTGCATATCATAGGATTAATGGAGCACATTGAGCCGGCAGGTATCCACTCTGGCGACTCAAGTGCGGTATTGCCACCGTTTAGCTTATCTGAAAAGGTAATGAACGATATGGAGACTTACTCTAAAAAGATTGCCAAAGCACTAAATGTAATCGGTTTGTTAAACATACAGTTTGCGGTAAAAGACGAAAAAGTATATGTAATAGAAGCCAACCCAAGGGCTTCAAGAACTGTTCCTTTCATTGCCAAGGCTTACGATGTACCTTATATCAACATTGCCGCTAAAGTGATGCTGGGTGTGAATAAACTGAAAGACTTTACCATCGAACGTAAACTGGAAGGATTTGCGATTAAAGAGCCGGTATTCTCTTTCTATAAATTCCCGGAAATTACTAAAGAGTTAGGCCCGGAAATGAAGTCGACAGGTGAGGCCATCAGGTTCATCAAAGATACCGAAGATCCTTACTTCAGAAAGCTGGTTAAAGATAAATCAATGTATTTGTCTAAATAATAAAAGAAAGGCCTGTAGCATTTGCTACAGGCCTTTTTCGTTTTGAAAAGCACCTTTTACAGGTGCTTTTGTTTTTTCAGGTAATCGGCCCATAAAGCGTAGGCCTTAGGATTAATATGGATGCCATCATCGGTATAATCTTTATTTAACACACCTTTTGTGTCCAGAAAAATATCATGTATGTTTACATAAGTTGATTTGTAAGTTTTTGCCAGTTGAGATAATGCCGAATTGTACTTTTTAATGGTATCGGCTTTAAGCTTATACCGCTCAGTTTTTAATAAATCATCATTCATTGGCAAAACACTCTGGATGTATATTTTTGTTGCCGGACTGCCATTAATGATCCCTTTAACTATTTTCTGATAGTTGGATAATATGGTGTCTACCGGTATCCCCCTGGCAATATCATTTACGCCAATTAACAGGAACACTTTTTCGGGCTTAGATTTAATGATCTGGTCTAACCGTGCCAATATACCAAAGGTATTGTCCCCACCAATTCCCCGGTTCTGTATGATTTTTCCGGGGAACAGTTCGCTCCACATCCCGCGTTCGGTAATGCTGTTTCCCAGAAATACAATTCCTTTCTGAACAGCTGGCAGGTTTTCAAACAGGTTCATTCTGCCATCATAATAAGGATTTTTATAGCTTGTATTTACGGGCTGTACAATTCCTAAACCTGCATTTTGTTTAGCTATTTTTTGATGCAATGCAGAAAGTTTCGCTTTTTGTTCGGCAGTCAGCAGGTTACTATACTGCTGACCTCCGGTTTTGTAAGCCTCCGCATAGGCTGCTTTTTTTTGCTCTTCTGATAAGGTTGTGTTATTTCTGGCTTCTCTTATTTTCGTATCCGTGCTGGTTTTGATGGCTGTCAGCTCTTTTTGCTGTGCTTTGGTAGTACCTAATGCATCCAGTGTTTCCTGCGAATAATAATTTAATGTAACCTTGTTTTGAGCATGGGTGCCGAGGCCGATAAATAAACAGACTGTAGCTAATAGAATGGTGAATGATGTTTTCATTTTTTTTTGTTTTAATGTTTTTGTAAATCAGTGTTTTATCTGTTGGTCTTTACCTCCATAATGGATGCTGGATTAGCTTTTTGTTCAACTCCAATTCGTATGTTGGTGTAGGATAAATGACATGTCTGCTGGATGCATTTTTGAAGGTTAAACTTTTCCAGGCATCAGTGGTAATCAGATCGTTGTTCATCATGGCAAGTGTTTCTTTCATGGTTTCCACAAACATTCCCCATCTAACAAGATCGGCCCTTCTCAAAGCTTCAAAACATAGTTCTCTCGACCTTTCGTCGACTATCACTTTAAAAAAATCGAATTTGCTTAATCCGGATGGGATGTCATGCGCCGGATTGGTAGGGTTGTTGGTCAAGAGATAGCCAAAACCTCTTCTCCTTACCTGGTTGATGGCATCCAATGCTGCAGCTGTTGGGCCGCTGTTTACTTCATTTTCCGCTTCGGCGTACATTAACAATACATCTGCATAGCGTAAAAGAGGAAAATTGATAGGCGTTTGCTGGGCAGCCTTTGGCAATACAACTTCATATTTCCTTCTGTATTTGGCGGGGTAGCGGTTGTATTGATCCTTAGGATCTGGATTTGCCGGCCATAAAACTTCAGCTCCGGCAGCATTGTAATTAAAGTTAGTGATGCTCCAGTCTTTTCTCAGGTCGTCTTTTTCATAGGTCCTGTATAACTTTCCTGTCACCAGAATACGTCCGAAACCATAACCTATAGTATTGTTTCCCGTATTCCTGATGCCAATCCAGGAGCCAACATAACCGCCTTCCTGATTGGCGTCCGTATTGTTGCCAAAGAATTCTACTTCCCAGATGCTTTCCTTGTAGTCGTACTGGTCTGCCGCGTATTTGATAAAAATATCGCTAAAATCAGGATTTAACCGATGGCCTGCTTCCGTATCGTTTATAACTTTCTTTGCCCAATAGGAAGCCCTTTCAAATTTGCTGATGTCTTTGACAGGCTCACCAGCCATATTTAAACATACCCTGGCCAGTATTCCGCGGACGGCAGATTTACTTACCCTGCCCCCAAATCCTATTTTTTGGATTGGATCAACCAGTTCCTCAGCTTTTTCCATATCGGCTATGATTTGGTCGTATACTTCTTTTTCTGTACTCTTAGGGATGTCTATATCATCCGGACTGGTGGTAGGGTTAAGAACCAGGGGTACGCCGCCGAAATTCTGGACCAGTAAGAAGTAATAGTACCCTCTCAGAAACAGCGTTTCTCCGCGAACGCGGTCTCTTACACCTTGAGGTATCTCGGGGTTCCGGTCTATAGATTGCAGAAAGGCATTTGCCCGGGTAACACCAATATACAGGTAACGCCAGAAGTCTCTGATTTCAGGATCGTTTGCCGTATAGTTATGTACAGATGGCCCCGTAAGCTGGGTATTCGCATTATAGAAACCTTCGTCTGCTTCAAAGTTATGCCGGGTATGTAGTTGTGCACCATATAATTTTGTTGAGCCCAGCATGTCGTAAACTCCTGCCAAACCAAAATTTAGATGCTCCTCGTCGGTATAATAAGTAGCTGGCGAGAAAAAATCTGTAGGTTCTGTTTCCAGAAACTTTTTACATGAACTTGCGGTGGTGATGACCAGCAAGGTTAGAAAAAAATATATAAATCTCATTTTCTTAAAGTTTTAATTGATTAAAATGTGGCATTGATCCCAAAAACGAAGCTCCTGGTTTGTGGATAGGCAGAATAGTCGAGTCCGGGCGTCAAAACAGAGTTTCTTACGGCTACCTCAGGATCGAACCCGGTATACTTGGTTAGCGTGAGCAGGTTTTGGGCTGAAAAGTTTACCCTCAGGCTGCTCAAAGACAAAGTCTTGATGATCTGCTTTGGAAAATTATAGCCTAAAGAGACAGTTTTTAACCTCAAATACGAACCGTCTTCCAACACACGTGTTGAATTGCGGCCTACGGGGCCTGCGCCTGAAGTTCTGAAATAAGTATTGTTTTGATTCTCAGGTGTCCACCGGTCGTTGTAGGACGCAAACTGGTTCAGGTCAAATACATTGATGCCATTGCCTTCAAATATCAATCGGTTGGCATTGTAAATGGTGTTGCCATAGTTCCATTGTAAAAACAGGTTCATATCAAAGTTCTTATAGCTAAAATTATTGTTGAAACCACCCGAATGGATGGGAAGAGACCTGCCCATAAGCCCTTTGTCCATGTCATTTACTGTCCCGTCGCCGTTTACATCTCTGTATTTTATATCTCCAGGCTTAACATTTGCTCTTCCGCTGCCATTGTCGGCAATATCATCTTTAAGTACATATACACCCGGAGAAGTCTCATTAAAATCAGCATATTGATAATTGCCCAGCCACTGGTAACCATAAAACATACCGGCAGGCATGCCTACTTTAGAAAGGTACAATGACTCGGTATAGGAGAAATGGAACCCATTGTTTTTGAACATTTCATTTTGATTTCGGGTTAAGGCCAGGATTTTATTTCTGTTGAAACTGATGTTAAAACTACTTTCCCATGAAAAATTTCTGGTTTTAATGTTCCGGGTATTTACGCTGATCTCCAGTCCATCGTTTTGCAGTTCTCCAATGTTTTCAAATACGTTCGTATAGCCTGTTGCATATGGCTTTTCGGCAAATAACAGCATGTTCTTAGTCGTACGTCTGTATACATCTACAACCAATTCGAGCCGGTTTTTAAATAACCCCAGATCAAGGCCTATATCCGTTTGATGTACTTCTTCCCATTTGAGTTTATCGTTGCCCATTTCTGCAATAATGGCGCCTTTTGTAGGCTGGTTGTTGTTAAAAGAATAAGCACTGACCGGGGGGAAGGCAAGTCGCGGCAGGTAGCCAAAGTCATTTACCCTGTTGTTACCCGTAACACCGTAGCTCGTTCTCAGTTTCGCGTTTGAAATGAACTTTACTTTTTTCATGAACGCCTCTTCGCTAATGTTCCAGGCGATCGCGCCTGAAGGGAAGTAACCCCATTTGTTTACAGTAGGGAATTTTGAAGAGCCGTCCATACGAAAAGTTGCAGTTAGATAATATTTGGATTTGAAGCTATAATTGGCACGGCCAAAGAATGAGGCCAGCGTATTGGTCGTACTGCTGGAAATGTTTTCTACGGGAATTCCTTCATCTAGTCCGGACATGCCCAGGTTTTCATTTGGAATGTTCATTACACTTAATCCGTAATTTTTTGATTTCGTTTTTTGTGAAGAGAAACCCAGCATCCCATTGATTTTATGCGCTTTTTTAAATATCCTGTTATATGTTAAGGTATTTTCATTTGACCACATCTCTGTATTAAAATTGGAGACACTTGCTTGTACACCTTTTTGATTTTGAGGTATTTTTAATCCGCGTGGGGTTTTGCTGCTAAAGAAATTTTCAACGTCGCGGTCAACCGTGCTGGTGTTTCCGGTTACCCGTAATACCAGATTGGGGGTAATATTGTAGCTTAAAAAAGAATTGGCGCTAAGGGATTTGAAGCCGGAAACCAGGTAAGTGTTTTTGGCTTGTTTTACGGGATTAACCCTAACTTCGTTGGGGTTATTTGGGTCTGTCTGATCGTCAAGATCATCCCTGGTTAAGTCGATATCCTCTCTTCCGGAGATGGGCCGATAGCCGAATGCAGGATAAAATATAGAATTTGAATTGGTTGCTGCGGCACCGGCCAAAGTAGCTGCCTGGGCACCATAGTTTTCGGTGGAGGAATAGTTCGCTGTTACCCCAACCTTAAGATTTTTGCTGAGGTTATGATCTAAAGCCATCCTTGCTTGTTTTCTTTTGGCCCCGGTATTGATGATAATCCCTTTTTGATTGAAAATGGATCCCGATAACGAGTACCTGGTGTCTGTATTTCCACCTCTGATAGCCATATCGTACATTTGTGTTGGACTGGTCTGAAAAAGACGGTCCTGCCAGTTTATTCCCTGCACACCATTATAAGATTCCACGTTTCTTTGGTTGGTAAAGTACCGGATGTTTGCAATTCCGGGATTAAACTCCGACTGATATTTGACAAATTCGTATGGGTCCATCACATCAATTTTTTTTCTGATTTTCTGGAAGCCGAAACTGCTGTTGAAGCTGAGCTTTGGTTTGCCGATGATTCCCTTCTTTGTTTCAATAATGATGACGCCATTCGACCCCCTGGATCCGTATATTGCGGCAGACGATGCGTCTTTAAGTACATTGATGGTTTCAATTTCATTGGTGTTCAGGCTGGAGGCGTCGAAGTCTTCTACCGGGTAACCATCCACGATGTAAAGTGGAGAAGGATCTTGCGACAAAGAACCCGGCCCCCTGATGATGATATTTTGCATAGCACCCGGTTGGCCATCACTTGAAGAAACATGAACACCGGCAATACGCCCGGCAAGGGCCTGGGTAAAAGTTGTTACCGGAGCTTTACTGAGATCTTCAAGATTTACTTGTCCAACGGCACCGGTCAAATCTTTCTTATTTACAGCTCCGTAACCTATTACTACAGCTTCGTCGAGCGACTGGGTCTTGAGTTTTAGGGTAATATTGATCTGTTTTCTGTCGGCCACTTTGGTTTCTAAAGTTACATAGCCAACGGAACTGAATATCAGTATAGCCTCCTTGTTTGGAACGGTGATTTTATAGTTGCCTCCTGAATCGGAAGATGTACCTCCGGAAGCATTTTTTATACGAACAGAAGCTCCTGGAATGGGAAGCCCGCTTTCGTCGGTAATTTTTCCGTTTACAACAATGTTTTGCATGGCAATTGTTGAGGATAAATTTGCCTTTTTACTAACCACTATCGTCTTGTTGTTGATCACATAGTGAAGTGGTTGGTTGCTGAAGCAAGCACTTAATGCTTCCTTTAATGTGGCATTTTTTAAGTCAGCCTGAATAGGCATAGCTTCTTTGAGTAAATCTGCACTTAACAGAAAATTATATCCTGTTTGGGCTTCAATTGCTTTTATCGTTTCTTGAAGGCTGGCATTTTTTTTACTGAAAGTTACCTTTTGGGCGTATGTTTCAGCAGAAACCTGCATTACAGTCGTAATCAAAATCAGAACAATTAATCTCATAATGAGGAAATATTTTTTTAGGCAAGCATTATTGAAGTAATGCAGTGCGGCATAAATTTTATACATTTAAATACTGGTTTTTTTGGGTTGTACAGATCAATTTATAAAGACCATATACTGCTCCTGGTACTAGAGATACCAGGAGTTTTTTTATGGTAGTCGTTTAACAATATGGCTTATTTAGTTACGGGTACGTCAACGGACTTGGTCGTAGTTAACAATGTCCCGTCTGGATTCTTCTGCTTTACAACAAAATAGGCTTTGTAAGTGCCAGGTTTTGTATATACCTGGCTATAGGAAATCAGTTTTGGAGCACCTGGAGATTTAATAGGCAGGGGATCATCACCACCTATGTCAAACGGAGATGCATTAAATGCTTTACTGACTACCCAATGCTCGGTACCTGCAGGAGCATTTTTGTTCCCAAGCAAATAAAAACGATCGGCACCCCAGAAATAAGTGCCTTTTGTAGTCAGATTGCCCTGGATTTCAATGAACCCGGAAGTGGTCTGGTTTCCTATTTCAACCATTTGATCAGTCGGTAGCTTGTTTTTCAGACTGATGTCTTTTACATACCAGTAATAGGGTAAATGAGCCGGTGGGGTTGCATTGCTGAAGCTGTTTACATATTTAAATGCAAAATATAATGGCTTTCCTTCAACTACGTAGGGCGACAAGTCAAAAGACCCTGACGCTTTCCAGGCATTGGCTGCTGTAGGGGAACTGAAGTTGACAGGATGCCAGGTTGCATTAGCGATATCTGCATAAGTGGGGCTTGCACCTGGTGTGAAGTTATTAGACACCATGCAATAAAAGTTGTTGGCCAGAGGGAAAGGATTTACCAGCGTACTGAATGACAAAAAAGGTTTAAAAACATCCACAATTCTACTGTCCTTATGCTCATATTGCCGGTAAATTTCGCCAGAATAAAAGTCAATAGACTCTGTTTCTCCGGTAAAATAGAATCGTACCTGTTCGCCTGCCAGGTAAGTATCTTTACTAATTTTTACATCAAAAGGCTCAAAATTCCCTCTAGCATCTTCTATGGGGGTAGGCATGGCCAGGGGGGTAAATTCAATTTCCTTGTTGCAAGAGGTGGCGGATAAAATTATGCCTGATAAAAGTAACGTCAAGGTTTTTCTCATACACGGTTGGTCAATTTGGTTTAGGTGTTGGTTAATTAAAGCGTACTCGTTATTCGGTTATAGTGATTTTTTTTCTCTGTGTCTTCTGGTCTGTTTGAATTTTAAAATGAACAATTCCTGTTAATTCCATGTTTTTTAACAATTCCGATAAATCGTCGGAACGGGAGATCTTTCCGTAAAACTTCTTGTTTTCTACATTCCCTTCATATTCAATATCTACGTCATACCATCTTTCCACCTGATTCATAATACTTTTGAGATCTTGATTATGGAAAACAAAATATCCATTTTTCCAGGCGGTAACAGCTTCTATATCGGCCTGTTCTATTCGAAACTTCCCGTCAGTTTGTGCTACTCCCGATTCACCGGGGGTCAGAATTACGGCCTGAGCTTTATTTCTCAACTGAACTGATCCCTCCACTAATGTTGTTTTCACATCCTTATAGGCATCTACATTGAAGTGTGTGCCCAATACTTTTATTTCTGTTCCTTTTACAGAGATGCTAAAGGGTTTGGTTTTATTTTTAGCAACTTCAAAATATGCCTCGCCTGATAAGGTTACCTTGCGTGCATTTCCGTTAAATGCTACCGGAAAGCTTAGTGACGATGCTGAGTTTAGCCACACCCTGGTGCCGTCAGGTAGTATAAGCTGATATTCGCTTCCCCTCGGTATGGTGATGAGGTTTTGCTCAACCGATTGATTTTGAGATACCCCGGCTGCGTTGTAGGCCAGCCTACCGTTTGCTTCCTTCGAGATGACAGCTTTCCCCTGATGGGTGAGGAAGCCATTATGGGCGTCGTCAAGGATGAGTTGAGCTCCATTGCCAAGCGTAAGTATGGCTTTTTTGTTACCCGGAACTATTTTTGAATTTGAAACCAGTGTTTTTTCTGACTTGCTTATTTTAGGAGTTGACCAGAATAAATAGGCACCTATAGATAAAATGCCAACGAGTGCTGCAGCGGCGGCGAAAGGTGTTTTGTACCAATTTAGTTTAACCGGCTGCTCATTCTGAATGCTTTTCTGAAGCCGCCGATAAATGCGTGCATTTCTTTCTTGATTTTCTTTGCTGTCATGAGATTCTGAAAAATGAAAGTTTAAAGAATAATCATCCTGATAAGTTTCCAAGAGCTCCTGCTCTTCGGCTGAGCAAATACCTGATTGGTATTTTTCATAGAGCAAAATGTATTCTTCTTTAGTCATGACAAAAAATATTTAATAAGTTTTGGAGCGATTGCTTGTACTATAAGAGTAGTGCTGTTTTTTATTGGTCACACACATACTTTTTAAAAAAAATATGCGGCGTTGTAACATTCTTTTTAAATGAGATTGTTTGAACGATTTTAATGGCAGAAAACTACGTTGTGTCATCAAAGGAGAAAATTATGTGCCATTGAAAGAAAAACTTCATGCAGATATTGTAATCCGTTACCTGCTGTAATGAGGTCGCCTTATCATAGGCAAATTTCTTTTAATCAATTTAAAATGTAATTTAGTTTCAAATCGTTTTGGAATGACCACAGATGAAAACTTATGGCTAATGATTAAAGAAGATGATGAAAAGTCTTTTGCCATCCTTTTTTCACGTTATTCATCCATCATATTTAACAATGTTTACGCTTACCTGAAGGACAAGGAAACTTGCGAACAAATTGTTCACGATGTCTTTTTATCCCTTTGGAAAAATCGGAAAACATTGATGATAAGGTCGTTTAGAGCTTATACAGTTTCCGCGAGCAGATATATAGTTTATAAGCACATCGCAGCAAACAAAAAGTTAAATCTCAGCTATGAAGAAGATTTATCTGTCTATTCTGCGGCCTCAGTCGAAAATTCAGGTTATTATAATCTGGCCTACACAAATCTGGAAGAGGAATTGTACCGGCATTTGGATAAACTCCCGAAAAGATGCAGGGAGATTTTTTTAATGAGCCGGAAGAGCTTATTAAACAATGATGAAATTGCGCTTAAATTGGGAATCTCTAAGCGTGCTGTAGAAAATCAAATCACCTATGCTTTAAAGCATCTTCGCGGCTCCTTAAAGGACAGCGCTGTTCTGCTGATTTTAATGGGATTACAGGTTATATCTCCATAAATTTATACCTCTATGGAAATAGAGTTCGCCATTTGTACCTAAAGTCAAACAACTTCCCCCACTTGCTGAAATGGTAGTTTTGGCTTTTGTTACCGGATCCAGCTCAAATAATTCTCCGTACGCCAGACCAAAAATCCTACCGCTTGAGTGTAGCACAAGGGAGGCATTCCGCCATACTGTGGTATTTTTTGTCGCCTGGCTAACTTGAAATAACTGATGTGTGGAATCAACCTGATTGGTAGCTGGATTAAAAATAAAGAGTGTCCCATCGGCCATACCCCAGATTTTACCGTTGGGCCCCAACATCAATGCTGTTATTGCCTTGGCATCAGTTACAGGAATAATTTCGAATGTTTTGAGTTTGGTAACCAGGTTCCAGCCAAAAAGTTTAGCCTGGCTTTGTGTAGGTTGAATGCCCAGTCCGCCCCAAATAGAAGTCCCGCCGATGACAATGCTATCCAAATAATTTAAGCTAACTATGGATTGGTCTTGCACCAGGTTCGGGTAACTGATAATTTTATCATCACTGGAGTTATATTCTATGAGTGATCCCCCTAAAAGTCCGTAGCCCGGTACAGTACCAAAAAACATTTTTCCGAGCGCAGGAACACTTACGTTGCCAAAGGGCCTGTCCTGACCTGCAACACTTCCGATTAACTTAGGGTTTGTTGCCGTCCATGGGTTGATGCTGTTGTAGCGATAAATTTTTGCTCCGCCATATATCCCAAAAAATACCTGATCGCCCTGAAAACTGATGCTTTCTGCTTGCGACAGACCGTCGTAGTTAACTGTGGTCCCGGTAGCAGGATCGTATAGGCCATTGCTTCCAATTGGATAACCGCTTGTCCATACTTTGCCGTTCGGCGCGGTAGCGGTAGTTTGTATTTGAATGGGTAGCGGCGGAATATTCAAATTAGTTGATGTGGATTGTCCATTACTTACGTTTACGTCAACGATCTTTAATTCGGGTGTAAGTAAACTCAACTGTTGATTGCCCGACCAGCTTCTGGCAAGGGAATTTTTGGTGCTGCTGACCAAAACGGGAGTAGGATTGGTTTGCGTAATTTCATAAGACCATAAACTGGATGCCGTACTAAAATATATTTTCTGATCAATTGGCGATTTTATGGCGGTATTTGCCAGGGCATTGGTTATATTTTTCTCAAACAGGCCAGTTTGCAGATTGTATACCAGTGTTTTGTTATTACTGGCTGTTCCTGTGATGGTAGCCAGCAAGCGGTCTCCCCCGGTTAGCCCGGTTATCACTTTCAGGTGATAAACAAAACCTGAAAGGCCTCTGTCTGCTACCGGTAAAACTTCCCGCTTTTGTCCGTTTCTTGGATTTAATTCTATCAGGCCGGTATGCGAGCCTATACCTGCATAGACCATATCGGTTTGCTCGTGATATTCGACACTTCTGACATAATTTTCTCCTGTAATTAATGCCCCCGATCCCACGTCGGTAAAGCCCGTATTGGGATGATACCGAAATACGCGGCATCCCGGATAGGTGCCTATAAAGATCTCGCCATTTTTACCGGCAACAAGACTCCACAGATAGGTTTCTGTAGCCGCGGGCTTGCCAATAGTTGACACGGTTTGGGTATCCTGATCGTAACGTAGCAGAATGCCCTGATTGCTGGCAATGTAAACACTGTTGTCAGTGGCTACGGTAATTGACCAGGAGCCGGTAATGCCTGTCAAAGGTAAATTTACTGCCAGGTTGGAAGTCGTTACATTGTAGCCTATTAATCTTGCTGGAGATCCGGTTTGGACGGTATATACCCAGGTATTGTTGGCGCTATCTTTGGCGTAGGCACTTCCATTGATGGAGGACTCGAATACCTGCGGGCCTAAATTAACCAAGCCCGATAAGGTTTGGTTGGCCACGCCCGATGTGCGTACAGGCTTTTGCTCTAAAGCTTCTTTTTCAATAGCTGTACAACATATGTTTAATACGGCAATAGATGAGTAAATGAGATGTTTTAAGATCTTGTGCATAGGGTTTAATTTGGTTAAATAGTTAATAGATAACTATATGTGCAAATTTTAACCCGGGACACACATACTTTTTTTAGAAAATCAACTTTTAGTCCAGATCCTTGTATTCAAATCAAGCTCCTTAGTAATATCGTACATAAACCGGATTACTCCTATGTCGTCGTTTAAAAAATCCGGGTTCAGGAGACTTTTGTGTATCGGTGGCTCAAAGTAATCCCTGTTTAGTGGAAAGGCAATAAATACGTTGGAATTGATAAATGAAACGGAAATGGTATTGTTGCAACGGTTGTTTAGTGCGCACAGACGTTCCATCAGGGCTGGTGTTAAAATGTATCGGGCTTCTACCTGGTCGGTCGAGTAGGTGACAAATCCGGCATCAAAATCAGGATTTTCGAGCTGTACGAGTTGTTTGGCCGAACTTGAAAATATAGGCATGGCCTTAGATATCCATGCGCCTAGCGCAGCCCCCATATCTTTTGGCCTGACTACGGTAACGCCTTTAAAATCTTTGTTGAAGTCGGCCGTAAATACGATGCCTTTTAAAATGGTGTGCCAATGTTCCTGTCTGCCGTTTTTGGTTTGGGTTACTGTTTTATACTCGGCATGTAGTTCTGAAAAAGAAAATCGTGTTTTGCCAGCAGTGCCAGATACCTGATCTTCACTTCTGTAGCGGTCGGGGTCTTTACTGAAAAGCTGCGAGTAAATAAATGTTTCTTCCGGTAAGCCGTTCGTATAGTCTATTTCCAGACTGCTATCTATTGATTTTAAGACTAAAGAGATTACATTTTGTTTGAAGCTATGCCTGTAGTCGCTATACCGAGTACCTGTTTTACTAAAAAATACAAAACCCGTAATCAATAAACCGGCGCCTCCAATCAAGCCGGGAACCACAATACCTGAGATTCCCCCGGCTACAATCAGCAGAATTCCGATGCCAATAAACAAATAGCTTTTTATTTTTAATACAGCTACGGTTTTCCTTTGATTTTCTAATTCGGCTAAAACACCTTGCAGGGACTGCGAGTTGTCAGTATTGAACTCCATTAGCTGTTAAAGAGGTCTTTGGCGCTGATATTTCTGCGTTCTTCAGTTGTGCTAACCAATACATCGATAGGCTGATAATTTAACATGCCGGCAAGTATGCTGCCCGGAAACATCATGATGCCATTATTATAAGCGGTAACAGAAGCATTGTACGTCCGTCTTGCTGCGGCAATCTGCTCTTCACTTTCTGTCCAGGTACTTTGAAGGTTAAGGAAATTCTGATTGGCTTTTAAGTCAGGATAATTTTCAACATTAACCATCAAACCCTTCATGCTTGAACTCAGCTGACTATCAATTTCCAGTTTTTCGGCATTACTGATATTGGTATTTGAAGCCCTGCTACGCAATTCAACAATTTTGCCGAGCACACTTTCTTCATAGTTCATGTATTGTTTAACGGTTTCAATGAGGTTAGGCAAAAGATCAAACCGTTTTTTAACCATTACATCAATAGCAGAAAAGGCATTGGTAACCTGGTTTTTCTTACTTATAAGAGAATTGTACAGGACAATTCCTATCAGGAATACAGCTGCGAGAATTATTAATCCGATGATCATTTTTTTGTTTTAGATTGGTGTATTTTCTAAATATATAGAAAATTCCAAAAAAAATCCTCGTTACCGTTCGATAACGAGGATAATCATCCCTATTGTTTTGTTAAAATTCATAAATGAACGCTAACGTGAACATTAAGACAAACAATAGACCATTTTTTAAAATCTTTATCTTTAAAGTGTAAGACGTTGATATACAGTTGTTTTTGAAATTATTGCCTTTCAAGTGTAATTTAAAAAACGGGCAATAAAATTCTCATTTTGAGGATAAATGGGGTTTGTATTTCTCAATTTTACTCATTTTAGCCAAAAAGAATGGAAAAAACATCCTCTATTTTACTTACTGCAATTAACTCAATTTTATACCGCTCTACTATTAATCCCTTCATGTTGTAATTAGAAATAAAAATTTTTTCGAAACCTAGCTTTTCGGCCTCCGAAATTCTCTGTTCAATTCTGTTTACAGCTCTTATTTCACCCGATAGTCCAACTTCAGCTGCAAAACAGATTTTTGAAGAAATAAAGATCTCTTCATGTGAAGAAATGATAGCTACCAAAATGGCCAGATCAATGGCGGGATCTTCTACTTTAATCCCCCCGGCGATATTGAGGAATACGTCGCGCGTACTTAACCGAAAGCCGCATCTTTTTTCCAGTACGGCCAACAGCATATTCATTCTTTTGGTATCGAAGCCATTTGAAGAGCGCTGTGGGGTTCCGTATGCAGCAGCGCTAACCAATGCCTGTGTCTCTATAAGCATAGGCCTGGCACCCTCTAATGTGGCTGATATGGCAATTCCGCTAAGTTCTTCATCCCGTTGTGACAATAGGATTTCTGATGGATTTGAGACTTGCCTTAATCCAGCACTATGCATGGCATAAATTCCCAATTCTGCAGCTGCACCAAACCTGTTTTTGATAGACCGTAGTATACGGTAAACATGGTGTCTATCGCCCTCAAATTGTAAAACGGTATCAACCATATGCTCCAGAATTTTGGGGCCGGCAATGGTGCCGTCTTTGGTGATATGGCCAATCAGGAACACCGGTGTATCTGTTTCCTTGGCAAAGCGCAATAATTCCGCTGTGCATTCCCTAACCTGAGATACACTTCCTGGAGTAGATTCTATGTGGGCCGAATGCAGGGTTTGAATAGAGTCGACAATAACCAGGTCTGGTTTCAGCAACTCGATCTGTTTAAATATATTTTGAGTGGAGGTTTCTGTTAAAATATAACAATCGGCACTGGGCTTATCTGTTATTCGCTCGGCCCTCATTTTAATCTGCTGCTCACTTTCTTCTCCGGATATATACAGTATTTTTTTTCCGGCAATATTCAGCGCCAGCTGCAACATAAGGGTCGATTTTCCAATCCCCGGTTCCCCGCCAATTAAGGTTACCGAGCCAGCAACCAAGCCACCTCCCAAGACTCTGTCCAACTCTTTGTCGCCGGTTAGCGCGCGCTCTTCACTGATAGATTGGATATGCTCTACTTTGTTGGGTTTGCTTACGCGTTGCTGATCGGTACTGGATTTCCAGGATGGAACTTTGGCCGATGACTTCTCCATCACCTCCTCTACAAAGGTATTCCATTCATTACAGGAAGGACATCTTCCAAGCCACTTGGCGGATTCATATCCGCAACTTTGGCAAAAATATGCTGATTTCGTTTTAGCCAATTGATTTAATTTTTATTAACTCCTCGGATTAACCCGGTATGTTCCTCCATCTATAAAAGCTTTACTGTGTTTACGAATTTAGGCTAAATTCCGGAAATAAGAGGTAGATAAAAAACAGGCCTAATCTCTGTATGAAATTAGGCCTGTTTGGAGCAATAGTGCTCTTGTTATAACTTGATCTCTTCGTCTTTTGAAGAAATAAAATGGAATTCTGTAAGGTGGTAAGATGGAACTGCTTTGATTTTTATGCGCTGTCCAAATTTAAAAAACCACTTCCATTGTAAGGAAATAAATCCTTTTTTAATAAATGCCTCGATGTACGGGTGTACACAAAGCGTAATATTTTTTTCGTTTTGCTCCTGCAAAATATAGGTCAGATTATTTTCAATGTCATCCATTAAAACAATGCTGGCCTTAATCTCCCCCGTACCATCACAAGTCGGGCATTTTTCGCTGGTTACAATGTTCATCTCTGGCCGTACACGTTGGCGGGTGATTTGAACAAGGCCAAATTTACTTGGCGGCAGTATGGTATGCTTTGCACGGTCCAACATCATCAGATCCCTTAGGTGATCAAATAATATTTTCCTGTTTGCAGGTTTGTGCATATCAATAAAATCAATTACAACAATACCTCCCATATCGCGTAAACGCAATTGACGGGCAATTTCTTTTGCCGCCTCTTTGTTTACCTGGAGGGCATTTTCTTCCTGATTTTCCTTACTTGCTGTTCTGTTTCCGCTGTTTACGTCAATTACGTGCAGGGCTTCCGTATGTTCTACCACCAGGTAGGCACCACCTGCCAGGTTTACCGTTTTCCCGAAAGCATTTTTAATTTGCTTTTCGATGCCGAAATGCTCAAATATAGGCTCCTTATGTTTGTAAAGTTTTACAATCTTTTCCATTTCCGGAGAGATCTCATGTACATATGAGCGGATATCTTCGAAAAGACTATTGTCGTTTACATAAACATTTGTAAAGTCTGTACTTAAAATATCACGGATCAATGTGGAAGTACGATCCATTTCACCCCAAACACGCTTAGAGGGTTCTGCATCAGGTAACTTTTTAATAAAGTTTTCCCATTTCGTTACAGAATCCAGTAAGTCTTTTTGAAGTTCGGCAACACCCTTTCCTTCCGAAACCGTTCGGATGATCACTCCAAAATTCTTAGGCTTAATACTTTCAATAATCTTTTTTAGACGATTACGTTCTGTATTGCTCTTAATTTTTTTGGAAATCGAGATGACATTAGAGAAGGGAACCAATACAATATATCTTCCTGCAATAGAAAGATCAGAACTTAACCGGGGTCCTTTTGTTGAGATTGGTTCTTTTGCGATCTGGACAGGTAATACGAGGTTTTTATTTACAACCTCTGATATTTTTCCTGCTTTGTTAATGTCTGCTTCTAGTTTGAAATTATCTAATAGTGTACCATTAACAGAGCCATTACGCTTGATTTTAGTAAGCTTTATTAAAGATTGAACTTGAGGACCAAGATCGAAATAATGCAAAAAAGCATCTTTTTCATAGCCGACATCAACAAACGCAGCATTTAGGCCGGGCATAATTTTCTTTATACGGCCTAAATAGATGTCTCCAACAGCGTAATTGTTATTGATCTGCTCCTTATGAAGTTCTACAAGTTGTTTGTCTTCAACTAAAGCTATGGTTACTCCCGAAGGAGATGAATCTATAATTAGTTCCTTTACCAAAAGCTACAGATTTTAAGGCACACGGCCTTATTAACACATGGACAATAAAAAAAAACATTGCTACCAACAAACTAAGGCTACGATCAAATCCTAGCCTTAGTTTGTTTAGCAATAACACGAAAAAATTATTTTTTCTTATGTCTGTTTTTTCTTAAACGTTTTTTGCGTTTGTGAGTAGCCATTTTATGTCTTTTTCTTTTTTTACCGCTTGGCATAGTTTTAAATTTTAAATATTTTTAAATCTGTTTATTTCTTGTTTTTTAGTTCAACCACTTTATCATCAATAAATTTTGATAAAGTAGCATTGGCAGCTAACTTTTTGCTTTTTAAATAAGCATCAATAGCTTCCTCATTCTTACCCAGGTTCTCGTATGCAGTACCTAAGTAAAAATAAGCATCCGGTGACGGTTTTATAGCAATGATGTGGTTAAACCTGGTGATGGCTTTGTCAAACTGACCTGATTTTATGGCAAAGGTACCCAGGCTCATATTGGCCTTTAAATTTTTTGGGGCCTTTTTCACTACGTCCATCAGCATGGCAATACCCTGCATTGGCATACCCATTCCATTTACTATGGTAATTCCCAAACCTGTTTTGGCATCTGCACTGGTCGAATCTGCTGCTACCGCATTGGTATAGGCCGCATTGGCTTTTTGTAACAAGGCCGGTTGTAGCAAACTGTCCCGCGAGTTGTCAAAAGCTTTTAAGAACCTTTCGCCGGTTAATAACCAGTTGTTTAAGGTTGGCTCTTTATTAGCTACAATCTCCAAATAAAGCGCACTTGGAACAGCTTGTTCCAGATCATCCCATTTTTGGGCCAATAACTTTGCTGCCGAAGCTTTATTGGGCTCGGATGCAGATTTATAGGAGTTCTCTAATGTGTTGATCTCTGCTGCGAGACTGGCGTTCAATAAATTTTTACCAGTAGTAGAAACCTCAGTTAAATTGATAGCTGCTGTTTCTGAAGCTGGCATTTGCCCGGGCTGAGGAACAGCAGCAGTGGTATCTTCTTTAGGCTTTACCAAACCTTTGATATCCCTCGTAAACAAAAATGCTACTAGCAAAACGATAGCGCTTATTAGAATAATTTGTTTGGAACGGATACTTTTTATCATGGCTATTAAGCTTCTACGCTAAGTTTTTTTGAGTTGCTTTTCACTTTGTCAACAAATACTTTTGCTGGTTTGAAACTTGGTACAAAGTGTTCAGGGATAATAATTGCAGTGTTTTTTGAAATATTTCTTGCAGTTTTTTGTGCTCTCTTTTTTACAACAAAACTACCAAAACCCCTTACGTATACATTTTCGCCACCGATCATACTGTTTTTGATGACCTTGAAAAATGCCTCAACGGTTTCTTGTACATCTACCTTTTCAATTCCTGTTTTCGTTGATATTTCTGAAATAATATCTGCCTTAGTCATATTTTTTGTTTTATTAATTTACTGTGTGTTGTATTTTATAAATGTTTTGGGGTTGCAAAAGTATTGCTTTTTAATGAGATAGGAAAATAAAAGATGATTTATTTGTCAGATCTTCTATCACCGGATTGCAAGTTTTACGAAAATCAAATAATTACGCCGTATTTTTACTGCCATGAGTTTTCAATCTGAAATCCTAAACTGGTACTTAATTCATAAAAGAGATCTTCCCTGGAGGGGTACTACCGATGCCTATATCATCTGGTTATCGGAAGTGATTTTACAACAAACCCGGGTCGAACAAGGGCTCCCATATTTTAACCGCTTTTTGCAAAGCTATCCTACTGTGGGCCATTTCGCTGCGGCCACAGAAACACAGGTGCTCAAATTGTGGCAGGGATTGGGGTATTACTCGCGGGGAAGAAATATGCTTGTCACTGCCATGCAGGTGCGTGACGAATACAATGGAGTGTTTCCTACGACCTATCAGGAGTTGATTAAACTAAAAGGAATTGGCGAATATACAGCTGCAGCCATTGCTTCCTTTTCTTCCAACGAATCGAAGGCCGTGCTGGATGGTAATGTTTTCCGGCTACTGTCGCGCTATTTTGGTATTGCCGAACCTATCAATAGTACCCATGGGAAAAAGGAGTTTGCAGCGCTTGCCCAGTCGCTTATTGAAGGACAGGAGGCTGCCATCTATAACCAGGCCATTATGGAATTTGGTGCGCTTCAATGCAAGCCAAAATCGCCCGATTGTAACATTTGTCCGCTTCAGGTAGGATGTCATGCCAGACAGCATAATCTGGTCGGCACACTACCGGTTAAATTAAATAAGCTCAAAAAACGTACCCGTTACTTTAATTATTTTGTGGGTATAGCCGACGAGAAAATTTTGGTAAAAAAACGTAGTGCAGGCGATATATGGCAGGAGTTGTATGATTTCCCTTTGCTGGAAACAGACCAGCCTTATCACGAACAGCCGGCGCACTTTGCACAACAAGTACAAAATGCCTTCGGTAATGACTGCAGGATCACTGCTTTAAGCCAACAAAAACATTTACTGACACACCAAACTATATATGTTCAATTTTTTGGTTTAGATAATTATATCATTAACTTTAATCAGAATGCAGATATAAAATGGGTCTCATTACAGGAGTTTGACGATTTGCCACAGCCTAAGGTGATCACCAATTTTATGAATATGCATTTTAATTACTTAGAAAAACCATAATTCATGTCAGGTATTAACAAAGTTATTTTAGTAGGGCATCTGGGCAAAGACCCTGAAGTCAGACATTTAGATGGAGGTGTAACAGTAGCCAGTTTTCCTTTGGCAACTTCAGAAACCTATAACAAAGACGGCAAAAGAGTAGAGCAAACGGAGTGGCACAATATTGTTTTGTGGAGAGGACTGGCAGAGGTCGCTTCTAAGTATCTGCAAAAGGGTAAGTTGGTTTATATTGAAGGGAAATTGCGTACCCGTTCTTTTGAAGACAGAGAGAAAATAAAAAAGTATGTAACAGAGGTGGTTGCCGAAAATTTTACCATTCTGGGTAGGAAAAGCGATTTTGAGCAGACCCCTGTAAGCAGCGAAGGTACTACGCCGAAAAGTGAAACTGAGTATACAGATCTTACCGATCCGTCGGGAGATTTGCCATTTTGACTGAAATAGCCCTAAAGAATTAGGCAAAAAAGAGCCTGTATCACGCTAATGATACAGGCTCGAATAAATTTTACAAGTCTGGGCTAAATTATTCCACCGTAACTGATTTGGCCAGATTTCGGGGTTGGTCAACATTACAACCTCTCAAAACAGCGATGTGGTACGATAGCAATTGTAATGGTATGGTAGCCAGCAATGGTAAAAACGCTTCGCTTGAATCAGGAATCTCAATACAGTAATCAACCATTTTCTTCACTTCAACATCACCCTCGGTTACAATAGCCAACACAATTCCCTTTCTTGCTTTAACTTCCTGTATGTTGCTGATTACCTTTTCGTAAGATGAGTTTTTGGTAGCAATTACCACTACCGGCATCTCCTCATCAATCAGGGCAATAGGGCCGTGTTTCATCTCCGCTGCAGGATAACCTTCGGCATGGATATAGGAGATCTCCTTAAGCTTTAAGGCGCCTTCCAATGCCACAGGGAATCCGCTTCCCCTACCCAGAAACAGGCAGTTTCTGGAATTCTTAAATTTCTCTGAAATTTCCTTGATCATTTCATTGGACTCCAGTGCATGCTGAATCTTGTCAGGAATGCAATCCAGTTCCGTTAACAACTCTACCAATTTAGAGTGGGTCAAAGTGCCTTTTTGTTGTGCCATGTAAAAGGCCATTAGGGTAAGTACGGTAACCTGTGCAGTAAATGCCTTGGTAGAAGCCACTCCAATTTCCGGTCCGGCATGCGTGTATACGCCCGCATGGGTTAACCGTGGAATAGATGCGCCAACCACATTACAAACGCCAAAAATGGTGGCGCCTTTTTCTTTGGCCATTTCAATAGCAGCCATGGTATCAGCCGTTTCTCCTGATTGTGAAATGGCAATAACCACGTCTTTTTCTGTAATGATTGGATTTCTGTATCTGAATTCCGAAGCATACTCTACCTCAACTGGTATTCTTGCATATTCTTCAATCAGGTACTCGCCTACCAATCCTGCGTGCCAGGATGTTCCGCAGGCTACAATAATAATACGGTCAATATTCTTTAACTTATCGGCATATTCCTTGATGCCTCCCAGCTGTACCTTGCCTTCTATTGGATAAATCCGTCCACGCATACAGTCTCTTATCGAGCGTGCCTGTTCGTATATCTCTTTTAGCATGAAATGCTCATAGCCGCCTTTCTCCAGCATTTCCAGCTTTAGCTCCAGCTCCTGCACATAAGGACTTTGAATAACATTGTCCAAACGTTTGATCATCAACTCATCGCGTTTTAAAAAGGCAATTTCGTTGTCATTCAGATAAATCACGTTTTTGGTGTATTCAACAATAGGGGTGGCATCCGAAGCGATAAAGTATTCGCCATCACCTACGCCAATTACCATTGGACTTCCTTTTCGGGCTGCAATCAGTTGTCCAGGCTGGTCTTCGTCCATAATTACAATGGCGTAAGCACCTGTAACTTCGTTAAGCGCAAGCCTAACTGCCTCCAAAAGGTCGGTGTTGTCATTTTTGTAGATTTCTTCAATCAGGTGGACCAATACTTCCGTATCGGTATCACTTTTAAACTCATGCCCCCTGCTGATCAATTCTTCTTTTAAAGTGGCGTAGTTTTCTATAATTCCATTATGGATAATGGTTAATTTTCCATTGTTGGAGGTATGAGGGTGGGAGTTTCTGTCTGACGGCGCGCCATGGGTTGCCCACCTGGTATGGCCGATGCCAATTGTTCCGGATAAATTTTTTCCTTCAGCAAAGTTTTCCAGTTCCTTGACCTTGCCGGCTTTTTTATAGATGTTTAATCCCGAATCATTGATCAGGGCAATACCGGCACTGTCGTACCCGCGGTATTCTAATCTTTTAAGGCCTTTAATGACAATAGGCCAGGCTTCTCTATGGCCGATGTAACCAACTATTCCACACATACAATAAGGTTATATTTAGTATAAAAAATAAATCCCCCGAAATTAATTATTCTCGGGGGATTTGACTACAAATTCAGATGAATTTAATTGATCTGAGTATAGTAAATATTTAATTTCAGTCCTGAGGTCTTTCCTGACGTAGGGTCTTTTTTATGTTTATTGATAATAGAACGTGCTGCCGATGTTACAGGAGGGTTCACATTAAACTCTGTTAACGAGCTAGGCGCCAAAAATGTTCCATAATCCTCCGTTTTTCCGTCCAGCAAATCCTGAATATAGCTGGTAACAGTAAATATATATCTTTTGTTTACCGAGTCAAAATAGCCGCCAAACAGCAATTCGCCTAATGCCCTGCGGTCGCCATTGTACGAACCCTGTATACTATTGTCATTGTCAGGCACGTTGGCCCTTTGTCCGGCTATATCATAACGATAAAAGGCCAGGCGCTGTGCTGCGCTAAAAGGAATAATATCTGTGCCGTTGCTTAGGTCAATAACCAGTTCCGCTTTGTTAATAATTGCCTTTGTGTTTGGGTTGCCTCCGTTCTTCGGTTTTTTTAAGTCAGCAAGGAATTCCTTTAAATAAGGGAAAGAAATTTTGTTTTTTAAGCCCGCCAATGCCTGCAGGTAAGTAACCGGATAAGTTGCATTAGGGTTGTTTAACTGTGTCTCAACAGCGGTTCCGGTATAAGTATGTTTGATAGAAGCTGTTACAGGCCCTGCAGAATTTGCGATCGGGAAGTTAACCGCCACAGTATCTATAGCTGTTGTCGTAGTTGCGTTTTGCTTTTTGTAATAGATTTCAATCTTTCCGTCAGTTCCTCCAAAATTAAAGAACATCATTCCGCCATCACCTGTTGCTGTTGCAGTAACATTAAAACCTTTAAAAGATTTATAAAAGTTATTTGCGGTAGATAAGGTTGCCGAATCGAGCTTAATGATGTTGTTAAGGATGAAATTATTGTCCAGCTTAATGCGGATTTGCGGTACCACAGATTTAAGTGTATCTGGTTTGCCACTTACAATATCCGAAATTTTGAACCGGGTATTTGGTTTTATTTTTCCGGTATAAGTTCCCAGAACGGTAGCTTCGGCAGGCCATACTTTATTAACCAGATATGAGGTTTCCTTAGAAATATCGTTGGTTAGCTGGTTCACCTTAACTGTATAGGTTGAAGTTGTGGTATCACCATAAAACTGAGTAGAATAAGGCAAAACCAGTACTGCCGAATCGATGGTAGCATTGGTGCCAAACGAGTATCCGGCATTGCCCGGGCGGCCTACTGCCATAGCCAAACTGGCTTCTGTTTTACCAAAAATAGGATCATTCATGAAGCCCAAAGGATGTCTTACCAATCCTACACCCGAGGTTGGGTCATCTTTTAAGGTCTGAGATTTGATGGTTGCAGTATCCATCAGCGTTCCTTTAATTGCGTAGTCTTCATTCAGGTCCAAACCAATGGTGTTGGAGTCTTTACAGGAAGCAAAAAGAAAAAGACCTATCAACATGGTTAATAAGTCTTGTTTTGTAAATTTCATATATAATTTAATAATACCTGAGTTTATGCTATTGAAGCCAATTCTTCATTTGAAATCTCCTCATATAAAGCATAGAAGTTTTCAAAATTTTCTGTTAAATTATAAGCTAAAGTTGGTTTATTAGAATCTTTAACAAATTTTAACACATTGCTGTGTATATTTTCATCAGCCAATACCACTCCGTCCGAGTAACTTACGGCACCCATATGCAATACATTGCAGTCTGCATTCTCAAACATTTTGGTGTCTTCAGCAGTCATCGAATTCATGATGGCTTTTTTATGAAGATCAGCATTTAAGGTTTCAGTAAAGCAGTTCTCATAAATAGAATACACCACTTTTGAATTTTTAAAAGTAGGATCGTTTTTATAAGTAGTTTTGATATAAGCTGGTACCAGTGAGGTCATCCAGCCATGGCAGTGTACAATATCAGGAGCCCAGCCTAGTTTCTTAACTGTTTCCAGTGCACCTTTGCAAAAGAAAATTGTTCTTTCGTCATTGTCTGCATAAAATTTATCCTCTTTGTCCCTGAAAACGTACTTCCGCTGAAAATAATCTTCGTTGTCAAGAAAATAAACCTGCATACGTGCAGCCGGAATAGAAGCCACCTTAATGATTAAAGGATTGTCATTATCATCAATAATAATGTTCATTCCTGAAAGACGGATAACCTCGTGCAATCTGTTCCTTCTTTCATTAATATTCCCAAACCTTGGCATCAATATGCGGATTTCAAATCCTTTATCCTGCATTGCCTGTGGTAGTTGACGGGTAATTTCAGAAATCTTTGTGAGTTCAAGGAAAGGCGACATCTCGTGTGTAACAATCAGTAGCTTCGTTTTTGCCATCTCCATATTCTTAATAAAAATTTATGTTAAAGAAAAGATTATCAAGGGGCAAAGGTAAGCAAAATAATAACATTTATCAATAATATACGCAAGATGTTTTGTTGGGAATGTAGAAATAACCAACTTTGCCCCTTGAAATTTTACAGGCTAGTTTGAAAGTAATAAATACTATAGCGGCATTAAAGTCGCTGCTTGAACCAATAAAATTGGCTCAACAGAAAATTGCCTTAGTGCCTACTATGGGTGCTTTGCACAAAGGACACGTATCGCTGATAAAAATAGCGCAGCAACAGGCTGATGTAGTCGTTTGCAGTATTTTTGTAAACCCCACCCAGTTTACCGATCCCAAAGACCTGGAAAAATACCCCCGTCCGCTAGAACATGACATGAAAATGTTGCAGGAAGCCGGATGTAATGTGGTGTTTATGCCTGCAGTTACCGAAATGTACCCTAAGCCCGAAACCTGGCACATTGACCTTGGTCCGGCCGAATTTTTACTGGAAGGCGAGTTTAGAAAAGGTCATTACCAGGGCGTAACCCAGATTGTGAAAAAACTGTTCGACGCCGTAAATCCTGATGTCGCTTTTTTCGGTCAGAAAGATTTTCAGCAGGTGCTGATGATTAAAAATATGGTAGCTCATTTTCATATGCCTGTGCAGATTGTATCCTGTCCTATTATCCGTGAGGATGACGGATTGGCCATGAGCTCAAGGAACATCCACCTTACAGCGGCCGACAGGCAAAATGCGCTGGTGCTGAGTAAGGCATTGACATATGTAAAAGACAATTTTGCTTTATTGACCGTGCCTGAATTGCTGGCCGGGGCCAAAAAACTAATCAACGGCGTAGCAGGTGTAGAGTTGGATTACTTTACCATCGCTAATGGCGAAACCTTACTGCCCGAAGAAAATAAAAGCCATCATGATATTGTAGCTCTGGTGGCCGCTAAGGTAGGGCAAACCCGCCTGATTGATAATATGATACTCAACTGAAATAGAAAAAACCGCTCAATCATAAAATTAGTTAACTTTGCATCATGATTATCGAGATATTAAAATCGAAAATACACCGTGTTAGAGTAACACAGGCGGAATTGCACTATGTAGGTAGCATTACCATTGATGAAGATTTGATGGATGCTGCCCAGATCATTGCAAATGAGAAGGTTCAGATTGTAAACAACAACAATGGCGAGCGCTTTGAAACTTACGTAATTAAAGGCCCGCGCGGAAGTGGTACCATTTGCTTAAATGGCGCTACCGCAAGAAAAGTTCAGGTTGGCGATATTCTCATCATCATGTCCTACGGTTCGTTGCCGATAGAAGAGGCTAAAAAATATCATCCCATCCTGGTATTCCCCGACGATAACAATCACCTGTTGAAATAATATTATTATGCAGCCATAGTAAATTGGCTGAGAATTATATAAATTTGGCGTAACTTATTATTATATAATATTATTATGCTATTTCAATTAAGTGAAGAACAATTGATGATCCAGCAGGCTGCCCGCGATTTTGCGCAGGCAGAACTAAAGCCTGGAGTTATCGAAAGAGATGAGCATCAGAAATTCCCTGCCGAGCAGGTGAAAAAACTGGGCGAACTCGGCTTTCTGGGAATGATGGTGTCAGAAAAATACAATGGCAGCGGTCTCGATGCCTTGTCGTACGTTCTGGTGATGGAAGAGTTGTCAAAAGTAGATGCTTCTGCTTCGGTGGTGGTATCAGTAAATAACTCGTTGGTTTGCTATGGACTGGAATCTTACGGTTCCGATTTCCAAAAAGAAAAATATTTAAAGCCTTTGGCTGCCGGAGAAAAGATTGGTGCTTTCTGTTTATCGGAACCGGAGGCCGGCTCGGATGCTACTTCTCAACAAACTACAGCGGAGGATAAAGGAGACTATTACCTGTTAAATGGTACAAAAAACTGGATCACCAATGGCAGCACAGCCTCTACTTACCTGGTGATTGCACAAACCGATAAATCTTTGAAACATAAAGGTATCAATGCTTTTATTGTCGAAAAAGGAATGGAAGGTTTTACCATCGGGCCCAAAGAAAATAAGATGGGTATCCGTGGTTCTGATACCCACTCGTTGATGTTTAATGATGTTAAGGTGCCCAAAGAAAACCGCATTGGTGAGGATGGCTTTGGCTTTAAGTTTGCCATGAAAACATTGGAAGGTGGACGTATTGGTATTGCTGCACAGGCTCTGGGTATTGCTGCAGGTGCTTATGAATTGGCGCTTGAATATGCCAAACAGCGTAAATCGTTTGGTAAAGCAATTGCCGAGCATCAGGCTATCGCCTTTAAACTGGCCGATATGGCTACACAAGTAGAAGCAGCGCGAATGCTGGTGTATAAAGCGGCATGGTTAAAAGATCAGGGGCAACCTTATACCCTTGCCGGATCGATGGCTAAGTTATACGCCTCAAAAGTGGCTATGGATGTAACTGTAGAGGCCGTACAGATACACGGTGGTTATGGATTTGTAAAAGAATACCATGTAGAACGTTTGATGCGCGATGCGAAGATTACACAAATTTACGAAGGGACTTCAGAAATCCAGAAAATGGTGATCTCGCGCGAAATCATTCGCTAAGCTTCATCGTATCATCATTTCGTTATCTCGGCATCTCGTCGACACGTCATTTAGAGCAAAGCGAAAGATCTGTTGAACTGGACTTGAACGAGAGATCTCTCCCTGAGGGTCGAGATGACGAAGAGTAATAAACTCGGGAAGAGGCGGAAACCTAGTAAAAAAAGAGGGCGATCATGATCGCCCTCTTTTTTTATATTATTCTTTATCCTCAATTTTTCAGCTGTTGCTGATCAACTAATCTTTATCTGTTCCTGCAATAGCGCCAAATACGGCTTTAATTAAAGCTACAACAATGGCCAGGAATGCAGCTGCCCAAAATCCGCTGACATGAAATCCGCTCATGATATTGGAAACCAGCATCACCATCAATACCGAAATGATAAAGGAAACCAGTCCTAACGTTAAAAAATTAACAGGAAAAGTAAGTACCCTTAAAATAAATCCGATAGTGGCATTGGCCAGGGCAATTAAAATGGCGGCTATAATAGCCGTTCCATAACCATCAACAGTTACGCCGGGCACCAGGCGTGCACCTATAAATACGGCCAGGCCCATCAGTAAAATTTCAATAATCAGTCTCATAATGCTTAATTTAGTGGTATGCTTAAATGTATTGTTAAATTATTTGTTTGTTTTTGCGGTGTGGTTTTTATGTCTGCCTGTTCATCTACAAATAACAAGCCACTTTTGATTGATTTTTCTGCAGATAGTTCGGCTATTGTGTTTAGCCATATTGAACAGGCTGGTTTGCTGCAGCTACAGCAATTGAATAAAAATGACACTGCCCTTCATCGGCTGATTGCTGTTTTACAGAGCCCCTCAGAACAAGATACCACACTAAAGGAAGCTCCTGTTGAAGGAAAAATACTGGTTACAGATAGCTGCCTGGTTTTTGTGCCGCTAAGCCCCTTGGTAAAAGGTCGCAGTTATCTGGTGATTACACATCTGAATACAAGGTTTGGAGGTGCTGCCGAAATATTAAAAGGAGAGCTGGCCAACAGGCTGCGTCCGGTCCAGAAATTACTGACCAGGTAATAACTTTTCCTCACATAGTTCACACCAAGTCCACACATCCTTCACAAAAAGGTGCCCTTTTGTGGGTTTTGTGTGAAGGAGGTGTGAATAAGGTGTGAAGAATCGCCAACTTTGTGAAGGATGGTATACCGGGGTGTGCTTTCGTGCATAGAACTCGTTGTGGTATAGCATTTTTATTTTATAAAAATATTTCCTACCTTTGCACGGTAATAGAGGTAAGAGGGGGCAGAAGTCCCCTCTTTTCTATTATTGGCAAATTGGTTATGCAGGTAGAAAAAAGAGTAACAGAATTAGTTGAAGAAAAGATTTCGGATAGACCGGAATTGTTTCTTGTTGAGGTGAAGATGCTGCCAAACAATAAGCTTATTATTCATGTGGATGGGGATACAGGAATCAGTATTCAGGATTGCGCAGCCATCAGCAGGCATGTAGGCTTTCATTTGGAAGAAGAAAACACCATTGAAAAGGCATATAACCTGGAGGTTTCTTCGCCGGGAGTTGGTGAGCCTTTAAAGCTGAAAAGACAATATGTTAAAAATATTGGACGTGAGCTGAGCGTTAAACTAACAGGTGGCGAGATAAAAGAAGGCAAATTGCTGAATGCTGATGAAAACAGCATAACCATAGAAGCAAAGGTTAAAGAAAAAGGTAAAAAAGTACAACTGGTTGAAACCAGTATTGACTTTAATAATATAACAGAAACAAAGGTTTTAATTTCATTTAAATAAAAATGAGCAATATTAATTTAATCGATTCATTTCAAGAGTTTAAAGACTTCAAGAACATCGACCGTCCTACAGTGATAAGTGTGCTGGAAGAGGTATTTCGCAGTATGTTGCGTAAAAAATATGGTACGGATGAGAATTGCGACGTAATTGTTAACCCGGACAACGGAGATTTGGAGATCTGGCGGACCAGAAAAGTGATGGAAGATGGCTTTTCGGAGGACGATGATCTGGAAATTGAACTGGCAGAGGTAAAACAATTGGATCCGGATATGGAAGTTGGCGACGACTACATTGAGCAGATCACTTTAGAAAGCTTTGGCCGCAGGGCAATTTTAGCTGCCCGTCAGACATTGGTTTCAAAAGTATTGGAATTAGAAAAAGACGAAATCTTCAAAAAATATAAAGACAGAGTTGGCGAGATTGTAACCGGTGAGGTTTACCAGGTTTGGAAAAAGGAAACTTTGGTACTGGATGATGAAGGTAACGAATTGATGATGCCTAAAACAGAACAGATTCCTGCCGATTATTTCAAAAAAGGAGATGCAGTACGTGCGGTGATTTTGAAAGTGGACATGGTAAATGCTACACCGAAAATCATCATTTCGCGAATTGCTCCTGAGTTTTTACAACGCTTATTTGAAATTGAGGTTCCTGAGATTTTTGATGGTCTGATTACCATCAAGAAAATTGTTCGCGAACCAGGAGAGCGTGCCAAGGTTGCTGTTGAATCGTACGATGACAGGATTGATCCGGTAGGTGCCTGTGTAGGTATGAAAGGTTCACGTATCCACGGTATTGTTAGAGAGCTTAAAAATGAGAATATTGATGTGATCAACTTCACCAACAATATTTCATTATATATCACAAGAGCGTTGAGTCCGGCAAAAATCACTTCTATTAAATTAGATGACGAAACCAAACATGCTTCGGTTTACCTGAAACCAGATCAGGTTTCTTTGGCTATCGGACGTGGTGGACACAACATTAAACTGGCTGGTAAACTGACCGGTTATGAAATTGATGTATACCGTGAAGCGGGTGAAGAAGATGAGGATGTGGATATCGAAGAATTCTCGGATGAAATCGATAGCTGGATCATTGATGAGCTGAAAGCCATCGGTTGTGATACAGCGAAAAGTGTGTTGGCACTTTCCGTAGACGAGTTGGTAAAACGTACCGATTTGGAGGAAGAAACCATCAAAGAAGTGATGAGCATTTTGAAATCAGAGTTTGAATAAAATGCTTGTCAATATGTTTACAAAATTATGTAGTAATTAAAAACTAATTGGCTACACATGAAATAAACAAGAATAAACGTTACTTTTGTATAAGAATTAAAGAAAAAATAGGATATCAATGTCAGACGACAAACCAATAATTTTATTTAAAGCAGTTAAGGAACTTAACGTAGGCATTGCTACGGCCGTTGAGTTTTTAGAAAAGAAAGGCTTTTCTGTTGAGAATAAACCCACTACTAAGCTCTCCCGCGACATGTATAATGCATTGTTGAAAGAGTTTCAGGGCGATAAGATCGTAAAAGAAGAAGCCAATCAGATTGTTATTGGTAAAATTCGTCGTGATGAGCCTGAAGTAACCGATAAAGTTGCTGAAGCACCTAAGAAAAATGTTGACTTTGAGAGCGAAGGGATTTTAGTTAAAAACCTGAATGCCTATACTCCTCCGGTTGAAAAAGCGAAGGAAGAGCCAGCTGCCGCTGAGAAAGCGGAAGAAAAAGCTGATGAAGGTGCTTTACCTGGTGTGAAAATAGTAGGAAAGATCAACCTTGATGATTTAAATGCTAAAACACGCCCTGTTAGAAGAGAGGATGCTCCTGCACCGGAAGTTAAGGCCGAAACGCCTGCTGCTCCGGCTGCACCTGTAGCTCCAGTGGAGAAAGCCCCTGAGCCGGTTAAGGAAGTAGAGAAGCCGGTTGAACAGCCTGTTGCAGAAATAAAACCTGAACCTGTTAAGCCTGTGGAAACACCTAAAGCCGAAGAGCAGCCAAAACCGGTTGCCGAGGCACCAGTGGTTAAAGCTCCTGAGCCAGCAGTTGCTCCAAAAGTAACTCCTGAACCGCCAAAAGTTGAAAAACCTGAAGAAAGTGAAGTGATCAAAGCACGTTCAGTAAAACTTTCGGGACCAAACATCATCGGGAAAATTACCTTACCGGTAACACCTGATCGTAAGTCGCAGCCTGTAGCCTCTTCAGGAGAAAGTGCTGATGCGAAAAGAAAGCGTAAACGTAAAAAGACACCTGGCGGACATCCTGGTCAACAAGGTGGCCATGGTCAACATCCGCAGCAAGGCGGCCAACATCAAGGAGGTCAGCATGGACAAGGCGGACAACCTGGAGCGCCGAAGCCTGCACCAACATTTGGAAACAGACCGGACTTCAGAAACAATACCAACAATGCAGCCAATAGGCCTAATTTCAGGAACAATAAACCAGGAGGTGCTCCTGCTGGCGGACCGAAAGAAGAGCCTACGGAAAAAGAAATACAAGATCAGATTAAAGCAACACTTGCCCGTTTAAGTGGAGCAGGTAAATCTGGTAAATTTGCTCAACGTGCGAAATTGCGTCGTCAGAAACGTGATGATGTGGCCATGTCGGCCGATGAGGCGGCAATGGAGCAGGAGTTACAATCCCGTGTACTTAAAGTTACGGAGTTTGTAACGGCAAATGAACTGGCTACGATGATGGACGAACCGGTTACAAAAATTATCGCGACTTGTATGAGTCTGGGTATGTTTGTATCGATTAACCAACGTTTGGATGCCGAAACTTTGACCATCGTTGCTGATGAGTTTGGCTACGAAATTCAATTCGTAAAACCAGATGACGAAAGCGATATCCTGATTGAAGAGGAAGATTCGGAAGAAGACTTATTACCAAGGGCTCCTGTTGTAACCATTATGGGACACGTGGATCATGGTAAAACATCCTTGCTGGATTATATCCGTAAAGCGAATGTGGTAGCCGGTGAGGCAGGGGGTATTACCCAGCACATTGGTGCCTATATGGTAACTACTTCGACAGGTAAAAAAGTTACTTTCCTGGATACACCAGGTCACGAGGCCTTTACAGCCATGCGTGCAAGGGGTGCCAAGGTAGCAGATATTGCCATTATCGTTGTGGCTGCGGATGATGCGGTGATGCCTCAAACAAAAGAGGCCATTAACCACGCACAGGCTGCAGGCGTACCGTTGGTATTTGCTTTCACAAAAATTGACAAACCGGGTGCAAACTCTGATAAAATACGTGAGCAATTATCGATGATGAATATCCTGGTTGAGGATTGGGGAGGTAATTTCCAGTCGCAGGAAATTTCGGGTAAGAGCGGTTTAAATGTAGACCTGTTACTGGAGAAAGTTTTATTAGAGGCTGAATTGTTAGACCTTAAAGCCAATCCGAACAAACGTGCTACGGGTAGCGTAATTGAGGCTACTTTAGATAAAGGACGTGGTATTGTAACTACAGTCCTGGTTCAGGCTGGTACGCTGAAGGTGGGTGATCCAATCCTTGCGGGTAGCTACAGCGGACGTGTGAAAGCCTTATTTAACGAACGTGGACAGAAAGTAGATAAAGCAGGCCCTTCGGTACCGGTACAGGTATTGGGTATGCAGGGAGCCCCTACGGCAGGTGATAAATTCAATGCGTTGGAAAGTGAAGTGGAGGCCAGAGAGATTGCAAACAAACGTTTACAATTGATGCGTGAGCAAGGCCTTCGTACACAGAAACACATTACATTGGATGAGATTGGTCGTCGTTTGGCTATCGGTAACTTTAAAGAGCTGAACCTGATTGTTAAAGGTGACGTGGATGGTTCTATCGAGGCCTTGTCTGACTCGTTACTGAAACTTTCTACTCCTGAGATACAGATCAATATTATCGGTAAAGCGGTAGGTCAGATTTCTGAATCGGATGTATTGCTGGCATCAGCTTCTGATGCGATCATCATTGGTTTCCAGGTACGTCCTTCCCCGGGAGCACGTAAACTGGCCGAGGCAGAGCAGATTGATATCCGTTTATACTCTATCATCTACGATGCAATCAACGAGATCAAAGCGGCGATGGAAGGTATGTTGGCTCCTGAGTTTGAGGAGAAAATTACGGCTAACGTGGAGATCAGAGAGACCTTTAAAATCACTAAGGTGGGTACAATTGCCGGCTGTATGGTGTTAGACGGTACGATTACACGTAACAGCAAAATCCGTATCGTTAGAGATGGTGTGGTAATTTACACTGGTGAACTGGCTTCATTGAAACGTTATAAAGATGATGTGAAAGAAGTATCAAGAGGTTACGAGTGCGGATTGAACATCCAGAACTTTAATAATATTGAAGTAGGCGATATTGTAGAAGCTTACGAACAAGTTGAAGTAAAAAGGAAGTTGTAAAACTTCATCTTAAATAAATTAAAAGCGCATTGAGGGTAAAACTTCAATGCGCTTTTTTATTATATACCCATTTCTTTGTCCAAAATTTCATTGTATCATTTTGGCTATTTATAGTGTGTTTTCATTTACGTAATAGGGTTGCTGATTGACGTAAGGAAATTGTTGGTTCACGTAAGAATCTGATTTCCGAGCCATTTTGTCAGTAGATTTAGGGAAAAATATTAAAATGATATCCCTAATTAACGCGCTTTATTATGCTCTCTATATCTTATTCTTTCACGAGTCCTTCCAGATCGTTTTATAAAGATTCTCCATATAACTTTTCTGCCATTTGTCTGAGATCAACATCTCGGTCCTGAGCTATTTATATTAAAATTTTAGAGGAAGCCGAAAATCTTAAAAAGAGTAGGCAATTAAATTATATCTAATTATGTTAAAATTATCAAAACAGCTGATGTTGATTGTATTTTTTGCATTCATGACTTCATCCGGTTGTAAGCAACAAGAATTTGAGGCACAAAAAGTAGTAAATGCAGAAAAAATAGATATTCTCACTTTAAGAAAATACTTTGCTGAGCAGATCAATGTGGATTTGAATGATATCGTATACGACGAAAAAACTCAGCAGTTTTCGTTATGGGGTGTAGATCAGATAAGTCTTGAGAAATTAACCAAATTTTATCTAAATGCGAAGGGGAAATAAAATGAAATATTTAAAATTGATTTTATCCCTGACCTTGTTTTTCTCTTTTTCTATCTTGACAAAAGCTCAAAGTCCGAGTCAGGGACTTTATGGAAATATTGCCGACGTGAGTATAAATTATCTGAATCTTGATGGAAGTAAAATTAAGCTCAGTAATGGAACTACTACAAGTGTTAAGTTTACTGTGGGCATGACCAGATCTTCAAGTGGGGCTAATAGTTGGTATCCGGTTGATATGAAGATTGGCTTAGGGTACCTGGAGGGGAATAATTATAAATTTTTTGATGCTGGTTATACGTTTAAAGGTCAGGATTTTCCACAGGGTCAAGGCACATTAAGTAAAGAGATCACTACCGTTGTTGATCATTCAAAATTGCCAGCTGGAGCTAAGATCTATGTTATATACGAAAACCATAGACCGGATGTTCCTGAATCTGGTTGGCGTAGAGAAGCTTTATCATTCAGTGGTACCGTTAAGGCTTATGAATTTGTACTAGGAACTACCACTCCAGGGCCTGGGCCGGGAGATCCAGTTGTAGGTGTGCCACCTGCATTCACAGCACCAGAAGTCGGTTCTGTTCCTTTATATGAGTACATATCTGGGAATAAGAGACGGTTGACGACTGTATATTACTCAAGTTATCCAGGTTTTACGTATAACGGTATTTTAGGATATGTTTTTACAGAGGCCACAACAGGAACAGTTCCTTTAAATAGATATATACATCCATCAAATGGTAACTACTATTATACCCCTTTAAATACAGAAAATTCCGGTTATATCTATGATGGAATTGTGTGCTATGTTTATGAGAACCAAGGTTCTAAAACATTTCCTATCTATCAAAATTATTCGTCCTCACTAGGAAGCTATCATAGATATTCAAATTATCCCGATAATTTTCCTAATTACGTATTTAATGGTGCAAAGTTTTATATTCTTCAGAATTGGACTGCTTTTTCAGCTCCCGTGTTTGTATATTATAATAATTCCGAAACTGGTCATGCATATTCAATTTCTCCTGTTGAATACCCCTTTGTTCAAAATGGGTGGAATCCGCTTGGAATAAATTTTTATGCGTTCCCTTCAGAGGTGCCTGGAACTTTTCCCGTACATTACTGGTATCATCCAAATGGTTATGATAGGGTTCTCACGATTAACAACAATGATTTTCCATATCAGCAAGAGGGTTATATTTATCAAAGAATAGCCTTTTATGCATATAAAACACAAGTTCCAGGCTCTTCTCCGGTGTATGTATTTTATCATAATGGTACTAGAAACCATGTTTATACAATTAATCCTGATGAATATCCTTATGTTCAAGATGGGTATGTGAATTTAGGAGTCAATTTTTATGCAATAAAGCCATAAAATATTTATTGAATTTTCTTGAAATAACGATTTCCTCCTTTACCAATTGTTGTATTAATTGTGTAAGGAAATAATTCTGTTGCATTGGATAAGAATTCAGATCTAATTTTTAGAGGAAGCTGAAAATCTTAAAAAGAGTAGGCAATTATTAAAATACAATTATGTAAAATTATTCATTGGTTACGGTTTGTAATGGTATAGTACTCTTTAGAGATGAGTTAAACAAATAGGGCTGTTTGATTTGAAAGCTTATTATGGCGATATTATTGTTACCTTTGTGAGCACATTTATCAACACTTTAAATACGTGTTGCCTATTGCCAAGGTCTGATTAAATTCGTCTAACCTTTTTGTGAATGAAATTTAAATCCCTGTTGATTGATTTAGGTTTATATAGACCTAAGTATCTTCCTGATGAAAACCATATTGAACTGTTAAATTGCTGGACCACAGATCCGGAAAAATTGTGGCAGTATCATTTTGTTACCGGACAATTTTCTAATTTACTAACAGCTCAAAATTCACTGTTGATTGGTTCGGTTTTCGGCCCGAAGGGGATTTTTAAATTAAGCAAGAGTAAAAAAAAGTTGTTTTATACGGGAGAAAATGTAGACCGTTTTCCGGAGTATACGGACTACTGTGATGGAATAGTAGATCTGTCCATTGGATTTGATTATCTGGATAGAGAAAACTATCAGCGCTTTCCGTTATGGATGGAATACTTCTTTGCACCAGTGATGAATACTAAGAAGATTCATGAAGTGTTTTCTGATTTTGTAATTAAAGACATTTGCCGGGATGAGGATAAGAAGTTTGCAGTTATGGTGAGCCGTCATGATGAAGGGAATAGCCGGGCTGCAATATTCAATAGCATTAATCAAATTGACCAGGTAGACAGTGGGGGACAATTCCTGAAGAATACAAATGCCTTAAAGGAAGAATATAATGACGACAAAGGCAAGTTTATCGGCCAATATAAATTTAACATCTGTCCTGAAAATTCGAATAGGGAAGGTTATGTAACCGAAAAGGTTTTTGAAGCTATAAAAAGTAACACTATTCCGATTTATTGGGGCAGTAACAATAACCCGGAACCTGATGTGCTGAACAAAGATGCGATTTTATTTTATGACGGACCCGAAAGTTTACCGGCATTGAACAGAAAGGTTGAAGAGTTGCACAGGAACCCAAAGTTATATAGAGAGTTTATGGCTCAACCTAAGTTTCAGCCGCAAGCTGTTGAATACGTTATTGATGCCTTTGAGGGTTTATATTCAAAGCTTCATAATATGTTAAAGGAAGATAGGTTTAAAGGTTAGATCTGTTCAGTTGGATGAATTTCTGTATCATTTACTCTACAGCAATTCAAAGGAAAACACAGCAGAGATAAATAATATCTGCTGTGTTTTTGTACTGTAGACGGATGGCTGTGCAACGACCACTTTAACTGATATCAAGAAATAGCGTCCGAAATTAGTTTGGAAAGGCATAGAACGCAATGCCGTCAAACTGCCATCCTGCAAATGGTGCGATAATATTTACATCGGGATGGTAGAAGTGATCTGGTCCTCCTTGTGCCAGGTAAAATTGATAGATGGGGATGGTGCCTGGTGCCTGATAGGCATAAGCATAAAATATAATTCCTGCCTTAGTGTAGTTAGGTACGTTAAAATTGCTATGAGGAGTTAGATATCTATCGTTATTGGATGCGTTTCCAAATTGGTAAATTGGAATAGCTCCATTATGCGGAATGGAATAAGCCTTAAAAGGTTGGCCATTGGGATGCCATCCTCCACCAGCAAATACTATATGCATATTCTGATCTAAAGAATTGGCGTGTTTACCGTTAAATAGTGGTGTAGCAAACTCATAGACCTCTTGTGGTGAAAGTTTTATCTGACTATTTGTTATATGATTTTCAATAGCAGCCTTTACCTGTTGTTTTTTTACAGGGTCAGTTATAAATTCATAAAGAAAAACAGCCTTGTTTACTTCAAGTAAAGCAGCATTATTCTGACTAACGCTTTGTTCCCATGCTCCGATATTTATAGTTTCTGAAGTGTTGCCGGCCTGATCAAAGTTTACGGTTCTGCCAGTTGTAGTTCCTCCGAAGAATTTAAGTGTAAACTGCCTATTGCGGGTTTCCGTCATGGCTTTGTTGATTTCGGTTTGTGTAGTCTCTTGATCATAATTAATGCCGAGTATTTTGGTGACGATAAATTTTAATCCCCCCTTTACTGTTTTTGTTTTGCTAGTGGAATTGGCTTCACTTACTGACGCAGTACTATGATTAAACCTTAAGCAGCCTCCAATAGTTATATCCATCATCACATGAGTACCATATCTTTGTACTAAATATTCTGCGCTTTGATTTGCCACGTTGTTGATGAAATCCGGAGTTAAGTACTGCATTAACAAGCTCATTGAGGCATCGCCGGTAAAATATACTCTCTTTGTACGTAGAATTGATTCATATGTTGCGTATGAAAACTTCGTAGAATATGTATAAGCGTTTTGATCAGATGTGTTTTTTTCGATGCTTCCACTAAAATTAAATTTGGTTGAATCAATTGGTAAGGTAAGATCAGCACCAAAAGCAAACCTTTTTTTAGTGTTGACATCTTTCACGTAGTCTAAAGCAGATGCTCCTGCATAGAATTCGTGGCTACCACTCGTTGTAGTACTTTTGCTAAGATACCTATCGGGTGCGTAATCCTGCTCAAATTGTACTAAGTCAAAAATGCCGACATCGGACACAGTATTTTGCCCCAGAAGGTCCTTGGTCACATCTACACCATAGCCCAGACGATCCCATTTTCCATCTCCGGCACTGGCCTTGCTATTGACCATAGACTGAACCTTCATACTGGAATCTATAGGTTCTTTTTTCTTGCAACTTGTCATAAGAGCTGTCACACCTACCACCAGGCAAGCAAATTTTAGATTTTTTTTCATATTAGCATTAATTTATATAATTGATTATTTCGATTTACGAACCTATTTTGAATTAAAATATATTCAATAGTGCCGAATAGATTTTGGAGTTTAAAGCGTTAATATAATAGAGGGACAATTGGAGCGTTTTTTATTTTGATGTTTGAGCTGTTAATTGTTACATTGGCAAATATATTTTTTTTTAAAGATTGTAAAAAGAAAAATTAGACTATAGTAATTATTTTCTCAATTTGTAGACAATTTTGTTAATGCTCAAAGTGCTCAATAAGTTATTAGACAGGATCAGTAAAGTTGATTTTGTTTGTTTTTGCAAGACACTTTTTTTTGTTTTAGCCATAGGTTTACTTTTTAACTCCTGTAAAAAGGAGACGGTTATTGATTTAGATAGTCAGCCAAAAAGTTTAAGCGATATATTCGCTCATTTTTGGTTGGAAATGAATGAGAGGTATTTGTTTTGGGATAAGGAAACTACGAATTGGGATTCTGTATATAAAATATATAAGCCAAAGTTCGATGAACTTGGTAATAACGACGAGGATAAAACAAAGGCTTTGTCTTACTTTGAAGATCTTACTGGGAAGCTTATTGATCATCATTTTAGTATTACTTTTAACGAAGCTCCACTATCAGGAACGGTGATTAATCCCGCTTTAAGTAGGAAAGTAAGTCAAGAAGCCTATCGTAGCAGATATAGTTACAATAGTGTTGTTCAAACTTATTTAGATAAAGGTTTTTTTTCAGGAGTCGGGAATATTTCTCAGAACGGAGTTCCGATCAGAGCGACAACTGGTACTATAGGAGGTGATATCCGATATTTTCATTGTAATTTTTTTGCTTTGAAAAGGTCTTATTTTTCTGAGGGGCATAATCAAATTAAGCAGATTTTAAATTCTTTTTTTTCTGCAATTAGAGATCGGGCGAAGCCCAAAGGTGTTATACTTGATTTACGGGATAACAGTGGTGGAGATCTTGGAGATCTTAACTTTTTAGCAGGAAAATTAATCAATAGAGATGTATTATTTGGTTATAGTAGAAGCAAAATGGGAACAGGTAAGTTGAATTACTTGCCGTGGTTAGAGGCTAGACTGAAGCATGATAGAGATTTCCAGCTGGATGTCCCTATCATATTGCTGGGTGATAACTATACAGCGTCATTATCGGAAATTATGATTCTTGCATTAAGATCAAAAACAAATGTATTTATAGGCGAACAGACATTTGGTGCGACCGGATTACTTTCAGATCCAGATATTTTCAATTCAGGTTCTTTTCAAGTTGGTACGTTCCTAACAGTTACAACTTCTGCTGTTGAGTTTAAGGGAGCTAATGGGGTGTTTTATGAAGGAGTTGGATTGACTCCAGATATCTTTTCTCAATTTAATTTTGAACAATTATCAAAGGGTAAGGATATTCAACTTGAATTGGCTATACATCATATCAATGGACGTTACTAAGCAGCTCTGTCTTGTTGTTTTCTGTTTGATAATCAATGTTTTGCGACTTGTTGCTCAAACAAGTATTGGCATTCAAGTGGGAGCCACGCACAATAGGTTAGATTTCAATTCAGATAAGAATAGGCTTGTCTATACGGCGGGATATGGAGAGGTTGTTCAGCTTACCCTGTCTACTCACATCAACAATTGGTTGTACCTTGAAAGTTCACCTGGTATGATAAAAAAGAACTATCGTATTATAAATGGTAATGTGATTTATCAAGATATAAACAATAACTATTTACAGCTTCCTTTTGGAATAGGCGGTAGACTGAATATTTCTAAGAAATTAATATTGTCAAATTCTATCGGCATATATTATGCTTATTGGCTAACAAGTAAAATAAATGGAACTGCACCTAATGCTTTTGAGATATCCACTAGTTCCGAAGGAACAGAACTAATAAAAGCAGAACACGTCAGTTATAAGAGCATTTTTAATCAATACGACCGTCGTTCGGAATTTGGTTGGATGGTTAGCACTGGAATGCACTATAGAATAGTTAGTAATTTGGGCTGCTCAGTAAATGGATCCTATTTCCGATCGTTAACGAGTCAGCGTGTAGGTATTATGGAGATGCGATCTCCCAGGTTTAATGAGACCATAGCTCTGACATTTGGTGTTTTGCTGTTTTACTAAACTTAAGGTTTTCAATATAATTTGCTAAAACCCATTATATAATAAGATCTAGAAGTCAGCATTACAAATAAATGAATAAAGAAAGAGGCTGCTCTCGAAACAGTTATATACATTTATGTTTAAAACTTATGAGCATTACTCTAAAAGTATCTGTCTTTTTTTGGGGAGTCAATATTTTTGATTTCCTCATTATTAGGTGTAATTTTAACTTTTGATTTATATAAATGAATATAAAACGCAGTATCCTTAAACGTGTTAAAAGAGCTCTTGGAGAGCGCGAGCCAGTTAGTCAGGCGATAATAAATTTATACAAAACCGAATATCAAAAACGTGTTCTGATTTCGTATATAACTGCTCCCTTTAAAACGGTTAATGAATTTAGACATCAAAATTATCTGACTTCACATGTAATAGCAGAGGGTTTTTCTGAAATGGGATATAACGTTGATGTATATGATTTTTATGAAAAATTTAAAATCGACTATAACAAATACGATGTTATTTTTGGTTTTGGGGAGCCATTTGAACTTTCATTTTACCATGAGAATAGGTCAATTCCCAGAGCATATTTTGTAACTGGCGCGCATCATTATCTCAATAATGAACAGAGTTTAAAATCGATAAGAGAGTTCCATTCACTTACCGGATTGTGGCGGGCAGAAGAAGGATTGGTCTTGAAAGATTGTAGCTATTATACTTTATTTGATTCAGATTTTGCCATTATTTTAGCTCATGGTTACGTTTTTGAACATTTTGAAAATACCTTCAAAAGACGGACTTATTCATTAAACAATAATATTTTAAATGCATTTTCAGATTTGCCGATTAAGACAAAGGAGTCGAGAAATAAGACTTTTCTGTATCTGAGCGGAGGAACGCCAATAAATAAGGGGCTTCATTTGTTATTGGAGATTGCCAAATCAAGAAGTGATTTAAAGTTTTTTATTATCATCAATTATATAAGTACTATTGTTCGTGAATATTATGCCGATTTATTTGAGTTGCCTAATATTTCGTTACATGTTAATATTCCTATGAACTCTGATGAGATGAGAGGTGCAGTGGCGTCTTGTAGCTATTGTATTTCCCCGAGTTACATTGATGGGTTGCCGGGTGGAACAATAGAGCCTATGTCTGCCGGTTTGATTCCTATAGTTAGTAAATATTGTGGCTTCCCAACAAAGGATTTTATTTTTGAAATGGATGAACTATCGGTTGATGGGTTGCATAGGACAATTAATAAGGTCTTAAGTCTTGATGATCAGGAATATGTTAATTATAGTAATGCTGTTAAGAGCTATTCCTGTGAGCAATACGCTCCTGTAGAGGTTAAAAAGGAGCTTACACGAATATTAAAGGGAGAAGGGCTCTAAAACTATTTTTTTCTAAGTGAGTATTATGAAAAGTAAAATAACTGGTGGAGAAACCTCTCTTCTTTTTACAGCTAAGATTTTGAATAAATATGATATTAAGTATTATAAATGTCTTGAGACAGGATTTATTCAAACAGAAGAGCCCTATTGGCTAGATGAGGCTTATTCAGAGGCGATTACAAAATTAGATATAGGTCTCGTTTCAAGGAATGAAGAACTTAGAGAGGTAACTGCCGGAATTATAGAATCCAGTTTTAATGGAGATGCAAAATTTATAGATTATGCCGGAGGCTATGGCATATTTACCCGAATGATGCGTGATAAAGGCTATGATTTTTATCACCATGATAATTATTGTAAAAATATATTTGCGGAATTTTTTGATCTGTCAGACTGTAATCAAAAAAATGATTTTGAATTGGTGAGTGCTTTCGAAGTTCTTGAGCATTTAGCTAATCCTCTTGAAGAAATAGAAAAAATTGCTTCTCTGGGGAAAAATATGCTGGTAACTACAATGATACAGCCTGAGCATCTGGAAAGCATTGACGATTGGTGGTATTTTATTCCTGAAACAGGACAACATATTTCATTTTATACTTTAAAGGCACTAGAGTATATTGCCAAAGAACTCGGAATGTATCTCACAAGTAATGGGACTAATATGCACCTTTTTACTAAAGAAAAATTGACCAAGAGCCCGTTCGAATCAAAAAAAGAACCTTACTTAATTGGAAAAATGCGACGAAAAGTGAGTCGATACGATCTTGAGCATATGAAGTCAAGAGAGTCGCTTATTTCCAAAGATTGGCAGATGATCAGAAGCAAAATTATTTCATAGCTGACAAAGTTTTGTGGAGACGATTTAGGTCAATCGTTAAGTTGCAACCATTTCCTTCAATGACTAGGTCTTCGTTGTCGGGGGTTCCAAACAAATAATAGTATTTGAGGTGGAGTGCCTGTGACAGGTGCCAGAAACACTGGTTATGGTATATTTTATCTCTTCTAAATTCCAGTAATGAGCCCTCGGGTTGCATGTATATCATATTTGTGAGACCCGCGCCATGAATAGACACAATTGAATTTGCAGAGGCCGTTTCTTTGACTTGATCCAACCAGGAGAGGTCTTCATATCTAATTGTCTCATATCCGAAACTTTCTGCTATATCTCTTACTTCTTTTTCGTTCAGTATTTTTCTATATGATGCATTGTCTCTTGTGATATATAGTTTTTTGTCACTGTCTGTTTTTAAGTCGTTCAACTTTGAACTAATGAAAGCCCTCATTTCCTGCATAATTTTGTCATTGATATAGCCTGTCAGGCAGGTATGGGTAACGATGGTTAAATTTTTAATTTTGACAAGCTCATCATTTTTTAAATATGCAATTCCTGCCGGTTGTAGACCAAAGAAATCAAGACTCTTTTCACCTACATCTTTTACGTAGGGCGAATCAGGGAGTAATAAAATATAGTCTTTAAGGCGATCTTTAATGACAAATAATCTTGGCAATACATCGCAAAACCAATGATAATGGGTCGGGCTCCAGTCATCGTGGGCCAACAAATATTTCTCATCTCCAAGTACGCGCTTATGTTTGAACAGAACTTTTTTCAAATAATGTTTTGTAGTTAGCTCTTTTTTATAGTGTTTTTCATCCAGTAAGGAAATCTTGTTTAATTTCAATTTCCCCGGTTCGTAAATAAAGCCTCTTTTGTTAACGATACAATTCTTAAAATCAATCAGTCTAACATTATAAGTCTCGTATGAAAATTCATTTTTACAGAAGTCTAGTTCCCCCTGTGCATAATTTTCTGGCATCTTTCTGTTTATTGTATAGCTGTTAAGAATATTTTCGTTTTGCATAATGTTATTTAAGAAATCAAGTTAGAAGAAGTTAGTTGTAGTTCCTTGTATAGCTTTATCGTTGAAAATATACACTTTTCCAATGTATAATCTTTTAGTTTTAGCTGGCCCGCAGCTACTAATTTCGTTTTAAGCAAGGTGTCTTTCTGTATTAGGGTTACGGCGCTTACAAGTGCCTGTGTTGATTCAGGATCAAAATAAAGGGCCGCTTCGCCTGCAATTTCTGGGAAGCAACTACAATTACTTAGCACAACCGGGCAATTGTTTTTGAAGGCCTCGAGGATCGGAATTCCAAAACCTTCATAAATAGAGGGGAAAACAAAACAAGCTGCTTGTGCATATAGTGTATTCAGTTGTGCATCGGTCGCATTCAGATGAAATGTTCGTTCAAGTATCCCATTTTCAGTTAGTAATTCCACTTCTTCTGGGGTAAATTGCCCTCCTCCTGAAATAACTAATTGCAAAGACTGATCTGCTTTGCTAAGTTCAGCGAAAGCTTTTACTAGTATAAGGAAGTTTTTATAACCGCCTCTGCTGCCTACAAAAAGAAGATATCTTTCTGGTATTCCTTCAACGGGTCCATAAATCAATTCATGCTCATCAATACCATGCGCAATAACCTTAATTTTATCTGGTGATATACCCAAATAATTAATAATGTCGAGTTTGGTTGTTTCTGATATGGCGATGATGCGGTCGGCTGCTTCAGCTAAGATTTTCTTTTGTGCAGCAATAGGATCATCTGCCGGAAAAAACTCTGGAAACCGTTCATGGATCATATCATGAATGGTAATTACCAATGGCTTCTTCAGATAGGAAAGAAAATAAGGATCATAATAGGTAGGGTGAAATACGTCAAAATCTCCCTGTTGAATTAGAAACTTGCAATATTTTTTATTCTTTTGATAGATGTCGGACTTATTTCTGGTCAACAGTTTAAACATTGCCGCCTTGAAACCATTGGAAGAACTTTTAAAATAATGGTTTTGGGAATAGAGAAGGCCGCAAGTGGCATCTATTTCAGCATCCGCCTTGCTATTTTCAATGATATTTGCGAAGTATCTGGATATGCCACCATATACCTGGAGACTAAATATTTGATGGTCAAAGAGGACTTTTATCATTACTTTTGTAGGAATGCAATAAATGGATGATTGATGCGAGGCATTAATTTTACTATTGAAGTTAATCTGATAATATGTTTTTCAATAAGCCAAAAGTATCAATTATAACTGTTAATTATAACAATAAAGCTGGACTGGATAAAACTATCCAGTCAGTTACCAGCCAGTCGTATCCCAATATTGAATATATTGTGATAGATGGAGGCTCTGATGATGGGAGTAAGGCGGTTTTAACAAAGTATAACGATAAACTGGCTTATGCCGTCAGCGAGCCCGATAAGGGTATTTACAATGCCATGAATAAAGGGATTAAAGTTGCTACAGGTGAATATTTGCTATTTCTCAACAGTGGCGACAACTTAATAGATGATCAGGTAATTGAAAAGGCTGTGCAGTATGGATTGGCCGAGGATTTGGTGTATGGAGATTTGGTTTATGTAAACGGAGAGATCTATACAGATTGGATTGCAGAAGATGAGTTGACTTTTGATAGTTTTTATGAGCATACCATACCGCATCCCTCCACTTTTATAAAGCGCAGCTTGTTTGAAACAGTCGGTTTGTATAATGAGCAGTTAAAGATTGTATCCGACTGGGAGTTTTTTTTGCTGGCAACATGTCGTTACAATTGTAGTTATAAGCATATCAACTTACCAATAACTCATTTTTATATGGATGGGATCAGTGCCGATCCTATGAATTACGAGTCGCTCCTTGCCGAACGTGCTGCAGTACTTAAACGTCATTTTCCCTTTTTTCTTAAAGATTATGAAGGCCATAAAAAAATAAAAGAACAATTACGAAAGGTAAAAAAGTATGTAAAGTTGAAAGGCCTTGTAAAAGGTTTATTTAAGAAACAGCAATAAGTTAACGTGACGGGTCTGAATGTTTATTCAGATTTTCCAGATAATGTCTTTCTGTATGCTTCATCAAAATCGCAGGCTTCGGCCTGTTGTTTCACTGTATCGAAACCATTTTTACTAAATTGACTTAAAAGCGTTCGGTTATCTATAAAACGTCTTATTTCCTCAATAAATAATCCCGCAAGCGTATCGGTGTCGCTAAGGTTTTCAACAAGAATACCGTTTTGTTGTTCGTAAGAAATATAACTTGAAAGTTCTCCAACATTGGTCGAAATGGGTACCACACCTTTATTCATCCCCTCAAATACAACCAGCCCCCAACTCTCCCGGTGCGAAGTCAATAGCAATAAATGTGCTTCTTTGTAGTGCTGTGCCAAAATCTTTTTGTCGTGTACCTGACCAACAACCAGTGTATTTGGAGGGACTGGAGTGTCTTCGGCTTTAAAGTCACCTATGAGTTTAAAAGTTATCGGAAGATTTAAACTCTGGGCCATTTCGGCGACCCTGATAAATACTTCGGGCCTTTTTTCGGGGCTATTTCGGCCAACAAAAAGAATCTGCAGTTCTCCTCCATAGTTTTTTTCAGGGAATACCCCATCAAAGGAAATTTTATTCTGAATCAGAACCAATCTATCCTGGTATCCTTCAGATATTCGATTTATCCGGTACAATTCTTTGAACTGTTGTATCAGGCCATTTCCCACAACAATCCTTTTGTTTATCCGGGGCACATAAGGAATGCTATACCATTCTATTCCTTTGTCATCATCTGCAAAATTATGCATGATATCTATAACCTGTACATGGGGAGCTAAATAAGGGATCAGATCGTACATAAACTTGTTGCACCAGCCAGACACCACAGGATGTTCCTGTGCGTTGATTGCCTTTGCAAGCATTTTGTATAGGTGACGTTTGAGCTCCTTTTTCTCTGCCCATCTGCCCAGCTCAATCGCGTCTGAAGCGGCTTCGAATTCTTTCTGGAAGCCGTTGGTTATAGATTTTTCTGTGATGAAGCAGAGTGGTTTGGGATCCTTAAAAAGGTTCATGATATCCACATGAACACGTTCTGCACCCCCAAAAGACCAGGATGGAAAGAAAAAGTAATTATCCCTTTTCTTTGCAAGTTGTTTTTTTATGTCGGAATATTTGGATAAAGCCCTAAGGTTATCTGCTAATCTTTTAATCTTCTTAAGCATAATAAATTCCTGTATTTTGGTTTAGCAACAATCTTTGACCGATGCTTATCTATTCATGAACTCTTTGATTTGGGCAGTTATTGGGTCGGGTTTAAGAAAAGGGAACAAGTAGCATAGGATAATTCTTTGTCTTGTCTTCTTTTGAGGTGAGGAAGCAAAGAAATATCTGATTGGCGTAATACATGTTAACCTGATCCTATTAAACCGACTGATATTGCCCTTAATGCCAAATTTTATGGCTAACAGGTAGTTGTCCATAATCAGGTTTGTATTTTTGAAATTTGCGAACAAGCTGGTTTTGTAGGCTAAAGTGAGCCTTGCATCGGGTATATAATGCTGTAAAGACAATCTTGAATCGTAATATAGCTTATGACCGCGAAGGATAGCCCTTAAACAGTATTCAGAATCTTCAGCTGTCAATAATCTTTGATCATTTTTATTGATCAGCAAGGAAGGAAATCCTTCATACGCATCAATATAATACTGTGTTCTTGAGCATAATCCTGCTCCCCATATATTGCCTTTGGCTGTAATGTCACCTGATTTTTTTGCTTGCGGCCCTACAGCATATCCTTCCTGAACGGTTTCAAACCAATCAGGTAAAGTTGCCGAACTGCTTATTGCTGCTACGGCCTGGCCACCTAAAATCCCGATATCGGGATTTGCATCCAGCATATCGAACGCCATTTGCACATAATCTGGATTAAGCCAGTTGTCATCATCAACAATAATAAAATACTCATGGTTGGTGAGCGTTATCGCTTTTTGAAAAGCAAATAGCTTACCGGGCGTATTTTCCTGTGCTAAGGTTAAAGGAATTTGTGGCACATTTAATTCTTCCCATAGCGTTTTGGCTACAATAGCAGAGTTGTCAGTTGACGCATTATCTACCAGAATGATCTCCCATTGGAGATCCGTCCTTACCTGTTGCACTGCCAGATGTTTTAGTGTCTCAGGAAGTCTGGCTGCTCCATTGCAGGTACAGATAATGACGGTAATGCCCTTTTTCATCCGTATATATTTGTTTTTTATCGGTTGTGAAGCTATCATAAGCTTATTCATTACTGTTTGTAGGTGGTATGCTTATGATGGTTTCATTGGTACATAATTGTTTCAGATTTGATGGGCTGATTAGCTAAAAGTTTGAAGTTCAATAAGCTTTTTGTAAAGGCCATTGTGATCTATCAGCTCACTATGTGTACCTTTTTCAATGATCTGCCCTTTGTCTATAACCAGAATGAGGTCTGCGCCATGTATGGTACTTAACCTATGTGCTATTACAATGGAGGTTCGGTTTTGGGTGAGCTTGTTTAAAGCATCCTGTACCAGTTTCTCTGATTCGGTATCTAATGCAGATGTCGCTTCGTCAAGCAGCATAATTGGCGGATTGGAGAGTACTGCCCTTGCAATACACAGCCTTTGTCTTTGTCCGCCCGACAACCGGTTTCCCCTATCGCCAACATAAGTCTGGTAGCCATTTTCTGTCTGCATAATGAATTCATGGGCATTGGCAATTTTCGCAGCGTTAATTACCTCCTCTTCAGTGGCATCAGGTTTTGCAAAAGCGATATTATCAAATATCGTATCATTAAATAATATTGATTCCTGGTTTACCAGGCCCATTTGAGCACGAATGCTTTCTACCGTTAAATCGGCATATTGATGCCCATCAATTTTTATGAGCCCTGATTTCGGATCATGAAAACGAGGGATAAGATCCATTAATGTGCTTTTCCCTCCACCTGATGGGCCTACTAATGCAATTGTTTTTCCTTTTTCAATCACGAGATCGATATTTTTCAAAACCTCTTTGTTTCCATAAGAGAAGGAAACATTTTCAAAAGTCAGAGATTTCTGGAAATCAGTTATGGCAATTGCATTTGGCTTGTTGACTTGTTCTGATTTGGTATCGATCAGTTCCAAAACCCGTTCACCAGCAGCTATTCCGGAATGGATGCCACTAAAAGCATCAGTAAGTGCTTTTGCCGGACGCATTACTTGTGAAAATAAGGCCACATAGGCGATAAACTGGCCTACGGTAAGGGCATCTGGTTGTTTGCTCATGATTAATGAGCCGCCATACCACACAATGAAGGTTACCATTACCACACCCAAAAACTCTGAAACCGGAGAGCCCAATTGTTGTCTTCTCACCATTTTCCTGTTTAAATTGGAGAAGAAAACATTTTCGTTATGAAATCTGTCCTTAATTCTTTGTGTGGCATTAAATGCTTTAATGATTTTGATAGCGCCCAATGCTTCTTCCAGGAAGCCGGTCATCTTGGCAAACGATTCATGTGATTCTTTAGCCTGCCGCTTTAATCTTTTTACAATTTTACTAATGATGAAAGCCGATATAGGAATAACCATTAAAGAGAATAAGGTAAGTTTTACTGATATGGCCAATAACGCAATTACATAAAAAATGAGGGTGACTGGTTCTTTAAACACCACTTGTAAGGTGTTGGTCACGGTATATTGTACCACCTGTACATCGGAAGACACTTTTGACATGATATCGCCCTTACGTTCATTATTGAAATAACCTACGTGAAGGTTCATCACATTGTTAAAAACTGTTTTACGTAGATTAAGCAGGGTATGCACCCTTAAATCTTCCATGGTCCTTTGTGAGAAATACTTGAAAACATTGGAAAGCAGAACCGAGACCAATATAATAAGGCACATGTAACTTAATGTGGTTTGCGGCCCATAGTTAGCTAAAGAATAATCGATAAATTCTTTAAATCTGGCAACTAGGTTAAAGGCCGATGTAGCTTCAGTTGGTACTACGGGCTTCGGTTTGTCATCCGACATCATTACTGTAAACAAAGGCGAGAGCAGCGTAAGGTTCAGTACACCAAAAAGGACTGAAAGCAAAGTGGTGATGACGTATGGTATAGCGAATTTTTCAATGGGTTTTGCAAAAGATAATAATCTGAAATAGGTTTTCATCAATATGTATTTATGTTTTATCTGCTATTTTAATATTTAAACGCAGTCACTAATCCGCAAAGGTACGCACTATTTAGCTTTTTAATGCTTACAAGAATATAATTAGGTTGAAGCCATGGTTTGCGTGTATATTTGTTTTTTATGGCTAATGTAAATTCAATTGACGTAGTTGTTCCTTCCTTCCGATTAGATGAGGAGATTCTTTTAAACATTTGTAATCTGGAAATACCGGAGGGTGTTTTGGCGACTTTTTATATTGTAGCAGACAACCCGGCAATGGAAATCCCTGAAGGATTGTTGAAACTTGCTTTGGAGGATAAAATTGTTGTGGTAAAAAATGAAATCAACCTGGGCTTCTCCAGAACCCGGAATAAAGGAATCCGTTTGGGCAACAGTAAATGGCTGCTTTTGCTGGATGATGACGTTACCCCTGAAAAAAACTTGCTCACTGCATACGCCGCAGCGATAGCTAAACATCCGGATGCCCTGGGCTTTGCGGGGATTACCAATTTTCCAGAGCCCTTTGATACCGCTACGCTGGCGCTTCACGTAAACGGCAACACCGGGCATTCGAAGGGTGCTAACCACCATACGACCTTGATGTGGGTACCTACCACTAACATTATGTTGAACAGGGAAAAAATGGATGCCAGCCTATTTGATGAACAACTGAAAAAGGGTGGAGAAGATATCGAATTTCTGGTAAGGAATGCATTGCTGAATGACGAAAAATATCTGGCTGTAAATGATGCTGTGGTAGAGCACCCATGGTGGGATGGTGGAGCTACAAAAAGGCTGTTCAGATACGGTGCAGGAGCAGCTCAGATAGCGCCGTTACCCGCAATAAAATCCTATACATATCATGATTTTACCAATACAGGCGAAAGTTTGTTGTTGTTGATTTTGGCTTCCCCATTAATTTTACTTTATCATTCCTGGTCGTTTTTTTCTGTACTGGTATTGATCTTGCTGGTGGCAGAATTTATAACCAATTATATGAGGAGCGTTTTTTTATCGGGCAAGTATTCTATAGCCCTGGCCAGCCATATATTCTGGTTAAAAAATTGTTATGAGGCTGGATATTTATATGAAAGTTTGTCTACCGGCAGACTAAGTGGTTTTGCTGAAAGGATTGAACTAGGCTTTGTTAAAAAGCATCCCAGCTGGTTCAGGTTAAATAAATGGAAAATTGTTAAAATGTGTTTAATTGCTATAGGAGTACTGGTTCTGATGGTAAGCTGATGCCATTTGTACATTTTATCGTTCCCTCTTCAACTACCTTCAGATATTTCTGATAATTGATATCCTCATTGTGCCGTGGATTTATCTTGTGATAAAGATGATAACAAACGGCTTTTAATTTCAACTGCCGTTGCCGGATGCCCAGATTGGTTAGCCTTGCCGCTAGTTCAATATCCTCATGCCCCCAGCCTTCCAAATCGTTGTTATAGCCGTTTACTGTAATAAAATCTTTTTTCCAGAATGCAAAATTACAGCCGCGCAGGTTGTTCGATCTAAGCCGGTCGCCTTTAAACAGAAATGATAAGGAGGGAAAGCGGGTGGCGTTGATTCTGCTTCCAACACCTTCGGTCAATGGATTAATATGGATGTTTTTGGTATGCAAAATTTGCGCCGTACGATCTGCCGATAACATAGATCGACTGCCTTTGATGTAAAAACCATTTTTAGCTTCACTCAAATGATCGGCAATAAAGTGTGTGTGCAGCAGTATATCACCGTCTATCTGAATAATGTATTTTCCTTTGGCCGATGCCAGGGCTTCATTCATAATAATAGTCTTCCTAAAGCCCTTGTCCTCATGCCAATGGTGGATAACAGGGATAGTGGTTCTTTTTCTGAAATCGTCAATTACTTTTTTCGTGCGTTCATCAGAGCCATCATCTGCAATCAGAATTTCGCTAACCTGTACAGTTTGGTACAAAACGCTTTTAAAAACTAATTCCAGCGCTTCCGGCCAGTTGTAGGTTGCTATAAGGAGGGATGTTGAATTTGCTGGCATCAGTTATAGGTATTGATTAATTCCTTTTTCACAAAAGACTTTCTTTTGTGCTATACTTTCTTTGAATGCTTTGATGTTCTCGGCCAAAAAGGTTTTGGAATTTTCTTTATGGTAAATGTGAAAAGCTATGGCTCCTAATTTGAGAAAACGTTTTTGAACGCCAATGTTTAACAGGCGGGTAATGAATTCTTTATCCTCCGGTCCCCATCCGTTAAACAGCTCATTGTACCCATTTACCTGTATCGCATCTTTTCTCCAATAGGCCATATTGCATCCGTGGATTTCATACCGTTCATCCCCCTTGTCTTTGTATCCGGTTTCAAAATGCTTCCATAAAAAAGGAATTCTTAAAGCACTAAAAAAATTGGTAATGCCTTTACTGAAAGCATTTATTCTATAACGTTTTTTGTCGAGCATTTGTTGTGAAACCTCTGAGCTGATATAGATTCTGCTTGCCCTTACAAATGATCCGGGGCTCGCAAAGCTACAGTGATCTGCAATAAAATTGGGGTGCATGATGATGTCGCCATCTATCTGGACAATATAATCGCCCGTAGCCCGGGCAATGGCCATGTTTCGGATTTTTGCGAGCCTAAAACCTTTGTCTTCATGCCACACATGCACCAGGGGAACCTGGAATTTTGCGTGGTATTTTTCTATAAGAAGTTTTGTCCGTTCGTCAGAACCATCGTCAGCTATTATAATTTCGTTGGGCTTATGGGTTTGCGAGTTTACACTCAGCAATACCAGCTCCAGTGCCTCCGGCCAGTTATAAGTAGAAATCAGTAAAGTGACGCTTGGTTTCCGGGACATAAAGTTTTTTTGTATAGGGAAATAAGAATTGACAGGTGTTTTATTGGAGTGTCGTATAAATTCTATTTCTTTGTGCAAAGATAATTTTAATTGATGCAAAACGAAGATTCTCTTATAAAAGGAGTAAAAGAAGGAAGTTTTACAGCTTTGGCAAGAACAATTACGCTTGTTGAAAATGATATTGCTCCTGCTGCACAATTATTAAGAAAGTTAACCGTCAATTCCGATGTTCCGGTAATAGGGATAACGGGCCCCCCGGGTGCGGGCAAAAGTACATTGGTAAATGCCATTACCGCGCAGATTTTAAAGGAAGGAAAAAGGATTGCTATTCTTGCGGTTGATCCTACATCTCCCTTTAATTTTGGGTCGTTGCTTGGCGACAGGATCAGGATGTCACAACAGTTTAATAATCCCAATGTTTACATCCGGTCGTTGGCCACAAGAGGTGCGCTTGGGGGAATTTCTGCAAAAACGATTGAAATTGTTGATGTGCTCAGGTCTGCCGCATTTGATATCATCCTGGTAGAAACGGTCGGTGTAGGGCAGTCGGAAGTAGAAATTGCGGGGCTGGCAGACAAGACCATTGTGGTACTGGTGCCCGAATCGGGAGATGAAATACAAAATATTAAATCGGGATTGATGGAGATTGCACAGGGCTTTGTAGTGAATAAGGCCGACAGGGAAGGCGCAGACACTTTTGCCAATAACCTGAAAAAACTGGTTCATCAACAACATCAGCCTATCCCTGTTTTCAAAACTGTTGCTGATAAGCAGGAAGGTATTGCTGAATTATGCGACTGGCTGCTGAAGCCAGCTATGGCCGACAATGAGCGTAAGCCATTTCTGCTCACTGAAAAGGCCTTTAAAATTATACAGCACTATCGCATGGCTGATGTAAATAAGCAGGAACTACAGGAGGCCATACATTTGGCGATCAAAAATCCGAATTTTAACATTTATCGTTTTACAGATTCCTGGATTTAACAATCCCGATTTTTCTGGCTGTCTTAAAAACAGGACTTGGCTGTATCATGGATTAGGACAACGTTTTGGCTGCAATATTTGGCTGCAGGATACCTATCCATACTGAAGTGTATTTTGAACACTAAATGAACTAAAAAAGGGTTTAATTTAGTTTTTTTGATGTTTTATTGCATTTGTAGAGGGCTTTTTTAATCTAAATAATATTATTTATTTAATAATTGGGAAGTTTGGAACGGAGTTTGTGTAAGTGTTTTGAGAATTTAAAAATTTGTTTAATTTTGCTACACAAAAAAATTATACAATTAAAATTTGTTTAACCTTAAAAAAGAAAATTATGAATTATTCTACTTTAAAAAAGGGTCTAGCAGCTTCTTTTGTAGCATTAATGGGAGTAACAACTCTTGCTAGTGCTCAGGATGCTACGACTTCTTCTTCGGCCAAGGTATTTGGTGGAAGAGGCCAGTACAGGACGTGGTCTTTAGGTGTTAACGGTGGTGTTTTATCTCCATTTGTTGCTATCGGTGGATCAAACGACTTTACTAACTTCGATGTTAACTTAGGTTACGGTATCTCATTGAGAAAACAATTAGGCCATGCATTTGGTTTAGAAGGTAACATTTTCCGTGGAAAAGTTTCTGGAACAAACAAAGATGCTACTGGTGGTGCTGTAAACGGTATCAGCTCATTTGAAACTGAGATCGGTTACGCTGCTGACATCAGAGGTGTTGTTAATGTTGCAACTGTTGACTTCTTACGTCGTGAGAACTCAGTTAACTTCTTCGTAACTGCTGGTTACGGTGTTGCTGCTTACAGAGCTGCATTAAACGGTGCTGATCCTGCAAACTTACCTGAGACTTATGGTGATAACAAAGATAAAAAATACGTTAAAGAAGCTTATATCCCAGTTGGTGCTGGTATTAAATTCAAAGTTTCTGAGCGTGTATCATTTAACTTAGGTTATACCATGCATTTCTTAGATGGAGATAACTTTGACGGAGTATATGCTAAAGCAACTACTAAAGATAAATTCTCTTACGGATATGCTGGTTTAGAATTCTCATTAGGTTCTAAATCTAAACCAAACCTGGATTGGGTTAACCCATTAGCATTAATGTATGATGAATTGAAAGATCCATCTTTACGTAACGAAGTTGAGGCTTTGAAAAACCGTGTATCTGCTGTTGAAAAATCTGTTGAAGATTTGAAAAAAGATAGCGATGGTGACGGTGTAGCTGATCAGTTTGATAAATGCCCAGGTACTCCAGCTGGTACTGCTGTTGATGGTTCAGGATGTCCTCTACCTAAAGCACCAGAGCCTACTGCTGTAAATTCTAGCAACTTAACTGGTTTCGAAAAAATCCAATTTGAGTTCAACTCTTCAGTTTTAAAAACTGATTCTTACCCTACTTTAGATAAATTATCTTCAGTATTGCGTGAAAACGGTGGTAAAGTAACTGTAAACGGTTACGCTTCAAGCGAAGGTACTGCTGCATACAATTTGAAATTATCTAAAGACAGAGCTAACTCTGTTAAAACTTACTTAGTTAACTCTGGTGTTAACTCTAGTCAAGTTGTAACTAAAGGTAATGGTGAAGCTAATCCAATTGCTTCTAACGATACTGAAGAAGGTCGTATCCAAAACCGTCGTGTTGAAACAGCTAGAAACTAATTATTTCTAATTCATACGAAAAAGAGGGCTTCAATTTTGAAGCCCTCTTTTTTTTATTCATACCTTTGTATAGTTATGTATTTATTCAGAAAAAAGGATCCCGAAAGACCTACAAGCACAAATATCAAAATTATGCATATCATTAATGCAATCGCAATTACGGTATTCGTGGCTGGGATTTTATGGAAGTTAATAGACTGGCTTTTTTTAAGCTGAGTCTGCATTGAAGAAAATATTACAAAAGCTAAATACTCATGAAGAAGATCATCAATACAACCAATGCTCCGGCCCCGATTGGCCCTTATAACCAAGCTGTACAAGCTGGTGGATTTTTGTTTCTATCCGGACAGGTAGCTATTAATCCTGCCTCTGGCGACCTGGTTCAGTCGTCTATATCAGAAGAAACACATCAGGTGATGAGAAATATCAAAGCCGTGTTACTGGAGGCGTCCTATGAATTTGAGGACGTGGTAAAAACAACTATTTTTTTATCAGATATGGATCTGTTTGCAGCGGTAAACGAAGTGTATGGTTCCTATTTTGAAAGCAATTTTCCTGCTCGCGAGACGGTTGCTGTGAAAGGCTTGCCAAAAGGGGTTAATGTAGAAATCTCGATGACTGCATTTAAAGGATAGGCTTTGTCTAAATCGAACCTTAAGTATTTTTTTGCAGGCATTTTATCATTTGCCATCTGGGGTTTTTTTTCTATTCCTTTAAGAAACCTGAAGGCTTTTCCTTCAGAGGAAATTCTGTATTATCGCATTTTTACTTCTCTGGTGTTCATTTGGCTTGCCATTTTGATCTTCAGAAGAAAGGAGCTGAGAAAGGACTTTGCCTATCTCTCATCCATAAGCGTAAAAGATAAACGGAATATTTTGTTGCAACTGGTGGCTTCTACACTTTTGCTGACTGGAAACTGGTACACCTATATTTATGCCGTTAATCATGTCAGCCTTCAGTCGGCCGCTTTTGCCTATATGGTCTGTCCATTGATTACTGCTTTTGGAGGCTTCCTGATTTTAAAAGAGGCGCTTTCGCGCTTAAAGTTGATTTCCCTTGGAATCGCTTTGGTCAGCATCTTGCTGCTGGCCACAGGGTCTCTGGTCGATGTACTGTGGTCAGTTATTATTGCTTCGCTTTATGCTTTTTATTTGATTATACAACGTAAAATGCAGCATCTGGATAAACTTAATGTATTAGCGGTGCAAATAGGACTAGCAGTATTGCTAATGCTGCCGTTTTATTTATTAAAACACCAGGGTATACCTCAGGATTTGTGGTTTTGGGGCAACATTACCGTCATTGCAGTTTTCTTTACCATTATCCCTTTGTTTATGAGCTTGTATGCATTAATTGGCATCCCTTCATCAACGCTGGGAATTATTATCTATACCAATCCAATTATTGCTTTTGCAGTGGCTATTTTTTATTTTGGAGAGCATGTGGATGTGCATAAGCTATTCGCATATTTGTTATTACTGACATCTGTAATCGTATTTAACTGGAGCACCATTAAGGAGATATTTATTTTTCGATCCAAATCATTGTGAGTAAACAAGGAAAAATGTTGCTGATGAGACCTTCAAATCCATTGAAAAATAATTATATTCCATTGAAAAATATTTAAAACTTTGTTTGCAGCTACCTTAGATACGACTATCGAATTTTTGAAAGGTGTAGGGCCTAAACGTGCAGAACTTTTGCAAAAGGAACTGGGCATATTTACCTATGGTCAGCTGCTTGATTATTTCCCTTTCAGATATATCGATCGCACAAGGTTTTATAAAATTGCTGAATTGAATCCGGAATTGCCTTACGTGCAAATTTTGGGCCGGATAACGAGTAAAGAGCAGATTGGCGAAAAACATAAAAAACGAATAGTTGCCCGTTTGAGTGATGAAACCGGAAGTATTGAACTGGTCTGGTTTCAGAGTTTAAAATGGGTAGATGAACATGTGATGAAAGGTAAGGTTTACATCGTATTCGGTAAACCAACTGTTTTTAATGGGAATTTCAGCATCTCCCATCCTGATCTGGAAACTTATCCCCGACCGGCCACAATTACGGGAAACCTGAGGTTACAACCTGTCTATAATTCTACCGAAAAATTAAAGAAATTCTTTCTGGACAGCAAAGGGATTCAGAAGTTGCAAACCTTGCTTCTGGAGCAACATTTGTATGAGGTTAGGGAAACGATACCTCCTTATATCCTCGAAAAATATCAGATGATTTCGAAGAAGGAAGCGGTTTTAAATATTCATTTTCCTAAAGATGTAGGGACTTTGAAAAAGGCCGAGCGCCGCCTTAAATTTGAGGAGCTGTTTTTTATCCAGTTGCAGCTGTTGCACAATAAGCAATTGAGGGAATTGAAGTTTAAAGGACATCTGTTTCCGCTGGTTGCCGATCGTGTAAATACATTTTATAATGAAATACTTCCATTTGAATTGACCGGAGCGCAAAAGCGGGTGATCAAAGAGATTAGACTCGATACGCAAAGAGGGATTCAAATGAACAGATTGGTACAGGGAGATGTAGGAAGCGGGAAAACTGCAGTGGCATTGATGAGTATGCTGTTGGCGAATGATAATGGTTATCAGGCCTGTATGATGGCGCCTACGGAAATTTTGGCGCGCCAACATTATGAGTCGATTACCTCTTTATTGAAGGGGCGACTGGTTAATGTAGCTATACTTACCGGAAGTACCACAAAGAAGCAGCGAACGCAATTGCATGCTGCATTAGAAACAGGGGAAATTGATATCCTGGTGGGCACGCATGCTTTAATTGAAGACAAAGTAGTTTTTAAAAGCCTTGGCCTGGTAGTTATAGATGAACAACACCGCTTTGGTGTAGAACAACGGGCTAAGCTTTGGCGTAAAAACACAATCCCCCCACACATATTGGTGATGACGGCCACACCTATTCCGCGGACCCTTGCAATGACCTTGTATGGTGATCTGGATGTGTCTATAATTGATGAATTGCCCGTAGGAAGAAAGCCTATAGAGACCCGCCATTTGTTTGAGGGGCAGCGCCTAAGGATGTTTGGCTTTATGAAGCAGGAAATAGCCAAAGGTCGCCAGGTTTATGTGGTTTATCCCCTCATTAAAGAAAGTGAAAAGCTGGATTTGCTACACCTTGAGGCGGGAATAGAGCAAATGAGCTATCAGTTTGCACGGCCGGATTATCAGATCAGTATTGTTCATGGAAAAATGAGCAATGCCGATAAGCAGTATGAAATGCAACAGTTTATTGATGGCAAAAGCCAGATTATGGTGGCTACTACTGTCATAGAAGTTGGCGTTAATGTGCCTAATGCCTCGGTCATGATTATCGAAAATGCAGAACGCTTCGGACTTTCGCAATTGCATCAGCTGCGGGGCCGGGTGGGGCGTGGTGCCGAACAATCTTTCTGTATCCTGATGTCGGGCAACAAATTAAGTGCTGATGGAAAATTGCGATTGGAAACCATGGTAAAAACCAACAACGGATTCGAGATCTCAGAAATTGACCTGCAGCTGCGTGGGCCTGGCGACATTACCGGTACCCAGCAGAGTGGAGTGCTGGAACTGAAGTTGGCCGATCTGGCAACAGATCAGCTGATTTTACAGGAAGCAAGAAACACCGTTATTGAATTGTTGGCTACAGACCCGCATTTGGAACGACCGGAAAACAGTTTGCTAAAAACTTACCTTGCAAAAAGAAGAGTGGGTATTGCCTTCGATAAAATATCCTGATTAATCTTAGTCTTCGTCGCTACCTGGTAACGAACCAGATCCTGAATAGGCCCCCTTACGGATAACTGGCATACCCAGGTGTTTATATAATTCATCAAGGTGCATTAAACTTCCGTTTGTCAGGTTACCTAAGAATATTACTATGATATCTTTCTGGAAATCGCGGACATAAATGTGCCGAAATCCATGCCACCAGCCTGTATGGTATACCACTTTTCGATCCTTTTCTCCATCGAACATCCGCCAGCCATAACCATAGTTAAAATGCCCGTTTACAGCCTTATTACGTCCTTTATAAGCCGAGTCCAGACTAGCTTGCGTAAGTAGGCGACCATTTTTTAAATACTTATCGTACAAAACCAAGTCATGTAGAGTACTGTAGATGCCCTTGTCGCCCACCGGACCGTCTAAAAAATTTTGTACGACGGAATAGCGCCAGGTACGATCATGTCCCACTACATCTACCGGAATTTTTTCATATTCTGTTGTAGAATACACATGTGTGTGTTTCATCCCTGCAGGCTTAAATACATGTTCTGCCATGTACTGCGAGAAACGCTGACCCGTTACTTTTTCTATAATCGCGCCAAGCACCATGAAGTTGGAATTGTTGTAGTGAAAGACTTTGTTGGGCTTGGTATAGGGGGTTGGTTTTTTGTCCGCAATAACCTGCATCACATCCTGGTTGGATACCCCTTTTTTCATATTCCGTTTTTCCTTGCGCCAGATGTCGTCAATGAAATAAACATAGTTCATCATTCCACTTCTGTGCGACAACAGTAGTTCTATTGTAATGCCGTCATAGGGGAAATTGGGATAGAATTTTTTTACATCATCTGTTAGTTTTAATTTCCCCGCCTCAACCAGTTGCATGACAGCTACACCGGTAAATGTTTTGGTAATAGAAGCCAATTCAAATTCGGAATTGATTTTGAGACTATCGCGGTGTAGGTAATCGGCCCAGCCAATTGCTTTTTCATAAATGATCTTTCCATCCTTTGCCACCAGCATATTGCCATTAAAGCCATATTTTTTATGCAGGTTTTGTACAAAATCTGCAATCCATTTGTCGCCTTTTGCAGGATTGTATGCCAATAGCAAGCTGTCGGCTTTGTCATCTTCGGCAACTCTTATTTTTTTATCAGCTGCAGCTTTTTTGGCTTTTTCTTCTGAGCTTGAACAAGATGAGAGCGATAAAATGGCGAGTGATAAGGCTATAGTTAGAATACGAAACTTCATGAAGAATGCAATACTGGTTAAAAAGTCGAAAAATAAGGATTTTTACCCCTTTAAACGTAAAAGAGTTTTAAACATTGTACATTTTGTAGTTGATTAATTACATAAAACCAACTCATTGAGGGACAAAAATCTTAAATTTGCTGCAACAAAAAATAGAATACTATGAATTTTAGAACCGAACACGATACCATGGGTGAAGTGCAGGTACCTGCTGATAAATATTGGGGTGCTCAAACTGAACGTTCAAGAAATAACTTTAAAATAGGACCTGAGGCCTCTATGCCAAAAGAGATTATTCATGCTTTTGGATATCTGAAAAAAGCTGCAGCATTGGCGAACACCGAGTTGGGTGTTTTGGCACAGGATAAGGCCAATCTAATTGCTAAAGCTTGCGATGAGGTGATTGCCGGTACACTGGACGATCAGTTCCCTTTGGTGATATGGCAAACAGGTTCGGGTACACAAAGCAACATGAATGCAAATGAGGTGATTGCCTATCGTGCGCACGTTTTAAACGGTGGCAACCTTGCTGATGATAAAAAGGTTTTGCATCCTAATGACGATGTGAATAAATCACAATCTTCCAATGATACCTATCCAACAGCAATGCACATTGCGGCCTATAAACAAGCAGTAGAGGTAACGATTCCCGGTTTGGAGAAACTATATAAAACCCTTGTTGCAAAATCTGAAGAGTTTGCAGCAATTGTTAAAACCGGGCGCACCCATTTTATGGATGCTACCCCGCTAACACTTGGACAGGAGTTCTCGGGTTATGCACAACAAGTAAGTAATGGCTTACGGGCAATTAAAAATGCCCTGGTGATGATTAGTGAATTGGCATTGGGTGGTACCGCTGTGGGCACTGGTTTAAATACACCTAAAGGTTACGATGTATTGGTTGCAAAGAAAATTGCCGAATTAACCGGTTTGCCTTTTGTTACAGCACCAAATAAGTTTGAAGCTTTAGCAGCCCATGATGCCATGGTTGAACTTTCTGCTGCTTACAAACGTGTGGCTGTTTCTTTAATGAAGGTGGCAAATGATGTGAGAATGTTGAGTTCGGGGCCTCGCTCGGGTATTGGTGAGATCATCATTCCTGATAACGAACCTGGTTCATCTATTATGCCCGGAAAAGTTAATCCTACACAGCCAGAGGCTTTGACAATGGTTTGTGCGCAGGTAATAGGAAATGATGTTGCCGTAAGTATTGGCGGAGCTACAGGCCATTTCGAACTGAATGTATTTAAACCTGTAATTGCTGCTAATGTATTGCAATCGGGACGCCTGATTGGTGACGCTTGTGTATCGTTTAACGATCACTGTGCTAAGGGAATTCTTCCAAACCTACCTGAAATAAAAAAGCATCTCGAGAATTCATTGATGTTGGTTACGGCATTGAACCCGCATGTTGGTTATGAAAATGCAGCTAAAATTGCTAAAAAAGCACATAAAGAAAATAAAACGCTTAGAAATGCAGCGATTGAACTGGGGCTATTGAGCGGAGAACAATTTGATGAATGGGTTCGTCCGGAAGACATGGTTGGCAGTTTGAAATAAACAATTTGATATGAGTATTTGCAGAGCGTTGTTTTTTCTGTTGCTTATTGGCTGCGCAGCTGCTGCATGTAGGAGGTTGCCCGATGTACAGGGAAAAGGAGAAGCCTTTTTGCAAGGAATATGGAATCAGGACAGCATCGCAAACTCGGATAAACTGTTAAATTACACACAACATAAATTTAAGTTTACCTGCGATTCTTTTTATGTTGACCTGACTACCCATTCGAAGGTAAACTATTATACAGACTCCTGTTTTAATGGTGGAGTATGGAAAGAGTATGCAAAAGGGGTGTATCAGGTAAGAGGAGATAGCTTGTTTTTGTCGGGCACTTATACCAAGGCAAATTACAAGCAAAAAGTTTCTGGTTGTTATCAGATTGGCCGATATGAAAAAACTTTTTATATCAGGTCAACGGAGCCAGATCAGCTCCATCTGGAAAGCATAGAAAACCAAAGAGCATGTAATCTGATGTTAAAGGAACGGATTATTTGTCAACCTAAGGCATTATAAATGCTGGTTAAATTTTTTGAACAAAGCCATCATGAGCTAGCTCATGATGGCTTTGTTCCTACTTATGAAAACAAATTATATAGAGATGAAAAAAAGATTGGTGATAAACAGTATCAGAGTGGTACTTCTCATGGTGGTGGCTTTATACCTGCCATTACAAGCTGGTGCGTGGGGGATGCTTGGGCATAGAATAGTTGGTCAGATTGCAGAAAATCATTTGAGCAATAAGGCCCGTAAAGGAGTTAAGGAGGTATTGGGTAATGAGAGCCTGGCGATGGCGAGTAATTGGGGCGATTTTATTAAATCTGATCCGGCCTATGATTACTTGTACAACTGGCATTTTGTTAATCTTCCTGCTGGTTTAGATAAGCAAGGAGTGTTTGACCTTTTAGACGCAGAAAAGGGTGCGAATGTATACAACAAGATTCCTGAAATGGTGGCAGTTTTAAAGAACAGGAAAAGTACTGCTGATGAGAAAAGACAAGCCATGCGCCTGTTGGTCCATCTGGTTGGCGATTTAAACCAGCCTATGCATACCGCAAGAAAAGAAGACCTGGGAGGAAATAAAGTTTTTGTGACCTGGTTTGGCGAAAAATCCAATCTTCACAGAGTTTGGGACGAGTCGCTTATTGATTACCAGCAGCTGAGTTATACAGAATATGCAAGCGCCATTGACTACCCTTCCGGCGATCAGTTAAATGCCTGGAGAAATAACTCCCTGAAAGATTTTGTTTATGGATCTTATCAGGCCTGTAACAGGATTTATGCTGCTGTTAAACCAGAAGACAGGTTGAGTTATAAATATAATTTTGAATTTGTGGGTTTATTGAATGAGCAGCTGTTAAAAGGTGGCATCTGTTTAGCAAATATTCTAAATGAAATCTATAATTAAGCGATGAAGATATTAATGGTTTGTCTGGGAAATATTTGCCGTTCGCCACTTGCCGAAGGCATTATGAGGCATCTGGTGAATGCTCAGAATCTGGATTGGGAAATTGCCTCGGCAGGAACGGGCGATTGGCATGTGAATCAGCCTGCCGACCAACGGAGTATTGCTGTTGCCAGGAGCTTTGGTTATGATATTTCGGCGCAGCGGGCAAGACATTTTAATGTAGAGATGTTTGAGGATTTTGATCACATACTGGTAATGGATAAAAATAACCTAAGAGATGTGTTGAAACTGGCGCCTGATGCAATACACCGTAATAAAGTGAAGTTGTTTTTATCCAATGATCTGGAAGTCACAGATCCGTATTTTGATGATAAACTTTTTGAACCGGTTTTCCTGGAGATAGAAGGACGCTGTAAACAATTGATTAACGAGATTAGGCAATAAGCATTACGACATGGAACATACGGTTGAAGTTAAATTATTTATGATTTTGCTGGGATGTAAGCCTCCGGGAAGACATACCGAACAACATGATATTTTTTTTGCCATTGGGGAGTCAATTGCAGCAATAAAAAATGAGATCATAGATTTCTGGCCTGAAGCAAATGGGAAGATACACATCGACGCCTGGAGAGAAGTGAATATGGTTGAGGGACATGCAGTAAAAGTTGTGCCTGTTGCCGAGGCGGTTACTGTAAACTCAAATAAATTGTTTTTTATTAACCTGGGAGGTTACAAAGAAGGGGAATTTGATGAACTTCATTATAAGATGCTAATTGTTGCCGGGAGTATGGCAGAAGCTAGCAGGCAAGCAAAAGAAACTGCGTTTTATAAGCACATGGGATTTGCGGGGGCAGTTTCACATATCGACGATAAATATGGAGTGGATGTAGACGACATTTATGAAATAGCTGATGTCTTACCAGTAAGCATGAAGCAGAAGTTTCGTATACAAATTGACCAGAGCGCTAACGCTACTCATGATCTCTTACACCTTGGATATTTGCCTTTGAGTAAAGTTTGAGTTTTGTCCTTTTTGTTTAGTATACAGTTGTTTATGTATATTTGTTATATCTTTATCCAATGAACAAAATTTGTTTACTTGTTACTGGTCTTTTTCTTTCTGTTCAGGCCTTTGCCCAAAATAGCTCTTTTTTGTCGCAACAACCGCCGCCGGTTAATGGTGCTGTAAATATTGTCGTGTCTAATCTGGAGGAGGATAGTGGAGATGACTATTTTGCAGATGCCGAAAAAAATGAGCGTCGTGGCGACCTGAATGATGCAATCACACTATTTGGTAAAGCAGCCTTTGAATACAACAGTTCAAAGAAATTTACACAGTATGGTTCGGCTTTATTGAGATTGGCCAATGTTCATTATTTGCTGGCTCATTATTCCGAAGCAGAGCAGGTGACGTTAAATGTAGCCTTAAAAACGTATTCTAAAATCGGTAGTAAAACTGGTCAAATGGAATCTTATGGTCAGCTTGGAAAGATATATTTTGCATCTGAAAAGTTAACCCAGTCTTTATGGTTTTATACGCAACAGGGGATTTTGGCCAAACAATTGGGCGACAATAATGCCTATATAGATTCAATTTTAGGTATTGCTCAGGTAAAAACCAGGAAAAAGGAATATACACTTGCGCTAAAAGACATCAACAGAGCTGAAGTGTTGGCTAAATCGTCAAACCTTAGTCGGTTCAAAAATCAAATCAGGGAAGCTAAAGCTCAAATCCCGGCTAAAGTTCTGGCGCGGAAATAGGGACTAAGACAATAAATGGAATTAAAAATAGTTTTTAATATAACTGATATTATAGTAATTTAAACTTTTAGTATGTTTACAGAAAAGAGACAGTAATAATACTGTCTCTTTTCTGTTTATTTCTGAAATTGGTATCATATTAGTGTTACACATAAAAATGGATTTTAAAATAGTTAAAGAGATGTTAAAAAAGATATTACTGGTAACCTTTACTGCCGCAGTGCTCGCCTGTCATGCTGCGCCTAAACCTCAGCAACTGGTTCAAGGCATCAGCAACATTATGCCGGATGAGAAGCAAGCCCTGGTTTGTAAGGAGATTGTGGCACTAATTGAAAATTATAACTACAAAAAAATAAAGGTTAATGATTCTATCTCCTCAAAGGTGCTGGATAAATATATCAAAGAACTTGACCCGTATAAGTATTATTTTCAGGCTTCAGACATCAAAGAATTTGAAAAATTCAGATTTACGCTGGACGACGATTTCCGCAATGGAGACCTGAACGGGCCATTTTATATCTTTAATGTTTATTTAAAACGCTATAATGAATTCATCAATTTTGCGTTTACCCAAATTAAGATCAAGCAGAACTTTAATGCCAATGAAACTTATGTTTTTGACAGGGAGAAAATGCCTTGGGCAAAATCTAAAACTGAAATAGATGATCTTTGGAGAAAAAGAGTTAAATATGAACTGGTAAACTTGAAAATTGCCGGGACCCCGGAAGCCAAGAATGCTGAAACGCTGACAAAACGTTACGAAGCACTGAAGTCGCAGGCCTCTAAATTAAATAATCAGGATGTTTTTCAGACCATTATGGATGCTTTTACAGAAACGATAGATCCGCATACCAATTATTTTAACCCAAGCAATGCCCAGCAGTTTAACGAGGACATGGCCAGATCTTTTGAAGGTATTGGCGCAAGATTACAACTGGAAAATGAAATATTAAAAATTGCTGAAGTCATCCCGGGTGGGCCGGCTTTTAAAAGTAAATTGTTAAGTGCCGGCGACAGGATTATTGGTGTGGCACAGGCTGATGGTGAATTTGAAGATATTATAGGCTGGAGAATTGAAAGTTCGGTAGCTAAAATTAAAGGACCAAAAGGTACAAAAGTTCGCTTAAAGATTATCCCTGCAGGTAAAGAAATGTCCTCAAAACCGATAATTATTGAGCTGGTAAGAGAGAAAATTGTGATGGAAGATCAATCGGCCAAAAAGAAAGTACAAACCATAGAATCAAATGGTAAAGCTTATAAAATAGGTATTATTACAGTCCCTGCTTTTTATGCCGATTTTAAAGCCGCAAATGCCGGAGACCCGAATTATAAAAGTACCACACGTGATGTTAAGTTATTGATTGATACCTTAAAAAATCGTGATAAAGTAGATGCAATAGTGATGGACCTTCGCGCGAATGGAGGTGGTTCGTTGGTTGAAGCTATTGACCTTACCGGTTTGTTTATTGATAGAGGGCCTGTTGTACAGGTTAAAGACCTGAAAGGTGATGTTGAAGTGAGTGAAGATACCAATTCTGGTGTGGCATGGAATGGTCCGTTTGGTGTAATGGTAGATAGGTTGAGTGCTTCTGCTTCGGAAATTTTTGCAGGTGCTATTCAGGATTATGGAAGAGGCATCATCATGGGGACGCAAACCTATGGTAAAGGAACAGTTCAGTCGTCAATAGATATGAACAGGTTGGTTAATCCTTCTATCCTTCAAAGATTGGCTGCTCTTGTTGGCAAAAATGGCACTGGAGGAAAAACGGAAAAGGAAGGTATTAAGCTTGGGCAGATCAACCTAACAATGGCCAAATTTTATCGTGTAACCGGTAGCAGCACACAACACAAAGGTGTAATGCCAGATATTGAGTTCCCTTCATTATATCCAATGGATAAAATAGGTGAAGATACCGAACCTTCTGCTTTGCCATGGGATGAAGTGAAAAAGTCCGATTTTACTCCTGTGGCCAACTTAACAACTATTAAAACTTCATTGGCCAACTTACATAACCAACGCATGGAAAAATCATTGGATTATAAAATCATGCAGGAAGATATTGCTGAGTCTAAGAAACGCGAGAAAGAAGTTTCTGTATCATTGGATGAAGCTAAATTGAAAGCGGAAAGAGACAGCCTGGAAGCGAAGAACCTGGCGAAGGTTAATGCTTTGAGGGCTTCGAGAGGTTTGCCTGCAGTGAAGAAAGGAGATAAAATCAAGAAAGAGGAAAACTTTGATTTTATCCAGAATGAGAGCTTGAAGGTAATGGCTGATTTCATGCAGCTGAGTAATCAGAAAGGTGCAGAACTGGTTAAGACTGCTCCTGGGGGATTTAATTAACTGCTCATTTCCCTTAACACATAAAAAAGCCTATCATTTATAAATGATAGGCTTTTTTATGTGTTTATTTTTTGCCCTCGGATGCTTTCTGAATTTGCATGGCCATCATTTCTTTCATTGTGCGGTTCATGCCTTCGGTAGATCCGTCAAGAAAGATTACGTTCCCCTCACTGTTCTCCGCAAATTGTTTGATCGACTCTGTCCACATCGTGAAAAGGATTACGGATATGTCAAGATTGGCTTCTTCCATCTCCTGAGCCGCTTTAGTCATACCATGGGCCACCTCTGCCCTGAATAAAGCAATACCTTGTCCACGTAGTTGTGCTGCTTCCCTTTCGGCCGCTGCTGCGATTTTAATGGCATTACCATCAGCTTCGGCGCCTTTAGTTTTGGTGATTAGCAAAGCCTGGCCTTCATTTTCGGCCGCTGCTTTTAAATTGTTGGAGGCCACAACGCGGCTCATGGAGCGCATGATTTCTTCATCAAATGTGATGTCATTTAGTTGCAAATCCTGGAGATGATATCCCCAGCTTTCCAATACCTGGTCAATCTGGTGTTTAACATGTTCTACAATTTCATTACGCTGGGCAAGTACATTAGCCTGTTTCTGGGTAGCTACATAAGCTCTGATTGAGCCTTCGATAGTGCGGATAAGTGCCTGCATTAAATTGGTAGAATCCACAAATTTAAAAGCTACATTTTTAATGGTCTCTTCATCATGGTTGATAACCGAATAAAGAAGCATTGCTTTAAAATAAACATTAGCCTGATCCTGAGTTACCGCCTGAAAGGACAGCTCTACGGAACGGTTTTGTATGGAAATCCGCGAATGAATAGTTTCTATTAAGGGGATTTTTAAGCTAAGTCCCGGACTTAACAGCCGCCTGTATTTCCCGAAGATGGTAATTACCGCAATTGTTCCTTGTTTAACGGTAACAAAAGAGCTGATCAGGATGATCAGGACAACGAAAAGAAAAATGTAAAAAGCCATAAGAAGTGTTTAAAATGATAAATCACTTCAAGATACGAACTATTTTTTCTCTATACGGCCAGTCTCCGAAAATTTTAGACCATGATTATTGATGTCTGCATTCGTTAATGCTATTATTTTTTTTAATGCACCATGGTTGGCGTCTAATGTCAACCGGTTAATCTTGTCTTGCTTTACCGAAACAATATCGGCATACAAAAAATCGCCATTGCTATTGATTTTAAGCTGTAGCAAAGGGGCTATGCCATTTGGGCCTTTCAGACTGAACATGCCATAAGTACAAAAATTTCCAAGGCTATAAGCGATAAACTTGTTTTTATAGACCTCAACAGCCCGGGTAACATGGGGGCCATGTCCCAAAACCACATCGGCGCCGGCATCAATCACGGCGTGGGCAAAGGCATAAACATTGCCACGGTTTTCCCCATAAAATAGCTCGTTTCTTTTGGTTATATGTTCAAATTTTGCTCCTTCAGCTCCTCCGTGAAAAGATACAATAACAATATCTACCTGAGCTTTTAATTGTTTAACCAATTGTTTTGCACTATCTACCTTATTGATGGATACCGTATTCTCGTTGGGCGCAAAGGCACAGAAAGCATATTTTACACTGTCTTTTTCAAAAATACTGAAAGGATGTGATTGAAGCCCGGCATAATGAATGTTCAGCGAGTCTAAGATGGCAGCCGTTCTCGTCCTGCCCTTTAGTCCAAAATCTCCGACATGGTTATTAGCTATGCTCAATAAATTAAAACCTGCCTTTTGAATTATGCTGGCGTAGCGTTCGGGCATTCTGAAGGCGAAACAGCTATTGCTATTGGTATCCTTACATTTAGTAGATTTTCCACTGTTAAGAAAACATCCCTCCAGGTTCCCAAATACGATATCTCCTTTTAATAACGAATCAACCTCCTTAAAGCTGTTTATGGCATCGTCTGCAGGGAGGTTGGATTTTGACGGATATGCAGAGCCAATCATGATGTCTCCCACGGCCGTGATGGATAGGGTATCTGCTTTTTTTACCTTAAGCGTGTCCTGCGGTGGAAGTTGCTGCGGAACGCTGGCTGTATTGCTCCCGCAGCTTATTATAATAAAAGAGCTTGCCGTAATCAGGAGGCTTGTAATTGAAAGTTTCATTTGACTATAGGTATAAAAAAAGTCCTTCTAAATGTTTAGAAGGACCAATGCTTTTGAAGTAAAGATTAGTGCTTTTACTCTCGGATCAGATCTTCTTTAACGCCATCTAAAATGCGGCCGCCTTTATAGAAGTATCTCGAATAATAGGGCTCGTTTAAATTGCTGATCACTACGCCTCTGCTTGATGATGCATGAGCAAAGCGGTTATCGCCAAGGTATATGCCGATGTGAGTAATGCTTCTGCTTTTTATTTTGAAAAATACAAGGTCTCCTTCTTTCAGTTCGTCTTTAGGTAACGGATCTACCATACTAAAAATATCACGTGAATTTCGCAATATCGTTGTGTTGAAAACTTTATCGTAAATGGCTTTTGTAAAGGCCGAACAGTCAATTCCTTTTTCTGTATTTCCCCCAAATCTGTAAGGAGTACCAATCCACTCGTAAATGAACTTGTAAAGCTTTACATTGGAAGTAGCATCTACTGCAACACCCATTACCTGCGAAAAATATTGTGAAGCTAAATTGTCAGGATCTGCTAATTTATTGGTTTCTTTTGTTTTTGTTTGTGCGTTGAGGGCTGTAAGGCTGCACAAACCAATGAGGGTAGAAAACAAAAACTTTTTTATCATGTTATACTGTTAAGTTTGGGTATTGAACACTTACACTTAAACGTACACCACTATGGGCTTATTGTTTGGATGGCAAACATATACATTTTACAAATGTTATCCAAATACCAATAAAATTATATTGAAAGTTATTAACATTTTGTAATAATTGGTTCTTTTTTCTCTGCCATATAAGTTTCGGTTAGTCGGGTTTTAAGTGCAACTTATGATTGCGTTCGGGAGCATCGGTTTGCTTTTAATTTGTTAAGTTGGCTATATATACTAATATTGACCTGATTAGCGGGTTAGTTTACAGCCAAAAATTATGTAACCATAGTGTGCATTTTACATCATTTACTTCTATATATTGCAATAAAAAACTAGATTTGCTCTCGTAAAAAAATCAACACCCCAAAATGAGTGCAGTAGAAATAAATAAAGATACCTATCTGAAGTGGTTTGAGTCGATGTTGCTGATGCGCAAGTTCGAAGAAAAAACCGGTCAACTTTACGGACAACAAAAAATCCGCGGTTTTTGTCATTTATATATCGGTCAGGAAGCGGTGGTAGCCGGAGCAATTTCTGCTATGCAGCAAGGAGACTCCATGATTACTACTTATCGCGATCACGCTCATGCACTGGCTTTGGGTGTAAGTGCAGATAGCATTATGGCCGAAATGTACGGTAAAGTTACAGGTGTATCTAAAGGTAAAGGTGGCTCTATGCACATGTTTAGTAAAGAGCATCATTTTTATGGTGGACACGGAATTGTTGGTGGACAAATTCCATTGGGTGCAGGTATTGCATTTGCTGAAAAATATAAAGGCACAAAAAATGTAAACGTTTGCTATATGGGCGATGGAGCTGTGCGTCAAGGTGCATTAAACGAGACATTTAATATGGCTATGCTCTGGAAACTCCCGGTAGTATTTGTTTGTGAAAACAATTTTTACGCAATGGGAACCTCCGTTGAGCGTACAACCAATATGACTGATATCTATAAAATAGGTTTAGGCTTTGACATGCCATGTGCTCCGGTTGATGGTATGGATCCTGTTGCAGTTCATAATGCAATGGATGAAGCTATTCAGCGCGCAAGAAGTGGTGAAGGCCCAACCTTCCTGGAAATGAGAACATACCGCTATCGCGGACACTCAATGTCTGACCCTGCCAAATATCGTACTAAAGACGAATTAGAAGAGTATAAAGCTAAAGATCCAATTGAAACAGTTAGAGAAGTAATACTTAAAGAAAAGTATGCTGATCAGGCCTGGATAGAGGGGATCGAAAATAAAGTAAAGCAAATTGTTGATGAGTCTGTTAAGTTTGCTGAAGAGTCTCCGTTCCCTGATGCATCAGAATTATACACTGATGTTTATGTACAACAGGACTATCCTTACGTAAAAGATTAATTAAGAACGCATTTCAATAGATATTATAGAATGGCTGAAATAGTTAGAATGCCCAAAATGAGCGACACCATGACCGAAGGTGTGATGGCTAAATGGCATAAAAAAGTTGGCGATAAAGTAAAAAGCGGCGATGTGATGGCCGAAGTGGAAACCGATAAGGCAACCATGGATTTAGAATCATACTGGGATGGTACCGTATTATACATTGGTGTAGAAGAAGGTAAGGCTGTTCCTGTTGATGCCATTATTGCAGTAATAGGTAAAGAAGGTGAAGATTATAAAGCAGCATTAGCGGCCGAAGAAGGTGCTGCGCCAGCTGCTGAGAGTAAAGCGAGCGAAGCAGTGCCTGCAGAGGAGAAAAAAGATGCTCCTGCTGCTTCATCAACAGGTTTGTCTGAGGCTGAATTGACTGCAAAAGGTGTTACAGTTATTCGTATGCCTTTGTTGAGCGATACAATGACAGAAGGCGTAATTGCTGAATGGCATAAAAAAGTGGGCGATAAAGTGAAGGATGATGATATTCTTGCCGATGTAGAGACCGATAAAGCTACTATGGAGGTGATGGGCTATGCAACCGGAACTTTGTTACACATTGGTGTTGAAAAAGGTGCTGCGGCAAAAGTAAATGGTATTATAGCTATTGTTGGCCCGGAAGGAACAGATATCAGTGGAATTCTTGCTCAAGGTGACGCTCCTGCTAAGCCTGCTGCTGATGCGACGGCGAATACACCGGTAGCTGAAAGGACAGTTGAAGCAAAAGAAGAAGTTCCTCCTGTGTCTGTTGGCGGAGATCGTGTAAAAGCCTCTCCATTAGCTAAAAGAATTGCAAAAGATAAAGGAATAGACCTGGCACAGGTTGCTGGTAGTGCAGATGGTGGACGTATCATTAAAAAAGATATTGAAAACTTCAAACCTGCTGCGACCTCAGCAAACGTAGCTGCTCCATCAGCTCCTGCTGCAGAGAAAGCTGCGCCAGTGATCCCTCAATATGTTGGTGAAGAAAGATTTACCGAGAAACCTGTGTCGCAAATGCGTAAGGTGATTGCTAAACGTTTGGCAGAAAGCTTGTTTACTGCTCCACATTTCTACTTAAACATTAGTATTGATATGGACAGTGCCATAGCTGCGCGTACGGCTATTAACACTGTGGCGCCGGTTAAGGTTTCCTTCAATGATATTATTATTAAAGCGGTTGCTGTTGCATTAAAACAGCATCCTGCTGTTAACTCTTCATGGCGTGGTGATAAGATCCGCTTTAATGAGCATACCAATATTGGTGTAGCCATGGCAGTAGAGGATGGTTTATTGGTTCCTGTGGTTCGTTTTGCCGATGGGAAATCATTGTCTCACATTTCTGCGGAGGTTAAAGAGTACGGACAGAAAGCGAAAGCTAAAAAATTACAACCGGCAGATTGGGAAGGTTCCACTTTCACTGTTTCTAACCTGGGTATGTTTGGTATCGATGAATTTACATCCATTATCAACTCTCCGGATGGTGCAATCTTATCTGTAGGTGCAATACAGCAAATTCCGGTGGTTAAAAACGGTGCAGTTGTGCCTGGTAATGTGATGAAACTGAGCTTAGGCTGTGATCACCGCGTGGTTGATGGTGCAACAGGTGCAGCTTTCCTGCAAACACTTAAAGGATTGCTGGAAGAACCAATCAGGTTATTGGTTTAACGTTCAAATCATAAAAATACGAAAGGTTGCCTGTGTAAAAGCAGACAACCTTTTTTTATGCCTGTTAGTTTTGTACTTTTGCGCTCATGTCAAATATCAAACCCTCTTTAGCAAAAGGAACCAGAGATTTTTCTCCTCAGGAAATGGTAAAACGTAATTTCATTTTTGATACGGTTAAAACTGTTTTCAGAAAATATGGCTATGCCGAAATACAAACCCCATCGATGGAGAATCTTTCCACTTTAACCGGTAAATATGGTGATGAGGGGGATAAACTGATATTTAAAATTCTGAATAGTGGCGATTACCTGTCCAAAGTAAAACCTGATCTACTTGCTCAGGCCAATTCAAATGCAATGATTTCGTCCATAAGCGAAAAAGCCCTGAGGTATGATTTGACTGTGCCATTTGCCCGTTACGTCGTGATGCATCAGAATGATATATCGCTGCCTTTTAAACGATTTCAAGTGCAACCGGTATGGCGCGCCGACAGGCCTCAAAAAGGGCGATACAGAGAATTTTATCAGTGCGATGTTGATGTAGTAGGTTCTGATAGTTTATTGAATGAAGCTGAGTTTATTCTGATTTACCAGGAGGCATTAAGCAATCTGGGTTTAAAAGACTTTACCATTAAAATCAATAACCGTAAAATATTATCGGGGATAGCTGAAATACTTGGTAAGCCTGAACTGATCATTGATATGACCGTAGCGATTGACAAGCTGGATAAAATAGGCTTGGACGGCGTAACAAAAGAACTAATCGAGCGGGGTTTTACAGCTGCAGATATAGATAAATTAAAACCGGTTATTTTATTAGAGGGGTCGAATGAACAAAAATTAAATAGTTTAAAAACCGTATTACAAACATCTGAAACTGGCTTAAAAGGGATTTCGGAAATAGAAACCGTATTTGATTACGTAAATGAACTGGTTAAATCAGATGCTTCTTTAAATCCTGATGTGGAACTTGACATTACACTGGCGCGTGGATTAAATTATTACACCGGCTGCATTTTTGAGGTAAAAACCAACGAAGTGGCAATGGGCAGCATTGGTGGTGGTGGCCGTTACGATGACCTGACAGGTATGTTTGGCTTAAAAGGGTTGACAGGTGTAGGTGTTTCTTTTGGCGCTGACAGAATTTATGATGTTTTGGAGGAATTGAATCTTTTCCCCGAATCAACGGCTACAGGCACCAGGGTGTTGATTAGCAATTTTGATAAAGACGCTGAAAGATATGCATTACCTGTCTTACAAAACTTGCGTAGATCGGGAGTCGCTGCTGAACTATATCCTTCCTCGGCAAAGCTTAAGAAGCAAATGAGTTATGCCGATGATAAACGTATACCCTATGTAATATTGATAGGAAGTGACGAGATGCAGACGGGCGAACTGACATTAAAAGATATGCAAAGCGGACAACAGCAAAAACTAACCCTACAGGCTATTATAGATTTGCTGCTTGGCTAATTATTTGCTTGTCTGGGCAATAAAATTGTGAAGATTTTTGTTGGCAGTAGCCCTGATCTTATTTTTGATAAAGGCCGTCCAGCCAAGTAAAACACCAGTAAAGCCAAGTGCCTGACTTGCCCACCCGTAGAAACAGAATTGGTCCTGGTGTTTAGTGATTTTTCCGTCTGCAATAAAAAATGACGCCTTGATACGATTATGTACTTTGTTGCCCGTTGCCGAAAAAGTATACCACGCATCCCATTCCGCCGTTGCGCCATTTTCATTTTCTTTAATGTTCTTAAATTCCAGACGCATGTCTTTTCCGCTTTTGATCAGCATGGCCCACATCGCTTTAACTTCAGCTGCATTTAAGTCCATAAAAACGGGGTCGCTAAAACGAGCTGCATCAGCATAACAATCCTGCATAGCCTGTACATCTTTGTTTTGAAAACTGGTGTAAAAATGACGAATCAGTACTTCATTAGCATTCATATGACTATTTTTCTCACTAAATTTACTAATTTTGGTGTGAATTGAAGAAAAAGCACTTACATATTCATCGGATATTATCGGTTTTGTTGCTATGGGTATTTGCCATTGCACTTACACCTTTTAGTGCTTTTCATCATCATGATCATCATGAGGTGAAGTGTACCTCCCATGACAAGGCCTGTACACACAAACTGCACGTAGGTACTCAAACAGAACACTGTTTGGTCTGTGAGGCTCATTTTGAAAAAAACTATACTACAGCTCATCATCATTTTCTGGTTTATCGGGTTAGTAAGCCTGTTGCTAAGTTTTATGCAGAGGTAAGTAGTTCCTATACCAGGTTAATAAATCTTTCGCTTCGCGGGCCTCCTGTTGCCTAAAAAATCTATAAGAGCAGGTTGTTAACCTGTTAATTCCTTAATGATGATTTAGCGGAAGGCGTGCCTTGCATGCCGGTTCCGTTGTTTAAATAATTTATTCTAATGAAAAGAGTTCATCTTTTACTATGCATATTGGTATACCTTTTATTTCCATTATTAGGTATTGCTTCAGAAGTTGCCCAATTCAGGGGACGAGTTATCGACGCCTCAACACATGCCCCCCTTGTTGGTGCAACCATTTATATTACCGATTTGAAAGCCATCACCACTACGAATGGGCAGGGAGAGTTTATCTTAAAGAATGTGCCTGCAAAAGGTAAGTTCCTACTGGAGGTTCGCTTTGTAGGCTATAAAACCTATTCAGAAACCGTGGATCTGGCCAGTCAAAACAGTCTGACAGTTTCCTTATCTCCTTCTATTATTGAAAGTGCGGAGGTGGTAATTACGGGCTCGCCATTTAGCTCAAATAATAAAACCAACAGTTTGTCGGTTGTTACCATAGGTAAAACCAAGCTTACACAGGCTGCGGGGACAAACCTGATCGATGCGATCGCTAAAACGCCGGGGATCTCTCAGGTCAGTACAGGCGGGGCCATTTCTAAACCTATTATACGAGGTTTGGGTTATAACAGGGTGTTAACAATGGTTGATGGAGCCCGGGAAGAAGCCCAGCAGTGGGGCGACGAACATGGCATCGAGGTGGATCAGTTCTCGGCAGCGCGGATTGAAATATTGAAAGGTCCGGCAAGTTTGCTGTATGGCTCAGATGCTCTTGGTGGCGTAATTAATGTGATTGACGATCTGGTTCCTGCTCCCGGAGTACACAATGGGACATTTACTTCTACTTATAGCACCAACAATGGTCTAAGTGCATCTTCGCTAATGCTGCAGGGTAATGAGGATGGCTTTGTATACCGTGGCCGGGCCTCTTATAAAAATGCCTACGGATTTGGCTATAAAAATACTACGGTACCTAATTCAGGGTTTAATGAGCTGAATTTTAACGGAATGTTGGGCTTAAATAAAAGCTGGGGCTATTCGCATCTTACCTTTTCCCGCTTTCATACCAATATAGGTTTGGTAGAGGAAGGACCGGATAGTGATGGTAATTATCTGAACGAAGATGGAGAACTGATTACAAAGGCACAGGCCAAAGAAAGAAAGTTGAACCTGCCATTTCAGGATATAACCCATTACCGTACTGCATTAAACAGTAATTTCATTTTAGGTAAAGGGCAACTGAAGACAGTTTTCGCTTTTCAAAGCAATGTTCGTAAGGAGTTTGAAGAGCAAATACAGGAGCCGGGACTGAACTTGAATCTCAAGTCATATACTTATGATCTGAAATATAACTTTCCCAATTTAGGACAGTGGCAGCCGGCAATTGGCGTGCAGGGAATGTACCAGGACAATAAGAATAATGGAGATGAATTTCTGATTCCGGATTACGACAGCAATAACATAGGCGCTTTTGCCTATCTGAAACGTAATTTTAACAAAGGTGCTATTAACGTGGGGCTTCGTTACGATTATAAAAAGGTAGAAGGTAAAGGATTGAATTTTGAAGGGGAGCAGATCTTTACAGGCTTTAATAACAAATTTTCTAATTTGTCAGGGTCTTTGGGCTTTGCATTCGAAGTCGCAAAAAATCTTGTGCTAAAGGGAAACGCAGGTTCGGGGTTCAGAGCGCCTAATATTGCGGAACTTGGTGCCAATGGGCGGCATGAAGGTACATTCAGATACGAAATCGGAAACAGCAACTTAAAGCAGGAGACCAGTATGCAGTTTGATTTGGGACTGGAATATGCAGCGGAGAATGTAACCTTTGGTTTGAATGCTTATGCCAATAGAATCTTCAACTATATTTATCCGGGCAACTTTAATAACGAAACCATGCCATTCAGCAATGAAGATGGGAGTATAGAAACTTTGCCGGTATACCGTTATGTGCAAACCAATGCAGATCTGTTTGGAGGTGAGGCTTCTGTCGATTTTCACCTGATAAAATCCTTACACTTTGAAAATTCATTTGCTTATACCAGAGGCGTGAATAGGGCTACAGATCTTGCCTTGCCCTTTATTCCGGCTGCAACGATCAATAATGAAATTCGTTTCGAACCCAACATTAAGGGCTTGGAGGATACCTATGTTAAAGTCGGGGTAACGAATACTTTTAAACAGACACGTTTTGATAGTTTTGAAACCCAGACCAACGGTTATACTTTACTGGACGCAGGTGTTGGAACAAATATCCATACAAAAAAGGGACAGTTTAACATTTGGGTAATGGGTCAGAATCTCTTAAACAAAGAATATTACAATCATTTGAGCAGGTATAAACCGGTTGGGATCTACAACCCCGGACGCAATGTTACCTTTGGCATCAGCGTGCCATTTTTGTAATTAGTTCCTTAAATTTTTCGTTTAGCCCGAATGATGTTGTTTTACATTGTTCGGGCTAAACTGTTTTTGCCCCTCACCATAGCAGTGATAATAAACGGATATGTATATATTTCCTTCAAAAAATAAATTATGTGTAAGTTTAGCACATTCAAACTTTATTGATTCAGAAAAAACATGCTTAGAAAAATATCATTATCCCTTTTTATATTTTGTGCTTCTACAATTGCAGTATCTGCTCAAAAGAGCGATACCCTTTCGATTACTTTAGAAAATGTCTCATATGCTTATCCGGTAAAATATTTTCCGATAGCCGTTGAGGGGCAGGACGTGCGTATGGCCTATATGGATGTTGCGCCAACTCAAATGGCCAATGGCCGTACAGTGCTGTTGTTTCATGGTAAAAATTTCGGAGGTTATTACTGGTCGGGTGTCATAAAAGCCCTTACTGCAAGAGGATTTAGAGTGATTGTTCCAGATCAGATTGGTTTTGGAAAGTCATCTAAGCCATTTATACACTATAGTTTCCATCAGATGGCTACCTGGAATAAGGCTTTGCTTGATGCGCTGGGTATACAAAAGGCAAGTGTTTTAGGCCATTCCATGGGTGGGATGCTTGCAACGAGGTTTGCCTTGATGTATCCAGAACAAACAGAAAAGCTGTTGCTTGAAAATCCAATAGGCCTGGAGGATTATCGCAGGTTTATACCCTATGTAACTACCGAGCAACAATATGCAACTGAATTAAAGTCAACTGCGGAGAGTGTGAGGAAGTACTATCAAAGTTCCTATTTCACGGTGTGGAAGCCAGAATATGAGGAACTGGTACGGATTGCGGCAGGGGTAACCAATAGTGCTGATTTCCCGAGGTGGGCAAAAGTTGCGGCTATGACATTTACCATGATTTACGAGCAGCCTGTGGTATACGAATTTATCAACGTCAGGGTGCCCACAGTTCTATTTATAGGTAAAGAAGATAAAACCATTGTTGGCAAAGGACTGCTTAGTGCAGACCAGCAAGCCCTGTATGGACAATATAGATTTTTAGGAAAACAAACCGCCGCCAAAATACCAGGTGCCAAAATTATCGAATTTGATGCCTGTGGTCATATTCCTCACATTGAAATTCCAACAGAGTTTGCTGTAGCCCTTGTAGGAAGCCTATAAATTATTTGCCAGCAAGATCCTGGAGAAAGGTTTCCGATAATATCTGGTATAGCTGAGGGTGTTTTGCTTTCAACTGTGCAGGTTTTTCAAAGAAATATTCTGACACTACGGCAAAAAACTCTGCTTCATTGGTAATGGCGTAAGGATTGATATCCGATTTGCCTTGTTCAATGTTTTGCATCTCCTGGTGAATCATTTTTACCCAGGGTAGGGTATATTCATGTTTCATCAGGTTATTCGGTATACCGTCGGTTGCACCATCCGATTTGTCCAGTAAATGCACAAATTCATGGATGGCCGTGTTTTCTTTGTCTGAGGCATTAGAAAAACCATGCTGTAGTGCCGATCGCGATAAAATCATTTGACCATTCATATAGCCGTCGCCAACCATACCTAAAATATTTCTTTCGGCACCTTCAAATTGAAACTCTTTATTAAAAGTGTCAGGATACAGCAATACGCTCGATAGGTTCTTATATTTCCAGCTATCAAAACCAAAAACAGGGATGATGGCGCTGGAGGCAATCAATAGCCGGTCCAGCGGTTCAACATCGATTCCAATGCCTTCAATTCGTATATCGGCTAAAAAGGACTGAATTTTGTATTCAAACTTTCGTTTGTCGACAGTGTCCAACTGTTGATAAAAGTGAACGTGGTTAAGTAGCAAGTTACGATCTGTTTCCGTGAGCTCTTTTAAATCCCCTCCATTTGACTTATTCCGTCCTAAAATGAGATATGCTATTAGGATAAATACCGGAATAAGTATAAACAATATGGTATACATAGTTTAAGCCTCAAGGATTTCCAGCTGTGTAATGATCTGTTCCTCGGTTACCGGGTAAGGTATCTCATTCACAATCGACTGATAAACCGCTTCAAACAAACCAATGTAATTTCCTTTTTCCGAGTCAGTATAGCTTACTTGTGGAATCCCATCTTCATCCATAATGGTCAGGCGCCCCTTACTTTCAGCCGGCTCTATTCCGTAGGCTGGATTACTTAGTTTCATCCCTTTCAACAGTTGTTCTTCCTGAACATCCGAACGCCCTTTTACATAGGATCCAGCCGATCCGTGTAATACAAATGCTTTCTGAGGATCTGCGACCAGCAGACTGGAAGTCAGGAAGATATTTAAATCATTCGGATAGGCCAAATGGATCATAAAATAGTCATCCACCTTGGTGTTTTCACGGTGTTTGCCCAGTACCTTATAAAACGACTTCGGTTTGCCGAATAAACTAATGGCCTGATCAAGCAAATGTGGCCCCAGATCATACATTAATCCGCTTGCAGGATGTGGCTCCTCTTTAAAAAATTTATGACCAATGGCTTTTCTATAACGATCATATCTATAATGGACCTCATTTATTTGTCCCAGTTGTCCACTTTCTACCACTTTTTGTATAGAAGTGCAGTCGCTGTCCCATCTTCGGTTATGATAAATAAATATTTTTTTGCCTAGAGTTCTGGCCAGATCAAATAGTTCTTTTGCTTCAGCGGATGTTGCGGTAAAAGGTTTTTCAACCAATACATGTTTGCCTGCCTCCAGACTTCTTCGTGTATAGTCGGCATGGGTAAAATTGGGAGTATTTACAATTACCAGTTCAATGGCCGGATCGGCAATGAGTGCTTCAAAGGTGTCGTAACTTTTTACGCCGGGATATTCTTCCGCTGCATTTTTTTGATTGCGTTCCAACACTGCATGAAATTTAAATCCAGGGTGTGCATCTATAAAAGGTGCATGAAATACTTTACCCGACATGCCGAAGGCCAGTAAGCCTGTTACAATTGCTTTTTCCATAGCTATAAAATTAGCAATAAGGATTCAATTGCCCTTTATTTATTATCAGAAAGCTGAGGGGCTAAATTGTATCTTTGTAGTATGAAACCTGCAGAAACACATGCAAAATGGAAAATTTTGCAACAAAAAATAGCTCAGGAATTTGATGCTGAAGCTCCGGACTTGAAGGTTGTACTATTCCTGATAGGCGTGCAGGAATTGGGCAAAGGACCTCGTAAGTACAGCAAACGTCAGAAGGAAGAACTCATGCACATCGCTACCTGCCGCTTGTTAAGTGAAATGGGATTTTATGAACTGGAGGGACTGGATCAGGATGGCTGGCCACATTGGAAATTAGTTAAACCCATTCCATCTTTTGCAATGATGGAACAGGAACTGCTGCTCAAATCGTTGGCTATACATTACTTTGATGACATCTATGAAGGAAATATGAATCCTGAAAGTTAGAGGTTAGATAGGAGTCTCGCATCTCAAATCTAACATCTCCTAAAAGTAGAAAACCCGAAGTACATAGTACGACGGGTTTTCACTTTTATAGGTAGATGTAAATGCGCTAAATTATTTTCCTTGAGCTTTTGCTTCGTTTTTCAATTGATCGTTCGCTACAATAACCACCTCAACTCTGCGGTTTGCTGCTCTTCCAGCTTCAGTAGCATTGTCTTCAATTGGCTCTGAAAAACCTTTTCCTACAGTGATCAGCCTTGCAGCAGGAACACCTTGAGAAACTGCATAAGCTTTTACTGCTGCAGCTCTTCTTTCCGATAAGCCCATATTGTAAGCCTCTGTACCTTTGTTGTCGGTATGGCCAATTACTTTAATATCTGTTCCAGGATACTGGTTTAATGAATTCGCTAATGATTTAACATTGGTTTTTGCTTGGGCGGTTAAATCTGATTTATCGAAACCAAACAAGATACCACTGTCAAACTTCACAATGATCCCCTCGCCTTCACGGATTACTTCAGCATTAGGAATAGCATTCTGGATTTCTGCAGCCTGTTTATCCATTCTTTTTCCAATGAAACCACCCGCAGTACCTCCAACAGCTGCACCTATGATGGCACCAACAGCGGTATTACCTGCTTTTTTGCCTATAATAGCACCCAATACACCACCGGCTGCTGCGCCAATACCAGCACCTTTTTGGGTTTTTGTTAAACTATCGCAACCCTGAAATGCCATGGCACCAAGGGCTAATGCTATACTAAATGTTGCTATTTTAAATTTTGAAGTCATCATAATGTTATCATTTGTTTTATATTTCGGATAAATCAAACCTAATGCCAAGTTTTATTGTTTGCTGATTAAATATTGTGTCGCCCTTAAATTCAGGGAAAAATGGACTATAGTGACCAATAAAGCCCATGAGGTAAAATTATTGTGACTATAATTCTATACAGTATCCTGTTGTTCCGAAAAATAGGCCTCAAGTTCCATTAGAGTGTTTTCATCTTTGTGGAAATCTTTGATCACCTTGCCTTTTTCCAAAAGAATAATACGATCGCATACATCTGTTACATGATTTAAATCATGACTGGATATTAACGTCGTAATTGCTTTTTGCTGTTTTAACGACTTTATCAGGGCCTTCAGTCTGATTTGTGTAGTTGGATCAAGATTGGCAAAGGGCTCGTCCAATATTAATATCTCCGGATTTTGTAAAAGTGCGGCTGCTATTCCTACTTTGTTTTGATTGCCCTTTGAAAAATCTCTGATGTATTTTTGTTTATTTAAAATTTCACCGTTAAAGAAATCTCCATATTGTTTCAATTCATCTTCAACAAAAGCTGGCGTAAGGTTCTGAAGGCTTCCTATAAATAAAAAGTACTCTTCCGGAGTTAAATAATCGATCAGAAAGCCTTCATCCAGGAAAGACGCAGTATAATTTTTCCAATTGTCACTTTGCATCACATTTTCACCTTTTGATAAGACCGAGCCTCCCGAGGGGCGAATAAGATCTAAAATCATACGGAAAAAAGTGGTTTTCCCCGCTCCATTATTGCCCACCAATCCTATTGTTTCCCCTAATCCAATTTGCAAATTCTCGATGTTTACAACGCGTTTGTCGCCGTAAACTTTTGTTAAATCTTTTACTTCTAAAATCATAATTATGCCCTAAAGCCCTCGGCTATTTTATATCGTTGCTGTTCAAATTTTTTGGTAATTAAATTAATCCAGTAATTGCGCATTATGATCATGATCAGGCCAAATAATGATACAATGATCAGACCCAGGTAAGGTTTATCGAACAAACCAAAAGGTAGATAAATAAAGATGGGTGTTAATGCATAGGGAAACATTAGTAGCCATTGATTGGCGCTTATTCCCTGGTAGTTGAAGGTCGCACTTCTATTGAGGTCTATTCTTTTATAATTGAAATTGGCCAGGTAAAGGACTACTACAATTCCAAAGCCTACATTGTATAGGTAAGCAGTTAAATGTAGTAGCAACAATTTAGGACTCAAAAAACCATAAAAACTAGCCAGTACAGTAATCATTGTGCTACCTATCGTGAAAAGTAAAAATTTAGCTTTTATAAAATCTCTAAAATTGATTTTATTGCCTAGTAGTCCATCAAAATGTGCACTTTGCCAGGCAAACATAAATTGACCGTAAGTGAGGATAGAGATTCCCGTCATGAAAATCGCAGCAAACATCATCTGCCCAAATCCATCGTCCGTAATCACCTCTTTTTTATAAAAGATAAAACCGTAAAGCAAAGAGATGAGGGCTATAAAGAGGGTATTGCGAGAGCGCTTATGCCGTAAAATCAACTTCAATTCCAGAGCTGCGAGTTCTCCTGTTCGGCCAAAACGATTTAGAAAAGCATAATCGGTACTTGCTTTTTTTTCCTGAGCGGAGCTTAATTCTTCCGTATACAAATTACGGCGCAGGTAGCTGCTATTAGTTTTAAATATAGTAAAGGCAGCTAGGCAAAAAAATAGACCTGCAAGGGGTTGTTGGGTAATTGTGCTGAAAACATAGCCAGAGCCAGTCATCATTGAGATGACTTTAAAATATTCTAATGCCGCGAAACTTCCGATGATGGTTAGTCCGACCAGCGTATACGCGATGTTTGAAATAGATTTGCGCTTGATGTATAATACGAGATAATTATTAAATACTGTTATCGAAGCAATTGCAATGGCATACATCAGGGTTACAAAGCTTCCGTGTGCTGTCGCTATTTTGGAGAAACAGAATGGAAAGAACAACAAGAACGGCCATAAGTTGAATGCAGAGAACAGGGCCTTTACATTGAGGAAGCTAACGATTTTGCTTTTGGAGATTTTTAAATGCAAATATGGAACAATGCTTAAGGTTGGGAGCTCTTGTAATTGAAGGCGCAGCATGAAGTCTAAGGCAAAATAATACAGAATAATTCCGTTGAAGCTTTTGATGACATCCTGATCCGGATAAAGCTGCTGCAGTAGCCAGGGCATTTTAATGCCCGCACTAATGGCTATAATAAGAAAATAAAGAATAAAAAAGATCAGCACAATTTGAGTGGTTAAGCTACCTCCGCGATTGCGCGAACGCCAAAAGGCCTTCCATTGGTGATTTAAAAAAGTAAGCAGCATATCAATACTTGTATTTGTGTTTCCAGTTTTTTCTCAGCTGTTCTCTCAATTTTTCTTCCGCGGGGTTTTGTCCCGGGTCGTATAATTTTGTCCCGCTCAGTTGCTCAGGCATATACTCCTGCTCGGCAAAATTACCTTCATATCCATGCGAATATTTATAATCTTTCCCGTACCCAATGTTTTTCATCAGTTTGGTAGGGGCATTGCGGATATGGAGCGGCACAGGTAAATTGCCTGTTTGTTTTACCAGGGCCTGGGCCTGGTTAATCGCTTCATAAGCAGCATTGCTTTTTACCGAGGCGGCCATATAGGTAACCGCTTGTGACAGAATAATTCTTGCTTCCGGATAGCCAATCACATTGACTGCCTGAAAGCAATTGTTGGCCAGGAGTAAGGCATTGGGATTTGCATTACCAATGTCCTCCGATGCAAGAATGAGTAGTCTTCGGGCGATAAACAATGGATCTTCCCCACCTTCAATCATCCTAGCCAGCCAGTATACTGCAGCATTGGGGTCGCTACCTCTGATGGATTTGATAAAGGCCGAAATGATGTCATAATGCTGCTCGCCCGCCTTATCATACAAGGCCAGATTCTGCTGAGCATGGGCCAGTACGCTTTCGTTGGTTAAGCTAATTTTATTCCCACCTATGCCATTTATGGCAATTTCCAGCACATTCAATAGTTTTCGGGCATCACCACCCGATAAACGGATAAGTGCCTCGTGCTCTTTAATGGTTATTTTTTTCGCTTTCAGTACGGTGTCTTGCTGAATTGCCGTTTGCAACAATCCCGAAAGCTCATCCTCATTTAAGGCTTTTAAAATATAAACCTGGCATCTGGATAACAGTGCTGAGATGACTTCAAAAGACGGATTTTCGGTAGTGGCACCAATTAAGGTAACCAGGCCTCTTTCTACAGCACCTAGTAAACTATCCTGTTGGGATTTGCTGAAGCGATGGATCTCATCAATAAACAGGATTGGCAGACCCATAAAACTGTCTTTAAGCAAGGCAGCTCTGTCTATAACATCCCTGATGTCTTTAACTCCCGAATTGATGGCACTCAGATTGAAAAAAGGTCTGTCTAAGGTTTGGGAAATGATGTAGGCTAAAGTTGTTTTTCCTACGCCTGGAGGACCCCAGAATATCATAGAAGGCAGTTGCCCGCTTTGGATGGCTTTTCTTAAAACTGCATCGGGTCCTACCAAATGTTGTTGCCCAACATATTCATCCAGGTTTTGAGGACGCATACGTTCGGCTAAAGGAGGGAGATTCTGCATAAAAGTAAAGATACAAAAATGTGAGCGATCCCTCCGCAGACCTGGCAGTTTTTAACTAAGCGCCTGGCTGCTTGCTTGGTTTTTTCTTCCAGAACTTGCGTTTTGGCTTTCCTGATCCTGTTTTGTTGGCAGGTTTTGGTACCGTTGGGTCCACGACTGTCTCTATCGGTGCAGGCCCCAAATGCTCAGGTAAGGGAATTCTATCGATCTGCTTTTCTATCAGTTTTTCAATACTGGCCAGCTTACGTTTGTCCCTATGATTTACAAGAGTAATCGCGGTGCCTTTTGTTGCCGCCCTGGCCGTACGGCCAATGCGGTGTACATAATCTTCAGCATCGTGCGGCACGTCAAAGTTAACCACCAGGTCTATACCTTCTACATCAATTCCTCTGCTTAAAACGTCTGTACCAATAATGATAGGCAGCTGCCTGTTTTTAAACTTTAGTAAAATGCCTTCTCTTTCTTTTTGTCCCAGATCGGAATGAAATGCTTCTGCCTTAAGGCCAAGGTTTCGGAATACTTTGCCCAGATTCTTTACCTTTTCCTTGGTGGATGCAAAGACGATGATGCTTTTATACTCATTTGTCTTCAACAAGCCACTCAACAATGGAATCTTTTGCTCATCGTGAACCAGATACACCTGCTGCGAAATTCCTTCAGCTGGTTTGGATATGGCCAAACTGATTTGCTCCGGATGATTTAATAATGAAGCGGCCAGCTTTCTAATCTTTGGTGGCATTGTAGCCGAAAACATGACCGTTTGCCTGGCCTGCGGCAGATAGCTTACAATGCGCATAATGTCATCGTAAAAACCCATGTCCAACATGCGGTCTGCCTCATCCAGTACCAGATGTTGCAATTGATCCAGTTTTAAAACACCAGAAGAAAGATGCGAAATCAGGCGGCCCGGTGTTGCTATAATGATGTCTACACCTTCGCGCATTGATCTTTTCTGCTGCTCATAGGCAATGCCATCGCCGCCTCCGTATACGGTTAGTGAGCTGATGTTGGTAAAATAAGAAAGAGCTTCAACCTGCAAATCTATTTGCTGTGCAAGCTCTCTCGTAGGGGCAAGTATCAATGTATTGTTATGTCGCTCTTCTGTACCGGCTATCATGTTCATAATCGGTAAAAGATAGGCGCCTGTTTTTCCGGTTCCGGTTTGTGCGCAGGCAATCAAATCTTTTTTTTCTGAAATAAGCGGAATGGCTTGCTGCTGGATTGGGGTAGCATTGCGAAACCCCATTGCTAATAACCCTTCAAGTAGTTCAGGGTTAAAATTAAAATCTTTAAAATCCAATATACTTTTATGTTGTTAGTATTTATCGTATAAAAGTAGTGCTTTTCATCTACTTATTTATTGTTTTTTTAATTGTGGCCCCGAACCTTTGACGTTTACATTATTTTTTCTTATCGGCATAACCAAATACTTTTTGCAATAATGAGGTCGACCTTGCTCCAAAATTGTCCCTGATTTTAAGTTCTTCCTGGGCAACCTGTATAAACATTCCATCAATGGCTTTTTGTGCCACATAATCAGACAGATCTGTATTCAATGGCTTTACCATAGGAAGTTTGTTATACTGTCCGGTTGCGTCACCCCAATATTTCGTTGCCCCAACTTTGGCCAGATTTGCTGTAATCACCGGTTTAAATTTTTCCATCAGCTGCGCGGTAGTTACCCTTTTAAAATAGCTGGTGGCCGCATCTTTTTCGCCAAGCAATATGTTGGTAGCATCATTAATCGTCATCTGCTTAATGGCGGAAATAAAAATTGGTTTGGCCTCTTTTGCAGCACTTTCGGCCGCGCGGTTAAGACTTAAAATCACATTGTCGGCCAGCTTTCCCATGCCCAGGGTGCGCAAGGTTTTCTCTACTTTTTGTGCTTCAGGTGGAAAAAGAATCTTTACCGCAAGGTTCCCCATAAAGCCGTCTTTTGCTGAAAGAAGGTCGGCCCCATGAGAAGTGCCTAGTTCCAGTGCCTGTTTTATCCCCGAAGCGATTTCCAGGGCGCTTGGGGTTCCTGTACCTGTGCTGCTGCCGGTTACCTTTTTCAAGACATCCCCAATTTTAAGCTGAGCCTGAGCACCGGAAATAAAGATAAAAAAACAGGCCAAAAAGGCGGGATAGACAAATTTTATGCGTTTCATTATTGTTCGATTGGTTATTTTTTTACCGAAGATAGCAAATCTTCTGCCATTAATTTGGCCAGCATACCGCAAAGCGGAGATCACATTACATAAATTCTATAACAGTGTCAGAAAATATCTTTATACTTGAATACATTATGCCTTAGACACCTATTGAAGTTTATAAAAAATAACGCCCGGATACAGGAGCAGGATGATACCGCTTTAATTGCCCAATATAAACAGAGCGGCAACCTGGAAGTATTGGGTACGCTTTATAACAAGTATATGCACCTGGTATTTGGGGTTTGCTTAAACTATCTGAAGGACGAGGAGCAAAGTAAAGATGCGGTTATGCAGATATTTGAAGAGCTGGTGCTAAAGCTAAAGCTCCATGAAGTGCAGAACTTTAAAAGCTGGTTACATGTGCTAACCCGTAATCATTGTTTAATGGCAATTCGAAAACAATCAAAGCATACTACCGTTTCAATAGAAGATACTTTTGTGGAAAATACTGATTTTGTGCATCTTGATATAGATGATACAAAAGAGAAGAAGCTAACGGTTATGGAAAAGTGTATGGAAACACTTCCTGAAGAGCAGCGTGTGAGTGTTGATCTTTTTTATCTGCAAGAGAAATGTTATAAAGAAGTAGCAGATATTACAGGGTATGAGATGCTGAAAGTGAAGAGTTATATCCAGAATGGGAAAAGGAATCTGAAAATTTGTATAGAAAAGAACAGCGGTGAATAAAGATTGGCTAGATATAGGTGTTTTAGAGGATTACCTTGATGGTAAACTGGATGCTAAAACCATGAACAGGGTGGAGCGCGAAGCGCTGGATGATCCTTTTGTGGCCGAAGCGTTGGCGGGTTTAAGCGAGTCGCCCAAACGCTCATTGCACTCTTTGTCGCTGCTTCAGAAACAATTGCATGAGCGGATTGCCGAACATGAAAGTGTGAAGAAAACCTCCGTGATTACCTGGCAGCGTTTAAGTATCGCGGCGACTGCAGCGGTGATGTTTGTTGCTGTAAGTATCATGTTCTGGATGCGTGAAAATAACCATCAGAAGGAATTGGCGGGCAGGGCCAAAAAGGTGGAGGTAAATATCGCTCCAAAAACTCCGGTAGCTGATGACAGTCCCGCTGCTACCATTCAGGCTGCGCCGGTTGTCGCCAGTGAATCGGCCGATGTTATAAGGGAAAAAGAGGTTGAGCGGGCCGTTAAGGCTGCAAAAACAAATAGCTATGCGACGAGGGTGAGCGCTAAAAAGGAAATGCCTTTTCCACAGGCTGCACCCCAGCAGCTAGATGAGATTGCTGTGGTTGGTTATGCGGCCCAAAAGAAGCAAAACATTACGGCATCAGTTAGTTTAGTAACAGCCCAGGGTGTTGTAAATGTCTTAAGTGGAAAAGTGGTAGCTCAAGACGACGGAAAACCGCTGCCCGGGGCCTCTGTGCGTGTAGATGGGACTAATTTAATTGCTGTAACCGACGTTAACGGCGAGTTTAAGATCAATGCCGACACTTCTGTTAAAGAGGGAAAGATTAGTGTTAATTCTATTGGATTTAAGGCAACGGAGCTATTCGCAAAAGCAAATCAGCCTATAAATGTGTCTTTGGTACCCGATAACTCAGTCTTAAATGAAGTGGTGGTGGCAGGTCATGGCGTAGCTAAGAAAAAAGAAGTAAGTACTGCAGATACGTTTAATAAAACAATGAACAGACAGGTTGCGGGAGCTAAGATCAGGGGAATTAGCTCATTGCCGAATAAAGCACCTATGGTTTCTAATCCGGTTGGGGGCTGGGACAAGCTATTTGAATACATCAATACCAACAATAGTTTTGCAAAGGATAAAAAGGTAGGACAAACTGTTGAGCTTAGCTTTAGAATTGAAAAGAACGGAAGTCCGACAGACATCAAAATTATACAGCCTGCCGACGAGCAGTACGAACAGGAGGCGATCCGCTTAATGATCAATGGGCCGAAGTGGGAAAAACCTGGGAAGGCCAATAGCAGAATGACCTTTAAAATAGATTTCTAAGAGGATAGAAGCTACTGAAAAATTCAGGATGACGAATAGTATAAAAAAGGGGTTGTATCAAATTTATGATACAACCCCTTTTTTAAGAGTATATATACCTTAACGATTAAAAGAAAAGGTGGATAATGCTGAAAACGATAGCTGCAAGTGTTGCCGAAACTGGAATCGTTAAAACCCAGGCCCATAGCAAACTAACGGTAACACCCCAACGTACAGCTGAAACCCTTTTTAACAAACCAACCCCAACAATAGAACCGGTAATGGTATGTGTAGTAGAAACCGGGATACCAAAGTGCTCGGTGATACCCAATGTTACTGCACCTGCCGATTCAGCAGCAACACCTTCAAAGGCATTTACTTTTGTAATCTTTGAACCCATCGTTTTTACAATCTTCCATCCGCCACTCATGGTACCTAAGGCAATGGCTGCATAACAGGAAATAGGAACCCACTCCGGCATAGGGTCACCACTATTTAATTGCTGACCCGCGACCATAGCAACATAGATGATCCCCATTACTTTCTGCGCATCATTACCACCGTGAGTAAAGCTTAAGGCTGCAGATGATATCAGCTGAAGACGCTTAAACCACTTCTCTGCTACCGTAGGTCGGGCGTTTTTCGAAATGTGAAGAATGATAATGGAAATAATCACAGATATAACCATACCAATGACAGGGGCCAATACAATAAATGCTACTACTTTTAGTATCGGTGCAAGGTTGATGGCCGACATTACGCCAGCACCCAGGGATGCGGCTTTTGCCATGCCTGCTCCTGCAAAACCACCAATAAGGGTATGCGATGAACTGGATGGAATACCAAACCACCAGGTAAACAAGTTCCATGTAATAGCCGCCAGTAAGCCAGCCAATATAACTTCAAGTGTAATAAAGTTTTCTACTACGGTTTTAGCAATAGTGTTGGCAACTTTGTGATCGGTGAAATAAAAATATGCAGCAAAATTGAACACTGCTGCCCATAGTACGGCCTGAAAAGGAGAAAGTACTTTTGTGGATACAATAGTTGCAATAGAGTTTGCTGCATCGTGAAAGCCGTTTATGTAATCGAAGGCAATAGCCAATACGATTACTATAACCAGTAAAGTAAAAGTAGTTACCATTTTTTTAAAGGTTTAAGCATTCTTCACCAAAATAGATTCCAGCACATTGGCTGCATCTTCACATTTGTCTGTAGCCAGTTCTAAGGTCTGCAGTACTTCTTTTTGTTTGATCAGTTCAATGGCATTGGTCTCAAATTCAAACAAGCGCGCAATTGCAAGGTTACAAACATAGTCGGCCTGATTTTCTCCGCTGTTGATGCGTACACAAGCATCCGCAATCACACGGATATTTTTAAAGCTTCTCAATTCTTTGATCGCTTTTTCCAGATCGGTACACATTTCTACCAGTAGCTCAGCAAGTTTAATCATCGCGTCAGCAATGCTGGTTACATTGTACAGCTCAATATTGCTGGCCGAAGCATGAATATAATCTGCAATGTCGTCAACGGCGCTAGCCAGTGCATGAATATCTTCCCTGTCAAACGGGGTGATAAAGTTTTTACTCAATTCCAGAAAAATAGAATGTGTAATGTCGTCGCCAACATGCTCCAAACGTTCCACTTCTTTAATGTATTCTTTTCTTTTTTCCATATCGGTTGCACTAAGTGCAAGCAATAAAGCTTGAGAGATTTTTAATACATTGCTTCCTGCCTGCTCAAACAGGGGCTGAAATTTCTTGTCTTTCGGGGTAAAGAACTTAAAAATGCTGTTCATATTAATTTAAAATATGATGCAAAAGTATGAGTGTAATGTTAAGTTAGTGTTAAGTGTTAAGTTATTTTTTCAAATAGAAGCAACTGTTAGCCAATCTTTTCAAGAGTAAAGGCAAAGGTAGTTCCAATTTGTAAAGTACTCCTTACCGATATAATCTGTTCGTGGGCCTCTAAAATGTGTTTTACAATGGCCAACCCAAGACCGGTTCCCCCTTCTTCTCTCGATCGGTGCGAGTCTATTCTGTAAAAACGTTCAAACAGGCGTGCCAGGTGCTTTTCGTCAATACCAATGCCATCATCTGTTACCTCAATAAGATATTGATCGTGAAGTTCAAAAATTTTTATCGCGGTAGATCCATGCTCCCTGCCATATTTTAAAGAATTATGAACCAGATTGATCAATACCTGTCTGATTTTTTCCCGATCGGCCCTTACAAAGGCGGGGTGGGTGTATTTGTCTTTAAAAGAGAGTTTTATATTTCTTTTGTTCGCAGTATCTTCCAAACCCTCCATTACTTCTCGAGCCAGGGGAACAAAATCAAAACGTTCATAGTTAATTGGAATTTCACCGGTTTCCAGTTTGGAAATAGAGTCCAGGTCATTAATCAGATAGCTCAATCTTTCTACATTTTTTTCGGCTTTTTCTAAAAATTTAGCAGCCGTTTCCGGATCATCAACCAGGCAATCCTGTAAGGTTTCAATATAGCCCTGTATGGCAAACAAGGGTGTTTTAAACTCATGAGATACGTTTGAGAGAAACTCCCGCCTAAATTGCTCCTGCTTTTTCAGCATCTCAATTTCCTTTTTCTTTGCGCCAGCCCATTCCTTTACTTCGTGTTCCACATCGTTTATAGGGTCCGAGCTTACATATTCGCCAAGTGCATCTTTCAGATCTTTGCCCAGTTTTAAATTGTGGATCATTTTATAGATCAACACTATTTTTGAGTAGATGTATTTTTCCAGCAAATAATAAAAAACAATAAAACTGGTGATAAATGTAACCACAAAGGAAATCATCATAAAATACCAGTCTTTCTGGAAATAGAAATTTACCAGACCAATTGAAAGACCTACTGCAAACGCAGCAATTAATACCAAAACACTTAATTTCATCCCTGTATTATAATTATGCATTTCGTCATCCTGAATTTTTCAGTAGCTTCTATTGAATTTTGTCTTCAAGAGGGCTATGCCGTTTATTTCAGGATCTTAAGGCGATCGCTATCTGATCTTCGAAAAGGTACAGTAATTAAAATGCAAAATATACCTTTTCGGATAGCTTCGTCAATGACAAAGGCAATTTACAAGATAAATTTAAATTGTGTGTGAATTGAGGATTTATTATTTATCAATTTTAGGCACCTACTTCCGAATAAAACTGCTCCAGGTAAACCAGCATAAAATCATGACGTTCCTGTGCAATTTTTTTACCCTCCGAAGTCTTCATAAGGTCTTTGAGCCGTAAAAGTTTCTCGTAAAAATGGTTAATTGTTGGGGCCTTTGAGTTTTTGTACTCTTCCTTGCTCATGTTCAGGTTAGGCTGAATTTCCGGGTCATACAGTACCCTGTTTTTGTATCCTCCGTAAGTAAATGCCCGGGCTATGCCAATTGCGCCAATAGCATCCAATCTATCCGCATCCTGTACTACATCCAGTTCTTTCGATCTGAAAGTTACCACGCCCAGACTGGCCTTGTAGCTCAAATTTCTGATGATTTGTTGAACATGTTCAATAATGGTGGGCTCCAGATTAATGGAAGCTAAAAAATCACCTGCAATTCTGGGGCCTATCTCTTCATCTCCATTGTTAAATTTGGCATCTGCAATATCGTGCAACAGGGCCGCCAGCGCAACAATCAGCTCGTCGCCCTTTTCCTGTTGGTTGATGTCCATGGCATTTTTATAAACCCGTTCAATATGAAACCAGTCATGGCCGGCTTCTGCATCAGCCAAAGTTTTTTTTACAAACTGTATAGTCAGGTCAATTATTGTATTCATAAGTTAAGATGATGTATTATACCCTCGGTTTAGGCAGCCTTTCGCCTTCAGGTCTGCGTGTACCATCATACATTTCGTATTCCAGCATACGGCAATCCAGTTTACCGTTATAAAATTCCACTTTGCGTTCGGCCTTCAAACCAATTTTCTTAGCCAGATCAGGATTTCCGGTAAATATATAACCAAAGTAGCCCTTGCAGTTTTGCTTCATAAAATCGCCCATGCGTTTGTAAGTGGCTTCCAATTTAGAATGGACACCCAGGCGCTCTCCATATTCCGGATTAAATACCACCACGCCTTTTCCTCCTTCCGGAACCGGGGTATCGGCAAAGTCGCACACCTCAAAATTAATCAACGTATCAACACCGGCTGTTTTTGCATTTTTGCGGCTCACATCTACGGCATCTTCCGATATATCTGAGGCTATAATCTGCAGGTCAACGTTTTTAATAACCTGGTCTTTTAATATTCTTCGTTCTGCAAAAAACACCTGCTCATCATAGCCCATGATGTGCATAAATCCGTAGTTCATCCTAAAAAGACCGGGACGACGGTTGGTGGCAATCAGGGCTGCTTCAATGGCTAGTGTTCCTGAACCGCACATTGGATTTACAAAAGGAGATTTTTGATCCCATTTTGTGCTCAGTACCACTCCGGCTGCCAGCGCTTCCAGCATTGGGGCTTTACCCGGAATTTTGCGATAGCCATGTTTGGCCAGGGTCTCGCCCGAGGTGTCAAGAAATATATCCGCTTCGCTGTCCTTCCAATACAAATGCACTACCGCCTTATTGGCATCGGACCCCGAATTCGGACGGATTCCTTTTTTCTCTTTAATTCGATCCACAATGGCATCTTTTACCTTTAAATTGGCAAAAAGTGGCGTAGTGATAGTTGGGTTATCCACATTTGAAGTGACCGAGAAATAGCCCGAAAAATCGATCAGCTCTTCCCAGGGCATCGCCACCATTTCGCGATACAATTCCTCAGGGTTATTGGCCTTGAAACTTTTCAGACAGTATAAAATCTGGCTGGCACACCTTAAATTCAGGTTTAACTTGATGCATTCCGATAAGGTAATGTTCAGTTCCAGGCCTGTCGGGAAATCTCTGACAATTTCATAACCCAGGTCTTTAACCTCTCCTGATAAATAAGGAGAAAGGCGCTTATTGCAGGTTATAATAACCTTGCTTTTTGTGTGGAAAACTTGCATAATTTATTGTGCGAAGTTATCAATAAAAATATAGAGATTTGAACTTCTCAGTAGAATAAAAGAGTATTTGTTATGGAAATAAAAGGAAAAGTGCATGAAATCGGTGCATTACAGCAGGTGAGCGAGACTTTCAAAAAAAGAGACCTGATTATAGAATATGCAGAAAACCCTACTTATCCTGAATACATCAGGTTTGAGGCTTTACAAGATAAAACAGCTTTATTTGATAGCTTGAAACAAGGTGATGATGTAGAAGTTTCATTCAATTTACGCGGTCGTCCCTGGACAGATAAAACCGGAAAAACATCTTATTTTAACAGTTTAGTAGTATGGCGTATCAATGCACTAACCAATGGTGCAGCGGCAGCTTCTACTCCAGCATACGCGCCACCAGCTGATTTAAACAGCGCGCCAGGCGAGGAAGACGATCTTCCTTTCTAAGAGCTTTTTTAATTAAACAAATTGACCAATTGCCGGAAATACCTTCCGGCTTTTTTTTTGCCTCAGGTGGCTATTACATACCTGTTGCCGGTGCTGCTTCTGTCACCTTACTCCATACTTCATAAATTTTTGCCCCTTTGCTGCTTAAGCCACTATGATGCCAGTTGCCATCTTCCAGCTTACCATCAAAGCTTAATGAAGCGCCAACACGACTATTGTCCCTCGAAAAGAATTCAATGTTTTCTATATATTTTCCATCTTTAAACGTATAGCTGCCACCTCCGGTGCCCGAAAATTGTTTCTTTGCCGGATCAATGGCTACCCACTGAAATTTGGTGCCCGTAAGCAATTTATAGGTTTGCCGCGTACCTGTCTGGTGTATTGGACTGATCTTACCGTTTTCTTGCATTCGTCCGGTAATACGCCATACGCCAGCAAGGGCTGCTTTGCCTTCGTCTATTCGGTCAAAGCTCACCCGACCTTCGGGCACATGGACTGAAAGCTGTGTTGCTGAAACAGCAAAAGGAACGTTCATGCTTTGTCCCACTCTTGATGAGTCTGAACTGTTAAACAGTTGGCTGCATTTCAATTCGTTACCTTGCAATTCATACAAACCTCCACGGGTCATGATGAATTGATTGCCTTGTGATACCGTATGAAAATAAAATCCATCCATTAAAAACAGATGATGGGTTTTTCCGCCTTCAACAAGCTGCCAGGCCCCGGTAACAGCTGCAGTTTGTGCATTTAGCGTGAAAATACTGCCAAATGTGATTACGAGCAATAAAAAAGCCTTCATAAGCTGGTGGCCAATCGTTTTTAAATCACGACGATAAGCCTTATAAATATAATCATAATGCTTCACGGGCGTGTTAAATTTTGTTAAATAAAGGCAGTTTGTGTGAACGCTTGCTTATTTTTGAGTAATCTGAACCATGAAGAAAAGGAGCCTTTGGTTAATTACCGGCCTGATGACCATAGCTTTGCTAGGGGTGTTTGTAATGCAGCTGTATTACATCAGGGAGGCCTATAACCTAAAGTCGCAGCTTTTTGAACAAGATGTAAAGCAGGCCCTGAATGCTGCTGCAAGCAAGGTGCAAAAAATATATGCTGCCAGCAATATCAACAAAAAAGATGATGAATTGCGAAGAGCGCGCGAGCGGGATTTTAGGGGAAAAGCACAGCAGATAGTTGATTTCAAGGAAAGCTACAAAGAACAGGAGGCAAAACGTAAGCTCGAGCAGCAGCGTAGAATAGTAGCCGATCTGAATATGCGTGATAGTATTGTAAGGCGCACTTTCCTGAAACCCGAACTGATTAGCGAAGATGTATTTCAGGAGATTTCAAACCCGAACCATAAGGGGAATTCGTCCTTGCAGGTACAGGTTGATTTTGGTGTGGATGCTTATGGAAACGTAAGTGGAAATGTGAACCAGACTGTTGTTTCCAAAGGTGTGGCAACTTTTTCTATGGCGCCGGGCCGTCTTCCCGACAGCATCAGGTACCTGGCAGTAAATCCACGAAATCTGAGCCCCATGACTGTTTCTATCGAACGTGTAGCACCCGAAATTGCGCTCAAATTTAGGATGGAAGACCGGATTGCAGATCAGAAGTACAAGCAAGGGCTGAAAGACCTGATGGAAGACACACTTGCTTTGGAAGGGAATAACCTGAACTATCTGGAAGATGTGGCCAAAGAAATGCGCCAGGTATATGTGCCCCTCAACCAGCGTGTATCAAGGGAAGTACTGGATACCCTTATCAAAAAAGAACTGCAGAATAGGAACGTGAGTTTAACTTACGATTTTTGGCTAAAACTGGCCAACAAAGACTCAATACTGTACCGGAAGGCCTCGAATGGACAGGGTGAGCTATTGCCGGAAAATACCTATCGTACGGTTTTATTTAGTAATGAAATTTTTAGAGATCCCGGGATGCTTTATCTGTATTTTCCAAATAAAAATTCATTGATCCTAAGTAATATGTGGGCCACAATGGCCTCCTCAGCGGGTTTGTTGCTGGTGCTGATCTTCATCTTTGCTTATACCATTTACGCTATACTCAAGCAAAAGAAAATTTCAGAAATGAAAACCGATTTTATCAACAACATGACCCATGAATTCAAAACCCCGGTAGCTACCATTATGATAGCCAGCGAGGCATTGAAGGATCCGGAGGTGGTAGAAGATAAAGGCAGGATCAGCAGGCTTGCCGGGATTATATATGATGAAAACGTCCGCCTGGGTAACCATATTGAACGTGTATTGAGCATTGCCAGGTTGGAGAAAAAAGAACTGAAACTGGAACATAGTGAAGTAAATATCCACGATTTGATTGCAGCCGTAGTGGATAGCATGAGCCTGCAATTGCAAAAGAAAAATGCAAAGCTACATTTAAACCTGAAGGCTGCACAACCCGTTATTTATGGCGATGAACTCCACCTTTCCAATGTGTTTTATAACCTGATAGATAATGCCAATAAATACAGTGCAGAAGATCCAGACATCAGTATCCACACCAGAAGCACAGATAAAGCCCTGATCATAGAAATTGCCGATAAAGGTATAGGCATGACCAAAGAACATTCAAAACGTATATTTGATCAGTTTTATCGTGTACCTACTGGCAACCGGCATGATGTAAAAGGCTTTGGTCTGGGACTGAATTATGTTCAGGATATTGTTGAACAGATGAACGGAACCATTAAAGTGCAAAGCGAGAAAGACAAAGGCACTACATTTGAAATAAGTTTACCACTAAACCACAACTGATGAAAAGAATTCTATTGGTCGAAGATGATCCCAACCTGGGTTTGCTTTTACAAGACTACCTTCAATTAAAAGGTAAATTTGATGTAGCATTGTGTACCGATGGAGAAGAAGGATTACGGGCATTCAGTAAACAGGAGTTTGATCTTTGCATACTGGATGTCATGATGCCAAAAAAAGATGGTTTTACCTTGGGCAAAGAGATCAGAAAAATTAACGAGCATATCCCCATTATATTTGCTACAGCTAAGGCCATGATGGAAGACAAGGCTTCGGCTTATGATTTGGGTGGAGATGACTATATCACCAAACCCTTCAGAATAGAAGAATTGTTGTTGCGGATCAATGCTTTGTTAAAACGTATTGCGGTAAAAGAACCGTTAGACCAGGACACTACCGCAACTCAGTTTCAGATTGGCGACTATGTATTTGATTACACCACACAATTGATTCATTATAGTGGCCTGCAGCAAAAACTGTCTACCAAAGAGGCAGAATTGCTGCGCCTGCTTTGCCTGAAAAAGAATGCTGTGCTTACCCGGGAGGAAGCTTTGTTGAGCATATGGCACGATGATAATTATTTCAATGGTCGCAGTATGGATGTTTTTTTAAGTAAATTGAGAAAGTACCTAAGGGATGATCCTAAGGTAGAAATCCTTAATGTACATGGTAAAGGATACAAACTGCTGGTCAACTAAAGCAGCAGCGGTTTAATCAACCTATTTCCATTGCCGCCCCATTTACCCAGTAATTTATTGATCGTTTCCAAAAGCCCTTTATGATCTGTCGGTTTTCCTTTTACGGGAGGTTTTATTTCCGACTCCGGTATAGGTCTGTCTGTTACCGTTTTAGCAAACCAGGTGACGTTGTCATGAGGCATGGCAATACCCAAAATCATACCTGGCAAACCAGTGAAGGATTCCGGACCGCCGGAAACAGGGATCTTATCGGTGTAAAATGCAACAACATAAACGGAATCCATGATGATGGCATTTGCCCTGCGGCATTCGTAGCCGGCAATGGTCCGCATTTCGCTTGTCAGCTTCCAATTGATTTTTCGCGTATTGTCCTTTAACAGAAAAGTTTCATCAAACACTATTTTTTCTGTAGTAAATGTATGAGCATCAAGGTTCGTATAAACGATATTGGGTTGGTCGGGTCCCATACCATCAAAACTCATCATGCTGCCATCTGTTTCTGCAGCAACAGGTGTAAAAAGGGTTTTGCCGGCCGAGAATTTGAGCGTGCTTTTGACCACTTTAAATTGCGGAGTAGATTTTTTATAACTGTCAAACAGATTGTCTAACATGCCGTCCGACCCTTCCAGGGCCTTCTTAAATGCTGCGTGCTTGTTAATGGTCTTTTCAAACTCAATGATTCCTGAACTCGTAAATCTAACATTTTGAGCAAATAAAGTATAGCAATTGAAAATGAATGCTGCTAGTAAAATGAGCCTATGTTTCATGTTTTAATAATTTATAAACCGCCCATCTTATTGAAGTCCCAGGAAAGGGACAACATAAAATAACGTCGGATAGTGGTATTTGTCTTTTGTGTAATGGTATTGTCAATAGCCGACCTGTCGAAACCGGAATTTTGGTTCAGCAGGTCTCTCCCTGTCAGCGAGGCACTCAAATTTTGCGATTTCAGGAATTTTTTCCTGATTGCAGCATTCCAGATCAGACGGTTCAGCGATTGGTTGATGGACTGACTTTTACCCGCATATTGATAATTGCCATCTGTACTCAACTCTAATTTTCCGGGTAAACGCAGCATAAAGTCGAAGTTTCCGTTTGCTACCCAGCTGTCGCTATTGGTTATGATACCTCGCACAGAACTGTTGGAAGCATTATACCCCGGACTTAAAGAAATATAAAAACTATATTTATCCTCATGCTGGTTGATGCCCGGACCTAATAAATAATTGAATGATTTGGATGTGCTTAATAAATTGTTGGATATGCTATAGTTGTAGTTGCCACTTGCGCTGGCATTCAAATTCAGGTGCACGCCTTTAACTTTTCTCCCCATTGCTGCCATCACTTGAAAGTTTAAAGGTGTTTTATGGCTCATATTTATACTTTGAACTGTGGTTACACCCTTGTCGTCGGTAAATGTACTGTTGGTAATGGCATTGGAAGTAAAGCCAAACGAGCCGTTAACCCACAGATTTTGCCCGCTAAAAACTTTATACGAATTGTAGGAAACGCTAATGGTATTGCTGAATGCTGGTTTTAAATTCGGGTTACCTGAAATGACGTATAGAGGGTCGGTATTGGCCCTGTAAGGTTGAATCTGTTCCATGCTGGGCTGTGTGGTACTGCCATTGTAATCGGCCCTTAAAAATGAGCTTCTGGAAAAATTGTAGCTGTAGCTAACGCGGGGGCTCCAGTTGATGAAGCTTCTTTTTAAGGTGCTGCCCTCGTATTCATCCAGTTGTTTAAACCTTACGGCGGTAACCATGGTGCCAAAATTTACAACAGATTTCCCCTTTTTGTAGTTAAAATTCAAACCTCCATTATTACTCAGCTGATCAAGGTCAAAATTGTTGCTAAATTCGCGATCAAGTATCTTATAATTGCCCTCGGCATCTTTATTAAATGACTTTTTGTCCGAGCTGCTGTTGTCTACACCCAGGCCATAATTAAGTATAACTGAAAGTGTTTTTGATAGGGGCTCTGTATAGGTGGCATTCAAATCCAATGCCGATTTGAAGGTGTTATTTGTTTTATACTGGTCCACCTTCGCAGTACTGTCTGGCTTAAAAAAATCATTCGTCGAGTTCAGAAAACCTGAACTGTTTGCCTGGTTAAACGACTGCTTTAAATTTACCGAAATGGTTCGTCCTTTTTTTCTAAGTTTTTTTGTCCAGAAAGCAGTCGCATTAAAACCTTTGTCGTCTCCATCGCTGCTAGTTGTCCTGGTCCCTTTATTTAAATAACTTCCATCTTCCGCCTGGGTTGAAGTATTGTATTTGTCCGTCGAATTTTTGCTTCTCAAAGACCCGCCAACGGCTACCTTCAGGGTAGAGCTGGAGTCCAGCTGCATGGTAAAAGTTCCATCCAGTTTTTGATTAAATGAAAAATTGTCAGATTGCTGGTCAGAATTGCTGGTGGTGACCCTGTCAGGCAGGGTTTTAATACTCAGCTCGGTGCTTTCTCCTTTGGTATGTACCGATCCTATTTTGTAATTGCTGTTGATGCCATACTTGTCCTTCCATTTATTCTCGTAGTGCAGGCCCCCGTTTTTGTTTACCGGAATTCCTCCTGCTCCGCCGCCATCCGCAAGGTCGTCTCTACTCCCCATAGCCATTACCATTCCCCCGTTTTCTGTAAAGTCAATATTTTCGAACGAGACATTGTTACCTATCGAAGAGCCAGTATTTCCCATCGAACCATAGGCAGCATACTTCTCCTTGCCTTTAAAAACATTTACCGTGGCCTGGCCTTCATAAAAACGATCGGTGCCTGCCCCTGCCTCCACTTTTCCAAAATATCCATTCTTCTTGTCCTCCTTCAGCATAATGTTGATGGTTTTTGATTTTTCGCCATCATCTATCCCTGTAAAAGTGGCCTGGTCACTTTTTTTGTCGTACAGCTGTACCTTATCCACCATATCTCCCCGCAGGTTTTTGGTCACCAGCGTTGGGTCATCGCCAAAAAACTCTTCACCATCCACCAGTACCTTATTTACTTTCTGGCCCTGCGCGGTAATTTTTCCATCCTTGTCTATTTGTATCCCCGGAAGCTGTTTCAGCAGATCTTCAACCTTCGAATTAGGCTGAATATTGTAACTCCCCGCATTAAATTCTGTAGTATCGCCCTTAATGGTAATGGCAGCTGCTTTTCCCTTAATAATTACGCCTTCCAGTAAGGTTGACTTCAGAATGAGGTTAATAGGGCCAAAGTCTTTAGCCGGGCTAAGGCTGTCGAGCACAAAATTATCTGCATAATCGGCGTATCCTGGATAAGTAACCAATAAAATAAATTTTCCCGGACTTAAGTTGTTAAGGGTAAAGCCACCTTCTGCATTGGCCCTGGTATATTTTACAAGTGTAGAGTCTTTTTGATTTAGCAAAGTAATGGTGGTGTTCACCAGTTTATAGGTAGCCATGGTATCAGTTACAGATCCTTTAATGGAGTAGGGATGCTGCGCAAATGAAAACACGGCACTAAATACCATTAAAAGCGTCAAATAAGTCAGTTTCATTAGAATGTGTTTTGTCGGGATAAAGCTAGGTCAAATGTTGATTGGCAGACGTTAAGAAATGTTAAAGTTTGTTAAAATGACATTGGCTCCTTTCTGGTAAATATGATTACATTTAGGCTTAAATGTTACAATCTACGCTGTCCCTACTATGAAACTCAAACTTCCTTCTATTCACTCCTTATGGAGTAGTTTTTTAAAAGTTATCTTACGTTTTCCGCTACAGGTGCTTGTTGCCATCGCAGCAACTATTTCCCTGTGTTTTTTGGTCGATGCACATCGGCGTTCAGAAGAACCGCTTACTGTATTCATTGCAGCCTGCAACCTTGCTCTTACTTTGTTGCTTGCTGCCGATTTGTATGCCGAGGCCAATCAGCTGAGCAAGCTGAAGCAATGGGGCATGCGTATAGTAGCGGTGCTTATTTGTACAGGTCTTTATTTTATTTTGAAGCCCGCTTATTACCTGGCCGATGTGTATCGTATATTCTTGCTGGCCCTGGCTTTTCATTTGCTGGTTGCGTTTGCGCCTTTTATTAATAAGGGCAATGTATATGGTTTCTGGCAATACAATAAATCTCTTTTCTTAAGGTTTTTAACCTCTGTATTGTATGCAGGTGTGCTTTATGCCGGACTGGCCATCGCATTAGTGGCTATCGATGGATTGTTTAGCGTAAAAATAGAATGGCAAACTTATTTGCGCCTTTTTGCTGTGGTTGGGGCAGGTTTTACCACGATCTTCTTCCTTGCCGGAGTGCCCGATCGTTTTGAGGAAGGTGAAACGGAAGAAAGCTACCCTAAGGGACTTAAAATATTTACACAATACGTGCTCATCCCACTGATGACCATATATTTGGTTATCTTGCTGGTTTACGAAGCAAAAATTATCATCAACTGGGAGCTGCCCAAAGGCCTGGTTTCTACTTTAATTTTGGGTTATGCCGTTTTTGGGATTTTGTCATTGTTGCTCATTCATCCCATTAAAGAAAAAGAAGGTAATGGCTGGATGAAACTTTTCTCGAGATTCTTTTATGTCATGATGATTCCGCTGGTCGTATTGTTGTTATTGGCGGTCTGGAAAAGAGTAGGGAGCTATGGAATTACCGAATCCCGGTATATTTTGGTGATCCTGGCGGGCTGGTTAACGCTGATTACCGTTTACTTTCTTTTCAGCAAAAAGCAGAACATCAAAATTATTCCAGTGAGCTTATGTATACTGGCATTGCTGGCTACCTACGGTCCGCAAAGTGCATTTTTGGTATCCAGATATTCGCAGATAAGCCGCTTGAAAAGATTAATGGCTTCTGAAAATAAAAAAGACATCGAACAAAGGTCTGAGGTGGTCGAATACCTGGTCGATCGGCATGGTTTAGCCGTCCTGCAGCCTTTTACCAAAGTGAACCTGGATAGTATGGAGCGCAAAATAGAGCTGCTGGATACCGCCAGTTACTCTCGTTATCATATTAAAGGTGAAAAGAGAGATTCTGCCTATGCTTTGCTGCACATTAAATTAGAGCCAGGTGTCGCTATGATAAATAACAAACTTTTTGTGCCGGAAGAAGGAGAGGTGGTGGCTGTGAAGAATTATGATTATATAGTTCAGATTAGAAACTATTCCGATAAAGAGCAAATGAAAATTAACAATGTTAATTTTTATTTGGAAAAATTGCCGGAAGGAAATCTGAAATTGAAGGTTGGCACTGCGCCTGCTCTTGATTTTAATGTACCGCAACTAGCAAAAAATGCGATCGCACTACTCAATGCCGGTAAATTGAAGCAAGAAGCTGAAGGCAGTGCATATCCTACACCAACGTCGGCGCTTTCGTTGAAAAAGACAGCTCCGGGTTTTGAAATTAACCTGCTGGTTACCTGGCTCAATATAATGGGGGACACAGAAGACGAAAAAGAGCTAGGTGGCTCCTTAAATTACAATGGTTACCTGCTGATTAAGGTAAAGTAGTCAATTCTTGTTAGCTTTGCGGTATGCTGAATTCAGAAACTGCTAATCCTGCTGAGCTGGCCGCCAGATTTGTAAATTATACGGCCAAACATATTTTCCTGACTGGTAAAGCGGGGACAGGTAAAACCACTTTTCTGAGACGTTTAATAAACCTGACCCATAAAAAGGCTGTAATTGCCGCACCCACGGGTATTGCCGCCATCAATGCAAATGGGGTAACCATACATTCGTTGTTTCAGTTGCCTTTTGGTGCTTATTTGCCCAAACAACCCGCTGCGGATGGTGATCATTACAATCAACAATATAATACACCCAAATCTATAGTCCGCCATTTGAACATGACGGCTGCTAAGCGAAAGGTGCTAACGGATATGGAACTGTTGATTATAGACGAAGTGAGTATGCTGCGTGCCGACCTCCTGGATGCCATAGATATGGTATTGCGTTATGTTCGGCGAAACAATAGCGCTAGTTTTGGTGGTGTGCAGGTATTGTTTATCGGCGATTTGCATCAGCTGCCGCCGGTTGTAAAATCAAATGAATGGACCATGCTGGCGCAGTTCTATAAAAGTGCTTATTTCTTTGATGCCCACGCACTCTATCACGAGCCTCCCATTTACATTGAACTGGAAAAAATATATCGTCAGGCCGATGATGTGTTCATCCACCTGCTCAATAATTTAAGGAACAATCAAGTCACGGCCCAGGATGTCGCCTTGCTGGAAAAGTACTATAAAGCCGATTTTAAACCTTCGCTGGAGGATAAATACATTACCCTTACCACACATAACAATAAAGCCGATACCCTAAATAAGCAAAGTCTGGAGGAGCTGAAGGCGCCATCTTACCTGTACCGCGCAAAGGTGGAAGATGAATTTAGTGAATACGCCTACCCTGCCGAAAGTATCCTTGAGCTTAAAGTGGGGGCACAGGTGATGTTCATAAAAAACGATCCTACCGGCGAACAGCGATTTTTTAATGGAAAGATTGCAACGGTCACCGAACTCAGGACGGACCTGATTGAAGTGCAAACCGAAGGGAACAATGAAAAAATTGTAGTCGAAAAGTACAAATGGGAAAACATCCGGTATACCACCGATAAGGTGAGCGGCGAAATAAAGGAAGAGCTGATAGGAACCTTTACACAATATCCGCTTAAACTGGCCTGGGCCATTACTGTTCATAAAAGCCAGGGTTTGACCTTTGATAAAGCCATTATTGACATTGGCAATGCCTTTGCACCGGGGCAAATATATGTGGCCTTGTCGCGGTTAAGATCATTAGAAGGCCTGATTCTCACCTCCCAGATTTCGGGCTCGGGTATCCGGCAGGACCAAAATGTAACCTTTTTCTCCAAAAACAAGCAGGAACCAGCTGTGCTGGAAAGTAAAATTCAGCTGGAAAGTGAGTATTTTCTGCGGTCATACCTGTTGCAGTGTTTTGACTTAACACCGCTGGATAATTATGTATACGAACATGTACATTCTTATACGAAGGACATCAACAAATCGGCCAAGCAAAAACATGTGAAATGGGCTGCGCAGCTGTTGAAAGAATTGAGCGAGGTTAAAACAAATGCAAATAAATTTCTGGGCCAGATTAAAAGGTTGTATGAAGATAAGTCGGAAGAAGGTCTCAAAACCTTACTGGAAAGGGCTACGGCTGCCGAGAATTATTTTGTGCCACTGCTTTCGGCCTCCTCTAAAAATATTTTTGAACGCATGGAGCTGGTAAAGCAGGATAAACAGGTGGTGGCCTTTTTAACTGAATTGCTGGAAATGGAGTCGTTGTTTTATGAGCAGGTAAAAAAAATCAGGAAAGCAACCGCTTTACTGAACGCAACTATAAAAGGTGAGGAGTTTACCAAGCAGGATGTAAGCGGATTGTTGAGTCAGGCCGAAAGGGCCGCTCAAATGGAAAAGGTTTTTGCTATGCCCGGCAAACTCGATTTTACAGAGAAAAAAGGTAAAGCGACTAAAACAGGGACGAGTAGGACTAAAGCTCCAAAAAAAGAAAAAGAGCCAAAGGCTGATACCAAGGAGTTGTCGCTGGAAATGTTAAAGGAAGGCAAAACCATAGCCGAGATTGCCGAAGCGCGTAAAATGGTAGTGGGTACTATAGAGGGGCATCTGGCCCATTACGTGGCCAAACAGGAAATCTCTGCAAAGGATATCATTGGGGCAAAGAAGTTGGACAAGATTCTGGAAGCCATCAAAGATTTAAAAACGCTGCAGATGAACCCCATCAGAGAGCGCCTGGGCAGAGATTATTCTTTCGGGGAAATCAAAATCGGCCTGGCTGCACACCTGGCCGAAAGGGATTAAGTTTACAGGTTAATTTCGCCTTCAAAAACCTTTTCGGCAGGGCCGCATAAAAAAACCTGGCTAAACTGTTTGCCGTCGTAGTCAAACTCGATACTCAAATCGCCACCCAGTACTTTAACGGGTGTTTTGATATGTCCGCTTTGACCTTTATGCTGGGCCATGGATAAAGCCACTGCCGTAACGCCTGTCCCACAGGCATAAGTCTCATCTTCCACTCCACGCTCAAAGGTGCGTACAAAAAGGTGATCGCCTTTGTCCTCTACAAAATTTACATTGATACCTTCTTTTTTATAGGTCTCATTATTGCGAATGGCTTTGCCGTTCTGGAAAACGTCGTAGTTTTCCAGGTCGTACATTTGTGTTACATAATGGGGCGAGCCGGTGTTCAGCACATAGGCTTCTCCGTCTACATTAATGGTGTCGATGTCAATCATTTGCAAGTCGACCCAATTGCCTTCCGCTGAAATTTTGGCATAATGAGGACCGTCAACTGCCAAAAAGTTTGTCTCGCGGTCAATTACACCCAGGTATTTGGCAAAAGCCACAATGCATCTGCCGCCATTGCCACACATACTGCCCGGCCGGCCATCGGCATTAAAATAATGCATTTCAAAATCGAAATCGTCATGAGCGGTCAAAAACATTAATCCATCCGCTCCAATGCCAAAACGCCTGTCACATAGTTGTTTTATACGATCGTAGTCGATGTCTTTTAAAGGACTCATCCTATGATCAATAAGTATAAAATCGTTTCCCGCGCCCTGGTATTTATAGAAATGAATGTCCATTTTTAGTGTTTATTCCGCATTTAACATTTTTTAACAGTATTCGTGACTGTTTACAGATGCAAATATCGTGCATATGGTATTAAATTTGAATACATCAATGAAAAGAATTGAATAGTAAGTTTTTTAACAAGTTAAATTTAAACTAATATATAAATGAAAAGGATAGGATTAATCGTGTTGGCTGCATTTATAGGTGGTGCAGCTGCAATTGGTGGCTATAAATTATTGGAGCCAAAAAATGACGCATTGCTGTCATTTGCCGATCAGCAAAAAGTATTGTTTGCGAACAACCCAAAGATATCGTCGGCTGGTGCTGTTGATTTTGTGGAAGCGGCTGCGGCAGTTTCGCCGGCTGTAGTTCATATTAAAACGTCTTATACAGGCACAACTCAAGGCCGTTCATCATCTCCGATGGATATGTTTGAAGACTTTTTCGGCGGTGGAGGACGCAGAATGCAACGTGCCCCAAGGGCAGCTTCGGGATCGGGTGTGATTTTAACTCCCGATGGCTATATTGTAACCAACAATCATGTGGTTGAAAATGCAGATAAAATTGAAGTGATTTTGTCCGACAGACGTAAGGTAAGTGCGAAGGTGATTGGTAAAGATCCGAATACAGATTTAGCCTTGATTAAAGTGGAAGCCACTGATTTGCCGGTAGTGAAAATGGGTAACTCTGACAATGTTCAGATTGGTGAGTGGGTTTTGGCTGTAGGTTTCCCTTTAGATTTGCAAACTACGGTTACTGCCGGTATTGTGAGTGCCAAAGCACGTAATATTGGTATTCTGGCCAGAAACCAACAACCTTCAGAAGACGAGTTTGAAGAATATCAACGTACAGGCAAAATGCCGGTTAATAACAGTATCGAATCGTATATTCAAACTGATGCCGCAATCAACCCTGGAAACAGTGGCGGTGCATTGGTTAATGCAAATGGTGAATTGATTGGTATCAATGCGGCAATCGCTTCTCAGACAGGAACTAATGTGGGGTATGGTTTTGCTATTCCGGTAAACCTGGCCAAAAAAATCCTTGATGATTTCAGAAAATACGGTTCCGTTAAACGTGGTTATATCGGTGTAACCTTCTCGGCCCTGGATGCTGATGCTGCCGAGAAATTGAATGTTAAAGATATCTCTGGCTTGTACGTAAATGAGGTATTGCCAGGTAGCGGCGCAGCTGCAGCGGGTATACAGAAAGGTGATATCATTAAAAAAGTTGATGGAGCGGTTATCTACGATTCACCAGACCTTCAGGAAAAAATAGGACGCTTGAGCCCTGGTGATAAAGTAGAGTTGACTTACTCCAGAAATGGCCAGTTGAAAGATACCCGCGTAACCTTAAAAGGTGAAAATGCAGCTGTTAATCCTAATACAGTGGCAAAAGTAGGTGGTAGCGCAAGCATTGATAAACTGGGGGCTTCATTTGCTCCGGCCTCGGCACAACTTAAAAGTAAATTTGGTGCAAAAAGTGGTGTAGTGGTAACCGGAGTTGAGCAAGGAAAAATTTTCGATTCTTTGGAAATACGTAAAGGTTTATTGGTTACTGCGGTAAATGGCAGGCCTGTGAATAGTGCAAAAGATGTGGAAGCTGCTTTGCCGCAATCCCGTAATGGAATTACTACTGTTTCTGGTGTAACAGCACAGGGTAATTTTACCTACAGGTTTTAAATCCTTATCTCAAATATAAATTGTAAGGGTGGCCGAATTTTCGGCCACCCTTTTTTTGTGTGGTATGTAAGGAGGCTTTTGGCGTGCTGTAGTTTTGTATAAATCAATATTAATTCAATATATTTTACATATATACTCCGTCTTTTTATCGGAAAAACATGGACTATACACGGACTATATACGGACTTACTATTATCAAAACTCAAATAATGAATTTCAAATTACCCTGGTTACAAACGTCCGAAAGGGGGCCTATCCCAATTATCATTTAATTGTAATGTTAGATTGTTTCTAAATAACGTATTTGTGCTTTGATTTAACAGATTAAATTCTTTTATTAAATACTTTTGCACATAACAGAAATATAAAAACAATCTAATGGCAAGTTTCGGAAACGCTTTTTCCTCATCAATTGGAAAAAAATTAATAATGGGCATTACGGGCCTGTTCCTCATTTCATTTCTTTTGGTTCACTGTTTTATCAATGCACTGATTTTTGTAAATGATGGCGGGTTGACCTTTAACATTGGGGCACATTTTATGGGTACTAACTGGCTGATCAGAGCTATGGAGGTGGTTTTATTTGCAGGTTTACTTGCACACATCATCCAGGGTTTTAGACTAGTTCTTCAAAACCAGGCTGCACGGCCGGTTAAATATGCAGTAACCAATGGTGCTGCAAACAGTAAATGGTATTCACGCTCTATGGGTTTATTGGGTACTTTACTTTTGATCTTCTTAATTGTTCACATTTCCAAGTTCTGGGTGATGTCGCGTTTTACTGGCATTCCTACAACGGATGCGAATGGTAATCACGACCTGTTTGCAGTAATGGTAGAAACATTTAAAGATCCGTTGCTGGTTTTGCTTTATGTATTGGCCATGGTTTCGTTGGCTTATCACTTATTACACGGTTTTTCTTCGGCATTCCAAACGTTAGGTTGGAACCACAAGAAGTATACACCAATCATTAAAACCCTGGGCGTATGGTATTCAATCATCATCTCTTTGTTGTTTGCATCTATGCCTATTGCAATTTACCTGGGCCTTATTAAATAATTTTTGATCTTAAAGTTTTAAAGAACATGGCAGAATTAAATGCTCATATACCTGAAGGAGAGTTAACAGAGAAATGGACGAAATTACGTTCTTCTATGCCATTGGTTAATCCAGCCAATAAAAGAAGTATAGAAATTGTCGTAGTAGGTTCGGGATTGGCGGGTGCTTCGGCAGCAGCTACCCTTGCAGAAATGGGATATAAGGTAAAATGTTTTTGCTTCCAGGATTCACCTAGAAGAGCACATTCTATTGCAGCTCAAGGCGGTATCAACGCGGCAAAAAATTATCAGAATGATGGCGATAGTACCTATCGTTTATTTTATGATACCATAAAAGGTGGTGACTATCGTGCCCGCGAAGCCAACGTACACCGTTTGGCCGAAGTGAGTGCAAATATTATAGATCAATGTGTGGCTCAGGGTGTACCTCTGGCCAGAGAATATGGCGGTTTGTTAGATAACCGTTCTTTTGGTGGTACGCAGGTGCAACGTACTTTTTATGCCGCCGGTCAAACTGGTCAGCAATTACTTTTGGGGGCCTACAGCGCTTTAGAGCGTCAGGTGGGTATGGGTAAAGTAGAAATGTTTACCCGTCACGAAATGCTTGAAGTGGTTGTGGTAGATGGTAAGGCACGTGGTATCATAGCCCGTAACTTGCTTACCGGCGAACTGGAACGCCATTCGGGACATGCCGTGTTGTTATGTAGTGGTGGTTACGGAAACGTATTCTACCTGTCTACCAATGCAATGGGCAGTAACGTAACTGCAGCCTGGAAAGCACATAAAAAAGGTGCTTTCTTTGGCAATCCTTGTTATACACAAATCCACCCTACCTGTATTCCGGTTTCGGGCGACCACCAGAGTAAACTTACCCTGATGTCAGAGTCATTACGTAACGACGGACGGATTTGGGTACCAAAGAAAAAAGATGATCCACGTAAGGCATCTGAAATTCCTGAAGACGAAAGAGATTATTATTTAGAGCGCAGGTATCCTGCTTTTGGTAACCTGGTGCCACGTGACGTGGCCTCTCGTGCAGCCAAAGAGCGTTGCGATGCGGGTTATGGCGTAGGAGCCTCTAAACTGGCTGTTTACCTTGACTTTAAAGCCAATACCGAGCGTTATGGCCGTATTGAAGCCAATAAACAAAATATTCACAATCCTGATAAGGAGACTTGCATGCGTTTAGGCCGCGAGGTAATCAAGGAAAAATATGGTAACCTGTTTGATATGTATGCGCAGATTACCGGCGAAGATCCTTATGAATTGCCAATGCGTATCTATCCTGCAGTGCACTATACCATGGGTGGTTTATGGGTAGATTACAACTTAATGACTACTGTACCAGGTTTATACGCTTTAGGAGAAGCAAACTTCTCTGATCATGGGGCCAACCGCCTGGGTGCTTCTGCTTTGATGCAGGGATTGGCCGACGGTTATTTTGTAATTCCTTATACCATTGGTGCTTACTTATCGAAAGAACTGGCTACAAAGCCAATTCCTCAGGATCACCCGGCGTTTGTAGCTGCCGAAGCCGAAGCAAAAGCCATTATAGATAAGTTTTTTGCCATTAAAGGAACAAAATCTGTAGATCATTTCCATAAAAAATTAGGAAAGATCATGTGGGAAAAATGCGGAATGGCAAGAAATGAAAAAGGCCTGAAGGAAGCCATTGTGGAAATTCAGGAATTGCGTAAAGAATTCTGGAGCGATGTTCGTGTTCCGGGAGAAGCCAATGAGTTTAACCCAGAGCTGGAAAAAGCAGGTCGTGTGGCCGACTTTATTGAGTTGGGTGAGTTGATGTGTATCGATGCATTAAATAGAAACGAATCATGTGGTGGTCACTTCAGGGAAGAATATCAGACTGAAGAAGGAGAAGCGATGCGTGATGACGAAAACTATGCTTATGTTGCTGCATGGGAGTACAAGGAAGGTGTTAAATTTGAGCTGCATAAAGAAGAGCTGAAATTTGAAAACATCAAGGTTGCACAAAGAAGTTATAAATAGAAAGTACTAAAATCTCAATATCATGAGTACAGGAAATATGAATTTAACGCTGAAAATCTGGCGTCAAAAAAATAACAAAGCCAAAGGTAATTTGGTTGACTATAAACTATCGGAGATTTCTCCCGATATGTCTTTCTTAGAGATGTTTGATGTATTAAACGAACAGTTGATTTCTAAGGGCGACGAGCCTGTGGTATTTGATCACGATTGCAGAGAGGGCATTTGTGGTGCCTGTTCGATGTTTATCAATGGCCGTCCGCATGGACCGAAAGAAGGGGTTACCACTTGTCAGCTGCACATGCGCTCATTTAAAGATGGTGATACCATTGTTGTTGAACCATGGAGAGCTAAGGCTTTTCCGGTAATTAAAGATTTGACGGTAGACAGGTCGGCATTTGACAGGGTTATCGCAGCCGGAGGTTTTATTTCTGTAAACACCGGGAATGCGCAGGATGCCAACAATCTTCCTATTCCTAAAGTACAGGCCGATTCAGCTTTTGAGGCTGCAGCTTGTATTGGATGTGGTGCTTGTGTGGCTACCTGTAAGAATGCTTCGGCCATGTTATTTGTATCTGCAAAAATCTCTCAATTGGCGCAGTTGCCACAAGGACAACCGGAGCGTTACCGCAGGGTTCAAAGCATGGTTGCACAAATGGATGCCGAAGGATTTGGTAATTGTACCAATACAGGAGCTTGTGAGGCAGAATGCCCTAAAGGCATATCTTTAGAGAACATAGCACGCATGAATAGAGATTTTTATTCTGCAAAATTTGTATCTGAGGAAGATATTTAATAGTTTTATAGTACGAGACAAGGTACTACACAAAGAAAGCCGACTAATATAGCCGGCTTTTTTTGTGTAGTACATTTTGCGATTCTTACAGATAAGAAGGGACAATTAAATGCCTTTTTCCTCGCTCATTTCCGATTAGTTTTCGCTTTTTGTTTCGGTAGGTTTTCCTAATCCCTTGCCCGATTTAGTCGTAATCAGGATTACACCATTTGCACCCTTTATTCCGTATAATGCGGTTGCTTTGGCATCTTTAATGACATTGACTGCTTCTATGTTGTTTGGGTCTACAGTTTTCATTTCTACGTCAGAAATTGGCATTCCATCCAATACATAAAGCGGTTGGCCTTGCTGGCTACTTCTAAGCGTGATGACATTCCCATTGCCGTTGCTAAAACTCATTCCCATATGCTTTCCTTCTGGTTGAACTGATCCTTTTTGGTCTTGTGGACTTATTGGCAGACCTGGCGCAGGAGTTAGTGTAAAGGAAATTGGAATGTTGTACTTTACGCGTACTGGCTTTCCGCCTATTGTTCCCGGGATCCATTTCGGTGATTCCTGCAGTACACGTACGGCTTCCTCATCTGTACCGGCCCCAAGTTTTCTTTCTACCCTTATGCCGCTTAATTCGCCATTCTTTTCTACAATATAAGATAAGAATACTTTACCCTGAATTTTTTTCTCCTGGGCCTCCTTAGGATAGCGGATGCTTTGTTTAAGATACAAATAAAACTTATCCATGCCTCCCGGGAAGGATGGTTGCGTCTCTGTAGAAACGAAGTCATGAATTTTACTTTCTTCGTAGGCATTATTGCCTGGTTTGACAACCCCACGGTAACCAGTAACCGTGATTTTATTTAAAGCCGTATATCCTTTTAACGGGGCGATTTTTTCATTAAGTACAGGTAATTTTGTTGTCGTTTCACCAAGAAGGAATGCTATTTGTATAGTGTATTTTCCATCCTTAATGGATTTGTAATCAGGATATAATGCTACACTTCTTAGCGCTTCTGCATCACAGTCATTGGCTAATTTTGTGGCAATACCTACATCTTCAATCTGACCACCAGTAACCGAGAATTTTATCATCGTTGTTCCCTGTGTTTTATTTTCCAACGCTGCTGCAGGGTATCTAAGAGTCATCCTTATGAATTTATAAAAGTCATCCCAACCGGCAGGCGTCTGCTCAGATGCCTCCTTTATGGTTTCTGTCTTTTTTAGTACTTGTGGTACTATAGGTTTGATAGATTCCTGCATAACTTCTTTAACGGTCTCAATTGGTGAATTTAGAGGAAGGTTGTCGGCAATTTCCTGGATTTTTTCATTGCTGCGGATGGTAGCCGAGGATAAAATTAGGGCTGTAGCAAACAATGGAATGAAGAGGCCGTACTTTAGGGCAGCCATTTTAGGTGATCTTTGTTTATGTAGCATAAATATTCTCTTTTTTATCAATGATTTATTAAAAAAACTATTGGTTAGGGTATGAACGGGTACACCGAACGCACTACTCAGCAACAACAAGGAGTATTGTTCCTTATCACCCTGAAATTTGGATGCCTCTTCGTCGGCAATGTATTCATGAATGCTTTTGACGGCATTTTTGTAAAAATAGATAACCGGATTAAACCAGGTGAATACAGCCAGGAGTTCAAAAAACAGCACATCAGCACTATGCCATTGGCGTATGTGGGTATCTTCGTGTTTATGGATGGTGGGGAGCTGCGGCAAGTCATTATCTATTCTTTTTTTCAGAAAGAAAGAAAAGGCTGTGCCGGCTTCTTTTTGCTTTAACTTTCTACGAACAGATAGCAGGCGAAAAATAAACCTTACACTAAAAAATGAAATGCCTATCAGGTAAGCCAAAACAATTAGGTTACCGGGATTAAGGCCATCGGGTGCTTCCTCAACTATGCTAACCTGGCCCATTAATTGCCCTACACTGACATAAACCGGTTGTATGACTTCCTGTTTGGTAAACCATTCGAACCTCAGGAAAGGAATAGTTAGCGATAGTAAGCCCGCCAAAACCAGGTAAATACGGTTTAGGGTAAAATAAGTTTCTTTGTCTAACAATAACTTATAGAAGCCATAAAATACCAATAGGTAAATGTTGACTTGCAGGATGTAATGTGCCCAGCTCATCTTGGTCTGTTTTTAATTTTGTTAATCATTTTGAGTATTTCATCTACGTCACTCAGGTCAATTTTTTCTTCTTTTACGAAGAAAGAAAACATACTTTCTACGGAGTTTTCAAAATAGCCATCCAGTAATTTTTCTGTAGCATGGCGCTTGTAGTCTTCCTTAGTGATGAGGGGGTAGTATTGATGAGATTTCCCAAAGGCGTCATGTGCGATAAAACCTTTAGTCTCCAGGATCCGGATAATAGTGGATACGGTATTGTAAGCAGGCTTTGGATCGGGTAAAAAATCCATTACTTCTTTAACAAAGCCTTTTTCTATTTGCCAGATGATTTGCATGATTTGCTCTTCTGCCTTAGTTAGATCTTTTATGTCCATATTAAATTTTGTTGTTAAGTTAATTTTGATTTGTTATTTCGCTTAACGCGTATTTTACGATATAACTAAATCTTTAGTATAAAGCTATAACTAATATTTTAGTTTTCAAAATATTTAGAGAAATAATTCTGTTAAGGGGATCAGGTCGGAAAAATCTGGACAAAAAAAATGGCGGTGTCCCCCGCCAGATTTATTATTAACTAAACTAAAACGATATGTGGATTACCCCTGGCTTGATGAGAGTCAAAGGGTAAATTAGATTTTTGAGTTGCGTTTGATTATCTTGAAAAGGGATTGATTACTTTAATCATTCCACTTTTTATAGCTGGGACTTTTGAAACCATATCTTCATTTTGATTGGTGGTGCTGGCCTTTGCGAAGGTCAGCAGGATCATCATAAAGATAGGGATCAGGAGTAACAGAAATGGCGATGTATTTGCTAGGGTTTTCATAGATCTTTATTTTGTAGGTTATGTATGTGTTTTTAATAGGTTTTTATTTTTTGTGTTGTTTTGATGAAACAAATAGAATAAATAAAAACAGGCTGCTAAAATCTTTTAGACCAAGTGCATATTATCCTAGATAAACGGTTGTTGTAAGTGGTTTTGTTGTAAATAGGCTGAAATGATCCCGTTGGTAGAAGAAAAAAGCCCGTTGGTCGAAAGCCTCCGTTTTAAAATAATTAGATTTGTGTAATTTGAGGGATCAGCTGCTAATTATCAATAGCAGATAATGCGAGCTTGATCACCATTAAAATGAAAATATAAGTAATGAAAAATAAAGGCCCTTTAGCCGTCCATCTTTTTTTTTGGCTCCTGATACTATCTGTATTGTTATGGGACACTTTTAGCGGCAATCAAAGGCCTGGTTTGTATGAAGTGGGAATGAAGTTTGGTTACTTCGCCATTATTAATTTATCCATTTTTTATATCAATTATACCTTGTTGATTCCTATACTGGTTGAGCAGAGGAAGAAATACGGACTTTATATGGTCTCCATTTTTATGCTGATTGCGGTTATGGTGGTGATAAAGACAACGGTAGCCAGTTTAAACCAGGATTTTATTTTGAGTTACATAAACGAGGAAACTGGTAAAACAGAATACTATGAGCTCACCAAGTACATGATCTTCGCCATTTTTGTGTCGGGCTTTTTTGTGGTGGTAAGTGCGTTGTTGAAGTTTGCCATAGATTGGTTTGGCAGCGAGCGTGTTCAGCGCGACCTTTTGAGCGAGAAAAGGGATATGGAATTACAATTTCTGAAGTCGCAGCTCAATCCACATTTTCTGTTCAACTCTTTAAATAATATCTATTCCCTGGCTTATCAAAAATCTGATAAAACAGCTGATGCAATATTAAAGCTGTCGGAGATTATGCGTTATATGATTTATGAAAGTAACGACAGCTGGGTGTCATTGAGTAAAGAAATTACTTATGTACAGAGCTATATCGAGTTGCAAAAGCTGCGCTTTAAAGATGGCGCCGCTGTAGAATTTACCTTAAACGGAGAAATAGATGACCAACGTGTGGTACCGTTGATTCTGATCTCTTTTGTAGAGAATGCCTTTAAACATGGGGTTGCCAACGATCCCAAAGACCCGATAAGGATCAATATCATTGCCAACCAGAAGATATTGCATTTTAGTGTAAGCAATAAAAAAAATAAATCCAATAAGGATTTAATGGGGGGAGTAGGCCTAAATAATGTAGAACGCAGGTTACAGTTACTTTATCCTGAACGGTATAAATTAAATATCGTAAATTCGGCAACTCATTACACTACCGAACTAATGCTTGACATATGACAAAGTTGAAATGTATAGCCGTTGATGATGAACCGTTGGCGCTGGATATTATAGAGGATTATGTTTCTAAAGTGCCCTTTTTGGAGCTGATTAAGCGTACCGAAGATCCTATTGAAGCTTTGCAAATGGTGCAGACAGGAGGGGTAGATCTGGTATTTTTGGATATTCAGATGCCTGAACTTACGGGAATACAGTTTTTGAAGATTGCCAATGGTAAGGCCAGCTTTATTTTGACCACTGCTTATTCTCAATATGCATTGGAAAGCTACGATCTGAATGTGTCTGATTATTTATTAAAACCAATTGCATTTGACCGTTTTTACAAAGCGGTGGAAAAGGTACACAGCCGCATGAAGGAGGTAGCGCCTGTCGCTCCGGTTATACAGCCTTTATTTGCATCAGCACCTGCCGCCCCGGCCTTGAGCCCTATTCAGGATTTTATTTTTGTGAAAACAGAGCATAAAATTCAGAAAATTGAACTTGATGATATTCTCTATATTGAAGGCTTGAAAGATTATATTTCCATTTTTACCAAAACTGAGCGGGTGATTACATTGCAGAACATGAAAAAAATGGAAGAAACTTTACCTAAAGATCAGTTCATCAGGGTGCATAAATCTTACATCATAGCGTTGGATAAGATAGAGAGCATTGAACGCAGCAGGATAACGATATGTAGCAAAATTATTCCAATTGGCGATACCTATAGGGATGAATTCTTTAGGCATATTGATAATAAAAATATCTAATCCCCGTCTATACGCTCCCTAGGGGTGAAGATCACATTATTTATGCTGTCCTAACTTTAGTCTGATCGCATTTTCTGCTTCCAGTACAATTTGTTCAGGGTTTTTATCTGCGGTACTTAATGGTGGCAATACAGTCCATTTCAGCTTTTCACCAAAACTTAGCGGATAGCTGCCATATTGAACCAGTTTCCATGAATTTTCAATAGCAATCGGCACAATCAACGCATCGGGTACTACTTTTAAAAGTGTAGCGATGCCGCCCACCTGAAAAGGTTTCATTTGTCCGTCTTTGGCCCTGGTCCCTTCGGCAAAAATCATGGCCGACCAGTTGTTCTCCTTCATCCTTCGACCCAGTTTAATCAATTCTGAAACAGCTTGTTTGCTGTCTTTGCGATCTATATTTGCGCCACCCCCATATTTCAGGTTGTAGGAAATAGAGGGTATGCCCTTTGTAAGCTCAATTTTGGAAATAAACTTTACATGGAATTTTCTGAGGAACCAGATGAGGCCGGGAATATCGTACATGCTTTGGTGATTGGCCACAAAGATAATTGGCCGATTGGTCGGCAGATTTTGCTGATTGACAAATGTGATGCCGCTGCCCAATAGCAGATCGGAATAGGTAAGGAAAAAATTAAGGGCATCAACAGAAGCTTTATGTGCTTTATAACCAAAAAAATTATAGCAAATCCATTGAATCGGATGAAAAATAAGGAGTACTAATCCAAAGAAAATATAAAATAGCGGACTGAAAATATATCCTAAAAACTTATTCATAATTTATGCGGCGTAGATAAAGATTAGAGGTGACCTTCCAGGATCAGTATTTTGGTTTTTAGAATAGCGGCGACGCTCATGCTGTCGGTAATTTCGCCATTAACGACCATCTGGTAGGCCTCATCAAAAGGAACTTTACGCAGTACCAGTTCCTCGGTTTCTTCGGGTGATGATTCTCCTTGCGTTAGGTCGCGGGCCATATAAATGATGCCCAGTTCGTTGCTTACCGAGTTTGATAAATGCATGCGCTGCAGCTCTATCCATTCTTTGGCAATTAGACCGGTTTCTTCCATCAACTCACGTTGTGCACTTTCCAATGGATCGGATTCTAATGGTCCGCCACCTTCAGGAATTTCCCAGCTATAAGCCTTTAAGGGGAAACGATATTGTCCCACGAGCCAGGTATGGTGCTGCTGGTCTAATACCATAATGCCGATGGCATAGTTTTTAAAGTGCACTTCACCATAAATGCCTTTGCCGCCTGAGGGGTTAATGACATTGTGCTCGGTGATGCCGATCCACTTGTTTTCGTAGATCTTGTGGCTGTCAATTGTTATCCAGGGATTACGCGTTTCCATGGGCGCAATATACGAATTTCTGATTTTAGCAATGCTATTGCGCTTTGGGTGGAGTAGGCACTTTTTTAATTTTTGTAAAACGGTAATTGACGCTTAGGGTTACATTGCTGGTATTACTGGTCGAATAACTTTGCATCCGGAAATTTATACCCTCACTAAACAAGGTGTTGTTGCGGCTGCCAAAAGGATCAGAAACGGTAATGCGTGTGCTTAACCTGTTTTTGAGAAAAGCTTTTCGGGCTGCCATGCTACTGGTTACCGAACCTTTTGCTCTGCCTTGCGCATTTACATTATTGGCATAATTGATATTGGCTTCAAAGGCTGTTCGGAGTGGAAGTTGCATAGAAAGGCCCAGCGCACTCCTTAGGCTTAATCCATCTCTGTTAAGGGCACTGTTTAACGATGATTTATACTTGCTTTGGGTAAGCGTAAAATTGGCATTGGCCGATAGTTTTTTGTTTGGCCTGTAGTTTCCAATCAGTACCAGACCGAAGATATCATTGGAACCTACATTATAGTAGGTTGTTTCGGAGGTAGCCACACCGTTCACCACATTTACCGAACGGTAGCGTTCAATTACACCGCTGCTGGTAGAGTAAGAGAGGCGTGGGGTAAAGGACCATTTTTCGCCGAATGCACCAAAGCTGATGTCCATTTGATGGGTATAGGCAGGTATTAGACCCGGATTACCAAATGACACGTTCAGGGTATCATTGTTATTGATCTGAGGGTTCAGCGTATTTTCCCTTGGCCGGTTTATTCGTACACTGTAGGTGGCCCCGATATTGTATCTTTTTTTGAAGAAATGATTGACAGAGATATTAGGGAAGAAGCTAAGGTAAGGTTTGATGTTGTAGTTGCTCCCGGTTGAAAGGTCAAAATCAACGTCCGTAAGCTCGGTTCTGAGACCTGCTTTTACGCCAATACTTTTTCCTTTATAGTTGTAGGAGGTGTATCCTGCCACGATCCGTTCGTTGTATAAAAACTGGTTACTCAGTTTTTCGGCAATTACGTATTCCTGTGTAGCAAAATTGAAATCCCTGACCAGCATATCGTTGTCATTTTTTCGTTGGGTATAGGCCAAACCGGCTTCCAGCTGATCCCGTTTTTTAAATATTGGCTTATCATAATCCAGATTAACGGTCAACCCATTGTTTCCCACTCCATCGGTATTCTCTCTAAGTGATGGCCTTAATGTGGTTGGGAGGGTATAGTGCTGATCCAGTAGCCTTAAATTGTCATTGGAATTGTTATTATAGGTGATACCCATAGTCAGCTTTTCGCCACTCTCTGTGGCCTTTAAACTATAATCGGCACTAAATACCAAATTATGGCTGTTTCCATTCGCTGTGCTCAGTTGGTTACGTACCCGTTTTAAGGCAAGTTCTTCACTCAGGAAATTAAAATCCGTACCGGCCCTGCTGTCGCTATTGTTGGTGTTGAAATTGGTGCTTACACGCAGGTTTTGCTGAGGGCTGATGTCCCAGTCCAGTCCGGCCCTGAAATTTCCGCCATTGCTATTGTTCCGGTTGTTGCCGTAATTGTCATAGTAAAAGGTGGTGTCTTTAACAAGATCGAAGTTTTCGCGGTAGGAATGTGAGGTGCTTTTGCCCACATTGGTCCTGTAGGCCGCACTGCCGGTTAGCGAATAATTTTTGCTACGATAGGAGGCGTTGGTATTCATATTGGTATTGCCTTGTAGCCCCGCAGTGATCCCGGCATTCCCATTAAAACCGATTGCGAAGCCCTTTTTCATTACAATATTGATAATGCCCTCTCCATCTCCCGAATACCTGGCGGGAGGGTTGGTCATCACCTCAATCTTTTCAATGGCATCAGAAGGAAGCACATTTAACAGATCTGAGATGTTAGAAGTCATGTAGTCAGAAGGTTTGCCATCAATAAAAATTCTGGTCGAACGTTTTCCTGCTATTGTCGCTTTGCCTTCAATGTCAACCTGCACCATAGGTACATTTTTAAGGATGTCAGTAGCGGTGCTGCCTTCGGCCAAAATGGATTTGTCGACATTATAGGTAATCTTGTCGGCCGCAAACTCTATCACCGGTTTCTCGGCAGTAATGGTTACTTCGCTCAGGTTATTTTGTTCGCTGCTCAGCTTTAGCGTTCCCAGGTTACGCTCAAAGCTTTTTTCGGTAAGGATAACCTCATTCACCGTTAAAGCGGTAAAGCCTACAAAGCTCACTTTTACTTTGTAGGTGCCCAATTTTAAGGCGTTGAACTTAAAGAACCCATTTTCATCTGTCGATGTAGTCAGCAACGGCCGTTCTGCATCGGCTTCATAAACCGCTACTACAGCCGAAGGGATAGGGAGCGCCCCTACCTCTTCAATTACCTTTCCGGTAATGGTACCTTTTTCGGCTCTTGCTGCATGCAGGTTGGTTAGTCCGGCAAGTGATAGCAGCAATGTAAAAATGAGAATTAATGGTTTTTTCAATGACTGGTTCTGCTGGTTAATATTTTAAAAGGATTCTTCGTCGGAACGCATCTCCTGGTCTTGTTTCTTACTCTTTTTCATAAAGGTAGTTTTTCCAAATCGATAAGAAAAGGTTAGATTTCCCACCGGGCCGTATCTTCTTCTTTGAAATTCGGTTTTGGTATTGTCGTCTTCAAATTCCATGTTCCATTTGCGGGTATTGAACACATCTCTTACATTAAAACTGAGTGATGCTTTTTTACCCGGGAAGTCATACTTTGCCCCTGCATCGGCTGTCCAGTTAGCATTTCTTTTGCCTTGTGCCATGATTTCATCAGATTCGTATTCGCCCTTCACTTGCAAAGTAATGCCATATGGCAACACAAAGTTGTTGGTTACATTGGTATTCCAGTTGAAACCCGAGTTGCCATCTATTTGATAAGCCGGCACAGCGGCAATATCGCTGTGGTATAGGTTTACATTGGCGGTAAAGTTCCAGGCTTTTGCGATTTCAACTTTACTGATGAATTCAAATCCACTGGACAACTGTCTTGTTAAGTTTTGAGGTGTACTAATGATTACGCCATTGTCATCAGGTGTAGACCTTATCCGTTGGATCAGATCATTGGTACGGCGCATGTATGCGGTTGAAATTAAAGTAACCTTAGGCCAGAATTTGCTGTAGCTCAATTCAAAAGAGTGTACATCTTCGGGAAGCAGGTTTGGATTACCGCGTCGCCAGTTTGATGGATTTGAATAATCTGTAAATGGATTGGTATCCCAGGGCCTTGGTCTGTTTACCCTTCTGGAATAGCTTCCCTGTATTTGCTGCTCTCCGCTAAATTTCTGCGTCAGGTAAATGCTTGGGTACAAGCGAAGATAAGAGATTTTGCCTGGCATATAGGTTACATTTCCATCGTCGTCAAATCCACCAGAGTTGGTATTTAATAGGGCGTCTTCTCCTCTGAATCCAATCTGGTAACCAAAGTTTTTATACTGGTTTTGATAATTTAAATATAAGGCATGTACCTGGTCTTTACTATCAAACAGGTTGGAGAGTCCATACTGTGGGGCATAGTAGCCTGTGCTGCTGTTGAATTTTGTAGCATTGGTTTGGTTATCTGAATAACGGATCTGGCTGCGGTAGCCGGTCTCGATTTTACCCAATTTACCCATGGGTAGGGTGTAATCAGCCTGAATGTTGTAATTGCTGTTGTCGCCATCGTTTACATTTCTCAGCAATTCAACTTCATTCACAGGTAGACCTGCACGACTATAAGTAGTGGTATTGTACTCCTGAAATCTGTCGTTATTTCCAGTCGAATAACCGAAGTTGAAGGTCAGTTCTTCTCCTTGTTTTTTAAATTTGTGGCTGTAATCAAAATTTAGATCGTAACTATTTCCCGAGCCCAAATTGCTGTTATCCCTACTGCCGAAATCAAGCGGATTTCCAGATGGATCATATTTATAGATCATGGTCAGATCGCCTTCTTTCTGATTTCTGCTGTTGAAACCTCCCGATAAACTCAGAATGTCTTTGGCAGTCAGATAATAATCTATTCCTGCTTTCACATTGTGACTTTTATCTAGTCCTGTAGAACTCATGGTCTGGTTGGTGCGGGCCAGGTTAGCAGTTTGTTCCGGGTGTTTATATTCGATGTTGTTAAATCCACCACCCGGACGATTGCCATAACGATAGCCATAATTTCCGTAGAGGTTTATTTTGTTATTCTGGAAACTCAAACTTGTGTTTCCATTATAATTGTCCCTGTTGCCCGCTGTTAAGGCTACATTGCCATTTAGACCCAGTTTTTTGTTTCTTTTTAATACAATATTAATGATCCCGGACTGCCCTTCTGCGTCGTATTTTGCAGATGGATTGGTAATTACTTCGACTGTTTCAATAGAGCTTGCCGGTATCGATTGGAGAATCTGAGCAACATCGCCACCTGCAATTAATGAAGGTTTGCCATCGATGAGCACTTTTACACCGGTAGAGCCCCTTAAGCTAACATTTCCATCTACGTCGGTTTGTACGGATGGTACGTTTTGCAACAGGTCTGATGCGGAGCCGCCTTCAGAGACCAGACTTTGGTCTACCGAAAATACTTTTTTATCGATACCTAGCTGCATGGTACTCTTTTGCGCGGTAATGGCAACTTCTTTTAATGCGGTTCCTTTGGCTGGCTTCATTTTAACGGTACCCAGGTTGACTTCGGTTTGCGTATCCGAAATAGAAACAGAATCCCTTACCATGGTTTGATAACCTACATAGCTTACTTTGAAGGTAAATACACCCTTAGGAAGTGCATTGAGCAATAGATTCCCATTTACATCGGCCTGCACGCCTTTTACAACGGCTTTGGTTTTCCGGTTGATGACCATTGCCGAAGCAAAGGGAATGGTCTCATTACTTTGGGCATCTACAATTTTGGCGGTTATTTTTCCGTTATCGGTAGTTTGTGCATTAATTTTTACAGTGGCAGTACAAATAGCAAGCGCTAAAAGCAGAACTTTGCAGGCGAAATTCGTCATTAATTATGGTTTCTTGTTTGTGTGTTTGACTTGGTTGGACAAAGAAACGATCAGGAAGTTTAAAATGCATAGCGTAACTATTTTATTACAGGTAATATGATCAACTATAATCACATTTTTAATTTAGAAGGAATGAGCTATCCGGCTTACCGGAATTTGATTACTGAGTTATTGAACGTTGGAAAAACCACCGGGACAGACCATGCTGAAGCGATGTTGCATTATACTAAAATGAATGTGCAACGGATGAACAGGGTTGATAAAACGGTTCAACTGACAAAAGGATTGTTTGAAGCTTTAAATGCTGTTGAGGGGACTTATCGCTTTCTGGTGATTTCTGAAGGTTGGTGCGGTGATGCTGCACAGATTGTGCCGGTATTTGATAAGATGGCCACCGCTTTTCCGGATAAGTTTGAACTGAAATTTGTGCTTAGAGATGCGAACCTGCCACTAATTGATGCACACCTTACCAATGGTGGACGGGCGATTCCGGTATTGTTGGTGCTGAATGAAAGTGGAGACGTAGTGGCTAAATGGGGACCAAGACCCCGGGTACTGCAAGGGCTTTTGGCCGAATGGAAAAGTCAGGAAAGCGATATGATGGCGCTTGCCGAGAAACTTCATGGATGGTATGCTAAAGATAAAACTGCTGTTACCCAGGATGAACTGACCAGTGTGGTGGCTAATCTACGGTAACCGTAAGCCCTTCCTGTTGCAGGATTTTGCGGTACACTTCCATTTCTGTAAAAGAGCCTTCCAATACGGCACATTTACCTTTATTGTGCACTTCCCAGGCAATTTTTTCGGCCTGGTGCTCGGAATAATCCAGGTATTTCATCATGCAATGGATCACATGGTCAAATGTATTCACGTCATCATTCCAAAGGATTAAACGATGAACAGTTTTTAATGAAGTCAGTATTTCCTCTAATGTAAATGTTTCCTCTTTTGTTTCTGTTGACATCTTACAAATTTAAGCTAATTTCAAAATAATGTTGTAGTTAAAGTTATTTTTGCTTAAAATTATTCATAAAGCAAAGTTATATGCAGCGTTCAAAGATTGCCGGAATAGGTTACTACGTTCCCAAAAATGTTTATACCAATAACGATTTATCGCGGTTTATGGAAACCAGTGATGAATGGATACAGGAACGGACTGGAATTAAGGAGCGCAGATTTGCCGACAGACTGGAAGAAACTACTACCACAATGGGGGTGGAAGCTGCTAAGATTGCCATTGAACGTGCAGGTATTACGGCACAGGATATCGATTTTATTATTTTTGCCACCTTAAGTCCGGATTATTATTTTCCGGGATGTGGTGTTTTGCTGCAGCGCGAAATGAAAATGAAGGAAGTTGGTGCATTGGATATCCGCAATCAGTGCTCGGGCTTTGTATATGCATTGTCAGTTGCCGATCAGTTCATTAAGACAGGAATGTATAAGAATATTCTGGTTGTTGGAAGTGAAAAGCACTCTTTTGCAATGGATTTTGAAACACGTAGCAGAAACGTTTCTGTTATTTTTGGAGATGGTGCCGGTGCAGTAGTATTGCAGCCTACGCAAAAAGAGGGGCAGGGAATTTTGAGCACACATTTGCATAGTGATGGCGCCGATGCGGAGTTACTGGCCATGTTTTACCCGGGCTCAAATGCCAATAAGTGGCTGGACAACAAGCCGGGTTATCCCGATCAGGAATTGGGAGGCTTGTTTATGACTGCCGAGCAATTGGAGAGCGGTGCTGCATTGCCTTATATGGATGGGCCAGCGGTATTTAAAAAAGCGGTAGTTAAGTTCCCGGAGGTGATCAATGAGGCTTTAAAGGCGAACGATTTAACAGCCGCGGATATTGACATGCTGGTACCTCATCAGGCCAATTTACGGATTAGTCAATATGTGCAGCAATTGCTGGGCCTGCCTGATGATAAAGTCTTCAACAACATTCAAAAATACGGTAACACTACTGCTGCATCAGTACCTATTGCCCTCTGCGAGGCATGGGAAGCAGGTAAAATTAAAGAAGGCGACCTGGTATGCCTGGCCGCTTTTGGTTCTGGTTTTACCTGGGGTAGTGCGTTAATCAGGTGGTAAGTATCAACTTCCTTTGGCTGATCGGGTCATTTGTTCAAAAGCATCCCACATTTCGTTGGGTATGGCTTCAAGACCATTAAACTGACCTGCACCCTGCAACCATTCTCCTCCATCAATAGTAATGACCTCGCCATTGATGTATCCTGCAAAGTCGCTGATCAGAAAGGCTGCAAGATTGGCCAGTTCCTGATGTTCGCCAACACGTTTTAGCGGAACACGGTTTTTAAAGTCGAATTTTTGGGCCAGGTCGCCGGGCAACAGGCGTTCCCATGCTCCTTTGGTTGGAAATGGTCCGGGGGCAATGGCATTGGTACGAATACCATATTTCCCCCATTCTACGGCTAGTGAACGGGTCATGGCCAATACACCTCCTTTTGCGCAGGCCGAAGGTACTACATAGGCCGAACCTGTAAAGGCATAGGTGGTTACAATATTTAATATACTTGCAGCTTGTTTTTCTTTTATCCAGTGTTTGCCAAATGCCAGGGTGCAATTTACGGAGCCTTTTAATACAATATCGATGATGCTGGAAAATGCATTTGCCGATAGGCGCTCGGTAGGCGATATAAAGTTACCTGCGGCGTTATTGAGTAAACCATCAACCCTGCCAAAAGTTTTCAGGGTTTCGGTCAGCACATTTTCTACCTGTTCGTACTCCCTTACATCACAGGCAAGGGCCAGTACTTTTCCACCGGTTTCCTGCTCCATTTCAAGTGCTGTTTTTTGCAGCACATCAATTTTACGACTGGTGATGATCAGGTTGGCGCCTAACTTAAGGAAGTAAGTCCCCATTGCTTTGCCCAGACCGGTTCCACCTCCGGTAACTACTATTGTCTTGCCCTTTAAGGCATCGTCTCTTAACATAGGCTGATTAAACATGGCTTATTTTTTTTGCAGGTTATCAATAATGGTTTTCAATATGTTGCGGGTACTTGGTGCCCACCATTGTTTGAGCATGTTGTTAAGCGCCTCACTTTGATCGGCACTGGTGCTGGCTATCAGGTCTTTTCTGATGCTGAGCTTACTTTGTTCCCAGGTATTGCGTTCCATGCCCATATATATCCTTATTTTGCGCTCGGCGGCGGTAATAATGCTTGCCGGATTAACCAATTCATCAACCAGGCCTATCTGACGTGCTTCCTCAGGGCTGAATAGTTTTCCTTCCAACAGGCTGCGTGAAGCATTTGCTGTGCCCAACCAGAAAGCATACAGGTTAAATATGCTGTTGGGTACAATAATTCCTACGGGGACCTCATTTAAGCCGATGATGTATTTGCCTTCGGCCATTACGCGGTAGTCGCATGCCAGGGCAATCACACAACCTCCGGCCGGACTATGTCCGTTTATGGCTGCTACAAGGGGTTTTTTAAATGACGTGATATTGGTAACAAAATTCAGGAACAAGTGCCAGAAAGATTTGGCTTCTTCCTCATTGTAGTTATACAATTCAATGAGGTCAAGTCCCGCCGAAAAGAAAGGTTCTTTTCCGGTGATGATGACGCCGCCAATATTCGGATCGCCGGCTATGTTGTTGAGCATTTCATTCAGCTCGGTGATCATTTCCCTGTTCAGGGCATTGGACTTGCCCCTGTCTAAGGTAATCAGGCTTAAGCGGTCTTTTATAGTTACTTTTATCGTATTCATAGGAGGTGTTTATTTTACTTCATAGGTATATACTGCCCGTGCCAGGTGGCCCATCATGTCAATACCTTCGATAACAATTCTATAGGTGCCTGCTTCGTCGGTATTGAAAAAGCTAAATTGGCCTTTCCCTTCGGTATTGGTTACAATATGAGGGTGCCAGTACACCGTGCTGCGCAGATCGGGCCTGTTATCCTGTATTGCAGGGTCATATTTTGGTGAGTAGAACTCACGGGCGCTATGGTATCCTTTAGGGGCATAGGTAATAATTCCAGGTGCAAAGGTTGGTCCATTGTAACCCCCACCTCTTTTGGTGGTGATGACCAATACACCGCCGCCGCCTTGTGAGCCGTATATGGCTGTATTGCCAATGGATTTTAACACTTCAATACTTTCTACATCAAATGGATTAATGTTGTCAAGGAATTCCGAGCCCACATTCATGCCATCTAAAACAACCGCCATGGGGTGTCCCGACGACAAATTTCGCATTAGGAAGGCCTGACCATTCTGGATAATTAAGCCGGGTACTCTACCCTGCAGGCATTGTATCAATGTAGGGCAGCTTTGTAACATATCAGCGGTTACCACGTAGTCGGCTCGCCCGGCGCCATTTAAATTAGATGAATTTTGCGCCTGTTTTTTTTTCTCTACAATATTTACTTCTTTCAATTGTAATGTGCGTTCCAGCAGTCCCCGCTTGGTCAGTTCATCAAAATAGTTGCTACTACGCTGTAGGTAGCCTTGCAGCGCCTCGTTCACATTCACTTCCAGGTCGCCGGTATTTTTATTTCTGGTTACTATTTGTCCGGGCACAATATCAAGTTTAATTTCTACACTTTTTTTGTTTTTAGCCGTCCGGCCTTGTACAATGAATTTTGTGCTGTCGGTAAATATCAGGTTGTCAAAATTAAAGCGACCCTGTGCATCGGTCAAAGTATCAATGGCAAAAAAGCCTCCTGAGGATGAAAACAAGGATACCTTGCTATTTGGAAGAGGTTTGCCTCCGTAGCTGGTAATGGTACCACTAATGCCAATGGATTTTTCGGGTTGAAAAGAATTAATTGGAGGTGTATTGTTGATGATGGTTTTCCATAAAATTCTGCGCCATCCCTGAGTAAGCATAAGGTTGTCCAGGTTTTGGACGGTTTTTTCGTCATTATTCAGAAAGTAGTAATTTGGTGCTTCAATGTAGCCGGTAAGGTCGGATGTGAGCAACATGGAACTTAAAATGTTGGTCTCGTTTTCCGGATCTGGTTTTACAGATGCCGTATTGGTCACAGCAACCGAGAAACTGCCCCGTAGGGGCTTGTCGGCAAATTTGGTCAACAGGTTAATGTCAACTTTTCCTCTTTTGGTATAAACAGGTTTTAGATTTTCGATAGTGGTATTGATACGGTCTTCTGTATTGTTTATAAATGCCAGTCGTTCACAAACCGGAGCATTTGCCCCATTAAATAGTGTAAACTGTACAATTCCCGAAGGGAGTTCTTTTTTAGGAATGCTGGCGGTGATGATTTGTTTTTGCGAAGTAGCTTTGGTTACAAAATATACATTGCCATTGTTCTGGGCTACGAGTTTGAGTTCGTTGGTTCCTACAAGGTCGGCACTGAGCATGATTTTAACGTTCACCTTTTCGGGGGTGCTATTATTTATGTTTAAAAGATAGCCACTGGTTTGAACTTTTGGAAGTGGAAAAGTCTTTTCCGAGCCATCTTTAAATTTGACTTTTGCCGTATAGGTTTTGCCTGGTTGCGGGTTGACAATGAAGTTACCCATTCCAAGATGAGTGGTTGTAAACTGGTTTACCTCGGTTCCGTCATTGTCTATGATTGTTCCGGTTACATCTTCTCCCAGTCCGCTTGCATTTACTGCTTTTATGGCCAGTTTATTAGGGAGCGATTCAATGCAATTACCACCTTCAGGAAAAAACTGAACGTCGATGCTGTTTGAAGTAGCAGTTAAAGGAATGGTTTTAACGACCTTTTCTTTGTTGGGAAGCGTTAGGGTGGCAATGATATTACCTGCCTTTGTCTGTGTTGGCTGATTGTTGGAAAAACTGATGTTTATTTGTCCTTCGGTATCTGTATTGGCTTTGCCTTTGGCCAAACTTTTGGCATTCAGCTGTACGTCGTAAGTAACTTCATTGTTGATATAGGGCTGTCCATTTTTGTCTGTAAATTTAATTTTTGCGTTTACCTTTTCGGTCGCATTTTCTTTGCTGTAATTGTAGGTTGTTTTAGCAAAAACTTTATTGGCCCAGGAATTTCCTATTTTAATGGTTTTGTCGAAAAAGTATTCAGGTCCGGCATTCCGCATCCATTGGGTATAGGCCCTGATGCGGTAGTTGCCCTCGTTCAGGGTATCCGGTAATTTAAAATCCCCCCAGGTTATGCCGGCGTTCATAGGCAATTTCAACTGGGTTTTGACCTGATCTTTTTCATTGATCAGTTCTACAAATAAGGCTTTGCTGATAGTGGTGGGCTCGGAAGTGAGTGTGTTGATGACATAAGCTTTAAACCAGATGTCATCGCCAATGGCGTAATAAGGTTTATCCAGGTGCAGGTGCACTTTTTCCTGTTCATATTTTTTATTGTATTCCTGCAGGCGCTTAATCAGGTCGGAGAATGGATCGTCGGCAAGTTTATAAGCAAATGAAAAACAAGCTCCAAGTACCAATAATGCGGGAATAACGAATTTAATTTTCATAGTGTGAGCATAAATAACAAAGCCTCAATATACAAATATTGAGGCCAATTATCCTAATTATAAAATTGCTTACGCAGGCTTTAAAACTTATTCTTCCACATCATGCTTTCAACCGGTTTGGTTGTTTTGTTGTTGTATTTGGCATTGCTTTTTGTGTTGTACATGGTTTCGATATGACCTTCAACCACAAAATAGATGAGCTGCCCTATTGGCATGCCTGCATAAACGCGGACAGGCTGTGCACAGGATATCTCGAGTGTCCAGGTATTACAGAAACCGACATCCCCTTTTCCGGCTGTTGCATGGATGTCTATGCCCAAACGACCGGTGCTCGACTTACCTTCCAAAAAAGGCACGTGGGCATGGGTTTCGGTATACTCGAGGGTTACACCAAGGTATAACGTGCCTGGTTGCAGCACATACCCTTCTTTTGGAATTTCGAAATGTTCAATTTTATTGTGCGCTTTTGCATCCAGTACCCTGTCTTTATAAGTAGCAAGGTATTTACCTAAATGGACATCATAAGAGTTTGTTCCAAGGCTTTCGGCTTTAAAGGGCTCAATTATAATGGTGCCTTTATCTATTTCTTCGAGAATTCGTTTGTCAGACAGGATCATTTTGCAATATAAGTATGGTGATTTTTAATCCATGAAGCCTGTAAAATCAGCTGTTGTAATGTCTAACAAATGGCAAGTTTTGCAGGTTTATAGTATTTGGACGAAATTATGATTAATTTAAGATACTTTTGCATTGTTTTCTAAAATAGAGATGCCTGTAGTTTTTAATAAAAATATTGACGAAGAGACCATACTTGCGGTATGGAAAATCGAAGAGACTGAAGGACAGCTGCTTTCGGGCTTACAGTTGAAACAACACGAACTGGATTTTATTTCTTCCTTAAATAATGGCAAGCGACTGCTGCACTGGTTAAGCACGCGTGTATTGTTGCGGACGATGTTGAATACCACCGCATATATCGATTGCAGGATGGATGAACACGGCAAGCCCTACCTTCCCGATCTGGATTATCACATTTCCTTAAGTCATTCTTATGACTATGCCTCGGTTATTATTGGTAAAACCAAGAAAGTGGGGGTTGATATTGAGTTGATCAAGCATAAAATAAAGAGCATCAAACACAAATTTCTCTCTGATATTGAATTGGCGCAAAAGCAGGTGGGCGATAATATTGATGGGTTATATGTGTGTTGGTGTGCAAAAGAGGCCATCTATAAATGGAATGGAAGAAAGGGGCTGGAATTTAAACAGGATATTCATGTGAAACCATTTAAGTTGAAAAATGAAGGAGACCTGAAGGCATTGGTCGATTTGCCTGAAGGTACCCGCGAACTTACTGTTCACTATTTTAAAACTAAGGACGGATATATGCTGGGCTATGTAGTTGCCTGAATTTTGTGAAATGAATAAAAAAGTTGAATATATTGACTGGGGGCTTGTTGATTATCAGGAAGCCTGGAACAAGCAGGAGCTTGTTTTTGATCAGACTGTAGCTTTAAAAACGCAAAACCGGAATGATCATACGCAGCTGGAAACACCTAATTATCTGGTTTTTTGCGAGCATCCACATGTATACACGCTGGGTAAGAGCGGTAAACCTGAGAATCTTTTGCTGAATGAACAGGAGTTGGAGGCTAAAGCCGCTACTTATTATAAAATAAACCGTGGTGGTGATATTACTTATCACGGGCCGGGGCAGCTTGTAGGCTACCCGATTTTAGACCTGGATAACTTTTTTACCGACATTCATTTATATCTGCGGACATTGGAGGAGGCTGTGATTTTAACACTGGCTGATTATGGCATCGCTGCGGGCAGATATCCGGGGTTTACAGGGGTGTGGCTGGATGCAGATAATGATAAAGCCCGGAAAATTTGTGCAATGGGTGTGAGGTGTAGCCGATGGGTAACGATGCACGGCTTTGCTTTTAATGTAAATGCCGATCTGGATTATTTTAAAAATATTGTGCCCTGTGGTATTGACGATAAAGATGTCACTTCCATGCAACGCGAACTAGGCTACCCTATTGATATGAAAGAAGTTAAACAGAAACTGAAATTCCATATCGCTACGCTATTTCAGATGGAGCTGTTTTAAACTATATCGAAAAAAATTGCCGGATTGTCTTCCTTTTTTGTAGGCAAGTGTTATATTTACACCAAACTACTTAAAAAAACAAACTATGGATTACAACTCAGAGTACGCGGCAGCCGGAGCAGGCATAGGTGCCGGAATGGTCATTTTTTGGCTCGCAATAGTCGTTTTGGTTTACGCCGGGCTATGGAAAATTTTTGTAAAAGCCGGAAAACCAGGCTGGGCAGCAATTGTCCCTATTTATAATTTAATTGTGCTGATTGAAATTGTGGGTAAGCCAATGATATGGATTCTTTGGTTAATTATCCCATGTGTGAATATTGTATTCGGTATCTGGTTGTATAACCTGTTGAGCAAAAGTTTTGGTAAAACAGAAGGATATACCGTAGGTATGATATTATTGCCATTTGTATTTGTCCCTATGCTGGGATTTGGCGATGCTAAATACTTAGGCCCTTCTGCTGCAGAAGCACAACAAGGTTTTAACGGAACGAATAATCCTTTTGGGGCAAATAACCCTTTCGGAACTAATGATCCGTTTAATCAGCCACCAACAACTCCTAACGCTTAATTGTTATTGGTTAACTTATATATTTTATCCGCCTGGTCTTTTTTGTTAGATCAGGCGGATAATTTTTTTCTGCCCTGCCCATTTAAAGCCTTGACAGGTATTGACTGTCCAGGTTGTGGTTTTCAGCGCTCGTTTTTGGCTTTGCTAAAAGGAGAGTGGCAGGAGAGTTTTCATTTGTACCCTGCAACAATCCCTCTGCTGCTTACTTTTATGATTGCCATACCGGCCAATTTTTTTACAAAAAAGGATTATTCGCTGCTCATTAAAATTTTATATCTGATTACAGGTACGGTTATATTGATGAGTTATATTTTCAAAATGATACATATACATTAACATTTACCGGGTGTTGCTAAAACCTTACACCATTTTTCTGCGTAAATGTATTTATGAAATTGTATGTGATAATTCTTTCATTAGTGGTAATATTGGGCTGCCAAAAAAACAGTTTCAATTCCATGACGAATACCACAACATTTATTGCAGGCTCTTCTGATCATAAAATTTCTTACCTGGCCCTGGGCGATTCCTATACCATCGGCGAATCGGTGCCTTTGGAAAGTAATTTCCCTTATCAGTTGTACAGCCAGTTAAAAACTGAAGGGCTGGATGTGGGTAAGCCTTACATCATCGCTAAGACCGGCTGGACAAGTAGCGAATTGCAGGAGGCGATCAAATTGGCCGCATTGAAACAAAAATTCAGTGTGGTTACTTTGCTGATTGGTGTAAATAATCAATATAGGGGAGAGTCGAAAGAAAAGTATAAAACTGAGTTTAGAACCCTGTTGCAAACAGCCCTGGACTTTGCAGGGGGGGATAAAGCCCATGTGTTTGTGGTATCTATCCCCGATTGGGGGGTAACACCTTTTGGATTGGGGAGCGGTCGGGATCAGCAGGTTATTGCCACCGAAATAGATGCATTTAATGCCATCAATAAAGCAGAAACATTGACTTTGGGCATCAGCTATACTGATATTACCAATGATTCGAGAAAGGCATTGACAGATAAAACACTTGTTGCTGATGACGGCTTACACTATGCAGAAAAAATGCATGCGCAATGGGCATCTGCAGTTGGTGCTGCAGTCGTTAAAACATTCAGATAATTATATGGCAATTGAGGTGAGGTGGTTGTAATCTTTAACTACTGTTTTTAAAAAATCCATCTCGTTCATGCCTGCAGGAATAGTTACAGAAAGTAATGACGCAACCTTTGCCGATAAGGCATAAATCAATTCGGTATTGTAAGTTTTGTAATAAGTGGCAATTACTTCATGAATCAACTCTATATCGCGGTCGCTAAGCATATTGACATGACTAAAAACAGGAACATATTCCTCCTCAACCGGATGAAAGGCAATGTGGTTAAAGTTGGTACGTGGAATAGTTTTGATAACGGTAGTGCCTGCAACGATATCTCCAATGCGCTGTTTATTTGTTGATACTGCAATGCAAATGAGCCCTCCAACCTGTGCCGTTAAACCAAAATCGACCAGACGAAACAGCCATCGGATAAAATACTGACCTATGCTGGCCTGGCTACCATCAAGGCTAATTACTTTTATTTTCATCACCCGTTTGCCCACACATTGCCCGTTCATAAAAATCTCGCAGATGAGGTTGTAGAAAACATAGCTTGCGCCATAAATGATCAATAAGCCAATGATGAGATAAGGAGTGTTATCCATTCCTGCCGAAAGGCCGGTTAGTGCAATCAAGAGTAAAAAAATGATGTACAGGCCTAAAAAAATAGCCAGGTCTATCAGTCTTGCTGCTATTCGCTCGCCCAAACCTGCTACAGGATAGTCGATTTCTACATGCTGGCTGGTGTTTACCTTGATTGTTTCCATAGATTATTCAAATATAATATTGATGTTGAATTAATTTCTTGTAAAATGTTTTTTTGTCCCTATTTTGCCGCAAAATTGTACGCTTACCAAAATATATGAGAGAGGCTTTGTTTGTTAAACAGAATTCAGGGAAATGGAAATCCTATGAGCAACTACAAACAAGTAGTCCGGATGAACTTGCTGAGCGGTTTATAGACATCACCAATGACCTGGCTTATGCTAAAACATTTTACCCTAAATCTAAAACTACAGCTTACTTAAATGGATTGGCATCGGTACTGCACCAGTCTATTTATAAAAATAAAAAAGAAGACAGCAACCGTTTTCTGATTTTCTGGAAATATGAATTGCCGGTTCTGTTTTATACCTACCGCAGACAATTGCTGTATGCTTTTATCTTTTTTGTGATTTCGGGAGCTATAGGCGTATTGTCGGCAAAATATGATGATGCTTTTGTAAGGCTTATCATGGGCGATGGTTATGTAAACATGACTAATGAAAATATTGCTAAAGGAGACCCCTTCGGCGTTTATAAACGACAAGGACCTGTGGCCATGTTCCTTCAAATTGGCGCTAATAATATTTATGTCTCTTTACTGATGTTTGTAAGTGGTATATTTTTGGGTATAGGGCCCGTTTTTATGTTGCTTAGAAATGGGATTATGCTTGGATCATTTGAATATTATTTTTTTAGTAAGGGGCTTGGGCTTGAATCCATACTGGTGATCTGGATACATGGAACCCTTGAAATTGCTTCTATCATCATGGCGGGAGCAGCCGGGCTGGTGCTTGGACATGGTTTGCTTTTTCCTAAAACGTACACCAGAATGCAGGCCTTTAAAAATAGTGCTAAAGACGGGACCAAAATGGCGCTGGGCATTGTGCCTGTTCTTATTGTAGCTGCTTTTTTTGAGGGCTTCGTTACGCGATACACCGATATGCCCCTGTGGTTAAGCATTAGTATTTTGGGAGGTTCACTACTGTTTATCATCTGGTATGTGATCCTATATCCTGTTCAATTAATAAAACGCAATCAATACAATTCCTATGTCAGAAAAAATTGAATTTAAAAAGGTCAGAGCTTTCGGAGAGATCATAAATGATACTTTTTTGTTTGTCAGAGAAAATCTCAGGGCCCTGTTGAAAGTATTTGTTTACCTGTGCGGCTTCTTTGTCCTGGCCGGGATAGTTGCTTCGGTAATGCAACAGTTGAGTGTACAAGGGATGATTTCAAATGCTGGTAACCCATCGGCATTTGCTAATATGGGAAGCGTTTTTACCCTTAATTATTTTTTGGTCATCTTATTCTCTATGGGTACCAGTGCTGCAATAACTGTATCTACACTCAGTTTTATTGCTTTGTACATTCAGAAAGGAAAGGTCGCACCCAGTCCGGAAGAGGTATGGGCTTACTTTAAGTATTATTTTTTCAGGGTATTTTTTAGTAATATTTTCCTGATGCTGTTTGTTGTTTTTGCATTTATGCTGTGTTTGATACCTGGCTTCTATGTTTTTCCGGCAATGTGTTTGTTTTTTCCTATCATGGTACTTGAAAATTCAGATTTTAGCTATGCCTTTAGTCGTTCTTTTAAGCTGCTGAAAGACCAGTGGTGGGTAACTGCCGGAACTATATTTATCATTTTTATGATTGCCTATGCCTGCATGATGTTTGCCGCTGTACCAGGCATGATCCTGACCATGGTAGGTACCTTTATTCCAGGGCTGGAGGAATGGAAGATGGTTATGCTTATTATTGGTGCCATTATTCAGAATTTAAGCTATGTATTTATGATGATCCCCTTTATCGGGGTAGCAATGGTTTATTTTAATCTGGTAGAAGTGCAGGAAAGCACTGGACTGATGGACCGGATCAATCAGTTTGGTCAAACTAAAGATGATGCTACGGGTTTGGAGGAGTATTAATATGTGCAGAGCGCTCTTTGTGTTTTTATTGTTTATAACTTCCAGCAGCTTTTCGCAGGGGCTATCAGTACATGTCCCCACAAAAAAGATAGAGCTGAAAAATGATAGTGCCGCTGTAGTTCTAAGGACTTTTGATCAGCAGAAAATAAAGGAATATCACTTGGAGAAGGCATTCCGCTATGACGAAGTGGTGCCTGTAAACAATTGGTGGGGCCGGTTCTGGAGATGGTTTTGGGAACTAATTGACGGGATGTTAACGAACAAGTATTCGGGTGGAGTCATCAAGTATCTGGTTATTTTGATTGCCGCTGCGCTGGTTATTTTTGTGGTGATCAAACTAATTGGTCTTGATTTGAAGATCTTTGCCGGTAAAGCAAAAGCTATAGATGTACCCTATCAGGAATCTGTCGAAAATATTCATGAAATCAATTTTAATGATGCGATTGCAAAAGCCGTAGCCGAAGGCAATTACCGGTTGGCTGTGCGCTTACTCTATTTGCACTCGCTAAAGTTGCTAAATGATAAGGAAATAATTTATTGGCAGCCGGAAAAAACCAACCAGGCTTATGTCTCCGAAATTACCGAGACGGAAATGAAAAGGCAGTTTACAGTGCTGACCTTACAATTTGAGTACATCTGGTATGGTGATTTTTCGATTGATAAGGTAGGTTTTGGGGCAATTAAAAGTAGTTTTGACCGCTTTAATGTAAAAGCATTATGAAGGGTTTAAGACTATATCTGATTGGAAGTGCCATCGTGATGCTGTTGTATTTAATTGCACAGTACTATAAACCCAAACCTACCGATTGGACACCAACTTATTTAAAGGAAGACAAGATTCCCTTCGGTACTTATATTTTATACCATGAGCTGAAGAGTATTTATCCGAAAGCAGTAATCAGCCCTTCCAGGTTGCCCGTTTATAACACTTTAAAGGGGCATAATTTTACTAATACCAATTATTTGCTGATTGCTGGTGAGGTAAAAATGGATGAATATGATTACGAGGAGTTGGTGAAATATATGCAAAGGGGCAATAACGTGTTTATTGCAGCTTACCAGCTGGGAGGGGTGTTGGGAGATACCTTAAAGTTGAAAATGAATTCAGTTTTTAACTACGAAAAAAAGAAGGGAACAAAACTTAATTTTGTGAATCCGGCTTTAAAGAAAAAGGAAGGGTTTGTGTTTGATAAAGGGCTGGGCGACCAGTATTTTAGTTCGGTAGATACATCGCGAGCTACAGCACTAGGTAGAAATGATGCAGGTGCAGTAAGTTTCGTAAAATATACCTTTGGTAAAGGTGCACTGTATTTATTACCAAGTCCGCAATTGCTCAGTAATTATAATTTATTGAATCCTTCGGGGGCTGCTTATGTGGCCAAAGTTCTTTCTTTTTTGCCGGTTGCCGAAAAAGTGATATGGGACGAAAATAATACGCGTGGTAATGTAGACGATGCATCGGTACTTCGGGTATTGTTTCAGCACGATCAGCTACGCTGGGCTTATTACCTGGCCTTGACAGGCTTATTGATATTCGTCATTTTTGAAATGAAACGCAGGCAACGCATCATACCAGTTATTGAGCCGTTGAAGAATACTTCGGTAGATTTTGTGAAAGTTGTAGGTAAGGTTTATTATCAGCAACGTGACAACAGGGATATTGTACAAAAGAAAATTAACTATTTCCTGGAGTATGTGCGGAGCCATTACCGGCTCAAAACAGCAAAACTGGATGAGGAGTTTATTGCCGCCCTTTTACAGAAATCGGAGGTGAATGAAAGTCTTGTACGGGAATTGATGGATGCGATAAACAAGGTAAATAAGGCTGTTGTGGTTAACGACGATCAGCTGATTAACCTGAATAAATTAATAGAGAAATTTTATAAACAAGCCCAATAAATTATGGAAGCGGAAATGTTTAATCAAAGAACCGATCTCACGCAGCTGAATACTGCAGTAGAACAGATCAGACAAACACTGGGCAGTATTATTGTTGGCCAAAAAGATACCATTGATTTTTTAATTGCTGGTTTGCTTGCCGATGGGCATGTGCTTTTGGAAGGTGTACCGGGGGTAGCCAAAACCTTAAGTGCCAAATTGGTGGCTAAAAGTATCGATGCTACTTTTTCACGTATTCAGTTTACCCCCGATCTGATGCCATCGGATGTACTGGGTACCTCTGTTTTCGATCCACGATCGGCCACTTTTGAATACCGAAAGGGGCCCATCTTTGGTCACATTGTGCTGGTAGATGAGATTAATCGGGCACCGGCAAAAACGCAATCTGCTTTATTCGAAGTGATGGAAGAGCGGCAGATTACGGTAGATGGGCATACCTATGCGATGGATGAACCATTTATGGTATTGGCTACACAAAATCCGATTGAGCAGGAGGGGACTTATCGTTTGCCCGAGGCGCAACTTGACCGTTTCCTGTTTAAAATAGAAGTCAGATATCCTACCTTGGAAGAAGAAACTGCCATTCTGTTGAATCAGCACCAGCAAAAGTTAGATGATGAGTTGAAAGCAGTTAAAGCTGTTTTAAGCATTGATCAGATCAGGTCCTGCCGCCGCATTATAAGGGCTTTGCATGTAGAGCCTAAGCTGATTGAGTATGTCGCAAAAATCACACATGAAACAAGGAACAATAAATCATTGTATTTAGGGGCTTCGCCACGTGCGTCACTCGCCATTATAAATGGGGCCAAAGCTTTTGCAGCCATGCAGGGACGCGATTTTGTCACGCCTGAAGACATTATAAAAGTGGCGCCGCCAGTACTGGCACACCGGATTATGTTAACGCCGGACAAAGAAATGGAGGGAGTGACCACAAACGATGTGGTGGCCCAGATTATACAGAAAATGGAAGTACCCAGATAAAAACAGGAATATTGAAAGCCTTTTTTAGAAAATATTACAAAGACCTTTTTCTGGGCAAAAGATTTTTTGCCGGTATAGGACTGTGTGTAACTTTGTTTCTTTTTTCTTTCTTCATCCCGTGGTTAGGCGACCTGCCTTACTTTGTTTTTGGGCTTTTTGTGTTGTTGACAGGGATTGACCTGATCCTTTTGTACCGGGCAAAACACCCCGTTTTTTTGAGAAGAGAGGTGCCCGAACGGCTAAGTAATGGGGATGACAATGAGTTACAGATTTATATTGAGAACTTTTATTCATTTGGCATTTTCGTTGGGATGATAGATGAGATTCCTTTTCAGTTCCAGAAAAGAGATGTCTGGTTTAAAAGCAGCCTAAAATCGGGTGCCAAAAAGGTGATTGCTTATACTTTACGGCCTACCAAAAGAGGTGAATATATTTTTGGCCAGATCCGCTTGTATGTGCAATCGCCCTTGCGATTGGTTACCCGAAGGTTCAATTTTGGTGAAGCAGCTACCGTTCCGGTTTACCCGTCCTTTTTGCTACTGCGCAAATACGAATTGATGGCGATTTCTAATCGGTTGAGCGAATTTGGCATTAAAAAAATCAGACGCATAGGCCATAGCATGGAGTTTGACCAGGTGAAAAATTATGTCCCGGGTGATGACTATCGTACAGTAAACTGGAAAGCCACTGCAAGGAAAGGGGATTTGATGGTAAACTCTTTTACCGACGAGAAAGCACAGCATGTGTATTGTATAATTGATAAGTCGAGATCCATGAGGATGCCTTTTGAAGGACTGAGCTTATTGGATTATGCCATAAATGCAAGTCTGGTGCTTTCAAATGTAGCCCTGATAAAACAGGATAAGGCTGGATTGATTACCATAGCAGAGCAAGTTGGGAGTGTGGTGCCTGCCGATCGCAGACCTGCACAGTTGGGTAGGATCATGGAAGTATTGTACAAAGAAAAAACACGGTATCTGGAGTTGAATATGGAAGCGCTGTACTCCAGCGTACGGAGTACGTTAAGACAGCGGAGCCTGATTGTTCTTTTTACCAATTTCGAAAGTATGTCGGCCCTGAACAGGCAGCTTCCATTTTTAAAACGCATTGCAAAGTTTCATTTACTGTTGGTTGTATTTTTTGAAAATACCGAACTTAAGGTGCTGACTGAAAAGGCCGTTCAGGATGTAGAAGATATTTATATTCAAACCATTGCCACCAAGTTTGCCTATGAGAAGAAACTGATGGTAAAAGAACTAGCCAAACACGGTATTCTTAGTGTGCTTACTCCTCCCGAAAAATTAACAGTAAATGTAGTGAACAGGTATCTGGCCATTAAGGCGCAGCAAAAAATCTGATGCACAGTATGCCAATTCAGGTTATCTGAGAACTAACACTCCGGTAGACTGATCGGAATATTGGTCGCCAATCCGCCATCAGATGTCTCTTTGTATTTGGAGTTCATGTCCAAGGCGGTTTCCCACATGGTATTTACTACCGCGTCCAAACTTACTTTTGCTTTATCAGGATTGCTTTGTAGTGCCAGCTGACTTGCAGTGATGGCTTTAATGGCGCCCATAGTATTTCTTTCGATGCATGGAATCTGAACAAGACCACCTATCGGGTCGCAGGTTAAGCCCAGATGGTGCTCCATAGCGATTTCAGCAGCCATTAATACCTGGCGCTGTGAACCACCCAGACATTCGGTTAGCGCTGCCGCTGCCATGGCCGATGACACGCCGATCTCTGCCTGACAACCGCCCATTGCTGCCGATATGGTTGCTCCTTTTTTAAAGATACTTCCGATTTCAGACGCGCAAGCGATGAACTGTGTGATTTTCTCGTCTGTATAGCCATCGCAAAATGTAATGTAGTATTGCAAAACAGCAGGAATTACCCCCGCGGCACCATTTGTAGGTGCGGTAACTACGCGACCAAAAGAAGCATTCTCTTCATTTACAGCCAATGCAAAACAGCTTACCCAATCTAATATGTAGTTAAAACCATTTCCTCCTTGTCTGATGGCCATAATCCAGCTGGTATAATCGGTATATACACCGTTGCCTATCAATCTTTTGTTCAGGGCTGCGGCTCGTCTGCCTACATTTAATCCTCCTGGTAAAAATCCTGAAGTATGGCAACCTCTGTAGGTACAATCCTTCATCACATTAAAATGTTGCATGATACCTTTTCTGGTTTCTGCTTCCGTACGCCAGGAAAGTTCATTTTCCATCACAATTTCCGACACCTTAAGGCCTGTAGAAAGACACCAGTGTAGCAACTCGCTTGCTTTGTCAACCGGAAAAGGCAGATCTACCTGTTCTTTTTCATTGCCGTCTTCTCCTTCTTTCACTACAAAACCACCACCAATAGAGTAATAGGTTTCTGAAAAAGCTTTTCCATTGTTTAAAAATGCCTGGAAGGTAACTGCATTGGGATGAAATGGCAGACTTTCGAAGAATAGAAAAACCATGTCCTCGCTATAGTTAAACGACAGCTGTTGCTGGCCGGTAAGAGATAGCACCTGATCTTGTTTAATGCAGGCAATTGTCGAATCAATGGCATTTACATCAAAAGTGACAGGATCTGCGCCGGTAAGGCCCAGCAGTATGGCTATGTCAGTGCCATGTCCTACACCGGTTTTGGCCAAAGACCCATACAGCAGCACCTTAATCTGCTCTACTTGTGACAACAGGTTTTGTTGTTTAAGTGAAGCTGTAAATTGCTGTGCTGCACGCCATGGTCCTAAAGTATGTGAACTTGATGGACCAATTCCTATTTTAAAAATGTCGAATACTGAGATCTGTTCCCTTTGCATAATAATGCAAAGCTACTATAGTTTGATGATATTGTTAATATAGTATAGCGATGATGATGCTTAAAAATCAAAAGCAATGATTTTTTTATCCTGCAACATGCGGTCGACAAATGTTTTGTGGTTTTTGGGACTTCCGATTGCAATCCATGTTCCGCTGATAATGCCATTGGCCAATTCTTGTTTACCTCTTGTAAGCTTTAGTTTGGAGGTTTTGATATCATGCTCATAGTTTTCCAGACTTTCGCCTTCGTAGCGCTTTACAATCCGGTATACCCTCTTGGTAAAACGGCGTTCGGCCATTTCTTCCAGAAATGGAAAAGTGAATAGCGCTAGCAAAACTACTAAGGTTACGCCGATGGCCTGCTCCAGATAACCCGAGCCTATAGCCATACCTATGGCAGCTACAATCCAGATGACACAGGCCGTGGTGAGTCCCTTAACCTGATTGTCCTCTTTAAATATAACTCCGGCACCGAGGAAACCGATTCCAGTAACAATATTGGAGGCAATGCGGTCGTGACTGCTTAGCCCAATTTTTACAGAAAGGATGGTAAAAAGGGTAGAGCCGAGGCCGATCATGATCATGGTTTTTAAGCCAGCCTGTTTACTTCTGAACTCCCGTTCGGCGCCAATGAGACCGCAAAGTAAGATGGCCATCAAAAACTTGTTTACCTCACTTTGCGTAAGGAAATGGCTGTTTTCAAGAATGTTTTCCATAGTATTATAAATGAACTAATATAACAAACATTCTCAGGTTAAGCTAGTAGAAATCGTAGCACCTTAAGCCATTAAATTTATTATAGCCGGAACTGTTTGGAAAGTACTTTTCGTAGCCGATACTGCCCTCCGTAGTTCCGCTGGTATTGGTATAATTAATTTTGGAAGTGGTGGCATCATGACTTATGCCTAGTCTAAGTTTTTCACCGTTCCGGTTGCCTTTAAACAAATCAAATATGAGTGAAACAACAACAGCGTCTGGTCCGCCTTGTCCGGCACTGCGGTACCATAAGCCGGCGTTTAAGCCTCTGAACTTAAACTGTGCACCGGCACTTAGCGAACTGGAGCTGGCCTGTTTATAATATATAACCGAGGGAATGAGGTATGAGCCTTCGTCCTGACTGTAATAAAAATTCTGACTTAGAGGAATCCGGTAACTGGCATTTGCGGTAATGCGCATAGGCAGTTTGGCTACCGTGCCACTAAAGGATTCGTCGGGTTTGTTGATGTGGTGCACCGCCACTCCGGCCATCAGGTTCCGGAAAACGATATTGGTGCCTGCTGCGGCGTCAAAAAATATTTTACTGTCGATGTCAGGCGGTTGTGCGGCCGAGACACTACCGGGAATATAACCCAGTCGCATGTCTATCTGGTCGCCAAATACCAGTTTGCTCCAATCGATCTGACGGTTGGTAAAGCCAGCCTGAATACCAAATGAAGCTACAAAATCATCGCTGCCCACACTATAGGAATAGGTTGCCGCCGCATTGTTCTTGACCAGGTAGGCTGTTCCTTCGCTGCTGCGGGTAAACATGAGCCCCACACCCCCTGCAAATTTAGAGATGTTGAGGTCTGCCGATGCTGTGATATAGGATAGGTCGCCGCTTAAGCCCGACCACTGATTCCTGTAAATGACATTGACCCTGAAATCACCTTCAAACTGTCCCGTTAAAGAAGGATTGAGATAGATAGGCGCATTAAAAAATTGAGAATAGATATGATCCTGTGCCGGAGCATAAAAACCTGCCATCAGCATCAATAGTATTGCAATATATCTGAATCTCAAGGTCATCTTTATCTGATTAAATGTATTGCTCCTGTGCGTTTAGGTACTGACTTATCATAGGTCATGCCTTTCCATTCCGAGCCATTTACCATTTGTACATCTATTTTCCAATAGTAAACTCCTTGTGGCATTTGTTGCCCTTTAAACGTGCCGTCCCAGCCTTCCGCAGGTCGCCCTTCTTCCAGTTTGGTGCTTTCCCAAAGTAACTGTCCCCATTTGTTAAAGATGCTAAAGCGCCAGGTTTGCAGCCCCGATCCTTTTGCCCTAAACTCGCGGAGCTCTGGTTGTGTACTGCCTGGAACAAATGAATTAGGTACAAACAAATACCCGGGAACTCCTTTGATAGTTACATTTTTGAAGGTAGTGGTAAAACAACCTTGCTGATTAATAGTTTTAAGGGTTACTTTATAAGTTCCTGTGTCCAGATAAGTATGACTTGGGTTTCTCAAAGCAGAGCCCGTACCGTCGCCAAAATCCCATTCCCATATGGTGGGGTTATTGGTGCTTTGATCTTGAAATCTGAAAGTATAATCAGGTATGCTGATGAGGGTGGAAGGGTCAACATTAAAGGCGGCTACAGGAGGCTGTACAATTCGGATAAAGTTGTTTTGACTTACCGTCATCGGGCAACCCAATCCATTTGTTGCTGTAAGGGTAACCGTATAATATTCCTGCGTTCCACTATAGGTGTGTGTTGGTTCCGTTTCCGTTGAAGTAGGCGAACCATCACCAAAATCCCAAAGGTAGCTCATTCCGTTTTGGGTGTTGTTGATAAATTTAACCTCTAGTCCGGTGCATCCTAGTTTATTGACCGCGTCGAAAGCGGTAAGTGGCTGAGGGTCTACAATAATCGTAACCGTCTTCGTGCTTGTTGAGCAGCCGTTGGTAGCCGTTAAAGTGACGTCATAAGATCCTGGAGTAGTAAAGGTATGGGTAAACCTTTCAGGTGAAATGAGGGATGGGCGTACGGCGGTACCGTCTTTAAAGTCGACAAAGAAGTTACTTGCGCCGGTTGAGTTGTTATCGAATGTTACTGTATAAGGGGCACAACCTTTAATTTGATTTCCGTTTACCACCAGTTCGGCATTTACGGTATTGGGTCTTACCACTATCGCGTAGGGTTCTGTAGTTACTGTTCCACATTGATTTTTGGCCGTAAGTGTAGCGTTGTAGGTTCTTATAATATTTGTAGTAGTATACTCATGGGTCACCGAATTTCTGTCTGTCATGCGTACAACAGGGCTCCCATCTCCAAAATCAAAGAAATATTCGATGTCACTTTGCAGAGGGGAATTGTTGTTAAATTTAACCGGAAGGGGTGAACATCCAAGAGTTGTCTGAGGTGAAAATATGGGCCTGGGTGGCGACTTGACCAATACGGTACCTTTCGCAGAGTCGATTCCGCAGCTGGTTATTGAATAAAGCGTGACTACATAGGTGGTGTCTTTTCCGGAAGGATCGGGCTGGAAGTTGTAGGGAGGAGGATTGGCGTTCGTTGAAATTTGAGTATTCCCCACCTTCCAGCTGAAAGTAGCACCAATACCTTGTAAAGATGTATTGGTAAATGCCACTAGCTTCGGTCCGCAGATTACGGTTTCGCTAAGCCCAAAGGAGGCTGGTACAGCCTGGTTGGTACTGAATGTCCATGAAAACTCCTTAGGATTACATCCTACTTTTGGAGTTACCACGAGTTTAATCAGGACAGATTCGTTGCTGTTAGAAATGAGGTGTCCAGGGAAATTGATACCTGTCCCAATCGGATCAGTTCCTGCATACCAGGTGTAGGTTGCATTCTCGGCAGGATGGTCTTCTGCTGTAATGTTTGCAGCTGTAATTTGGAAAGGGGCGCAATCTTTATCTTTTACAAAAGTAAATTTTGCAATGGCATCTGGTTTTATGGTAACTGTAACTACGTTACTGATATTTTTCTGATCTCCATTACAGGTAATGGTACTTACAATACGTCTGTATTGGGTGGTTTGGGTTAATCCTATTGGCAGGTAGTCCGGTTGAAAGGTATTTGTACTTGTCCAGGTGAGCCCGCCGTCGATGCTGAACTCCCATTCATAATTGAAGCCTCCGCCAGCTCCTTGCGGGGTTGTTCCGGTTAATCTTACTGCAGCTTCATTGGTACAGATGGCCTGGTCTGCCGAAATACTATTGTTGCCTATCGGAGGTAGTGCATCGATACTAAGCTCAACACTTGTGTTGGTACAAGTAGAACTCGTTACGGTTCTTCTAAATCGGGTGGGTAGTGTTATGGTAAAGCTTAGATCGCGTGTATCTCCTCCTGTTGTGGTCCAGGTAGCCCCGGCATCAGTACTTACTTCCCATAAATAATGATAGGTACCGTCACCACCTATGGGCTGACTTCCTGTTAAGGTAATGGTCTGACCAGCGCACACCATGGTGTTGGTACTGCTGATTGTATTTTTATCAATTAGTGGAAGAACATTAACAGTGACATTTGACGGACTTGGCCCACATGCCGATGAGCCTGTTATGGTCCATGTGAAGGTGTAGGACTGGCCTGTGATTAAATTTTGCACTTCCGTTTTAGGATCAGATGGGTCGACGATATGAACAGGGGGCGATCCTGCAACTACCGACCATACACCTGTTTCTCCACTGGCAACCAGATTTCCATCAAGTTTTACGGTTGTTCCACCGCAAATGGTTTGAGGGGCTCCTGCATTTGCCTGGGTACCCGCAGGGGTAACGGTAATGATGGTAGTGTTGGTTGGTTTTTCATCACAGTTACCATTTCGTACAATCGCGCGGTATTGGGTTGTGGTTGTAAGATTTAAATAAGTTAGTGTGGTTGTGGTATTTGCTATTTGTTGCCATGTGGTTCCGCCATCTGTTGAGCTTTCCCAGCGAACTACATTACCGATATTACCGGTAAGGTTTATACTTCCACTATTGCTGTTGGCACACACTGATTGAGTACCATCTATGGTTCCGGGAACAGTGGGTGGAATAACAGTAATGGTAACCAGGGCTGATGAAACAGCGCATGCTCCAGGAGCTGAAATGGTCCATTTAAAAACATAAGGTATGCCGGGTACCAGACCATTGGCGATAGCTTTTGGAGAATGGAGGTCGGTGTCTGAAAACGTAACTCCTGTTTGTCCGGATGTTAATTCCCATGTGCCTGTCTCATTTGATTTAGGCTGATTTCCATCCAGCTTATAGGTTGTCGCATTACAGATGGTTACACTTGTCCCCGCTGTAGCCGGCGTGATCTCGGGGTCAACGTTAACGCTTACTGTAACTTCGTTACCTGGACAACCGGCTTCAGAGATCGGGGTAATTTTATAGGTAACCGTTCCTTGTGAGGTGCCGGTATTAATTAATGTCTCATTTATGGCCGATATAGCTACCGGTGTGGCAGATCCGTTGTGTCCGGTTACTGTACCGGCTGTTGTAGCGCTGGTCCATATGTATTTTGTATTCGGCAAGTTTGGCGTGAGTACAATGCCAGCAGGGCTACCACTGCAAATGGTAGACTGAGCTGGAGTTGCGGTTAATATGGGTTTAGGTGTCACGGTGACCGTTAAGATAAAGGGCTCTCCGTCACATGTACCTTTGTGCGGTATAATAGTGTAAACTACGGTTGCGTCGGTGGTGGCACTCGTATTTATCAATGCATTGGTGATATTGCCTGTACCTGAGGTTACCAGGTTGCCGATCAATCCATCAGCATTTGTTGCTGTCCAGGTAAATGAATCTGCATGAAGCGATGTTGGTATAAAATCTACAGGGTTTCCGGTACAGATACTTTTTGTATTGCTCAGATTACTAACCGTATTTTTTGGGAGGATAGTGATGTCTACTCTGGCAGATACTTGTGCACAGGCTCCCTGAAGGCCCGTGTTGAGTGTTAAAAACAAAGTTGCAATCCCTGCAGTGCGTTCGGCTGCCGTAGGTGTGTAAGTGGTGAGGATATCATTAGGATTGGAAAAACCGGCACTGCTGTTTGCGCTGTTGGTCCAAACCAGCGATGGTGTTGCCGGTCCACCCGTTATTTTGCCTTTCAAATCTACTGTTGCATTGTTACAAATGGGATTGGTAATGGCTTCAATCTCCACAACAGGTGCCTGCGAAAAGGTAATTTTTTGTGTTACCGGTGGTGCCGTATTACAACTGTTTGTATGCTTCAGTGTAACGGTATATTCTTTATATTCAGAAAAGTTAATGGTTGGATATTTACTGTTTTTATCCGACAGTGCAACAAAAGTATAATTGCCTCCCGTTATGGTCCACTCATATGTCTCTATTGGTTCATCATAGCTCCCTCCAATTATCGTTCGCGTTTCTACGGCTGCCGGGTCAAATGTAAGGTTGCCAATATTACAAAGTGTAATGTCATTAGATAGTGTTGCTGTTGCAGTTGTGTTTACCACAACCTTTTGCTCTGTGGTTACAGCAGAACATGTGGCTGACTGAATAGCAAGCTGAATATAATAAACCCCAGGTTGTGTAAATTTAAACTGAGGGATAGGGCTATTGGCATTCGTGTTATTTTGGTAAGTAACAGCCGCGGGACCTCTTACTGTCCATGTATAAACAGGGATTGAAGCCGAACAAGTATTGTTCGGTACAGATGTATTGTCTGGTGTTAATGTGCCCGGTGTAAGGCAGATTCTGTCTGCAGGCAAGGTAAAGCTCGGTATTGGGGCAGCCTGTATACAAATCCGTTCTTCTACCGGATCGGCCTGACATGTTCCTCCTACAGCGGTTGATACTAATCTGATTATATATTCGCCAGTCGTGGTAAAATTGTAGGTTAAATCCCGGGTATTACCTGCAGGTACACCGTTAACAAACCAGCTGTAGCGCATTGTACTTGGTGTACATCCTTGCGAATTGGTATTGGGATTGTCTCCTGCTACCGAAGTATTTTCAAAAGTAACACTGCCCAGACATGCAACAGATGGCCCCTTAAATGCGTTTATTGGTCTTGTTATTACTCTGGCAGGACTTGACAGCGGGCGGCCAATCTCGTTACAGAAAGGACTCACCACACCGACGTTTACCGCAAAAGCATTATAAAACGTCTGATTTCCGGAAGTGTATGATAGTCCACATGAGGAACGGCTAAATAAATGGCTGACTTTTGAACTTTGCTGAACAATATCACAATAGGTATATTGGTTGGGAGCGCTACCATCTCCCCAATCTATTTTGTAAATGTTGCCGGGAAAGTTTAATTTGATATTTTCTCCAACTGTATATTCAAATCTCCCTGTTGGGTAGCAGACTGTTATTCCTCCTTCGGTTTCAAATGCAGTAATAACGGGGTTATTTATTAAAAAATAGGCTTTTGTACCAACAGATCCATCTGGCATTGTTGCTTTTGCCAACATCGTATAGTGTGTTTTATCGGCCGTAAAAGTTTGAAAGCTGCCAGCTCCGGTAGTGGTAAAAGTTAATGTAGCCGTTGTTGCGGGTGTAATCGTATTGTTGATGGTAACCACAACATTTCCTGTATTTGATTCGTTTGTGAATTCGAAATCATTAGGCGTGTTGGTATCGGCCTCACATAAACCAAAGGTTCTGGGGGTCTCGCTTATTTTATTGAAGGAATTCAGAATAGGGTCTGCCTGTGTACCGGCTCGTATTTCAAAAGTGCCCGAAGTGGCTACGGGTAGAACAGGGTTGGTCGTCTTAATTCTTAAACTATAACCTGTAGCCGGGGGTGCGATTGTCGCATTGGGAAGTACGCCGTTGACAAAAGTAGAGTAGAACCCGGCATAAGAACCTATTGGAGTTGCTATTTCAATTCCATCAGGACGCACCAGATATAGGTTAAATATATTCCCCGGTCGGATACAAGTACTTTGAATAGCAAAAGTGGCCGCTATACTTGAACCCGGACTATAAGGACCTGGGGCAACCGCGTCAATTGTAATCTGCGAAAAAGCTACAGTTATTTGGGATAATACAAGAATAATGGTTAAAAGAAGTAAACGTTTCACCATATATACAGATTGTTGTATAAATGTAGATATTTTTTTACTTCAATTAAAATAATGGAGAGAAATGAGATTAAAATAAAAAAACCACAGGAATTTACCTGTGGTTTTCTTTATATTCAATGAAGCGTGTATGATGAATTACATCATACCACCCATGCCGCCGCCGCCCATTGGAGGCATACCAGCACCAGCAGGAGCTTCTTCAGGATCATCAGCCAATACAACTTCTGTTGTTAACAACATCGCTGCAATAGAAGCTGCATTTTCCAAAGCTACACGACCAACTTTAGTTGGATCGATAACACCAGCTGCAATTAAGTTCTCGTAAACATCTGTACGGGCATTGTAGCCAAAGTCAGCTTTACCTTCTTTAACTTTTTGTACCACGATAGATCCTTCGATACCAGCATTTTGGCAGATCTGACGCAAAGGCTCTTCAATAGCACGACGGATGATCTGGATACCAGTAGTCTCGTCGTCGTTAGAACCTTTCATGCCTTCTAATGCTTCAATAGCACGGATGAAAGCAACACCACCACCTGCAACAATACCTTCTTCAACCGCTGCACGGGTTGCATGTAAAGCATCATCAACACGGTCTTTTTTCTCTTTCATCTCTACTTCAGAAGCAGCACCTACATAAAGAACAGCAACACCACCAGCTAATTTAGCCAAACGCTCCTGTAATTTTTCTTTATCGTAATCAGATGTAGTGGTCTCAATTTGAGCTTTGATCTGGTTAACGCGCGCTTTGATATCTTCCGACTGACCAGCACCATTGATGATAGTTGTATTGTCTTTATCAACAACTACTTTTTCAGCAGTACCTAAGTAGCTCAGGTCAGCATTTTCTAATTTATAACCTCTTTCTTCAGAGATTACTGTACCGCCAGTCAATATTGCGATGTCTTCTAACATTGCTTTTCTTCTGTCGCCAAAACCTGGAGCTTTAACAGCAGCAACTTTCAGAGAACCACGGATTTTGTTCACTACCAAAGTAGCCAGTGCTTCGCCATCTAAATCTTCAGCAATGATCAATAAAGGTTTACCGGTTTGAACTTGTTTTTCCAAAACAGGTAATAATTCTTTCATGTTGCTGATCTTTTTGTCATAGATCAAAATGTAAGGGTTTTCTAATTCCGCTTCCATTTTATCAGCATTGGTTACAAAATATGGTGATAAGTAACCACGGTCAAATTGCATACCTTCTACTGTTTTAACTTCAGTTTCAGTACCTTTTGCTTCTTCAACAGTAATTACACCATCTTTACCAACCTTGCCCATTGCTTCTGCAATTAAAGCACCAATAACCTCATCATTGTTAGCCGAAATAGAAGCTACCTGTTTGATTTTATTGTTGTCTTCACCTACAGTTTGTGATTGTTTTTTCAAGTTGTCAACAATTGCAGTAACTGCTTTGTCGATACCACGTTTCAAATCCATCGGATTTGCACCGGCAGCAACGTTTTTGATACCTGCAGTAACAATTGCCTGAGCCAATACAGTTGCAGTTGTAGTTCCGTCACCTGCAATATCTGCAGTTTTAGAAGCTACTTCTTTAACCATTTGAGCACCCATGTTTTCAATTGGGTCTTTTAATTCAATTTCTTTAGCTACAGTTACACCATCTTTAGTAATTGCAGGTGAACCAAATTTTTTGTCGATAATTACGTTGCGTCCTTTTGGACCTAAAGTTACTTTTACTGCATTAGCCAAAGTATCAACACCTCTTTTCAGGGCGTCGCGGGCTTCTACATTATATTTTACTTGTTTTGCCATTGTTTTTTAATAGTAAGTATTTGCCGGTGTCGCTCAAAATTCTTGCTATACCTAGCCGATACTGTTGTTTACTGATTAATTAATTTGTTTTTTAGCAATCTGGCCGGTTGGCCTGCTATAATCGTTTAATATCTGCCGACTAGGAAAGTACAGCGTAGATATCGCTTTCACGCATGATCAAATAGTCTTTACCATCAATAGGAAGCTCTGTGCCACCATATTTGCCATAAAGAACAACATCACCTACTTTAACAGTTGGTTTTTTACCTTCAGAATCTTCGTCTGAAACAGATACAACAGTGCCTTTGGATGGTTTTTCTTTTGCAGTGTCAGGAATATAGATTCCAGATGCCGTCTTTTCTTCTGCCGCAGCAGGCTCAACAATAACTCTGTTCGCTGAACCTGAAATGGGTTTAAGGTTTAAAGCCATAACTTGATATTAATTTATTTTTTAAGTTAAAATTTAAAGACGTAGTAGTCTACGTGATTTAAGCATATCAGTTTTTATGCCAATGCAAATATGCTTGACAAATTTGCACAGCCTTGTCAGCTAACAGTTTTTCGGAAAGTATTTTTGTGTCAGAGTGGCAGAATATAAAAAAGCCCGGTATAAATTTATACCAGGCTTATGTGCTATTAGCTTTAAAAGTTTTTATTTCTTTGTGGTATCCGCTGCAGTAGGAGCAGGGGCCGGAGCTGTTCTGGTTCCTATCGGAGATGGAGTTGGAGTTTTATCCAGGTGCTCTTGAATTTTTGAAGCTTCACCAGCAGAAGAACCACCAGATTTAGCAATTGTTGTAATCGATAAAGTAAGCACTACAACCAGCGTCAATAAAACCCAGGTGCCTTTTTCAAGAACGTCACCTGTGCGTTGTACGCCAAACATATTGCTTCCTGCTCCACCGGTAGCCAAGCCACCGCCTTTAGGGTTTTGTACCAAAACAAACAGACCTAAAGCAATGCAAACAATGATCAATAAAATAATTAAAAAAAGCATAGTATGTTATATTGTTAAATTTTCTTTTCTATAGATTGGATAAGGTCGGCAAAGTAACGGCTTTTTTCTGGAAACTTCAAACTTAATTTTTCATAAGTCTCTATGGCCTTATCATAAAGCATTTGCTCGATGTAAATTTTAGCTAAAGTTTCCGACACCAGGTCATTATGATCTTCAGCACTTTTTTTGGCTTTGTTCTCATTGTCTATCTGTTCGGGCTTTGGCGGACTGATTTGCGGATCCTTTTTGATGAAGTTTTCAATAATCTCATCTCCCTTGGTTGGATTCCTGAGACTCGCATTTGCGTAAGCATCCTCTTCGTTCTCATCAAAAGGACTCTGTAAATGAAAGATGTGCTCTACATATTGATGCTGCAGTTCGCTTGGCTTATGAACGGCTGAAGGTTGAGGTTCATCCTGTTGGGCCGTTTTTTTTGGAGAAGCATAAGGCTGGAATATCTGCTGATGCTCTTTCCTGGTTTTGGCCAGCCACCACAAAAATGTATAGGGAAGCTGATCGTCATCGTATTTGCTGATGACAATAGGTTCTTCCTCTTTTGACGGTGCAGGTGCCGGCGAAGGTTTGAAATCCGGCTGTTCCTGATCTGGAATTACCGTCTCGGCAATAAAGGTATCGTGAAAAGCAAAAAAATCAGAAGACACGATGTTCTCAAAAACCATTTCCTCTACCTCTTCATCTTCCGACAAAGCTTCTGTTTCAGTTTCCTCTTCAGCAAAGCTGTAATTTTTGATATCTACCTCACCAATTTCTTCAAAAATTTCCTGCTCATCACTGGCCTGTTGCTGTTCCGTTACCTGTTCCGTACGAACTTCGTCTATTGCAGACACTTCAATTGGCTCAGGCTGATTGCTGGTTTGCACTGCCGAAAGCTCAACAACATTAAAATTCGATGGAACATAATTTTCATCTTCATGAAGCAACTGGTGTAACAGTTGCCCATTGGTATACAGCGCTGCCGTTGCCAAATTATTGTTTTGTTCGGGCGATTGTAAGGTTGCCCGGGCAATCAAAACATGCAAAGGCTGAAAATAAGGATATAGCAAAGCTAAATCTTTTAACACAGGAGCGTCTTCCCTGGTTACACTATCAGGCTTTGAAAGCCATACTGCCAGTCGTTGTTTTATGTCTAATTCCTGCTCCACGTTGCTAAGTTAATAATTGATCTGTACTTTAGCCTACCATTGTGCAAAAGCTCTGTTAAAAATATCCTCTGTAAGTTGAGCAGTCACATCTTTAATCAGTCCCTGCTCCATTGCTTGTATACTTCCTGTTAACTTAAATACTTTGTAGCGCGAAAAGGACTCTTCAAAACTCTGTTTTGGATTCAGATTGTTGGTATACTTTACACTGATAGAAATAGTGAGGCGGTTGGCGCCTGCAACAGGGTTGTTGTTGTCGGCTATTGCCTCTGGTGTGATGCTGTATCCGGTAATGTTTCCTGAAAAAACACCCTGGGCATCATTAGCAGTAATGCTCAGACTAGTCTGGTTTCTGATCCTTGTTTTCAGTTCCTCTGTAAACTGCGAACTTAAATACGGTACAACCAGGGGAGCGTTGTTTTCAAAAACCTGTACGTTAACTGTTTTCATCTCGGCCGGAATAGAGGCCCCGTTCAATGCTATTTTACATCCGCTCAAAGCAAAAAGCAAAACAAAGAGTATGGATAACTGCTTCATCATTAGTTTAAGTTCAGTTCTTTAATCTTTCTGTATAAAGTGCGCTCGGAAATACCCAATTCCTGTGCTGCAAATTTACGTTTGCCCTTATGTTTCTTTAGTGCTTTTTTGATCAGGTCCGACTCCTTGTCTACCAGCGAAAGTGATTCTTCTATTTCTTCGGCATCCTGGGTATAGTTGTACTCTACCGGAGAATTTTGGGAAGGATTTTTTATTGTCAATGTTGATTCGTGACCCAAAGTCTGATCTACATCCTGATAAAGTTGATTGATGTAATGTGGATTGTCGGCCATTACATGCGCTGTATTTCCGCCACTTTGAATAATTTCCGCAACCAGCTTTTTCAGATCCATCATATCCTTTTTCATGTCAAAAAGTACCTTATAAAGAATATCCCGCTCCGTGAAATCTTCTTTACTACTTCCTCCGTTGATGGCCATAGGCAAATTGGCAGCACTCTCATTTGGAATATAGTTCAGTAAGGCTGCGGCAGTAACATTTCTATCCTTTTCCAACACACAAATCTGTTCAGCTATATTTTTAAGCTGCCTTACATTGCCCGGCCAGCTGTAATTGCTCAGCATTTGTATGGCATCGGGCTCCAGTTGTATACCCGGACTTCTATATTTATCACTAAAGTCAGCAGAGAACTTTCTAAAAAGCAGGTAAATGTCTTCTTTGCGCTCGTGCAGTGCAGGTATGCGCAATGGAACGGTATTTAACCTGTAATACAAATCTTCACGGAATTTGCCTGACTTTACCCTGTTGTAAACATCAACATTGGTGGCTGCAATGATCCGCACGTCCGTTTTTTGAACTTTGGATGAACCTACCCGCAGGTATTCGCCACTTTCCAGGATACGGAGTAAGCGGGCCTGTGTGCCTAACGGCAATTCGGCGACCTCATCTAAAAATATAGTTCCTCCATTGGCCACTTCAAAATAACCTTTCCGTGCTTCATGGGCACCGGTAAAGGAACCCTTTTCGTGGCCGAATAATTCCGAGTCGATGGTGCCTTCGGGGATGGCGCCGCAGTTTACGGCAATAAATGCACCATGCTTGCGCGTACTCAATTGATGGATAATATGTGAGAAAACCTCTTTACCACTACCACTTTCGCCGGTAATCAACACAGACATATCGGTTGGAGCAACCTGTCTGGCTATATCTATAGCACGGTTTAGCAGCGGAGAGCCTCCTATAATTCCAAAGCGGTTTTTAATATCTTGTATATCCATTTATCAGTATCTCTTTAGTCAATTAAGACTTCCTTTCACCGTCATCGGCTATCCTTCCAATTAAAGTGGCCGAGGTACAGTTTTCTATATAAACATATGCATATTCTCCTGGTTTTACTGTATCTGTAACCGGGAAAACCACCATTGCATTTTCATCATTTCTACCCCTGTATTCCTTATCCGATTTTTTAGAAAACCCTTCAATTAATACTTTAACGGTTTTTCCTACAAATTCTTCTAAGCAAGCCAAAGAATCTTCCTGTTGTTTTTTAAATATTTCTGCCAAACGGCGCGCTTTTACCGCCTCCGGAACATCGTCTTTGTATTTACGGGCAGCCAGTGTACCCGGGCGCTCAGAATATGAAAATGTATAGGCAAAGTTATACCTTGCATAATCCATAATACTTAAGGTATCCTGATGCTCTTCTTCCGTTTCGGTACAGAATCCGGCAATGATATCAGCCGAGATGGCGCATCCGGGAATAATACGGCGGATGGCATCCACTCTGTTCATATACCACTCTCGGGTATAGGTCCTGTTCATTAGCGCCAGAATTCTGGAATTACCTGATTGAACAGGCAGGTGTATATAGTTACAAATGTTATCGTATTTTTTGATGGTGTACAGCACCTCATCAGTAATGTCTTTTGGGTGTGATGTAGAGAAACGAATCCTCAAATCAGGGCTTATTTCGGCTACCATGGCTAGCAGCTGTGCAAAGTTCACATCGGCATGCCCCAATCCGGCTTTTAAACGGTGTGCAGGTAGTTCACTTTCTTTACTTAAAGCATCCAGCAAAGCATCACCGGTAAGGATATTGATGTCGTCAGTCAGATCATTATTTTTGGGCTGATCATCCTTAGGCTTATTCCATTGGTAGGAATCAACATTCTGGCCCAATAAAGTCACTTCTCTATAACCTCTGTCAAACAGGTCCTTTGCTTCCGCTAAAATAGAGAACGGATCGCGGCTTCTTTCACGGCCCCTGGTAAAGGGTACTACGCAAAAAGAGCACATGTTGTCGCAACCCCGCATAATGGAAATAAAGGCGGTAATGCCATTCCCGTTTAAACGGACAGGACTAATGTCAGCATAGGTTTCCTCACGCGAAAGCAATACGTTGATGGCCTTCTGTCCACTTTCTACTTCATTTAATAAACCTGGCAGATCGCGGTAAGCATCAGGGCCAACCACCACGTCAACCAATTTTTCTTCCTCCAGGAATTTTGATTTCAGGCGTTCGGCCATACAACCCAATACCCCCACAATGAGTTTAGGGTTCCGGCGCTTTTCTACCCCAAATTGCGATAGCCTGTTGCGTACCCTTTGCTCGGCATTTTCGCGGATGGAACAGGTATTGATGAACACTACATCGGCCTCTTTATAGTCGCCCGTAGTTTCAAATCCCTGATCCTGTAAAATGGAGGCCACAATCTCACTATCTGCAAAATTCATCTGGCAACCATAGCTTTCAATATACAGTTTCCTCCCATTACGCACTTCGGGTGCATCAATAATCAGAGCCTCTCCCTGGCGCGCTTCATCGTGTGTTTTATCTGTTGGCTGTAAATCAATCATAAATGGTTAACATTATTATGGGCTCCAAAAATACGGAATTTAATTTAAAAATGACAGATTGGCAGAATCTGAAATAAACCTTTTTTCCGGCAAGCCTCGCCGAACCCTGGCAGGCAAAAATAAATTTCAACAACCTTATGGGACTTTTTCAATGATCTGTTGTCCTGTTAGCATAAAAGGATAATAAATACCGCTCGGGACAATAAAAGGTTTTACCCATTAATGATTTGAATATGCTTCAATACTGCACCCTATTTAATTCGAACTATTTGTCAAGAGGCCTGGCCATGTATAATTCATTGGAGCAGCATTGTGATGCATTTCACCTTTACGTGATTGCGTTTGACGACCATTGTTTTGATGCCCTGTCTAAATTGAACCTGAAGCATGCCACCATTATCAGCCTGAATGATTTTGAGAATGAACAGTTGCTGGCTGTAAAAGGGGAAAGAACTGCAGGAGAATATTGCTGGACCTGCGCGTCTTCGTCTATCAAGTACTGTTTGGAAACTTACCAGTTAGATCATTGTACTTATGTAGATGCTGATCTGATGTTTTTCAATAATCCCAAACCTTTATTCGAAGAAATGGGAGATAAGTCGGTATTGATTACCAAACACCGCTATACACCGTGTTACGACCAGTCGGCCACCAGCGGTATTTATTGTGTGCAATACATGACCTTTAAAAATAACGAGCAAGGCATGGAGGTTTTAAACTGGTGGGTTGATGCTTGTCTGGAATGGTGCTACTGTAGGGTTGAAGACCACAAATTTGGCGATCAGAAGTATCTTGACGACTGGATGCGTCGTTTCTCCTGTGTGCATGAACTTAAACATCTTGGAGGCGGTGTGGCTCCGTGGAATGTACAGCAATATGCTTTCAGGATAAAAAGAGGTGCGGTTCAAGGTAAAGAGTCCTTTAGCAATCATAAATTTAACCTTATTTTTTACCATTATCATGCACTTACATATGCCTGGAACGATAGCTTCAAATTAACAGATGAAAGTTATGTCATCAATGCCAATCAGGTAAACTACATTTATAAACCTTATGTGCAGGCCTTATCAAAAGCAGAGGAGATGGTAGAAGCACTGAAGGAAAATATTGTGCCTTATACCAGAACTGAACAGGGGCTTCTGATCAACAGAGTGTTCAGCCATTCGATCATGTTCTTTTTAAGAGGCTTTTATAAACATTTTTATTCCAGGCGTTTTTTTCAGCAAGGTTTTCTTTATCAGTTGATTGCAATGGCTTATTTCTCTGTCCGCAGGTAAGGTTGTTTATCGATTTTAAAACCAGATAATGCATTAGAACAAAGATTGTGGCGCCGAAATTGTTAGTGCCATAGTATGAAAATGTTTCTCTACAAAAACAAATCCGGTAAGTATAGGTTAAAAAAGTGGGTAATTGCCCTTTTAGTAATGCTATTATTACTAGGCGGAGGTTTAACGGTATTCCTGATCAGATGGAAGCCTATGATCGCTCAAAAACTTAAAGATGGTGTGTACAACCGTTCTTTTGGGTTGTACAAGCTAGATTTTAAAGACATCGGTTTTAATCTGTTGACAGGAAGCGCAAACTTATACGATGTGTCATTAATTCCGGACACTGTTGTATACAATAAGCTTAAAATGTTAAGGGTGGCTCCAGCAAATATTTTTCAGGTAAGGCTTAAAAAATTGCAGCTGAACAGAATAGGTTTGCTAACTGCCTATTTTAAAAGAGAAATAAATATAAAAGCCATTGTGCTGGATAATCCATCCATCAATATGATCCATTATAAAGTAGAGAAACGGCCCGAAATGCTTAAAGAGGACCAGACTTTATACCAGCTCATCTCAAACAGGATAAGGTCCATTGATGTGAATTCGATCAAAATTGTAGATGCAGATTTTGATTATATCAACGGTGATAATGCCAGGAAGCTCCATTCTGTAAAACATTTGAGCTTATATGCCAATGATTTTCGGGTTGACTCCCTTACGCAGTTTGACACCAGCAGATATTATTATGCAAAGGATATCGGTTTTGAGCTGACCGGATATAAGGCCCTGACTAAGGATAAAATGTATACCATGAAAGTGGATACGGTTAATGGATCGGCACTTCAGCAATCTATAAAAGTAAAAGGCGTGCAAGTGATTCCTATGTACCCCGATCTGGCTTTTTCGCGCAGATATAAGTATGGTAAAGATAGGTACGACCTGAAGTTTAATGAAATCGGCTTTTCTCAAGTGGATTTTGCACTATTAAATGCCAAAGGTGACTTGCGTGCAGGCGCTTTAAAAATTGGACCTGCAAAAGTAAACATCTTTGTGAATAGGGAATTGCCCCCTCCTCCGGGCTTTGATAAGGTAAAAAACTTTCCGCATGTAGCTTTGAAACGTTTGCCTGTATCAGCTATTGTAGACACAGTAATTTTGAATAACGTGGATGTAGCCTATACAGAATACAATCCCATCAGTCAGAAACGTGGAACAGTTTATTTTCAAGACCTGAGCGGTAACATTTTGAATGTAACCAACGATACGGTAAAGTTGGCCAAAAACAATCATGCAATTGCCAACCTTACGGCAATGGTCATGAAAACCAGTCGTATTAATGTACAGATTAATTTTAACCTGACGGATAAAGATGCGGCCTTTAGCTATAATGGAAATGTTGCGCCCATGAATATGCGGGTGTTAAATCCTATGGCAAAAAATATGGGATTGGTAGAAATTGAAAGCGGACAAATGCAAAAGGCCGATTTTAATATTTTAGCCAATGCCAGGGGATCTTCGGGCAGGGTTCATTTTTATTATACCGATCTTAAAATTAAGTTGTTGAAAGAAGGCGAGGCGGGAGCTGCGCCGACAAAAAAAGGCTTCTTGTCATTTTTGGCCAATAGTCTGTTGATTAAAGACGCCAATCCAACAAATGGAGAAGCTGTACGTACTGCAAATGTGACTTTTCAACGGACGCCTGCTGCATCCTTTTTTAACCTGATGTGGAAAAGCGTTTTTATAGGGATGCGGGAAATTGTAGGACTAGGTGCGGTTCCGGTAAAAACGCCTGAAGAAGCTATGGAAAAGATAGCCGATAAAAAGCAGGAACGAAAAAACAAGAACAAAAAAGATAAAGATGAAAGAAAAACGGATTAATAAGCTTAACCGTTGCAATAATTGTATATTGAGCTAAACAAATGCTGTTGCCTATGGCCGTAAATGTTGGAAAAAAATATATTGTCCTAAAATGGTTTGTGGCAGCTTTGCTGTTTGTCGTTGTATTGTTGTCTGCTTTAACCTGGTATCTTGGTATGAAGCTCAAACCTGTTATCACTGCAGAGGTGAAGGAGCTGTTTTTGAAAACCACCGACAACCTTTATCAAATAGAATTTTCCAATGTCAGCATCAATGTTCTTACCGGGATTTCTTCTTTAACTAATGTCAAAATTATTCCCGATACGGCAGTTTATCAACGGATGATTGCCACTAAAAAGGCCCCCAATAACCTGTATTATATCAAACTCAAAAAGTTGGCGGTTCGAAATTTTCATCCCTGGAGGCTTTGGCGGGAAAAAAGGCTTAATATTGATTTGCTGTTGTTTGATAACCCCTGTGTTGAAATGACCAACAGGCAATTTGAGTTTAATGAAGGTAAGCTGCCGCAGCCCCAAAAATCGCCATATGATTATATTTCGAAATACCTGAAAGAACTAAGGATTGAGACGATCGAATTTAAAAATGCCAGCTTTACCTATATCGATAACAACAATGTGGCTAAGCCTGAAATTGATAAAATGGATCACCTGAACGTGACGCTGAAAGACTGGCTTATCGATTCGCATTCGGCAATGGACCGCAGCAGGCTTTACCTGCTGAAGGATGTGGTGATTAACCTGAACAATTACACCTATCCAACTCCCGATAGCTTGTATTACATTAAACTGAACCAGCTTGATTTTACGGCCTCATCGGGCAAGCTAAATATTAAAAGTTTTAATGTTGAACCCCGTTACACCGAACAGTTGTTTGGCAGTACCTTAGGTTATGCCACCGATAGATATAGCATACAGCTGAGCAATATTGGCCTTAACGGAATCAATTTGCCACTTTACGTATTAAAGCAGGAATTGGTCGCCAAAGAAATGAATATAGCCAATGGTATGGTGGCCGTGGTATACAACAACACGTTGCCTAAAAGAATAATTGATAAAACCGGTCGATACCCTCATCAATTGTTGCAAAAAGCAAAAGGTAAGTTAAATATTGAGCAATTGAATGTAAATGATGTGGACATTAGCTATGGGGAGTTTGATAAGGAGGGAAAAAATAAAGGGATCATTACTTTTGAACACACGTCGGGTAGCATCAGCAATTTGACCAATGTGGAGAAAGCCCTGGCTAAAAATCATTTTATGGTGGCCAATCTGAATTCTTTCGTGATGGGAGCTGGTAAGCTGGACGTAAATTTTAAGTTCAATCTTACGGCCGAAGATGGGGCTTTTTCTTATTCCGGAGCGCTTCAGGGAATGGAAGCAAGAATGTTCAATCGGATTACCAAACCGCTTGGCCTGGTTAGATTTAATAAGGGCAGTATTAAAAAACTGGCATTTGATATTGAAGCCAACGATAAGTTGGCTAAAGGAACCTTGAACTTTGCTTATAACGATCTTTCTGTAGCCCTGCTTAAAAAGGTAAAAGGAGAGGACCGCTTGGTAAAACAGGGGCTCATGTCGTTCCTTGCCAATGCAATGATCATCAATTCTGATAATCCCGACAATGATGGCGTGTTTGTTACTGCACCTATTTTAAAGGAAAGGGTACCCACAGCTTCTTTTTTTAATTTTATATGGAAAACCCTTTTTCAGGGGATTCGATATAGCGTTGGGCTTACTCCGCAAAAAGAACAGAAGGTTAAAGAACAGATTGCCAAATTTAACCGTATGAAGGCCGATAGGCAGGAACGTCAAAAGCGCAGGGCTGAGCGTTTAAAAAAGCACAAATAAAAGTTGTTGTGTTTAGTTACATTCGTTATCCTGAATTTTTCAGTAGCTTCCATTGAAACTTGTCTTCAAGAGGGCTGCGCCGTTTATTTCAGTATCCCACAATAGCATGTGTGAGCTACTGAAAAATTCAGGATAACTAATGAACCTTTTTTGGACAGACTTAATAGATTATCGATTGACTTTCAGTTTTCCTGCTCCGGCCAGATCTTCCCATCGGTAAAGCTGAAATGTCTTGTCATCACTCATGGCCACAAAAATTCCGTGTTTAAAATCATTGTTCAGTGGCTTGGAATAAATATCAGAGCCATCGCTGTTGTTAGTTGATACAGGAATACTTGTAATCAGGACATGCTTGTTCGCATCTTCTTTACTTCCTTCGCGACTAAATGCCTGGAAATGGTTGGCAGCCTGATCGGATACCAGGATATAGCCTGTGCTATCGGAAGTTTTGTAAATGCTGATCCCCTCATTGTCTTCCTTAAAACCTGTTGTGGCAAATAGTGCCAGCTCCTGGTCCCCTTTTTCCGGATCGGCATGGTATTTTCTTACACCAAACTGTTCGTCAGAATAGTAAACAAAGCCCAGCTCATTGTCTACAGCTATTGATTCGATTTCCTTTTTGCCGCTATACTTGCCGAATTTCCTTTTCAAGGTAGCTTTTACCTGCCCCACGCCATTGTCTTCCAGCAGGTATTGCCATAAATAACCGCCTGCTGTGGGCCCGTTTTTTCGGCCTGCAATGGCATAAATGCGGCCTTGCTTATCCGTATACATGGCAATCCCCATCAGATCACGGTACATTTCGTCGTTTTCTCCCTCAAAAATAGGCAGGCCACCATTGTCTATGGGCTGCATGTCGGGCAAAGAGAATACCCTGAGCTTGTGGGTCATCCTTTCGGTAGTTACCGCAATGTCTACTTTTTTCCCACCCAGCATTAAGCCATAGGCAATATCCACGTTGTTGGGGCGTTTTAGCCCTTTCACGGTTTTATCCTTTATAATTTTTCCCTTCAGATCAAAAACAAAGAGGGCGCCGTTTTCATCTTTATCCGTACCAATGATGAGCGATTGAGTGCTGTCGGACGGATTTACCCATATGGCCGGATCATCTGAATCAAACTGAACAGGTTCGGTAGTGTATAGTGGCTTAACCGCCAAGGGGGACACTGCTTGCTGTTGGTTACAAGCAGTAATAAAAAACAAGACTGATGCGGCAAGGCCGGTCATTAAATGGAGCTTATTCATTAAAAGGTATTTTGTATAGGTTGTTGTTTAAAATAGGGTTATTGCTTATAGACTGCTAAAAACTATGGCTTTAATTAATGCCGAAAGCACCTATAAAACCGGATGGCTCAGGTGAGGTATAGGTTGTTCCATTTAGTACCAGGCCACTTGCATGGTGGCGTACAAAGTCTGTTTTTCCTTTACCTATTGCCGGCGAACCTGCCAATAAACGAAAGTTCCATGTGGTATTGAAACTCGCATTGTTGACGTCCGTATTTAATGGATAATTTACAAATTTAGGATCATTATCGCCCGCAGTTTTTCCGATCACATCATTGGTTCCTGCAATAATTTCTTTGGTCGGTTGAAACTGATCTACTATTGTCTGGTTGTACCCGTAATACAGATTGTTGCCAAATAGTGATCTGGAATCTTCCGGGGCTTTGGTGTCGCGTTTTATTCCAAAACGGGTATTGGCAAACATATTGTTAAATATAGTTACCCTTACGGTGGCTTCAACCCAGATAGAGCCTCCTTTGGCCGTCGGTCGGCGCCATCCGGTATTGATCATGGTATTGTTGTACACTACGATATAGGCTTGCGGAGTTCTGTCGCCACTGTTAGACAATTTTAGTGCATTGGTATTGGTACTGTATACCAGGTTGTAAGCCACATCAGCCAGACAGCCCGACTTAAAGTTAATAGCTTCGCCGCCGGTTAGACCTGTAGTATAAAACTGGTTATTGGCAAAAATGATTTTTCCGCCTTCAATATAGGTACAGTCTTCCTGCAGGTTTCTAAAAATGCTATTGGTAACCACGAGCTTGCCATTTACATTGGCGAACCAAAGGGCAGGAAGGTTCTCGCCGGCTTTTCCCTTGTATAGCTTTTGTTTTACAGAGGTAGAGGCATCAGAAGTGGTTGCACCTGCGTATTCGATAATGGCATAATTGAGCAGGAGTTCCGAACAACTTGGGGCCGCCAAAATTCCTCCCCATAAGCGGCCAAATTTGTTTTCTTCAGTCCTTAATGCTTCGTTAACCGTAAATTTGATAGGGAAGGCTGCTGTACCTTCTGCATACAAATTACCTTTTACAATAATTTCGGGTTTAGTTTGGCTATCCATAATCACGGTTACGCCCTCCTCTATGGTCAGCGATTGTCCTTCCGGGATAATGATATCGCCGGTGATGTGCTGTGTGCTGCCTCTTTTCCATACACCAGAGACTTCTCCAATAGCTGAGCCACTTCCAGTATCAGGATCGACATTGACATTGGCCTTTTCGCAACCTGTAGAGATGGCCATAAACAGAGCCAGGTAGATGAACAGTTGTTTTGCTTTCATTTTTTTTCTTTTATGATGAATGATCAAATGCGTTAAATTTTATAGCGTACGCCCAATAGATAGGTTTGTTTGTAGTAGTCCGCGCGGATCAGCGTTTTTCCGTCAAACTCGGTCGTTAAACCCGAATTGTTGGGATTGGTGCCTTTTAAAAATAGCTTTGATGGCGTGTTTAACAGGTTGCCGGCCTTGATGAAAATGCTAAGGTTATTTTTAAATCTCTTTTCGGCAGAAGCATCCATTTGTACAAAACCCTGTTGCCACAAATCATTGTCTAAAAACTGGGAAACGGTGTGGATACGTGGTCCGGTATAGCCGGCGGCCAGCTGCGCATCAAAACCTGTTTTTCCTCCTTTGTATAATAATGAGATATTTGCGATATGTTCCGACTGCCCATATAAAGGACGCGTCTGGTTGGTCTGGAAGGTCCGCAAATCTCCTGCTTCATCCCTTGTTCTATAGCTTTTTGGTGTAGTGATGCTGGAATGGGTATAGGTATAGTTGGCCTTTACACCAAACTTGTGCACAAATTTGATATAATCTACTTCCAGTCCGTAGTTGCGTGCGTTCCCAAAATTTCCTGGCAGATAATAGGTGTCTTGCGGACGGACAGGATCGGCCTGAAAGCTGTATTCTATAGGATTTTTGATGTCTTTATAGAATGCTCCTACCAGTAACTGATCGTTCCCGTTCGGGAACAGCTCATAGCGCAAATCGTAGTTGTCGGCCGTTGCACGTTTTAAATCAGGATTGCCTTTTTCTTTGTAGTCATCCTGAATCAATCCTGTTCCTGGAACCAGTTCGTAAAAACCAGGGCGGTTTAAAGACCGGAAGTAAGATGCACGCAGTTGTTGTTTACCTGCCAATTTGTATTTAAGGTTCAGGCTGGGTAAGTAATCGGTATATACCTGGCTGCCAACAGGACGTAGTTCGGCGGCGGGAAACAACATCTTATAGCCCTGATCGGTGTGCTCTATACGTAGTCCGGCAATTAGTTGCAAATCTTTTGCGGTAAGGGTAAACATGCCATAACCGGCAGCCAGCTTTTCAGAGGCGTTGTAAGTTAGTGCATTGTCCACCGCACCTGTTTGGTTTTTAACCGTCCACTCGATTTCTGTGTATTTGTTAAAATCTGTACCATACAATGCCGTTGGATTGGTAGCGGTAAGGGTGTATTGATTGAAAAAGTTACTGCGCTGCTTGTCTCTGTACATCCCGCCCGCGACAAATTCTACTTTTGTGCCGTCAATGGTTACAGGGTACGAAACATCAAGATATCCGGCTTTGTCTTCCTCCGTATTGCGCTCCCAACGGTGGGTATAAGCATCGCCTATCGCCGGAGCGTAAGTGCGCCTGTCAATGAAATTTTCGCGTACGCCCAGGATATTGATGTTATTTTGATCAGGTACAGCATTTTTTGCAAAGGAATAAACGGCCGACCAGTTGATCTTCAGCTTTTGGGACAGGAACTGGTGATTTCCCTGTAAGGTACTGTTGTAAATCTGTTGTTCAGTCAGTCTGGATCGGGTAGCGTAATTCAGTTTTCCATTGCCTTTTTCGGGCTCATAACCGCTGCTGAAGTCAATTGATTTGGCATCACGCAGCTGCTCGCTGCTTAAATCTACATAGGCACTATAAAAGCTTAGTTTATGGTTTTGATTAAACAGATAATCTAATTTTGCATGTGCACCATATCGCTTGTTGTGTTCCGAGTATTGCCTTTCCTCCTTACTCGTAATCCTGCCCATCTTATCTGTCGATACAACCAACGAATTGTAGAAAGCACTATTTGCACCTCTGTAATTGTTCTGATAGCTTCCGGCCAGTAAAATGCCAAGCTTGTTGTTTAGATACCTGTTGCCGATAGATATGCCACCCACTACATTGGGTGCAGGGTGTTTTGATGTATAATCAATGGGGCCTTGGGTAAAATCTGAAGGTGTTGCTTTGTATGCTTTTCCGTTGATTTCATAAGGTGATTTATAATTGATTCCAGAGGCATCAAAGCCCATAAAATTACGGTCGATAAACAATTGGCTATATCCGGCTGCTAGGTTTGCATTAACCTGCAATTTCTCTGGAGCATCCTTCATTACCATGTTTACCACACCACCTATGGCATCACCCTCCATGTTTGGGGTCAGGGTTTTGTATGCCTCCAGCCTTTCCATTAATTCGGCAGGGAAAATATCCAATGGCACATAACGGTACTTGTTGTCCGGACTTGGAATTTTCACCCCATTTACAAGAGTATAGTTGTACCTCTTGTCCATTCCCCGCACAATAGCATATTGCCCTTCGCCACTACTGCTTCTTTCGATGGAAATACCCGACACCCGTTGTACTACATTGGCTACCGTTAAATCGGGCGAGACTTCTATGGCGCGACCTGATACCACATTGACTAGCTGCAATGCTTTTTGTTCAATCCGGCGGGCTGTTTTTTCTGAACTGCCATCTCCTTTGACAGAAATGACCACCTCGCTCAATTCCTTATCCTTTGTTTCTGATAAGTAGATTTTTACCGAAGGATTGTCTTCTTTAAGTATCTCGATCTGTTTTGTTAATGTTTTGTACATCAGATAAGATACTTTTAAGGTAAAGCTTCCGGCTTTGGGATGTTTGATCTCAAAGGAGCCATCCAGACCGGTCAATACCGTTTTATCTGTATGTTCCAGATGTACGGATGCACCCACCAGGGCTTCTCCGGTTTTCTGGTCGTAAACGTAGCCCTTTAAGCTTGTCGCTTTTGCCGTGGCTACACTTAATATTAAGCATAAAAGAACTTGTAAAATTGACTTCATCTTGTGAATAATTTTGTTTGCGGGTTTGTGTTTTTTACTGTGCTGCAAATGTGCAAAGCCCATCACATCTCCGTAAATTAGTGGCGTGTACAAAATGTATACAGCGTTACATGAGGTGTATACAGAACAGAAACATCGTTAACATTAATTCTATAATAAGTTGATAATTAATTATTTATATGTAACATGAAACGCCATTATCATTCGGTTACCGTAATATTAACATACGGTTAAGTGGGCTTGGGGCCTGAATCTGGCTTATAAAGTCTGGATGAAAGTACTCAGACTGTCACCCTGTTTGATGTTCAGCTTTTTCCTTAACCTGTATCGCGCCACCCGTAAGCTATCTTGCGAAATGCCAAAAAGAACTGCCATGTCTTTTGAGCTCAGGTTCATCTTGATCAGGGCTACCAGGCGAATGTCATTTGCGGTCAACTCGTCGCTGTGTTTTTTCAGTTGATCAAAAAATGCCTGATGGATTTGCTCAAACATTCCAGAAAATTCTTTCCAGTGCCTGTCGTGATTGATGTTCTGATTGATGGAGGCAATCAATTGTTGTAGTCTTTTTTTCTGATCTCTTTTATCGTCTTTGATCATGTCGGATAGCGCTGTCTTCAGTTCATCTAAAAACTGGTTGCTTCTGATGACATGGAGGGTGTTGCTGGTCAGCTCTTTGCTTTTTAGCTCCAGATCGGCTTCAATTGCGGTCTTCTGAGCCTTATAAAGTGCCTGATTTTGCTCATTTAGCTGCTGTTCGTTTCTTATTTTGAGGCGCTGCCGGCTGATGATACTTGCGCCTAGCAAACCCAAAAGGATGATGATCAGGATGGTAGCTGCAATGATAAACTGATTGGTTTTTTGTTCGTTTTCGAAACCGGTAATGGCGGCATCCTTTTGTTGTATTTCAAATAAAGTTTGCAATAAAGCCAGTTGCTTATTGGTGTCTTCAGTAAATATGCTCAAAAAGATATTCCTGCCCAGTTCACTGTAATGGTAGGCGCTGTCGTACCTTTTCATGAGGTCAAAATTTTTCGACAAATCGCGGTATGCGCTACTCAATTGGTACTGATCGTTCATCGCCATGGCCAGGTTTCCGGCCTTGCGCGTATAGACAAGGGCTTCCTCATATTTCCCGGTTTTCCTGTACACATCGCCAATGTTATTGATCACTTCTATCTGGGCAAGATCGTTTCCATTGGCTCTGTTCAGGTTTAGCGCAAGGGTATAGTACTTCAATGCAGAGTCCATCTGGGGGCGATCTTCGTAAATGCTGCCCAGATTTTCATATATTTTTGCAATACCGGTTTTATCCTTTGTTTTTCCGAATTGTGCCAATGCCAGTTGCTGGTATTTCATGGCCTGTTCGTATTTTCCACTTTTTTCGTAAGTCTGTCCAATCAGTCCATACGATTCGGCAATTCCTTGTCTGTTGCTCATTTTTTTGTAAAGCGTTAGGGCTTCCTGGAATTTGCTGAGCGAAGTACCGTATTGTTTACTGTAATAATAGGCCTCGCCGGTTTTGTTTAGTGTTTTTGCCAGATTAGCAAGGTCGTTACTTTTCCTGAAGATGTGATCAGCTTTATAATAGTAGTCAACGGCCTGCGGATAGGCGGCCTGATGATAAAACAATTCGGCAAAATAGAGATAGCAGTTGGCAGCAGCTATGCTGTCGTTCTGGGCAAGTGCTTTATTTAAAGCTGTTTTGATTTTTATAAAAGCGTTATTTGGATTCTTTTTGATGAGTGTGTCAATCGCACTTTTTTCAATGCGCTGGGCATGTGCCTGGGGGCAAAGTGTAATTAAGCAAAGCAAAAGGAGGATGCCCGCTTTTTGGATGCTTCTTGGGGTTGGCTTTTTCACCTGCTAAAAATAAAGCATGCAGTATTAACAGGATGTTAAATTAATGGGGTGGGAGGGGAACAAAGAGTAAAGATGAAGGGGAAAGGATCAAAGACACCTGGCTTCTGTTCTTTGATCCTTTCCCCTTCATCTTTAATTTAGGATTTACGCTTAATCTTATTTCAACAATCCTTCAGGGACAGGCTTGTTCAATAGGTTCTGATAATAGAACCGGAAACGCTCTGCACGGTCGTGTGGTGTTTTAACGCCACCCCAACCATGTCTTCCTCCCGGATAAATCATCAGCTCAAAATGTTTGTTTGCATTTTGTAGTTTATCAATCAGCTGAATGGTATTTTGCATGTGCACATTATCGTCCATATCGCCATGCATAATGCGTAATAGTCCTTTATAATTGTTTACATAGGTCAATACTGAACCGTTTTTGTATCCTTCAGGATTCTCTTGTGGGGTGTCCATAAAACGTTCGGTATAATGGGTGTCGTACAGTTCCCAGCTGGTAACAGGTGCTCCGGCATAGCCGAAATCGAAATCTGCCGCTCCCATGGTGAGCGCCATACAGGTCATATAGCCGCCGTAGCTATGGCCAGTGATGAGCAGTTTTTTATTGTCTACCCATGGTTTGGCTTTCAGCCATCTTGCCGCAGTAGTATAGTCTTTCATTTCCCATTTGCCCAGGTTACGGTGCATTAAGGCTACACCGGCTTTACCAAATTGGCCCGAAGCACGATGGTCTACAGCAATCTGTATAATCCCCTCGTTGGCCCACCATTGGTTGCCCGTTCCTTTCCAGGTATTGGTTACCGTACCTGCATTGGGCCCACCATAAATGCTCATCACTACCGGATACTTTTTGTTCTGATCAAAGTTGGTTGGGTAGGTAACTACAGCTGGTAGGTTATAACCATCATCCGTTGGGATGGTAATCATCTCTGTTTTGCCAAAAACATATTGATCAAAATCAGTCGATTTGCTGTTCGCCAGTTCTTTGATCATTTTACCTGTGTTGTCCAGCAACGTTTGTTTCGGCGGAGTGCTAACGTTAGAGTAGGTGCTGATAAAGTAAGTTCCGTTGGGCGATAACTGCACCTGATGGGTATAATCGCCAAAAGTTAAACGCTTTAAGTTTTTCCCGTTATAATCCACACGATACAGATCGGTACGGGTTGAGGCCTCTTTGCGTGCCATGAAATAGATTACCTTATTTTTTTCATCTACATGCATCAAATTGGTTACCTGCCATTTTCCGCTGGTAATGGGATTGATAAGTTTGCCATCTAAAGTATATAAGTAAAAATGGGCCCAGCCGGTTTTATCGCTTTTCAGGATGTAGTGCTTTTTGTCCTTCAGGTATTCAATTCTGCCATCATAATCAAGGTCTACCCAGGAAGATTGCTTTTCGTCATATATTTCCTTTTTTGCACCCGAAGTAGGGTTCACAGCATAAAATTTCAGGTTGTCCTGTCCGCGGTTCATCCATTGAACCATCAGATTGCTGCCGTCGTAGCTCCAGTAGGGTGTACCAAAGTACTGATCGTCTTTCTCATTGAAATCGGCCCATACTACAGGGCCACCAGTGGTTTTTACGAACCCTACTTTTACTTCGGGGTTTGGATCGCCGGCTTTAGGATATCGTGTTTTTTCGACATAACCGTGCTGACCTGTCGACCCATTGATGGGAAACATCGGAACTTTAGTGTCGTCAAAACGCATAAAGGCGATGTGTTTGCTGTCCGGGGCCCACCAGAAGGCACGGTATTGGGTTGGCCGGCCTAAAATTTCCTCAAAATATACCCATGACGACCAGCCATTGTAAATCACATCTGTTGCATCGCTGGTGTATCTGATCTCTTTACCGCTTTCGGTATCAACAGCAAAAAGGTCGTTGTTGCGCGTAAAGGCAACATATTTTCCATCTGGTGATAATACCGGGTTTTTCTCTTCATCTTTATCATTGGTCAGGCGCTTGGCTTCTTCTTTTCCGTATCTGATGAAAATATCGTTTCGTTCGGTATACACATTGACATTGCTTTGTGGTGGTGGGGTATACGCCGTTTTGGCACCCGACTTGATATCAACAGCATACAGTTTGCGGTCTTTGCTGTCCATTTCAATATAATGGTTGTCGTCGCTCCAGCCTGTTATGACATTTACAGCCTTGGTAAGTGAGGGCTGACCTGAAAATATCTGTTGCTGGTTAAGCATTTTCTGCTGGGCATTGGCGCCGAGGCTTAAAAATAGTGCGCCCGCTAAACCCAGGGTTAAGGTTGGTTTCATGTGAATAATAAGGTTAGTTTTTTAGGATTTGACAATAAAAAGGCGCCCGTGTTAAAGGCGCCTGTATGTTATTTATAAAGCTGAGGGTTTACAATACCCAGTTCCAGCCAAACTCGTCGGGAGTTAATCCATAACGAATGTCGTTTAATGTTTTAGCGATACCTGCAGAGATGGTACGTGTAGCAGGATCTGTTAAAGTATATGATTTTCCCTGATAACCGATTTCTCCGATAGGAGTAACTGTAGCGGCAGTACCGGCAGCAAATGCATCAGTTAAGCTTCCATTTTCAATACCTTCGATGATTTCTTTTACGCTTACACGTCTTTCTTCCACTTCTATTCCTGCTTTTTTAGCCAGTTGAATAATGGTATCGCGGGTTACACCATCTAAAACGGTGCTTCTTACCGATGGCGTAACCAGTTTGCCATTGATCACAAAGATCAGGTTGGCTGTTCCGGCTTCTTCAATGTATTCATGAGATGCGGCATCTGTCCAGATCAATTGATCAAATCCTTCTTTTTGTGCTTCTGCAAAAGGAAATAACGAACGGGCATAGTTTCCTGCAGTTTTGGCATAACCTACACCGCCGTCATCCGCACGGGTATATTCTGTTTCAATTTTCACTTTTAAGGCTTTGCTGTAATATGGCCCTGTAGGCGTGGTTAGCAAAGCAAAGGTGTATTTGTCTGATGGTTTTACACCCAAATAAGGATCGGTAGCAAACATCACCGGACGGATGTATAAAGAGTATCCTTCCTGTGCTGGTACCCATTTCTCGTCAATATCAATCAATGCTGCAATACCTTGCATAAAAATGTCTTTAGGTATTTCAGGCATCGACATCCTTGTTGCAGAAATATTGAAGCGGTTAAAGTTTTTCTCCGGTCTGAATACACTGATTTTGCCATCAGCCTGGCGATATGCCTTCATTCCCTCAAAAATTGCCTGTCCGTAATGCAGTGCAGAAATGGCCGGGCTCATAGGAATCGGGCCGTAAGGCAGGACCTGCAGGTTACCCCACACTCCGTTATCATATTCAGCAATAAACATATGGTCAGAAAATACCTTTCCAAAAGGCAACTGAGAAAAATCTGTCACTGTAAGCCGGCTCGTTTGGGCTTTTGTGATCGTCATATCAAGTGTATCATTCATTGTAGTAGTAATTACTTACTGCAAATTTAACAAAAAATGCCTTTGCAGTGGTCTTTATTTTTGAGATAATTAATCTTTGAGCCTCATTTCTAAGTGTTTTCAGTACACTAAGCTGCTACTTTTATTTAACGTTTATTGTGCCGAGTTGAGGGTTTTATATTACTTTGTCTTATATTTTAGCTCAATCCAATTGCAGAAGTTAAAGTATTTCAACAGCTGTTGCTCGTATTTATCCGCTATTACTGCTACTATTTGGGGTTCTACTTTTTTCCACAATAGTTTCTTTTTAGGTAGGCTGCTACGTTTTGGATCTATTGCAATGAGGTTGAAAATTAGTTTTTCAATCAATAAACTCTTACCGTGTTTGCGAAACGTGCGTTTGTATGCCCTGATCTCATAATTTAGATAATCTATATTATCCAATTCGAGATGAATGATAATGTGTAATAATCTGCAGGCCTTGTTTACCTCAAGTCCATTGATGTTCTTGCCCGTATCGATGGCATAGCCAATTAGTTTATTTGCCTTCTGATATTGTCCGGTATTGAAGAATGCGATACCTGCAAAAAATAATATCTCGATATGCTTTTCATAATTGGCAATACCGTCCCTCTGATTCAGGTAAGGTTTGATCGTGTCAAAAAACTGGATGGCTTCCAGATTTTGTCCCTTTCCAACCAACATATTTAACCGGTATAGATAAACCGTTTGTGTGGCTACACTATTAAAATGCTCAGGGTAATTTCTTTCTGCCAGCTGCGCAGTTTTCTCAATGAAATAATCCATCTCTGCAAAATAGGCAATGTTGCGCAGGCTATCCAAAATCCCATCAAGAGCCGACAGGTAGTCGTATGGTGGATAATCCCACATGGGTTCATTTGCCTGTATCAATGCATTCAACTCTTTAAATACTTTTAAGGCCGATTTGTATTCGCCTGTATGCATAAAAAAGAAGGATTGAAAAAGCAAGTGAAGTTTTTTAGGCTCGAAATCCTGTTTGCCTCTGCGTGTGATGAGGCTGAGCTCACTCAACACCAGGTCATTTAGTTTTTTTTTATCCTTTTCAGACAGGATGCTACTGGAATAAGTTAAGCGATAGCTGAGCAGTTCATATAGGGAATAATGTTCATGTATCTGACGTAAATTAAGCAGACTTTGTCTGGATTGCATTTGAAGTGTCACCAGGTCCTGTTCGCCAAGGCCCTGGAAGCCCGTATCTGCAATCTGGGTGAGTTTCATTCTTGCAGCCAGGTAATGCACCAGGTGATCCTGACTTTCTTCAGCTATCTTTTGTGTTTTCTTTAATTCCTTAAGTGCCTGCTCTGGTAGGGAACGTTCAAAACAAAGCCGGGCTTTCATTAAACTATAATGTCTGGCAAACCACTTGTCCTGATCTACACGTACCTGCAAAAGCATATCTGTAAGTACCTGGTACAGGTATCTCACCGTGTTTTCGTACGATTTATCGGGATATTTCTTATTGAAGGATTCTTCTGGTGACATTTTACTGGAAATCGTATGACTATTAATGAGTTCAAACAAAATGAGATAATCACTGATGGTTCCGTGTTTGTTGCATTGAGATCTGAAACTTTTTTTCTCGGATGCCGATAAAGACTTAACAAGTTTCTCTAGTTCGTGCTTTAACATGACTGGGTTTGGTTAATTTTTTTAGAAAATTATTTGTGTGTATCTTTTTGTTTATGAGTTTATTGTGAATTTTTTTAGAAAAAAAATGTTTCTTGGGATTCATAAAACTAAAAAAAAGTGGTCAAATATCCATATGCAATCATATTATCTTAGAATTAATAAAACAAAACCAAATATTTTAACCATTAATAAATGACAGGCAAAATTATTGTAACAGGTAGTATGAACATGGATATGGTGGTAAAGACCAGTCATATTCCCCAGCCGGGAGAAACTGTATTAGGAGGAACATTTTTCATGAACCCAGGAGGTAAGGGGGCAAATCAGGCTGTGGCCGTGGCACGTTTAGGCGGAGAGGTCGCTTTTATTGGTAAGATAGGGGATGATATTTTCGGTAAGCAGTCTTCACAGCTTTTTGATGAAGAGGGTGTAAATACTTTAGGTATTTTATCCGATGCAGAGAATCCTTCGGGAATTGCGCTCATCACAGTAGATCAGTTTGGGGAGAATAGTATTGTTGTTGCACCGGGAGCAAACGCCAATCTTGAACCGGCTGATGTGGAGCAGGCGTTTGGTATGTATCCCGATGGGAAGATCTTATTGATCCAGCTGGAGATCCCAATGCGTACGGTAGAATTTGCAGCACGTTACGCCCAAAGTCAAGGCATGACCGTAATTCTTAATCCTGCTCCGGCGAATGATTTAATTCCTGAACTGTTTAGTCTGATAGACATCATTACCCCGAATGTAAATGAGGCCGAGGTTTTATCGGGCGTAAAGATCTCTGATATCACAAGTGCAAAAGAGGCGGCAGAAAGCTTACATAAACAAGGTGTGAAAAATGTGATCATCACCTTAGGGAAACTTGGTGCAGCTTTATTGGAAGACGGTGTTTTTTATCACATTCCTGCACCGGAAGTAGAAACCGTAGATACTACTGCTGCGGGTGATGTATTTAATGGGGCCCTTTCTGTTGCGGTAGCTGAAGGACGGTCGTTAAAAGATGCTGCATCATTCGCCTGTAGGGCTGCAGCAATAGCAGTAACCAGGCTTGGTGCGCAATCATCCATCCCGTATCGCAATGAAGTGCTGTTTAGCAGCATGGCCTAAAAAGGAAATAAAAGTTAAAACCAAATATAAACTAAACCTTACTTATTATGTTCATCGTAGAGAACTATGCAGTGGCTGTTGCCTGCTGCTTTATTACTATGCTTTGCTGGGGCTCCTGGGCTAACACGCAAAAGCTGGTACAAAAAGAATGGCGTTTTGAACTTTTTTACTGGGATTATGTGTTGGGCATTTTTCTGTTTGCACTGCTGGGTGCATTTACCATGGGAAGCTTTGGTGAATCTGGAAGACCTTTTATGGAAGACCTGATGCAGACTGATGGTAAAAATTTAACAAGTGCCTTTATTGGTGGGATTGTTTTTAACCTGGCTAACATTTTACTTACGGCCGCTATTGCAGGTGCGGGTATGGCAGTTGCATTTCCTGTTGGAATTGGACTTGCTTTGGTGATTGGTGTGTTGATTAACTACATGATGCTGAGCAAGGGTGATCCTGTATTGTTATTTTCGGGGGTGTTATTAGTGACGCTCGCTATCATCATCAACGCGATCGCCTATAAAAAACATGCGGGTACAACCAGCAAAAAAGGTGTGGGTAAATGGATTGTCGTATCCATAATCGCTGGTATCCTGATGTCTACTTTTTATCCTTTTATCGCTGCAGGTATGGATTTGGAGAATTTTGTAACTCCTGCAAGCGGTAAAATGACACCGTATACCGCTTTCGTCATCTTCGCCGCAGGTATTGTAGTCAGTAACCTGGTATTTAATACCGTATTGATGAAAAGACCTCTTGAGGGTAGTGCGCTTAAATATTCCGAATACTTCAGCGGTAGGTCTGGTCTACACATCGTTGGTGTGCTGGGCGGTTGTATCTGGGGATTGGGAAACCTTTTCAACTTACTTGCTGCAGGCAAAGCCGGTCCGGCTATATCTTATGGCCTCGGACAAGGGGCAACCCTGATCGCAGCATTATGGGGCGTGCTGATCTGGAAAGAATTCAAAGGAAGTTCGAGCAGTATTGGTTATCTGATCGCTACGATGTTCCTGCTTTTTGTTGCCGGACTGGGCTTGGTCATTGCTGCCGGAAACTAATCTACAATATTGACGCGCTAAAATTATTGTAAACCAAAAAACTAATAAGATGAATAAATTATTAAGCTGCTTTCTTTTTGCCGTGATTGCTTCCTGCGTATTGGCGGCTTGCAAAAAGAAAGAAACAAATTTAGTCAGTCCCATTCCACCCATTCTAAAAGAGATCTTTTTCCCGGAGGAAAAAGATGCCATTCCTGGTAGGGATGTCCTTATTAAAGGAAAAGGGTTCTCGAAAGAGGATGCAGTGTTCCTGCAGACTACCGGTGCTCAGGTTCAGGTGGCTGTTAAAGAGGCTACAAATACCTATATCAAATTTACATTGCCTAAAGATGCCGGAGGGCTTTATAAAGTGACGATTGAAAGGGATGGGCAAAAAACTACGCTGGATGGTACGCTTTCCGTTCCGTTTGTGATCCCGCTTGATGATGTGGTTTTGCCGGCCAGTAATGTGCAGCAGTTGGCTGATGTAGCTATTGGAGGAAAGGGTTTTGAAGCAGGGGATATTGTACAGTTGTCAGCTGATTTTTATCCCGCAGGTAAGGTATTCAGTATCCCTGTCACAGCTACAGCTGAAGGAATCAGTTTTAAACTTCCACAGGGATGTTATGGTGCCAACACAGTAGTTGTAACCAGAAGTAACCGTAAAACAAACCTCGGAATAGTCAATGTTGAAGTGAATGTGGGTGATGTGATAGGGGGTGGTGTAGTATTCTGGACCGATGTAGCTAAAGTACATGGGCTAATTGCAAGTAAAACAAATGTGGGGACGCCTACTGAGCAATTTGGGCCTGGTTTAGCGCTTTCAGGAGCAGCGGGTACCAGTAAAGCGATGCAAACCGGAAAAGAAAATACAGCAAAACTGCTGATTAAAATGGCTGCTTTCAGATCTGGTAATGCAAGTTGGAACAATAAGAAATCGGCGGCCGAGTTGTGTGATCAACTGGTTGTTACAGATGGATCGGACAGTTATGGAGATTGGTTCCTTCCTGCGCAGGAAGAACTGATCACTTTGTTTAAAGCGAAAGCGTTGATGGCGACAAAAGGGGCTGAAGTTCCACCCAATAATTACTGGTCATCCAGTGAAGGCGATGGGGATGCAGCAGGCTGGTCGGCATTTTATGTGAATTTCTATGAAGCTACGAATGTCGTGTCAGCAAATTCAGATAAAGAAGGTTGGAGGATTGGTGTTCGTGCGGTCAGAGCTTTTTAAACCCATTAGAAATTAACATTAACGAATTAAGTTATGGAAAAGAAAATATTTTTATTGTTGCTCAGTGTATTCTTTTCGGGGATACTCAGTGCACAGGTAAACATCAGCGGATTGATTACTGATGATGATAATATTCCATTGTCTGGCGCGGCAGTAATGCTAAAAGGTACGAAGACAGGTGCCAGCACAGATGCTGATGGAAAATATACTATTACTGCAAAGAAAGGTGATGTACTGGAATTCTCCTTTATCGGAATGATTAAAAGGAGTATCACCGTCGGAGACGAAAAGGTGATCAATGTGAGACTTGCCTCAAGTGCGGTTAACCTGGATGAAGTTGTCGCAATTGGTTATGGTACCTTGAAGAAAAGTGACCTTACCGGTGCGGTAACTTCCATTAAACCAGAAAGCTTGGCCAATGCAAAAATTGGTACGGCAGGAAGTGCTTTGCAGGGATTGGCTGCGGGTGTGTTTGTAACTACGGGCTCGGTAAAGCCTGGGGGCGATGCGAGTATCATTATCCGCGGACAAGGTTCACTAAGGGCAGGAAATGCCCCGCTTTATATTGTGGATGGTATGCCCGTTGAAGGTGGGCTACAGGATCTTTCACCTAACGATATAGAATCCATTGAGATCCTTAAAGATGCCTCTTCGGCCTCTATTTATGGTTCCCGTGGTTCGAACGGAGTAATTCTGGTAACGACAAAAAAAGGGACAAAAGGAAAAGGTAGGGTGAGTTTTAATGCTACAGGTGGTACCCAGCGGATGTTGAACAAACAAGACCTGATGAATGCACAGCAGTATTATGATCTTTCTTCAACGGTGTTCCCTGATTACAAATGGACCTCAGAGGAATTACGCTTGTTAAGTAAAGGACAAACTACAGATTGGCAGGATGCAATAACAGAAGATGGGAGCTATCGGAATTATAACCTTTCGGTAAGTGGCGGTAATGAAAAAGCTGTACACTATTTAGGCGTTGATTGGTACGAGCAGAAAGGAACCATCAGGAATTCCTCGTTCAATAAGGCTACTGTGAGGTATAACCTGGATGCGCAGACCACCGACTGGTTAAAATCTGGTGTCCGATTTAACGTTAGTGAGTCCAGCCTTAAAAATATCAACGAAGAAGCTGATTCTGGTTATGGTACCATGTTTAGTGCCATTAGCTCGCAGCCTACTGCTCCGGTTTTTACCGATAATGGCGAATATTTCGATGGCTTTTTAAATACAAAAGCTAATCCCGTAGCTATAGTGGATCTGCTGGATAGGACAACACAAAAAACGCGTGCAGTAGGGTCTGTGTATTTTGAAATACAACCGGTAAAAAATCTTAAAATCAGATCTGAGAATGGTGCTGAACTGGAGTTCTTTAATGTGAATTCTTATGAAGATGGAAGAATGGGGCAGCATTATGCTGCAGGTGGGCATGCAACAAAGTTTGCAGGTAAAAAACGGTATTTACAAACTGAAAATACAGCGACTTATACTTTTCAGTTTGGCGAACACAAGCTGTCGGCCATGGGTGGTTTCTCTGCTTCAAAAACCAAATATGAAAACGTAACTGCAGATTCAAAAAACCTTTCTCCGATACTAAAATACAACAACCTTGGTGGGGCTAAAGATCATGGACCAAACGGTTCCTACGCAGCGGCCTCTACCTTAACGTCATTTTATGGAAGGATCAATTACAACTTTAACGAACGTTATCTGGCTACCTTAACTATGCGTGGAGACGGATCTTCGCGCTTTGCACCAGGTAAACAATGGGGTTTCTTTCCTTCAGCTGCCCTGGCATGGCGCATTTCTGAAGAAGAGTTTATTAAATCAGTGCCTGCCATCAGCAACCTTAAACTTCGCATAAGTGCAGGTATGCTGGGTAACCAGAACATTGGTGATTATGCCTATGCATCTACCATCAGTCAGGGTGGCGAATGGGCCGACTATGTGTTTGGTGGAGAGCTGGCAACAGGATCTGTACAAAATACCATTAGTAACCCGGACCTTACCTGGGAAAAAGCACAACAGTTTGATATTGGCCTGGACTTCGGGTTCCTTGATAACCGCATTGCAGGTTCCATTGACGTTTATAATAAAAAGAATAAAGACTTGCTTTGGTTAGTGCCACTTCCAAAAGAATCAGGGTTTGATAGTTCATTAACCAATGTTGGCCAGATTGACAATAAAGGGATAGAGTTTACCATCAATACCGTTAATGTTACGGGTAAGGACTTTCTTTGGACAACCGGATTTAACTTCTCTTATAACAAGAACAAGATTACAGAATTGTATGGCGGTAAAATGGATGTGAACAAGTCGCTTTTTGTTGGACATCCGATCAATGAATATTATTTACTGAAATCTCAAGGCATCTGGCAGCAAAATGAAGCTGCTGAGGCCGCAAGATATAATGCGCAACCTGGTGATAGAAAGGTATATGATATGGGCAACGATGGTGTAATTAATGGTGAAGACCGGAATTTTGCCGGTGTAAGTACGCCTAAGTTCTATGGTAGCTTTACCAATACACTAAAATATAAAGGGTTTGATTTTATTACCTTCTTTACCTATGCAGGTGGTCACCTGATCAACAATTCATTAAATCAGTACCTGAATGCTTACAACACCTGGGGCAATATGAGTAAGGACTATTATTGGAACTACTGGACACCGGACAAACCGAGTAATGTGTATCCGGCACCACGTGTAGGGAGTCCGTATGCTAATGGTGATGGTACAGATGCCAACTTGCAGAAAGGGGATTACATCAGGTTAAGAAATATCGAACTGGGATATACCCTGGCAGCGGATAGTTTTATCAAAAAGATCAGGTCTACCAATATCAGGGTGTTTTTCTCTGTGCAAAACTTGTTTACAGCAACGGATTTCACAGGATATGATGTAGAGTCCAGCGACAGGACAAATCCTTATCCCAATGCACGTAGCTTTATCGGTGGAATTTCTATGAATTTTTAATAATTGAACCATGAAACCATCATGAGCTTACACTTACAAAACACAAAATGAATATAAGCTTATGATGGCTTCATCACCTTTAAAAAATATATACTGATGAAAAAATATACATTAATCCTATTGGCCTTTTGCCTGGGAGTAAGCAGCTGTAAGAAGTTTCTTACCGAAGAGCCTAAAAGTATACTGACCCCGGAGAATGCGTTCAAAACTCCTGAGGATTGGCAGAAAACACTAAACGCAGCATATGCCATGTTACAAAAGGTATACGTTGGAAAATGGACGATTACACTCGCCGAATTTGGTACCGATGAAGTGGAGCCATACGACATAGGTTGGGCTGCTTATGCCGAATTAAAATACTACACGTTTTCAGATGGCCATCCCTTCTTTTCAGATCATTACCGGGTGAGTTACGAAGGCGTAAAACGATGCAATGCAGTTATTGATATGCCCGCAGGTGTGGTACCTGATGATATACGTAATTCAATGATTGCACAGGCGAAATTTTTACGGGCAATCTATTACTTTGACCTGGTTCGTATGTATGGTGGCGTTCCGTTGTGGACAAAATCGTCTATTGACAGAAATGAAATCATGAAGCCCAGGGCTACTGCTGATGAGGTTTATCAGTTAATTGTTCAGGACCTTAAAGATGCTGAACCTGTGCTGCCTGAAATATGGAATAATGCGACAGATAAGGGCCGCGCGACAACTTATGCTGCGCAGGCCATACTGGCACGTGTGCTTTTACAATGGGGTAAACCTGCTGAGGCATTGGTTTATTGCAAGAAGCTGGATGGCAAGTTTCATTTGTATCCGAACCTCAAGGATATTTTTGATGCGAAGAACAAGAATGCCGGATACGAGAATATATTTGAAATCCAGTTCCGCCATTCCGGTGCCTGGAACCAGGAAGGAAGTATCCAGCACAGCTACTGGGGCCCTCGTGGCGTAGGAGGCCCAACATCATTCGGAGGTTGGGGTGGCTTTGGCCCGACTGACTATGTGTATAATAGTTATGACAATACCGATAAGCGGAAGAAAGCCTTCTTTTTAACTGAATTTAAAGGGGTTCAGCAATCACCTGCCTGTAACAATAAGTTCTTCGACCCTGTTTATGGAAACGTGATCGAAGATGATGAATTGAACTTTATATTGATCCGTTACGCAGATGTGTTGCTGATGAAGGCGGAAGCATTAAATTCCTCAAATGCTGCGGGTGATGAGAAATACAATGCTTTAAATGAAGTAAGAGGACGTGCAGGCTTACTTCCAATAAAGGCGAGCGATAACCTGACTAAGGAGCAGTTCGCAACGGTACTTTTAAAAGAAAGATTGCATGAACTTTGTTTTGAGCACATGAGAAGGTGGGATTTGATCCGCTTTGGAAAGCTCGAAGAATACCTGAAAAATAATGTAGGTATTACTATTCAGAAGTACCATAACCTGTACCCGATCCCTAAAGATGCGATGGATGCAAATGATGCATTGACCTCGAATAATCCAGGTTATTAGCAGGTTGAATAAACATAAACGTGTATAGATCAATTAAAAAATAAGAGTTATGAAGATCGTGAATTATTGTTTGATGACCTGCGGACTGGCAATGGGCCTGATGCTGACATCATGTGAAAAGAAAGGGGACGAGGGACTTCGTGAGCATCCCAATAAAGGAAGTGTAGTCGTTGAAAATGGACGGGTTACGGTTCAGCCTGCAGAATATCCAGGCGCCATCCGAAATCCAATGATGGGCTTCCGTGAGTTTATCGGCCCTGGTATTGATCCCAAAAGAGCAGAATATCCATTCCCCTATGGTACACTTACCAAGGAGTATATGCAATGGGATATGCTGGAAGACAATGCAGGTGATGGGGTCGCTAAGATCATCGCATATAGCAATCACCGATGGGCGGGAGTAGAGGATATAAATATGAAAGTAATCCCACGTATCTATATTGTATGGATGGAGCCATGGCATGGTGGTGTTGCAAAAAATGTTTATACCAACCATCCGGATGACCTTAATGGATGGCATTGGCCGAGTGATATCCCTGGTCAGGTAAGGGTAAATGATAATGTAACGCCAATTACAGGCGGCTATTTTGACCCTACATTTCAGAACAGAGTAAAGGCATTGGTGGCTAAAGCAGGAGAGGCATGGGACAATGATCCAAGGGTGGCCTATGTTGAAATGGGAATTATTGGAGAATTTGGTGAGCATCATGATCCTGATATCACAACCTATTGGGCACCACATGATGAACCACAGCACGTTGCAAACAGGACCTGGATTCCGGGAATAGAAAAAACACTGGGAGATGCTTTTAAAGGCGCATTCAAAAATAAGAAGGTAATGGTCCGCTATGCCTATGAATTTAAAGATTATGAATTCGGAATTTATTGGGATTCCTGGTCTCAGCCACAGGAAAAAGTGAGAGGTTATGATGAAATGAAAAAGTTGGGTAATCGTTGGAAAAAACAACCTATAGGTGGGGAGATCACCTGGAATTGGGGTGACCTGTCGAAATTTAAAACTTTTGAAGAAGTAGTTGCCGATAAAGAAACCAGGGAATATACCATTGAGCAGATCAGAAACCTGCACTGTAATCACCTGGGTGGTATTACCTGGGCTAATTTTAATGATCCTAATTTCGTTCCCAATGCGGAGATGTTGCAGAAAGCAATGGGATACCGTTATCTGGTATCTGATTTTAGCTATCCAACGAAGATTGTTGCGAATACACCTTTTAACGTTTCGTTCAAAGTAACCAATACCGGTTCTTCTCCTTTTTATTACAACTGGCCGGTAGAAATTTCCCTGCTGGATAAAGTCACGCATCAGAAGGTTTGGAATAAAGTGCTGACTGGCGTAAATATTTCCGAATGGATGCCCGGCGACAACTGGGATATCAAAACCAATAAATACACCACTCCGCCAATTGCAAACAGTGTGGATAAGCAAATAACCCTGGATCAAAACCTGCCAGACGGGGAATACATTATTGCGGTGTCTGTGCTTGATCCTGCAGGAATGTTGCCGTCATTACGTTTTGCTGTTAATAATTACTTTCAGGGGGGCAGACATCCTATGGGCTACGTTGGTGTAAACAAAGACATCACTACTTATGAGATCAGCAAAAATGAGTTTACGGATATGAAGAATGATAAAACGCTGAAGTATAAACTAAATAATTAAAGATGGTGTTTAGAAGCTTAATCCTAAGTGCTTGCCTGATCTCTTTACTAACCGGAGTACGTGCCCAGGAAAGACGGGTAAAGATCTATCCTGAAACATATGAACAGGCAATCAGGAATCCATTAATGGGCTTCAGGGAATTTTTTTCGCCTGGGGTAGATAAAAAACGTGCTCAATATCCTTATCCCTACGGTACAATGGTTAAAGAATATATGCAATGGAATATGCTGGAAGATCGTGCTGGTGACGGGCTGGATAAAATCATTGCTTACAGTAATCATCGTTGGAAAGGAGTTGAGGATATGAACGTGAAGGTGATCCCAAGGGTGTACCTGGTGTGGGTGGAACCCTGGCACGGTGGGAAGCCTAAAGATCCCAAAAATAGGGACGACATGAACGGTTGGCACTGGCCTTCAGATATTCCCGGACAAAAAAGTCCATACCATCAAATACCTGGATCAGTAGGTGCCGCGGTTGCCCCTGAAGATAAAAACACACCAATTACAGGTGGATATTTTGATCCGGCATTTGCGGACCGGGTTAAAATGCTGGTTGAAAAAATAGGGAAGGCATGGGATAATGACCCGAGGGTTGCCTATGTGGAAATGGGGATAGTGGGAGAGTGGGGCGAACATCATGATCCCGATTTGTCGACCTATTGGCCGCCTCATGACGAACCTGAACATGTAGCTAACCGTACTTGGGTACCTGGTTTAGAAAAAGTACTTGGTGATGCCTTTACTGCCGCGTTTAAAAATAAAAAGGTGATGGTGCGTTATGCCTACGAGTTTAAAGACTATGAATTTGGAATTTACTGGGACTCCTGGTCACAAAAAGAGGAGAACGTACGTGGATACGGAGAAATGTTAAAGCTGGGCGACCGTTGGAAAAGGCAGCCCATTGGCGGAGAGATTACCTGGAACTGGGGAAGCCTCGGTAAATTTAAGAACTTTGAGGCTGTAGTAGCCGATCGGGAATTTCATGACCTAACCATAGAGCAGATTCGTAATCTGCACTGTAACCATCTTGGCGGCATCACCTGGGCAAATTTTGATGATCCGGTTTTTAAGAAAAATGCAGAGATATTACAACGTAGTATGGGGTATCGTTATGTGCTTTCTGAATTTAACTACCCTCAAAATATACAGAAAGATAAACCATTCAAAATTGCATTTAAGCTAACCAATGAAGGCTCCTCGCCATTTTATTATAACTGGCCGGTGGAGATCTCCTTGCTGGATGCGAAAACAAAAGAAAAAGTCTGGAGTAAACAGCTGAACAAGGTGAACATAGCCGATTGGATGCCTGGAGAAAACTGGAGTGTCGCCGAGCAACGTTACCTGGTAAAACCACCCCTTTATAATATAGAAGCGGAATTGACAATGGACAAGTCAATCCCTAAGGGGAAGTATATCATTGCAATTTCTGTTCTTGACCCTGCGGGGCTTAAACCGTCACTAAGGTTTTCCAATAAAAACTATTTTAATGGAGGGAGGCATCCAATGGGCTATATTGGATTGAGTGAAAAAGTAAAGACTTTTACACTTGATGCCTCAGAATTTAACGATATACAAGCTGATACTTCACTTAAATACGAAGCTAAATAACTTAGATATGAAGAAATTTAAAATGATACCATTGATGGCGCTCGCAGTTGCTTTATGCACTCAATGCGTTGCACAGCGGGCGAATGTACCGACTCCTGTAATTTTTGATACAGATGTTGGGAACGACATCGATGATGTACTGGCACTTCAGATGCTGTTCAATTATGAGAAATCCGCGAAAATTAATTTATTGGGGATTACCATTAGTAAATCTAATCCTCGGGTAATTGATTACGTTGATGGTTATTGTCGTTTGAACAAGCGGGGGAACATCCCTTTGGGCTATGCTTACAATGGCGTAAATCCGGAGCCCGGTAAGTATGTGGAGAAGACATTGGATACTTTGATCGAAGGGAAGAAAATCATATTCCCTAAGCGCAGTATTAAAAGTGGACTGCCTGAAGGGTTTAAGTTGCAACGCAAATTGCTGGCTAAACAAAAAGATAACTCGGTGGTGATGATTGTAGTTGGACCCGAAACCAATATTGCGAACCTTTTAAACTCGGGGCCGGACGAGTACAGCAGTTTAAACGGTGTGGATCTGGTTAAGAAAAAGGTAAAACTACTGTCCGTTATGGGCGGACTATACGGGAATGAATTTGATTTTCCGGAATGGAACATTGTACAGGATCTGAAAGCTTCAGCTGATGTATTTGATAAATGGCCGACGGAGCTTGTTGCCAGCGGGTGGGAACTGGGTAATAAGTTGCTTTATCCGCACCAAAGTATTCTTAACGATTTTAAGGATGGGTATAAACATCCTTTATGTGTGTCCTATAAAGTTTATGATAAAATGCCTTATGACAGGCAGACTTGGGATCTGACTTCCGTACTATATGCTTTGGAGCCGGATCAGAATTACTTTGATGTTTCTGCTAAAGGAACCATTGCAATTGACAGTAAAGGAAAAAGTATTTTTAGCCCATCAGGAAATGGTAAGCACAGTTACCTGAAAATAAAAGATTCTGAAGTAAAACGGAGCTTGCAGGCGCTGGTTTACCAGGTTACAGGTAAATAAAAAGTTCCGGACAATTTTAAGTGTCCGGAACTTCATCTCATTTTAAAGGTGCAATTATTGCTAATAAAGTACCCTGAATTTTATCGTATGCTCAATTTTCTTTAAAAATTTAAACAACTGTTTGTCATATTGCGCATTGATGTCGGTAATTACATAACCAATGCTGGCATTGGTCATCAGAAATTGTCCTACAATGTTGATGTCGTGATATGCAAAGGCAGTATTGATCTTCGCCATAATTCCGGGAACATTTTTATGAATGTGGATCAGGCGGTGAGATTTATCAATTCTTGGCAGTTGCAGGTTCGGGAAATTGGTGCTCAGGTGCGTTGTGCCCGTATTCATAAAGTCGATCATTCTTTTAGGAATGAAAATATTGTTTCGGGGGTTTGCTTTTGTATCGTCAAATACTACAATGCCCTGCTCGGTACATTTTTGCAGGTCTATTTTGGTTTTCGCATTTCCAAGGTAGCCAATGGTTTTGAGTGTAACGGCACGTTCCAACTGATCCTCAGTAATTTTCTCTCCCTCTGCCAATAGCAACATGTGTACGTCGGCCACATACTTTTCTTCAAAACTGGTTTTATGGCGGACAGAAAAACCATCTTTCTTTAGCATTTCAATGCTTTTTGGTTCCACCTCACCAATAATCAGGCATAAAATCCTGTTTTTTGGATAGGATATTGCCCTCGGCAAATTATTGACATATAGGAATTCGTCAAAGCTTGGTGTTATGTGATCGGCCTTTTTTACGATGCTCTCTCTGGAGATGTTCTCTGTAAACGCATAAAACTTCTTGATCAAGCCACTTTCACGAAGCTGAAAATCAGAATAACCATCGCCAATGCCATACAGATCCCCTTCAAGGTTCATCTGTTGCATCAGTTTTACTTTTCCGCCCTCCTCACTTAGCGGGTTAGAATGGTCGTAATCTATAATTTTACCATCACCAGTGGTAACAAAGGTATTGGCGTAAATGTTCTCTTTCTTGATATGATACTGGCTTACCACGGGGGTGATGAACTCTTTGAAGCCACCAGAAACAATCAATACCTCATCTGCGTGTTTCTTGAAGAAAGCTGCATTGCGGGAGAAAGAAGCAGATACTTTTTTCTTCAATACCTTAATCAGCTGCTTTAGGTGATCCTCAGTAGCTTCCAGTAATTTTACCCGTTGAGCCAGACTTTCGCCAAATGACAGCTTTCCTTCCATTGCAAGGTTGGTATAGTCTTCAATTTTTTGAAAAATCGCTTCCTTTTCAGGATGCTTTTTTAGAGAAATTCTTGCCAGTTCATCTAGCGCTTCAACTTGAGTGAAAGTACTGTCAAAATCAATGATGTAAAAGTTCTTCTGTTTCATCCCTGCAGGAGTAATGGTATTTAGGTGGTGATAAGGTGGTTAATAATCGTTTCAAAGATAGAAAACGATTATGATTTTTTGCCAATTTCGAAAGAAATTGAATAAAATGCTGATAGTTTCGTAAAGATTGCAGAAAAATGTGATTCAGATAACAATTAAACCTGCCGGTTGCAGATCTCGTTAATCGTCTGCGTTAAGGGTCTGAACGTTATTCCAATGGTTGCTTTTATTTTTTCGTTGCTGTATAAACTTTCATTCAAACTGCTCCTGGCAGCGTCACTGGTTAATGCGGCAGGTTTTCCGGTAAATAACGAGGCTATTTTGGCGGCTCTCCAGGCAATGCCGAGCATCCATGGTTTCGCTTCTTTGGCTGGTGCTTTAATGCCGTAACCGCGGGCTATTTCTTCAAAAAAATGTTTATAGTGATAGTTTTCGGCCGATATGGTATAGCGTTCTGCTGTTTCGCCACTGTCCATCAATGCAATCATACTTTTGGCTACGTCTGCTACGTCCACTATTCCTGTGGCACCTCTGGTGTAAAAAGAAAGCCCATCTTTTACCAGTTTAAAAATAGCGCCACTCCCCTCAAAGCCTGCCCCTGCTCCAATAATTACCGATGGGTTTACAATTACGGCATCCAGTCCCTCGGCAATGCCGCGCCACACTTCCATTTCGCCTTCATATTTAGATATGGCATAGGAGTGCGCTTTAGCATCATACTCCCAGAAGTCCTTTTCGGTAATTAGCGCTTCTTTTTTTGCATTACCTAACGCGGCCACCGAACTCACATGTACCAATCGTGCTCCCAATTCCAGGCACAGGTTGACCACATTACTGGTGCCTTCAATATTTACGCGTAAAAGCTTTGTCTTGTCTTTAGGGTCAAAAGAAATGAAGGCCGCACAATGGTAAACCTTGTCTACACCGGCAAAGGCATCTTCCAGGTCTGCAAGTGAATTGATATCAGCAACAACCCATTCAATCAGTGGATTGTTAACTATCAGGTCGGGAATAACCGACGTTGTTCGTTTCAATGCCCTAAGCTTTATGCCCTGGCTGGTTAACTGATGGATAAGTTCGGCGCCTAAAAAACCAGTAGCACCGGTAACCAATATCATTTCATCTGTTGTTTTTGTTGTTGCCATTTGTCAGATGGAGCTTACCATGTTTAAAAAAATTAAACGTGGACGGTTCATTTTTTTAGGATGTTCATTAAAATATGCGCTCAAAAATAGATATTTGAGGCCATACATTATATTATAATATGTCTTTATCAGATTTTTTTTCTCCGGTAAACCCCGATAAATTTACCCCAAAACAGGGATTTTATACCAGTCAGCTGGGTTTAAAGGCCGTTTTTTTTACGGATAAATTTCCCGAACTGGACGAAAAGCAATACGATATTGCGATTTTTGGTGTACAGGACGACAGGGCTGCGGTAAATAACGAAGGCTGCGCATTGGCCCCAGATTATTTTAGGGCACAATTTTATAGTTTAAATGAAGGGGCCTTCAATACCAAAATCATTGACCTGGGTAACATCAAAGCCGGAGCATCTATTTCTGATACCTATGTGGCTGTAAAAACAGTGGTTTCGGAACTTATCAAGCTGGATATTATACCTGTAATTATCGGTGGCGGACAGGACCTTACCTATGCCCAATACCTGGCTTACGAGAGCCTGGAGCAAAAGGTGGATCTGGTGGTGGTAGACAGTAAGTTTGACCTGGATGAAGAAGACCAGGAGGGACTCGCAGCCAAATCCGACACCTATTTGAATAAGATCCTGCTGCATCAACCCAACTATCTTTTTAACTTCAGTAACATTGGTTATCAAACTTATTTTGTAAACCAAGACAGCCTGAAGGTAATGAGCAAGCTATATTTTGATGCACACCGATTGGGTGAGTTTGCCGACGATGTTACTACTACGGAGCCTATTATCCGTAATGCCAGCATGATCAGTTTTGATATCGGTGCCATTCGCTCGTCGGACGCAGGTGCCAACGCCAACGCAAGCCCTAATGGTTTTTATGGCGAACAGGCCTGTGCCATTACCCGGTATGCGGGAATGAGCGATAAGCTGACGTCGATTGGTTTTTATGAATTTAATCCTGCATTTGATCAGAACGGACAAACGGCTATGCTACTGGCCCAGATGGTATGGTATTTTGTAGATGGATTTTATAATCGTAAAAAGGATTTTCCGCTAACACCAAAATCACAATATCTAATATACAGGGCCAGTTTAAACGACGGATCGGCAGAGATGCTTTTTGTAAAAAGCAAAAAATCAGATCGTTGGTGGATGCAGGTGCCTTATCCAACCGGAATCTCTAAAAATGAACGCTATCATTTGGTGCCTTGCCGTTATGATGATTATACCACAGCCGTAAATGGCGAGATGCCCGATTTATGGTGGCGAACCTTCCAAAAGCTACTATAATATTACATTAAACCTTGCGTTATAATTTTAGTCTATTACTTACATTTGGACCAAATAACCAAACTTATTTATTCAACAAAAAGAAAAACTATGAAACGGATCGCACTGATCGCCACGTGTTTATTGCCTGCTGCTGTAATGGCGCAAGGTAAATTTAACATCAATGCCAAAGTAGGTAACTTAGGCTCACCGGCAAAAGCTTATTTATATTATGGCCCAAGAGCTAAACAAATTACCGACTCAGTAAATGTTGTAGGAGGTAAATTTGCATTCACAGGAACAGTGGCTGGAATTACCCAGGCGTCTATCAGAATCAAACATGACAATGCACCTGCTAAACGTGGTGTTGCCCCTGATGCTTTTGTATTTTATCTGGAGCCGGCTAACCTACAGCTTGTGTCTGCTACTGACTCTGTTAAACATGCTGCTGTAAAAGGCTCTAAAGTAAACGAGGATGATGCTAAATACAAAGCTTTAACCAAATCGGCCAGCGATAAAAATGCGGCTTTGATGAACGAGTACTATAGTAAAACTCCCGAGCAACGTAAAGATGAGGCTTACATGAAAACTGTATATAGCCGTGACGAGGCCATCAGAGCTGAATTAGATGCGCTTAACAAACAATTTTATGCAGCTAACCTGAATTCTTATGTAGGTTTAGTGGCTTATAAAGCAACTATGGATGTTGATGCTGACCTTAAAGGAACTGAAGCTGCATTTAACAAATTCTCGGCCGCTGTAAAGGCAACTGATTTAGGTAAAAGCATCGCTCAGGAAATTGAATCTGCTAAAAAAACAGGTGTAGGTCAAATGGCTATGGATTTTACACAAAATGATGTAAATGATAAACCGGTTAAATTGTCTGATTTCCGCGGAAAATATGTATTGCTTGATTTCTGGGCTTCATGGTGCGGTCCTTGCCGTGGCGAAAACCCTAATGTAGTTAAAGCATACAATGCATTTAAAGACAAAAACTTTACCGTATTGGGCGTTTCCTTAGATAACCCTGGTAAAAAAGATGCCTGGTTGGCAGCTATTGAAAAAGACGGCTTAACCTGGACACAATTGTCTGACTTGAAAGGATGGGACAACGCTGCCTCAAAAATGTATGGCGTACGTGGTATTCCTGCAAACTTCTTAATTGATCCTTCTGGTAAAATCATCGCTAAGAATGTGAGAGGTGAAGAGTTGCAAAAGAAATTAGCTGAGGTTTTAGGTAAAGCTGGAAAATAACCGTTCTCCTCTGAGAAGGTGATTTTCTTAATCATAATAACAAAAGGGCAGGTACATCTATAGATGTACCTGCCCTTTTTGTTTTTGAAACAGATAATATTTACCTTGCACCATCAAGAGGATATGATTATGAAGAAGTATATTTTACTTAGCCTGTTGCTTTTGGGATCTGTTTTTTTAACAAAAGCACAACAAAAACTGCCTACAGCCCAGGAGATGACGGTGAAGAGTGTGGATGAGCTGGAAAAAAGACTCAAGCTAACGTCAACGCAAAAAAGTGTGATTTATAATTACGTGTTTGATATGTCCAAGCAGCAGCTGGAGCTGATCAAAAGACAGCAGGCCGGAACTTCTAAGGAAGATGATGTAACTAAGTTTTATAAACTTCAGAATGATACCAACGACAACATCAGGACGATTTTGAAAGGAGACCAGTTGCCAGAGTTTGAAAAGGTTTTGGAAGACCGTGTGAATGGCACTGCCAAAAAGAAAAAGAATAAAAAAGGAAAAAAAGATAAGGAAGAGGAAGAAGTGGTGACCGGCATATCGGGATTAAAATTACCGCCCCAACCTTAATCAAAAAAAGCTTTATCATAAAAAAGGATCTGTATCAATACAGATCCTTTTTTGTTTCCTTTTGTAAGGTTATGGTTTACAAGGGTGCTTTTATTTTTTGCAGGTATATTTTACACCAAATCGAAGCCAATGTCCTCTCTGAAATATTTGCCATCAAAATAAATACGTGCAGCATCTGCTGTTGCAGATTGCAAGGCTTCAAACTGACTGTCCTGTAAGCTGGATATAGCTAATACACGCCCGCCATTGGTTTTGGTTACCCCGCCTTCAATGATGGTCCCGGCATGAAATACCTGCGATTGACGAACGTTTTCAATACCGCTGATCGCTTTTCCTTTTTCATAATCGCCTGGATAACCTCCGGCTACAATCATTACCGTTGCAGCGTTTTTAGGGCTGATATTTAGTTTATAATCTTTTAGTTTTTTCTTTGCTGTGGCCATGAAAAGTTCTACGAGATCATTTTCAATTCTTAGCATTACACTCTCCGTTTCCGGATCGCCCATGCGGCAATTGTATTCAATGATCATGGGCTTGTCGCCAACTTTAAATAAGCCGAAGAAAATAAAACCGGTATAGTTGATTCCGTCTTTCTTCAGGCCATTGATGGTAGGTTTGATGATGCTTTCTTCTACCGCATCAAGGAACTTTTTGTCGGCAAAAGGAACCGGGGAAACAGAGCCCATGCCACCGGTATTTAATCCGGTATCGGCCTGACCGATTTTTTTATAGTCTTTAGCCTCCGGCAGGATCACATAGTTTTCACCATCAGTAAGTACAAAAACCGAAAGCTCTATGCCTGTAAGATATTCTTCTACAACTACTAATGATCCGGCATTACCAAATTTACCGCCCAGCATTAGTTGTAACTCTTCTTTAGCCTCGGCTACAGTCTGGCAAATCACCACACCCTTACCGGCAGCTAGTCCGTCGGCCTTCAAAACAATAGGTAGGCTGTGGTTTTCCAGATAGGCCAGTCCCTTGGCCAGCGTTTCATTGGTAAATGATTCGGAACCTGGAGTAGGGATGCCATGGCGTGCCATGAATTGTTTAGAGAAGTCTTTACTGCCCTCAAGTATGGCTCCTTCTTTTTTTGGACCTATTACCGGGATTTTAGCCAGCTCTTCGTCGCTAAGAAAGAAATCGTGAATGCCATTTACCAGGGGTTCTTCCGGTCCTACAACCACCAGGTTGATGTTTTCTTTAATTACCAGTGTTTTTACTGCCTCAAAGTTGTTGGGGTTTATGTTTACGTTTTTGCCGTAAGCACCTGTGCCACCATTACCGGGTGCAATAAATAGCTGTGAGCATTGCGAAGACTGGCTGATCTTCCAGGCAAAAGCACTTTCTCTGCCACCGGAACCTAATAATAAGATATTCATCTATGTATGATTTGTAGTTTAACTGTACGATAAGATAGGTATCGTTCAGCAAATATACCGCTTTAGCTAAATTATCAATGTTTAAGTTTAAAATGATGGGCTAAAAAGCCCGGTCAATAGCTGCCGGCATCCCAATTTACAAGTTCATAATAGCCAATTTAAAAGGAATAATAAATAAACTAGGAGGTAACAAGGATATCATTAGGGTTAAATAGGGATTTGTCCCTACTATCCCCCTGTTACGTCCCTGTTATTCCCCTGTTATCTCCCTGTTATCATTAACTTATTCTGTAACAATTTCCAATTTCTGATGCCGTTTTTACTTAATAAATTAACTTTTGGTTAATCGTTGGCGGTATGCGCGTATTTGTAAAGATTAACAACAGTGCAATTTACCTAAAAAGGGCTTATATACCAGATGTTGCAGTTTTTTCTGAACGCCTTCTGGTAATTGCTTTACTATTTGCAGTAAACAAGAATGACACATAGGCTGGCGACCGAAATGATGATCCATAAACTGATCCCTTGCAGCAGCGGACTTAAGCCAACTCCCTTTAAACTTTTGAAAGATAAACCCGAGCCGATAAGAAACAACGTTAAACTTAAGCTGGCTTTGGCGAGAATAATGACGTAGTGACCATTTTTTGCCACCAATGGAATATAACTACTGGCCAGTATGGCCAATACAAAAAGGACAATAAAGTAGGGAAGCTGGATTTTGGTTTTATCTGTTTTGAAAAGATAGGTTGCTGCTATGGAGACTGGAATGATCCATAGCGCCCTGGCCAGTTTAACGGTGGTGGCTATTTGTAACGCCTGTTCGCCATACTTGCTGGCGGCACCTACCACAGAGCTGGTGTCGTGAATGGCAATGGCACACCATAAACCAAATTGCGACTGTGACAGGTGCAGTTTGTGACCAATTGCCGGAAATATAAAAAGCGCAATGGCATTTAATATGAATACCGTTCCCAATGCTACAGATATTTGCTTTTGATTCGCTTTCATGACCGGAGATAGCGCAGCGATGGCACTACCACCGCAGATGGCGGTGCCTGCCGAGATGAGTGAAGCTGTCTTAAGGTCTATTTTGAGTACTTTGCCAATGAAGTAGCCAATGGTTAAAACACCCAGTATGGAGGCTATGGTAAATACCAGGCCTTCCTGTCCGGCTTTTAAGGCGCTGGAAATATTCATCCCAAATCCCAAACCAACAATAGCTACTTTTAATAAAATATGGGTTGCCTTCTGGCTTGTTACGGCATAAGGGTGTGCGACGGTTTGGGCAAACAGCAGGCCTATTGACAAGGCAAGGGCCGGCGAAACAAAGGGGAATAGTGTTAAGGCGGCGGCGGCTATGAAGATGATTTTTGGAATGAGGTTGTGTTTTGAAATATCCATGATGTTTTGCTGATTTCTGATGCAAAACTATCCCCCTCCACGGGAGATTTATCATTCCGAATATTTATGTGCTATTACTTCAGGTTATAGTGAAGCTGAGCAAAACGCATCATTTTTTCAACAATTGCACTTGCTTGTCCTTGAAGATGAATGAAATATAAACTTCTGGTTATATTGAGGTCTTTTACTTCGATAACACGTAAATCTCCACTAAGGAGCTCTCTGCTGAGCGAATGGATGGATAAAAAGGCCAGGCTTGTGGAGTGCATGAGGTATGATTTGATGCTTTCGGTATTGCCTAGCTGGATTTCGACAGGAAGATCTGCAATCCTGAGGCCAGCCGCTTTTAGGGCATGATCTATAACCTGTCGCGTACCCGAGCCCTGTTCGCGGACAATGAAATGGTATTCAGGAAGGTTTGCGGGGTCAATTTCAGCCTTTTTTGCCAGGGGGTGGTTTTTATGACAAACGAGGACAATTTCGTCCTTTATAAATTCGGAATAACTGATCTCCTGGTTCTTTGAACGACCTTCGACAATACCAAGTTCTATTTCCTTTTCCACCAGGGCCCGCTCTATCTGCTCGGTATTGCCGGTGAGCAGTTTTAGTTCGATGTCGCCGAATTTTTTTTTAAAACCCGCAAGAATAGGTGCAATAAGGTATTGAGAGATGGTGGTGCTGGCACCCAGATGCAATAAGCCTTTGTGTTTTTGCAGTAATGCATTCATGTCAAACTCTATGCTGCGGTAGGTGCTAAGGAGCGATTCGGTATGATTTAGTAAAATGAGGCCAGCTTCGGTGAGTCGGATGGTATTGCCTTGACGGTCAAATAGTTTGTTGTTGTATTGTTGTTCCAGCTCGCGAATATGTTTGGTAACGGCGGGCTGGGTAATGTACAGTTCGTCGGCAGCCCTGGTAAAACTGAGCCTTTTGGCAACGGTATAAAAAACGGTTAATCGAAAATCGGCCATGTACTTTATGGGTAGTAACAACAATTAGGGGCAATATCTGCAATATTTATGCGAATTTACAGTATCATTAACAGAATTTAACGGGCATGGATTTCTTTATGTAAAAGATTAAAATTAGATTTGGCCCCTGAAACATTGAGTGATAACTAAAATTTAGCCCCCTTTATGAGGCATATCGTTACTTTATCGTTGGTCTTTTTTAGCCTGACCCACCTTGCAAAAGCGGAGCGGGTAGAAGGATTGCGCCTGGTGACGAAGTATTGCAACAGCCAGCAGGTAAATAAGGAGGCTTCAACCGTAAGGTTAAAACAGGCTGATGATCAGCGTCATCCTTTTTTCTTATCCTCCAGTGCATTAACCTCTATAGGCTTGTTGCCTGAAAAGCGAATTGAACAACATCGCATCAAGAATTACATTATTGTTGATCTGACGATAAAAGAACAGACTAAAAATAATAGCCCTTAATTGACCACCTCATCCTGAATTTTTCAGCAGCTTCTATTGAATTTTGTCTTCAAGAATGCTACGCAGTTTATTTCAGGAACCCGGAAGCGTTATTCAAAGCCGGTTCAAACGAGATCCTGACCACGCAGTAGCTGCGAAGCAAAATAAATTTATTATGTAGCTTTCCGCTTTGCTCCAGGTCAGGATGATGGAGAAAAGACCCGTTTTGAATACAACTCAACTGACATTGTGGCTTATTGTGCTGCATGGCCTGGTTGTTGTAATTTGATCATTTTTAATATAAAACAAACAAGAAACAGAATATGTTAGGGATTTTAACCAAAATTTTTGGAAGCAAATCAGAAAGAGATATAAAGGCATTACAGCCTATCGTTGTCAAAATAAATGAAGAATACGCAAAATTAGCTTTATTGAGTAACGATGAACTGCGTAATAAAACGGTATACTTTAAAGAGGTTATTGCAAAAGGCCTTGCCGAGATAGATAGTAAAATTGCAGGTTTAAAGACTGATGCAGAAAACCAGGAATTGTCTTTGCCTGAAAAAACAGCTTTATACGATCAGATCGATGCGTTAACTAAAGATCGTGATAAAGAGCTGGAAGTGGTTTTACAGCAAATTTTGCCTGAGGCTTTTGCCGTAGTAAAAGAAACTTCAAGACGTTTTTCGGAGAATGAGCAATTGGAAGTGACTGCTACGCAGTTTGACCGTGATTATGCTGCACGTAAAAAGAATGTAGAGATAAAAGGCGATAAGGCATTTTGGGCCAACCATTGGGAAGCTGCGGGTGTAGAAGTACAATGGAACATGGTACACTACGACGTGCAGTTGATTGGTGGTATGGTATTGCATAGTGGTAAAATTTCGGAGATGGCCACTGGTGAGGGTAAAACCCTGGTGAGTACATTGCCTGCTTACCTCAACGCATTGGCTGGACAAGGTGTACACATTGTAACAGTGAACGATTACCTGGCCCGTCGTGACTCGGAGTGGAACGGCCCGTTGTTTGAGTTTCATGGCATCAGTGTAGATTGTATTGATAAACATGAACCTAACTCGCAGGAGCGCCGAAATGCTTACCTGGCTGATATTACCTATGGTACCAATAATGAGTTCGGGTTTGATTATCTGCGTGACAATATGTCGCAGACTCCTGATCAGCTAGTGCAGCGTAAGTTGCATTTTGCTATGGTGGATGAGGTCGATTCCGTGTTGATTGATGATGCCCGTACGCCTTTGATCATTTCAGGACCTGTTCCTTTTGGTGATCAGCATGAGTTCCATGAGCTGAAACCAAGGATTGAACGTTTGGTTGCTGCACAACGGGAGTATGTAACCCGGGCTTTAAATGAAGCCAAAAAATTAATTACCGAAGGTAAAGCCGGAACTGAAGAAGGAGAAGGTGGTCTGGCGCTTTTGCGTGCCCACCGTGGTTTGCCTAAAAATAAAGCCCTGATCAAGTTTTTAAGTGAGGGAAGCGTAAAGCAAACCTTATTAAAAACTGAAAACCATTATATGGCCGATCAGTCGAAAAATATGCCTAAGGTAGATGCTGAGCTGTTTTTCTATATCGATGAGAAAAACAATCAGGTTGAGCTTACCGAAAAAGGGATTGAACTGATCACCAAATCGGGTGAAGATCCTCATTTCTTTGTATTGCCTGATGTAGGTACCGAGATTGCGGATATTGAAAAATCATCATTGACCAGCGAAGAGAAGATTGCACAGAAAGACGCCTTAATGCGTGATTATTCGATCAAAGCAGAGCGTATTCACTCCGTAAACCAATTGCTGAAAGCTTATACTTTGTTTGAGATTGATGTGGAGTACATCATTGACGAAGGCAAGATTAAGATTGTGGATGAGCAGACCGGTCGTATCATGGATGGCCGTCGTTATTCGGATGGTTTACACCAGGCGATTGAGGCTAAAGAGAATGTGAAAGTGGAAGATGCTTCACAAACTTATGCTACAGTTACTTTACAGAATTTTTTCAGAATGTACCACAAACTTTGTGGTATGACAGGTACGGCAACTACTGAGGCAGGCGAGTTTTGGTCTATCTATAAATTGGATGTGGTTGAAATTCCTACAAACCGGGTGATTTCAAGAAAAGACCATCAGGATTATGTGTACCGTACGGTACGTGAAAAATACAATGCAGTAGCAGAAGAGATTGTAAAGCTGACGCAGGCAGGCCGACCGGTACTGGTTGGTACTACCTCAGTAGAGATTTCTGAATTGCTAAGCAGGATGCTGAAGTTGCGCGGCATTAAACACAATGTGTTGAATGCAAAAATGCACCAGAAAGAGGCGGATATTGTTGCCGAAGCTGGTCAGGCCGGTCAGGTAACTATTGCCACCAACATGGCTGGACGTGGTACGGATATTAAATTAGGCCCGGGCGTTAAAGAAGCCGGAGGTTTGGCTATTGTAGGTACCGAGCGTCATGAGTCGCGTCGTGTAGACAGGCAGTTGCGTGGTCGTGCCGGTCGTCAGGGTGACCCGGGTTCATCTCAGTTCTTCGTATCATTGGAGGATAACTTGATGAGGTTGTTTGGGTCTGAAAGGATTTCTAACATCATGGTAAAGATGGGTATTGAAGATGGTGAGGTAATTCAGCATTCGATGATTACGAAATCTATTGAGCGTGCACAGAAAAAAGTAGAAGAGAACAACTTTGGTATCCGTAAGCGTTTACTGGAATATGATGATGTGATGAACTCACAGCGTTCGGTAATTTATGCAAAACGTAGAAATGCGTTGTTTGGCGAGCGTTTGGACGTTGATATGAGCAATATGGTATTTGATGTTGCTGAAGATATTGTTACGGAATACAAGGAAGAAGGCAACTACGAAGGCTTTAAGCTGGAAGTGATTAAAAACTTCTCTGCCGATACCTCTATTGACGAAGCAGAATTCACTGCCAAAGGCGTTCATCATTTAACAGATAAGTTGTTTGAAGAGGTGACTGCTTTTTACGCGAGGAAGTCGGACGCCATCATTTCGCAGGCGATGCCGGTATTGCACCAGGTATTTGCTGAGCGCGGAGAGCAGATTGAACAGATTGTGGTGCCGTTTACAGATGGATTGCGCAGTGTGCAAATCCCTGTGGGCTTGAAAAAGGCAATTGACAACAATGGTCGTGAAATTACCAAGTCATTTGAAAAAACGATTGTATTGGCGCTGATCGACGAATCATGGAAAGAGCATTTGCGTGAAATGGACGAATTGAAACAATCGGTACAGAATGCGGTTTATGAGCAGAAAGACCCATTGATCATTTATAAAATGGAGGCATTTAACCTGTTTAAAAATATGCTGAATGCGGTGAATAAAGAAGTGGTAAGTTTCTTATATAAAGGCTGTATTCCGGTACAAACGGATCCTAATGATGTAAGGGAAGCTCAGGCACCAAGACCTGCACCAAGTAGGTTAAAAATGTCTAAACCAGAGTTTGGTGCATCAAGCAGCAGTGCTGATGTGATGGAAGATACCCGTGAGCTGGCTCCGCAGCAGCCTGTACGTAAAGAAGTTACCGTTGGTAGGAATGAACCTTGTCCTTGTGGAAGCGGTAAGAAATTCAAAAACTGTCATGGAGCAGGATTGTAATTTGTAATAAACATATAGAATGCCGAGTTTTGTAAAAAATTCGGCATTCTTTTTTTATCCTTTCATGAAGAAATTGTTAACTGTTATATGGTGTTGTTTTTCTGCTGCTGCGCTGGCCCAGACAAAAGGAGTGGTTTCGGTAGTAAAAGATCCTATGATTGACAGTTTGATTGCCAAACGGATTGAATTGAATATGAAGGCTGCGGCGACGCCTGGTACTGTAAGTACGGGTAAGCCCGGAACAACTATTGTTTCGCAAATGGGATATCGCGTACAGATATTTTATGGATCGGACAGGCGCGAGGTTTTTAATGAACAAAGTAAGTTCAACAGTAGTTTCCCCGAGTTAAATACCTATATAACCTATAAGCAACCTAATTATTACCTGCGTGTAGGTGATTTCAGGACCCGACTGGAGGCCCAACGTTTCATGAATGAGCTGAGACCAATGTTCCCTACTTTATTTATTTTCAGGGAAAAGATTAATGCACCTAATTTAAACTATAGCAATGATTAAAGACAAAATCCAGGCACTATCCGGTGATATATTTGAACAGGTGGTGGGTTACCGCCAGCACTTACATGCAAATCCGGAACTTTCTTTTAAAGAATTTCAGACCTCGGCCTTTATTAAGGGAATTTTGACCGATTGGGGAATTCCTTTTACTGAAATGGCCAATACAGGGGTAGTTGGATTAATTAAGGGAGACTTGCCTTCGGATAAGATCATAGCTTTGCGTGCGGATATGGATGCTTTGCCTATTCTTGAAGCCAATGATAAACCTTATACCTCTAAAAACCCGGGTGTGATGCATGCCTGCGGACATGATGTACACAGCTCTTCTTTACTGGGTACAGCTTATATCTTAAACACACTAAAAGCCGAGTTTGGTGGAACAATAAAATTGATATTTCAGCCTGCGGAGGAAATTTTGCCAGGTGGTGCCAGTATCATGATCAAAGAAGGTGTTTTGGAAAATCCTAAACCTCAGCAAATTATTGGTCAGCATGTAATGCCTTTAATTGATGCAGGTAAAGTGGGGTTCCGTTCGGGGATTTATATGGCTTCTACCGATGAACTTTATGTAACGGTACGTGGTAAGGGTGGACATGGTGCACAGCCACATCAAAACATCGATCCGGTATTGATCACTTCTCATATTATTGTTGCCCTGCAACAGATTGTGAGCAGAAATGCCGACCCGCGTCTGCCCTCGGTACTTTCATTTGGAAAGGTAATAGCCAATGGTGCAACCAACATTATTCCTAATGAGGTAAAGCTGGAAGGAACTTTCAGGACCCTGAATGAAGAGTGGCGCAAGGAAGCCAAGCGTCTGATGAAGAAAATGGCGGAAGGAATTGCTGAAAGTATGGGTGGAACTTGCGAGTTTAACATCATGGATGGCTATCCGTATTTAATTAACGAAGAAAAGGTGACGGCTAATGCACGTGCTTTTGCCGAGGATTACCTGGGCAAAGAAAATGTACTGGATCTGGATATATGGATGGCCGCAGAAGATTTTGCTTATTATTCGCAGATTACCGATGCCTGCTTTTACAGACTAGGTACCGGGAACAAAGAGAAAGATACTTATTACTCTGTACATACCCCTAATTTTGATATTGATGAGGATGCGCTGAAAGTGTCGACGGGCTTGATGGCTTATATGGCACTAAAGCAACTGGGGAATTAGAATAGATGAAGAAGTTACTTTGGGTGGCACTGGTGATATTTTATATTCAAAGTAGAGCCCAGGTAGTCCCCCGGTTTAATCCGGATACGATTAAAACCATCCAGCTGGACTCGACTGTAAATATTACTGCTGAGCGGTTAAGTGCAGAAACCTTTATCCGTGCGGTTACTACTGATACCAGTTTTTATCAGGCTTTTCGCAGTATGAAAAAGTATGCTTTTACTGCCGAAAATAGTATTTATACCTATGACAAAAAAAATAGGGTAAATGGAAAGCTGTATAGGAAAATCAAAAGAAAAAGTACGGCGCCATGGATTGAATACCTGGTTAAACAGGATACGGGACATCTTTTTAAGAAAAACGGGAAGTACGAGCTGTATACTGCCGAGCTATTTGATTATATCTTTATGAATGCCTATCAGTCGGCCTATACCTCAGGCTCTGCTATGGGGAAAGTTGCGGGCGCAAATGCCGGATATAAGGAAAAGCTAAAAACGCTGATCTTTTCGCCAGGACGTCCGGTAAAGGGACTGCCGTTTATTGGCGATAAGACAGAAATTTTTACCGCCAACATGCGCCAGTATTACGACTATACCTTTTATAGTGCTACCTATCTGGATACCATTCCTGTGTATCGTTTTAAGGTAACGATAAAGCCCGACCTGAGCAAACGGACAAAGGAAAGCCTGATGATTAAAGAGCTGACCACCATTTTTGACAAGCGCAATTTTGAAATTCTGGGCAGGTATGTAGATATGAAATATAGCAATATGCTGTTCGATTTTAATGTGCAGATGAATATTGAAATGCAATATTTTGGAGAAGAAAAATTGCCGGCAAAGGTCAGTTACCAGGGAAACTGGAATGTACCCTTGAAGAAGGCCGAGCGCGCAAGTGTGCTGGTGTTGCAGGGGAATTACCATTTGGGGAAATAGCTTGCCGCGGTATATTTTTATTAACTTTGTCACATCAGTTAAAGTAGAGCAGGAGATATGATTAATCAGGATACCATTAACAAAATTATGGACACCGCCCGGATTGAGGAGGTGGTTGGTGATTTTGTTTCGCTGAAAAAGCGTGGATCCAGTTTAATCGGAAATTGCCCTTTTCACAATGAGAAAACCCCTTCATTTAACGTCTCGGTAACCAAAGGCATTTATAAATGCTTCGGTTGTGGCAAGGGAGGAGACTCGGTCCATTTTATTATGGACCACGAAAAGTATTCTTATCCTGAAGCCTTAAAATACCTGGCCAATAAGTACAATATTGAGGTGGAGGAGACGGTACAGTCGCCACAAAATATTGAAGCGCAAAATGCTCGTGAAAGCCTTTATATTGTTTCTGAATATGCCGCCAACTATTTCTCAAACGAACTGTGGACAGGTAATGATGGACGTGCAATTGGCCTAAGCTATTTTAAGGAGCGGGGGTTCAGGGAAGATATTTTAAAGAAATTCCAGATTGGGTATTCGCCTGATACGTGGGATGCTTTGATTTTGAGTGCCACAGGAGCAGGGCATAAAGAAGAATACCTGGAGAAAACAGGTTTGGCCATCAGAAATGATAAGGGCAAATTGTATGACAGGTTCCGTGGCCGGGTTTTGTTCCCTATTCATAATTTTACCGGCCGGGTTATTGGCTTTGGTGGCCGTACACTGAAGACGGATAAAAACGTTCCTAAATATGTCAATTCTCCGGAAAGCGATATCTACCATAAGTCCAACGTGCTTTATGGATTGTATCATGCCAAAAAGGCCATCAGGGATGTAGACAACTGTTACCTGGTTGAAGGATATGCCGACGTATTGGCTGTACATCAGGCAGGGATTGAAAATGTGGTGGCCTCATCAGGTACCTCGCTTACAACCGAGCAGATCAGACTCATTGGGAGGTTTACACAAAATGTAACTATTCTTTATGATGGTGATGCTGCGGGTATAAAGGCTTCGTTGCGCGGACTGGACATGATTCTGGAAGAGGGATTAAACGTAAAGGTTGTTCTTTTTCCTGACGGTCATGACCCGGATTCGTATATGCACCATGTAGGATCGGGTGAATTTAAAAAGTACATAGAAGAGAACCGCCGGGATTTTATCCTGTATAAGGCTACCATCCTATTGAAAGAGGCTGGCACCGATCCGATAAAAAGGGCTGGGATCATCAGGGATATTATTGAAAGTATTGCCAAGATTCCTGATGAGATTAAGGCGGCCGTTTTTATCAGGGAATGCAGCAGCCTATTGCAGGTTGAAGAACGAACCTTGTTATCGGAACTCAGTAAAATGAGGATAGCAAAGTTCAAGAAATCTTCGGGAAGCTCTCCAAGTCCGCAAACGCAGTCTTTTCAGCAACACCAGAATGCTTACCAGCCATATGAGGATGGGCCACCAGATAACCTGTTTGAAAGTTCGGGGCCTTATGAAGCACCTGAACCTGTAGCGCAGGGGAGTAAAGATTTGGTTCAGGAGCAGGAAATTGTACGTTTGCTATTGGCATTTGGACACGAACTGGTAACCTGGGATGGTATTGATAATATGTACATCGGCTCGTTCATTATACAGAACCTGACAGACGTGGTATTTGAAGATAAGCTTTGTAACAGCATTATTGAAAATTACAGGGAAGAGATTGAAAATGGGCATTTGCCTGTAGCCAGTCAATTTATCAATAGTCGGGACCGGCAGATAGCCGAACTGGCCATTACGCTTTCTACATCACCTTATATCCTGAGCGAGAATTGGGAAAATAAACATAATATTTACGTAAGAGATGAAACCGTAAATCTGAAAGCCACTATTTTGGGTGGGCTGTTTCATCTGAAAAAAACAAAGATAGCCGGAATATTGACTAATATTTCTAATGAGATTAAAGCGGAAGCTGACCCTGTAAACCTCGAGATCCTGATGCAAAGGTTTGTAACAATGAAGGCGGTCGAAAGAGAAATATCTAAACACCTAGGCATTACAATCTTGAAGTAAACATGGCAGTACACAACGATTTGGGTAAAAGAGGAGAAGAGATAGCAGCAGCTTATCTGGAAAACCTGGGATACCGGATCATGCATACTAATTGGAGATGTGGAAGGGCAGAAGTTGACCTGATCGCTGATCAGCAGGGAACAATTATTTTTGTGGAAGTGAAAACACGAAGCTCTGTTGAGTATGGCCATCCAGAAGATTTTGTGAGCTATAAGAAAGAGAAGCAACTGGAGTTTGCCTCATCAGCTTATATCGAAATGACCCGGCATCAGGGCGAGATTCGTTTTGATATTATTGCAATTGTTTTCGAAAATAAACACCTTTATAAAATTAATCATATTGAAGATGCATTTTGGCCAAGTTAAAAATACATATAGTAGCACGATGCCTGTTATAGGTTTGTTATTTAGTTTATTGTTTATGATTTCCTGTAAAGAGAAGTCGACATCCCCTGCTTTTTCTTTTAAATTGCCCGAACAAGGTCAGGCTTTTGGGCTTGGGGATGAGGTGAAGGTTGCCCTGGACGTTTCTGAAGGAGCAAAAATAACCGGGGCAACTTACCTTGTTGATGGGAAAGAAGTTGGGAAGAAGGATAATGCCGAAGGAATTACGATTGCTACATCCGGACTTTCGTTGGGCTATAAGTTGATTACTGCGATTGTTGATAATGGAGTAACCAAAGACACTTTAACGATAAATATAGAGCTTAAGTCGGCTGTAAGGCCAGCGCTGTATGGTTATCAGGTGGTAAATACCATGCCTCATGATACCTCGGCCTACACACAAGGACTGGAATACCATGGTGGACGGTTTTTAGAAAGTACCGGGCAGGAACAACATTCTACCTTGCGCTGGGTGGATATAAAATCGGGAAAAGTTTTACAACAGATTAAACTGGATGACAAATATTTTGGGGAAGGATCGAGCCTGGTGGGTGATAAAGTAGTGATGTTGACCTGGAGGGACCGTTTGGGGTTGGTATTTGATGCCAAATCGTTTAAACAGTTATCTACCTTTCCTTATCAGGCAAGTATGGAGGGCTGGGGCCTTTGTTTTGATGGCAATCAATTGATCAAATCAGATGGTACCAATAAAATATGGTTCCTGAACAAGGATACTTACAAGGAAGAAAGTTCAATTGTGGTATATGACAATAACGGGCCGGTAGATGCCTTGAATGAACTGGAATATATCGATGGGAAGATTTATGCCAATGTGTATACCAAAAATATTATCGTGGTGATTGACCCTAAGACAGGTGTGATTGAAAAGCAGATTGATTTTTCGGGCTTACTACCTGCAGATTATTTTAAAGATGAAGATGCCAAAGCAAATAATGTGCTAAATGGGATTGCCTGGGATAAGGCTGGAAAAAGACTGTTTGTAACCGGCAAGAAATGGCCACATATGTTTGAAGTGAAACTGCAGCCTAAAAAGTAATGGCAAAAAAATAAAGCATAAAAAAGCAGCCGTATAATTTATACGGCTGCTTTTTTATGTAACTTGTCATCTCGACTTTATTTCTTTTTTTCCTTAGGCTCGCTCAGGTAGCCATTAAATGATATGGGTTGCCTGTTATTGCTGTTGACATTCAGTGTAGCATAACCATTTTCTGAAACATTTAAGGTCATAGATTGCGCGTCTTTGGTGTCCTTAAAATTCATGGTCATGATCCAGGCTCCTTTTTTCTTTTTGTCGGCTTTGTATTTAAAATCTTTGGATTTGAACTTAATGCCCGAATCATCCGGATTCATGGTTGCAGTATATGCCCTCCCATAGTAAGGAAGATAAGCCTCAATGCTATCCTTGGTTACAGTCAATTGATATTGCGAGCCAGTGAGCTGGATCATTCCACCTCCGCCACCGCCTGGTAACCTGCTCAATACTTTGTTTACTTCATAATTTGCCATAGGCATTGCGGAAGTGGCATTGAACACAAAGTTTTGATTGTTGATGATCCTTATAGTTGTCTCTTTATCAGTTTGTGCATTTACCTGAATGGTAAAGAGTAGTGATGCTGCTATAAAAATATTTCTAATTGTCTTCATAAGTGTGTTTTTTAAGCTTTTTATAAATTAAAAGATCATTTTATTGTTCTTATAACAATAAGATGCCTGCATAAAGTAATTTCCATAAATTATGCAGGTTTCTTTTGTTTAATTTATTGTGTTAGAACAAAATAAGTTTTAAAAAGTTTAATTCACTAATGACGAATTAAGTAACATTTTGTTTACCTCCAGCCCTTGTACTGGTTGATAAGTCCATTTGTAGAGCCATCATGTGAGCTTACCATTGCATCGCCATCCAGTTCTGGTAAGATGCTTTTTGCCAGTTGTTTCCCTAGTTCTACACCCCATTGATCGAAACTGAAAATATTCCAGATGATGCCCTGTACAAATATTTTGTGTTCATATATGGCAATCAGGTTTCCAAGGCTAAAAGGAGTTACTTTTTTCAACAGGATAGAATTGGTTGGCCTGTTGCCTTCAAATACTTTAAAAGGAGCCAGTTTTTCTATCTCTGTATCTGATTTTCCCTCTTTTTTGAGTTCAGCAACCACCTGTTCTTTGGTTTTTCCGTTCATCAGCGCTTCGGTTTGCGCAAAGAAGTTAGAAAGTAGAATAGGATGATGGTTTCCTATGGGATTAAGGCTTTGGGCGGGGGCAATAAAATCGCATGGTATGATGCGTGTACCCTGGTGAATGAGCTGATAGAAGGCATGTTGGCCATTGGTTCCGGGTTCGCCCCAGATGATAGGACCGGTTTCGTATGCCACATCATTTCCGTTGCGATCTACATGTTTTCCATTACTTTCCATATCGCCTTGCTGGAAGTAAGCGGCAAAACGGTGCATGTATTGATCGTAAGGAAGGATAGCCTGGGTTTCGGCATCAAAGAAATTGATATACCATACACCAATCAAGGCCAGTATTACCGGTATATTGATTTCGAATTCGGCGCTTTCAAAATGCTGATCTGCAGCATGGGCCCCGGCCAGTAATTGTTTAAAATTGTCATATCCTATGCTGAGGGCAATAGGCAGGCCTATGGCACTCCATAAGGAGTATCTGCCACCAACCCAATCCCAGAATTCGAACATGTTGTCGGTATCAATACCAAAAGCCGATACATCCTTTGCATTGGTTGATAAGGCTGCAAAGTGTTTGGCGATATCTTCTTTTTTAGCCCCGTTTTCCAAGAACCAGTCACGTGCCGTATTGGCATTGGTCATGGTTTCCTGGGTGGTAAATGTTTTGGATGCGATCAGGAAAAGTGTGGTTTCCGGATTGACTTTTTTTAGGGTTTCGGCAATATGTGTTCCATCGATGTTGGAAACAAAATGCATATTGAGGTGGTTTTTATATGCTTTTAAGGCCTCGGTAACCATAACGGGGCCCAGATCAGAACCTCCGATACCAATATTCACTACATCGGTAATTGCCTTTCCGGTGTAACCTTTCCAATTACCGGAAATCACCTGGTTACTAAACTTCTCCATTTTATCCAGCACTTTGTTTACTTCAGGCATTACATCTTTGCCGTCAACAAGAATCTCCTGATTGCTTTGGTTGCGTAAAGCAATGTGAAGTACTTGCCGGCCTTCTGTTTGGTTGATTTTTTCTCCCTCAAACATCGCCTTAATGGCTTCGTCGAGCTTACACTCCCTGGCCAGTTGTATCAGCAAGGCAATGGTGGTATCGTCAATTCTGTTTTTTGAATAATCAACAAGGATATCTTCAAATAGCAGGGAAAACTTCTCAAAGCGGCCTTCATCTTCAGCAAAAAGTTCTTTCAGACTTTTCTTGTTGATGTCGATGAAATGGTCGGCAAGGTATTTATACGCAGAGGTTTCTGTGAAATTTATTGTAGGAAGCATAGTAAAAAAATGTTATATTTAATCAACGATACAAGATAGTAAAACCTTTAAAAAAACACCTATGTTAGAAAATTTAAATCAATTGGTAAAGGAAAATGTTCAGGATGCTATTGTGAACAATAGTGAAGTGCCGAACGAAAAAAATGAGGCGGCCATTTCTGCGGCTTCGGGTTCTATTATTGACGCGCTCAAACAACAATTGTCATCAGGAAATATCGGTAATCTGGTAGATGCTTTTAAAGGAGGCAATGCCGAAGGTAGCGCGGTTGCCCAAGAGGCAGCATCGGGTTTTACAGATAAACTTGCCGCTATGGGCATTAATATGGACACCGCTAAAAATATTGCGGCTTCGGTTATTCCGTCGATTGTAGGAAAACTGGTTAATAAAACGAATGATCCCAATGATAGCTCTTTCAATATTCAGGATGTAATTAGTAAAGTTTCAGGTCCGGATGGGAAGTTTGACCTTTCCGACGTGACCAGGATGTTTACTGAAAAGACAGATGTAAATGGAGATGGTAAGGACGATGGAATAATGGATAAACTGAAGGGACTTTTTAACTAAGGGAACAGCATAATTTTATAAACAGGCCGTATCATTTAAATTGATATGGCCTGTTTTATTTTATATCCTATATTTGTGGTTATGACAAAAGAACAAATTCAGGATTTAAGGGACAGAGTAGCGTCGCTGAGGAGGTATCTTTGACGTCGAAAACCGACTGGAAGATATTCGTATAGAGCAGGAACTTACCCTGCAACCCAACTTTTGGGATGATCCTAAAAAGGCAGAAAAACATATTGCTGAAATCAATTCTAAAAAAGTATGGACCGATGCCTGGCAAAAAGCCAACGCGCTATTGGAGGATACACAGGTGCTTTTTGATTTTTTACAAAGCGGAGATGCTACTGAGGAAGAAATGGAGGAGCAATATGCGCTTTGTCTGAAAGCAATTGAAGATCTGGAGCTAAAAAATATGCTCAAAAATAAGGAAGATCAATTGCCGGCCGTAATGCAGATTACTGCAGGGGCGGGTGGTACCGAAAGTTGCGATTGGGCATATATGTTGATGCGGATGTACTTGATGTGGGGAGAAAAGAATGGATATAAAATTACAGAGCAGGATTACCAGGAAGGGGAGATTGCGGGGGTAAAAACTGTTACCCTTCAGTTTTCGGGAGAGTTTGCTTACGGATATTTAAAGGGGGAGAATGGCGTACATCGGTTGGTCCGTATTTCGCCTTTTGATTCTAATGCCCGCAGGCATACTTCATTTGCATCGGTATATGTTTATCCCTTGGTAGATGATACCATCGAGATAGAGGTAAAAGATTCGGAGATTGAGTTTGAAACTTTTCGCTCGGGTGGTGCGGGTGGACAAAATGTAAATAAGGTTGAAACCGCGGTACGCTTATACCACAAGCCATCGGGTATCATTATAAAAAATCAGGAATCGAGATCGCAGCTGCAGAATAAAGAAAATGCAATCCGTTTGCTGAAATCTCAATTGTACGAGGCAGAAATGCGTAAAAGGATGGAAGCTACAGCATTGATTGAGGGGAATAAAAAGAAAATTGAATGGGGGTCGCAGATCAGAAGTTATGTGCTGGACGACCGCAGGGTAAAAGATCACCGGACAAACTTTCAGTCGTCAAACCCGCAGGCTGTATTGGACGGTGAGCTGAATGACTTTTTGAAAGCATATTTAATGGAGTTCTAAAATGAAGAATCACGTAATCGCATGTATAATGGTTTTATTATCTACCGGGAGTTTGGTGTCGGACGCACAGGAGGTGATTAATTTGTATCCGGGAGCGATCCCGGATGCCAAAAGTATACCTGTAGACTATGTTGAAAACGTGGCAACTGGTGCCGATGGCATAAGCAGGGTAAGCAAAGTTTCGCAACCTACGCTTAGTGTTTTTTTACCGGCCAGGGAAAAAGCTAATGGTGCAGCAGTGATCATTTGTCCCGGAGGTGGATACAGTATTTTAGCGATTACCCACGAGGGATACGATGTGGCCAAAAGATTTAATGAAATTGGGGTAACGGCTTTCGTCCTAAAATATCGTTTGCCCTCCGATCAAATCATGACCGATCCTGCCTTTGGCCCTCTGCAAGATGCGGAGCAGGCCATATACATGGTTCGCTCCAATGCGGGTAAATGGAAGATAGACCCTGCCAGGATAGGTATAATGGGGTTTTCGGCCGGCGGGCACCTGGCCTCTTCCTTAACTGTTCATTACAACGATGTGAAGATAGCCAATGAAAAGCAAATCAGTTTAAGACCCGATTTTTCTATTCTTATATATCCTGTAATTACTTTTGGTTCTGCTACCCATGGCGGATCGAAGAAAAATCTTATAGGTACAGCGCCGTCGGAAGAAAAGGTAAAGTATTTTTCAAATGAATTAGGCATAAATGCTCAAACCCCGCCGACTTTTCTGGTACATGCGAACGATGATAAAGCGGTTCCGGTAGAAAACAGCATTTTGTTTAATCAGGCCCTGGTGAAAGCAGGTGTAAAAGCAGAGTTACATATTTATCAAGGCGGTGGACATGGCTTTGGTTTAAAAAATAAGACCACTACCGAGGATTGGTTCAAGGCGCTTGGAGCCTGGATGAAAGCCAATAAATTTTTATAGATTGTCGCCGCTCAGGATTTCTTGTAGCTGTTTCAGCTCTTCTACCTTTTCTGTAGATCCCAGATTTTCGTAAGCCGAAACGAGATTGCGGATAATCCTTCTGATGATTTCGACATTACTACACGGCGCATAAAAGCCTGGGAGAGGATCGAGGTTCAGCTGACGAAGAAATTGATCCACGTCGTGTTTTCCAAAGATGGCGCCTTTATTAAAGGCGTTGATATAAAACAATACGCCAAATTCATGGTCTTCGCGTTTGCTCTCGTCAATATAGCCGAGTATAAAGTGTTGTGGAAGATTTACGCCATAAACTGGAATGTCCAGTTTTTGCGCAAGGGTGGAATAAATGATAGCCAACGAGATTTGGTTTCCTTTTTTACTTTCCAGCACCTGACTGATATAAGAATTTTGAGGGTCGTGATGGTTTTTAGTATTGCCGCTAAAGCCATAAACATTATAGAACACATGATTAATGAGCTTGATTTTTTCGATGGAGCTCATTTCATATTGTAATCCCATCCATATTTCGCGTTTTATTTCCTCTATCTGTAGAATGAGCTTTTGTTCGTCCAGGTCGGGATATTGATAGCGGTTGATCACCAGTGCGCCTTGCAGCAGGTCGAACGCTCCACTCTGATACCATAAATTGAGGTCTTCTCTTACACTTTGAAATTGGATTTTGTGAACAATATTCTCGATGCGTTCCTGAAGTAGGGTGTCAAGCGAATGTTCCCATTCTGTTTCCAGGAAATCAACAACCTGAGGGCCATATTCAAGCAGGCGTTTTTCTACCTGTTGAAATACCTCCTGGTCAGGATCATCAAGCAGTTTTATCAATGCATTTATTTCTTTATTATTTTCCATTAAACATGCAAATTTGAATGCCTATTTTTGTGGCTATGGTTTTTAATTTTATCGGTGATTTCTTAAAGCATCGTCTGACTGCCAAAAGCAGGCACGGTACGCATTCCCCATTTGTATATAAACTTACCGATGAGGTAATTTACGATTTTAAGTCCAAAATTGACTATAAAAGCATTGAGAGGCAGCGAAAAAAACTTTTCAATGACGATTCTTTAGTCCATGTGACAGACCTTGGTGCGGGTTCTCATTTGAATAAAAACCGGACCAAAAAGGTGAAGGAAATTGCAAAAAATGCATTGAAAAGTCCGGCATTGGCGCAGTTAATTTACCGTTTGGCCAAAAATGCTCATCCGGCCAGTATTATTGAGTTGGGTACTTGTTTGGGGATTACAACCGCTTACCTGAGCAAGGCCTGTCCCGAAGCTGAAGTAATTACCATAGAAGGTTGCCCTGAAACGGCAAAAGTAGCTTATCGAAATTTTCAGGAATTGGAATTGGGTAATGTTGAGCTGCAGGTGGGTAATTTTGATAATTTGTTGCCTGATGTAATTGCGGCCAAAGAACAACTGGATTTTGTTTACATTGATGGTAACCACAGAAAAGAAGCAACTTTAAATTATTTTAACTGGTGCCTGCCTAAAATACATGAAGGAAGCCTATTGATATTTGATGATATTTACTGGAGTAAGGGGATGAAAGAGGCCTGGGAGGAGATTAAAAACCACCCTGAGGTAACGGTAACCATTGATTTGTTCTGGATAGGATTGGTATATTTTAGAAAAGGCCAGGTTAAAGAGCACTTTAAAATCAAGTTTTAGTTTCTGTAGGCCTGAGCTTTAAAAAGCTTCGGCCAGAGTGATGTAAAAACCAGTCTGTCGTTTTTCGTTGGCTCGTTTTTCGCCGATGCCATAATCTACACGCATACTTAATCCTTTTTCAGGATCGAAGAAGTACCGGCCTCCGGCTCCGTAGGAGGGTTTGAAATTTTTGGTGGCAAAGCCACCATTAGCGAATACCTGACCTGTTCCGCCAAATATGGCTGCACCAAAGCGGTTATTGTACCGGTATCGAAGTTCGGCCTGAGCGGCTAATAAATTTCTGTCACGGTAGCGACCGGTATAATACCCTCTCATCATTTCGTCATTGCCCATTTGAGGCAATAGGTAAAAAGGTATATTTTGACCCTGTACCGTATGGAAAAGTCCATTTACGCCAATGACGAACTTTGGTGACAGCGACCAGAAACTGCGGATGTTGGCTTTAATAAGCGTACCCGTAAAGTTTTCACCTCCCCAAAAATCGGGCGCATATTGAATAGATGCCTTGGCCATCATGCCTTTGGTGGTATAATTTGCGGAATTTCTGGTGTCGTACGATTGCGAAATTCCTGCGTAGACTACCGATCCGCCTACTTTATGTAGAATTGACGGATCGGTTGTAAAAATGCCGCCGGTCTCTTTATCTTTAAAATGATAATTTTCAAAGCCTACTGAAAAACCTGTATACATATTGGGCCAGAATCGTTTTTCGGCCTCTACCATAAATTTAATATAGTCCTGTACCAACCGATCTTTGTCGATCTCCTGTGTATTGTTGCCTATGCCATAGAAGTCGAAAGGCATTTTCCTGAGGCGTAGTTCGGCGATGTAGTGATGCCTGTTGTTTTTTGTCCAGATGTCGCTTTTTAACGATATGTTGTATTGCCCTTTGGTAGATGCGGAAATGATACCGGAGAAGTTGGAGCTCCGGTTGCCCAGGTCTTTTCGGTCTAAATACGTAGAGTAAAGTAGTCCTGCACCTAATTCCAGACCGATTTCCTGTGAATAACGTAAAATAGGAACAGGCATAAAGCTTGGCCTGCGCAGGGTGTCCGTTTTGTTAGATAAATATCGCTCTATAAGTTTCTTTTGTGCAACTGCATTTATGGTGATTAAAACAAAAAGGGTACAGATTGGAAGTTTCTTCATCGGCCTAAAATAGGGGAAAGGATTTAATAATAAACGTTTGGTAACAACTTTAAGGCCAAATGGCTTTGAATAATAATAATTACCTATTTTTGCCGCAACAAAATTAGATTAAAATGAGTACAACAAGAGGACCGATATCTCAGTTTATGGAGCGCAATTACCTCCATTTTAATGCAGCAGCTATGATGGATGCCGCTAAAGGATATGAAACACATTTAGATGAAGGTGGTAAAATGATGATTACCCTGGCAGGAGCGATGAGTACTGCTGAATTGGGTATTTCGTTGGCCGAGATGATCCGTCAGGATAAAGTTTCTATCATTTCATGTACAGGTGCCAATCTTGAAGAAGATATCATGAATCTTGTTGCGCACTCCCATTATAAACGTGTTCCTAATTATCGCGACTTGAGTCCGCAGGATGAATGGGATTTATTGGAGAATCATTACAACAGGGTTACCGATACCTGTATTCCTGAAGAAGAGGCTTTCAGAAGGTTGCAAAAGCATATTCATAAAATATGGAAAGATGCAGATACTGCCGGTGAGCGTTACTTTCCGCATGAGTTTATGTATAAGATGTTGCTAAGTGGCGATTTGGAGCAATATTATGAAATTGATCCGAAAAACTCTTGGATGTTGGCTGCGGCAGAGAAGAATTTGCCGATTGTGGTACCGGGATGGGAAGATTCAACCATGGGAAACATCTTTGCTTCTTATGTGATGAAGTCTGAAATCAAAGCCACGACAATGAAAAGCGGTATTGAGTATATGGGCTGGCTAGCCGACTGGTATATTGCGAACAGCTCGGGTAAAGGTATCGGGTTTTTCCAGATTGGTGGTGGTATAGCGGGTGATTTCCCGATTTGTGTGGTGCCTATGCTTTATCAGGATATGGAAATGCCTAATATTCCATTCTGGAGCTATTTCTGCCAGATTTCTGATTCAACGACTTCTTATGGTTCTTATTCAGGAGCGGTGCCTAATGAAAAGATTACCTGGGGTAAACTGGATATACATACACCTAAATTTATTGTAGAATCTGACGCGACCATTGTGGCTCCGTTGATATTTGCATGGATATTAAAAATGTAATTTAAAATTGCAAATCCGCTAATCGGATATGGCGTTAAGTTGATCACCAATTTCTTAGGAAATTGGTGATTTTCTATGTTTAAAGCCTAAAAAGACCATTGTTTAGATTGATTATAAATTGTATTTACTGTCATTTCTTTGTCATTGGTACGTTAATAAATTTTACTTTTGTGGACGTTTTGGTGAAGACCTGGAGTTTAAACATCAATTACGGTTATAAAGTTTTTTAAAAAATAGCATAAAATACTCATTATGAGGGATATCTCATTGATCATTAGAAGAGTTTGGAAGTCGGCGTTCATGTTTACGGCTCTATCTGTTTTAATCGTTTCTGCAACACAAGCACAAGATGTAGTGGAGGGAAGAAAAATATTTAAAGATAAATGTGCTTCTTGTCACCAATTAGACCGTAACAGTACTGGCCCGGCATTGACACCTAAACTGACCGAGCTAGATGAAGCTTTTGCCATCAAATGGATCAGGAACTGGAAGTCGCTGGTAGATGCTGGTGATAAAACGGCAATTGAGGCTGCGAAGTTCTCTCCTGCTGAGATGACTACCTTTCCTACTTTAACTGACGAGCAGATTAAAAATGTAATTGCTTACGCTAAAGCTGGCGAACCTAAAAAAGAGGCTGCAGCAGGTGAGGCAGTAGCAGGTGCAGGTTCAGATGAAGTTTCTAACTTTTCTATTGCCGGTATTGCTTTGATTATCCTGGTTTCAATCGCTGTATTGGTAGTTTTAGGTCGCGCAGTAAAAATGCTGGAGCGTTTGATCTTAAAGAAACAAGGAGTTGAGGTTGTTGAGGAAGAAAATGTTTCTTTCGCTGACGGAACACGTAGATTGTTTAAAAATAAGAAATTTGTATTCTTCTTTATACTATGTTTAATCATTGCCTTGGGTTCATATGGTTGGATGGGTATGTGGAATACAGGTGTACATACAGGCTATCAGCCAGTGCAGCCAATTAAATTCTCTCATGAATTGCACGCTGGAGTAAATCAGATTGACTGTCAGTACTGTCACGCAGGTGCCTTTAAATCTAAAAATGCAACTATTCCATCGGTGAATGTTTGTATGAACTGTCATAAATCTGTTCAGGCGACTGAAAAATATAACGGAGAAATTTCTCCGGAGATCCAAAAAATCTACACCGCTATTGGTTATGATCCAAACACACTTACTTACGATAAATCGAAAGAAAAACCGGTTGAGTGGGTACGTGTACACAACTTGCCTGACTTTGCTTACTTCAATCACTCACAACACGTTGTGGTTGGCGAAGAAGCTATCAGAAAAGAAAAAGGTTTAAAACCTAACGAACCGGTATGTTTTGCATGTCACGGTCCGGTAGATACCATGGAAGAAATTTATCAGTATTCTCCGCTAACCATGAAATGGTGTGTGAACTGCCATAACAATGCTGAGGTTTCTGGCAAAGACAATGCCTTCTATACCAAAGTGATTGAAGCCCATGAGAAAATCAAGAAAGGCGAAAAAATCACTCCTGCATTGCTAGGTGGTTTGGAATGTGGTAAATGTCACTATTAATAGAGTTTAATAACAAAGAACGTTCGATAACAGTAATATAGCTTAAATGGAAAGCAATAAAAAATACTGGAAAGGCTTAGAAGAGTATAACAACACTCCGGATTTTGTTGAAAACAACAAGAACGAATTTGCTGAGCCCCTTCCAATAGAAGATGTTTTAAATGAAGCAGGTTTAAGTACCGTGACTCCTCGCCGTGACTTTTTAAAGGCATTAGGCTTTGGGTTAGGTGCGGTAACACTTGCAGCTTGTCAGACTGCCCCTGTTCATAAGGCGATCCCTTATGTAATTAAACCTGAAGAGGTTGTTCCGGGTATCCCTAACTATTATGTTTCAAGTTTTAATGGCCAGCCTGTATTGGTTAAAACCAGAGAAGGAAGACCAATTAAAATAGAGGCAAATGCAAATGCAGGTGCGTTTAACTGCGGTACTGATGCACAGGCACAGGCTTCAGTATTAGATCTTTACGATGTGTCTAAACTGAAATCTCCTGTATTGAAAGATGCAGAAGTAACCTGGGCAAAGGTAGATGAGTTTGTAAAAGGTGAGCTGAACAAAGCGCAGGCTTCAGGAAAGAAAATCCGCGTGGTTTCTTCATCTGTAAACAGTCCTTCCACTAAAGCAGTTATTGCTGATTTTACTACAGCTTACCCTAATACTAAACACGTACAGTATGATGCAGTTTCTTATACAGGTATCATCAAAGCAAATGAAAACAGTTTTGGTAAAGCGGTAGTTCCTAAATACAAATTTGATAAGGCAGACCTGATCGTAAGTTTCGGGGCTGACTTTTTAGGTACATGGATCAGTGGTGAGGAGTTTACTGCTCAGTATGTATCCAACAGGGACCATAAATCACTGAAAAATGGTAAAATGTCGCGCCACTTCCAATTTGAGGCGGGCATGAGCTTAACAGGTACCAATGCAGATACCCGTGTTCCGGTTAAATTGTCGGAAGAAGGACCTGCTTTGATTACCTTATATAATGCCATTACAGGTGCAGGCTTAGCTGGTGGTGCATTGCCAAACAATGTGACTGCAGAAAAAGCTTTGAAACTGGTTGGTAAAGAGTTGTTGCAAAATAAAGGTAAGGCGCTGGTAGTTTCAGGATCGAACGATGTTTCTACACAGATTTTGGTTAATGCCATTAACGCAGCAATTGGTAGTTACGGCACAACTATCGATTTAGATAATCCTTGTAAACGTTATGCAGGTAATGATGCCGAATTTGCTGAATTCATCAATGAAATGAACAGAGGCGAAGTTGCTGCTGTTTTCTTCCTGGATAGCAATCCTGGATATGACGTAGCCAATACGAAAGCCTTTACCGATGCGTTGGCCAAAGTTGCTTTAAAAGTATCCTTCTCTGATCGTAAAGATGAGACTTCGACTTTGTGTGATGTGATAGCGATTAACCATAACTACTTAGAGTCGTGGGGTGATGCAAGTTCATACGAAGGCGTTTATTCTATCGTACAGCCAACTATCAATCCTGTGTTCAACACACGTCAGGCTGAAGAAAGTTTATTGATCTGGTCTGATAATGCCGTTAAAGAATACTACCAGTATGTGCGCAACAACTGGGAGAAAAATATATTGCCTGCAGTAGGTTCTAACTGGAAAGAAGTACTACAAAAAGGTGTATTTGCTACAGCTGAAAAACCAGCCGGAGCTTACTCTTTCAGTTTGTCTTTAGCTGCAGTTGTTCCTTCTATTTTAAACAACAGCAAAGCTTTAGATAAGGATGTTCAGTTGCAGGTTTACGAAAGTATCCCGATGCGTGATGGTAAACATGCCAACAATGCATTTTTGCAGGAACTTCCTGATCCGGTTTCTAAAGTTACCTGGGATAACTATGTAGCTATTGCCCCTAAATATGCAGAGAAATTAGGATTTAAAGAGTTTGATATCGTTTCTGTAAAAGCAGATAACGGATATAGCATTGATCTTCCTGTGTTGATTCAGCCTGGTCAGGCAATTGGTACAGTATCTGTTGCCTTGGGTTATGGCCGCACCAAAGTAGGTAAAGCTGGTGATAATGTAGGTAAAAATGCTTATCCTTTTGTAAGTTTCAGCAATGGTACTTCGAAGTATGCTACTACAGTTAAATTAACTGCAACCGTTGGAAGAGAAGAGCTCGCCCAAACACAAACGCATTATTCATTTGAAGGTAGAAATGTAATCCGCGAGGCTACATTTGCTGAATACAAAAAGAATCCTGCTGCTGGTTCGGGTAACGACCATGCAAAACATAAAACTTACGATTTATGGGATAAATATGAAAAACCAGGTAACAACTGGGTAATGGCTATTGATTTGAATGCCTGTACCGGTTGTGGTTCTTGTATTGTTGCCTGTAACGTAGAGAATAACATTCCTGTAGTAGGTAAAGATGAGGTTCGCAGACGCAGAGAGATGCACTGGATCCGTATCGATCGTTACTATAGCTTTAATCAGGATGGTGAGGCACATGCTGAACATGGTGCACACGGTCATGGCAATGGTATCAATTCGGTAACTAAAGAGAAAGATATTGCACACCTGGAAGAGGCGCAAATGAATAATGTATCGGTTGTACACCAACCTATGCTTTGTCAGCATTGTGATCACGCTCCATGTGAAACTGTTTGTCCGGTATTGGCAACAGTACACTCATCGGACGGCTTAAACCATATGGCTTATAACCGTTGCGTAGGTACACGTTATTGCGCAAACAACTGTCCATATAAAGTACGTCGTTTCAACTGGTTCAATTACTGGAATGATTCACGTTTTGACAACTATCTGAACAATGAGTTCACTCAGCTGGTACTTAACCCTGATGTAACTACCCGTTCAAGAGGTGTGATGGAGAAATGTTCGATGTGTATTCAGCGTATTCAGGCTGGTAAATTGAAAGCTAAAATTGAGAAACGTGCATTGAAAGATGGCGATATCAAAATGGCTTGTCAGGAAGCTTGTTCTGCTAATGCCATCATCTTTGGTGACGCGAACGATCCGGAATCAGAAGTTTCTAAAGCATTACGTAGTGAGCGCATTTACTATGTTCTGGAAGAGATCAACGTTCAACCGGGTATAGGTTATATGACGAAAATTAGAAATACAGATACAACAGTACAAGCATAGGGAGCGTAAGCGAGTAGGCTGATACTAAAAGAAAATAAATTATGTCAGGACATAACGAATCAATATTAAGAGAACCACTAATTACCGGCAAGGATATCACGTATGCAAAAATTACGGATGATATTTTAATGCCGGTAGAAAACAAGCCAAACAAGGCTTGGTGGATAGGATTTACCGTAGCACTGTGCGGAGCCTTACTTTGGGTAGTAGCTGTAAGTTACACCTTCTGGTTTGGTATTGGTGCTTGGGGATTAAATAAAACAGTTGGATGGGCATGGGATATCACCGGTTTCGTATGGTGGGTAGGTATTGGTCACGCAGGAACGCTGATTTCTGCAGTACTTTTACTCTTCCGTCAGAACTGGCGTAACTCTATTAACCGCTCGGCAGAGGCGATGACGATCTTTGCGGTTATTTGTGCGGCCACCTACGTAGTATCTCACATGGGTAGACCATGGTTGGCCTATTGGGTACTTCCATTGCCAAATCAGTTTGGGTCACTATGGGTGAACTTTAACTCACCACTTGTTTGGGATATGTTTGCGATCTCTACTTATTTCTCCGTATCCCTATTGTTCTGGTACACTGGATTGTTGCCTGATATTGCGACTATCCGCGATCGCGCAACAGGTGTTAAACGCAGAGTTTATACCATCCTTTCATTTGGATGGACTGGAAACGTAAAAACATGGCAGCGTTTTGAGGCAGTATCCCTGATTCTTGCCGGTATCTCTACTCCATTGGTACTTTCGGTACATACCATTGTATCTATGGACTTTGCTACCTCGGTAATTCCGGGATGGCATACTACGATCTTCCCTCCATATTTTGTGGCCGGGGCGATTTTCTCAGGATTTGCGATGGTGTTAACATTATTATTGGTTGCACGTAAAGTATTGGGTCTTGAAAATTACATCACCATGTTCCATATCGAATCGATGAATAAAATCATTATTCTTACAGGATCGATTGTAGGTGTGGCTTACTTGACAGAGTTCTTCATCGCCTGGTATTCAGGTTCTGAATATGAGCAATATGCCTTCATCAACCGTTCAACAGGTCCTTACTGGTGGGCATACTGGATGATGATGACTTGTAACGTAATTTCTCCACAGCTGTTGTGGTTCAAAAAGATCCGTACCAGCATTGCTGCAACATGGATATTGTCTATCGTTGTAAACATCGGTATGTGGTTTGAGCGTTTTGTAATTATCGTGACCTCATTGCACCGTGATTATATTCCTTCAAGCTGGGCAATGTTCTATCCATCATGGGTTGACGTGAGTGTGTTTGTTGGATCAATTGGTTTGTTCTTTACTTTGTTCCTGTTGTTCTTAAGGGTATTGCCTTCAATTGCAATTGCAGAGGTGAAACTGTTGCTGAAAAGTGCAAGTGAGCAGGCTAAGCTGGAGCAAATTAAGAGTGGTCATCTGGATCAGACCCATGTAGAAGAATACGTGGAGTCATTAGATAAATTTGATAGTGTTAAACAAGAAGAATACGCAAAAATATAACAATGAATAATATCAAATATATTTTAGGCAGTTTTGGTGACCCTGATGAAATGATGCACGGCATCGAAAAGCTACAGGAGAACAACATTAAGATACATGATGTTTATACACCAATGCCTATTCACGGCATAGAAGCTAAATTAGGGGTTAAACGTTCAAGGTTGGATATTGCTGCTTTCTTCTTTGGTATCACTGGTACACTTACAATGCTTACCGGAGTTTATCTGGCTACAACAGTAGACTGGCCAATTAATATCGGTGGTAAGCCTCACTTTGCTTTACCGGATTTTATTCCGATTACCTTTGAGTTGACCATTTTGTTTTGTGCTTTTGGTCTGGTAGGTTCTTACTACGCATCAAGTCACTTATTTCCTGGAAGAGCTCCGAGAGTAATGGATTTAAGGGCAACAGACGATAGGTTTATTATTGCAATTGATGCGAAACAAAATACTGAGCACAGTAAGATTGACGATTTATTAAAGGAAGCTGGTGCTTTGGAAGTAAAGCATAATGAAAGGAAGTATATTAGCTATGAATAAGAGTAAAGTAGTTTTAGCCTCATTTTGTATTCTTGCGGGTGCTGTTATGTTTTCAGCATGCAGGGACAAAAGAAGTACAGGTCTGGAATACGCAAGAAATATGTATGATCCGCTTGCTCCTAATCCGGATCAACCGCTTTCTACTACAAATGAACTATTGAAGAGTTTTAAGGGACAGACTGCTCAGACACCTCCGGCGCATACTGTACCGGTTGGATTTGATAAGTATGAATATCCAAATACCAAGGAAGGTTATGAGGCGGCAAGTGCAGCTTTAGTAAATCCATTGGCGGCAACTGAAGCGAACCTGGAATCTGGTAAGCATTATTTTACGGTCTTCTGCGCACCATGTCATGGTGAAAAGGGAGATGGTCAAGGTCACCTGGTAAAAATCGAAAAGATTAGTGGAATTCCTTCTTATCATGGTGATGCAGCTTCTTCGCGTGGTGGTTTAATGAAAGACTTAACAGCGGGAAAAATTTATCATACAATTATGTATGGTTTAAATAATATGGGATCACATGCCTCTCAGCTATCTCCAGAAGAAAGATGGAAAGTAGTGATGTATGTTCAACAATTACAAAAATTACAATAGAAAAGCACAATATAGATGGGAACTCACAATTATAATTTAACTGAGCAGTTTGAGTTTACAGGTAAAGCCAAAACCTTAAGTATAATCGCTATTGTAATAGGTTTAGCGGCTATAGGTTACGGTTTCTCTGCGAAGGAGCTTCACGAGCGCACTTTTGCTAACCTGTTGCTGATGGCTTATTACTTTGCCTGCGTTTGTATGTCGGGAGCCTTTTTCCTGGCTGTTCAATTCGTAGCACAGGCGGGTTGGTCTGCTTCTATACTACGTGTCCCTCAGGCAATGGCTAAAGTGTTACCAATTGCGGTAATCATTTTAATTGTTGTAATGGGCGCGGGTTTATATACTCATAACTTATATCATCACTGGCATGCAGATGGATTAACCGATCCCAGCAGTCCTAACTATGATAAATTAATCGACGGTAAGTCGGCATTCCTGAATGTACCTTTCTTTATGGGACGTCAGATCATCTTTTTGGGTGTTTATTCGATTTTTGCTATGCTTTTGGCTAAGCTGTCTAATAATGAAGATTTAGAAGGTGGCCTTAATTCTTACAGAAAGAGTTTTAAATATTCATGTATTTTCCTGGTAATTTACGGATTTACCACCCCAATTTTTGCTTTTGATACGGTAATGTCGTTAGAAGCTCACTGGTTCTCTACCATGTTTGGCTGGTATAACTTCGCAGCGATGTGGGTAAGTAGTTTGGCTACTATCGCCATCATTCTTATTCTGCTGAAAAAAGCTGGATATATGAGCTGGGTAAATAACAGTCACTTGCATAACCTTGGACAGTTTATTTTCGGATTCTCTATTTTCTGGACTTATGTTTGGTTTGCACAGTTTCTGTTGATTTACTATGCGAATATGCCTGAGGAGACTGTATATTTCTACAAAAGGTTTGAACATTACGAGTTTTGGTTTTACCTGAACCTGATATTGAACTTTTTAGCACCGTTGTTACTGTTGATGGACAGAGACAACAAGAGACATGAGAATGTATTGTTAACGGTATCAATCGTTGTTTTATGTGGCCACTGGGTTGATTATTATCAAATGATTATGCCAGGAACAGTAGCAGAACACCATGCATTTGGGTTTATAGAAATCGGTGTTGCATTAGGTTTTGTAGGTTTGTTTACTTTTACAGTTTTGAATTCGCTAAGTAAAAAACCTTTGATTGCTAAAAACCATCCGTTTTTACAAGAGAGTTTAAATCACCACTTGTAATTGGTGATCTGTAAGCATATAATAAAATAATAGTATAATAGAAGTACAGCGTTACTACTTTTAAGGAAATGAGTTTAAGAAAATTTATAAGTAACAAATCAATAGCGGCACTAGCAGTAATTTTAACTGCATTTGCAAGTACCAGCGCATTTGCCCAGGCTGCAGCCGCTGAGACCGCTAAAAAGCCTGTTGATATGGGACCGATTTATAAATCGGCTATATTTTATGCCATGGCGTTTTTACTGCTTTGCTTGTTCATAGCAATCATTGGAAAAGCATTAAAGGTATATGAATTAACCCGTGAGGCGCAGGATAAACCAAAAGGAATTAACTGGAATGCAGTTAATGGTGTTCTTTTTGCTTTATTCCTGATTGTAGGTTTATATGGTGTGTATTGGGAGTACACAGTTCATGGTAACATGATTCTGCCTGAAGCAGCATCTGAGCATGGTAAGAAAATTGATCAGATGTTTAACATCACTTTGATTTTGACTACTATTGTTTTCATTGTTACGCATATTCTTTTATTTGCCTTTGCTTATTTCTATAAATATACCAACAAAAGAAAAGCTTATTATTACCCACATAACAATACCATCGAGCGCGTTTGGACAATCGTTCCTGCATTGGTTTTGACAGTTTTGGTATTGATGGGATTCCTTACCTGGAGATCAATTTTCTATAAGATTGAAGATCCTAACAACAAGCCGATCAGCATTGAGATCACTTCATCTCAGTTTGCGTGGGCAATACGTTATGCTGGAACTGATGGTGTAGTAGGTGTGAAGAATTATAAATTGATCACTTCTACCAATGCATTGGGTATAGATTTCAAGGATAAAAATACATTAGACGATCAGTCGGCTGATGAGATGGTAATTCCGGTAAACAAACCGGTACGTTTGATCTTGACCAGTAAAGACGTTATCCACAGTTTTTATATGCCGCATTTCAGAGTTCAATTGAACACTGTACCGGGTATGACTTCTTATTTTGAGTTTACGCCGACCATTACTACTGAGGAAATGAAGGCCAAAACAAATGACCCTACCTTCAAATATTTGTTCTTATGTAACAAAATCTGCGGTGATGGTCACTATAAAATGCAAAAAGAAGTTAAAGTTGTTTCTATGGCAGAGTATGAAGCTTGGTTAAAACAACAACCAACTTATTTAACTGATGATTTGAGAAAGGAATTTAACCTACCTGTAACTTCAGCAGCACCTGCGGTACCTGCAGATACAGCAGCTAAGGATACTTCGGCAGTTAAAACAAAACAATTAGCTTTAAATAATTAATAATACTGGAATAGCACATTATGTCAACTATATCATTACACGATACACACCACCACGATAGCCATGATGATCATGGACATCACAAAGAGACCTTCTTAACGAAGTACGTCTTTAGTCAGGATCACAAGATGATTGCGAAACAGTTCCTGATCACAGGTATTATTATGGCAGTTATTGCCATGGGCTTATCGATATTGTTTCGTTTACAACTGGCATGGCCAGATAAAGATTTTCCACTTTTAGAAACTTTCTTAGGAAAGTGGGCTGAAGGAGGACGTATTAAACCCGATTTTTACCTGGCTTTGGTAACTATACATGGTACCATTATGGTATTCTTTGTATTGACTGCAGGTTTGAGTGGTACTTTTAGTAACTTATTGATTCCACTTCAGATTGGTGCAAGGGATATGGCTTCTCCGTTCCTGAACATGCTTTCTTACTGGTTCTTTTTTGCAGCCTGTGTAATTATGATGAGTTCATTCTTTATACAGACAGGCCCTGCAAGTGCTGGTTGGACGGTTTATCCACCATTATCTGCTTTGCCTACTGCAATTAGTGGTTCTGGGTTAGGAATGACGTTGTGGTTAATCAGTATGGTTCTTTTCGTAGCTTCATCGTTAATGGGTGGTATCAACTACGTAAGTACAATATTGAATATGCGTACTAAAGGTATGGACCTTTGGAAAATGCCATTGACAATATGGGCATTTTTCCTGACCGCTATTTTGGGTATTTTATCTTTCCCTGTATTGGTTGCAGGTGTGGTACTTTTAATTTTTGATAGAAGTTTCGGTACAAGTTTTTACCTTTCTGATATTGTTATGGGTACGCAGATCCTTCCAAATGAAGGTGGATCTCCAATCTTATGGCAACACTTATTCTGGTTCCTTGGACACCCAGAGGTATATATTGTAATTATGCCGGCGATGGGTCTTTCTTCAGAGATCATGTCGGTAAATTCAAGAAAACCAATCTTCGGTTACCATGCAATGATTTACTCGTTGATCGGTATTACCATCCTTTCCTTTATCGTATGGGGTCACCACATGTTTGTGACTGGTATGAACCCGTTATTGGGAGGTGTATTTATGATTACCACGTTGATCATTGCGGTACCATCTGCGGTTAAGACTTTCAATTGGCTGGCTACATTATGGAGAGGTAACATCAGGTTTACCCCTGCTATGTTGTTCGCTATCGGTATGGTTTCATTTTTTATCTCAGGTGGTTTAACTGGTATTTTCTTGGGTAATGCTTCACTGGATATCAACTTACACGATACTTACTTTGTGGTTGCCCACTTCCACTTGGTAATGGGATCGGCTGCTATCTTTGGTATGCTTGCCGGTGTTTATCATTATTTTCCTAAGATGTTTGGAAGGTTGATGAGCAGCAAACTAGGTTATCTGCATTTCTGGATTACCTTTGCTTGTGCTTACCTGGTATTCTTCCCGTTACACTTCCTTGGATTAGATGGTGTTCCACGTCGTTATTATGCATTTACGGAATTTGAGTTTATGCACAAATGGGTTACTGTAAATATTTTGGTTACCTGGTCGGCAATTATTGCTGCATTGGCTCAGGTTGCCTTCTTGTTCAACTTCTTCTATTCCATCTTTAAAGGTAAAGTTTCATCGCAAAATCCTTGGGGATCAAATACATTAGAATGGACTACTCCTGTTGAGCGTTTACATGGTAACTGGCCTGGGGAAATTCCTACGGTTTACCGTTGGCCATATGACTATAGCAAGCCTGGAGCTGAAGAGGATTTTATCCCTCAAACTGTTCCTTTCTCGCAAACAATGAGTTCAAATATGCCTCACGATTTTGAAGGCAATAGTGAGTCTGAGCGTATACAAAGAGAATGGGAACAAAAGAACCCATCATCAGATGCGTCAAAATTAGACTAATACGTAATATCTAATACAATGAGGTATCTGCAGTAGGTAAATACTTACAACAGATACCTCTTTTTTTTTAATCTATCACATACCATGGTTCCTAAATCTGAAACGAGATTTATCAGGCTAAACCTTATAACTATAGTTGTAACCTTGCTACTTATACTGGCAGGTGGGATTGTACGTAGTACAGGTTCAGGTATGGGATGTCCGGATTGGCCTAAGTGTTTTGATCAGTATGTACCACCAACTCACGTATCACAACTTCCGGCAGACTATAAAGAAAAGTATGTGGCAGAGCGCGTGGCAAAAAACGAGCGGTTTGCAAAAACATTGGAAAAAATGGGGAAGGGGCATCTGGCCGATAGTATCCGGCATGATGAATCTATTCTGGAACCTGAAACCTTTAATGCTGCAAAAACCTGGACGGAGTATTTGAACAGGTTGATGGGAGCCACTACCGGTTTTCTGTTATTGGGGTTAACATTTTTCTCTTTCACTTACAAGGGTAAAGCCAACAGAATCATTTTGCTGAGCATCTCGAACCTCGTTATTGTCGGTTTTCAAGCATGGCTGGGGTCGATAGTGGTTTCAACAAATCTGATGCCCTGGATTGTTACAGTTCATATGCTGCTAGCTCTTGTTATACTGGCGATTCTGATTTACACCTATAATTATACGCATCAGCTTCATCAGCAAGGTACGGTGATTATGGGGCAACTGGTTTGGCTTAAGGTATTGATTTTTTTATCCCTGATTTTTAGTATCATTCAAATTGTTTTGGGTACAGAGGTACGGGAGGCAATTGATGCCGTCTCTAAGGCAATGTCGTATAACGGACGGCATAGCTGGGTGTCAAAAGTTGGTGATTTGTTTGCTTATCACAGGGACCTGGCCATTCTTGTATTGGTGGTGAACATTATTATTTACAAAATCGTTAAAGATAAATTTAACGGAAAAGCAACGGCATTATGGGTTGGTAATTCAATTGGGATAGTTTTAATTATTCAAATTGTAACCGGCTTATTATTGTCTAACTTTGCATTGCCTCCGTATGCGCAGGCACTACATATTTTATTTTCAACGGTTTTATTTAGCTTACAATATTACCTGTATTTGTTGGTTTACAGAACCAGCACTTATCAGCAATAGAATTAATTATATATAAATTGAAGCATTTTTTCTCCGATTTCTCTAAGCTCATTAAATTCAGGTTAACGTTCCTGGTGGTGTTCTCGGCGTCAATTACTTTTTTAATTGGTCAGAAGTCACAGATCTACAGAGGCGATCTGGAAGGGATCAACTGGATCAATTGGTTGATTTTGATTGCAGGTGGCTTTCTGGTAACCGGTGCTGCAAACTGCTTTAATGAGATTATCGAAAAAGATCTGGATAAACTGATGACCCGTACCAAGGATCGTCCGATGCCTGCGGGCAGGATGACCACTGGACAGGGGTTGGTACTGGGTTTGATTATGGGAATGCTGGGTACATGGCTGCTAGGTAAACTGAACCTGGAAACAGGTATTCTTTCTGTATTCTCTATTTTATTGTATGCTTTCGCCTATACACCTTTAAAACGTAAATCGCCGATAGCGGTGTTTGTTGGGGCTATTCCCGGAGCTTTACCTCCCTTATTAGGATATCTGGCTGCTTTTGGAAGTGCTACACATTTTGTGCCGATGGATTATTCCATTGCAGGAATTCTTTTCCTGGTTCAGTTTGTATGGCAGTTTCCGCATTTTTGGGCTATTGCCTGGGTATTGGACGATGACTACAGCAAGGCTGGCTTCAGGTTGTTGCCGACTACCAAAAGAGATAAGATCAGTGCTTTTATGACTTTCGTCAGTACCTTGGTACTGATCCCGGTAAGTTTATTGCCTACCTTCTATGGTTTTGGTGGTTATTATGTAGGAGGTGTTTCTTTACTGGCCAGTTTACTTTTTGCCTGGTACGGATTTAAACTCTGGGTGAAGCTGGATCTGGCAAGTGCAAGAAAGGTGATGTTTTGTTCATTTTTCTACCTTCCACTGGTTCAGTTGGCGCTGTTGTTTGATTTTTATTTAAATAATTTATAAATGGTACACACATTAAAAGAAAAGGATTTAAAGATGGATGTGGCTTTTAATGCTAAGCCGAGGAAATTTGTGGTATGGCTATTTGTGGTTTCCTCAACCATTATGTTTGGTGGCTTTACAAGTTATTATATTGTTTTTGCTGCTTCCAAAGGCAAGGGACATGGCTTGGTTTTGCCTGATGTTTTTATGTATAGCACAGCTATATTGATTGCGAGCAGTATTTGTCTTTTTCTGGCCACCAAAGCCTTAAAAAATGCGAATGTTGGCAGTCAGAAGTTATTCCTCTGGTGCACTCTGGCACTGGGATTAGTTTTTGGTTATCTGCAGGTTGATGCCTGGGGTACATTATTTCATACAGGCGCTGCATTTGTAAATAACAATGCGGCAATTTCTATGATCTATGTGGTATCCGGACTGCACCTGTTACACATATTTGCCGGTCTGTGTTTTATACTAAGCAGCTTGTTTGGTGCCTATACAGGTCTTTCGTTAGAGAAGAGCAAATTCCGGATGGATATTGCCTCTATATTTTGGCATTTTATCGATATATTATGGATATATCTGTATGTTTTTTTACTTTTGAACAGTTAGAATTTTTAACAAACTATTACTATTAACAAAATGAGTTCATTATCACAATTAGATCAAGTAAAAACCACTCCTTGGGCTGGCGGTCGTTCGCCGTGGTCCGTAGAGTACGGCAAAATCATGATGTGGTTTTTTCTGGTTTCTGATGCATTCACATTTTCGTCGCTATTGGTTTATTATGGTGCGCAGCGCTTTAGTAAGTTTACCTGGCCTGATCCTGATTTGGTTTTCCAATCTATTCCAGGCATAACAGATAGTGGTGCCCCACTAGTATTTGTGGGCGTTATGACTTTTATTCTGATCATGAGCTCTGTAACTATGGTTTTGGCTGTTGAGGCTGGGCATAGAAGATCTAAAAAAGAAGTAATCTGGTGGATGATTGCTACCATTATTGGTGGTTTCATGTTCTTAGGCTGTCAGGCTGCAGAGTGGACGCACTTGTTCCACGAAGGCTTTGGATGGGGTAAAATTCCTCCGATGGAAACTTTACACCATTTATTTACAGGAGAAGTCTCTACTGTATCAGCATTGCAGTTCTCTAACTTATTCTTTACCATTACAGGATTTCACGGATTTCACGTATTTAGTGGGGTGATCATTAATATCATCATTTTATGTATGACCATTAACGGAACCTTTGAAAAACGTGGACATTACCTGATGATCGAAAAAGTAGGTTTATACTGGCACTTTGTTGATTTGGTTTGGGTATTCGTATTTACCTTCTTCTATTTAGTTTAATTTTCGCAAAAAAGATATTATGTCACAGTCACATACAGAACACACGCACGACGAACATGCACATGGTGAGCATGCAGGTTTAGATAAAAAGAAAATCTGGCAGGTATTTGGTATTCTTTTGGCCATCACGGTTATTGAGTTTATCATTGCATTATGGGCAATTCCTGGTAAGCACATGTCTCAGCATGTCGGTAACTACGTTTACATCGTGTTAACCTTATTTAAAGCCTTTTATATTGTTGCTTATTTTATGCACCTTAAATATGAAAAGGTAGGACTACAGCTATGTGTATCGGTCGTTTTTATTTTTATCCTTTACTTTATAGTGTTGATGTTAATTGAAGGCGGATACTTACACCTACATATGCCTTTGGTTTAATGAAGGGTACTTCCATAAAAAAAATCTTAATCCTGGTCACCATTTTAGCGGTACCAGGATTTTTGTATAATATCTTAAAGGAACAAGGCAAAAACAGGTATAAACCTTTGTCTTTTTTTGGCCCCAAAAAAGTAGCCGGCACCTTTCATTCGGTTAGGGGCGAACAGATACCAGATACCATTTATCATCAGGTGGGTGATTTTAAATTGATCAATCAGGCTGGCGATACGGTTTCTACCAAACATTACGATGGTAGCATTCAGGTTGCGAACCTTTTTTATACAAAAGGTAATACAGAATCTGTACAGATTGCCAATAAGGCTATACATAACCTGGTCCGCACCTACGGCAAAAATAAAGTGGTCCGTTTTATGAGTTTGAGCATCGATCCAGAACATGATAGCCCGGAGGTACTAAAAGCTTACGCGGATGGCATAGGGGCCAAGCACGGAAAATGGGATTTGCTGACCGGAGATAGTACAACTTTATATAATCTGATTAACAACGGTCTGCGTGTAGATGCCCATCAGGAAACCGTTAATGGAGAAAAGAGCTTTGTATATAGCAACATGTTTGTGTTGTTGGATTACCAGCACCGCATCAGAGGTTATTATGATGCAACCAGTCAGGAGGATATTTCCAGATTGGAGGATGAGATCAAGGTATTGATCATCGAGGAATTAAGAAACAATAACGATGGACGATAGTCTGCAAATGATATGAGTAACAACAGCCCGATTGAACAGAAATACAATAAATGGATCGTATTGCTCTCCATAGTTATTCCATTGGCCGTGGCGGTCTTATTTTATGTAAAGATACCCAATGCCACGCCCCTTCCTTTTTTGCCACCAATTTATGCTACCATTAATGGTATTACCGCAGTTTTATTGGTCGTTGCGGTAATAGCGGTTAAGAATGGGAAAATAAAGTTGCATGAATACCTGATGAAATGTTCCATTGGCTGCTCCGTACTTTTTCTGCTGATGTATATCGCCTATCACATGACCACACCTTCTACCAGCTTTGGTGGAGTGGGTAGCATCAGATATGTGTATTTTTTTATTCTGCTAACGCATATCCTTTTGTCTATCGCCATTATTCCTCTGGTATTGATTACTTACGTTCGTGCATTGGCGAAACGTTTTGACAGGCACAAGAAGATTGCAAAGATCACTTTCCCACTTTGGTTATATGTTGCTGTTACCGGAGTAATTGTATATCTGATGATTTCTCCTTACTACGTTAACTAAGTAAATTTCTTTTTTGATTAAGGATTTTTTATTGAGGTAATTTTGTAAATTAACTGTTTCAGTTACTTTTTTTTATTGACTTTGATGGTATTTCTACGACGAGAAATTGTAATTTAGTCGTTAACGACACTCAAATTGCAGTATTTTGGTATGGGACTTCCTAAAAAATCAGCATCAATAATTACCGGACAAGATTTACTTTTACTAATCGAACAAAGGAATACCGATGCTTTTACGGAGTTTTACCTTGAAAATTTCAAGAAACTGATTTTAGTGTCCGACAAATACGTCAAGAGCATTCCAGTGGCTGAAGAGATTGTCCAGAATATTTTTTTGAAAATATGGGAGGACAAACAGTTGCTTGCAGAAATCGAATCAATAAAGTCTTATCTCTACAGAAGCACTACTAATGCTTCCATCAATCATCTCAACAGGGAAAAAAATCTGGAGAAACATCACTTGAAGATTGCTGAAAAACTTAGCAATGAAGAAATTGATAGTTTGGATGAGCAAAACGAGATGCTTGTCTTGTTGTACAAGGAAATTGAGCTGTTACCGGATAAGTGCCGGGAAGTTTTCAAGTTAAGCCGGTTTGAGGGAATGAAATATAAAGCGATAGCATTGCAGTTAAATATTTCGGAAAAGACGGTTGAAAATCATATGGGGCATGCTTTAAAAGTACTGAGGTTCCGAATTCTGAAGCATGCCGATGGTGCTGCACCACTGTATAAAGCGAAATATTTATCGCTTTTGAACCTGTTTTTATATTAGGTTTTAAACCATCGTGATTTAATTGTTAAATAAATCTTTTTTTTTTCGAAAATGACTAGGGGTTTTTTGTCCATTATTTGTCATCTAAGAAAAGGAATAGATATTGGAAGATCAATCAACATTTCGGGACCTTATTCTGCGTCATTTAGATGACCCGGAAAACTCGCTTTTAGCACAGGAAGTTAATCAGCTTAGAGGGCTGTCTGCCAATCATGAAAGAGAATTTCAGGATATCAAAAAGATATGGGAGCTGACACCTCGTGCAGCCCGTTTATCTGAAGTAGACGAGCAGCGTTCGGAACAGCGTCTAAAAGTGGCTTTAGGTGTAACAAAATCAGGTAAATCTAGAAAAATGTTTTTCTGGGCGAGTACCGCAGCCAGTCTGTTTCTATCAATGTTCGCCATCTGGTTGTCTTATTTTTCGTCGACAGATCCGACTTATCTGGTTAAAGAAACCGGCTCAGGCGTTATTGATTCTGTACGATTAGCAGATAGATCACAGGTGTTTCTGGCAGAAAATTCAGCAATCAGGTATCCGGATAAATTTGAGACCCCAAATCGTCCTGTTATTTTGTTAAAAGGAAAGGCATTCTTCAAAGTTGCAAAAGATCCTAAACACCCATTTGAAGTGACGATAAAGAATTCGGTGGTAAAGGTGTTGGGAACCTCTTTCAATATTAACTATACATCGACCAGGATAGAATTGTCGGTAAAAACAGGCCGGGTAATGTTTAGCCCCAATAGTAAAAGCGAACCTTCAATTTTAACGGCAGGCGAAGCGCTGAGTTACGACCTCGATAAAAATCAAATGCGTAAAGAAAAAGGGATTAATTTGACCGGGTGGCTAACCAAAGAACTTCATTTTGTCGATATGCCGTTGGAAGAAGTATGTCGACAATTGAGCGATTACTATCATGTTAAAGTGGTTTTGCATGTCAAAACAAATACTGCAAAAAAGTTAAATGCCAATTTCTCTAATAACAGTATTGAAGATGTTCTGGAAGTATTAAAACAAACTTATCCTATTCAAATAGTAAAAAAAGACAGTATTATTTATATCAAGAATATGTAAGCTTTACGCATTATTAACTAACCTAAATTGACCTATTAACTAACCTAAATTAACCATCTTATGGAGAAAAACTACAAAAGGACCATGTGGGGATTGAAATATTGCCTTCTGGGTGTATTTCTGTGTACCTTTCTTTGTATGTCCCCGGCTCGCGCCGAGCGGGTGCAGCGAGAGATATTAAAAGCTGAAAGGCTGGATAATTATCTGAAGAAAATTGAGTCCGCTTACAAGGTAAGCTTCGTTTACGACGCAAGCCAAATCAACAAATCAATGAGCATTGATGCTCCGGAGAAATTGATTTCCATTAATTCCGATCTTGAACCGCTAAAAGCAAAAGGAATTAATTACAACATTATCGGAAAGCAGGTGATTTTAAAGAGAGCACCTGTTGAGACCGTTAACAAAGACCTGATTGTGCGGGGGCGTGTTACCTCAGCTAAAGACAAAGAAGCATTGCCTGGGGTTAGCGTGAGAGAGAAGAATGTTGCCAATGGTGTATCAACCAGTGGCGATGGTTCATATCAAATTAGAGTTAAAGACGGAGCCACCCTTGTTTTTACAGCCATAGGTTATAAAACTGAGGAGGTGGTAGTGGCCGGAAGAACCGTTGTGAATATTGCCCTGGAAGAAGATATCAGTCAATTGAAAGAGGTAACGATTTCAACTGGTTATCAGGAATTAAACAGAAAGCTCTTCACCGGTTCGGCTACGAAAATTAAGGCGACCGATGCTCAGAGGAGTGGTATTCAGGATGCAAGCAGGATGCTGGAAGGGCAGGCTGCCGGGGTATCTGTACAAAACGTATCAGGTACTTTTGGAGCGGCACCAAAAATCCGTATTCGTGGCGCTTCATCTTTGAATGGAGACAACAAGCCGTTATGGGTTATTGACGGGATTATGCTTGAAGATGTGGTTAATATATCTAATGAGCAGTTGTCTAGTGGTGATGCTTCGACTTTAATAGGGTCGTCGGTAGCTGGAGTGAATCCGGATGATATTGAAAGTTTTGAGATTTTAAGAGATGCGGCGGCTACGGCGATGTATGGTGCGAGAGCCATGAATGGTGTAGTTGTAGTCACCACAAAAAAGGGTAAAAATACAGAAGGTAAGGCTGTTGTATCTTATTCCGGAAACTTTACAAGTTATCTGAAGCCAAATTATAACCAATTTGATATTATGAATTCTGCCGATCAGATGCAGGTTTACCTGGATATGGAAAACAAAGGCTGGTTAAGGCATTCGGATGTATCCCGTGAGGAAAATGGAGGCGTTTATCGTAAAATGTACGATTTAATGTACGTTTATAATCCGGTTACGGATCAATTTTCTTTAAGAAATGACGCCCCAAGCCGGTTACAATTTTTAAATCGTTATGCAAATGCCAATACTGATTGGTTCGATGTGCTTTTCCGCAATTCTCTTATGCAGGATCATTCATTAAGTATCACAGCAGGAACAGCAAAATCTAAATTCTATGCATCAACCAGTTTTCTGAATGACAATGGCTGGACAGTAGCCGACGGCGTGAAGCGTTTTACGGGAATGTTAAGAGGAAATTTTGATTTAACAGACCGCCTGCAAATAGAAATCTTATCGCAAGGTTCAATTCGTGACCAGCGTAGCCCTGGGACGGTGAATAAAGAAGATAACGAAGTTTTGGGGCAGGTTGATCGGGATTTTGATATCAATCCTTTTAATTATGTGCTTAAGGCCAGCAGGACCCTTACGCCGTACGATCTGAATGGCAAAAAGGAGTTCTTTACCCAAAATTATGCTCCATTTAATATTTTGCATGAATTGGAAAACAATAGCATTCAGACTACTTTAATAGATTTTAAGATTCAGGGAGGCTTAAAATATAGAATTCTTGACGGCTTTAAATATTCATTTACGGGAGCGTATAGGTATGTGAAATCGGACAGAGAGCACAGCATTACCGAATATTCTAATGCGGCAAATGCTTATCGTGCATATTATAATAGTAATGTGATTGATAAGAATAAGTTTTTATACAGAGATCCTTCCAAACCTGGTTCACTTCCAAGCATTGTATTGCCCGAAGGAGGTTTCTATAATGTAACTTCTAATGGATTGGTCAATTATTTTATGCGTCATGATCTTGAATATGATAAAATATTTAATAAGGTTCACTTCTTCAACGTTTTAGGTGTTGTAGAGATGAGGTCTATTGATAGACTGGATCGTTTTAGTAATGGGGTTGGTTACCAATTTGATAATGGGGGTGTGCCGTTTCTTGATCCTGATTATTATAAGCAGGCTATTGAGGCGAATTCTTATCCTTATGGAATGGGGAAAAATTTTGAACGATTCCTTTCGTATGCAGTTAAGGCAGCCTATTCTTACAAAGGTAAATACAGCATCAATGCAACTGGTCGTTATGATGGATCTAATTTATTAGGCGATTCGCCGAGAGCGAGGTGGTTGCCAACGTGGAACGTGTCAGGTGCCTGGAACATACATGAAGAAGACTTTTTTAAAAGACAGGACTTATTAAACCGTGCTACGATAAGAGCGACATATGGTTTGACAGCAAGCACAGCGAATGCTAAAAATTCGAGCCTAATATTACGGAACCGAACCACCAGGAGAACGGATGATGTGGATAAAGAATCATCAATTTATATTGATGGTTTGGAGAACTCGGAGCTGACCTGGGAAAAAACATATGATACCAACCTTGGCTTTGACCTGGGATTTTTTAACGACCGGTTATCACTATCTGTTGACCTTTACAAGCGTAATGGCTTTGATTTGATTGGGCAATTCCCAACGGCCGGTATTGGTGGTCAGGGTTTGAAATTTGCCAATTATGCAGATATGAAATCCAAAGGGGTTGAGCTGACATTAAATGCCAGAATAATTCATAAAGATCAGTTTAAATGGAGTACGAATCTGAACTTTGGTTACCACAAAGGTGAAATCACAAGGTTAGACTATGACCCGGATATTTTCAAACTGGTTACCCCAACAGGTGGTGCCAGACTTGGATATCCACAAAGCGCATTGTTTTCAATTGTATTTGATGGCTTAGATCACGATACTGGTGTGCCAACATTTATTGATGAAAATGGCAAAAGAAATGCTACAGAAGTTTATTTCCAAAGCAATAACTTACAATATCTGAAATACGAAGGCCAGGTTGATCCTAAGTTTACAGGTGGTTATACCAATAGGTTTACCTATAAGGATTTTACCTTATCAGCGTTGGTGACCTTTAGTGCGGGTAACAAAGTCCGGTTAAACCCAAATTTTAGCGATAAGTATACAGACCTTAGTGCTACATCAAAGGATTTTCTGAACCGATGGACAAAACCTGGAGATGAGCTTTTTACAAACGTGCCTTCTATTGCTGATAAATTTGTTATAGGAAATTTTGCTACTACCGAAAAGCCCTATAATGCTTATAACTATTCAACGGTTCGTGTGGCCGATGGTGGCTTTGCGAGATTAAAACAAGTGATGTTATTTTATCAGTTGCCTAAGATATGGGCATCGGCAATAGGCGCTACTAATGCGTCGGTAGGTTTGGTCGGAAATAATGTCTGGTTAATTTATTCCGATAAGCGTTTAAACGGTCAGGATCCGGAGTTTTTTGGATCTGGCGGTGTGGCTATGCCAATCCCACGTCAATACAGTTTATCGTTAAAGGTTGGATTTTAATATTGTACATGATGAAAGCAATAAGATATAGATATTTACTGGCAGCCATTGTAATTTTTATGGCTTCGGGGTGTAAGAAGTTCCTGGAAAAAACACCCGATTTAAGAACCCAGTTAAACTCAAAAGAAAAGGTAGCACAGCTATTGGTATCAGCATACCCTAAAGCTGAATGTCTGTCTTTTACTGAAAATGCTTCAGATAATGCCGAAGACAAAGGCCCGAGAACGGATTATTTTGATGTGTCGTCGGGACAGTCATGGACCAAGGCTTATCTTTGGGAAGATTTTGAAAATGGCGTAGACGTAAATGGTTCGACAGACGATTACTGGAATAAAACCTATTTGGCTATAGCGTCTGCAAATACGGCTTTACAATATATGGATAAGCACCCGGAACAAACTGATTTGCGTCCATATAGAGGGGAGGCATTGCTGGCAAGGGCTTATGCTCATTTTATGTTGGTGAGTTTATATGCCAACATCTATAAACCAGGTCAACCCAACGACGGCCCGGGAATTCCTTTCGTAACCGATCCGGAGATTACAGTTTCGCCACAGTACAAAAGGGGAACCGTAGCAGAGGTTTACGATAAAATAGAAAGGGATTTAACGGAAGGTTTATTGTTGATTGATAATTCTGTTTATAAAACGGCTCAAAAATATCATTTCAGTCAGAACTCTGCTAATGCGTTTGCGGCAAGATTTTATCTCTTTAAAGGCAACTTTGCTAAAGTAATTGAACATGCAGGAAAGGTACTAACCAGTGGTGAACAGGCGAAAAGTATGCTCAGGCCTTGGAATAGTACTTATGCACCTATGATTGCAACGGCTATGTTGACTGTATTTACCCAATCATCACAAAATTCTAATTTGTTAATGGGAGAAGCCGAATCTGCCTGGGGAAGAAATTTTTATATCCGTTATGGTTTGGGGAAGGCAATTACCAATACGGTTTTATTCGGGCCAAATATTACGGGAGGTAATTATGCTTATAAGGCAACGCCGTATGTAGAGCCATATTGGACTACCAGTAAGTTTAAAGAGCTGTTCTTTGAAACTAAAATCGGATCAGGTTTTGGAGATCCGTATGTAATGGTACCATTGCTAACTTCGGATGAGCTAATTATGAACAGGGCTGAGGCCTATGCATCAAACAATCAGTATGATTTGGCCTTACAGGATATCAATACATTTTTAAGTACCAGGATTACTAATTATAATCCTCCGGCACATACCATCACTTTAGCTAAAATCGCTAGCTATTATGCTATAACTGATCCAAAAGCCGGATTAATAAAAACAATCCTAGATTTAAAAAGAGCTGAATTTGTTTCCGAAGGTTTACGCTGGTTTGATATCATCAGACATGATTTGACGGTAAAACACAACAAGCTTGATGAGAATGGGACCAATACTTTTGTTGAGCTAAAGCCAGGCGATCCACGCAGGGTTTTCCAATTGCCAATTCCTGCAGTTAGAGCAGGGTTAAAGCTTAATCCAAGATAAACCTAAGGACTATGAAAAAGATTTATATATACCTGATACCGCTGTTGATAGTATTGGTATCCTGTAAGAAAGAAAAAGCACTAAATGTTGACATCACTAAGTCAAATTTAGATACTTATGCAAAGAATGGGCTCGACAAATGGCTCGAAGATAATTTTCTGAATCCCTATAACATGGAGATTCTATATCGGTTTGACAGATATCAGGCCAAAATTGATAAAGAAATTGCTCCTGTAATGGAAGATAGGGTTCAGCCAATTATGGAAGGTGTAAGTGCGATTTTTATTAAGCCTTACCTGGAGGTTTCCAGCAAAGCATTTCTTCTGCCTATTTTACCTAAAGAAATTGCGCTTTTTGGTAGTGGAGAATATTCAGACGATCAGATTACGCTGGGTACTGCCGATGCCGGAAGGCAGATTAACCTTTATGAGGTAAATAGCTATGATAAAAATGATGTATTTAGTGTGATGGGAACACCCGACCGACCGGCTGCTTTCCACACCATGCATCATGAATTTGGACATATATTGCATCAGAATGTTCCGGTTCCACCGGGATATGAAGAAATTTCATCCAGTTATATTGGTTCGGCATGGGTAGGGTCAGGTAATCCTGCCGCAACAGCAAAAGCATTAGGCTTTATTACCCGCTATGCCAGAAATAATAAAGATGAGGATTTTGCAGAGATGATTTCTACTTTGCTGGTAGAAGGACAGGATTATGTTGATGCTTATGTGAATACAGCTACCGATCCGACAGCTGTAACGAAATTAAGAAAGAAAGAACAGGTAGTGGTTGATTATTACAAAACCGCACATGGTCTTGATTTTAGAAAATTGCAGGCTAAGGTCAGAACAGCGATCGAGACCTATGCACCCGTGGCTATCACCCCTGTTCATACCTGGTTGTCTAGAGGCTCCTATAAAGGCTTTACCATCGATAAAAATGCCACCAGTCAGAGTGCTGCATTTACAACTGCGTACAATACTTCAGTTGCGGCAGTCGGTGCGCAGTTCAGTATTGCAATAAACCCGAGTGTTGAACTTGTATTTACAAATGTTTCGGCCAATAGAGTTGATATGATCCTCAAATTTACAGGAGGCACTTTTGCTTTCTGGTATAACCTGACCGCAACAATTACCACAGGATCGGCGGGAACATTTAAGGTTGTGAGGGCTACACAAGGTACCGCAACTCAGTATGGAAATGGAACGTTAATCCAGACGCAGATGAAACCTATATTGGATTATTTCACTACTAAAACTTTCAAATTGAATTGGATTGAAGATATAGTTCCGGGGTCAAGAAGTACGCTTATGGGTTTTTTTGATACTTCAAATAACCAATTAGGGTTTTATGGCAGTATTCAAAGATAACAGTGTTGTAAATTGAAAATGAAATTACACATGAGAAAAATATTTGTAATGGGCCTTTTAGCATTATTGATAGTGCAGGCCTGTAAAAAAGATCAGGAACTGATTGATGGTCAAAGACCGGAGGAACGTGTTGCCGCAGACCTTGAAAAATATAGAAGCGAACTTGTGAGCAGCCCGAACGGGTGGGTGGCTTATTTAAGTACCACCCTGGTAGGCGGAGGGTATAGTTTCTATATGTCTTTTGATAAGGATAATAAAGTAGTTATGCGTGCCGATTACAATAGCAATATAGCGTTGGAGTCAGTTACAAGTACCTACAGGATAAAGCAAGTAATGGCACCTTCGGTGATTTTTGATACTTATACCTTGTTACATAGCCTACAGGATCCTGATCCTAGCTTTTTTGACGGTGACTATGCTGTTGGATACGGATCTGATTTTGAGTTTGAAATTAGAGAACAGGTAGGAGATACAATTAAATTGGTAGGTAAAAAGCGGAAAACCCCATTGGTTTTGGTAAAAGCTACGGCCGATGAAAAGGCTTTTTATACCAGTGATCAGTTTTCGGATGCCATTCAAGGAATTACGGATTTTTTAGCTGATCATCCATTTATTTATATTCCCGATCCAAAAGATAACAATAAGAAAATTCAGATTTCTATAAGTCCTGAGGTCAGATCAAGATTATTCTCATTTATTTCCGTTACAGGTAACGAGATTATAAAAAATTCAGGGACATTCTCATTTTCTAAACAAGGAGCGAGATTGGTTAAACCGATTATTGAGGGGGGAGTTACGTTTACAGGACTAATGTGGGATAGCACTTCGGGGAAATTATTTTTGATCAATGCTGCGGGAGTAAAGACGGAAATTTTAATTTCCAATACGCCAATTTTACCTTTAAACCTGGTGTTGGGATCAGCATACAATGCAATTGTTGTCCCTAGTGCTGCTACCTATCCGGGTTGGGGCAGTGACTTTATTACAAGAAGGGCCTTGTCCAATCAAAGAATGAATTCCAATATCGCTGTTGGTGGTGTACCAATAACTTTAGGAGCTATGAGATTTGGATTTAATACAACAACAGGTGTCATGACGCTTATTATAAAAACACCTTTTGGGGCGAATTCATTAGACCTGACTTATCCGTATAATTTTACGAAAAATGCTTCAGGCATATATAAATTTACAATTATCCCAGGTTTTGATGCAAATTCAACTTTTGTTTATAACCAAGCGTCCAAACCATTGGACCCGTTATTAATTGAGCGTATAAATGTCGATACTTTTAAACTCGATTACTTCGTAAATCCAACTACGGGTGCAGTCCTGGGGCAATTTGTGAGTATCGAGCATCCTGATTTTACATTCTCAGGAGGTTTACAATAATGTTGTATGTGAAAGCATTAACACACTCTATTTTATAACTTTTTAAATCGTGACAGGGCGAAAACCTGTCACGATTTTTACTTTTAGACTCTTCTTTTTCCTTATATTTGCAGCATGAAAAGGATCGCATTCGTCTTCATCTTTATAATGCTATCTGCCATTGCTGTAACCAATACAGCCAGTGCGCAATGTGCCATGTGTTCTGTTAATGCCGAGCAAAGTGTTAAAAACGGGAATACACAGGGCAAAGGCCTAAATACAGGTATTTTATACTTGTTGGCTATTCCATATGTTTTGCTTACCGGAGTTGGAATTTTATGGTATACCAAATACCGTAAAAGAACGGTACAGGGCATTTCACATTCATAGTATTCATTTTATCCCGCCGCATCAATTGCCGGGCCTCTGATAAATTATGCAGAAAAAAACATCCAAGCTTTACGCAATAGTACATGGCAAATGCCCGCAATGTCGCAGGGGCGATATCTTTACAGGAAGCCTGTATGGTTTTAATGTACAAAGAACAAATACTGTTTGCCCGCATTGCGGACAGCGATTTGAAATTGAGCCGGGGTATTTTTATGCTGCGATGTATGTGAGTTACGCGATGAACTGTGCCGAAATGATTACACTGGCCGTAGCCACCTATGTTTTATCTGGAGGCTACCTGGAGTTTGAATCTTTCTGGCTTTACATAGGTGTAATTTTTACAGGATGTTTACTTTTGGCACCCTTTAATTATCGATATTCCCGGGTGATTTTATTACATTGGCTATCTCCAAAAATAAAGTATAACGCCTATTACGATAAGCCATGATTAAGCCCGAAACACTTGCCTTTATTAATGATGTAGCTGCCAACAATAACCGCGAATGGTTTGCTGAAAATAAAGGGAGGTATGAAACCGCTAAAGCCGATGTGCTGGCCTTTGTTGATCAACTCATTCTTCAGCTTGCCCAGGCCGATCCGGAGTTTTCGGCAGAAACATCATCGAAAAAATGTTTGCTGCGTATCTATCGTGATGTCCGCTTCAGTAAAAATAAAGATCCTTATAAAAACAATTACGGAATTTATTTTGCCGTAAAAGGTAAAGGTGTAAACGAACCCGGTTATTATCTGCATATCCAGCCTGGTGCCTGTTTCTTTGCGGCTGGCTCCTGGATGCCGGAAGCAGCAGATCTAAAAAAAATCAGAGAAGAGATAGACTACAATGCTTCAGAGTTTCTGGGAATCATTCAGGAAAAGAATTTCAGTAAAACCTTTCAGCTAAGTGAAGAGGACAAATTGAAAAAGGCTCCTAAAGGTTATGAAACAGAGCATCCTCAGATAGAATTTTTAAAGCTCAAAAGTTTTATTGCAACTTTTCCTATTAAGGACGAAGAATTTTTAAAGCCTGGAATCGTTAATAAGTTGAAAACTGCTTTTGAGCAGGTTCATCCTTTTATTGTATTTTTGAGAAAAGCTGTAGAACAATAGTTTTTGCCAGGGAAAACAAAGATTTAAACACCAATGAACCATAATGGTCTGCTGCTGTGAATGAAATTTATGGCCGGTGGACTGATAATCCTTAACAACCAATATACACTAATGAAAAAAATCAGTTTATTTTTATTTGCTGCATTGCTGGCCAGTGCATTCAGTTCCTGTGTGGTTTTATCACCAAAAAAATATAAATCACTGCTAGCCAAACAAGATTCCCTGAGTAAGGGATGGAGCGATTCGCAGATGATGAATGAAAACCTGGAGGGGCTGATTGCCAAGCTACGTAAAGATACCACTGGCTTGAGCAGTGCACTGAACGATTTAAAAGGACGCTATTCTGAAATGGATAACAACTATAGCAAATTGCGCAGCAACAGTTCCAATGAAATCAATAAACTATCGGCCGATTTAAAAAAACGTGAGCAAAGACTAAAAGAAGTAGAAGAGATTTTGCGGAAGCGTGATGAGGCCACCAATCAGTTAAAAGAAAAATTGCAGCAAGCTTTGCTGGGCTTTACCAAAAATGGACTAACTGTTGAAATCCGTAATGGTAAGGTATATGTTTCGTTGATGGATAAGTTATTGTTCCCATCGGGCAGTATCATTATAGATGAAAAGGGTAAACAAGCATTAAGCCAGCTTGCTGATGTACTTAAACAACAGCCGGAAATAAATATTGCTGTTGAAGGGCATACCGATTCTCAGAAAATTACTAATCTGGGACAGATTAAAGACAACTGGGATTTGAGTGTATTGCGTTCTACTTCGGTAGTGAGGTATTTGACAGAAATAAAGAAGGTAGAAGGTGTACGGATGACGGCAACCGGTAAAGGAGAGTTTCAACCCCTGGGGCCAAATACTTCGGCCGAAAGCAGAAGTAAAAACCGTAGGATTGAGATCGTCCTGTCGCCAAAACTGGATGAACTGTATAACCTGATTAAGCAGTAGAAATGAAAGGGATGTTTGAAAATCAAACATCCCTTTTTCCTTAGAAAGGACTTTTAAAATCTTTGAAATTATCAAGAACCTGATCTTTGTCGGACAGCAAAAAGGTCGACTCAGGCATATACTTGTCCCATTTTATATTCAGGTCGGCATCATTCCACATCACACCAATTTCTGATGCTTTATCGTAGTAATTCGTTACCTTATAGGTAAAGATGGTATCATCTTCCAGTGTTAAAAAGCCATGCAGGAAACCCGGTGGTACCCAAAGTTGTTTGTGGTTTTCGCCACTCAGTTCTATTTCAAAATGCTGACCATAAGTAGCTGAGCCTTTTCGTATGTCAACTGCTACATCAATTACTGCTCCTTTAAGCACTCTCACCAGTTTTCCCTGTTCAAATGGCATAGCCTGGGCATGTAACCCACGTAGTGCCCCTTTTTGCGAAAAAGACTGATTGTCCTGAACAAAAGTCACTTCAATACCTGCATCTGCATAGTTTTTGGCACTATAGCTTTCATAAAAATAACCGCGGTTATCTGTCCAAACTTTAGGCTCAATAATTAAAAGGCCATCAAGTGGTGTTTTAGTAATCTGCATAGGGAATTAAGCGATATATTCCATTAGTGTACGGAAAGATACAAACTTGTTTTCGAAAAGTACATTGGCCTCAGCTTGTAAAGCCGGTGCAAAGTTTTCCTGATAATCCAGATAGTCGGCCATATGTTCAACTACATATTGCGCGCAATAGGTTACGCCCTCATTTGGCGAATCCAGTACCCTTAGCAAACGGTGAGATACAAACTTTCCGGTTGCCATCACATTTGGGATATGTACATCTTCCATCCATTTCAGCCAGCTGGCTGAGGATACCTCTTCAATTATTATGGTTACATTATATAGCAGCATGATACAAAGATAATACTATGTGCCAACATTATCGCCTCTAAGTTTACGGAAACGCTTGCGTGCTTCGTTGGTGAACATACTGCCCGGGTAATCGTTAATCAGCTTCTGGTATAACGTTTTGGCCTGTTCCTTGTCTTTTAAATTCTTCTCGTAAAGTTCAGCCAATGAAAAAAGTGCATCATCAGCCCATATGCTGTTTGTCTGTTGTTCTGTAAGTGTTGTAAGTACTTTTACCGCATTGCTGACATCGTTGTTTTTAATATAAATCCTCGATTTTGCCATTAGTATATCGTCTACAAGACTATTACCCGGAAAGGCAAGTACTATACTGTCCAGCTTTACCAAAGCTTGTGCCGGGAGCTTTCTAAATTGAAGCATTTCAGCATCGGCATACATTTTAAGTGCACTGCTGTCGGTGGTCGATTGCAGGTTGTCTGAGATCAGCAGGCTAAGGTTCAGTGCATCGTTGGCAATCAGTTGCGAGGTGCTGGTTTTTAATACATCAGCCTGAGATTTGGCATAGGTAAAGTTGCCCTGATAAAAAGACAATATGGCTGCACGGAACCGTGCCTCATTGCCTATGTCCTGGCCCTCAAATTGTTTGGCCACTTGTTCGTAAATTAAAAATGCCTCCCAGGGCTGTTTGGTCAATATGTATACATCGCCCAATTCCAATTTGATCTGCCCGGTTTCACTGCCAGGAAGGCCGGGTATGGTCAACATGTTTTCCAATGCATTTTCAGCTTTGGTCAGATCATTCAGGTAATAGGCTTGTAAATTGGCCAGTTTCTTCAATGCAAAAAGGGTTTGCACATTTTTGCCGTATTCATCAATAATAGTCTGGTAGGCAGCTGCCAGTTCGACTATGGCTTTTTGATCAAATTGTCCGGCAACTACCTGTTGGTATTTGGCATTGATCATCTCAACTTTTGCCGGTAGGTAATAAGGGTTCTCTTTACCCTTGGTCAATAAATATTCGAAAGCTTTGATAGCAACAGGATAAGCCTTATTATCCAGAAAAGTATTACAGGTATTAAACAGGATAGAACCATCGTCTTTCAATCTTTTATCCTGTGCTATAAGCTGCCTCAGGGCCATTTCATATTCCTGTTGCTGCAGGTATTGCCAGATCAGTAATTTGGTATAAATCTCTGTCTGAGGTTCTTTCTGTATTTTTTTGAGCAATGCAGCTTGCAACAACTGATAGTCGTTATTGTCTTCAAATACGGTCGATAATACACTTTCGGCCTGTGGGAGCAATTGAGGCATTTCCGGTAGGGCATTCAGGTACTCCTGAATCAACATGTTTTTGTCTTTTTTATAACGATATATGCTCAGCAGCTCGTAGGTAAAGGGCTTATTGTCATTTAGTATTTTTCGGCCCTGTAAAAAGGCCGATATGGCCAGGTCGTAAGCCTGGAAACTGTAAAAGTGATTGGCAATTTCCCTGATCTTAAATTCATCGGCAGGCAGGATGCTGATCATTTGCATGTATAATTTATTGGCGGCTTCGGTTTGGCCTTTATCCTGATAAACCCGGGCTAAGGATATGCCGTATTGCAGGTTTTTTGGATCCTGTCTGATTTGCTTTTTGATCAGCTTTTCTGCATCATCAAACCGTTTCAATTTCAATAACGAACTGAAGTATAACTCCAGGTAAGTATCATTTTTTGTTTTGCCGAACAGTTTTTCAAACAATACAACAGCCTGCTGATATTGGCCTTGCTGATAATATTGGTAAGCCAAAGCATCGTCTACATTTTCTTGAGCCTGACAAAACAGGTGTACAATACACAAAACAACAACTACAAATAATTTCTTCATGCCGTTATAAAGATCGGGAATTTAAAATTAACGATTTAAAGGGGATTTGTTCGCAGCTTCCATGCATGGGGCCAGGCTCTTGTCCATTTGTAACATCAATTTATTGTCTCGATAACTATTTTTTTTAAAGAAGATTAGTATTTTGTAATCCCGCTCCGAAAGTAACAATAAGGCTTTAAAGTAACAATATTGGTGTATTGCCACATTACAAGATAGTTGTTACGTAGCTTTGTAAGCTAATAATTGATATGATTGGAATTAAAAGATACTTTTTTCTTGTTTTGATCGTTGTGGCTTCCGCTTGTCAGCAACAAAAGGAAACCAGAACAATACCTGTGGAAGATTTTTTTAAATCACAAAACAAGGTGAGCTACAGATTGTCGCCAGACGGGAAAAAGCTTTCGTACCTTAAATTGCAGGGAGCAGACAGGAATATATACATTGAGGATGTTGAAACTGGTGAAGGAAAAAGTATTACCCATTTTAAAGGGATGAATATCATTTTCTATTTCTGGGTAAGCAGTAATGAACTGGTTTATTATAAGGAGGTTGATGCCGGTAATAACCAGTCGGACATGTACATTATTGATAAGGACGGGAAAAATGAGCGGCAGTTGGTTAATAATGAAAAAAGCCGATTCAGAATTATTGAAGATCAGCTGATCGATAATAAATACCTTTTGTTGGCCTCCAATAAGAGAGATTCAACGGTTTTTGATGTGTATCGCTTAAATGTGCGCGATGGCGCCATGGAAATGGCCGCAAAAAACCCGGGTAACATCATCGATTGGCGTACAGATTCGGAAGGGAAACTGCGCCTTGCGGTAAGCAGTGACGGTGTTAACTCGACTATTCTTTACCGTGAAACGGAAAGTCAGCCATTTAAGCGGGTGCTCACCAGTAATTTTAAAGATACCTTTACACCTATTGCTTTTAATCATCAGCAACCCAATATCATTTACGCCATATCCGATATCAATAGAGATAAAACAGCCCTGGTTGAAGTGGACTGCAACACCGGAAAAGAGTTGAAGAATTTATTCTGTAACGACACCTTAAATATCACTGAAGCACTGTATTCCAGGAAAACCCAGAAAGTGTCTTTCGTAGTGTACGAGACCTGGAAAAAGGAAAAATACTTTTTGGACGACTCGGTAAGACAGGTGTATGCCAATCTGGATAAGCTTCTGCCAAAAACAGAAACCCGCATCTATGATAAAGATGAAGCTGAAAATGTGTTCTTATTGAGGTCCTTTACCGACAAAAACCCCGGTTCTTATTATCTCTATTTTGCTAATAAAGGTAAAATCAGAAAACTGAGCGATTTTAATGCTTCCATAAAGGAAAACGAAATGTGCGAAATGAAGCAGGTAAGCTACCATGCAAGAGATGGTTTATTGATTCATGGATATCTGACACTTCCACTAAATAAGCAGGCGCAGAACTTGCCGGTAGTAGTATTGCCACACGATGGGCCGGGACAAAGAACCTTATGGGGGTATAATCCTGAGGTGCAGTTTTTGGCCAATAGGGGCTATGCGGTATTTCAGATCAATTACCGGGGCTCATCGGGTTACGGAAAAACCTTTGCCGCCGCAGGCTTTAAACAATGGGGGAACAAAATCCAGGATGACATTGACGATGGTGTAAAATGGCTGATTGACCGTAAAATTGCCGATCCTAAAAGAATTGGCTTGTATGGTACCGGCTTTGGCGGCTATATTGCCTTAAATGGCTTGTACCTGAACCCGAAGGCCTACGCCTGTGCGGTATCCAATTCGGGGGTCATCAATCTCTTTTCTTACCTGAAATCCATTCCTCCCTATCAAAAGCCTATTTTGCAGATGTATTATGAAATTATTGGCAACCCACTGACAGATATTGATAAAATGCGCCAGGTATCGCCGCTATTCCAGACGGACAAAATTAATGCACCGGTATTGCTGGCCCAAAATATTAAAGATCCGACTACCAACGCCGGCGAAACTACCCAGTTCGTTAAGAACCTCAAAAAACGCAACGTGAGTGTAAGTTATATTCAAAATAATGGGGATGTTTTTATCGGTAAAAATGAAGCATTAAGACATAAATTCTACAACACACTTGATGAATTTTTAGAATTTAACCTGAAAAGGAAGTAAATTCACAAATATGGCTTCAGAGAAAAAAGACGGCTACCGGAAGAATTTTTCGTTGATACTTACTTTCATCATCCTGATGTCGGTCTTGTTCCTGCTGTCCTTAGGTTTAGCTTATAGGTTTAGTACGAAGTATATAGAGAATGAATTTGTCTCCGAGAAAGTCAATGTGCTGGAGCAAAGCATACAGCCTTACAACGATTTTTTTCAAAAAAAGCTACCTGAAGTTTCTTTTTATAACGGATACCTGGATTCGGCAACGGCATCGCGCTTTGTAGACACCGTTTTGCTGGAATATCCGTTTGTTTCGAAAGTTGTTTTTTACGATTCGGAGGTTAGCAATACCCCTGTAAGCGATGGCTTAAATACGGGTAAGTTCTCTTTTGGTCCCAAAAATATTTATCAGTTTGGTAGCCTGGTGCCTCTGGATTCTGTAGAGTTGTTTTCCAGAAACAATACCCGAAATTTTATTGTAGGTGATGATTTTAATACCCTGGCCCTAAAGCTGGTCTCCTACATCGAAACTTTGGATACCAACCGTATCCCAACCCAAGACGAGTTGTTTAGTCACTTTAGTAATGTACGTTCCAACAAAATCACTTACCTCAATATTCCTAGGTTTGAAGACCTGAAAATGTATAAGGAAATGTTGCGTAAAAACTTAATTCCTAGTCCGGTTTACCAGCAAGATATGCTGTCCTTTCAGCTGGATCCCTATAAAATAAAGATTGTAAACACGCAGCGGATGCTGTATCAGTATGTGAGGATTGCCCCAATTACTTACGATCCGTTGGATACTTCGGAGGTTTACTTAAAGACAGAGATTACCTTACCTGGTCCATTTTCCGACTATAAGCTTTACTTCATTTCTTCCAAAGCTTTTGTAGATAAGGAGGTTTTTAATTATTTTTTGCCTATTGCCACCGCTATTCTTCTTTTTTATGGGATCCTGGTGCTGGTGGCTGTATTGATTTATCGAAACCTGAACATCAACCAAAAGATGTTTAAGCTGCAGTACGATTTTATGAACAACCTTACGCATGAGTTTAAAACACCCGTTAGTGTGATAAAAATTGCAGGCAACAACATCAAAAGTGCCAATACACTTACCGAGCGCGAGCTTAAACTGTATGGCAGGATTTTGGACGAAGAAGCCGATAAATTAAATGGTTTGATGAATAAGCTGTTGGCCTTTACGCAGATAGAGAATAAATCGATACAACTGAACCGAGACCAGATCCGCATGGTCGATTTTATGGAAAGTACTGTCGAATCGCACCGTTTAAAACATCCTGACTTTAATTTTACATATGAGGTGGGCGGCTTTACTACTTTTGTAACCGACCCGGTACTGTTGGGTAGTTTATTTGATAACCTGGCCGAGAACGCATATAAGTATTCTCCGCCGGAACGGAAGAGATTACACATCAGCGCTAAGTTGATTAAAGGAAAAGTGGTGTTCAGGTTTACGGATCAGGGAATAGGTATTCCGGCGTCGGAAATTAATAATATATTTAAGAAGTTTTTTAGGATACAGAACCAGTACAACCAGAATGGAAGTGTGGGACTGGGATTAGCTTTTTGCAAGGAACTGGTAAACTTTATGGATGGGGAGATTAGTGTAAAAAGCAAAGTCAATAAAGGATCGGAATTTAAAATTGTATTACCATATAACGAATAAACATATGTCGAAAGGAGTTAAAATACTGATAGTTGAGGACGATGAGAACCTGCGTTTTTTAGTTGTACATCGTTTAAAAGCCGAAGGCTATGAGGTTTCGGAAGTCGGCGATGGAGAAGCTGCCGAGCGGATGATTATGGGTGAGCGGCCTGATATTGTATTGCTTGACTGGATGTTGCCTGGCAAACAGGGTGCAGAGGTGTGCGAAGAAGTGCGCAAGCAAGGCTTCGATAATCTGATCATTATGCTAACTGCTAAAGCTCAGGATGTAGACAAAATTGACGCTTACAATTTTGGCGTTTCGGATTATGTAACCAAGCCTTTTAATATGGATGTACTGGTGGCTATGCTGGAAAGTAAAGTAAAATTTATTGTCAACAATGACCGTTCCGAGCTGCACCGTTTTGGTAATATGGAGCATCATCCAAATATCCATACCTTGTTTAGAGAAGGTAGAAAGATTGAGCTGACCATTCTGGAAAACAGGATTTTGCTTTATTTTTTAAGAAATCCAAACAAGGTGATCAACAGGGATGAGTTGATGCTGGTAGTTTGGGGATACAATTCTGACGTAAATACACGTACATTGGATATGCACATTGTACGCTTACGTAAAAAGATTGAATTGAACCCAGACAACCCGCAGTTGTTACAAACCGTTCGTGGTATAGGATACCGTTTTAATCCATCTTAGAACCTTAGGCTAACCAATACCAGTATGAGGTATTGTAATAGCATGGTTCCATCCAGGAAGAAAAAATAGTAATATTCATTCTTTTTGATATTGGCTTTCAGTATGAGCCAGCCGGTTAATAGAAGGGTGAGGGTAAGGGCAATGATATCGGTATTGATGGTTTGACTAAACAATAGAAGCAACACCAGGTAGCCGGCCAGTAGAAACTGGCAAAAAATATAGGCTTTTTTCTCACCCAGCATTACAGGGATTGTTTTCAGGGCATACAGCTTGTCCTGAAACAGATCCCTGATGTCAAAGGGGATGGTAATTGCAGCGATAAAGAGAAAGCGTTTGGCAACCAGAAGCAAGGTTTCGGCCGAGGAAATACTAATCTGGTAGTTGTGTTCCAGCTCTACCACAGGTAGGAGCACACAGCTTACCGACCATACCAGTGCAATTAAGAACAGCTTGATGCCCGGAATATTGCGTAAGCCTATTTTTTGGTTATTGAGTGTTAAAAAAGGGATGTTATAACCCAGTGCCAGCACGGCTGTAAATATCATCAGCAGTTTGGCCTCAATACTCAGATAAAGCAAGCCCAAAGGGATTAGGCATAGCACTGAAATGAGCGTAATAGAGATGATCATCCGGTGATGCGAAAAAATCCACCTTACCCTTACATAAGGCGAATTTTCGGGGTTTTTAGGCTTCGACAGCAGCATGCTGAAATTGTAAACGCCTATGGTGCCAAAAAATATAATGGCCAGGATATATTTGTCGGGTGTTACATGCAACAGGTGGTAGGTAACCAGGCCCTGGGCTACGGCACAAATGGCAATAAACAGGTTACTGAAAAGCAGAAAATCCAGAACTGGCAATAGTACTTTTTTTACCATACGCGGCAACGCATTTGAATTAGGCTCGTTTCAATTCAAATATCGTTATTTCCGGCAAAATTCCAACTCTTCCGGGATATCCCAGGAAGCCATAGCCCACATTTACATAGAGTTGCTGATTTTGTTCCTTGTACAGGCCTGCCCATTCTTTATAGATGTACTGAACGGGGCTCCATTGAAAATGTTCAGTCCTCACCCCAAACTGCATCCCGTGGGTATGGCCACTAAACATAGCGTCTATTTGAGGATATTGCTCTAGTATTTGTCCGCGCCAATGTGATGGATCATGGGATAGCAGCAATTTAACCGGCAGGTCATCCGTGTTTTTTACGGCCAGATCCATACGGCCGTATTTAGGGAAGCGGCCCATGCCCCAGTTTTCGATACCCAGAATCCCGATTTCTTCGCCATCCACCTTTAGCCTTCTGTTTTCGTTCATCAGCAAGTCCCAACCCATCAGTTCATGTGTTTTGATCACATCCTGCAGGTTTCTTGCTTTGGCTGCCGAAGGTGCTTTACCAAAATGGTAGTCGCCATAATCGTGGTTGCCCAGGGTAGAGTACACGCCCAATGGTGCCTTTACTTTTGAGAAAATATCCTGATAGTCACGCATCTCTGTGGCAATGTTATTCACGAGATCGCCTGTAAAGAAGACAAAGTCAGGTTTTTCTCCGAGTAGCATTTCTACCCCTCCAAGTACCGCTTTGCGGTTGTAAAAACTGCCCGAGTGTACATCCGAAATCTGTGCCATCTTTATACCATCAAAGGCCTTAGGTAAATTTGGTAAAATCAAGCTGCGGCGTTTTACTTTATAGTCGTAAGCACCCGACACGATGCCCCAGCTTAAAGAGGCCAGGGGGACTGCTGCGGTGAGCATCCCAGCTTTGACGATAAAGGCCGAACGGCTGATCGGTTCGCCAGCAAGGGCTGTAGTTGATGCTGTGGCCGGTGTTTTTTCTCTTTTGCTGATCCTTATTAGTTTAATGAAACCTCTCCTTAGGTCATCAATTAACAAAAAGGGGAGCATCACAACTTTACAGCCGACAGTTAAAAAGAAGGCTACCAGGATTACAGCTCTTAAAGTAAGGTAAATATTCCCGTAAATTCCGGCAAATACACCAATCACCAGGGCTATGGTGTAGGTCCACCACAGGATGCTGAATATCTTTTTGGTACGGGGGCTCCATTTTTTAAAAACGGCTAATATGGCGCGATAGCAATAATAGTCGAAGGCTAAAAGGAAAACTGATAAAAAGATGATTAAGGGTAATCGGCCCATAAGTATGTATTTGTGTTTTAATTAAATTTATTGTGTTAGTCTTCGTCCTGCAGATTAATGTTGAAAAGGCTATCGAACATATCTGAAAAGCCAAAGCCACCTTCCAGGTACTTTTTGCTCAATTGCGAGTACTCGGCCAAACCGTGCAATGCGAGTTCCATTAGTAACAGGGCTTGGCCTTCACTAACTTTAGGGTGGAAATGGCTGATCAGTTGTTGCAAGCCGTCTACTTTCAGCAGTTCTTTTTTATATTGGGCAGCACTTAGGTCGTCCGAAATATCAAGTGTGTTTCCTTCAGTAAACCATTCTATGACCTGGCTATATGGGTTGGCTGTTTTTTGTTTTTTTGCTCTTTCCGGGTCTGGCAAATAGCGGGGGAATAAGGTTTTGATGGCTTTTCCAATCAATATATTGGCCACCTTGGCCGGGCCCTCCAGCTCACCTTCATACACCAGTTCAATTTTTCCGGTTACAGCAGGAATAATACCGGTTAAGTCCGAGAGGCGTACTACCGTGTTTTTTTCATTCTTGATCAACATCCTTCTTTCAGCAGTACTGATCAGGTTCTCGTAGGCTGAAATGGTGAGCCTTGCCGATACGCCCGATTTTTGATCAATAAATTCACTTTGGCGTGCTTCAAAAGCAATCTGTTCTATGAGGTCCTTTATCAGTCCGTCTACCTGAACACCTTTCCGTTGTTCGGGTGTAAGTCTGGCTTCCTGGGCAGTAATTTCCCGTGATATGGGAATAGTTTTCGGATAATGGGTAAGGATCTGGCTTTCAATGCGGTCTTTTAGCGGGGTTACTATTGATCCCCTGTTGGTATAATCCTCTGGGTTTGCAGTGAATACAAACTGTACATCTAATGGTAAGCGGAGCTTAAAACCTCTGATTTGTATGTCTTTTTCCTGCAGCATATTAAACAAGGCTACTTGTATCCGGGCTTGCAGGTCGGGCAATTCATTGATAACAAAAATGCTGCGGTGTGCCCTTGGTATCAATCCAAAATGGACCACGCGTTCGTCATTATAGGTCAGTTTTAAGGTAGCGGCTTTTATAGGATCTACATCACCAATCAGGTCGGCCACGGTTACGTCAGGAGTAGCCAGCTTTTCGGTATAACGCTCCGACCGGTGTTGCCAGTCAATCGATGTATTGTCGCCATGTATCAATATCTGGTGTTTGGCGTACCAGGAGATGGGATTCAATGGATCGTCATAGATTTCGCTTCCGGCTATATAGGGTATGTATTCGTCCAGTAAATTCACCATCAAGCGGGCAATACGGGTTTTGGCTTGCCCACGTAAGCCCAGCAAAAGTATATTGTGGCGGGATAATATGGCGGTTTGCAATTCAGGTATCACTGTTTCATCATAACCCAAAATCCCTTCAAAGCCTGCCGATTTATTTCTCAGCTGGTCGATCAGGTTTTTACGAAGTTCGTCTTTTACGGAAAGTGATTTATATTTTGAGGCTTTTAATTCGCCAAGGGTTTTTATATTGATGTGGTTCATTCTTTTTGTTTTATCTGGATCTCACCATGAAGGACGCTATATTACCTTACTGTTTTTCTTCTGTTTTTAATGTAATCTTCAAATATATATTCTCCCAATCCGGTTAGGGAACTGTAAAAAGCCCTCCCTCCATTAATCTGTGTAAATTCTCTGACAAACTGTTGCAGGTATGGATCCTGAGCAATCATAAAGGTGGTTATCGGAATATGGAGTCGCTTGCATTGTGCCGCCATATTTAGTGTTTTTCCGATTACTTTTCTATCCAGTCCCATGCTGTTTTTATAATAACGCCCATTTTCCTTTAAACAGGTAGGTTTGCCGTCGGTTATCATAAAAATCTGTTTGTTGTGCGTTTTTCTTCTGCGCAACAAATCGGTAGCCAGTTCCAATCCCGCAAAGGTATTGGTATGGTAGGGACCAACTTGCAGGTAGGGCAAATCTTTGATGGTAATTGGCCAGGCATCGTTGCCAAAAACTACAATATCCAGCGTGTCTTTAGGGTAACGGGTGCGGATCAGTTCGGCGAGTGCCATAGCTACTTTTTTGGCCGGGGTAATGCGATCTTCGCCATAAAGAATCATGGAATGGGAAATATCTATCATCAATACGGTAGATGTCAGTGTCTTATAGTCCTTTTCTTCTACTTCCAGGTCGCGCTCGGTGAGCGTGAAATTTCCTATGCCATGATTGATTTGTGCATTGTGAATAGAAGCGGTCATGTCTATCTGATCCAAACTATCGCCAAAGTTGTATTCTCTTCGGTCGGCATTCTTTTCTTCGCCTATGCCCGACAGATTGCTGTTGTGGTTGCCTTTTCCTGCCTTTTTTAGTTTACCAAAAATCTCTTCCAGGGCCGATTGGCGAATGGTTTTCTCTGTTTTTCCGGTGATGCTGAGATCACCATTTGCAGGATTTTCTTTCAGGTAACCTTTATCTTTCAGATCATCGATAAAATTGCCCATACCATATTCATTACTGGTTAGCTTGTATTGCTTATCCAGTTCATTCATCCATGTCAGTGCTTCCCCTGCATCACCCGCGGTATAATTCAGCAGTTGTGTAAACAGTTTCAGCAGTTCGTCAAAGCCACCCTTTGGCAACTCATCTGGCTTAAAATCAGAAAAATGGAACCCTCTCATATACGTTGTATAAACGAATTATCGAAGGTAAAAGTTTGTGGTATCAGTAATGTTATAGGGGTGTAAAAATCCCAGGGGCTACTTCGGATTTCCGTTTGCTAGTGCTCTTTCGGCTCTTTTAACGGCCAAACGCTCTCTCCATTTTGCATACGGAGCCTTGAAGGCCATTTTTAACACGCTGTCTAATCCGCCTTTAATTGCCAGATTGAAGACACTTTGTGCCTTTCTGGTTATTGAAGCGTCCCAGGCCCTTAAGCTTAAAGAGAAGGATCCGTCCAGGTATTTCATCCAGTGCCACATGCCTGTTGGCATAAATAAGGTATCACCGTGTTCCAGGAATACTTCATAGCCTTCAACACCTTTTAAGGCTGGAAATTTCTCGAAATCAGGATTCGCTACATCATAATCTTCTAATGCATAAGTGGCATTAGGGATACAATAGAGCCTTTCTTTCCATTTATTATCGAACAATATGATGTGTTTACGGCCACCAAAGTGGGTATGGAAAAGATGGGGCAAGTCTATATCGTAATGTAAAAAGGTAACAGAGTTGGAACCGCCGAAGAACATGGCTGGCATACTTTCTATAAAGCCGCCCATCAGGTCTTTGGGGATAACAATGTCGTTGATCAGATCGGGATGATGTTTAAAAAGATTAAAAAAGAAGATACGCAGTTCGGTAGGTTCTCTTTTGATCAGATCCAGGTAGTCTCCAAATTTCATTTCGGCTACCGAGGCGTTGATGGGCTTGGATGGATCGGCCTTAGAATTGTCCATCAAACTGACGGTGATATCGCCGCCAATTTGTTTCAGGTAATCTGTATTCCATTTTTCCCTTGCCGGCCATGATTTCGTTAACCCTTTAATGATCAACGGACGGCGTGCATCCAGGTAGTTTTTTTTAAAATCAGCTGGGCTGATGCTCTCCACGGTATCTACCGGCTTTAAAATAAAGCTCATATAAGTTAATGATAAGATGCATGGGAATAGCTTAATGCTAATTACCGACCTTATTTAGAACAAACTTAGAGAAAATTTTTTTTACATACGTTATGCTGAATTTAAATCGGTAGCGTAACTATGTTATTTTTTGGTTTGCTGACGGATGCCGAAGTGAATTCGGTGCAAACAGCATCTTAAACTCGAATCTCTAAATTTAAGCGGGTTTTTGTCTGGCCAGTGCCTTGTTGGCCCTTTTAATGGCCAGTTGTTCCTTCCAGTTCATGTATTTTTCTTTGAAATTGGCTTTCATAAAATCGTCAAACTTACGTTGAAGGGTCAGGTTATATAAACTTTTGGCCTTTACTGCCCAGGATTTGTCCCAGGCCCGCAAACTAATAGAGAAAGAGCCGTCGAGATATTTCATCCAGTGCCAGTAACCTGTAGGCATAAACAAGGTATCACCATGTTCAAGAAATGCTTCTATTCCTTTGACACCTTCTAAAGCCGGGAATCTATTAAAATCAGGACGTTCCACATCATAATCTTCAAGTGCATAGGTGGCATAGGGAATTTGGTACAGGCGTTCTTTCCATTTGTTTTCGAACAAGATCACATGTTTACGTCCATTAAAATGGGTATGAAATATATGGGCAAGGTCTATATCATAGTGTAAAAAGGTAACTGAGCCCTTGCCACCAAAAAACATATTGGGATAGCTGTCTAAAAAGCCACCCATCAAATCTTTTGGGGGGCGATAGTCTTCCAGTAATTTGGGCGCCTGCTTAATCGGATCAAACAGAAATATCCGTAGGTCAGTAGGTGTATTTTTAATCAGCTCTATATAGTCCTCAAATTTCATCTCTGCAGCTGCTGCATTAATCGGTTTGGATGGGTCGGCTTTTGAGCTATCATAAAGTGGGACCGTTTTATCGCCAACAACGGTTTTCATGTAGTCGAGGCTCCACTTATCGTATGCTGGCCAGGATTTAGCCATGTTTTTGATAATAAGTGGTTTGCGAGTATTCAGATAGTGCCTTTCAAAATCTGATTTGCTGATGTCATTAACGATATCAATAGGAGTTAGGTTGAACTTCATATGAATAAAATGTTAAGATGAAGCAAAACTATATAAACAATAAATTGGGTGGTAGTGTTGATATGAAAAATTGAAATAAGCTGACAATTGGAGTTTTAAAGTCAGGAGTTTTAAAGGGGGGTAAGTATAGTGTAAGCAACAAAAAAAGAATTTCAATCAGTACCTCTATTTGATAGTTTAAATGATTTTATAGTAACAGATACGAAGAATCTGAAAGGTGGACTTGGAATCAGGGAAAAACTTTTAATTGCCTGTAACTGTTGATACTTAAAATTATTTGATCGGAATTTTAATCCTTTTAGAATTTGTAAGGTCATAGCATTGTAATTAAAATCAAGATGGTATGAGCACATCAGCAAAAGTTATCTATTCATTTGTATTCCTGGTTTTTGCAGCTATATTTTGTACAGGTTTTCAAAACGACAAGCCGGCAGCCATAAAATTTGCATTCCCTTATAAACAGGCTGGATTAAACGAACGCCAGGCTGCAGCGCACCTGCTAAGCAGATTTACTTACGGTGCCAAAGCCGAAGACATTGATGAGGTGGTAAAAATTGGACTGGAGAAATGGTTTGAGCAACAACTGGAAGGGAAGATGGAGGATGCGGTGCTAAACAAATCGTTGAGCCAGTATGATGACATCAACCTAACTAATGCTGAGGTTGAAAATAAATATCCCCGCCCAGGTGAAGCTGTGCGGATGGCCATTAAAGACGGTGTGATCAATAAGGACTCGGTCAACAAAAGTGACGGAAAAGCTTATCGCGATCAGGTAAAGATTTACATGGAATCTAAAGGCTATAAACCACAACAGGAACTCTTCCGACAGTTTTTTAATCAGAAAATATTAAGGGCTGCCTATACCAACAATCAATTGCACGAACTGCTTACTGATTTCTGGTTCAATCATTTTAATGTTTCCCTGACAAAAAATCAAAGTGCATCTTTTATTCCTGCATATGAAAGGGATGTAATCAGACCTAATGTGACAGGTAAATTCGAAACATTGCTGATGGCTACGGCTAAATCGCCGGCTATGCTGATGTATCTGGATAATTTTTCGAGCAGTGGGAAGCCTATTGGAAATAACGATGGGATGCAAATGCAAATGGAAGGGAACCGGCCAATGAATAGGTCAGGTGCAGCAAGAGCAAGACTAAAGGCTAATTCAAGTGCGTTAAAAAAGCTTCAGGAGAAAAAGAAACAGGGTGGACTGAATGAAAATTATGCCCGTGAGGTGATGGAATTGCATACTTTGGGCGTTGACGGGGGCTATACGCAAAGCGATGTAACACAGGCTGCAAGGGTTTTAACAGGCTGGACCATTGCGCCAATGGGAGATAGGGGATACGGTTCCGCAGGCAAAAATCTGTTGGAAAGAATGGATGCCAATACGCTTGAAAAAAAGGGTTTTGTACATGATGGCGATTTTCTTTTCATACCTACCCGGCATGATAACGGGGAAAAAGTGGTATTGGGTAAACGTTTCCCTGCCAATAGAGGATACGAAGAAGGTGTGGAATTATTGAGCATGCTGGCACATCATCCATCAACTGCTAAATTCATTTCCAAAAAAATAGCGATAAGGTTTGTAAACGATAGTCCGCCTCAATCATTGGTTGATAAAATGGCAAGCACTTTTACCAAAACAGATGGGGATATTAAAAAAGTCATGATTACAATGGCTTCAGCTCCTGAGTTTTGGAGCAAAGAGGCTTTGCGTGAAAAGACAAAATCCCCTTTTGAGCTAGCCATAAGTGCGGTACGAAGTTTAAATGCAGAAATTACCCAGCCTTTTCAACTGTACAACTGGATCAATAAAATGGGGCAGCGGATGTACTATTACCAGGCGCCTACGGGATTTCCGGACCGAGGCCAATATTGGATCAACACTGGATCTTTGCTGAACCGGATGAACTTTGGACTAGCGTTGGCTACACAGCGTATTCCGGGAATAAAAATAAACCTGACTGCATTAAACAATAATCATGAGCCGGAAAGTGCAGATGCAGCCTTGCAGATTTATTGTAAGCTGATCATGCCCGAACGTGATGTAGCAGAAACTGTGAAACGTTTAAAACCGATGTTAAATGATCCTGACCTGGCCAATAAAGTAGAAACTGCTGCTGCAAAAGCGAGTACCCCTGTCGAAACCATGGATATGATGACTGCCGGAGACCAGCAGCGCATGGATATGACGGATAAAAAGGAAGCAAGGGCGGCCAATAAGGGATATGGAAAAAAAGCGAATAAAATAATAAGTGCCACAGGAACGAATACCATGCTGGCACAGGTAGTGGGCGTAATTATTGGCTCCCCGGAATTTCAACGTAAATAAATCTTAAAATTATCATCATGACTTCAAGAAGAGGATTTATAAAAGCAGGTGGATTGGCCCTATTTGGAATAGGATTGGGCGGTATTCCCGGATTTTTAGCCGAAGCTGTTGCCGAAACTAAAGCCCCAGGCCTATTTAAAAGAAGAAAAATAATGGTCTGCATTTTTCAGCGCGGTGCTATGGATGGGCTGATGGCGGTTACCCCTTTTATGGACGACTATTTGAAGGCCGCTCGACCTACCTTATTTATGTCTGCTGCTAAAGGCGGTAAAACAACTCCCCTTATCGATCTGGACGGACGGTTCGGATTGCATCCTTCTATGGTTGCGTTTGAAAAGATGTTCAGAGAAAAGAGAATGGCGATTGTGCATGGTATTGGCTCTCCAAACAATACCCGCTCGCATTTCGATGCACAGGATTATATGGAATCGGGTACACCTTTTAGAAAAGGTACAGATAGTGGCTGGTTAAACCGTGCGGTAGGTTTGCTTGGACATGACGGTGCTACTCCTTTCCAGGGTGTAAGTTTGACCTCATCATTACCAAGGTCATTTTATGGGGATAATCCGGCCGTAGCCATCAGTAATTTACAGGATTTTAATATTCAACTGAGAGGGAATGTTAAAGGCGCTAATATGGCTGCTAAAAGTTTTGAAGATTTGTATGACACTACTTCCTCGGGCCTGCTAAAAGAGACAGGAAAAGAAAGCTTCGATGCGATAAAAATGTTGCAAAAAGTAGATGTAAAAAATTATGTACCTGCCAATGGTGCCATGTATCCAAACTCAGCCTTAGGAAATTCGTTGAAACAGATTGCCCAGTTGATTAAAATGGATGTGGGGATGGAAGTTGCCTTTGCGGAATCGGGAGGATGGGATACGCATTTTAATCAGGGGGCGGATACCGGTATTTTTGCCAGGAACGTAAATGATCTGAGCAATAGCATTATGGCATTCTGGACAGATATGGGTACTTATCAGGATGATGTAACGGTAATGACCATGACCGAATTTGGCCGTACGGTGAAACAGAATGGCACAGGTGGAACGGATCATGGCAGGGCTTCCTGTAATTTTATTTTGGGGAACGGAGTAAATGGTGGATTGGTACATGGTGTGGTAAATACACTCGCTGTAGAGAATCTGGAAGATGGCCGGGACCTTGCGGTAACTACCGACTTCAGGAGCGTATTTAGTGAGGTGGCCGATAGGCATTTAAATATAAGTAACGATAAAGTGCTGTTTCCTGACTGGGATGGTAAAAAAATTGGTGTAATGCGCTAGGTGGTTTTTATGCTATATTTTTTATCATTAATTTAGCTAAGTGAAAAGAGCTATTTTATCCTTGTTGGCGGTGATGGTGATCACCTCGTGTAATCAGAAGAATGTTAAAACCGCAGAGAACGTTGAGAGCGTTGAGCGCGCCGATAGTGTTACGATCGGAGAGAGCGGTGGCACCATGAAGGATTCAAGTTGTTGCAGTGCTAAATTGCCTAAAAGATTTGGATCTCTGGGCCAGGTCGACTCGCTTGGTTCCACAGGAAAACAAGGGAAGGCTGACCGTACAGGAATGAAATTTATCCCCGCGGGCGATTTTATGATGGGGGCGGCCGACAACGAGGGACGGCCTGATGAATATCCTGCACATGCAGTTGGTGTAAAGGGATTCTGGATAGATGAATCGGAAGTAACTAATGCCCAGTTTGCCCGTTTTGTAAAGGCTACCGGCTATGTTACCCAGGCCGAGCGCAAACCGGATTGGGAAGAGTTGAAGAAACAATTGCCTCCGGGTACGCCTAAACCTGCAGAGGAGTTGTTGCAGCCTGCTTCGTTGACCTTTAAAAAGCCTAATAAGCGGGTAAACATCAACGATGTATCGCAATGGTGGAGCTGGACAACAGGTGCCAGCTGGAAACATCCACAAGGGCCGAAAAGTAATATCATCGGAAAAGATAATTATCCTGTTACCCAGGTGTCGTGGATAGATGCTGTGGCTTATGCGAAATGGGCAGGAAAACGTTTACCTACTGAAGCGGAATGGGAATATGCGGCAAGAGGAGGACTTAAAAGTAAAAAATATCCATGGGGTGATGAAGATCTAACCAAGGGTAAAATCAAGGCTAATACCTGGCAGGGAGAGTTTCCATACAATGATTTAAAAACAGATGGTTTTTCAAGTGTTGCTCCTGTAAAATCATTCGCTGCCAACGGATATGGCTTGTATGACATGTCGGGCAATGTATGGGAGTGGACTGCAGACTGGTACACGGCCGATTATTATAAAACCCTGAAAGGGAAACAGGATAATCCTAATGGCCCTGCCAAAAGCTATGATCCTGAGGAGCCTGGAATTCCTAAGAAAGTTATCAGAGGAGGCTCTTTTATGTGCCATTCTTCTTACTGCAAGGGCTACAGGGTAAGCTCTAAAATGAAATCTTCTATAGATACAGGGTTGGAAAATACCGGTTTCAGGTGCGTGGCTGATTAGTTTATCGGGTTACTTTTGCGGTTCTCATATATTTGGAGAATTTGAGTGGAAAGAAACGTTTAAACCATACGCCCTTCACTTCTTTGCCACCAATATATACCTCTTCTTTGTTTTGGTTGATGGCTGCTACAATTTGTCTGGCACAATCTGCTGCTGGTACACCATTGTCTTGGCCCTCATCCATTGTGCCCTGTGGAGTCCCGTCTGCCGTCAGTGCATTGATGGAGACATTCGTTTTAATGAAGCCAGGACAAACGATGGTGATCTGAATGTTTTTGTCAAATACTTCCGATCGCAAGGAGTCAAAATAGCCGTGTAATGCGTGCTTTGAGGCAGCATAGGAAGAACGGAAACGTGTGCCAAATTTACCCACCAGGCTGCTGATACAAATGACCTTGCCTCCTCCATGTTGAATCATGTTGGGGATGACCGCTTTGCTGAGGGCTACTGTACCCCAAAAGTTGATATTCATCAAGCGTTGCTCGGTTGCCAGTGTGGTTTCCAAAGCCAGACTACGCTGACTGACGCCACCGCAATTGATCAATATATCTATATGACCATAAATACGGATGGCATCTTCCGCTTTATCGGCCAATGAATCCGTATTTTCAAGGTCTAAGGGGAGCACATGTATATTTACCGGACTTTTACAGGCGCTTTTAACTCTGTAAAGTTCATCTCTGTTGCGGGACGAAAGAATAAGTTTTGCTCCTGTATTATTGTAAGCATAAACCAGTGCCTCGCCAATACCGGAAGATGCACCGGTGATCCAAATAACTTTATTCTTCATGAGTTTATATCCTATGGGTAATAAGGGTTAAAGATGGTCATCCTGAATCAAAAATAACTCAGAGGCGATGTAATCTGCAAATAATTTACCTTCCTGTGTCAGAACCAGATGGTCTTTTTCATTCGTTAGCCATTTCTTTTTTATAAAAGGCCGGATGGCTTTTAAAGTATCGTCCATAAACACGTTACCATAATCGGCAGCAATTTTATGCAAATCTGTGCCCCACATGGTACGTAAGGAGGTCATGATATATTCATTAAACCTGTCATATTTATCCAGTTCTTCAATAGTTTCGGCCAGTTCTCCTTTTCGGATTTGCTCCAGGTACTTTGCATTGTTGGCTATATTGTGGTAACGCGTTTGTCCGTCAAAGCCATGTGCAGATGGACCAATGCCCAGGTAAGGTACACCCCGCCAGTAATTGGTATTGTGAACTGCATATTTGTCCGGCTGACTGAAATTAGAGATCTCATAATGCTCAAACTCACCTGTTTTTAACTGTTCAATCAATGTGATAAACTGGGCTGCACTTTGCTCATCATTTACGGGGGGCTGCTGACCTCTTTTTATGGCGCTAGCCAGTGCCGTTCTTGGTTCTACTGTTAGCGAATAGGCCGATATATGCGGCGTCTGGAATTCAATTGCTTTGTTGATGTTGTGCAGCCATTTGTTGTCGGTTAGCAAAGGGTAACCATAAATCAGATCTATACTCAGGTTTTCAAACCCGGCATCCTGACTCCGTTTAATGCAATCTTCCGCCTCAGCTGCATTGTGCGCCCTGTTCATCCAGATCAGGTCTTCTTCAAAAAAGGATTGTATACCTATGCTGAAGCGGTTTACCGGAAGTTGCCTTAGTTGAGCTACTTTTTTTGCGTTCAGGTCATCGGGATTAGCCTCAATGGTAATTTCGGCAACCGATGAGATAGAAAAATACCGGGTAAGTGTATTGAATATTTTTTCGAATGCTTTTGCCGGAAGTACAGAAGGGGTCCCTCCGCCAAAATAAATGCTGCCAACCTGATCCGTTATTCTATCCTTTTTTTTTATGATTTCAGCACAAATGGCCTCTGTCATTTCATCTACATACTTTAATGAGGTACTGAAGTGAAAGTCGCAATACGTACAGGCTTTTTTGCAAAAGGGGATGTGGATGTAGATTCCGGACATCTGGCAAAAGTATGAAAATAAAAAAATAATACCCCTATCCCTATTTTTTATATATTGTGTTTCAAAGTAAGAAACACTATTCATAAATGCGCAAACTCAACTTTTTTTTAAGCCTGTTCTTTTTTTGTATCGTTGGATTGATTCGGCCTGCACTAGCAGAAGTGCCGATTGTTGAGCAGGACTCGTTGATAGAAAAGATTGCCCATTTGAATAAGACGGCAAAGCAACTGAACAGGGATGCAACCAACCAGGCTATTGCTTATGCTTATAAAGCTTATCTGCTGGCTTATGAAAATAAGCTTAAACTCCAGCAGGCAGACGCCCTGGTGATATTGGCTGAGGGGTATCTTTATAACGATATTTATGATCTGGCACTTGAGTATGGTTTTAATGCGCTGGAAATTTATAAAGAAAATGGGAAGCCCGAACAGATTGCCGAAACCTACACGTTGCTGGGCTGGACTTATTATGATGTAGAGAATGCGGAGCTTTCTCTGAAATATCATACCATGGCCTATAATTTATACAAAAAAGCAGGCAATGAACAAAAGGCTTCTGTTTCTTTAAATGCCATAGGATTAATATACCAGCTAAAAAATGAGTTTAAAAAAGCTGCGGACTATTTTAACCAGGTGCTGGTACTGGCCAATAAATTTAACAACAAAACCCTCACCAGTGCAGCTTATAATAATTTAGGTATCAGCAGTAACAATATTGGCGATTTTAAGCAAGCTATTCATTATTTTCAACTCTCGCTCAAATATTCTACAGGTCAACTGTTATCACTGGCCGAGGTGCATAACCAGATGGCATTTTCGCTGGTAAAACTGGGACAATACCAGGAGGCAAGGCAGTCGCTGGATAAGGCATTGACTTACATGGATAAGTCGACTTCAAATTCAAAAAAAGAAAATCTGCTCGATTACTACAAAATATTTTCGCAATTGTATCAGCTGACAGGAGATTACAAACATGCCTACGAATATATTCAGAAATATAATAGTGTAAGAGAAGAGTTTTTGTCCAAAAATAAGATCAATGCCCTGCTCACCCTTACAATGAAACGGGAAGCACAGGAAAAGGAGCGACAAATCAAAGCCCTGAACCTGGAAAAAAGCTTAAAGTCTTATCAGCGGAATACTTTGGCCATTATTGTGGTGTTATTAGTGATTATTGGCTTTTTGCTATATAATAAGTTACGTAGCAGGCAAAGAAAAAATGCAGAGCTGGCCGAGGTGAAACAGCAATTGCTGAGTAATAAATTAGAGTTTAATTATGTAGAGCTTAAAAATTACTCTATGTATATGGCGCATAAAAATGAACTGATCAGCAGCTTTATTGAAGAATTGATTGCCCTGGAAAAGGCCGGAGGGGCAGATGTCTTGCAACGCCTTCATAAACTGGTTGGTAAATTCCGTTATGATATAAATAGTGAAAAATACATTGAAGATTTCAATTTGCAAATAGATGCCAAGCATCAGGACTTCTTTTATAACCTTCAGCAAAAATTCCCGACGCTTACACAAAATGAAAGAAGGTTATGCGCTCAGATCAGACTCAACCTATCCATTAAGGAAATTGCTTCATTAAATAACATCTCTGTCAAGTCGGTAGAGATGGCCCGCTACCGGTTAAGGAAACATTTTGAGTTATCCACCAATGATAGCCTGAATGATTTCTTAAAGGCCTTTTAGGAAGCTTTGGAGCTACTTGTAGAGGTCTTGTAGGGGTGAATTGCATTTGATGTAGGGGTAGTAAAAATCGTTTTTTAGGTGGGTTAATATTTAGGTTTGAGTAACCAATCAGCCGGATCTGCGGGTTCGGAATTAAATCAACTTTAAACCAAATATTATGATTAAAAATTTACGATGGCCAATTCACCTTTTTTTTGGGTTGCTTTTTTTAGCGCTTACAAATGAAAGCTTTGCTCAGAATAGTCTGATCAAAGGAAAGGTGTTGAATGAGATTGACCAGCCGATTGCCGGTATCAGTATTAAAATAAAAGGAACCACTACAGGAACAGTCTCTGATGCTTCTGGGCATTTTGTTATTAAAGCTTCTGCTCAGGATGTCCTGGTTTTTTCAGCCATTGGGTATAAGAGCCAGGAGATTGCTGTGGAGTTAGGAAAAGAGGTTACAGTTAAGCTTTTGATGGATATGAAGGGGTTGGAAGAAGTAGTGGTGATCGGCTATGGTACACAGAAACGAAGTAACCTAACCAGCGCCGTGAGCTCGGTGAGTGGTGAAAAGCTAGGACAAGTGGCAGCTAATAACCCTGTAAATGCTTTACAGGGGCGGGTTGCCGGATTGTCGGTAAGTAGTCCGGGTGGCAACCCAGGTCAGGCTTCAGATGTACGTTTAAGAGGTGTGGGAACTTTTGGGGCCCACCAACCCTTATACGTGATTGATGGTGTGCCCGGCGATCCTTATTATTTGAACAGTAATGACGTGGCATCAATAGAAGTACTTAAGGATGGTGCTGCTGCCTCAATTTATGGATCCAATAGTGCCAACGGTGTAATCCTGATCACTACAAAAAAAGGCAAAAAAGGTGCACCTGTTATCGATTTTTCAGGTACTTACAGTAGTGTTACACCAACGGCTAAATACAAATTTCTGGATGCTGAGGGCTATAAAAAGGTGCATGCACAAATGTATGCCAATAATCCTGATGTAGATCCGGCCGATTATCCTGCCTATCTGAATAAGAATACCGGCGTAAATACCAACTGGCAGGACCTGATCAACCGCAAAGGTGTATCTCAAAATTATAATTTGGCATTAAGCGGAGGAAGTGATTATCTGACTTATTCCTTAGGTGGTGATTTAACCGACGATAAGGGAACTTTTATTGGCTCTAACTTTAATAAGAAATCGTTTAGGTCCAGAAACGAATTTACCAAAGGTATATTGAAAGTTGGTAGCAATATTGTGTATACGGAAACCTTGTTTGAAGGGGCCAAGTTTGATACTAAGGATGCTTATTCCCAATCGCCTTTATTACCTGTGTTTGATAATAAGGAGAAATATGGTTATGCTTTGACTGTAGATGGGTTGCCAAAGTTCCAGAATCCGGTAGGTGCCGATCATTTCCTGAATGCCAATAGCAAAACAAAATATCTGGCAGGAAGTCTGAACATCAATCTGAAATTATACAAGGGCTTAAGCTACACCTCAAATCTGAGTTACATCAATGCACAAACCGAGGATTTTACGCATCATCCGTCCTATCGGGTAAATTCCAACGATCCTGCAGTTTCTTATCCACAGGTGTATAACCGCTGGTCTAATTACAAAGAACGGGTAATGGAACATTTACTGAACTATGAGTTAAATATTGACAAACATAGTTTCAAATTATTGGCCGGTTATACTGCACAGGAGAAAACCAATCGGTTTTTGAGTGCAACCGTAGATGGAAAAACCATTGTGCGCACGGTTGTGGATGGTAAAATTGTACAAACAGAAGTGCCTGCAGGTTTTAGCAATCCTGATTTTAATACCATATCATCTGGCTTAGGCGGAACATTCAGCGCTACGGGTAGCAACAACAAGTACGTACGTCTTTCTACGCTGGCCAGGTTAAATTATGCTTATGACGATAAATATCTGTTGCAGGTTTCTGTACGTAGAGATGGTTCTTCTGTTTTTGGAGAGAATAGAAGATATGGAGTATTCCCTTCGGTATCGTTGGGTTGGAATGTAAATAAAGAAAGATTTCTTGCGGATGCCAGCTGGTTGAACAGTTTAAAGCTTAGGGCAAGTTACGGTGAGTTGGGTAATGAAGGTGCCTTAGGTTTTTATGACCACCAGGCTTTAATGACTACGGTAAATAACTGGTCGGGTGGATATGTGCAAGGTTCTGGTGCCACACCGTGGCCGGGATCTGCCAGTTACACTTTGCTGAACAGGGACTTACAATGGGAAACTATCAAATCAAAAAACATTGGACTTGACTTTGGCCTATTTGGTAAACTAACGGGTTCCCTCAACTTTTATGAAAACATTACAGATGGTTTGCTGATTATCAAGGAGGTACCGCCATCTGCGGGATTAAATAACCCGATCTTGAATGTAGGGAAAATCTCCAACAAGGGCGCGGAATTAGAGGCAAATTATAAATTTGGCAGTGGCGACTGGAATTTTGACTTGGGAGGTTCCTTTAGTTTATTGAAAAACGAAGTTCTTGAACTGGCCAATACTGATCAGGTACTTTATGGAACCGGGCTGCGTTTTGGAACAGATCATATTCCTACCCAGACAATAGTAGGTAAAGAAATCGGTGCTTTTTATCTCTACGAAGCCAATGGCATTTTTCAATCTGATGCTGAAGCGGCCAATTATAAAAATTCGGATGGCGATGCTTTACAGCCAGCAGCAAAGGCTGGTGATATCCGCTTTAAGGACGCAAACGGAGATGGAAAAATTGATGAGAAGGATAAAACCTATCAGGGAACAGGCTTTGCCAAGTACGAATATGGTCTGAACATGGCCGCTAACTTTAAAAACTTCGACCTTTCTCTTTTCTGGCAAGGTGTAGGTGGTAATAAAATTTACAATGGAAACCGCTTTGAACTGGAAGGCATGGACGCAGGAAGAAACTTCCTTGCCACCACATTAAACGCCTGGACGCCCCAAAATACGAACACTGACATGCCGAGAGCTGTTTTGGGAGATGACAACGGCAATGCACGTGAATCGACCAGATTTCTAGAAAACGGAGCCTACCTGAGGTTAAAGGTGGTACAACTGGGGTATACTTTTCCGGTTAATTTGTTAAAAGATATTAAAGTTTCACGGTTGAGGATTTACCTGAGCGGTCAGAATCTGCTGACGTTTACCAAATACAAAGGTCTTGATCCGGAGGTAGCTAATTTCAATGTTCTCAATACAGGTGTCGACAGGATGTTGTACCCACAAAGCAAACGCTTTATGGCAGGTCTTCAATTAACATTTTAATGTAACTAATTATTCTAAAAATGAAAATTAATCAAATATATATAGGAATATGTCTGCTGTTAATGGCATCGGCAGGCTGTAAGAAAAGTGAGCTGGACCAAAAGATGCCTGATCAATTAACGGTAGATAACTACTGGATAAATAAAGACAGGGCGCTTTCGGGACTGGCAGCAGCTTACTCTCAGCTGGAAGGTTTTGTGAGTTGGGATAACTATGTAGAAGCGCGTTCTGTACGTGAATTTTACCGCGAAGATTACGTTGTTCCAGGAGCGGATGCCTTTAACTATCCATGGTGGACAGAGCATTATAATTTTGATTTTACCTCCGGAAATTATGCTATTGATTTGTTATGGAGAGAAAACTATAGAGGAATGAATTTCTCTAATCAGGTTATCGAAAATGTAGCTAAGATACCGGCAGAGTCTATTGATGAGGCCAGCAGAAAACAAATTATCGCCGAAGCCAAATTTTTAAGGGCATACTATCATTTTAAAATATTGAATAATTTTACTCAGGTGATCATCAGAGATAAGGTGCCTACTTCGGAAGGGGACCTGGCTAAAGGCTTCTCGACCAGAGCCGAAGTTTATGAATTTATCCTGAAAGACCTTAAAGAGGCCGAACCCGATCTTCCGCTGAGAAAAGACAGGCCGGCCACAGAGCTTGGACGTGTAACCAAAGGTGCAGCGCAGGCTTATCTGGGTAAAGTATACCTGTACCGTGCGGGAGATGATAAGGCAAATGCTGCAAGTTATTATACCGAAGCAAAAAAATGGCTACAGTTGGTGATCGATTCAAAAGCATATAGTCTTGATCCTGATTTTGGAAATATGTTTAACGGCGTTACTAAAAATAGCGTTGAGTCTGTATTTGAATTACAGCAATCGGCCGATAACAGTGGTGGCGCGGTGTATCGTTCTTATCTGAGCGACTGGGTAGCCGCTTCAGAATTGAATGGGTATGGAGAGATTTATGGCACACCACGTTTGTTAACGGAGCTACTGAAGGAGGGGAAAATTGCTGGTGGGAATTACGACAAGCGCGTATATGAAACGGTTTACTTTAATGATGCTTATTTTAATGATTCGACCAATCCGAGGGTTTATGGCAAAACATACAATGCTGTTTTTGGGACAGGTAAACAAACCATTGCCTTCAGAAAGTGGATACCGGCAACTCCAGATCGTATTGGGTTGTCTAATGCCATCAATTTTCCGTTGATGCGTTACGCAGATGTATTGCTGATGTATGCAGAAGTATTAAACGAACAGGGAAGCAGTGATGCCGTAAAATACATTACCGAAGTGCGTAAAAGGGCTAATCTGACGGATGCGGTTGCAGGTAACAGACAGATAGTTTTTGACCAGATTGTTCACGAACGTGTGATGGAGTTTACTATGGAAGGTAGCCGTTTTTATGACCTCAGACGTTGGGGCTTACTTACACAAGCCATGCAGGCTGCCGGAAGGAAGTTCACAGCCGACAAGGCTTTTTATCCTACACCATTAAAGGAGGTGATCAACAATCCTCAAGCCAAGTAATTAAATACCAAATCAAGCAAGGGATGTTCCCTTGCGCAATTTAAACCGTTAGGCCATGCTGAATTTTTCAGTAGTACTATTGATTCTTGTCTTCAAGAATGCTACGCAGTTTATTTTAGCATCGTACACCTGCAAGGTTTGTTTTCTCTTGCGGGGTGTTGAAATAAATCCAGCATGGCCTAACGTATAAATCTTAAGTCTTTCGATGAATTTTTATAGAACTCTAAAATCTATTTTTAGTGCGCTCCTTTTTGTGCCTATACTGGTTTCTGCTCAGAAAAATGATTGGGAAAATCCCGAAAAGCCTTCGCTCAACACCATTCCTGCACATGCCTATTTTATTCCGGAAGAGTCCGCTAAACTTTCACTGGATGGGCTGTGGCGGTTTAAAATTGTTCAGAATCCTACGCTGCGGCCGACTGATTTTTTTAAAAAAATGGATCAGACCAAAAGCTGGGGGCAAATTAAGGTACCCGCCAACTGGCAGACCGAAGGAAAGGATAAATACATATTTACCGACGTAGAGTATCCTATTCCGGCCAATCCACCTTTTGTGCCCAAAGATTATAACCCTGTAGGTTCTTATCAGCGTGATTTTATGTTCGATCCCGCCTGGAAAGGTAAACAGGTGTTTATTCACCTGGGGGCAGTCAACTCTTTTTTCTACTTGTGGGTTAACGGACAGTATCTGGGCTTTAGCAAGGACAGTAAAACACCCACAGAATTTGATTTGACAAAAGTACTGAGACCGGGTAAAAACACAGTTTCGCTACAGGTATTTCGGTTTAGTGATGCAACTTATCTGGAGGGGCAGGACATGTGGAAGTTAAGCGGAATTGAAAGAAGTGTATACCTCATCGCCAGACCAAACTTTCATCTGTTTGATTTTAAGGTGAAAAGTACCCTGGATACCCAGTTTAAAAACGGATTATTGGCATTGAAAGTTGAATTCAATAAAATTCCTGCAAAAACAGAATCGGGATCTTTAAAAGTAGAATTGAGGGATGGATCAGGTAACCTGGTATATCAGGACAAGCAGCCGATTAAACTAAGTAAAGTATTTAATTTCCAGCATACTATTGAACATGTAAAAGCCTGGGATGCCGAACACCCAAATCTTTATACGCTTAAAATCGTGCATCTTAACCAAAAAGGGAAGGCTATTGAAAGCATTGTACACCCCATGGGTTTCAGAACCGTTGAGGTGAAGAACGGGCTGTTTCTGGTCAATGGTGTACCGATCAAAATCAAGGGGGTGAACCGGCATGAACACAACATGACTACCGCCAAGGTGATCACTGAGGCTGATATGCTACGCGACATCCGGTTGATGAAAGAGCTGAATATCAATGCGGTTCGCACCAGTCATTACCCCAATGCCGAGCACTGGTACTCGCTTTGCGATAAATATGGTTTGTATGTCATAGATGAAGCCAATATAGAATGTGACGGCATGAGTTTTACGCCATTACAAACGTTGTCCGACAAACCATTGTGGAAAAATGCTTATCTGGACAGGGTGCAGCGCATGTGGGAACGCGACAAGAACTTTACCTGTATCATAACCTGGTCTACAGGAAATGAAAGCGGGTTTGGGCAAAATCTAAAAGATTGTTATAGTTGGCTAAAAGCAAATGACGATAGCCGTCCGGTTCAATATGAAGCGGCAAAGGATGAACGTTATTCGGATATCTATTGTCCCATGTATAAGTCCATTACCGTAATGGAAAACTATGTGAAAACCTGGCGTAGCAGACCACTTATCCAGTGCGAATATGCACATATGATGGGCAATAGTGGAGGAAATCTAAAGGACGATTGGGACCTGATTTATAAATACCCACAATTACAAGGCGGTTTTATCTGGGATTTTTCTGATCAGACCTTTGCCCTGAAAGACAAAAAGGGAAATAACATATGGGGATTTGGTAGGGATATGGGAACAGTAGGCCAGACCAGTGATACCAGTTTCTGCGCCGACGGCCTTTTGTCGGCCGACAGAAGTTTTCATCCCCAGGCTTATGAACTGCAAAAAGTGTATCAGAATGTTGCCTTTGAACTTAAAGATGCCGAAAAGTATATTTTTAAACTGAAAAACCGTTTTGATTTTACAGATCTGTCTGATTATCAGTTGAGCTGGTCTATAAAAGCAGATGGAGAGGTAATAGTGACTGGACAGGTAGCTGATTTTGCTTTGTTGCCTCAGGAAGAAAAGGAAATCCAGTTAAATGTCCCCCCCTTTGTCCGGAAACCTGACGTGGAATATTTCATTAATCTGGAATTCCGCACCCGAACTGCATCTGGCTTATTACCTGCAGGTTTTGTTATTGCCAGAGAGCAGTTTAGTTTTCCATCAATCCCTACCGCCAAAAAAATGGCATTAAAGCTGCCCGAACTAACCCTGAAAGCCGGGGAGGTTGCACTTCAATTTTTTGGGAAAGACTTTGTTGTTGGATTTAACCAGAAAACAGGTTTATTGGAAAGTTATCGGATTTCAGGGAAGGAGTTGATTCAAAAAGCATTAGAGCCTCATTTCTGGCGTGCGGCTACAGATAATGATATTGGCAATAGTTTGCAGATCAGAAGCAAGGTTTGGCAACATGCCTTTCAGACAGCAGTGCTCCAATCGTTTACACACCGTCAAACATCCGAGGGCTATGTGTTGGAAGCAAATTATCAATTACCAATAGTTGATGCTAACTGTATCCTGACTTATCTGATAAAAGGGAACGGAGATGTGACGGTCGATTATCTGCTCAAAACCGGTAAAGGTAACTATCCGGAGCCACAACGGATTGGGATGCGCATGATCTTAAATCCGGAATATGAACAGGCAAGCTGGCTAGGTCGTGGGCCATTTGATAATTATATCGACCGGAATTATGCTGCGGACATTGATCTGTACCATATGAAAGCTGATGCACTTTTTTATCCCTATCCACGGGCACAGGAAAGTGGGTATCGTACTGGCATCCGTTGGGTGGCATTAAGGAATGCTAGCGGTGCAGGATTAATGGCTTTCGGTAAGCAGGAATTGAGTACGGGAATATTGCACTTTGATATGAAACATCTTGATTTTGATAAGGATGCCAAAGAAAACATTCACGGCGGGTCGATGGTGAACGAAGACCTGATCTGGTGGAACATAGATCATCAGCAGATGGGTGTGGGGGGCGACAACAGTTGGGGTGCCCAAACACATCCGCAATACCGTCTGCCTTATCAGGATTACCATTATTCTTTTACGTTGAGGCCGGTATTTAAGCAACAAATTTTAACAGAAAGAGCAAAGGATTAGGATGAAGTACTATTTATTATGCATACTTGGTTTTACACTGGGTACTGCTTTTGCACAAAGTTCAAGGGAGCAGTTTCCCGACGTTTTGAGATTAGGCCATCATGTACACGATCCTTCGTTAATTGAAGCCAACGTCTTTTCAGATATGGGCGCCTGGCATGCTTATACGCTTCCGGTTGTTCCCGAAGATTTTGGGACCTTTATTGGGCCGATGGTAATGGATATGAGCGGTAGCTGGTTGGCCAATACCATGGCCAAATTAACCATAAAGGTGGATGGTAAGTCGGTAATGCTAAACCAGGCTAAAGCCGAGATTCATTACTATCCGGGCTTGCTGAGCCAGGAGTTGTTGGTGGATGGTTTGAAAATTAGTTTACAGTTGATTTTTACTTCTAATCGCGAAGCCATGATTGGTACCAGGATCAGGAATCTTTCTTCAATATCAAAGAAACTGCAATTGGAGTGGTCGGGTTTGACGTTGTTAAAAGAGAGCGAACTAAAAAAGCAAGGTAATGGGGTTAGCCTTAATTTTAAGGGATGGCATCGTTTCCAGCTGGCTTTTCCGCCAACCGCTCCATTGACCTTTGAATTCGGAAAAAACAGCTATAGTGCAAAACATGAAGGGATAACCTTAGCCCCGGGGAAAAGTTTCTTTATAGCCCGTAATGAGCGGTATGACCTTGAACAGGCAAAGTTGATAGGAGGATTTAAAGATGCTGATTTTCAAACTTTGCTTAGTGCCAATAAACGGAGATGGAATGACTATTTGAACGGTTATTTTAATGCTCCGGGAAATCGGTTAAAAGACCCAGCACAGAAAAGGATTGCCGTAAAATCAATAGTTACCCTGGTCAGCAATTGGCGCAGTAAAGCAAAAGACCTGTTGCACGATGGGGTGTTCCCTTCGCTGAACTACCAGGGTTTTTATGGTTTTTGGAGTTGGGATAGCTGGAAACAGGCTGTTGGCTTAGCTTATTTTCATCCGGAGCTGGCCAAAAGTAATATCCTTTCTATGTTTGATTATCAGGATGAACAAGGAATGGTGGCCGATTGCGTTTATGCCGATAAAAAGGAAAACAACTGGAGAGATACCAAGCCACCGCTGGCCGCATGGGCAGTCTGGAAGGTTCATGAGCAGTCACCAGGTTTGGCCTTTCTGAAAAATATTTATCCAAAACTGAAGCGGTATCACCATTGGTGGTATACCAATCGGGATCATAATAAAAATGGACTATGTGAATACGGTGCAACAGATGGAACCAGGATTGCTGCCGCCTGGGAAAGTGGGATGGACAATGCAGTACGTTTTGATCATGCCTTATTGCTTAAAAATAATGACAAAGCCTGGTCACTCAATCAGGAATCGGTGGATCTGAATGCCTATTTGTACGCTGAAAAGGAATATCTGGCTAAAATTGCCGATGCGCTCAGCTTACCCGAAGAGGCAAAGCATTGGCGTAAACAACTGTTGCCGTTAAAAAAGCAGATTGATACTGCTTTTTATCATATAGAGCGGGGATTTTATTATGACCGTTTGATGGATGGACAGTGGATTGCTGCCGAAGGTCCCGAAGGTTGGATTCCACTATGGGCCGGTTTACCGGATACTAAAAAGGCTGAACAGGTGTTGCGGATTATGCAAAATAAGGCTAAGTTTAACACCAGTGTGCCTTTGCCGACGCTTGCAGCCGATAATGGGAAATTCGACCCCTTGAAAGGTTATTGGAGAGGCCCCGTTTGGTTGGATCAGGTATATTTCGGTCTAAATGGCCTGCATCAATATGGCTATCATAAAGAGGCCGGTTATTTTTTAGAAAAGCTATTGCAAAATGCGGAAGGACTGTCAGCAGATGGACCGATCCGTGAAAATTATCACCCGATTAGCGGTAAGGGGTTAAATGCCAGAAATTTCAGCTGGTCTGCTGCTCATTTGTTAATGCTGTTAAAAGAAAATTAGATATGATACTTTCCGAACAATATATTAAAGAACTGCTCCAGCAATATTACGATCTTGAATTGACCCGAATTGATAAAATACAAGGGTATGAAGATCAGAATTTTTTGCTTCAGGATAACACAGGCAACAAGTTTATCGCTAAAGTGAGCGTCGATCCTGCCGATCCTTATTTCCTGGATGCCCAGCTTAAGGCGATGGAGCATTTAAAACGGAAAGACAAAAGTATCCCGATACAGGATGTGTATCTCAATGCGGAAGGTGATGGACAAACAATACTTGATCTGGATGGAAAAACTTTGTACTTAAGAGTGTTATCCTACCTGGAGGGGACTTTTCTGGGAGATTTGAAAGTAGGTCCGGATACTGTATTTGAAAGTCTGGGCGCGGGATTGGCCCGTATGGATTTGCAGATGGAAGATTTTGCTCATCCTGCAACTTATCGTTTTATCGAGTGGGACCTGGCGCAGGTTATGCATTGTCGCCAGCATCTGCATCATATCAAAGATCATGAAAAAAGAACGATGGTCGCTTATTTTCTGCTGCAGTACGAAATGGAGGTTGTGCCATTGTTACCACACCTGCGCAAAGCGGTGATCCATAATGACGCAAACGACTATAATGTGCTGATCACGAATGGGCTATTGAGTGGAATCATTGATTTTGGTGATATGGTAGAAAGTCAGCTGATCAATAATGTAGCTGTCGCTTGTACTTATGCCTTGTTTAAAAGATCAGATCCATTGGTTGTTGCAGAGTTATTACTGCGTAGCTATCACCAGGTTTATCCGTTGGCAGAGACCGAACTTTCGGTACTCTATTACCTTATCGCGGCCCGCTTGTGTATGAGTGTAACCACCTCTGCTCTGCAAAGGAGTAAGAGCAATAATGCGCATCACTTTATTTCGGAAGCCGACGCCTGGACACTTTTGTACCAGTGGATCCGTATCAATCCGCTTCAGGCACAAAATAGATTTAATATATGTTGTGGTTATGCGCCGGTACTTGGGACGGAAACAGCCGATGAGGACCTGAAACAAGAAAGAAAACAGGTGGTGGGAGCTAACCTGAGTATCAGCTATAAAAAGAATTTAAAAATTGGCAGAGGTGCCCTGCAATACCTGTACGATGATAAAGGTGATACTTATATCGACTGCGTAAATAACGTAAGCCATGTGGGACATTGCCACCCGGTGGTGGTCAAAGCCATGCAAAAGCAATTGGCAAAGCTCAATACCAATACCCGATACCTGCACGACAGCCTGGTTAGTTATGCCAGAATGATCACCTCAAGTTTGCCGCCTAAGTTAAAGGTTTGTTATTTCTGTAATTCAGGCAGCGAGGCAAATGACCTGGCTATCAGGATCAGCAGGCATTTTACCAAACAAAAGGACGTTATTGTATTGGATCATGCATACCACGGTACGTCTACAGTAGCTATGGAGCTAAGTCCCTATAAATTTGATGGTAAGGGTGGCACCGGACAACAACCTTATATTCATAAAGGTATGAACCCCGATCTGTACAGAGGAACTTATCGTTATGGAGACAAAGAAGCAGGAGCAAAATACGCTTTGGATATAGCAGAAATCATTAAAACGCTGGCGGCCAAAGAAACCGGAATAGCTGCTTTTATCTGTGAGACGTTGTTGGGCGTTGGTGGACAGATTCCTTTGCCCGAGGGTTATCTGAAAGAAGTATATCGTCATGTAAGGGCTGCCGGCGGTTTGTGCATTGCCGATGAGGTGCAAGTTGGCTTTGGTCGGGTGGGCGAAAAATTCTGGGGTTTTGAATTGCAGGGCGTGGAGCCGGACATAGTGGTGTTGGGTAAGCCAATTGGGAATGGACATCCGCTTGCTGCGGTAGTTTTAACCGAGGAGCTTGCTGCAGCTTTTAACAATGGAATGGAGTATTTTAATACTTATGGTGGAAATCCGGTGTCTATGGAGACAGGAATTGCGGTAATGCAGGTAATTCAAGAGGAGGACTTGCAACAGAGGGCATTAGAAACTGGTAATTACCTTTTGAAGGGATTGGAGGACCTGATGGAAAAATATCCAATTATAGGTGATGTACGAGGTAAGGGCCTATTTGTAGGGGCCGAATTGGTTAGAAATCGGGAAACATTGGAGCCTGCGGTACCGGAAATAGATGAGATTGTAGAAGAAATGAGGAACCGGGGGTTTTTACTGAGTACCGACGGGCCATTGCATAATGTTTTAAAAATTAAGCCGCCGATGCTGTTCAATAAAACAAATGCCGATGAATTCCTGTACAATCTGGACCAGGTCCTTGGGGCAAGGAGTTGATGTTTGTACTATTCGTCATCCTGAATTTATTTCAGGATGACGATCGCTTTTATGATACAAACTCTTTTTGTTTTTAGCTGTGTTTTAGTTTTTTTAACAAGCTAAAGTCCTCCTTACAAATAGAATACTTATTATTGCATTTGGAATTCATTTCAATATCCAGGGACCAAATGCAAGATTCAGATTTACCACTTATTCCGGATGCAGAGTTACTTCAGCTACTTAAAGCAGGAGATCGGTCGGCATATGAGCAAATCTATCATCGCTATAAGTTTGTGTTGCATAATCATGCCTGGAATAAAACCCGTAACAGGGAAGAAGCACAGGATACCATTCAGGAAATATTTACCATGCTATGGGCTAAACGGGAAAGCTTGGATGTGAATGTTAATCTATCTGGTTATTTGTATACCAGTTTAAGAAATTATATCCTGAACCAGATGGTCCGTAAAGAAGTGCGAAATAAATATATTGTTTCCATTCAGTCTTTTGTTGATCAGGATACTGTGATTGCCGATCACCGGGTGAGAGAAAATCAGTTAAGAGAATTGATTGAAAAGGAAGTGGCTGCTTTGCCTCCAAGGATGCGAGAGGTTTTTGAGCTGAGCCGCAAAGGCTTTCTTAGCCATAAGGAAATTGCAGAACGTTTGGGAACTACCGAACAGACTGTAAAAAAACAAATGACAAATGCGCTTAGAGTGCTCAGAAAGAGACTCGGATTGGTCATTTATCTGCTTTATATATTCAGGTTTTGAATGCATATGGGAGATGCCGATACTAGCTTGCGCCAGCATGACAAATTCAGGATGGCGATCTAGCCATTAAAGTGATGTAAACAAAAAAATAAATTTATTTTAAGAAAGGATACCTCCTCAGTCAAATGATCTTGTCTTACTATATATAAAGCCATTCCGGCTTTTAAAGAATTATGCAGGAAGAAGAAATAAAAACCATACTGGACAATTACAGAAAGGGGCAGGCTACTGAGGCTGAAAAAGCCTTGTTGGAAAGCTGGTACCTGACTTATCAAGAAGCCGGAACATCCGAATTAGGATTAGAAGAGCGTACAGCGGACCTTGATGGGGTTTTGCTGAATCTACAGAAAGAGCAGAAATCGCCAGTGAAATTTCATAGTTGGCCAACCATTGCAGCTGCTGTCGCAGTGCTGATGACACTTTCGGCAGGCTTGTTTTTTTACCTATCCCACGATACAAAGGTAATGGAGGAGGCCGCTGGCATGGCACAGGCCACTATTATTCCTGGAGGGAATAAGGCCACTTTAACATTGGCAAATGGTAAAATAATTGACCTGACAGCTGCGCACACAGGAAACGTGGGGGTTCAGTCGGGAATCCATATTACTAAAACAGCCGATGGGCAGCTGATTTATCGTGTCGCAGAGACTTCGGCGGTAGAAGATCCCCAAAGGATTGCTTATAATACCATTGCAACCCCTAAAGGTGGGCAATACCAGATCCTTTTGCCCGACGGTTCCAGGGTATGGTTAAATGCAGCCTCTTCTTTAAGATACCCGGCTCAGATTAATTCGTCAAGGGAAAGAAGAGTAGAATTAAATGGAGAAGCCTACTTTGAGATTGCAAAAGCAGATCGTAAGCCATTCATTGTGGCTACGGCCGAACAAGAGGTAATGGTTTTGGGCACACATTTTAATGTGAAAAGCTATGCCGATGATGGCAGTACCAAGACAACTTTGCTGGAGGGTAGCGTACAGGTAAAAGCCAAAGTAAATGGCATTTCTGTGGTTATCTTAAAACCGGGACAGCAGTCGGAGTTGAAACAGGATGGGATAAAGGTAGTTGCAGTAGAAGCTGAAGACGAGATCGACTGGAAAAACGGGGATTTTGTGTTTAAGGAGGAAAACCTGGAAAGTATGATGCGGAAAATAGCCCGGTGGTATGATGTACAGATTGTTTATCAGGAAAATGTTCCAAAGAATATTACGCTCGAAGGATTGGTTTCACGTTCAAAAAGTATTGGAGAAGTGTTAGCAATTATTGAATCAACCGGTAAGGTTCACTTTAAAATAGAAGGCAGAAAAATTAATGTACTCAAATAAATATTAACCCAACAACTAACAAACCAAATCTAAAAACAATGAAAAAACAATTACCAAAACCTTAGTGTCAAGACAAAGGTGGCCTTAAATACAAAAGCCGGAAGGTGTTGGAAGCACAATCCGGCAAAAGTTTGAGGTGACCATTCCCTGTCCTTTGCAGACAGAGAAGAACAATTAGTCCAACCATTCTGTATCAACTCAAACCAATCAAAAGTATGAATAAATATGCTTTTAAACTAGGTATGCCCAATCTTTGGCTACCACCCAAACTATTATTAATTATGAAAATGATCATAATTATGATGACTATGTCTTTGTTGCAGGTTAGTGCCGCCACATTTGGCCAGCGTGTAACACTTAAAGAAAAGAATATTTCCTTAAAAAAAGTTTTTAGGGAGATTAGAAATCAGACAGGTTATGATTTTATGTACGATGCAACGCTGATGAAATCGGTTCATCCGGTTACCATCGATTTGCGTAATGCGCCATTGTTGGATGCTTTACAGGAATGCTTGGAAGGGCAGGACTTGGTTTTTGAAATCAAGGCCCGATCTATCATCATTAAAAATAAACCGGTTGAGTTTTTTATACAGCAGCAGTTTCCGATAAGTGGTATGGTGCTGGATGAAAATAATGCACCTATACCTGGTGCTTCTATCAAAATAAAAGGAGCTGCCAGTCGTGGTACTGTAAGTAATGCCGAAGGCCGCTTTGTAATCATGCCGGCTAGTGAGAACGATATTCTGGTTATTTCCTATATCGGTTATGTGAGTCGGGAAGTTAAAGTTAAGGGTGTAAAATCTCCACTAAGTGTTAAACTGGAACTGGCAGAGAACAATATGAAAGATGTGGTAATTACAGGTACGGGTATTACCAGGAATAAAAGTAGTTTTACCGGGGCTACAGCGTCATATACCGGCGAGCAATTACGAGCGGTAGGTAACCAGAATATCATTCAGGGCTTGAGGGCATTAGATCCTTCTTTCATTCTGTTGGAGAACAATCAGCTTGGATCAAATCCAAATGCACTTCCAAATATAGAAATACGTGGTAAAACCAGTATTTCTTCCAGCTTACAGGACCAGTTCGCCTCCGATCCAAATCAACCTCTTTTTATATTGGACGGTTTCGAAACTTCGCTTCGCGTGATTGTCGATTTAAATCAGAACCGTATAGGATCGGTTACTATCCTTAAGGATGCTGCATCTACGGCAATGTATGGTTCAAAAGCTTCTAACGGTGTGGTGGTTATTGAAACCGTTAAACCCAGACAGGGACAAATGAACCTGACTTACAGCAGCGATTTGAATATAGAAATGCCCGACCTGAGTGGTTACAATATGATGAATGCAGCCGAAAAGCTGGAGTTTGAAAGGCTTTCGGGTAGGTATACCTACGGCGGTATCGGTGCTAATCCAATTCCTGCTTATCAGCGCGATCTCGACTCCCTTTATAATGTTCATTTAGCCGAAGTACAGCGGGGAGTAAATACCTATTGGTTAAATGTACCCGTGCAGACAGGCTTTAGTCAGCGGCACTCTATTTATGCCGACGGGGGAGATGATGCGTTGCGTTATGGTGTTGGCGTAACGTTTAAAAATACCACAGGAGCAATGAAAGGCTCGGGCAGGCAGGACTGGGCAGGTAATATAGACCTTTCTTATCGCCGCGGAAAATTCAATTTTTCCAATAAGCTTTACATAAATGGTTATAAAGCCGATGAATCTCCTTATGGTTCCTTTGCCAATTTTGCAAATGCCAATCCTTATTTCAGAAAAGACAATCCGCATAGCCGTTATCTGGAAGAGAGTATTAATTATCAGACTTTTTCATACGTGATTGATAATCCAATGTATAATGCTTCACTAAATAGTGTCAACAATACAAAAAATGTGGCCATTCAAAACAATCTGCAGATGATCATAGACCTGAACAGGGAGTTTAAAATCCAGGGGGCTGTGCAGGTACAGAAAGGAGTGACGACCGCGATAAATTTCCTTTCGCCACTCAACACCACTTTTGATAAGACCAATCTTTTTGAAAAGGGATCTTACAGGAACAGTAAAACCGATAACTTTAGTTATAATGGTTACCTGATGCTGACTTACGGTAAAGTGTTTAATGAGATCCATTCGTTGACTGCCAATATCCGAAGTGAGATCCGCGATAATGATAATGAGAATATTGCGGTTACTGCTGTAGGTTTTCCTGCCAGTAGTAATGGTAACCCAAATTTTGCCTACAGCTACAAGCCCAATTCGAGGCCGGTTACAGCATTTAGTAAAACACGTACCAACGCAATATTGGCTACTGCCAACTACGCCTATAAAAATAAATATCTGGCCGATTTTTCATTCAGGTATGATGGTTCTACAGCATTTGGGGCCAACAAAAAATATACTTCTTATGTAGTGGGAGGACTGGGTTGGAACATACATGGCGAGGAGTTTATGAAGGAGCTGACCTGGATAAACACTTTTAAACTATATGCCAACAGAGGAAATACAGGTAATCAGAATTTTGCCTCCGTTTCTTCCATTTCTACTTATGGATATGATTCTTATATCAACTTATTTGGGCAGGGGGTAACATTGAACGCGTTGGGAAATGCGAACCTGAGGTGGCAAAATTCTGTACAAACCAATATTGGCACAGATATCGTCATGTTGGGAAGCCGTTTGGTAGTCAACGCCAATGTATATCAGAAAAAAACAGATCCCCTGGTGGTAGCGATTGATCTGCCTTCTTCAACCGGGATATCTTCTTACCCGATCAATTCCGGGACATTAGATATCAAAGGGATAGAAGCAACGGTAAAATACTCGCCGGTTTATAAGCCCGAATCCCGCATGGTATGGACCATAGGTGTTACAGGAACTGCTTATACCAGTAAATATGATGGCTTTAATAATACCTTAGGCTCTTTGAATACCAAGGCTCAAGCCAATAAAAGTCTGATTCGTTATAAGGATGGTTACAGTCCGCAGGACATTTGGGCCGTTCCTTCTATGGGCATAGATCCTGGAACAGGGATGGAAGTTTTTCAAAAACAAGACGGACAGTATACTTTTATATATGATGTAAACGATATCAGGCGTGTGGGAAATGGTCAGCCCAAAGTGGAGGGCGTATTTAGCAATACCATCAGCTACAAGGGATTTAGTTTTAATATGAACCTGAGATATATCCTTGGTCGGGATATTTTTAACAGTGCCTTATATGATAAAGTAGAGAATATCAGCATGGAGAAACTGGCCAACAACCAAGACAGACGCGCCTTGTATGACCGCTGGAAAAAGCCTGGTGATATTGCCCGGTTTAAAGGAATAAGCCTGTTGGAGACCACACCAATGTCGTCCCGTTTTGTACAGACAGATAATGTGTTGAGTGGCGAATCGATCAGCTTAGGCTATAATTTCCAGACCCAAAAGTGGTTGAAGAAATTTGGCTTATCGGCACTGCGCTTAAATGGATATATGAACGATGTATTTCGCATTTCGTCTGTTGTGCGCGAACGTGGTATCGAATATCCATTTGCCCGATCTTTTTCTTTCAGTTTAAATGCAAGTTTTTAAAACCTATGATGATGAAATCATTTAAAAATATTTTTACAGCGGTGGGACTAGGTCTGCTGTTGTTGTCGGTGATGTCCTGTAGCAAATGGCTGGATGTACAACCGAAAGATAAAGTTACCGAAGAGCAGCTTTATTCGACGCCTGATGGGATAGCCGAAGCATTGAATGGAATTTATCTGGATATGGGTAAGAGCAAGCTTTATGGTGCCAACTTAACAGGAACTACACTAGATATCTTTGGTCAGTGTTATAATGTAGGGGCATTGCATAATCTGACAAAGTATCAAACTTATACCTATAATGACGAGAAGGTACAGAAAACACTGGATCTTATCTGGACCAGCGCCTATATTGATGTAGTAAACGTAAATAAGTTTATTCAGAATCTGGATACTTATAGGGGAGTACTGGACACAAAATCAGCGTCGTTATTAAAAGGAGAAGCCTATGCATTGAGGGCTTACCTGCAATTTGATTTATTAAGGATGTATGGACCGATATATGCTACTGCTGATTCGTTAAAAATGGCTATTCCTTATTATACAAAAGCAGGAACCGATGTTAGCGAGATTTTGCCGGCAAATAAAGTGATGAGTTTGATCGTCAGTGATCTTAAAACTGCCGAAACGCTGTTGGCCGATGATCCTGTGCGCACCAGAGGGGTAAATCCGCCTACATCAACCGGTACGATTAATTTCTTAACTACAGGAAGGAACTATAGACTCAATTATTTTGCAGTAAAAGGCTTGCAGGCCAGGGTCTATCTTTATCGTGGAGACAAAGTCTCGGCTTTGACGGCAGCAAAAGAAGTAATTGACAATGCCGTAAAGTTCCCCTGGATTACAACAGCTAAAATTCTCAATGATAAAGCAAATCCGGATCGGGTATTCAGTACCGAGCTGTTGTTTGGTTTGATGAGTCTGGATATGTATGATAATTACAGGGACTATTTTTCACCTGATTTAGTAGAGAGCCAGATTCTTGCGCCTTCAGACGCCCGGTTAAAATCTACTTTCGAAAACAATGAAAATGATTACCGTTATAATCCGATGTGGTTACTTACCGGTATTGGTGGAAAAAACTACCGTACTTTTTTCAAATACGCCGATATTCCTGAAAAATCTTATGTATACCGTTATACCCTGCCTTTAATTCGCCTAAGTGAGATGTATTACATCGCCGCCGAGAGTGAAGGGAACGTAACCTATCTGAACATCGTAAGAAATAAAAGAAATCTGACCGATTTGCCAGTAACCGCGGTGTTGGCTACAGAGCTGCAAAAGGAATATCAGAAAGAGTTTTTTGGTGAAGGGCAATTGTGGTATTTCTATAAGCGGAAAAATCTGGCCGCCATTCCAAATCCGCTTACTATAAACGGAACAATCACCATGAATGCAACAAAATATGTTTTTCCATTGCCGTTGTCAGAAATAGCACCTAGATAATTTAATTGAAAGATGATGAATAATAACAGATATATTGCCATGTTCCTGTTGCTCTGTACGGCACTTGTGGCATGTAAAAAAGAACTTAAAACCTATGATGGTTTGACAGGGATTTATTTTGCTCCTGCCGTTGATACCAGAAATTATGTAGGAGTTGATAGTACGGCTATTTCCTTTGCCTTTGCAAAAGCCAGTTTGATGGATTCGGTAATGAAGCTTGTAGTACGGGTTTCGGGAGAACCTGTAAATAGAGAAAGGGGTTTTAAGTTGAGCATTGATCCGACTTCCACAGCCATTGTAGGGCAACATTATGAAATTTTAAATTCTGGCTTTGTAATTCCCGCTAATAAGGTGGCGGATACACTCAAAATTAAAATGAAACGTACAACAGATATGTTGAGCCAGACTTTTACCATCAGGCTGAAGCTGGAGGCCAATGAAAATTTTGATACCCCAATGCAAGATCGTGTAATCAATACTGTTACCGGAAAGAAGCTGAGTTTTATTACCCATACCATATGGGTAAATGATATAGTTAAAAAGCCGAAGGCCTGGCTTGATGATTATCTGGGGCCATTTAGCCGTAAAAAGTTGTTCCTGCTGGCCGAGGTGGCCGAAATTAAAAATATCGGCGATCTGGACGATTACGTGATTACCTCCATTTCTAAACTGAATTATTATGGCGCTTTTATGCAACGCTATCTGAATGAAATGAAGGCCAATAATAAAACCATTTATGAGGCGGATGAAAAGACTGAAATGATCATGGGACCAAGGGTACAATAATGCTTACTTAAAATTTACAACAATGTTTAATCTATATAAAAAACAGGCGCTATACCTGGTTGTATTGCTGCTTTTTGCGGCTTGCAAAAAAGATCTGGGTAATTATAATTATACCGAACTAAATGATGTCAATTTTGGTGGTATAGGTAAAACGTATACCGTTTTGCTAGGTGAAAAGCTGCAGATTACACCTGAGTTTAAATTCAGTAAAGAAAACAACAGTGACGAAAATGCTTTTAGTTACCAATGGTATGCATTTGATGTAAACGCAAATCTGCAACTGCCTGCCGATCAGCGTAAAAATATCGCTACGACCCGAAATCTGGATGCAGCAATTCAAATTCCGCCAGGTAATTATTTATTATACTATTCGGTTACAGATAAAAAAACAGGCGTGGTATACACTACCAAAATTCCGTTGAAAGTAGAGACGACTATTTATGAAGGCTGGATGGTGTTGAATGATGTGAACGGAGCAGCCCGATTGGATATGGTATCGAAAATTAAGAATGTATATACACCTATTGTTGATGTGCTGGCTCAGGCCGGATCGGAACTGGTGCTTAAGGGAAAACCTTTAAATGTCACCTGCTATCCATTTAGTTTTTCCACTTACGGAGTATCGGTTTCTACTGATCAAAGTAGTAACCGTGTGGATCCCGAGACTTTTAGATGGAAAAATACTTTTAACCTCTCCTACGAAATGGTGGCCAGTGTCCCTGCGGGTTTTCATGCCGACTTTCTGGCCCCGGTGAAAGAAGATAGAGGGATATGCTATATGTATTCTGGAGGTAATGTTTATTTTAATTATAGCTTGTTTTCAATTAATTATGGCGTTCCTATTAACCTGGTAACCGGAGAAAAAGTAGCCTTTAAAGCAGCGCCGTTTATTGCTGCGACGATGAACTTGTCTAATTTTAGTCCTACCGCGGTGTTATTTGATAGCGAGAAAAAACGATTTCTGAGACACAGTGGTAGTGAACGAAGTGTGTCTACTATTCCTGCACCTCAGGCAGCCCTGTTCAATACCAGCAATATGGGGATGGATATGTTGCATATGGAATACACACCATATAATGGAGGGGAGATATTTGCGGTGATGAAAAATACGGAAGGTAAAAGTTACCTGGTTCGTTTTAGCCCTTTTAATGGTGCACATAATTATTTTGCAGAAATTACGGGTACAGACATTGCGCTGGCCGAAAAATTTGCATTGAGTCCGGTATTTGGTTACCTGTTTTACTGTGTAGGGGGGAAGGTATATGAGTACGATACCTCTTTGAAAACCACTAAACTGATGATTGACAAGGGGACCGAAAGAATCAGCCTGATGAAGTTTCAGGATTTTGCACGCAGCAGCAATACTTACTATAAAGATAAGGCCAATCAGCTGATGGTGTGCAGTTATCTGCCAACCGGACCTGCCGATAAAAACGGGAAGATGGAATTTTATGATGTACCATCTTTGAATGGGAACCTGACATTGACAGAAGGTTACAGTGGTTTTGGGAAAATTGTGAGCGTGAGCTACAGACAACGTTAAGCTTTTATATCAAACAGAGTACAAAAAATGAATTTTAAATATGTATGCAGTGCAGTACTGCTAACTTTGAGCGCAACTACAGTCTTTGCACAGCAAGCGGTTGAGGTAACTGGTTTACTGAAAAAGAATACCGCTAAACCGGTAAAAGTATTTAAGGTACAGGAAGGCCAGGTTATAGAAATAGCCTCAACAAAGGCAACGGATAAAGGAAGTTTTGGCTTTAAGTTTTACCCGGAATACGAAGGCTTTTACCTGATTGGAACCGGAGAGGCCGTCAGTCCGAATGACAATTATAAGTTCTACTTCAAGGGCGGAGAAGAGCTTTCTTTGACAGTTCTGGACTCAGGCTATGTGCTGAACGGAAAATTGAACTCGAAGGAAAATGTTGTGCTTAGTCAGTGGCACAACCTCGTGATGCCTATAGAAAATAAGGCTGTTAACTTTATGAAAACACAAAGTACCTATGTCGATTTCTTTCCGCTATTGGAAGAAATTGCCAGGAAATCAAAAGCCTTTTTGAATGGAAAGACAACCGGAAACACTCGGTTTGATAAACAAATGGAACAGAACATGGCCTGGGATATGGCGCTTTATGCAACTAATTTCCTGGGTACACCGCGTTCCGCACACCCAACGGTTGCGCAATATAGCCCTTATTATGCTACCTTAAAGGCGGTCGATTTTGCCCGACATGCGGCAGGAGCCTATGCCCAGCCATGGGGTATGCGTACCTTGAACGGTTTGGTCAATACGAACAAACAACAGGCGGGTATGAAATATGTGAGGGGAATAGAAGGCATGAAAGCTACACTTGATTTTTTACCGAATGATACCCTAAAAGGAGACTTTGTTTTGAGTGCTGCATCAGGATACACCACTTTTAATGACTTTAAGGGGTTGATGGATGTATACGGTAAGTTTATCCTCACCAAAAGCCAGAAAAAGAAGCAGATGGACATTATGTCGCCTTTGGCGCAGTTAAGGGAAGGTGATGCGGCTTTTAATTTCTCCTATCCCGATAAAGAAGGTAAAATGGTATCTATGGCCGATTTGAAAGGGAAAGTAGTGCTGGTGGATGTATGGGCTACCTGGTGCGGGCCCTGCAAGGCCGAAATTCCTTACCTGAAAAAGCTGGAAGAGGAGATGAAGGGAACGGATGTGCAGGTAGTTTCTATTTCGGTTGATGAGGCCAAAGACAAGGAGAAGTGGCTGAAAATGATTAAAGAAGAAGGGCTGGGAGGTTTGCAGTTGTTTGCGTCAGGGTGGGGAGACCTGGCTCAATACTATAAAATTAAGGGAATTCCCCGTTTTATGGTATTCGATAAGCAAGGCAAAATTGTGACGGTGGATTCGCCAAGGCCATCGGATCCGGCATTAAAAGCTTTGCTGGAAAAAACGCTGTTGAACTAATTGATCAACGCTTGTCGACCGGACTGTGCAGGATTGCCGTTCGGTCGACAATTTTTAATGATAGCCTCATCTTATGCCTGATTTTTATGTGCTTAGCATATAAATTCCTATTATTGTAGCGGGACCTAATTATTAACGCTCAAGGATACATGCAAGAACAGGATTTAAGCCGTATTCCAGATGATGAGTTGCTACTGCTTTTTAAGGCAGGGGACAGGCATGCTTATGAACAAATTTACCAGCGCTACTGGGCCATTATGTACGTTTATGCCCGAAAAATATTAGCCGATGAAGATGATGCCCAGGACATTATTCAAGAGGTTTTTACCTATCTATGGCATAAAGGGACTGAACTAACCATCAAAACTTCCCTCTCTCTTTACCTGTATACTTCTGTACGTTACCGGATTTTTGATCTGTTGGATCACAGAAAAGTAAGGACAGATTATCAAACCTACCTGCAGCAATTTATTAAAGAAGGGGAATATATTACCGATGACCAGCTGAGGGAAAGGGAACTTGTAGCGGTTATTGAAAAGGAGGTTGCCGCTTTGCCTCCAAAAATGAGAGAAATGTTTGAAATGAGTAGAAATGAAGGATTTTCACATAAAGAAATTGCCGATAAGCTTGGGGTATCGGACCTGACCGTAAAAAAACAGGTGAGCAATGCGGTCAAAATTCTGAAAGGAAAACTGAAGGTGTTTTCCATCTTTATCAGCGTCAATTTTTAGCGCGCAAAAAAATATTTTTTTTCTTCTACTCCCTCCCTGCTATTTAACCTACATATATCTGATGCGGCAATATCAGGCCGTTTTAATTTATGCAGCATAACTACAATTCAGAAGATTTAATCAATAGGTATAAATCGGGAACCTGTTCTCCGGAAGAAAAAGCTATTGTAGAGAGCTGGCACATCAAAATGCTTGCTGAAAGTGATTTTATGCCGGATGAGGAAGAGTTAGGCCGGGCCGGTAAGGCCATTTGGGCGGCTTTGCCCTTACATGAAGAAATGCATACGCCCAAAAAGATGAGCTTATGGCTGAAATATGCTGCTGCTGCGGTATTACTTATAGTATCGGCTGTAATGTATTTTGTTAATTTTAAGGGTAGTGATGTGTCAAAACAACCCATTGCAGCACGTTATAAGAATGATGTAACTCCTGGCGGTAACAAAGCCATTTTGGTGCTTGCTGACGGAAAGAAGGTGGTGCTTGATGATGCTAAAGATGGATTGTTAGCAAGGGAGGGTAAAGCGATGATTAACAAAACTGCTGACGGACAATTGACTTACCAAAATCAACAGGGTGCTGCTGCGGTGATGAATAAGTTGTCAACACCTAAAGGCGGACAGTATCAGGTCGTTTTACCTGATGGTTCAAAGGTTTGGTTAAATTCTGCCTCCACCTTAACTTTCCCTACAGCATTTACCGGAGGCTCCCGAGACATTCAGCTTAGCGGAGAGGCCTATTTTGAGGTGGCGAAAAATAAAGTGCTTCCGTTTAAAGTACATACTGATAAGCAGGTGGTAGAGGTGTTGGGTACGCATTTTAATGTAAACAGTTATGCAGGTGAAGCCACAATAAAAACAACCTTGTTGGAAGGTAGCGTTAAGGTAGCGGTTGGTGGTAAGGATTACCTGCTAAAACCGGGGCAACAGGCTTCGGTTGGCAATCGGGTTAAGATCATTAATGCTGATGTAGATCAGGTGGTGGCCTGGATGAATGGTGATTTTAACTTTAAAGATGAGAACATCCATAGTATCATGCGTAAGTTGGAGCGTTGGTATGACATTGAGGTAATTTATAAAGGTGAGGTAAGTGATATAGATTTTGGCGCCGAAATTTCGAGGAGCCGGAGCTTATCACAAGTATTAACAATATTGGAAGAAACCGGAGGCGTTCACTTTAAGATTGAAGGGAGGAGGGTTACAGTTATGCCATAATTTTACATAAGTGTAATCCAAAAAAGAACCTGGAACGATTGGCCTCGCTCCAGGTAAAAGGTTGGATTGCTAATTCTATAATGCTGAACACATTAATCAACTAAATTCCAAACCATTCCCAATACTGCTTTTAACCACAGCAATGGGATCTAAATTCAAATGTATGAAATTTAATGCGCTATTTAAGCGTATGCGATTTGCTCATGCAGCAAATTTAATATTGCAAATCGCTTGTCTGGTTCTTCAGCGAATCAGGGAGGCGGACAAAAGGAAGTATATAATGCGGATAAACCTAACCATTATTTTATTAACCAGTATGCTGCTGCAGGTTACTGCGGGTGGCTACGCACAGATCATTAGTCTGAAAAAGGACAATGCATCACTGCAGGAGGTAATCAAAGCCATCAGAAAACAAAGCGGTTACGACTTTGTGTACACCGCGCCGCAGATGAAATTGGCCAGGCCTGTAACGATCGACATTGAAAAGGGCTCGCTTGTCGACGCGTTAAATGCCAGCTTCAAAGGCCAGCCACTTACTTATTCCATTAAAGAAAAAACCATCATCATCAGGGATAGGACTCTTGAGCTTCTTCTCTTTCAGCAAATGCAGGTGTATGGAACAATTCTGGACGAAAGTGGAGTCCCTATTCCGGGTGCTTCTATTAGGATTAAGGGAGCCACATCAGGTGGAGCGGTAAGCAACGCACAAGGACGTTTCAGATTGGCAGTTCCTTCTTTTAAGGAAACGCTGGTCATTTCCTATGTAGGTTATAAAACACAGGAAATACCACTTAAGCCCAATCAGCCGATGTTGACCATTAAAATGGAAGTCGAAGAAAACAACATGAAAGACGTGGTGGTTACCGGAATGATGGTTCGTAAAAAGACCTCATTTACAGGCGCTACTGCAACTTTTAGTGGCGATCAGTTAAAGATGTTGGGTAACCAGAACATTATTCAAAGTTTAAAATCTCTGGATCCCGCATTTTTACAGATCGTGAACAATGCTTTGGGCTCTAACCCAAATGTGTTGCCAACACTTGAACTACGCGGACAGACCAGTATTTCAACCAGCGGATTAAGAGATGAATTTTCTACGGATCCGAATCAGCCGCTGTTTATCCTGGATGGCTTTGAATCGACTTTGAGGACAATTGTTGATTTAGATATGAATACAGTGGCCTCTGTTACTATCTTGAAAGATGCTTCGTCGACAGCCATCTATGGTTCAAGGGCTTCTAATGGCGTAGTTGTTATTGAAACCAAAAAACCGGAGCCTGGGAAGATCAGGTTAAGTTATACTTCTGATTTGAAAGCTGAGTTGCCAGACCTTTCCTCTTATAATATGATGAATGCCTCCGAGAAAATTCAATTTGAAAGGCTGGCGGGAAGATATAGAGACAGAAACGATGGTGCAACCAGACAATTGGCTTTAGATGAGGTGTATAATTCACGTTTAAGTGAAGTTTTAAAAGGTGTAGATACCTATTGGTTAAGTCAGCCGTTACAAACTGGTTTTTCACACAGACACTCTATTAATGCATCTGGCGGAGATGAGGTTTTAAGATACGAGGTTGGGGCAAATCTGAGAAAAAACAATGCCACAATGATCGGGTCGAAAAGAGATGACTGGGGTGCAAATCTGAACCTGAGTTATCGGACTGGAATTATAAATATCTCTAATAGGGTATATATAAGTGGTGCTGAAGGTGCCGATTCTCCATATGGAAGTTTTGCCGATTGGGTAGGGACGAATCCTTATTACAGGCTTGCAAGCCCGAGCCAGAAATACCTGGAGGTGGTAATTTCTCCAAGTTATAATGCTGAAGGGCTGGATAGCAAGGGAAATGAACGGATTCCAAATCCGCTTTATAATGCCTCGTTAAACAGTTTTGCCAATTCTTCAAGTTTTAACGTGCAGAATAACTTTCAGTTGAATGCCGATTTTACCAATCAACTGAGATTACAGGTGAATGCACAAATTGCAAAAAATTCAGCAGACAGTACACAATTTGTGTCTCCGTTGAATACGAAATACGAAGATGAAACAGATCCGGCAAAAAAAGGAGTGTATACTTCTGAAACCAGGAAAGAGCTGAATTATAATGTCAACATCAGTTTGACCTATGCAAAAGTATTTAATAAAGTACATTCCTTTACAGGATATTTAAGGGGCGAGGTTGCACAGAATAATAGAAGATTAAATGGCTATGGTGCTATTGGTTTCCCCAACTCAAGCAATGGAAATCCTGCTTTCGCTTTTGGTTATCCCCTTTCGGGAAGCCCCGTTGCAAAAAACTCTTTGACGAGAAGGAATAGTATTGTTGCATCGGTGAACTACTCTTATGATCAGCGCTACAATGTGGATATGAACCTGAATTTGGATGGGTCTACAGCTTTTGGCTCGGCGCATCGATATGCACCATATTATTCGGTTGGGGTAAGCTGGAATGTTTACAAAGAAGAATTCATGAAGAATATTGGTTGGATCAATAGCTTACGTTTGCGTGGGAATATTGGATCGACAGGAAACCAGAATTTTGGGAATGTCAGTCAGTCTGTATATGGGTATTATTCCAACATAAATAGTTATGGTCAGGGCGTTTTTCTGAACGGCTTAGGTGCGCCTGATTTGAAATGGCAAAAAACATTGCAAACCAGTGTTGGTTTTGATGCTGCTCTGTTTGGTAACAAATTGAATATCGAGTTTAATGCTTATAACAAAAGGACAGACCCTCTGGTGGTTGCAGTAAACCTCCCTTCTTCAACTGGCTTAAATAATTATCCATTTAATGCCGGGATTTCTATTGTAAAGGGAATCGAAACCTCCATTACGTATCAGCCAATAAGGAATCCCGGTCATACGATTTTATCTTTTGGTCTTACCGGAGCCATGAGTGATCAGAAATACGACAAGTTTGATGCTAAACTGACTTCATTAAACAATGAACTGGCAAAAAGCAATTCGTTGGTAAGGTACCGTGACGGTTACAGCGTTTATGATATGTGGGCAGTCCCTTCATTGGGTATTGATCCGGCAACGGGTAAAGAAGTGTTTTTAAAGAAAAACGGACAGCAGACTTTTACCTATGATCCTGCCGACCAGGTGGTTGTAGGTAACAGTAAACCAAAAGCTGAGGGCGTGATCAGCAGTACTTTCTTTTACAAGGGGTTTACCGCCGGAGTTTTTGTGCGTTATGTAATCGCAAGGGAGCAATTTAATTCAGCTCTATATAATAAAGTAGAAAATATTTCTTACGAGGGCATCAGGTTCAATCAGGATAAGCGGGCGCTGTACGACAGGTGGCAGAAGCCTGGTGATTTAACCGAGTTTAAAGGGATTTCTATCTCTGCAAAAACGCCGATCAGTTCGAGATTTGTGCAAAAAGAAACCTCATTTACAGGCGAGTCATTTAACTTGGGCTACGAGTTTAAAAATAGGAAATGGTTAAATCAGGCCTATCTATCGGCCTTAAGTGTAACGGCTTATTCAAACGACCTTTTTTATGCTTCAACTGTACAAAAAGAGCGTGGAACCTTGTATCCCTTTGCACGTTCGGTGTCCATGAGTATCAGAGCAACATTCAAATAAAATAATGATGAAAAAGAAGTTTTTTAAATATTTACTATTGTTCTCTGCCCTGTTTTGTATAACGGGCTGTAACAAGTGGCTTGATGTAAAGCCAGAAGATAAATTTATTGAAGATCAGTTGTATTCCAGTCCGCAAGGTTTCGCAGAGGCAATGAATGGTCTTTATTTATACACGGCCTCTAATGCCATGTATGGCAGAAATTTAACCATGACCACCCTGGATGTAATGGCACAATTATACAGTGTGGGCAACTCTGACCAGCCAGACCTTTATCTGATGTCAACCTATAACTACGAAGATGACAAATCCAAGAAGCAAATAGAGGCCATCTGGCAGGGGATGTATACCGGTATTGCTAATGTGAACAAATATCTGCAAAGTCTGGATCAGTATGGTTCAATATTAGATCAACAGGCCCTAAAGCAATATAAAGGTGAGGCCTTGGGTTTAAGAGCCTTTTATTATTTCGACCTGATGCGGATGTTTACGAAACCCTATACTTCGGCCGATTCGCTAACCCAAACTTTACCCTATTATGATCGTATTGGTGCAGATATATCGGACTTTAAGCCTTCAAACTTTATTATGCAGAAGATTTTAGCTGACCTGAGCAATGCAGAACAGTTGTTGCTGGCCAGCGATCCTGTGGTAGGACAGGCAAGGGTAAGTAAGCCAACACAGGAATACGGGCGTAATGTGCGTGTTTACCGTATGAATTATTATGCTGTAAAAGCTTTGCAGGCCAGGGTTAATTTATGGAAAGGAGACAAGGCAACAGCCCTTACAGTTGCTAAAAGTATGATTGCAGTACAAAATAAGTTTCCATGGATTGTTCAGTCTGATTTAAACGTCTCAGATGTAAGTAATAAGATTTTTGCAACAGAGATGATTTTTGGTGCGGAAAACAGCAGGCTTCCGGATATTTTCAATGAATATTTTAGCCCGGTTCTTTTTGACGGCAAAATTCTGGCAGGAAACACCAGCGGTACATTTATTAATGCTACCGTTTTTGAAAATTTTGCCAATGATTATCGGAATCAATATGTGTGGAAGGTAGCTGGCAAGCCTTATCCTACTTTCTTTAAGTATCAAACAACTTCAAACACTTCTTTCAATTTCAACTTTACAGTTCCCTTAATTAAAATGAGTGAAATGTATTTGATTGCTGCCGAATGCGAAGCAGATATGCCAACTGCCTTAGGTTATATCAACACCCTAAGGACAAAACGTAATATTCTGGAATTGCCATCAACTACCACCCCTGCTCAGCTTTCAACAGCGATTATGAAGGAATACCGTAAAGAATTTTACGGCGAGGGGCAATTGTTTTATTACTATAAACGGACAAAAGCCACGTCGGTAATTGCCGCAGGCAGCAATGCTGCACTAACTATTTCAGCAGCGAAATATGTACTTCCTGTTCCATTATCAGAAACAGCACCCAGATAAAAGCTGGACCTAATTAATTAAATTATGAAGACAAAATTAGTTTATTTAAGTCTGTTGTTGATTGGTTTAACAATGGCTTGCAAAAAAGATACCTTAACCACTTTTGACGATAAGAGCAGTACAAACAGCATTTATTTTACATTAGCGGATACTACAAACAGATATGATTTTTCATTCGGGTATGCGAAGACATTTGTAAAGGACTCTACCATCAGAATTGTAGTAAGAGCTATAGGAAATAACTTTGATACGGATAGACCTTATAATTTGTCAATTGCCGATAGCAGCACGCTTAAACCTGGACTGCATTATGATTTTCTGAATAAGGAATTCTCGATCAAGGCGGGCAAAGTTGCAGATACACTGAAATTAAAGCTAAAGCGTGCCCTTGAAATGAAAAAGGATAGCTTTTTTCTGTACATGGACCTGAAGCCGAACGAACATTTTTCCAATCAATATTTCAGCAGAGAGGAAATTTCGGGCGGAAAAAGAGTGATCAAATACCAGACAAGACTTCGGTTGAAAGTGGATGATATTGCTGGAGTTCCATGGTTTTGGGGCAAAGGCCCGGGAGCCTCATTTTTTAACTCCTATCTGGGAACTTTTGGCACCAATAAATTTCAGCTGCTGATCTCGAGGTACAACCTTGATACAGATAAAATTACTGCAGTGAACTATAATCCACCCATATCGCAAGCGATTGGCTGGGCCAATGGGATGAAGGCCTACCTGGATCAAATGGCCAATATGGGGACTCCAGTTTATGAAACAGATGGAACATTAATGAAGATGGGACCAAGTGCCCAGTAAATGTTAAAAAAATGATCATGATTAAGAATAAGATATTAATGGTAAGCGGCTTGTTTTTTTTAGTAGCGCTTACTTTGTCATCCTGCAGAAAGGATCTGGGGAACTATAATTATCACGATATTAACAATGCGGCGATAACAAATATAGACGAGAGTTATACCTCGTTGACTGGTCAGGCACTGGTGATAAAGCCGACTCTAAAATTTACCAAAGATGAAAGTAATGATACTACGAAGTATAGATATCAATGGTTTGTTTTGGCCGACAGTAGTGGGTATGTAGTGAAAAAGAATATAGGGAAATACCGCGATTTAATTTGGCAAGTGAGCTTGCCTTCTTTAAACAGAAAGTATCAGGCCTTTTATCAGGTTACCGAAAAAAGTACCGGATTAAGTTGGAGAAAGTCATTTGATTTATGGGTAAATACCAATATTTCAGATGGATGGTTGGTGCTTAGCGAAGTGAATGAGAAATCGCGGCTCGATTTTTACAATTACATCACAGCAGATGGTAGCTTTCAGTATTATACTGATATATTAACCACAATGACCAATTTGGCTTTAAAGGGTAAACCTAAGTTATTATATTTCTGTAACAGAAGAGACCCTTTCAGCAGTGTAATTGCCCGTTCTATTTTTGTGGGTACAGATCAAGAGAGTTTTATTGTCAATACCGGAAATAATACCTTTAATACTTATGTAACCCTGGCTTCTACAATTAATGGCTATTCTCCACCACCATATTATGCGCAAAAGGTAATAAATCAAGGTTCTTATTTAACTTACCTGTTGGATAGTCAGGGGCAACTGTTTTTTGAAAATGCAACACAAAATGCATCATTTGGTGTGAGGGTAAACCGGTTAAGTAATGGCGAGCTGATCAAGATGTCGCCTTATTTTTCTGCGCCCTTAGGGGGGGTAGGAGCTTATGCTGTAATATATGATGTGGATAAGAAACGCTTTTTGGAACATAAGGGAATTAGTACAGCTTCGGCTGTCCCAGCCACAAGCTCTACCTTGTTCGACCCAGGGAATATAGGGATGGAACTTTTATATATGGAAGCTAGCAATGCATTGAGCGGTCAAACTTTTGCCATCTTTAAAAACAATGATGGAAAGATATTCCTGGCAAGGATAGTGTGTAGTGCCTCAAGTTTTAACCCTGTAGCTTTTGATGAAATTACAACAGCACCCGAAATGAGCGGTGCAAGTCAGTTTGCAGTCGACCCGGCCGAAGGTTATATCATGTATCTGGTAGGTTCTAAGGTTTATCGCTTTAATCCATTTGATAAGAGCAATAGTATGGTTGTTGATTTAGGATCGAGGAAAGTATCGCTGATGAAGTATCAGAAAATGGTTTACAATCCCTCAAATGTAAGATATGCTGAATATGCTAAAAAGCTTATTATATGCACTTATGATGAGGCAAACCCTACTGCCAGCGGAAAAATGGAATTGTTCAACGTTCCGAATTTAAATGGGGCGGTAACGCCATATAAAACATTTGATGGTTTTGGCAAAATCGTAGCGGTTAGCTACCGAGAATAATCTTTTATGGAGCGCTGACTCTTGTTGGCGCTCCTGTTTTATAAAATTTATTTCCAGTTATGAATATTAAAAAAATATGCAGTATAGCTTTGCTATGCTTAACATCGTCATTTGTATTTGCCCAACAGCCTGTCCAGGTAAGTGGCCTGTTGAAGAAAAAGAAAGCCGTTCCTGTAAAACTATTTAAGGTTGCCGAGGGGAAAGCTGTGGAAGTTGCCAGCACCACGCCGGCCGAAAAGGGTGGCTTTGGCTTCCTTTTTTATCCCGATTACGAAGGTTTGTATGTAATTGGAACCGGCACTGCCATCTCAGCAACCGATAACTATAAATTTTACTTTAAGCCTGGCGACCAACTTTCTTTGACCATAAACGATTCAACTTATGTGCTTACGGGGAAGCTGAATTCTAAAGAAAACACAGTGCTCACAGAGTGGCATCAGTTGACCCGCCCGTTGTTACAAAAATCAATAAACTTCATGCGCGTTAACAGCACTTTTGTTGATTATTTCCCTCAGCAGGAAAGTATTGTTGCCCAGGCCAAAACCTTTACAAATGGGAAAGCAACAGGGAATGCAAAATTTGATAAGGCAATAAAAGACATCATGAGTGTGGATTTGGCGAACTATGCTTCCGCATTTTTGAACACACCTCGCTCGGCACATCCAAAGGTTGAAGAATACAGCCCTTATTACAGTACCTTAAAAGCACAGGATTTTGCACAGCATACTGCAAAAATCTATAAACACCCATGGGGTTTCCGTACGCTTACCTCTGTCATCAGTATCAATATGCGTCAACAGGCTAAGCCTTATTTGAAAGGCAATGATGGGGTAAGCGTTTCACTTTCTTATGTGCCCAATGATACCTTAAAAGGCGATGTGGTACTGGAAAGTGCTTCACGCTTTAAAAGCTATTCCGATTATCAGGAGCTGATGGGCGTGTATGGTAAGTATTTGCTGACCAAATCGCAGCAGCTGCAAAGTGAGGCTATTATGTCGCCATTGCTGACTTATAAGCCAGGAACAGATGCATTTAATTTCTCTTATCCTGATAAAGAGGGTAAATTGGTGAGTATGGCAAGCCTGAAAGGAAAAGTAGTACTGGTAGATGTTTGGGCAACCTGGTGTGGCCCATGCAAAGCCGAAATTCCACACCTTAAAAAACTGGAAGAGGAAATGAAGGGCACAAACGTGCAGGTGGTAAGCATTTCGGTAGATGAAGCCAAAGACAAAGAAAAATGGCTGAAAATGATTAAAGATGAAAATTTGGGCGGCTTGCAATTGTTTGCTTCAGGATGGAGTGAAATTGCGAAATATTATAAAATTACCGGTATTCCACGATTTATGGTATTTGACCAACAAGGCAAAATTGTGACGGTTGACGCCCCAAGGCCATCAACACCGGAACTGAAAGCGCTGCTGGAGAAAACACTGGGTGCCAAATAGCCAGACAACATTTAATGTTTACAGAGGGGCAATCTTAATGGTACAGATGTTTAATATAACTGCATTATTTCTTTATGATTAATGCAATCTAAATCCGTGTTTTCATCGATAAAACACGGACTATACATGGACTATATACGGACTATATATGGACTTACTACAACAAAAAATACAATTTGTCTTGTCCGGCTATACCTATACAGATTATTGAATTAATTTTGATTCCACCCGACAGGCAAATGGCTGTCGGGTGGAATTCCTGTTTCGTCGGGCCGAAATGCCTTTCTGCCTATTCTCCATTTCGGGGGTGTTTCAAGTGATCTACTTTTGATTCAACATTTAATCAAAAACAAATTAAAACATCCCTACTATGAAAACGTTAAACACTATCACTACTGCAATCGCTCTTTTAATAGGCACGTCATTTGGTTACGCACAATCGTCGGTCTTTAAGAACCCGGTAAGTTTTACTTTAAAAAACGGAACTACTGTTATTGTCGCTGAAAACCAGGCCAGCCCTAAAGTATTTGCCAATCTCAGTTTTGAAGCTGCCGCAAAATATCGGGCAGAAAAGGCCGCCATACAAGAAGTATTTAGCACGATGTTGAATCAACAACTGGCAGCGCTTGATGCGGGTTTGAGTTATAGCGATAAAGGCGTTAACCTGGCAACTACAACGGCAGGTTTTGAAGCAGCTTTCGAAACCATGATCAACTATATCAGTGCGCCCAAATTTGACGAGCAGAGCCTGGCCAGTGCCAAAGCATCAGTACTTGCCCATTTATCCGCGCAAGACAAATATTTCCCTGAAACTGTAAATGCGGCTAGCCTTGCCAAAATAACGCTTGCTGAGGTAAATGCTTACTTTCAGGAAATCAATAATCCTAAACAAAACTTTTTAACCATTGCCGGCAACATTACGCCTTCGGTGGCTAAAGATTACACTAAAAAATCTGTTGACCGGGTAAAGCCTGTTGTAGACTTTTCTAACAGCTACCTCGCTGCAGGAAATTAATTTAGCTTATAATCCAAACTATATATTAAGGTTAATAGGGTGCTTGAGACTTCGGTCGAGAGCACCTTTTTGTTTAATTTTTGATGCATCCGGAAGATGCAAGGATTTTGTGTTAATTTTATGGTATGGAAGATACGCTGGAAAAATATAAATACCCCATTGGCCGTTTCCAACCGGCAAAAAAATACAATGCAGACAGCCTGGCTTCCTGGATTGGTGGTATCCGGTCGGCGCCCCTTTTGTTTGATTACTGCATCGAAAATCTGGACGAGGCGCAGCTCAATACAGCTTATCGTGTTGGAGGCTGGACAATCATACAGGTGGTTCATCACGTGGCCGACAGCCACATGAATGCTTATATTCGCTGCAAGCTGGCGCTGACAGAAGAAAATCCGACGATTAGCCCTTATGATGAAAACCTTTGGGCAGAACTGCCTGATGTAAGCGTGGTTCCACTAAATGTATCAGTAACCCTATTACACGCCTTACACAGAAGATGGGTAACTTTGCTTGAGCAGCTCAAAGAGGATGACTGGACAAGGGCTTACTATCATCCAATAAATAAAGAGTATATGCCAATCTGGCAAATGATCAATCAATACAATTGGCATGGAACACATCATGCCGAACAGATCATTTCTTTGCGAAAAAGGATGGGTTGGTAAGTGCTGTTAAGCTGATGATCATCAATTGCATATGTGACGGTGATCATGATTTTGCAGCCATAAAATGGTAAATTTGTATCTAGTTATTCACCAATGCGTTAATTGTTAGCTATGAACCCATTATTGTTATTGACCGATTTTTCTGAAAGTGGTAACCATGCAGTAGAATATGGGTACCACCTGGCCAAACATCTAAAAGCCAATGTGGTGTTGTGTAATGCTGTTGATTTAACGGAAAGCACAAATGTTTTATGGCCTGCCGAAGCATATGACACCCTTATTGCCGACAGCGGCAAAGAATTGAAGAAGTTGAAGAAGCATCTGGAGCAGAGCGATCATACCACAGGCTTTCACCCCCAGATTAGCCACCAAAGCAAATTGGGCCGGCTTGCAGACGTGGTACAAAGTTTACGGCAAAAACAAGACTTTTATATGGTTGTTATAGGTGCACACCGTAAGGGCATTAGCCGCTTTTTGCTGGAAAACCATAGCAAAAGTATGATAGATACTTTAAACTGCCCTTTGCTGGTGGTGCCGGAAGAAGCATTGTTGACGGGTATTAAGAAGATAGCCTTTGCCACAGATTTTAAAAATCATAAGCGGGATTTGGAAAGCATCTATGTGCTGATTCCTATGGCCGAGCGTATGGATGCGAAAATTTTGCTGACCCATATCCATGGCGCCGGGCAAAGGGATATCAAAAAAGCAGAAGATGCCTTTTTAACAGAGATTTCCAATAAGGCCAACTATCCGCACATTTTTTATAGTTGTATAGAAAATGATAAAATTGAAGAAGGATTGTGTGCGCTATCCGCTCATCAACAGGTTGATCTGTTGGTGATGTTGCATCGTTCGCGTGATTTTTTTGAGCTGATTTTCAATAAAAGCTATACACATAACGTAGCAGGCAGCATTACTATACCCCTGATGGTGATACCGGAATAGATTTTACCGAGCTTGCTGCGAATAGGATGAAGAAGATAAAAAACTGAATGGTATTTTATCTAAGTTTGTAGCAATGATTTTGAGGTCTGCCTTTTTTGTCTTTTGTTTGTTTTTTGCCTTGGGTTTTGACCAGGCCGGGGCTCAGGTGGTAAATCCATTGCCATTGACTGATAGCGCTGCGGTTGCAAAGAAAAGCTATGTCCGAAGGATGGTAAGAGATTCTGCCTTTTTTGCCCGGCAAAAATTTGTCACCGACTCTATTCTTTCCCATACCTGGATTTTACCCGATTCGCTGGTCAATAAAAATATCATTATCGATAGTATTTTAAAAGCACAGGTATACGGGCGATCGGGACTCTATACCCGTTATAAGGATTTTAAAACTTCCGAAAAGGTAAGCCTGTACCGTACAGGAACCCCTGTGCCAAAGGGCAACCTTTGGGTGCTTGGCGTGATTGCCTTGCTGATGGTACTGTTTGCTTCTTTAAAAATCTCTTTTTCGAAGCAACTGCAAACCATAGTACAATCGTTTTTTAGTAACCGTATCCTGAATAACCTCAATAAGGAGGATAATCTTTTTACCTCCTGGCCCTTTTTATTGCTGTTTGTGCAGTTCGGTTTTACCATAGGTATGTTCTTTTACCTGGTTACCCAATACTACCATATGTCATTTGCTGATAGCGGTTTTCGCTTTTATTTAAGCATCTCGATATTGATTGTTGTACTTTATGTGCTAAAAATTGTGCTACTAAGAGCTTTGGGCTATCTTTTTAACATTCAGAAGCCGGTAAATGAGTATATATCCATATTATATTTAAGTTATTTTAACATTGCACTGATGTTTATCCCTTTAGTGATCGCTTTTGCTTTATCTCCTTTAAAGTTTGGGCCTTACTATATTGCAATTTCCTTCATTCTGCTAACTATTGTCTTTGTATTTCAATTTATTAGAGCTGGCGTTAATATTTTATCTCATTATCGGTTTTCAAAAGTCTATTTGTTTTTGTACTTTTGTGCCCTCGAAATCTGCCCTATATTAATATTAATCAAGGCAATAGGATTATAAAAGCGGTAATTAGGTAAAAATGCAAGAAAAGACAGAAGATAGGTTACGTAAGGTTAAAAGTATATTGGTAACCTTACCAAAACCGGAAACAGAAAAGTCTCCTTATTTTGATTTGGCTAAGAAGTACAACCTTAAGATTGATTTTAGATCATTTATTCATGTTGAAGGTGTCCCGGCCAGAGATTTTAGAAAAGATAAAATTACTTTAAGTGATTTTACAGCCGTAGTTTTTACAAGCAGAAATGCAGTTGATCATTTTTTTAGGATTTGTGAAGAAATGAGATACGATGTGCCGGCAGATCTGAAATACTTTTGTATTTCGGAATCTACAGCATTGTACCTGCAGAAATATATCCAATACCGAAAACGGAAAATCTTTTTTGGCAAACAAACAGCCGCCGATTTGGCTGAGGTGTTGAAAAAACATGCCGATGAGAAATTCCTTTATCCTTGCTCTGACGTAGCCACAGAGGATACGATGAATTTCCTGCAAAAAAATGGTTACGATTTTACCCCTGCTGTATTGTTTAGAACAGTAGTATCAGATCTTTCTGATCTGGCAGAGGTTTTTTATGATATTATCGCTTTCTTTAGCCCATCAAGTATACAATCATTGTATACCAATTTTCCTGACTTTAAACAGAACAACACACGTATTGCTGCCTTTGGGGTAAATACGCATAAAGCTGTTAAAGATGCCGGATTGATTGTGGATATAGCAGCCCCTTCGCCAGAGGCTCCTTCAATGATCATGGCAATTGAGAATTATATAAAGAAATCGAATAAATAATATTTTGTTTTTATTTCTAGTTTAATAAGTTTCCAATACGTTATATTTGTGACGTTAAAAATAGCATAATGCGCTTTTTTTTAACATTAGGTCACATTTTTATGACTTAATAATTGTTTATATCAATCATTATTGATAAAATTGTTATAAAATTGCTTAACGCTAATATGAGAAACTTATACTTCGTTACTTTTATTATTATCGCTGCGTTATTTTCTAGTTGTGGAAAAGGAGGACAGGGAGAATTGGTGGGAGTTTATAATAGAAAATTCAGGAACAACAAAATTCCTTTGGGCATGGTGTATATACCGCCCGGCAGGACTTTGATTGGGATGTCTGATGAGGATATCAACAACTCTGAGAGCTCTCCAAGTAGGATGACTTCGTTTAGTGCCTTTTTTATGGACCAAACCGAAATCACCAATGCTGAATACAGACAGTTTGTAGCTTGGGTAAGAGATTCTGTTGCTGTAACTATGCTGGGCCCGTCAGCTGCTCCGGCATTTTATTTACCTGCGCCAACCGGTCCCGGTGGTGGGGCTGCTTTAGGCGCCAACAGGTACATTAACTGGAAAAAAGTTGGAAACGGGTCATTGTTATGGAGCAATAAAAATGGTGGAATGGGTAGTAAGCTAACCGACATGTATTATAGCGGTGCTGATGCCTTGCCAGGCAAAAACGAAATCGATATCAGGAAACTGAAATATGCTTATAGCTATGTAAGTTCTGATCTGGCTGTTGAAGGCAGAAAAGACCCGTCTAAAAAAAGGCAGGACTTTATCATCACCTATACCGACAATCCCGATCCTTCAAACCCGAATCATCATCCATCTGTACCTGTTTATCCGGATACTTTAGTATGGAAGGTAGATTATTCCTATTCGCAGAATGATCCGATGGTGAAGACTTATTTTAACCATCCTTCTTATGACGATTATCCGGTAGTGGGTGTTACTTGGGAACAAGCTAGTGCATTCTGTGTTTGGCGTACACGTTTTTACCAGTCTGTTGCATCGGCAAGAAAACTGCCTGCAAACTCGAGACCTGAATATCAGCTGCCAAGTGATGCGCAGTTTGAATATGCGGCCAGAGGGGGTAATGTAAAAACAAAATATCCATGGGGTGGTCCATATGTGCGCAATACAAAAGGATGTATGCAAGCCAACTTTAAAGTTGGTCGTGGAAACTATTCTGATGACGGCGGACTGTATACCGTAAATGTAAAATCTTATTTTCCTAACGATTACGGCTTGTACAACATGGCCGGAAACGTAGCAGAGTGGACCATCACTGCTTATAACCAGTCGGCCTCACCTATGTTGCTTGATTTTAACCCTAACTTTACTTACGTAGCCAAAACGGGAGACAGTAAATACCTGAAACGTAAAGTGGTAAGAGGTGGATCGTGGAAGGATATCGGCTTCTTCCTTCAGAACTCTGTTGGTACTTATGAGTACCAGGACCAGGCCAGGTCATATATTGGTTTCAGGTGTGTTTCTGCATATCCTGGTACTGATATCACGTATAGAAACTAAAAACAAAAAATAATCAAAATCCTTATTAACGAAGAAAATGGCAGCAAAAAAGAAATTCGATTGGTTACATGTTGCAATATCCTGGGGTGCCAGTATTGTAATTTTGGGTGCACTGTTTAAGATATTACACATTGGAGGCGCCTTGGGTAACTATGCGATTGGTATAGGTTTAGGTGTTGAAGCTTGTTTGTTCTTTTTAACAGGTTTTAGACAACCAGAGCAGGAATTGCCATGGGAACGTGTATATCCAGAGCTGAGTGCTGATTTTGACGGCGAGTTGCCTAAAGCATCGGCCAGACCTGTAGTTGCCGCTCCTGCAGCTTTTTCTTCGACTGCTGCGTTAGACAAAATGTTGGTTGATGCTAAAATTGGACCTGAACTGATTGAAAGCCTGGGTTCAGGTTTACGTACTTTTGGCGATAAAGTAGCCGCGATTTCGAATGTTGCGGATGCTTCTTCTGCCACTTCCGAATTTACAGGTAAAGTAAAAACTGCTTCTGCAAGTTTTGATGCCTTGAGCGGTGCTTTTGAAAAAGCTACCAGCCAATTGGTTGAAATGGGACAAAGCAATACCGGAGCTGCAGCTTATCACGATCAGGTAAATGCATTGGCCAAGAACCTTTCGGCATTAAATGCCGTTTACGAATTAGAATTGCAGGATTCGAGTGCACACCTTAAATCAATGAATAAGTTTTATCAGAACTTATCCTTAACGATGAATAATTTTAATGAGTCGATGGAAGACTCAAAACAATTTAAAGATGAAGTTGGTAAACTCGCTAAAAACCTATCTTCTTTAAATGCCATCTACGGCAACATGCTATCTGCGATGAATCAGCCACGTGTATAATTAGCAATCAATTAGTTATTATTTAACCAAACAGACCTAATTAAAAATGGCCGGAGGAAAAGAGACAACGAGGCAGAAGATGATCAATATCATGTATTTGGTATTGTTAGCTATGCTTGCCTTAAACGTATCAGATACTATACTAAATGCTTTTAAAAATATAAACGACAGTTTGGTTTCTTCTAAAACCAACGTAAATACTAGCATTGACCAATTATTTTCATCATTTCAAAACACAAAGTTAAAAGATGAGCCAGTTAGGGCACAACCAATCTGGGAAAAAGCCAATAAGGCAAAGGCGCTGGCTGATGATCTGAACAATTATGTTCAACAGTTAAAAGATAAGTTTTTGAATGCTGGAGAAGGAATTAATGAAGAGACTGGCGACATTAAATTGAGGGAAAACATGGATATCGCTCAAGGTATCATGATCAATCAAAAGGAAGGCTTTAAACTCAAAGCTAAAATTAATGAGACCCGCGATCAGCTGATTGCTTTACTGGACGAGAAAGACCGTGCTGGTGTAACCTTTTCTTTAGAAGCTAAAGATGCGGTGAAAGCCGTAAATGGTAAAAAAGAATGGGTTGACATTAACTTTGGTGAGGGGACTCCTTTAACTGCTGCCAATACCATTTTAAGTAAAATTCAGTCGGACGTAAAAAATGCAGAGGCTGAAATCGTAAAGAAATTGTTTGGCAATATGGATAAGGCTTTGGTAAATCTGGATCAGTTTGATGCGGTTGCCGTAGCGCCTTCATCTTATGTGATACAAGGACAGCCGTATACTGCACAGGTGTTTTTAACAGCTAGTGATTCAAGATCTACACCTTCCATTACAGTTAATGGTAATGCATTGGCCATTAAAGATGGTAAAGGTACTTATACCGGTGGAACCGGAAGTGTGGGGATGTTTAAATGGAAAGGTGTGATCCGTGTGAAACAAACGGACGGAACAGTAAAAGAATATTCTACAGCAGAACAAAGCTATCAGGTAGCCAAGCCTTCGGCAACGGTTTCTCCTGATAAAATGAATGTAATCTATGCAGGTATTCCGAATCCTTTCTCGGTTTCTGCAGCTGGTTTCCCATTGGAAAGCGTAAATGCAAGCATTTCAGGTGGATCAATTAAGAAGTCGGGTAGCGGACAATATTCAGTGCTTGTTGGTGGCGATCAGGTTGGCAAAACATTGAGCATTAATGTTTCGGCTAGTAACGGAGGTAAAACATTAAACCTGGGTGCGCAGCAGTTTAGGGTAAAGGCACTGCCTACACCAAGAGCTAATGTGAAAGGGAAATCTGGTGGAAATGTTCCTTTGGAATGGATTGAAGGCGCAGGTGCCATTGATACCCAGCTGGATGACTTTGTATTTGATGTGAAATTTAAAGTGATAAGATTCTCGGCAACCTTTATCAATCCGCGCTCTGATGCGGTTACTATTGCAAACAATGGTGGCGGTTTTGGCGGACAGATAAAAGGTGCACTGAATTCTTTGAAGCCAGGAGCCACAGTGATATTTAAAGATATCATTTGCGAAGGTCCCGATGGCAGACAAAAGAACTTGGACGGGATTACATTTATAGCTAAATAGAAGAGATGATGAAAAAGGTTTTGTACACAGTAATACTTCTGCTTTTGTGCTCGGCTACATTTGCACAACGGAACAAGAGAACGGCTGCTAAACCCGCTGCAAAGCCGGCGGCAGTAGCCCCAGCGGTAACTGCACCTGTTGTTACACCTCCTGTGGAGCCGGCTAAGAAGGCTAATGTTAAGATAAAGACCCCGCCAAAAGATGGGTATTCTGTGCGCATGGATGTAGACAGTAATGTTATGGTTCCATATGCTGACGTTAGGGAGGAAGATGTATACTATGCAAAACGGATATGGCGCGAAATTGATTTAAGAGATACCATCAATTCTGTATTAAAAGCTGAAAATGCGAAACTGATAGACATTTTGCTGGAGGCGGTTTCTAATGAAGAACTGACGGTGTATTCACCGAAAGATACAACTGCTGGGAAAATCCTGGAAGATAATGACTCCTTTAGAATTGCATTGACTGCCAGGCAGGCTTTGGAAAGTGCAAGAGGCGTTTCAGAAGGGGTAGCGGATTCGGTAACGGGGAAAATTGCAGAACCTAAACTGAGAAGATTACGTTCTGATGAATTCCTGAAGTTCAGAATTAAGGAAGATTGGATTCTGGATGTGAAACGATCTATTTTTGAGCCGCGGATTATTGGCCTTGCGCCAATGAAACTGGTAGAAGGCAATTGGCAACCGGTATTCTGGATTTATTATGATGATGCCAGGGAACTGTTAAGCAAACAACGACTGGTAAATCCGCTCAATGATGCTTCGCAGCTTACTTTTGATGATTTCTTTGTGAGACGTCTTTTTGCAAGTTACGTGGTAAAAGAAACCAATCCAGCGAATAAAAACATTGTGGATATTTTAGGACAGACAGATCCTAAAGATACCCGGAAATTGTACGAATCGGAAAGGATCAAAAAATCAATATCTGATTACGAGCAAAGTTTGTGGGAGTATTAATTTAAAACTCCGGATCAGGAAACGAAAAAGAGCGAGAAATCATGATTTCTCGCTCTTTTTCGTTTCTCGTCATCCTAAATTTATTTCAGGATTTCGGAAGAGAAAGACGTAAAAATAACAACTGTGAGATCCTGAAATAAATTCAGGATGACGACCGTATTAATCTAAGACTTACAATTCGCCCTTAATAAAATAATCTTGTAAGGCTTTGAGTTGCCCTTTATTCAGTGTCTTTTGTAATTCTGCTTCTTTTGCTTCTTTGATCTTTTTTACCGATTTAAATTGCTGTAATAACTTGTCGGCGGTGGTTTTCCCGATGCCGGGAATTTGTTCAAGCTCGGTTTTAAGGGTGCCCTTATCCCGTTTTTTGCGGTGAAAGGTAATGCCAAAACGGTGGGCCTCGTCACGCAGCTGCTGGATGACTTTTAGGGTCTCTGATTTTTTATCGAGATACAGTGGGTAAGGATCGCCCGGGAAAAATAACTCTTCCAGTCTTTTGGCTATCCCGATCACGGTGACGCGCTTGTCAATACCCAGCCTTTTTAAGCTGCTCATGGCCGACGAAAGCTGGCCCTTACCGCCGTCAATAATGATCACCTGGGGTAATGGGGTCTCTTCTTCAAGCATGCGTTTATATCGCCTGTAAACAGCCTCCTCCATAGTCGCGAAATCATTTGGCCCTTCAACCGTCTTCACATTGAAATGCCTGTAATCTTTTTTTGAAGGCTTGGCGTCTTTGAAAACCACAATAGCGGAAACCGGATAAGCACCCTGGAAATTGGAATTGTCAAAACACTCGATATGCTTTGGCAATTTGGTAAGGCCCAGGTCTTTTTGCATTTGGGTAAGGATCCGGTCTGTACGCAAATCAGGATTAAGCTTTTCGTATTGATTGAGCTTCTCTTTTTTAAAGAAAAGTACATTTTTTTGAGAAAGCTCCAGTAATTTTTTCTTTTCGCCCAGTTTAGGTACCGTCAGTTTGAGGTTTTCATCTACAAGGACAATGTCAAAAGGTACAATGATTTCTTTTGAAGTACTGTTGAACCGGGTACGGAACTCTGTGATGGCAATGGTTAGCAGTTCTTCGTCGGTTTCGTCCAGGCGTTTTTTGATCTCAATGGTTTGGGTTTGAATGATGCTGCCGTTCATTACCTTTAGGTAATTGACAAAGGCATAGCGCTCGTCGGAAGCAATACTCACCACATCGATATTGGTAATGGCGCTATTCACGACGGTTGACTTGCTCTGATATTTTTCCAGAACCAGCAACTTGCGTTGATATTGATGCGCGTATTCAAAGTTCAGCTCCGCTACGGCAGTCTTAATTACCTGCTTTACTTCTCTGATGACATTCCCGATTTTTCCATTCAGGATGTCTTTAATTTCCTCTATGTTGGAATCGTAATCTGTCGTTGTCTGATAAGCCTGACATGGGCCTTTGCAGTTGCCAATCTGGTATTCCAGGCAAACCTTAAACTTACCGTCTTCAATATTTTTAGGGCTAAGGGGGAGGTTGCACGTACGCAGGGGATAGGTTTCTTTAATTAAATCCAGAATGGTATGCATCATTCCTACCGAGGCATAGGGACCAAAATAGGTAGATCCGTCTTTGACCATTTTTCTGGTCCAGAACACCCGCGGAAAGGGCTCCTTTTTGATGATGATCCAGGGGTAAGTCTTATCATCTTTCAGCATGATGTTGTACCTGGGCTGATGTTTTTTAATGAGGCTGTTTTCCAGCAGCCAGGCATCAATTTCGGTATCAACAATGGTGAAGGTTATTTTCCGGATTTTGGACACCAGCACCCTGGTTTTTCCATTCATCTGGTTATCCTTATTGAAGTAAGAGCCAACGCGGTTCCTTAAATCTTTGGCTTTACCGATATAAATCAGCGTGTCTTCCAGATCCCAATACTGGTATACGCCAGGCTTATGCGGAATGTCTGTCAGGGCCTTTTTATAATCGAAAGCACTCATGGGATAAGATATGGGGGCTTAAAAGCCCAATTTTTCGTCTAATTCTGTTTTTTGTTCCTGTTGCTGATATTGGTTGCAGTCGTAGGTAATTGATACTCCATTTTTAGGAGGGTCAAAATCAGTCTGTTTAATTTTTAGCTTCGGATTGGCATAAACGCGCTTCATAAAACCTGCGAAAATAGGAAGAGCGGTAGTTGCACCATCACCCTGAGCTGTACTGATGAAATGGAAGGCACGGTCTTCGCAACCTGTCCATACTCCTGCAACAAGCTGAGGGCTGATGCCCATAAACCAGCCATCGGAGTTGTTCTGTGTGGTTCCGGTTTTACCACCAATCGCCGCTTTCACACCAAATTTGCCCGCTAGCCGCCAGCCTGTACCATTGGTAACTACACCTCTTAACATGCGGGTCATTACATAGGCCACTTCTTCGTTCATCGCAGGCTTTGGAATCGGCTTTTCGCTATAAAGTACCACACCGTTACGATCTTCGATTCGTACAATGTAAGTAGGTTTTGTCCATACTCCCTTATTGGCAAAAACACTGTATGCACCCACCATATCATACACGGAAGCGTCAAATGAGCCCAGGGCAATAGATGGATAAGCTGGCACATCGGATGTAATACCCATTTTTTTAGCCAGTGTAGCCACTGCAGTTGGGCCTACCTGTTTCATTAAATAGGCTGCAATATAGTTTTGCGAAAGGGCAAGTGCTTTTTGTAGTGTTAAGTAACCTGGTACGGTTCCTGATGATCTGGGTGTCCATGGTTGGCTTCCCGGAACTTCAATGGTTACGGGTTCATTTAACACGCTGTAGCAGGGGGAATATCCATTTTCAATAGCCACAGCATAGGTAAATGGTTTGGCTGTTGAACCAACCTGTCTTGTTCCCATTTTTACCTGGTCGTACTTAAAATGCTCATAATTGATCCCCCCAACCCATGCTTTCACAAATCCGGTTTGAGGATCCATAGCCATCATAGCATTTCTGAGTAACATTTTGTAGTATTTTACTGAATCGACGGGTTTCATCAAGGTATCTATGTTTCCGCGCCAGGTAAAAATGTTGAGCCTGGTAGGTGTGTTGAAATCTTTTTGGATCTCTTCTTCAGATTTTCCTTCCATTTGAAGGGCCTTGTAGCGATCTGATCTTTTGATACCCTGATCTATTTGCAGTTCTTTGCCCTTAAAAGGATTTCTACCCTTCCAGCTTTTGTCAAAGGAGGCCTGTAAAATTTTCATGGCCTCTTTCTGTGCCTCTTCGGCATAAATCTGCATATCGTAATTTAGGGTGGTGTAGATTTTAAGACCATCTCTGTCCAGATCATAAGGCACGCCATTGTTTAGGATAGAACGTTCCTGGAAAATTCTTTTGATATCGCTTTTTAACACTGCTCTGAAATAAGGTGCTATGCCATCGTTTACCGTTGCAGCACTAAATTTGAGACCCAGTGGTTTCTCTTTTTCTGTATCCAACTCTTGCTGGCTCAAAAGGTCGGCCTTTACCATCAGGCCCATAATTGTATTTCTCCGGGCCAGTGAGCGTTCGGGGTTCCGGGTAGGAGAGTATCGGCTGATGCCTTTGAGGATACCGATTAAGGTAGCAGATTGTCCAACAGTTAATTTGTCGGGAGTTGTATTGAAATAAACCCTTGCAGCTGACTTGATACCGTAAGCCTGATTGCCAAAATCAACGGTATTCAGATACATCACAAGAATTTCTTCTTTGGTATAATTTCGTTCTAATTTTACTGCAATTACCCATTCCTGGAATTTTTGCAGAATACGTTTAATAAAATTCTTTTGCCGCCCTTCCTCAGAGAAGAGGTTTAATGCCAGCTGTTGGGTAATGGTACTACCGCCTTGTTTTTTCCCTATAATAGCATATAAAAATATGGTAAAGGTTCGTTTGAAGTCAATTCCCGAATGTTCTTTGAACCGGACATCTTCGGTAGCGATAAGGGCATTGATCACATTGGGCGAAATTTCCTGGTAGCTGATATTAGACCGGTTTTGTATAAAATAAGTGCCCAGCACTTTATCTTCGTCAGAAAGGATTTCTGAGGCCTGATTACTTTTGGGATGTTCTATATCTCTGAAAGAGGGAAGCGTTCCAAATACGCCAAAGCCGATAGCTATTATGAACAGCGAAAACAATACGATCCCAGTGGCTAATAGCTTCCATATCCTTAAATTATACTTCCTGATATCCTCTTTCGAAAGTTGTTTGTTCATTTTAATAGTTGTTTTTATAAAAGTCCAGGTATTTGTTTAACAAATCTTTACTGGTTAATTTATCAAAATTTTCCTTGCTGATGATGAAGCCGCTATAGATGTTGGCAGGAACTTTCATGATCCGTCCCAGCAAAGGAGTAATCGCTTCAGCATAAGTTTTTGCGTCGTCAAAATTACTAAAGTTCCCTACATATATCAGCTGATCATTGTCAAATTCTTTTAATTGGTGCTTTAAGTTTGCACCTGCGTAGTTGCCACGGTTGAATTGTCCGATACCAAAACGGGAAGAACTCAGTGTTAAACTCGCGTCGGCTACGTCAATTACATAGTAATAAACCGTTGATGCGGCAGTGCTGAAAATACGCTCAACCTTGACGGGGGGAGGTGTGGTGGCGATTTTTTCAGGTTTTGCTACCGGTACATCTATTTTTTCGTTATCTGCTACCGGGATTACAGGTGCAACAGCGGGGACAGTTACAGCTGTTGCCGGTTGTAGGACAGGCTTTGTTGTATTTGCGATAACAACCGGTTGGTCGTTACGGAAAAGCGGCTCATTTGGATCGGAATCGGGCAGGGCGACCTTACGTTTCTGGAAGTCAGACAAATGAGCATTGATATAACTGATGTGTTCTCTTACCAGTGGAGTAATGAGGCTGTCGGTGGGAAATGTCGTGGTAATGGAATTAAGAGCGGTCAGCAGTGGATCTACAGGTTGGGTTCTTCCTATAGCAATGGCTTTTAAATAAGCGAATTGTGGCGAAAGAGAATTTTCGCTGCTTGTTTTTTGTACTTCATCCACGTGCTGCATCACAGCCGTATAATCCTTTTTCTGATACTGGTCAAAGATGTCATTATATTGCTTGTTGAGTGCAGTTTCCAACTCAGACTGTTTTAAAGAGAAAGAAGGATCAATAATGGTTTTTGCGTAAATTGAATTTGGATAATCCTTTAGTATTTTGTTTTTCAGGTTAGTTGCGCGGACTTCATCCTTGTTTTTAGCAATCAGGAAAAGGCTGTAATAGGTAGCCGCCAGGTGATTGTTGGTAGGGAAGCGTTCCAGCAGCAGCTGATAAATGGCTTCTGCCTCTCCGGGATCATTTAGTTCCTGAAGGTAGAAGTTGGCGATGTCGTAATAGGAATCGATAATCTTTTGATTTGATTTTGCCATCAACTCGGGGGTGATAGGCAAGGCATCTGTATAGGCTTTTATTTCAACATTCTTATCCGTAGCAACCTGTGTATTTTGAATAGGATTTGTGATTGCGCCGTTGCCGATGTTGGTGGCAATATCCTGTGTGGTGGATTGTGCCGATGACCGGACACTTTGACGCCAGTTGTTTTCAAGCTTCCGGTTACCCCATTTTTTCTTAAAGTCTGAATACCCTCTGCTTATGGCACTCGAATTATTGAAATAGAAGGTGTTGGCAGTTTGCGGTCTGTTTTTTCCGGGATCGATTGGACCAAATGAACTTGTGCCACTACTGTTTTGTTCGGTAGAAACAGCTTTAATGGGAGCCGGGTTTAAAATGGCCTCTATTTTTGCCTGACGCTCTTGTTCGGGTAGCTTAGCTATATTTTGAAGTGTGTCTTCTCTGTAGATGATCTGATAACGTTTGGTTAAATACTCAAGGTTTTGCGTTTTCTTAAGAATGAGGTCGTAACCCGGATAATTTTTAGGCAAAGTATTGACTGCACTGTCGTAATATAGTTTGGCATCCAGGTAATTGTGCAGTTGTTTGAAATTCAGATCGGCCATTTTCAGATAAGAAAGCCCCTTTTGATATTGATTCTTTTCGCTTTTCTGAATAGATAACCGATAATATTTTTTTGCCTTTTCATAATTGCCATCGGCTAACAGGCTTTCGGCAATCTGGTAATATACCTGATCGTTGTAGTCTGTATTTTTATCATCCTTTAACAAAGCCAGTAGTTCATCCTGTCTGTTGGTGGTTTTTCCACTTAGTAAGGCGCTTAATTTAATGCGGTTTAGGTTGGCGTTAAAATACATTTCAAAAGGTGCATTACTTTTCTCTACTTTACGGTAGTTTAATAAAGCATCTTTATAGCTCTTCTGCTGTTCCGAGAGCTGAGCAAGGATATAAGTCCATCTGATTTTGTGTTGTCCATTGTGACTGGCCTTGATGGCGTCTTTAAGGAAGGAGATGGCCTCTGTGTTTTTACGTTGATAAATGGCCATTTGTGCCAATGTGGCCAAAGGTTCTGCTGTATTTTTTTTAAGGCCGGCAATGGCGTAGCCCAGGGTATCCAGTACAAGCTTAGCCTCGCTAAATCGTCCTATCTGCATCAAACTGCGGGCTTTCCAGTTCAATGCTTCCAGGTAACTTTTTTGGTTTTTTGTATAGTTTTTTACGGTGTAATCGAAATACTCGGCGGCATTAAAGTAATTGCCTTTAAAGAACTGAGCTTTACCCAGCAGATTATATGCATCATCCAGGTAGTTGCTGTAGCCTTTTTCGAGAATGATCACCTGGGCTTTTTTTATGATTTCATCCATTGATTTGCCACCGATGTCCTCCTTTACCATAAAGTTCTCGTCGGTTTCTGGTCCAAGGTAAACCGGAAGGATCTGGTCGTAGTTTTCCCTGTAGGTTTCGGCAAGTTCCTGCTGATGGGCATCAAGTAGGACATTGGAGTTGTATATATAATTGTAGCGGGCCGTCAAATTTTGCATGCTACGACTGGTAGCATTGTCTTTTTGTGAACCGCAGGCATAGATTATGCAGATGCATAAACTAAATAGCATTACCTTTAAATTGTGAATAGCGTAATTTTTCAATTATGGGAAGATTTAAAGCTTATAAACATAATATTATATACAAAAGTATTTTATTCGGCAATAACTTCTTAACAAAACCTGTTTTATTTATAAAATGACAATTTATGGAAGACCCAAACGAAAAAAAGAGAGGCTTAAAAGCTTTTGCAAGATATAGTTCTATTAGCTTTCAAATGATAGTTGTAATTGGGGTTTTTGCTTTTGTGGGGCACAAGATAGATGTTTACAGGGAGGCGAAAACACCGATTTTTACAGCTGCGCTGAGTTTGATAGGGGTAGCTGTCGCCATGTACCAGGTTGTACAACAGTTGAATAAAACGAAGGGCTGATTGTTGAATCCAATTGTATTGTATACTTTTGTGAAAAAAAGCATTTTGAGTCTAAACAAATTTATATTTTCCTATCTTTTATATACTGCCGTTTTAGGCAGTATTGCCTATTTTCTTCCCGTGGCTTTCCCGGGTGTGAAGCTCCTGGTTGCTAATTTCTGGGTTTTGTTTGGTTTTTTGGCAGGGATTACTTTTATCGCCTACATTCTTGCTTTTTTAGGAATAAAACGTAATCCGGAAGCCGGAATTATGGCCATTATGGGATCAATTGCTTTAAAGATGCTTTTTTCTATGGCTTTTGTGCTGATTTACAGCTTAAATAGTAAGGAAAAAGGGATGATTCTGGTGTTAAATTTTTTTTCTTTATATTTATTGTTCAGCTTCTTTGAAATATACTCTTTGTTATGTAACTTGCGCCACCAAAATAAATAGTAAAAATCTGCGACTAAATGGATTGTAGCCACGTTTTTGAGTTTAAAGTGAATAGGTTAATTGTTGTTTTTGCGCTTTTTTTAGCGTTTTTTTCTGTTGCGTCGCCCGCTTTTGCTCAGGCTGACAGCGTTGTTGTTGCTCATGATACGGTGGCTTTAGCTGCCCATGCCGGAGCTGAGGGACATGAAGCTGGACATGGAAAAGAAAAATTTGAACCTACCAAAGTAATTATGGAGCACATTGCGGATTCGCACATGTGGCATTTATGGGGACATGTTTCGTTTCCTCTTCCTGTAATTGTTTATACGCCTGCCGGTCTTGATGTATTCTCATCAGGTCACTTTCATCATGGTGAACATGACTACGCCAGTGCAAAAAATACTTATCGTTTGGTGGATGATAAGGTGAAGATTGTTGGTGCTGATGGAAAGGTTGACGAGGCTGCATCGGCCAAGTTGCTTGATTTTTCTATTACCAAAAACGTTGCGGCAATGTTTATTGCTATCGCAATTATTCTTATCATTTTTATCTCAGTAGCCGGGGCTTATAAAAAACGTCATGGTAAAGCGCCTAAGGGTTTGCAATCTTTAATAGAACCTATTATCATTTTTGTTAGAGATGATATCGCGAAGCCTAATATTGGTCATAGATATGCTCAGTTTATGCCTTACCTGTTAACGGTATTTTTCTTTATCTGGATTAATAACTTATTGGGACTGATTCCTATTTTTCCGGGAGGAGCAAACGTAACCGGTAATATATCTCTAACGTTTGTGTTGTCTTTATTTACCATGATTATTGTAAATATCAATGGTAATAAGAACTACTGGAAGCACGTCTTTTTGCCAAATGTGCCATTTTGGTTGTGGCCATTGATGGTTATTGTAGAGGTGATCGGTGTGATTTCTAAACCTTTTGCATTGATGATTCGTTTGTTTGCTAACATCACAGCGGGTCACATCATTGTATTGAGTTTAATTTGCTTGATTTTTATTTTTGAAACCCTGGCTATTGCGCCTGTATCTGTTGCGTTCGTATTGTTTATGGATGTATTGGAATTACTGGTTGCATTTTTACAGGCCTTTATTTTTACATTACTTACTGCTTTGTTCATAGGAATGGCAGTAGAAGAACATCATTAATTAGAAACTATTTTTTACAAATTATATAAATTAAATTAGTTATGGTAGGTTCAATCGCGGCAATTGGTGCCGGTTTAGCAGTAATTGGTGCCGGTATCGGTATCGGTCAGGTTGGTGGAAAAGCAATGGAAGGTATTGCTCGTCAGCCGGAAGCTGCATCAAAAATTCAAACTGCAATGATTATTGCTGCTGCTCTTATTGAGGGTGCTGCATTATTCGGTGTGGTTGTTGCATTATTAGGAAACAATCCTGTATAGTCAACCAATGAAATTCGGGCAGGTATTTAGCGATTGGCTTTTTACCTGCCTTAATAGAAAGAATAAGTTTAAAAGTATTATATAAGATGGAATTAGTAACCCCGAGTATTGGATTAGTTTTTTGGACAGCTGTCGCTTTTGTTTGCCTGTTAATTTTGCTTAAAAAATTTGCATGGAAGCCTATTCTTGCTGCTATTCACGAGCGTGAACAAAGCATTGATGAAGCATTAAACAAAGCTGAACTTGCTAAGCTTGAAATGGCACGTTTAACTACTCAGAACGAAGAGCTGATGAAACAGGCCCGTGCTGAACGTGACCTGATCCTGAAAGAAGCAAAGACGTTGAAAGACAGTATTGTGCAGGAAGCAAAAACTCAGGCGCATAATGAAGGTGCTAAACTGATTGAAAAAGCTAAGATTGAAATCGAAAACCAGAAAAAGGCAGCTTTAGCTGAATTGAAAAGTCAGGTTTCAACTTTATCTCTGGATATTGCTGAGCGTGTATTGCGTAACCAGCTTCAGGATAAAGCTAAGCAAGAAGACTTAGTAGCTAATCTTTTAAAAGATGTTGAATTAAACTAATTTATAGTTTGTTTAGCTAGATATACCGTAAAAAATGTCAGAAAATAAAGCAGCATCAAGATACGCCAAATCATTAATTGATCTTTCATCGGAACGAAATGCCCTTGAAGAGACTAAAAATGATATGGTTCTTTTAGAGCAGGTGATTAATCAAAACTCCGAGTTGGAAGCTATTCTTAAAAACCCAATTGTTCCTTTGGATAAAAAGGCAGGGATTCTGGAGAATGCATTTGGAAACAAGGTAAATGAGATAACCAGAGCTTTTTTAAAGCTTGTGGTAAGTAAAGGCCGCTCTGCAATTCTATTTGATACAACAAAAGCTTTTATTGAACAATACAACACCCTGAAAGGAATTGTTACTGCAAATGTAACTTCTGCAACTGAACTTACTGCCGAGAGCAGAGCTGAGATTGTAGCCATTATAAAAAGGGAGAGTGGTGCCAAAGAGGTTGTGATTAAAGAAAAAGTTAATGACAAGCTAATTGGCGGCTTTATTTTGAAGGTTGGGGACAGGCAATTTGATGCTAGTATTGCCAGCAGTTTAAATAAACTTAAAAAAGAATTTGCCCAAGGTATTGTTTAACAAGGGCTAAATAACAACAGATAACAAATACTGAATTTACAAAAGAAATAATATAAAATTATGGTAGAGGTAAGACCAGACGAAGTATCGGCAATTATCAGGCAGCAATTGGCGGGCTTCAAATCAGAAGCAGAACTTGAAGAAGTTGGTACCGTATTGCAGGTGGGCGATGGTATTGCCCGTGTTTATGGTTTAACTAAAGTTCAATCGGGCGAGTTAGTTGAATTTGAAACAGGCTTGCAAGGAATTGTTTTAAACCTTGAGGAAGATAATGTGGGTGTGGTACTTTTGGGCCCATCTGACAAAATCAAAGAAGGCGATACAATTAAACGTACTAAGAAAATTGCCTCTATCAAAGTTGGTGAAGGTATGTTGGGTCGTGTGGTAAACACACTTGGCGAGCCTATCGACGGTAAAGGACCAATCATTGGCGAGACTTATGAGATGCCAATCGAGCGTAAAGCTCCAGGTGTAATCTATCGTCAGCCAGTTACTGAGCCTTTGCAAACAGGTATCAAAGCTATTGACGGAATGATTCCAATCGGTCGTGGTCAACGTGAGTTGGTTATTGGCGATCGTCAGATTGGTAAAACAGCTGTTTGTATTGATACCATTATCAACCAAAAAGAATTTTACGAAGCAGGTAACCCTGTGTTCTGTATATATGTAGCTTGTGGACAAAAAGCAAGTACAGTAGCCAACATTGTTCGTACTTTAGAAGAGAATGGTGCAATGCCTTATACTGTAGTTGTTGCTGCTTCAGCTGCTGAACCTGCTCCATTGCAGTTTTATGCTCCTTTCTCTGGTGCAGCTATCGGGGAGTTTTTCCGCGATACAGGAAGACCGGCTTTAATCGTTTATGATGATTTGTCTAAACAAGCCGTAGCTTACCGTGAGGTATCATTGTTACTACGTCGTCCACCGGGCCGTGAGGCTTATCCAGGTGACGTGTTTTATCTGCACAGTCGTTTGTTAGAGCGTGCTGCAAAGATCAACGCTAACGATGAGATTGCTAAAGCAATGAATGACCTTCCTGAATCTTTAAAGGGAATCGTTAAAGGTGGTGGTTCATTAACTGCACTTCCAATTATCGAAACTCAGGCTGGTGACGTTTCTGCTTATATTCCAACCAACGTAATTTCAATTACCGATGGTCAGATCTTCCTGGAAAGTAACTTGTTTAACTCAGGTATTCGTCCGGCTATCAACGTAGGTATTTCGGTATCACGTGTAGGTGGTAATGCGCAGATCAAATCGATGAAAAAAGTTGCCGGTACTTTGAAACTGGATCAGGCTCAATACCGCGAATTGGAGGCTTTCTCTAAATTCGGTTCTGACCTGGATGCAGCTACCAAATCAGTATTGGACAAAGGTGCACGTAACGTTGAGATCCTTAAACAAGGTCAGTTCTCACCTATGACTGTTGAGAAACAAGTTGCGATCATTTATATTGGTACTAAAAACTTAATGCGTTCTGTTCCTGTAAATAAAATCAGGGAATTTGAAGTTGAATATTTACAACAACTGGAATTGCGTCATCCGGATACTTTAAAGGCTTTAAAAGCTGGTAAGTTTGATGATACCATTACAGGTGTATTGGAGACTGTCGCAAAAGAGCTTTCAAGTAAATACTAATTTGAGATGATAGATAGGAGATATGAGACGATAGAAGTCTTATATCTCACATCTAATTCCTCATATCTATTATCTAAACAAAAAAATGGCTAATTTAAAAGAAGTAAGAATTCGTATAGCATCGGTGCAATCTACACAGCAGATTACCAAAGCCATGAAAATGGTTTCGGCTGCTAAATTGAAGCGTGCTACCAATGCGATCATACAATTACGTCCCTATGCAACAAAGCTGAAAGAAATCCTTGGAAATCTTTCGGGTAGCTTAGAAGGTTCATCCTCTCCTTTTATCCAGGAACGTGAGCCTAATAAGGTTTTAATTGTAGTGGTTTCTTCTAACCGCGGTTTGGCCGGTGCATTCAATATGAATGTGATTAAAACTACCAATAACTTAATTGCCGATAAGTATAGCGAACAGTACAAAAAAGGTAATGTAAGTATTGTTGCTATCGGTAAAAAATCTCAGGATTTTTATGAGAAGCGCAATTATAATGTGATTGGTAATAACAATGAAGTGTATTCGGCGCTTACTTTTGAAAATGTAACTAAAATTACCGACGCCATTATGGATGGCTTTGCTAAAGGCAAATTTGATAAAGTAGAGTTGGTATATAACCGGTTTAAAAATGCCGCTGTTCAAATATTAACTACAGAACAGTTGTTGCCATTACCAAAAGCAGAGCCTGAAACAACAGTGGCAAAAGCTTCTAATATAGACTATATTCTTGAGCCTTCTCAGGAAGAGATTGTGGAGCAGTTGATTCCAAAATCTATTAAAATTCAATTGTATAAAGCGGTATTGGATTCTCATGCTTCTGAGCATGGCGCACGTATGACTTCGATGGATAAAGCGACTGAAAACGCCGGTGATTTGTTGAAAGCCTTAAAACTTTCTTACAACCAGGCACGTCAGGCTGCAATTACTACGGAGCTTACAGAGATTGTAAGTGGTGCAGCCGCACTGAACGGGTAGTCCCTTTAAAATATAAAAAAAGGCCCTTATCAATTTGATAAGGGCCTTTTTTTTATATGTTGAGGATGTTTTTATCTTTAGGATATTTGATCGAGTAGCTGATCCGGATGGTCCCGGTCTCGCCTGCTTTCAGGTTTAGTTTCCAGGTCAATATACCTGTTTCTTTGTTTACAGTAGCGCCGCCGGCATTCAACAGCTCTATTTCCATATCTTTATCTGTAGATACCGGATACTGGTCTTTAAGTAATAGGCTAACCGCTTCTTTCTTTCCGTTGCGCAAGCGGATTTCGTAGGTAAAGGTTTGTTTTTTGCTGCTACCGATCAATTTAACACCTGTTTGCTCTGCTATTTTTTCTCTTTTAATGGTGATTTTTTTATCTCTTCCCATGCTCAGGTTCAATGTATCGGTAGTTGCGCTTGGGTTAATGAAAGATTTGCCCACATAACTGTTTTCAAAGATGATATTTGCTTCGCCGGGCAGGAGATTTAATTTGTCGTAATTTGTGATCTCGGCCATCAAAAATGCATCGCCGTCAATTTTAGGAACGCTATAGTATTTAAAATTGGCGGGCTGACTGAATTCTTTCAGCGTAACACTATGTGGCTTGCTATTGGAAGCTATATCGTAAGGAATATCAATGTCAAAAGAGGCGTTTAACAGATTTTCACTTTGGGAAACCGCTATTCCTGCAGCCTTACCCTTAAGTTCATTTGTAACGGCAACTTCTGCCAGCATGGCTTCGTCTTTCATAGGAGCCGGCATCTGCATCGATTGAATTCGGTTTTGATAGTTTTGTTTCTTATTGAAATAGGCATATTGAGGATCGCCAAAATGCAGAAACCAGGCCGATAGTAATGGCGCAGTTCCGTTTTGAGACGGATTCCCGGTAGAAAGACTGAGCTTCACTTTCTTCCAATCGAGCCCTGTAGATTGGGTTACATTGGCTTTATAGACGATTTTCAATGGTGATGAAGTGTTTTCGGCACGTAAATCATAAAAGGCGATCCATGCCGCGTTCGGACTCAGGTAACTGATGTTAAAATCTGCGGTGCTGGCTGTTGTAGCCATCACCTGCAAAACAATCTGACCGGTTGTACCTGTTCTGTCGCGGCTCAATTCCTGTAATTGTTGTTGTATTCTGAAGATTCTTTTTTGCTGAATATCCTCGGCTTCTCTTAAATTGAAAATATTGTTCCTTAATTCCAATTGTTTACTTTTATAATAATCGGCAACTTTTATCAGCTCAGCAACGTTTACCCCTGTATTTACGCCACCTATGGCCTGATTTTTATCAAGTAATACCAATAAATTTTCTTCTACAGTCCGTTTGTTTTGTACTTTATTCAATTCTCTTTTGGCAATTTGTAAGCTGTCCTCTACTTTTAGATAGGCCGGGCTTTTGTTCTCGTTTTTTAGAAAATCTCTGGAAAAACTGGTTGATAAAATGGTTACGCTTGAGGGAACGCCAACCTGAATACTGCTTTCATCAATGGTGTTGGCCATGTTGTTGAGGACGATTTCGCTGGTGCCTGCAGGAATACTGACTCTTGCTTTATGGCTAAGTTCTGCACCCAGACTGTAAACGGTAACGGATTCCAGCTGACTATTAAATGAGCGCGGCGATTGCGCATGTGTACTGATAATGCCGAATGTGATCAGCAATGTTAAATATATTTTATTCATTTGATGATGTTTTTAATAGGATGCAAATATTAAAGATAATCCATAAGTTGAGATAAGGTAAAAATTTATACTGCTTTTTAGGTAATTAATATTATTTTTGTCTCATAAATAGAAATCGCATGGAACAGACACCAAAACACAATACAGAAAGCATGAAAAGAGCTAATGAGACATCAATTTACAAATTGATGGTAGTGGGGATCCTAATTAGTATTTTAGGTGTTTATCTGCGTTTTGCTGGTGATTCAACTACGCTGTCTATCGTTTCATGGGTAATCTTGTTTGTAGGCTCTATCATTGCTTGCAAAGGTGTATTTAAAATACTGGCTGCATAAGCTAATTAATAGATTTTTTTAAAATTTGAACCCTTATCACTCCAGTGATGAGGGTTTTTTATTGGGTAACATTTCTGTTGGAAAAATAATTTTTTGTGAATTGTTGAATATTTGCAGGTTACCTAAATGAAGATTTGGTATTAAGGTAAAACTATCAATCATTAATACTATGAAAAAATATTTAATCTATTGTATAATTACAATAGCGGTTTTAGGCTGCGCCAATGAAAAAAGAGGAGAGTCAATGGCAACTGCCGATGCAACTGCGGAAAATCTGGAAGCGACGGATAGTGCCTTAACAGAAAAGGTAATCAAAACCGCAGACATGCGTTTCAGGGTTAAAGATGTTCAGGATACGAAAGAGCGTTTGAGCCAGGTGATCAAAGCGGAGGGCGGTAACATTGCTGAGTTTTCTATTGAAAGTAATATTCAACATACGGAGAAAGTAAAGTATTCGGCAGACTCTTTATTGGAGCTGACTTCCTACAGAACTACGGGGCTGGTGGTTGCAAAAGTGCCTTCCGAAAAGTTGGATGAATTTACCAACAAAGTAGCGAGGATGGCTGTGTTTGTTGATTTTCAATCGATGAAACTGGATGATCAAAGTCTATCCTATTTGAGCAATAAGCTTAAAAACCAAAACAGGGTAGAGGCGGTAGCACAATTAAATAAACATGCCAATAAGAAAAGTAATAATGTAGAAACTTCTTTGTCTGTTAAGGATGATTATGTGGACAAGAAGATCGAGAATTTAAGTATCGATAGCCGCGTTCGGTACAGCAATATTACGCTTAACTTTTATCAGGACAATACGGTTAAATCAACAATAGTTGGGAATGACGACCTGTACGATTACCGCCCGGCATTTTTAAGAAGATTTGTGCTTAACATTCAAAACGGCTGGGTGATTTTTAAAGAATTTGTACTCATACTGACCAACCTATGGATGCTGATATTGTTGTTGGTAGCGGGTTATTTGACCTTTAGATATTATAAAAGAAAAAGAACTGAAGCTTAAAGCATGTTTTGGGCCTAAGGCTCCAAAACAGGATCGTCATTCTGAACTTATCTCAGAATCTCTCCTGGACATGCTTTGAGTAGCTGGTCCGGGATTCTGAAATAAATTTAGAATGACGATATGTATAAATAATAGGGGGCTATTTATAGTAGGCCACTTTTTTTATTTAATTCGTTTTTTATTATCGCTTACAAAAGACTCCCAACCCGAATAGGTTTTTCCTTTGCCACCCGTGGCTATTTTCTGAAAAGAATGACAAACGGCTACAGCCAGGCCATCTGTTGCATCCAGGAACTCGGGTGTTTCCTTGAAATTTAATAACCTTTGTAACATCGCAGCCACCTGTTCTTTCCCTGCACTCCCGTTTCCGGTGATGGCTTGTTTTATTTTACGGGGAGCATATTCATTAATAGGAATATTGCGTGATAGGGCAGCGGCCATTGCAATGCCTTGTGCGCGGCCCAGTTTGAGCATTACCTGAATATTTTTGCCATAAAAAGGAGCTTCCAGCGCCAGTGTATCCGGTTTATACTCGTCAATTAGCTTTACCGTTTTTTCGAAAATCCGTTGAAGCTTCAAGAAATGATCATCCAGATGATCCATTTTAACCACGCCCATGGTGATCAATTCAATTTTGCTCCCCTTCTCAAGTATCACACCGTAGCCCATGATAGCGGTTCCCGGATCAATACCCATTATCACCCTTTCCTTTTTTTCAGCCAACATAAAACAATATTAAGCATATTTGCAGAGCGTAAAAGTAAAAAAAGTTGACATCCAATTATAAAAAAGCTTTATCATATCTATTAAAAAGTGCAATTGTAACGGTTGCATTTTGGTTTGTATATAAGAAACTCAGCTCTAACGAGAACTTAAAGGCATTTAATGATCTGCTAAAACAAATTCCACGAACGGAGATCATCGTTGTACTAGGCGTAGTTTGTTTGCTGATGTTGTTGAACTGGGGTATTGAAGCATTAAAGTGGAGACGGTTAATTGCAAGGGTTGAAAGTATTAGTCTTTGGCGGGCAATTGAATCTGTTTTTTGTGGACTAACCTGGGCCGTGTTTACGCCAAATCGTATTGGTGAATATGGTGGCCGCGTTTTTTTTCTTTCACCAAAACGACGGGTTATAGGTGTGGTTGCGATGGCCGTTGGTAATATTGGCCAGATGGTGTTGACCAATGTGTTTGGGGCTATTGCGGTATGTTTGTTTATTTACAGGTTTGTACCCATTGACTACCGGCTGTTTTATGCATTAATTGCTTTGTCGGCCATGTTCTGTGCCTTTTTCATTATTTTTTATTTCAACATCAAATGGTTGAACGGGATTTTGCTTTCCATGCGCTTTACCCGGAAGTACAAGAAGTTTTATAGCATCCTTGCCAGGTATAGCAAGAAAGAATTGCTCAATATTTTGTTGTTTTGTCTGGCCCGGTATGTGGTGTTTAGCTCTCAATATTTTATTCTTTTCTTTTGGTTGATACCTGAAATCCATTATCTGGATATTTTAACAATGGTAAGTATTTTGTTTTTTGTACAGTCTACACTTCCTTCTCTCGATTTGTTTGATATTGGAGTAAGAAGCTATACTGCCGCTTATTTTTTTAGCTTTGTAACCAATCATGATGTTGCAGTGATTGCATGTACTGCAAGCATATGGCTTATAAATATTATAATTCCTGCTATATTGGGATCTTATTTTGTGTTTAAACTTAATTTTTTTGGAAATATTCAGCGTAATTAGTTATCTCTCCTCATTTTTAACGGTTTTGTATGTCGTAGTGGTGCTTGCTTTTGTAAAAGGATGGCACAAACTGATCTATTTTAAGCCAGAGAAAAGGGTGTTGACCACCAAAGTGTCGATACTTGTAGCTGCGCGAAATGAAGAGGGGAACATTTCAAGAACCATTGCGGACCTGATTGCGCAACGTTACAATAAAGAACTAACAGAAATTATATTTATTGATGATCACTCTACCGACCGCACGGCAGCAATTATTGAATCCTATGCGGACAGTGGGGTAAAGCTGATCCGTTTGAACGAAGATCAACCCTTAAATTCCTATAAGAAAAAGGCTATACAAACGGCTATTGGCGTAGCAACAGGTAAGCTGATGATTACCACCGATGCGGATTGCCGGATGGGCCCTGATTGGTTGAGCACAATTGTGAGCTTTTATGAAGAAAAGAAAAATAAAATGATTTCTTCACCGGTAGCCTATTTTGAAGAGAAGAGTTTTTTTGAACGGGCACAGACACTTGAGTTTTTATATTTGATTGGTCTGGGCGCTGCAACGATAGGAAATAAAAGGCCCTCTACCTGCAATGGTGCCAACCTGGCCTACGAGCGGGAGGCGTTTTATGAGGTAGGTGGTTTTAAAGGAATTGACGACCTGGCCTCGGGCGATGACGAGTTGTTATTGCATAAAATGGCCGCGAAATTTGAGGGAAATATCGGATTTTTAAAAAATGAAGACGCCGTAGTTTATACGCACCCTAAAGCTTCTTTAAAAGCATTTATTCAGCAGCGTAAACGATGGGCGTCTAAAAGTACCAGATATAAAAATAAGTCTATCATTGTATTGGGGGTATGCATCTGGTTATTTAATCTTAGTATACTGATCAACGCTGGTGTAGGTATATTTATTGGATTTTATTTTAAGCTTGCTCTGGCACAGTTGCTGGCAAAGATGCTGGTCGAATTCCTGTTTTTATATGATGTAACTACATTTGCCAAAAGAAGGAATTTGCTGGGATTATTGCCCGTGTTGAATGTGTTACATATCTTGTATATTGTTTACATCGGGGTAGCCGGAAATACAGGTAAATACAACTGGAAAGACAGAATGGTAAAATAATGGAAGTCAATAACAGTCCTTCAGGTAAAGTATGGAAGCGGTTTAAGCGAAACCGGGGTGCTTTTGCCGGGCTGTTATTGATCTTATTGCTAGCCATATTGGGGGTTTTAGGTTACCTGATTACACCTGACCAGACACCGATGGCCAATACCATGCATTTGCAGCTGAGCAATAAAAAGCCAGGCCGGACTTTTAACTTTTTGATTGTTAGTCAAAGAAAGGATGTCAAAAAAGTAAATTTCCTGGAACTGATGTTTTTTGGACAAGAGGCATCCTATAAGAGCATCCCTATTACCTCTTACCGAAAAGAAGGGAATAAAGTTTATGCGAGGGAATATATTGGGGATGATGAGCAGGCTGAAGAAACGATGTACCCTGTGATTCCCGGAAATCAGCAATATGAACAAACTTATTGGTTGGGAACCGATACCTATGGCCGGGATATGCTTAGTCGCCTGATTTTAGGGATCAGAGTGTCTTTGTCGGTAGGGCTAATGGCAGTGTTGATTTCTCTTTTTATAGGTGTTAGTCTGGGAGCGCTGGCCGGGTATTTTGGCGGAAAGACTGATGCGAGCATTAGTTGGTTTATGAATGTGATTTGGTCACTTCCTTCCTTGTTACTGGTTATTGCTATTTCCTTTGCTTTAGGAAAGGGGTTCTGGCAGATATTTATTGCGGTAGGCTTATCGACCTGGGTAGACGTAGCGCGATTGGTACGTGGACAGGTGATGGCCTTAAAAGAAGTGGAGTTTGTGGAAGCTGCTACAGCACTTGGGTTCTCGACCTCAAGAACTATTGTAAGGCATATTCTACCTAATATAGCCGGCCCCATATTGGTGGTTGCCTCGGCTAATTTTGCTTCGGCCATATTGTTGGAAACAGGACTGAGTTTTCTGGGCTTTGGTGCACAGCCACCTATGCCAAGCTGGGGTACCATGATTAAGGAGCATTATGCTTATATCATCATGGACGCAGCCTATTTGGCATTGTTACCAGGTCTGGCCATTATGTTAACCGTTTACGCCTTTAACTTGCTGGCCATTGGCTTGCGCGATGCATTTGATGTCAAATCACAGAATATATCTGTGTAATTTAGTTTTCGAATTATTAAATTGATGGTATGTTATTAAATTGTTATCAGCAGAAATTTATAGAAGCGGGTTGCGATGAAGCCGGCAGAGGTTGCCTTGCCGGTCCTGTATTTGCCGCTGCAGTAATTTTGCCGCCTGATTTTGTTGCCGGGGAGCTGAATGACTCCAAGAAACTCAATCATCAGCAGCGAGAGAAATTACGGGTAATCATCGAAAAAGAAGCGATTGCCTGGGCTGTAGCTGAGGTAGATCATATAGAAATTGATCAGATCAATATTCTTAATGCTTCTTTTTTGGCGATGCACCGGGCCATCGCAAAATTAAGTGTTACCCCCGGCTATTTGAGCATCGATGGCAATCGTTTTAAAACATATTCCGACATCCCTCACAGCTGTATTGTAAAAGGGGATGGTAAATATTTGAATATTGCGGCGGCTTCGATTTTGGCAAAAACGCATAGGGACGAATTTATGGAGCGTATTGCTATGGAATATCCCCAATACCAATGGCAAAAAAACAAAGGATATCCTACGGTTGCGCATCGTAATGCTGCACTAACTCATGGTTTATCGCCATATCATCGTAAAACTTTTACGGTTAGTGCTCCTCAGCTTAAGCTGTTTTCCGAAATAGCAGGATAATTAGTATTTTCACGTAATTTGAAAACACTGATACTGACAAACAGAGTTCCCTTTCCACCCAATAGTGGTTATCCCATAGTGGTTTATAACACCATTAAAGGGCTGCTAAAGCTTGGGGTAGACATTACTTTGTTTAGTATCAACACCAATAAACACCGGGTTGATGTAGATGATATTTATGATCCGGTTTTTGAACAGATCAAATTCCATTCTTTTAGTATTGATACAGAAGTAAACGTCTGGGGCGCATTGATTAATATTTTTTCCAATCAGTCGTACAACGTTTCCAGGTTTTTTGATGAAGATGCTGCACGTTTGCTGGAAGACATTTTGAAGGAGAATGATTTTGATATTATTCAGTTTGAAGGATTGTTTGTGGTACCTTATCTGGATGTGGTGAAAACCAATAGCAATGCAAAAGTCATTTACAGGGCCCATAATATTGAATTTGATGTTTGGGAACGAATAGCCATGCGCGAGCAATTTACGCCTAGACGCCGGTACCTTCAATTTTTGGCACGCCGGTTAAAATATTATGAAACGGAACAGATCAATCGCTTTCACCAGGTATTTGCCATTAGCGAACCCGACCGGCAGAACATTGTAAAGTTTGGTTGTGAAACAGCCCTTGATGTATTTCCCGTGGCGCTTGATTTTGAAAAATATGTCACGGAGCAGACCAACACCGGCTTCCCTACACTTTTTCACCTGGGGGCAATGGACTGGCGACCGAATAAAGAGGGGCTAGAATGGTTTCTGGATGAAATATGGCCCGACATTGAAAAACTGAACAGCGAACTACGGTTTTATATTGCCGGTAAAAATATGCAAAGGCAATTTTTTGAATATGAATCAGAAAACCTGGTGGTAGAAGGAGAAATCTTTGATGCAGTTGAATTTATCAATTCTAAGTCTATTATGATTGTGCCGTTGCTATCGGCTAGTGGTATGCGGGTGAAAATTATTGAAGGGATGGCGATGCGTAAATGCATTATTGCCACCAGCATGGCAGCCGAGGGGATCAGGTGCGAGCATGGTAAAGATATTCTGATTGCGAATACAGCTGATGAATTTTACCGGTCGATTTTACAATGCATCACCAATCCTAAAAAGTGGCGTGAAATAGGTGATAATGCCCGAAAAACGGTAGAGCGGGACCATGATATTAATGTCGTTTCGGAAAGGATGCTGAAAGTTTATCAAAAATTAATTAGTGCCTAAATTTATATACCTTTGCCACGCTTTTATTTATATTAAAACTGTATGAAGAATACCGCACTAACCGATAAACACATTTCATTGGGCGCCAAAATGGTGCCTTTTGCAGGATACAATATGCCTGTACAATACGAAGGCATTAACGCAGAGCACGCTACAGTAAGAACCGGCGTAGGTGTTTTTGATGTAAGCCATATGGGTGAGTTCATCTTAAAAGGTGAAAATGCTTTAGACCTGATTCAACGCGTTACCAGTAATGATGCATCAAAACTTTACGATGGTAAAGTACAGTATTCTTGCCTGCCTAATGAAAACGGTGGTATTGTTGACGACTTGCTGGTTTATCGTATTGACGAACTAACCTATATGCTGGTTGTGAATGCTTCCAACATCGAAAAAGACTGGAACTGGATACAAAAATTCAATACAAAAGGTGTTGAAATGCACAATATCTCTGACAAAACTTCATTGCTGGCTATTCAGGGACCAAAAGCTGCTGAGGCTTTGCAAAGCTTAACTGATGTTGATCTGGCTTCGATGGAATATTATAATTTTGTTAAAGGTCAGTTTGCTGGTGTTGACAATGTGGTGATCTCGGCAACGGGATATACAGGTGCCGGTGGGTTTGAGGTTTATTTTGATAATGAACATGCTGACGTGATCTGGAATGCTATTTTTGAGGCAGGTAAGCCGTTTAATATCAAACCAATTGGCCTGGGTGCCCGCGATACCCTGCGTTTGGAAATGGGTTTCTGCCTGTATGGGAATGATATTGATGATACCACCTCACCGATAGCTGCCGGATTGGGTTGGATTACTAAATTCTCGAAAATATTTACCAATTCGGAGGCATTATTGGCAGAAAAGGAAGCCGGTGTGGCCCGTAAATTAATTGGTTTTGAAATGATCGACAGAGGAATCCCTCGTCATGATTATGAAATCGTAAATGCTGAAGGCGATGTGATTGGGCGAGTGACCTCAGGTACACAATCGCCATCCCTGCAAAAAGCGATAGGAATGGGATACATAGATAAGGCCATGGCCAAAGAAGGAACCGAGATCTATATCAGTATCCGTAACAGCAAGATAAAAGCTAAAGTAGTAAAGTTCCCATTTTATAAATAACTTATTTTAAATCCCTCTGTTTAATTGCCGATGCGTCATCAAAAAAGTATAGAAGTTTGTTTAACACCCGCATTATTAAATTTATACGATACCACGGCCAGTGTGGTTGTTGTTATTGATATTTTAAGAGCAACATCTTCTATGGTGTACGGCATTGACAATGGGGCGACAGCCATCATACCTGTAGCGCAGGTAGAGGATTGTTTGGCCTATGCAGATAAAGGGTTTTTATTGGCCGCAGAGCGAAATGGAGAAGTTGTTGAAGGCTATGACTTTGGCAATTCTCCATTTTCTTATAGCAGTGATAAAGTGAAAGGAAAAACTGTAGTGCTTACCACCACCAATGGAACAAAGGCACTTCATATGGCACGTGAACAAGCCCAGCAGGTGGTAATTGGTTCTTTCCTTAATTTAAAAGCTTTGTGCAACTGGCTTAAAGTGCAGGAAAGAAATGTGTTGTTGCTTTGTGCTGGTTGGAAGGATAAATTTAATCTGGAAGATACCTTGTTTGCAGGTGCAGTGGTAAATGAACTGCGCAAAGATTTTACCCATTTTGATGATTCCTGTGTGGCTGCTGAAGACTTGTACTTGTTGGCAAAGGACAATCTGAGAGCTTATCTGCATAAATCCTCACACAGCCATCGTTTGGCCGAACTGAACATTGAAGAGGATGTGCAGTTTTGTTTACAGCTTAATCTTTGTGAGGCTATTCCGGTACTGAAGGGCGAAGCTTTGGTTGCTTTAGAGGCTTAGTTCGCTTAATTGTTCGTTGTTTTTAATTGTCTTTAGTGTTTCTTCGTAGGCCAGCCAGTAAATAGTTTCGGCCTTGGCCATATCAAAAGTATTGATGCTGCCCATCCCTTTGGGCTCAACCATAATGTTGCAAAAGGTAGCTTTTTCTTCCATATCTTTGTTGATGGACATGATTCCCGCCCGGGTTACCAAGGCTGTGATTTTAGTGATCTTATCAACCGGATTTAAATGGTTACAGGAGGAGCCAATGATAAAATCGCAGTCTTTAAGTAATGGCTCTACAGGGAAGTTATTCAATATTCCTCCGTCAACATACATTTGCCCATCAATCATAATCGGCTGAAAAATTCCCGGTATACAGCTTGAAGCCTGAATTGCCCTAATCAGCGGGCCTTTGTTAAAGTACACCAGTTTGCCTTCACTAAAATTAGTAGCAGCAATGGTGAGTGGAATTTTGAGCTGCTCAATTTTGTCATCGGGGAAATAAGATTTTAGCAAATCGGCAGTATGTTCAATATTGATTAGTCCCAGTGCACCTATTGCTGGCCTTACAAAGCGTAGCAGTTTAGTTTTCATAAAGATATTTAATCCTTCTTCGGGGTCTATCCCCGCGGCATAAAATGCCCCGGCTATCGATCCGGCACTTGTACCGCTGATGTGACTAAATTGTATACCGGCATTTATGAAAGCTTTTAAAACGCCTAAATGTGCTATTCCGCGTATGCCACCTCCCGACAGTACGATTCCAACTCTGGCCATATGAATATTTTAAGGGTTAATCATTTGGGTTTATATTTTGAGGCCTGCAATATTTTTTGAGGATCTTTTTCGGCCATCAGCTGCTGCAGTGTAACGGATTTATTTTCCTGCATATATTTTCTAACAATTTGCCAGCCAATCCATACGCCCAATTTTGGGGCTGACTCATTTCTTTCACCCAAGCCCGGGGTAAATGGCCCCTCACTTAAAAATACCTGTATTTTCTGGAAATCGGTTTCGAAAAGTAAATTGTTCTCCAGGTAATATCCCCATATGTCGCCCTGAAATGTTTTACACCATTCCAATTGTTTTGTGGTATAGCCAATTTTAACAGAATCGGGTACCTCATCAGCCAATACCTGATCCATAAAATAAAGGATCTTACCATTGTGTACCATTTTGGCCAACAGGGTTCTGTCATCATCCTTTTCCGCAAAAAGTTCTTCCCTGGCATAGGTCTCTGTAATTCGTGGAACGATGTATGGGGCACTAAATCTTTTGGATAAATAAAGTGGTACGCTTTCCACAATTGCCGGATAAAATTTACTGTTTTTCCCTAAAAACATATCCAGGCCAATGCCCATGTAATCGTTGCCTATGGGCGTTTGAACTGCAAAGCCAGAAATGAATGCAATAAAACGGGGTACCCGTATTTTTGGGTAATAGTATTTAATGTACTTAAAAGTCTGGGTTAGGTCTTTTTCAATCGGCGCCAGGTTCGTAAACACGCTGTCTTTTTCTTTGTTCAAATCTTCGTACGCGCGGTCTTTAAAAAGTGTCGACAAGATTTGTTCGTTACTATAGTTATAGTTGCCCACCATGCGGTGTATGTAATCGTCATAAAATGCCCCATATTTTTTTTGCAGCAATACATCTGTTTGTTTAAGGTTGGCGGCTCGCGCCTGATAAAGGTCCTGGTCAAATCGCTCAATTTTTACATCCAATTGAATAGTACTTACATCAGGTTTAGTACCTTGCTTGCATGAAAGAAAAGTTATTATAAACAGAAAAAATAGATAGCTTTGACGGAATTTTACGTTATAGTAGTTCATTGTAAACAAATATAAACGAAGTTTATCCAAGCTTCGCCACCTAAACAGAAAAATACCCGATGAAAACAACATTTATAGGTTTAGTACTCATATTTATAAGCACACAGCTTTTTGCTCAGCAGGCCCTTTCTTCCTACGGTTTTAGACTAGGGCTAACTGCACATCCTACCATTGGTTGGATAAAGCCCGAAACCGGAAAGACGAATAGTGTTGCCTTAGGTTTTTCGTACGGTTTGTTGGCTGATTTTAATTTTGCCGAGAACTATACCTTTGCAACCGGCTTAACGATTACTACTATTAATGGTAAAAGTTCGGAAGTTAATGTGCCACCTTATTACGATGGGGCTGGCGGACAAACAGTATACGACCTGAAGTATAAACTTCAATATATTGAGATTCCATTGACTTTGAAACTGAAGACAGATAAAATGGGCGAGGTAAAGTGGTACGGGCAATTTGGTTTGTCCAATGGATTTAACATCGGCGCTAAGCAGTCTGCCGAAACCGGAGGTAAAACAATCGTCGATAATCAGGCCATCTCCAAACAGATTAACTTTTACAGAGCTGGACTGATACTAGGTGCCGGTGGCGAGTTTGATATTGCCGATCATACCAGTATAGCTGCCGGGTTGACTTTTAATAATGGTTTTACCGATATCGCAAGCGATCAAAACCGTAAAGTTCGAAATCACTATATTGGCCTTAACCTGGGGCTCTTCTTTTAATCCGTTCCTTGTTCATCTAAATCATTAACAGCAGCATTATGAAAATCGCGTTAGCACAACTCAATTATCACATCGGTAATTTTGAATATAATACCAACAAGATTATCGAGCACATTGAACTGGCCAAAGCACAGGGCGCTGATCTTGTTGTATTTGCCGAGCTGGCTATTTGTGGTTATCCGCCGCGTGATTTTTTGGAATTTGATGAATTTATTGAGCTTTGTGAAAAAGCAGCGCAGCAAATTGCAGCCCATTGTAAGGGCATAGCCTGTATTGTAGGGCTACCCGTAAAAAATGAAGTGCTTGCAGGAAAAGACCTGTATAATGCAGCTTATTTTATTGAAGATGGCCGTTTAAAAAGAGTGGTTAAAAAAGCATTGTTGCCCAATTATGACGTATTTGATGAGTACCGCTATTTTGAACCCGCCAAAAACTTTGAATGTGTAGATTTTAAAGGGATAAAAATTGCAGTTACTATTTGCGAGGACCTCTGGAATATCAATAACAATCCACTGTATGTTTCTTCTCCTATGGATGAGTTGGCTAGGCAAAAGCCCAAGCTGATGATCAATATTGCCGCATCGCCATTCTCCTATATGCATGATGAGGAGCGGGTGGTGGTTTTATCTGACAATGCCAAACAGTACAACCTGCCTTTGTTATATGTAAATCAGGTTGGTGCGCAAACTGAAATCATTTTTGACGGGGGCTCGCTGGCCTTTGATGCTAAAGGAAACCTGATTGATGAGATGCCTTATTTTAAAGAGGCTTTGCGAATCTATGAATTTGAAGACAATGTTATCCAGGGATACCAACCTGTAGCCCATCAGGCTGTGCCTGATATCGAGCAAATTTATGAGGCTTTGGTATTGGGTATTAAAGATTATTTCAGCAAATCGGGTTTTAGCAAAGCTGTATTGGGCTTGTCGGGAGGAATTGACTCTGCGATTGTCTGTGCACTGGCTTGCCGTGCACTGGGACCGGAAAATGTAATGGCGGTATTGATGCCTTCTAAGTATTCTTCCGATCACTCTATTCAGGATGCATTGGACCTGGTCAAAAATATAGGCTGTCAGCATGAAATTATTCCGATCAAAGAGGCTGCTGATGCATTTGATGAGATGATGGCGCCTGCTTTTAAAGGGCTGCCTTTTAATTTAACCGAGGAAAATATACAGGCACGCTGCCGGGGCATTATTGTGATGGCGATGTCTAACAAGTTTGGTTATATTTTATTAAATACCTCTAATAAAAGCGAATGTGCGGTAGGATATGGTACTTTGTATGGCGATATGTGTGGAGCTATAGGTGTTATTGGTGATGTGTACAAAACCCAGGTTTATCAGCTGGCCCATTACATCAATAAAGATGGTATCGTTATTCCGGAGAATTCCATTGTTAAACCGCCATCTGCCGAGCTACGGCCAGGTCAAAAGGATTCTGATTCCTTGCCAGACTATGATGTGCTGGATAAAATATTATTCCAGTACATAGAATTGAAGCAAAGCTCTTCGGCTATCATTGCTCAAGGGCATGACGGGGCTTTGGTAAGGCGCATCATCAAAATGGTAAATACCGCCGAATTTAAACGTTATCAAACGCCACCAATCCTTCGTGTTTCGCCAAAGGCATTTGGCATGGGGCGCAGAATGCCTATTGTTGGGAAATACCTTTCTTAAGCTGCTTTTTTAAACCATTTTTTGTAGGGGATGATCAAGGCCAACAATACTGCGCAGGCAGATAAAAGCTTGGCCAGGATATCGCCTGTTTTAACATATAAAGTGAGCTCGTCGTTCAGGTTGATGTCGGCTTTTAAAGCAGTTCTTGTCCACCACCCGGCCTGTTTAATTACATCCCCTTTTTGATTAATGAAGCAGGAGATGCCGGTATTGGCCGAACGGACTACATAGCGACGGGTTTCTATGGCTCTTAGCCTGGCATACAACAGGTGTTGGTCTTTGCCTGAGGTATTGCCCCACCATCCATCATTGGTGATGATGGCGATAAACTGTGCGCCATTTTTAACGGCTTCACCAATCCATTCTCCCCATAAAGATTCATAACATATTACCGGTGCTACGCCCACGCCGCTATAGGCATAAAATACACCGGGCTTGTCTTGCCAACCCCAGCCACCGCTGCTGCCCCCAAAGCCTTCAAAAATAGGCCCAAGGATAGAAAAAAGAGCAGGGAAGGGCATTTTTTCCACGCCGGGTACCAGTTTCGATTTATGATAGAACTGTACATTTGACGAATTTTCAACCTGCATGGCACTGTTAAAACTGTCGTAAAACCTACCATCTTCGTATTTTTTTGCCGACACAGTTTGTTTGTCGTTGTACCACTTTACGCTTTCGATCCCGGTAATTACGGTGCCATTTTTATATTTCGATAAAAACTGCTGTACGATATTAAATTCGGAATTGTTACGAATCCGGTCTTCATCTGCATAATTAGGAATAGCCGTTTCCGGCCAGATGAAATATTCGGTGTTGGGCTGTGCAACAGAATCCGAGAGGCGGGTCAGCGTGTTTAACTGATCAGCTGCCGAAAGGCTTCCGAATTTTTGGTAGGGATCAATGTTGGGTTGTACCGTTACCACATTTACCGGAATTGTTTTTTCTTTATACTGACTATATTTTGTGATGGATAAGGCTGCAGGCAACACTATAAATAAAGCCCACATTAAGGATGGTCTCCATTTTATATAGCCTTTTGCATCAGACTTGTAGTATTTGTAAGCTTCAAAAGCCAGGATGTTACTGAGCAATATCCATACAGAACCTCCATAAACACCGGTATACTCATACCATTGTGCCAGTTGGTGCATGCCGGCGAGGCCATTTCCCAAGGTCATCCAGGGGAAGGACAAGTCCCAACTCTGGTGAAGGTATTCCATCGCTACGTAAAACGAGATCAAGCCGGCATATGCGATCTTTTTATTCACCAGTTTTTGCAAACGATAATATAGCCAAAAAGCAAAAGTCATTAACAATGCACCCAGTCCAAATGGAATAAGCGATACCACCGCCGATACCACGGGGTTATTTACCGCGCTGATGGCATTATATACCCAATAGATGGAGGCTGTATTCCAAACCAAAAAGGTTAGCACTGCGGTAAGGAATACTTGCTTGCCTGTTTTGCCTTCTTTTTTTCGAATAATATGATCCAGGGCAATTAGTAATGGCACCAAACCCACCAGTAACAGTGGGGTGGTATAAGGGATAGGCGGCCAGGCCAGCCACATTAAAAATGCACTTAACAGGGCCAGGCCTACAGTATTTTTGAAGTTCATTCAGCAGTGTTTATAAGCTGTCTAAAATATCAGCCTTTTTTGCTTCGTATTCTTCCTGGGTAATCAGGTGCTTGTCGTACAAACTTTTTAGTTTTCTAAGCTTTAAGGTTGTTTCATCTTCAGGCTCTTCTACATGGACTGCCGGAGGGGGAACGGGAGGTTGCGAAAATAAGGCCACCGGTTCTTCAGGAGGTTCGGGTGTTACTGCATTTACGGTTACCGGCGAAGTAGAAGAACGTCTGTCTTCCAGTTCAGCTTTTCTTTGCTGCTCTTTAAAGTTTTCCAGTTGCTCGTAAGCCGCCTGGTATAATTTGCGCGCTTGTACCTTAGGGATATATTCAGTAATGATATTTTCGCCATGCAAAGGAACGCAAATAAATTTAGAGCCAAATATTTCCTCTTTAAAAGAAACCTCCTTAACACTTTTCCAGGAGATGTCCTTAAAGTTCATGGTGATGCCGAAGTTACCGGGCTCGCAATAAAAAATACGTTTGTTACTTACAGCGATACAGTCGGGAAGCAGGTTTACGGCAGGTTTCTTTTGTACGGCCATGTAAATCAGTTCCTCATTGTTGCTCAACATATCATTTAGTTTGCCCAATACCTTTTCAACGGCTTTAGGATCTTGTTCGTCACTTAAAAATCTATCTATTAAAATCATGATGTTTCTTTATTATGTTGTATTATTTTTTGTGGTCTTGTATTGTTGTCAGTTTTATTTCTTATCAAAAACTGCACCTAATTCAATCCGGTCAATTATTTCAAGGAAAGTATTAATCCTCTTTGTATTTATTTTTCTTCTTTACCTGTTCTTCTGCGCCGGCGATACAAATTACAAATTCGCCCTTTAATATATTGTTTTCAAAATGTGATTTAATTTCTAAGAGTGTGCCTCTCACTGTTTCTTCGTACAGTTTAGTGAGCTCCCTGCTTACCGAAGCTTGTCTTTCCTGTCCCATATATTGCGCAAATTCTTCCAGAGTTTTCAGCAGGCGATGTGGACTTTCATAAAACACCATGGTCCGTTCTTCTGCTGCCAGCTTTTTTAGCCGGGTTTGCCGGCCTTTTTTTACCGGCAGAAAGCCTTCAAAAACAAAGGCATCGCAAGGCAGGCCAGAATTAACCAGTGCCGGAACGAAGGCGGTTGCCCCAGGTAAACACTCTACCTCCAGCTCGTGTTTTAAGGTTTCTCTTACCAGGAAAAAGCCTGGATCTGATATGGCGGGTGTTCCTGCATCCGATATTAGGGCCACGTTTTTATCTTCTTTTAAAAAGCGGATAATTTCTGCAGTAGCCTGGTGTTCGTTATGCTGATGGTGTGAATATGCTTTTTTGTCGATTCCAAAGTGCTTCAATAAAGGGGCGCTGGTGCGTGTATCCTCAGCCAAAATTATATCGGCCTCTTTCAAAATCCTTATGGCCCTGAAAGTCATGTCTTCCAGGTTACCTATAGGTGTGGGGACGAGAAATAGTTTGCCCATAAATCAAAAATCCTATCTTTGTTTAAAAAAATAAATAATGTTGCAAGTTAACTATATCCGCGAAAACAGAGACAAAGTTTTAGCAGGTTTAAACCTGAGAAACTTTAAGCAACCTGAACTGGTTGATGAGATTATTAAAACTGATGAAGAAAGAAGACAATCACAAACTTCATTAGACCAACTCTCTGCTATCGCAAACTCGAGCGCAAAACAAATCGGTGAATTGATGCGTAACGGTAAAAAGGATGAAGCTGAAGCATTAAAAGCACAAACTACGGCTAATAAGGAGCAGATTAAAAACTTGTCTGATGAACTTAGTGCGGCCGAAGAGAAATTACATGGCCTGATTGTTCAATTGCCTAACCTTCCTTATCATTTGGTTAAAGCGGGCAGTACACCTGAAGAAAATGAGGTAGTTTTTGAGCATGGAAGTCCGGCCGAAATGAGCGCTGCAGCATTGCCACATTGGGAACTGACTTCCAAATACGATATTATAGACTTTGAACTGGGGACTAAAATCGCCGGGGCTGGATTTCCAGTTTATAAAGGTAAAGGTGCACGTTTACAGCGTGCGCTAATCAATTTCTTTTTAGATCAGTCAACTGCTGCCGGTTACCGCGAAATGCAGGTGCCACATGTTGTGAACGAAGCTTCTGGCTTTGGCACAGGCCAATTGCCGGACAAAGAGGGGCAAATGTATCATGTAGGTGTTGACAATCTTTATCTCATTCCTACAGCAGAGGTACCTGTTACCAATCTTTACAGGGATGTGATTGTAAAAGAAGAAGAGCTGCCGATTAAAAATACCGGTTATACGCCTTGTTTTCGCCGCGAAGCAGGCTCTTATGGTGCTCATGTACGTGGTTTAAATAGGTTGCATCAATTTGATAAGGTGGAGATTGTACAGGTTGTTCATCCGGAGCAGTCTTATCAGATATTGGAAGAAATGAGTGGCTATGTGCAAAGTTTGCTGCAAAAGCTAGGTTTACATTACCGCGTGTTGCGCCTATGTGCAGGAGATATGGGCTTTACCGCTGCCATGACTTACGATATGGAGGTATGGAGTGCTGCTCAACAACGTTGGTTGGAGGTATCTTCCGTATCTAACTTTGAAACTTATCAGAGCAATCGGTTAAAATTAAGATTTAAAGGAGCAAGTGGTAAAACCCAATTGGCGCATACGCTAAATGGAAGTGCTCTGGCATTGCCACGTATTGTAGCTGCTATTTTAGAAAACAACCAGACCGACAAAGGAATTAAAATACCAGAGGTTTTGGTGCCTTATACTGGTTTTGAATATATAGATTAAGATCTATAGAAACCCTATAAAAGATAAAAAGCTTCCCCTTGGGGAAGCTTTTTTGTTTCTGACAGGTAGATGTCAGCGTATTATAGGTTAGTTAATAATGGCTATAAAATAAGGATCAACAATAAAATGATGATGATAATTGCACCTACTGAAAGGTAAACACCGCCACCCATTGCGCGGGCTTGCGATTTCAATTCTCTAAGCTCTTTACGAAGTTCTTTTTTCTCTGCTCTGGACAAATCTGATTTGTCCATATTTTTAATCTCTTCAACCCGTGTGGTAATTCGCTCCAACTGCACTTTCTGTTCGGCAGTCATTTCTGTTTTAGCTTTTTTATTGTCAGCAGCAGAAACAGTATTCACACTTAAACTCAAGGAGAATAACAGGACCAATGAGTACACTAATTTTTTCATGTCGTTCAGGTTTATTTTAATAAGTCTACATTTACCATAAGCTTCATGGTAGTGTATAAATAACAAAAAACCTACCAAAATGAATTGATAGGTTTTTTAGCGTATTTTGAATAAAACTGTATACTCTACAGGTCAGATTTTAGCATCTTTTGATCTCAAATTCAGAATTAAAATCCTTTGATTTCAAATACTACGTTCATCTGATAGTTTAATTTTATCTTTTTGAAATCAATTTCAGGAGCTCCACCACCAGCCATGTCAGCACTCTCGGCTTTCATCATCATCACGTTTGCACGGTACATTGGCTGAGGAAAAGATTCATTATTGATTTCCTGGATGTCTATGGCACTTCCCAGTTTGTCGCCTAAGGCCTGAACCAGATAGGTAGCTTTTTCTTTTGCTGCTAATAGAGCTTTAATTTTAAGTTCTTTTTTTAAGCTTTCAATTTTCGAATAGTCATAGCTGTCTACATTGGTATAAGCTACTCCCTTAGGATCGATACTACCAATAATGTTATTCCATTTATTCAGGTCTGATACTTTTAAGCGGTATTGTTTACCGGCAAGGTAGTCAGGGTTTTTCTTTTTCTCGGCAGCTGCAGTATAGCTGGAAAGGTTATTGATGGTTAAGTTTTCTTTATCCAGTCCGGCTTTTTGTACTGCATTAAACAGTTCATTTTCCAGGGTAGTGATGTCAACTTTTTTCTTGCTGTTGCCATCTTTAAGGTATTCCTTTAATGAAATGCTGATGTAAATAATATCGGGGGTAATTTCGGTCTCAGCTGATCCGCTAACATTGATCTTCTTGCGTAAATCTACTTGTTGAGCCATTGCGCTAACACTAAACAGGGCAACAATAGCAAGGCTTAATAACTTTTTCATAAGTGTGATATTTTATTTGTGTATTTGATATATAGATGAAACTTTCGTGCCGATTCCACACATCCTCCTAAAAAAAAGTTTAATTAATCTTCAACCATCTCATTATTAGGCCCAATTTCTTCCACCACTTCTTCTTTAAAATAAGATTTCTGGAATACAAGGATCAATATTACACCTACAGATATGGCGGCATCGGCAATATTAAATACCGGTCTGAAGAAGATAAAGTCTTCACCGCCCCATATGGGTACCCATTTTGGGAAAACTCCCTGCACCAACGGGAAGTAAAACATATCTACCACCCGACCGTGAAATAACGTAGCATAACCGTATATCTTACCATACAGTACCGAGTCAATGATATTGCCTAATGCGCCCGCAAAAATCAGGGCAACATTCAATATTAGTCCTCTGTGGTACTTTCTCTGGATCAGGTAATGCAAGCCATAGCCGATTCCGGCAACCGCAACAATTCTGAAAAGCGACAAAGCCAGTTTACCAAACTCGCCGCCAAACTCCAGACCAAAGGCCATTCCATTGTTTTCAGTAAAGTGGATAATGAACCAGTTGCCAATGATTTTGAACTCCTGACCCAGGTACATATTCGTTTTGATCCAGGTTTTTAAAATCTGGTCTGCCAACAGAACTAAGAAAATAATTAATAAAGGTTTTGTATAGCCTTTCATTACGACTGCTTCAGTTTAGCTTCCATACTTAAAGTAGCGTGAGGAACAGCGCGCAAACGTTCTTTCTGGATCAGCTTTCCGGTTTCCCTGCAAATGCCATAAGTTTTGTTTTCAATGCGTACCAAAGCAGCTTCTAAATTTTCGATGAATTTTTTCTGACGGGCTGCCAGTTGATTCAATTGCTCTTTCTCTAATGTTGCCGAACCGTCTTCCAATGTTTTATAGGTTCCAGAAGTATCCTCAGTTCCATTAGAGTTAGGACTGCTCAAAGAATTGGTCAGGTCAAGAAACTCTTCTCTTGCCATTCTCAATTTCTCCAGGATTAATTCTTTAAATTCCTGTAATTCAGCATCAGAATACCTTGTTTTTTCTTTTTCCATAATAAAATTATTGTTGTGCAATCAAAATTTGTAGTTCAACATCATCGATTACTATTTTGTTTCCGTTGTCTAAAGTTTCTGTTAAGTTAATGTTATCTGCCAGAATTTCCGAGCAAATGTATGTTTTATTTTGTGCTACTGCGTCAGCGATCAGATTATGATTTTGTAAAGTAACCGTAATCCTGTCTGTCACTTCATAGTTCAGCTCTTTTCTGAGATTCTGAATTCTGTTGATCAGCTCCCGCGACAGACCTTCCTGTTTAAGTTCTTCGGTGATGGATACATCAAGTGCCACCGTCAAACTACCCATATTGGTTACCTGCCATCCTGGGATGTCTTCGGCAATAATTTCCACATCGCTTAGCTCAATTACATAATCCGTGCCGTTAACCGCAAATTTGCCGGTATTTTCAAAATTTGCCAGTTCTTCCTGACTCATATTGTTCACCACTTCGGCCACCAGTTTCATGTCCTTGCCTACTTTAGGCCCTAAGGTTTTGAAATTGGGTTTAATCTTTTTCTTGATAAAGCCTGCAGTATCAGTGATGTATTCAATGGCCTTTACATTGGTTTCCGATAAGATCAGTTCTTTTACCAGTTCCACTCTTTCGGCAAATTTATTGTCCAGTACCGGGATTAAAATTTTGGCCAAAGGTTGACGAACATTGATGCCCGTCTTTTTACGAAGGGATAAAACCATTGATGAAATGTCCTGTGCAAGGTGCATTCTCTCGTTCAGTTCCGTGTCGATCAATTTTTCGTTCGATGTATTCCATACCGTCAGGTGTACCGATTTAAAATTATTGAACTCATCATCAGCGGTCAGGTTCAGAAACAACCAGTCTGAGAAGAAAGGCGCTACCGGAGCCATTAGCTGAGCTACACTCATCAGGCAGGTATATAAAGTTTCGTAAGCTGCTTTTTTATCGGCGGTCATTTCGCCTTTCCAAAAGCGGCGGCGTGACAAGCGGATGTACCAATTGCTCAGGTGTTCATCCACAAATGCCTGTATGGCCCTTGTGGCTTTGGTAGGCTCATACGCATTGTAACTTTCGTCTACTTCAGCAATCAATGTTTGCAGTAATGATAAGATCCAGCGGTCTAGTTCACTTCGCTCCTGAACAGGAGTCATGGTAAACATATTGATCTGAAACTTATCAATATTAGCGTATAGGGCAAAAAAAGCGTAGGTATTGTAAAGTGTACCAAAAAATTTGCGACGGATTTCTGCAATTCCCTCAATGTCAAACTTCAGGTTGTCCCATGGGTTGGCATTCGAAATCATGTACCAGCGTGTAGCATCCGGACCGTATTCTGCCAAAGTTTTGAATGGATCAACCGCATTGCCCAAACGTTTAGACATCTTCTGGCCGTTTTTATCTAGCACCAGTCCGTTCGAAACGACGTTTTTATAGGCTACTTTATCAAAAACCAGGGCAGCGATAGCATGTAAGGTATAAAACCAACCCCGGGTCTGATCAACTCCCTCTGCAATGAAATCAGCAGGGAAATCTTTATTCTGATCGATCTTATCTTTATTTTCAAAAGGATAATGCAATTGTGCATAAGGCATAGCGCCCGAATCAAACCAAACATCAATCAGGTCGCTTTCGCGTTTCATATGTTTGCCCGAAGGTGCTACCAATACAATTTCGTCGACCACATTTTTATGCAGATCTACCAGGTCGTAATTGGCTTCCGACATGTTGCCGATTTCAAATCCTTTAAACGGATTGTCAATCATGTAACCTTTGTCGATTGATTTTTCTATCTCATTGTACAGCTCCTCAACAGAACCGATAATGATTTCTTCCTTTTTGTCTTCCGTTCTCCAGATCGGTAATGGGATCCCCCAATATCTCGAACGCGAAAGGTTCCAGTCGTTGGCATTTTTCAGCCAGTTGCCAAAGCGGCCTTCGCCGGTCGACTTTGGTTTCCAGTTGATGGTTTCATTGAGGTCAAACATTCTGTCTTTGATCTCAGTAACTTTGATAAACCAGGAATCCAGCGGGTAATATAATAGTGGCTCGTCAGTTCTCCAGCTGTGCGGATAACTGTGTACATATTTTTCTACCTTAAAGGCTTTGTTTTCTTCCTTCAAACGAATGGCAATTTCCACATCAACAGATTTCTCTGGTGCTTCATCCGCATTATAGTATTCGTTTTTTACATACTTCCCAGCCAAATCGCCCATATGCGGGGTGAAGCGGCCTTGTAAGTCTACCAATGGTACCGGAGTGCCATTTTCATCTAAAACCAGCATTGGTGGTACTTCAGGCATTGCTTCTTTGGCTACTTTAGCATCGTCAGCACCAAAAGTTGGTGCAGTATGTACAATACCAGTTCCGTCTTCAGTGGTAACAAAATCGCCCGAAATTACTCTGAAAGCATTTTCAGGGTTTTGATAAGGCAGCGCATAAGCTAGAAGTTGTTCATATTTAATGCCTACCAGGTCTGTACCTTTAGTTTCCGCTAAAATCTGGTAAGGGATTTTTTTATCGCCGGCTGCAAAGTTGTCAAAATCTTCTATAGCTGTACTTTCAAAATAGATTTTATTAAACTGTTTTCCAACCAGGTTTTTTGCTAAAATAACGTTGATTGGTAGGAAGGTATACTGGTTGAAAGTTTTTACTAAAACGTAGTCGATTTTAGGGCCGACGGTTAATGCCGTGTTGGATGGTAAGGTCCATGGTGTGGTGGTCCATGCCGTCAGGTGGATATCGCCAAATCCTTGCAAAAATGCAGGAAGGGTTTCAGGGAGTGCCTTAAACTGAGCTACAATAGTAGTATCGGTTACATCACGGTAAGCACCCGGTTGGTTTACCTCGTGCGAGCTTAAACCTGTTCCGGCTTTTGGCGAGTAAGGTTGTATCGTGTAACCTTTATATAGCAGGCCTTTGTCGTATATCTGTTTCAAAAGCCACCAAACCGACTCCATGTATTTGGATTTGTAGGTTACATAAGGGTCGTCCATATCTACCCAGTAGCCCATTTGTTCGGTCAGGTCGTTCCACACGTCTGTATAACGCATTACGGTCCTTTTGCAAGCTTCGTTGTATTGTTCAACGGAGATGGTTTTGCCAATATCTTCTTTAGTGATACCCAGTTCTTTTTCGGTACCCAGTTCTATAGGCAAACCATGGGTATCCCATCCGGCTTTACGTTTAACCTGGTAACCTTTAAGGGTTTTATACCTGCAAAAAATGTCTTTAATGGCCCTGGCCATTACGTGGTGGATACCAGGCATTCCATTAGCCGAAGGCGGGCCTTCGTAAAAAGTAAAGGGGTTGGTTTTGGGACGGCTCGAAATACTTTTTTCAAAGATGTTTTCCGTTTTCCAAAAATCAAGTACCTCTTTTGCTATTTTAGCCAGTTCTAGTTGTTTAAATTCCTTATACATCAATCAAGTATCTCTAAAAAATAAGGATGCAAAGTTAAGTTTTTTAATGAAACTTTAAAGGGGAAAATTGGTACTCTCCATAGGCTGCGCCGGCTAAGGTGCCCCGAAGGGGGCACATATCCGCCAATGCCTGTTCTGAGCAACCAATTTTACAGATGACTAACAAGGAGAAAGCGGTGAAGTAGAATAGCTAGTATTTAGATGTTAGTATTTAGATATGGGTTGGCTGACTTTGCAGGGATTGTTTGAAGGAGTGAGGCGTTTGTTTGGCGACTTAGTTGGTTGGTTAGCTGTAACCTATTTTGTTATTTAGTTTTTAGGGTTATTTTAGCCGGTAGGGTTGGATACTGCGTTAGGAGAAAGGATAATAAGGTGTATATTTATCCGGGGAAATAATATCATGATTGGTTACGACATGCAAACGGATGAGGAATTGGTGTTTCTTTTAAAGGAAAGCGATGAGCGGGCTATGACCGAAATTTTTGAGCGTTATTGGGATAAGCTGCTGGCCGTTGCCATGAACAGACTTCAACATCTGGAAGAAGCAGAGGAATGTGTACAGGATGTTTTTATTAAAGTTTGGAAGCTAAGGGATAAGCTGGAGCTGAAATATACACTCAATACCTACCTGTCGGCTGCAGTAAGGTACCGCGTGATTGATACCCTGGACAGGCAGCGTAAGCGGGTTCAGTATGCAGCAGATGTATTAGAGGAAATGATAGCAATCGAAGCGGCAGATCAATCTCCGGAGGCGCATATGTTGGAAAAAGAGTTGATGGAAAGGATAGAGGCCACCGTAAAACAACTGCCCGAAAAATGTCGGATTGTTTATAGAATGAGTCGGGAAGAAGGCAGTAGTCATAAAGATATTGCCCGGAAACTCGATATTTCGGAAAAGACAGTCGAGGCCCACCTTACCAGGGCCATTAAAGATATCAGAGGTAACCTCACCGTTACTATGCCTTCAATCCTTATCTGGTTTAGTGTCAACGACATTCATCACCGTTTTTAAAATAATTCATTTTCCATATAGGGATAGGGTTCAATATTCCGTCTATATAAGAAATCAACTTCTTAAATGGAGCAAAAATACGACCGTCAATATTTGCAGCAACTGGCCTCTAAATGGAAAAAAGGGACGCTTACTGAAGCTGAACAACGAGATCTGGATAGCTGGGAAAACAGCTTTGATGATGAACTGCTGGAGCTTCCGGAGGATTCGGACCGTGTAGAAGCTATCAAAGCCAGGATGTTTGAAAAATTAAGGCAAGGCATGCAAAGTGTTCGCCCAACAGAAAAAGATACTCCGGTTAAAAAGCTTTGGTTACGTATTGCCGTGGCGGCATCTATTGTTATGGCGCTAGGTGCCGGGTTCTATTTTTATGAGGCATATAATCCTGCTGCAGGTCTTCGTTCCGAATCTGTTTCAGGAGATCTGACCGGTATCAAACCAGGCACCAACAGTGCAACACTTACTTTGTCAGATGGTCAGATTGTGCAGTTAAGCGATGTACAAACCGGGGTAGTTGTGGAAACCTCGGGTTTAAAATATAATGATGGAAGTCACATTAAGTCGCATAAGGGAGGAAGCGGAATTCCGCCTGTAGGTGTGCAGGCCTTCCTAACCGCGACCACTCCACGTGGAGGGCAGTACCAGGTTACGCTCCCAGATGGTACCCGTGTGTGGCTTAATGCGGCTTCCATCCTGAAATTCCCCGCCCGGTTTCCTGGTAGCAGCCGTAAGGTTGAACTAATTGGTGAAGGATATTTTGAAGTGGCCAAAATCACGATGAAGAAATTAAATGATGGGGACAAAGCGGTAAGGATGCCATTTGTGGTGATTAGTAAAGGCCAACAGGTAGAAGTGTTGGGCACACATTTTAACATCAGTGCTTATGAAGATGAGGCGAGTATTAAAACTACGTTACTGGAAGGTGCTGTGCGGGTGAAAAAAACTTTTTCAGAGGCGGCAACGACAGAAGAAGTCGTGTTAAAGCCCGGTCAACAATCTGTATTGGCTGGTCATGAGAGAATGTTAGTGAAGCAGGTTGATGTAAACGCTGTGATGGCCTGGAAAAACGGCGATTTTGAATTTAAAGGCGATAACCTACAGTCAGCTATGAAAAAGATTGCGCGCTGGTATAATGTTGAGGTCATTTATGAGGCCTCTGCGCCAAAAGATCTGGAGTTGGTGGGCTGGGTTTCCAGGAAAAAAGAGCTCTCTGCTGTACTGAAAATGATTGCATCCACTAAAAAAGTTCACTTTATTGTGGAAGGAAGGAGGGTCTTCGTCAAGAACTGATCAAGAGCCTGGCGTTTTTCACAGCTTCTTTCCTCAGTAGAAATGAAAACTAAAAAAGTCACCTGGCTGTTGCCGGATGACTTATGTTCAGACTGATTTTATAAAATGTTATAAACCTCGCAATGCCCACGCACCTTGGAAATGTTAAGCAAAGCGAACAGAACCAAACCTAAACAAATGTATAAAAAATATGCTACCAAAATGGGCATGCCGCAAGGTTATGTCCGAAAAATACTGCTGATTATGCGATTAACCACCGTAATACTGATAGCTACACTGATGCAGGTTAGTGCATCAACACTTGCCCAGCGGGTTACACTCAACGAGCGGAAGGCTTCGCTGGAAGAGATCCTGAAATCCATACGTGAACAAAGTGGTTACGATATGGTGCTGGATCGCAAGCTGTTGTTTAAAGTAAAGCCAATTGATGTAAACGTAAAAAATGTCTCTGTTAAAGATGCACTGGATATTGTTTTTAAAGCACAGCCTTTAACTTTTACCATTGAGGATAAAACAATTCTTATTGCAGAAAAAGAGTTGAGCTTGGTGGACAGGCTGGTCAATGTTTTTAAAGAAATAGATGTTAAGGGCCGTATTGTGGATGCTGGAGGCATGCCCTTGCCGGGGGCAACCATTACGGTTAACAATAGTAAGCCAGCCCGAAGAACCATCTCGAATGCAAACGGAGAGTTCAATTTGCAGTCGGTTTCCGATGATGCCATATTGTCTATTTCCTATCTGGGCTACCAAACGCGCACGGTTTCTGCTAAAGGGAATCTTGGTGCCATAGTGCTGGAGCCGATCAATTCGGAGCTGGACGAGGTGCAGGTACAGGGTTATGGCTTAACCAATAAGAGATTTGGTACGGGCAACATCAGCACTATAAAAGGCGATGTGATTGAGAAACAACCCATCACCAATCCCATACTTGCTTTGGCCGGAAGGATGAGTGGTGTTTTTATTACCGAAGGTAGTGGTACCTCTGGAGCGAATTTTAACATTGTGATACAAGGACAAAACTCTATTGCTGCAGGCAAGCTTCCACTTTATATCATCGACGGGGTTCCATTCGGCAGCAAGCCGGTAGAGCGGACGGTAGGTGCCATTGCTGCTGCCCCATCAATTGTAGGAACCGAAGGTTTTAGTCCTTTAAATAGTTTATCGCCCAACGATATCGAGAGTGTCAGTATATTGAAGGATGCCGATGCTACGGCAATTTATGGCTCCAGGGCTGCAAATGGTGTGGTGTTAATTACCACAAAAACAGGTAAAAAAGGTAAAACCAAAATAGATGCAGAGGTATATAGTGGCGCCAGTAAGGTAGTGCGGACACTACCCATGCTCAATGCCCAGCAATATTTAAACATGCGGACCCAGGCTTTTGCCAATGATAAGATTACACCAACTGCATTAAACGCACCTGATCTGATGGTGTTTAATAATGGAGGGGATACAGATATGCAGGAACTGATCCTGAAAACAGGCCGTTTTACCAATGCCAATCTTACCGTTTCGGGTGGCGAGCAAAATACCCAGTTTCTGGTTGCCGGTAATTTCAGAAGAGAAACTCCTGTTGTCATGAGCAATTTTTCGCAGGTAAAAGTGCAAGGCAGGTTTAATGTGCAGCACCATAGCAGCAACCAGAAATTCAGGTTTAACGCCAACGCAAGTATCAACAGAGATGAGAGTGAATTGCCTGCTGCCTCATTGGTGAATGTATTTGACCTGCCGCCAAATTTGCCGGTTTACAATGCCGATGGTTCGCTAAACTGGCAAACAGGATATAACAATCCTGTAGCACCTTTTCGTAACATTTATAACCATACTGTCTTTAATCTGCTTTCCAATGTTGGCCTTAGCTACGAATTGATTAAGGGCTTAAATTTAAAAGCCGACCTGGGCTATAACCGTTTCACGGTTGATGACCTGGTGGCTACGCTGCGCAGCAGTAAAAATCCGGCCTTAGCCAATTCGGCCACTGGCGGCACTACCATGTCCAGCACTACTAATGAACTTTACCAGATAGAGCCACAGCTTACTTATAACCGTACGCTGGGCAAGGGCCGACTAGAGGCCCTGATTGGTGGTACTTATCAATATACCCACAGTGTGCAACCTTACTTTATCACGGGAAGCATTACTACAGATGCCCTATACAATGATTTGGGTAGTATTGCCATTTCGCTGAAAGCGAATGGTGAGGCAGAGAGTAAATATGACTCTTTTTTTGGTCGCCTAAATTACAATTGGGATAAAAAATACATCCTCAATGCCAGTTACAGGATAGATGGTTCTTCTAAATTTCCGCCCGGGTACCGGTATGGAAAGTTTGGCAGTATTGGGGCAGCATGGATATTTTCGGAAGAACAATTTTTTAAGAACCGGCAGTGGTCGTGGTTCAGTTTCGGAAAACTGCGTTCCAGTTATGGTAGCATCGGAAACGATCAGGTTAGCGATTATGGATATGTTGCACCCTATACCAGTACGGCCACAGCATATGGAGGGGTTAATGGAATCTACATACCGCGGCTTGCCAATCCCGCTAACTATAGTTGGGAAACAACCAAAAAGTTTAACCTGAGTCTGGATCTTGGATTTTTTAACGAACGGATTTTGTTGAACGCATCCTACTTTCGCAACCAAACCAATAACCTGCTGATGAATAACTTGCCAATTGCTTCACAATCGGGGTTTGCAGGTTATCTGGGTAATTTACCGGGTATCAAAATAGGGAATAAGGGGCTTGAGCTGGAACTGAGCACCCATAATTTGAATCGCAAGGATTTCAGCTGGCGAACCTCGATCAATTTTACCCTGCCTGAAAACAAATTGCTGGATTACCCTGGATTAGAAAATACCACATTTGTGACGAGCATGGTGATTGGTAAATCGCTGAACCTGCTGACCGGATACATTTATACCGGATTTGAGAATGGCTTGCCTACCGTAAAAGATGTGAATAACGATGGTAAAATTACCACCGGACTTTCAGAGAACGGAAGGGGTGATTATGTGGTACTGGGCAATTCCGATCCTAAATTTTATGGAGGTATCAACAACTCATTTAGTTATAAGGGTTTTCAGCTCGATTTTTTGTTTCAGTTTGTGAAAAAAGACGGCGCAAATATCTATCGTGAACTGGCGCTTTACCCCGGTGCCAACTCAAACTTTGCGGCCAGCATATTAGATTATCCTTTTATTTACAGTACTGTAAGTAACTCGGATGCGTCTAAAGCCTACTTAAGTGCTTTCAAACTGTCAGACAGGGGCTTTAGTGACGCCTCTTTTATCCGGCTTAAAAATATATCGCTTGGCTATAGTTTTCCAAAAAGCTGGCTTAAACCGGTAAAAGTAAACACGGCTAACCTCTATGTGCGGGCACAAAACCTGCTCACCATTACCAATTACAACGGTTTAGATCCCGAAACGATGGGGGTAAATATGCCGCCGCTAAAATTAATTACTGTTGGTTTACAAGCTTCATTCTAAAATATGATAAAGATGAAACAGAGATATTTTATTTTTTCGATAGTGGTGCTGATGTACCTGCTTTCGGCTACAAGTTGCGACAAGCTGGTTGACGTGGGGCCGCCCAAGCGCAGCCTTGATCCAGGAGTGGTTTATGCCGATTCTTCCAATACCGAGTCGGCACTGGCGGGCCTTTACAGTACCATGTACAATGCGACTAATGCCGGAGCCCCTTTTGGTGGCGGAATTGGTTATTTGAACGCACTTTATGCTGATGAGCTGGTTAGTGCCGGAGGTAGCAACTTTTTTGAGACCAATTCGCTGTTGATTACCGACGGCAATGTGGGTTCGATGTGGTCAGTTTCATACGCGGCAATTTACAGAGCCAATGCTGTTATAGAAGGGGCAACAGCCAGTACCAGCATTACCCCAACACTTAGGCAAAAGACTTTAGGGGAAGCTAAGTTTATACGGGCGTTTTGCCATTTTCATCTGGTAAATATGTTTGGTCATATTCCTTATATCAAAACAACCGACCCAACTATCAGTACCTTGCAGGCACAAACACCGGTAGCTGAAGTTTATCAATCTATAGTGAATGATTTGAAGGACGCGGTTGCCGGATTGTCTTTTGATTATCCCGGGGGCGAACGGGTGAGGGTAAATAAATATGCCGCTATTGCTATGCTGGCCAAGGTATACCTGTATCTGGGCGATTGGGCTAATGCCGAGGTGCAGGCTGCGATTGTTATGGCCGACAAGAAGAACTTTCAGTTGCTGGAGCCTTCAAAAGTTTTTTTGACGGCAAGTACCGAAGCGATCTGGCAGTTTGACTCAAGAGTGAAAGGATATGCGTCAATTGTAACCAACTTTGTAACCAGTGCCGGGGCTATACCCAGGTATGCCATCCGCAGTAATTTATATAATGCTTTTGAGACAAAAGATTTGCGCCGGAGCGCCTGGATTTCCAGTTCTGCAGGATATCCGTACCCCGCCAAATACAAATCGACCAAAGGGAACCTGGAATATGACGCGGTATTGCGCCTGGGCGAAATGTACCTGATTCATGCCGAGGCCTGTGCCCGGCAAGGAAAAGTTCAGCCTGCTCAGGACGACCTGAATGCGTTGAGAGACCGCGCTACCGCATCAAAAGTAACAACCCTGGATAAGGAGCTGTTGCTACAGGCGGTAGCAAAAGAGCGGCAACTGGAGCTGTTTACCGAATGGGGCAATCGTTTTTACGATTTGAAACGGACGGGAACCATTGATGCCGTTTTGGGCGCAGTAAAACCAGGCGTGTGGAAGCCGGATGCGGCCTTGTTCCCAATTCCATTGGTGGAGATGAATAAAAACCAAAATCTGGTGCAAAACGATGGCTACAAATAATCCATCCAAGTCAAATTTATTAAGATCATGAAGAAAAATATATTTATGGCGCTCCTGCTTTTTGTAGGAATAAGCAGCCATGCACAAACAAAATTATCGGGTAGCTACCAGCTTAATGTCGATTTAAATGCATTGAGCGCTAAACCCGAAATGGTATACATCAGCTACCGCGGTTTTGAAAATGGAGTTTTAAAGCAATTTTACGATAGTGCCAGGGTTGTATCTAATCAGGTTGTTTTTAAGGGAGAACTAAACGAGCCTGTTGAAGTCCGGATCAGCAGGGTATCAAAATTTATAAAAGGTTATCCTTTGCTTAGCGATTCATTTAAAATCTATTTGATGCCCGGGCAAACCCAGATTAAAACGGGCAGCCTTTTTAACGATTTCAGTACTTCAGGAAGTGTATATGAGGCCTCCTATCAGGATTACCTGAGGCTTCAAAAGGAAAATTTGAAGGAATCTCAGCCTTTGTCGGCCGAGATGAAAAAACTGGATAAGAAAAAAGATTCTGTTGCCTATGCGCAATTGTCGACACTTTACGGAAAAATTTTAATGAAATATTTTAGGGCGAAAAAACAATTTATAATCGATTATGCCCAGCGTTCGCCAGTAGCTTTGCTCACGTTTCAAAATATTCTGAAATCATTTGCGTATAGTCCGGAGGTGGCCGATTCTTTGTACAATTTATTTAGTGGTACTTATAAGGCCTTGCCCCTGGCAAAGGATATTAAAAACGAGATTGAAATTATTAAAAACTCGGCTATTGGGAAAATGGCCAAAGACTTTAGTCAGCCCGATGCGCAGGGTAAAATGGTTAGCCTAAGCAGTTACAGGGGCAAATACGTATTGCTCGATTTTTGGGCCAGCTGGTGTGCGCCCTGCCGGGGTGAAAGTCCGGCCCTGGTGGCTGGCTATCAACAGTACAAGGATAAAAATTTTACCATCCTGCAGGTTTCCCTGGATACCGAAAAGGCAAAAGATGCCTGGTTAAAGGCCATTGCTGCCGATCACTTGGGTGCATGGACACATGTTTCAGATCTGCAGGGCTTTGGTAATGGTGCTGCCCGGCTCTATTCTGTAAATGCCATTCCACAAAATTTTTTAATTGATCCTTCGGGAAAGATCATTGCAAAAAACCTAAGGGGCGAGAAACTGGCCCAAAAGCTGGAAGAGCTGTTTGGCAAAAGTAGCAGGTAAGGTTTGGGCTTGCAGTGGATATAGACTGAAAGCGGATTAGTTACACTAAGGGTATCTTTTAGTGCAACTAATCCTCACCAAGGGTGCAGCAAATCCTTAAATGTTAGTAAAGATGAACGATATAGAAGATCGGAAGCCCGTAGTTGAAATTGTTGCACCCAATGGAACGATTATCCGGTTTTATGAGCCTGTACCTGTGGATACGATCAAGGAACTGATTGATTCGTTTATGGTACAAAGAGGGCTTATTCTTGCCGGCGTGCCAGGGGATTTGAAAAACAAGTGATACAATTACCACGAATCTACGCTATCGTTTGTCCTTATCCTTATTGCCCATTGTTTTTTTGCGCAACAGCACATTCGCCAGTAAGCACGGCCCCTTTTCATAAAATAATGCTAATGCTTAATCAATTCTGATGGCCCGGGTAAACTTTGCTTCGGTTTGTATAGGCGCATCGGCTGGAGCGATGGTGTATTTTAATGTCAATATATTATCCTTGATGCTAAAAGTACCATTTTCATATAGCTCATAAGGTCCTATGGCCTTTTTTACTCCAGGTTTACCATCTGTCATTTCCCAATGGTGGGTGATTTTCACTTTCAGTTGATCAGCTTTTATACCGTAGGTGCCATACAACACAGTTAAGGTTTGCCCATCCTGGTTTTGGATATAAACGGTAACTTTGCCTCCGGATGCAAACTCTAGTCTTTGAAAAGAATTCATTTCAGTCGAGGGCAGCCAGGTTCCAACAATTCCACTAGCGTCTTCAGGGGTTTTCGATTTGTCTTTTTTGCAGGCGGTAACAACAGTAAATAGTAAAGTAACGAATAGTAAGGCCAGGGCCAGTTTGGTTTTGATGTTCATATTTATTTCGATAAATGGTTTTTGGTAAAACGCATATCGATTGAGTAATGCTACAGGAATACTCAGAATTATTTATTTTAGCAATAGCTGTAGAAATGGGTAAAGGTTGGAACAAAAATAACTATCATGCCCTGATGTAATTTTGTATATTGCTCTATGATAGCTTCAACTCCAATTTCTTATTACCCTTTAGGAGATAGCGCCATTGTAATGCAACTGGGGGATGAAATTTCGGAAAATATACAGCAGCATATCAGTGCTATTTGCAGCTTTCTGGAAGATTACTCTTTTGAAGGCTTTATTGAATATGTCCCCGCATTTACTACAGTAACGATATATTACGATCCGCTGGTTATTGATGAGCTGACTACCCGAAAGATGCTGCAGGAAATGATGGAGGAATTGGAAGAAGAAGCGATAAAACCTGAAGTAACGATAGAGATTCCCGTTTTATACGGCGGCACTCAAGGGCCCGATCTTTCCATTGTAGCCGCACATGCCGGGATTACCGAAACGGAAGTGATCGCTTTACATAAGGCTGAAACATACCTGGTCTATATGATCGGATTTGCCCCGGGCTTCCCTTATTTAGGTGGTTTAAATCCGGGCATCGCAACACCAAGAAAAGAAAGCCCAAGGACCAAAATTGCGGCAGGATCGGTAGGGATAGCGGGCGCGCAAACAGGCATTTACCCTATTGAAACACCGGGAGGCTGGCAAATTATAGGGCAAACACCTTTAAAATTATTTGATGTAGAAAGAGAACCTCCGGCTTTGTTGAAAGCCGGCAACAGGCTGCGCTTTGTGGCCATTGATGAGGATGAATTTGAAAGGATGAAACAAGAAGCAGATGGGGATTAAGGTGATAAAGGCGGGCCTGCTCACTACTGTACAGGATTTGGGCAGAATAGGTTACCAGAAAGACGGAATTGTAATAAGTGGGGCCATGGATACCCTGGCCCTGCAAATTGGGAATATATTGATTGGCAATGAGCCCGGAACGGCAGGATTGGAATGTACCCTAATGGGACCGAAGCTACTTTTTGAAACGGACCAGCTAATGGCCATTACCGGCGGCGACCTGAGCCCGATGCTGGATGGACAGCGCATAAAAATGTGGCGCCCCGTTTTTGTACGCAAAGGAGCTATACTGAGTTTTGGTGCCGCAGTAAAAGGTTGCCGCACCTACCTCAGCTTTTTTGGTGGTTTTGATTTGCCCAAAGTATTGGGCAGCCATGCTACCTATCTGAAAGCTGGCTTTGGGGGTTTTAATGGCCGGATGCTAAAAAATGATGACGTATTGAGCTTTACACAAACCTATCCGTATAAAGGGGAAACATTCAATTGGTCGGCCGACCTGAAGCTATATCCCGATCTGGAGGATCATGAAATCAGGGTAATGGAAGGACCGGAGTACGGCTTGTTTACGGAAGAAAGCCTGGCTGTATTTTTGAAAAATGGAGCTGTGATTAGCACAGAGGCCGACCGCATGGGCTATCGTCTGGAAGCACCGGCATTAAAAATGACCATCCCCAAAGAAATGCTTTCTTCGGCAGTTACTTTTGGAACGATACAGGTTACCTCAAGCGGATCGTCTATCCTGCTGATGGCCGATCATCAAACAACCGGAGGTTATCCAAGGGTGTTACAGGTAATTACGGCCGACCTGCACAAGCTGGCACAAATGAAAAGCGGTACGCACATGAGCTTTAAATTAGTTACTTTAGCTGAAGCGCAGGCAGCATTGCGTGACCAACAAAAATTAATAAACCAATTGAAGCAAACACTCACTTTTAAATACGGTAGCTTATGAACAGCAGCAGGTATAAGGTAGATCTGAACTGTGATATGGGAGAAAGCTATGGAGCTTATCAAATGGGCAATGATGAAGCTATTTTCCCCTATATCACCTCGGCCAATATTGCCTGTGGTTTTCATGCCGGCGATGCTGCGGTAATGAAAAGAACGGTAAAGCTGGCTTTAAAATATCAGGTGGCCATAGGCGCTCATCCTGGATTGCCCGACTTGCAGGGGTTTGGGAGACGGGAAATGGCCATTAGTGACGAAGAAGCCTATGATATGGTGGTATATCAGATTGGTGCCTTAAATGCTTTTGTACAATCGGAAGGAGGGTTGCTGCGCCATGTGAAACCTCATGGAGCATTGTACAATATGGCTGCGGCCAATAAGAACCTGGCCGAAGCCATTGCCGAAGCGGTTTATAGAATCAATCCTTTACTGGTTTTGTACGGGCTGTCGGGCAGCGAGCTGATACTGGCCGGAAGTCGGATTGGTTTAAAGGTCGCCAATGAGGTATTTGCCGATAGGACTTATCAGGACAATGGCAGCTTAACTTCCAGAAGGGCCGCAAATGCATTGATCAATGATGCGGATATGGCGGTAGCGCAATCGCTAAGGATGGTGAAGGAAGGATTGGTGACCACTACCAATGGTAACGATATTAGCATTCAAGCCGATACCATATGTTTGCATGGTGATGGTGAGCATGCTGCCGCTTTTGCGGCAAAGATACATACCTTGTTTAAAGAAGATAACATAGGCCTGCAGGCACCCTAAACATATGAAACATAAGATAAACTGGAGCGTTTTAGCAGGCGCAGCTTTTTTAATGGCTACCTCGGCTATAGGGCCAGGCTTTTTAACCCAAACCACGGTATTTACCCAATCGTTGGGGGCAAGCTTTGGTTTTGTTATCCTCACTTCTATATTGATTGATATTGCTGTGCAGCTGAACATCTGGAGGGTAATTGCGGTATCAGAAAAAAGGGCACAGGATATTGCCAATTTATTGCTGCCCGGATTAGGGAGCGTAATTTCGCTATTGATTGTTTTGGGCGGATTAGCTTTTAACATCGGCAACATTGCCGGGGCAGGTCTGGGGCTGAATGCACTATTGGGCATTCCGGTGATTACCGGAGCGCTGATATCTGCTGCCATGGCTATTGCCATTTTTATGATTAAAGAAGCAGGCAAAGCGATGGACAGGTTTGCCCAGCTAATGGGCTTTATCATGATCATTGTGATCATTTATATTGCCATAACTACACATCCTCCGGTTGCAGAAGCCGCCCTGCGCACCATTGTGCCTTTAAAAATAGATCTAATGACCATTGTTACCCTGGTAGGAGGAACGGTTGGAGGGTACATCACTTTCTCGGGCGGGCACCGATTGCTGGATGCAGGTATAAAAGGTAAAGCCGCTTTGGCACAGGTAAGTACCAGTGCAGTGATGGGTATTTCGGTAGCTTCGCTGGTCAGGGTATTTCTTTTTCTGGCTTCTTTAGGCATCATTAGCAAAGGCCTGACTATTGACGCCTCAAATCCTACCGGCTCCATATTTCAACTGGCTGCGGGCAACCTGGGGTACCGGTTGTTTGGTCTGGTGATGTTTTCGGCCGCCATTACTTCTGTAATCGGCTCCGCTTATACTTCTGTCTCTTTTGTCAAATCTTTTAGTCCGCTAATTGCCCGAAATGAAAATAAACTTATTATTGCATTTATACTGGTCTCTACCCTGATTTTTGTTTGGGTGGGTAAGCCCGTTAGCCTGCTGATTTTGGCAGGTGTGGTTAATGGGTTTATACTACCGGTTACCCTGGCCACGCTGCTGTTTGCTGCCTACAAAACCAGGATTGTGGGCGACTATAAACATTCGGTTTGGCTTGCAGCTTTTGGCGCATTGGTAGTGCTGATCATGACCTATATGAGCATACATGTGGTGATGGACTATTTTAGTATAGGCACAGCGTAGCCTTTTGTCCGGGCTGGCTACTCCAAACCAGTGATGGATGCTTTCAGTTTTTTGAGCCGGTTTTGCCACATGCGGAAAAGCACAATCAATTGTATCATAAAGGCGGCAAGTACCAGCGCCATCGATATATATTTGGTGGGGCTAAAGCTGATGTTGTACGTGAAAAATAAGAGGAAGCCCGCCACCAACAATACACGGGAAGCAATTGATATCCGCGCATAGGTTTTTACTTTTGATAAATAATGCAATAGGGAAGCCTTAACAGAAGTCCCAAAACTAAGGTGTTTGGCCAATTCGTAGCCGGTAAGGTTGTGTACCAGTGCAAATAGTACGCTAATTACCAATAGTACATTGATGAAAAAAGGTTTCTGGTCTCCATCAAACATGGTGTAATAAACCAATAGGAAGGCCGACCAACCCATTATTTCAATCCACAACTGTTTTCTGATCTCCTTCAGTACCGGATGATTGTTCTCCTTTAACATCTGCCTGATTTCTTCGGAAGTTTTAGTTGGAGCATCTACCTTGTTCCAGACCGATTTTAATGCATCTAATTCCATGATTTATTTGATTAAAAGTTTTTGAATTTTGTTTTTGATTCGGTTGAGCTTTACCCCCACATAATTTTCGTTGATGCCGATAACTTCGGCAATTTGCTGATAGCTGAGGTCCTCCAGGTAAAGGGTAATGATGGCTTTTTCTCCATCATCAAGCTGCTTTAAGGCGGCAAAAAGCTGCTCATGCCTAATGGCGAGTTCCTCGTTTTGCATTTCTTCAGGCACATCAGGTAGTATGGGGCTGTACTCAATGTTTGGTATCTTTTTACGAAACGAAGCAATGGCTGTATTCAAGGCAACACGGTAAATCCAGGTACTTAATTTAGCCTCGCCCTTAAATGATGAAAGAGCCTTCCATAGTTGGTAACTGATTTCCTGAAACAAATCTTCCCGGTCTTCCTTACTGTCGCGGTACAAGCGGCACACCTTGTGGATGATTCCCTGATGTTCGGTAATCAGCTGTAGGAACTGTATTTCATCCATGGTTGTTGATGTTAAAGTTATTCATATGTCCCATAAGTTGCCGTAATCCCGAATTTCTTACAGTCTGACCTACAAAAACTATTATAAAAATAACAGGTATCAACCAAAAGGGCTTAAATTTTATTTAAAACAGTACTGGTTTGATTTTTGTTAAATATTTTGTAATCTAACTTAATCCTTGCGTTATGATAAAAGTATTGAAACTACAAAAGGCCATGTACCTCATCATTTTAGGCATTATCGGATTAATTGCCTTCAAAATTATGGAGGCCAACAAAATAGATTGGGGCATATATATCCTTAAACTTTCAGGCATACTTTTTTTAGCGGGAGCAATATGGTTTGTATACCCTATTCTCTTCGCTAAAAAAGTAAACGACGATGAAGTACAACTCGATCCCGAGAAGCAGGAAGAAACTGTAAAACCTGTTACAACAAACCAGCCATAAATGGATCGGTTACCGAAGCAGATCCGGTTTCCACGTGCCCTGCATATTGCCGGATAAAAGATGTACTGCCACTTATTTTTATAGTGAAGTCGTACCAGGAAGCACTGTTTTTTAAGTCCAGGACCAGCTTTGACTTTTGTCTGGCTGCCAGGGTAATCACCGTAGCGGGAATGCTTTTATAAACCTCATCGGTAATCTCCAGCTTAATTTCTTTGTCGCCCGTGTTTTCTACCGTCAACTCGATGTTGCCACTTAGCTTTTTACTTAAAAAGCCAGTATTTTCATAAGCACAGTTGATGTTGACTAAAGGATCGTTTTTGCCACCTTTAAAACGGCGGAAAAAACCATTTGGCCCCGTAACTTTAAGGTCGTACTGTTGGTTGGCAAAATGATCAAGTTTTATCGTATCGCTTAGCTGATCTCCGGCAATTACCGCATAATTCCAGCTTTTTCCAACTTTTCCTTTGTAAACATCTGAGGTAGAGACACAGAAAGGGGCACCCACGGGTACCATTTTTTGCCCGAAATTGCCTTTCCCAGCTTCAAAATGCAGTTCAATATTTTCCTTTTTTGCATCCAGATTGCAACTTACAAATAGCTGATAAGGCAACGCACAGGCCAAACGTGTTCCTTTTTCCTGCTTGGGCATAACTGCAGGAGATAAATCCGAGAAAGCATGATGTTGATTTATCTTTTCAATTTCTTCTGCCGTTAACGGATCAGGTTTAACCTGGGCTGGCTTGTTTTTAGCATTGTTGATGCTGACAATAACCTCATCTTTTTTCAATAAGGTGGGTATGCCCGAAGGATCGGCTGTTGCCGGTCGAAACACCGAAGTTAAGTTACCACATATGGCACGCCGCCAGCTGCTGATGTTATTGCTTCTGATGGTTTTTCCGGTCTTATTGCTCAGAAAATGCTCTAAAAACATCAGACAGGAGGTATGGTCAAATACCTGAGAGTTGACATAGCCACCTTTGCTCCATGGTGAGGCAATCAGCATAGGTACCCTGTAGCCCAGACCAATCGGGCTATCCTTTTTCAATTCATAATCTGCTGCCACATCAATTTTAGCTGAAACCTTGCCTGTATCCGCATAATCCGGTTTAGGTACTACGTAAGGAGGCATATGGTCAAAATAACCATCGTTCTCGTCATAAGTAAGGATGAAAATGGTTTTTTTCCATACTTCCGGATTTTTGGTCAGGATATCTATTGCTTCAGAAACATACCAGGTACCGTATAAAGGTGAACTGGTGTGGTCCGAGAATTTTTCTGGTGCGACTAGCCAGGATACAGTAGGCAGATTGCCACTGTCTACATCAGTCCTGAACTGATAAAATATATCGTGCTTTGGGATATTTTGTGTCTGTTGTTGTCCTTTATCATCTGTAAATGAAAAAGGGGCTAGCTCCAGGTAATTGTGTGGGGCATTGATGTTGGTGGCAAAGGCCTTATCTATCAGGTTTTTTTCCCTGGAAGTTAGTTTGTCGTATTTGGCCCTTACTTCTTCGGCTGTTAATGGCGGCTTTGAGGTATGATCACCATGTTTTCTGAAATAGGCAGAAAGTTTAACGTTATAACGTTTTACATATTCAATGGCATTGTCTCCATAATTGCCTAGCCAGTTGTCTACCCCCTCGCCCTTCAGGTCGGAAGTCCACAGTTCATTCTGGTATATTTTCCAGCTGATGTTGTTGTCTTCTAACAGTTCAGGGAAAGTATGCCAGTCTATATATACATCATCGCGCGATTCTGCCTGCGAATTGTTTACTGCAGCAATAGATTTCCCATTTTGTTCTGGTCGGATGGTGCCGGTCCAGAAAAACAGGCGGTTAGGAGTTGTACCTGTTAAAGAGGAGCAAAAATGGTGGTCACAAATGGTAAAAGCATCAGCCATTGCGTAATAAAAAGGGACGTCGGTTCGGTCATAAAAGCCTAAGGACATCGCACTTTTTACCGGTACCCATTTATCGTAGCGACCATTGTTGCGTGCTGCCACTTGGTCGTTCCAGGAGTGTGGCAGGCCACCCTGCCAGGTGATTTTCGTTTTATTGATGTCTACATGGAAAGGGGCATAGGTATTTCCCTTATCATCTTTTTGCAGCCATACCTTGTCTTTGTCGGGTTTTGTATATGCCCTGGGGTCGTTGAACCCACGAACACCCTTCAGTTTGCCAAACATGTGATCAAATGAACGGTTTTCCTGCATTAAGAATACGATATGCTCTGCGTCCTGAAAAGTGCTACCCGGATCGGCACCAATGGCCATAGCCTTTTGGATAGACATGGGGATCACATTGGGCAGGCCTGCTGCACCCGATAATATTGCTGCTTTTTTAAGAAAATCTCGTCTTGAACTCATTTGGTTTACCTTGTTGTGTGTATTCCAAACATAGATAAATTTCCTATAGGTTCAAAGCTTTCCAGATGACATTGTAAACTTCTGTAGCTTCCAGGTTTTGGGCGTTTATATGAGTGTCTGTAATTAATACAGGATGAAATGCAGTAGGGGTGTTGATACTTCCATGTGAACCTTTTACCAGGGTTGCATCAAGTGGGATGACATCCATGACATACCTGAATCCGGCTTTTTTTCTAAGCAGTTTATAGGCCGCTCTGGCTTTGGAAGACATAAACATTTCTACAGGATCGTAGCCTGGTTTTTTATGGATGTCTACACACCTGGCATAATCGGGTGCTTTGCTATCATCCAGCCAGAAGTAATAGGTAAACCAGCTTTCGGGTTGGGCTACCAGTACAAAATCGCCGCTTCGATTATGATCTAACCCATGCGCCTGCTGGCCTTCTTTGTCCAGCACCAAAGCAATGCCCGGGGTGTTTTTCAATAGGGTTTTTACCTGATCTTTTACCTCCGGATTGTTGAGGTATACATGAGCAATTTGATGATCGGCTACTACAAATGCTTTGGATGCGCCTGCATCCAGTAGCTCCAATCCACGCTCAACGCGGATCTGTAATAATCCTGCCTCCCTAAAAATACGGTTGATATGAACCGGTTGGCTCACAGGGGTAATGCCATATTCGGAAAGTACAATAACGGTAGCTTTTTTTTGCTCGTAATGGCCAATCAGGTCTTTTAATACCTCATCTATCTGGTTCAGTTCTTTGCTGATATGGTCCAGGTCATGTCCGAATTTTTGGAGACAATAATCCAGATGAGGGAGGTACACCAGGGTCAAAGTAGGGTTGTACAATTCATCGCTTAAGATTGAAGCATCCGCAATCCATTTTGACGATTTGATATCGGCTCCCGGTCCCCAGAAATTAAACAAGGGGAACTGTCCAAGCTTTTGCTGTAAAACGTCCCGCAGTTCGGCCGGCTCCGAATAGCAGTCGGGCATTTTCCGGCCATCGGCGAGATAGTTAGGCCTTGGGGTAACCGAATAGTCGGCATTGGAATACATATTGTACCACCAGAACATATTGGAACACGTAAAGTCAGGGTTTTCCCGCTTGGCGCGATCCCAGATCTTTTCGGCTTGTACAAGCTTATTGGCTTGTTTCCAGAATTTGATTTCTGCATCGGTGTGGTCATACCACCCATTCCCAACTATACCATGACCAGAAGGTTGCTTGCCGGTCAAATAAGTGGATTGCACCGCTGTAGTTACTGCGGGTAGCATGGGAGCTATGGTATTTAGTTTTTTGTTTTTAATGTATTGTTGCAGAAATGGAGTATGTTTTCCGATCAGGTTGGCCGATAAGCCTACCACATCTATCACTACAGTTTTGTTCATCTTAAAAATATCACTAAGCCAATGTATCTATAACCCAGTTCAGTTCATTGCTGATGGATTGGGCTATTGGTAATTTTATTTGTTCTGGTAAAACCTCCCAGGTATAAGTTTCTACTTCAAGGTGGTTCGTAAAAGGTTGGTTCTTTTGTAGTTGAAGTAGCGTAATAATATCGTCCTGTGTAGATTGCAGTAGTCCGATTTCTTTAATGGAAATGGGCACATGGAAATGTGAACGCCATTGGGTAACCGCTTTATTGTCAAAATCGCTGAGTGCGGCGGGAAGGTCAGGATAGCGGATCAAACCTCCATCATTTTTTAATGCGACTACCTGATGTAAATAAGTGGGCTCATTAAAAACAGAGAATCCAGCTTTTACGGCTTCTTTTTCTGCTCCGGCACTGCTCATATCTGCCTGCAGGGCTGCGCTAATTTGAATTTTTCCTACCCCGATACCTTTCTGTTCCAGTTCTGTGAGCACGGCATGGTGGTTTTCATAGCCTATGGCAAAATGACAAACATCATAACACAGACAAACATGTTTCTTTAAAAGATTTGTTGCTTCCTGAGCGGAAATGTTAAACCTATCGGCAATTACAGGAATACCCAATGTCAATAAGTCATTTTCAAACCAATCGATAAATTCCCTTCCTGTTTCCAAAATTCCATCCGGTTCGGGTTCTATATCCAGGTGAAGCAGCTGTCCGCTTTCGCGATCAATAACAATAAGGTGTTCAACTACGGCAACAATATTGAGCGTAGCAGTTCGTTTAGCAACTTCAAAATCTTCAGCGGTATTAAACCAATGCCTATAGCTTAGCGGCGAGGTGGAAATGCCTCCGTCCATGCCTTTGGGCAACAAGAACCGGAGAATATCGAATAGCCGTATGGTATAGTCTTTGCGCTGGTCGGTGGTCCAATCTGGCGCATGTACTTTTTCTTTAACGACAGTCCGGTGGAAATCCCCGTAGGGGAAGCCATTCATAGTAAATACGTAGGCATCATTTTCTTTTAACCATTGCTTAAACACAGTTAATTCAGCTTCATCACTTAATGTGATGCTCGCTGCATTTGATAGCCTTAGTCCGAGTCCCAAAGATTGATGAGGCGAAACGGATTGTTTTATGAGCGGGAAATTCTCCTGCAACGCCGCAAAGTCGGCCGCCCAGTCTTTACCGGGGTGTATGTTGGTGCAATAGGTTAAATGACCTGTGTTTACTTTCATGCTAGTGAGTACTGCTGTTTAAAGAAATGCTGTTTTTGGCGAAATCCGCTACATAACGGCTGGCGCTGATCAGCAATTGATGATCCATTTCGTGTACTTCTTTGCCGGTACCAAGGTCGGTCAGCAAAGTGATGGTCAGTTTGCCACCCAAATGTTCCTGAAATTCGATCAGTCCTTTTAAAATAGGAGATGCTGCATCGTTGATTTGCATCGTAGCATCTGTAATGTCAAAGGAAAGTTGTAGCAATACTTCCAGAATCTGCTGCAGTTTATCCTCACTTAGCAAGCCGCTTAAAAAAGAATAAGCGCTGTCCAACGCTATTCCCATGGCTACTGCTTCGCCATGTAACACCGTAAAATTACTCAATTGCTCCTGTTTGTGTGCACTCCAATGTCCAAAGTCAAGGGGGCGGGCCGATCCTGTTTCAAATGGGTCGGCACCTGCGATATGATCTAAATGGAGTTTTGCACAATGCCTAATGAGGTAGGCCATGCTATCTGCTTCTCTATTGGCAAGCGCTGCTGTATGTGCTGCAATCCAGTTGAAGAATTCCCGATCTTTGATCAATGCCACTTTGATGGCTTCAGAAATTCCCGAACGGTAATCTCGGTCGCTTAAGGTTTGTAAAAACTGTTCGTCATTAAAAACGGCTACAGGAGGGGCAAAAGTGCCCAGGAAATTTTTCTTTCCTTTGTAGTTGATGCCGTTTTTTACGCCAATTCCGGAGTCGTTTTGCGACAATACGGTAGTGGGAATGCGAATGTGTTTGATGCCTCGGTGTGATACTGCCGCGGCATAGCCTACCAAATCCAATACGGCACCGCCACCAATAGCGGCAATGTAAGAGTGTCGGTCTATCCCATGCTGATCTACTGCTGCTACCAGCTGATCAAACAAAGTGGTATCGTTTTTTGCCGCCTCGCCTCCTGGTACAATCATAAAATCGTTGATCAGTTGCAAGGGGTGATGACGGCCAAACCATGCCATGATCTCCTGGATAAGCTGAGGATGAGTTGATGCTACCCCTTCGTCGATGACAAAAAGTATTTTTTGTCCCTCTACTGTTGTTCTTTCCTTAAAAAAGTCGGACAGTGTGGTGTTGTTCAGGCCAAAAAGGGACTGGGTAAAGTATATTTTATAGTCAAATTTTACACTAAATGACTGTTCTAAATAATTCATATCCTAAAATTTGATGGCTAGGTAACGGCAAAGGCCTTACCGAGCAGTAACGAAACTGGTAATAAAATAACGATAAAAAGTGCCACGTTCCAGATGCCAAAGGCGCTTGCCCAGGCTGCATTCATTAGTATTAAGGCTATAACACCTGCTTTTACCGCTTTCCCTATATTTTTACCTACAGGGTTTCGCATCGCATTAATCAGCGGAATAAATATCATCAGCGCAAAGCAAAATACGATGAAAAGGGTAGGCAGCAGGTAACCTTGCTTTGCGGCGAAAAACAGGATGCAGGAAATGACAATCGCATATAAAAGCGCGGCAAAATAAAGCATCTTTTTGCTGCCCCCATGTACCTCGCCTCGGCTGATCATGGTAATTGAAGCAATATAAATTATTGGAACCAAGGCCAAGAACCACCATTGCTGAATGGCCTGAGGAATAATGCTGACACCTAGTAATAGGTTTAAGCCTCTGCAAAGGCCCATATTTAATGGTCCGAAAAAAGCATGGTGTTTTAAAAATTTATCGTATATGAGGCAGCAAACCATAATGGCCGCGGCCAGGTATTGTGATGCAGGGTTATAAAGTCCGGCAGAAAAAATGCCGATAAAGAAAAAGATACCACCAAATATGGTGGCGGCCTTTTTTGATATCAGCCCGCTGGGTATAGGTCGCTCGGGGCGTTCTTTGGCATCCAGTTCTGCATCAAATACGTCATTCATGATAATTCCGCCGCTGTAAAGTCCAATTGTTGAAAGGCATAGCAAAATTACAGGGAGCATAGGCAATTGTGGGTTGCCCCAGCCGAAACTTCCCGTAGCAAATGGAATAAAATAACCTGCAATGGCTATTCCCGCAAGCACATCGGCGACGGCTGTAACCACATTCGCCGGCCGCATTAATCTTAAATAGCCTATTAGTTTCTTCATAACAGGATCAGGATATAATGATAGAATTTTTATCTATTCTTGGCTGTTGCCCACCGCGTAATATGGAGTTGCTGGCAAACTTTTGGCTTTGATCAATGTCTTTTACCTTAATGAAATCCTGTTCATCTATTTGACCGCTTTGTGCAAATGCTGTGATGGCATTGCGGTAGGTTACCAACTCAATGTCGGCCAAACTAATGCCCGATCTTTTCATTAATGCCGCCGTTTTTGGGATGGCCAGCGGATCGCTGATGCCCCAATCGGCAGCAGAGTTGATCATGATTCTTTCCGAACCATATTGCTTAACCACTTCTACCATCCGCTCATTGCCCATTTTTGTAAAAGGATAGATGGTAAAAGCAGCCCAAAAACCTCTGTCAAGGACTTCCTTTACGGTTTCTTCATTGTTATGATCTACAATCACCATGTGCGGGGCAAGTCCCTGTTCAATAGCAATATCCATACTGCGTTGTGTCCCCTTTTTCTTATCGCGGTGCGGGGTGTGAATTTGTACCGGTAAGCTGGCCTCTTTAGCCAGGTCAAGCTGTAAGCGGTAATATTTCTCCTCCGCTGCGGTCTGATCGTCAAAGCCGATTTCGCCAACGCCTACCACACCTTCTTTAAAAATAAACTGTGGCAATATCTCCATCACCTGCTCGGCAAGGGCTTCGTTGTTTGCTTCACGAGAATTGAGGCCAATAGTACAATAGTGTTTAATCCCAAATTGCGAAGACCGGAACCTTTCCCAGCCAATGAGGCTGCTGTAGTAATCGGTAAAGCTGTCTACCCCAGTTCGCGGTTGTCCTAGCCAAAAGGCCGGTTCTATCAAAGCTACTATGCCGGCATCGGCCATGGCCTGGTAATCATCCGTTGTACGGGAAGTCATGTGTACATGGGGATCGAAGAATTTCATCCCACTGATATCGTTCAGATCAAGCGTAGTAACTATTTTTTCGCCTTTATTTCTTTCTTCAAAATTTTCATTACAGCACATCGTTCATTGTTTTTATTTATGGGTTCATTTGTTGTGTCAGGTCATAAATTTCGGGCGCTACGGTTCGGTGGGCCGCCAAACGCTCTTGTATGTAATCTTGCAGTGTAGCAATTAAAGCATCATTTAACCGGTCTTTAAGTCCTACAATCAGGTTCACGTCCTTTTCTGTAAAAAAGGCCTTCAATACCAATTGGTTCCAGGCAGGTTGAGAAAGAAAAGCTGCCGGATAAGGGTTATGGTACATAATGGCTTCCAATACGGTTCCAATATTGCTTCTGATACCTTCTTCACATCTGCCAATCCATTCTTCCGGATAATGATACAGGGGTAATGCTGCATACAGGGCTATCTGTTCATTCATTTCGGCGGCAGCAAAGAGACTATTGATCTTTTTAATGTAAGTTTCCCGGTTGTCGGCCGGCAATTGCATCAGCAACCATACCCTTGATAGTTTATCCAAGGTCCAGCTATCGATTGCATAACCAGGTAAAAGTTGTCCAATTTGCTGTGTTTCATTGGCTAGTACCGTGATCTCCTTTTTGGAAGCGATGCGTGGCAAATGCGAAAAACAAAGGTGCAACTGAACAGATTTGTCTTCTGCAACAATTAGCGCAATTTTATGCTGGAGCCAGTCCATAGCCTCTGTGCTCAGGTTTCTTTTCAGCACCTGTAAAAAAATGGCATCCAGTTTTTTTAAATCTCGTATGTCGATCAAAAGCATCACATTCTAGTTAACAGCAACAAAATAATTAATGGCAAGCGCCCCGCTAATAATGAGCAGACCAAAAAACTCTCTGGTTTTTTCGATGTAAGGTTTGGTGGCCTGCATACTCTCTACCAAACTCGGACTTTTATATCGCGTAATCCAATCACGGACACCGTCTTTGGCAAAAAATAAAACAACAGCATAAATCAGATAGAAAGATATGGCAACCAGATATATGGTGGGATATAAATAATTAAATATGGCAAATCCACAACAAATGGAGGCCACCATATATATGGGCACCCAAAGCCACGAATCGCTATCGTTTAGGTTTACGTAAGCAAATAAAATAAAAGCAACGCAAAAAATGGAGTTTAAAATACTCAGTAGCATATCAATGAAGGTTATATTTGTGTGTTTGTTAAAATTAGGGCTTTTAAAATTAATTTAAAATTCTCCTATTACAAATAAACAGAATATTAGTCCGAATTAGAAAGATCATAACGTATTTTAGATTTTTTATTGATGATATTAAAAATTGCAGGTGGAGAACGAGATCAATAGCCCTACACATGATTATACTTTGGAGAATTTTAATGTTTCGGCATTAACCATATCAGATATTTTAAAGCACAATAAGGTTGGAACGGATACAGAAGCAAAGGGATTTTATGAGCTTTCACCTGCAGAAATTACCATAGATTTTGCTGTTTTTATAGACACGGCTGTTGGTGTCGATCATCGGTTGGTAACCGTTACACAGACTTCTGACCGGGCGATGTTGTCCTGCACCTGCCTATCGCCTATTAAAGGGCTATGTGAACATCAGGCAAAGTTGTTGTATAACATTATGAACCGGCAACCTTTGCGCTTGTTTTTTGATAAGCCGCTCAGGTATAAAAAAATAAAAGAGTTTGCAGCCGATTACGGGTTGGAAAATGAGCAGGAATTGGATGCGCATTTTCAGCTCAGTTATGTAAAAGGCGTGGTTGAGATCAGTCCGAAGGTGAGGGAATTGTTCCCCGTGAGCAAAAAAACAAAACAGGAACTTAAGGAATCGCTGTTGCCTCAAAAAGATCTTTCCTTACTTGCTGCTGGAGGGCTCATCAAAAAGGACGTTAAAACGATTGTGGTGCTTGGACAACATCGCTACTACGGTCATTTAACCATTTCATTGTTTGAAGGTATAGCCAGCCAGGACGGTAAAGTAAAGAATCCCCTAAAGGCAATTGACCCTTCCGATTTGCTCTGGATTACCGAAAATGTGAGCGAAATGAGATTCCTGAACGGGGTGCTGAAATTTCAAAATAACTATAATGCAGAAGCATCTGATTCCGATCTGGGTGCTTTGAAAGCCCTGGCCCACAATCCGCTGGGTTTGGATATGTATATGCACGACAGCAAAATCTCACCAAATATTACAGCCAATTCTATTGAACGTATTAAGCTGAAGATTTTACCTATTGACCTGGTATTGTCGGTAAATGAGAAGGGCGAATTTTACGAGGTGTCGGGCAAATTGATGCTGGAAGGTGAATTTATAGCCATGGAAAACCTGAATATTAAACACCATTATTTTATTCAGCTGGATAAGCGGTTTTACCTGATAGACAATCCGGATTTTTTAAGGGTGATCGATTTCTTTAAAAAGCATTACGATAAAATGCTGATCCATAAAACCAGGTTTGATGATTTTTACGAAAACATCCTTTCGAGGCTGGAGGAAAAGGTAAAGATCAATTATGCTTATCTGAAGCCTGCAACAAAAAAACAGATTGAAGATAAAGGCTATGATCTGGAAAATGAGCAGATTATTTACCTGTCCGAATCGGAAGATTTTGTCCTCATCACACCCGTAATGCGATACAGCAATACCGAAATTCCTGTGCTTTCGCAAAAGCAGATCATTGCCAAAGACAAATATGGTAACACTTTTACGCTGAGGCGGAACGAGGAGGAAGAATTGCAATTTATTTCTGATATTGTTAGGCAACATCCTTTTTTTGAGGAACAACAAGACGAGCATACCCGTCTAGACTGCTTTTACATGCACCGCAAGTATTTTCTGGATATCGACTGGTTTCTGGATGCCTTTGAGGCCTGGCGCAACAAAGGTATTACCATTATGGGCTTCAATAAATTGAATAATAATAATCTGAGCCAATATAAAGCTGATATATCCATCAAGGTCATTAGCGGAATAGACTGGTTTGAAACCGTTGCAAAAGTGGAATACAACGGTGAGGCTATCTCCTTAAAACACCTGCACAAGTCTATTCGTAACAAAAGTAAGTTTATCAAACTCGATGACGGAACGATGGGTATTTTGCCCGACGAATGGATAGAGAAATTCAGTAGTTATTTTAATGCAGGTGAATTGACTGAAAACCATATCCGCACTGATAAGATCAATTACAATATGATAGCCGAGCTGTATGACGCGCATTTATTGGATGAAGCGGTAAAAGATCAGCTGGCCATATACAGGCGCAAACTATCGGGGCCGGAACAGATTACCCCGGTAAAAATACCGGATGCTTTGCAAGCAGAACTACGGGGCTATCAGCAGGATGGTGTAAACTGGCTTAATTTTCTGGATGATTTTAATTTCGGAGCCTGTCTGGCTGATGACATGGGCCTCGGTAAAACCATACAGATCATTAGCTTTATCCTTACCCAAAGGGAAAAGTCGGTACACAATACCAATCTGATTGTGGTTCCGGCTTCGCTGATTTTTAACTGGCAGGCAGAGGTAGCCAAGTTTGCACCTTCTATTAAAATACGTACGGTATATGGTGCCGACCGGCTAAAGGATATTCACGAATTTGATGCGTACGAAATTGTGCTTACCTCATATGGTACTTTGCTGGCTGATATCCGGTTTTTAAAAGCCTATCGTTTTAACTATGTATTTCTGGATGAGTCGCAGAACATTAAGAACCCCGATTCTCAGCGTTACAAGGCGGTAAGGATGCTGCAGTCGCGCAATAAAGTTGTCCTGACTGGTACACCTATTGAGAACAATACTTTTGATTTATATGGTCAGTTGTCTTTTGCCTGTCCGGGTTTGCTGGGCAGCAAGCAACAGTTTAAAGAGTTGTATTCCGTGCCGATAGATCAGTTTAAAGACAGCCGGAGGGCAAAAGAACTACAGCAGCGGATTAGTCCTTTTATTTTGCGCCGGACTAAAGAACAAGTGGCCAAAGAACTGCCAGATAAAACAGAGATGCTGATTTATTGTGAAATGGGCGCCGAGCAAAGAGAAGTATATGAGGCCGCTGTGCAGGAAATTAAAGATTATATTGAAGGTACAACCGAAGATGAACTGAAAGAAAGCAGTATGTATATTTTGCAGGGAATGACGCGGCTGCGGCAGATCTGTAATTCTGCTGAATTGTTGAAAGACGATAAGTTTTATGGCAATGCCTCTGCAAAAATGGATACGCTGCTGGAGCAGATAGAAAGTAAATCGGCTAACCATAAGATTCTTGTTTTTTCGCAGTTTGTGGGCATGCTTGATCTGATCAGGAATGAACTAAGAGAACGGGGGATTGCTCATGAATACCTGACCGGGCAAACCAGGAATAGGGCTGCTGTGGTAACCTCTTTTCAGGATAACCCCGAGGTACGCGTGTTTTTGATTAGCTTAAAAGCAGGAGGGGTTGGACTGAATTTGACCCGTGCCGACTATGTGTATATTGTAGATCCATGGTGGAACCCGGCAGTTGAGAACCAGGCTATTGATCGTACCTATCGTATTGGGCAGGAGAAAAATGTGGTTGCGGTAAGATTAATTTGTCCGGATACCATTGAAGAAAAGATCATGAAACTGCAGGAAACGAAGAAAGATCTGGTAGATGACCTGATTAAAACCGAGAGCTCGATTTATAAGAACCTTTCAAAAAAGGAATTGCTTGGTTTGTTTAAATAAGGTGGTTTTTGCAGCGCAGATATTGTCGAATATATAGGAACCATTAAACATACAAAAGACCGGAGCTCCGGTCTTTTGTATGTTTATAAATATCTGTTTATTGTGCTGCATCTGCATAGGTATTGGCAATTCTGATTTTCTTGACAAAATGTGTTGCCTGTGATTCATCACCGCCATATATTCCCCATTTCGGATCGCAATAGTCCACGTCCAATGTTCTGCAATATAGACGCTGACTACCATTGCTAAGCGTTTGTTTAACACCATTATACCAGAATTCGATGTAACCAACCGCAGGGTTTCTGGAGACCTTCATCCGGATGACAAATTTAAGCCATGTATTGGTTGAAAGTGTTGTTGACCATGGGACGGTAGCTACGTGGTTGTCATCAAAGTGTTGTAGCTCTAAATTCCCCGATTTGGTGCGAAGCATTAATGGATGATTTTGTAATGAGCCTGCTGTAGGATACGATTTCCATTGAAATATGGCTTCCGTTTTTAGGCTCGTAGGCATATAGATTTTGCTGGTCCAACCAATATAAATCTCGTCGCCGTCCTGTGCCTCATAGTTTTTGGCTCCGTGCCCTTCGGTACGGTGACTGCCGGAGGGTTTCAGGAATTTCCAGCATAGGGTACTGGTTTCATCATTTACAGTAGTTACGGTTCCGGTTCCTTCAATGTTGATGTCCTTCCAGACATTTGAGGAGCCGTTAGATGCATCGCCGTTAAAAAGAACAGAGAGGATGCCTACAGTGCCCGATGGTGTTTGTGCTTGTGTCGACGTTTTTTTCATCGTTTCAGGGCTTTCTGCACTGTTTTCTTTTGTACAGCTGTACAGTAGCGAACAGGCACAGGCCATCGCCAGACTTAGTGATTTTAAATTGTTCATAAGGATAATATTTGGTTAATAATCACCAAATTAGTCAGTTCAGGCTGTTCATTCTTCTGCGGAAATAGCCAATTTGTCAACCAGATTGGCTTTATGAGCATAGCCAAAAAAACAAAGGCCCTGTTGTTACGCAGGGCCTTTTTATTTACTCAATTGTGTACTTGCTTTTTTGTGTAAACGAACGGTTAAACATGTCGGTAGCTTTTACCTCTATGCTATGTTCGCCTACAGATAACTTGGTAGATATAGGGCCCTTCCACAAATGGGTGCTTTTTGCCGGGTTAGATGGTCGCCTGGCTTTTTTTGTTTTGTCAGTAATGTTTTTCCAGGTAGCAACTTCGGTTAGATAAAATGGATCAAACTCGAAAGAATGTTCCAAAGGCATCCAGTCGCCACTGTCTATTCGGTATTGCAGGTTGTCTTTTTTTGCGCCTGTGTAAAAATTTACATAAACATAGGCTGCGGTGTCACTATCCTTTTTTAATTTTTCTGGTGCAACAATTCGCATTTGAGTGCTCGCCTCTTCACCGGCAACTTTGTAATCTATAACATATTGATTCCCTTTAAAATGGATAAATCCATAGCCTTTAGGTGTCCCGTCACGCATGGTAGAGATGGGTGTTCCGTTTTTGTCGCTCAATCCGGAATAAAAATCACCGGAAGCCGTTCCGATATTGAAATGGTGATGAGGCTTGTCCTGCAGCCATTCTGTTCCTTTTACATAAAAGTCCTGCCGTTGCATATGGGTATGAGCAGAAATGGAAAGTGTGTATGGAAAATCTTTCAGTAGGTCGAATAGTCTTTTGCGGGTAGCAGAACTAAAGAGAAATTCGGGCTCGCTGATAGGAATGTGCATGGTCATCACAATCAGGTAATCTTTGGGCACATGTTTCAGGTCATTCTCTACAAATTTTAACTGGTCATCCCTTAAACCACCATAGTAACCACGCCCGTCGCGTGGATCAGGGAATAAAACATCGTCCAGTACAATGAAATGGACTTTCCCATAATTGAAAGCATAAGTGGCCGGGCCAAAATGAGCTTCAAAGGACTCGTCAGATAGAGAATCTGTGGGTGCGTCTGCATTTAAGTCGTGATTGCCCATCATGTTATACCAGGGAATGCCGACACGTTTTACCGCCTCGGTATAAGTAGGGAACAGATCAAGTTTGTCACCTACTTCATCGCCCATGCTGATGCCAAAGGATATGTTTTTAATACCCTCTACTTCGCTGATGACGTCTTTTATGAAATAATCCACCTGCTCCTGGTTGTATACCTGAGGATCGCCAAAGATCAAAGCGGTATAATTGTCTTTTTCAGTTGATGGCTTTAAAGCGAAATCAATTGATTTGGGTAGGGGGCCGGTTGGGGCTACGCCTTTGTATTTAAGTGCAGGTGAACCTTGCGGTTTGTGGATGTAAAAATATTGGGGTAGGTTGTGTTGGTTAACCGGTATCTGGTAACCACTGGGTTTAATCACACCGATGATGTTGTCGTTGCCAACAGGTAAGCTGTAAAAGCCTTTGCTATTGGTTTGTACAACTTCCTGTCCGTTGGTTACCGGAATATTTGGGATACCTTTTTCGGTTTTATCTTTTTTGCCATTGCCATTTACATCATTAAATACATAGCCAGAGGCTATGGTTTGGGCTTTTGATGAGAAACTGGCAAGGATGAATAACAAGAAACAGAGTTGCTTCATATAATTGGTTTAAAAGCCTTGCATAAACACGAATGTGCCCATGCAAGGCCGGGATGTTATTTCGTTGTTGAATATTTATAAACAATTACTTTGTTGTCGCTACTTGGGCTGACAGCGAGATAAGGAATGCCGTCTGAGGCAACCTGCAAATCAAATGTGTTGATCCTTCCGGAAAATACCAATCTTGGCGTATTCCAGTTTTTTGTATTGTCGTTAAAAGTACGTACATATAATCCGGTTGTATTGGCAAAGCCAAAATATAATTGGCCATTAGGAGCTATCGCCAATGCGTACTTTTCAGTCTGATCCTGGCTGTTTCCTGCAGAGCCAAGTTCTTCCCAGGCGCTGCCATTAAACTTCATGATACGGTTTAGGCGTTGATTGGCCGATACCGTTTGGAAGCCAATATAAACGGTGCCATTTGCTGACGCTGCACCAATTACAGAAGTATAACCAGGTAAACCATCGGCGGTTCTGAAGCCTATAGGTCCAACTGGTGCCCATGTGTTGTTAGTGAGTTTATACATGCTGAAATTGGAGTTTCTATCCAGGACAGCCATGTAGCTTTTTGCATCAAGGCCTTTGAACACCTGCACGCCACCAATCAGATTGTTTGTCATTGCAGGAGTAATATCGTTCCATTTATTACCACTATAATTGCTTGCGTATATGGCTCGTTTTAGATATCCGGTGATGGCGGTAAATGTTGAAGCGCCTATTAGAGGCTGACTGTTTTCACCCACGGTAAATGAAAATTTATCTACCCGCATTGGACTAAAATTTTTAGGTCCTACGGCGGTCCAGCTGTCGTTCGTATATTTTAATACAGTTGCTTTCTGCAGCGCATCTAAATAATCTTTATAACCAACATAAGGTGTTCCTTCTTCGTCGAAAGCAATGTTGATGATGTCTGCCTGAGTATCGGAAACTCCCGTTTTGCTACCAATATTTTTCCAGGTTGTCCCTGCAAGTGCAATAACAGCAATTTTTTTGTCAGCAGCTTGGATAACACTACCACTTTCGTCTTTACCGGTTCTGATATAGGCCAGGTACGGTTGTTTTGTGAAGGGGTGAATGGCCATTTTTACATCAGTAGCTTCGCTACCTATTATACTTTTATCACCAATTAACCACCATTTTGGTCCTATAAAAGATAAATTTACAGTTAACAAAATGGGAGCAGGTAGGCTTGCATCGGTAAAAGTGTAAGTAACAGGGCTTGCAAAATTATTGGGAGTTATCTTACTTTCCTGTGTAACAGTACCTATTTTCAGCGTTACCCCTGCAGTGGTTTGAAACCTTGCAACTAGCTTACTTAAATCAATTGTTTCTGGAACCACAATGTCAATTATTGTTCCTCTTATTATAGCAATATAATCCGCTTCAAGACCTGGATTATCGGCTGCATAGAACCCGAAAGATTGCATTGCAATTTTCTTTTCTACCCTTACAGTATAATTTCTTCTGCTTTTGTCTTCGGCCTTTACGCTGTATGAAAGTGCGTTGGTAAAGTCATTTTCAGAAATACCTGACTCCTGAACCTCGGTGCCAACTTGTACAATAGTTCGCGGATTGTCCACTACGAAGCTAGCCTTTAGATTTGTTACGTCAACTTCTATCGGTAGGGCAACTACAATTTCATCTCCGGTGATGATACCTGGATATTCTTTTTCTTCTCCCTGGGTATTTTTAACGATGAATTTAAAAGCTTCAAATCCTTTACTATACACAACAGGATCTTTTTTACAGCCTATGGCAACGCTTAATATGATAAGCAGGAGCGAGGTTGTGATATTTTTAATGGTCTTCATAACAATTAGTTTAGTGTCTTAAAATTCTCGGGCATCAATACCGCTTTTATACCAGGAGTATTTATCATGTACTTTTTGGCATAGTCAGCAATTATTGCCGGACTAATTTTATTGATCATATTTTCGAAATCATTGAAATAGCTGTAGTCCTTAAAACCAAAATAAAACTGGTTACGCAGGGAGGAACTCCAGAACAGGTTTTTGTCGACCTGCTTCTTGTAACCGTCAATTTGCTGTACTTTGATATTGGCCAGGTCGCTGGTAAAATAAGCAGGATTGTCGGCTATTTTTTTAACTTCAATCTGTGCCTGCCTGATCAGGAACTCTGCCGACTCAGGGGCGCAGCTAAAGGATATTCTGGCACGGATTAGTGGTGCCGGAACACTGGTAGATGAAACGGAAACACTCACACCATACACACCAGAGTTTTCCTCGCGTAGGTTTAGTCGCAATTTTACTTTTAAAACTTCTTGCAACAGGGTTTGTATCAGGATTTCAGGATAATCATAATTCACCTTATTGCTTTGATGAAAAATATTGACTGTGCTTTTAGGTGCGGCACCAGCGTACATCAGTATATCTTTTGCTGCCTGACCACCAACAGGACCGTTGTATTCAAACTGGTTTTTATAGTCACCACCCGGTAAGCCGCCTATGTATTGTTCAATCAACGGTTTAATGCTATCTGCCTCAAATCCGCCTACTACTACAAACTGGAAGTCTTTGGCCGAACCAAAGCGGCTTTTGAATACCGGTATAATGTCGGTTAAATGGGCCTCTTTGTGCAATCGCTCGGCCGATACCTCAGATGCATAATCATCGTCGCCTTTCAATAATTCGCCAATGGCTTTGTTATAGGCATAATTGGGCGAAAGCTTGTTGTTTTCCATCTGCTCGATGGTCTGACGTTTTGCCTGTTCAAAAGTGATGGGATCGGCATTTGGATACATCCATTTCAGGTACATCAGCTGGAACATTGTTTTGGCATCTTTCCAGTCGGCACTGGTTACTACACCTTCTCTGCTTCCCGAAAGTACCATTGTTGCCGAAGCGGAATTTCCGGTAAGGAACTGGGTTAATGCCCTGCGACTGAACTCACCGGCACCACTCAGGCCTGTTACCGGTTTTACAAACTGCGCGGTTACATATTGTGATGAATCCAGAGCGTAAATACCACCCTTTCTGAATCCGGAAATGGAGACGTAGTTTTTGCGTTCGGTTGTAGGTTTCAGGTAAACGATGGTGCCGTTAGATAGCGTCCATTTGGTTACGCCAACAGCCGCAATTTTTTCTTCCTGAATTACTTTTCCGGAAACCGGTTCCCGTGCCAATAATTTTTCGGGGATGGTAACCTGATCTTTCCATGGAGCAAGGGGAGCTGTAGCTGCTTTAGCAAACATTGTTTTTAATATTGCCTGATTGGGTAAGCCAGCTTTGTCCTTTTCGGGCGCTGTGAGTAACACTACGGTATTGCCCGGCTTATTTACCGATTTTAAGAAGCCAATCAAACTAAGGGAGTCTATCCGATCTGCGTATTTTAGAGCCAATCTGTTTCTTTCAGCTTTAGATAGCATCGTACTTCCATTGTAAAACACATCATGAATCTCATTTAAATAAGTTTCTGGCTGTGTTTTATCCTCAGCTGCAATGGATCGTTTAATAGCGGCAATATACTCGTCTTTGTATTTTTTTACCTCTTCGGAGGTAAAACCATATCTGAATATCCGTTGTGCTTCGGTTAAGTATTGTTCAATCCCTTCGTTAATCTTATCGTGATACAAGGCTGCGCCGCCAGAAACAATCCCATTTTTTAAAACGATGTTACTAACTGAAAAGCTGCCTTCTTTAAAATCGTTTTGCAGTTGCGAAATTCTGCTGAACCGACTTTTGGCAAGTCCATTAAAAAATGCTTTGGTCAGCTGTTGCAGGTAATCCTGTTCAGTTTTAATCCCGCTAAATGATTTGATCTTATTGAAAACGCTAAGTTCTATGGCATTGGCCTCTTTATCTGTTAAGATAGAGAACAAGGTGTCGCGATGTTGAGGCAGCTCATAATAAAGCCTTTGTGCTTTACTTTTTGCTTTGTACTGGTTAAACTCGTTTTTAATATAGTTTTCTACCTTTTTAGGATCAATATCGGTTACAATAGCAATAGACATCAGATCGGGCCGGTACCATTTCTCATAAAAATCTACAATGGTCTGGCGTTTAAAGTTTTTCAGGATATCTACTTTACCAATCGGCAGCCGCTCTGCGTATCTCGATTTATTGAACAATACCGGCAAATACTGCTCCCGTAGACGGTTTGCAGCACCTTGTTTGCTACGCCACTCTTCAATCACTACACCACGTTCCTTGTCAATTTCTTTACTGTCGAAAGTAACCCCAAAGGCCCAGTCGGCCATGATGTCGATAGATTTTTCCAGATTCCTTTCATCCTCTGTATTGATGCTGATTTTATATACGGTCTCGTCAAAGCTGGTGTGCGCATTTAGGTCGGCCCCAAATTTTACACCTTTGGATTCCAGGAATTCAATTACATCATTTTTTGAATAATGTTTAGTCCCGTTAAAAGCCATGTGTTCAATAAAATGAGCCAGTCCTTGCTGTTCATGGGTCTCTTGTAATGAGCCGGCATTTAAAAACAACCTCAATGCCGAATTCCCCGGTGTTTTGTTGCTTTTATAAATGTAATAGGTAAAACCATTTTTAAGCTTGCCCGTAACCAGGTTTGGATCCTGACGCAATTGCTGGCTATAAGCATCAAGACTAAAAAGCCCGGGTCCTGCCAGCAATAACACCATCAAAATTATGTATTTCTTCATCCTATCTCCCTTACTTTTTAGTGATGAGCAGTTCGCTTTCCAATTGATCCGGGCCTGGCATCCCTATGGTAAAGTTTCGGGTGTTGCTGAGCAGACGTATGGTTAGTGTGTTATTTTTTGTTGGGTCAATTACAGATTCTTTCCAGGCAATTTTAATCGGGCGCTCAAATATGCCCTGTGGGAAATTAAGGGTTGTACCCTTTGTGATCAGTACAAAGTCGCGGTTTTCCAGAAGACCATCACCTACAATTATTTCATAAGTCAGGTCAATAGGTTCAAACTGCAGACTGGAGCTCAGGTAAACTTTGTAGTTCACAGTATCTTTACGTGCGGGATTTACTTCGATTTTAGTACGGTTTTCGAAATTTATGTGAAAGAAAGGATGGTCGTAAGGTACTGTTTCCTTAGAGCAAGAGGAAATGAATACCATCAATAATAAAATTGCAGGGACTAAGGAATATATTTTTATATGCTTCATTTTCTTAAAATTAATTGAAACCTGGGTTCGGGATAAGCGCTTTATTTGCATCTGTTTCTTTGGCGGGAATAGGCAGTACAAATTTGTCATTAGGGTAAGTAAGCAGGCAGGTTGTGGAATTACAGTCGTTTCCTCTTACCATGTTTTCCTTACGACGTGCCAGATCAAAGAAACGATGGCCTTCAAAGCAAAGCTCGCGGTTTCTTTCCTCAGCAATCTGCCTGTAAAGTAATGCTGCATCTGAATTGTAGGTAATGGTAACAGGAGATTTATGTGCCCGTTGTGCAATGATGGTCAGGTCGGCTGCTGCCTCCGTATATTGTTTTAAATTCCATTTCGCTTCGGCGCGGTTTAAATAGAGCTCTGATAATCTGATGACTTGGATCATTGGCGGGTTAACTGAACTGACTACACCATCCGCATACTTTTTTGTTAATGAAGCCCCGGTATTTTGTCCGGTCGAAGGAATAGTAAACATTTCTGTTAACCTGATGTCGTCATTATCTGTGTCAAATGACGATTTTAATTTTGCAGAAGCCGCATATCCTGCGGTAGCAGCATCAGAAAATGTACCGAATATACTGGAGATACCAGCACTAAGCCCGGAATTGGTCAATACAAAAATACTTTCAATTTTAGGACTGGCATCCGCTTTTGGTGTATTCAGAAATATGGATTTGTATTGTGTCTGCGTAGCCAGTTTATAGGCATTGTCGTTGATTACCATATTCGCGTAATTTACACACTGTGTCCAGTCGCCTTTGTATAGGTATACCCTTGATAACAAAGCCAGGGCAGCCTGATAGGTAATTTTTACCTGAGTGGTGTGGTCGGCCGATTTTTGTAATAAAGGCAAGGCATCATTCAGGTCCTGGATAATCTGATCATAAGTCTGCTTCATGGTTTTCCTGGCAACTGGTTCACCAGGGCTAGGCGTTTTCAGCAATACGGGTACACCTAAATGAGAAGCGTCGGCTGTGAAATTATAAGGTTGTGCATAGGCCCTGCTCAAGTCGAAATGACATAAGGCACGCATCACTAAAGCTTCTCCTTTTATGCCATCAAGGGTTGCTGTCTGATCAGCAAATTTTGAGGACAGGGATGGTATTGCAGCCAGAATATTATTTGCACCATTTAAGGCTTCAAAAATATTTAACCAGATGTGCCCAACGGCAAAAGCGTCATCACCACTAGAACTCTGGAAATTGAATTGTGGCAACATAACCGAAGTACTGTTTCCACGGATCAGGTTGTCTGATGTGACATCGGCATACATGCCAAATTCATTTTTATAATAAAATAATATAGAATTATAGGAACCATTAATGGCCATTTTTGCACCATCTACGGTTTCAAATAACGTGTTTTTTCCCGTACTGCCAATCGGTTCTTTTTCCAGGAATTTCTTACAGGAAACCATTGTCAAGGATACAATGATCAACAGGGGTAGGATATAGCTAATTTTTTTCATCTCAATTTCTACTATTATAAGCTAACATTTAAACCAAATGAAAGTACAAGTGGTTGTGGATATGGATTGAAAGAGTTTCTGTAGTCGTTGCGGTTAGACGGAGTACTATAGGGCGTCCAGAAGCCTACGTTATCGGCCTGTAAATACACACTTGCGCGACTTAAACTGATCTTTTTTACGAATGCTTCTGAAAGGTTATAGTTTACACTGACGTTCTGTAAACGCAGACTGGTTTTTTTATGCAGAAAACGGGTCGAGTTACGTGCATTGTTCGCATTTTCGTTAAGTACAGTTTTTGGGATGTTGCTCAAATCTCCTGGTTCTCTCCAGCGGTCTAAGAGATTGGTCGATTGGTTGTCATCTTTCAGGTTCCGGCCATCCGATTCAGAATCCCTTTGCAGGTCGCTGAAGTTATAACCGCCCACATTGTAAATCAACAAAGCCGAAAGCGTGAATTTTTTATATTGGAATGAATTGGTTATCCCGCCAAAAAAATCAGGAGTAGATGAACCTACGGTAACCCTGTTGGCCAGATCAAATGTTTTGGTAATGTTGCCACGTGCATCATACCAAAGTGGTCCCCCGTCAGCCGGGTCTACACCTGCCCAGCGTACCAGATAATATACGTTCACATCCTTTCCAACCTGGCGGATAGTTTTATCTCCTACTTTAGGATTATTGTTATAAAGTTTGAGGATCTTATTGGTGTTCCTGGCAAAATTAAACCTGGTATTCCAGGTAAAATCCTTTTTCAAGATGTTTTGTGTATTTAAGGTCAGTTCTATTCCCTTATTTCTCACTGAACCAACATTTTGTAAGATGTAGGTAAAACCCGTAGTACGTGAAACATCTACATCATTTAGCAGCCCTTCGGTTATATTCCTATATGCTTCTACTTCCAGGGAGATTCTGTTGAACAGCCCCAGGCTAATCCCTCCATTGATGATATAGGTTGTTTCCCATGACAATACCGGGTTTTCACCACTGATCATTTTTGCCCCTGGTTCGTCATTATAGGTCGCGTTGTCAGCATTGGTACTGTAAATGCCTTTTGATTTGTAAGCGCCAATTCTTGAGTTTCCATTGGTGCCATAACTCATTTTAAGTTTTGCAAAATCAATTTGTTTTATTTTCCAGAACTTTTCGTTGCTGATAGTCCAGGCCGCGCCAATGGAACTGAATTTCGCCCACTTCACATCAGAGCCGAAATCTGAATTGCCGTCATTACGGAAACTCCCTAAGATGCTGTATCTGCCATCAAATGTATATCTGAACTGACCGTAGTAGGACAAAGCCGTTTTCTCGTCACCAGAGCTGGTATACCTGATCTTTGCGGCATAGTTGGCATTTCGGATGTAATCATTCTCGAAACCGCTACCGATGATCGAATTAGATTTTCTATCCTGGCTTCTGGCTTCTACACCAAATAACGCTGAAACATCATGTTTATTGAAGGTTTTGTCGAAGTTCAGTCGCTGTTGGCTATCCCAGTCGAAATTTCTGCTTTTTGCAAATATGGCCTGTCCCTCGCCTCTGTCGCTATAGGCCAGTTGGGAACTATAGATATCTTCTTTGAGGGATTTATAATCAATTCCATTGGTGCTGGTAAAAATCAATCCTGGCAGGATATTTACGGTACCACCAATATTACCTTGCAATATATTTGCCTTTTGTCTATTATCGTTGTTTTCTGCATCAAGTAATTTATTATAAAATGCCAGAATAGGAGTGCCATCAGGGGCAAAGGGACTGTCAGTGGGTCTGTTCTCATAATAAGAAGAACCCGGACTAAACATATTGTTGATGTTATAGGATGCGCCCACTCTGAGGAATAGGTCAATAGATTTGTTCACCTTCTGATCAAGGTTAATTCTGCTGGAGAACCTTTGAATTCTGTTTTTGATCATGATCGGGCGTTCGTCATAATAAGCACCCGACACATAATACCTGGTGTTTTTGTAGCCGCCTGAAAAAGATAGGTCATGCTGTGTATTTACGCCTGTGCGGAAAAATACATCATACCAATCGGTATTGTTTGTGCCGAGATCGGGCAACTCAGCCTGATTTAAAGCGGTGTTGTTTCTGTAAGACTCTGTATAGAGTTCCCTGTATTCATTACCATTAAGTACATGGAAGCGATTGTTGTTGATTATATTTAGGCCTGTTCTAAAAGCGTAGTTAATTGTTCTTTTGCCGGCTTTACCTTTTTTAGTAGTAATCAGTATTACCCCATTTGATCCGTCTGCCCCGTAAATAGAAGTTGCAGTTGCATCTTTTAATACTACTACAGATTCGATATCTGCCGGGTTTATATAGGTTAATGGACTGATACTTGTATTCATTCCTGGCGTCATATTGGTCTCATCGCCGGTATTTATGGGAATTCCGTCCAATACCCAAAGTGGTTCATTTGAGGCACCAAAAGAAGCTTCGCCACGAATGCGGGTCTGGAACCTTGGTCTGGTGCTACTGATACCATTAGCTTGTACTTCATACTGCAAGCCTGGTACCAGACCTTCCAGCAATTCATCTATTCTTTTGGAAGGTTTATTTTCCAGATCTTTGCTGGTCACCTGGAAAGCGCTGCCGATCTGATTTTCTTTTTTCTCTTTTGTCCCATAGGCGGTTACGATAACTTCCTGCAAGTCACTGGCTGTTTGCTGCATCACTACATCAATCATTTTGTTACCATTAACCGCAATTTCTTTTGTGCTGTAACCGATCATCGAAAATACTAAAGTAGCATTAGCCGAAACTTGTATCGTATAATTCCCATCGCCGTTAGTGGCTGTGGCTTTTTTTGTGCCCTTTACGGTAACTACTACACCTGGTAGCGGCAGATACGCTTGTTCTGTGCCTTCCCGGGATTTTACAACACCCTTTACAGTAATTTCTTCCTGAGCAGCATTGGTGCCGCTTTTGGCCTCGGAAATGATTACCGTGCGATCAATAATTTTATAATTAAGCGCCTTTCCGGCGGTCATCTGCTGTAATGCATCCCTTAATTCTACATTTTTAAGTTCCAGGCTAACCTTTCCTGATTTTTTTAGCACTTCAGTATCGTAAAGGAAAAAATAGCCTGTCTGCTTTTTAATATCTAAGCACACGCTTTCAATACCTGCATTGCGAACAGATAAATTTACTTTTTGGGCATACCCGGAAGCTTGTACAGCAAGGCACCCCGTTATTAGTAAGAAAATAGTTAACCTCATAACTAATAGTAGTTTTCTATTAAATGACCTGTATTTTCCCGTACACTTGCCGAGAAGGATTTGTTTCATATTTTTGTATGTGTTGGTTTTGAAAAATTGGTTGAATTCGATAGCGATCAAATAAACACAGCCGCACGTTTTGATCTGGGGACACTGCAATGTTCCCGGATTTTTTTTGCCTGTATTTTAAATTTTCTGTGGAGGTTTAGTAGTGGTTATTTCATAAGGTTCAGGTTTTTTATTAGTGATTAAAATCTACAGTTACGGTCCGGCCATTCAGATTAAATTTGGTTCCGCTCACGGCATTCAACATTTCCAGCGCCTGGTTTAAAGTCGCTTGTCTTCGAATATTTCCGCTATATCTTTTGGTGTCAGGTTTTCCATTATAGGTGATTTCGATATCGTACCACCTGGATAGCTGAACCATAATGTCGGTCATCAAATCTTCTTTGAAATAGAAGCTGCCTTCTTTCCAGGCAATTGATTTATAAGTGTCAGTTTGGTGCACAGCCACATCTCCATTGGCTACTATCGCTTCCTCGCCAGGTTTAAGCATTTGTTGCTGGCCGCTTTCCGTTATTTTAACCGAACCCTCAACAAGTGTAGTCCTGCTTTTTCCTCCATAACTGCTGATGTTAAAATGTGTGCCCAGTACTTCTACTTCGGTTTTATTGAAGGTTATTTTGAACGGTAGCGCCTTATTGTGTGCAACTTCAAAATAAGCTTCTCCGGCAAGCTCAATCCGGCGTTCGGTTTTATTAAAGCTGGTAGGGAAACGGATGGAGGATACCGCATTGAGCCAAACTTTTGTGCCGTCGGGAAGCACCATTCTGTATTCGCCAGCTCTTGGCGTTCTCAGCATATTGTAGCCTTTGGCAGCATTTCTTTTACCTTCGCGATCAAAATATAATACCCCTCTTTTTGCTGCTATGGCCAGTTTACCTTTAGGGTCTGTTAGCGACAACGAAGCGGTATTCAAATCTATAGTCGAGCCATCCGCCATGTTTAATATAGCCTTCTGGCTTCCGGGCATGATGTCCTGAACTTTGGCATTTAATACTGACGAAGAAGGGCCGGCATTATATCTATAAATACCGAAGCCAATGGTCATCACAAGTACCGCGGCGGCGCTATAACGGAATACGTTGTTCCAGTTAAACCGTTTTACAGGTTTGGCGTGAATGTGTTTTGAAATATCTGCCCAGCCCTGGTTTACATCCACAGCATCAATATAATTGATTTCCTGCTGCACATGAGCTGTATTCCGGAAAGATTCAACGAGCTCCCTGTTGGTCGGTGATGCCTGGTACCAAAGGTCAAATTCTTTCTTCTCCTGAGCGGAAAGCTCCTTTTTAAGGAACTTGATAATAAGTTGCGAGGTATGCTTAAAATTGTTTTGCGTTTCCATAGACAACTATAAGAAACCTGAAAAACAAAAGAGGGTGAAAAAGAGTAGTAAATATTTTAAATAATTTGATTACTTCAGTAGAAAAAGTGAAAGTAGCGCAAAAAAGTCGGGGTTTAGTCGCATTTTTAACAATTCCAGACCTCGTTTCTTTTGTGTTTTGACAGTATTTACGCTGATGCCTAGTTCTGCCGCTATCTGTGGGTTTTTTAATCCTTCCAGATAACCCATGCGGAATACTTTCTGACAATTTTCTGGCAAAGTAGTGATGATTTTATGCAGTTCTGCCATCACTTCAGTTCTGACCATGGCGTTTAGCGCAATCGCATCTTCAGCAGGATCAGCATTCCGTCCATTTAAGTATCCTTGTTCTAGCTTTAGCCTGCGCAATTTATTCAGACAGGCATTTCGTACCGAGGAGTAGAGGAAGGCGCTGGTAGAGGCTGCATCATAAGCAGGGCGGTTATCCATATTCCAATAAGTTACAAAAACCTCCTGGACAATGTCTTTTGCCGTATCATCATCCTTTAAAAATTGAATAGCAAAATGACATAGCCTTGCATAGTTGTCTTTAAACAATTCTTCAAATGTATAGGCGCTATGCTGTCCCTGTTCTTCCAATGCTGTTGATGATGAATGAATTGCAAAAATAAGGTTTACGCTTCAGCATTACAAGGTTAAAAAGGCTTAAAGCTTTTTCCTAATTTTTTCTGATCACCAATTGTCTCTGTAATTCGTCGGGGCCCGGTAATCCCATTCTGTAATTTTTACTGTTTGCACTTAGGCGGATGGTGAGGGTATTCTTTTTTGCCGGATCTAATGCGGCGGCCATCCAGGCAATGCGAATAGGAGATTCGGTTACACCAGGGGCAAAGGTAAGTTTGTTTCCTGCGGTGATGAGTTTAAAATCGCGCCCTTCTAAAAGTCCTTCACCGACGATGATTTCATATTGCAGTTCAATAGCCTGACTTTGTTGTTGTGCACTAAGGTATACCTTGTAATCTACGGTATCTTTTCGGCTCCACGAAACCTCAATTTCGCCTCGGGTATCCTTATTTATATAAAAATAGGGTAAATTATAAGGGCTGATCCCGTCTTTTAAACAGGCCGATAGGGAGAATATAAAAATACAAATGATGGGGAATAGAAATACAGACGCTTTAGTTTTCATCGGGGATAACACTTATGCTTTTGATTTTTAATGGATCACTTTGTTACAAAACAAAACGGCATCGTTATAACGTTTGTTGCGGTGATATATTTTTGGCATTTTTAAACAAAATTGGCATAAGCCGACTTTGGAATCAAAATGCAAATTGAGACGATTAAATTGAAAATGTTTCCTTTTAAACAAGGTTTTTGATAATTCTGAACCCTTTTTTAGAAAAATAAGACTGAAACCAGACAAGAATTCTGGCCGTAGATAGGGATGCCAAAATGAGACACAAGTAGGCTAATTTTATTAAGCAATCTTAACCTTATTTTTCTTCAATTGCATAAACCAAATTTTATTTATTAAACCAAATATGCGAGTATGAAGAATCTGAGTTTAAACCCCCGCTAGAGGCATTTTCGACAAATGCCTCATCTGAAAAAAATTGTTGGTGTGTAACAATTATGATGAGGATGTATAATTTTTAGGATTGTACAACGAGATGCATGTCTCCAAAATTTTATTTTAAATAGACACGGCTTTATTTTAAAGGATAAATATGAAAAAAACTATACAAAAAATAGTAATGAGTGTGTTGGCGCTGCTGTTTACTACAGCTTCACTATATGCTCAGACCATCAAGGTTTCAGGGACTGTGACCGACGATAAGGGAGAGGGGATTCCTGGAGTAAGTGTACAGGTAAAAGGTACCAAAACAGCTGTTCAAACAGGCAGCGCAGGTAAATACACGATTACTGTGCCCAGTGCAGAATCGGTTTTGGTATTTACCTATATAGGTTTCGATACTAAAGAGGAAGTGGTTGGCGCAAGGCGATCAATCAATCCGAAATTGATGCCCTCGTTATCCGACCTGGATGAAGTAATTGTGGTAGGTTACGGACAGCAGAAAAAGAGAGACGTAACAGGAGCAATCAGTTCAATTACTGCAAAAGCCATCGAAGAGAAACAACCTGTTTCGATTTTTGATGCCATACAAGGCGCCGCTCCAGGTGTACGGGTAATGACTGGTTCGGGTGCGCCAGGTGATGAAAGTGACATTACCATTCGGGGTATGTCTACGCTATCGGATGATGGTGTTAAACCTTTATATATTGTGGATGGGGTGCCGATGAAAAACATCATGTCCATCAATCCTAAAGATGTGTTGTCTATCGAAATCCTTAAAGATGCTGCTTCAGCAGCTATTTATGGTTCCCGTTCGGCGAATGGTGTAATCCTGATTACGACTAAACAGGGTGAAGATGGTAAACCAAGAATCAATGTTGATTACCTGAGAAGTTACAGCAACCTGTCGCGTCATATTCCGCAGTCCAACCGTTTGCAACGACAAATGTTTGATCAGAGAAACAGGATCAGTCTTGATCCGCACCCGGATGATTCAACAGCCTACAATAAAAATGCAGATAATGACTACCAGTCGTTAATTACACAAACTGCTATACGTAACCAGTTTGATTTGTCGATGAGCGGCGGAACACCGAAACTCAATTATTACAATAGCTTACAGTATCTGGACGAGCAAGGGATTATATTGGCCAGTTTTAATAAAAGGGCCACCATGCGTACCAACCTGAAGTATGCACCGTCTAAAAAAGTAGGTCTGTCAACACAGCTTAGCTTTAGTTACCAGAATAAAAACAACATCAACGAGGGTAAGGTAATTCAGCAGGCGCTTCAACGCGGGCCGCAACAAACCTTGTATTTGCCTAGCGGAGAGTTAATTTATGACAATGGGGGAAGGAAAAATCCGATAGCGGAGGCATATCTGAGAGAGAATCTGACGTCTATTTACAGGGCGGTGATTTTTCAGGGCTTTGACTATTCTTTTACCAAAGACTTAAAATTCCATGCAGATGCATCTGCGGATGTACAATTTAACAGAAATACAACGTTCAACTCCAAATTGTTAGAAAACGGGGCCAACGCAATCAGTTCCGGTAAAGACGAAACAAATATCCCAATCAGGACCCAGGGAAATGCGGTGTTGAACTATAAAAAAACAATTGCCGGAAATCACAACATTACAGCATTGCTGGGGACTAACTTTGAAAAAAATAACCTGAGCGAAATACAAATTACCGGTAGAAAATTTGTTAGTGAAAACGTACATACCTTAAACGCAGCCGGAGAGTTGACCCCGTCTGACACTTACTCTAAAGGTAGCGGATCGGCACTGTTAGGTTTCTTTACCAGACTAGGTTATGACTATAAAGGACGCTATCTGTTAAATGCTACGCTAAGAAGAGACGGTTCATCTGTATTTGGTACAGAAAATCAATGGGGCTATTTCCCTGCGGCATCAGTTGGATGGAGGTTTAGCGATGAGAGCTTCATGAAATGGTCTAAAAAAATATTAACTGACGCCAAACTGAGAGGTAGCTGGGGTATTACCGGTAACCAGCAGATTGGCGATTTTGACGCGGTTCAACAGTTTGTTTTTGGTACATATTATTACAATGGGGTGAGCGGTGTGCGTACCGATACCCGCTTGGGTAACAGTAACCTGAAATGGGAAGAGACCACGCAGACCAACCTAGGTTTGGATTTAACTTTCTTTGATGGCAAATTGAGCTTTGTGGGTGATTACTACATTAAAAAAACAAAGGATTTATTATATGATGCACCACTTCCTTTAGAATCGGGCTTCCCTAATAAAGCAAGGATCAATGCAGGTTCACTTCAAAATAAGGGTATTGAGTTAATGGTTTCAGGATACCCTATCCAAACCAAAGATTTTAGCTGGCAAACATCCATCAACTGGTCAAGGGTAAGGAACAAAATCCTTAGCCTGCCGGGTGGTGATTATGTAGATGACAACTGGACCGTAGCCGAAGGCAGGGAAGCAGGTAACTTTTTTGGTTACAGATTCCTGGGCATTTATCAGTACGATCAGTCTAATGCTTACACTGATGATTTTAAAGTGAGACTGATCCCACAATTTCAAAAAGATGAATTGGGCAATGTGATCATCGGGAAAAATATGCAGCCAAATTTGTTAGGTTATACTTATCCTGACGGAACACCATACAGCGGAACGCCAAAACAATTGACTACCAATGGTAACATTTCTAAGGGTGGTGATGTGATCTGGCAAAATCAGCCCGATGCCAATGGCGTTTTAAATGGTAACATCGGTAACGAAGATAAAATTGTAACCGGATACGGACAGCCGAGATGGAGTTTGGGTTGGAGCAATAACTTTACTTATAAGAGCTTCTCCCTTGCAGTTTCCCTGTACGGAAATTTTGGAAATAGTATTTACAATGAAAACAGAAGAAATACGGCGTCTTTTTCCAATAGTAATACCACTCCCGAGCCGTATTATATCCTGAATATGTACAAATATCCGGGGCAAATTACCAATTCTTATATTGGTGGAACTCAAGGTGCTGATAACGTTCGTAAAACCAACGATTACTACCTGGAGGATGGCTCCTTTATTCGTTTGCAGAATGTTAGACTGGGATATCAGCTGCCAAGAAAGCTTATCGAACGGTTCCATATTGCTAACTTTAACCTGTATGTTTATGGCAACAATCTGTTGACCTGGACAAAATACACAGGTTTTGACCCGGAAGTGAAACAAAATAGTGTGCTTAAGCCTGGGCTTGATAACGGACAATATCCGCGCAAAAGAGAGATGGGATTAGGACTTGGTATAACATTTTAATCGTAGAAGATCATGAAAAAGATTAGATTCACAATATTATTATTCGGGGGATTATTGATCCTGCTAACAGCTACAAGGTGTAAAAAGTTCTTGCAGACGGATCCGATCTCGACCATCACGCCAGGAAGCTTCTGGAAAGATAAGTCAGATGCTGATGCCTGGATGGCGGGTATATATAACTCTGTACAAACGACGTTGAATACCAACTGGTTTGATTGGGGTGAAGTTCGTGCCGACAATGTTAAAGGTGCAGGTACCGGAACGGCACAAACCAAATTTTTAAATAATGCCTTGTCGGCTAGTGATCCGGATATTGTTGGTTCAAATGGCATAACCGGCGCGGCCAGTTGGTCAAGTCTTTATACCACCATTTCGCTTTGCAATTACGGTATCAAATACTATCCGCAAATGACCAGCGAGAATATCGGTGGAGCTACTGCAACTTATACCGATTATTTGGGTCAGTGTTATGGACTGCGTGCTTTGATGTATTTCTATGGTCTCAGGGTGTGGGGCAAAATGCCGCTGATCACCGAGCCGCTTGAAACTTACGGCCAACCAACCCAGTTTGCCAGATCACCTATAGCTGACGTAAAAAAGAGAATTCTGGATGATATCGACCTGGCATTGAAAAGCATAGGTACCAACAAAACGAATAAATATAACATGCAGAAAGCTGCTGTATATGCTTTACAAACAGATGTATACATGTGGTTTCAACAGTATGACCTTGCCTTGGCTGCTTCCCAAAATACAATTACCGAAAGTGGTTGTACCTGGGTTACCAATGCGCAAAGTTGGAAGAATATGTTTACTGATCCTGCAACTTCCACCGAAACCATTTTTAACCTATACTGGGATAATATTGAACGTGGTGGTGGTGTAGGGGTTTGTGGACGTATGGCTTCTGGTTCCAATACCAATAATTACATGATTACACCCAAAATTTTTCAGGAATTGTTTGATAGAACTGATCCGGTAACTTTATTGCCGTCTGACGGTCGTTTGACCACAAGTTTCGACATGATCAGTTATAAAACTCCGGTGGAATATAATTCCTTAAATGGTGCCTTTGGTAAATTTACGATATATGATCCTGCAGCAAAAAGAAGTGACGGCCTGCCGGGCGGTGCATTTATATACCAGGCAAATGCCGAATGTAATGTGAAACTTCCAATCTATCGTTTTGCTGATATCATGTTGTTAAGGGCCGAGGCTTTGGCCCATACCGGGAAATACCAGGAAGCACTGGATATTGTAAATGCAGTGAGAAACCGTGTAGGATATAAAACCCAGGCTAAGCTGGCCGATTATACAGGAGATATTGTAACAGGTATTGAGCGTACCATTCTTACCGAGCGTCAGTACGAGTTATTGGGCGAAGGTAAAAGATGGTTTGACATGTGCCGTATTGGAAAAACGTATGATTTTACTAATGGCTATACTTATTTAACCGGTATAATGAACCCAATTTTGGGTGCCAGAACAGGTGCAACCAAATATGAAGGAACAAATATCGGAAGAATTTTGTTCCCGATCGCTTCGGCAGCATTTAATGCTAACCGTAAGTTGGTGGGCGACCAAAATCCTCCTTATGACGAGTAACGGCATTGTTTAACACGATGGAGAGATAAGATATATAAAGGCCCAAATAAATTGTTTAAATGAATAAACAGCGAAAATGAGCCTCGCAACAGTTGAAATATAAATATATACTGATGAAAACTATTAAAAAACTAATCGCGCCGGCAGTCTTTATTTCGTGCTTAGCATTTGCCGCATGTGATAAGCTACCGCTACAAAAAAATGATAAATATGTACCGTCGTATTACGATAATAAGGTAAATTCAAATGTGATGGATTTTATGAAATCACGTCCAGATCTGTTTTCAGGAATGCTGGAAGCTATTGAATACGTAGATAAAGATCCGAATTATAAGGATGTAAAACCTCTGTATACGCAATCTGGCAACACTTATTTGCTGCTTACAAATAATGCAACAACTAATATTGAAAGTACCAACAGCTATTATTCTCGAAATACGTTTTTAGATACAGACCCGGCTAGCCCTACCTACAATCTAACCGTTAAAGGATCTGACTGGAGCCAGTATCCTGTCGACAGGATCGCTGCCTGGTTGAAATACCATATATTAAAGGGTACCTATGACTTTAAGAACCTAAATTCGATTGGAAGATGGGTAGATACCTATGGTTTAAGTGCAACAAATGATTCTGCAAAAGTCTGGATCATGATGCAGGCCAGCAGGGATGGATTCTTATTTATTAACAATTACGTTGGTGGAACAGGCGATAACAGACCCCGCACACCAGACTTGCATGCTACCAATGGAGTGGTTCACGTAATGGACCGTTATTTTAGTGCACCAACAAGAAAAGATATCATCAATAATAAATAATTATGAGAAAGTTATATCACACAGGCATATTCATGTTACTTTGCATAGTTGCAGTATCGTGTAAAAAAGATGACAAAGTTGAAATTGTAACTTTAAGTAAGGCCGGAGAAGAATTCTATTTCGGAGAAAAGGTAAAAGTATGGGCCGGAACACAGGGAAGCGACAATACCAAGCTTTCTTACAAATGGGAGGCAACAGGCGGAACATTTGATGGCTGGCGTACCCAGAATTTATTTGAAAACCTTTGGATTGCACCGGCGACTGTTGGCGACTATACCGTTACAGCTACAGCCGATTTGAACGGCAAAACTACCTCACGTTCTACAAACCTGAAAGTTACCCGGTATTTCTTTGATGAATTTCAAAGTAAATTTGCTTTCGAGGGAAATGGTTGGGCTAATGCAGATGCAAATTTCAACCAGATTCTGGATAATGACCCTTTAAAAAGCATTATCGAGATGACATCGATAACGGCAAGTAAAACCGCTATTTTGAGGAGAGACCTGAATCTTGCAGACTTGAGAATTCCTTTTTCTGTACGTGCCAAACTGGGTTGGAAAACATTTTTTAGGGCTGGGCAGCCAGTTATCATCTCGCTGTTTTTTAAACAACCGTCAACAAATACCGATTACCCTTTCCTGAGAGAGATCAGATGGGAATATTATCCAACAGTTGATCCGGCAACCACAGACAGCTACCAGATCAGGTATGAAACATTTGTGCCTGCAGCTAATAAATCAGTATTTAGCACCAATACAGCTGTATTGCCAAATCCGTTGCCATTGATAAATCCTGTGAAAGGAAAAAGCCCAATATTTAAATCTGCTGCGGGCGTAGAAAAAAGTATAGCTTTTGCAATTGATGCAAATAATGTATTCACCGCTTATGTTGATGGGGTGCAATGGTTCACAAGCAATGGTATTAAAGATTGGTTGGCTTATTGCAAAACCACTTACCCTGGTTTTGAAGCTCCATTGGCAAGCCGCTTTCAAATTGCTTATCCTGGTAAAGCCAACGCCAATGAAACCGGTAGCGTTGCGTTTATAAACAGTGTATTCATTAGTAACGACGGAACGATTCTTAAATAGTAAATTTGGTTTAGGTTTATGTAGCCGGAGAGCATTTTGCTTTCCGGCTTTTTTATGGGCAAAACCTTTGCCAATATGATTGAAAAAATCGCTGATTTTGCGGAATAATATGCGCTAACTTATTGGTTTATTGCAGGATAAATTAACCAAATGTAATGCCTTATGATGCGTAAACTCTCCTGTTGCCTGATGGCACTGTCTATTATGGCAATTTCTTGTAAAAAAGGAAAAACTGTTGTGCCAGATGGTAAGAAAACCGATCCCCCTGTAGTCAATCCTCCTGTCACAAATCCTCCCGAAAATACCACCTCACTGGTGTATCTTCATTCCTCTGGAAAATTGTATTATAACAAATTTGCCAATGAAGGGGAGACGAATAAAGACAATGTTGTGCCCGATTTTTCCAATGCCGGCTATAAAGGAGGCGGGGTAGCGCTGCCTGAAATTCAGGTCAAAAAGACAATTGCAGCTATTCCCGGCGATAACCGGATTCACATTCAGCAAGCTATTGATGAGGTGAAAAATCTTCCGCAGGATGGAAATGGTTATAGAGGGGCTGTGCTGTTACAGGCAGGAACCTATGAGGTGGAAGGAACATTGGTGATTGACAAAAGTGGGGTGGTACTACGTGGTGCGGGGCAGGGTATCTCCGGAACCGTTATTAAAGCTACCAAAAAAGTACAGCACAATCTTATTGAATTAAATGGTACGGGTTCGGGTATGCCTGAGGTAGGTGGAACAAGAAAGAAAATAACCACAGAATATGTACCTACGGGCGCTTTGAGTTTAGCGATAGAATCTACCTCAGGATTTAATGTAGGAGACAATATTTCGGTTTACCGCGTGCCCAACCAAGCCTGGATTGATGCATTGGACATGGGGCAGTATGGCTGGACTCCGGGCGGTTATGACATTAATTTTGAGCGTAAAATTGTGGCGATAACCGGCAACACCATCACATTAAATGCGCCGGTTGTGGATCCGATGCAGACCAAATATGGTGGGGGTTACGTATTTAAAACAAATATTACCGGGCGGATCAGCAATTCGGGAGTGGAAAACATCCGGCTGGTTTCCTATTATCTGAATGACGATGATGAACTGCATGCCTGGAATGGTATAGAGTTGAACCGGACAGAGAATTGCTGGGTAAAACAGGTCACTGCTCAATATTTTGGTTATGCCTGCGTGTCATTGAGTAGCATGTCGGCATACAATACCATAGAAGAATGTGCCATGGTTGATCCGAAATCGGAAACTACAGGTGGCCGCAAGTATTCTTTTAATCTGGAGGGCGGCTCCTCATTCAATCTTTTTCAGCGTTGTTACACCAGTGGTGGCAGGCACGATTATGTAACAGGATCAACGGTGCCGGGGCCGAATGTTTTCCTGGATAGTTATTCGACCAACACAAAGGCCGATATCGGTCCTCACCATCGATGGGCAACAGGAGTGTTGTTTGACAACATACAGGGAGGACAGATTATTGTTCAGAACCGGAAAGCAATGGGGACCGGGCATGGCTGGGCTGGCGCACAAACCATGTTCTGGAATTGTAAATCGCCAAGCTATGACATAAAGGTGGAAAGCCCCAAAGGTGCAATGAACTGGGGGATAGGGTGTGTGGGTGCCAAAAAGAACGGAGCTGGCTATTGGGAAAGCTGGGGCGCTAATGTATTACCAAGAAGCCTGTACATCGCACAGCTAAATGACCGTTTAGGTAGCACCGCCGTAAACAACGTAACTATAGCCGCACAGCGGACCGGAAATATTTATGAACTATTGCGCACCTGGGCAGGCGAGGGTAAACTAGCTACACAATAATAAAAACTATGAATAAAAAAGCTCAGCACAATATGGGCTAACCTAATGTCATATTGTGCTGAGCTTTTAAACGTTATTTAAGCTATATTCCTGCTGGTTATTTTTTTATGTCTTTGGCACGTACAGCTTTTACTTCCCCTGCTGATATTCCTCCCGCTTTGTTTCCAAAACTGTTTCTAACGTAAGACAAGACCGCTGCAATTTCTTCGTCTTTCAGGAAATTATGTGCAGGCATCACATTGGTATAAGTTTCTCCGTCAATTTCTTCGCCGGTAGCCAGGCCATTAAGGATTACATTAATCAACCGTGTTTTATCACCCAGTACATAAGATGTTTTGCTAACCGGTGGATTCATATTAGGAACACCGGCGCCGTCTGCCATATGGCAGACCAGGCAATACTGGCCGTATATTTTTTTTCCATTGGCCATCACAGCGGCAGTAACCGCAGCTGGCTTGCTGACAGGAGCCTTTTTTCCTTTGGTTTGAGCAGATAATTTGATTCCGGTTATGGCGATGATCAATAAGATCATTAGTGTTTTTTTCATGTTTTATTTTTTAGCGTACACGATGCGGTAAATCGTTCCTTTAACATCATCGGTTACATAAAGAGAACCATCAGCACCCTGAGCCAGTCCGCATGGGCGATGATCTGCTTTATTCATAGCTGCTTTTTCTGGTGTTCCTGCAAAATTATCCGCAAAAATTTCCCAATCGCCCGATGGCTTGCCATCTTTAAATGGCTGAAATACCACAAAGAATCCTTTTTGAGGCTCCGGGGCGCGGTTCCATGAACCATGGAAGGCAATGAAAGCACCGTTTTTGTATTTTTCAGGGAACATCTTTCCGGTATAAAACAGTAATCCGTTAGGAGCCATATGTGCAGGGAAAGCCACAGCCGGATCCAGGTATTTGGCATCAGCCTCTTTCTTTTTGTCGCCACCGTATTCAGGGGCTACAATTTTTTTGTGTTGTATACCGTCGTAATACATAAACGGCCAGCCTGCGTTGTCACCTTTCTTCAGCGCATATAAACACTCGGCGGGTAACTCTGCTGATTCTTTGCTGTTGTACAGTTCCGGCCATGAGCTGTTGAGGTTATCGCGGCCATGTTGCATCACAAAAAGCTGATTGTTTTGCTGGTTCCAGTCTAGTCCTACCACATTTCTTAAGCCTGTTGCATACCGAACACCTTCAGCGTAGCTCTGATTAAGTTTGTCTTTTTTAAACTGCCATATGCCGGCAGCTGAATCCAACAACGGACATCCCGGGATGCCAGGAGACCTCAGGCCACGATCCTGCTGCTGACAGGAGTTGGAAGGAACGCCTATGTTGAGATACAGGTTGCCATCATTGTCCAGCACCAGAGATTTGGTTTCATGCTGACGACCCATTTTAAGCCCTTTAACAATGGTTTCTGGATTATTTGGGTCAATAACCTCATTCTGATCATTTACCTTATACCTGAATACTTCTTTATTTGAAGAAGCATAAAGATATCCGTCCTTTAAATAGATTCCGGTACCCCCATAGTTGCCAAAGCCACCGGTGATCTGGGCCCGGCCATCGCTATTTTCTTTAAGGACAATGATCCCCTTTTCTTCTTTAGGCCTGGCCAGTTTTACATAAATGATGCCCTGAGGGGTAACCACAATATGCCGGGCCTTGGCAGCAATATCGGCTACTTTTAAAGCGCCAAATCCTTCCGGAAGTTTTAAGCCTACATTGTCGGCATCGGGCTTCGGTTGTCCCATGGCCGATATATCTTTAAAAGCATACAGGGTAAAAAATACCAGGGCACTTAGTAAAACCGGTATCAATAATATCTTCTTCATTTGAGTGTTTTTTGTTTAGTAATGGTAATTTCAGCAATTGTTTTTTAAAATTACCATTACTATATGGGCTTTTATATTCGTTAACGTAATAAAGCAGTTGCACACCATAACAATGGCGCTTGTCCGTGTAAATCACCAACATTCCTTTTGCGGTCTAAATAATACTGAAGGTCATTTTTCTTATTGGTGCCTTCACAAACCTCAGTAATGTCATTGTTTTCGTTAATATAAGTAATGAGTTTAAGCCAGGCTTTACGTGCCGCTTTTCCATATACCTCTTTGTCCAGCCAGCCATTCTTTACGCCGGTAATGAAGGCAAAAGTAAACATTCCAGTAGCGGATGTTTCAGGCCAGGATTCCGGATGGTCGATCAGTTGACGCCACATGCCATCTTCGGTCTGATATTTTAACAGGGATGCCATCATGTCTGTATAGCCTTTCATGATACGTGCATAATTAGGATTGTTTTTAGGTACCGATCTTAGCAATTCGGCCATCCCAACGGCCATCCAACCATCGCCACGTGCCCAATAGTAAGGAACATCGGGCGCATGATAAAATAAGCCATTAGGACGTTGTAACTGATCCAGGTAAAAAACCATTTCTTTTGCAGCACGATTGATGTATTTCTCATCTCCTGTGGCTCTGTATGCCTGGGCCTGCACGGCAGTAATCATAAACATGTCATCAATCCACAAACGGGTTTGCCAGGTATAGCCCTGGTCATAATATCCCTGTGATTCTTTTACTACCCGTGGTCCTTCGGGTGGCCCCCATTGTTTGTCGGCTATGCCTATCCCCAGGTCATAATACCTTTTGTCTTTGGTTTGCATATACAATTCCAATGGCACGGAGCCGAATACGCTATAGTCTACATGGTCGGGTACAGGTATCATTTTGGCCTCTACGCCAAAAAGTGGTTCGAAACGGTCTTTCAGCTGTCCCAAAAGCTTGCTGTTTTTGCTTTCTTTTGCAAAGGTCAGTGCGCCATACCAGGTGCAGGTTTCCGGATAGGTGATTACCTTTGGAGGGCCTGGCCGGTTAAAATTGGTATGCGGTGTTTCGATAAAATGATCAGCTATTTTTGTTCCGATTTCTTTTGGGGAGCTGCCTTTGGGCCAGGTCTTTAAATTAGCATCTTTAGATTGCGCCAATAAACTTTCGTATCCTGTTAGCGTGATGGCCGACGCAAGGCAAATTACGCCTAAAATAGATTTTTTGTTCATAATTATTGTTTAGGTTAAGCTTTTGCTTAACGTATTTGGTTTGATTGTCTGATTAAAGTTAGCGTTTATTTGAAGCTTTAAAACAGTGCCTCATGTCTGCCACAGCGGTATGGTGGCGTTATGGGGCATAATTGAGCTATAATGGTAAAATAGCTGATAACCTGGCTAAATTGAAACAGTATTTTTTAGCCGATTATTGGTCAATTGCAATAGCAACCCGAAGATTTAAAATAATTACGTAATTTAAAGCCTGATGGCTTAATCAAAAATTAACAGCATATGAAGAAATATTTTGGCCTGGCTTTAATGGTAGCCTTATCTGTAAATGCCTTAGCGCAACACCGACTTGAAAAAATCTGGGAAACGGATAGCGTAATCAATCTTCCGGAGTCGGTATTGCCAGACGTTCAACATAAAATATTGTACGTTTCGCAAATGGGTAATAATCCAAATGACAAAGATGGGATTGGTGGCGTGGCAAAAATTGGGACCGATGGTAAAATTATCGATTTGAACTGGATAACCGGATTAAATTCGCCTAAGGGGCTTGCCCGATTAGGGAACCTCATGTATGCTGCCGATTTGAGTGATGTAGTCGTTATTGATGTGGCGAAGGGTAAGGTACTGCTGAAAATAGCTATAGATAGTGCCAAATTTTTGAACGACATAACGGTGAGTGACAAAGGAACTGTATACGTGTCTGACTCCAGAACCAAACGCATTCATAAGATAGAGAAAAACAAGGCCTCACTTTATTTGGAAAATATAAATGGCGTAAATGGTTTAAAAGCAATTGGCGAGGACTTGTATATTATTGGCGGCAAGACCATATGGAAAGCTGATGCGCAGAAAAAATTAGCTAAGTTGGCCGAATTGCCCAACGGAGGCGACGGCCTGGAGCCGGTTGGAAAGGGCGATTTTTTATTTACCAGCTGGAGCGGCTACATCTATTACGTATATGCCGACGGGAAATACGACCTGTTGCTGGATACCCATCTCGAAAAGAAAAATACTGCCGATTTGGGATATGATCCGGTTAAGAGAATCCTATACATCCCAACTTTCTGGAAAAAAAGTGTAATGGCTTATCAATTGAAATAAAATAAAAGCCAATGGCTGTTAATTGAAATAATTTGTAACATTTTAACATAAATTTTATACTAAGTGATCGTATTCGTAACTTGAAATCTTGAAATTCGAAACCTTAACAAACTATTGAGGTTTACAAGCGCAAGTTGCAAATATGGAATCAAGAAGAGAATTTATCCGCAAATCTTTGCTGTTATCCGGAGCGGCAGGACTTTCTACAGTATTACCTGCCTCTATACAGCGGGCATTGGCTATCGACCCGAAGCTGGGATCAAGTTTTATGGATGCCGAACATATTGTGATCCTGATGCAGGAAAACAGGTCGTTTGACCATTGTTTTGGAACCTTAAAAGGGGTAAGAGGATTTAATGACCCACGTGCTGTAACACTGCCCGACCAGAAGCCCGTATGGATGCAAACAAATGCCCTTGGCGAAACCTATGCTCCTTTCCGCCTGGATATTAAAGATTCTAAAGTAACCTGGCTTGGCGATTTGCCGCATTCAAGGGCCAGTCAGGTAGATGCCTACAATGGTGGTAAATATGATCAATGGCTGACCGCCAAAAGATCGGGCAATAAAAAATACGCAGGTATGCCCTTAACTTTAGGTCATTATACCCGCGAAGATTTGCCATTTAATTATGCCATGGCTGATGCTTTTACCGTATGCGATCAGAATTTTTGTTCGGGCATGACCAGCACCACACCAAACCGCTCCTTCTTCTGGACCGGAAAGATCAGTTATGAACTGGACGGATTGCAGAAAGTTAATATCCGAAATGACGATTTTAGTTATGGAAAATTGCCATGGAAAGCATTTCCTGAGTTGTTACAGGAAAATAACGTGGCCTGGAAGTTCTATCAGAACGACATCAGTTGCGGTGGAGGTTATAAAGGTGAAGAGCGTGCCTGGCTCAGTAATTTTGGCTGCAATTTATTGGAATTCTTTGCTGCTTATCAGGTTAAGTTTTCATCCAGGTATGTAAAGAACCTGCAAAAGCTGGTCGATACCTTGCCAGATGAAATCAATAAATTGCAGGAGGCCAGTCCCTCAAGTGAGGCTGCTGCCCAGAAAATCAAGACCGACCTGAAAAATAAAATGGAGGCTTTGGACAATGCTGCTTCGGAATTGAAAAAATGGAGCGCTGAAGAATATGAAAAACTATCCGATCAGCAGAAGGCATTGTTTAAAAATGCTTTTGTCATCAATTCAGGTGACCCAAACTATAGGAACATTAGTACATTAAGTTATAACGACGGGAATAGCAAACGTGAAGTGACCGTTCCGAAAGGGGATGTGCTGCATCAGTTCAGGAAAGATGTAGACACCGGGAAGCTCCCGGCTGTTTCCTGGCTGGCCAGTCCCCAGAACTTTTCTGATCACCCCAGCGCCCCATGGTATGGTGCCTGGTATGTTTCTGAGGTGCTCGACATCCTGACAAAGAACCCGGAGGTATGGAAAAAAACAATTTTCATCACCACTTATGATGAAAATGATGGCTATTTTGATCATGTGCCACCTTATTCCATTCCCGATGCGAAAGTTCCTGGAACAGGCCTGGTTTCTAAAGGCATAGATACAGAAATAGAACACGTGCGGCTGGCCAATGAACTGAAACAGGGTATTCCCGAAAAAGCCGCGCGCGAGGCACCAATAGGTTTAGGATTTAGAGTTCCAATGCTGATTGCTTCTCCATGGAGCAGAGGTGGGAGGGTTTGTTCGGAGGTGTTTGACCATACTTCTACCTTGCAGTTCCTGGAAGTGTTTTTCAGTCATAAACTGAATAAGGAAATCAAACTGGATAACATCAGTCAATGGAGGCGCACAATTTGCGGCGATCTTACGTCCGTATTTGCGCCTTTTAATGGAGAAAAGCCAGATAAAATAGATTTCCTAAACCGTAATCACACCGTTGAAACGATTTATAATGCCAAATTTAAAGCCGACCCGTCGGGATTTAAAAAGCTTACTGATGCCGATATTGCCGCTTTCGGGGCGAAGCCGTTAGCTAGTGGAATTATGTCTGGACAGGAAAAGGGAATCAAGCCGTCATGTGCCCTCCCTTATGAACTATATACCGACGGTAAATTAACGGAAGATAAGAAGGCTTTTGAGCTGAAGCTACAGGCAGGGAACACTGTTTTTGGTAAAAATGCAGCAGGATCTCCTTTTACAGTATATGCCCCTGTTAAATATAAAGATGCTGGGAATGAGGAACAGGTATGCCGGAACTGGTCTTTCGCTGTTGTTGCGGGCGACACATTGAGCTATCGATGGCCTATAGCGGCATTCGAAAATGGAAAATATCAGCTCCGGGTGAATGGCCCCAACGGCTATTACAGGGAGTTTATTGGAACGGCCAACAATCCCGATTTGCTGGTTGCCATCGAATATGAACGTGCCGGTGGCAATGGGAAACTTACCGGAAATGTTGTGGTAAAAATAACCAATATCGGTGCATCGAAAGACTATACCATTGCCATTAAGGATGTGGGGTATGGTAAAAATAATCTGGTAAGAAAGGTAAAAGCCGGTACAGTGGAAGGAATTGTGCTTGACCTGAAAAAAAGCTACAGCTGGTACGATTTTATTTTAAAAGTAGAGGGAACCGAAAATTTTGAACAAAGATATGCAGGAAGGGTAGAGACCGGACTGGCTGGCTTTAGCGATCCGCTAATGGGTGGAATTGTTTAGTATATATTGTCATTGATAAAGAAAAGTACTAAATTGAAGCACACTTAAAGCGATCAGTTATGGCTAAAGAACATCAATATCAAGCGGAACTTACCTGGGCAGGAAATAAAGGATCAGGTACAATGGACTACAGATCTTACGATAGAAGTTATATCATTTCCATTCCCAATAAAGCAGACATACTCGGCTCATCTGATTCTGCCTTTTTAGGCGATAAAACAAAGCATAATCCGGAAGACCTGTTGCTGGCCTCCTTATCTTCCTGCCACATGTTGTGGTACCTGCACTTGTGCTCGCAGAACGAGATCATTGTTATGGAGTATAAGGATAGTCCTGTAGGAACCATGATGGAAAATTCCAATGGAAGCGGACATTTTACCGAAGTGGTGCTGAACCCGGTTGTGGTGATTACCAACGAAGCGCAAATTGCTCAAGCCAATGCTTTACATGAACAAGCCAATAAAATGTGTTTTATTGCAAATTCGTGTAATTTTCCCATCAAACATCAACCGAAATGTATTGTAGAAAGGGGATAAAAAAGCAGTTGATAAAATCAACCGGTTTTCTTGTTTTGTCGGGGGTGGCTGCCGCGGTTGTCATGAGTTTTACTACCCTTGAAAAACGAACTTTAAAAGATCCCGCTACCAATTATCGTACTTATTGCGCCGGATGCCATGGCGAAAAGATGGATATGTTTGTCGATCGTCAGTGGAAATTCGGCAATAAAAAAGAAGACCTCTTTAAGTCCATAAAATCGGGTAGGGAAAATGAAGGGATGCCGGCTTTTGGTGCGAGCCTAACCGATAAAGAAATCAACTCCCTTGCCGACTATATCCTTAACGGGATCAAAAATGTAGATAAGTATACCGCTGTTAAAACGCCTGTTTCTGACGTGTTTAAAACCGAAGAAATGACCATCAGGCTGGAGTTGGTTGCTGAGGGAATGGATGTTCCATGGGGGATGGCTTTTTTGCCAGGTAATCAAATGCTGGTTACGGACCGAGGGGGAAAGCTATATAAAGTAAAAGCAGATCATTCTTTGCAGCAAATAAATGGGGTGCCGGAAGTGCTGGCCAAAGGGCAGGGCGGATTAATGGATGTGGTGCCGGATCCGCGATTTGCCGAAAATCAATTGATTTATCTTTCTTATTCCAAGTTTAAAAACGATGGGGATGGCGTTGTAGCTACAACAGCTATTATGCAGGCTAAGCTGGAAGGGGATGCGCTAACTGGACAAAAAGATATTTTTGTAGCTATGCCTTATTCAAAAACCCAACATCACTACGGCTCCAGAATGCAGTTTGGTAAAGATGGTTACCTGTATTTCTCCGTTGGCGAAAGAGGTAATGAGAAGGTTAATCCGCAGGAAATAAAAGACAATGACCTGGGGAAAGTACATCGGATTAAAAGCGATGGCAGTATTCCGCAAGACAACCCTTTTGTAAAAGATAAAACAGGGTCGCCTTCTATTTATAATTATGGTCACCGGAACCCGCAGGGAATGACCATTCATCCGGAGACAGGGCAAATCTGGACCAATGAACATGGGCCCAGAGGCGGAGATGAAATTAATATTGAAGAGCCCGGCAAAAATTATGGCTGGCCGGTAATTACCTATGGTATTAACTACAATGGCAAGCCCATTAGTAACCTTACTGCTAAAGCAGGTATGGTGCAGCCTGTGCATTACTGGATCCCTTCTATCGGGCCAAGTGGATTGGCATTTGTAACCGGCGACCGATATAAAAACTGGAAAGGAAACCTGTTGTCGGGCTCGTTGAGGTTTAAGTTTTTACAAAGAAGCGTACTTAAGGGCAATAAAGTAGTGAAAGAAGAAATCCTGTTTAAAAATATTGGCAGGGTAAGAGACGTAAGAATGGCTCCAGATGGGTTTATTTATATCGCGGTAGAATGGCCTGGCAGAATTTATAAACTGGTGCCCGGTACCTGATTCCGGGAAGTTCTGAAGGATTAATTGATGAGGGAACGGAAATTTTTTCGGATTGAAAATCAGCTGGTCGGCACTGTGCTGAAGCGTTTGTTTGTCCGGCTGCTTTTTGACAACTCTTGCTTGCATTTTTCCGAACGAAAGACGAAGGAATGCCGAACCATGTATGAGGCTGCTGCGACTTATTTATAGGCTGGACTTTAATTGTTGAGCCGGGTTAAAACAAGAAAACCTTTCAGTGTTTACTGAAAGGTTTTTTCTGGTGGGAGATACTGGGTTCGAACCAGTGACCCCCTGCTTGTAAGGCAGGTGCTCTGAACCAGCTGAGCTAATCTCCCCTTGGTTCTGCTCTTTTTATTTTGAAACAGCTGAGCTGCTGTTTTATTGGTGGGAGATACTGGGTTCGAACCAGTGACCCCCTGCTTGTAAGGCAGGTGCTCTGAACCAGCTGAGCTAATCTCCCCTTTGGTTCTGCTCTTTCGTCTGCTTAAGACCAGCTGAGCAAGCTGTATATTCTGATCAAGGATCCCCTCGATTTGGGATTGCAAATATACACCCTAAAATCATTTTTGCAAAAAAAGATGTGTTTTTTTATGAAAGAACATCTTCCAATATCTGGTGAGATCGGATGTCTCCAAAAGAAGCTGTGTGTAACGTGTAGTAAACCAGTATTTTATCAAGCAGGTCGCGGCGGGTTTGATTCTCCATATTTATTTCATTTATTTTTTCAAAAGGCACAGAAAATAGAGAAATAAAGAGGGATGCGTCTGTTTTGTCTAAAAAATAAGCATGTACCGGGATCGAAGATTTGAACTCTCCTTCCTGTAAATCGAAAAAACTTTGGTCGCTTTTGGTTTGTGTGCTTGGTGCAAAACCTAAAAACCGGGAAAGCTTGACTAAAAAGGCCAGGTGAAAGTTTACATTTAATTCTTCAGTTTCATCAAACCAGCATATGGCATTAAAAATAAAGTCGAACAGGTGCTGATCGGTGGTCTGTTGCCTGATGCTTTTGTACAATACCTCATTCAGAAAAAGAACAATTGTGCTTTTAATAATATCGTACGGAATGTTTTTAAAAACAGGTGCAGGTCTGAGCTCCGATACCCGTTGTATATTGGTATTCGTTTTATGATAAACAATCATATCTACAAGGTGTAAAGGCTGCAGCATATTCATCCGAATTTTAGCTTTAGGCTTTTTTACGCCATTGATCATGTAAGATTGAATGCCGAATTTCTCAGTAAAAATCTGCACAATAACACTGTTTTCACTATACAGGGTTGTTTTTAAAACGATGCCCCGGGTTTTATGCAGCATAATGAAGTATTTTTGGAATAAAAATAATCAACCCTATACCCGCAGCCGCAATTGCCGTTACCAGTACAGCCGCAGCTGCAACATCTTTAATGATTTTTGCTTTTGGATGTACCTTTGGCGATACCAGGTCTACCAATACCTCTATTGCAGTATTCAGCAATTCTGCCATTAAAACCAATGCAATGGCAACAATAAGCCAAAGCCACTCGCTTGCAGCCAGGTTAAACCAATAGCCTGCAATGGCAACCAGGATAGCGGTGCAAATGTGCACTTTAAAGTTGAGCTGGCTTTTAAGGGCATAGCCCAATCCGGAACATGCGTAGCCAAAACCTCTTATAAACTTACTCATATCCTTTTATTTGCTTATGCTGATCATACTTTACAAAGTACGTTATGCTTTCTTACATATCCAAGTTTCCGTAAAACGTTTACCTTTGACCAAGTTTCATCAATCCATGTCTGCAGAAAAAAATATCCTTCATCCCCGTAATCAACATCGTTCCCGGTACGATTTCCCTGCGCTAATTAAAAGTTTACCGGCCCTGGCGCCGTTTGTTGCGATCAATTCTTATGGCAGTGAATCGATAGATTTTGCTGATCCGCTAGCCGTTAAATTATTGAATAAGGCATTGCTGAAACATTTTTATGGCATCGAAAACTGGGACATTCCAGCCAATTACTTATGCCCACCGATACCTGGAAGGGCGGATTACATCCATTACCTGGCAGATCTGCTGGCGCAAAGCAATAGCGGGATTGTTCCTGAGGGTAAGTTTGTAAAAGGACTGGATATCGGAGTCGGGGCAAATTGTATTTACCCCATTATCGGGCACCAGGAGTATGGTTGGAGCTTTAGTGGATCGGATGTAGATCATGGCGCAATCAAAGCTGCTAAGGCCATCGTAGCTGCCAATAAACAATTAACCGGCGCTGTTGACTGTCGGCTGCAAAATCAGAAACAACATATTTTTAAAGGAGTAGTGAAAGCGGGCGAGTTATTTGATTTCAGTATGTGCAACCCGCCTTTTCATGCATCTGCAGCAGAAGCAAATTCGGGCACGCAAAGAAAATTGCAAAACCTGGGCAAACATAAAGGAAAAGAAACGGTCCTTAATTTTGGTGGACAGCATTCAGAATTATGGGTAGAAGGGGGAGAAATCGCTTTTATCAGGAAGATGATTGACGAAAGTACTACTATTGCCCGGCAGTGTTTGTGGTTCAGTAGTCTGGTTTCTAAAAGTAGCAATCTGCCTTTCATTTATAAGGCTTTGCAAGGCGTGGCTGTTGCCGAAGTTAAAACCATTGAAATGGCTCAGGGGCAAAAAATAAGTCGTTTTGTAGCCTGGACGTTTATGGATCCGGAAGCGAAACAGGAATGGGCAAGCAAAAGGTGGCGCAAGTAAAGGGTTGATAAACGCCTCCTTAGAAGAGTGTTGTACTGGCTTTTTTGTTTTTAAATGCGCCAATAATTTCTCCGGTACTAAAGTGTTTAAAATGAAGGGAATCGCTTTCTTTAAAACGTTTTTTTACCATGCAATATAAATGCAGGCATTTGATCCAGTTCAATGCGGTAACTTTATCTTTCCATATTTCCGGATACAGATACACTTCGTTCCCCTCAATCCTCATCAGGTTCCTTTGCTCCAGCTCGTTTACGTTGGCAATAATCTTCGCCGTTTGTGCGGCAAGGTTAACATTGTTCTGTACTTTCTTTTTGGCGTAAATCATCTTTTATTCCAGTAATAACGGTTCATCATCCTCATCGGTAAGGCTCAATTGAATACTGTCTGTGCCGGCGATACCTTCAATGGAGCCACGGATATGGGTGGCATTCAGCATCACTTTTTCCAATTGCTTTTCTCTTGCTTTCCACAATTTTTCCATAGCATCACGTTCCCGTTGTATGGACAGTTTCATGCTCATGAAACCTTCTCTTATGGCTTTCCATTGCTCTGAAAATTCGTTGCTGGTGAGGTAATCATACAACATGTGCATTTTATCGCCGCGGTTTTCCTGCGATTTAATGGCGCTTGAAAGTTTAACGATGCCATCTCTAAGGATATATGAAACGGCTTTAACTTCATCAAATGAACAAATCCAAACCCCATCTCTTTCTCCAAAACAATCCATCCCTTTTGGGTAGGCCTGGGTTACAATAACGGCAACATCAACACCCATACTTCTCATATCCTTTTTCAACTTTTCAATCCATTCCATCGAGAAGTCTTTGGTGCGTTTACTTTCGTATATGATTTTGCCACAATCCTGCCCAAACTGGTTGCGAATATGATGCACACAATCGGCCCCTCGTACGCCCTTCCCAACTTCAGTTACCAAATCAAAAGGGAAAGCATTGCGTAGCAGTTCTTCCAGGATTAACTCCTGTGCTTCGCCCTGCAATTGCATCGATCCCTGTTCTGCTTTGCGTTTCATCTCTTCTGCCAGTTTTTTCTGGTCGGCCAGTTGTTTTTCCAGCTCCTTTACCCTCAGCTGATGTTCGGTATCTTTTAAGCTGGTTTTTTCGGCTTCCTGTTTCCTGATCTGCTCTACCATTTCAGTCCGTTGTTCCTGCAGCTTGCGTTGTATCTCCAATTCCAATTCTGCTTCCTTCTCTTTCATGGCCTGTTCTTTCTTTAAAAAGTCCAGTTCCTTTGAGCGGGCCAGCTTTAGCTTTTCTTCATTGTCTTTGTTGGCATTGTCCAACATCTGCAATTTGTTCTCAAAATCGGAGGTAATACTTTTGCGTAAATTTTCTTCCAGTATACTTTGCAATTGTTTCTTTTCTTTCTCCAATTGCTGCTCAAAAAGCTGTGCCTGTTGTTTTTTCTGCAATTCAAATGCTTGTTCCTGTTGTTTTTGCTGCTGGGCAAATTCGTTTAGCTTCTTGCTGTACTCCTCGTCCTTTTGTTTGGTAAAAGAAACCATCTTTTCACGAAGGTCTTTTTTATATTCCTCTGCCATCACTTCCTCAATTGGGAAAGTATGCGAACAATTAGGGCATTTGATCTCTGTAGACATATCGGGTATTATTGGAATTTAAAAAAGGATCTTTACAAATTTAACATTATCTCTTAACAAACAGGCTCTCGGCAAATTTCATCGATACGCTTCTTGGCTCTTCGGCCTCAATCTGAATATTTAGGGAGCCGTCAAAATCTATCACCTCCAGTACTTTTACCTTTGTTCCGATGGTAATGTTTAATTTTTCAAGATATTGCAGAAATAAGGCTGAGGCATCTTTAACAGCTACTACATGACAGGTCTCATTGGCCCTGATTTCTGATAGAAGGACTTTGTCTATCACCGGAATGTCACCATTGGCTTTAGGTATAGGGTCGCCATGCGGATCAAAATCAGGGAAATCGAGAAACTCCTCCAGTTTGTTGACCAGTTTTTCCGACTGAATATGCTCCAACTGTTCGGCCACTTCATGCACTTCGTCCCAACTAAAGTCCAACTTTTCGTACAAAAAAGTTTCCCAAAGTCTGTGCTTTCTCAGTATCGTAATCCCTTTTTCTCTACCCAGTTCCGTTAACAGGATCTTCCCGTATTTCTGATAAGTAACCAGTTCCTTCTCCTTCAGTTTTTTTAGCATATCTGTAGCTGTAGCAGGTTTTACACCCAAATAGGCAGCCATTTCATTGGTGCCGGCCTCCGGGCGTTCCTCGTTCTGGAAGCTCAGCATCAACAATGCTTTTAAATAGTTTTCTTCAGTATAAGATAGCATATGCAAATATAAAACAATAAATCTCAAATTACATTTGTTAGATTAATCTAACTTTTATAGTTTTGTGATGTTGTTTATAAAATTAGATAAATGAAAAATTGTATCAGAGCTTTTTCCTTTTTGTTTTTTATGTGCTGTTCAGCGGCAGTATCGGCCCAGGTGGGCAGCATTAGTGGTGGCGTAATGGCCAAAGGTCTTCCGCTAGCCGGAATTAACATTGAATTATTGGGTGGCACTGCTGTAGTTAAAACAGACAGTTTAGGTAAATATGTATTTGAGAAACTTGCTGCTGGAAGTTATAAAGTAGAAGCAAGGGCGGTAGGGTTTAGAAAAATGGTAAAGTCGGTGGTGTTGAAAGGGAGCGAGACGTTGCGGTTGGATTTTGACTTGAGTAATTTTGAGAACGATCTTAACGAAGTAGTGGTAACCGGGACGCTGAAAGAAACAAAACGTTTGGAAAGCCCGGTTCCGGTAGAAGTGTATACGCAAGCTTATTTCAGGAAAAATCCTACCCCCAGTATCTTTGAGGCTTTGCAAAACGTAAATGGGGTAAGGCCTCAGCTCAATTGCAACATCTGCAATACGGGCGATATCCACATCAACGGTTTGGAGGGGCCATATACTATGGTACTAATTGATGGTATGCCCATTGTGAGCAGCTTGTCTAGTGTTTATGGTCTTTCGGGAATACCCAATTCGCTGGTCGAACAGATTGAAATTGTAAAAGGTCCTGCTTCATCGCTATATGGTAGTGAAGCAGTTGGAGGTTTGATTAACATCATTACCAAAAAGCCGCAAACTGCAAGCTTGTTGTCGGCTGATGTTTTCGGGACTACCTACGGAGAGCTGAATGCCGATTTGGGTTTTAAATTTAAAGTAGGGCAGAAAACAGATGTGCTTACCGGGGTCAATTATTTTAAATATGGAAACCCTGTCGACCATAACCACGATAATTTTACTGATGTTACGTTACAGGACCGTATTTCTGTATTTCAGAAATGGAATTTTGAAAGGAAACATAAACGAGTGTTTACGCTGGGTGGCCGCTATGTTTACGAAGATCGATGGGGTGGCGAAATGCAATGGAATAAGTCGTACCGGGGTGGCGATCAGGTGTACGGAGAAAGTATTTATACCAATCGCTGGGAGCTGATTGGTAATTACCAGTTGCCTGTTGACGAAAAGTTGTTCCTTGCTTTTTCTTACAATGAACACAATCAGGATAGCCGATATGGAACCACGTCTTATATCGCCGAACAGAAAATAGGCTTTGCGCAGCTCACCTGGGACAAAACCTTTGGTAAGCACGATCTGCTATTTGGTTCGGCTATGCGTTATACTTATTATGATGACAATACACCGGCAACAACGGGATCAAATCAGGCTTTAAAAAGAAATACCTGGTTGCCCGGGGTTTTTGTACAGGATGAAATTACACTTGCTCCACAGCATAAATTCCTGGCAGGTTTCCGCTACGATTACAATTCTGTCCATGGAAATATATTTACACCACGTATGGCTTACAAATGGACCATTAACGATAATAATATCCTTCGTTTAAATGCCGGTACAGGCTTTAGAGTGGTCAATATTTTTACCGAAGATCATGCCGCGTTGACTGGGGCCAGAACAGTAAAAATAGCGGGAGAGTTAAAACCCGAAAAAACATACAATGTAAACCTCAATTTTCTTAAAAAGATTTACAGCGCCAATGGAAATTTTCTGGGCATAGAAGCGGCTGCTTTTTATACTTATTTTAACAATAGGATTATTGGCGATTTTGATACCAATCCGAATGAAATCATTTATGCAAATCTGGACGGCCATGCGGTAAGCAAGGGTTTTAGCGCCAATGTGGACTTTACATTGACCAATGGCTTGAAAATTATTTTGGGTGGAACATACCAGGATGTGGCTACTTACGAGCATGGTATCAAAAAACAGCAGATCTTGACCGAGAAGTTTTCGGGCAACTGGGCAGCCACCTATAAAATTAACCCGCTTAAGCTGACAGTTGATTATACCGGAAATATTTATAGTCCAATGCGCCTGCCACTGGTAAGTGAGTGGGACCCGAGAAAAGAGTATTCGCCTACCTGGAGCATACAAAACATACAGCTTACTTTTTGGGGTTTCAAAAATATAGAGGTGTATGGTGGTGTAAAAAATCTGCTCAACTGGACCCCCAACCGAGGTAATCCTTTTATCATTGCCGGTGCAAATAATCCTTTCGACAAAGGCCTGGAATATGATGATAATGGAAAGGTAAAGCGAACAGAAAGTAATCCTTACGGGGTAACTTTTGACCCGGCCTACGTGTATGGCCCGAATCAGAATATCCGGGGGTTCCTGGGTGTTAGATTGACAATTAAATGATGTGGTTGTTTGCGGTAAATCAGTTAACTTTAGGGCATGATTTACCGCACAACCTATCAGGCCGCAAGAATTATTGCTCCAAAAGTGGAAGCAATTTTTGCACAGCACCTTGCAGCTGCCAGTGAAAGCGGTGAAGAAGATCTGGCTCCTTTGCCCACAGCGAATGTGGTGGAAGCCATTATTGATGCCACCTTTTGGGCCAGTTTGCGTAAAGAAGAAGGGCACTCGCCTAAAATATCGCTGGCTTTTTTGCCTCCCGAACAGGCAGGCAATCCTTTGCTTTTTAAACAACGGTTACCTTTAAACCCTGGCATATTAACAAAAATTGCCCCAGGAGTAGAACGTGCCGGCATCCATCTGGGTATCTGGATAGAGGAAGGTGAGTTGTATGTATGGGGTACCACAGTCAGCATTCCTAATTTTTGTTTTGTGGTGGATGTTTCCGAGCCAGCTTTACTGGTGATCAAACACCGCAGAATATATGGCTTTGGGAAATTTACCAATATTGCGGTACTTAAAGGCGATCAGGTGAAAATGGTGGATGGTGACCATACCAATTTGCCCGATTGTCCGCCAATGTTATTGTCCCTGCTCGACCTTACAGCTCCTTCTTATTGGAACGATTCGGTTAACGTACTTATTCAGCTGGCAGTTTCTATGCGTGCCCATGGACGGGGCGGAACCTTGCTGGTTGTTCCCAATGACACTAAAAACTGGCTTCAGTCTATCATAAAACCAATTCAATATGGCATTCAACCTTCTTTTACCGGTTTGTCCAAATTGTTGCAGCAAGACCGAAAAGAAGCCAGCCAGATTTTTTGGCAAACAGCCCTAAAACGTGAGGTAGAGCATCTGGCCGGCCTTACAGCTGTTGATGGGGCTACTATCATCAGTAAGGAATATGAATTGCTGGCATTTGGTGCAAAAATAGGCAGGGCCAAAGGCAAAGAAAATATTGATGAATTGTCCTTTTCCGAACCGATTCTTGGAGGGGCGGCTGTAATTATGCATCCCGCAAAGGTAGGCGGTACCCGGCATTTGTCGGCCGCCCAGTTTGTCCACGATCAAAGAGATGCGACAGCACTTGTTGCTTCACAGGATGGCCATTTTACCATATACAACTGGTCGCCGCAGCAAAGCCGCGTTCAGGCTTTCCGCATTGATACCTTACTGTTGTAAGTATAAATGTTAAGAGAAAATAATCGCACAAACAATTACACTCAGTATCAGAATAATCATTACAATACGATCGGCATTAATCCATTCTTTTCTGCTTAGGGACCTTTCTGCTTTTTCTTCCTTTCGCCTGGCAAAAACCTGAAGAATCGGATTAAGTTTAATTAACATAGGTAGATGTTTTTAAATAGATGTATAAAGGAATAAGCAAATTGTGAGCCATAATTATGGGCCTCTCGAGAATTGTTAGTAAAATCATTTTTTCTTCTTTTTTGTTAATTTTCTCTTTCAGTGCTTAAATCTGAATAGAATTATTCTGTCTGATAATCAGTAAGATGTGAATAAAAGTGTTCTTTTTATAGTACTATGTATTGCATATTACTTTATAAAGCATATATCTTTGTATTATGATAGCAGAAAATACGCAAACACAAATGCGAAAGGGCATACTTGAATACTGTGTGCTGCTTATAATATCAAGAGGCGAGATTTACGCTTCTGATATCATCGCCGAATTAAAGCAGGCAAAGCTGCTGGTTGTTGAAGGAACACTTTATCCTTTGCTTACCCGATTGAAAAATAATGGTCTGCTGAGTTACAACTGGGTAGAATCGACCTCGGGGCCACCTCGGAAGTACTATATGCTTACCGCAGAGGGGAAAAGCATCTTAAAACAACTGGATACTACCTGGGAGGAATTGGCTTATGCCATCAATACCTCCAGAAAAGTAGCCGACAAGGAATCAAAAGAACCAACTAATCAGACCGAATCATGAAGAAGACACATAATATAAATATAGGCAACTCTATTGTTCACATTGAAGAGGATGGCTATGAAATGCTTACCGTTTATTTGAACGAAGTAAAGCAGCATTTTTCAAAAAATGCAGACGACTTTGAGATTGTGACCGATATAGAAAACCGTATTGCCGAAATGTTTGCGGAAATATTGGCGATAGGGCAAAAGCAAGTGATCAATATTGAAGATGTGCAATCGGTTATTCAACAGATGGGATCAGTGAAGGACTTTGAAACTTCAGAGGAGTCTGGAGCCGAACAGGCTGCTGCGCCAGAATATGATCCGATTAAAAAATTGTACAGAGATACTGACAAGGCGGTAGTAGCAGGCGTTTGTGCCGGATTGGGGCATTACCTTGATATAGATGCCAAATGGATCCGGCTATTTACTTTTCTAACCTTTTTTATATTTGGATCGGGTGTGCTGGCGTATATTATTTTCTGGATTATGGTGCCTAAAGCCAAAACCAGGATAGAGAAAATGGAGATGCGTGGCGAGGAGACCAATTTGCGCGGTTTTGCCAACAGTTACCTGCAGCCATTTGCCGAACAATCGCGGGGCTTTGTTGGCGAATTTTTTCAGGTGCTGGGCAACTTTTTACAAGGTGCCGGAAAGGTCATCTTTAAATTCACGGCAGGTACCATTGTGTTATTTGGTTCTCTTTTTCTTTTGACCTTAATTGGAATGTTGGCTGCTTTTTTAGGCTTTTGGAATTCGGATGTATACAATTACTTCCCCATCAACATGGTCAATCAGGAGTATCTGTTTCCGCTTACATTTGCCACATTTATAGCCTTTGCCGTTCCTTTGCTGGCATTGGTACTGTTCTCTATCCGGGTAGCTTTTAATACCCGTCCAGCCAATAAAGTACTATCTTATGGATTGCTGGTGATTTGGCTTGGAGGAGTGGTAACCGGCATATATTATATTGCAAAGATTTTTACTGAATTTAAAGCGGGAGCGGAATTTGCCCAGACTACAGTCCTTAAGCCTTATGCGGTTTATACTTTAAACGTAAACAGAACCAGGTTCTTTACCCGCGAAGACAGTTTAAATTACCGCATTGACGCTACAAATTATAAGGGACGGAAAATATTAAATAATCTGGACGATGATTTTAATATGCCAAGAAATATCAGCTTCCGAATGGAAAAAAGTCTGGATGGCAAGGTTTCTTTGAGTACCAATTATAAGTCGAGAGGGAAGACTTTTGAAGTGGCCTTAAAAAATGCACAGAACATTCATTACGATTTTTTACAAGAAGGGGCAGCATTGAACTTTAGTCCGTTGCTTCATATTCCAAAAATGTCTAGCTGGCGTGGACAGGAAGTGGAGCTGACCTTAAATGTACCTCTTGGAACAGAGGTGCAGATTAGTAACGAATTTAGTAATCATCTGAATGGTTATGGTTCCTGGAACTGCGAACATCAGGAAGGGGCTAGCTATACCGCATGGATCATGACTGAAACCGGCCCTAAATGTAAATTCGAAAAGATACATAAAGAGGATTAATAAAGAAGGGGTTGCACTTGTGCAACCCCTTCTTTATTAAGGATAATGGTATGTTTTACTTAACGGTATAGCGGTACACGTAACGGCCAACATTGCCGTTTTTGTCTACACCTTCAATAACTGCCTTATAAGTTCCTTTGCCATCTGCATTATAAAATTCAAGCGATAAAGCACCCGAAGCATCTGTCACCACTTTAGGGTTCCAGTAAATGGTGCTTCTTAAATCATTAAAATTATAGGTAGCTGCGGCATTTACATATTTTGGCGAATAAAAATCGCGTTGTTTACTGAAACCTTTGGGTGAGAATTTAAGCATACTCGGATCAGGAATTAGCTTTTTGAATTCCTCCATACTCATTTTAGTACCTTTTGGTATTTTCTTGGTGTTGACAACCAATACTCCGTTGGTATTGTACATCCTGTTTACTGTACCCAATTCATCCTTGGTAAAAACTTCCACATTTTCTACATCAGCCGATTGTACACTGGCCAATCCGAAATAATCTATCGGCATACCATTTAAAAATATCTGTACCGGAACCCGGCTTCCCTGTTGGTAGTCGCGGTTCACATAAAAGTTATTTTCATAAAAGATCAGTCCGGTAGCCATAGTCTGCAAACAAAGCGTTAGCATGTTGCAGCCCTTAAAGCGGTCGCCTTCAATTAAAGTTCCCGATATAGAACTCAATCCCGATAAAGCAGGGTAATCCGCGTGGGTAGGTCTTTTCGCCTTTGCACCTTCAATTTTTACCTCTTTCAGCGTACGCAGGTAGCTATATTGCCTTTTGCTGTTGTTCAGGTAGGCCGACATGGTACTGTCAATATTGGTAATTTCTTCGGCCTGGTAAGGATTTTTGGTGAGCTGAGGTGCTGGCTGACCATCCAATACAATCATCAGGTTATTTCCGTTGGGGTTATATTTTGCATTAATCACTACTTCTGATGAGTCGGGAATATTGAGATTTTGGAAAGCAAAAATTCCGGAAGGGCTGCTTAAGGTTTCTACGCCAATTCGGGTACCCGGAACAGTTAGCCTCAGGTTACCTTTTCTAACCGGCATACCCGTGCGATCACGTAAAGTACCGGTAATGGCCATGCTCTGTTCCGGTAAAAATGTAACCGGTGGAAGTTTTTCGGCCAGAATTTCTTTATAGGAATAACGACGGAAGCCTTGGGTCAGCATCAATACATCCAGGTCGGCCAGTTTTTTAGCATTGGTTTTATTGAAATAATAATTGGGCTTTTCTATATAACCTTTTAAGTCGGATGTTAACAGTAAAGAGCTCAGGATAGTCGTCTCCGAATTTTCGTCAACCGGCACTTTTTGTTCATCCGTTACCGCAACAGAAAAATTTCCTTCGGCAAACTGAGCCCCATTTTTGGCCGATACTGCCAGCTTCACTTTTTGCCTTGGTTTATAAGTAGCCAGATCGGTTTTTAAAGAAAGTTTAACCGCATTAGGGGCATAGTTGAACGCAAGTCTTTCACTTACCGGTTCGCCAGTATCCGAGAAAAGGGTAATTTGTACAATGCCGGCCGGAAATTTATCTTTTGGAATTTTGGCTGCGGTAACCTGGGTGTTTAGTTTAGTTTTTGCAGCATAATAAATAATGGCCCCATTGGTAGCTACAATAAAAAGATTTTTGTTTTTATTGGCTTCAAAGTAGGCATCATTGGCAATAATTTTTAAATTGAAAGCGAGTGTGTCTGTATTGTTTACCTGAGCAACTATACCTGACTGAACCGGTTTTGGCAATTCAAAGCTTTTGGTGGACCCGTCGCTAAAAGTCACATTCGCTTTATAGGTTTTGCCTGCCTCGGCATTCAGATAAAAAGAACCCATGCCCAGGTGTGAAGAGCTGAAATCCATTAATTTATTTCCGGCATTATCTACCACCGCACCTTTTAAATCTATTCCGGCACCGTTGCTTTTTATGGCTTTAAAGCCTACTCTTGATGCTATGCCTGTAATAAAATCTCCTCCCTCAGGAAAAAACTGTACATCATAGTCGGCCGGGGGGCTGGGTCTTAGTCTAAATGAAGTGGTAATCGGGTCTTTTTCAGTAATGCTGATATCGGTAATCAATTCGCCATTTCTGATTTTGTCCGCTTTCTTCGGATCAATTTTAATCCGTAAGAAACCATTCTGATCTGTCACCCCTTTACCCTTGGCTACAATATCGTAGTTTGATAAGAGTCTCCAGTTAACCGTTTTGCCACCTTGGGCTACATTGTCCCGATTTTTAAATTGCACTACGGCATCAATTACCTGGGTTTTGTCGGTTTCTGTATTTTTATAACTAAAATGGGTGTTCAGCTGTTTTTCAATCGCTTCGCCAATGGCGATGGTTTTATTAAAGAAAAAATCCTCACTAAAGTTGAGCATCCAGGTGGTATAGGCTTTTACATAGTAATTGCCCTGCTGATAATTTGTAGGGCTTAGTGGTATATTTCCAGTTGCCACGCCGCCAACAACGGGAAGTTTAATGGTTTGAACAAGTGAGTCTTTACTATTGATGACATCTACATAAACGATTTTACTTAATTGCGAGAGAAGGTTTTGCTCCATGGTTAAATAGGCCTTAAACCATATGGTATCAGCAACGCTGTAATAAGGTTTGTCGAAATGCAGGTATACTTTCTCTACCGGGCGTTCGTCTGTCAGTTTCTTTGTTTTTTTTATAATGTTATCTAAAACGACACTATCCTGCTGGGCAAAGGCCGAAATATGGGCCAGCGTTGAAAATAGAATAAGGGCAATTGCAAATTTTATAAATCTCATCAATAATGTTTATATACAATTAATATTGCTAATATATTCATTTATGAAAGGAATAGGTTAATAAGCTTGCATCTTTAACATTTTTTGACAGTTGATGCTGTCCTGACGGCGGTTTAAATAAAAAAAAATGCGGGAGATCTTCCCGCATTTATAATCTATTCTATTCGAACTCAATGTTGCTCTTATTTAAATTCGATAATGAAATCTTCCAATGGCCTGCGCACCTTTTTCAGGTTTACCAGCCAATCGCCAGCTTCATCCCTGTAGCCCAAAGGCATGATGGTCGTGCTGCGCAAACCATGTGCTTTTAAACCCAACAATTCATCCAGCTTTTCAGGTTCAAAACCTTCCATAGGTGTAGCGTCAACTTTCAAAATTGCCGCCTCGGCAAGGGCTACGCCAAAACTGATATAAGCTTGTTTGGCTGCATGATGAAAGTTTTCTTCTGCTGTTCTGTTGGTATAAATGCCAATCAGATTGTTCACGTAGTCGGCAGTTGCCGAATCTGGCACTCCACGTTGGTTATTGGTATAAGCAAATACCGATCTGATGCGTTCTTCTGTATAATTGTCCCAGGCTGCAAAGATCAATACATGTGAAGCATCTGTAATTTGCGATTGTCCATAAGCTACAGCTTTCACTTTTTCTTTTAATTCCGGATTGGTTACTACAATAATTTTAAAAGGTTGTAACCCAGATGAAGTAGGAGCGAGACGGGCAGCCGCAATAATTTGGTCTACCTTGTCCTGAGCAACTTTCTCACCATTCATTTTTTTTGTGGCGTAACGCCAGTTTAATGCTTCTATTAAGCTCATATTCTAATCTTTAATTCAATTCTGAAACGATTGCTGATGTTTTTAATGAAAAAAATAACAGTGTTAGCAAATGTAAGCATGTTATTCTTTTGGTTGGTAATATTCGTGAGGTTTTGACTTTTAAATGAAAAATTATTTTTTTATTATGCATGCATAGTTATATATTAGCTAAAACATAGCCTTCACAAATATTGTTGTAAGGTGTAACGATCAAAATTTTTATTAACCAAATTCATTTCTAAATCATCCACCAATGAAACCATCATGAGCAAACAGACACAAACAGTATTGAACGGAGCTTGCGAGTTCTTGAACGCAGGTATCAGATATACACTAGTGAAAAATATTGCTCATGATAGCTTCATCACCTTTAAAAAACAAATTATATACCAATGAAAAAGATTTTACTGAGTTTTTTGCTTGCTGTTCCTGTGCTGGGCTTCTCCCAGTCGTTCCAGGTAAACCTGCAGGGGCACAAGCAAACCGCAATGGGCGGTGCGGGTGCCGGACTGGCATTAGATGAGGCCGCTGTATTTTTTAATCCGGGCGCAGTTTCTTTCCTTAAACAGAATGGCGTACAGGCCGGGGTTAATGGCATCTGGCTTAAAACCGCTTTTAAAGAAACCGGATCAACCATTACCGAATATAACAAAAGCAAGATTCCGACCCCTTTGGCAGCTTATGCCGTTTTTGGATCTCCTGAAAACCGTTTGAGGTTTGGTATTGGCGTATATACCCCTTTTGGGGGTGCGATGCACTGGAAAGAAGACTGGACGGGAAAGTATACCGTTACTTCGCTCGATTTGCAGGCCATTTATATTCAGCCTACATTGAGCTTAAAAATTACCGATAACATTGGTATTGGCGGCGGTTTGGTGTATGCTTTGGGTAAAGTAGATCTTAGAAAAGCGCTTCCGTATACCAGCAATGGCCAGCAAACCAGCGCACAGCTGAAGGGCGATGCAAAAGATTTCGGATGGAATGCCGGTATTTTTATCAAAACAATTTCGGGCGTAAGCGTTGGTATTACGCACCGTTCGCAGGTTACTGCTAAAGTTGAAAACGGAGATGCCAATTTCTTTAATGCCCCTGCTTCTGTGCAGCCCTTGTTGCCAGGCAAATTTAATGCAACCTTGCCATTACCGGCCACCAGTACCATCGGTTTTGGTTTTTATCCATCCGACAAGACAACCATTGCATTGGATGTGAATTGGGTTTGGTGGCATACTTATAAGGAGTTGGGCTTTTATTATAACAACAATACCCAAACTGTATCGCCGCGCAACTACCATGATGCGGCTACTTTTAGAGTAGGGATACAAAATGAAACCACTTCTTTTTTAACTTTAAGGGCAGGTGCGGGTTATGCCTTGTCGCCGGTAGGCAAAGGTTATGTTACACCAGAAGTGCCCGATGCAAACCGGTTATTGCTCAGTGCGGGTATCGGTTTAAAACCTTCGCAACGTTTGGGTATTGATTTTTCTTTCTTGTATGAAAACCTGGAATCGAGAACGGAAAACAATATTGAGACAAATCTGAGTGGCACTTTTAAAACTGTGGCCTACATCCCGGGAGTGGCTTTGTCTTATAAATTCTAATTTTTAACTGCAACATCATGAACTCAACATATTTTTATAAAAGTGCGCTTGCCCTGGCCATACTTGGTCTGGTTTCCTGCAAGCCTACCATCGATACCGTTGCCCCAACAAAGGGAACTGCCGATTTTACCCGTTACATTGCTTTAGGTAATTCATTAACTGCAGGTTTTTCGGATGGTGGTTTATACCTGGAAGGGCAAAAGAACTCCTATCCGGAAATGATTGCAGCACAAATGAAAGCTGTAGGTGGTGGCAGTTTTAGTACACCTTTTTTTCCTGCCGATAAGTTTAACGGTTCAGGTTACCTGAAATTAACTGCATTGACTAACGGTGTACCAACTATTGTTCCGGAAACGTCAAACCTGGCTATTCGTGGACAGGTAGGGGGCAATAATCTGTATACCAGGTATACGGGAGATATTGAAAACTTTGGTGTACCCGGCATTAAGTTAATTCATGCAAATATAGCGGGATATGGAACCTTAAATAATTATTTTGAGCGTTTGTTAACAGATGCAACTGTAGGTACAACCACTTATATGGCTTTTGCCACGGCCAGGCCCTGGACCTTTTTTAGTTGCTGGTTAGGTAACAATGATATCCTAAGTTATGCCAGCGCCGGGGCGGCGGCTGATGCACCTACACCTAAAGCTACTTTTTCAGGAGCTTATACAGCGGTTATTGCCAAGCTGGTTTCTACCGGAGCAAAGGGTGTGGTGGCTACTATTCCTGACGTAACTACAACTGCTTATTTTAGAACAGTTACTTTAAAAACATTACTTGCTACCATTAATGCCAGTCCGGGTGGAGCTGGTGTAAAAGATATCTATATTCAGCCTGGCACGGGTGCTCCAAGAGCTGCAACTGCCGAAGATTTATTTACACTATCTTTAAGTTCTGCCGGCGTAATGGGCAAGCCTAATGGCGTTGGTATTCCTTATGGATTGGATCCTCGTAATCCGGTAGAAAGTAAATATGTGTTGGATAAAGCCGAGGTGGTTGTGGTGAACGATTATATTGCTTCATATAATACCAGTATCAAATCGGTTGCCAATGCCAATAACTTGGCTGTCATGGATGCATATACTATGTTAAACGAATATGCTGGTGGCAAATCGGCTAATGGGATACCAGTTAGTGCTGCATTTATACAAGGCAATATGTTTTCTCTGGATGGTATTCATCTGACCCCATTGGGCTACGCAATTACTGCCAATGCCTTTATCAAAGCAATTAATGATAAATATGGTTCAAGTATTCCATCTGTAGATATAACCAAATACCGAGGTGTTAAGTTCCCTTAATTGGACTTCGCTTTACGTTAATAGCCCCCTTGTGTTTTTGAACCCAAGGGGGCTATTACATATTTGGGTACCCTATGTATGCCCCAGCAGCTGATCAATTGCTTTGGCCAGCTCCCTGTCTTTTTCAGTAACCACATCGCCGGCGTCGTGGGTAGACAACCAGAGTTCTACTTTATTCCATTCATTGGTCCATTTGGGATGGTGGTTCTGTTTTTCGGCCAAAAAGGCTACCCGCACCATAAACGTAAATGCTTCCTGAAAATCTTTAAAGATGACAGCTTTGTATAGCTTTTTATCTTTTTCTTCCCATTGCTTTTGCTGCATCTTTTCCATGTGCTTATTTTTTCAGTACATACTTATCTGCCAGATCACCGGTAATTTTATGGCCATCCATATCCAACTGGGTTAAGGTATTTTCGCCAACAAAAAACTGTGTTGGACGGTCTTTGAGGCCTTCAAGGGTGACGTTGGTGCCCTTGTTGTCCCATTTAAAAGTCCCGGTTTCCTCAAAAGACTTATTGCTTTTCCCTTTGTATTTTGTTTTCAGGATAAAAGTCATGTCGTTATTCAGGGTTACTTCGGTTTCTATGCCTTCGCAATCTGCACAAGGGGTTACTCCTTTATAGGTGCCATTCCAATCCAATGAATTTTGCGCATTGTGCATGTCCGCACCAGGTACGCGGTCGACGGCGGTTGTGTCAATACCATCGCTAACCGCATTGCTGTCGGTTAATGTTTTCTGTTTAGTGTCCGAATTGCAGCTCCAGATCAATAACGAAGCTGCGGTAAAAATGATGAATTGTTTTTTCACGTGATATAGATATTGGTTTACGTGAATAAACAAATGCCTAGTGTTTTAGTTTTGCTTTAAACAATTTCTCCAGCTTTTCCATTTTAGGTAAAATGACCAGCCGGCAGTAAGGCTGACTGCTATTTTTATTGAAATAGTCCTGGTGATAGTTTTCTGCCACATAAAACGGAGCTGCCTTATCGATAGCTGTAACCACAGGTTTACCAAAAGCCTTGCTATCGTTGAGTTCCTTTTTATATTTTTCGGCAATTTGTTTTTGCTCATCGGTATGGTAAAATATGACCGAGCGGTATTGAGTCCCTACATCAGCGCCCTGGCGGTTCAATGTGGTTGGATCGTGACTTTTCCAGAACACCTCCAAAAGTTCATCATATTTGATTTTTGTTGGGTCATAAGTTACTTCAATCACTTCTGCATGTCCGGTAGTTCCACTACAAACATCTTCATAAGAAGGATTGGCTACATTACCACCTTCATAGCCGGAGCGGACTGCGGTTACCCCATTCAGCTTTTGAAACAAGGCTTCCGAACACCAGAAGCATCCCATGCCAAAAGTGGCTTTCTGTAGTTTTTTTGATTGCGCGTTGGTGTTGACGGTTGATAAGAGCACTATAATCATAATTGATAAATACTTCATGGCTGTAAACTTAATGGTAGACATTCATCTCTGCTAATTTACGGAAGACATGACTTTTTAGTTTTCATTATAGCAGAATAACTTTCTAAATTACAATCAACTGATAATTTGAGTCTTTTTATATAGGTTGGCTGTTGGTAACTTAAAATATTTATTTGCAGTTGCTTATGTAAGATAGACTTTTGTATTTAATGTTTATTAACAATAGTTTCTTAAATTAGATCATTGTTACCTATAAAAATAAAAGAAGATGTCTACACCTTATATTCCCTGTTTAGATCTGGGTTCATACATTAACGGCAATGAAGACCAACGTAAAAAATTCTCTGACGAATTGGGCAGGGCATTTAACGACTCGGGTTTTGTGACCATTACCAATCATGGCGTTAGTCAGGAGTTGATTGACAAACTGTATCGAAACATTCAAGCTGCATTTGGCCTTTCGCCCGAACAGAAAATGAAATACGAAAAAGCCGAACTGGCCGGTCAGCGTGGCTATACCAGCCCAGGTAAAGAAACTGCAAAAGGGGCTAAGACTGCCGATCTGAAAGAGTTCTGGCAAATTGGTCAGGAAGTAACGGATGGTGATCCGATAAAAGAACAGTATCCTGATAATGAATATCTGGAGGAAATTCCGGAATTTAATCAGGTGACGAGAGAAATTTACGAACGGTTGGAAAACAATGGAAAACATTTGTTGCGGGCCATTGCCACCTACTTGAACCTGCCAATTGATTATTTTGACCATTATGTGCACAATGGAAATTCAATTTTAAGGGGGATTCATTATTTTCCAATCGAAAATCCGGATGCTTTGCCTGATGATGCGGTGCGTGCGGGTGCACATGAAGACATTAACCTGATTACTTTATTGATTGGTGCCAGTGCTGACGGACTGGAGGTGCTGACCAGAAGTGACGAGTGGTTGCCAATTAAGGCGCATCATACTGATATTGTGGTGAATGTAGGAGATATGCTACAGCGTTTGACCAATAACAAATTGAGATCAACAACACATAGGGTGGTCAATCCTCCACGTGAGCTAATGAAGACTTCGAGGTTCTCGGTACCCTTCTTTTTACACCCAAGGAGTAACATGGATTTGACCAGTCTGGATTCCTGCATTGATGCGAGCCATCCTAAAGTGTATGAAGATATGACTGCCGGAGAGTACCTGGATGAAAGGCTGAGAGAGATCGGTCTGAAAAAATAAAGGAATGAATATAAAAAGCCGGCATTTAATGCCGGCTTTTTGGCTATTTCTGTCTGGAAAGTTTGATTTCCATGGTTTTCATTTCTTTGCCGTCTGTAGTGCAATACATTTCCAGTAATTGGTTGTTGTCATCTACAAATTTAAACACTTGTCTGATGTCCATGTCTTTACCCGTTGCAGGATCTACACATTTGCCATTAAAATTGATAGACTTTGTGGCTTCGTCCCAAGTGCCCTCCATGGTCATAATACCCGTGCCCATATTATCTATCCAGCTGGACACAAATACCTTTTTCGCATTGTCATAACCCAACAGGCTCATGCCTTCAAAAGGTTTGCCCATCATGGTTCCTTTGTGCATTGATTTCTGGTATCTGCCGCCAAAAATCATGCTGTTTTCGCAAACGGCTTTGCTTTTGGTTGGAGGGCTATCTGGCGCCATCCACATCGTTACATCTGCATTCCACTTCCCGTTATCCTTAGCCATCATTTTGTGTGCATCGCCCGGTGTCATATAGGTTTGCCATGCTTTCATCATGGCATCATCCTGTGCCTGAACCTGGCAGGTTACGGCCAGCATCAGCAAGGCCATAACAGATAATGTTAACTTTTTCATTTGTTTAGAAGTTAGTTTTGTATCGTTAACAACTAATTTACGAAAAAACGACGACTACAAATCCTATTTCAAAAGGTTGTTCAAAAGTGTAAAGTGTTATACAGTTGGACTTTACGCTTGCAGGATGTATGGTTTGCTCAAAGCACCCTACTGGAAAAAAACTGTAAAACAAAGCACTTTGCATAAAATAAAATATGTCTTCTCTGACGAGACCTAGGAAAATTTGGCCCTTCTTCAGGGCAAAGGTTTCCAGTCTCAGAAGAGAACGGCTTATTTTACCCCTTTGTCAATCGCCCTATCCACCACATCCTGAATTCTTCCCCTGATTTTTAAGGTACTCAGTTTGTCAGTTACCGAAGGATAAACCCGGTTGGAAAGAAATATGTAAACCAGTCCCCTTGAAGGATCTACCCATACGCAGGTGCCGGTATAGCCGGTGTGACCGTAAGTCTGTGGCGAGGCGGTTTCTGAAGGATATTTTTTACTCAAATCCGGATCCCATCTGTCAAAGCCCAGGCCCCTTCTGCTCACATCAGATTGTTTGGCAGTAAATGTTGTTACGGTTTCCGGTTTAAAGTACTGTTGTCCACCATAGCTGCCTTTGTTTAGCAGCATTTGGTAAATGATGGCGACGTCGTTGGCACTGGCAAATAAACCCGCATGACCAGATATGCCTCCGGCAAGGGCTGCACCCTGGTCGTGAACATAACCCTGCAATAAGGTTTTTCTAAAATAGGTATCCTGTTCGGTAGGTACAATCTGCTCCCTCTGAAATCTGTTTCTGGGCAAAAATCCCGCGGTTTGCATACCCAGAGGTTCATAAAAGTTCTCTTGGACATATTTATCCAGCGGAATGCCGGTAATGCGCTCAGCAATTTCCTTCATGACGTACATGCTGATGTCGCTGTATACATACTGCCCCCGTGTTTTTATGGGCGAGTTCAGCATTTTTGGCCACATCACATCTTTAAAATAATCTTTCCTCACGTAATAGTTGTCGGCCACCTTTGTAGGGTAGGCTGCGCTGGAGTCGCGACTATAATCGCCGGTCTTTATCATATCATGAAAGGGGATATAAGGAATGAAGCCCGCCTGATGTAACATCACTTCCCTTACCTTGATGTTGTTCATGGGTGAGGTTCTGGCTTTGGGGATATAAGCACCGATATTGGTGTCGAGATTTAATTTTTGCTCCTCTACCAGGCGCATAACGGTAGGGGTTGTGGCTGTAGTTTTAGTTAGAGAGGCCAGGTCAAAAATATCGGACAATTTATCCGGGCGCTGGTTGTCGTAAGTGTGGTTACCATAGGCCCGGTTAAAGATTACTTTACCATCTTTGGCTACCAGGACCACAAGGCCGGGAGTGGCGTGTGCACGAATGGCCTCCTCGGCAATGTTGTCAATTTCTTTCAGGTCGTTGGCATTTACGCCTGCATCTTCAGGAAGGGTATATTTTAGGCGGATCGCATTGGTGGTGAAGCCGGTGCCCAGGGTATATTTGGGAGAAAAGTTGCTGCTTAGTTTTTGACTGACGCCCATGCCTCCGAAAATCATCTGTGGAATGATGGCTGCCGAAAGAGGGGTGCTCTGTGCCGTCCACAGGATCGGGGTGTTCAATCCGTCGAGCACGTTGAGTGCCCTACCTTCTCCAAATAGGGAGATGATGACCTGCTTGCTTTTAGCAACGCTTAAAATGAAATTCAGATTTCGGGTATCATTTACGCCTGATGAAGGAATGCTGATAATGATGGTATTGAAATATTTAAGGTCATCTTCCAGGTCGTTCAGCGTGGCCGAGTTGGCGTAATCAGCTGAAGAAAAGACGCCGATTTTAGTGTATTTATTCAGCAGGCTGTCAAATACCTGTTGATTGGAAAAACCAAGGTTTACTGAAGCAACAGTTCTTTTATCGAGGTTTAATAGCGGAATGATATTTTGTTGGTTATTTAACAATACGGTTTGGCTGGCAATACTATTGGAAACCGTTAGTATTTGCTCGTTTTGCTGGTGCTCCTGTGCGCAGGCACTACAGGTAAACAGGGCAAATAAGCTGATGCTAAGGAGACTTGCAAGGTTGTTTTTTTTCATGTATTTGTTGGTGTCGGTAAAGGCTTTGCTGATAAAACGCATTTATTGCATTTTTAATCTTTAATTACTGTGGTAAATATAAAGGTAATTTTATAGTAATATCTGGGGCATATAGCGTAAATATCTGAAAAGATAAGGTAAGATGAGCCTTATTTTGCCTAAATTAGCAACTTTACCGAAGATAAATAGATGTCAGATATTATACAGCTTTTACCCGATAGTATAGCCAATCAGATTGCTGCAGGCGAAGTGGTACAGCGTCCTGCTTCGGCAGTAAAAGAGCTTCTGGAAAATGCAATTGATGCAGGAGCAAACAAAATACAATTGATTGTTAAGGATGCCGGAAAAGCACTGATACAAGTGATAGACAATGGGAGTGGGATGAGCGTGACGGATGCCAGAATGTGTTTTGAGCGCCATGCTACCTCCAAAGTGCGAAAAGCGGAAGACCTGTTTGCCATCCGTACCATGGGCTTTAGAGGGGAAGCTATGGCTTCTATTGCAGCTATTGCACAGGTGGAAATGAAAACCCGAAAACACGATGAAGAGGTAGGTACGGTTATAGAAATTGAAGGTTCCGTTTTTCAGAAACAGGAGCCTGTGGCAACCTCACCGGGGACTAGTATCAGCATCAAAAATCTTTTTTACAATACTCCCGCCCGACGTAACTTCCTGAAAAGTAATCCGGCCGAGATGCGCCATATTATTGATGAGTTTCAAAGAGTGTCACTGGCTCATCCGGCAATTGCTTTTACCTTGCATCATGATGGAGTTGAAATTTACAGGCTGCCATCTTCCGTGCTGAAACAGCGCATTGTTCATTTGTTTGGAAACAATTATAACGAACGATTGATCCCGGTAGAAGAGGAAACCAGCATCATCAATTTAAAGGGGTATATTGGTAAACCTGAATACGCCAAAAAAACAAGGGGTGAGCAGTTCTTTTTTGTCAACAACCGCTTTATTAAAGACGGTTATCTGAATCATGCAGTGAACAAGGCCTATGAGGAGTTGTTGCCTGATGATCATTTTCCGCTGTATGTACTTTTTATAGATATTGATCCGGCAAATATCGATGTCAATGTGCATCCTACCAAGACGGAGATCAAATACCTGGACGAGAAGTCTATTTATGCCATTATGCATTCTGCAGTGAAAAGGTCTTTGGGTAGGTTCAATATTAGCCCGACTATCGATTTTGATCAGGAGACGGGTTTTAGCAGCATGATTACACATAAGGCACCAGAGGAGATTGTGCCGCCAAGCATTAGCTTTAATCCGGATTTTAACCCGTTTGCTGCCGATAAGCCAACAACTTCCAGAGAAGCTGCTTATGCGAGTTTCCCTAAAAGTTACGGTGGTGGTAACGCAGGTATATCGCCAAGTACAAAAAACTGGGGCTCATTATATGAGATCGCCAATCATGCGCCTGCAGAACAATCTACACTTGACCTGCCTGCCGATGAGGCAGAACACCAGTTTAGTCCGGTTCAAAAGCAGCTAATGCAATTGCATAACCGGTACATCATTTCGCAGATTAAATCGGGATTGATGCTGATTGATCAACAGGCAGCCCACGAGCGGATATTGTACGAGCGTTTTACCCTTCACCTGGAGGACAGAAAGGGGGCTTCTCAGCAAAGTTTGTTTCCGCAAACAGTTACTTTAAGTCCCAACGACTACGAATTGGCCAAAAGTTTACTGGAAGACATAAAAAGTTTGGGCTTCGAAGTAAGAGAATTCGGTAAAAATACGTTAGTGATTGAAGGTATCCCTGTTGACCTGGGAGGTGGAAATGTGAACGAGACACAATTGTTTGAGCACCTGATAGAGGGTTTTAAAAACTCGCAGCAGGAACTGAAGCTGGATAAAAGAGACGCTTTGGCAAGAAGTATGGCCAGAAACAGTGCCATTAAAAATGGCACGACATTGAGCCAGGAAGAAATGAACACGTTGATTGAACAGCTTTTTGCCTGCAAAACACCTAACTTTAGTATCGGCGGAAAGCCGGTTATTCAGACCATTGGCTTAGCTGAACTTGATAAAAAATTTGATAAATAGATGAATAATATCCATATACCTCCCGTAGTAAAGAACTTGCTAATCATCAATGTGATTGTATTTGCAGCCATATTTATGTTTAAAGACAATCAGGGGAATTATTTATTGGTAGAAAAGCTGTCTGTATTTTATTTTGATTCACCATTTTTTAAAATATGGCAGCCCATAACGTATATGTTTATGCACGACCCTTCGGGTTTTGCACATATATTCTTTAACATGTTTGCACTGTTTATGTTTGGTGGAGTGCTGGAGTCGAGATGGGGTGCCAAGCGCTTCCTTAACTTTTATTTAATTACCGGATTAGGGGCTTTGGGGTTGCAATGGGCTGTTCAGGCTTTTGAGGTGTATCAGATTGTGGGAACAGCCATTCCCGGTGAAAGCCTGTTTCATATTGCTAATCTGACTCCAAATCAGCAGGCAACCCTGCAGGGTATATATGCGGGGCCTATGTTGGGTGCTTCGGGTGCAATATTTGGTTTACTTGTGGCATTTGGAATGCTGTACCCCAATACAGAAATGTACATCATGTTTATCCCCATTCCTATAAAAGCTAAATTCATTATTCCTGTATATATTATTTTTGAACTGAGCATGGGAGTGGCCAAGGTGCAGGGCGACTCGGTAGCGCATTATGCACACTTAGGTGGTGCACTCATCGGTTTTATTTTAGTTAAATTGTGGAAAGATAGAAACAACGATAGATTTTATACTTATTATGAATAATAACCTGTTAAAAGATCTAAAATATAAAGTATTCCAATCTGGCAACCCCGTATTCCTGTATATAGGGATTAATGTCCTTATTTTTGTCGTTTTAACTTTGCTCAATGTTCCTTTCTTTTTATCAGGGAAAGGGGGGATAGCTTATGATAATCTGATAAGGGAGTATATGGGCTTCCCGGCCTCGTTATCAAAATTACCTTTTAGGTTTTACACTATTATTACTTACCAGTTTTTTCATGCCGGTTTATGGCATGTGTTATTTAACATGCTTTGGCTGTTTTGGTTGGGCAATATCTTCCTGGATTTTTTAAAGCCGCGCCAGTTTCATTTTGTTTACCTGGCAGGTGGCGTTGCCGGGGCCCTATTGTATTTGCTGGCTTATAACATATTTCCTGTTTTTGCTACGGCCTTGCCCGGGGCTACTGTAATAGGTTCATCGGCGGCTGTAATGGCCATTATTGTGGCAACCGCTACCTTGCTGCCAGATTATAGCATGCGTCTGTTATTTTTTGGAGATGTGAAACTGAAATACCTGGCACTAGCCTATATTGTTCTGGATCTGATTGGTATTGCCTCTCAGGATGCCGGCGGTAGTTTTGCACATTTAGGGGGCGCTGCATTGGGTTTTGCTTACATTAAGCTGTTAAAAAATGGTACCGACTGGAGCAATATATTTAAACGCCGTCCTAAATTAAGGGTAGTAAAGAATGAATCTGCCAGTAGAAATACCAAAAAAGACCCGGATAAGGTAAATCAGGAAGAGATTGATCGTATACTGGATAAAATTTCTAAAACAGGTTACGACAAGCTCAATAAACAGGAAAAGGAAACTTTATTTAAGGCCAGCAAAAATTAATGAAGCGTGCTAAGCCAACATTTTTAGATCGATTGGTTCGCCTGGCCGCGCTGGCAATGGCTATTAGCCTGGTGCTTGGTTTTCTGGCAGGAAGAGTTGATCCAAGAAGTTTTCAGCTGATCGCATTTTTTGGCCTGGCTTATCCTTATATATTGGTGCTCAATATTCTGATGGTTGTGTGGTGGTGCGTTCGAAAACGTTGGACATTTGCAATTGGTACAGTAGTATTGATTTTGTTTGGTTGGAAGGCCCTGACCAATACCTTTGGATTTATTGGTGAGGAAGGACTTGGGCCTAAGGCCGATTCCAGCCTGATCCGTATGATGACCTATAATGTACATAGCTTTAAGCCTTACGGCGAGAAAAATATAGAGCCTGTAAAGCAGCAGATGCTGAGTGTGATAGAACGTGAAAATCCGGATATCATTTGTTTTCAGGAATACTTTACCCGAAAAAGAGGTCCTTATGACATTACCGACAGCTTGAAAAAGATGCTCAATAAGCCTTATTATTATTTTGATCCTACGTCTCAAAATGATTATGAAGCAACAGGACTCGCTATCTTCTCTAAATATCCCATAAAACATAAGGGGAGTATTCCGTTTAATGAAATATACAGAGGCAATGGAAGTATTTTTGTAGACATAGAGGTAGGCAAGCGAATTCTGCGGGTGTATAATGTTCATCTGCAATCTATATCTTTTGATAAGCAGGACTATATGTACCTGGATCAGGTGAAACAGAATATGGATCCCGAACTGTATCCTTCAAAAAGAATATTAGTGATGCTGAGGAATGCTTTTTTGAAGCGCAGTGCGCAGGTGGATGTCATGAAAGCACATATGAAAACCTGTGAGACCCCATTTCTGATTGCAGGTGATTTTAATGACACACCGGCATCTTATGCTGTAACTCAACTCACGAAATCATTAAAAAATACGTTTAAGGAACAAGGAACAGGGCTTGGAAAGACCTATAATGGTAAATTTCCAAATTTCCAGATAGATTATATTGCTACAACTCAGGATATAGATGTGATCAATTATCGTGTTATTGAAGCTAAATTGTCAGACCATTTTCCTGTTCGCAGTGATTTAAGATTAAACCCCTAAAATTTTTACCTTTGTACAATGGATAAAGGCTTACACCTATACAATACCCTTACAAGAAAAAAGGAAGTTTTTGAACCGCTTAACGCACCTCATGTTGGCATGTATGTTTGTGGACCCACTGTTTACAGTGATGTTCATTTGGGCAATTGCCGCACTTTTATTTCTTTCGATTTGATATTCAGGTATCTGAAATATAGTGGTTATAAGGTGCGCTATGTGCGCAACATTACCGATGCCGGACACCTGGAAGGTGACCGTGATGAAGGGGATGACAAATTTGCAAAACGTGCAAAACTGGAGCAGCTTGAGCCGATGGAGATTGTGCAAAAGTACACTCTTGGCTTTCATGATGTGCTAAGAATGTTTAACACACTGCCACCAAGTATAGAGCCTACTGCTACAGGACATATTACCGAGCAGATTGAAATGATCAAAGAGATCATTGCCAATGGCTATGCCTATGAGGTAAATGGGACCATTTATTTTGATGTTGAAAAGTATAGTAAAACCTATAATTATACCGTATTGACCAACAGAAACCTGGAAGATATGTTGGCCAATACCCGCGAACTGGGTGGGCAGGATGACAAACGCGGCAGACTTGATTTTGCCTTGTGGATTAAGGCAAAGCCTGAAACCATCATGCGTTGGCCGTCACCATGGGGGGTAGGTTTTCCGGGCTGGCACATCGAATGCTCGGCAATGAGTGCCAAATACCTGGGGGAAGAGTTTGATATACATGGCGGAGGTATGGACCTTGCTGCTACCCACCACACCAACGAGATTGCGCAATCTGAAGCTTGCAGTCACAAGCAGCCTGTAAAATACTGGATGCATACCAATATGCTGACGGTAAATGGAACGCGTATGTCTAAATCTGCAGGCAATGGTTTCCTTCCCGGCGAGCTGTTTACCGGCGATCATCCTTTGCTTGATCGTGGATATAGCCCGATGACGGTTAAGTTTTTTATGCTGCAAGCACATTATCGCAGTACACTTGATTTTTCAAATGAAGCTCTGGATGCCTCTGAAAAGGGATTCAGACGTTTAATGAACGCTGTAAATCTGCTCGGGAAATTGAGTCCTTCGGCAAATTCTGATTTTGAGATTGAGCCACTGGTCGATAATTGTATCAAAGCGATGAATGATGACTTCAATAGCCCGGTAGTGATTGCGGAACTGTTTGAAGCCAGCCGAATCATCAATACTATTTACGACGGAAAAGGTCATATCTCGGCAACAGAACTGGATAAACTGAAAAAGCTGATGCATGACTTTGTATTCGATATATTTGGTTTAAAAGATGAAGAAACGTCTAATGTCGAGCTAAATGCCGTGCTGGAGATGATGATAGACATCCGCAAAACGGCCAAAGAGAATAAAGATTATGCAACTTCTGATAAAATACGTGTTGGCCTGCAAAGTATGGGCATACAGCTGAAAGACAGTAAAGACGGAACAACCTGGAGCAAAGCATAAGATTGTGTAATTGTTAATTACTTTTTTCAGGAGAAAAATATCCAAACCCTATATTCGCAACGCAAACTATTAAATATCATGATGAACAAATTCCTTTATACAATTATTGCCGCTTCTGTAACCTTGGGTGCCTATGCTCAAAAATCTGACGGAAGTACTAAATCATTAGTGAAAGCTGAAAAAGAATTTGCAGAGAGCTTTGCAAAAAATGGTTCAAAAACGGCTTATTCTAACTTTGCCGCTGCAGATGGTTTGGCATTCAGGCCTAATCCGGTAAATGCAAAAACTTTTTATGCTTCGCAGCCCGAAAGTAAAGACATTAGCTGGACGCCGGTTTATGCCAGAGTATCAAGAAGTGGTGATTGGGGTTTTACTACCGGCCCATATACCGAAAAAGGTGATAAGCCTGGTTACGGTCAATATTTAAGTATATGGAAAGCAAATGGCGGAAAATGGGAGTTGGCAATGGATCTTGGAACTTCTAATAATAAGCCTTTAAATAAAGTAAATCCGGAATTTATTGAACCTAAGGACTTTTATAAGCCTAAATTTTTAAATGATAAGCAAAGAGCTGCAGGAGCTGAGATTATTGCGACTACTGAAAAAACTTTAAATGCAACCTTAAAATCCTATGGTATAGCGGCTTTTTCAGGGTTTTTAAATCCTGATGCACGTGTTTTATTCCCAGGATATGAGCCTATTATTGGCAAAGACAAAATATTGCCGTTTTTTAATGGAATGGTGAGCAAAATTTCGTTAAAAACAACAAAAGTAAATAAAGCTGATGGTGGCGATTTTGCTTATTCATATGGTGTGGCCACCATCGACTATAAAGCTGATTTGAGAGAAAGTTTTAATTACGTATTCATTTACGAACGTCAGCCTGATCACAACTGGAACATTATTGTACAGGCTTTTGCACCAGCCGAACGTTAAAAAAATATTGATTGTAAATAATAAAAAGCGCTGGCTTCCTGAGGGAAGCCAGCGCTCTTTATTATTTGGGCAATTCGTAAATCAATGTAAGGTCATGTGAGCCTTTGCTACCTACATTCATAGAGTTGCCGGCATTAAAGCTGTAGCAATAACCAATTTTGATGGCCTGATTGGCTTTGTTTACCTGGTATTGGATCATCGGACGGAGTATGGACTGAGAGATGCTTCTGTCATCAGTATTAAGGGCTACACTTTGCGATTCTTCAATACGTTGCCTGAAGCCTACACCAAAGCTAATACTACGATCGAAAGTGAGCATGGCGTTCACATCCAGAGAGGTTATTCCTCCAAAGTTTTTCATAAACAGGATACTGGGCTGCATCTGTATCCCACTTTCATACATTAGGTTTGCCCCGGCAATCAGATACATGTTTATTTTCCGGAAAGTAGGAGGTATCTGATTGTAGTAGTCGTCTTTTTTGGTGTAAAGCGATAAAATGTTATCAAATGATGCACCAAGATAAAATTTGTTGTTAAAGGTTCCGGTTAGACCAAACCTGGCATCAAGTTTTGAACTGTAAATATTGCGTGCAGCTAGAGGGTCATTTTGTACAACTGTGGTTAGATTGGATAGGTTGATATCAAATTGCTGAATGCCTAAGCTGATACCTGAAGATAATACCGTTGTTGGTGATACCGGAAGGTGATACACATAATTGCCATACCCCATTGTATAGCTGTCATTTCCGAAAACATTACGAACGACGTTGACACCCAATCCCGACTTTACCTGCTTCATGGCGATGTTTGCCGCTGCAGATATGGTGTACGACTTACCTGCATGCTGACCGGCATCATTTAACTGGTAATGTAAATTTGCAGTCATTCCGCCGTTTATACCCGAAAATGATGGATTGATATAGGTCTTGTCGAAGATAAACTGACTTCCTTGCATTTCAACCTGCCCAAAGGTGTTATCTGCGCTGCATAGCAGGCAGATCAGCAAGGTGTATATAGTTATGATTAGATTTTTCATGAATTAGATTATTGATAAACGATAGTAATAAACCCTTTGTACACCACTTCTTTGTTGTCTTTGTCGGTCGCTTTTAAAATGTATCCGTACGATCCCATCGGTAAATTGTCGCCGGTCCAGTCGTTTTGATAATTTTGTCTGCGGTAAACCTCGTTGTAATTTTTATTGAAAATTACCAGGCTATTAGACACAAAAAATTCATTCAGGCCAACAATTTCGAACCGGTCGTTCATACCATCGCCATTAGGTGTAAACAAGGAAGGTATAAGTATTTTTGCGCTGTTGGCCCTTTTGTCAATCACGTTTAAAGCCAACGCACCGATTTTATTGTTTACCAGGTTATTGTCGTTGTTCGCGGTAACCAAACCGTTGCCAATCGCCAGAGTTCCAACTTTGTTGGCTTTCAGTCTGATTCGGAATACTTGCTCCTCTCCTGATTTCAATTGAAGTATACTTGCCCGAAGTGTTCGTTTTACGGGATCAAACACCATCACATTATCTGAACCCAAATAATCAAATGAACTGGTTAAGGTGTCTGATAAGACAACATTTACCGCCAGATCTGGCCCGTTATTTTTCAATTTGAATTGATAAATGAACTCATCGTCTTTGTTTACCTGTTGTTGTTCCAGTAAGTTAACTGCTTGCACATCAGCCAGCCCTTCCAATACCAGTACTACCGGTTTTTCTACAGTTCCTGTAATCTGATCGGCCTGTTGTTTTACAGGCTCTTCTATTTTTGCAGTATATTCCTTCTTTTCTTCCTTATCATATACTTTTATATCCACTTTTTTCCCCTCATCTGTAGCGTTACCATTTACCGGAATAAAGCCCACTACCTGGCCGTTTGGTAGTGTAGTTTGGTTTACAATATTCACCAGTTTGTTCTCTACATAAACATAGGTTTCGTAACGATTGGTGGTATTATTGATGACTGTGCCACCTTGGTTAATTACCGAAGTAACTGAACTGTTATTTTCATAGTTAACCGTGCTGACAGAGGTATTGTTGACCGTGCTGTTTACTGTTGTGTTGTTATTGTTGACAATAACCGGTGCGGTGGGGTTGTTAACAGGAGCTTGGATTTGCTGCTCTTTTTCAACTTTTGGATCATTTGTTGGCGTATAGGTGATTGCCGGAATGTTAAATCCGTCGGCACCGCTGTAAAACTTATATCCTTTACCGGGTCTGAGGTATTTAAGGCTACCTGTCCAGGTTTTTGTTGCACTGTTATACTGGGCAAACTCTTCCTGACTAACAATCTGACTACCATTGGCCGGTTCATAATTTTTAAGATAAGTTGTCAGTTCCTGATTGATGGCCATAGGATAGCCTGTCCAGTTCCAACCTTTGTTTAGCTGCACATTGGCTGCCTGGCTAATGAAATTTCCCAGAACCCTCAAAGTATCGGGCTGACTCATATAAATCATATAGCTATTGTATAGGTTGATATGGTCTAGTTTTCCAACCCAACCCATCGATTTAGAATACTGGCTATAGGCATTGTTTTCGGCCAGTGTTTTGATCAGGTCGCCTTCTTTTGGTTTAAGCGAAGCCAGCACTTTTGATAGCTTCATATCGCCATTTTCCACATTCAGAGAGATCCAGGTCCAACCTTTTTTCAATGGGATGGTCTGATACACACCCTCCGGATGCAATACATATGGGTTTTGCAAACTGCCTGTTGTACCATTGGCTACGAAGGTGAGGCGTTCTTTTGCCTGATACTCCAGACCGGGATAGGTGTCCCATAAATGTATGGTCATTGCCTCATTGGCCGGCTCGTTGGAATAGGCGGTGAGGTAAGCCACATATTTATTTAAATCGCGATCATACACTACGTTGGCTACACCCCGGCATTCTTCTCCTACAAATACGGCAAGTTTATCCCGGATGTCTTTTGAAGTCAGCGTATCGGTATTATTCAGGCTGAATTGCGTAGTAACACTCATGTTGTAACGGTAGTTTGCCGGGTTAACCGTCCAGTTGGGTGGCGTGCGCAATACATTCACCGTTACATACAGAAACTGTTTTTTATTGTCCACTACAGCTACTACGGTATCCGTATAGATTCCTGTATTCAGGTTCTTATTGACAATAAAATCGATATTTAATTCGCCACGGGCTACAATATTGGAATTTTTAATAGATGGAGTAAGCCATATCGGGTACTTTGTGAGCGAAATCTGTTGTGTAGAGGCCGATTTGTTGATCAGCTTTCCGTTGAAAGTACTTTGTTGGTTTTCTATAGCGTTTACTGTTACATTGGTTGGCGACCAATATACGGGGCTCAAGTTCACTACAAAGGCCCATGTTACACTATCGGCAACTTTATTGCCACTCATATCGGTTAGGTTCTTTATGGTGGCTACCAGTTCTTCGTTTTCATAGTTGCCCATCAAACTTTCAGGTACTGTTTTTATTTCAAAATCACGACCATTTCCAACTACAGCGGAAGGAATGATCATGCCATCCAACTTGCGCTTTAAAGTTACAGTGACTGGTTTAGAGACATCATTTAGTACAATATCTTTATTGAATGTTACCCCAACAATATCTGCCGTTGTTAAAATTCCGTTTCTTGGGCTTGGTGTGCCGAAGGCAACGGCCGATTTTCGATCTATTTTACCCGAATATACAGGAGAATAGTTTACATCAACACCCTGACAAATGGCAATCGCTCTGATCTCATAATTGCCATCAGGCAATCCGCTTACGTCAAAAGCATAACTATAATATTTGTCAACCAAAGCGCTCTTCGGAACTGTTGCTACGGTAAGCCATTGGGTATTGTCAAAATCTGTATTCAGCTTTCGGTACTGAAGTCCAACGCTGGTTAAAGGTGATGCTGTAGAAGCATCATATTTGCTGAAAGACACAAATAAATTGTTGTTGTTCGATTGGTTTACCAACCAGTTATTGCCTGGGGTAAAGAGGTCAATTTCGCTGCATCTGTTTTGGAAGTAAGCACTCAGCTTAACTTGCGGCTTGGCAATGTTGTTTTCGTCAATATCATCTAAGGTATTATCGCAGGTAGAAAAAATGGTAATGGCCAGGTTTTCATAAGTACTGGATAACGGCCCTTTGGAAACCTCTACCGGGAGTTTGAAATTTTTACCTGTCGGAATCATATAAGTAGCCACACCATTGGTAATATCTCTTCCGCCCACCAGTACTTTTGCTCCATTTGGATTACTCAATGGGTCGAGCTTTAAAGCATATTCAACGGTTTCATCGCTTTCGCTTTGATTGGATATGTTGATTTCGAATTTGGCAGTTTGATCGGCAGGTACGTTACGTTGCTCGCTGGTACCATTAACCGCAATTGCAGGAAGATGCCTGTACTGTGTATTGTCCTCATGCGGGCAGCTGGATGAGCCCGATACGATTCTGAATACCGGAGTCTGACTTACACGATCTTCGGCAAGCGCAACAGAATAAAAATCGCCAATGTCGTTGTCTTCCAGGTGATAGCTCACCGTTCTGGATGAGGTGGTGCCTGTCTCGGTACTATTGGCTTTGTTATGACGGATTGTTAATAGTCCGCCAATATCGGTTTCCCTGAAATCACCATTGGCATTGTATATGCCGGCTCTTACTTCGGCGTTTACGTAAATGGACAACTCGTCAAATGAACTTTGCAAGGTATCTACCGTAATACTGTTATCGTAAATTGCACCGGCACTAAAAGAGATATTACCATTTACTACTCCCGGCACTCCATCGGGTAATACCCTTGCCTTGGCTTCCTTTCGGATCTTGTTATTTTTGGCTAGTGCAAACTGCCAGGCATCTATATTGGCTTTGTTTTCCAGTTGCTCTTTGTTTAATTGTTCAAATGCATCTTTGCTAATGGTTTTATCCCCATTTTCTATGGCACGCTGTGCATTGTCAAACTTGCTTTTCGACAGGCTATATAGTGTTTTGAGTTGTGGGATAAGTGTATTTTGGATGTGTTTTTCTGTATAAAGAAAAGTGGTATTAAAACCTGTATAATCAGCAGCGAAGGAGGTATCACGTTTCATTTCTTGTTTCGCAGGGTCGTAATACAACATGTCGGTTAATGCATAAATCATATTCATCGACGAGCCCACGTAGACATCACCATCGTTACCTACCAGGGTCTCTTCACTGGAGGTAGAAAAATCTTCTGTAAAAGTGAGGGTGTAATTGGTGGTTTTGCTTTTTGAACGGTCGGCACCTGCCTCAAACTCTGCCTGTATGTGAAAGGCGGCACCTGTCTGCCCAATAAACGGTAAGTCAAATCCGGCTCCTACTTTAGAATCGAGGTATAAGCCACCACCACCGCCTATATTGTACTGTGTAGTTTGTGATGAGCTGATGGTAGTCCCTTTTGATATTTTAGCATAGGATTTGTCTCCCGGAGGATCATGTAAGACAAACAAGGGTACTTCTGGTGTTTTGGTGACAAAGGTTGAATTGCGTGCACGTTCTCCCTGAACGATGACAGGAATGATCATGCTGGCCTGACGACCACCTACTTTACCTACAATCTGGAACGTTTTCTGATACGGCGATTCCAGTACCGGTTTACCCACCTTGATCTGGTATTTAAAAACCCCGGTCGAGTCGAGTTTAAATTCCTGCCGGTCGTCTTTATCTCCAACACCATCGTAAATAAATACGGTTCCGGTATCCAGTGCACAGCCATAGGAGACATTATTGTACTCATAAAATTCCTGAATTTTGATGTTGGCCAGGTATTTGTCATTTTGCGTAGCCAATGAGGCATATTTGCCTTTGCTTTTAAAGTAAACAGAATCTGTAAATACCGGGTTCCCGTTGTTCACCAACAGCCTTACATTTTTACGATAAATAAAATTAACTTCAGGTAGCTTGGCAAGCCTGGCTGTGTCACTAACGATAGTTTCTATCGTCTTTGCCGGATGAATCTTATCAATTGTTCCATCGGGCCTAAATATCGTATCCGCTGGAATTACTTTAACCACATTCCGTTTGCTTACCTGCTGTATGGTATCCCTTACCGAAAGACTAACATCCACCTTTCCGTAGTTTTGAAGAAAGTATTCTGTTTTATTGGGGTTGGGTGCCAGTTTTTCCATAACAGTGCTTACCTCCACCTGAAATTCTGTGGCCGGGAAAAGCAACGTCATAATGCCTGGCTGATTTTGGTTGGGATGTGGGTTAGCCGAAAAATCGTTAGAGCGGATTTTATAAACCTGATTAAAAATGAGTGGAGACCCATTTGTTTTTTTACCTGTCTTTTTTGAATTCAGGTTAACAGATACCCACTCGCCAATTGGAGCATTGCAACTGGCTGCAACCTTTACCTGGAGTGTATCTTTCTGATGGTCCTCAAAGTCGATTCCGGTTACAGAAGTGGTCATGTTTACTGTTTTTACTGTTTGTGTATTACCTGCAACAGTGACGTTATGATGTTTGAATCTGGCCTGTATCTGATGTGTGCCTCCGTTGATGACGGTGACATTATAGCTCCCGTCACTTTTACTCCTCACATTGGAATCAGAACCATTAAGCCATATTTCCGCACCTTCCAAGGGCAGGTTAATCTGGTTATTATTGGCATCGGTTAGGGCACTGAAATAGATACTACCACTGATAGATAGGGAGGCTGTATCTGTAAAGTTGATGTTTTTGACATTGCTGTCGTCAATTGTCATTTTTCGGGTAAGGGTTTCCGGGTCAAATCTTTTTTTATTGTATCCGGGCATTTGGGGGGTCAGCACATAATCTGCTTTATCCCGGTAAAATATATCCGGGATCTCATAATAACCGTCGGCGTCAGTCGTGCCGGTATAAGTGTAGATTTTGCTGGGTTGCCCTGCTTCATCATTACTTAATGCTGTTTTAGAGACGGCTGTAACGACTACTCCCGGTACACCAGCATTGGTTTTCCCCTTAATATATCCACTTAGTTTTCCACTCGGTAAACTCTTACCAACGGCTGTGCCCGAACGCCAGCCATTTACATCTATTGTGGTTGTTCCATCAGAAGTAAGGCCCAGCTGATAGGTATAAAATACGCCCGGGATAATTTCTGTATCTGAATAGGTTTTTGAAGTCTTGCTCAGATCCGTTAACTCTTGCCCATTTCTGTAAACGATGATTGACTCAATTCCTTTCATTGTACTCAATGAAGCCCAATTGAGTCTTATTCGCCCATTCTGATCGGTAGTTGCAGTTAATGCATGGGCAGGAGGTGTTACGCTAACGCTATTGGAAGCAATGGATTCGTCCCGTACCCAATCGCCGGGGGCCGAAGAGCCTACAATAGTTTGTACAGAATAACTATAGCTTGTCCCCGGGGTAATGTTAAGGTCTTCATAGTTTAGCTGATTACCCGGAAGTGTGGCAATGACTACATTGTTTCTTTTCAGCTTATATTGAATATTTCCTTCCGAAAGTGTAGTCCCTTTATTCCAGTTCAGTTTGATAGCGTAATTGGGGCTGTTGCTAAACTGTCCGGTCAGATTCAGGGGTGCCTTTATTTTGATTGTCGAATAGGAAATGGTGGCATAAGCCCATCCGGCAAAACATCCGGAGGCACTGGAGCCCCATTCATAGGTAACCTGGACTGTGCCGGACCTGCTTGGACCTACATCCATTCCAAAAGCACCAGGATTAGGATCGTCGCCATAATTGTGAGATTGCCCCATTGCTGAAACCTTATGATACCTGTTGTTTTGGCATACGGGAGAGCTGCTGGAGTAATGAGGTAAGTCATCCCCCCAGCTTACGGTCACGGAGTTTTCTGATCCTGAACCGATATTAAATTTTCCGGCAATCGCGCCATCGTCCCTTTGGGCAAAGGCGGGTAGGGTTAGTAGTTGAATTGCGCTGAGCAACAGCAGTTGTTGTAGCCGCTTCCCGATCAGGGAAAAGGCGACAGAAGGGTGGAGACGTAATGATGTTTTCATTTTTTTATGCTAGGATGATTGGTTTGTTTTATGGTAGGAGTTGATTGATGCGCTGGCCGAAATAACACCACACTGCCAACATGAGTAAGAGTGCAATCAATAAGATGAGCAGAATCGGATAGAGCGTTTTTTTTGACTTTCGCATACAATAAAAGTCATGCTTTATACGTTTAGTGCCATCTTTTTAGGGCGGACAAAAAACGGACAATGCTATAAGTGTCTTTTATATAGGTGTTTACTGGTATTGAAGGCTGGTAAGAAAATCATCTAGATCAACGTCTGCAGCAAGATCCAATCGTTTTTTTAAACGTCTTTTGCTTCTGCCTACGCTCTCTTTTCCTATACCCAGCATATTGGCAATCTGGTCGGAATGGAGTCGCAGATAAATTAAACTGGCCAGCCGTTCTTCAGCCGGATTGATGTTTGGAAGTTTTGCTTCCAATGTAGGAAGGAACAAGGGATAAGCTTTGGCAAATTCAAGTTTAAACTTTTCCCATTCTTCATTGGTCACTAGTGTGTACTCCACCAGCTGCTTAGCAACGTTGTTATCTGTGTCGCGCTCTGTCTCACTAATTAAAGCTGCCTGCAGGTGGTTAATGAGCTGGTCTTTCCTTACAATGTGCGTGGTAAACTGTGCGATGCTTTCGCGTGCCTTCTGCACTTCAAGTTCTGTTTGCTTTTGACGGCGTAAAATCTGCTCTGTTTTAATTTTCTCTTTTAGGATTCTGCGGTTATAAAAAAGAATACCGATAATGGTCAGTAAAAAAATAGCCACCAGGATAAAATTCCTCATCAGCCTTTCTTTATAGAGCATGGCACTTGTCTTTTCAAGACGATTTAAGGTATTGTCGAAAGATATTCTGGACGATACAGCAGACAAACGTTGATTGTTGAGCCAGTTATTGAGGCTGTCTTTATGGATATGATATAAGTTATTGTAAAGAAAGGCACTGTCAGTTTGTCCCGTAATCCGGTAAGCTGTCGAAATGCCCCGTGTTGCGGTGATGGCATTGTCAAGCGTTTCACTGATTAGCGACCACGTGTATGCTTTTTTCCAGCCATGTATTGCGTCTGTATATTTTCCTTTGTGAAAGGATATCTCCGATAAAGCATTCTGAGCCATGGCGGCATTGTTCCATAGTTGATTTGCAATTCCCGCCTCCAGATGTTCTTTGAGCAGGGGCAATGCCTGTTCATATTTGCGTTCCTTTGCCAGTACATAACCGATATTACCTTTTGCTATGGCAGTCCAAAGTTGTTGAATCTGAAGTGCCTTATCGGGTTTTGAATAAAGTGTATCCAGAATTTTTTGATAATAGTATATCGTGCTGTCATTTATGCCCAGCTTTTTATAGGAGGCCCCAATAATATCCAATTGGAAAATATAAACTCTGGGGTCCCACCTGTTTATCTCTGTATCTTTTAAAGCCAGACACTTTATGCCATAATTTATACTTTGCCTGAAATCCGTAGTTCTGTATAATGCATGACTGATACTGAAAAAACGATTGTGTACATAAGAAAAGTGATTAAAACCTATTTTTTTCTGTAATTCGAGTGCTTTGAGATTGTACAAAAGGTAATCATTTTTCAGGTTCATTTGCCCCTGTAGTGCATAAATTTCTGCCCTGAGTTGGTCATCATTCAGTTCATGGGCAATTTGGACAGCCTTTTGTATGTTCAGGGTATCAGTTTTTACCATAGGGTATTTAAATTCTGTTTTTCCCAGAATTTCGTACATGATGGTGCGGGCTTGTAGTCTCTTGTCGGGGTGATTTTGGAGGTATTGATAAAGCGTCGCTACATCCCGCTTGTAATTTAATTTCCCGGAGGGCGATTTCAGGTAATCGTAACAACGTTCGGCCGCATGTGTTTGAGAGGTATCTGAAAGACTCCAGGAACTGATAAACCAAGGTATAACCATTTGTTGGGCCGAACCGTTAAGGTTCGCCAGAAGCAGCATAATAAGTACAAAAAGTCTGCTGACAAAAGAGGGCATGCGCTTAAATAGATCTCATTGAATGTATTGCAAACATAGTTTGTTTTTTGTTTGCGTCCAATAAATCCTTATTTTAAGCCGTTATTTATAATTAATGAAGAAAATACTACTGATTACCCTCCTGGCCCTGACTGTGCAGGCCTCTGCTCAAAAATTTATGCTGATAGGACACCAGGGGGCAAGAGGCATCATGCCCGAAAATACCATTCCCGGAATGATTAAGGCGCTTGATCTGGATGTCAATGTGCTCAACATGGGCGTTGTTATTTCTAAAGATGGTGAAGTAGTGCTTTCTCATGAACCTTATTTTAATAACGAGATCAGCACCCGGCCTGATGGCAAACCGATCACCTTCAAAGATGAGAAGAAGTATAATATGTTTGAAATGGACTATGAAGAGATCCGTAAGTTTGATGTGGGGACCAAGCTTCATACCCGTTTCCCCGGGCAAATGAAAATGAAAGTTTATAAACCACTGCTGGCCGAAACGATAGATTCTATAGAAGCCTACGTAAAGCAAAATAAGCTCGAAAAGCCCATTTATAATATAGAAACTTCGCTGATCAGGAAAGGGGATGGAGTATTTCAGCCCGATGCTACGGTGTTTATTGAAAAGATTATGGAAATTGTAAACGAAAGGAAGCTTGGTAAACGTGTTGTCATCCAATCGCTGGATATGCGTCCCTTGCAATACCTGCACGAATATTTTCCATCTATAAAAACCTCATTGATGATAGATGAGAAACAGGATTTTGAAGAAAGTATACAAGCCCTGGGCTTTACGCCTACTTATTATAGTCCGTACTATGTGCTGGTAGGAAAAGGTTTAGTCGACAAGTGCCATGCTGCAGGGGTAAAGATTACACCCTGGACTGTAAATACAGCCAGAGACATGAAATATCTGATTAATCTTGGCGTGGATGGACTGATTACAGATTATCCCAATCAGTATACCCGAGTGATGCAGGAGCAATAAAGACGGTTAGTAGAGGTTTTTGATAATATTTTCTATCGATAACCCTTCAGCTTCGGCACGATAATTACGAACAATGCGGTGACGAAGAATGGCTTCGGCAACGGCTTGCACATCTTCAATATCAGGAGCATATTTTCCGGTAATGGCTGCATGACATTTGGCACCTATAATTAGAAATTGTGATGCCCTTGGACCAGCTCCCCAGTTGATATATTTGTTTACTTCTTCTGTAGCCAAAGCCGTATGAGGACGTGTTTTGCTCACCAGCTTTACTGCATATTCCACTACGTTGTCCGTTACGGGGATATTCCTTACCAATTTCTGAAAATATTGAATCTGGCTGGCAGTAATGATTTTGTTTAACTGAACTTCCTGATTGCTGGTTGTATTTTTAACAATGGTCAGTTCATCTTCAAATGAAGGATAGCCGAGCTGAACATTGAACATAAACCGGTCTAGCTGTGCTTCAGGTAGGGGATAGGTACCTTCCTGTTCAATCGGATTCTGTGTAGCCAATACAAAGAATGGATTGGGAAGTACATGTCTTAATCCAGCAGCAGTAACCGCTTTTTCCTGCATAGCTTCCAACAGGGCCGCCTGTGTTTTTGGAGGAGTCCTGTTGATCTCATCTGCCAGAATGATATTGGAGAATATCGGGCCGTGAATAAATTTAAAATTCCTGTCTTCTCCCAATATCTCGGCACCAATGATGTCGCTGGGCATTAGGTCGGGGGTAAACTGGATCCGGTTAAAGTTAAGATCCAGTACATTGGCAACAGTTTGCACCAGCAGCGTTTTAGCCAGTCCCGGTACACCAACCAATAAACAATGTCCATTACTAAAAATAGCAATCAGTACGGATTTAATAATTTCGTCCTGTCCAATTACTACTTTTCCTATCTCAGCCTTAATGCTCTCATAGGATTGATGCAGGGCATCAACAGCCTTAATGTCATTGTCAAACTGCATAATCGCTTATTTTTTTGCGGATTTCGCCGACCAGATTTTTAACTCATCACAGTCATCATAATCTTCGTCGATACGGATATAAGTATTCTCTCTTCTTTTTTGAAACCATTCACTCAAAATCTTATCCGTTTTTTCCTGCTGGGCCTTTTCTTTGAATTTAGCATAATCCTGCTCCAGGTTTCCTTTATGAGGCGGAATTTTAGATTTCAGGTAAAGAATTTTATAGCCATCCTTACCACTTTGATCTGTAAACAAAGTAGGGGTAGAGATCTCGCCAACTTTCATTGTATCTACAATAAGAAATACTTTAGGGTCAAGTTTATCGGCAGGGATAAAAGTTGTTCTGGCGGTAACATTATCTGCATACAGCATCATACCCCCATTGTATTGAGATTCTTTGTTATCTGAGTACTGCGAAGCCGCAAACGAAAAAGGGATTTTTTTACTCACCAGGTTCTGATAAATGGTGTCGGCTTTGAGTTTCACGCGATCCAGACTGGCCGGGGTATTTTGTGGGCGAATAAGGATATGGCGTGCCTGTACCTGCTCACCACGACGCTCAATTACCTGTAAAATATGAAAACCATGTTCTGTTTCAAAAACAGGAGAAATCTCTCCGGCTTTTAGTTTAAATGCTTGCGCTGTAAATTCTTTTACCATTCTGGTACGGTCAAAAAAGCCCAGATCTCCACCATCAGGAGCTGATCCCGGATCTTCTGAATATGATTTTGCAAGAAAGGCAAAATCTTCACCGCTTTTTATCCGTAGGCGTAAAGCATCAATCTTATCATGGTATTTTTGTTTCTCAGCCTTGGTTAATTTAGGATACATCACAATTTCACCAATTTCAAATTCTGTAGGGATATCAGGTAAACTGTCTTTTTTATAGCCATCAAAATATTTTTTAACCTCTAACGGCGTAATGCTTACATCCTGGGTAATCTTTTGTTGCATTTTATTTGAAATCAGCTGCTCTTTGATGTCTGGTCTGATCTCGTCTTTGTATTGTAGCACCGAGCGGTTTAGGAACTGCTCCAAACGCTCTTGTCCGCCAGCTCTTTGAATCTGGTAACGCATACGTTTTTCTACTTCTTCATCTATCTGCGATTCCTCTACCACCACCGAGTCAATCTCGGCCTGTTGCTTCAGTAGTTTCTGGGCCAACATCTGTTGTAAAATATAACATTTTACTTTAGGGTCATCCGTATTTCCGGAATTTAGGAACTGAGCATATTGCTGGTTTAAATCAGAAAGCAGAATAATGTTGCTTCCCAACACAGCAACTACTTTATCTATATTCTTTTTTTGTGCCTGAGTATTTAAAAACAAACAGATTAATCCGCTTGCAATCACTAAAAATTTCTTCATTATATGTTTGTTCAATTGTATTCCTTTTGCAAATTTAATATTCTCAATAGCTATTGGCTAGTTTACTTACAACTTTGCCAGTTTCTTTACTTCATTCTGGTTAATTTTTACCGTATGTTTTTTTCTTAGCGCCTCAATCCAGTCCTTTTCCAATTGCTCCTGATCATCTTTGGCTTTATTCCAGATTTTTATCTCCGACACGTTGAACATCAGGGCTGCGTCTTTGTATTCGTTCATAATCATTGCATACACCTGACTGTTTTTTGCAGCTCTTTTTTGTGCTTCCAGAGCCATCTCGTAATTTTTTACCTCTGCAATATAAGCGGTGTCTGTATCTAGACCCATTTCCTTCGCATCCAAAACTTTAAGCTTAAAGTTGATGTACTGGTTCAGGTAAGTTTCCAGATCTTTAGCAGATACGCTGGCATTGCCTGTGTGGTTCTTTTTGTAAAACCACATAAATTCTTTATTAGTTATGGGCTTCCCATTAATGGTGGCTACATTTTGCGAAAATGCAGTTATAACAAAAAGACATAAAATAATAATGCAATAAGCTTTTCTCACAAAAGTTATACGGTGTATATTTTTAAGGCATAAAAGTAATAAATAAAGGCACTATAATAAGATATTTAACTAATTTTAACAGAAAAAATATTCCCAGTAAAATTACCATGAATGAAAACCAGTTAACCACCAGCGGAGCAGCCTTGAATTTCTTTTTTACCGATGATGTTTATCTGGTTAAAGAATCTGGTTTTCAATTGGATGAGCCGGCTCCTGTAAGCAAATCGGAACCTGCTGTTAAGGTTAAAGAAAATGTCGTTGCATCTCCTGATGAGGCTGTTGAATTTAAATTTTTGGGCAATAATAAGCGCAACATCCTTATTCTGGTGAATGATGAACAACACGAGGTAAGCGACGAAATGGGACGTGAACTGCTGCGTAAAATTGTAAAATCGGTAAATCTTAGCGCCAATGATTTTGCTTTGTTAAACTATGCCAGGTATAAACAAGCTGATTTTAATCAGTTGCAAAGCTATTTTTCCAGTAGCCTGATTTTTGCATTTGGCGTAACTCCCGCGCAACTGGCCTTGGGCGGACACCCTGAACATACCATAGTACAGCAGGGAGCCGTTCGGATGATTTTTTCGGCTGAACTTAGAACATTGGATCAGAACCCGGCAGGAAAAAAGGCCCTGTGGGCATGCCTTCAAAACCTTGGATTATAACATGAGAGAGCTTGTATTTGCAACTAATAATCAACATAAAACACAGGAGGTGCGCAACCTGCTGTCCGATCAATATAAAGTTTTAAACCTTACCGATATTGGTTGTACAACTGATATCCCCGAAACCGGGGATACTTTTGCCGAAAATGCCACCATAAAAAGTAAGTATGTTGCCGATCACTTTCAGTTGGATTGTTTTGCTGATGACAGCGGTTTGGAAATAGAGGCCCTGAACCAGGAACCCGGCATTTTTTCTGCCAGGTATTCGGGACAAAAAAACGATCTGCAGAATTTAAACCTGGTACTTCGTAAAATGGAAGGCCAGAATAACCGAAAGGCCCGTTTCAGAACGGTCATTTCATTAATCCGCTCGGGCGAGGTGTTTTTGTTTGAAGGCGTCATCAATGGATTGATCAGAACCCAACCTGTAGGTACGCAGGGCTTCGGTTATGATCCGATTTTTGAGCCTACGGGTTATGCCCATACTTTTGCGGAAATGAGTATGGAGGAGAAAAACCGCATTAGCCATCGCGCTCTGGCCATGAACAAGCTGATTACTTTTTTAAAGGCGCAGTCTTAACGGTATCTGTTTTTACTTCTTTAACCGGTGAAGCTTTAGGTTCCACTTCCTTTTTTAGTACAGGCTCCTTTTTTGCTGGAGGACTAAGTGTAGTGCTGTCTTTTTGAGCAGGTGTTGTATTTGTTTTGTCTTTCAGTACCGGTGTACTTTTTAAAGTCGAATCGGCAGTTTCTTTAGTGGCCGCGGCTGGTTTTCCTGTAGGAGTTTTAGCATCCTTTATTGTGGTACCTTTCTTCACCGGCTCATTTGTTTTCTTTGCTGCAGGCTGATTCCCTTTTTTTGCAGGCGCTTTTGCCTTAGGTTTTCCGTTGATGACTTCCTTTTTAGAAAGCGGGCGGTACTCGGGTTTCCAGATAAAGCCTGTCAGAAAAACGTCCTCTTTCAATTCCGGTACTGGTGTTCTAACTCCCTCGGGTTCTCTGATGGTTACAATTCTTGTGATCTCTTTGTTCTTAAACAGAATTTTAATACGGCTGCTCACCGTCTGGTTCATATCTGTATAAACCTTTTTCTCATTTTGATTAAAGTAAATACTCTCCGCATTACCGTCCACAAACATATTCTGCAATTTCCCTTCTTCAAAAAACGCGGTGATGAGCCTGCCTTTTATTTGGTTGTATCTGGCAGAATCGGCATTTACATTTACAAGGAAAGCATTTTGCAGAACCTGCAGAGTCCGAAGTTTCTTGTTTTTTAATTGCAGATAAATGGTGTCGCCGGTTTGTTGCGAGCCTTCTGACCATAAAATGGGATTACTGTACCAACGCAAGGTCGAGTCGGCGCTGGTATAGAACAAAGAATCGGCTGTAGCCTGCATATTGGCTTTATATACCCTTACATTATGGTAAGCTTTGATGATCCTGGTCCTTACTGTATCTTCGGGGTTAAAAGGTATAGAATCTTTAACTGTGGTTTTTCCTTTTGTGGGTACGGCAGTTTTTAATACTTTAGAAAGGCTGTCCTTTGCTACTTTTTCGCTTTTGACCAGCGAGTTGGCTTTGACCTGCAATAATGAGTCTTTTAGTATGGGGACTCCCTTTTTAAGGACAGATAGGCTGTCTTTTAAGGTGCTATCTTTTACTGCATTTATTTTGTCGTTAACCAATTGAGGCTTTGCCTCCTCTTTTCCAGTCTTTGCATTCTTTTTATCTTGCCGGCTTGGTTTTTTTACGGATGTTTTTTCGTCTGTTATAGCTGCTTTGGCTTTTGAATCCCCAACTTTTTTCTCGTCTTTTTCTTCTTCTCCAAGCTCATTGTCCTTTTTTATCACTGGAGAAGAGATCAGAGTTAGTGTCTTTTTTAGCACCATTTGGGTTTCCAGGGTATCGGCACCCATCCAAAGGCTATCGGGTTGCAGTTTCTTGTTTACCATTATCGAATCCGCAGTACCCAATCCTACATAGGGATTTTTGGTAACCAGCGTTTTTTCGTCCTTTTTGTAGTAAAAGCCCAATTGTCCATACATCACGGTTTTATCTGTGGTGTCTTTAAAGACAATGTTTCTTACTGCCTTTCCGTAGCCAGCTATCCCATCATAATATAAACTGTCGCCCTTAAGTGATTTAGAACCCATGGTGTAAAGGTTCTTCTTGCCAAAATACGCTTTTTGAGTTTTTGTATTGTAGGCCCCGTTTTCAGTATAAAGGTTGTCGTCTTTGCCTTTTATATTAGTTGGCCCGTAAAAATAGGTCCAGTTGGTTAAGGTGTTGTAACGTAGGGTATCCGATTTAATTACGCTTTCGGGGCTAACCACCACTACATTGTAACGGAAATAGGCATCACGACTGTTGGAAAAATAATAACCATTTTTACTCGTGAGTGTAACATCTTTGGTTACAACTTTTCCTCCGTTGATATAGGTGCCAATCTTACTGGCCATGTTATAATCCAGGATATTAGTAGTTAGAGTCGACTCCCTGTCTATCATTTTCACATTGTCTGTCAAATGCGCAACTTTGGTATTACCATTGTAATTTAAGCGGTCAGAATAAATGTTGATGGTATCACCTTGATTGATATGCACATTTCTAAACGCATCAAAAACATTCTCGTTGACATAAAGAACGGCACTATCGCAGGTGAGGGTCGAATTTTCATGCACGAAAACGGGCCTTCTCAAATAGGAAATGTTTTTTTTTGCATCAACGTTACTGGCTTCCCAACTTCTAACAATGATCTTTGTCTTCTGTTGGGCAAGTGCCGAACCGGAGAATAATAATAATAATAACAGGAAATAGCGTAATATCTGCACGTTACAAAGTTAGGTTTATAATTTGTTTTTTTAAAGGTTATGCGGTCATCCTGCATTTTTATTCATTATTTTTGAAACCATGTTAGCCTTGCAGAATTTTAAAGCCTTCGTTAGTAAACATTCCCTTTTCGATGCAAAAGATAAGGTTCTGCTGGCTGTAAGCGGTGGCAAGGACTCGGTTTTAATGGCACATTTATTTAAACTCTCGGGATTTGATTTTGGTATAGCGCATTGTAATTTTAATTTGAGGGCCGATGAATCGCAAAGGGATGAAACTTTTGTGAAAATGCTGGCTGCCACACTGGAAGTACCCTTCCATGTTATACACTTTAAAACAGCCGATTTTGCCGAAGCACAAAAAGTGTCGACCCAAATGGCCGCAAGAACACTCCGTTATCAATGGTTTGAAGAGATCCGTGCAGCTGGAGGGTATGAGGCGATTGCCCTGGCGCAGCATCAGGACGACGCCATGGAGACCGTTCTGCTGAATCTGACCAGAGGAACAGGAATAGCAGGCTTGCATGGTATTTTGCCAAAAAGAGGTCGACTGATCAGACCTTTGTTATTTCTTTCGGCCGCGGAAATTGCCACACTGGTTAGAAAGCAGGCTATTGATTTTGTTGAAGACAGTTCCAACAGCAGTACCAAGTATGCCCGTAACAAAATAAGGCTAAATGTTATTCCACATCTGAAAGAGATCAATCCGAATTTGGAAGAGACCTTTCAACACAATATTCAACGTTTTGCGGAAACTGAACTCGTTTTACAACAGGTATTGACGACCTTAAAACAACAGCTTTTAACAGAAAAACAAGGTAAATTTTACCTTCCTATTGCGGCGGTAAAAGCATTAAACCCATCGCAGCTATTGCTTTTTGAATTGTTGCGCCCTTTTGGTTTTTCAGAAATGGTAGTTGCTGACCTGTTAGATAGCCTGGAGAAACAAAGTGGCACCGCCTTTTTTAGCAATACCCACCGGCTGGTGGTCGACAGGAAGAATCTGATCATTGATGAACTTACCGGCAGTGAAGCCCTTTTGCAGCATGTGCTTATCCATACGCATGACTTTGCTACTGAATTTTTGGACAAAAGGTTGCTAATGGTCTCTTCTCCTCATCTGGAGTTTGACAAAACGTTAAATAAGGCATTTGTAGATACAGATAAACTCATTTTTCCACTGGTACTGAGAAGCTGGCAACATGGAGATAAGTTTAAGCCTATTGGAATGAATGGCTATAAAAAGCTAAGCGATTTTTTTATTGATGAAAAGCTTCCTTTGAACGAGAAGGAGCGCGTGCCGGTGCTGTTAAATGGAAATGGCGAAATTATCTGGCTTGCGGGCTTACGACAGGACAATAGGTATAAACTGACAGAAGCAACCACGCGTGTAACAATTTTTGAATTACAGGATCTATGTTCTACCTGAAGGTAAGACAGTCATGATACCTTCATAACCATAAAAAGGAGCATGTGCTAATAAAAAAAGCACTAACTTTATTGAAATATACACACACATGGGAAACAGATTCGCTTTTTTTGAAAAACAGTACATTGGCCGCGACTACATCAGAATTTGTATCAGATTGGTAATGGCGGCATTTTGCTTTGCAGCCTATGTTTATGAAAGGGATCGCGACAATACACAGGATCTGTTTCTTGTTGTAGGCTTTGGTATCATTGGGGTATCTATCATATTGCTGTTTCTTATTCAATATAAAACAACCATCGATCAGAAAAAGATTATCATCGACGGATTGTGGTCGGCCAAAAAAGTAGAGATCGACCTGAACTCCATTATAAAAGTGCGAAAAGACACTTATAGCAACTACTTATTCAATAATCCGGTGTATAATCTGCATCGTCGGGGAAGTATCCGTTTTTACTCTTCAGGGAAGGATGCTATTGTGCTGACAGACCGCGATGGGTTAGAATATTACATTGGCACGCAACGACCAAATGAAATGTATTTGGTTATTCAACAAGAAATGAAGAGTTAGTTAAATAATTGCAATTGTTTAACACAAAGATCAGTTTAAGTACTGTACTTTGCAGCGTTAAATAATTTCAATGAAACCATCCTGAGCATTGGCCTCGCGAATGCATTACATATGCTCAGGATCTTTCATAAAACTAAATTGTTTTTAATGAAAATAGGTATTGTTTGTTACCCGACTTTTGGTGGTAGTGGTGTAGTAGCCACAGAACTTGGTAAGGCGCTTGCCGACGAAGGTCATCAGGTCCATTTTATCACATACAGTCAGCCTGCACGTCTCGACTTCTTTTCTGCCAATCTTTTTTACCATGAGGTATCGGTAAGAGATTATCCGCTGTTTGACTATGCTCCTTACGAATCGGCGCTTGCCAGTAAACTGGTAGATGTAGTACGTTTCGAAAAGCTGGATATTCTGCATGTTCACTACGCCATTCCACATGCTTCTGCGGCATTCATGGCCAAGCAGATTCTGGAAACCTATGGCATTTATATTCCTTTTGTAACTACTTTGCATGGTACCGACATTACACTGGTAGGAAAGGATCCAACCTACAAACCGGTAGTCACTTTTTCTATCAATAAGTCAGACGGTGTAACTACCGTATCCGAAAGCTTAAAGAAGGATACGGAAGATCATTTTGAAATTACCAACGAGATAAAGGTGATCCCCAACTTTATCGACTTCTCGCGTTTTAGTCTGAAACCTAAAGATCACTTCAAAAAGGCAATTGCACCAAATAATGAAAGGATATTGATCCATACGTCTAATTTCAGGAAAGTAAAACGTACTGCAGATGTGATCAGGATTTTTCAGAAAATTCAGGAAAAGATTCCATCTAAATTACTTATGGTAGGAGACGGGCCAGAGCGTGCATACGACGAGCAGTTGTGCAGATCACTTGGCATCTGCGAGCATGTACGCTTTTTGGGCAAGCAGGATGCAGTTGAAGAGATCCTGTCGGTTTCCGATCTGTTTCTGATGCCTTCAGATTCTGAAAGCTTTGGTCTGGCTGCGTTAGAGGCTATGGCTTGTAAAGTCCCTGCTATTACCTCAAATTCGGGCGGTTTACCGGAGTTAAACGTGGATGGCTTTTCGGGCTTTATGAGTAATGTTGGAGATGTGGAAGATATGGCTAATAAAGCCATACATATTTTGCAGAGCGACGAGGTGTTGCAACAATTTAAAGAAAATGCATTTGCCAGGGCAAAAGATTTTGATTTAAAGAAAATTCTGCCCGATTATGTCAATTATTATAATAAGGTTATTGCTGAAGCACATAAATTATACGGAACCTAGCCGCGCCGCTTGGCACTGGTTTATATAAAATACTTTTTATTTATTTAATAGGTGCAAAAAGCAAACAAACGGGCGAGCCCAGTTCGATCCTTTTCCCGGTATCCCTTAGGGTACCGGTTTTTTTATTGCGTTCAAAAATCACAATATCATTGGTGTATTGATGGCCTACCAATAAATATTTTCCCGTAGGATCAATAGTGAAATTTCTGGGTCCTTTGCCTAGGGTACTGTTGCGTGAAACAAAGCTGAGTTTGCCGTTAGCCTGTACCGCAAATGCCGAAATGGTGTTGGCATCGCCACGATTGGTCTCGTATACAAATTTGCCATCCGGTGTTACGTGGATATCAGCTCCGTCAACTCTTCCTGAAAAACCCTGTTCTACAGTGCCAATTTCCTGAATCTTGGTCAGGTTGCCATCTGTGTAGGCAAAAACGGTAATGCTGCCATTAAATTCATGTGCCAGATAGGCGAATTTTCCATTCGGACTAAAGGCCAGGTGTCTTGGTCCACTGCAAAGGTTGGTTTTAACCACTTGTTTTACAGTTAGCACCTGTTCTTTTGCATTGGGATGGTAGTTGTAAACATAAATCTGGTCTTCTCCCAGGTCGTTGCAAACCACATACTTATGATCCGGTGTAAACTGAATCTGGTGGGCATGCGCACTTTCCTGTCTTTTTTGTGGATCGATACTTTTGCCGGTATGTTGTACCAGTTGTTTCAATGGAGTGATGGCTCCATTAGCTTCGATGCCAAAAACAGAGATGCTCCCACCGCCGTAGTTGGCCGAGAACAGATTTTTTTCGTCGGAAAGTACAAAGCATGGGCCAGGGCTTGTGGTAGCCTGCTTATTCAAAAAGCTAAGTTCAGCTTTCTGACCGTCAAAAGCAAAGGCAGCTACGGCACTGTTATTTGGTGCCTCGGCTACCGAATACACAAATTTATTGTTTTTACTTACCGAGAGGTAGCTAGGATTAGTTACCCCCTTGGCCACACTTTTGAATTTAAATTCAGCGGTGCTGACATCAAAGTTATAAATGTAAATCCCCTCGCTTTTACCCGGACTGGTGTAAGTCCCAATTAACAAATTGTAATCCTTTTTTTGTGCAAAACCATGCAGTGTAAAAAGTGTCAGTAATAAAAGCGAGAGAATTTTTTTCATATATAATTTATATTTATTTAATCAGGTGCTTGATCTGGATCAGCTCATGCTCTTCCAGATAACGCCATCTTCCACGTGGAAGATCTTTTTTAGTCAGGTTACCGTATACCACGCGGTCCAACTTCACTACATCGTATCCTAAATGTTCGAATATACGACGTACAATTCTGTTTTTTCCACTGTGGATCTGTATGCCTACTTCGCGTTTAGAACCTCCGGTTACGTAAGATACAGAATCTGGTTTAATAATTCCATCTTCCAGTTCCAAACCGAATTGAATTTTATTTAAATCACCCTGACTTAAGCTCTTGTTCAATTCTACGTTATAGATTTTGGTGATGCCATTTTTAGGATGCGAAAGCTTATCAGCAAGGTCGCCATCATTGGTCATCAGCAATAGCCCGGTGGTGTTGCGGTCTAATCTGCCTACCGGATAAATACGCTCTCTGCTGGCTTTTTCTACCAATTGCATCACGGTACGACGTTCCTGAGGATCATCTGTTGTAGTGATGTAATCTTTGGGTTTATTTAACAGCACATAAACTTTCTTTTCACGCTTCAGCAGTTCACCGTTGTAACGAACCTGGTCGTTTGCCGGGTCAATTTTATGGCCCAATTCAGAAACCACCTCACCATTTACAGATACTACACCCGCAGCAATCAGCTCATCCGCTTTACGGCGCGAGCAAATGCCGGCATTGGAAATGTATCTGTTTAAACGGATCAGGCCGTCATCTTTCTGAACAACCGGATTTTTTCTGCCACGCATGGTTGGCGCCTTCTCAGGGCCGTTCCAGGTGTTGTTGCGTTCCTGACGGGTACGGTCGGAATAGCGACCTGTGCGCTCTCCACGTTCTCCACGCTCTCCTTTTTCGGAGCGGTCAGTACGTTCCGGGCGTCCCTCCCAAGGTTTAAAACCTTGTTTTGGTTGATCGTCTTCTCTTTTTCTGAAAGGTCTGTTGTCTGTGCTTCTTGATGTCTGACCTTTTTTATCTTCAAATTTTCGGAAAGGTTTGTCTCCTCCGGTATTGAAATGGTCTTTTTTGATGTAATTACGTTTGCTCTCTCCTCCCGGTGTTTCTCTCGATCCACCGTCCTTAAAGCTACGTGGTTTAAATTCTCTGTCGTGGCTATCCCGGTTACCAGGTTTGAAATCTCTTGAGCCTGTACTTCTGGAACCGAAGCTTTTGTTATCGCTGTCTCTCGATCCACGTGGTTTGAAGTCGCCACTTGTGCTTCTTGGTCGGAATTCTTTGGAGTCATTTTCTCCCCTTGGTTTAAAGCTTTTAGAAGCCTCATCTCTTCCGCCCCTTGCTTTGAAGTCTTTTGGACCTCCAAACTTATTGTCTTTTCCTTCTTTATCGTCAAACTTGCTTTTTCCCTTGTATGAAGATGAACCTTCAGCTGGTTTTCTGCCTGTTGTGCTTCGGTTTCCCGGTTTGGACTTGTCATCCCGACTGTTCCTGTTGTTGTTTTTTATCATGATACGATTTAACCGCATAATTAATACGGGGCGACAAATTTAGGTAAAATTGATGAGTTATGCAATTTTAACGGCAGTTGTGTCTCATTGCCAGACTATTGCGTGTAATTGAAATAAAAAGGTCCCGAAATTCGTTTTCGATGTATCTACTTATCCATATGGCATAAGGCAAGCGTAAAATAAGTGTCCATTCCGACTTCCGGATCCATTTTGAGGTCGCAGGAAATCTCTGAAAAAAGGAGGGTTTCTTCAATTTTGTAATCGTGCTTTAAAGTCGTTTAAAGGTCGATTTTTACGGTTTAATTTGTAATTACTTGATAATTAGATCAATATGTTGTATGTTTGCAGGCGTTTTAAAATTGTTAACCAAAAGAAGGAGGAAAATGATAAAGAAACACATAATAACATGTACGGTAATTATTGCATTTATAGCATTACTGGTTATGGCAAAAGTGTTTGCTTACAACATGCCCCAAGCAGCGAAGAGTATTTCAAAAAAAGAACAATTAAAAAGTACAGATACACTAACATCAAACATTTCTAAGCCATTGTCTCTTATGGCTCAGTTAAATTTTGCAGAAGAGACCCTACCAATTGGTGATGCCAAGGTAGAGCGTAAAATGAAAAAGACGCTGGCGGCACACTATTTTAGTAATTTGCAAACCAATAAACTGCATAGAAAAGCAGCAGAATGGTTTCCGATCATCGAACCGATCCTTGCCGCTTATGGCATTCCCGAAGACTTTAAGTACATGCCTTTGGTGGAATCAGGATTACACAGCGGAGTTTCGCCTAAAGGTGCTGCAGGTTTTTGGCAGTTTATGCCAGGGACAGCCCGTACGTATGGTTTGAAGGTTAATTCAAAGGTAGATGAGCGTAATAATTTACGCAAATCGACCATTGCAGCGGCCAAGTATATCAAAGAACTTTATGGGATTTTTGACAGCTGGACATTGGTTGCTGCCGCTTACAACGTTGGTGATAACCATATGAAGCGTCAGATTAACCGCCAAAATCAGGATAATTATTTCAAAATGAAACTAAACCACGAAACAGGTGGTTATGTATACAAATTGATTTCTATGAAACAGATCATGGAACATCCTGGACGTTATGGCTATGCGGCCCCGAGGGCATTGCTGGCTTACAACGCAGAAAAATCTGAGGGTAAAACTTCAGAATAAAAAATAAAAATACTCGCAAATTGGGAAGGCCGTTCAGTTTACACTGGACGGCTTTTTGTTTTGTCGGAAAATCATTATTTTACCGCCTTATGGTATTGTTGAAACTACGAATAATTGAAATGACCTATGGGCCCGGAGAAACGCTGGTGATCAGCTTTGAACCGGTGGAAGGGGAAAAGCCAAAATATCAGGCCGGGCAGTTTCTGACCCTGGTGTTTGAAGTGTCAGGCAAGGAATTGCGGAGGTCTTATTCCTTATGTAGTTCGCCGGATGTGGATGAACCTTTGTCTATAGCCATAAAACGGGTTGAAAATGGAGAAATATCCAGGTTGCTGCACCATAAAACTGCTGTAGGGGATATCCTCACTGCGGTAGAACCCAATGGAAGGTTCAGTTATGAACCTGAAACAAATCTGCAACGAACGGTATTCTTGTTTGGTGCAGGAGTAGGCATTACACCCTTGTTCTCTATTCTTAAAACTGCTTTGGTAAGGGAAATACATACTAAAGTTATCCTGGTATATAGCAACAGATCGGCTGCACAAACCTTGTTTTATACTGAACTGAATAAGTGGCAAGAGGAGTACCCAGATCGATTTAAGATTGTTTATGTGTTCAGTCAGTCGCAAAACCTGCTCATGGCCCGGCTAAATGGTCCGTTGATAGAGCGTTTGGTAGCGGAAAACCTGGAGTTTGAGAAAAAAGAGACCTTATTGTATACCTGTGGGCCGATTGATTACATGGATGTTTGTCGCATTACCCTGCTCAATCTTGGTTTCGATCAGAGTCAGATTAAAAGAGAGACTTTTGTTTTGCCTGAAGATGAGGTGGATGAAGACGACGCAACAGAAAAAAAAATAAAACATACCAATACCTATAATGTAATCCTGAATTTTAAGAACAATATTTACCATCTGGCTGTTCCCTATAATCAAACCATTCTGGATGCTGCTCTGGCAAATAAAATCAACCTGCCTTACAGTTGCCATGCAGGTATATGCAGCACTTGTACGGCCAGTTGCATAAAGGGTGGCGTTGAAATGGACTATAATGAGGTGCTGATGGATGATGAAATTGCAACGGGCAGAGTGTTGGTTTGTACAGGGCATCCTACCGAAGATGGAACTACGCTGGTCTGGTAAGCAATATTTGTGGCAAAGATGAACCGAATGTAATTTTTAGTTGCGCGGCCTTATTTTGATAAAATTTTTAGCAATTTTGCAGTGTAGAGAATTGTAATCTTAATACATACAGATTCAGCATCTTTTTTTAATATATATATGAGCAAAAATACTGTTGACCTTGGCGAGCAAAAAGATGTAGAAGTGTATGGGGCCCGGGTGCATAACCTTAAAAATATTGACATTTCTTTTCCCCGGAATCAGCTGGTAGTGATTACCGGTTTAAGTGGAAGTGGGAAATCCTCTCTGGCTTTTGATACCATTTATGCCGAGGGACAGCGTCGGTACATGGAAACATTTAGCGCTTATTCGCGTCAGTTTATGGGGGGAATGGAGCGACCGGATGTGGATAAAGTATCAGGATTGAGTCCGGTAATTGCCATAGAACAGAAAACAACCAGCAAAAATCCCCGTTCTACGGTGGGTACCATAACCGAGATTTACGATTTTATGCGTCTTTTATACGCGCGTACTGCCGAAGCCTTTTCGTACAATACCGGCGAGAAAATGGAGCGTATGAGTGAAGATCAGATTCTCGAAAATATCTTTAAAAAATTTGGCAACATGCCTGTAAACATTCTTGCTCCGGTGGTAAAAGGGCGTAAGGGGCATTACAGGGAATTGTTTGAGCAGATCCGTAAACAAGGTTATGTAAAGGTGCGTATTGACGGGGATATTCAAGATATTACGCCTAAAATGCAGGTGGATCGATATAAGATCCACGATATAGAAATTGTGGTAGATCGTTTGATTATCGATCGCAAGGATGTAAAACGTTTACAGGATTCGTTACAAACAGCCATGCGTTTGGGTAAGGGCATTATTAAAATAAGCGATAAGGATAATAATGTAGCTCATTTTAGTCGCTTCCTGATGTGCCCGACTACAGGAATTTCCTATGATGAGCCTCAGCCAAATAGTTTTTCTTTCAATTCACCTTATGGTGCCTGTGAAAACTGTGATGGCTTGGGTTATATCTTTGTGGTGGACAAGGAATCGGTGATGCCCAATCCGAAACTGAGTATTATGAACGGTGGCCTGGCGCCACTTGGCGAATACCGCGATATCTGGATGTTTCAGGTATTAAAAGCATTGGCCAAAAAGTATAACTTCTCTTTGTCTACCCCAATTGAAAAACTGGGTGATGACATCATCAACATGATATTGAATGGCTCCCATGAGTTGCTTTCGGTTGCGGTAGAGTACAATAAATGGAATGTGCAAAACTATCAGATTACTTTTGATGGCATTATCAAATTGTTGGAGGAGCAGCAGGAACGTAAGGGAGAAGGGGCCATCGATGATATGGAAAACTTCCGTAAGCTGAAAACCTGCCCGGTTTGTAATGGCGCGCGTTTAAAAAAGGAAAGTCTCCATTTTAAAATTGACGGTAAAAATATATTTGAGCTTGCTGAAATGGATATCAGCAGTATCAGAAACTGGTACATAGACCTGGAAAGCAGGCTGACTGACAGGCAAAATACCATTGCCAAAGAGATTTTGAAAGAAATCAGGTCGCGATTGGGCTTTTTAAGTGATGTAGGATTGAACTATTTGTCGCTTGACCGTACCGCGCGTACACTTTCGGGAGGTGAGGCACAAAGGATCCGTCTGGCTACACAGATCGGCTCGCAGTTGATGAACGTGATGTATATTCTGGACGAACCAAGTATAGGACTGCATCAGCGTGATAATGAGCGTTTAATTGGGGCGCTAAAAAATCTGAGAGACCTGGGCAATACCGTACTGGTGGTGGAGCACGATAAAGACATGATTCTTGAAGCAGATCATGTGATTGATGTCGGCCCGTCGGCAGGGGTGCACGGCGGACAAATTGTGGCGCAGGGTACACCGGAGGAGATATTAAATTCTGATACGCTTACGGCAGCCTATTTAAATGGTAAAAAGGGGATAGAGGTGCCTAAAAAGCGCAGAAAAGGAACCGGCCATAAGCTCTCGATTGTTAAAGCCAGTGGCCATAACCTGAAAGATGTATCAGTAGAATTTCCGTTGGGTAAGTTTATTGCGGTAACCGGGGTGTCTGGAAGCGGCAAATCAAGTCTGATTACGGAGACATTGTATCCGATTTTGAACCACCACTTTTTTAGAGCAAAAAAACACCCCCTGCCTTACGAAAAGATCAATGGACTGAAAGAGATAGATAAGGTTATCGAGATTGATCAGGCGCCTATTGGTCGTACTCCACGCTCTAATCCTTCAACTTATACCGGTGTTTTCTCTGACATCAGAAATTTATATGTCCAGTTGCCTGAAGCGAAAATCAGGGGATATAAGCCCGGTCGGTTTTCATTTAATGTGAAAGGTGGGCGTTGTGAAACCTGTCAGGGTGGTGGCATGAAGGTGATTGAGATGAACTTTCTGCCCGATGTGCAGGTGCCTTGCGAAGAATGTCACGGTAAACGGTATAACCGCGAAACATTGGAGGTTCGTTATCGTGGTAAATCTATCAGTGATGTGTTGGATATGAGTATTGAAGAAGCCTGTGACTTTTTTGAGAACATGCCTTCCATATATCGGAAAATTAAAACCTTGAAGGATGTGGGCCTGGGCTATATTACCCTTGGACAATCCTCTACCACTTTATCTGGTGGTGAGGCTCAACGGGTTAAGCTGGCTACCGAACTTTCGAAAAAAGATACCGGCCGAACATTTTATATTTTAGATGAACCTACAACTGGCCTGCATTTTGAGGATATAAATGTATTGTTGGGTGTGCTGAATGAACTGGTAGAACGGGGAAATACTGTACTGGTTATAGAGCATAACCTGGATGTGGTAAAAGTTGCCGATTGGGTTATCGACTTAGGCGAAGAAGGTGGAGTTGGAGGTGGAAAAATCATCTTTGAAGGAACGCCTGAAGGCTTGATTCAAAATCCCATCAGCTTAACCGGCAAATTCCTTAAAAAGGAGATGGGCCTGTAAACAAACCGTTATGGCAGTGTTTTTAAGTGATTTTCTGCCCGATTCTGATGCTTCAAGCAAATTGCAGGTTGTTGACGAAGGACTGGGTAAGCTAAGTTCAGAAACTGAAAGCTCTCCGTATAAATTAATAGAAAAAGCCGATATCAAGGCTATATTGAAACCAAGAAAGCCCTTCTCTCATAAAGGAACTTATGGGCATGCCTTAATAATTGCAGGTGATGTAAAAACCATGGGGGCTGCATTGCTATGTGCCAGTGGCTGCGTATATGGGGGGGCGGGTTTGACTACAGTGTCTGTCCCCGAAAGTGGACTAATAGCCTTAAATACACTACTGCCGGAAGCCATGTACCTGGACCGCGGGCATCTGATTAAAATTAAATCCTTAAAAAAATACAATGCCATTGCTATTGGCCCGGGACTGGGCAAACTGCTGGAAGCGGTTTGTATTGTTGAAGAACTGGTGGTCCTAAAAATCCCGGTTATTGCAGATGCTGATGCTTTAAATATCCTTTCTAAAAGAGATGATCTGCTGCATCACCTGGCCAGAAATTCTATATTTACTCCTCATTTGAAGGAGTTTGATGCCCTGTTTGGTAAACACAAAAATTGGTGGGATCGTTTGCAAACCGGAAGGACGATGGCTAAAAAACTGGGGTCGGTAATTGTACTTAAAAATCAGTATACCTTTATCATCGATCAGCAGGGAGACGTTCTGATTAATCCAACGGGTAATCCCGCGATGTCACAGGGTGGAATGGGAGATGTGCTGACCGGGATGATAGCTGCCTATATAGCCCAGGGTTACAGTGCCAAGGCTGCAGCAATTTTGGGTTGTTATCTTCATGGTAAAGCCGGCGATGAGCTGGCTACAACACGTCATAATATCACCGCTATGCAGCTGGCCATGCAGGTGCCGATAACTGTTAAAAATTTTTTGAGACAGTGACTTTCAGCTGAAAAATCCGGGATTACCGTTCCTCATAGGCTGGCCGACAAGAGCTGAGCAAGAATTATGTCTTTCAGTTCTTCTGATGGTTGTATCGCATGTGTCATAGCATATTGCTCCAGGACCATTTCAATAGCCTTAATTTCCCGTTTTACTTCAGGATATCTGGCGGCCATTACCTCAACTTCACGCTGCTGTTTAGTTGTTAGCTGTCCGGCGACATATTCTTCAAGAATGCCTGTTTCGATATATGTTTTTCCTTCTTCCACCTTAATTAAACTTCCTTCTTAGTTCCATAATCGCCATCCGGATCCTTGTTTTTATAGTTCCCAATGGTAAACCCAATTCTTCAGCTGCCTCTGCATGTGTATATCCCTTAAAATAAACCATATCCAGTACAGTATTAAATTCAGGTTTTAATCCGCTGACCATATCTTTTATCCCGAATGTATCTGCATTAAAACTCACTTCATTTTGTGCATCTATGAAATCTACGTTATTTTCTATATCCTGGTTTTTACCCGTGTTTCTAAAATCTTTGGAACGCACTTTATCGATGGCCTGGTTGCGGGCAATATTCATCATCCAGGTAAACAAGCGGCCTTTTTCCGGGTCATAGCCATCTCCTGAATTCCATATTTTTATGAAAGTTTCCTGCAGCAGATCTTCGGCTACTTCTGTTTGCGGAATGATCCGTGAAATGACACCCATTAAAGCGCCTGAATACATATCATATAAGGCATGTATAGCAAAGGTGTCGCGATTTTTTAATGCGCTAACCAATTCAGGTTCAGGGAGAGATATTTTGCTTGTTGGTGCCAATTGTTTACGAATATAGCGAAACAACAACAAGAAGAACAAAGAAGTATTTGTTTTTTAATCCCTATGCCTGGATTGTAGACTTCGTTATTTCGGACCTGGCGGGAATCTCCTGGTTAAAAATCAAATAAGTGCTTTTCAGCATGATAAGATGAACGTACCAGCGGGCCGCTTTCTACATACCTTAATCCTTTAGCCAGTCCGATTTCTTTGTATTTAGTAAACTGATCAGGATGGATCCAGTCTACCACGGGATGGTGGTTACGGGTAGGTTGCAGGTATTGTCCAAGGGTTAAAATATGTACGCCATTGGCAACCAGGTCGTCCATAGCCTCTAATACATCATCTTCAGTTTCGCCCAAACCAAGCATAATACCTGTTTTGGTTCTCAATCCGAATTCAGAGATGCGTTTTAAGGCTTCCAAACTACGGTCGTATTTGGCTTGAATCCGTACCTGTTTGGTCAAACGTTTTACCGTTTCTACATTGTGCGACACCACTTCAGGACGTTCTTCCAGTACACGGTATAGGTTATCCCACTGGCCTTTAAAATCAGGAATCAGGGTCTCCAGAGTAGTTTGCGGACTTTCCCTTCTGATGGCCTGTAAGGTTTGCGCCCATATAATTGAACCTCCGTCTTTCAGGTCATCCCTATCAACAGAAGTAATTACACAGTGTTTTACCTGCATTAATTTAACAGAGTTGGCTACACGGTTAGGCTCATCTGTATCTACCGCCAGCGGGCGGCCTGTGGCTACTGCGCAAAAAGAGCAGGAGCGTGTACAGATGTTGCCAAGAATCATAAAGGTTGCCGTGCCTGCGCCCCAGCATTCGCCCATATTGGGGCAATTGCCACTCTCGCAAATGGTGTGCAGCTTGTGGGTGTCCACAAGACTGCGCACTTGTGCATATTCTTTACCAACAGGTAGCTTTACTCTAAGCCAATCTGGTTTACGTTGTACTGGGTTTTCTGAAACAACCGGAAGTGCGATCATGATGCAAAGTTAAGCAATAGGTTTGAATAGTTGTAAAACCATCAGCGCTTTACCATCATAATAAAATCATAAAGGATTACTTTCTGACGAAATTCATGATCACGATGTCGCCCTGTAACATCACAAGCTTGTTGTCTTGTACATCATAACCTGTTACTTTTTTCAACATATCTAAAAAGGTTCTTTCCCCTCCACCTTCACAATACCTCATGGTCATCGGGCCAGGTTCAGCTATACTCATTTTATTGCCATTAATAGTTAGTTTGCAACTGAAGCCATTGCAGCTGGTATTGCCTGATATTTCTTCGGGGTTCTCTTTAAAATTGATCGTTGGCTTAGCATTAGGGTATAGACCATTAAAAGCAATTCTTGGCCCGGTAATGTAAGTTAACTCCCATTGGCCGGTTAATTTTTGTGCAGATTGATTTTGTTTCCTCATTTTACAAGCGGTTAAACTGCTAATTGTGATGAGCATAAGAAGGATAATTTTTTTCATGGGATTTGTTTTTTAGTGTAATTAAAGATAATGAAATCGTTAGAGAATTTATGCGGAAAAATTATATCCTTGTTCAAAGAGTATTGTTTAATTTTACGTCATGAGTACTTCAAAAATAACATATAACGGTGGTTTAAGGACTACATCGGTGCACTTGCGTTCCGGAAATGAAATCATTACGGATGCACCTGTTGACAACAAAGGAAAGGGCGAAGCGTTTTCGCCTACAGATTTACTGGCTACTTCATTGGGAAATTGTATGCTTACCATAGTGGGGATTGCAGCAAATGAGCACGGTTTTAATATCGACGGCACAACATGTGAGATCACAAAAATTATGGCAGAGGGCCCAAGGAGAGTAGCCGAAATTGTGGTTAATTTCCAGTTCCCGGCAAATAATTATACTGATAAAGATAAAACGATCATCGAGCGTTCGGCCAATACCTGCCCGGTGATGTACAGTTTACATCCAGATATTAAGAAAACGGTATCTTTTAATTATTAGAAATAACTTAACCTGCGATAACCTCAGCTACTTCTTCAGCTGAGATATCGCTGTGTGAAGCATCCAGTACGCAATCGCCATTTTTAATGAGTAAAATTTGTGGCGATTCGTGATGAACCTGGAAAGTATCGGCTATGTGGGCCGAAATATCCCGGTAGCTGATCAGGTCTAAAAAATACAATGAGGTATTTGCAGGTATTGCAGCCCAATCTTTTTCAAAACGTCTTTTAGCCATCAAACTAACCGAACAACGGGTGCTGTGCTTAAAAATAAGGCTATATCCCTCTTGTTCCTGTATGTCATTTACCTGCGAAAGGTTGGTAATGTTTGTCCACTGCATCTCCATCGTTTTTTGTAAATAAAGGATTTAACCTCTTCTGCGTTTGCCTTCCGGGTACGAACTATAGGCCGGACAAATTTTGTTAGAGCAAGCCTCTAAAACAGTTATTGCAAAAAACACACCAAGCAATAGTATTGCAATCTTCTTCATTTTATGGGTTTTTCTTTAATGAAATATAAGTACTAATCTACAGTTTTTAACAAAAGAATCAAAGTTTGTTAAACTGTAGCTGCAAGATCAGCCATTTTTAATGCTGTGATGGCGGCCTCGTCTCCTTTATTGCCATGCTTGCCACCAGCTCTGTCAATAGCTTGTTGCTGGTTATCGGTAGTCAGTACGCCAAATATAACCGGTTTGCTATGTTTAATGCTTACATTGGTAACACCATTGGCTACTGCATCACATATAAAATCAAAATGCCTGGTTTCGCCTTGAATTACACAGCCCAAACAAATTACACCATCCAGGTCTTTATGTTTTTGCAACAATATTTCGGCAGCGCCAGTCAGTTCAAAACTTCCGGGCACGGGTACAGAAATGATATTTTCGGCTGCTACACCATGTTTAAGCAAAGTTTGCAAAGCGCCGTTGTACAAACTGCCGGTAATTTCTGCATTCCATTCAGCTACTGCAATAGCAAATTTAAAAGCACTGCCATCAGGTACGGTAGTATGCGAAAAATCGGAGAGGTTTTTTAATTGTGTTGCCATGCTGCAAACTTAGTTAAAAATCATTTAAACTGCTATGATCAGGAAGATTTTGAAAAGCCAAACATAAAAAAACGGCATACTGTATGGTATGCCGTTTTAAAAAGGTTTGAAAGGACCGCTCTATTTTGCCTGTGCAGAGGCACGTGCAATATATTCGTCAATCATTGCAGCTTCCTGGCTCTCAGGATACTGAGTTTTTATTTTAGTGTATGCTTCCTCGGCATTTTTAAAGTCTTTAAGATTCTCGTATACCAGACCAAGTTTTTTAAGGAACATTGGTGAAGTAAACTTGTTGCTCAATTTGTCGGCTGCTTTTTTATAATAAGTAGCTGCTTGTTTAAAATCTTTCAGCTCGCTATAAGCATCACCTAAAAGGCCTAGCGCCAATGGATCTGCAACTGCACTTCCTGTCTCAGCATATTTGCCTAAAACCTCAGTAGCTTTTTTATATTCACCTTTGCGCAGATAAATGCCGCCAAGATATAGGTTGGCAAGGTTTGCCGATTTGGTATTGTCATACTCCTCTGCAATTTTTTCAAGACCAGGGTAACCACCTTCGCCATTGATCGCTTTGTTGGCTAAAGAATCCGGACCACCAATGTATTGCTCAGCTTTGTACATTTTTGCAGATGCCTCTTCGGCCCTGTTTTTAAGATAAACGTTCTGATACCAGAAGTAAATACCTATTAATACTACAATTGCACCTGCAATAAATAAAAGGCTTTTTGAGTTTTCTTCTAAAAAAGAGCCCTTTCTTACTGGCTGATTTATTTCTTTTTCTGTTGTAGTCATTTTATTTAAAAAAATTAAGGATTGCAAAAATACATTTTTACATCAAAGTATCAACCACTTTTACAAGTATTTAAATAAAATTAATGAACTGAGTACGAATAAACGGTAACTTTGGCTATTGATACTATGTGGTTAAAAAATATTACCCTTCTGAATTTTAAGAACTATACAGATGCAAATGTGAGTTTTTCGAAAACCGTAAATGCATTTGTAGGAGATAATGGAGCAGGTAAAACGAATTTACTGGATGCCATTCATTACCTGTGTTTGTGTAAGGGATATTTTAATCCTATTGATACCCAGCAGATAAAATCTGGTCATGATCTTTTTTTAATTCAGGGAGATTTTGACCGTCAGGACAAAAGTGAGAAAATTACCTGTGGGGTAAAGCGCAACCAGAAAAAACAATTTAAGCGGAACAAGAAAGAATACGATAAGCTGGCCAATCATATTGGCTTGTTTCCACTGGTGATGATTTCTCCTTATGATACCAATATTATTATGGAGGGAAGTGAAGAGCGCAGGCGGTTTATGGACAATGTGATCTCGCAAACGGATACAAATTACCTGGACGAGCTGATTATGTATAATCGCCACCTGTTGAACCGCAATGCATTGTTGAAACAAATAGCCATCACCCGCAGTTATGATCCTACATTACTGGAAATTTATAATGAACAGTTGGTGGCTTCAGGGATCAGGATTTATGCCAAGCGGCAACAGTTTATGGCCGAGTTTATTCCTTTGTTTGATCGGTATTACCAGTTTTTGACCGATGACAAAGAAACGGTAAGTCTGCAGTATCAAAGTCAGTTAAATGACACCCCTTTTGAGCAATTGTTGCAGCAAACCATAGAAAAGGATAAAATACTGGAAAGAACTACTACAGGAGTGCATAAAGATGAACTGATCTTTACCCTATCAGATATGCCTTTGAAAAAGTTTGGTTCACAAGGGCAGCAAAAATCTTTTTTAATTGCATTAAAATTGGCGCAATATGCTTATCTTCAGAAGTATAAAGGTTTTAAGCCTTTGCTGTTGCTGGATGATATTTTTGATAAATTGGACGACAACAGAATGCATAAACTGATGGAAATGGTATCTCATCATGATTTTGGACAAATATTTATCACCGATACCGGAAAAGAGCGTGTGGAGACCGTGTTTAATAACATTAAGGTGCCAATCACTTTATTTGAGGTCACTAACGGAGCTGTGAATCATGCGTAAACCCAATGACATCACTTTAAAAGAAGGCATAGGCAAATTGCTGAATGTGTACAAATTGAAAGGCAAATTCGATGAAACCTCGGTTGTAGCTTTGTGGCCCGAGTTGATGGGAAATGCAATTGCCAACCGGACAACACAAATCTACGTTTCACAAAAGAAGCTATTCGTGAGGATCGAATCATCTGTGATCAAAAATGAGATGCTGATGGTAAGAACCGGCATCATTCAAAAAATAAATGAACGAGCCGGATCTGAAGTGATTGTAGATATTATATTTCTTTAAAGCTGGCGTTATCCGCCGAAGAGTTTACTGATTAACCAGATGATGAGTGCCAGTACCAGCACTACTACAATTACACCTGTCCAAACTCCTGCTTTAAAAATGCCTTGAACCAGTTCGCAGCTCGTCAGCGTAGTGCATAGAATGACTATAATTGCTACCGGAATATATCTTTTCGTTGTCATAGGATTTATTGCTTTGATGTTATTAATTAACAACAAACCCCGACAATGGTTTTAAACAAGCTATTTGCCGTTTACTTTTAGCAGTTCAATTTCAAATATCAGCGTGCTGTAAGGCGGGATGTCTTGTCCTGCACCACGTTCGCCATAAGCAAGGTTATATGGAATAAAGAATTTATATTTTGAACCTGTTTGCATCAATTGCACACCTTCTGTCCAGCCTGCAATAACCCCATTTAGCGGTAATGAAAGTGGCTCATTTCTGTCGTAAGAGCTGTCGAACTGTTTGCCGTTCAACAATGTCCCGCGGTAATTAACCAATACGGTGTCGGTAGCCTTTGGCCTGATGCCTGTTCCTCTGTTGATAACCTGATATTGCAATCCACTTGGAGTGGTCTGCACACCCGACTGCATTTTATTTTTTTCTAAAAAGGATTTTCCTTCTGCAATAGTAGGGGCATGTTTTTGTTTGCTTACGGTTACAAACAGATTATTGATAGCTGCTTGTGATTTTTCTTTGGGAATCAGTGGTGTTGCATTTCCAAAGGCGTCTTTTAAGCCTCTAACCAGCATGTCATAATTCAAGCTGTTTAATCCGTCGTTTTTCATACTGGTGGCCATAGTATTGCCAAAAGCATAGCTGGCCGAATCTAAAGTTGATTTAAACACCATTCCGGTAGCCGTTTTTTTGGCCGGAGATGTAGTTTTTTTTGCCGTACCGGGTTTTGCCTTGGTTTGAGCGTTTAGCGCAAGGGCGCAAAAAGGAAGCATAAGGGTAATAATAGTTTTCTTCATTAGTTTTATTTGTTGTGGTTGAAAGGTACAAACTTTATAAAAAAATAAGCACCTTTTTTTGAGGTGCTTATTTTAACGCTTATTCGCTTTTCGAACAGGTTGTCCATTAATTGGAATTCTGCTATTTGTTATGCGTATCGTTATCCTGAATTTATTTCAGGATGACGACCGTATTAGTGATTCAACCTGGACGTGATGGTAATTGTAGCGTTTTTAGAATGCTTAGAAACGCTCAGCAGCAGTAAAGAAGAAATCGCCTTCAATTTGTGCGTTTTCGTCAGAATCAGAACCGTGAACTGCATTGGCGTCAATTGATTTCGCATATTTCTGACGGATAGTACCTTCAGCTGCTTCTGCAGGGTTGGTAGCGCCGATTAATTTTCTGAAATCTTCAATAGCATTGTCTTTTTCTAAAATAGCGGCAACAATAGGACCTGATGACATAAAGTCAACTAAATCTTTGTAAAAAGGACGAGCCGCGTGTACTTCGTAAAACTTACCTGCAGTTTCAGCAGTTAGTTTAGTATACTTTAATGCAATGATTTTAAAACCTGCAGCAGTGATGTCGTTAATGATAGCACCAATATGGCCGTTTGCAACCGCATCAGGCTTGATCATGGTAAAAGTTCTGTTTGTACTCATTTTTATGATATAATTTTTTGCAAAATTACGTTTTATACTGGTAATATTAAAGGCCTGTTTCATCTGTTTGTTTTTTATACCGGTGGGCATGCCGGGGCTTCTGGATCTGCTATATTCCTTAGCTTTAAAAATATAGAATTGAGGGGCAAAATAATATAGGCTTCAATTATCATTAAATTGCTAGATTTGCAGCGAAACTTATGCTATCTATTTCAGAAATAAAATCATTGCTGGCAACGCCGCAGAAAATTGTAATTACCACGCATCACAAGCCCGATGGCGACGCGATGGGGTCATCTTTGGGTTTGTATGCTTATCTGATTCAGCAAGGGCATCATGTTAAAGTGATTACGCCAAGCGATTATCCTTATTTTTTACATTGGCTGCCTAATAATGCAGATGTGATCATTTATACCGATGAGCTGGAACGTTCGGCAAAGTTGGTGGAAGAGGCTTCGCTGATTTTTTGTCTGGATTTTAATACCCTAAGTAGAATCAACGAACTGGGCGAATTGGTGAGGGCATCTAAAGCTTATAAAGTCATGATTGATCATCACCTCGATCCTGAAGATTTTGACGATTATCGTCACTGGAGTATTAGCGCTTGTGCTGCAGCCCAGCTGGTGTATGATTTTATTGTAAATGAATTGCAGGATGGAGACATGATGAACAAGGATATTGCAACTTGTTTATATACCGGTATCATGACCGATTCAGGCTCTTTCCGTTTTGAGTCGGCAAATGCTGCGGTTTACCGCATTGCGGCAGATTTAATTGATTTGGGGGCCGAGCATTGGAGAATTCATCAGCTGATATACGATAATGCCACAGAAAACCGTTTACGCTTTTTAGGGCACTGTTTAAGTGAAAAGCTGGAAATATTGAGGGAATTTAATACAGCTATTATTAAGGTTAGTAAAGAAGAACTGAAAGCCTATCAAATTGTAACAGGCGATACAGAGGGTATTGTGAATTATGCTTTGTCAGTAAATGGTATTAAATTGGCCGCATTTATTATTGAAAGAACTGATAAAGTTAAATTATCTTTGCGCTCCACAGGAGATTTTCCTGCAAATGAGATTTGTAAACGATACTTTAACGGAGGAGGGCACCGAAATGCTGCCGGAGGGTATTCAGATAAAAATTTAGAAGATACCGTGCTTGATTTTAAAGCACTTTTAGTAGAATATAAAAACCAATTGCTGCAGTAAGTATGTGGCATGTAAACATTGAAAATAAACATATAAAAAATATAATTTAAACAACCACATGAAGAAAGGTATAGTAATTCTTTTCGCAGCTGCACTTGGATTAGCTGCTTGTAACAACTACAAAAAAGGCCCGGGAGGCCTGTCGTACATCATCCATAAAGATGGCGGAAATGCAAAAATTAAAGAAGGTGATATTGTTAAATTGAACTTTATACAAAAAAGCGAGAAAGATTCTGTGATGTTTAATACATGGGATATGGAACAGCCTCAGGTATTTCCGGTTGCTAAAAAAGTTTACGCCGGTGACATGAACGATGTGCTTACTTTGTTTGGAGAGGGCGACAGTGCTACATTTAAATTGGATCTGGATACCATGGCTGCGCGTTCTGGTCAGCCGAAACCTCCGGGCACAAAAGACAAATACATTGTATTTACCATTAAAGTAGAAAAAGTATTGGCTAAAGCTGCTGGTGAAGCAGATTCAACTTTCCAGAAAAAAGCAAGAGACTTTTTTGAAAAAGATTACAAAGCAAGTATCGATAAGAAAAAAGGTGCTGAAGCTGGTAAAATCAAAAAATACATTGCTGACAATAACCTGAAAACCACTACAACGGCTTCTGGCTTACAATATGTAATCAGCAAACCGGGTGATGCAGTAAAGCCTGCTTTAGGTGATACCATGATGGTAAACTATACTGGTAAATTAACTACTAAAAAATCAGATGGTAAAGACAATATTTTCGATACCAGTGATGAAAAAATTGCTAAAGAAGCAGGTAAACACAATCCAATGGCGCAATATGGCGCGCGTCCTATCACTTTAGGAAGAGCAATCCCTGGATTTGATGAAGGTTTACAATTGATCGGAAAAGGTGGAAAAATCACTTTGATTATTCCTTCAAATCTGGCTTATGGCGAAGGTGGTATGCCTCAGGGTGGTATCAGTCCTTTCTCTCCACTTGTATTTGAAGTAGAGTTAACAGACATCAAAAAACCAGTTGCTGCACCTGTAACCGCTCCGGTAACTGCGCCTCCAGTTGCTCCTACAGCAAAAGTTAAATAAATAATCTCCCTTTTTTGGGGTAATGATAAAATTGAAACCCGGTTTGCATTGGCAGACCGGGTTTTTTTATTTGTTAAGCTCCAATGGTTTTTATTAACTTCGCCAATGCTTTTAACCGATACCCATACTCATCTGTATTACGAAACCGACGAGGAAAAACTAGACCAGCTGATGCAGCGCTGTTTTGATCATCAAATCGAGCGTTTGTTTTTGCCCAATGTGGATGTCGCATCCATCGCAAAAATTGATGGCTTGGTAAAAAAATACCCTAACAATTGCTTTGCAATGGCGGGTTTGCATCCTTGTGATGTAAAGGAAAATTATGAGGAGGTTTTGGATGAAATTTGTCAGAGTATCGCCGATAGAGAGATTTATGCTATTGGAGAGATTGGGATAGATCTTTATTGGGATAAAAGTACATTGGCGTTTCAACAGGCTGCATTCCGCGAGCAGATTAAATGGGCAAAAGATCTTGATCTGCCCATTGTAATCCATTGCCGGGAAGCTTTTGATGAAATCTTTGAGATTCTGGAGGAAGAAAAGGATGAACAGCTAAGAGGTATTTTGCATTGTTTTACCGGGAATCTTGAACAGGCCAACAGGGCAATTGCCCTGGGTTTCTATCTGGGAATTGGCGGTGTGGTTACCTATAAAAAAGCAGGGCTGGACGAGGTTTTAAAGCATGTTCCTTTGGCCAATCTGGTGCTTGAAACAGACTCGCCTTATCTGGCGCCTGTACCTTACCGGGGTAAACCAAACGAAAGTAGTTACCTGATACATATTGCACAGAAGCTGGCCGAGGTGTATGAAACCAGCGTAGAGGAAATAGCTGCGGTAACTACTGCAAATTCTATCAGCGTTTTTAAAATTTAACAATGACCAAAATACTCATCATATACACGGGCGGAACTATAGGTATGGTAAATGATTCCAATACCGGAACCCTTGTCCCTTTTAATTTTAAACAGATACAGCAAAATGTACCTGAACTGGCCAGACTGGACTATGAATTGGAGATCCATTCTTTTGATCCGATTATGGATTCGTCAAATATGCATCCTGATATCTGGGCAAAGTTGGCTAGTCTGATCTTTACGCGGTATGATGAGTTTGATGGCTTTGTGATTTTGCACGGTTCGGATACTATGGCGTTTACCGCATCGGCGCTAAGCTTTATGCTGCAAAACCTAAGTAAGCCGGTTATCCTTACCGGTTCGCAGCTGCCGATAGGAGAGATCAGGACCGATGCAAAAGAGAACCTGATTACGGCACTGGAAATTGCTGCAATGAAGGAGAAAGGAAAAGCCAAGATTCCGGAGGTTTGTATTTACTTCGATTCGCAATTGTTTAGGGGCAACCGTTCTATTAAATACAATTCCGAAAAGTTTGAGGCATTTCGTTCTCCCAACTATCCTATATTGGCCGAAGCTGGTGTGCATTTGACTTTTTTCAACAATTATATTTTGCCGCAACCCGATCAGGAACTGCAGGTGTTGCTTGATTTTAATTCCAATATTGGGGTGTTAAAAATGTATCCGGGCATTTCGCAGCAGGCGGTAATGGCCATTACGCATTCTTCGGTAGACGCTATCGTTTTAGAAACTTTCGGATCTGGCAATACCACTACGGCAGCCTGGTTTATCAATTGTTTGCAGGAGGCCATTAATAGTGGTAAAATTATTGTCGATATTTCGCAATGCCAGCGTGGTTCGGTTGAATTGGGTAAATATGAGACCAGTAAGCAGCTACAGCAAATGGGAGTAGTAAGCGGCTACGATATGACTTTTGAAGCTACAATTACCAAGCTGATGTATCTGATGGCCCAGGGACATAGTAATGTTGAAGTGGTTAAATTGATGGAGCGCTCACTTCGCGGAGAGTTAACTGCGTCGTAAAGTAAAATTCTGCCTTTGTTTTTTTGTGCAGGATTAATAGTTTTAAATTTGGGGATCAATAAAAGAATAATGAAAGTAGAGCAAATTTATACAGGATGTTTGGCAGAAGCTGCCTATTATATAGAAAGTAATGGAGAGGCGGCTATTATTGATCCTTTAAGAGAGGTGGAGCCTTATCTTAAAAAGGCGCAGAAAGACCAGGCCAGCATTAAATATATTTTTGAAACCCATTTTCATGCCGATTTCGTTTCGGGGCATGTTGACCTGGCCGAAAAATCGGGGGCGGAGATTGTGTATGGTCCAACGGCCAAAACTGTTTTTAAGTCGCACATAGCAGCCGATGGCGAGCAGTTTAAAATTGGGGAGCTGACGATTACAGTGTTGCATACCCCGGGACATACACCTGAGTCGACCACTTATTTGCTGACAGATAAAGACGGAAAACCTTATAGTATTTTTACTGGTGATACCTTATTTATTGGTGATGTAGGCCGACCGGATCTGGCCCAGCAGGGTGACTTGACCATGGAGGATATGGCGGGAACTTTATATGATTCGTTGCAAAACAAAATATTGACCCTGCCTGATGACGTGTTGGTATACCCGGCGCATGGTGCAGGATCGGCTTGTGGCAAAAACATGAGTAAGGAGACTTTCGATACACTTGGCAATCAAAAGAAATCGAATTATGCCCTTAAGGCTTCGTCTAAAGCGCAGTTTATCAAAGAGGTTACGGATGGTATTTTACCTCCACCACAATATTTTGCCAAAAATGCAGCTATGAACAAGCAGGGCTACGAACGGGTAGACGATGTTTACGAAAAAGGTTTAAAGCCGCTATCTCCGGAAGCATTTGAAGAACAGGCAAATTTGACCGGAGCTTTGGTGCTGGATACCAGAGACCCTCAGGTGTTTGCAAAAGGGTTTATACCATCTTCGGTAAATATTGGCCTGAATGGCCAATTTGCCCCTTGGGTGGGTGCTTTGATAACTGATTTAAAGCAGCCTTTATTACTGTTGGTTGAGGAAGGTAAAGAAGAAGAAGCCATTACGCGTTTGGCCAGGGTAGGTTATGACAATACCATTGGCTATCTGACAGGTGGTATAGAAGCCTGGCAGGCTGCAGGGAAGGAAGTGGACAGCATCAAATCTATAAGCGCAGCAGAGTTTGAGGCGGTTGTTCAGAAAGATGCAGCAATTAAAGTATTGGATGTGAGAAAGCCTGGGGAATACGAGGCTGAACATCTGGAAATGACCATGACCCGGCCGCTGGATTATATCAACGACTGGACAGCTGAGATAGATTTGAAAGATACTTATTATATACATTGTGCTGGCGGTTACCGCTCTATGATTGCGGCCTCGATTTTAAAAGCCCGCGGATTGGAGCATGTGGTAGATGTTGCAGGTGGTTACGGCGCTTTGAAAAGTACCGGGTTGACGCGGACTGATTTTGCCTGCCCTTCTAAAGCAATGAAAGTCTAAAATGCCGGGAATCAATCAGATAAAATTGCCAATCGCAGCTGATATTGCTGCTTTTGAAGAGAAATTTAAAGCTTCCATGCATAGCGATGCACCCTTGCTGGACAGAATTACACATTACATTGTAAAACGTAAAGGAAAGCAAATCAGACCTATGTTTGTTTTTTTTGCGGCGAAGCTTTGTGGAGGTATCATAGAATCGACCCATAGAGGGGCTGCACTGGTAGAGTTGTTGCATACTGCTACCCTGGTGCACGATGATGTGGTGGATAATGCTTACGAGCGTAGAGGCTTTTTTTCCATCAATGCATTATGGAAAAATAAGATTGCTGTCTTGGTTGGCGATTACCTGCTGGCCAAAGGCTTGCTGTTGTCGGTAAACAATTCCGAATTCCGCTTGCTGCAAATTGTCTCAGAAGCTGTAAAACAAATGAGCGAGGGTGAGTTGCTGCAGATTGAAAAAGTGAGAAGGATGGATATCAGCGAGGAACTTTATTTTGACGTGATCAGGCAAAAAACAGCTTCATTAATAGCTTCCTGCTGTGCCTGTGGTGCAGCATCGGCGGGAGCTGATGAGGAAACCATTGAAAAGATGCGCTTGTTTGGCGAAAAGGTAGGGATAGCTTTTCAAATCAAAGATGATACGTTTGATTTTGGAACCGATGATGTTGGCAAGCCACTGGGCATCGATATTAAGGAGAAGAAAGTAACCTTGCCCTTGATTTACGCTTTGAACAGGGCCGAAAAAACAGAAAAGAAAAGGATCATCAATCTGGTGAAAAACCATCAGGAAGAACCTGCCAAGATACAGGAGATTATCGATTTTGTGAATGCAAAAGAGGGCGTCCGTTACGCCAACGATAAAATGATGCACTATCAGCAGGAAGCTTTTGATATCTTACATAGTTTTGAGCCCGGCGACGCCAGAACCGGGCTGGAGCAATTGGTGCGTTATACCACTGAACGTAGAAAGTAAAAGATTTGTAGCCTGTTAAATTAAATGATGGAAACCTTAATACCGTGGCTTTCCAACCCCTTTTTTATCTGATCTGATATTCCATCGTCAGTAATGATGTGGTCTACTTCTTCGATGCCGCATATTCTTCCAAAGCCCCGTTTGCCAAATTTGGTTGAATCGGCTAATACAATAATTTTTTGTGAAGATTCGATCATCTGTCGGTTAAGTTGGGCTTCAGAGGCATTGGTAGTGGTTAGGCCAAAGTCAAGATCAATACCATCCACGCCAAGATACAGCTTGCTGCAGAAAACATTGCCCAGCACATTGTCGGAATAAGGACCAGCAACCGAAGCCGAACTCTTTCTTACCAGGCCGCCAAGCTGAATAATTTCTACATCGCTATGATCCAACAGTTCCAATGCTACATTCAATGCAGAAGTGATTACGGTTAAACTGCCTTTGGGTTTAATGCAGCGTGCCATTGCCAGCACTGTTGTTCCGGATGCAATAATGATAGAGTCATTGTCTTCAATCAGCGCGGCAGCCAAAGCGCCGATCTTCATTTTTTCTGCCGATTGTAAAAGCTCCTTTTCATTTACCGGTTTATCTACTGTGTAAGGGTTGTTTAATGTAGCCCCTCCGTGCGTTCTGTAGAGTAAGTTTTTATCCTCTAAAAGTTTCAGGTCCTTGCGTATGGTTACAGATGAAACATCCAGTGTTTTGCACAGTGACTGTACATCTATAGAGCCCTCAGTCTGAATTTTATTTAAAATATATTGATGTCTTTCAGCTATGTTGATCATTTATCTATATATATGGCAGAAGTAATATAAACATTATTTTTAATTGCAATGTTAGCTCCTGAACAAACTTAAGCCTAATAAATAAAATTGTCAATTTGTTTTTTACAATAAATATCTTTTTTTTGTTTCGTTTTATTATATTTGATTGTGTAAACGAAAGTTTATGAAATGTTAATATTTAAAATTGAAAACAAACGAAATGGTTTTTAGTCGTGAATCCTTTATAGAGCAGATAGAAGAGCAGAACAATTGGGATGTTATTATCATAGGTGGTGGGGCTACTGGTTTAGGAACTGCAGTAGATGCAGCCAGTAGAGGATACCGTACGTTGTTGCTGGAGCAATCTGACTTTGCAAAGGGGACCTCTAGTCGCAGTACCAAGTTGGTGCACGGCGGGGTGCGATATTTGGCACAAGGTGATATTGCTTTGGTGTATGAAGCCTTGCATGAACGCGGTTTATTGTTGAAAAATGCCCCTCATCTGGTTAAAGATCAGGAATTCATTATTCCTGTTTACTCGTGGTTTTCTAAATATAAATACCTGATCGGTTTAACACTATATGATTTACTGGCCGGAAAAAGTGGGTTTAAGAAATCGACATTTTTATCTGCTAAAAAAGTATTGGAAGCAATCCCTGGGTTGAAGCCTGAGGGATTAATGGGTGGGGTAAGTTATAGCGATGGTCAGTTTGATGATGCCCGATTGGCGTTGAATCTGGCCCAGACTGCAGCTGAGTATGGTGGAGTGCTGCTTAATTATGCGAAGGTTACAGGACTTACAAAAGAAAATGGTAATGTGAGCGGGCTTAGCTTTGTGGATACAGAAGCGAATAAAAGTTATACCCTGAAGGCGAAAGTAGTGATTAATGCTACCGGAGTTTTTGTGGATGAAATTCTGAAAATGGATGTGCCTTCGGGAAGAGCAATTGTGCGTCCGAGTCAGGGTGCGCATGTGGTGTTGGATGCTTCTTTTTTACAAGGCGATAGTGCGCTGATGATTCCAAAAACACCAGATGGAAGGGTGCTGTTTGCTGTGCCATGGCATGGGAAGGTGTTGGTGGGTACAACAGATACGCCATTAAATGAGCATAGTTTGGAGCCGCGACCTTTGGATGAGGAGATTGAATTTATATTAACTACGGCAGGAAAGTACCTGACCAGGGAGCCTTCGCGGAAAGATGTATTGGCTGCATTTGCAGGATTGAGACCTTTGGCAGCGCCAGGTAAGGATACCGATAGTACCAAGGAGATTTCCAGAAGCCATAAGCTGATCATCAGTAAATCAGGATTGATTACCATCACCGGTGGCAAGTGGACTACCTACCGCCGTATGGCTATGGATGTGGTAGATAAGGCTATTGAGCTGGGTAAGCTGGCTGCAAAAAAATGTGTAACTCAAGATGTTAAAATACACGGGTATACTGCCGAAATGCAAACGGGAGATCTGGGCTTATATGGGGCTGATGCCGAAGGGATTTTAGCTTTGGTGAAAGCGCAGCCGGAATTGGGTGAGGTGTTACATGTTGGTTATAAATATGTAAAGGCCGAGGTGGTGTGGATGGTTCGAAATGAAATGTCTCGTACGATAGAAGATGTGCTTTCGCGTCGTATGCGTTTGTTGTTTCTGGATGCAAAGGTGGCGTTGGTTTTAGCTCCTGCTGTGGCGAAGGTAATGGCAGTGGAGCTGGGTAAAAATGAGGAGTGGGTAAATGCACAGGTGGCAGCCTTTGCTGAGCTTGTAAAACAGTACTTACTATACCCGGCGATGAAAGGAGGCTCGGGGATGATGGAGATTAAGGCGACGGCCTAACTTAATAAAGACTTAACATTAATTTAAGATTGCAACCTTGATATTTGCAGCAAATCAAGGAATCGAAATGAAACGAAATGCTGCAAAACAAAAAGAACTAACCAAATATTGAAATTGAATGAAGAAATCTGCTAATATCTCGTCCGATGGGCCATTTCTGGCTAATAGCGCTTACGCTTCAGATTTCTATTTGGATTATTTTGTTTTGTTTTGCGAAAATCCAGACTGCGGTCAGTCTGTAAATAGCAAATACTTGGTATTAAACATTATAAATAACACGGGGGACTCAAATTAATTATTATGAACAAAAACTCTACTCACAAAGGGCAGTTCAAAAAACCGTTTAAATATCTGGCGTATGCTTTGATATTGGTTTTTATGCAACTGCCGCAAATGTTAATGGCGGGCACCGGGGGCGTTGCCGGTCATTTGTTTCTGCAGGAAACAGTTACAGTAAAAGGAACGGTTAAAGATTCGGGAGATGGACAGCCATTGCCTGGTGTAACCATTTCTGATAACCAAAGAAAAGTTCTGGGTGTAACAGACGGAAATGGAAATTTTACGGTTAAAGCAGTAAAAGGAACGGAAATCTCTTTCAATATGTTGGGGTATAGCGTTGCTAAACGTGCCGTTAATGCTGCAACAAATGCGATGGTGATCAACATGACCAGTTCAAGTGCCAACCTGAACGAGGTTGTGGTTACCGCGCTGGGTATCAAAAGAGAGCAAAAATCATTGGGTTATGCTACCACTACGGTAGACAGTACACAGTTGACCAATGCCATTTCAAGTAACTGGACGGATGCGTTATCTGGAAAGGTTGCTGGTTTAAATTTGGTACGGAACAGTGGTCCGGCAGCTTCAAATAAAATTATCCTGCGGGGCGAAAATAACCTTACAGGTGACAATGAGGCACTGATTGTTATTGACGGAGTGGTGGCTAGTAGTAGTTCCAGACGTACCGCTGCTACTGGAGGCGGTGTATATGGTACTTCAGGCGATATCATGCCTGTAGATTTTGGTAGTGGTTTAAATGATTTGAATCCTGATGATATTGAGAGTGTAACTGTGCTTAAAGGCCCTGCGGCATCTGCTTTATATGGACAGCGTGGTGCCAATGGTGCAATTATCATTACCACAAAATCGGCTACTAAAAATAAAAAGACGATGGGCATTACCTTTACGTCTAACAGTGCATGGGAAGATATTAACCGGGGGCCGGCAAGACAGAATGAATACGGAGCGGGTACAGATGGAACCACCACCTATCAGTTTGGAACAGGAAGTACCAGTTCCAGTTATGGCCCGGCCTTTTCAGAGAATTACATGTTTTATCAATATGACCCTGTTACTAAGATAAAAAGCCTTAACAAAACCCCTTGGGTGGGTTACGGAGATCCTGTAGATAATTTTTTCATTACAGGCTTTGAATCAACTAATTCTGTAGGCTTGGATGGTACCTTTAAAAAGGTTGCGCTACGTCTGTCAGCCAGTCATGGAAATAATGAATGGATAGTGCCAAATACGGGGTTAGAGAGAACAACCGTTGCATTGAATGCCAACACCAATTTAACTAAAAAGCTAAGTATCAATTTTAAAGCTCAATACAGCAATAGACATAGCGATAATTTACCAGCCACAGGTTATGGTAACCAGTCGTTGATGTATTGGTTTATTTTTGCACAGCCAAATATCAATACCGATTGGTATAGAGACTATTGGGCTCCTGGTAAAGTGAACCAGCAATTCGTTAACCTGACTACATCTTTTCCTGAAGGACCTTACGCCATATCAGAACAATATTTGAATGGTCAAAGACGTAACGGCTGGTTAGGTAATGTGCAAGCCAACTATAAATTTACAAAGGAATTTAGTTTGATGGTACGCGCTTCGGCCGACCAGAATAAAGATATTCGCGAAACCAGACGTCCCTGGGATACTTCTTCGGGAGGAACGTTTGCACAAGGTTCATTCCGTGTAGCCAATATCAGATCTTACGAAATTAATGCCGACTTCATGCTGAAATATGATAAGAAAATCAATAAAGATTTTCATGTGACAGCAAGTGCCGGAGGTAGTCAAATGCGTAATGAATACCGCAGATTAGAAACACGTGCCGATGGTCTTAAAGTTCCGGGTACCTATAGGTTGGATAATAATATCAACCCTTTGGTTTACGTGCCGGATACAGCACGTTACAGGATAAACAGTTTTTATGGTATTGGTTCCCTGGCATATAAAAACTATTTGTTTTTGGATGTAACTGCTCGTCAGGATTGGAACAGTACGCTGGCTACATTGGACAGGACAGATAATGTGGGCTTTTTCTATCCATCGGCTAGTCTGGCATTTGTGGCTTCCGATTTATGGAAGATGCCGAAAGCGGTTAGCTTTGCCAAACTCAGGGCATCTATCGCACAGGTAGGTAGCGGCAGTACTACGCCTTATCGTACAGCCTACAACTATCTGATTGCTGCGAATGGCGTATATCCGGATAGTGCGATGACCAATCCTACTATTTTACCAAACCCAAATCTGAAGCCATTGATTACTACAACCATTGAATTGGGCTTAGATGTGAAGTTGTTTAAAAATCGCTTAAACTTTGATTTGGCCGTATACACAGGTAACACAAAAAATCAAATACTTAGCCGCATTATTGATAGGGCTACAGGTTACAATGTGGGTATTTTTAATGTGGGCCGTGTAGACAATAAAGGTGTCGAGCTGGCTGTGAACGGTACACCGGTAAAAACCAAAAGTTTTACCTGGACGTTGAATGGTACTTTTACCGCCAACCGGAATACCATAAAGGAACTGGCAGATAGTGCGGTGGTACTGCGTACAGGTGGGTTTGGTAACTCCGGACAAATTGTAGCCATGGTAGGCGGAAGTATGGGTGATTTGTATGGAACAGGCTTTCTGCGTTCTCCTGACGGACAAATTATCTTTGACGCAACTACCGGCCTGGCCAAGTCTGATGCCAATATCAAGTACCTGGGCAACACTTTACCTAAATACAGATTTAGCTTTGGCACAGGTTTCACCTATAAGCAATTCAGCATGAGTGCTTTGTTTGATGCCCAGTTTGGTGCAGTAGGTCATTCCTTCACTTTTTCCAGAATGGCCTCTATGGGTAAATCGACCAAGACCCTGCCAGGTCGCTATAATGGTATAGTTGGTAATGGAGTGATCGATAATGGTGATGGCACGTTTCGTCCTAATGACGTAATTGCTACCGATATTGAGGCTTACTACAATTCTTTATATTACAATCAGGCAGAGGGAGGAATTTTCCGTACTGACTATTTAAAATTCAGAGAAGCCAACTTTACTTATGCATTTAGTAAAAGACTTTTACAAGGCATGGGTATTAGTAACCTAACATTAGGCGTTTACGGTCGTAATTTGTTTATATGGTCACCATGGCCGGCATTCGACCCAGAGTTCGGAACTTTGGCGGGATCTGATATTCAACAAGGTTTTGAAACCGGGCAATTGCCTTCTACCCGAACTTATGGTATACGTTTAGTTATGGGCATTTAATTATCACAGAGATGAAAAAGAATAAAAATACAATTGTATATATACTTTTAGCAGGATTGGGTATGTCAGCTTTATCCTGTACAAAAGACTTTAATGAAGTAAATACAGATCCACTGGGTAAAGGTGAAGTAAATGCACACCAGTTGATGGCACCCACAATGGTAAGCCTGATGTCGACCAATATGTTGCGCAACCGTAACTTCAATAATGAACTGATGCAGGTAACTGTAGATCTTGGCGATGCGGAAGGCAAAACTTTCAGGTATGATATCAGACGTAACACAGCTGATAACACCTGGAACAACTGGTATGTAAACTTAACCAATATCAAGGATATGTATAAGATTGCCAGCCAGCCTGAAAAAATAAACAAGTCATACCAGGGCATATCGCTTATTATTCAAACCTGGATATATTCGTTGCTGACTGATACTTATGGGGATGTTCCTTATACAGAAGCTAATGATGGACGAGAAGGCAATTATCAGCCAGTATTTGATAAGCAAAAAGACATTTACTTAGGGATGTTTGACAAGCTGGAGCAGGCAAATAATTTACTTAAAGAAGGTACGGCCATTGTAGGCACAAGTGATGCAATCTATAATGGAGATGTATCGAAATGGCGCCGCCTGGGCAATTCATTATATTTGAGATTATTGCTTCGTGTTTCGGGCAAAGCTGAAGTGTCATCAACTGTTATTGCGAAAATAAAGGAAATGATTGATACCAACCCGGGCAATTATCCGATTATGCAAAACAATCAGCATACAGCTAAATTGTTGTGGACGGGTTCAAATATCAGTACCCAGGTATATACCTCTCCTTTTATGGCCAGTGTACGTGCCAACGATTTTTATGTGCCGGCCATAGGTTCATTCTTCATCGACAATCTGATCAGTTGGAGTGATCCTCGTATTCTGCCTACATATGGCATTAGTGGAATCAATAGATTTGGGATCAGACCGGGAAACAGCGGTTATGTAGGCGTGCCAAGCGGTTATAATCCAGGTAGCGAACCAGCTAAACAATCTGTCTTTTACTCGTCGAGCGATAATGTAGCCATCAACCTGCAAACAGACAGGTACACCGGTATCATCATGAACTGTGCAGAAGTTGATTTTATTTTGGCCGAAGCTGCGGCTAAAGGATGGATTAGCGGGGATGCCGGAGCCTATTATGTTAAGGGTGTTGCCGACGCCATCAATTATTGGTTGCCAACTGTGATGCCGGGAGGAGCTACCGACCCTGCTGCAATTGCTTATGTTAATGCTGCTGATATTGAGTGGAACAATGCTTATCCGCTGGAAAGTACTGATGCCAATACGCTAAGCAAAATGTCACTGATCCATAAGCAAAAGTATTATGCTTTGTTTCTGGTCGATTTTCAACAATGGTTTGAGTACCGCCGTAGTTCATACCCGATTTTGCCAAAGGGGGCAGGCTTGCTTAACGGAGGTGTGATGCCTGCGCGATTGAATTATCCAACACTCACGCAATCAACCAATCCAACCAACTATAAAAATGCGGTTGCCAGTCAGGGACCGGATGAGATATACACAAAAGTTTGGTGGCAAAAACCTTAGATTTTTTGAAAATGAATAACATAGTTATGAAGAAGATAATAAAAAATTGGTTCATCCTCGCAGTACTTTTCGCTGTATGTTTTGGATGTAAACGTGACAACGACTATATTTTAGGTACCCCTAGCCAGTTTATTTCAAATTTTGATTTGCGTAAACTTTATCGGGGAGAAGACCTGACACTCACAACTGAAAATATGAAAGGGGCAAGTCGGGTAACGGGACAGGTGGTTTCAGACCATTCTGGTAATAATTTACCTGCTGGATTGCTGCTTATTCAAAATAAAAGGACAGTAGGTAATGGCATCGATTCTATAAGGGGTATAGCCATAGATATTGGTGCGGCTGCAAAAAATTATGTACCTGGCGATTCCGTACATGTGACCATTGAAGGCGGTACATTAAAGCGGGTAAATGGTATTCTTGAGATTGTTGGCAAAAGTGCGGCTGATGTAACTAAAGTTGCTTCAAACAGGCCAATGATGATCAGAAGAGGCTTCGCCAATCTGATTATAAGTCAGCCTGACCTGTATGAGTCGACACTCGTAAATATCTGGAAAGGGACTTTTAATCCCGGGCTTGCGCCAACCGATAAATTGAGTGGTAATAAGATTTTAAACGACGGAACGGAGAATGCTGTTCTTCATACTGAAGCGAATGCTACTTTCGCAAACCTGATTCCACCTTACATGGGTGACTACCGGGGAACGGTGTTAAATACCATCGAAAATGGGAAAATAGTACCGCAACATCGTTTACGTACAGCTGATGACATTTATATATTAAGTGCAACGCCAGATGTGCCGGAAATCATCATTACAGGGTTTATTAACGATCCTGTTGGCAGTGATACCAATGCCGAATATATCCAGTGCAGAGCAACTACTGCGATCAATTTTGCCACCACGAAGTTCACTATTGTTACCACAAATAATGCCAACGCCTCGGTTCCAATAGGGGCACCTGTTGACGGTTGGGCAACCGGACAGGTGAGAACGTATAAGTTAGAATTAACTTCTGGAACGGTAGCGCGAGGAGAGATCTTCTACGTGGGTGCTTCCAATAAGTTGATCAATGGTCCGGGCTCTACTTCAATAGCAACAGCCAAATGGATCAGATCGGCAGCATACAACGCTGCCAGTCCATTCTTCAACTCAACAAATACCACCAGAGGTAATTCTACTACCAACCTGTTGGCCAATAGTGGAAATGCTTTTGGTATGGCAGTTTTCCGCGGTATATCCATAGATAAGAACACAGTGCCTATTGATGTTGTATTTGTACACAATACAGGTAGTCTATACGATGGCACAAAAGGTTTAGGTTACAGGATTGGTAATACTGACGTTTATGATGTAATTGACCACAACAGCTACAAAGCCACTCCATTTTATTTGTCAGGGTCGAATACATCACGATTTGCATATCAGCCAAATGCGGGTGTTACCGAAGGTCAGGGTTATTTCTTTGCCTTGGGTGGCACGTTCGATCTGACTTTAGGTAAGTGGACCAAAGCAAGGAACAATGTGCATATCAAATTGACAACGACTTCTGCCATTGAGGAGATTCAGACCACCAATGCTACAGAAATGATAGGGCTATAGCAGCCTGGTATAGGAATATGAAGTCACAGTAAGTCCGCAACAGGACTTACTGTGACTATTTTAAGAAGTTATAAAGACAGAGAGGGTAATAGTTAATGAGATAATGATTGTCTAAAAAGTACTATTAATGATAATTGACTTAACAAATTTTAATTAAAAAACAGTTATGAAAAATCAAACCTTCAAGTTGTTGTGCACAGTCGCATTAATTGCGTTTTCACAATTAACTTTTGCAATTGGTGTTTACAAACACACTACCAGGGCACCAAAATTTGAATACAGTAAAAAGTATTACGAATTCAGTAAGCGGTATTATCCAACTACCAATATTTATATTCAAAATACCGCTGGTTTTACAATTAGTTATCTGTCTGTTACAGGTCAAGACTACTACTGGAATCCATACTTTCAGGAACGAACCACACCTCTAACAAATGGAGGGACTGCTCAATTTGACTTTCTTACCGGTGCAAATACAATTACGCTGACGATGGAAACTTTATCCGGCTCGCCGGAGTATTTTGTTGAAGTACGTGATGCCTCAGAAAATGTATTGTACAACACCGTCAGCAACACCTCATCATTTACATTCACTTTACCTGAAGGCTTTGATGAATCTGCTGATTATTTAACTGTTCAATTTGGAATCTGATCATTAAACATATGCTGGCCAGGTTTTATAAATTATGGAGATGATGCATGGTCAGCCGGTGTATTCTGACCAATTCGAGATGGGAAAGCTGCTTTTTTTAACACTCAACAAAATTAAATCATGAACCTATTAAATTTAAAGTCAAAAAAAATAATTTCTGGTCTTGTACTGGGCCTTGCCATACTTTTTTGGTCATCAGCATCGTTTGCTGCCCCTAAAGCCGGTGCAATGACAGGCAGGATATTTAAGGCCGCAATGTGGCTCAACTATCCCAATGCTATCAACGGACAGCAATCTATGTCTTTTTGCAACGACATTGTAACCGAAACCACCATCATTCCTCAATCCAACATTCAGGATGGAGATGTGATCTGTCAATGTCAGACTTATCGATTTACATTGCCGTTTCATTGTGCATCTGTATCCTGGGGTTTATACAACGCGTCAATTGTATATTCTTATTCAGACTACGACAAAGTTATTCAATTTACCAGCAACATTCTTGTTGATGGTTATGCCAATGTTTGGGTTACAGTAATTGACCCGGCAACCGGCGATCCTTATTTCTATGAAATGGCATTTACTCCATGGGTAGAGTGCTGTGAATAAATAAGCTTAACGTCATTAATAGTTTAAGGAGGGAGATTGCATCCCTCCTTAATTTTGAAATTAAAAAACACACATAGTGAACAGAAGATCCTTTATACAATCCATTGGCCTCATTACCGGAGGTGCTTTCATCAGCTTACAAAGCAATGCCTTTTCTGGCTTGAAAAGAGATAAAACCATCAAAGGAACGGTAACTGATGGTAAAAAAGGTCTGGCAAATGTAGTTATCTCCGATGGTTACAGTGTAGTGCTAACCGATGCCAAAGGAAATTATTCCCTTACTACTGATGACAGGGCTACCAATATCTTTATGAGTACACCTGCCGGCTACGAGTTTAAAACTGATTATAATGTCAGCCGCCAGCACGAAGCATTGGGCAGTCGCAATGAGTATAATTTTAAGCTCAAAGCCTTAAAAAGAAACGACAGCAAGCACAACTTTATCATTTGGGCCGATCCACAGGTTAAAAATAAAAAGGATGTGAAACAGATGATGGATACTGCCGTACCTGATGTGCAGCAGCTGGTGAAATCAATGGGTGCCGACGCCCTGATCCATGGTATTTGTGTGGGCGATATTGTGTGGGATAATCATGCCTTGTTTCCAGATTATAATGAGGCCGTAGCACAAATGGGAATACCTTTTTTTCAGGCACTGGGCAACCACGATATGGATTACAGACAAGGGGGCGACGAAACATCAGATAAAACCTTCAAGGAAGTTTATGGCCCTACCTATTACTCCTTCAACCGTGGTAAAGCCCATTATGTAGTACTTGACGATGTGCGTTACCTCGGTAGCGAGCGTGAATACGATGGCTATATCACCGAAAACCAGTTAGCCTGGCTGGCCAAAGACCTTAAATATGTAGCCAAAGATCAATTGCTGATCATCAACCTGCACATTCCTGTACACAACGCTGTTAAAAACAATGCCGGGTTGTATGCCTTACTGGAAGGGTATAAAAATGTCCACATCATGTCGGGCCATACCCATTACAACCTCAACAAAATAACCAATAACCTATACGAGCACAACCATGGTACGGTATGTGGCGCTTGGTGGACAGGCCCTATCTGCGAAGATGGTACGCCAAGGGGATATGGTGTTTACGAAGTAAATGGCACCGACCTGAAATGGTACTACAAATCAACCGGCTTTGAAAAAAGCAAACAGATTAGCGTATATGTAGAACAGCTCAATAATCAGAAGCGAATTATTGCCAATGTGTGGAACTGGGATCCGGAATGGAAGGTGGAATATTTTCTGGATGACAAAGCTATGGGGGCACTTGAACAGCAAAAAGGATATGATCCGCTGGCTGTACAGTTATATAAAGGCGATAAAATGCCGGTTACACGCTCATTTGCCGAACCCAGGAAAATGGACCACTTGTTTATGGCACATTTTAGCCCTTCGGTAAAAAGTGTTAAAGTGGTGGCAACCGACCGCTTTGGCGAAAAATATACGGTGATTGCCGACGCCAACAACGCCGCAATTGCGGCCGAATAGTGAAAAGAAATATTACAAATACGAATCAGATGTTAAAAAGAAACTTAATCGGCATAACTGCTGCGGCTTTGTTCAGCTTATCAGGATGTAAAACCATGAAAAGTGCCAGCTCAACACCAGCAGCAGAATTTCCTGCATTTAGCACCGAGGGGCATAGGGGAGGAAGAGGGCTGATGCCGGAAAACACTATTATAGGAATGAAGCATGCGATTGACCTGGGGATTACTACGCTGGAAATGGATACACACATCACCAAAGATGGCAAGGTGGTGGTAACGCATGACGATTACCTGAGCCCAACCTTTATGCTGACGCCCGAAGGAAAGGAAATCCCAAAATCGGATGGCAAAAAATATCCGGTATACCAAATGGACTATAGCCTGCTGAAACAATTTGATCTGGGTTCAAAACCGCATCCCGGCTTTCCGGAACAGCAGAAAATAAAAAGTTATATCCCTTTATTGTCCGACTTGATTGACGACGTACAGGTATACACCAGGGGCAAAAAACAAATGTTCTACAACATTGAAACCAAATGTAGCGCCAAAGGCGATGGGGTTGTAAACCCTGGGCCTGAAGAATTTGTAAAGCTATTGATGGATGTGATCGAAAAAAAAGGAATAACCCCGTATGTAGTCATTCAGTCGTTCGACAAAAGAACCCTGCAGGTACTGCATAAAAAATATCCCGGCGTACGTACCTCCTACCTGGTCGACAATAAAAAAACAGTAGAAGAAAACCTCACTGACTTAGGATTTAATCCATTTATTTTAAGTCCCGCTTATAAAATGGTAAATGCTGAAATGATTAAAAAATGTCACGATAAGCACATTAAGGTTATTCCATGGACCGCGAATACCAAAGAAGATATTGCCAGCTTAAAACAACTCAACGTGGACGGGATCATTTCAGATTATCCCAATTTGCTGGTCAACTAAAGCTTTGCCACTAACCAGGGCTATTAATGCTTAACACATTTTGAAGAAGAGGCGGATGCCAGCGCACTTCCGTCTCTTGACAATATGATTACAACGCGCGCACACTTTCAACAATACCTGATCAACAACCATCATTAATAAACAGTATACTAACCAAACCAAATGAGTATTAAAATATTTTCTCCTGCACCGCACAAGGAACTTTTGCCGCTAAGCAGGATAGACCCCGAGTACAAAAAGCAACGCATTAAAGTGTTTCTTGGCATATTCCTGGGATATGCAGGTTACTACCTGGTACGTAAAAACTTTTCGCTCGCCATGCCCGATTTAATCGATCAGGGATACAGTAAGGCCCAGTTGGGCTTTGCGCTGTCTGGCGTTTCTATCGCCTATGGGCTCAGCAAATTTTTGATGGGCAATGTTTCCGATCGTAGTAATGCACGTAATTTCCTTACTGCCGGGCTGGTACTTTCGGCTTTTACCATGATTTTTATGGGAACTTTCCCTTTTGCCACTTCCTCCATTGCCGTGATGTTTGTGCTGTTGTTCATTAATGGGTGGTTTCAGGGAATGGGCTGGCCGCCATGCGGAAGGGTAGTGGTACACTGGTATTCTATAAAGGAAAGGGGGACGATGATGTCGATCTGGAATGTGGCGCACAATGTGGGTGGCGGATTGGTTGGTCCTATTGCCATTCTGGCCATAGAAATATTTGCCGATTGGCACAGTAAGTTTTATTTCCCGGGCCTTATTGCCCTGGTTTTTGCCGCTATTGCCTATCTGCTGGTTCGCGATACGCCTCAATCCTGTGGTTTGCCACCCATTGAAGAATATAAAAACGATTATCCAAAAAATTACTCTGCTGCACAGGAAAAGGAATTTACCGCCAAAGAAATCTTCTTCAAATATGTATTCAACAACAGGATGTTGTGGTATATCGCTTTTGCAAATGCATTTGTGTACCTGGTGAGGTATGGAATTTTAGACTGGTCGCCCACCTTTTTGCAGGAAGCCAAAGGTTTTTCTTTAAAGGAATCGGGTTGGGCTTATTTTCTGTACGAATACGCCGGTATACCTGGCACTTTGCTGTGCGGGCTTATTAGTGATAGGGTTTTTAAAGGTCGCAGGGCCCCAGCTACGGTGATATATATGGTTCTGGTATTGGTGGCTGTGTTGATATATTGGAAAAACCCGCCAGGAAATGTATGGATTGATAACACCGCATTGATTGCCATTGGCTTCCTTATTTATGGACCAGTAATGCTTATTGGCGTGCAAGCCTTAGATTTGGTGCCCAAAAAAGCTGCTGGTACAGCCGCTGGCTTAACAGGTCTTTTTGGTTATATGGGGGGTGCCTTGTTTGCCAACATTGCAATAGGTCTGGTGGTCGATAAATGGGGCTGGGACGGTGGTTTCGAGGTTATTGTGGCCGCCTGTGTCTTGTCCATATTTTTTACCGCCTTAACCTGGAACAGGGAAAAACAGAATTTAATTGAACAGTAATAATTGTTATTTTGCCGGGCAATCATTTAATATGCTAATCATGAGATATACAGTTAATAAAATCATTACAGGTTTAAGTTTGATCTTGCTTGTTGCTTTAAACACCGCATATGCACAGGAAATAAAATGGGACAGTACTTTCCGGCCTGGAATCTATCTTAAAAAGATAGAAGAGTTTAAAGTTGAAGGCATTGCTAAAAAAGATTTCGTTTTTTTAGGCAACAGTATTACGGCAGGTACCAATTGGGGCAAATTGCTTGACCTTCCAAATGCAAAGAACCGTGGCATTTCGGGTGATATTACGTTTGGTGTACTGGAACGTTTGGATCAGGTGATTGCTGGTAAGCCATCAAAAGTGTTTGTATTGATCGGGATCAATGATGTATCGAAAAATATTCCCGACAGCCTCATTCTTAGGAATTATAAAACCATCATCAAAAGAATAAGAGAAGGTTCGAAAAGAACAGAAATTTATTTTTATACCCTTTTGCCGGTAAACAGCTCATTTAACAAGTTCAAAAACCACTATGGTAAAGATGAACACATTTTATGGCTCAATACAGAAATCAGAAAGCTGGCCGCCAAAAAGGTAACCATTATCGATCTGTACCCACATTTTCTGGATGCAGAGCATCATTTAAAAGCAGACCTGACACACGATGGACTGCACCTGAAGCCCGAAGGCTACCAGGTTTGGGCAGAGGTGCTCAAAAAAGGGGGCTATTTAAAATAGCACCCTTTTCATTAAAACTTTTATTAGGTTTTTCATTTATATTTACCACAAATTAATGGTTCTCTACCAATCATTATCTACATATAGATGCAGAACATCAACATCAAGCAGTTGGCCAAAGCACTAAACCTGTCTACCTCGACAGTGTCCAGGGCTTTCAGGGATAATAGCGATATCAATAAGGAAACGAAGGAAAGGATATTGGCTAAGGCAAAGGAATTTAATTATCAGCCCAATCATTACGCCAGCAATTTGCGCGAACAGCGGAGCAAAACCATAGCAGTGATTGTTCCGGAATTGGCCAATAACTTTTTTTCGCAGGCCATCCGGGGTATCGAAAAGATTGCGCGCGACAAAGGTTATCACATCCTGATTTATGCTACCGATGATGTGTATGAGAAAGAAGTGTCTTTTATCAGACATTTACATAATGGAAGGGCTGATGGCATCATCATGTCGGTATCAGGCGAAGCCAACGACCATACCTATTTGAATGAGCTGACGCAAAAACGTTTACCCCTGGTTTTTTTTGACAGAGTTTATGAAGATATCATTACCCCCAGGGTAATTACCAATGATTACGACAGTAGCTTTTCGGCCACGCAGCACCTCATTAAGCAGGGATGCAAGCATATTGCTTACCTGGTGATCAATAAAAACTTGTCTATAGGTAAGTTCAGGATGCAAGGCTATATAGATGCCTTGTTGAAATATAATATTCCATATGATGACAGATATGTAGTTGATTGTACCAATAGTTACGCAAAAAATGATGTAATTTTGAAGCAAATGCTAACTGAACTAAAACCTGACGGTGTTTTTACCTCGGTAGAAAGGTTGGCTTTTGCTACCTATTATGCCTGTTACGATTTAAATATTTCGGTTCCGGAGCAATTAAAAGTTATTGGATTTTCGAGTTTGGAGATTGCTCCCTTATTAAATCCATCTCTGACCACAATTACGCAACCCGCTACGCGGATAGGGACGGAAGCAGCGAACCTTTTGTTTAAGATGCTGGAACACCCCGAAAGTGTAGATCCGAACGAAAAAATTGTATTAAACTCAAAACTGATCAAAAGACGGTCTACCGAATGAAACATATTTATGCCAATTCCTGAGTAGCTGTAGAAAGGACAAGACAACAACTGAGACGAAGTCTTGTCTGCATTCGGAATGACAGCGCCATGAATACGCATTTCTACCGCGGTGAGTCCGCGTTTTCTTAAGCAAAAGGCGGACTCACCGCGCTCTCATGGCGCTCTCACGGCGCTGTCATTCCTAACCCAGGCAAAGCGCTGACGCTTGCCGGATACCAGCCAGTTTCCCCTTCTTTTTTTTATTCCCGAAGCCGGCTGAAAAAGGCATTTTTAAGCGTCAAAAATCCGCTGTTTTTTTGCCCTTAAAAACAGGCTGTTTTGAGAAAAAAATCTGACGATTTTCCAATTTCACGCAGAATTTCTCTCTTTTCCCAAATGGAGTCTTGCTCAAAATGTTGAAAACTCCGGGATCGTTCCCGGGATCGTTCCCGAAAAAAAGGTAAAAAAACGATAAGTGTAATTAATACACTTTGTTGCGTTGTTTTTGTTTGTAATTAATTGATAGTAAAATAATTGAGATTTTTTATGGTGCTTTTTTGAAAAATTAGCCTGCAAATTTTTTTGCTAAAATTGACTGTTTTGAAATATAAAATATGGTGTTAAAAAAAAATATAATATAAAATTTTGAATTGTCGTTCCCGACTGTAAATTTACCATAAGTGTTACATACACTTAATGTTAACCGAATATTACACCTTAAAAACGAGTTTAAATATGAAAGTATTTTACCTAAAAAAGCATTACCTTCTGGTGCTTCTGATTTTAGCAGCGCTAGGCGTAAATGCCCAGACCGGAGCCCTGGTTGGAAAGGTTTTGGACGAGACCGGACTTCCTTTGCCCGGAGCTTCCGTACAGATCAAAAGCTTGAATAAAAATACCCTTACCAATGCCGATGGAACTTATAAAATTACAGGCCTCAATAATGGGCAGGTGGCTATACTGGTAAGCTACGTAGGGTACCAGTCAAAAGAGGAATCTGCCAAGATCAGTGGCAATACGGTAGTTAACTTTAGTCTGAAGCCAGATGCACAAAGTTTAAATGAAGTGGTAGTGGTGGGTTATGGTACACAAACCAGGCGCGAGGTAACTGGTTCAATTGCTAAAGTAACCGGAGATAAGCTGACTGCCATTCCTGCGCCAAGTTTCGAAGCCGCCTTACAAGGCCAGGCTCCCGGGGTACAGGTTACGCAAGGTAGTGGACTGGCCGGAAGCGGCTCCATCATCAGAATTCGCGGTATTGGATCTATTTCTGCTGGGGGGGATCCGCTTTATGTAGTGGATGGTATTCCAATTGTTTCCGATCCTTTTCTGGGAGGAAATCGGGGCGGTATGAACCAGAACCCCTTGGCTACGATTAATGCCAATGATATTGAGTCGGTGGAAGTGCTGAAAGATGCCGGTGCAGCTGGTATTTATGGTTCACGTGGTGCGAACGGAGTAATTCTGATTACTACCAAAAGAGGTAAGCTAGGTAATCCCGTATTTTCGCTGTCTACCAAGTATGGTTTAACTACATACGCCAATCGTCCGAAATTTGTAAGCGGTCCCGAATGGCTGCAATTGCGTCAGGAGGCCTGGGCAAATGACGGGAATACTGGCTTGGCACCATTGCCGGGAGGATTAACCTGGGCCCAAGCAGAAAAAAATAATACAGACTGGTGGGGCCTCGTAACGCAAACCGGACATACCAACGACCAGAGTGTTTCTTATAGTCAGGGAACAGACCGGATAAAGGCTTTTGTTTCTGCGAATTATAGTGATAACCAAAGTTTCTTAAAAGGGAACAGCTATAAGCGGTATGGTTTTAGAACAAACATAGATGTAAAGGCTACTAAAAATATTAATGCCAGTATTAATGTTGGCTATGATAAAGGAACAAACAAAAGAGTAAATGCCGCCTGGGGTGGTGGATTAGGTGAGGCAATGTCTACTGCCCTGCCAATTTATCCGGTTTTCAATGAAGATGGCTCTTATTATTCTAATTCTGCAAACCCACTTAGAAATATTGATTTGCTGGATTGGAAATCAGTTAATAACAGAATAATAGCAGGTGCTACTTTTGAATATAAGCCGGTTAAAAATTTAAGTATTAAGGCAATAGGCAATATTGATAACATGGCAATCAGAGAAAATCAATTTCAACCTGCCACTCTTAGAAATCAAGCCAGCGGTTATGCCAATTTATGGCCGATAAATATATATAACAATACAGTAACTGGTACTGCAAATTACGATCTGGAAATTGGCAGCAAAAGTAAACTATCCTTTTTGGCCGGTATAGAAACCCAGACTACTTATCGCAATCATTTTCCTAATGGGATTTATGGTGATGCCAACGGGCCTTTTAATAAAGACCCGGAGAGTTTGAACAACGCTATAAACAACTTGAAATCGGGACAATTGTTTTATGTGGTTGGAGACCTTAGGGATACATTTGAGTCCTTATTTGCCAGGATCAATTACGCTTACGATAATAAATATTATCTACAGGTACTGGGAAGAAGAGATGGGTCTTCTAAATTCGGACCTAACAACAAGTATGGATATTTTCCTGCTGCATCGGCTTCATGGTATATCAGTCAGGAAAATTTTCTAAATGAGAGTAAGGTAATCTCTAATTTGAAATTGAGGGCCAGTTATGGTATTGTTGGTAGTTCTCAGTTTAATTCCGGACAATATTATGCCGGATTCGGGCCTGGATCTATTTATAATGGTAATCCGGCTTTAAATCCACTTAATGTTGAAAATCCTGATCTGAAATGGGAAGAGGCCCACAACTTTGATCTTGGTTTAGATTTTGGCTTTTTTAAGAACCGGATTAGCGGTGAGTTTTCTTACTATCGTAAAAAAACTTCCGATGCCTTACTTAATGGAGGTGTTGCACCATCTACAGGGTTTTTGACTGGATGGGTTAATGTTGGAGAAATTTTAAATGAAGGAGTAGAGTTAAGCTTAAATACTATTAATATCCAAACAGAACAGTTTAAATGGACAACCCGTTTAAATGTTTCCAAGAATAGAAACGAAGTATTAAGCCTTGGTCAGTATTCTGCTGACGCTGTGCTGGGAGGAACAAATGATACCCGATTGGCTATCGGTCACCCGCTGGGTGTAAACTTCTTGGTGAGGTATAAAGGAGTAGATCCTGCTGATGGACTACCTATCTGGTTAAACAAGGATGGTTATGAAACCAAAACCTTCTCTTTGGATGATCGTGTAATTACCGGACAAGTATTACCGGATTTTGTTGGGGGGCTTACCAATACCTTTTCTTATAAGGGATTTGAATTGAATACTATGTTCACTTTTGCAATAGGCGGCAACCTTTATGATGGTTCTGCTAAGCGCCAACTGGGAATTGTTACGGATTGGAATATCAGATCTGATATTGGTGATCGCTGGCAAAAGCCGGGTGATATTGCGAAGTTTCCACGGTTAACTTTAAATACAAATACTTATCCTGGATTGGCCAGCGAATGGCAATACAACTCAACGATGTTTTTATACGATGCTACTTTTGTAAGGCTAAGGGAAGTTACCCTTTCTTATGCCCTTCCTTCATCTTTTGCTCAAAAATTACGCCTGCAAAATTTGAAAGTCTTCGCTTCGGGAATGAACCTGCTCACATTTAGTAAATACCCGGGAGGTGATCCGGAGGTAGCAAGGGATTTCGAAAATCCTCAGGATAGAAATATGAGTCCAAATGTGACTTATCTGACTACTCCACAGCAGAAAAGTGTAACATTTGGTCTGTCAACCTCATTTTAATTGTTTTACTATAATAACTACGAAGATGAAATTCAATTATAAAAATATTGTAAAAATGGTTGCAGTACTTGCCATACTGGCGGGCACCGGGACCGGTTGTAAGAAGTTCCTGAATTCGCCACCGGCAACCAGCCTTACTGAGGAAGAGGCTATAGCGGATGAAGCAGGTTTAAAAACTATTCTTACAGCAGCCTATCAGACAGTTGGCGGCGACGCATTATATGGTGGAAAGATAAAGGTAATGAGTGAGTTGCTAGCCGATCAGTTAGATGGAAGTCAGTTAAGCGGAGACTTTGGAGAAACCTATTTGAGAAAGTCTTCTATTTTCGGCGAATATAAGAAAAATATGTATGTAGATCTTTATCAGGGGATTTACCGGGCCAACATTGTGCTTAAGCATTTGGATAAAGCAAATCCTGCGAATAGAGATAATATTGAAGGCCAGGCATTGTTTATTCGTGCACTGATTCACTTTGAAGTAGTTAAACTTTTTGCGCAGCCATATGGCTTTACTGCTGATAATTCTCATTTAGGAATTCCATTGCGCATTGTTGCAAGTACTGAATCAAAAACCAGGTCGACAGTGAAAGAAGTTTATAGTCAGGTTATTGCAGATTTAAAAAATGCAGAAACAAAGTTGTTGGACGTGAACGGAGGTTTTGCAACTAAATGGGCTGCCAAAGGACTACTGGCCAAAGTATATTTCCAGATGAATGATTTCCCAAATGCCTATAATTATGCCAATCAGGTAATTGCCTCCAATAAATTTACATTAGATCCTACATATGCCACACGTTTCTCTGAAGGTCAGTCTACAGAATCAGTTTTTGAGATTATTTCTACCAGAGGAGTATTTGAGGCTGGTGGGATTACCAGAGGTGAATTCCGTTCCGATTTTAACCTTCCAAATATGAGGTTTACAAAAGCGACATTTGATTTGTTGAACACAACCAACGATGTAAGGAAGACTTTTTTAAATGCGGTTAAATATCCTGGGTTTTATGCGCTTACCAAATACAATAAAGACAGATTTAATATTCCTGTAATCTATTTAACTGAGCTAAAACTAATCAGGGCTGAATCTGCTGCTGAAAATAATACCAATCTTGATGTAGCGGTTAAAGATGTTAATGACATTTTGAACAGGGCGTATGGTGGTACAAAAAGTATTCCCGGAACTTCAACACCTGCATTTATCATTACCAATACCCGGTTAGAGCGTAATCTCGAGTTTATTGGTGAAGGTGTGAGGCTTTCAGAAATTAAGCGGATCGGCGCAAGAGGAGATGGAAATGTAGACAAACGTGGGTCGGTTTGGAATTGTCCGGGGTTCCTTTTGCAATTCCCGCAGGAGGAGATGGCTGCAAATAACAATTTTCAGCGTAACCCTGAAGGTAACTGTTTTTAATCCTAAACTTAAAAAGATCAACGTATGAAACGTATTCAATATATTCTATTCGCCATCTGTATCCTTTCGATATGGAGCTGCAAGCCCGAGGAATTTGCACCAATTGGCGAAGCACAAAACGTGGTTAAATCTATACAGGGCACATGGGGACTGACTAAAGTTACCCAGATTGATCAGGATGCCACAACCAAGGGCTTCCCTTATAAACAATTAGATATTACTTCGGTATATCCTTATACAGATCTGCAGGTTGCTTTTATGGGCGATGCGGAGGGCAATCCCTCCACATTTACCATTACTTCGGGCAATTCACCTAAAATATCGGACTTGACCAGCGGCAACTGGACAGTAGATGATGCAAAGGCACCAACTACTATTTCTTTAAAAAATGGCGCGGTAACCAGCAGCCTGAGCATAGGTTCGTATGTAAGCCTGAAATCAGGAAAGCTGATCATCAAGAAAGACAAAAAATTGAATGGAAAGGTGATTCTTTCTTACCAATATGAATTCACTAAAAAGTAACGCAACCATGAAAAAGATATTATTGTTATTTATATGCTGTGTAAGCGCCCAGTGGGCGGCAGCACAGGGCAAAGTTACTTTAAGCCCGGCAAGCTTTACTGCTGAAGATGAAGTAACCATTACCTTAGATGTGACCGGAACACCGCTGGAAGGCCAAAATGATGTGTACATCTGGGCTTTCTCTAATGATGGCGTAGGTGGCGGTAAGGATGCAAGTACCAACGGCCAATGGGGTAGCTCATCGGAAAGTGCTAAAATGACCAAAACAGCCGCTAATATTTTTACTTTTAAGTTTACGGCTACCACTTTATTTGGCCAGAGCCCTGCCGAACTGATCAATTTTGGTTTTTTAGGTAAAGCAAAAGATGGGTCAAAACAAACACCCGATTATAAACCATTCAAGTTTGACCCACTGGTGTTTACGGCTTCGCAGTTTAGGGTGTTTCCCGCAAAAATGGATTTTACGGATATGACTACGGTTTATTTTCATCAAAATCTGGCCACTGATGTAAATCTCCAAAGGATGGGCAACATTAAAGTAAACCTTAGTTTTTATAATGAAGCGGGTGCGCCGGTTGGCTCAAAGCAAGGTATTGTAACGATAAAAGAATCGGCTACCCTGTTTTCTTATTCCTTTGTCCCTGATAGAGTGATTACTATTTCGGCCGGTGTTAAACTGGGCAAATTCAGCTATCAGTTTACCGGTACAGTAAAAGATGCAAACGGGCTGGATGTATCAACCAGCGGGCCTGTAAATGAGGTGGTTTATACGGTGTTTAATTAATCTTAAAGTGATGAAATACAAAATATTATATACACTCCTTGCATTTGTAGCATTTGCTTTCGGGTGTAAAAAAACGGACTACAATCAGGATTCAAAAGGTGAGGCATTGGGTACTTTTACGGTTTCTGCGCCAGCCAACAATACGATGTTGGTCCTGAATTCGGCTACGCCGGGTAAAACGATTGTGGTAAGCTGGACTGCAGCCAAACCTGGGGTAAGCACTGCGCCGACTTATAAATGGGTAGCAGCTTTAAAAACAGGTACTATTGATCAACCTATTGTGGAATTCCCTTCGGATAATGGTGGAAAAGCAACCACCTTAACCTTAACACAAAAACAACTGGACGATGCGCTAAAGGCCAAAGGCATTGCCGATGGGGCCAAAACGGACTTGATATGGAGGGTAATTGCCGATAATGGTTCGTTAAAAGTGAATGGCGAAACGTTTAACATTTCGGTAACCCGATTTGGTGACGGGGTTTCTAACTTTATATTATATGGCCCGGTTTCAAGCTCCGATGTAATTACCATTAACCCGATTTTAACAGCGCAATCGCTAAATTTTAAATGGCAGAAGTCTTTTGCCGGCAAAGCTGGGGCAAGTGTAACTTACAAGGTGAAGTTTATAAAACCGGATGGCGATTTTGCCACGCCGCTGTTCCAGTTTACTTCAAATAACAGCGGACTGGACTCCAACTTAAGTGTAACTTATAAAGATTTTGATGCTGCACTTACAGCAGCGGGACTGCCAGATCAATCGGCCATTGCAACTTTAAAATGGACTGTAGAGGCCACTTCCGGTGCCTTTACCAAATTTTCTGACTATACTAATAATGTTTCTGTATTGAGAGATGTAAACCTGTATATGGTAGGTTCGGCAAGTGAATTTGACTGGGACAACGGAAATCCGACCTATATGTATCGCGATGAAACCAACAGGAGCAACTATATTTATACGGGTTACCTGAAAGCAGGAGAGTTTAAATTCATTACCGTTCCGGGAAGCTGGGATACGCAATATGGCAACAACGGTAGTAACGGTGTAGCCCTCAAAGCCAAAGGATCGGATCCTGATCCTGGAACTTATGTAGTTACTACCGCAGGTTATTATACTGTAAAGATCAACATCAATGCCATGACTTTTTCTATAACCCCTTATAATGCCAGTGGAGCAACCACATATGCTTCTATCGGGATTATTGGAGGCTTTAATGGCTGGAGTGACATTACCGCAATGAGTAAAACCAGCTTTAACCCGCACATCTGGGTAATTACGCAAACCATTACTGCCAATACCGAATTGAAATTCAGGATTGCTTCTGGTTGGGACGTTAACTGGGGCTCGGCTCCAACCAATACGGATGGCAAATATGGTAAGGCAGCCAGAGATGGTAGCAACCTGAACGTGAAAGCCGGTACTTATAAGATCTTGTTTAATGATCTGACAGGTGATTATATTTTTTACAATAAGTAATGTATGAGCTAAAATAGCTGGGATATCCAAAAAAAGGTGCGGTCGTCATCCTGAATTTATTTCCGGATGACGACTCCCAAAAAAAGTAAACTGTACCTTTTGGACTCCTTCACGATTTACCCTTAAACCGATCAAAGCACGTAACCGATTTTAAATATGAGAAAGCTATTTATTGCCTTATTTTTTACTCTGCTAAGTACATTAGTGCAGGCACAAAAACTGGAGCGCATTGAACCGATGTTTTGGTGGGTGGGCATGCATAATCCTAAACTCCAACTGTTGGTGCATGGAACCAATATTGCAGGCCTGGATGTGCAGCTGACTTATCCGGGTGTTAAACTTGTACAGGTTCATCAGGTAGAAAATCCGAATTATCTGTTCCTGGACCTTGAAATTGCGACGGATGCCAAAGCAGGTAAATTCCCTATTGTATTTGCAAAGGATGGCAAAAAGAAACTGCAATATAACTACGAGCTTAAAAACAGGGAAAGTGGACCGGATAGGATTCAAGGCGTAAGCAGTAAAGACCTGATTTATTTGTTGATGCCCGATCGCTTTGCCAATGGCGATCCGAAAAATGACATCATAAAAGGAATGCGCGAAACGAAATTGAACCGCGATTCGATGTATTATCGTCATGGTGGCGATATACAGGGTTTGATCAATAAGTTGGATTATCTGAAAGAGTTGGGAGTTACCGCGATATGGATGACCCCGGAAATAGAAAACGATATGCCACTGGTGTCTTACCATGGCTATGCTGCAACCGATCATTATAAAATTGATCCCCGATATGGCAACCTTGAACTTTATAAAACTTATGTGGATAAGGCACATCAAAAAGGCTTAAAGGTTGTAAAGGATATTGTGCATAACCATATGGGCATCGGGCATTGGTTTTATAACGATATGCCAATGAAGGACTGGGTAAACCAATGGCCTGCTTATACACAAACCAGCTATCGCGATGAGCCGGTGATGGACCCACACACTTCACAAGCTGATAAAAAGAGAATGTTGGACGGCTGGTTTGTACCAAGTATGCCCGATTTTAACCAGAAAAACCCCTTTGTACAAAACTACATTACTCAAAACCACATTTGGTGGGTACAATATGCCGGGATTGACGGATTAAGATTGGATACCTATCCCTACAACGATCCGGATTACATGAAAGACTGGGCACAAAAGATAAAAGCTGAATTTCCAACACTAGGCATATTTGGTGAAACATTGGTACATACGGCTGCTGCACAAGCTTTTTTTACAGAAGGAGATAGGGTAAGCCGCGGGTTGGATACCGAACTGCCTGGTATAACGGATGCCGTAGTAAAAAATGCCATTTATGAAGCTTTGAATGGCAATACAGGTTGGACGGACGGGGTGTTCCGATTGTACAGTACGCTGGCCCAGGATTTTCTTTACAAAAATGCTGATCAGAACGTTGTATTTCTGGATAACCATGATATGAGCCGGTTTTATTCGATGGTGAATGAAGATATCGCTAAATACAAATCGGGAATGGCCTTGTTGTTGACCATACGTGGCATCCCACAAATTTACTACGGGACCGAGATTCTGATGAAAAACTACTCTAATCCCGATGGGCTGGTGCGTTCTGACTTCCCGGGTGGTTGGGCAGCCGACAAAGCAGACAAGTTTACCGCTGCCGGAAGGACAGCATTGGAGAATGAAGCCTTCGATTTTGTAAAGACGCTGGCCAATTATCGTAAAAGCAGCCTGCCTTTACAAACCGGTAAAATGATGCAGTATGTACCCGAAAATGGGATTTATACCTATTTCCGGTATCAGCCGGATAATCAGAAAACAGTAATGGTTATTGTAAATGCTGAAAATAAGGCCAAAACATTGGAGACGGCCCGATTTGCCGAAAGAATGGCAAATGTAACAACAGCCACTAATGTGATCAGTGGCGAAAAATTAAATAATCTAATCACCATCGCTGTTCCTGCAAAAACAACACTGGTACTTGAACTGAATTAAATGAATACAACAGCACACATTGCTTGCATATTTGATCTGGATGGTGTTTTGGTAGACACCGCTGTTTACCATTACAAAGCCTGGAAACAATTGGCCAATTCTTTGGGCTTCGATTTTACACATGCTCAGAACGAGCAGTTAAAAGGCGTAAATCGTATGCGTTCGCTAGATATGATCCTGAAATGGGGAGGCATAGAGAAAAGCGACAAAGAGCGGGAAGAACTGGCCAGCTTAAAAAATTCATGGTATGTGGCCATGATCAGCAAAATGACTACAGCAGAAGTTTTACCAGGCTCATTGAAATTATTACAGGAGCTGAAACGGCAGGGCATTAAAATAGCATTGGGCTCGGCCAGTAAAAATTCGGCTTTGATATTGGAGCGGACAGCACTGTCGCATTTTTTTGATGCGATAATAGATGGCAATGCGGTAAGCACTTCCAAGCCCGATCCGGAGGTATTTATCAAAGCTGCCGAATTACTGGGCACAGCCAATTCCAATTGTGTGGTTTTTGAAGATGCATTGGCCGGTGTACAGGCGGCTATTGCAGCGGGGATGGCTGTAGTGGGCATAGGTACAGCAGAGAATTTACCCGGTGCCCAACTGGTGATTAAAGACCTCTCAGAAATAACAATAGCCGAAATCTCGGCTTTGAAAAATCAGGAAACAGAAAAAGGATAATGTAAGCCTGCCCTGTAAAGGACCGGTATACCAGAGTAGTATAAAGATGAAGAATTACATAAAAGCAGACGAGTGGAATATTATTGAGGAAGGTTTTGATCCTCATTTAAATAAAATATCGGAGAGTTTGTTCAGCATTGGTAACGGACGAATGGGACAGCGCGCCAATTTTGAAGAAACCTATTCCGGAGAAACCCTTCAGGGGAATTATGTAGCAGGCGTTTATTATCCTGATAAGACCCGCGTAGGTTGGTGGAAAAATGGCTATCCTGAATACTTTGCCAAAGTATTGAACGCGGCCAACTGGATTGGCCTCGATATCCAAATTGAGGGCGAGGTTCTGGATCTTTTTACTTGTAAAGTAAGTGATTTTAAAAGGGTACTGAATATGAAGGAAGGTACGCTGAGTCGCAGCTTTACAGCTGAACTAAAAAGTGGTAAAATCATTAAGGTTGAAGCTTTGCGCTTTTGCAGTATTGCAGATGATGAAGTGGCAGTATTGCGTTATCGCATTACTGCCGTAAACTTTGATGGCACCATCAATATCACCTCATTTATCGATGGCGATGTCAAAAATCAGGATGCCAATTATGATGAAAAATTCTGGAATGAAGTAGCACAAGAGCAGGAAGGTGGTATAGATTACCTGGTATTACGTACTAAAAAAACGGAATTTGATGTTTGCACAGCTGCTGGCACCACTATGATTTACCAGGGTGGAATACAAGGTATGCAGGCAATAGCTAAAGAAAAATATCTTGGGCAAACCGCTGCGGTTAAAGTTAAGCAAGGCGATTTTGTAGGGGTTTATAAAGTAGTCTTGAATCTGTCGTCACAAAATTACGACAAGCAGGAGCTACTGAGAGTAGCCAAAGCGAAAATGGAAAAAGAAGCCGCCAAAGGGTTTGATCACTTACTAAAAGCACATGTGGAGGCATGGGCTGCAAAATGGGAAGAGAGCGATATGGTTATTGAAGGCGATGTGAAAGCCCAGCAGGCCATCCGTTTCAACATATTTCAGCTGAACCAGACTTATACAGGTAAAGATGCCCGCTTAAATATTGGTCCAAAAGGCTTTACCGGCGAAAAATATGGAGGCTCTACCTATTGGGATACTGAAGCTTATTGTATTCCTTTTTATCTATCAACGGCATCGGAAGTGGTTTCAAAAAATCTATTGATTTATCGGTATAAGCAACTGGATAAGGCGATAGAAAATGCCGGGAAGTTAGGTTTTACAGACGGAGCAGCTTTATATCCAATGGTGACGATGAACGGCGAAGAATGCCATAATGAGTGGGAAATCACCTTCGAGGAAATCCACAGAAACGGTGCAATTGCTTTCGCCATATTTAACTATATCCGTTATACGGGCGACGAAAGTTATTTAGTACAGTATGGTTTGGAAGTGTTGATTGGTATTGCGCGTTTCTGGAAACAACGGGTAAACTGGAGTGCCGATAAGCAAAAATATGTCATGCTTGGTGTAACCGGACCTAACGAATATGAAAACAATATCAACAACAATTGGTATACCAATAAGCTGGCAGTCTGGTGTTTAAGATATGCGATAGAGGCGGCAGCTGTGGTGAAACGTCTGGATCCTGAAAAATATAAGGCCATACTGGAAAAGACAAAATTGGATGTAGAAAAGGCGTTTGGAGACTGGACAGCCATTGCCGAGCAGATGTATTATCCCTATGATGAAAAGGAAGGGGTTTTTCTGCAGCAGGATGGTTTTATGGATAAAGAGCAGGTGTTGGTTAAAGATTTACCTGCCCAGGACCGTCCACTAAACCAAAAATGGAGCTGGGACAGGATTTTACGTTCCTGTTTTATCAAACAGGCCGATGTATTGCAGGGCATGTACTTTTTTGAAGATGAGTACGACCTGGAAACTTTGAGGAAGAATTTCAATTTCTATGAGAGCAGGACCGTTCACGAAAGCTCGTTGTCTCCATGTGTTCATAGTATTTTGGCAGCAAAGTTAAGCGACGAAGAACGGGCTTACGAATTTTACCTGCGTACGGCACGTTTGGATTTGGATGACTATAACAATGATACGGAAGATGGCCTGCACATTACTTCGATGGCGGGTACCTGGATGAGCATTGTGGAGGGCTTTGCCGGTATGCGGGTACGGAACGGCCAGCTCAAATTCAATCCCTTTTTACCTAAGGCATGGCAGTCTTTTTCATTTAATATCGGTTTTAGAGGTGTACAGCTTAAAATTAAAATTACGGATGGTCAGATCAGAATTCAGAATAGTTCTACCCAAACGCTGGAAATAAGTATATTTAATCAGTCTCATGTTCTGCCTTCGGGAGAGACAACGATTAATTATAATGAACAATTGGTATGACAACGCGCTTAATAAATATCATTTTGATTGTATTAACCATTATAGGTAGTTCCGACATTGTCCAGGCACAAAGTAAACCGGTTATTTATCAGCTGTTGCCCCGTTTGTTTGGTAATAAACAAACCAGTAACCTCAGTTATGGCACTATAGAACAAAACGGTTGTGGCAAGTTTAATGATATTAGTCCTAAGGCTTTGGATGGCATAAGTGCGCTTGGGGTAACCCATATTTGGTATACCGGAGTGATTGCGCATGCCAGCATGACCGATTACAGTGCTTTCGGTATAAAAGCCGATGATGCCGATGTGGTAAAAGGCCGTGCAGGCTCGCCCTATGCCATCAGGGATTATTATGATGTTGACCCCGATTTAGCCGTCGATGTTAAAAATAGAATGGCCGAGTTTGAAGCGATGGTTGTCCGTACACATGAAAAAGGAATGAAAGTACTGATCGACTTTGTGCCAAATCATGTGGCCAGAAATTACCATTCCCGACTAAAACCTAATGGTGTAGAAGACTTTGGAGCGAGGGATGATGTGACAAAGGGTTTTAGTGCTACTAACGACTATTACTATATTCCCGGAGAACATTTTGTGGTTCCGGGACAATTGGATGAAAATGATCCGTTGAGGGAGTTAAAGGATGCCAAATTTGCCGAAATGCCGGCAAAAGCTACAGGGAATAATGTGTTTTCAAAGGCCCCTTCCTCAAACGACTGGTATGAAACTGTGAAGTTAAATTATGGTGTAGATTATGTTAACGGTGAAAAGAAATACTTTGACCCGATACCTCCCGTATGGCAAAAAATGCGAAATATCTTGTTATACTGGGTTGATAAAGGAGTAGACGGTTTTCGCTGTGACATGGCGGAAATGGTTCCTGTAGAGTTCTGGGAGTGGGTAATCCCGCAGGTAAAGCTTAAATCTCCAAAGGTGATTTTTATTGGCGAGGCTTACAACTCGGCTGTATATGCCACTTACTTAAATCAGGGGCATTTTGATTATTTGTATGATAAGGTAGGTTTGTATGATGCCTTAAAGCGGTTGATCAGAAATGAACCCAATGCTGATGTAAAAGAAATCTCGAAAGTATGGCAGGTAGAGACAGCTGGCTTTGGTGATCGCATGTTGCGCTTTCTGGAGAATCATGATGAGGAGCGCATTGCCTCAGCAGGTTTTGCTGGCGATCCGGTATTGGCACTTCCTGCCATGGTGCTTTCGGCAACATTGTCGGGCGGGCCGGTATTATTATATTTCGGACAGGAAGTGGGAGAGCCCGCGAAAGGAGTTGAAGGCTTTGGCGGTGACGATAACCGCACCAGTATATTCGATTATTGGGGCGTGCCTGAACATCAGAAATGGATGAATAAGGGAGCTTTTGATGGAGGATTGCTGAGCGCTGATCAAATTAAACTACGCAACTTTTATCAGCAGTTGATGAAGGTGACGGCTACTGCCGATGCGGTAAAAACCGGAGAGGTTTACGAGGTGCCTTTAACCGGTAATATGAACAACAGAATGTATGGTTTTATCCGATATACGGCCAAACAACGCTTGTTGATCCTGGCCAATTTTGATCGTACGCAAACATTAACGGCCAATATCCGGCTTCCCGAAGAAATTTTAAGTGCTAAATCTTCGGTACCCGTTACAGAACTGCTGACTGGTGAAAAATTGAATATTCCTGCGGGAACTAGTATCCCGGTAAAACTAGCACCGGTTTCTGCACAGATTATAGAATTTTAAATTAATTAAATGAGCCTGAAAACAATTACTGAAAACCCTAAGCTAAGTTTAGTCCAGATTGTCAACATGAGTGTCGGCTTTTTCGGCATTCAGTTTGGGTGGGATTTGCAGCGCGCCAATATGGGGCGTATTTATGAAAATCTGGGTGCTAATCCGGATCAGGTTCCTTTGTTGTTTTTGGCTGCTCCGTTAACGGGCTTATTGGTGCAGCCCATCATCGGTTACCTGAGCGATCGTACATGGCATCCTCGCTGGGGCCGAAGAAGACCTTATTTTATGATAGGGGCCATTATCAGTTCCATTGCATTGGTGTTTATGCCGCATAGCAGTGCGCTGTGGATGGCTGCAGGTTTGCTTTGGATTCTCGATGTTGCCGGTAATGTGGCCATGGAGCCTTTTAGAGCATTTGTGACCGATAAATTGCCGGATGCGCAAGTAAATCGGGGCTTTATTATGCAAAGCATGATGATAGGATTAGGCGGTAGTATCGCTTCGGCTCTGCCCTGGTTAATGAACAATGTTTTTCATTTGAGCAATACTGCTGCACAAGGCAATATCCCCGAAAACGTAAAATTTTCATTTTATATTGGTGCCTTTTTCTTTCTGGCTGCGGTTTTATATACTGTTTTTACCACCAAAGAGTATCCACCCTCGGATGTTGATTTTAAGGAAAAGGTATTGGAAAGTAATAAGGGATTTGGTGCGGGGGCAAAAGAGATCTGGCATTCTTTAATGAATATGCCCAAGCGGATGCAGATTGTTTCGCTGGTTCAGTTTTTTACCTGGCCAGGCCTGTTTTTAATGTGGTTTTATTATACAACTGCTGTTGCGGTAAATGTTTTTGGTGGTAAAGATGCCAGTGACCCCGTGTATGCATATGGTGCCGATTTTGGCAGCTTGACCTTGGCTTACTACAGCGTAGTTACCTTTTTGTTTGCATTGGTATTGCCTAAAATAGCCGATAAGTTGGGACGTAAAAGCACCCATGCCTTATGCCTGCTTTGTGGCGCTTTGGGGCTCATCAGTGTAGCCTGGGTGCATGAGAAAAATATGCTTTATGTATGTATGACCGGTGTTGGTGTGGCCTGGGCCAGTATTTTATCCATGCCTTATGCCATGCTAAGTGGCTCATTACCTAAAGATAAGATTGGTATTTATATGGGCATTTTTAACTTTTTTATTGTGCTGCCCGAAATCATTGCCTCATTGGGTTTTGGCTGGTTGATGCGGGAGGTGTTGCACAATGATAGGTTGCTGGCGGTGCAACTGGGTGGGGCACTGATGATTGTAGCCGCTGTAATTTGCTATGTTTTTATTAAAGAACCGCGAAAAGTTGATCAGATTTTGGCGGACAAGCTTGCTATAGAAGAACTTAAACCATAAGCTAATGAGAAGGATTTATCTGCTACTGATTTTATCGGTATTGGCCACCGCATGCAAAAAAGATAAGGTTACTCCCCAGCCGGAACAGCCGGTAACCCCAGGGCCGCCTGTTACGCCACCCGTTGATCCGACGCTGCCCGCTGCGGCAAAAGATGGTGTGGTATTTATCAATAATGGTACATCGGCTATTGTAACTTTATATGCGCCCTTTAAAAAATCTGTAGCTTTAATTGGCGAGTTTAATAACTGGCAGGGGCTGGCTATGAAAAATACAGCCGATGGCAACATCTGGTGGGTACAATTGGATAACCTGAACCCTGACATCGAATATGCTTACCAGTTTCTGGTGGATGGCGATTTGAAAGTAGCCGACCCTTATTGCGAAAAAATTCTTGATCCTGCTAATGACAGTTTCATCAGTAATTCGACCTATCCGGGTCTAAAGGCCTATCCAACAGGCAAAACTACCGGAATTGTGAGCGTAATGCAGGCTAAACAGTCTGTTTACAGTTGGAAAAATACTACTGGATTTAACAGGCCAGCAAAGAATAACCTGGTGATTTACGAACTGCTGGTAAGGGATTTTACAGCAGACCACAGTTATACTTCAACTTTGCAAAAATTAGATTACCTGGTAGGTTTGGGTATTAATGCGATCGAACTGATGCCTGTGAATGAGTTTGAGGGTAATTTAAGCTGGGGATATAATCCTTCTTTTTATTTTGCGCCAGATAAATATTACGGAACAAAAACAGCACTTCAGCAATTTATTGATGAATGCCATGGCAAGGGGATTGCTGTTATCCTGGACATGGTACTGAACCATTCTTTTGGCCAATCGCCTATGGTGCAGCTCTATTTTGATCAGCCATCTGCCCGACCCCTGGCCATTAGCCCCTGGTTTAATACCCGATCGGATACTCACCCTTTTAATGTAGGCTACGATTTTAACCACGAAAGTGCCGCAACAAAAACCTTTTCCAAAAATGTAATGAAATTTTGGATGCAAGAGTATAAGATTGATGGTTTCAGGTTTGACCTGTCGAAGGGATTTACTCAGAAAGTGTCTGCAGATGACGCTTCCTTTAGTGCCTACGATGCCAGCAGGGTAGCCATTTGGAAGGAGTATAACAATTATATTAAGAGCATTGATGCCAATAACTTTTACGTTATACTGGAACATTTTGCCGATGCAACCGAAGAAAAGGTATTGGCTGATGAGGGGATAATGCTTTGGAACGGATTGAATGTAAACATGAACGAGGCAACCATGGGCTGGCTGGACAACTCTGATTTTTCCTGGGCTTTTTTTGCCAGACATGGCTTTGGCAAGTCCGAAAACCTGATTAATTTTATAGAAAGCCATGATGAAGAACGGACCATGTTTAAAAACCTGGCTTATGGAAATACTTCGGGTACTTATGATGTAAAAAATCTGACGGTTGCATTGAAACGGGAGGAAATGGCAGCGGCATTTTTATTGGCCATCCCGGGACCAAAAATGATCTGGCAGTTTGAGGAGCTGGGTTACGATGTGAGTATCAATCACAATGGCCGGACAGGAAATAAGCCCATTCGCTGGGAGTATTTTGATCAGGCCGAGCGCAGGGCCCTATACAATGCCTATGCAAAACTTATTAACCTGAAAAAGAAAAATGGTATTTTTAATGCTGCCGATGCCAGCTATAGTCTTGCTGGTGGAATAAAATATATCCGGCTTGTTGAAGGTGCAAATACAATGGTGGTATTGGGGAATTTTGATGTCAGCAGCAAGGATGCCAGCATAGATTTTAAGTCTGCCGGAACATGGTATGATGTACTGTCGGGCGGAACAATAACTTTAAGCAGTAATACTTATGCCAAAACACTGGCACCGGGCGAGTACCACATCTACACTCGTATGCCGCTTAACGGTGGTTGAAATAAATAACGTTTTTAAAATAAAATGTCTATTTTTACAGCCCGATTATGGAACAGATAAAAACATCATTCGATTTTGAAAAACCTATTGCTGAATTAGAACAGCAAATTGAAAAGGTTAAACAAGTTGCCGATAAAACCAAAGTAGATATGTCTGCTACCCTAACTGAACTTGAAGAAAAGCTGGATGCAACCCAGAAATCGTTATATAGCCACCTTACGGGTTGGCAAAAAGTTCAAATGTCCCGCCATCCTGAAAGGCCACAAACACTGGATTATATCAGTATGATTTGTGATGACTTTATTGAACTGCATGGCGACAGGACAGTTAAGGATGATAAGGCTATTATTGGAGGTTTTGCAACCATCGATGGCGAGACCGTAATGATCATTGGACATCAGAAAGGCAAGAATACAAAGGAAAGACAATACCGCAATTTTGGTATGGCCAATCCTGAGGGTTACCGCAAGGCTTTGCGTTTAATGCGTTTGGCTGAGAAATTCAATAAGCCGGTAATTTCTTTTATTGATACTATGGGTGCCTATCCTGGGCTGGAAGCTGAAGAACGTGGACAAGGCGAGGCAATTGCCCGTAACTTGCTGGAGATGTCTGTCCTGAAAGTTCCTATTATCTGCTTTGTGGTAGGTGAGGGTGCATCAGGAGGTGCATTGGGTATTGGTATTGGCGATAAGGTATATATGCTGGAACATACCTGGTATTCGGTAATCTCTCCGGAGTCCTGCTCGTCTATTTTATGGAGAAGTTGGGATTACAAAGAACGTGCTGCAGAATGTTTGAAATTGACCTCAGATGATATGTTTAAAAATAAACTGATAGACGGGATCATTAAAGAACCACTGGGAGGGGCACATCAAAACCCTGAGCTGATGGCGCAAACTGTCAAAACTCAAATTATAGCAGATTTAAAAGTCCTTAAAAAAGAAAAGACAGAGAAGATGATCGCTGCAAGGATTGATAAATTCTGTGCGATGGGGGTTGTCAACGAGTAATAAGCTCGCATTCTGCTCTCCGGCTGCATAATTTGCCGCTGAAAAACCGTCAAACAACGCTATGTCGGTTCACAGAACACTCGCTTCCGCCTGACTATAGCATGAGAAGCAAGTAGATTATATAGTTTAGAGGGGGTAACTCCGAAGAATATAAAGATTGATATGTTAATTAATCCTGATGAAAAAGGCCTGCAATATAATTGCAGGCCTTTTTTTGCTATGTTGTTATTACAAAAGAAGCGGTGATTCCAGTAAAGGTGCTTCATCATTCATATCCAATAAAGAACTCTCCGATCGCCCCAACAAGGGGTACTCTGATCAGCCAACTTCAACAAGAGACACGCTAACTACTAACCCACTTTGCTATTCTGTTGTTAGTAGAAAACGAGTGTTCTGCGAACCGACATAGCGTTGTTTGGCTCTTTTTCAGAGCCAAATTATGCAGCCGGAGAGCAGAATGCGGGTTTTCCCTTTATTGCGGGCTAAAATACGCCGAGAACCGTGCTTCAAGTCCTTCAAACTGATGATTTAAACTTTCGCTCAGTTTTGTTTGTTGGTGCTGGGCGGCAGTTTTAGACATCTGGTTGAGGAATGATAAGCCTAGCTGAACATTTTGTCCACCAATAAATTTGCGTTTGCTTTCAGAAACATCGGCCAGGTAAGTCAATTCTTTCTGAATAAAAGCTGCAGATTTTTCAATCAAAGCATTTGCTCTCTTCGCATCACCCAGCAGGTAGAGATTTTCGGCCATGAAATAAGCACCCATCATCGAACGCATTCCATAAAAGCGATCAGGCATTACTTCAAAATAGCGGTCGGCAGCTTTTTTTGCATCGGCTGCTCTATTTTCCCTGATTAAACCTGATATGGTATTGTTAAATACATTGGTAAATATAGAGATATCGTCTGAAGACTGAGGATCAAGGTATTTTGCATTTTTTACATTACCCCATACAAATTTGTCCATTACATTTTTGTAAAGCACAGGTGTGTTAACCAATTCTGGTTTATTTGCCGAGGTATCTGCTTTTAAAGGCATCAAACGTAAAGCCAGGCCTTCATTATACAGGTAGTTATCTAAGCCATTGTACTGATCAGAAGGTACGGTACTGGCAAAATAGATAGGGCGTTTCCAGTTGTTGTGTACCAGGATATCAAAAAAGGCCAGTGTTCCTTTAGTTACATAGTTTTTATTGAAGGTCCATTCCAGTGCCGGCGCTATTTTGCTTGAGTCGGCAGTATTTACCGCTCCGTTTTTAATTACATCGGCTTTATTTACAGTCAGCTTAAAGTTTTTGGTAGGAATAAAGTTTTCTCTGCTTCCATCCTGTAAAGGCAGCTTGTCTTCCGGATCTTCAGAAAGCAGAATACCGAGGATGTTGTTCAGTTCTACAGGTCCGGCAATTTTGTAATCCTGATAATACATTACATCTCTAACCCCTTGCACATACTGGCCGGGTTTCATCGATATAGGTAATGGCTCCGATTCGTTTTGTACGCGTTTCATGCCATTGATATACCAATCTGTATCAAACAAGCTTAGGTTAACCAACCTGATGTCGGGCCTGATATTTTCTACTTCCTGAGCATACCATAATGGATAAGTATCGTTGTCCCCATAAGTAAACAGTATGGCATTAGGGGCACATGACTGCAGGTAATCGACAGCAATATCGTGTGCTACCATTTTGGTCGAGCGATCGTGGTCGTCCCAACCCTGGGCAGCCATAATTACGGGAGCGGCAAATAAACCTGCTGTAGTAGCAAGTACAGCTCCCGTAGCAGGAGTAAGCTTTTTAAAGAGCCATTCTCTGATGGCCAATACGCCGAGGCCTATCCATATGGCAAAAGCATAAAAAGAGCCGGCATATGCATAATCCCTTTCGCGGGGCTCCATTGGTTTCTGGTTCAGATAGAGTACAATGGCTAGTCCTGTAAAGAAAAATAATAAGGCTACGATACCTGCGTCTTTCTGGTTGCGCTGAAATTGCCAGATGGCACCAATTAAACCTAATATTAAGGGTAAAAAGAAGAAGCGGTTATAAGCATTGCTATCTGATATAGATGGTGGCAGGTGCTTCTGATCGCCAAGCATGATGGCATCAATCGGTTTAACACCACTTAACCATTGGCCTTCGTATAAACTACCCTGTCCCTGATCGTCATTTTGACGGCCCACAAAATTCCACATAAAATAGCGCATATACATCTGACCTACCTGGTATTTGAACAGGAAGCCAATGTTATCAAACAGGCTAGGGAAATGGCTATCGTCAAAGCCCATCATGTCTTTATAATAGTCTATATGCCGCTGATCGTCACTATACATCCTTGGGAAAGGAGTGGTCCTGTCGTATTCATAGTCGGTCTTTTTACCAGCTACTTCATACTTTTCATCACCTTTTCTATATAAGGTTTTGCCTTGCGTAAGATTTACTTTTTGTGAATTATAATTAGGGCCAAATAATAAAGGTCTGTCGCCATACTGCTCCCTGTTCAAATAGCTTAGGAATGAGAAAGCATTGTCCGGATCACTGTTGTTTAGGTTTGGATCAGCTTTGGCGCGAATGATAATCATGGCGAATGAGCAATATCCGAAGATGATTAATGTGGTTGAAAGCAACGCCAGGTTTAACACCCTTTTCTGATGTTTGATGGAATAGCGGATACCCCAGACTAGTCCGCCTATTAATAAAATGGCGAAGAACAATACGCCTGTACCAAAGCCCATTCCAAGTGTGTTGACAAAGAAAAGATCAAAATAGGCACCAAATGAAACCAGGTATTGTATAATACCATATTGAATAAAAGCAAGGATCAGTACACCTATGGCTGCTGTTTTAACAATTCCTGAGGTGCTTGTTTTTGCTGTTTTTTTGAAGTAGTAAACAAAGGCTATTGCCGGGATGGTTAATAAGTTCAGTAAGTGGATACCTATGGACAAGCCCATGATATAGGCAATGAAAAGTAACCATCTGTCTGAGCCTGGCTCGTTGGCATGGGCCTCCCATTTTAAAATTCCCCAGAAAACAATAGCTGTAAATAATGATGATAAAGCATATACTTCAGATTCAACTGCCGAAAACCAGAAGCTGTCCGAGAAAGTATAGGCCAGAGCGCCTACTACTCCCGACCCCATAATGGCAATCATATCAGCTTTGGAAATTTCCTGACCTTCTTTGATCAGGATTTTTTTAGCAAAAGCGGTGATGGTCCAGAACAGGAACAAGATGGTTGCAGCACTTGCAATGGCCGAGCCCACATTCATGAAGTAAGCAATTTTCTGTGTGTCGCCGAATGCGAAAATGGAGAAAAAGCGTTGGATCATCAAGAATAATGGAGCACCGGGTTGGTGCACAACCTGCATTTTATAAGCAGAAGCAATAAACTCACCACAATCCCAAAAACTTACGGATGGTTCTAAAGTTAAAATATAGGTTACAGTAGCAATGAGAAAGCAGAGCCAGCCGGTAAGATTATTGATTTTTGAATAATTCATTTCTTTATTGAATAGTTAATGTTTGCCAAAGGGCGATTAAAAACGCAGCCGAAAATAAAGAATAAGATTGAGAGTAGCACAATGTAGGATTGAGTTTAACATTTTTTAATAGTTCTTTGAGGTCATATTCATCACATGATTCACACCCTCTTCACCTATTCTTCACAAAAAAGTACCTGTTTGTGGGTTTGGTGTGAAGGATATGTGAAGAAGAAGAAACATTTATTTCTTGCAAGGGAGGAAGGCTAAGCGGGCCCAGGAATGGATGGCGAAAATTTTATTTAAAATAATTGTTTTTTTTATTGGAGGGCAAATTCCTCATTTTTAAGAGGTTGTTTCCTTTTGCCGAAAGAAGGTTGAAAATATTTCATTTTTTTTTGTGGCACCTCTTGCAAAAACAAAAAATGTGCGTACATTTGCATTCCATTTCAAAGCAACTCTTTTTCGAAAGAAGCTTTAAAAAGGGAAGATTGTCCGATAGTATAAGGGTAGTACAACGGTTTTTGGTACCGTTTGTCTTGGTTCGAATCCAGGTCGGACAACTAACAATATTCGGATTGTGGGTTTAATTCACAATCCGATTTTTTTTAACCAGCATTGATATACCTTTAATCATGCCATTGCAATTTAACCCAGTTAAACTTTTTGCCGGAACAGGTACAAAAGAACTAGCAGAAAGAATTGCCGAACAATACGGCAAACCACTTGGCGATGTAACTTTAAACAAGTTTAGCGACGGTGAGTTTCAGCCTTCTTACAATGAAACCGTACGTGGTTGTGATGTTTTTCTGATTCAATCTACCTATCAGCCTTCAGATAATTTAATGGAATTGTTGTTGATGGTTGATGCTGCAAAACGTGCGTCGGCACATTATATTACAGCTGTTGTTCCTTATTATGGTTTGGCGAGACAAGACAGAAAAGATAAACCAAGGGTGGCAATAGGTGCTAAGTTGGTAGCTAATCTGTTAAAGTCGGCAGGGATACATCGCATTATGACCATGGATTTGCATGCAGCTCAGATACAAGGTTTTTTTGATATCCCGGTTGACCATCTGGATGGATCGGTAATCTTTGTTCCCTATATTAAAAGCCTGGGATTGGAAAATCTGATCATTGCTTCGCCTGATATGGGTGGATCTTATCGTGCACGTACCTTTGCTAAATTCTTTAATGCTGAGGTAGTGATTTGCGACAAGAGACGTAAGCGTGCCAATGAAATAGAATCGATGTCGATTATTGGAGATGTTGTTGGCCAGGATGTAGTTTTAATTGATGACATCTGCGATACAGCAGGGACATTGGCTAAAGCTGCAGCGTTAATTATGGAAAAAGGCGCTAATAGTGTAAGAGCTGTTTGTACCCATCCGGTACTTTCGGGAAAGGCATATGAAACGGTGGAAAACTCAATGCTGACAGAATTAATTGTTACCGATACGATTCCTTTGAAACAGCAAAGTGAAAAAATCAGGGTGCTGAGCACCGCGCCATTATTTGCAAAGGCGATTGCCAATGTAAATGAGCACGGTTCTATCAGTGACCTGTTTAATGTTTAAGAATAATATATAAATTAAAATAAATAAAAATGAAAACAATCGCAATTAGCGGTTCTCCAAGAGAGAACGTAGGGAAACGCGATGCTAAAGAACTTCGCTACGAAGGTAAAGTTCCTGCAGTATTGTATGGTGGTAAAGAGCAAATTCACTTTGCAGCAGTAATCACTGATTTGAAGGATGCTATTTACACTCCGGAAGCAAATTTTGTAGAAATTGCTATCAATGGAAACAAAATTAAAGCTATCATTAAAGAATTACAATTTCACCCATTAACAGACGTATTATTGCACGTAGATTTTCTTCAGTTATTTGATGACAAAGAGATCTTAATGGAAATCCCAGTTAAATTAACCGGTACTTCTCCAGGTGTTAAAATGGGTGGTAAATTGGTTCAGAAATTACGTAAACTTCGTGTTAAAGCATTCCCTAAAGATATGCCTCAAGCTGTAGAAGTAAGTATTGCTAAAATGGAAGTAGGTAACTTATTCCGTGTGCGTGATTTAGAAAAAGGTAATTATACTGTGACCAATACAGGTGAAGACACTATCGTTTCTGTAGCGATGTCAAGAGCTTTAAAACAAGCAGAGCAAGAAGCTAACAAAAAATAGTTCAGTTTAGCTGATGAATATAAAAGCAGTATCCTAACCGGTACTGCTTTTTTTGTGCCTTGTACTGTGTTTTGGATGGCACAAATTAAAATTTACTATTATATTTGGACAAATGAAGTACTTAATAGTTGGTTTAGGAAATATCGGTCCGGAGTATGCCTACACGCGCCATAATATTGGTTTTATGATTGCTGATGAGTTGGTAAAACAACAGGAAGGCACATTTTCTAATACCCGACTGGCCTACTATGCAGAAGTTGGTTTTAAAGGGCGCAAATTGCATGTGATTAAACCGACTACTTATATGAACCTGAGTGGAAAGGCGGTGAACTATTATATGCAGGAGTTGCGTATTCCCCTGGAAAATGTGTTGGTGATTGTTGATGACCTGGCCTTGCCATTGGGCAAGTTGCGTTTGAAATTACAAGGCAGTAGTGCAGGCCATAATGGCCTGAAAAGTATAGAAGGGCTTTGCGGCGGACAAGGGTATCCCCGTTTGCGTTTTGGTATCAGTGATAACTTTGCAAAAGGCCGACAGGCTGATTATGTACTGTCGCCCTTTGATAAAGATGAATGGCCTGAGTTGCCTGCATTGATAGATAAAAGTACCGAACTGATTAAAAGTTTTGTTACTATTGGCCCTGCCAAGACCATGACTGCTTTTAACCAGTAGTATATTCAATAATCTTTTTGTAGAGTACAGCAGGTTCAAATGGTTTGCTGATAACATCATTGGCCCCTGCTGCCATAGCCGTTTCTTTATCCGTATCCAGTACCGCTGCCGAAAATGTGATGATAGGAATGTTCTCTTTACCACTGGCATATCCTTCTCTGATCAATTTAATGGCCTCAAGCCCGTTCATTACCGGCATAAAGGTGTCCATCAGAATCAGGTTGTAATTGTTTTCTCTCAGCTTTTCGAGGGCTTCTTTCCCGTTTTCTACCACATCTATGTTGATCTGCCAGTTTTGCAGAATTTTCATGATCAGGAATTTATTGATGGGATTGTCTTCGGCAACAAGGAGCTTCAGATGAGGAAGAGGAATCAGTTTTTCTTCTGCAGGTTTTTGGGGAATTTCCATTTCTTTTAAAATTTCGTACCAGTTGGTAAAGCGAAAAGTACTTCCATTAAATTCTTCGCTATGTACTTCCAGTGTACCGCCTTTTAGTTTTGACAGGTTTTTTACAATAGAAAGGCCTAAGCCCGTACCGCCAAATTTAATGGTCGTTTGTTCGTCGGCCTGTTCAAAGGTTTCAAAAATTTTATCAATATTGTCTTTTGCAATGCCTATTCCGGTGTCAATAACAGAAAATTTGAGGAGTACATTGTTCCCTTTTTTATCTTCTACTTCTACCTTTAAGGTAACACTTCCTTTATGCGTAAATTTAATCGCATTTCCAATCAGGTTCATCAGGATCTGGTTGAGACGAAGGGAATCGGCCAATAACATTTTTGGCGTTTCGGGGTCCAGTTCCAGAATCAGATCGAGTTTCTTTTCGATGGCAGGAATACGCAGCAGGTCGACCACTGAACCGCATATTTTAGCTATATCTGTCGGGGCGCGGTTGATTCTGAATTTGCCAGACTCTATTTTAGATAAATCAAGTACATCGTTAATAACACCTAGCAGTGAGTTGGAAGAGATTTCAAGCAGGTTGACCATTTCATGTTGCTCGTCGGTAAGGTCTGTTTTCTTTAATAGCTGGGCAATTCCAATAATTCCGTTAATTGGTGTGCGGATTTCGTGGCTCATATTGGCCAGGAAATTTTCTTTGATGCGTTTGCCTTGTTCGGCCAGATCTTTGGCTTTAATTAACTCTTTCTGGTAAGCTTCAAGTTCTTTGTTCTTTTTTTGTATCTCTCGTTGGTTTCTGACAAATTGGATAAATGAATCTACTTTTGCAGAGGTAACAAATGGGTCAAGGGGTTTATAAAGGTAATCTACTGCGCCTGTATTTAAGCCTTTAACTGCATATTTGGTTTCTTTTGAGATGGCTGTAACAAATATGATCAGTATCTCTTTAGTTCTGGGGTTACTTTTAAGGATCTCTACCAATTCAAAGCCATCCATTTCGGGCATTTGAACATCTACCATTGCAATAGCGATATCCATCTCCCAGGACAGGCGGAGTGCTTCATTGGGGTTGGTGGTACTTACGATGTTAATGTCATCTCGTTGCAGGAGCGCTTCTAAGGCAATAATGTTCTCGGGTCTATCATCAACAATTAATATGTTAATTTTTTCCATGCTTTTCATTCTTAAATTTAAGCGATATAAACGCTAAGCTATTTTTTGGTAAATGTTGTTTTTTTTATCAATTATTTTGAAGCGTCCAAGTTCTGTACTCCTTAAGGTTTCTTTTGAACCTAAGCATAAAAAGCCAAAATTAGCTAAACTATTGTAAAATAATTCTATCACTTTTTTCTGGAGTTCGGTATTGAAATAAATGAGCACATTGCGGCATGAGATAACCTGGAATTCATTAAAAACCCCATCGGATGCCAGGTTGTGTACGGAAAAGAGAATGTTCTTTTTTAGAGAGTGGTTAATGGATACGGCGTCGTATTTTGCCGTGTAATAATTGGAGAGTGTATTTGCGGCTCCGGTTTTTTGAAAGTTCTCGGAGTATTGCTTCATTTTTTGCAGGTTATAAATCCCATTTTTAGCTTCTTCCAATACATCGGCATTAATATCGGTACCGTAAAAAAAGCAGCGTTCATATAAATGTTCTTCCGAAAATAGTATGGCAAAGGAATAGAGTTCCTCACCACTAGAGCAGCCTGCATTCCATATTTTGATGCGCTGGTATGATTTCAGGTAGGGGATAATGTTACTGGCAACCGATTGGTAGAAGGAGGGATCTCTGAACATCTCGGTAACGTTGACCGTGACTTCGATTAAAAATGATTCAAAATAATCTGCGTCATTAGTTAATAATGTTCGTAAATCAAACAGGCTTAGCCTTTGGAGTTGCATAATCCTGGTCACCCTGCGTTTTAAGGATGCGGCAGAATAATCCCCAAAATCAAAACCATGAATGTTTTTGATGAGTGTAATTAGCCTCCCGAGTTCTTCGTATGTAATGGTTTCAGTTTCTTTATCCATATCAGCTCAACCAAACTCTTAACATTGAAAGTAATTTATCCATATCAACAGGTTTGGATATGTAATCATTTGCTCCGGCCTCGATACATTTTTCTTTGTCATTTTTCATGGCCTTTGCAGTAAGGGCTATGATGGGGAGTTTGGCAAATTCCTTTTTATTTCGGATGACCTGCATGGCTTCATAACCATCCATTTCAGGCATCATGATATCCATTAATACCAGATCTATCTGATTGGTTTCTTCCAGTTTTTCTATTGCTTCCCGACCATTATTGGCAATCACGATTTTCATGTTATAGTTTTGCAGCGCACTGGATAGGGCAAAGATATTACGCATATCGTCATCAGTGATCAGAATGGTTTTGTCATTCAATACTTTCTCCATCGTTGAAGACGATTTGGCAATATTGCTGCTGCTGACTACCGTTGCACTTGAAGGCTGACCCATTTCATTTTTTAGTTTGTTCATGAACAGGCTAACTTCATCCATTAACCTATCATTTGACTTGTTGGATTTCAGTACCATGGCTTCAGTATACTTCATAATATGAGCCATTTTATCCTGGTCAAGCTCCATCGCTGTATTAATTATAACCGGAATATGCGATAAATGAGGTACAGCTTTAATGAGGTCGAGTAGTTCGAACCCTGAAATGTCTGGTAGTTTCAAATCAAGGATGATACAATCAAAAGTGTATTCTTCTAAAAGGTCTAGGGCTTCCTTGCCAGTAAATGCCTGTTTTACTTCAACACCTTTATCTGTTAGCTGTTGAGCAAGCAGAGCGCTATGTAATTCCTGATCTTCAACAACCAGCACGGTATTGAGGTTGTACTTTAAATGTGCTGCGCTCAGTAGCTCAAAGGCTTCGTCCAGCTGTTCTTTTTCGATTGGTTTTTTGAGGAAGCCTATGGCCCCTTCTTTTTTTGCTTTTGAGGTTTTCTCGTTTCCTGCCGACATCATGTGAACCGGGATGTTTTTTGTTCTCGGATCGGCCTTCAGCTTTTTAAGAATAGTCCATCCGTCCATAACCGGCAGCATGATATCCAGTACGATGGCATCCGGTAATTCAGAAAAGGCCATTTCAAGACCAACATCGCCGCTATGGGCCAGAATTGGTTTAAAGCCTTTTTCAATGGCATAATCATTCAGTACATCTGCAAAAACGATGTCATCTTCAACAATCAGCAGCTTCTGCTCAGCGTTTTGATGGGTTACTGAAACGTGGTGCGGCTCTGGAGACGATTGTATTTCAGGAAGTTCTTCAGTTTCAGGTAAAACATACTCGTGGTTCGAATCCACAGAATTATTTTTTTCGGGGACGAAGAATGTGAATGTACTTCCTTGTCCCTGTTTACTTTCAACCTGAATTTCTCCACCCAATATATGCGCCAGCTCTTTGCTGATGGATAAACCCAGTCCGGTGCCGCCATATTTTCTGCTGGTCGAGCCATCGGCCTGTTGGAAAGCTTCGAATATCAGTTTTTGCTTGTCGGCCGGAATACCTATTCCTGAGTCTTTTACGGTAATAGCCAACACAGCACTCTCGCTTGTTTTTAACTGATTGGAGAAAAATAAGGTTCCAGGCTTTGTTTTGCTGATATCAAGCGTAATTTCTCCATGTTCGGGCGTAAATTTGAACGCATTGGAGAGCAGATTTTTTACAATTTGCTCCAATCTGGATTGATCAGTGAGAATTGTTTCGGGTAGCTGCGGATCGAGAACGGTATGAAAAGTGATTTTTTTGCTTTTTGCCAGTTCAGAGAACAATGCTTCCATATCCTGTTTAATGGCGACAGGTTTTAAAGGTAATATGGACAGGTCAATTTTTCCGGATTCAATTTTGGACAGATCCAGGATATCGTTGATCAGGGTTAGCAGGTCGGTACCGGCATTGTGTATTACGCCGGCATATTTAATCTGATCTTCATTCAGATTTTCGGGTCTGTTTTCCTTTAGTATTCGTGCCAGAATAAGGATGCTGTTTAATGGAGTCCTTAATTCGTGACTCATATTGGCCAGGAACTCTGATTTGTATTTGCTCGAAATTTCCAGTTCTTCGGCCTTTAAGCTCATGGCTTCTTTAGCCTGGTTTATAGCAATGTTGCGTTCTTCCAGCTGTTGGGCTTTTTCCTCCAGCTCGGCATTGGTTTGACGTAGCTCTTCCTGCTGTACCCTAAGTTCTTCTTCAGATGCCTGTAGTTGATCTGATTTATAAACCAATTCTTCATTTGTGGTACGTAGTTCTTCTTGTTGGCTTTCCAGCTCTTCTGCCTGCTGCTGGGTTTCTTCAAACAGATCTCTGAGTTTGAGCCTTGCAGCCGCACTATTAATGGCCACACCAATGCTTTCAGATATCGTTTTCAGGAAGCGTGTAGCAGTGCTTTCCGGAGTTCCATTAAATCCAATCTCAATTACAGCTATAGTTGTACTTTCAAACAAAATTGGAATAAGGTAAACTGATGTTGGAGGCGCTTGACCCAAACCTGAACTGATTGTCATATAGTTGGCAGGAAGATTGGTCAGGATTTTTTCTTTTTTTTCAACAGCCGTTTGCCCCACCAGGCCCTCACCAAAGGCGTAACTCTCTAAAGTTCCTTTTTTTGATTGGTATGCATAGCCACCAGCTAAATGAAGGGTTTGCTTATGCTCATTACTTAAAAATAATGCACCTACCGGAGCCTTTAAATAGTTACAAATTGCAGTAATGATGTTGGTAGAGAGCTCTTTCATCTCTTGTTCGCCCCGCATTACCTCATTGATTGAGGCCGCACCAGACAGCAACCAGTTTTTTTGTTCGTTTTCGGTAGATAATTGTTCAAGCTGGGCGTTGCTATTTCTGATCTGCGCTTCCGTTTCTTTTTGCTGGTCGAATGTTCTTCTGATGTATGTAAACAAAAAGAGAATCAGACAGAAGATGATCAGGGCGCTTCCAATTACAATAAAAACTGTTCTATCTTTACTCTCATCGGTAGTAATGATTCGCTTTTTAAGCAGTGCTCTTTCTTTAAATATCATTTTTGTAATGTGTTGGGATAACTTCTCACGAATTTCCCTTACACTGTCTACCTGCATCCGCTGGGCCGCTGCTTCCTGTCCCGAAACACTGTTTGCCTCCATAATCTCTTTTAACGAGCCAATTCTCTTTCCAACGTAAGATTCAAGCGTGTCTACGGTATTTAGCTGTGAATGATTATCAACAACCAGTAATTTAAGGTCGTGGACACTGGTTAGCGCATGATCAATATTATCGGAGTAAAGTGGAAGATATTTTTTATTCTTGGTCAGTATATAGCCCCTCAGACCGCTCTCAGCATTGGTCATTTGCTGATCAATTTTTTGGGTCAGGAGCATAATTTCATATGTGTGGTTTTCCCAATCGGAGTCTTCATTAAAGGAAACAATGCTCTGATATGAGGTGATGGCAGACAGGAGAACAAATATTAAAGAAACTGTAAAACCGGTTAATACCTGTTGTTTAAAAGTTAGTTTAAACATATGATGGGACGATAGTTAAAGCAATATAATTATAATCAACAATATTAACGATAATATTTAATTAGCTGACTGTGCTTTTCTAACTTGTTATTAAAATTAACTTAATTCTTGCAGAGATTGCAAAAAAGTAGCGCCAATTGGGATGGAAAGACCTTCAATCCACACCTGATTGCGGTCGAATCTTGTTATTTTTGCTTTTGCAACGATGAAGGCCCGGTGAATGCGGATGAACTTGTTTGGGGTAAGCAGCTGTAACATTTCGTTGAGTGGCACTCTGGTGCTCAGCAACCTGTTGTTATTAAGATGTATTTGTGTATAATTGCCCGAGGCTTCAATATACAGGATGTCGTTTAGTAATATCTTGACTTGCTCGTATCCATCTTTAATAAAGATATACGGAGTTTGATCTGTACTTTGAGGCTGGTTTCTGAGGGTGTACAGTTCCTGAGCTTTATTGCAGGCTTTTAAAAACCTGGGCAGCGAAAAGGGTTTCAATAAATAATCAATAGCATCGAGTTCAAAACTTCTTACCGCATGTTCGGAATAGGCTGTTGTAAAGATCACCATTGGTGGGTTACTCAGGCTATTTAAAAAATCGATACCGCTGATGTCGGGCATTTTTATATCCAGGAAAATAAGGTCGGTCTTATTTTTTTGAAGGAAGGTGATGGCATCAAAGGCATTGGTGAAGGTCTGTACTAATTCAATAAAAGGTACTTTAGCAGCATGTGATTTGACTACATCCAGCGCTATGGGTTCATCATCTATGGCTATTGTGATCATTTTTTAAAATTACTCATTTCCGTTAAGCTGTAATGTAAGATGTATAAAAAATTCTTTCGCATTTTCCCTGATGATCAGTTCATGCTTATCAGGATATATCAGCATTAGTCTTTGTTGTACGTTTTGCAGGCCTATTCCACCTTGTAGCTTTTCGGGATCACTGTCTTTTTTATGATGAATGCTATTGTGTACATCAAAATATAAGATTTGACCACTTGTTTGCAGTGTGATTTTTATGTGAGAAGGAGCATTTAAGCTGATACCGTGTTTAAAGGCATTTTCGACGAAGGGGATGAGGAGCATAGGAGCTATAAGCAGATTGTTTAATTGCTCTTCGATTTGAGTTTCTATAGTTATATCAGCAGAAACAGAGGTTCTTAATTTTTGCAGGGCGATATAGTTGTTTAAATAATCTACGTCTTTTGAAAGCATAATTTTATCTTCTATGTTTTCCTGCAGCATAAAACGCATCATATCCCCTAGTTTTTGAATTCCTTCTCCTGTACGTTCGGCCTTTTCCTGTAATGCGGTTCCATACAGCGTATTTAAAGCGTTGAACAAGAAATGTGGATTGATTTGTGATTTCAGAAAATTGAGATTTGCATCGGATTTGCCGAGTTCTGTTTTGAGTGTTTGAATTTCCTCCAGTTTTTTTGAATTACGTCCTTTACATATCCTCCATGAAAGCGGTACGACCAGTAAGGTTTGTGTGAAGAAATTTCCGAATGCAACAGTCAGTAGAAATTCTTTTTCCCTTGCCGTGGAATATAGCTGTTTGACAGACATAGAGCTAAAGGTGGGCACGGAGAGGGAGCTATAGTAAGTGTAACTTGGAGATAGCACCAGTCCAAAAAGACCGGAAAGCAATAAGCTGGTGATAACTGCGAAGAGGAATATGGTGAAAAAATAATTGGTTCGTTGCCATTTTTTGTTCGCCAATCTGGGAATAAGGTGATAAACCGAATACAGGTACATGAGTATTGCGATGGGTACAACGAGGACAAAATATGTTTTTATAAGGTTATTAAAGGATAAGAAAGCTACTGTAGATATACTGAGAATCCATATGCAGGTGAGAAAGCCGGCTTCAATATAAAAGCTATTAGCTTTGTTTGACCGTTTGCAGGTAAACAAAATAAAAAGCAGTTTAAGGGATAGCAGGATGGCCCAATAGATGTTGACAATATCTATCAGTATGGCAGCTGCAATGAGTAAGAATACCAATGCAACACTTTTTGCGGGTCGGCCTTCGTCTTTATTCAGTTCGGGGGCAACATGAAAGGAGAGAAACAAATAGCAAATGTAAATGATCAGGTAGTTGAAAAGAATGGGCACAAAAAGTTCTGCAAAGATGGTGAGATTGGAAGGACTAACGCCGGCTATGGTTGTGCCCTGAGTCACCATAGAATTTATTGGCAGGAATACCCTTTCAATCAGGGAGAAGATAAATGCAATGACGATACAGCCGGAAACGATCCACAATTCAAGTTTTGCTATTTCTTTTGGATTCATTGTATAATGGGATTAATTTTTTGTTAAACCGTATAATTACACAATAGTACAAACACTATTACTCCGAAAAATTAAAATGTGATGAAACCCGTTAAAAAAGTGACGAATTAAATTATAATTTTGTGAACATGATCGTATACGGAATACCCAATTGCAATACTGTAAAAAAAGCCAGGGTTTGGCTGGAAGAGAATGGTTTTAATCCTGAATTTCATGATTTTAAAAAGAAAGGCATTACAGCCGCAAAGCTTAATGAGTGGTGTGAAGTTTTTGGGTGGGAGCTCGTTTTAAACAAAAAAGGGACCACCTGGAGGAATTTAAGTCCCGAGGTACAGTCGAGTGTTAAAGATCAGAAAAGTGCTGTAGCGTTGTTGCTCCAAAACACCAGCGCAATAAAACGTCCGATTGTTGAAGTTGAAGGTAAGCCTGTGCTGATCAGTTTTAATGAAGATCAGTATGCTGCCATACTGAAGTAGTCAGTAAGAAACTTTCCTTGTTAAAGTTTGTTAAATGATTTAGTTTTAAACGGCAACTGCCCTATCTTAGACATATGCTTAAAAATCTTTTTTTGCTTCTGATTATTGTTGCTCCGTTTAAATTGGTGGCCCAAACTGCCGTTTCGGGAACTGTGTATGATTTTGACAATAGAACCTTCCCCTTACAAAATGTTAAAGTAAAAAACCTGACGAGCAAGTCGGTAGTGCTGACGAAAGCGGCTGGACAATTTAGCATTCCGGCGAAAGTGGGCGACTTGATAGAATTTTCGTCGGTAGGGTACCATACCGATACGTTGTTTTTGATAAACCTGGAGTCTAAAATCATATTTCTTCCGGGAAATACAACAACATTAAGGGAGGTTGAGATTGTGAGCGCAAAGGTTAACCCTTCCATTTTAGCTGCTGATCCTTTGGCCAGGCCTTATGCCCGCATTTCTCCTGATGGATTGAACGGCAAGGGTAATAATGACCGTGCAGGTGGGTTATTGTTTAACTTAGGCTATGGCAAATATAAGCGACAACAGGAAAAGATCAGGTTGCTCGAAGAACGCGATAAATATCAGGCAGAGATCAATGCCATTTTTACTGCGGAGTATGTGTCGGATCTGGTTAAACTTAAAGGCGATGACCTGAGAAATTTTATGTCGCTTTACAGGCCGCCGGAAGAGCTGGTGAAAAGTGAAAGACCATTTAATTATGCCTATTATACGGTCAAATCTTACCATGCCTGGTTAAAGCTGTCGCCCGAAGAAAGGAAAATATCTTCTATGCCTGTCTTAAAGGCCAACTAATAAAACTGTTACAATACAGGCCGACCGCTCTTGATTTTATACCTTTATAAATTGTAACTAACCATTAATATGATTCATAAATTAACTTCATTATGGGCCTTACTATGCTTATGGTGTATAACAGGTTTGGCCCAGCAAACGACACCTCTGGTAACTAATTACGATCCGCACGCAGCATTTAGCCCGTTGTTTTATACGCAAAATGGTAATGAATACCGTTCGGCCAGTGGTGCTCCGGGGCCTAAATATTGGCAAAACCGTGCCGATTATCATATTGTTGCCAACCTGGACGAAGCGAAAAATACAGTATCGGGAACAGTTACAATTACCTATAAAAATAATAGCCCCGATAGGCTCCCTTTTTTATGGTTGCAGTTGGATCAGAACTTGTTTTCGGGTAATTCCAGAGGGAATGCACTGATTCCTTTAGGAAGTCGGTACGGCTCCAGGGGAGAAAGTCTGGAGGGTGGTTATAAGATAGATGGGATCACGGTATCACAAAAGCTGAAACCGGTAAAGTTTACTACTTTGACTGAGGATACCCGAATGCAGATTCGTTTGGCTGTGCCTATGGAAGCTAATGGTGATGTGGTAGTTGTTAAGATGAATTTTTCTTTTGTAGTGCCGGTAAATGGTTCGGACAGGATGGGGCATCTGGCCACCAAAAATGGAGAGATATTTACTATTGCTCAATGGTTTCCCAGGATGAGTGTTTATGATGATGTATTGGGTTGGAATACATTGCCTTACTGGGGAGCGGGAGAGTTTTATTGCGAATATGGCGACATAGACTTTTCGGTAACTGCACCAGCCAGTCATATCGTGATGGGCTCGGGTGAATTGTTGAACCCGCAGGAAGTGTTTACCGCGCAGCAATTGCAACGATGGAACGCTGCCAAAGAAAGCGATAAAACAATCGCTGTTCGTTCAGCAACAGAAGTAACAGATCCTAAATCGAGGCCGGCAAAGGAAAAGCTTACCTGGAAATTCAGGATTAAAGATACACGCGACGTAGCATGGGCCTCGTCGAAAGCTTTTGTGCTTGATGCTGCACGCATCAATCTGCCAAGTGGGAAAAAAGCCATGGCTGTTTCGGCACATCCTATTGAAAGCAATGATAAAGATAGTTATGGCAGAGGAGTAGAGTATGTAAAAGCGTCGGTTGAACATTATTCTAATAAATGGTTTGAATATCCTTATCCTATGGCGGTGAATGTGGCCTGTAATGTAAGTGGGATGGAATATCCGGGAATTGTATTTTGTGGTTGGAATGCAAAAGGAGCATCGGCATGGGGGGTGATTGATCATGAGTTTGGGCATACCTGGTTCCCGATGATTGTGGGAAGCAATGAACGTAAGTTTGGATGGATGGATGAAGGGTTTAATACTTTTATTAATGGCTTATCATCGGCCGCATTTAACAATGGCGAGTATAAAGAGTTGCCAAATGATATGCACATCATTGCCAAACGCACCGCACAACAGGAACTGGAATATATTATGCTGAGCCCGGATGCCATGAAGGAGGCAAACATTGGGATTAATTTATACTATAAACCAGGTTGGGGATTAGATATTTTAAGAAATGAAATACTGGGCGCTGATAGGTTTGATTACGCGTTTAGAAACTATATAGCGCAATGGGCGTATAAACATCCTACTCCTTTTGATTTTTTCCGTTCTATGGAAAACGCTGCGGGTGAAGATCTTTCCTGGTTTTGGCGAGGCTGGTTTTTAGAAAACTGGAAAATGGATCAGGCTATTGCTGCAGTAAAAGAGGTTAAAGATAATGGAACAATAACCGGTTATAATATTGTTGTTGCCAATATGGAGAAAATGCCGATGCCAATTATTCTGGAGTTTAAAACAAAAAATGGCAAAACTGATATGATTAAAATCCCTGTGGATGTATGGATGAGGAATAAAACCTGGACCGTTTTTTATCCGACAAGTGAGGAGGTAACTTCGGTTGTTTTAGACCCTAAACATGTTTTGCCTGATGTGGATGATAGTAATAATTCATGGGAAAAAAATTAAGTATTCTCTTCGGAGGCTGAAACAATTTGCCCTGAAGGAGGGCAAATTATTTCTATGCCCCTCTGAGAAACTGGATTTTTCTTTAAGCGGGGCGGTCATGTAGAAAGTTTTAACTACCCCGTCGGGAATAGAGAGCTGTTGCTATGTTTTATTTGAATAAAGGTGTTTTTCGTATCCTGGGTAAAGCAAAACATAGGATTTTGAAGCCGGCATGAAGCAAAAGATGGGGTCTGCATCTTGCTTTAAACCTTCTCTGAAGCGGCATAGCGTCTTTACGCTTCTTCAGCGCAGTTATGCAGCCGAAGAAGAGAATGGTTATTTTTGACCTTGAAATCGGGCTTTCAGTTTTTCAAGATCCGCGATCGCTTCCGGTTCCTCTAGTTGAATCAGCCAGCCTTTTTGTTTAAGTAGTGTGATTTCTTCTTTGGCCACAGACAGGTCTTTCCCTTTGATATTTTTGTGAAAAACAATTGGTTTTTTTGGTTCGACATTTGTTTTGGTATTGGTCAGGATTTCCAATCTGAATTTGGGCCAGATCTGAATGTCACCAAGTTGAGCTGAGTAGATTTTGGTGGTGGTATTGGCAGCAACGGTACCTGAAAATTCTCCTTTAAATGTATCCTGCTTTTCGGTAGTGAGGCTGGCCAATAATTGATAGGAGCTTTCGTTAATGAGATAAAAATGCGCTACCGAATTGCTATGCTGATCGGTAACAAGTGCAAGATAGATGCCTTCTTTTTTAAACTCGGCTTCCGGGACTGCTACATTTGGTTTGATGGTTACGATGTCATTGTCATGAACATCACCGTGGACCAGCGTTACTTTTGAGGCCAGAACAGGGATTTCAAAATCATTTGAATCGGTTACGCCAATAGTATCTTTATCAATAATACGGGTAATGTACCCTTCTATGTTTTCGTCAACAAAACGAACAAAATCACCTAATTTTAAATCCATATCTGTGGGGTTGTTTTCTAAGTATGCAAATCTAGTTATTCTTATTATTTTTGCAGCATGGCAGTACGAGAACAGGAAAACAATCCGTTACATGGTAAAACACTTGAATTTATATTGAAGCAGCTGGTGTGGCATTATGGTTGGGAAGAATTGGGACAGCTGGTACGTATCGCATGCTTTAATAATAATCCAACTATGAATTCGAGCCTGAAGTTTTTGAGAAAAACGGATTGGGCTCGTAAAAAGGTGGAGAAATTATACCTGAACACATTCCATTAAATATTAATGATCAAGCCAACCCGTTTCAAAATGAACGCTCCGAGCCCTGTTAGTTTTTACCATTTTCTTTTATTTTTAATTCTGTTTATATCTGCAGCTGATCTTCGGGCGCAGGAAAAAGACGTCAGAAATAGTCTGGAGTTTTCGCCGCAGGTTTCTTTGGGGGTGTTTACTGCAGAACAAAAACTAACGGGAACGGCTTATGGTGGTGAGCTTATTTATCATATGAGTACCGTCGCCCATCCCAGGCCATGGATGAAAGTGTTGAATTTGGAGAGTCTGGATCTGGTGTTTAATTATAAGAATATGAGCAACATTGTAATGCTGTCTGATCCAAGACCTCATCGGTTTGGAGATTCTTATGCTTTGATTGCTGCGCTTAACTTTTCGTTGCTGAAGACAAAAAAAACGGAAGTGTTTGTTACGCCCGGATTAGGAATGGGGTATCTGGGGGAGACCTGGTTTACGAATGAAAATGTATTGGTAGGAAGCCATCTTAATTTTTCTTCTCGCATAGCATTAAAAGTTGCTACTAAAATTAGCCCCTCTACAAAACTATCAGCAGGCTTGGACGTATTGCATTTTTCAAATGGAGGGGCACGGGTGCCCAATAACGGGATGAATGTGAGCAGCTTGAGTTTAGGGATTGTACAGTCGTTAAAAACCAATTCGGCAGTGGATACCTCAGTGTGGAGAAAACCAATGAATTATAAAAAACACAGTGTAGATTTTGGTGTTAATATTGGGCGCCGGGGTGTTTACCGTACTAAAGAAGGGTTGTATAAGACAGGCCTGTATGCAGGGTATAATTATCGTTTGAATACGGTTTTGGGCTTTGGAGCCGGAGTAGATGCAGTATACTATCATACAATTTATGATCCCTTAAGGAATACCGAAACCTTTCAATCTAAAGCCAGTTCATTTGATAGGTGGAGAGTTGGCGTAGCGGTTGGCCCCGATTTGTGGATGGGTAGGTTAGGGTTAATGGTGAAATATGGATATTACCTTCATTATAATAGTTTAATGAAGAACAAAACTTACTGGACGCCTGGTTTGAAATATAATGTGCTGGATTGGGCTGCCATTCAGGCTAAAATATATATTCATCAGACAGAGGCGGATTTTGTAGGGTTTGGATTTATTTTTACGCCTTAAATGGATAACTAACGATCTGTGTTTTTTACCTGTTTCATCGGTGTCTCCTACCTGTTGGCTAGCTGTATACACCTATAAAACAGTTCTCAATGGTATTTAAACTTGCTTTTAGGCTTCCAGATGTATACCACTACGATTCTGACAAATATTTAATTAAGGTTTTGAACTTTAGCTGATTAATTTTTTGTTAACCCCTTGATTTATAAAATGTATTGTCTTACCTTTGCAGTCCCTTATTGAGGGGTAAAGTTTTTAAACATAAATAGAAAAACAAAAAAAGAACAATGCCAACCATTCAACAATTAGTTAGAAAAGGTAGAGTAGCACTGGAGTTCAAGAGTAAGTCTCCGGCGTTGGACAGCTGTCCACAGCGAAGAGGTGTATGTACACGTGTATATACCACTACCCCTAAAAAACCAAACTCAGCAATGCGTAAAGTAGCGCGTGTACGTTTAACCAATGGTAAAGAGGTTAATGCTTACATCCCTGGAGAAGGTCACAACTTACAGGAGCACTCGATCGTATTGATCCGTGGTGGTCGTGTTAAAGATTTGCCAGGTGTACGTTATCACATCATCCGTGGAGCATTAGATACTTCAGGTGTTGCTGGTCGTAACCAACGTCGTTCTAAATACGGAACAAAACGTCCTAAACCAGGACAAGTAGCTGCGGCACCAACAAAAGGTAAAAAGAAATAATTAGGAGGACAAAAAAATGAGAAAATCAAAACCAAAAAAGAGAATCATTCTTCCTGATCCGAAATTTAACGATGTTCAGGTGACCCGTTTCGTTAACAACATGATGTTTGACGGAAAAAAATCTATCGCTTATTCAATTTTTTATGATGCTGTAGAATTGGCAGAGAAAAAAGCAGGCGAGAACGGATTAGAAGTATGGAAACGTGCTTTAACCAATGTAATGCCTGCAGTAGAGGTTAAGTCTCGCCGTGTTGGTGGTGCTAACTTCCAGGTACCTACAGAGGTTAGACCTGACCGTAAGATTGCTTTAGGTATGAAATGGTTAATTTCATATGCTCGCAAACGTGGTGAAAAAACAATGAAAGAGAAATTAGCAGGTGAAATTGTTTCAGCAGCTAAAGGTGAAGGTGCAGCAGTTAAGAAAAAAGAAGATACGCATAAAATGGCTGAAGCCAACAAAGCGTTCTCTCATTTCCGTTTCTAAATCATACTAGAATCATAAAATGTCAAGAGATTTAAAATTTACAAGAAATATTGGAATTGCAGCTCACATTGATGCGGGTAAAACCACAACAACAGAGCGTATTCTTTATTATGCTGGGGTAAACCACAAGATTGGTGAGGTTCACGAAGGTGCATCAACCATGGACTGGATGGTACAGGAAGCTGAACGTGGGATAACCATCACGTCTGCAGCTACTACTGTTTTCTGGCCTTACCGCGGTAACAAATATCAGGTAAACGTTATCGATACACCTGGACACGTGGATTTTACCGTAGAGGTAAACCGTTCATTACGTGTTTTGGATGGATTGGTGTTTTTGTTTTCAGCTGTTGATGGTGTTGAGCCTCAATCTGAAACCAACTGGCGTTTAGCAAACAACTATGCTGTTCCACGTATTGGTTTCGTTAACAAGATGGACCGTTCTGGAGCTGATTTCTTAAAAGTTGTTAAGCAGGTAAAAGACATGTTGGGCAGTCACGCTGTTCCTTTGCAATTACCAATTGGAGCTGAAGACAGCTTTAAAGGTGTGGTTGATTTGATCAACAACCGTGGTATTGTTTGGAATGAGCATGATAAAGGTATGACCTTTACTGAAGTTCCTATTCCTGACGATATGCTGGATGAGGTTGCTCAATGGAGAGAGAATTTATTAGAAGCAGTAGCTGATTATGATGAGTCATTGATGGAGAAATTCTTTGATGATCCAAACTCAATCACTGAGCGCGAAATTCTTGATGCATTGCGTAAAGCAACTTTAGATGCTAAAATCGTTCCTATGGTTTGTGGTTCATCTTTCAAAAACAAAGGTGTTCAAACCATGTTGGATTTGGTTATGGAATTATTGCCTTCGCCAATGGATGTGGATGGTATCACTGGTACAAATCCTGATACAGGTGCAGAAGTTGTTCGTAAACCAGATGTAAACGAACCTTTCTCAGCACTTGCTTTCAAGATTGCAACAGACCCATTTGTAGGTCGTTTATGCTTTATCCGCGTTTACTCAGGTAACCTTGAAGCTGGTTCTTACGTATACAATGCACGTTCTGAAAATAAAGAACGTATTTCACGTATTTTCCAGATGCATGCTAACAAGCAAAACCCTATCCCTAATGTGGGTGCTGGTGATATTGCTGCGGTAGTAGGATTTAAAGATATCAAAACAGGTGATACACTTTGTGATGAGAAAAATCCAATTATCCTTGAGTCAATGAACTTCCCTGATCCGGTTATCGGTTTGGCAATTGAGCCTAAAACTCAGGCTGATGTTGATAAATTGGGTATCGCTTTGGGTAAATTAGCTGAAGAGGATCCTACTTTCAGGGTTCAGACTGATGAGGAAACTGGTCAGACTGTAATCTCGGGTATGGGTGAGCTTCACTTAGATATCTTGATTGACCGTTTAAAACGTGAGTTTAAAGTTGAGGTTAACCAAGGTGCACCACAAGTTGCTTATAAAGAAGCAATCAATGGAACTGTTCAACACCGTGAGACATATAAAAAACAATCAGGTGGTCGTGGTAAATTCGCGGATATTCAGGTTGTTATTTCTCCAATCGATGCTGATTTTGAAAAAGGAGGTCTGCAGTTTGTAAACGAGATTACCGGTGGTGCAATCCCACGTGAGTTTATCCCTTCAGTAGAGAAAGGATTTGCAGCTTCTATGGCAAATGGAGTATTGGCTGGTTATCCACTACCAGACATGAAAGTTCGTTTAATTGACGGATCGTTCCACGCTGTCGATTCAGATGCTTTGTCATTTGAGCTTGCAGCAAAAATGGCTTACCGTGAAGCATTGCCTAAATGTAGCCCGGTATTGATGGAGCCTATCATGAAAATCGAAATCCTTACCCCTGAAGAAAACATGGGTGATGTAATCGGTGACATGAACCGTCGTCGTGGTCAGCTTTTAGGAATGGATACCCGTAATGGTGCCCAGGTAATTAAAGCAACTGTTCCACTTTCTGAGATGTTTGGTTATGTAACTCAGTTACGTACCATCACTTCTGGACGCGCAACTTCTACAATGGAGTTTGATCATTACGAGCCAGCTCCTAGAAACGTACAGGATGAAGTAATTGCTAAATCAAAAGGTAGACTTAAATCTGCAGAATAATTAATTGGTAGCCGGTTATTAATAGCTCTAACCGGCTGCTTTAATACATATATCATGAGCCAAAGAATCAGAATTAAATTAAAATCTTACGATTACAACCTGGTTGATAAATCAGCTGAGAAAATCGTAAAAACTGTTAAACCTACGGGTGCAGTGGTTAGCGGACCAATTCCGTTGCCAACAGAAAAGAAAATTTTCACTGTTTTGCGTTCACCACACGTGAACAAAAAAGCACGTGAGCAATTTCAATTGTGTGCTTACAAGCGTTTGTTAGATATTTATAGTTCTAACTCAAAAACAGTTGATGCCTTAATGAAACTTGAATTGCCTAGCGGTGTTGAAGTAGAAATTAAAGTGTAACTATACGGACAGTTAAAAAAAGAAGGCCTTCCTGATCTGATCAGGAAGGCCTTCTTTTTTTAACTGTCCGGTTATTTGCCCCGGTTCTTGAGTTCGTCGAGTTTGTTGCGCTCGTCCTGAAGTTCCCGTGCTAATTTTTTCTCTTTGTCGTTGGCTTTTGTTTTATAGGCTTGATACTCCTGCGCAATCTCCTCGTATAGGTTACTCCGATATTTGGCTTCATGAATGTGTTTCGCAGATCTTAAGATCACGATGGTAAGTGCTATTGCGAGGGCAACAATCAGGCTCCATACAATGGTACTATAGGTTGATTTTGTGAATGAGATGCCCAGGAAACTGATTTCATTTACTTTTGCATTAGAGCTTGCCAAAGAGTTTTCCTTTCCGCTGATTTGAGTTTTCAGATCAGTTATGTTGTTCTCATATTCTTTAATTTTTTTGATCGCATTGGAGCTTTTTCTGCGTTCTGTGGCCAGCGTATCGTTCACGTTTTTCCAGAAAGCGCTGATGCGGTTTGGATTTACCAATTTATACCCATTTAGGGTTTTGGATTTTGAAAGCATCAGTTGATACTGACCTCTAAGTGTAGGATCGACTTTAGTTGAATCTTGTACAGACTGGCCCTGAGCAGTGAAGCTAAGTATGAAAGCCGAAATAATAGGGAGTATGATTTTTTTCATTCGTTTGTAATTATTAATGATCTTCTATTGTTTTCATTTGTATTAATGAACTCGTAAACTCGGTTTGTTTTTTATTTATGATGAAGCTATCATGATCTTGATTATTCCACTGTGTGATTACTTGTAGTTATTAGTTGTTTTTAACAGTACTCGTGAGCCCTACGGGGTTTTGAAAGATCATGATGGTTTCATAATACAATAATATAATAAATGTATTGGTGTTATCTAATTTAACAATGATATTTTAATTTTATTGTGTTCGGTTCTGAGATACTATATTTGCAGCGATGTCAGTATTGCTATTTACAGTTATAGTTTTGTTAGGTGCCTTTTTAGCCGGACTGGTAGGGTCGCTTACTGGTTTGGGTGGAGGTGTGATTATCATTCCCTTACTAACACTTGCGCTTGGGGTTGATATCCATTATGCTATCGGGGCTTCGATTATTTCAGTAATTGCAACTTCTTCCGGTTCTGCCGCTGCCTATGTGAAGGAGGGGATTACCAATATCAGGATAGGTATGTTTTTGGAGGTAGCGACTACTATCAGTGCTATAATAGGAGCTGTGGTAACTGTATTTATCAATCCAAGCTATATTGCTGTTATTTTTGGCCTGATTCTGTTGTTTTCGGCAGCTATGATGGTGCGTAAAAAGGTGGATAGATCTGATAATGATACTTCCGGTCGGCTTGCTGTTTTTTTTAAGTTGAATGGTACTTATCCAACCGAGTTGGGTGTTAAGAAGTACGCTGTACATAATGTGATAGGTGGATTTTTAATGATGTTTATTGCCGGGATTATCTCGGGTTTACTAGGAATTGGGTCGGGGGCTTTGAAGGTAATCGCCATGGATAATATTATGCGGATTCCTTTTAAGGTGTCGACAACAACCAGTAATTTTATGATGGGGGTAACCGCTGCGGCAAGTGCAATCGTTTATCTGCACCGCGGACAAATTGATCCGGGTATAGCCATGCCGGTAACTGTTGGTGTATTGTCGGGCGCTACAATCGGATCTAAAATATTGGTTAAAGCTAAGACTGACAAGTTAAAAATGGTATTTGCTGTTGTGGTTACTTTTTTAGCACTTCAGATGATTTATAACGGTTTAGCAGGTAGGTTATGAGTAAAGAGAATAAAAATTTTTTCGCTGATAAAGATATACAACTTATTCTGGGCACTTTACTAAGGGCTGGGGTGGTCTCTTCAATGACCGTTGTATTTATTGGAGGACTTATTTACTTATTTTTTAATTATAGCCAAACAGTAGATTATTCCAGGTTTGATGCGGGTAAGTCTGGTTTATTTACAATTGCTGCAATTGTTTCAGGCTTAAAACATCTGGATGGGGCTGCAATTATACAATTTGGCACATTGCTTTTGATTTTTACGCCTATTGCGAGGGTAGTTTTTTCAATTTTTAGCTTCCTGATTGAGCGCGATTATCTTTATGTTTTGATTGGTTTAGTTGTTCTGTCTGTTATTCTTTATAGTTTAAGTGACCGCCTGGTGGGATAAAAACAGTTCTAATTGCGTGCTACCCAATGAAAATAAATTTTTAGCACTTATTTGAAAAAATATTTAGCTAACTATTTGAAAATTAAGATTTCTTTCCTATTTTTGCCCTCCCTTAACAGGGATGTGTATCCACCTTGAACGAAGCCCTACTGCTTCGATGGGTGTTAATTTAAAAAAAGAAAATGTCAGGTATTATTGGAAAAAAAGTAGGAATGACCAGCATTTTCGACGCCGATGGTAAGAATATACCATGTACGGTGATCGAAGCTGGACCTTGTGTAGTTACACAGGTAAAGACCGCAGAGAAAGACGGTTACGTTTCAGTTCAGTTAGGTTTCGACGAAGCCAAAGAAAAGAACACCACCATGCCTTTGAAAGGCCACTTTGCGAAAGCAAACACCACCCCAAAACGTAAATTGGTTGAATTTGATCCGTTTGAAGAGTCGCTTAATTTAGGCGATACTGTTACGGTTAGCATTTTTAACGAAGGAGATTTTGTGGATGTGGTTGGTACGTCAAAAGGTAAAGGTTTCCAGGGTGTTGTAAAACGTCATGGTTTCGGTGGTGTTGGTGGACAGACTCACGGACAGCACAACAGGATGCGTGCTCCGGGTTCGTTGGGTGCTGCTTCGTATCCTTCTCGTGTATTTAAAGGTATGCGTATGGCGGGTAGAATGGGTGGAGACAGAGTAAAGATTCAAAACTTACAGGTTTTGAAAGTTTATGCTGATCAAAATCTGGTTGTAGTTAGTGGTTCCGTACCAGGAGCTAAGGGTTCTTACGTAATCTTAGATAAGTAAGCAGATGGAAGTTAAAGTATTAAACATTTCAGGAAAAGAGACAGGTGCCAAGGTGCAACTTCCTGAGTCGGTATTTGGCATAACGCCTGTTGACCACGCAATTTATTTAGATGTTAAGCAGTATCTGGCTAACCAACGTCAGGGAACGCACAAGTCTAAACAACGTAATGAGATTGCTGGTTCAACCCGTAAATTATATAAACAAAAAGGTACTGGTGGTGCTCGCGCCGGAAGTATTAAATCTCCATTGTTCAATGGTGGTGGTCGTGTATTCGGTCCTCAGCCACGTGACTATAGCTTCAAATTGAACAAAAAATTAAAATCATTAGCACGTAAGTCTGCTTTATCTTATAAAGCACAAGACAATAATGTTGTGGTTTTAGAAGATTTTACTTTTGATACGATCAAAACTAAAAACTATATCAATTTGGTTAGTGCATTAAATCTGGCTAACGAAAAGACATTGTTGGTTTTACCTTCACAAAATAACAATATCTATTTATCAAGCAGAAACATTCAGAAAGTGAAAGTGATTACTGCAGATCAGTTAAATACTTATGATGTATTAAACTGTGGCAAGCTTTTGTTAACTGCAGATTCTGTTAAAACATTGGAGGAGGCATTTGCCAAGTAATATGGAATTTTTAAAGAAACCAATATTAACAGAAAAAGCTTCTGCATTAACAGAGAAGTCTAACCGCTTTACTTTTAAAGTAGAACACAAAGCAAATAAATTGCAGATTAAGCAAGCCATAGAGAAAATGTACGGCGTTAGCATTTTGGCCATTAATACAATGGTTGTAAGTGGTAAAGTTAAGTCCAGAAACACTAAAGGTGGATTAGTTACGGGACGTAGCCCGAAATACAAGAAAGCGATTGTAACCCTGGCAGCAGGAGAGACGATTGATTATTACTCGAATATTTAATAAGAATTGAATTATTTATAAACTATGGGCTTAAGAAAATTTAAACCAGTTACTCCGGGAACCCGCTTTAGAGTAGGTGCCAGTTTTACGGAGATTACAGCAACCAAGCCCGAAAAATCATTGGTTGTATCTTCTAAGAAATCGGGAGGACGTAACAATACAGGAAAGATGACTATGCGCTATATCGGTGGTGGTCACAAAAAGTCTTATCGTTTAATTGATTTTAAACGTGAGAAATTTGATATTCCTGCAACAGTAGCTACTGTTGAGTACGATCCAAACCGTACCGCGCGTATTGCATTGTTACATTATGCAGATGGCGAGAAGCGTTATATTATTGCACCGGAAGGATTGCAAGTTGGGCAAAAAGTAGTGTCGGGCGATACTGCAACTCCAGAAGTGGGAAATACATTGAAATTGAGCAATATTCCTTTGGGATCTATTATTCACAACGTGGAGATTCATCCAGGTCGTGGTGCTCAGTTGGCGCGTAGCGCTGGTGCTTACGCACAGTTGGCTGCTCGTGATGGTAAATATGCAACATTGAAAATGCCTTCAGGTGAAGTAAGATCAATCTTAGTTACTTGTTTAGCAACAATCGGAGCTGTTTCCAATTCAGATCATGCAAATGAGGTGTTAGGTAAAGCTGGTCGTAGCCGTTGGTTAGGCCGTCGTCCGAGAACACGTCCGGTAGCGATGAACCCGGTAGATCACCCTATGGGTGGTGGTGAGGGTCGCTCATCAGGAGGTCAGCCTCGGTCAAGGAACGGTGTTTATGCTAAAGGATATAAAACCCGTCAACTTAAAAAATACTCAAATCGTTTCATCATAGAGAAAAGGAAGAAATAATGGCTCGTTCGATTAAAAAAGGACCTTATATTGACCATAACGTAGAGAAGAAAGTAGTCTCTATGAATGATTCAGGCAAAAAGTCTGTCATTAAAACTTGGTCTCGCAGATCAATGATCTCACCAGATTTTGTGGGTCATACATTTGCAGTACACAACGGTAACAAATTTATACCGGTATACGTAACAGAAAACATGGTTGGTCACAAGCTGGGAGAGTTTGCTCCAACCAGAACATTTAGGGGTCACTCTGAAAAGAAAAAATAATTAAGAGATGGAAGCAGTAGCGAAATTAAACAATTGTCCAACCTCACCACGTAAAATGCGTTTGGTTGTAGATCTTATCAGAGGTGAGCGTGTTGAGAAAGCTTTACATATTTTAAAGTTTACCAATAAAGATGCGGCAGTAAGAGTTGAGAAACTATTATTATCAGCTATCAAAAACTGGGAGACGAAAAATGAAGGTTCTCGCCCTGAAGAAAGCCAGTTATACGTGAAAACGATAATGGTAGGCGGTGGTCGTCAGTTAAAAAGATTAAGACCAGCTCCTCAAGGACGTGGTTACAGAATACGTAAGCGTTCAAACCATGTAACTTTGGTAGTAGATAGTAAAAACGTTGAAACTCAAACTAATTAACAGAAATGGGACAAAAAGCACATCCAATAGGTAACAGGTTAGGAATCATCAAAGGTTGGGATTCTAACTGGTTCGGTGGCAACAACTATGCTGATAAATTAGTTGAGGACGAAAAAATAAGAAAATACCTTTCTGCACGTATCGCAAAAGGCGGTGTAGCTAAAGTGGTTATCGAGCGTACGTTAAAACGTATTACGGTAACAATTCACACAGCTCGTCCGGGTATTGTGATTGGTAAAGCAGGTCAGGAAGTTGACAAAATCAAAGAAGAGTTGAAGAAATTGACTAAAAAGGAAATTCAAATCAACATTTTTGAGATTAAACGCCCTGAACTTGATGCACAATTAGTAGCAGAAGGTGTTGCAAAACAATTAGAAGCAAGGATCTCATTCCGTAGAGCAATGAAATCTACAATCGCATCAACTATGCGTATGGGTGCTGAAGGTATCAAAATTATGACCTCTGGTCGTTTAGGTGGTGCTGAGATGGCTCGTAGCGAACAGTATAAAGAAGGAAGAATTCCTTTGCATACTTTCCGTGCAGACATTGACTATGCATTGGCAGAGGCTTTGACTACTTATGGTAAAATAGGTGTTAAAGTATGGATCTGTAAAGGTGAAGTTTACGGTAAACGTGACCTTTCTCCAAACATCGGCGCAACGAGCAATGCTCCAGGCAAAGGTGGCAGACCAGAAGGTGCTTTTGGTGGCAGAGACAGAGATAACCGTGGCGGTGGCGACAGAAGAAACGATAACCGTGGTGGTAATCGTGGCGGAAGAGGCCCTGGTCAAGGCGGTCCTGGTGCAGGAAGAGATAATAGAGGTGGAAATTCTCAAAACAGAGGTCCTCGTAAATAATTAGTTAACAGATCGTTTAACGATAATATTAGAATAAAATGTTACAGCCAAAAAGAACGAAGTTCAGAAAGATGCAAAAGGGCAGAATGAAAGGTTTAGCAACTCGTGGTGCTGAATTGTCATTCGGATCTTTCGGGATCAAATCTCTAGAGTCGACCTGGATTACCAGTCGCCAGATAGAGGCCGCCCGTATCGCCGTAACTCGTTTCATGAAACGTGAAGGCCAGGTATGGATTAGAATATTCCCGGACAAACCGGTAACTAAAAAACCAGCTGAGGTACGTATGGGTAAAGGTAAAGGTGCTCCTGAATACTGGGTAGCCGTAGTTAGACCTGGACGCATCATTTTCGAAGCAGAAGGAGTTCCTTTAGAAGTTGCTAAAGAAGCTATGCGTTTAGCCGCTCAGAAATTACCGATCCAAACAAAATTTGTAGTACGTAGAGATTACGTAGAAGCATAATTAGTGTAGGGTTGAATGTTGTAAGTAACTTGTTATTACAACCTCTGGACCCGCAAAATAAAAATTAATAAAATGAAGAACTCAGAAATTACAGGGCTTTCACAAGAAGAGCTAGTAGCCAGGATTGCAGAAGAGACAGAAAACTTAGTAAAGTTAAAGTTTGCGCATACAATTTCGGCTATAGAGAACCCAAGCCGCATTAGCAAGGTTAGGAGAAATATTGCCCGATTAAATACTGAAGTGACTAAGCGTAAAGCTCAGTCTGCTACTGAAACTAAATAACTTTAGAGTCGAAATGGAAAGACAATTAAGAAAAACAAGAACCGGGTTGGTGGTAAGCAACAAGATGGATAAGTCTATTGTTGTAGCGGTAGAACGTAAAGTGAAACACCCGATCTATGGTAAGTTTGTTAAGAAAACTACCAAATTTATGGCTCATGACGAGAAAAACGATTGCGGTATTGGTGATACAGTACTGATCATGGAGACTCGTCCGCTGAGTAAAAACAAGAACTGGAGATTAGTGGAAATTTTAGAAAGGGCTAAATAACATGGTACAACAGGAATCAAGATTAAACGTAGCCGATAATAGCGGCGCAAAAGAAGTATTGGTTATCCGTGTACTTGGTGGTACTGGAAAGAGATATGCTTCTATTGGTGACAAAATCGTTGTTACCGTTAAAAGTGCATTACCTTCTGGAAACATCAAGAAAGGAACAGTTTCTAAAGCAGTTGTTGTAAGAACTAAGAAAGAGATTAGACGTAAAGATGGTTCTTACATCCGTTTCGACGACAATGCAGCAGTATTATTAAATGCACAAGATGAGCCACGCGGTACACGTATTTTTGGCCCGGTAGCAAGAGAACTGCGTGAAAAACAATTCATGAAAATTGTATCATTAGCACCGGAGGTATTATAAAATGAAAAATAAAGTAACTACACCAAAAGTAAAAATCCGTAAAGGAGATTTAGTAAAGGTTATAGCAGGCGATTCAAAGGGCCAACAAGGTACTGTGCTTTCAGTATTAATTTCTAAAAGCAGGGTACTTGTAGAAGGTGTTAACCTTGTATCAAAACATACAAAACCAAATGCTGCTACCCCTAATGGTGGTATCATTAAAAAAGAAGCTGCTCTTCATATTTCTAACGTAGCGCTGATTGATCCTAAAACAGGTGCAACTACGCGCGTTGGCAGAAAGCTTAATGCTGATGGGAAATTAGTTAGGGTATCTAAAAAATCAGGAGAGGAGATCAAATAATGGCTTACGTACCAAGATTAAAAAGTAAATATAAAGAGGAAATTGTAACTGCACTTAAAGATAAGTTCAATTACAAAAGCGTTATGCAGGTTCCTAAGTTGGAGAAAATCTCTATCAACCAAGGGGTTGGTCGTTTCTCTGTAACTGACAAAAAGATTATGGACAGCTCTATTTTAGAGATGACTACAATCGCTGGTCAGCAAGCAGTTGGAGCGAAATCTAAAAAAGATATATCAAACTTTAAATTGCGTAAAGGTATGCCGGTAGGTGTACGTGTAACTTTACGTGACAATAACATGTATGAGTTTTTAGATCGTTTAATTTCCGTAGCTTTGCCACGTATCCGTGATTTCAAAGGTATTAACGATAAAGGTTTTGATGGAAAAGGAAATTACACTTTAGGTGTGACTGAGCAGATCATCTTCCCTGAGATCAACATCGATAAAATCAATAAGATTTTGGGTATGGATATTACCTTTGTAACCTCTGCTACTACTGATGTTGAAGCATTGGAACTTTTAAAGCAATTTGGATTACCATTTAAAAACCAAAAAACAGAGCAATAATGGCAAAAGAAGGTGTAAAAGCTCGCGAAATTAAGCGCCAAAGATTGGTTGCTAAGTATGCTGAGAAACGTGCAGAACTTAAAGCTGCAGGTGATTACGAAGGATTAGATAAGTTACCAAAAAACTCATCGGCTGTACGTTTGCACAACCGTTGCAAGTTAACAGGTCGTCCTCGTGGATATATGCGTACTTTCGGTATATCAAGGGTATTGTTCCGCGATATGGCTTTAGCAGGAAAGATTCCTGGAGTAAGAAAAGCAAGCTGGTAATTACCAGCTTACTTATGTTTAGGGTTTAAGTCCCTAATGCGTAAATAAAAAATTAACCGATGGCAGGTCGTTCCGAATGGGTCGGAAAGGAAACCACTATCACAATTATATAAAAATGAATACAGATCCAATAGCAGATTATCTTACAAGGGTAAGAAATGCCATCAAGGCAAATCACAGAATTGTAGAGATTCCTGCATCAAACCTGAAAAAGGAAATCACTAAAGTACTTTTTGACAAAGGTTACATTGCTAACTACAAATTTGAGGATACTACAACTCAGGGTATTATTAAAATAGCGTTAAAATACAATGCTATCACTAAAATCCCTGCAATCCGCACGTTAACACGTATTAGCAAACCAGGTTTAAGGCAATATGCCGGCGTAGAGAATATGCCAAGAGTATTAAATGGTTTAGGTATCGCAATTTTATCTACATCTAAGGGTGTTATGACTGATAAAGAAGCTGCGAAACTAAACATTGGTGGCGAAGTTTTGTGTCACGTTTATTAATTAAAGGAGGATAGCAAAATGTCAAGAGTAGGAAAAGCCCCAATTAATGTACCTGCAGGTGTTACTGTTACTGTATCTAAGGATAATGTTGTAACTGTTAAAGGACCTAAAGGAGAATTAACTCAAGCAGTAGATTCAGATATCACTGTTAGTCAGGAAGACGGCGTATTAACCGTACAACGTCCATCAGAACAAAAAAGACACAAAGCATTACACGGCTTATACCGTGCTTTGATCAATAATATGGTTGTTGGTGTAACAGAAGGTTATAAAGTTGAACAAGAATTAGTAGGTGTGGGTTACCGCGCTACTAACCAGGGAAATACTTTGGATCTTGTTTTAGGTTATTCTCACCACTATGTTTTCCAATTACCGGAAGAAATTAAGGTGACTACAACCTCGGAAAAAGGTCAGACTCCTAAAATCATTTTAGAAAGTATTGACAAACAATTGATAGGACAAGTAGCAGCGAAAATCCGTTCGTTACGTGCACCAGAACCATACAAAGGTAAAGGTATCAAGTTTGTTGGAGAAGTGTTAAGAAGAAAAGCAGGTAAATCAGCTTCTAAAAAATAATCATCATGGCAGGGAAAAAATTATCTCGTAGAGATCGTATAAAAAAAGGCATCAGAAAAAAATTAGCAGGTTCTGAAAGCCGTCCACGTTTATCGGTTTATAGAAGCAATAAAGGGATTTATGCTCAAATTATTAACGACGTAACCGGTAATACAATTGTATCAGCTTCATCTTTATCTAAAGATTTTTCAGGTACAGGCAATAAATCTGAGCAATCAGTAGCTGTAGGTAAATTAGTAGCTGAAAAAGCAATCGCGGCAGGTATTAAACAAGTAGTTTTCGATAGAAATGGCTATTTGTATCATGGTCGCGTTAAATCGTTGGCAGAAGGTGCCCGCGAAGCTGGTTTAGAATTTTAATCTGAAAATTAGATAAGAATGTCAACTATCAATATAAAAAGAGTTAAGACTAGCGAGATCGAATTAAAAGATCGTTTAGTTAGCATACAACGTGTTGCCAAAGTAACTAAAGGTGGTCGTACGTTCAGCTTCTCAGCCATCGTGGTTGTTGGAGATGAAAACGGAATCGTTGGTTACGGATTAGGTAAAGCGAAAGAGGTAACAGAAGCAATTGCTAAAGGCGTTGATGACGCAAAAAAGAATTTGGTAAAAGTTCCTCTATTAAACGGTACTGTTCCTCATGAGCAAATCGGTAAATTCTCAGGTGGTTTTGTGTTAATCAAGCCAGCTGCAGTAGGTACGGGTGTAATTGCAGGTGGTGCGATGCGTGCTGTATTAGAGAGTGCTGGTGTACATAACGTACTGGCAAAGTCTAAAGGTTCATCAAATCCTCACAACGTGGTAAAAGCAACTGTAGATGCTTTAACTAAAATGCGTGATGCTTACACAGTTGCACAGCAACGTGGTGTTGATTTAAATAAAGTTTTTAACGGATAATATTATGGCTAAGATCAAAATAACCCAGGTAAAAAGCATTATCGACAGAAGCGAACGCCAAAAAAGAACAATGCAGGCTTTAGGTTTAACTAAAATGAACCAAAGCGTAGAAGTTGAAGCCACTGCTGCCATCATCGGAATGGTTAGAAAAGTGAATCACTTAATTGCAATAGAGAGCATATAAATTATTTAAAGGTTGTAAATGTGGTTAATATAACTACATTTGCAACCTTTGTATATTGTTTAACCGTTGTCCCTGATTAGTGAAAGCGAAGGGCAACACAATAAGTTTCAAGAAATGAACTTAAGTAATTTAAAACCTGCAGCAGGTTCAACTAAAAACAGTAAGAGAATTGGTCGTGGTACCGGTTCTGGTCGTGGCGGTACTTCCACTCGTGGACATAAAGGTGCAGGATCACGTTCTGGACATTCGACTAAGATCGGATTTGAAGGTGGTCAGATGCCATTACAGCGCCGTGTGCCTAAAGTAGGTTTCAAACCTATTAACCGTGTTGAATACGTAGGTGTAAACTTAGACGTATTACAAGGTCTGGCCGAGAAATTTAATTTAACAAGCATAGATTTTGCTATCTTGCAACAGCATGGTTTAGCATCTAAAAACGACTTAGTTAAAATTTTAGGTCGTGGTGAAGTTAAATCTAAGATAGAAGTTAAAGCACATGCTTTTTCTGCAACCGCACAAAAAGCTATTGAGGCTGTTGGAGGCTCAATCGAAAAATTGTAATTAATGAAGAAGCTGTTTACTACTTTAAGTAATATTTGGAAAATTCAAGAATTGAAAGAGCGTATATTATATACGCTCATGATTCTTTTAGTTTATAGGTTTGTATCACACGCGGTTTTACCAGGTGTGGACGCAACACTTTTAGGCGATAATACAAAGTCAGGCATTTTAGGTCTGTTGGATATGTTTGCGGGGGGATCATTCTCGCGGGTATCTATATTGGCCTTGGGTGTTATGCCTTATATTTCTGCCTCTATTGTAGTTCAGCTATTAGGTATTGCCGTTCCTTCTTTTCAAAAGATGCAGAAGGAGGGTGAAAGCGGAAGAAAGAAACTTAATCAGATTACACGTTATTTAACTGTAGCTATAACGGCTGTTCAGGCCATTGGCTATGTTAAAACACAGGTTCCTGCTGAGGCTATTATCATAGACCATACTTTGTTTTTTGTATTGGCAACTTTTGTTTTATCAGCGGGTACATTATTTGTAATGTGGCTTGGTGAGAAGATTACAGATAAAGGTATTGGTAACGGTATTTCACTGATCATTATGGTTGGTATCATAGCCCGTTTACCTATTGCTTTATATCAGGAAGTAAGCTCAAGAGTTGTTGGCGAAGGTGGTGGAGCAATCGCGCTTGTATTAGAAATTGTAGCCTTATTTGCAGTGGTGATGTTTACCATCATGATTGTTCAAGGGGTAAGAAAAGTTCCTGTACAATATGCAAAACGCATTGTTGGTAACAGACAATTTGGAGGAGTAAGACAATATATTCCTTTAAAAGTGAATGCTGCCGGTGTAATGCCGATCATTTTTGCCCAGGCTTTGATGTTTATCCCAGCGACCTTAACAGGTTTCTTCCCTTCGTTACAAAATACCTGGTTGATTCAATTCAGTGATTATACTTCATTGGCTTATAGTTTGACATTTGCATTTTTGATTATTGCATTTACATTCTTCTATACGGCGATAACAGTAAATCCAACCCAGATGTCTGATGATATGAAGAAGAATGGAGGATTTATTCCGGGTATTAAGCCGGGATTGTCAACCTCATCGTTTATTGATGATGTGATTTCTAAAATCACGTTTCCAGGAGCAATTTTCTTAGCTATTATAGCAATTCTTCCTTCTATTGCAGTGAAATTTGGAATTAAATCAGAGTTCGCTCACTTTTATGGCGGTACATCATTGTTAATTTTAGTTGGTGTTGTTTTAGATACATTACAGCAAATTGAGAGTTATTTGTTGATGCGTCATTATGATGGATTGATGAAGACTGGTAGAGTTACAGGTCGTACGGGGATTCCTGCTGCGAGCGGTAGTAATGCTGTGATTTAATAGCTAGAATGTCTAAGATCTATTATAAGTCAGCAGAAGAGATAGAACTGATCAGGGAGAGCTCTCTGTTAGTGTCGAAGACTTTAGCAGAAGTGGCTAAAGTTATCGGACCTGGGTTAACCACAAAGCAGTTGAATGATCTGGCTGAAACTTTTATAAGAGATAATGGGGCTATCCCGGCTTTTTTAAACTACAACGGGTTTCCTTATTCCTTGTGTATTTCACCTAATGAGCAGGTTGTTCATGGATTCCCTGGTGATTATGTGATTAAAGAAGGAGATTTGATTTCTGTTGATTGTGGTGTCATAAAAAATGATTTTTTCGGTGATTCAGCTTATACTTTTTCAATAGGAGAGATTAGCGCAGAACAGAAGAAACTGGTAGAAGTCACACAAGAATGTCTGAAGCTTGCAATAGAAAAAGCTGTTGTTGGTTCAAGAATAGGTGATGTGGGCTATGCTGTTCAAGCTTATGCGGAATCGAATGGATTCGGAGTGGTGAGAGAATTGGTAGGGCATGGTGTTGGGGTGAAACTGCATGAAAAGCCCGAGGTGCCGAATTATGGTAAAAGGGGGACGGGGATGAAGCTTGAGGAAGGAATGGTGATCGCTATTGAACCAATGATCAATGCGGGAACTGCCGGTGTTAAATTTTGGTCTGATGGTTGGACTGTTACCAGCAAGGATAACAAGCCATCAGCTCATTTTGAACATACTGTGGCAGTAAAGAGAGGGAATGCAGATGTTTTGTCAACCTTTTCATACATTGAAGAAGTTTTAAATAAAAAAAAGTAAATTATTAATTTTTTTTATTTAATTTTGCATCCCTGTTTAATAGTAGCTAATTAAGTAAAAATCAATATTATATGGCTAAACAAGCCTCAATTGAACAAGACGGTGTAATAAGAGAAGCATTATCAAATGCAATGTTCCGGGTTGAACTGGAAAATGGTCATGAGATAATTGCTCATATTTCTGGAAAAATGAGGATGCATTACATCAAAATTTTGCCAGGAGACAAAGTTAAATTAGAGATGTCGCCTTATGATTTATCAAAGGGCAGGATTACTTATAGATATAAATAAAAATGAAAGTTAGGTCATCAATTAAAAAACGTAGTGCGGATTGTAAGGTTATTCGTCGTAAAGGTAAACTTTTCGTTATCAACAAGAAGAACCCTAAATTTAAGCAACGTCAAGGATAATAAATTTTAGATTTTAGGTTTACGAGTGTAAGCTATGTTGTTGAGTGTAGTTACTTGACAGTGTAACACGTAAATCGAAAGATCGTAAATCAAAATCGCTAAATATAAATATGGCAAGGATATCAGGTATAGATTTACCAAGAAACAAAAGAGGTGAGATCGGGCTTACCTACATCTTCGGAGTAGGAAGAGCAACTGCACAACGTATCTTAACGGAAGCAGGTATCGATTTTAACAAAAAAGTACAGGATTGGTCTGATGATGAATTATCGGCAATTCGTACCATTATCAACGATGGCATCAAAGTAGAAGGTGCTTTACGTTCAGAGGTTCAATTGAACATTAAGCGTTTAATGGATATCGGTTGCTACCGTGGTTTACGTCACAGAAAAGGTTTGCCAGTGCGTGGTCAACGTACTAAGAACAACTCTCGTACACGTAAAGGCAAGAGAAAAACAGTTGCAAACAAGAAAAAAGCTACTAAATAAAATTAGTACTGAATAATAATTATGGCTAAGAGTAAAAAAGTTACCAAAAAGCGTATTGTTGTGATCGAGCCTGTTGGTCAGGCACACATCAATGCTACTTTTAACAATATCATTGTTACCTTGACAAATAACAACGGTCAAACTATTTCATGGTCTTCTGCAGGTAAAATGGGCTTCAAGGGTTCTAAAAAGAACACTCCATATGCAGCAGGTCAAGCTGCATCTGATTGCGGTAAAGTAGCATTTGATTTGGGTTTGCGTAAAGTAGATGTTTTTGTTAAAGGTCCAGGTTCTGGTCGTGAGTCTGCAATCAGAACATTGCAGGTTTCAGGAATTGAAGTAACCTCAATCAAAGATATTACCCCGCTTCCGCACAACGGATGTCGTCCTCCTAAAAAGAGAAGAGTTTAATTTATTAATTTTTAAAGCTAAGAGTCTGCAGCGTAAGGTTGTATGATACTTTAAAACAAAAAGCAATGGCAAGATATACAGGACCTAAGTCCAAAATCGCCCGTAAGTTCAGAGAGCCAATTTTTGGTCCTGATAAAGTACTAGACAGAAAAAACTACCCTCCTGGGCAACATGGTGCTTCAAAAAGAAGAGGTAAACAGTCTGAGTACGCTGTACAGTTGATGGAAAAGCAAAAAGTTAAATATACCTATGGTGTATTAGAGCGTCAATTCCGTAACTTATTTACTAAAGCGTCTTCACGCGAAGGTATTACAGGTGATAACTTATTACAATTATTAGAAGCTCGTTTAGACAATACAGTTTACAGATTAGGTATCGCTACGACACGTTCAGCTGCACGCCAGTTAGTTAGCCATAAACACGTAACAGTTAACGGTGAAGTTGTTAATATCCCATCTTATCAATTGAAAGCTGGTGATGTTATCGCGGTACGCGAAAAATCTAAAACTTTGGAAGCTATTACCAATTCAGTAGCAGGAAGAGTAATCAATAAATTTAATTGGTTAGACTGGAATGCAAGTGAATTGTCAGGTAAGTTCTTAACTTATCCAAATCGCGACGAGATACCAGAAAATATCAAAGAAAACCTTATAGTAGAGTTATACTCTAAGTAATATATTTAGTTAATTGCCTTAGGGCAATTAACTTTTTTACGTTGCATAATTTTAATAACGATCTAAAAACATTATAAATGGCAATTTTAGCATTTCAGAAACCCGATAAAGTAATCATGCAGAAATCAACTGATTTCGATGGTACATTTGAGTTCCGTCCTTTAGAGCCCGGTTTCGGTGTAACAATTGGTAATGCCTTGAGAAGAATATTGCTTTCTTCTTTAGAAGGTTATGCCATTACAAGTATTCGTTTTTCAGGCGTATCTCATGAGTTTTCTACAATAAAAGGTGTTGTTGAAGATTTAACAGAAATCATTTTAAATTTAAAACAAGTTCGTTTTAAAAAAACTGGCGATGCTGGTGATTCTGAGAAAGTTTTTATTTTGGTAAATGGTCAGGAGCAATTTGTTGCTGGTGATATTACCAAATTCTCTAACAACTTCGAGGTGCTTAACCCTGATTTCGTTATTTGTAACATGGAGAAGTCCGTTACTTTAGAGGTGGAATTAACCATTAATAAAGGACGTGGTTATGTACCTGCAGAGGAGAATAAAATTAATGACGCTGTTGTTGGAGTAATTGCTATCGATTCGATATTTACCCCAATGAAAAATGTAAAATATACGATTGAAAATTATCGTGTTGAACAAAAAACAGATTATGAGAAATTAATATTGGATATCTCTACAGATGGTTCTATCCATCCGGAAGAGGCGCTTAAAGAGGCTGCAAAAATCTTGATTCAGCACTTTATGTTGTTCTCTGATGAGAATTTGGTATTAGAATCTCAGGCTAAAGAAGAAACTAAGGAAGTTGATGAAGAAATTTTACACATGCGTAAAATTTTGAAAACTGAATTGGTTGATCTGGATCTTTCAGTACGTGCTTTGAACTGCCTTAAAGCTGCAGATATTCGTACGCTTGCGGATCTGGTTTCTTATGATGTTGCTGATATGTTGAAATTCAGAAACTTCGGTAAAAAATCTTTAACTGAAATTCAAGAGCTTGTTAAATCGAAAAGTTTATCTTTCGGTATGAATTTATCGAAATTTAAATTAGACGAAGAATAATAAGTCGTAAATAACAAATATTGTTAATAGTGTATAAATCCCTCAGATTAAATTTATAGAGACGGTATACACTGAATAAATCAAAAAATGAGACACGGTAAAAAAGTAAACCACTTAGGAAGAACAGATTCACATCGTAAGGCGATGTTGGCTAACATGGCTTCATCGTTAATTAAGCACAAGAGGATTTCAACAACTTTGGCTAAAGCAAAAGCTTTGCGTATGTATGTTGAGCCTATCATTACAAAATCTAAAAACGATACTACCCATTCACGTCGTATTGTATTTAGCTATTTGCAAGATAAAGAGACTGTGACTGAATTATTCCGTGATGTAGCCGCAAAAGTAGCTAACCGTCCGGGTGGTTATACCAGGATCATCAAGTTGAACAATCGTTTGGGTGATAATGCAGAAATGGCATTAATTGAATTGGTTGATTACAATGAGGTGTATGGTAAAGAGGCAGAGTCTGCTGAGAAGAAAACAACTCGTCGTGGCAGAAGCAAAGCGAAAAAATCTGATGCACCTGCAGCTAAAGCTGAGAAAGCGGAAGTTGTAGCTGAAGAAGCTCCTGCAACCGAAGATGTTGCTCCTGCAACTGAAACAAAAACAGAAGATAAAGGCGAATAATTTATTCCCTTGTCATCATAAAGGAAAGCCCTGTTCAAGTAGAACAGGGCTTTTTGTGTTATATATCCATTTTGTATTGCCCTTCCTGTACTGATGTCGATTCAAATTCTTTAAAAAGGTTCCACTTCTTTCCGTCGTGTTTTAACAAGGCAAATTTATTGACGATGAAATCTGCCTGGAAATTACGTTTGCTATACTCTTCCATGATTTGCATATAGACTTGGGGTTCAACGTCTCTGTAGGCAATAGTAATGTGGGGATTGATGGAACCACGACTTTCTTTTAGAAAGGTTTTTATCCGGTCTTTTATTTGCTTATGCAAAGCAGTAATGCCTGGATTCTTCATTGCATTAATAAATATAACTCTTGGCGGAAAGCCAGCATAGTCCTTTAATTTTTGCTCAAATGGCTGAAAATTTCTGCACAGTTCGAGATATGAAATAAGTTTAGATTCTAACACCTGTTCAAGCCTGAACGGAGGTATGATGGTAATGTGCACAGGAGGCTTCAACGCTTTATATACCTTATGGTCCAGCGAACATTGTTTTCTGATTTCATCTATGTCATTGCTGATGGCAGTTGGAGGCAGAATGGCGATGAAAAACAGGGATTGCATAAAGCTAATTTACTATTCCTTTTCTAAAAGATTATCTTTGTTGCGTAATCAAATTCCATGTCTAATCAAGTCTATTTACAGCAATTTAAGGATCAGCTATCACAGAGCATCACGCAACATACCTTTGTCAAAATTTCATTAGGAAATTATCAGGGAAATGAAAAGGAATTGAAAAATATTTATGTGCGAAAGGTGAAGATTAAAAGATCAGATATGCTTTCATTTACTTATCGCTATAGGACCCGTGATATCATCAAGAATTTTCCGGTGGCGGAGGGGATTACTTTAATTGAGCGTTTTATCAGTAATGATTTTAAGATTGCCACGTTATTTACCACTGAAAAGGAGTTTATACTTGAACATAGTAAAAAGCAATTGATATCGCTACGTGAACGGGAACTATCTAAGCCTATCCAGCCAATCTTGTCTCACAACAGGGAAAAAAAGCGTTTGATCCAGTCTGTTGGTAAACATTATTTGACGGAACTGAAACTTACTGATTCGGAAGGAAATGTTTTTAAAAGTGCTCAGGATAAGTACAAACAGATTAATCAATATATAGAGATTTTGAGTAGCCTCATGAAGGAGTTGCCAGTGGGAAGCATAAAGAACGTGGTAGATATGGGCTCCGGTAAAGGATATCTCACTTTTGCGCTGTACGATTATCTTCAGCAATTAGCTGAAGATAAGATACAAATAACCGGTGTTGAATATCGTGAAGACCTGGTGGCTTTATGTAACGGTATCGCCGAACGTTCAGGTTTTAATCAATTGAATTTTGTTCAAGGTACTATAGAGGATTATGTAGTTCCTGCTATAGATTTGCTGATTGCATTGCATGCTTGCGACACAGCAACAGACGACGCTATTTATAAAGGGATAAAAGCCAATGCGCAGTTGATTGTTGTTGCGCCTTGCTGTCATAAACAGATCAGAAGAGAGCTGGAAAAGTATAAGACCAAGAATGAGCTTTCTTTTTTAACAAAGTATGGGATTTTTATGGAGCGGCAGGCGGAAATGGTGACGGATGGGATAAGAGCGCTGATTCTGGAATATTTTGGTTATAAGACTAAAGTCTTTGAATTTATATCCGACGCACATACACCTAAAAATGTGTTAGTTGTTGGTATCAAGTCTGATGACAAGCAAATCCCGGAAAATACTCAGTTAGTAAAAAAGGTGGAAATAGCTAAAAAGATCGCAGAAACCAAAGCTTATTTTGGGATTGGTTATCACCATTTGGAACGTTTGTTTGGGTTAGATCAATAGATTTTACTTCCTTTTCTGTCATACTGTCACATTTTTGTAACAGCTTTCGGCCATAAAATTCGTTAAATATTCTGTGTGGAGCAGATTTTCTGCCAAAAGGCAATTGGCACATTGCTTGTTAAACAGATATAAATAATAAAGATTTCATAACATAAACAGAGATAAATAACATGTCAAAAATTATTGGTATAGACTTAGGAACAACAAACTCTTGCGTAGCCGTAATGGAAGGTAACGAACCTGTAGTTATAGCCAACAGTGAGGGTAAACGTACTACGCCATCCATTGTTGCATTTGCAGAAAATGGTGAGCGTAAAGTTGGTGAGCCGGCAAAACGCCAGGCCATAACTAACCCAACAAAAACAATTTATTCAATCAAACGCTTTATGGGTAGCAGCTTTGCTGAGGTTTCAAAAGAAGCCGGCCGTGTACCTTATAAAGTTGTAAAAGGCGACAATAATACACCTCGTGTAGAAATTGACGACCGTAAATATACTCCTCAGGAACTTTCTGCAATGATCTTGCAAAAAATGAAAAAAACTGCGGAAGACTTTTTAGGCCAGGAGGTAACAGAGGCTGTAATCACGGTTCCTGCATATTTTAATGATGCTCAACGTCAGGCTACAAAAGAAGCTGGCGAAATTGCAGGCTTAAATGTTAAGCGTATCATCAACGAGCCAACTGCTGCTGCATTAGCTTATGGTTTAGATAAAGCACACAAAGACATGAAAATTGTTGTGTTTGACTGTGGCGGTGGTACTCATGACGTTTCTGTATTGGAATTAGGTGATGGTGTATTTGAGGTGAAATCTACTGATGGTGATACGCACTTAGGCGGAGACGATTTTGACCATATCATCATTGAATGGTTAGCTGATGAATTTAAAGCTGAAAATGGAATGGACCTTCACCAGGATCCAATGGCATTACAGCGTTTAAAAGAGGCCGCTGAAAAAGCTAAAATTGAGCTTTCAAGTACTACATCTACAGAGATTAATCTGCCTTATATCACTGCTGATGCGACAGGACCGAAACACCTGGTTAGAACATTAAGCCGCGCTAAATTTGAGCAATTGGCAGGAGATTTAATCAAACGTACAATTGATCCTTGTAAATCTGCCTTGAAAAATGCAGGTTTAAAAACAAGTGATATTGATGAAATCATCCTTGTTGGTGGTTCTACACGTATTCCTGCTATTCAGGATGCTGTTAAGGCATTCTTTGGCAAAGAGCCATCGAAAGGTGTAAACCCTGACGAAGTTGTTGCTATTGGTGCTGCAATTCAAGGTGGTGTATTAACCGGTGAAGTTAAAGATGTATTGTTATTAGATGTTACCCCGCTTTCTTTAGGTATTGAAACTATGGGTGGTGTAATGACTAAGTTAATCGAAGCCAATACAACTATTCCTTCTAAAAAGGCAGAGACATTTTCTACTGCAGCTGATAACCAGCCTTCTGTAGAGATCCACATTTTACAGGGAGAGCGTCCAATGGCAGCTCAGAACCGTACAATTGGCCGTTTTATTTTGGATGGTATTCCACCAGCTCCTCGTGGTGTTCCTCAGGTAGAAGTAGCATTTGATATTGATGCAAATGGTATTTTACATGTAAGTGCTAAAGATAAAGCTACAGGTAAAGAGCAAAAGATTCGTATTGAAGCCTCATCAGGTTTAACTGATGAAGAAATCAAGAGAATGAAAGAAGAAGCTGAGCAAAATGCTGATGCAGATAAAACAGCTAAAGAAGAAGCTGAAAAAATCAATAGTGCTGATGCTTTAATTTTTTCAACAGAGAAACAATTAAAAGAGTTTGGCGATAAGCTTTCTGCAGATAAAAAGGCACCTATCGAAGAAGGTTTGAAAAAACTGAAAGAAGCACATGCTGCCAGAAACTTCGCTGATATCGACGTAGCACAGATAGAATTACAAAATGCATGGAATGCAGCTTCTGAGGAAATGTATAAAGGAGGTCAGGATGGTGCGCAACCAGAAGGTGGTGCAGATGCACAAGCTGGAGGATCTGAGCCTGCTGATCATAGCGATAACGTTACTGATGTTGATTTTGAAGAAGTGAAAGACGACAAGAAATAATCGTTAGAACATACAAAAAGAAAAAGGCCCTGATCAATGATCAGGGCCTTTTTCTTTTTGTATATCAGAAGGAATTAATTCCAAAGATTTTCCGGATAAGTACCATCTTTTACCAACTGGTCGATGCTGTTTTGTACAAAGGGCTTATCTTCTTTATAAGTAACACCAAACCATTGGCTATCAGTAGGGATTACTTTAAAGTTTGCCGTTTTACTTTTTACCAGGTTCTCTCCAATCAAAGGTATAAAGAACTCTGCTTTAGGTTTGTCTTTATTTTCTAAAGCAAATATCTTAAACAGGTCTTCAGTTAATTTAAAAACAGCGGGTGTAAAACCCCAAAAATTCATGGAAACGGGTGTGTTATAGGTTAAAGGGAATTCTGCTCCATTTTCTTCATAGACTATAGTATCTCCTTTTTTATAAACCTGGGTACGCTCCGTAATTTCTTCCAGGTAACCTGCATCGCTGGTTTTGCAAACGCCACGTGAAACAGATCCGAAATCAGATAAGGTTTTTCCAATCTGGTAGCCTACAATAGAATAGTTACTATCTGTTGCTTCCTCATTTAAAAATTTGACCATTTTTTCAAAAGCATCAAAGCCATAATAGTCATCGGCATTGATTACGCAAAAAGGTTCTTTGATTACATTTCTGGCAGAAAGTATTGCGTGAGCTGTGCCCCATGGTTTTTCGCGGTAAATCTCTTCTTCAATTCCAAACTGTTTTAAATCAAAATTTTGGAAAACGTAATCAGTTTCAATTTTACCATTCAGTTTAGGTTCAAAAATAGCTTTAAAGTTGTCTACAAAATCTTCTTTAATGATGAAGACTACCTTGCCAAATCCAGCTTTTATGGCATCATATATTGAATAGTCAATAATAGTTTCGCCATTAGGACCAAAGCCGTCAATTTGTTTCATACTGCCATAGCGGCTTGCCATTCCGGCTGCTAATATTAATAAAGTTGGTTTCATTCAATTCGAATAATGAAAAGGTTAATAATCAATGTGAAAAGTAAAAATTTACGGGGCTAAAATACATTTTTTGATTTACGTATAACGACTTTTTAACTTAAAATCCGAAAATGCTTTTACCTCCGCTACTTCTTGTTTTTTTTCCGGTCAACATACCGAACAGGCCGCGTACAATCTCTTTACCAATTTGCCGGGTTATTGTAGCCCCCATTACCTGTTCTATAATGCTTTTTCCTTCTTTTTTTGATGTTTCGGATGCCGGTTCAGTACTTTCCTGCTCTGCTTGCTTATTATTTATTCTTGCAGTAAGTATATCGTATGCACTTTCAGGATCAATTGTCTCCCGGTATTTTGCTGTCATGCTGCTATTTTGGATAAGTGCATTATAATCGGCAATAGTTAGTGGTCCCATGATAGCCCTTGGAGGGGTTAACATGGTTGCTGCCACTTCGGTAGGAATACCTTTCTCATTTAAGACGGTAACCAAAGCCTGTCCGGTTCCCAAAGAGGTTAATAACTGGTCTATCTTGTAGAAATCAGACCTTGGATACGTATTTACCGTTTTCTTTAACGCATCGGCATCATTTGGCGTAAATACTCTCAGGGCATGTTGTATGCGATTGCCCAATTGAGACAATACACTTTCCGGGACATCTGATGGCGATTGGGTACAAAAAAATACACCAATTCCTTTGGACCTGATTAATCTGATAATTGTTTCAATTTGTTCTAAAAAAGCTTTCGAAGAGTTTTTAAATAACAGGTGCGCTTCGTCAAAAAAGAACACGAGTTTGGGTTTATCCAAATCACCTACTTCAGGCATATTATAAAAAATTTCAGCTAGCAGGCTCAATAAAAAAGTAGAATACAATACGGGCTGGGTTTGTACATCTGAAATGTTGAGGAGGCTTATTGTTCCTTTGCCGTCCACTTTTCCAAAAAGGTCGTCAATATCAAAAGAACGTTCCCCAAACATACCACTCAGCCCCTGTTGTTCAATGGTTACAATTTTTCTGAGTATTGTACCGGAAGTTGCAGAGGAGATTTTTCCATACGTACTCTTAATTTCTTCTGCTCCTTCTTCATCTGATAGATAGGCTACTAATTTTTTTAAGTCATTGAGGTCAATGATAGGCATTTTGTTGTCATCTGCATATTTAAAGATGACAGCGAGAACACCAGTTTGGGTATCATTCAGGTCAAGGATTTTTGCCAGTAGGGTAGGGCCAAACTCTAGAACTGTAGCCCGCATCTGGGCGCCCATTTTTCCTGATAGAGAATATAGTTCAAGTGGGAATCCGGATGGTACAAAAGGCTTGTTCAGTTGGGTGGCTCTTTCTTCAACTTTTGGATTAATAGATCCTGGCTGATTTAGTCCGGATAGGTCGCCTTTTACATCGAGCATAAATACGGGAACACCGGCATCAGATAACTGTTCGGCAAGTAACTGCAGGGTGCGGGTTTTTCCTGTTCCTGTAGCGCCTGCAACCAGACCATGGCGGTTCATCATATGTAACGAGAGGTTGACTTCAGCTTCGGCCAATACTTCGCCATTTAATATTCCTGCTCCTAAATAAATATACGAACCGGTTGGTTGATAAGAAGCCTTAATTTTCTCGGTAAATTTTGCGGATTGATCGTTCATAGGAAGATATTTTAGTGCATTATAAATCCTGGTGATTGCTTGTAAGTTAGGAAGAGATATAAAAGTAATAAAACAGACTTAAGTAAAAAAGGAAAGCTACATCTGAATTATACAGATGTAGCTTTCCTTTTTATTATTCAATATATTTATTTTGAGTATTTAAAGTCGTGATCTTTTTTAATGTTCAGCAATGAGTGATAAATGAGATTGATCACATTGTCAACATCTTCCTTATGAATCATTTCGACAGTAGTATGCATGTAGCGCAATGGTAAAGAAATCAAAGCCGATGGTACTCCTCCGTTAGAATAAGCAAAAGCATCGGTGTCCGTACCTGTTGAACGGGAAGATGCCTGACGTTGGAAAGGAATATTGTTCTTTGTTGCAGTCTCGATGAGTAATTTATTCAGATTGGTTTGTACAGCCGGAGCATAGGAAACCACCGGACCTTTGCCACATGCCAGATCTCCCTGAGTAATTTTATTGATCATTGGTGTTGTGGTGTCGTGTGTTACATCGGTTACAATGGCAACATGTGGTTTAATTCTTTCTGCAATCATTTCAGCACCACGCAACCCAATTTCCTCTTGTACAGAGTTTACAATATAGAGTCCAAAAGGTAACTTTTGTTTGTTTTCTTTAAGCAAACGGGCTACCTCCGCAATCATAAAACCGCCAGCTCTGTTGTCAAGGGCACGTCCTACATAATAGCGGTCGTTTAATACCATAAATTCGTCTTCGTAGGTGATTACGCAGCCTACATGTACGCCAAGTTTTTCTACTTCTTCTTTTGACGTGCAACCGCAGTCCAGAAATATGTTTTTAAGTGCAGGAGCTTCTTCTTTTTCACCTCCATTACGCGTGTGTATAGCCGGCCAGCCAAACACTGCTTTAACCATGCCGTTATCTGTGTGGATATTCACCCTTTTGGAAGGAGCAATCTGATGATCGGAACCACCATTACGAATCACATAGATCAATCCATCAGGGGTAATATAGTTTACAAACCACGAAATCTCATCAGCGTGAGCTTCAATTACTACCTTAAATTCTGCTTTTGGGTTGATTACGCCTACAGCTGTACCATAATTGTCTATAAAACTCTCGTCAATGTAGGGTTTTAAATAGTCGAGCCATAACTTCTGCCCCGGATATTCAAAACCGGTTGGAGATGGGTTATTGATATATTCTTCAAAAAATTGCAGTGATTTTTTATTAACCACAGCAACATGATTCTGCTTGTCGTCTTTCTTTTTAGCCATTATCGTTTTTTTATTATAAGCAAATATATAAATCCGGCACTAAGGCCTAAGTTAATTGTTAAGTTCTAACTCCATAATGACAAAGTCGATGCCATTACTTACCGATCGGCGATCTGTTTCCTTAAAGCCGAATTTTCTATAAAATCCCGTTGCCGATACTCTAGAGTTACACCATAGTTTTTCGGCATTCTTCAGCTTTACCTCATCAATAAGGTGTGCCAATAATAGTGCACCATAGCCTTGTCCTTGTGCAGCGCTGATGGTTGCGAATTTTCTAAACTGATAAACTTTGCCTATGTTAAATAAGGATACAACACTTGTTAGTTCATCGTCAACATATAATCCAAAATGTGTCCCTTGTTCATCGCCAGGTAGTTTTATTGTCTCGAAGGGCAAATCAGGATACATCACCTCATGTCTGATGCGCCAGGTTAAATCAAATCTGATTTCTTCTATCCTGATTTTTTTCATATTATGTCTTTATTTTATAGCTGTAAAACTGATAAATCAATATATTCAAAATAACTACTAACGTTGTTCCCAAACAAAAAAGAGGCCATTGGCCTATCTCCCAAAGCCACAAGCCAAATGCAGAACCTACAGACGCACCAACAAAACTAACCGACATAAATATGGTATTGAGGCGGTTTCTTGCTTCCGGGACTAAAGTGTAAATTCGAGTTTGGTTGGTTACATGAATGGCCTGCTGACCAATATCAATTAATATTATACCAGCAATAAAAAGGTATAAATGGCTACCCGTAAAGTAAAAGGCGGCAATGCTAAGTAACTGCAGCAGTAGCCCGGTTAATAAATTTCTGCGTGGGTTCTGTCCACTACTTAATTTGCCAACTAATGGGGCCGCCAATGCACCTGCGGCTCCGGCAATGCCAAACAGACCAATTTCTAAGGTCTGGAAATTAAAAGGAGGATTGGCCAAAAAGAGCACCATGGTAGTCCAAAATGCACTTAGGATAGCAAAAGCCAAAAAGTTGATGATGGATGCCTCGCGCAATACCGGTTGGGTTTTTATATAATGCCACATGGAAAGCATTAATGTTCTGTAATTGCCATTAAATGTTGGCTTGCTTTGAGGGAAACGGTTGGCCATCAGCAACAGCAGCATGCCGCAAATGCCAGCTGCAATGAAGTACATTGTCCTCCAGCCCCATAAAAAGCCTATGCTACCACTCAAGGCTCGGGATGCCAGGATGCCAATTAACAAGCCACTCATAATGATACCAATTGTTTGACCTCGTTTCTCGTCAGAACTGAGGTTGGCAGCCATAGGTAAAATCAGTTGCGGAACGATAGAACTTGCTCCAATCAACACACAGGCAATTTGTAGCAAAAAGAAAGTATGCGAAATTGCCGCCAACAGTAATGAAATTACGGCCAGGCCTGTAATTATCAGTATTTGTTTGCGGCGTTCAAACATGTCTCCCAGCGGAACAATTAAGAATAGGCCTAGTGCATAGCCGGCTTGGGTTAAATAGGTAATTTTCCCTGCGTCACTTTCTGCCAGGTTAAATTCCTGGGCAACCAAAATCACCAGGGGCTGGCAATAATAAATATTTGCCACAATGAGCCCGGTACAAAAGGCCATCAATAAAACATCGGGGCGTTTTAGCTGCATTATAAAGGGATGTTTCCGTGTTTTTTACGCGGGGTGTTTACCACTTTATTCTCCAGCATTTTGAAAGCTTTGATTAATTTACTACGGGTTTGCGAAGGTTCAATCACTTCGTCTACAAAGCCTCGTTCGGCCGCGCGGTAAGGATTAGCAAAGGTGTCAGAATACAGTTTTTCCTTTTCTAACCATTTTTCTTCGGGATTTTCGGCCTTCGTAATTTCCTTTTTGAAGATGATTTCCGCTGCACCTTTAGCACCCATTACTGCTATTTCTGCGGTAGGCCAGGCATAATTTAAATCTGCACCTATGTGTTTGGAGTTCATTACATCGTAGGCACCCCCGTAGGCTTTTCTGGTAATTACGGTAATGCGCGGCACAGTGGCTTCACTAAACGCATAAAGAAGTTTTGCTCCATTGGTAATGATGCCATTCCATTCCTGATCAGTGCCTGGCAAAAAACCCGGAACATCTTCAAAAACCAGTAACGGTATGTTAAAACAATCGCAGAAACGGACAAACCGGGCAGCCTTTATAGAGGCATGATTATCCAGCACGCCTGCAAGATAGGCCGGTTGGTTGGCTACTACACCGATACTACGACCAGCCAGGCGGGCGAAGCCAACTACAATGTTTTCTGCATAATCTTTATGCACCTCCAGAAAGCTATCCCCATCAGCGGTTTCTTCAATGATGGTTCTGATATCGTAGGGTTGGTTGGCATTCTGCGGCATAATGTCATTCAACGAAGGTCTGTTTTCTTCAGACGTTTCGTAAGCCAGTGGTGCAGGTATTTCCTCGCAATTCTGCGGCATATAGCTCAGTAATCTCTTTATGTGGTCAATGGCGTCCAGCTCATTGCTGCAGGCAAAATGGGTAACTCCTGATTTTGTTGCATGCGTTGATGCACCGCCAAGCTCTTCGGCACTTACTTCCTCATGGGTTACCGTTTTTACAACGTTTGGTCCGGTCACAAACATATAAGAGGTATTTTCGACCATCAATGTGAAGTCGGTAATTGCTGGAGAATACACCGCTCCACCAGCGCATGGCCCCATTATGGCCGATAATTGGGGTACAACTCCAGAGGCCTGTACGTTTCTGTAAAAGATATCGGCATAGCCACCTAATGAAACTACACCCTCCTGAATACGTGCTCCGCCACTATCATTCAGGCCAATTACCGGAGCGCCATTTTTCAGGGCCATATCCATGATTTTGCATATTTTTTCGGCATGTGTTTCCGATAACGACCCTCCAAATACCGTGAAGTCCTGAGAAAATACATATACCAACCGGCCATTTATATTTCCATATCCAGTTACCACACCATCCCCAAGATATTTTTCGCGTTCCATTCCAAAGTCAGTACTCCGGTGTGTTACCATCATGCCAATTTCTTCAAATGAATTTTCATCCATTAAAAAATGGATTCTTTCCCGTGCGGTAAGTTTACCTTTTTTGTGTTGACTTTCGATTCTGGCGGCACCGCCCCCGTTTTGTGCCTGTTTAATCTTATCCTGTAATATTTCTATTTTATTCTTCATTAAAAAATGATTTTATCAAATGCCTTAAATATACTTTTTACCAGCGATATTGCAACCTGATGGTCATTACGTCGTCTTTAAGATCGTCCGTATATCCAGCCAGCTGGGTATGGTCGTTTACAATATGTTCATTATAAAGCGTTAGTTTCATTCTCGAATTGATCAGGCAGGTCATGCCATAACCCAAAGTGTTGAATCTTATATCGCCGGCAGAGGTATTGCTATTCGGGGCGCCAATCTCATTTCCCTTAACATCAACATTTGGGTCATAAGAATCATAAGCCAAAAGCGCCGTAAACCGACTTTTAGCAATACGTTGGGTTAACCAAAGATAATATCCCGAAAAATGGCGGAGGTAAAGGTCTGTAGCCGGCTGAGTTGAGAAACTCTGACTGGCAATAGGCCCGTTAATACTTCCCGAACTGGCTACCCCAGGTTGTGTACCTTCAACATATTCGGCTTTAAATGTAGTAGAGCCAAAGATATTGTCGTACTGTAGCTGCAGGTTTCCTCCAAAATAGTCTCGTTTTGCATTCCATCCTACATTGCCCGGACTGGTGTTTTTAACAAAACCTGCTCCCGATGAAGTGTAATAACTTTCTGTGTCATTGCGTACAGAGCCTTTGTAGAAAGACCCCCCGAAACCAATATGCAGCTTTTTGTTGGCCAGACTATCGAATTTAAAGCCAAGATTGCCGACAAAATCTTTCTTTGAATCGTAATCTCTCGCTGAGTATCCGCTGCCATTTACGACCGCAAGTTCGGCAGTCAGGAAATGAAACCTCTTGTCGTCCGGTCTGAAAGTGACCATAGCTCCCAAATCTCTTTCACGGGGCATTAAGGTTTGAAACACCCTTGCTCTTTCCGGAAAATCACGATATCCGGAAGAATAAACTATAGAATACCCAAAGGGGCGATTAAAAAGGCCCGCAGTAAATAATAGTGATTTTGACTCGGGCTGATGTAATTGTATAAAAGCATCCATTAATGCAACTCCATTTTGGGTGGCATCAATTTGAAAAACAATACTTGAATATTTGTCCGACCTGTCAATTTTTAACCTTCCTCTGCGAATCATGAAACGGTCTTTTGAGTTTTTTGAAAAATCGCCACCCGAAAAAGACAATATTCCTTCAGATTGCGCACGTTGATATTGAGTTTGGAGATAGCCTGTGATGGCAATTTCATGTGGAGCGTAACTGGAAGGGGAGTTATTGCTCTGTGCAAAAGTAAAAAATGGGCATAAAAGCAATAAACCTCGTAATAATTGTTTCATAAATTGGCAAAAGTATTTTAAGGCGCTAAATTACGCTTAATGCTTCGTTTTATCTATAATTATGCCTGTTGATTTTAAAAGTTTATAGCTTGATTAGGAGTATGATAACAACTAAATTACATTTTTATTACATCACAATTTGCTAGTTAGCGTTTTTTGGCGTTATTTTTGAAAAAATTGCTAAAAACAAAAACACAGAAATAAATGTTCCTCAGGAAATATCGTTTATTGATCATTATCACCTTTATGGGCATCTTTTCAGCAAAGATGATCATTTCTGGTGCGCCTGTGTTTTTTAATCATATCGATAAAGAGATCATGAACTCCGTGATTATGCAGATTGAAGCAGAACACAGTTCAGACGGTGATACCGGCAAAGCAAAATTAAAGCTCTTTGATTTTAAGATTGACATGCATCATGATTATGGCTTTGCTGCCATCCTTAATCATTTCGGTGTGAAGAGTAGTTTTTTAGATCACTTTAAACGGTATTTCGACCCATTTCATCCCTCTGTCCCTACTCCTCCTCCTAACTATTGTTAATTTTTGAAACTCCCTTCCTGCAAGGATGGGGAGGTGGTTTTTTAAAAAATTAGTTAAAAATTAAAACATAGTTTTATGGAAAGTGGAAACTCAGTCTTTTCCAGACTGGATGTGAAGAAGTATATATTAAAAAAGAATTTAAAGCGTGATTTACCCTCCAGTATTGTGGTATTTCTGGTGGCCCTGCCACTGTGTTTAGGTATCGCGCTGGCCTCGGGTGCGCCGTTATTTGCCGGTCTTATTACCGGTGTTGTTGGCGGAATTGTTGTAGCCAGTTTGAGTGGCTCGCAATTAAGTGTAAGCGGGCCTGCGGCCGGACTTACTGCAATTGTATTGGGCTCTATAGCTCAACTTGGTAGTTACCAGGTGTTTTTGCTTGCTGTGGTATTGGCAGGGGCCATGCAACTTATATTGGGTTTATTAAAAGGTGGAACTATAGGTAATTATTTTCCGTCAAGTGTAATTGAGGGCATGCTTGCCGCTATTGGTTTAACATTAATCCTGAAGCAGCTACCTCATGCCCTGGGTGTTGACTCAGATTTTTTTGGCGACGAAAGTTTTTTTCAGGGCGACAATGAAAATACCTTTTCTGCTATTAGCAATGCACTAAGTCATTTTGGCCTGGCCGCCATTGTCATCAGTAGTTTATCTATCGGTATCCTTATCTTTTGGCCTAAGCTTAAAAAATTAAGTGTAATACCTGCCCCGTTAATGGTAGTTGTATTAGGGATCATATTGGCCATTGCGTTTCAGGGTACTCCATATGCGCTTGGTGCAAAGCAAATGGTCGAGATACCCGTAGTAAATGGTTGGTCAGAATTTATTGGCTTGTTTACAACCCCTAACTTCTCAGCCATAATGGATGGTAAGGTTTGGGTTGTAGCTGCAACTATTGCCGTAGTTGCCAGTTTAGAAACCTTGTTAAGTATAGAGGCTGTCGATAAAATTGATCCTATAAAAAGGGTTTCGCCAACAAATCGCGAGCTGATGGCTCAGGGAGCTGGAAATATGGTGAGCGGATTAATTGGTGGATTGCCGATGACGTCTGTAATTGTACGTAGCTCTGCTAACGTAAACGCAGGTGGAAGAACCAAAATGTCGGCAATTTTTCACGGCTGCTGGTTACTTTTATCCTTACTTTTTATTCCAGGTCTGATAAATATGATACCTTTGGCATGTTTAGCTGCAATACTATTGGTAACCGGTTATAAATTGACAAGGGTGGCATTATTTAAACACATGTATCACAAAGGCTGGGATCAGTTTGTCCCATTTGTGATTACCATTGTAGCTGTATTGCTTACCGACCTCTTAAAAGGCGTTGCCGTAGGTATGCTGTTCTCGGTGTTCTATCTTTTACGAACCAATATGCGTAATCCATTCTTCTACAAGATTCAGGAAGAAGGAAATAAAAAGAACATTCGGATCAAACTTGCAGAGGAAGTATCATTTCTGAATAAAGCTGCCATCCAGGTAATGCTGAATAAAATTCCTAAAGAAACCAATGTGATTATAGATGGAACCAATTCACGGTATATTGATCCCGATGTTTTGGAAACCATATTTAACTATAAACACAACGCTTATACAAAGGGTACTATTGTAACATTAGAAAATGTGAAACAGCAATATATTGTACCAAAATTGAACAACAAAGTAATTGAAGAAATTAATAATTAAAATATTATGTGCGCAAAATTAGAAAAACAAGAAGGTCATCAAATAACATACGATAGTTTATTAAAGGGAAATAGAGAATGGGTAGCGGATACGCTTAAAGAAGATCCGAAATTCTTCGAGAAATTGTCTGCAGGCCAGGCCCCTCCGGTTTTGTGGATTGGTTGTTCTGATAGCCGTGTGCCGGCCAATCAGATTACCAATACCATGCCTGGCGATATCTTTGTACACCGTAACATTGCCAACGTAGTTACGCACACGGATATGAATTTGCTGAGTGTACTGGATTATTCTGTCAACGTACTGAAGGTAAAACACATCATTGTGTGCGGCCATTACGGATGTGGTGGTGTGAATGCTGCCCTGGGGGATAACCAGGTTGGTTTAATTGACAACTGGTTAAGAAATATCAAAGATGTGATCCGTTTGCATGAAAGAGAGATGCAGACCATTAAGGATCCTGTGAAAAGATCTAACCGTTTGGTTGAGCTGAATGCGATAGAAGGTGCTGCAAACGTGATGAGTACTTCAATTGTACAAAATGCATGGGCTGCAGGGCAGGAACTTGCCGTTCATGCATGGGCATATAGCTTGCAAACGGGATTGATTACCGATTTACAGGTAAGTGCATCTAGTGCAGATGATATTTCGCCGGTGTTTAAAATGAAAGCAGGAAAATAACCGTTCTCTTCGGTGGCTGCATATTCGCGCTGAAAAAGCGCGAAGACGCTATGCCCCCTCTGAGAAGGTAATTTTCCAATTAAGCAGGATGGCTTAGTAAGACTGTCAGAATAGGCTTGTCAGGTTAAGTAGGATGCTTAGTTAAAAGGAGCATAAAAAAACTCCCGGTACATCACCGGGAGTTTTTTTATGCTTCAATTAGCAGGTATGATCTCTGCCTGCATGCTGCACACCGTCTCAAAGAAGACAGTTATTTTTCTTACCCTAAAAAAGGATACCTATAATCTTTAGGCATGTCAAAAGTTTCCTTAATTGCACGAGGAGAAACCCAGCGCAATAAGTTGATCATTGATCCTGCTTTATCATTTGTGCCTGAACCTCTCGCTCCGCCAAATGGTTGCTGACCAACTACCGCTCCGGTACATTTGTCATTGATATAGAAGTTACCAGCAGCATTTCTTAATGCATGTGATGCTTTCTCAATAGCATAACGATCCTGAGCAATTACAGCGCCCGTTAATGCATAGATAGAAGTAGTATCGATGATTTCCAATACCTGATCAAAATCTTTATCCTCGTACACGTAAACGGTCAAAACAGGTCCAAACAATTCTTCACACATCGTGGTGTATTTAGGATCGTCTACCACCAGTACTGTTGGTTCAATAAAGTAACCTTTAGTTTTGTCGTAACCACCACCAGCGATAATTTCTACGCCTTTGTCTTTTTTGGCTTCGTCAATATATTTGGTTAATTTATCAAAAGAGTTTTCGTCTATTACTGCATTGATGAAATTGCCAAAATCTTCGGTACCGCCCATTTTAAAGGTGGCCATATCACGTAACATGTATTCTTTTACTTTTGGCCAGATGCTTTTGGCTACATAAACACGTGATGCTGCCGAACATTTCTGTCCCTGGTATTCAAAAGCGCCACGAATAATTGCCGTGCTCGATGCTTCAGCCTCAGCCGATCCATGAACCAGAATAAAATCCTTACCGCCGGTTTCACCAACAATGCGTGGATAGGTTTTGAATTTGTGAATGTTATTGCCAATTGTTTTCCATATGTTCTGGAAAACGCCCGTCGAACCTGTAAAGTGAATTCCCGCAAAATCAGGGTGACTGAAAATTACATCACCGGCATCAGGTCCGGATACATAAACCAGGTTAATTACACCATCAGGCAATCCCGCCTCTTTAAAAATCTGCATCAATACATTTGCCGCAAAAATCTGAGTGTTGGCAGGTTTCCATACTACAACATTGCCCATCATGGCAGCAGACGTTGGTAGATTGCCTGCAATAGCGGTAAAGTTGAAAGGCGTTAAAGCAAAAACAAAACCCTCAAGTGGACGTTGCTCAACCCTGTTCCACGATCCTCTTGGCGAAACTGGAGGTTGCTGCTTATAAATATCAGACATATAGCTTACGTTGAAACGTAAAAAGTCGATCAGTTCACAGGCCGAGTCAATTTCTGCCTGATAGGCATTTTTGCTCTGCCCCAACATCGTTGCTGCATTTAATTTATAACGATAAGGACCTGCAATTAAATCAGCGGCTTTCAAAAAGATAGCTGCGCGATGTTCCCATGCCAGGTTTTCCCAATTGGCTTTAGCTGCCAAAGCAGCATCAATAGCTTGCGATACATGGGTCTTCTCGCCTTTACTGTATTGTCCAAGCAGATGTTGATGATCGTGAGGAGGAGTAACTTTACCTTTATTGTCGGTATGTACTTCCTTGCCGCCAATATGCATTGGTATTTCAATTTGTTTAGCGCGGGCATCGGCAATAGCTGCCATTAAAAGTTCACGTTCTTTGCTTCCTGGAGCATAACCCAGAATGGGCTCATTAACAGGAACTGGTACGTTAAAAAATCCTTTAAGCATGTTATAATAAGTTATTTTTACAAAGGTAGCTTTTATTTTTATTACGCTGGTAATGCCCATTCTGTATTATGTTGATACAATCGCTGTAATAATTCTTATTTTTGGATCCTGAGCATGATTAAATACCTGAGATTACTTTTGTTCCCTTTTTCCATTCTGTATGGATTGGTGGTGATATTCAGAAATAAACTGTATGACCTGGGGCTGCTCAAATCAACCGGTTTTGACCTCCCCGTTATCTGTGTGGGCAACGTGGTGGTAGGTGGTTCGGGCAAAAGTCCGGTAACCGAATACCTGGTACATTTACTGGATGGGTATAAAATTGCCATTCTAAGTCGCGGTTATGGCCGGCAAACCAAAGGTTTTATTCTGGCCGATGAAAAGGCTAGCGCACAGACTATTGGTGATGAACCGATGCAGTTTTATCGTAAATTTCCGCAAGTTACGGTGGCAGTCTGCGAAGATCGGGTAAAGGGAATTAATCTACTAAAGGATACCCACGATCTGATTCTGCTAGACGATGCTTATCAACACCGGAGGGTGCGGCCGGGTTTCAGTATCTTGCTCTTTGAGTATCAAAAATTATTAAACCCCCAGTTTCTGCTTCCGGCCGGAAACTTAAGAGAACCATTTACCGGATACAAAAGAGCCGGCGCATTGCTGGTTACCAAAGCACCGGTAGATTTAAAAGGACAAAAAAGGTTGCAATGCTATAAAAAGTTTAACCCCAGTTGGCATAAAGACCTCTCTTTTTCTTTCATCACCTATGGCGATTTAAAACCCCTGTTTCCGGAGGTTTCACAACATTGCCAACTAATTACTGCCAACACTGCAGTTTTTTTACTTACCGGTATAGCCAATCCTCTGCCTTTGGTAACCCATCTGAAAAGTTGTTCTGAAAATATTTATCATCATAATTATCCCGATCATTATCAGTTTACCAAGTCGGATATCGAAAAGCTGACAAGGGCTTTTCAGCAGTATATTGGCACAGAAAAAATTATTGTAACAACAGAAAAGGATGCGCAGCGTTTATTAGGTATTACTTTCAAAGAATTACTGTTAAATTTACCCGTGTTTTATTTGCCTATTAAAATAGAATTACAGAAAGAAGATAAAGCTACATTTGATCAAAAGATTTTAGACTATGTTTCAAGCACTACACGAAACCGTTGAATATATAAAGCGTAAAACCAATAACTTCGAACCCGAAATTGGCATTGTATTAGGGACCGGCCTTGGTGGCCTGGTCAACGAAATGGAAATTGAACATAGTTTAATGTACTCCAATATCCCCAATTTCCCTATTTCTACGCTCGAGTTTCATTCCGGAAAGTTAATATTCGGAACCTTAAAAGGAAAAAAGGTAATTGCCATGCAGGGGCGCTTGCATTTTTATGAAGGCTATAGCATGCAACAAATTACTTTCCCCATCAGGGCAATGAAAGCATTGGGCATACATTGTTTATTTGTTTCGAACGCTGCCGGATCGCTAAATCCCGATTTTAAAAAAGGCGATCTGATGATCATCAACGATCATATCAATTTGCAGCCCGAAAGTCCGTTAAGAGGGCATAATGATGCGGATATGGGACCTCGTTTCCCTGATATGAGTCAGCCTTACAGCAGCAAGCTGATTGACAAGGCAATGGAAATAGCCAAAAAAGAAAGCATCAATTGTCATCAGGGCGTATATGTTTCTGTAACTGGCCCCAATCTCGAAACCAGGGCCGAATACAAATACCTTAGGATAATTGGTGGTGATGCTGTTGGCATGAGTACCGTTCCTGAAGTTATTGTAGCCAATCACATGAGTGTGCCGGTATTTGCTATTTCTGTATTGACAGATGAAGGTTTTACAGAAGTATTGGCGCCGGTGAGTCTGGAAGAAATACTGGAAACCGCTAAGGCTGCCGAGCCAAATATGACCAAAATATTAAGCCAGTTAATTTCAACCTTATAATGTATAAACGCATTGTTTTATTTGTCCTTTTATTGTGTTGCGTAGCTGCTGGGCCTTTATTGGCGCAGGATTTAAAAACCACAGTGAGGGACAATAAAGAACTGGATTCTTTAAGGAAGAAGGAAGAGGGAGGATTGGATTCAGTAGTTTTTACATCCAAATATGTCAGGTATACTACACTTAAACTAACAAAAGACAGCATTCAAACGCTGGCTCTGGATACCAGTTTAAATGGTTTTCAGAACTTCAGCGTGCTGGTGCAGCCGCGCAGACCAACAGTAAGTACCGGTAATCTGGGGCTGGCAGCCATGCCCATGTTGTTCGAACCACTTAAAACCATTGGTTTTGATGCCGGGTTTCATGCCCTCGATTATTATGCACTTACGCACGATGATATCAAATATTATCAGGCCAGAACACCATTTACCAGTCTTTATTACGCTACAGCTGGTGATGCGGAGCAGGTTTTTAAAGTAATCCATTCACAAAATGTTAAAAGAAATTTTAACATCGGAGCCAACTTTAACCGTATTGGTGCCAATGGTATATACTCCCGGCAGCGAGGAGATGACCTGAATGGTGCATTGTTTACCTGGTACCAGTCGCCCAGTAAACGGTATAACTTATGGACCAATGCGGTGTTTAATACTTTGAAGGCTGCCGAAAATGGTTCCATTACCAATACTGTTATTTATGATAAAGCTACTCTTCAAACCATCAATAGGATTGCCGAACAAATACGTTTAAATAACTCCAGACAAATATGGCGGCAAGGTTCCTTGCTGGTAAGGCAATCTTACTTTGTTGGACGTATAGATAGCTCGGCCCAGGAAATAGCAGATAAAATACTACCGACCAATAAAGTTACCTATACATTTAGATACGATAAAAATTCTTATGCCTTTCAAAAGGATGAAGCTGACGACCATTCAGTTATTCCGGAAGGCTACGCCGATGCTGTTTTTACCAACGACAGTACCAGTTATACTCGTATTCAGAACGAATTTATTTATAGTTTTTTTCTAAGGCCAAAATCTGGGATTTTCGCAAAAAATGAATTGAAACTGGATGCCGGAATCAAACACGAATATTACGATTATATCCAGTTGGGTAGGTACAAAAACCGGAGTAATTTTTATAATTATGCTGCTACTTTTCAAAACATCAGCTTGCTAGGGTCGGCAGGATATAGGTTTAGTAACCGTATTGACCTGAACGTTGATGTAGAGCAGATCTTTCAGGGCAGAAATACAGGTGACTTTCTGTATGAAGCAAAAAGTAATGTCCTGCTCAGCAATTCGGCCGGAAGAGTTGTCTTAGGCGCGTATTTTCAAAATAAATCTCCCGAAGAAATTTATAACAGGTACTTTGGTAACCATTACAATTGGCGTAATAATTTTGACCGTACCAAAACAATCAATTTATCATTCAAATACCTCAATGATAAATTGAAGCTGGACGCTACTGCAAACTACTATTTGATTACCAATTATCTTTATTTTAAAAGCAGAGCCAGTGGTCCGACTGCAACAGCGGTTGACAGTATTACTATTATGCCTGCCCAGTTAACTGGCAGCATTAACCTATTAAAAATTGCCGTAGGTAAGAAGTTGCAATTTGGTAAGTTTCACTTAGACAGCTATATTGTTTATCAGAAAACCGACAACCCTGATGTGCTGCGTACACCAGAGTTTTATACTTTTAACAGCTTTTATTTAAACCAAACTTTCTTTAAAGCGCTTAAAACCAATGTAGGTTTCGATATTCGTTACAATACACCTTATAAAAATTATTCGTATTCGCCGGCCTCCAGCCAGTTTTATATTGGCGATAGCAAGACTTTTGATACCACACCAATTATTGACGTATGGGTAAAGGCGAGCTTGAGAAAAGCAAACCTTTTTGTAAAATGTGACTATGTAAATCAGGGTTTCCCTATCAAAGGTTACTACACCATTAATCAATATCCAATGCAAGACAGGTTATTGTTTAAATTTGGTGTGCAGTGGAACTTCTACGATTAAGTTTTTTGCGGTTTCTTTTTTGCGGCCGGAAACAACACATTGTTTAAAATCAGCCGGTATCCAGGCGAGTTGGGGTGAAGGTTTAAATCCGTGGGCGGATCACCTACAGCATGCTGGTAATCTTCCGGATCATGACCGCCATAAAATGTAAACTGACCCTTCCCAATTTCACCATTTAAATAACGTATTTCTTCAGCGCCCTTATTCTCGCCAAGTACAGTAACGCTGGGTTTTACCAGCCGCTTTCTAAAAGCGGTAGTCTGGCCCATAAATCCCTTAATCACCTTATCGTGATTTTGGGTAAGCATAGTAGGTACAAGATCCCATTTGGCTGAAAAATCAAATAAAGTAAAGAAATCGTTGTTCTGTGTTAAGGTCCGGGTTTGGGTAACGTCGATGTCCGAAAACTCATAATTCGCCGGATTCAGGTCCAGCTGGAAATCTTTAAAAGCAAATGTTCTGTTGAAGTTAATTTTTGCCTGAGCTTGAGGATCTGCCGGATCGCCATCAAACATACTTTCGCAAATGTCAACGCCTTCGGCACTTAGGGCAATGTCAAAACTATCCGTTCCGGAACACATCGCAAACAGGAAGCCACCTCCTGTACAAAACTCTTTTATCCTTTTTGTAACCGCCAGTTTCATTTCCGAGACCTTTTTAAAGCCATTACGTTTAGCTGCTGCCTCCTGATTTTTTACGTCTTCTCTGTACCAGGTGGCATTTCGGAAATTACTCCAGAAACGTCCATACTGACCAGTAAAATCTTCGTGGTGCATATGCAGCCAGTCATAACCCGAAAGTTTATCTTTTAATACTTCGTCATCATATACCACATCGTAAGGAATCTCGGCGTAGGTGAGCACAAGGGTTACCGCATCGTCCCAGGGCAGTTTACTTTTTGGCGAGTAGACAGCAATTTTTGGAGCCTTTTCCAGTTTAACCATTTCCATGTTCACCTGAGGATCACTGATCTCGTTTAGTATGGCAGTCACCTTACCATCGGCCAGTATCTGGTACGATACACCCCGTGCCTTACATTCGTCTTCAACCGCCTTGTTGTATTTAATTAAAAAGCTTCCACCCCGATAGTTTAATAGCCAACTTACATCGGCCTGTTGTTTAATACCCCAATAGGCTATGCCATATGCCTTCAGATGATTTTTCTGATCCTCATCCATATATATAAGAATGGAAGAGGCTTTTACGATTATGCTAAACAGTAAAAGAAAAAATAAAAGACTGAATCGTTTTGAAATCATAAACCTGGGCATGGATACGAATGTAAATATATAACGGTATAAAAAGAAGTAAATTATCGGCCTGACATTTGATTTGTTTTATTGCAACCGGTTGCATTTTAATGGGTGGCTCACCAGGGGGGGGATCTTATTTAATGGAAAAACTCAAAAATATATTGTTTTTTCAGACGGAATATATTGGGATTTATAAATTTAAATATATCTTTATGCAAACGGTTGCATTGTGTGCCGCTTATTTTATATATATGTATCTATTAGGCCTTGATATAGGAACCTCGTCCATAAAAGTAGCTGTTGTTGATATACAAACTCAACAGCGGGTGGCGTCTGCACAATACCCTGATGAAGAAACTGAAATTAAATCGATAAAGGCGGGGTGGGCCGAGCAATCGCCAACCGATTGGTGGGAAAATGCCGTTCAGGCTATTTTAAAGTTAAATGCCTCGGCCAATTTTGATCCTAAGCAGGTAAAGGCCATCGGTATTGCTTACCAGATGCATGGACTGGTGGTGGTAGATAAAGCACAAAATGTGTTACGCAACAGCATCATCTGGTGCGATAGTCGTGCTGTTGAACTGGGCCAGCAGGCATTTGATGCTATTGGTCACGATCATTGTTTAAGGCATATGTTAAATTCGCCAGGCAACTTTACAGCCTCCAAGCTGGCCTGGGTAAAAAACAACGAACCCGAGCTTTTTCAAAAAATTGATAAAGTGATGTTGCCCGGCGATTTTATCGCGATGAAACTGACAGGAGAAATTAGTACCAGTATTGCCGCATTATCTGAAGGTGTATTTTGGGATTTTAAAGCAGATCGACTGTCAAAAGAAGTGTTGGAACATTATCAACTTGATCCGGCGCTGATTCCTGAAATCAAACCGCTTTTCTCTGTCCATGGAATGCTTACCGCCAATGTTGCAACATTACTTGGTTTGCAGCCAGGAATTCCGGTAGCTTATAAGGCAGGCGATCAGCCCAATAATGCCCTCTCTTTAAATGTGCTGAAGCCAGGCGAGGTGGCTGCTACCGCAGGTACTTCGGGCGTAATTTACGGCGTAAGCAACGCTTTAACTTACGACAGGCAATCCAGAGTAAATACTTTTGCCCATGTTACCTATTCCGAAAGCCAAAAGCACACAGGGGTATTGCTTTGCATTAACGGCACAGGAAGTATGTACCGCTGGGCGAAACATAATTTTGCACCTCATTTGTCCTATGCGGCACTCAATGACCTGGCAGCAAAGGCACCGATTGGGAGTAAGGGCTTAAAGGTGTTGCCTTTTGGCAATGGTGCCGAGCGGATGTTAAACAATACCTATACTGGTGCACAATTCCTGGGCATCGACCTCAATTTGCACAGACAACCTGAAATTTTCAGAGCGGTACAGGAAGGTATTGCTTTTGCTTTTCGTTATGGCCTGGATATTATGCGCGAAAATGGTATGCAGCCAAAACTGATCAGGGCCGGTATGGCCAATTTATTTTTAAGTGAAGTTTTTGCGCAGACTTTTGTGGACATAACCGGAATTCCGGTCCAACTGTATGACAATGATGGGAGTGTAGGTGCTGCACTTGGGGCAGGTATCGGAGCCGGCATTTTTAAAAGTCCTGAAGAAGCTTTTGCCCACCATAAATTGATCAGGTGCCTGGAACCTCAAAACTCGGCAGCCTACGAACCACTATATATCGAATGGAAAGATCTTTTAACCAAAGCACTAAAATAGAACAACTAACATGACAAAAGTAATAACCGGAGCAAAGGAATTTTTTAATGGCATAGGTCAGATTCAGTATGAAGGTTTAAATAGCGATAATCCGCTGGCCTTTAGATGGTATGACGCCAATAAGCTGGTGGCCGGCAAAACGATGACCGAGCATTTTAAATTTGCCTGTGCCTATTGGCATTCATTTAATGGAAACGGAGGAGATCCCTTTGGTGGTGCTACACATATTTTTCCCTGGGACGAAAAAAAGGATGTAATAGAAAGAGCGAAAGATAAAATGGATGCCGCTTTTGAATTTATCACCAAAATGCAATTGCCTTATTACTGTTTTCATGATGTGGATGTGGTTGATTACGGGGATGATATAGCCGAAAACGAACGTAGGTTGCAGACATTGGTTGAATATGCCAAACAAAAACAAGCCGACAGTGGTGTGAAATTGTTGTGGGGAACCGCCAATTTATTTAGTCATAACCGTTACATGAACGGCGCCTCAACCAATCCCGATTTTCATGTATTGGCCCATGGTGCGGCCCAGGTAAAAGCGGCCCTGGATGCAACAATTGCACTTGGCGGAGAGAATTATGTTTTCTGGGGCGGGCGCGAAGGATACATGAGTTTACTGAATACCAATATGAAGCGCGAACAGGAGCATCTGGCCAAATTCTTACACACCGCCAAAGACTATGCCCGCAAGCAGGGTTTTAAAGGAACTTTCTTTATTGAACCTAAACCCTGCGAGCCATCAAAACATCAGTACGATTATGATGCGGCAACCGTAAAAGGCTTTTTACAAGAATACGACCTGCTTGACGATTTTAAATTGAACCTGGAAGTGAATCATGCCACTTTAGCCGGACATACCTTTCAGCACGAACTACAGGTGGCTGCAGATAGCGGCTTGCTGGGCTCAATTGATGCCAACCGGGGCGACTATCAGAACGGTTGGGATACCGACCAGTTTCCTAATGACATCAATGAATTGACAGAGGCGATGTTGATTATTCTGGAAGCTGATGGATTAAAAGGAGGTGGGGTAAATTTTGATGCCAAAATCCGCCGAAATTCAACCGATCCGGCCGATCTGTTTTATGCACACGTTGGGGGGATGGATCTATTTGCACGTGCACTGATTACAGCTGATGCTATTCTTCAAAAATCGGATTATAAAAAGATTAGGGCCGACAGGTATGCCTCATTTGATACGGGTAAGGGAGCCGAATTTGAACAAGGGAAATTGAGCCTGGAAGATTTAAGGAACTATGCCGTAGAGCAAGGTGAGCCCGAAGTTCGTAGTGGAAAACAGGAATACCTCGAGAACCTGATAAACCGTTATATTTAAAAAAACAAATCTCACCACAGATCAAAAACCTAACCTAACCAAATTGATGAAAACCAACGTGCTGGATACGAAAGACTATATCGTATTTCTAATTTACTTTGTTATTGTTGCGGCTTACGGACTTTACATTTACAATAAGAAAAAATCGGCCGCCAGCGGCTCTAAAGATTATTTTCTGGCCGAAGGCTCGCTTACATGGTGGGCTATTGGAGCTTCGTTAATTGCCTCAAACATCTCCGCCGAACAGTTCATCGGCATGAGTGGTTCGGGCTTTAAAATGGGACTTGCCATTGCTACTTACGAGTGGATGGCTGCGGCAACACTTATTGTAGTAGCCGTTTTTTTTATCCCCGTTTACCTGAAAAACAAAATCTCTACCATGCCACAGTTCCTCCATCAAAGGTACAATGGAACGGTAGCTATGATTATGGCAGTTTTCTGGTTGTTGTTGTATGTAGTGGTCAACCTCACCTCTATACTCTATCTGGGCGCATTGGCAGTAAGCAGTATTTCGGGTTTTAGCATTGATCTGTGTATGTATGCCATAGCAGGTTTTGCCATTATCATTACGCTGGGCGGAATGAAGGTAATTGGTTATACGGATGTGATCCAGGTGTTTTTTTTAATTCTGGGCGGATTGGCTACCACCTATCTGGCATTAAGCCTGGTGTCTGACCATTATGGCACAACAGGTGTTTTTGACGGCTACCAGTTGATGATCAGCAAAGCGTCAACACATTTCCACATGATCCTGAAGCCAGATAATGAAAATTATATTGACCTACCCGGCTTAAGCGTACTTGTGGGGGGGATGTGGATTGTAAATTTAAACTACTGGGGCTGTAATCAGTACATCACCCAACGTGCTTTGGGGGCCGATCTGAACACTGCACGTTCGGGAATTCTCTTCGCTGCCTTCTTAAAACTGTTGATGCCCGTTATTGTGGTATTGCCCGGAATTGCAGCCTACGTATTGTATAAAGACGGAGCCTTTCAAACGGAAATGCTGCAGGACGGTACGGTCAATCCCGATCGTGCCTATCCCGTATTGCTTAATCTTTTACCTGCCGGCCTAAAAGGGCTTTCTTTTGCTGCGCTTACTGCTGCCGTGGTGGCCTCCCTGGCCGGAAAAGCTAACAGCATCGCTACAATTTTTACACTGGATATTTATAAAAAAGTGCTTAAGCCTGGTGCGACAGAACGGCAGTTGGTGGTAACCGGAAAAGTGGCCATCATAGTGTCCATGATTTTAGGTGTACTCATAGCACCTCACCTGGGAATTGATAAAAAAGGAGGGTTTCAGTACATTCAGGAATATACCGGGTTTGTGTCGCCAGGTATATTTGCCATGTTCATTTTGGGCTTCTTCTGGAAAAAGACCACTTCCAATGCGGCATTGTTTGCTACTGTAGGTGGTTTTGGACTTTCTTTATTGCTTAAGTCTTTACCCGTTATGACCGATCTTTCCTGGTTGTCGGAAATTGGATTTGCCGTTCAAAACGCTGCAGGTGTGTATGAAATTCCGTTTATCGACCGGATGGGGATAGTATTTGTATGCTGTGTGATCGGTATGGTGATCATTAGCATGGTTCAAAACAAACAAGGAAACGATGCCAAGGGGCTCGAAATTGATGTGAAGATGTTCAAAACTACAGCAAGTTTTGCCGTGGGTGCATTAATTGTCATCGGCCTTCTTGTGGCGCTTTATACTGTTTATTGGTAAAAAAATCCGCTATGGTCGTATCCATACCGCATAGCGGATTTTTATTATACTTGTACAAATTTTGCCCCTGCTCAGATCTTGAAGAAAAAAACAACCATATACGACATTGCAAAGGAGCTGAATATTACCGTATCAACTGTATCAAGGGCACTCAGTGGCTTTCCGGCAATCAGCGAGTCAACAAGACAGCTGGTTATTGATACTGCGAAAAAGCTGGATTATAGGCCCAATAAACTGGCCTCTGCACTTAAATCCGGAAAGACTTTCATTGTTGGGGTAATTGTTCCCAGCGTTCAGGCACATTTTTTTGCTTCCATTATCCATAGTCTCGAAGCCGGTTTAAAAAATAGTGGCTACCGGATTATCCTTTACCAGTCCAACGAATCGCTGGAAAATGAGATTAATGGGGTTAAAACTTTATTGGAAGCCCAGGTGGATGGTATCCTCGCCTCCTTGTCGCTGGAAACAGATGATGTATCACATTTTCAGGAAATTGTAAGACAAAATAAGCCGCTTATCCTTTTTGACAGGACCAGTGCCCAACTTAAAGTGCCTACAGTTACGCTTAACGATGTCAGGGCAGGTTTTTTGGCCACACAGCATCTTATTGATCAGGGATACAAGCGCATTGCTTTTGTAACAACGGTCCATCAGATTAAAATTTTTAACGACCGCCTGGCGGGGTACCGGCAAGCGATGCAATTGAACAACCTGCCGGTAGATGAAGATCTGTTGGTTTTTGGCGGACTCTCCATTAAAGATGGCAGATATGGTGCCGGGAAGTTGCTGCGGGCAAAACAGTTGCCTGAAGCCATCATTGCCGGCGACGATTTTACTGCCTTGGGGGTCATCAAGAAGCTGAAGGAAGTTGATTTGACACCTCCAAAAATAGGGGTAATTGGTTTTGCCAATGAAGCCTTTTCTGCTTATATCACGCCAAGTTTGTCTACTGTCGATCAGCATCCAAACCAAATGGGGCGCGACTGTGCCGAAATGTTTCTGCAAATGATCAAGCAGGATCATCCTTATGAGGACATCAGACATATTGTGCTCGAACCAACTATAGTAGAAAGGCAATCTACTAAGTGAGCCGCCGCTTTTGCATATCAGCGCAAATTTCTCTAAGTTTGCCTTCTACAAAAAAATTATCATGAGCAAAGCAATAATTAAAACAGATAAAGGTGACATGACCGTTCAGTTTTACGATCAGGATGCGCCAAATACAGTAGCTAATTTTTTGAAATTGGCTAAAGATGGTTTTTATAACGGAGTAACATTTCACAGGGTAATACCTAACTTTGTTGTTCAGGGTGGCGATCCTACCGGTACAGGTGCTGGTGGCCCGGGTTATAAAATTGATTGTGAGCTGACAGGTGAGAACCAATACCACGATCGTGGTGTATTATCAATGGCACATGCCGGAAGAAATACAGGTGGTTCTCAGTTTTTTATATGCCACAGCAGAGATAATACAGCTCACCTTGACAGAAACCATACCTGCTTTGGTAAAGTAGTAGAGAATGTGGATGTTGTGGACAGCATTAAGCAAGGTGACAAGATTTTAAGCATTGAAGTTATAGAAGATTAATTCTTAACTTCTCAAAAACAAACTATATGAATTTAAGAGGAATTGTAGCAGTATCTGGAAGACCGGGTTTATTTAAACTTGTTGGTCAGAATAAAGCAGGATATGTTCTTGAGAGTCTGGATGCTCAAAAAGTTAAAATTGTAGCCAATATGACTACAACAAAGCTGGCATCATTAGAAGACATCACTGTATATGGCGAGGATGACGACTTGAAGTTAACTGATGTTTTGGTAAACATGGTTGCAGCTAAAGGTGGTGTTCCTGAAGCGAAAGCCGATTCTGCTGCTCTGAGAACTTTTTTCAAGGAAGTAGCTCCCGGACATGATGAAGAAAAAGTTTATGCTTCAGACATGAAGAAAATTGTAAGCTGGTATCATATCCTTAAAGAACTTCCTTTATTTACCGAGGAAGCTCCTGCAGCTGCAGATGAGCACGATGCAATAAAGGCGGAAGAAAAGGTTGAAAAAAAACCTAAAGCAGCACCAAAGCCTTCAAACGCAAAAGCGCCAAGTAAAACTGCGCAGCCTGCAAAAAAGGTAAACATGACCAGTAAAAAAGGAGTTTAATTAAACTTTAGTTTACATAGCTGATGAAAAAGGACACCCAAAGGGTGTCCTTTTTTTTTGTATCAAGCTGGAGTTAAATTGGTGTATTCTACGGGCAAAAAAATCCAATCTATCTTTAGTTATAGTTTATATATAGTGCGTGTTTTTATCGGGAAAACATGGACTATACACGGACTATACATGGACTATATACGGACTTACTATATTTCAAAGTGCAATATGTCTTATCCGTATATAGTTATAATTGTAATCTTGATATCGCAGTTTTTAGAACAAAAACCAGATCAGGAGAAATGCAATTACCGAGATAATAATGGCAATGATGTAAGCCATTCTTCCTTTTTTCTGATCGCTTTTAAATTTGTATTCCCTTTTATAATCTGATGGTAACCGCATAATAACCTCCTTTTGCTTAATGATGATGCCAGACCTGAGTTTCCATAATCCGATCTTAAAATTATTGGTGATGATAAGGTTCTCCTTTTAATATACTAAAAGCCCTGTAAAGTTGCTCTACAAAGAACAGGCGCACCATCTGATGGGAAAAAGTCATGTCCGAAAGCGACATGCTGCCATTGGCCCGTTTATAAATACTTTCATCAAAACCGTATGGTCCGCCAATGATAAATATCAGATGTTGAACACTTCCTATCATTTGTTTGTTTAAATAACTTGAAAATGCTACAGAAGTATATTTTTTCCCCCGCTCGTCCATTAAAATTACGGTATCAGCATTGCTGATCTGTTTCAGAATCAGTTCTGCTTCTTTGGCTTTTTGCTGGGCTTCGCTCAGGTTCTTTGTGTTTTTAATGTCGGGTATCACCAACAGGTTAAAACCAATGTAATGCTTTAGCCTGTTTAGGTACTTCTCTATACCCTCAATCAGGTACTTGTCTTCTGTTTTACCTACAACCAGTAAAGTGATCTTCATTTATTTTATCTTTATCAGCAAAACAACGCGTAACATCTTATTCAAACCCATGTCAAAGTTTAATAAGCTTCGGTTATTAAGGAATTTCAAATATAATGGTAAAAACAAAACATAGCATCCTAACCACGTATCAAAATCATGCAAATGCACAACAAACGGAGATTAACAACCTAAAGCGTAAATTAAATACGATAGCCTTCTCCAGGCTGGGCTTGTTTCTGGCCGAAATCCTGATTGTGGCACTCATCATTAGTTTTGGTTTTGAATGGTGGTTTGGAGTGTTGCTTTTTCTGCCGCTGGTTTTGTTTCTGCTGCTGGTTAAACAACAAGCCAAGGTACAAAACCAGTTAACCTATGCCGAGCAGTTGTTGTGGGTGTACCAAAATGAAATTAATCAGTTAACAGACGGAATAAATGGTTATCATGACGGAACTGCCTACGCAGATGAAGCGCATCCTTATGCTTCCGATCTGGACATTTTTGGCCCGGGGTCGTTGTATGCATTGATTAACCGCTGCAATACCCATGAAGGACTGGATACGCTGGCTGCCAATTTGAGCCAGGCCAATGACCAGCTAACCATTGGGAAAAGGCAGGAAGCTATTACAGAACTAAAAGGGCATATTGATCAGACTTTTCATTTTAGGGCACAGCTTCAAAGTCATAAACCCGGACAATTACAGTTAATTAAAAACAAGTTGCAGCACGAGCTACCCGGGCAGTTACAGTTTACACGGAGTAAGGCGCTTCGTTTATATGTTCAGTTTGTCCCATTTTTAACTTTAGGGATGCTTGGCCTGGGGCTTGCATTTGGTGGAGTATTGTGGCAATTTTTTGCCCTGGTACTGGTAGCCAATGCTGGTTTTACTTTTTTTAAGCTGGGGCAGGTCAATAAGGTCTATAACGGGTTTAGTAGGGAAGCAGGGCTACTGAATGCTTTTGCAGGAACCATTAAATGGACCGAGGATGTTAGCTGGAACAGTGCTTACATTAAAGACTTTTTTGATAACCAGGACGAAGGTAGGCCGTTGAGTGCCAGAATTAAACAATTGTCGTTCATTATTCGGGATTTTGACGCCCGGCTCAATATGCTTGTGGGCAACTTTTTAAATCTTTTTCTGCTGTGGGATTTAAAATGTTCCATCAGGATTTGCAACTGGCATGATCAATCGGCCACACAAGTTATTGGCGGATTACAGCGCATCAGCCGTTTTGAGGAATTGATATCCTTTGCTACGCTGACCTACAATCAGCCCGACTGGAATTTTCCGACCATTGCAAGTTCGTTTCATTTAAAGGCACTTAAATTAGGGCATCCCCTAATTCATGAAAATGAAAGGGTGGTGAACGATTTTAATCTCGAATCTAAGCCTACTGTTGATATTGTAACGGGCTCCAACATGGCCGGTAAAAGTACTTTTCTCCGTACCGTAGGTATTAATATGACACTTGCTTTTGCCGGGGCGCCGGTATGCGCCGAAGTTATGTCGGTTTCTATTTTTAAAGTGCTGTCTTACATGAGAATAAAAGATTCACTGAACGATCATACCTCAACCTTTAAGGCAGAGTTGAACCGGCTTAAAATGATTCTGGAAAACATAAAGATTTACTCCAATTCCTTTGTGCTGATTGATGAAATGCTGAGAGGTACAAACAGTAAGGATAAGTACCTTGGCTCAAAAGTTTTTATCGAGAAAATGATAGAACAGCGTACACCTGCACTGTTTGCCACCCACGATCTGCAACTGTCGGAAATGGAACCCGGCTATCCGGAACAGATTCGAAATTATCATTTCGATATACAGATTACCGAAGGGGAAATGAATTTTGATTATAAACTGAAGCATGGGCCCTGTACTACTTTTAATGCAGCCCTATTGCTCAAACAGATTGGATTGACCTTAAACTCGGCTGATTAATTTTTTTACAAGGCCTTTATCCAGTCCGAAATTTTTTGTAGCACAGCCGGGTTGGTGGTCTCTTCAATATCGCCATATTCGGTAGGTGAACCTGTTTTTGCTTTTTGAAAGAGGTGGTTTAATCCTTCCATGGCCAAAACTTCAAATTTTTTGTTACCTGCTTTTTGAAGGTTTCTTTTAATTGCTGCCAGGTTTTCGGCATAGGCCACTTGTGCGTCTAAGGTACCATTCAGCGCAAGCACGGCACATTTCGTACGGCTCAAATAAACTGCAGGATCGACAGAAACAAAGTATCTGAACCAGGGCGATTTTAGGGTTTTTGTAATGTTGTTCACAAACTCATCTACGCTGATTCCTTTGCGTTCATCCGCAGGATAGGCATTGATATCCTGGCGTATCATACTGTCTATTTTCTGATTAAATGTAGCTGTAGGTAAGTGTTCATATTGTTTCATGGCTCCATAAATTTTGGTATTGATAGCGGTTGCCCGCTCCAGGGCTTTCGCCGAAAGGCCTGCCAGCTTTCCTACATCCTTATTCTGTTGTATCATCAGCTGGTCCAGCGGTATTCCGGGGGCAGCTTCCAATACAATAAAACTAATCGATTTGTTTCTGCTGGCTACCATTGGTGCAATCAAGCCTCCTTCGCTATGCCCTATTAGGCCAATGGATAGGTTTTTTAAGTCGTCTCTTGACTGTATATAGGTTACGGCGGCTTCGGCATCATCTGCAAAATCGGCTGTAGTGCTGGCACTGAAGTTGCCTGTCGATTGTCCAACCCCGCGATCGTCATAGCGGAGCACGGCAATTCCATTGCGTGTTAGCCAATCACTTAGTACAAGAAATGGACGGTGATTGAATACTGTGACTTCTTCGTCACGGTTTTGGGCTCCCGAGCCACTAATCAATACCGCAATTTTGGTTGCCTTTCCACCCTCTGGCAAGGTCAGTGTACCCGCCAGTTTATTGCCTGCCTTAGCATTGATAAAGGTAATCTCTTCCTGTTTGTAGGGAAAGTTCTTCGGATCCTGTGTACGAGGCTTAGGCATAGGCAGGTCTGCACTTTGCGCAGTAGTGGTTAGCACTAATGGAAAACTTTGAGATCCCTGTTTAAATGTACCTTTAATCTTATTGCTGTCGGGCAAAAAGGCGCCGGTGTATGTGATGGCAAAATTAGATGCTTCGATGATTAAAAGCGGGCTTGCATAGGTAGTTTTTTCAATGGGAATACCTTTGGCGCCTTGTGTCGGACTATCCATGGTGCTCTGATAGCCATCGCCATTTTTATTGATGTGAAATACCAGGGGTAGTTTTTTCCCTTGTACCGCTAATTCGCCATACCATGTTCCGGTTGGTTCCTGTGCCTGTATTGCTCCATAAAGCAGTACTAAACTAATTGTACCTAAAAGACTTTTGATCATCATTTCGAATAAAATTTGATTAGTGGTTTCCTAATAAGATGTAAATTAAGCTTATTTATTACAAGTTGGTGTAAAATTGATATGAAGGGAACAGGTTTAACATTAACTTCATAAATGATTAGCATATTGCCGTTTATAACGAAATACTATGATTAAGGCATCCGATTTTGGAGCAGATTTTTTATGGGGTGTAGCCACTGCAGCTGCTCAGATTGAAGGTGCTGCCGAAGCATACGGAAAAGGGCTGTCCATATGGGATACTTTTGCCAAAAGATCGGGCAAGGTAAAAAATGGGCACCAGCCGGCAACTGCCTGCAACTTTTACCACAGTTATAAAGAAGATATTGCTTTAGTAAAGTTACTGGGCTTTTCTATATTTCGTTTCTCCATTTCCTGGCCTCGTATTTTACCTCAAGGCAAGGGCAATGTAAATAAAGAAGGGCTTAAATTTTATCATCAGGTTATTGACGAATGTTTGTTGCAGGGTATTGTGCCTTACGTTACTTTGTATCACTGGGACCTGCCTCATGCCCTGGAGGAGGAGGGCGGCTGGACCGCTTATTCCATCAACAATAGTTTTAATCATTTTGTGACGATATGTGCAACGGAATATGGCGATAAGGTAAAAAACTGGATTGTATTGAATGAGCCTTTCGGTTTTACCTCTTTGGGTTATATGCTGGGTGTTCATGCCCCAGGGAAAACAGGGCTAACCAACTTCTTTTCGGCAGTACATCATACTGCCATTGCTCAGGCCGACGGCGGAAGGATACTGAGGGCCGAGGTTGGGCAGGCCAATATAGGAACTAGCTTTTCCTGCTCCGAAGTTATCCCTTATACCCAACGTGAGTCGGATTTGCTGGCCGCAAAAAGGGTGGATTGTTTAATGAACAGGCTGTTTATTGAGCCTTTGTTGGGTATGGGGTATCCAACGGCCGATTGGGAGGTGATGGAAAAGTTTGCCATCCAGCATTCTACCTGGCGGCATACCGAACGACTGACCTTTGACTTTGATTTTATTGGCATTCAGAATTATTTTCCCTTAACCGTTAAGTACAATGCCTTTATCCCTGTGGTACAGGCCTGGGAAGTGAAAGCCCGGAATCGTAAAAAGCCGCATACAGCAATGGGATGGGAGATTAATGCCAATAGCTTTTACAATATCATTAAACAGTTTGCCAGCTACCCGGGTATCAGGAGTTTGATGATCACGGAAAACGGGGCTGCTTATCATGATAAAGTGATCGACAGGCAGGTGCACGATCAGGAGCGGATTGCTTACTTCCAGCAGTATCTTGGTGCTTTGTTAAAGGCAAAGCAGGAGGGACTTAATATTACCGGATATATGGCCTGGACATTGATGGATAACTTTGAATGGGCTGAGGGATTTAATGCCCGGTTTGGCCTTGTACATACAGATTTTAAAACGCAGGAACGGACAGTTAAAGATTCGGGCCTCTGGTTTAAAGATTTTCTGAGCCACTAGTTTTTTGCTATATTAGTAACAAACGCAAGGATATGGATAAGATCGTCGTATTTGAAACCTATTACAACCCTATAGAGGCTAATATTGTCAAGGCAAGATTAATTGACAGCGGGATTCAGTGTTTTCTTTCCGATGAAAATACCATTACCATAAATCCATTATATACGCAGGCGCTTGGAGGTGTTAAGCTTCATTTGTTTGAGCGGGATGTGGCCACGGCAACTAGCATTTTACAAGACGAGAATGTTGAATTGAATATCCAGGAGGCTACTGATGCAGGTCTTATTGAAAATGGGGTGGGGACTAAGGATGTGGAAAATGCACTGATTTGTCCCAATTGCGGATCTGATAACGTAGGTTATGTGCAAGCTACCAAAAATAGGTTTGGCATATTTACCATAATTGTTTCTTTGCTGTTGCTGGTGTATCCCTTTAGCGTAAAGAAAACACATCACTGTTTTAATTGCGAACATGAATTCTAAGTCATAAAAAAACTCCCGCCAAAAGCGGGAGTTTTTAATTTATATCAACTGTATTGATTAAGCGTTTTTAGCTGCAGCTTCTCTGCGAATGATATTTAAAGCACCACCTGCTTTAAACCACTCTATTTGCTGTGCATTATAGCTATGGTTAACAGTGATCTCTTCTTTCGTGCCATCAGCATGGTTTAGTACCAGTGTTAATGGAACATCAGGAGTGAAAGTTGTTAAGCCAATAATATCAATAGTATCGCCTTCTAAAATTTTATCGTAATCTTCCTTATTGGCAAAGGTTAAGCCCAACATACCTTGTTTTTTAAGGTTAGTTTCGTGGATACGGGCAAAAGATTTTACCAATACCGCACGTACACCTAAGTGACGAGGCTCCATTGCTGCGTGCTCGCGGCTTGATCCTTCGCCGTAGTTTTCATCACCTACCACAATAGAACCAATGCCTTGTGCCTTATAAGCACGTTGTGTTGCAGGTACCGGACCATACTCGCCTGTCAGTTCATTTTTAACATTGTCGGTTTTGTCGTTAAAGAAGTTAACGGCACCAATCAGCATGTTGTTCGAAATGTTGTCCAGGTGACCACGGAATTTCAACCATGGGCCAGCCATGGAGATGTGATCGGTAGTACATTTTCCTTTAGCTTTGATCAATAATTTCAAACCTTTAAGGTCTGTACCTTCCCATGCAGTAAACGGATCCAGCAATTGCAAACGATGAGAGGTAGGAGATACCAATACCTGTACACCAGAACCATCAGCTGCCGGAGCCTGATAACCTGCATCCTCTACAGCGTAACCATTTACTGGCAGTTCATCACCTTTAGGTGGATCTAATTTCACCTGCTCACCTTTGTTATTGGTCAAGGTGTCGGTCAAAGGGTTAAAGCTCAAATCACCCGCTATAGCAATAGCTGCTACAATTTCAGGAGAAGTTACAAATGCAAATGTATTAGGGTTACCATCAGCACGTTTGGCAAAATTTCTGTTAAACGAGTGTACGATGGTGTTTTTCTCTTGTTTTTCGGCACCTACCCTGTCCCACATACCAATACACGGTCCGCAGGCATTGGTAAAGATGGTTGCATTTAAATCTTCAAAAGTTCCCAATAGGCCGTCGCGGTCTGCAGTATAACGCACTTGCTCTGATCCTGGGTTGATACCAAAATCTGCTTTCGTGGTCAAGCCTTTGTCAATAGCTTGTTTGGCAATAGATGCAGCTCTTGATAAATCTTCGTATGAAGAGTTGGTGCAAGAACCGATTAATCCCCATTCCACTTTTAGCGGCCATCCGTTGGCAGCAGCAACTTCTTTCATTTTAGAAATAGGCGTAGCCAGATCCGGTGTAAAAGGGCCATTCAAATAAGGCTCAAGCTCCGAAAGATTGATCTCGATTAACTGATCAAAATATTTTTCCGGTTCTGCATATACTTCTGCATCACCTGTTAAGTGTTCTTTTATAGCATTTGCAGCATCAGCGATATCGGCTCTGTTGGTAGCACGTAAATAACGCTCCATGCTCTCGTCATAACCAAAAGTAGAAGTGGTTGCACCAATCTCGGCACCCATATTACAAATGGTACCTTTACCGGTACAGCTCAGGTTCTCGGCACCATCGCCAAAATATTCAACGATTGCACCAGTACCGCCTTTTACTGTTAAGATACCAGCAACTTTAAGGATTACATCTTTTGCAGAGGTCCATCCGTTTAGTTTTCCGGTCAGTTTAACACCAATCAGTTTTGGGAATTTAAGCTCCCAAGGTAAGCCGGCCATTACATCGCAGGCATCAGCACCACCAACACCAATGGCTACCATACCCAAACCACCTGCATTTACAGTATGTGAGTCGGTCCCAATCATCATTCCGCCCGGGAAAGCATAGTTTTCCAATACCACCTGGTGGATGATACCTGCACCTGGTTTCCAGAAACCAATGCCATATTTATTTGAAACTGAAGCTAAAAAGTCAAAAACCTCTTTGCTCTCGGTATTTGCAGCGGGTAAGTCAATTGCAGCACCAAGCTTTGCGGTAATTAAGTGGTCACAGTGAACTGTTGAAGGAACAGCTACCTGTGGTCGGCCAGCCTGCATAAACTGCAATAAAGCCATTTGAGCTGTAGCATCTTGCATGGCCACACGGTCAGGAGCAAAATCTACATAATCAACACCCCGGTTGTAAGAAGTGTTCGTGCTTCCCTCCCAAAGGTGGGTATAAAGTATTTTTTCTGAAAGTGTTAAAGGTCTGCCTACTAATTTACGGGCCGCCTCTACACGGGGGCCAAAGTTTGCATACACCTTTTTGATCATTTCTATATCAAAAGCCATTGATAATATGTGTTAAAAGGGTAAGTTATTACGATAATTGGTAGCGAATTTACAAAAAAAAACAGGCGATAATGATCATATGCAGATCATTATATTATTTATACCTATTCTAAATAATTAAGGTGTACCAGATACACTATAGCAGCCCAAACTGATAGCCCTGTTCTTTAAAATATTTTAAGGCCAGGGGTAGGGCATATTTCAGTCGGTCAAAAGCTTTCAGGCTATCGTGAAATACAATTACGGAACCATTTTGGGTATGTTTAATCACATTTTGATAGCATTTTTCGGGGGCTAGCTTAATGTCGAAATCACCGCTTAAGACATCCCACATAATCAGTTCTGTATCTGGGTTAGCTGACTTTATGGCTGCTATTTGCGATTTTTTAATCCGCCCATACGGTGGCCGGAATAAATGGGTATTGGTCAGTTCCTGACATTTTTTGAAGTTATCAAGGTAGGTCGGATCTGCTGTTTCCCAGCCTTTCAGGTGGTTAAAGGTGTGGTTGCCAATCCGGTGCCCTTCGTTTTTAAGCTCCTCAAAAATATCTGGATGCTTCCTGATGTTGTCGCCAATACAGAAGAAAGTAGCCTTTGCATCAAAGCTTTTCAAAGTTTTTAAAACAAAAGGTGTAACATCGGGTATGGGTCCATCGTCAAAGGTTAAATAAATGACTTTTTCACTTCGGGATTTGTTCCAGGTTAAAGATGGATAATACCATTTCAGGAAAAGTGGAGATTTGACCAGGTACATGTTCAAATGTAAGTTGTTTATATTAATATTGTGAAAAAAAATCTATGAAGACAATCATCTCTTATAACCTCTTCTCCAAGCTTACCCTGGCTTTTTCCTTTATTTTTCTGATCACGCTGGCGCCGAAAGCTATGGCGCAGGAAGTGATTACTGTACAGCGTGCCATAGAAGTTACCCTTCAAAATAATTTGCAGGTTACCAAATCTAAACTGAGTGAGAAGCTGGCCGAAGAGAATTTTAAACAGGCTAAACTTGCCCAATACCCGAGGTTAAGTGCATCAGTAGGACAAGATATGGGCTGGGGACGTAATAATGTAAGCTCGGGAGTTTATGAAAATACGCAAACATATAGCCTTAGTCCCCGTGCCAGTTTAGGAGTTGATGTGTTCAATGGTTTCTCTAAAATAAACCAGGTGAGACAGAATAAAATATTACTGGAAGCAGGAAAATTAACTACCGATAAGGTTAAAAATGACCTTGTTTTACAGGTAGTTACTTCCTATATGGATATTTTGTATAATAAGGATCGTTTGAAAGCCGCAAAACAACAGCTTGAAGTGGCACGGAAACAACTTGCGCAACAACAGCAATTGCTGGATGTGGGTAATAAGACGCTGGCAGATCTAGCCGAATCAAAGTCGCAGGTGGCGGTTGCGGAACTAGATGTAACCAAAGCAGAAAATGCCTTAAATATTTCCTTCATTACATTAGCGCAACTGATGGATATCCCCTCAGCTACAAGATTTGAAGTTCAGGCACCCGATGCGTCAAACTTTGCCCGCTCATCATCACTGTACGATGCCGAGCAGGTGTATACAGAAGCCTTGGGTATGTTCCCTGATATTAAACTCGCGGGTTTACAAACGGCTGCGGCCAAAAAAGGGATTGATATTGCCAAAGGTAGCTTGTACCCTAGTTTGTCGTTCAGTGGAGGGTATGGTACGGCCTATATTTATAGGTATAATGCTCCTGCTCAATTTCCAAATGCATCTTTCAAAAGCCAGTTGGAAAACAACGTTTCAAAAGGTATCGGGCTAAGCTTAAGTATCCCGATTTTCAATGGTTTGCAGGCCAGGTCAGGTGTTACGAAAGCAAAAATCAATTTATTACAGACCCAGGCTGATGAGCAAATCACTAAAAATAACTTAAACAAAATCATTTATCAGGCAGTGGCCGATTTGAGGGCTGCCGAAAGTACCTACGCTTCTGCGACAAAGGCATTCGATGCGCAAAAGGAAGCATTTGCCGTACTCGAACAACGTTATAACGTAGGTTTGGTTAATTCGTTAGATTACAGTACCTCGCAAACCAAAAGAAATACAGCTGAAATTGACATGATCAGAGCGAAATACGACCTGCTTTTTAGGGCCAAAGTGATTGATTATTATTTAGGTAAACAAATTGTTTTTTAACGTTCATAACGATTTATATTAATACATACAAGAATGAAACTGAAAACCATATTAATTATAGTAGGCGTGATCATTGTGCTGCTTGGTGCTGGTGTATACACCGGAGTAATAGGCGGTGACAAAAGAGAGAAAGTAACTGCCGAGAAGGCGGCCGACAGGAAAGTGATAGAGACCGTTACGGCCAGTGGAAAAATACAGCCGGAAACAGAGGTAAAGCTGAGTGCGGAAGTATCGGGCGAGGTGACTGAACTTTTGGTTAAAGAAGGCGATGTGGTAAAAAAAGGCCAGTTACTGGTAAAGGTTCGCCCTGATGTATTGAAGTCGGGTTACGATAGGGCCGTGGCTTCTTACAGTTCCCAAAAAGCTAGTGTAGCCAGTGCAGCGCAGTACCTTAGGCAGGCGGAGGCCAATTTTGTAAACGGCGAGGCTACTTATAAACGTAATGTCGAGCTGTTTGGCAAAAAAGTAATTTCTGCTTCTGAATTTGATGCTGCAAAAGCAGCATATCTGACTGCCAAAACAAACCTTGGCAGGGCAAAAGAAGACCTTACGGCTGCAAAATTTAGTCTGGAGCAATCTGGTGCTAACGTTCAGGAAGCGAGTGCTAACCTGGCAAAAGCCACCATATTTGCACCGGTAAATGGGGTGATATCGAAACTTTCAGTGGAGTTGGGGGACCGTATTTTGGGAACAGTTCAAAATGCGGGAACCGAGATTATGCGTATTTCCAATCTTAGCTCAATGGAAGTAAACGTGGATGTAAACGAGAATGATATCAACAGGGTAAAAGTTGGTGATAATGCCAGCATTGAAGTGGACGCATTTGCCGATAAAAAGTTCAAAGGTACAGTTACCGAAATTGCCAGCTCTTCAAAAGATGTAGGTGCAGCAACCAGCTCGGTTGATCAGGTAACCAACTTTGTGGTAAAGGTGCGTATCCTGGCCGAATCCTATGACAACATTAAAGGAGGGGCTAAAGATCTGCCATCGCCATTCAGACCGGGCTTATCGGCTACAGTGGATATAGAAAGTCAAACGGTAGACGGTTTATCGGTCCCTATTCAGTCGGTATTTACCATCGATAAAAAGAAAGGTGGAGATAAAGATAAAAAGCCTGAAGATAATGAGGAGAACTCCGAAAAACAAAAATCGAAGCTGACAGACAAAAAAGTGAAACAATATGTTTATCTGTACAATGCAGATGAAACCGTTAAACAGGTAGAAGTTACTACTGGTATTCAAAATGATCAGTTTATCATTGTTAAAACTGGCCTTAAAGCAGGGCAGGAAGTGATTACCGGACCTTATTCTGCCATTCAGAATAAATTAAAGGACGGGATGAAAGTAAAGAAAGTAACTAAGGATCAGTTATTTGCTGAGCCTGGTAAGAAGTAAACTTTAACCATACTTTTTAAATGAGTAAATTGTCCCGGTTTAAAACATTAGACCGGGATTTTTTATTTATAATGTATGATACCTAAAGTCGCAATGATTGGTGGGGGTAGTTGGGCTACTGCTATTATAAAAATGCTCTCAGACAATTTCTCAGCAAAAGAAATCTATTGGTGGATGCGGAATGCAGATGCCATTACGCATGTCCATAAATACAAGCACAACCCGAACTATCTGAGCTCGGTTGAGATCAGAATTCCTGAGGATAATATCTCCAATGATATTGCTCATATTATTAAACAGGCCGATTATATTGTGCTTAATGTGCCTGCAGCTTTTTTAAAGGAAACCCTTAATGGGGTAACACCCGAGCAGCTAAAAGGTAAAAAGGTCATTTCGGCTATTAAAGGTATTGTACCGGATGAAAACCAGATCATCGGCGAATTTCTTCATCAAAAATACAATGTGCCTTTATCAGATATCCTGGTGATCAGTGGCCCTTGCCATGCCGAAGAGGTGGCGCTTGAAAAGCTCTCTTATCTTACCATTGCTTCTGTTAACGTTGGACTGGCTGGTTTTTTTGCCAACCTTTTAAATACACGTTATATCAAAACCAATGTTTCAGATGATATTTTCGGGACAGAATATGCTGCGGTATTGAAAAATATTTATGCTGTTGCCAGCGGTATTTGCCACGGTTTAGGTTATGGTGATAACTTTCAGGCGGTATTGATCTCTAATGCCATCCGCGAAATCAAGCGATTTGTAGATGCTGTACATCCCATCAACCGCGACATTAAAGAGTCTGCTTATCTGGGTGATTTGCTGGTGACTGCTTATTCCCAGTTCAGCCGCAACCGTACTTTCGGTAACATGATAGGGAAGGGATATACGGTGAAATCGGCACAGCTGGAAATGAACATGATTGCCGAGGGCTACTATGCCGTAAGCTGCATGCATTACATCAATAAAAAGTACAAGGTAGATATGCCAATCAGTCGCGCTGTATATGCAATTTTATATGAGAAACATGCACCGCAGATTGAGATGCGCTTGCTTACTGAGCAGCTGAACTAACCGCAAACAAAATACTTTGCTGTTTGTTGATGGATATATATAACCTTTAACTATGAAAAGAAAGTATTTATCAGGGATATTAACCCTGGCCATATGCGGTTCGTTGGTTTTTAGTGCCACCGCACAGGAAAAGAAAACGGGAGTAGGCAAGGCGCTGGATAAAACAGGTAAAGCGATAGGCAAAACAGCTACTACTGTAGGCAATAAAACAGCTGAAGTTGCAGTAAAAGGAACCTCGAAGGTGGCCGACCAGACTTATAAAGGTAAAATGGCGCCCGATGGTTCGGACGTGTATATTGATGGTAAAAACAAAAAATATTACATCAATAAAAAAGGCGGAAAGGTTTACCTCAAAGCATCACAGATAAGAACCAGGCCAGAGAAAAAAAGTTAGTAAGTGCGGTTATATCTCGCGAAAAAAAGGGGTTGTATCAAATCATGATACAACCCCTTTTTAATATATGTAGGTATTAAGATCTGCGTCTTCTGTCGCCACCGTTTCCACCTCTGTCTTCACGGCTTCTTCCAGAGAAGTCTCTGAAACCACCACCGCCATTTCTGCGCTCACCACCGTCACGTCTTCCGCCGCCGCCATAGCTTCTGCGTTCGCCACCGTCGCGTCTTCCGCCACCGTAACCTCCGCCTTCGCGTCTGTTACCGCCACCAAAGCCTCCACGACTACGACCACCGCCGCCTTCGCCGTCAGCAGTTTTCTCTATTCTAACACCACGGTTGTTGAATTCAACACCTTTAAAGTTGTTGAGTAAGGATTCAACGGCTGCATTTTCTACTTCAAAGAATGAGTAAACACCTTTCAAGTCGATTTTGCCAATGCCTTTTCCGCTAATTTTACCGTTGTTGCAAACAAAAGATAATAAATCACCTCTTGTAAAGTCATCAACAGAACCCAGGTTAATGAACAGACGGGTATAGCCATCGCTTGTTCTTGGGCCTCTGTCGCCACGCTCTCCGCGCTCGCCACGTTCTCCACGCTCATCTGAAGAATTCAGATCAGGTGCATTTTTGTAATATTCTAAAAAGCGGTTAAACTCTAAAGAAGCAAAACGTTTGATCACTTCATCTTTGCTCAACTCAGCAAACTCGTCCATAATGCGCGGCATATACTGCTCAATCTGGCTTTCATTCACTTCTACATTGTGTACTTTGTGTACAAGGGCAAATAATTGCTTTTCGCAAACGTCAAAACCTGTCGGAAGTGTCGCTTTTGTAAACTGCTTTCCAATGATTCTTTCAATCTGACGGATTTTGCCTAACTCTTTTGAGTTTACAATACAGATAGAAACACCCGTTTTACCGGCACGACCGGTACGGCCACTACGGTGGGTATAACTTTCAATTTCGTCAGGTAAAGAGTAGTTGATTACGTGCGTTACGTTGTTTACGTCAATACCACGGGCAGCAACATCAGTAGCAATTAACAACTGCATGTTGCGGTCGCGGAAACGTTGCATTACCTTATCACGTTGTTGTTGTGATAAATCGCCATGCAAAGCATCAGCATTGTAGCCGTCTTTAATTAAGTGCTCGGCCACGTCTTGTGTATCCAATTTTGTTTTACAGAAAACTACTGCAAAAATTTCCGGATTGAAATCCACAATACGTTTTAAAGCAGCGTATTTATCTCTTGCACGTACTACATAGTATTCGTGGTCGATATTTACGTTACCCGTGTTTTTAGTACCCATGGTCAACTCAACTGGCGAGTCCATGTAGTTTCTTGCTATTCTTCTTACCTCAGGAGGCATTGTTGCCGAGAATAACCATGTTTTTTTATCGTCAGGCGTAGTAGACAAAATATCATTAATGTCTTCCTGGAAGCCCATGTTCAACATTTCGTCAGCCTCGTCAAGTACTACATATTTCACGTTACTGAAATCTATAGCCTTACGGCCAATAATGTCCAACATACGGCCCGGTGTAGCCACTACAATTTGTACACCGATTCTAATTTCACGCAGCTGTTGCATAATGTTTGCGCCACCGTAAACGGCCACTACATTTGCACCACTGATGTTTTTTGAGAAATTCTTGATGTCGCTAGTAATCTGCAAGCATAGCTCTCTGGTTGGGCATAAAACCAATGCCTGAGGCTTATTAATCTTGAAGTCTATCAATTCTAACAGCGGCAAACCAAATGCGGCTGTTTTTCCTGTTCCTGTTTGGGCCAAACCAACAAAATCGTTATTGCCCTCTAACAGCACAGGAATACTTTGTTCCTGAATAGGTGTCGGATTTTCGAAACCTAAATCCTTTACAGCATTAACAACGTCATCACTTATCCCCAATTTACTAAATGGGTTTATCATGTATATTATTTATTAAGCCGCAAAGGTAAGTTTAATTTTTGGTATTTTACAGTTTTGTAACTAAATAAAAATCAGTCGATTAATTATCTTAGTCTGTCGGCTGATTTCAATAACTGTTCATCTTTCCTGATTCCGCGGATGGCAAGCAACGAAAATATGAGGGCAAGCAGGGGTAAAATTGCGGTCCCTTTAACTGACACTCCATCTATCCCGCCGGGCAATTGTTGTGTATTGATGCCGCACAATACAGACAAAGCAATAATCATTAAAATAGCTACCAGTATTACTTTCTTTTGCGTGCTACGGTTTCTGAACAAAAATATACTACCCAGACAAAACAGGGCTGCTGCAATATTTAGAGCCAATGGTACAAAAGATAATTCAACTTTCATGCCGCCAGCTGCAGCTGTTTTCAACTCCTGGCGCAAGCCAATAGTATTAATGCTATATTCCGTATCGTTCACATTTTTGGTTAGTAATGGAAAAAATAACATACAGATTAGCGCTAAAGTCGCCAGTAAAAGCCATATAGATTGCACTCTTTGTATCATATCAGTTTAATAATTTCAACAAATATATCAAAAGGCCAATACTAAGCAATCCGATATCCGATTAAAAAGATAATTTTGTAGCCTTGAATATGCAACGGTATTTCATCGAATTGTCGTACGACGGCACCGCTTATCATGGTTGGCAGGTACAGCCCAATGCAACCACTGTGCAGGAATGTCTGGACAAAGCTTTATCTGTTTATTTCAGGCAGCCCATAGCCACTTTAGGCTGTGGACGTACCGATACAGGCGTTCACGCTACCCAGTTTTATGCCCATTTCGATCTGGACACCGAACCCGCTGCCGAAACAGCAGCCAGCCCTGCCAAAAAACAGCCTGATCTTTTGCGCGCGGTAACTGGCATCAATTCGCTGTTACCTTATCAAATTGGCGTAAAACGAATATTTGAGGTTTTTGAAACTGCCCATGCGCGTTTTGATGCTACTGAAAGGGCCTACCATTATCACCTGCATTTTCATAAAGACCCGTTCAAAATTAACCGCTCTTGGTTATTTAAAGGACAGTTAAATGTTGCAGCAATGAACCAGGCGGCCCAGGCGTTGTTACAGTATACTGATTTTTCCTGTTTCAGCAAGTCCCACACCCAAACTTTTACCAATAACTGCAAAGTTACTGAAGCTTTTTTTGAAGAAAAGGAGGGTGGACTGCAGTTTACCATCAGGGCTGATCGTTTTTTGAGGAATATGGTAAGGGCTATAGTAGGTACCCTGATCAGTGTTGGCCAAAATGAACTTACGCTGGAACAGTTTAAAGACATCATCGTCAGTAAAAACCGAAGTAATGCCGGACAGTCGGTTCCCGCTTGCGGTTTATATTTAGTAAATGTAATTTACCCCTTTGTAAAATAAAATATGTCAAAAATAACAGGTGATGCGTTTAATGTGAGCTTATTGAAAAGAGTATTTCAATATGTGAAGCCTTATCGTAAAATCTTTATTCTGTCTATCATTTTAACCATATTGCTGGCCTTAATAGCACCGGCCAGGCCGTTTCTTATTCAGCATACACTGGATAACTACATCATGAAAGGACATTACAATGGGCTGCTGACCATGACCATACTGATGCTGGTATTGTTGGTTTTGCAGGCGGGTATTCAGTTTAGTCATACCTTGCTCACCAATACATTGGGGCAGTCGGCCATACGCGATTTAAGGATCAACGTATTTAATCACATTACAAAGCTGCGGTTAAAGTACTTTGACAACACACCCATCGGGCAGCTCATTACCCGTACGGTATCAGATCTGGAAACCATTGCCGAGATTTTTTCCGAGGGACTGATTGTGATTATTGGCGATATCCTGATGGTGATTGTGATCATCGGGGTGATGGTGTATAAAGACTGGGCGCTTACCCTGGTGGTATTGCTGCCTATGCCGCTGCTGATTCTGGCCACCTCTATTTTTCAGAAAGCCATTAAATCGGCTTTTCAGGAAATCAGAACCGAGGTATCCAATTTAAATACCTACCTGCAGGAGCACATATCCGGCGTTTCTATCATTCAATATTTTGCGCGCGAGGAACAGGAGTATAAAAAGTTTGTAAAGATCAACGCCCGCTATCGCGATGCCAATATCCGGTCCAACTGGTACTATTCTATTTTCTTTCCAGTGGTCGAGATCATTTCGGCTATGTCGCTGGGCTTGTTGGTGTGGTATGGCTCGCGCAGTATTCTGGCCAAACCTTTGGATGTAACACCGGGTACCATTGCCGAATTTATACTGTACATCAATATGCTGTTCAGGCCTATCCGCGAGCTGGCTGATAAATTCAATACCCTGCAAATGGGGATGGTAGGGGCCGAGAGGGTATTTAAAGTATTGGATACAGACGAGATTACCGAAAACAAAGGCTCATTTGTTCCTGAAAAAATGCGTGGAGCGATATCTTTTGATCAGGTATGGTTTGCTTACAACGACGAGAACTATGTGCTGAAAAACATTTCCTTCCAGGTACCTGCAGGCAAAACCATTGCGCTTGTTGGTGCTACTGGGGCCGGCAAATCTTCCACTATTAACATCCTGAACCGCTTTTATGAAATTCAGAAGGGGGAGATCAAAGTAGACGGGGTTAAAATTGAGGATTATGAACTCAGTTACCTGCGTAGTAATATTGCTACGGTGTTGCAGGATGTATTCCTGTTTTCGGATACGATATTTAACAACATCACGCTCAACAACCCGGCTATTGCCATGGAAGAAGTGGTAGATGCCGCTAAAAAAGTAGGGGCACATGATTTTATTGAACGCCTGCCTGGGGGGTATCAATACAATGTGATGGAAAGGGGGGCAACTTTATCGGCCGGACAAGCGCAGCTGATTTCTTTTATTCGTGCGCTGGTGTATAATCCGTCAATTTTGGTACTGGATGAAGCGACCTCTTCTGTAGATACGGAAACCGAGATGCTGATTCAAAGGGCTATTGAAAACCTGATGCAAGGCCGGACATCTATTGTAATTGCCCACCGCTTGTCTACCATACAAAAGGCCGATCAGATCCTGGTATTGGATAAAGGGGAGATCAAAGAAATGGGTACACATCAGCAATTGCTGAAATTGAATGGTTATTACAAGAAATTGTACGATTTGCAATTCAGCTCCGCCGGAGTCGAGAAATAAGCTTATTGGTCCAGCCAGTTTTTAAAGGCTTCGGCACGTTCCTCACTTACAATCACTTCAATGCCATGGGCAGGAGCGGGGTTTAGTACCACCCTTACCCGGTTTCTGGATAGCTTATACATCTCTTTGATGGCGCTGATATTGATGATGAATTTTCTGTTGATACGGAAAAAATCGGAATGGTCCAGTTGCGGTTCCAGGCTACTAATGGTTTCTTCGATGATGTAGTTCTGCTGGTCTTTGGTCACCAGGAACAGGTATTTGTCTTCGGCCATAAAATAGGCTACATCGTCCGATTGCACGGTTTTGATGAGCTGGCCCATTTTTACCATAAAGCGGTTACGCAGTTTGCTGGTTGGAGTATGCTCTTTTGTCAGGACTTGCTGTAGTGGCAATTCGGATGCCTTACGAATGGAATTGAGTTTGGCCAATGCACCGCGCACATCTTCTTCATCAAAAGGTTTCAACAGATAGTCTATTCCCTGGTTTTTAAAAGCCTTTAAGGTATACTGGTCGTAAGCTGTAGTAAAAATTACGGGGCTGTCTACCGCTACCTGCTGAAAAATCTGGAAACTTTCGCCATCACCCAGATGGATGTCCATAAACAACAGATCGGCATTATTCTTTTTTAGCCAGCTTACAGCGGCTTCAACCGTTCCCAGAATGGCCAGCACCTGTATATTGGGATTAATGTCCATAAGGATATTTTGCAGCGTGTCTGCCGCAAGTTCTTCATCCTCAATAATTAATACCCTCATTGCTTTTATGCTAGAGCGTAAAAGTAAAAAAAAAACTCCGGTCTGAAAAAAGACAGACCGGAGTTGAAGTATTTGTACCCTTTGAACAGGCTATTTTAAATTCGGATTGTTGTCAACCGCATCTTTTGGAAAGCGAATGGTGTATCTTGGATCGTTCTTGGTTAAAGTGTATATGGTACCTTCAACAGTATGTTTCAGCTCGGGTTGTCCGTAACGTCTTAAATCATACCAACGGTGACCTTCCAGGGCCAGTTCGCGTTCTCTTTCTGCCAAAATTTCCTGTAAAAGACCAGCTTTATCCAATGCAGTTATTCTGGTTGCTTCCGTGGTATAGTAAGCAGGTGTTAACCGTTTTGCTTTCAGGGCTAGTAAACTCTGTAAGGCCAGCGGTTGATTGTTGGTTTGCAGGGCAGCTTCTGCCTGTATAAGATATAGTTCTCCATTGCGGAACGAAATCTTTGTTGCATCGGTAGCACTTTTGGCCGAAACATAGTTGCTCCCCGATTTGGTAAAATATTTAGCGAAACGCAGATCACCTGTCTGATTATATAGGCCCAGCAGATGTGGCGAAATTCTACCTATTCTGCTTACACTGTTGTTCAGCGGAGATTCCATTGACATGATGTTTTCTTTAGATAAGTAGTTATTTGGAAGTACCGAAGGAGTAGCATTTAAATCTTCCAGTTGGTTGTCTAAGGCGAGTGCATCCTGACTGGCTTTTAAGGCCTCAGCATATTCACCTCTAAATTGGCGTACCCTGGCCAATAAAGCAAAAGCAGCACGGGTAGTAAAGCGGTAATTTTTACCGGCTTCAAAGTTTTTTGTATTCAATAGTTTTTGTCCCTCTGCAATGTCAGCCAATATCTGGTCGTATACTACGGCTATGGTAGCAGGCGTGTACACATGTTCCAAATCTACTACCAACGATTGTGGAACTCCACGATCTGTTGCTGCCGTATTTTTATCGTAGGGCTTGGCGTACATATTTAACAGTTCAAAATGGTTGTAGGCGCGTAATAAATAAGCCTCACCTTTAAGCTGTGCGGTTTCTGTAGTTTTTCCGGCCCTGTTCTCTACATCAGAAATAACGGTATTGGCATTAAATATACTTCTGTAAAAGGTGATGTAAGGAAACTGAGAGGTTAAGGCATCAGGGTTGGCATCATTCCATTTATACAGATCGCGATAGGTAGGGAAATCGTCACTAAATTCGTTTAGCACCAACTCGTCTGTACGAAGGGCCAATAATGATTTATGTTGCGAGAAGCCGGAATATCCTGCGTTTAATAATGCCCTGAAATCTTCCGCAGTAGTGGGTATTACTCTGCCTACAGGTTCTATATCGAGGTATTTTTTACAGCTGCTTACTGATAAGATTAGCATCAATACAGCAGATAATTTTAAAATCTTGTTCATCTGATTGTTGATTAAAAAGTGGCATTTAAACCAATAGATATGCTTCTTGAAATGGGCTGAGCATAGATGTTTCCATAAGTTTCCGGATCAAAGTATCCTTTATAACCGGTACTGATCACAAATGGGTTTCTGGCTTCAACGCTTATTCTTAAAGTGTTTGCTTTAACTTTTCCTGAGATGGCAGTTGGCAGGGTATAACCCATGCGCAAGCTGCTGATGCGCATATAACTCATCTTTTTTGCAAAAAGGTCCAGGTTGTTGTAAGAACGGCTGGCATCAAAGCCGGTGAGCCAGTTATAAGCCATATACCTTTCGCCATCAAAACTGTCTTTACCAAAAATTCCGGGTAAGGTACTGCCCGTATTGGCTGGCGACCATACATTCGTGATATTGGTCGAGTAATTTCTGCCCCTGTCTACCTGTGCCGGATTGTATGGTGGTGTGGCTACAACGGTTTGGCCAAGGTTGAAGATCGCTGTGGCAGCAAAATCAAAATTGCCATAACGGAAACGATTGGTAATACCTCCGCTAAATTTAGGATCGCGGTCGCCGGCATAAGTAAACAGGTTTCTGAATTCCTCATTGCTCAAGGCCGTATTGGTCAGCTCGCCAGGGAAGAAATCCGCCCATGGATCATACAGGTTATAAAATTTCTCCAGCGAAAGCACCTGACCATCTTTCATAAATTGTGGAATTCCATTGGCATCCAGGCCGGCAGTTTTTAACACAAATACTGCACCCACAGGGTAACCTTCTCTTGATGGGGTCAGCTGATTTGGGCGAACTTTTTCCTGAATTACTTTACTCTTGTTTTTGGCGATGTTGAAGTCGGTTGACCATTGGAAATCATTGGTGCGAATGTTTCTGGTCGAAATACTCAGCTCCAAACCTTTGTTGTTTACTTTTGCAAAGTTGGCATTGGTAAAGTCGAAACCGTTTTCCAGTTGCAATGCCTGGGTACCAATCAAATCTTTACTGTCGCGGTTGTAATAATCAAAGGTCACCTGTACAACATTGTTAAATAAGCCCAGGTCTAAACCAGCGTTAAAAGTTGTTGTTTTTTCCCAACGTAACTTATTATTAGGTGGGTTTTCAACCGAAATTATAGGCTGGTTTCCACCAGGCAGAATGTTGGAGGTACCGTAGCGGCCAACTACAAATGGCGAAGTGTTTTTGTCAATATTACCCTGGATACCATATGAACTACGCAGGCGTAAGTTCGAAATCCAGTTGATGTCTTTAATAAACTGTTCTTCTTTGGCATTCCAGGCCCCTGAAACAGAGTATATAGGTAGGTACCTGTATTTTGGATCTACACCGAACAAATCTGACCCATCGTAGCGGATACTTCCGTACAAGGTATATTTCCTGTTGTATGTATACGACAATGTTCCGTAAAATGAAGCATAGGCATTTTCCAGTTTTAATTTCTCATAAGCACGGAACCTGTTATTGGCAGCAAAGTCGGCATTAGGGAATACAATATTCTGGTTGGTCAGTGTACGTTCATTAAAACCAAATCCCCTGGTAATGATATCTTCATTGTATGTTCTTCTGAGCTCCGATCCGGCAAGGGCTTCAACCTCATGTTTTTCATTGAAAACCTTTTTGTATTCCAAAATCGATTTCCAGTTGTATTGGAAAAAACTAGTCCCCTGATTGGTAATTACACCTCCTGCAGGTAAAAAATAATCCGTTTTACCCAGACTTGAGTTAAAGTAACTGCTCGCTTGTCTCAATTTACGGGTGTTGTAACTTTCCTGTCCCGCATATTTTTCTACACCTGTATCTTCAAACTGCAAACCAAACTCCGTGCGTATGTTCAGGTTTTTGTTGATCTCATAGCTCAGGTCCATAATCGTTTTTACACTCTTATTGTCCAGGGTATAACGTGTATTTGCACGTTCCTCCAAAAAGTTGTAAGGCAGGTAAACATCGCCGTTAACCGTACCCAAAATGTCTAAATCATAAGCATAATTGCCATTGGCATCTCTGATGGTTTGGTATGGGTTTACATTTCTGGAGTAAGTGCTTACATTGGTATATCCATCTGGATCAACCAGGTAGTTTTTACGTTTTGTTTTTGCCCCAAATACGGCAACACCAGCTTTCAGTTTCTGAGAGATGTTAAAATCAGTCTTCAAAGTAATGTTATAACGTTCCATTCCGGTGCCGATGGTGGTACCTTTTTCGTTATAATAACCAGAGGAGAAGTAATAGTTGGCCTGGTCGTTACCGCCCGAAAGGCTTAATCCATACTGTTGGTTAACTGCTGCCTGATACAATTCTTTGCCCCAATTGGTATTGTTGCCTCTTAATGCGTTGATGGCATCCTGAGTAGCTTGTGTTAAGCCTGCAAAACCACCTGTACGGTAATTGTTCAGCTCGCCGCTTTTGTTTAAAATTCTGGCTACCGAACCCTGATTATCTCTGTAAATAAGATCTGGTCTTGATGCCATACCCAATTCAAAATCTACCTTTTGATTGGAGTTCATCAGGTTAAGTTTCGACAGGTCGGGACGTTCAGTAATAAAAGTATTGGCGGTAAAATTGACCGCCATCGGGCCTTTTTTACCCTTCTTAGTGGTAATGACAATTACTCCATTTGCGGCTCTGGCTCCATAAATAGCGGTAGCAGCAGCATCCTTAAGGATGGTAATGTCGGCAATATCATCAGGGTTTAAGCCTGCAATTGGCAAATTACGCAGCTGATCTATATTGTCTTTGTCGGTAATGTTGTTGGGCAGATTGGTTCCTTCCAAAGGAAGGCCGTCCAATACCCATAGCGGATCTTGTGTTCCATTTAAGGAAACTGTACCACGGATTTTAATTTTTGGTGCTGCACCGGGGCCGCCGTTTAAAGTACCTACTGATACGCCGGCAATCTGTCCTTCCAGCATCTGATCTACTCCGGCAACACCATTCTGGCGAATGTTTTCGTATTCTACTTTCGCAATAGATGTAGTGTTTTTACGCTTGGAGATGTCAGTATATCCGTTTACAATGACCTCGCTTAGTACGTTATCGTCATTTTTCAGGCTAACTGTAACTTTGGTTTTGTTCCTGATGTCTACCAGTGTACTGGTATAGCCCAGATAGCTTACTTTTAAATAAGTTGTTCCGGCCGGAACTTTTAAGCTGAAATGACCATTGGCGTCGGTCATGGCACCAATTACTGAATTTTGAATTACACCAGGGCTCGACTGTTCGCCAATGCCTGATTTATCTACAAAGACCGATGCTCCCGGTATTGGTTTTCCGTCTTCGGCCGACAGCACCTGTCCGGTCACTGTGGTTTGCTCCTGGGTATAACCGGTAAAGGCTGTACCCAGCAGTAAAAGAAGTAGTAAAAATTTATTCATTTTTGCAAATTTATTGATAGTTAATGGTTTAATTGATTTTTAAGCTTTGCCTGATTCTTAAAATGAGATCCATATGATGGTTTTGGGTTTCGTAGTCGCCTTTTGTTTTGTTCTTCTCCAACAAGGCCAGGATTTTCATCAGTTCGCCTCTTTTAGCTGAAGCTACATCCGATGTTCTGGTCATGGAGTTCACAAATACGTTTTTCAGCGCCTCGTTGGTATAAGCTGGCCTGTCTTCTCTAAAAGCGCGTGGGGTGAGGTCGCACAGTTCAGGTAAATTATTTTTTAAAGTTGTGCCAACTGGCTGAAGTGCTTTTTTATTGACCTTTTCCATCAGTTTATCGGCACTTACCATCAAAACATCTACGTAGTTCTGCTCGGTCTGGCGTTCGGCCAGGCTTAGCGATTTGCCATTTATGGTCTGTTTAAATGCTGTTTCTCTGATGTCTTTCAGCAATTGCGAAACCGTATATACTTTGTCTTTTCCATGGATAGACTCCATTTCCAATAGCCTTAGCAAACGTTCGTCGCCAACCAGGCTGTACATTAATCCATACTGTTGCTCACGTTTCAAATTATAAGGGCCGTACTCGTAAGGGCCAAGCGGGGTATCTTTAATGGCAAAGGTATTGTCTAACAATTCGGGTTTAAACAACCAGTCGGGCAGGTTAAAAATCTCTTTCTTCAGGTAGGCCATAGCATCTTCCTGTATGGCTTTCGGAACCGGTGTATAAGCCTTTTTACCATCGCCAGCTACCGGGTTTTCCAGATAGTACCCACCTATATTGGCCATTACGTGATCGGCATAAGTATTCCACTGCCAAACAGCTGCCATATATAATTTACCGGCCTGGTAATAAGAATCGCCAGGTTCTGCAGCCCAATCCTTAATCTGTGGGATCAGTTTGCGCAGGTTTTTCATGCCATATTCGCCTGCTTTCATGGCATTATCGCCCAGGTCCTCCGACTGTGCCCTTGGGTCTACCACGTTTAAGCTTTCCTGTTGTTCGCCATAGTGGTACAAAGGATCATTCTGGTGCTGGGCAATCCATCCTTTCTGAATTTCCAGTTCCTTCCGTGGATCTTGTGTATCCAGCCAGCGGTACCCCCAGGCAATGGCGTATTTATCGTATACACCAATTTGTGGAGTAATGTTTTTTACCTGGTCTTCGGGCTGCGCAACATAATTAAAACGTGCATAGTCCATAATAGAAGGAGCGGTGCCGCCCATCCTGGCTGTATAACTTGCCGAACGCAGGGAATCTACCGGATAGGCAAATGATGAGCCCATGTTGTGTTTTAGACCCAAGGTATGGCCAATTTCGTGCGAGGAGACAAAACGGATGGCATGACCCATTTTTTCTACGCTAAAATTGTTTTTTCTGGCGTCTGTATCAATAATACCGGTTTGCACGCGCATCCAATACTGTAGTGAGGTCATGACGTTGTGCCACCAGATGACATCCGATTCCAGGATTTCGCCCGAGCGGGGATCTACCACCGATGGGCCCATAGCATTGGACTTTGGCGATGCCGCATAGGTAACTACCGAATAACGGACATCGTCGGCATCAAAGTCGGCCGTGTCGGTAACCAGTTTCGCCTGAATGGCATTTTTAAAACCTGCGGCTTCAAAAGCTTTTTGCCAATCGTGTATGCCGTCCACAATATAAGGTACCCATTGTCTTGGTGTAGCAGGGTCTATGTAATAAATAATCGGTTTCTCGGGTTCAACCAGTTCGCCTCTTAAATAACGCGCGCGGTCGGCCGGCTTCGGTACCAGGTTCCATTTGGTAATGAGCTGTCTGGTTTCCAGCTTTTGCTGCGTATCCGAAAAATACCATCTTGGTGTGCTGAAATAACCTACGCGGTTGTCGGCAAACCGGGGTTTCATCGGCCTCTCGGGCAGCAATAATAAATTGGTCGTTACAGCCACACTGATGGCTATGGTGCTTTGCCCTTCAGTTACGGAAGTGCTAAGCAACGATCGTATCACCAGATTTTGCGGAAAACCTTTAATTTTTTCAATGGCCGATAAGGAAGGCTTCGGGCTGGTACCCAGGCCTATGCCGTTAAATACATCATTAAAGCTTTTTTCTGTACCGTCAAATACTTTATTTACTTTGATCACTACTGCTGATGAATCGGGAGAGTAAGCTTCAATTTTAAACTGTTCAATTACCGAACCTGTAAAATTGTCTTTTACCGATTGGGTAATGGCATCACCTGCGGGCGATTCTACCTGTGGCACGATGGTTTTTACCCATACTGTTTTGGCCAGTCGGTTGGGATAAAAACGAATGACCTTGTTTTCATAGTTCATCCCTTTATTTACGCCGGCCTCATTGATGGCCAAAGGGACCGAGGATAGTTTGTTGACCAGTAAAAAGTCTTTATCCATTAATTTAAATGGAATTTCGAAGTAATAGTCGGTTTCTACCTGATGTACTTTAAAAACCCCGTTGATCGTTTTTGCTTGTTTTAAAAGTGTTTTATAATCTTTTAAAGTGCTTTTTTTAGTGGTATCCTGTGCCGTTTTCTTTTTTAAAGAATCGGCACTTACCTTTTTAACAGGTTCTTTTTTAGGAAGTTTCTTAGGGATTTGTGCCTTTACACCCAGGCCAAAAATCAAAATCGCTACAGCTACAAATGAAGTTTTATTCAAAATCATACATCTAAAATGCCTGATTGTTTGCTGATTAGGAAGCGGCAGGGGGTGAACCCGCATATTCAGTAGTGTGAACGCGCAGTTTAAGGGAGTGAAAAAATTGTTAATTTGACGTTATTTCTGTGTTAAACGCTTTCGGGCTTTATCAATGGAAGGTAACATCTATACAGATCCCCTTCGGCACCGTACCTCAATCTGGTGTTGCCAAAATAGGCATATGTGCTTTGTAAATAATTTAAGCCTTGTTTGCCCGAGTCTTTTACATCGTTACGCAACTGAAGGTTGTTGGTTACCTCAATACAATCCTCTGTACTTTTTATATTGATTTGAAGTGGCTTTGCTTTCGACAGCATGTTGTGCTTTACTGCATTCTCTATTAGGGTTTGCAAACTCATAAAGGGGATGCGTTGGTTCAGGTGAGCATCCGAGATCTGTATGCCCATGGGCTCCAGGGCATCTCCAAATCTAATTTTCAGCAGAAAAAAATATTCATTGGCAAAACGGAGCTCTTCGGTAACGGTGGCCAACCCGTTGGGGTACGACTCCAGTACATAGCGGTATACCCTTGATAATTTAAGGACAAAGGATTTTGCCAGTTCGGGATTTTTCTCTATCAGCGCATTTAATGAGCTTAAGGAATTGAAAAGAAAATGAGGGTTTACTTTTTGTTTCAGTGCGTTGAGCTGCAGGAGGGCATTGTCTTTTTGCTGGCGTTCGGCAACCAGGCTCAGCTCCTGTTTTTCAATGGAAAGCTGCTGGCGTTTTGTTTCAACCTGTTGCCTTAACATAAATTCTTTTTGCCATTTGGCCTGCGCCCAGGCGATCAGCAGGAGGATGATCAGGGCCGCCGAGATGAACATGGCGATCAGGTATTTTTCGATGTCCTTTACATCCTCATCTACATTCAGTGCTGCTGTGTCCAGCACCATTGTCCACTTCATAGACGAAATGTTCAGTGGTGTGTAATAACGAAATACAGGAATCTCCAAAACAGGAGACATTACAATTTCGTAGGTACTGATGCTGTCTTTGAGCCGCCTGGTGATGGGCGAGAGCCTGACCGGAACCCCCATCTTTGTACCTATTAATTTTTCTGCCGGATTGATGACATAAGTTCCGGTTTCATCAATTACTGAAGCGGAGGCACGGCCTGCCGGATCAATACCTGATAAATAATTCTGCAATTCTTTCAGGTTGATGTCGAGGCCGAAAATGAGGGTTTCAGTATTCGAAAGCTGGTGTTTTGTACCCACCAGCCAATGCAAAGTATCTGCTATCGAGATCAGCTTATTTTGGTTCCAGTCTTTCTGATATTGTGGGGCAGGTCTATCAAGATAGATCTGCCCACTCTTCTCAACGGTGCTGTAAATGGTGTCCTGCTTATTGATGATCGTGTACCAGCCTTTATTCGCAGCAGGATGGCTAAGCAACAGGGCTTCTACAATTTTGCGTCGTTTTATAAAATCTGCTGTTGAATGAAATTCAGGGAGGATGGCTTCTAGGTTTTCGATCCCTTTTATAAGCCTGTTAAATTCGTTATGGATTACATTTGATTTGAGCTCATAAGTCTTTGTCGCAAGGTCAATACTAATCTGTTCGGCCCGTTTACTGAGTTTACCCGACATAAAAAACCATATCCCCGTAAAGCACAAGAAAATAAAGATTCCTATGCCGATAAAGTACCTGGAACTGTATATCGGGATTTTCATCTTGCAAAGATAGTACAACTTATGTGTTGGGGATACGTATGGTTCAAAAAGGGCGGTTAAACCTTATGTCTAACCGCCCTTTTCTGTTAATTTGTCTATTCCATTACAGTTGCAGGCACTGAATTTTCAATCACGGTTGTTAGTCCGGCCACATATTTTCCGAACTCCGCATTAAGCTTGGCAACCAGGGCTTTTTTAGCCTCATCTTTACCGGTAATTTTGGCCACCCATTTTACTTCCGTTTCCTTGCCTTTGGCTTTGGTAAATACACAGATCGATACTTCCTGAATATCGGTCGGCAACGAGTTTTTTGCAAAGCTGTAGGCCAAAAATTTGTGTTCCTGTTCTATCTGTTCAAACTTTTCTGTGCGGGAAGTGCCGTCAACAAAAGTAAGTACGCGCTCAAATTGCGGTTCTGTGCCTTTTATTTCAACAGATTTAACATAACCTTTTGTATATAGCGCTACCATATCCAATTGAGACAGCAAGTCCCACATGCTTTCCTGATCAAATTTCAAATCAGCTACCTTGGTTACATCCCATTGAACCTGCTGCGCTTCGCCCATTTGTGCATGAGCAGTTTTTGGGCTAAACCATACCACAAGGGTAAATGCAAACATTAAATTGATGACTTTTTTCATTTTTTTCATTTTTACTTTTTTAAATTTTAATAATTAAATGGAATGTTAATCTTTCATTATTTGAGGGGTTCCTCTTCCTTTGGCCGCTGCCTCTTTCCTCAAATTATCGGAGTTTAAGGCAAAAGCTTCAGCTTCTTTGATTTTACCCTGCTTCTTGTTTGCCATTTTACGCAGGTCAGAAACCAGGATCTGGGTATTCAGATTGTTTTTATCATCGCTGTAATAATCAGCTAGTTTTAATGCATTGCTGCTATATTTCACAGGTGCGTCGCGTACCATTTCCATTGCCGGCCAGAGCACGGTATATGCGCTGGGCCTGGTAGGTTGATGGGCCTTATTTTCCAAAGTGGTACAGTATTTATCCCATTGTTTGGTTCCGGATAACTTTGTTAATTCAAGCGATACGAGCATGTCTTCGGATGAAGGAACCTTGCCTGTTTTGAGCAGATCTTCCATCACTTTGGCTTTCTTGCCGGCAGCTGCTACATTGGTTGAATAGGTTTTTTTTATTGAACTGATGGCATTATAAAAAACCTGGTTAAAATACATTTCAACTTTGCCTTTTCCGTACTTTGAAGCCAGTACTTCCGAGTTGTTCAGCAAATAAGCGAAAGAGGATGAACTTACATCAAACAGAAAGCGTTTTGCCATTGTCCAGTTTTTGCCCCCCAGCAGGGAAGACTGGGGCAGGGCATCAAAGTAAATTCCGGCAACCTCGCCCATCTTATCCTGCTCGTAAGCTGCTTCCAATGCGGTCATGTACGCAATGGTTGTTTCGTCAGAATGGTCGCCGGCATTAAATTTTTTACCAAGGCCGTAAACTGTACGTGTTGGGTCCAGCGCTTTGCGCGATTCGGCCATAAATTCATTGGCTGGTGCAGAGCCTACTATTTTATGGACCAGGTTACCATCACCATCTATAAACAAAAGGGTGGGGTATGCACTAACCTCAAACCGTTTATTTAAATCTGGTCCTTCTCCTTTTTCCATATCTACTTTCAGGTTAACAAAAGTCTGGTTAAAGAAATCGGCTACACTATCGGTTTTAAAAACCGTACTGGCCATTACTTTACACGGGCCGCACCAGGAAGTATAAGCATCAAAAAAGATGAGCTTGTTTTGTTTTTTGGCCTCGGCCAGTACTTCTTTAAACGCGGCGTCGTGCTTAAAATTGATTTCCCGGGTTTGCGCATGAGCACTCAGCACCAGGGTGCAGCTCAGTACTGCTGATAAAAGAACTCTTTTCATTTTCATTAATTGACAGTTTTTATATACCAAATATTTCCTTTAGTTTTTTATCAAGGCTTTCTCCGCGCAGGTCCTTTTCAATAATTCTTCCTTCTTTGTCTATCAATACCAGAAATGGAATGCCATTAAACAAATAAGAACTCATTACCGGTTTTGATTCTGGAGCATTGACCTGTGTCCAGGTCATTTTCTCTTCATTCAGGGCCTTTTTCCACATGTCAGCTTTGGCATCAATAGAAACGGCCAGAATTTCGAGGCCTTTATCTTTATATTTTTTATACACCTCTTTCAGGTGAGGGATTTCCTGGCGGCAAGGGCCACACCAGGATGCCCAGAAATCAACGATCAGGTATTTTCCCCTGAAATCCTTAGGCCCCCATTTCTTTCCACTTAAATCAGCATAAGAAAAGTCTGGTGCCGGCATGCCATTCGCAATTTTTTTAGTTTGGGCAATATTGGCTAAAATATCAGCTCTCTGTTTTTTTACCTGGGGCAGGTTGGGGTATTTTTGCGCCAGGTGGTCCAACGTAGCCATAATCAAATCTCCATCCCTTTCCCAACGCAGAAAATTTAAAGCGTATAGCACAGTAGGCCTGTCTTTATACATTTCAATGAGGTATTTAATCCTTGCCCTAAAATCAATGCTCAGGCTGTCGGTATTGATTTTAGCGGCTGCCGTCCATAGTGAATCTTTAGCCACCATTTCAGCTTGATAAAGTTGGTTATAGAGCAAAATGGACAATTGGTAATACCTGTAGTAAGCATAATTAACATGGTTGATGACATCATTATCTGCCGAGCCTTCAATATGAACATGTGGTGGGTTTTTAATTTTAATTTTTGCCGTATCCACCCCACGGAAGGCTATCTTTAAATTGTCTTTGTCTGCCCAGAAATCAATCTGGTCATTATAATAAACCCTGATCTGATAAAAATCAGGGTTATTGGTTTTAATGGTAAAAGAGAAAGTGTTGTCGGGTTTTAATACTGTACTGTCAATGGCCTTAAATACGCGGTCAAATCCATCTCCTTTTAGCTGGCCTAAATAAATTTTTCCGTTTGGATCAGGAAATTTTACTTTTCCTTTTACTGTGATACTCCTGGGGGATTGGGCATGCAACGTGCCCAGGGCAAATAATATTGCCACTACTAATCCTGCTGCTTTTTTATACATTGTTTTTTAGATTTATTTATTTTATTGTTGTGAGGTTACTGTGTTAGTAACCAGGGTTTTGTTTAATTAAACCATTGGTGATGTCTATTTCTCTCTGTGGAATCGGAAAGGCATACTTGTTCTCCGGCAATAACGGATTAGGCTTTAAACCTGACCTGATGTAATCAAAACGACTATGCCCCTCAAATGCCAGTTCCCACAGCCTTTCCTGAAGAATGCGTTCAATAAGTTTTTCCTTCGTATTAAAATCCGCCGTCGTATAAAGTGCAGGCTTTTGTCCGGCCGGAAAGACACGTTGATATACATTATTCAAAAGCCCAACCGCTGTTGTAGTAACCCCGTTCTGATAAGCTTCGGCCTCTGCTTTATTTAACATAATCTCAGAAATGCGAATCACCATCAGGTTATCAATTAATTCAGGATGAGAAAATTTCAGGTTCCTGTTTGGATCCTGTGCATCCACATTAAAGCCTGTACGCCTGATGTCGGCTGCATTATAGGATGTTAAAAAATCGTTGCTGGGCGTCAGAAAACCGTAGATATAATACAGGTCATGAAACTTATACTGACTAAAGTTTTTGTTCCAGCTTACGGGGAACCCAAATACAATTTCCTTGCTAAACGGAATATCAACAGATCCGAGAGGATTGACCGGAAAGACATTGGTAATGCTGGCCTCCAGGCCATATCCCTGATCTGCTAAAGTCTCATTTGCATAGGCAATACATTTTGTATAATCCTTCCTGTAAAGACTTACTCTTGAAGCCAATGCCCGGGCTGCAGCTTTTGTAGCCCTTCCATGCTGCTCAACATTTTGATCGAACTTCGACTTCAAATCTATAGCGGCCTCATCAAGGTCTTTGATAATTTGTGTGTAAACGACGGAATTTGTAGAACGGGGTATGTTCTGCGAGCCATCGTACCCATCAAAGGCTTGCAAACGCAGGGGGACGCACAGGTTTTCCGTTTTATTTTGCATTGCCCCGTCGCTAAAGTATTTGAGCAGGTTGAAATAAGAAAGAGCCCTGATGAACTTCGCTTCGGCAATAAACTGCTTTTGCACGGTCAGATCAAATGTTGCGTGCTCATTCAGCTTATTAATGATTACATTGGCCAGATTGATCGTTTTATAATTGTTCGTCCAGATGCTGAGCACAGTAAAGTTTCGGGAATCAAGATTGCCGGTGGCATAATCGGGAGAAAAACTAGACAGGATGCCTGTTGTCAAATCCGGAATCGCATAAGCATCCCCCTTTGAAGCGTCGAAAAGACTCAGGTATGCTCCGGCTAATAATCTTTCGGCACCTTTTTCGTGCGTTAAGGCATCTTTTTCTGTGGTCACAGATTCAGGAGCAAGATCTATTTGCTTGCCACAACCCGATAGCAGCATTAAGCAGGCTATCGATGCGCTTAAAAATAATTTATTGAGGTTGAATTTGTTCATGGTTAAGGTTGTTTGATAAGCATTAGATCCCTAATTGTATTCCTAATCTGAAGCTGCGCATTGGCGGCAGCGTCAATTCATCGTAGCCGCTGTTGAGCGCCGAAGAACCAAATGCACTTACTTCCGGGTCCATGCCGCTGTATTTGGTAATGGCGAACAAATTATTCCCTTCAGCAAAAACTTTTATCCGGTAAAAATCAGACCCCAGTTTTTTTCTGAAGGTGTATGCAAGGGTCAAATTGCGCAGCTTGATGTATGAGGCATCTTCAAGAAAGCGGGAAGTATAGCGGCCCTGGGTATAGTCGGTTGCCCCGAATCCCATAAATACATTGTTCGATTCATTGATCAGGCCGGGAACATTTGTCTGGTCTCCTGGATTTTTCCAATAGTTTAATTGCTCAATTGACAAATTACGTGCATTGAGCCCCGCAAACGTACCTTCTGTGTAACTCAGGGCAGAAGCTTTTGCGCCATTGAAAATCTTATTCCCATAAGCAAAGGTGAAAAAGGCATTCAGCTCAAATCCGTGGTAACCAAAGGTGTTTCCTAAACCTCCAAAGAATTTTGGCAACGCATCGCCCAATACTTTGCGATGTTGATTAGGGTTTTCAAAGTCTGTTGAAGGAAATGGTTTTTCAACTTTATTGCCATTTTTATCTACCCAGATTGGGTTGCCGTTCTGATCATTTATACTACATATAGAATGATGTTGCTGAAGCACCAGGCAACCAATAACGGCCTCCGTTGTATTCAATATTGCGTGCACTTTGTTCGGCATCAATTTTATGAAGCTTGTTGATGATATTGCTATTTCTGGCAATATTAAAAGAGGTAGACCATTTGAATTCCCCGTTTACAAAATTTTGTGAATTAAGTGTAAACTCCAGGCCTTTATTGGTGAGGTCGGCAAGGTTTTGCGACTGAGTACTGAAGCCCATAAAGTTGGGTAATGGGGAGCTTACTATAGAGTTTTTGGTCTTTTTGTTGTAATAGTCAACGGTTAATGTTAGCCGCGACCGAAGTAAGGACAAATCCATTCCCACATCGATCATGGTGGTTTTTTCCCATTCCAGATTTGGATTGTTGGGCGATAAAACTGTTAAAGCACTGATGTTTCCATATGTAGCTCCGTATGGATCTGGTTTGTAGGTCCCCTGGTTTCCGTAGTAACCAGCCCCTCCATCATTTCCTGTATAACCCAAGCTACCTCTGAATTTAAGCTGGTCTATCCATTTTACATTTCTGAGGAATGCCTCTTCACTGGGCACCCAGCCTAATGAGAAAGAGGGAAATCCTACATAACGTTTATTTTTACTAAATTTTGATGAGCCATCCAAACGATAAGTAATCCCGGCCAGGTAGGTATTGTTAAACTGATAATTTAAACGACCAAAATAAGACACCATAGCCCATTTTTGATCTAAGGAACTTGTTACCCGTCTGGTACTTGCAGCACTGATGCTTAAAATGTCATCACTCTGAAAGTTCTCACCAACCACACCGTTTATACCCTCAGCAGAGGTTTCAAATGACTGGCCCAGTGTGGCATTAATACCATGTTTATGACCTACAGATTTATTGATCCGTAGTTCATTGTTAATTACCCACCGACGGTTATTTGTTGTTGTAGAAGTAGCCATTCCTTCCACCGTACTCAGTTTATCGGCCTCACGGGAATATGCTTTGCCATCTATCCAATCTACCCCGAAATCAGTATGCCAGGTAATCCAGGAAGCAAATTTAACATCAGTATAGATATTGCCAAAAACCCGGGTGTCGATCCTATGATTGACACCTGTTTTTGCCCAGGCAACAGGATTGGTATCTTCGTTTATTCCTTGCGGGTTATCGCCAAACCTCCAGATGTATTTTCCCTGTGCATCGGTGATAGGCATATTAGGTGGCTGCAAAATCGCATTGCGATATACACGCTGGGCGTTCAGTGCATTGTTGTCGACATAAGACATCGCCATATTTGCGCCTACCTTGATAAATTTGGAGAGGTTGCCTTCGAGGTTTATGCGGGCCTGATAGCGGTTGAAGTCATTGTTTATGATATAACTCTGATCTTTATCGTACCCTCCACTAATGGCGTAAGTTATATTTTCGTTACCTCCGGATAAAGAAAGGGCTGCTTTAGCGCCTATGGCTGTACGGGTAACCTCATCCAGCCAATTGGTATTGATTCCTTTCGGAAAAACAATCGTCGACTGCGGATCTTTGGCTTTCAAAAAACCGGTATAGAAATCAGCATATTGATCGCCGGTCATCATAGAAGGCGTTTTAACCGGATTACTTGCCGAAGAAGATAAGGTGAAATTGATTTTCATTTTTCCGGCTTTACCTTTTTTAGTAGTGACCAGAATAACCCCTGCAGCTCCTCTGGATCCGTAAATGGCTGTTGCATAAGCATCCTTCAGGATCTCAATGGATTCTATATCATCAGGGTTGATGCTTGCCAGCGGGTTATTCTCCACTTTGTTTTCTGCTCCATTGGCATAAGTTTCGTCTACTGCTGTACCGCCATATACAAAGCCGGGAGATTTGCCACCGCTAAAATCGGTGGTGTTGTTGTTACGGTCTATACTGTAAACCGGTACCCCGTCAATAACCACAAGCGGTGAATTTCCGTTTTTATTTAAAGTGCTGATACCACGAATGATAATAGCTGAAGCGCTGCCCGGCATGCCTGATGATTGTGCTACCTGCACCCCGGCAATTCTGCCAACCAGGGCCCTGTCTATTGTTAGTGGAATTTGTCCGATTTCTTCACCGGGTTTATAAGTGCCGATTGATCCGGTTAAACTTCTTTTTTCCTGCACACCATAGCCCACTACCACGGCTTCCTGCAGGTAGGCTATGGTTGCTTTCATAACAACGTTTAAGTCAAGGGTTTTTCCCTCTTCAACCAGAACATTGTCTATAATCCGTGTGTTAAAGCCTATACAGGTAAAAATAAGCCGGTATTTTCCGGGTGTTAGGCCGAGCTTATAATTACCCTCTGTATTGCTGGCCGTACCCATTTGAGTACCATCTACTTTTACACTAACTCCCGATATTGGCTGTCCCTTTTCATCACTTATATTACCTTTTAAATTTATGTCGGGAGCGATTACTGATGACTGTTGCTTTTTTTTTGGTAAAACAATGATCGTTTTATTGGCAATTGAATAGGTGAATGGCTGGCCATCAAAACATTTATTCAGCACACTGATCAGTTCTTCAGCATTTACCTGAATGCTTACGGGTTTTGTCTGTTTAAGCTGTGCATTGGTTATGACAAAATCATAACCACTTTGTTTCCTGAGCTCCAGAAAAACTTCATCAAGCGGGGCATTCTTTTTGAGTAAGGTTATCCGCTGCGCATTAGCTGCAGATGCCATTTGCAAAAAGGCTACACATAGTGTAATAATTATAAAATTCATCCTCATTATCCATTTCTTTAAATGATAACCTGAAAATGTCTCCCGCAGCTGATTTCCTGTTGAGTCGATGGCATAGTTGGTCAGGCCACACCATATTTTATTGTAAAATTTGTACATTTGTTGGTCGGTTTAGTTTGATAAATATGTTTCCAAGCATTGTTATTAAGGAGGACTGACTGTTGATCGGGAGCGCGTCAACGTTCCCGATTATTTTTCAGCTCGCCTTTTCTGATCTGTTAAGGCATAACTACAACCCTCCTTCCTTCAATTTTAAAGTGAATACCTTCGGTCGCCTGTAATGCAGTGATTACTTCGGACAATTTTTTAGATTTTGAAATGGTACTTACAAACCCTATATCCGAAACATTTCCCTTATACACTATTTCCACATCATACCACCTTGCCAACTGGCGCATAACGCTTTTCACATCTTCTCCCTTAAATACAAAATCTCCATTTTTCCAGGCGACGGCCTGTTCTGTATTGGCCTTTGAAACTTGTATCTGGCTATCACTATTAGCGGCTTGTTCGCCAGGCTTAAGTAAGCTGAAGTTTTTTGATCCGTTAAGGGATACTTTTACGGCCCCTTCCAGAAGTGTTGTTTTTATACTGCCTTCATCCGAATAAGCATTAACATTAAAGTGCGTTCCAAGCACTTCAACTGTTTGCCCGTTGCTTTCTACCAGGAAGGGTTGCTTCATGCTGTGCCCTGGTAATGAGGTATAGGCGGTTGCTACTTCGAAATAAGCCTCCCCATCAAGGGTTACCCTACGTTCTCCATGCATGTTTGGGGTATAGGTTAAGCTTGAGGCCGCATTAAGCCAAACTTTGGTTCCATCTGATAGGATAACCTGATAAGATCCGCCCCGGGGGGTTGTAATGGTTTGAGGCCCTGGAACAGGATGAGAGTGACCACCATGTACATCGCCGGGGTTTACTGCAGTGCCATCGTTATACTTCAAAACTTTTCCAATAACAAGCGCTGTTTTGGTATCATTAAGTGTTATGGTTTTACCATCGCCAAAGGTTAGCAGGGCTTTGTTGGCGCCCGGAGCTATATCGTTTTTTGTAATAAATGCCTCTGTTTTTTTATGGGTTACCTGTCTGGAAATTGCATAATGTAAAATGCCCCAAAGTGCTATGGCCGCAGCCAGTGATGCTGCAATTTTATAGCCTTTCCAGAACGGGCGCTTCTGTAGCCGGATCACCTGTTGATCAGTTGTAAAGATTTTGTTTAAAATGAGCTCCTTCCTGTCGGCATCCAGTTCTTTATTAAGGGGTGTTTTGTCCCAAAGTTCATCTATGAGGGCAAGTAACTGCTTATCGTGAACTGATTTGTTGGTCAAAGCCTGGAACTCCTGAAGTTCTTCTTCAGAGCATGCTTTATTTACATACTGTTGAAACAAATAAACAAATCGGAAATTGTCCATTAATATTATTGATTGGTTCTAATATTATGACAACTGGTAAGCTTGAGAGGAGTAATCGGGACGAAAATAAAATTAATGTAAGCCTGACAATTACTTACCTTTTGTTCTGTTGATGGAATAGATTTATTGGATGTTGTATAAGTAAAGGAGCGCCTATGTCTGAATGTGGCGTATTGAGGTTGATTTTATTGGAAAGCAACAACAGTGATAAAACCCAGACATTTAAATTGCTGTTAAAATAGCCACGGATAAAACGCAAGGCCAGCTGCATATGTGTTTTTACGGTTAAGCGCGACAAATTGAGTAATGCTGCAGCCTCCTCATAAGTCATTCCTTCCTGCTGGCAAAGCGTATAAACTTTACGCTGCTGAGCCGGAAGCTTCTCAATGGCTTCGTTTAAAATACGTTGGTATTCATTAAAAACGATGCGGTCTTCGGTTTCATGCTGAATTTCTGACAACTCCAAACTGATTGCGGCTTTGATATTGGCTTCTAGTGTTAAACGTTTTAGCACATTAAAGGCGTGATTTTTTGTGAGTGAATACAAATAGGAAGGAAAGTAAACTATGGTACTTAGTGCCTGTCTGTTGAGCCAAACCTTTAAGAATATATCCTGTACAATTTCTTCTGCCAGTGTTTCTGAATGCGTTAATTTAAGTGCAAAAGCATATACTTTACCAGAATAAGTATCAAAAAGCTGTCGGAAAGCATTTTCATCACCCGTTACAATCCTACCCAGCAGACTGTTAAGTGCATCTTTTTCCTTATTTAGCAAAGTATTTAAACAGTTAAATCCATATATATAGGAAAGGTAATATAACTTATCAATAAAAACAAAATGTGAAGGGTTGAGTTCTAATAAAACAGGGCGGTTAAAACCCTATGTTTAACCGCCCTGCTCTGAAAAAAACACTTTTTTTAATTCATCTTCACTGCTGGAATGGATGTTTTGGTCATCTTATCCAGGCCCGTAGCATAGCTGTCAAATTCAGCATTCAACTGCTTTACTAAAGCTTCCTTTGCATCGGTATCGCCAGTAACCAGCGCTCTCCACATGACGTTGGTTTTGCTGCCATTGGCTTTAAAGAAAATGGCATATTGTGCCGCTTTAATTCCTTTAGGCAGTTTGGTGTCGTCAAAACTTATCGCAATCAGCTTATTGTGCGCCTCATTCTGGGTAATGCTCTCTAAACGGTCGCCTCCATTTGAAAAGACAATCTTTCTGGATATCGGCATAGTTGCATCTATAACTTCTATGGCGCTTACATACCCATTCGATGCTTTTTTCAATAAATCATTATTTTGAAAAACGCCCCAGACTGCATCCAGTTCCATATTGATGTCTGCACCTTTTTCAACATCCCATTTAAGCTTTTTTGCAGCCTCCATTTGTGCATTGGCCTTGTAGGCCGAAACGCCCGTTAAAAGCAATAATGATAATATGATCTTCTTCATTTGATGTAGGATTATTTTCCAAATATTTTTTCCATGGCTTTATCTAAAGATTCACCACGAACATTTTTCTCTACAATTTTTCCTTCTTTGTCTACCACAACCAGATAAGGGATACCGCTGAACATATAAGAAGCCATTACCGGTTTAGACTCTACAGCATTAACCTGTGGCCAGGCCATACGCTCTTCATCCATCGCTTTTTTCCATGCTTCCGGTTTTGCATCTACAGATACAGAAAGGATCTCCAGACCTTTATCTTTATATTTTTTGTAAACTTCTTTTATGTGAGGAATTTCCTGACGGCAGGGACCGCACCATGATGCCCAGAAATCGATGATCAGGTATTTGCCCCTGAAATCTTTAGGCCCCCATTTTTTACCATTTACATCAGGAAAAGCAAAATCAGGTGTTTTTTGTCCTTCAGCGAGCTTGGCTGCCTGTGCAATGCCGTCCAGGATTTCTTTTTTTCTTTCCTTCGCCTGTTTCAGATTAGGGAATTTTTTGGTCAGGTTGTCAAGTGTAGACATGATCAGTTCCTGATCACGTTTCATACTTAAAGAATTCAGTGCATACAGTACACTAGGCTGGTCTTTGTATTTATTGACCAGGTATCTCATCCGGAAGTCCCGGTCTTTGGAAATACGGTCGTAACCATCTTTCATGTACTCTATCCATTTAGGCTCTTTTGCCAGCCCAGCCCTGTATTGCTCCTGACCTACCGCAATCATTTGCTGGTAATCAAGATAAGATACCAGGTTTACATCGTTGATGACATCGTTTTCAGCAGATGTGTTTTCCATATAAATATATGGAGGGTTTTTAATCTTCATTTTGGCAGTATCAATACCCCTTACATTCACATGGATGTTGTCTTTATTGGCCCAGAAATCGATGCGGTCAAAATAATAAACTCTTACCTGGTAAAAATCAGGGTTATCTGCAGGAACCTTAAATGAGAAATTGTTATTGGCATCCAGCTTAGTACTGTCCAGTGCTTTAAACGCCCTTTTGAATCCTTCTCCTTCATATTTACCCAGGTAAATAGGGTATTTGTTTTCTGTGTCAGGAAACTTTACGTGACCGGTAAACGTCACTGTTTTTCCTTTTTGGGCAAAGCTGCTGCTTACCATTAACAGGGCTGCAACAGCCAGTGTTAAACATTTTTTAATCATTGTTTTAGTGTTATATATATTTAAGTTAATTCTTAGTTGTTCATGATAGGAGGGGTCATCTGGCCTTTTTTGCCTGCCTCTTTTCTGAGTTCCATTGCTTTGGCCGCCATGGCTTCAGCCTCAGCAGTTTTACCCTGTTTTTTCAGGATGCGTTTCCTGAGGTCGGTGAGTTGGATATTGCTGAAATCATTTGCTGTTTTTTGCAACTCATTGGCCCATTTTTCTGCTGTAGCGTAATAATTTGCAGGTGCCGCCGTAACTACATCGTTGGCTGCGGTAATTACAAAATCGTTTCTGCGCGGGAAGTTCGCATCGGCCAGGATGGCATCAACTTTAGCTGTAAATTTATCCCATTGTTTTGCAGCGGCAAATTCGATGAGGTCTAGTTGTGCCAATAAAGCGGCCGACCCGTTTGATGGATTAGCTGCCTGAAGTTTTCTGATAGCGCCAGTTATTTCTTTAGCTGCTTTCAGATCGTCTTTTTTCTCGTAGTTTCTTTTTACAGCATAAACCGATCTCATGAAGGTCATGTCAAAATACTGGTTTACCTTACTTGCTTCGTATTTTTTTTCCAGCTCTGCTTTATTGGCATACAAATAGGCAAAGGCCTGGGATGATGGGTTGTTCAGGTACTTTTGAACCAGTTCCCAGTTGTGGGCTTCCAGTAGTGAGGTTTTAGGCAGACCATCAAAATAGGTTTTTGCTACACTACCCATTTTGTCAGCTTCATAAGCAACTTCCAGTGCTTGCAGATAAGCAATTGCGGTAGCTTCTGAATGATCACCAGAGTTGAATTTCTTTGCCAATCCGAATGCGGTACTTTCTGGTTTCAATGCTTTTGAAGATTCTGCGATAAATTCTTTATCCGACATGCCGCCTACTATTTTATGTACCACTTCACCGTCACCGTTGATGAACAGGTACGTAGGATAGGCACTTACACCATACTTGTCTTTTAATGCCGGGCCTTCTCCCTTTTCCATATCGTATTTTACGTTATAGAAGGTGCCGTTGAACAGGTCGGCGACGTCGTTTTTGGTAAACACATCTTTAGCCATCATTTTACAAGGACCACACCAGGAGGTGTAGGCGTCGAAGAAGATGATCTTGTTCTCTTTTTTGGCTGCGGCCAGCTGTGTTTTCCAATCTCCTTCTTTAAAGGTGATTTCGCGGTTCTGAGCAGATGCCGACAGGGCAAGGATGCAGGCAATTCCGGTGAATAGTTTTTTCATTTCGTTGTTAGTGTTATAGGTTTGCTAATTGGAGCGGAATTTAGCGTAAGCCCGGACCGGCAGGCGATCCGGGACTTATATTTTTATAATGGGTTTTGATCCAGGTTAGGGTTCAACAATATTTCTCCCGGAGGCAAAGGATAAATCACAATTTTTTCATTAGCCTGTACGGTTAAAGGAGTATTGGTTGAATAGTCGGTATAATTCCTCACCATTGGTAAACCATTCCTGAAATTGTCATAAGACGAATGACCTTCCCATGCCAGTTCCAATCTGCGTTCGTTTAATACTGCCTGGAAAACGGTCATGTTAGCTGCAGTTAGGGTCAAGGTTGTCCAGGCTGGTGCCAGGGCTCTTGTCCTAACCAGGTTTAATGCAATCAAGGCATTGGTATTGTCCCCGGATTTTGCAAGTGCTTCGGCTTTGTTCAGGTACATTTCTGCTAAACGTAGGTAAGGTGTAGCACTTCTGCTGTGCGCACTGAAGTCAAACCCTCCCGGAGGTGCAATTTGCTGAAAATTGAATTTGTTTACTGAATTTCGGCTTTTATCCACAAGGGTAATCCGCTTGTCGTTTTCAATAGTAATGAATTTTAACCTCAGATCTGTAGGATTTTGGTTTAAAATAGCCATATAATCCGGCGATGCTGCATACTCTCCCTGCCAGGTAGTACCAAATACATCGCGGGCGGTTAAAAATTCATTGATGTTATTGCCGTTGGCATCATCATGTCTGAAAGCAAATATGTATTCTTTATTGGTTTTTCCATCGATAGCGAATGAACTGCTATAGGCTGTACCTTGCAATAAAGTATATTTATTGGCGCCGATCACTTTATCTGCATATTCAACAGCTTTGGTATTGTACTCGTTTTGTGGAGCGGTTGGTGTGCCGCCCATGTACAAATACACACGAGACAATAACGCCCAGGCAGCTTCCTTGCAGGCATAGTTGTTCGGATTGCCAGCACGCGGCTGGTTCATTAATGCGGCAGCTTTTTCCAGATCGGAGATGATCTGGGTATACACTTCTTTAACGGTATTGCGTTTTGGCTGATAATCCTTATCTACCATTGAGCTTAGCGATAGTGGTACCGCAAGGTTGGAAGCACTATTGTCATAATAAGGTCGGCCGTAAACCCTTACCAGGTTGAAATAAGCCAATGCTCTCAGGAAATAATTTTCACCTTTAAGCTGGTCATAAGCTGCGCCCTGTCCATCATTGATGGCATCAATAATTTTATTCACACCAAATATAAGGCGATAAGACATTCTCCAGAATGAGGCTGTTGGGCCCTGAGTAGGCGAATTTTTAAAAATATAAGCATCGCTTCTGGTTTGTGGGAAAGCTTCTACCACTGGGCGAAGGTTATTGCCTTTAAGCTCACTTAAATTAAACCAGTTCATGGAATATTGACTATCACCAGCTGATTTGGTAACCATTAAGGCATAATTGCCATTTGTAGCAAGTGCTAACCCATCAAGTGTTGCCAGGAGTTCCTTATCTGACTTGTCATTGAAAGGCCTTATGTTTTCGTCAATTGCTTTTTTGCAGCCAGATAATGTAAATGCTGCAAAACATATATATATGTATAGTATGTACTTTTTCATTGTCTGCTTCATTAAAATGTTAATTGTACGCCCAATAGATACTTGCGGCTGGCCCCATAACCTGCACTTACTCCATAATTGTTGGTGTCGCCGGCCAGGTTACCTTCAGGATCAGATCCGTAGAAGGTTTTTTTGGTAAAGACAAACAGGTTATCACCACTCAGGTAAATATTTGCACGGGTTAACTTAGCCCTGCTGATGAGTTTGGTTGGTAAGGCATAGCTTAACCTCGCATTGCGCACCCTGATGTGACTGGCATCTTCCCAGAATCTGGAGATAAACTGCTGATCAGCACCATCGGTGCGGCTACGGTAAATCATCGGTTCTGTGGCCTTATCACCTGGTTTTTCCCAGATCGATTGTCCGTTTCTTGGTTTGACCTGGTTATTTTTCAGCACATTGTTGCCTTCGGAAGAAAAATAGCTGCTTCTCGAATTGTTGTATACCAGGTAATCTGCAGCGAAATTCAATAGTACAGACAATTCAAAGCCTTTGTAGCCAAAAGTATTCAGGATACCACCATAGTATTTAGGAGTGCCCATGCCTACCAACTGGTATTGTGCTGCTGCAGCATCTCCGGTTAAACCCTTAAATACATCATCATAAGTATTTACGATTTTGCTGGTGTAGGTGTTTGTAGTTGGATCGAGTTCCAAACGTTCAAATTGAGGTGCACCCGTTTCACTGTTTACACCCATCCATTTCACGGCACGTACGGTATTGATGTCATCTCCTTCTTTAAGAAGTGCAAAATATCCATTTTGAAGTTTGCCGTCGTACAGTTTGGTGATCTTATTTTTATTGAATGTAAGATTGAAACCAGTTTCCCAGGTGAATTTGCCGGTAAGGTTTCTGCTGGAAAGGACCAGTTCTACACCTTTGTTAACCATAGCACCGATATTTTGGTATTGGCTGGGTACGCCCAGTACGGAAGGGGTTGCCACTCTTTGAAGCAAGTCTGTATTGTTTTTTCTATAGAAATCTGCTGATATGGTAACTCTGTTAAACAAGCCCAGGTCAATACCCAAGTTCCTTACATAGGCACGTTCCCAGGTAATTTGCCTGTTGCCCAATTGGTTGATGATACCTGCAGGATCGCCTCCATACTGATAATTGAAATTGTAGAAACTCTCAGTCAGGAAGTCTTCTCCCGCTACTTTTCCACTTGTTCCGTAACTGCCCCTGATTTTTAGATTGGTGAGGTATTTATTGCCTTTCAGGAATTGCTCATTGCTGGCCAGCCATGCACCACTTACAGAATAAAAATGACCTGCCCTTTTTTCTATACCAAAATTGGTAGAGTAGTCCATCCTGTAAGATGCATTGGCGAAATAACGTTCGTCGTAGTTGTAATTGCCTTCAGAAAATAGTGAGTAGGAGGCTCTTACATATTTTTCTCCCGCGAAGGATTTTCCGCTGAGGGTATTCCATACTTCTGCTGCTGCAGAAGGTACTTTAACACCTGTAGGCATGTTTTTCACGGCAATGGCATTAAATTCAGAGCCATTTTTATTGTATTCAAAGCCTCCTAAGCCACCCACAGTATGTAAACCAAATTGTTTACGGGCAGTGGCCAGGTTGGAGGTCATGAAAGAGTAGTAATTAGTTTTACGTTGTAAAAGCCTTCCTTTATCGCCGGTGCCGGTTATGGATAAGCGGTCTTCGTAAGATTGATTGTCAATAAAGCTGGTATTATAAGAGTTGTTAGACGATAAGGTTAGCCAATCGAATAATTTATACTTTGCTGAAAATACACCCAGTACGGTTTGCGTTTTGGTAATGTTACTGTTATAAGGTAAATCGTACAGGGGATTTTGTGAGATATTGTTCAATGGATCTGTACCTAGTATTTTTTTAGGGGTTCCATCGTCGTTGTTTAAGATGTACCATGGGAGCAATGAAAGGGGATTGATCCCACCAACCGGACTTCTGTTTCCTGTGTCAAATATTGTACTGATATTGGCGTTAAGACTTAATTTGCTGGTAATGTTATGGTCCAGGTTTAACTTAAAGCTATTTCTTAACAAGTCATTGCCTTTTAAAGGCCCTTGTTCGTCATAACGGTTAGCTCCAAAATAATAACGTGTTTTTTCTGTTCCACCAGATAGTCCTACATCAACTGTTTTTACCATGGCATCACGATAGATTTCATCGTTCCAGTTGGTGTAATTGCTTAATACCGAAGTTGGCGGTAGGTATTTTGTGAGGTAAGCCTCCTGGCTCAGGCCTTCATTTCTGATGGCAAAGGAGTTCAACAACATTTTGCGCTGGTGTTCGTATAACTCCTGACTGTTCATGAACTCGATTTTACCCATGTATCTTTTACTTACACCAAATGTGCTGTTGATGTCCAGTTTCATGTTACCGGCAACACCTTTTTTGGTGGTGATGACCAATACCCCCTGGCTGGCACGTGAACCGTAAATAGCCGTAGATGCCGCATCTTTTAATAGGGTAATGCTTTCAATATCGGTTGAAGAAACAATGTCGCTTGGATAGGCTACATCGGGATAAATGATGCCATCTACTACAATTAATGGGTTCAGGTTATTGGTGACACGTAGTGTAGTTGTACCTCCGTTTATTGGTAAAGTACCTTGGCCACGTACCACAAAAGAGGCCTTGTTATTCGGGTCGCCCGATGGCTCAGTAATGTACATCCCCGCAACTTTTCCTTTCAGTAAGGAGATCAGGTTATTGGTGGTTACACCTTCCAACTGTTTGGCTGTGAAAGTCTGCAGCGAACCGGTAACTTCACTGGCCTTTTTGGTGCTGTAACCCATCACCACTGCTTCCTGCAACTGCGCAATAGCTACATTTAAAACTACATTGATCTCGCTATTGTCACCTTCAGTTACTACCTTTTCAATACGTTTGCTTTCATAGCCAACATAACTGAAAACGATGCGGTAAGACCCTGGTGCAAGGTTTAAGGTAAAATAACCGTTGGCATCTGTGATGGCCGTAAGGTTTGTGCCGTCAATCCGTACAGAAACTCCTGGGATAGGACCTTTGCCATCTGTTACCCGGCCACGCACAGGTTTTTTGGCTTCCGGGCTGTTGTTCCTGTCGCCGATTGATGGCTTTTCTTTAATGATAACCGTGTTGTTTACAATAACAAAGGTTAAAGGCTGGTTGCTTAGCGTTTGCTGTAATGCCTGGTCTACCGTTGCATTTTTTAAGGAGAGGTTAATTTTAGAGGCGTTATTTCTCAGCAGGTCTATTTTGTAGAAAAACGAGTAGCCGCTTTGCTGCTCAATTTTTTTAATGATACTTTCTATGCTTGCGTTTTTTTCACTCAAGCTAACCCGTTGGCTAAATGCTACTGCACTTGCCTGGAGACTGATGATTAGTAAGCATATAATTAATTTCATGACCCTTAATGCGTCTAAAAATTTATTCATATTTTTGTTTGGTTTAGTCGTGGCGCTACCGTTTCCCTTGTTGAAGAGATTCTGGTAAAGCCGCGGTTGGGTTGATAAATATTGTAGTCTTGCCGACTCATTTTTTTGTTTACCCTGAAACTTTAATCCGGAGGTGGTCGAAACACTTCCGGGTTTTTTGTTTAAGGGTAAAATCTAATTGGTTATGATTTTACGATAAGCTTTCTCCCTTCTGTTTTAAAGTTAATACCATTGGTTTCAAATATTTTCAATACATCATTAAGACTCAGGTTTCTTGGTACCTTAAAGTGAAAAAGATCATCCGGCAACTTACCCTCTATAACTACGTCTATATTGTACCAACGGGAAAGCTGGCGCATGATACTGCCAAGGTCGGCCTCATTGAACTGGAAATAACCATTTTTCCAGGCTACTGTTTCTTCCGTGTCTACAGTATAAACATTTAATCCATTATTGCGCAACACAGATTGCTGTCCAGGTTTAAGGAAACTTGCAGACTGCGATTTGAGTATAGAGACTTTAACACTCCCTTCTAAAAGGGTAGTTTTGGTCACATTTTCATCGGTATAGCTGTTTACATTAAAATGTGTGCCCAATACTTCAATTTCCTGCTTATCTGTTGCTACTATAAAAGGATGTGTTTTATCTTTCGCTACTTCAAAATAGGCCTCACCAGTTAATTGTACTTTGCGTTTCCCTTCATTAAAAACTGTAGGATAACGTAAAGAGGAAGCGGCATTAAGCCATATTTTTGTGCCATCAGGCAGATTAACCTGATATTGTCCGCCACGTGGTGTGGATATGGTATTATAAGCCAGATCTGTACCAGTCTGTTTTTTGGATAGATCATAAACCAGCTGACCATCTTTTGTCTTACTGACCATTATACCTGCCTGCCGGGCTATTTCGCCGTCGGCAGCACTATCTAAACTAATTACTTTTCCATCAGCCAGGGTTAGGGTTGCTTTATTTGCTCCGGGAGTAATTTGACTGGCAGTTTCGGCTTCCTGTTTTATTGCAGGATTACGCGTGGCAAATAAATAGATGGCGGCACTTAAAGCAACTGCTATTGAAGCAGCAGCAGCATATCTGTACCAGTTGTTCTTTTTAACAAGGGACCTGTCGCCGGTTTGCAGTATATTGCCCAGTACCACATCAGCATTTTGAAAAGTCTGGATTTCGGTTGTATTTATTTGATGCCATGTGCCATCCATAAGACCTTCAATTTGTGGGTCTTCGGGATTGGTCGCTATGATCGAGAAAAGTTCTGCACGTTCTTTTTCCGTGCAGGTATCGTCAATATAACGCTGGTACAAATCTGTTAATTTTACATTCATAGGTATGGTGCTTTATGCCCCTTTCTTATATAGACCCATGAAAAAGACGAGAGGAGTAATGAAATTGAAAAAAAAATAAATTAATGTCTTTCGGCCAGGAAAGTCATCAGAATAACCAGAATCGCGATATCAGTATGCGTGCTTACATAATTGCGTAGAAAACGGAGCGCATGTTGCATATGGGTTTTTACGGTGAGCTTAGAAATGCTCAGCCTTTCGGCAACCTCTTCGTACTTTAAACCCTCCTGGTGACAAAGCTGGTAAACCAGTCTTTGTTGTGCAGGCAGTTGATCAATGCCCTGGTTTAAAATCTTCTCAGAATCTTTAAAAATGATGTATTCTTCAGTTTCGTTGTGGGTTTCCTTATAGTCGGGTGCCATCATTTTGCTGGTTCGCACTTCGAGGGCTATTCTGCGCAAAACCTTTAAGGTATGGTTGCGCGTTAATACACGGAGGTAAGCATCCAGATTTTCAATGCTGTTCAACTGGTCTTCCAGGTTCCATATTTTTACAAATACTTCCTGTACAATTTCTTCAGAAAGGGTATCAGACTTAATAATTTTTAAGGCGTAGGTGTAAACCTTAGCACTGTAGCGATGAAAAAAAATACTGAAAGCTTTTGCATCACCTGTCGAGATCTGGTGTAAAAGTGCTTTATCATTATTAAAATCGGTTTCAGGCTTTAGTTGCATTGTATGGTGGGACAAACCTGACTGGTTTGTGGTTCCCCAATGTAAAGATAAAAAAATGACCGTTCTCTTCCAAGGCTGCATGAATTTAGATTTTTTTGAGAAAAATCTAAAATAACGCGAGGCCTTGTCAGAGAAGGTAATTTTTTGTTAAAGCAGGATTACCTTGCGGAGGTATTGATTTAAACTGTTTTTATCAGAAGGGTGGCACAGGACTATTAGTTTAATTGTGGCAGTCCTTTTTGCTAAAACAGGGTGGCCTCGCAGGGCTTTTAATTTAAAGCATTTTTTTGATCAGTTCGTCGAGCGCTTGTGCATTGGCCTCTCCGCTACCTACAAATTTCTTTACAATAAAACCCTCTTTGTTGATGAGTACTTTGGTAGGATAGGCATTTACACTGTATTGGCTTGCTACGGTTGGTTTATCCTTTTCTCCTTTTTCGCTCAAAACATTTACCCAGGTCATTTTATCCTGATCTAATGCGGCAGTCCATTTTTTATAGTTTTCTTCCGGAGTGCCACGTTCATTGGATACACCTAAAATTTCAAAACCCTTGTTTTTATATTCGGCGTACAGGGCTCTTAAATGAGGATGGGTTGACCGGCATGGAAAACACCAGCTGCCCCAGAAATCCAATAGTACCAGTTTGCCCTTCATGGCCGACAAGCTTACTGCTTTTCCGTTTCTATCTTTTAGTGTGAAATCAGGCGCTTTCGCACCAAGGGCGGTGCTTCGTGCTTGTTCCATCCGTTTGGCATAGGCTTGTCCCTCCGAAGACGCTTTTAATCCGGGTTGTATCTGCTTAAACAAGGGCTCTATTTCGGAAGGTTCCAATATGGTTCGTGTATATTCATTCAGCATGTCGAGCACCATTCCCGATTGGGGGTGACTAAAAAGAAAGTTCTTTTTTGTAGTTTCAATCTGATCCTGAATGGCATAACTTTTTTTGGTGTAGGCAGCAATAGCAGCGCTATCTTTGCTTTGATAAACTTTCCTGCCTTCCTGATCATAAAGTTTGTTGCTGGCTTTGTAAAATGGATCAAGTAAGGTATTGAGTTGCTGATGATCGTCCTCTGCTGCAGAGCCTTTAATAATAGTGCTATTTAGCTTTTCGGCTGCGTTTGCGCTGAGCTGCCCTTTATCCAGGTAAAATTCATGAGCGTAATCTTTCAGAATCCTGGTTTGCTTGTGATATTGCTCCACACTGTCGGCAACCTTTAACTGGATTGTAGCTTTTACCGGGTAGGATACCATGCCTTTAAAAGTATACATTCCGTTGATCAGCTGTGTACTGTCTTTTATCTCGGTGCCATTCTGTTTAAACTTCAGGTATATGGTCCTATCGACCATACGTTTGCTATCGGCAACTTTCCCTGTTAATGTAAAGGGATTGCCCTGGGCGGCTCCCAAAAGGGGAGCCAGCATCAGGGTAATGGATAGTATATTTAGCTTTTTCATAGGTTATCTTTTCTCTTTGTAAAACATACTGGTTATTTTTCCAAAGCCGGAATAGGTTTTTACCGGGGCATTGTCGGTAAATGCTCCGGTTGCCGATACATCAAATTCGTTTACTTTTCCTTCGGTGCCATTGTAAGTAGCGATGTAAATTTTGTCCAGCGTGCGTATGCATTGATACCCGGTTTGATATTCGGGAACCCGGCTTACGGCAAATTTCATATCTGTAATTTGCTCGCCTGCCCCGAAAGTATAAATCAACCTGGCGTTGTTGGCTTTGTAATCGTACAGAAATACCCGGTTATCTGCCACATAATATATGTGCGGTAATTTTGTGGACCCCGCAAAAATTGTCGCTTGACTCATTTCAGGAGTGGCGGTTATTTCTGAATAAGCTGCGGCTGCCTTTTGCGTGGCTACCGGATACATCTGATAAAAATACATCTTGCCCGTTTGGTCTTTCATTAGCCAATTGTAATAGCTGTATTGATTGGAATAGCACGCAAACACGCATTGTTTTTTGACCTTGTTGGGATCAAATGCCCCAGGGTTTGTCATATCGGTACTGTAGGTGTTGAACAAGCCTACATTAAAACCAGAAAAGGATAAAAAGCGTCCGTTTTTCTGATCATAGGTAATTAAATAAGTCCGTGCCTGGATATTGCCCCCACCGGCAGTAGTACTGATGATATAAGGTGCAAGTTCATAATCGCCAAGTAAAGCCCCCTGAAAGGATGGTGAAGAATCGCCACCTGTTCCAAATTGAAGCTTGCCATTTACAATTGAAAAAATAGGATCACCATTAACCATGCTGGCAATGTCCGAAAGTTGTGCCGGCTCTGCAGGTGGCGTGATCAACATGCGGGAAAATGGACCAACTTCCTTATAAGATTCAGGATCTATTTCGATGGTCGGTTTTCCGGGTGAGGAGATAAAAATCCATATGGGTTTCTGGATATCTTCGCCACGGTCGTAATAAAACCCAACCAATTTGCTGGCTGGCGTAGTAATGTGGTTCCCGTTATTGGCCTCGCTGTATAAGTTTTTATATATAGTGCCATTTAAAGCAATGTGGCTAACATCTCCACCATTGACCTTTTCATCCAAAACAACTAAACCACTCGCGTATTTTGATGTGATGGTCATGTGTATTTCCTGGAAGGCAGAAATACCTGTCGTTACATCTGTAACTACATACCTCAACGTGTAGCCGCCTATAGGAGCTGTGATTTGTACGTTCAGATCCTTTTTATCCGAAAGCTCTATCGCTGGGGTGTAGTTGTCTCCGTACATAAACCAACGGTACTTATAGGTGCCGGCGCTTACATTCTCCTGTTTTATTGCCGGCGACAGCTTTAGTGTTTCATTGCTTAAAATTTCAATCTCCTGGCCACCATTTAGTGAATCCACGGTAAGCTCATTAATAGGCTTCAAATCATAATTTCCCTTGTCTTTACTGCAACCGAATAGGATCAGGCAAAAGAGAAAAGTGCCAGTTACTGTTTTTATAAGTGTTTTCATTGTACTTAAATTTTAGGGAAGGTTACCTGATTACCCGTTTCGTCGATCATTGGGCCATGGGCCTGTTCATATTCGTACAAAGCGGTGACCAGTTTTGTATAGTAAACTTTTAGCTGTGCCGAAGTTGGTGCATCGGGGCCGTATCTGGCCCTGTCTCCCCAGATGGTCCTGCCGGTTATATCTATAATAAACTTAAACTTTACAGCGCTGTAAGTACCAAAATAATACTTAAACCAGCTGCCCGAACCGTCCCAGGTATCAGGTTTTAACAACTGGTCGGTTAGCTTGATTAAATACCCCGGATTATACGTGCTGGAAGGCTCACCATTATAGGTATTGTTTGTTTTGGTTTTGGCAATCACTAACGGAAAGTCCGGGTTGGGAACAATCTCGAGGTAAATGCGCAGTTGTTTACTCTTCAGATCGGCAGTTCTTTTAATTTGTATTGATGCAATAGCGGTCAGCTCATTTGCTTTTACCTTGCTTTCCAGTATCTGATAGTGTGTACCGGCAATGGCAGTAGTTTTTGCTGCATTGGCTGCCAAAGGTACATTGCGGTCTGTATTGGAGATTTCACCTGAAATCTTTACCGGAATATAAATGGTATCCAGCATCCGCGTATCGGCCTTTTCGGCAAAAGAGTAGGCGATGCTGTCCCTCGAACTAATCATTTTCTCCTTGTCGATATAAATTCCGGGCTTATCTTCATAAACCAGGTCTTTGTTACAGGAAATGATACCGATACCCGATAGGATGATCAGGTACAAAAAATAATGAATTTTATTGTTGTCAATTATAGTTTTCATAACATCTGGTTTTGGTTTGATGATGGAGATAATTTTATCTGTTACCAAATTCAATTTCATCATCAGGTAAAGGGAAAACGTATGTTTTTTCGGTCATGGCAACCGTCGATCGTGGAATAGGAAGTGTTCCCAGTCGCTTGTAATAAAAAAACAATTGTCCTTCCGCATAAAACTCTTTGTTGTACTCTTTAGCAATTTCCTGCATCCTGCTTGTCTCGTTAAATGGGGTAAGGAGTGGATCAAGACCTCTTTGCACACGTATTTTGTTGACCAGTGTAAGCGCTTCGCCTAAGTCAGGAGTGGCTTCAGCAGCAATGTAATACATTTCTGATAGCCGTATCATCGGCATTTGATTACGTACCTGCAATACAGCGCCATCATTTTGCCAGAACTTGGTACTGTAGGAAAGGCCATTGAGCGTATTGATCAGGTAGAGGAAACGATAGTCGGTAGAGCCTCCATTTCCTTCTTCAAACAGGGTTTTCATGGTTGCCTGTGGCAAATATAGGGTAGTGGTCTGATAGTTCTGATTACCATCTAAACGAAAGCGGCGATCTACCTGCGGCTTCAATGTAGGGATGTTTAACGCAAAAATGTGTTCTGTAGAAAATGTGCGGTCCTGATTGGTCCCTGAAGTAAATGTAGCCCGGTTAACAAATGGAAATTTGCCGGAAGCAATTACTTCCTTCGCATATTTTGCTGCATTTATTTTATCGCCTTTGTACAGGTAAATCCTGGCTTTGAGGGCTTTTGCAGCCCAGTAATTAAAATGATTACGGGTGTAAGTAGTAAATTCATCTGCTCCGGTACCATTGTCGTAAATGATATCTTTATATACGGACAACAATTCTTCGGCTTCATTAAGATCGTCCAGACAAGCGGTAATCACCTGTGAAGTAGTACTCAAAGGAGTAACCTGCTTCCCAAAAGTTTTGATATAGGGAACGGCGTTTACATTTTGCCCATTTATGGGTACAGGCCCAAACATTCTGAGCAGATCGAAATGCATCAACGCCCGTAAGCCCAAGGCCTGGCCTTTGATCAGATTATAATGGTTGTTTAGAAAAACAGACTTCGCCGCATCAACATGGTCCAGTATATTATTTACTCCTCCAATTGCAGTATACATTTTTGACCAAATGATGGCGATGGTATCTTTTACCGCAGGATTGGTGTAATTGTACTTTGTCATTTCCAGCAGGAAGTGGCCAGTGGCTGTGGTCTGATAATTTTGCCCCAGCGCACTCATCATGGTTGTGGTTGTGTTGCCCGCATACAACCCGGGACCCATTTGTAAATAGGAACCCAAAATGGCCTGGTTAAATCCCTGCTCGGTGCTAAAAAGTTCATCCTGCTTTACCTGGGTCCCCGGTCTCACATCCAGCCATTTTTTACAGGAGGCAGTTGTAAGGGTGATCAAACTGAGTAATATATATAACGACTTTTTCATAAAGTTGTATTTTTAAATTAGAATATACTGGTAGATAGGTTAAGCGTAAATGACCTCGCAAATGGGTAGTCAAGTCCGCGTTCTCTTTTTATGCTCGACAGCTGGAAGGGATTGGCTATGTAAAGTTCCAGCCTTGTATTGGACAAACGTGCCTGCTTTAACCAGGATAATCCTTCAGGAAACTGATAAGTAAAAGATACTCTGGAGGCTTCGATCATATATTCTTTTTGAACAAATCTGGAAGTAGGTAGTGTTGTTTCTACTACAGGTTTCCCATCGGCACTGCCTATGATCCCTTTAAAGAAAGTATGGTCGCCCGGTTTTTTCCATCGTTCAGTAGCCATCCTTCTGTCTACGTTAAAAGTGATGTCTGCATTTTCGACCCTGTCTACTAATGTCTGATTATAAATATCGGCGCCTAGTCTGTAAGACATATAGATATTGAAACCAAATCCTTTGTAGTCAAACCCCGTACTTAAGGTGCCCGATACCTTTGGCCGGGTATCACCTACGGCTACTTTGTCCAGCGAGTTCCAGATATAGGTTGTTTTTCCATTCCTGTCCAGAAACATCTCCTGTCCGTTGGCAGGGTCAATCCCTAAACTTCTTACGGCAAAAATTGAGGTTAGCGACTGGCCTTCCTGGTAATAGCTTTTTGGCTTGTTTCTATCTGGGTTTTCCGTATCCTGATCTTCCTTATCCGATTTTTCATTTAGTTTTTTCAGTGAATTGGATATTTTGGTAATGGTATTGGTATTGCCATATGCCGAAAGGCCAACTCTCCAATACATGTTGTCTTTAGGTTTTTGGATCAGTGTAACGTTTAATGTGCTTTGCCAGCCTACATTTTTCAGCGCACCCGCATTTTCTTTATAATTACTAAAGCCCAGAGATGGTGGTGTACTGATATCAAGTATCAATGCATTTGTGGTGTTGTAATAAAAATCTGTAGAAAATGCGATCCTGTTGTTCCAGAATGTCGCATCTACGCCGATATTTCTTTTTATACTTTTTTGCCAACCAAGGGCGGTGTTGCCATATCCCATTAGGTAAGCACTTAGCTGATCCAGATAAAACTGATCAGAAAAGTAGCTGTAGGTACTCAGTGCCATGTAAGGATCAAAGTTCTGATCGCCGGTAGTTCCTACCGATCCGCGAAGTTTCAGGAAATTGATGAGTTTGGTGTCTTCCAGAAATTGCTCACGGTGCATGTTCCAGCCCGCGCCTACCGACCAGAAAGGTGCAATGGATTTATCTGCTCCAAATTGTGAAGAGGCATCCATGCTGACAGAAACATCCAGTAGGTATTTGTTGTCGTAAGCATAACTTCCATTCATACGACCACTAATCAGTCTGCTTATACCCTGCGAACCGATGGGTTTGCCTTTATTTGGATCGTATTTACTGGCAAATATGATTTCTGCTACTTTTTCATTGGGGAAACCAATAGCAGAAGTACTATAGGTCTCTTCTTTTCCTTCTGTAGCATTTACATTTCCGGTAAAGAACAACAGGTTTTTGTTCCAGGTTTTACGAATGTCGAAACCCAGATTGGCATCTAGCAAATTGGTTTTTCCATTGGTTTTTGTATAACTGCCACGTTCGGCTACCGGTAAAGATTCGAAGGCAGTATTACGGGCAGATAAATATTTATCTGAGGACGTGTTATTGTGATTTATACTAAATCCTCCGGTAATCCTGATCCATTTTTGTACAGACCATTCAAATTTAAAGTTATTAACGAAGCCAAGTGACTCGTTGAAATCTTTACTCGATAAGGAAGCGTTGTACAAGGGATTACCATAGTAGGAATAGAAAGCGCCGGAACTGTTTCTTCTTGGCTGGCCCAAAAAGCGGGCAAACTGACCATTCTCATCATACGGAGACCAGTATTGGTTTAACTTGGTATATTCACTAAAACTTCCATAAGGACTGTTGGTTCCCTTGACACGGTTTATGCTTAAGTCATTGCCAAATAACAGACTGGAAGTTCGGTAGTTTAAGGTTACTCCTCCGCTCATCCGGTTACGGCCAGAACCCTTCATTGCAGCAACATCACTCAGGCTATTCAGGTTCACCCCATATCTGACTACCTGGTCTCCGCCTTCAAAATACAGTGACTGGCTATTACCAAAGCCGGTACGTACAGGTTGCGAAAGCCAGTAAGTGTCTACCCCCCGGGTTACATCCTTCAGTCGTTCGTTGTATTCTTCATCTCTAACCGTTTGCAGGTATGGCCAGGTACCACTGTCTTTGTAAAAGCCAACTTCCTTTTCGAAATCAAGTTTTTCCTTTGCGTTTAACAAGTCATAACTGCTCAAATCAGGGGCAGTTACGGTAAGTCCACCTCGATACGATATGGTGACTGATCCTTCTTTTGGTTGCCTGGTATCGATAACAATTACCCCGTTGCTGGCCCTTGATCCGTAGATGGAGGTAGCAGCTGCATCCTTCAGGATCGTAATTCTTTCCACGCGGTTCATGTCCAAATCAAATATGCGCTCCAGCGATACCTGGAATCCGTCCAGAACAAATAGCGGTGCATTGGGTTTATCTCCAAATACATTTCTTAAACTTGCAGGGTTGTTAGCAGTTTTGTCAGCCAGCGGATTTCTGTTGGGGAAGTTATTCTGTCCCCGTAATTCTATGTCAGGCAGACGGTTTGGGTCGGAGCCCATATTGATATCTTCAGGAAGTCTAAATGATGGATCGAGGATGCCGATAGCCGCCAGTATGTTGGAAGGTGCCACTCGCCTTAACTCCTGTGAGGTAATAGACCTGGCTGATCCTGTAAAGTTTTCTACCGGACGTTTGTATATCCCTGTTCTGACCACCACTTCATTTAGTGCATTGTTTTTAGTAACCAGCCTGACGATCATCTTTTTATTTTTGGCGTCGATCTTCATCTCTTTCTGATCATAGCCAATGAAATTGAAGCGTAGTGCTTTGACCGACTCGGGCACTTTGATCATAAAGTTGCCATCTTTGTTTGTGTACGTTTTGATCTCTGTTCCAACAGCTGATACAGTCGCATTTTCCAGAGGAAGCTCGCCATCTTCTGCCAAAACTGTACCTTCAATGGTTCGTGTTTGCTGGCTGATATCAGGGCCTGGTGCTGCAACAATGGGTTTGATAATGATTGTTTTTTCTTCAATAGAATAGCTAAGATTTTGATTGTCAAACACTAGCTTTAAAACCTCATTTAGGTCCGCCTTTTTTGCCTCTATGGTTACAGGACTGGCATTTCTAATCAGTCTGGTATCTCCAAAAAAGTCGTAGCCACTTTGTGTCCTGATCAGTTTAATGATCTTTTCAAGCGGTGCATTTTTCTCATTTAAAGTAATTTTCTGAGCCCTGCTGGCGGCACTAACCTGTAGTAAAAATATGGTGATTATGAGCGTGGTTAATTTCATAATACGCAAAGTTTGGGTACGTATATAGCTGCCACGTTTGGGCCTATATAGACAGTAAAATTTCATACATTTGTTTAGTTGGGTTGAGTTGAATATTGTTTCGATGCAATGTTTGTAATGGTCAATCCAATGTCTGCGGGTTCCGATGGCAGTCGGGATCCGCTCTTTTTGAATACCATTCTGAAAGTAAAGTTATTTCATGACGGTAATCCTCCTTCCTTCCAGTTTAAAGTGAACTTTTCCTGATTCTTCCATGATTTTTAATAAAGCTGACAAATTCTTTGATCTGGATAAAGTGCCCAGGAAAGATGTTTGTGGTAAATTATCCTTATAGTAGACTTCTACATCATACCATCTGGCAACTTTACGCATAATACTCTCCAGATCTTCGTCATTAAAATTAAAATTCCCGTTTTTCCAGGCAACAATGCCTTCCGGATCTACGGTTTCCACCCTTACTTTATCTCCCGTCAAAATAGCTTGTTGATTAGGGCTTAGCAAGGTGCTTGATTTAAATGCGCTAACTTTAACCGCGCCTTCAAGTAAGGTGGTCCTGGTATTCTTTTCATCAGCATAGCTATTGATGTTAAAGTGTGTACCCAATACTTCTACCTCTTGTTTATCCGTTACCACTATAAAGGGTTTCGTTTTGTCTTTAGTCACTTCAAAATAGGCCTCCCCGGTTAGCTGTACCTTTCGTTCCTTTGACTTGTTAAATACGGATGGGAATTTAATAGATGATGCGGCATTTAGCCATACCTTAGTCCCATCGGGAAGGATAATCTGATAGGTGCCGCCACGTGGGGTAGTTGCAGTCAGCAGTGCATCGCCGCCTGTTTGGTCGGTTGCACCAGTCTCTGAATCGGCGATGGCGGTGCCATCATTATATTTTAGGTTTGTAGCATCTATAACTACACCACTTTTTGTACTGCTCAGATTGATGATTTTACCATTGTCAAGGCTTAGTGTGGCTGTATTTTTGCCGGGAGCAACGTCCTGGGCGGGTAGATTTTTGTTGATTGCGCTGCGTTCCGGATAATCTGAAGCGGTGTAAAACCATACGCCAGCACTTAATGCGATTAAAACAGACGCTGCAATAGCAATTTTAGGCCATAAACGAATTGTTTTTTGAGGCGTAGGCTTTGGCATGGCTGCCCACATTTCATTTTGTAAGGCCAGCAAATCTGCTTCTTCAAATGAGGACGTATCATTATGCCATTGTAAATACCAGCTCTCGAGCTGAATTTTTTCCGCTTCGCTGCAAACTCCTGCCTGGTATTTTTTAAGTAAGGTTATCGCTTCCGTTTGGTTCATGGTTTAGTTTAATAAGTACCTATACGGCAATGTATCCCACAGGGGGGATATAAATTAAAAATATTTTTTAACGGATAAAGTACATGGCCGCAATAACCAGCCCAATGCGTGGTCGTAATATCTTTATGGCCTTTTTTATCTGGTCGGTTACGGTTTGTTCGGATATCGCCATTCTTTCGGCAATTTGCTTATGACTAAGGTTTTCTTTCCTGCTCAGCTCAAAAGCCTCTCTCATCCGCGGGGGTAATGCGGTAATCTCCTTTTCAATAATAGCTGCCAGTTGTTTTTCGCGGATCAGGTGATCGGTCATAAAATTTCCCTTGTTCAGGTATTGTTGAAGGTCTGTTACATGCTTGTGGCTAACCTGTTGCCGGGCCAGCAGGTCAAAAATTTTGTTTCTTAAAGTGGTGTACAAGTAACCGCCCAGATTGTTCCCCACATCCAGCTGTTCGCGCTTATGCCATAAAGCCGATAGGGTATCCTGAACCACATCTTTGGCCGCTTCTCTGTCTTTTAGTTTTTTAAAGGCATGGATGTACAGCAGGCTGTTGAAGCGGTCAAAAATCTCAGTGAATGCACTATGGTCACTATTTTTTAATAGTGCCGTAAGCTCCTGATCCGTATAGTCCCTATAATTACCCATTGATTTTGTGGCGGTTAAATATAGGTAATTACTCTAAAATCCCTTTCTTTAATTTTATCATTTAGGTTCAATTTGGTGCAGATTGCCCTATACAAACTTAGGGCTACGCTTGGGCTGTAAAGGAGTTCCCCAGGGCTGAGCTGTCCAACGAAACTCCCATGAGATGCCTGTGAAACCCCTATGAGGCCCCTTTGATGTATACAGCGTACTACAACAAAAGCTAAGGTACGGCCTGCTCAGTTTGGATTTTGCACTCATAAATAGGAAACAGCTCTGGAAACCTTTCGCTTTACAGATTGTTAGGTTAGTAAACATTTTTATTGATATTATGTTTGGCTTTTTTAATTGTCGACGGTGCCGGTCGGGGTATGCCGGCTTAATGATAATGGTATTGTCGTTGGTATCATCTTGCGGGGTTAAGCGAATACAAATGGCCGGCAATGCAAGTGTTAGGAATCCAGAACTGGATGCAGAAATAAAAGAGATGAAGCCAGATCATCGGTCAAAGCACCGGATTGATTCTGTTGAGCTATTTAAACGACTTTTAAAAGACAACCGGGATGTGCTGAGTTATCCGGAACAACTGCAGGTTTATTATCAAAAGAATAACTATAAAACGACGTTGATAAACAGGTTTTTGTGGACTGATGACTTGCAATATCTGATTGCTGATTTGGAAGATGCGGGTAGTCATGGACTGGATCCGGAACTTTTTTTGACCAGCAAACTCAGAAAAAGAAGTACAAATTTAAATACTTACGAGAATGAAGTTGTATTGGAATTATTGACCGCCAACGCCTTACTAAAATACAGTGTGGCCATGCAGTTTGGCTTATTGGACCCTTACTCCTTAGATTCGAATTATTTTACGACAACGGTACATGCCGATAGTACTTTTCTGATGCAGGTTTTGGAAGTCAGGACATTAAAAAAATATCTGGATAGCATACAGCCTAAAAGCAAAGCCTATTTTGCATTGCAGGAGGCGTTAAAATCGGAAACACCGGTAAATGGTAAAACGTTAAAAGAAACACAAAGTATCCTGGCGGTAAACCTGGAACGGTTAAGATGGAAAAATAAGCCTGCGGAACAAAAATATGTTGTGGTTAATATTCCCGATTTTAGTCTTGATGTAATGGACAACGGAAAATCGATATTACATATGAAGGTTTGTGTAGGAGAGGCCGGAGATTGGGAAACCCCGCAGTTAAATAGTAAAATTTATACGGTTCAGGTGAACCCTGTATGGAATATTCCTGAAAGTATTGCTAAAAATGAAACCATAAGAAATGCTGCGAATGACCGCTACTACTTATCGAACAGTAATATTGAGGTGTACCGAAAAGGTAAGCTGGTAGGAAATGTAGAATCAATAGACTGGGAAACCGGTAATTTGTCGGAGTATTCATTTAAGCAATTGCCTGGCGAACAAAATGCTTTGGGAAAAATTAAGTTTCTTTTTAACAATAAAAGCAGTGTATATCTGCACGATACTCCTGTGAAATCGGCTTTTAAAAGAGCTGAAAGAGCCATTAGTCATGGTTGCATCCGTGTAGAAAGTCCTTTGAAACTGGCTTTTGCCCTTTTTGGGAAAGGGCCTAAATATGACGACATCAAGCGGGCAATGGCAAGTGGCTACCCGCGCGCCAAGTACATTGGCTTGCCTATAGCTGTTCCTGTGGTGATTACTTATTTTACGGCATTTGCAGATGACAAGGGCCAGATTAAGTTTTGTAAAGATGTGTATGGGAAGGATAAAGAAATGATGAGGGCTAAAATGTAAAAGGGCAGAGGTTTTTGATCTCTGCCCTTTTAAGTTATTGGTTTTAAACAGGCTGTTCCTGCGTGGCCAGTTCTCTTTTTCTTTTCATATGCCTTTGCAAACTTGATCCGGCATAATGAGGATGTTTGCGCAGCTCATTGATATTGATCCTTAGCTGCTGTCCCTTACGCCATAAAAAGCCTCCGGCCGTTAGTGTATGGCCATTCACGGCCAGGTGAATATTGGTATTATCAATTTGTGTTGCTCTTGCTGCGGCTACACAGTTCTTATAGGTTTTGATCCAGCGACCATCTAAATCGTATTGAGAGATTCCCGACCGGCTCAGGGTTATTTTTGGGTCGACAGCAATCTTTTTCTTGATCACTTTGCTCCATATGAAACCGCCATAGGTCATGCCCCTGCCATTAATCACATTTCTAATTCCATTTTTGTGAACCTTCACGGCTTTGGCCGCTTCAACTGTATTGATATAAGTGTTGACAAGGTTACCTTCCAGGTCGTACTGTCCAATAATGTGTTGCTGTTTGGCTAGTGGCGAATGCCCATACCATCTTTCTTTGAGAATGGGTTTCAAATCCAGTTCGGGTGCATTTCCTCGTCTCCACAAGTAGCCACAGGCGGTAACAACTTTACCAGTGTCGCGGGCGGCGATAGAAATATAGCCCTGGGCCGTATTCATGGCCTCTGCAGCCAGCCGGGCATTGGAATAGGTTTCCAGCAATTGCCCCGATAAAGAATAGCGGCTGACATTGTAGGTGCCCTTGGCCTTTTTTGTCGCTTTTATTTTCTCGCGACTTTTTTGCTTGGATTCTTCACTAAACTCGGGGAAAAAAGTCTTTCTTCTTCCCGACGCGATCATTCTTGCCGCTTTGTCTTTTGGTGTCCCTAAAATAAGGTTCTCCGCCCTTAAATTTAGATTGTCTCCATCTTTAGGAAAGATCAGGAGTTGCTTGTTCTCCAGATCAAACTCTGCAACGAAACAATAATATACTAAACGTGCAACGCTTAGATAATATCTTTTTTTACCAGCAGATAAAGTAATACCTGCGTATTTGGCGGTATCCTCCACCTGCGCATTCTTACTTTTTGAAATTATAGTTTTAATAATCATGCCTGGTTTTTGCCTGGCTATACCTTTTTTATCGATGGAGTTTTTCTCCAATCTGCGGACTCTCCCTAAGTTTGAAACCTCGTATGGCGCATCCAGTTTTGGAATGGGTGCCCATAGTTCACCTGGAAGAGCATCAGGTGAAAGGTTTTCGAATGGATAATTCATATTTGGCATATTGGATGTAAATATATTAGTTTTAAATATTTGTATGGTTAATTTTTTTTCGTTTTATTTTTATTCATGTCGTAATGATGGCCAATAAACAATTTGAACGATTTTTGGTTCGGATTTCGTGTTGGATATCAAAAATGATACTGAGGATCGAGCGGCTAAACATTTTTACTTTGAAGATTAAATATATGATCTTCAATTGATTGTTTTTGTTTTTAATTGTTACTATTTTTTTGAAAAAAAAATAAAGTATTAAGTTTTTTAATAAAAAGGAGAGGAAGAACCTGCTTTTTTATGCTGTTTTTGTCTGTAAACCCCAAATTTTTGGGGCCTTGTTATTTTTGTAGCTAAAACTGGTCTGAAGAAAACAGTAATTAATTTTTTTTGTTGTTATTTGCAGGAGATTTAAGCTTTTGCCGATCGGTTAAGTCGGCCGATAGCAATAAACCTTATGGTATGGCCAATAAAAAAGTATTAAAAGTCGGACTGGATTCTGCAGCGCCATTTCCGATGCACTCTGATTACAACTCTGAAAATTTTGAAGGATTTGAGGTCGACCTGCTCCAGGCCATTACCAGTCACCTGGATCTTGAAGTTCAATATGAAGTCTCTTTATGGTCTACCATCCTCGAGAAATTATTTAAAGGCGAACTTGATATCATTTGCTCGGCTGTAACAGTAACCTCATCGCGGCAGCATATCCTTGAGTTTAGTAACCCTTACCTGTATTTTAGACTGTGTGCTGTAGTGGGGCATGAAGATTCGCTTTCCGGATTGCAACATTTTAAAAATAAAACCATAGGTGTAAGGGAGGCTACGGAAGCCGAAAAATATGTAAGGGAGCAGTTCCCGGCTAATAATATTGTGTATGCTGTAACCAATAAAGAGCTATACCGGAAGCTGCAGGCCGGAAAAATTGATATGCTGATTGACGATTCGCCAATTGCCGGAGGTTTTTTGCTTAAAAATAAAAAACTGAAGATCGGATTGTTTCTTCCAAAAACAGATTCATCCTATGCCATTGCCATGAAAAAAGGTGATGTGCAGCTGAAAACACAATTTAATGAAGCCCTAAGTTTGCTCAAAGAAAACGGCACTTATCAGCACATTTATAAAAAATGGTTTAGCGAAATTCAATTCTGATCGTCAGCTACCACAACGGTGATGTCCTTTTCGAGCTTAACGGTATGTAGCACTCTGGTTTTTTCGCTATATACAATTAATTTATTTTCATCCAGGTATTGCACCAACCGGTAAGGGACCGATTCCTGAACATATCTCCATTGTGTATAAAACTGTTCCTGAATCGAAGGTTCGGTAGGTAAAAAGGTAACGATTACTTCTACATCGGTTGCTTTGTGTATAAAGAACCTCTCGTTAACCTGCAACAATTGTTTTCCAGCTTCGGTATTGTTCAATTCATTCAATGCCAGTGTTCTCAACGCAGCGGCCGGTTGACTGGGATTTCTGTTAATCACATCTACAATCAGATTATTTACGCCGTTCCGGTTTTTTAAAAGTTTCCCGTTTCCAACAGTTTGTATTTTAAAGTAGATCTTTAGTGGTTTCATATAAAATTGGTCCGATTGGCAAATGGCTGCGCCCAAATATATAAACTTCTATACTTAATCATTGTGGCACGCGCATCATTTTGCCTCAATTAATTTACCTTTGTTCGTCATTAATGACATATGTAAGAATCCCTATGAAGATTGCCGGTTTTACCTTTATAAAAAATGCAGTTATTAATGATTATCCCATTGTAGAAGCAATCTCATCGGTATTGCCCCTTTGTGATGAATTTGTGGTTGCTGTTGGAAAATCTGACGATGATACCCTGCAGCTCATTAAAGGTATAGCCTCTCCAAAGATCAGGATCATTGAAACGGTTTGGGACCAGCAACTGAAAGAAGGGGGGCGAGTTTTTGCCCAGGAAACAGATAAGGCTTATGATGCCATATCAGCAGATGTAGACTGGGTAGTTTATATACAGGGAGATGAATGTATCCACGAGAAATATCTGCCTGTCATTAGACAGGAAATGGAAAAAACGCTTCATGATGCTAAAGTAGAAGGCTTGCTGCTGAAATATAAACACTTCTACGGTTCCTATGATTATGTTGCTGAATCCAGAAGGTGGTATAGGCGTGAAATCAGGGTGATGAAGAAATTGCCTGGAATCAGGTCTTACAGAGATGCCCAGGGCTTTAGGATAAACGGCAGGAAGTTAAACGTTAAATTAATTGATGCCTATGTGTATCATTATGGATGGGTAAAACCGCCCAAAGGGATCAGTCTTAAAATGAATAACTTCAATAAGTTTTATCACGATGATGCCTGGGTGGAAGAATTTTCGCCGGTGTCGGAAACCTTTGACTATGGTAATGCCGATAAACTGGTTCATTTTGCCGAAACCGCGCCAGCGGTAATGCAGCCGCGGATTGCTAAGGTAAACTGGAAATTTAACTTTGATCCTACCAAACAGGACATTAACCGCAATCTAAAACGTAAGGTATTGCAGTGGATAGAGCACCATACCGGTCTGCGTTTATTTGAATATAAAAATTATAAAATTGTCAGATAGAATTAATGATTTATGAATAAAAACAGATTGGAAGCTTTTAGTGATGGAGTGCTGGCCATTATCATCACCATTATGGTGCTGGAATTGAAAATCCCACATGGCACTTCACTCGAAACACTAGTTCCGCTTATTCCGGTATTTATGAGTTATGTATTGAGTTTTATTTATATCGGAATATACTGGAATAACCATCATCACATGATGCAGGTGGTAAAGAAAGTAAATGGCAGCGTATTGTGGGCAAATCTGCATCTGCTTTTCTGGCTTTCGCTGTTCCCGTTTGCAACGGCCTGGATGGGTGAAAATCATTACGAAACATGGCCGGTGGTAATTTATGGCTGTGTAATGCTGATGGCCTCAGTAGCCTATTACGTATTGGTGCGGACACTTTCAAAATTGCATGGACCGGAATCTGATGTGGCACATGCTTACGGGAAAGATGTAAAAGGCAAAGTTTCTACTTCCATTTATGTAATAGCCATAGTGGGAAGTTTTCTAAGTCCCTGGATAGGCGTTGCCTGCTATATATTGGTGGCTGCCATCTGGTTTATACCCGATACAAGGGTTGAAAAAACGATTCACACCGAATAACATTAATAAATGTAATAAAATTAGGATTGCATTTGACAATGCATTTCAATTAGCTTAGCTTTGCACAAAAAATTAAAGATACATGAGTGTTTTAGTAAATAAAGATTCAAAAGTTATTGTTCAGGGCTTTACTGGAAATGAGGGTACTTATCATGCTTCTCAAATGATCGCATACGGGACTAATGTTGTAGGTGGTGTAACACCAGGCAAAGGTGGTCAGACTCACTTGGAAAAACCAGTGTTTAATACCGTAAAGGATGCGGTTGATAAGGCCGGCGCAAATGTATCTATCATTTTTGTTCCTCCTGCATTTGCTGCAGATGCCATTATGGAAGCTGCGGAAGCAGGAATTAAAGTTATTGTTTGTATTACTGAGGGTATCCCAACTAAGGATATGATTCAGGTTAAAGAATATATCTCTGATAGAGATTGCCGTTTAATCGGTCCAAACTGTCCGGGTGTAATTACTGCCGATGAAGCTAAAATTGGTATCATGCCAGGTTTTATCTTTAAAAAAGGATCAGTGGGTGTGGTATCTAAATCAGGTACATTAACTTATGAAGCTGTAGATCAGGTGGTGAAAGCAGGTTTAGGAATCACTACTGCTATCGGTATTGGTGGTGACCCGATCATTGGTACAACTACTAAAGAAGCGGTAGAATTGCTGATGAACGATCCGGAAACTGAAGGTATCATCATGATTGGTGAGATTGGCGGTGGTATGGAAGCCGAAGCTGCCCGTTGGATTAAAGAGAATGGTACTAAGCCGGTTGTTGGCTTTATTGCCGGACAAACTGCTCCTGCTGGACGTAGAATGGGACATGCTGGTGCAATTGTTGGTGGTGCCGACGATACCGCTGCAGCTAAAATGAAAATTATGGCTGAGTGTGGTATCCGTGTTGTGGAAAGCCCTGCAGAGATTGGTGCAGCGATGGCCGAATTGTTGAAAAAATAAGCGGTCCGCAAAAGATCTTCTTGTATAATTTAAAAACTCCGGTGATATCATTTCATCGGAGTTTTTTTATGGCATGTCGTATGCTGTACGTGGTTTGGTTATGCTTTCAGGACCCCGGTAATTTTTTCCATTTTTTTCCAGTGGTTACTGCCTTTGTACAGCAATTTGCTGAAAGGTAATCGTGGTCTGATGGTTTTTTGGTAGTCTGTTCCAAAGATCCGGTACGGAATGGCAGGGTTTTCTGCTATGCAGGTTAATATTGCTTTGGAGTATGGCGTAGGGCCGGTCATCCAATGTACGCCTGGATAAGCATTTTCTTTAATATTATGAATAACCATTTCCATTGTCCGTTTTAAAAATGGATGTCCAGGTTCATAAATCAATGCCCATTGTACAAACAAGTCCGGGAATCCTTCTCTGGAAATTACGGCACTGTCATCTGGCCTGATGATGTCATTTAAGCTGCCGAACATATAGGCGTCAATATCCAGGTATATTCCCCCTTTTTTGTACAAAATAGCATATCTGAAAAAGTCTGCTTTTGCCGCACCAATATTTAGTCTGGAATATACGTCCAGTACCTCTTGCCCATACTCGGCCAATAAGAAAGCCTCAATCCGCTGATCGTCATAAAACTCGTAATGGTAGTCTTTGTTTCTTAGTTTTAACCATTTAACAGCAAGCCTGTTAATGAGTGGCAATTTGCTGCTTTTGAAAGTTTGATAAATGATTTTTGGTATGGGCATAAGCAATTGAAAAACCAAAGTTAGGATGTTTTGCTGCTTTATTACAATATGATGATGTTCATTTTTAGGTTTAGACAAACCAAAATGTGTTTTTGCGCGTATATTGTATAAAATAAAAGGTATGACGATGAGGATATTGATCAATAAAACATTTGCCCTGGCTGCATTGTTGGTACTGATGCAGTTGGCAGCCTGCGCTCAGCGCCCTAAAAAAGAAGAAGTAAAAAAAACAACCGGGAATATGGAATGGAATAAATTAAGCAAGGAAGAAGAAGATGTAATTGTACGCAAGGGAACTGAGTATCCGGGTACAGGAAAGTTGTTGAACAATAAAGAGAAAGGAACTTATGTATGCCGGCGTTGTAATGCCCCGCTGTATCGGTCTGAATCTAAATTTGACTCGCATTGCGGATGGCCGAGTTTTGATGATGAAATTAAAGGTGCGGTAGAAAGGATTCCGGACGCCGACGGGATGCGTACTGAAATTGTATGCGCAAATTGTAAAGCACATTTGGGACATGTTTTTTTGGGAGAGGGATTTACTGCAAAAAATACACGCAATTGTGTAAACTCCATTTCTATGAGTTTTGTGCCTGATAAGAAATAATTTTTTTAACCATGATATTGTTATAGTGCCCGGTGATAACTTGTCGGGCATTTCTTGTTTTTAACTACTTAGTTTACTTATGTTTGTCGGCTCACCAAAATAGTAAATATGAAGTATTGTTTATTGTTGTGCGGTCTGCTGATTTCTTTTCTGGGTTTTTCACAGGATATAACGGCAGAGTCGGGTTCACATACGACGACTGGTTCATCAGTTGAAGCTACGGCTAATCACACTTCTAAATTAATCTCAAAAACAGTTTACGCAACCTATTATCACCGGAGATTTGAAGGCCGCCGGACCACAAGTGGTGCCAGGTATCGCAGGAAAAAAATGACTGCTGCCCACATGACACTTCCCTTCGGGACAATCGTTACGGTAACCAATCCGGCAAACGGAGAATCGGTTGATGTGGAGGTGAACGACAGAGGGCCCCATTCCCGTAAGTATAAAATAGATTTATCTGAGGGAGCTGCCAGGGCCATCGGTATTTATGGAAAGGGAGTTGCTAAGGTCGAAATCAGTTATATTCCCGACGAAGATTAGGTTTTTAACTTTAATTGCATTAAAGTCAGTTTCTTGAATTTATTAACACCAATTCTTAGCATTCATTAGTTATCAAAAGAAATAAATTCCAACTTTTTGAGGTAATTAGTGTGTCAATTTCTCCTTTTAGTGTTGATAAAAATGCCCGCTTGTTAACAACTATTGTTCTCTTATCAGGGGTGGGTAGTTTATATTTGTTTACATAAAGTTCTTTAATAAATCACTCATAGATTTTTAGTTAAAGTTGTAGTATTTAGTTGCTTAAGGTTGCCGGAGGATGACATTTCTTTTAAACTTTTTATAACTGAATAGGGAAGGCTTGGCTATACGATTTAGAAAAGCTTTATGAAATCAATATACATTTACCCAATTTAAATAGATGCTTATGCAAGAAGAAGAAGTATTATTAAAAGAAAACAAAGACAGGTTTGTTCTTTTGCCGATTAAATATCCTGAAATCTGGGAAATGTATAAGAAAACTGAAGCCAGTTTCTGGACGGCTGAAGAGATTGATCTTTCGGATGACCAGAAACATTGGGATAACCTGAATGATGGAGAAAGACATTTTATTTCTCACATTCTGGCCTTCTTCTCGGCTAGTGATGGTATTGTAAATGAGAATCTGGCTGTAAACTTTATGAGTGAAGTACAGTTGCCTGAAGCACGTTGCTTTTATGGCTTCCAGATCATGATGGAAAACATTCACGCAGAAACCTATGCGTTATTAATTGATACTTATATCAAAGATCCGGAAGAGAAAGATAGACTGTTTCATGCAATTGATACTGTACCTGCAGTAAAGAGAAAAGCAGAATGGGCATTGCGCTGGATTGAAAATGGTACTTTTGCTGAACGTTTGGTAGCGTTTGCTGCTGTAGAAGGGATCTTCTTTAGCGGAAGTTTCTGCTCTATTTTCTGGTTAAAGAAACGTGGCTTAATGCCAGGACTTACTTTTAGTAATGAATTGATTTCAAGAGATGAAGGCTCACATTGCGAATTTGCCTGCCTGTTGTATAGCATGCTTAAAAATAAATTAAGCGAAACTCAGGTTCATGCGATTATTAGTGATGCCGTAGAAATTGAGAAAGAATTTATAACTGATGCCTTACCTGTTGCTCTGATAGGTATGAATGCCAAATTGATGTCACAATACATCGAATTTGTGGCCGACAGGTGGTTGCAGGAATTGGGTTATGCCAAAATATACAATGCAACCAATCCTTTTGATTTTATGGAAATGATATCCCTGCAGGGTAAAACCAATTTCTTTGAAAAAAGAGTAGGAGATTATCAGAAGAGCGGTGTGTTGACTTCTACTGAAGATAAAGCCGCAGCGTTCTCACTGGATGACGACTTTTAGTACTTATTGAGGTTAGGCAATAAGTAAATAAACAATAATAATAATCGGTGCCTATGCTCGGCTTGCTGCTCTCAAGCTAAGTATGCACTATAATACCTGAAAAATATGTTTGTAATAAAAAGAGATGGCCGCAAAGAAGCGGTGAGATTTGACAAGATAACCGCTCGTATTGAGAAGTTATGCTATGGTTTTAATGCTGAACTTGTAGATCCGATAGATGTTGCCAAGAAGGTGATCGAAGGGTTATATGATGGTGTTACCACTTCCGAATTGGATAATCTTGCAGCCGAAACAGCAGCCTCTTTAACTACAAAGCATCCGGATTATGCCTTGTTGGCTTCACGTATTGCAGTTTCTAACCTGCATAAAAACACCACCAAGTCCTTTTCCAAAACCATGGAACTGTTGTACAGGTACATCGATCCTAAAACTGATAAATCTGCATCCTTAATTGCAGATGATGTGTGGGAAATTATCGAAAAAAATGCTGACATTCTGGACAGTACCATCATTTATGACAGAGACTTTGGTTTTGATTATTTCGGATTCAAAACCCTGGAGAAATCCTATCTGTTAAAGGTAGATGGACAAATTGTTGAGCGTCCTCAGCACTTGTTTATGCGCGTTGCAGTTGGTATCCATAAAACAGATATCGACAGTGCCATAGAAACTTATAACCTCATGAGCGAGCGTTGGTTTACCCATGCTACACCTACCTTATTTAATGCTGCTACACCTAAGCCTCAAATGTCATCCTGCTTTTTGCTAACCATGCAGGATGATAGCATAGAAGGCATTTATGATACTTTAAAACAGACAGCTAAAATTTCGCAAAGTGCTGGTGGTATTGGTTTAAGCATCCATAACATCAGGGCTACGGGTTCTTATATTGGTGGTACCAATGGAACAAGCAATGGTATAGTACCTATGCTAAAAGTATTTAACGATACCGCCCGTTATGTAGATCAGGGCGGAGGTAAACGTAAAGGTGCTTTTGCCATTTACCTGGAGCCTTGGCATGCTGATGTCATCAGTTTCTTAGACCTGCGTAAAAACCACGGTAAAGAAGAATTACGTGCGCGTGATTTATTCTATGCCCTTTGGGTTTGCGATTTGTTTATGAGACGTGTAGAGGAAAATGGCGACTGGAGCCTGTTCTGCCCACATGAAGCACCTGGTTTGGCCGATTGTTTTGGTGAAGAGTTTGATGCTTTATATGAGCGTTACGAAAAAGAAGGACGTGCACGTAAAACCATCAAAGCTCAGGAATTGTGGTTTGCCATTCTGGATTCACAAATTGAAACAGGTACTCCTTATTTATTGTATAAAGATGCTGCCAACAGCAAATCAAACCAGCAAAACCTGGGTACCATAAAAAGTTCTAACCTGTGTACCGAAATTATCGAGTATACTTCTAAGGATGAAGTGGCTGTTTGTAACCTGGCATCCCTGGCCCTGCCAAGGTTTGTCATCAATGGCGAGTTCGATCACCAAAAATTATATGACGTAACTTATCAGGCTACTATAAACCTGAACAAGATCATCGATTATAACTACTATCCGGTAGAAGAAGCGAGGAACTCAAATATGCGCCACAGACCAGTTGGTTTAGGTGTTCAGGGTTTAGCCGATGCATTTATTTTAATGCGTTTACCTTTTGAAAGTGAAGGCGCACGTATTTTAAACAAAGATATCTTTGAAACCATTTATTTTGCCGCCATGACTGCATCTCATGATCTGGCAGTAAAACATGGACCGTATGAAACTTTTAAAGGATCTCCTTTATCGGAAGGTAAGTTCCAGTTTGACCTTTGGAATGTGAAACCGGAAAGCAATCGTTGGGATTGGGAAACTTTACGCGAGAAAGTAGTAAAAGACGGAGTGTACAACTCTTTACTGGTTGCACCAATGCCTACGGCTTCTACTTCACAGATTTTAGGAAACAACGAGTGTTTTGAACCTTATACTTCTAACATTTATACCAGAAGGGTATTGAGCGGTGAATTTATTGTAGTGAATAAACACTTGTTGAAGGATCTTGTAGCTTTAGGCCTGTGGACTCCTGCAATGAAAGACAGGATCATTTTGGCCAACGGTTCTATTCAGGACATTGCTGAAATCCCTGATTATATCAAAGAATTGTACAAAACAGTTTGGGAAATCAAAATGCGTAGCATTATTGATATGGCTGCCGACAGAGGTGCTTACATTTGTCAGTCGCAATCACTAAACTTATTTATCAACGCTCCGAATACTTCAAAACTAACTTCAATGCACTTCTATGCATGGAAAAAAGGATTGAAAACCGGTATGTATTACCTGCGTACACAGGCGGCTTCTCAGGCAGTTAAATTTACTGTAGAGAACCAGGCAGGCAAAAACATGGAGCCGGTAATTCCGGAGCATATTGAACAAAGTGCCGAAGAGATTGTAGAAGGTCCGGTTTGTTCAATGGAAGAAGGCTGTATCAGCTGTTCAGGTTAATCATTCAGATTGAGATATATCCCGAAGGAGTAAGGAGCAATTCTTACTCCTTTTTTTGTGTAGCCAAAAATTACCCGGTTATGAAAAAGTATGTCAGGCAGTTCCCGTATCTTTGTTGTTTAATTCTTTTATCATCGGCTTTCTAATGGCAAAACACGAGATCATACCTTGCGAACGTTGTGGCACTTCTATTGAGTGTAAGGCCAACTCGTATACCAAATGTCAGTGTAGCGTGGTTCATTTAGATTTAAATGAAGTGCAATACATCAGCGAATTGTATGATGGATGTCTTTGTGCCAGATGCTTGTTCGAACTGCAACAGGAGTATCGGGACGACGTAACATCTTAATTATTAGACTATTTATTTGCATATAATCTATATATTAGATTACCTATTTTTCTATATGCAAAAGAAATTCTTTATCGCCCTCATGTTCGTGGCTATGGCTACTATGGTAAAAGCTCAGGTTTCAACCATTTCGGAACTCATAAAAAATCGTAACGACTTACAGGAAAAAACACCAAGAGAGAAGCTATATCTCCATCTGGACAAACATAATTACCTGGCTACCGATACCATTTGGTACAAAGCGTATTTAACAAAAGCTTTAAATAACAATTATTCGCCCTTGAGTGGGGTCATCTATTTTGAGCTTTTTGATGGTAAAAATGACTTGGTGAAGCGTTTTACCGCGCCCGCAAAATATGGTTTTGCCTGGGGACAAATAGCGCTCGATCCGCAAACCATGCTATCCGGTAAGTATGTTTTACAAGCCTATACCAACTGGATGCGGAATTTTGGCGATAGCCTTTTCTATAAAACGGAAATTCATGTCCAAAATGTGCAGAGTCAGGTAGAACCTGAAAAAGCTTTATCCGGAAATCAGGGAGCTCCCGATTTTCAGTTTCTTCCCGAGGGAGGAAACTGGGTTGCAGGAATGAAGCAGAAGCTGGCCTATAAAGTAATTGACGCATCAGGAAAGGGAATGGACTTCCGCGCTAAGATTTTGAATCAGAAAAATGAAACCGTAGCAGAACTTAAGCCGGTTTACAAAGGTATGGGCTTTGTTGATTTTACCCCCAATCCGGCCGAAGTATATACCGCCGTTTTATCAGATGGACGAAAGTATGCATTGCCTAAGTTGAGTGCTTCGGGAACAATTTTACAAGTCAGAAACACAGCGCAATCAGATAGCCTGGAAATTACCATTAATGGAAGCAAGGATGTACTTTCGGCAGATCATAATTACTTTTTAATGGGAACATCCAGAGGGCTGACCTGCTTCGGGGTAAAATTAAGGTTTAAAGGTGTGGCCAGAACCTTGAAGATCGCTAAAAATGCATTCCCAACAGGTGTTTGCCGTATCAGTTTGCTCAATGCACAATTTTCTCCATTAAATGAACGGGCCACTTTTATCAATCATAATGATCAATTGAGGATTGGTGTTTTGCCCGACAAAAGAAAATATACAACCAGGGGCCAGATAGATGTTAAGGTTAAAGTAAGCGATCCTTTTGGAAAGCCGGTAAGAGGTAATTTTTCGTTGGCAGTTACTGATGATTCACAGGCTTTGAAGGATAGTTTGCTTGATGAAAATATAGTGAACTATCAGTTTCTGACTGCTGATTTAAAAGGAAATGTAGAAACACCTAACTATTACTTTAGCGGACAGCCTAAAGAAGATGCACTCGAAGCATTGTTGTTAACACAGGGATGGGTAAGTTACGGGGTTCCGCAAAATCTGAAGTTTAGTGCCGAAACCGATTATATGGTATCGGGCAAGGTAACCAATGCATTTAATAAACCCCTGGTCAAAACCGGTGTTACGCTGTTTGGTTCGGCCAGAAAACCGCTCATTATTGACACTTTAACCGATAATTCGGGGAGGTTTGAATTTAATCATTTGCCCGCATATGATACCGATAGTATTTCCTATATGATCAGGGCAGTAAATAAAAATAAGAAAACCTTTGGGGTAGGTTTAACGGTAAATGCTTTCAGGGCACCACAGCCACCAATACGTTTTTTAAAGGAGCTGTCGTACAGGATGGATACGACTATGAATGCGATCACCGCAATCCAAAAGGAAAATTATAAACGTACTGCAGGAATCCAGCTCAGAGAAGTAGACATTAACACGAAAAAAGCAGTGTCCGGTTCCCGAAACCTGAATGGCCCGGGTGAGGCCGACCAGGTGCTGACCAATCTTGAACTTTCAAGAGAGCCGAAATTAACACTTGAACAGTTTTTGATGAAAAATGTTAAAGGTTTCAGGTTCGGATTTCCAAAAGCTGCGGCACCGGCTGGTTTGTCGGGCACCGCCGGCCAAGGGATTAAATTTGACCCTAATAAGAACAGGGATTACGTTGTGGCCAATAAAAGGGTGAGGCTGATTATTGACGGCATTGACGCTGATATGAACTATAATGCCGAAAGGGGAAATGGGAATCTGAATCATTACGATTATCTACGCGACATTCTCAGTTATTTTACAGCTGACGATGTGAAGGGAGTAGAAATTATGAAAACACCAAGATACAATATGGCCTATATGAATGTTTTTACACCCGAAGCCCTCTTTAATTCCGATCCGGTATCTGATACCGATTTTGCTTTTATCGCCATCACAACAAAAAGTGGTGAAGGACCATTTTTCAAGAAGCCGCCAGGGGTATTTGTATATCGACCGTTGGCAGCCAATCCGCCTAAACAATTTTATAGTCCGCGTTATCCTGTAAAAAGGCAGATCGTAAGGCCTGCCGATTTTCGCTCTACCCTATATTGGAATCCAAGTATAACCACTGACGAAAAGGGAGAGGCCGCTATTTCTTTTTTCTCCTCCGATCAGAAGGGCACTTATACCATTTGGATCGAAGGAACTAATATGGCTGATCAGTTTGGGGTCAAAGTTCAAAAAGTATTGATTGAGTAAAAGAACTGCTTAAGTTTTTTATTTTAACTTTGCATTTCAAATTTTGAAGAATGGCTAAAGTACAGGTTGGACTGGTGCAAATGAGTTGTACCGGCAATAAACAAGAAAATTTAGATAAAGCAATTTTAAAGATCAGGGAGGCTGCTGCAAAAGGCGCACAAATTGTGTGTTTGCAGGAACTTTTTACATCTCTATATTTTTGTGATGTTGAAGATTATGAGAACTTCAATTTGGCTGAGGCTATTCCAGGGCCGTCTACTGATGCTTTACAGGTGATTGCAAAAGAATTAGGCGTAGTGATTATTGCTTCGTTATTCGAGAAACGTACAGCAGGACTATATCACAATACCACTGCGGTTTTAGATGCCGACGGTAGCTATCTGGGTAAGTATCGCAAAATGCATATCCCTGATGATCCTGCTTTTTATGAAAAGTTTTATTTCACGCCCGGTGATTTGGGTTACAAGGTTTTTCAAACAAAATTTGCCAAAATAGGTATTCTGATCTGCTGGGATCAATGGTATCCTGAAGCTTCGCGCATTACCGCATTAATGGGCGCCGAAATCATGTTTTACCCCACAGCAATTGGTTGGGCTACAGATCAGGATGAGGAAACCAATAAAGACCAGTACAATGCATGGCAAACTATTCAGCGCTCACATGCGGTAGCCAATGGAGTGCCTGTGGTGAGTGTAAACCGCGTGGGGTTTGAGCAAAACGGAGCCATGAAATTTTGGGGCGGAAGTTTTGCCACAAATGCGCAGGGCAGGATACTTTACTTAGGTTCACACGATGCCGAAGAAACTGAAGTGGTTACACTGGATTTAGCTGAGTCTGATTTCTTCCGTAAGCATTGGCCTTTTTTAAGAGACCGTAGGATAGACTCTTATCAGCCGATCACCAAAAGGTTTATTGACGAAGATTAAGAGAACGTTTAAGATTTAGAGATGTCATCATTTAATGAAGTAATATTTAATAGCAGCCCCAAAAAGGCTGGCTACAGCTTCCCGGCCGAATGGGCCGAGCATGAGGCAACCTGGTTAAGCTGGCCGCATAAAGAAGCCTCCTGGCCAGGTAAAATAGAATCCATTTATGAACCTTATTGTCAGTTCATTAAATTGGTAGCAGAAGGGGAGAAGGTAAGGATCAATATAAATGATGAAGCCACAAAGGTCTTCGCCATTGCGGAACTGGAAAAAGTTGGTGCCGATTTAAGCCAGATTGAGTTTTATTTACACCCTACTAACGATGCCTGGTGCCGCGATCATGGTCCTGCATTTTTATTAAATGCCCAAGGAGATACAAAGGCCGTAATAGATTGGGGCTACAATGCCTGGGGAGACAAATACCCTCCGTATGACCTGGATGATGTTATCCCCACAAAAATTGCGAGACATTTTGAACTGCCTTTGTACAATCCGGATATTGTAATGGAAGGTGGTTCTGTGGAGTTTAATGGCGCAGGTACTATTTTAACTACTACGGCGTGTCTGTTAAATGAAAACAGAAACCCACATTTAAATAAAACCCAGATAGAACAGTATTTGCTGGAATTTTACGGTGCTGAGCAGGTGTTGTGGTTGGGAGATGGGATTGTTGGTGATGATACCGATGGTCATATTGACGACATTACCCGTTTTGTGAATGAAGATACCGTGCTAACTGTGGTAGAAAGTAATCCTTTGGACGAAAATTACCTGTTGCTACAGGAGAATCTGGAAACCTTAAAAGCGATGCGATTAAAAAATGGTAAGCCTTTAAATATTGTAAAACTACCAATGCCTTCGCCTGTTATACATGAAGATACACGTTTGCCAGCCTCTTATGCCAATTTCTATATTGCCAATGCTGCGGTAATTGTACCAACCTTCAGGGATGTAAATGATGAAATTGCTTTGCAGATTATCCGTGATGTTTTTCCGGATAGAAAAGTGGTGGGTATCGATTCCACAGATATCATATGGGGTCTGGGTAGTTTTCACTGCCTGAGTCAGCAGGAACCCGCATTAAAAAAATAAACACGAAGATATAACCATACAAAACGATATAATGAAATTATTAGAAGGAAAAACAGCACTGATTACGGGTGCATCTAAAGGGATTGGCCGTAAAATAGCCGAAAAATTTGCAGAGCAAGGTGCCAATGTCGCTTTTACTTATTTATCATCTGTAGAAAAAGGTCAGGCGCTGGAGCAGGAATTGCAAAGTTTTGGTACTAAAGTGAAAGGCTATCGTTCTGATGCTTCAAAATTTGATGAAGCGGATCAGTTGATCAATGACATCGTTGCTGATTTTGGTACATTGGATATTGTAGTAAACAATGCCGGTATCACTAAGGACGGTTTGTTGATGCGTATGAGCGAAGAGAATTGGGACGACGTGATCAATGTAAACCTTAAATCGGTATTTAACGTATGTAAAGCAGCTTCTAAAGTGATGATGAAAGCACGTAAGGGTTCTATCATCAATATGAGTTCTGTAGTTGGCGTACAGGGAAATGCCGGACAGGCTAACTACGCTGCTTCAAAAGCAGGTATCATCGGTTTCTCCAAATCTTTGGCAAAGGAGCTGGGCTCACGTAACATCCGTACCAATGTGGTAGCACCAGGTTTTATCCGTACAGAGATGACTGATGTACTGGATCCTAAAGTTGTTAAAGGATGGGAAGAAGGTATTCCTTTGAAAAGAGCAGGCGAGACTGAAGACGTAGCCAATGTATGTGTATTCCTGGCGTCGGATATGAGCTCGTATGTAACCGGACAGGTACTGTCGGTTTGCGGAGGCATGTTATAAACCAGAGATAAATAAACGAAGGGCTACACATCAATTGTGTAGCCCTTTTTTATTTTGTAAGATATTTACCTTCTTTATGCATCACATTTGGTGGGGTGCGGTATTGTTCGAAGTAATGATACCCAGCTTGTAAGCTGATCCAGAATTCTTTCTGGGCGGGAAACTGTCGCAGGTATCTGTTTACATTTTCAGTAGTCATTTTAAAGGGAAAAATATTTACCGGAATTCCCTGTTGTCCGGAGTTTCTGGCTTCAACTGCCAACACGTATACTTCCTTTATCTTTTCATCTGTTAATGGAATACAACCCACAGTTACACAGTTGCCATGGATATAAATGTCCCCACCCGTTTTTTGTCCTTCACTTCGCTGCCGGTCAACTGCATTGGGATAATTGATACCCAACGACAAATGAAAATTACTTTTGGGGTTAAATACATTGATGACATAAAAGCCTTCTGGGGTCTGGAGGTCGCCTTCTTTTATTTTAGGCCCTAATGTTCCCGAATGGGCGCAAAAATCATAGGTCTTAAATAATTTGTATTTTTTTTGAGTAGCCGTTTGCATCCATACTTCAAGTTTTCCTTCGCTTTTGTAGGCTGCCAGGTATAGCTTAAATGGTTTCTTGATACCGGTCTGTGCCAGTTCCTTTTGCAGGCCTGTCCATTTCTGGTCGTAAGCCTGCCTTACCCTTTCAAATGTTAATTGCTGTTCTTTAAAATCAGATTGAGCCATGGCCGGGGAGGTTATCATGAGTAGTAGAAAGAGTTTTAAACAGATTTTCATACTTCGCTGTGTTTTGTAAAACAAACTTAGATAAAATGCTTAGCAGTTTATTTTAAAATTTAGCATCTTTATCCAAATACGTATGAGCGATTCTTTTAATGTACAAACCATATTTCTGTTTTTAGCCTGTTTGCTGGTAGGTGCACTGTTTGCCTGGTTCCTGTATGGTAAAACGGCTCAGCTGGATAAAATGCTGCGCTATGCTTTAGCTGCGGCACGGGCCTTTGTGGTAGCGCTGATTGGTTTTTTGTTGGTCGCTCCCTTAATCAGGAATGTAACTTACCAGCCCGAAAAACCCATTATTCTTATCGGACAGGATAATTCCTTATCGGTTGGCCATATCAAGCCGGCGGGCTTTAATGAACCTCAATATAGGGAACATATGCAGGATCTGGCCAATCAACTATCGGCACAGTATGATGTGAAAATTTATCATTTTAGTGATAGTGTAAAGCCTGGCTTTGATTTTTCGAATAAGGGCAGACTGAGTAATGCCGCACAGTTGATATCAAAGTTGAACGATGAATATCAGAACAGAAATATTGGAGCACTGATACTGGCCTCGGATGGGATTTTTAATCGGGGAGGGAGCCCGTTGTATGAACTAAGTAAGCTAAAAGCACCTGTTTATACCATTGCACTAGGTGATACCATTCCTAAAAAGGATTTGTTGATTGCCAATGTAAACCACAACACCCTGGTTTACCTCGACAATGAGTTTTCCATTGAGGTACAGGTGCAGGCGTTTGAAGCCCGCGGGGAGGAAAGTATTTTATCGGTGCTAAACAATGGGCAAAAAGTTTTTGAAGAGCGTTTGCCGATAAGCGCAGCAGCCTATGTCAAAAATATACCTGTGAAACTGAAGGCTACGAAGCTGGGCTTGCAAAAATATAGCATTCAGTTAAAACCTGTGCCGCAAGAAGTTTCTGAACAGAACAATGTGCAAAATATTTTTATTGATGTCATTGACGCCAAACAGAAAGTTTTGATAGCTGCGGCCGCCCCTCATCCGGATATTACCGCATTAAAACAGGCCATTGAGCTGAACAAAAATTTTGAGGTGAAAGTGGCACTGGCCGAAGATCTGAATATTTTGAAACCGGAGGATTACGGGTTGGTGATCTTATATCAGTTGCCTTCAACCGTATACGACGCTACAGGGTTTGTAAATAAGCTAACTGCCGTAAATACGGCCGTCTGGTATATATTGGGTGGGCAGACTAATCTGCAAGCCTTTAACCAGGCACAAAAGCAATTAAAATTTAGTGGAAGCAACAATACGCTACAGGAAACATTCAGCAGCGTAAACCCCGCCTTTACCGCCTTTGATCTGGATCCGCAAATCAATAAACAGATAACCGCTTTTGATCCTTTGGTGGCTCCTTTTGGCAAAGCCATCATCAATGGCAACAGTTCGGTTGTATTAAACCAGCGCATAGGGAAAATTGATACGGAAGAACCACAATTGTTTTTTATGCTGGATAATGGTCGCAAAACGGGATTTCTGATAGGTGAAGGCCTGTGGAGATGGAGGCTTTCTGAGTCTGGTGAAACGACAGCCCCGGAGCCAGTGCTGTTTAACAGTTTAATTTCTAAAATTGTTCAATACTTATCTGTTAAAGACAATAAACGGAAATTTAGAGTTTATGCAGCAAAAAATACCTTTGAGGAAAATGAAAGTATCATTCTTAACGCGGTATTATACAATGACAGTTATGCACCTGTAAATTCACCAGACGTAAGCATAAATTTAAAAAATGAAGCGGGTACCCTATATAAATTTCTTTTTTCCAGAACGGATGCCGCTTATCAGCTGGATGCCGGAACATTACCAGCAGGCAATTATACCTATGTGGCTAAAACAACATTAGGTAACAAAACTTATACCGAACAGGGTGTTTTTTATGTGAACGCAATGACGGCCGAGTTTCAGCAAACGGTAGCCAATCATCAGCTACTTTATACCATGTCGGCACAAACAGGAGGCAAAATGTATATGCCCGAAGAACTGCTGAAGCTGGGGGAGGCCATAAAAACAAATGACCAGATCAAAACACTGACTTACGAAGACCGCAGATACGAGGAATTGATTAACTTTAAATGGCTGTTTGTATTGATCATGATATTGCTCACTATAGAGTGGTTCTTCCGTAAACGCAACGGCGAAATTTAATTATAAGAGGCTATGCAGATCGATACAATGGACACCATTGAAAACCTCGGGACTATTGCGTTCGCGATATCAGGGACCTTTACAGCTATGCAAAGAAGATTAGATCCCTTTGGTGTACTGATCATTGCTTTTGTAACTTCCATAGGTGGAGGAACCGTGAGAGATCTTTTACTCGGAGATACGCCTGTTGCCTGGATGAGGGATGTAAATTATTGCCTGCTGATTTTAATGACTAGCCTGCTCACCATATTTTTTAAAACACATATCAAGAAGTTTAAAGTTACCCTGTTTCTTTTTGACTCACTGGGGCTCGGATTATTTACAATGATGGGTATTCAGAAAGGGATGATGTTTGGACTCAGTCCGGGTATTTGTGTTGCGCTGGGAACCATTACCGGATGTTTTGGTGGGGTCATCAGAGACACACTGCTCAATAACATTCCCGTAATTTTTCATAGGGAAATATATGCTACAGCCTGTATACTTGGGGGGATTTTATATTATGGTTTAAAATATTTTATGCTGAAAGACGATTTGGCAACAATTATTGTCATTGCTTTTATATTTCTGCTAAGGGTAGTGGTAGTTCGTTTTAAGCTGGCCTTGCCAAAGTTTGGCTACTAATCTTTTGGGGCTTCTTTAATAATCACAAAGACATCTTCATTGTCTTTTTTCATGAAATACTTTTCGCGGGCAAATTTTTCGGCCGTATTCAAATTGGTATTTAACTCGTTCAGGTCCTTTTTTACCTGCGAGATTTCTTTTACATAGAAGTCTTTTTCTTCCTGTAATTTGTTTACTTCCGATCTGAACTCATACTGAGAGATCATATCATTTCTATCAAAAAACAGCATCCATACTACGAAAGCTGCTACAGACAGAAAATATTTGTTGCGGACAAGTTCTAATATGCGATTCATAATGATCAAAGATAGTAAAATAAAAAATAACCATTCTCCTAACGAGCTGAATTTTTAAGGTACGAGAAGGGCATAAAAATAAGGCTGATCGGAGAAGGTAATTTTTTGCCAGGCAAGGAGCAGAGCACAAGGTTTTTTGTGAGGAGCACAGCAATGTAAAGGCTTTTGTCGAGTAGCGGGGCGGGTGTTCTTTTGTTTGGTTGGGGAGGGGCGTAAAGTGATTTTTTATCGGGTTGGGAAATGGAGTAAAATGATTTTGAAAAATATTTTTTCAAAATCATTGGTAAAAATGAAAGTATCCAGGCACTTGTAGTTATAAACAGATCAATTGCATCATATGGATTATACTTTATATAAAATTGAAGATTTTTTGACGGACGAGAGTTTCATTGCTTATTGCCTTAAAGAAGACCAGGAAGTGGTGACCTACTGGGAAGGAATTCTGAAACAACATCCCGAACTTACGGAAACCGTATACCAGGCCGAATCTCTTTTTATGGTGCTGGCCCTTAGAGTTGATCCGCAGGAAAAACAAACCGAATTAGAAAAGTTAAAGCAGCATATTGAAAGTACTCCGCTTACAGATTCCGTTTTTGCAGAAGACATACAGCCGGTTGCCCGCTTTAAATCTATGTATACATGGCTTTCGGCGGCTGCGGTCCTGCTGATTTGTATTGGCATTTACTGGTCGGTGAACCGTGTGGATTACAGTACACAGGTACCGGTTTATAGCCAAACCAGTAAAGTTGAAGCCATAAAAACAGGATTTAATGAACGCAGGACGGTGACTCTGCCCGATGGCAGTACGGTATTGTTAAATGGTCTTACCGAACTTAAGATAGATGAGGATTACGATAAAAATAACCGCGTATTGTGGCTTTCAGGAGAGGCATACTTTACCGTTGCGAAAAATAAGGACAAACCTTTTATAGTGGTATCGGGTAAAACAGCAACCACCGCACTGGGTACCTCTTTCAAAATCAACAACTATAAGCGTAGTGCCCAAACATCGGTGATGTTAACTACAGGAAAAGTGAATGTTGGAACAGTAAACGGAGCAAAAGTAAATAACCATTTGGTACTACTGCCAGGCGAAATGGTAGCGGTAAAGGACGCCACACCGGGCTTCAACAAAACAACATTCAACATCAGCGAAGTAGAAGATTGGAACAACAGGAAACTGGTATTTTCTATGGCTTCCCTGGAAAAAATCAGAACTGTACTTAAAAACATGTACGGCGTTGAAATTAATACAAAAAATCAGCCCCGAAAACCCATTGCCTTTACCGGAGAATTTAATAACGAAAACCTGACCACCGTATTGGATGCCATCGGCTTTTCAAATCACTTTACCTATGTCATAAAGGAAGACAAAGTAACGCTTGTCTTCGAAAGATAATCAAACTTTAAAATCACTAACCAAACAAACCAATATGAAAAAAAACTTACTGTCTTATTATTTCTTTTACGGGCTCTGGTACAAAGCCGCGCTGTGTCTGGCCCTGGTGCTTTCGATGTCAGGATTTGCCCAGTCTAAAGAAAAGCTTTATTCTTTTAAATGGAAAAACACCACCATATTAAATGCATTCAGGCAAATTGAGAATGAAGCCAAGGTTCATTTTTCGTACAATCCACTTGATTTCAATGTAAATTCAAAGATTGACCTGAGCATCGAAAATGTAAAAATTGATGGGGTGTTGAGTGCAATGGCCAAAAAGGTGAATATGAAATACCAGATTAATGGTAATACCATCATGATTCAGTCTTACCATCCACCGGTTGTGAAAGTCGATTTTACCCTCACCGGAAAGGTAACCGATGATAAAAAAGCACCAATTCCAGGTGTGATTGTGGTAAATGCGACGACCAATAAAACAGTGACCACCAATGCACAGGGTGATTTTGCGATACAGGCCAATAGCGGCGATGTGATCAGGTTCAGAATGTTGGGCTTTGAGCAAAAGACCGTAGTGGTAAACGAGCAGCAAAAAAACATTATCGTTGTTTTGGCAGAGCAATCTACTGAATTGAAAGAAACGGTAGTGACCGCGCTGGGAATTAAAAGAGAAGAAAGATCTCTCGGTTACGCCGTGGCCGAGGTGGATGGCGCAGTGCTCAACAGGGCCAGAGAAACAAACGTGATCAATTCATTGGCAGGTAAAGTTCCAGGTCTGGTGATTACCGGAACTGCTGGTGGACCTGCAGGTGCATCAAGGGTAATTATTCGTGGCAGTACAACCGTAACTGGCAACAATCAGCCTCTATACGTAGTAGATGGAATTCCTATTGACAATTCGAATTATGGAGGCACAGGTTCGGGGTCCTTTGCCCAGGGAGTGGATATGGGCGATGCGATTTCTGCCATTAATCCGGATGATATAGATAAGGTAAGTGTGCTAAAAGGGGCTTCCGCATCTGCCTTGTATGGATCGAGAGCGGGTAATGGGGTCATTCTCATTACCACAAAAAAAGGGAATAAAAGTAAAGATCTGGGGATAGAATTTAACAGTACTTCTTCTCTGGAACAGCAACTGACCAGTTATGATGGCTATCAATCCTTATACGGACAAGGTGTTAAGCAACTGATCAATACACAGGCCATCCAGGACTACAATACCTTAAATAAAAGTTTTGGCGCCCGTATAGATCCCGATCTGACGGTGATTACCGGAACCGGCGAAAGGCGTCCATATGCCTATGTGAAAAATAATATCGATGGGTTTTTCAGAACCGGATCAACTTTTACCAATACCCTGTCTTTTACCAACGCAACAGACAATACCCATTTTAGATTCTCGGCTTCTAACCTTACCAATAAAGATATTGTTCCGGCTAGCGGCATGACCAGAAACTCCTTTACTTTTAATGGCGGGGCTAAATTCGGCTCAAAGGTTACGCTCGAAGCCAGGGCATTTTATATGAATGAGGATGTCGATAACCGGCCATCCCTGGCAGATGATCCGGCCAATATTGGAAACAGCTTTCTTTCGCTGGCCAATACGGTAGATCAGGCGAGATTTAAGAATGAATATCAAAATGCTGATGGAAGTTATCTGGATTGGAACAATGGCAATCAGTATCGTTTAAATCCTTATTGGGTAATTAACAAAATGAAGAATAAGACCATCAAAAACAGGTTGCTGGCTTCTTTACAGTTAAATTATACCATATTAAGCTGGCTTAGTTTTCAGGGAAGAATCTCAACTGATCAGACAGACGTGGATTTTGAGCGGTTTAGTCCCAGAACTACTCCCGGCGCATTAACGGGCACCTTAGATCAAAATAAAAGTAAATACAGCACACTGGAAGGTGATATTTTGTTGACAGCCCAAAAGCAGGTGAGTCCATCGCTTAATTTGTCGGCGCGTATTGGTAGCAGCATCAGCAGAAGCAAAAGACCCGGAACTTCAATGCAGTTTAAAGACCAGGTGGTTTTGGATATTGCCGTGCCAACCAGCTATGTAGATCAGATTGTTACCCCGTTGTCTCCGCAAAAAAGAGCTACAAACTCTGTTTATGGAATCATAGCAGCGGGCTATAAAGGATACTTGTATGCCGATGCCACGCTTCGTCAGGATATTTATTCAACATTGCTGGAGAAAAATAACAGTAAGTTGTACCCGTCGCTAAGCACCAGCTTTGTATTTTCCGATGCCTTTAAAATGAGCAAAAAGTATCTGACATCAGGTCGTTTGCGTGCTTCAGTTGCGCAGGTGGCATCCGATACCGATCCATATCTTGTCAATAGCTATTATAAGAGTAATTCCATCTCATTTAAGGGATTACCTACCGGAGGCTTATCAACCGAAGTATTGCCAGAATTGGAAAACTTAAAACCAACTACTACTTTTTCTTATGAGTTTGGTACCGAGCTCAAGTTCTTTAACAACAGGCTTGGTTTAGACCTTACGTACTACAATTCAAAGTCAAGAGATCAGTTAAACATTGTGCCCACTTCCACCTCTTCGGGATTTAAAAACAGAATTGTGAATGCTGGGGTGATTGGTAATAAAGGTGTGGAAATTGCATTGAATGCAACGCCAATTGCGACTAAAGATTTTACCTGGGACCTGAACATCTCCTTTGCCAGAAACAAAAATACCGTAGAATCATTGGCAGATGGTGTGCCTTACCTGGTTTTGTCTGATGCCAGATGGATGGGTGTTTCTGTTGTGGCAATGCCCGGAGCATCTTATGGAGCGATCATTGGTTACGATTATCAGAAAGATCCGCAAGGAAATATTATATTGAGCCCGACTGATCTTCAACCGCTTTTGAGTCCAAAACGCGAAGTGTTGGGTAAAGGTATATTTGACTGGACTGGCGGGGTAAGTACCAATATGAATTATAAGAATTTTGGCCTGGCTGCGGTTTTTGACATTAAGTACGGAGGCAATTTGTTATCGCTCACAAATTTGGCTGCGGCTGCAAGTGGATCGCTTAAAACTACATTAGAGGGAAGGGCCGAATGGATTAAGTCTGAGGAAGACAGGCTGTCGGCCGGTCAGACTTTCGAACAGTGGACTGCTGCAGGTAAAGTAGGGGGACTGGTTCCGAAAGGTGTATTACAAACCGGGGTAGATGGGCAAGGTAATCCGATCTATGCCCAAAACACCAGGGCTGTAGATCCATCCGTATACTGGGGTGCTTATAACGATATTGCAAATGCTGTAGGCCGTCCGTTTATCTATGATGCCTCTTACGTTAAAGTACGTCAGCTAACGCTGAGTTACAGAATTCCCGCGTCAATAACCAATAAATGGAAAATCAAAGATGTGCAGGTGGGATTGGTGGCCAGAAATCCATTTATCATTTACAAAAATGTACCTAATGTGGATCCGGATTCTAATTATAACAATGGCAACGGGCAAGGTATTGAATATGGTTCTTTACCCGGACGACGCAGTTATGGTTTTAATTTAAATCTCAGATTTTAACGATTACTTAAGACACATAAGGATGAAGACTATTATAAATAAACTATACTTAACAGCAATTATTGCATTGCTGTTGACCAGCTCCTGCAAGAAATTTGGGGATACAAATATCGACCCGACAAGGTCGTCGCAATTTGATCCTGCCATACAATTAACCACGGCCCAACTGAGGTTTTCGGGCGATCTGAATGTAAACCAGCGTACCTCAATCATGATGACCATGCCTTTGGTACAACAGATAGCAGGTTCCTATGTAAACAGATACGGAACCGCTTACCTTAAAGATCCAAATGTGATGGGCGTTTTGTGGGAAGATTCGTACGGGAATGACATTGTAAATATTATTGATGCGGTAAAAAGAACCAACGGAGTTGCAGAAAAAACTAATCTGAATGCCATATGCCGGATCATGAAAGTATACCTTTTTGCACGGATGACCGATTTGTACGGAGACATTCCTTATAGCGAAGCCGGAAAAGGAACCAAACCCAAATTTGATGCCCAGGTTGATATATACAATGACTTTTTTAAAGAGCTGAGAGAATCGGTAGCCCAGTTGAATCCGGCCAAAGACGTGGTAAAAGCAGATGTGTTTTATTCAGGTGATGCCAATGCCTGGAAAAAATTTGCCAATTCGCTGCGCCTCAGATTAGCTATGCGTTTGGTAAAAATTGACGCAGGCAAAGCCAAAGCTGAAGCACAGGCTGCATATGATGCCGGCGTTTTTACAACAAATGCAGATGTATGTAAAACGGATCATGACGATGTACGTAATGATTACGAAGCCCCTGGAAAAGGAGATATAAGAGGAAATGCAATCTCCGAATCGTTCCATAAAGATGGTGTTCCCGGACGTTTTACCATTCCGTTTGTAGAACAACTGAGAACCACCAATGACCCCAGAATGAAGTACATGGTGAAATATTATATAGACAATGGTGCAATAGCACCAAGCAGCCGTTACGATATCACCGACCAAATGGTACCTTTGATTGGGTACAATGGAATGACCCCCGGACACTACCTGTGGAACGACTGGCAGGCAGGGCAGAACATTACCGTACCGGGGTTAGGTGCTTATACCACCTCCAGCAACGACCAGAAAGTCCAACCCGCAAATTTCCTGCTCAGGTTTAATGCCCCTTTCCTGCACCTTACCTATTCGGAAGTAGAATTGTTGCTGGCCGAAGCCTCTGTTAGATTTGGTGCAACCTTTGGTGTAAGCGCCGCCGAACATTATAAAAAAGGCATGGAAGCCGGAATTTTGCAAATGAGCTTTTTCCCCGGCGGCCCTACTGCTACCGCAACGGAGATCAATACCTTTACTCAGGGTAACCAGCTGCTTGCCGGAAGAGAGATTGAACTGATCAACAAACAGCTGTGGATCACCTTGTTTTTAAATGGTCCCGAATCTTACGCCAACTGGCGCAGAAGCGGATTCCCAGTCCTGGTGCCGGGTGTAGGTGTAGATGAACCCAGCGAGAGCTTAACCATTCCGCGAAGGTTTGAGTATCCCTTAGGTGAAAAAGAACAAAACAGGGCAAATTATGAAAAGGTATTGCCGGCATTGGGAGGCATAGACAGCTGGAATAAAAGAGTTTGGTGGGATAAACTGTAAAATAAACTATTGACAATATGAAATCATTAACTATAAAATATATAATCACTGCAGTTTTGCTGCTGATTTGTTTTACAGGCTGTAAGAAAGGGCAGGATGCAGATTACGATGATAATTTCCATCCCCGGATTGTAGACAATAACGGGGTTTTTACTTCGCCAAACCGAATTATATTTCAAGGTCAGTCGGCCATATATACCGGACTGACTTTTTCCCCAAAACCAGTCGAAAAAACAAAGATTTCCTGGAAAGTAAATGGAACGCAGGTCTCTACAGATACCGCTTTCACTTTTACGCCCACAGCTGGGGGCGAGTATGAAGTTAAAGTTGAGGCTACTTATAATGGACAAACTTCGACAAGAATTTCAAAGATTTTGGTAAGCCCTACTACTTTTACGCCTAAACCCTATACCAATGTGGCGATGAGTTACCTGACCGAAAACGCAACAGTAGCCAATGTCGATTTTGCTACCGTAACCCATATTGCCTATACCGGAGCAAGGGTTACACCTAGTGGTGCAGTAGATTTTTCAAAAGGCAATTTGAATCAGAACCTGGACGAAATTATAGCCAGATCACATATTAATGGTGTACCCGTTTTGCTGGGCGTTACCGGAACCCTATCAGGAATTGATGGCTGGTCGTTGTACGGAAGTATGGACTTTGCCTCTGTCATTGTTGATCCGGCGAAACGGGCGGCATTGGCCACCGCAATTTCGCAATATGTGATCGCCAGAAAACTGGATGGTATAGATATTTTGATGACCGATCTGGGCAGTGACATTACCACTCCAGCCATGCAGGCTATTGGTCCGCTTTTAACGCTGCTGAGAACCGCATTGCCAACACAGATTCTTACTGTAACGGTGACCACCAATTACTTACATTGGGACTATCCGGTGGCAGACTTTTCAAAAGCCAACTGGGTTAATGTTCATGCCTTTGAAGATGGTGTTCATGTTGGTCCCGGAGCACCCAGAGGCCAGGCATCAAGTTTGAATTTTATGATCTCGGGAGCGGGCATTTGGGCAAACAAAATGGCTAAAAATAAGATTGTACTGGGCATACCGGCATTTGGACTACATTATACCGCCATAGATGGCCAGGGTAATAACCTGGGTTGGGGATCGTACGATTACATGACCTATAAAAGTATCCTGGAAAAAAAGCCTGATGCTTATAATAACGAATATGCTAATATTGATTTTGGCGTTTACTACAACGGGATTCCGTTGATAGACAGTAAAACGGCATATATTAAAAATAATGGTTTTAAAGGAGCCTATTTATATGCCGGAGACTATGATGTAAAAGGCGCCAACTCTTTAATGGGGGCCATAGCCAAAACCCTCAAATAAAGGAATCGTAATACCAGGTTAAATGCTCGTCGACATGATGAATTGGTTGGAGCTTGCTCCGGCCAATTCTAATGTTATAAAACCGGGGATGTGTTTTAATGTCTGATGCAGGTTTGTCAAAAGAAAAGCAGGCCAATGCACAACATGTTTTCGCGCAATACGTTAACCGCATTGTGAAGCGTGTTGTAAACCGTTCTTTCTGTTAATTCTGTTTTAAGCGAAATTTCTTTGAAAGACAGGCAATCAAAATAACGCATTTGAATGATTTCGAGCTGGCGAGGGCTTAAACTGGCGAGGGCATATTTTAGCCGTTTTTTAAGGTGTTCATCTTCCTGGCTGGCAATTAAAATAGCTTCGTAAGAGCTTACAGAAATGTGATGTTCTGCAATCTCTTCGCTGTTTACATCTACCAGTTCTTCTTTATGAACCAGTTTTTGATTGGTTTTATAAATGATGCGTTTGTAAATTGTAAAAACATATTGCTGAATGTTTTCTACTTCGGCAAGTTTATCTCTGATTTTCCATAGCTCAATAAACAGATTCTGAATGCTGTCTTTAATCAGCTCGGGGTTTCTGTACAACGATAACCCAAACCGGTACAGGTCGTCATAAAAAAGGGAAAAACAGGCGTATAATCCTTGTTTCTCGCCTTCAATCAGGAGTTTCCAATTTTTGATGACCGCCTGATGGTTATAATTCATATGCATACTTTGAGAGAGAAGGCTTTGCAACAGAACGAAAATAAGAAAAATTATCAGGATATAGCAGCCCGATTTTGTTGATTATCAGATTAAAAATGTATATTGGATTTATTACTTCTGCGTACAAAAAAGCAATCCTTTTCATTAAAAATTGAAACGATACCGGGCTTGGGGAAGGCCAGGGGATTGGCGGTTAACTATGTCGCACCGCTAAGCGGTTTGGTTCGGGACTGCTTCGTCTTTCGTTCGGAAAACCCGGAATCAAAGTACTTAAATAACCGAAGCTTAGAAAAGTCATAAAAAAGGGCGCTGTCAGCCGCGAAAAGGGCGCGCAAAAAATCTAAAATAAAACCGCCTTCCGGTTTTATCCGAAAGGCGGTTTAAAAAGATATGGTTTTTATTACTTTATTGCATATTTAAAGTCTTTGCCAATAAATTTGGCAGCACCACCCAATTCTTCTTCGATACGTAATAACTGATTGTATTTTGCAATCCTGTCAGAACGTGAAGCAGAACCTGTTTTAATTTGTCCGCAGTTTAATGCAACAGCCAGGTCGGCAATGGTCACATCTTCAGTTTCGCCCGAGCGGTGGGACATTACCGAAGTATAACCGTTAGTTTGTGCTAAAGAAACCGCATTGATGGTTTCGGTTAATGAACCAATCTGGTTTACTTTTACCAGGATCGAATTTGCTGTATCATTATCAATTCCGGTTTGTAGTCTTTTTACATTGGTTACAAACAAATCATCACCTACCAATTGAACACGGTCGCCGATTTTTTCGGTCAACAGTTTCCAACCAGCCCAGTCATCTTCGCCCATTCCATCTTCAATAGAAATGATAGGATATTTCTCGGTTAGTGAAGCCAGGTAGTCGGCTTGCTCTGCACTGGTGCGGATGGCACCTTTATCACCTTCAAATTTAGTGTAATCGTATTTTCCATCTTTATAAAATTCGGATGCAGCGCAGTCAAATGCCAGGCAAATTTGTTTTCCAGGAGTATAACCTGCTTTTTCAATAGCTTGTAAAATGGTCTCTACAGCGTCTTCTGTACCGTCAAAAGTTGGTGCAAATCCACCTTCATCACCTACAGCCGTTGACAAACCTCTGTCATGTAAAATCTTTTTTAAGTTGTGGAATACTTCTGTTCCCCATCTTAAAGCTTCAGAGAAAGAAGATGCACCAACAGGCATAATCATAAACTCCTGAAATGCGATAGGCGCATCAGAGTGAGAACCACCATTTACGATATTCATCATTGGAATAGGTAATGTATTGGCATTAACCCCACCAATATAGCGGTATAAAGGCTGGCGGCTTTCTTGCGCAGCAGCTTTGGCCACTGCCAAAGAAACACCCAGAATAGCATTTGCACCCAGTTTACCTTTGTTTTCAGTACCGTCTAATTTAATCAGCAAATTATCGATTGCAACCTGTTCAAATACATCAACACCCCTTAATTCGGCAGCAATGGTATCATTTACATTAGCAACGGCTTTTAACACACCCTTACCCATGTATACAGCTTTATCATTGTCGCGAAGCTCTACTGCTTCGTGAATACCGGTTGAAGCACCAGACGGTACTGCGGCACGACCAAGGACACCATTTTCTGTAATTACATCTACTTCAATTGTAGGATTGCCACGGGAGTCAAGTATTTGCCGCGCATGAACATCGATTATTAAACTCATTTTTATTGGTTTTTATTAGTTAATCTGCCTTAGTGTAAAAAGTACAATTACTAAGACAATATCCAAAGTTATAATAAATTTTAAATTATCAGCAAAAAAGGCCGTAATTACTTACGGCCCTTCAATTTAATGTTTTTATAAATGATTATGCGGCTTCAGCATCTGCTGCAAAAAAAGCTTTATAAACGATTCCTGCCAATATTGCGCCCACAATTGGAGCTACCCAAAACAACCAAAGCTGACCTAAGGCATCGCCACCTGCAAAAATAGCCTGACTGGTGCTTCTGGCAGGGTTTACTGAGGTATTGGTTACCGGAATACTGATCAGGTGAATGAGGGTTAAACATAAGCCAATGGCCAGTCCGGCAAAGCCTTTTGGTGCCCTGCTATCGGTAGCACCTAGTATAACCAGTAAGAAGATAAAAGTCATCACAATTTCGCAAACCAGGGCTGCGGTCATGCCGTACTTGCCCGGAGAGTGGTCGCCATAGCCATTACTGGCAAAACTGCCGATGGCACTGCCGTTGCCGGTAGCAATTACATATAGAATGCCTGCTGCAGCTATACCTCCCAAAACCTGGGCTATGATGTAACCGATCAGTTCCTTACCATCAAAACGACCGCCAATCCATAAGCCAATAGAAACGGCAGGGTTTAAGTGTGCGCCCGAAATGTGTCCAAGGCCATAGGCAATGGTAACTACGGTCAATCCGAAGGCCAGGGCAACACCCAAAAAGCCAATTCCGGCATCTGGATAATTACAGGCTAAAACGGCGCTGCCGCAGCCACCCAGTACCAGCCAAAAGGTACCAATAAATTCTGCTGCTAATTTTTTCATAAGTAGTTTGTTTTGTTAGTTAAGATTTCTTTAAGGTATTATTGATTTTTACAATGAATTTAACTACAAATATTTAATATTCCTAATCAGAAAATTTAGGCAACAGAAAAGGTTATTCCCATTTAAACACCTTAACAGCAACGGCATATATGCCCACTCCCCAGATCACCATAATTAGAATCTGATGCTTTACATCCCACAGGCCGGCGCCTTCAAATGCTACTTTTCTCATGGCGTCATTGAGATAAGTTAAGGGTAAAGCTCTGCTGATGGGCTGAAGCCATGACGGAAAAGCATCGATAGAGAAAAAGGTGCCTGATAGTAAAAATTGAGGTAAAGTAATGATATTGGAAATAGGAGGGATGGTACTTTCACTTTTGGCAACACCCGATACCACAAAACCAAAGCCCATAAATACAATGAGTCCTATGATAGAAAGCAACAGCATGTTAAACACTGTAAATGCTCCATGTATTAAGGTAAAATTGAAGAAGAAATGTCCCAGTAAGATGATAAATACCGCTCCGAGTAAGGCAAAGCCAATGCGTGCAAGGCCTTCGCCAAATACAATGCTGGACTTGCGCACCGGGGTGGCAAAAAAGCGTTTGATGACCAGGTTTTGTCTTAAATTAAAAAAAACAAAAGCGGTTCCGAACACGCCGGTGCTTAATAGAGAAAAGCCCAGTTGTCCGGGTAAAATAAAATCAATGGTACGGTATATCCGACCTTGCACTGTGCTCTCCTGCAATTTGGCTATGGCTGGTTCGCTGTGTTGGGTGTTGATGATGTAAAACATATCATGCAACACGGATTTAAGAATGCTCCCTTTGTCTATCGAAGCCGAAGTGTATTGAACATTGGCCAGGTAGGCAGGCTTACCTGCTGCATTCTTTTGCACCGAAATCAGGGCGTCAATTTGCCCTTTTTCCAATCCTGTTTTAATCTCCTTCAGGTCTTTGTCTTTTAACAGGTGCACCAGTGGGTTGGCCTCCAGTGCTTTGATAATCGGGTTGCCGAGGTCGGAATCGGGGGCAAGCGCCACATCAACCTTTACACCGCCGCCACCTAAAAAGCCAAAAACAAGGATAAATATTAAAGGGAAAGCCAGTGTAAAAACCACTGCCGATGGGCTACGCATAATGGAACGGAAGCTTGCTTTTGCAAGTGCCAGTGTAGCTTTGGTATTGTTGTAAGGTGTACTCATGCTAATTTAATTGTCCTCCCGCCATTCTTTTCCGGTCAGGTGAATGAAAACATCTTCCAGATTGGCTTTTTTTACTTCTTTTTTTCTTTCAAAACCACTGCTCACCAGGTTATCTATTAAATTGTCGGGTGTGTCCAGCGCTATGATCTCACCACGTTCTACAAAGGCAACACGGTCGCACAGCTGTTCGGCTTCGTCCATATAATGGGTGGTAATTACCACTGTTGTCCCGTTGTTTCTGATGTCAATAATCAGGTCCCACAAATTTCGGCGGGCCTGAGGGTCGAGTCCGGTGGTAGGTTCGTCCAGGAAAATTATTTTGGGCGAATTGATGAGCGTGGTGGCAATGGAGAAACGTTGTTTTTGTCCACCCGAAAGCGCTTTGTATTTTGCTTTTGCTTTATCCTGGAGGTTTACTTTGGCCAGCATCTCCATAGGCTTAACATCTACTCCGTACAAACCCGAAAACAGTTCCATCAATTCAACCAGGTTCAGGTTGGGGTAGTAGCCGGCAGCTTGCAGCTGCACGCCAATAATCCTCTTTATTTTGGCCGCCTCCTGGTCTACATCGTAGCCATCAACAGTTATTTCGCCCGAAGTTTTTTCACGAAGGGTTTCAATGATCTCTAAAGTGGTGGTTTTCCCTGCTCCGTTGGGGCCAAGCAGTCCGAAAATTTCATTTTCGTATACATCAAAGCTAAGGCCCTGAACCGCTGTGAAATCTTCATATTTCTTTACCAGGTTCTTTACACTGATAATGGCTTTTTTGTTGTCCATATTATAAATGTAAGAAGGTTTAGCCGAATAGAAAATGCTATTGTGCTAAACCTTCTAAAATGTCGGTAATATGATGTTTTAATTCGGTAAATGTGTATTACCAGGTCAGGTCGCCTTTGATCACGCTGATGAAATCATCAAACAGGTAACGTGAATCGTGCGGACCTGGAGAAGACTCCGGGTGATATTGTACAGAGAAGGCTTTTTTACCTTTTACACGGATACCTTCAATCGACTGATCGTTCAAATTGATATGGGTAATTTCTACTTTGTCAGAATTTCTTACTTCATCAGGAACTACACCAAAACCATGGTTTTGAGAAGTTACTTCGCAGTGGTTTTTGATGATATTTTTAACCGGGTGGTTTAACCCCCTATGGCCATTAAACATTTTCATGGTTCCGATGCCATTGGCTTCGGCAAGTAGCTGGTGACCAAGGCAGATACCAAACATTGGTTTTCCTGAAGCCAACAGGTTTTTTACCGTCTCTATGGCGTAAGGCATCGCCGACGGATCGCCAGGGCCATTGGAGATAAAATAACCATCAGCACCCCATTTTTCCATTTCTTCGAAAGTTGTTTTTGCAGGGAAAACCTGTACATAGGCATCTCTGCTTTCAAAATTGCGAAGGATATTCTTTTTAATTCCAAGGTCTAAAGCTGCAATTTTATAAGTCGCATCCGGAGAGCCATAGAAATAAGGTGTTTTGGTAGAAACCTGAGAAGACAATTCCAGCCCGTCCATTGAAGGTACTTCTGCCAGTTTGTTTTTCAATTCCTCAAGGTCGGTAATTTCAGAAGAAATGATGGCGTTCATGGCGCCTTTGTGTCTGATATGACGTACCAGGGCACGGGTATCAATGTCTGAAATTCCTACAATGTTTTCATTCTGGAAGTAATCCTGAATAGATTCAGATGCTTCTTTACGGCTAAATCCGATGTTGTAGTTTTTACAAACCAGTCCGGCTATTTTGATGCTTTCCGATTCAATCTCTTCTTTATGTATACCATAATTTCCGATGTGTGCATTGGTTGTTACCATGATCTGTCCGAAATAGGAAGGGTCAGTAAAGATCTCCTGGTATCCGGTCATCCCTGTATTGAAACAGATCTCGCCTGTGGTGGTACCTATTTTTCCGGCAGCTTTACCATAATATACAGTGCCATCGGCAAGTAACAAGATCGCTGGTAACTTGGTGTAATTAGTCATTGTAGTTATAATGAGAAATAATTGGTGTAAAAAAAGAGAAAAATGGGGATTTGGCTGCGGTTTTGATGCCGATTACGTTTTTAACAAATCTGCTGTTAAGTAACTCCTTCATTTCGGAGTACAAAGGTATGTTTTTGCAGGGTTTTATTCAAGATTTTTTTTCATATTTCGTTAATCTCCTTGTAGCCCTGCTGGTAAACTATCTATGAAGATTAGGAGCTAAGTGTCACAAAAACAATAAAAATCCCTTTATTTCGATTGTAAAAACTAATTTTGCTGCAACAAAACTATAAAAGCATGTCGGTAAATAAAGAAGTAAAGCGAATCACTACTCATATATTACAGGAAATGAAACAAAGTGGAGAGAAAATCTCCATGCTCACTGCATATGATTACTCGATGGCAACCATCCTTGATGATGCCGGATTGGATGTATTACTGGTAGGCGATTCGGCTTCAAATGTAATGGCTGGTCATGAAACTACGCTTCCTATCACTTTAGATCAGATGATTTATCATGCACAATCGGTGGTTAGGGGCGCCGCGCGTGCTTTTGTGGTAGTCGATCTTCCTTTTGGTTCTTACCAGGGAAATTCGAAAGAGGCGCTGAATTCTGCTATCAGGATTATGAAAGAGTCTGGTGCACATGGCGTTAAGCTGGAAGGTGGAACGGAAGTAGTAGATTCGATACAACGCATCATCACTGCCGGTATTCCGGTGATGGGACATTTGGGTTTAACCCCTCAGTCTATTTATAAATTTGGAACTTATACCGTTAGGGCAAAAGGAGATGCAGAGGCAGATAAACTGAAAAGTGATGCCCTTGCATTAGAAGCTGCGGGTTGTTTTGCTGTGGTATTGGAAAAAATTCCTGCCAAATTGGGTAAGGAGGTGTCGCAAAGTTTGCACATTCCTACCATTGGTATTGGTGCAGGCCCTGATTGCGATGGACAGGTATTGGTGGTAAATGATATGATTGGTTTAACCAAAGGATTTAAACCTCGTTTTTTGCGTCAGTATCTTGACTTATATACCGGGATTAAAGAGGCTGCCCAATCTTATATCAGAGATGTGAAGGGCAATGATTTTCCAAACGAAAAGGAACAGTATTAATGCCTGTAACAGATAAGGATATATTGTACGAAGACAATCATCTTATTGCTGTTTTGAAAAAGGCAGGAGATATTGTTCAGGTTGATGAAACGGGCGATGAGCCCCTTGATGAGCAGGTTAAAAAGTATCTTGCCGTAAAATATAATAAGCCAAACAGTGCTTTTTTGGGTGTAGTACATCGGTTGGACAGGCCGGTTAGCGGGGTAATTCTTTTTGCCAAAACCAGTAAGGCATTGGAAAGAATGAATGCCATTTTTAAAAACCGGGAGGTTAAAAAAACATATTGGGCCGTGGTGCGTAAAAAGCCCGCTAAGGCAGCCGGTACGCTGGTACACTGGTTGATCAAAAACCCGCAAAAAAATGTAGTTACCCCTTATAACACCGAGGTTCCGGGTAGCCAGAGATGCGAATTGAGCTATAAACTGATCGGCACATTAAACGATTATTATTTAATTGAAGTGGATCCGCTGACGGGGCGCTCGCACCAGATCAGGGTGCAATTGTCTACCATGGGTTGCCCCATTGTTGGCGATAATAAATACGGGTATCCGAGAGGAAGCCGGAAAGGAAGCATCTGTTTGCATGCGCGCCGGTTGCGGTTTATCCATCCTGTAAAAAAAGAACCGGTTGATATTTTTGCAAAGCTACCGGTCGACGGTTTCTGGGAAAAATTTGAGGGATTTTAATTAATCCCTTTTTTATTTCGGGGTATTTCATCGCCAGGTGTAGTCCTGCTGAAAAGCTTGGTTTGTATCGGTTGTGGTTAGTTATTCTGTTTATTTTTTATAAGAATGCCAAGATGCTTGAGTACTAGGCATATTTTGCAGATTTTTCTTCTTGTCGGGATATGTAATTTTATTTCAAATAAACCAAATGTGAACTATTCCTTATTCCGGGTCACCAGCCAGGTTTAAGGGAAATAAACCAAACCAAACTATGGCGTTGGGCTTTGAAGATCTTCATACGATTAAGAAAGGCAACGATGCTTCATCGGTCAAGGCGTTGCTGATTAAAATAACTGATCATGATGACCGGGCTTTCGGTGAACTCTATGATCAGTTTAGCACGCAACTGTATGCAAATATTTTAAGAATGGTGAAGGACAGGGAGCTTGCGCAGGAATTGTTGCAGGAAGTATTTGTTAAAGTATGGGAAAAGCGTGCATTGATTGACCCGGAAAAACCGTTTACAGCTTATTTGTTTCAGATTGCTAAAAATCTGGTGTATGATCATTTCCGGAAATTGGCGCTGGACAAAAAATTTGAGCAGCACCTGATGACCCATGGATTGGACAGCTACAGTCATATTGAAGAGGAACTGATAGATAAAGAAAGAAAACAGCTTTTTCTGGATGCGGTGAATAAGCTCTCCCCGCAACGTAAGCAGGTATTTACCTTGTGTAAACTGGAAGGTAAAAGTTATCATGAAGTGAGCGACATGCTACAAATTTCTACTTCAACTATTAGCGATCATCTGCTAAAATCTAATAAATTCATCAAAGCACAAATGCTGATTACCGATTCGGTAAGTTTTGTTGTGATGTGTTTTACCTTCCTGATTTAATCCTAAGTTTTTATCTAAAACACGCCATCATCCTGAATTTATTTTGCTTCACAGCTACTGCGTGGTCAGGATCTCGAATATCCTATTCAAAGCCTGCTTAAATGAGGCCCTGAAATAAATTCAGGATGACGGACTCGCGAATAAACCGCGATTAAATGATATAAACTACAGGTTTTAAAAAAAATAAAAAATAAGAGCAGGGATTTTGTTATTCCCAACCGTATTAACAAAAAAGGGGGATTATTAAGCCCTTGTTAATGATGGAAAAAAACGCTTTAATCGAATTATTTAAACGCTATCTGAGCAAACAATGCTCGGAGGAGGAAGAACGTGCTTTTCTGGAGTTGTTAAACTCAAAGGAACATGAACTGCTGATAAAGGATTTAATAGAACAAGAGTTAGCGCAGGATGCCGATGACCAGTTTGGCAGGTTGCCTCGTATTCAGCAGGAGTTGGCCCAGGTAAAGGAAAATGTCATCCACAAAATAAGTGAACAGGACGTTGAACCCCGGGTAATCCGGTACAGGCTATGGTTTAAAATTGTGGCTGTACTTTTATTGTGTGCTGGGGTTGTGTTTTTTAAAATGCGGGATGACCGGCCAAATCGGATTGCCGACATCGCACCGGGAGGAAATAAAGCCATTCTGACCTTAGCCGATGGCTCAAAAATTATCCTCGATACAGCTGATAAAGGTAGTGTGGCACATCAGGGAGCTATAAGAATTACCAAAACAGATGATGGCCAATTGGTGTACACCATAAATGAGGATGATAAAAAGGATGAAACAGCAGCTGGTTTGAGCAATTCGATTGCTACGCCAAAGGGGGGGCAATATCAGGTCAATTTGCCCGACGGTACCCGGGTATGGCTTAATGCTGCATCCAGTCTGACATTTCCGGTAAGCTTTGCAAAACTGAAAGAACGTAGGGTGGAGCTAAAAGGAGAAGCGTATTTTGAAGTTCAGAGAGATTTGACTAAACCTTTTGTTGTACAATCGGACAAACAGGTTGTGCAGGTACTGGGGACGCATTTTAATATTGATGCCTATTCTGATGAGCCAAATACAAAGACCACTTTGCTGGAAGGCTCGGTTAAGGTTAGAGGCTTGAATGTTGCCATTGGCAACGAAGCCTTGTTAAAGCCAGGACAACAAGCCCGTATAAAGTCGGCTTCGGGGCGGGCGGAGCTGGTGAGTGTTGATCCGGCAAACGAAATAGCCTGGAAAAATGGATTGTTCTTTTTCGAAAATGAGCCCATTGAGAACATTATGAAACAGATAGCCCGTTGGTACGATGTAGAGGTGGTTTACGAAGATGATGTAAAAGGAAAAACTGTTTGGGGCTCGGTAACGCGCTATACTAATGTTTCAAAGGTCTTATCCATATTGGCATTAACCGGAGAAATCCATTTTAAAGTAGAAGGAAGGAGGATTACGGTGCACAAATAATTTTACTGAACCGCGCCGAAATAATACCGTGACTTCGATTGCCCTCGAAGCCACGGAAGTTATCAGGCCTACAATAATGAGCTTACAATTGACAATCATAACCAAATAAAATAAACCCAATAACCAAATGTATGAATTTTTACGATCTAATTAGGTCTGAACGGTGTGTCCGCAGATCTAACCAAATATTACGTATTATGAAGTTGATCATCGTCATTATGACTACTTTATTGATAGAGGTTAGTGCCTCTGGACGTGCGCAGGAAATTACTTTTTCACAAAAAAGCACATCCATAAAAACGGTATTTAAAGAAATTACGCGTCAAACCGGATATCAGGTAATTTGTGATGGCGAGCTGATTAAAACTGCCGGCCTTGCTGATGTTGATTTCCGACAGGCAAGCCTGCAGGAGGTCCTGGACCATTTTTTCTCCAAAAAACTGATTCGATGGACGATAGATGATAAAACGTTGATCATCAGGAAGGATCCGGGAGCCAGCGCAGTTATTGTGCCCGCGGTTGAAAAAAGAAGCCCGCTTAAAGCATTGGCAAAAGAGATAAGGGGTATCGTAAGTGATACCGTTGGTCCGTTGCCAGGTGTTTCTATAGCTGTTAAGGGGAAAACCTCGATAGGTACAACCACCGATATTAACGGCCGGTTTATATTGGATGTGCAGGATGAAAACGCAGTGGTGGTGTTTAGTATGGTAGGTTACCTTACGCAGGAAATTCCGGTAAAGGGGAAGACGGTAATTAATGTAATCTTAAAATCATCTAATAATGTGCTGGATGAAACCGTTATCGTTGCTTTTGGTAAACAAAAGAAAGAATCGGTAATCGGATCAATTACCACCATTAAGCCTGGAGAGCTGAGGGTACCCTCGAGCAACCTGACCACGGCCCTGGCCGGTAGGCTTGCGGGCGTAATTGCCTATCAGAGAAGCGGTGAACCGGGGGCAGATAATGCAGAGTTTTTTATCCGGGGAGCTACCACTTTTGGCTATAAAAAAGATCCTTTGATCCTGATTGACGGGATGGAATATACCACCGCTGAGCTTGCCCGTTTAAACGTAGACGATATTGCTACTTTCTCTATTATGAAAGATGCTACAGCGAACGCCCTTTATGGGGCCCGTGGCGCTAATGGAGTTATCCTGGTAACCACAAAAGAAGGAAAAGAAGGTAAAGCAAAAATCAGTTTGCGCGTTGAGAATTCTATATCCGAACCTACAAAAATGGTTCAGCTGGCCGATCCGGTTACCTATATGAAACTGCACAATGAGTCGGTACTGACCAGAAACCCTTTGGGTGTGCTGCCTTATGCACAAAGCAAAATTGACAATACCATATCGGGAATAAACCCGGCTATGTTTCCTTCGGTAGACTGGCAAGGCGACCTTTTTAGCAAGCGCGCGTTAAACCAGAGGGTTAACCTTAATTTGAGTGGTGGCGGGCAGATTGCTACCTATTACGTGGCCAGTTCAGTTACCCAGGATCATGGTAACCTGAAGGTAGACCAGCGGAATAACTTCAACACCAATATTGATTTGAAAAATTATTCTTTGCGTTCCAACGTAAATATTAAGGTCACCAAGTCAACTACCGCACTCATCCGTATTTTCGGATCATTTGGAGAGTATACGGGGCCACTGACATCGGGAGCCGATATGTATCTAAATGTGATGAGAACCAACCCGGTAATGTTTCGTCCTTATTATGAACCGGATGCAAGACACCAGTTTGCCAATCATATTCTTTTTGGAAATGCCGAAACTGGTAACTATCTGAATCCTTATGCAGAGATGGTAAAAGGGTACAAACAATCATCAAATTCATTAATGGGTGCACAGTTTGAACTGAATCAGGATTTCTCTAATATCCTTACACAGGGACTTTCAATGAGGGCTATGGTAAATACGAACCGCAGAGCCGATTTTGCAATTTCACGTGCTTACATCCCGTTTTTGTATAGTGCAACCAGCTATGATAAGTTAAGTAATACTTTTCTTTTAAATGACCTGAATGCTGATCAGGGATCAGATTACATCAGTTATGTACCAGGTAAAAAAAGTGTTTCATCTACTTTTCATGGTGAGATGGCAGGTAATTACAACCGTACATTCAATAAACATAACGTAACCGGTATGGTGATTTTTACCATGCAAAATGACGCAAACGGTAACGAAACCACCTTACAAAAATCGTTGCCTTCACGCAACCTTACTTTGGGCGGACGTGGTACCTATGCCTATGATAACAGGTATTTTGGTGAATTTAACTTTGCTTACAATGGTTCCGAGCGTTTTTACAAAGATCAACGTTTTGGATTCTTCCCATCTGCCGGAGGTGCCTGGTATGTCTCTAACGAAAAATTCTTTAAGCCCTTGCAATCGGTGGTTACAAAACTTAAGCTAAGAGGAAATTATGGTTTGGTAGGTAATGATGCAATTGGTAGTGCTGATGATCGGTTTTTTTACCTGTCTAACGTAAACATGAACAGTCCGTTATATGGTGCCAGTTTTGGAACTGACGGCGCCTATACCAGGCCAGGTATATCGGTAGGTCGTTATGACAATACCGCAATTACCTGGGAAACGGCAAGGAATTCAACTTTTGGAATGGAACTGGGCTTGTTTAATAAATGGGATATTATTGCCGAGTACTTTACAGAAAGAAGGTATAATATTTTGATGGACAGGGCCTCTATTCCAAGAACCATGGGTTTGCAAGGGAGTACGCCGAAGGCAAATGTTGGAAAAGCCCGGTCAAAATCAGTCGACATCAGCCTGAATTATTCCGATGACGTTAGCAAAAACCTTTTTGTATCCTTGATTGGTAACTTTACCTATTCTAAAAATAAATTTGATGCCTACGAAGAACCGGAGTATGCCAACCCCTGGTCGTACCGTGTTGGGCAGCCCATTAAACAGGGATGGGGATATATTGCAGAGCGTTTGTTTGTAGATGAAGAAGAGGTACGAAGCTCGCCAATACAGAAGTTTGGTTCGACACCTACCATGGCCGGTGACATTAAATTCCGTGATGTAAACAGAGATGGGCAGATCAATTCTGACGATATGGTCCCAATTGGCTATCCAACATCTCCGGAGATTGTTTATGGATTTGGATTTCGCATCAGTTTTAAAAACCGCATAGATATTAATGCCTTTGCTCAGGGATCTGCACGGTCATCTTTCTGGATAGATCCTTCTTCAACTGCGCCTTTCATTTCTTACCGGTATGAGAAAGATGATCCTGCACCTGCGGGAGCCTTGCTGAACAATCAGTTGTTAAAGGCTTATGCCGATGACCATTGGTCGGAAGATAACCGGAATTTGTATGCCATGTGGCCTAGGTTGAGTTCGGTTAGAAATATGAACAACGTGCAGCAAAGTACCTGGTTTATGCGTAACGGGGCCTTTTTACGCATTAAGCAGGTAGAGGTGGGGTATAATTTTTCGAGCAGGCTTATTAAAAAAGTAGGAATGGATAAACTGCGCATCTATGCCAGTGGAACCAATCTGTATACGTTTACAGGCTTTAAACTATGGGACATAGAGATGGGCGGAGATGGTTTAAAATATCCGAATCAGCGTGTCTATAATATTGGTCTTGAAGTTGGATTTTAATTAAAAGAAGATGAAATATATAAAAACCGCCTATCTGATTGCTTTTTTAAGCCTGGCGTGCTCTTGTAAAAAATACCTGGATGTGGTGCCCGACAGTATTGCAACCATAGAAAATGCATTTACGTTGCGAAGCTCTGCAGAAAAATATTTGTTTACCTGTTATTCATACATGCCCCTGGACGGTTCGTTTAACGACAATCCTGCATTTAATTCGGGCGATGAGGTCTGGTACATGGATCCCATTAAAGATGTGGATCCGGACTTTGCCAACGTAGCAAAAGGGCTGCAAAATTCGGCTAGTCCACTGGGGAATTTCTGGAGCGGAGGCTTTCAGGGAAAACCACTTTTTCAAGGATTAAGGGATTGCAATAACTTTTTGGCAAATATAGATAAGGTTAAGGAACTGGATCAATATGAAAGAGATCGCTGGATTGCAGAGGTGAAATTCCTGAAAGCTTATTATACGTTTTACCTGTTGCGCATGTATGGCCCGGTGCCCTTGATTAAGGAAAACCTGCCTATTTCAAGCGGGCCTGCTGAGGTGAAGGTTTACCGCGATCCGGTGGATGATTGTTTTAACTATGTTGTTGAACTGCTGGATGAGTCGATTGCGAATGAACTCCTGCCAAACCGGATTATGGGGAATGAAAGTGCTGAACTGGGAAGAATTACGAGGTGTATTGCTAAAGCATTTAGGGCTAAGGTTTTGGTAACAGCCGCAAGTCCTTTATTTAATGGGAATACAGATTATGCAGGTTTGGTAGACAACAAAGGCCGGCAGCTGTTTAACCAGACTTACGATCCGCACAAATGGGAATTGGCCGTTGCGGCCTGCAAGGATGCTATTGAATTTTGTCAGCTTTACGGATATGCCTTGTCGGTCCATAAAGAAAATACGGGATATAAGTTAAATGACACCACCCGGATACAGGTTGACATACGTACTGCACTGACAGAAAAAGTAAACAGCTCGGAAGTAATATGGGCAAATACCAATAGCCGTGCGGGCGACATACAGCGCTATTCTATGGCCAATATCAACACCTTCACGAGCACTTCCAATGCCAAAAGTATTATTGCACCTACGCTTAAAATGGCTGAGTTGTTCTATTCCAATCATGGCGTTCCTATCAATGAAGACAAAAAATGGGATTATGGCAACCGTTATGCCTTAAAAACTTCGGTCGACTCGGCCGATAGAACACATGTAGCCATGGGCGAACAAACGGTGATGTTGCATTTCAACAGAGAGCCAAGGTTTTATGCTGATCTGGGATTTGACAGGGGTATTTGGTACGGCAACTGGGTAAATAATTATGATTCCAATATTGTTGGCGGACTGCTATATGTTAAAGGAAGGGCCGGAGAAACGGCCGCCAGACAGGGCGCGAGTAACTATTCCATTACCGGATATTATCCTAAAAAGCTGGTTAACATTGAAACTACTGTGGCTGCAGATGGAAATATTACCAGTAATACCGTGCAGTATCCATGGCCGGAAATGAGGATGGCCGATTTATATCTCCTTTATTCGGAGGCACTAAACGAGCTAAATGGCCCCAGTGATGAGGCTTACAAATGGATTAACCTTGTCCGGGCGCGTGCAGGATTGAATTCGGTACAGGATTCATGGGTCAACTTCTCTAAAGATCCTTCAAAGTATACTACTAAAGCCGGTTTCCGTTCAATTATTCAGCAGGAAAGATCCATCGAGTTGATGTTTGAAGGGCAGCGCTACTGGGATTTAAAAAGATGGAAAACAGCGCATCTGGTTTTAAATGACTACATCAAAGGTTGGGATATCACCCAAAAGGATGCGGTTTCTTATTATAAACAGGTATTGCTTTTTGATCAGCGTTTTGGTTTAAAAGATTATTTCTGGCCAATTGAAATCGGAGAGTTACGGATCAATAAAAACCTGGTGCAAAATCCAGGATGGTAATTAATTTTCTAACAAAAAAATGAAAAGAATGAAGATTTTTAAACTGTTAATAGGTGGTTGTTTCCTGGCAGCAATAATGGCAGGATGTAAGCAGGATGTACTTGCTCCACTAACCGACGATGGCAAAGCTCCGGGGGTTATTAAAGCTCCAATTGTAGAAAATATGCCTGGAGGTGCCAAAATAACTTATACTTTGCCAGACGACCTGAACTTACTTTATGTGAGGGCCGAGTATGAGGTGAAGGGAGTAAAAAGGGAAGCTAAAGCCTCATTTTATCAAAAATCGCTGATTGTGGAAGGGTATGCTGATACGGAAGTTCATCAGGTCAGACTTTATGCCGTAAGCAGAAGTGAAAAGGCATCTGCTCCTGTTGAGGTAAGTATCCAGCCATTGATATCATCTTTGGCCAAAGTGAGAGAATCTCTTACCGTGAAAGAATCATTTGGAGGTTTTAGCACCAAGTTTATCAATGTAGACAAAGCAAATATGGTGATTGGTGCCCTATTGTGGAATGAGGACCAGAAAGAGTGGCGTCAGATTGATGCCAATTATACTGCGCTTGAAGGAGGAAAATTTAATGTGCGGGGCTTACAGCCAGTACTGCAGAAATTTGGTCTGTATGTACGGGACAGATGGGGTAACTTATCAGATACCCTTAAATTTGAACTGGTACCTATCTATGAAATAGAACTGGATAAGAAGAAGTTTGTTGATCTGAGGAAGAAGTTCCCTATTCCGCAAATTGCCCCACTTCCTGTATCAGGAGCCGGTGTAAAGGAATTTGTGGATTACAACAGCACTTATGTTTGGAAAAACCTTTTCGACGGCAATACCAGCAGTATGTTCCATACCAAACAAAATGTGGATCAACCGGCCTGGTTACCTATTGATTTGGGTGTAACGGCCAGACTGAGCCGTTATAAATTATGGCAACGTTCTGGAAGTTCCTGGGCATTTAATCATGGTAACCCGCATAAATGGGAACTATGGGGCACCAACACGCCTTCAGATGTCAACAGTTGGGTAAAACTGGATGAACAGATCATGATCAAACCTTCTGGTTTGCCATTAAATCAGAATTCCAACGAGGATAATGAACTTGGTGCAAACGGACAGGAGTACGAATTCCCGGAAGATATCCCGGCTGTAAGGTATGTAGCCTGGAAAGCCATTGATTGCTGGGGTGCTGTGGGTGGAGCAACCGGATTTTTCCACCTTTTCGAATTGTCTTTTTACGGACAGGTTAAATAAACAAGAATATGAAATTAGCAATGCGATATAAAAAATGGGGCAACGGTATCTCCTTATTGTTGCTGGTATTGACAGGCGGCCTTCTGGCATCCTGTGATAAGATGGATGCAAATTACAAGGACTTTGTGAAAGATGGTGAGATCGTTTATACGGGAAGAGTAGATTCACTCCGGGTATTTTCGGGCAGGAACCGTTTGCAGCTGCAATGGCTCCTGGTATCGGATCCTAAAATCACTAAATGCAAGGTTTTTTGGAATCAAAGAAAGGATTCGGTCATCATCCCTGTTAAAAAAACAGCAGCTACAGATACAATTAAACACCTGATCAGCAATATGGCACCGGGAGTGTACGCATTTGAGGTTTATACCTATGATGATTTGGGACATAATTCTTCGAAGGCTGAAATAACGGGTACTGTTTATGGTGATAGTTATGCCGAATCTATATTTAACCGGCCGCTGGACAGTGCTATCTATTACCCCTCAAACAAAAGAGTGGTGCTAAAATGGTTTGGGGTAAGCGAACAGGCCACAATTGTGGAAGTGAAGTATACCAGTATAGACGGAACCGAGAAAACCGTCAAACAGGTACCTGTTGCAAATCCTAACATGCCTAATGATAAACCGGCCATGTTGGATTCATTGGTGCTGCCCGGATATAAAACCGGTACTACCTTTACTTATCGTACAGGTTATAAACCTGTGCCTACAGCGATGGATGTTTTTTATACCCCTTTTACGGAGGTGACCAATATTATTTTGTATGTACCGCCTAAGCCGCCATCAAAAGATGAGAATTTTGCTTTGAGCAAAAAAGTGACTACAAGTAGTTCGAGTGGCACGCCGCTTACAGATGGAGATCGTTCCAATACCAATAAGTGGCAGCCAAGTAGTGGAGACCGTGCAGATTTGAATGTATGGTTTTATGTTGATCTTGGGGCCGTTAAGGACTTCAACACTACTCAGGTTTACTTCACCAAAGATCCGGCTAAAATCACTTATTATGAAGTGCTGTATACAGATGCTGCAACGATAGCAACAGATACGAAGTGGAAAAGGGCTTATATCAAATTCGGACAACCTGATGATGAAGATATATACATCTCTGCGAATACGGATAATACTGCACTTGTGAACCTGAAGGGAAGATATATCAAAATCAATATCGGGGTTCGGGACGAAGCCACAAATATCAATGTCTCGGAAATTGAGGTTTACAAGAAAGATAAACTATAAGTTTTACTAAATCAATTCTCTCAGCGCTCCAATTATACACCTAAAAACCTTACGGGATTGCTTCAGTCCTGTAGGGTTTTAACTGTTAATTGTCTGAACTATTTATCAAAAAATAAACAATGAATAAACTGTTGTTGATCGCATTTATGGCCTTAGCTGTTGTTGGATGCAAAAAGGATGCCTCGCAGGTAGTAAAAGTGAATGATCATTTAATGGGGAAATGGACCGTTCAGTCCAACAAAATCACTTATTATGACCAGACAGGGCAAAAAGAGTATGAGGAAATGTTGGAGGGAGGCAGCATCATCAACGAAATCAGTTTTATGAAGAGTTTGAAAGCCAGCCTGGTTACCCGGGACAGGGAGGTACTGACGACGGGATATAACCTGGCTGAAGAGAAGAGTTTGATCTATATTGAGTTATTTGATGCTTCCATTTTTGAGGCACATGTTTGGAAGATTGTGGATATATCGGCCAATGACATGATCTGGGAAGTGAATTTTAGCGATATCAAATATGAAGATAAAGACACCGGTGAAATTATTGAAGCGCCCAAGGCAATATTAATTCTCAAATTCAGCAAACAATGATCAATCACGAATCGTCGGGACAGATTTCCCGCCGCGCCTGGCTAGGCAAAGTTTCTGTTCCGGCTTTGACTGTGGCCGGGGCTGCTATGATTAGTGCCAGGCTACCTGAAACAGGAAGCAAAACAAGTGTATATGATGTATGGGATTATGGTGCGAAAGGTGACGGAAAGACCCTGGATACCGCAGCCATACAAGCCGCAATAGATGCCTGCAGTACAGCGCAGGGAGGAATGGTACTTATCCCGACCGGTGTTTTTTTGTCGGGAACTTTGCAGCTTAAATCCAATGTCACTTTTCATTTATCAGCAGGAGGGAAACTTTTAGGTAGTCCGAAAAGAGAAGATTATACGGCAGGTAAGGGCGTACCCCCGGGGAATGGAAACATTGTGTTTCTTTATGCCGTAAATGCGGAGCGGCTGAGCATTGAGGGAAAAGGAACCATAGATGGGAACGGACTGGCTTTTTATACAGGAAAAGGAGACAACACCGGGCCGGGACAAAATGGTGTTGGGGGTAATTTTGACCGCCCACATCTGTTTATCTTTTATCAATGTACAGAACTTCGTCTGCACGATGTTTTTTTACAGGCCAGCGCATACCATTGCATAAGGTTATTGCAATGCAAACAGGTGTTTATAGACGGTGTAAGAATTTATAATCGCGTAAATAAAAATAATGATGGCTTTCATTTCAGCAGCTGTCAATATGTTCACATCACGAATTGCGATGTACAATGTCAGGATGATGCCTGTGCGCTGTTTGGCAGTAATAAATTTGTAACCATTACCAATTGTTCTTTTAGCACACGCTGGTCTATCTTTCGTTTTGGGGGTGGCGAATCTCAAAATATAGTAGTTTCCAATTGTTTAATTTATGACACGTATGGTTGTCCGATAAAGATTAGTGCAGGCAAGGCAAGTATAGAGAACTTTAGTTTTTCTAATATCATCATGAAAAATGTAACCGGGCCAATTGGCATCGGATTTAGTGGCCTTGCCAGCAACAATTCGGGCAATACCCCATCTGCCGATCGGCCTTTTGTGCGGAATATTTCGTTTAATGGCATTAGAGCCTCGGTACTGGCATTACCGGTTCCCCATCCTGATATTCATTTTGACCTGCATACCTGGGAAGGCGAAAAGAATTCGTGTATTACTTTAAATGGTATGGGCGATTACTACCTGGAAAACATCAGCTTTACTGATGTTCATGTGACCTATGCGGGTGGGGGGACGGCTGCACAAGCCGAAAAAAGAAACATTCCAAAAATTGCAGCCGAATATTTTGGGGTTTGGGACGTTGCACCGGGTGGCCCGCCGGCCTATGGATTATACGCGAGAAATGTAAAAGGCTTGAGTTTACAGAATGTGCGTTTTGAGTTTGAAGCCGATGATGCCCGTCCGGCAATCGTATTTGATGGTGTTGAAGATGGAGCCATTAATGGGTTAAGTGTGCAGGGAAGTATGACTGCACCATCGTTGCTGAGGATATCAAATTCAAAAGATTTGTTGTTTACGGCAACCCGTGTTTTAACATCCTGTAAGGTTTTGCTGAGTTTAGAGGGAGCAGGCAATGAGGGGATCATTGTAGATGGAGGTGACTTAAGAAAGGCGAAAAAACAAGTCGCTGCTGTGGATGGGGCAGATGAAAAAACCGTAAAATTAAGGCTATGATGAATATGAACAAATTGATGTTCTGGTTATGTACTTTCCCATTTATTGTTGTTGGACAAGTAAAAAATCCAGTTAAAAATCAGGTCAAAGACACCGTCGTTTTTAAGGGAGTCAATAAAATATGGATTGAAAATGCCGTACCACTAAACCAGAATATTTACTTCCTGCAACAGGCTTTTTCAAAGCGGGGGTACGACGTAATCGTAAACCGTAAACAATTTATAATTTCAACAAAAGATTCGTTGATTGACAACCGTTCTGTCGCCTATGTGTTAAATGGCTTGATCAACTCAGCTGGAATTGAATTGAGTGGTAAATATAATTTAACTGTAACCGCCTCTGTTATGGGAGAACGGGCACGTGTTTTTAAATACGATATTGCCTATTCAGGAGCCGAAAAGGGACTTTCTAAACGGCTATTTGCACTGTTACTGGATATTGCAGAAGAGCTTCCGGGGAAAAAGAACTTTATAAATGAAACAAGAAAGAAAAAGGGCTCAGTTTTTTAAACTGTTGCTTATCGGCGTGCTTTGGTGCTGGGGCATGCGGGGCTCTGCGCAAACAAAACCGGTTTTTCTGAGCCAGGCAAAAGCTATTGTGACATTTATGGATACCCTCAGGAAAAAAATGCCTGTTGAAAAACTATATCTTCATCTGGATAAATGTAACTACACCACACAAGATACCATTTGGTTTAAGGTTTATGCGTTGCAAGGACCATATTTAGAAGCTTCCGAAAAAAGTGGAATATGTTATGTGGAACTGGTTAACGATAGAAACCAGGTTACAAAACGTATAAAAATTCCGTTGAGGTATGGATTGGGGTGGGCAAATATCAGTTTAGCAGATATGGACTTGTCTTCAGGTGTCTATGCATTTCGGGCTTATACCAATTGGATGCGCAATTTCGCTGAGCAGTCGGCTTATACGGCAAATATATTTATTAGTAACCTGGTGGCGGGAGACATTGCTGTTAAAGAAAAAAATGCGATAAAAAAGAACGGTACATCGGCGTATTCCGGTCGGCAGAAATCTGCAGCTAAAATACCTGTTGGGTCTGATTCAACAGACCTGGATCTTCAATTTATGCCGGAAAGTGGTAGACTACTGGCAGGGATTAATGGCAGGGTAGGTTTTAAAGCATTAGGGAAAAACGGAAAGGGAGTGGGCATAGAGGGAAAAGTGTTCGATGATAAAAAAAGAGAGATCTGCTCATTTAAATCAATTTATAAGGGGATTGGCGACTTTGAGCTGAACCCGGAAAAAGGAGTGGTATACCACGCTGCGGTTGTTTTGCCTGGCGGACAGGTTAAAAATTATCCATTACCGGTAGTCTATGAAGACGGAACAGCGTTGAAAATAAGTAATGAACCCGAGCATACGGATGTATCTGTTACCATAGTTGCAGGTGGGAAAGCGAAGAGCACAGAGGGATACTTTCTTGTGGGGCAAGCCAGAGGGGTTGTTTGTTATGCGGTTCCTGTGAATTTAACGGCCGGAACGGCAAAAGAAACTATTAGCAAGAAAATCTTTCCAACTGGTATCACGCGTTTTACTTTGTTGAGCAGAGATGGTACAGCATTAAATGAACGGATGATTTATATTGACCACAAGGATCAGTTGAATGTTACTGTGCAAACGACAGGTGCTAAGCATTATTTCAGAGATAGCATTGCTTTGAATTTAAAAGTGACCAATAAAGATAATGAGCCTGTACAAGGAAGTTTTTCTTTGGCAGTTACAGATGATGGGCAGGTACTTGGTGATTTTACGGGAAAGGCAAATATGATGACGAGGGTTTTTCTGACTGCTGATCTTAAAGGAGAAATAGAAGGCCCAGGTTTTTATGCAGATACCGGTTTGAATTCTAGCCGCGCATTAGACAATTTATTACTTACACAAGGTTGGACCGGCTATGACTGGAAGGATGTGTTTGATCCGAAGCCGGCAAAATACCCGGCAGAAACCGAATTTGTTATTACGGGGAAGGTATCTTCTGTATTTAGCGGAATTGCTGCTGCACGGGTAAACCTGATTGGGCAAAAGCCCTTTGTTATCCGCGATACTGTAGCAGCATCGGATGGCCGGTTTATATTCAAAAATCTTCCGCTTTCTGATTCGGCATCTTATAAACTTCAGGCTTATAATAAAAAAGGTAAGGGGTTTCTTGTAAATTTAGAGGTGGATGAATGGCAGCCACCTGTTTTTGGGGCGTTACCGATAGCTGAAAAAGAAGAGGATCAGGATAGCGTACTGTTGGCTAAAGTTAAAACTGCAACTGAACTTTCGGCGAAAAGCGATAAAATTAGCGGACGATTACTGCAGGAGGTAAATATCAGCGCAAAGAAAATAGTTAAGAAATCATATAATTTAAATGGTCCGGGAGAGGCTGATCAGGTGATGACAGAGAAAGATTTGCAAAAGGAAGGAAAAAAGAGTCTATATGATTTGCTATTTCAATATGTTACAAATCTTAAAACAGGAAGCTATTTATTCCCTCCTTCTCCGGTAAGAAAGTATGGTATGATAATTAACGGAAAAGTGGTAAAAATTGTAATGGATGGCGTTGATCTGGATCAAACCTACCACTACTACCAGCCCCTGGATCCGACGGATGCGGCAAATGAGGGCATGCGTGAGCGTTATTTATATCTGATAGAATGTCTGGATCATTTTAAGGCAGAGGATATTACAGGAATAGAGGTGATGCACAGTCCCAGGTACAATGCCGGGTATAACAGTCAGTTTTTGAGCACGGCGGAGACCATGTTTAGTAAAAATGGCGTGGCCACGGGCATTGGTGGTGTATCTGGGGTAGATTATGCTTATATAGAAATTACTACGCGTGGTGGAAAAGGCCCATTTATAAAACAAAGTTCTGGAGCCTATTTACTTAAACCGCTTGTATTCACGTTGCCTAAACAATTTTATAGTCCACGATACAGGAGTAATGCCGCCGATAAATCTATTTTGGATATCCGCTCTACCATACACTGGGTACCCAATTTGGTAACCAATGAAAAAGGAGAAGTAACGGTTTCTTTTTATGCTGCAGATCAAGCTGCTTCTTATACAATTGTAATGGAAGGAACTGATATGAACGGCCAACTGGGATCGCTGACCTTGCCTGCTTATCTAAAAATAGGCCCTTGAATTTTTACTTACAGCTTGTTGGTATGAATACCATGGTTGGTCCAAATTTGAGGGTCGAAGGATTTTTAAAAACCATTTTGCCTCCTTTGTCCATCATTTCACCACTGCCTTCGTAAATGTTGCCATCAGCTTTTTTTACGAAAACTACTTCTCTAACCGAGCGCAGGCCTTCTGAGTCAAAAGTATATTCTGCAATAATGGTATCTCCTCTCATTTCTCCGGCAATTTTTCCGGTATTGCCATCTTTTTCAAATAGCTTGTAATTCAATTCGCCGGTTAGTTCTTCTCCTTCCATCTTTATTTTAAGCGATGCGGTGTCCCTGTTTTTGATGTATACATAACAATCGCTACTACTTTTTTTAGGATTTGTGGCTGTAAAAGTTGTGTCGACAGCAATTACCTCAGTGCTATCGCCGGTTTGTTTGTTTTTATTTTCGCTGGTGCAGGCGGCCAGGCATACAGCCAAGCCAATAAGGAATATGGAAGCTTTCATTGGATCTTTTTCCAGAGTTTAACAAAAATTGACTTGGATTGTTTTGTTAGGATGGAAGACATGAAGACAAATAACCTGTTGCAAAAGAAGGCGGTACACCATAAACTTGTGAGGGATTGCATTTAATTCGGAAATTATATATAATATTGGTAAGATGAATATGCCCATAGGGTAATTGATTATTGGGTTTAAATGAATTGTTAAATGCGTATTGAGCAGCAGGAAGGCTGGAATGAACAAGATACATTGAATCAACTGAAAGCGGGAGAAGAGCTCGCTTTTGGGAGGTTATATGCGCATTATAGTGAAATGATTTATGGGCGATTGTTAAGGCTGCTAAAGGATCAGGATGTGGCTGATGAGATCATTCAGGATCTTTTTTTAAAAGTTTGGGAAAAGCGGGAATACATTAATGCCTCGCAGTCTTTTAAATCGTATTTGTATACCATTGCAGAGAATCTTGTATACGATCATTTTAGAAAAGTAGCCCGGGATAGAAAATTGCAGGAAAAATTCAGGCTCGTTACAACCGAACTTTACACCCATACAGAAGAAGATTTGCTGAACAAGGAAAGCCGGGAAATGATCAATAAAGCGATAGAAACACTTCCGCCTCAGCGTAAAACTGCTTTTATACTCTGTAAGATAGAAGGAAAGAGCTATGAAGAGGCTGCTGGAATTATGGGCGTATCGGTGTCAACAGTAAGTAATCATCTCGTAAAAGCTAATCTCAGTATCAAGGCTTACCTTAATAGATCACAAGATTTGTTACCTGTGTTGTTTGCCGCAGCTTTAGTCCGTTTTTTTTAACATTATTTATTTTTTTCATTTTCGGGTAGTGTGTTTTTTGCCGACAAACGTATTAGGGTGAAAAAGGAACATCTTGAAAAAAAATATAACCTCTTCCGAACTGTTTAAGCGATACCTGAATAACCATTGCACACCTGAAGAAATTGAGTTGCTGTTGAAGCATTTTGGCACATCGACCGAAAAGGAATTACGCAAATCTATCCAGGATGCTTTAAATAACGGGGATGATCAGCCGCTGAATGCGCTGCAGAAAAGGCATCTTACAAATCTTTATCAAAAAATATCATCGCAGCTTCCTGCAAAGGAAGATGTACAAGGAAAATTGCTGCCTTTTTATAAACGTAAATCTTTCATTTATCTGACGGCAGCTTGCTTGGCTTTGATGATCACAGGTATTGCTGCCATGTTTCATAAAAATTATCCAGGTGTGAAATTCAAGGATTTTGCAACGGATCTGATCAATCACGATATCCCTCCGGGTGGAAGCCGGGCCGTTTTAACGCTGGCGAATGGAAAAACCATTACATTGAATGAAGCTGCAGATGGTGAATTGGTAAAGGAAGCAGGAATTGTGGTGCGTAAAACCGGACATGGGCAATTGGTGTATGAAGTAGCGGGGGATAATGGCGATAATGGTACATTGAATTACAATACCATTTCAACACCCAAAGGAGGCACTTACCAAATCATATTGCCGGATGGTACCAAAGTATGGCTAAATGCGGCATCCGAATTGAGGTTCCCCACCAGCTTTGTTTCTGTGAAGGAAAGAAGGATTGAATTGAGCGGTGAGGCTTACTTTGAAGTAGCCAAAATTAACATCAAAACCAAGGCACCGGGGACGGTTGGCGCTCGTATGCCATTTATAGTATCAACGGATAAACAGGAGGTAGAAGTGTTGGGAACTCATTTTAATGTAAATAGTTATGCCGACGATGTCAGGGCGAAAACGACTTTGCTGGAAGGTGCAGTGAGGGTAAAGGCCGGGAATGTGACGAAGGTTTTAAGGCCAGGACAACAATCTATAGCGGGAAAGGGAGAAATTGAGGTAATCAATGCGGATTTGGATGAAGCAATGGCCTGGAAAAATGGCGTATTTGTTTTTAACGATGAACCTCTGGAAAGCATCATGAAGAAGGTTGCACGATGGTACGATGTGGAAGTTGTATATCAGGATATTGATAAACATAAACGATTTGGCGGAAGCGTTTCTCGTTTTGATCATGTTTCAAAGGTATTAAGACAATTGGAACTGACTGGAGGCGTGCATTTTAAAATTGAAGAAGGGAGGATCACTGCTATGAAGTAACTTTACTTTTCTATAGCATTGAAAAATAGGTGTGAAGGTTTTTTGATTTTACTGGTCAAAAGCTGTTGCACGAAAATAAAAGATCCGAAGGTGCTTGGAACCACCTCCGGATAGATGTTTTGATTTGCTAATCCTTTCAGAAAGAACTAACCATAAGTTTTACAATTACGGCTGCCTGTTAATTTTCGAGGTTTCGAGGCGGTCGCAACTAACCAAAACAACCAAATTTATGAATTTTAATCAACTATTAAGGTACGGTGTGCCTTTAGTTAAACCTAACCAACTATGCGGTCTGATCAGTCTGGCCCGGTGCCGGATGAACAACGCAGATAAAAGAAAGTGGATTATGCGTATTAACCTGACCGTGATCATAATGACTGCTTTTCTATTGCAATTGAGTGCAAATACCAATGCACAATACATTACACTAAAAAAAGATAATGCAAGTTTAAAAAGTATCTTTTTTGAGATCAGAAAGCAAACCGGTTTTACCGTGCTGTACGAAACCGAGCAGCTGAATAAAACTATACCTGTTACTGTAAATTTTAAAAATGTTCCATTAAGGGAAGCATTAAATAAAATTCTGGATGAACAGGGGCTGGCCTTTTCTATTGAGGATAAGGCGATTTCAATCAAACCCAAAGAAAAAGGAGTGTTGGATAAACTTTATAATTATTTGATTGACAGGGATATTCATGGCCGGGTATTGGATGAAAATGGTGAGCCTTTACCCAGTGCCAGTGTGCTGATCAAAGGCACAAAAACAGTAACCCGGACCGATACAAAAGGTGTATTTCACCTTAATGTTAAAGCCGGGGATGTGTTGGTGGTATCGTTTATAGGATATGATCCTTATGAATATACCGTTAAAGAAAAGGATGAGCAGTTGGTGATCAAGATGAAGGTAAGCACACTGGCTTTGAAGGATGTAGTGGTTACGGGTATTTTTGAGCGTTCGAGCAAGACTTATACAGGATCGGCAAATACCATTACGGCCAACGATATACGTAAAGTAGGTAATCAGAATATTTTAGGGGTGTTGTCGGTACTTGATCCGGCTGTACAAATACCTCAGGATATCTTAAATGGTGCAGATCCAAATAAAATTGCAAATATAAGGCTTAGAGGAGCATCCAGTTTGCCTACAAATATGGAAGTTTCTGCATTGAGCACAAGCAATCTAAGGGCAGAAAAGGGCTTTTACAATGCATATGGAAAACGGGTCGATGAGATCAAAAACACTTATGCTGTGAATCCTAATTTACCGCTCTTCATCCTGGATGGATTTGAAGTGCCAATTAGCCGGATTAGTGACCTTGATATTACCATGATTCAAAGTGTAACTATTTTAAAAGATGCTTCGGCAACTGCAATATACGGTTCGAGAGGTGCGAGTGGGGTTATCGTGATTGAACGGATAAAAGCGCAGAGTGGAGAACTGAGGTTTAACTACAAGGTAGACCTTACGGCCAACTTGCCTGATCTACATGACTACAACCTTCTTAACGCCCGGGAGAAATTAGAGGCCGAAACCCTGGCGGGTATTTATTCATCAACTAATACCAATACAGACCAGGACCTGAAATTTATTTACAACGAGCGCTACAAGGAAATGCTAAGGGGACAAAATACCTTTTGGCCGTCATTGCCATTAAGAAATACTTTGGGGCAAAGACATGGCTTAACTATGGATGGAGGTGCTGACAAGATGACTTACGGAATGGACTTTACCTATAATAAAAACAATGGGGTAATGAAAGGATCTGACCGTACATCGTTTAACGGAAGCATTTATCTGAACTACAGGGGAGACAAATTTTTACTTAGCAACAGACTGAGCTTGCAGTATACCAATGCTACAAATTCGCCATGGGGTACTTTTTCTCAATATGTAGCCATGAACCCTTACTTTAATCCGTACGATGAAAACGGTAATATCAAGCTTTACCTGCAACATGTTCTGGTTCCCCTGCAGGGAGCATCTTATAATGATATTTATAATCCCGTATACAATACAACCTTAAATGGTAAAGATTTTGGTAAAAGCAGGAACCTTATCAATAACACTGCAGTCACTTATAATTTTACGCGTGATCTTAATTTACGCGGTCGATTGTCATTGACGTCGCAAAATGATGATAATGAAGTTTTCCTGCCTGCGGATCACACTACTTTCAGACAACTGGGGACACCGATTCTTGAAAGGGGTTCTTATACTGCCGGTTATGGTAAACTTTTCTCGTACGATGCCAATATCGACCTGAACTATAACCGCACATTCGACAAACACCAGATTTATTCTACATTTAGTGCCCGGGCTTATCAATCCAGTAACGAGAATGTAATGGTAGAAGTAAAGGGATTGCCGAGCGCACTTACAGATTACATTTTTTACGGACGGAAATATGTAAACGACCGCCCTTCGGGATCTGAAGCAACAGTGAAGACGCTTGGCTTCCTGGGTAACATCAACTACTCTTATGACAACAGGTATTTTGCTGATTTCTCGTACCGTTTGGATGGTTCTTCGAGTCTTGGTGCGGATAAATTATTCGCTCCTTTTTGGTCGGCAGGAGCAGGATGGAATATTCATCATGAATCTTTTATCCAACCTTTGGTAGAAAAGGGCATCTTTTCGCAATTAAAATTAAGAGGTTCTGTTGGTTTGACCGGTGCTCAGCAGTTTGATCCTTACATGGCCTATCGGACTTATAATTATTTCTTAAATGAAGCTTATGGAAGCAGTATCGGTGCCAGCCTACTTAGTATTGGTAATAAAGAGCTAACCTGGCAGGGAACAATGAAATACAATGCGGGGATAGACTTAACAATGCTTAAAGACCGCCTTAATGTAAATGCAGATTACTATTATGACTATACAGACAAATTTATTGCTGACTTTAACCTGCCTTTATCTACGGGTTTCGAAACCTACAAAGGAAACTTAGGCTCTTTGGGTAGTCGTGGTTGGGAAGTCCGCGCCAGTTTTCAGGCCATTAAAGCAAATAATTTTAAAGATTTTAGTCTGACTTTGATGGGTAATGCCGGCAACAATACCAGTACCATCAAAAAGATAAGTAACGAGTTAAAGGCTCAGAACGAGAAATTGTTTAGTGCAACCTCGACTACTTCACCTTTTATCCGATATGAAGAAGGAACCTCTATAGATGCCATATGGGTGGTACCGTCATTAGGGATAGATCCGGCAACAGGTAATGAGCTTTTTCTTAAAAAGGATGGAACTGCAACCTTTTTATGGGACCCAAGAGACATGGTCTCTGCCGGGGTTTCTCTGCCTAAATACAGGGGCAGTTTTGGTTTTAATATGGCTTATAAAAATTTCCAGCTTACCTCTAATTTTACCTACCGTTTAGGTGGCCAACAATATAATAAAACCCTGGTAGACCGAATAGAAAACGTGGATCTGGTTGATAATGCCGATAAACGTGTGCTGACTGAAAGATGGAAACAGGCAGGAGATATAGCTTACTTTAAATCCATTTCTGCCACGGGGTCCAGAACCAATGCTTCATCCAGGTTTGTGCAGGATGACAATACGTTAGAAATGAGCAGTTTCAGTTTGTTGTACAATTTTGACCGCTCAAAATTGAAGGCATTGAGATTGAGATCGCTCAACTTTGGATTTTATATGAATAATCTCTTCCGCTTCAGTTCTATCCAGATGGAGCGCGGTATAGATTATCCTTTTGCCCGAAGCTTCTCGTTCTCTATTCAAACCGGTTTTTAATTTTAACCATTAAAGTCATGACAAAAAAATATATATTATTGCTCCTTGTTTTAATCTCCGGTAATTTTTCCTGTAAAAAATTCCTCGATGTAAAACCAAAATCCCAAATCAGGGAAGAGCAGCTTTTTGAAAAAGAAAAAGGGTTTTTGGACGCATTGTCCGGAATTTATACTTTGATGGCCAGACGCGATCTGTATGGCGACAATTTAACCATGTCCTTTCTGGACCTGCTTGCGCAACGCTATAAGGCGGGTACAGCCGCCAGCCCCTATTGGGACGCAGTACATTATAATTATGAGGCCGACGTTACGGGTATCCGTGTTAAAACCACAATTCGTACCATTTGGTTATCGGCCTATGCTGGGATTGCCAATGCAAATAATATTCTGGGCTATATTGATGATCGTAAAAATTTGTTTGTCGGTGATAACTATAACCTGATTAAGGGTGAAGCTTTGGGGTTGCGGGCTTTCCTTCATTTCGATCTTTTAAGGATGTTTGGGCCGATGATGAGTATTAATTCAACTTCTCCCGCTATTCCATACCGCAAGGTATTAAGCAAGGATGCTCAACCGCTGATGCCGGCTAATGAAGTTATGAAAGCGATTATTGACGACTTGCTGCAAGCAGAAGCTTTGCTGAAAAATGATCCTATTGTTAGTGGAGCTACCAGTGACTATTATGATTTTAATGTTGAGAACAGAAAATTCAGAATGAATTTATTGGCTGTTCAGGGGACTTTAGCCAGGGCTTATTTATACAACAATCAACCTAATGAAGCCTATACCTATGCAAAGAAAGTTATCGCATCTGGCAAATTTACCTTTGTAACCAGTGAAGATATTTCTTTGGGAAATGCCTGTACTGATCGTACTTTCAGAAATGAGCAGTTATTTTCTTTGCAGATTAGCAATATGAAGCCTTATACAGACGCGTATTTTTCCGATTTCTCTTCAACTTATGAACAGACCCCATTGAATAACGACGACCTGGTTATAAATGCCTTGTTTGAAAATTCAAGTACCGATTACAGAAGGCAGTATCTGTGGACAAGTGTTTCGGGGAAATTGAGAAATGTAAAATACCTGCAGTTTGAATCTATTGTAGGCAATTGTAACTGGCCCAAAAATGTTGTGCCTTTACTTCGGATCAGTGAAATGTACTATATCGCGTCTGAATGTGCTCCGGATATCAGTGAATCTGCCGATCTGCTCAATGAAGTATTGAGCCACCGCGGCTTGGATCCCTTACTTGGCGTTAATAATAAGACCGTCTTACAGCAGGGACTGACCAAAGAGTATCAGAAGGAGTTTTTTAGTGAAGGCCAGTTGTTTTACTATTATAAACGAAACAAGTTTACAACTATACCTGGTAGTAGTATAGTGGCAGATAGTAAGGTCTATGTATTGCCTGTGCCAGAGGACGAGACAATTTTTAATTAATAAATATATTGAAAATGAAAAGATTACTGATCATACTAATCGCAAGCAGCATATTTGCTGCCTGTACAAAAGAAAGTTTGCAGCAATATTCAGAAAAACCGAGGGTATATCTTAGTTTAAGAAAGGACTCTCTTTATAGCAAATTTCCCCTATCAACCGCTGGCAATATTCAGATTGATTATGCCCCGCAGAAAAGCGCAAAACAAAAGGATACGCTAAAACTAAATATACAAGTTAGCGGTGTTGCAGAAAATGCGGACAGGGTTTTTGTCTTTGAAAGGAACACTGCCGCCGGTACGGCAGTGGAAGGTACAGATTTCGATTTGCTGGATAAGAATTTTATAATACCTGCCGGAAAGTTTAATAACAGTATAAGGGTAGTTATTTACAGGAGCTTGAACATGGCAAAGGTACCTGTTTCTTTTGGCTATGTTTTAAGGGCCAATGAAAACTTTGAGCTAGGGCCGGATAGGGATACGACCAGGTTTTCCAGTAATTCGGGGATCATGAATATGATTGCCCTTAAGGTAACCGCCCGGGATGTGCTGACCAAACCTGCCAACTGGGATTCGTTTATTGCCAATTATTTTGGTGTCTACAGTCAGGTAAAACACCGCTTCGTAATCGATGTATTACCTGCTCCGCTTAGTCTGCCAAGTACAACCAGCGTTTCAAGGATGAATACAAACCGAAACAACCTGAGAACAGCATTGACCAAATACAATGCGACACATCCTGAAAAATTAAAGGATGAAAATGGAATTGAAATTTCTTTTTAAAAAGAATTAAGATGAATAAGATATTAAAAATCAACTATTGCCTGGCAGCGGTATTATTACTGATGCTAAGCGCCTGTCTTAAAAAAGAACTTGGCGACTATAATCCGAATGGCGTAAATGATCTTACTATTGGGAGCAACCTGCAAGATGCTTACCTTGTAAATGTTGACGATATACTGAAACTGGACGCTACCGTAGCGCAAAGCGAGGGGGGAGGAAATTTAACCTATCAATGGTATTATTATGATGCAGCCGGGTCTGTTACCGGCAGAAAAGTAGTAAGTAATGCTGCAAAACTGGAATTTAAAATTGATATGCCCACTGGCTTATATTATTTGGTAGCCGAAACTACAGATACTAAAACGGGGGTAAAAGGCTATAAGAAGATTGCCTTAACCGTAAAAAGGTTTACCTCAGAAGGCTGGTTGCTCCTAACCTGGAAGGACAATAAAACAAACTTATCTATTGTGAGCTCGGCTAATGAAGTACTGAAAAGCTTCCTGAAGCCCTCAACGGCATATCCGCTCGATTTTAAACCTGAAAAATTGTTCTGTTATAATGATTGGGCACCTGCCGCTCAGCCAATAGTGATTAAAACTTCGGAGCCTAAGCTCTTCTTTCTGGACCATAATACTTTTGAGGTCCATAGTGATGGTGCAGATGCTTTTGTAGGAGGATTGAGTAGCAGCTTAACCCATTTTGGTAGTGATATGTATTTTAACGTATTTTATGTTTGGGATGCCAACGGAGCAGTTTATCAGACAAACAGAGGTACTGTGATTGATTATCCTTCAGGATTTAATCAACCATTATTAGGAAACTATCGGGCTTCCAGGTTTGTATTGCCAGTTTCCTCAGGTTATCCGGTACCTGCTGTTTTTTACGACGAACAGGGCAAGCGTTTTCTTTATCAAGATTACGGGGGCAATACGTTAAAACCTTTCCAGGCCAAGCCTGCAAGTGCACCTTTTGACGTGAATAATTTTACTGATGAAATTAAGTTTACAGGTTTGGGCGCAAGCGATATGACTTATATTGTTGCCAAAAATACTGCCGGAGATTATATACTTTACCGCCTGGAACTCAATAATGCACTAAATGTTTATCCTGCTATGGCGGCCGATAAGCTGGATTTGAAAGGCAACGGAGCACCAACATTTTATACCCTGTCCGGAAAATTGCCTCTATTATACTATATACTCAATAATGAGCTGTATGTCTATAAAATGGGCGAAAAACGTTCTACCATGGTTTATTCTTTTCCAACAGATGAGGCTGTATCGGCCCTCAGTATGTTGGGTGGTTCACCATGGTTTACCTCTACCAATAATCCGGCTGTCGAAAACCGTTTAGGCATTGCCACCAATAAAGGTGCTGAAGGGGTATTTTACACCTTCGATCTGTCGGCAACTGGTCTGTTGAAAACCGGTAAGTATACCACAAGAAATGATGGTTTTGACCCAATTATTGATATCGCTTATAAAATGCAGAAATAGATGGGAAATAATATTTTATACCCGATAAAAATTGCCTGCATAACCACCATAATCGGATTAACTTGCATGACAGGCTTTGCTCAAAGGATTTACGAAATAAAAGGAAAGATGGCTGGTTTAAACCAGCCATCTATGGCCTACCTGTACAGCTTTGAGAACGGAAGGAAATTGTTGGATAGTGCTATAGTTACCAACGGAGAATTCAGTTTTAAAGGAACTGTAAAACATCCGCTGTCGGCCTCCATACAAATAAAAAAAATACGGAAGTCCGTGTCATTATTCCTGGAGAACGAGCGTTACGATATCCTGATGTATCCCGACTGGAGAGACAAGGATAGTATAAGGGGCGGGACTGAGATGAAGATTGAAAAGGCTTACGAAGCGGAAACTGCCAGCCTGTCGGCTCAAATGCAGGTTATAGCCCAGCGCTATGAAAAGCTACCTAAAGAAGATCGGATCAAAGAAGGTGAGGAGATGAACAAACTCAACCAACAGCAATCCGTAATCAAGTATAAATACATACGCAAATACCCTGCTTCCCTGGCGATTTTACATATGATGCGGCCACAGTTTGAGGTGATGAATTTTAAAGAGCTGGAGAAGATGAAAGCTATGTTCTCTCCTAAACTGGCTTATTCGGATGTATATCAAAAACTGATCTCCTTGTATGAAAAGAAGAAAGGAGAATTTCTGGTTGGTCAGCAGGCGCCTGACTTTAGTTTACCCGACCAGTCGGGCAAGCCTGTTGCGCTGTCTGCCTTAAAAGGTAAATACGTGGTAGTCGATTTCTGGGCTTCCTGGTGTACTCCTTGTCGTGCAGCGAACCAAAAAATTAAACCGCTTTACGAGAAGTATAAAGACAAAGGTTTTGAAATGATCTCTGTTTCTATGGATGATAAAAAAGATCTTTGGCAGGCTGCAGTAAAAAAAGACGGTTTACCATGGTTGCAGGTATCGGGGCTAACGGGAATTAATACCTGCCCGGTGGCCAAAAAATATAGTGTAACCAGTTTGCCAACGGTATTTCTGCTGGACAAAACAGGTAAGGTGATGGCGCAGAACATCTCAGAAAAAGAGCTGGAACAAATCCTTCACGAGAATTTATAATAGCAAGTTTAAACATGAGAATATTATTGACCGTTATAAGCCTGATGCTTTTTCAGGCAGGCACCTTTGCGCAAAAAACAACTACCATTTTATTGAAAAATGCGATCATCATTGATGGAGAGGCTAGTGTAAAACCCCGAAAAGCATCAATTTTGGTAGAAAATGGGCTGATTAAATCGATTTCCAATACCGCAGTGAAAAATTTAAAGCCTGGAACCAAGGTAATAGATTGCACGGGTAAATTCATTACACCGGGTTTGATGGATGCTCATGTGCACCTGGCCACCGGGGATTTAAGCGATCTTAAAAAAGCACATCTGATTACGGATAGTATCGTAGGAAATATGTTGAGGCATGGCATCACTACTGTCCGGGATATGGCCGGAAATGCACAATATCTGAGCAGCTGTAGTGCTGCAATCAAGGCCGGAAAAGTGGCGGGCCCTGATATTTATTATGCAGCCCAGTTTGCCGGACCAGGCTATTTTGCCATGTTGGGTGCCGGAAGGAAAGGCGAGAAAGATTTGGGTAATACAGCCTGGTACCGGGCCATAAATACAACAGCTGATGTAAAACCTGCGATAGCAGATGCAAAAAAGGCTGGCGTTACCGGCATAAAAATCTACGCGAATTTAAGTAAAACACTGATCCGTGAAATTACCAATGAGGCGCATCATCAGGGCTTGCTGGCCTGGGCCCACGGTGCTATTTTTCCTTCTAAGCCAATGGATGTGGCGCAATCAGATGTAAATAGCATGTCGCACGCCAACGACCTGGTTTTTCAACAGATTAAAGGCGATACCATCGAAATTGGCGCTGCCTGGGCACAATTGTACAAAGGTCTAAAATTGGATAGTACCGTTCGCGATCAGATGTTGCTGGAAATGAGAAAACGAGGTACATTTTTAGACCCTACCGTATTTCATGCCGAAAACAATAAAATGGGTAATGCCGTTCTGATTACAAAAAGAGCCCATCAGCTGGGTGTGAAAATCGTAACCGGAACCGACTGGATTTATCCCGAAAAAAATGAAGCCGTTCCATTGCTTGAAGAAATGAGGTTACTGAATACAAAATGTGGCCTTTCTAATCAGGACGTTATTCAGGCAGCAACCTTAAATGCCGCACAGGTAACAGGGTTAAGCGATAGAGGAGTGATTAGAGTGGGCAAAAGAGCTGACCTATTGGTCCTCGAAGGTAATCCTTTGAAGAGTTTGGAGGCCTTCGGTAAACCTTCTGCAGTTATAAAAGCCGGACAATTGGCATTTATTGCCCAATAAACCTGGTGATAAAAAAGAAGCGGGAATGATCCTACCGACCATTCCCGCCCATCTAAATTAACGCTCTCAATTATAAAGACGCTTTATCCCGAAGAATATTGTATCAGCATCAATATTTTTTTTAACCCCATCAATGCTTACGGTCATAACTTCTAAAGTACCCACATTCTTTTAAGACCTCCTTGTAAAACTTAGTATCCTGATACTGGGCTTTTAGGGATGCAAAGTGTTGCCCAAAAAATACCTCGTTCACATCCGTATTCCAGTAGCTGGCATCTGGTTTTCCCGGATTGATATAGCTTAGGTTATAGCTCCCGTTGCGCTCACATTTGCTGGCCATAAAAATACTTCTGGCCTTTTGTTCCTTATTCTGGGTAGCGGCGGCAGCCATCAGGTAATATTTTTCGGCTATTTTATTAGAAAGGATCATCGGCTTAAATGTCTCAGGTATTTCAAATGGGGTATTGCCACCGGCCTGCATCACTTCTGTCTGATAAAACACTCTCGAATTACCATAAAACGTAATGTTATAGAAGGCATTGGCCAGCAACGAAGCGTTGTTATACACATTTTTACCTGCGCTTATGTCGCCTTTCATCTTCTGCATAGCCTTTAAAACATCAATGGCATATAGGGTTTTAGTTTGCTTCATGGCATGATCGCAGTCATGGCAGTCGTTCAACCTCATGTTGAATGGATTGGCCTGCATGGCATAGCCTCCGCTTTCACTCTTATTCATCATCGCAATAGCCTCATCAATTTTGTCCTGATAGGCCAGCATCAGGGCCTGATGATAATATAAGTCATGCATATCAAAAGGATAATAACGCAACATGGCCCTTTCAAAATCTGTTTTTATGGATTTCTGTAAAAAGGTCTTCATTTGTTCAATCCTGCCATTGCTTGCATAAAACTCATGATAGCTTTTAAAAGCATTGGCTTTTACCAGATCCCCCTGTTTTTTATATAACTCCGAAATGTTGCTGATGCTTTCGTTTAGGGCTTTGTAAAAACGCAAAGAAGGGATGGTATCCTTTCCGTCCTTCAGGTTGGCAAACCAGTTTAGTGGCTCAGTCATTTTAGCTTCGGTTGCTGCATCTATCTTTTTCAGTTCTTTTATAAAGAGAGTCCAGTCCAGTATTTTGTATTGAGCCATCATCAGTTGGTCGTCTTTAGGTAGCTGTTTTTTTGCCTGTGTGTAAAAAGTACGTGCATCCCTGTAATGGTGTCCGATAAAGTTTAAATATCCGGCGGCAAGATTCCAGTAGTATGGTTTTGCCGTGTTATTTTTCAAGGCAATCTGACTTACCAGTCTGATGTTTTGTTCCAGGTTGGCCTTACTTGTCGAATCAGGTTCGGCCCGGTAATAGTCGTAGTGCTGATATTCAGTAATGTTGATGATTCTGGATAACAGTAAATCTAGTTTTTCTGATTTAGGATCCAACTTTACAATCTCCTGAACAGCTCTTTGCGGATCATAGTGTATACCCAACAAATGCCACAGCGTGACTTTTTCGGCAGTAGTTTTGGCCATACCAAGCGTTTTGTCCCAGTCGCTTTCTTCCTGCGGGTGAAAACTCCACTCACTTGGAACTTTTGCTTCGGCCGAATAACTATAACATAAACTGTTCAGGTAGTTGGACATCGCATAGTTCTTATTCTGATAATACCAGCCAGCAACGTACCCCAAAGTACGATAGTACATTAGGTTTTGGCCAGAAATATTTTTACCCTCTTCGAAAGCCCTTAAAGTTTTGGACTGCTGAGGTTGTTGTGGTGCATCCTCCTTTTCTAAAAAGTAATAATACCTGACCAGCTGAAACCAGATGCGTTGTTTGATAAACGGATCTTTGGCCGCTTTTAAACTTTTGAGTAGTGTTGTTTCCATTGCAGCTGGTGCGTTTATGGCGGGTTGTGGATCCCAGGAATAAACAATATCCGTGGCAGCAAAGGACTCGCAAGATTTGGCTAGCAATAAGTAATCGAAAAATGTAGCCACCTTCTTTTTGTTTAGCTTCAAGGCTTTTAATTGAGGCATAGTAGCTGGCAAGACCTCCATTTTTCCTTTAAAGTTTTGGTAAACAGAGTCAATACCCTTGGCAGATGCCTTAAACAAAAGATAGCGAAGCGAGGTCTTGTCCAATTGTTTATCGAAATAGTTATGCCAGTCGTTTAGCACCTGATCATTATATCTTTCGGTGTTGCGTTCGTACATCGAGCCATAGCCACCACCGTAATAAGAAATATATTCGGTATAAAAGAAGGGGGTATAGTCTTTGGATACAAAGGCCTCGGGACTAAAGCTGGAATATTCATAATCATAGCCATAGTCGGAACAGGCCCACACCACGGCGCCAATGCTCAGGCTACAGAGACTAAAAATAAGCAGAAATTTCTTTGAAATCCTTTGCTTTAAATGCTGATAGGTTGAGGTTGCCCAGTTCATAGTAGATGATTGTTCTTCTTTCTTTTTTATTTAAATAAGTGGCCAATTGTGCGGCGGCCTGCTCCAATAATTCTTTATCTGTTTCTTCCAGCTTAAAGATATCGCTGGTTTTGATGTATATCCCGCCACTGAAAAAGCTTTTTATAGCCTTATATACATGTTTTTGTGCGGTTTGCTCAAAACGCGTCTTATCTTCCAGTTCGGTCCGCCCAATTTTGCCGTATACCTGAATCAACCGGCCATCCCTGATTTGCAAAGACCAGGAAAAAACGGGCAAAGCGATATCCAAAGGTAAAAGATAATTGGGTAGGCTGCGAATGTAGCCTGCAGCTACTTTAGGGCTATAAATGGAATTGGGCTCCTTTAAATCAGGAGATAATTTGCCCATATTATAAAACATCAATACACCACGATCTACCGGAGGTACACCCGTTTTAAATTGGTATTTTACCTGATGTAGCCTGATGGTGGCCTCCAGTTTCTTTCCTGATTCCACTTTTAATGCTTTCAAAAAGCTGAAATACTTTTCTTTAGTACCAATGGTCCAATCGCAGTCTACCTGTATGGTAGCATAATCTATTTTCTGTTGCTGTGCAAGACGTTTTATCAGTGCCACAGTTTTTACCACCAGGCTGTCAATACCAGGTTTGCTTAGTTTTTCAAATGTCTCATTGGTGATGAACAGCGTAGGTATAATCTCCTGGTGTAAAGGTGTTCCATTAAAACGAATAACGGCTTCTGGATAAGGTTGATGCGTTTTATCATCCCACTTGATGTCGAAAAAACGAATGTATAGCTTGTTGCTGCCTGCTTCTGCTAAAAATTGCTCCTGAGCTTTATTCTGACTAAACTGCTGTTTCCAATAATAGAATGCGGTTTCAGGCTGGCTGTTTTTTTTGCAGGATCCGCAAAGAAGTGTCAACAAAATCAGACAGGTGGGGATCGAGAAACGCCAATGGACAGCAACAGAAGTCATAGTTGAGATCAATCAATAACTTCGCCAGTTTGGTCATATCAATCTATTCTTTTTGTTTTTTATAACTTATAGCTGGCTAACTGCCTGATTTATTACTTGTTTTTTTGGAAATAAAAAAAATGGTATTACCTTTGTACTGTAATATTTATAATTACAGAATGAATAGCTCAAGATTTGCCATATCGCTACATATTTTAACCCTGCTTGAAAAAGCAAAGGAGGAGGTATTGTCATCTGACTATATTGCCGGGAGTATAAATATTAATCCCGTACTGGTGAGGAAAGAATTGATTAACCTGCGTAACCATGGTTTTGTAAACAGTAAGGAAGGCAAAAATGGGGGCAGCTATCTGGCAAAATCAGCTGAGAAAATAACTTTAGATGAAGTTTATGGTGCTGTAAAACAAAACCACCTGTTGGGTGTTTCTAAAAATACACCTAACCCGCATTGCCCGGTAGGCAAACAAATCAACAGGCATTTGGATGCCTTATATGAATCAACAGAAAAAGTATTGCTGAAAGAATTGTCGGGAAAAAGCCTGGCCGATTTCAGCAAGCAATTTGTTTGATTTTTTTTAATCAAAACTGTAACAAAATAAATTACAATATAGACTTAAAAAGATAAAAAAATGAAAGTAGTATTAGTAGGAGCAAGCGGCTTTGTAGGCGCTGGAATTTTAAATGAATTGTTGACTCGTGGGCATGAAGTAACTGCCATTGTACGCCATGCGGATAAGGTGAGTACTGTAAATGATCAACTTAAGGTAAAAGAATTGGATGTATTGAATACTGACGCACTAACAACCGCAATAAGCGGAGCAGATGCCGTAATTAGTGCCTATAACGCTGGATGGACCAACCCGAATCTATATCATGATTTTATTGCAGGTTCTGAAGCGATACAAAAAGCCGTTAAGGCATCGGGAGTAAAACGACTGATTGTAATAGGTGGAGCAGGAAGTCTGGAAATAGACGGTCAACAACTGGTAGACGGGCCCGACTTTCCGGAAGCTTATAAAGCCGGGGCAACGGCTGCAAGGGATTATTTGAATATCATAAAAGCTGAAAAAAGCCTCGATTGGTCGTTCTTCAGCCCAGCCATAGAAATGCATCCGGGTATTGATACCGGCCGTACCGCCCAGTATCGTTTGGGTAAGGATAGTCCGGTATTTGATGCATCAGGCAGAAGTTCGCTTTCTGTGCAGGACCAGGCTGTGGTTGTTGTTGATGAACTGGAGCAAAATAAACATGTTCAGCAAAGGTTTACTGCCGGTTATTAGGACTTTCCTGATTTAATAATTAGTGGGTGCCATAAGGCGTGGTGTTATAAAGCCGCTGTCATCTCGAGAGCACCGAGAGATTTCTTGTTCAGGAATAGTTCAAGAGATCTCTCGGTGCTTTTATTGTTTTTTGTCTCGTTGAGCTCGTAAGCTCGGTTCTCCTATCGTCGAGATGACGAATTGTATAACGGGATGATGATGGTACAGCCTTTTATATAATGACTAGTAAATGACTAGATATTGTTTTACTTTTGCAGCGAAAATAAAAAAACAGATGCCGCGTAGAATCATTAGAAAACAATACCGCAAAGCGAGGTATATTTTATACCGCGAAACGCTGATTGATGCCAAAGAACATGTACTCACCTTTATCGGTTCTTTTGTAGGAATTGGTTTAATCGGTTTACTAAATAGTAAATACCTTGTGGCCAGTGACAACTTATTCCTGATTGGTTCATTTGGAGCTTCCTCTGTATTGGTGTATGGACTAATCAACAGTCCCCTTGCGCAGCCAAGGAACCTGATTGGCGGCCACGTTCTCTGCGCGATTATTGGTGTCACTATTTTTAAGCTTTGCTCATCCGAATTGTGGCTGGCCTGTGCGCTGGCAGTTTCACTGTCTATAGTAGCCATGCAAATCACCAAAACATTGCACCCACCGGGTGGGGCTACCGCGCTAATTGCTGTTACCGGAGGCGATAAAATTCGCGATCTGGGCTATATGTACGTATTGTCGCCGGTTTTGTCGGGGGTACTTATTCTATTTGCCGTGGCATTGATATTTAACAACCTGAGGCACCGCAGATATCCGTCCAAGCCCATACTAAGCCGGATGCGCCGTTCCCGGTAAAGGGCTTACTCCATCTTCTTTACACCCATGGCATATTGGATGCCGCCAAGTAGGTGTTGCAGAAATAAAGGATCAGCATAAGACTCATCAACATGGCCCAGTTCGGTATAAAATGAACGTCCACCATCAAAATCATGGTACCAGGCCATTGGATGAACAGGTGCATTTTTACCACCCTCATAGCTCGTTTCATCTATGGTAATCAGTACTTTGATGTCTTTACTGATGTCTTTAAAATTGTACCACTCATCTTTTCTTTTCCAGATTTCGGGTAAATGTTTCGTAGCAATGGTATTTCTGTTGACCACATTTAAAGTGGCGATCTGCTGATGCGGGTGGTTGATAAACCAGGCACCTGCAAGTTTTCCATACCATGGCCATCCGTATTCTGTATCGGTAGCGGCATGTACACCTACATAACCACCTCCATTTTTGATGTATTGTTCAAAAGCTGTTTGTTGTTCATCGTTTAACACATCACCGGTAGTATTTAAAAAAACAACCGCCGCGTATTGTTTCAGGTTTTGGGCACTGAATTTCCGGGCATCAATGGTGGTATCTACTTCAAACTTGTTTTCAGTCCCTAATTTCTGAATGGCGGCAACCCCTACTTTGATCGAGGCATGATGATAACCGGCAGTTTTAGAAAATACAAGGATCTTTTTCTTTTTTGCAGCTACAGGATTTGTAAAAAAGAGTACCAATAAAGACACAGTTAAAAAATAGGATAAAATTTTAGGCATAGTTCAATAGTTTCGGACTAAGTTAGTAAATAATACTTGCCCAAAATAAGGCTGCATACAAAAAACAATGTCCGTTTGCTTCATTTTAGTATTTTTTTGAGGAGTAAAAATTCATTTGAATTCAGTTCCAGATAGCCATGTTCATAACAAAAAATATAAAGATCGCCTTTTGGGTTTTGATAAGTATGGGTATGGTATCGCAGGTCAAAGCCGGCGGCAATTAATTTCAGGCTGCTTACTTTGGTTCTGCCCCTTGGATTAAACTTTTCCAACAGGTCGCGGTTTCTTTTTAGAATTAGGTTAACCGATTTGATACAGCCGTTACTAGCTGCTCTTATTTTATTATTGTAGCTGCTTCTGCACTGATCGTCACAGAACTTTTTGTCAGTCCGCCCGTGCAGCTGACTATTACAATCCAAACATAAACGCGTTGCAGTTAATTCCATTTTTTTCTATGGTAGAGCGGATGTTCCGTTTGCCGGAATAAGCCTCTATCCTAAAGTTACGATATATCAAGAGATAAAACAAAAAGTTAATTAATTATCGTATTGATTATTCAATATATTGAATAATGCTACAGAATTATCCGATTAACACGGATATAAACGGATATATCCGTGTAACCTGAGGTTTGTTTATGCGATCTTTCTCAGATTTGCTTTATCAGCGATTGTGGCAGTTGCCATGCTGACTAAACGTCAACTAAATATTAAAGAAATGGAAAATGTAAAAAACAGTGTTCGTTTAATGGGGTTTGCGGGGAGTGACCCGGTAGTGATCAATTTTGCAAATGAAAAAAGAATGGCGCGGATCAGTATTGCTGTGAATGAATTTTATAAGAATAATTCGGGTGAACCCATCAATCAAACTCAATGGTTTAACTTAATTTTCTGGAATAAAAAAGTAGAATTGGTTGAGGATGTCATCAAAAAAGGAACACGCTTTAGTATTGAAGGAAAACTCAATACCCAAACCTATACAGATAAAAAAGGCGAACAGCGTTATTCTACCGAAATTGTAGTGAATAGCATTGAACTGACACCTAAAGAAGAACATAAATTGTCGCTGACGGCAGAGTAATTATACTAGAGGGGGGAGCAGATAGGAAAAACGGATGAAATTGTTAAAACAGTCATCCGTTTTCCTTCAGCTGAATTTGCAGCTATTTTTTTTGAAAGCGGACTGCCACGCCACCATAAAAATTGCGTCTTGCTGCGGCATTGAAATAGCGGCCTCCTAAGGCATTCAGGTCGTTGCCGAGACTATATTTTTCGTCCAATAAATTATCTGCACCGGCAAAAACTTCAACAGGAACGCGACCAATACGTAAATTTCGCCAGCCAATTTTTGCCTGTAGAATATGGTATTTTTTAGCATAAACGGTATTGGCGTCATTTAAGGGAATGCGGGATGTAAAGTTATGTTGCAGGAAAGCATAGAAATTTTTAGGCAGCTCCACATCTATATTGTTTACGAATGTAGTTTTTGGAACGCCTGTTAATCTGTTTCCTGAATAGTTGTCTGTTTTGTCCTGGTACTGTTCAAACTTAAAGTTACTAAGTGTATAGGCATTACGAAGTTGTAATCCTCTTATAAAATGTGATGTATTGGATGGAATAATCCGGAAGGTAAGGGTACTTTCCAGTCCCATTTGTTTCGTGCCTCCCGCATTCAAAAAATACTCATTCCCACCCTGGTTCAAGCGCCTTACAATGGCGTTGTTTAGCTTATAGTAAAAAGCTGTTACATCAATAAACAGGCGGTTGTTTAGCCCCTGGTACTTGATGCCGCTTTCATAGTTCCAGCCATATTCGGCCTGAAGATCGACATTGATTTCATTGTCCGACGACCTTACTTCATCCAATGTAGGTGGAGAATAACCTTTGCTTATTGAAGCCCGTACAGAAAAATGAGGATCAATAAGATACGACAGCGCTATTCTGGGCATAATTTGAACATTGAAGTTTTTTGTCTTTTGTGGAATGGCAACAGGAGCAAGTCGCTGGTATTTGTATTGATACAGATTGGCACTTGTTGATAGTTCGAAAAGCCATTTATCTTGCAGATCTATAGTCAAATGCGCGAAGCCGGAGTTTGTACCGGCCTTGAGTTTGTCCAATGCCTGAATGGCGGCCGGAACCCCCATATTGTTGTCATAATTGTCCCGGTCTGAAGCTGTACGCATGCTTTCTAGCCCAATATTAAATTTCCAATTGATATCGGTTTGTTGCCTTGCATACTCCATGTAAGTTCTCAAGCCCATCGTAAACTCCTTACGTTTCTCATAATTGGTGATAAAAGGATTTTTGAAATCTGTATAAGACGAAAATAGGGCTACAACATGCTTAAACTGGTCGTTAATTTGCCAATCATGCGAAACCCCGCCGTATACTGTTTTGCTATAAATCCCCGCATTTTGAGCTATTGCACTCTTTAGTGCCCCGGCGGCTGGCCTGGACAATTTAGGATTTTCCTGATACTGATCTTCCTTCAATCCCCCTGGGGTATTGTAGTGTAGGTCGGAATAAAAGACAAAGGCTTTTAAAGCCACATTTTTTGCGTAATTCCACCTGTGTAGCGTTTGGAAATATTTACGTTCCATTCCACTATGGTCGCGGTAGCCATCGCTGCGCTGATAAGATTGCGTAAGGTTAAAACTATATTTGTTCAGCTGTTGGTTTAAGGTTAAGTTTTCTCTGAAACTGCCATAAGAACCACCTTCAAGTCTGAGGCCCAAAGCTGTACTGTCGGCAATGCTGCCCTGAGGCTGAATCAGGATCACACCACCCGAATTGGCTCCAAAAATATTGCCATGGGGACCTTTTAAAACTTGCAGACTTTGCGCTGCCGATACATCCAGCGCATTAAAATAGGTATTTCCGCCTGCATCCGTAAGGGGGAAATCATCAAAATAGACTTTCACATTTCTAACGCCAAAAGGTGAACGCAATAAACTACCACGGATAGAAAGGCGGTAGCTACCCGGCGAACGTTCTTCCATTCTTACGCCTGAAATGGTGTTCATTGCAGAAACAAATGAATTGCCGGGCTGTTGTTCCATCGTTTTCTGATCCAGTAAGCCTATTGAACCGGTTAGTCGAAGTAAGGGCTGGGCAGAAAAATAAGGACGGATAATAACCTCATTGAGTTTTTTTGTGGTGTCTTGTTTGGTTTGAGCAATGCCCGAAAAACAAAGTGCTGTTAAACAGCCGGTCATAAATGTTTTCATCTGAAGCAAAGCTATAATTTAGATTGCAAAATTTATGCGCTTAATATGGCTATTTATACTTCAATCTATTCCATTTATATGTTTAGGCTATAGGAAGACGGCCGGATGGCCTCGGGATAATCGGACTTTACTTGGAGTTTACCAGGAGGTATAATGGTGTTATGTGTAGCCATACGTAAGATTCTCTGTCGGGCGTATAGCCGAAAGATGCGAATCTTTTTAACCGATTTATAACATTTCAATGCCATTAAATTCATCTGTTTATCATATCTTTAGGCGATTTTAATCAAAAGCACGTTTTTCATAAACCTTTTGCTTTTATTTTTCATTCATATAATCGTATTTATAAAAATATGTCAGACACATCAAAAATTATCTATACCAAAACAGATGAAGCGCCAATGTTGGCAACCTATTCATTTTTACCAATTGTACAAGCTTTTACTGCTTCAGCTGGTATCGATGTAGAGAGCAGGGATATTTCGTTAGCCGGACGGATTCTGGCAAACTTTCCGGAATTTTTAAAGGAAGATCAAAAGATTGGTGATGCTTTGACAGAACTAGGGCAGCTGGCCACGACACCGGAAGCCAATATTATCAAATTGCCTAATATTTCTGCATCTATACCACAGTTGGCTGGTGCAATTTCTGAGTTACAATCACAAGGTTTTGCCATTCCTGATTATCCGGAAAATGCACAGACGGATGCCGAAAAAGCGATCAAAGCAAAATATGCAAAGGTTTTAGGTTCGGCAGTTAACCCTGTTTTGCGTGAAGGTAATTCTGACCGTAGGGCACCTAAGGCAGTTAAGAATTATGCAAAAGCCAACCCGCATAGCATGGGCGCATGGTCTGCAGATTCTAAAACCAAGGTTGCAAGCATGAGCGAAGGCGACTTTTATGGCTCAGAGAAATCTGTAACTGTTGCCGATGTTACACAATTTAAAATAGAATTTGTTGCTGCCGATGGCGCAGTAACAGAACTGAAAGGCCTGACTGCTTTAAAAGCAGGCGAGGTGATTGACAGCTCTGCATTAAGCCTTTCAGCTTTAAGAACATTTGTTGCAAAAGAAATTGCAGAAGCTAAAGCAGCGGGCGTTTTATTGTCGGCGCACTTGAAAGCAACGATGATGAAGGTTTCAGACCCGATTATTTTTGGTGCAATTGTAGAGGTTTACTTTGCAGATGTTTTTGCAAAATATGCTGATTTATTTAAAGAATTGAATATTGATACGCGCAATGGTCTGGGCGATGTATATGCCAAAATTGCCGGTAATGCCAAACAAGCCGAGGTTGAAGCTGCAATAGCACAGGCTATTGAAAATGGACCAGCGCTGGCTATGGTTAATTCTGATAAAGGAATTACCAATCTTCATGTGCCATCTGATGTGATTGTTGATGCTTCTATGCCTGCAATGATCCGTACATCGGGACAAATGTGGAACAAAGAAGGCAAATCGCAGGATACTATTGCTTTGATTCCAGACCGTTCTTATGCTGGTGTATATACTGCAACTATTGACGATTGCAAAGCACATGGTGCGTTTGATGTAACTACTATGGGCTCTGTGCCGAATGTAGGCTTAATGGCCCAAAAAGCAGAAGAGTACGGATCTCACGATAAAACTTTCCAGGCCACTGCTGCAGGAACAATCCGCGTGACAGATGCTGATGGTAAAGTATTTTTTGATCAGAAAGTTGAGGCAGGCGATATTTTCCGTATGTGTCAGACTAAAGATGCGCCGATTCAGGACTGGGTTAAATTAGCCGTAAACAGAGCCCGTTTATCTGATACACCTGCGGTTTTCTGGTTAGATGAGAAAAGAGCACACGATAGAGAAATCATTGCAAAGGTGAACAAATACCTGCCTGAGCATGATACTACAGGACTTGATATCCGTATTTTATCACCGGTTGAAGCTACTAAGTTTACACTGGAAAGAATCCGCAAAGGTTTGGATACGATTTCTGTTACAGGTAACGTTTTGCGTGATTACCTGACTGATTTGTTTCCGATTCTGGAGCTGGGTACTTCAGCAAAAATGTTATCTATTGTTCCATTGATGAATGGTGGCGGTTTGTTTGAGACTGGTGCGGGAGGTTCGGCGCCTAAACATATCGAACAATTTATCGAAGAAGGTTATTTACGTTGGGATTCATTGGGTGAGTTCCTGGCGCTGGCTGTTTCTTTGGAGCATTTAGGTCAGACACAAAACAATGCGAAAGCATTGGTGTTGGCCGAGACACTGGATGTGGCTACTGAAAAATTCCTGGCTAATGATAAGTCGCCAGCACGTAAAGTGGGACAAATTGATAACCGCGGTTCTCATTTTTACCTGGCTTCGTATTGGGCGGAGGCTTTGGCTGCACAAACAAAGGATGCAGCCTTGCAAGCAAAATTTGCTCCTTTGGCTAAAGCTTTGACCGAAAATGAGGCAAAAATCAATGCTGAATTGATTGGTGCACAAGGTAAACCGCAAAATATTGGTGGTTATTATAATCCTAATGACGAACTGGCGTCTGCAGCAATGCGCCCTAGTGAGACATTTAATGCTGCTTTAGCTACTTTGTAGTTTAAGCTCAATATATTATAGCGAAAGGGCTGTGTCATAAAGTTGTCGTCATCCTGAATTTATTTCAGGATCTTAATGCGATCGTTGTAAAAATATGCTAAGGCGGGGATCCTGAAATAAATTCAGGATGACGACCGCAGAAAGAAGGGTTGCGTATCATAAGTTGTGATACGCAACCCTTTTTTTTTGCGAAATAGGACTTTGTTTTATTTTTTTGCTTTGTTAAAAAAATAAAACATTTAAAGTTTTTTTTGCGTTATCTTAATATAAAACTAACCAATATGACTACGGGTAAAAACGATCTGAACGGGACTAAAGTCGCAACAGACAAGCTGCATCCCATGAACTTGGGCGAGACAAAGGATTTTGATAATTTGTCGTACGACAAAGACAAAAACAGCTTTGAATTTGATGTAAAGGGGAAAGATGTTGACTATGATCACCCACTTCCTTATGATACGTCGGCTCCCAATGGCGAGGATAGCATTTCAACTTATGATGAATCGAATCCCTATGTAGGTTCTGAATATGATTTTGAAAAAGAGATGAATGAAAAATTAGATGGTGCCGGAATGCGGATCGATATGAATGGCGATAGCATCATCTTAAGTCCTGAAGATGAAATTTTGGCCAGAACACCAGAGGATGATCGTGATGATCTGGATGAAGAAGGATACCCTGTCAATGATAAGCCGGGCAGGTAGCTTATGAGTTTACGTCCAGATTAAACCTTCTACGCATTTCTTCCAGTTTAGGATTTTTTTCTACCAGGTATTGATACTTTTCAATGCTGGTATATAACCTGTTTACAACTTCTTTAACTACCTGTTTGGTTGTTATGTTTACGCTGAAGTTCTTCAGACGTGGTCTTAAAAAGTTCATCAAATCGACCATCTCTTCCTGAAGCAGGTCTTCCTGTAGTCTATGCTCTACCGGTACAATTATTTCTTCCTGTGCACCGAGCTCTGGAACTGAGGTGCTCATCAAGGTATATACATTAATGCGATTGGCTGCCTTTACAATCTCTACATATTGATTCCAATAAAAGATGAGTTGTTCCTGGGTAAAAGGTTCGCGATCACTACCCGTAATGTACTTAGGTTCATCACCATCTTCTCCATCTGCACCTTTTTCAATTCCGTTTAAAGAAGGGATCAGCATTGCCGCTTTATTTTGCTGGTTAGCTGACGAGGGATTTAAGGCAATTTTACCTGAAGGTGGTGGTGTTTTTCTTGGCAGTGGTATACTGGCTGATGGGGTAGCTACAGCTTTTGCTGCCGGAGCGCTGTTTTGTATTTCGATTGTCGGTGAGGCCTGTGTTTGGGGCGGAGCAGCGCTTTGAGGTACGCTTGCAGGCATTACCGGAGCAGTAGCTACAGGTTGATTTGTGGTTGTCGGAACTACAGCAGTAGCAGAACTTACATTAGTTTTTTTTTTAATCTGATCTGCGTCAGTTGCGTTGGTAAGAGGTTGGCTGGCTAATTGAAGTACCGATGGAATGTGGCACATTTTAATTAAAGCCATCTCTACTTGAAGTCGCTGGTTTTTACTGTTTTTGTAGTTTAGATCACATTGGTTGGCCAGGTTGAGGGCGGTAAGGATAAATGATACCGACGTTTGCTGACTCTGACTGATGTACTTTTGCTTAATGTTTTCACTTACTTCCAGCAATTTGGTGGTTTGGGGATCTTTCGCAACCAGTAAGTTACGCAGGTGACTGGCCAATCCGTTGATAAAGTTGTTGCCATCAAAACCATTGTTCAATATCTCGTCAAACAAAATCAAGGTATTGCTTACATCTGTGGCAGTAAGGTATTGGGTCAGTTTGAAATAGTAATCATAATCCAGGATGTTGAGGTTGTCGATTACCGATTTATAAGTTAAATTTTTATTGGTGTAACTTACAATCTGATCAAACATAGACAGCGCATCCCTTAAACCACCATCTGCTTTTTGGGCAATGATGTGTAATCCGTCGGCTTCTACCGTTATGTTTTCGCGTTGTGCGATTTTATTTAAATGACCCGAGATGTCATCTACCTGAATCCGATTGAAGTCGAAGATCTGGCAACGTGACAATATGGTAGGCAGTATTTTATGCTTTTCGGTGGTGGCCAATATAAATATAGCATAGGATGGTGGCTCTTCCAGCGTTTTTAGAAAAGCGTTGAAGGCATTTGCCGATAGCATGTGCACCTCATCAATGATATAGATTTTATACTTTCCGGCCTGTGGTGGTATACGTACCTGTTCAATCAGGCTCCTGATGTCGTCAACTGAGTTGTTGGACGCGGCATCGAGTTCATGAAAGTTAAAGGAGTGTCCGGTTTGAAAAGAAACACAGGACTCGCAGGTGCCACAGGCTTCCTGTTCGGGAGTTAAATTAGTACAGTTGATGGTTTTTGCAAGGATACGTGCGCAGGTAGTTTTACCTACACCTCTTGGTCCGCAAAACAAAAAGGCCTGCGCCAGTTGATTGTTTTTTATAGCATTTTTTAAGGTGCCTGTAATGTGTTGCTGACCAACAACGGTTTCAAACGTTGCCGGGCGGTACTTACGGGCTGATACTATAAAATTTTCCATTCGTCCACGAAAATAGGAATTTTTGTTGAGCTTGGAGGATGGGATTTTGAATTGTTGAAAAATTAGGTTTAAAAATGACGCAAATAAAGCAGCCTGCATGCAGGGGATGTAGATAGAACAAATAAGGTTGGACCTTTATTTAAATACTGAACGTAATTCTTTGCGGTATTGAGAAGCATTTTTGCCTGTAAATTCTTTAAACAGCTTGTTAAAATGACTGAAATTATTAAACCCACTTTCGTAGCTGATGTTGGCAATGCTGATTTGTTTTTCGGCCAGTAGTTTGGAAGCATGCACAATCCGGTATTCGTTAACAAAGTGGGTAAATGTTTTTTTTGTGATTTTTTTGAAATATCTGCAGAATGAAGGGACAGTCATATTGGCCATTTCAGCGATGTTCATCAAGTTGATCTCTTCCTGAAAATGGTCTTTTACATAGTTAAAAACCATACTGATCCGGTCATTGTCCTGTACCTGCATTTCCATCGAAAAACCGGCAGCATTTAAAATCTTGTAGTCTTTAGCATTTTCCAGCTCCTTTAAAACCGTCAAAAGGGTCAGCAATCGTTGAAAAGGCTGCTGCCGGTCCATAATTTCAATTTGGCTACCTACTGCTTTTTTCGTTTCGGGGCCAAAAGCAATACCTGCTTTTGCTTTATTGAATAAGTCTGAAATCCATTTCGTTTCGTTTAAGTCCAGAAACACAGATCCCAGGAATTCTGGCTTCATCTGAATAACGGTTTCGTTTTTATTACCTGTATGGGTATCGGTAAAGCCGCAATGAGGAAGGTTGCTGCCGATGAGGATGAGGTCGCCATTTGTATAGTAGGATACATGACTTCCAATTTGTCGCTTCCCGCTTCCACCATTTACAAAAACCATTTCAACTTCTGGATGGTAATGCCATACATGTGCTTTGTTGTTGATGTTCTCTTCATATTTTGAATAATAAAAAGAACTGCCAAACGAGGGTTCAATAATTTCAAAACTTGGTTTCGCGTGTTTCATTTAGATACAGTTGCCGCTTTATCGGGATGAAATAATAGGACGGTTTTCTATTGTAATTTCTCAAAAATACTCAAAAAATCACTTTTATGTCTTAAATGTTCCCTTAAAATGTTTGACGAGGTTAATATAGCATAGATATCAGAAAATGTGGTAGTAAGAAAGGAGTTTGATGCAGGGTAATTTTGTGGTGTTAAGTGATTGTTTAATTATAAACTCTTATTATTATGAAAAGTTTACTGAAAATTGGTCTTGTTGTAGTATTGTTGTTAAAATCGGGAGGTTTGTTCGCAAGTGAGGGCGAATTTTTGTTTAAAGTTAAAAATGTGAATGAAAAAACGGTCTCGTTTTCTATGAATGAGACGCAAATTGTTCACGTTGGTATTTATGAAGGTACAACTGCTCTGTACGAACAAAACATTAGCGGTTTGGCAGGCTCGACAAAAACCTTTGATCTGAGTGCTTTTCCTGAAGGGAATTATATTATTAAGATTGCTGCAGGGACAAAAACAGCAAAATATAGGGTGCTTATTCAAAATGGAAAGGCTTCAGTTTCGGATCCGGTTATTGTAGAGAAATTTAAACCTGTTTTTACAAAGGAGGATGAAATAGTAATCTTGAACCTGGAACATGCACCTAAGGGGCCGATAGAAGTTCAGATCCTGGACAGGTACAACGATCCATTGTACAGTGAAGTATTTGAAGGTGCTGTCGGATTTACTAAAAAGTTTAAGTTGGCTGGTGTCAATGTAGAAGCGTTAACTTTTTTAATCAAGTCTGAAGATCAGGAAGTGAAAGAAGTAGTTCAAATGTATTAGGTACTTAAAAAAATATGTGTTAAAGAGACTGTCTGAGTTAAGGCAGTCTCTTTTTTTATTAGCTTTACAGGGTAAATTGTTAAGTTAAAATGATAAAATATGCGCTCTTCAGCTTTCTGCTGATTGTACCCATGCTGGGTTTTGCACAGTCCAATTTCCAAAGTGGATATGTGGTGACCAATTCAAAAGATACCCTAAAAGGTTTTATCGATTATAAAGAGCGTAAAGCCACGCCCCGATCGATAGATTTCAGATCGGATAGAAATGGTCGTACAAAAGTTTACCTGTTAGATGACTGTGTAGCTTATGGTGTTGATGATCAGGTATATTATCAACGTTTTGTTGTGAATGTCAGCTTGAGTGAAGTTGAAATCTCTAAACTCTCGTATGAGGAGAACCTTGCGGTGCGGAGGGATACCGTATTTTTAAGGATTTTGCAGGAAGGTAAAAATCTCAGTTTATATGTTTATGCAGACCAGTTGAAACGAAGGTACTATATCAAAAATAGTGATGCTGAAGAACCGATAGAATTGATTCAGAATATTTACCTGAATGGTGAGGCTGGTAATGCGATCGTAAAGAATAATAAATACCAACGACAGCTGTTGCTAGAAATGAAGCGTTTGCAGATCGGTACGCCGGCAGAGCAGGAAAGAATATTGCAACTGGATTATAGAGAGGCTCCGTTACTAAAGGTATGCGCAACCATTAACGGGCAGGAACTGCAGAAGCCCAAACTTAAGGGTACTCGCTTTTTTGCGGGACTAGGCGTAAATATGAGCCGCGCCACTTATAGTGGCGAGCATGCTTTGAACAGTCCGAACGCTAAGTCTAAAACCTCAGCATTGCCAATGGCTACCGCCGGGTTAGATTTGTTTGTAAATCCGGCAATTGGTAAATTGATTTTTCGGACCGAGCTTTCTGTAGCGATGAATAAAAATGAAGTATCGATTGCAGGCATTGACAATTGGAAGTCTGCGCTGAGCCATAAATTTGATCTGGTAAATGTGGCGCTTACTCCGCAGTTTATTTACAATGTATATAATACGAATAAACTAAAGTGCTTTTTTGGTTTGGGACTTGGACTGAACCTGGTAAACACGACCAAAAATACTTTCGCCTTTTTAAACTCGATAAATGATGTGACTACTGTAGTGGAAAATGGCGTGATTATCGAAAAGTTTAGTTATTCATTTCAAGGTATGGCAGGTGTGGTATTGAATAAAAAAATAGAGATTGCTGCGGGCTACTCGCCAGGCACGGCTATTACCAATTACAGCTATTTTAATGTGGGAATGGAACGGTTCAGGCTGGGCGTAAATTACTTGTTTGGTAAAAAGTAAAACCTTTTGATTATTAGAAATTTATTGTTACTTTTGCATCCCGCATTAGGAACGCGAATGCGTTGTTGATTGCGGATTAAATTAAAAAAACAAATAAATAACAATGAATCAGTACGAAACTGTTATCGTTCTAACCCCGTTGTTGTCAGAAGATGTAGCGAAAGAGGCAATTGCCAAATTTAGCAAAATCATCACTGAGAGCGGAGCCGAAATTGTTCAAGAGGACAATTGGGGTTTGAGAAAATTAGCGTATCCGATTGAGAAAAAAGCAAGCGGATTCTTCCACCTTACAGAGTACAAATCTTCAGGTGAATTAATTAGTAAATTGGAATTAGAGCTTAAGCGTGATGAGCGTGTGCTACGTTTCCTTACCATTAAATTAGACCGTCATGCGGTTGCATATAATGAGAAAAAACGCAGTGGTGCTTTTAACAAAAAACCTAAGAAAGAGGAGGTTGCAGGATAATGGCTAAAGATCAAATACAATATGTTACTGCTCCAAAAGTGGACGATAACAGAAAAAAATATTGCCGTTTCAGAAAAAATGGTATTAAATATATTGATTATAAAGACGCAAACTTCTTGTTAAAATTCATCAATGATCAAGGTAAATTATTACCTCGCCGTTTAACCGGTACTTCATTGAAATTTCAACGTAAAGTGGCTCAAGCGGTAAAACGTGCACGTCACATTGGTTTGTTGCCTTTTGTTGCTGACCAATTAAAATAGGAGCTGAGAGATGGAAATTATTTTAAAACAAGATATCAAATCCCTAGGGGAAAAAGATGATATCGTTTCTGTAAAGCCAGGATACGGCCGTAACTACCTGATCCCTCAAGGATTTGCACAGTTGGCTACTCCTTCAGCTAAAAAAGTATTAGCAGAAAACTTAAAGCAAGCTGCTTTTAAACAAGATAAAATTAAGAAAGATGCTGAAGGCATTGCTGAGCGTTTAGCTGCAGTGAAATTGTCTATCGGTGCTAAAGCTGGGGAAACAGGTAAGATTTTTGGTGCAGTAAATACCATTATGATTGCTGACGCATTGAAACAACAAGGTTTTGATGTTGACCGTCGCCGTATCACTTTCGAAACTGAGCCTAAATTTGTTGGCGAATATGTTGCCAACTTAAACTTACACAAAGAAGTGAAAGTTAAAGTTCCTTTCGAAGTTGTAGCTGAATAAGCTTAATTAACGATAAAAAAAAGCTTCCCGGATATTCCAGGAAGCTTTTTTTATGCCTTTTTATTACCTTTGGGCGATGGCACAGAAAAAACGTTCAAACAGTAAATCCAAACAATCTTTTACAAAAAAAATCACAGCATTATTAGGCCGAATCCTTGTATGGTTTTTGCTGGTTAGTGTATTGTGGGTGCTGATTTATCGTTTTGTGAACCCTCCCATTACTTTATTGATGGTTTTGCGCAATATTGAACGCAAGAGCGATGATAAGCCCGCTAAAATGGAAAAAGAATGGGTAGACTTTGTGGATATGTCTGATAACATGAAACGTGCAGCTGTATCGGCCGAGGATCAATTGTTTTTAACCCATATAGGTTTTGATGTGAAGGCGATTGAAAAAGCCTTTGCTACAAATAAAAAAGGGAAAAAGATAAAAGGCGGGAGCACTATTTCTCAGCAGACTGCCAAGAATGTATTTTTATGGCCTGGACGTTCCTGGGTTCGCAAAGGCTTTGAAGCTTATTTTACCCTACTGATAGAAATGCTGTGGAGCAAAGAAAGGATTTTGGAGGTTTACCTCAATGTGATTGAGATGGGAGATGGAATTTATGGTGCAGAGGCCGCTGCACAGGCTTATTTCGGTAAGTCATGTACTAGTCTTACCCGCTCTCAGGCCGCATTAATTGCCGCCTGTTTTCCAAATCCACGGAGATGGACACCTAAGAAACCTACCCGTTATATCAAACATCGCCAATACCTGATCCTGAAAAATATGAGAAGATTAGGTCCGCTGGATTTCTGATACCAAATATGTTTTTCCTATCTTCAAAGCGAATATGTTTTTGGAGAATGATGATCGGATTTATTGGGAACAAATGCGTGCCGGAGATAAACAGGCATTGTTTGAGCTATACAATAATATGTACTTCCATCTGATCCGTTTTGGTTTAAAACTGAGCGCCGACGACGAACTGGTAAAGGATTGTGTAAACCAGATTTTTTTGAACTTATGGGATAAACGTGAGCGCCTCAATGCAGTAGAAAATGTGAAATCCTATCTGATGACTTCCTTGAAGCGCTGCATGCTTGATCAATTGGCTTATACCGATAAAATGTCTGATGCGCTGAATAAAATGGGTGCTGAAGAAGAATGGGAAGAACTTTCGTATGAAGAGATCATGATACGCCTGCAGCAGGATGATGAACTGAAACAAAAGTTGCAACTGGCCATAAAGCAACTTACACCAAGGCAAATGGAGTTGATTCAGATGAAATTTTTTGAAGGCTTAACTTATGAACAGATTGCAGAACGTACTTCGCAGACCATGAAAACGGCATATAATACCATTTATGACGCCATCAAAACACTCAAAAAACTCCTGAAATAAAATTTATATAAAATAATTGTAAATTCTTCTAGGGAAAATAGGAGATTCTTCCGTCTGTATAGTAAAATACTTACTATGCAACTACCCAAAGATGATTTTTCTGTAGAAGATCTGGTTTGTAATGAGTCATTTCAGCAATATTGTCTGGGAACTGAACTGGAAACACAGATCTTATGGAAGGAATGGATAGAACACCATCCCGAACATCAGCAGAAGTTTGAAGCAGCAAAAAAAATGGTAGACCTCCTGAGTTTAAAACAAGGGAGCAGGCTTCATCAGTTAAAAGAACTGAGGATAGGTATTAAGCAGCGTGAAGCCTTGCAGCGTAGCCTAGGCTTTAAGAGCGTTGCCGGGGTTGATTCCGCTGTTACCAAAAGAAAGTTGTCTAAAACGTATCGCTATCTTACCGGTGCTGCTGCGGCAATTGCCATTGTGATTTCTTTCTATTTTATTGCAGACCAATACTTTGCTTACAGGTATTCCCAAAAAGTAACACAAGACGAAAAAATCGTCATCACTTCTGGTAATGCCCTCAGGAAAACCGTGATTTTAGCAGACGGGACATTGATTACCCTTGGAAAGGAAAGTTCAATTGTATTGCATCAGCAATTTAATGCACATAAAAGAGAATTATGGCTAAGAGGCGAAGCCTTTTTTGATGTAAAACATGATGTTTCCCGACCGTTTACAGTACATACCGTTTTTGATGAGGTAAACGTTTTGGGAACAACATTTAACATTAAAGCTTATCCTGGTGCTGAAGCCATGGAAACCGCTTTGATAAAAGGTAGTGTGCAGGTAAATTCCCGCCAATATCCCGGTTACTCGGTTATATTGAAACCGAATCAAAAACTGGTTAGCAACAAAGTATATGACCTGAATAAGGATCGGGATCCCCATACTCAATTTAAAATTTCAGCTATCAAATCCGTTGCCAATGGAGCACCACCCGTGGAGATCAAATGGGTTCAAAATAGGTTGGACATAGATAACCAATCTTTGTCTGCCATCGCACATCAGCTTCAACAATGGTATGGAATAGAAATCCTGATTACGGATGATGCAGTTGGGAAGTACCGGTATTCGGGCATTTTTGAAAATGAAACCATCATAAAAACACTCGAGGCGCTCCAGCTTTCTTATCCTTTTACCTTTAAAATGGAGCAAAACAGAATTGTAATTAGCAAATAAATACCCCATTAACAACCATAAACCAAACAATATGAGAAAAAATGTACTTTTAGAACATTTAGGCAAGTACCCGATAACCAGGGATTCTTTTTTAAGGATGAAACTCACGGGGATCTTATTACTACTGATGTGCATGCAAGTATCGGCGGGAAGCTTTGCTCAACAGAAAATAAGTATCAGGGCCAGTCAGAGCAGTATCAAGTATCTTTTGAAAGAGATTGAAAGACAAACGGAATATCGTTTTGTTTACAGTCACAATACTTTATCAAATGATAAAAAGATATCGTTAAACCTGAGTAATGCTTCGCTGGATGAAACGATGAAATACCTTTTAAAGGAAACATCACTTACCTATATACTGAAGGAAAGCAGCCTTGTAGTGATTTATCCGATTTCCGCGACTGAGAAGAAAGATGTTTTGGTTACCGGAAAAGTGGTCGACACAGAAGGACGACCTTTACCGGGTATATCAGTTAAAGTATCAGGTTTGTCGGTTGCTACAGCTACGGATGGAAATGGCAATTTTACGCTTCGCATTCCTGATGGCAATGCCAGTCTTGAGTTCTCATCTGTAGGCTTTCTAAGACAGGTAGTTGCTGTAGGTAATAAAACGGTGATTAATGTAATTTTGATACCTGATAGCAGAGGACTTCAGGAGGTGGTGATTACGGGGTACACTAACTATGAAAAAAGTAAATCCGCCAGTGCATCAAGTCTGGTTACCTCAGATAAGATTAATCAGGTGCCGGGCTTAACCCTGGATCAGATTTTACAGGGACGAGCGCCGGGAATGAGTGTGATATCAAGTTCTGGTCAGCCAGGCCAGAATGCAACGGTAACGATCCGGGGTATAAGTAGCATCAATGGCTCCAGGAGCCCACTGATGATTTTAGATGGGATCCCTATTGAATCGGGGTATATGCAAACGATCAATCCGGAAGATATTGAATCAGCTACGGTATTAAAAGATGCATCAGCCACTGCATTATATGGATCCAGAGGTGCAAATGGCGTTATTGTGTATGTCACAAAAAAAGGAAAAGCGGGTAGGGTAGCTGTAAGTTACAATTCGCAGTATGGTTTTTCTAACCTGAGCAGGCCTAATTTTGTGATGATGAACACCGAGGAGCGCTTGCGTTTTGAAGAAGAGATAGGGCTGGAAGGTAGAAATCTGGGGCCGGGCTGGACCTATTCGCCAAAAAATCCGGCCTATGCGGCTGGGACTCCAGCGAGTCGTGCCAGGGCCGATTTTATCCTGGACAGTTTAAGGAATATCAATACCGACTGGAGAGATATCTTTTTTCAACGTGGAAGGTTTCAGGAGCAACAAGTTAGTATAAGCGGAGGAAATGAAAAGCTACGTTTTTACAACTCACTCAATTATTATAAGCAGGATGGAGTGGCCAAACGCACCGGAATGGAACGTTACGCATTAAGGAGTAACCTCGATTTTCAGGATGATAAATTTAGCGGAAGCGTAAACCTATCGTTGGGGTATTCCCAATCCAGTTTTATAGACGGTGCAGGTAATACCACTGCAGGTACACCGATGTCCGCCGTTTATTATGCGCTGCCTTATGAATATCCTTACGCTTCTGATGGCACCCTGGTACATCCGGGGATCAGTAGCCAGCCCAAATATAATATCCTTGACCAGCGCGAAGGTACACTTGCTTTGGAGCGCCTGTTAAATTCAACTAACAAAACCGACCAGTTTAAATCTATCGTTGGCGTTTCATTTGCCTACCAGATTTTGCCCTATTTAAAAGCCAGCACCCGTATGGGGATCGATTACAGAAATTCTTCCGATGAGGCTTATATAAATCCTGATTCTTACTACGGATCCAGGTCAAATTCTAATACGTTGGGTGGCAAGGGACGTTTAGATGAAGCCAGCCGAAGGAATTTTAATATTGTGTCTACCACAGGCTTAACCTATTCACAAATATTTAACAACCGGCATGAGCTGGAAGTATCGGGGTTTTATGAATATTTATATAACAATTTTAAATCGATCAGTTATACCGGTTTTGGCATTGACAGCCGTTTACCGGAAACTCCTGCAGGAGTTACAGTTAGTTCTACCTTTTTGCCGTCATTGGGCGGTAGTAAAACTACCAGTGCGCTGGCTTCCATTATGGGAGTAGCGCGCTATACGCTCGACAATAAGTATACCCTTACCGGAAGTTATCGTTATGATGGTTCGACAACGGTAGCGCCGAAAAACAAATGGCGTGGATTTTATTCAGTGGGCGCCAGCTGGGATGCAAAAAAAGAAGATTTCCTGAAAGATATGGAGCTGATTCCTGATTTGAAATTCAGGGCCAGTTACGGAACTACGGCCAGCCCTTTTGCATCAGAATTTAATTACCTTGCTTTTTACGGCAGTACTTCTTACGGTGGTGTAGCAGGAATAAGACCTGTTACTGCTGGAAATGTGGATTACGATTGGGAGTTTGTAAAATCACTTAACATCGGTTTTGATTTGACATTGTTTAAGCATAGCAGGTTACGTTTAAGTGCCGACTATTACAATAAGACAACCCACAATATGTTTATCGACCAGCCTGCACCTGCACCTTCCGGATTTGGCAGTTTGCCATTAAGCTCGGGACTGATGCGGAACCGTGGTGTGGAATTTGACATCAGTGGTGATGTCATTAAAACGGCAGATTTTATCTGGACTATAGGGGCCAATGCGGGATACAACAAAAATAAGATATTGCGTGTGAGTGATGTGACCCAATTTTTTCCAGATGGTGATACGCGGATTATACAGGTCGGGTTGCCTTATGGTACCTATAATGCTCCGCAATGGGCAGGTGTAAATCCTAAAACAGGTGAAGCCCAATATTATAATCCGGATGGAAACATTACCACCACTTATAATGCCGCTATACAAAATACCACCAGGTCGGGCAGTTTCTTCCCAACGTTTACCGGAGGGTTTAACACTGCATTGACTTACAAAGGGTTCTCGGCATCGGCTTTGTTTTCTTTTGTATCGGATGTGATGCGTTGGAACAATGAGGACCTTTATAACGAAAATCAACGTTATGCAACCAGTAATCAATCTATAAGGATGCTGGAGGATCGCTGGAAGAAAGAAGGAGACAATGCGATATTACAACGCTTCGATATTCCACGGAACTTTACCTCCAAAGATATTCAGGACGCATCGTTCCTGAGGTTAAGAAATGTGACACTGGGTTATAGCCTTCCGAAAAGTATTTTAGACCATACTAAATTCATTAAAGGAGTAAAAATATTTGTTCAGGGCCAGAATTTATACACCTGGACCAGCTGGCGAGGTTTGGATCCGGAAAATAATGACGTGTATGGCAGATTCCAGTATCCCAATACCCGTACTTACACAGCGGGACTTAATGTTAACTTTTAATTCTGACAGTGATGAAGAACAAGATATATCAAAGATTTGCAATGCTTGTTGCTGTGGTTATATGCACTGCATCATGCGCCAAGCTGGATTTGAAACCAACAGATTATATACTTCAGGAAAAAGCTTTCAGAAGTATTGCTGACGTTAATTTAGGACTTATTGGTGCCTATGCGCCAATCGATTATTCGACTTTGAGTTTAAGCGCTACCATTTCTGATGAAGCAATGTATCCTCAGGAAAATGATGTAGGTAACTCGGATGCGTTCAGATGGCTATATACGGGAGCTAGTGGATCTGTAACCAGCTTTTATTATAATAATTACCAGGCAATTGACAGGGTAAACCGGGTGCTGGAGGCTATGGATAAACTGACTTTTACAGGAACTGACATAGATCTTGCCAATCGTTATCGTGGCGAATTGCTGGCGCTAAGGGCATATTTGCATTTTGAACTGCTTAGAGGCTATGCTGCTGCTTACCAGCCTGGAGCCATGGGTGTTACCTATATGGAAAAATCGGCCATCTCTTATCCGAAAAGAGATAATTTTGAGGTGGTGATAGCCAGGGCTAAAACAGATCTGATTGCTGCCAAAGCTTTGATCCCACCCACTTTTAATGATAAAACCAGGATCACCAGGCTGGCAATTTCGGCCATTCAGGCCCGCGTAGCTTTGTATGAAAAGAATTGGGCTGATGCGGCGACCTATGCAACTGAGGTGATCAATGCTATGCCTCTGGCTACAAAAACACAGTTCCCGGGATTGTGGACAGATGCAAATGATAGTGAGGTAATCTGGAAACTGAAGCGTGTGGTTGGCGACTCCAGGACTGGCGATTTCTTTTTCAGGCAGTCGGGCAGCAAGGTTTTATATGCACCTTCATTTAAATTAATTGCGGCGTTTGATCAGGCAAATGATATCCGTTATCCTGCCTATATTAAATTTGATGCGAGCAGAACGGGGACCAAATCGAAATACCTGGTAAACAAATATATTGGTGGCAATTCTTCTGCGCCGGGTTTGGCTGATGTAAAACAGTTTAGGACAGGCGAAATGTACCTGATCAGGGCAGAGGCCCGGGCCGAATCAACCGGAGATGCAGCTGCAGATATCAATGCATTGCGGGCGGCAAGGATTAATGGTTATGTAAATGCGACTTTTGCCGATAAACCCGCTTTGATTACGGCTATTTACGAGGAGCGCTTTAAAGAACTGGCCCTGGAAGGACACCGCTTTTTCGATTTAAGAAGAAGAAACCTGTCTATTGAAAGATTGCCGGCCGATGCGGCGCCTAGCTTGAGTGCAACAACCTTATTGCCTACGGCTGCCCAGTATGCTTTGCCTATTTCAAATACGGAATTATCAATCAATAAAAATATTTTTCAAAACCCTAACTATTAGGTGTTTATCCCGGACTGGCGCGTGATGCGCCGGCACGGGATTTAAAACATTTGTATGATGAAATACGCTATTTTTCCCGCAGTTCTCACCTTTTTCATCTCTGCTACCGGATGTGGAAAAGCATCTGATGGCCCTATACAGCCACCTGTTGTGGTTGCTCCCGTGGTAACCAGGCCTGCTTCCATTGGCATTGTTGGCGACACCAGTGATGTGGTCAGGACCGTCAACGGTGGGGCAGTTTTGATGGGCGGCGGTGCCGATGTAGAGCCGGCCTTCAAATGGATGATAGACAGAAGTGGCGGTGGCGATGTGGTAATTATAAGGGTAACTGGTACCGATGCCTATAATTCTTTTGTCAACAAGCTGGGGACTGTAAACTCTGTGGAGACTTTGAAAATTGACAGCCGGGAACTGGCCAATAGTGATGCTGTGGCAAGGATCATCCGCAATGCAGAAATGCTTTTCATTGCCGGGGGCGACCAAAGTGACTACATGCGACTTTGGCGTGGCACAAAAGTAGGCGATGCATTAAACTATTTGCTAAAGGATAAGAAAGTCCCTTTTGGTGGAACAAGTGCAGGTTGTGCCATTCTAGGAGGCTTTTACTTTAGCGGCGAAGGTGCCAGTGTGGTATCAGAAGAGGCATTGGCCAACCCTTATGCCCCTAACATCACGCTATATAACAACGATTTTTTACAGGTGCCCTATTTACAACAGGTGATTGCCGACCAGCATTTTCTGACGCGTTCACGGGAAGGGCGGACTGTGGCTTTTCTGGGTAGAATTGCTAAAGATTGGAACGTGTGGGCAAAGGGTGTTGCGGTTGATGAGCGTACCGCGGTATGTATAGATAAAGACGGGAAGGCCAGAGTGTTCGGCAGTAGCAAAGCCTATTTCATTTTGCCCGATGCAACGAAGCCTGCAGAGCAGTTTTTAAGCGGTAGACCTGTGATATGGAAGCAGAATGATCAAGCCATTCCGGTTTATGAAATTCAGGCTACTGAAACGGGGAACGGAAATTTTAATTTTGCTAATTTTAATCAGGCTGAAGCCAACGGGGGCAGCTGGTACTGGTGGAGTATAAATAATGGGCAGCTGACAAAAGCGCCGCAATAATTGAGCATAACAATGAAAAGAAATTTAAAAGGGATGATCGCCTTGCTACTTTGTTTGGGTACAATGGTGACATTCGCACAAAAGAAAGAAGAGAAATATATCCTGGTGATCCATGGTGGGGCAGGTACCATTACCCGTGCAAATATGAGTGCAGACAAGGAAAAGGCCTACCGCAAAGCATTGATGTTAGCTTTGCAAACGGGCTATAACGTCTTGAAGTCAGGTAAAACCAGTCTGGATGCAGTAGAGGCTACTATTCATATTCTGGAAGATTCGCCGCTGTTTAATGCCGGCAAAGGCGCTGTTTTTACGCATGATGGCAGGAATGAAATGGATGCTTCGGTAATGGATGGCAAAACCTTGATGGCAGGAGCAGTTGCCGGGGTAACGACTATTAAGAATCCGATTTCGGCTGCCAGGGCAGTAATGGAAAAGTCGGAGCATGTGATGATGGTTGGCCCGGGTGCCGAGCTCTTTGCCAAACAAGCTGGATTGGAGATTGTTGATCCTGCTTACTTTCGTACAGAGGAACGCTGGCAGGGACTGCAAAAAGCTATCAGAGAAGATTCAACCAAAGCCGTATTAGATCATGGCAATAAAAAGTCGATGAAATTGGGAACCATCAATAAAGACTATAAGTTTGGCACTGTCGGCGCTGTAGCGCTTGATAAGGCGGGAAATCTGGCTGCAGGTACCTCTACAGGTGGTATGACAAATAAAAAATATGGACGGGTAGGCGATTCGCCCATTATTGGTGCAGGAACGTATGCCAATAACCTGACTGCCGGAATTTCCTGTACCGGTTGGGGGGAGTTTTATATCCGCAATGTAGTTGCCCATGATATCTCGGCAATGATGGAGTATAAAAAAATGAAGGTAGCTGATGCCGCTAAAGCTGTGTTGGATAAGGTAGGTAAGATGGGTGGTGATGGAGGTTTGATCGCATTAGACCGTCAGGGGCATGTGGCCATGCCTTTTAACACCGAAGGAATGTACAGGGGAACGGTAACTGCAGATGGTAAAATTGAAGTATTGATTTATAAATAAAATGATAAACAGTTTGAAAAAACATTTAATCCTGATCCTGATGCTTTGCGCATGTGGTAGCGCAATGGCACAAAAGGGAAGCCTGTTCATTATAGGTGGTGGAGATCGTTCGCCAGAACTCATCCGCTCGCTCATTCAAACCGCCAATATGAGAGCTAAAGATTATATGATCGTATTGCCGATGTCGAGTGGCGAACCGGAGGCTTCTTATGAAGCCATTAAAAAACAGTTGACCGCCGCATCAAAAAATAATATCGGTTGTCTTAATTTTGACGCTTCAAAAGTGAATGATAAAAAATGGCTGGATTCACTAACAAGAGCCCGGTTGATTTTTATTACGGGTGGCGATCAAAGCCGGTTTATGAAGGTGGTATTGAATACACCAGTTTATTCGGCCATACATAAGGCCTATCAGAACGGGGCTACGGTTGCAGGCACCAGTGCCGGGGCGGCGGTAATGAGCAGGCAGATGATTACTGGAAAACAATTGCTGGATACAGTATATAAAGAAACCTTTAATAAATTATGGACTGGTAATATTGAATTTGAGCAAGGGATGGGGTTACTGGATTCGGTAATTATTGACCAGCATTTTTTAAGAAGGAGTCGCTTCAATCGTCTGATCTCCGCATTAAGTGCATATCCTGGTTATCAATGTATTGGTATCGACGAAGGTACAGCCATTATTGTACAGCGGAAAAAAATCACGGTAGCAGGTGTAAGTCAGGTATTAAGAATTTCGGATCCAAGGAACCTGAAAACAAACACAAAGGGATTGATAAAAATGGACGATCTCCGTTTTAGTTTATATACCCAGGGAGATCAGTTCAGTTTGAAATAGTTTTATAGCAGATGGGCAAACACCTTGCTGTGCCAGCTTTGCTCAAAAGGGATTTCCCATTTGCTTTCAAATTCCTGCAGGTTTTGTACCAGGTTGTTAAAAACAATGGTTTTTGGACCCACCGTTTTGATGTTTACCAGCGTCTCAAAATCTTCCTTATTGGTTACAATTACCTTATCGTCTATTCTGTAAGCGATGTTAAACCGGTCAAACAGGTCCACATTGTGGGCTTGTTCGATATCCTTTATCACGCGGACAGAGGCATCTATTGAGCATCCCGTAACGCCAGCAGCAGCTTCATCAACTATAAAAACAATGAAAAACTGGTGAAGGATTTGTGCCTGCGCTTTTAGCTGATGACCGTGTGCTTTCCATTGCGAGGTAAAGTCGTCCAGCTTTTGTTGTATAGCAGGTACTTCGGCATCCGTAAATGCCCGGTTACTTTGGTAAATCCAAACTTTAGATTGTGGAGAAAAACTCATAGTTCAAATTTAATAAATTATTTAATTTGATGCAGCTAAAATATTAACGTGATGAATAAGTTTACATTAAGCTTAAAAATGTCCCTCTCTTTGCTGTTCTGCCTGATATTGATGGCTTTCGGTATACCAATGGCGTTGGATGAACAGCTGACTTATATCCAGAAGAAGCTGACAGAACATCACGACAGTGAGCATGCTGAAGAGCAAATTAAGCGTTATGAGCTAAATGTTACCAACACTGGTTTTTGCCGGTACCGTCGTTATTATGTGAGTGGAAAGATGGAATACTTCTCTTTTAACCTGGTAAAATTTAAGGATCTGGATTATTATGGTACCGATAAAAATGGACAACTTTATTTACGTACCAAGGGCGAGAATGTAATTGTGCAGACTTACAACGATAAAAGGGGAGGCGATGTAGACAGTATGGCCACTTATATGGTTATTCCGGTAAAAAACATAGAACCCCAGGACTTAACGGATCTTTCGGAGCGCCTGGTTAAAATGAATGCGCAGTTGCTGGCTCAAAAATAGTATATACCTTTGTCTCTTCAAATCGGGATGCCACGATAATTTCTGTTCCGTTGGCTTGTTCCCTGAATAAGTTGGCCGCCAAATCCGGACAATTGTTGTCTTTAGACAAATGGGAGAGGAGCAGGTGTGTCATAAAAGCTGGCTTGTGCGTTGTAAACAGTTCCAATGCCTGCTTGTTAGATAAGTGGCCCTTCCCTCCGCTGATCCGTTTTTTCAGGAAATAAGGGTAGGTACTTTTTTGCAATAATTCATCATCATAGTTGGTTTCCAGAAATGCTGCATGGCATTGCCGGAAGTGATGGATCAGGTTCTCGCAGGCGATTCCCAAATCGGTAAACACCCCAACTTTGGTCTCGCCAAAAGCAATTACAAAGCTGTAAGGTTCGGAGGCATCGTGTATTTTTGGAAAACCGGTAACCAACAGTTCACCTACTTTTATGGATGCTGAATGGTGCAGGTAGTTGATGAGGTCCGCCCGAAGGTTAAATCTGCAGGCATTTAATGTGCCTGGTGTAATGTAAACAGGCAAATTGTATTTGGCTGCCAGGTTACAAAGACCTTTGATGTGATCGGTATGTTCATGAGAAATAAATATGGCCTTTACCTTTTGCATAGAAAGACCAATCCTTAGCATTCTCTTTTCAGTCTCCCTGCAGGATAAGCCGGCATCAACCAATATCGCTTCCCGGTGGTTGCCCACGTAGTAGCAATTTCCGTTGCTGCCCGAATTGAGGGAGGCTATAAAAAGAGGCTTAGAGTCCATTGGCTCGTGCGGTTATTTCAGCGATGTCTAATACCTTCACATTCTGGTCCTGGTCTTTCATCTTTACCCCATCACTAAGCATGGTCATACAGAATGGGCAAGAGGCAGCAATAACCTGTGGTTGGGTTTCCAAAGCTTCTTCAATTCTTTCTATGTTGATGTCTTTGTTCCCTTTTTCGGGTTCTTTAAACATTTGCGCACCACCGGCACCACAGCATAAGCCATTGGTTTTGCAGCGCTTCATTTCTACCAGCTGGGCATCAAGTGCTTCCAGTGCTTTTCTAGGCGCTTCGTAAACATCGTTGCCGCGACCTAAGTAACATGGATCGTGATAGGTGATCTTTTTACCTTTAAAACTTTCTCCGCCTTCGGCCTTCAATTTGCCTTCGTCTATCAATTGCTGAATCAACTGGGTATGGTGAATAACGTCATAATTGCCTCCTAAACCAGGATATTCATTTTTTATGGTGTTGAAACAGTGCGGGCAACCTGTTACTATTTTTTTGATGTTATAGCCGTTTAGTACTTCAATATTGGTCATGGCCTGCATCTGGAACAGGAATTCGTTTCCTGCACGTTTGGCCGGGTCACCTGTACAGCTTTCTTCTGTACCCAATACAGCATATTTGAGCCCAACATGGTGTAATATTTTGCAAATGTCGCGCGTGGTTTTTTGTGCTCTCTCATCATAACTTCCAGCGCAGCCCACCCAAAACAGGATTTCGGGTTCTTCACCCCGGGCTATCATCTGTGCCATTGTAGGCACTTCAAAGTTTAGTTGCTCGCTCATTCTTGGTATTTAGTAGTTAGATATTAGTAGTTAGATATTAGTACTTACCACTTATGACTTAGTAGCCCAGTTGAACCTATCGGCTGGCGAATATTTCCATGGGGCACCGTTGTTTTCAATATTGCCCAGCATGGCATTGATGCTGGCTGGTGATTGAGACTCTTCCATTACAGCATAACGTCTTAGCTCGGTAATGATAGACAGTGGATCGATGTTAATCGGGCAGGCTTGTGTACAAGCATTACAACTGGTACAGGCCCATATTTCTTCTCGACTGATGTAAGTGTCGATGAGCGATTTGCCGTCATCAAACCCGTTACCTGTTTTATCTCCACCTTTAATAGCCTTATCCAGGTTACGGCCTACTTCTTCCATTCTGTCCCTGGTATCCATCATAATTTTGCGTGGTGACAACAGTTTTCCGGTAATGTTGGCCGGGCAAACCGAGGTACACCTTCCGCATTCCGTGCAAGTATAAGCGTTCATCAGGTTTACCCAGGTTAGGTCATTCACATCTTTTGCACCAAAACGGCCGGGATCAGCTTCTGGCGGTGTAAATGATGGGTCTAACATGGCTTTTACCTCATTGGTTACGCTCTGCATATTCGTAAACTCTCCCTTTGGTTCCAAATTGGAAAAATAGGTGTTTGGAAAAGCAAACATGATATGGAAGTGTTTAGAATAAGGCAGGTAGTTCAGGAAAGCGAATATGCCAATAATGTGGAACCACCAGCAGCCTCTTTCAATAGCAATAAGGCCTGCTTCGGTATTCGGTAACAGATTTTGCAGGAATTGACTAACTGGAAATGAACCCGCCGCTGTATAATGACCTACTCCCATTGCTTGTAATTTGCCGTCAGCAGCGTTCATGGTCAAAAAGGCGGTCATTAACAAAATTTCAGTTATAAGGATGTAATTAGCGTCAGATGTAGGCCAGCTTTTCATTTCTACGCCACTAAACCTCTTCAGTTTAATGATGTTTCTTCTGATTAAAAATATAGCACAAGCGACCCATACGCCAAGGGCGAGAAATTCAAATGAACCAATCAGCACATCATAAAAAATACCGAGGCCACCAAATACCCTGTGGGTGCCGAAAACTCCGTCGATCATGATTTCAAGTACTTCGAGGTTGATGATCACAAAACCAGCATATACAACCAAATGCAATAAAGCCGGGATTGGACGGAAAAACATTTTTGTCTGTCCGAAGGCTACTTTGAGCATCGTCATCAACCTTTTTTGAGGCTGGTCTGACCGGCTTGTCGCTTTTCCAAGGCGGATGTTTCGGATAACTTTTTTCAGGTTATAGCTAAACAGGGCAATTGCAGCCACTGTAAGGACTATGAATAGGATTTGTGACACCATTTGAATATCTCTCTTATCGTTTTGCTAAGTTAAAGTATTTCACTCAAAACAGATTACTATGCATGCATAAAAATGAAAAATTTAGAAGAGATTTAAATAAAACAGCTTTATTTAAATATTATTTTGAAAAAAGATTCCGTTCTTCAAAAAAGACATTACATTTGCAATCCCAACCGAGGGGCATGTGCAAAACATGGTTAAATAAGATGGTACGGTAGCTCAGTCGGTAGAGCAATGGACTGAAAATCCATGTGTCGCCGGTTCGATCCCGGCCCATACCACGCTTAGGAAAAGCCCGATTTCATTACGAAATTGGGCTTTCTTGTTTTACAGACTTTGGAGGTAGATCATACAAATCGAATTCATCTTTTTCTTAGATGTTCGTATGGCGAATGATTAACTTCGTATTCAATTAATCCTGAAAATGTTCCAAAACCGCGTTAATCCATTCGGTCAGCTTATTGAAACCAAAGCACGTGGGCTTTGGATGGGAAATCGTGGACTGTTGCACAACGGCCAACAGCAAATCCTGCGTCCGTTTAAACTTAAAGCATGGATTACCTGTGTGCTTGAATTTAAAGACCGGAAACGGCCGATAATGGCAGCTGGACAATATACAGAACTCTTTTTTTTAGATGAAGTTACAGCTTTTGCTGCAGGGCATCGCCCTTGTTTCGAGTGTCGCAGAGTTGATGCAGCCCGGTTTAAGTTGTACTGGATACAAGGAAATCCGGAGTATGGTTTTGATATGAAAACACCGATCGGAAAAATTGATGAAATTTTGCACCAGGAAAGAGTTGATTCCAGCGGGGCAAAGGTTGTTTATGAAGCGGTGTTATCCAGTCTGCCCGATGGAACATTTGTCCAGGTCGAAGATGGTGCGTACCTGCTGAAAAACCAGCAATTATTTCACTGGTCGCCTGCTGGTTATGGTGCTCAGTTTTCTCTTCCAGAAAGTACGATGGTCAAAGTGCTCACTCCCGCTTCCATCGTAAATGCCTTCAGTGCAGGATACATCTAAACTTCGTTCGTTATGCTTGTTTGCTCGTGTTTCGCAAACGTATGGGGATGACGCGTTTCGCTTTCCCGGTTTCTTCTTTTCTTCCTTTTGCGCATCCAGAAACATAATGCCAGGCCGCTCAACACCAGGAATATGAAAATAAACCAGGGCATTAAAACTGCCCCCTTATCGGGCGTGTTCATCAGGCTATTGGGCTTCAGGTAAATAAAACCGTTCTGATTGTCTACAAACACATTAAATCTTTTCAAAAGACTGTTTCCCATCAGGCCCCGGGGCCTATCATTAGGTCCTGTTTTTTCTAAAACAGTATTTACATTGGCAAAATTATGTCCGCCCACCACAAACTGGGGCAGTATGATGCGGTTGCCCGACAGGCTGAAGGCTTTTTCAACTTTGCCATCCATTTTATGATTTTCGTACAACGCTGAGGGAATTCTCAGATTGCCTGAATAACCCGTGTCGAACATGTACCAATTGGTAAATGTTTCTGTGCCAACTTTAATACTGGCTTTGATAAAGGGGACCACGCCTCCGTCTAAAATCAAGTCGTGACGCGAATAACCATCGCCTATTTTCGGCAGCGTATCATGAATGACCATCATTTTTCGATCGTAATTGAGCTCAATAACCTTATCCATAAACAAAGTATTGCCCAGCAGACCATCTTCTCCCCGGTCCATATTGTCGCCCACAACCCAGGTAATGTTCTTTGTCCATTGCATAGGCCCCACAACCAGCGTATTTTTACTGCTGGTGGGCACTTCATTGCGCCCGTCTGAGTTGATGAGAAAGGTTTTTCCATCAAAATTCATTTTAATCTTATCAACAGATCCTTTTTTAATGATATTTCCACCGGCGCCAAGGTCAAACTGAAAATTGAGTGGGGCCGATCCATTTACCGTACCCGTAATGAAAATCTTGTCGTTTCTGCCAACTGTCATCGGAATGGTATCACTGCGCTGCATGGTTGTTTTTCGCTTCCCCGAAAAGTTGAGCAATTCTTTTTTCTTTGCAATAATGCGGGTATGGCAGCTGTCGCCATTTTTTAAAACAATAATAAAATCGTAAACCCCGCCATATTTGGTATCAAAGGCAATGGAATCTTTATTGGTGCGGAACATCACGCGGTGTGGTTTATGCGGGATGGAGACATAATACAGATCGGGCTTTTTTTCGGGCATAATGTACCAGGCCCCTTTGCGAAAATCCGGGCCGTCTATTACATCTACAACTTTGGATGTTGCCCTGATTACGGGCAGTTTATTTTGGGCTATAATAGCTGTTGTGCTTAGCGCTAATAGACAACAGGCAATTGAGGTCAATTTAAATAGATTCATGACAGCATAATTTAGATATTGATTTAGTTTTTTTTTTTTTTTTTTTTAGCTAAGTGTCTGTAAATGTGTTGTTAGTGGTTGTATGACGGCCGCTTTTGGAAAATGTTACATGAAAATTTTTAAATAGGAGGGATTTATATTGTGGCTGCTTACAGCAGATAAAGTGATCGAATTGGATCACTTTAAAATACAGCGGGGATTATACACTTTAGTATAATCCCCGCAAAAATGGATTTAGGAAATGATGTGAAACTATAGCTTAGTCTTAATTTCCTGTTTTTTCCCATCAATGCTAAGTGTAACATTGATGTCTCCTTTTATAAAATCATTGCCTGCGTTTTCCTTTATACTGATCGCCGGCGCTTTCTCGGTGCCATAAGGATAAATAATGCTCACAAATACCTGTGTGCTGTTATCGTTTTTAGGCTGGTGAAATACAAATGCTGGTCTGGATAATTCCTGCTTGTACACATAAGATACTTTACCTTCCTCTTCGTTAAGGCTTACCTTGCCGGTATTCAGCAATTGAATCAACAGGTTGTTCCCGTCCGCATAGGTGGTAGCTACTTTAAGGTTTGTTTTATCAAAAACGGGTTTGCTATCTTCTTTCAGCTGGAAGTGTACACCAAGGTTTCCGGTTGCGGTGCCAATGGCTTTATCAATAATTAAAAAGAATTTCTGGTTGATGAAAAGTACACTTCGCTGATGATTTAAGTTCGGATAGCTCGGGTTAGTATAGGTTAATATATCCAGGCTTTTACCACTTTCCCATTTATCCTGATGGGCTTTGGTGATCACCATATTCTGATTATCTAAGGTCAAAGTACTGTGTATCCTGGTCTGGCGGTACCAGTTTCTCATTTTGGTGATCTCGGCATCGCCACTATATACGTAAACACCTGCGTCAGGCGTAAAATTGCGCCCTTTTATAAAAAGTTCAAAAGTCCCATTATCAGGTTGGGCGTGAAACTCTCCCGGAGGGCTGGCTTTTAACACCATAACGGTAGCATTTTTATCCCAGCCGTTTCTAAACGTATAGAAACCAGCATTGCTCAATGCTTTGGATAAAAAGTCTGGCGCCTTACCTTGCTTACCATCGGTAGCAAAATACCGGATGGCTTCATTTGCGGGGAAAACTTTAGACCAAACTGCAAATTGTTTTATCCTGAATGCTTTATCGATAAGCCACGAATCTCCAAACATCGGGGTGTTGTAATCTGGAAGCGAAATACTGATCAGTGCCATGATCATATTCTCTACAGTTTGCACATACGATTTTGGAAACTCTTTTTCCAGGTTCACCCGTTTTGCCGAGCTATACGCTTTTAAAAAGATATCAATAGCAGCCACATGGTAAATGGGCGAAAGTTCAAATTGCATTCCATCGGCAAAAACCTGTTTTTTGATTTCAGTGTTCAGCACTTCTACTCCGCTTTGTCGCCATTTTGGTGAATCTTTAAACTCAGGGAAGGATACCCCGGCAAATAAGGTGCGTTGGGCCTCAAACAAACGATGGTTACCCTTTTCAGCGTAATTTGCAGGTAAATAATCGGCCTGCTCATGATAGCTTTTTAAAAACTCCATTAAAAAAGCCGGTGTAAAGCTGGTCGAGTTGACCAATAAATCAAAAGTAGGAGGTAGACTTTGTACCCGGTCCGATACTTCCAGCGGTCGCCATACAAACCGGTCATTGTCTGCCGAAAGGCCCCGTGGATTTTTCCTGGCCCAGTCGCTGTACTGGTACACCCATTCTTTGGCATATTTCTCATCTTTTGTAGCATGGTAAACCAGTGCCATGGCCTGCCACCATTTTACGCGGTGCAATTGCCAGCGTACTTCATTATCTTTTACTGGCCACATTTGCCAGTTGATATCCTTACCATAATCAAAAAAGCCATAACCTTTATGTGGTTGAAACTGATGAAGTAGCGCTTTGTCAGCCATTTCTTGCGTTGGTTTATCTATAGGCTGATGTATGTCGGCCGGCTTTTCAGCATTGCTGAAATCAGGTTCTCTTTCCTTGCTCTTTTTCCTGTAATAGGTGAGCAATGCCTTGGCGGCATCTGCGTACCGACCGGCAGAAACGGCTTTATTGACCATTTCCAGTCCCGGATAGTTTAGGTTTATATTGGCAAAGTCTTTTTGGCTGATGGTGGTATTTTGCGCTTTGCTGAACAATACGCAGCATAGCAGCGCACAAAAGCCGGGTAATTTTTTAAAATGTATCATTATTTATTCCTGGGTTAAATCTTGTTTTATTGAATTGGTTTTGCCATTAATGGTTATGGTCATATCTATCTTTCCATTGGCAGGATCATGAGCTGCATTTTCTATAACTTTTACAGTTGGTGATTTATGGCCATTAAAAGGGTACAATACAGAAATAAAAGCTTGTGTGTTGTCGCTTGTTTTGGGCTTTTCAAAAGCAAACGCTGGTCGGGCGGCTTCCTTCTGATATTGATAAGATACAAAGCTCTCTTCCGCTTTTAAATTCACTTTATCTTTGTTCAGTAATTGTATAAATAGGTTGTTACCATCAGCATAACGGGTTGTTACGCTGTTTTGGGCGCGGTCAAAAACAGGTTTGCTGTCTTCTTTTAAAACATAGCGGATATCTAAATTTCCCTGGGCTGTTCCAATGGCCCTGTCGATAATCAGAAAATAGGTTTGATCAATAAACAGAAAGGTGCGCTGATGGTTTAGGTTGGTATAACTAGGATTAGTATAGCTTAAAATATCCAGACTTTTCCCTACTTCCCATTTGCTTACTTCTGCTTTGGTGATCAGCATATTGTTATTGTTTAGTGTAAGTGTTTGGTGCGCTTTGGTAGATCGGTACCAATCTCTTTTTGCATTTTCCTGCTTGCCAACATTGGCATATACAAAGCTCCCTGCATCGGGCGTAAAGTTGCGGCCTTTTGCCCAGAGTTCAAATGTACCGTTGTCCGGATGGGCATGGAAGGATGCAGGCGGACCTGCTTTTACCTGCATTACGGTTGCTTTGGTATCCCAGCCATTTCTGAAAGTGTAAAAGCCAGCGTTGGGTAAGGCGGCCGACAGGTAATCTGGCTGTTTGCCGCTAAATCCATCGGTAGCATAGTATTCAATTACCTTATTCTCTGGAAAAACTTGGGCCCAGTCTTTATAGTTTTTGAGCATGGCATCTTTAGTAGTTAAAAATGCATTGCCATAAAGAGGGAAAGTATAATCAGGAAAAGAATATTTGCCAACAGCCAATACCATTTTTTCTACAAGATTACGATAGCTTGCCGGAAACTCGTTTTCGGCGCCATTCATTTTAGCAATTTGCAAGGCGTCCAAAAATATTTTTACACTCCCAATATGGTAAGATGGGGATAGCTCAAATTGAACCCCATCGGGCAATACCTGTTTTTGAATTTCTTCGTTCAAAACAGCGATGCCACTTTTGCGCCAGGCTGCAGCTTCTTTCATTTCGGGGAAAGTGCTACCCGCATACATCAGGTGCAAAGCTTCATATAGGCGATGATTGCCAACATCGGTATAATTGGCCATAACATAATTGGCCTGTTCGTTATAGGAGTTTAAAAACTCTGTTAAAAAGTTTGACGTAAAATTCGGTGAATTTAAAAACAAGTTGAAAAAGCCACTCCAGTGGTTCAGTCTGAACGATACGACAAAGGCCTTCCATGCATAGTCCTTGTCATCTGCATAAGCGCCCTGTTTGTTTTTTCTGATCCAATCGCGCAGTTCAAAAATCCATTCCTTTGCATAACGTTCATCACCAGTACTGCGGTACACAATCCCCAGGGGTTCCCAAAAAGCAGTGCGGTGTAAAAACGTGGTCAGTAGCTGGTCTTGCACAGGACGGTATTGCCAGTTGATGTCTTTACCATAGTCGTAAGCCGGGTAGCCCTTATGTGGTTTAAATTTATGCTGCAAAATATCATTGGCCAGGTCCAGCGTATTCTGGTCAGTTTTTTTGCCGGCAAACTTTTTTGCATCTTCCAAATTAAAATCAAGGTGCTTTACGGTGGTGCGGCGTCGGTAATAGCTCAAAAGCTCCGTAGCGGCATCGTTGTATTTACCAGCCAAAAACAGCATGTTTACTTTTTCCAGACCAGGATAGGTCAGATTGATGGGGTCAAAGCTTTTTTGGGTGACGGGGGGGACTTGCGCCATGAGATTTCCGGAGGAGAAGGCTATAAAAGCTGCCAGAAGCAGGCTCAAAGTTCTTTTCATTGTTCGATACTTTTGAAATTCAGGTATAATTGGTTGCAGCATGCAAGGTAGCCTGGAATCTAAAAACAACCTTTCAAATTCTGATAGAAATGTTTTGAAATTGGTGAAATTATAGCAGCGCAAAACGATACGCTGGCAGGTATGGATGAGCATCACAGGATAGGTTATTATTTTTTTGAATGAAATGGTCATGGTAGTTGGAAAGCTAGGGATGGATTTAACTATTTGGGATTGTGTGATTTATTGAGTTTTAGAGGTGAAGATAAATGGCGTGGAGCCTCGTTCTAGCCTCATTTATTCAAATTATTTTAAAAATAAATTTTGTTGTTCAGAAAAAGACACTACATTTGCACTCCCAACCGAGGGGAACATGATTAGAAAATCATGTTTAAATAAGATGGTACGGTAGCTCAGTCGGTAGAGCAATGGACTGAAAATCCATGTGTCGCCGGTTCGATCCCGGCCCATACCACTGCAAAAAGCTTCAGAGAAATCTGGAGCTTTTTTGTTTTATGATCTATTTTTGCTGCCCTTTACTTTTTACTGGCGCGTAATTCGTATGTCCTGGCTAGCTCATCCGTACCTGCAAGGTAATTTATACCTTCTATCTACCTATCATCTAGGTGTGAGGTACCTACCAGGTACCTGTTTACATTAAGCCTGATCTCTTTCTCCCGGTAGTCTTGCTCATGTGCTTTGCTGTCATTGCCGGATGTAGGTAGTAAATTTGCATAGGTTTGTTTTTTGAGTAGTTCGCATTTGAGGTTGACCGGGTCTAACTTAGCCGAAGTATTCTTTAAAACAATAAAGCATCCCGGACAAGAGTTTTTATATTTGTAAACTATGCGTATTCAAACCTATGATATCGCTTCCAGATTGCAACCCTATATAAGATCAATCTGTACCATGGATTGCGATGACGCTGTAGATACGAATTATATACAAGTATTGCCAGATACTTGTGTTGAACTGTTTGTAAATTATACCAGCACACCCGTTGCGATTATCGGCCATGAGTTGCATAAACGCAGCATTGTTACTGCACGTATGAGCCGCTCTATGGAAGTGCAGATGCGCAAGGGAGCAGGTTGCCTGGCCATTTGTTTTTATCCCGGTATGGCCTACCCCTTCTTTCGGCTACCAATGCAGGTACTAAGCGATACTACTGTAACCCTTTCCAATTTGTGGAGTGGGACAGTTATGGAAATGGAAGACAAACTAGCCAATGCATCTGACAATAATGTGCGGGTGGTTATTGCCCAAAAGTATTTGCTGCAACAACTGGCCTTGGGAGAGCAGGATTTGCAGCTGACCTATTGGCTAAGGCTGATGCAACGTTCAGGTGGTTCAATTTCTGCAACTGATATTGCCAATGATACCGGCCTTAGTCGGCGTCATCTTTCGCGAAAATTTCAGCAATATATGGGGCTGTCACCTAAAACTTATCTGGGTGTTTGCAGATTCATGCGGTCGTTGCATTCCCTGAAAAAATATCCTGCACTTTCACTTACCCAGGTGGCTTATGAAAGTGGGTATTACGATCAGGCCCATTTTAATCGTGACTATAAGATGTACACAGGTCACACCCCTGGAGAGGTGTTGCGCGCCCAATATATTGTATATTGATGTCCGTTTTGTACAATTTGCCGATATTAAGTTTTTGCAATTTTGTGAGGTAAATAAGAATGATATGAGAAAATTAATATTAGGATTGGCGGTCACATTGGATGGGTATATTGAGGGGCCAAATGGTGAATTTGATTGGTGCTTTACCGATCAGGATTATGGATTGAACGAATTTTTTACGCGGGTAGACGCCATCTTTATTGGTCGTAAAAGTTATGAGATGGCACAGCAATATGCAGAGAGCAATGGCGGAGAAACGGTTCCCGGTATGCCGGCAATGAGAGAATACGTATTTTCTAAAACCTTGAAATCCGTAAAGGAAGGTGCTGTGCTTGTTGCCAACGATAGTATCTCTGAAGCAACAAGGATAAAAGCACAGCCTGGAAAAGACATATGGCTGTATGGTGGTGCTTCGCTTACTGATGCCCTGATGAAAGAAGGCCTGGTAGATGAATTGTGGATGTCTGTACACCCCATTCTTTTGGGTAGTGGCAAACCATTGTTCCGCGGGCAGGACAGCCGTACTCAACTCACATTATTGGAAAGTAAAGCCTATGAAACGGGCCTGGTGTCGCTTCGCTATCGTATTGATAAAAAGTAAATAAGGACCTGTTGTTCTAAATGTAAGTTTACTATTTTTGTGTTCAAATTAACCAGAGTTGACCCTGAAAAAGTTGTTGTTTAGTATTCATGGTCAACTTTCTGAACCAAAATAATACCTGATCTAAATAATATGAACATACTAGAAAAACTCTCTACTTCGTTGGGTAGAAGAGATGAAATGCCCAACCAGGAGCTGGCTCAACAAATTGTTGCAAATAGGGATGTAACTGCTGTTGAAGAACTGGTTGGTCATCTTGAGCATAAAAATAAGGATATACAAAATGATTGTATAAAGGTGATTTATGAAGTTGGCGCTCAGGACCCAAAGCTTATTGCTGCGCATTATGAAAAGTTTATAAAGTTGCTGGACAGTAAAAACAACAGGTTGCAATGGGGAGCGATGACTGCCCTAAATACCATTACACTGGAAAAACCGCAGGCCATATTCGAAAACCTGGGAAACCTGGTTGGTATTGCCGAAAAAGGAACGGTTATTACCAAAGATAATTTGATGGCCATATTGATAAAGCTGTGTAGTCTGCCTGCTTATGCAGACCCAGCATTTTCCTTGTTCAATGAACAATTAATCGGCAGCGCCACCAATCAACTGCCTATGTATGCCGAAAACGCCTTACCAATCATCAGCCTGGCCAACAAAGCTACATTCATCAAAACACTTGCATCCAGATTGGATGATATTGAAAAAGACAGTAAGCGAAAGCGCGTAGAAAAGGTGATAAAAAGACTGCAACGCTAGTTCAATTTAAAGTAGCTCCTCAATGTGCTAATTTTTGCCCTCATTTTATAGTGTTTTTAACTGAGAAGTGCGGAAATTATATTAATATTGTTACGAAAATTTAGCGCAGTATGAATCAGTTATCAGGTATGGGCGATGATGAACTTCTTGGAGCTTTCCAGGCAGGAGATCAAAAAGCTTATAAGCAGATATATGACCGCTACTGGCAACTGTTGTACCGACATGCCCGCAACATGTTGAGAAATGATGAAGAAGCTAAAGATGTGGTTCAGGAGGTTTTCACCACACTATGGATAAAGAAAACAGAGATCAAGTCTCCGGTTGCTGCTTTTTTATATTCGGCAACCAGAAACAGGATACTAAACCAGTTAAAACACTTGAAAATTGAAGCCCGGTATATGGAGCAGCAAAAGGCGGTTCTGGAATATCCCGGTGTAATTTTACCAGATGAAAAAGTGATCGAGCATGATTTTTCCAGACTGATTGAGGCCGGCATACAAAGTCTGCCCCCAAAAATGCGTAGGATATTTGAACTGAGCAGGAAAGAATTTAAAACGCACCAGCAGATTTCTGAGGAGCTGAAGATTTCTTCGTTAACTGTTAAAAGGCAGGTAAGCAATGCTTTAAATATCTTGAAAAACAAGCTTCAATTTTTTTTAATCTTTTTTTGATTTTTATCTACATCCTGACCTCAGCTGAGTTGTTATACACATAAGCAACCATAAAAAGCTGTTAAATGATGGAGAAACCAGACCAACAACAAGACGAATTGCTAAGCAAATACAGGAAAGGGATAGCTAGTCCTGAAGAGGCCGCTGCGGTAAAGTACTTGTATAATCTGGCTTCGGCATCAGCGGAGGAGGTGGTTGCTCCAAATAATTACCAGCAGGTTGGTGATGAAATCTGGAAACGGCTTCCTGCCGGGAGAAAAGTGTACCGCTTAAAATTACTTAAAACAATTTCCGTTGCCGCAGCTGCAATTTTGCTGATAGGTGGAAGTTATTTATGGTATAAGGGCAATGCCAATAGCTATTCTGAAACACTATTAAGTCATGATATTGCGCCTGGAAAAAATGCCGCAATGCTTACCCTGGCCGATGGCCGGAAAATTGCGCTGACCAGTGATGTTAAAGGACAATTGGCTACGGAATCGGGTGCAAGTATTACTAAAACGGCCGATGGACAACTGATTTATGAGATCAAAGACCAGGGAAATGCTGATCCGCACGCGGTAAATACGTTAGCCACAGCTAAAGGTGAATCTTATCAGCTTCGTTTGCCGGATGGAACTATGGTTTGGTTAAATGCCGCATCTTCGGTTACATATCCGGTCTCTTTTTCTAGTGCAAAAACACGTGAGGTGAAACTTGAAGGTGAAGCCTATTTTGAAGTGGAAAAAGATAAAAAAAGACCTTTTGTTGTAAAAACACTTCACCAAAAGATACAGGTGCTGGGTACCCATTTTAACGTGAACACTTATACTGATGAACCCGACCAGAGGACCACTTTGCTGGAAGGAAGTATCAAATTAAGTTTGGATGGTTCGCATAAAGAGCGGCTGTTGAAACCAGGAGAACAGGCGGTTGTAGCGGGTTCGGTGCTGGATGTTTCCAATGTGGATGTGGAACAGGCGGTTGACTGGAAGAACGGAGATTTTATATTTCAATCAGAACCGCTAACCTCGTTAATGAGACGTGTTGCCAGATGGTACAATATACAGGTGGTTTACGCCAGTGGCGTAGACAAAGAGGGGACCTTTACAGGAAAAGTATCCCGCCGGAAAAATATATCAGCTTTGCTGAAAGCATTGCAGTCGGCCGGATTAAAATTTGAAGTCATAGGCAACAAAATCATTGTTAAAAATCAATCAACTTAATAACCAAAACTAATCTCAGATGAAAAAATTATACAGAAACGATCCCTAAGCCCTTCAGCAATAAGCTAAAAATAATAGCCGGAAGTGTACCACCACCTCCGGCCGGTGTTTAAGCTTATTCATTAGACCCGGATGCACCGGGCAATTGCAAACAATTGATTAATGAACCGATTTGAGGTGCCCAAAACTTTAGAGGTAAAGGCAGCTCAAGATTAAACAAGATGTAAATATATGATATTTTACACCAAAAGCCTATGCAGGCCCAAGGCTGCTATAGCCAAAATTTTGCTGATAATGAAGCTGATTATAGTATTACTGACTTCTGCAATTCTACAGGTAAGCGCCGCTAGCTACGGACAGAATGTAACCCTGAAACATGATAGGGCCAAACTGGCTACTGTATTGAATGAGATCAGAAAACAAACTGGTTTTGATTTTGTATTTAGTGACAAAGTCATTGCTGCATCAAGACCGGTAAGCATCAATGTACAAAACGTAAGTATTGAGGCTGCATTAGCCGAATGTTTTAAGGATCAGCCGGTAACTTTTACCATCGACCATAAAATGGTAACCATAGAAAAAAAGGCAGCTTCTTTTCTTTCTGTTCTGGTGAACCGGTTGATGGCAGATAAGTTGACGGGCACCATCAGAGATGACGAGGGCAATCCCCTGCCAGGGGCATCTATTGCCATTAAGGGCACATCACGCCATACAATAACCGATAAGGATGGTAAATATGCCTTGGATGGTGCGCAAAAAGGAGATATAATTGTTGTCACTTATATAGGTTTTGTTTCGCAGGAGATTGTATGGAATGGGAATAGTCCACTCAATGTTAAAATGCTGAGTAACGTTCAAGGCCTGGAAGATGTGATGGTTGTAGCCTACGGTACCATCAAAAAGTCCGACTTTACAGGTTCTGCCTCAGTAATTAACAGCGATAAACTGTCGAAGGTTCCGGGTACAGGTTTTGCTGAAGCGTTGCAGGGAATGGGTAGTGGGATCAATGTGGTGAACAATGAAGGTAACCCTGGAGGCGATACCCGTATACAGATTCGCGGAATTACGTCCATGAGTGGTGCTTCAAATCCACTATATGTAGTTGATGGAATGCCTTATGACGGTCAACTGAATTCTATTTCGCCAAGTGATATTGAATCGATCTCTGTGTTGAAGGATGCAGCAGCATCATCATTGTATGGTTCGCGTGCAGCAAATGGTGTGGTAATGATCACTACCAAAAAAGGTAAATCGTCAACACCTCAGATCAACTTACGCGCAGCATGGGGAACTTCAGACAATGCGGTTAAAAACCCGGTAAAGGCCGATCCTTATGAGCAATTGCTAAACACCTGGGAAGGTATGTACAACGATCAGTTTTATAAGTATGGAATGACCAAAGCTAACGCGGGCGACTGGGCATCGAATAATGTGCTGGGTAAAATACTGAAAGCTGTAACAAATTCTGCAGGTCAATCTAGCTATGTATCTCCTTTCAGACATATCAACGAAAATTATGTATTGCACGATGGCAATGGTCACCCTTATATCAATCCTAAGCTGGAAATGGTATGGGACCCGTCCGACTACGATGTATATGGTGCTGTGTATTCACGCAAGTTGCGTCAGGATTATGGATTAGATGTGAGCGGAACCAGCAGCAGTGGAAAAACAAATTACTTGTTTTCGAGTTCTTATCTCAATGATGGCGGTTATGCCAGTAATCAGTATTTTAAACGTTACACTTTTAGGGTGAATGTGACAACGGAAGTTAACGACTGGCTGCAATTGGGGGGAAATGTGGCCTATAGCAGTTCAAGACAAAATACTTCAGGTTCGATGCGTGCCCAGACCTTTAGTACAACGATGTCCTCGCCATGGTTGAGGAATATTGACAATACGGATTGGGTGTATTCCGAAAAAACGGGCAAGCGGATGTTTGATTATGGTTCGTATATAAATAATTTTTTCGGGATCCATCCACTAAATAATGGTGGCGATTATTGGGATAACCCCAACGATGAGGATTTCAATAATAACCAGCGAAACATGATTTCTACCCGATTTTTCGCGAATGTATCGTTGCCTTTTGATGTAAAGTTTAAAAGCAGTTTGGGAATTGATAACAATAGCGCCAAATTTTTCCTTTATGGCTCGGCGGTACATGGCTCCGGACAAATGGCACCTTATGGACTTACTGTGCTGACTTCTGGCGGTAACGCTACGCGAACCAATACCGATGCTACTTCAATAACCTGGAATAACCTTTTATCATGGGAAAAGAAGATTGGTGACCATAGCCTGAGTGCATTGGCAGGACAGGAATTGTACAACAATAACTATTTGTACAACACTTCGTATGGAGAGGGGATTATGCAGATTGGGCAATACGAGCTGGCCTCAACCACCAAAGGCTGGACAGCCAATTCTTATAAAGACCGATTTTCGCTATTTTCTGTTTTTGGTAAACTGGATTACAATTATCAAAACAAATACTATTTGTCGGGTTCCATAAGGCGGGATGGTTCTTCACGGTTTCATCCTGATAATCGTTGGGGTAACTTTTTCTCGGCTGGTGCCTCCTGGAGAATTTCTAATGAAGAATTCCTGAAAGAGCTGAGCTGGATCAATAACCTGTCCTTCCGTGGAAGTTACGGTACAACCGGAAATGATAAACTGACATTAAGACGACCTGACGGAATTCCGGGCGCTGAAATACTATATGCTTATCAGGGTGTATTTGAATCTGATCCGTTATACGGAAATGCAGGATTAAGACCATCTGCAATTGCAAGCCCTGAGTTGAAATGGGAGGGCAATAAGCAGTTAAATGTGGGACTTGACTTTGTGATCTTTAAAAGCATTACGGGTTCGGTAGAGTATTATAACCGTAAGTCTTCCGACTTGTTGTTCTACAAGCTGTTTCCTTATTCGGCGCAAAGTGGTTCGGCAAATGGAAAGAATACTAACCTGGGCAACATCCTCAACAAAGGCTTTGAGGTTGCGCTAGGGGCCGACTTGATCCGTAACAGAAACTTTAACTGGAGGATTGATGGAAATATCTCTACACTTAAAAATGAGGTAACTTATCTTCCTGGCGGCTCATTCACCTTCGCTAATCGCGCCGCTACTTATAAAATGGAAGAGGGACATTCGGTGTACGATTTTTATATGGTGAAAAATGCGGGCGTCAATCCAGACAATGGAAACATGCGTTATTATGTGCGTGATGGAGCAGGAGGCTGGAAAACAACTGAAAATTACGATGGAGAGGTTACGACCAATGATTATCAATATATTGGTTCGGCATTGCCTAAGGCGTATGGTGCTGTGACGAATACCCTGGCCTATAAAGGACTTGACTTTTCATTTATGTTCTATTATTCCCTGGGGGCTAAGATGTTCGATTTCGGCTATGTTGAACGTACCGCTTTGCGTGGTGGTGTAGGTGTAATTCAGGATCTGGTGCAGGACCGCTGGAAAAACCCTGGAGATAATGCCCTGTTTCCGAGATGGTCTAACGACAATTATTCGAGTACCCGGAAATCTTCTGATTTCTATGTGTTTACGAATAATTTTGTGCGCCTGAGAAACCTCACATTGGGCTATACGCTACCTAAGAAAATGACCGAGAAACTAGGGATTTCTATAGCCCGGATTTACATTGCCGGAAATAACCTGTTGACATTCGGATCGGCAAAAGATCGTTATTCAGATCCCGAAACCGGTGTGCTTGGAAACAACTATAACGGGAATACCGATACCGACAATGGTGTTCAAGGATCCAGAAGAATTTACATGGGTGGCCTGCAGGTCTCGTTTTAATTATAAAAGCTATAAAGATGAAATATATATATAAAATATTCGTATTCCTGGCAGCATCTGTTCTGGTGATGGGATCTGTCGGTTGTAAAAAATTGCTGACGACAGATTCATCCACTGCAACTTCAGATGCTGCGGTACTAAAAAATACAGCTCAACTGAATATGGTGCTGACTTCGGCCTATAGAAAACTTTATTTCAATAATGATGGCGCAGATCGTGTATACACTGGCCTGCCCGGATTACAGATGTATGTGGATTTGGGTGGAGCAGATATCCTGTGCCATACCAATATGGGAACTAATCAGCTCAATGCTTACAATTATGACCCTGTCAGATCACAGTTTACCGGAAGCTCGGATGCCATCTGGACTATGATGTATAAAATCATCAACCAGGTAAATATCATTATTGATGCCCTGCCTAAAGCAGATGGAAATGCGGAGCTGAAACAACAGATTTTGGGTCAGGCAAAGGCCATTCGCGGTATCTGCTATTTTCATCTGATTCAGAATTATCAGCAAACCTATATACTGGCTAAAAATAAACCAGGGGTCATCTTAAGATTATCATCGTCAGACCAGCCTAGTATGCCCCGCTCTTCGGTAGAGGCTTGTTATGCGCAGATTTTGACCGACCTTAAAGATGCGAAAGGTTTGTTGGCCGACTTCCAACGCCCAAATAAATGGACGATTGATAAAAATGTGGTATCGGGACAATTGGCAAGAGTATATCTGGTGATGAACGATTGGCCGAATGCACTTGCAGAGGCGACTACGGTTTATGCCAGTTTCAATCAGCTAATGACTAAAGATCAGTACAGAGCTGGCTTTGATAAGGTAATTACAGCTGGTTATCCTGAAATTATTTGGGCGATGAAATATACCGATACGGATAACATCGGTGGCAGTACCCAATTTAATTTCTGGTACAACCAGGACGAAAGTTATGGCGAGGGCTTTACAGATGGTCCTATTTATGCTTTCCTGGATTTCTTTGCCGACGGTAAGTACGAGCAGCTGTTTGAAAAAACAGAAGACAGGTACCAATTCTGGAAAAGAACTAAAAATGCGTCAAGGGAATGGTCTACAAAATGGGCTTATAACAAGTATAAGCATTATGGGGATGCCAATGGCGCAGTACAAGGAAATACCCGTCCCGAAGTTTCGCTGATGCGTGGCTCGGAAATGCTGCTGATTATGGCGGAGGCTTCTGCCCGTTTAGGTAGTGGCGATGCCCTTACTTATTTAAATCGTTTGCAGCGTGCCCGGGGTGTTATTGGGGTAACGACTGCGGCGGGCGGACAACCATTGCTGGACGCCATTTATATTGAAAGACGTAAGGAATTGCTTTGTGAAGGCGTTACCGGTTTTTACGATTTGTTGCGTTTGCAAAGGCCTTTGATCCGCTACCAGGAAACTGCCAGTTATCCCGAAGGACATTATACCTGGGGTTGCAGTCAGTTAAATGGTTATGTGGCATCGGCGGCTCAGCCTACCGGGACTTTACCGTCTAACGATTACCGTTTTATTTGTCAGATTCCACAATTGGAGATGGCTAATAATGAGGTGTTAAAACCATCAGACCAGAACCCTTTTTCGGGGAATTGAGGTAAAGTATATTTGAGTAAGCTGATTTGTACAAAAAATGGGGTGATCTATGATACACCCCATTTTTATGTCAGAAAACCGGGTGTTATTTGAGGTAGGTTGCCAAGGGTGATTTGACTTCCTTTAACCCCTGAGCTGCAAGGCGTGCTATTTCAGTTGCCCCAAATACACATAAATGGCTATCGTCCTTTTTGCCTTCGGGTAGTTTGCTAAACTTTCCAGGTTCAATATACAGGAATAGTTTTTTAGATTCTTCAGGCCCGTATTTGGTTACCAGATCTGCTGATTTTTGATTCAGATCTATCAATGGAACATTGGTTTCTTTAGCCAGGCTGCGTACCGTGGCCACATATTCGCCATAGGTGTCTACAAGCTTGCCGTCTTTACCAAAATTTCTGCGTACCAGCGAGGTGAACAAAATGGGGTAGGCCCCCTTTGCTTTGGTTTCCTTTATATAGTTAAGCAGATTTTGACGATAGGTAGTGGTGGGATCTGTGTGTCTTGCCGTGTCGGGTTTCTGATCATTTGCGCCAAACATGATAAATATATAATCGCCCGCTTTTACTTGCTCAATAACAGGTTTCCAGTGTCCTTCCGTTCTGAAGCTTTTGGAGCTTCTTCCGCTGCGGGCTGCATTATGAACGACTACATCCCCATTAAAAAACTGAGGCATGATTTGCATCCAGCCTCTGATGGGATAATTCTCACCACCAAATTGGGCCAGGTAGGAAGAAGAAAAATCACACATGGTAGAGTCGCCGATAGAATATATGGTTATTTTTCTCTGCTGGTTTTTAAAGCTGTTCAACAGGAACAGTAGAGCTACTGATGTGATTAAGGTTTTTAAGGTCTGCTTCATTATAGGTTTAATTAAGTTCTTCATTACTAATATAGTTTGTCTACTTTTATCGGGTGCTAAATATCGCCGCAAAATAACCGACAACGGTATCGATAACGTTATCGGTAACGCTTGCATACATTTTTAGCGCCAAAATGAAGATGATCTTCATCAGAATAATGTAATCTTGTTATAAGCGATTGCTCTGTCGTGCTAAACCAGCTATAACCAAACATTATGAAGAGATTTTTACAAGTATTTATTGTTTTGCTGCATTTGGCCAGCATTTCTTTTTCACAGCAGCAAAGTAGAACCATTTCGGGTAAAGTAATGAGCCAGGCAGAAGATGAGCTGTTGCCCGGCGTATCGGTAGCCGTTAAGGGACCACAAACAATTGCAACAAGCACTGATGTAAATGGCGCATTTAAGTTGACGGTGCCGAGCAGCGGAGAAATTACACTGGTATTTAAATACCTGGGGTATAAGCCCAGAGAGGTAAAAGTTAGCGACGAAAAGGACCTTGCGGTAAGGCTGCAGCCGGAAGCTTATATGTTAAACGAAGTGGTAACCATAGGTTATAAAACGTTGCAGCGTAAAGATATTACGGGAGCTGTGGCCTCGGTAAATGCCCGGCAGTTGAAAGATATACCAGTCAACTCGGCTGCCGAAGCCCTGGCAGGCAGACTGGCAGGCGTGCAGATTACCTCCAATGAGGGCATGCCTGGTGCTGATGTAAGAGTATTGATCAGGGGCGGAGGATCGATTACGCAAAGCAATTCACCACTTTATGTGATAGATGGGGTGCAGGTTGAGGATGGATTATCCAGCATTGCGCCAACTGATATTGAATCTGTTGAAGTACTCAAAGATGCCTCTGAAACGGCAATTTATGGTGCCCGGGGTGCCAATGGTGTGGTGGTGGTGACTACAAAAGGAGGGAAGGAAGCAAAAACAAGGGTAAGTTATGACGGTTTTGTAGGGCTGGCCCAATTGCAAAATAAACTGGAAGTGATGAGCCCCTATGATTTTGTATTGCGACAATACGAAAGATCGAGAGGCCTGACCAATACTGAAGCTGCTTTTGAGCAGGTGTATGGTACTTTTGCCAATATAGGCAACTACAAAAATGTAAGCCCGATAGACTGGCAGGAGAAAACTTTTGGTCGCGATGCCATTTCGCAAACACATACGGTAGGTATTACCGGCGGGGGTAAAGCAACCACTTTTAACGTCAGCTACACTAACAATTCTCAGCAGGGCATTATGCTCAATTCTAAATTCAACAGGCAGCTTTTTAATTTAAAACTAGACCACCGGGCCAACGATAAATTGAGGACAGGCTTTGGTGCCAGGTATAATAGCCAAAGGATCAATGGTGCTGGTGTATCTACCAGCGAAGCTACTGCAACCTATAGCCTGCTGCGTCATACCATCAAGTATAAACCTTTGAATATAAACGGTGTGAGTGATGATGTGCTTGATGAGGACTATTATAATGAGACCAATTCGGGGAACGGGTTGGGGGTGTTAAATCCTATTCAGCTAAGTGACGCCCAGTACCGAAACAGGCCGTCCGATAACCTGAATATCAACGGATACCTCAATTATATATTAGCAAAAGGGCTTTCTTTTCGCTCTACAGCCGGGGTGAATTTCAACAATACTACTATTAACGCTTTTGATGATTATTTTACTTCTAATGCCCGCACTAATGGCAGTGGTCTGCCTATTGTTAACATCAATAATACCAAACGTTTTAGTCTCAATAACTCCAATGTGCTTACTTATACATTTAAAAAAGGTGCAAATAACTTTAGTGCCTTGTTGGGGCAGGAGATTTACAATCTAAAAGATGAGCTGAAGCTGGATCAGTTGAAGCTTTTCCCTTTGGGCATTACGCCCGAAAAGGCATTGGGACAGCTTAGTCTGGGACAAAGTTCGCCACTTTTTCCAAGCAATGTAATTAACGAAAGCCGGCTGCTTTCCTTTTTTACAGGTTTAAATTATTCTTTTAACGATAAATACCTGGCCAAGTTCAGCTTCAGGACCGATGCTTCCTCCAAGTTTGCTGCCGATAAAAGATGGGGCTATTTTCCTTCAGGGTCACTGGGTTGGAGAATATCAAAGGAAGATTTTATGAAAGATGTATCCTTTATTTCTGATTTGAAATTGCGTGCCAGCTATGGCGCTTCAGGAAATAACAGGATTGACGATTTTCTGTACCTGACCACTTTTTCAACCAATGCTAAATATGCCTTGAATGAAATTGTAACCCCTGGATATAGTTCTTCCAGTCTGGCCAATAAGAACCTGAAGTGGGAAACTACCGTAACTCAAAACATAGGTTTGGATATTGCATTATGGGACAATCGACTGCAATTGAACATTGATGCTTATAAAAATAAGGTTAAGGATCTTTTGTTGCGTGTGCGGATACCAGCTATATCAGGTTATGTTACCCAGCTGCAAAATGTGGGGCAAACTTCAAACCGGGGATTGGAATTTCAACTGAATGCCATTCCTGTTCAACAGAAAGATTTCTCCTGGACAACTAATTTTAACATAGCTTTTAACAGAAATAAAATCGATAAATTGGCTACTGCTTCCAGTTATTTGCCTTCACCTGCCGTATCGTTTGTATCGGGGCAGCCATCAGATTATATTGTACAAGTGGGTAAACCTGTTGGTTCTATGTATGGTTATGTGTCGGATGGCTTTTATACTGTCAACGATTTCAATTACGATGTGGCTACACAGGTTTATACCCTTAAGCCTGGGGTAGCAGATGGGTCGGGCGTACTTGGAACTGCACAACCAGGTTGGATGAAACTGAAAGACCGAGATGGCAACAATATTATCAATGAAAATGATAAGGATATTATTGGCGACGCCACACCTAAATTTTCGGGAGGTTTTAACCAGCAATTCAGCTATAAAAACTTCGATCTGAGCATGTTTGTGAATTTTGTGGTGGGCAATGACATTTACAATGCCAATAAAATTGAGTTTACCAATAGTTATACGCCCAATACCAATATGCTGGCTGTAATGAAGGATCGCTGGAAAACCATTGACGCTAACGGCAATGTGGTACAGAAAGTTACTGTAACAGGTGGTGTGGCCCAGGTTACGGGGATACCGCCCGATCAGCTTGCGGCGCTAAATCAGGATGCAAAAATATGGCAGCCCATTACTGGTACCGGGGCTTTTTACCCAACTTCATGGGCTGTTGAGGATGGTTCGTTTTTAAGATTGAACAACATTACACTGGGCTATACTTTTCCGGTAAAACTGCTCAGTAAAGCTAAAATTAATAAGCTAAGGGTGTATGCTACGGCCAATAATGTGGCCGTGATTACCGGGTATTCGGGTTTTGATCCTGAAGTGAACGTGAGAAGTTCTGATCCGGTAACACCTGGAGTAGATTACTCCGCCTACCCACGCAGCCGTACCTATATTTTTGGTATTAACCTTTCCCTTTAACCATAAAAGCTCAAAAGATGAAAGTAAAAATATTTTTCCCAATAGCCATTGCATTGATGAGTATGCTTGGCCTTTATTCCTGTAAAAAATACCTGGACGTGTCGCCACAATCTGCCTTTGACGAACAGTTTGTATTTAGCAATGTAGCCAGCACAACCGGTGCATTGATGGGTGTTTATGAACAGCTGACAGGCGACAACGGCTATGGTAGCCGCCTGAGCATGATGTATCCCTATGATACCGACGAATTTATTGGCGTAACTAATGCTTCAGCACCCGATAACAATTCGAGGGATTTGTCGAGGTACAATTTGCAGCCTACAAACGGACAGCTCACGCTGCCTTTTCAACAGTTATATACCGGGGTCGAACGTGCGAACATTTGCATTAAGAACATTCCGGCAATGGCAATGTATAACAATGGTACAGAAACCGAAAAACAACAGTTAAGACGCTTGTATGGCGAGGCTTTAACTTTGCGGGCCCAGTTTTACCTGGAGCTGATCAGAAACTGGGGTGATATTCCGGCCATCTTTGAACCTGCAATTGATCAGGCAGATCTTTACCTGCCCAAAACAGATCGCGACTTGATTTACGATAGGCTAATTGACGACCTTAAGCAGGCATCCGAACTGGTACCCTGGCGCAATGACGCTGGGGTAGCCATTGATGAGCGGATTACCAAAGGGGCAGTTAAAGGACTAAGGGCAAGAATTGCGCTTCACAGAGGAGGTTATTCGCTTAGAAGGGCCTCAGAACAAATGGAACGTAAGGCAGATTACCTCAACTTTTATAAAATAGCCCGCGACGAGTGTGCTGAGGTAATGCAACGCAGGGAGAAACATAATCTGAACCCTACATTTCAGGATATATTTAAAAATTACATTGATGCTTTTAAGATTGAACCCAATGGGGAAGTGATGTTTGAAGTGGCCTTAGGGAAGGACATTAGTGGAAGGATAGGCTATTATGATGGCCCCCGTTTTTATGCCTCCTCGGGTACTGCACAGCTGGGTAATAGTTCTGTAAGGGCTGTCCCGGTTTATTTTTATGCCTTTAACGCTTTGGATACCAGGCGGGATGTAACCCTGGCACCTTATTACAATAATGCCGATAAAACGAAAGCTGTTCAAACAATGGTAAATATGGTTAGCGGGAAGTTCAGGGCCGATTGGTGGAATCCGGCCCCGGCTTCTGCCAGTCAGCAAACCGGAATAAACTGGCCAATTCTGCGCTTTTCAGATGTGCTGCTGATGTTTGCAGAAGCGGAGAATGAACTGAACAATGGACCAACCGCGGCGGCAAAATCGGCTTATGAGGAAGTACGAAAACGTGCCTTCAAAGGCAACGAAAACGCCATTGGCATCACACCATCGGGCAAAGATGATTTCTTTAACGCCATTGTAAATGAACGTTATTTTGAGTTCGGGGGCGAGGGTATCCGTAAGTACGACCTCATTCGCTGGAACCTGCTGGGTGCTAAGATTGCCGAAACCAGGGCCAACTACACGAAAATGTTGAATAAGGAGGCCCCTTACAATAATCTTCCACAAAGCATGTATTATAAATCGGCTTCAACAGAAGTGATTTTTAGCAATTCGTTGTATGCACCTGCACCTGTGGCTACGCCTGTGGGCTTTACCAAGGTGGCCTGGGTTAGTTCCATTACCGCAGCATGGATTACCAATTTTGCCCAATATTTTAAATCCAATCATAGTGAACTGTTTCCATTGCCACAGTCTGTAGTAGAGTCAAATCCTAAGCTGAAGCAAGATTATGGATACTAAAATCACCCGTTGTTTTGTTGCTTTTCTACTCCTATTGATAGTTGGAGGGAAGATCTATGCGCAGACTTCGGCAACGGCAAGCTGGGCATTAACAGCAAATCAGAATGCAGCGGTAACAGGAAACGTTACGGCTGTGGGCCAACAACTTTCGGGCTTATCTATCCAGGACTATATTGCTGGAGGGCAAAGGACTTTACCACCTGGTGGTAGTTGGCTGGCACAGACGGGGCCGGATAGTACCCGGTTTATGCAATTTGTGATGAGCCCGGTTGGTGGGAATGACCTGAATGTGAGTTCTGTATCCATGATGATTAGTTTTTATGGCTCCAGTGCGGGGCGTGTAAACCTGGCCTGGAGTACCGATAGCGTTCATTTCATAAACCTGACCTCCAATTTTTCGCTGGTATCGGGTACAACACCCACCTCCTATACTTTTGGTGGACTGAACATTACGGTGCCCAGTGGGAGAAAACTGTATTTCAGGATTTCGCCCTGGACGACAGGTGTAATCAGTAGCAAATACCTGCTGATAAAAAACCTGGCTATTAGCGGTACCACCAATACGGCTCCGGCTGCTACATGGGCGCTCTCCGCAAACCAAACGCCTGCTGTAAGCGGGCAGGTGACGGCTACCGCACAAACATTATCCGGACTTAAAGTAAACAATTATATTTCCGGTAGTGGTGGTCAGCGTATTTTACCGTTGGATGGAACCTGGCCGGCAAATACGGGGCCGGATAGCAGTAGATATGTGGAATATGTGGTAAGTCCAGCTGCGGGATATAATTTTACGGTAAGCCAGGTAAAGGTTCCGTTGAGTTTTAATTCCTCTTCCGCTGGTCGTGCCCGTATCTGCTGGTCTACCGATGGGATGGTTTTTACTGATTTAAACGCAAATGCAACACTCACTTCGGGTTCGGTACCTACTTTAATCACATTTTCCAATCTAGACATCCCGGTTTTCGACAACAGAACCTTTTACCTCAGGGTGTACCCCTGGACCACGAGCGCATTTGCTGACGGTCGCTATCTGGTCTCAAAAGATGTTGTGGTAAGTGGCTTTAGTGAGGTCGCCCCGCAGCTCGCCTTTCCAGGGGCTGAAGGCGCAGGACGTTTTGCAAAAGGCGGAAGAGGGGGAAGTATCTATTACGTAACCAACCTTAAAGATAGCCTGGCCGGAAGTTTACGAGATGCCGTATCGCAACCCAATCGGACCATCATATTCAAAGTGTCGGGCACCATTAACCTGCGAAGCGTGATCTCCATTACAAAAGATAATATTACCATTGCCGGGCAAACCGCACCCGGTGATGGCATTTGCTTAAAAAATTATGGTTTGGGCATACGGGCCAACAACGTTATTGTAAGGCATATCCGTTCGCGGCCTGGTGATTTGATTACCGTGCCAGGCGATTCATCGAAGGTGGTGGATGCCATGTATAACAATTTCGGAGATCCGATTACCCAGCCTTATAAAAACATCATTGTCGACCACTGTTCGATGAGCTGGTCTACTGACGAAGTCGGATCTTTTTATGCCATTTCCAATTTTACGCTACAATGGTGCATGTTGAGCGAAAGCCTTTACCAATCACTTCATACCAAGGGTACTCCCCACGGCTATGGCGGAATCTGGGGTGGTCAGAACGCCTCGTTTCACCATAACCTGCTGGCCAGTAATTCCAACAGAAATCCCCGTTTTTCGGGTAGCACCACCACGCTTCAGCCTGAACTGGAATATGCAGATTTTAGAAACAATGTGGTTTACAACTGGGTAGGTTCTCCATACGGCGGCGCCGGAGGTCATTATAATATGGTAAACAACTATCATAAGGCTGGCCCGGCAACTACAGGTGCTACTACAAGTTCGGCTACCAATCGACGAAACCGTATCCTTTTATTTCCAAGTTACAGTACAACGCTGGCTGGGGATACGGTATTTAGTGGCAAATTTTATGTGAATGGAAATTATGTACACGGTTTTGCTGATGTGACGGCCGATAACTGGACAAAAGGTGTGCAGCTGGACAGCTATTACAACGCCGCAGCAATGAAGGCAGCAGGGAAAACGCTTAATCCGTTTCCCTATGTCCCGGTTGTAACGCAAACTGCAGAGGACGCTTTTAATTCTGTGATGAATAATGCAGGGGCTATATTGCCGCGTCGCGACACAGTCGACAGGAGGGTTATTAAAGAGGCTCGCACAGGGATTGCAACTTATGAAGATAGCAGTTATGTGGCTATTGGTATGGCGCATCCATCGGGTATTATTGATAGTCAGCGTACCGTTGGTGGCTGGCCTGTGCTCAGCAGCACAACCTATCCGATGGATACGGATAATGACGGCTTACCCAATTGGTGGGAAAAGATGATCCAGGGCTCTGTAACAGACTCAATTGGTGTAGATAAAAATACTTATGGGGCGGATGGCTATACCATGCTTGAAAAATACCTGAATGGGATACCTTCGCCCGATCAGCAGGTTTCATTTGTAGACATTGCTGCTCAAAAGGGAGGTTTGGACACGGTTAAGGTCAGTTTTCATATAGATTGGGCAAAGGATCAGTTTAAACTGGGGCTGTACAGATCAACAGATGGCAGTACTTTTTCGAAAATTTCGGAGGTTTCCGCTTCAATTAATGAAACGGCTTACCTGATGAAAGACAATGCAGCACCTCAGCAGCTCATATATTATAAAATTGGAAGTACGCGTATAGATGGTACAGGAGCTACCGTTTACAGTAATATTGTAAGTATTGATAACAATCCATCATTGATGGGCCGCAGTTCGGCCTTAGCTAAAAGGACTGACCTGTCTGAATTGAAAGAAAGCACGAAACTGAGGATGTATCCCAACCCTGTTTCAACGGTTTTAACAGCAAAACACGCTAAAGCTAATGCCTCTGCTACGATGACTGTTTACAATATCATGGGTACAAAACTCATTAGTCAAATAGTTTCGGCTGGATCGGAGCAAACTGAAATAGAAGTCGCCAATCTTCCACAGGGTTCTTACGTTATCGAATTTAACAACATCAACACCAGACAAAACGGGATGTTTGTAAAACTATAGGGATCACTATTATTGTAAAAGGCCCTTCGATTTACGAAGGGCCTTTTTTATGGATTTTATTTAGCTGAAAGTAGTTCTGCGGAGGCTTTATCAAAATAAAACCTACAGTCGGGATGCAATTGTAATATGCTGGAAGGGAATTTATTACTTACAGGTTGCTCCAGACTATCCTTTACTGCCTGAGCTTTTCTGCGGTCCGGTACCGAACAGATGATGTGTTTAGATTTCAGAATTTGCTGCACTGACATACTGATGGCCTGGGTGGGAACTTCATCAATACTTTTAAACCAACCTTCGCCAAATTGCTGTTTGCGGCATTGTTCGTCAAGGTTTACCACCAGGTAAGGAACATGGGTGTCAAAATCTGCCGGGGGATCGTTAAAGGCCAGGTGTCCGTTCTCGCCGATGCCCACCAGGGCTACATCTATAGGGTTTTGCTGAATAATTTCACCCAGGCGTTTGCATTCTGCTTCAGGATCGGTCTCGCCGTTCACCAGGTATGCAGCACTTAAGGGAGCCACTTTTTCCAGAAAACGCTCTTTAAGATATTTTCTGAAGCTGGCCGGAGCAGATTCCGGTAGGCCGATGTATTCGTCCAGATGGAACATGGTCACCTTGCTCCAGTCAATATCTTCCCGGATAAGCTGGTTTAAAGTTTCAAACTGGCTTGCTCCTGTAGCAAGGATAATGTTCGCTTTGCCTTTTTTGGCAATGGTTTCCCTGATCAGATCTGCAGCAGCCTTGCCGGCGGCAATTCCCAGTTCTTCGGGACTGTTTGTTACGCTTGTTTCCATTTTATTGTATTGGTGTTTTCAATGATTTATGTTCTTGATGTCTGTTTGGTCAGTTTTATGGCAATACATATCCCATCCCCCTAAGGCAGTTCATTTTTTATTCCTATTTCCCTTTTAAATAACCCCGGTTGTACCGCCTTTTGAAAGGGAAATGTCTACCGGTAAATTCGTTTTCCAGGAGCCCCCGGTAAAATCGGGTACATCAATAGAGTTCGAACGGTTGTTTACAGACCACTCACTCAACGGAAGTATGGAACTCCATAAAGCTGCATCATAAACATCCTGATCCAATGGCAATCCGTTCCGCAAGCAATCTATGGTACGCCAGTCCATCAAAAAGTCCATTCCTCCGTGGCCACCTACTGCTTTTGCCATTTCGCCGATTTTTTTGACTAGGTTTGGGGTATATTTCTCTTCCAATGCTTTAAATTCGGTGTCTGATACCCAGCCTTCGTGATTGGTCGAAATACGTGCGGGCAGGGGATACTTCTGAGCGGTACCTTTTGTACCACTAATCAGGTGTAAACGTGAATACGGCCTTGGCGAAGTGACATCGTGTTGTACCATCAATGTACGGCCCATATGCGTTTTTATTGTGGTGGTACTCATGTTGCCCCTGTATGCTTTGCCCACATATGGTTTGTAAAATGCATCTTTCGCCGCCAGCTCTTTAGCCATTTCGTTCATCATAAAGTCGTTGGAAGAAACCGATACCAGATAATTCATCTGGTCGCCCCGGTTGATGTTCATCACCTGGCATATCGGGCCCAGTCCGTGTGTAGGATATAAATTGCCTTTGTGTTTAATGTTTTCCTTTAGTCGCCACATGTCGTAATACTTCGACTTAGAGAAATTTCCTTCCAGCAGGTCATGAATATAAGCGCCCTCACAATGAATGATATCGCCAAAGAAACCCTGCCTTGCCATATTGAGGGTCAGCATCTCAAAAAAGTCATAGCAGCAGTTTTCCAACATCATGCAATGTTTTTTTGTACGTTCGGAAGTTTGTACCAGTTGCCAACATTCGTCCAGCGTGGTAGCTGCAGGTACTTCGGTACACACATGTTTGCCGTGGTTCATGGCGTACACGGCCATTGGCGTATGAAGTTCCCAGGGTGTGGCTATATAGATGAGATCAATGTCGTCGCGTTCGCAGAGTTTTTTCCAGGCTTCTTCCTTGTCGGTATATACCACTGGTTTGTGGGCCGTTTTCTTTAAGTTCTGGACAGAAGCCGCCGCTTTTTCAGGACGCAGGTCGCACAGCGCATTGATGCTGGTGCCAGCAATTCTTGCCATACGCTTTACAGCAGCTGCACCACGGTTTCCCAGGCCTATGAAGCCAATGCGTACGGTATCCAGTTTTGGTGCTGCATAGCCACTCATATTAAATTCCTGTTTGTGTACTCGTGTAGCCAGTTTAATGATGTCGTCCTGCTTTGAAGTATCGGCCGGAGTATAGGCTGATAAAATACCTGAAGAGGCCAGTCCCAGACCAGCCAGGCCGCTAAGCTTTAAAAAATCTCTTCTGTTGTTCTTCATTAATCGAGTTTAAAATGGTGTTCAGTTTTTCAAATCTATTAAATGAGTTTTAAGAAAATGAGGATAAAACCGAATAAAATAGCGAGAACGTTGTCGATAGCGTTGCCGTTCATTTATCTGTTCTATTGTCATTTATTCTGTGCTGATATCCTTAGTTTCGTTTTTTCAGATTATACTTTATTCAACTATGTCCAGGCAACAAAGCACTTCTGTATCGGTAAGTTCCCCAAGTAAAAGGGATACCTTGATTTCTATTCTCATCATTGGATTATTGTTCTTTATTTTCGGTTTTGTTTCCTGGATAAACGCCATCCTGATTCCTTATTTTAAGATCGCTTGCGAACTGACAAACTTTGAGTCGTACCTGGTTGCTTTTGCTTTTTACATCTCGTATTTTGTAATGTCGGTACCCTCGTCTTTTCTTTTGAAGTCTGTAGGTTTTAAAAAGGGGATGATGATTGGTTTCTGGACCATGGCCATTGGGGCATTTATTTTTGTCCCTGCTGCGCTGACGCGAACTTATGAGGTCTTTTTACTGGGCCTATTTTCCTTAGGTGCAGGTTTGGCCATCCTGCAAACGGCAGCAAACCCTTACATTACCGTTTTGGGGCCTAAAGAAAGAGCAGCGCAGCGCATCAGTATTATGGGGATTTGCAATAAAGGGGCGGGTATATTGGCGCCATTGCTGTTTGCCGCTGTCATTTTAAAAGCTACCGATGGTGAGCTGTTTAAGCAATTGCCTTTGATGAATGCCGCTGAAAAAAATGCGGCACTGGACGAGCTGATCCGTCGGGTAATTGTTCCTTATAGCTGTGTGGGCGTGGTGTTGATTGGTCTCGGTTTTATGGTCCGCTACTCGCCTTTGCCGGAAATTGATACCGAACACGAGAGCGAGGACCTGGCTGCGGCCAACTCTGGTAAGACCAGTATTTTTCAGTTTCCACATCTTATTCTAGGGGCCATCGCCATCTTTTTGCATGTAGGAACACAGGTTATCGCCATTGATACCATTATAGGCTATGCAGGTTCTATGAACATCCATTTGCTGGAAGCCAAAATATTCCCTTCCTATACTTTGTTTGCCACCATTTGCGGTTATACCTTAGGTATACTATTGATTCCTAAAATCATCAGTCAGGTTAATGTACTGCGGATTTGTACGGTGTTGGGGGGCGTGTTTACCCTAATGATTATTTTTGGCCACGGGCCGGTGCGTATTTTAGGGCATACCGCTGATGTTTCTATCTGGTTTGTAGTACTGCTAGGACTGGCAAATTCATTGGTTTGGGCAGGGATCTGGCCTCTGGCGCTTGATGGACTGGGCAGGTATACCAAGCTGGGAGCATCTATCATGATCATGGGATTATGCGGGAATGCCATTATGCCACTTTTTTATGGCTATTTTGCTGATGTTTACGATCTCAGGACCGCTTACTGGGTATTGTTTCCCTGCTATTTATATCTAATTTTTTATGCGTTTAAGGGGTATCAGATCAGACGTTGGCAGGCCAATAAAATCAATTAAATTTAATCATGGTTTTTTAAATAAGCAGATGATGAAACCGGAAGAACTTTCAAGAAGACAATTTTTAACGAGGAATGCTATAGCCTTATCGGGTTTTGCTTTAAGTTATGCCGGGTTTCCTGCCCTGGGCAGCAGTCATTTAAAAAATGAGATGATCAGGGTGGGGGTAATTGGTACCGGATCAAGGGGCACGGGTTTAATTAAGTTAATTAACGGAATACCGGAAATGCAGGTTACGGCCTGTTGCGACCCTATTGCAGAACACCTTAAAAATGGGCTAAAGCAGGCTGCCAAAGGTGCTAAGGGTTACGCCGATTACCGTAAACTTTTGGAGGATAAATCTGTAGATGCGGTGATTATTGCAACACCACTTTATTTACATTATCCTATGGCTGTAGATGCCCTGACTGCACGAAAGCATGTGTATCTGGAAAAATCTATGAGTTATGATATTGCCCAGGCCATTGATCTGGAGAAAAAAGTAAATCAGTCAAACCTGGTGTTTCAGGTGGGTTACCAGTATCGTTATTTTGGTTTATACCATAAAGTAAAAGAAGTGATAGGTCAGAATTGGCTGGGAAAGATCACCAACTTTGAGTGCCAGTATAACCGGAATTCTAACTGGCGCTTTGCGGTGAGCGATCCAAAAATGGAACGGGCCATCAACTGGCGCATGTACAAGGAATATTGTGGTGGGCCTTTGTCTGAACTTTGTGCACATGCTATTGATGCGGTACATTACCTGACAGATAGTCGTCCTTTGAAGGTTACTGCGATGGGTGGTATAAATTATTGGAAGGATGGAAGAGACACCTACGACAACATCAGGGCTATTTATGAATACCCTGATGATGTTAAAGTAAGCGTTACATCGGTACTTTCCAATGCCTATAATGGATACGGCATCCGCATTTTGGGTGATAAGGCTACACTGGAAATACAGCGCGATAAAGCGTTTATCTACCCGGAATCACTGAACAACAAACGAGGTACTGTTGACGGGGTAACCGGAGCGACTATAGCGGTAACCACACAAGGTAAGGGCAATGAGCTGATTTTCGAAAAACCGGGCGAGAAATCTTTGGAACCAACGGTATATGCATTGAAAGATTTCGTAAATTGTATTTTAACAAGGCGCAAACCGCTATCTAATGCATCGACAGCGAAGGACTCATCAATAGCGATTCATATGGGCAATACAGCAGCCGAAACAGAGACTATACAGCGGTGGAAGCCAGAATATTCAAGTTAATTTAATTATGCAGCAACAAAGACTAAAAATATATAACGGACAACTCATTACACCATATAAAACCATTAAAGAAGGGACTGTGCTGATTGCAGAGGGAAAAATTGTAGCAGCGGAAGAAGGTAACCTTGATTTTTCGGATGCGCAGGAAATTAACGCACAAGGAAATTATATCGCCCCAGGTTTTATAGACCTACATATTCATGGAGGTGGCGGGCATGACTTTATGGACAATACGGTAGAGGCTTTTCTAGGCATTGCCGAAACCCATGCGCGTTATGGCACTACTGCCATGTGTCCTACCACGCTAACCAGCGAGAAGGAAGATTTGCTGGAGACATTGAGAATTTATGAGCAGGCGGATGAGCTGAACAATAAGGGGGCACAGTTTATAGGGATGCACCTGGAAGGGCCATATTTTGCACTTAGTCAGCGGGGGGCGCAGGATCCCCGTTACATCCGCGATCCAGATCCTGCAGAGTACAAAGAAATACTGGCTTCAACCCAGGTGATCAAAAGATGGAGTGCTGCTCCGGAATTAAAAGGAGCAATAGAATTTGGCAGGTATTTAAAATCGAAAGGGGTACTGGCGGCGATTGCCCATACTGATGCCATTTACGAAGAAGTGTTAGAGGCATTTGAAAATGGCTATAACCTGGCTACGCATTTTTATTCGAGCATGTCGGGCGTTACCCGGCGTGAGTGTTTCCGCTACGCTGGTGTGATTGAAAGTGGCTACCTGATTGATGAAATGGACGTCGAAATTATTGCTGATGGAGTTCATTTGCCTGCACCGTTGTTAAAACTGATTTATAAAATTAAGGGCTCTGCACGTACGGCCCTGATCACAGATGCCATGCGTGGTGCCGGGATGCCTCCTGGCGACAGCACATTGGGTAGTTTAAAGAATGGGTTGAAAGTGATTATTGAAGATGGTGTGGCCAAGCTGCCTGATCGGAGTTCTTTTGCGGGAAGCGTTGCCACGGCCGATAGGCTATTGCGGAATATGGTAAATATGGCGGGTGTTTCACTAGAGGAAGCGGTAAAGATGATGAGTAGAACACCTGCGCGTATTATGGGACTGGAAGACCGTAAAGGTGCACTTATTGCAGGTAAGGATGCGGATGTAGTAATTTTTGACAGGCAGATAAACGTTCAGCGCACCATTGTGAACGGAAGAATGGTTTACAGCAGGTAAGCATTTAGCTTTTTTTGCTGCTGGATTCCCTTACCATCAGCTTTCCGGGCAATATCACCTCCTCCGCATGAAAATACTTTTTAGTAATGTGTTTGATCAGCAGCTCGCAACTCTGCTTTCCGATTTCGAAAGCAGGTTCGGCAATGGTAGATAAGCTGGGGGAGATGATGGTGGACATGGGATCATTGGTGAAACCAATTACGCCAAAAGTTTCCCCAACTTTTATTCCCCTCTGTTTTAACTCAATCATTGCGCCAATCGCTTTCCTATCATTTACGGCAAAAATGGCATCTGGTTTTTGTTCCAGTTCCAGAAGCTTGATGGTGTCGCTTGTGCCAAATTCCTGCGAAAAACCGGAATAGATAATCCAATCTTCATTTACGGCTATGTTGTGTTTAGCCAATGCTGCTTTATATCCGCTTAGGCGGGCTTCTGTAAAACTCAGGCCTTTGGGGCCGGCAATGTGTGCAATGCGGGTATAGCCATTTGAAATCAGGTGCTCAACCGCTTCAAAAGCGCCATTGTAATCGTCCTGCATTACTTTGGAGGTTTCAATTTTGCTGGCCACCCGGTCAAAGAATACAACAGGAATTCCTTCATCTATAATTTCCTGAAAATGGTCGCAGGAGTCAGAATCGGAAGAAATAGAAACGAGTAAGCCATCCAGACTTGATACGGATAGGTTTTCGATGATGTCGAACTCCCGTTCAGGCGAGTCGTTGGTTACAAATAAAACAATGTTATAGCCATTGTTGTAGGCTACTTCCTGTATGCCGGTAATTACGGTGGAGAAATAGTAATTGGTAATAAAAGGTAGGATGACCCCAAGATTGTGGGTGCTACCTTTAGCTAAACCGGTTGCGTTAAAATTAGGTTTGTAGTTTAACTCTGCAGCCAGTGCCAGTACCTTTTCTTTGGTTTCCTGGTTTACATCATAAGTATCTCTTAAAGCCCTCGAAACCGTAGAAACAGATATGTTTAAAATTTTTGCTATATCTTTTATCGTTACGTAATGACGGGCCATAAATATTAAAGAATCGGGTGATTTGGTTGTTCCCGAAGTTAACTAAAAAAATATAATGATTGCTCTTGTTTTTAATAAAGTCTGCTTTTGATCTACATGGCGCAGTTATTTTGAGGGTACAATTTCGATAATCATGATTCCTTTGGCTTGTAATGGCTGATCAACTTTAATCTTTCCATTTTTGTAGCTTCCAATATGGGTACGCTCTGTTTCATTCACGAGGTAAATTTGGCCTGTATTTTTTAAGGTGTAATCTGCTGCCTTCAACTCAAAATTGTACTGGAAGGGTTGGTCTTGAATACTTGCGACAGCAATGCCAAGTGTACCGTCGTTAGCTTTCCAGGCCCCACTGTAAACAGTTGGATAGGTTTTCTTAAATGCGGTTACCTTTTCATCTTGTCCGGCGTAAATAGATAGCTTTGATATATCGATTTCTTTTTGGGGAACGATTATCTCAGGAGGACGGACAAAAGAACCATAAAGGAGGTATTTTAGTGTTTTGTTTCGTAGTCTCGACAAAGCAATCAGGTAGTTTATTTCCGGTTTCCTCGCTGTTTTTAGAAAAACCTGATAATTGGCTATTGCAGGCTGCATTCCCCATACAAAGGATCTGGCCTGTTCCATTAAAAATTGGTTATTGAAACGCTCATCTAAAGGTTGATTGATATTCTTTGGTGCATATTTGGCAGGCCACAGTTCGTCATACGGAGGATAGAGTAAAGAAGAATAATTGCCGAATGTAATCCCATATTCATGGTAAACAGCTTGAAACAAAGGGATAGTAACTTTTTCTGATATGCCGGCATAACGTTCACTGCTCACCTGTAACGTTAAAAAAGCATCCAATTGGGGTAGCCAGCTTTCGCCGCCACCTTCGCCTGCCAGTATGTAGGGCTCTTTGCGTGGAGATTTTGTCCTGATCTGGTGTGTGAGCTGGTTGAAGTTTGTAACCCAATAATTGCCGCCACCAAGGGGATGGCCGTGGGCCGGATCGTAACATAGCGCACTAAGGCAAGCTTGATCCATATAGATGCCTCCAACGCCATATTTATGTAATACAGTATCTGCTGTCCTACTGTATTTGTCCTTCCAGAAAGAGGTTGCCATACACATATAAGTTAGGGCCTTTTTTGTAAAGATGTTGTATACAAAAGATTTGCTTTGCCCATTCTGATCCTTTACAGTAAATGGTTCTGCTTTTTCCTTATAGTAACTAGGCATGTTGTTTCCCCATTTGATGGCATTCATATAAACTATGGCATTTACGTTATTCTCTTTTGCCTTGTTAACAGCGCTAATAAAAGCGAGTTCGCCTTCCCTTGGTGGGATATAGTCGGGAAATGAGTCGTCGTATGAGCCTTTATGCCACCAATGCCACAATACGCCAACCGGTAAATTCAACTGTTTTTTTAAATCTATTGCTTGCTCTAAAACATTTGGCGATTCGCCGCGGTTCCAAACCCATAGTGCTGTTTTGGTGAGCCACTCGGGGCTAAGCCCTTTTTTTAACCGGCTTTCTATTGCCCAGTATTGCCGGCTGCCCCAGGATTTGTATTTTTTTGCAGCTGCCATCCAGTCCCCCTCAAAACTGGCAATCTCTGCATCATAAGGCGATTGGTAAGTATTTATATTTTTATTAAGAGGCAGAAACTGTGTAAGCTGATAAGAAAAGCTTCCATCTTTCTGATAGCCAAAGGCAAAATCTTTTCTGTAGGATTGGGTATCATTTGCGGCAACATAGATGCCAGCAGAGGATTTTCCATATAGGGCCATAAACTGCATAGATAAATGCCCCGGATAGTACAATTCGTATTTTTTTTCGGTCGTTCCGGCCAAATGGCGTCTGGGGTTTTTAATGAGTTCGCCCATCCAGTTTGGAGCCACCAGCTTTTCGTCGCCCAGATCTTTGAGTCCGGAAATTTTTGGGAAAATAACTTTTTCTATTCCTGTTTCTTTTATCCCGTTTAAAGAAATGCTCCAGAAAGAACTTCCCTTGCTATCTAAATTTAATTTTACGGTTACCTCTAGATTTTTTAAGTTGGGATCTTTAAAAGACTTCCATTTTAAATGGAGGGTGTTTTTTGAAGGTTGATGATATTCAAATTTCCTAGCGTCATTGATGGTCAATGGCTTCGTGTTGTTGATCATATATAATTCCCATACCGAGGCTTCAGATACAGTAGACACCAAAAAGTCTTGTTTGTGGGGCAGATTTTTGAAGGAAACCAGTGCACCTTCATTTACATTGAAGGCCCAGGCTACTTGTTTGCTGCTAAGGACTATGGATGTGTTCTTGTTATTTTGCGCTGTTGCAACCATGGTGAAAATGAAAGCTGGCAGCAACGTAAAGAGAAAAAGTTTACTTCGAAAGAATTTAAACATATGATTGTTTTTAATTTTTTTTAATAAAAAGAAGTCTGATTTGAAGTCGGTTTTGAGAGCACAAGCGGGGATTGCAGTTCTTCCGCGATAATTGTTCCTAAATATAGAAAGTGTAACCGGAATTTAAAAATTACTTAATAAAAAGTTTATCTTCAGTAGCTTATAGTAGTATGAATATTTATTTATTTAGGAAAATATTATTAAATAATATTAATACTTAGCGATATTATATTTAGTTTTATAAAAAAGGTTTGAAGATGGCTTTAACTCAGTTAAATAAATATACGGACCAGCAGCTTTTAGACTTGATTCTGGAGGGTGATCGCAAAGCTTTTGATCAGATTTATATTCGATACTGGAAAAGGTTACTGACATATTCCGGGAAAATTGTAAGGGATGAAGAGGAAGCTCAGGATATTGTTCAGGAGGTTTTTGTGTCCTTTTGGAAACGTAGATCGGAGTTGGGCGATCTGGATTGCCTTTCATCTTACCTTCATGGCGCTATTCGGTTCAGAAGTCTCGGCTATATACGAAGTAACTTATACAAACATAATTATCTGGAGTCGCTGAAGTCATTTTTTGAGGAGGGAACTGACATGGTCAATGAACATATTGACCGCGAAGAACTGAATGCCGTAATTCACTCCGAAATCTCTAAACTACCTCCAAAAATGAGGGAAATCTTTATTTTGAGTAGGATGGAGCAAATGAGCCATCGGGAAATAGCCGAGCGTTTGAATATATCTGATAAAACTGTAAAAAAGCAGATCAACAGGTCGCTAAACCTTTTTCGGCTTGTCCTTGACGAAAAGTCGGGGAGCTTACTCTTTTGGGCTATGATTCAATTACTTTTTTATAAATAATCTTTCTGATTGTCAGTTGTTTGTGTCTTTTTTTTGTAGTGGGCGTCTACCAATGCCCCAGTTATGCTACATATAGGTATAACGCGACTATGATATGAATAAACAAGAAATTCAAGACATACTTACCCGTTACCAAAATGGTAATGCAAGTCCTGAAGAGGAATTGCTGTTAAAGTTATGGTATGATGAGGAGGCCGATCGGTCGGACTGGGTGTCTGATCAGGACGAACAGGTGTTGTTGGATTCACTTAAGAAGAAAATTGACGCTGAAATTGATGCAGAGGTGAAAAAGGACCGCTGGAACTTAAACTGGAGATGGTACGCAGCCGCTGTTATTTTTATCCTGTTTGGTGCTGGTGGATTTTATTTTTATACTACGAATCAGAAAAGTGCTGTGAATAGCTATGTTAAAAATGACATTGGCCCGGGTGGGAACAAAGCGGTTTTGACATTAGCGGATGGGCATAAAATTTCATTAACCGATGTGGGGGATGGGCAGTTGGCTATTCAGTCGGGAATTGCTATCCAAAAAACCGCTGACGGACATCTGGTTTACACTGTAAATGACAAAGCTTCTGCCGAAACAAGCGGATCGGTTTCTTATAACACGATTTCCACTCCTAAGGGAGGTCGGTATCAGATTAACCTTCCCGATGGTACACGCGTATGGCTGAATTCTGAGTCTTCGTTAAAGTTTCCTGTGAGCTTTGCTGGATTAAAGGAACGTAAGGTGGATTTGATTGGCGAGGCTTATTTTGAGGTGAATAAAAACAGGCGGCCTTTCAGGGTTTCCAACAAAGAGCAAATGGTTGAAGTTTATGGTACTCATTTTAATGTGATGTCTTATACCAATGAGAATTTTATAGAAACAACACTGCTTGAAGGAAAGGTGGGGGTTAAGGCAGGAACGGAAGAGACCTTCATTACGCCTGGCGAACAGACGCAACTAAGGCAGGGGCAGTTAAAAATATTGAAGAATGTAGACCTGGATGCTGTGGTGGCCTGGAAGAACGATATTTTCCAGTTTGACAGTACAGATATACAGAAAGTGATGCGGCAGATTGAACGTTGGTATAATGTAGACGTTACCTACGTGGGCGATAAGCCGAATGTTCAGTTTACCGGAGTCATACCAAAGAAAGCGAATATTTCCAGAATATTAGAGGTGCTGGAGCAGACCTGCGCGGTAAAATTTGAAATTAATGGACAACAGATTCGAGTAACTAACCATAAAACCAAACACTAAAACATAACGATATGAATACAAACTCTACCTGATAGACCAATAGGTGAGCTACAGAAAGAGCATTCCGGATTGCAGCCGGAATGCTCAATGCCTGGGCTAACCCTGGAATATTTTAAATCAGATTAAACGTAAACCAAAACCCAAACAATCAAATGTATGAAACAAAATCTACATTTAAAGGGCATGTTATGCCCCAGAATTTATCTTTATAGGAAGTGCTTGTTACTTCTTGAACCAAAAGTGTTACGCGTTATGAAATTAACAGGTATTATACTTTTAATACTTACAATGCACGTGAATGCGGCTTCTTTCGGGCAAAAGGTTAGTATTACCCAGCGCAATACCAATCTCAAAATGATATTTAAGGAGATCAGAAAACAAACCGGATTCTACTTTATTTATAGCAACGAGATTTTGCAGAAAGCTAAGCCTTTGACCATTGATGTCAGTGATCAGGATCTGGATGTGGTGTTGGCAGATGTTTTTCGAAATCAGCCATTAACGTATACGATTCAGGATAAGATCATCATTGTTAAATTTAAGGATGAGTTGGCGAAAGTAAACATTCCTGTTACTCCGGTTTTGATGGATATTAAAGGAAAGGTTATTGAAGCTAATGGACTTCCTTTGCCTGGGGTGAGTGTAGTTGTGGTTGGAACAACCAAAGGAGCAACAACAAATTCGGAAGGCTACTATGCTATAGATGCTAAAGAAGGGGATGTACTGAGGTTTTCTATGGTAGGCTACATCGAACAGGAGATTAAGGTGTTGAATAAAACGGCTATTGATGTGGTGATGAAGGAAAAGTTGAGTGATCTGGATGAGGTAATGGTTGTAGGTATGGGGGTGCAACGAAAAGCGAGCGTAATTGGGGCCATTTCAACAGTTAAAATGGATGACATCAAAATTCCGGTACGTTCACTGACCAATGCCTTGGCCGGAAAAATGGCAGGTGCGGTAGTGGTACAACGTTCGGGTGAGCTGGGCAGAGATAATGGAGGGCTTTGGATCCGGGGAATTTCTACTTTTAGCGCCAATCGTTCGCCGCTGATCCTTGTAGACGGAGTGGAGCGGGAAATGTCGGATATTTCTGTGGAGGAGGTAGAGTCGGTCTCCATCCTTAAAGATGCTTCGGCCACTGCGGTATATGGGGTACGCGCGGCAAATGGCGTAGTGTTGGTGACGACCAGGAGGGGGATTGCACAGAAGCCGGCGATTGAGCTTAAAACAGAATATGGCCGGTCGGATTTACCTAAATTGCCCAAATTTTTGAGTGGGCCTGATTATGCCACCCTTTATAACGAGGCATTGGGCAGAGAAAACTATTCTGCTGCATATATTGAAAACACCAGGAACGGCACCGATCCCTACCTTTATCCGAATGTAAACTGGTTTGATGAGATGTACAGGAAATACTCTTACAATGCGACTACTACCTTAAATGTCAGAGGTGGTGGTGAGGTAGCTCGCTATTTTGTAGGCTTGGGCTACATCAATGAGAACGGTAACCTGAGAGACAATCCGGACAACAGTTATAAATCGAACTTAAACCTTCAGCGTTATAATTTTCGGTCTAATGTTGATGTAAGTTTATCTAAAACGACAGTTCTGGAGCTTGAAGTGGGAGGAAATCTTACCGATTTACGTACTCCCGGAACTGGTGGAGCGATCTATTCGTCAACCTATACCCCCGCTGGGGAGCTGTTTTACTGGTCGTATCTGGCTACGCCGATTTCTAACCCTGTGAGAATTCCTATTGGACAAGATCTTAATGGGAAAGACATTATGGGCTGGGCTGCGCCAACCCAGGTGGGCGAGGCCAATCCCGTTGAACGCCTGATGGGGTCGGGTTTTAATACTGAATTCAGAAATCAGTTTACTAGTCAGATTTCCTTAAATCAGGACTTGAAAGCGATTTTGGATGGATTGAAGATGAGGTTCTCTTATTCTTTTGATGCCAATAACAATACCACCATTAACAGAAGAAAAAACAGTGCAACTTATGGCGTTCAGGGACGAGATCCAGCCACGGACAAACTGTTGTTTAAAGAAGTTGATGCTGGCACGCAATTCCTTGGATATTCGACGGCTTTGGGAAGTAACAGGGCCAAGGAGATGAAAGCCCAGATTTTGTATAATAAAGCATTTGCGGAAAAACACCATGTGAGTGGTATGCTAATGTATTACCAGCGGGACTATATCAATGGTAGTGCGGGCAGTGCTATTCTTTCTTTGCCTTATCGCCGGCAGGGGATAGCCACCAGGGTTACCTATGATTACAATGACCGCTATTTTGCTGAGTTTAATGTGGGCTATAACGGATCTGAGAATTTTCCGAAGGAAAAACGTTTTGGATGGTTCCCTGCTTTAGCTGCGGGCTGGATCGTTTCTAATGAGTCTTTCTTTAAGGGATTGAAGGAAACCGTGGATCTTTTGAAGATAAAAGGATCAATAGGTTTGGTAGGCTCTGAGGCCTTGCCTAACGGAGAACGTTATGGGTATTTGTCTATTTATGGTGCCGGACTTGGTGGTTATGTATTTGGTGAGAATGGCACCAGCTATGGTGGTACTGGTGAAAACCGTATTGGTGTAACCAATCTGACCTGGGAGAAAGGGTTAAAACGTAACATCGGTTTTGAATTAAAAATGTTTAAAAATGCATTCTCCTTGGAGGTGGATTATTTCCACGAGAAAAGGACGGATATTCTATTGCAGCGGACTTCCCTTCCTGCTATTACGGGGTACAACTCTCAGCCCTTTGCCAATATGGGCGAAATGGTTAACCGCGGAGTAGATGGAACTATGGAATTTAACCAGCGTTTTACTGATGGTGGCGTTCGTGTATATGGAAACTTTACTTACGCGCGGGATAAGATTCTTGCCCAGGATGAGGCAGCGAAAAATTATGATTACCGGATGCGTACCGGTCATAAATATGGTCAAAACTTTGGTTTGATTGCTTTGGGCTACTTTACCAGTGAAGCTGATATTGCCAATAGTCCGGCGCAGCAATTTGGAGTAGTTCGTCCTGGTGATATCAAATATCTGGATGTAAATGGCGATGGAAAGGTGAGCATAGATGACGAAGTTCCTATAGGTTATTCAAACCTTCCGGAGATTAACTATGGTTTTGGATTTCAAGTGGACTATAAAGGCTTTGACATCGGTGTATTTTTAAGGGGGCAGGGACGTGTAAGTTATGCTTTGGGTGGCTCCTATATTCCTTTTGCCGAAGGCGTGGGCAAACGCAATTTGTTTGTGGAAGCTTTGGATCGTTGGACAGTTGACAACCCCAGACAAGATGCACTTTATCCGCGTCTCTTTAACGGAACATCATCTAATAACTGGCAGCGGTCTACCAAAACAATTTATAATGGAAAATACCTTCGCCTGTCGGATGTTGAAGTAGGCTACACTTTTGGCGCAAAAGTATTGTCGCACATCAGGCTTAAGAGTTTAAGATTATATGCGCTGGCCAATAATGTAGCTGTTTTCGCTCCATGGAAAATGTGGGATCCGGAATTGGAAGGGCCGGGAAATTATCCGCTGCAGCGTAAAGTTAATCTTGGTATCAGGGTGAAAATTTAAATTCAGAAAAGATGAAGAATCATTTAAAGATATATATAATGCTGTCTATACTTAGCTTAATGACGGCATCAGGTTGTAAAAAATTTTTAGAAAAACAACCTGACGACATGAAAACCGATGCCATGATCTGGTCTTCCAGGAAGGAAACAGAGGCGTTTTTATACAATGTATATTCGCAGATCCCTGCTGCCAATTTGCATCAGGACGATCCCTGGTTGGGTTGTTCGGATGAGATAGATTTGACCTGGAATGTATATTCTACTTATAATATTAACCTGGGCAACTGGAATTCCAATACTGGTTTTTATAACAAGTGGCCTAATTATTACAAGGCGATCAGGGCCTCATTTATATTTGAAAATAACGTAGATAAGAATACTGAACTGAGTGATGCCTTAAAATCGCAATACAAGGCTGAGGTTAAATTTTTGAGGGGATATTATTACTGGTTGCTGATTAAACAGTACGGCCCGGCTGTATTGATCAAGAAGGAAATGCCTTTGGATACAGATTGGGGTGCTATTCCGCGCTCACCTTACGATGAATGTGTGCAATATATTGTGGAGCTGATGGATCAGGCAGAGCAAGGTTTACCTTTGGATTGGCAGGGAGATAAACAATGGTTGGGTAAGCCAAATAAAATCGTTTGCCGGGCGGTAAAAGCAGAGGTGCTGACAATGGCTGCCAGTCCGCAGTGGAATGGCAACACCGATTATGCGGGTTTCAATAATAAAGATGGAACGCCACTGGTAACGCAGGCATATGATGAAGGCAAATGGAAACGTGCGGCAGATGCGAGCTATGCTGTTATTCAAACAGCAGAAACCAATCCTGCTTCAAATGTGAAGCTGTACAAAAACAATGAAAATGGGGATGGTACTGTGTTTAATCCTTATAAGTCGGTTAGGGATGTAACCATTAAACGCTGGAACTGCGAGGTAATCTGGGGACGGGCAGGTTTTAATCCACTTGGATGGGAAGTTCATACTTCGCCAGGACCGAATAATTTGGGAGGTGTAGGGCCAACTCAAAGAGTGGTAGATGCCTTTTTAATGAAGAATGGCCGTAACATTGATGATCCACTTTCTGGCTATGTGGAAGATGGTTTTGCGGCAACGGGAGATGATTTCTGGAATCCTAAAAACCTTAACGTGACCACCGATCGTGTTAAAATGATAGAAGACATCAGGAATGGCGATGCCTGGGGGCATTGGCCGGGCGACTGGAATATGTACGCCAATCGCGAGCCTCGTTTTTATGCTGCTATTTTATACAATAAACGAATCATTCCGCAATTACCACCTGACGTTGATAAAAGAAATTACTACAACACAGGGGCTCAGCAAAATGGTTATGGCAGGGTAGAGTTGTATTTTGGAGGAGTGTCGCGATCTTCGGGATCTTATACTTTTTATCCAAGAACGGGGTATCTGGCTTTGAAAAATGTAGACCCATTAAGTAATATGCGGGATAGGATATTTGTGACCAACCCAAGGACAGAAATTTTTATCAGGTATGCAAAAGTGCTGTTAGATTACATTGAAGCGCTAAACGAATACAATCCTGGACATCCGGATATTGAAAAATACTGGAATATGATTCGCCAGCGGGCAGGCATTCCCAATATTTTTTCGGTATACCCCGAAATCAGAGGCGATAAAAACCAGCAGCGGGATCATATTTTGACAGAGCGGCAGATAGAGCTGGCTTTTGAAACTGATCGTTACTTTACGACCAGAAGAAGATGGCTGGCACATACTCCTGATAATGGTGATCCGAGGCGCAAGTGGGGCGAGGGAGGTAAGATGTGGGGCATGGACATCAATGCAGGGGCTGTTGGGACCAACAACTTTAACTTTTTAGGCTTTTATAAACGTGTTCCGTTTGAGGAACGTGTGTATAGCATGAAAATGAATTTATTTCCTATCCAACAATCAGAGATCGATAAAAATCCTGCCCTGGTTCAAAATCCAGGATGGTAGTTTGGGGCGTATTTAAAATTAAATCATCATGTCAATTCAATATAGATTATTAAAATCACTACTACTGGTTTCTGTATTCCTGTTTTCGTCGTGCGAGAAAGGCCTGGATTCCATCCATGTAGAAAGTATAGTATATATACCCAACTCGGGACTAACCAGTCAAACAGTATTGTTGGGCGAGTCTGTTTATAAACTTGGTGTGTATAAGTCGGGGGTAAACCAGCAAACGTCAACGGTAAAAGTTAATCTGGAGGTAGACCAGGAAGCATTTGCCAAATTCCTGACCAGCAATCCGGGCTACGAACTGTTACCAACTGCTAACTATGATATAGAAGCTACCGAGGTAGCGATTGGCGAAGGGCAAGAGAGGGCCGACCTGAATATCAGGCTGACTAATATTACAGAAGCTTTTGTAAACAAAAAATATGTGTTGCCTATTGGCATCAGGAGTGTTAGTTCGGATGTAAAGATCAATGCAGATAAAAAGGTCGCTTTTTTATATTTTGCAAGGTTCAGGAGTGCCTACGAATGCAAATATAAGGTCTTTGGCCAGGTTACCGATCAGGCCGGGAATTTTGTTAAAAAAGTAGATGAAGTACTGATACCCAGTTCTGTTGCGGCCAACATTATTGATGTTACGGGTCCGGAAACCGCAATGAAATTGCGTTTGACTGTTCAGAATAACAAAGTGATGATTGCCGGAGCGCCCGGGTCGGAGGCATTTAATATTCAGCCGAACCCGGCAAAGGGAGAAAGCACTTATGCAGGCGCATTTGATGTGAGTTACCAGGCTAATAAAGGGACATTTAAATTGTTTTACAGTTATGTTTTTGGTGGAAAGCCATACAACGCGGCTGTGGATTTATCATTTACACTTTAAACAGGAACGACATGAAAAGAAGTATTTCATTATTGCAGATGGTAATAGCCATACTGTTGGCTGGTTCCTGTAAAAAGGAAGTAGTAAAAGGCGATTTTAGTGGAAGTGCAAATGCCATATATGCAACGTTTGATGATGGCTCCGGATTTTTTAATCCGGAGCAGCGGAGTCCTTACGGAGATACCATAAAATTTGTTTTTACTACACACTATCCTGCTGCTTCGGATAATCCGATCAATATTTCGACCATGAGGCTAAAGGCAAATAACCCGGTTACGGTACGGGTACTGGCTACTTCGGCAGAGCAGGTGGATCTGAATAAGCCGACAGAGGTGATGGTGCGCTGGGCTGATGGAACTGAACATAAGCATATTGTAATTGGCGAAATCAGAAAAAGTAATGAAGCAATGATCACTTCATTTAATTTACCAGGGGTAAACCTGAACGGTTTTCTGGCCGAGCCGCAAAAGGTAGTTGGTTTGGTTCCCGCAGGCGCGGATATCAGCAACCAAATACCGGCTGTGACCATTACACCTCATGCAAAGATTTCGCCGGCGGTTACTTTGGCGCAGGATTTTAGTAAGCCGGTTACCTATACGGTTACTGCCGAAAATGGTCGGACCGTGCAATATGTGGTGAAGCCGGTTAATCCACAAAAGGCCATTTCAGGAATTCGGGCCGGCAGTATGAAATTGTTGTGGACCAAGAACCTGGCCGACCTGGGAATTAATAACGTTGACAATTTTACAACTTCAATTGCAGCTACAGATGATTATTTGGTAGTGAATACCCGCGGGGCTTTAAATAAATACCTGAACAGGTTTACGGGGACGGTTGAAGGGACAATGAATATGACAGCTATTCATGCGGTTAATTTTCAGAATTTCTTTGCCACAAGTGATGAGGCCGGGCATATCCTGATCTCTAACCTTACCACAACAGTGGGGAATAGCCTTTTCATTTATAAATACAACAGTGTAACGGATCAGGCCCCGGTTAAGTTTATTGAGTATCCCGGATTAGTTGCCGGGCAACAACTGGGCAGAAAAATGTCGGTAAAGGGCGATCTGAATAAAAATGCATTGATTTTTGTGGCAGCCAGTAATGCTGATAATTCCATATTGAGATGGCAGGTGTTGAATGGAGCTTTGGTTTCGCAAACACCAACAATCTTAAGATATGGTGGGTCAAAAACCTGGACTGTTATGGCCGATGTTATTTCGACAGGGACAAGTTTGACAGACAATATGTTTTTATCCTCCCAATTGGGAGATATTGCCGCAATGAACGCTGGTGGAACACCATTAAGTCAGGTAGATGTTGCTGTATCGGGATTTAACCTGAGCCACAGTCTGGACCTTGCCGAGTTTAATAATGCGAAGTATCTCTCCGTTATCAATATCAGCACCAATATTGCCGGTAATGGTTATTTGTACGACGTTACCAATCCGTTATTGCTTTCAACGGCACCATCCAGTCCCGACTATTCAAAGGTATTGACTTTTAAATCGCCGATGATTGCCAGTAATGCCAATGGAAACCTGACAGGTGATGTTGCATTGAAGGTATCTAAAGATGGTTACAAAATGATCCTTTATGTACTGATCACGAATGGTAGTATAGCTGCCTATGAGTTTGACTGTATAGATTTGAGTAGTATCAAATAAAAAATAAACCACACTATAAAACTGCATTTGCTATGTCCCTTAGGTAAGGATATAGCAAATGTAAATACACACTAGAACAACACATATGAAATCACTATTTACTTTTATCTGCATTGTATGCCTGACATTGGGCATTAAGGCCCAGGAAACAGGGAAGTATGGCAAAACCAATATTGCCGACCTGGTCCTGATTTATCAAGGGGGAACACACCGCCCGATGGAATGGACAAAGGACCAATTTCTTCCTTATATTATTCATGAGGATAGCAAAGGAAAAAAAAACTGGTTGTATGACGGTTTCCTCTTTTTGGAATTTAAGGATGGCAAAGGACGCACATATGCACCTGGTTATGCAAAGTTGAATGCCCGTAAGACGGAATGGGAATGGTTGCTGGAGCGGAATTTTGAAAAGGATAAGGCCTTTTATGCCTTGAATCAGGCCATTCAGGAACAAATTCCTAAAATGAAAAAACTCACTTTTAAACATAAGCTTGTTGTGGGGATTCCGGCACCTATATTTAATCAGAAAGACTGGGGGGATATTAAAGGCAAGGTGATGGATTTCTCTAAACATGAAGATCGCATTGAAGCTGGTAAATGGTACATCGATAGATTTTTGGAACGATATAAAACCGAAGGATATACAAATCTGAAGCTGGAAGGCTTCTATTGGGTGGATGAAGACGTAAATGGCTGTGCCGAAATACTGGAACCTTTGGGCGACTACATCCGTTCGAAGGGGTTGCGTTTTTATTGGATCCCTTATTGGAATGCCAAAGGATTTGATCAGTGGAAGAAATTTAAATTTGATTTTGCCTGGTTACAGCCCAATCATTTTTTTAACAATAAAATTCCGGATAGCCGTATTGATCAGGCTTGCGACCTGGCAAAAAAATTGGGGATGGGCGTAGAGATGGAATTCGATTCGCATGCGTTGAATGCGTCAAAAGAACAAAAAAGTGGCCGTTTAAAGGCCTACATAGAGGCGTTTAAACGAAATGGTGCATTTGCTGATGCCCCAATTGCTTATTATGAAGGCGGCAATGGGATGTATCTGTTCTCGAAATCTAATGATCCAAAAGATAAGGCGCTGATGGATGAACTTGCTGCGGAAATCATCAAACGTAAAAGCAAAAGTTTTATAAAGGGATTAAATAAGACCGGTAAATGATATTATTGTTTTTGATAATCAGTTTGTTGTTTGTTTTTGGGATATTAGAGCAGGTGTTGACCGGGTGATAATTGCCTTATTAATAAACCTCTTAGTTGTATAGATAAACACACAAATGATGATATGAATAGCGTACTAAAATTCCTTAAACCTAGCGGCGTGTTTTACGCCGCAATTTTAATTATGGCACTTTCCGGTTGTGCTACACAAAAAAAAGCGGGATCATCGTTTTCTTTTATTCAGATGACGGACACACAGTTTGGTTTTTTTGATACAGACCAGAAATTTGCAAAAGAAACCGAGAATTTTGAAAAAGCAATTGCCGCTGCCAACAGGCTTAAACCTTCTTTTGTAATCATTACGGGAGATCTGGTGAATAAGGTGGGCGACCCGGCACAAATTGCAGAATATAAAAGGATTGCTGCCCAATTGAATCCTGCAATTCAGTTGTATAGTGTGCCAGGTAACCATGATGTGGATAATAAGCCCAGCCCTCAGGTTTTAACGGCTTACCGAAAGGAGTTTGGAGCAGATTATTATACTTTCAAAAAAGGGACGTTGTTTGGGATTGTGCTCAATTCCGGTCTCATTTCTGATCCCAGAGGTGCCCAGACAGAGAGCGATAAGCAGCTGGAGTGGTTAAAGTCAGCCTTTAAAAAAGCCAAAAAATCAGGCTGTAAATCGATCGTGGTTTTTCAGCACCATCCTTTTTTCCTCCAAAGCCCCGATGAAAAGGACCAGTATTTTAATATTCCTACGGTCACCAGAAAGAAATATCTGCAGCTATTTAAAGACAATGGTGTGAGCCACATTTTTGCCGGTCACCTGCATAAGAATTCTTTCGGTAAAGACGGTGAAATGGAAATGGTGACTACCGGTCCGGTTGGCAGGCCTTTGGGTAAAGATCCTTCGGGAATCAGAATTGTTACTGTAAAGGATGGCAAGATTGAACATCGCTACTATGGTTTGGACGAAATTCCTGCAACGTTAACAAAAGAATAAGGATACGAATATTCAGGATAAGGAAAACTGGAAGCCTGACAACAAAGAAAACAAGTACTCAACATAATACTGAAACAAAACTAGAAGCAGCAAAGAATTAAGCATTATATTATACCAAGCATCCTGCTTTAACCCAAAATATACCTTCTGCGTAAAGGCCAGGGAAATTTTGTCCTTCTTCAGGGCAAAAGGTTCCAGCCTTCTAGCAGAATGGTTTATTTTGTATCTTTAAAGCGCCAATGACTAAACCATTCACCCTTCATCAAATGCAGCTGCAAATACTACTGGCTATAGTATTCAGTGTTTCTTTTGTGAACGTGTTTGCGCAATTGTCCTTTGATCATTTATCTGTTACCAATGGGTTATCTCAAAGTACAGTTTTATCGATTTGTAAAGACAGCAGGGGATATATGTGGTTTGGCACCCGCGATTGCCTGAACCGCTACGACGGAAGGAACGTTAAAATTTATCATACTGATCCCGATGATCAGTCCACAATAAGTTCGGAAGACTACATTTATGCTCTGCTGGAGGATAAAAAGCAGAACCTATGGATTGGTACCCAAAACGGTCTTAACCGGTATATTCCAGAAAAAGATGCTTTTGAACGCATACCATACAATACAAAAGATCCGAATGGGATTAGTGACAAAATTGTTCTTTCCATATTGGCCGATCGCAAGGGGCAGCTCTGGTTTGGTACTAATTTAGGTTTAAGCATGCTGGAAAACCCGGCTTCAAGGAAGTTCAGGAAACTTTTTAAGAAAGATGGGCTTGCAGGTAATTCTATATATGCAATTTTTGAAGACAGCAAAGGTAATATCTGGGTAGGCACCACGGAAGGGCTCACGCGAATGACCTTAAAAAATGGACGGTATACCTATACTACTTTTCGCAACAATCCGGCAGATCCGAAAAGCATCAGTGGAAACTTTATCAGAACCATCGCCGAGGATAAACAAGGAAGAATATGGGTTGGGACAGATGCGGATGGCCTAAGTCTTTTTGTTCCCGAATCAGGTTCTTTCATCCGGTTCAAAAGTAATCCTGCAGAGGGACGCTCCATAAGCAACAACATCATCAGAAAAATAATGCCCAGCAAAACAGGGAATTTATGGATTGCAACGATGAATGGCTTAAATATTTTAGATCCTGTTACCCTATCTTTTTCGGACTTTAAACACGATTCGGATAACCGCAAAAGCCTAAGCGATAATTCAATTAAGGACATATACGAAGACAACCGCGGATCGGTATGGCTGGGCACTATGTTTGGCGGGGTCAATGTTACGCACAGCAATACCATTCCTTTTACGGTTTATAAATACAACAAATACAGAAACAGCATCAGTAGTGATATTGTAAGTGTGATTGAAGGTGATGAAGCAGGCAACCTGTGGATTGGTACAGAAGGACAGGGGTTAAATTACTTCAATACTAAAACCGGTGAATTTAAAAAGTATGTAAACAACCCGGCAGATCCGGCAAGCTTAAGTAACAATACCATTAAAGCCATATTCAGAGATCGTAAAAACAGGATCTGGATAGGGCTGTTTCAAGGCGGATTGGAATTGTTTAATCCGGCGACTGGGAAGTTTAAGCATTATCGGCCCGATCCCTCAAATCCCAATGCGTTAAGTTATGGCTATGTGAGTAGCATTACTGAAGACGATGAGGGGCATCTGTGGGTAGGTACGTCGTCAAAAGGTCTCAATTTGTTTGATCCGCAGACAGAACGGTTTAAGGTTATCAATGACCTTCCCACATCTGCATTAAGGCTTAGCAGCAGTTATATTCGTTTTGCTTATACCGATTCGAAAAAGAATCTGTGGGTAGGAACGCCACGGGGCCTTAATCTATTGAAGTATAAAACGGGACAGTTTAAGTTCTTCTTAAAAAGTAATCAAAAGGATAGTTTGAAATCCAGTCAGATCAATTGTGTTAAAGAAGATCGGGAGGGAAATATTTGGGTTGGGTCGTTGAGGGGAGGCCTAAGTCTTTATCATCCAAAAACCGGTTCTTTTAGTACCTATACAAAAGCAGACGGATTGGCAAGCGACAATATCATTGATATGCTGGCAGACAATGAAGGCATGCTTTGGTTGAGCACCGATCGTGGTCTCACAAAATTTGATGTAAAAAGAAATACCTTCAAGAATTATAACATTGCAGATGGATTGCCTGCCAATGAGTTTAATTTTAATTCCGCCTATAAGGACAAATCGGGCAAACTTTATTTTGGTAGTTATAATGGGCTGGTTGCTTTTACCCCGCGCGACATAAAGGAAAATGCCTTTGTGCCTAAGGTGGTTTTTTCGGGATTAAAACTATTTAACAAGCCGATAGCAATAGGCGGTCCGGATAAACTTTTAAAGGAAGACATTAGTTTTACTAAATCTATTACTTTTTCGGCAGGACAGAACATTTTTACCATTGATTTCCTGGCGCTAAACTACATACAACCACAACGAAATAAATATGCCTATAAGCTGGATGGTTTTGAAAAAGACTGGAATTATGTTGGCATTCCGTCTGCTACCTATACGAATTTACCATCGGGGAAATATACCTTTATGGTGAAAGGCAGTAACAATGATGGGCTTTGGAACGATACGCCTGCAACGCTTGAAATTAGGGTTTTACCTCCGGTATGGCGTACCTGGTGGGCATACCTGCTGTATTTTATAGCTGGAAGCACCTTGTTTTATTTTATTTTACGTTTTACCCGCCGACAGCAGCGATTGGAATCGGAACTGTATTACGAACACCTGAACAATGAACGGCAACAGGAATTGTATCAGATGAAGCTGGATTTTTTTACCCGCATTTCTCATGAGATCCGTACACCACTGACCTTGATTTTTGCGCCACTTGAAAAGCTGATCAGGCAGACCAAAGAAAATATGACTGTTAATCCTCAACTGCTGGGTATTAAGAAAAATAGCGACAGGTTGTTGCGTTTGATCAGTGAGTTGCTTGATTTCAGAAAGATAGAAAGTGGGAACGCCACTTTACAGGTGAGCCAACACGATCTGGTTGCTTTTTGCCATGCCGTGTTTCAGGCTTATGAAAGCCTGGCCGAGATGAAACATATAGCCTATACTTTTAGCCGCACTGAGCCGGAGGTGATGTTGTATTTTGACCTTAGCCAAATGGAAAAAGTATGCTATAATGTGCTTTCCAATGCTTTTAAATACACGCCTGATGGTGGTGAAATAAATTTTTCGATTCATACTGATGCCGGACAGGCTAAAATTGTGATCTCTGATTCGGGGATCGGCATTCCTGCAGATGTACAGGATAAGATATTTACCAATTTTTATCAGGTAAAATCGGGTGCCGCTACGGCCGAAGGATGGGGAATTGGCTTAGCATTGGTAAAAAATATTGTCGACTTACATCATGGCGAGATCTCTGTTTCAAGCAATGTAGCTGCTGATGGAAAGAGCAGTGGAACGGAAATTACCATTAGCCTTTTGCCCGGTAAAGCTCACTTTATGCCAGAGCAGTTTTCGGATGTCAATACCGTGCCGCTTACCTCTTCTGCTGTACAAGAGGTGTCCATACCTGTAGAAGCAGAATCTACATCCGAAATTGTAATGGAAAAAAAATATACTGTTTTGGTGGTTGAGGATAATGATGAACTGAGAGGTTTTATTGTACAGTCGCTACAAAACATTTATCATGTGCTGGATAGTGTAAATGGATTGGAGGGCTGGGACCTGGCCATTTCGCATTTACCGGATATTATTGTGAGCGATGTGACGATGCCCGAACTGAACGGCCTTGAATTGTGTGTCAGGTTAAAGACGGAGGAGCAGACCAATCATATTCCGGTGATTATGCTTACGGCTATGGCCTCGCAGATGCACCAGGTTGGCGGACTGGAAGCCGGAGCTGATGTTTACATCACCAAACCTTTCAGTATGCAGATATTGGAGCTCAGTATCCGTAACCTTTTGCAGGGACGGGAAGGACTTAAACAAAAATACCTCCGTCAGATTATGCTGACACCCAGGAAGCTGGAAATTGTGTCGCCGGATGAAAAATTCCTGGATAAGCTGATGTTGTTGATTGAAGGGAAGATGGAAGATCCGGATTTTAATGTGGGTAGCCTGGTAGAGGATATTGGAATGAGCCAAACGGTGCTATACAAAAAGATTAAGGCGCTTACCGGTTTATCCATTACCGATTTCATCAAATCGCAAAGGTTAAAAAGAGCAGCACAGCTATTATCCCAGAAGAAATTGAGCATAGCCGAAGTTGCTTATTCTGTTGGCTTCAACGACCGAAAGTATTTCAGCAAGGAGTTTCGCAAACAATTTGGCGTAGCGCCGTCAGATTATGATGAAAAAACAGATTAGTCCCCCCTTTTGAACTGATTTGTCGACCTTTTTGGGCCGATAAAATTGAATATTTGAATCTTGTATGAACGAATTTTCAGGAAAAGATCAGGTATGAACCGTTTGCTGTATATTTTTGTATTGGTTTTTAGCGTAGCTATAAATAGCAGGGCACAAATGCAGGCAGATATTTGCGAAAATGAACTTCCCAAAAACTGGGAGGCTGTTGATGGGAAATTGACGCTTAGTAAAAAGCACTTTAAACTGGGTAGAGCCTCCGTAAGATGGGACTGGACAAGCGGAAATAAGAGCCGTTTAGGTATGCATGATAAGGCCTTTGAAACCGTTGCATCTAACCCAAGAAGTACTTTTGTAGTTTGGGTATACAATGAAACACCGGCAAATGAGCATTTGCTGTTTCAGTTTCAGAAAGGAGCTAAAGTAGCTTGCAGTTTTGGGTTTAAGCTTAATTTTAGAGGTTGGCGTACCGCCTGGGTCATGTACCACAGAGATATGCAGGGTAAGCCCGTACCCGGAATGGACGGTATGCAAATTGTAGCGCCGGAAGGTTTAAAAAAGGGGACTATTTTTTTAGACCAGTTGATGTATACCACAACTATCAATCCTCGTTCGCCAGTGCGCGATGAACAATTGCCTTTTATTAATCCTGATGCTGATAAGGCCGCGAATGCACATTGGACCGCATTGTATAATTTCAGTCGTACCCCTCATTATTTATCGCTTGCTAAAAAGGTAACCGAAAAAGAGCAGTTTGAGCTGGCACAGATCAGCAAGCGGTATATTGAAATGATTTTGCCTGATAAGCGCAGGTTGAAAGCAAATGAGTTAGCGGAGATAGAAAAGGACTTTGCTTATTGGAACATACATCGGGAAGGTGCTGAAATTAGTGGCAGGCCGGTATACTCCATGAATGATATAGAACTGGTTTCTTTATCGCCAGCTGAAAATGTAAAAGAAATGAACCGTTTATCCGGAATCAAAAGATATACTCAATTGATGTTGCAGGTGGCCCAGGCATTTCATTTGGCCGGAAATGAAACAGAAAAAAAGCGACTGGGGACCATTTTTATAGATCTGCTGGATCATCTGGAAGATCAGGGCTGGGCCTATGGCAGCGGAATGGGCGCTTTGCACCACCATGGTTATAACCTGGAAGGGTATTATCCGGCATGTTTGCTGATGAAAGCCGTGATTGAAAAAGAAGACAGGCTGGAACGTACTTTTAAAAGTATGAGTTGGTTTAGTGGTTTGGGCCGGACTTTGCAAAGGCCGTTGCCATCGTCCAATATAGATGTATTTAATACACTGTTGGGAGGGATGCTTTCCAGTATTTTAATCATGGACGATTCGCCCGAAAAGTTACGCTACCTGCATAGTTTTTCAAATTGGCTGTCGGAAAATGTGAAACCTGATCATACCATTGAAGGAGCTTTTAAGCCCGATGGAGCTGTGTTTCATCATGGAAATCTGTATCCTGCCTATGGGATTGGCGGATACATAGGAATTGCTCCCATAGCTTTTGTGCTAAGTGGTACAAGTTTCAGGATGGATCAGCAGGCACATGAAAGTTTAAGAAACAGTTTACTGATGATGCATTATTATACCCATCCGTTTAAGTGGCCGGTTAGTGTAGCAGGGCGACACCCAACGGGTAACTGGCGCATTGCCGACCTACCTTATGCTTATATGGCTCTTGCCGGCACGGCAGATGGGAAGTCAGCGACGGATACCTTGATGGCTGCAATTTATTTAAAGCTGAAAGAAGGGGAAAAGAACGACAGATGGACTGTCGCTTTTAAGCAAGCAAAGATTAATCCTGCCACTTATGCAGCAGGGCATTGGAATCTGAATTATGGTTTATTTGACATGCACCGGAGGCAGGATTGGCTGTTGACATTAAGGGGACACAATCGTTATTTCATTAGCAATGAGTCCTATCCCGGAGCCAATGTATTTGGACGCTATGTAGCATATGGTCAGCTGGAGATACTTTTTCCAGAAACTAAAGCTGACGATGGGAGCAATTTTAAAGATGAAGGATGGGATTGGAACAATATTCCCGGTACAACTACCGTACATTTGCCAATAGCCAAACTTCGCGCTAACATTATCAATGCGGATGACTTTAGCGGTATTGAAGAAATGTTGATTTCTGATGAGCCCTTTGCAGGTGGAACTACTTTTAAAAAACAGGGGATGTTTGCCATGAAGCTGCATGGTCACGATAAATATGACATGGGAAGTTTGAGGGCTACAAAATCATGGTTTATGTTTGATAGTCTGGTCGTATGCCTGGGTTCTGGTATCCGAAATACTATGTCTGACTATGTTACACAAACTACACTTTTTCAAAATTATCTGAAGCATACTCCTGATACGGTTATCATAAATGGGAAAGCCATAACCGCCTTTCCATATAAAGAAGAAGGACTGGCTGGTCAGGCGCTGACCGTGATTGACAACAGAAAGATTGGTTACTACCTGCCAAATGCCAAAGGTGCTTTGTTAACTAAAACAAGGCAATTGTCGCGCGATCAAAAGGATAGCCGGGAAACCAGTGGTAATTTCACTAAATTAACCTTTGAACATGGAAATGCTCCTGTTAATGCAGATTACGAATATGGTATGCTGATTAAAACAGACCAACGGACAATGGACAAGCTGGCTGCGCTGATGCAAAGCAAGCAGCCAATATATAAGGTACTGCGTAAGGACAGCGTGGCGCATACTGTATGGTATGCCCCGCAACAGCTCACTGCAATGGCTATTTTTAATAGCAATAAATCGCTTGATGATTCATTACTGATGAGTAACAACAGGCCCTGCCTGCTGATGTATCGTAAGGAGGGTATACGCTTAAGCATGTCGGTTACCGATCCTGATCTGGCATTTTACGAGGGACCTGACGACAGCCCGGTGGATGCTTCAGGTAAAAGACAAGAAGTAAGTATTTATTCCCGCAACTGGTACCGGTCGCCTTCAAAGCCTTCAGTGATAAAATTGTTGATTAAAGGAGCATGGGAAGCGAATGTTGATGATGTAGGCATTAAGGCAGTACTGCAGGCTGATGGAAATACACTGGTTCACATCAATTGTAAAGATGGCCTGACCTCGGCTGTCGAACTGGTAAAATCTAACTACAAAGAAAACGTAAAATGAAAAGAATAAAAATGATAGGCACTGTGTTGATGGCGCTTTTGGCAACAAATTCAATTGCGCAGGTAAAACCGGTAACCAAACCCAATGTAATTGTGATTATTAGCGATGATGCCGGATATGCAGATTTTGGCTGTTATGGAGGTAAGCAGATTCCTACACCCAATATTGATGCCATTGCCAAAAAGGGCACTCGGTTTACGGATGCATACGTATCGGCTTCGGTCTGTGCGCCTTCAAGGGCCGGAATTTTGACCGGTCGTTACCAGCAGCGTTTCGGTTTTGAGCACAACACTTCTAAGCTGGTATCGGCAGGTTATACACTGGCCGACGTAGGGATGGATCCGTCTGAACAAACCATAGGAAATGAAATGCAGGCCAACGGCTATAAAACAATTGCAATAGGCAAATGGCACCAGGGGGAAGAACTAAAACATTTTCCTTTAAATAGGGGCTTTGATGAGTTTTACGGATTTACCGGTGGACATAGGGACTTCTTTGCTTACAAAGGAAAGAGAGCCCGGGAAAATGCCTTGTACAACAACAGGGAGATTGTTCCTGAAACACAAATTACCTACCTGACTGATATGCTGACCGATAGGGCAAGTGCTTTTATAGGAGAGAATAAAGATCGCCCGTTTTTTATGTACCTCTCTTATAATGCGGTGCATACGCCCATGAATGCGAAGAAAAACCTGATGGAGCGTTATGCAAATATTGCTGATACCGGGCGGCGGGCGTATGCGGCAATGATGACCTCATTGGATGATGGCGTGGGAAAGGTGATGGCTACACTCAAACAATACCATTTGGATAAAAACACGCTGATCATTTTTGTCAATGATAATGGTGGGGCCACTACCAATTCATCTGATAATGGACCTTTAAGAGGGATGAAAGGATCTAAATGGGAGGGCGGAATCCGCGTGGCGATGATGATGCAATGGCCCGGGCATATCCCGGCCGGACGTGTAAATAGCCAACCCATCAGCTCACTTGATATCCTGCCAACAGCAGTTGCTGCCGGAAACGGCAAACAAAAAGGCATAAAAAAACTGGACGGTGTAAATCTGTTGCCTTATGTAAATGGGGTGGCTAAAAAAAGTCCACATGAGGCTTTGTTTTGGAGAAGGGGCGTTGCGGCTGCAATGCGGGAAGGCAACTGGAAACTGATTAGGGTAAAGGAAAGTGCACAGGTGCAAAATGTATTGCTGTTTGACTTGAGCAAAGACCTCTCGGAGACTACAAACTTGTCTGCTAAATATCCTGCTAAGACCAGGGAAATGCTGGCCAAACTAGCCGAATGGGAAAAGGGGCTGGATACGCCACATTGGACCAGTCCATATGGCGATCAGAACCAGATTATGAAACACCGCATGGAAACTACGGGCCGTGAAATGGAAAAGATGTATCCTTAAAAAGAACCAAATTGAACCTATATATTTAACCTGAAGAATGAAGAAGCTAACCTTAATTTGTCTCCTGTTTTTATCCGTGTTTACTGCGCAGCAGGTGGTGGCACAAGCCGGCGTAAATGATATTATTATGGCAAGGATCCTGATGGATCTTAAAAAGCCACTTAAATTTATTGATAAGGCAGTAGAAAAGAACCTTTCGACCTTACAACCGGATGGCAGCTGGAAAGGTATACCCTATACCGCCGCTACCATTAACAATTGGGAGCCTGCCGACCACCTGTTAAAAATACAACAGCTGATACAGGCCTATATTGAAAAGGATAGTCGCTATTATAATGACGAGAAGCTATTTGCCGGTATAACCAGGGCATTTGAATTTTGGTATCAGTCCGATCCTAAGAGTAGCAACTGGTGGCATAATGAAATTGCTACGCCTCAGGCTTTAGGAGAAATGTTGATCATGATGCGTTATGGGCAGAAGAAATTAGATGGAGCACTTGAGGCAAAGCTGATAGAAAGAATGAAACGGGGGAATGTGGAAAAACAGGCCGGAGCTAACAAAACAGATATTGCTTTACATTATTTCTATCGTGCGCTGTTGACCAATGATGAAGAATTACTGGGTAAAGCTGTTCGGGAACTTTTTTATCCCGTAATGTTGGTTTATCGTAAAGAAGGGTTGCAATATGATTATGCTTATCTGCAACACGGTCCTCAATTGCAAATTTCCAGTTATGGGGCCGTATTTATTACCGGTGTTTTAAAAATGGCTAATTATGTACGGGATACACCTTACGCTATGAGTCAGGAAAAGCTGGCCATATTCTCAAAATACTACCGGGATAGTTATCTGAAAGCCATTCGCGGAAGTTACATGGATTTTAATGTGGAAGGACGTGGGATAAGCAGACCTGATATTTTAAGAAAAAAAGGGGAGAAAGGACGTTTGTTGATCGCCAAAATGATTGATCTTAAAAATACAGAAGATTGGAGTGCCGCGGTTGCGAGAACGGATAGTTCGGAAACCCCTGACTACAAAGTGACGCCTTATCATAAGCAATACTGGACGGGCGACTATGTACAGCATTTACGTCCTGGTTATTCTTTTAATGTACGTATGGTAAGTAGCCGTACCAAGAGAAGTGAGGCGGGCAATAAAGAGAATTTGCTGGGTAGATATCTTTCAGACGGGGCAACCAATATACAGTTGCGCGGTCCGGAGTATTATAACATTATGCCCGTTTGGGAGTGGGATAAAATACCTGGTGTAACCAGCAGGGATTATGTGGTGGATCGCCCGTTGACTAAATTCTGGGGTGAGGATGGAAGCAATGCTTTTGCCGGTGGGGTATCTGATGGCGTATATGGTGCCAGTGCTTATGCTTTAAATTTTGATAGCCTTGAAGCAAAAAAATCGTGGTTCTTTTTTGATAACGAGATTGTATGTCTGGGTGCAGGGATTAAAAGCAATACAGCAGAAAATATTACGACAACCGTTAATCAATGTTGGTTAAATGGGAGCGTGTGGAGTGCTGCAAATTCGGGAAAAATTGGAAGGGGTAAAACACTGGAGTTTAAAGAACCGGGACAAAGCTGGTTCCTTCATGACGGAGTGGGTTATTATTTCCCGCAAGGAGCCGATGTAAGTTTGAGTACTCAGCAGCAAAAAGGAAATTGGTACCAGATCAACAATGCGCATCCAAAAGATGAAATTTCGGGCGATGTGTTTAAACTATGGATCAATCACGGTATTAAACCTTTAGCCGGAAAGTACGCTTATGTTGTTTTACCGGGGGTTAAAGCTGCAGCAGATATCAAGAAATCCAAGGCTTCTGCCATACAGATACTCGCTAACACTGCGGACATCCAGTCCGTTTATCACCCGTCATTGGATATGCTGCAGGCGGTATTTTATCTGCCTGGAAGTATTGTTCTGGGTTCATTTGAAGTAAAGACTGACAAGGCTTGTATGCTGTTAATTAAAAATGTAAATGGCCGGCAGCTTATTTCCATTGCTGATCCCTTCCAGAAAGAAAAAATGGCAACGCTGAGTATTAAAGATTTGAAAACAGGTAAGGAAGTAAGCCATACGGTATTTTTTCCGCAGGATGAATTGGCTGGCGCCAGTGTTGAGATAAAATGATCCATCGATGAAATTGGCTTTAGACTGAAGCCATCGGTGCAGATTGCCGTATACAAAGCTAGGGCCAGGCTAGGGTAGTAAAGGAGTTGGCTAGGCCTGGACTGTCGAACGAGAGGCCTATGATACTCCTTTGATACCCGAATGAGAGTCCTTTGATGTATACACCACACTACAAGGGAAGGTAGGGCCTTATTCGGCTTCGACAGTAAAGTATATCATAATTACGGTAGCTGTATTTGGAAATGTATCGCTGTATAGCGTTTTATGATGATATGAACTAATTATTACCCTTATATAAATTAATTAGTACCCCTTTTTTTGTCAGCTTGGTGCGCAATTTTGGTTATAGTAATCAGGGGATTATTACGAGAAACCAAATTTAAACTTTTTAATGTATGAGAAAGATTTACCTTTTTGTAATGTGTATGATCTGCACCTTTACTGTATTTGCCCAGCAAACCCGCAGGGTAGAAGGTAAGGTGACCGATCAGGGTGATGGAACTCCGTTGGCCGGTGTAAGTGTTCAGGTTAAGGGAAGTAAAGTCGGAGCTACAACAGATAAAGATGGAAGATATACCATCAAAGTACCTTCGCAGGAAAAGAGTACACTTGTTTTTAGTTATATTGGTTACCTGGCACGGGAGATGAGTGTGGGTAACAAAGGGGTAATCAATTTGACACTCGCTGAAGATAGTAAAATGTTGAGCGATGTAGTGGTAATTGGCTATGGTACGGTAGCTAAAAAAGACTTAACAGGGGCTGTAGGTAGTGTGAATATGAAGGATATGCAAAAGGCACCTGTTAAATCATTTGATGAAGCTTTGGCGGGGCGCGTTGCAGGTGTTCAGGTGGCATCCAACGACGGGCAGCCAGGCAACTCCTTCAATATTGTTGTACGTGGACAAAACTCCATTACACAAGATAACTCACCTTTGTATGTTGTGGACGGCTTCCCGCTCGAGAATTCTAATAACAACGCCATCAACCCGGCGGATATTGAATCCATAGAAGTGCTTAAAGATGCATCGGCGACGGCAATTTATGGTGCAAGGGGTGCTAATGGTGTAATCCTGATCACTACTAAAGGAGGGAAAGTAGGAGCGCCTGTTATTTCATATACGGGTACCATAGGCTTTCAGCAAAATACAAAAAGAATGGATCTGATGAGTCCGTACGAATTTGTAAGACTACAGGAAGAAATAGATCCGATCAATACGCCGCTGCTTTATTACAAAGACGGAAAAACCTTAGACTCCTATAAAGATGTTAAAGGGATCAACTGGCAGGATCAGGTATATAGAACTGCACCATCAACAGAGCACAATTTATCACTTACCGGAGGAACAGACAAAACGCAATATGTGGTTTCTGGTTCTATAAACTCACAGGATGGGGTAATTATCAATTCCGGGTTTAAACGCTATCAAGGCAGAATGTCCTTAACTCAAAGGGTGACTGATAAATTAAAGGTTTTTGCGTCTATTGATTATAGTAACATCAAAGCAAGCGGTACTATCCCTACTTCCGGAACGAATTCGGCAACGAATAATCTATTGTATAGTGTATGGGGTTACAGACCAGTTACGGGATCGGAAGGGAACTTGCTGGATCAGCTTTTTGATCCGGATATCGATGGGCTAAACGACTATAGAATAAATCCGGTATTGTCGTCCAATAATGAATTGAGAAATGCGACAACTAACAATTTAAGGGTGAATTCGTACGTACAATATTCCTTTAATAAAAATTTAACTTTAAAAGTATCAGGTGGTATTTCTAATAACCTGCGTAGAAATGATGTGTTTTACAACAGTCAGACTTACTACGGTGGTCCAAGCAGTACGAATAAGGTAAACGGATCGATCATCTATACACAAAATACAAGCTGGCTGAATGAGAATATTCTGACATTTGCCAAACGCTTTAATAAAGTTCACAACTTAAATGTTGTGGCTGGTATAACCATGCAAGAGGATAAATACTCCAGATATGGTCTGGCTGCGATACAATTGCCTAACGAATCAGTTGGTTTAGCCGGTTTATCTCAGGGTACTCCACTGCCGGTGACCGCAGAAAGCTCAAATAGTAAGCTGCTGTCTTTTTTAGGCAGGGTGACTTACGACTATAAATCTAAATATTTGTTAAGTGCTTCATTCAGAGCCGACGGCTCTTCCAAATTTATGCCGGGGCAACGGACAAGTTATTTTCCTTCGGGATCAATAGCCTGGAGAATGAGCAATGAGGAATTTATGAAAGGTTTAACTTTTGTGAGCGATGCCAAATTAAGAGGTGGTTATGGGGTAACTGGTAACAACAGGGTTGGAGATTTCTCTTACCTATCGGTATTGGGATTCCCGATCGGTGGATCTTACGGCTTTAACAATACCGTAAGCATTGGCGCAATTCCTTTAACATACGGTAATCCTGACTTGAGATGGGAAAGTACTGCACAGGCAAACATTGGTTATGACCTTAGCTTATTTAAAGACAGGATTATAATTAATGCCGATGTTTACCGTAAAAGTACTTATGATCTATTGCTAAATGCGGATCTTCCTTATACAACCGGGTATGAGAGCGCCTTTAAAAATATCGGTAAAGTTAGAAACGAAGGTTTGGAGTTCACTTTAAATACAAGGAATATCGAGAATAAGGATTTTAAATGGAGTTCGAGCTTCAACATCAGCTTTAACCGTTCAAAAGTAATGGCTTTAAATGCCGGACAATCTTTTAAAACAACGTCTATCAGTTGGGAGAACTCCTATAATGCCACACCTTTATATATAGCCAGTGTAGGCCAGCCTATTGCCCAGTTTTATGGCTACGAATTTGATGGTGTATATCAATTCAGTGATTTTAACGAAACAACTCCGGGGGTATATACCTTAAAGGATAATGTGCCGAACAACGGAAACGCCAGAAATAGTATTAAGCCGGGTGATATTAAATACAAAGATCAGGACGGTAACCTGATTGTAGATTCAAAAGACCGTAAAGTAATCGGTCGCGGACAACCGATCCATGTGGGTGGTTTAACGAATAACTTCAGCTATAAAAATTTTGACCTGAGTGTATTTCTGCAATGGTCGTACGGAAATGATATTTATAATGCAAACAGGATGTTGTTTGAAGGTAATATGCTGGATAAAAAGAACCTGAACCAGTTTGCGGGCTATGCGGATAGATGGACTCCTGAAAATCCAAGTAACACTTTATATCGTGTTAAGGGACAAGGTCCGGCTGTGTATTCTTCAAGGGTTATAGAAGATGGTTCTTTCCTGCGCATCAAAACGGTTTCATTGGGGTATAATTTTGGTGCTGATTTCCTGAAAAAGGTGAAGCTTAAAAGTTTGAGGATCTCAGCATCAGGACAAAACTTATACACCTTTACTAACTACACAGGAATGGATCCGGAAGTATCAGTAAGGAATTCTGCACTGACACCTGGATTTGATTATTCTGCCTATCCAAGGGCAAGGACCATCGTTTTCGGTTTAAATACCTCATTTTAATTTTAAAAACTGAATATATGAAAGCTTTAAAATATTTATCATTGATACTGCTTATAGGGTTCAGTTCCTGTAAAAAGTTTTTAGATACCAAGCCCACAACGGCTGCGCCTGAGTATTATTATTCTACTGAATCGGAAATGAATACAGCACTTACTGGTGTTTACGATGTAATGGGTAGTGAAAATGTGTATGGAAACTCCATTTTTACAAGGATTACTGCAGCTACTGACGAAAGTTACTATCAGAGAAATACGCAGTCGACGGGTATGCAGGTGCTCAACTTTGATGCTTCTGATACAGATGTAAGGCTGCTCTGGAAATCACTATATGAAGGTATTGAACGTGCCAATCTGATTCTGGCTAATATCAAAAAGCCAGCTATGGACGAAACCAAAAGAAATGCTATCGAAGGTGAGGCTTTATTTTTAAGGGCATACTATCATTTTGTGCTGGCAAGTAACTGGGGTGATGTACCCTTGATCATTAAGCCTACAAGTTCTATTACCAATACTGATGTTGCACGTACGCCAGTTAAGGAGGTGTATAATCAGATTATTGCAGATATGACCAGGGCAGAAGGATTGGTTAAGTCAATTACAGAAATTGGCTTTGGTGGACGAGTGAGCAAAAGTGCGGTGCAGGGTATTTTGGCCAGAGTAAACCTGTATATGGCCGGATATCCGGTAAATGATGTAACCCGATATGCGGAAGCGTTAAAATGGGCAAAAAAAGTAGTCGCCTCTGTAGGTTTACATAGCTTAAATAACGACTACAAACAAATTTTTATCAACTACGCACAGGATAAATATGACACTAAAGAAAGTATTTGGGAAGTAGAATTCTGGGGCAACCGTATTGGAAATGCCTATACAGAAGCCGGAAGAGTGGGAAATACCAATGGTATTTTGTGTTCAAATGAAAAAGAAGGATACAGTTATGGTTTTATTGCTGCTACACCCACGTTGTTCAAATTATATGAAACCGGCGATTTAAGGAGAGATTGGGCAATAGCACCATTTAAATATGTGGGGGCAACCACAGCAAGAACAAACTGGACTACTGCAGAAATTTATCAGCGTAATGCAGGCAAGTTCAGAAGGGAGTATGAATTATTGGAGAAGCAAAAGAACTATACACCGGAGAACTTTCCGTTGCTTCGTTATGCTGATGTACTGCTAATGCTTGCAGAAGCAGATAATGAGGTAAATGGGGCCCCTTCTGCTGAAGCAATTGATGCCGTTAACCAGGTTAGAAAAAGAGCTTTTGGCAAAACGCTATCAGGTGAGCAGGTAAGAACAATTAATGTTACCGCAGGTGGAAGTGGTTATCTGGCAACCAATGCACCAACAGTAACCATTACCGGTGGTGGGGCAACCCGTAATGCAACAGCTACCGTAACCATTGCTAGTGGTAAAATAACTGCGATTAATATTACAGATAACGGAGCATTTTATACGTCGGCCCCAACTGTAACTATTGCCGGTGGTGTGGGTACAGGAGCTGCTGCTACGGCTACTATTTCGGTGGCCAATGATGAAATGCTAAAGCCTGCCCAAACAGCATCTAAGGCTGCTTTTATACAGGTAATTAAAAATGAAAGAGCTAAAGAGCTTTGTTTTGAGGCCTTGCGCAGATACGATTTAATCAGATGGGGCGATTTTACGGCCAACCTGCAAAGCACGGCTGCTGAGATTACTGCAGGTGCGCCTACTGCGTTCAAATATTCGGCACTTGCCGGAAACAATGCCAATACCAGACATTTGCTATTGCCTTTGCCACTTTATGAGACATCGGTAAACCCTTCATTGTTACCGAATAATACCGGCTGGTAGGCTTTTGCTGAAGGAAATTTGATGAAGATACCGCACAAACATTCCGTATATTTTTTACTGATCATGGTGTTGCATTTTGCAGCACCATGTTTAGGCCAGATTGTTTCATCAAATGAGGACTTATATCAGGCTGTAAGGAAAATACAACCTGGAGGAATAATCCGTATTGCGGATGGCGTATATCAGGATGTCCAGCTCGTTGTTATGGTGTCAGGTAAGGCCAACGCACCTATAGTTATTAAAGCCGAACATCCCGGACAGGTTTTTTTTACGGGAGATGCTAAGGTGGAATTAAGGGGGCAATATCTGGTTCTTGAAGGGATTTGGTTTAAAAATGGTAACCGCAATGTTGAAACCTGGAAAGCACACGGCCCGGGATTGGTGGCCATTTATGGTAGTCATAACAGAGTTACATGTTGTGTGTTTGATTGTTTTGATGAGGCCAATTCTGCTTATATCACAACTTCGCTAACCAAAGAGGGAAAGGTACCGCAGTATTGTCGGATAGACCATTGCAGTTTCACCGATAAGATTACTTTTGATCAGGTAATTAACCTAAATAATACAACGCATGCCATTAAAGATGGTTCGGTAGGTGGACCGCCAATGTACCATAGGGTAGACCATTGTTTTTTTTCGAACCCGCAGAAACCTGGGAATGCAGGTGGAGGAATAAGGGTTGGTTATAATAGGAACGATATGGGGCGCTGTCTGATTGATTCCAATCTTTTTATGCGTCAGGATTCGGAGGCCGAAATTATCACCAGCAAATCGCAGGAAAACGTTTATTATGCTAATACATTTATAAATTGTCAGGGTACGATGAACTTTCGCCATGGCGATCATCAGGTAGCCATTAATAATTTTTACATAGGTAACGATCGGCAATTTGGTTACGGAGGAATGTTTGTGTGGGGAAGCAGGCATATTATTGCCTGCAATTATTTTGAATTATCGGAAACTATAAAATCCAGAGGTAACGCGGCTTTGTATTTAAACCCGGGTGCCAGAGCGTCAGAACACGCGCTTGCATTTGATATGCTGATTACCAATAATTCATTCCATAACGTAAATGGTTATGCCATCCATTTTAATCCTCTTGATGAACGAAGAAAGGAATACTGTACCGAAAATCATCTGAAATTTGAGACCCCCTGTCAGCTCTTGTTGAAAGGTAATATTTTCTTTACCAATAAACAATTTGGCTATCCTTTTTTTAAGGATGAATATTTTAAGGCAGGTAAAAATACCTGGAAAGACAACGTCGCTACGGGAGCAAAAGCAGGTACGGAGATAACTATTGCAGATACAGGATATAAAACGGTGAGGGTTGAGCCTGTTGAAGCTATTGAAGGCATTCAGCTTGATCTGACAGGTTTAATAAATAAAGGGATTACCGGAAAGCCCCTGACATGGGATGATGTACGACCACCCTGGCTAAAAGAAATACCCGGGACTTATGCCCTGGGTGGCAGGCTGTCAGTTGAACGGGCGGGAAAATTTAAAGCCGTGATAAAAAGAAGTAAAACGCACTGAGATAAATTGTCCCGGTAAATAGATAACATATAAAACAAATACGAATGAAACTCAACAATCTCAACAAAACAAAACGAAATATGCTGCTGGCCTCGGCGCTGGCGATCTCAGTATCTGCTTGTTCTTTCTTGTGGCTGTCGCCTAAAACAGAGCTGATTAAAAAAGATTTTTCCGTGGCGGAAAAACAGTATAGCAGGCTGCTGAAAACCTCGACAGACCTGACCAGGTTTCCGCGTACAACCCGCAAAGACGGGTCGGTAAAAACCACTGATGTTTGGGATTGGACACAAGGTTTTTTTGCCGGAGGTTTATGGTACATTTATGAATATACCAAGCAACCACAGTGGAAAGCGGCAGCTACCAAATGGACTGAGGCGCTGGAGCAAGCGCAGTTTTTGACGCAGCACCATGATGTGGGCTTTGTGATGTATTGTTCTTATGGCAATGCCATCAGGTTTGAAAAAGATCCTGTAAAACTGGAAAAATACCATAAAATCCTGATTCAGTCGGCCGAGTCTGCTTTAACCCGTTTCGACCCTAAAGTGGGGCTGATCAAATCCTGGAATGCGAAGGCGTCGTGGGACAAAAAGACCATGTGGCAGTATCCGGTGATCATTGACAATATGATGAACCTGGAAATGTTATGTTATGTTTCAAAATTAACTGGTAATCCGAAATATAAGGAAGTGGCGATAAGTCATGCTTTAAATACGATGAAAAATCATTTCAGACCTGATTTTAGTACCTATCATGTGGTAGATTATGCGCCAGACGGAAAAGTATTGCACCAGCAAACCAATCAGGGTTATTCCGATAACTCGACCTGGTCCAGAGGGCAGGGATGGGCAATTTATGGTTTTACAATGATGTACCGCGAAACCAAGGACAAACGCTTTTTGGAAGCTGCTCAAAAGGCTGCAGATTTTTATCTCAATCACCCCAATTTGCCGAAAGATAAAATTCCTTATTGGGACTTCAATGTAAACCAGGCGGGGTACAAGCCAGATTGGTCACACAATACCAAACTTAATTACATCCCTCGTGATGCATCGGCGGGATCGCTCGTTGCCTCCGGTTTACTGGAGCTGAGTACTTTTTCCGGCAATGGAGCAAAGTATTTTAAGTTTGCAGAAATGATGTTGAAGTCTCTGTCAGGAAATGATTATTTAGCGAAGCCGGGTACCAATTCGGGGTTTTTGTTAAAACATAGTGTAGGCAGTTTCCCGCATAACAGTGAGATAGATGTGCCTTTAATCTATGCCGATTACTACTTCCTGGAGGCCCTGCTAAGATATCAGAAGCTAAAGGGATAATTTTAAGCTAAAGGAAGGTGGCCAGGCATATGTTGTTGTTTGGCCACCTTTTTTATGTCGGTATATTGTAGCCGGAAAATGGACTAGTATCGTAATGTCTCTGCGGAATTTTAATAGATAGAGTGGCAACCACGGAGAGTTTTCAGGAGCATTGTTATGTGCATCTGATTGTGCTGCCCGGATGCTTCAGAAAGCTGCTGGATAACAGAACTGGCTATTATTTATAGCCATTGTATTATCTTTACAGAAATTACATGTTAAAATGCCTGACAAAAGAAGCTTGTTTAATTGGAGTGGAGGTAAGGATAGCACACTGGCACTCCATCATGTCCTGCAGGATAAAGCGTTTGATATCCGGTATTTATTGACTACAGTGAATGATACTTATAACCGGGTAAGTATGCACGGTGTACGGGAGTCTCTTTTGATTGAACAAGCCGATAGCCTGGGGATACCCTTGTATCAGATACGTTTGCCGGAGTCTCCTGATATGTCAACTTATGAGCAGCATATGCACCGCCATTTAATACAGCTTAAAACCGAAGGCATTAACCATTCTATATTTGGAGACCTGTTTTTAGAAGATTTAAAGACTTACAGGGAAAAAAAACTAGCTGAAATTGATTTAATAGCCGTTTTTCCACTTTGGAAAAGAGATACCACGGAGGTTTTAAAAGAATTTATTTCATTGGGCTATAAAACCATTGTAGTATGTGCCCGGGAAGGTCTTGAAGATTTTTGTGGGAGGGTGATTGATGAAACTTTCCTGGCAGATTTGCCTGATGGAATAGATCCATGTGGTGAAAACGGCGAGTTTCATACCTTTGTTTTTGATGGACCTATATTTAAACATCCAATTAAATTTGAATTGGGAGAAAAAATATTTAAAACCTATCCATCACCGACAGCAGATACAGCAAACCCTGCCGGGTATTGGTATATCGACCTGATTGGTTAATTTCCCCGCTTAAATATCCATTGAATTGCCTTTACTTTAGCCCTGAAATTCAAAGGTTAATTATTCTTTTTTTATTAAAATAAAGCGTAAATTTAAGATAGCAGTCCCTATTGATTTAATACTCAGGAAAATTGTTAATGGAAGGAGTAAAATTATGGGAAAAGTTAGGAATATCTTGGAAGGAAAAAGTAGGGTTATTATTTCCGTAAATACGGATACTACAGTTTTCAAAGCCCTGGAATTGATGCTTGAAAAAAATATCGGAGCACTTCTGGTCATGGAACACGAGAGGTTAAGGGGTATTTTCACGGAAAGAGATTACGCCCGAAAAGTTGTTCTGAGGGGTAAATCTTCTAAATTAATGAAGATTAAAGAAATTATGGTGGACGATGTGGTTGTAGTTACATCTGATACTACTATTGAAGACTGTATGTGGTTGATGACAAACAGATTTATCAGGCATTTGCCGGTAGTGGACGAAGATAGAATCACAGGGATTATTTCGATTGGAGATGTGGTAAAATATATTATCAATGAGCAAAAATTTATTATTGGAAATCTGGAGCACTATATAACAGGTACTGTGTGATTTTTAAAAGTGACGTTTTTTCATTGGGTTTATAAATTGTTGTGTAGGCATCTTTGTAAAGATTGTTGAGCCTTTAGCTAATTTTCAATGCGCTGAATGTGCTAATTTAGACGCTGCACATTATATGCCATATTTATGATCCATATGACAATACATAAACTGTCGTTGCTTACTGCTTTCGTATTTTTAACTGTAATAGCCAGCCATGCGCAAAATAAAAATATTTACCATAAGGGCTGGGTCGACTTTAACAAAAATGGTAAAATGGATGTTTTTGAAGATCCGTCTAAAACCATTGATGCCAGGATAAAAGATCTGATTGGCCAGATGACCCTGGACGAGAAAACCTGCCAGACGGCCACTCTATATGGCTATGGAAGGGTATTGAAAGATGAAATGCCTACGGCCGAATGGAAAACAAAAATCTGGAAAGACGGCATTGCCAATATAGATGAAGAACTAAACAGCTTACCATATAACAAAAAGGCGTTAACCCAATATTCTTTCCCTTTTAGCAAACATGCCAATGCTATCAATACAGTGCAAAAGTGGTTTGTAGAAGAAACTCGCCTGGGTATTCCGGTCGATTTTAGTAATGAGGGTATCCATGGTTTGTGCCACGACAGGGCGACACCTTTTCCGGCTCCGGTTAATATTGGAAGTACCTGGAACAAAAAATTGGTTTATGGTGCCGGAAGTATTGTAGGGCGGGAAGCTAAGGCATTAGGTTATACCAATGTGTATGCACCTATACTGGATGTAGCCCGGGACCAGCGTTGGGGAAGGGTAGTGGAATGTTATGGCGAAGATCCTTACCTGATTGCAGAAATGGGGAAACAAATGACGCTTGGCATACAGGATCAGGGGACGGCGGCTACTTTAAAACATTATGCCGTATATAGTGTACCCAAGGGAGGACGCGATGGGCAGGCACGCACCGACCCACATGTAGCGCCCCGGGAAATGCACGAAATGTTTCTCTATCCATTCAGACGGGTTATTCAGGAAGCTAAGCCAATGGGCATCATGAGCAGTTATAACGATTGGAACGGCGAACCTGTAACAGGGAGTTATTATTTTTTAACGGAGTTGTTGCGTAAACAGTTTGGGTTTGATGGTTATGTGGTTTCGGACAGTGAGGCAGTTGAATTCCTTTCAGGCAAGCATCATGTGGCTGCCGATTATAAAGAAGCCGTTAGACAATCTATTCAGGCGGGATTAAATGTACGTACCCATTTTACTATGCCAGAGAACTTTATTCTTCCCTTGCGTGAGCTGGTTAGAGAAGGTTCGATATCGATGAAAACGCTTGACGAACGTGTAGCCGATGTATTGCGGGTAAAATTCAGGTTAGGGCTGTTTGATAATCCTTATGTAAAAGATCCGGCCAATGCCGATAAAAAAGTACATACCAAAGCTGACGAAGAGCTGGCTGTGCAATTGAACAGGGAATCGATGGTTTTGCTGAAAAATGATAAAAATCTGCTGCCATTGGATGTAAATAAATACAAAAATATTCTGGTTACAGGACCGCTGGCTACGGAGGTTAATTATACCACCAGTCGCTACGGGCCATCCAATAATCCAATTGTCTCTATCCTGGATGGAATTAAGTCGTTTGCAGGCAAAACATCAAAGGTGAGCTATAGCAAAGGTTGCGATGTAATAGATGCCAAATGGCCGGAAAGTGAAATCATTCCGACTGACCTGTCCGCTGAAGAACAGGCGCAAATTAATCAGGCGGTAACGGAGGCGAAAACCTCGGATGTTGTTATTGCTGTGGTAGGAGAGACGGATGATCAGGTAGGTGAGAGTAAGTCCAGAACCGGATTAAACTTGCCAGGCAGACAGCTGATGTTGCTTCAGGCCTTACAGGCAACGGGTAAGCCGGTAGTGATGGTATTGATAAATGGCCGCCCATTAACTATCAACTGGGAGAACCGTTATTTGCCTGCCATACTTCAGGCCGGATTTCCTGGGCCTTCGGCAGGTAAAGTGGTTGCCGAAACTTTGTTTGGGGACAATAATCCCGGTGGGAAGCTCACGATGACCTATCCTAAATCTATCGGGCAGATTGAACTCAATTTTCCCTTTAAACCAGGCTCTCAAGCCGGACAAGGTAAAAATGACGATCCAAATGGAAATGGAAAAACCAGGGTGCTTGGTGCATTGTATCCCTTTGGATACGGCTTAAGTTATACCACTTTTGAATTCAATAACTTAAAGCTGAGTGGTACCGAAATCCATCCTCAGGCCAATATCGAAATCAGTGTAGACTTGAAAAATACCGGTGCGCGCAAAGGTGATGAAGTGGTTCAGCTCTATTTAAAAGATGTGGTGAGCAGTGTGACTACTTATGAATCGGTATTAAGAGGTTTTGAAAGAGTAAGCTTAGCTCCCGGAGAAACCAAAACCGTTAAGTTTACGCTACAGCCCGACGATCTGGCTATTCTGGACAAAAATATGAACTGGACAGTAGAACCAGGTAAGTTTGTGGTGATGATCGGAAACTCATCTGAAGACATCAAACTGAAAAAAGAGTTTACAGTAAAGTAATTCGCTTATTCCTGCAAAAAGAACATCATTGTCATCTAAAGCTGGCATATTCCTGACTTTTCCACCGGAAAAAATCAGGAATATGCCTTTTCCGATAAATGCAATGCTACTGAATAAACAAAATTACCTTCTCTGAAGAGCATCATACTATTGGGTAAAACAAAAATTACTTGCTCAGATGAGCATCATGCTACTGGGTAAAACAAAGATTGCCTTCTCTGAAGAACATCATACTATTGGGTAAAACAAAAACTACCTTCTTTGAAGAACATCATGCTATTGAGTAAAACAAAAATTACCTTCTCTGAAGAGGCATAGCGTTCTTTGCGCTTCTTCAGCGCAATTAATGCAGCCTCAGAAGAGAATGGTTATTTTTGACGTTATTTTTGAGTTTGAGGATTCGCAGCGGCCTCAGCTTTTGCTTTCTTTTTAAAGAAGCCTCTCAACAGAAAATTATGTTGCAGCGCTTCCAGGTTTTCATCCAGTTTTTTGCTGCTGGTCTCCAGGTTTTGCATAATCCCTTTAATCTGGTCTGCTGTATTTTGATCATTGATCAACAAACCTATCGCATTATCTGTTTTATTGAATTTAGCGGTAGCTTTATTTAAGTTCTCTGTCATGGCAGAGGCAGAGGCCGCTGTTTTTTGAAGTTCATTTACCGATTGCTGAAGCTTGGCAAATACAGCGGTATCGGTCATTAATTTATCGGCCAGTCCGCCTTTGGTATTCAACGTTTTGGTAAATGTATTCATTTCTGCAGCCATTCTATTTGCCGATTCAGTGGTGGTTTTTAGATTCTCAACAATTGCCCTGAAGTTGTTGGCAATCTTTTCATCTGCCAACAAGGCACCGGCGGTACCTTTGCCATCCACCAGGTTTTTGGCCAATACTTTAAAGTCAGAAGTTACATCTACCAGGTTCTTATTGTTTACCTGGAAAGTTTTCATAATGTCATCGGTAGATAGCGTACTGGCCACCTGTAGCTGATCTCCATCTTCTACAAAAGGAAAATTGGGGCTACCGCCGGTGATCACTACAATTTTGTTTCCAATCAATCCATCAGAACTGATACTGGCTGCTGCATTTTTATGGATATACTTTTGGGCTTCTTCTTCAATATTCATGAATACCTGAACCTGCGAAAGTCCCGAAAATTGTATCTTTTTGATGGTGCCAATTTTTACGCCTGAAAACCAGATATTGGCGCCGGTTTTTAAACCTTGTATATCACTAAAAACAGCATTTACAGTAAAGCTTTTTACAAATGCTTTGCGCTGGCTTCCCAAAGTGAATACCCCTAAAACGAATATGACCAGGCCAATAAGTATAAATACTCCTACTGTTATCTGTTTACGGTTGTCTGTTACTTGCATATTTTTTTACTGAATAAAATTATAATCGTAAAAAGGTTTAACCCTTTCATCGTTTGTATTAAATACTTCTTCAAATGTTCCCACACGTTGAAATTGACCATCTAAAAGCATAGCGACCCTATTTCCAACAGCTTTGGCGCAGGTAAGGTCGTGGGTAATTACTATAGAGCTGGTATGGAACCTTTCCTGGACTTCGTTAATCAGACTGTTGATTTCCAGGCAGGTGATGGGGTCAAGTCCCGCTGTCGGTTCATCATACAGCATTATTTCGGGGCGTAAAATAAGCGTACGGGCAATGCCGATCCGTTTTCTTTGTCCACCCGATAGTTCCGAAGGCATTTGATTGATGGTTTGAAGCAGACCTACAGCATCCAGCATTTCTTCTACAGCCATATTTACCTCATTTTTGGTGAGCTTTCTTTGGTTCCTTACCAGTGGAAATTCAAGATTCTGCCGTACGGTCATACTGTCGTACAAAGCACTGTTTTGAAACGAGAAGCCCACTTTTAGCCTCAAAGCCAGTAATTCCTTGTAAGTGATCTGATCAACGTATCGGCCAAGCACCTTAACGATGCCCGCATCAGGGGTAAGCAAGCCTACAATGACTTTGATGAGTACCGATTTCCCTGTTCCTGATTTGCCAAGAACTACCAGGTTTTCGCCTTTATGCAGATCAAGGTCAACCCCTTTCAATACATGATAGTTGCCAAATGACTTGTTCAACCCTTTGATCTCTATAACTGTATCGTTTTGATGAAATGATTTCTTTTCCATAATTGACAGGATCAGCCTCTGAATAAACCAAAAAATTGTACGGAAACCACTTCTTCAATGAAAATGAGAAACATGGCAATAACCACAGCCGAGTTGGCCGCTTTACCCACACCTTCAGTTCCTTTTGAAGAATTATAACCCTGATAACAGCCCACCATTCCTATAGTAAACCCAAATAGTACTGCCTTAATGGTGGATGCTGTAATATCCAGAAAGGTAATCTGTTCCAATGACGATTGAAAGAATGCCCTGGCACTGGTGCCTTCACTTAATGCAACATTGAGCAATGCCCCAAGCATTCCTACCATCGCAGTATAAAATGTTAAGATCGGAATGGTAATGGTTGCCGCAAGTACGCGGGTGGAGACTAAAAATTTAAAAGGGTTTGTTGCCGAAACTTCCATGGCATCGATCTGTTCGGTAACACGCATCGAACCCAATTCAGCCCCAATACTGGATCCAACTTTGCCCGCGGCGATCAAGCCTGTAAGCAGTGGAGCAAGTGTTCTAAGTAGGGCTATGCCCACTAATGAGGGTAGCCAGGAGGTGGCGCCAAATTCTGACAATGAGGGGCGCGACTGCTTTGTAAATACGATGCCGGTAATAAATCCGGTAGTAGAAATGAGTAAGGCCGATCTGTAGCCTATTTCGTAACACTGTCTAAACAGTTCTCTTACTTCGTAAGGGGGAAGGAAGCCTTCTTTAAAAAAGCGGGCGATGAATTTGTATACGTCATAGAGCGTTATAAACATGCGTGCCAGTTTACCTGGCCCTTTAACTTCTTCGTTAGTTATGGATGGATTTTCAGCTTTGTTCTCCATGAATAAGGCTTAATATCATAATAATCGTTGTCGAATTGCTCAATTGCAAAGGCTTGTTTTTGATTGTTAACCGATACTATCAAACCTTGAGCCATAATTTTGTAAAGTTACTTCTTGCATTATAAATTCAATGTAATTTTATAATTCAGAATGTGCTTTTCTTTTATTTAGAATGATTATATGGAAAATGCTGGCTCCAGTTGACGTCTGGTCAGCTAAGGTTCAACAAAGAGGTAAGAAAGCTATGTTAAAGGTAGTATATAGGTTTGTACACCTTCCACGTACCTATCATGTAGGTATGAGGTACCTGTTATGTACCTTTTTGTATTAAGCCTGATATTCTGCTCAAGAATACCCTCGCATTTTTAAATTTAACAATTAAGTTTGTAATAAACAATATAATATATGAGTAGCGCATTTACTGAACAGGAATTGGAACAGATTGCCAATCAGCTTGGAAAGCCACAGGGGGCAGATGGAATTATAACTGCCGGGCGGATGGCACATACCAATAACAACATGACACAAAATACCATCGCCGCACTTGAGCTTGTTGAGGGTGATGTGGTGTTGGAAGTGGGGCCGGGAAATGGAACTCATGTAAAACATTTAATGGGCCTTGCGCCGGGGCTACGCTATTATGGAGTAGATATTTCTGATCTCATGGTGACTGAGGCCACTAAAATAAATGAAGCTGATGTAAAAAGCGGCAGTGCCTCATTTGAGCTTACGCCAGCAAATAGGTTGAACTTTAAAACCGATTTTTTTGATAAAATATTTACGGTGAATACCCTTTACTTTTGGGAAGACCCTAAGGCTTATGCCGAAGAAATAAGGCGGGTACTGAAACCAGGAGGTATTTTTTGCCTGGCCATTGCTACAAAGGAATTCATGGAAGGTCTGCCTTTTACCAAATATAAATTTAAACTATATGATGTTCAGTCTGTTGAAACGCTAATAAGAGAGGCTGGTTTTGCTATTGCCGATATCCTTTTACAAAAGGATTTGACCACAAGTCATACCGGACAAGCCGTTGATCGCGATATCATTATTGTAAGGGCAAAAAAAGTCTAGTTGGCTGTAATCGGATCCAGGTGCAAAATTTTTTGTGAAAAATCTTGTCAAATGGATTTGGAATAAATCTAAATAATATTCACCTTTGCATCAATCAATATTTATAAATGCAAAATTTAACCATTCAGTCATCAGTCGATTTTGTTGAAGTGTTTAGCACTAAAGCTGGCGCCATCTATCAATCTGATTTTGAAAACTGCTGGTATATTGATTTCGCCGGAAAGCTGGCCCGTTTTGATTACCGTAATATTTTAAAATTAAAAAAGGCGGTTTATCAGATTGATATTGAAGATTTGTTACTCAACAATACAAAATCTCCGGATGTGGAGATTATCTTTATCTGCGCCTGCGACCATTGCTATGTTTTATCATTGATACAGATCATTGCCTTAAAGGAATTGCTTCAAGGAACCTTTGTAATGCTTGATCTTAATCACATCATTCAGGACCGTCTGCATCGTCTAATCATCTGATTATACTGGAATTAGATTCTTTCCATATTAACCTTATTTCTATTATTGTAAATACTTAGCCGTATTTTTGTATTAGAAAAAAGAACTTAATACATATTATATATGAAAGATATCATGCGCGTTAAGTGTTTACTCTCATCAGATGTAGAGACACTTATAAACCAACAAATAAAGAAAGAAGCCCATTCATCAGCTATTTACCTTTCTATGGCTTCGTGGTGCAGCCGCAATGGTTATGATTTTTCTGCAGATTATTTCTTTAAGCAAGCTGAAGAGGAAAGAATGCACCAGCTTAAATTTTTTAAGTATGTTTTAGATATGGGCGGTAATGCCGTTTCGCCAGAGGTTGCAGGTGTTAAAGCTGAATACAATTCGTTCCGTGAAGTTTTTGAAGAGGCTTTGGAGCAAGAGATCAGCGTTACGCAGTCCATTAAAAATATTGCTGCCCGTTGCTATAAAGAGCAGGACTTTGTAACTATCGAGTTCCTGAACTGGTTCTTTAAAGAGCAAAGAGAAGAAGAGTACAAAGCCCGTCGTGCGGTTGAACTGTTTGACGTAATTGGTGAAGAAGGAACTGGAAGATGGCAAATTGACAAGCACGTAGCTCAGATCACTTACAGCGAAGCTTAATATAGCTCTTTTCCGGTTTTCCGGATAGATTGAAGGTACATACTTATGCAGCAGGCAAAACAGTATGTACCTTTTTTTGTTTATCATTTATCCATAGGGTCATGTCAAAGAAAAAAGATAAAAAGAAAAAAAAGGATAAAAAGAAAAAAGAATGCTGTGAAAAGTATCTGACCGGAAAAAGGTGTAAAAACTGTCCTAATGCTTAATCGGTTTCGATGTATTCGCTTGGTGTTTTTCCAAACTGCTTTTTAAATTCCCGACTGAAATACTTTCGGTCGGCAAACCCCACCATGTACCCAATTTCGTAGACGGTATATTTCTTTTGTTTTAATAATTGAGCTGCCCTTTTCAAACGAATAGACTTAGTGAAGTCGTTTACCGACATGTTGGTTAGTGCCTTAAGCTTTTTATAGAGTACAGACTGGCTCATGCCAATCTCCTCTGCCAGGCGCTCTACGCCAAAGTTCTCATCTTCTATATTTTGCTCGATGATGAGCACCAGTTTTGAAAGAAATTGCTCCTCGGTATTATCAACTGCGATATGTGTCGGTTCCAACAATAGCAGTTTGCTGAACTTTTGCCGCATGGTTTCTCTTCCTTTTAACAGGTTTGCTATGTTTAGTTGCAGTATTTTATTGCTGAAAGGTTTGGTCAGATAAATATCGGCACCGCCTGTTAATCCACTAATCTGGTCGGTTTCTGTACTTTTTGCAGTAAGCAGTATAAAAGGAATGTGGCTGGTACGCTCGTCAGATTTTAGCCGGGTACAAAGGGTAAAACCGTCCATTTGAGGCATCATTACATCACTAATAATGAGGTCAGGAATTTCTTCTGTCGCTTTTGTTAGCCCTTCTAATCCATTTTTGGCAATCAGAACCCAATATTCGTTGGTCAGCGATTCGCTCAATAGTAAACGTAATTCAGCATTGTCTTCTACAATGAGTATAGTGTGTTTTTTAATGCTATTGTCTTTTTCCTGTTCAGCTTCTCCAATCATTTGAGATGCTTCCTGCACATCTGTATTTGTTTTTTTTGTCTCAATGCTGGCAGGTAATTTTGGGAGTGTATTGCCAAAATGCTGGGTTCCGGTTAATAGGGTTACAACAAAACTGGTATATCCCGATTGCAGGTCATCAGCTGGTTGGCTGGTTACTGAAATTTGACCATGGTGTAGTTCCACTATGTGTTTGGAAAGCGCAAGGCCAATCCCGTAGCCCGTGTTTTGTATACTGTGGTCATCAACCTGAAAGAAATTGGTAAACAAGCGATCGAGGTATTCAGGGGCAATTCCTCTTCCCGTATCTTCTACACTGATGGTAACATTATGCGCTTGTACTTTTATCTTTACGGTAATGCTTCCACCGGTAGGGGTAAATTTAAAAGCATTGGAGATCAGATTAAAAAATACCTTTTCCAATTGCTCTTTGTCAAAATGCAACATCACTGGGGCCTGATCGTATTGGAGATCAAATTTTATTTTCTTTTGATCAGAAAGATCATCAAAAGCTGCACAGATGTCCTGGACAAAGGTGATCAGATTGTAATTGGTCACATGTAATTTTAAATGGTTAGTCTCTGCTTTCCTAAAATCCATCAATTCACTAACCAGTTTCAATAATCGATCCGCATTGTTCTTTATGCTGGCAACTTGTTTGTTTGTTGTTGCTGTATTTTTTTGTCCATCAAGCAACTTTTCAATTGGTGCCATAATAAGGGTAAGGTGTGTACGGATTTCATGCGACACATTGGTGAAAAAGTTGAGTTTGCTTTGATGTAATTCCTCATCTTTTATCAATAATTCTCTGAGATAAAAGAAACGGGTAACAAAAAATATAATAGCTGCAACCAAAAGTGCATAAATAGTGAAAGCCCACCAGGTTCTCCAAAATGGGGGAAGTATTTCAATTTGGATAGCATTGGCCTTACTCCATACCCCATCATTATTGGCACCTTTAATTAAAAGTGTATAGGAGCCAGAAGGTAAATTGGTGTATGACGCTACAGGTGTGCGGGTTTCTATCCACTGTTTATTGATGCCTTCCAGTTTGTACGCATACCTGTTTTTCTTCGATTTGATATAATTGAGTAAGGCAAATTGTATGGTAAAAACATTTTGATCGTGTTTGAAAATGAGTTTTTTGGTAAAACCAATGTCTTGCTGTAGCAGTTTGTCGGCCGCATTGATTTCTACTGATTTGTTAAATAAAAGTAAATCGGTAAAAACAATGGGAGAATGAAATTCATTTTTTTGAATCTCATGAGGGAAAAAATAGGTCAGGCCGTTAAAACCACCAAAAAACATAGCTCCATCTTTGTTCTTAAAGAAAGAATTGTAATTGAAATCATCTCCGGATAACCCATCGCTGGTGGTATAGGTTTGGAAGGAATGATTTTTGGGATCGAATTTGAACAGCCCATTTGAAGTACTTATCCAAAGCTGGTGTTTGTCATCCTCCATAATTCCAAGTACATTGTCGTTGGATAGACCATCTTTTGCCGTATAAATATGGTTGAAAGTTTGTTTTTTTGTGTCATAAAGTGCCAAACCGCCATAATATAATCCTATCCAGATATTTCCTGCCGAGTCTTCACATATGCAATTGATGAAATTTGTATTGGTACTTGCCCTTTTGTATCCGTTTGGCAGATTTAGCAACTGCAGCTTTTTTTCGTTTTTAGTATAAATGTACAAACCGGTAGTGGCAGCAATCCAGATGTTTTTTCTCGAATCTTCAAATAATACCTTAATGTTCTTTCCATCAAATATTTTAAAGTCTTTTGGAACTGGATAGGGTTCAAGTTTCGTATCTGCTTTATTGAAAATGTTGATCCCGTTTTGACTGCCCATCCAGAATCGGCCCTCATCGTCCTCCAGTAAGGCAACTATTTCAGAGCGGGTAGCCCTCAGGTCATCTTTATTGGAAAAGAAACGTTTAAACTTACCTGTCGAAGGTTGAAAGAGGTTTAAACCTCCTCCATGGGTGCCTACCCAAATCTGATCTTTTTGATCCCGATACACAACCTTAACCAGGTTAGATCCCAGGCTGCCAGGATCATTGGCTGCAACTGTATAGGCACCAAATTTCTGACTGGCAGGGTCATAGTAGTTGAGTCCACCACCTTCTGTACCAATCCACAACCTATTATCTTTTCCTGTTGTGATAGCACTGATCACATTATAATTCAGACCTGGTAATTTTTCGTTGTACTGCCAAACCTTGAAGTTGGTAGGTGAGGCGTAAACCACATTTATTCCGCCGTAATACGTTCCAATCCATACCGATCCGTTCAAATCCTGGTAAATGCTATATATGGAATTTTGGTTTAAGCCCTTGTTATTGGGCTTGTTTTGTTGAAAAGTTCTGATTTTTTTTGTGACAGGGTCTAGTATGCTCAAGCCCTCTAATGTACCTATCCACAACTCGCCTGTATTGGTTTTAATCATTCGGCGAACAGCATTGTGGGCAATGGTATTGTTATTCCCTGCCTGATGTAAAAAGCGTGTGAAACTTTGAGTCTGTCTGTTAAAAAGATTAACCCCTCCATTTTCGGTTGCAAACCACAGATTCTTTTGTTGATCTTCGGTTATGGCCGTAATAGAATTGTCGCTGATACTTGTGGGGCTTGAATTTTGACTGAAAACTTTAATCACCCTCAACTTTTTATTGAATACTGACTGAATCAGATTTTGTGTGGTTCCTATCCATAAATACCCTTCATGGTCTTCATAGATACTCAAAATTTCGCTTTTGGCAATCGCTTTGGGAAGTCCAAGCCGATCGGCTGCTATAAAATTGTTGTTATGGCGGTTAGGTCGCATGTACAGGCCATGGTTGGTTCCTACCCAGAGCTGGCCTTTTTTATCCTCATTGATAGTTCTGATATAATTGGGGGTTTTGTCGCCTCCCTGATAAAGTTTTATCCTTTCAAAAGTATTTAATTGGGGATTGAATTTATTTAATCCATTGGTGGTGCCTACCCAAAGTACGCCATTGATGTCGTTGTACAGGGCAGAAATATAATCGTCAGAAAGGCTGGTCGTATCTGCCGCATTACTTCTATATAAACGGAACTGGTGACCATCATAGCGGTTTAGCCCGAATCGTGATCCATACCACATATAGCCTCTGCTGTCTTGCGTAATGGCAAAAATAGAATTCTGGGATAAGCCATCTTCAGTCATCAAATGATTGAATACCAGGTCCTGTCCTTTGCAGAATAGTTGGCTCAAAATAATGGAAATGCAGAGGAATAGCTGTTTCATTGCCTAAAAATACATTTATCTACCCATAAAAACAGAAAATTCACCCCTTGCTTGGCTTAGTTTGTAACAATTTTACGATTAGTAATTTTATCTAACCAAACTAATAAGTGTATGAAAAAACTAGACTTAAGTTTTAGAGGACTGGATTTTAACTGTTGGCCATATTTATTGGGCTTGATGGTTGCCATCCTGCTGCCTTGTATAACCTATGCACAAAGCAAGCCTGTAACAGGCATTGTTACCGATCAACAGGGAGGCCCCATTCCGGGGACTACCGTTACTGTAAAAAATACAAAGACAAGTGTACAGACAGATGTGAGCGGCCGTTACAAAATACAAGCCTCGGCTACAGATCAGCTGGTATTTAACTATCTGGGGTATGTGACCCAAACCGTTACCGTAGGTGCAAAAAGTATTGTCAACGTATCCCTTCAGGAGTCGTCAACTACTTTAAACGATGTGGTGGTATTGGGATATGGTACGGCAAAGCGTAAAGATTTAACAGGTGCAGTAGGCTCGGTCAATATGAAGGACCTGGAAAAGGCTCCGGTTAAATCCTTTGATCAGGCATTGGCCGGGCGTGTTGCCGGGGTGCAGGTGAGTACCAGTGATGGGCAACCAGGTGCAACGGCTACTATTGTAATTCGGGGAGCAGGTTCCATTTCTCAGGATAACTCACCTTTATATGTAATTGACGGTTTCCCTTCCGAAAATGCAAATGCAAATTCCATCAACCCTTCAGATATTGAAAGTATTGATGTGTTGAAAGATGCATCTGCTACAGCTATTTATGGTGCAAGGGGCTCAAATGGGGTAGTATTAATTACCACAAAAAGAGGTCAGGCCGGAAAGCCACAACTTACTTATAATGCCTATTACGGTGTACAAAAATCGCCGGCGCAGATTCCGGTAATGGGGCCATACGAATTTGTTAAGTATGTGAAAGAACTAAATTCGGTTTTTGCAGACTCGGTATATCTTAAAAATGGGGTTACTGTTGATGACTACCGTAATGTGGCTGGATTAAATATGCAAGACCATATTTTCCGGACTGGCCAAAATCAAAATCACGATATTGCCTTACGCGGCGGAAGTGATAAAACTACTTTCTCTATCTCCGGAAACTTTAACAATCAAAAAGGGATTGTGAAGTATAGTGGCTTTAGACGTTATCAGGGACGCTTTGTTTTAGATCAGCAGGTAACACCAAAATTGAAAACGGGCATTAACGTGAATTACGCGTATAGCGAGACTTTCGGAACACCTATTTCGGCTACAAACTTTTATGCTTCTGCCGGTCTTTTATACTCCGTTTGGGGCTATAGACCAACTACCGGTTTATCTGGCAGAGATGCAGGAACTGATTTGCTCGATTCATTTTATGATCCAACCAACGAAATTGCCAACAATCAGGATTACCGGGTTAACCCACTGATCAGTCTGGCCAATCAGCAGACTATGTATAAAGCTACAAATATGGCCGCCAACGGATATGCAGAATATGCTTTTACACCCAAGTTGAAATTAAGGATCTCAGGTGGGATCACCAACAACAATACCGAGACCAATATTTTTAACAATTCCTTTACCCAGGCTGGAAGCAAGGTGGTACCGAATGCTCCCGGACCGAATGGTACGTATGGCACTGCTCCGGTCTTTAACTGGTTAAATGATAATACCCTGACTTATAAAAATACCTTCAATAAAGACCATAACTTAACCTTATTGGCAGGTTTCTCTTCACAGCGAAACAAAAATTCATTCAGATCTATCTATGCCTCCCAGATTGCAAACGAAAATCTTGGACTTGATGCACTGGACCTGGTTCCCGCCGCCAATACGGTTGTGAGATCGGGTAGCTCGAGGTGGACTTTAGCTTCATTTTTGAGTAGGGTAAATTATGATTATAAAGGTAAGTACCTGGTAACAGCATCCCTGAGGGCTGATGGTTCTTCAAAATTTGCTCCAGGCAAACGCTGGGGATATTTCCCTTCCGCATCTGCAGGGTGGAGGTTTAGTCAGGAGAATTTTATGAAGGGCTTTAAATTTATTTCTGATGCCAAACTGCGTGTCGGTTATGGCGCATCCGGAAATAACAGGGTAAGTGATTTCCCTTACCTGGCCCAAATGGATCTTGGTAATGTCAATTACTGGTACTCATTTAATGGTAAACCTGTTTCTGCAGGTTCGGTGATCACTGCTGCAGCAAATCCAAATCTGAAATGGGAAACCAATACGCAAACCAATATTGGTTTGGACATGAGTTTTCTAAAAAGTAAACTGGGTTTGACAGTTGATGTATACGAGCGGACTACTAAAGACCTGCTTTTGAATGCACAACTGCCTTATGCCAATGGAGTGCTAAGCAGTACGGGCTTTAAAAATATAGGTAGTTTACAGAATCGTGGTTTAGAGATTACGATTAACAGCACAAACATCCAAACTAAAGATTTCCGCTGGACGAGTAATTTTAACATCAGTTTTAACCGTAATAAGATCTTGGAACTGACTGAGGGGCAGAACTCATTGCTTTCGGGTTCAGGTACATTTTTTAATACTACTTATACCAGTCTGGCTTCTTATATTTCGGTTAAGGGACGTTCGGTTGGCGAAATGTATGGGCTTATTTTTGACGGGGTCTATCAATATAGCGATTTTGATAAAATGCCTAACGGCACTTATCAGTTAAAACCAAACATCACCACCAATGGAACTACCAGGGCCGCGATTCAGCCCGGCGATATCAAATATAAAGATCTGAATGGCGATTTGGCCATTAATAATAATGATTATACCATTATTGGCAGGGGCTTACCGATTCATACCGGTGGTTTTAGCAATAATTTTAGTTACAAAGACTGGGATCTGGGCGTATTCCTGCAATGGTCGTACGGCAATGACATTATCAATGCCAACCGATATGTTTTTGAGGGGGGAATTGTGACCAACCCGAATTTAAATCAATATGCCTCTTTTCAGGACCGCTGGACACCGAGCAATCCAAGCAATAGCCTGTTCAGGGCAGGAGGGATGACGGTTGCCAATTACTCCTCACGAGTGGTCGAAGATGGTTCGTATTTGAGGCTTAAAACCGTTCAGTTGGGATATAATTTTACCAATGGTATGTTAAAGCATATTGGCTTATCTAAGTTAAGGGCCAATATCTCGGCACAAAACCTTTATACCCTTACTAATTACTCGGGCTTAGATCCCGAAGCTTCGGCAAGACCAGGAAACTTAACACCAGGTTTTGACTATGGCACTTATCCGCAATCCTTTACGGTAACCTTTGGTTTAAATGCGACATTTTAATCATTAAAATATTAAAGACATGAAACACAGATATATTTTGGCATTCATACTTCTTACCGGATTAAGCAGTTCCTGTAAGAAATTTCTGGACACACAGCCCACAGATGTGGTAACTCCGGTAAGTTATTACGAGACGGCCGATCAGCTTCAGGTTGCTTTGAATGGTATTTACAGCAATATGATGTACGAACGGATGTATGGACAGGTTTTAAATTTCAATTTTACCAGTACAACGGACGAGATGATTCCGAATCGCCCGGCAAGTGGCGATGCCAGAGGCCTATATTATTCCGCTTACAATTCAGGGCATGCCTATATTGCCGACGTTTGGCGCTGGCCTTACTTAGGGATCAATAATGCAAACGGGTTGATCGATAACATCAACAAGCCGTCGATGGATGAGAAGCTGCGCGGATACATTAAAGGACAGGCATTATTTTTAAGGGCTTATAATTATTTTATCCTGACCACAAACTTTGGAGATGTTCCCTTGATTTTGCACTCGCCTGCGATATCTGAAGTAAATATAGCGGCCGCCCCTCAGGTAAAGGTGTACGAACAGATGGTTGCCGATTTGAAAGAAGCGGAAACGCTGCTGCAAGGTCGCACAGTAAATAGTCTGGGTTACAATGATCAGGTCACAGTAACTGCGGTACAAGCTATGCTGGCCAAAGTGTATTTATACTGGGCAGGTTATCCACTTAACGATACCGGTAAATACGCAGATGTAATTACCTATGCAGATAAGGTCATCAATTCGAATATTCACGCCCTAAATCCCGATTACAAACAAGTTTTTATCAATTTGTGTCAGGATAAATACGATGTTAAAGAGGATATTTTAGAATGGGGATCTGCCGGCGCCGCCGCTGGTGTAACCAATAAAACAGGTAATGACATTGGTAACTTTGTGGGAGTGTCCTCTACTTTTGTCAATTTTGACAATAGCTCTTACACCTCTGCCTCATGGATTTCGATTACCAAGAAACTTTTTGACAGCTACGAAGTTGATCCCACCAGCACATTGGTCAACAAAGCATCTTTAGATACACGTCGGGACTGGAATTGTGCGGATTATTATTATTCATCTACTTCTACTGTAAGAACCAGGTTGGACAGACCAAACGTGTGGCAGATGAGTTGTGGGAAATTCAGAAGGGAATATTGCCCTGAGTCATCCCGTATCAATGGTACCTATAATATCAACTGGCCGGTTATCCGATATGCGGATGTGCTGCTAATGAAAGCGGAAGCAGAAAATCAGGTAAACGGCCCAACGAGCCAGGCTTATGACGCCATAAACCTGGTAAGGAAACGTGGATACGGCACATTGAATGGCAATATTGTGAAAACCATTTCAGTAACCAATGGTGGTACAGGTTATGTTGCGGCTACGCCGCCGGCGGTTACCATTAGCGGTGGTGGAGGCGCAGGAGCGACTGCCGTTGCTGTAGTTTCGGCAGGTGGTGTGGTAACCGGTATTAAAATTACCAGCAGAGGTAATTTGACATCGGGTCCATATTTTACAACTGCGCCAGTTGTTACCATTGCCGCACCAGCTACTGGTACAACAGCCACAGCGGTGGCTACCATTACTAATGGAAATGAGCACTTGTTGACACCTGGATTGGATAAGCCTGCTTTTCAGCAGGCGATACGTGATGAACGTATGCGTGAAATGTGCTTTGAAGCATCCCGTAAAGGAGATTTAATTCGCTGGGGAAATTTTGTGGCCGATATGCAGGCTTTTATGAATTATGCAGCTGCAAATGGTGCTAACATTGCCGCAACGGGAAATACAAATGGTTACCAGGGCTTACTGGGTATTGAGCAAAAACATGTGTTATTGCCTAAACCTACATATGAGCTGAACCTGAATAAAGCACTGATTCAAAATCCAGGGTATTAACAATCATCACCAACCTAAAAGAAAAGAAAATGAAATATATATTTAATTTCCTAATCATCGCCGGTGTATGTTTGTCGGCCTGTAAAAAGGAGCTGACCACAGAGGCACCTACAGTAAATATTGCATTAACCAATGCCCGCTCTACGATTGGGGATACCCTTGTTTTTAAGCTTGGGGATACCTGCAAATTTGCATTAACAGGCTATGCTGATAACATTGCCTTTTGGGCCGGAACGGTAGGTAATAAATATGAATACCGTACCAGAGCTAATGCTTTAGGTAAAACCATATTGTCTTTCACCAGTACCCTTCAATTTGGTACACAAGCCAATAGTTTGCAGGTTTTGGCTACCAACAAATTACCTGCCCGAGATTCGGCTACAATAGTAAATGCCGCCTGGACCAATATCACCAACAGAGTGGCATTAGCTAGCAACGCAACAGCGGTAAATTCGGGAAACGCAGATTTGAGCGATTTGGTTACCGGAGTGAACGATTCGTTATTTATCGCTTTTAAATTTATGGGGGTAACGGGCTCAACACAACGCACATGGACCATTACCAATTATGCGGTCAACAATGTGCTGCCCGATTTTACCTTTAATTTGGGGGCTATTGCGGCTGATGCTAACTTTTGGACCAGGTTTGGCAATGTCTGGAGTACCGCAACTTCAAGATGGGTGGCTTCAACGGCCTCATTGAAAATTGACGGCGGCAATGCCGCGGCACCAAGTAATACCAGTTGGATTGTAAGTAAGGCACTATATGTTGGCCGGATTTCACCGGATATTTCTACCACAACGGTTAAAAATATTACAGCTTCAGCCGCCACCGCTTATACATTTAAATATGCGGCAACCGGTAAGTACAAGGCCTCGTTTGCTGTGTTTAATGTTACTCCGGATAATAATAAAAGTGCTTTGAAAGAATTTAACATTAAAATCATTCCGTAACGATAAGCACATACACATAAATATGAAAAGAACCATTATCATTGCGGCCCTTTTTGCCGTTACTTCTACTGTTTCATTTGCCCAACAGACAACGGCAAAGCCGGAAAACATGAGCAAACTGATTCATGACCAATTTGAATTTGCAGCCAGCCAGTATAAAGTGCTGAGTAAAAACATACCTTCTGGGCTTACCCCACAGAGCTTTGCCGATGGCAAACCTGTAAATAGAGAGATCAAATGGTGGTGCAGCGGGTTTTATTCGGGTAGCTTATGGTACATTTATGAGCAAACAAAAGATCAGGAAATAAAACAGGAGGCCGAAAAGGCATTGTCGGTTATTGAACCCAATAAAACTTTTACCGGCAACCACGATCTGGGTTTCATGATGTATTGTAGCTTTGGAAATGCTTATCGCATCACGAAAAAGCCCGAATATAAAGCGGTTATCGACCGTTCGGCCGAAGCATTAGCTACCCGCTACCGCCCAAATCTAAAGGTTATACAATCCTGGGATGAAAATAAATATTGGAAGTGCCCGGTGATCATCGACAATATGATGAACCTGGAAATGTTAAACTGGGTGAGTGATCATGGTGGTGATGCCAAATACAAAAAGATTGCAATTGCCCATTCAAATACAACTTTAAAAAATCATTTCAGACCCGATTTTAGCTCTTTCCATGTGGTTGATTACAACATCAAAACAGGAGGGATTATTAGAAAAGCCACCTGGCAGGGAGCAGCCGACTGTTCGGCCTGGTCCCGTGGGCAGGCCTGGGCATTGTATGGCTACACTACTATGTATCGTGCCACCAAAAATGCAGTCTATTTAAAGCAAGCCAAAGGTATTGCCCATTTTGTGTTAAACCATCCGAATTTACCGGCTGATAAAATTCCTTACTGGGATTTCGATGCTCAAGGTATTCCTTTTGCACCGCGTGATGCTTCAGCAGCTGCAGTACTGGCCTCGGCACTGCTGGAACTTGCTCAATACAGTCCGGTGGCGGAAAAGGCTGAGTTTAAAGCTGCTGCCGAAACAATGATCCGTTCCCTGTCATCCGCACAATATCGCGCAAAGGCCGGAGAAAACGGAGGCTTTTTATTAATGCACAGTACTGGTGCTTATCCTTTGAATTCGGAGATTGACGTACCACTTGTTTACGCTGATTATTATTACCTGGAGGCCCTGGCCCGGTATAAACAATGGTATCTATAGTAGAGAAAGTCAAAATTATGCATTGTAAAAAAATTATTATCGCACTCGTCCTGATGCTAGGCCAGCTAAGTGCTATGGCCAGGCATCCGGTAGGGTTGCAGGTCTCAGCACGACAAATTATTCCACTTAATACCAACTGGCAATTTTATTTTACCTATAATTTTGAACGTGGTATTCAAAAGGAAACTGTGAATTTGCCACATACCTGGAATGCAGACGAAGTACTGAAAGGAATAACCAATTACAACAGAACTGCGGCAAGTTATGAACGTAACTTGCAAGTGCCTGACGCCTGGAAGGGTAAACGTTTGTTTCTATCTTTTGAAGGGGTAAACAATGTGGCTACAGTCCTTGTGAACCATAAAATGGTAACCGCACATCATGGTGGTTATACCGCATTTACCGTTGAGATAACCGACTATATAAAGCCTGGAAATAATGCCATTACGGTGTTGGTTAGCAATGCCTATAGACTGGACTTAATTCCGTTGCATGGCGATTTTAATTTGTATGGAGGCATACACCGGCCGGTGAGTCTAATTGTTACCGATAAAAATTGCATCAGTCCGCTCGATTTTGGTTCTTCAGGTATTTATCTTGATCAGCAACAGGTTTCCGAAGCGTCAGCCCAGGTACAGGTGCGTAGTAAATTATCGTTAACTGACGGGCAGGGATTAAGCCTTAAAACTATCATTCTTGACCATAAGGGAAATGTTGTTAAGAGTCAAACCGATGCTTTAGCTGCAGGACAAAAGGAGCTGAAGCAGTCGCTAAAGCTAGAGAAACCTCGTTTATGGAATGGGAAGGCCGATCCGTATTTATATCAGGTTGAGGTAGCTCTTTTGCAAAACGGAAAGCTTATTGACCAGGTAACGCAACAACTTGGTTTACGTTATTACAGTGTAGATCCAGACAGGGGCTTTTTTCTGAATGGTAAACATCTGGATTTGTATGGCGTAGGGCGCCATGAAGATGTATCAGGCAAAGGCTCGGCTTTAAGTGAGGCAGACCAACTGGCGGATATGGAACTGATCAAATCACTTGGCGCAACTGCTGTACGACTAACCCATTATCCGCATAGCAAGTTGTTTTATGATCTGTGCGATAAAAATGGCATTATATTATGGTCGGAAATCCCATTTGTGGGGCCAGGTGGCTATACAGGTACTGGCTACGTAAATAGCCCTGCACTCAAAGACAATATAAAGGGGATGTTAACAGAATTGATCAGGCAAAATTACAATCATCCGTCCATTTGCTTTTGGGGAATGTTTAATGAGTTGAAGCTGGACTATGACGACCCGAGGCCTTTTATTAAGGAACTAAATGCATTGGCAAAAAGTGAAGATCCCGGACGTTTAACTACGCTGGCTTCTAATCTGGGGAGCGGAGAGTTTACTGATTTGACCGATCTGATGGGATGGAATCAATATTTTGGCTGGTATGGTGGGAATTTTGATCAGGTTGGCACCTGGGCAGATCAAACGCATCGGGCATTGCCAGCTAAACCCATTTCTATCAGTGAGTATGGTGCCGGCGCAAGTCCGTTTAAGCATACCGAGGAACTCGAAAAACCTAATCCGTCAGGCCGTTTTCATCCCGAAGAATGGCAAACGGCTTTTCATGAAAAGCATTGGCAGGAATTGAAGAAACGCCCTTTTATATGGGGTAAATTTATTTGGGTGCTGGCCGACTTTGGTTCCTCTATCAGGACAGAGGGCGACAATAATGGTATCAATGATAAAGGTCTGGTTACTTACGACAGAAAAATAAAAAAGGATGCTTTTTTCTTTTACAAGGCAAACTGGAATCCGGAACCCATGTTGTACATCGCTGAGCGAAGAAATACAGAACGGCATAAGGCTTTAACAACGGTTAAGGTTTATGCCAATTTACAAAGTGCTGAACTTTGGATCAATGGAAAGTATCTGGGTAAAAGGAGTAAAAATGACCTTAATACCATGTTATGGGAGAATATAACATTAACCCCGGGTAAAAATACCTTGGTAGTGAAAGCCAGGGTAAAAGGAAAAATACTAACAGATGAGTGTGTCTGGACCCGGATTTAATCAGCTAAACAGGGGCTGTTCCTTATCCCCAAGATGATAACAATGCCGGCATCTCGGTTCGTAACTGTCTTTTTCGCCCAAAAGTACCCGGCTTTCGCTCGCCGCGGTACGATAGGAATATACAGCCGGGCTGCCGCATCGTACACATACCGCATTTACCTTGGTTACCAGTTCGGCAATGGCCATTAAGTTGGGTATTGGGCCAAAGGGCTTGCCCTGAAAGTCCATATCCAAACCTGCTACAATAACCCTAATGCCTTTTTCGGCCAGCTTATTACATACTTCAGGTAAGTTATCGTCAAAAAACTGTGCTTCATCAATTCCTACCACCTGTGTATTGGCACCAAGCAGCAAAATTGCAGCTGAACTTTCGACCGGAGTAGACTGGATTGAATTCAGATCGTGCGAGACTACGGCAGTTTCATCATAGCGGGTATCTGTTTTAGGTTTAAAGATTTCGACGTTTAATTTTGCAATCTGGGCCCGTTTCAATCTTCTCAACAATTCTTCCGTTTTTCCCGAAAACATTGAGCCGCAAATCACTTCAATACTACCGAAATACGCCCCCCGTCTGTAATTTTGTTCGCTGAATAACATGCTTAATAGGATTTTAGAGCCTGCTAATATCAGAATTTTGTAGTACTTTTGAGTGGCAAGTTACCAACATAAAACACCAATTCTTCCGTTATTAAGCTATGATGAACCAAGAGGATATTTTTAAGAAAGTAGGACAGATATTAAATGAGCTTCAGGATCAGTATGAGTTTCTGGCTCAAAATCCCAACCAACTCAATGAGTTGGAACTGGAGCTTTTTCTGGCAAACGCAAACTTTTTATCAGATCATGTTCAGATTGTAAAAAAGATCAACAGCAACAAACCTCAGAAGGCAATCTCTGAACATAGCCAGCAGGAAGTTGCTCAAACAGCTTCAATAGCCGTAAATGTGCCGGTGCCTCCGCGTCCTTCTGCAGATGAGTTGAAGGAATTTTTTGCTGCCAGGCCTGTAAACGAGAAGACATTGGATGAATTGAGGACCGAGTATGAAGCAGAAAATGATGCTGAACCTGTTGACGAAACACCTGCAGTAGTAATTGCCCTTACAGCGACGGAATTACCTTCGGAAATTGCAGAGGAGCAGATAGCTGAGCCTCTGAAATTTGAGTTTTTAATTAATGACAGCATCTCAACGGATAAGTTTGAATTTGAACATCAGTCGGTAGATGCCATTTTTGACAGACCATTAAGCAAAGAAGAGGAAGATATCATTGCGCAGAAACAAAGAGTAAGAGATAGCCAGTTGCAGCAGATGAATGACCTTGCCGATCAGGACGATCAACCCCAGGCATCTCCAATTGTTGAACAAGAAGCAGTGAAGCCTGAGCCCGTTGAACTTTCTGAACCGGTCCGAATATTGGTTTCTGACGAACCTAAGGTGCAAATTGTTGAACCTGTTGTTGCCAGTCCGGTTGTCGATAAAGTAGAAGAACAGGAGACAAAAGTAGCGGACGTGAGCCAGCCAAAGCCTACTTTAAATGATTTGCTGGCAGGGAAAAATGGTTTTACAAATAGTTTGAATGAAGAAAGCAATAAAACCACTATTAGCGATCTGAAACAGGCTATCAACCTGAACGAGAAATTGCTGTACATCAAAGACCTGTTTAACGGGTACAATTTGGCTTATGCCGAGGCGATCGAGCTGGTCAATAAAATGCCCGATTTTAAAGCTGCGGATACATTTTTACAGCACAACTATGCCGTGAAAAATAACTGGGCATCTAAACAGAGTACAGTTGATAAGTTTTATGAATTGTTAAACCAACGTTTTCCGGCTAAATAAAGCCCATTCTGTTCGAATCTAATTTAAGGAAGATAAACAGCAACACGGTAAAACTCCATAAGGAAGATCCTCCGTAACTGATAAAGGGCAAGGGAATCCCAATTACAGGTATAATGCCTATGGTCATTCCTATATTGATAAATACGTGGAAGAAGATGATACAGGCCACACAATAGCCGTACACCCGCGAGAAGGAAGAGCGTTGCCGTTCGGCAAGGTTTACAATCCTGAGCAGTAAAAACATGTATAGGGCTATAACCACAAAGCAACCTGCAAAGCCCCATTCTTCTCCAATGGTAGAAAAAATAAAGTCGGTACTTTGCTCAGGTACGTAACCGTATTTGGTTTGCGTACCTTCCAGAAAACCGCGGCCGGTAAGCTGACCAGAGCCAATGGCTATTTTTGACTGATTTACATTATATCCGGCTCCTTTGGGGTCCGTTTTTAGTCCCAGAATTAATTCAATACGCGTACGCTGGTGGGGCTGCAGTACATTCTCGAACATGACCTTTGCAATGAACAGGTAACCTATTGCTGAAAGTGTGATGATACCGATCATGATCATGCGCTGCTGTTTTTTCTTATTAAAATAAATGAAAAGTCCACCAAGCGCCAAAATTGCGGAAATCAGTATCCATTGTGTAAGGAAAAGATTCAGGATAAATAAAAGTACCATGCCCCAGAATACCACCAGTAAATAACCGGGTAGTCCCTCGCGATATAGTGGGAACATAAAAGAAAGAAAAACCAGCATGGAACCCGCATCAGGCTGTAGCATGATCAGGCACATGGGTAGTATGATGATCCCCGCTGCAACTAATACAGGCTTAAAGGTATTGAGTTTTGGATTAAATGAGCTGATATACCTGGCCAGCAACAGCGCAGTACCAAACTTGGCCAGCTCCGAAGGTTGTAAACGAAAAGAACCGATGGGGATCCATGCCTGGTTGCCCCCCACGTTACGTCCCACTATCAGTACGACCAGCAATAACAACATGGTAACTCCGTAAATGATGGGCGAGAAGATGCTGAAAAATTTGGCGTCCAGCAATAGGATGGAGAAGCCCAGTATTAAACCCGTAAGGATAAAGATCAACTGCTTTCCGTAATTGGTGCCGAAATTAAAGGCCGCTGATTCCTCTGCATTGTATATAGAGGCATAGATGTTTACAAAGCCAATGGCACATAGCGCAACATAAATCAAGATGGTCACCCAATCTACATTAAAGAAGAATCTGTTGCTGCTTTGCTGATTGTTCATTGTGTAATTTGAATAGGTTTAGCGGATGTTTGATTGGTTGGCGGTTGTAACGTTGCTGCCGGAGGAGGGGTAACGGTTGTTGTTGAATCTCCTGTCTTTGCTTTGGGCTTTACCTTAGGTTTTGGAGGTGCGGGCAGAATCACCTGGTTTTTCATCCATTCTACTTGTGCCAGTTTGTTTTTAGGTAAAGTTCCTTTCAGATATTGCTCAGCAATATAACTGGCCATTGGTGCAGCGTAAGTACTACCGTAACCGGCATTTTCTACAATTACAGCAATGGCAATTTTAGGATTGTCCCTTGGTGCAAAACCTATAAACACAGAGTGGTTTTTTCCACGTGGATTTTGTACTGTACCGGTTTTACCGCACATCACAATGCCATCTATTCTGGATTGTATTGCTGTTCCCCATGGTGCGTTTACCGCATCCTGCATCCCGTCAATTACTGGTTCAAAATGTGCAGCATCTACATCCACGTAATTCTTTTTAACATATTCTTTTTTGATGACCCTGTTTTCGCCGATTGCTTTTACAAGGTGGGGTTTGATGTAATAACCACGATTGGCAATGATGGCCATAATATTGGCCATTTGTAAAGGCGTGGCATCCATTTCCCCTTGCCCGATGGCCAACGAAATTACGGTTCCGTGATTCCAGTACTTGCTGTATTTACGCGAATAGTATGCCGCATCATAAAGTCTTCCTCCTTTTTCGGATGGAAGGTCTATACCCAGTTTATCTCCAAGTCCAAATTTTTTAACCTTTTTTTGCCAGTCGTCATAGGCCACGCGTTGATTGGGATATTTACGTTGCGTAAGCAGTTTCTGGAATACGTAGCAGGCATAGGTGTTACAGGAACGGGCCAGGCCTCTTCGCAATGCGATGTTGCCATCTACGTGCTCACATTTTACCGTATGTCCCCCGACTTTGAAATAGCCGGGACAGTTGAAGGTGGTGTTAGGGTCAATTACACCTTCCTGCAAACCAAGCAGTGCATCCAGGGGTTTAAAGGATGAGCCTGGCGAATAATAACCCTGAATAGGGCGTATATTGAATACACGGTTTGGATTTGCCAACAGGTCCATGTAGTTGTTCCCCTGGTTTCTGCCCACCATTAAATTGGGATCGTAGCTCGGACTGCTAACAAAGGCGAGAATCTCTCCCGATGCAGGCTCAATAGCCACAATACTGCCTACTTTATTGCGCATTAAATCCTCTCCTAATTTTTGTAATTTGAGGTCTAATGAGGAAATCAGGCGGTCTCCCGAAACCGCTGCAGTATCAAACCTGCCTTCGGCATAACTTCCCTTAGGTACATTACGGGCATCGTAAAGCATATTAACTACACCTCTTTCCCCTCTTAGTAATGTTTCGTACGATTTTTCTACACCTGATTTACCAATATAATCGCCCGAACGGTAATAACCTTCCGAGTTTTTGATATCACGTGGAGTTACCTCTTTGATGTATCCCAGAAAATGAGCTGCAACACTGTCCGGATAATGACGGATGGTTCTGCTTTGCACGAAAAAACCGGGAAACCGGGAAAGCTGTTCTGACAAAGCAGCATAGGTTTGTATAGATAGCTGTTTTTCAAAAATACCTGGCTGATATCTGGATTGGTTAGAAACTTTTTTAAAGTTCTTTTTAAAGGTCGCAGTGTCTATGCCAATCAGGTTACACAACGCTAAGGTATCAATGTTCTTTACCTGATTAGGAATCACCATTAAATCGTATACTGCTTCATTTTGGGCAAGCGGTTTTTCATTACGATCAAAAATAACCCCACGCGCCGGAAATGTATAAATTTTACGCAATACGTTACTCTCTGCCGAAATAAAGTATTTATCGCTGGCTACCTGTATGTAAAAAAGCGTTCCAAGTAAAATTAAAGCGACAAATATGAACAACCCCTGAATAACATATTTTCGATTAAACAGCTTGTCCATCAGCGCATTTTTTTATTATAGAATATAAATTCTATCAGGACCAAACTAAACAGGGTAAATACTACGCTCAATACACACCTGAGCAAGGTATAAGAAAACTCTGCCAGTCGGAATGTTTCTAAAAAAAACAGCACCAGGTGATGCGAAAAGGTACAAAGCAAAGCGTAAATGATAAACCATTTAAAACCCATATTCCCTAAGGTAGGCTCAGGTTCGTCAAAACCATCGCGGTTAATGGTGATGCTGATGAAAGAAATTCTTACGAAGGCAAGGGTTACACAGGCAGCAGTATGCACACCAAGCGTATCATAAAAAGCATCCAGGGTAAGTCCTGTTATAAAAGCTACCAGATAAAGCAATAGGTTTGGTGTTCCGAAAGGGATCAGTAATAAAAATAGGATGTATACAAACGGCGTAGCCATATTGTAAAAACTCAGGTTCCTCAGCAAGAGGATCTGAATTAAAAGGAGTACAAACCACCTGACGATATTTACTAATACTAATCTGCTATTCATGAGGCAACTTGGCTTCTAATTCTGTTTGTTCTGCGGCATATTTATCCAGAATAACGTACACATATTGTAAGGTACTAAAATCGTTGAAAAGTTTTATTTCCAGCGACATGAAATTGTCGCCGGTTGCCACTCCGGTTTTGGTAACTACCCCTACCGGAATTCCCGGAGCAAAGCGGGAGAAGCCCGAAGTAATGATCGTGTCTTTTACTTTAACCTTAAAGTGATTCGGTATTTCTTTTACGTAGGCTTTGGTAATATCGGAGTTTCCAATACCCCATACCAATGACCCCAAGGCATTGATGTTTTTAATCTGTACGCTGATTTTGGTGTCTTTGTGTAATAAAGACCTGATGGTGGCCAGGTGTTCGGAAACGTCCTGAACGAAACCGACTACCCCTTTATCTGGCGAAATTACAGCCATATTAGGCTGAATGCCATCTAAGCTTCCTTTGTTGATGGTAATGACGTTATTACGCAGTGTAATAGAGTTTTTAATTACCCTGGCAGATAGGTAGGTGTATTGAGGATTGTTTAGCGTATCCTTAATGGTAATTTTTTTTGCGCTATCAATACTTTTAAGGGCTAGCAATTCTGTTTTCAGTTTAGCATTTTCAACCGCTAGACTATCATTTACAGTACCCAGGTTGATGTATTTCTTCAATACATTCAGATTCTGATAAACTTCACCTACAACCTCATTGGTAGAATTTACCGTTACACTCCGCTGATAAGCATTGTTTTTTACGGTTAGGATAATACCAATTGCAAAAAAAATAATGAATAAGAAAAATGCGTTGTATCTGTTTATGAAAATCCAAAGGTTACGCATGTTCTGAGATTTGAGACAGGAGATTTGAGATATGAGAATTTGGATTTGATATGTGAGATTTGAGATAAGAGAATCGGTAAATCTCTGATCTAGAATATCCAATCCACGCGCTCAAGTCTCTTGTTCCATATCTCATATCTAAATTATTGCATTAAAAATTTAAAACCACCAATGTTTTTCAGGGCAATACCTGTTCCGCGTACAACCGCACGAAGTGGATCTTCGGCTACGTGAACCGGAAGCTTGGTTTTTGCCGCCACACGCTTGTCTAAACCACGCAGCAGTGCACCTCCACCAGTCAAATAAATACCGGTCTGGTAAATATCTGCCGAAAGCTCTGGCGGAGTAATCTCCAGCGCCTTAAGAATTGCTTCTTCAATTTTAGAAATCGATTTATCCAGACAGTGTGCAATTTCTGTATAAGAAACCGTAATCTGTTTAGGTACACCGGTCATCAAATCCCTTCCCTGAACCGCAAAATCAGAAGGTGGGTCGGATAACTCAGGTAATGCCGCGCCTACTTCAATTTTGATCTTTTCAGCGGTACGGTCACCAATCATAATGTTGTGCTGACGGCGGATGTAGTTGACGATATCGGAGTCAAAGTTATCTCCGGCTACGCGGATTGACTGGTCGCATACAATACCCGAAAGGGCAATTACCGCAATTTCAGTAGTACCACCACCGATATCGATGATCATGTTACCCATCGGCTCTTCCACATCAATTCCGATACCTACTGCAGCAGCCATAGGCTCATGAATCAGGTAAACTTCCTTAGCACCGGCAATTTCAGCCGAATCCCTTACCGCACGTTTTTCAACTTCGGTAATTCCTGAAGGAATACAGATCACCATCCTTAAAGAAGGAAACATCCAGCCTTTACCACCATTTAACATGCGGATCATTCCTTTGATCATGGCTTCTGCAGCGTTAAAATCTGCAATCACACCATCCTTAAGGGGTCTTACTGTGCGGATGTTATCGTGAGTTTTACCTTCCATTTGCATGGCTTGTCTCCCGATAGCGATAATTTTATTTGTTTGTCTGTCAAAAGCAACGATTGAAGGTTCATCAACTACTACTTTATCATTATGTATAATCAAGGTGTTCGCCGTGCCTAAATCGATAGCAACCTCTTGTGTAAACCAATTAAATAGACCCATTTATAGGTGATAATTTAAGTATTAATAATTCTGTGTACTATAGTAATGTAAAACTACGGCTTTTTATTGTATTCGTGGATAAATAAATTAGTGTTTAAAGTGACGGATACCTGTAGTAACCATAGCAATTCCCTTTTCATTAGCCATGTTTACAGAATCCGCATCTTTAATAGAACCACCCGGTTGTAAAACAGCAGTAATGCCAGCTTCAGCGGCAATTTCCACACAGTCAGGGAAAGGGAAAAATGCATCCGATGCCATTACCGAACCTTTTAAGTCAAAACCAAAAGCATCAGCCTTTACAATGGCTTGTTTTAAGGCATCAACTCTTGAGGTCTGCCCAACGCCGCTCGACAATAGCTGATCATTTTTAACAAACACAATGGTATTTGATTTGGTATGTTTTACAATTTTATTGGCGAAGTAAAGATCTTTTAACTCCTGTTCGGTAGCTTTTTTGTTGGTTACCGGGGTCATCTGATCAGGACCTTCAATAATCAAATCTTTATCTTGCTCAATTACACCGTTCAATAAGGTTTTGAATTGTTTTTTGCTCAATTCAACATCGTTACGCTGTAAAATTACCCTGTTCTTTTTAGCGCGGAAAAGTTCCACTGCCTCTGGCTGATAGGAAGGTGCAATTAAAACTTCAAAAAACAATTTGTTAATTTCTGTGGCTGTTGCCAGGTCAATTTCCCTGTTAGCAATCAATACACCACCAAACGCCGAAACCGGATCGCAGGCCAAAGCTACATTCCACGCCTCAAGAATGCTCGCTTTTGAAGCTACACCACAAGCATTGGTATGTTTTAAGATGGCAAACGTCGGCTCTTCGAACTCATCAATTAAAGCAACCGCCGCATCTACGTCAACCAGGTTGTTGTAAGAAAGTTCCTTGCCATTCAGTTTGGTAAACATGGCATCCAGATCGCCATAAAATACCGCCTGTTGGTGCGGATTTTCACCATATCTTAAAGTTTGCGCTTCGGCAATGCTATGTTTAAATACAGTTAGCGGTTCTTCAGTATTGAAATAATTGAAGATAGCGGTATCATAGTTTGAAGAAGTGTGGAATGCCTTTTTAGCAAATGCTTTGCGCTGTGCTAAAGTAGTCTCTCCGTTTTGAGCTTCAAGCTGCTGCTGTAAAGTCGAATAATCGTCTTTAGAAGCCAGGATTACCACATCATTAAAGTTTTTTGCTGCAGCCCTGATCAGGGAAATGCCACCAATATCTATTTTCTCGATGATGTCTGATTCAGAACCACCACCTTTAACGGTTTCTTCGAAGGGATATAAATCAACAATAACCAGGTCTATTTCCGGGATCTCATATTCTGCAATCTGCTCCTGATCTGATCCTAGGGCTCTACGGTTCAAAATACCGCCAAAGACTTTAGGGTGTAAAGTTTTAACTCTTCCTCCTAAAATAGAAGGATAACCAGTCAGGTCTTCAACAGCAGTAACAGGAATATTCAGGTCTTTGATAAACTGTTCGGTGCCACCGGTAGAGAATAATTGTACACCTTGGGCTGCAAGTAAACGAACTAGTGGTTCTAAACCGTCTTTGTAATAAACTGAAATTAAAGCGTTTTTGATCTTTATAGATTGACTCATTGGAGGAAAAATTTGAGCCGCAAAATTAGGATTTTTACATGATAATTTTTTAAGAGAATTTAATAAAAATAAATGCGCTATAAACTTTTTATATAGGATTGCTATAATCTGCTTCATTTTGCTGAGAATGAGAACAAAAATATTTTTCATAGAGTTGTTAGGCTTAATCTAAAAAATGATTAAATTGAAGAAAGTATTAATTGATACCCTATGTCAGGAACTACATCCTTTAAAGCTGTTTCTGTTTTGAGAGCATTACCAAGAACACTGTCGAAAATATGCTCTAGAACGCTCTCCAGAACGCTCTCCAGAATGGGCTTTGAAATTCGCTTTCCTTTGTTGGATAGCCCGGCCGATAAAATCATTTTTATTAGCCTGGTTACCGTCATTAGTCTGCTTTTCATGTACACCTTTGTACCCTTCAACATCAACAAGTGGTACGATGTGGGCCGGCTCACTTTGTTAAAAATCTTTAGTCTGTTTTCTTTCGCGGGTAGCTTAACCCTGCTGTTTACCCAATTTGGCCTGCGCAAATGGTGGCGACTGCAGCACCTTTCCTGTGCACAATATGTATTCTTTTTCATAGGAGAAATCATCATTCTAACATTTGGTATTATGGCTTGCGATTGGATACTGGATAACCATCCCGACCTGTCATTAAGCAATTACCTGGAGACGTTTAACTATACCTTGCTTATCGCTATCCCGCCTTATGTGATTTCTCTGCTGTTTTTGTTTGGCGCAAAGCAATACAAACTGGCGCATCATTTGTCTTCAGAATTGACCGGTTACCAGCCGGTTTCCGATAATCTGCCTATTGGCGACGAGAATGGAAAGATCATTTTAACCCTTCAGCCCAGTAATATCTTGTTCTTTAAATCGGAAGACAACTATGTAGATGTTTATTATTTACTGGGCGGAGTGGTAAAAAAAGAACTGATCCGGACCACGCTAAAAAAAATCGAGTCGACATGCAGTTATGGCGGACTGGTGAGGGTACACCGTTCTTATACCATAAATGTAAAAACCGTTTCTTCGTCAAAAAAGACAAGTAAAGGTTATATGCTTCAGTTTGATGCTTTGCCTGATATGCAGATTCCCGTTTCTGCATCGCATCAAAAACAGTTTGAGCAGTACTTTAGCCACACAGTTTCTACCTTGCCATTAATCCCACTCACCCCATTATAACTCGTTTTCGCCCCAAAAAGGGGTTTATCATTGTGTCTCGATGGTTTTGTGATTTATATTGCAGTAACCAATTATAACTCAAAACCAAACGCAATGAAAGTAAACCGACTATTTTTATTGATCTTTTTCCTTTTGTCATTTGGAAGTTTAAGTGCGCAGGTGATTAAAGGAACGATTAAAAACAGCGCTACACAAGAGGGAGTACCTGCTGTATCTGTCCATGTCCGAAGTTCTTCGGCGGGAACTTATACCGATGACCGGGGCCGGTTTCAGCTAACCATTAAAAAGAAACTACCTGTTGTACTGATTATCTCTTCTATTGGCTTTGAAACCAAGGAGGTTGAAGTGACCAGCGCTGCTCCGCTTGAGATTATCCTGACCCCCGGTTCCATCCTGGGACAGGAGGTGGTGGTGTCGGCAAGTCGCGTGGTGCAGAAAAAGCTCTCCTCGCCGGTAACCATCGAACAGATCAGCAGCAAAGAGATCAGTAATTCGCCCCAGTTAAATTACATGGACATGATACAGGGATTAAAAGGAGTAGATGTAACGGTGTCGAGTATCGGATTTACCAGTATCTCTACTCGCGGATTTAATACCAGTGGCAATACCAACTTTACACAAATTGTTGACGGGATGGATAACCAGGCGCCGGGACTGAATTTTCCGCTCGGCTCGGCCATTAGTTTAACGCAGCTTGATGTAGATAATATAGAGGTGCTTTCCGGCGCATCATCGGCTTTGTATGGCTCCAGAGGACTAAATGGTACCATGGTAATGACGGGAAAAGATCCTTTTAAATATCAGGGCTTAAGTGTTTTGATCACCCAGGGTGTCAATCATGTCAAAAACAGTAAAGATTATGACCCAGTGGGCGCATCGCCTTATTACGACTGGGCGATTCGCTATGCGACGAAAGTGAACGATAAGCTGGCCTTTAAAATCAACTCGCAGTATACCCAGGCCAATGATTGGGTAGCTACAGATAGTGCTAATAAAAATGGACCCGGAACACGGTTTACCGATCCAAATTATAACGGTGTAAATTTTTATGGTGGGGCAACCAATGCCGATATTAACCCCTTTCTGGAAGGTGCGCTTGCGGGCGACCCTTCGTTGGCGCCATTGATTGAGCCTTTGCTAACCAAACCCAATTATGTAGCCCGTACAGGCTACCCGGAATACGGTTATCTGGACAACAAAGCCAAATTGTTTAAAGTAAATGCCGAGTTAAGGTACAAAATAAACCCTAAGCTGGAGGCCATTGTATCGGGTACTTATGGTACCGGAAACATTGTATACACCAATGATACCCGCTATCAGCTAAAGAATTTTAAAGTAGGGCAATACCGGGCCGAACTGAAAAGCGACAATTGGTTTGCACGTGCCTATATGACTTCCGAAAATTCTGGTAGGACTGTCATTGCCGGACCAACAGCGCAGTATATCAATGAGGGATGGAAAACAAGTTATGATGGTGCTACAGGAGGCTGGTACCCCGAATATACCGGAGCACTCCTTGCAGCACTTGCAGGTGGTTCTAATTTAAATGATGCACATTTGGCTGCCAGGGCATTTGCTGATCAGGGACGTGCACAACTGGGTAGTCCGGAGTTTAATGCATTGAAAGAAAAGATTTCCAATACGCCGATTTCAGAAGGCGGTACCCTGTTCCTCGACAGAAGTAAGTTATATAATGTGGAAGCCCAGTACAATTTTACCAATCTGGTTAAGTTTATGAGCGTGATAGGAGGGGTAAACTGGCGATTGTATAGTCTGAATAGTAAAAACACTTTATTTCCTGACAAGGATAAACCGATTAATGTAAAGGAGTACAGTGCTTATGTGCAGCTGGCCAAAAAACTGGCCGCGGATAGGTTAAGCCTCAGCACCTCTTTCAGGTATGATAAAAATACCCTGTTTTCTTCGCCAAAGGTTACCTCAAGGGCATCGGCGGTATATGAGCCGGTTAAAGAGAACTTTATTCGCTTCTCTTATCAAAATGCCTACAGCTTTCCTTCAAATATTCAGGCTTTACAAAACACCCTTAACGGATACAACAGCTATTCTTCTGGCGGCTCGTCGTTATTGTTGAATGACAATTATCAATTTGATAAGTATCCTCCTTACACCCTCGAAAGTGTATCAGCCTATCAGCAATCGGGAAATGCCTCAGTGTTAAAAAGGTTTGAGTACAATGACATCAAGCCGCAATCGGTAAATGCCTTTGAACTGGGCTATGCGGCTTTAATAGCCAAAAGGGTAATGTTTGATGTGTTGGGCTATTTCTCTACCTGGAAAAACTTTATCGGCTATGCTAATGTGGCCAATACTCCAGGTACCAATGATGTTAATGCGTTTAAAGATCATAGTACTTATGTACAGTATAATATTGCTTTTAATGGCGGACAAACCGTAAATACTTATGGCTATGCCGCTAGTGTAAGTGTCGACCTTACGCATAACTTTATGGCCAAGGTCAATTATTTTTCAGACCATATCAAAAATAAAAACAATAGCCAGGTGAATAATTTTAACACCCCCAATTATCACATCAATTTCGATTTTGGCAATAGCGGCTTTGGTAAAAAGCAGCAATGGTCGTTTGGTACTACCATGCGTTACAAACCCGGGTACTTCTACGTCGTATCGGGCGGCCTGGCCGAGGGCAGGGTGCCTAGCTCGGCAGTAATTGATGCACAGGTAAGCTATAAACTCATTAAAGCACGCTCGGGTATCAGGCTGGGTGCTACAAATATTACCAACAGATATTATTCAACCGGAGTGGCCAATCCTAATATTGGAGCCGTATACTATGTAACCTATGCTTATAACATCCTTTAATATGAAGACGATACGTATATCTATAATTGCGCTCAGCATTGTTGTAACCTTGTTTTCCTGTGTGGGAAACAAGGAACAACAACATGGAAACTATAAAACAACACTCACTTTTAAACCAGGAGAGGAACAAAAAATTGCAGAAGCTTTTTTATCGATAAAAGACAGCACCGAGATTGTGTTGAAAGCCGGGACTTACCAGTTCGATAACCTGAGTATTGCGCAGGTAAAACACATTCTGATCAGAGGTGAAGGGCATGCGCAGACCATTCTTGATTTTAAGTCGCAAAGTCAGGGGGGTGAAGGCATTAGGGTAACTGATGTAAAAGGTTTTGCCATTGATGGGATGACCATAAAAGATTCAAAAGGCGATTTGCTGAAGATCAATAAAAGCCGAGATGTAAGTGTAACCAATCTGCATGCTGTTTGGAGTAAAGCCGACTCAACCAGTGGTGGTTATGCCATTTATCCGGTGATGTGTAAAAATGTATTGATTGAAAACTGCTATACCGAAGGCTCGTCTGATGCTGGTATTTATGTGGGGCAGACAGATAGCGCTATTGTGCGTAAATGTAAGGCGGCCAAAAATGTGGCAGGATGCGAAATTGAAAACACCTCGAATGCTGAAGTGTACGACAATGAGTTTTATAACAATACTGCCGGCTTCCTGGTTTTCGACCTGCCTGATCTGTCAAAAAAAGGAGGCCATGTTAAAGCTTATAATAATAACATTCATGACAACAATTTCCGGAATTTTGCAAAGGCAGGTAGCTTTGGCACCTCCTGGGGTGTAGGGAATGCCTCGCCAGGAAGCGGTATCATCATCCTGGCCGCATCAGACATTCAGATTTACAATAACAAAATCATCAACAACAATTCTTCAGCTATTACCATTGCTTCTGGCTTTGCGGTAGACGATAAGGCAGCCGAGAAAATAAATGCTAATTACTTTCCCATCTCAAAAAATATCAGCATTTATGGCAATACTATTCAAATGGGAACGGCCTTTCCCAAACCTGCTTATGAACACCGTATAGGTAAAATACTGGTGGCTGTTGAGCAGCAATTGAATGCCAGCGATCCTTCCAGAAAACAAAAGCGTATTCCTTTGATTATGTATGATGGAATTTCGAGTAATGTGCTGACCAAGGGTGCCGCGGCCAATCCCGATTCCATTTGCATCAAACAAACTGAGGAAAACCTGTTTGTAAATGCCGATTTTTTAAACATCAGTAATCCTAAAAACTGGAAACCCAATGCCGACATTAGCCCTTATACCTGCAAGTAAAACCAGTATCCATGCGTAAGACTTATATTTTGGGATTTATACTCCTTTTTAGCTGTTCACTATCATTAATTACCGGTGAGGGTTGTAAACACAAAACCACTACCTCCGGTAATACCCATCATTTTGAGTTTAAAGAAAAACTATCCGATTATGGCTTCTTTAAAGGGAAATTGAGTGCCCTGATTGCGGAAACTGATGTCACGCCCTACGACATCAGTACTCCGCTATTTACCGATTATGCGGTGAAAGACCGCTTTATTGTATTGCCAAAAGGGGCTGCAATGAAATACACAAGCCATGGGGCGCTTGATTTTCCCGATTCTACCATTATCATTAAGAACTTTGCCTATACCAATGTCGATCATCAGAAAATCATGATTGAAACCCGGCTGTTGGTTAAAGACCCTGGCGATAAAAACTGGAAAGTGATGAATTATCTGTGGAATAAGGAGCAAACAGATGCCATTAAGCACATTACAGGCGCCAAAATTCCAGTTACCCTGCTGGATAATGAAGGGAACAAACATTTGACCAATTACCAGGTGCCAAATACAAACGATTGTAAACGCTGTCATATTAAGGATGATGTGCTGATTCCGATAGGACCGAAGGCCCGAAATCTGAACATCACCCTTGCAGGGCAAACGGTCAACCAGCTTAAAGCATGGGTAGCAAAAGGAATATTAAAAGGGATGCCCGATACTGGAGCAGTGCCGGCCTTGCCAAATTGGGCTGATGCCAAACATTTTAGTCTGGAGCAAAGAGCAAGGGCCTACCTGGATGTAAACTGTGCACATTGCCATACCAAAGGTGGCGATGCCTATAATACAGGCTTGTTTTTAGAGTATGAACAGCATAATCCCAATCATCTGGGTATTAGAAAAGCACCTGTATCAGCTGGTGGTGGGGCGGGTGGACTCGATTATGATATCATTCCGGGAGATGCCACACATTCCATTCTGGCCTACCGGATGAACAGTACAGAGCCCGGTACGGCTATGCCAGAGCTGGCAAGAACCTTACCTCATAAAGAAGGTATACAATTGATTCGCGACTGGATAAACAGTATGGGTAAATAAAGTATTGAGGTTTATTTTTTTATCTTCTTTAACACCGCCTCTACCACGCGTGGGTAATGCAGGTGTTCCAGTTGCTGGCCTTTAAATTTAACCATCTCCAGATTATCGCCTTTATCGATGCGGTATTTGGCCTGATAGATGTATTCGCCTTCATCATATTGCTCATTTACGTAATGGATGGTGATGCCGCCTTCAGCTTCTCCGGCTTCTATTACGGCGTTGTGTACATGGTCGCCATACATCCCTTTGCCGCCAAATTTAGGTAAAATAGCCGGATGGATGTTGATAATTCGGCCAGGGTATTCGGCAATCAGTTTTTTAGGAATAAGCCATAAAAATCCGGCAAGCACAATCAGGTCTATATCGAGGTTTTTAAGCATGTCAATAATGCTATCGCTATCATAAAATTCCTTTTTGTCAAAAACATGAGAGGGGATTTCAAAGTTGTCTGCCCGTTGTAAAACGTAGGCATCAGGGTTATTGGTCAGTACCAAAGCAATTTCAACTTCTGTACTTCTTTTAAAATGCTCCATTATTTTTTGAGCATTGGATCCTGATCCTGAGGCAAATATGGCGATGCGCTTCTTCATATAGAGGTTGTTTTTGGGCTGTACAGCTATAATAAGCCCCTTTATTTGTGATCAAAGATAAAAATTAATCATTATCATCAAAAAGCGAGGCTGTTTTAGGACAAGACAAGACGAGACAAGTGCTGCACTCGGTTATGGGTAAGTGTCTTATAGCCAGCTTTCCTATAATTGTTGAAATCGTTTAATAATCAGCTAATTTGATTGACTTTTAGAAGAATTTTGGAAGTTATCTTTAAACATATTAGCACAAAGGCTAATTTTTTAATTCACTTAATCTCCTTATTATGAAAAAATTATTGTTTGTTTTGTTCCTGTCTTTTGCCTGTACAACAATTTATGCGCAGGTAACATCTTATGAAACGGATATCTACGCCAATGGCAATTCTTACGGATTTTCTGTTGTTCCGGTTTCTGGCGCCGTTTCGTATGAATGGCATGTACAAGGGACAGGTGGTTCGACCATTTTCTATGTCTCTGGAGCAGACCACCTGATCGATGTGATCTTTTATGCCCCGGGTTATTATGATGTGACTTGCATTGTAACAATGGAAGACGATTCGCAGGTTGAGCATTGGTGTGCTGTTGGGGTTAAAAAAGAAGAATAATTGATCTCCCATATAGGAAATCATAACTAGTCCTGGTGTTCTGCAATTCAGTGGAACATCGGGACTTTAACCAATTACTCCTTTACATATGATTGAAATAATCATAACAACCATATCCCGGATTTCTACTGCAAAAACCACAATAAATGTGTGATTATTAGGTCTTCTTATAAACCGATATTAGCAGATTTGTTTGAATTGGCGAAGCATTACTTAGTGTTTTATTAGGTTAAGATTATTTAGGGAGATAATTGTTCCACCTTTGTAAAAATGATAGGATGTAAGAACAATTGACTTCAAATTGAGTTACTTTGATAGCGTAATTATATTACTAGCTTGTCAAAAACCGTTTAAAACCATAAATACCATTCGTCATGGAAACAAATAACCGTAGAAATTTTATTAAAACCACTTTAACTGCCTCATTGGCTATTGCTGTAGGTACCCCTGTTTTGTTAGATGGCGGGGAAGCGCTGGCTGCAGTAGCTTCTGCCCCTAAAGATACCGGCTTCGCTGCGTTGAAATTTACTCAGAACCCTTTAAAATATGCTTACAATGCACTTGAACCCAATATTGATGCATTGACCATGGAGATCCATTATACCAGGCACCATATGGCATACATAAAAAATGTAAATGATGCCATCGCTGCCGAGAATATACCTTATGCTACAGAGAAAGAGTTTTTTGGTAATGCTTCCAGGCTTTCGGCAAAAGCTCGTAACAACGGCGGTGGGGCATGGAACCATAATTTCTTTTTTGATACTTTGAAAGCAGGTGGTTCGGGCGGTCCGCAGGGAAAATTGAACGATGCTATTGTAAAAGCTTTCGGATCGGTAGACAAATTTAAGGAACAGTTTTCGGCTGCGGCAGCTTCTCGCTTTGGCTCGGGCTGGGCATGGCTGATCAATGATAATGGGACTTTAAAGATCACCTCAACCGCCAATCAGGACAACCCATTATTTGATAATGCCGAAGTAAAAGGTACACCTTTGTTGGGACTGGATGTTTGGGAGCATGCTTATTACTTAAAATACCAAAATAAACGTGCCGACTATATTGCCAGCTGGTGGAATGTAGTGGATTGGGACGTAGTAGCTGCCAGGTATAAAAAATAACCATTCTCTGCAAGCGCTGCATTATTTGCTGACGAAGCGAAGAAGGCTGAGGCGCTCTCTGAGAAGGTGATTTTTTGTTCAAGCAAGGAGACCAGGTATAGTTTGACCGATTTTTGTTCAAGCAGAATGGTTAGTTAGGAGGGGTAGGTATAGTTTGATAGATTTTTTGTGGCCAGACATCAAAAAATGTCTGGCCACTTTGTTTTATATCATAATGTTGTATTAATATACTGTTTATACGTTATAACAAGCTTTGCATTCAAGATCATGCATTTGAACGCAGCGCCAGGGGTTACAGAAATTGAATCTACATCAAACGATTTGATTCAGTTTGAATTGCTTTACAGAAGTCTGAGCAGTTCACTTCAAAAATATGCGGATTATTATGTGAAGGATATTGAGTTTGCAAGAACCATTGTAAATGATCTTTTTGTGCAGCTCTGGTTTAAAAAGGAGCAGCCCGACAATGTAAAGGGGTATATGTATCGCGCTATAAAAAATGCGTGTCTCAACCATCTGACCCGACAAAAAAGATGTCCGCTTTCTTACCATGATCAGGATGAACTTACCCTAATGGCCGATTTTCATTTGGAGATACAGGACGTAAGCACTGAATCAGACAAGCTGAAGTTTTTAGAAAAGGTAATTTCGTTGCTTCCCCAAAGAAGACAGCTTGTTTTCAGAATGTATCGCCTCGAAGGTTTCAGTTATGCCGAAATTGCCGATTTATTGCAGATTTCGGTCCGTACCGTCGAAGATCATCTGGCAAAAAGCATGCTGTTTATTCATACCCACGCAAAACATCTTGTTCATACAAACTTAACAGAAGTTTAACTGCTGCCGACCCGTAATTGCGGCCTGCTTCACTGTCTTTGGTTTTGAAAGCAGATTGAATTATGGAAGAGAAAATATGGGGTTGCATTACCAAAAGGCTGACAGGAGATGAAACAGACGATTCAAAGTCTTTTTTGGATGAATGGCTGGCCGATGATACCACGCATAGGCAGCAATATGAGGAAGTAAAGGCGCTTTGGGAAATGAGTGCGCTATTGCAACCTGAAGATGCAGGTGTTTCTTTTGATGAATTTAGCCAAAGCACAGTATTGGTGCCGGAAAGAAAAGAACGCTCGTTTTTGAATTTCTGGAAATATGGCATTGCTGCGGCGGTGGCGGGGATATGTTTGTTGGGTAGTTTGTATTATAATCAGATAGCTATAAACCATGTGCCTGCCGAGGAATGGGTTGTCAAAAGAACACAGGCCGGCAAAATGACCCGATTAACCTTGCCCGACAGTTCGGAGGTATGGTTGAACGCAGGCAGTGAAATCAGTTTTGCGAAACATTTTAACGATAAAAAGTTGAGGCTGGTGAAGTTGAAAGGAGAAGCCTATTTTGACGTTAAACACGATAAGACGCATCCTTTTGTGGTGAAAAGCGGGAAGCTGACCACTACAGTATATGGTACCAGTTTCAACATTAGGGCTTATGCCAACGAAGCGAAAACTGCCGTAGCAGTGAACTCTGGTAAAGTTGGTATAACAGGGATAGATGAACAACATAAAGATTTTACAGTTATGCTGTTGCCCAAAGATAAACTGACTTACAGCAATCAAAATGGGAAGTTTTTAAAGTCGGCAGTTCTCATCAATGAGGTGGATTCATGGATTAAGGGCGAATTGGTATTTGAGCAAACACCACTTGCTGAGGTTTTTGAAACGCTGGCAAGAAAATACAATGTACAGATTGAAGTCAAAAAGGAGCAATATGTAGCTTGTAAGTTAACCGCCAGATTTAAAAATCAGCCACTCGAAGCGGTTCTAAAAACACTCAACATCGCCTTGAATATACGTTCACAACAAGTCAAACAAACCATTTATTTAAAAGGAGGAAATTGTATGTAACAGGCTATACCCCATAAAAAAGCCGTTCCCAGGCAAATGGAAACGGCTCTTAAAGTTTCAAACGCTCTTAACGCTCATAAACTTAACCTTTCGGCGGCAACCATCGGGTTAAGCATTGAAATTATTTAAATCCAAAGAAATTTAAACAACCCAAATTTATGAAATTTTTTAGTGGGTCATGCGACCTTGTGAAAATAATTATGCGTACAAGCTTAATATTCAGCCTCCTTTCTGTATTGTTTTTAAACCTGGTGCAGGCAGCAGTGGTTAAAGGACAATCGGCACTGGATAAAAACATTTATATCAATTTACAGCAGGCCAGTTTTGCCGATCTGTTGAAAGAGATAGAAAAGAAAACAGGTGTGAGCTTTGTATATACCAATAATGAACTGGTTAATGCAAAGGTATCTGTGTATAATGAATCAAAGACTGCCAGAACAATTCTTAGCCCATTGTTGAAGAAAAACAATCTTGTGATCATTGAAAATGGCATGATGGTGGTTTTAAAGAAAATGCAAAATGTGGTACACGAGGCACGGCCTGGTACCGTTGTTGGCTATGTAAAGGACAAAGCCAACAGGCAAACCTTGCCTTATGCCACTGTTATTGTTAAAGGAAGCAATCAGAAGGTGCTGACCGATGCAAACGGCTATTTTATTCTGAGCAATGTAAAGGCGGGCAATCAGGTTTTGCAGGTAAGCTATATTGGCTATACCGCAGCCGAGTTTAAAGTGACTGTTGAAGATGCCAAGACAACTAAGCTGGAATTGAACCTGGAAAGCCAAAGCAACGACATGAAGGGGATTACCATTAGCGGTATCAGAAGAGGCGAAGCTGTAGCATTGAGCAATATGCGCAATGCCGATAACATAAAATATGTGTTGTCAGAAGAGCAGATAGAGCGTTTCCCGGATGCAACAGTGGGCGAGGCTATGCAGCGTGTACCGGGTATAGCTATGGATTACAGTTATGGATTGCCAAGAAATATCATCATCCGTGGACTTGATCAAAGTATGGGCTCGGTTACTTTGAACGGCAACCGGCTGCCCTCAACCCAAACCAACTCCCGTGATATTGATTTGAATGGGATTCTCTCCTCAACCGTTGAAGCAATAGAAGTCAATAAAACCTTAACGCCCGATATGGATGCTGATGGTACTTCCGGATCAGTAAATATTATTTCCAAAACCCCTAAGATGGGGATGCAACTGTTCCAGGTAAAAGGCTCCTTTGGCCATAACTTCCTTTTGGGAAAGCAAAATTTTGATGGAGCCTTTAATTACGGACAACGTAAAAACAAGTGGGCTTATCTGGTAGGCGTAAACTACAGCAATACTTACCGCGGCGAAGATCGCGTGCAAAAGGATTATGGTACTTATAAAATTAATGGTGCCGATGAAATTAAACTTTCTAATCTGGAATTGGAAGGGAGCGACCTGCATCGTCAGAACACAGGCCTTCAGGCAGAGCTGAGCTTTTTCCCGAATGAAAAAAGCCAGGTGTACCTTAGAGGAGCCTATAATAAGTTTTATGAACTGCAAACCAGAGGGACCAAAAGTTACAGTATCGGTAATTATACCGACGGCATAAACACTACGGGTATTACCATAGGGTCAAGTGGTTCGCCACGCGATTATCACCGCGACCTGCTGAGTTTGTCGTTAGGTGCCAAAACAAATGTAAATAACTGGATTGCCAATATCGACTTTACTTTTGCCAGCGGTAAATACGATCAGCCTATTTACTATGATGGGTATTTTACTTACGGTGGTCTTGCCGCAGCAATGGATATGACCGATCCGCGTGCACCACAGTTTAACTTTACTACTACGGATGTAAATAATCCTGCCAATTATACCACTACAGCTTATACCAATCGTCACCAGTTTGCAAATGACAAAGACGGGCAGGTATCCTTAAATGTGTTGCGTACGTTTGAGCTGAGTGCCAAAAACAAGTTCATGTTCAAGTTTGGTGGCCGTTTTAAATATAAAGAAGACGACCATACGCGAAATTACTACCAGTACGCCCTTAAAACAGGAAAGATTGGTATGGAAAATTTCCTGTCGGATTATTCCAGAAAGGGTTATTTTAATGGTAAATACAATCTTAGCGGAGCCATATCTAATGGATATCTGATGGAGAAGTATTATCAGGATAATAAATCGCTGTTCCAGGATAACGAAACTTATATCCGTCAGAATACGGACCCGGATTCTTACAACGGATCGGAAAATATGGGGGCCGGTTACGCGATGGGTAAATTAACGTTAAATAAACTGGAAATAATTACCGGAGTGCGTTACGAGCGTACCGGATTTAAGTACAATGGTAACATTGTGTCCTTTGACAATACCGGAAAGTATGTAAGCACCAATAAAGTTGCTGTAAACTCTTCTTTTGATGGTTTCTTCCCAAGTCTGAACTTGAAATACGCCTTAGACCAACGAACCAATTTGAGAGCAGCAGTAACCAGGTCATTGTCTCGTCCAGGGTATTACGACCTGGTACCATGGCAGGAAGTAGAGCCAAGAAGGAAACGCATGAAAATAGGGAATCCCGACCTGGATCAGGCTACATCAACCAATTACGATTTCCTGTTTGAACATTACCTGAAATCTCTGGGTTTAATATCAGGAGGTATTTTTTATAAGAACATTGATAATTATATCTACGAAAGTATTTTCACCCGTCAGGGCGGTGAGTTTGACAAATACCAGGTTACCCAAACCGTAAACGGCGCCAATGCATATGTATATGGCTATGAAATTGCATGGCAGCAGCAGCTGACCTTCCTGCCCGGATTTTTGAATGGTTTTGGCGTGTACGGAAACTTTACCCAAATTCAGTCGAAATTTAAGGTTCCTGGAATTGTGAGCGACCGCACCGTTCGCTTACCATCTATGCGCCCTAAGGTAGGTAATGCCTCGCTTTCTTACGAAAAATATGGTTTCTCGGGACGTATCTCCTTAAATTTCTACGATACCTTTATTTCAGAACTTGCCGAAGAACAAAAGGACGACCTGATGGAAAAAGGGCGTATGCAGCTGGATTTCTCTGCTTCGCAAAAAATCAACAAGAAGTTTACCGTATTTATAGGCATCAGCAATATCAATAATGCGCAAACTATTCTTGATTATGGTGATGGCCGGCCTAACGACCATAAATATTTTTCTACCTGGGCCAATGCCGGCTTTAAATACAATCCATTTTAATTATCAATTGCTATGATCAAAAAACTTTTTTGCAATACCCCGCTCTTTACGTTCTCGTTAATACTCCTGATGGTCCAAATGGGCAAAGCGCAGTCTTTCAAAGCCTCTGCTTTGCCCGACAGGATCATCCTTACCTGGTCGGCCGACCCAACCACTACACAGTCAGTAACCTGGCGTACGGATAGTACAGTGTTGAAAAGTTATGCGCAGGTTTTGGTTGAAGGCAGCTCGCCCAATCTGGAAAAACCTGAAGCTAAAGAATATGTTGCCCTTACTTCGTCTTTAAAGGGGGCCGAATATGAACTGGCCAATTACCATAGCGTAACTTTTACCGGGCTTACCCCCGATCAGTTGTATACTTACAGGGTGGGCGATGGGACCAACTGGAGTGAGTGGTTTCAGTTTAAAACTGCGCCCGCTGTAACTAAGCCTTTTTCCTTCATCTATTTGGGCGATGCACAGAATGACATCAAATCCAAATGGTCAAGGGTGATTAGAAGAGCCTTTGCTACGCATGGCGAGGCCCGGTTTATCGTGCATGCCGGTGATCTGATCAACCGTTCTAACAATGATAAGGAATGGGGCGAGTGGCATTTTGGTGGTGGTTTTATCAATGGGATGATTCCCAGCATTCCTTCATCAGGAAACCACGAGTATTTTAGGGATGAAAAAAAGGTGTTGACATTGGATCCACACTGGCGTGCTCAATATACTTTGCCCGAAAATGGGCCAAAAGGTTTGGAGGAATCTGTGTATTATATAGACTATGCCAATGTACGCCTGATTTCGTTGAATTCTCAAATGATTGTGCTAGATTCCAATTCGTTAAAAATTCAGGCGGCCTGGTTGGAAGAGGTGCTAAAGAATAATCCGAAACAGTGGACGATGATCACTTATCATCATCCGGTATATTCTACCGCCAAAGGAAGGGACAATAAAGAATTTAGAGAAGTGTTCAAACCACTGTTTGATAAATATCATGTAGATATATTGATGCAGGGCCATGATCATACCTATAGCAGAGGGCAGAACCTGCCAACCGGTGTTTCGGGTAGGGTTGGCGGACCAATGTATGTGGTTTCGGTAGCGGGACCTAAAATGTATAAGGTAGATGTAACACCTCGGTGGATGGATGTGTTTGCAGAAAACACCCAGTTGTTTCAGATCATTTCTGTAGATCATGATAAGCTAACTTATACCGCCTACAAGGCATCAGGTGAAGTGTTTGATACTTTTAAGCTGATAAAAACTTCTAAGGATAAGGCTGCCAAGTTTAAAAAATAACCGTTCTCTTCAGGCGCTGCATTATTCGCTGAAGAAGCGAAGAACGCTGAGGCGCTTTCTGAGAAGGTGATTTTTTGTTCAGGCAAGGGGGCTAGATAGGATGGATACGCATAGTTGGTAGGTTGTTTTGCTAAGGCAAGGGGTAGGTAGGAGGGAGAGGTATAGTTTATTTGTTCAAGCAAGGTAGCTAGATAGGAGGGGGAGTTTTATAGCTAAATGTTACGGGTTGCTTATAGCTGATGAGTGTTTTAGTCTGTTTTTAGGCTCGTGTTGGTCGAAAGTGTTAGGCGTTGGTCGAAATGTTTTGACAGTTGGTCGTGACTTTGATAAGGCTGGTATAATGCCGCAAAAATGGCTGAAACGTTTTAAGGTTGATGATGTCTTATTTACGAAACATTTAGAAAAACCCTTAAAAACATAAAAAGCTTAAGATTATGAAAACTTTAACAAAAACATTATTCGCAACAGTAGCAGCAGCCATACTTTTAACTTCATCATCGATGACTACTTTGGCCGCAAACAGAATTGAAAATGTAAAACCCACAGCAGGATTTAATAAAATATGGGTGAGTGGAAACGTTAAACTGGTATTAACGCAAAGCGCGCATGAAGGTATATTTGTAGATGAAAACTTTAATAAAGAGAAAACATCTATTTTGGGTAAGGGACAAACGCTGTACATCAACTCAATGGAAAGCAGCCAGGTTGTGATCAAGATTTCGATGAAAGACCTGCAGAGGATAGAAGCTGCCGGAAGTTCGACCGTAGTAACCAGCGACAAATTTGACGTAAAATGCCTTCAGGTAATTTTAAGCCAGAGTGCTACAGCAAAAATAAAAGCTATAGCAGGTAGTTTATATACCAATGTAAGCGATGAGGCCAGATTGAAAATGACCGGTGTTACCGATCAGCACACCTCAATTGCCAGTAATGTGAACAACGTGAAGTTGGATAATTTGTTAAGCTTGAGCACCCGCAAACCAAGTTCGGACGTGATACTGGCTGCAGAGCAATTGACTGTTAATAAGTTAAAATAGAAGGATAAGTGATTGGAGGACTAGTGATAGAAGGATAGGTGATAGGAGGATAAAAGTGGCAAATGAAAGTTTGCCGCTTTTTTGATATATGTATATAAAGGCTTTTATCTTGTTCGTTGAACAGGAAAATAGCACATTTGCAAATCGGAATCATGGTACCCCCAGGCTAACAGGATTGAGCAAAAAGTAATTAAGTAAAAATATTTTGCATAATGCTTTTGTATTTTAAAAACATTAATTCTATATTTGCAGTCCGAAAAATAGAAAGAAAAACAGAGCATTGCTCTAACTATAAAATACTTTAATAACAAAAAATGGCAAATCATAAATCTTCACTAAAAAGAATTAGAGCAAACGCTACTAAACGTTTACGTAACAGATACCAGGCAAAAACAACGCGTACGTTTATCAAAAGATTGCGTGCTGCAGAAGATAAAAAAACAGGATTAGAATTACTTCCTAAAGTAGTTTCTATGCTAGATCGTTTGGCCAAAAAGAACGTAATTCACAAAAACAAAGCAGCTAACAACAAATCTAAGCTGACTAAATTTGTTAATGGCTTAAAATAAATATAGCTTTACAATAATATTGAACGGGATATGCAATGCATATCCCGTTTTTTTTGTTTACAACAAAAATGAGCTATGCGCCAGTACCAGGAAAAGATAGGCATCAAAATGTGGGCTGAAGCCGACAGGCCACGCGAAAAATTATTGATCAATGGCAGGAGGCATCTTACGGATGCGGAACTAATTGCTATTTTAATTGGTTCGGGTAATAAACATGAAACAGCGGTTGACCTGAGTAAACGGATTTTGGCTTTTTACAACAACGACCTTGATGCGCTGGGCAAAGTAACCGTAAAGGATCTTTCGAAATTTAAAGGAATTGGCGAAGCAAAAGCCATTGCTATTGTTGCTGCATTGGAACTGGGCAGACGGAGAAAAGAAACCGGCGGAAGTGATGTAGCTCAAATAACTACCTCAGTAGATGCCATGCAGCTATTGCGCCCTGTTTTTGCCGATCTGAATCATGAGGAGTTCTGGATATTGTTGCTGAACCAGGCTACATACGTTATCGGCAAGCAGCTCATCAGTAAAGGCGGTTTGGCAGGGACGGTGGCTGATCCGAAAATTATCTTTAAAACGGCTATTGAGCACAATGCTGCTTATATCATACTGGCGCATAATCATCCTTCAGGAAGACTAAAGCCCAGTCAGCAGGATATCAGTCTGACAAAAAAGCTGGTTGAGTCGGGTAAATTGCTTGATTTATATGTGTTGGATCATTTAATTGTAACGGATAAATTATTTTATAGTTTCAGAGATGAGGGTTTAATTTAACATGGAAGCTGTAACTTGGAGGAATGAAATCAACCATCAAATTAAGTATAGCTATATTGCTGTTGACATTAACGGCAAATGCGCAAAGAAAACCGGCAAATTACATCAATGTAATGAGTTACAACATCCGATACAACAATACACAGGATGGTGTAAATGCCTGGCCACTTAGAAAAGATAATGTTAAGGCCCTGGTGAAGTTCCACGATGCCGATATTTTATGCGTGCAGGAAGCCCTCGCTTTGCAGGTTGACCAGCTACTGGAAAATACAAATTTTGATATGGTAGGCGTAGGGCGTACAGACGGTAAACGTGATGGAGAGTTTTCGGCTATATATTATGACAAAAGCAGGTTCAGTAAAAAAGATGGCGGTACCTTTTGGTTGTCAGAAACCCCCGATCGACCGTCTAAAGGTTGGGACGCAGCAATAGTACGGATTTGTACCTGGGTAAAACTGTATGATAAATGGAACAAAAAAGATTTTATAGTTTTTAATACCCATTACGACCATGTAGGTGTAACGGCAAGGATAGAATCGGCTAAGTTGATTAAGCAGAAGATTATGGAAATTGCACCAACGTTACCTGTTGTATTAACGGGGGATTTGAATGTTACGCCCGAAACGGAAGCCATTGCCACTATAAAGAGCTTTTTAACAGATGCTAAGGAGGCCACAGTTGAGCCTGCTTATGGACCTGAGGGTACATTTAATGCCTTTAAGTTTAATGCGCCTTTAAAAGAAAAAATTGACTACATCTTTGTAAATAAGAGTTTCAATGTGCAAAAATTCGGTGTGCTGACGGATAGTAAGGATCAGAAATATCCATCTGATCACTTACCGGTCATGGCAAGATTGTTTTTCAAATAGTGATTTCCAGATAAGCGTGACCTTCCCTGTTCAGTTCAAACTTTTTGGTGAGTTATACCATTGGCACTACATTTTTGAGCTGCTTGCTTTTTTTATAGGCGTAAGGCTTTATTATTTTTTGAAGCGAGGTATTCAGGATCCCATTTCTGATGAAAATCGTTTATGGATTATGCTGGGGGCAATGATTGGCGCTTTGATTGGTTCCAGGGTTGTAGCTGTGTTGGAAACGCCACAGGATTTAAGTCGGCTTACTTTTAGCGTTTTATATCAAAGTAAAACAATTGCCGGCGGATTTTTAGGCGGCCTGTTTGGTGTTGAGCTGATCAAAAAAGTAATAGGTGTAAAAATTGCATCAGGAGATATTTATGTTGTCCCCATTGTTGTGGCGCTGTTTATTGGGCGCATAGGCTGCTTTTTGATGGGAGTTGACGAACCTGTGTATGGCATAGAAACTTCTTTTTGTTTTGGAATGGATCTGGGCGACGGGCTGAAAAGACATCCTGTAGCCTTGTACGAAATGATCTATATGCTGTTGTTGCTGGGCTTGTTTGTCTCCATTAGGAAAAGAGAGATGCTGAATGGTGATCGGTTCAAATTGTTTATGGTGCTTTATTTTCTGTACCGCTTTCTGGTAGAGTTTATTAAACCTTATCATCCTTTATTTTTAAATTTAAGCAGTATACATTGGTCTGCTTTGTTTATATTTCTGTATTATTATAAGTTCATTATCCGGACCATAAAACGTGTAACAGCTCATCAGCAATTAAAAATGTAGACTCATCCTAATGAAAACAAGAGATTATATTTATTACGACTATACCAAAAGTCTTTGCCCCGAATGTTTAATACTTTGCGACGCCAAGATTGTGTTTCAAAATGAACAGGTTTTTATGTTGAAACATTGTAGGACGCATGGCGATAGTAAGGTGATGATTGCTGATGATGTAGAGTATTATAAGCAGATCAGAAATTATAATAAGCAGTCGGAAATGCCGCTTAAGTTCAATACAAAAGTGCATTATGGTTGTCCCTACGATTGTGGTTTGTGTACTGATCACGAGCAGCACTCTTGTCTCACTGTTATAGAAGTGACCGATAGGTGTAATTTAAGTTGCCCTACTTGTTATGCCATGTCGTCGCCAAATTATGGTCGGCATCGTACGCTCGAAGAAATCAATACGATGTTGGATGTGGTTGTGGCCAATGAAGGTGAGCCTGATGTGGTGCAACTTTCGGGTGGTGAGCCGACAGTTCATCCCGATTTTTTTAAGATATTGGACCTGGCCAAGACTAAGCCCATTAAGCATTTGATGGTAAATACCAATGGAATCCGGATTGCAAAGGATATTAGTTTTGTAGAAAAGCTGGCTTCGTATATGCCCGATTTCGAAATTTATCTGCAATTTGATAGTTTTAGTGCCGAGGTACTTGAAAAAATGAGGGGAGAGGATTTGACTGAGGTGAGGAAGAAAGCCTTGGATCATTTAAATCAGTTTAACGTTTCGACAACGTTGGTGGTTACCTTACAGAAAGGTGTGAATGATCATGAAATTGGTGATATACTGGATTATGCTTTAAAGCAAAAATGTGTACGCGGCGTAACTTTTCAGCCTACGCAGGTAGCCGGCAGAAATGACAATTACAATGATCAGGCTGGCAGAATAACACTGACGGAGGTGCGTCGTAAAATATATGAGCAGTATCCGATATTTACCCCTCAGGATTTGATTCCGGTACCTTGTAACCCCGATGCGCTTTGCATGGCTTATGCATTGAAACTGGATAATGAGGTGATTCCGATGACCCATCTGATTAACCCTGAAGATCTGTTGAACAATTCAAAAAATACCATTGTTTTTGAGCACGATGAGCGATTGAAAGCACATATGCTTAATTTATTTAGCACGGGGGTGTCTGTTGATTGTGCCGAGGGGACTTTTGGAGAGCTGATGTGTTGCCTGCCCAGGGTACAGTCAGATCATCTGAACTACAATAACCTATTCAGGATTATTATTATGAATTTTATGGATCCCCTCGATTTTGATGTTCGTGCTGTTAAAAAATCATGTGTACATATTGTAAGTGATAAAATGAAGCTGATACCGTTTGAAACCATGAACATCTTTTACAGGGATCATAAAATAGACGGGATCAGGGAAAAACTCAATTTGAATTAGTTAGATTTGTTGATAAACTAAGACGTGATATGGCAGTTTTTTTACTTTATTGGGTTGCTGTAGGTATTTTGTTACTGGTTGGATTCATTCAGCTGATTGTTAAAGCTGTAAAGGATCAGCCGTTGAAACCCGCATTAAGGTTGCTGATCATTGGTGTAATACTCCTGGTGGTTGGGGCCGGTGCGTGTGTAGCAATCCTGAGCAACATGCGTTTCCATTAACAATTTGTTTTTTTAATTTCTGCAGGGGTTTTTGCCCTTTCCGCTTTCAGCATTAAATAATATCTTTGCGTTTTATTTTTGAACGCGTAACATGAAGATATCATACAATTGGCTTAAGCAATTCATTCAAACAGATAAAACACCGCAGGAACTATCCCTGATATTGACCAATATAGGATTAGAAGTGGAAAGCCTGGAGACAGTACAACCTATTGCAGGTGGACTGGAAGGATTGGTTATTGGTCATGTGTTAAGTTGTGTACAACACCCCAATGCTGATAGATTACGCGTAACTACGGTTGATGTTGGCGGAGCCGAGGCTTTGCAAATTGTGTGTGGTGCACCTAACGTAGCTCAGGGACAAAAAGTTGTTGTGGCTACTGTTGGTACTACCGTTTATCCAAATGAGGGTGAGCCTTTTAAAATCAATAAATCAAAAATAAGAGGGGAAGCATCAGAAGGTATGATTTGTGCGGAAGATGAGATTGGTTTAGGCGTTTCTCATGATGGGATTATGGTATTGCCTGACGCGGCAGTGGTAGGTACTACTGCAAAAGCATATTTCAATCTGGAAGATGATTATCTTTTCGAAATAGGACTTACCCCAAACAGGGCCGATGCAGCATCACATTTAGGTGTGGCCCGGGACTTGGCCGCTTACTTACGTACAAATATTCAAATGCCTGATGTTTCGGGGTTCAAAGCTGAAAACTCTGATTTGCTGATTGATGTAGCCGTTGAAGATGGATCTGCTTGTCCGCGGTATAGCAGTGTAACTATCAGCGGTGTTACCGTTCAGGCTTCGCCAGAGTGGTTGCAGGATAAACTGAAAGTAATTGGCATCAGACCAATAAACAATATTGTAGACATTACCAATTATGTGTTACATGATCTGGGTGTACCATTGCACGCTTTTGATGCCGATCAGATTAAAGGTGGAAAAGTAAGGGTTAAGAAATGTGCTGAAGGAACTCCTTTTGTAACGCTTGATGGAGTAGAACGTAAGTTGTCGGCCGAAGACCTGATGATTTGCAATGCCGAAGAACCAATGTGTATTGCGGGGGTTTTTGGAGGCAAAAACTCGGGTGTAAGCGAAACCACCACCAATATATTTTTAGAAAGTGCTTATTTTAATGCGGTATCTGTACGTAAAACCTCTAAACGTCATGGTTTAAAAACCGATGCCTCGTTTAGATTTGAACGTGGTACAGATCCGGATATGACGATTGTTGCTTTAAAACGCGCAGCATTATTGATTGCTGAGCTAGGTGGTGGAAAAATTGCTTCTCCGGTTTCAGATATTTACCCTACTCCGGTGCAACCATTTGAGGTGGAGGTAAAATATCAGGGAATTACCAGATTAATTGGTGCTGATATTCCCGCTGAAGAGATTAAAGCAATTATAGTCGCTTTAGGGATCACTGTGGCAGCCGAGACTGCTGAGGGCTTGAGCTTAAAAGTTCCTGCTTTTAAGGTAGATGTAACGCGCGAGTGTGACATTACCGAAGAGGTATTGAGGATTTACGGTTACAATAACATCGAAATTCCAAGTAAAATAAATGCCTCATTGTCGTATAGTGCCAAGCCCGACAAAGAGCAAACACAGCATGTAATTGCGGATATGCTGACCGCTAATGGCTTTTTGGAGATTTGGTGTAACTCTTTGACTAAAGGGGCCTATTCAAAAAATCCTGAAGAAGCGGTTCAGATCTTAAATCCATTGAGTTCTGATCTGAATGTGATGCGCCAGGAGTTGTTAATGCCTGCGTTGGAGAGCGTTACTTACAATCAAAATAGGAAGACTGCCGATATTAAGTTTTATGAATTTGGTAAAACCTACCACCTGATTAACGATAAATATGTAGAACGTCCACGTTTATTGGTTTTACTTTCGGGTAATAACCAAACCGAACAATGGAATCAAAAACCTGCACCGGTTAGTTTTTATCACCTGAAAGCTGCGGTTGATGCTATTATTGGTCGTTTGGGTATTCATACTTACCAGTCAGATGAACTCAAAGACGAGAACTTTGCCTTTGGTTTGAAATATTTCAGAGGCGATAAGGTAATTGTTAGTTTTGGTGCAGCTACAGTGGCCGACAGAAAGAAAGCCGATGTGGATAGAGAAGTTTACTATGCCGACTTTGATTGGGCTTTATTACTGGATCTGGTTAGAAAGAACAAGATCATCAACAAGGAAGTTCCTAAATACCCGGCGGTAAGAAGAGACTTATCTATGCTGGTAGACACTGCTGTAACTTTTGATGTTTTAAAAACAATTGTATTTAAAACAGAGAAAAAGCTGGTAAAGAATGTACAGGTATTTGATGTATATGTTGGCGATAAGCTGCCTGAGGGTAAAAAATCTTATGCATTGAATTTTACCATTCAGGATGAGGAGCAAACTTTGACCGATAAACAGATTGATGCGGTTATGCAAAAGATTATTCATAACTTAGCACAAACAGCAAAAGCAGAAATTAGAAAATAAAAAAATAATAAATATTTATTCATGTCATCAGTAGCAGATCAATTAACCTCCGTATTGCAAAAAACTGCTCGTTTAATAGAGCTTTGTGGAGCATTACAAGAAGAAAATGAGTTGCTTAAGCTGGAAAATGAATCGGTAAAAGTTGCTTTGGATACTTCAAAAACCAAGAATGCGGACCTGGAAGAAAAGCTAAGGGTATTGAAACTGGCGAAGAGTATTGAAGGAACAAGTGAAAAGACACTTGATATAAAGCAAAAAATTAACGATTTTGTGCGTGAAATAGATAAGTGTGTTGTATTACTTAAGAAATAAGTGATACCTGAAAAGTGAAACAAAGCTAAGAAATGGGAGAAATCTCGATAAAAATAACTATTTCCGATCGTATCTACCCCTTAAAGGTAAATACGGAGGAGGAAGAAATTGTAAGGCGGGCAGCCAAGATTATCAATGAGCGCATAAAAGACTATCAAGAAAATTATGCGGTTAGAGATAAGCAGGATTTGCTTTCTATGGCAGTATTGCACTATGCAACGGCAGTATTGAGGGTAGAAAACAAGGTTCAGAACCAGGATACTGCAGTTGCCGAGAAGGTAGAGGAATTGGATAGTTTATTAAACGGGTTTTTTGCAAAATAAGTACGTTCTTTACATAAGTTAAGATTAGCACAAAGATATAGCCGCAGCTACATTTTTAAGTTTCACTATTTTTAAAACTTAACACTTCAATATTTATAGGATTAAGAGGGTGTATTTCATTTGCATTTATGTATCTGAAAATGACTTAAATCCTAATTATAATTAGTTGAGGTTTTTAAAACGAGGGGCTTTTAAATTTAGTTGCGGTTTTTTTATATAACCGGAAATGGTTTTTAAACCATATAAATATAAATTGACGACGAAATAAATAATCAGATAGGATGGAAGCTCCGGAGGAGCGGATAAAGATCATTAGGATTGTATCTGATTAAACAATAAATACAAATAGAGAATGGAAATATTAGGAATAATAGGATATGTACTGGCAGGCCTTGTTGTAGGGGTTATGGTGGGGAGGTACCTGCTGAGGAACCTGCTGAAAACGCAGGAGATTGCAGCCCAGACGAAGGTGAAAAAGATGCTGAAAGATGCTGAAAGCAAAGCTGAGATCTTGAAAAAGGATAGATTGCTGGAAGCTAAAGAGAAGTTTTTACAGTTGAAATCTGAACATGAGCAGGAAGTAAACAATAAAAACAACCAGATTAATCAACGTGAAAACTCCCTTAAACAAAAGGAGCAGTCTTTAAATTCGAAGATAGAAAATGCTACCCGCAAAGAACAGGAGCTGGACAACCATAAAAAGAACCTGGAAAGGCAAACAGAAATTGCGATTAAAAAACAGGAAGAAGTTGATGTGTTAAAGAACCAACATGTTAAACAACTGGAAACCATTGCCGGTTTAAGTGCTGACGAGGCGAGAAACCAGCTGGTAGAAAGCATGAAGCAGGAGGCCCGTACCCAGGCGATGATTCAGGTAAAGGACATTGTGGATGAGGCTAAACTTACTGCCACTAAAGAAGCAAAAAAGGTAGTTATTCAAACCATACAGCGTACTGCTGTTGAGGCTGCCATTGAAAATACAGTTTCAATTTTCCATATTGAAAGTGATGAGATAAAAGGCCGTGTAATTGGTCGCGAGGGACGTAACATTCGTGCATTGGAGGCTGCAACCGGTATTGAAATCATTGTAGATGATACACCGGAAGCGATTATCTTATCAGGTTTTGACCCGGTAAGAAGGGAGATTGCCCGTCTTGCTTTGCACCGTCTGGTAACAGATGGCAGGATTCACCCGGCACGTATTGAAGAGGTTGTGGCCAAAACCAAAAAACAGATTGAAGACGAGATTGTTGAGATCGGTGAGCGCACGGTGATTGATCTTGGTATTCACGGCCTGCATCCGGAGCTGATCAGGATGGTGGGACGTATGCGTTACCGTTCTTCTTACGGACAAAACTTATTGCATCACTCGCGCGAGGTAGCCAATTTCTGTGCTACTATGGCAGCCGAGCTGGGCTTAAATGCTAAAATGGCCAAACGTGCTGGATTATTACACGATATAGGTAAAGTACCTGATGACAACCCTGAATTGCCACACGCAATTTTAGGTATGCAACTGGCCGAAAAATATAAGGAGCACCCTGAAATTTGTAATGCTATTGGTGCCCACCATGATGAGATAGAGATGACTTCAATGATCTCTCCAATTATCCAGGCTTGTGACGCCATATCAGGTGCTCGTCCGGGTGCCCGTCGTGAGGTGGTTGAAAGTTATATCAAACGTTTAAAAGAACTTGAAGAACTGGCTTTATCTTACCCGGGTGTAGAAAAAACCTTCGCCATACAGGCAGGTAGAGAGCTGCGTGTAGTGGTAGAGAGTGAAAGGGTGACTGATCAGCAGGCTGAGTTATTGGCAGCGGATATCTCGAACAGGATTCAAACAGAGATGACCTATCCTGGACAGATTAAAGTGACCGTAATCAGGGAAACCAGATCGGTAGCTTTTGCTAAATAAGCTCTTTAAAACAGGACCGTTATGCTAAAGTGTTCGTCATCCTGAATTTATTTCAGGGGCTCGCAACAGCACGACGAGGTCTTAATAAATATTAGAAGAAAGCGGTGGGATTACCCATCGCTTTTTTTATTTTTACATGTTAACCCATAACACCATGAAGAAGCAACAAAAGAATACAGATAAGGCCGAACCTAAGAAGCCGGTAGACATACTTTTTGATAAGTATGCCGAAAGCCATCAAAATCATACCAACAAAACTATCCACTGGATATGTGTACCACTGATTGTATTCAGTTTGTTAGGTTTGGTATGGGCCATTCCATTTCCGCATCTGGAGTTTCTGGGTAGATACAACGGTTTCCTAAACTGGGCATCTTTTCTGATAGCTTTTTCTTTATATTATTATTTTACTTTATCGCCGGTTTTGTCTTTTCTGATGTTATGGGTAGTCAGTTTAATGAGCTATTTTATTGTTCAGCTGGAGTACTGGCAAGCTGCAGGTGGCCCGGCATTTTGGTTAGTATGTGTAGTGATTTTTGTACTGGCCTGGGTAGGACAATTTATTGGGCATAAAATTGAAGGAAAGAAACCTTCATTTTTAGAAGATGTTAAGTTCTTGTTAATCGGCCCAATTTGGTTATTACACTTCATTTGCAAAAAAGTGGGGCTAAAATATTGATCTGAAACGGTATTAATATTAAATTAACATTTGGATAAACGAATGGTAATTTGAAGCTAACATATAGCTAACATTGTGGTAATAGCTTTGCTGGAAATTAAAATACAGCAAAATTGAAATCACAACTACACCTCAAAAAAGTATTAATTACAGTCTTATTTGTAATTATCGGCGTAAGCGTATTTGCGCAAACAGGAAAAATTTCGGGTAAGGTATCTGATAAAAAAACCGGTGAAACACTGATTGGTGTTACGGTAAAAATTAAAGGCACAACAAAAGGGATGGCTACTGATGTGGACGGAAAATATTCAATCCCTGCATTGGCCTCTGGTAAATATACTTTGATATTTCAATATATCGGGTATAATGGGAAAGAGATCAGCGATGTTGAAGTGACCACAGGAAAGAACACGATATTTAACGTCATTCTGGACGAAGCAGGGCAGAAGCTGAATGAAGTTGTAATTAAGGGAAGCTTTAAAAAAGAAAGTGTAAATGCACTATACGCGAGGCAAAAAAATAGTGCGGTAATTTCGGATGGTATTTCATCAGAATTGATAAAAAGAAGTCCGGATCGCAGTACTGGTGATGTGTTAAAAAGAGTAAGTGGTACTACCATTCAGGACAATAAATTTGTTATTGTTAGAGGTTTGGCCGACAGATATAACAGTGCCACCCTGGATAACTCAAGTTTACCAAGTACTGAGCCCAATAAAAAGGCTTTTTCTTTTGATATTGTTCCATCGGGGCTTATTGATAATATTGTAGTTAATAAAACAGCTACTCCAGATTTGGCAGCAGATTTTGCTGGTGGATCGGTAAAAATTGTCACTAAAGATGTTCCTGATAATAATTTCTTTGAAGTGAGTTTGGGAAGTGGTTACAATAGTCAATCTACTTTTAAAACATTCTCATATGGACCAAGATATACAGAAAATTATTTTGGATTTGACGGAGGATACAGACAATTACCGGTATCAAATAATTTCCCTAAAAATACGAAAGCAACTGAAGCTTTAAGAGGAAACGAGGCTGCAACTATTACAGCAATTAATAAGTTGCCAAAAGTTTGGAAAATTGGTGAGCACAATGCTCCGGTTTCACAAAATCACCAGTTGAGTTTAGGTAGAGTAAAAGAATTTAAAGATGGTGGGAAAATAGGAGCTATTGTTTCATTAACCTATAGAAACTCTGAAACCACAAGACCGGAAGTACAAAGGGCATACTATACTCATCACTATTCGGATAGAGTGAATACCTTTTCGTCAAATATTGGTGCAATGGCAAACTTTGCCTACGTGAAAGGAAAAAACAAAATCAGTTTTAAAAATTTGTACAATCGTATCCTGGATGATAAGTTCACTTATCGCACGGGTATAGATGATGGAAGAACAAGTGATTTGAAATACTATGCTTTTGATATGGTGCAAAAGGGCATTTTCAAAACTTCACTGGATGGAGATCATCAGTTGTCTGAAAAAAATAAACTCAATTGGAATTTGTCTTATGCCAATATTACGAATAACCAGCCGGATCAAAGGAAAATAGGTTATCTGAGACCGCAAGGTGATGAGACAAAACCCTTTTTAGCGGCTAATACTTCTATCACAAAAGAAAATAACAGATTCTTTTCTGACTTGAATGAGAGTTTATATGGTGGTGCTGTTAATGATCAACATATTTTAAAGCTATTTGGCAAAAATGCGACATTAAAAGGAGGCCTTGGAGCTAACTACCGTACGCGTGATTTTGGCGCCCGTTTGCTGGGGATTACTTTGAAAAATGCCGATCAGGATATTCAATCTCTTCCAATAGAAAAACTGTATTCAACAGCATTGATCAAATCAGGTGTTTATGAATTGAGTGAAATCACCGGTAATTCGGATAAGTACGATGCAAACTCTCTGACTAGTTTTGGTTATGCGATGTTAGATCAGCCAATTACAGATAAATTAAGAGCGGTATACGGTGTCCGGGCTGAAAAATTCAATCTAAATTTGAATTCGAAAGGTGTTGATGGCTCGCCGATTAAGGTAAAACAAGATTATCTTGATGTGTTGCCATCAGTTAACTTAACTTATGCTTTGACGGAAAAAGCAAATTTAAGAGCCTCTTATTATAGAACACTGGCACGCCCTGAGTTTAGAGAATTGGCCCCATTTGACTATTATGATTATGAACTGTTGGGTAACGTGTCGGGAAATACGACTTTAAAAAGGACTTTAATTGACAACGCTGATTTGCGTTACGAGTTTTATCCTGCGCCAGGACAAATTTTCTCAGTTTCTGCCTTCTACAAACATTTTAGCAATGCGATAGAGCCAAGTATTTACGATCAGAACTCTACTCCGGCATTCTCCTATTTTAATACACCTGAAATAAATAACTATGGAGTAGAGATAGAATTCAGGCATTCGCTGGCTTTCATAAACGAAGAATCATTCGTAAAGAATTTCATGGTATATGCTAACGGTACTTTGGTTAAATCAAAAGTTGTAAACCCTACTGATCAGGCTTATCTTGTAAAAGAGCGGCCAATGGTAGGACAATCTCCTTATTCAGTAAACGCAGGTTTACAATACAGTGCCCTAGATAATAATCTTAATTTTAGTGCCCTTTATAACAGGATTGGGAGAAGGATTGTAAATGCAGGTGGCCAACGTTTTGGAGACGTTTGGGAGGCCCCAAGAAATCTGGTTGACTTTCAGGCGAGTTACAGTTTCTACAAGAAAAAAGCTCAGGTAAAGCTAAATATCAATGACCTGTTAAACAACCAATCCGTCTTCTATTTTGATTATAATGGTGACAAAAAGTTTAGTTCAGGAGTGACAGGTGTGCCTTTGAGTAATGGCAAAACAATGGATGAAACTTTATCTAGATATAAAACCGGAACAAATGTTTCCTTATCTGTTTCCTATTCATTCTAATCGATAATACCTAACAGTAACTTAATATATACTTGACTTTTAGTTTATTCTAAATTAATTCCTTTACAAAAAATAAAAAAAAACATGAAAAAATATTTTATGCTTCTTGGTTTAGCGTTCAGCTTGTTCGCTGTATCTTGTTCGAAAAATAACAATGATGAAGATTCTGGACCTGATCTGTCAACCGGTGGAGTTCAGGTTTCAGGTGACATAAAAACAAATACTACCTGGACTGCTGATAAAATTTATCAATTAAAAGGATATGTGTATGTGACAGATGGTGCTACTCTTACTATAGAGCCTGGAACAATCATTAAAGGAGATAAAGCTTCTAAGGCAACTTTGGTAATTACCAGAGGCGCAAAAATTAATGCTGTTGGTACTGTTGATAAACCAATTGTGTTTACTTCGGGAGTTGCTGCAGGTGCACGTCGGGAAGGTGATTGGGGTGGTCTGATCCTGCTGGGAAAAGCTCCTCATAATAAAGGTGCAAATAACAAAATTGAGGGTGGCTTAACGCCAACTGTAGCTGGAGAAGAAGCTAAGTATATTCAGTTTGGAGGTTCAGATCCGGCTGATAATTCTGGAACGCTTAAATATGTACGTGTTGAATATGCGGGGATACCTTTTTCTGTAGATAATGAAATAAATGGTATTACATTTGGTGCAGTAGGTTCTGGAACTACAATTGATTATGTGCAGGTTTATCGTTCCGGAGATGATGCATTTGAATGGTTTGGTGGTACTGTAAATGCAAAACACCTTATTGCTTCAGGAACCTGGGATGATGACTTTGATACAGATAATGGTTTTTCTGGTAAGATACAATTTGCTTTAGCTCAGCGCTATCCTTTAATTGCTGATCAATCGGGTTCTAATGGTTTTGAATCAGATAATGATCCTAATGGTACAGGTGACGCCCCGCAAACATCAGCTATATTCTCTAACGTAACAATCGTTGGTCCATTGGCTGCCGCTAATACAAAAATCAATGGTTTCTTTCAACATGCTGCACAAATTAGAAGAAATTCTGCAATAAGTACCTTCAATTCAATATTTACAGGTTTCCCTGATGGAATCTATATTGACGATTCAACGGTAGGTACTCCTGGCGCAACAACTGCTAATTATACTGCTGGCCGCTTGTCATTTGAAAATAACCTTGTTTACGGAATCACCGGACAGGATATAAAAGGAACAAACAAAGCACTTATTGAAGCTGGTTTAAGAGCAAATAATACATTTTTGGCAGGTACATGGGCAGGTGCATTATTGGTTTCGCCTTACAAATATTCTTCTGACATCGCTGCTGCAGCGAATGTAGGCAGACCAGACTTTACTTTAGCTTCAGGCTCTGTTGCTGCAACCGGTGCATTATATACCAATGCAAAAGTTGCTGATGCTTTCTTTGAAAAAGTAGCTTACAAAGGTGCTTTCGGTACAACCGACTGGACTGCTGGATGGGCAAATTTCGATCCGCAGGTTATGCCTTATACTACTCCAGGTGCTGTAAAATAATATATTATAACTTTAATCTTTCTAAAAGCGCTTCTGGCATTGCCAGAAGCGCTTTTAGTTATAGCTAAAATTTAACATAAGCTTAATATAGCAGCTGTAGCAAATGGTGTTCCGTACCCGTATTAACTGAAAAACAAACGAATTATGAAAAGAACAGTTATTCAACTATCATTGCTGATTGCAATTACGCTATTTACAATATCCTGCAAAAAGAGAAATCAGGAACCTAAAGTTCAAATCGATGAAACCAATTTAACCGTATGCCCGGACAAAGGAACCTGTCAGTATCTGTTTACAGAACATGCAGACCTGAACGACCGGCCAGAAGTATCTGCCTTATTTAAAACCGGCAATTACCGGGTATTCTGGTCTAATGTAGAATATCCTGGTGTTACCGCAAGAATTTACATCAAAGCCCCCATGCAGGGAACATCATTTTCATTGAACAAAGCTGATGTACTGGCAGGCCGTGTAGTGTTGTTTACTTCATGCCCTACATGTTTAACTGCGGTTTTTAAACCGGTTGATGGATATGTAAAAGGAATCAATCTGACGCCGGAAAAAAGAGCAGACCAGGCCAAATGGCTATTGGAAATAAAGATAGTGAGCCGAATTGAAGGATCGGCAAATGTGGAAACCTTGTTGGTTAAACAGTACTTTTATCCAAACTTTGTGATAGATTAACGAGGCTGATAGGCATATACAACGGTATAGGGTATGTTCTTTAAATTGGAAGAGAGCTGCCCTATACCTAAATCTTCTTTTTGCGGGGTTGGTTCGCAGACAGAGTAAGTTTTTCCATTATAAACTATCGGTTGGCCAACAGGCTTGTCAAACTGTACTGCCATGGTAATATGAGTTGGGTATAACAAAGCAATCATTGGCAGATTATATATTTCTTTTACCAGATAAAAAAACAAGGCAGCTCTGTCATCGCAATCACTGTATTTGGCAAATAAAGTTTCCTCGGGAGACAAGCGCTTCTCTTTACCAAAGTTTTTGTCATCGTCTTCATATAGAAACGCATATCTGGTAAAGCGCATTAAATAATCTATTCCCTTTTTCTGTTTCATCCCAATCAGATTTTTTTTGAGCAGGGGAATTAGTGAACCATAGGTTTCTTTGCTTAGCGGGATATTGAAGTAGGATTCAAAATCAACTACCGGATAATTAGCGAAAATGGTTTCAACTTCAGAATTGAGTTTGATATTAAAATGATAAACCTTGTGTTGGTAACTAAACTGTATTTGCTTTTCATAATAGTCTTCCGGTTTGAAATCAGGCATTCTGGTAACCTTATAAGAAAAAGCTGCTTTTGCATCGGGCATGCTGATCATCTCATAAGGTGGAATTTTGTTCAGATCGGCATAGGCATAATCATGGCGGTTTAAGCACATATATTTTTTATGTTCGTACATCACAAATGGAATGTCGGAGATGTCCTCGTCATTGTATACATAAAAAATGATCCTGTTATCGGCAAGCGTCAGGCGGGCGTCGTAGCCCGATTTGCCCAGTAGAAACCATTTATAAAAAGTATACCGTTCGTAGTTGTCTTTTTTAGGACTGATCGCCTGAGCAGTTTTTCTGATCAACTGATAATACAGCCAGTCGTTTAAATCGTGTTTCTTTTTATAAGCCAATAAGGTATCCAGCAACGCAGTATATTTACCCTGATTTACTTTGTCATAATACGCAATAATACACTGTTTAGATAAGGTCGTGTCATTTCCCACGACAATTGATGAATCTACGGGGAGATTGAATGTATCATTGTAAAACTCAAAACTAACACTATACCCGCTTCCTTGCCCATAAGATTGTTGTATGGCCAGAATCAGGTAAAGTGTACCGAATATTTTGAGCAAACGGTTCATAGTTAGTTAACATCATATTTACATTAAATATACGTATAATTAACATTGGGTGTATATTAAGCTTTCAGCCTAATAATTCTTATCACAATCAATTTTTAACAAAGTCTTAACATGACCCCTGTGTTGAATTACCCGGTAACCGGCCATGATCTTAATATCCAAAGTATAAATCATCTTATCCAAATTCTTGATCGCCAGTATGCGTTTTCATGGTTCAATTCTCCCCATATACTGGCTATTGGCTACCCTTTTCCTATCCAGCGATACCACCGTAAGGTAAACCTCCAGTACCATACCTACCAGTTGCGGATTAAACGTAAATGTGTACTGCGCATCGGCCCGGCTTGCCGATCCGATAAAGCCATCGGCTATTTGTAATTCCGGGCTGTACAATACCAGCATCAGCTGATCATTGTAGGAGGTTTTGGTGGTCGAATTGGGCTGCCAGGTAATTTTCATTACACCAGGAGCAGTTAGCTGCACAACTGGGTTTTCCAAAGGGGGCAGTTTTCCTTTACTGATAGTTACTTTAGGGTAATCGACCACAAAATTAGGGTGTACACCCGAAATTACCTGGAGGTAATTTGCAGAAAAGGCTGCTGCGATGGCTGTTTTACCATTGGCTTGGTTGTGGAAGCCGATGGCCACAAAAGGCTGAAATGGAATAAGCCAGTTGTTCGCAAATTTGAATTTTTCTTGATTGGCTATCTGGGCTGCCGTGCGCGGCTTTTTGGTTTTGCCCTTTTTTGGGCGTCGGCGTAAGTATGGGATGCCCTTCCACATTCCGCCAACTATAGGGCCCAGTGTTCCGGATATGGCCCCGAGTATTCCTTGTTTTAATTTTGCCATGATTTATTGTTTTAAATGGTTAAAAAAATAATGAAGAGACAGATGTTTTTACGGTCTTGTACTGGTTTCAATGTCTGTTTAAAAAACACGGCTCAAAATACTTTTAATGTTGTTTTCTACCTGTAGACAGGTAGAAAACAGGTAAGAGACAGGTACAATACAGGTAAAAAAGAGGGACTTGTTATAAGCTAAAATAAGGTCATTCTGTAAAGTTGAATCTGAGTATTGAGTTGGCATTTAATGATTCCCATTTTGGTGTTGCTTTTGTCGTCATGAGCTTAATTGCGGCTGACTTGAAACCAAATGTAAATGCCTTAAAAGTGGTGTATGTCGTAATTTGTCGCTTTATGTCGGTATGTGACGTAAAAGGTCGTTTTTGTCGTTTTTGTGTACGATATGTCTCGTTCCAGAAAAGGTTGACAGCTTAAAATGACAACTAAAAATGGAATTAAACAATTCAAGAATACCCCGAAAGGTGAAAGAGCGAATGATTTGTGAGTATACAAGCGGTGTAAAAACA